>NZ_JBWKTL010000001.1:1982500-7036115 GCF_059420305.1 Mesorhizobium sp. GW821-FHT04C10 | reverse complement strand
CTCGTTTGCTCCGATCAAAGTTCCAGGAAATGGGAGGTCGCCCGTAAGCTCCCTTTCGATGCCGCTCTGCATGATCGAGTTCCTTGTTTTTGTACCTGTTTTTCCGCCGGGGATGCGCCTCCTGCATCCTTCTTCCAGCGACTGCGCTTTGCTACGACGTCCGCTGCCGCCGCTGGCAGTGAACATCGCCCATTGTCTGAGGGAACCGGTGCCGGCCCATGGAAGCCAGTCCGCGTTGGGTATCTCAGGGCAATACAACACCGTCCGGCGAAAACGCCGGCGCGCCGTCGACCTGCCATGTCTAGTTACGCCAGTCCCCTACCGTATCGAAAAAGAGCAAACCAAACCCATCCGCGGACTTGATCCGCGTCGCAAATCCCGCCAATTTAAGCTGGCCGCGTCAGGCTGGGTTAAGGGCCCAGAGGCCCGTCCCTTTCGATGGATCGACATTACCGAAATCGCTGTGGATAGGGCAAGGCCACGTCTAACGGATTTTTAAGGAATCTGGTTACCTCGGGCGCGTCGGAGCGCCATGCCACGGTGGTGTATTTTGACAAAGCCATTGTGATTCAAACCCTTTTCCGGCGAATATGAAAAAGACGGGCCGGCGCGAAATATTCTGAAATAATTTGCTTGACAGCCAGTTGTCCTCCCGCCTCCCCGGGGTGCTGTGGACAAGCTGTGGATGACCACAGGTAACTATTTGAAAAATAATGCTTATTTATGAGAATTAAGAATTCTTAAGCGGATGCTTTTCAAGCGTGCCAACCATCAGCCGACATGCATGTGCCGGCAAAGCATTTCGAAGCTTGGAATCCGCTTTGACCACCGTTTCCGAGTATTCTTTTTAAGTGCTTGCCGGCAAACGAAAAAACCCGGCGTGATCGGCCGGGTTTTACAGAAGATCAGTCTGAAAAGGCGATGTCAGGCAGACAACACCTTGAGGCGCTGGGCCAGGCGCGACACCTTGCGGGACGCTGTGTTCTTGTGGATGACGCCCTTGGTCGCGGCGCGCATCAATTCCGGCTCGGCGGCCTTGAAGGCGGCCTGTGCGGCGGCCTTGTCGCCGGAAGCGAGTGCTTCCTCGACCTGGCGGACATAGGTGCGCACGCGCGAGCGGCGGTTCTTGTTGATCGCTGCGCGGCGGACGATCTTGCGCGTTGCCTTTTTGGCCGAGGATGTGTTGGCCATGATGCCTCTCTTCTGATCTGGTCGGCGCACGCGGCATGCCGCAGGGCGCAAAAAACAAACGGGCAGCCACGGGGCCGCCTCGGTTGGTGCGGCTTATAGTTCAGCTTTTCCGGCGCGTCAACGCTGCCCGGCGTTCTTTTTGGTCGCCGCCCCAGGGTTTCGATCGTCGGCCGGCAACGCTTTACCGATTGGTGAAATTCGGCTTCCGCTTTTCGGCGAAAGCCGCCATGCCTTCCTTCTGGTCTTCGAGCGCGAAAAGCGAATGGAACAGGCGGCGTTCGAACCGCAATCCCTCCGCCAGCGTCGTCTCATAAGAGCGGTTGACGGCCTCCTTGGCCATCATCACCGACGGCAGCGAGAAATCGGCGATCTTGGCTGCAGCCTTGATCGCCTCCTCGAGGAGTTCGCCGGCAGGCACGACCCGCGACACCAGGCCTGAGCGCTCGGCTTCCGCTGCATCCATCATCCGTCCGGTCAGGCACATATCCATCGCCTTCGACTTGCCGACGAACCGGGTCAGGCGTTGCGACCCGCCCATGCCGGGAATGACGCCGAGCGTGATTTCGGGCTGGCCGAACTTGGCCGTGTCGGCGGCAATGATGAAATCGCACATCATCGCCAGTTCGCACCCGCCACCCAAGGCATAGCCGGCCACCGCCGCAATGATCGGCTTGCGCGCCCGCGTGAACTCTTCCCATCCGACGAAGAAGTCCTGGCTGTAGGCGTCCACATAGGAGATCGCCTGCATCTCCTTGATGTCGGCACCGGCGGCAAAGGCCTTGTCGGAGCCGGTAACAACCATGGCGCCAATGCCGGGGTCGGCGCCGAAACCGTTCACGGCTGAGACGAGTTCGGCGAGGATCTGGGAGTTCAGCGCATTGAGCGCCTTTGGCCGGTTCAGCGTGATCAGTCCGACCTTGCCGCGCGTCTCGGTGATGATCGTTTCATAGGCCATGGCTGCTTCTCCTCGCGATCCGGTCTATCTCTTTGTTTTGACGCAATTCCCAAGGGAAAGCGTCATGCGCCCTCCCGGGAAAACAGTTCACTAACTCAGCTCTGACACGTCCGGCAATAGAAGGTCGAGCGTCCGCTCTGCACGATACGCTCGATGTGACCGCCGCAGCCGGGTTTCGGGCAGGGCTGCCCCTCGCGGTCGTAGACGGCGAAGGAGTGCTGGAAGTAGCCCAGCGATCCGTCGGTGTGCACGTAGTCGCGCAGCGACGACCCCCCGGCGGCGATGGCATCGGATATGACAGAGCGGATCGCCTCGGCCAGGCGTTCGCTCTGTTCCCTGGCCTTCTTGCCCGGCTTGGCGATGGTGCCCGCCTCGCGCAAGGGCGACAGGCCGGCACGCCAAAGCGCCTCCGAGACATAGATATTGCCAAGTCCCGCGATCAGCCTCTGGTCGAGAAGTGCTGCCTTGAGCGGCGATCTGCGGCCCTTCAGCAACGAGGCGAGCAGCACGCCGTCCAGCGTATTGCCCGTGGGCTCGACCCCCAGCCCGGCCAGCATCGGATGCGTCTCCGGCGATCCCTCCGCAAAAAGCATGAAACCGAAGCGGCGCGGGTCGTTGAAGATTACGCGCGACAGCGCACCGGCGGCGGAGACCACATGGAACACGACATGGTCGTGCACCGTGCTTTTCGAGCGTTCGTGGTGGAACACGCCTGGTGTGTCGCTGTCATCGTCTGTCTCGATACGAAAGGAGCCCGACATGCCGAGATGGCAGATCAGCAGCGGGCCGTCCTGCACGTGCATGGTCAGATATTTGGCGCGGCGGCCAAGCGCCGTGATCGTCCTGCCGGTCAGCCGTTCCGAAAACCGTTCGGGAAAGGGAAACCGCAGATCCGGCCGTCGCGCCTCGACCCGGGCCAGACGGGCACCTTCCAGGACAGGCTGCAGGCCGCGCCGGACCGTTTCGACTTCGGGCAATTCAGGCATGGCCGCCAATCATCGCATGGAAAGAGGTGCCGTGGCGGCCGGGCGTCAGCCCGAGGTGTTCGGCGACGGTCTCGCCGATATCGGCGAATGTTGTTCTCAATCCGATGTCGCCACCTCTCAAACTGGGTCCCGTGCCGATCACCGGTATGCGTTCACGCGTATGATCGGTCCCACGCCAGGTCGGGTCATTGCCATGGTCGGCCGTCAGGATGAGAAGGTCGCCCTGCCGCAGCCTTGCGAGTGCTTCCGGCAGCCGCCGGTCGAAGGCCTCGAGCGCGGCGGCATAGCCGGCGACATCGCGGCGATGACCGAATTCTGTGTCGAAATCGACGAAATTGGCAAAAACGAGATCGCCATCGCCGGCATCGTCCATCGCGCCGAGCGCCTTGTCGAACATGGCCATGTTGCCGGCGGCCTTGCGCACTTCCGAAATCCCGCGATGGGCGAAGATGTCGCCGATCTTGCCGACGGCGATGACGCGGCTCCCTCGCGCGGTCAGCCGGTCGAGCAAGGTCGGCTCCGGTGGCGGCACGGCATAGTCGTGGCGATTGTACGTCCGTTCGAAGGTCGCGGCGGTTTCACCGACGAACGGCCGTGCAATCACGCGCCCGATTCTGAGCGGATCAACCAGACGGCGCACGACCTGACAGAATTCATAAAGCCGCTCCAACCCGAAATGGACTTCATGCGCGGCGATCTGCAGGACCGAGTCGACGGAGGTGTAGCAGATCGGCTTGCCGGTGCGGATGTGCTCCTCGCCGAACCGTTCGATGATTTCGGTGCCCGGCGCATGGCAGTTGCCGAGAATGCCTGAAACCTCGCCCTCGCGGATCATCGCAGCGGTCAGATCAGCCGGAAAGGCTGGGACCGTATTCGGGAAATAACCCCAGTCGAAACGCACCGGCAGGCCCGCGATTTCCCAGTGGCCGGACGGGGTGTCCTTGCCGCTCGAAACTTCCTGCGCCGCACCATGGAAGGCATTGGCGAGCAGATCCGTCCCGAAATGGGCGAAAGCCAGTCCTGTCGCCGTCTCGGCTGCCTTGCCAAGTCCGAGCGATGCCATGTGGGGGACAAACAGCGGCCCTTGTCGAAGCCGCTCGCGATCCGCGCGCCCTTCGGCGCAAGCTTCAGCGATATGCGCGAGCGTGTTGGCGCCGGCGTCGCCATAGCGTTCGGCATCGGCCGCGCCACCGATGCCGAAAGAATCCAGGACAAAGAGGAAAGCACGCGCCATCGGGTCATTATCGCCAGTTTGGACGCCCAGACATAGGGTTCCACGGCGGCATTGGCAATTCGGAAACCAAACGGCAACGGCTTGGCGCGATAGTCCAGTGAATGTCGCCCAAAAGTGCGCAGCGGTTTTGGGGCAACGACATGAACAGACTCAGAGTGAATGTCGCCCAAAAGTGCGTTGCGGTTTTGGGGCAACGACAAGCTCAATCCAGGATGTAAAGTGTCGCGCGCAGCGGACAATGGATATGGATCGAAGAAAACGCAGGACGGTCTTGTCATGAATGCCGTGCGGAAGGCATGCGCTGCCCTTGTAGCCGTGCACGGGGCGCTTTGGTGTGGTCCGGCGCGGGCCGACTGGCGCGATGATATCGGCACGTTTCGCATCGGTATCGTCGCCGAGCCTGGCGCCGGCAACACCGTTCCGGGGCTGGCGCTGTTGACGCAATCCTTTACCAATGCGCTTGGCATGAAGGTGGAGTTCGTCGTGGCGCACGATTATGCGGCACTGATCGAGGCGCAGTCCAATGCCCGGATCGAATATGCCATCTATTCGGCGACGGCCTACGCGACGGCGCTGCAGCGTTGTGGATGCATTGAGCCGCTTGTGGCTCCGGTCGATTCCGACGGCGCGGCCGGCATCCGCTCCGTGCTGCTGACCAGGGACGGCAAACTGCCCGACCTGGCGGCGATGGAGACGCACCGGATCGCCATGCCGCCGCCGGACAGCGTCGGAGGTTCGCTTTTGCCGCTGGCGGGGCTGGCCGCCGAACACGTCAAGATCGCCGAAGATTCACCGTTTCTGGTCCATGCCGATTCGGCGTCCGCGGCGGAAAAAATGCTCTTCGATGGCCAGGCTGACGCTTTGTTCGGTTGGGTGACGGCGACGGCCGACGGCCAGCCATTGTTGTCTGACGGCACGCAGGCAAGGTTGGAAGAGGCCGGCCTTGCGCCGTCGGCATTTCAGGTCGTGTGGACGTCGGGCTTGCTGAGATACGGTCCCCATGCCGTACGCAGCGATCTCGACCCGGAAGCCAAGCGCCGGCTGACCGTCTTCCTCACCAACCTCAAATCGACGACGCCGGATGTCTACGATCTTCTGGAATCGAAACACTCCGGCGGCTTTTTGACCGTTGCCCCAAAGGACTATGCGACGGCGGAGGCCATCGTGCGCCTGGTGTCGGCTGATGGTGGGCAGCAGTAGAAGTCTTCAGCAATCGCTGCAGGGGATCGTCAGGCTCCTGCGCGGGCGCAGATAGTAGGTCTCGCCCATCGGGATCGTCGTGGTCAGGGATTGGGTCAGTCCAAGCTTTTGTTGGGTGTCCGGCTGCCAGTTGATAATTGGCGAATAGGCTAGGTTGCTCTCGACGCGGATGAGGAAGGTGCCGGCGACCTTGAGCGTTGCCGGAACCGTAGTGGCCGTGCCTGCGGTGGCGCCGACGCTATTGACGCCATTGAGCACCTTGCGCGACCACACCACGTTCACCTTGGGTGGCGTGTCGGTGGTGACCTGTATCGCGGTGATGGTGATGTTCGGCGTCGAGCGGTTGTAGGGCTGGATGGTCGAGGTGCCGATTTGCATGATGGCGTCGAGATCCGCCTTGACGATGGTCGGCTGCTGCGTGACGAGGTCGGCAACCATGCTGCCGATGCGGCTGACCTTCTTGCTGGTCTCGATGGCCTGCGAAGCCTCCATGGTCATGAAGTACATGACCAGCAGGATAGGCACGATAAGGGCGAATTCGACCGCCGCCACGCCCTTGCGATTGGACGAGAATCGAACCAGCTTTCCCCAGGCTCCCGCAAATCTCAGATGTGCCCCCGCACGCATCATGGCATTGCCTTTTTTCTTGTTGGCGTCTTCGAACTCAATTGTCGAACGGTTCGTTCTGCCAGGTGATCGACGCGAAATGCAGCGTCCTGCCACCGCTCAGATTGGCCATCGACTTTGCCATCAGATCGGTCACCACAGGCCATGCGTAGAAGACCCGCAGCATGTTTCTCGATTCCGCCGGACCTGGTGAGTTCGCGAAATCCTGCTGGGTGGTGCCTTGCATCAGAACGACTTTGCCGCCAGCGATCTTGAAGCTCGCCAGGGCCGCGTCGGCGAAAGTCGAATATTGGCGGAGGTCGACGAGCAACTGGTCGGGACAATCCGTGGAGACGATGATCTGCAGTCTGCCGCAGATCAGGGTCGTCAATTTGGTTCCCGCGACATCGGCCGGCTTCAACTGGCCCGTGCGCAACTGGCGCGCGACATCGTCGGTGATGTTGGCCATCACCTCCTGGCCGGCAAAAGAGATGCAACTTTCAAGGATGGCGAACACAAGGAGTGCGAACGGCAATGCGAGCAGCGCGAATTCCAGCGCCGTGCTGCCACGCCGGTCGCGTACGAAGCGCCTGAAAGACCTGGCGCGCTCCACCTTGTGCTGACCTGTCGAGCCGAATTCGTTGCCCATGCCCTGTTCCTGCCATCCCTGGACGGTCCTGACAGGTGTATTAGCGCAAACCAATTGAGGTCCGGTTTGAATGATCGTTAAAGTCGGCGCTAGCGTCTTAACTGGCCGGTAACCTGGACGACCGCCGGGGCCGTGCAGCCTATCTGCTGACGTTCATTTCGGCTTCGGAGGATTTTTCGGCCTCGCTCTTGTAGGAGCTCTCGCAATAAGGCGTGCAAGACATGGTTTGGACCTCTGCACGCCGATAGATGCGAACCGACGAGGCTGCCTGCCGCACGACGGTAACCTGCGCGTCGACGATCGGGCTGCCGTCCTGGTCGAGAACGACGAGATTGGTGACACCGAAACCCTTGCCGGTGAGCACGATCGTCGAGGCGTCCTGGACGGAGGCATCGGCGATTGCCGGGTTGCCGACGACGATCGTGTCGGCGGGGCGCGACAGCTTCACGATCTTGGCCTGATTCATGGTGACTTCTATATCGGCGCCGGCTCTGGCTGGCGTGACCAGGCTCGTGGCGGCAAGAAGCACGGCAATCAGGATTGAGGATCTCTGCACGGCCATCGAGGCGCTCCAAGCAAGCAAACTGTTCAACGGAACATGAACGAGATTGGTGAACCAACGGTTAAGTCGGCTTGCTGGCGCCGGATATGGCGATCGGCACGGCTGCCCGCATGGTCGGATCCGCTCTGGGTCGCAAGATTCCTTAAGCCCTTGCCCTTTGCGGCGTTGGCCTGGGGAACGGTACTTTAGCCGGCGCTTAGCATGGAGTTAACCAAGCACTCCGTTCGAGCCGGGAAAGGAATCGGTAAGGCTGTTTATTAAGCCGATCGAAAGAGCTTCTCCCTAGATTGGCAAGCATCCGATCAACCACCACAGAAGTTGACGGAAGTGCTGTAACACGTGGAGTAGGAGCTCTCGAATGTCTAATCTTTTTGCACGTTTCGTGAAGGACGAATCCGGCGCGACCGCTATCGAATATGGTCTGATCGCCGCTCTCATCGCGCTCGCCATCATCACCGGCGCCGGCGCACTCGGCAATGCGATCAACGCCAAGTTCAGTTCCATCGGAAGCACCCTGAACAGCAGCGGCAGCTGATCTGCTTATTGTTGAACGCTCCGATAGCGTTCCAGACAGGGGCCGCCACATGGCGGCCCCTGTTTTATTCTGTTCGTCCATGTCACTGCCAATACCAGCCATCTTTTCGTTTCGGGCCTCATCAATCGTTAATCGAACGAGCCTAGATTGAGCCCCTTGGAATTCTGACAATAGGCATGAGCGCCGATGCTTGAAGCCCTGATCTTCGTCGTCTTTCCGTTCTGCATGCTGTTTGCCGCGATCTCCGACATGCTGTCGATGACAATTGCCAATCGCGTGTCAGTGCTGCTTGTAGCCGTCTTTGCGCTGGTTGCGCCGCTGACGGGTATGGACTGGGCAGCATACGGTTGGCATTTCGCCGCCGGCGCCCTGGTCCTTGCCGTGACGTTCGGCCTGTTCGCAATGGGTGGCATGGGTGGAGGCGATGCCAAGCTGCTCGCCGCCACGGCCGTGTGGATGGGGTTGAACATCCATCTCGTCGAATACCTTGTTGTCTCGACAATGATCGGCGGCCTGCTGACGCTTGCCATTCTCGTCTATCGGAAGTCGCCGCTGGCGGTGATTACCGGACGCAATCCATTCCTGCGTCATTTCGCGGATGATACGACCGGGGTGCCCTATGGGATCGCGCTCGGTCTGGGCGGACTGCTGACCTATCCGGATTCGCCCTTGATGGTGTGGGCGCTGGCAAGGCTGGCGAGCTGAACGCGATCTGAATTCCGTCACCTTGATCGGGTTGCCCGACCGGCTTTGGAAAGCTCCGGAGGGCCAGGGCCCTCTTTTGCATCCGTGGCGGGGCGATCCAGCTAATTTATGTAAACCTTAAATTAATCACGATCGTAAGCATTGCATTAACCTTGTTTTGACGATTGCCGCTGCAAAGTCCGGCTTGGCTAGGTGGTTTGCCAAGGGCGAGGGTTCGGACAGATGCCAGCATCCCGACTGATTATTCTGAGCGTGGCGGTGGCTGCGGCAGGTGGCGCTGGCTATGTCGCAAAAAACATGGTCGCCGCGCCGCCGCCCCAGATCGTCGTCGATTCGGGTCCCCAGGCTCCTGCCGTACCCCTGCAGGACGTGCTTGTGCTCTCGGGCGATGTCGCGATGGGCAACGCGCTCCAGAACAACATCTCCTGGCAATCCTGGCCGGCCGACGGCGTCAACGCGAATTTCATCACCAAGGCAACCGCTCCCGACGCTCTGGACAAATTGAAGGGGTCGATTGCCCGTGTGCCGATGTACGCGGGTGAGCCCGTGCGGCGTTCCAAGCTGATTGGCGAGGGGCAGAGCTTCATGTCGTCCATCCTGCCTTCCGGGATGCGGGCGGTCGCCACCACCATATCGGCCGATACGTCGGCAGGCGGCTTCATCCTTCCAAACGATTTTGTCGACGTCATCATGACGCGAAGGGCGGATGCGAACAGCGGCAGCACGGGTTTCAACACTGAAACCATCCTCAAGAACATCCGCGTCCTGGCAATCGACCAGACCATCCAGGAGGATGAGGAGGGCAAGAAGACCAGGGTCGGCCAGACCGCCACGCTGGAGCTCACGCCCAAACAGGCGGAGATCATCACCGTTGCCCAGCAGATGGCCGATCGCCTGACGCTGGCGCTGCGGGCGATCACGGACACCCAGGAAAAGAATGTGGACGAGGCCGACTATCTCGTTTCCGGCAATGGCCGCAAGGGAACGGTGAGATTGATCAAGTCGGGTGAAGTTTCCGAAGTAGGGGCAAGGAAATGAGGCTAAGCGGTAAACTGCCGGCAATCGCAGCCGCGGCATTCGGCCTGCTGCTCGTCGGAACGAATGTGCAGGGCGTTGTCGAGGCGAAGAGTACGCAGGTGACGGCTACGACAGCCACGCAGCGCGTCAAGCTGGGCCTCAACAAATCGGTGGTCATAGACTTGCCGAGCGATGCCTACGACATTCTTGTCGCCAACCCAAGCGTCGCCGATGCGGTGACCCGCACCGCAAGGCGTATCTACCTGTTCGGCAAGTCGGTCGGCGAGACCAACATCTTCGTCTTCGGTCCGAACGGCGAACAGATCGCCAGCCTGGATCTGGCCGTCGAACGCGACGTTGCCGGCCTGGAGGGCTACATCAAGCGCTTCCTTCCTACCTCGGCCATCAAGGTGGAACTGCTGAACGACAACGTCGTCCTGACTGGAACGGTCGATACGCCGCTGGATGCGAAGCGAGCGGTCGACCTGGCGACGATCTTCGTCTCGGGCGGTGAAGCGACGACGGGTCAATATTCGCAGACCGCTGCCGGCGGCTCGGCCCAGAGCGGTGTCGACATCAACAACCCAGACCAGGAACGACGCGTCTCGAAGATCGTCAATCTCCTGCAGATCATCGGTGACGACCAGGTCACGCTGAAAGTGACCGTCGCTGAAGTCAGCCGGTCCGTGATGAAACAGCTCGGCGTCAACATGGTCGGCAGTGGCGGCAGCAACGGCATCAGCTACGGTGCGCTCAGTGACCCTTTCGCGGGTCTCGGCAAGCCGCTGTCGAACGCGGGCCTCAGTATCAGTGCGTCGGGGCTGCAGTCCTATATCAACGCAATGGAGCAATCCGGGGTCATGAAGACCTTGGCCGAGCCAACCTTGACCGCCGTATCCGGCGAGAAGGCGACCTTCAAGGTCGGTGGCGAATACAACATGGTGAGCAGCGTCTCCCAGAACGTATCCAGTGACAACCAGACCGGTCTGAAGACCTATACGGTCGACAAGATCGAGTACGGCATCGGCCTGGAATTCCAGCCGGTGGTTCTGTCGCCCGGTCGCATAAGCCTGAAAGTCAGAACCTCGGTTTCCGAACCGACAACCGAGGGGTCCGTGTCGGCCTCCACGGACAATAAGAGTATCGGCATGAACGCACTGTCACTGCGCAAGCGCCTTGCCGATACGACGGTTGAACTGCCCTCGGGTGGCTCCATGATGATCGCCGGCCTGGTTCGCGACGATGTCAGGCAGGCCGTCAACGGCTTGCCTGGATTGACGAAGATCCCCGTGCTCGGCGCGCTTTTCCGCAGCAGAGATTTCGTGCGCAATGAGACCGAGCTGGTGATCATCATCACGCCCTATCTGGCGAAGCCGGTGGCACGCAACGATCTCGCCAAGCCGGACGACAATTTCAACCCTGCCAGCGATGGTGCCGCCATGTTCCTTGGCAAGGTCAATCGCGTCTACGGCACCATGCAGACCGACAAGCCCAACGGCCGGTACCACGGCGTTGTCGGCTTCATCTACAAGTGAATGGGGAAGCGGACATGTCTCAGTCAGCGTTGAACACAAGGAGCATCGCCACGACGATGCGCACCGGCCGTTCGCGGACCAGCCTGCGGGCGCTCCCGATCCTGGCGGTGGCGGTAACGGCCTTGCTGGCCGGCTGCGCCCAGCGCGACAGCATCACCGTCGGAGCCATTCCGGACGACTATCGCACCAATCATCCGATCGTGATCGCCGAAAAGAACCAGAAGATCGATCTTCCTGTCGGCGCCGGCGACCGTGGCATGACCGGTTCGCAGCGCGACACGCTGCTCGGTTTCCTCGACGGCTATGACAAGAGTGCCGCTCCGACATTGACGATCCAGATCCCCAGCGGATCGGCCAATCAGGTCGCCGCGTCGGCGGCGGGCCGCGATTTCGCCCGGCTGGCGGTCGCCAGCGGCGTCAAGCGCAACCGGATCGTCGTGGTTTCCTATCAGGCTGGATCGAGCGAGGCATCGGCACCGGTTCGCGTCTCCTATATCGCGGTGAGAGCCCAGACCGACAAATGCGGGCGCTGGCCCGACAATCTGGTCGAGACATCGGAGAACAAGCACTATGCCGACTTCGGCTGCTCCTATCAGAACAATCTCGCCGCTCAGATGGCCAACCCGGCCGATCTGCTCGGGCCGCGCAAGCAGAGCACCATCGACGCGGAAAACCGCGGCGCGGTGATCGATGTCTACCGCAACAGGGGCATTTCGAATGAATTCCTCGGCAATTCGGAAGTGAGCTACTAAGCCGCCCTTGGGAAAGAGAAGACACGGAAAGAACAGGCCACGGAAAGAGCATGACCATGAGCAACCTTGCCTATGACGCCACCGTGGACGGCGGTGACACCTCACCGCAGGACATCGCCGCGATGCAGGCGTTGCGGCCGGTGCCCCGCATCTCGATCCAGGCATTCTGCGAGACCGAGGGCGTTGCCAATCCGGTCGAGCGCGCCGGCGAGGACCGCCGCATGACCAAGGCGCATCTGAAGGTCCATATGGGCGGCGTTCCCACGGCCATCGAATTCTATCAGTCGGCACCGACGCCGAACCTGATCCTGCTGGAATCGCGCAGCGAACCCAAGCAATTGCTGGAGCAGCTCGCCCAGCTCTCGGAACACTGCGATCCATCCTCGAAAGTGGTGGTTATCGGCCATTACAACGACGTCGGTCTCTATCGCGAGCTGATCCGCTCCGGCATCTCCGAATATGTCATCGCTCCGGTGTCGATGGCCGACATCGTCAGTGTCGTGTCGTCGATTTTCGTCGACCCTGAGGCCGAACCGCTCGGCCGTTCGGTGGCCTTTGTCGGCGCCAAGGGCGGCGTCGGCTCTTCCACCATCGCCCACAATGTAGCCTGGGCAATGTCCTCCCTGTTCAAGTCCGAGGTCGTCGTTGCCGACCTCGACCTCGCCTTCGGCACGGCCAACATCAATTTCGACCAGGACCCGGCACAGGGCATTGCCGAAGCGGTGTTTTCGCCCGAACGCATCGACGAAGTCTATCTCGACCGGCTGCTGACCCAGTGCGCGGAGCACCTGTCGCTGCTCGCGGCGCCCTCGACGCTGGAACGCGTCTACGACTTCGATCCCGATGCCTTCGCGCAGCTTGTCGATACAGCGCAGCGCAGCGTACCGCTTCTGGTGCTGGACGTTCCCCATGTCTGGACGGGCTGGGCCAAGAACACGCTGGTCAAGGCCGACGAGATCGTCATCACGGCGACGCCGGAGCTGGCCAATCTGCGCAACACCAAGAACCTGATCGACATGCTCAAGCGGCTGCGCCCCAACGACCCGCCGCCGAAGCTCATCATCAACCAGGCCGGCGTGCCCAAGCGGCCGGAAATTTCGCCGTCCGATTTCGCCGAGCCGCTCGGCCTGACGCCGATGGCGGTCATCGGCTTCGATCCTTTGCTGTTCGGCAATGCCGCCAACAACGGGCGTATGCTGGGCGAAATGGATGCCAAGAACCAGATTGTCGCGACCATCAATGAGATTGCCCATGTGCTCACCGGGCGAAGCGAAATCCGGACGAAAAAGAAGGCTGGCCTGGGCAGCCTGCTCGGCAAGCTCTCGCGCAACAAGAAGTGATGCTTTGGAACCGGTAGTCGATCATGTTCGGTAAAAGAGGCAACGACGACGGCAACCGGTTCACACCGGAATTCCGCCAACCAGCACCGGCGCCGGCCGCGCCGCCGGCCGCGGGTTCGACGGATACGGCGGTTCTTGGCCGGGCTGCGGCACCGCCGCCAAGCGCGTCTGTCGCACCACCGGCTCGGCGTGCGGTAGAGGCGCCGCCCATCGCGCCGGAGGCGAGGCGGGGCCGCGAAAAGAGCGAGACCTACTACGACACCAAGAGCCAGGTTTTCTCTGCGCTCATCGACACGATCGACCTTTCGCAGCTCGCCAAGCTCGAACCCGAAAGCGCGCGCGAGGAAATCCGCGACATCGTCAACGACATCATCGCGATCAAGAACTTCGCGATGTCGATCGCCGAACAGGAGGAGCTGCTCGATGACATCTGCAACGATGTGCTTGGCTATGGACCGCTCGAGCCATTGCTCGCCCGCGACGACATCGCCGACATCATGGTCAACGGTTCCAAGAACGTCTATATCGAAGTCAACGGCAAGGTCGAACAGACTAGCATTCGCTTTCGCGACAACCAGCAGCTTCTCAACATCTGCCAGCGCATCGTCAGCCAGGTCGGCCGCCGTGTCGATGAATCCAGCCCGATCTGCGACGCACGCCTTCCCGACGGCTCCCGTGTCAACGTCATCGCGCCTCCGCTCTCCATCGATGGAGCCGCACTTACCATCCGAAAATTCAAGAAGGACAAGCTGACGCTCGATCAGCTGGTCAAGTTTGGCGCCATTTCTCCGCAGGGAGCCGAGGTTCTCAAGATCATCAGCCGCGTCCGCTGCAACATCGTCATCTCCGGCGGCACCGGCTCGGGCAAGACGACACTGCTCAATTGCCTGACCAATTATATCGACCGCGAGGAGCGCGTCATCACCTGCGAGGACTCGGCCGAACTGCAGCTGCAGCAGCCGCATGTCGTGCGCCTGGAAACCCGCCCGCCCAACCTCGAAGGCGAAGGCGAAGTGACGATGCGCGATCTGGTCAAGAACTGCCTGCGCATGCGGCCCGAACGCATCATCGTCGGCGAGGTGCGCGGACCCGAAGTGTTCGATCTTCTGCAGGCGATGAACACCGGCCATGACGGCTCGATGGGAACGATCCACTCGAACAGTCCGCGCGAATGCCTGAACCGTATCGAATCCATGATCGCCATGGGTGGTTATTCGCTGCCGCAGAAAACCGTGCGCGAAATCGTCGTCGGCTCCATCGACGTGATCATCCAGGCGGCACGTCTGCGCGACGGATCGCGCCGCATCACCCACATCACCGAGGTCATCGGGATGGAAGGTGACGTCATCATCACGCAGGATATCGTCCTCTACAACATCAAGGGCGAGGACGCCAACGGCAAGCTTCTGGGCGAGCACGTCTCGACCGGCATCGGCCGCCCGCATTTCTGGGACCGTGCCCGTTATTACGGCGAGGAGCAGCGCCTCGCCGTTGCGCTCGAGGCGATGGAGAAACGCGCTGACTGACGTAGCGTTGAGGGCTCTGCTCGATGTTTGGAATTGACGGCACCGTATTGGCGTTTGTCGTGCTCGCCGGCTTCAGCGCCGGCGCGGTCGCCTATGCATTCCTGTTCAACCAGATCAGCAACGAGAAACAGGCCGGCAAGCGGCTTGAAACGATCAAGTCCGCCGAGACGGACCGTTCCATCGTCAAGGCCACTCGCGACCGCGCGGCGGACGCGGCCAAGCGCCGTAAATCGGTGCAGGATTCGCTGAAGGAGCTCGACGAGAAGCAGAAAGCCAAGGACACCGCCGTCAAGAAGCCGCCGCTGAAGGCGCAAATCCGGCAGGCAGGGATGAAGGTTTCGATCGAGCGCTTCTACATTTATTCCGCCATATGCGGCCTCGCGCTGACCGTGGTCGCATTCATGGCCGGGGCGCCGATGTTTGCCCTGCCAGGCGTGCTGCTAGCCGGCGCGCTCGGCCTGCCGCGCTGGTTCGTCTCGTTTCGCCGCGCCCGGCGCGTCAAGGCATTCCTCAACGAATTTCCAAACGCCCTCGACATCATTGTGCGCGCGGTCAAGTCCGGCCTGCCGCTGAATGATGCCGTGCGCCTGATCGCCAACGAATCCCCCGAGCCGGTGAAGACCGAGTTTCGCCGCATCGTCGATTCGCAGCAGATGGGCCTGTCGATCCCCGATGCGACCTTGCGGATGCCCGAAACCATGCCATGCACCGAAGCGAGTTTCTTCGGCATCGTCATCCAGATCCAGTCGCAGGCGGGCGGCAATCTGTCCGAGGCGCTGGGCAACCTTTCGCGCGTGCTTCGTGATCGCAAGAAGATGAAAGCCAAGGTCCAGGCGCTGTCCATGGAGGCGAAGGCGTCGGCCGCCATCATCGGCGCGCTGCCCTTCATCGTCGCCTTCCTGGTCTACCTTTCGAGCCCGCTCTACCTGATGCCGCTGTTCAACACCAGTGTTGGCAATCTGATCCTCGGCGTTTCCGCCGTCTGGATGTCGATTGGCATCTTCGTGATGCGCAAGATGATGAACTTTGATGTCTAGGGCCGCGGCATGAGTGAACAAGTCATCAAGTCACTGACGGATCCGGCGTTTCTGATCGCGGTGCTGGTCGCCATCGCCGTGTTCGCGACCGTCTTTACACTGCTGCCAGCCCTTGGCGGCAACCAACTCAAGGCGCGCATGAAGACGGTCGCGCTGGAGCGAGATGAGCTTCGCGCCAAGCAGCGCGCGCGGCTTGCCACCGAGGCCGATCGCCGCCGCAAAGGCCTGCGCGAGCAACAGTCGATCGGCATGCGCAACATTGTCGACCGGCTGGACCTGCGGCGCGCGCTGGCCGACGAGAACACCTTGCAGAAACTCAAGGTAGCCGGCTTTCGCGGGCAGAACCCGCTGACGCGATTTCTCTTCTTCCGTCTCGTCTTGCCTTTTGTCGGCTTCGCGCTGGCCCTGGTCTACATATTCGTGCTTGGAGGTTTGCCGGACAAACCATTGGTCGTGCGGCTGTTCGTCTGCGTCGTCGTTGCCTATGGCGGCTTCTACGCACCGGTCGTTTATGTCAACAACCGCGCCACCAAGCGCAAGCAGTCGATCCAGATGGCGTGGCCTGACGCGCTCGACCTGATGCTGATCTGCGTGGAGTCGGGCATGTCGGTGGAAGCTGCGTTGCGCAAGGTTGCCGACGAGATCGGCGCGCAGTCGGTGGCTCTGGCGGAAGAGTTCATCCTCACCAACGCCGAGCTCTCCTATCTGCAGGAACGCAAGCAGGCCTATGAGAATCTTGCCAGCCGCACCGGCCTGGAATCGGTCAAATCGGTGTCGCAGGCGCTCGTCCAGGCCGAACGCTACGGCACGCCCGTGGCGCACGCATTGCGCGTGCTTGCCGCCGAAAGCCGCGACATGCGCATGAACGCCGCCGAGAAGAAGGCCGCCGCCTTGCCGCCCAAGCTCACCGTGCCGATGATCCTGTTCTTCCTGCCCGTGCTCTTCGCCATCATCCTGGGCCCCGCCGGCATCCAGGTCAGCCAGCGCGGCATCTTCGGCGATCATTCCGGGGCGCCAGCGTCGACCAGCCAGTAAAAGTCACGGCAAATCCTCGCCCAAAGACAAAAGCCGCGCTGCATGCAGCGCGGCTTTCAACGTTTGTTGGCGAAATCGCCGTCAGTTGGTTGCCGGCTTCGCCTTGTCCTGATCCTTGAGCTGGGTCCAGGCATTCTGCTGGGCCAGCATCTGCCTGAGGTAGGCGACATTGGCCTGTGCCTGCTCGGGCGAGAGCTCCTGCGAGGCGATTTTCTCGGCTTCGTCGAAACGGCCCTGCAGGCCGACGACCAACGCCAGGTTCTGGCGCACACGGCTGTCGGCGCCAGGCTGCTGGGCGGCCGAGCGCATATAGGTCTCGGCGGTGCGCAGATCCCCTTCCAGCACGTAGGACATGCCGAGATTGGAGAGAACCGAGGGCTCGTTCGGCTTGAGTTCGAGGGCCTTGCGGTAGAGCTGGCGCGCGTCGTCCTTCTGGCCGATCTGGTCAAGGATGGCCGCTTCCGCCGACACCAGCCTCCAGTCAGGATATTCCGGCGTCTGCGCGCGGCGCACGGCGTCGAGCGCTGCCTCGAACTGGCCATTGGCGGCCAGCGCCTTGCCATAGGCGGCGAGCACGTCGCGGTCCTTGGGGTAGGCGATCGCCAGCTTGCGCATCACGGCAAGCGACTGGTCGGCATCGCCGTCCATCTGCAACGCGGCCGCGAAGTTGGTCGCGATTCGCTTGTCGCTGGGGTTCCTGGCGTAGGACTGGCCAAGGGCGGCCGTGGCGCTGTGCAGTTCTCCCGCCGACATGGTCTCCAGCGGCTTGCCGCCGGTGCGGCCTATCGAGCCGGTGGTGAGCTTGTCGGTTCCACAGCCGGCGACGCCCGCCGCGAGCGCCAGCATGAGGGCCGTGGTGACGAGCCGTTTTCCCCTGGCATTCACTGTGCGGTCGGTCGGCATCGCTACCCAAGCCTCCATTTCATGCGCGCGGCCATTGCGTGGCCATCTTCCCTCCCGCAGAAATATTCTGTTAACCCTAACGGAGAGTTAAGAAACGCCGACTCGGTTTGGGTTCGGCATGGAGAACATCGAATGCCTGTCGAACTCGTCGAGAAGAAATTGGACGGCGCGTTGCCGGTGCACCTGGTGGCCAGGGACGGTCTGGAGGCCGCGGGCCTTGCGCCGTCCACGATCGCCTGGGCCACGGCCAACGGCTTTTCCGGCGAGGCAGGCAGGACGCTGGCCGTGCCCGGCCAAAACGGCGCGCTTGCCGGGGCCTTGTTCGGCATTGGAGACGGCGAGGGCGCACTGGCACTCGGTGTATTGTCCAGGAACCTGCCGGAAGGCGACTGGCATTTCGCCGCGACGCCGGCCGAGCCGGAACTCGCGGCAATCGCGCTGGCGCTCGGCGGCTATGTCTTTACCCGCTACGGCAAGAAGTCAGGCAAGGCGCTGCGCTTCGATCTGCCGGCCGGTGCCGATGCAAGGCGTGTTCGCCGCATCGCCGATGGCGTTTTCCTGACACGCGACCTGGTCAACACGCCGACCAGCGACATGGGACCGGACGATCTGGAGATGGCGGTGCGGACCTTGGCGGGGGTTCATAAAGCCGAAGTCTCTGTCATCAAGGGTGACGACCTGCTCGCCCAGAATTTCCCGATGATCCATGCCGTCGGCCGAGCCTCGACCGGCGCGCCGCGCCTGATCGACATGACATGGGGATCGAAGGCTGCGCCGAAGGTGACGTTGGTCGGCAAGGGCGTCTGTTTCGACACTGGCGGCCTCGACATCAAGCCGTCATCCGGCATGCTGCTGATGAAGAAGGACATGGGTGGCGCGGCCAACGTGCTTGGCCTGGCCTCCATGATCATGGCTGCCGGATTGAACGTGCGGTTGCGGGTGCTGATCCCCGCGGTCGAGAATTCGATCGCCGGCAATGCTTTCCGACCGGGCGACGTGCTGGCGAGCCGCAAGGGCATCACGGTCGAGATCGGCAACACGGACGCCGAAGGGAGGCTCGTGCTGGGCGACGCGCTGGCGCTGGCCGACGACGAAGAGCCGCAGCTCCTGGTCGACATGGCGACGCTGACGGGAGCTGCCCGTGTCGCGCTTGGCCCGGATCTGCCGCCCTTCTACACCGGCGACGAGGCGCTGGCCTCGGATCTGGCCGCGGCTTCCGTCGCAGTCGAGGATCCACTGTGGCGCATGCCGCTGTGGCGGCCTTACGATGCGAAACTGTCATCGAAGATCGCCGATATCAACAATGTCACCACGGACGGGTTCGCCGGCTCGATCACCGCTGCCCTGTTCCTCAAGCGCTTTGTCGAGAAGACCGCGAGCTGGGCGCATTTCGACATCTTCGCCTGGAACCCCGCCGACCGTCCGCACGGCCCCGCCGGCGGCGAGGCGCAAGGCATTCGGGCATTGGAGCGGATCATTTCCAATCGTTTCGGCTGAGCCGGTCAACAGAGCCGGCAAATTGCCGAAACTGAAACGGAACCGAAACAATTTGGCGTCATGCTTGTGCGATGTCGATTGCGATGCGCCCGAGCCAGGCCTTGCGACTGTGGCAGCAAGTGATGCTGTCGCAGGTGCGCGACGACGCACCCGACCTGACCATGCGCCAGACGGCGATCCTGTTCACAATCTATCTCGATCCGCCGCCGCACACGGTGCGTGGGCTCGCTGCTCGCCTCAACGTCACCAAGCCGGTCATCACGCGCGCGCTCGACACGATGGGCGCGCTGAAGCTGGTCTCGCGCCATCGCGACGAACTCGACAAGCGCAATGTCCTGATCAAGCGAACGGTCGAGGGCGCGCTCTTTGTCGAGCGCTTTGGCGATGGTATCATTGCCAGGGCGCATGAACTGCCCATCTGACCACTAGCCATTTGCCCGGATTGCCGATTTGACCGCCAGGGATGCCCGCCTTCATGCTTTCCGTTCCGACCTTGCCGACGCAAGGCTGAAGGGCGAGGTCGCCGCCGATCGCTTCGTCGCCGGCCGGCCGGCGCGGATTTCGGCCTCGGTGGCCGATATCCGCAAGGCGCCCAGGGCGGATGCGGGCATCAACACACAGGCCCTGTTTGGCGACGATGTGCTGGTTTTCGAGGATGCCGAAGGCTGGGCCTGGATCCAGGCCGAACGCGATGGCTATGTCGGCTACGTCGACGCAACCATGCTGGGCGGACGGGACCACGCGCCCACCCATATCGTCTCGGTGCCTCGCACCTTCGTCTACCCCGGTGCGGATCTACGCTTTCCGATCGCGGGACGGCTATCAATGGGATCGACGGTGACCGTGGCGGGGAGCGCCGAAACGCGCGGCACGCATTATGCCGTCCTGCCCTCTGGCGAGGCGATCATCGCGGGCCATTTGCGGCCAATCGGCGAAGTCGCCGCCGACTATGTCGCGGTGGCCGAGACCTTTCTTGGGACACCGTATCTTTGGGGTGGCGCGTCCGGCTTCGGCATTGACTGTTCGGGCCTCGTGCAACTGGCGATGCGCATGGCCGGCCGGGACGTGCTGCGCGATTCCGATATGCAGGCGGCAAGCATCGGCGAGCCGCTTGATCCGGGCCTGGACCATGCCGGATTGCGCCGGGGCGACCTGGTCTTCTGGAAAGGTCATGTCGCGCTCATGACCGATGCCGAGACCATGATCCATGCCAATGGCCACACCATGCTGGTCTCGCGCGAAGGGCTCAAGGATGCCATCGCCCGCATCGGTTATCTCTATGGCGGCCCGACGGGGTTTCGGCGGCCGTGACCTTTCCTTCTCCCCGTAAACGGGGCGAGGAACACTGCGATCCCCTTTTGTTCCGATTTCCCTTGGCGATTGCCCGTGGCCGCGCTACCTCTGGCGCGTGACAGTTGAGCCGCGCCTTGCCGAACAGAATGCCACTGTGGCCCTGCCCGAGCCATTCCTCAGATGGTTCGCAGAGAAGGGCTGGTCGCCGCGCGCCCATCAGATCGAATTGTTGGCGAAGGCTCAAAGCGGGCAATCGGTGCTGCTGATCGCGCCGACCGGGGCTGGCAAGACGCTGGCCGGCTTCCTGCCCTCGCTGACCGAACTGGCCGTCAGGCCAAGGCGAAAGCCGGGGCAGGCGCATCGCGGCATACACACGCTCTACATCTCGCCGCTCAAGGCGCTGGCCGTCGACATCGAGCGCAATCTCGGCAAGCCGGTCGAGGAGATCGGGTTGCCGATCAGCATCGAGACACGCACCGGCGACACGCCGTCGCACAAGCGCCAGCGGCAGAAGCTGGTGCCGCCTGACATTCTGCTGACCACGCCCGAGCAACTCGCATTGCTGATCGCGGCCGGCGATGCCAGGCGCTTCTTCGAAGACCTGCGCTATGTCGTGCTCGACGAATTGCATTCGCTGGTGACGTCGAAACGCGGCCATCTGCTGGCGCTCGGCCTGGCGCGGCTGCGCAGCTTTGTGCCCGGGCTGCAGACAATCGGCCTGTCGGCGACGGTGGCCGAACCGGACGAACTGCGACGCTGGCTGGTCAGCCAGAATCCACCCGGCGACATGTCCGAATTGATCGTCGTCACGGGTGGCGCGAAACCTGAGATCTCCATCCTTGATTCCGAAGAGCGCGTGCCGTGGGCAGGGCATTCGGCCCGCTACGCCACGCCGGAGATTTATCGCGAGATCAAGCGCCACAAGACGACGCTGCTGTTCGTCAACACCCGCAGCCAGGCGGAACTGCTGTTCCAGGAATTGTGGCGTGTCAACGAGGACACCTTGCCGATCGCGCTTCATCACGGCTCACTCGATGTCGCCCAGCGCCGGCGCGTGGAGAAGGCGATGGGCGAGAACGCGCTGCGTGCCATCGTCGCCACCTCGACGCTCGATCTCGGCATCGACTGGGGTGATGTCGATCTGGTCGTCCATGTCGGCGCGCCGAAGGGGGCGAGCCGGCTGGCGCAGCGCATCGGCCGCGCCAACCACCGCATGGACGAACCGTCAAAGGCGATCCTCATCCCCGCCAATCGCTTCGAGGTGCTGGAATGCCGGGCCGCGCTCGACGCCAACTATCTCGGTGCGCAGGATACACCGCCGCTGGTCGATGGCGGCCTCGATGTGCTGGCCCAACATGTGCTCGGCTGCGCCTGTGGCGCACCCTTCCGCGCCGATGATCTGTTCGAGGAAGTGCGAACGGCGGCACCCTATGCCAGCCTCGATCGGCCGACCTTCGACCGCGTCATCGATTTCGTCGCCACCGGCGGCTACGCGCTGAAGAACTATGAGCGTTACGCCCGGATCCGCCTGAACAAGGATGGCCTATGGCGGGTTTCCAATCCGCGCGTTGCCCAGCAATACAGGCTCAATGTCGGCACCATCATCGAAGTGCCGGCGCTCAACGTGCGCTACGTCAAGGCTGGCAGCAAAGGCTCGGCTACGCGCGGCGGCAGCGTTCTCGGCAAGATCGAGGAGGCCTTCCTCGAAACGCTGACGCATGGCGACACCTTCATGTTCGCCGGCAAGGTGCTGCGCTTCGAAGGCATTCGCGAGAACGAATGCTTCGTGTCGAACGCGCCAGGCAGCGATGCCAAGGTGCCCTACTATGGAGGCGGCAAGTTTCCGCTTTCGACCTATCTCGCCGAACAGGTCCGCATCATGCTGGACGATCCGCAGCGCTGGAAGAAGCTGCCCGAGCAGGTGGCCGACTGGCTGCGATTCCAGGCCGACAAGTCGGTGCTGCCCAAACGCGATGACCTGCTGATCGAGACCTTTCCGCGCGGCAACCGCCATTATCTGGTCGCCTATCCCTTCGAGGGCAGGCTGGCCCACCAGACGCTCGGCATGTTGCTCACCCGCCGCCTCGACAGGGCAGGCGCCAGGCCGCTCGGCTTCGTCGCCACCGACTATGCGCTGGCCATATGGTCGCTGGGTGACATGGGTGCGATGTTCAAAGCTCGAAAACCGTCGCTCGGTGCACTGTTCGACCAGGACATGCTGGGCGATGATCTCGAAGCCTGGCTGGCCGACAGCTGGCTTCTCAAGCGCACCTTCCGCAACTGCGCGCTGATTTCGGGACTGATCGAGAAACGCCATCCGGGTCAGGAGAAAAGCGGCCGCCAGGTCACCGTGTCGACCGACCTCATCTACGACGTGCTGCGCAGCCACGAACCGGACCATATACTGCTTCAGGCGACACGCGCCGATGCGGCGGCCGGTTTGCTCGATGTCAGCAGACTTGCCGACATGCTCTCGCGCATCCAGGGTCGAATCATACATAAGAATCTGGAGCAGATTTCGCCACTCGCCGTGCCCATCATGCTCGAGATCGGCAAGATGCCGGTGAACGGCGAAGCCGACGAAACCCTGTTGATGGATGCGGCGACACTGGTCGAGGAGGCCATGGGGCCGGAGATGGTCGAGGAATGAGTTTTTCGCTGGTGCGCACGTCGCTGATTGCCGAGGCCGACCTTGTCGGTATCGCCGGCGAACGTGCGGTCTGCGATCCGCGTGGCGTGCTCTATTTTCCGGAGCTCAGGCTTCTGGCCGTTTCCGACCTGCATTTGGAAAAGGGCTCGTCGCTGGCACGGCGCGGCACGCTGATCCCGCCTTACGATACCGGTGCGACCTTGCTCAGATTGCAGGCGGTCATATCGGACTACCAGCCGTCGATCGTCATCAGCCTGGGCGATAGCTTCCATGATGGCGGTGGCGCCGAGCGCATGCATGCAAGCTTTCGCGAGCGGCTGGAAGCGCTGATGGCAGGCCGCGACTGGTTCTGGGTCGCCGGCAATCATGATCCGGAAGCGCCGGCCGATCTACCTGGTGAAACCGTGAGGGAACTGGCCATAGGCTCGCTGCTGTTCCGGCATGAACCGTCCAAGCTGCGCGTCGAGGGCGAGGTATCAGGCCATCTGCACCCTTGCGCGCGGATCGTGCAACAAGGCCGCTCGGTGCGCAGGCGTTGCTTTGCCGGCGATGGCGGCCGCATGATCATGCCGGCCTTCGGCGCTTATACCGGTTCGCTCAACGTGCTCGACCGCGCCTATGCCGGACTGTTCCGGTTGGAAACGCTAATGGCTTACATGCTTGGCGCCCAGCGCATCTTTGCGATTTCCGGTTCGATGCTGCGGCCGGGCTGACTGTCAACGTCCGTAGTAAAGGGTGACCGTGTGCTTCGCTTCGGCGAAGAACAGCCAGCGCTCGACCAGCATGCCGGTGAACTGGACGATGGCGGCGAGCCCTGAAGACACCGCCGCAAAGGGCCAGGGCAGGGCGAAGGTGGCGGTGAGCAGCAGGACCGGCAGAGCGAAGGCCAGCAGCTGCGTGATCCGGCGCAGCTTCGCGCTGTGCTTGCGCGCGATGCGAAAGCCCATTTCCTTGAGCAGGTAGTTTTCCTCGGTATGCGGCCATTCCAGTGACCGCACCGTCCCGCCGGCCAGACCGGTAGCCGTGTTGGCGGTGGTCGGGATTTCGAGCCGGTCATTGTAGCGCCAGGTCGCGAGCTTCCAGCCCCAGCCGGCAAGAGTGGCAAGCATCGACAGCGCCAGCATGACTCTTGAGCCGACGCCGTAGCCCTGCAGCAGCGCGTTCAACAGAACGCTACCGGTCATGGTCGCGAAGATCAGATAGGCCGGCAAGGTGTAGCGGCTGTGCCACTGGGCAATCGGCTTCAGTGACGCATAGATCATCCCAGTGGTGCAGACGGTGACGATCGCGCCGATGGCGGCCAGCAATCCGGCAATGGCCACCCAACCATCGGTGTGGCCCAAGAACACCCAACCGATGCCGAACAGTCCCGCCGGGATGAAGGTGATGACCGACGACACGCCCTCGCGCGACAGCCAGGAACTGCGCCACTGCGAGAACGCCCGCCAGGCGCGCTCGGGTCTGCCGAGATGACCGGTCGAGGACAACAGTCCCGCCGCGACCAGGCCGAGCGCCAGCGCCAGGCCGACGAGGCCAAGCCAGAAATCGGGCGGGATGATCTGGAGCCCACCGAGCACGCCAAGCAGCGCGAGCAGGCCGTAGCCGGCACCCGTGGCGGTGGTGAAGAAGACAACGGAGACGGCTGGATGCATGGATGTCAGTTCGAAAGCATGCGGTCGACCCAGCCGAGGAAACCGCCTTCGGCCCGCAACGGCTCCAGCGCGGGAGCTGTAACCGATGCGGCGCGCTGCGTATGCGCGCGCGGGGGCAGGTACTTGTTGGTCGGGTGGTACCCCAACTCAGGCATAAGGTCGACCCCGCCGCGCTCCGCCACCAGCTGCGAGACAGCCGAGAGGGGGTCGCCGAGATCGCCGAAGTGCCGCGCGCTTGTCGGGCAGGCGGCGACGCAGGCCGGCACGCGGTCTTCCTCAGCCAGATTGTCGTTGTAGATGCGGTCGACGCAGAGCGTGCATTTCTTCATGACGCCGACATCGGTGTCGAACTCGCGCGCGCCATAGGGGCAGGCCCAGCTGCACAATTTGCAGCCGATGCACTTGTCCTCGTCGATCAGCACGATGCCGTCCGACGCCCGCTTGTAGGAGGCCCCGGTCGGGCAGACGGTGACACAGGCCGGCGTCTCGCAATGCAGGCAGGAGCGCGGAAAATTCACCGTGCGACCGCCCATCTCGGTGGTGTGCTCGTAGCTGTGCACACGGTTGAACCATACCCCGTCGACATGGCCGCCATAGGGGTCGATATCGGTCAGCGGCGCCATGTGGCCGCCGGTGTTCCATTCCTTGCAGGCGGTGACGCAGGCCTGGCAGCCGACACAGGTATCGAGATCGATGACGAGGCCGAGCTTCTTGTCCGTATGAGAGGGAAGGCAGGTCATTCCGCGGCCTCTCTTGCCCGGCGAAATTCGGCGCCGAAAGTCAGCTTGTCGGGCGAGGGCTCGAAATGCGGCGGCTGGTGGAATCGCTCGAATTGCGGCTCGGTGAAGCCGGCTTCCTCATCAGCGCATCTGGCGATGCGCACGCGCAGGTCGAACCACGCGGCCTGGCCGGTCACCGGATCGGAGTTGGAGTAGCGCTTGCCTTGCGCGTCGGCCGAGGTCTGGTCGCCGATGACATGATTGAGCAGGAAGCCGCGATTGCTCTCGGCCGCATCATCCCTGAGGCCCCAGCTGCCGCGCCGCTTGCCGATCGCGTTCCAGGTCCAGACCGTGCTTTCGTTCACCCCGTCGATCAGCTTGATCTGCCCCTTCACCCTGCCGTTGATGCTCTCGATCCAGACCCAGTCGTCATCGACGAGACCGAGGCCGGCGCCGGTCCGGTGATGCACGAACAGGCGGTTCTGGCTGGTGATCTGCCGCAGCCAGGCATTCTGCGAGCCCCAGGAATGATACATGTGCATCGGCCGCTGCGTCAGCGCATGCAGCGGATATTTCTCGAGGTCGACGGCCGCTTCCTCGAAGGGCATGTACCAGAAAGGTAGCGGGTCCATGTAGGTCTCGATGCGCTGACGCTCGCCCTCCGGCGGCTGGACACGGCCATGGCCACGCGCGGCGAGGCGGAAGCGCTGCATCGGCTCGGAATAGAGCTGGAAAACGATCGGCTCGGCCTTGGGGATAAAACCCATCTGCACCGCGAAATCGAGATAGGAGCGGTTGGCCATCTTGTAGTAGCGCTGGTCGTCGGCAAAGTCGTGATGCCAGAAGCCGCCATTGTCGATGTAGCGCTGCAACTGGTCTGGATTGGCCTCGCCCCTGCCGATTGACGTCCCGTCCTTGCCGCGCCAGCCGGCCAGCGGACCGATGCCGGGCGTGCGCTCGTGGTTGACGATGTAGTCGGCATAGTCGGCATATTTGGCCGCTCCGTCGTCATTGACGAAGCCGGGGAGTCCCAGCCGCGCACCCAACTCGATCAGCACCGACTGGAACGGCCTGACGTCGCGGTCCGGTTCGACGACGGGATGGCGGATGGCGTCGCCCGGCCCGTCGGCGTGGCTGATCGGCCGGTCGAGCAGGCTGATGCAGTCATGGCGTTCGAGATAGGTGGTGTCGGGCAGCACCAGATCCGCGAACGGCACGGTCTCGGAATAATAGGCGTCGGAATAGATGATGAAGGGGATCTTGTAGTTCCCGGCCCCGTCATGGTCGGTCAGCATGGCAATCGTCTCGACGGTGTTCATCGAGGAATTCCAGGCCATGTTCGACATGTACATCATCAGCGTGTCGATCGGATACGGGTCGCCGGTCCAGGCGTTGCGGATGACGGTGTGCATCAGTCCGTGTGCCGCCAACGGAGCGTCCCAGGAATAGGCCTTGTCGATGCGAAGCGGCGTGCCGGCCTCATCGACCAGCAGATCGTCCGGCCCACAGACAAAGCCGAGCGGCATGCCGTCGAGCGGGGTCATCGGCTTGACGGTCTTGCCGGCGGGTTTCGGGCCAGGCGGCGCCGATTTGGGGTAGGGCGGCTTGAAGCGGAAGCCGCCGGGTACGTCCACCGTGCCCAGCAGCACTTGCAGCAGGTGGATGGCGCGGCAGGTGTGAAAACCGTTCGAATGGGCTGATATACCGCGCATGGCATGCATCGAAACCGGCCGACCCTTGATCGTTTCGTGCCGCCGCCCGGACCAGTCGGTCCAAGTCACCGGCAGTTCGATCGTCTGTTCGAAGGCGACATGGGCGAGTTCGGCGGCGATCCGGCGGATCGTATCGGCGGCAATGCCGCAACGCTCGGCGACCGCATCGGGGGCGTAGCTCTCGTCAAGATATCGGTCGGCGATCAGCTGGAACACCGGCGTGCAGCGGCGTCCATCGATTTCAAAACTGCCGGTCAGCGCCGGCTTCGCCTCCGGGTCGGTTGCCTTGACGGCGTTTTTCGCCACCCTGTCCCAGGCCAGCGGATTGCCGTCGGCATCCCTGACGAACAGCCCGTCGTCGGCGACGCCGGGCTCCTGCACGACGAGGATATGGGCGTTGGTGTAGCGCAGCAAATAATCGAGATCGACGCGGCCAGCCTTCAGCAGTTCGTGGATGAGCGCGAAGACGAACAGCCCGTCGGTGCCGGGCCGGATGCCGATCCAATCGTCGGCGATCGCATTGTAGCCGGTCCGGCACGGATTGATCGAAACCACCTTGGCGCCGCGCGCCTTGAGTTTGCCGAGGCCGATCTTGATCGGGTTGGAATCATGATCCTCGGCGACGCCGAACAGCATGAAATATCGCGTGTTGTCCCAGTCGGGCTCGCCGAACTCCCAGAACGAGCCGCCGATCGAGTAAAGGCCGCCTGCCGCCATGTTGACCGAACAGAATCCACCATGGGCGGCGAAATTCGGCGTGCCGAACTGGCTCGCCCACCAACCGGTCAAGGATTGCGACTGGTCGCGGCCGGTGAAGAAGGCGAGTTTTTTCGGATCGGTCCGGCGGATGGCGGACAGCCGTTCGGTGGCGATCGCGAACGCCTCTTCCCACTCGATCTCGCGAAACTCGCCGGAGCCGCGCGGGCCAGTGCGCAGCAATGGCTTCTTCAGCCGGGCCGGGCTGTAGTGCTGCATGATGCCGGAACTGCCCTTGCCGCAGATCACGCCGCGATTGACCGGATGGTCCTTGTTGCCGTTGATGTAGCGGACCTTGCCGTCCTTGATGTGCACGTCGATGCCGCAGCGGCAGGCGCACATGTAGCAGGTGGTCTTGGCGATGCTGTCGGAAATGCCAGGCGATGTGTCGACACCGTCACCTTCATCAGGCGCGCGTGTGTCGGCAAGCGGGCGTTGCGATGGTGCCGAATTCGCGCCGCGCGGCGGTCTGGGGCTCATGATCCGGCGGTACCCCCGGACTTGGCCCGCGTCTTCGGCCCGGGGCCGCGCATATAGTGTTCTTCCGGATGATAGCGATCGCCGGCCAGCCGCCGCCTCATGCCACGGGCCCAATGGGCAAGCAGGGATCTGAACCGCCCGATCATTTTATTCGCTGCGACCTGTAGGCCAATTTTTTCTAACTTCGCCCAAAAAAGTAGAATAAAGCTATCGATCCGTCTAATCAGTTGTTCTTGTAAATTCGATCGATATTGGTTCTTAATGCGTCCATGACCCTGGATCAGTTGCGCATTTTCGTCGCCGTCGCCGAGCGCGGCCACATGACCAAGGCGGCGGAGCTTTTGGGCATTTCCCAGTCGGCGGCATCGGCCGCCATTCGCGCGCTTGAAGAGCAGCACGGCGTCCATCTGTTCAACCGCGTCGGCCGCAACATCGAGCTTGCCCAGACTGGTCACCGGTTCCTGCCGGAGGCCAAGGCCGTGCTGGAGCGAGCCGCCGCCGCGCGCAATGTGCTGGAACATGTCTCGCAGACGGTCGCCGGCAGTCTCTCGATCGCCGCCAGCCTGACCATCGCCAGCTACTGGCTGCCGCGCCGGCTGGCGTCTTTCCACGAGGCCTATCAGGCGGTGCGGCTGAGTGTCAGCATCGGCAACACAAGGCAGGTCGAGGCCAGTGTGCTGGATGGAACCGCGGATCTCGGCCTGGTCGAGGGGCGTACCGAGTCCGACATATTGCGCCGCGCCAAGGTCGATACCGACCGGCTGATGCTGGTGGTTGCCGCCTCCCATCCCGAGATTACCGAAATCGCGCCGGGCCGGCCTGACATAAGGGGCCTCCGCTGGATCATTCGCGAGGGCGGTTCGGGCACGCGCGAGGTGCTGGAGGACCTGGCGCGGCGCGAGGGGATTTCGCTTGCCGATCTGCAGATATTCCTGGTGCTGCCCAGCAACGAAGCCGTCCGCCAGGCGGTGGAGGCGGGTGCCGGCGCCACCATCATTTCGGAACTCGTCGTCGGACGCGCCGTGGCTGAGGGCAGTCTGAGAGCCGTGCCTATCGAACTGCCCAAGCGCGACTTCGCCATGATCACGCACCGCGATCGGCAGGCAAGCCTGGCCCAGATGGCGCTGAAGGCGCATCTCGGCGCCGAACCTGCGGGAGGCAGTTCAGCCTGATCAACCGAACTTGCGCTGGGCATCCAGAGCCAGGCCAAGCCCGACCGAGCCGAACATGTCGCCGTCGATGACGGAAGCGTGCGGCACCAGTGACAGGATTTCCCGTCTTGCCAGCGGGATCGCGGTCGAGCCGCCGGTCAGGAACACCGCCGTGATGTCGGACGGTCTGACCTGCGCGTCGCGGATGGTCTCAGCCACCGTTGCGGTAACGCGCTCGATGTCCCTGGCGATCGTGGCGTCCAGCCCGTTGCGCGTGATCTCGGCGGCGAACTCCACGTCGGATAGCCTCACCGCGACTTCCGCCGATGACCGGTCGGTCAGCTCGATCTTGGCCTTTTCGACCAATGCCGCCAGCGCGTGCCCGTAGCGGTGCTCGACGATGTGGATGAAGCGGTCGACCAGATCGGCGCGCGCGGCCTCGTAGCGGATCTGGCGCAGATGCGTCATCGCCTTGGCGGTGTAGACCAGGTTGATGCGCTGCCATGTCGCGAGATCGATGAAATAGCTGGCCGGCAGATTGCGTTTGCCGTCCTTGGTCGGGGAGAGATAGCCGAGCTGCGGCATGACATGGGCGATGCTGAGCAGCCGGTCGAAATCCGTACCGCCAATATGGACACCCCGGCTGGCCAGGATGTCGTCCTTGCGGTCTGGCGATCGGGCGCGCTCCGGCGAGACGCGCACGACCGAGAAATCCGACGTGCCGCCGCCCATGTCGATGATCAGCGCCAGTTCCTCGCGCATCACCCTCTGCTCATAGTCTAGCGCCGCCGCGATCGGCTCGAACTGGAAGGCTATGTGCTTGAAGCCCTGCGCGTGCGCGGCCTTTTCCAGGTCGCTCTGGGCATTGGCGTCGGCTTGCGCGTCGTCATCGACGAACTGCACCGGGCGGCCGAGCACCACGGTCTCCACCTGGTCGCCGCCATCCTCCTCCAGCCTTTTCCTGAGATGTCCGAGGAACAGGCCGATGATCTCCATGAAGCCGATCGAGCGCGCCTTGATGCGTGTCTTTTCATGCGCCAGCGAGCTGCCGAGCACGCTCTTCAGCGAACGCATCAGCCGGCCTTCCACGCTGTCGGTGTAGTTGGCGATCGCCCGGCGACCAAAGAAGATGCGGCCATCCTCGAAATTGAAGAACACGGCACTCGGCAGCGTGACCTGGCCGTCTTCAAGCGTGACGAGGCGAGGTTGCCCGTTGCGGACCACGCCGACAGTGGAGTTCGAAGTGCCGAAGTCGATACCGGCGAATGCTGGTCGCAAGGCGGCCTCCTGTCATTGGCGCCAGGCAGTGGATCGGCGCTCGCAGGAGAAGCGTGCGCTGCGGTTTCGGGCGACCGAACCACTTTGCCGAATTGAATTGTGCGTGCTTGCCCGGTGGGCGGGGAGGTGCGGTCTATAGCATGAGGCGGGAAAGGGAAACCCCCTTTTGGATGCTCAGTCCTTGCGGAAGACCAGCCTGCCGAGCCAGCCCGTCAGCATGGCCAGCGATATGGCGAAGACGCCATAGAGGAAGGAGTAGTCGTGGGCGACCCGGAAGATCGACTGCTCGAAGCCGGACTTGCGGATTTCGAGCTGGGCCGAGCTCTCCTTGATGAACAGGCCGCTCCTGAACAGGAAGGCGCGCGCCTTGTGGGTGCCGACCGGCACATTCGGCGCCAGCCTGACGGTGGCGCGGAACAGGTTCTGCGACAGGAACTGCACGCCGCCGACATTTTCGCTGTAGAGGCCGGTCGCGGCCTTGCGTTCGCGCAATGCCGCGGTGAATTCCTGGATCGTCGCCGGGCTGTCGCCGGCGTCGGCGGGCTGCATATAGAGGTTGGAGGCGCCGAGCGACAGCTGCTTGTAGCTGTTTGGTTCGGTTATGTCCTGCAGCGGTCGCGTCGTCGCCACCGAATAGGACATCGGCACGTTCTCGAAGGTTTCGGAATCGAGATTGACCCACACGCCAAGCACCCGGTCCTTGCGGCGCACCACCACCGGTCGCGGCGGGCCTTCGAGCACGACGATCACATCGTAGCGGTTTTGACGGGCTATAAGCGGGTCGGGATTTTCCAGCGAGCCGAAGATGGTCAGGTCGGCGCCGGAAAAGCCGGCGGTGATCGAGACATTGTCGGTGGAGAGCCCGATCTGGATGCCTTCCGGCAGCGGCGATTGCGCCTTCGCCGGTGTGGCGGCCGCAAGCAGTGACAGGAGGATGGCGGCTGCGAACGCTTTCGGGCCCGTCATCAGTTGAGGCCCACGCTGGACAGCGAATAGAGATTGGGCGGGGTGACGAAGAGATCGATGGCGAGCCTGATCGCCACGGCCAGCACCAGCAAGGCCAGCAACGCCCTGAGTTGCTCGCCGCGCAGCCTCTGGCCGGCCTTGGCGCCATATTGCGCGCCGGCCACGCCACCCGCCATCAACAGGAAGGCCAGCACGACATCGACCGTCTGGTTGGTGGTGGCATGGACCAGCGTTGTATAGGCGGAGGTGAAGATGATCTGGAACAGCGAGGTGCCGATAACGACATTGGTCGGCACCTTGAGCAGATAGATCAGCGCCGGCACCATGATGAAGCCGCCGCCGACGCCCATGATCGACGACAGGAAGCCGATACCGGCGCCAAGGCCAAGCACCGGGATGACGCTGACGAACAGCTTCGACGCCCTGAAGCGCATCTTCAGCGGCAGCCGGTGGATCCAGTTGTGCTGGCCGGATTTCTTCAGCACCGGGGCGGCGCCGCTGCGTGTGGCACGCAGTGCATTGATGCTTTCGACCAGCATCAGTCCGCCGACCGTGCCGAGCAGCACGACATAAAGCAGCGAGATGAACAGGTCGAGCTGGCCAAGCCGGCGCAGGAAGGCGAAGACGTAGATGCCGGCGGTGGAGCCGACGATGCCGCCGGCCAGAAGCACGCCGCCGAGCTTGAAGTCGAGCGTGCCTCGCTTCATGTGAGAAAGGACGCCGGAGACGGAAGAGGCGATGACCTGGTTGGCGCCCGTGGCAACCGCGATCGCCGGGGGAATGTTGTAGAAAATCAGGAGTGGCGTGATGAGGAACCCGCCACCGACGCCGAACATGCCCGACAGGAAACCCACCGCCGCGCCCATGGCCAGCAGCACGAAGACGTTGACGGAAATTTCCGCAATCGGGAGATAGATGCCCACCCGTCAGTCTCGATCAGTTTGCCTGTCGGCGAATACAGCCGTTGTGAGCAGTCTCGCACCGAAAAGCCAATTTTTCCTTGCGCCGACGCGGCGGCGGGGTCAAACCCCGTCGCCGCGCCGAAACAAAAAATATCTCAATCAGTTAACAGGCAAATGTATGGCAAGAGCGTCGTGGAAACGACGCTTGTTCTGTTATTTGCGCGCCAGCAGCGCGCGGACCAGTTTCTCGTCGACGGCGCCGGTCGCCGGCATCTTGTTGTCGGTCTGGAAAGCGATGATCGCGTTCTTGGTCTTGTCGCCCATGACGCCGTCGGCGCCGCCGGCATCATAGCCGTTCTTGTTGAGGATGAGCTGGATGTTCTTGACCGCCTTCTTCATGTCGATGCCGGCGGTCGTCTGCGGCGTACCTTCCTGCCAGGACTCGGGAATGTCGGCCGAATTGGATGCCGCGTTGAGCGGCTTGGCCTTCCACAATTCGGTCGCGGCGCGCGCCCGCTCGAGCTGCTCGGGCCGTAGCGCGTTGGCAATCTCGTCGCGCTTGGCGGCCGCGTCCTTGTCGCCGGTCTTGGCGACGAGCGCGAACCATTTGTAGGATTCTTCGAGGTTCTGCTTCATGCCGACGCCCTTGGCGGCGAGGATGCCGAGATTGAACTGGCTGTCCTTGACGCCGAGGTCGGCTGCTTCCTGGAACCAGTGCGCGGCCGATTCATTGTCGGTCACGCCATCGGCGGCCATGGCGAACAGCACGGCCAGATTGTGCATGGCGCTGGCGTTGCCCTGTTCGGCGGCCAGCTGGTACCAGGTCTTCGACTTCTTGATGTCGCGCGCGACGCCGATGCCCTTCTCGTAGAAATTGCCGATGCGGTATTCGGCCGGCGCGAAACCGAGTTCAGCTGACTTCTCGTACCATTTGGCCGCTGCCGCCATGTCTTCCTTGACGCCGCGCGACTCGGCGTAGCGCGAGCCGATCTCGAACAGCGCCTTGGCGTCGCCATTGGCGGCGGCATCGCGCAGTGCGACCGGGCCGGCATCGGCCGGAATGTCGAACTTGGTCGCGGCTGCCGGTGCATCCGTCGGCGCAACGGCACCGGTGGTGAGTTTGGACGTGGCCTCATTGGCCGCCGTCGGGGCAGCTGCGGCCGGTTGGGCATCGCTATCCGTCGCTTGCGCGCCGCCGGTGATGGCGGTCGGCACTGACGCCGTCGCATCCGGGGTCACGGCAACGGGCGCGGCTGGTGCCGGAGCCATCGCGTCGGAGGCGGCAGCGCCGAGGCCGGAAGAGGCGGCCGAAGCCGCGGGCGCCGCAACCGGCGCTGTATCCGCCATTGCATCCATGTCTGACGGCATCGCCAGGGCGGTCTGCGTCACCATGTCGTCCTTGGTCGCGGACGCGGATGGTTCGGCCTGCCTGACGGCGCGGGCCGGCGCGCTGTCCGTTGCGGTCGACTGGGCTTCCGCCTTCGGCTGGCTCGTCGTGTCGACGGACGCCGTTTGCACAGGCTTCGCGGCGACGATCGGTGCCGCGTCGTTGTTTGCCACCTGGGCAGGATCCGAGAAAAACGCCTTGCCGAGCTGCAGGCCGGCAAGCGCCAGCATGATCGCGGCCGCCGCCATCAGGATCGGCTTGCGCCGCGCCTTGAGCAGGTCGCCGATCCTGAGTGCCTTCACCGGTCCCTTCATCGTCGACTGGCGCTTCAAGGCGTCGGCCTCGGCCGCGGCGGCCTGGGCCGCGCGCCGTGCTGCGGCGATGAAGTCCGATTTCGCGGCGTCGCCTTCGCTGAGCTTGGCCGGCTGACCACGCTCGTCGCGCACCCGCTTCATGATGGCATTGAGGTCAGGCGCACCGGAGCCGGGCTCCAGCGGGCGGTTGGCCACTTTCGGGTCGAGGGGCTCGTCGAGATCGACACTCGGGATATCGCTGCTCGGCGCCGAGCCGGCCAGTGGCGGAATATCAGCCGCCTTCTTGCCCTTGAAGGCGCGTGCCAGCCCGCCGAACATCGATTTGCGGCCTGCCGGTTGGTCCTTCTCGGCGATGGTGTCGGATCCGAGGGCTGCGATGGCGGCAGCCGCGGCGGCCTCCGCCGGCGTGCGGGTACCCAGGTCGCCACGCGTACCCAGGTCGCCACGCGCACCGTGCTCGTTGCGCAATATGGCGGCGGCGCGGCCGTCGAGATCGGCCATGTCGCCGGTCAGCGGCATCGGCTCGTCGATATCCAGGGACGGTGCCTCGACAGCCATCTTGGCGGTCCGTGTGCGGCGCTTGCCGACCGCTTCGTCCGATCGCGTGTCCAGAAGCTCGCTTACCGCCTCGGACGGTTCGCTGGTCTCCAGCGAACCAAGCCTGTCGACGATCTTGAGCAATGTGTCGTGGATGGCTTCAAACGTTCTCGAATTGCGCTCGTCGGAACGCCGCGTCAGTGTTTCCAGCGTCTTCAGGTCCTGGGCGAGGCCGGAAACGGCAGTCGTGTTGGCGCTCGACCCGGCCAGCGAACGCACCGCGTTCTCGGCCGCTTCGCGTGCCGCGCCGAGGATGGAATCGCGGGTGCCGGCCAGCGCTTTCTCGATCTCATCGAGGCGCGGGCTGATGTCCTCGAATTCCGGCAGCGGGGTGCTCGGCCTGGAAAGATGGGCGGACAGGCCGGCGACCTGCGCTTCCAGGCTGCGGATCAGCGCCGGGTCGATGCCGGCCACCTGGGCCGCCGAAGCGTCGAGCCGGCTGGAGATGTCCTCGAGCCGGCTTTCCAGTCCACGGATCGCCGCTTCGCCGGCCGGATCGGGAGCGCGCGTCTCCATGCGCGTGGCGAGCGCGGTGAAGCGTGCGTCGATGGCTTCCATGATGCCGGCGCTGTCGATTTGCGGCACGATGCGCTGGTCGAGCCGGTCGGCAACCTCGTCCAGGCGGCGCTCGAGATCGCGAAACAGCATGTTGCCCTGTTCGATGGCGTCGCCCTGCCGGCGTTCCATCATGCCGGACAGCACGTCGAAGCGCTGCTCGAGCCCCTGGAAGATGTAGTCGGCGTCGGGCATGGCCGGCGCCTGGTCGATCTTGTCGGCGATGAGCGTGATCTGCTTGGCCAGCCGTTCCATCGCCTGTTCGGGAAGGTTGGCGCGGCCGGCAAGTTCGTCGACCCGGCTCGATAGCGTGCCCAGCCGATCCATGACCGCGTCGCCTGGGCGATCCTGTGCCACTTCCTCGATCTGCCGGGCGAGCGAGTCGATGCGCTTCTCGATGCGGTCGAAGGCTTCGTGGTCGACCGAATTGGCCTGTGCCGCGACGGTCGAGGCAACGATGGCGCGGGAGATCTCGTCCAGCCGCTCGTCGATCATGGCAAGCGTGTCACCGCCGCGATTGTCCTGCTGCTGGCTGGCGAAGTGATCGACAGCGCCGGCCAGCGTACGGACCTTTTCCTCGAGCGAGCGCAGCGACAGCGATTCCGGCAGGTTGTTGACGGCGTTGCTGATCTGCTCCAGCCGGTCGGTCAGCGCCGCAAGGGCGGGATCGTCGGAACGTTTGCGCTGGTCGGCGTCAACGCGGTCTTCGAAAGCCGTCCAGCGGCGGTCGAACTCGTCCCAGCGGCGGTCGACCTTCTGCACGCTCTCTTCGCGCGCCAGCGTGTCGAGCGCTGCCTTGACCTGCTCGAGCTCCAGCCGCAGCAGATTGACGCTTCTGTCGTCGCTCTTCTCCGACAGCGACTTGATGGCGCCGGAAAGCCGTTCGAACTCGACGCCGAGTTCGGCGCTGCCCTTGCCTGCCGCGCCGGGCTTGGCGTTCGCCTGGAAGGCGCGGTCGATATCCTTGCGCAGTGCATCGAATTCGCGCTGCAGGCCTGCCGTCATCTGGTGGCGCAGTTCCTCGCGCATGCCGCGCAGTTCGCCGGCGATCTTGCCGACCATGGCGACACTGTCTTCCTGGCCGCGCACACGGTCGATGTCGCGGGCGATGGCTTGGTAATTCTGGTCGAATGAAGGGGCTGGCGCCGGGCTCTGCGGGCGTGGTGCCGGTTGCGGATCCTCGTACCAGCGTTGCTGGCTGGTTGGCTGCGCGGCGGGGTAGCGCGGGTCCGTGGCGGGATAGCGCGGGTCGGCGCCGTATTGGCGCGGAGCCGGACGTGCCGTCACCTCCTCGCGGGTCTGCCCCAATCGCTGCTCCAGCGTCTCCAGCGAGCGGTTCAGCTGCTCGAGCGTGGTCTGCGGCCTGCGCTGCCTGCCGGCGTTGAGTGTATCGAGGTAGGACCGCTTGCTGTTCATCGGTGCGTCCGTCTTTCAGATTGGCCGGCTTGCGGCCAGCTCCCCAAGTCCCTGCCGGAACGAAGGCGACCGCGCTTCCATGCCACGGTGGAAGACAAGCTTCCCGGGGGTTCACCCGCGCTCCGAAAAACCGTGAAAAATTCGATACAGGATAAACACGGGTAGCCGACGCGCCCACATTTCCCTCAACGTGGTAAACAACGCGTTAACCAAGCTTAAGAAGTTGCAAGAAGTTGGCTGTCGCTGCCCGCAGTGCGGCAAAAAGCACCGTCATAGAACGCCCCTTGCGTCATGAGGCGGCTATCGGTATAGAATTGACGTAAACGTAAAAGGCGCATTTGAGTGTGCTGTTTGCGATTTTGTTTGTCGAAACCACGGCCGGAAGCACGCCCCCGCTTCCAGTCAGGCGACGCATGGTCCAGGACCGCGACGCCACCAGACGGGGAAAGCCAGTGACCATGAAGCTTATCTCGGCCGGCGAGACCGCCGCCAATACCAATAATGTATCTGTCGAAGCCGGTGAGGATCTCGTCCGCATCGGCGAAATGGCCAAGAAATACGGCGTGACGCTGCGCACGCTGCGTTTCTACGAAGACAAGGGCCTGCTCAACCCGCAGCGCGACGGTTCGACCCGTCTCTACACACGCCGCGACAGGGCCCGGCTGAAGCTGATCCTGCTTGGCCGCAAGGTCGGGTTCTCGCTGCGCGACGTCAAGCAGATGATGGACCTCTATGATCCGACCGGTTCCAACACCAAGCAGCTGCGGCTGGCGCTGGACAAGTCGGAGAAGCAGCTTGCCCGCCTGCAGAAGCAGCGGGCGCTGATCGACGACGCCATCAACGAGCTCTCCGGCTCGATGTCGGCGGTGCGCCAGATGTTGACCGAGCGCACGCCGCCGCAGGCGAGCGTCGCGAGCTAGACAAAGCTGCCGGTTCCGGCACTATCAAGCCGCGTGGCTCCGCCACGCGGCTTTTTCGCTTTGTGCATCTGCCTCTCTTATCTCTCCGCTGGCCCGCACGATGTTGCGCCGCTAGGCTCACCAGGCTTGGCTAGGGGCGGCAATCTTGTCGCATCGAAAAAATTGACGTTTACGCAAACGTCAATTTTTGCTATCCCGGCTTCAACACGGGTCCGCATGCTGCCTGACATGAATTCGGGAGCTTTCGGACCAGGTCCGCAGGGTGGAGAAGAAGCATGCCGACATACAGGGCTCCGGTTCAGGATACGCTGTTCGTACTCAACGAGGTGCTGGGCTATCAGCGCTATTCCAACCTTCCCGGATTTGCCGACGCCACGCCCGACGTTCTGGAGGCGATCCTCGCCGAGGGCGCCAAGCTCGCCGAAAATGTCATGCATCCGCTCAACCGCGTCGGCGACATGGAAGGCTGTGTGCGCCATGACGACGGCTCGGTGACGACGCCGAAAGGCTTCAAGGAGGCCTTCGACCAGTATCGCGAGGGTGGCTGGATGGGGCTGGCCGCACCGGTCGAGTTCGGCGGCCAGGGCCTGCCCTACATGGTGCACCAGGCGGTCTCCGAGTACATGGTCTCGGCCAACATGGCGCTGATGATGTATCCGGGCCTGACGCAGGGCGCGATCGCGGCGATCATCACCCACGGCACCGACGAGCAGAAGGCGACCTGGCTGCCCCGGATGGTCGAGGGTTCCTGGACCGGCACCATGAACCTGACCGAGCCCCATTGCGGCACCGATCTCGGCCTGCTGCGCACCAAGGCGGTGCCGAACGGCAACGGCACCTACAGGATATCAGGCCAGAAGATCTTCATCTCAGCCGGCGAGCACGACATGTCGGACAACATCGTCCATCTCGTGCTGGCACGCATCGAGGGCGCTCCGGAGGGCGTAAAGGGCATCTCGCTGTTCATCGTGCCGAAGCTCAAGCTCGACGCATCGGGCAATCCAGGTGAGAAGAACATGCTCTCCTGCGGCTCGATCGAGGAGAAGATGGGCATCCACGGCAATTCGACCTGCGTCATGAACTATGACGAGGCCGAAGGCACGCTGCTCGGCGAGGAGAATGGCGGTCTCAAGGCGATGTTCACGATGATGAACGAAGCCCGCCTCGGCGTCGGCCTGCAGGGCCTGTCGCTGTCGGAGATTGCCTACCAGAACGCCGTCGCCTACGCCAAGGACCGCTTGCAGGGCCGTTCGCTGTCAGGCGCCAAGGCGCCGGACAAGAAGGCCGACCCGATCATCGTCCATCCCGACATCCGCCGCTCGCTGATGACCATGAAGGCCTTCAACGAGGCTGGCCGCGCGCTGGCGTTGTGGACGGCGATCAAGTCCGACATCGCGCATCGCTCCGCCGACGATAAGGACCGCCAGGCTGCTGACGACTACACGGGTCTGATGACGCCGGTGGTCAAGGGCGTGCTCACCGACAAGGGTTTCGACCATGCGGTGATGGCCCAGCAGGTGTTCGGCGGTCACGGCTATATCGAAGAACACGGCATGAGCCAGTTCGTGCGCGATGCCCGCATCGCCATGATCTATGAAGGTGCCAACGGCATCCAGGCGCTCGACCTCGTCGGCCGCAAGCTCGGCCTGAACGGCGGCCGCGCCATCCAGGCCTTCTTCAAGGAGGTCGGCGAATTCTGCGAGGAAAACCGCGCGGACGAGAAGATGGCGCCGTTCACCAAGGGACTGAAGAAGGGCCTCAACGACCTGCAGGCGGCGACCATGTGGCTGGTGCAGAACGGCATGGCCAAGCCCGACAATGCCGGTGCGGCCTCGACCGACTACATGCATCTCTTCGGCCTTGTCGCGCTGGGCTATATGTGGGCGCAGATGGCCAAGGTGGCACAGGGCAAGACCGGCGCCAACGGCACCCAGTCCTTCTATGACAACAAGGTGGTGACGGCGCGCTTCTTCATGGAGCGGATCATGCCGGAGACGTCGGCCCATCTCGCCCGTATTTCGAGTGGCGCGGACACGCTGATGGCCCTGCCCGCGGAAGCGTTCTAAAGATGGTTGCCCTCTCCCTTGAGGGGAGGGTCGGTTGAGGCCCGCGTGACGTGCGCCGACCTCAACTCTGACGATGCGCTCTGGGAGGAGTACCATATCCACATGACCAACCCCGCCGAAATACTTGGCCTTCCCAAGCCCGCCTGGGCGGCGGACGAGGTCGGCATGCTCTACGACATGGCAACCCGCTTCATGGCGGAGGAGATCGCGCCGCGCTACGACGAGTTCGAGAAGAACGAGATGGTCGACCGCGAGAGCTGGCTGAAGGCGGGTGCCGCCGGCCTGCTTTGTGCCTCGATGCCGGAGGAATATGGCGGCTCCGGCGGCACCTTCGCGCATGAGAGCGCTATCATCGAGGCGATCGGCCATGTCGGCGTCGACGGTTTTGGCATCGGCCTGCACAATGCGATCGTCGCGCCTTACATCCTGCATTACGGTTCGGAGGAGCAGAAGAAGAAGTGGCTGCCGAAGCTCGCCACCGGCGAGCTGATCGGCGCCATCGCCATGACCGAGCCTGGCGCCGGCTCCGACCTGCAGGGCGTCAAGACGCGGGCCGAGAAAGACGGTAACCAGTACAGGATCAACGGTTCCAAGACCTTCATCACCAACGGCCAGCTCGCCAACTTCATCATCGTCGTCACCAAGACTGATCCGGAAAAGGGCGCCAAGGGCACCTCCCTGATCGTCGTCGAGACCGACGAGGTCGAGGGTTTCGAGCGCGGCCGCAACCTCGACAAGATCGGCCTGAAGGCCAACGACACGTCGGAACTGTTCTTCAACGACGTGCGCGTGCCGACCTCCAATTTGCTCGGCCACGAGGAAGGGCAGGGCTTCATCCAGCTGATGCAGCAATTGCCGCAGGAGCGGTTGCAGATCGGCACCGGCGCCATCGCCATGATCGAGCGGGCGCTGGCGCTGACCATCGATTACGTCAAGGAACGCAAGGCCTTCGGCAAGGCGATCATCGACTTCCAGAACACCCAGTTCAAGCTGGCCGAGCTCAAGACCGAGGCGACCATCGGCCGCGTCTTCTACAATGATTGCGTCACCCGCCACATCAATGGCGGTCTCGATCCGGTGACGGCCTCGATGGCCAAATACTGGCTCTCCGACCTGCAGGGAAAAGTCGTCGACGAATGCCTTCAATTGCATGGCGGCTATGGCTACATGAATGAATATCCGATCGCCCGCATGTTCCGCGACGCTCGCGTCCAGCGCATCTACGGCGGCACCAACGAGATCATGAAATTGCTGATCGGACGCTCTCTCTGAGCGTGGCCACCGGCAAACCCAAGGAGCAAGATAATGGCTGAGGCTTATGTCTATGACGCCGTGCGCACGCCGCGCGGCAAGGGCAAGAAGGACGGATCGCTGCACGAAGTGCCGGCGGTGCGGCTTGCCGCCAAGACGCTCGAGGCGTTGCGCGACCGCAATGGGCTCGACACCGGTACGGTCGACGACATCATCTTCGGCTGCGTCGATCCGGTCGGCGAGGCGGGTTCGGTCATTCCGCGCGCCGCCGCCTTCGAGGCCGGCTACGACACCAAGGCGCCTGGCATGCAGATCTCGCGCTTCTGCGCCTCGGGTCTCGACGCCATCAATTTCGGCGCCGCCAAGATCGCGCAGGGCGCCGATGAGATCGTCATCGCCGGTGGTGTCGAATCCATGTCGCGCGTCGGCATGGGCGCCTCCGGCGGCGCCTGGTTCATGGACCCGTCGGTCGGCCTGCCCGGCTGGTTCGTGCCGCAAGGCATCTCGGCCGACCTGATCGCCACCAAATACGGTTTCTCGCGCGACGACGTCGACGCCTATGCGGTCGAGAGCCAGAAGCGCGCCGCCAAGTCCTGGGCCGACGGCCGCTTCAAGAATTCGGTCATCCCCATCAGGGACCAGAACGGCCTGACCATTCTCGACCATGACGAGCACATGCGGCCTTCGACCGACATGCAGTCGCTCGCATCGCTCAACCCGTCCTTCGTCATGCCCGGTGAAATGGGCGGCTTCGACGCGGTCGCGGTGCAGAAGCACCCCGAGGTGGAAGAGGTCAACCACGTCCACCATGCCGGCAACTCGTCCGGCATCGTCGATGGTGCCGCCGCCGTGCTGCTCGGCTCGAAGAAGGCCGGGAAATCCATGGGCCTCAAGCCCCGCGCGCGCATCCGCACCTTCGCCAATATCGGTTCCGAGCCGGTGCTGATGCTGACCGGCCCGGTCGACGTCACCGAGAAGCTCCTGAAGCGCGCCAAGATGAAGCTGTCGGACATCGACCTCTTCGAGCTCAACGAGGCCTTCGCCTCGGTGGTGCTGCGCTACATGCAGGCCTTCGACATCCCGCACGACAAGATCAACGTCAATGGCGGCGCCATTGCCATGGGCCATCCGCTCGGCGCCACCGGCGCGATGATCTTGGGCACGGTGCTGGACGAACTCGAACGCCGCGATCTCAACACCGCGCTGGTGACGCTGTGCATCGGCGCCGGCATGGGCACCGCAACGATCATCGAACGCGTCTGACGGGGAGAGAACAATGAGCTACATTAATTTCACCCTCGACACCGACGCTGACGGCATTGCGCTCGTCACCTGGAACATGCCGGACCGCTCGATGAACGTGTTCACCGAGGAGGTGATGGGCGAACTGGACAAGATCATCGACCAGGTGGTGGCCGATGCCGGCATCAAGGGTGCGGTGATCACCTCGGGCAAGGACAGCTTCTCCGGCGGTGCCGATCTCACCATGCTCCAGAAGATGCTGGCGGTCTTTGCCAAGGAGAAAGACAAGGATCCGGAGAAGGCGGCAAAGCTGCTGTTCGACAATGCCGGCCGCATGGGCGGCCTGTGGCGCAAGCTCGAAACATCAGGCAAGCCCTGGGTATCGGCGATCAACGGCACCTGCATGGGCGGCGCTTTCGAATTGTCGCTGGCCTGCCACGGTCGCGTCGCCGCTGATTCAGACAAGGTCAGGATGGCCTTGCCGGAAGTCAAGGTCGGCATCTTCCCCGGTGCCGGCGGGACCCAGCGCGTGCCGCGGCTGACCGATCAGCAGCAGGCTTTGCAGATGCTGACCTCCGGCCAGAATCTGTCGCCGCAGAAGGCGAAGGCCATGGGCCTGATCCATGAGATCGCCGAGCCGGCCAAACTGGTCGAGACCGCAAAGGCCATGATCAGGAACGGACTGAAAGCCGTCCAGCCCTGGGACGAAAAGGGCTTCAAGCTGCCCGGCGGCCAGATCTATTCGCCGGCCGGCTTCAATCTCTGGCCGCCGGCCATCGCCATCCTGCGTCGCGAGACCTATGGCAACTACCCGGCCGCCGCCGCCATCCTGAAATGCGTCTATGAAGGCCTGCTGGTGCCGTTTGACACCGCGCTCAGGATCGAGCAGCGCTATTTTACCGAGATCATGCGGACCAGGGAAGCGGCGGCGATGATCCGCTCGCTGTTCGTGTCGCTGCAGGAACTGAACAAGGGCGCGCGCCGCCCGGCCGGCGTGCCGGAAACCAAATTCAAGAAGATCGGCATTCTCGGTGCCGGCTTCATGGGCGCCGGCATCGCCTATGTCACGGCCAAGGCAGGCATCCCGGTGGTGCTGCTCGACCGCGATATCGAGTCCGCTCAGAAGGGCAAGGCGCATTCCGACAGCCTGGTCTCGGATCAGGTCAAGAAGGGTCGCGCCAAGCCGGAGGAGAAGGACAAGCTCCTGTCGCTGATCACGCCCACGGCCGACTATGCCGATCTCGCCGGCTGCGATCTGGTGGTCGAGGCGGTGTTCGAGGATTCCGCCGTCAAGAAGGCTGCCACCGAACAGGCGGAGGCCGTGCTGAAGTCGTGGGCGATCTTCGCCTCCAACACCTCGACCATCCCGATCACCTCGCTGGCCAAGAATTCGGCGCGGCCGAAGAATTTCGTCGGCATCCACTTCTTCTCGCCGGTCGACAAGATGATGCTGGTCGAGATCATTTTGGGCAAGAAGACCGGCGACAAGGCGCTGGCGACCGCGATCGATTTCGTCCGTGCCATCAAGAAGACGCCCATCGTCGTCAACGACACGCGCGGCTTCTACGTCAATCGCTGCGTGCTGCGCTACATGTCGGAAGCCTACAAGATGCTGATCGAGGGCGTGCCCGCGCCGATGATCGAGAATGCGGCAAAGGCCGCCGGCATGCCGGTCGGTCCCCTGGCGCTGACCGACGAGACGGCGATCGACCTTGCCCAGAAGATCATGAAGCAGACCATCAGGGATCTCGGCGACAAGGCCGTCGACCCCAAGCAGATGGCACTGATCAACACCATGGTCGACGACCATGGCCGTTTCGGCCGCAAGAACGGCAAGGGCTTCTATGACTATCCGGCCAAGCCCGCCAAGAAGAAGCTGTGGCCGGGGTTGAAGGACCTCTATCCGCAGCTCGAGCCCGAGAAAGTCGACTACGAGGAACTGCAGCAGCGGCTGCTCGTCACCATCGCGCTGGAAGCGGCACGGGTGATGGAAGAGGGCATCGTCACCGACCCGCGCGAGGCCGATGTTGGGTCGATCCTGGCCTTCGGCTTCGCGCCCTATACCGGCGGTGCGCTGTCCTATATCGACGGCATCGGCGCCAAGCGCTTCGTCAAGATCGCCAAGGGGCTGCAGAAGAAATATGGCGCCGAATTCAAGGCGCCCAAGCTGCTCATCGACATGGCGGAGAAGGGTGAAACCTTCTACGAACGCTTCGACCCCTACGCCAAGGGCGACGTGAAAAAGGCCGCCTGACGGTAGGTTATGTATGTCTGGGCGCGCATGGCGCGCATGCTGGCCACGGCGCGAAGCCGTGGCCCCTATGTGATGGGCGGTGAAGGCCGGCTGGCCTTTCGCTGCCTGCCGACCGACATCGATTTCAACATCCATCTCAACAATGCGCGCTACATGATGCTGGCCGATCTCGGCCGCATTGATCTCTTTGTCCGCGCCGGGCTGATCTCGCTGGCGCGCAAGAACGGCTGGGCGCCGATGATGGGCGGGCTGCAGGCGGTCTACGCCCGCGAGATCAGGCTGTGGCGCCGCTTCGAAGTGGTGTCGTCGATCGAGACCTGGGAAGGCACCCAGGTCATCGGCAAGCACCGTTTCGTCCTCGACAATGGCGAGACGGCTGCTTTGATCCTGACGACCGCCGGCGTCTATGACCGCAAGGCTCGCCGCTTCCTCGACATTGCCGAGGTTGTCGCAGCCCTTGGTCGCACAGTCGATCCACGACAGCCTACGGAGGCGGAACGGATTTTCATGGCGTCGCACCAGGGTTTGCGCACCCTCGCCAAGGCGGCCGATTGATCCCGGGGATCCCAATGTCCAGGGTCGACACGAATGTGTGCCGTGTGAGCGGTGCTGGTGGACAAAGCGACCTTCGCGGACTAGAACGAACAGGCATTTTTTCCTGTTTCGAAGGAGAGCACGACATGCTCTCGCACGACCGCGTCTGGGCCGCCATCGATGCTCTCGCCGAGCGCTATTCGCTTTCGGCTTCAGGTTTGGCAAGGCGCGCGGGGCTCGATTCGACTGCTTTCAACAAATCGAAACGCCTGTCGTCCGACGGCCGACCACGCTGGCCTTCGACCGAATCGCTGGCCAAGATCATCGAGGCGACGGGTGCTTCACTCGACGAATTCACCGGGCTTATCGAAGGCCGCATGGGCGCCGCGCCCGCCTACCGGCGATCAGTGCCCTTGCTTGGTTTTGCCCAGGCCGGCGCCGGCGGCTTTTTCGACGATGCCGGTTTTCCGGCAGGGCAGGGCTGGGATCTGGTCGAACTGCCGGCGCAGTCGACCGAAAGCTCCTATGCGCTGCAGGTGCAAGGCGACTCCATGCTGCCGCTCTACCGCAATGGTGACGTCCTCATCGTCGAGCCGGGCGCGGCCACCCGCAAGGGCGATCGCGTCGTCGTCAAGACCACGTCAGGCGAGGTGATGGCCAAGGTGCTCGAGCGCCAGACCGTCAAGTCGATCGCGCTGGTCTCCCTCAATCCCGATCATCCCGACCGCGACATCCCCATGCGCGATGTCGAATGGGTGGCGCGGATTGTCTGGGCGAGTCAGTAGGTCCGAGCTGGTGCGGCTTCCTCATCTTGCCCTGGCGGTTGTGATGGTTCCGGTGATGGCGGCCCTGGTCGTCGCCGGCGGCCGCACGCTGAAAGGAAGCGAAGGCACCGTTACGGTGGACCAGATCGATCCTGGCGTTGATACGATCTCTCAGGCAGGCACCGATGCCGGGCCGGAGGAGCCGGCTACGTCAGCCATCCCAGCGCCTGCCGCTGCGCCACCGGCAAAGCCGGCGGTGCATTCGCGGGCGATCGATCCGCAGGTCGTCGCGCCGCCGGAACTGCCCGCCGGGGAAATCGAGCGGGTCGAGCCGCGCGAGCCGCTGAGCAAGCTGGCGCTGGCCATGCCGCCAAAGCCGAAGATGCCCGACGACTGGAACGGCACGAAGCTGTTCCAGCCGGTCGCGCCGGCCGCCGGCCTTATCGAGGCAAAAGGCTATTCAGTCGCGGTTTCCGGCATCGATGTCGTCGCGCAGGATGAAGCCTGCACCACAGACGGCAAATCCTGGCCGTGCGGCATTCGCGCGCGCAGCGCGTTCCGGGCCTTTCTGCGCGGCCGCGCGGTGGTTTGCACGGTGCCGCCCGAAGGCGGGCGCGACCGGATCGCGGCGGAATGCCGGATCGGCAAGCAGGACGTCGGCCAGTGGTTGGTCGAAAACGGCTGGGCGCGTGCCGCCAAGGGCGGGCCCTATGTCGAGGCCGGCGAAAAGGCGCAAAGCGGCAGGAAGGGCATTTTCGGGCCGGCGCCGGATCTTGCCGGTATCTCGGCGATGCCCGCCGCGCCCGCCCCGGCGCCTCAGGCGCCGGGCTCGATCCTGGAAGAGGTCGACGGCGCCCTCAAGCCAGCTGACCAGCCAGCGCCTGCTGAATGAGCGCGCGGGTCTCGGCGACGCCGTAGAGCGCGGCGAACGAGCCGAAGCGCGGGCCGCGCTCCTGCCCGATGAGCACCTGGTAGATCATCTGGAAAAAGGCGCCGGAAACGCCTGGGCCGCCTTCCGGGCTCTGCTTGGAATGATCCTGATAGCGCTCGATCTTGCGCGCCACGTTGAGCGAAGCGTTCTGGATCGCTTCGCCGCTGGCGTCCGCCGGCAGCGTGCCAAGCGCCGTGTCCAGCGCCTGCAGCGCCTCGCGCTCGACATCGTCGGCGGCGCGGAATGTTTTCGTCGGCTTTACGAAGTCGTCGAAATAGCGGATCGCATAGCCCGTCAGCCTGTCGAGTTCGGGATGGGTGGCCGGCGTCACGCCGGCGGCGTGGCGCGAGATGAAGCCCCACAGCACATCCTTGTTCTGCGCATTGGAAGCACTGACCAGGTTGAGCAGCAGCGAGAACGGCACCGGCATGTCGATGGCGGGCGGGTTGCCGTCATGCATATGCCAGACCGGGTTGCCCAGCCGCTCCTTCCAGTCCTGTCGTGGATAGGCGGCGAGGAAGGTGTAATATTCGTCCACGGCGCGCGGGATGACGTCGAAATAGAGCTTCTTGGCCTGCCGCGGCCGTTGGTACATGTAGAGCCCCAGGCTCTCGGTCGGCGCATAGGTCAGCCATTCGTCGATGGTCAGGCCGTTGCCCTTCGACTTCGAGATCTTCTGGCCGTTCTCGTCCAGGAACAGTTCGTAGACGAAATGCTCCGGCGCGCGCCCGCCCAGTATGTCGCAGATGCGGTCGTAGACCACGGCATTGGTCTGGTGGTCCTTGCCGAACATCTCAAAGTCGACGCCCAGCGCCGCCCAGCGCATGCCGAAATCCGGCTTCCACTGCAGCTTCACCCTGCCGCCCGTGATCGAAAGCGTGGTCTCGGTGCCTTCGTCGTCGAAGGTGATGGTGCCGGCCTTGGCATCGACATGCTTCATCGGCACGTAAAGCACGCGGCCGCTCTTCGGAGAAATCGGCAGGAACGGGCTGTAGGTCGCCTGCCGCTCGGGTCCGAGCGTCGGCAGCATCACCGCCATGATCTTGTCGTAGCGCTCTGCGGCGCGAAGCAGCATCGCGTCGAAACGGCCCGACTTGTAGTACTGCGTCGCACTGGCGAATTCGTAGTCGAAGCCGAACGTGTCGAGGAAGCGGCAGAGCATCGCGTTGTTGTGATCGGCGAAGCTCGTATAGTCGCCGCCGAACGGATTGGGCACCGACGACAGCGGCATATGCAGATACGGCTCAAGCGCGGCGCGATCCGGCACGCTGTCGGGTATCTTGCGCATGCCGTCCATATCGTCGGAGAAGCACAAGAGCTTGGTCGCGACCTTGTCTTGCGTCAGGACGCGAAACGCGTGGCGTACCATCGATGTGCGCGCCACCTCGCCGAACGTGCCGATATGCGGCAGGCCGGACGGGCCGTATCCGGTCTCGAACAGGATCGTTTCGGGAAAGTCGGCGCCTTTGTAGCGCTCGATGATCTTTTTGGCTTCCTCGAACGGCCACGCCTTGCTCTCGGCGGCAGCCGTCAGCAGTTCGGGATTGAGATCGAGGATGTTTGATCCCGCCATGGTTCTGTTTTCCAAATTATTCGCCGGCCAGATCATTTCGCTGGTTTGGCCGCGGTGTCGATTTTCAACCGGTCTCTAGGCGCGCGGGGCCGGAGCGTCAACGATTGCGACGCTTTTTCCTTGCGGCCCTTGGCGCCCGTTCCTACTTTCGGAGCCCGTTCATGGAGCAAAGAATGCCGTCGCCCACCCCGCATGAAGCCCTGATCTATCTGATGGTCATCACCTCGGCCTCCGATCGGGACATGACCGATGTCGAACTGGCCCGGATCGGCGACGTTGTCCGCTCATGGCCGGTCTTCGAGGATTTCAAGCAGGACCGGCTGGTTCCCGTCGCCCAGGCTTGCCAGAAGCTGCTGCATGAAAAGGACGGCCTGGAGGGTGTCCTGGCCCAAGTCGCCGAAGCCCTGCCGGAGCGCCTGCGCGACACCGCCTATGCCGCGGCCTTCGAAGTGGCGGCCGTCGATCTCGAAATGCGCATGGAGGAAGTGCGCGTGCTGCAGTTGATCCGCCGGCAGCTCGATCTCGACACACTGACCGTCGCCGCCATCGGCCGCGCCGCCAAGGCCCGGCTTCGCACGCTGACCTGACGGCGTTACGGGCGGATCAGAAACACCGACCAGGACCGGATCAGAAAAAACTGACCGGGATCGGATCAGAAAAAACTGACCGGGAAGTAGCGCAGGTAGAATTCGGCGAAGGTGCCTTTCATCGAAATCTCCTGCAGCGCGTAATCGATCGCGGCGGCCAGCGCCGGATTGTCCGCCCGTGTGGCGACGGCCATGCCCGTGCCCAGATATTCGGGCGCCAGATAGGGGCCGCCGGCAAAGCGGCAGCAGCCCGCGGCATCGGAGCCGCCCAGCCAGAAGGCGAAGCGCATGCCGTCGCCGAAGGCCGCATCGATCTTGCCTGCCTTGAGATCGGCGTAGAGGGCTTCCGGTCCGTCGAAGGAGACGATCTGGACCGTGTTGAAATAGTCGCGCAGCATGCGCTCATGCGCCGAGCCGGCGATCACGCCGACACGCTTGCCGTGCAATTTGTCGAAGACCGGCTCCGTCAACGCCTTGCCCTTCGGCATGATGAAACGCGCCGGAAACTGCAGATAGGAGCGTGAGAAGGCATATGTCTGGCGTGCCTGCGGCGTTGCGGCGATGCCGGCGATGATGGCTTCGCCCTCGCCCTTCTCAAGCGCCCCTTCGAGCTCGGCCCACGGCAATGCCTGGATCTGGCATTTGTCGATGATGCCGAGTTCGGCGCAGATGGCGCGTGCCAGGTCGATGTGGAAACCGGACAGCTTTCCCGCGCCGTCGAGGAAATTGAAGGGTGGAAAATCCGTGGTCGTCAGAAATCGCAGCCGTGGCAGGGCCGAAAGATCCGGCTTGGGCAACCGTTCCTTGGCGTCCCACAGCACCGGCACCTGCGGTTCCACCGCGCGCGCCCCAGAAGCCAGCGGCAGCGCCGCGATCAGCAGCGACGCCAGAACCAGGAACCGCCATTGGAACGCCACGATAGAACTCCGCCGCACTCGTTTTCGCACTGGTTTTGGTACGAAAATGATACAGGCACAATGGTTTTTGATTTCAACGCGCCGATTTCGGGATATGATTTAACACGTTTGCAAACAGCGGTGGCTGCCTTGGTTGGGGGGACCAGGGTCGAGAACCACAACCGGAAAAGTGCGATTGCAATCCGTGGTCGGTGGCAAAGTGCAGACAAGGCATGGACCATCGGTCTCAATGCATAAGGCAACATGGGGTTGATGTTGCGATGGGTCAATTCGATCGTACGCTGGAATATATAGACCAACTGCAGCACGCCGGAACGGCGGCGGCGGTTTGCGAGAAGCTGCTGGGCATAACGTCGGATTTCGGTCTGACCGCGCTTATGGCCGGAACCGTTCCGCAGCCGGGCACGCCGACCGGGCAGCAAAAGCAGCATGTGCTGCTGTGCGACTGGCCTGTCGAATGGCTGGAGCGCTACGTGTCGCGCAATTATGTCGATCACGATCCCGTGGTCAGCCACATGAAGCAGCTGCAGGCGCCGTTCCAGTGGCGGGAAGCCGCCGAGGGCATTCGCATCGACAAGAGCAGTGGCGAAGTGATGGGCGATGCCGGCGCCTTCAAGCTGCGCGACGGCTTGGCTTTTCCGTTGATCACACTCGACGGCCAGATCGTCATGGTGTCGCTGGGTGGCGAGGCCGTGCAGCTGTCGGCGGATGAATTCGGCCTGGTGTCGCTGGTGTCCACCTATGCCGTTGGCCGCGCCATGCAACTCCACACCATGGCGACCAAGACCATCGACCATATCGAGTTGACTCCGCGCGAGCGCGAATGCCTGCAATGGGCGGCTGTCGGCAAGTCCGAGTGGGAGATTTCGCAAATCCTCGGCATCTCGGAGCACACCTCGGAGAAACATCTTCTTAACGCCAAAAGCAAACTCGGTGCCGTCAATCGGGTTCAGGCTGTCGCCGAAGCGATAAGGCGCGGCTACATTAGTTAGGTCGGCCGTGCCGACCTAGAAATTCTTGCCTACGTGATCACGCAATTTTCTCACTGAAGCACGGCCGTATCTTCCTCTTAAACCCAGGAGACGACGGCATGCTTTTTTGTCTTACAACTCAGGAATTGATGGAACGTCCCGACCTTTGGGAGGCCGTCCATCGGCTGCGCTACCAGATATTTGTCGAAGAAATGGGGTGGGAGGACCTGCGGCGCCCGGACGGATTCGAGGTCGACCAGTTCGACCACGACGAGGCGGTACATCAGATCGTCATCAGAGGCAACGAAATCGCAGGCTATCAAAGGATGTTGCCGACCACGCGGCCCCATCTGCTGACCGAAGTCCTGACCGACCTTTCCGAGGGAACGCCGCCATCGGGCCCAAACATCTGGGAATTGACCCGCTATGCGGTGGCTCCCGGCTTTCGCGATGGCCGTCGCGGCGTTTCGACCGTCGGTACCGAATTGATCGCCGGCTTCGTCGAGTGGGGGCTGAAGCGCGGCGTCGACAAGGTGATCATCGAGTTCGAGCCGATGTGGGTATTACGCGCCTTGCAACTGCATTTCCTGGCGACACCGCTGGGCTACCAGCGCACCTACGGAAATCAGCAGGTCGTGGCGACACTGCTCTCCTTCACCGAGCACACGCTGGACGTGGTGCGTTCGCGCCGCAATCATCATGCGCCCGTTCTGGCCAGGGGATATCCCGACATGTTCGGCCAAAGGAGGGCGTCATGAGATCGGAGATGGCCATGCACCCGCAACCAGAACTGCGCAACCACACGCTCATCGTCACCGTGTCGTCGAATGACGGCCGGCCGGTGCTCGACAGAAGGGCCTATGAAAGCCTTGCCAGGACGTTCCACGAAGCCGCCGACAATGATGAGGTTCGTGTCGTCGTGCTGCGTGGCCTGGCCGGCTGCTTCTGCCTCGGTGGCGACTTCTCCGAATTCCTCGACGCCACCAAGCATCAGAAGCTCATCGCCGCCGTCACCGACATGTTCCGCACGCTGGCGACGTTCCCCAAGCCTATCCTCGCCTGCGTCGACGGCGATGCCGTCGGCGTCGGCTGCACGATCCTGTTCCACTGCGACATGGTGATCGCCTCCAATGAAAGCACGTTCCGGGTGCCGTTCGTCGATTTCGGCCTTGTGCCGGACGCGGCGACCAGCATCCTGGCGCCGCAGAAGCTCGGCTATGCCGGCGCCTTCCGCTTCTTCTGCCTCGGCGACACGCTCCACGCCGAGGATGCAAGGGCGCTCGGCCTCGTCGCCGAGATCGTGCATGACGGCGTGGAGGAGGCGACGCTCGGCCGGGCCAGGCAGCTGGTCAAGAAGCCGGTCGCTGCCCTGCTGCAGACCCGTGGCCTGCTCAAGGGGAACACCGGCGCGCTGTGCGACCGCATCGACCAGGAGATATCACTGTTCCAGCAGGCATTGCAGGACGATGCCACGCTGCGGCGCCTGCAGCGCATTGCGAGGCTGGCGGCCTGAGGATCGTGAAGAATGCCGTGCCGCGTGGAGGCCACGCGGCACGGCAAGCTCAGCCTTCCTTGCCCAGGAATGACGGCCCTTCGCCGATGATCTTCTTGTCTTCCTTGCCGATGATATCGAGATCGCGCCCCTCATAGGGCAGCGACAACAGGATGCGCCGCATCACCGCCAGCCGCGCGCGGCGCTTGTCATTGGCCCGCACGATGATCCATGGCGCGAACGCCTTGTGGGTGCGCTCGAACATGGTGTCGCGCACCTTGGTGTAATCATCCCATTTGGTGATGCCGGCGACATCGATCGGCGAGAACTTCCAGCTCTTCAGCGGACTGTAGCGACGGTCATGAAAACGCTCGAGCTGCGTTTCCCGGCCGATGTTCAGCCAGAATTTGAAGAAATGGATATCGTCATTGACGATCATCCGTTCGAAATGGGGCGTCTCGTCGAGAAACTTCTCGTGCTGTTCGGGCGTGCAGAAGCCCATCACGGGCTCGACGCCGGCGCGGTTGTACCAGGAGCGGTCGAAAGTGACGAACTCGCCCGACGTCGGGAAGTGGTCGACATAACGCTGGTAGTACCATTGTCCCAGCTCGGGCTGGGTCGGCTTGGTCAGCGCCACGTTGCGCGCCGTGCGTGGGTTGAGATACTGGTGCACCACGAAGATCGTGCCGCCCTTGCCGGCGGCGTCACGGCCCTCGAACAGCGCCATCACCCGCTTGCCGGTCGCCTGCAGCCATGCCTGCGCCTTGACGAGCTCGATCTGCAATTTTTCGAGCGTCTCGTCGTACTCGTCGCTTTTCATCTTCTTGTCGTAGGGGTAGCCGCCCGCGGTCAGTTTTTTGTCCTCGACCCAGTCCGGAAGCTCGGGATTCTCGATGTCGAACTCCCGTTCCTTGCCATCGATCGTGATCTTCAGCGGACCCGAAGGTGGCGCGGCGGAACTTTCCTTGGCTTTTTTCATGCTGACGAACCCTTTCCAGCTTTCGGACTCATGCTATTGGGAACCACTACAGACCGCGCGTCCGTCTGGACGCGCAAACGACGCTGCAGGACTTTTGATTTGTGCATGATCCTTTCCGATAATCGATTCCCGATTTACGGGATCATGCGCGGAGCGGTCCAGCGGAAGTTTCCGCTGCCGCACGACCGGTGGGACGGCATGGGGCGCGGGCGCGCGAGCGAATGACTGATCTGGACGCAGGGCAGAAAGGCATGGCGCAAATCCTGGCCGCCCGGCTGTGGAACAGCCGCTGGCTGCTCGCTGCCGGTGTCGCCGCGGTTCTGATCGCCTTTGCCTTCGCGGGCATTTCCGCCTACGTGCTGGTACCGGCGCTGCTCCTGTTGCTTGCGGCGGCTGTGCTGCCGGCCGCGGGCCTGCGCCAGTCCGCCGAGGGTGCTGCCGCGATCGAGACGATCGGCCTGCAGCGCCTGTCGGGCGAATATCTGGCGGCGGCCGTCGCCGACCCGCTCATCATCTTCGACCATGCCGCCACCATCGTCCATGCCAACGCCGCCGCGTTTGCCGCCTTTGGCGGGATCGCACCGGGCATATCGCTGCCACTGAAATTCCGGGCGCCGGAAATGCAGACCCTGCTCGACAGCGTGTTGTCGGGTGCCCTCGCCTCGGATGTCGTCGACTATACCGAGAAGCTGCCGGTCGAGCGGGCCTACCGGGTCAGCGCGTCCTCGGTGGGGCACCGCACCGATCTCTATGTGCTGGTGTTCAAGGATCAGAGCGAGACGCGGCGGATCGACCGCATGCGCGCCGACTTCATCGCCAATGCCAGCCACGAATTGCGCACTCCGCTGGCCTCGATCGCCGGTTTCATCGAGACGCTGCGCGGACCTGCCCGCAACGATCCGGCGGCGCGCGAGCAATTTCTGCAGATCATGCAGAACCAGACCGGCCGCATGGCGCGGCTGATCGACGACCTCCTGTCATTGTCTCGGCTTGAGATGAAACCCTATCTGAAGCCCGGGACGGAGGTCGACCTGCGCCAGACCGTCGACAGCGTCATCGATTCGCTGGCTCCGCTTGCCCGCGAAAACAGCGTTGCCATCGAGCGCGATTTCGCCAAGGGGCCTCTCAATGTGCCGGGCGATCGCGACGAGCTGTTCCAGGTTTTCGAGAATCTCCTGGAAAACGCCTGCAAATACGGGCAGTCGGGCGGCCGCGTGCTGGTGTCGATCGCGCGCGGCGACCTCGATTCCGAACCCGGCATCGATGTGACGATCCGGGATTTCGGCCCCGGCATTCCCGAGGAACACATTCCTCGCATCACCGAGCGCTTCTATCGCATCGATGCCGAGACCAGCCGGACCCAGAAAGGCACCGGCCTCGGCCTGTCGATCGTCAAGCATATTCTGACACGCCATAACGCCAGGCTGACGATCAAATCCGAGGTCGGCAAGGGCGCCGCCTTCTCGGTTCATTTGCCGACGCACTGATCTCGCCCTAGTTTTCCCCTGGACCGTTTCTTTTTTCTGTCATCCCGCTAGCGTATCAGCGGGGATTCGAGGAAACGACTCAAAGCAAAGAACCCGTGGGAAGGCATTTCATTCATGCAGTCCGTACACATCATGAGCGCCTATGACGAGGAGCTGAAATATCTGTCGAAGCGCATCGCCGCTATGGGCGGCCATGCCGAGCGCATGGTCGAGCAGGCGGTCGCCGCTCTGGTCAATGCCGATCCGGGACTGGCCCAGAAAGTCATTCGCGATGACGCCGTGCTCGATGATGGGCAGCGCGAGATCGACGACAAGGCGATCATCATCATCGCCAAGCGCCAGCCGATGGCGACGGACCTGCGCGAGATCGTCGGCGCCATCCGCATTTCCGCCGATCTCGAACGGGTCGGCGACCTCGGCAAGAACGTCGCCAAGCGCGTGGTCGCCGTCATCGACGGCCGCCAGCCAACCAGCTTGTTTCGCGGCCTGGAGGCCCTGGCAAACCTGGCGTTGACGCAGCTCAAGGAAGTGCTCGACGTCTATGCCTCGCGCTCGGTAGACAAGATCGGCTTCGTGCGCGATCGCGACGACCAGATCGATGCCATGTACACGTCGCTGTTTCGCGAATTGCTGACCTACATGATGGAGGATCCGCGCAACATCACGCCCTGCACGCATCTCCTGTTCTGTGCCAAAAACATCGAGCGCATCGGCGATCACGCCACCAACATCGCCGAAACCATCTATTACATCGTCACGGGCGACCAGATGCCGGCCGAGCGGCCGAAAGGCGACAAGACCGACAAGATAAGTCTTTCCGCGACGGTGCCGGCGAAATGAACGCTCTTCCTCTCGAACGCTAGATCATATTGCGCTAAACTATCGCGGCGTTAAGCTTCTCAGGCCTTGATAAAGGTCCTGCCTTCAGGAGGCTGCGATGGAATATGTCCGAGAGTTCAAGCCCGCGGCGCCAACGTCAGGCATCATCGCCTCCAGTGTCTACACCGCCGGGCGGCGTATCGCCGATATTCCGATCGAGGAAGCCGGCGACTGGGCCAAGAAATCGGGACACGTCGTCTGGATCGGGCTGCTCGAACCGGACCGTGACCTTCTGCTGCGCGTCCAGGCACAGTTCCATCTGCACGAACTGGCGATCGAGGATGCCGAGCATCCGCACCAGCGGCCGAAGCTCGAGCAATATGGTGACGCGCTGTTCATCGTCGCCCGCACCGCGCAGCTGATCGAAGGACGGGTGACCTTCGGCGAGACGCATCTGTTCGTTGGCTCGGGCTATATCGTCAGCGTCAGGCATGGCCCGTCGACTTCCTACGCCGCCGTTCGCCAGCATTGGGAAAGCTGCCCGCATTCACTGGCCAAGGGCGAGGATTTCGTCCTCTATGCCATTCTCGATTTCATCGTCGACAACTACATGCCCGTGCTCGAGCAGATCGAGGACGAGGTCGAGGCGATCGAGGACAAGGTCCTTTTGAAGCCGATGACCGGTCCCGACATCGAGCGGCTCTATATGCTGCGCCGCGATCTCCTGCGCCTGCGCAATGCAGCGCTGCCGCTGGTGGAAGTCTGCCGCCGGCTGACCAGCGCCGACCTGCCGCAAATCCATTCAGCCATGCACCCGCTGTTTCGCGACGTGACCGACCACATCCGCACCGTCCAGGAAAAGATCGACAGTTTGCGCGAGGTGCTGGCCTTCGCGTTCGAGGCAAGCCTGCTGGTCGGTCAGAGCCAGGAAACGGCGATCTCGAAGAAACTCGCCTCCTGGGCGGCCATCCTGGCGGTGCCAACGGCATTCGCCGGCATCTACGGCATGAACTTCACCGACATGCCGGAACTGAAGATGGAATATGGCTACCCGATGGTGCTGGCCACCATCGCGGCGATCTGCGCGTTTCTCTACTGGCGGTTTCGCAAGAACGGATGGCTGTGAGGTGAGTCAGTAGAAATTAGTAAGTAGTGAAACTCACTACTCACTACTCACTACTCCGCGCTCAGCGATTGCGTCTGCGCTCCGCCGCCGGCTGGAAGGCCACGCGGGCGTGGTATTTGCAATAGGGACCGGTTTCGGCGGCTTCGTTGCCGCAGAAGTTGAAGTCCTCCGACAGCGGATCGCCATTCGGCCATTTGCAGGTGCGCTCGGTCAGCTCGACGAGCTGCAGATGCCGTGAGATCGGTACCACCACATTCTCGACCGGGCGGATATAGTGTCGCGCCACCGGCTCGGCGTCGAATTGCGTCTGAAGGGCGGTCGCGCCGATCGATGTCGTGACATGGCGAGCCGTGGTTGCGGCGCGCGCCACCGATTTCTGGACGGTCGAGCCCTGTGTCGCCTTCTTCTGGCGTGCCGGCGTCGCCGTTGCACGACCGCGGCCCGACAGCTTCAGCCGGTGCACCTTGCCGATGACGGCATTGCGGCTCACCCCTCCAAGCTGGGCGGCAATCTGGCTTGCGCTCAGACCCTCCGACCACAGTTTTCTGAGAAGTTCGACCCGCTCGTCAGTCCAGTTCATGAGACCGCGCTCCTGCTAAGCGTGCGGCAATCGGAATCCACTCCCGACCCAGCACCACTGCTGGGGCAGACACCACATATATCTGGTGATTAGGTCCGCCGCACGAAATCTAGTTATTTCTCGACTACAATTACCTTATGCGCTGACTCGGTGACAAGAGTCCCAAGTGCAACACGAATCGGTTTTTTCGGTTTTCCCCAACTTGCCCGGTCGCTTATGAGCCGGCGTCGCGTCGGAGGGCTTGCCGCGCGCACTACGCGACGTTTTCGTTGACTTCATGGCCGAAAAACACGATAAGCCGCACAAGGCCGCCGCTTTGGCGGCTTTTTTGATTTTCCGGTACCGGAGACGCATATAATGAGCGGTTCGGCGCTTTACGAGACCTTTGCTCGCGCACCCCTGGCTTTCGACCACGGGGAAGGCACTTGGCTGGTTACCGACAAGGGCGAGCGATATCTCGATTTCGCCGGCGGTATCGCGGTCAATTCGCTCGGCCACAGCCATCCGCATCTGGTCGCGGCGCTGACCGAGCAGGCCGGCAAGCTCTGGCACGTCTCCAACCTCTATGAGATCCCGGGACAGAGCCGGCTTGGCGAGCGCCTGGCCGATGCCACCTTCGCCGACAAGGTGTTTTTCACCAACTCCGGCGCCGAGGCGCTGGAATGCGCGATCAAGACGGCGCGGCGCTACCACTTCGTCAAGGGTCATCCGGAGCGCTTCCGCGTCATCACCTTCGAAGGCGCCTTCCATGGCCGCACGCTGGCGACCATCGCGGCCGGTGGCCAGTACAAATACCTCGAAGGCTTCGGACCCAAGGTCGAAGGCTTCGACCAGGTCGGCTTCGACGACATCGATGCCGCCGAGAAGGCGATCACGCCGGAAACCGCCGCGATCCTCATCGAACCGGTGCAGGGCGAGGGCGGTATCCGCCCGGTACCCACACAATCGTTGAAGCGGCTGCGCCAGCTCTGCGACCAGCACGGCCTGCTCTTGATCTTCGACGAGGTCCAGTGCGGCATCGGCCGCACCGGCAAGCTGTTCGCGCATGAGTGGACGGGCGTGACGCCCGACATCATGGCGATAGCCAAGGGCATTGGCGGCGGCTTCCCGATGGGCGCGTGCCTGGCCACCGACGAGGCCGTGGTCGGCATGACGTCGGGCGTGCACGGCACCACCTTCGGCGGAAATCCGCTGGCCATGGCTGTCGGCAATGCGGTTCTCGATGTGGTGCTCGAAGACGGCTTCCTCGAGGATGTCCAGCGCAAGGCATTGTTGCTGAAGCAAGGCCTGGCGGCGATCGCGGACGAGTTTCCCGATGTCATCGAAGGCATCAGGGGCACCGGCCTGATGCTTGGCCTCAAATGCGCCATGCCCAACACCAAGGTGAACATGGCGCTGCGCGACCAGCATTTGCTGGCGGTTCCGGCCGGTGACAACGTCATCCGCCTGCTGCCGCCGCTCACCGTCACCGACGCCGAGATCCACGAAGCGCTCAACCGCATCCGCGCTGGTGCCAAGGGCCTGGCGGACGCCATTGCCGTGGCCGCCGCGAAGTAATTCCGGAATATTGCTGATGTCAGTTCGCCATTTTACCGATCTTTCCACCGTTTCCGAGGGCGACCTGCGCTTCATGCTGGACGACGCGGTGGTGCGAAAGGCGCGCCTGAAGGCCGGCGAGCGGACCAAGCCGCTCGAAGGCAAGGTGCTGGCTATGATCTTCGACAAGCCGTCGACCCGCACACGCGTTTCCTTCGACGTAGGCATGCGCCAGCTTGGCGGCGAGACCATCATGCTGACCGGTACCGAAATGCAGCTCGGCCGCTCAGAAACCATCGCCGACACCGCCAAGGTGCTGTCGCGCTATGTCGACGCGATCATGATCCGCACCACCTCGCATGAGCGGTTGCTGGAACTGACCGAGAACGCAACCGTGCCGGTGATCAACGGGCTGACCGACGACACCCACCCCTGCCAGCTGATGGCCGACATCATGACCTTCGAGGAGCATCGCGGTCCGGTTGCCGGCAAGACCATCGCCTGGACCGGCGACGGCAACAATGTGCTGCATTCGCTGCTCGAAGCGTCTGCGCGGTTCCGCTTCAACCTCAACGTCGCCGTTCCCGAAGGCAGCGAGCCGGCGCAGAAGCATGTCGACTGGTCCAAGGCGCATGGCGGCAAGCTGCATTTCACCCGCTCGCCCGAGGAAGCCGTCGACCAGGCCGATTGCGTCGTCACCGACTGCTGGGTGTCGATGGGCCAGGAGCATCGCGCCCGCGGCCACAACGTCTTCTCTCCCTATCAGGTCAATGCCAAGCTGATGGCGCATGCCAAGCAGGACGCGCTGTTCATGCACTGCCTGCCGGCGCATCGCGGCGAGGAAGTGACCGACGAGGTCATCGACGGACCCCATTCGGTGGTCTTCGACGAGGCCGAGAACCGGCTCCACGCCCAGAAGGCGGTGCTCGCCTGGTGTCTTGGTGCTTGAGATGAAGTGTCTGGGCGCTTGATCTGCGGGGGCGCGATGCCTATCTGCGCCGCATCACGCAAATCAAGCGCGTTTGGACGCATGCACCCCAGGGGGCGGCATGGCCGCGCCCTGGAGCTTTGTCATGTTGGAAACGCATCAAGTGACTGAACATCACCCCAAACTCGGCGAGTTCGGCTATGCCGGCGACGACCATGTCGTGCCTTTCGAGGTCGGTCCGCTCGACGTGCGCGGTCGCACGGTCCAGCTCGGGCCGATGCTCGACGCCATCCTCAGCCGCCACGACTATCCCGAGCCGGTCGCCCGCCTGCTGGCGGAAGCCTGCGTGCTGACGGTGCTGCTCGGCACCTCGCTCAAATTCGAGGGCAAGTTCATCCTGCAGACCCGTACCGACGGGCCGGTCGACATGCTGGTGGCGGATTTCACGACGCCTTCGGCGCTGCGCGCCTATGCGCGCTTCGATGCCGATAGGCTCGAGGCCCTCGTCGCGGCGGGCGAGACGTCCCAGCAGACGCTGCTCGGCAGCGGCGTGCTGGCGCTGACCATCGACCAGGGTGCCCACACGCAGCGTTATCAGGGCATCGTGCAACTCGACGGCGAGACGCTGGAGGACGCGGCGCGCACCTACTTCCGCCAGTCGGAACAGATTCCGACGGATATCAGGCTCTCTGTCGCCAAGCTTTTGACGCCGGGCCCTGGTGGCGCGCGCGAGCAGTGGCGTGCCGGTGGCATCCTGGCGCAGTTCCTGCCGCAGTCCCCCGAGCGCATGCGCGTTCCGGACCTGCCCGGCGGCGATGGCGATCCGCGCGAGGAGATTCACGATCCGGCCGACAATTCCTGGCAGGAATTGCTGGCGCTGCTCGGCACCATCGAACCGACAGAGCTGATCGATCCGACGATCGGCGCCGAGCGGCTGCTCTATCGCCTGTTCCATGAGCATGGCGTGCGCGTCTTCGGCGGCGTCCCCGTCGCCGACCAGTGCTCGTGCTCGCGCGACAAGATCCGCGGCATCCTCGAGGGCTTCTCCGCGCAGGAGATCAAGGACTCGACCGAGGACGGCGGCATCCACGTCGCCTGCGAATTCTGCTCGAAGCAATATGACTTCGACCCGGCGGAATTCGCGGCGCAGTAAAGGGAGCTTCCTTCTCCCCGTCACTATCGGGGAGAAGGTACGGCAGGCGGATGAGGGGCAGCGCTAACTTTGGCAAGTGGCCGCGCGTAGACTCGCCACGTGCGTGAAACGTAGACTCGCCACGTGCGTGAAAGATAATCTCATCAGTTCGGCGCCGCCCCTCATTGCCCTGCCGGGCATTTCTCCCCGTGTAGTGACGGGGAGAAAGACGCTGTCGCCGAGGACTTCGCTAATCGCCCGACTGCCCTAATTCACCGTCCGTCTCGTTCCCGGCAGATCCAGCGAAAAGGCCGGGATGGCGATGTCGAATGTCTCGCCGCGCTTGTTGCGCATCGTATAGCGCCCGACCATGATCCCTGACGGCGTCGAGAGCGGGCAGCCCGACGTGTATTGATAGCTGTCGCCGGGATTGAGTTCGGGCTGGTCGCCGACAACGCCGGGGCCTCGCACTTCCTCGACCCGGCCGGCGCCGTCGGTGATGTGCCAATAGCGCGACAGAAGCTGCACGAATTCGTCCGACTGATTGTCGATCGTTATCTGGTAACCCCAGACATAGCGGTTCTCGGAAGGATCCGAACGGCCCTCGAGATAGAACGGCCTGACCTGCACTTCGATGTTGCGCGTGACTGCGCGGTACATAAGCGGCTCCAAAACGATATCGAGCATGATCCCGAAAAGTGGACCGGTTTTCCCGGCCAAACGGTTTCCGCCTGTCCAAAGATCATGCTCAAACAAACGAAACTTTCGGCCCTCCAGGCGAGGAGGTCAACGTGCGCGTCTTGTCGCGCTCGTCCTCGAAAGGCAGGTGCCGGCAAAGAATGTCATTTAAGTGACACATGACAATGGTGGTGTGCGCGAACCGAGCGACTCGGCGCTCTGTCGAACTGTTGAAAGCGGCCACACCGCGGCCCGTCTCTTCTGGAGCGCCCAGATCTCGATGGAACTCACTCTCATAGCCGCCTCGCTTTCGACTGCTCTTATCCTTTCAAACGCTGCCAGCATCGCGCTGGCCGCCTCACAGCTGAAGCGGCGCACTACGATCTCGCCGCCAGCCGGCAAATCGCAGCCGGTGTCGATTGTCGTGCCGTCGCGTGGCGTCGAGCCGTTCACGCACGAGACGCTGGAGCGCGCCTTCTCGCTCGACTGGCCGCGCTACGAGTTGATCTTCTGCGTTGCCCATGCCGATGATCCGGTCGTCGGGTTGATCAGACAAGCCATTGCCCGTTTCCCCAAGCTGCCGGCCCGGCTGTTGATCGGTGACGATCGCGTCAGCGCCAATCCCAAGCTCAACAATTGCGTCAAGGGTTGGGAAGCCGCGCGGCACAAATGGGTCATCCTGGCTGATTCCAACGTGCTGATGCCCGGGGATTACATCCAGCATCTGATGGCGGCGTGGCGGCCAAACACGGGCCTTGTCTGCTCGACGCCTATCGGCTCGCGGCCGGATGGCTTCTGGGCCGAGGTCGAATGCGCCTTCCTCAACACCCTGCAGGCCCGCTGGCAGTATGCCGGGGAGGCGCTCGGCCTTGGCTTTGCCCAGGGCAAGAGCATGCTTTGGAACAAGCCGATGCTGGATGCCAATGGCGGCATCCGTGCGCTGGCCGCCGAAATCGCCGAGGACGCCGCCGCGACCAAGCTGGTCAATGGGCTCGGCCTGCGCGTCAATCTCGTCGCTTCGCCCTTCGAACAGCCGCTTGGCCGGCGCACGCTTGGCGAGATCTGGTCGCGCCAGGCCCGCTGGGCGCGCCTGCGCCGCGTCACCTTTCCGCTGTTCTTCGCGCCTGAAATCCTGACCGGCGCGGTGGTGCCGCTGGTGCTTGCGCTGGTTGCGGCGGCAAGCGCCGGCTTCAGCCTGCCGCTGACGGCCGTTGCCGTGCTGGCGGCCTTCTATTTCCCTGAATGTGCACTGGCCTGGTCCAAGGGCTGGTACCTGTCGCCGCGCATGGTCGCGGCGATCGTGGTGCGTGACCTGATCCTGCCGGCGATGTGGGCACGCGGCTGGCTCGGCGGCGCCGTCGACTGGCGCGGCAATGCGATGACCATCGGCACCAAGGCGGCCGAACTTGAAGAGGCGCCGTCGCGAGCCTGAATCCGCCGCAGGCGACGCTGCCTGGACGGCCTGCTATTTGGCGGCTTTCAACGCCTGTGCGATGTCTTCCAGAAGGTCGTCGGTGTCTTCCAGGCCGGCGGACAATCTCAGCGTACCAGGCCCGATGCCGAGTTCGGCGCGGGCCTCGTCGCTTAAATTCTTGTGCGTCGTCGTCGCCGGATGGGTGATCAGGCTCTTGGCGTCGCCAAGGTTGTTCGAGATCAGCACGATGTCGAGTGCATTCTGCAGGGCGAAGGCTGCCTGCTTGCCGCCCTTGACATCGAGGCAGATCAGCGTCGAGCCGCCCGACATCTGCTTCTTGACGATATCGGCCTGCGGGTGGTCGGCGCGGCCGGGATAGATGACACGAGCAATCTGCGGCTGTTCGGCGAGAAAATCGGCGATCCTGCCGGCGCTCTCGGTCTGCTGGCGCACGCGCAGCGGCAGCGTCTCCAGGCCCTTCAGCAACGTCCAGGCATTGAAGGGCGACAGGCTGGGGCCGGTGTGGCGGAAATAGTCGTGCAGGTTCTCGTCGATCCACTTCTTGTCCGACAGGATCACGCCGCCGAGGCAGCGGCCCTGGCCGTCAATGTGCTTGGTCGCCGAATAGACGACGATGTGCGCGCCAAGCTGCAACGGCTTTTGCTGCAAAGGCGTGGCGAAGACATTGTCGACCACAAGCCGCGCGCTGATTGAATTGGCAAGCGCGGCGACGGCTGATATGTCGACCACTTCCAGTGTCGGGTTGGTCGGGCTTTCCAGGAAGAACAGCTTGGTGTTTGGCCTGACCGCTTTTTCCCAATTGGCGATGTCGGTGCCGTCGACCAGCGTGGCCTCGATGCCGTATCGCGGCGCCAGCGTCTCGACCACCCAGCGGCAGGAGCCGAACAGCGCGCGCGCCGCCACGATATGGTCACCGGCCTTGACGCTGCACAGAAGGGCCGCCGTCACCGCGGCCATGCCCGACGCCGTGGCGCGCGCATCCTCCGCGCCTTCGAGCGCGCACATGCGCTTTTCGAACATGTCGACGGTCGGATTGGCGTAGCGCGAATAGATGAAACCCGGTTCCTCGCCCTTGAAACGGGCTTCGGCCGCCTGCGCCGTTTTGTAGACATAGCCCTGCGTCAGATACATCGCCTCGGAGGTTTCGCCGAAGCCGGAACGTAGGGTTCCGCCATGCACGAGGGCTGTCTGAGGCTTCCAGTTGCGCTTCTTGGTGCTCATCGCTTTTGTTCCAGACACAAAAAAACCGGCCGCGAAAGTCGCAACCGGTCCATACGGCCTTGCGGCCCAACGGTCCTTTAGCGACTTGTTTAACGTGGCTGCAAGCCGACCGGCCAAATCACCACGGGATAACGACCCTTTAGACCCGTCCCACGCTTGCGTCAATTGCCGGCTTCATTAAGAGGTTTGTACCAAGCGGGTTCCGACAAAGCCTGCCCTCTAGGAGCGAAGCCTTGCGAGAGACGGGTATTCTTCCCGATCAGGACATTTCGGCGCTGTTCCAGTCCGGCGCGCTGAAGTCGCCGCGCGCGCTCGATGCCGACCAGATCCAGCCGGCCAGTCTCGATCTGAGACTCGGCGACAGGGCCTGGCGGGTGCGGGCCTCCTTCCTGCCCGGCCCCAATCACAAGGTTTCGGAGAAGCTCGACCGGCTGAAGCTGCACGAGATCAATCTTGCCGACGGCGCGGTGCTGGAGACCGGCTGCGTCTACATCGTGCCCTTGCTCGAAAGCCTGGCATTGCCGGCGGAGATTTCCGCCTCGGCCAATCCGAAGAGCTCGACCGGGCGGCTTGACATCTTCACCCGTGTCATGACCGACCGAGGCCACGAGTTCGACAAGATCGCCGCCGGCTACAATGGTCCGCTCTATCTGGAGGTCAGCCCACGCACCTTCCCGATCGTGGTGCGCACCGGCTCACGCCTGTCGCAGATCCGCTTCCGCACCGGCAATGCGCTGCTCTCGGAAGCCGAGCTGCACGAACTCCATCGCGCGCAAATGCTGGTCGCCACCGAGCCGCCTAACATTTCCGGCGGCGGCATCGCGCTGTCGATCGATCTCAATGGCGACAGTGACGGGCTGGTCGGCTACCGCGGCAAGCATCACACCGGTCTCGTCGACGTCGACAAGCGCGCGGCGCAGGATGTCGTCGATTTCTGGGAGCCGATCCACAAGAGCGGCGCGGGCGAACTGGTGCTCGACCCCGACGAATTCTACATCCTCGTCAGCCAGGAAGCGGTGCACGTGCCGCCGCTCTATGCCGCCGAGATGACGCCGTTCGACCCTCTGGTCGGCGAATTCCGCGTCCACTATGCCGGCTTCTTCGACCCGGGCTTCGGCCATTCGGCGGCCGGCGGCACCGGCAGCCGGGCCGTGCTGGAGGTGCGCAGCCATGAAGTGCCGTTCATCCTCGACCATGGCCAGATCGTCGGCCGGCTGGTCTACGAGCACATGCTGAAGCGCCCGCAGGCGCTCTACGGCACCGATCTGGGCTCCAACTACCAGGCGCAAGGCCTGAAGCTGTCCAAGCACTTTCGCACTGCACGCTGACACTGCCAATCTCCCCCACGAGGGGGGAGATCACCACTCACAGCGCCTTCACGACCACCTTCACCGGCTTTTCGATCTCCAGCGGATTGCGCAGCGGCAGGCCGAAATCCCCCGCCTCGATCTCGAACACATCGCCGGCCTCGGTCTTGACCCCGTCGGCGAAGGACAGTGTCGCGGTACCGAACATATGCACATGCACGTCGCCCGGCTGGCGGAACGCCGAATATTTGAAATGGTGATGTTCGAGATTGGCGATGGTGTGCGACATGTTCGCTTCGCCCGACAGGAACGGTTTTTCCCACAGCATCTTGCCGTCGCGTACGATGCGCGATGTGCCGCGGATGTCGGAAGGCAGGTCGCCGATCAGGATCTCCGGCCCGAACGAGGCATTGCGCAGCTTGGAATGGGCGAGGAAGAGATAGTTGACGCGCTCGGTCACGTGGTCGGAAAATTCGTTCGACAGCGTGAAGCCGACACGGAAGGGCGCGCCGTCGTCGCCGATGACGTAGATGCCGGCGACCTCGGGTTCCTCGCCGGCGTCCTTGGCGAAGGCCGGTGACAGGAGTGCCGCACCTGGGGCCACGGCCATGGTGCCGTTGCCCTTGTAGAACCATTCCGGCTGCACGCCGACCTGGCCTTTGGCGGGCTTGCCGCCCTCCAGGCCCATGCGGAACATCTTCATGGAATCGGTGAGCTGCTCCTCGCCATCGGTGCTGAGCTTCTTGTGCATGGAATCGCGCGTCGCCGCCGAGCCGAGATGCGTCAAGCCCGTGCCGGTGAGATGCAGGTGAGCCGGATCGGGATGGTTGATCGGCGACAACAGCCGCCCCTTCTTGTAGGCGGCGTCGAGATCGATCGTCTCGCCAAGCCCCTTGCGCTCGATCAGTGTGGCAAGGCCGACGCCGGTGCGGGCAGCTTCCATCGCCAGCGAATAGACGCTGCGGGCGCCGTTGATGATCCGGGTCTTGCCGCCGCTGCGGGCCACGACACGAATGGTCTCGGCGTCGTCGAGAATCTGCGAGATCAGCATGATCAATCCTCTCTTATTTGCCTTGGTCCGGTTGCCTTTTGACAAACCTTGACCTGCGCGGCTCGGACCTCGCCGCGCCACGGGTGAAATTTTTCGTCCGGATTGCGCTCGCGGGCTTGATCCCCTGGGGGACTTCTTGATGCCGACTATTGCCGGCGTCATCGCGATCTAGACCCGTATGCCTTCCTTGTTGCCTCGCGGGAGCGGTTCAGCTTTGAGGAACCGAGCTGCTCCCGGTATTTTGTTTCTGAGCAATTCCTGTGGGAAAACCGTGATGCGCTTTTCCTGGAATTGCTCCTGTCAGGCCTTGTTCTTGTTGTAGACGTCAAAGATCACGGCGCCGAGCAGCACCAGGCCCTTGACCACCTGCTGCCAGTCGACGTTGACGCCCATGATCGACATGCCGTTGTTCATCACGCCCATGATGAAGCCGCCGACCACGGCGCCGATGACCTGGCCGACGCCGCCCATTGCCGAGGCGCCGCCGATGAAGACTGCGGCGATGACGTCGAGCTCTGAGCCCAGACCCGCCGCCGGCACGGCCTGACCGAGGCGGGCGGCGATGATCAGGCCGCCGAGCGCCGAAAGCACGCCCATGTTGATGAACACGTAGAGCGTCAGCCGCTCGGTGTTGATGCCCGACAGCTGCGCCGCCTTGGCGTTGCCGCCCATTGCGTAGATGCGGCGGCCGATGGTCATACGCTTGGTGACGAAGACGAACAGCGAGATCAGCACGCCCATGACGAGGAGCACCACCGGCAGCCCCCTGTAGCTGGCGAACTCATAGACCAGGAACAGCGCCAGCGCGCTGGCGACCAGCGTCTTGACGACGAACAGGGGGAAGGGTTCGGCTTCATAGCCATGGCGCTCGCGCTTGCGCCGGGTGCGCAGCCCGAAATAGGCATAGGCCAGCACGGCGATCACGCCCAGCACGACCGTCGTCATATGCAGCGTCAGGCCGCTGCCCATGATGGTCTTGCCGGCGGCGTTCACCGTCGGCGGGATCAGCGTGAGCGGGCCGATCACGTCCGGGATGAAGCCGGAGCTCAGCGCCTTGAAGCCGTCCGGGAGGGGCCCCACCGAGGATCCGCCGCCCAGCAGCGCCTGGCAGATGCCGCGGAAGATCAGCATGCCAGCCAGCGTCACGATGAAGCTCGGTATCCGGTGATAGGCGATCCAGTAGCCTTGCGCCGCGCCGATAAGGCCGCCCACGATCAGGCAGACGATCGAAACCACCAGCGGATTGCTGAGCGGTCCGAGCTGCCAGATGACCATCATGTTTGCCGCCAGCGCGCCGATGAAGCCCGCGACCGATCCGACGCTGAGGTCGATATAGCCGGAAACGATCACCAGCAGCATGCCCAGCGCCATCACGATGATGAAGGAGTTCTGCTGCACCAGATTGCTGAGGTTCACCGGCTTGAACAGCGTTCCCGACGTGGTGAACTGGAAGAACAGCATGATGACGATCAGCGCGATGATCAGACCGTATTCGCGCAGGTTCGCCGTCAGCGCCGAGACGGCGATGCGTGGACGCTGTTCGTCAGTGACGTTGCCTTGCGGGGCGGGGGCGCTTTCGGTGCTCATGCTGCTTTTCCTTCTCCCCGAACGATGGCGCGCATTATTTTTTCCTGGCTTGCGTCCGCCGCGGGCATTTCGCCCACGATGCGCCCTTCGTTCATGACGTAGATGCGGTCGGTGATGCCAAGCAATTCCGGCATCTCCGACGAGATGACCACGATCGCCTTACCTTCCGAGGCAAGGCGCGCGATGATCGTGTAGATTTCGTACTTGGCGCCGACATCGATGCCGCGTGTCGGCTCGTCGAGGATCAGCACGTCCGGGTCGGCGAACAGCCACTTCGACAGCACCACCTTCTGCTGGTTGCCGCCCGAAAGATTGCCGGTCATCTGATAGACGCTCGATGCACGGATGTTCGTTTTCTTGCGATAGTCGTTGGCGATGGCGAGCTCGCGCAGATCATCGATGACGTTGTGGCGCGACACGCCGCCGAGATTGGCGAGTGTTATGTTGTGCTTGATATGGTCGATGAGGTTGAGACCGTAAGTCTTGCGGTCCTCGGTGACGTAGGCGATGCCGTGTTCGACCGCCCTGCTCACCGACGAGACATCGACCTGCTTGCCCTTGAGCAGCACCTCGCCGGTGATGCGGCGGCCATAGGAGCGGCCAAACAGGCTCATGGCGAATTCGGTGCGGCCAGCGCCCATCAGCCCGGCAATGCCGACCACCTCGCCCTTGCGCACGTTGATGTCGATGCCCTTGATCACCTGCCGTTCGGCATGGAGCGGGTGATAGACCGACCAGTTCTTCACTTCGAACACGACCTCGCCGATCTTGGGTTCGCGCGGCGGATAGCGGTCGTCGAGCGAACGGCCGACCATCGAGGTGATGATGCGGTCTTCCGAAATGTCTTTCTTGGCCAGCGTCTCGATGGTGCGCCCGTCACGGATGACGGTGACCTTGTCGGCGACCCGGTTGATCTCGTTGAGTTTGTGCGAGATCAGGATGGAGGTCATGCCTTGCCGCTTGAATTCGAGCAAAAGGTCGAGCAGTGCCTGGCTGTCCTTTTCGCTGAGCGACGCCGTCGGCTCGTCGAGGATCAGCAGCTTGACATCCTTGCTCAGCGCCTTGGCGATCTCGACCAGCTGCTGCTTGCCGACGCCGATATTGGTAATCAGCGTCTTGGGGTCCTCCTTGAGGCCCACCTTCTTCAACAGGGCGCTGGTGCGCTTCTCGTTGGCATCCCAGTCGATCACACCGTATCTGGCGTGTTCGTTGCCGAGGAAGATGTTTTCGGCAATCGACAGCATCGGCACCAGCGCGAGCTCCTGGTGGATGATGACGATGCCCTTGTGTTCGCTGTCATGGATGCCTTTGAACTGGCATTCCTGACCTTGAAAGATGATCTGGCCGTCGTAGGTCCCCGCGGGATAGACGCCCGACAGCACCTTCATCAGCGTCGACTTGCCGGCGCCGTTCTCGCCGACCACGGCGTGAATCTCGCCTTCCTCGACACGCAGGTTGACGTTCGACAGCGCCTTCACGCCGGGGAACGTCTTGGTGATGTCGCGCATCTCCAAAATCGTCGAGGTCATTGGCGCAAGCTCCTCCGAGGCCGGCAGAAACAATACCGGGGTCGCTTGTGAACGAAAAGGGGCCCTGCGTTGCGCAGGACCCCTGACTTTACAACCGAAATTACTTCAGGTCTTCGGCCTTGATGTAGCCCGAGTCGACGACCAGCTTCTGGTAGTTCGACTTGTCGACCTCATGCGGCGTCAGCAGGATCGAGGGGACGACCTTGACGTCGTTGTTGTAGGTCTTGGTGTCGAGGCCGTCAGGCTTGCCGCCCGAGAGCACCTTGTCGACGAGTTCGACGGTGGCCTTGGCGAGGTCGCGGGTGTCCTTGAACACGGTCGAGTACTGTTCGCCCGTGATGATCAGCTTGACCGAGGCGGTCTCGGCGTCCTGACCGGTCACGATCGGCCAGGGCTGTGCTTCCGTGCCGTAACCAACGGCGCGCAGCGAGGCGGTGATGCCGCGCGACAGGCCGTCATAGGGCGACAGGACGCCATCGACGCGGCTGCCGTCCGAATAGTTGGCCGACAGGAGGTTATCCATGCGTGCCTGGGCGGTTGCCGCCAGCCAGCGCAGCGTGCCGACCTTGTCCATGCCGGTCTGGCCGGACTTGATCTTGATCGAGCCGTCGTCGATCAACGGCTGCAGGACGGAAATCGCGCCGTTGTAGAAGAAGAAGGCGTTGTTGTCGTCGGGCGAGCCGCCGAACAGTTCGACATTCCAGGGCTTGGTGTTGGGGAAGCGCTCCTTGAGGCCCTTGACCAGCGAATTCGCCTGGATCACGCCGACGCCGAAATTGTCGAAGGTGGTGTAATAGTCGACATTGGCGGTCTTCTTGATCAGGCGGTCATAGGCGACGACGACGACGCCGGCGTCAGCGGCCTTCTGCAGCGCATCCGACAGGGTGGTGCCGTCGATCGAGGCGATGATCAGCGCCTTCGGGCCCTTGGTGATTTCGTTTTCCAGCTGGCTGAGCTGGTTGGGGATGTCGTCCTGCGCATATTGCAGGTCAACGGTGTAGCCGAGAGCCTCGAGCTGGGACTTCACGGCATCGCCGTCATTGATCCAGCGCTGCGAGGTCTTGGTCGGCATCAGCACGCCGACAAGACCCTTGTCGGCTGCGTGCGCCGAGTAGGTCATGGCAGCGATGCCAAGCGCCGCGACTGCGGCCAGTGTCTTGATGATTTTCACTTAACTCTCCCTGGTTGATGGACGCGGCACCCCGGGGGTCGCGGGCCGCGCAATCGTGCAGAAGCGCCAAGGCACTGCTGCCGTCATATCGATCTCCGGTATCCTCCCATGGCCCCGAGGCACTGATTTCAATCGATACGATTTTTATCGTCGGCGACCGTCGTGTCTCGGAACGCGCTGACGTTGCCGCCCTTTTGCCATAACTGTCAAATGCGATCTTTGATGATTGCTATACCGCAAGTGGTATATGTTATGACGCGGGAAGGGTTGCTGGCAAATGCCGACGGACCGCGAGCGGAGGTAAGGGAAAACCATGGCGACGTTACCGAATCCGGTTGCGGTTTCAAGCGTTTACAGCGACGTACCGGGCGACGGCGAAACCCTGCTGCGCAGCGGTCTCAGCCTGCGTCATATGCGCATGATCGTCGCCCTCGACGATCACGGCCGGGTGAGCGCGGCGGCGCAGGTCATGAACATCTCGCAGCCGGCGGCCTCGCGCATGATCGCCGAGATGGAGGCGGTGCTCGAGGTCAAGCTGTGCGAAAGGCTGCCGCGCGGCATCACGCTGACACCCTACGGCAAGGCGCTGGCCAGGCGCGCGCGCTCGATCCTGCTGGAAATGCGCGAGGTCGATCGCGAGATCTCCGAGCTCAAGGCGGGCAAGGGCGGATCGGTGTTTCTCGGTGCCGTGACGGCGCCGGCAATTGAGCTGGCGGTGCCGGCGATCCGTGAAATCCGCCGCATCTACCCACGCATCGAGATCACCATGCAGGTCGAAACCTCCAATGTGCTGGCGCGCGAACTGATCGCTACGCGCCATGATTTCATCATTGCGCGCATTCCCGACGACCTCAATCCGCGGCTGTTCGAATCGCGTGTCATAGGCGTCGAGAAAGCCTGCCTGATCGTGCGCCGTGGCCACCCGCTCACCAGCGGCGGCGTGGTGCGGTTGGAGGACACCGCCGCCTATGACTGGGTTTTCCAGTCGGGTGGTTCGCCCTTGCGCCAGGCGATGGAGAGCAATTTCCTGAACCGCAACATCGCCCTGCCGGACCGGATCCTCAACACCAGTTCGCTGCTGCTCACGCTGGTCATGGTCGCGCAATCCGACGCCATCGCACCGGTTTCGGTGCAGGTGGCGAAATTCATCCAGAATCCCGACGGGCTCGCCGGCGCCATCGACGTCGTCCAGACCGAATTCGACATCGAGGTCAGGCCCTACAGCCTGATCACGGTCAGGAATCGCGTGCTGTCGCCGGCCGCCAAGATGCTGCACGATTTCATCCTGCGGGAGGTCGGTTGATGCGTGGCCACATGATTGTCGGCGGGTGAAGAGGTTGCCATCTGGTGTATTGATCGGTTTACAATGGCCCGGCAGATCCATTGCAGGACAGGCGGGTAGGGGGACGTGAAAGCGAACGTCGTCGTTGTCGAGGATGATCCGCTCGTCGCCGCTCATGTCGGACGCGGCGTGGCGGCGCATGACGGCTTGTCGTTGGCGGGCATCGCGGGCACGCTGGCCGGTGCGCGTGCTCTGCTCGAGGAGAAGGTGGACCTGTTTATTCTCGATCTTGGCCTTCCCGATGGAAGCGGGATCGAATTGATCGAGGAAATCCGTGCACGAGGCGGTCTTGAGCCGAAAATACTCGTCCTCTCGGTGCTGGGCGATCAGGATACGGTGCTGGCGGCCGTGCTGGCGGGAGCGGACGGCTATCTGCTGAAAGATATCGACAGTCTCGACATCGGCCAGCAGGCCGCCGATGCGTTGACCGGTGGTGCGCCATTGTCGCCCAGCATCGCCGCTTATGTGCTGCGTCATCTGCGCCGGCAACGGGAAGATTCGAAATCGGATGATGCCGATCCGCCGTTGTCACCGCGCGAAATCGAACTGCTCCAGCTTCTGGCGCGCGGGTACAGCAACCGGCAGGCGGCGGCCGAACTGGAAATATCGCCGTACACGATCGGCGATCATGTGAAATCGATCTACAGGAAGCTCAGGGTGAGCAATCGGGGCGAGGCCATGGTACGCGCCTTTCGCAGCGGGTTGCTACGCCTGTGACCATCATGCCCCGGCTGACGGGATGGCGCCGCGCGCTGGCTATCATTCTCGGCGCGCAACTGCTGTTCTGGTGTGCTTATGCGCTCATCATCGCCGGTTTGCAGCCCGTGGGCACACTAGAGGAATATCGGTTGCCAGCGGCGCGGGCGCTGCTGGCGTCCGAGCCGGCCGAGGTGGGCGCCTATGCTGCCGGGCTTTCAGGGCCGGCCATGCTGCGTATCCCGGGCTGGCAGCCCGTGGTCCTGCAGCCGGCGCAGGCGAGCCTGTTGTCGCGCGCGGAGACGTCGGCGGGCAATGAGTGGTCGCTCACCTGCCGGGGAAATCCTTGTCCGGAGGCCGCGACAGCCTATGCAGGACCTTTCGACCGTATGGATGAGGCGGCCGGTCGGGAGAAGTTCCAGCGTTTCGACATGGTATGGCTGGTCGTTTTGACGGAACTGATGATGGGCGCAGCGCTGCTCGTCCTGTTGCCGGTCAACGGGTTTTCGCGGCTCCAGTGCATCACTGGCCTGCTGCTCATATCGGTGGGCATCGACGCCTGGCTCACCACCTTCGGGTCGGAGAGCCTGCCCTATGTCTGGTTTCCGTTACTGCGCTACGGCGTGGAATATCTGATGTTGACGTTAGCAGCGCTTGCCGTGAACGCCTTTGCCGACTGGCGCTCGCGCGAGGCGTGGGCAGCCTGCGGCTGCTTTGGCGTCGCCTTCGTCATATTGCTTGGGACCATGATCGCAGGCGTCGGCTTTGCGGCGATCGTGCCCTGGCTCGATGCGGTGGCGCTGACCCTGCTGTCGGGATATGGCGTTTTGGCCTTGCTGCGGATGGGACGGACAGCGCCGGGGCCGGCGATCCGGGTTCTGGCGATATTGCTTGTCGCTCTTGCCTCGATTGGTTTCGACCTGTTTCTCCTGCCGCCGCCCACCGGTTTCGCGTTGCAGGCGTCGGTCCTCGCACCGCCATTGACGATGTTCGGCATCCTGTTCGAGATCGCGCTGCAGGGGCACAGGCTCAATCAGGAGGCCGAGGAGGCGCGTAGCGACCTGGAACGTCAGGTGCTGGAGCAGGATGCGAGCCTGCTGCGCTCCTCGCGATTGTTGCGCCATCAGGAACGGTTGATCGCGATCGACGCCGAGCGTCAGCGTCTGCTGCGCGACATGCACGATGGGGTTGGTGGTGTGCTGACGCACCTTCTCCTCGATGTCCGCGAGAATCGACTGACCTCACGGGAAATCGAGCAGGGATTGCAGTCTTCGGTCGATGACCTGCGCAACATGGCCAGTGCGATCGACGCGGGCAACGAACCGATCGACGAGGCACTGGCGATGTTCCAGGAGCGCATGGCAGGCCGTCTTGCCCGATCCGGCATCACGCTGGACTATCGCTGCACGCTCCCGATTCCGGCGCCGAGCCTCGACGCGCGGCGGCTGCTCAGCCTCTATCGGTTGTTGCAGGAGGGTATCGCCAACAGCTTGCGCCATGCTTCCGCCACAAGGATCGAACTCGCGATGAACCCCGGCGACGATGGCGCCATTCTCGTCATACTGTCGGACGATGGCACAGGTTTCGAGCCTGAGAGAGCCTCAGGCGCTGCCGGCGAAGGACGGGGCCTTGCGAACATACGTCGTCGGGCTGACCAGATGGGCGGACGAATAGCAATCGAAAGCGCGCCTGGACGCGGCACGCAACTGACCTTGGCCATTCCGACCCATGCCGCGGCACGAAAGGCCTGATCGCTGCGTCAAGGTGTTCAGCGCGAAATGCCTAATTTGCCATGATATTTTGCCGGTACCCCCTCGAACGCGGGATTGATGTGTCCGCCGCCCCGGCGGAAAAGATCATCAACGACTCCCGTTCGGGATCGGGACCAAATCAATGAAATCGCGGTGCCGCCAGTGGCGGCGCGGGGGAGGGTGCATGCCCGCGCTCCCCTAGCGCCGGCGCGCGGGCGGCTGCCGTGAGGGAGCACGGCAATGGCGGCAGGGCGCGGCAATCGTTCGAGGACCATTTCGCTCCGCAGGCTGTCGGTCACGACCTCGACCCTCGCGCTCCTCGCCATCGCCTGCGCGCCTTCGACGGTCCAAGCTCAACAGCCTTGTGACCCGGGAGGCGGGCCGTACACCAGCGGGTCCCCGGATTTCAACGGCGGCCTTACCAATGGTTGCCAAGTGGATGCAGACGCAGCCAACACATTCAGCGGCACTGTAGCCGCGACCTTCCGCAATGGCGCCGTCCTCAATGCGAACGCGGCCGGCGCCGTCAGCGGCGGCCTCGTGCAATTGCCGACCTTCGACGCCGTCGTGAATGCGAACGTCGCCAACGCCATTACCGGTGGCACGCTGGTCCTCAATGGCACCGTGAACGCACTGGCCACCGGCGCCATCAATGGCGGTCGGTTGAGGCTCGGGGGAGACGGCATCGTCAACATATGGGCCGCCAACGCGACGACCGTGAATACCGACCTGGAATTCGGCAGTCAGGCAGTGACCGCGGGAGGTCTCCTCAACCTCAACGGCTTCAGCACGACCGTCGGTCGGATCACGAATTACATCCCCAGCGGGCAGATCGTAAACGGCGGCGCGGCGGATGCCGCGCTGACGATCGATGGTTCGGCCCTTGGAGATTCTTCTTTCGGTGGCGTGATCGACGACGGGGCTGGTGGCGGCACGCTCGCGCTGGTCAAGCGGGGGTTGAGCACGCTGACACTTTCGGGTTCCAACACCTATAGCGGCGGGACGCGGATCGAAGCGGGTACCCTGGAACTCAGGGGCAACGGCACGCTCGGTGCGCCTACGGGAAAGCTCGACATCGCCAGCGGTGCCACGCTGCTTTTTGATACCACGGCTTTGACGGTCGGCTCGCTGTCTGGTGCAGGTACCGTCACCCGTTCGGACTTCAACCCCGGCCTGCTCACCGTCAATCAAGCCACCGACACCACTTTCAGTGGGGCCATCGCGGACTACTTCGACGAAATCAATGGCGTAACCACCATGACCGGACTGACCAAGTCCGGCACCGGCACGCTCACCCTGAGCGGCAACAACACCTACACCGGCACCACCAATGTGACGGGCGGCACGCTGCTCGTCGATGGATCCTTGGGCAATGTCATGTGGGGACCCATTGTGTTGGGAACTTCCACGGTTGCGATTGCATCGGGAGGCAGCCTCGGCGGCGCGGGATCGATCGCCGGCGATGTTTCCGTGGCATCCGGCGGCATCCTGCTGGGCCGCGCCGGTCAGACCCTGTCGATGGGGTCGCTGGCGCTGGACGCCGGCTCGGTCTTGGATGTCTCGCTCGGTGCACCGGGCAACACGCGCCTGTTCAACGTCGCCGGCAACCTGACGCTCGCCGGCACGCTCGATGTGAGTGACGCCGGCGGTTTCGGCGACGGTCTGTATCGCCTGTTCGACTATGGCGGGGCGCTGACCGACAACGGGATGGCCGTTGGCGCGACGCCAAACGGTTATGCTGGCGGCGATCTGGCCCTGCAGACTTCAGTGGCTAACCAGGTCAACCTGCTGGTCGGGGCGGTAGCGCCCGGCTCCTACAGTTTCTGGAACGGCGCGCAGACCACGGCCAACAATATGGTCAACGGCGGCACAGGCACCTGGAGCGCCGCCGGAACCAACTGGACGAACGCGGGCGGCAGCGCGAGCGGCGTCTACGATCCGTCGGCCATGATGATCTTCCAGGGCACACCGGGCGTGGTCACGGTCAGTGCCGGCGGTGGCGCGCTGGATTTGGGCGGCGGGATGCAGTTCTTCGTCGATGGCTATCAAATATCAGGCGATGCGCTCAATCTCACCGGATCCAGCGTTCCGATCCGCGTCGGCGACGGCACCGCAGGCGGCGCGGGCATGTCCGCGACCATTTTGTCCGCGCTCACCGGCAGCGGCGGCATCGACAAGACCGACCTCGGCACGCTCATTCTCTCGGGAGCAAATACCTACACCGGCGGCACGACCATCTCGGCCGGTACGCTGAAGCTCGACGGTGCCGGCACGCTCGGCGCGACGACGGGCGCGCTTGCCATCGCCACCGGCGGCGCGCTCGATATTGCCGGCACCAACCAGATCGTCGGCGCGCTGTCCGGTGCCGGCAGCATTACCAGTTCCGTTTCAGGCGGCATGCAAAGCTCGCTCACAGTCGATCAGGCCGGCAACACAAGCTATGGCGGTGCGATCACCGACGGATACATGACGGCCACCGGCACTGGCACCGTTTGGCTACTCAAGAATGGCGTGGGCACGCTCACCCTGACAGGGAACAGCACGTTTGCCTTCAACACCGTCAATGGCGGCACGTTGGCGATCGCAAATGGCGGTGAGGTTGCGAACGAAACCAGTTATGTGGGTGACGCGGCGGGCAGTGATGGAACGGTTCTCGTCTCCGGCAGTGGGTCCGTGTGGACGACGGATTATCTGTACCTCGGCTATCGGGGCGCAGGCACACTCACCATTGCGGATGGTGGCAGGGTCAGCGTCGGCACGCTCGATATGGTGCGCACAAGCTCCGCCCGTGGCACGCTGAATCTGAACGGCACGGCCGGGGCACGCGGGGTATTGGAAACCAGGGGCATCGGGAAAGGCCTCGATGGCGCGACAGTCAATTTCGATGGAGGCATTTTACGAGCCACGGCTGCCGACGCCGATCTGCTCGGCCACTTCGCTGCCGGCGATGTAACGATCAAGGCCGGCGGCGCATTTATCGATACCAACGGCTATCAGGTGGAGATCACCTCCCCGTTGGGGGGCGTCGGGGCGCTGACCAAACAGGGCGCGGGCGAACTCTACGTGATCGGGGCCAACACATACGAAGGCGGCACCAACATCGAGGCGGGGAGGCTGTTCCTTGGAGATGGCGGCACGCTCGGCGCCCCAACCGGATCGCTTTTCGTCGCAAGCGGCGCCACCCTCGATCTCGGCATCACGTCGCAGACGGTCGGTTCGCTGTCGGGTGCAGGCGATATCACCAGCACGGTCACGATGGGGGCTCCCAGCCTGCTCACTGTGGATCAGGCCACTGACACCACCTTTAGCGGCGCCATTAGGAATGGCATCCAGCTTGTCAGTCCAGGCAGCAGCACCCTCCCGGCGATTCTTGTACCCACGGTCGTCGGGCTGACAAAATCAGGCACGGGCACGCTCACCCTGAGCGGCAGCAATACCTATACCGGAAACACCAACGTCACCGGTGGAACGCTTCTCATCAACGGGACATTGGGTAGTGCCCAGGTCTCGGTCGCATCGGGTGCTGCCCTGGGCGGCACCGGCGCGATCACCGGCACTGTCACGGTCTCCGGCCGCCTCTTCGCCGGCACGGGCGCATCTGGCTCTGGCGGGGGCATCGGCACGATGACGGTGGTGGGCGCCGTCACCTTCAACACCGGCTCGACCTATCAGGTCGCCGCGAATGCGGCCGGACAAGCCTCCCATCTCGACGTGACCGGGCCGGCCACGATCAACGGCGGGACGGTCAGCGTGCTGGCTGGCGCAGGCAGCTACGAACCTCAGACCGACTACACGATCCTGTCGGCGACCGGCGGCGTCAGCGGTACCTTCGCCAATGTGACCAGCAATTTCGCCTTCCTCGATCCTTCGCTCAGCTACGACGCGGATAACGTCTATCTAAGGCTGCACCGCAATAACATCAGCTTTGCTTCGGTTGGCCAGGCCCCCAACCAGATGGCCGCCGGCGGCGGCGCCGAGAGCCTGGGCAGCGGCAATCCGCTCTACGATGCCATCCTGCGGCTACCCGCCACGGCTGCCGCTGGAGATGCCCTCGACCAATTGTCGGGCGAGATTCATGCCTCGGCCAAGGGTATGCTGCTGGGAGATGGCCATTTCGTCCGTGATGCCGCTACTAGCCGCATCTCTGCTGCCTTCGGCGACGGCAGCATGGCCGCCCTGCCGATCATGGCCTATGGCGAGGGAGGTCCCGAAATGGTCGCCGCCGACACCGATCGTTTCGCCGTCTGGGGTCAGGCTTTTGGGTCTTGGGGCCGCACGGATTCCGATGGCAACGCCGCCGCCCTTGATCGCTCGACTGGCGGCCTGCTGGCCGGCGCCGATACGTCGGTCGGCGGCTGGCGTGTCGGTCTGCTCGGCGGCTACAGCCATTCGAGCTTCGGTGCCGACGATCGCAATTCGACCGGTAAGAGCGACAACTATCATCTCGGTCTCTATGGCGGTACCAATTGGCGCGCCATCGCTTTCCGCACCGGCGCCGCCTACAGTTGGAGCAGCATATCGACCAGGCGCTCGGTAGCCTTCGACGGTTTTGCTGACGCGCTCTCCGCCGACTATGATGCTGGCACCGCGCAAATCTTCGGGGAGTTCGCCTACAAGGCCGATGCCGGACAATTCAAGTTCGAGCCTTTCGCCAATCTTGCTTATGTCAGCGTGCACACAAACGGGTTTGCCGAACAAGGCGGCCCAGCAGCGCTGGCCAGCGCCGGTTCGACCACTGATGCCACCTTCACCACGCTCGGCTTGCGCGGTTCCACCGAATTCGCGCTTGGCGGCGTCAACGCCACCGCGCGCGGCATGCTCGGCTGGCGTCATGCCTTCGGCGATATCAAGCCGCTGTCGACCGTCACTTTCGCTGGCGGCGATCGCTTCACCATCGCTGGCGTGCCGATCGGCAGGGACAGCGCGCTCATCGAGGCCGGTCTCGACCTGCTGCTCGCCCCCAACGCCAAGCTCGGCCTGTCCTATACTGGCCAGTTCGGCGGCGGCGTTGACCAGGGTGCCAAGGTCGATCTCGGCGTGACATTCTGAGGGCGCCGGCGTCGCGCGCTGTCGCCGGCCGCCAAGATGCTGCACGATTTCATCCTGCGCGAAGTGGGCTGATGGAACAAGAAGTGCAGTCGCGCGTTCAATCCGATCGACATGTCGCTGGAGCCCCGTTTTGGGCGAGGGAACGAGGTGCCGATAGTCAACAACTCTGGAGGTTTTTGATGGAACGTCGGTTGTTTCTCACTGGAATGCTGGGCGTCGCGGGGGCCGTGGCGCTTGCGAGCGTGGCCGGGACCGGCCGGGCGGTCGCCGGTATTCCCCAAGGCAACGGAATTCTCGATGAACTGGACAAGCCGGATCCGGCTGTCTTCGAAGGCGATGACGGGGTCGGACTGGAACAGGTCTCCCATCGTCGCGGGCATTACCGCTATCGTCGCCGGCATGGCGGAAGGCGTCGCGGCTGGAGACGGGTGTGCCGCAGTTACTGGCGTCATGGTCGTCGCCACGTCCGCTGCTGGCGCGAGCGGGTATGGCTCTGGTAGCAATCGGACTCTCGCTGACGTAAGCCGGCCACCGACAGCGTGGCCGGTGTCGTCACGATGTACAAAATGTACAGGGCCAATGTATGCGTTTTGCAAATCGGTGCCCTAGGCACCGATCAACCAACTGTTACGGACCCAGGCACGTATTTTAGCTTAATCCAACACGTATTTTAGCTTAATCTGAGAATCGGCGGAACCATATCAGCCGTTACCCGTTGGGGCGCTGTTTATTGGGGATTGTGACCATGCCAGACGGCCATCGAAAAGAATCTTATTCTGCAATTGTGATCACAGGTCCACAGGCCAGAGGTAATCCGCACGCATGAGGGGCGTGGCGATACTGACAGAAGCCCGCAGTGGCTCCGAATGGCTCGGCAGTCTGGCAAACAGTACGGGAACACTGGGACGGTCGGCCGAATGGCTCGATACGGACACGTTGGGCCTCAGGCCGAAATCCTTCGACGAACTCCTGTCCGCCGTCATCGACCGTGGCGGGACCGAAAATGGCAGGTTCGCCGTCAAGCTGTTTCCACGCCACCTTCACTGGTCGCAAGCGAAATATGAAGCCGACTTCCTTGCCGAATGCGTACGGCGCCATGCCATGGGTGTGGTCTTTCTGGAGCGGCGGGACCGCCTTCGCCAAGCGATCTCCTATTGCCGGGCGAAGGCGTCCGGTCGTTGGAGAAGCACGATGGGCGGCGCGGATCGGGTTCCGCAATACGACTTCGCCGGAATCTGCCAGGCCTATTTCATGATCGGGCAGAGCTATGCTTTCTGGGAGGCTTATCTGCGCATGGCCGACCTGCCTTACGACCATTTGTTTTATGAAGATCTGTTGGACGACCCTCGTCCCTATGTCGCGTCGGTGGCCCGGCAGTTGTCGATTGAAGTGCCGAACTGCGAGTTCAGGACGAATTTGCGGTTGCAGCGGGACAGCCGCACCGAAGAGTGGGCCGAGCGGTTCCAGAGCGACGCCAAGTCCAAGGGTCTGCTTGCCCATCTTCCCAAGAAGGTGGCGCCGCGAAATATCAACAACCTTGCCCGGTTTCTGCTCAAGAAGCAGATGCGCATCGGTCAGGCTTAAGCTTGGCCAATCCCGCACCGATCGTGCCGGACAGGCACACTCTGGAAGCGCCTGTCATGAAAAAGCCCGCCGGCTCCGGTCCGCGGCTTTTATTTCGGCGGAGGCGCTGGCTTGTCGCGTTTCAGCAGGTCGCCGAGGACCGTGGCGCTTTCGCGCAACAACTCCCTGACGTCCTCCGGTTTTATCTTCTCCAGGTGATCGGCAGCGCTCAACAGCTCACAGACCAGCTCGACACCGCGCGCGTGCAAAACAGCCATTTTCGGTCCTCGTATCCAAGGCGTGCAGGCCGCATCTCGAACTGCAGCGCCGCAATAACAAATGACACCGAAAGGCGATTTTATTTTTCGGGAACAATTTCTCAAGTCCGCGCTTTTTTGGCCGTCAGACCAGAGGAGGCTTTCTTGAAACGAAGGATTGATCGCGAGAGGATTGAGAGAGCGGACCGCGCCAGCAAGCTGGTGATTGATGCCGAGCGGCAAGCCCGGGAAGCAAAGACGGCGCGTTTGCGTGAGCAACGCATGTCCCTGGCGACTTTAGAACCGAAGGCTGTCGTCGTGGCGAAGGCCCGAAAGGGAGTGCGCGGAGCCATTGAGATCGAGTGACGGTCACCCGAAGATTCAAGGCATCCGCTGCATACCTTGCTGGCGCTTTTCAATCGCATAGGAAGTCCAGCGGCAGCACATGCCTATTACCGATGCCGCGGCGCCGGCGAACAGGCATATGGCCAGCATAGGATCTTGCGAGGCACTTTTCCAGCTGACCACTGCCAGCAATATGACACTCATCGTCGAAATCACGTAGCCGACACCGTTCAGCGCATGCGGCGAAACCTTAGCCATCAAACTCTCCCTTTCCGCTACACTGTTGAACAACTGCGTCCAAGGCAGGTTCCACTGGCGGACCCGCAAAACGGGGAACCTTTTGCCTCTTCGCGCGTGCTAATGCGATAGTGGTCTTGGATGCATGAGCTATGACAAACTTCCTGAAACTTCCGACGAGATCCCGGGACTTGTTTCGTGTCGTTATTGAAACACCCAGGGGAGCAGCGGCAAAGCTCGCTTACGAGCCGAAAACAGGTGTCTTCCAATATTCACGACCGCTGCCGGTGGGCAACACATACCCCTATGATTGGGGGTTCGTGCCATCCACCCTCGGCGATGACGGCGATCCGCTTGACGGCATGGTGATCCATCAGGCGGCAACGGCACCTGGTATAGTCATTCAATGCGACTTGCTCGGTGCGCTGCGGGTAAAGCAGAAGGACCCCGCCGGGAACGTAATCCGAAACGACCGCTATATCTTCTGCCCACGCAAGGAGGACGCTCCCGACCGGCCCGTGGCCGCTGACCATGTGCCGCAAGACTTGCGCAAGGAGATCGAACAGTTCTTCTTGTCCTCGGTGCTGGGCACGGGCAAGACCATCAAGCTGAAGGGTTGGCAGGACGCTGGCGAGGCCGCCAAGGCGCTCAGCAAGGGTGCCAAGGCTTTTCGGCGCAGACACAAGCGATAGTCCGCCTGGGACCGCTGGAACCGTTCCCCTTTTCGCTGGTTAGATCATTTCAACCCAAGCGGAGAAGCAGATCATGGACCACTCGAATCATACCCGCCTTGCTGACTCGGAACTGACCCCCGACATTCTTGAGGGTGCTACCATTTATGGCCCGGCCGACGAAAAGATTGGCTCTGTTGACCATGTCCATGGCACGCAGATTGTCATCGATGTCGGTGGATTTCTTGGCATCGGGGCAAAGCCCGTTGCGGTCGCATTGAATGAACTCGACTTCATGCGCGACGAGGATGGAGATGTCCATGCCGTTACGTCATGGACGAAGGACCAGCTGAAGGCCATGCCCGAACACCGCGATTGATCGTTGCGGAGATAATGATGGCGGCGGCCAGGCTGGCGGTAGACCGTTATTTCCGCCAGGCGGCCGACTCCAATTGGCAAACGCCGGGCGGTCCGAGCACTCCCAGCGGAGAGCTTGAGATCGCCCGAGCGGCCTACTGGTCTGAAAACCTCACGCTCACGCCGCGCTGCCGAAAATAAGCCTGCATCAATTTGCGGCCCGAGCGGTTGCCCTGCGCCAACTTAGTCGGATCGAACACAGCCTCTTTTGTGCCCTCTCGTGTCAGCGCTGCCTTGAGCGTCGCGATATGTGCGTCGATGTCGGCATTGTCCGCCCGTAGCGAAGCATAGATATTTTCGGTCGCCTCGGCCACGGTTGGTTCGCTCACAGGTGTCGTCCTTTGTTTGGGCGGCGGCTTTGAAAAGTGCCGCCTTATCCGTCTGTTGTCTGGATGGTGTGCCGAAAGCTTGGAGCGGGTAGCGGGAATCGAACCCGCGCGTTCAGCTTGGGAAGCTGACAGGCTACCATTACATCATACCCGCGCGTGCCCTCGTTACCATGAGGTTCGGCCTTCGGGCAATCGCAAAGCGGCTCTCGAAACGCACTCTTCAGCGGTTCCCCCGGCGCGGGCCTGCGTTTTTATTTTGCCTTCGCGACCTTGTTGCTGGCGGCAAAGCTCGGCCAGTATTTCGAGATGGCGAGTATCGCGCCCGCCGAAGAGAAATGACCGTAGTCGAAGTAGAGAAATTGCCTGGTGCCGGCGTCTGCGTAGGAACAGCCGGCCGCGTCGCACAGATAGGCCAGCGGATCGATGAAAGTTGCCCCTTTGACGAAAGGCAGCACCTGTTTGTTGATGTCCGGATCCATGGCCATCGGCCAGGATGTGTTCGCCACGTGCTCTCGCCGTGCGAAGAAAGCGATTTTCTGCACATCGGCGATGAATTCCGGAGACTGTCCGATGACATAGACCTTGACGCCCATCCCGTTGAGCCGGTCGATCGTCTTCTGCAGGCCGTCGAAGCCTCTGGCCTGGTAGTCGGTCCACCGGCCACTCAGGATCACGGCCTGGATGTTGGCATCGCGGATGATCGACAGCGCCCGTTCGTTGAAGCGCGTGCAGGCCGGCCGGGCATAGGAGAAGTAGCTCAGGTTGGGCGGGCAGCCGGCATAGGTGTACTGGATGACATTGGCCTGGATTTTCTGCGCGTTCGCCTCCAGCCCCGATACGTAGTGAGCGGCGAAGGAATCGCCCCACAGCAGCACATTGGTTGGAAAGCCATGCGTTCGGGTGCAGTCGGCGAGGTTCCAGTTCTCGATCCGGCTCGCGCCCTCGTTGAAACAGACGCCATTGCGCCAGTCACCCACCAGCACTCGCTCCGTCGAGAAGTCCGGGAACCGTTGCGGAAACCCCTTGCCGAGCGCACCGGCCAAACCGCCGACGCACAAAAGGACGATCGCCGTCGCCGAAAAGGCGAAGATGGGCAGCGGCGCCGTGAAGGTGCTTTTCCGGCGGAACGGCTGCTCGACATATTTCCAGGAGAACGTCGCCAGGGCGACGCTCGCCACGATCATTGCGATGATCGTCGGCACGCCGATGGCTTTCAGCGAGAGATAGTGGACGAACGAATTGATCGGCCAGTGAACGAGGTAGAGCGAATAGGAGATGAGGCCGACCCAGACCAGTGGAGTGAGCTGAAGCACGCGGGTGGCGACAGGGACAGGTCTGTCCGGGTGGATCTGGCCCGCATAGATCAGCAGCGCCGTCCCGATGCAGGGAAACAGGGCATTGTAGCCCGGAAACGGGTCGCTCTCCGAAATCGTCAGAAAGCCGAATGCAAGCAGGCCAAAACCGGCGAGGCCGATCAGTTCCGTCAGCGGACGGCTGGCAAGTGCCGGGGGCTTTCTAAGCATCAGCATGGCGCCCAGCGCCAGTTCCCAGACGCGCGTCGGCAGGAGGTAGAAGCCGGCGGTCGGCGCCAGCGTGGTTGCCATCACCGCCAGGGCAAAACTGCCGATGGTAATCGGCAGCAATATCGTCAGCCAGCGCTTCGAGGCGTATCGGTAGATCAGATACACAAGGATCGGCGCGAAGATATAATACTGCTCCTCGACCGAAAGCGACCATGTGTGCAGCAGGGGCCGCAGTTCCGCGTCGATGGAGAAATAGTTGGTCGTCTTCCAGAAATAAATGTTCGACCAGAAGGTCGAGGCCGCGATCACACTGAGACTGTATTCGTGAAGGTCGGACGGCAGAAGGATGAACCAGGCGGCGATGCTCGCGAGCAGGATGACGAAGGTCAGTGCCGGCAGGATGCGCCGTGCGCGGCGCCAGTAGAAGCGGCCAATCGAGAACTGGCCGCGCTCGAGATCGTCGAGCAGGCTGCCGCTGATCAGATAGCCCGATATCACGAAGAAGATGTCGACGCCGGTGAAGCCGCCGGGAATGGCGGACACGCCGAAATGGAAGAGCACGACGGGCAGCACCGCAACGGCCCGCAGGCCATCGATATCGCGCCTGTAGTTCATTCGGCCGATCCGTACGCCGTGGCTCGTGCCTCGGAACCTGACATGCTCCTCATGCTGCGATGTCCCCGTCGTACAAAAAATCGTGGCTCGTGATTTTCACGGACTGTGCCTTGCAGCATAAGTTTGCTGCACTGCAATATCCATGTCAAGCCGAATGCCGGGGTTTGGGTGCCGGCTGCGCCGGCCCCTCGGGACGCTGTAGATCAGGTGCCGGGTAGGTAGATCACGGCATAATCGTCCGCATAGGCCCGCTTCCAGCCCAACTCCGCGAAGAAGGGGATGCGGGTGTCGTCGGCTGTAAGCAGTGCCCAGCCAATGGCGTATTTCTTCAACTGGGCCTCGAGCAGTGGTTTTCCGTCGCTGCGCCCTGTTGCGTCGTCGGTTTTCGTGAAACCGCCCAGGAACAGCTGGTCTGTCCGACCGTCGATGTAAGTCTTGATGCCGTGAAAAATCAGTGTGCCGCCGAAATTGTAGGAATTCAGCACGTTGCCCGACAGGTGGTGTTCCCCGGCGAATGCGAGGGCACCGCTGGCGGATGTCTTAGGGCTCGGTGCCACCTGGTAGGCATTGCCGAGGATTGCGGCCGCCGCGACCAGCAAGACGGCCATTGTGCCGCAAACCGCGTAGAACCGGGTGGCGAAGAATTTTTCCAGCCCGTCACGCTTTTCCATCAGCCAGGTCGTGGTTGAGAGCGAAGGGTATTGCTGTGCGACCTCGACGGCGATCACCAAGGGAATCAGCAGGAAGGGCAGATACACAAATCGCAGATGGGTGAGATAGACATGCAAGGCGAAGACGACGAATAGCGCCTTGGCCCAGCCGATCCGCAGCCTCGACACCAGAAGCCCGAAAAGCCCCAACAGCATCACCGCTTCCTCGAAGATCTGCTCCTGGGCATTGAACGGCCGCCACTCCAGGATGAGTGGCACCGCCTCGTTGCCATAGGCCACGGTGAATGTCGCCAGGATGGCTTTCACGCCATAGGGATGTATCAGGCTCACGACTGGGCAGAGCAGGCCGAAAGCCACCCATTTCGCCAGGAGAACGGGTTTCGACAGGCCCGAGCGCGCCAGCAGACCAAGCCCGGCAAAGGCGGCGATGACGAAGCTCAGGGTGAACGTGGCGTGCAGGTTGGCCCACAAGACGACAAGTATGAGCAGCCACAGGGGTGGAGCCCTTTCTTCCCGCGCGGCGCCAAACAGCATTGCCGTCCAGACGACGATGATCGGCAAGGTGAAGACGTGGGGGCGTGCCGTATAGATCGGGGCGATCAGGAAAGCCATCACGAAGGTCAGCCCTATCGCCAGTATCGGCTTCAGCCATGCGCTGAGGAACCATCCCATCAGGAAGACCGTCAGGCCGACGGTGGCGATGATCAGTGCGACGACGCCATTCCAGCCGCCTGCGCGGTAGGCAAGCGCCAGAAAGACCTGTCCCAGCCATTCCTTGGCGATCCAGGGCTGGCCGCCGAACGTATAGGAATAGGGGTCGACAAGCGGAAACGTCCCGTGTTCCAGGAAGTCCAGGCCGACTTTCACCTGCCACCAATTGTCGGGATCCTGCAGGATCGCGCTGGCAAGGGCGCTGAGCACACAAGCCACGATGCAGGCGCACAGAAGGCAGAATATCAGCCTGATGCGTTGCGCGTCGCCCAGCGAAGGCGTTGCCGTGGCAATAGCAGCGGCTTGGCTCATGTTGCGGCTCCGGGTGACGGGGTCGCCGTCACAACTGCTGCGGCCTGGCTCATGTCACGGCTCCGGGTGACGGGGTCGCCGTCACGACTGCTGTGGCCTGGTTCATGTCACGGCTCCGGGTGACGGGGTCGCCGTCACGACTGCTGTGGCCTGGGTTCATGTCACGGCTCCGGGTGACGGGGTCGCCGTCACGACTGCTGTGGCCTGGGTTCATGTCACGGCTCCGGGCCATTTCGCGCTGGTCGCGGCGAAGGCGTCAGGATCATCCGCGCCGACGAAGACGAACCGGGCCGAGCCGAGATAGAAGATGACCGAGTAGAGGCAGTTTCCCGCCAGGTGGACGAACGGGTTCTCGGTGAAGCCGGCTGACATGGCGGCAATGACGATGCCCAGATTGGCGCCGTAGGCAACGACGAAGGTTATCGCGTATCGAGCAACCGCGCCGGGGCGAAAGCCGCCTGCACGTCCGAACGTCCAGCGGCGATTGAGAAAGAAACCAAGGGTGAGGCCAACGGCATAGCCTGCCGCATTGGAAACGATATCGCCGAGGCCCAGCGCCAGCCCGGCCAGGATCAGCGTATATCCGAGCGCCGTGTTGAGAAGCCCGACAGCGCCAAAGCGCAGCATCCGCGAGACATCAGATGGAAGAGCCGACCGCATGCCGCCCACGCCGTTTCGGTTGCATCCGGTCGACCTTCGCCTCAGCCAGGCGCGACCCTTTCGCCATCTCCTGCAGGCGATGGATGGGTAGGTCGCTGTCCCTGGTGGGCTGGTCGCGCGAAACGATCTCATTGACGAAGTACAGCGGCCGCCGCTTCGTCTCCATGTACATGCGGCCGAGATATTCGCCGAAGATGCCAAGCACCAGAAGCTGGACGCTGCCCATGATCAGCATGATCGCTGCAAGGCTCGTCCAGCCGGGCACGACGTTGCCCCTGGACCATTCGAACAGCGTATAGCCAAGCACGACCATGCCGAGCAAGCCGAACATCATCCCCAGCAGCGAGGCAAACCGCAAAGGCAGGATTGAAAAGCTGGTCATCGCGTCGACCGCCAGAAGAACCATCTTCTTCAGCGGGTAGTGAGTGGTGCCGGCAAAACGCCGGTGCCGCTCGTATGGAAAGGCGACCTGGTTCAGGCCGATCCAACTCACCATGCCGCGAATGAACCTGTAGCGTTCGGGCATCGCGTTCAGATGATCGAGCGCACGGCGGCTCATCAGCCGGAAGTCTCCGGAGTCCGACGCGATCTCGACATCGACCATCCGGCCGAGCAATCGGTAGAACATCGAGGCCGAAGCCCGCTTGAACCAGCTTTCGCCGTCGCGCTTCACCCTCTGGCCATAGACGACGTCGAAGCCTTCATCCATCTTGGCCATCATCGCGCTGAGCAGTTCGGGCGGATCCTGAAGGTCGGCGTCGAGAATGAGAATGCGCTCGCCGCGACAGAATTCCAGCCCGGCGCTGAGCGCGATCTGATGGCCGTAGTTGCGGGCAAGGTCGATGGCGACGACATGGTCGTCCCTTTCGGCCAGTTCGAAAATGGCTTCGCGGGTGCCGTCGGTCGCGCCGTCGATGACGAGCACGATCTCGTAGGAAGCGTTCTGCTCAAGGCATGCGGCGCTGACGCGTCGGTGAAGCTCGGCCACGCCATCGCGCTCGTTATAGCATGGCACGACAACCGACAGCATGAGCGCGCGGTGCGCGCCGATTTTTCCCGTTCCCACCAAAGCCTGGCTCCCGCTCTTGCAATGGCAATAGCGGCAATTGGTTAGAAAACAGATAAATCAGAGGGAAGAACTGCCATTGGCCGGCCGACCGTCATGCATCTCGGCACCGTCACGAACGCACCGGCAACTCCATGCGGATGCGGGCGCCGCGCCATGAACCCGCCAGGATCCGGATCGTGCCGTCATGCAGCAGCGCGATCTGCCGGGCAAGATTCAGTCCCAGCCCCGCCCCGCGTGACTGCGGCTGCAAGCGGTAGAAGGGCTCGAACACATTCCCGCGCTCTTCCGCGGGAATGCCCGGACCCTCGTCGCGCACCTCGATGCCTCCGGTCGCGTCGATGGCGATCGTGATCGTGCCGCTGCCATGCTCGATGGCGTTGCGCACCAGGTTGGCGAGCGCGCGCTCGATCTGCAGGACATTAACCTCCACCTCGGCCTTGCCGGGTGGCGGCTCGAAGGCAAGGTCATAGCCGGCCTCGATGGCGAGCGGGGCGAAGTCGGCGGCGACCCGGCTGACCAGGTCGCGCAGGTCGACGATCTGGCGCTGGTCCGTCGGGCGGTCGAGCAGCTGATGGTCGAGCAGCTGCTGCGCAATATGCGACAGGCGCTCGATGTCATGCAGCAGTCGCGTGCTTTGCGGCTCCTGCTTCAAGAGTTCGGCGCGCGTGCGCAGGATGGCGATCGGCGTGCGCAACTCATGCGCCGCGTCGGTGAGGAAGCGGTTGTGCCTATCATAACCCTGCGCCAGCCGGGCCAAAGCCTCATTGAAGGCGTGCACCAGCGGCGCGATCTCCTGCGGCACGTTCTTGACCGGCAGCTGCATGGCGCGGGTGCCGATGTCGATGCGCGCGGCCTGGCGGACCGTTTCGACAAGGCCGACGAAGGATCGGCGCACCACTGCTGGCGTCGTCACCAGCGTCGTCGCGCCCATGACGAGGATGATCGGCAGAAGCAGGATCGCGATCACGACCGCGAGTGCCGGCAGGGCGCGCTCCCAGTTCTTGCTGCCGTCGGGATTGCGAGCGACTTCGACGGTGGCCGAAATGTTGATTTCGAGGCCGTCGGTCTGCTGGCGCGACGACTGTGTCGCGGCGATGATCTGCACCGTGCCGGCTCTGGTCGAAGCGTTTTCGATATAGGCTTCCGGCCGCATGTCCTTGTCGGAGAATCCGATCGTGGCGTGATCGGCCCCGCCAAGCAGGTCGCCGAAGCTTTTGGTGTAGATGTCAGGTACGTTGCCGGAGCGCACGCTCTCGCCACTGCCATCGCGAACGATGTACCAGACATTGGGGAAGCCCTCGCGAAACGCGGTGAGTTCCTCCGTTTCACGCACGATCAGCCTGCCATCCTTGTCCCGGTCGACCGCATCCTTGACCGCCGCGACGGCAGCCTCGTTGTCGATAAGCAGGCGCGGATTGGCGATCCACAACGCGGCCGCGCAAAGCACGATGAAGATGAGCAGCGTCGCCGCTTGCAGCAGGATCAGCCGCCGGACCAGGATCCATTGCAGCGAGCGCGTGCGGATCTTCTTCACGAGGCCGCCCGCAAGAGATAGCCGAGGTTGCGGATCGCCCTGATCTCGATGCCGGCGGCGACATCGTCGAGCTTGCGGCGCAGCCGCGAAATGTGCGCATCGAGCGCATTGGAGCCGATCTCGTCGTCAAGCGCGTAGACGGCCTCCTCCAGCGCGCCGCGCATGATGGTTCGGCCCGGCCGGCGGATCAGCGTTTCGAGCACCAGCCTTTCGCGCCGCGGCAGATCAAGCGCCTGGTCCTCGACCAGCGCCTCGCGGTGACGGAAATCATAGGTGAGGCGGCCGACCATCGTCTGGTTGGCCCGCGAGGTGAACGCGCGCCGGTGCAGGGCGTGAAGGCGCGCGACCAGTTCCACCGTGGCGAAGGGCTTGACCATGTAGTCGTCGGCGCCGGCATCGAGCCCGGCGACCCGGTCGTCCAACCCGCTCATCGCCGTCAGCGCGATGACAGGCACATCCAGGTGCAAGGCACGCAGGCGCGGTATAAGGCTGAGACCGTCGCCATCCGGCAGCCGGCGGTCCAGCACCACGGCGTCGTGATAGCCCAGACGCGCCACCGCCTCGGCATCGGCCAATGTCGCGGCATGGTCGACGATGATGTCCAGACGCTCGAGCGCGGCCTTCAGCACGGAGGCCATTTCCGGTTCGTCCTCGATCAACAGGACGCGCATGAATATTCTCCTCTGTCCGCGGCCGGTCGGGATCTGCGGCCGCGGCAATTCATTCGCATTCCAGCTTGGGCTGGCGGAAATTGGTGATGAACCAGCGGCCGCCGGAAGCGCGGGCGTAGAATGTGTAGAAGCATTCCTGACGCTCGATATAGCCGGGCGTCTCGGTCTCTTCATAGACGGTTCCGTGTTTTGTGTGGCGAACCTCGCCGCTCGATGTCCCGGAAACCGCCGACGTCGACACCTTGCGCCACTGATAGGCTCGCTCGCCCTGGCCAAGATCGACGACAGCGGTTGGCGGGCCGTAATCCAGGATGACCGATTCGATGGGCTGCCCGACATAATTCTTCATGATGTCGGAGGCGCAGCCCGCCAGCGCTAGCGCGATTGCGATGAAGACTATCTTCGGAGCCCGTATCGGGAGGCCGGCGCCACGCGTGGACATATCGGAACAGATTCCCATCATGAAAATTACGCGCGGGACCTAGATCGCGAAGATTGCATCGACATTGCAACGAGGCGCGGAAATGGATCCATTGTCGAAAAAGGCCGGGCCATCCGGGGTACCGGCGCGCATCGAAACACAGGGATTGCGCGATGCCCCTGCGGCCACCGCGCAATCCAATTCGCCCGCTCTAGAACCGGTAGTTGATGCCGGCCTTCAGTTCATGGCTGCCGATCGTCGTCTTGGACGTGCCAAGAGCCGATGTCGTCTCGACGCCCGGGGTGCGGACATAGTCGTACTCGACCTTGGCGGACAGTCCGCCGGCAAAGCCCTGCTCGATGCCGGCGCCGAGGAGATAACCGACCTTCCATCCGTCGGCGCTGCTGACGTTGTCGCCCTTGTCGAATTTGGTCAGGGCAACGCCGCCGGTGCCAAACAGCAGCGTCTGGTCGAAGCTCACGCCTGCCTTGGCCTTGGCGGCGCCGCGCCATTTCTCCTTGATCTTGCCGCCCTGGACGTCGTGTTCGGCGCCGCCGAGATACGAGCCTTCGATCTCGGCGCCGAGAACCGCGGGACCCATTTGCTGGTTGTAGCCGGCCTGAACGCCGCCGCTGAAGCCATTTCGGTCGGCGAACGGATTGGGCATCTTCGTGAATGCCGTGCCGCCATGGACGCCGACATAGGCGCCGCTCCACTGGAAGGCGGGGGGATCATTGTAGGTGGGTGAAAGGTCGGCGGCCATCGCCGGCCCGAGAAGGCAGATGCCAAGGACACCGGCCGTCAGGACGATCTTTGCTTGAGAGGACACGAGCATTACTCCAACACAAACGCGCATCCGGCAAATCGGTACGCAGGTTAACTCCCGGGGAGCGTGACCTCTGGGGCGGTCGGGCTCCGATTTGGTGTCTTCCAGGGACTGTTGCACGGTCCTGAAACTGGCGTTCGCCAGCTGTGGTAGGGGGTCAGAGCGCAGCGCAACCAGTCACCTGAAAGACGCCTGATGTCTCGCAGGTGAAAATTGCACGCACATTGCGCAAAATTCGAAAGTGACGATTTTGTGCTTTATTTTCAATAAATTAAAACGATCTTGTTTACCGATATTTAAGAACTGCGGACTTTCGCAAGCCCCACGGCCTGGTTCACCGCTCGGCCAGATGCTGCAGCGGTGCGGATTTTCCGCGGCCGTCGGAAGCTAGCAACGGATGCCGGCTTGACGCACCCGGTTCGGCGCACAGACCGCGCTGGCTTGATGGATGGCCGCCAAGCACGTATCTCTGTGCCGTGCCCCTGAGTCCGGGCATCTCAATCGGGAGACGGCCTTGTCCGCACTGACGCGCTTTCTCGGCGACTCGCCGCTCAGGGTGATCCTGAAGCTGCTGGTGGTGTCGTTCCTCGTTGGCCTTGTCATGAATGCCTTCGGCTGGTCGCCGATGGATGTGTTCTACGGCATCCAGAAATTCTTCATCGACCTCTGGAACCTGGGCTTCCACGCCATCGACCGCTTCCTTGGCTACATCCTGCTCGGTGCCGCGATCGTCGTGCCGGCCTTCATCCTGCTCAGGATCGCCAACTACCGGAAGTGACTTGGAGCAATTCCAGGAAAAGTGTGAAACGGTTTTCCGTTCGGAATTGCATTAAAACAGAGGGCTAGGCGTAAGCCGAGGCGACCTCGAACAGCAGGGCATGCCGTGCGGCAAGCGCCGGCACGTCCGTGGAATAGCCGCCGCCGATGACGCCGCAGACCGGAATGCCTTGCGCGAGAAAGTGGCCGATGACCATCTTGTCGCGGGCGCGCAGGCCGTCATTGGAAAGCGCCAGCCTGCCGAGCCGGTCCTCGGCATGGACATCGACACCGGCATTGTAGAAAACGATGTCCCAGCGCAGCTGGGCCGAGAGCTCCGGCAGGATCGTGGCCAGCCTTTCGAGATAGGCGGCATCACCCGTGCCGTCGGGCAGTGCAATGTCGAGATCGGAAGCGATCTTGCGCACGGGGTAGTTGCGCTCGCCATGCATGGAAAAGGTGAACACGCGTGGCTCGTTGCCCAGAATATCCGCGGTGCCGTCGCCCTGATGCACATCGAGATCGACGACCAGGATGTTTTGTGCCGCACCCTGTGTGAGCAACACCAGCGAAGCGACGGCGACGTCGTTGAAGGTGCAGAAGCCGGCACCTTGCGCGCGCCGCGCATGATGGCTGCCGCCGGCGGTGTTGCAGGCAATGCCGTGGCGCAAGGCAAGTCGTGCAGCCAACACCGTGCCGCCTGCGGCAAGCTGCGCGCGGAGCGAAACGCGCGGGCCGACCGGAAAACCGATCTCACGCTCGATTTTTTCCGGCACCGAACAGCCGATGACCTGGTCGACATAGTCGGCCGCATGGGCAAGCTTCAGCCATGACGCCGGTGCCGGGTCAGCGGTGTTGAGCGCGTCAGGCCCGGCCAGGCCGCGGGCGCGCAAGGCCTCCATCAGAAGCGGATACTTGCTCATCGGGAAGCGATGGTTGGCAGCGAAGCCGGCGTCGTAGTCAGGATGGTGGACGATCTGCAGGGGCATGAACGGAATCCGGCGGGCTCACGCCAGACCGGGATTTCGGTTGGCCATCGCGGGAAGAATGATTGCGCGGTGGCCGGAAAATGGGGCACATCGGCTCCTCGATCAAGCATCAATAAGCAAGGCAGCAATCCCTTGGACAAGGGTGCAATCCCAGCCGACGCCAGATCTTTTGTCGTCACCAACCGTTCCGTGCTCGCCATAGCGGTACCGATGACGCTCGCCTATCTGACCACGCCAATGCTCGGCCTTGTCGACACGGCGGTTGTCGGGCAGTTCGGCGACGCGGCCCTTCTCGGTGGCCTGGCCGCGGGATCGCTGGTGTTCAGTGTCGTCTTCACCACCTTCAATTTCCTGCGCTCCGGCACCACCGGTCTCGTCGCCCAGGCTTTCGGGCGCGGCGACGCGCTGGAGGAACAGGCGGTGTTCTGGCGCGCCGTGCTGATCGCGGTCGTCGCCGGCATCGTGCTGGCAGCGCTTTCACCGCTTATCGCCGTCGGTGGCCAGTGGTTCATGGGCGCCGAACCGCGCGTCAGCGAGGCGATGGGCGTCTACATCAGGATCAGGCTGCTTGCCGCGCCCTTCTCGCTGATCAACTATGCCATCCTCGGTTATGTGCTGGGGCGTGGCGAGGGTGGGCTCGGCCTTGTGCTGCAGCTGGTGCTCAACGGCATCAACATCGCGCTCTGCTTCCTGCTTGGCCTGAAGCTCGGCTGGGGCGTTGCCGGCGTCGCCTGGGCGACCGTCACCGGCGAATTCCTGGCCATGCTGCTGGGTCTCGCCATCGTTGTGCTCCGCTTCCGCTCGACCCCGTCCCTGCCGCGCCATCGCCTGCTCGACATGAGCGCCTTCCTGCGCATGCTGTCGCTCAACCGCGACATCATGATCCGCTCGTTCTCGCTGCTCGCCGCCTTCGCGCTGTTCACGCGTCAAGGTGCGCAGTTCGGCACGGTGACGCTGGCCGCCAACGCGGTCTTGATGAACTTCTTCCTCGTCGCCGGTTATTTCCTCGACGGTTTTGCCACCGCCGCCGAACAGCTCGCGGGCCGTGCCGTCGGCGCACGTGCCGAGCAGCCCTTCCGGCGGGCGGTGCGGCTGACCTTGTTCTGGGGTTTCGGGCTGGCTGGCGCCGCGACGCTGGTGCTGCTCTCGGCTGGTGCCGATCTGGTCGCTGTCGTCACGACATCACAGGAGGTCCGCTCGGTGGCCGACATCTATTTGCCCTGGGCGGCATTCACCGCGCTGAGCGGCGTGCTGGCGTTCCAGATGGATGGTGTCTTCATTGGCGCGACATGGTCGCGCGACATGCGCAACATGATGTTGCTGTCATTTCTCGTCTTTACCGTCGCGCTGCTGACCCTCGCGCCTGCCTTCGGCAATCATGGCCTGTGGGCGGCACTTCACGTCTTCCTGCTGACGCGGGGCTTCAGCCTGCTGGCGATTCTGCGGCTGCGGCTGCGGACGGCGTTCAGCTGAGCGGCTTTGACGCCCACCGATCAAGATGGCTGTCGCGCAACGCGCGGATGGACTTCAGGCGCTCCGTCTCGCAAAAGCGCGCCATGCCGGCGACGATACGGCCCGGCAGTGCCGGCCCTGCGTAGATCATGCTGGTGTAGAGCTGGACGAGATCGGCGCCCGCGCGGATCTTTTCCAGCGCCGCATCCGTGGTATCGACGCCGCCGACGCCGATAATGGCGATATCCGACCCCAGCAGTTTGCGCATCCTGGCCAGTACGATGGTCGAGCGTTCGAACAACGGTTTTCCCGAAAGTCCGCCGGTCTCGCCGGCGGCGTCGGTGTTGCGCAGCGGCGGCCGCGAAATCGTGGTGTTGGAGACGATGACGCCGTCGATTTTCTTCTCGGTGACCTCGGCGGCGATGTCTTCCAATTCGGCCTCGACCAGATCCGGCGCGATCTTCAGGAAGACCGGCGGCTGCGCGGACGCCGTGGCGCGTGCGGCCATGACCCGCGACAAAAGCTCGCCGAGCTGCTCGCGCGCCTGCATGTTGCGCAGGCCCGGCGTGTTGGGTGAGGAGATGTTGACCGTCAGATAACCGGCATAGGGGGCGAAGCGGACGACGCCGCGCTCATAGTCGCCGATGCGGTCGGTGCTGTCTTTGTTGGCGCCGATGTTGACGCCGACAATGCCGGAATGCCCCTTGCGGGCGGCAAGGCGTCTTTCGGCTGCCGCATGGCCCTCATTGTTGAAGCCCAGCCGGTTTATCACCGCTTCATCCGCCGTCAACCGGAAGATGCGCGGCTTCGGGTTGCCGGCCTGCGGCAGCGGCGTGACCGTGCCGACCTCGGCAAAGCCGAAGCCGAGGCCAAGCAGCGCGTCCGGCACCTCGGCGTTCTTGTCATAGCCGGCCGCCATGCCGAGCGGGTTGGGGAAATCGAGGCCGCAAAGGCTGACCTTCAACCTGGTATCGTGCACCGTCCGCGCGCCGACCGGCAGTCCGCAGCGCAGCGCCGCGATGGACAGGCCGTGCGCGGTTTCCGGATCGAAGGTGAACAGCAGCTTCTGGCCGAGCCGGTCGAGCACGCTCATTCGGCCTCCAGCGCCGGGAAGAGGTGGGTACCGTCGGCACCAAGCGGCAGCGGTCGCACCCACTTGACGGCTTTGAGCTCCAGCACGCCGTAGAGATGCGGAAACAGCGCGCCGCCGCGCGAGACCTCATATTGCAGGGCGGGTCCCAGGCTGGCGCCGTCAACGGCGACGAGCAGAAGGTCTGTCTGGCCGGAAAAATGCTTTGACGCCGTTTCCCGGACCTGCGCCGCCGTCGAGAAATGGATGAAGCCGTCGGCGACATCGATCGGCGCCCCGGTAAAGCGGCCATTGGCTTCGGCCTCGCGCCAAAGCGCTTGCGGGGTTATCTTGTAGATAAACTGAGACATGGTTGCGCTATAGTCCGAACCAGTCGAGCGGGGAAGGCCACGCCAAGGGTCTTCCCCATTTCCGGCGCAAACATGCGATATTTCAGGCCTTGGCCATGGAGGACGACATGCGTCTGCACCACATTTTGATCCCCGCCGCGCTCGTTTCACTGGTCGCGGTATCAGCCTATTCGGAAGAAACCGATCGCTACCGGCTGGAAAAGTCCGCCAACGGCTATGTCCGCATGGACACGCAGACCGGCGCCATGTCGCTCTGCGAGGAGCGTTCGGGCCAGCTCGTCTGCAAGATGGCGGCCGATGAACGCGCCGCCTTCCAGGACGAGGTCGACCGCCTGCAGACCTCGATGAAGGCAATGGATGAGCGCGTCACCAAGCTGGAGAATTCGCTCTCCGCCCGTCTCGAATCGAAATTGCCGAGCGAGGAGGATTTCAACAAGACGATGAGCTATATGGAGCGCTTCCTGAAGGGCTTCATGGGCATCGTCAAGGATATGGACAAGGATAACGGCGACGGCGCCCAGCTCAATTCGCAGAAAACCTGAGCATCCAAACCAGTGAAAATGGGGCGTGCCGGCTTTGCCGCTTGAAAACAGCGCGCGGCCCCTCATAATCGTCCGACTGGTCCCGAAAAGCTAAAAATCATCGACGGGATTCGGGGAGGAACATTTGCCGTCAGGCTATTCTTTCGTCATCGCCGACGATCACCCGCTGTTTCGCGGCGCGCTGCGTGAGGCACTTGCCGGCATCGGCAATGTCGCCGCCATCCACGAGGCCGGTGATTTCGAAAGCGCCAAGGCGCTGGTCGTGGCCAATGAGGATGTCGATCTTGTGCTGCTCGACCTGTCGATGCCGGGCGCCAGCGGCCTTTCCGGCCTGATCTCGCTGCGCGGCATCCATCCGGCGGTGCCGCTGATCGTTGTCTCGGCGCATGACGATCCTGCGACCATCAGGCGTGCGCTCGATCTTGGCGCCTCCGGCTTCATCTCCAAATCGGCGAGCATGGAAGAGATCCGCAACGCCGTGCAGTCGGTGCTGGCCGGCGACATAGCGGCTCCGGTTGGCGTCGATCTCGGCGTCGAGCGCGATCCCGAAATATCGGACCTGATCAAGAGGTTGCAGGCGCTGACGCCGCAGCAGACCCGCGTGCTCGGCATGCTGGCCGAGGGCCTGCTCAACAAGCAGATCGCCTACGAACTCGGCGTCTCCGAGGCGACCATCAAGGCGCATGTCTCGGCCATCCTGCAGAAGCTCGGCGTCGACAGCCGCACCCAGGCGGTTATCCTGCTGTCAAAGATCGGCAGCGACCCGTTGCAGCCGGCGCACTGAGTGCCGGCGTCGCAACGGATTCAGGCGACGCGCTTCAGGTCATTGTTCAGCCTTGTCTGTCACCCTTGCTTGGCTATCGCCTGTGCGATCGCGCGCATCCAGATCGCAACGGCCGCAGCGCCCCCGTCCGGCGCGCCGACTGCCCGCTCACCGAGATAGCTTGCCCTGCCAAGACGCGGCGACATCGAGGCGGTGGCGTCGGCCCCGTCTGCCGCGGCGTCCGCCGCGCGCGTGCAGCGCTCGCTGGCCGGAAGGCCAACCGTTGATTTCAGTGAACGGACCGCGGGCTCCAGGGCGTCCAGCATGGTGCGGTCGCCAGGCTTCGCGCCGCCGGCCTCGGCTACGGCGGCAATTGCAAGTTCGAATGCGTCCACCCAGTGCTGCGCCGTCAGGTTTGGCTGCTGTGCCAGGTGACGTCCCGCGCGTGCCAGGGCAATGGCATAGAACGGCCCCGAACTGCCGGCGATCGCCCGACGCAAGGCGGTCGAGATTTCGATGATCGCCCCGGATGGGCTCGACCAGGCCGATTCCGGAAGGGCGCGAACGGCCTGGGCACCGCGCATCATGCTCGCGCCCAGATCGCCGTCGCCGGCCTTGCTGTCGAGATCAGTCAGGTGGTCCTCCGCCGACTCGAGCGCGTCCGCCACCGCCATGACAATTCCGCGCAGACTGGAATCCGCGGCGTTCAGATGCGCCTCGGCCGGATCGGCGAACGGTGCGATCGTGGCCGCGACGATGGACCGGTTGGCTGGAACATGCCCGCAACCCGGCCACGCGCTTGCTTCAACGGAGGCATCCAGGAAGCGGAGATCATCGGTATCGAGCTTCAGCACGGAGAGCGAGCAGCCCGGCATTTCAAGCGCGGTGAGCAAGTTGCCGCTCCAGGCGCGCTCGACCGTGATGCCGCGCCCGCGCAGGTCCGCCAAAGCGTGACGCGCCACGATGGCGAGTTCCAGCGGCGGCGTCGCGCCGAGCCCGTTGACGAGCAGTGCGACACGATCTCCCGCCTTGAGGCCGCATTCCTTGACGATCCTGGCGATCATCCGTTCGACCAGTTCGTCAGCGGGCTTGATTTCTCCGCGCTCGACGCCTTTCTCGCCATGGATGCCGAGACCCAGTTCGATCTCGCGCTCGCCCAGCGTGAAGCCTGGCCTGCCGGCCGTGGGAACGGTGCAGGCGCCGAGGGCGACGCCCATCGTGCCGACCCGGGCGGCCGCGGATCGCGCTTTTCCCGCCACCTCGGCCAGTGGAAGTCCTGCTTGCGCGGCGGCGCCGGCGATCTTGTGCACAAGCACCGTACCGGCAATGCCGCGCCGCCTCTCCGGCGCGACGACGCCCGCCAAGGCGACGTCGTCGGCTACCACCGCGATCTCGACAGGGATGCCTTCGGCGCGGGCGAGCTCGGCCGCGATGCCGAAATTCAGCCGGTCGCCGGTATAGTTCTTGATGATCAGCAGCGCGCCTGCCGGCCCCGCCGTCGCGCGGATCGCCGCAAGGACGGCATCGGAACTGGGCGAGGTGAAAACGTCTCCTGTCACCGCTGCGCTCAGCATGCCCAACCCGACATAGCCGGCATGGGCTGGCTCATGCCCGGCGCCGCCGCCCGAGATCACGGCCACGGGTCGTTCCGCCGCCGTCGGCAGGCCGATGCGCAAGGCGACATTCTCGGTGTCCAGCAGCGCCAGATGCGGTGTGAGGTCGGCGAGCCCCTCGAGCATTTCGCGAACGACGTTTCGAGGATCGTTGATCAGTTTCTTCATGGCGTTCAGTCGACCTTGCGAAGGAAATCAACGAGGCGGTTAGCCCCTTCCTGGATGAGCTTTGGATCGACCGCGAAGCAGACGCGCAGATAAGCCTCGCCGCCCCGGCCGAAGGCCGAGCCCGGCGCCACGCCGACACCCGCCTCGCGCAGGATGCGCCGGGCCATGTCGTAGCCGCTGTTCATGCCGTGGACGGAGAAGAAGAAATAGAAGGTTCCATCCGGCCAGAACACACGCACATTCGGCAGGCTGTCGAGCGCGGAGCAGATGATCTCCCTGCCCTTGGCCGACCGCGCCACCAGCTCCTTGATGAAGTGGTCGCCCTGGTCGAGCGCGGTGATCGCGGCGTGCTGGATGAATGTCGCGACGCTGGTCGTATTGTACTGGCTGAGATTGTCGAAGACCGTGCCCATGCCGCGCGGATAGATCAGCCAGCCAATCCGCCAGCCGGTCATGCACCAGTTCTTGGAGAAGGTGTTGGTGATGATCAGCCGGTCGGTGGGCGCGGCGAGTTCCAGGAAGGAAGGCGCGATCGTGCCGTCATAGGTGAAATGGGCGTAGACTTCGTCGGAGACGATCCAGATCCCGCGCGCGCGGGCGAAGTCGAGCACTGCCTTCATCTGCTCGAGCGGCATGATCCAGCCCGTCGGGTTGGACGGTGAGTTGATGGCGATGACGCGGGTGCGTGGGGTGACGGCGGCAAAAAGGTCGTCGAGGTCGAGACGAAAGCCTCCTCCCTCGGCGACGCGATAGTTCACCGGCACCACCTTGCCGCCCAGGATGCCTACGATCTCGACGAGGTTGGGCCACGCCGGAACCGGAACGATCACCTCGTCGCCGGGGCTGAGAACGGCCTGGAAGGCCTGCATGATCGCCTGCACCCCGCCCGCGGTGACGCTGAAGCGGTCCGCACCGATCTCCACCTTCCAATGGCGCTTGTGATAGCGGTCGAGCGCCTCGCGAAGGGCCGGCACGCCATGGGAATAGGTGTATCGCGTCTGGCCCGCGGCCAGGGAAGCCACGGCCGCCTCGCGAATGAAGTCCGGCGTGGGAAGGTCGCCTTCGCCGATCCAGAGCTTGATGACTTCCGGGTCCTCCCGGGCGAGATCGGCGATGTCACAGATCTGATTGAGTTCGATCCCGCTGATCCGCTCGGGACTGCCGGCCATGGGCCACTGTGACGTATGCCAATCCATACTTTCTCCTCCGGACGGGTTCGTCCGCTTCAATGCACGTGTGTGGACATGGCGGGACGCGTCGCGCGCCCCGCCATCGGCTGGCATTCTATGCGAGAAGCGCTTGCAGGGCTTCGTCGATACGGCCCTTCTGGCTGTCGCTGACGGGCGGCATCGGCGCGCGCGGCAGATGAAGCGCCAGGCCCTGCCGATGCTGGCAGTACTTCACACAGGCCGGAAGATTGTCGTGAGGCAGTGCGTCCCACAGATCGGCCAGGCGGTAGTGCAGGGCGAGGGCGGCCTTGTGGTCTCCGGACTGGACATGGTTCCAGAGCTTCACCGTGACGGCCGGAACCGCGGACGTCAGGGCACTGATCGCGCCGTGCACGCCAAGCGAGAATGCCGGATAGAGCAGCGCATCGGTGCCGGTGAGCACGACGTTTCCCGGCTTGAGGCGATGGAGCAGGTCCGAGACGAGCTTCAGGTCGCCGGCACTCTGCTTCATGCCGATGACGCCGGGAACCTCGTCCATGATCCGCAGCATCAGGTCCGAGCTGAGATAGTTCCAGGGGACAACATTGTAGATGATGATCGGGATGCCGGTCTCTTCCCAGATCGTGCGGAAATGCTGGACGGTGGCATCCTCGTTCGGCTTGAAGAGATAGTGCACGGGGGTGACCTGCATCGCGGCGATATTCAGCCCCTTGAGCATGCGGGCGCGTTCGATGGCGCTGCGTGTGCTGTTGATGATCAGTCCGGCAAGGAAGGGGACACGGCCGCCGATTGCGTCATGCACGGCCTTCATCGAGGCCGTGAAGTCGGCGTCGTTCAGCGTATGGCCTTCGCCTGTGCTGCCACCTGCGACCATGCCGTCGACGCCCTGCTCGATCATGAACTCGACCTGCTCGCCGATCGCTCCCGGGACGAGATTGCCGTTGGCGTCGAAAGGCATCGTGATGGGCGGGATGATGCCCGTGAGCTTTTGGCCGGAAGCGGATTGTGTGGGCATGTCATTCTCCAGGAGCTGGGCTGCTTGATTTTGTATTCCGAGATGCGGAATACATTGTGTTACAAGTCATTTAAAGCCCATATTTTATGTTTTGGTCAAGGGCTGGGCTTGTGTATTTCAAAAAAATGTGGATGCATCGCGTTGCAACCCTTGCATATGTTCCGGTATGCGGGATTAATAGCTGAATCAATGGGAGTGATTGATGAATTTCAACAAACTGGTTCCGTTGACGCTCGGACTGCTGTTGGGCGCGGGCGTGACGGCGTGGGCTGCGGACGAGAGTCCGACGCTCGCCAAGATCCAAGGCGACAAGAAGATCGTCATCATGAACGACCTGTCGGCCGCGCCATGGCAGTTCCGCGATGCCAACGGCAACGCCGCCGGGTTCTCGATCGACCTCGATCGCATGATCGCGGCCAAGCTCGATGTCGACCTGGAGCTGAGGAACGTCGAATGGGCGGGCCTGATACCCGGGCTGCTGACACGCAAGTCCGATATTCTGGCCACCAGCATGACCGTTACTCCAAAACGCGCGGAGCAGATCCTGTTCACGAAGGAGAACTGGTACTCCACCGGCGTGGTAACGATCGTGCGGCCGGACGACGCGGCTCTCTCCTGGGAGGATCTGAACCAGCCGGGCAAGACGATCGCCGTCAAGGCTGGCACCAGCGCTGTCGACATCGCCAAGCAGTTTTTCGCCAATGCCGAGGTTCAGAGCTATCCGAACGATACCGACACCTATCAGGCCCTGAAAACCAGTCGCGTCGATGCCGCGCTGAACGACCTGGCGGTGCTCGGCGTCGTGCAGCGCGAATATGGTTTCGTGTCGCTGAAGAAGCCTCGTGAACTGATCAGCTCGGACGACTGGGCCTTCGCCGTGCGCAAGGATGATGTGGGCGCCCAAGCCTATCTCGATACGTTGCTTGCCGAGATCAAGGCAAACGGCAAGCTCGAGGCTTTACGCGCCTATTGGGTCGACGGCGAGGCCTGGAAGAAGGACTTCCTGGAGAAGAACGGCGGCGTGTCCGAGGAACGCAAGAAGCTGGTCGAGCAGCTCGGCATTTCGGCCTATGTGCCGGAAAGCGGCAAGGGCATGCGAATGACCCTGGAATAGCATTGCGGTGCCGCATTCCTCGGGACATCGAAGGGATGCGGCAGCGGCACTTCTCTGACCTGGCGCATGAGCCTTTCCGAGCCGTCCTTTCCGGCCCATGCACCATCAATGCGGTACGCATGCCAGCGCCAGGCATCTCCTCCACTTCCGGTGACTGAATGACATTCTTCGAGGCCAGAGACGTCAATTTCCACTTCGGCGGTTTTCACGCGCTGCGCGACGTTTCGTTCGAGTTCGGCAAGGGCGACGTGCTGGTCGTGTGCGGCCCTTCCGGTTCGGGAAAGAGCACCTTGATCCGTGCCATCAACCGTCTTGCCGGCCCGCTCACCAGCGGTTCGATGTCGATCGAGGGGCGCGATCTGGCGGGCCTGCCCGGCAGGGAACTCTATCGGCGCATTGGAATGGTCTTCCAACGCTTCAACCTTTTCCAGCACCTCACCGTGCTCGAGAATATCGCGCTGCCGCAGAGGCGGGTGCTCGGCAAAGGCCGGCGCGAGGCCGCGGACCGCGCCAGGGCACTGCTCGATCGCGTCGGCCTGGCCGACAAGGCCGGCACCTATCCCGTCAGGCTGTCGGGCGGCCAGCAGCAGCGTGTCGCCATCTGCCGGGCCTTGGCGATGGACCCCGAACTGCTGTTGTTCGACGAGCCGACGTCCGCTCTCGATCCCGAAATGGTGGGAGAGGTGCTGCAGGTCATGCGCAACCTGGCCGCCGGCGGCATGACCATGATCGTGGTGACCCATGAGATGGGTTTCGCACGCGAGCTTGGCACCGAGATCCTCTTCATGGAGGCAGGCCAGGTGGTCGAGCGCGCGCCGCCCGCCGATTTCTTTGCCTGTCCGCAGGAGGCGCGCACGCGCGCCTTCCTCGACCAGATACTCCATCATTGAGGCCAGCGATGTTCGCCACAGCCTATGACCTGTTCTGGCAATATCGCGACGTTTATCTGCGAGGGCTGGGCAATGCCCTGATGGCGGCGGCTTGCGGCCTGGTGCTGTCCCTCATTGTCGGCGTCGTCGCCGGCGTCGTCCGCTTCTCCTCCGCGGGTGTCGCCGGGCGCATCGTGGCCATCTATGTTTCCGTCGTGCGCAACACGCCGATGCTGGTGCAGGTCTATTTCATCTATTTCGGCTTGCCGGCGCTCGGCGTCACGCTCTCGGCCTTTGCGACGGGTGTTGTCGCACTCACCTTCAACTCGGGCGCCTACATCGCCGAGATCACGCGTGGCGGCCTTGCCGCCATCCCGCAAGGACAGACCGAGGCGGCGATGGCGCTTGGCCTCAATCGCCGCATCCTTTTGGCGCGCGTCCTGGTTCCGCAGGCGGCGCCGACTGTCCTGCCGGCAATCACCGGCCAGTTCGTGCAGCTGATCAAGGACACCTCGCTGCTCTACACCATCGCGGTCCTGGAGATCACCAAGGCCGCCGACGATGTCGGCAACGAGACCTACCAGTTCCTGGAGGCCTATCTGGTGAGCTGTGTGATCTACGTCGTGGTCTGCGCCATACTCAACCTGCTTGTCGACCAATACGAGCGCCGTGCCGGCTTCTCCAGGCACCGGAGGGTCTGAGCATGACGCTCTTCTCGCTGGTCTACGACGCCGCCACGCTCATTCTTTCAGGGATGCCGATCGTCATCTTGCTGATGGTCTCGGCCTTCTTTCCCGCGCTCGCCCTTGGCATACTTGGCGGCCTGATGAGCAGTTCGAAATCCAGGATGCTGCGCATCATAGCGGGATTGTATGTCTACATTTTCCGCAGCGTTCCCTTCCTGATGTTCATCTTCCTGGTCTATTACGGCCTGCCCTACTACGACATCGACATCGGTCCGGTCACGACCGCCATCATAGCGCTCGCCCTGAGCCACGGCGCCTATATGACCGAGATCATCCGGGGCGGGCTGCTTGGCTTTGACAAAGGGCAGAACGAGGCCGCGATCGCGCTTGGCTTTACCCTGACGCAACGGCTCAGGGACATCGTGCTGCCGCAGACGCTGATGGCGATCATTCCATCGCTTCTTGGTCAATCGATCCTGATGGTGAAGGATACCTCGCTGGTCTCGGTGGTGGGAATCAGCGAGCTCACCCGCCTCGGGCGGGAAGTCGTCATCAGGACCAATGAGCCCTTCGTTGTTTTCACGATCGTCGCGGCTGCCTATTTTGTCCTATGTTTCGGTCTGGAAATGGTGGCGGGGCGTCTCGAAGCCCGTGTGCGCAAGATAACCTCGAGGCAATGAGCGATATGGAAGGGAAGACCATGAGTCAGGCCGGAACCGTCACGCCGCCTCGCGCCGCGTCCGCCGACGGGGTCGACGAAGCGGCGCGGGAGAGCCGCGACTCCGGGGCAAAGTCACTGCGCAAGATGTCCGTCGTGCTGGACTGCTTCACGCGGCTGCATCCCACATTGACCGTGGGCGAGATATCGGAGGCCACGGGCTTGCCCCGCACGACCGTCCACCGCATCGTCGCTTCGCTGAGGGAAGTCGGGATGCTCGACCAGGATGGGCGCCGCCAGAGCTACCGGCTTGGTTTGAAGATGTTTCACTACGGAAGCAGCGTGCTGGCGAGCCTCGATACCCCCCGGCGGGCGCATCCTCACATCGCCAAGCTGCAGCTCTTCACCGGCGAGATCATTCATTTCCACATGTTCGACGGCAGCCAGATGGTCTGCGTCGAGCGCGAGGAGATGGGCAGTTCGCGGCTCACCACATTGACCACCATCGAGGGCGCTCCGACCTATTGCACGAGCGTCGGCAAGGCATTCCTGGCATTTCAGGATGAGACGCTGGTGCGTCGGATCGCGCAGGAGGAAGGCCTCAGGCGATACACCCCCAGGACGATCACCGATCTCGGCAAGCTCCTCGAAGAGTTGGCGCTCATTCGTTCCCGCGGCTTCGCGATCGACGATGAGGAGAACCAGGTCGGTCTTCGTTGCATTGGGGCGCCGATCAGGGACGCTGCTGGCAGGGTTTTTGCCTCGGTCAGCGTATCGGGGCCCGCCGAGCGGATGCCCGACATCCGGCTCGAGGGTCTTGCTCCGCTGGTAATCCAGACCGCGAACGATATCTCGAAGGCCCTGGCATAGTGCTTACCAGGCGATGCGTACGAGTGATAGGACCTGATCTTACTCGGCCGACGCCATCGGCCTGACCCTGGCCATCATCGAGCGCAGCACCGCCGGTTTCAGCGGCTTGTTGATCATCGGAACGTCGAGTTCGCCAGCCGCTGCGCGCACCTCGTTGGAACGGTCGGCGGTGACCAGCACGCACGCAAGATCCTGGCCGCAGGTCGCGCGCAAGGTCCTGATCGCGTCGAGCCCGGTGACGCCGTCGAGATGATAGTCGGCAAGCACGATGTCGGGCCTGCGCGCGCCAGGCCGCAGGAGCTCTCCCGATCCGGAGGCGGTGTCGACGGTGCACCCCCAGCCTTCGAGCAGAAGACGCATGCCGTCGAGGATGCGCGCGTCATTGTCGATGCAAAGTACTGTCAGACCGGTAAGCGAGGAAGCGGCGCGTGCCGGTGCTTTCTCGATCTCGCGTCGCGGCGCCGCCACAGCCGCCACCGGCAGTATGACCGAGAAGCGCGTGCCCTTGCCCGGATTGGAGAAGAGGCGGATTTCGAGCCTGAGTACCCTGGCTATGCGGTCGACGATGGAGAGGCCGAGACCGAGGCCCTCGGCCTCCCGCGCACCTTCGTCCAGCCGGGTGAACTCATGGAAGACGGTGTTCAGCCTGTCGCCTGCGATGCCGATGCCGGTGTCGATCACCTGGATCTCCGCCAGTTCGCCGCGTCGCCGCACGCCGACCAGGATGCGGCCCTGGCGCGTATATTTGATGGCATTGGAGACAAGGTTCTGGATCAGGCGGCGCAATAGATTGCGGTCGGTTACCACCGTCAGCGAAGATGGCATGATCGTCAGGCCGAGCTTCTTCTCCGCGGCCATCGGTCGGAAATCATTGCCGATCTGGCGCAGCAATCCGTCGAGGTTGAAGGCGGTATCGTCCGGCTTCATCGCGCCGGCATCGAGGCGGGAGATGTCGAGCACGGCGCCAAGGATCGTCTCAACCGATTCCAGCGAGGATTCGATGTTGACCGCGGCCTTGCCGGCCGGACCCTTGCCGGCTTTCTCGATCAGCGAGGAGCAATAGAGCCGGGCAGCGTTCAACGGCTGCAGGATGTCATGGCCGGCGGCGGCGAGGAAGCGCGTCTTGCCCAGATTGGCCTCCTCGGCCAGCATCTGCGCCTGCGCCAGTTCCTCGTTGACCCGGGTGAGTTCGATGGTTCGGGTCTTGACGCGTTGTTCCAGCGATTCATTGGCGCGCTTCAGCGCCAGATCCTGCTCGACGCGGCCGGAAATGTCGGCATAGGTGGCGACGATGCCGCCGTCCGGCATCGGGTTGGAGCGCAGTTCGAGAATGCGGCCGCTGGTCTTCAGCTCCATCTGCCAGGGGCTGACGAAACTGGTCAGACGGTTGAGCATCGTCACGCGCTGGTCGGCGGGGATGTCACCGCGCTCGGCGAGATGGCGCAAGATCTGGTCGAGCGAGACGCCGACCTGGCCCATCTCGTCGGGCAGGTCGAACAGCGCCCGGTACTGGCGGTTCCAGCAGATCAGCCGAAAGTCCTTGTCGAAGACGGTGATGCCTTGCTCCATCTGGTCGAGCGCGATCTGCAGCAGGTCGCGGTTGTGCTGCAGTGCCTCGGTGGCGTCGTCGAGCAGGCGGAAGGCATCCCGGGATTCGCGGTCATGGCGCCTGAACAGCAGCGACAGGATCAGCCGCGCCGAGGAGGAACCGACGGCGCTGGCCAAAAGCTGCTCGGAGAAGCGGATGACGTCCATGCTCGCCTGCTCCTTGCCGTGCAGCGAGGTGCCGTTGGTCCTCTCGAACGACTGAAAAGAGCGCTCGGTGCGCTCGACACCGAGATAGCGGCCGATCGTGTCCTTGAGGTCATTGACGGTGATGGCGGTGCGGAAGCGGCGTAGACTCGGCATCGGGCCGGCATCGCGCGGCACGAAGATCGATGCCTGGATGCGCTCCAGCGGCACCGACGCGCGCGACAGCGAGCCGAGCACGAAGAACACCGCGTTGATCGACAGGCTCCACAGCACGCCGTGGTTCAGGGGTTCGGCAACCGTGCCGAACAGGGCTTGCGGGCGCAGTGCCTCGAAGCCGAACAGCCCATGCACGACGATGTCGGTGTCGGGCGCGACAAGCGAGGGCAGGAGCAGCGTGTAGCTCCAGACAAGGATGCCGGCGACCATGCCGAGCGCGGCACCCCTGCCGTTGGCGCCGCGCCAGATCAGCCCGCCGATCAGCGCCGGCGCGAATTGCGCGATGGCCGCGAACGACATCAGGCCGATCGATGACAGCCGCGCGCTGTTGGTGCTCTCGCGATAGTAGAGGAAGGCGATGAACAGAAGGATGAAGATCGCTCCGCGCCGCACGTTGAGGATAAGCGTCGACCAGTCCTCGGTCTCCAAGGTCGAGGTCTTGAGCAGGCGGCGCACGAACAGCGGAATGACGAGGTCGTTGGAGATCATGATCGACAGCGCCACGCTTTCGACGATCACCATGGCTGTTGCCGCGGACAACCCACCGATGAAGGCCGCCATGGCCAGCAGGTCGTGACCGCTGAAGAGCGGCAGCGACAGCACGTAGAGATCGCTGCTGGTGCCGGTGCCGACCAGCGACAGGCCGGCAAACGCGATCGGCAGCACGAACAGGTTGATCGCCACGAGGTAGAGCGGAAACACCCAGGTCGCGGTGCGCAGCTCGGCCTCGCCGCGGTTCTCGACGATGGTGACGTAGAACTGCCGCGGCAGCATGATGATGGCACAGCCGCTGAGGCCCGTCAGCACCAGCCAGGTGGCAAGCGAGGTGTTGTAGCCCATCGCCTGCCGCACCTGCCCATTTTGCGCCAGCTTGGCGAACATGTCTCCCGGGCCGCCGAAGATCAGGAAGGTGACCATCAGGCCGATCGCCAGGAAGGCGGCGAGCTTGACCACGGTTTCGACCGCCACCGCCAGCACCAGCCCGTCCTGATGTTCGGTGGCATCGGCGTGGCGGGTGCCGAACAGCACGGCAAACAACGCCAGAAGCATCGCCACGACCAGCGAGATGTCGCTGACGAACGGATCGAAGGAGGGCGGCGATCCCGTATAGTGCTCGACCATCAGGCTGACTGAGCCGGAAATCGCCTTCAATTGCAGCGCGATGTAGGGCACCGCCCCGATCGTGGCGATCAGCGTGGCGATCGCCGCGACGGTGAAGCTCTTGCCGTAGCGCGCGCCGAGGAAGTCCGCGATCGAGGTGATCTTCTCGGTCTTGGCCAGCCGTACGATGCGGTTGAGCAGGGGAAAGCCGAACACGAACACCAGCACCGGGCCGGTGTAGATGCCGAGGAATTCGAGGCCGCGTTCGGACGAGAGGCCGACGGAGCCGAAAAAGGTCCACGAGGTGCAGTAGATCGCCAGGCTGAGCGCGTAGATGAATGGCCTTGCCCGGCCCGGCCCTGAACTGGCCGAGCGGCGATCGCCCAGGCTGGCGATGGCGAACAGCAGCGTCACATAGGCGATCGCGATGATGACGATGAACAGACCCTGCACGCCTGGAATTTCCTCCTTTGCCGTTTTTTATCCGGCTTGCTCGAACGCAATCACAGCTTGAGCCCTAAGTCCATCGCGGCTTTGGGCGCATGAAGGGCATGATTTCTGGAGGTTGAGGTGGGCAAGGAGAAAGCGGTTGTTTTCTCCCTTTTACCCATGTTGCAACTCCAGGTTTTTGTTATTGTGCCCATGGTCGATGCCGCAAGGACGGAACGGCAGCGCGGCCGGGTCATGACAAGGAGGGTCGGAATGCTGAAAGAATTCCAGGAATTCATTTCCAAGGGTAATGTGATGGACTTGGCCGTCGGCGTCATCATTGGCGGCGCCTTCAGCACGATCGTTACCTCGCTGGTCAATGATATCATCATGCCGATCGTCGGCGCGATTTTCGGTGGTCTGGATTTCAACAATTATTTCTTCGGCCTTTCCTCGGCCGTCAACGCAACCTCGCTGGCGGACGCCAAAAAGCAAGGCGCCGTTTTCGCGTATGGCAGCTTCATCACCGTGGTGCTCAACTTCCTCATCCTCGCCTTCATCATCTTCCTGATGGTCAAGGCGGTGAACAATATGCGCCGGCGGCTTGAGGCCGAAAAGCCCGCGCCCGCCGCAGCGCCGCCCCCCGCCGATGTCGCGCTGCTGACCGAAATCCGCGATCTGCTCGCCAGGAAATAACTCGGCCTGCCATCGCTGGACCAAAACCCCGGTCGCTCGCGGCCGGGGTTTTCTGTTTTCGCATCTGGTAAGGAGCGCTGACCAACGCTTGAGACCGGAACCGACCCGCCATGACCTTGATCGACAGCTTGCGCGCCGAAGCCCGCGCGGCACCTGAAAGCGGCATTGTCGCCGTCGTCAATTACGGCCGCCTGCGCGAGGGCTTGATCCCGCTTTGGGCGGGTGAGGGCGACCTGCCGACGCCGGCCTTCATTTCCGACGCCGCTGCTCGGGGATTGTCCAATGGCGAGACCTTCTACACCTGGCAGAAGGGCATTCCTGATCTCAGGCAGGCGCTTGCCCGCTACTATGCAAGGCATTTCGCCAGGACGTTTCCCGAGGAGCAGTTCATCGTCACCGGCTCCGGCATGCATGCCATCCAGCTGGCGCTCGATGCCCTCGCCGGGGCCGGCGACGAGGTTATCTATCTGTCGCCGGCCTGGCCGAATTTCGATGCCGCGGCGGCGATATCGGGAGCCGTTCCGGTGCCGGTCACGCTCGACAACTCGGGCAATGGCTGGTCCTGCGACGTCGAGAGGATAGCGGCGGCGATCACGCCGCGCACCAAGGCGCTGTTCATCAACACGCCCTCGAACCCGACCGGCTGGACCGCCGATCACGAGACCTTGCAGGCGATCCTGGATCTTGCGCGGGCGAAGAACCTCTGGATCATCGCCGACGAGATCTATTCGCTGTTCCACTATGGCCATGGCCGCGCGCCGTCCTTCCTCGACATCGCGACGGCGGAGGACCGCATCCTGTACGTCAACTCCTTCTCCAAGAACTGGGCGATGACCGGCTGGCGCATCGGTTGGATCAAGACGCATCCGAGCCTGCAGCAGGTGTTCGAGAACCTGATCCAGTATTCGAACTCGGGTGTTGCCCAATTCATGCAGCGCGGTGCGATCGCCGCGCTTGACGAGGGCGATGGCTTCGTCGCCGAGCAGGTGGAGCGGGCGAGGAAGGCACGCGACCTGGTCTGCGGCATTCTCGGAGCCGCCGGCCGGGCCCGGTTCACCGTGCCGCAGGGCGCCTTCTATCTGTTCTTCGCCGTCGACGGCATCACCGATTCGCGCGCGGCCGCTTTCGAGATCGTCGACAAGGCCAATGTCGGCCTGGCGCCCGGCACGGCCTTTGGTCCTGGCGGCGAAGCCTTCCTCAGGCTGTGCTTCCACCGCCGCCTCGATCAGATCGAGGAAGCGGCGCACCGGCTGGCGAAGTGGATGAAGAGCGTTTGAGCGGGTGGTGGCTTTAGCCGCCCAAGATCAGCCGCCCGATTTGGGGACCAGCAGGGGAATGATGCGGTCGGTCTTGGCGACCGAAGGTCGGCCGGCGGAGCCGTAGGGGATGCCGAGCGCATCCCAGGTCTCGACCAGCGCATCCTGCAGTTCGGCGATCAGCGCATCCGAATGGAACGGCGTCGGCGTGATGCGCAGCCGCTCGGTGCCGCGCGGCACGGTCGGGTAGTTGATCGGCTGGATGTAGATGCCGTGAACGCCAAGCAGCCGGTCGCTCGCCATCTTGCAAAGCTCCGGATCGCCAACCAGCACCGGCACGATATGGGTCGCGGAGTCCATCACCGGCAGGCCGGCGGCCGCCAGGATCTGTTTGGTTCGGCTCGCCTGCTGCTGCTGCGCGTCGCGCTCGGCCTGCGATTGCTTGAGATGGCGGATGGAGGCGGTGGTGGCGGCGGCGATCGCCGGCGGCAGCGCCGTGGTGAAGATGAAACCCGGCGCATAGGAGCGAACCGCGTCGATCACCGCGCTGGCGCCGGTGATGTAGCCGCCCAGCGTGCCGAACGCCTTGGCCAGCGTGCCCTGGATGATGTCGATGCGGTCGGCGAGGCCTTCGCGCTCGGTGATGCCGCCGCCGCGCGGTCCGTACATGCCCACGGCATGCACCTCGTCGATATAGGTCATGGCGTTGTAGCGCTCGGCGAGCTCGACGATCTCTCTGATCGGCGCGATGTCGCCGTCCATCGAATAGACGCTTTCGAAGACGATCAGCTTGGCGCGTTCGCGCCCCGCGGCCTGCAGCAGGCTTTCCAGATGCGCGACGTCATTGTGGCGGAAGATCTTCTTTTCGGCGCCCGAGCGCCGCACGCCCTCGATCATCGAGGCGTGGTTCAACTCGTCCGAGATGATCAGGCAGTTGGGCAAAAGCCGGGCAATGGTCGAGATCGAGGCTTCGTTGGAGACGAAGCCGGAGGTGAAGACCAGGGCCGCGTCCTTGCCGTGCAGGTCGGCGAGTTCCTGCTCGAGCTCGACCAGCGGGTTGGACGTGCCGGAGATGTTGCGGGTGCCGCCGGCGCCCGAGCCCATCTTGCCGGCCGCATTCTGGAACGCGGCGATGACATCCGCGTGCTGGCCCATGCCGAGATAGTCGTTGGAGCACCAGACGGTGATTTCCTCGGCGCGGCCATTGGAGCGCCAGATGGCGCGCGGAAACTTGCCCGCGATACGCTCGAGATCGGCGAAGACACGATAGCGACGCTCGGCGTGGAGCTGGTCGATCGCTTCTTCGAAGAACCGCTGGTAGTTCATGTCGGCTTCCCAATTTTGCGCGGGATCATAATCATTGCCCTATTGGTCGTCCACCGGGCCGTTTTGGTCAAAATGCCACGCCCCGCACCTGTTCCTAACGCTGGCGGATCATGGCCTATTCCCGTTCCAAGACACGCTCTGTGGATCACTTTTGTTTCCACACGATGCCACATCAAGTGAACGCCGGTTACCAAGGGTTCTAATGGCCATGCGGATGGCTTTCCAGTAAGGCGGTGTTTGAGACAGTTTCCGATAAATCTTGAGATGCGAGGATGCGGATGACGGTTTTGGTGACAGGTGGCGCCGGCTATATAGGCAGCCACATGGTCTGGGAATTGCTGGATGCCGGCGACAGCGTGGTCGTTCTCGACCGGCTTTCGACCGGCTTCGAATGGGCGGTGGCGCCGGAGGCAAAGCTCGTCGTCGGCGATGTCGCCGACAAGGAATTGGTCGGATCGATCATCCGGGACAATCAGGTCGACGCCATCATCCATTTCGCCGGCTCCATCGTGGTTCCGGAATCGGTCGCCGACCCGCTTGCCTATTATGAGAACAACACCTCGAAGACGCGCACGCTGATCGAAACCGCGGTGCGCGAAGGCGTGCCCAATTTCATCTTTTCCTCGACCGCCGCCGTCTATGGCGGCGCCGGGCTTGAGCCGGTGCGCGAGGACGCCCGCCTGGCGCCCGAATCGCCTTACGGCCTCTCCAAATTGATGAGCGAATGGATGCTGCGCGACGCGGGCCTTGCGCACGACATCCGCTACACGGCGCTGCGCTACTTCAACGTCGCCGGCGCCGACCCCAAGGGCCGCACCGGCCAGTCGACGCCGGGCGCCACGCATCTTATCAAGGTTGCCTGCGAGACCGCGCTCGGCAAGCGTCCCTTCATGCAGGTGTTCGGCACCGACTACCCGACGCCGGACGGCACCTGCATGCGCGATTACATCCATGTCAGCGACCTCGCCGCCGCGCATCGCCTCGCCTTGCAGCGGTTGCGCGCGGGGGGCCCGAGCCTCGTCGCCAATTGCGGCTACAGCCATGGCTATTCCGTGCTCGAGGTGATCGACAGCGTGCGGCGCGCCTTCGGCCATAATTTCGAGGTGAGGATGGGCGATCGGCGTCCCGGCGATGCGGCGGCCGTGGTCGCCAATTCGGACCTCGCGCGAGCGGAACTCGGCTGGACCCCGCAACGCGACGACCTCGACCAGATCGTCGCCGACGCGCTCGCCTGGGAACGCATCCTGACCAGCAAGAACTCCGCACGCGGCTGAGCCAAGCTCCCCAAGGGCTCGCAACGCGCGCGGTGACACGCTATGGAAGCATTTGCGACACGGCGTGGAGGCGCTGTGCCGCGAAGAGCTTTTGGGGGATGGCATGAAGATAACGGTGCTTGGAGCTGGCGTCGTCGGCACGGCGGCGGCCTATTATCTGGCCGCCGACGGTCACGAAGTCACGGTGATAGAGCGCCATCCGGCGCCGGCGCGTGGCACCAGCCAGTCGAATGCCGGGCTGGTTTCGCCGGGCGACGCCACCGCCTGGGCCTCGCCGGCGGCGCTGAAGACCTTCCTGCGCGGGCTCTACAACCATGATCTCGGCATCAAGGTGCGGCTGCGCTTCGATCCTTATTTCCTTGCCTGGAGCCTGCGCTTCCTGCGCCAGTGTACCGTGGCCCGCCTGCGCGCCAACAGCCAGGTCAAGCTGCGCCTGGCGCTCTATTCACGTGAGTGCATCAACGCCATCTCGGCGGGCACTGGCATCCACTATGACGAGCGCAAGAAAGGCATCCTCTACTTCTTCCGCTCACAGCACAGCCTCGACATGGGCACCGACAATTACCGCTATCTGGCCGAGCATGGCCTGCCGATCGAGATCGTCGGCCGCGACCGGCTGGTCGAGCTTGAACCGGGCCTTGCCGGCGTGAAGGAAAAGATCGCCGGCGGCGTCTACTCGCCGATCGACCAGACCGGCGATTCCCGGCAGTTCGTGGAGAAGCTCGCTGCCCACGCCGCCGAAAAGCTCGGCGTGAGATTTCTCTACGGCACGACGGTCGAAGGCCTCGACATCGAGGGCGGCCGGGTGCGCGCGGTGATGACCTCCGCCGGACCGGTCGCTGGTGATGCCGTGGTGATCTCGATGGGCCCGGAAAGCGGCCTGCTCGGTCGCCGCTACGGCATCGACCTGCCGGTCTATCCGGTGAAGGGTTACACTGCGACCATTCCGTTGGAAGACGAGAGCAAGGGCCCGACCATGGGCGGCGCCGACGAGGACCAGCTGATGGCCTATTCGCGCCTTGGCAATCGCTTGCGGCTGGCCTCGACCGCCGAATTCACAGGTTTCGACCGCACCCACAAGCCAAGCGACTTTGCCACCATGTTCAGGACCGCCAGGGATCTCTTTCCCGGCGCCTTCGACGAGAAGAAAGCGGAGCTGTGGGCTGGCCTGCGGCCAATGATGCCGAACTCCGTGCCGGTCATTGGCCAGGCGCGCTATGAGAATCTCTATCTCGACACCGGCCACGGCCATGTCGGCTGGACCATGGCCTGCGGCTCCGGGAAATTCCTGGCCGACCTTGTCGCAGGCCGCAAGCCGGAGATCGACCCGCAGGGGCTGGTCTACGGAGGCTAGGCATGTCGGGACCGCAAGTCGCCATCGACCTTGGCCGTATCGAGCGCAACGCCCGTACCATCGTCGACCGCTGTGCACTGTCCGGCATCAAGGTGTTCGGCGTCACCAAGGGCACGTGCGGCATGCCGCAAGTGGCGCGCGCCATGCTGCGCGGCGGCGTCGCCGGCATTGCCGAATCGCGTTTCGAGAACATCCGCCGGCTGCGCGACAGCGGCATCAACGCGCCGGTCATGCTGCTGCGCAGCCCGCCCATGGCGCGCGTCGAGGAGGTGGTGCGTACCGTCGACATCAGTCTGCAATCGGAACTCGCCACCATTCGCGAGATTTCGCGCATCGCCGAGCGCATGGGCCGTGTCCACGACATCATGCTCATGATCGATCTCGGCGATCTCCGCGAAGGCATCTGGCCGAGCGACCTGATCCCCACCGTCGAGAAGATCCTGGAATTCAAAGGGGTGCGCATCGCCGGCATCGGCACCAATCTCGGCTGCTTCGGCGCCATCATGCCGACGCCGGAGAATCTTGGCCAGCTCGTCGCTCACGCCTACAAGACCGAGCGCCTGTCCGGCAGAAGCCTCGACTGGATCTCAGGCGGCGCCTCGTCGTCGCTGACGCTGCTGCTCGAAGGCAGGCTGCCCGCCGGCATCAACAATCTCAGGGTCGGCGAGGCGATCCTGCAAGGCGGCGTCGAGACCTTTCGCGAGATGCCATGGGCCGAACTCGAACCCGATGCCTGCCGCCTGACCGGCGACATCATCGAGGTCAAGCTCAAGCCGTCGCGGCCGATCGGCGAGTCCGGCTACGACGCCTTCGGCAACCAGCCGGTCTTTCCCGACGAAGGCGACAGGCTGCGCGCCATCGCCAATATCGGCCGCGAGGACGTGCTGGTCGAAGGGCTGACGCCGATCGCCAAGGGGATAAGGGTGCTCGGCGCCTCCAGCGACCATCTGCTGCTCGATGTGCAGGACGCCGATCCGCCACCCGCCGTCGGCGACCGCGTCGCCTTCCGCATGAGCTACGGGGCCATGCTGCTGGCGATGACTTCGGAATATGTCGAGAAGGCGCCGATGCACGACGTCGCGGATTTTTCCGGCCGCAAGATGGTGTCGATCTCGGCTGAACCGGAAGCCGCTGGCATTCTCGCCCGCGAGGGGACGGGCGGGCGGCTGGAGGCGATGAATTTCGACGTCGTCGAACTGGCCGATGTCGAGCGGCCTCCCTCGGGGCTGATCCGTCTCACCGCCGGCGCCGATCGCCGCGTCGTCCACAAGGCGCTGACCGTGACGGCGCGCGCAACGCACTCCTTCGGCCTGATCTGGATCGATTCCATCGCCGCCCTGATGCCGGAGGATGAAGAGGGCATCGACCTGCCGGAGGCCTCGGTGCTGGCGCGAACGCTCGGTCTCGATCACAAGGCCGGCGCGCTGCAGCCTCAGCTGTCGCCGGAGAATGTCGTCATCGTCGGCTTGCGCCATGCAGATCCGGCCGAGGCGCGGGTGCTGAAGGATTCGCGCGTTTCGGCCTTCACCATGACCGACATCGACGCCATGGGCATGCGCGACCTGATGCATGAAGCGATCCGTATCGCCACATCGGGCACGCAAGGCTTTCATGTCAGCTATTCGCCGACAGCGACCGAATTCGCCGGCTGGGCGGCCGGCTCCGGCGGGCTGACCGTGCGCGAGACGCATCAGGCGATGGAGGCGATCGCGCTCTCCGGCGGCCTGCTGTCGATGGATGTTTCGGGCCTGACCAAGGGTCTGGAGCCCAGGATCGGCACCGATACCGTCAATTTCATCATGTCGGCCTTCGGCAAGCGGATCCTGTAATCAGCCCCGTGCTTCGACCGTCGTGCGCCATGCGCTGACATAGTCCGCCCAGGCCGGGTCGGCCGGCGGTTCCAGCCTTTCGTCTTTGCCATGCGTCGCGGCCTGATCCGATGCCAGCAATGCCGCGCCAATGCTGGTGCCGGTTGCGGCTTCCGAGGCGACGACGCTGCGTGCGGTGGCCGCCGCCAGCATGCCGACAAAGAGCCTGTTGCGGGCGAAGGGTCCTTCCACGGTGGTCGGACCGTCGGCGCCGATCAGCTCGAGACAGGTCGCCGTCATCAGCGCCAGGTAGAACGAGATGGCGGCGAAACGCTGGCCATCATTCATGCCGTCGGCATCAAGCCATGTCGCGGCCTGGCGCGGGAACGGTCCCGACCCCTGCTGCGTCGACGGCAGCAGCAGGATCTTCCTTGCCAGAACCGCAAGCATATCGCTTCCACTGCAATCCAGCGGTTTGCCGTCGGTCAGCAGCGAGAATTCGCGTCCGCCCATGAAGCGAGCCGACGGCACGGGATTGCCGAGTGCATTGACATTGACCAGCGTATCGCGCGCCGCATCCAGCGTAACCTGCTTGCCGCCGACCGCCATCGATACCACCCAGGTCCCGGTCGAGACGACCGAGAAGGGTGGCGCATCCGACAACAGATGCGGCAGCAGCGAGGCGTTGGAATCGTGCAGGCCGCAGAATACCGCTGTTTGCGGATCAAGCCCGGTTCGCACCGCAAGCGCGGGCAGGATCGGGCCGAGACGGTCTCTTGCCGGCCGCACCGTCGCCATCAGGCCGCGCCAATCCAGGCGGTCGACCAATGACGAGAAATCCGCCTTCCATGGGTCCCAGAGATCGGTGTGGCAGCCAAGCGAGGTGACCTCGTTGGCGGCGACGCCGGTGAGGCGCAAGGCCCAGTATTGCGGGTACATCAGCATCGCCACGGCCCGCGCGAACTCGGCCGGAAAGCGTTTCTGCTGCCAGAAGAATTGCGCTCCGAGATTGAGGCCGAGCGGCAGGCGCGGCGTGCCTGTCTCGGCAAAGGGCGGGCGGATCGCGTCATAGTCCGCCGCCAGCGTGTCGGGACCATCGAATTCATAGTCGAGTACCGGCAGCACCAGTTCACCAGCGGCATCGACCAGCGCGCCCGTCGCGCCATGGGTGGTGATCGAAATGGCGTCGATGCGCTGTTCGCGGTTGAGGCTGGCCAGGCTATTGAGGATGAATGTCCACAGCGCTTCGACATCATGGTGCGGATAGGGCGCCCGCCGCAGCGGCGCATTGGCCATCCGGCGCAGCGCGACTTCGCTCGACGTTGTGAGGTCCACCAGCGCCACCTTGGCGTTGGTCTTGCCGATGTCGATGACGGCGATGTGGCGCATCGCACTCATTCCATATGGAACACGGTTTCCAGCGGCACCACCACCGGTTCGTTGTCAGGCCTGGTTTCCATGATGTCGGCCATGTGGGCCCACCAGCGCTGCATCACCGGATGCTTCGGCAATTCGTCCATGTCGTGGTCGTCCCGCCGCCACAGCACGCCAAACAGGGTGTTGGTCTCTTCGTCGAGATGGATCGAGTAGTCGTGGACGCCTGCCTGTTTCAAGAGCGCGACCAGCGCCGGCCAGATCTCGTCGTGACGCTTCCTGTACTCGGCCTTCATGCCAGGCTTGAGCTTCATCTTGAACGCGTATTTCTGCGGCATCAGCGTCCCCCGCGCAGCCGCCGCCAGACGATCGGCAGCGCGATGACGATGATCAGCAGCAGGCCGATGAAGATCGACATGACGATACCGGGAACGTTGAGCAGGCCGAGCCCGAAGGTCACCAGCCCCATGATGAAGGCTGCGAGCACGACGCCCATAATACTGCCGGCGCCGCCCAGAATGCTGACGCCGCCGAGCACCACCATGGTGATGACTTCCAGCTCATAGCCTTGCGCGATCGACGGCCTTGTCGAACCAAGCCGCGAGGTGATCAGCACCGAGGCGATGCCAGACATCAGCCCGGTCAGGCAGAACAGGGTGAATTTGATGCGGCCGACGCGCACGCCGGAAAACTGCGCCGCGACCGGATTGTTGCCGATGGCGAAGACGCGGCGGCCGAAACTCGTGCGATGCAGCAGGAACCAGTAGACGATGGCCGCGATCAGGAAGAGCACCAGTTCGAACGACACCACCCACCAGACGTAACCCTGGCCGAAGAAGGCAAAGCTTTCGGGATAGCCCTTGTAGGCCTGGTCGCCGAGGATGATGAAGGCGATGCCACGGAACAGGCTCATCGTGCCGATGGTGACGACGATGGAGGGCAGGCCGAGCCTCGTCACCAGCAGCCCGTTGAAGGCGCCGCAACCGAGGCCGACGACGATGCCGATCGCCACCAACGCCGGTGTTCCGGCGCCTGCCTGCACCGCCATGCCCATCATGGTCGAGGCGAGCGCGATGATAGCGGCCACCGAAAGGTCGATCTCGCCCGAAATGATCAGCAGCGCCATGGCGAAGGCGATCAGGCCCTTCTCCGTGAAGTTGAAGGTCAGGTCCGACAGCGAATAGGGGTCGAGGAAATAGGGCGAGGCGAAGCTGTTGATGGCGAAGATAGCGACGGCTACCACGACCAGCAGCGCCTCCCAGGAAAAGATCGCTGACGAAAGCGGCTTGTCGAGCCGGTCGGGAATATGGCGCGGGGCAGGGATGTCGGTCATGTCACCGCCTCCACTTTTCGCAAGATGATGCGGCCCTGTTGGCGTTCGCCGCGCGCGTTGAGCACGACGGCCAGGATGATGGCGCTGCCCGAAATCGCCATCTGCCAGAAGGGCGAAATGTTGATGACCGGCAGCGCGTTGGAAATGATGCCGAGGAACAGCGCCCCCAGCACCGCGCCGCCGACCGAGCCGATGCCGCCGGCGATCGAGATGCCGCCGATGACGCAGGCGGCGATGATGTTGAGCTCATAGCCGTTGGCGACTTCGACCGAGGCGATCACATAGCGCGAGATCCAGAGGTAGCCGGCAAGGCCGCCGATCATGCCGGAGATGCAGAAGACGATGAATTTGGTCCGGCCGACATCGATGCCGGTATAGACCGATGCCGTCGGGTTGACGCCGATGGCGTAGATCGAGCGGCCGAGCGCGGTGCGTGTCATCAGGATGAAGAACAGCGCTATGACCAGGATGGCGATCCAGGACAGCACCGGAATGCCGAGGAAGGCGGCGCGCTGGAAGCCGATGAACTCAGGGCTCATCTTGTCGGCATTGACCCAGGCGCCGCCGGACAGCACGAAGGTGGCGCCGCGATAGATGGTCAGTGTGCCCAATGTCACCACGATCGAAGGGATGTTCAGCCGCCACACCAGAAGGCCGTTGATGGCCCCGAGCACCAGCCCGACGGCGAGCGCGATGACGATCAGCACCGGGATCGGGATCGCCGGATGCGCGGCGTTCAGCATAGCCACCACCATGCCGGTGAAGCAAAGGTTGGAGGCCATCGACAGGTCGATCGATCGCGTCAGGATGACAACCATCTGCCCGAGCGCCAGGATCATCAGGATCGAGGTGTCGTTGAACACCTGGCGCAGATTGCCTGGATCGGCAAAGGCGGGGAAGCGGGTCGAGATCAGCCCGATCAGCACGACGATGGCGGCGGCCAGCCAGATCTCGCGGTATTTCAGGAGAGCCTTCATGCCGCGATCCCCGCTGCTGTCCGAACCAGCGTTTCGGCGTCGAGCCCCTTGTTCTCGTAGACCGCCGCGACAAGCCCCTCGCGCATCACGACGACGCGGTCGGACATGCCGAGGATCTCCGGTAGTTCCGACGACACCATGATCACCGACAGGCCCTGCGCCACGAGTTCGGCCATGAAGCCATGCACGGCGGCCTTGGAACCGATGTCGATGCCCTTGGTAGGTTCGTCCAGGATGATCACCTTGGGCGCGGTCGCCAGCCATTTGGCGATGACGATCTTCTGCTGGTTGCCGCCCGACAATGTGCCGACATCCTGGCTGAGCGAGGAGGCCCTGAGGTCAAGCCGCTCGGTGTAGGAGCGGGCGAGCGAAAATTCTTCCGCCAGCCGCAGCAAGCCTGACTTGGAGGTGCGCTTGAGTGAGGGCAGCGAGACATTCTGGAAGATCGGCAGGCCGATCACCACGCCTTGCTTGCCGCGTTCCTCCGGCACATAGACGATGCCGGCCTCGATCGAATCCGCCGCTGATTTCGGCACGATCACCTTGCCGTCCAACGTGATCGTGCCGCCTGACGTGCGGGTGATGCCCGATATCGCCTGCATCACCTCGCTGCGCCCGGCGCCGACAAGGCCGTAGAAGCCCAGGATTTCGCCCTTGTGCAGTTCGAAGCCGATATCCCTGAATTCGGTCGGATGCGACAGCCCTGAGACGGTGAGCACCGGCGCGCCGATCTCGGCCTTGCGCTGCGGAAAGATATGATCGACCGAGCGGCCCACCATCATGCGCACGATCTGGCTCTGGCCGGCATCCTTGATCAGGCCTTCGCCGACCATTTCGCCGTCGCGGAACACCGTGTAGCGGTCGGCGATACGGTAGATCTCGTCGAACTTGTGGCTTATGAACAGGATCGCCTTGCCTTCGCTCTTGAGGAATTCGATCAGCAAGAAAAGCTCCTCGATCTCCTTCATCGAAAGGGCTGCGGTCGGCTCGTCCATGATGACGATCCGCGCGTCGATCGACATGGCGCGTGCCACCGCGACGAGGTGCTTGTTGGCGATGCCGAGATCCTTCAGCCGTGCATCGGCATCGATATGGCCGGCATGCATGGTGTCGAGCACTTCGCGGGCATCTTTGCGCATCGTGCGCCAGTCGATGGTGCCGAAGCGCGAGCGTGGCGCATGGCCGAGAAAGATGTTTTCGGCGACCGTCAAATCGTCGAACAGCACGGTTTCCTGGTGGATGGCGGTGACGCCATGGCCGAAGGCGGCATGCGCGCTGGGCAGGGTGACGGCCTGGCCGTCGATGCTGATCGTGCCGGCATCCGGCTGGTAGATGCCGGTCATGATCTTGACCAGCGTCGACTTGCCGGCGCCGTTCTCGCCGATCAGTGCGGTCACCTGGCCGGGATAGAGCGAGAGGCTGACATTGTGCAGCGCGCGCACACCTGGGAAACTCTTCGAGATTCCGGACAGCATCAGGCGTGGGGTGGAGGCCAGGGGCCTCTCCATCGCCGCGCCGTGTTGGGCTGTCGTGTCCATGGTTGTATCAAGCCCTGAAGCAGGTCCGTTTAAAGTCGCGGCGGGACGTGAGCCCCGCCGCGACAGCTTGAGAGGGTCCGAGATCAATAGATCTTGGAGAACTTCTCGATGTTGGTCTTGTCGAACTGGAAGGGCGGAGCCATCGCAGCCGAGTTGGTGTCGTCGAGCGTCACCTTGCCGACGCGGCCGATCGACAGCGTGGCGCCGGGCTTTGCCTCTTCCTTCTTCACCGCCAGGTCATGGGCGAGGTAGACGGCGGAGTAGCCGAGGTCGATCGGGTTCCACAGCGCGACCGCCTGGCTGGCGCCGTTGTCGATGAACTTCTTGAACTCGGACGGCAGCGCGAGGCCGGTGACATTGACCTTGCCGATCAGGTTCTCGTCGGTGACGACCTGCGCGGCGGCAACGACGCCGACGGTGGTCGGCGCGATGATCGCCTTGAGGTTCGGATAGGACTTCAGCAGGCCCTTGGCTTCGTCGGTGCTCTTGGCCGAATCGTCATCGCCATAGACGGTGGCGACGAGTTTGATCTTGGGGAACTTCTCCGGCAGGATTTTCTTGGCCGCGTCGATCCAGGCGTTCTGGTTGGTCGCGGTCGAGGACGCCGACAGGATAGCGACATCGCCGCCTTCCGGCAGGTGGTCGGCGGCAAGCTTGATGATGGTCTCGCCGATCAAGCCGGTGTCGGACGGGTTGAGATGCAGTTGGCGGCCTTCCTTGGCGACACCGGAATCCCAGGAGATGACGGTGATGCCCCGCTCCATGGCCTTCTTCAGCACCGGCACCAGCGCGTCGGCGTCATTGGCGGAAATGGCGATGGCGTTGACCTTCTGGGCGATCAGCGAATTGACCACTTCGATCTGCGCTTCGGCGGTCGCCTTGGTCGGGCCGGTGTAGATGATGTCGACGTCGCCGAGTTCCTTGGCCGCCTCTTCGGCGCCCTTGTTGGCTGCGTCGAAGAAGCCGTTGCCGAGCGACTTCACCACCAGCGCGATCTTGACATTCTCGGCATAGGCCGCATTCACGAACATGGCGGCGGAAAAGGCCGCCGTAACCATCAATTTCTTCAAGAAGCTCATCGTATATCCTCCCTTGAGCGTTGCATTTCCATCGCCGCTGCGGGCGTCTCAGGCCTGCAGTGAAGATTCTTCCTTTGCCGATTTGCGGGCGACGATCAGCGTCACGCCGGCGGTCTCCAACATCTTGGCTTCGCGATCCTCGATGCCGTCATCGGTGATGACCGTGGCGATGCGCGACAACCCGCACAGGATCAGGCTGGAGCGTTTGCGGAATTTCGAGGAATCGACCAGCACCACCAATTCGTCGGCCTGGTCGATAAGCTTCTGCTCGGCCTGGATCAGCAGCGGATCGCCTTCCATCAGGCCGAGCGGTCCCAAGCCTTGCGCTCCCATGAACATGCGGCGCGCGTAGAAATTGCGCGTCACGTCATTGTCGAAGGGCGACAGGATGATGTTCTGCTCGCGGTAGATGGTGCCGCCCGACAGCATTACCGTGTTCTTGGAGTGCTTGAGCAGATGCTCGGCGATCGGAAACGAATTGGTGAAGATCGGCATGCGGCGGCCGGTCAGGAAATGCACCATCTGGAAGGTGGTGGTGCCGCCATTGATGATGATCGGCTCGCCGTCCCCGCACAATTCCACGGCTTCTCGGGCGATGGCCCGCTTCTGCGCGGCGTTGATCGTTTCGTTGACGGAAAAGGGCCGGCCGGCCAGGCCGATGAATTGCGGCGGCGAGATCGCCTCGGCGCCTCCGCGCACCCGGCGCAGGCGCTTTTGCACGTGAAGAGCCGCTATGTCGCGCCGGATCGTCGCCTCGGAGGACTCCGTCAGGTCGACCATCTCCTGCACCGTCACCACAGGCTTTTCCTGGACTGCGGACAGAATGATCCTGTGGCGCTCTTTTTCGTGCATGGTTCCTCCCTGCCTGGCCATCTAGGCACTCAAAACAAGCACTGTCAATCATTTCCGATCACATAATTTCATTGTGCAGCGCAATATGATCGATCTTGATCGTTTGTGATTGACAAGCGAGCCTCTTGCGTAGACATTCCCGGCAAAATGGACCGCGGCTTTTTGCGTCCCAGGGAGGATACCTATGCTCGACAAGCGCTCCGGCTCGCGCCTTGCCAATCTGTGGGACGATGCGAAGGCCCAGGGGATGAGCGAGCCTGAGCTTCTGGTCTATCGCTCGAACACGCTCGGCTCCGACAAGCGCGTCACCAACTATGGCGGCGGCAACACATCGTCCAAGATCTGGCAGAAGGATCCGCTCAGCGGCGCTGATGTCGAAGTGCTCTGGGTCAAGGGCTCCGGCGGCGACAGCGCCTCGATCAAGCTGGACGGCTTCGCCACGCTCTACATGGACAAATTGCGCGCGCTCAAAAGCCTCTATCGCGGCGTCGAGCACGAGGACGAGATGGTGGGATATCTGCCCCACTGCACCTTCAATCTCAATCCGCGCGCGGCCTCGATCGACACGCCGCTGCATGCCTATGTGCCGAAGCCTTTCGTCGACCACATGCATCCCGACGCCATCATCGCGATCGCCGCGGCCAAGGATTCCAAGGCGCTGACGACAGAGATCTTCGGCGATGCCATCGGCTGGCTGCCGTGGAAGCGGCCCGGCTTCGAACTTGGCCTGTGGCTGGAGAAATTCTGTGTTGAACACCCCGCCGCCAAGGGCGTCATCCTCGAAAGCCACGGCCTGTTCACCTGGGGTGATACGCCCAAGGAATGCTACGAGACAACGATCTCGGTGATCAATCAGGCAATCGAGTGGTTCGAGCGCCGCTCCGAGGGCCTCGCCATTTTCGGCGGCGAAGTGGTCAAGTCGCTCGACGCCACGGAGCGGCGCGCCATAGCGGCGAAACTGATGCCGAGAATTCGTGGCCTGATCTCGGAAAAGAGCCACAAGCTTGGCCATTTCGACGATTCAGCCGCCGTGCTCGAATTCGTCAACTCCAGGGATTTGCGACCGCTGGCGGCGCTTGGCACCTCGTGTCCCGACCATTTCCTGCGCACCAAGATCCGGCCGCTGGTCATCGAATTCGATCCGGCCAAACCGGATGTCGATGCGGTGATTGCGCGCCTCGCCGACGATATTGCCGCCTATCGTGTCGGCTACCAGGCCTATTACGACAGCTGCAAGCATCCGGATTCGCCCGCCATCCGCGATCCCAACGCCGTGGTCTACCTGATGCCCGGCGTCGGCATGTTCACCTTCGCCGGCGACAAGGCCACCGCCCGCATCTCGGGCGAATTCTATGTCAACGCCATCAACGTCATGCGCGGCGCCTCGACCGTCTCGTCCTATGTCGGCCTGCCGGCGCAGGAGGCCTTCGACATCGAATACTGGCTGCTCGAGGATCTGAAGCTGCAGCGCATGCCGAAGCCGAAATCGCTCGCCGGCCAGATCGCGCTGGTCACCGGCGGTGCCGGCGGCATCGGCCGCGCCACGGCCAACCGGCTGCTGCGCGAGGGCGCCTGCGTCGTGTTGGCCGACATCGACGAGGCCGCACTCGCCGGTGCCAATGACGAACTCGCAAAAGCCTACGGCAAGGATTTCGTCCGCCCGGTACTGATCAACGTCACATCGGAGGATCAGGTCGTTGCCGGTTTCGCCGAGACGTCGGTCGAGTTCGGCGGCATCGACATTCTGGTGTCCAACGCGGGCCTCGCCTCCTCGGCGCCGATCGAGGAGACGTCGCTGGCGCTGTGGACCAAGAACATGGACATATTGTCGACCGGCTATTTCCTGGTTTCGCGGGAAGCGTTCCGGCTGTTCAGGGTGCAGAAGATCGGCGGCAATGTCGTCTTCGTCGCCTCCAAGAACGGCCTTGCCGCCTCGCCCAACGCCGCCGCCTATTGCACCGCCAAGGCCGCCGAGATCCATCTCGCCCGGTGTCTCGCGCTGGAGGGCGCGGAAGCGCAGATCAGGGTCAATGTCGTCAACCCGGACGCCGTGCTGCGTGGCTCCAAGATCTGGACCGGCGAGTGGAAAGAGCAGCGCGCCGCCGCCTACAAGATGTCGGCCGACGATCTGGAGGAGCACTACCGCTCGCGCTCGATGCTCAAGCGCTCGGTCTTCCCCGAAGACATCGCCGAGGCGATCTATTTCCTCGCCTCCGACATGTCGGCCAAATCGACTGGCAACATCATCAACGTCGACGCCGGCAACGCACAGAGCTTTACGCGCTAGGCCTTCTTCCTTCTCCCCGTTCTACAGGGAGAAGGTGCCCGAAGGGCGGGTGAGGGGCAGCGCCAGCTGAACGCATTCTTGGGAGGAACCAGCACTTGTCCGAAACGATCATTTCCGCCGACGTCGTCGAAAGAAATAACATCGCCCGCAAGGCCGACCTCGAGCGCGACTACGCCTCGCTCGGCGAGCGCCTCGACCGTCGCGGCATCGCCATCGACGCTATCCGCGACAAGGTGGAGAAATTCGCCGTTGCCATCCCCTCCTGGGGCGTCGGCACCGGCGGCACCCGCTTTGCCCGCTTTCCCGGAGCCGGTGAGCCGCGCGACATCTTCGACAAGATCGAGGATTGCGCCGTCATCAGCCAGTTGACGCAGGCGACACCGACCGTTTCCTTGCACATTCCTTGGGACAAGGCCGACCCGAACCGGCTGAAGCAGGCGGCCTCGCGTTTCGGTCTAGGCTTCGATGCCATGAATTCCAACACCTTCTCCGACGCGAAGGATCAGGCGCTTTCCTACAAATTCGGCTCGCTCTCGCATGCCGATGCCGGTACGCGCCGCCAGGCGGTCGAGCACAATCTCGAATGCATCGAGATCGGCAAGACGCTCGGCTCCAGGGCGCTGACGGTGTGGATCGGCGACGGCTCGAACTTTCCGGGCCAGGTCAATTTCGCCAAGGCATTCGAGCGCTATCTCGATGCGATGAAAGAGGTCTATGCCGGGCTGCCCGCCGACTGGAAGCTGTTCACCGAGCACAAGATGTACGAACCGGCCTTCTATTCCACCGTCGTGCAGGACTGGGGCACCAACTACATCATAGCGAAAGAACTCGGCGACAAGGCGTTCTGCCTCGTCGACCTCGGTCACCACGCGCCCAACGTCAACATCGAGATGATCGTGTCGCGGCTGATCCAGTTCAAGAAACTCGGCGGCTTCCACTTCAACGATTCGAAATATGGAGACGACGATCTCGACGCTGGTTCGATCGATCCCTACCGGCTGTTTCTCGTCTTCAACGAACTGGTCGATGCCGAGCTTTCCGGCGCCGACGGCTTCGACCCTGCCCACATGCTCGACCAGAGCCACAACGTCACTGATCCGATCGAAAGCCTGATGCTGTCGGCGGTCGAGGTGCAGCGCGCCTATGCGCAGGCGCTGCTGGTCGACCGCAAGGCACTCGAAGGTTTCCAGGACGGCAATGATGCGCTGATGGCGACGCAGACGCTGAAGGCGGCCTACCGCACCGATGTCGAGCCGATCCTGGCCATGGCGCGGCTGAAAACCGGCGGCGCGATCGACCCGGTCGCCGCTTACCGGGCGGCTGGCTACCGCGCCAAGGTAGCGGCTGAGCGCCCTGCCGTCGCCGGCGGCTCGGGCGGGATTGTCTGACACGCCTGACATCTGAATTGATCCGTCTGGCCCACCATTGATGGTGGACTTGGCGGCAGCGACAGGGTCTTCTGGACACCCCGCCCAGGAGCACCGCCATGCGCCATATCAGCCAAACCCTGATCGCCGTCAGCCTCTCCTTTGCGTTTGCGATAGCACCACTTCAGGTGACGTTTGCGGCGTCGCCAGCGCCCGCCAAAGGCGAACACGGCATGGTAGTGACGGCCCAGCATCTGGCGTCGGAAGTCGGCGTCGAGGTGTTGAGGAAGGGCGGCAACGCGGTTGATGCGGCGGTCGCGGTCGGCTATGCGCTGGCCGTCGTCTACCCCAATGCCGGCAATATCGGCGGTGGCGGTTTCATGACCATCCGCTTCGCCGACGGCAAATCGACCTTCCTCGACTTTCGCGAGCGCGCGCCGCTGGCGGCCACCAAGACCATGTATCTCGACAAGGATGGCAACCCGATGAAGGGCGCCAGCCTGGACGGCTATCTCGCGGTCGGCGTGCCGGGCTCGGTGGCCGGTTTCGAAATGGCGCGCGAGAAATATGGCACCTTGTCCAGGCAGGATCTGATGGCGCCAGCGATCGCCTATGCCAAGGATGGCTTCATCCTCGATCAGGGCGATGCCGCCTCTTTTGCCGGCAATGCGGACCGGCTGGCGAAGGACCCGGCGGCGGCCGCTGCCTTCCTGAAACCCGACGGCAAACCCTACGGCATCGCCGAGAAGCTGGTTCAACCTGACCTTGCCGCGTCGCTCTCGGCGATTTCCGACAAAGGCCCCGACGCCTTCTACAAAGGCGCCATCGGCGACGCCATCGTCAAGGCAAGCGGCGCCAAGGGCGGCATTCTGGCCAAGGCCGACTTCGAGCAATATACGGTGCGCGAACTCAAGCCGGTGACCTGTTCCTATCGCGGTTACGAGATTACGTCCTCGCCGCCGCCGAGCTCAGGCGGTGTCATCATCTGCGAAATCCTCAACGTGCTTGAAGGCTATCCGCTGTCCTATCTTGGCGCCGGCTCGGCCGAGACGGTGCATGTCATGGTCGAGGCGATGCGCCATGCCTATGTCGACCGCAACTCGGCACTCGGCGATCCTGATTTCGTCGACAATCCGGTCTCGAAATTGCTTGAAAAAGCCTACGCCAAGGATATCCGCGACAAGATCGATCCGTTCCGGGCCGGCGTGTCGCAGGACCTGATGCCGAAGGGTTTTGGCGAGTCGAAGGAGACCACGCATTATTCGATCATCGACAAGGACGGCAATGCGGTTGCAGTGACCTATACGCTGAATGGGTCCTTCGGCGCAGGCGTCGTCGCCGACGGCACCGGCATCCTGCTCAACAACGAGATGGATGATTTCACCCAGAAGCCCGGCGTGCCGAACCTCTATGGCCTGATCCAGGGCGAGGCCAACGCCATCCAGCCGAAGAAGACGCCGCTCTCATCGATGAGCCCGACCATCGTGGCCAGGGACGGCAAGCCGTTCATGGTCATCGGCAGCCCCGGCGGCTCGCGCATCATCACCATCACGCTGGAAGCGATCGTCAACGTCATCGACCATGGCATGAACATCCAGGAGGCGATCGACGCGCCGCGCATCCACCACCAATGGCTGCCCGACACGGTCTATGTCGAGCCGTTCGGACTTTCGCCCGATACCGAAAGACTGCTCGCCGGCATGGGCTATCACCTTGATCTCGGTGACCAGACCTGGGGTCAGGCGGCTGGCATTCTCGTGGGAGGCAAGAGCCTGGCGGAAATCGAGAAGGGTGGCGGCGCGCGCTACAATGGCGCCATCGACAGCCGCGCGGCATCGGGGGAGGCTCTCGGATATTGATATCCGGGTAAACCCTTGAACAGGCGCCAGCTCATGGCCGGCCGGGCAGTCAGGTAACCAGCGTGATGGTCGATGCAATCAGCATCAGCGCGGCGATGCCGACAAACAGCGCATAGATGCGCGGCCGGTCGAGCAGAAGCGCATTTCCCGATATCCAGGCCGAGGTCGCGCCGCCAAGCGCGAAGAGGAACCCGTTGCGATGGCCGAAGGTCATCGACGCGGCCATCAGCCCGCCAATGATCAGGGCGCCGAATACGATGATCACGGCGACCGCGTATTTTTCGAAGTCGTTGCCGCCGCCCATGGCCGGGCCGATTGCATTCAGATTCGGCAGGTCGTCCGGATCGAAAGACCCGTATTCGTCTTGACCGATGGATTCTCGCATCACTCGTTCTCCGCTGACCGGCAACAAACCATCAACACTTGCCGAGTGCAACCCGATCGCACGTCCCTCTCCATGTTGACCGCCGTCTTCAACACGTTCCGGCGGCACTTGTCATCGATTTTTCGGCCATCTGGCTCGAATGCAACACGGGTCCGCGCCCCGGGGCACGCCGCCTCCCAATCCATATGGCCCGTGTTCGCGGAAAAAAGATGATGCCGCCGATCAATTCAGCATGCTGAGGGTCCTGCACGGCTGCGGCGGCGAGTCGCAGTGCCCGCCACTGCGCCATCATTCCCGTGAAGGGGAGGCGCTCAATCGACGGTAGGGGACGCCATCGAAGCTTGCCGTCACAAAATCGGCGACGGACATCTTGCGCTTGCGTCCGTCGCTGCAGGCGTAAACCGGCCAACCGGCATCGCTGCATTCGCTGGCAGCGCAGATACGCGCCAGGCAGTTGCCGACAGTCAACCGGAAGCCGCCCTTGCCGGCGAATCCTTGCAACAGGCTGCCGTCCGCCGAGCGCCATGTCCGCGCACGGAATTCCGCCCGCAAAAGCAATGGTTCGAGAGAGACCGCAAGATTGGTTTCGCCCGCACGTCCTGCGAACTGCAGACGGAAGCGCGCCATTGCGGTCGTGTATGCGGTCACGAGATCCGATTCGCTAAGATAGGAGATCGGCAGGTTGGAGCGGTCGAGCAGATGAGACACACGCTTGCTCGCCTCTACCGGCGTCAGCAAGGCAACAAGAGTAAGAATGGCGAAGAAAGTTCGCGACATTTTCAGCAGCCATATCGATCTCGGCCTGCCGGTTTGGTCCCGGTTGCCCCCGCGTAACATCCCGCCAATCGTCGCCCTGCGCAAGCCGCTTGCCCACGCGGTCCATAAGGCGGCCGAGTGTGCAACTCGCAAGGCCACCGATGGCGGGTACAGCCGGCGTTGCGGCAAGGAGGAGACCTGCCACCAGCCAGGGTTCCTCAGCTGGCGCGCGCCGCCGGCAGTTCGAACAGATTAGCGCCGTTCTCCTGGCCGCGCTCGACATAGCCGATGACGCTGAACCATCTGGCGACGTCAGGCCCCTGCAACCAACTGCGCGAGTGGATGGGGAGATTGCCGGCGAGCGCCTGGATGTGGCGGATGTGCCGCTTGCAGAAACGCACGGTTGAGGCGCGGAAGAAATCCTCCTGCGCGGCAAACAGCGTATCGGCGGCGTCGCTGTTCTCATGCCAGGCGATGATCGCCACGGCCTTGTCGCCCTCGACAAGCGCGTGTGCGCGGCCTTCCTTCAAATTCATCATCAGATTGTCGTAGGCGATCTTGCTGTCCTTGCCGGCCGCCGCGTACTCGTCCGACATCCGCTTGGACAAGCCATGGAAGACATCCTCGAGATCCCCGAGCGTCGCTGCACGTGCTCTCATTTCACCTCCTGCAGCCCCTCCGGGAAGTTTGCCCTAAGGATGGGGGATCACCAAGCAAATCAATTCCACTGACGGGCCGAGTAGAGCAAAGTCATTTCAGGCCGGCACGATCGGAGCTGCTGAACGCATTCCGGCGCTTGGCGGGCTCTTCGCCAACAATCCGCGGAAAATGGCGGAGGCGAGCAGGGACAACACGCTGCCTACCCAGAACGACACGACGGTCGCGGCGCTGGAGAGACCACGCGATCAATGGCAACGGCGCCCGAGTGGGCAGAGGGTTCAAGTTTCCTCTACTGCTTTGCCTATTCGATCAGAAAGCAGTGAGTGACGCTGCGTCAGGACGTTCTTGCTCGCTGCATGAATTCAAAGAAACGCGGGTCCGAAGCCCACGCAATGTTCACGCGAATGCCGGCCTTGCCTGGCCGGCGTTCCGGCGAAAACACGGTGCCTGGCGCGATGAAAATCCCTTCTCGAGCCCCTTCCCGGGCAAGAGCGATGTCGTCGACGTGGTCCGGCAGCTCCAAATAGACGTAATATCCGCCGGTGGGCTCGGCAAAGAGCCGCAGGCCCATCTTCTGTAGGCGGGGGACGACCGTTTCGGTCGCCTGGCGCACACGTTGCCCGAGGCGCTTCAGGTGGCGCCGGTAATGGCCCTCGTTGATCAGCCCATGGATCAGCCGCTCGATATGGCCAGAACTGTTGACGGTCGTCAGCATTTTCAGCTCGGCCAGCGAGGCGATGAGGTCAGGGCGTGCCGCGATATAGCCGCAGCGCAGGCTGGCCGACAGCGTCTTGGCGAAGGTGCGCACGCAGATGACGTTCTGCAACTGGTCGAGCGGAGCCAGGCCCACGCCGCGCACGGTTGGCAGATCGATGAACGGGTCGTCCTCGACCACCAGCATGTCGTATCGCGCTGCGATTGTCAGGATCGAATGGGCCGTCGGGAGGTTGGTCGAACTGCCGGTTGGATTGTGGGCGAGCGATTGGGTGAAAAACAGCTTCGGGCGCTCGCGCTCGGCCTTGCCGGAGAGATCCTCGATATCCGGCCCGTTCGCGGTTCGCCTGACGCCGACCATGCGCACCTGCGCCAGCTTCAGCTTGGCGAAAAGCGGGTAGTAGCCGGGATCGTCGACCAGCACCGTGTCTCCGGACACCAGGAAGCGGCGTATGATGAGGTCGAGGGCATGGTTGGCGCCGAACGTCAGAAGGATCTGATCCGGCGCCGCCTGCACCTCGCGTTCCATCAGATCGAAGGCCAGCCGCTCGCGTAGCGCCGGCAGCCCCATCGCCGAACCGTAGCCGTCACTGCTGGATCGGTGGTTCCTGCCCAGCAGCCCGAGGTGACGCCGCACCTCCGACTCCTCCATCCATGAGGCGGGGGGGCGGCCGTCGCCAACGCGGATCGAAAAGCTTTCCTCCAGCTGTGCGTTGAGCAGGGAGGCGATGTCCACTGCCTCGGCCACATGAAGCGGGCGCTCGCTCGGCTTTTGCCGGCGTCGTTCGGCGACGGTGAAGCCCGCGCCCGGTCGTGACAGTGCAATTCCGGCTGAAACCAGGCGGTCGTAAGCATCGACAATCGTGTTCTTGGAGACGTCGAACTGCTCGGCGGCCTTGCGTATCGACGGAAGCTTGGCGCCGGCGATGAGCGAGCCCGTCTCGATGCGCCTTCTGATTTCGTTGGCCACGGCCTCGGCGCGCGTCATCTTCTGTTCCTTGCGGCGGCGTGCCCGGAAACGGACTGGTACAGTAGGCCGCTGTTTCTTAAAACTGTACCTTGCCTGATGGTATCAGTTGGACGATAGCTGGCTCAACAAGAAAACAGCATTCGCAGGGAGGCGATGGTGATGGGAGCAGTCTTGGACGGCGTCGAGCCGCGGCTGAATTCCCGCATCGAGAAGTTTCGCGATCTGTCGCCGGCGGATCGCCTGGCGAAGGCCGGCGAGGCCGCGGGCCTTTCGCAGACGGACCGTGACGCCTTGCGCGGGCTAGGCGCGCTTCCGCTCAACATTGCCGACGGCATGATCGAGAACGTGATCGGCACATTCGAGATCCCGCTCGGCGTCGCCACCAACTTCACCATCAACGGACGCGATTATCTCATCCCGATGGCGGTGGAGGAGCCTTCCGTCGTCGCCGCCGCATCCTATATGGCGCGCATCGCTCGCGGCTGTGGCGGGTTCGAGACGTCGAGCACGGCGCCGATCATGCGGGCGCAGGTTCAGATACTCGACATATCCGATCCTCATGGCGCGCGGGCCCGACTTCTGTCGAGCCGCGACGAGATCGTGGCCGCGGCCAACGAAAAGGACCGGGTCCTGAACCGGCTCGGCGGCGGATGCCGTGACATCGAGGTGCAGGTGTTCGAGGACACCGCCGTCGGGCCGATGGTGGTGCTGCATCTCCTCGTCGACGTGCGTGACGCGATGGGCGCCAACACCGTCAACACCATGGCCGAAGCGGTCGCGCCGATGATCGAGCGCCTGTCCGGCGGTGTCGTTCGGCTGCGCATTCTTTCCAACCTTGCCGACCTGCGGCTGGCACGGGCGCGGGTGCGCCTGACGCCGGAGGCACTGGCAACGCAGGAATTCACCGGCGAGCGCATGGTCGCGGGCATTGTCGAGGCCTGCTCGCTGGCGGTCGTCGATCCGTATCGCGCCGCAACGCACAACAAGGGCATCATGAACGGTATCGATCCGGTCGTTGTCGCGACCGGAAACGACTGGCGCGCGATAGAGGCCGGCGCGCATGCCTGGGCGGCGCGCTCCGGGCGCTACACGTCGCTCAGCCGTTGGGAAGCCGATGCGTCCGGCGCCCTTGTCGGCACGCTGGAAATGCCGATGGCGCTCGGCCTTGTCGGCGGCGCCACCAAGACGCATCCTGCCGCGCGCGCCGCGCTGAACCTGCTTGGCGTGAAGACCGCGCAGGAACTTGCCGAGGTCACGGTGGCTGTCGGCCTGGCGCAGAACATGGCGGCGTTGCGGGCCTTGGCCACCGAAGGCATCCAGCGAGGGCATATGGCCCTGCACGCCCGCAACATCGCGATCGTGGCGGGAGCGGTTGGCGATGACATCGAGACAGTGGCCAAGGAACTTGCCGCCAATCACGACGTCCGTGTCGATCGCGCCAGGGAAATCCTATTGAGACTCGGCAAGGAGAAGGGCTGAGCGTGAGCGACACAACCGCAAACGGCTATCCGGCAAGGGCTCAAACCCTGCTGAAAACTCAGGAAGGCATCGTGTTGGTGCTGGCGGTGCTGGCCTTTGCGCTGTTTTCCTTGCTGCTGCCGTCCTTCTTCAGCGCCGGCAACATCCTCGCCCTGGTCCGAAGCGTGTCGATCCTCGGCATCCTGGCGCTGGGCATGGCGCTGGTGGTCATCGCCAGGGGCATCGACGTCTCGATGATCGCGACGATGGTGGTTTCCGTTTCATGGGCATTCGTGATCGCGCGCTCGGGCTATTCGCTGGAGTTCGCATTGCTGATCGGAGCCCTGTTCGCGGTCGGCGCCGGGCTGCTGATTGGGACATTGATCGCGTTCGGCGACGTTGCGCCCATCTTCGCAACACTTGCCGCCGGCTCGGTGATCTATGGCCTCGGCAGGACCTTCTTCTTCACGCTGGAAATGCAGAACGTGCCGCCGGGAGCCGAATGGTTTTCACTGATCGGCCAGGGCCGCATTCTCGGCATTCCGGTGACCGTGGTGGCGTTTGCCCTGCTTTGCCTGGTTCTGCACCTGGTACTCAGCCGCACGCGGTTCGGCTGGCAGATCTATGCCATGGGCAACAATCCGGCGGCGGCCAAGATCATCGGCATTCCCTATCGGCCGATGGTCGTTGCGCAATATGCGATCAGCGGACTGATCGCCTACGGCGCCGGACTGATCCTTGCCTCGTCTGCTTCGGCGATCAATGCCCGGCTTTTCAACTCGACGATGATCTACGACATCCTGCTGGTCGTGGTGCTCGGCGGCATTGGCCTGAATGGTGGCCACGGCAAGGTCCGCAACGTCATTCTGGGCACCATCTTCGTGGGCATCCTGCTCAACGGCATGACCATCATGAACATCGACTACACGATCCAGAACCTGGTCAAGGGCGTCGTGCTGCTTCTGGCGATCGTCATCGATTCACTCGTCAATCCACGTGACGAGCAGACATCCCAGCAAGGGGATCTCTGAGAACCAACCAAAATGCCAAATGCAATGGGAGGAAACCAATGCGACTTCTGAAAACGACAAGATGGCTTGCCGCGGCCTGTATCGCCCTGGCGGGAGTGGTCACGGCCAGCGCGCAGGACAAGGGCCTGGAAAATCCACGCTCGACGACGTTCCACAAGACGCTTGAAGGCAAGAAGGTCGTCTTCCTGCCGCTGTCGATGGGCTTCGACCTGACCGAAGGCTGGGCAGCCGTTATGCGCCAGCAGGCCAAGCGGCTTAACTACAGCTTCGAGATCCGAGATCCCGCCTGGAGCACTGATGCCGGCACCAAGGCGCTGCAGTCGCTGATCAGCGAGAAGCCCGATCTGATCGTCGCGCACAATCCTGACATCCAGTCCTACGCCCGCCTGCTGGCGCAGGCGCAGGCCGCCGGTATCAAGGTGGTGCAGATCAACCTCGAATCGAACACCCAGACCGACTCCTATGTCGGCGCCGACTGGACCGAGATCGGCGAGCAGGCGGCGCAGGCCGTGGTCGACAAGTGCAGCGCCGGCAAGGGCGCCTCGACCAAGGTGGCAATCGACACCGGGGTGCCGACGGCGGCGTCTGACGTCTTTCAGCTCGACGGCATCTATCGCGTGCTGAACCAGCATCCCGATATTCAGGTCGTCTCGCAGCAGGCCACCGAATACAATCCGGAAAAGGCGCGTTCGATCATGGACACCGTGCTGCAGCAGCATCCGGACCTCTGCGGCGCCATCGGCATCTGGGATAACCAGGATACCGGCACGGCGTCCGCCATCCAGCAGGCCGGCAAGAGCGCCCAGGTCTTCCTCGTCACCAGCGGCGGCGGCAACAAGGTCGGCTGCGAGAATGTCGAGAAGGGTCTGTTCAATCTCTACATCAGCTACAACGTGCCGCTGCAAGGCGAAATCCTGAATGCGGAGATCGCGCGCTTGCTGCTTTCCGACGGTGCCGCGGGCGAGACCAAGACGCTCTACTTCAATCCGCTTACTCAGATCACCAAGGCAAACGTCAACCAGCGCAATTGCTGGACCCTGGACGACCTGAAGTAACGGATAACAGGACCGATGGCCGCCAGTGACATGCTGCTGCGACTGCGCTACCGGTTCGTGCCGGACCGCCTGTTCGGCGAACTTCTGACCAAGAGCTGGATTGACAACGTCATTCCGGCCCTTGCGTTGGTGATTACGGTTCTGGCCATGATCTGGACCATTCCCGGCTTCGTGTCGGCCGGGACGTTCTCGGATCTTGCCCGCCAGGTGTCGGAGTTCGGCCTCGTCGCGCTGGCCCTGACGATCGTCATCCTTTCGGGCGGCATCGACCTCTCGGTCGGCTCCGTGTTCGCCCTTTGCGTGCTGGCCGCGCTGGTGTCGATGAATGTGCTTGGCCTGCCGATCGGCGTGGCGCTCATCGCCACGCTGGCGACAGGAATTGCCTGTGGATTGCTGAACGGCGTTCTTATCGGCTACCTCAGGCTGCGCGCCTTCATCACCACGCTGGTGACGCTGGTCATCTACCGGGCGCTCTATGACATCATCTTTCCGCGCCTTGCCAGCGCCATCGTCGGCTCGATGCCGGTGTCCCCGACATGGGATCTGATCGGCTTCGGTTCGTTCCACGGCGTGCCGGTCTCGTTCGTCATCTTCGCCATCATTGCCATCGGCGCGCATGTCGTCCTCTCACGGCTCAGGCCGGGCTGGCGCCTGCGCGCGGTCGGCGGCGCGCGCCGATCGGCATACAATGCCGGCGTCAACGTCAAGCTGACGGTCTGCCTGGCCTATGTCGCCTCGGGCGTGCTGACCGCCATTGCCGCCTTCCTCTTTTCGGCCCGGCTTGGCAGCACCGGCGCCGACACCGGAATAGGATTGGAGATTTCGGTGCTGACCGCCGTCGTGCTTGGCGGCGTTTCGCTGGGCGGTGGCCGTGGTTCGGTCGGCAATGCGGTGATCGGCTCCATTCTGGTGCTGATCCTGACGAACGGGCTCATCCGGCTGTCGATGCCGGGCTCGGTCAACCAGCTGATCCTCGGCCTGGTTCTGATCGCCGCGGTGCTGTTCGACGCCAAATGGGTGAAGAACCGCGGCAAGCTCCTGAACAAGGTCTATGTTTCGCCGACCTATCTGCGCCTTCCCGAGCAAGCGGCCACGGTGGGAAGCAGCGTGCTGGCCGTCAACGACAAGCTCGGCGTCACGCAACTGATCGGGCTTGGCGACGTCGAAGGGCCTGAAGATGTTGTGCTCGACCGTGACGACAATCTCTACACGGGAACGCGGCACGGCACGATCATGCGCTTCCTGGCGCCGGATTATGGGCGCTGCGAGGTTTTCGCCCGCATTGGCGGGCATCCCCTGGGGCTCGCTTTCGCGCCTAATGGCGATCTTCTGACCTGTGTCGGCGGCATGGGGCTCTATCGCGTTGCGCCAGACGGAAAGGTCTCGAAAGTCACCGACGAAACCAACCGCAGCTTGCTGTCGGTGATCGACGATTCGCGGCTGCGGCTTCCTGACGATCTCGACATCGCGCCGGACGGACGCATCTTCTTCAGCGAGGCGACGATCCGCTACGAGATGTCGGAATGGGCGGTCGATGCTCTCGAGGGCAGAGGCAATGGGCGCCTGATATGCCATGATCCGAAGACAGGCTCCACGCGCACCCTCCTGCGTGGCCTGATTTTTCCCAACGGGGTCACCATCTGCCGCGACGGCCAGTCGCTGCTTTTCGCCGAGACCTGGGCCTGCCGCATCAACCGCTACTGGTTCGACGGGCCGAACAAGGGCAGATGCGAGATATTCATCGACAATCTTCCCGGCTATCCCGACAACCTCAACCGTGGCTCCGACGGCACCTACTGGATCGCGCTCCTCGGCATGCGCACCAAGACCTTCGACTTGGCCATGCGCAAGCCTGCCTTCCGCCGCCGTATGGCCAGGCGTATCGCCGCCGATGAATGGATGTTTCCCAACATCAATCGCGGCTGCGTGTTACGCGTGTCGGCGACCGGCGAGATCATCGATGCACTCTGGGACAAGGCTGGCGAGAACCATCCCTCGATCACCTCGACGTGCGAGCACAAGGGCTGGCTCTATCTGGGCGGAGTGTCCAACAACCGCATCGGCCGTGTCCGCGTCGAGGGCGCCGACCCGCAATGGACGGCGCATGACGATTATTGGGGGAAGCGCTGATGCTGGGCCTGGGCACATTGGTGCGCCGGCTGTTTTCAGCCGATGATGCCGGCATCAGCGTGCCGGCGATGGACGGCGTCTTCAAGCCGGACAACCGGCTGGAGGAGGCGGAGCGGCTGCTGGCCCTTCCCGGGATCGACAATCTCGTCGCGTCGCCGACAGGGCTGCTTTGCAGCAGCGACAAGACGCTTCTCAGGATTGACCTCGACGGCACGCACATTTCGCCGGTCACCGTGGCGGAGTTTCCCGCACCGGTCACCTTTGTCGCATCGGCGCCCGATGGCCGGCTGGCCGTCGGCATCGAAGGCGATGGCCTGCATGTCGGCCAGGCAGGCACCTGGAAGCGGATCGAGCTCGCGCCCGACATGACGTCATGCCTCACCGCCGGCGTCTTTGCGTCTGACGGGGCGCTGTTGGTCTGCGTCGGCTCGCGCAAGCATTCGGCGCACCATTGGAAGCGCGATCTGATGGAACGCGGCGCAAGCGGCGGCTTGTTCGCAATCGACCCCATCGGCGGCTCAGGCCGCGCGCTCGCCCAGGACCTGGCTTTCCCCAACGGCGCTGCATTCCTCGGCGATGGCCGCCTGGCGATCAGCGAAAGCTGGCGCCATCGTGTTGTCGCCATCGACCCGAAATCGGCGGTGCGTCCCATGGCGATGCTGGAGGATCTGCCCGCTTACCCCTGTCGGCTGTCATCCGCCGCCGGCGGTGGCCTGTGGATCGCGCTGTTCGCGCCGCGCCGGCAATTGTTCGAACTGGTGCTGCGCGAGGACGACTACCGCCGCGAAATGATGGCGACGATCGACCCCGACGAATGGATCGGGCCGGAACTTGCCGGGTCGGCGAAACCCGACCAGCCACTGAGCCAGGGCTCCATCCGGCAGATGGGCGTGCTCAAGCCGTGGGCGCCGTCGCGGTCCTATGGCCTGGTCGCCCGCTGCGACGACAAGGGCCTGCTGCGCGAAAGCTGGCACAGCCGCGCCGATGGCTCCATGCACGGCATTACTTCCATTTGCGAATATGGCGACCGCGTCTATGCCACGTCGCGCGGATCGGGCACGTTGCTGCGCTTGGCAGTGCCGGCAAATGACGGTGGATCCGTGCATGGCTGACATCGTCGAATTTCGCAAGGCGACTAAGGAGTTCCGCGGCAACGCGGCGGTACGCGCCGTCGATTTCACACTCCGGCGCGGCGAAGTCCATGCACTGCTCGGTGAGAATGGCGCCGGCAAATCGACGCTGACCAAAGTGCTCGCCGGCCTCTATCCCTTGACCTCTGGCGAAATGCTGCTCGATGGCAAGCCGGTGAGCTTCTCGTCTCCCGGCGAGGCCATGAAACATGGCATCGCCATGGTGTTCCAGGAAACCAACCTCGTCCAGTCCATGAACGTCGCCCAGAACATCTTTCTCGGCGAGGAACGTTTTTTCAACCGGCTGCGCGGCGTCAACATCCGGGCGCAGCAACATTTGCAGCGGCTGAACTTCCATGTCGAGCCGACAGCGCTGGTGTCGACGCTCGGCGCGGCCAAGAAACAGATGGTCGAGATTGCCCGCGCCGTCCATCACAAGGCCCGCATCTTCATCTTCGACGAGCCGACGGCAACGCTCACCCCGGAGGAAAAGCAGCACTTCTTCGCGCTGGTCGAACGGCTGAAGGGCGAGGGCGCCTCCGTCATCTTCATTTCGCATGCGCTGGAGGAGGCGCTGTCGATCGCCGACCGCATCAGCGTGTTGCGCGACGGTGCGTTGATCGTTACCGACGATGCCCGCAATCTCACCCGTGAAAAGATCGTCCAGGCCATGGTTGGCCGGCAATTGACCGATGCACTCTATGGCGATGCCGCCGCGAGGCGCGTCGCCCGCCCTCCCGGCGACAAGGTCCTGGCCCTGGAAAATGTCTCGATGGGCAAGGCGGTGCGCAGCGCGACACTGTCGGTGTTCGCGGGCCAGGTCACCGGCCTGTTCGGGCTGGTGGGCGCCGGTCGTACCGAAATGATGAAGATCGCCGCCGGCGTGCTGAAGCGGGACTTTTTCCATGGCGGGCGTATCCAGCTGCGCGGGGAGACAGTACGCTTTCGCGTCCCGCGGCAGGCCGTGCGGCGCGGCGTCGCCTACATCACCGAGGACCGCAAGCTCGACGGTCTGTTCGACACGATGGGTGTTGTCCAGAATGTGTTCCTTGGCAAGCTGGCGAAGGCGTCCAATCCAGTCACCATGGTCGGCATGAGCGAGGCCAGGCGGCAATCGGCCGAATGGATCGAGGCCATGAAGGTCCGTTCGATCGGCGGCAACGCCAAGGTTGTGGAGCTGTCGGGCGGCAATCAGCAGAAGGTCGTGATAGCCAAATCGCTGATCCAGGAGCCGTCACTGATCATTTTCGATGAGCCGACTCGCGGCGTCGATGTCGGAGCGATCGCCGAGATTCATCGGATGATCGAGAAACTCGCCGATGCCGGCGCGGCCGTCGTGGTCATCTCCTCCTACCTGCCCGAAATCCTCAACCTGTCGGACCGCATCCTGGTGGCGCGCCAGGGGCGCATCGTCGAGGAGATGACCATCGACGAAGCATCGGAAGAAAAGATCATGTATGCCGCCGTCCACTGAACCGTTGCGCGTGGAACGCCAGGTTACGATCGTCGAAGTCGGTCCGCGCGATGGGTTGCAGAACGAAAAGCAGTTGGTCTCGACCGGGCAGAAGCTGCGCCTGATCCGCATGCTGGCCGATTGCGGTTTCGCCCGCATCGAGGCGACAGCCTTCGTCTCGCCGAAATGGGTCCCGCAGATGGCCGACCATGACGCCGTCATGCGGGGCGCGGTGCGTCATGCGGGCCTCGTGCTTTCCGCCCTGGTGCCCAATGAGCAAGGCGCCCGGGCGGCGATCGCGGCGGGCGCGCAGGAGCTTGCGGTCTTCACCAGCGCCTCCGAGACGTTTTCGAAGCGAAACACCAATTGCGCGATCGAGGAGGGACTGGCCCGTTTCGCGCCCGTGATCGCATTGGCGGCCGAACACGCCTTGCCGGTGCGGGGCTATGTTTCCTGTGCCGTCGACTGTCCCTATGAAGGCCCGATCGAGCCCGGCGCGGCCGCGAAAGTCGTCGCACGGCTGCGCGATCTCGGCTGTGCGGAAATCGCCGTCGCCGATACGATCGGCAAGGCAACCCCCGAACGCGTGCACGCCATGGTGCTGGCATGCCTCGCGGAGGCGGAGGCGACGCAGCTCGCCGGCCATTTTCACGATACCGGCGGCATGGCGCTGGCCAATGTCGATGCGGCATGGAGCCTCGGGCTCAGGGTCTTCGATTCCGCGGCAGGCGGGCTCGGCGGCTGCCCCTACGCCCCCGGCGCGGCCGGCAATCTTCGCAGTGGTGCGCTGGTGGAGCATTTCGCGTCGAAGGGGATCGCTACCGGAATAAACAGCGAGCTGCTGGCCAACGTGGAAAACATGCTTGCCGAAGCCATGTTCTTTGGCGAGCTGTGAGAGTTAAAAAGCAAAAGATTTCAAGTCTTTGCTACGCCCGAAGGGTAGAGGCTTCGGCGACAGGGATTGGTCGGAGGGCCGAACCCGCCATCAGTTCGACATCAGCCGATGAAGCCAGACTTCATCCAGCAGCGAACGGGTAACTCCGCCAAACGCCCATTCCCTCAGTCGGCTATGCCCGTAGGCGCCCGACACGATTAGGTCTGCCTTGACTGAGGCCAGGAAGTCTACCAGTCGATTTCCTTCCTCGTCTGACTTCAGGATTTCGGTTCGCGCCTTGATGCCGTGCCCAGCGAGGAAACTGGCGACGTCCTTGACTCCGTCCCTGATCCAATCGCTCGGATTGCGATCAATCGCCACGATGATGACTTCATTGGCCATGGCCATCAATGGCACGGCGTCTGCCACGGCGCGCCTCGCTTCCCGCGTGTCCTTCCAGGCGACGACGATCCGGCCGAGCGGCAAACTCGTCGCGCCAAGGGCAGCAACCAGGACAGGCCTGCCGGCGCGCAGCACCAAACTGCCCGGATCAGCCATACGGTAAGCGTCGCCCGTGGATGCGCCGAGCGAAGCGCCCGTGACGACGAGGTCGGCGAGAAGGGAAGCTCTGGCGAGGGCATGATCTGGATTCTCGACCGTGTCACGCCATTCCGCACTGACCGCTCCGGCGACGAGCCTGTCGAACTTGGAGTGCCTGTCATCAAGCCGTTGCCGGATCTCGGTCCTCGATTGCTCCCAAAGTTCAGCAGCGATCGCCGCGCCCTCGGGCGCCATCGTAACCGGCAGCGGAGCGTCCGCGGCGCAGAAACCGATCAGCTTTGCATCGAAACGTTTGGCAAGATCGATGCCGACCTGCGCGAGCGGTTCAATCGGACCATCGATGCCCAGGTTCAACAGAATGGATTTGTAGCTCATCGGGGCGCTTCCGTTTCAGAGGTTCGGTGCACCGAAGCTAGCCTTGCAGGAACGTTCTCACCTTGATGTCGATCAAAACGGTTGCAGCCGCTCAGGGGATACGGGATTGGAAATGAACCATTTCGCCGTCCACGACAAAGGCGCCATTTCCGACGTGGTGGATCGTCTTCGGGTTCGGTTGAGCCGGGTCGATCCATGCTTTCAGGACCTCGAGGACGAACAGGTTATATTTGTCCACCAGGCGTATATCGATGACCCGGCATTCGAGGTTGGCAAAGCACTCGGCGATCAGGGGAGCCGAAACGCGCTCGGCGGGAAGGGGCGTCAGCCAGGCTGTCGCGAACTTGTCAGTGTCGCGTCCGGAGCAGTTTCCGACCTTGACGACTTTCTCCGCGAGGCCAATGGCAGGGATCGCGACCACGCATTCCTTCGTTTGACGCAAAGCGAAGAAGGAGAAGTCGTCGCTCGACACGACGCAGGCCATGGTCGGCGGCGCGATTCCCGCCATCATGTGCCAGGACATGGTCATGACGTTCGCGCGGCCCTGCTTTGACCTGGTTGTCAGGAGGACAACGGGACCAGGCTCGATCAGCCGATAGACTTCGGCAAGCGGCAGTTCCTTCATCGCGTCCTCATTTCCACTGTCTGCAAGGCAATTGCTCCGGCGATGTCGTGCCAGGCAATGCCCTTCCTCGCCTTGATCAATGTCAAAGTCGGGAAGCGGCGGAACGAGGAAGGGGTAGCCAAGAGGTCGATGCAAGTCTGTGCCGCCGGAGGCCGATTGATCTTGATCAATGCATGCCGGAATTGATCTTGCGATGTTCGATCAGAGCCACACAAGGATCAGTTCATGTCCGCTGGAGGCATTCTCTTTTGGGGCGTCCTGCTTTGCCTCGCTTGGATCGTAGGGATCGGCATCTACTTCGAAATGGCGTCCTCCAGGAGACGCAAGCCCTCTGCGGTGAGCTATGGCCTCGGCCGCCGTTCAAGGCCGCGCAACCCTAAGACCAGGCCTTGATGTGGAAGGCGGAGGCCAAGGAATTTTACAATGACCTGGAAGGGACGACATGCGCGCAGCCACCCTCGCTCCTTAAACTGACATGATCAAGCAAGGCCTGACGACCATGCGATCCCACCCGGCGCTCTCGATCCCACTACTTGTGTTCGCACTCGGCTTTGCATCGTCAGCCTATGCTGTCGAAGACCCGCAGATCGCTTATGGGAAAAGACTGGTCGAGAAAAACTGTGCCCGCTGTCACGCGGTCGGTCCGGGCGGCGAGAGCGCCCATCCGGACGCGCCGCCTTTCCGGTTGTTGCACCGGCGGTACCCAATCGAAGATCTTCAGGAAGCTCTGGCCGAGGGGATATCCACCGGACATCCGGACATGCCCGAGTTCGTAGCTTCTCCCGACCAGATCTCCGCGATTATCAGTTATATCCAAAGCCTGGGCCGATGATGTCGGTCGATAGCAATCTCATCGACGCGCCTGCGGTTCATTGCGAGCCGACATGGGTCTGCGAGATCATCAGACCGATCTGCGTAGCCGCTTGGCCACGGACCGGCTTCGACGTGCGTCAATCGTGGCTCTTGGCGGCGTTGACCGGAATCAATGATGGCGGGGTCGTCAGCTGGTCTGATGTGCCCGTATCAGGAGGTAGCCATGCAGACGAACGAAACACCGCGCTATGATGCGAGCGTGAACACGACGGGTTGCTGCCCAAAATTCAACCCGGGCGGCTGGGACGATCAGGAATTGCACTTCACCGACAAGCCGTTCGTGAGGGCGACAACCCACAGCATCATGCATGTTCCGGTGAACATGGGCAGCGTCTTTGCCCGTGTCAACGAGCACATCGACGACGCCGGCGCTTCTGCCGAAAGCCAGTTCATCGCCCTAAGCCGCGATCTCTCGCCTTGGACGAGCGAGCACCTTTTTTCGGTTTCAAAGGCCGTGCCCGAGGAGGAAATGGCTACGCTGACGGGCGACTTCGTCACCAAAGTGTTCGAGGGAGCGTTCGAGCAGGTAAGGAGTTGGCACGAGGAAATGCTTGAACTCGCGCGCCAGCACAATCCCAAAGCCAGCGACGTGTATTTCTTTTATACGACCTGCCCAAAATGCGCCGCGGCATATGGCAAGAACTACGTTGTAGGGGTAGCCAGGATTTCCTGAGCCCGGCAAGGCTAGGGTTCGAACCATGTGCCCTGGCGCCGCTTGACGATCTCCGCCGCGTCCTCGAGCCGGCCGATCGCTGCGGGATTGCCCGTCGCCTGGACGAACTCGATCGCCGCACTGATCTTGGGGCCCATGGAGCCGGCGGGGAAATCCTTTCCCGAAAGTTCAGTTGCTCCGACATTGCGCAGTGCGCGGGCATCCGCCGTGCCGTAGCCCAGATAGACCGCATCGACATCCGTGAGCATCAGCAGCATGTCAGCCTTCAGCTGGCGCGCCAGTAGCGAGCTGGCCAGGTCCTTGTCGATGACGGCCTCGACGCCGACCATGGCGCCATCTTCGCGCGCGACAACGGGCACGCCGCCGCCGCCCGTGCAGATGACGATGACCCCGTGGTCGACGAGGAAGGAGATGACGGATGCCTCTAAAATCTCGATCGGGCGGGGCGAGGGCACGACCCGGCGCCATTTATCGCCATCGGGCGCTACGGACCAGCCGTGCTCCGCTGCGAGCCGTCGCGCTGTCGATTCGTCATAGACCGAGCCGATCGGCTTTGTCGGACTGGAAAATGCAGGATCGCGCGGGTCGACTTTCACCTGCGTCAGCAGTGTGGCGTATAGTCTCTGGGAGACGAGATTGGCGAGCTCCTGCTCGATCATGTAGCCGATCATCCCGGCGCTCTCCGCGCCGAGAACGTCGAGCGGAAAAGCGCCGTCCGGTGAGGCAGCCGACTGGAGCGCGAGCAGGCCGACCTGCGGGCCGTTGCCATGCGTGATGACGAGCGAATGGCCTTCGCCAATCAGCGCGGCCAAGGCTGACGCGGCGCGGATGACATTCGCACGCTGGTTTTCGGCTGTCATCGGTTCGCCGCGCCGCAACAGCGCGTTCCCACCGAGTGCAACGACGATCAGCATGTCAGTTGCCGATCGTGGCGACGAGCAGCGCTTTTATCGTATGCATGCGGTTCTCCGCCTGATCGAAGACGACCGAGGCACCGGACTCGAACACCTCATCGGTGACCTCCATGCAATCGATGCCGAATTCGCGCGCGATATAGGCGCCGACTTCGGTCTCGGTGTCGTGGAACGCCGGCAGGCAATGCATGAACTTGACATGCGGATTGCCGCTCGCCGCCATCAAATCTTTCGTCACCCGATAGGGCGTCAGAAGACGGATGCGCTCCGCCCAGCCGGACTTGTCCTCGCCCATCGACATCCAGACATCGGTGTAGATGAAGTCGGTATCCTGGACGCAGCCGGTCATGTCTTCATCGAGTCGGAAGCGGCCCCCGCTGCGTTCGGCGAGCCCCCTGACATGATCGCAGAATTCTTGGTCGGGCCACAGTTCCTTCGGCGAGGCGATGCGCATGTCGATGCCGACCTTGGCTGCCCCCAATGCCAGCGACTGGGCGACATTGTCCCGACCCTCGCCGACGAATGCGACGGTCATGTCCGACAAATGCTTGTGCGTGAATTCGCGCATCGTCATGAAATCGGCGAGGATCTGTGTCGGATGGGCTTCGTCGGTCAGACCGTTGTAGACGGGCACCCCGGCATGCGCTGCCAGCATTTCGGCCTGGTGCTGCGCAAATCCGCGATATTCGATGGCGTCATACATCCGCCCGAGGACGCGGGCCGTGTCCTTCATGGATTCCTTGTGCCCGATATGGCTGCCGGAGGGACCGAAATAAGTGACATGGGCGCCCTGATCATAGGCGGCCACTTCGAACCCTGTCCGCGTGCGCGTGGAGTCCTTTTCGAAGATGAGGGCGATGTTCTTGCGAACGAGGCGCGGTATCTCGTGCCCGGCCTGCTTGGCTGCCTTCAACTCGGCTGCCAGCTTCAGGAGGAAGCGGATCTCTTCGGCTGAGAGGTCGTCCAGCGAGAGCACCGAACGGCCATGCAGGTTGATCGACATTGGGTGTCCTTTCAGAGTGGGTCGCGAGCGATGGGGCAGGTCATGCAATGGCCGCCGCCGCGGCCGCGGCTGAGCTCAGCCCCCTCAACGGTGATCACCTCGATTCCCGCGCGGCGCAGAAGCGTGTTGGTATAGACGTTGCGATCGTAGCCGATGACGACACCCGGCTCGACCGCTACCACGTTGTTGCCGTCGTCCCACTGCTCGCGCTCGGCCTCGTAGCGGTCGCCGCCGGTGGCGATGATCCGCAGCGATTTCAACCCGAGAGCTTCTGCCACGACTGTTGTGAAGGGCGCTTTTTCCTCCCTGACCTCGACCGCCGCATCGCCGTCCCCGGGCCGGATCGAGAAGGTGCGCAGCCTTTCGACCACGGGCGGATACATGGTGGCAAGGTCTCGGTCGCAGAAGGTGAAGACGGTGTCGAGATGCATGAAGGAACGGTCGCGCGGCATCAGTGCCGCGATCACGTGTGTGGCTTCGCCGGCAGCGAACAGGCTTCGGGCAACATCACCGACCGCCTGCGGCGTGGTGCGTTCGCCCATGCCGACGAGAACGACGCCTCCGCCGACGGGCATGACGTCGCCGCCTTCCAGGCTGATGCCCGTTCCGGCCTGGGGTGAAACGAATGGGATGCCGCTGTCGCGAAACCTCGGATGGAAGCGGTACACCGCCTCGACGTTGGCCGCTTCCGGTCGTCTGGCCGGCCAATACATGGCATTCACGGAAACCGAGCGGTAAATCCAGCAGGAGCTGTCGCGAGTGAACAACTGGTTCGGCAACGGCGGCAGCACGAAGTCCTGCGGCGCGAATGTCCGTCCGGTCAGCCCTTTGGGCTCGAATGGCAGTTCGGCGCGGGCGATGCCGCCGACGAGGCAGGTTGCCAGCAGGCCGGCCGACATCTCGTTCAGCCAGCCCCGCATCTCGTCGACCATGTCGAGGCCGACCACGCCGGCATGCACCCGGCGATCGAGAAGCCAGTCGCGGGCTTTCCCGAGGCCCATGGTTTCCGTGAGCAGTTCGCCGAACGAATGAACGATCACGCCGCGCTCGCGCAGGGCGTCGACGAAGATGTCGTGCTCCTGGCGCGCTCGCTTCACCCAAAGCACATCGTCGAACAGCAGCGACTTGCAGTTGTCTGGTGTGAGCCTGCGCAGGCTGAGATCCGGCCTGTGGACCATCACCTCGCGCAGGCGGCCGACTTCTGAATGAACCCCCAGATTTGTCATCGGATGACCTCTCAAAGCGCGCTGACGGCGCCGGTCCACATCTCGTAGACGGCAAGGATTGCGACTGCGACGAGCGCGACTGCGATGACGGCTTCCACCGGGTGGAAGACGCGCTGATTAGCCTCGCGACGGGCCCAGACGTAGAAGATGATGCCCGGAGCATAGAGGATCGCGCACATGAACAGGTACGCAGGCCCCGCCGCATAGACGAGCCACAGCCCGTAGGCCGTTGCCAACACACCGGCGAAGAGCGGCCCGGCGCGCCGTTCGCCAACCCGATAGCTTTCTCCGGTCAATGCCAGTTTGGCGGCGAAGGCTCCGGAGAAAATATAGGGCACGAGGATGGCGGCCGAGGCGATGTAGAAGAGCGCCTGATAGGTACTCTGGGCGAAGAGCGTGATCACCAGGAAGGCCTGGACGAGGACGTTGGTGACCAGCAGCGAGGTCGAGGGAACGCCGCGTTCGCTTTCCCGGCCGAAGAACTTCGGCATGGTTCCATCCTTTCCGGCGACATGCGGAACCTCCGCTGCAAGCAGCGTCCAGCTCAAGAAGGCGCCGAGCACAGAGACGACGAGCGCAAGATTGATGAGCACGGCGCCCCAGGGCCCGACAACCGCTTCCAGCACGCCTGCCATCGACGGGTTCTTCAATGCCGCGAGTTCCGGTTGGCTCAGAATGCCGAGCGAAAGCAGAGAGACCAGCGCGTAGAGCGCGAGGCATGTGAAGAAGCCGATGATTGTCGCCGTCGCGATGTCCTTGCGCCTCTCGGCACGGGCGGAGAAAACGCTGGCGCCCTCGATGCCGATGAAGACCCACAGCGTCACCAGCATGGTGCTCTTGACCTGAGCCGCGATGGTGCCGAGCGAGGCATTGCCGAGCCCGGTGAAGTCGAGCGTCCAGACATTGAGCTTGAAGGCCACGGCGACGACGCCGACGAACAGGACGACAGGCGCGATCTTTGCCACGGTCACGATTGTGTTGACGATCGCTGCCTGGCGGATGCCTGCGAGGATCAGAAAGTGGATGAGCCACAACAGGATCGAGGCGCCGAGCACCGCCTGCCACGTATTTCCGTCGCCGAAGGCGGGAAAAAAATAGGACAACGCGCTGAAAACGATCACGGCGTAGGAAACGTTGCCGACCCATGCGCTGATCCAATAACCCCAGGCGCTGTTGAACCCGATAAAGGGTCCGAACCCTGCCTTGGCGTAGGCATAGGGACCCGCATCGAGATCAGACCGGCGTACCGCCAGGGACTGATAGACAAACACCAGCGCGAGCATGCCGACGGCCGTGATCGCCCAACCGATCAGGACTGCGAGCGGACCGGCGCCGGCCGCCATGTTCTGGGGCAGGCTGAAGACACCCGAGCCCACCATCGATCCGATCACCAGCGCTGTCAGCGATCCCAGTCTTAGCTTCGTCGATGTCGCGGCTTCCCTGGCTGGAATGTTGACTTCTGCTGTACTGGACATGATGCCCTCCCGGATTTGGAACAGTGGGAGGATTCAACAGGAAACAAAGCCTGCCGGCCTTGATGCTGGTCAATTCCTGATTGTCTTGCACCGAAGGTTGAGTCGATAGGGATACGAATCTGCAAGCGTTGGACGGCCTGCGAGCCAGCTCGTTCACCCATTGCTGAGCTTGCTCGGCAGCATGGGCGAGCGAGGTCTGGGAGAGAGAATGTGTCATGACCGGAGCCTTCCACCCCGCTTCTTTCCATCAATGAGAGATGCACGCATTGCGCGGGATCAAGATGGCTGCCCTTGGTGTCAGCCGCCCGCCTTTGCTGTCAGCAGGGGAATGATGCGGTCGGTCTTGGCGACCGAAGGTCGGCCGGCGGAGCCGTAGGGGATGCCGAGCGCATCCCAGGTCTCGACCAGCGCATCCTGCAGTTCGGCGATCAGCGCATCCGAATGGAACGGCGTCGGCGTGATGCGCAGCCGCTCGGTGCCGCGCGGCACGGTCGGGTAGTTGATCGGCTGGATGTAGATGCCGTGAACGCCAAGCAGCCGGTCGCTCGCCATCTTGCAAAGCTCCGGATCGCCAACCAGCACCGGCACGATATGGGTCGCGGAGTCCATCACCGGCAGGCCGGCGGCCGCCAGGATCTGTTTGGTTCGGCTCGCCTGCTGCTGCTGCGCGTCGCGCTCGGCCTGCGATTGCTTGAGATGGCGGATGGAGGCGGTGGTGGCGGCGGCGATCGCCGGCGGCAGCGCCGTGGTGAAGATGAAACCCGGCGCATAGGAGCGAACCGCGTCGATCACCGCGCTGGTGCCGGTGACGTAGCCACCCAGCGTGCCGAACGCCTTGGCCAGCGTGCCCTGGATGATGTCGATGCGGTCGGCGAGGCCTTCGCGCTCGGTGATGCCGCCGCCGCGCGGTCCGTACATGCCCACGGCATGCACCTCGTCGATATAGGTCATGGCGTTGTAGCGCTCGGCGAGCTCGACGATCTCTCTGATCGGCGCGATGTCGCCGTCCATCGAATAGACGCTTTCGAAGACGATCAGCTTGGCGCGCTCGCGCCCCGCCGCCTGCAAGAGGCTTTCCAGATGCGCGACGTCATTGTGGCGGAAGATCTTCTTTTCGGCGCCCGAGCGCCGCACGCCCTCGATCATCGAGGCGTGGTTCAACTCGTCCGAGATGATCAGGCAGTTGGGCAAAAGCCGGGCAATGGTCGAGATCGAGGCTTCGTTGGAGACGAAGCCGGAGGTGAAGACCAGGGCCGCGTCCTTGCCGTGCAGGTCGGCAAGCTCCTGCTCGAGCTCGACCAGCGGGTTGGACGTGCCGGAGATGTTGCGGGTGCCGCCGGCGCCCGAACCCATCTTGCCGGCCGCATTCTGGAAGGCGGCGATGACATCCGCGTGCTGGCCCATGCCAAGATAGTCGTTGGAGCACCAGACGGTGATCTCCTCGGCGCGGCCATTGGAGCGCCAGATGGCGCGCGGAAACTTGCCCGCGATACGCTCGAGATCGGCGAAGACACGATAGCGACGCTCCGCGTGGAGCTGGTCGATCGCTTCTTCGAAGAACCGCTGGTAGTTCATGTCGGAATGTCCTGTGCAAGAAGCCGGCCGCCATCTGCGACGGTTCGGCCTCAACCTAGGGGCTGGGAGCGGTCTGCGCTTTGAGCTATGTCAAATCACGGGACACCCCGATGCCTCATTATAGGCAGGTCTCCTCAACGCAAGCCGCCCAAAAACTGATTCAAATCAAAGCGCGGAACTGCAATTTGGCCCACGCTGGCCGGATGTGGAATCCAATAGCAAGCGCTCCGTTTGGCCGCAGCCTCGAACTAGCCGTTCTGGATGAAGAAGGCTTGCATCCGCTTGTATTTCCCTGCGAAAAAGGCCGGGAGGGATGGCGGCATGCCGTTACCGGTATCCGCGTCCATATTCGGCCGACCCACTGGCGCGACTGGCATCTCCGAGAAGATAGGGTGGCTTCACTCCGAAACGCGCCTTAGAGCGGCGGTCCCGGGTGGAGAACCTCTGCTCGTCTTTCCCCGAATGCCCTAATGTTGGGGGCCGGCGATCAGGGCCATGCGCACCAGGTGCGAGAGGCTGCCGGCGCCCATCTTGCTCATGACATTGGCGCGATGGATCTCGACCGTGCGCGGGCTGATCCCCAGATCGTAGGCGATCGTCTTGTTCGGTAACCCGGAAACAAGCCCTTCCAGCACCTGGTGCTCTCGCTCCGACAGCATGGCGAGATTCTTCCTGATCTCCGTCGATTGCGGGTGTGCCGCGGCGGGCTGGCTGCGGTGGTCCAGCGCCGAGCGAATTGCATCGATAAGCACCTGATCGTCGAACGGCTTCTCGATGAAATCGGCAGCGCCCTCCTTCATCGCCTGGACGGCCAGGGCGACGTCGGCGTGCCCCGTCATCACGATCACCGGCACGCCGAGGCCACGGGCTTTCAGTTGCCGCAGGAACTCGATGCCGTCGATGCCGGGCATGCGTACATCGCTGACGATGCAGCCTTGGATCTCCTTCGGTTCCGTCGCCAGGAATGCCGTTGCCGATTCATAGAGGCGCACGGCAAAATCGGCTGTCGCCAGAAGGAAACCCAGCGACTTGCGAACGTCGACATCGTCGTCGACCACATGAACGATATCATTGGCCACCAGCGACCTCTTCCTTCTCCACGGCGCGCAAAGTGAATCGGAACGCTGTCCCGCCGCCGGGCATTGCTTCCGCCCAAATATGACCGCCGTGCGACTCGACGATAGTGCGACAAATGGACAGGCCGACACCCATTCCGTGTTTCTTGGTGGTGACGAAAGGCTGAAAGAGTTGGGCTGAAACCTCCGGCGCCAGCCCCGGGCCCGTATCAATCACACCAACTTCAGCCATGCCATCCCGCCGTGACACGGTAACGACATGCAATTCCCGCCTGGGCGCGCCCTGCATGGCCTCCACGGCGTTTCTCATCAGATTCAGCAACACCTGCTCGATCTGGATTCGATCGGTCAAAACAAGCTCGGCCGCCGGGTCGAGATCATAGCTGACGCGCACGTCTGCTTCCCTGGCGCCGACCAAAGCGAGCGATGAGGCGTCCTCGATGAGCGTTGGCAGACGTTCGACCTGACGCTCGCTTTCGCCCCTGGCGACAAAATCCCTGAGGCGACGGATCACGTCGCCAGCGCGAAGGGCCTGCTCGGCAGCCTTCTCGACGGCATCCCGCAGCATGGCGGCGTTCTCGTCCTTGCTTTTCTCGAGGAGGCGGCGGCTGCCTTTGAGGTAGTTCGTGATGGCCGTCAGCGGCTGGTTTATCTCATGCGCCAATGTCGAGGCCATTTCACCGAGCGCGGTGAAGCGTGCCATGTGAAGCAGCTCCTGCTGCTGCTCCTGCATCCTGGCTTCCGTTCTATGACGCTCCGTCAGGTCGCGGCAAAAACCGGTGAAGAAGCGGCCCGTTCCGGGATGCATTTCGCCGACCGCGAGCTCCATCGGAAAGGTCGATCCGTCCTTGCGCATCCCGGTTACCGTACGCCCGAGTCCGATGATGCGGCGCTCTCCCGTCGTCAGGTAACGCTGCAGGTATGCATCATGCTCATCCCGGTATGGCGAGGGCATCAGCAACTTGACATTTTGACCGATGACCTCGCCGGCCTTGTAGCCAAACAATGTTTCGGCCGCCGTGCTGAAGGATTGGATGTTGGCGCTTTCGTCGATGACAACCATCGCATCCGGCACGGTAGCCAGGATCGAACGCAGGTGATCCTCTCGCAGCTGAAGCGCGGCGTTCGCGAACGACAGATCGCTGACATCGGTGCCTTGAACAAAGATTGCGGTGATCCGGCCATCCCTGGCCCTGATGGGCTGGTAGACGAAGTCCAGAATACGCTCCTCCGCAAGCCCGGTCTCGGCATTGCGCAGGACGACCTTGATGCCGCGCCCGACATAGGGATCTCCGGTTTCGCTGACGCGATCGAGCAATTCGAAGAATTCCTGGCCCTCGAGCTCGGGCAGGGCCTCGCGAACCGATTTGCCGATAACCTGCCGCTGACCGATCAGGCGCTGGTAAGCCGCATTGGTCAGTTGAAAGATGTGGCCAGGCTCGCTGAGCAGGGTCATGAAACCCGGAGCCTGCTCGAACATCAGCGCGAGCAGCTCGTGCTCCGGCAAGTTGGTGCCTTGTTCCGGTGGGCCGCCGGCCAGCGGTGATGCCTTGGCGACGGCTTCCGACCAGTCTTGCTCCTTGGTGCTCACGAGCAGTCTCCGGATTGAAAGGCAGCAGCGGTCGCTGATGTAGCATTCATCGTTCCGCGCACCAAACAGCGGTTATTTGATCGGTATCAAGGTGCCGCGGACCGCACAATGCAAATGACAAAGCATTCCACGTTCCGAGCGAGGTGCCCGCATGTCCTACAAAACGATACTCGTCAATCTGACCGTTGATGCAAATCCCGCTCCGATCTTAAAACTGGCGACGGAGCTGGCGCAGCGGTTCGACGCTCACCTCGTAGGCCTTGCTGCCGCGGACGTTCCGCCTTTGGTGACCACGGGAGAGGGCCTGGTCTACGAAGGCGAGGTCATGCAGATCCAGCGCACCGAGATCGAGAAGCGGCTTGCCGAATTGCGCGACATCTTCGAGAAGCTTGTCCCGGGCGAGGTCAGCAGCGAATGGACCCAGTACGTTTGCGCGCCAACCCGCGCTCTCGGCCTGGCCGCCCGTTCGGCCGATCTTGTTGTGACCGACGACGGAGGCGCGGATGTCTTCCGCGCCGTCGATATCGGAAGCCTGGTGCTCGGGGCCGGTCGCCCGGTGCTGGTCGCAGCGGCCAATGCCGAACATCTCGTCGGGAAAACCGTCCTGGTCGCCTGGAAGGACAGCCGCGAAGCACGAAGGGCCCTATCCGATTCCTTGCCGTTTCTCGCCAGGGCCAAGGAGGTGGTTGTTGCCACGATGGAAGGCGATTCGGGAGAGGATATTCGAAACAGCCTCGCCGACGCGGCGGTGTTTCTTGAGCAGCATGGCATCATGCCGCAAACCGAAGTGATCGCCGGTGCCGCGGATGGTGAGACGCTGTTGGCGTTTGCCCGCTCGATCCACGCCGATCTGATCGTTTCCGGAGCCTACGGTCACAGCCGGCTCAGGGAATGGGTCTTTGGTGGTATTACGCGCTCGCTGACCCACGAGAGTGGCATCAGCCGCCTTCTTTCCAACTGACTGTCCGGCCATGGCGACCGGAACGGCAGATGCCAGGGACCAGCCGGCAGCCATGGCGGGCGCGGAGCAACCGATCAGCCGCCTTTCCGGTCATGTCGAGCATGCCTACTGGTCAATCGAAACGGGTGACCTGGCAGGGCAATTGGAGACCTCTTCTTCGGGTCTGCTGAGTGTCGATGCGGCAATCCGACTTGCCAAATTCGGCCGCAACGCACTGGCGTCCCGGTCCGGCGGATCGGCATTGACTGTATTCGCGCGCCAGTTTCGCAGCCCACTCGTCCTGATCCTGGTCTTTGCCGCCGCCGTTTCAGTGTTCGTCGGGGAGGGGCATGAAGCGGCGATCATCGGCGCGATCGTGCTCGCCAGCTGTGTCTTAAGCTTCACTCAGGAATATGGCGCCTCTCGCGCGATGGAGGTCCTGCAGCAGCGGATCTCCCGCAAGGCCACCGTGCTCAGGGATAGCATCGAACGGACTATCGATGTCGAGGAGATCGTTCCCGGCGACGTCGTCTGCCTGTCGGCCGGCAATCTCATTCCGGTCGACGGCGTCATTCTCGAGTCGCGGGATTTCAACGTCAGTGAATCTGTTCTGACCGGCGAAACCTTTCCCGTCGTCAAGTCCGCCGGCCGCTCCGCGCCCGAAGCCGGCATCGCGCAGCGAACCAATGCGGTCTTCACCGGCACCTCGGTCCGCAGCGGAACAGCAAAGGTGCTTGCCGTCGCCACGGGAGCGCAAACCGAATTCGCATCGATCGCCGAAGCATTGGAGCGCCGGATACCCGAGACCGGATTTGCTCGCGGCATCAGGATGTTCGGATATCTGATGACCGAGATCATGCTTGTGATCGTCATCCTGGTGTTTTTCGCCAACGTCATGCTTGAGCGGCCGTTGATAGAGTCGCTCCTGTTTTCGCTTGCCCTGGCGGTTGGGCTGACGCCCGAATTGCTTCCCGCGATCATCAGCGTCACCCTGGCCAAGGGTGCGCGGATGATGGCCGCCAGCGGCGTCATCGTGCGCCGTCTCGACGCGATCGAGAACCTCGGCAGCATGGATCTGCTTTGCACTGACAAGACAGGAACGCTGACGGAGGGCGTCATTCACCTCGATGGGGCGTTCGATGTCGAGGGCATTGCTTCGAGGAAGGTTCTGCTTTGGGCGCGGCTGAACGCGATTTTGCAAACGGGCTTGAAGAATCCTTTGGACGAGGCAATTGCAAGCGCTCCGCATGACCAAGACGATTTGTCCGGTTTCACCAAGATCGACGAGAGCCCCTACGACTTTGTTCGCAAGCGGTTGTCCGTTGCCGTGCAGGACAGCGCGCATGAACAGGTCCTCATCACCAAGGGAGCCGTCCAGAACGTCGTCGAGGCGTGTGGCTTTGTGCAGGATCGGGACGGCTTGACCCCCCTCGGCGCGACGGAACGCCAGGCGATCGACGAGCAATTCAGGCGCTGGAGCGCGCAAGGGTATCGTGTTCTCGGCCTGGCGATCCGGAGATTTCAGAACAAGGCGAGCTTCAGCCGCGACGACGAAACCGAAATGGCATTCGCGGGGTTCCTGCTGTTTCTCGATCCGCCAAAGGAGGGGGTAAGGGAAACCCTGTCGGCACTTGCCGATCGCGGCATCGGCGTAAAGGTTATTTCCGGCGACAACCGCTATGTCGCCGCGCATCTGGCCGAGGCTATAGGCCTCCGGTCCGACCGGATCATGACGGGCGAAGATCTGGCGAAAATGACGAAAAACGGTCTTCTGGCAAGTGCCCGCAATATCGATCTCTTTGTCGAGATCGATCCAAACCAGAAAGAGCGCATTGTCGAGGCGCTGCGTCGCAGCGGCCATGTCGTCGGCTATCTTGGCGACGGCATCAACGACGCGCCGGCGCTTCATGAAGCCGACATCGGCATTTCGGTAGATACCGCTGTCGATGTCGCCCGCGAGGCCGCGGATATCATCCTGCTCAAACGCGACCTCGGTGTATTGGTGCGGGGCGTCGATGATGGCCGAAAGACGTTCGCCAACACGATGAAATACATCTCCATCACGACCAGCGCCAATTTCGGCAACATGATCAGCATGGCCGCAGCCTCGCTCTACCTGCCGTTCTTGCCGCTGCTGGCCAAGCAGATCCTGCTGAACAATTTCCTGTCGGACATTCCGTCGCTTGCGATCGCGGGTGACAACGTCGACGCCGACCAGTTACGGAGACCGCGGCACTGGGACATCCATTTCATAAGACGTTTCATGGTGAGTTTCGGGCTCGTGAGTTCTGTGTTCGACTTCGCGACCTTCGCGTTCCTTCTGTTCGTAGCGCATGCTGCGGCAGCCACGTTTCAGACCGCGTGGTTTGTCGAATCCGTGCTGACCCAACTTGCCATCCTGTTCATCGTGCGTACCCATGTGAGGCCATGGAACAGCCGTCCCAGTCGCCTGCTTGCGGGCCTCGCTTTTGGCGTTGGCGGTATCGCCGTCGCCATCCCGTTCGCTCCCTTCGCCAAGTGGTTCGGTTTCGTTCCCCTGCCAGCACCGGTGCTGGCAGGGCTGCTCGCGATCACGGCGCTCTATATCGTTGTGTCGGAGGTTACCAAAACCTGGCTTTTCGATCATGGTCGCCGGGGCAAGCGCAGGCGAAAAACCACGGGCACGCATGAACCGCGAGCAAATCGGCCTGGCCCTCTGGGTGAGGAGCCAAGGCGGTCTGTTCCATAGCTATTGTTCCCAGGTTCGGGCGCTCCGGCTGAGCCCTTGTATGCATGTTAGGAGTACTCGCGAAAGCGCCGGCTCGGCGGCCTGCGGCTGCCGATTGACTTTGATCAAGGCATTTGTTCGGATCGAGGGGCATCAAGCAGTCGAGCTGTCTTCTGGCGCTTGCCGATATGGACGCGAAACCGTGGCGAAACCGACAACTTTTCCTTCATTCAAATGAGTCGTCTTCATTCCGAAAATCATCTGGTGTCGCGCGTCGGCTGGTTACGGGCCGCGGTGCTGGGCGCAAACGACGGCATCGTCTCGACCGCCAGCTTGATCATCGGAGTTGCAAGCGCAAACGCCGCCACCGCCAACGTGCTGGTAGCGGGCGTCGCCGGCCTTGTGGCCGGCGCCATGTCGATGGCCGCCGGCGAATATGTATCCGTCAGTTCCCAGGCTGATACCGAGCATGCGGATCTCGAGCGAGAGCGAAAAGAGCTGGCGAGCCAACCCGAGTTCGAGAGGCAGGAGCTTGCCCAGATCTACATCGATCGCGGCGTGGAGCCTCAATTGGCGTTGCAGGTGGCTGACCAGTTGATGGCCAAGGACGCGCTTAGCGCACACGCCCGCGACGAACTTGGTATTTCCGAGGTTACCGCCGCACGACCGATCATGGCGGCGCTGGCTTCGGCGGCGGCGTTTTCAATCGGTGCGATCATGCCATTGGCAATGGTGCTGCTTTCGCCACCCGCGAGACTGGTTGCGGTAGTCTCGATTGCATCGCTGCTGTTCCTGGCGGTGCTGGGCGCGATTGGCGCGCGGGCCGGCGGCGCCAATGTGTTGAAGGCCACCGCCCGGGTCACCTTTTGGGGAGCGCTGGCGATGGCGCTGACCGCGGGCATTGGTGCTATGTTTGGGACCGTAGGCTAGGACTGCGGCCTTACCGAGCTCATCATATCCAGGCGAGCCATGCTGTATCCAGAGCTGACTGCGCTGGTGTGGGCTGGGCGGGAAGGGTGGCCTTGTCCAGCGGAAGCAATTCCGGGAATGGATGGCCCTCGTTGACCGAGATCAACGTCGCACGTCGCTTGGCATGGCAATGATTGCCGTCTGAGGAGTCTGACGACATGAACTTTCTCGAATACCTGACTGGACTTGATGCTCGAACGGCCTTGATGGGGCGCATGATGCAGAAACTGGGCGTCGACAGGCCGCTGAAAGTCGTGGCGGATCACGTCGCCGTCACCAATCGTGCGGTGGACCGGTGCCGGTCCTGCCGTCACCAGGAGGAATGCGCGACCTGGCTCGATGAGACGGCGCATGCGGATCACCCGCCGGCCTATTGCCGCAATGGCGACTTGATCGCCCGGTTGCAATCTGTCCGTTGATTGAACACCAACGCCCCTAGCGGGATCGGCTGCCGCGGTGCGCCCTTATTCCAGCCGGCGACGGACGATTTTGCCCTTGCGACGAGTTGACGGTCCAGGAGGCTTTTGACGACAGTCGGCACAAGTGGGACTGCTGCAGTTGACAGGTTCGCATACGAGGCAGGCGTTTGGACTATCTGCATTTTCTGCAAGCATTCCTGCTTTTTGCCGCGCCGGGGCCGACCAACGCTCTTCTGGCGGCAGGCGCGGTCAAGCGTGGGAATGCCGCTACGCTCCTTGCCGCGCAGGCATGCGGATACGGGATCGCGGCAGCCTTGTGGCTTTCTCTGCGTTCCCTGGTGCCGCCTGGCACCATCCAGATGGTTCAACTGGTTGCCGCTGCATGGCTGGTAATACTTGGCTTTCGCCTGATCGCCGTCAAACGCGCCGACGCAACCGGGAACGGCGGTCGCATTTCCATCCTGGCAACCACCGTCCTCAATCCGAAGGCGTTCATTTATTGCGTGGCCATCGTGCCGATGGACATCGAGGCAGCCGCGCGGGGCATGGCTTGGATCGTATTGCTTGTAATCACGGCAATTACCGGATCGATGTGGCTGTTGCTGGGCAGGCGGCTGAGCGGCGGCAAGAGGAGAGCAGATACAATCGCCGGCGCGGCGCTCATTGCCTTCGCGCTGCTGTTGGTTCGGCCCTTGATACCCTTGTTGGCGATTTAAGGGAGGGGCCGGAATGCTGGATTGGACGGGGCGGATATGCAGCCCGAAAATCTCCCTTGGCGATGCGCTGTTCGGGAGCCGTTCCGCCTCTGTGACGTCTTCTAGGAGAGAAGCAGGACCGAGAACGTCCCGGCGCAAAAGAGTTTGTCCGTGACCTTCTTGACCCCGTCGACGTTCTCGGCCGCAACGACAGCGGCCTTTCGCTGACGCTCGTCGAAAATGGCGCCGCTCAGTTCAACGTCGCCGCTATCGACGGTAACGCCGATAAGATCGCCGCCGCTCCAGGATTGCCCCTGTAGCTCGGCGATGATCTTCCTGCGTATGACCTCGTCATCGGCAGTCGCGGCGCCTGATTTGGGCAGGATCCGCAGCAGGGCGCGCAACAAATCGGAGCGGGTTATGATCCCGGCCATTCTGCCCTGATCGAGGATCGGCACATTCTTGATGTCGTGGTCAGCCATCAATTCGACGATCTCGGCCAGCGACGCCCCAGGCGGCGCCGAGACGACGTCCGTCGTCATGATGTCGCCAACCCGACGGCCGGTTGTGTGCACATACTCATCGGCGATCTTGCCGGGGCCGGCCAGAAATTCGAGCCAGCGAGGACGAACACGCTGGGTGCCAAGTTCCTTGCGCCGGAGGAAGTCGCCTTCGCTGATGATGCCAATCGCCACACCGTCGCGTGTGACCGGCAGGCAGCTGATCTTCCTGGTCAACATCAGGTCGGCGGCGTCGGTGATCGAGGCCGAAGCATCGATTGAGATCACCGGCGTCGTCATGATGTCCTGGGCCTGCATCGGTGCCTCCTGCTCTTCGTCAGGCATTTTCTGGAACGCCGGGAGCGTCGGCGCTTTGATCCGCGTCAGTTTGACCGCAGGCCTTCATTGTCCTGCACATCGGGCTCGATCAATATCCGCGCGGCGGCTCCGTCGAGATCCTCGTACTGGCCGCTGCGTAGGGCCCACAGGAAGCCGGACAAACCGAGCGCCCCCAGGAGGAGGGCTACCGGAATGAGGTAGACGAGCGTGGTCATGGATGGGCCGCTTCGATGATTTCGGTGCGGCGCCTGGCCGGAGCCGCGTCAGGTGCCGCTTTTGCCGTGGCCTGAAGCCGCAACGCATTCGCGATCACGATCAGCGATGAAGCACTCATCGCGATCGCCGCGATGAGCGGCGTCACATGTCCGAGGATGGCGATCGGCACGGCGAAGGCGTTGTAGATGATCGCGATCGCGATGTTCTGGCGGATGAGCCGGCCGGCCTTGCGCGAGACATCCAGGGCGAGCGGTACGGCCAACAGGCTCTCGCGCAGGAAGACGAAATCCGCGGCTTTGCGACCAATATCGGCCGCGGTCGCCGGAGCCATCGAGACATGAGCGGCGCCAAGCGCCGGCGTGTCGTTGAGGCCATCGCCCACCATCAGCACCTTGCGACCGGCGCGGGCCAACGTCTCTATCCTTTCGACCTTTCCCGACGGCAGCAAGGCCGGCACGAAGCGATCGATGCCGAGGATCCCCGCCGCCTCGGCGCAGGCCCGCGCAGTGTCGCCGGACAGCATCTCGACCGGGATGCCGTCGTCCTTCAATCTCCGCACCGCGGCCTTCGCATCGGGTCGCGTGGCATCCTCGAAGGCGAAGCAAGCGACGATCCTGCCATTCTTGGCGAGAACCGTGCCGCCAAGGCCGCCATATTTTCCTTCACCGCCCGTACGGGCCTTCCACCCTGCCCAGCCGCGCCGGCCAAGGCGCCAGGTATCGCCGCCGGCGAACGCTTCGATGCCGAAGCCGGGCTCTTCCTGCACGTGGTCGAATTTGGTTCGGCTACGATTGTTTCCGTATGTCGCCAGAGCCTTTGAAAACGGGTGCCGGGAATGAGCTGCCATGTCGGCCGCGATCGCCAGCATGGCCGGATCGATCGATGCGGCATTGACCAGTCTGGGCAGCCCCAGGGTCAACGTCCCGGTCTTGTCGAAGACAGCCGCGTCGATCGCCGCGAGACGCTCCATGGCCGACCCGTCCTTGACCATGACGCCGGCCTCGAACAGGCGCCGGGCTGCCACGACCTGGACGATCGGCACGGCCAGGCCGAGCGCGCAGGGGCAGGTGATGATAAGCACGGCGATGGCGATGGTCATGGCCCGGTGCCAATCGCCGGACGCAACCATCCAGCCGAGGTATGTGACAAAGGCCGCCAGATGGACAACCGGCGCGTAGAGGGCCGATACCCGGTCCGCAATTCGCCTGTAGCGCGAGCGGCCGCCCTCGGCGGCCTCCATCAGCCGAACCATTTCCGCAAGGAAGGAATCCTTCGCAGCGGCGGTTGCCTGGATTGTCAGCGGACCCGTCAGGTTCAACGTGCCAGCCTGGACATGTGTGCCGGCACTCACGGTTTTGGGCGCGCTCTCGCCGGAGACGATCGAGCAATCCAGGTCGGAATTCCCGCTGATGATATCGCCGTTGACCGGTATCCGCTCTCCGGCCGCGATGAGAAGGCGCATTCCTGCCGCGAGCTCGGCGACGGGCATGTATTCGCGTGTTCCGTCGTCGCGCAGGACAATGGAACCCCGCGCGGCAAGCCGCGACAGGCCATTGACCGCGGTTCGCGCTCGCTCACGCATGACGTGGTCCAGCGTGCGGCCGATCAACAGGAAGAAAAGCAGCGATACCGAAGCGTCGAAATAGGCGTGCTCGCCGTGGTTGATGGTCTCATAGAGGCTCATCGCGTAGGCGAGCGAAACCCCCACCGCGATCGGCACATCCATGTTCATCCGGCCATGGCGCAGCGCGTTCGCCGCGGAGCGGAAGTAGATACCACCGGCAAAGGCGAGGGCTGGAATGGCGATCAGCGCGGACAGCCAATGAAACAGATCGCGTGTCGGACCTTCCGCGCCGGACCAGACCGATACCGAGAGCAGCATGATGTTGCCGGCGGCGAAGCCCGCCACGGCGACAGCGCGGATCAGCTCCGAGAGCGTCCTGTCCTTCTCGTGAATTTCCGGGTCGAACAGGTGCGCCTGATAGCCGAGACGGCCGAGCACGGCAAAGAATGGCGGGACGCTGTCTCCGTGCCAGCGCACCGACACACGCTTCGTCGAGAGGTTGACGCGAGCGGACTCGACGTTCTCGACCGAGCCGAGCGCAGCCTCGATCGCTTGGATGCAAGCCCCGCAGTGAACCGTCGGCACCGACAGGTCGGTCTGGTGGATGTCGCCGCCCAGAAAGCGGCTCGCCAGCTTGATCTCCTCACTCGACGGCGGCGCGGACGCAGCGGCGGGGACCTCCAACGCCATTTCCGCTCCTGGCGCGCAGCAGCTCATTGCAGGGCTCCATTCGAGATCATGACGCGGCGAACGTCACGAAACGGTGACGTCAGTCCGGCGTCCGCATCGACCTCCACGATCCAGACGCCATCCCTCGGCGTGTGCCGGACGGCAAACTCCTGCACGTCGCCCGGAGTGCCTCCGGGCATCGCGGCAAGTGTCAGGGCTTCATCCGCGGCCTCGTAGGCCGGGTGGCGGAACAGCATCTTGACGCCGTGCAGCGGCACCGGCTTGCCCTTGCTGTCGGCAAGGCTGTAGCGGACCTCGCCGGAGGCGACGGTCAGCCTGCCCGTCCAACCTAGCGCCGCCTGTGCCCTTCCTTTCCGCGCTTCCTCGTTGAACTGCTGGCTTGCGACATAGGTGTTCTCGACAACGAGGCCCGTCCAGCTCTTCTCGGCGAGCGTCGCCATGGTGACGTTGACCCCGATCACCACAGCGAAGAAGCTCAGGATGACGATCAACATGTGCCTGCCGGTGAACTCGCGTGGCTTCCGCGTTTCGACGCTCATCTGCTGTTCTCCGGCGCGTTGAAAGTGGCGGTGTATTCGGCGGATTCGGAACTCGCCTTGTCATCGATGCGAAATTCGAAATTCTGCGCCGGCTTCTGGATGCGGTCTGCCGGTTGCCTGACGAAGATTTTGAGCGTCTTCAGCCGGTCGGGTTCCACCGGAATGGAGAAAGAGCGACTTGCGGCCTGGTCGATGCCGACGATGCTCATCTCACCGCCGTCGAGACCCTGCAGCGTGACCTCGATCGTCCTCGGTTGGGGTATCATGTTGAGCAGCTTGACCGTGTAGCCGTTCCGGATCGAGCCGTCCGAGAGCGTCACGAACTGCGGATTGCGATCGTGCAGGACATTCAGCTCCAGCCGCTCGCGCGTCAGCAGCGAATAGACGAGCACCAGGCCGATCGCCGACCATGCGCCGAGATAAATGTAGGTGCGCAACTGGAAGATCTTGCCGAGATGGAAATGTGCCAGGCCGTCGGCGAAGCTGCCGCTCGCCGTTCTTACGAGCGCCGGATTGACCGGGCCAGTGCCGCCGGAAGTGGCCACTGCCATGTTGGCGTTGTAGTCGGCCAGCGTTGCATAGGAAATCAGCCCGCGTTCTCGGCCGAGCTTGTCCATGACGCTGTCACAGGCGTCGATGCACAGCGCGCAGGTGATGCATTCCAGCTGCTGGCCGTCACGGATGTCGATGCCCATGGGGCAGACGGCGACACAGGCGTTGCAATCGACGCAGTCGCCGACCGATTGCCCGGCGGCCGAGACCTTTTTGGCGTGCCTTGAGCGCGGTTCGCCGCGCCAGTCGTTATACGTCACCGTCAGCGAATTTTCGTCGAGCATGGCCGCCTGAATGCGCGGCCAGGGGCACATGTAGGTGCAGACCTGCTCCCGCATCAGCCCGCCGAACACATAGGTGGTGCCGGTGAGCACGGCGATCGTGACATAGGCCACGGGCGCTGCCGTGCCGGTGACGACTTCGCCAAGCAGCTTCGGCGCGTCGGCGAAGTAGAAGATCCAGGCGCCGCCCGTGGCCGCTGCGATGACGAGCCAGATGGCGTGCTTGGAAACGCGCAGGAGGAGCTTGCGAACTGTCCACGGGGCAGCATCGAGCTTGATGCGGGCGTTGCGATCGCCTTCGATCGCCCGTTCCACGACAAGGAACAGGTCCACCCAGACGGTCTGCGGGCAGGCATAGCCGCACCAGGCCCGCCCGACCGTCGATGTGATCAGGAAAAGACCGACGCCCGCCATCATGAGGAGGCCGGCGACGTAGTAGAATTCCTGCGGCCAGATCTCGATGAAAAAGAAGTAGAAACGGCGGTTCGCCAGGTCGATGAGAACGGCCTGGTCGGGAGCGAAGGGGCCGCGGTCCCAGCGCAGCCACGGCGTCAGGTAATAGATACCGAGCGTGATCGCCATCACCAGCCATTTGAACTGGCGGAAATGGCCGGAGGCCCGCTTCGGAAAGATTTTCTTGCGCGCGGCATAAAGTGGCTGTCGCGTCTTTGCGGAATTGACCGCTTCGGCTTCGAGCCGTTCTACCTGCGACTGATCCAGCACGACGATCTCCAATCACGGCGAAAATGACGCCGCCTTCCTGCAGCAGTCTTGCAGTCGCCTGGGCGCGTCGCGTTGATGCAGGTCAAATTGAGACATCAAAAAGCAAGTCGAGGCCCGGCATGGCCGGGCCTCGTCGCTTGAACGGCCAAGGGCTGAGAACAGGCCCCCGCTCCTATTCTCCGCCGCCAAGCGAATGGACATAGACGGCCAGTTCCTTGACCGTCGTCTCGCCAAGGCGGCCGACCCAGGCAGGCATCACCCCGTTCTTCGGGGCTCGCACCTGAGAAGCAATCGCGGCTTCGCCGGAACCGTGGAGCCAGATCGCATCGGTCAGATCGGGTGCCCCGAGTTCCCGGTTGCCCTTTGCGTTCTCGCCATGGCAGGCGGCACAATTGTCCGCGAAAACCTTCGCGCCGGGCTCGATCAGGGTTTTGTCCCGTACCGGCCCGGAAAGGCTGGCCACGAAAGCGCTGACCTGCGCGATCTGCTCGGGCTTGAGCACGTCGAGGAAGGCGGGCATCTCCGACTGGCGGGTATCGGCATCCGAGGCGAAACGGATGCCGTGCGTGATCGTCTGCTGGATCTGCTCCGTCTTGCCGCCCCAAAGCCAATCGTCATCGTTGAGGTTCGGAAACCCTGTCGACCCTTGCGCGCCGGAGCCGTGGCACTGCACGCAGTTGACCTTGAATGCCGCGCCGCCGGCCGCGACGGCGAACTCGCGCAACGTGTCGTCCGCGGTGATTTCCGAAGCAGTTTTAGACTGTATCGCCGCGACGTATTTGGCCTTGCCGGCTTCAGCCGCGGCCATTTCGTTCTTGACGTCATTGCGGCTGGAAAAGCCCAGGACACCCTTGGTGGCGGAACTCAGCATCGGCCAGGCGGGATAGGCGATCGTGTAGGCCAGCGCCCAGGCGATGGTGACGTAGAAGGTGATCACCCACCAGCTCGGCAGGGGATTGTTGAGCTCCCTGATCCCGTCCCATTCGTGGCCGGTCGTCGTCACGCCCGAGATTTCGTCGACATGCTCGCTGCTCATGATCAATCGTCCTTAAGAGGAATCTGTGCGGCGTGATCGGCATGCGCCTTGCCACCCGGACGAAGCGCGAAAGCAATGCAGCCTACAAAAAACAGGGCCATGGCAAGCAGACCCCAACTGTCGGCGAACTCCCGCATCAAATTGTATTCCATCGGTTGCTCTCCTCAGCGGTAGCCAGCTGCTTCGTCGTAATTCTTGAAATCGACCAAGGTGCCGAGCATCTGCAGATAGGCCACCAGAGCATCCATCTCGGTGACCTGCTGGGGGTTGCCGTCGAAGTCGCCGACCTTGGCTTTCGGATAGCGGCTCTCCAGTCCGGATGTGTCGGCGTTGGGATCGGCCTGCGCCATCAGGTCAGCGTTCGCGTGGGAGATCATGTCGTCGGAGTAGGGCACTCCGACGCGCCTGTTCGCCACCAGATGCGTCGAGAAATCCTTCACCGCGATCGGCGTGTCCTTCAGGAACGCATAGCTGGGCATGATCGACTCGGGCACGACGGAACGCGGGTCCGTAAGGTGCTGGACGTGCCAGCTGTTGGAGTAGCGGTCGCCGACGCGAGCGAGATCGGGGCCGGTCCGCTTGGACCCCCATTGAAACGGATGGTCGTACATCGACTCTGCCGCCAGGCTGTAGTGGCCGTAGCGTTCCACCTCGTCCCGGAACGGCCTGATCATCTGGCTGTGGCAGAGGTAGCATCCCTCGCGCACATAGATGTTGCGGCCGGCGAGTTCGAGCGGCGAGTAGGGCCGCATGCCATCGACCTTCTCGATCGTATTGTCGAGATAGAACAGAGGCGCGATCTCGACGATGCCGCCGACGGTCACAACCAGCAGGGATCCGACAAGAAGCAGCGTGGCGTTCTTCTCGATCAGCGCGTGTTTATCCATCAAGCCCATATCTGGCTCCTTATTCGGCAGGCTGGAGGGCGGGGGCGGAACCGGGCAAAGGCTGCTCTTCGCGCTGGTAGCCACGAATGGTCATGGTGACATTCCAGGCCATGACCAGCATGCCGGCGAGGTACATGGCGCCGCCCGCGGCGCGCATGACGTAGTAGGGATGCATGGCAGCGACGGTCTCGGCGAAGGAGTAGACGAGGAATCCCTGCTCGTCGTATTCGCGCCACATGAGCCCCTGCATGATACCCGAGACCCACATCACTGCCGCGTAGACAACGATGCCGAGCGTCGCCAGCCAGAAGTGCCAGGTGACAAGCCGCATCGAATAGAGCCGCTCGCGGTTCCAGAGCTTGGGCACCATGTAGTAGATCGCACCGAAGGTGATCATGCCGACCCAGCCGAGCGCTCCCGAGTGGACATGGCCGATCGTCCAGTCGGTGTAGTGCGAAAGCGAGTTGACCGTCTTGATTGACATCATCGGGCCTTCGAAGGTCGACATGCCGTAGAAGGCGATGGCCGCGACCATCATGCGGATGATCGGATCAGTGCGGATCTTGTCCCAAGCCCCGGAGAGGGTCATGAGGCCGTTGATCATGCCGCCCCAGGAAGGCATCCACAGCATGATCGAAAACACCATGCCCAGCGTCTGCGCCCAGTCGGGCAGGGCGGTGTAGTGGAGATGGTGCGGACCCGCCCAGATGTACAGGAAGATCAGTGCCCAGAAGTGGATGATCGACAGGCGGTAGGAATAGACCGGCCGGTTCGCCTGCTTGGGCACGAAATAATACATCATGCCCAGGAAACCGGCGGTGAGGAAGAAGCCGACCGCGTTGTGGCCATACCACCACTGGGTAAGCGCGTCCTGAACGCCGGAGAAGGCCGAGTAGCTCTTCGATCCCAGCAGTGATGCCGGCATCGACAGATTGTTGACGACGTGGAGCATCGCGATGGTGACGATGAAGGAGAGATAGAACCAGTTGGCGACGTAGATGTGCGGTTCCTTGCGCTTCAGGATGGTGCCAAGGAACAGGATCAGGTATGCGACCCACACGATCGTCAGCCAGATGTCGACATACCATTCTGGCTCGGCATATTCGCGGCTTTCGGTGATGCCGAGCAGATAGCCGGTCGCGGCCATGACGATGAAAAGCTGATATCCCCAGAAGACGAACCAGGCGAGATTGCCGCCGAAAAGGCGTGCCCGGCAGGTGCGTTGGACGACGTAAAGCGAGGTGCAGATCAGCGCGTTGCCGCCAAAGGCAAAGACCACGCCGGAGGTATGGACCGGCCGCAACCGACCGAAATTGAACCAGGGCTCGATGTTGAGGTGAGGGTATGCAAGCTGCAGCGCGATGATCACGCCGACCAGCATGCCGACGACACCCCAGAACACCGTTGCGATGGCCCCATAGCGGATCGGACCATCCATGTAGGCGGAGGGGTCGATCGGCGCCGCGGGCTTGAAATCCGTATTGCGCAGCAGGATCGCGGTGAAGCCAGCCACGGCGAAGAACAAGACCCACATGTGCTGGCGAAAAGGTTCATCCACGCCGAAACCGGCGGCCACGAGGGCACCAAAAGCAAACAGGCTTAAAAGGACGATCTCCGTGCCAAATTTCATCGCAAGTCCCCGATCGCGTCTCGAAAGTTCCGGCGGAAATGCCCGCTCGCGGCACCATTTCGGGATTTTCCGTTCCCGGGCCTTGATCCAGGTCAAACGCGGAGAGCTTTTGTTGGGGAGGGTCGCAGCGCCCGCTGGAGCGTGGCTCTGGCAGTGACGTGACCAGGCAGGAAGCGTCGAAGAAACGACCTGCAGGGCTGAAGTCGGTAACTCTGGAAGGTCGAAGCTGGAGGACGGTTCGACAGCGGGTTAGTCGCCGCAGCGTTCCTCGAACTGAGCCATGCTTGCGAGGCTTATGTGTCGCTTGTTTGTGATCCGGATCGCGCCGTCCACTCGCAACCTGGAGAATTCTCGACTTACCGTCTCGATCGTCAGGCCGAGAAAATCGGCGATCTCCCCGCGTGTCAGCGGCAGATCGAAGCTGATAGGGTCTGCTGGATGTTTAGACGGGTCGATATTTCCGGCGAACATAAGAAGGAAGCTTGCGACCTTTTCGGAGGCGGTCTTGCGCCCCAGTGCCGCCATCCAGTCGCGCGCTTCGTCCAGTTCGTTCAGCGCGCGCTTCAGCAGCAGGCGTCCAAGTTCCGGCACCTCGTCTGTCATTCGATCGATGATCGTTCTTGGAAACGAACATAGCGCCACATTCGTCAAGGCTTCGGCCTTGATCGGCCGTTTCGCCTCGAACGGCCTGCCCAGAAAATCGGGCGCGAAATGGAACCCGACAATCTGCTGACGACCATCCGAAAGATCTCTCGTGAGCTTGACCACGCCGGACAACAGGTTGGAATAGGTTCCGTCGTCGTGCAGTTCCGTCCCTGCCGAAACCTCATGCCTGGACGAGGCTTTGGCCAGCTCGGCAAGTTGGCGGGCGTTGAGCGCGCCGCACAATCCGCCCCGCCGCGCTTCGCAGGATTTGCAAATTGCGGGAACGTCAGCTTGTTGAGCATCCTGTCTGGCGGCCATTGCAACGCCCGTGATCAATAGGGAGGGCAATTTGCGCCCGTTGTGACCTGAGTCGCCTTGATCGAGATCAAGGTTTTGCCGCGGTAGTTCAGGCAGTCTGACCGTCATGACCCCTCCCGCCGCCACCATCCATTCCCCGCGCCCAACCCCGGCCTTGAGTCCAACACCGGCCGTCAGCCTTGTCGACAACGTGCCGCGTTACACGAGCTATCCGACCGCGCCGCACTTTCATCCGGGCGTCGACGCGGCCACGGTTCGCGGGTGGATGGACGCGCTCGAGGGCGATGACGAGATATCGCTGTATCTGCATATCCCCTATTGCGACCGGCTGTGCTGGTTCTGCGCCTGCCATACCAAGCAGACGCGTCACTATGCGCCTGTGGCCACCTTCCTGCGCTCGCTCCACAAGGAGATCGAAACGGTCGGCGGCCTTGTGAGTGGCCGGGGCAGGGTTCGCGCCGTCCATTTCGGCGGCGGCTCGCCGACAATGCTCAAGCCCGACGACATCCTCGTGCTCGGAAGAGCGTTGCGGGATCAATTCGACTTCCTCGACGATGCCAGCCTCAGCGTCGAGATCGACCCGAACGACATGGATGAGGGTCGGCTTGATGCCTTCGCCGCGATCGGCATGACAAGAGCGAGCCTCGGCGTGCAGGATTTCGATCCCAAGGTGCAGAAGGCGATCAATCGCGAGCAGGGTTTCGCGCTGACCAAAAGCATTGTCGATGCGGTGCGCGCACGGGGCGTCACTTCCGTCAACCTGGATCTGCTCTACGGTCTGCCGCACCAGACCCGCGAGAGTGTCGCGGCGACCGTCGCCCAGGCGCTGACGCTCGCGCCAGACAGGCTTGCCTTGTTCGGCTACGCGCATGTGCCTTGGTTCAAGAAGCACCAGACGATGATCGATGAAGCCTGGCTGCCCGATTCCGCCGCACGTCTGGCGCAGTCTCAGCTTGCGGCGCAACTGATTGTCGACGCCGGCTACGAGGCATTGGGGTTGGACCATTTCGCAAAGCCGGAGGACACGCTGGCGGTTGCCGCCCGTGCCGGCAAGATCCGCCGCAATTTCCAGGGCTACACCGAGGACCAGTGCGAAACCCTGATCGGTCTCGGTCCCTCGTCGATCAGCCGGTATCGCCAGGGCCACGCACAAAACATCGTTGCCACCGGCGAGTACGAAAAGGCCGTGGATTCCGGACAGCTGGCGATAGCGCGCGGCATTGAGTTCAGTCTCGATGATCTGGCGCGGGGCTGGATCATCGAGCGTCTGATGTGCAACTTCACGTTCTCGGCGGTGGACCTTGTCGAACGCTTTGGAGCGGTCGGCCAGACGCTGCTCTGCGAGGCGAGCCGGCTGGCCATCAGCGGTGCCGGCCAGCTTCTTCGGCTCGACGGTGAGAACTTCGTCGTGCCGCGGGAAAGCCGTCCCCTGGTCAGGACGGTGGCGGCGAGATTCGACAAGTATCTCAGCAGTGGAACCGGCAGGCACTCGGCAGCGGTCTGACCGATGGCTCGGGTACCGGGTCAAAAATGCTCGCCGACCCGGAAGGGACCGACACGGATGCCGGCCGCGATCAGATAGGCGGTCGACCAGCCAATCAGCAGAAAGCCATTGATGCCCTCCAGGGCCGCCAGCACCCGCCAGCCATGAGCGGGCACCACATCTCCATAGCCGACCGTCGAAAAGGTGATGGTCGAGAAGTAAAGCGCGGTCTCGAAGTCGCTCAGGATTCCGAGCAGCCGATAGAGTCCGGCCCATAGCCAGACTTCCGCCGTCATGACAGCGAAAAGCCCCATGACCACGCTGATCATGGCCAGGACCCGGCTGCGCCGTCCGTGCATGCGAAAGAGCGCAACGATCCGTGCCATTGCGTGAGTGATGGCGATGAGGCCGAAAGTATGGATCAGTACCGTCAGGCTGATGACGATGGTGCCGACGAAGAGATTAAGGATCATCGGCGGAAATTACGGGCCCCGACGGCCACAGTCCTTGCGCATGATCAAACCGGATGTCAGCTCGGTAAACTCCACCGCGCCGGTGGGATCTGCTAGCCAGGCACCTTGGTGGCGGGACCGAGGTGGAAGAACATGGCGAGCTTCAAGCTCGTTGCTATCCTTTCCGCCCGTTCCACGAACACCGCCGCGATCTCGGGGGCGAAGAGCTCGGACGCCGTCTCGCCGAAAAGAGCCAGCCAAATCTCGAAGTCGGCTTCGGTGACATTCTTGAGCTTCAGATGAGCAGGCACCGGCCGGCCATGATAGTCGCCGCTTTTCAAGATGACGGAGCACCAGAAGTCCGTCATTTTCTCCAGATGGGGCTCCCAATCGCCAACGATTTCTCGGGCGAAGACGGGCCCGAGCCGCTCATCCTTTCTCACCCTGGAATAGAATTTGCGGACCAGCACTCCTATCGAGGTCCGATCGACGCCGGGGCGCGCCAGGGGCTGTTCGGCGGCAGGGCGAACCCTGTCAAGCGAGGCCGGCTTCGGAGTCATCTACGTTCCTTTCTTGTCGAGCAATCAGGTGAGGCCCAGTCGGCGACGGGCGGCCTGCAGGAAGCCACCAGGATCATGGACAAGGCGGAAACCGAGATTGTCGGGCGGCGTGCCGACCGCGCAACCGCCGCTTTTGCCGTCGCGGATGAAGTTCGACATGTAAGTGCGGTGGAAACCCTCCACGACATGCACACCGCAATTGGTGATCGAACTGGCGATACGCGCGCCGTCGCTGGACATCGTCGCATGGGCATAGCAGGTCGCCGTCCACTCCCAGACATTGCCGGCAATGTCCGCAACACCTTTTGAATTGGCTCCAAATGCCCCAAGAGGCCGGGGTTCAGGATCCGGTTTGCGGCCGAGCGCCGCCTCATTGCGATATTGCGTGAGCCATCGCCTCGCCGGATCGGCCGGATCGCCATCACCACCTTCTATGTCGGCTCGAAATCGCTCACCCGCAGCATAGGCCCATTCCGCGTCGGTCGGTAGCCGCCACGCCTCACCTGTCTTCTCGGACAGCCAGTTCGCATAGGCCTGTGCATCAGTGAAGCTGACGCCGGTCGCCGGAACGTTGCCGGCGAGGCGCGAATCAGCCGGCTGGCAGGCGCCGTCCAGGACGCAACGATCATAGTCCGACGCGGTCACCTGAAACGTCATGATCTCCAGCGGCGCGTCGATAGTCTCCTTCAAGATGGGCGCAGGCGCGGAATGGTCGTCCTTGAGGAATTCACCTGGCTGCGGGTGGTTGAAGGAACCAGGCGCCAGGGTGACCATGTCGGTCAAGACAACTGGCCTCCGAGGTTGCCCGGACATGCCGTCGACCGCGTGGCTGACACCCAGTCCGATGAGGGCGGCAGCCGCGATGGTTCCGAATGTGAAGACAGGGTGGAAGGACATGTCCAAACTCCGCCTGCCCTGCAATTCGCCGGCGGTGCCGGAGAATTGCAGGGCGATCGGCTTTTCTTCCTATGAGGCAATCGCCTTGGGAGCTTCGACCTGCATCATCAGATCGTCGTCCCAGGTTCCATCGACCGTGAAGTGCGCGGTTGCGCCGAGTTCGACGGCCTCGATCAGATTGTGGTTCACGTAGGCGTAGACCCCCGGCTGCCGGAACGTGTAGAGAGCGGCGCCCGCCGATCCACCCCGAATGAACCAGGTCTCGAGATCCTTGGCCGGGGCATTGGCGAACTTGCCCTGTTCCCAGACGAAGTCGCCGTGGCCGCCGATCAGGTGCGGGCGAGTGTCGCGATTGGCCTGGGAATGGACGATCAGCACCGTTTCCCCGACCTTGGCCTTCATGGCATTCTCGCCGGTCAGCGATCCAGCCTTGCCGTTGAAGACGACATGCGTCGGGATCAGGCCGCGCATCACCTTCACGGTATCGTCGTAATTGTCGCCGACCGAGTCGTACTTCTTGAATTTTCCCTGCTCGTCGCGCGGGATGTAGAAGTCGTTCTCACCGATATAATAGATGCGGTCGTAGCGGACGGGCTTGCCCTTTTCGTCCTTCAGGCCGTCGCGCGGCAGGACCATCACCGCTCCGCTCATTCCCGACACGACATGCCAGGGGATCATCGCTCCGCCCGGTGCGCAATGGTAGACGAATGTTCCGGGCCGGGTCGCCTTGAAGCGCAACGTCACTTGCTCTCCCGGGTTGATCAGTGTCAGTGCACCGCCGCCGAGCCCGCCGGTCGCCGCATGGAAGTCGATATTGTGGGCGAGCGTATTGGTGTCGGGATTGATCAGCGTGAGCTCGAGATAGTCACCCTCATGCACGACCATGAGCGGGCCCGGAATGGAGCCGTTATAGGTCATGGCATTGAGCTGCGTGCCGTCGGCGTCGATGACCGTCGGCTTCTCCTCGATCTTCATGGTGAACTCGACAACCTTGGGGCCACCCTTGGCCACCTGGTCGTGAGGGTGCACGAAAGGCGGCGCGACAAGGGTCACTTTTTCGCGCGGAAGTGAGGCCACATCCTTCACTGCAGCCATAGCCGGCACCGGGCCGATGGCGGCAACGGCAGCGGCGGTAAGAACAGAACCCAGCAAAGCTTCGCGTCTCGTAAGCATTTTCATTTCCTCGACTTCAACGGTTTCGATGAAGCCAGGATAGTGTCTTGACGCGGCGCGTCTTTGCGTTTGCGCAAATCTGAGCCAGATGAATTTTGACTTGGAGGCAGTTGCCGAAGCACGTCTTTGCGCTGACCGCTGGTCACAGCGGCGTGCCAAACGGCAAAATGAAAAACGAAAATGGCCGGGTCGGACCTCTCCCTAGGTCCGCCCGGCCAGTGCTTCCGGCTCGCCATCACCGGAGGCAGGCTCAAATCATGTCCGGTCAGTTCGAAGCTGCTTTGGTCGCCTCGGCGAACAGCTCGGCAAAGACCGGCTTTGCCTTGCCGATCTGCTTGACGGCTTCTGCCGTTTCCAGGTTGACCGGCTTGCCGACGACGATCAGCGCCACCATGCCCATGCCATAGTGGGGGGCGCACTTCACGCCATAGACACCTTCCTTGGTGAGGGTGACCGTGATCTCCTCGCTCGCCTTGCCCTTGAAGGACTCGGCGCCGTCCGGAATCATTCCCTTGATGATCTCGGCGTTGTGGGTCTTGTCGGTCGGCACGAACTTGATGGTGTCGCCGGGCGCCGCCCGGATGAAGTCCGGCTGGAAGACCATCGAACCCTTGTCACCCTTGTTCAGCATCTGGACGACATGTTCTTCGGCATTTGCCGCTCCGGTGATTGAGAGCAACGCGATCGCCGCGGCGATGAGGGGCAGTTTCATTGGAATAGTCCTTTCTTTGGTTCACCACGGCATCAACCGTTGCGCCCTTGTAGGCCGTCGGACGGCTTGGCAATTTGTGCTGGCGCAAATTGTTTCGACGAAAATGATTGGCGCGGGGCTGGCGAGAAACTGGCGGAACGCCGCCTGCCAACCTTTCATGCGCCGCTCTTGCTGCGCGCTTGCCGGCGCGGTCGCACGAGCATTCCGCCAAAGAGCACGGCGTAGCCGACGAAGGCGGCAACCCAGAACGCCGCAGAGATAGGCAGGAGAATTGCTGCGGCGGGAGCCATGGCGGCCGCTACACGCAGGATGGCGGCAATGACGATCGCAGCGAAGATCGCACGTGTTCCGGCGCTTGCCGTCAGTTCGCGGCCGGTATGGCCGAGGGAGGCACGGGTCATGACGGCAAGCGTCATGCATGCCACCGCTCCCACGGCCAATGCATGAATGCCGGCCACCGCAGGAACTGCCCCCGGCGCGAACACGGCCAGTCCGGCAAGCGCCAAGCCCAGAGGCACAAAGGCGAACGCAATGTGCAGGATCAGAACCAAAGGGTCGGCCGGCGTCCGGTCGCCCGCCCAGCGGGCAAGCCGAACTGCGTTGAACACCGCTGCGGCGATCAGCAATGCGCCGGTTGCAACATTCTCGGGAAAGAAGGTCCACGCTGCGAGGCCGACGGCGGACAGCGCGATCGTTGCGATATCGAACTTGCCAAACGATACCGGGAGCCGGCCGGGGTTCTCGCGAGCCAGCCAGTTACGGGTGAAGCTCGGAATTATCCGCCCGCCGACAATCATGATGAGGACGACAACCGCTCCAAGGCCGAGACGCCGGCTCATGTCGGAGGCTCCTTGATAATGCGCTTCCAGATGAAACATGACGTTTGCCGCAAAGAGGATCGTGACGGGCAGCAGCACCTTGAGGTTTCGCCAGTTTCGCCCGGCAATGATTTCCGTTGCGGCGGCCGCCACCACAGCGAGAAGAAAGGAGCAGTCCATGACCGCGCTCAGGAGCCATCCCGTTTCCGCCGAAAGGAACACGGCCGCCCGACCAGCGACCCAGAGCAGCACCAGCATCAGCAGGCGAAGATCCTGAACGGGAAGCCGTCCGGTCCAATTCGGAATTGCAGTCAGCAGGAAGCCGGTCACGACTGCCGGCAGGTAGCCGAAAAGCAATTCATGAATATGCCAGTCCACGGGCAGGAAGGTGCTGAAGGTTTCGAGCTTGCCGTAGTAGAGGGGCAGCCACAAAAGGATCGCGGCAGCGGCTTGCAGGGGGCCGAGCAGAAAGAAGGGCCGGAATCCGTAAGAGAGAATTGCCGGATAGGCGCTTGGTCGCGTCCGTGGAATTGCCATGACATGCCTCATCAAAACCAGGCAGGGCGCCTGTTTGGGTTCTTCTATCCCGGTCGCGAAGGATGGAGCTTGCCCCAGCGCAAACAAGCGGGTGATTGGCAGGCGGCAGCCAGGGGAGGCTTCACTTGTCGAAGGGCGGTGGTCCGTGACACAGTCGGACAGGGGCCTGAGCGCGTTGCATTGTTGAAGTTGGGGAGGATGGCCTTTGGCAAGCCTTGATCGATCACTGATTGCCGGGCTGTCCGTATTCGAGGGGATCGCTTCCGCGGACCTTGATCGCATGGTCGGACAGGCAAGGTCTATTCGGGTCGCCAAGGATCAGCCGGTGTTCGAGCAGGAGCAGGAGGCCCATTCGTTCTTCCTGCTGCTCGACGGCCATGTGCGCGTGATGAAATCGACTCCGGATGGGCATGAGGTGACCGTGCGCTACATAAGCCCGGGCGAATTGATGGGGATCGCTAGCGCGCTGGGCCGGACGACCTATCCGGCAAATGCCGTCGCGGCTGTCGATTGCGTGGTGCTTGCCTGGCCGAGCCAGCTCTGGTCCACATTCGCCGCGAGCTTTCCGAGCTTCAGTGCCAATACCTACAAGGCAGTGGGAGTGAGGCTGCAGGATGCCCATGCCCGCGTCATCGAGATGTCCACCGAGCAGGTCGAGCAGCGCGTTGCGCATGCCTTGCTGAAGCTGATCAAGCAGTCGGGGAAAAAGACCGAGGAGGGAATTCTGATCGACTTCCCAATTTCACGCCAGGACGTCGCGGAAATGACGGGCACCACGCTTCATACGGTCAGCCGGCTGCTTTCCGCATGGGAGGACCAGGGGCTCGTCAAGAGCGGACGGCAGAGGATAGTCGTGATCGAGCCGCATCGTCTCCTTGTCATTGCTGAAGGTCGCGCGGCAAAGAGTTAATCCACGTCACTTTCGATGGCCGCCTCCAGATCGTGGCGAAGCTGATCCTCATCCAGGTCATGCTCGCGCGCCGCGTCGAAAACGGTGTGAAAGGACGCGATCGGGCAGCCGACGCACAGCATTCCGCGCTGGAGAACGACACGAATTGTCGCCGGCGTCTCGCGCATGATCCCGTCCATGGTCGCATCGGCGTTCAATCTGCGTTTCATGTTGCTTGTCCGCATCTTGCAAACAACTATCCTGCCTGGCCTTTTCAGGGCGTTCGTTGCTCTGAAGCAAAGACGGCGCTGTCTTGTCCTGCGGGTCGCGGCTTCGAGATGGGTTTGGAGCCGCGGTCGGCCTGCCCGGCATTTGCGATGGATCAAAGCTCGACGCTTCTTGGCCGGATAGATCGATGGCGCCCGGTCTTGACACCGGCCGGTCATGAACCGGTGGCAGCGTCGAAGCGTTGTGCTTCAGCCGGTTCGGTTTAACCCAGCGAAGGAGTCGGAAATGACCGTGCATCCCAGCACCAATCGCTTGTCCGCACAGGAACTGCACGACATCGATGCCTATTGGCGTGCCGCCAACTACCTGACCATCGGGCAGATTTACCTGCTCGACAATCCGTTGCTTCGCGAGCCCCTTCGGCTGGAGCATGTCAAGCCAAGGCTGCTCGGCCATTGGGGAACCTCGCCGGGTCTCAGCTTCATCTATGCGCATCTCAACCGCGCTATCAGACAGCGCGATGCCAATGTCATCTATGTCTGCGGTCCCGGCCATGGCGGACCTGCGATGGTTGCCAACACCTACCTCGAAGGCACCTACAGCGAGATCAATCCGGATGTCGCATCGGGCGAGGCCGGGATGAAGAAACTCTTCCGGCAATTCTCCTTTCCAGGCGGTATTCCCAGCCATGCCGCGCCCGATGTGCCCGGCTCGATCCATGAAGGCGGCGAGCTCGGCTACGCGCTGTCGCATGCCTATGGCGCGGCCTTCGACAACCCGGATCTGATCGTCGCCTGCGTCGTCGGCGACGGCGAGGCGGAGACCGGTCCGCTCGCGACGTCCTGGCACTCCAACAAGTTCCTCAATCCTGCGCTTGATGGCGCGGTGCTGCCGATCCTCCATCTTAACGGCTACAAGATCGCCAATCCCACAATTCTGGCTCGCATCCCCGAGGACGAGCTGCGTGCGCTGTTCATCGGCTACGGCTACGAGCCGCTGTTTGTCGAGGGCGATGATCCAGCCCTGATGCATGAGCGGATGGCGGTCGTGCTCGACGATGCGCTCGACCGCATCAAGGCGATTCAAGACACGGCTCGCAGCGGCGCAAAGACGGCGCAGTCGCGGCCGAAATGGCCGATGATCGTGCTGCGGAGCCCGAAGGGCTGGACCGGCCCCAAGGAAGTGGATGGCCTGAAGACCGAGGGATTCTGGCGCGCCCACCAGGTCCCGCTGTCGGGCCTCGCCGAAAACCCCCAGCATCTGAAGATGCTCGAGGAATGGATGAGAAGCTACCGGCCCGAAGAGCTTTTCGATGCCGCCGGCGCGCCCGTGGCCGCGATCCGCGCCGCCGCGCCGGAAGGCGACAGGCGCATGAGCGCCAACCCGCATGCCAATGGCGGCCTGCTGCGCCGGTCCCTGGAACTGCCCGGCCTCAATGAGCACGCCGTCCCGGTCGAGCGGCCCGGGAGCGTCAAGGCAGAGTCGACCCGCGTGATGGGCAGTTTCCTGCGCGACGTCATGACGTTGAACCAAAGCGCTAGGAATTTCCGCATCGTCGGGCCAGACGAGACGGCTTCGAACCGGTTGCAGGACGTCTTCGAGGTGACGGAGCGCGCCTGGATGGAAGAGATACTTCCCGAGGATGTCCACCTGGCGCGGGAAGGCAGGGTTCTGGAAATTCTATCCGAGCATACCTGTCAGGGTTGGCTGGAAGGTTACCTGCTTACCGGGCGCCACGGCTTCTTCTCCTGCTACGAAGCCTTCACGCACATTGTCGATTCCATGTTCAACCAGCATGCGAAATGGCTGGATGCCTGCCGCAAGCTCGCCTGGCGGCGACCCATCGCTTCGCTGAACTATCTTTTGTCCAGCCATGTCTGGCAGCAGGAGCACAATGGGTTCAGCCATCAGGATCCAGGCTTCATCGATGTGGCGCTGAACAAGAAGGCGGACGTGGTGCGCGTCTACCTGCCGGCGGATGCCAACAGCCTGCTTTGCGTGACCGACCATGTGCTGCAGACATGGAACCGCATCAACGTCATCGTCGCCGGCAAAGCCAATTCCTGGCAGTGGCTGTCCATCGAAGAAGCGAAAGTCCACTGCAGGGCCGGCATCGGCATATGGGAATGGGCATCGACCGACGGTGGGGCCGAGCCGGACGTGGTGATGGCCTGCGCCGGCGACGTGCCGACGCTCGAGACGCTGGCCGCCGTTCAAATCCTCAGGCGCCACATTCCCGACCTCAAGGTCCGCGTGGTGAACATTGTCGACCTGATGACGCTGCAGCCGAAGGAACATCATCCGCACGGGCTGTCGGATCGCGAGTTCGATGCGTTGTTCACCAGGGACAAGCCTGTCATCTTTGCCTATCACGGCTATCCATGGACTATCCACCGCTTGACCTACCGGCGGACCAATCACGACAACATCCACGTGCGCGGCTACAATGAGGAAGGGACGACGACGACGCCGTTCGACATGACCGTGCTGAATGGACTTGACCGCTATCATCTCGTGCTCGGCGTGCTCGACCGCATTCCCGGGCCGGCCGGCGCGCACATCCAGCTGAAACAGGCCATGGAAGGCAAGCTGATCGAGCACGCAGCCTATATCCGCAAGCACGGGCAGGACATGCCCGAGATCCTCGGTTGGAAGTGGGAGCGGTAGTCGATGACGAAGCGCCAGGCAGAGAGGACCAGGCCTGCAAAAGCGGCCGGGACCGGTCGGCCATGACCGATGCGATTCTTGTCCTCAATGGCGGCTCGTCGAGCCTGAAGTTCGCCGCCTTTCAAGGGGGCGACGAACTGCATCTGCTGGTGCGCGGCAGCGTTTCGTCAATCGGCGAGCGGCCCCGGCTCCATGTCGCGCCCATGGCGACAACGCCGCCCTTCGACAGGAGCCTTGGCGAGCAGCCGATCTCCATTGGCAAGGCATTCGAGGCCGTTGCGTCCTATCTGGCGGACCGCGGCCTGTTGCGCCAGGTGCGCAAGGTCGGGCATCGTATCGTACATGGCGGCCGGGAGTTTGCCGGCGCAACGTTACTCGACGCGCGCACGCTCGACGCCTTGCGCAAGCTCGAGCCGCTCGCTCCGATTCACCAGGCGATCAACCTGGAGCTCGTCGACCTGGCCAACCGCCTTCTGCCCGGCGCCATGCAGGTCGGCTGCTTCGATACCGCCTTTCACGCCGCCCAGCCTGGGATCGCCAGACTTTACGGCCTGCCGCATGAGATGTCGGAGCAAGGCATCGTGTCCTACGGTTTCCACGGGCTCTCTTACAGCCATATCGCCAGCGAACTCCACAATCGCTACGGCGCCGCCGCCGGTGGCCGAACGATCGTTGCCCATCTCGGCAGCGGAGCGAGCCTGTGCGCGATGAAGGCAGGCGTAAGCCACGCCACCACCATGGGTTTCTCGACGCTTGACGGCCTTGTCATGAGCACGCGCTGCGGCGCGATCGATCCCGGCGTCCTCCTGCATCTTCTGCAGGATCGGAAGCTGTCGCCTGACGAGCTGACCGACCTGCTCTACGAGCGATCCGGCCTGCTGGGGGTATCCGGCATCTCCGGGAGCATGCAAGCTTTGCTTGCGTCGAAAGACCCGGCGGCGGTGCGCGCCGTCGATCTTTTCGTCTACCGTATCGGGCGTGAGATCGGATCACTTGCCGCGGCGATAGGCGGGCTCGACACCCTCGTGTTCACCGCTGGCATCGGCGAGCATGCGCCCGTGATCCGACAGAGAATCTGCGAAACGGCCGGATGGCTGGGCGTCGCGCTCGACAAGGAGCTGAATGCGAACGGCGAAGAATTGGTCAGCACCACGGATTCGCTCGTCGACGTGCTTGTCATTCCAGCCGACGAGGAACGTGCGGTGGCCGAAGAGATAGAGCGCTTCGGCACCTCCGTAGGCGGGGGACCGTTCTAGCTTGGCAATTTGGCACCGAGCTTCCGCTGAACAAGGACGAGTGTCGGGTCGTCGGAGTCCGTTGTGACGGTGAAACCCATCTCACGCTCGAGTTCGATCGCTGCGCGGTTTTCGCGGCTCTCGATCGACTCGATCGTCTCGATGCAGTGGTCGTCGGCATAACGCGCGACATAGCCGAGAAACTCCCAGCCGACGCCGAGATGCTTGCGATCCTCGCGAATGCAGATGGCGACTTCGCCACGCCGGTCGGCCGGATCGCTGGCAAGCGTTGCCACCGCGATCATCATTCCGTCGGTCGAGAAGGCGAGAAAATTATGGACGTGCGGATCGTCGGAGCGGGTCATCGCCACCAGCCGCTCGTGCGAAACTTCCTTCACGGCTCCGAGAAAGCGGAAGCGCAGGTCCTCCGGCGTCACATGGGTGAAGAACTCGGCAACGATCGGCTCATCATCGGGACATGCATGACGCACTTCGAAGCGAAATCCGGTGTGAGTTGCAAGTGTGGTTTTCATTTTGCGCCCCTTTCAGGATTGATGCGCGGGATTGGCTCAAACGGCTTCATTCCCCCATTGCCAGCAGCGTATCGCGCTTGAGAATTTCGATGCTGCGCAAGGTGAGCAGGCGGATTACGCCTTTCTCCTTCAGCCGGGTGAAGACCCGCGACACGGTTTCGATGGTAAGGCCGAGATAGTCGCCGATGTCGTTCCGCGACATTGGCAATTCCACCTGCCGCAACCCGCCCTGACGCTCCGACATTTCGACGAGGAATGCCGCGACGCGCTCGATGGCGTTCTGGCGGCCAAGCACGAGGAGATGTTCCTGTGCCCGGGTCAGGCCCTTGAGCGCGAGAGGCAGGAGCTGGCGGGACATGTCCGTGCCTGATGGAGCGCGCAAGACCCGGACGCCGGTTGCGCTGATCGCTTCGGCGAAGAAGTGGTGAGTGGCGTCGGCCTCGAACCCGAAGGTTTCTCCCGCCAGATGGAACGCGCTGATCTGCCTGCGGCCATCGGCCAGCAGCCGGTAGATGCGGACCGCGCCGAACTCGACGTAGTAAAGAGCTCCGGCCTTTTCGCCTTGAGCGTAAATCTCGGTGCCTGCCTGGAAGAAGCTCACTGGCTGCACGGTCGCGCCGTCAAAGATGGCGGCTGGGTTCTGCTGGGGGAGATAGGACGGCAGTTCGATCTTGGCGGAGGCTTGAGCGTACATGGCTGGGGTCCCGGTGAATTCGTGACAACAGCAATCGCGCAAATCCGGCCACGCCGAAATTCGGTTATCTCCCTAAGGGAAACTACTTAGAGCAAGCCCGAAATCATCCGATGGAGCCTGATAAGGCGTGCGCGCAAGATGGTCGGTGCGATTGACCACGATCAAGGCCGGCATGACTTGGCTCGGCAATTATCTGGTCAGGACCAACCAGGAGAATCTGACCATGACCTCCGATATGATTGAAATCTGGGCTGGGATACTGGGCCTTGCCTATCTCGCCGCCGCGGGCCTTTATTTCGAAATTCTTTCTGCCGGAAAGCATGGCCATGGTCCGGCGAGGTACGGTTTCGGTCGTCACATCCGGCCGTGCCCGGTCAAGATCAGGAACCCGCGATAGGAACGAGGTGCCAAACCCGCGCGTTTCCATGCCGAGTGGACGCGGGGCCGTTCTCATCTACTTCTGAGAAACCGGGGAAGCGTGATGAAGGCAATGGTGCTGGAAAAGCCAGGCACGCGTTTGACGCTCGTCGACCGCCCGGATCCCTTGCCGGGAGCGGGCGAGATCAGGCTCAAGGTTGAGGCATGCGCGGTCTGCCGCACCGATCTGCATGTCGTGGACGGTGAGTTGCCGTGGCCGAAGCTGCCGCTCGTGCCGGGTCACGAAATCGTCGGCATCGTCGATCTTGTCGGTGAGGGCGTGTCGCGATCCCGGCTCGGGCAGAGAGTAGGCGTTCCATGGCTGGGGCACACTTGCGGACATTGTCCCTATTGCAGCGCCGGCGCCGAAAACCTGTGTGACCAGCCGCTCTTCACCGGCTATACGCGCGATGGCGGCTTCGCCAGCCATGTCGTTGCCGATGAGCATTTCGCTTTCGAGCTCGACGCTGCCGCCGATCCGGTGTCGCTGGCGCCGCTCCTGTGCGCAGGGCTGATCGGCTGGCGCTGCCTCAAGAAGGCAGGCGACGGGCGGTGCCTGGGCATTTATGGCTTCGGCGCCGCCGCGCATATCATCGCACAGGTTGCGATCTGGCAGGGACGTGAGATCTTTGCCTTCACGCGGGCCGGCGACATTCAGGCACAGGAATTTGCGCGCTCGTTGGGCGTTGCCTGGGCAGGGGCGTCCGACGAATTGCCCGCTGTCGACCTTGACGCCGCGATCATTTTCGCGCCGGTCGGCGAACTGGTGCCGGCGGCGTTGCGGGCTGTTCGCAAAGGCGGCCGGGTAGTCTGCGGCGGTATCCACATGAGCGACATTCCGTCGATGCCCTACAAGCTTCTCTGGGAAGAAAGAGAATTGGTGTCGGTCGCGAACCTGACTCGTCGTGACGCGGAGGAGTTCTTTCCGACAGCGAAGCACGCTCGGGTGCGTACACACACAAAGGTCTATCCGCTGGAACAGGCAAACCAGGCGCTGGATGACTTACGCATGGGCAGGCTGAGTGGCGCTGCCGTCCTCAAGCCGTGACGGCCCTAGCCCGCGCGTTCGCCCAGCCGTTGCATCTGCCTTAGCCAGTTCGCCCGCTTCGCGTCGCCGGCGTTCGCGACCATGCCGAACAAGGTCTCGCGCACCGGCCGGATGCCGACAAAGTTGAGGATACCACGCCGCATGCCGGCAATCCCGTGGCTGAAGAACCATATCCGGTAAACGGCCGCCGGCATTCCCATCGTCACCACCAGGCGGGCGGAGCGGCCGCGCAGCAAGGATTTGGTGAAATTTTCGCCTTTGGCCGGGTAGGTGAAAGCCGTGCCCGGTCGCATCACCTGCTCCAGGAAAGCCTTCAGCATGGCCGGCATGGTGCCCAGCCACAGCGGAAAGACAAAGACGAAATGCTCCGCCCAGACGACTGCCTCTGTCGCCTCTCTCAGGCTGTCGGGAATCTCGCCATGCTCAAACTCCTGCATCGTCCGGAGCATCGGAAAGTCCAGCAAGGCCAGGTCGATCTTGCGCACGGTGTGGCCCGCCCTCTCCGCCGCTTCGGCATAGGCCGAAGCCAAGGCCCGGCAGAGCCGGTCAGGGGAAGGGTCGGGGTGGCCGACGAGGACAAGTATACGGCGCGACATGGCTCCTCCGGTCAGATGTGAGAGACGTGCTATGGCTGCTCGACCCGGGCCACCTGATAGGTGTGCATGGCCCCGTTGCGCTTGATCGAGACATACTCGCCGGTGACGAAACGCTCCTCGCCGAGATGAAAGCCGATCTCGTCGTCACGATCGCCCTCGGCATAGTCGAAATACCATTGTCCACCTGGCTTGCGGCGCAAACGGCCGACAAGATCGTGTCCACCGGTGCCAAAACGGCGGACACGGCAGAAGGCCTTATGCGATTTCCATTCCTCGGCATCCAGCCGTCCCTCGCCGGTGAGCGGAGCCAGCACATCGTAGCCTTCTTCCCGGTCACCTTCCGGATGGCCCTTCTCGCGCGCCAGAAGCAGCCGGATGTTCCTGAATTTGGGGGTGAGGTCGTGCAAGCTGGTCATGGCAAACTCCTTTGAAGCCATTCCTACCGCGGCGACCGGGCGTGACCTTGATTAGAGTCAAACACATGATCATCGACTTCCCTTGCCTGGTCTTCCTCGACCATAGCGACAATGGAGATCCGCCAGGCGGTGGTTAGCTCTATGATCCGGTCTTCCTGAAACTGGCTGAAGCGTTGCCCTCGACCACGGCCACCATCTCGGTTGTGATTTCGGCCACCTTGCGGTCCGCCTCGATTTTGCGCCAGGTCAACGGACCGGCATCGCGCTGCAACTGCCGCGACAGGATGTCGACCGTGGCATCGGAAGGGCCCCCCTTGCGCTCGCTGACCCGGCGCCAAAGTACCGGCGGATCGGCCGCCAGCCAAAATCCCGCAAACGGAACATCCGCCTCGCTCGCGGCACGCTCGATCCTGTCGCGATCCTCCAGCTTGTCGAATACGGCGTCGGCGACGACGGAGCCGCCTGCGGCAAGGATCAACTCCGAACGCCGGGCGATCTGGCGATAGACGCGTTCCGACACGTCGGGCCGGTAGGCCTTGTCCGGCAGCTTCGTTTCGGCGGCCACGCCATGCATGGCCTTGCGGATGCGGTCGCTCTCGACGATCCTGGCCCCAGGCGGCGCGCCGATCCGCGGTGCGAGCGCTTCGGCGACCGTCGTCTTGCCCGAGCCGCTCAAACCGCCGATTGCGACGAGCCGAGGCGGCGTTTCGGCAAGCAGGGTTTGCGCGAGTTTGAAATAGGATCGCGCTTCGGTAATCAGCTTTGTGGAGTCCTGGCTGCCCTCCTCGACCTGCGTCGCGGTCACGTGGGAGCGCACCGCCGCCCGCACCGCCATGAAAAAAGGCAGGAGCATGAAGCCGTCTTCGTCATCGGCGTCGTCGAGATACCGGTTCATCACCAGATTGGCGAGTTGCGCAAAACCGCGATGCCAAAGGTCCATGAGCAGGAATGCAAGGTCGTAGAGGACATCGACGGTGGCGATCTGATCATTGAACTCGATGCAATCGAACAGGCGAGGCTCGCCATCGAAGGCGCAGATGTTGCGCAGATGCAGGTCGCCATGGCAACGGCGGACGCGGCCTGCCGCCTCCCGCCGGTCAAGCAGGCCGGCATGGCGGGCGAGGGTGGCGTGAAACGCCGTGTTGAGCGTTTCGATCTCCTTTCCATCGAACACGTGGCTCGTCCCAAATCCGGCCGAATTGATTTCAAGCACACCGCCAATGTTCCCTGACCCGCTGCCGGCGTGGATCACCTCGGCATTGCCGTGATATCGCGCAATCATGCGCGCCACGGCGGTCATCAGCGAGGGGGTCAACTTCGCCGCGGCGGCCATGCGATCGAGGAGGTTCGACTGATCGAAGCGAACCATCTCGATAACAGCGTCGACCAGTTCCCCCGATCCATCCATCGCAAGCCGATTTCCCGCACGCGTGATGCGGCGGACATTGAGATAGAGACCGGGCGCCGTCCTGGAGTTCAATTCCACTTCCTTTTCGCACGCGGCGACCCGCAACTCCGGCGTCGAAAAATCGACATAAGGCAGCTTGACCGCGCGCTTCATTTTGAATGCGCGTTGCCCGATAAGGAATATCCGGGAAATGTGGGTTTCGATCGTCTCGACGGGACCGGCCTCGCCATAGGTGGCAGGGTCCTTCAGCATCTCGACCACGGCGTCCTGATTTTGAGCGATCATTGCGTGCACCAGTTCTGCTAGCGTTGAAGCGTCTGGACATAACCGGCGAGGTTTTGAATGCGTTCCGTAGTGATCGCCTCGCCGCCATAGGGGCCGTAGCGCTTCACATCGTCGGGCAGGAACTGATTGCCCCAGACTGGCATGTCGCGCTCACCGTGCTCTGGCACGAGGCCGCGGCCGTCGATCGTGGCATAGACCCGCCAGTAGGGAAATTCGCCGCCATTGCGGCTTGTGAGCGTCGTCAAATTCGCGGGGCGCTTCCGCAATACGTCGGCCATGGGTCCGTCGCCGCTGCCGTCCACGCCGTGGCACACAGCGCAGGAATTCAGATATTCCTGCTGTCCATTGCTCATCTGTTGTGCCGCCGCGGTGCTCAGCGTCAGCGCCAGGAAACCCATCGTCGTCCCGAATCTCATTTGATCCGCCTCCAGCCGTCGATGTCAGGCTAAGGCTTGCGAGGCGCGCGTACGTTGATCGGGATCAATCCTGCGAGGCGATCGGTTTGATCCAGCGCAAGGCAGGAATCCGACCGGCTGGCTACGGCTATGACCACTGTGAACCTTTCCCGAACAAGGAGACGCCGCTATGCCATTCAAGACATTGCTCACGGTTACAGGACCCAATCAGGGAGACGCTGATCTGAAGCTTGCCGCCGGCCTGTGTGAAGAAATCAATGCCCATCTCTCGGTGCTTGTTCTGGTCATCGCGGCGCCTCCCTCCGGCGGGGCATATGCCGAGGTGGTCTCTCCGGTTTGGCTCGCGGAGCGAGAAGCCGAAACGGAAATGCTGCAGAAGCGGAATTCGGCCGTTTCCAAAATGCTGTCGGCGAGCCCGGTATCGACGGACCTGAGTGATGACTACCCGGACTATGCCTGGGCAGACGAGGTCATCGGCCGGCGCGCGCGTTACGCCGATATAACCGTCCTTGGGCCAGACCTGCTTGCGAGCCAAACGCTCAAGGAGAAAGTCATCGAAGGCACGCTGTTTTCGTCTGGAAAGCCAATCCTGTTTGTCCCCAAAGGGGCGTCCGCGACGTTGAAACCGAAACGCGTCCTCGTCGCATGGGATGCGAGCCTGGAAGCGTCGCGCGCCTTGCGAGAGTCGCTCGACATCCTTTCAGGTGCCGATGAGGTGCGGATCGTCATGGTCGACCCGATCGAGGACGAACGGCATCACGGCGCGGAGCCCGGGGCAGACGTGGCGACCTATCTCTCCCGTCATGGCGTAAAGGTAACGGTAGACCGTTTGCCGAGTTCAAACCACTCGATAGCCGACGTTCTCCGCCAGCACGCGGTCGACACTGGCGCCGAACTCATGGTCATGGGGGCCTATGGTCATTCGCGGCTGCGGGAACGGATTTTCGGCGGCGTGACAAGGTCCATGATCGAGGATCCCGGACTGCCGATCATCATGGCTCTTTGAAGGCTGGGTCGAAGTCGCGTGGTCAAGCCGCGCTCATCCCGTCCTGGAACTCCGCTGCCAGCTTTTCGAGGCGGACATCGTCGTCGACAAAGCGGATGTCGTGCGAGGCGGCCGGCATAACTGTCGGCCTCTGCCTTGCGCTGGTATTGTGTGTGGCGGCGGTTCGCTTCCGATTCCCGGATTCGAACTGAGTGCACCAAGTGATTGAAAAACGGCACCAAGCCAGGAATTTGGGTGTTCACCCTACCAATTGCCAAAATGCAACAGGTGGCTGGATGCAATCAAAAATACCAACACCGAGAGAGCGCGTTGTGACTGACGCAAGGGTTGCGTCAAAAATTTATGACGAAAAACCAAGTACTTACGATATGGAAATCGCAACTTGAAGCTGATGGTGCCCAGAGGCGGATTCGAACCACCGACACGCGGATTTTCAGTCCGCTGCTCTACCAACTGAGCTATCTGGGCCTGTTCCGGCAAACGAATTCCCGTGAACCGGATTTCATGAGGGCGCCAGGGGCGCCCCTTGAAAGCGCGTGGGTTATAGCACGGGAATTCGGCCTGTCCAGCGCCCAGCTGTCGATTTCTGGCAGGAAAAGAGATGCCATGGAAAGGCGGCTTCCTCGGGTGCTTTCATCGCTGGAATGGCCTGAGGTCGGCCCCTTGTGGCCAGTCAGCCTCCGTCCCGGCGCCGCCGTTCTTCACCGACAGCGCCGGGCGCGACCATGCGATCGAGCTCGCACTCGAGTTCAGCAGGCGAGAGCGCGATGTCCAGCGCCCGCAAGTTGTCGTCCAGTTCGCCCAGGCTGGACGGCGGCGGCTTGCACGCGGCATAGTCGAAGCCGCATCAAGCCTGAACCTATGCCGGAGATTGGCGTGGCAAGAAATCCCAGGATCACATTCATAGGCGCCGGCTCGACGGTGTTCATGAAGAACATTGTCGGCGACGTGCTGCAGCGGCCGGCCTTGTCGGGAGCAACAATCGCGCTGATGGACATCAATCCGCAGCGGCTGGAAGAAAGCGCTGTCGTCGTCAACAAGCTGATCGCGACGCTCGGCGTGAAAGCAAAGGCCGAGACCTATTGCGACCAGCGCACGGCGCTGGTCGGTGCTGACTTCGTCGTCGTCGCCTTTCAGATCGGCGGTTACGAGCCCTGCACGGTGACCGACTTCGAAGTGCCGAAGAAATACGGCCTGCGCCAGACCATCGCCGACACGCTCGGCGTCGGCGGCATCATGCGCGGCTTGAGAACCGTGCCGCATCTGTGGGCGATCTGCGAGGACATGCTCACTGTGTGCCCGCAGGCGATCATGCTGCAATATGTCAACCCGATGGCGATCAACACCTGGGCCATATCGGAGAAATACCCCGACATCCGGCAGGTCGGCCTCTGCCATTCGGTGCAGGGCACGGCGATGGAACTGGCGCACGATCTCGATCTTCCCTACGAGGAGATCCGCTATCGCTCGGCCGGCATCAACCACATGTCGTTCTATCTGAAGTTCGAGCATCGCCAGCCAGACGGTTCCTATCGCGATCTCTATCCGGATCTCGTTCGCGCCTATCGCGAAGGCCGCGCGCCAAAGGCCGGCTGGAACCCGCGCTGCCCCAACAAGGTGCGCTACGACATGCTGACCAGGCTCGGCTATTTCGTCACCGAAAGCTCGGAGCATTTCGCCGAATACACGCCCTATTTCATCAAGGAAAGCCGCCCCGACCTGATTGAGAAATACGGCATCCCGCTCGACGAATATCCCAAGCGCTGCATCGAACAGATCGAGCGCTGGAAGGGCCAGGCGCAAGCCTATCGTTCGGCCGACCGCATCGAGGTCGAGCAGTCCTCGGAATATGCCTCCTCGATCATGAATTCGGTCTGGACCGGCGAACCGTCGGTGATCTATGGCAATGTCCGCAACAATGGCTGTATCACTTCGCTGCCCCGCGATTGTGCCGTCGAGGTGCCTTGCCTCGTCGATGCCTCGGGCATCCAGCAGACCTATATAGGCGACCTGCCGCCGCAACTGACGGCGCTGATCCGCACCAACATCAATGTCCAGGAACTGACGGTGCGGGCGCTGGTGAGCGAAAACCGCGAGCACATCTACCACGCGGCGATGATGGATCCGCACACGGCGGCGGAGCTCGATCTCGACCAGATCTGGTCACTGGTCGATGATCTCCTGGCTGCCCATGGCGACTGGCTGCCGGCCTGGGCGCGCGTCAGCCGCAAGACCGTAGCCGCCTGACCGGCGGCCTCGGCCTTACTTCGGCTCGTCGGCGTCCGGCTCTTCCTCGTCGTCGCGGGCCTTGATGACATAGGCCCCCTTCAGCCAGCGGTTGAGGTCGATGTCCTTGCAGCGCGTCGAGCAGAACGGAAAGGTGTCGCGCGCCGATGGCTTGCCGCATTCGGGACAGGGGCGCTTTGGGCGCAGCGGCGTGACCTTGGAGTCGGAGTTCATGGCCGTGCGGTGAGCCAGCTCTGATGGATCTTGAAGCCTTCGCCCGACAACAGCGCCACCGTTTCATAGAGCGGCAGCCCAACGATGTTGGTGTAGGAGCCGACCAACTTGACGACGAAGGCCCCGGCGAGGCCCTGGACGGCATAGCCGCCGGCCTTGCCTCGCCATTCGCCCGAGGCGACATAGGCGTCGATCTCCTCGCGCGGCAGTCGCTTGAAACGCACCCGCGTCTCGACCAGCCGCTGGCGCAGCTTGCCGCCTGGCGTGATCAGGCAGATACCGGAATAGACACGGTGCGAACGGCCGGACAACAACCCTAGGCAGTTGGCGGCATCATCGAGTGTTTCGGCCTTGGGCAGGATGCGCCGCCCAACCGCGACCACAGTGTCGGCGGCCAGCACGAAGCCTGGCGCATAGTCCGTCTCGGTCTTCAGCGACGCGAACGCCTTCTCTGCCTTTTCCTTCGACAGCCGCTTGGCGAGCGAACGCGGATGCTCGGCACGCAGCGGCGTTTCGTCGATATCGGCTGGCAGGATCCGGTCCGGCTCGATGCCGGCCTGCTGCAAGAGTTCGATGCGGCGCGGCGACCCCGAGGCAAGCACCAGCTTCTGCAAAATGCTCATCGCGGACCAATCGGCCTTGATCTTACTTGAAGCGGTAGGTGATGCGGCCCTTGGTCAGGTCGTATGGCGTCATCTCGACCAGAACCTTGTCGCCGGTCAGCACGCGGATGCGGTTCTTGCGCATGCGGCCGGCCGTATGGGCGATAATCTCGTGTTCGTTTTCGAGCTTCACCCGGAACATCGCGTTGGGCAACAATTCCGTCACGACACCCGGAAACTCGAGGACTTCTTCCTTCGGCATTCGATACCTTTGCTTGGATGGCAGTTCCGGCGCCCAGGCGCGCCCAGGCCGGAATTTCGGCGGAACCTATATGATAATCGTGCGCTTGTGAACACGCTTAATCCGTCGCGTTTTTTGCTTCCGGAGGCAAAAAACGTCGGCTTATGCGCAACTTCAGCCGCTCGCGCACGTCGCGGTAGGCCGCCATGATCTGCTCGCGCGTGCCGCCGGCACCGGTCGGATCCTGCGTCGGCCAGTATTCGACCTCGACGGCGAGCGAGCGGGTGAGCTCCAGCGCGGCATGGTGCGCCTCCGGCGCCAGCGTCACGATCAGGTCGAAATAGTCGTCCTCGAGATCGTCCAGCGTCCTTGGATGACGCTCGCCCAGCGTGAGACCCTCTTCTGCAAGCACGGCGTCGACGAAGGGGTCGCGCTCGCCGGCGCGCACGCCGGCCGAGGCGACGAAAATGGTGGCGGGCAGCATCCGGCGCGCCAGTTGCTCGGCCATCGGCGAACGCACGGCGTTCATGCCGCACAGGAACAGGATCGAGCGGGGCAGGGCGCCGGGTACCAGGGCTAGCCCCGCCAGTGCAGCACGCAGACCAGCGTGAACAGCCGTCGCGCCGTGTCGAAGTCGATGTCGATCTTGCCGGAGAGCCGGTCCATCAGCGTCTGCGAACCTTCATTGTGCAAACCGCGCCGGCCCATGTCGATCGCCTCGATATGGCTCGGCGTCGAGGAGCGGATGGCGTCGTAATAGCTTTCGCAGATCATGTAGTAGTCCTTGACGATGCGCCGGAGCGGCGTCAGCGACAGGATGTGGGTGACCACCGCGGTGCCGTCCTCGCGCGCCACGGCGAAGACCAGACGCTGCTCGGCCAGCGACAATTTCAGCCGGTAGGGACCGGCGCCGCTGTCGTTGACGGGCTGAAAACTGTTCTCCTCGATGAGGTCGAAGATCGCCACCGCCCGCTCGTGCTCGACATCGGGCGTCGAACGGCCGATCGATTCATCGAGTTCGACATCGATCAGCTTTGCGCGGGTTTGATCGGGGCCCGTCATCTCAGCCTACATGTTCAGCCGTATGGCGACGGAGCGGCCATGCGCGTCGAGCCCTTCCGCCTTGGCGAGCGCGATCGCCGCCGGCGCCAGCACACGCAACTGCTCCGGCCCGAGTTTCAGGACCGAGGTGCGCTTGACGAAGTCGAGCACCGACAGGCCCGACGAGAAGCGCGCCGAGCGGGCCGTCGGCAGCACGTGGTTGGAACCGCCGACATAGTCGCCGATGGCTTCCGGCGTGTGGCGGCCGAGAAAGACGGCACCGGCATTGCGCATCCGCGACAGAAAACCTTCGGCATCGTCGATGGCCAGCTCGACATGTTCGGCCGCGATGCGGTCGACCAGCGGCAGCGCGGCCTCGATGGTCGCGACCTCGATCACCGCGCCGAAATCGCGCCAGCTCGCCGCGGCGGTCTCGCCGCGCGGCAAATTCTGCAACTGGCGTTGGACCGCTTGTTCGACTGCCTTGCCGAAGGCCGGATCGTCGGTGATCAGGATCGATTGCGCCGATACATCGTGTTCGGCCTGGGCGAGAAGGTCGGCGGCGATCCAGTCAGGATTGTTGTTGCCGTCGGCCACCACGAGCACTTCCGAGGGGCCGGCGATCATGTCGATGCCGACCGTGCCGAACACCTGGCGCTTGGCCGCCGCGACATAGGCATTGCCGGGGCCGACGACCTTGGCCACCGGCTTTATCGTTTCGGTGCCATAGGCAAGGGCGGCGATCGCCTGGGCGCCGCCGACGCGATAGATTTCGGAAACGCCAGCGATGTCGGCCGCCACCAGCACCAGCGGCGGTATGGCGCCGCCGGAGGCGGGCACGCAGATCGCGACGCGTTCGACGCCGGCAACCCTGGCTGGTATGGCATTCATCAGCACCGAACTTGGATAGCTTGCGGTGCCGCCCGGCACGTAGAGCCCGACGGCTTCGATCGCCGTCCAGCGCCAGCCGAGTTCGACCCCGGCGGCATCCGTATAGCGATTGTCCTTCGGCAACTGCTGTTCATGATAGGCGCTGATGCGGTCGCGCGCGAATTCGAGCGCCTTGATCGTCTGTGCATCGGCGCCATCATAGGCGCTGGCGATTTCGTCTTTCGATACGGCAATGCCAACGCTTTTCAGGTCGGCGCGGTCGAACCGGCTGGAATAGTCGATCAGCGCCGCATCGCCCTCGGCGCGCACCCGAGCGATGATCGCGCGCACCGCGGCCTCGACATCGGCGGATACTTCCCGCTTGGTCGTCAGGAAGGCGGCGAAACGCTGCTCGAAATCGGCATCGGACTGGGCAAGCGTGATGGCCATGGGGCGCTCAAGCCTTGTGGACGGGACGCGACGTGGCTTCCCACGCGCCGCCAATATCGGCAAGGCGGGCCTCGATGCATTCGACATCGAGCATGATGGTGCCGCCGCCCGAAAAGATCAGTTCGACGATGCCTGCCGGCTTGCTGATCTCGATGAAGCTGATCGCCAGCAGGGACAGCACCTCGGCGGGCTTGTCGCGGGCAATGCCATTGGTCTTGGCGCCCAGCACCCGATCGAAATGCAGAACGGCCTGCCGCCGCTCATTGTGCTGGCGAAACAGGCCCGACTTCGCCTCCCAGACGAAACGGTTCATGGTCAGCACGAAGCGCTTGGCCGAGGGCAGGTATTCGAGATCACTGACTTTCAGGACGGCGTCCTGGACATGGGCCGAAACGATGCCCAGGTCCTGGTCGTCGAGCGCGATAAGCTTGAGGGCCATGCGGAATTTGCACCTGAAGGTTGGTTTCAGCCTTCTGTTAGGCGGTCTTGGCGATCCGTGCAACCGCGCCAAGGGGAGCTGCGACCGGTCAAGCTGCTGATCTCCCCCGCAAGGAGGGAGATTGGATGCAACATCTGCTTTCGCAAATCGCCAGCGCCAAAGGCAGGGTCGCCCTTGCTACGCCGAAATCCGCTCGATCACCGCGCCGCAATTGGAGAGCTTCTCCTCCAGCCGTTCGAAGCCGCGGTCGAGATGGTAGACGCGGTTGACGGTGGTCTCGCCTTCAGCGGCAAGGCCGGCGATGACCAGCGAGACGGAAGCGCGAAGATCGGTGGCCATGACCGGCGCACCTTTCAGCTTCGCGACGCCGTCGACGATCGCCGTCTGGCCCGAAAGCGTGATGTGGGCGCCGAGCCGGGCCAGTTCCTGCACATGCATGAAGCGGTTTTCGAAGATCGTCTCGGTGATGCGCGACTTGCCCTTGGCCATGGTCATCAGGCCCATGAACTGCGCCTGCAGATCGGTCGGGAAGGCCGGGAAGGGCGCGGTCGTCACGTCGACCGGCGAAATGCCGGCGCCGTTGCGCTTCACGCGGATGCCAGAATTGGTCTGTGTGATCTCGGCTCCCGTCTGCGAAATCACGTCCAGCGCGGTCTGCAGCAGCTCTGGCCGCGCGCCTTCGAGCACGACATCGCCACCGGTCATGGCGACGGCCATGGCATAGGTGCCGGTCTCGATGCGGTCCGGAATGACGCGCACGCGCGCGCCCGACAGCGCTTCGACGCCATCGATGGTGATGGTCGGCGTGCCGGCGCCGGAAATTTTCGCGCCCATGGCGTTGAGGCATTCGGCGAGGTTGACGATTTCGGGCTCGCAGGCGGCGTTTTCCAGCACGGTTTCGCCCTTGGCCAGCGATGCCGCCATCATCAGCACATGGGTGGCGCCGACCGAGACCTTCGGGAAGACATAGCGGTTGCCGACCAGGCGGCCATTCTTGGTCTTGGCGATGACATAGCCGGTGTCGACGTCGAGATCGGCGCCGAGCGCCTGCAGACCTTCGAGGAACAGGTCGACCGGGCGCGTGCCGATGGCGCAGCCGCCGGGTAGCGACACCTTGGCTTCGCCCATGCGGGCAAGCAGCGGGCCGATCACCCAGAAAGACGCACGCATCTTCGACACCAGCTCGTAAGGTGCCGTCGTGTCGACAATGTTGCGGGCGGAGAAATTGATGGTGCGCGAATAGCCTTCATTCTGCTTCTCGCGGCGGCCATTGACCGAATAGTCGACGCCGTGATTGCCCAGGATGCGGATCAGCTGCTCGACATCGGCCAGATGCGGCACGTTTTCCAGCGTCAGCGTGTCGTCGGTCAAAAGCGAGGCGATCATCAGCGGCAAAGCGGCATTTTTCGCGCCCGAGATCGGAATGCTTCCGGCGAGCTTGTTGCCGCCGACAATTCTGATGCGATCCATGGAAGAACGTCCCTCTCGGCTCAAAAAGGCCGGTTCAATCGTTTGAGTATCGGCCCGTCTAGACCATTGGCCAATCTGGTTCAAGAAATAGGATTTCGCCCACTCCGGTCCAAGAGTGGCCGATTTGAGTTAATCTTTTTGTATTTCCCTGGCCGTGCCGAGCCCGTCCGGCCTCTGGTCGGCTTCACCTGTACGGCGCGAGCGCGATTGCGCCTTGCGTTTCTGCAGATTGGCGCGCAACTGCTCGGCGAGCCGATCCTTGCGGTCCGTGCCGCCCTTTTTCGGTGATATCGTCTTGTCGCTCATTGTCCCGTCCCGGCCGGCGACCGGCCAACCCTGCCGTTCAGGGATAGCCAACAATGTGGCGCCGCCATGTCATTAAAAGCTATCCGGCAAAGGCTTTCACAGAAGCGTTGTTCTTGGCCTTGCGCTTACCGGTTCGATATGGCAGAAGCCCCGCCATCGGCGGCTGCGGTAGCTCAGTGGTAGAGCACTCCCTTGGTAAGGGAGAGGTCGAGAGTTCAATCCTCTCTCGCAGCACCATCCCCAAACCATTGAAATCCATCAAACTCTTGATGCGTAAGGATTCCTCAACCGCCTCGTTGGTACACAAAGGCGGTACATATGGTCCTTCGCATGAGTCGTCCCGTCAAACCTCACGGCATCTATTGGTTCCGGAAGCGCGTTCCTGACGCGCTGCGCGCGGTAGTCGGCAAGCTCGAAGAGAAGATTTCCCTTCGGACACGTGATCCGCAGGTCGCGAAGATTGAACATGCCCGTGTCGCGGCCGAGGTCGAGGCCCGGTGGCAGCAGCTCCGCGCCGGAGTGCAATCCCTCTCGCATCGGCAAACCGAGTTCATTGCCGGGCAGATTTACGGCTCGATGCTGCAAGCACATAGTGAGGATCCGGACCAGATTCCCGACCGCGTGGGAGGACTGCTGATAGATGAGTATTTCCTCGGCTCGGGGGATATCAAGGTCTTTCCCATGGGCATGAACCCTGAGGCGACGGAGGCGCTGCTCGCGCGTCTTCGCATCGGCCGGAATGCTGCGAAGATTGACGCATGGTTGTCCAAGAAAGGGCTCCTTCTGGATACCGAAAGCCGGGTCAAGCTGGGTGCGGCCGTGGACAGGGCGATCCTTCAAGCGCGCAACCAGCTGGAGCGGATGGCGCGCGGCGACTATCGCCGTGATCCTGACGGCGACAGGTTTCCCAAGGAGTTCGGACCGGCCAAACCTGACGTCGGAAAGCGCGCGACGCTGAGGGTGTTCGACGACTTCGCGGCAGAGGGCGAGATAAAGCCAGGAACTGTCAAGCGCTGGCGACCGATCATGGCAGAGGTTGAATCCGAGGTTCCGGACATCGCTGGCGTCACGCGCGAATGGGTTGTTGACTGGAAAGACAGACTGCTCCAGCGAGGACTGGACGCAAGGTCCGTCCGGGACGTGAATCTGGCCTGCCTCAAGGCAACCTGCGGATGGGCGGTCTCGAACGGCAGAATGGCCATGAATCCTGTCCTGGGCATCAAACTCAAGGTTAGGAAAAAGCCACGTCTCCGCGAGCAGGGCTTCACGGACGACGAGGCCATGCGAATCCTGTCCGCTTCGCTCGGATCGCAACCGGACCGGCTCAGTGCACACCACAGGACCGCACGGAGGTGGGTACCATGGCTTTGCGCCTACACGGGCGCGCGCGTGGGCGAGATTGCCCAGCTCCGAAAAGAGGACGTGAGACAGCGGGATGGTGTTTGGCTTGTCTGGGTCACGCCGGAAGCGGGAACAACCAAGGACGACGAAGCCCGTTGGGTGGCTATTCATCCTGTTGTGATCAAGGAGGGGTTCGTCGAGTTCATTGGCAAAGCCAGAGCCGGTCCGCTGTTCTATGATCCGCGATACAGCCGGGGCGGAAAGACGCCGCCCTGGGAGCAGGTCGGCAAGCACATCGCCAAATGGATCAGAACGGACGTAGGAATAACCGACCGAAGCATTCAACCAACGCACGCCTGGCGCCACCGCTTCAAGACGCTGGGCCGGGATTTCGATGTCCGGCCCGATGCCCTTCGGTACATGCAAGGACACGCGCCAGTAGGGGCAGACGAGACCTATGGAGATCACAAGGCCAAAGCTCTTCTGAGGGAGATTTCGAAGATTCCGGAAATCGCTGTCAACGGGTCGCTCGACGATGTTTCCGGCGGAACTACCCAATCATCAATGGGAGTTTGATATCCGGTGAATCCAAGGGTAGGATTCCGTTCCTTCAAAGAAGGATTCGCAGCCGACTAGCGTCTTTCACAGAAGTGGAGTTCCCATGAGATCGCCATCCGGACCACAGGTCTGGTCCTTCTTTTCCGGTGCTATGGGGCTGGACATCGGCCTTGAGAAGGCGGGCATCCACACCACGTTCGCCAATGAAATCGATCCGCGCTTCTGCGAGACAATCCGGCTTAACAGGCCGTCGTTGCCATTGGCCGAGTGCTCAATCACGGATCTGACGGCCGCCAAGATCAGAAGCTTTGTCGGATTCGATGGAGACGTCGACCTTATGGTCGGCGGCCCGCCCTGCCAAAGTTTTTCATCCGGAGGGAAGCGAGCAGCCCTTAGCGATCCTCGCGGGAATCTCATCTACGCTTACCTCCGGCTCATCTCGGAGGTTCGGCCACGGTATTTCGTCTTGGAGAACGTGGCGAACCTGACGACGGCGGCAGTCCGCCATCGCCCAATCTCGGAGCGGCCGGGAAAGCACTGGAGCCTTAAGACATACGATTCCTCGTGGAAGCTTGGCGATGGTGAGAATGCTCCGCTTGCCGAGGATGAACTTTCCGGATCAGCGATCCGACAGCTTCTAAGCGATGTCCGGAGCCTTAAATATTACATCACCTTTGGCGTGGTTGATGCAGCCGACTACGGCGCACCGCAACATCGGCTTCGTTTCGTCATGATCGGCTCAAGGGATTTCCCCCCACCGGAGATGCCGATTCCAGTGTTCGGCCTCTCGGCAAAACAGCCCTTTCGAACTGTTCGGGACGCCATCGGGCACTTGCAGGAGGACCCTGGAGAGGGTTCGCAGTATACGCACGAGGTAAAGCGTTTCTTCGATCTCGTGCCGGAGGGGAAGAATTGGCGCGCACTTCCAGAGCAATTGAAGCGTGCCGCTCTGGGTGGGGCATATGAATCTGGTGGCGGGAAAACTGGATTCTTCCGGCGGCTAGCTTGGGATCGACCATCGCCCACAATCACAGGCCGGGCGAACCGGAAAGGTAGCGCGCTTTGCCATCCGTCCGACACGCGGCCACTTTCCGTGAACGAATGTGCTGCGCTTCAGGGCTTCCCTGAGAATTGGGAATTCTCCGGTTCTATGAACGTCAGGTACATGCAGATCGGCAATGCTGTCCCGACTGCGCTGGGCACTGCGATCGGGAAGTCGATCAAGATGCATCGGGCGGCCGCCGATGCCGGTCCGCAGGACAATATGGACGTGCTTCTGGAAAGGGCCGTGCACCGCCTGCGGCAAGCCGCAAGCAACAAGAAAAAACCTCTCTACGAAAGGGCTTAGCTTGTCTGGCGCAAAGGTTGATTTTCTTACCGACAAGCACCCTATCCAGCGAATCAACGACGAGGTCAGAAAGCAGCTTGCGGACGCGCAGGCAAACAGCTTCGATCGGGCGTTCTCGAATGCGATGGAGTTCGTATCCAAGGTCGCTGACGACCTTCGGTTGCAGATCACCTTGTCAGAAGAGCTCAAGGACTCTCCGGCCGCCGATCTCGCTGAGAAGAGCCATTCCGAACTTGTCGAGTACTACGAGGCCATCCTTCAGAAATCTGGCGTCGTTGGCACGTCCGCTGACCTGCATTCCGTGAACCTCGCCCAGCGGACGCAGCTTGTCAGATCGTTCGCTGATCCGGATCGGGCCGTGGGCCGCGTGGCGACGAAGGTAGCTGCGATCGTCAAGGACTTTCCCAAGAAAGCCTCGGACATCGAGCGGGGGCGAAATGCAGGGGATGTCCTGGACCCCTACATACTCGCCGCTACCCAGTCGCTTTTGTATCAGGGGGAACTGGTTGGAGCGATCGAGGCAACGGTCGCGCACAAGGCGCTCATGATCATCGAGGGGTTGATGGGACACCTTCATGAGGATGTCATCGGCGACATGCGCGGCAACATCCGCGCACCTGAACCAAGAGGTTTTAATCAGGAAATTCTGGACCCTTTCACTAACCCGTTTCCGGGCGCTGATGTTGTGCAGCCGCCGCGCGCCGCTGGCGAAAGGCTTCGGGTGCATCAGGTCAAGAGCAAGACAGGTTCGGCCAAGGGCGGCGACGCCAAGCGTCTCGGCGACCAGCTGAGACGCTTGGCCGAGTACTACAATGCGGACACCTTTTACGATGCGCTCGTGGGAAATACTCTGCGCGGCCACCGTTCCATGAATGGCGTTATCCGGGCTTCTCCGGATACGGTGGTGCTCGTGGGGCAGGCAGCGTTCAAGGAGCTCACCCGCAGCGTGACCGGTCCGGAACTCCTGCTACGGGTCTACCAGAATGCCTTCACTGAGGTGGCGAAGGAGACGGGCTATCACATCCAGGAAATGGCGACGGGCATTGTGGCCACTTTTCGGGAGAGGGCTGATGCCGCCGGAGAGGGCTTCCTTGATGTGATCCTTGAGGACGTTATTGGCGGTGATGCCTCCCAACAGGATAGCCGAAATTACGTTGGAGGCCGAACTAGGCGCTGAGGAAGCGCGACAGCCGACCCGCAAGCTCGCCGAGGTCTTTCGGTCTTGTGTCGCACTCCCAGACAACCATCACCTGCCAACCCTCCTCTGTCAGCGCGGCTTGGTTCTGCCTGTCCCGCTCGACATTCCGGGCAAACTTATTCTCCCAGTACGCGATCCGGCTCTTGGGCTCTGAGGCGAGCGCGCAACCGTGCCTGTGCCAGAAGCACCCATGTACGAGGATCACTTTGCGGAGCCTTGGGAACACGAGGTCCGGGCTTCCTGGCAAGTCCTGACGATGGAGCCGGAACCGAAAGCCAAGTGCGTGTGCCAGCCGACGCACCTTTATTTCGGGCGATGTGTTCTTGCCGCGGATTCGCGACATAAGCGCGGAACGCTGCTCTGGCGTGAAGCGGTCTGCCATCGAGTCACTTTGGCATTCCTGGCGCGCTTGCGCGATAGGAATGTACCCCCGTCGCCCGGCGAGGCGGCGTGAGCCCTCCCTTGGGGGAGGGCGGAGCCGGTCCGAACGGACCGGTGGGGGATTAGGCTTGACCACACCATGTCCCAGGTCAGCGTGAGAAGGGTGCCAAGCTTGACCGTGTTGTTGCCTATCTCCCTCTTCGACCTGCTCCGCTCCTGGGCAGCCAGAAATCATCCGTGTATCTTCTTTCCGTCGCCATCGCCTCCCTCCAGACCGCTCCCGGCGCCGTTCCTCCTGCCTTCCTACGACGGTCGCCTCGCAACGCTTATGGACAGGCGCAAGCGTTCCCAATGGTCATCCAGCTAGCTCGCTAGCCCGTCGTGGGGGCTTCCAGAACGGCCGCAATAAGGCGGCTGACAAGGAGGCCAAAATGGCAAAATCGAAAGAAACCGCAGTACCGAAAAGCGCTCCCTCCCACGGCGTTTTCACCGTCGAGAACGAAGGCCCGAACGCGTATTGGACGAAGATCGGCTGCGCCTGGGCTCACGGCGACGAACAAGGCTTCAACGTCATCCTCTCCGCCGTGCCGCTTTCTGGCCGCATCGTCCTGCGGACCCGCACCGAAAAGGAGAGACAGTGACATGCTCCTCACTCACGAACTCCGCACCCATCTGAGGCGCAATGCCGACATGTCATCCCAACGAGAGCGGGACCATTTTCCCGTCGTCAAATTTTTCGCCCCCGACGCGCTGGCGACCTGGCTTTTCACCGAACTCGCTCCAGACCAAGATACCCTGTTCGGCTTGTGCGACGTTGGGCAGGGCACGCCGGAACTCGGCTATGCCTCGCTCGCCGAAATCCAGGCGCTACGCGGGCCGCGCGGCCTGCTAGTCGAGCGTGACCGCTCCTTCCGGGCGACCAAGCCCTTGTCGGAATACGCTGTAGATGCTTGGCGTCACCGTCGGATCGTCGCCTAGCGCGGCGATCTACCTTCCCGGTGAATAACTGCGCGTCCCTCAGGGGCGCTGAATTTCCGCGACCCAATACCCACGGCGAGCCGAAAACGTCGCTGTATGGCCTTTAGGACGCGAAATTTTATTGCGTAGAGGCCGAAAAAGCACCCGAATCTGTCCTGATAGCAATGCCCGCCTTCCTTCAGATTGACCGCTCGTCGGGGTCCGTCGGTCCCGCGTCCCGCCGTTGGCGGCGCTATGCTGACGCTCCTGCGGCGCACCTATTAACCGAGCGTGCTGGCCGCGAATTTGCTCTGGCATCGTCCCGGCATAGTCCTCCTGTAGGACGTGCCGACGCCGCCGCTTTATACGCTGCTCTCTTGCTTGGCGGGCACATTCGGTACGGCAGGAACACGAAGGTGAGGCGGGAGATGAACGGGGCATGGCCGCCCCACCCTTCCGCCCGGGGTAGTGGCCGGACAGGCCATCCGAAGCATCAACATGAAAGTCCGAGTGATACTACGGTCGCTCTACGAGCAGGTGAAATCCACAATCATTGTGAGTTTGGATTCCGGTAAGGCGCTGCTGCTACACCGTCCAGAGGGCAGGAGTGAGAAGCGATGGCTGCATCATTGGCGAAGGTGAGAACGGCGGATCGCGGGCGGGCCGTCGCAGGGTTCGATTACGGTGCGGTTCCGGAAGCCGTTCGGAAGGAGTTGCAAGACTCTGCTCGCGAGATCCGGTCGCGGCTCATGGAAACCGCCGCAGGCATGATGGACATCGGCGAGCGACTGGTGACGGCGCGGGCGAAATTGCCTCACGGTACCTGGCTGCCGTGGCTTGTCGCGGAAACGGGCATGTCGGAGCAATGGGCGCGGAACTGCGTAAACCTCTTTCTTCGCTTCGCGCAGCAGCCGCGCCTTCTGGAGGAGTTGGACGTTGCGCTCTCGCCGACGGCGCTTGTTCGGCTCGCCAGCGCACCGGAGGCCGCATACGAGGACGTCATCGACCGCGCGAGAGAGGGCGAACGGCTGCGCGTCGTTGATGTTGAAGGTGTGATCCAAGAGCATCGGCAGCGCCAGCGCGAGGCGCAAGGGAAAAGGCCGCGCGCCCGTGCCTTTGCGGAGGACGACACGCCCGTCGGCGCGGAAGCGCTCCGTCAACTCGCCGACCGCGCTCGGGACGAGCTAATCCCGCAGGTGATCGACCGAGCTCAGGCAGTCCTTGGCGTCCTGGAGGACGCGGAAGAAGCAACGGTATCCGGAAGGCGCGTCACCGCAAAGGAGTTGCAGGCCCTCCGGCCTGACGCGCAATGGCTCACCGATGCGCTGGAGCAGCTTTCCCAGCGTCGCGCCAGTGGGCACGTGAAGTTGGTCCATAAGACGTTTCTGGACCGCCCGCCACTAGATGCCGGGGCATGGTCGGACGCGGCATCCTTCTTGCGGGACATCGCGGAGTCGGATGCGATCGTTGCGGCATTGAAAGGTGGTATCCATGCCTTCGTTGAGCGCGGCGCAAAGGCACTCCGGCTGGCGCTTTTCCGTTGAGCGAAAAGCGTGACAGGCCCTTTCTCGGCCCTTCGTCGGAGGACTTCTGAGGCAAGCCGGACCCGTTGGCGACTGCATTCCAAGACGAAGAACAACAGCTTTGTCCACAGTGCGGCCCATTCTGCACTACAGTGGCAATGTCGTTGAAGGGCTTGCACCGTAGGACTGCACTGAACGAGGGGACTCTGATATGTGTCCTGCATTGCATCCATCGCCTGATCGAGCGCCTAGAATTCAACGATGAAAATTGATCCCGATTGGACTGCTCCACACACTGGTCATGACTGGCGCGATGACGAACTCATGCTGGCCGTTACATGGCTGAAGTCCTTCGTCCCACGTCGTGATATGGAGCGGCGGCTGGATGCTGCGAAGGCATTTCTAGTCGCAGCACGCGAGAAGATGCGTGAGGGCGTGCAGGTCCCCCTCTTCGACCCTGCGGATGCAGCCGCGTGGTATATCCTTCAGGCGGAGACCTACGCCACTGATCGCGCCTTCTGGACTCAAGAGGGCGTTATGCGGGTAGCGCCCTTCCTGACCCGGATCGGCAAGGAACTCCCGCTCCTGCTTAGCGTAAAAAACGCCGAGGAGCGCGCTTCTCGGATGATGCTGGCGGATCGACGCCAGCCTGACAGCGGCATCTTTGAGTTAATAGTCGCATTGGCATATCGACGCGGTGGTTGGCATCGGGTGGAATTTGTCCCGGAAACTCCGGGTCGGGGACGAACGCCCGACCTAAACGTGTATAGGCCCGGAAGCCGATGGGCCGTCGAGTGCAAGCGACTGGTTCCGTCACCCTATGCGGCAAGAGAGAAGATGAGAGGCGCCAACCTGGCCGAGCCAATCCACGCGCTATCCCTTGAGACGGGTGAATCCGTCGTTGTCGAGGTAAAGTACAAGATCGAGCTCACCGACGTGCCCGATGATTACCTTGTTGCTCATGTGCGATCCGCGATTCAACGGCAGTCGCTGCTTCCCTGGGATGATGAAATAGCCTCCGGACGCGTGCGTCCGGTCAATTGGCCGCTCGCCCGAAAGATTCTGGAGAAGGATTATGTTTACTACGGCGGCAGCCGGATGATCGAGCTGTTGGCGGGCGAGTATGCTCACGACGCGAACCACAGCATGGCGGCCAAGTGGCGTCCCTGGGTGAAGCGGCCCGAGTATGCCGACGCGGTCTATCACGCGAGTGTCGTCACCTGGTGGAGCCTTTCACGCGACGCCATACGGCATAAGGCCCGGCACTTCCGAAACGTTCTAGCCGATGCCGAAGGCCAGCTGCCATCAGATCGGCCCGGTGTGATCCATGTCGGCATTGAGAGTTACGCGGGTTCGCAGGTCGACTTCTTCCGCCATCTATCTAACAGGTTCGAGGCGCGCTTCTTCCAAACACGCAACTCGCGGCTGCGTTGGGTCTACGGGAACTACTTCGTCCCGGAGGCAACAACACGGAAGGACGAGAGTTGGGCCATCACTGAAACCATGGTGCCCTACAAGATTGGGTCTCACCGAACTCGCTGGCCTTTGCCTGACCATATGCTTGTGTCGCCGCAGGGCCAACGTAGACAGGGTATGCACTGGGATCCCAAGTTTGATATGTAGCCGCAGAGTCCAGCTCTTCCTTCATTACGTTGTTAGAGACGCGACTTCGACGTTGACTTCAGGTAGGAGCGAGATCACGCATCGGTTCACTCGCGGTTGAAATTCGCTGAATTTCAAATTGCGCGTCCACTGTCGGTTGCATATGTCGGCATCAGGACAGGAGGAATACCATTATGAAGGCTGAGGAAATCCCCGCCTTTGTTCATGACGTGATCGAGGCAGGGTGCAACATCTGGGCAGTCGGAGACGACAGGTACGTCGTCGGGGACTCTGATCTATCCGAAGCAGAATACAGGGCTGCTCGTCCGGACCTGGCTCGAATCCAGCGTGTCTATGGGGCCCGCGATCATTTGCGCCGCGAGATCGTCGCATACCTACGCACGCTAGGCCGATATATTGAGCTCGGAAATCCCCCGGTAGAGCATTGAGACAAGGGCTCCCGTCCTCCCTTCCGGAAGTCCCCCATTCTCCTAATTCTCCTGTACCTTGATGTCCGCTTTCCATCACTCCGGAGGCCCTTCGCACCCAGGGAGAGGCCCGTCAGGGCCTATCCTTGGGTCGTTGGGACTATCTGAAAGATGGTCCCCTTTGCCTTCATTCAAATCGCTCCAGATCTCGTAGAACAACTTCTTCTCCTCTTCGCTCATCGTCGTGCCGAAGACTATCCCGCGCTCCGCACAAGCCTCGCTGAAGGGCTTCATGGATGCGTCAAAGCGCGCGGCCGACTCCTTGACCCTCTCCAGATGCTCGGCATTTTCCCTCCTCTCCCCGGCCGAGGCTGCTTCCAGAAGCTCTGCCGCCTTTTCTGAATCCGCAATGACCCACCGATGCTCGTTTTTCAGCAGGATCTCGCCGGAAAGGTCGAATCCGGCGAGGGACCCGTCAGGCCGTCGAGAGAAGCCGAACCCGGCCGCTTTCAACGCTCCCATCGCCTCGCCCACCTTTGGCGCGACGGTTGGGACGAGCACCGTCACGCCCAGCCGCTCTGCGAGTTCCTGAAGCCGTGCGAGCTTGAGTTTCTTCTCCCGCCATGCCACCGGGAATCCCGCTGCTTCGATCGAGTCCAGGACATGCTGCCGACACAGCTTCGCCCTCGGCCGTTCGACATCGACACCGACAGACTCCGCCGCTTCGTATAGTTCAGCGCGGCGGGGCCTTCCGGAGAGCCTGAATCGCTCCGCGACGCCGACCGCGCCAGCGATCACCGTCCGTGACTCGCCGAACATGGTTTCTCGCTTCTCGCGGAGCGGAACGGGCGGGAGCGGATCGGCTAGGTCTATCGACTCGAGCCGCTTTCCCGTTTCACCGTGGAGCCAGTCGAATTCAGTCGGGTCAAGATCCGCGTCGGGCCACATCCCGACCGCGATCGCAGCATGCCACGCCTCCCGCGCAGCATCTTCCTGCGCCCGCTGCATGGTCTGTGTATCGAGCGCCGCACGGCTCTCGACCGCGATGTCGATGAAGGCCTTCGCGCCACGCATATGTCGCATGGCGAGCGCCATTCGTGCGTCGTCGGGCTGGTAGTCGGAACGCATGGCGTTAACCCAATGCGTCCGCCACAACTCGACGGGCGACCGCTGGGAATCCAGCCCGAGCCATGTGTGTCCGCGTGCCCGCCGGGGTCGCTTCCAGGCCTCGAACCTCGCCTGTTCGTCACCTTTGCCCTTCCTGTCATCGCCATCGCCCTTCGGGGCTTCGTAGCGCGTAGAGTACCGCGCGGCGTACCGTGCCACGGTCGCGGCCGTCTCCGGTGAACCGTTGCGGCCCTCGGGAGGCGCGTAGGCCGCCACCGTGTCGCCAAGAACGAACGCGCGGCAACCTCTGTCCGGCCCGTCCTCGCCGTCAGCCCGCGTTGAGAATTCGACGCGGAAGGCGTCGCAGACCGCCCGCGCGTCCGCGACGGTGGGCACGGCCAGGACGATATGTCGATGCGGCGTGCCGCTCTGCTGCGGCTGGGAATTCCACCAGCCCTGTGGTCGAATTCCGCGCTCGCGCAGCAGGCACATGACGCGATGGAAATCCGCTTGAATCGCTTCCATGGCTTCGAGCGGCCCGAGGTCCGGGTTCCATTCGCTGGCCCTCCGCCCTTCGTTCGTGGAATGCGGGACATACTCGCCCGGAAGGGTGATCGTGATCCAACATACCGCCCAGCCCAGCGCCTTCCAACGATGCAGGGACATGTCGATGAGCATGCGGCGCTCCGCCGCCTTCCGTGCCCGTGATTTGTCGTCCACGTCGAGCATCGAGATTTTGATGCTGGGGTCGTCCTGGCGGACAAGCCACAGGTCCGCCAGGATTTCCCGCGTCCGCTCCTCGTGCTGCCGATGCAGCCCAAGGGCGTAGTCCGACACGTACAGGGGGCGTCCCGGCATGACGGCGCCGCCCACGGCGCCAACAGCCGCCTCCACATAGAGCAGAGCCCGAGACTGGTCGCGGCGCAGCCGCTTTCGCCACCAGGAATCCGTCCGTCGCCTACGGTGCTCGGGCTCCTGGTGGAGGGCGTTCCCGTCTTCGTCTCGGCACGGAAAGGCCTTCGCGTAGCGTGTGGCCTCGTTCTCCGCTAGCGTTGCGAGCCCTGTCGGATCAAGCCCAATCAGGCCCACGCCCTTCCAGCCGACCTTTTTCAGGATCGCTTCCTCCCGCTCCCGTCGGCGTGGGAGCGGCATGCGATGGAGATAGGCCACAAGCTCCGTTGGCAGGTGCTCCGCCAGCTTTTCCGGAGACAGGTGCTCCGCGTCGAGCTCGGCAGCCTCCTCCGCCGCGAGGCGGTCGGACTCCGCCCGTTCTGCCTCGATCCGTGCCCACTGCCGTGCCAGCGCCTCGCCATGCGAGACGGGAGTCCAAGGTGGCCTGTCGGCTACTCCGCCGACGGCGAGCGCTTCGAGAAATGCTCGCCGGGCGAAGCCGTGCCCGAGGAAACCTCCTCCTGCGAGGGCCGCAGGCCGGACGCCGAGGACACCCGAAAAAGCCTGTGTCTTCGGGCCTTCGTCAACAAATTTGGTTCGTAGATTGTGAGGGTGCTTAGTTCCGGCTGGGACATATCCCAGCCCGAGGCTCACCCGCTACAGCAGGGGGGCTTTACAGATGCGTTAGGCCGTTCGATCATCATCTTGCCTATTGAAGCGCCGCCGAGGGTTCCCGCCCGATGACAGCGGCGCTTTTTCGTGTCTGAGATTCAAGGGTTGCCTGGTCGGCAGACTAGAACAAGCCCTTTCCAGAACGTTCCGCATTCGAAACAGTTCGATGCCCAGAGAGTCACCCCTCACGATGTAAAAGGTTCTGGTTCCTTGCATGGCCTGGCGTCACCATCGGAGGTAGCCAGCAATGTCCGGTGCTACGCCCGGACGCTGACAAGGGGGAGGAAGACCTCCCCCGTTGACCCCCACCGCCGCCAAGGCGGCGCAGCAGGAGAACGATGACATGGTGGCAATCATTCTGGACATCCCTGACGAGCAGGCCGAAGCGCTAGCTCAGATGGTCAAGCGCTTTTGTTGGGACGACGCGCGCCGCCTCGTATCCGACGAGAAAGAGCTTCGCGAGATGCTCGACGGAGTGAATGCCTTGAGGAGAGCGCTCGACCGCAAGGGCTACGCGCCGCGATGACGACCACGACCACGACCCTACGCCTGACCGCCGCCGAGCGCGCGGCCCTCGACGCGGCAGCCGCTACCGTCGGGCTCGGGCCGAGCAGCTACGCCCGGCGCGAGGTCATGCGATCGGTCGGCCGCGACGTCCAGGTGCGCCGCCGTCCTGACGGGCTGGCACAGGCTCTCGGCCGGGCGCTGGGCGATCTTGGCCGCGTCGGCAATGTCGTCAACCAGTTAGCCAGGTACGCCCATGTCGGAGGTCGGGTTCCCGCAGATGCGCTGGCTGCTGTCCGGGGGGAACTCGCAATTCTGACCGCCGCCGTCATGTCTCTCCGGCAGGAGCCGCACCAGTGATTTTGACGACCACCAGGCACGGTCGGACGGCTCGGGACACTCGATACCTACTAGCTCACCTGTCCAAACGTGATGGACAAGAGTCGCGTGTGGTCCATGTTGCTGCCCCGGTGATGACCGCGCCGGAGGCGCTGGACTACATGTCGGTGCTGCGCGATGGCTCCCGCGCCACGGTCGCCTACCATCACATTTCCCTGTCGCCCTCCGCGCCTCTCACGAACGAGCAGCGTGACGAGGCCGTCGCCCGCGTGCTCGCCGCCATGGGCGCGAGCGACCATGCGCATGTGGTCTGGCAGCATTCAGGAAAGGGTCGGAGAGGCGGTGCAATAGACGTGCATTACCACGTCGTTGTCGCACACGTCGGTCCGAACGGCCGCGCCCTCGACGACAGCCGTTCTTATGTTCGTCTCGAAGCGGCGGCGCGTTCCCTGGAGGTGGATTTCGGCCACGGCCTGACTCTTGGCCGTCGCACGGCTGCCGTCGCTGCTGAACTCGAACGTCAGGATCGTCCCGACGTTGCCGGGCGCGTTCGAGGCGAGGCTCCTCCTGAGCCACCGCAATCCGCCATGTCGAGCCGTCAGCGGGCGAGGGCGGATCGGACCGGCGTAGACCTTCCGGATGTGAGGGACGCCGTCCGGCGGGCTTGGACGATCAGCGATAGCCCGGCCGCCCTCCGGGTCGCGCTGGCTGATGCCGGACTCGGGGTCGCAATTGGTGACAAGCCGGGCGTGTGGCTTGTCATTCGCGGCGGCCAGACGCTTGGAGCGCTGGACCGCCTCGCCGGAGAGAAGCGTCGTGTCGTCGCGGCGAGAATGCAGAAGGAGGACATATATGACCCAGACACCACCCGCTATGCGGGCTCTCAAAGCAACTTACGACCAGGCTCGAGCAGGCCGGGAGACGGCAGAACGGTTGACTCCGCTCCTTGCCCTCCTCGACCCGGTGGAGCCTGGCGAGGGATCGCCGCTGGCGGAAGTGACGGAGCTTCTACAGACTATTCTGCGGACCCAGCAACTGACACTCCAGGCGATCGAGGCATTCGCCGATCGCCTGGAAGTGGCAAGGAAGCGCTAGCCACGCTGACGCTCGCCCGCGCTACGCGGGCTCCAGCCGTCCGAGCGGCGACCCGGCGCCTGCAACGTCGCCTCCGGCCCCGAGGCCGGGATATGCAGGACGTGCGTCGCCTTGCCCGCGTCGATTTGGACGACATCCTGCGCATGGCACTGGAGCTAGGTCGCCGTGCTGCCGCGCTGCTAGCCCGTATTGCGCGTCCGGCCGACCCGCGCGACGAGCTCCGCGCCCGGCTGAGGGCTGCGAAAGGTGGCGGCGGCATCCCCCGAAGCACAAGTGCGCCTGCCCAGGATTCGGGGCAGGAGCAGGAGACCCTAGCATCGGCCTATCGGCCCGGTTTCTGAAAAAGGAGGACACATGTACCAGGAACGCAAGCCCAAGGACCATCGCCGGACGTGCCGTGACCGCAGGCGCCTCCGCCGTCATCAACGCAGGCGTCGAGGCGATCCCGCGACATCGGTTTTCCTAAAACTGCTTGCGCTGGTGCTGGCGCTGTTCGGCCGCGCCCCGCACGTGCCCGTCGTTGCATTCCAGCCCGCGCCTCTGCCGCTCCCGGCGCGGGACGACGTCTCGCCCGAGCAACAGGCGCGAGAGCGCGGCGAAGGTGGGATGGGTTTCCTGCCGCCGCGCCCCGAAACACGTCCGCGCCTGCATGGCCGATACAGGATAAGCCCGACCTACCGCAAGCTCGTCACAGACCTCCGGCGGCCCGTTCCGAGCGCGCATGCCGAAGCTGCCGACATGCTCCGGAGGCGGCTGCCGCCAGAGGCTCGTGAGTGGTTAGAGCACGTGCTGGAACGACGCGACTGGTCGGCGCTCGCATGGTCCGCACGGCCGGGAGCAACGGATCAGGAAGTGGAGACCGCTATGCTGCGGGCTGCACTCGACTGGACGGAAGCCCGCAGGCCGAACGTTGATGTCGGCGGGGGCGATACTCCACCCCCGCCGGGCGGCGACGGCCCGGACGGCAGAAAGCCGTAACGAGTATTAGACTACCTGGATGAGCCGCCGCCGCATGCTGTGCTCGGCAGCGGCCATTGCTTCCTCTGGTGTGTCGGCAACGCCATGCTCGACCACCGTCAAGCCGTCGCTTCCTAACACATCGTAGCTGCTCGGGCCGTCCGGACCTGGGTTGGGCAACGTCACCGTTGCCTCGGTTAACAAGCGTCTTCCTATGGCAAATCCGGCCGCGTAGCCGGAGACGCCCGGTTCCGGTTTCCAAGGGATGAAAACGGGATAGTTCATTTGTTATATCTCCTTTAAGTTGTGAACAGGGAGACGAGTAGCAAAAGCCGAATGGAAGCTCAAATGACTATTATTGAATGGTTTTTTGGCATTTTCTTGACCCTTCAAGCTTCGAATCCTTGGCGCTGGGGATTCATCAAAAGACGGATCCTTGCAACCTAATGGCGAATCCTTGATCGCAAGGATTCACTGCGTTCAATTTTTTTGAAGCTCGCTCTGGCTCACCTGGGGACATGCCCCGGAACCACCGTCTTTTGCTATGTCCTGGCAGACCCAGCCAGACGGAGCAAGAGGCCCGTGGCTCGCTGCGCTGCGCCCGCGCCAGCCCCTTGCTCCATCTGGCTGGGTCTGCCCACCGGTCCGCGCGACGGCGGCTCCAGGGGACATGTCAGGCTGGGCACTGGTTGGGTCACACCAAAGCGTTGACCTCTCCGAACAGCTTGCGCAGGTGTTCGTCCGACATGTCGAGGATGGGCTCATACATGAAGGCGTTGAGGTGAATGTTTTCTGGCGTCATGAGCAGCACCTTCTCAAGCGTCTTGATGGATTTGTGCCCAGGAAAATCCGTCTTAAACCGCTTAAGCAACCGAGGCGTTTGAGTGGAGGTGATGCTATCAACATAGGCTTGGTCATTGATCTTGATGGCCATGTATTCCTCAGCTTTGAGACGGATGGCGATCGACAGAACGATCTTGTTCTCGAAGTTCATGCCGTCACCCGCTGTGAGGCAGTCCTGGGCCAATTGGTACACGGCGCCTACCACTTGGTCTCCTCCATCTCCTGGTGTCTCAGTACCGCCAAAGAGCGCATTGTAGATAACGCACAGGTCGGATTGCAGGATGGTGGCGGAGTCGTTCTTCCAGTGCAGCAGCGACGTCAGCTTGACGTAGTCTGGGTCGCTTTCTCCCCGAGTGAATTCCAGCAGGTTCCTCATGAAAGGAATGCAGGCAATGCGCTTTTTGGGGTCACTATAGAAGCCAAGTTTCCAGTCGTTTACAAAGACGTTATCGATGCCGACAGCCTTGCTCAGCGTGATACCATCCGAATTCTTGGAAACCATGAGGCAGTTGGGATAGCCAACGAACCGCCCTTTGACGGTTCGAAAGAAATCGAAATTATGGGTAAGTAGGATCTGTTTGAAAGAGTTTCCGTCAGACACGTCCTTCAGATATTGGATGATTGCATACTTATTCTTGTAGTCGAAAGAATCTGCGATATCGTCAACAATCATGAGTGTGTCCACGCCCGCTTTTAGGCGGGCCTGAATCTCAAAAATGATATTGAGGATGTAGAGAGCTTTCTTTTCACCCGTGCTGAGCGTCGCGAGAAGGGCGGACCGGTCCACGGGGGTCGATTCCGCGCCATCTTCAAATGTGAAGCCCAGGCTCAGCATGGGCTCTTGGCCGAGGATGACTTCCGTCCGGTTCCGGGGCACAAGTTTGAATGGCACGAAGAAGCGGTCATTGAATATCTCAATAACCTCTTCCCATTGGGTTCTCTCCTTGGCCGCCTGTTCCTCAATTTCACCACGACGTTTTTCGGCTACTTTGTATTTGTCGACAACGTCCCGGTACAGGTCATAGTGCCGTTTCAAATAAGATTTCCAGACTTCTTCCCTGAAGTTTTCAATGTTCTCCAGGTGTGGCAGCAGCTCTTCGTGCTCACTCAGATAGGTCTCGAAATCTCTAACATTAGCATTTTTGGTGATGAGTTTTTCGACTTCGGCGAACCTCTTCCGAAGTGCGGCATCCGAGCTGATAGCTTCCTTTTCCTTGGCTATCAGCTCTTCCAGTTCCTTCTGGGTGCTGATTTCTCGTCGGCCTTCAGAATTCAGGTTGATCGAATGCTTGGCGTCAAAGAATCCGTTATCGGCCAGGTTTTTTGCGATAGCTCCGGCGTTGTAGTAGTTAAATATGCCTTTCTTAAAATAAACCGATGCAGACAAAAGTTCATTATATTTAGTGACATAATCAAGAATAACTGTCTTAACATCTTTCGTGTCTAGAAAGGATAAAACTTTATCATCAAATATGACATCATACTTAACTTCAGAAAATTGAGCATCCTTTTGTGTTGAGAGTTCTTCTTCGATCCGGAGCAGGGCTCTATAAAGCTGATCTGTGCCTTTTGTGAAGGTCCCCGAAACCTCCTTCTCCAGATCCTTCTTGGAGCCGGACTGCGTCTTCAAGGCCTTCAGCAGCAGTCCCTTGGCCGATTCCAACTCTTCGTGGAGTTTCTCATATTCCACACGCAACTCGCTATTCACGAGGAGTGTGGAAGTCTTCTCACTGTGCCCCAGGACCTCGTCGTAGGGCTGCACCACCAGGATGCTCGCCGCTGGAAGGTCGGCGCCTGTTTCATCCGTTATAGAGCGCTGGTTCGGTCTTGCGGTAAAGATGCGATCGCCTGACGCAACGCCTTTCGCCACATCTTGGAAGGTCCGCGCGAGCGACGACTTCATCGCGCCGTTTGGGGCATAGATGGCAAAGGCATTTGTCTTTTCAAAATCGAAAGTTGCCGTGAGTTTTTTGATCCCGTAGCAATGCTGCAGCTCGATATTCAGCTTCTTCATGTGTCCCCCCAAGTAGCGGAACCCTATAGCAGGTTTTTGGGTTTGTCCCGCGACTCCTATGCTACCGAATCTGTCCCAACGTCATGAGGTGCCGTCCGAACCGCTGCTCGTTGCTCTGTCCTGGCTGGCCCGCCTGTCAGCGCCCGCCACCGGTCCGCACGATGGTGGCTCCGTGCGTGTCTAGGTGGTGGACGTGGACGTCGAGGTCGAGGAACCCGTGTCGCTGGGCTCCGGGACGATGGCGGATCCAAGCGTCCCGTCATTGACACGGAGCCCCCACAATGGCAGATCACCGGGGCACAACACTGGTACACAGGCCATATCAGGCGGGTACTGGAATCCTTGGTTTACAAGGCTTGGGCGATGATCTGCGCTGAGTTCAATCCTCTCTCGCAGCACCAGCCTATCCCCTTGAAATCGCTGAAGCGCTTGACGCAGAACGCTTTCTGTCCGTTTGGACGTTGCAAGCCATGTGGCGAGACGGGCAAGATCAATGCGGGGCGAGCTCGAAATCTTCTTGAAGGGGCTGGCGTTATTTCGCCAGGCCTGTGATCCGAAGGACATTGGACCCCTTGCGGATGGCGGGGCCGGGCTCCGAAAAGGCGCTTTGTCCCGATTGTAGGACGGGCTTGAAACTGATGGCGCCTCGACGAATTGGGAAGGGCGACGATGTTTTCCGCATGTCGTAGGTCCTGTGGATCGTCTAAATAGCTGTAGGTCACTCCGTCGCTGGAGCGAACTCACCGGTTTGCGCATCGACGCCCCGCCACTACTTGACCGGGAGCTGTACACAGTGCTGGCATGTGGGCCACAGTGGAAGATTCGACAGACGGAATTCGAAACAGCGGTGTTGGAGCCTGGTCTTGATGTCTGAATTCGATCTGCGGGTTTCGAAGCGAAGTGCAACCTTGCGTGGGCAGGTCGAGGACAAGCTGCGCGCGGCGATTTCCTCCGGTGGGTTCCAACCTGGCCAAAAACTGGTGGAACGCGAATTGTGCGAGAGACTTGGCGTGAGTCGGCCGTCGCTTCGCGAGGCACTACGGCAGCTTGAGGCGGAGGGGCTGATCACCCTTATTCCGCATCGCGGCCCCATCGTGTCGACAATCGACGAAGAGGAGGCGCATCAGCTCTATGAGCTACGCTCCTTGCTTGAGGGGTTCGCAGCACAACGCTGCGCGGAAACCGGCACAAGAGAGTTCAAGCGGCTGCTGAGCGAGGCAGTGGAGGAGTTCGCCGCCGTCGCGCTTTCGGGACAGTCGGTCAATCTCATCGAGAGCAAGTCGAAATTCTACGACCTTCTGCTTGAGGGCGCAAAGAACATCTATGTCCGCCGCACGCTGGAATCCCTGTATAACCGTATCAACCTTCTCAGGGCGACCTCGATGGCGAAGCCTGGCAGGATCCAGCACAGCATTGCCGAGTTGCGCGACATCGCTGCGGCAATCGAGGCCGGCGACGGCATGCGCGCCGCCGCGGCGTGCCATCTCCATATAGCCAACGCCGCGAAGGCGGCATTTTCTCGCAAGGCGGCGTAGAAACCGCCTTTTGCTATTGACAGATTGTCATACAATCTTGCAATGATGGCCTGAAGGCTTCGATCTCCGATACCAATGGTTGGGTGAATTTTCACAGCCAACCATGCCGGATTGCGACTTTGTCGAGCCGGAGTTCGGCAGGTGACGAGCCAGAGTTCGGCAGGTGATGGGTTGCCTGACTGCAGGGCCGGCGTAGCCGGTCGGCTGCTCGGCAGACTGTTGCCCGGAGAAGGCTTCAAGCGTTCATGCGCGACGTGGATTTACTGATCGACAAGGACAAGGCGACAGTTCGCGGGCAGGCCGTCGAGATGTTGAGAATGGCCATTGTCAGCGGCAGGTTCCAACCTGGTCAGCGCCTTATCGAGCGGGAACTCTGTCAGCTTCTGGGCGTGGGAAGGACGTCGGTTCGCGAAGCGGTCAGGCAGATGGAAGCAGAGGGACTGCTGATCGGCGTGCCACATAGGGGGATGGAGGTCAATCGCATCACCATCGAGGACGCGGAGCAGCTTTATACCCTGCGAGCACTTCTGGAAGGCTTTTCGGGGCGGTGTTGCGCCCAGACTGCCTCTCCGGAATTCATGGATGCGTTCGACGAGGCCGTGGAGGTTTTCGCCAAGGCTGCTCACCAGGTCGGTTCCGCCGAAATGATCCGCGCGAAAGCCGTGATCTACGATCTGCTCATGAGCGGCAGCGGCAACAGTTTCGTGCGGCAGACGCTCACTTCGATGCATAACAGGATCAACCTCCTTCGCTTCACCTCGATGGCTCAGCAGGGACGGCCCGAACGGAGTGTTGCCGAAATCCGCGAGATCGCGAGAGCCATCCGCGCCCAGGATCCGGATCGCGCGGAGCGTGCTTGCCGCAGGCATATCGAGGAGGCCGCCAAGGTCGCCATCGAATGTCTGAAAAATGGTCCAATGCAAGAAATTCCAGATTGACAGTTTGTAAGACAATCTTATAATCTTACAGAAGTGGAGGAGCATAATGGTCGAGGGCGTGAAAATCGCATTCATAGGGTTGGGTCAGATGGGCGTTCCCATGGCCGTCAACCTTATGAAGGCCGGTTTCAAGGTAACGGGCTTCGACCTCTCCGAAAAAGCTGTCGCCGCGCTTGTCGAAGCTGGTGGCGAAGCCGCGGCGAATGTCGCCGACGCGATCCGTGACTGCGATCGGATCATCACCATGCTTCCCAATGGCAAGATCGTTCAGCAGGTTCTGCTGGAGGACGATATCTACAAGCAGGCGCCGGCAGGCTCCCTTCTTCTTGAGATGAGCTCTTCGGCGCCAGACGAGACACGGTTGCTGAGCGAGCGCGTGGCGGGCCATCTGCGCGTCGTCGACGCTCCGGTGTCGGGCGGCGTGAAGCGGGCAATCGACGGCTCCCTGGCAGTCATGGCCGGCGGATCCGATGCGGACTACGGCGATGCCGTTCCGGTGCTCGAGGCCATGTCGGCAAGGCTCTTCCATTGTGGTCCGGTAGGCGCCGGTCACGCAATGAAGGCCATAAACAACTACGTTTCCGGAGCCGGGGTCGTTGCCGCCGTCGAGGCGGTGCTGCTGGGCAAGGCCTTTGGTCTCGACCAGGGCAAGGTGGTGGAGGTGCTGAATGCATCTAGCGGCAAGAACAACGCCACCGACGTGAAGATGAATCAGTTCATCCTTAGCGGCACTTTCGCATCGGGTTTTGCCCTGGGCCTGATGGCCAAGGATATCCGTGCGGCCGCGAACCTTTCGGTATCGCTCGGCCTCGATCAGCCGGGGCTGCGCCAGACCGCGCAGCTTTGGGACAACGCGGCGAGCGCGCTCGGAGGCTCTGTCGATCACACGCGTTTCTACGATTTCTTTGCGCGGCAGGTCGCCTCACGGGGATAGCCGCTAACGTCTGAATGGAGGACTGAGCATGCAAGACGGAGCCGGCGGCCCACGCCACTCCGAAGGGAAAGGTGCGCGCGAGCACACCGAAGCCTTCGAACGCGGATTGAAGACTCGGCGCGAGGTGCTGGGAGACGTCTATGTGGACGCCTCGCTGGATAAGGCGACCGACTTCAGCTGGCCGATGCAGAAGCTGGTGACCGAATATTGCTGGGACGAGATCTGGAATCGCCCCGGTCTCGGCCGCCGCGAGCGGTCGATCCTCAATCTCGGAATGATCTCCGCCCTCAACCGCCAGCACGAGTTACGCACCCATGTCAGGGGAGCGCTCAACAACGGTGTGACGCGCGAGGAAATCACCGAGATCTTTCTTCAGGTAGCCATCTATTGCGGCGTGCCCGCCGCGATCGACAGCTTCCGCAGTGCGCAACAGGTGCTGGACGAGATAACCGGTTGATCGGTTCGGAGGAGATTATGAAAATAGAGAGGAACGCGTTCATCGAACGCGCGCGCGGCGACTTCGAGTTCAAGCGCGAAACCAGATATCTGACCGGCGTCATCCGTCTCGACTTCGGCGACGAGTCCTGGGCGCTGAGTTTCGCCAACGGCGCCCTGGCGGGCATAACCGATGGGGGCGCCGTGCCGGATGCCGAATCCACCATCATCGTTGGCGGAACCGTCGAACAGTGGGGTGAGCTGCTGAAGCGTCGGCCCCGCCCATTTTATCAGTGCATCCAGTCCGCCGCGGTCAAGCACGGCATGCGGATCAACGTCTCGAACGAGACCTTCGCCTATCTTCCCGCGCTGAACCGGATGACGACGCTGTTGCGCCAACTGCACGACGGGGAGGCATGAGAATGACAAGGCACGATCCCATAACCGGCCACTACGTCTACCTGACGGTGGAGGACATTGAATACCGCGTCTATTATGAAGAGGCTGGCTCGGGCATCCCCTTCATCGTCGGTCATACGGCGGGCTCCGACGGCCGCCAGTATCGTCACCTGTTGTGCGACGAGGCGGTGACCAGCCGCTTTCGCGTCATCGCCTTCGATCTGCCCTACCACGGCAAGTCCTTGCCGCCTTACGGCGTCAACTGGTGGGAACAGGAATACAACATGACCAAGGCCCGCATGATGGCCTTCCCGAACGTCCTTTCGGATGCGCTGGGACTCGATCGGCCCGTCTACATGGGCAGTTCGATGGGCGGCCACCTCGCGGTGGACCTCGCCTCAAATCATCCGGATCGCTATCGCGCGACGATCGCGGTCGAAGGCGCCCTGCGCTCCGCGGTCGAATATGTCGATGTGGGCATGGCCGGCATCCGCAAGGAATTCGACAACCCGAACGTCAACCGCACGTCGATCGGGGCGGCGATGATGCTGAATATCTCGCCCTATTCTCCGGAGAAGAATGTTCGGGAAATACAGTGGGAGTACGCCTGCGGCGGCCCCGGAATATTCGCGGGGGATCTGTATTATTATTACTACGATCACAACATGTCAGACGACGAGGCTCGGGCAATCGATACGTCGAAATGCATGCTTTATATGCTGACCGGCGAATACGACCCGAACACGTCTCCGAAGGAATCGGAAGAACTGGCCAGGCTGGTCAAGGGTTCGAAGTTCACAGCGATGAAGGACCTCGGCCATTTCCCGGTGACTGAAGACTACACGAAGTTTCGTGAATATCTGCTGCCAATTCTGGAAGAAATTCATTCCAGGCAGTGAAGAGACAAATATGGAGAGGAGAAACCAATGAAAATGAAGACCTTTGCTGCTGTTCTTTCGGCCGTGGCTACTATGTCCACCGCCTCCATGGCTGGGGGGCTGGACGACCTGCCGGAAAGTATCCGCGACGTCTACAAGATGGTCGACACGCAGATCCCTATCGGCCCGTCGCCGCTGATTGACTTCAAGGCCAAGAAGTCGCCACCTTGGAAGATCGGATATGCGTCGACCTATGCGGGCAATACCTGGCAGGCGACGGCGCTCGACGAGATTGTCAACAAGCTCGCCCCTGAAGCCAAGAAGGCCGGGCTGGTGTCCGATTTGGTCGTGACGCAAGCCGACTTCAAGGACGCTGTTCAGATCCAGCAGATGCGCCAGATGGTCGATGATGGCGTCGATGCCATCGTTATCTGCTGCTCGAACGTTACCGCGTTCAATCCGACAATCGAATATGCTCACTCCAAGGGCGTGCCTGTCTTCGCTTATTCGGGCTACACGACCTCGCCGTATTCGATCAACGTCGCCGCCAACCACATGCAGGGTGGCTTTGACATGGCCACCTGGCTGGCTGGCGAGATGGGTGGCAAGGGCAATCTGGTCCTTGTTTCCGGTGTGCCCGGAACGGCCTCGTCGGACGCTTTCGACGCGGGAGCCAAGAAGGCGTTGGAGGCCTTCCCCGACATCAAGATCATAGGTGAGATTGCCGGCAAGTGGACGGATCAGGTAGCGCAGACCGAGCTGCAGAAGTTCCTTGCGGTCAATCCGGCGCAGGTCGACGGCATCCTGACCCAGGCCGCCCAGGAGAACGGCGTCCTCAATGCCATGCTCCAATCGGGTCGGCCGATGGTGCCGATTACACTTGGCGGTGAGGCATCCGCGGCCTGCTACTGGCGCAAACATCCCGACTGGATTTCCAAGTCCTTCCACATCTGGCCGCCGGCCCGCGAGATGGATCAGGTGTGGGATGTCATGCTGCGCACATTGAGCGGTGAAGGTCCCAAGGTCCAGTCGATGCTGCGGCCGGTTCTGCCCTACACGATCGACGATGTTAAGGCGGCGCTGCCAGAAGACTGCGACCTGAACTCCACCGGCTGGGTCCAACCGACGGCCGACACCTGGTGGCCGAAGGATGTGGCGAAAGAGTTCTTCGCGAACCCCAAGTAACCGAGTCCAAACAACCAACCGGGCCAACGCAAGCGACGGGCCGCCGATGGCCGGCCCGTCTGCTTGCGCCATTTCAGACTGAACTGGAGCAGGCATGACGGGAACGACTTCAATCCGTCTGCGCAACGTATCGAAGCGCTTCGGCGAGACCCGCGCGCTGACCGGCTGCAATTTCGAAGCCTATGCGGGTGAAGTGCACGCCATCGTGGGCGAGAATGGCAGCGGCAAGAGCACGCTGGCGAAGATCATGTCCGGCGTACTGATGCTGGATGAAGGCACCTGCGAGATTCTCGGCACTTCGGTCTCGACGCCGCTGGAGGCCCGTCGCATCGGTGTCGCCACAATTTTCCAGGAAGTGCTGGTCGCCGACGAGGTGAGCGTCCTCGATAACCTCTATGTGGGTTCGGAAGGTTTTCTGGGAACGGGAAGAAGCCGGGCCGAGAAGCTGAGCGAGGCTGGCGAGATCATGGCCCGCTGCGTCGGATATCCCGTGGACATGCGAGCCCCGGCGGGAAGCCTGCCGTTGAGCGTCAAGCAATGGATCGTCATCGTCCGCGCGATCCTGCGGCGGCCCGAAGTGCTGATTTTCGACGAATCCTCGGCGGCGCTGGATCTTGGGGCCACGCAGCGCCTGTTCGCCGAGATTGAGCGCCTGCGTGCGGCGGGCAAGACTATCCTGTTGGTCACGCATCGAATTGCCGAACTCGTCAACATCGCCGACCGCGCCACCATCCTGCGCGAAGGCAAGACGGTCGGCGTCCTGCTCCGCGAGGAAATCACGGAGGCGCGACTCCTGGAACTGATGACCCAATCCGGTCGCACCCTCTCGGCTGCGCCAGCCGCGCTTTCCCGCGTTCAAGGAACTTCGGCCGCGCCGATACTCATCGGTCAAGGCCTGCAAGTCGACGAGCAGTCGCTTCCTTTCGACTTCTCGCTGGAGCCTGGAATGATTGTCGGGCTGGCCGGCCTCGATGGTCAGGGCCAGGAGCGCTTCGCGCGCACGCTCGCCGGGATAGCTGCTCCGCATGCGGGTCTCATCAGTTGCCGGAATTCTGACGGCGTTGTCGAGCCGGTGACTGATCTCGCCGCGGCCTGGCGGTTGCGGATCTCCTGGGTGTCGGGTGACCGCAAGCGCGAAGGCATATTCCCGCAGATGAGTATTTTCGACAATTTCGCGCTCGGGGTCTACCGCCGACGGCTTGGCCTGTTCGGCAAGATCGACAAGGACCACGCGCACAGGCTTTTCGCCGAGGAGGTGCGGCGCCTGTCGATAAAGACAGGCTCATACAACAACCGCATCACCTCACTGTCGGGAGGCAATCAGCAGAAAGTGCTGATCGCCAGGGCCTTCGCCGACAGTCCGAGGGTCATTGTCCTCAATGACCCCACACGCGGCGTGGACCTTGGCACCAAGCGCGATCTCTATCGCGATCTCCAGAGCTTTGCCGAAGGCGGCGGCGCGGTCGTCTACCTTTCCACCGAGATCGAGGAATTCCCCGGCTTCTCACATCGCGTGGACGTCTTTTTCAAGGGATCGCTGTTCCGGTCGCTGAGTGGCCAGGCCATTGAGGAACGCGAAATCCTGGGGGCAATGTTCGGTCAGCCGCCGGGCGCTCACATCGAACTGGAAGCCGCACATGAGGTAGCGCCATGACAGCGTCCAATGCCTTCAGAAAACTCGGTTCCCTGACGGTGCCGGTCCTGCTCGTCGTCGTCCTGCTCATCCTTGTGGCGATGCGCTCGCCCAACCTTTTTACGCCCTCCGGCATCGGGAACGCCATTCTGGTCGCGGCCCCGCTGTTCTTCGCGACGATGGCGCTCACGCCGATCGTGATGGCGGGTCGCGGAGCTGTCGACCTTTCGATAGGCCCGCTTATCGGTTTCCTCAATGTCACGTTGGTCGCCTGGCTGTCCGCCCGGGGCATCACCAATCCTGTCCTGTTCATCGGCTGGGCGCTGCTTGCCGGCGCGCTTTGGCAGGTGTTGCTGGCGCTCATCGTCATCCATGTGCGCATTGCGCCGATCATCGTTTCCTTGTCCGGCTATCTGGTTCTGAGCGGTGTCAACTTGATGATCATGTCCCGGTCAGGCGGTGTCGCGCCCGACTGGTTGATGGCATGGGGCGCGGGAGCCGCCGCACAGATTGTCTCCCCGATCCTCATCCTGGTTTTGGTCGTTTTCGCGATCTGGGGGTTGATCACGCGCACCGGCTTCCATCGGCAACTGCGCCTCGTGGGCTCAGACGAACGCATGGCCTATACGGCGGGTATCCGCGTCGATCTCGTTCGGTTGGTCGCCTATGCGATCGGCGGCATGTTCGCGGGCTTTGCCGCCCTCAGCTACACCGCCCTGATTTCATCGGGGGATCCGACCCAGGGATCGACCTACACGCTGCAGGCGGTCACCGCGCTCGTGCTCGGCGGCGCGAGCCTGTCCGGCGGTCGCGGCGGTGCGCTCGGCGCCGCGCTTGGTGCACTCAACATGTTCCTGATCACCTACCTGCTGGGCACGTTCAACTTCGGTTCTCTTTCCGGGTTCGTCACCCAGCTGGCGTTCGGCGCGATTCTGGCCTGCTCGCTCCTGGTGAACGTGTTCTCGTCCCCTTCCGCCCGCAGTTCTTGAGATAGCAGATGGAAAAAACAGCAAAGCTTCCCTCTTCGATCGCTCCCGCCCGGCGCCGCATCGACGTCCAACGTTCCTTGCTGATCGGCGCGGGGCTGCTCGCAGTGCTTGCCGTCCTCGGCGCTGTGCTGGTGCCTGGCTTCGTGTCGGTGCGGAACGCACGCTCGATCCTGCTCCTGGCCTCCTTCCTTGGCGTCGCCTCGCTCGGGCAGACACTCTGTGCGCTTCTGGGCGCGCTGGACCTGTCCATTCCCTTCGTCATTGGCTCGGCCAACATTCTCCTGCCCAGCCTCCTGGTCTCCGGCATGCCGCCCTGGCTTGCGATCATCTTCATCATTTGCCTCGCAAGCCTGGTCGGCTCCTTGAACGGGCTGATGAGTTTCCGCATCCAGGGTCAGGCTCTGATTATGTCGCTCGCGGTGGGCTTCGCCGTGGTCGGAGCAACGCAGATCTACACGACGCTCGGCTCCATCTATGCCGGCACCGTCTTTGCCACGATACCTGAATGGCTGCGCAACCTGGCAGCATATAACGGCACGACCTTCGGCATCCCGGCGCCCCCTGTGATCTTCATCTGGGTGATCCTGTCGGCCGTGGTGATCTTCGTCATGGGCAACACCTGGTTCGGTCGGGGCATCTATGCCCTGGGGAGCAGTCGCATCGCGGCGGCCCGCTTGCAGATTTCGGAACGCAATCTGTGGATCGCCGTGCATGCGATCTCGGCCGCCGCGTCGGCATCGGCCGGCATGCTGTTGCTCGGCTTCTCGGGCGGCGGCTTCGTCGGCGTGGGCGATCCCTACCTCTTCACCACGGTCGCCGCCGTCGTGATCGGCGGCACATCGCTCCTGGGCGGTGCGGGAGGCTATGGGGCGACCGTGCTCGGCGTGCTGGTGCTTACCGTCCTCACCTCCATCCTCGTGGGCCTCGGATTGAGCTTCGCCTCCCAACAAGCCGTCGTCGGCATGCTCATCATTCCGATGGTGGCGATCTACGCACGCGCCCCGCATATCCGCAACCAGATCTGAGGACACCCGGATGATCGCAACGTCCCTTGTCTCGCGCCTTGCCGATCCCTCGCTTGTCCGCGAGCAGGCCTTTCTTGCCGGCAAATGGGTGCACTCGACCAGCGGCGACACGATCGCCGTCCGAAACCCGTCCACGGCAGAAATCCTGGCACAGGTCGCCGATATGTCCCTCGACGAGGTGCGCCAAGCCATAACCCACGCAGCCGCGGCGCAGAAGCTGTGGGCGCGGGCCACCGGAAAGGAACGGGCCGAGATACTGCGCCGCTGGTTCGACCTGGTCATGGCCAACCAGAAGGATCTGGCCACGATCCTGACGGCAGAAATGGGCAAGCCTTTCGCCGAGGCGATGGGAGAGGTTGCCTACGGGGCCGGCTACATCGAGTGGTTTGGCGAAGAGGCCAAGCGGATCTACGGCGACACTATTCCGGGCCATCATCGCGACAAGCGTATCGTGGTGCTGAAGCAGCCTGTCGGCGTTGTCGCGGCCATCACGCCATGGAATTTCCCCTCCGCCATGGTCGCACGCAAGTTCGCACCGGCGTTGGCCGCCGGCTGTGCGATGGTCTTCAAGCCGGCCGCCGAAACGCCGCTCTCGGCCCTCGCGCTGACCGTTCTGGCTGAGCGCGCCGGTCTGCCGCCGGGCCTTCTTAGTGTCGTGCCCACATCGCGGTCGCGCGAATTCGGCCAGGAGGTCTGCAGCAATCCCCTCGTCAACAAGCTGACGTTCACAGGCTCGACCGAGGTGGGTCGCCTGCTCATGGCCCAAGGCGCTCAGAAAATACTCAAGCTCAGCCTCGAACTCGGCGGCAATGCACCCTTCATCGTCTTCGACGACGCCGACCTTGAAGCGGCCGTCGAGGGTGCGCTGCAATCGAAATTCCGCAACAACGGCCAGACCTGCGTCTGCGCCAATCGCATCTTCGCGCAATCAGGCATTCACGACGCCTTCGTCGAGAAGCTCGGCCGCGCGGTCGCGGCCCTCAAGGTCGGCGACGGCTTCGAGAAGGGGACTCAACTCGGTCCGCTGATCAACGAGATGGCGGTGAACAAGCTCCGGAGCCATCTGGACGATGCCATTTCGAAGGGCGCGGTTCTGGTCACCGGCGGACAGCCACATGCGCTTGGAAAGACATTCGTCCAGCCCACCGTGGTCAAAGGCGTGACGCGGGACATGAAGGTCGCTCGCCAGGAGACTTTCGCTCCGCTGGCCCCCGTGTTCCGCTTCGACACTGTGGATGAGGTGATCGAACTGGCGAACGACACGGAATTCGGACTTGCGTCCTATTTCTACGCCAGTGACCTGCGGCAGGTCTGGAAAGTGGCCGAGGCGCTTGAATACGGCATGGTCGGAGTGAACACCGGCCTCATTTCGACTGAAGTGGCGCCATTCGGTGGCGTGAAGCAATCCGGCTTCGGGCGCGAAGGTTCCAAATACGGGCTCGATGATTTCCTGTCGCTAAAATATGTCTGCCTCGGAGGGATGCAATGAGCCCTGCCAGTTCACCATCGCAATCCGGCTCCGTGCGCTGCGCGGCTCCCGTGGGGAGGGCTCCGTAATGCCGTCACGGGAGAACGAGGTTTTCGATTATGTGGTTGTCGGCGCGGGAACCGCGGGCTGCGTCCTTACCGAGCGGCTCAGTGCCGCCGGCCACTCCGTCTGCACGCTGGAGGCCGGACCCGCCGACATCAATCCGCTGATCCACATACCGGCTGGCTACATCAAGAACATCTATTCGAAGACGCTCACCTGGAACTTCCAGTCGGAACCGGGGCCGGGCGTCGACAATCGCTCGTTCTCGCTACCGCAAGGCCGTGTGCTGGGAGGCTCCAGCTCGATCAACGGGCTGAACTATGTTCGCGGCCAGGCGACGGACTATGACAACTGGGCGGCGGCAGGGAATCCTGGCTGGACTTACCGGGAAGTCCTGCCCTACTTCCGGCGTTCCGAGAAGCGGATTGGCGCATCCGATCCGAAGTATCGCGGCACGACCGGAGAACTGCCGATCACCGATCTCGATTGGCACAATCCGGTCAGCGACGCGTTGATCGACGCCGCCGAGGCCATCGGTATACCCCGTAACCCCGATCACAATGGCGAAAAGCAGGAAGGGGCCGGGTTCTTCCAGCGCACGATCTACCGCGGCAAGCGCATCAGCGCGGCCCGCGCCTTTCTCGCGAAGGCCAAGCAACGCCCGACAGTGTCCATACGAACTTCCGCGCATTGCACCTCGATCGTCGTCGAGAACGGCATCGCCCGGAGCGTGCGCTATATCCAGGGAGGGCAGGGCGGAACCGCGCGCACCGTCAGCGCCCGCCGCGAGGTAATCCTGACCGCCGGGGCGATCAATACGCCGAAGCTCTTGCAACTCTCCGGCCTCGGTCCGGCCGATGTGCTCAGGCAGGCGGGCATCGACGTCCTGCGCGACATTCCCGGCATCGGTGCCAACCTGCGCGACCATTATGCTGTGCGCATGGTGTCGAGAATCCGGGGCGCGCCGACTATCAACACCAAGGTGCAGGGACCGGCCCTGGCGGTGCAGGTCATTCGCTGGCTTGTCGGGCTGCCGAGCCCGTTGGCCATCAGCCCTTCGCTGGTTCACATCTTCTGCCGTTCGAACCCGTCGGTCGATCGTCCTGACCTGGAATTTGCCTGCGCGCCTGCCAGCTTCCGTGAGGGGGTTGTCGGGTTGCTCGACAAGCATCCGGGGCTGACGCTGGGGGTCTGGCAGGAAAGGCCGGAAAGCCTGGGCTATGTGCGGGTCAAGAGCGCGGATGTGTTCGAGGCACCGTCGATCCAGCCGAACTATCTCACTGATGATCGCGACAAGCAGGTTCTTCTCGGGGGCATGCGCATCGCGCGCCGACTGTTCCGTGCGCCGCCGCTGGCCCGCTTTGTCGAGGCCGAGACGTCGCCGAAGGCGGAGATCGAAAGCGACGAGGACCTGCTCGCCTTCGCGCGGCAGAAGGGCACTACTGTTTATCACATGATGGGGACGGCGCGGATGGGACCGAAGGATCGTCCCGACAGCGTGGTGGACCACCAACTCAGAGTCCATGGCATCGAGGGGCTGCGCGTCTGCGACGCGTCTATCATGCCATCCATGCCGTCCGCCAACACCAACGCGACCACGCTGATGATCGCCGAGAAGGCGGCCGATATGATACTCGGCCGAACGGCTACGCCATGAGGATACAGAGCAGGAGCGACGAGGCCATCCGCGCCTATGTGCTGGCGGCACAACCGTTGTTCGACGCCTTGCATGAGGTGTCGACAAGGCTAGCCGGGCTGTTGATGTCGGCGGAGATGCTGAAATCGCGCCATGTGCTCGATGTGGAGAGCCGCGAAGTGGTGCGAGAAAGGCTGGCCGAGGCGAGGGCGGATCACGCCCGGCTGAAGGCGCCGGATCTGGCGGCGCATTTCCATCATCATCTCACGGCGGCGCTGGAGAAGCTGGGCACGGCGCTGAGCGCGCTGGATGCCAGGCTTTCCGGATTGGTTTCGGCAGTGGACCCGCTGCCGCCGCTGCGCTCGGCCTGGAAGGACATCGAGGCCGCCTCGCGGGCGATGCCCGGTTTCGAGACCGTCGATTTTCAACAGTCGTGCTGTGCCTTGCACGGCAATCTGCTCAGGACCAATGGAGGAGTGAATGGCCGAGTATTCAATCTGGATGCTTAATTTCGCAGAGGTGCCGGATGCGGCGACAGGTTCGCTGATTTTCGGTCGCCACAATGCGGGCACGCAGGTTCTGCCCTACGCGTATACGCTGCTGAAGGGACACGGGAAAACCATTCTGCTTGATTGCGGCCTCAACGCCGAGTCCCATGGCAAGGCGTTCGTTGACAAGTTCAACGTCCAGAAATGGGCCCACCCGCGGGATGTTCTTGCGGAAGTCGGCGTCAAGCCGGAGGATATCGACTACGTCATCCTCACGCATGCCCATTTCGACCATATGGGCGGGCTTTCCCTATTCCCCAACGCCACGTTCCTGATCCAGTCCGAGGAACTTGCCGCATGGGTCAAGATCATGGCCATGGACCGGAAGTTCCGTTGGCTGATGGGGGCGACCGATCCCAATGACATGATGGAAGCCATTGAGCTTGCCCGCAAGGGCCGCATGATCGGCGTAGACGGCGACGCCGACGACATCCTGCCGAATATCGACCTTCGTGTCGCCCCGGACACCCACACCGCCCACTCGCAATACATCGTCATCCGCAATGATGGCCGGACTGCCAGCGAAGACAACTACGTCTACACCGGCGATCTGATCTATCGGCACGACAATCTGCACGGTGGCAATCCGCAAGACCCGTTCTATGTCCCTAACGGGTTGTCCTATGGCTCCAACACCAAGTTGCTCATGGTGACCGACGAGATCATGAAAACGGTGAAGCGAGATATCCGCCGCGTCCTCATTCCCCATGACCAGGGAATGGCCGATCTTTATCCTTCGCGCGTGACGAAGAGAGGCCACTATCTGGTCGAAGTGGCGCTGGCCGAGGGGGAGACCTCGCGAATTTAGCTGGCTAGAGCATTTTCACCGTTTCACGGAAACAGTAAAACGCTCTATCTCTTTGTTTCAACGCAATTCCCACGGGAAAGCGTTACGCGCTTTTCCCGGGAAAACCGATTACACCTTTCCTGGAATTGCTCCAGTGCCGGGCCGTTGTCGTCACGCCCAAAATACCGCCACGTCGACCTGACTCGGCTCCGGCGGCCCATGCATGGGCCTCAAGCGGTGAGGGAACACCGGCATTGGCCTGGGACGGTGCCCCGCTCCTGGAGCTTCGGGGCATTTTCCGGTTTCGGAGTTCGGATCATCTTCGCAGCAGCTCGGCGTGGGCGGCTGTGGGGTATCCGCGTCCCAGGTGCGCGGCTGGTTGGGGCATTCATCAGACTGCGAACCTGACCAAGCCATCTTCAGTGGTGGCCGCTCGGTTGACCTGAAACGATCCTAGCTACGCATTTCGGCAATTTCTCTTTCGACGCGAAATATAGCCTCCTGGAGGCTGCGTTCGTCCGACATGTCGATGCTTAATGTTGATCTCTCTTTGCCGAGAAGGAGGCTTTTTACCCGGCGGATGATCGGTATCGATTGCAAGTTGGTTTTGGAATCTGCCTCGAACAGCCGCTCCATATAGCTCTGATGAAATAGCCGGTCCTTCAGCCGTTTCGACAACAAGGGTTCGGCGGCGTCCACACTTATCGCAAGATCCGAAGTGGGTATCAGGTCCAGGACCGTCGCCAGTGACGCCGTGTCCGCAACTCCGCTAAACAGGCTAAGAGAGCAGACAGCCTGAATGAAACCCTGATCGAAAATCACAATTTCCCGATCGCCGACCGAATACTGCCAAGCCACTGATAGGGCAAGGATGTAGCGGCTGAACCTTATCAACCAAATCGGATTTCTCGGCGTTAAAATTCGGACCAGCTTGACTGTCAGCCTGAGTTCATCCGCGTTGTTCAAGGGACGGAAGACAAAGGCTGCCGTTCGCAGTATCGCCCTGACAACACGCTGGAAAGCGTACCAAAGTCCGCCAGGGTCAAGTGGTGTGGAATGGACACCGGGTTGATAGGAAAGCACGACTTTGGCAACGTAGCCCTGAGCTTGCAGACGGCGCTGAAGTGCATGTGCAAATGTTGTTTTGCCCGACCCGGCAGGGCCAAATAACTCGACAATCACGCGATCCGGCTCCGGTGATATGTTCCAAGCCAAGTCACCCTCGACCGGCCTCGGAACAACGACCTAGGGGCGAAACTCGAACACGTTCTCGAAGCAACCAGCAAGCTGCTACATACGTGAACTCGCACCATTTTTTGTTAGCCGACTTCCTCCGTTTGCATGAACCTTTCCTTACGAATTTGTAAGGAATCGATCGGTGAGCCTGTCAGGATGGCGTGGGTTCAAACGCCGAAGATGTGCTTGTGCTCGACGCGCAGCCGCGATTCGCAATGGCCGCTTTGCGCCTCATTGGACCCCGGCAGGCTGGAAGTTGATCAGTCTTTCACGCCCATGGCGAGCGCGGCGGCGATGGCATCTAGCCGCTCGGGTGTTGGATGGTTCTTCAACCGCAGCAGATTGAAATCGAGGTGCTCCTTCTTGAACATGGAGACCAGGGTGACGCCTGCTGAATTGGTTGCGAATGCGTAATCGGCGAGAAATGCGACAGCAACGTCAGTCGGACTGCCGCGGTATCCGAGGTCGCCAAGAGCGGCCAGTATTTCCTTTTGCGCATTTAACGTCTCGACGATGCGATCGAGGCCTGAAAAGGACCCATGCGTCACAAACGTTTTGTGCCCGCGAGCGCGCTCCTTCAACTTCCCGAGGTTGGGCTCCAGCGGGGTATTGGCAATCTGAACGAATCGATAGGGCAGCGCTTCATCGAGAGCCGTCATGCCAGCCTCGAGGTCTCCTGCGACCGAAATGGCCCGGGCCTTCCCGTCCTGAACCACGCGCTCCACGGTCCGGATGATATCCTCGCGAACAAGTTCCTCGGCGGTCGGACGATGCAGCGCAAGGACATCGACGTAATCCGTGCGAAGACGCCGCAGGCTCTCCTCGACGCTTGATCTTATCAACTCCGCAGACAGCGGCACTTTGAATGGCGTGGGGCGCACTCTTGATGCATAGCGCTTGAGCGCCGGAACCGTCGCAATGGCAATCCGTGACAACGGCTTCAGCACGCGCATGGTTGTGGAGGTCTTGGGCGGACGCATGCCAACCTTGGTGCAGACGCAGACGCTATCGCGCTTCCTGGATGCAAATTCGCCCCAGATCGATTCCGCCATCCCGTCGCCATAGGAAGGCGCTACGTCGTACCACGTTATCCCCGCCTCGTACGCGCGCTCGAGCGTCTCGAGCCCCTTGCGAACTCCGATGCGAGAACCAAGCGAAGCGCAGCCAAAACCGACACTTGATACCTTGCTGCCGATAGCTTCGACAAAGACCAGCTTCATGACGAAGACTCGTTTTCAAGCCGGCATCAAGCCCGCCCCCAACCTTAGTCGACTGACATTTTGTCTTTCTGTCAAGGCATGGCGTCCTTGGGGGGGCCCGCTTCCTGCGCCCATTTCGGGCAAAACCCGAACAGCGTGCTCGGCCTCGTCCTTTTCGATCAGCGCGCCATAGTGGCGTTTGCTACCTGATGCCGGGAATTCGTGGGTCGACGTCCATGCTTACTTCCGTCACCAGCTTCCGGCGCAGGGCCGTGGCATAGTCGCTTGGGCCCTTCGGTGTCATGACGAAGGCTTGCGAGCCGCCAATCACCGATTGGGCGAAATAGGATGCCAATGGTTGGTCGGGATTCTCATCTTCTGCTGGGATGGCGATCGCATTGATCGTGTATCCCTTGGCGATGGCGTTGAGCCTGCTGGGCTGGACGGGAAGGCCATCGTTGTTCTCACCGTTGGAAGAGATGTCGATCACTTTCTTGGCCGCCTTTCCAGGAAACTGATCGAGCAGAAGCGTTCCGACGTCGATGGCCGAGGAAACGGATGTGCCGCTTCGCCCCCTGCGAATATGGCCGGTATCGCCTCTCTTGCTGATCACCGAAGCCGCCGCCTTGGCATCTTCCAGCCCGCAGATGCTTGTCCACGGCAGCACGATGCGTGTGTGCCCGGGGCTTGACCATTCAAAGTAGGCCACGCTGATGCAGCCAACATAATTTCGGGTGATGGCCGCGATAATCTCGGGCGAGGTGAGCGCCGCGGCATGCCCCTCGCGCTGCATGTCGGCAATCTCCGGATCAATCGAGGACGAGAAATCGACCGCGAACACGACAGCAACATCAACATTGGCGGCACGGGCTTGTGGCGCCCAAAACACCGAAGCGGCAAGGATTCCCGCCAGTCTCAAATATGAGCTGGCCCGTTTTGCCGGCCCATTGGCCGGTCGTCCCGCCTGCTCGCGAAAGGAGGCCGCCGCGGACAAGGCGCCTGCGTCCTGATGCATGCTTTCGACCATGTTATTCTCCATCCCGACAACCGCTTGCTTTCAAGGCGGTCATTTTCAACATGTGGAAATTTGGCGTGGGGCCTTGGTCCCCACGCCGAACAGCAGCAGGTCGGCTTTGGTCCACAAAAGGTAACAGCCGAGCAAAGTCAGTGGCATGGCGAGCGCCGTGAAGGGCCCGCCCGACCAGACCTCCAGCAGCGCCCAGCCAAGGGCGACGGTTGTCGCCAGCATCGCCGGCAACCGGCTGGCGAGCACCGCGCTGCGGAACGGATCTGGCCAGCCGGCCGGCCACATGGGAACCGGCGTGCCCGGCCTGTGGAAGGTGCTGCCGAATTTGCCCAGCGCATGCAGCAGGCCGGAGGTCCCCGCGAGCAGCGGCTCGCCGAGCAGCAACAGGGCAACGCCAAGCCCGATGGCGCCTATGCCCGACAGGAAGTCGCCCAGACGGTTCAGGGCGGGATCGGGAGCATCCGGCCTTGCCCAGGCTCGGTGATAGGCCTCGCCGCCGCAGAAGAAGACCAGGGTCGCCAAGGTCAGCGCAACAGTGCCATGGCTGCCGGCGAAGTAGTCCATCACCGCCGCGGTGACAGCGCTTCCCTCGTAGAAGCCGACCGGCGCGGCGGCAATCTGGATCGCAAAACCGACGATGAGGCCGAGTGCGTTGCCGCTGTTGTAGTAGCCGCCGGGTCCCTTCAGGCGGGCACGAAGCGCCGATACCAGATGGGCGAGCGGAAGAAGCATTGCCCGCGCGGTCACCACCGCGACCTCGCGACAAGTCCAATCGCCGTCGATAGGGCGATCGGCCCCGTGCCGAGGAGCGGTCGGGTCGGGAATGCGTTCGCATCACCGGCAAGTTTCATCACATTCCTCCATGGGATTTGAAGTGGCGGCGGGACGATCGCCCGTCCAGGCTGCGGTCGCGCCGGCGAGGGCCGTGTCGAAGCTGTGAATTGGACCGGCCAGCAAGGCCGCGCGTGCACGCGGCGCTCGGCTCGACATCGCGACGGACAGGATCGCACCGAGAATGATCGCGGCACCCAGTGCGCCCGCGGGAGAGTTCCGCTCGCCGAGGAAGATCGCCGCGCCTAAAGCCCCGAAGACGCTTTCGGCACTGACGATCACGGCGGCATGACTGGCGGGGGTGAAGCGCTGGGCGGCAATCTGTATGCCGAAAGCGATCGCGGTGGAGAACACGCCGAGGACCGCCAGTTCCGGTCCGGCTGCAAATGCCGCGGCCAGCGACAGGTTGCCTTGCATTGCCCCGAGCGGCAGGGCGAAGGCGGCGGCGCCCAGGAACTGTGTCGCCGCGCTGGTGAACGGCCGCGCATGGGCTTGCATGTACCGGCCGAGCTCGACCATCCACAGCGCATAGCAGGCGGCCGACAGGATGGCGGTGAGATCGCCGCCGCCGAGACTGCCGATCCCGCCGGACAGAAGCAGGGCGCCGGCCACGGTCAACCCGGCGGCGACCGTGAGGCTCGCGGTCGGGCGTTCACCGATGAGCAGCCAGGCGGCAAGTGGCGTCATCACGGTTGCCGTGCTCACCAGGAAGCTTGCATTTGTGACCGTGGCGCCGAGATAGCAAAGCTGCTGAAGCGTGATGGAGACGGCAAACAGCGCGCCCACCCTGACCAGACTGGAAAAATGGCCCGGCCCCGCGGGCAGTCGCCTTTCGGTCAAGACAAAGGGCAGCACAAGCAACCCCCCGATCAGGCAGCGCAAGCCGACGGCACTCAGCGCGTCAAGATGAACAAGCACCGTCTTTTGTGCGACGTTGCCCAAGCCCCATAGGGCAGCGGCAAACAGCAGCAGCAAATTGGCCTTAAGCTCGGACATCCACCGCCCCCCTTGGAGTAGCCTGTCGCGGGCTTGCGATGGCTCCAACCATTTCAGGGCGGCCGGTTCCGTCCCCCACAACCGGCGTTTCGTTCAGTTGCCCCTACTTGAGCGATGTCTTAATTGATCTGCCGTCACGGTAGCGCTTGAACGCGTGGTTCCACCGGTTGCGAAGCGTTAGTTTTGAGTTAGAATTTCGTTAGGCTGGGAAGCTGTTAAGAACATGCAAAGTGGGGACAGCGTCGCCGCAAGTAAAATCTCACTCTTCGGCGGCTTTCGAATTGAGAAGGAAACTGTCGGTCCGCTCTGGCTGACCGGGAAGCGGGGCCCCGCGATCATTGCCTATCTGGCCCGGTGTCCAGGCATGACGGCGACAAGGGAGAAGCTGGCTGATCTGCTATGGAGCGATAGCGACAGCGAACACTCGCGCAACAGCTTGCGGCAGACCCTCAGCGTTCTACGCCGGGATCTGTCGCGGGCGGGCGTGGATATCATCCATTCCCGGAGGGAGTTGATAGGCCTCAGGCCGGACGCGGTCCGAGTTGATGTCGAGGAATTTGAATCCGGGCTCTCCGCCCGCTCCGCGCCGGACCTCGAGACGGCTCTGGCGCACTATACCGGACCGTTTCTCGATGGCGTCTATCTGGGGAGCAACGCTTTCGATGACTGGGCGGCGTCGGAACGCGACAGGCTGCTGGGCCGTGCGCTTGAGTCCTTTGAAAAACTTGCCCGCCTCGTGGACACAGAGGCCGGGCTAGCCCTGGCCGATCGAATTCTGGGCATGGAGCCGACGCGGGAGGAGTCCTATCGGCTCAAGATGGAATTGCTTGCCGCGTGCGGCCAGCGCGACAGGGCGATAAGGACATACGAGGCTTGCAGGAGCATGCTGAAGAAGGAGTTCGGCGTCGAAGCGAGCCCGGAGACGCGGGCGCTATGGCAATCCCTGCTGTCTGCCGCTGACACGACAAATCCGCAGTCGGCCAACGCTGCTCCAGCCAGCCAGCGCCCCGGGCGCCCATCCATCAGCGTTGCCGACTTCGTCAATCTGACGGGAAAGCGAGGCGATGACTTTTTCGCCAAGGGGCTCGTCCAGGACATTACCACGGCCCTCTCCGAGGTTGCCGACTATGTCGTGCTCTCCGGGCTCCCGTCTTTGGAGAAGAACGGCGATGAACTCAAAACGCCGGCCTTGTTTCGAGCGCGTTACATGCTCAATGGCAGCATTCAGCGATCCGGCGACGAATTGAGGGTGAACGTCCAGCTTGCCGACGCCGGCAGCGGCCAGAATGTCTGGGCTCAGAAATTCGACGGCCACTCCGAGAACGCGCTCGAATTCCAGGACAGGATCGCACAGTCGGTTGTGCTGGCCGTGATCCTCGAACTGCAACTGACGAACTGGAAGGTTCGCGACAAAAGCCCGCCGGGTCCCCCCGAAGTGCGCAGGTTGGTGAACGAAGCTCTCATGAAGTATTTTGAGATGACCCGGGACTCGTTGTTGGTCGGGATAGAGCTCGCCGAGAAGGCCCTTTCGGTAGGCCCCGACAATGCCCGTGCACAGCGAACGCTTTCGATCGCAATCTCCATGAGCGTGGCGTTCGGCGCGCTGCCTCGGGAGCAGGCGCAGATCGAGCGTGCGATTGAGCTTGCGAAAGCGTCGGTACTGGCGGTGCCTGACGACGAAATTGCCCGCTGCATCCTGTCATTCGCTCTTGAAAGTTCCGGCCGTATCGATGAGGCGATCGCCGAATGCCAACACGCGATCAGTCTCAACCCAAGCTACCCGTCTGGCCACGGCGACATTTCGATGCTTTTTGCGTTGCGCGGACAGGTCAGTGAAGCAGTGCGTGAGGCCAATGAGGCAATCCGGCTCGGAACGCATGACGTCATCGATTTCTGGCGTCACCACGGCCTGGTTGTGGCGCTGTTTGCCGGCGGAGATGACCGGCGGGCGCTTGAGGTCGCCCGCAAGGTGGTCAGGACAAAGCCGGGCTTCGTTCGCGGCGCCCTTTATTGGGCCGCGAGCGCTTCGGCCACCGGAAACAACGAAGAAGCGTCGCGGGCCATCCATCACTGCCTGTCACAGCTTCCTCATCTCAACCTGGGCAATGTCTGCCCCGGCTTTGTGCCACGCTACGTGAAGGATCATCATCACTCGAGATTCCTTGAAATGCTGTCGAGGGCTGGCCTTCCGAGTTCTTGATGCGGAGTCATGAAGAGACCGGCGCAGGTGCTGGCCTTTCTAGCATTGGTGCGACCGTCGGATTGTTTGAAAAGCGCGCGCCTGGGAACAACTGGAGATTGATGGAGTGTTTTGCGGAATAGTCTAGGATGCCGGAGGCGATCGAGGGTGCGCGCCATGGGATCCCAGCCGACCGACACAAAACGCCGCTACGAGTATGAACTCGGCCACACCGATCGGGAGTTGCGACGGTTGGCGACCCAAGCTGCGCTGGTCGAGCCGTTCACACGAAGTTATTTGCAACGCGCCGGGGTAAGTCAGGGCATGCGGGTGCTGGATGTCCGCAGCGGCGCCGGCGACGTCACTTTTCTTGCCGCGGATTTGGTTGGACCGGCCGGGGAGGTCGTCGGAACCGACCGATCGCCGACGGCGGTTGCCGCCGCGACCGCACGAGCGAAAGAGCATCTGCTAAGCAATGTCGGCTTTGTCGAAGGCGATCCGGCGAAATTGACGTTTGACGTTCCATTCGATGCGATCGTCGGCCGGTATGTGCTGATGTTCTCCCCGGATCCCGTCGATATGCTGAGAGGCGTCACCAGGCACCTCAGACCCGGCGGCGTCATCGTCTTCCACGAGGTGGACTGGACAGGGGCGGGTTCTTTTCCGCCGGCGCCGACTTACGACCGTTGTTTCCGATACATCGTGGAGACGTTCCACAAGGTGGGCACCAATCCCTACATGGGCCTGAGACTTCATGCGGCCTTCATCGAGGCCGGCCTGCCTGCGCCGACGATGGCGGTCAGCGCCCTGGCTGGTGGCGGCTCCGATGGACTAAGCGGCATCGACCTCATTTCCGATCTCGCCGTCACCATGGCACCGGTTATGGAACAGACCGGCGTTATCAATGCCTTGGACCTTCAACCCGAAAGCCTGCAGGAGCGGATACGCGAGGAGGCCACCACCAACGGAAGCGTCGTCGTCGGCCGCTACGAGGTAGGAGCATGGGCTCGCCTGACAGGATCACCCCCGGCGCGCCAATGAGCAGAAAGGCCGCTTCCTCTATTCCCGCTGCACCAGTTTTCCTTGTTTCTTGAGTTGGCCTGCTTCGGCGCCCCGGCTGTTGTCAGCTGTGCAGATGCGTCAGTTCGAACCCGGCGTCATCCTGCGCGTCGGACAGGTGTTGTTCGGCGGACCGGAACATGTCCGAGAACTCCATCTCGTTCTCCAACATCACACCGCCGACCTTTATGGTGAGGACATCCTCGGTGCCTTTTGGCGCGAAATAGACCTGTGCGACACGCGTCCGGATACGTTCGCCGACTTCCCTGGCCTCTGCTTCCGTCGCGCCCGAGAGGAAAACCCCGAACATCGAGGCCCCGATGCGTCCGACCAGATCCTCCTCGCGCACCGACGACTGTATGGTCGAGACGATGAGCCGCAAGGCCTCGTCGCCCCATTCGAGGCCAAAGCGGATGTTGATGGACCGAAGGTGTTCCGGGTGGATGATCAGGAAGGCGCCCGAGCGTGGTCCTGGCCCCGATCGCCTGGCGGCCCGTCGTTCAATCATCGACGTGAAGACCGGCCCGTTCAGGCAGCCCGTCAGCCTGTCATACGTTCCGGACTTGTTGAGCTCCTGCCGGTAGCGGTGGATTTCGACCCGGTTCCAGCCGATCAGCGCGAAAAGCGGCAGGCCGATGATCACCGGCAGCAGTCCCGCGGTGATCATGCTGCGGGCGAACGGCGTCAGCGTGTCGCTGAACAGGAGCATGTAGTTCAGTCCAAGGGAAAGGCCGAGGCTCCCGGCTGTTCCCAGGACCGTCAACCACGCGACGCGCTTCCAGGGCTGGGCAGTGGTGGTCGCCATTGGTCTCGTCATTGGCCAATCTCCTGTCAGATCAGCTGGTATAAGGCCTGCCTGCCGTAATTTCGGTTTCGCCGAACCGTACAATTTGAACGATCCATCCTTGGTCTTCGCGCGACTTCGGCAACCGAGCCTGTCCCTCCAGCCTATCGCGGCGGCCCGAAGATACCCATCTCGGCATCCCTGGCGATTGCTTCCGCCTTGCCATAGATGCCACTGGGCAGTGCCATGGCCCAACCATTGGCGACGAGCCAGGCGCCGACATCCTGCTTGCCCAGCCGGCACGGCGCGGCGATGGCAAAGCGCTCGGGTTCCGGCGGCAGAACACAGGTCAGCGCGCGCCCCCGCAGCCAGGCATTGAAGGCCGCGCGGGCGCGCAGCCCACAGGGCCAGGCTTCGTCGCGAAACGAGCAGGTCTGGGCCACGTCGATGTCCAGAGCCCCGCTGATGACCACCTTCCGCCCCATCGATTCGAAAGTCGCCGACGACGTTGCAATTGGATGGTAGAGCAGGGTTTCGCGCCAGTCCTGCGGCATTGGCGTCCTTGGGCGGACGGCGAGGCCGAGTTCACCGAGCGGCGGCCGGGCTTCGACCCGCTCGATTTCCGAGGCGTCAACCGGCGGCGGGGCGATAAGGCTCTCGGCAATCCGCCGTGCCGGTTCTCGCCTTGATCCGTCGATAATGGCCGTGTCCGCCGGGGCCGCTTGCTTGCCGGAATTGTCCAGCGACGGCGCAGGGCCGGGCCGGTCGAGGGAAAGCAAGGCTCCGGCGCGCATGATCAGGACAATTCCGACCAGCAGTTCAAGGCCCCCGACCGCGATCATCAGGCGGGCATGCCGGCCCATCAGGCCATCGCGGCGTTCGAGCAAGGTCCCGCCGGCAGCCGGTCAGAAACCCGACGTCGATTTGGCAACCAGTTTGAGCACACCCTTGTCTATCCGATAGAATGGCATCGATCTTTGGCTGGATCCGTCGGCGCGAAAACGGAACAGACCTGTCGATCCGCGAAATCCGTTCGGGTTTTCGAGCACCTGTTTGCTGAAGCCGTCAGGTCCGACCGCGCTCGCTATCCCAGCTGTCAGGGCAACCATATCATAGGCATAGGCCACATTGACGTCGGCCGGGTAGTTGTATGTCGTCCTGAAGCGGTCGGCGATCGGTCCGGTTTCGCTTGAATCGAGCGTGGCGATGTATGCACCCTCGAACAACGGATCCATGGGATGTTCCAGCCAGCGGTCCGTTCCGACGACAGAGATTGCCTTTCCCGGAATGCCTTTTGATTTGAGAGCGGCAAGGACGGGCGAGGGGCTGCCGTCGCCGCTGGCAACGATGACCGCGTCGGGAGCGTCGACGAGCGAGCCCATCTGGTCGATCGCCTTCGCGCCGCCGTCGCCGGGCGAATAAGGCAGAGTGACCGCGAGCGTTGCGCCATAGATGCTAAGGCCGTTCGCCACCCGCTTCTCCACGGCGCCGGCGTTTGAGCCTTCCGCGACCAGCAATACGAACTTCTTGCGGCCTTTCGCGGCGAGCCCAGCCGCGCCCGCCGCGGCGCTGTCGGCTTCGCTGAGGCGCACGGCATAAACCCCGGCGCCGCCCGCGAAATTATCGGCAAGCGCCAGGACCGGCGGCCGCTTTGATCCGGACAGCGTGGCAATATGCTGGGCCGCCGGCAGTTCGGTCGGACCGATGACCACTTTCGATCCCGTCGTTATGGCCTGCACGGCCTGCTTGCTGGCCTGTGCGCTGTCGCCCTTGGTGTCCTCGATCGTCAGCGTCAGCAATCCATTGCCGATATCGGTCATCGCCAGCTTGGCGGCGTCACGCATCTTCCTGCCGGTCTCCCCTGACGTCCCGGACGCCGACAAGGGCAGCAACATCGTGACTTTGGTCGAACCGGTGCCGAGCGACTGGCTCGCCTGGGCCGGACCGGCGCCGGCGGCGCCATTCTGGCCGGCAGGCGCGGCAACCGCGGCCGGATCGAGCACGTCGGAAACGCCGCCTTTCGACTGGCAGCCCGACACTATCGTGGCGAGCGCCAGGGCGATCGCCAAAACTTGCGGGTTGCGGACCTGCCGGCCTGCTTCCATGATTGCTCCACCCTGTGTCTGCCGCCGGGTATTTCCCCGGTCTGGTCTTCAATTCATGTTGCGGCGGATCTGCCGTGCCGTGTTGCCGTGCTCTTCAAGGAGGCGGGCCCTCAGCGCCTTGAGGATGGTTCGATCGCGCCTGCGGCGGCGGACGCGGATCACCCGGGAACCGGCTCATTGTGTCCGGCGCGATACTTCGTGCGGTGGTGTACACCGTCCGCGGCAAGTTCCGTTGGACTGCGCGGCAAACTGGCGATGCTGGTCAGGGGGATTATGCCGGCGACCGCCCCCAGGATCGATCGCTCGGCTGTCATGATGGCCAACAGGCGCGGCCTATCCTGTCAGTGCATGTACTCGACCATGCGATCGTGGAAGCACTCGCATTTGTTGAGTGTGTCTTCGTCCTTGTAGTTCGTCTTCAGATAGCCATAGGCCATGCCGCAGGCGACCTTGGCTTCCGATGCCCACACGAATGCCGGCCGGGATGAATTGATCCATTCCGAACTGTTGGCGACGGCGACCGACTCGTCCATCAGCTTCACCACCTGTTGCTTGAGATCGACGATATTGTCGGTCAGCACCAGGTTGGACGTGCTGACGGTGCGGCAATAGTCGCCCACAGGTCCCTCGATGATGTCGGCGGCGAAGCCCGTCGATCCAGCCAGCAGCAGCGCGGCGGCCGTAGCCAGCAATCTTCCACAACGCTTCATGTAAGTCCCTCTCCAAACTGCAATTTTACGTTTCGCTAATATATAGCACGGGAGCACGGCCACGCATAAGTGCTAAATCGTGGCCGTGTGCTGCTGATGCTGCGTGTCGTCGTAGAGGATGTTGATCGTGCCGGCGGCTGGCGCGTTCTGCAGAACGGCGACATCGACGAAGTTGGCAGTGTTGCCCGAGCCGCTGGTGTCGACGCTCACGGCACCGGTCGCATTGTTGTAATGCACATAGTCGGCGATGTTGCCGACTGGCGCCTTGTCGAACAACGCGCTCAGGTCGATCTTGTCCCCTTCGCCGCTATGATAGTCCGAGATCAGGTCCTTGATGTTCAGATTGTCGATCTTGAAAGTGTCAGCGCCTGAAGTGCCGACCATGGTCGACGTGCCTGCGGAGCCTGCACTATCGAAATTGCCGAAGCCGATGTCGCCAACCGCACCTGTCTGGCCATCGGCGGTGATGAAGGTGGCTTCGCCATAGGTCGAGACCGAGCCGTCCGCCGAAACCGAGTGCTGATTGTTGCTCTCGAGACCGATCTCGACGATGCCCAAGGCGGCCAGAGACTTGAACTCGCCTGGATCCGACACGCCGTTGCCGTTGGCATCCTGCCAGACACCAAATTGCGCAAAGTCGTGATCGGCGGCGGTCAGCTTGCCGTCATGGTTCGTGTCGTAAAGCTGCTCGAGTGCGGCAAGGTCGGTCGTGGCACCAGGGGCTTGCTTGGTGAACACAAACTCCGACGCATTGCTCACCTTGCCGTCGCCGTTGAGATCGATCGCCAGGATGCCGTCATGCTGGTCGACCCATGCGGTTTTCGAAGCGACGCCATCGCCGTTATAGTCGTATGAAACGGTGGAGTGCGTCAGATCGGTGGTGTGGATCCCGTCGTGGTTGAGATCGAGCACGATCGGAGCGGCGACAGCGAAAGGCGCCAGTCCATCTTTCACATGCACTGAGAAATTCGCGGTGGCTGTCGTATCCCCATCGCCGTCAGCGAGTTGCAGGCCAAACGGGATGGTATGGTCGACGCTGGTGGAGACCACTCCGAGAGCGCTTAGGTTGAGCTTAAAGCCTCCGGGCGTGGAGACGTCATACACGTCGATCCATGCGATCTGTTTGCCGTCCGACGAACTGATGGTCTGCGACGTGGCACCAGCCCCGGAAATGAAGGCTTCCGTGCCTCCACCGACGTAATGAGCAACATACTCGATCTTGTCGCTTGAGCCGAGTGCCTTGCTATATGAGAACGTGGCATAGGTGGCGTTGGCCAGGGCGCTGGGCGGCGACGGTGCCCCGTAGGAACCAGCGCCATCGTAGTCGTTGAGTGCTCCGAAGTCGAAGCGCATGAACTGTCCCGGGAGGAAGTTATTGCCGCCGAGACCCCAGCCCTGATTCGAACCGTTGACATCGTTTCGTTGTGTCAATGACGGATCGCCGCCGGCCAACCAGGCCGCTTCATGTGCGGAGGTAAAGGTGCCGTTGGCATCAGTTGGCGCCCAACCAGTCACCATGGTGACCAACTGGTGGGTCGTGGGATTCTCCACGTATTTGTTGGTCGTTGGACCGCTGCCGATCGCGCCGTCCGACGCGTTCGAAAGCTTGGTCACCGTGCCATCGAGCGGCGCGAGCAAGTCGAACACATACTGCCCTGACGTGCCGGCGGTGGGATTGACGGTAAGGGTGAAAACCGCCGTATCGCCTGCGTTGACGGTGCCACTGGCGTCATTGTCGGCATAGGCTGTCAAGACATTGCCGACCTGCGCCGTCACAAGGTGATGTCCTGCCGAGGTCAGACCAGTTGTATCGGCCGTGATCGTCATGGCTGATCCGACGCCATCGGCACCGGCGACAAAATGGAGCGTGCCGACCGCAGGCGTCTGCGAAGGGTCGTCGTTGGTTTGCTGATTCTGCACGGGGCCTAAAGTCGGAACGTCGTCGACGATCTCAATGGTGATCGCTGCCGGGGCATTGGCGCCGGTCTTGTCGGTAACCGTTAGGCCGAAGACGTCGGTTTCCGTCACATTGGGCACATCGGTGGTTGCAGAGGTCAGGTGATAAACATAGGTCGCAACCCCGGTTGCCGCATTGTAACTCGTGATCGTGAGTGTGCCGTGATCACCGTTGATTACATTGTTGTTGCCCAGGTTGGCGATGAGGATAGTCGTGCCCTTGACGGTGACAGAGGCAACATCGCTCAGGCCGTCCGGATCTGAAACCTTGAATGTGCCGTCGACATCGATGGTAGTTGGACCGACCTTGGAGCCCGCGGGCAGGCCGGCTTCGTACACCATGTCGTTGGCGCCACCAGGATTGCCGGTATCAACCGTGATCGTGGGTGTGTCATTGGCGCCGTTGATGACGACGGTGACCTGTTGGTCGTCCCAGGCGCCCTTGTCGTCGGTGACGCGCACCGTGTAGGTCTCGGTCACGGTCTGGCCTTGCGCCAGCCCCTGCACGGCGGCGCTGCCGTTGTTGAGGGTGTAGGTCCACTGGCCGCTGCTGTTGACGCTGAAGCTGCCATAAGCCGTGCCGGTGCCCTGCGGACTGTTGGGGCTGACGCTCCAGGCGGCCGTGTGACCGGTGTCGGGATCCGCCGAGGCCAGCTGGCCGCTGGTGGTCAGCGTGCCGTCTTCGGTCACGCCGCCGGCCGCATTGCCCGCCGCATAGCTGATGACGGGGCTGTCGTTGGCGCCGGTGATGATGACGGTCACGTCCTGGGTGGAGGTCGCGCCCTTGTCGTCCGTCACCGTCACGGTGAAGGTCTCGGTTGCGCTGGCACCTTCGGCCAGCGCGTTGGTTGCGGGCTTGCTGTTGTCCAGCGTGTAGGTCCACACGCCGGTGGTCGGGTTGACGGCGAAGCTGCCATAGGTGCCGGCGGCATTGCCGCTCCAGGTGGCCGTGGCGCCGGTGTCGGGGTCGTGCGAGGTCAGCGTGCCGGTCACTGTCGGCGTGCCGGCCGTCAGCGCGCCCGGATCGGTCGAGGTCGTGCCGGCGATCGCAGTGCCGGGATCGGCATTGCCGGCCTCGACGACCACACCCGTGGTGTCCCCGGTGATCGTGGGTGTGTCATTGGTGCCGTTGATGACGACGGTGACCTGTTGGTCGTCCCAGGCGCCCTTGTCGTCGGTGACGCGCACCGTGTAGGTCTCGGTCACGGTCTGGCCTTGCGCCAGCCCCTGCACGGCGGCGCTGCCGTTGTTGAGGGTGTAGGTCCACTGGCCGCTGCTGTTGACGCTGAAGCTGCCGTAAGCCGTGCCGGTGCCCTGCGGACTGTTGGGGCTGACGCTCCAGGCGGCCGTGTGACCGGTGTCGGGATCCGCCGAGGCCAGCTGGCCGCTGGTGGTCAGCGTGCCGTCTTCGGTCACGCCGCCGGCCGCATTGCCCGCCGCATAGCTGATGACGGGGCTGTCGTTGGCGCCGGTGATGGTGACGGTCACGTCCTGGGTGGAGGTCGCGCCCTTGTCGTCCGTCACCGTCACGGTGAAGGTCTCGGTTGCGCTGGCACCTTCGGCCAGCGCGTTGGTTGCGGGCTTGCTGTTGTCCAGCGTGTAGGTCCACACGCCGGTGGTCGGGTTGACGGCGAAGCTGCCATAGGTGCCGGCGGCATTGCCGCTCCAGGTGGCCGTGGCGCCGGTGTCGGGGTCGTGCGAGGTCAGCGTGCCGGTCACTGTCGGCGTGCCGGCCGTCAGCGCGCCCGGATCGGTCGAGGTCGTGCCGGCGATCGCAGTGCCGGGATCGGCATTGCCGGCCTCGACGACCACACCCGTGGTGTCCCCGGTGATCGTGGGTGTGTCATTGGTGCCGTTGATGACGACGGTGACCTGTTGGTCGTCCCAGGCGCCCTTGTCGTCGGTGACGCGCACCGTGTAGGTCTCGGTCACGGTCTGGCCTTGCGCCAGCCCCTGCACGGCGGCGCTGCCGTTGTTGAGGGTGTAGGTCCACTGGCCGCTGCTGTTGACGCTGAAGCTGCCGTAAGCCGTGCCGGTGCCCTGCGGACTGTTGGGGCTGACGCTCCAGGCGGCCGTGTGACCGGTGTCGGGATCCGCCGAGGCCAGCTGGCCGCTGGTGGTCAGCGTGCCGTCTTCGGTCACGCCGCCGGCCGCATTGCCCGCCGCATAGCTGATGACGGGGCTGTCGTTGGCGCCGGTGATGATGACGGTCACGTCCTGGGTGGAGGTCGCGCCCTTGTCGTCCGTCACCGTCACGGTGAAGGTCTCGGTTGCGCTGGCACCTTCGGCCAGCGCGTTGGTTGCGGGCTTGCTGTTGTCCAGCGTGTAGGTCCACACGCCGGTGGTCGGGTTGACGGCGAAGCTGCCATAGGTGCCGGCGGCATTGCCGCTCCAGGTGGCCGTGGCGCCGGTGTCGGGGTCGTGCGAGGTCAGCGTGCCGGTCACTGTCGGCGTGCCGGCCGTCAGCGCGCCCGGATCGGTCGAGGTCGTGCCGGCGATCGCAGTGCCGGGATCGGCATTGCCGGCCTCGACGACCACACCCGTGGTGTCCCCGGTGATCGTGGGTGTGTCATTGGTGCCGTTGATGACGACGGTGACCTGTTGGTCGTCCCAGGCGCCCTTGTCGTCGGTGACGCGCACTGTGTAGGTCTCGGTCACGGTCTGGCCTTGCGCCAGCCCCTGCACGGCGGCGCTGCCGTTGTTGAGGGTGTAGGTCCACTGGCCGCTGCTGTTGACGCTGAAGCTGCCGTAAGCCGTGCCGGTGCCCTGCGGACTGTTGGGGCTGACGCTCCAGGCGGCCGTGTGACCGGTGTCGGGATCCGCCGAGGCCAGCTGGCCGCTGGTGGTCAGCGTGCCGTCTTCGGTCACGCCGCCGGCCGCATTGCCCGCCGCATAGCTGATGACGGGGCTGTCGTTGGCGCCGGTGATGGTGACGGTCACGTCCTGGGTCGAGGTCGCGCCCTTGTCGTCCGTCACCGTCACGGTGAAGGTCTCGGTTGCGCTGGCACCTTCGGCCAGCGCGTTGGTTGCGGGCTTGCTGTTGTCCAGCGTGTAGGTCCACACGCCGGTGGTCGGGTTGACGGCGAAGCTGCCATAGGTGCCGGCGGCATTGCCGCTCCAGGTGGCCGTGGCGCCGGTGTCGGGGTCGTGCGAGGTCAGCGTGCCGGTCACTGTCGGCGTGCCGGCCGTCAGCGCGCCCGGATCGGTCGAGGTCGTGCCGGCGATCGCAGTGCCGGGATCGGCATTGCCGGCCTCGACGACCACACCCGTGGTGTCCCCGGTGATCGTGGGTGTGTCATTGGCGCCGTTGATGACGATGGTGACCTGTTGGTCATCCCAGGCGCCCTTGTCGTCGGTGACGCGCACTGTGTAGGTCTCGGTCACGGTCTGGCCTTGCGCCAGCCCCTGCACGGCGGCGCTGCCGTTGTTGAGGGTGTAGGTCCACTGGCCGCTGCTGTTGACGCTGAAGCTGCCGTAAGCCGTGCCGGTGCCCTGCGGACTGTTGGGGCTGACGCTCCAGGCGGCCGTGTGACCGGTGTCGGGATCCGCCGAGGCCAGCTGGCCGCTGGTGGTCAGCGTGCCGTCTTCGGTCACGCCGCCGGCCGCATTGCCCGCCGCATAGCTGATGACGGGGCTGTCGTTGGCGCCGGTGATGGTGACGGTCACGTCCTGGGTGGAGGTCGCGCCCTTGTCGTCCGTCACCGTCACGGTGAAGGTCTCGGTTGCGCTGGCACCTTCGGCCAGCGCGTTGGTTGCGGGCTTGCTGTTGTCCAGCGTGTAGGTCCACACGCCGGTGGTCGGGTTGACGGCGAAGCTGCCATAGGTGCCGGCGGCATTGCCGCTCCAGGTGGCCGTGGCGCCGGTGTCGGGGTCGTGCGAGGTCAGCGTGCCGGTCACTGTCGGCGTGCCGGCCGTCAGCGCGCCCGGATCGGTCGAGGTCGTGCCGGCGATCGCAGTGCCGGGATCGGCATTGCCGGCCTCGACGACCACACCCGTGGTGTCCCCGGTGATCGTGGGTGTGTCATTGGCGCCATTGATCTCGAAGGTGATGGTCTTGGTGTCGGCGTCGCTGTCATGATCGGTCAGCGTGTAGCCGAGCGAGACGTTGATGGTATCGCCGCTCTCCAGCGCCTGCGTCGCGGGCTTGCTGTTGTCCAGCACGAAGCTCCAGGTGCCGTTGGCGTTCTGTGTCAGCGTGCCGTAGTCGGTCAGGTTGATAGCGTTGACGCCCAGCGTTGCCGTCACCGTGCCCCAGCTCACCGAGCCCGAAGCCGCTGGGCCGTCGGCGCCGAACGTGTTGTTGTAGTCGGTCGTGACATTGCCGCCGACGGTGGTCGTGGCACCGTCCTCGGTCAGCGCGCCGGCATTCGCATTGTGCGCAGCAGGCACATCGTCGACGATGACGATGCTGATGGTGCCGTCGCCATGGGTGCCGCCGATGCCGTCGACGGCGACCGCAACGCTGTCGGGCAGCGTGTTGTTGCCGTTGCCGGCGGGGTGGGTCTGCGCGGCATTGAGCGTATAGCTGTAGGCGAAGGTGGCGTCCGTGCCGCCTCCCGCCGGTGTCACGCCGGTGATCGTCAGCGTGCCTTCACCCGTGTTGATGGTCTTGCCGACCCAGTCACCCAAAGCGTGGGTCTCGGTGCCGATGGTCACGTCCTTGATGCCGTCGGTGGCCGTGACCTTGAACGTGCCGGCGTCGGTCTCGCTGGTGTCGGCAACCGAGGTCAGGCCGTGTTCGTAAACGACATTGGAAGCGCCGTTGGCATTGGCGTCGTCGCTCGGCGTGACCGTGACGGTCGAGCTGTCGTGGGCGCCATTGATCTCGAAGGTGATGGTCTTGGTGTCGGCGTCGCTGTCGTGATCGGTCAGCGTATAGCCGAGCGAGACGTTGATGGTATCGCCGCTCTCCAGCGCCTGCGTCGCGGGCTTGCTGTTGTCCAGCACGAAGCTCCAGGTGCCGTTGGCGTTCTGCGTCAGCGTGCCGTAGTCGGTCAGGTTGATAGTGTTGACGCCCAGCGTTGCCGTCACCGTGCCCCAGCTCACCGAGCCCGAAGCCGCTGGGCCGTCGGCGCCGAACGTGTTGTTGTAGTCGGTCGTGACATTGCCGCCGACGGTGGTCGTGGCACCGTCCTCGGTCAGCGCGCCGGCATTCGCATTGTGCGCAGCAGGCACGTCGTCGACGATGACGATGCTGATGGTGCCGTCGCCATGGGTGCCGCCGATGCCGTCGACGGCGACCGCAACGCTGTCGGGCAGCGTGTTGTTGCCGTTGCCGGCGGGGTGGGTCTGCGCGGCATTGAGCGTGTAGCTGTAGGCGAAGGTGGCGTCCGTGCCGCCTCCCGCCGGCGTCACGCCGGTGATCGTCAGCGTGCCTTCACCCGTGTTGATGGTCTTGCCGACCCAGTCACCCAAAGCGTGGGTCTCGGTGCCGATGGTCACGTCCTTGATGCCGTCGGTGGCCGTGACCTTGAACGTGCCGGCGTCGGTCTCGCTGGTGTCGGCAACCGAGGTCAGGCCGTGTTCGTAAACGACATTGGAAGCGCCGTTGGCATTGGCGTCGTCGCTCGGCGTGACCGTGACGGTCGAGCTGTCGTGGGCGCCATTGATCTCGAAGGTGATGGTCTTGGTGTCGGCGTCGCTGTCATGATCGGTCAGCGTGTAGCCGAGCGAGACGTTGATGGTATCGCCGCTCTCCAGCGCCTGCGTCGCGGGCTTGCTGTTGTCCAGCACGAAGCTCCAGGTGCCGTTGGCGTTCTGTGTCAGCGTGCCGTAGTCGGTCAGGTTGATAGCGTTGACGCCCAGCGTTGCCGTCACCGTGCCCCAGCTCACCGAGCCCGAAGCCGCTGGGCCGTCGGCGCCGAACGTGTTGTTGTAGTCGGTCGTGACATTGCCGCCGACGGTGGTCGTGGCACCGTCCTCGGTCAGCGCGCCGGCATTCGCATTGTGCGCAGCAGGCACGTCGTCGACGATGACGATGCTGATGGTGCCGTCGCCATGGGTGCCGCCGATGCCGTCGACGGCGACCGCAACGCTGTCGGGCAGCGTGTTGTTGCCGTTGCCGGCGGGGTGGGTCTGCGCGGCATTGAGCGTATAGCTGTAGGCGAAGGTGGCGTCCGTGCCGCCTCCCGCCGGTGTCACGCCGGTGATCGTCAGCGTGCCTTCACCCGTGTTGATGGTCTTGCCGACCCAGTCACCCAAAGCGTGGGTCTCGGTGCCGATGGTCACGTCCTTGATGCCGTCGGTGGCCGTGACCTTGAACGTGCCGGCGTCGGTCTCGCTGGTGTCGGCAACCGAGGTCAGGCCGTGTTCGTAAACGACATTGGAAGCGCCGTTGGCATTGGCGTCGTCGCTCGGCGTGACCGTGACGGTCGAGCTGTCGTGGGCGCCATTGATCTCGAAGGTGATGGTCTTGGTGTCGGCGTCGCTGTCATGATCGGTCAGCGTGTAGCCGAGCGAGACGTTGATGGTATCGCCGCTCTCCAGCGCCTGCGTCGCGGGCTTGCTGTTGTCCAGCACGAAGCTCCAGGTGCCGTTGGCGTTCTGTGTCAGCGTGCCGTAGTCGGTCAGGTTGATAGCGTTGACGCCCAGCGTTGCCGTCACCGTGCCCCAGCTCACCGAGCCCGAAGCCGCTGGGCCGTCGGCGCCGAACGTGTTGTTGTAGTCGGTCGTGACATTGCCGCCGACGGTGGTCGTGGCACCGTCCTCGGTCAGCGCGCCGGCATCCGCATTGTGCGCAACAGGCACATCGTCGACGATCTGGACTGACAGCGTGGCCGGAGCCGAGGTGTCGCCGTCGGTGTCGGTCACCGTCACGGTCATGTTGTCGTAGATGGAATCGATGCCGGCGCCGGGATGGGTCTCGCTGTGGACAAGCGTGTAGCTGTAGCTCACCTGGCCGGTGCTGGCATCGTAGCCGGTGATGGTCAGCGTACTGCCGAGCGGCGTGGTGATGCTGACCGGCGTCGATGCGCTGTTGGCAAGCGCGGCACCCGAAATCACCTGGCCGGCGATCGTCAGCGAGCCGACACCGTCGGGGGAGGAGATGGTGAACGTGCCGGTATTGATCTCGCTGGTGTCGGGAGCCGAGGTCAGGCCCTTTTCGTACACGATGGTGTCGCCGCCACCGGCCTCGGGCGTCAGGTTGCCGATCGACGGTGTGGAATCGGGCTTGAGAAGAGACGGGAACAGCTCGCGGTTGTCCGGCTGGCCGAACGCCAGATCCGTCGGCGGCAACAGTGCCGACAGGCCGAACCCGTCGCCGATACCGCCTGGGGGAACCGAGAAGTCTCCGCCTGCGCTCGAGGTCGAACCCCCTGAACCCGCCGACATCGACCCGTCGGCGCCAAAGGCGACATCGACATGGCTTGCTTCCAACGCCGCGATCAAGGCAACGCGCGGCACTTCGACGTCGCCTATGATGAAGGTCGGCACGTTGAGGGCGCCGTCCTTGATGACGATCACTGAACCGTCGGCCTGTTCGAGCACGAGATTGTGGCCGTCGACCTTGATGTTGTCGATCGAAACGTTGGCTGGAAGTTTCACCATATTGCTGGTGTCGGCCACATATTCGTGCGGGGCCGCTGCCACCGGGGCCTTGGCCTCCGCGGGTGCTTCCGGTTTGACGGGCGTTCCGTTGCCGACGTCGACTGGAACCGGCTCAGTGGCTGCCGGAGCTGCCTTTTGCGCCGGGGCCGCTTCCGCGACCTGAATCTGCGCCTGCGACGGCAAGCCATTATGTTCAGAGTGCTCGTCCCAGGAATTCGAGACTGTGTCCAAATCGTTACTGTTCGTCATGGCCAAAACCCCTCCGGCATTTCCCGGATAGAGACAGTGGCCCCCTCTACTTTGCAACTATCCTGCAATCTGTTTCATATATTCGGATATGCGAGCTTCAGTATTTTTTACGCGTGGTAAACTCGAAACATATAACCTGATATACATGGCCTGGCATGCGATCCATCTGGCGCGGGCCGTCTTCGGTTGCTTGGTAAAGACAAGTATAAATTTGCATAAAATTTTAAACAAAATGGGGTTTATCAAGTACAGGAAACTTATCCACCTTCCTTTGCAATAATTTGAGACGGGATTGATAGCGTCCACAGTCAAAGGTGGGCGTTATGAAAAAAGAAAAATCTGCCCTGGGGGCAATCGGGCTCAAGGCGCTGCTGCTGGCAATCGGAATCACGGGCCTGCCGCAGCCGTCGTCCGCGAGTACGTTCTCGAGCAGCGTCGGTTCTGTGGATTCGCTGCTGGCAAGGGTCGAAACGCCTCCCACCCTCGGTGGTATTTCGCTGCTGCGGCCGAAGCCTTGGCAGCCCGCCTCGGCCTACAGGATCGGCACGGTTTTCGGCAGCTACGGGCCTGCCGCCATCGACCGGGAAAACGGCTCTTCGGCGATGCAGGGCAATGTCGGGATCGATCCCATCCAGACGGCGTCGATAATTCCCGGCGTGTTCGGATCGGTTGCGCTGTCCATGCACAATTTCCCGGTCTCCGCGCGTTGGGCACCGGTCTACAGGGCGATCGTCGACTGTTCCACCGGCAGCGCTTGCGACGGCAAGAACAGCATCTTCACCGCGATCGTCAATGTTGCCAAGGACAAGCGGTTCATCGACAAGCTGTCCTTCATCAACTCAAGCATAAACCACGCGATCGCCTACAAGAAGGACAGCGTGGTTTACGGCAAGCTCGACTACTGGGCCAAGCCTTCGGAAGTTCTTGAGCGGCGGGCGGGTGATTGCGAGGATTTCGCCATTCTCAAGATGGCGGCGCTGTTGCGCGCCGGCATCCCGGCGCAGAGCATGTCGCTCGTCGTGCTGCAGGACCGCAAGCGCGGTTTCTTCCATGCCGTGCTGTCTGTCAGCACCGGCAGCGGTGTGTTCATCCTGGACAGCCTGAGCAACGTTGTCTCGCGCGACAGTGATCTCCCCGACTATGTACCGTTGTACTCGTTCAGCACCGACCGCGCGTGGATCCACGGCGCCAGGGCCGGCGCGGCCCAAGTCGCTGATGTCAAAGGCGGCCTTGCGACGGTCGCACCCGGCGAAGGCCTGCAGCCGTAAGCGCTCTGGGAAGGGCAAAGTACTCGATACGGTGCATCTTCGCCCTGAAGTGCGTCGGGTCGAAATGGATCCGTGCGAGGCGCTTCAGGTTTTGGTTTCGCGCCTGTCGTCTTCCCGGAGCGTGACATTTTCGGGCGACATGCATCAGCCGCCGAAAACGAAGGCCATCAGCAGCTCCGGCTCGAGCACCGGCGCCCGCACCGCGTTCAACTGCCCACGGTAGCGGCGATCGCCCGCGCCGATGACGAAACCGGTGGCGACCGGCGTTTCGCCATTGGCGTCGAGCCGTGCGAATATGTCCGCGACATTGAGGTCCAGAGCAAGCTTCAGGTCGTTGCGCGCATCTTCATTTGGCGCCACCGGCAATTGACGTCTGACCAGTTGCTGGAACGGCGCGTTGAAGGTCAGGATCTTCTTGGACGAAGACAGCGCGAAAGCCGGTGACGGGCAACTGACCAGAATGGCGCTGATCGTCTTGATCGACGCGAGCCTTCGCAAGGTCTGGTTTTCGTCGGCCAATCCGCGCATGCAGGCCACACGAATTGCCGATGTCAGGTTTCCTGTGTTGGTATGGCTCTCCGCGATCTCGTCGATGAGCATGCCGATGGTGCATTTGCGGCTTTCGGCCATCTGCTTCAGCGAGGTCCAGAAAGCCCGCTCCAGACGAATGCCGCGTCGCGTACCGCCACGCGCCACAACCCGGAATTCCAGCCCGAAATCCTCTGTCGCCATGGGTGGAAGCAGCCGCTCGCGACCAGCGAGAGGGGAGGTAGCGCTATCGCTCACTCATTGCCTCCTCTCGGGCCTTGTTGATCGGCTTCAGCAGATAGGTGAGGATGGTTTTGCGTCCGGTCTTGATGTCGACCGAACAGATCATGCCGGGGATGATCGAATAGGTCTTGCCATCCCGGGTCAGCGTCGACCTCTCTGTTGCCACGCGTACCTGATAGTAAGGCTCGCCCGTCTTCTGGTCGACCAGACTGTCGGCGGTGATGTTGGAGACCTTGCCCTCAATGCCGCCGAAGATCGAGAAATCATAAGCGGTTATCTTGATCAGCGCGTCCTGGTCCGGCCGGATGAAGGCAACATCCCGTGGTGAAACCCGCGCTTCGACCAGCAGCGTCTCGGAAGTCGGAACGATGCCGGCCACGACCGCGCCGGGCTGCACGAACGAACCAAGCGTGTTGACATCAAGCGTGTTGACGATCCCGTCGACAGGGGAGCGTATGTCCGTGCGCGCCACCTTGTCGGTGGCTCCGCGTATGGTCTCATCGACAACCGAAAGGTCGGCCAGCGCCTGTGTCAGGTCGCTCAGCGCCTCCTGTTGCAACTGCAGGCCGAGCTCGTTGACTTGAAGCTGGGCTTCGGTGATGGCCGCCTTGGCCTTCTTGATGGTTTCACCGGCGAGGTTCAGCTGCCCATGCAGTTCGGTCTGCTCGCGCTCGACGCGGATCTGCTCGGTCCTCGCCATCAGCCCCTTCTTGACCATGGATTCGACCAGCGCCGTTTCCCGGTCGCTGACTTCGAGGTTCTTGGTGAGGCGGTCGAGATTGGCGTTGGCTTCGTCCAATTCATTCTCGCGCTGATCGAGCCGCGATTTGAGAACGGACAGCTTGACCTGGAAATTGTCCCGGCGCGCGACGAGCAGCTTCTGCTCGTTGTCGCAGATTTCCGGGGCAACCTTCTGGATTTCGGGAGGGCAGGGAAATTGGCCCTCGATATTGCCGCCCTGTTCGAACTTGAGCCGCGCAATGCGCGTCTCAAGTGCCCGTGCCTTTGCCTGTTGCTCGCCAAGGCTGGACGTGTTGAGCGAGTTGTCGAGCCGAATGATCAGATCGTTCTTCTTGACGACCTGTCCGATCTTCACGGCGATTTCCTGGACAACTCCCGGCTCGCTGGCCTGGATGATCTGGGTTTTGGATGCCGGTATGACCTTGCCTTCGCCGCGTGCGATTTCATCGACCTCGGCAAAGGACGCCCAGGCGACGGAAGACACAAACAGTGCCCCCACGATCAATAAGGACGCCGACGCGAAGAGCGGCGGCCGGTCTTCCCTTGCAAGCATGTCATATGCCCCAACGCATTGAATACGTTAAATAAGTTTGTTTTTCAGGCGTTCGTTTTCTGCAGCGCCTGTATCACTTGGTCCTTTGGTCCGTCGGCGACGATCCTGCCTTGCTCGATGACGATAAGCCGGTCGGCCAGCTCGAGCATGCTGAAGCGGTGCGTCGAAACGATCAGCGTCGTGTTCCGGTCGAAAGCCACTTTGAGCTGCTTGATCAGTTGTCGTTCGGAAGCCAGATCCATCGATCCCGACGGCTCGTCCAGGAAGACGATTTTGGGTTTGGTCAGCAACAGCCGGGCAATCGCCATCGTCTGCCTCTGGCCGCCCGAAAGATTGGTGCCGCGCTCGCCGACATTCATGTCGTAGCCACGCGGGTGACGGGAGACGAAATCGTCGACGCCGGCAGCCTTGGCCGCTTCGACAATCTGCTCGTCGGTCGCCTCCGGACAAGCCATCAGGAGGTTCTCCTTGATGGTGCCCGAAAACAGATCGTTGGCTTGCGCGACGATCCCGACCGCGGCGCGAACCTCCGATGGGTGATATTGGCGGATGTCGATCCCGTCCAGCAGCAGCTCGCCTGATGTCGGCAGGAAGAGCCGGCCGATCAGCCGGCCCATGGTGGTCTTTCCCGAGCCTATCCGGCCGATGATGCCGATCCGCTCGCCTGGCCTTACCGAGAAATTCAGGCCGGTCAGGACTTCGTTTTCGGAGCCCGGATAGACAAAGCCGACATTCCTGAACACCATGGCGCCGTTGCGAATGGGCCGGTTGACGAAACCCACCGTGTCCGGGCGATCCTCCGGCTGCTCCATGATCGAGTTGACCATGCGCAAGGAGAGCATGGCCTGGCGAAGTCTGGACAAGGTGATGGCGATCTGGCCAAGGGGAGCCACCGCCCGGCTGGCCAGCATCACGGTGCCGATGATGGCTCCGGTGGAGACGTGTCCTTCAGAAAAGGCGTAGGCGCCGGCCACGATCAGCGCGACGGTGACCAGCTGCTGGATGGCCTGCGTTATATTGCCGGCCGCCGCCGACAACTGCTTGATCTTTTCGGACGTGTTTGATGCGTTCTTGGAATGCTCTCCCCATTTTCGCAACAGATACGCCTCGGCCCGCAGCGACTTGATCGTCTCCAGCGTGGAGATGGATTCCACCAGCAGGGCCTGCCGTTGCGAGGCCTCGTTCATGGAGGCCGCGACGCGCTTCCCGATGCTCCGCTGCGTGACCAGCCCGACGATCACGGAAGCCACGAAGGCAAGAGCCGGTATGATGACCAGCCAGCCGCCGATCGCATAGATGACCAGGAGGAAGACGAACACGAAGGCCGTGTCGATGAAAACGCTGATGGTGTTCGACGTGAAGAATTCGCGCACGAACTCATACTGCGTCACCCGATTTGCGTATTCGCCCGTCGAGCCCGGCCGTGCCGACAGGGATGAGTTCAGCACTTTCTCGAACAGCATGTATGAGATGCGCAGATCCGCCTTGCGTCCGGCATAGTCGATGAGGGACGCCCTGGCGGTCTTCAAAAGCAGGTCGAACAGGATGACCGCGGCGATGCCGATCGACAGAACCCAGAGCGTCGATATCGCCTTGTTCGGCAGGATCCTGTCGTAGACGTTCATGGTGAAGATCGGCGAGGCGATGGCCAGCAGGTTGATGAATACTGCAGACAGGACGACCTTCGAATAAGTGCGCCAGAACGGGCCCATTGTTCCCGTCAGCCAGTGTCGCCGCTCGATCTTCGGCGCGGAACCGACGCTCATCCCTTCTGCTGCGTTGGCATAGGTTATCGAGAAGGAAACGCCGCCACTGATGTAGGTGGCGGCCAGCTCGGATCTGGTGATGGTTACGCGGCCGTCTTCCTGGGGAGCGGTGGTGAACGCGCCGTCCGCGGTTTCGGCCAGCAGGGCAACCGGCAATTGGCCGGCGCGAAACACAATGGCGGGAAGATCGATGCGCCCCCGAAGGAAGTCACGATGGCTGAATTCGGTGATCTCAAGGCCGATGCGCTCGGCAAGATGCCGGATGGCATCGATGTCGATACGCGTGTCCGACAGCGGCACGCCAGCGAACAGCACCGTGTGCGCACTCGGTCTGCCGAGATACCCGGCAATGGCCGAGAAGCAGGCCTTGAACGCCTCCTTCGGGGAGAGGATGTTGGGTTGCTGGTTCACGATCCGCCCGCAGGGACTTTCGATCGCCCCTTACATCCGCTTACTTTTTCCTGACCGGCGCCAGGATATCGAAAGGCAGGTCGTTCTTCTGTTCCGACGGCGTGCGCGCGTAGGTTTCCGTGTCGGCCGTTTCCGGTGCGGCGAACTCTGTCCGTGCGTAGGCCGCGGCCTGCTTGGGCGGGCGGATGTCCATCGTCTTCAGCAACTGCCCGGTCGCCGCCAGAAGCCGATATTGGGCAAAGAGCGAGGCATAGGATGCGGTGTCCGCCAGTGTCGCCGTGTTGAAGCGCGTGTTCTGTGCATCCAGCACGTCGAGCAACGAGCGCTGCCCGACCTTGAATTGCTCGCGATAGGACGCAACCAGCTTCTCGTTGGAGGCGGCCTGCAGCTTCAGGGTCTTTGCCAGGTCGGCCTGCCGGAAGCGGCGATCCCAGGAGGTGCGAACGGCTTCTTCGATTTCCCGCAGCACCTGATGCATCGCAAGGCGCTGCTCGCTGGTGCGACGGATCTGCTCCTGCTCGTTGGCCTTGTCGATGCCGCCCCGGTACAGGTTCCACCGCAGCACCAGGCGTGCCTGCAGGTCCGATGTGTCGCCATTGTCGCCGTCGATGTCATACCCGGCCCGGGCGACGCCTTCGGCGACGATCGAGGGGCCGTATTTCGCGCGGGCCGCGTCGACCAGCGAGGCCGCCGCGGCGATGTCGCTGTTGGCCATATGGACGCGCGGATTGCTCTCCCGCGCAAGGCCGATCGCATCGTCCAGGGACCTTGGCAGCGCGCCGGAAACATCGGCCGGCCGCGACGCATTGGTCAACGGTTTCCCGACAGTCTTGTAGAAGCGTATCCTCGAAGCCTCGAGCTCCTCCGAGGCCTCCTGCATGCGGGCCTTGGCCGCGAACAGCCGCTCTTCGGCCTGCTGCCGGTCGGCTTCGTTCAACCCGCCGCCGGCAATGCCTTCCTGGATGTCGTGCAGCATTGCTTGATGAAAGCCGAGGTTCTTCTTTGCTTCGGCCACGATCGAAGCCTGAAGCATGTATTCGAGATAGTCCTGGACAACCGAGAGGCCGATGAATTCAGACCGCTCCAGGACACGAAACGACGCGCCGTCGACGCGCGAGGCCTGGCGGTTCAACTCGGCCCGTCTCGCGCCGCTGTCATAGAGTGTTTGCGATACCGTCAGATCGGTTTCTGCCGGATAAAGCGCGTCATCCTGTATGGAGAGCACGCGTCGGGAGGAATTGTCGAGACGGCGAGCACCAGCCGACGCTTCCAGGTCGACGCTGGGAAGATAAAGCCCCTTGGCCTGACGCAATTCGAACTCGATTGCTTCGCGATTTTCTATGGCCTGGCCGATTTCGGGATTGGATTCGACGGCGACCGCCACTGCTTCCTTGAGCGAAAGCGCACTCGCACTCCCGCAGGTCAACATCGTAGCCGCCATCAAAAGACCAAGGCGCCTGCCAATGGTCGACATGCTTGTCGTGTTCATCTAATCCGCCCCAACGTTTCCCCAGCGCTCTTTTCCAGCGCTACAACCAAGCCTTATATCGCCTGATTATCCAACAATTTCACGCGATACGTGAGTGAATATTAAATTAGAAGTCCCTAAAAATTGGATTCTGACCATAAGGTTGTGAAATGTAGCAAAAATGGCACAACAACCGGCCCGTCGGGGCGTGCCTGACTGTCGCCAGGAGCGGAAAGCCGAAAGGCGCAAATGGTCGATGCGGGAGAATCGTAAGCCCGCATGACCTGAAAGGCCGTCGCGGAAAATTTGATGACATCTCGGCCAAGATCACGCCGTGGCGGTACGAATGGACCGATGCTGAAGTACTGGCCGTCGGGATGAGCCCCCAAGCAGGCCACAGTCGCGCCCCGCATTAAGCTTCACGCAATCTCTGCAATCTATGCTGACGCCAGATTGTCGAGGATAAAATGAAGCGCAAGTCGATATTACTCTTCGCTTTTCCGGCTTTCATCCTGATGCTTCTGGCAAGCGAGCGAATAGCGACCCTGCTGCTCGGAGCCTATGCCGCCAGCCCTGCCATGTGGCGGATCTGGCTTGAACTGCACCCCTTGTCGGCGATGTTCTGGCAACAGGTCGATCTTGGGCTGGGCGGTTCGATGGTCCTGGATGCCGTCATCCTGGTTGCCGCGGCGGCGGTTTGCTGGGGCGCTTGCCGCATGAGGCGGCCGGCCGCCTTCTTCCTGGCCAACCACGTCGCCTTGCTCTTTGCCGGACTGATGATCGCGTCCAGCAGTCATTCGGAGACGGCGAGCACCGTCGCGGCATTTCCGCTGTCGAACGGCCTCCAATTCGCACTGAAAGTCGATTTTACCTTGCAGAACAGTCTCGTGCTTGTTCTGGGCTTCGCGGCCTGTGCGTACTGCCATGTCGCGTTCCTTCGCGAAACGCGGCTGCGCGGAGAGTCACCGGCCCTGCGTCTCATGGCTTTGGGACGCGATATCTAGCCTGCCGTACCGGCGTTCGAGAGTGCCAATATCTCAGCAGCTTCTCGGATCCCGCCTCAATTGATCTTGCGATAATAGACCTTGCCGTCCGGCGTTTCGGTTCGCTGGTAGGAGGGGTTCGGGGCAGGGGGCGCGGTGCTCTTGCGCTTGGCTGGTCGTGGCGTATCGACAGCGGCGGGTTCGGCCGCGATATCGCTGGTGTTGGAGGATGCATCCGCCACGGTGCTGGTGGTGACGACGACGGGTTCCGCCGCGCCCGCGCTGCCGTCGTCGCGCGCTGACGATGGGTTTTGTTCCAGCCGGGCCAGGCTGCCGTTGACTGCGTTGAAACTGCCCTGCAACTGGCTGTCCAGCCTTTCAAATCGGCTTTGAAAACCGTTGTTGACCGTGTCGAGCCGGGCAACGATCCGCTGCTCGAACGCGCCGAGCTCCTCCAGACGTCCCTCCACGACGCGCAGGTCGGTGATGCCGCGATAGAGGTAGATGGCGGCGGTCGCGTTCAGCACCGCAAACAGTGTCAATCCGACGCCGACCACGACGGCCAGCCGCGACCGGCTCGCATCCCTGTCGAGCAGTTGCGGTTCGATTGGCTCGGCGGCCACGGTCGGCACGTGCGGGTCACTGATCGTCGTCATTGAACCACCACCTTGGTGCCTATTGGCACGCGCTTGAAAAGATCGATCACATCCGTGTTGGTAAGGCGAAAGCATCCAGATGTGCCGTCGAACCCCACGCCAGAGGGATCGTTGGTGCCATGGATGCGATAGAGCGTGTCGTGCCCGTCCCGAAGCAGATAGAGCGCCCGTGCGCCGAGCGGGTTATAGGGGCCCGAAGGCACCAGCTCCGGCAGTTCCGGCTGGCGGGCGCGCATTTCCCTGGGCGGGCGCCACTGCGGCCATTCCGTTTTCGCGCCGACCTTCACGACACCGGTCCAGCCGAATCCGTCACGTCCGACGCTGATCTGGTAGCGCAGCGCCTGGCCCTGACGGGTCACCAGGTAAAGCGCCTTCTCGTTCTTGCGGATGACGATCGTTCCCGGCTGCTCCGTGGTTGCGAAAGCAACCGCCTTGCGCAGGCTGGGGCCCATCGCCGGCAGTGGCGGCCGATCCGAAAGCCCCGATCGCGCATGGGCGAAGTCCTGGGCCGACAGCGCCAGCGCAAGGCTGAGCATGCAGGCGCCGATCAGTCTCGCAGCGGCGTCATGTCTACCGGGCAGCGTCATCGAGCCGCTCTTTGAACATCTTCTTCAGATCCTTGTTGAAGCGTGCCCGGCCATCCACTTCGGAAGGCAGGATCGCCCGGTTCAAGGCATCGGCCAGAAGGGTGTTGTCCAGGGCCACCGATTTGATGTGCGGCGCCTTGAATATCTTCTCGAGCTCACTGCGCGAGAAATGGTTCCCGAACCATTTGCGCTTGTGCTTGTTGGCGACGAGCGTGATGCTGATCGCATTGCCGCGCAGCTCGCGGATCTTCTTGTAGAGCCGCTTGCCTTGCCGCAGCGAAGCGACGTTGAGTTCGAAGACGATGAAGATCTCGTCGCTCGTCGAAAGCACCGAATTGTGCCACGGCGTCTCGAGATTGGGCAGGTCGATGACGATGTCGTCGAAGCGGTAGGCGACGAGGTCGAGCAGCCGGAAGACGAAATCGCTGCCTTGCGGCTCGAACGGCAGCTGCGGTCTCTCGAACGCGTAGAGGGTGAGACCCGACGGGCGCGACAGCTTGATGACATCCATCAGCTCGACATCGAGCCTTTCCGGCTGGCCGATGATGCCCGCCAGATCGAACTGGTTGAACAGATTGAGGTAGGCGCCGCAATTGGCGCTCTGGAAATCGAGATCGACCAGGCAGGTCGAAGCCGCGCGCTCAGTCGATTTCGAGGCCAGGAATTCGGCCGCCGACAAGGCAAGCGTCGTGGCACCGGCGCCACCGCTGGCGCTGATGAAGGTGATGATGCGGCTTTTGGTTCCCTGGTTGCCGGTATCATGGAAGGTCACCGCGTTGAGCAGTTCCTTGCCGTCGAGCGGCTTGTGCAGCCAGTCCGAAGCGTTCATGCGCACCAGCACGCGCGTCTGTTCCGACGTCAGCTCATCGGAAACCGCGATCAGCGGCACCGACGCCCACAGCGCGCGCGCCTCGACAATGCCTGACCTGCCGAGCAGGCCGCCATTGGCTAGATCGAGGATGACGATGCCGGGGCGCGTATCGGCGGGCGGACCTTTCAGAAAATCATCCGTCTCGGAGATCCTGACATCATAGATCGCCAGGGCATCGAGCCGCGTCGCCACCTCGCGCTTGAAAGCCGGATCGGACGAAAACAACGCCACCTGCTTTCGCTTGGTCGGTGTAACCTTGGTGTTGATGGCGTTCATGGCCAGGTGCTCTTCAAATCTTCGCCCGTAACCGTGCTCAGCATGGAGGGCATGTTGATGTTGGTGAAACCCATCAATCCTTTCAGGAAAAAGAACTGGAAGGTGATATTCTGGAGGTTGACGGTGATAGTCGGCACCGGACCGCCTAACCGGGTCTGATAGCCCAAACCAGTGGCCGTGTAGGTGACGACGACGTTGCTGCGCAGCAGGCCCGGGAAGAAGTGGCACATGCCCGGCCGCTGGTTTGCAGCCAGATTGGGACAGACGTCGTCATTGGTGTTTGTGGTGTCGCCGCGAAAGATGCGGCTGAAATTGGCGGCGCTGAAGCCGCCGCTGTTGCTGCAGCCGCCCGTGCCGGCGGTGTAGGTGCAGACGAAGGGACCATAGGCGCCGGCAACCATCGGGGCGCCGGGAGAAGAGATCGGGCCCGCAGTCGCGAGGTTGGTTGCTACCGCATCCGATATCGAAGCCAGCCGGGCACCGACCTGCACCGCCTTGGTGGCCGCGTTCCATTGATAGAAGGCGTAGCCGAAGTCGACGAAGCCCAATACGAGCGCAAACAGCAGCGACGATACGATGGTCATTTCCACCATCGCCGCCCCGTCTTCCGATTTTGCGAAACGCTGGATCATGGTCAGAACCGGATCAACCGCTCGTCGTGGGAACCCTGCAGCGTTATCGGACCGATGCCGATGAACGACAGCATCCCGACACCGGTATATGGGTAGGTACCGGACGCGCGGACGGTGCAGACTTGTGCCGTGGTGGAGCGATATTGGGTAACGCCGCCCACCACGGTGTCCTGGCAGGAATTGTTCGTGGTCACGGTGACATTCGATGTCTGCCAGCCACTCACCCGCGCAGTATCAGTCACGACGCCGTTAACAACCGTTACAGATGGCTTGCCGTAGACGGCGATGTTCGCGGCAATGGTGGTACAGTTGATCGCCGCCAGCCCGGAGTCGGTATACAATTGACTGTTGCAGCGCGCGGCATAGCGGGCGGCGTCTGTAAGTCCGGCCTCCATCAGCAGCTTGTCGTGGATCAGATTGCCGAACTCGAACACCCCGGCCGACAAGATCAGCATCAGCGGCGTGATCAGTGTCATCTCGACAATCACCGCGCCCCGTTGGTCGTGTCGAAATCGATCAAGATATCGGGACAGCGTCTGGAACATCGCGGTCACCGATAGAGCTGCGCTTCATCGCGCAGGTAGTTGTCGAGCGTGCCATTGCCGCCCTTGCCGGTGATGTCTACCAGCTCGACATAGATATTCTTCCCGTCCTTGATGGGCTCGGTAATGAAGAAACTGCCGAACCTCCTGACCGGGATGCCCGTCTGGCGGCCGCTGAAATTCGTGCCCGAAGCCTGGAGCGCATTGCAGTCGAGGATTGCGCCGTAAAGCAACCGGCGATCTGGGATCGAGATCGGGGTGCCGGCTCCCCCAGGCGGGATGCCTGTCTCGCCACCGACGGCAGGGTCCTGATAGATATTGTTGTCGATCTCGTAGCGATAGACTTCATAACGCGTCGGGAGATTGACGCCGGTTCCTGACAGAGCCGGTGGCACGGCACGTGTGGGATGATTGGCGGCCCAGTAGCGCGCGAAATTCCAGTCACCGGCGCCCATGCGGCCGCCCATCATGGTGCAGTTGCCGGCGATCTGGCAGGAATCGCGCTCAAGCCCGACACCCTTTGTCGGGTCTGTTTCATAGTCGACCTTGTTACTCTTGACGAACTGGCTGCCGTTTTTGGCGCCCTTGCGCACATTGACCGCGGGTCCGTCCGAGTAGTTGGACGAATCGATGCCGAAGCGCGAGTTGATGCCGTTCTCGACAGGGCCAGCGTTCTGCCCCGGCTCGGTGGTGACGCCGTCGCGCGAATAACAATTCTGCGGTTTGGAGTCGGCGAGCATTTTTTCGAGCTGGTTGGCACCGTTGCCGAACGGAGAAGCCAGGAAAGCGAAGTTGCCGGGAAAGTAGGATCCGTCTCCGCGCAGCACGATTTGGCGGCGCCGATATTGCCTGGTTTGTGCCGCCTGTTCCAGCGTAACGCCGCCGGTGATGGTTGTGTCCTCATACGGATTGCACATGAAAACAGGCGTGTAATCGCAGACGCCCGACGTGAACCCGGCAGTCGCCCGGGCAGCTATGCTCATGCTATTGCTGGCCGAATTGCCCGTCAGAAACGACGCTGGAAATATCGCGGCGAAACCGGTTGGCGTGACCTTCACTTCAATGAATGCGGTTTCATCCTCGCCGACGGATTGCGTTGCATTGGCATAGTTTGCGCTGGTGACCAGAGTTCCGTCCGATGCGGGTATGGTCTTCAGGAAACACCACGAAATGTTGCCGGCGCTGTTGCATTGTGCGGTGCCGCCTGGTTGCCCGGACGTCAGGGTGAACCGGCCGGTAGAGCCTACGGTTGAGAAAGTGGCATCGTTGGCAACCAGCGTCGCCATGGCGCGTTCGGCCCTGGCCCATGAACCGGGCAAGCCGTCCAGTTCGGCGGCCCCAGCCAACGCGAAGGCATCCGCCGCCTTCTGCAAATCATTGTGCAGATTGTTGACCCGGCTCATGTCGATCGCCAGCAGCGAGAAGCCGATGATCGCCGGCAGCGTAATGCTGACGAGGATCAGCGCTACCCCCCTCTGGTCGCGCCAGAATGCGCGAATGGTCCGCAGCATAGCCCTTGCCCCTTGCTCCCCTGACGCCAGGATCCCTCGTATGGCCCGGCGTGCTGAAACCGCGTCCTTCCGTTCTGTTCACTGCCCCGTAGTCACACCCGCCCCGCCGACATTGACCGTGATGGCCGGTGGTGGCGGCGGCGGTGGTGGAAATTTGTAGTTGTGCGCCACGGCGGCTGCGCGAGCACCGTCGCCTTCGATGCGTGTATTCCTGGATGCCGGATTGAACGGATCGACCGTCTGCAGCAGCGAGTTGTATCTCTGCGTGTCGCCGGCCGCCAAAGTCACTGAATCGTAGTGGTTCAGATAGTCCGCGGCGCAGCCTGACAATGCGCTGGCGCACAGGATGGGGATCAAGATCCTATTTCTTGACATAGAGCATCTTGTCCTTCGATTTGAAGTCGAGCATGTGCCCATAGGGGCCGGTGACGCCGTCGCCGGTCTCATATTTTCGGATCATGTCCTTGTTCACCTCGAGCTGACCAAGGACGAAGAATTCCGGATCGTTGGCCGGCCGCGTCTTGTCGAACGGTGTCGCCAGTTGTTCGCCGGGTTTCACGGGCCGCACGATGTGCGGCGTGACGATGACCACCAGTTCGGTCTCTTCCTTCTGGCTGCTCGAATTGCGGAACAGCGTCCCGATGACCGGGACCTGGCCAAGCCACGGCACCTGGTTCTGCAGCTTGGTGGTCTTGCTGGACAAAAGCCCGCCGACCGCGAAGCTCTGGCCGTCGCGTAATTCGACGACGGTGGACAGTTTGCGGTTGGTGAAGATCGGGTCGCCGGCGGTGGTGAAGCCGTTTAGGTCGCTGACTTCCGGCGCCAGGTTCATGTGGATCTTGCCATCGTCAAGTACGACCGGCGTGAACAGAAGATTAACGCCGAACTGCTTGTAGACGATGCTTATTTCGCCATTCTTGTCGAGAGTTCGGATAGGGACTTCACCACCGGCGTTGAAGCTTGCCTGCTCGCCGGAAAGCGTGGTGAGATTGGGATTGGCAAGCGTGCGCACCGCGCCCTTGGCCTCGAGCGCCTCGATATACAAATCGACCTTGATATTGCTGTCGATGACGCGAGTGAGCAGCGCTCCAAAGGGAGTGGAGGTGGACAGAAGGTCGCTGAGCAGAGCTCCTGAGCCGAGCACTTCCTTGTTTTCATCGACCGCGGCAATGCCCGTTCCGACTTTGGTCGTGCCGCTGCTATTCGTGCTCTTGATCGACACCCCGAGGTCGCGGCCTGAGTTGCGCTTGGCTTCCAGCACGCGCACCTCGAGATTGACCTGCTGGCTGTCGTCGACGATCACCGAGTTGATGATGGCGTCAGGACCATATTGCTGCGCGACTTCCATGATCGCCGCCAGCGTGGCGCCGTCCTTGACGTGGCCGGCAAGCCTGACCCTGCCATTGACCGAGCCGATCTCGATGCGCGACTTGGGCGCCACCTGCCTGATGGCTTGCGCCATGTCGCCGACGTCGACGCCGACCTCGATCTGGATGACACCGAGCGAGCGCTTGTCGGTCGAGAACAGATTGACCGTGGTGGTGCCGGCGCCCTTGCCGATGACATAGAGCGTGCGGTCGGTCATCGGCTGGGCATCGGCGATCTTCTCGTCGCCAACGACGATATCGCCCAGATTGGCATTCACCTGCAAAGTCACCGATTGCGACATCGGCAGGAAAACACGGTGGACGCTGGGGCTCGACACGTCGATGAAGCGGTCGGCCGCATCGGCCGCAAGGCTCGATAGCAACAGTGCAGCCAGAGCCGACAACGCGGCCGCCCCCATCCTCACCCAAGACCCTTGCATCCCCGTCTCCCCAATCGCCGCTGGCGGCGGCGCCAACCTGGTCGCGGCGCCTTTGTTATGGCTGCCGCGGCACGTCATATGTTTCGAGCTTCACACCTCGGAAGACGCCCACCGTCGCGCGCGCCGGCGGTTCCGGCTGCACGTACTTGACGACTTCCTTGACGACTTCGTGGACTTCCGGCGCCGACACCACGGCCGGAGCGGGCTTCACCTTGCTCAACTGGTCGATCTGGCTGCCGACTCGCTCCACCGCCTGCGCAAGGCCGGCGATCTTGTCGTCCGCGCGCTTGCGTTCAGCCGCGGCCTCCGCTTCCGCCGCGGCCTTCTTGTTGAGCTCAGCCTGCCTTACGGCGACGTCAGCCGGCGTTTCGCCGGTCAGGTCGGAAAGCGTCACGCGTTCGGTGGTCTCGCCCTTGCTGGCCGCGGCCTGGCGCAGCGCCAGCGACAATTGGCCGGCGCCTGCCGCCAGCGTCAGCTTCTGCGCATCCTTGGTGCTGGCCTCGAGCGTCACCGATTTGACGACAGTCGGGCTGTCCTTGCTCGCATCAGCAACCTGGTCGACGGCGAGCACCTTCATGCTTTGCAGCAGCACGTCGACAAAACTCTGGTCCGCGCCATCATTGCCGCGCACGGTTCGCGTCAGCAACACGTCGACGCGGTCGCCCGGAAAGACGAATCCGGCGACGCCGAGCACGTCATTGACGCGGATGGAAACGGCCTTCATGCCCTCGCCGAGCACAGCCGAAAGCGTGGCGCGCTGGCCCGGACCCGTGATCTTGCTGGCGAGCACGGGTTCGTTGACGCCGATCGCCTGCAATGCCTGCTTGGGGCCTCCGCCGGCCGGAACGTCCTTCGTCAGAAGTTCTTCCGCGGTCTTGAAGGCGCCCGCCGGAACCGCGCCAGACGGCCACGCGACCTCACGCAATTTGTCGGCGGACAGCGTATCGCCGAACTTGAGTGCCACGGCGGCCACGACAACCGTGTCGCGCTGAACGTCATTTGTCTGTGCCATCGCGCTACGCTGGTTTGCCAGCCAGATATTGGCGAGCACCACAGCCAGCACGCCGAACACGCCGGCAAGAACGATCATGATTACAGTATTAGCGCGCATGGTTCCCGCCCTCGGCCGCTATTGCACTGGAAAGATCCAGGCCTGGGCGCAGGGCTCAGGCCTGGGTATCGACCGTCAATTGGCGGCGGTAAGGTTAGCGTTCAGGGCCGTCCACTTGGTGTTGACCCATCCGCCGACCGTCACAATCGTTGCGATCACTGCCACGGTGATGATGCCGAGCAGGATCGTGTATTCGACCATGGCAGCGCCGTTTTCGTCGTCGCGGAACTGCCGGGTCACCGTCATGAGCTTTTTCACGGAAACTTCCTCTTGTTCGGTCTGAACCGGATGAGAAGAGCAGGAACCAATCCGTCCTGACTTTCTCTTGCAAAGGGCCCAAGCCACATGAGCCTGGGTCCTTTGCGGATTCTCAGATTCAGTGGCCTGTAAGGTTAGCGTTCAGGGCCGTCCACTTGGTGTTGACCCACCCGCCGACCGTTACGATGGTTCCGATCACTGCCACGGTAATGATGCCGAGCAGGATCGTGTATTCGACCATGGCAGCGCCGTTCTCATCGTCGCGGAACTGCCGGGTCATCGTCATGAGCTCTTTCACGAAAACTTCCTCTTCTTTGGTTTCTTCGGTCTGAACCGACTTCAGATCAGTGGCCGTTGATCGTGGAATTCAAGACTGTCCACTTGTTGCCGACCCATGTGCCGACCGTCACGATGGTTCCGATCACTGCCACGGTGATGATGCCGAGCAGGATCGTGTATTCGACCATGGCAGCGCCGTTCTCATCGTCGCGGAACTGCCGGGTCATCGTCATGAGTTTCTTCATGTCAATTTCTCCTTTTGGAGTTGAACCCGACGAGACAGAGCCAAGGATGTACCCCATACCCAGCATCCCCCGTCACGTTGATCCTAGGTCGCGCAAAAAAGCAGAGTCAAACGGGATTAAGGGTCCTTTAACTTTCATATACCTGATTTGACAAGAAGACAGCGGATAAAAATCTTAGCAAGAGATTGATTCGTATCATTTTTCAATCGTTCTTAACCATTCGTTCACAATTCCGCCCTGCATGCGACGGGATTATAGAAGAATTAGCTATTCCGCATATTCCTTTATATCTAAGGGTTTAAGAGGCATACTGCGATGAGTCCGGGTGGAGGGGACGTTCGGGCATGGAAGGGGCGCGAATCGAATGGCTGCATGTCGCGAGCCGCATCAAATAAACAAATGAATGCCGGGTCGATGACTTTAACTATGTTGAAAGTATTGGCTGTTCGCAGGCCATCCTGGCGCTTGTGCCGGCGGTGGTTAACGTTTAGTTTCCGCTAATATGCGTCTGAGGGGAATATAGGCGATTATGCTGGGGCGATTCATCAGGGGGGCAGGCGAACAGCAGGCGGCGACAAAGGCCGAGTCGGCGGCGGTGCTGCCTGTCACTCCGTCCCTTTCGCCAGCCGCTGATATCGAATCGCATGGGGACGATTTTCTGACGCTCAAGGTCGAGCTTCATCGCCACCTTATCGATCGGTTCAACCTCGCCACTCTTGAAAATGCCTCCAAGGATGAGATCCTGAATGAGATCCGCCCGATCGTTCGTGAGTTCGTTCGAAACAGAAGCGTGCCGCTGAACGCACGCGAACTCGACCAGCTGACCAGCGACACTGCCGACGAGATGCTGGGGCTGGGGCCGATCGAGCCGCTGCTGAAGGACGATTCGATTTCCGACATCCTGATCAACACCCACGACCGCGTCTTCATCGAACGCCGCGGTGTAATCGAGGAGACCGCGATCCGGTTTCGCGACGAGGCGCATCTGCTGCGCGTCATCGGCAAGATTGTTTCGGCGATCGGCAGGCGCGTCGACGAGTCGGCGCCGATGGTCGATGCCCGCCTGGAAGACGGGTCTCGTGTCAATATTGCGGTGCGGCCGGTCTCGGTCGACGGCCCGCTGGTGTCGATCCGCAAATTTTCCAAGAATCCATATTCGCTCGAACGGTTGATGGCGCTCAATTCAATCCGCCAGCCGATGATCGAGCTGCTGCGCATCGCCGTGCAGGCGCGCAAGTCGATACTGGTCTCCGGCGGCACCGGCAGCGGCAAGACGACGTTGCTCAACGCCCTGTCAAGCTACATCCCGTCCAGGGAGCGCTTGATCACCATCGAGGATGCGGCGGAGTTGCAGTTGCAGCAGCCGCATGTCGGCCGGCTCGAGACGCGGCCGCCCAATGTCGAGGGCAAAGGCGAAGTCCGCCAGCGCGAACTGCTGAAAAACGCGCTTCGCATGCGGCCCGACCGCATCATCGTCGGCGAGGTACGCGGCGAGGAAGCCTTCGACATGCTGCAGGCGATGAACACCGGTCACGAAGGCTCGATGACCACCATCCATGCCAACACGCCGCGCGACGCCATCTCGCGGCTCGAGCAGATGGTCGGCATGGCCGGCATGCCGATGAGCCATGACTCGATCCGGGCGCAGATCGCGTCGGCCATCGATATCATCGTGCAGACGCAACGTCTTTCCGACGGCGGCCGGCGCGTGACGTCCATATCGGAAATCACCGGCATGGAGGGCAATGTCGTCCAGCTCCAGGAAATCTACCATTTCGTCCGGCGCGACATGGGCGCGGACGGCAGCATCGTGGGCGAATTCCGCGCCACCGGTGTTCGGCCGCGCTTTGCCCAGGAAGCGGCGACACTCGGCCATCAGTTCGCCAAGGATGCCTTCAACCCGCAGGTTCCACTCTGATGCTGACCGGGCAGACCTTGCTCTACTTCATTTACGTGCTGGCGGCGGCGTCGGTCATCCTTGCCGGCGAATCCTTTTATCTGTCCTTTGCCGGAAGACGAGCGCGTGCGGGCGCGATCAACCGGCGGCTCAAGCGGCTGGGAGAAGAATCGACTGCTGAACAGAGTTTGCAGGGACTGCTGCAAGAGCGCGGCCTGACCGGTTCCGGCGATTTCAGCTTCGGCGCGATAGGGCTGAACCGGCTCTACACCCAGTCCGGCATCACCGGTAACCCACTGGCTTTCGCGGCCGTGTTCCTGTTTGCGGGCCTCTCGCTGGCACTTGTGCTGACATTGCTTCTGGGTTTTTCCGTTCCGGTCGCGGTCATTGTTTTTTTGCTTGTCGGATTCGCGTTGCCGCTTCTCGTTCTACGGCGCGCCCGAAACAAGCGTATCCAGAAATTCGCCACGCAACTGCCAGATGCGCTCGACATGATCGTGCGCTCGCTACGCGCCGGCCACCCGACTACCGTGGCGATCGGGCTGGTCGCCCGTGAAATGCCGGATCCGCTAGGAACTGAATTCGGCATCGTGTCCGATGAAATCACATTCGGCCTCAGTCTCGAACAGGCGGTTCGAAAGCTGTCGGAGAGGGTGGGATTCGAGGGACTTCACCTTCTGTCCGTATCGCTCTCGATCCAATCCAAGACTGGCGGCAACCTCACCGAGATCCTGTCCAACCTGTCATCCGTGCTGCGCGAACGGCGCAAGATGCGGCTGAAGATAAGGGCGCTTTCAGCCGAGGGCCGTGTGTCGGCCTGGATCATCTCGCTGTTTCCAGTGCTGATGTTCGGCATCCTCTATGTCGTCGCTCCGACATTCTACGGCGATGTGTGGGGCAGTCCGCTCATTCTGCCGGTGTTTCTGATCTTTGGGCTTTGGGCGCTGCTGGGCGATTTCATCATGTATCGGATGGTCAATTTCGATCTCTGAGGGGCGGGACATAGACTTCGTGACCAATATTGGAAATTCGCCCATGCTGCTCTCTCTTGCCGTCTTTGGGGCGGCGGCGGCGCTTTTTCTGGTGGCCGCGCTCGTCATCACGCCGGTCCTCCAGACCAGAAGGCTGGTTGCCCGGAACCTGTTGTCCGAGGGCATAACCAATCGCCGCTCGCTTTTGGGCCAGGAACAACTGGCCAGGATTTCGGCGCAGCGGCCGGTGGATGCCTACTTCCGCGCGCTGGAGAAGGAGCGCGGTCAGCCGAATGCGCTGGAAGCGAAATTGTTTCGAGCCGGGTTCCATCAGCCAAGTGCGCCGGTAATCTACACGCTGTCGCGGCTCGGTGCGGTCTGTGTCGGTTTTCTGGCTGGTTACGCACTCCTGTCCCGGCTGTTGCCGCCCCAATTGCCCGGGTTTCTCGCCTTTGCCGGCGCTGCTCTCTTCGGCCTCGCCTGCATCGTGGTGCCAAGTATCCTGCTCGACCGCTTCGAGAATGGGCAAAAGCAGATATATCGCCGTAGCTTTCCTGACTTCATGGACATGATGATCACTTGCGCCGACGCGGGCATGAGCCTGGAGGCGGCGGTGGAACGCGTCGGCACTGAATTGGCCAGCACCCACAAATGGCTCGGCATTCAGCTATCGATCATGAATTTGCAGTTGCGTGCCGGCAAGCCGCTGCGAGAAGCGCTGCATGAGCTCTCGGACCGTATCGGCCTCGAAGAGGCGCGGGCGCTGGCGGTTTTGTTCCGGCAGTCGGAAGAACTGGGCACCAGCCTGACCGACGCCTTGCGCGTCTACAGCGACGAGATGCGCGGCCAGCGGATTCTTCTGGCCGAGGAACGCGCCAATGCCTTGCCGGTCAAGATGATGATTCCATTGGGACTTTGCATTTTCCCGGTGGTGATGATGGTCATCATGCTGCCTCTCATCATTCGCATGAAGGGCATTTTCTTCTGAATAGGTATATGCTTTGGTTCTAAAATAGAGTCGTGGGACTCTTGGGGGCAAAAATGACAAGGCCAATGCGCCTCGCAGCCGCAGCCATTCTGTCGATAATGACGCTCGCCGGCTGTCAAACGAACGGGGCGGATACCACTGGTGGTGTCGTGCGCACCAACGAGCCATCGAAAGGCGACGTCACGTCTTTCGGCGATGCCTTCGATGGGTTGAAAACTGTCAGCGACGTCGAATATTACGCTTCGGACCAGGCAGTCGCAGAAGCCAAGAACCAGTTCCGCGCGGAAAACTACGGCAATGCCGGCGCCCTGTTCTTCAAGGCGACGCAACTGGCCCCCAATGATGGTAACGCCTGGATGGGTTTGGCCGCTTCGTGCGATCGCATCCACCGTTTCGACCTCGCCGACCGGGCCTATGGCCGGGCTTTCAAGCTGGCTGGTGCGACGCCGGAATATTACAACAATGTCGGTTATTCCTACCTGCTGCGCGGCAAGCTGCAGGATGCACGCAGCAACTTCCTCAAGGCCTACGAACTGGCGCCTAACGATCCGACCGTGGCCAACAATCTGAAGCTGCTGTCGTCGAGCGTACAGAACATCGAGCGCTAGGGTGCCCGTATGCTGCTTGTCGCATCCTTGCTGCTGAAAGCGCTTGCCATGCCCTTGCTGGCCAGGGTCGCCTGGCTCGATTTCACCACCCAGAAAATATCCAACCAGAATGTACTGCTGTTGCTTTGTATGGGGCTCGGATCGCTCCAGCTTCTATCGGTTCAGGCCGGGTCATGGTGGGATATGGGCTTGAGTGCGCTTGCTGGCCTTCTCCTGTTTCTCGCGCTCTTCCCATTCTGGGTCTTGCACAAGGTTGGGGCGGGCGATGTCAAGCTGATGGCGGTCATGCCTTTCGTGATCGGGGGCAGTGGCCTTGCGGTCTTTTCTTTCCCTCTGCTGGTTTTTGCCCTCACCACGGCCTTGATCGTCAAAAATCCTTTCATGCTGCCCGAAGGCGCCTTCCGCCTTTATGCTCAGCACCTCGACCGCAAGGGTGTCGTGCCGTTCGGCGTTCCGATCTCGCTGGCCGCGATCTGCACGATAGCCTTCCTTATCTATGAAAATCTGGTGCAGGCGACCAATTCTGGAGTCCTGGGCCAGTTCAACTGAACTCTACAGGCCGGTCCCGCTGAATTCGCGCACCATGATAAGTCCAGCCGGCGTGGGCTTTTCGCCCATGCCATCCGGGCACGGCAGGGAAGCATCATCACCATCTTCGCAACGACCTACATTATCCGCTCCGCCTTGCCTGTCGGCGGTCATGGCTTGTCCAGCAATCAATTCGATGGCTAGATAAACGATCCACAGGGGAAGGTATTATGGCACTTCACCTTTCGGCGGATGCCCCGGCTTCGGTCGCGGCCACGCCACAAAAATATCTCTTTGGCCCGTTCATCGACTTCTTCATGCTTGGCGGAAGCGCGCTTCTGATCCTGCCGGTCCTGTATTTTCTGCCTCTGCGCTACGAAGCTGCCGTTACGCTCACGATGTTCTTGCTCTCGCACCTCATAAACCAGCCGCATTTCGGTCATTCGTACCAGATCTTCTATCGCAATTTCGCCCGCAAGGTGCGCGGTGAGGGGTACGGCCGCAATCTCCAGATCCGCTATGTCATCGCCGGCATTGTCGTCCCACTCGCCATGATTGCCTTCTTTGCCTATGGCTCGCTGACCGGCAACGTCCGTCTTCTGGGCTATGCGACCAACGCGATGGGATTTTTCGTGGGCTGGCACTATGTCAAGCAAGGCTACGGGATGCTGATGGTGGATGCCGTGCTGAAGCGCAAATTCTTCAGTGACCAGGACAAGAAGGTGTTGCTGTTCAACGGCTACGCCGTGTGGCTGTTCGCCTGGCTTCAGACGAACGTGGTCATCACCGAAAGACAGTTCTGGGGTCTGGAGTACTACACCTTCGCGGTCCCGCCATGGCTCATCACCATCGCCATGTCGATTGCCGCTGCCTCATCGGCCGCCACCGCCGTGATGTTCATCAATCGCTGGCGCAGGCATGGTGGGGCGCTGCCTTACAACGGCGTCGTTGCCTACGTCGTGTCCCTCTATGCCTGGATCCTGTTCGTGACGCTGAACCCGCTCTGGCTGCTCGTCGTGCCGGCGCTCCATTCCTTGCAATACTTGGCGGTGGTCTGGCGCTACCAGACCAATGTCGAGCGCGACCGCGCGGATGCCGTCGCGAGGCCGGGATTGAAGGCGCTGTCCATTCTTGGACCGCGCTACAGGCTGCGCGTCCTGGCGTTCATCGTCTTTGGCGCAATTCTAGGAGCGCTCGGGTTCTGGCTGGTGCCGATGGCGCTGACCGCCATCGTTCCCTATAACAAGGCGGTGCTCGGCTCGTCGCTGTTCCTGTTCATCGCCTGGATATTCATCAACGTGCACCATTACTTCCTGGACAATGTGATGTGGCGGCGCGGCAATCCGGAAGTCTCGAAATATCTGTTCCGCTGAAGCCGTCGATTGAATTCAGTCCGGGCAGCGGCCAGTGCGGAAAGGCTCTTTCCCGGTACGGACACGATTCGTTAACCAAGATGCTGTTCATCGACAGGACGAGTTTGTGGGACGGATGCCCGTCTGCCTGTTCAAGCCTGCTTGTCAGGCCGAGGTTTTCGAAAAGAAGGCTCAGCAGCCGGCGAAAGACGTCAAATCGCCCGAAACAGAAACAATGTGCAAGGCATGAACGTGATTGAAAGCGAACAGAACGCGCCCGGCGCCTCCCACAGTTGGACATGGCTGCCGGCCATCGTGGTCGCGTTCCTTTGCCTGTGCGTCACCAGCGCGTCCGCCGAGACGCGCGCCTTGAGGATTCAACATCTTCATACCGGCGAGAAGGCCGAGATCGTCTTCAAGCGCAACGGGCGCTACGATCAGGCGGGATTGAAGAAGATCAATTTCATGCTGCGCGACTGGCGTCGCAACGAGCCGACCAGGATGGATCCGCGCCTGCTCGACCTCGTCTGGCAGGCCTATCGCGCCAGCGGTTCGACATCCTACATCCATGTCGTCAGTGCCTATCGCTCGCCGGCGACGAACGCCATGCTGCGCAGTCGCTCGAAGGGCGTGGCCCGGGAAAGCCAGCATATGGTTGGCCGCGCGATGGATTTCTTCCTGCCGGACGTGCCGCTGAAGAAGCTGCGCGACATCGGCCTCAAGATGCAGGGCGGCGGCGTGGGCTACTACCCGACCTCCGGTTCGCCTTTCATTCACATGGATGTCGGCAATGTGCGGCATTGGCCGGGCATCAGCCGGCAGGAACTTGCCAGGGTCTTCCCGAACGGCAACACCCTGCACGTGCCGAGCGACGGCCGGCCGCTGCCCGGCTATGACCAGGCGCTTGCCGCCTACAAGTCGCGCAAATCCGCCGGCACGCCCAATATCGAGCTGGCAAGCGCCGACGGCGGTCAACGCAGGCCGGCGCGTGGCCTGCTGGCGACGCTTCTGGGCGGACGCGGCGCGGACGACGCGGAGGATGTGGCGGAGGCCGTGCCGGCGCCACGCAAACCGGCGAGGTCCGTCGAACCCAATACCGCCGGACAGGGCATCGCCATCGTGCCGCCGGAGGCAGCCCAGCGGGCTGACATCCAAATGGCTTCCGCCGGTGCCGATGAAGAACCGCTCGCCGAGCAAAACAGCAAGACACCGGAAGCGATCGTCATGGCGATGGCGCCCAGTGCGGTGCCGTTGCCCGCCTTCGCCCCGCGCGCCGAGCCGACCACCAGCATACCGACGCCGCAAACCGCACCGTTCGCGATAGCCAGCGCGTCCGCGGCACGTGCCGAATTGCCGGGCGCCAAGCCGGCGGCAGCCAATGCCGAAATGCCCTTGGGCAAGACGGATGCCGCTCCAGCGGCCGTCGCGCCGGACATGGTGGCGCTCAACATCCCCTTGCCGACATGGCGGCCGCAAAGCCGGACAAGCCCGGCGCCTCAGCCGGAAGCAGCCAAATCCGCTGATGCCGTCGCTGCCTTGCTGGCCATGCATCATCCTGACGATGGGCATGGACTGGCCGCTCGGCAGGTTGCCGTCCCTGCGTCGAAACCCGAAGATCGCGTCAGGACGAGCCCGAAGGCCGACCGTGTCCAGCCACGTCTCGATCCCGAAGCCACCGCCATGATCGTGCCGGCCGCGTCGACCGGTCGGCCGCTTGCGGCACGCCTTGGCATAGCCGCCGGGCCAACGACGGCACCTGTCATCGCCGCCAATTTCATCCGCACGGCGCCGGAGCAGGTCTATCTCGACGGATTCCAGCCGCGTGGACAGACGTCCGATCACCGCCGCTTCACCGGCTCGGCGGTCAAGTTCTTGCCCATCGCCAGCTTCAAATAGGGGCGAACGCCACCGTTCGAACCGGCGTGGGCAGGTGTGGTGCAATACGGATGCTCGGGCCGTCACCCCTGCCGAAGCCGCGCCGACGGTTCTGTAAGATATTTTCCAAATTTGACAATCATGCATGAAATTGTAAGGTAATCGTCTTCCCGTCAGCGAGAGGCGATGACCATGTCGATCCGCGAAGAACTGGCCAACACGACCTTGGCGTTCACGTCGGCGGAAGAAAAGATCGTCCAGGTCCTGCTTGCCGATTATCCGATGTCGGGACTTGGAACAGCGACCCGTCTGGCACGGCGCGCCGGGGTCAGCGACCCGAGCGTGACACGGCTGATGACCAAGCTCGGCTATGTCGGCTTTGCCGATTTCCAGGCGCGTCTGCTCACCGAGGTCGAATCCAGGCTGCACTCGCCGCTGCTGATGATGGAGGCCAAGCGCCCGGGCGGCTCCAGCGAAGGCACCGCACTGGCCTATTTCCACTCGGTCTCCGACAGCCTGGAGCGCACGCGCACGGCGGTGCCGCTGCAGGCTTACACGCGCGCGGTCAATTTGCTGCTCGAGACCAAGGGCCAGGTCGTGCTGCTGGGCGGCCGCTTCAGCCGGCATATCGCCTCCATGCTTGCCGGTTACCTCCTGCAATTCCGCTCCGGCGTACGCGACATCGGTTCGCTCAGCCCTGCCGATTTCGATCTCCTGATCGACCTTGGCAGGCGCGACCTTCTCGTCGTGTTCGACTATCGGCGCTACCAGTCGGACGTGGTGAGCTTCGCGCAACAGGCGCATGAACGCGGCGTCTCCGTGCTGCTGTTCACCGACGTCTGGCTGTCGCCGATCGCCGAGATCGCCGACCTGACCATGGTCGCGGCGATCGACGCCAATTCACCCTTCGACACGCTGGCCACCGCCGTGGCGCAGATGGAGACCGTCTTCGCCCATGCGCTGGAAGGCCATGGCGCCGGGGTGCGCAAGCGCATCGAGGACATCGAGAAGATCCGCAGCGCCAATGCCGTCACCCTCGATGCCGCCCTCTCGGCACCGGACAACGAAACCGCCAAACCCAGACCCCCCAGGAAATAGCGTCGAAGCGCCGGCGCGGCGATGCGAGGAAGGAAACGACGATGCCCGACACCCAGACCATCATCGATGCCGTGCAGGCCGAGATCGAGGCCGACCGCGACTGGTTGATCGGGCTGACCCGCGACATGGTCCGCATCCCCTCGGTCAATCCCAAATTCGAAGCCAACCCGGCGATCAACCGCGAGGCGGATGTCCAGGCGCTGCTCGAACCGATCCTCAAGCGGGATGGCTTCCGCACCGAACAATGGGATGCCTTGCCCGGCCGGCCCAATCTGGTTGGCGAGTGGGCTGGAAACGAAGACCGCAGCCTGATCCTGTGCGGACATATTGATGTGGTGCCGGTCGGCGAGATGAAGGATTGGTCCGTCGATCCGTTCGGCGGCGAGATCGCCAATGGCCGGCTCTATGGCCGCGGTGCGGTCGATATGAAGGGCGGCGTCGCGGCCTGCGTCGCCGCCGCGCATGCGATCAAAAAGGCCGGCATCACGTTGCAAGGCCGATTGGCGATCCATTCCGTCGTCGACGAGGAGGCCGGGGGCTTCGGCGCGATAGACGCGGTGAAGAAGGGCAAGCTCGCCAAGGCGGTGCTTGTCGCGGAGCCGACCTGGGGCGACGTGCTGCCGGTCGAGGGCGGTCTTGAATGGGCGCGGGTGACGATCCGTGGCCGCAACGCGCATTCGGCGCTGCGCTACAACGAAATCTATCCGCAGCGCCACGACAAGGACCGGCTGAAGCCGGGCGTCAACGCGATCGAGATCGCGGCGCGCTTCATTGCAGCCGTCCGCCAGTATGAGTTGGACCGGACGCGGGCAAAGTCGCATCCGCTGCTGCCGCTCGGCATGAACACCATCAATATCGGCGTCGTGCATGGCGGCACAGGTCTTGGCGAGCATGGCCTGCCGACGGTGATGACCAACCCGGCCATCATCCCCGATGTCGCCGTGCTCGATCTCGACATGAAGTTCCTGCCGGATGAGAATTCTGCCGACTATCGCCGCGACTTCGAAAATTTCGTTCATCATTTCGCCCAGACCGACGCCTGGCTGCGCGACAATCCGCCGACCATCCAGTGGGAGCTCGGCGGTCTGCATTTCCCGCCGATGAACACGCCGGTCGACCATCCGCTGGTGACGTCGCTGATGAAGCGCAAGGCCGCGGTCGGAAAGGCGCCCGAGGCACGCGGCTTCGTCGCCGTGTGCGATGCCGCGCACTATGCCGGCGCCGGTGTCGACGGCGTCATCTTCGGTCCATCGGGCGATGGTTTCCATGGCGCCAACGAATATGTCGAGGTGGAGTCGGTGGTCGAGACCGCCAAGGTGATTGCCGCTTCGGTGATCGACTGGTGCGGCGTCCGCTGAGCAGCGCTGCTGTTTCGGGCACTCAGGCCGGGCGTTTGATCCGCCCGGCGACGGCACCCCATGCGGCCTTGATCATGCCGGCCAGCCCGCTCGGATAGGCCAGCATCACGCCGATGATCAGCACCGCAGTGATCATCGGCCGCCATGCCCCGAAATCGGCCATCCACTCGGCAAAGACGGTCAGCACGAAGGAGGCGATGATGGCGCCATAGATGGTGCTGGTGCCGCCGAGCAGCACCATCGACAGGATGATGGTCGCCAGGCTCATGCCGAAGACATCGATCGAGGCATTGCGCTGGTAAGCGGCATAGAAGGCGCCTGCAACACCGGTGAAGAAGGCGCTGGCCGCAAGCGTCAGCATGCGCTGGCGCACGATCGAGATGCCGCGGCTGATGGCGTATTCCTCATTGTCGCGCAACGCCACGATGCTGGCGCCGGCACGCGAGCGCACGAACACGCGCAGGAACAAAGTGCTTGCCACGAGCAGCGCCAGGGCGATGTAGAAATAGGCGAACTTGCCGTCGCGGACCATGTTGTGGTCGAACCAGTAGAGGCCTGGAATGCGCACGATGCCTTGCGTGCCGCCGGTGATGTCGGACTGGCTGAGGATCACCTGCATCACCAGCTGCGCGAAGCCGAACGTCACCAGGATGATGTAGATGCCTTTCAGCCGCAGGATCGGGATGGTCACCAGGATCGCCGCCAGCGTGGCGATGATGCCGCTGGCAAACAGCGCGACCCAGGGGTCGAGTCCGGCCAGCTTGGTCAACAGGCTGTAGGTATAGACGCCGATGCCGAACAGCGCCAGATGGCCGAAATTGAAGACGCCGCCATAGCCGAGGCTGAGGTCCCAGTTCGAGGCGACGATGGCATAGATGAAGGCCATGATCAGGATGTGGCGGGCATAGGTGTCGCCGAAGACCAGCGGCAGCAGCGCCAGCAGCGCGAAGCCGAGCACGAAGCCGACGGCCTCATGCTTCCACGGCGTGCGGCCCGGCGCGATCGGGGTTGCCGCTGCTGTGCGGACTGGTGCCATCGTCGAGGTCGTGTCGGTCATGCGAGGCCTCGCGAGCGGCTGGCGAAGATGCCCTCGGGGCGCACCATCAGGGTCAGGATAAGCACGCCGAACAGCAATGCCGGCGTCCAGTAGAGGCCGAAATAGTAGCTGCAGGCGGCCTCGAAGAAGCCGATCAGGTAAGCGGCGAAGATTGGTCCCGATATGCTCGATATGCCGCCGAAGACGACGACGATCAGCGCCTTGAGCAGCGGGTCGCTGCCCATGACAGGCGACATGAAACGATAGCCGCCCATGAAGATGCCGGCCAGCCCCGCCAGCGAAGCGGCGATGGCGAAGGCCAGCCCATAGAGCGCGGTCACGTTCAGCCCGACCAGATGGCTGGCATCCTCGTTCTGCGCCACTGCGCGCAGCGCCAGCCCGAGCCGCGTGCGGTTGAGGAACATCCACAGGGCCGCCAGGATCAGCGGCGTGATGACGATGATGGCGATCTGGTGCAGCGAAACGCCGACGCCGCCGATGGTGGCATTGCCGTCGATCAGCGCCGGGATCTGCTTCGAACGCGGCCCCCAGATGGTCAGGGCGCCGTTCTCGATCAGCGAGCCGGCGGCAAGCGTGGTGATGACGACGACCAGCACGATGTTGGGCCGGCCGATCAGCGGCCGCACGACGCTCGCCTGCAGTATCCAGCCGACGCCGGCCATGACGACGACGGCAACCGGAAAGGCCACCGCTGCCGGCAGGCCGAGTTCGACCAGTTGCCACGCGATGTAGGCGCCCAGCATCATGAACACGCCATGGCTGAAATTGAACACGCCGATCGTCGTCCAGACCAGGGCGAGCCCAACCGCCATCATGGCGTAGAGCGAGCCCTGGAACAGGCCGCCGAACAGGATTTCCGCCAATGCGCTCATGTTCGGATCCTCAAGCATTTTGCAGCCAAGCGGCATCGCTTGGCGTCGCAGAAATGCGGCAAAAACAAACCGATAGAGCGGGATGCCGGAGCCAATTCAATTGCATCCCGCTCTAGTGGCCAAAGTACATCGACATGATCTCGCCGTGGTCGAGGCTTTCGCCCGGCTTGATCTCGGTCGCCACCGCGCCATGATTGACGAGATAGAGTTGCTGCGTCAGTTCGAGCAGGAATTCGATGTCCTGCTCGACGACGATCAGCGGCACGCCGCCGCGCGAAATGTCCATGACGGACGCACAGAGCTCGTCCTTGATCTTGGGCGCCAGCCCCAGCGTCGGCTCGTCGAGGATCAATAGCCGCGGATGGCTCATCAGCGCCGTGCCGATCGACACCATCTGGCGCTCGCCGCCCGACAGCGTGCGCACGCGCTGGCGCCAGCGTTCGGCCAGTTTGGGGAACAGCTTGACCACCTTCTCGCGGTTTTCGGCCTCATGCGGGCGGGCGCGCGACGAATAGGCGCCCAGCGCCATGCAGTCGGCGATGGAGAGGTCGGGAAACAGCCGGTTGCCTTGCGGCACATGGATCAGCCCGGTGCCGACGATGGCGCGAGCGCTACGGCCGGCGATGTCCTGCCCGTCGAACAGGATGCGGCCGCTTTTCGGCTGCAACAGCCCGGAGATGGCGCGCAGCAGCGTCGTCTTGCCATGGCCGTTGGGCCCGAACAGGCCGACATTGCCGAAACGGCCTGCCTCCAGCGAAATGTCGTGCAGCACGGTGACGCGGCCATAGCCTGCGGTCACGCCCTCGACGGTGAGAATGGGATTCACGCCACCGCCCTCCTGGTTCCGAGATAGGCTTCGATGACGCGCTGGTCGGCGATCACGCTCCCCGGTTCGCCGGCGGCGAGTACGCGGCCATTGTTGAGCACCAGCAGGTGCTGCGACAGGCTCATCAGGAAGGTCAGCACATGCTCGATCAGGAGGATGGTGATGCCGCGTTCGGCGGTGCGGCGGATCAGGCCGATCGATGTCTCGATCTCGGGTTTGGTCAGGCTCGACGCCGGCTCGTCGAGCAACAGCATGCGCGGCTGCATGGCGATCGCGGTCGCAAGCATCAGGCATTTGCGCTCGAAGACGGACAGTTCGCCGGCCACCCGCCCGAACGACGCGGAGCCCAGTCCGACGAACTCCAGCGCTTCGGCGGCGGCTTCGCGGGCGGCCGCGGCCGTCTTTTCCTGCTTGCCGTAGCTTGCGCCGATCAAGGCGTTCTCGAAAACGGTCAGCCCGTCGAAGGAGGTCTCGCGCTGAAAGGTGCGGGCAAGGCCGAGGCGCGCGATGGCGTGCCCTGGTCTGCCGTTGATGGCGGTCCCGTCGAAGCGGATGCGGCCCCGGTCGGGTCCGAACGGGATGCCGGTGATGATGTTGAACAGCGTGCTCTTGCCGCTGCCGTTCGGGCCGGCGATGCCGAAAATCTCGCCGGCCTCGACCTTGAACGACACGCCATCGACGGCCTTCAGCGAACCGAAGGCCTTCGACACGTCGTCCAGTTCAAGCAGGGCCATCCGTCACTGCATCCAGGGCTGTGGCTTGAAGGCGCCTGTTGCGTATTTCTCCGGCGAGATCAGCGTGCGCTGGCCGTCCCAGATCTGGAAGAAGGTGATTGGGATATAGTCGTCGCCCTGCGTGGCAAGGTGGGTTGCGGGATCGAACTTCAGCCGCCCCTCGGCGACCTGCTTGTCGGTCTCCGACAGCGCTTTCATGATCGCGGCATGGTCCGATGCGCCGCCGACCTTCTTGACCGCGTCGAAATAGACATTGGTCATTTCGTAGAGGCCGACGCCGTAGGTCCCGCTCTCGACACCGTATTTCGCCTTGAACTTGGCCGCCACCTCGTCGGCGCGCGGGTTCTTCGGCGTCGTCAGCGCCCCGCCCAGGAGATTGTAGATCACACCGTTCGACTTCTTGCCGGTCAGTTCGACGAATTCCGGAACGCTCGGCGCATATTGCAGGAAGACCAGGCTCTTGGTCGGCTGCTCGAGGAACTGGTTCAGGAAGGATGCCGAATTGCCCGGCAGATAGTCGGTATTGATGACGACGTCCGGGACATTCTCGCGCACCTTGGCGAGGATCGAGCGCCAGTCGGTCACTTCGCCGAACGGAACGATCTCGTCGACCGTGATGGTCCAGCCCTTTTCCTTGAAGGTCTTCTTCATGCCTTCGGAGATGGTCTTGGAATAGGCGTTGTCCGAGGAGATGATGGCGACCTTCTTGGTCGGCAAGGTGATCTTGCCGTCGGCCGCGAGCTTCTCTACGAACAGGGTGACGTCGGTGTTATAGGCGTCGAAGGACGGCGTCAGCGACCAGCAGCACATGTATTTGTCAGGGTTCGGCGCGATGATATCCTTGGTCTGCTGCGAGGTGGCCGCGAGCATGTAGGGCATCTCGGCCTCGGCCATGTTGTCGATCTCGAAATTCGTCAAGCTGGCGTAACCGGTGAGCATGAACTGCACGCCGGGATCGCCAAGCAGGCGCTCGACCGCGCTGGTGACATTGCCAGCGGACTGATCCTTGACGTCGCCGACCACCAGTTCGAACGTGTTGCCGGCAACGCCGCCGGCCGCGTTTGCCTCGTCGATCGCCATCTGTACGCCGCGCTGGAATTCCTGCCCGTCCGCCGCGGCGGGCCCGGTGATAGGCGCGAGCAGGCCGATCTTGACGACGTCGGCGAAAGCGGGCGCGCTCGCCGTGGCAAACACGCCGATCAGCGCGCTGCTCATCAGCATATGGCGGATTCTGTTGCCTGCGGATTTGAATTTCATCGTGCGGTTCCCTGTTTTCCTCCCGTTCATCGGGAGTTGGATAATTGACAATCTACGCATAATTGTTCTTATTTGAAAAGGATTTTTCAACGCAGCCTGACCGGGAAGACGGTTCCCGCAAAAGGTATGGAAGCCGTGGCGCTTTGCTGCGCATCTGCACTAAAACAAGGCAATTCCAGACGGAGCGGACCATGACGATCTCGCAGAAGACCCTTGAAACCAGCCACGGCAAGATCGCCGTTCGCGAGACCGGTGGCAAAGGCACCGCCGTGTTGCTGATCCACGGCAATTCCTCTTCCGGAGCTGTTTTCCGCAACCAGCTCGAGAGCCAGCTGGGCGAGCGCTACCGTATCATCGCTCCCGATCTGCCGGGCCACGGGGCATCAGGTGATGCGATCGATCCGGACCGCTCCTACAGCATGGAGGGCTATGCCGATGCGATGACCGAAGTGCTCGGGCTGCTCGGCATCGACAAGGCCATCGTCTTCGGCTGGTCGCTTGGCGGCCATATCGGATTGGAGATGATCGACCGCTTTCCCGGCCTGCTCGGCCTGATGATCACAGGCACCCCGCCAGTGGCGCCCTCGGAGGTCGGCAACGGCTTCAAACCGAGCCCGCACATGCACCTTGCCGGACAGGAAAGTTTCACTGCCGCCGATGTCGAGGCCTATGCGCGCAGCACCTGCGGTGAGCCGTTCGAGCCGTTTCTCCTCGACACTGTCGCACGCACTGACGGTCGCGCACGGCGCCTGATGTTCGAGAAATTCGCGGCCGGCACCGGCCGCAACCAGCGCGAGATCGTCGCCGGCAAGACGCCGCCCATCGCCGTTCTGAACGGCATCGACGAACCGTTCGTCAACACCGATTTCGTCGCGGCCGTGAAAATTTCCAACCTGTGGGAAGGCAAGGCGCATCTGCTCGACGATTCAGGCCATGCGCCGTTCTGGGATTCGCCCGGCCGCTTCGATCCAATCTTCGCCCGCTTCCTGGCGAGCGTCGACAAGGCTTAGGGTCGACGCCCTGTTGACGATCCAAAATTCGAATCGTCAAGCCATTGACAGGTTGGGGTCCGGAGACGCTACATATAGCCATCGTGGTTCTTTCGAATCTGTTTGGATTCGGGAGCTAAGAGGGAAGCCGGTGAGCGATTCTTCGCAATGCCGGCGCTGCCCCCGCAACTGTAAGCAGCGAGCTTAAGTCGAGTAATGCCACTGGCGTGGACGCGCTGGGAAGGCCGACGGAAGCGACGACCTGCGAGCCAGGAGACCTGCCGCGATGAATTTGAACGTCCACGGGCGGGGTGTCCCGGTGGTGCGCTTGCTGCGGCCGAATCTCCGGCCGTCACTCAGGCATGCGTGCGCCAAGGCCTCCGTCTCCAACCAATCGGGGATCATGATGCCGGCGACTTCCACCATCCACACCAACGGGACCGATCGGGTTCCTTTCTCTCGCATCGATACATCGGCCCAGCCTGCGCGGCCGGCCTATCAGGTCATCCGCCGCAACGGCTCGGTGACGCCGTTCGACGCCACCAAGATCGCGGTTGCGCTGACCAAGGCTTTTCTGGCGGTCGAGGGTTCGGTGGCCGCCGGTTCGCGGCGTGTCCATGACGTCGTGGAGGAACTGACCGCGCAGGTTATGGCAGCGCTCACCCGCCGTGCGGACGCTGGCCGCACCTTCCACATCGAGGAGATCCAGGACCAGGTCGAACTGGCGCTGATGCGCAGCGAACACCACAAGGTGGCACGCGCCTACGTGCTCTACCGCGAGGAGCGCAGTCGCGACCGCCAGGCCCACAGCGCGAGCGTGGCGGACGCGTCGTCGTCGGTGCTCAAGGTCAAGGCGGACGACGGCAGCCTGGCGCCGCTCGACGAGGCGCGGCTGCGTCGGGTCATCGACGAGGCCTGCGCCGGCCTGGAAGCGGTTTCAGCTGAAACCATCCTCACCGAGACCAGGCGCAACCTCTATGACGGCATCACGCTGGATGAATTGTCGCTGGCGCCGATCCTGGCGGCGCGCACGCTGGTCGAGACCGAACCGAACTATGCCTTCGTCAGCGCCCGCCTGCTGCTCGACCGGCTGCGGCGCGAGGCGCTGAGTTTTGTCGCCGGCAGGGCGGAACAGGCGACGCATGCCGAGATGGCGAGCCGCTACGCCTCCTATTTCCCGCAATGTATGTCCACCGGCATCAAGGCCGAACTGATCGATCCCGAACTTGGCCGCTATGATCTCGCCCGCCTCGGCGCTGCGCTGAAGCCGGAGCGCGACCTGCAGTTCCAGTTCCTCGGCCTGCAGACGCTCTACGACCGCTATTTCCTGCACACCAGCGGCAAGCGCTTCGAACTGCCCCAGGCATTCTTCATGCGCGTCGCCATGGGGCTTGCGATTAGGGAGATCGACCGCGAGGCGCGCGCCATCGAATTCTATGACCTGCTGTCGTCTTTCGACTTCATGGCCTCGACCCCGACGCTGTTCAATTCGGGTACGCTCAGGCCGCAGCTGTCGTCATGCTTCCTGACCACGGTCGCCGACGATCTCGACGGCATCTTCAAGGCCGTGAAGGACAATGCGCTGCTCGCCAAATATTCGGGCGGGCTCGGCAATGACTGGACGCCGGTGCGTGGCCTCGGCGCTCACATCAAGGGCACCAATGGCGAGAGCCAGGGCATCGTGCCGTTCCTGAAGGTTGCCAACGACACGGCGATCGCCGTCAACCAGGGCGGAAAACGCAAGGGCGCGGTCTGCGCCTATCTCGAGACCTGGCATGTCGACATCGAGGAGTTCCTCGACCTGAGGAAAAATACCGGCGACGACCGCCGCCGCACGCATGACATGAACACCGCCAACTGGGTGCCGGACCTGTTCATGAGCCGCGTCGAAGCCGATGCCGAGTGGACGCTGTTCTCGCCTGATGAAACGCCCGACCTGCACGACCTCTACGGCACGGCCTTCAAGGTGGCCTACGAAGCCTTTGAGGCGAAGGCCGCCGCCGGCGGTGTCAAGGTGTTCAAGAAGGTTCGCGCGCTCGACCTGTGGCGCAAGATGCTGACCATGCTGTTCGAGACCGGGCACCCCTGGATCACCTTCAAGGACCCCTGCAACATCCGCTCGCCGCAAGGCCATGTCGGCGTCGTGCATTCCTCGAACCTGTGCACCGAGATCACGCTCAACACCTCGAAGGACGAGGTCGCCGTCTGCAATCTGGGTTCCGTCAATCTCGCCAACCACGTCACCCTGAAAGGCCTCGACCTCGATCACTTGGCGCGGACGACCGGTACGGCGATGCGTATGCTCGACAATGTCATCGACATCAATTTCTACACCATCCCCGAGGCACGGCAGTCCAATCTGCGCCACCGTCCGGTCGGTCTCGGCCTGATGGGTTTCCAGGATGCGCTGCAGGCGCTGCGCATTGCCTATGCATCGCCCGAGGCGATCGCCTTCGCCGACACCAGCATGGAGGCGATCGCCTACAACGCGATTTCCGCTTCCTGCGATCTCGCCGCCGAGCGCGGCCGCTATCCCAGCTTCGAAGGTTCGCTCTGGTCGAAAGGCGTGCTGCCGATCGACTCGATCGGGCTGGTGTCGGACGCGCGCGGCGCGAAGGTCGACATGGATTGCTCATCGACGCTCGACTGGGAGAGCTTGCGCAAGCGGGTAAGGAAGACCGGCATGCGCAACTCCAACACCATGGCGATCGCACCGACGGCGACGATTTCCAACATCTGCGGCGTCGCGCAGTCGATCGAGCCCGCCTACCAGAACCTGTTCGTCAAATCGAACATGTCTGGCGACTTCACCGTGGTGAATGCCGCGCTGGTGCATGACCTCAAGGCCCGCGGCCTGTGGGACGAGGTGATGGTCTCCGACCTCAAATATTTCGATGGCTCGGTCGGCCAGATCGACCGCGTGCCCGACGACCTCAAGGCGCTCTACGCCACCGCCTTCGAGATCGACTCCGCCTGGCTGATCGAGGCGGCGTCGCGGCGCCAGAAATGGATCGACCAGTCGCAGTCGCTCAACCTCTACATCGCCAATCCCTCCGGCAGGAAGCTCGATGAACTCTACCGGCTGGCGTGGCGCATGGGCCTGAAGACCACCTACTATCTGCGCTCGCGCTCGGCCTCGCATGTCGAGAAATCGACGCTCAAGGGCACCGACGGAAAGCTCAATGCGGTGTCGTCGGTTGCCGCCGTTGCCGCCGCTCCAATCGTCATCAGTGAGGATGCCGCCTGGGGCAAGGCCTGCGCCGTCGACGATCCCGAATGCGAAGCCTGCCAGTAAGCAGCAAGAGAACAGGAAGAAAAAATGCTCGATTGGTCAGAACCAACCGCCGCCGCCCGCCATCCCGCGCCGACGGAGCCTCCGCTCGCCGATGCCACCGGCCTTGGTCTCATCGAACGCGGCGGCGGTCGCGTTCGTGTCGACGACAAGCGCATGATCAACGCGCGTGCCGACGTCAACCAGCTGCTGCCCCTGAAGTATCGCTGGGCCTGGGAAAAATACCTCAACGGCTGCAACAACCACTGGATGCCGACCGAAGTGTCGATGCAGGCCGACATCGCGCTGTGGAAGTCGAAGGACGGATTGACGGACGATGAACGGCGCATGCTGAAGCGCAATCTCGGCTTCTTCGCGGCATCGGAATCGCTGGTCGCCAACAACATCGTGCTGGCGATCTACCGGCATCTGACCAACCCGGAATGCCGGCAGTATCTGCTGCGGCAAGCCTTCGAGGAGGCGGTGCACACGCACACCTTCCAGTACATCGTCGAAAGCCTCGGCCTGGACGAAGGCGAGCTGTTCAACATGTACCGTGAGGTGCCGTCGATCACCGACAAGGCGGCCTGGGCGCTCAAGCACACACAGCATCTCGACGATCCGGATTTCCGCACCGGCACGCCGCAGGCGGACCAGGCGTTCCTGCGCGACCTCGTCGCCTTCTACGTCATCTTCGAGGGCATGTGGTTCTATACCGGCTTCGCGCAGATCCTGTCGCTTGGCCGCCGCAACAAGATGGTGGGTATCGCCGAGCAGTACCAGTACATATTGCGCGACGAATCCATCCATCTGAATTTCGGCATCGACGTCATCAACCAGATCAAGATCGAGAATCCGCATCTGTGGACGAAGGCGTTCCAGGAGGAGGTGCGCGGCATGATCCGCACGGCGGCCGAACTCGAGGCCGCCTACGGACGGGACACGATGCCGCGCGGTTTCCTTGGCCTCAATGCGGCCCTCTGCGAAACCTACATGCACTTTATCGCCAACCGCCGCTGCGCCCAGCTTGGCCTGCAACTGGTCTTCGCCGAGGTCGAGAATCCGTTCCCGTGGATGTCCGAGGCCATGGACTTGAAGAAGGAAAAGAACTTCTTCGAGACCCGCGTCATCGAATACCAGAATGGCGGTGCGCTGGCCTGGGACTAACAGCACGCAGCTATTCGCGAACGATAGAACGGCGGCCATGAAGGGCGCCGCACTATACAGCCTCCTCAACCTTCGGAACGTATTTAACGCAAGGCAGGACGAGAGGACGCCGAACGCGAGCCCTGATCGGCGAAGCTGCGCTCGGCGATGGCGCCGAAGACAAGACCGATGGTGGTCCACAGCACCACATGGATGCCAAGCGAGGCAACACGGAAGCGCCACAAGAGATCGGCCGAGAATTTCTCCGGCACTTCGTTGATGGTTGGCAGCACGTACATGGCGACCGTTATGACCGCGATGAATGCCGCGCCCGCAATGATCGTCGCGTTCCAAGGGCCATACTGTGCCCAAAGCCTTCGTGACAGCCCGACCGCCGCCGTCAATGCGGCAATGGAGATCACCAGCATGATGAAGAACAGCACTGTCCGCGACCCTATCGTGTCGGGATTGCCGACCGAAGGTGGATTGGCGGGATATTTCAGGTCCGGAACCAGAACGATTGAAACGAAGGCTGCCAGGGCCAGTACTGCGGAGGTGGCGCGCGGTCCCAGGCTGCTGATGCGGCCATAGGTGTAGGCGAAGACCAGCGAAAACAGCCCGCCGATCGACGCGGCATAGACCAGCACGCCGGTCAGGAGGCCGAACCCGGCCTGTGTAGGACGGCTGACGAGTTCAGGCTCGGGCGCTTCGCCAGCGGCCTGGGCGGTTTGTTCCTCGAAGGCAATGGCCCGGTCGACCTGCGGCTCGCCGTAGATCTTGGCAAAACCAAATGCGAGAAGCCCTGCGACGATGCCGACCAGCATGCCGCGCAGCAGAAGACTACCAACCATGTTCATGATCCCCGAAGCATGACCTCGAAAAGCCCCCGGCCTTTCGGTTGCTGTCACGCGCTAAAACAAATGATCAGGACGGCATCCCTTCGGGATGGCCAACTCTTAGTGGCAAGGGAAGCCGAGCAGGTGGCGACCGTCATGTACCCATTCATGGACATACATGCCCGAAATCATCGAGGTGGCACCTTCTTCCGCGCCGACGAAATAGATCGCAAGCAGGCACAAGAGACCGCCGAAGATCGCCCACGGAAGAAGCTCTTTCGCCGGGATCGGAACCGGACCGTAGGTTGGTGCAAAGGTGGTATTGGACATTAAGGCTCTCCTGGGATTCAGCGTCCCGTTGATCGAAACCATTTTTACGGGAGAAGGCCTGACTTTCAGCAAGAACAATTGCTGATCACAGTGGCGCGACCGTGCCGGAATTTCACCGGCTTCCAAACCCGTAACTTTAACGCCAGCCTATTCAGCCGGCGCTGTTACTGTCAACGAGATGTGATCGATCACACGGGAATGTGTTCGACCTGCCGGAACGAGGCCCTCGTGTCGGTGCTCTATCGGCTTTCCGCCCCGACCGTGTCGTTTCCGTGTGGACGGCCTTGGCGAGCAGGTGCTTATATCGTGGGGTTCAAGGTGCCCTTCAGTCGATTCGGCCGGAGGGATAATTGGGAAGCCGGTGAGATTCCGGCGCTGCCCCCGCAACGGTAGCGAAGCGTGCGTTCCGACAACAGACCACTGGGCAAATGCCTGGGAAGGTGTCGGAACCGGTCCAAAAAGACCCCTTCGGAGCCCGGAAACCAGCCTCGAACAGATTTGAACTCGACTGATCGCGGTGGGCGGTCAAGAGGTAGATGCGGACCGGCCTTAGCGCCGACCGTGGCTTTCCTCCATCACCACCAGGTTCAGTCCTTGCAAAGAAGGACGAACATGGATTCGCACAATGAAATACCCGGGCTCGCGCCCGGCAGACCGCAACGCCCTCGCACGGTGCGTCGCGTCAATGCGACGACGATGCGCGCCGTCTCGCCGCTGCCGCCACCGGAAGAAGTGTTCTCCGACTGGCTGCTGTAGGTGCCGCATGACGCCGATCTGGAGGCCGCGGCCTTGAAAAAGATTGCGCTGATCGACCGCTGCGGCCATCTGCATCCGGACGTCTTGCGGCTGCGCACCTTGCTTGCCGTCGTCGCCGGAACCAGCGCCTGGCCGTCGCGCGTCCGCAATCTCTAAGTGCCGAGGAAAGAAATCATGTCTGCAAAATCTACTCTCACGGCCAAGCGCGGCCTGCTCGAACGTCTCGACGCCGGCGCCGTCATCTGTGCCGAAGGCTATCTGTTCGAACTCGAACGTCGCGGCTATCTGCAGGCCGGCCCGTTCGTACCGGAAGTGGTTCTCGAACATCCGGACGCGGTGACACGTCTGCATGAGGATTTCGTCCATGCCGGCTCGGAGGTTGTCGAAGCCTTCACCTATTACGCTCACCGCCAGAAGCTGAGGGTGATCGGCCGTGAGGATATTCTGGAAAAGATCAACCGTCAGGCGTTGCGCATAGCCAAGGATGTCGCCGACCGCAATGATTGCCTTATGGCTGGCAACATCTGCAACACCAATGCCTATGAAGCCGACGACAGGAAGACCCACGATGCCGTGCGCGCCATGTTCGAGGAGCAGATCGGCTGGGCGGTGGAGGAGGGGGCCGACTTCCTCATCGCCGAGACCATCGACTGGTGCGGCGAGGCCGAGATCGCGCTCGACGTGATGAAGAAAACCGGCCTGCCGACCGTGGTCACGCTCTCCGTCCACCGTGAGGAAAAGATGTTCGACGGCGTCTCGGTCGTCGATGCCTGCAAGCGGCTGGAGGCGGCGGGCGCCGACGTCGTTGGACTGAACTGCCAGCGCGGGCCGAAGACGCTGATGCCGGTGGTGCGCAAAGTGCGTGACGCCATCTCATGCCATGTCGCCGCATTGCCGGTGCCCTACCGCACGACTGACGCGGAACCGACCTTCCAGTCGCTGACCGACCGCGCCTGTTCCTGCATTCCCGGCAACCGGCCGTTCCCGACCGCGCTCGATCTGTTCACCTGCAATCGCTACGAATGCGCCGAATTCGCACGGGAAGCCTTTGATCTCGGGGTCCGTTATATCGGGCTTTGCTGCGGCGCGGCCCCGCATCACATCCGCGCCGTGGCCGAAGCGCTTGGCCGCACCGTACCCGGCAGTCGCTATTCGCCCGACATGTCCAGGCACGCCTTCTTCGGCAGCGATGCGGCGATCCCAGACGCCTACAAGGGGCGGCGCCTCGAGATCTGACACGGACCGGGCCACCATAGACATCCAAATCGCCAGACAGGAATGGGTTATGAACGTGCATCCTCTCCAGCAAACCCATGCCGACGGCGATACGATCGACCGGCTGGTGGCCGCGCACCGGCCAGGCCACGGCCTGATGCGTGCGTTCTACCATGATCGGGCGATCTTCGAGCGCGACATGGAACGCGTCTTTCGCCGCCACTGGCATTGCCTCGCGCATTCCAGCGTCATTCCAAACCCCGGCGATTTCGAGCTGTTCAAACTCGGCGATGAAGCAATCATCCTGACCCGTGGCATGGATGGCGCCATCCATGCCATGCTCAACGTCTGCCGTCATCGCGGCGCCGAGGTCTGCACCAGGCAGAAGGGCAATGCGAAAGCCTTCGTCTGCCCCTATCATGCCTGGACCTATTCCAGTGACGGTTCGCTGCGCGCCGCCCGCCTGATGCCGAAGGATTTCGACCGCGCCGCGCATGGATTGAAGAAGCTGCATGTCCGCCTCGCCGAAGGTCTGGTGTTCATTTCCTTCGCCGAGATGCCACTGGATTTCGATCCGGTCGAACAGTCGCTGCGAACCAGCTGCGGCCAGTATGGTTGGGCTGATGCCAGGGTGGCGCATCGCGAGACCTATCAGGTTGACGCCAACTGGAAGCTCGCCGTCGAGAACTATGTCGAGTGCTATCATTGCGGTCCGGCGCATCCGGAATATTCGCAGACGCATGCGCTGGAAAAGCCGGCAGAAATGATCGAGCAGCTCAACGCCGCAATGGAGCAACGAACCGGCGCGCTCGGCGTCGAGATCGGCAGCGGCGACCACTGGCGGAACTCGGCCGCCGGACAGGAAGCCATCCACACTTTCCGCTATGCGCTCTACGATGGTGTTTCGAGCGGCAGCCAGGACGGCTCGCCGGTGGCACCGCTGATGGGCCGCTTCACCGACTACGATGGTGGCGTCACCTCCATCCATCTCGGCGGCACGAGCTTCCTCGTCTGCTACCCCGACCACGGCATGATCTACCGCTTCATTCCGAAGACGGCTGATACCTGCGAGATGGAACTCATCTGGCTGGTGCGCGGTGACGCGGTCGAGGGCCAGGATTACGATCTGGAGAAGCTGACCTGGCTGTGGAAGGTCACCACCGACGAGGACAAGAAAATCATCGAGCACACCGCGCGCGGCGTGCGATCGCACTATTTCGTACCCGGACCGATCGCGCCGATGGAGTACAACGAGCTGCGCTATATCGGCTGGTATCTCGAGGAGATCAGCCGACCCTGAGCCAGGGCAATTTCCAGGAAAAGTGTGAGGCTTTCCCTTGGGAATTGCGTCAAGACAATGAGATAGCGGAGCCGCCATCGGATGCGCTGGCGGCTCCGCCGGGATCAGGCCGCGGCCCTGAGCTGTCTTGCCGCCTCCACCATGTTGACCAGTGCCGGACGGACCTCGTCCCATCCGCGGGTCTTCAGGCCGCAATCCGGATTGATCCAGAGCTGCCCGTCGGCAAGGCGTTGCCGGGCCAGCGTCATCAGATCGATCATTTCGCCGACCGCCGGAACCCGAGGTGAGTGGATGTCGTAGACGCCCGGGCCGATCTCATTCGGATATTTGTGGGTCCGGAACGCGTCGAGAAGCTCCATTTTCGACCGCGACGTCTCGATCGAGATGACGTCGGCGTCCATCGCGCTGATCGCATCGAGGATGTCGTTGAACTCGGAATAGCACATATGAGTGTGGATCTGCGTGCCGTCTCCAACGCCTGACGATGCCAGGCGGAAGCACTCGACCGCCCAGTCGAGATAGGTCTGCCAGTCGGACTTGCGCAGCGGCAGCCCTTCGCGCAGGGCGGCTTCGTCGATCTGGATCATTGCCGCGCCCGCCGCTTCCAGGTCCACCACTTCGTCGCGGATGGCGAGCGCGATCTGGCGGCAGGCCACGCTGCGTGGGATGTCGTCGCGCACGAAGGACCAGTTGAGGATCGTCACCGGCCCGGTGAGCATGCCCTTGACCGGCCTGTCCGTAAGCGACTGCGCATAGTGCCACCACGAGACCGTCATCGGACGTGGCCGCGACACGTCGCCGAAGATGATCGGCGGCCGGACATAGCGCGAGCCATAGCTCTGCACCCAGGCATGTTTGGTGAAGGCAAAGCCGGCGAGTTGTTCGCCGAAATACTGCACCATGTCGTTGCGCTCGAACTCGCCGTGAACCAGCACGTCGAGGCCGATCTCTTCCTGCCAGCGGATCGCCGTCTCGGTTTCCTTCTTCAGGAAGGCCTCGTAATCGATATAGCTCAACTCGCCCTTGGCATGAGCGGAGCGCGCCTTGCGCACTTGCGGGGTCTGCGGAAACGAGCCGATCGTGGTCGTCGGAAAGTTCGGCAGGCCAAGTTTTCGTGCCTGCAACTCGCGCCGCTCGGCGAACGCGCCCTGCCGGCGCCGCATCGGCTCCGTGACAGCCAGCAGCCGGCCTTCCACCAGCGGATCATGCACCTTGAGCGATGTGGCGCGGGACTGGACGGCCTCGGCCGATGCCTGCAACTCCTTCGCAACCGCGCTCTTGCCTTCGACAAGCGCCTCCGCGAGCAGCGTCAGTTCGTCCATCTTCTGGACCGAGAAAGACAGCCAGGATTTGAGGTCCGCATCGAGCGTGGTCTCCAGCTCCAGATCGATCGGGACATGCAGAAGCGAACAGGAGGGCGCGATCTCGATGCGGTCGAGCGGCCAGCCGGCAACGACCGGGCGGATGCGGTCGAGAATGGCGGGCAGGTCGGCCCGCCAGACGTTGCGGCCGTCGATCAATCCGAGCGAAAGGACCTGGTCCTTTCGCGACAGGCGGGCAACGGGTTCCAACTGCTCCGGCGCCCGCACAAGGTCGATGTGCAGGCCGGCGACAGGCAAGGCCAGCGCCGTTTCCTGATTGTCGCCCAACGCGCCGAAATAGGTTGCCAGCATGATGTCGAGATCGGGAGCCGCCGCCGCGAACGTCTGATATGCCAGTTCGAGACCGATGCGTTCGGCAGCATCGAGGTCGAGCACGAGGCAGGGCTCGTCGATCTGCACCCAGCGGGCACCGGCCTGCGACAATTGCTTGAGAAGCTCGGCGTAAACCGGGAGCAGCCTTGGCAGCAACGCTATCGGGTCGAAAGTGCTGCCGCGCGCTTTGGCCAGCTTGAGAAAGGTGACCGGGCCGAGGATCACCGGGCGCGTACGGATGCCGAGGGCTGCGGCCTCGCGAAACTCGCTGAGCGGCTTGGTCGAACGGAGTTCGAACGTCTGGTCGGCGGACAGTTCGGGAACCATGTAGTGGTAGTTCGTGTCGAACCACTTCGTCATCTCAAGCGCGGCAACGCCGTGGGCGTGACCGCCATGGGCGCAAGCTTCATGGTCGTTGCCCTGATCGCCGCGCGCCATTGCGAAATAGACGTCGAGCGGAACCTCGCCTCCGTTCCAGCCATAGGCTTTCGGAATCGCGCCGACCATGATGGCCGTGTCGAGCACATGATCGTAGAGCGAGAAATCGTTCGAGGGGATTTTCGTGATGCCACGATCGCGCTGTTCGATCCAGTTGGCCTCGCGCAAGCGCTTGGCGGTTTGGAGCAGGTCTTCGGCCGAGCTCTTGCCCGACCAGTAGCTTTCCAACGCGGCCTTGAGCTCGCGATGCCGGCCGATGCGCGGAACACCGAGCGTGGCGGTCGGGACTGAGAAAGTAGACATTGCATACCCCATAAGGTTGGGGGCATGGGTCAAGCGGATGCATGCAGAACCAGCAGCGAAGGCCGCGGCCTGCAGGCTACCACCGGGACACCCCGCCCGTGGACGTTTCAGTTCGTCGGGGCAGGTCTCCTGGCTCACGGGTCGTCGCTTCTGTCCGTCTTCCCAGGCATTTGCCTAGTGACATCCTGGACAGCGGCTCGCCGCTCACAGTTGCGGGGGCAGCTCCGGCATCGCCATGGCACGGGCCATGCTCACCGGATTCCCTCTTAGCTCCGACCTCGATCAGGACCGGAGAACCACGACGCCACCATGTTCCACCAACACAGGCTTCATGTCAAGAAAGATATAAAGAGATGTTTATATCTTTACGTGTTTGTGACGCTATGATCGCTGGCGAATGCCACCAACATCGCCATGGTAATGGCGAGATGCGGTGTGCCAATATCGGCATTTGCACTGGTGGCTGGCCTGTGATCCAAGGCGACGATAAATCCCACGCTTTGCAGTTGGAGCGCTGAATGACCGGATTGACACGCCGCGGGCTCTTGAAAATGGCAGCCGTTGCTGGCGCCGGCGGGGTCGGGCTCTCGGCCATTGGCAGGCTCGGCAGCTGGGCCGCCGCCAGTCCTGAACCGGTGGTGCTGCAGACGGCGAAAATCCAGGCCAGCCTGATGGACGTCGGCCCGACCAACAATGTGCTGACCTATGGCAGCGCCGGAATGCCGCCGGTGCTGAGGATGAAGAAAGGCGAACCGTTCGCCGCGCGCCTGGTCAACGCCATCGACGATCCGACGACCATCCATTGGCATGGCATTCGTCTGCCCAACAAGATGGATGGCGTGCCTTTCCTGGTGCAGCCCTATGTCTACACCGGCGATCATTTCGACTACGCCTTCGCCCCGCCCGACGCCGGCACATTCTGGTATCACCCGCATTGCAACACGCTGGAGCAGATGGGCCACGGCCTGACCGGCGTGATCGTGGTCGAGAATCCGAATGATCCGAAATTCGACGCCGAGTTCGTCCTCAATCTGCGCGACTGGCGTCTTGGCGACGACGGCCAGTTCATCGATCAGTTCCGGCCGCGCGATGCCGCCAGGACCGGCACCTACGGCACGGTGCGCACCGCCAACTGGCTCGACCAGCCGCAATATGACGCGCCGGCCGGCGGGCTGGTGCGCCTGCGGGTTGCGATATCAGACGTTACCCGCATCTACGCCTTTCGGGTCGACGGCGCCGAGGCGATCGTGATGGCGCTGGACGGCAATCCGGTGCCGCAGCGTTTTTCGCCCGATGCCTTGCTGCTGGGGCCGGGCCAGCGCATGGAACTCGCCATCCGCATGCCGGACGAGGAGGGCGCGGTCGTCAGCCTGCGAGACGTCAGGGGCACCAAGCCCAAGGTGCTCACGACCTTGCGTGCGGTCGGCCGTTCGCTGAAGCGCGCCATTGGTGATGTTGCGCCGCTGGAGGTCAATCCGGTGGCGGAAGTGGATCTCACCGCCGCCCAGCATGTTTCGCTGGCGCTGAGCGCCACGGCGGAAAACGTCCCGAGCGACGGCATCTGCGGTTCGCTCGGCTACAGTTTCTGGGCCATCAACAAGGTGCCGTGGCCAGGCGATACATCCGATCCGACCGCGCCGCTGGCCGAGCTGAAGCTCGGCAAGAGCTATGTCATCGACATGGAGAACCTGACGCCGCAGTCGCATCCGATGCACCTGCATGGCATGAGCTTCAAGGTGCTGTCGTCCTCGACACGCCAAGTGCAGCCGCTGATTTCCGACACCTATCTCATCCAGCCCAACGAGAAGGTTCAACTCGGCTTTGTCGCCGACAATCCGGGCGACTGGCTGCTGCACTGCCACATCATCGAGCACCAGAAATCGGGCATGACGAGCTACGTCAGGGTGGCCTGAAGCCGAGCACCGTCGCCGGAGCCGCGTCGTCGGTGATCTACTTGCGCAGTTGCGCCTCGATCTCGTCGAGCACCTTGTCCTTGCCGATGCCGGTGAGGAAGGCGAGGCCCTTGATGACCGGCTTGGTCACCGAAGCCGAGATAGGGGTGGTGGCGACAATGAAGTCGACGCTGTCGGCCAGCCCCGGCACTTCGGTGGCTTTTGCCTGTTGCGCGTTGAAGGTCAGGCCGCGCTGCTTCATGGCCTCGGTGACGGCGACATTGACCGCCGTCGATGTTGCGATGCCCGTGCCGCAGGCAAAGAGAATAGTTTTCTGTCTGGACATCTCTTGCTTCTCCTTGGGTTATCAGCCGAGCACGGCACGTACGTCGTCAAGCGTCCTGGCGGACCTCAAGCCGTCCAATGCCTCTGGATTCTGGATGGTGGCCATGACGGACTGCAGCGCTTCAATCTGCTTGTCCTTGTCATTGATGGCAAGCAGGAAGACGAAGCCGACCGGCAGCTTCTCGTCGGGATCTTCCATGTTGGCGAACGTTACCGGCTTTCTCAGCGTGCCCATCGCGATGCCGGGCTTTAGCACATGCTCGGGATCGGTATGCGGCACCGCGACATTGTCGGCGCGCTCCAGCGGCAGTCCCGTCGGAATGGTCATTTCGCGGCGCACGACCGCGTCGGCATAGGAGCTTTTGACATAGCCAAGGCTCTCGAGCCGGCCGGCCAGGACGCGGATGATCTCCTCGTTGGTCGAGGCATCCGATCCGAGCACGACCGCTTCGGGATCCAGAAGCTGCATGAGGCTGTCGGACATGTTCTGCTCCGTCTATAAAAGTCGTGCGCCCGAGGAGGGCGCACGACCGTTTCAAATTCAAGGCGCGATGGCGCTTAGGCGGTGCCTTCGGCCGGCTCGTCCTCGGCGCCCGCTGCTCGTTCCCAGCCGAGCGGGTTGCGGCGGTAGAGGATGAACAGCGCGGCGATGACGACTGCGATCAGGATGATGCCGAGCAGCCCAAGTCCCTGGATCGCTTCGATGATCACATAGGGAACCCAGAGGAAGCCGTCGACCACCGAGGTGATCTGCAGCGCATCCGCCGGCAGTTTGAAGCCCGATGCGACGGCCGCGCTGGTGAACAGCGGCGCCAGCGCGTTGGCGACGTAGAAGCCGATGGCCAGCGTCACCGTGCCGATCACCACCATGCGGAACACATTGCCTTTGACCAGAGGCGCGGTCATGGCGACGATGAACGGGATGACCGCGAGGTCGGCGAACAGGATGACGCGGTTGCCCGGCAGGATCACCGACAGGATGATCGCGATGGGCACCAGGATCAGCGACGACGAGATCGCGGCCGGATGTCCGATCAGGATCGCCGAGTCGAGGCCGACGAGCAACTCGCGGTCGCCAGTGCGCTTGCGCACGAACTCCTGCGCCGCGTCGGAAACCGGAAGCAGGCCCTCCATCAGGATCTTCACCATGCGCGGCAGGAGCAGCATGACAGCCGCCAGTGTCATGCCGGTGCCCAGTACCTTGGCCAGCACCACGCTGAGATCACCGGCGTTGTAGAAGGCGATGGCGCCGAGCACGAGGCCGATGATCAGGCCGAGCACAACCGGTTCGCCGAACACGCCGAAGCGGCGCTCGATGGTCTCGGTGTTGATGTTGATGCGGTTGATGCCGGGAATGCGGTCCATGATCCAGTTCAGGATGATGGCGATCGGCAGGATCTGCGCCGAGGCGAGATGCGGCACCGAAATGCCGGGCACGCCGTAGAATTGCTGCACCGCGCGCGCCGACCAGTCGGCGAACAGCAGCGACAGGGCCGCGACCAGGGCTGCGATCGCAATGCCGTAGGCCAGATTGTTGGTGGCGGCGACGACGAGCGAGCCGACAAAGGCGAAGTGCCAGAAATTCCAGACGTCGACATTGAGCGTGCGCGTCATGCGCGTCAGCAACAGCACGATATTGACCAGGATGCCGACCGGAATGACCCACAGGCCGACCGATGAGCCGAAGGCGATCGCCGCCGCCGAGGGCCAGCCGACATCGATGATGTCGCGATGGATGCCGGTGTTGGTGACGATGGCCTTGGCGACGTCGCCGATCGACGTGAACATCAGCCCAAGCACAAGGTTGATACCGATGAAGGCGACGCCGATGGTGACGGCGGCACGGAAGGCCTTGCTGACCTTGGCACCCAAGACCACGGCTATGATGAAAATGACGATCGGCAGCAGGATTGTCGCACCGAGCGTGTCGATGGCCCCCTTCAGGCCAGCGAGAACTGTATCCATTCTTCCTCCCCTGGAGCGCGAGCCTACGCCTCGCAATGCTCCTTGATCTCATCCACGCCTTTGCCGCCAGTCTGGCGCAAAGGCACTCCCCAGATTGCCCGCGGCGAATGCCCGTCGACCTATCGGCTCGATGAACATTTGCCTTTGTCAGCAAACGAATGTTTTATTTAGACTGTTCACAACAATGTCAATTGGCAACCCTTTGGGCCAATCGGTCCGGGGAAGGTGCCTTTTTCGGGCATTTTGGGCTCGGAATCGCGGCTTGCGAGCGGTTTCATTGGCACACGCGACCGGTCCCTGCTAATCCGGCCGCAAATCAAGAAGCTGTGGACATCCTGCATGACCAATGTCGCCTTGACCGGCCTTGCCCGCGATCTCGCCCATCGTGCCGATGAGGGCCGCCCGGTGCGCATCGGCGTCATCGGTTCGGGCGAAATGGGCACAGATCTGGTCACGCAAGGCATGCTGATGCCGGGCATTTCGGTCTGCGCCGTCTCCACGCGGCGTCCCCACACCGCGCGCGAGGCCATTCGCATCGCCTATGGCGATGAAGCGATGGCGGTCGAAGCCGACACCGCGTCGAAAGTCACCGGTGCCATCGAGAGCGGCAGGATCGCCATCACCTCCAACGAGATGCTGGTCACCAATCCGCTCATCGACGTCGTCATCGACGCCACCGGCAAGCCGGGCGTCGCCGCCGATTTCGACCTGATGGCGATGGAGCATGGCAAGCATCTGGTGATGATGAATGTCGAGGCCGACGTCACCATCGGCTGTTATCTGAAGCAACAGGCCGACCGGCTTGGCGTGGTCTATTCGGTCGGCGCCGGCGACGAGCCGTCGAGTTGCATGGAGCTGATCGAGTTTGCTTCCGCGCTCGGCCTGACCATCGTCTCGGCCGGCAAGGGCAAGAACAACCCGCTCAATCGTGACGCCGTGCCCGACGATTATCGCGAGGAAGCGATCCGCCGCAACATGAACCCGCGCATGCTGGTCGAGTTCGTCGACGGTTCCAAGACCATGGTCGAGATGTGCGCCATCGCCAACGCCACCGGCCTGGTGCCCGACGTGCCCGGCATGCATGGCCCGAAGGCTGACCGCGACGACCTCGTCAAGGTGCTTATCCCGCGCGAGGATGGCGGGCTGCTCACGAAAAAGGGCGTCGTCGACTACACAATCGGCAAGGGCGTCGCGCCCGGTGTCTTCGTCATCGTCGAGGCGACGCATCCGCGCATCATCGAGCGCATGGACGATTTGCATATCGGCCACGGTCCCTATTACAGCCTGTTCCGGCCCTACCATTTGACATCGCTGGAAGTGCCGCTGACGGCCGCCCGCATCATGCTTTTCGGCAAGCCCGACATGGTGCCGTTGCCAAGGCCCGTCGCCGAAGTCTGCGCCGTCGCCAAGCGGGACCTGGCCGCCGGCGAGATTTTCGATGCGATCGGCGAGACCTGCTATCGCTCCTGGACGATGACGGTCGAGGATGCCCGCGCGCAGCGTGCCCTGCCGGTCGGCCTGCTCGAGGGTGGCAAGGTGCTGAAGCCGGTCAGGAAAGGCGAACTGCTGACCGCCGACAACGCCGCGCCAGACCCCACGACGAGGCTGTTCGCCTTGCGCCGGCTGCAGGACGAGATGCTGTACGGGGCAACCTGAGCTTATTTCCCCAGTTCGATCGACCGCAGCCGCGCCGCCTCAACCGCTTCGGTGAGCAGATTGGTCAGCCGGTCCTCGCCCATCAGCACGCCAAGGGCGGCTGCTGTCGTGCCGTTCGGGCTGGTCACCTGCTGGCGCAGCACGCCCGGTTCCTCCTGGCTTTCGGCGGCGAGTGAGGCGGCGCCATAGACCGTCTGCATCGCGAGCAGCTTGGCGGTTGCCGGCGGCAGGCCCGCCTTCTCCGCGGCCACGGTCAGCGCTTCGATGAAGTGGAAGATATAGGCCGGCCCCGATCCCGACACGGCGGTCACGGCATCCATCAGGCCCTCGTCGTCGATATCAGCCACTTCGCCGCTCGCCGACAGCAGGTCGGCGACGAAACGCTTGGTGTCGTCGGAAACCAGTTGATTGGAGAACACCACCATCATGCCCTTGCCGATCGAAGCAGGCGTGTTGGGCATGCAGCGCACGATCGGCGCGCGGTTTCCCAGGATTTCCTCGAAAGTCGCCACTGGTGTGCCGGCGGCGATGCTGACGAACGTGGTGCGCCCGTCCCCAAAACGCTTGTAGTCGGCGGTGACGTCGCGGATCACTTGCGGCTTCACCGCGATGACGACCAGATCAGGCACCGCGTCGGCTGGAAGAGCGCCGGCATCTCCAGCCGTGCCGCAACCGAGTGCGGCGGCGCGCTGGCGAAGATCGGCGTTGGGCTCGACGACGAAAACCGCTGACGGCGCAAGCTTGCCGGATTTCAGCCAACCCGCGAGCATGGCGTAACCCATATTGCCGCAGCCGGCGAGAACAAGCCTGATCGTCATTTGAAAGCCCTCCGAGGAAAGGCCTCACATAAACGTTCGCGCCGCGTCCGGAAAGCCCTGTCAGACTGGGCGGGAAGGGTTGCGCACCGCGATCGGACGCAGCGACACCTGCCTCAGGCCAAGCACGCCAAGCACGAATAACAGCCAAACCGGATCGCCGCGATGGAAAAAGAAGCTTTCCAGGAAGGCGTTCAGCGCGGTGAACAGCACCACCATCATGAAGAAGTCGCCGAGATAGATGTTTTCCTTGCGCAGCGGAATGCGCATGTAGTCGCGAAGCGGCGCGATGAGAAAAGTGTAGACCGCCACGCAAAGCGCCGGAACGCCCATCAGCACGGCGATGTCGAGATAGCCGTCATGGCCGTGCACGATGGTTCTGATGTCCCAGGGACGATCGAAGGGCTGATCCTGGTTGAGCAGCAGCGGCGTGCCCCAGAAGCTCTCATAGCCGTAGCCGGTCCAGGGCTTCTTCGCCAGCATCGAGCCGGCGAACTCCCACAGCGTCGTGCGGCCCGTATAGGTCATGTCGGGGAAATAGATCGCCGCCAGATGTTTCACCGGCGGCAGGAAAACAATGCCCAGCGTGCCGACCGCCGTCGCGATGATCGCCAGCGCAAACAGGATCGGCGTGCCGAGCCGCATCCCCATCAGGCTCGGCAGCACCACGATCAGGATCGAGAACGGCACCAGCCCGGCGGTGGTCTTGGAGCCGGTGTGCAGCATGAAGATCATCGCCGCGCAGAAGATCCCCGCGCCCCACCAGCGCTGCCCGCGCCGGTAGAGGTAAAGGCCGGCGAAACTGAAGCAGGCCATGATCGGGCCGGCGATGTTCTTGTGAGTGAAAACGCCGCGCCACAGGCCGGCATGTTCCGGTTCCTGGGAGTCGGCCGTGTGCAACGCTTCGTGCGGAAAGACGATCAGGCCGAGATAGGAAAGGCCCATGACCACGACGGCGGTGAAGATGATGACTTTCGAGAAGGACTCGGCATCACGCGGCAGCGCCAGGATCGTTGCCATGGTCAGGATGCCGATCATTGTGAAGGAAGCCGCGCGCATGGCCGAGGGCGGGTCGGTCGCCAGCACCACCGACAGGAAGAAGAAACCCAGCATCAGCACCCAGGAGGGGCTGAGCAGCGAGCGCACGATGCGGGGATCGGCGAAGGCCATCAACGAGAAGATCGAAATGGCGCCGAGCGAACCAAAGCCGAGCTGGTTGACGATGTCGCCGCCCTCGCCGGTGAGTTCGGCGCCGGCCGGCTGGAACGGGCGGAAGGACACCATGATGACGGTGAACAGGAGTGCGGCGATCGCGGTCGCCACGCCGTCGCGCGTGAACGCGGCGCTGAGCGGGGCGCGCTCAGTTTTTCTCGGGCTGGCGATACTGCTCATTGGCATATCCAAATTCGGCCAGCACGCGGCCGAGCGCCACATGCATGGGGTAGATGGCGATCGCCGGCGATCCGGTCCGCGCCAGCCGGATCAGGCCGCGAAACGGCGAAGCGGCAAGCAGCGCCAGGCTCTTCGCGAATACCTTGGCGCCGGCCAGCGGCGTGCCGGCGCGCTTCTTCTTCTCGACCAATGTCGAGATCACGCCGTTGCGCAGGCTGCGGGCCCGGATCCAGTCGACTTCGATACGCCGCGCCGGAACGGTTTCGTGCACTTTGGCCTCGGCGCACCAGCCGAGCACGAAGCCCCTTTGCGCCGATCGGCTGAGGAAGTCGGAATCGCCGCCGCCCATGAAGTTGAATCTGAGATCGAGGAAGGGCGGCCCCATGGCGATCAGCACGTTGCGACCGACCAGGAGATTGCCCGACGAATAGAGCGCCGGCACGCGTCCGGTCTCCCGGTAGGGTGGCGCGAAGACAGGATGTTCGGCCCATTTCGCATGGGCGGGGTCGGCGAAGACAGGCACCTGCGGGCCGCCGACAATATCGGCGCCGAGCGTCTCGGCGGCCAGGCACATGCGCTCCAGCCAATGCGGATCGGCGATCTCGTCATCGTCGATGACCAGCAGATGCCTGAAGTTCGGGAAGTGCAGGATCGCCGTCTGCCAGCCGGCATTGTAGGCACTGCAATTGCCGCGCTCATGCGCGATGATGACCATGCCCGGTATCTCGCCGCTCTCGAACAGCGGTAGCACCGCCTTGGCGCCGTCACGCGCCTCGGCTTCGTTCTCCATGACGATGACGGCAAAGCGCCTGCCGGTCCGCTGTGCGCGGAGCGAAGCCAGCGTCTCCAGCACCTGTTCGGGCCGCTTGAAGGTCGGCAAGGTGACCACCGCTTCGACAGCCTCCACGTCAAGCCGGGGAGACCGTCCAGCGATCGATACCGAACCATCCGATGGCAAAGGGATCATCCGTGTCCAGCCACATGGTGAGTTGGGGCTCTGGTAGCAGTACGGTGATAAGGTTTCGTTAATCACCTTGCACGGAGAAGCCCGACGGACAGGGGCTTTCGGGCGTTGATTGTGCTCGCTTAATCAAGGGTTCACCGCGTTTTGCTACCGGCTACACCACAGGATAGGTGAGATGCATCTGCTGTTCGCCACATCGATCGTGCCCGACGGTGCTCTCGCCTCGGGCTACGAGATCGCCAATGCTGCGATCATCGCCGCCTTGCGGCGGGCTGGCGCGCGCGTCACGGTCATCGGCTTCATTTGGCCCGGGAAAGTTGCTTCCGATCCCGAAAATACCGTGGTGCTGGGTGCGGTCGACGTTCGCACGGAAAGTGCCTCGGCACTGACAAAGCTCACCTGGGTCGGCAAGGCGATGCTGTCAGGCCTGACCTTCGCATCCGTCAAGTTGCGCGCGGTGTCCGACCGCGATGTTCAGGCCGCTCTCGAACGGGCCGGTCCATTCGATGGCTATGTGCTGAATTCCGTGCAGTTCGCCGGTGCCTTCGAACGGCTCCTGGAGGACCGGCCTTCGCTCTTCGTCGCCCACAATGTCGAGCATCTCTCGGCGCGGGAGAACGCGGCCGCCGCCGGCGGCCTCTTCCAGCGCCTGCTTTTCCGCCGCGAGGCAAGGCTGCTCGGGATCGTCGAAGAGCGTCTCTGCCGCCGCGCGCGCTTCGTCTTCACGCTGGCCGAGGAAGACCGCGCGGCACTCGGCGTCGCCACCGATAACCGCTCGGCCGTGCTGCCGCTGGTGACCGGCGCCAGGGCGCCCGCCCGGAAAGGTCCGCGCCGGATCGACTGCGACGCCGCCTTGATCGGCACCTGGACCTGGCAGCCGAACCGCATCGGCCTCGACTGGTTCCTGGGCAAGGTGGTGCCGCATCTGCGGCCGGATTTCCGCATCCGCATCGCCGGCCATATGCCTTCCGGTGTGACCTCGGCGCATCCGGGTGTCGAGTTTGTCGGCCGTGTCCCGGATGCAAGGGCGTTCGTAAGCGGCGCGGCCGTCATCCCGCTGATCAGCACCGCCGGTAGCGGCGTGCAACTGAAGACCATCGAAACCTTCGAACTCGGCCTGCCGTCGGTCGCCACCGGCCGCTCGCTGCGCGGCATCGACCATCGTCCCGACAATTGCGTCGTCACCGACGATCCAGCCGCTTTCGCCAGGGCGCTGGAGGCCGCCGCGGCCGACATCCGGGACGTCGACGGCAGCGCGTTCCATCGCCGGCAGGTCAAGGCGCTCGATGCCGCCATCCAACTCGGACTGGAAAAGCTGGGGGCGGTCAGGCGGGAGGTGTTTGCATGAACATGCACACCGCCCGCGCCGCATTCGGCCTCGACAGCCTGAAGACGGTCCTAGGCATTTCGGTGCTTGCCATCCGCTGGGACGATGCGATCGCCCTGCTGAACCGGCTGATTGCCGAGCGGCGCTTCACCAAGGTCAGTTTCCTCAACGCCCACAATGCCAACATCGCCTATACCGACCCCGTCTTCGCCGAGGCGCTCGATGATTTCCTCATCCTGCCGGACGGCATCGGCGTCGATCTCGCCGCCAAGCTTCTCTATGGCTCGTCGTTTCCGGACAATCTCAACGGCACCGATTTCGTGCCGGCCTTCCTGCAGGCCTCGACACGGCCGCTGACCGTCGGGCTGCTCGGCGCGACGCGTGTCAATGCCGAAGCGGCGTCGGTCAAGCTGGCCGCCCTTGCCGTGCAGCACAATTTCGTGGTCGTTCATGACGGCTATTTCTCCGCCGCGCAGGAACCCGAGATCATCGGCCGGATCGCGGCGCTGCGGCCCGACATGCTGCTTGTCGCCATGGGCGTGCCAAGACAGGAACTGTGGATAGCGCGCCATATCGACGAGCGCCATTGCACCATGCCGGTCGCTGTCGGTGCGCTGCTCGATTTCCTCAGCGGTTCGGTGCCGCGCGCGCCGCTGTGGATGCGCCGCCTGCGCCTGGAGTGGCTGTTCCGGCTGGCGGTCGAGCCGGGCCGGCTCTGGCGCCGCTATGTGGTCGGCAATCCGGTGTTCTTGTGGCGGGTCGTCAGGCAGAGATGGTCGCGCGGAGCCGAGACGGCGGGAGAACTCCGTTGAACAAACGGTTCGTTCCAGACGTGCTTGCCGGCCCGGGCCTGCTGCCGAGGACGCCGGCGGCGGCGGTGGTGACGGCAAGCTACGCGCCGGATTTCGAGCGCTGCCGCCTGTTGTGCGAGACCCTCGACCGGCATGTTTCGGGGGCCGCGCACCATTATATCCTGGTCGAGCATCGAGACGTTGCGCTTTTCCGCCAGTTGGAAACAAGCCGGCGCACTGTCGTCGACGAGCGCGACCTGCTGCCGCGCTGGCTGCGCGCTTTGGACGATCCGCTCAGCCTGTTTCGCCGGCGTGTCTGGCTCAGCCTGAAGACGCAGCCGCTGCGCGGCTGGCACGTGCAGCAACTGCGCCGCATCGCCATATCGGCCCATGCCAGCGAAGACATATTGGTCTTCTGCGATTCCGACGTCGCTTTCCTCAAGCCTTTCGACTGCGCCGCCTTCTGGCGCGACGGCAAGGCGCGCCTGTTTCGCCGCGACGGCGTGCTGGCGGACGAAGGTCATGACGAGCATCGCATCTGGTCGCGCAACGCGGGTTCGGCACTTGGCATCGACCCGTCCCGCGTATCAACCCACGATTACATCTCGACCCTGATTGCCTGGCGCCGCGACACCGTGCTTGCCATGTGCGGTCAGATCGAGAAGGTCCATGGCCGCGACTGGGTCGAGGTCGTCGGCTCGGCGCGCAGATTCTCCGAATGCATGATCTATGGCCGCTATGTCGACGATCTGCTGGATGGAGCCGGCCACTTCCACGGTTCGGAAGAATTCTGCCGCGTGCACTGGACGGGCGAAGCGCTGTCGGACGACGAGTTCCGCCGCTTCGTTGCCGGCATGGCGCCGCAGCAGGTGGCAATCGGCATGCAATCCTTCATCGGCACCGATATCGGCCGCATCCGGCGTTTGATTGGGCTGGATAGATAGAGATCAGGCCGGCTGGCTCTAGATTGCTTTCGCGGGTTTGCGCAGCGCCGAATAGGTCAGCAGCATCGATGCGAGATAAAGCAGCAGGAAGACGACATTGAGCGACAGCACCAACTTCGACGTATCGGAGATGGTGGTCAGCACATAGGTGAGCAACAGCGCCTTCAGCGCGGCAAGCAGGCCCAGATTGAGCGCCCGCACCAGCGTCTGGCCGCGCGCGAAGAGAAGCTCGGCCTGGTATTCGACCAGATTGCGCAGCCCCGGAACGCAGATCGCCAGCGCCACCAAGGGTGCTGCCTCGGAGACATTCCTGCCAAGCGCGTTGGGGAAGAAGTGCAGCACGATGCCAAGCGCCAGCAGCGCCAGCGTCGAAACGAGGAAGACGCCCCCCTCGATGCCGCTCTTGACCGTCAGCCGCGACAACAGGTCCGGCGCGCGCATCATGCGCTGCACCAGCATCATGGAGAAGGTGCGGATCGGGATCGCGGTCAGGTCGACCAGCCGCATGATGATGGCATAGATACCGGCCAGATGCGGGCCGCCGATCGCCAGCACCAGAAGCTTGTCGAATTCCGATTGCAGATAGAACAGCACCTCGGCGCCGGCGACATAGATGGAATCGGCGAGCCGCCGCAGATAAAGCTCGATGCGCAGCCGCAGCCGCTGGCGCGGATAGAACCAGCCGAAAGCCAGAAGCAGCGAGGCGGCGTTGGCGCCGATATAGAACCACGACCACGCCCAGATGCTGTGTTGCGCCGAGACCATGAACAGCACTGCGCCAAGCGCCCGGAACGCCGTTGCCACGATCGCCAGTATGGCGGCACGGCCGAACTTTCCCAGCCCGTTGTTGACGATCAGCGCCACCTCGACTGGCCGCCACAACAGCGCCTCGGCAAACACGATCGCCGAGAACACCGACAGCGGCACGGTACCGGCGAAGAAGACCAGGTAGACGCCGAACGAGGCCGCGGCCAGCAGCGGCAGCGAAACGATGCCGAGCAGCAGGAAGCCGGCGGTGAAGGTGCCGATCAGATTGGGGCGGATGGTGGCGGTGCGATAGAGCGCGGAGATGAAGCCGAAGGCCAGGATCCGCGACAGCATCACCCCGGCCGCCGAAGCGGTGGCGAACATGCCGAATTCGGAGATGGACAAGGTGTTGGCGAGGGCGATGAAATAGGCCAGTGAAAACACCAGCCGCCCGCCGGCGCCGCTGATCGCCGAGAAATAGTCGCGGACCAGCCCCCGTCGCTCGGCCACGAAAGTGCCGATCCGGGCGAAACTGCGCCTTTGCGGTATGCCGCGAGCTTCGGTCATGTCTGGGAAGCCATAAGCGGGAAAGCTTAACGTGCCGTTCTGAGGCCCGGATGCGTTGAGATTCCAGCCCTTGAGGTTATGAAAAGCTTACCCGCCGGCCGGCCAAAATTAACCTTTTGTTTCCTATGCTTGTTTAGCGTGACTTAACGAATAGCCGACCGCTGCTGCCAAGTGGCTAAAGAGTGAAGCTCCAAGACATGGTCGACAGGGAAAACCGTGAAGACTGGAGGCGCGAGCGTTCATTGCTGGCGCTCGGCCAGGCCATGCGCGGTGAGGACGACGCGTCCCTGGTCTCGATAGGGGATCGGGCGGATCCGGCATGGCGCGAGGATGCCGCCACGCGCCACCGCCTTGCCCGTTCACGGCGTGAGGCGCGGGCGAAGCCAACGCCATCGGCGGCCGCCGTCGAAGCTGAGCCGTTCCAGCCGGACGAGCAGCCGGAAGCGGCCGCACAGGATGACGCCTGGCGCTCGCGGGAGGACGCCGGCAGCGGCGATCTGCCGCCGGCCATGCCGCGCGCACGGCCGGCCGCGGGAGAACCTCCCGGCAGCGTTCGTTCCGACGAAACATCCGGATCCCGCCGGGCGGGTGAAGCGGATGCCTCCTTTGGCGATCGTGGGGACGACCAGCAATGGAAGCCGCTGATCGATCCGATGCACGTGGTGCGCGGCATTGCCAGGTCGAAGCTGCTGATCATCACCACCACTCTGATCGGTGCCGGCCTCGGCATAGCGATCGCGCTGTCGACGCCGAAGAAATACGAATCAATGACCGAATTGGTCGTCGATCCGCGCGACCTGAAACTTTCGGACCGTGATCTCACCCAGATGGCGGTTGTTCCTGACGCGACACTCGTCAACGTTGAGAACCAGATCAGATTGCTGACCTCGGGCACGGTGCTGGGCAAGGTCGTCAACAAGCTCAATCTTGCCGACGACCCGGAGTTCAATGGCCAAGGCACGGGCGGCCTGGGCGTCATGTCACTGATCCGCACGATCCTGTTGCGCCACGACGGACCGGGCGGTGGCGATGAACCGCGTCGCCTGTCGCTAGCCGTAGGCAATCTGGCCGAAAGGCTTTCGGTCGAGCGCGCGGGCAAGACCTCCACGATCGTGATCGGCGTCACCACGCAGAACGCACAGAAATCGGCGCTCATCGCAGAAACGATGACGGATGTCTTTCTGCAGACCTCGGGTGAATTTCAATCCCTCACCGCCGGCCGGGCCAACAACGAATTGACGGCGAAACTCGAGGAGATGCGCAAAAGCGTCGAGACGGCCGAGCGCAAGGTCGAGGATTTCAGGGCCACGCACGACCTAGTCGATGCGCAGGGCCACCTGATCAGCGATGATCAGATGCTCAAGGTCAACGAGCAACTGTCCGTTGCTCGCGCCCGTACGGCGGAACTGAACGCCCGCGCTGCCTCCGCCCGGTCGATCAATGTCAATTCGGTACTCGGCGGTACGTTGCCGGAAGAAATCAATTCCAACACGATGAGCGACCTGCGCGCGCAATATGCCACGCTCAAGCAGGAGGCCGATCGCGCGGCGGTTCGGCTGGGTCCGCGTCATCCCGAACTCCAGGCGCTCAACGCGCAAATTGCCGGGGCGCGAGATCGCATCGCCACCGAACTCAGCCGCATTGCCTCGTCGCTGCAGGTTGACCTGAAGCGCTCGATCCAGGTCCAGCAGGACCTTGCGTCCCAACTGGCGCAGATGAAGGTCCGTAGCGGTGACGTCAACAGCGACCTCGTCTCGATGCGCGAACTGGAGCGCGACGCCGCGGCCAAGCGTTCCGTCTATGAACAATATCTGCTGCGCGCCAAGGAGATTGGCGAGCAGAAGGGTATCAACACCGCCAATATGACCGTCATCTCGCCGCCCTCCGTTCCGCTCGAGCCGAACGGTCCGTCGCGGGTCGTGATAGCACTTGCCGGCCTGCTCCTGGGCTTTGCCTCCGGCGTCGGCCTCGGCGCCATGCGCGGTGCCTATGAAAGCCTGCGCGAGACCGCGACATCGCGGTCGCGCCGCGACCGCAAGCCGCCTCTCGAAGATCAGACATTGCGGACAGCACCACCGCCCGCGCCGCCTATGCCGGCGGCGCCGGTGCCTCCGGCGCCGCCGCCGCCACCTGCATCACCGCCGCCCGTCGCGCAGACCGAAGCCGCTCCCGCGGAACGGCCCGGGCGGATCGGCGCACTGATGGCGAAGCTGCGCGATGCCGTGTCCCGCAAGCCCTCCGCAGAGGCGGATGATGCCAGCGAATTCGCCGCCTTTGGTGAACACGCGGGGCCGGCGGATGCTGCCATGCCTTCCGGCTTTCCGAATCCGGATTCCGCCTTCATGCCTCGGTCGTCGGACTATGCGCGGCCGCCTTTCCCGCCAGGCTTCGATGCCGCCTATTCCCAGCCGATGGGGCCGCCGTCGCGGTCGCCGATAATGCCGCTGCAGCCGCTCTATCCGCCGCCGCCCTATCCCCCCGCACAGCAGGCCGGCTATCCGCAAATGCAGCCGTGGCAGGCGCAGTCGCCGGCTAGCAATCCCTACGCCCAGGCCATGGCGCCCTATGCCGGGCAAATGCCGCATCCATCGCAGCCCGTTCCGCCGCAGCAACCGGCCTATCCGGCCCAGTCGCCGGTGGAGCCATCACAGGTCGAGGAAAGCGCCGAACACGCGCCAATCGAGGAAATCCGCGCCAGCCTGCGCGAATTCCGAGAGGCGGTTCGCGAACTCACCGAGAGCCGCGCCCGCCGCCGCTACTTCTGAGCCACAAAGATACGTGGTCGAGGCCGAACAAAAGCAACCCGGTTTCGCGTAAACGGCATCGGACGGCGTTTTGGCGGGATTGCGTGGTGGGATTTTCGTGACAATGCCGCGCTGCATGTTGCCGGCGCCGCTGCGTTGTGTTCCCGAAAGCGGCGTTGGACGAAACAGTGTTGAGGATGGTTCATGGCCGAAGTGATTGACGGAAAAAGCGTCGCCGAGGATGTGGTGCGGACGGTCAAGACCCTGACTGCCGAACTGGTCGCCAAGGGTAAGGCCAAGCCCGGTCTGGCCGTGGTCATCGTCGGCGAGGATCCGGCGAGCCAGGTCTATGTCGCCTCCAAATCCCGCACCGCCAAGGAATGCGGCTTTCATTCGCTGCAGCACACGCTGCCGGCCGAGACCTCTGAGCAGGCGCTGCTCAAGATCATCGCCGAACTCAACGCCGATCCGGCCATCAACGGCATCCTGGTTCAGCTGCCGCTGCCTGCCCATATCGACGCAGGCAAGATCATCCAGGCTATCGCGCCTCAGAAGGACGTCGACGGGTTCCATTTCATCAATGTCGGCAAGCTCGGCACCGGCGAACTCGACACGGCCTTTGTTCCCTGCACGCCCGCCGGCTCGATGCTTCTGATCGAGCGCGTGCGCGGCAAGGATCTGTCCGGCCTCAACGCCGTCGTCGTCGGCCGTTCCAACATCGTCGGCAAGCCGATGGCCAATCTGCTGCTTGCCGCCAACTGCACCGTCACCATCGCTCACAGCCGCACGAAGGATCTGCCGGCGCTGGCCCGCACGGCCGACATTCTTGTCGCCGCCGTCGGCAGGCCGGAAATGATCAAGGGGGATTGGGTGAAGCCCGGCGCCACCGTCATCGATGTCGGCATCAACCGCATTCCCGCGCCCGAGAAAGGCGAGGGCAAGTCGCGCCTGGTCGGCGACGTCGCCTATGCTGAGGCGGCCAGGGAAGCCGGCGCCATCACCCCGGTGCCCGGCGGTGTCGGGCCGATGACCATTGCCATGCTGATGGCCAATACGTTAGCTTCCGCATACCTTGCGGCCGGATTGAAACGGCCCTCCTTCTGAGCCCGGGTTGACCCTGAAAGCCGCAGCTTTGCCGAACCCCTCTGTTTCCCAGGAACGGCCGGTCACGAGTGATCCCGTTCAAGGTGGCCGGCAGTTCGCCTTTCTGCTGGTCGACAAGTTCTCCATGTTCTCGCTGGCCGCGGCGATAGACACGTTCCGTTCGGCGAACCGTCTGCTCGGCCGCGATTTCTATGGCTGGACCACGGTGTCGGCCGACGGCGATCCGGTGATGGCCTCCAACGGCCTGCCGCTCAAGATCGACTACAGCGTCGCCGACCTGCCGCCGGTCGACATCCTCTTCGTCTCGGTTGGCCTGACGACGGAATTTCCAGGCAAGAGCAAGGTGCTGGCGGCCCTGCGCAGCTGGGGCCGGCGCGGCAACGCGCTCGGCGCGCTGTCGGTTGGTTCCTACCTGCTGGCCGAGGCCGGACAGCTCGACGGCTACCGCTGCACCATCCATTGGGAAAACCGCGCCGGCTTCATGGAGCGCTTCCCCGACATCAACTGCACCGGCAATGTCTTTGAGATCGACCGCAAGCGCTACACCTGCGCCGGCGGCACCACCTCGATCGACCTGATGCTGGAGATCGTGCGTGGCGATTTCGGCTCGAACCTCGCCAATGGCGTCGCCAACCAGTTCCAGCACGAGCGCATCCGCTCGGCCGGGGACCGCCAGCGCGTCGGTCCGGAGCGCGACCTGACCGGCAAGTCGGAGAAGTTGAGGCGCATCGTCGAACTGATGGCCGACCATCTCGACGAACCCTTGTCAGCGGTGCAACTCGCCAAGTCGGCGGGTCTATCGGTGCGCCAGGTGGAGCGCCTTTTCCTGCGCCACCTCAATGTCACGCCTGGCCGCTACTATATGCGATTGCGGCTGGAGCGGGCGCGCGAATTGCTGCGCCAGACCAATATGCCGATCCTCGACGTGGCGATCGCCACCGGCTTCACCTCGCATTCCTATTTTGCCCAGAGCTACCGGCTGCAGTTTGGCCGTCCGCCTTCCGAGGAGCGCCGCACCACCTACTGAGCCGCCTGGAAGGCAGCTCTGACTTCCCCCACTTTTTCGCCGGGTTGAAAACCGCGATGGGCCAAGCAATGCTGCCCGCCGGCGGGAACCGTCGGTCGGCATCGAAGCGCTGATGTCGATGCCGATGATAGCTCGCCCTGATGTTGGAGGGCATCAGGCGAAAGCGGGCAGATACGGGCGTTAGGGGACAATGGGGCTGGTCTTGGCAAACAAGCGCGATCGTCGCCTTCGCGATTGGAAGGAAATCGCCGCGTTCTTCGGACGTGACGAACGCACGGTGCGGCGTTGGGAGCGACAGCGCGGGCTGCCCGTGCACCGCATTTCTGGCGGCGCCAGGAGCCTGGTGTTTGCCTATACGGACGAGCTTGAGGCGTGGCTGCGTGGCGGTGAGCCGGTCGTATCCGACAACGTCGAGCCTCCGGGCGAGGAACCGGTCTTGCCGCCCTCGGCTACGACTGCCCCAGGCGTTTCGGCCCGGTTTTCGAGATGGACCCAAACCTCGCTGCTGGCGCTCGGCGCGGTCGGATTGGTGTTGCTCGCGGTTGCCGGCACCCTCGCCATGCAACGTGCGGATGCGCCTCCGGCACGGACTATCTACCGGCCCGATTCCCGGGTCCAGGATCTCTACCTCGATGCCGTCTATCATCTCGGTACCCGCCAGGCGGACGGCTTCACCCATGCGATCCAGCTGCTGACCGAGGCGACGACGCTCGACCCGAACTATGCCGATGCCTATGTCAAGCTTGCCGAGGCCTACAACACGGTCAGCCAGTTCACGCTGATGCCGCCGAACGAGGCCTATCCACGCGCCGTCGCCGCCGCCGAGCGGGCGATCGCGCTCGATCCCGACAATGCCGGTGCCTATGCCGCCCTTGCCTTCACCACCTTCTACTGGGCGAAGGACTTTCCGAGATCGAGGGAATTGTTCGAGCGCGCGATCCGGCTCGATCCGAACGCGGCCCAGACCCATCACTGGTACGCCTTGACCCTGATGGTGACAGGCGAGACCGCCGCGCCCTTGGCCGAGATAGGCAAGGCGCAGCAGTTGAATCCGGAATCCCGCGCCATCATCGCCAACAAGGCGCTCATCCTGTTTTATGCCGGGCGCGCCGACGATGCCGTGATGATCCTGCAGCAACTGGCCAAGGCCGAGCCGAATCTGCGCTCCGCGCCCGAATATCTGGCCACCATCTATCTCGATCAGGGCCGCTTCACCGATTTCCTGCGCGAATACCGGCGCGCCGCCGAGATCGCCAACAACAGTGCCCGACTGGCCATAGCCGACGCCGCCGAGAAAGGTTTGCGCGAAGCCGGCGGCCAGGGCCTGTTGTCGGCCATGTATGCCGAGCAAATACGCCAGTATGAAAGAAACCTGGAGCCCGCCTACAAGGTGGCGGGCACGGCGGCGATGCTCGGGCGTTATGACGACGCGATCCGCTACCTCGAAGAGGCGATGCGGCGTAAGGAGGACGACATGCTGGGCATCCGCATAGAGCCTTCCTTCAAGGGATTGCGGTCCGATGCCCGATACCGCGCCATCGTCGAGCACGAAGGCTTCAGGCCGGCTCCACCGGTTGGCGCCTGAACGAGGTGGCTGCGTCCGGGCTTGTGTCGCGACGCGCGCTCAAATAGTTTTGGGCCTCGGGCGGGGCGGCTACTCAGGAGATTTTGATGGTGGGACTTGCACGGAGCATCGCTGCGGCGATCCTCCTTTTGTCGATGACGACGTTTGGCTTCGCCGCCAACAAGGTCATCATCATTCTCGATGCTTCCGGGTCGATGTGGGCGCAGATCGACGGCAAGCCCAAGCTCGAGATCGCCAGGGAATCGCTGAGGACCGTGCTCAAATCGGTTCCCGCCGACGACGAAATAGGCTTCATGGCCTATGGCCATCGCGAAAAAGGCAGCTGCGATGATATCCAGCTGATCGTGCCGCCCCAGGCGGGCTCGGCAAGCGCCATCACGGACGCCGCCGACAGTCTGAAATTCCTCGGCAAGACGCCGCTTACGGCGGCCGTCAAGCAGGCGGCCGAAGCGCTGAAATACACCGAGGACAAGGCGACCGTCGTCCTCATCACCGATGGGCTCGAAACTTGCGGCGGCGACCCGTGTGCGCTTGGTAAGGAACTCGAGGCGTCCGGCATCGACTTCACAGCCGACGTCGTCGGCTTCGGCCTGACCGCCGATGAAGGCAAGCAGATCGCCTGCCTCGCCGACAACACGGGCGGCAAGTACATCCAGGCCTCCGACGAGAAGGCGCTGCAGGAAGCGCTGGTCGAAACCGTCGCTGCACCGGCTCCTGCGCCGGCCCCCGAACCAGCACCGGCTCCCGCGCCGGAACCGAAGGCAGCCGAGGTCGACTACAACCTCATCCCGCAAGCGTTCTTGAAAGAGGGCGGCGAGGTGCCGAAGATTGATGTCTACTATGAAATCTTCAAGGATGACGCCAAGGGAAGCGGCGGCGACCATGTCGACTCCGGCTACAACGTCGTCAAGTTCCATCTTGCTGCCGGCAACTACATCGTCGTCGCCTCGAGTGGCGCCGCCAAGGCGGAGCAGAAGGTTTCGCTGACGGCCGACAAGGCAACGGAGCTGGCGCTCAATCTGAACGCCGCGCAGATCTCCATCCACGCCCGGCCTGCCCCTGGGGCCGATGTCGACCGCAATGCGCAGATCAGTATCGCCTATCCCGGCGGCACGTCGGACGCCAACTACGGCGAGGTCAAGTACGTCGTTCCGGCCGGCGAGACCAAGGTCACGGTGAAGCTGGGAGCCGGCGAGGCGAGCGAGACCATGCAACTCGTCGCCGGCCAGGTCGTCGACAAGGACATCATCGTCGGTGTCGGCAAGGCCAAGGCCAACGCCTTCTACACGCAGGGCGGCGAAAAGGCCGAAACCGATGTGGGTTGGAAGGTTTACAAGGCGGCCAAGAAACTCGACGGCACCCGCGATCAGGTGACCTACGCCTACGGCCCCGACAGCCAGTTCGACCTGCCTCCGGGCGACTATGTGATGGGCGTCGATGTGCAGGCGGTGTCCACGGAACAGCCCTTCAGCGTCACGGTCGGGCAGATGACCGATGTCAACGTGACGCTGAACGCGGGCGTCCTGGCCGTCGACGCGCCCGGCGCGGATGGGTTCAAGATCTTTGAGGCCAAGAAGAACATCCAGGGCGAGCGCAAGCAGGTGACCTACGCCTATGGAGAGAAGATGCAGACCACGCTGGCGGCGGGCGACTACGTGCTCGTAACCAATTTCACCACCGACAAGGCCGACAAGGAAACGCCCTTTACGGTCAAGGCCGGCGAGCGCAGTGAGCTCAAGGTCGAATAGCTCCGGCAGGATAAGCAAAAAAGGCGGCTCAAGGCCGCCCTTTTCATTTGGGCATGAGAAAGCTCAAGCCGTTCCGAAGGCGCTGGCGCCGTGGTCGGCACGGCCCACCATCTGGCGGAAGCCGGCGAAAAGCTCGCGGCCGAAACCGAACTCGTTGCCGATGAGATCGACTTCGGCGGTGCGGCGCAGCGCGAACTCGGTCCCTGGCACCAGCACTTCGAGCGTGCCGGCGTCGGCGTCGAGGCGGATGATGTCGCCGTCATGGAGCCTGGCGATCGGCCCGTCCTCGACCGCTTCCGGTGTCACATGGATCGCCGCCGGCACCTTGCCGGAGGCGCCCGACATGCGCCCGTCGGTGACCAGTGCGACGCGCTGGCCGCGATCCTGCAGGATGCCGAGCACGGTGGTCAATTTGTGCAGTTCCGGCATGCCATTGGCCTTCGGCCCCTGGAAGCGGATGACGGCGATGAAATCGCCGGTGAGCGTGCCGGCCTTGAACGCATCGTTCAGGCCCTGCTGGCTGTCGAACACCTTGGCCGGCGCCTCGATGATACGTCGTTCCGGCTTGACGGCGGAAGTCTTGATGACAGCGTGGCCGAGATTGCCAGCCAGCACCTTCAGGCCGCCGGTCGGCTGGAAGGCCTTGCTGAATGGCGCCAGCACCTTTTCGTCACCGCTGGCGCGCGGCGAAGCCTCGCGCACCACGGAGCCATCGGCGCCGAGCTTTGCTTCGACGGCGTAGGGCCGCAGGCCTTCGCCCCACACCGTCTGCACGTCCTCGTGCAGGACGCCTTCGTCAAGCAGCTCGCGGATCAGGAAGCCGAGCCCGCCGGCGGCATGGAAATGGTTCACGTCGGCAAGCCCGTTCGGATAGACGCGCGCCAAGAGCGGCACCGCTTCCGAGAGGTCGGAAATGTCCTGCCAGGTCAGTGCGATGCCGGCCGCCGCCGCCATCGCGATCAGGTGGATCGTGTGGTTGGTCGAGCCACCGGTTGCGTGCAGGCCGACGACACCATTGACGATCGAGCGCTCGTCGATCATCCGCCCGACCGGCGTATAGGCATTGCCGAGCGCGGTGATCGCCAATGCCCGCTTCGTAGCCTCGCGGGTCAGGGCCTCGCGCAACGGCGTGCCGGGATTGACGAAGGAGGCGCCCGGCGTGTGCAGGCCCATGATCTCCATCAGCATCTGATTGGAGTTGGCCGTGCCGTAGAAGGTGCAGGTGCCCGGCCCATGGTAGGATTTGGACTCGGCTTCCAGGAGTTCGGCGCGTCCCGCCTTGCCCTCGGCATAGAGCTGGCGGACCTTGGCCTTTTCATCGTTGGGCAGGCCTGTCGTCATCGGCCCGGCCGGGATGAACACAGCCGGCAGATGGCCGAAGGTCAGCGCCGCGATCACCAGGCCCGGTACGATCTTGTCGCAGACGCCGAGAAAGACGGCGGCGTCGAACATGTTGTGCGACAGGCCGACCGCTGCGGCCATGGCGATCACGTCGCGTGAAAATAGCGACAGCTCCATGCCGGGCTGGCCTTGTGTCACACCATCGCACATCGCCGGCACGCCACCGGCCACCTGGGCGATGCCGCCGGCCTCGCGCGCTGCCTCCTTGATCAGGGCGGGGTAGGTCTCAAAGGGCTGATGCGCCGACAGCATGTCATTATAGGAGGTGATGATGCCGAGATTGGGCACCTTGTCGGCGCCGAGCGCCAGTTTTTCCGAGGGGCTGCAGACCGCGAAGCCGTGGGCGAGGTTGCCGCAGGACAGCACCGAGCGGTTGGCGGTCTGGTTCGACGCTTCGGCGATACGGCCGAGGTAGCGCTCGCGGCCCGGTCTGGAGCGCTGGCGGATCCGCTCGGTGATGGCTTCGATATCGCGTCTTGCGGTCATGGCGGTCGGTCCTTTCAGGCGAGGTCCCGGAAACATCCTCCCGCCGTTGCCGGGACCACTAAACGTAAAATCAGGGCGCCCAGAAAACCTCTACGGGCATGGGTGCGGCGTCAAGCACGGCCCGGATCGGCTTTCGCGGTCCAGGCGCGACCGCGCCGTCGAAGGCAGTGCGCTTTTCCTCGCCCTCGATGTGCAGCGCGATGAAGCCGGCATCGATGATGCGCGCGAGCGTCAGCGTCAGCCGCGGTTCGCCCGCACTGGCCGCATGAACCGGCAGGATGATCCTGTCGGAGGCCGGGTCGAGCAACCTTGCCAGATCGTCGGCATCGGGAAAGAACGAGGCGGTGTGGCCGTCCGGCCCCATGCCGAGCACCACGACGTCGAGCGGCCAGGGCAGGGATCGCAGTGCCGCATCGTCGGATGCGGCGGCATCCTCGATGCCTGATGCCTCATGGTAGAGCGGCACGAAGCGTGCCGCCTTGGCCGCGTTCTGCAACAGATTGGCGGCCACCAGCCCGGCATTGGAACGCGGTGAGGAGGCCGGCACGAAACGCTCGTCGACCAGCGTCACGATCACTCTGTCCCAGGCGATCGGCGCCACCGAAAGCGCGGCAAAGAACTTCGCCGGCGTTGTACCGCCGGAGACCGCCAGCACTGCCGTGCCGCGTTCGGCTATCGCCCCGGCCAGGCGATCGGCCACACGGCCGGCCAGTGCCGCCGCCAGATGCGGACGGTCCGGGAAAGCGTTCCAGTTGTAGCTGGCGCTGTTCAATTGCTCTCGTGCCATGTCCGCCCGTCACGTTCGATCAGCGCTATCGAGGCCGACGGCCCCCAGGTGCCTGCCGTATAGCCCTGTGCTTCCTGCTTGGCGCCTTCCCAGGCATTCTGGATCGGGTCGATCCACTTCCATGCCGCCTCGACTTCGTCACGGCGCATGAACAGCGTCTGGTTGCCGCGGATCACATCCATGATCAGCCGCTCATAGGCATCGGGCGCACGGCCATCGAAGGATTGCGCGAAGCTCATGTCGAGCGAGATCTGGCGCAGCCGCATGCCGCCCGGGCCTGGATCCTTGATCATGATGAACTGCTTGACGCCTTCATCGGGCTGCAGCCGGATGACCAGCTGGTTGGCGAAGATCGGCCCGGCGCTGTCGCCGAAGATCGAATGCGGGATCGGCTTGAACTCGATGACGATCTCCGAAACCCGGGTCGCAAGCCGCTTGCCGGTCCTGAGGTAGAACGGAACGCCCGCCCAGCGCCATGTGCCGATCTCGGCCTTGATGGCGACGAAGGTCTCGGTGTTGCTGTCCTTGCCGAGCTCCTCGACATAGCCCTTCACCGGTCCGCCGGCGGACGCACCGGCGCGATATTGGCCGCGCACCGTGTGCTTTGGCGCCTCGTTGCCGTTGATGCGCTTCAGCGCCCGCAGCACCTTCAGCTTCTCGTCGCGCACGGCGTCAGCGTCCATCGACGACGGCGCCTCCATGGCGACGAGGCAGAGCAGCTGCAGCATGTGGTTCTGCACCATGTCACGCAGCGCGCCGGCCTTGTCGTAATAGGTGACGCGGTCTTCCAGGCCGACCGTCTCGGCGACGGTGATTTGCACATGGTCGATATGGGCGGAGTTCCACAGCGGCTCGTAGAGCGCGTTGGCGAAGCGCAGCGCCATCAGGTTCTGCACCGTCTCCTTGCCGAGATAGTGGTCGATGCGGAAGATCTGGCTTTCGTGGAAGTCGTCGCCGACCAGATCGTTGAGCGCCTGCGCCGAGGCAAGGTCGCGGCCGATCGGCTTCTCCAGCACGATGCGCGAGTTCGGCGTGATCAGCTTGTGCTCTTTGAGCTTGTGCGAGATATCGCCGAACAGCGCCGGCGCAACGGCAAGATAAAAGGCGCGGATGCTGTCGCTCTCGCCGATCGCCTTCTTAAGCTTGTCGAAGCCCGCACCGCTCGTCGCATCGGCCGAGACGTAGGAAAGCCGCGCCAGGAAGGTCTTCAACTCCTTTGCGTCGATATCGGCCGGCTTGACGTGATCGGAGATCGCCTGGCTGGCGAAAGCCCGGAATTCCTCGTCGCTCATCTTCGAGCGCGAGGTGCCGATGATGCGCGTCGGCTCGGAGAATTGATGGTCACGCTGGCGATAGTAGAGCGACGGCAGCAGCTTGCGTTCCGACAGGTCGCCGGTGCCGCCGAAAATGATGAAGTCGAAAGGGTCGACGGGAATGATCTGGCTGGTCATGGTCTGTCCGCTTTGACGCCGGTCGCGAGTACGCGGCTGATATATTCTAATCGATTTAAATTTTCCAGTGCCATGGTGTCACATCAGGGACCAATCGCACGATATTGATTGGCCCCATATGTGCGCTTGACACTGGCGCTTGCCGGAGGCTTGTCGGTGGACGAAGACCCCGGAAGCTTTCGCAGTTGCAGCATAGAACGTGAATGTGACGAAAGCTAAGGGAGAAATGGCGCGCTGTCTGTTGCCGCATGGGCCATGGCGGTCGGCCGTCTTATTAATTCCGGGAAGACATCAATGAGCGGGAAAAGCATGCGTCTGGAAAACAAGGTTGCCGTCATCACCGGCGCGGCATCGGGATTTGGCGAAGGCATGGCCAAGCGCTTCGCGCAAGAGGGTGCCAGGGTGGTTGTCGCCGATCTCAATGCCAAGGGCGCCGAGCGCGTCGCCAATGAAATCGGCGAGGCGGCGATCTGGACGCAGACCGACGTTTCGCTGCGCTCCGAGTTCGACGAGATGGTCTATGCCGCAAAAAGCGCCTTCGGCCGCATCGACATCATGGTCAACAATGCCGGTTACACCCATCGCAACGGCGACATGCTCAAGGTCGACGAGGACACTTTCGACCTGATTACCGCTGTCAATATGAAGGCGATCTATCACGCGGCCCTTGCCGTGGTGCCGATCATGGACCGGCAAGGCGGCGGCGTCATCCTGACCACGGCCTCCACCGCGGGCCTGCGGCCGCGGCCCGGCCTCACCTGGTACAATGCTTCGAAAGGCTGGGCGATCACCGCCACCAAATCGATGGCGGTGGAACTGGCGCCCAAGAACATCCGCGTCAACTGCCTCTGCCCGGTCGCCGGCGAGACCGGCATGCTGGAGAAATTCATGGGCGCCGACACTCCCGAGATCCGCGAGAAATTCCGTGCCTCGATCCCGCTCGGCCGGCTTTCGACCCCGCTCGATATCGCCAATGCCGCGCTCTGGCTGGCATCGGATGAAGCCGCCTTCATCACCGGCGTGGCGCTGGAGGTCGATGGGGGCCGCTGCATCTGACCTGATCAGCGCTACGCATGGCTGTGGTTTGACTTGATCATCCGCGAGAAGGCATAAGCTGAGGGGCTTGGGAAATCTGGCGGCGCGATGAATGCGAAACTGCGGAAAATTCGCGAAAGCCTGAGGCAGCGCCTGATGGCTTACAGGGCAGGGCGCGCCCGCTCTAAAAGCAACGCGACCTTCATCGGCATAACCGGTAGCTCCGGCAAATCGACCGCGACGGCGCTGCTTGGTCACATATTGGCCGGCCATGGTTCGGTCCATGTTCAACTTCTTTTCCATTCGCTGAAGATGCTGTCGAGGATGCTTTCGCGCCGGATCGGCGGCGTGAACTACGTCGTCGTTGAGGTGTCAGCGTCGGCGATCAATTCCATCAAGCCGATGGCAGAAATGTTGGGGCCGCATGTCGCTATCGTCACCATGGTCCGGCTTGAGCATGTCTCCAGTTTCAGAACCCTGGAGAATGTCGCTCACGAAAAAGGCGCACTCGTCGAGGCGCTGGAACCGGGCGGCCTCGCCGTGCTCAATGCCGATGATCCCAATGTGCTGGCCATGGCATCGGGAAGAGCACAACGCTTCGTCACATTCGGCGAGTCCGAATCGGCCGACTACCGTGTCACCGAGGTCAGTGCCGGCTATCCCCGCATGCTCAGCTTCAAGTTACACTGGCGCGGCGGCACGCTCGACCTCAAAACCCCATTCCCAGGTGAGCATTTCTGGCTGCCGACGGCCGCGGCCGCGACTGCGGCCCTCGAACTTGGAGTGCCTCCGCAAACAGTGAGGGACAGGATCGAAACGTTCCAGCCCGTGGAAAACCGGTGCCAGGTGATCACCCCCGAGGGCGGGCCGCACTTCATCGTGGACTCTGTCAAGGCGCCTTGGCATTCGCTACCCCTTGCATTGGATATGATGGCAAGATCTACCCTTGGCCAAAAGCGGATCGTGCTTGGCCAACTGTCGGACTTTACCGATTCGAACGCAAAGTATGCCCGCGCCTACAAAAGCGCGCGTGGGATCGCGAACCAGGTGATCTATGTTGGCGAGCATGCGCATCGCTCGAAGGCCAGCCAGGCCGATCGCGACACCGGCCGCTTCGTCGAATTGCGCACGCCGAAAGAGGTCTCGGATTACATCAGGCAGACGGCAGTGCCTGGCGAGTTGATCCTGTTGAAGAGTTCTTCCAATCTTCATCTGGAACGCGTCCCGCTCGCCTGGACATGCGATGTTCAGTGCTGGGTACCGGTATGTGGCAAAACCGAGGGATGCCAGCAGTGCGGCCTCTATGGAGTGCCCTTCGAACAACATCGGGAGTTTGTAAGGCAACGCAAATCGGCGCGTCGCCTGCGGCGTTTCCGGCGGCTCTTCAGCCGATGAGCTTGTATCGATCAGGCTCCGGAGAAATCCGTAACGACTTGAGACGTCGAGCGGCGCCATCGAACCCTGCAGGCTCACAAGTAGCAAGGCAGCAGGCGTCGCTTTGGGCGGTTGCCTGGCGGTTTAAGCCTCACGCGCCGGGCTTGATGTAGCTCTTGTAGACCCAGCCGTGCTTGCCGTTGTAGACGATCTCGCACCACTGCTTGCAGCCCATCAATTGCACTGAAGTCCGGGCGGGCACGGTGCCGATGGGGGTAGCCCCCTTCTTCGGGGCATTGCGCATGGTCACAGCCCGCAGCACGCGGCCGGTGCCTGCCGCCGCCACCTTTCGCGGCTTCGCTTTGGCCGCGCCATCGTCGCCTTGTGCATTCGCGGGTTTTTGTTCCGGCACTTGCGGCTGCGTCTCGGGGATGGCAGCGGTCCGCGCGCCATCGGGTTTGCCGCCATTCGCAGACGGCGCCGGCGCGGCAACCTTGGCAAGCTCGTTAACGGCATCGGTACTGGTTGACGGCTGCGCGAACGCCACTGCCTTGCCCGCCGCCGGCTCGGCCTGGTTGGCCGTTTGATTGGGGGCGGTGGAGGCGGAAGCGGGCTTCGGCTGTGCCTCGGTCCAGCGGGGATCGTTGGCCGCAAGCGCCTGTATGCTTGCTTTCGCCGGCGCTGCGGTCGATGAAACCTGATCGGACTTGCGAGCCGGCACGACCGCCGCGGCCACCGTGGTTCCGGCGGGGACGATCTTCGTCGTCTTCACCGGAATGGCCGGAATGCTCTGTTCCTGGCTGGCGGCTGCCTGCCGCTCGCTCGTCGGCAATGCCAGCCAGAGCGCCACCGCGGCGACGCCAAGCAGCGCGGCGGTGCCAACCGCGGCAATCACCAGATGCGAGTTCGAACGGACTTCCTGCCAGAAGGACGGCCGCATGTCGTATCCAAACTGCATGGCAAAGCGCCGACGTTCCGGCGTACCGAAACTGAAGGGCTCTCTCACTCTCGCCACCTCCATAAGCGGGCCAATGTTCTTTCAATCGATGCCGGAAGTCCGGCGTCTGATCGGCATCGGTCCCTAAATCAACGCGGGCAAGCCCGCAGCAATCCCCGAATAATCGCCCAGAAGCGGGAACCTTTCACCCGCGATTGTGGCATCAGTACGCCATTATAAGGGATTCTGCGCCATTGCCGGCATTTCCGCAATGTGCCGCTAGGGCAACAAATGTTACAATGAATATTACAATATTACATGGGGTCGTGATGGCGATCCGATCCCGCATGAGGCGCGTCGCGCCGAAACGGATTTCAGGCGACGCGCTTCAACCCTTACTTTGTGGATGTTGTTCTCCCAAACCTGGAGCCAGTTTTGGGGGGCAACTAGATCCTGTCGCGAAGCGCGAACCAGTTGAGCGCCAGGAAAAGCAGGGGCGTACGGAAACGGCGGCCGCCCGGAAATGGTGGAATTTTCAGGTCCTCGATCAGCTTCAGCCGGTCGCGGTTGCCGGCAACGGTCTCGGCATAGAGTTTGCCGAAGAAGTTCGACAGCATGACGCCGTGGCCTGAATAGCCCCCAGCCGAGATCACATTGGGCATCACTTCGCGCACGAACGGTTTCCTCGGCACTGTGATGCCGACATAGCCGCCCCAGCCATGCGTGATCTCGATATCCTTCAATGCCGGATAGAGCTCCACGATCTGGCGGCGGATATGGATGTGGATGTCCTTGGGGTCGTTGACGCCATAGACTTCGCGTCCCCCGAACAACAACCGTCCATCCCTCGACTTGCGGAAATAGCGCACGACAAAGCGGGAATCGTCGACCGCTTCGCCGCCGGGCAGCACTTTCAAGTCCGCCCCCAAAGGCACGGTCGCACCGATGAAGGAGCCGATCGGCATGATGTGCGCCGCACTCACCGGTTCGAGCGTGCCGCCATAGGCGTTGACCGCGATCAGGCATTTCTGCGCCGTCACGGTGCCTCTTGGCGTCGAAACCCTGATCTTGCCGCCGGTCGAAACGATGCCGGTCGATGGTGTCCCTTCGAACAGCTGCGCGCCCGCCTGCGCCGCCACCCGCGCCGTGCCGATCACCAGCTTCATGGGATGGATATGGCCGGTGCCGGTGTCGCGTGTGCCGCCGAAATAGGCGGTCGAGCCAAGCCGCTCCGCCGTCTCCTTGGCATCCATGAACGAGATGTGCGTATAGGAGAAACGGCTGGCCATGATCTCCGCATGCGCCTTGTAATCGTCGACATAGCGAGGCTTGTGCGCCACGGAGAGCTGGCCCGGCATATAATCTATATCGATCTGGTTGGCGGCGGCGAATTCGATGAGATGCGCCTTCGCCTCCTCGGCAAGATCGAACAAAGCTCTGGCACGGGACAAGCCGTACTCCGCCTCCAGGTCTTCGGCCCAGGCGCGCTGGCCGGTGCCGAGCTGCCCGCCATTGCGCCCGGAAGCGCCGTCGCCGAAGCGATACGCCTCGATCAGAACGACATTGGTTCCAGCCTTGGCTAGATGTGTCGCCGCCGACAGCCCGGTAAAGCCGCCGCCGATAATGATGACATCGCAGGCCCGGTCGCCGTCGAGCACCGGGTATTCGGGTCTAGGTCCCGCCGTGTCTTCATACCACGAGCGGCCGGGAGAAATGGGGGATTGGTAAGGCATGGTATTGTGAAGACTCGGGTGTTCGGAGGACGGTGCAGCCGATGGTGAGTAGTCAGTAGTCAGTAGTGAATAGGCTAGTGATGAGTCTACTCACTACTCACTATTCACTCAATCATCACACATTCAGCAACAAATACTCCCGCTCCCACGGGCTGATCACTTCCATGAAGGTCTCGAATTCCGCCCGCTTGATCGCTGCATAGGTGGCGGCGAAGGACTTGCCCAGCAATGCGCAAAGCTCCTCATCGCCCTCGAACAGGTCGACGGCTTCGAGCAGGCTGCGTGGCAGGTCGATCTCGTCCGCGTTGGCGGTCGTCAGCACCGGAGGCTCGGCCTTGATCTTCCTGGTGATGCCGATCAGCCCGCAGGCAAGCGATGCCGCCAGCGCCAGATAGGGATTGGCGTCGGAGGACGGGATGCGGTTTTCAACGCGCCGTGCCGCCGGGTCCGAGCGCGGCACGCGGAACGCGGTGGTGCGGTTGTCATAGCCCCATTTGTTGTTGACCGGAGCCGAAGCCGCCTGCGTCAGCCGACGGTAGGAATTGACATAGGGCGCGAACATCACCAGCGCGTTCGGCACGTGCTTTTGCATGCCGCCGATGAAATGGAAGAACTCCTCGGTCTCCGAGCCGTCCTCGGCCGAAAAGATGTTCCTGCCTGTCTTCTTGTCGACGATCGACTGATGGATGTGCATGGCCGAACCCGGCTGGCCCTGGATCGGCTTGGCCATGAAGGTCGCGTAGATTTCATGCTTGAGCGCGGCTTCGCGAATGGTGCGCTTGAACATGAACACCTGGTCGGCGAGCTCGATCGGGTCGCCATGGCGCAGATTGATCTCGAGCTGGCCAGCGCCCTCTTCATGAATGAGCGTGTCGATCTCCAGCCCCTGGCTTTCGGAGAAATGGTAGATGTCGTCGATCAGTTCGTCGAACTCGTTGACGCCGGCGATCGAATAGCCGGCGCCGCCGCCGATTGCGCGCCCCGAGCGGCCGACGGGCGGGGTCAGGGGATAGTCCGGGTCCGGATTCTTGCGCACCAGGTAGAATTCGATCTCGGGCGCCACCACCGGCCTCAGCCCAAGCTTGTCGTAGGCTGCAAGCACGCGCTTCAACACATTGCGCGGCGTGAATTCGACCGAGCGGCCATCCTGGTGGACGAGGTCGCAGATGACGGCCGCCGTCGGGTCTTCTTCCCACGGCACCACCGTCAGTGTCGAAAGATCCGGCATCAATTTGAGGTCGCCGTCATCCTCGGGATAATGGAAGCCGTTGCCATCTTCGGGATAGCCGCCGGAAATCGTCGTCATGAAGACGGCCGAAGGCAGCGCCAGAGAGGTGTTGGAGGTGAATTTCTTCGACGGCATCATCTTGCCGCGTGCCACGCCTGCCTGATCAGGCGTGATGCATTCGATATCCTCGATGCCGCGCCATTCCAGCCATTCGCTGACTTCCTTCCAGTTCTTCACACCACGCAGGTTTTTCACGAAGGCAGGCGTGCGAGCCCGTCCTCCGCGGCTCGACGGACGGACTTCCTTTTTTGCAGGCGGCATCATTCACCAGATTGGGTTGCGGATTTCGGAGTATAGCCGTGCCCCACTGTGGAAGGGAAGGGGAGCCGCTGCCGGCATTTGCCGCCGCGGTTGAAAATAGTGCCCGGCTCGGCTTAGGCTCAGCCTGTCCTGAACTCAAGAACTCGACGATGCGAACCAGTAGCGAAGTGACCACGATAGGATTCGACGCCGACGACACGCTTTGGCAGAACGAACAGTTCTTCCGCATGACGGAGAAGCGCTTCGCCGCCATGCTTGCCGACCATGGCGAGGAGAAGCAGATCTCGGCTCGATTGCTCGAAGCCGAACGGCGCAACCTGGCCGTTTATGGCTTCGGCATCAAGGGATTTACGCTGTCGATGGTCGAGACGGCGATCGAGGTCACCGACGGACGGGTCCCGGCTTCGGTCATAGCGCAGATCCTCGATGCCGGCCGCGAGATGCTGAGCCACCCGATCGAGGTCTTGCCGCATGTGCGTGAGACGGTGGAGAAGCTCGCCGGCGCATACCGCCTCGTGATGATCACCAAGGGCGATCTCTTCGACCAGGAGCGCAAGCTGGCTGGCTCCGGCCTCGGCGACCTGTTCGATGCGGTCGAGATCGTCAGCGACAAGAACGCCGCCAGCTATGCCCGCCTCTTCAGCCGCCACGGCGACGGTCCGGCAAAGAGCATGATGGTTGGCAATTCGCTGAAGTCGGACGTGGTGCCGGCCATCGAGGCCGGCGGCTGGGGTGTCCATGTGCCGCACGAGCTGACTTGGGTGCTCGAGCATGTCGAGGCGCCGGTCGCCGACCCGCGATTCCGCCAGATATCCGACCTTGGGCAATTGCCCGAACTGATACAAGACATCACGAAGCGAGATTGATCGCGCTTGGCTAGCGCCTGATCAGGCGATCGATCACCGGTTGCAGCCGTTCGGGCGTGATCGGCTTCGCGACCACGACGTCGATCACGCTCGGCAGGCCCAGGCTTTCCGGCGTGCCATTCTTGGTTGAAAGCAGGATGACGGGAGGCATCGATTTGCCCGAGGCCCGCCGCAACGTTTCGATGCCGGACATCAGATTGTCGCAGTCCTTGTTGTCCGCGCCGCCGTCCAGGACAATCACGCTCGGCACAAGTGTTCGCAAGGTCTTCGCCGCCATGTCAGGCGATTCCGAGATTGGCCTGAGCCCGGATCGCTCGACGATCTTCGACACCACCACACGATTGATCGGCGATTTCCCGACAACAAGCGCTTGCGGGGGACTGCGGATCGTTTCGGCGCTTGAACCCTGGGTCACCAGATTCGGACGTTTTGCGGTCTCGTCCTTGCTACTCACTGGGCACCCAAGTCGGCCAAGAAGCTCGCCCCTATTTCAATGCAGAGTTGAAATCTGGGTGACAATTGGCGTGAGATCGCACCCCATGTCAAGTTGAAATAAAAGACCTTGGAGACGCCTCCTCCAACAGTGGAGTCAAGCAATAGTACTGTACTGTCCTGTCCACGCATTGGTTGCATAAAAATAGAATTCACCTGCGCATACGCTGCGCAGGTGAGAGGTCGGTTGCAACGATTGCCGGTCAGCCATGGCTCTGTTGTGTGACGATCACCGGGATCAGCAGATCGCCCCAATTGCCGTCGCCGCCATGGTGCCTGGCCGAGCGCACCAGCTCCACCGAGACGCCCGCCTCGACCGCCTTCATCACCGACTGGTTGAGCCTGTGCAGATCGTTGGCGAGCATGCGGATCGTCGCCTGCTGATCGACGCTCATCGTGGTCGATTGCTCTTCCGCCCGTTCCTTGACGCGGCTTATCGATGCCATTGGTCTTCTCCCGTTTCTGAGCCCTGCTGGGCGTTTCCTCTGTATTTCCGACCCGCTATTCGGCGGCCGGCTTGAATTGTGCGTGCTCGGTCGATTCATGCATGGCGGTGGTCGACGACTTGCCGCCGGTGATCGCCATCGACACGGCGTCGAAATAGCCGGTGCCGACCTCACGTTGGTGCTTCGTGGCGGTGTAGCCATTGGCCTCCGCGGCGAACTCGGCTTCCTGCAACTCGGAATAGGCCGCCATCTGCCGCGCCTTGTAGCCACGCGCCAGCTCGAACATGCCGTAGTTGAGCTGGTGGAAGCCGGCCAGCGTGATGAACTGGAACTTGTAGCCCATGGCGCCGAGTTCCTTCTGGAACTTCGCGATCGTCGCGTCGTCGAGATTCTTCTTCCAGTTGAACGAGGGCGAGCAATTATAGGCGAGCAGCTTGCCCGGATGGTGCTTGCGCACGCCCTCGGCGAACTTCTTGGCCTGCGCCAGGTCCGGCTTGGAGGTTTCGCACCAGATCAGGTCCGCGTACGGTGCATAGGCGACGGCCCGCGCGATGCAGGGTTCGATGCCGTTCCTGACCTGGTAGAAGCCTTCCACCGTGCGCCCGGCATCGTAGTCGACGAAGGGCTGGTCGCGCTCGTCGATGTCGGATGTCAGAAGCTTGGCGGCTTCCGCGTCGGTACGCGCCACGACGAGCGTCGGCGTGCCCATCACGTCGGCCGCGAGCCGCGCGGCGTTGAGGTTGCGGATATGCGCGGCGGTCGGGATCAGCACCTTCCCGCCGAGATGGCCACATTTCTTTTCCGACGCCAGCTGGTCCTCGTAATGGACGCCGGCGGCACCCGCCTCGATGAACGCCTTCATGATCTCGAAGGCGTTGAGCGGCCCGCCGAAGCCGGCTTCCGCGTCGGCGACGATGGGCGCGAACCAGGTCTCGACCGAAAGCCCGTTGCCCTCGGAGGTCTCGATCTGGTCGGCGCGCTGCAGCGTCCGGTTGATGCGCTTGACCAGCTCCGGCGCGGCATTGGCCGGATAAAGCGACTGGTCGGGATACATCGCCGAGGCGGTGTTGGCGTCGGCCGCGACCTGCCAGCCCGACAAGTAGATCGCCTTCAGCCCGGCGCGCACCTGCTGCATCGCCTGGTTGCCGGACATGGCGCCGAGCGCGTTGACGAAATCCTCCTCGTGGATCAGCTTCCACAGCCGGTTGGCACCCATTTCGGCCAGGCTCTGGCGGATCTGCACCGAACCGCGCAGCCGCTTCACATCCTCCGGCGAATAGGGGCGTTCAACGCCGTCGAAGCGACCTTCAGGCGCCGAGGGAACGAGGTTGTAAAAATCAGTCATGGGTCACTCCGAAGGATTGCTGTACTTTGTCCGCGCACCAATCTTTTGGCGAGCTGCGATATGACTGAATTTACATTGCGGCGCAAAATCAGCTAGAAAAATCAGCAATTACAGCCGGAGATAAGGGAAAATCTGTGTTGTGTTTGACAGACAGCCGCTGTAAATTTGTCATACTTGTAAAACCTGTGAGCGATGAATTATCGCGAATGCCGTGTAAATTCCTGTCAAGGACAGTCGATGGCTGACCAGAAGATTTTCGCGGGGCCGCGCATTCGCCGCATCCGCAACGCCAAGGGCCTCACCCAGACGGCTATGGCCGAGGGGCTCGGCATCTCGCCGTCCTATCTCAACCTTATCGAGCGCAACCAGCGGCCGCTGACGGTGCAGCTGATCCTGAAGCTGGCCTCCGTCTACAAGGTCGACCCGCATGAGCTGCAGGGCGAGGCGAGAGGGTCGGTCGCGGCCTTGAAGGAGGTGTTCACCGATCCGCTGCTGGTCGGCGAATTGCCGGGAGATCAAGAGCTGATCGAACTTGCCGAGGCGGCGCCCAACGCGTCGGCCGCGGTGATAAAACTGTTCCGCGCCTATCGCGAGCAGGCCGAGCGGCTGTCCGACCTCAACGAACTTCTGGCGCGCGAGGGGCGGGCGACGGCGCTTTCGGGCGCCCGCTTGCCGATCGACGAGGTGCACGAGACCTTCGAGCGGCGGCCGAACCATTTCACTGCACTCGAGGAGGAGGCGGAGGCGTTCACTGCGGTGCTCGATCCCGGCGATGACCTGTTCGGAGCCTTGAAGGCCTGGCTGAAGCGCGAATACGGCATCGTCGTCAAGGTGCTGCCGGTCGCCACCATGCCGAACTGGCGCCGCCGCTACGATCGCCATTCGCAGCGCCTGTTCCTGTCGGAGCGGCTGTCGCCGTTCGACCAGTTGCGCGAAGTGGCGATGGAAGCCTGCCTGATCCGCATGACGGTTGCGGTCGCCGGTCAAATCCAGGCGCTCAAGCTGAGCACGGACGAAGCCCGTCGCCTTGCCCGCTTCGAACTCGGCCGCTATGCCGCGCATGCGCTGATGATGCCCTATCAGGCCTTTCATGCGGCCGCCGTCCGCGCACGCTACGACATCGACGTCCTTCGCTCGCGCTTCGGCGTCTCGTTCGAGCAGGCGGCGAACCGGCTGACGATGCTGCAGCGGCAGGGCGCACTTGGCGTGCCGTTCTTCATGCTGGAGGTCGACAATGCGGGCAACCGCTTTCGCAGGGCCGGCAGCCAGGGCTTTCCGCACAGCCGCTTTGGCGGCGGCTGTCCGAAGCTGCCCGTGCACGTTGCCTTCACCCAGCCCGGGCAGGTTTTCGTCGAAGCGGTGGAAATGCCCGATGGCGCCGAGTTCCTGTGCCTCGCCCGCACGCTGGAGGGGCCGCAGGGCGCATTCTCGGAGCGTCCGCGCCGCACTGCGCTGCTGCTCGGTTGCGACATCGGCTTTCGCGACGACATCGTCTATGGCGCGGCGCTGCCCGGAGCGGCCGCCGCCGGAAAGTCGGGAGCAGGCGCCGTCGTGGCGACGCCGGTCGGACCCGCCTGCCGGCTTTGCGAGCGTGTCGGCTGCCTGGCGCGTGCCGAACCGCCGGTGACGCGCCCGCTCGGCCTCGACGAGATGGTGACGGGCCTGAGCGCCTTCGACTTCCAGTAACGCGGCAGCATAGGTGCCACAATCGTCGCCTGTGTCTGGATCACCCGCGGCTGAAGTCTTTGCGTTACGCGAACAGGGCAGTTCTTTGTCGTCCCTTGCGCATCGTCCCGTCCACAAAAGCTCGACAGTCGCGCCCATGACAGACGCAGCATCATCACCGGCCCTTGTTGCTTCGACCACCTCGCCGCGCGAGGAACGCGTCGGGATGCTTCTGGTCTTCCTCTCGGCGCTGATGTGGAGTTTCGGCGGCACCATCGCCCGCTTCATCACCGTCGGTGACAGCTGGACGGTTATCTTCTGGCGCTCGGTTTGGGCCGCCGCCTTCCTGCTCTCCTTCATGGCCTGGCGTGACGGCTGGCGCGGCATGCTGAGATCGTTTCGCGACATGGGCCTGCCCGGCCTTGCCGTCGGCTTCTGCTTCGCCATCGCATCGACCTCCTTCGTCGTGGCGCTCTCCTACACCACTGTGGCCAACATCCTTTTGATGCAGGCCGGCGTGCCGCTTCTGGCGGCGCTGTTTGCCTGGGCGCTGTTTCGCGAACGGGTTGGTGTCGTGACCTGGGTGGCGATTGCCGCCGTCATCGCCGGCGTCGCCATCATGGTGTCGGAATCGCTTAATGGTGCCGTCTCGCCCATAGGCGACGGGCTGGCGCTGCTGATCGCGTTCATGTTCTCGATCGCCACCGTCATCACAAGGCGGTTCGCCAGCGTCAGGATGACCCCGGCGACCTGTCTCGGCACTATCCTGGCCGCGGGCCTTGCCGCCTCGCAGGCGTCGACCTTCACGGTCTCGGCCGGCGACATGGGCTTTCTCTTCGCGTTCGGCGTGGTCAATCTCGGCATCGGTCTTGCCTTCTTCGCCACCGGCGCGAGGCTGGTCCCGGCTGCCATCGCGGCACTGCTTGGCACTTTCGAGCCGATCCTTGGGCCGATATGGGTCTGGCTCATCCATTCCGAAGTGCCGTCCGGACGCACCATCATCGGCGGCGCGGTGGTGGTCACGGCGCTGCTCGTCCATATCGGTCTCGAGTTCAAACGCCAGGCACGGCCGCGGCGGGCAGGCGTCACCGGAGTGCCGTCGCCGAATTGATGCGGGCGCCGATGCTTTGCCATTGACAACCTCGCTGCCGCCCGGGCAGGCTGGGAACACGGCAACAACAAGACAGGCGTATCTTGCCAAGTCTCCCCGGCGGCCCGATCGAGACCGGACCATATTTCTGTATTTCTGTCCGCGCGGCGGCGAAAGCTTCTGACGGCACCGCGATTCCTTCCAGTCCGGGTCAATTGCGTGGCCGCGACCGGCGCGCCAATCGCCGCTTGTTGTCCCCTGGAAAGCTCAATAGTCTGAAACAAATGCCCGGTCGCGCGTCGCGACGAGCCGGCGATGGAACACTCACCAAAGGAGAATAGCATGATCCGCAAAGCGCTCTGGCTTTCGGCGACCTCGGTATTTCTGACATTGTTCACGCCCGCCGGGCATGCCGAGGATCGCGTCGTCAATGTCTTCAACTGGTCGGATTATATCGACAGTTCGATCATCGACGATTTCACCAAGAAGACCGGCATCAAGGTCGTCTACGACACGTTCGATTCCAACGAGATCCTGGAAACCAAACTGCTCGCCGGCGGCAGCGGCTATGACGTCGTCGTGCCCAGCGGAAACTTCCTCGCCCGCCAGATTCAGGCCGGTGTGTTCCAGAAGCTCGACAAGTCGAAACTGCCGAACCTCTCCAACATGTGGGACACGGTTTCCGAGCGGACCGCCAAATATGACCCCGGCAATGAATACTCGGTCAACTACATGTGGGGCACGGTCGGCATCGGCTACAACACGAAGAAAGTGCAGGCTGCACTGGGCACGGACAAGATCGACAGCTGGGACGTGTTCTTCAATCCGGATAGTCTTGCCAAGTTGAAGGACTGCGGCGTCTACGTGCTGGACTCGCCGGCCGACATCATACCGGCGGCGTTGAAATATCTCGGCCTCGACCCGAACAGCACTTCGCCCGACGATATCGCCAAGGCCGAGGAAGCTTTGCTCAAGGTCCGTCCCTACATCAGGAAGTTCCATTCGTCCGAGTACATCAACGCGCTCGCCAACGGCGACATCTGCCTCGCGGTCGGCTGGTCTGGTGACGTGTTCCAGGCCCGCAACCGCGCGGTAGAGGCCAAGCAAGGCGTTGAAATCGGCTATTCCGTGCCGAAGGAAGGCGCACAGATGTGGTTCGACCAGATGGCGATCCCCGCCGATGCGCCGCATGTCGCCGAGGCACTTGAATTCATCAACTACATGATGACGCCCGAAGTGATCGCCAAATCGTCGAACTACGTGCTCTATGCCAACGGCAACAAGGCATCGCAGCAATTTGTCGACAAGGCGCTGCTGGGGGATCCGGCTGTCTATCCGGACGACGCGACCTTGCAGAAGCTCTACACGGTCTCCCCTTACGATCCCAAGACACAGCGTATCATCACGCGCAGCTGGACCAAGATCGTCACCGGCCAATAAGCATCTGAAGCGACCCCGACAGACAACTGCCGGGGTCGCTCATTTTGGGGCACGAAGCAAGAAACAGCACGGAGTGGGGATATGAAATCGCTTGGCAGCATCCGCAGGGATTTCGCGCCATGGAACGACCCGAACGCCAAGCCATACATCCAGTTTGACAACGTCACCAAGAAGTTCGGTGACTTCACCGCCGTCAACAATCTGTCGCTGACGATCTTCGAGCGCGAATTCTTCGCCCTGCTCGGCGCCTCCGGTTGCGGAAAGTCGACGCTGCTCAGGATGCTTGCCGGCTTCGAGGAACCGACGGCTGGCCGCATCCTGCTCGACGGCCAGGACCTGCGCGGCATTCCGCCCTATCGCCGGCCGGTCAACATGATGTTCCAGTCCTATGCCCTGTTCCCGCATATGACGGTGGAAAACAACATCGCCTTCGGCCTCAAGCAGGAAGGCATGCTCAAGTCCGATATCGAAAAGCGCGTCGTCGAGATGCTGAAGCTGGTCAAGCTCGAGCAGTTCGCCAAGCGCAAGCCGCACCAGCTTTCCGGCGGCCAGCGCCAGCGCGTCGCGCTCGCCCGCTCGGTCGCCAAGCGGCCGAAGGTGCTGCTGCTCGACGAGCCGCTGGGGGCTCTCGACAAGAAGCTGCGCGAGGAGACCCAGTTCGAACTGATGGATTTGCAGCAGGAACTTGGGCTGACCTTCGTCGTCGTCACCCACGACCAGGAAGAAGCGATGACCATGGCCGATCGCATCGCCATCATGGACAAGGGCGAGGTCATGCAGGTGGCGACGCCGGCGGAAGTCTATGAAGCCCCGGCCTCGCGCTTCGTCGCGCATTTCGTCGGCAACGTGAACATGTTCGAGGGCAAGGTCGCCGAGCGGTCGGCCAACACCACCCGCATCACTGGCGCCACAGGTGCCCAGATCGTCGTTGAAAACAGCGCCGATACCGCAGCCGGTTCCGACATCGTTTTCGCCATCAGGCCGGAGAAGATCAAGGTGTCGTCGAAGAAGCCGGTGGACGCTGTCAATGCGTTGGAAGGCGAGGTCTACGACGTCGCCTATCTCGGCGACATGACCGTCTACCACATCAGGCTGGATGACGGGCAGATCATCAGGGCAAGCGCGCTCAATGCGGCGCGGGTGACCGACGATCCGCTGACCTGGAACGACCGCGCCTGGGTGTCCTTCCGGCCCGACGCCGGCGTCGTGCTGGCGCGGTAGGGGGCTGATATGTCCAACATCGCTGTCACCGATGCCGCCCGACCATCGACCGTCGCCAAGCCGTTCCTGACGCGGCTGGGTGGCGGCTTCGTCAACCGGCTCGTCATCATCGTTCCTTACCTCTGGCTGCTGTTCTTCTTCCTCATCCCCTTCATCATCGTCTTCAAGATTTCCCTGTCGCAGACGGCAATCGCCATGCCGCCCTACACGCCGGTGCTCGATTTCAGCGATGGCTTCTCCGGCTTCTTTGCCGGGTTCCGCGACCTCAATTTCGACAACTATGTCTGGCTGACGCAGGACGCGCTCTATTTCAAGGCCTATGTGACGAGCGTCATCATTGCCGCCATCTCGACCGTGCTGACACTGATCGTCGGCTACCCGATCGCCTATGGCATGTCACGTGCGCCGGCCACCATCCGCCCGACCTTGCTGATGCTGGTCATCCTGCCGTTCTGGACCTCGTTCCTGATCCGCGTCTATGCCTGGATCGGCATTCTCAAGCCCGAGGGCCTGCTCAACCAGCTGCTCTTGTCGCTTCACGTCATCAACCAGCCGCTGGTCATCCTCAACACCTACACGGCGATCTTCATCGGCATCGTCTATTCCTATCTGCCGTTCATGGTGCTGCCGCTCTATTCGTCGCTGGAGAAGATGGACTATTCGCTGATCGAGGCGGCCAAGGATCTCGGCTGCCCGCCGACATCAGCTTTCTGGAAGATCACCTTCCCGCTGTCGCTGCCCGGCGTCATCGCCGGCTGCCTGCTGGTGTTCATCCCGGCTGTCGGCGAGTTCGTCATCCCCGATCTGCTCGGCGGATCGCAGACGCTGATGATCGGCAAGACGCTCTGGAACGAGTTCTTCGCCAATCGTGACTGGCCGGTGTCGTCCGCCGTGGCCGTCATCCTGCTGTTGTTGCTGACCGTGCCGATCATGCTTTTCCAACAGGCACAGGCGCGTGCCCAGGAGCAAGGCAAATGAACGCCACCTGGAGCCGCTTCAACGTCACCTCGATCGTGCTTGGCTTTGCCTTCCTGTACCTGCCGATCGTGCTGCTCATCGTCTTCTCCTTCAACGAATCCAAGCTCGTCACCGTCTGGGGCGGCTTCTCGACCAAATGGTACGTGTCGCTGTTCCACAATCAGGGCCTGATGGACGCCACCTGGGTCACGGCGCGTGTCGGCGTCATTTCGGCGACGGTGGCGACCGTGCTCGGCACGCTGGCGGCGCTCACCCTGACGCGCTACACCCGCTTCCGGGGCAGGGTGCTGTTTTCCGGCATGGTCTTCGCGCCGCTGGTCATGCCGGAAGTCATTACCGGCCTTTCGCTGCTGCTGCTCTTCGTTGCCGTCGGCCTCGACCGCGGCTTCTTCACTGTAACGCTCGCCCACATCACGCTCACAATGTGCTTCGTGGCCGTCGTGGTGCAATCGCGCCTGGTCTCCTTCGATCGTTCGCTGGAGGAGGCGGCAATGGATCTCGGCGCAACGCCGGCGAAGACCTTCTTCCAGATCACGCTGCCGGTCATCCTGCCGGCGATCGTGTCAGGCTGGATGCTGGCCTTCACGCTGTCGCTCGACGATCTTGTGATCGCCAGCTTCACCTCTGGCCCGGGCGCCACGACGCTGCCGATGAAGATCTACAGCCAGGTCCGCCTCGGTGTGACACCGGAGATCAATGCCGCCTGCACCATCCTGATCGCCGTCGTCGCGGTCGGTGTCATCGTCGCCTCGATCGCCAATAAGCGGCGTGAGGTGCAGCGTCAGCTCGACGAACAGGCTGCGCAGCGCGGGTGAGCATCTCGACAGCGTGCCCTCGGGCTTGGCCCCGAGGGTGACACCGGTTTTCGGACGAGACGATGTTCAACTGAAGGAAAGCGCGTTTCTATTCGCCCGAAACGCCGCGGCTTATCGGGGAAATGAACGGTGTGCTCCAGGTTCCGCCGACGAAGAAGGACGACTGGTTGGGCCCCTGCTGGCCATTCTTCTGCGCCGCCTGGTCAGGCTGGATGACGCCGCCTGACAGTGCCAGCCCACGCCCCGCATAGGAGGCGATGCCGGAAAGCCAGATCTTGTATTTCGCCGAATTGGCTTCGGCCTTGTCCAGCCTCGCCACGCCGCGTGAAATGGTCGCCTTCACTTCAGCGCCGTCGATCGGCAGTGTCCCGTCCGAGACATCGTCGAGCGCGAAGAAGCCGCCCTGTTCTGTATGCTTGAGAAAGGCAGGCAGGTTGAACTTGCTGAGCGCGCCGGGCCCGAAGGTCGCCGTGACCGAGCCGTCGGCGTTTTCAAAGATCGAATCCCAGGTCCTGCCGGGTCCCTTGAGGATGACCGAAACGGTGCCCGTGCCGACCGGCACCAGCCGGGTCATCCCGGCCGCCGTACCGAACGCGCCGCCATCGACATCGGAAGCAAGCAGCCGGATCTCGACCTGGGTGCCCTCGGGCTTGCGGTCGAAACGAAGGCTGGTCTGGATGTTGCCGCCAAAGGCCGACGCGTCGGAGATATCGAAGACGGAAAGACCGTCCTTGACCTGGGCGGTGGCGGCGACGTCGGCAAGCTGGATGGAGCCGGCCGTGGCATGCGCCGCCGACAGTCTGAGGTCGAGATTGACCCGATCGGCGAAGCTTGTGTCGACGTCACCCGGTCCAGTGCCGCTCGCCGGCCCCAGCGGCGTGAAGGCGGAGAGGAACGATCTGAGGTCGAGCGTATCGAAGGCTAGCGTGCCCGATATCACCGGCTGGGCGTCGCCAAGCGACAGGTCCAGCGCGCCCATACCCGGATTGTTGTCCAGCGCCAGCGCGGTGTTCTCGAATTTGACGCGTCCGGCCGACGCCGTGACCTTGCTGGAAATGCTGACGGAACCGATCGCCGCGCTCGGCGCGATGCCGGCCTGCGACCATTCCAGCACGCGGCGCAGCGAAGGTGCCGCGAACTTCACCTGGCCGTTGAAATAGGCGTTCTGGGACATGTTGGCGGTGCCGTCGAAGGAGAAGGTGGCGGGCGCAGCCTTGAAGGTCAGGGTGAGCGGCGCCATGCCGCCGGCAAACAGCACCAGCGGCTTCGGCGAGGCAGCGTCCAGGGCCACGCTTTCGCCACGCCAGATACCGGTTGCCGACAATGTCGCATTGCTGTTCATCGCCGCCCAGGTCGCTTGGCCGCTAAGGCTGCTGAGGATCTCCACGTCCTTGCCGTTCACGGACGCCACCATGCGGCCGTCCCTGAATTCGACCGTGCCGAAGGCGTCGGTTGGCAGCTTGTCGAGGTCGGGCTTGGCGGGATCGGCATTGACCACGCCGCGCGCCGTGTCGATGGAGCGCGCGATGCGCCCGCCCGTCGGCGCGGTGGGCAGGAACAGGCCATCGGCCGTGCGCTGGACCCGGATCGTCGGACGCACCAGCCGCGCCGTGGAAAACGCCACGTCGCCCTGCAATGCCGCCATGGCCGAGAGGTCGATTTCCACCCGTTCGGCTTCGACGACCGGCGGTGCATCGGTGTCCGTCCACCTGGACAGCGTCACATCGGTCAGGATTGCCCGGAATTTCGGCCAGACCTCGATGCGCGGCGAGCCTTCGATGGCGACCCGGAAGCCGCTCCACGCGCTCATCTCCCAGGCGATGCGGTCGCGCACGATGCGCGTCGAGGCGATCAGCGGCAGCGCGGCGACCACCAGAGCAATGACGATCACGGCAGCGCCGATCGCCCATACTCCGCGGCGGATCAAGGATGATGGCATCTCGCCCTATATGCTTCCGTTCCGATTAATTGCCCGACGTGTGTAACCCCAGTCGTCACTACGACTTAGGACTGAGGCATTTCAAGTCTTTATGGCCCGGCGATGGCATTTGCGCACACCTGGTCGCTTCGGCCCAACAAAATCTTGCTCTGCTGCGCTGCGATATGCATAAGCGATGACGACCGTGGGAGGATCGATGATGGCTGCCGAAGTACCGCTCTGGACCCCGACGCAAGACCGGATCGATGCTTCGCCATTGACGGCTTTCCTGAAGGCCGCGGAGGCGAAAGCCGGCGCCACATTCTCCTCCTATGCCGACCTTCACCGCTGGTCGATCGAGGATCGCAAGGCGTTCTGGAGCCTGATGTGGGACTTTTCCGGCATCGTCGGCGACAAATGGACCAATGGCGGCGAGCGCGTGCTGGCCGATGGCGACAAAATGCCGGGTGCCTCGTTCTTCCCCGACGCGACGCTGAATTTCGCCGAGAACCTGCTGAAGAAGACCGGCGCCGGCGAGGCGATTGTCTTTCGCGGCGAGGACAAGGTCGAGCGGCGGCTGTCCTGGAATGAGCTGCATGGCCTGGTCTCGCGTCTGCAGCAGCTCTTCCTGTCGCTCAAGGTGAAGAAGGGCGACCGCATTGCCGCGATGATGCCCAACATGCCGGAAACCGTCGCGGCCATGCTGGCGGCGGCCTCGATCGGCGCGGTGTGGTCATCCTGCTCCCCCGATTTCGGCGAGCAGGGCGTGCTCGACCGCTTCGGCCAGATCGAGCCTGTCATCTTCATCGCGCCCGACGGCTATTGGTACAATGGCAAGGCGATCGAGGTCGCCGACAAGGTCGCGGCGATCGCGGCCAAGCTCGGCAGTGTCCGCAAGGTTCTGCTCGTCGATTATCTTGGCACCTCGACCGACGTGGCCGCGATCATCGACAAGGCCGTGGCGATGGAGGAGGCGCTGGCGCCCTTCGTCGTCAAGCCCGTCACCTTCGAGCGGCTGGCGTTTTCGCATCCGCTCTACATCCTGTTTTCATCCGGAACCACGGGCATTCCCAAATGCATCGTCCATTCGGCCGGCGGGACGTTGATCCAGCATGTCAAGGAGCACCGGCTGCATGCCGGGCTCGTCGACGGCGATCGCTTCTTCTATTTCACCACCTGCGGTTGGATGATGTGGAACTGGCTGGTGTCGGGCCTGGCGTCCGGTGCGACGCTGCTGCTCTATGACGGTTCGCCCTTCTACCCCAACGGCAATGTCCTGTTCGACTTCGCCGACGTCGAGAAGATGACCTTCTTCGGCACCTCCGCGAAGTTTATCGATTCCGTGCGCAAGGCCGGTCTCAAGCCGATCGGCAGCCACGATCTGTCGACCGTGCGGGCGATATCCTCCACCGGTTCGCCGCTGTCGCCCGAGGATTTCCGCTTCGTCTACGAGGGCATCAAGAAGGACGTGCATCTGGCCTCGGTTTCCGGCGGCACCGACATCGTCTCGTGTTTCGTGCTCGGCGTGCCGACCGAACCGGTCTGGACCGGCGAGATCCAGGGCCCTGGCCTTGGCCTTGCGGTCGATGTCTGGGATGACGACGGCAAGCCGATCCGGCAGGAAAAGGGCGAGCTGGTCTGCACCAAGGCCTTTCCGTCCATGCCGATCGGTTTCTGGAACGACCCCGACGGCAAGAAATACCAGGCGGCCTATTTCGAGCGTTTCGATAATGTCTGGTGCCATGGCGATTTCGCCGAATGGACCGAGCATGGCGGCATGATCATCCACGGCCGTTCCGACGCCACGCTCAACCCGGGTGGCGTGCGCATCGGCACGGCGGAGATCTACAACCAGGTCGAACAGATGCCGGAAATCCTGGAAGCGCTGTGCATCGGACAGGATTTCGACAATGATGTGCGCGTCGTGCTGTTCGTGCGGCTGGCCGCGGGCGTCCAGTTGGACGAGGATCTGGAAAAACGCATTCGTGCCAAGATCCGCGGCGGCGCCAGCCCCCGCCATGTCCCGGCCAGGATCGTCGCCGTGTCGGACATTCCCCGCACCAAATCGGGCAAGATCACCGAACTCGCCGTGCGCGACGTGGTGCATGGGCGCGCCATCAAGAACAAGGAAGCGCTTGCCAATCCGGAGGCGCTGGAGTTGTTCCGCAACCTGCCGCAGCTTGCCGAATGACCGGTCCGTCATGGTTAACGGATTATCTCTCGGGAATTTACCTAGATTTCACGAGTGGTACACATTCGTAAATTTTTTGGCGGCCCGGTAAGGACTTGTTAAGGCCCGACCCCGATAGTCGCATGTAACTTGAGGGAGAAATCCCGTTCCTCAGCCCCCGGAGGATCTGAATTCGCTCAAGCCCCCGTTGTGACAGCAATCCCATCTCTTAAGGCGTCCTTTGGGCGCCTTTTCTTTTGGAGCCGCTATTCCGCGAGCACCCGGGTCGAGGGAAAAGCGACCTCGACGAGCGTGCCTTCGCCCGGTGTCGAATTGATGGTGAAGCGAGCGCGGTTCGCTTCCACCATCGCCTTGGTCAGCGGCAGACCAAGGCCGGTGCCGTCGCCGCGCCCGCGCTTCAGCGCATTGATCTGCTTGAACGGCTTCAGCGCCTGTTCGATCTCGGCCTGGCTCATGCCGATACCGGTGTCGCGCACCCGCATGACGACATCCCCCGAGGTCTCGTAGGCGGTCGAGACGATCACCTGGCCGCCGGCCTGGGTGTAGCGGATGGCGTTCGACAGGATGTTGAGCGCGATCTGGCGCACGGAGCGCAGATCCGCCACCACTTCCGGCAGCCGCGAGGCGAAGCTGGAGCGGATGATGACGCGTTCGCGGTTGGCCTGCGGCTGCATCATCGCCACCGTCTCGGCCAGCGTGTCGTTGAGCGACACCGCCTCATAGGCCATTTCCTGCTGGCCGGCTTCGATCTTCGAGATGTCCAGCAGATCGTTGACGAGGTCGAGCACATGGTTGCCCGAGCGGTTGATGTCACGCAGATAGTCGCGGTAGCGGTCATTGGCGACCGGCCCGAACTTCTCGTCGACCATCAATTCGGAAAAGCCGATAATGGCATTGAGCGGCGTGCGGATCTCGTGGCTGATGCGAGCCAGGAAATCGGTCTTCTGCGAGGACGCCCGTTCGGCCACCGCGCGTGCTTGCGTCAAATCCTCCTCGGCTCGCTTCCACTGGGTGATATCGCGCACCACGGCACAGAAGCCGCTGTCGTTGGGCAGCCGGCCGATGGTCATGAACAGCGGGATGAAGCGTCCCTGCGCTTCGCGCCCGATCACCTCGCGGCCGTCGTTCAGGACGCTTGCCACGCCGGGCTCGGACAGGCCGGTGAGATAGTCGCGTGCCGCGCGCTGGCTTTCTATGGCAAACAGCGAGGCGAATGGCTTGCCGGTCACCTCGTCGCTGTCGAAGCCGAACAACGCTTCGGCCGGGCGGCTGATCGAGCGGATGGTGCCGTCGCTGCCGATCAACACGACGCCGTCGGTGGCGGTATCGATGATGGTGCGCATCTCGGCTATGCGTGCCTTGAGTTCGGAAATGTCGGGCTGCGTCGGCTCCTCGCCGACCACGTGCAGGGCCGCCGGCGCGTCATCCTCGCCGGAACGGCGCACGACCAGCATCAGGGCCTTGCCGTCGCGCCAGGGCACGGAGCGCAGGATGGCGTCGATCGGGAATTCCTGGCCATCGCGCGTCTTCAGCCGCAGCGACCGGTCGCTCCCGTCGGAGGCGCCGTCATCCCCATAGGGATCGGCAAACAGCGCGCCCAGGCCGCCCGCATCAGCGAGGTCCTCGAGTGCTGGGTAACCTGTCAGGTTCAGGAACTCATCGTTCGCATAGTGCAACTGGTCGCCCGAATGGATGAGCAGCGGCACCGGCAGCTTGCCGAGCAGCAAGGTGTCCGGAGCCTTGCTTTCGTCGCCGACGGAAAAGGCCGACGGCACGAACCCTTCGGTCTTGAGCGGCGGCACCCGCAGGCGAGGACGTTCAGCCAGGCTATCGACGGTGTCGGCTGCACTGGCGGCTTCACCGGTGCGTGCGGCGGCCTGCTCATCAGCGGCCGCGGCTTCCTCGCCGTCGGCCCAGTCCTCATTGTCCTCGGCATCGCGAAAATCGGCCGATGTCATGCTGTCGTCGTCCTCGACGGCATCATGCGTGGCGTCTTTGGTACCAGGTCCTTCGGCCGCGACCGGCTCGGTCCCCTGCGGTTCCGCCACAGCGGGTTCTGAAACCGGGGGCTCGTCATTGTTCGCGACAGGACCGGGTTCATCATTCCGGTCGGCGTAGTCAAGCAACGAACCGCTCACACCAGGCAAGGTGCCGACGGGTTCCACATCATCCACTTCATCCGGGTGACCGCCATCAAGCCGTGCGAGATCCGCCTCGTCCTCGGCATCGGTCTCGGCTGGCTCGGCCAGCGCCGCATCCTCCTGATCCGGCACGGCATCAGGCGTCGCCGCGACCTCGCCGGCGGGTTCGATCGCAGTCTCCGTCTTCGCGGCCGGGGCCTCCGCCGTGGGCTCAGCCGGCGTGTTGATCGCCGGTTCCGTCGGGCTTTCGATGCCGGGCTTGTCGGTTTCCGGCGGCTCGGCCGGCGCACTCTCCTTCTTCAGCCGCTCGCCGATCTCACGGAAGGCGCTGCGCTCCAGTGTCGACAGTCCCTTGTCATTGGCCGGTTGCCGGTGTTCGGCCAGCCGGATGACCTTGTCGGCAAAGCGCCGCTCCTGTTTTGGCACGATGGTCAGCGCCGGCACCTCGCCCTTGAACGGGTCCGCGTTCGGCTCCTCGGCCTTCGGCTCTTCGGCGGGAGCTTCGACGGTTTCCGGCACGGACGACGCTGGAGCCTGGCCATTGGGTACGAGCGCCATGCCGATCGCTTCCGGATCGACGACCGCGTCGCTGGCGCGGGCAACGCCGAAGCCGCGAAAACCCTCGAAGGCACGGCTGCGGCCATAGACAGGCAAAGCCGCGAGGTCGACGGGAATCTTGAGGTCGGTGCCGACCACGGGCCACAGCACGGAGCGGCCGGACCAGGTGTCGCGTCGCTCCAGCAGGCCGGCTATCTCGCCGGACGCGTCAAGGCCGAAGGTCGCCGCGACATCCCTGAAACGCCGGCCGATCACGTCAGCGGCCGGCTTGCCGACGATATCGGCGAATTCCGGCGACAGCGCGCTGAACCTGCCCTCGGCGTCGGTGCGCCAGACAAAGCGCATCGGCGCCGCCGAGCGGTCTATCGTCCGGGCGGCCGAGCTTGTGGCCGGGGAGGCGGCCTCGTCTTTTTTCGCGCTGTCCACCGAAGCCTCGGTGCCGTTTGCTTCGGCCACGGCTTCTGGCTCCGGCGCGGCTGGCGCGTCCTCCTCACCCGCATTGAAGTACCAATGATCATGCTGTGCAGTCGTGCCGCCCACCACCGGCCGATCATTGTCGGCGGCAGCTGGTGTTGGCCCGGCTGGAGAGAGGGCTGGCTGCTGCTCAGGCGCGGCGGTGCCCGTCGGTCCCTCGATTGCTTCTGTCTGTGAAACATCCGCCGGCGGCTGATTGTCCTGATGAGACTCCGATTCTGCGGAAACGCTCTTCGCGCCGCCAGTCTGGTTGGCGGGGCTTTCCGTTGCTTCGGGCACTCCGTCCGCCGAAGCTTCTGCGGCAGGCATGCTGTCCTCGAGCTGATCCTCGTCGATCACCACCAGGAGATGCCGCTCCGGCGTCAGCCGCGCCAGGCCGGCCGGGTAGGAGGTGCTGCCGCCCGGAACGAGGCGCTTGACGATACGCTCGCCTTCGGCGGTCACATCCGCCACCAGGGCGGCCAGCGTCGCCGGCTGGATGCCGAGCCTCGAAAACCCGTCCGATGCCGCCTCGACATTGCCCCCCGCGTCGATGAAGGCGATGAAGTGGCCGTCTTCGGTGAAGCCGCCGATCGCCCGGCTGGCGATCTCGGCGGCACCGCGCGAGCCTGTCTGCGCCGCCGGCACCGCCAGCATGATCGCTTTCTCGCCATCGGGCAGCGCCACGGCACTGGCAAGGAAGCTGACAGCGCGGCTGGTCATTCCCGTTGCCAGCCGCACCATGATGGCGCGATCGCTGCCGATCTCGGGAAAGCCGCTGGTCGCCATGATCTGGCGGCGGGCGATCAGCGGCAGCCGGGCCGAGGCGCCGATGATCGCTTCAATGTCGGGATAGCCGAACACGGCTGCGCCCGGCCCGTTGGCCCAGATCACCTGCTCCAGGTCCCCCGACAGGATCGCGATCGCGTCGCCGGCGGCAAAGCGCTGGCGGACCGCATCGAGCACGGCGACGTCGAGGAAGGAATATTCGGACGGCATGCGCTTGGCGAACCCTCACGGAGCGGCGAAAATTGCAGTTAACGCTTTGTTAATAAAAGCCGCAGCCACGAAGGTCCACAAGCCAGAACGTGCAAAGGCTGGAATTTGGGCTCTTGGTTAACGGCCCGAAAGATTTTTTTGTGCACTGCAACAAAGATATTGCAATGCACAAAATTTGCCTTTATATTGACATCATACATGAACGAGACGGCTTTCTGTCAAAGCCGCTGCCGCTGAAAGGATGGAAAATGTCCAGGACCAAGACTGCCGAGACCATCGAAAACGTTGAATTCCCGAGCTTCGACGCTTCCAAGGCCACCGACCAGATCCGCGCTTTCGCCGAAAAGGGCGTTGAGCAGTCGAAAGAGGCCTATGCCAAGCTCAAGACCGGCGCCGAGGAGACCCAGAAGGCTCTGGAGTCGACCTACGAGACCGCCAAGACTGTTTCCAGCGACCTGTCGCTCAAGACCATCGCGGCACTGCGCGCCAATGCCGAAGCCGGTTTCTCGCATCTCGAAGCCCTTATCGGCGCCAAGTCGCTGTCGGAAGTCATCGAACTGCAGACCGCCTTCCTGCGCAAGCGCGTCGAATTGTCCGTCGAGCAGGCCAAGGAGTTGCAGGCTGTCGCTTCCAAGGCGGCCGAAGACGTCTCCAAGCCGATCAAGACCGCCTTCGAGAAGGCGATCAAGGACATTAAGGCTGCCTAATATTTACGCAGGATCAGGAGATGCAACAAAAGGTCGCATTTTCTTCAAACTGATCAAGCGTATGATGCCAGCCATCAAGGAATACCCGGCGAGTGGAACCTCCTCCCTCTGCTCCCCGGGGTGACCAGCCAGCACCTCCTCCCGCTGGCTCGTAACAGGAAAAGGCCGGCACCTCCTCCCGCCGGCCTTTTTCTTTGCCCGGTGGATCCTGCTCGACGCGGCGACATGTGGGGAAGTGGTCTTTGCTTCGCAAAAGCCTTGAATTAAAATCCATAAGCCCGTAAGGACGCATCGCCGAACGACAGAGTGGGTCAAGTGGAACGCGTTTCCGACGAGATCACGCCCAGGCAAATGTGCCGTTGTAGCTCAGCTGGTTAGAGCGCCGGATTGTGGATCCGGAGGTCGCTGGTTCGATCCCAGCCAACGGTACCATCGGATTTTCCAATAAGTTATTGATTTTGCTGTAGAATTTCGCGGAGGCGGCTGCGACTCTTGCGCTGTTTTGGCTTTTTGTGATACCTATTGTGTTACTTATTGTGATACAAATGGTATATTGAAGACATGGGACGGCGCCGCGAAGAGCATGATCCAGATCGCTTTCTCCAACGGAGAGGCGATCGCTTCCACTACTACAGACGTGTCCCAAAGGAGCTAAGGGATCTCGATGATCGCGGTGCATTCGTACGCCGTGCGTTGGACACGGCAGACCGGTCAAAGGCGCGCACCGCGCGCGATCTCCATGAAGCTGCCGACAACGCGCTATGGTCCTCACTTATGCTGGGCGAAAATCCGCATGCCGCGCGCATTCTCTACCAGCGCGCTATCAAGCGCGCAGAGGCGCTAGGGTTCGTCTACCGGCCGCTCGCCGACATCCTAGTCGCCGAGCCGCTGGACACGATCCTGCAGCGGGTCGAGGCCACGATTGGAAAGCCAGCCAGCTCCCTCGTGGTTGACGCGGTCACTGGCACTGTCTCCCGTCCTGACGACAAGATATCGGAAGCGCTGAAACTCTATTTCGATGAGATCGTCCGCGACGAACTCCGCACCAAAAGCGCTGAGCAGAAGAAACGATGGAAGGCAAAACGCCAAATGAGCGTCGATGTCTTCATTGCGCTGGTTGGCGACAAACCAATGGGTGAGATCACGCGCGACGACGCACGTGCAGTGCACAAGTATTGGTTGGATCGAATTGCACCCATAACGGGGAAGGCGGACCGTTCGGCGTCGACCGGCAACCGAAATATGGGGAACCTGCGAACCCTCTATGGCGATTACTATCGTCATCTCGGTTCACCCGAACAGAAGAACCCGTTCGCCGATCTCTCATTCAGCGATAAGTCGAAACGCAGTCGTCCACCGTTCCCGACCGACTGGATACGCGACAGGATCTTCGCGCCCGGCGCGCTTGCGACGCTCAACGATGAGGCGCGAGGCATCGTACTTGCCTTCGCGGAGACAGGGGCCCGGCCGAGTGAACTCGCCAACCTGCACGCCGGCGTCATCCATCTCGACCACGAGGTGCCTCACATCTCGGTCGAGCCACGCGAGGATCCTGACGACCCACGTGAGATCAAGACAGCCTCATCGGTGCGCAAGGTGCCCCTGGTCGGCGTGGCACTTGAAGTGTTCAAGAGGCATCCGAATGGCTTTCCGAGGTACAAGGATCGCGAGGCGTCGCTATCAGCCCTGCTCAACAAGCATTTCGAGATCCACAAACTGTTCCCAACCGACAAACAACGGTCTATTCGCTGCGCCATTCGTTTGAAGACCGCATGAAAAACGCCAGGCTGGATGAGGAACTCCGCCGCATGTTGATGGGCCACACCATAGACCGTCCGAAATACGGCGAGGGCGGCGACATGAAGATGTGGCAGGAGGAGCTTATGAAGATCGTGTTGCCGTTTGATCCTTCAATCGTGTAGCGCGCTGATGGACTGCGGCAAGGCGTCCCTCCTTGGCCTGGTAGTCCTGGAGCGCGTGCTCAAGATGGTCGTAGAGGGGGAGCCATGTCTCGCCTTGGCTGCCGCGCGCCACGATGATCTCAGCCACGCGGTCGAGCGCTCGCTCAATCCGCTGCGCGGTGATCGGTCGAAGCGCAGGCGAATATCGCCTCACTGCTTCGCCTTTCTGCAGGGCCATGAATGTAGCATGCCCTATGCGTAGGCGGGCTTTCCTAGTGCAGTGAAGGCCTGCGTTCGGCTCGGGCTATAATCTGCGGCTGCGACCTGAAAATGGGAACGCTCTCTGCCCGTCGGGGGTTGGTAGCGGGAGACCGCTACATCGCGAGTCCCACTATCGAAGAAGCACTCTTCTGCTATCGGCGACGCTCTGCATAGCCCGTAGAGTTAGTCGATGATCATTCGAAATTAGGAGGCATGGCCCCGCTACTTCACCGGCAGGGTCCAGCGGCGCAAGAAGCATAATTTTCGCGCGATTGATCGTGCGGTGAGGGCCTTGGGCGACAAACTTTGTATCGAGTGGGAAAAGTAGTCAATCAGGCACCTTAAGCGCATCCATCTCTCTCTTCGTGCAGCAACCAGAGCGGATCGTAGCACGATCGCAATCAAGACGAAGCGATCCAAAGGTGCCTGGTCGGCCAGCCGAACGATTCTCTGCCCACGGCGCTTCATCGTTTTGGCGAAATTGTCTTGGACCATCTGTCGCTCTGCGGACGACAGCGCGTCGTATAGATTGTTGGCGTCCTGGACAGTCAGGCCGTGACGGCGAAAAGCCATGTGGCCGCTCGAAAAGCCTGCTTGGCGGTCTTGGACGGGCTCAAAGAGGCCAGCGCGGCAAGGGCTGCATTCGTGAGGGCAGTGGCTGACGCCGACATCTTGCACGAGGGCCACTATGGCCGTAGCTAAGAAGGATCAAGAACGCGGGAACGGCTTACGACCTCGCCGACACCGCAGCCGACGTGGTGCAGGTGAAGTAGTCTTCGAGAAAACGGAATCATCTCAAGCGCTTGATGCGTTCCTGAAGCGCCAGCGCAGTCGGAATCTGCCTGGCCACAAGATAAGACGCCAGCGCTACTAGCGCATCCCGAGCCGTCTGATCTTGCCTCAATACCGAGGCATTCTCTTGGAGTGTTATGTCGAGGAGATTGACCAGAGCATCTCCGGTGCCTCTCCGATCTCGCCAATGCTGTTCACTGCCTGCGCCGCCGAACGATGCAGCCAGCCATTTCACACCATCGGTCCGTAATTCCGCCCCGGACTTCGAAGCAAGAAAGTAGGCAAACCCGGCTACATTTTCCTCATCTACCTGCAAGTTGGCTTCTGCCCAGCGCCGGTAGAGCTCCCGCATAGCGAACACGGATGAAGCAGCATCAGGCAGATTTGTCAGGAGCGCCTCAGAACCAAATCCCAGCAGTCGCTGCAATATCCGCAGGTCGTCGAACCAGTAGCCGCCTTTGGTCCACTCGGCGTCCAATGCGAACTCGATCATATCTCGCCAACGCGCACAAAACGCGGTTGTGTCGCAGCCGCGGTTCAGTTCAACAAACCACGCACCGACAAAATGCTCGATGAGGTGGCGTGCGGCAGGGCCGAGGCCCAGCACTCCCCGCCAAATCTGGGATGCGCGGTCCGCCTGGAGGTGCGCAGCATAGAAAGCCAGCTTAGCAATGATCTTGTATCCAAACTGATCAGGCAGGCGATACTCGCCGCGCTCGTTGCGGTGCTCCGAACAAAAGGCGGCTTCATAGGCCCAAAGCGACAAGATCACCTCGCTGCAGGTTTCGAGATCTTCCCCCTCGGGACGAGACTCTTCCGCCAGCAGCCAGCCAAAAAGGCTGCCCAGAATGGTGGTATCGAGACCGTGCGAGGCTCTTTCTTCGTGCGGCGGAAGCCAGTCTCCGGCGGATACTTTGCGACGCCAGCGCGCATGTTCAAGTGGTTTGAGCCGTTGCCAAATGCCGAGTGGATCGAGGAATGATTTGTTACCGGGCATGCCTGATACCGGTCGGGAACGCAGCCACCGCAGCCAGCGCTGCCAGCGAACCTCGATCTCGGGTGGATCATCGTAATCCGGCCCGAACATCGACAGCGCCGACCACAGGACGCCGAGTTGCAACAGTCGCCACCAGCGCTCGCCAAGTTCTGTTCGATAGCGATGGGCGAGGAAACCCACCGCTCCGGCAGCACGCTCATCGTTGCAGGTCAGAATGCAAAGCAGAGCCCGCTCCAATTGCGCTTGTTCTTCGCCGCCACCGAGCCACAGGTGAAAAATTCCATACGCTGCAAACTTTAGGCGGTCTTCGAAAATCATGCGCCGCGACCGGCGCAATGTCTCGGAAGCCTCTGCGCTGCTTTCGGCGGCGGCCAGGAGTTCGGACTTAGCTGCCGCTTCGATATCGGGTCGCGTTGCAAGCCACACTCCAGCGCAGGCGACCAGCGTTGCGCCTGCCGCCAACTTGTTGAGCGCTTGCCGGCCCTTGTCGTCAGGCTCGTCTTCAGTCGGCGCGGCGGTCAGCACGTCCGCCAAGATTTGAGCGTCTCGATCTGCCAGTTTGCCGCGCTGCTGAAGGATCTGCTCGCACCGATACGCGAGCATGAGATCTTGCAATTTGGGAGCGTTCGCCTGTTGGAACACGGCAGCCTCGACCTTGACGGCTTCGGGGTAGTCGAATCCAACTGTCTCCTCCCCTGTATCCGGATCACGAACGACCCGGTAATTTGCTTCGTCGAGCTCCGCGCAAAGGATGCTGAATTCGATGGCCCCCTTCGGAGTGTCCGGCTTCTCCCATTTGGTGATTGCCGCTTTTAGAAAGCCGGCAAGGACCGTGTCTCTCACAATGAGGGGGCTGACGATCTCCGGCAGATTCTGTTGTCGATAAGGGGCTGCTGCCCAATCCCGCGCTGTGTTGAAAACTGTATCGCCCGCGTTGCACCACGCGTATGCGTTGAATCCGCTGTTCTTGACCCGGCCCGCATCAAGCCAGAACACGCTATCGCTGCTGAGTATGGGCATGAGCACGCCCGAAAGTAGAACAGGCCGGTATTTGGCGATGTTCACTAACAGCCCGATGAAGGCGAGCGAATTCCCTTCGTTCAGAAGCCGCGTCAAGTGGTGGTCGATGTCTGCTCCCTGGTCCAACTGCAAGGTCAGCCAGCGTTCCAGGCCGTTCAGTGCACAGTGAAGCTGTCCAGCTGAGTTGGATTCCTGCTGGGTCCAGTCAAAGACCATCCCGTCGCCGAAATAGGACATTTCCCTGCCGTCACGCATCACAAGTGTGGTCTGGCGTGGTTTCCGGCGGTTGCCCTCCCTGGTATGCGCCCATCTATCGGTGGCGAAATTCACCAGATGGATGAGAGTTGTCATCGCAATGTCAGGGTTGATTTGCAGGAAGGTGAGGAACTGGCTCTTCCAGAAGGCCGTGGGGTAGCTTTCGGCATCATATTCCAGGCCGACCCTGTCGAAATGCAGGCTGTCAGAGTGTTCCTCTCTTGGGTTTCCTTCAATGATAGCGGCAAGCAAGATCTCCCCGGCCAATTCGGGACGCAGGTTCATCAGAGGCGTCAGCGCAGCTGTATGAAGGGCCACGTGGCGGAAATCATTCTCGACGCGGCCCTTCGGGCCGAGCGGCCAAGGCGGCAGCTTTCGTGAACTGAGGAAGCCCACCGGGCCGATGGACCGCCGCTTGGCCAATTCTTTCTGATGATTCCGATACTCGGGATCGGATTTCATACGCGCCGCATGATCTGCTGCCGTCTTTGCTTTGGCGTCAGCGATCTCTTTCGCAACCGCCTCCGCCTTAGGACGCCGCTCGGCCATTTCCAGCGCCCAGGTGGCCACGTCGTCAGGGAGATCCCATCCAGCAGAAAACGCCGCCGCGTAGATTGGGCGCTCACCATCGCCGAGATAAATTACGTCTTTGCCCTGATCGACCTGGAGCGCCCGCGCCGTCGCCAATGCAATCTCGGCAAACTCTTTGCGAAACGGCAAAGGCATATCGCCGTGCAGCCGCAACGGGGTCGTCGTCAGCCACACTGCACAGACGTCAGCCACGGTTGGCAAGATGAGTTCCGCAACTTGCGTCAGGTGCGCATAAAGAAAATTCGCCATCGCAGGCCAAAGCCCGATGATTGGGGTGCGGTACTTATCTTCCATGTAGAGTGCGAGGGAGCGATCGACGTTTTGCAATGCCTCCGGGGCACTCGGTAATGTGGCAATGTGAAGGAACCGGCGAAGCAGGCGATTTAGCCTTTTACCGTTGTTCGAGAACAGCAGTTCGGCACGGTCGTTCAAAAATCGAGCAGCTTGCGGATCAAGGCAAAGTGCATCCAGCAGGATATCAGCAGCGGATGTGGCGCCCTTCGCCTCTAAGATCGAGAGCACCTCATCCCATTCACTCGCGGTGCCGGCGGGCTCGCGCAGAAGGAATTGACCGAAAAGGCGCAGTGCCCCGCCCCACAGCGGATTATCGGCCAGAACAGCCCACCGATCGACATCATGCGAAATTTCCTTGAGCCGCTGGAATCGGGCCCAATCCGCCGCAAGATCGTGCTCGAACTCAATCCGGTTGCGCGTGTTCTTCCTTAGCGGCAGGTGCGCCGGCCTGTTCTGGAAGATTACGGCGTCGGTCGCGTCCAACTCGCTTAGCGCGAAGCTTCGCACGAACTCCGCTTCACGTTCAGCCAGCCGAATGAGCAGGTTTTGGGTGGCTGGTTGGTCTTGCGTCCAAAATGCCCAGATACGGTCCGCAATTGCCGCAGGTGACGTCAATTCCGCGCTTCCCGGCTGAAACACGGCCGATGCCTGGACGACCCAGCCCAAGACTCGTAGGTTGGTGAGGGCCGCAACTGTTTCGTCCCGACTAGCCAGCCAACGCAGGTCGCTGCTCGCGCGCAACGCGGTTCTTACATCCTCGACACCGATGGTCTCCACGGCGAGATGATCGTTCACGGCTTGGCCGATCAACGGCTGCAGCCGGTCGCGCCAGCCTTCGGTTTGACTGACGATTACAACTCGCCACGGCAGACTGCTTGCCAAACCGGTGGGCTGCGCCAGGCGCTGAATGAGTAGTTTGGTTCGAGAAAGTGCGTCGGCATCAAGCTTTTCTGCCGCATCAATCACGAGCACATTGGCAGGCCTCGTGCTCGCCTGAAGGACATCGTGCAGAGGGTACGCCAGTTGGAGCCGGGATCGGTTTATCTCGCTGGTCGCAAAATCGATCTGCTCCGCGCCAAGCCACACTTGATTCTCGGCAGGAAACAACTCGTCTAGCGTCATTTTGACGAGCGCCGATTTCCCGCTGCCGGAATCGCCAAACACTGCCACGGCAGGCTGATCCCGTAGAAGCGCTGCAAGTTTTACCTTGTCGTCTTTGCGGTCGATGACAATACCGGAAGGAAGCGCGGTCTGGATCCGCGCTCTGTAGTCCACGGTCAACGCTTGGAGAGCGTTCCAAGACCCCTCGAAGCTCGGTTGATCCTTGAGGCGGTGTTTGGCGCGGAGATTTTCCCAAACCGTGCGGAGCGTCAGCGTGCCGGAGCCGACCCGCATGTCGGTAGCCATTTGCACCAGATCGGTCCAGACCGATTGTGCCTCGTTTCGTTCGCCGGTCTGCAAGAGCGTTCGGCATCTAGCGATGGCTTCCTCGACCGAGGATGATTGATCGAGCTGAAAATCGAGCGGAATGACGGCGAGATGGCGGATCAACTCGACGGTTTCGGCGTCCGTTGCCGTGATCGTGCCACCGGGTGCCTGGATGCTCTCAAAGATGCGCGTGTGCTTCTGGGTTTCTCGAATGCGCGCGATAGCGAGTGCCGGGTCGTCACCTGAACACCAACTGACGATATCGCTCCATGGCGATGTGAACGCCTCGTGCCGCCCGCGCGTCACAAGCGCCAACACATCGCTCCTTCGCTGCATCGGGCTGTCGGAGTCTCGCCATTGCTTCCAGGCGCGCTGAACAAAGTCCGCCGGTAAACCGTTGCCCGAGACCTGCTTGTTGCTCTTGCACGAGACCGCCAGGTGACTGCCGTCGGCATCCGCCGTCACCAGCAGGTCGTCAATATGCCACCGCAGCGCGCTGGTTTGCGACTGGATTCGTATGCCTGCGGTGCCAACGCCGGGCAGCTCCACGCCGGCTAGAATCTTGGTCAACAGCCATCCTGCGGAAAGGTCCTCGAAGGTGAAGCCTGGCCCCGCTGTTTGCCGAGTCGTAGCCGGACTCGGCGCCTTTTCATTCTTGGATGTTTTCCGTGCCATTCTGTTGGGTGAGCGGCTTTTTGCCTACTGCATCAGGTTCGGCACCTGCGCCGCATACCGGGAACGCACAAGTTAGACCTGGCCCCCTCATCATTCAACGACATTCGCCCCGAACGCCCGGTCAATTCGGCCAGAAGGCCTCTTAGTCTGGCGCTTATGCACAGCAATTTTGTGCTGCGCCGATGCCGCGCCCGAAACGCCACCCCTGTCGACGTTTTGTTTGTCTCGGTCTGGCGATAGAATAGCCTCTAACTGCGAGTGACTGCCCACAAATCAGTTATTCTATATTGGTAAGCCTCTCTTTAAGTCGGACAGAGCAGCAATCCGGTATTTCGAACGCCAAAATCCACATTGGTTACAGAATGAATTTCGAACAGCACCTCGCTAATCCACACATCTCGGTCGATCAACATGTCAAGGTTCGCGCCGTTGAGCTCGGCTGCGCGCTCGATTCGAAAATTCCGATCTATCTCGATATGAATTTCTGGATTCTCTTGCTGAATGCGGCACTCGGTCGAAATCGTGATGAGGAAAGCCTTGAGTTGCTCAGCCTGCTGCGCAGTGGCGTTGCCGAAGGCAGGCTGTTTTGCCCCGCTAGCGAGAGTGTGTTTTTGGAATTGCTGAAGCAATCCGATTCAACGTCACGCTTGGCGACGGCCCGGCTGATCGACGAGCTGAGTCTCGGTGTTACGCTGCTCCATAATCAAGCGCGTCTCACGACAGAGCTCGCCCATTTCCTCCATTCATTCAAAGATCGCGGCGAGAACTTGCATCCGTTGCGCCATCTGGTTTGGTCGAAGCTCTCGTATGTTCTTGGTGCCATCCATCCAAGCAACACACTCTTTGATGCCGAAACTCAGCTGGCGATTCAGAAGGCGTTTTTTGATCACATGTGGGACATTCCTCTCGCCGGGATGGTCGAGATGATCAAAGATGTGCCGGACGCCGACGACCTGAAGCTTGGAGATAGTGCAGCGAGGCTCAACGAGGGCATCGCTCGTCACGCGAGCGGGATTGCCAGTTTCGAGCAGGTCTGGATCGACGAACTCAAGGGCGTCGCTGATCTTTTTGCCGATATGGCGGTCGAGGTCATTTCGGACATAGGCGAAAAACAGGGGGGTCCGCCGGTTCTGCGCAATTCGTCCGAATGGACCCAGTGCCGTTCGATGTGCGCGAATATCTTGTTTCATGCGCTCAAATCGAAGCCGGAGATGCGGCTTCAGTTGCGGGGTATGTATATCGAAGCGTGCCTGCATGCTGCGTTTCGCTGGGACAAACCTCGTCGCTTCAAGGGCAATGATCTGTATGATTTCAGCCATGCGAGCGCCGCGCTGTCGTATTGCCGCGCCTTTTTTACCGACGGCCCGCTTCGTGTGCTGATTTCGTCGAAGAACATTGCGCTCGATCGCGTGTTCCGGTGCGAGGTTATCTCGAATGTGCGGGACGCCATCACATCTCTGAAGACGCTTGAGGGGCGAAATGCCGGCGCCGACCCTCCTGTGATGCAACAACAGCGAACCTGAGCGGAGCGAGTCGGTTTATGTCGATCCCTGGAATGGATGAAACACAGCGCCAGCAAGCGGAGGATGACAGCCGCCTTGCGATGGAACGCCTGGCGTTGCGGCTGAAGGACTTGATCCTCTCGCTGCCGCCCCGCGAGCTGCTCGGCTACATCTGGAGCACAATGGTAGTGAGCGCGATGTTCGCCGAAGGCGAAGAGCGCTCGCAGCACCGGGCGGAGCTCAACACGACACAATTCGTGCTGGAATATGTTCACGCGGTCTTGGTGAGTTTTCCACCCGGACATGAGGGCGCCTTTGAAGAGAGGGTCTGCGCCGAAATTTTCACGGTTGCAGAGGAGCTTCATTCCGCAGCAGCGCGCTACTGCATGTTTAGCTCGATTGGAGTTGAGGACGGCATTTTCGGCGAGCGAACCGGCTCGATGTCGCACTCGGTCAAATCAAACTGGGTGCTGATGAGGGGCAATCGCTATGGCGCCTTGGAAGAAGAATTCTACGCCTTTGCTCTCGAACCGCACGATGATGCCTTGCGGGAAGCCTACGGCATGGGTGCGAGCGAGATTGCCGCCGGGATTCAGGCCGCAGCCCAATCGATGGCTGGCGGACATGTCCGAGCAGCAGATCAAATGCAGGAACTCATGGGAGCTGCCGCGGAAGCCCATGCCGAGCAGGGTCTGACACCCGATGAAGTCCGCGAGCTATGGGAGCGCGAGGCCCCGGAGCGACTAACGGCAGCCGCAGGCGTATTTACAGATATGTTCCGAGGCGGCGTCTGCAATCTCAGCAAGCATACGAAGCTGCCGCCCGCACTGTTGGAGGACTTGGCCTTCGAGCGCGGCGAACATAGCGATTTCTTTGCCCCAGGGCCACTATCCGGCACACCGCTTCGAACCTTGCCGGCGCGTATGCGACCGCTCGTCAAGCTCGATGGCGAGTTCTTCGCAACCGACCACGCTTTCATTAGGGATTCCAGCTATCGCGCGCTTCTTTGGAATCTTTTGCAGCGCAAGCCCGACTACAAGAAAACGTTTGAAACGCGCCAGAAGGAGATGAGTGAAACAGCTTTCTATTCCGTGCTCGAACGGCAATTGGTTGGAGCGGTCGTGCAGCAGGAGGTTTGGTATCGCCATCCGGACACCGGACAATGGGTAGAGAATGACGCGCTGATCTTGCTTGACGATGTCTTGATAATGGTCGAGGCCAAGGCCGGTGCAGCTGCCACGATAGCATCTCCGGCAACGGACTTTAAACGTCACAGCCGAGCCATCCAGGATTTGATCAACAAGGCATACGATCAATGCCGCCGGTTCGTTGAATACCTGAATTCGGCCGAGGAGGTTGCGTTGTATAAACGTGATGCTGGTCGCTATGTGCAAACGGCGCGCATTCGACTTATCGACTTTCGGACCGTGCTGCCAGTTGGTCTGACAGTCGAATCCTTCTCGCCCTTTTCGGGTCTTTCGAAGCAGTTCCCCGGCATCGAGCCTATCCTTGGCCGATACCCCTTCGTCTCGCTGTCGATTGACGATTTGTTTGTGCTTCGGCGGTTCCTTCCGACGACCGGCGAACTGCTGCACTATTTCGAAGTCCGCCAAGCAGTCGCGGGAATTCCCGAAGCGATCCTTTTCGACGAAATGGATCATCTGGGCGCATACCTGACAAAGAACCGGTTCGACCTAACCCTAAAGGACCAACTCGCCGAAGGGCCGGATTTGATTTGGTGGGACGGCCAGAGCGATCCCGTTGATAACTACTTTGCCAACGCTGACTTCAATACCAAGCCTGCGCCACGACAGGACTATCCTGCGGAGGGTCAGAAGCTTCTGGACGCATTAGAAACGACGGCAGAGAAAGGATGGCTGTCGGCGACTAGTCACATCAGGGCGTTTGACGAGGAAGGCCGCCAAAACTTTTCAGAAATGCTGCGGCAGGTGCGGAGCAGCTTGTCGCAGCAGACAAGCCGCTATTTTCAGTTCGGCGAGGATCCGCCTCTCTTCATATGGCTACACCGCACGGGCTACCTTCCGGACTTGAAGGCTATCCGACAAAAAGCCAGCGCCGCAGCTGTCATGGCGGGATCGCCGCGTACCACCGCACTGCTAGTATACGCCACGCCTGCAGGGAGCTACTCGCGCGCCGTACCGCTTGCCATTCAAGTTCCAGTGAAGGGAAGTCCGGAGTTTGCAGCGATTGAAGCAGACGTATCGCGCATGGCGGCACGCAAGGTTACGATTCCGAATGGCATCGAACGCGAAAGCCAGATCCCGCGAAGCCGCCTACCTGGCCCGAATGATCCGTGCTGGTGCGGCAGCGGGAAGAAATACAAGAAATGCCACCGCGTGTAAAATGAAGGTACAAGGAGAAACATGGCGGCAGCACCTGAAAGCATAGAAAGGCTGCGTGAACGCTCGATTTCCAGGCTGGATAACGATGCGGCGCTCGAACATATCGGGAAGCTCATCGACGCATCTTTCGATGTAGGGTTCGAGCCCGGCGCGGATCGCGCCCTCTACCTGATAAACGAGCTAGCGAAGCGTGACTTGACTGCGGAGCACAGCGTGGTTGCAGAATATTTCCGCGCCAACGCGTGGAGTGTGAAGGAGAAAGTCGCCGGCGACCGAGGCTCCTGGGAATGGGAACACCCTCACCACGAACAGCAGATCCTCGCACTTTCCCGGGCCACCGCACACGGCGGGTTCGAAAAACTTGATATACTTCGTCGCTGTCAAATTCTGACGAATTGGGCGAACCAGCTCAATACTATGGGACGCTTCATCGATGCCATCGAAGGATGGGACGCAGCACTTCGGATCATGCCCAAGTTCGCCATGGCGCAGCTCAATCGTAGCTACGGGCTCAAGCACTATGCCAGTTTGCTGAACGATGACCGCCAACGAGCTATTTTTCTCCTTCACGCCTATGATGGACTAATCGCCGCCAACGCCGACAGTGCGATATTCGACTCGATCTATCCTGACGCGATGCGACAGCGGATCGTTGATGACGCCAATACATATGCCGCAGTGGCGGATCTCGACCGCATTCGCGCGCTACAGGACCTTGATGGGCAACCGCTCGGCCGCAGCAAGGCGGAACGCGCTTATCGGCAATGGTGCCTCGGCCACCGCCTATTCCTGAACCCGATCAACGACCTCGGCGCGCATTCAGCAGCGGCTTCAGACAATCTCGTCCTGCCGCCGGTCACTGAACGTTTCGACGAACGGCCAGGCAGCATCACACCTCCCCCCGTCATCGGTTTTTTCAACCAGATGAAGCAGGAATATGCGTCGGCACGTTTCATACTGTACGAGGGGCTTCACAACACGAGTGTACATTTCTCTGACCGCAGCGTCTGGTTGTTCGATACGCTTGATTATCCTCTCCACTCGCTAGCTACAGAGCGCGTCCGTACGGCTTTTCGCATCGCCTATTCCTTGCTCGATAAGGTGGCATTCCTGATTGATTACTATTGGAAGCTGGGAAAATCCGCGAACCGGATAAATTTCAAGAACGTCTGGATGGTGGAACGTAAAAATCGGCTTCTTGATCGTCTCAAGGCGTATCCTAACTGGCCGCTGCGCGGGCTTTACTGGCTCTCCAAGGAGTTGTTCGACGATCAATTGAAGCAAACGACGGGAGCCGACGCGCGCGAGTTGCACGACATCCGCAACGCGCTGGAGCACAGATACCTCCAGGTTCACGAAGGATGGGCTCGGCCGTTCATGCTTACATCGCCCAGTGCAGATGGCTTGGGGTTTTCGATCGACAGCGACCTGCTGGAAGCGAAGGCGCTGCGCGTGATGAAGATTGCTCGATCCGCACTTATCCACCTCGCCTTGGCGATCGGTGTTGAGGAACGTACCCGCTCGCAAGCCAGGCCTGACACCAATGTCCTTGGGTCGATGCCGCTCTACGGCCTCGAAGACCGCCGCAAACGCCGCGACCCATTATATCAGGCGAGGCAAGCGACGGTGTAACAACGCGTAAGGGGCTGGACTCAATTCCTCACCTCACAATGTATAGCCGCGAGATGCGACGCTCTAGGCTCCTTCGCCATCGGCGCCTGGGTGCTGGGTGCTGGGTGCAAGTCGTCCAGCTTCTCAATATGGCTCGGGTGGTAAGTTGCATTGAGTTACAGCGTTGCCGACATAGGCACAACAACAACACTGTACGCTATCGGAACTCGCAGTGACTACGGTTTCCATCGCCGTCCTGAGTTTCCTACGCCAAGCACCAGTCGTATCCGAACATGGGAGAGATGGTCTTGGCCATCTCTCCCCCCGCGAACGCCGCCTGCGCAAAGCGGGGCCGCCCGCTCGCAAGGCGGCACATGACCATCTGTTTCTGAACTCACCCGATCCGCCCCGCTCGACGCGCAGCCCAGCTCCGCTCGCTGGCATTCGCCCCCCTCTCTGCCGCGCGCTCACGCGCCCCCGGAAGGCATGCCGAGGGGCATGCCTTCGGCATGTTATCGGGAAAGGACCAGAACCATGACGAACAATGAAACGAGTGCGAAAACCACAACTGCAAGCGAGAGCGGCACTGACGTTTTCATTCCGCTGAATAAGCTGAAGAAATCGCCCCGCAACGCGCGCAAGACGCCGCATAGCGAGGCGATCATCGAAGCCTACGCAGCCAGCATCGCCGCCAAGGGCATCTTTCAAAATCTTGTGGTGGAGCCCGAGCTTGACGGAGAGGGCGCGGAAACCGGCTTCTACTTCGTCAGCATCGGCGAGGGCCGCAGGCTGGCACAGTTGCTGCGCGTGAAGCGCAAGCAGATCAAGAAGACCGAACCGATCCGCTGCGTCATCGACACGGTGAACGACGCGCATGAAATCAGCCTTGACGAAAACATCACCCGCGAGGACATGCACCCGGCCGATCAGTTCGAGGCGTTCCGGGAACTGCATGAGGAACGCGGATGGGGTGCGGAAGAGATCGCCGCCCGTTTCGGCATTACCGCGCATGTCGTGCGGCAGCGCCTGCGGCTTGGCGCGGTCAGCCCCAGGCTGATGCAGGTCTACCGCGATGGCGATCTGACGCTCGACCAGTTGATGGCCTTCGCCATCACCGACGATCACGCCCGGCAGGAGCAGGTTTTCGAAAGCCTCACCTACAATCGAGAGCCCTACATCATCCGCCGCGAACTGACGCGGACCAATGTTGCGGCTAGCGATCGCCGTGCCATCTTCATCGGCGCGGAGGTCTACATGGAAGCTGGTGGCGCCATCCTGCGCGACCTGTTCACCGAGGATCGCGGCGGCTTCTACGAAGACGCCGCTTTGCTCGACCAACTGGTCATCGCGAAGCTGCAGGGTATCGGAGAGACTGTCAGGCAGGCCGAAGGCTGGAAATGGGCCGATGTCCATATCGACTATCCGCATGCACATGGCCTGCGCCGCACCTACCCGCAGCCGGTAGTCCTGTCGGAAGAAGACGAAGCCGCTTATGAGGCGGCTTCTGAGGCGTTCACCCAGCTTACGGAGGAATGGGACAGCGCCGAGGAATTGCCCGACGATGTGGATGGGCGCTTCGGCAAACTTGAAGCCGAGATCGAGCGCATCGACGCCTTGCGCCACGCGTACGATGCGGACGATGTTGCTCGGGGCGGCCTATTCGTCGTGGTTTCGCACGACGGCAAGGCCCGCGTCGAACGCGGTTTCATCCGCGCCGAAGATGAGCGGCCGGAAGCAGAAACGGAGGCCCCAGCTGGTGGCGAGGGCTACTCCGTCAATGATGATGGCGAAATCATCGAGCATGGTATCAGTTCGGACCCCGATGGCGGCAGCAACGAGGAAGAAGCAGAGGACGATGGCAAGCCACTGTCCGATCTGCTCGTCCGCGACCTGACTGCCCACCGGACGCTTGGCCTTCGCCTTGCACTTGGTGAACATCCGGACGTTGCCCTTGTCGCCGTGACGCATACGCTTGCCGCGCAGACCTTCTATCAGGGCATGGAAGCCCATTGCCTCGAAATTCGCCCGAGCAGCGCGCATCTTGGCGGTCACGCGGATGGCATCGAGGACACGGCGGCGGGCAAGGCGCTGGCGGATCGTCATGCGGCTTGGGCGGCGGACATGCCGCGCGACGTGGCCGACCTGTGGCGCTTCGTCATCTCACTCGACCACGCAAGCGTCATGGCGCTATTCGCGCATTGCGCCTCGCTCACCGTCAATGCCGTGAAGCAGCCTTGGGAGCGCAAGCCTCGCGCCCATGAGACAGCGGACAGGCTGGTAACAGCGGTCGCGCTCGACATGACAGCGCATTGGACGCCGACCGTGCGGACCTATCTTGGACGTGTCACCAAGGCGCATATCCTCGAAGCCGTGCACGAAGTTGTCGGCAAAGAAGCAGTGGACAGGCTGTCCGCCTTGAAGAAGCAGCCCATGGCGGAGGCTGCCGAGCAGTTGCTCGCCGGAACCGGATGGCTCCCGGCGATCATGCGCACGCCAGAGCCCACGGCGCACGGGGAGCGGCATGACGTGAACGATGCGGAAGCGGCGGCATCGGACAAGCCGCAGGCAGACCTTGCACGTGTGGAAGCAGACCTTGCATCTCTCGATAGCGCCGCCTCTCCCGAAGAAGATGAGCCCTTCCACGTCGCAGCCGAATAAGCCGCCATGCCCGGAGCCGCTTCGGCGGCTCCGGGCATGGACCGCATGTGAATTTTCCGGCCGCGCCAATGGCGCGGCCGGAACCTCGACAGCTCGACATCAGGATCGAAGCAAAAGAAGCGATGCAGAACAGCGCCATCGACTCCTATTTCAACGGCGGAGAGCGAACCTCCCTTGGCGAAGCCCCGCATCGCTGCGGGGCTTCGTGTTAGAGTTGGATCACTCAGCGGCGCGACGCGAGCAGATGAGAGAGAACTCGCCCCCGGTGTCGTCTTTGATCACGTCCGCATTGCATCGACAGCTTCGAGCAAGCTCGGAACGTCACGATACGCGATGGATGCGGATGCCGCCGCTTTCTCGGCGCCTTGTGCCGTCCAGGCAGCGATAGACACGATCGCGCGGTTCGGCACGCCATCGTCGTCGATGGCGGCGGAGGGTACCCTTCCCTGGTCTGGAGTTATGGGGCGTCCCGGGCTGGCTGCCGGAACCCTTCGCTATGTAGTTGAGAAAGCGCGACCGATCTCCATGCCATCGTGGCGGTTCCCCCTGTCTGCCGGCTCGAACCACGCCCACGGCGTCCTCGAATGGATTGGGTCTGACCGAAGACCGCCTTCGCTTCGCTGCGCCTCGATCGTCTTCCCGCAACGTCCGCCGCCGGCTTTTTTCCGCCGCCCAACCACCCCATGCGGCAAGCCGGATGGGGACCCCGGTTCGGCTTTGCATCGCGAAACAAAAAAGCTGTCACCGGCCGCCTTTCATTGCGTTCCAGCCCTTCGGGTGCGGGGCCGATCGTCCCCGGTCTCACGACCACCATCGAGGCCGCGATGGGCGCGGCCCGATCAAACGGAAGGAACTACCAAAATGGCTACGATCGGCACTTTCTCCAGCACCGCTAAGGGCTTCAAGGGCTCCGTCAAGACGCTCAACCTCAACGTCAAGGCCGTGGACTTCGTCCCCGCCGAGGGCGACAACGAAAAGGGCCCGGACTACCGCATCTTCGCCGGCGCCACCGAGTTCGGCGCGGCCTGGAAGAAGACCTCTCGCGAGGGCCGCGACTACCACTCCGTCAAGCTCGACGATCCAAGCTTCCCCGCTCCGATCTATGCGAGCCTGGTCGAGACCGAAACCGAAGGGGAGTTCTCACTCATCTGGTCCCGCCGCGCCGCAGAGTGATCCGACCTAACACGAAGCCCCGCCGCAAGCGGGGCTTCGTCATGTTCAGGTCCGCCACTGCCTGGCAACTCTGTCAGGTGCAGCACGCTACGCCTTGGCGGGTGCCTTACGCGCCTTCTTCACCGGCGACTTGACTGCCGCTGGGGTCGTTTTCGCTGCTGCTGCGCGAGCAGCTCGTTTTGGTCTTTCAACCACGGCCGGCGCTACTGCCTTCCGGCCTAGCCCTATGGATTTCGCAAGAGCCGAGCGGGTGGCCGCGTAGCTCGGCGCCACCATCGGATAGTCGGACGGCAGGTTCCATTTCTGGCGGTAGTCGTCCGGGCTCAGATCGTAATGTGTAGCAAGGTGGCGCTTCAGAGACTTGAACTTTTTTCCATCTTCCAGGCAGACGATGTAGTCAGCTGTTACCGACTTCCTGATCGAGACTGCCGGCTCTTGCTTGACCACAGGTTCCGTCGCCGGCGTGCCGATCCCTTGCAGGGCGGCATGGATGTCACCGATCAGCTTCGGCAAGTCGCCGACCGGCACTGGATTGTTCGAAACATAGGCGGCGACAATGTCGGCGGCGATCGACACGATTTCCGTTTTGCTGTCTTGTTCGGTAGAAATGGTCATATAGTTTTCCTCTTGTCTTATCGGACGTACTAAAAGTCGTGGATTTACCCAATCCGCCAATCAGGCAAATAGTCCGTTTCCTCTCTACAATCCACATCTCTCCGCCAATTTTACAAAGGCAAGCTACGCTTTCATCGTTCCGATCGGCTGCGGATAACCTTGCCGATCCGTTGGAAAGCGAGGGACTTCCCCTCGCTTCCCCGCCAATGCTGCCTGTGCAGAGCAGGGCCGCCGGCTCGCAAAGCTGTCGACTGCCAGGAAGTCTCGCATCAACTCCATCAAGCTTCGCTCGACAGCGCAGCCCGGCTCTGCGCGCCGGCATTGGCCCCCATCACTCCCGCGCGCTCACGCGCCCCCGGAAGGCATGCCGGGGGACATGCCTTCGGCATCAACGGAAAAGGAGTGAGCACAATGAACATGACCACCATCATCAACAGCGAGAGCCAGCAGCAGGCGGCTTCCAGCGGCTTTCGCGTGGATATCTCGCGAGGCGAACGGATTGGCCGGGTTTCGTCGGAATGGTTCTCGCGTCCCAACGATGAGCGCTATCTGAGCCTGACCGAGCTTTACGATGCTGTGAAGCAGCGAGCGGACCGCGCCACCGCCCGGACCGTCGAGAGCCGCGCCGTGCGCGTCGAGGCCAGCCGCGACAATGCAGAGCGGCTTTCGCTTATCGTGCCCGGACAAGAGCAGCCGATTGCGCCGACACACTGGAGCTTCGGCCAGCTTTGCAGCCTTGTCAGCGCACCGGCGACCTACATGCGCCAACTTCCGGCACCGCTGGTCGGCATCAACTTGCAGCACGGCCTTTTGAGCCATCGTGCGGAATTGATAAAGACTCTTGAGACGGAAGACGGACGTGTCGAACTTCGCGCTGTGACCGGCCCGGACTACGGCCGCATCTGGGATCACGAGCTTGTCGCCGCCGTCATGAAGATAGCGGGCAACGGAACTGGCGACACCATTTGGAAGGTGCCGGGCGTTCTGGATTGGGCAACGATGACCCACAATCCTTTCGTAGACATCACCAAGGATACCACCACGCTTTATGCCAGCGACCGCGACGTATTCCTGTTCCTGGTGGACGACACACATCCGATCGAAGCTGGGCGCCTCCCGAACGGGGAACCGGATTTGTATTTTCGAGGCTTCTACTGCTGGAATTCGGAAGTCGGATCGAAGACGCTGGGCATTGCGAGTTTCTATCTCCGCGCTGTCTGCATGAACCGCAATCTGTGGGGCGTCGAAGGCTTCGAGGAAATCACGATCCGGCATTCGAAATTCGCCGCGCAGCGCTTTGCCCATGAGGCAGCTCCGGCACTGACGAGCTTTGCCAATTCAAGTCCGGCGCCGTTCGTCGCTGGGATTAAGGCCGCACGTGAGAAGATCGTCGCCCGTAGCGACGAAGACCGCGAAAGCTTCCTGCGCAAGCGCGGCTTTTCGAAGGGTGAAACGGGCAGGATCATCGAGACGGTATTGCAGGAGGAAGGCCGCCCGCCTGAAAGCATCTTCGATTTTGTGCAGGGCATGACAGCGCATGCCCGTAGCAAGGCGCATCAGGATAGCCGGCTTGAGCTCGAGGGGAAGGCAAAGGCCTTGTTGGAAAAGGCCGGGTGACAGTCATGATGCCGCGCGGCCGGACATCCGGCTGCGCGGCGTGATTGAAGAATCTTAGATCGATCTGTGACGCTGGCCGGTTTCGGCGGTGCCTTGGCTGCGGCCGCGGCTCGCCGGGCTCCGCCCGGCTCGCGAAACACACACACAGACGGTTTCCAAAAGACGAATACCTAGTATATTGGGTGGCAGTATATTAGGTAGCCGGTGACTCCTCCCCAATGATCTTGCGGGAGAGAGTAGCGAAGAATCTACGCCGGCTGAGACATGCCACTGGCTTGTCGCAGGAGGAGCTCGCGGATCGTGCCGACGTCAATCGTAACTATGTCGGTATGCTTGAGCGCGAGGAACACGCAGCCACAATCGATATGCTTGAAAAGCTCGCTGCAGTTCTGGATGTCGATCCAATCGAGTTCTTCCGATAAGGCTGTAGAGCAGCCCAGGAGCGCCTCAAAGGACCCAAGGCGTTTTCGGATTTCCGACGAGCAAAGGAATCTCTACGCAAAGCATGCGTGCCATGCTTAAGCCGCTCCTTGATCCCGATGTCGCCGACATTGCGCCGGATGCCCCGATCCTGACCGGCTATGATGAGGAGCGGTTGCTCACATACATCCGCCTTCTCGACGCGGCAGCCGAAGATGCGGACTGGCGCGAAGTCGCCAAGATTGTCCTGCATATAGACCCGGCCGAGGAACCAGAGCGGGCGTTCCGGTCATGGGAGACGCATCTTGCCCGTGCCCGCTGGATGACGACGAACGGCTATCGATATCTTCTTGCCGGCGGTGCGCCACACTGAGCGCCATGGTTTGCTGAATCAGCACAGCGGTTTGCCGACTCTCCAACTACCCGACTTGCGTATCGCAACGGATGCTCATTCCGAAGCCCCTGACTGATGCGGGTGCCGGGAGAGGACGTGGCACATTGCGAGGCGATTGGACCGATCCGGCTGCCTATGCGCACATGCGAGAATACGAAGCTGCGGAGTTCGCTGCCGAGTATCTAATCCGCAACGACGATTTCGTCGCCGAGTGCGTCCATCTTGCGTCACATCGCTCAGGCTCCGGAGAACTTGTCGGTCCGCCCAACTTCGCGGCCCGGTGGGGCGCGCGATTTCAAAACTACGCGCGACGACTTTCCGTTAGCTGAGAACATCGTCTGGACGGAGCAGGCCTCGCCGCGCCTACTCCGGGGCACACAGACACCTGCCGCGACTAGTCCAATCATACATCCTACCAGGCTCCACAACGTCAGCGTCTGGAAGCCGGGCGAAGAGTTCCAAGTGCTTTGGCCGGCTTTGGCCTCACCGCATCGTTTGGTTGCCGAGAGCCACGACGGTTCATTTGGCATCAATGCCATAATCCTGCCGCTCGACGACGCCTTCGAAACAAGATTGGACGCAGCGCGTCGGTTCTGGCGTGAACTAAACGGCCGACCGCACGGTCCTGCCTACGGCGCGCTGCCGCAGCAGACCAAGGCGAGGCACATTCTCAATCTGCGCGCTCATGACGCGCGCCGTGCTGGGGCCACCTACCGCGAGGTCGCGGAGGTGCTTTTGTCACGAGAGCCGATCGCACCTCGAGACTGGCGTGATCATCATCTCCGGCACAAGGTTCGGGCGATCCTGCGAAGGGCCGATCGTCTTGTGGCTGGTGGCTACCGCGACCTTCTCTTCTATCCGCACAGCCGCAGCCGAAAATCCGATCGCTGAAGCCCTTCTTCGCAGGGGTAGCAGAAACACATCCCCCGATGTTTGCCCTCCCTCGTCTTTTCTCATCTCGGCCATCGTCCGTTTCGCGCGTCCCGGCAGGCCAGGACGACAGCAAAACCGAACGGAGATCGAGCGATGTCGAAGGGTCCCGCGGACGCGCCCCAAAAATACCTGCGAACGAAGGAGGCGGCGCCAATCGTCGGCCTTTGCGCTCGCACGCTGGAAAAGCACCGGACCTACGGCACCGGACCAAAATACCGAAAGGTCGGTGGTCGCGTCCTCTACGACATCGATGATCTGCACGCCTGGATCGAGCTTGGTGCGCGCACTTCCACCAGCGATGCGAGCGCGACCTATGTTCCGCCCGCCAAGCCGCATGCCGCCCGCGCGCCGGCCTATGCCGGCAGACGCGATCGCGTCTCCTGACCTACAGGGGTCGCGGCTATGCGGCATCGTTCGGCCGACCAAGTTCAACTTGAGCTGTTCCATGCACGCTCCGGCGAGATGTCGCTGCGCGATGCGCAAGACCTCATGTCATGGCCGTTTTTCTCGCTCGCCAAATCCCGCCGCGTCGCCCCGATCGACTTTCGCATGGGCGACGTGTCGATCCGTGTCGAGGCGACGGTCGAACATGGCATGGCAACGATCTGGGACGCCGACATCCTGATCTGGGCAGCCTCGCAGATCGTCGATGCGCGCGACCGAGGACTGCGAACGTCCCGCCTGATGGCGGCGACACCGCACGAAATCCTCACCTGCATCGGTCGAGGAACGTCGGCGCGCGAGTACCTGCTGCTCAAGGCAGCGCTCGACCGGCTGCAGTCGACCACCGTTGCGACCTCGATCCGTCAGCCGACCGAGCGGCGGATGCATCGTTTCTCCTGGATCAATGAATGGAAAGAGTGTGCTCATCCGAATGGTCGACCGCTTGGCATCGAGCTTGTCCTGCCGGACTGGTTCTATGCCGGCATCATGGTCGACGCCTTTGTGCTCACCATAGACCGAGCCTACTTCGATCTGACTGGCGGCATCGAGCGCTGGCTCTATCGTCTCGTGCGCAAGCATGGTGGCAGGCAGGCGCATGGCTGGTCGTTCGACCTGCGCCACCTCCACCTCAAATCGGGCAGTCTCTCGGCCTACAAACGGTTCGCGTTCGAAATCCGCGACATCGTGCGCCGGCAGCCCTTGCCTGGTTATCGGCTGGCGCTCGGCCTCAACCGCGCCGGCGAACCGCTGCTGACCTTCAAGGCCCATCGCACTGAACCTTTCGCGCGCTCCCGATTGACAGCGACCATGGGGGAAAAGCTGTGAATCAGCTCGTCATTTCGGGAACTCGGGGACACGGGATTTCGGGAACCCGATCCTCGTCATTTCAGGAACCCAAACACCGCTTAACGCACGGAGCGGGCAGCCGAATTCGCGCCGCTAACTTATCTAACAGAGAATCCTTCGGATTCTTTCTAACGGAAAGCGCTGATCGGCGAGGCTGTGGACGACCGCGAAGCCATGATCGTTCGGCCACGCCGAGAACGCTCGACGCCCATTATTCCTCTCGAAGCTCGGCGGCTTCCTCCGATCCTCGTTTCGCCATCCTGACTGCCGGCCTTCAAGCATGGAGGGCAGCATGAGTGATCTCACCCACGTCGAGCTCGTCTGGCTGAAGAAGCGCATCGAGAACTACATCCGGTTTGGTCAGGTTGCTTCGAACAGGAACATCGACCGCAGTCGTCGTGTCATCTCCTTTGCGCCCGGCAGCATCTTCGCTTTTGTCCGATGGATGGCCAATGACTTCGGCACCGTCGCGTCCCGCATCGACATCCTGCGTGCTGTCACAGCCGGTCAGCGCTGCTCGACCGTCGCCTATGTGCGTCCCGGCGCCGAGATACTGCTCACGGTGACCGGATGGCCAAATGTCGAAAAAGTGCTGAAGATAATCGACGCCATCGAGGCGATCGGCATCGAGCCTGTCGATGTGTCGCCTGACTACTGGCGCCATGCCCACAGCCGGTTTGCCGCGCGCGAGACGCCCAGGCCTTACACACGCCAGCGCCATGAGGCCTGGCTCCTGCGCCGCAGGATTGAGCCATGAGCCGGCGCCTTGCGATTATCGCCATGATGCTGGGTGGCGCGGTTCTCGCCGTCGCTCCGGGGTGGATCGACCATCGACCGCGCTTCATCTGGAACGCATCGGCAAGTGTTCCCACTGGGCTTTATCGCGTCGAGCCGGCCGACAGGATCGGTGTCGCCGATATCGCCGTCGTCATGCCGCCCGAACCGCTCGCCAGCTTCCTGGCTGAGCGTCAATATCTGCCGAACGGCGTGCCGCTTCTGAAGCGCGTGTTGGCAATAAAAGGCACGACCGTCTGCCGCCAGGGCACCTCCATCATCGCCCAGGGCGTGACCGTCGGACTTGCGCGCGAGCGAGATAGTCGCGGCCGGCCGCTGCCCGTCTGGCGGGGCTGTCGCGTGATCGCCGCCGGCGAAGTCTTTCTGATGAATCGGGGCGTGGCCGACAGTTTTGACGGCCGCTATTTCGGCCCGCTGCCGCTCACCTCGATCATTGGTCGTGCGGCTCCTGTCTGGGTCGCCGACACCACCTCTCCAGCGCGGAAAGTTTCCAACGATCGCGTTCCAGGCGAGCCGTGAAGGCTCGCGCCAATCATCCCCAAACGCTCATGAAAGGAGCACCGCAATGGCCCAGATCGGCACTTTCATCCGAAACGACGACGGCTTCTTCGGTAACGTCTCGACGCTGACGCTCGACGCCAAGCTTGCCATCTTGCCCGCCGAGAAATCGGATGCCGAGAACGCGCCGGATCATCGCATCTTCTGCGAAGGCATGGAGATCGGCGCGGCGTGGGAACGCACCGGCGAGAAGGCTGGCAACTATCTGTCTGTTTCCATCGACGACCCGTCCTTCACGCAGCCGATCCGCGCCAATCTGTTTCAGTCCGATGCCGAGAAAAGCGTCTGGGCCTTGCACTGGAGCCGGCCATCCAAGCGTGACGAGCCAGGTTGATCGGATGCCCCGACCGCGCGACAGCGAACCGTTCGCAGCAAACCCTTTGATCGATCGGGCGCTGGTCAAACCCTTCGACCCGATCGCCTGCCAGGCGGCTGCCGCGCGCAGCGAAGGTCAAGGGCGGTCGGACGCTTGCCAGTCGCTGCGGACGCTCATCTCCCAGAAATTTCCGGCAAGCAAGTCCGGCCGGCGAAGCCTTGCCCTTGACGGGAGCGAGCACGGTGGCAGGGTTTCCGCGCGTCGGGACAGCGGTGCATGCGCTGTCATCCGGCGAGGCGTGACGATGTTCTGTGCATGCGTCATGCTCCTTCCTTCTGCATCGGCGGTTTACGCAGAACCTCCCTCTCATGGCGAGGGGCCGGCTCTCTCTAACGCCAAGACTTCGTCCGCTGATTCCTGGTCGGCTCATATCCAGGAAGCCGCGAAACGCTTTGCTATTCCTGAGCGGCTGCTGCGCGCCGTCATGCAGGTCGAGAGCGTTGGCGATGTTCATGCGGTGTCGAGCAAGGGCGCGATGGGCCTGATGCAGATCATGCCGGCGACCTGGGAAGAACTACGAGCCAAACACGGTCTTGGTGGTGATCCTTATCAGCCGCGCGACAACATTTTTGCAGGTGCGGCGTATCTGCGCGAGATGCTCGACCGGTTCGGTCGCAACGGATTCCTCGCTGCTTACAATGCCGGTCCGCAGCGCTACGAAGAGCATCTTGTTACCGACCGTCCGCTGCCGCGCGAGACGATCGACTACGTCAGGAAACTGGCGCCGCTGATCAATGGTTTGGTTCCTATTGCGACGCGGGCATCGCAACGGGCGGGCAGGGCGAGCGCACCTGATTCGGCGGTTTTCGTGCACACCCGCGACATCCGAAATGTCGCTGCATCGGATGGCGGCCGTGACGAAGATGCTGCCTCTGGGACGATGTTTGCAGCGGTCCATTCGTCCAGTGTGCGGTCGCCGATGGGCGGTGCCGTCACCGATCTGACGGGACTTTTACCGCAATCTCACGGCTCGTCCGGCGGGGATGCATCCGCGCCGAAGCCCGCTGCAGGCAGTCTGTTCGTGCAGCGGCTTTCCGTGACATCGCGATGATTGCCGCATTCCTGGTCAATCGCATTCCGGCCTGCTCTATCGCGGAAGTTGCGGTGGATGGATGGCTGATGGAGGAGGGTGGCGAGGGATGGCAGGATAAAGGGCCGCGATGTGCGGCTCGGTCGGTCGATTGTTTTTCTTACTGTTTTTGCTCCGATTTGCGATGTGCTCATGCAAACGGCGACGTGCGCTATCGTCATTTTCTCAATCTTTCCCGTAGAAATCGCACCTCGCGGGCTTTGCGGCCATGACTCGTGACAATGACTTTCGCGTCCGCCCCGGCCGTATCCGCTCTCGCGCCGGCCAGCGCGCACGCCCTTTTCTCGTCCAGGCACTCGCAGCGGCACAACGGACGGGCGGTCATATCTCGCGCAAAGGTCGGATCATTTCGCCACGGAACTCCACCTTCGGTCGCGGCCGGTCGGCAAGCATTCGAGCCAATCGCCTCATCACCGGCCGCTCGCGCGGTGCCATTGTCAAAGCGCGCGTCGTTCGCCAATTCAGAAGCTCGGCGCCGCTCGCTGCTCATCTCAAATACCTTCGTCGCGAGGGCGTGACACGCGACGGCGAGAAGGCGACGATGTTTGGTCCTGACACGGACGAGGCCGATCACGAGGTCTTTGCCGATCGGTGCAAGGAGGACCGGCACCATTTCCGTTTCATCGTCTCACCCGATGACGCCCACGAGTTGGGCGACCTCAAAGGCATCGCCCGTAACCTGATGGTCGACATGGAGCGGGATCTCGGCACGAAGCTCGATTGGATCGGCGTTGACCATTGGAACACCGAACATCCGCACGTTCATATTCTTGTGCGCGGCGTAGCCGACGATGGCGAGAACCTCGTCATCTCACGCGACTACATCCGCCAGGGCATGCGCGACCGGGCGAGCGATGTACTCACCCAGACATTGGGACTCCGAACCAACCGAGATATTCGCCAGACCATCGAGCGACAGGTCGACACGGAGCGTTGGACGCAGCTCGACCGCCAGCTCGTTCGCGACGCAGATCGCCATGGCACTATCGATCTCGCACTTCACCCTGATAGCCCGCCGGACGAATTTCTGACGCTCAAGGTCGGGCGGCTCCGCAGACTTGAAAGCCTCGGCCTCGCCAGCGAGGTCGGCCCGGGCCAATGGATCATGGCGGATGAAGCCGAACCCACCTTGCGCGCGCTTGGCGAGCGCGGTGACATCATCAAGCGCATGCATCGCAGCCTAACCGGCCATGGGATCGACAAAGGAGCAGCCGATTACGTCCTTGCAGCTGAGCAGATCGACACACCTATGATCGGTCGGCTGTTGGAGCGGGGGCTCGACGATGAGCTACAAGGCTCGGCTTATGCCATCGTGGACGGCATAGACGGTCGTGCCTATCACATCCGGTTTCAAGATCTAGACGCTACCGGCGATTCCGCCCGTGGCTCGATCGTCGAGCTTCGTCGTTACGAGGATGCGAAGGGCCGCGGCCGCGTTGCACTCGCCGTCCGCTCCGACCCCTCGATTGAAGAACAAATCCATGCCCACGGTTCGACTTGGCTGGACCGTCAGCTCGTCGCGCGTGCACACGTCGAAGTTGGGGAGGGCGGCTTTGGTAGGGAAGTGAAGCAGGCGCTAAAGGATCGCGCCGATCACCTTATTGAGCAGGGCCTTGCACGGCGCGAAGATCAACGCATCGTCTTCGATCGCAATCTGATCGACACGCTACGCGACCGTGAGGTGGACACGTTCGGTGCTCATCTCGCTGCCAAGATCGGGCTACCGTTCACCAAGACTTCGGAAGGCGAACAAATAGCTGGCATCTACCGGCAGCGCTTGTCGCTCGCCTCCGGCCGCTTCGCGATGATCGACGATGGGCTCGGTTTCAAGCTCGTGCCATGGGCGCCATCGCTCGACAAGCAACTGGGCAGGCATGTTACTGGCGTTGCCCGATTAAGGAATGTCGTCGATTGGAATTTCGGAAGGAGGCGAACTCTCGGGTTGTGAATAGCGCCAACCCTTGGCATCAAGATGTCTGCCTTGTTGGCAGTGGGTTGTGCCGGTTCGGTCACTCGCAACTGCGAACAGCAGCAGACGCCGCCGACGTCGAAGCGCGAGCGGCTGCCACGGCGACGATAAGGTCGACTAAGTGCAAGTGGAGTGCGTCCTCTCCCTTGGGGAGAGGCATAGTATACAGACCGTAGACATGATCACGTGGCGGTTTGTCGATACCGGCGCTAAATCCTGCATTGTGCAGATCCTGGACGGCTCCGTTAAGCCACCAAGCCTCTTTTTCGCTCAATATATCGCAAGCACAAATTCCCACGCATTGTGCAAGCCAGTCACTTCGGCGTCGGATTTCTTCCGTGCCGGTGATCCGACGCCCGAAGAAATCGTGAGGAAAAGCTACACATGCCGCCGTGCGTATACGAACGAAGAAATCTGGCGGCAGCGTAGTGACAAGTCGCTTAAAGAGCGCTTCCGCGACGTGCGGTGATATAATGAACTGCTGGCCTGATTGGTCCTGCTGCCATAGACCCTGTGTCAACAAATCCCGAGCGTCACTCGGTCCATCTGTACCCAATTGCGCTATGATCGCCTCGAAGCGATCAATGAACATAAAGACAAGGTTGTTCTTGCGTTTTCCGGCAGTGAGGGCTGCTTCGCCCCATGCTAGCGCTGTCTCGAACAAAACCGGCCCTTCGCCATCGACGTGAAACAACGGCAGGTCCGGGAATTTCAGTTCGCCAAAGGGCATGCCTTGGTCTTTTGCCCAATCGCGAACAGTGTGCAGATCGCGAGCTTGCCCCACAGGGAAACCTGCCCTTGTATTGTATTTTACCCGCATGGCGACCGCGCCAAATCGTTGACTGCCGATAGCCTTGCGCAGTGCTTTTGCCATTTTCAGAAAGCGACTGCCTGTTATCGCATCGTCGACAAAGAGGACGAAAGGGGCGGCCGCAACGGTCGGTTCCGCCGCCAAATCCTTCGCGGAGTCCGTGACAGTTCTGCCCTTGAGTGCCTTATCGTTGCGCGGACACCCCCATTCAACCACTTCGATAAAAAAGCCGTGCGCTTCCGCGACACGTCGGAGGACCGCTACCGGGACCGAGTTTCCAAGTGGTGCCTCGATCAAGACGACATGTCGATGACCGGCGCTGACAAGCCAGTCTACGAGGTCGACTGCCATTTGCGCCAGCGTGTCGAATTGCTCCCGGCCCACCTCGAACAAACCGTCTGCGCCTCGACGCAAGACCGCCTCGACAAGAGGGATCTGGATGGGCGCTCCGCTCACAGCAGATTCAACGCCGAAAAATAGGTTCAAAGTTTCAGCAGCCATGAACTGCGCCGCTGCACGGCCGGTTGCGTCCATACCGGCTTGCGGCGCAAAAAAGCGGCGTTTGTCCCAAAATTCGGTCAAAGCGCTGTGCTGAACCTTATTCTCGGCAAGCATCTCAATGGATGCTTCATCTATGATCCCTACATCGGCGCAAAACTGCGTGAGCGCCGCGCGCAGTTCATCGGGTCCGACGAACCGATGGCGGGCTGCAATTACTGCCGAGGTTCCGAACCGTCGATTTTCGGATTCGTCGCGAACGATCTGCATGGCGAGATAGGCCGGGCTTACATGACAAGTTGAGTGTTTTAGCATGTTGCGAAAGAGAGCACGCCTATTCGTCATTCCGAGTCTGTCCACGCAATCGCTCTGTAGCGCCTAGGGTGCTGTATCCAGCAAGCCGAGCCGGGCGCGCCGACCCACACCGGCAGCAGGGAAGTTAACGGAATCACCACCACACGACCAAGTCACCGCAAGAGGCAGCTCTGGAGACAAGAATGCGTCCATATTCGTCTCGTATTCGCATATGGGGCATGTGACTTGGCTCTGGTTGCCGCAAGAGCCGTCGGATCTGGCCAACGCCCTGCATCGCATTTAGCAGGTCTCTCAACGTCGGAACACACGGCGTTACTTAGACCGGCGTTTTCCTCTTGCTATCATGGCCCGCCAAATTTCCTATCCAACCTCAACCCACCGAGGAGAGAGGGACGACGTGCCCACGACCAGGATACTGTGGGGGCAGCTCCTTGCGGTCCTTATGATCGTTCTCGTCGCTATCTCGTGCGCGACACAGTGGACGGCGTGGCGGCTCGGCTTTCAGCCGCAACTCGGTTCGCCCTGGTTTGAACTGGCGGGCCAGCCGATCTATTCGCCCCCAGCTTTTTTCTGGTGGTGGTTTTTCTACGACGCTTACGCACCTCGGGTTTTCTTCGAGGCCGCCCTCATCGCCACCAGCGGCAGCTTCATAGCTATCGCAGTGGCCATTGGCATGTCGGTATGGCGGGCGCGGGAGGCGAAGCATGCGGCCACCTACGGTTCGGCTCGCTGGGCAACGCGCGGCGAAATCGCGGCCGCAGGCATGACCGGCTTGGACGGCGTGGTGCTCGGCAAGCTCGACCGCGACTATCTCCGTCACGACGGTCCTGAACACGTTCTGTGCTTCGCGCCGACCCGAAGCGGCAAGGGTGTCGGCCTCGTCGTGCCGTCCCTGCTGACCTGGCCGGGCTCGGCGATCGTCCACGACATCAAGGGTGAGAACTGGGAACTGACGGCCGGATGGCGCTCGCGCTTTGGCCGCGTACTGCTGTTCGATCCGACCAATCCCTCATCGGCTGCCTACAATCCCCTGCTGGAAGTCCGGCGAGGCGAATGGGAGGTGCGAGATGTGCAGAACGTGGCCGACGTCCTCGTTGATCCCGAGGGGTCGTTGGAACGCCGGAACCATTGGGAAAAGACCAGCCACGCACTCCTGGTCGGCGCCATCCTGCATGTTCTCTATGCAGAGAAGGACAAGACGCTCGCCGGCGTTGCGAACTTCCTCTCCGATCCGCAACGGGCGATCGAAACGACACTACGCACCATGATGCTGACGCGGCATCTGGGCGACGCCGGTCCACATCCGGTCGTGGCATCGGCGGCGCGCGAACTGCTCAACAAGTCAGAGAATGAGCGGTCCGGGGTGCTATCGACGGCCATGAGTTTTCTGGGCCTTTACCGCGATCCGGTTGTGGCCAAGGTGACGTCTCGTTGCGATTGGCGGATCGCTGACCTTGGCGAGGGCGTGCGGCCGACGACACTCTATCTGGTCGTGCCGCCGTCAGACATCAGTCGCACAAAACCGCTCATCCGCCTCGTGCTTAACCAGATCGGCCGCAGATTGACGGAGGATCTCCATGCGAAGGATCATCGCCAGCGCCTGCTGATGATGCTCGACGAGTTCCCCGCGCTGGGCCGACTCGACTTCTTCGAAAGCGCGCTGGCCTTCATGGCGGGCTACGGCATCAAGTCTTTCCTGATTGCGCAGTCACTCAACCAGATCGAAAAAGCCTACGGGCCGAACAATTCTATTCTCGACAACTGCCATGTGCGCGTCAGCTTTGCCACCAATGACGAGCGCACAGCTAAGCGCGTCTCCGACTCGCTGGGAACAGGAACCGAGATGCGCGCCATGAAGAACTATGCCGGACACAGACTTTCACCTTGGCTCGGGCATCTGATGGTGTCGCGGCAGGAAACGGCGCGCGCCCTGATGACTCCCGGCGAGATCATGCAACTTCCGCCGACCGATGCCATAGTCATGGTGTCAGGCCTGTTCCCGATCCGAGCGAAGAAGGCGCGGTACTTCGCCGATCCGCGCGTTGCCGAGCGTGTCCTCCCGCCGCCGAAGCCTGGAGAGAGCAAGAACACGTCACGACCCGACGATTGGACTGGCGCAACAGTCCCTGTGGCATTGGAAGGCAATTTTCTGCAACCGAAGCCCTCCCTGGGTCCACAGGATGAGGATCCGGCAAATGGCGGCATACGCCGCCAGCCCGAGATTCCCGAACACGAGGACATCGCGCCGGAGCGAACAACACAGCGCGACGACGAGTTCGACCTTGACCGGGACGAACCTGACGATGACGCTGTCCGTCGGCGCTCGGTCGACCAGGTGATGCGGCGCGCCGCACGGCAGGCCGCCCTCGATCCCAATGACGGCATCGAGCTTTGAGCCCATGAAGAACGCGAAGAAGAAACGACTCTCTGCCTATCTTGACCCAGACGTGATGAACGCGCTGGCCGACTACGCGGCGCGGCGCGACGTGTCGCTGTCGCTGATCGCCGAAGCTGCAATCGCCTCTTTGCTTTCGCCAGATGCCGAGGAGCGAAAGGAAGCGGCGATCGCCCGACGCCTGGACCAGATCGACCGGCGCGTGCAGCGCGTCGAGCGCGACGTCGGCATCGCCATCGAGACGCTGGCGCTATTCGTCCGCTTCTGGCTCACCTCAACTCCGGCTTTGCCGGAATCCGCCCAGGCCGAAGCTCGCGCAAAAGGCTTGCAGCGCTACGATGGTTTTGTCGACGCGCTCGGTCGCAGGCTGAGCAAAGGACCAAAGCTCCGGCAGGAAATCGCCGAGGACGTGCCCGCGGCACTGCCAGTCGACGCGGACGATTTGCCTGCGGGTTAGGCCCGAGCCGAGCTCGCCATTTCCGCCGCACCGCATTTCGCAAGTCTTTTCAGGTCGCATCACGATCGCCGGTTTTGCTTGTTGCAAGGCCGATAGTCCTGCCTCTTCTAATCATCCCCGACCGCGGCACGGACCAACTCGCCGCGAGGAATGGGGATCATCTTGGCAACCAATCATCAGCCTGGCAGGGAAGCGATTTCGCGCGGCGCGCGCATGCTGCGCACGGCGCTCGGCCCAGCCATTGCCGGCTTCCTCGAAGACCCCGCTATCGTCGAGGTGATGCTCAACCCGGACGGGCGGCTATGGGTCGACCGGCTGAAGGAAGGACTCTGCGCCACTGATGAAATCCTGATCCCGGCCGATGGCGAGCGGATCGTTCGGCTGGTCGCGCATCATGTCGGCGCGGAGGTGCATTCCGGGCGCCCTCGTGTATCTGCCGAACTGCCGGAGACGGGTGAGCGCTTCGAGGGACTGCTGCCGCCTGTGGTCGCAGCACCAACCTTCGCCATCAGGAAACCGGCGGTCGCCGTGTTCACGCTCGAAGATTATGTTGCCGCCACCATCATGACCGAAGCCCAAGCCGACGTGCTTCGGCTTGCCGTCGAGAAACGCAAGAACGTGCTGATCGCCGGCGGCACGTCGACCGGCAAAACCACGCTGGTCAACGCGCTGCTGGCTGAGGTGGCGAAGAGCGCCGATCGCGTCGTGCTGATCGAGGACACGCGCGAACTCCAGTGTGCTGCGCCCAACCTCGTGGCGCTGCGCACCAAGGATGGCGTCGCCTCGCTTTCCGATCTGGTGAAGTCGTCGTTGCGGCTTCGCCCCGACCGCATCCCGATCGGCGAGGTGCGTGGTGCTGAGGCACTCGACCTGCTCAAGGCCTGGGGCACCGGCCATCCGGGAGGGATCGGCACTATCCATGCCAGTTCCGCCCTTGGCGCACTGCGTCGACTTGAGCAGCTCGTGCAAGAGGCCGTGGTGACGGTCCCGCGCGCCCTCATTGCAGAGACGATCGACATTGTTGCCGTGCTGGCCGGCCGGGGCTCGTCCCGCCGGCTCGTTGAGATCGCTCTCGTAGACGGGCTCGATCCTGCCGCCGGCGACTACCGCACGCTCGAGGCCAAGCTCGAGACCACGCCAAACCGTGAATCCCCGATCCTCCATGGAGTCACAGAATGAATCCGATCCGCTTCACTTCATCGTCTATCCGTAAGCTCGGTGCGGTGCTCCCGCTGGCCACGGCGACTGCTGCGGTAGCGGCTATGATGATCGCGCCCGCTCACGCGGCCGGTTCTTCCATGCCGTGGGAGCAGCCGCTTCAACAAATCCTCGAATCGGTCGAGGGACCAGTCGCCAAGATTGTCGCGGTGATCATCATCATCGTCACCGGGTTGTCGCTCGCCTTCGGCGACACATCGGGCGGATTTCGCAGGCTGATCCAGATCGTCTTCGGCCTGTCGATCGCCTTCGCGGCGAGTTCGTTCTTCCTGTCGTTTTTCTCGTTCGGCGGCGGAGCGCTCGTCTGATGGGAAGCTCCCTGCTGGAAGACGACGACATCCGCGGCTTTTTCGCCCCGGTGCACCGGGCGCTCACCGAACCGATCCTGCTCGGCGGTGCGCCACGCGCGGTCGCCATCGCCAACGGCACGCTGGCCGGCGCGGTTGGGCTTGGCCTCCGCCTCTGGATCGCAGGTCTCGTCATCTGGGCGATCGGCCATTTCGCGGCTGTCTGGGCAGCCAAGCGCGATGCTCAGTTCATCGACGTGGTTCGTCGCCACCTGCGCTATCCCACACATTTTGGCTGCTGAGAGGTTTTGCCCATGATGAACCTCGCCGAATACCGCAAACGCTCATCCAAGCTCGCCGACTATCTGCCCTGGGCTGCACTGGTCGCGCCGGGCGTGGTGCTTAACAAAGATGGCAGTTTTCAAAGGACCGCCCGTTTTCGCGGTCCCGATCTCGACAGTGCGACGCCGGCGGAACTGGTCGGCACGACGGCGCGGCTGAACAGCGCGTTGCGCCGTCTTGGCTCCGGCTGGGCGATCTTCGTCGAAGCCGTTCGGCTTGCCGCGCAGCACTATCCCGAAGGTCTTTTCCCCGACAGCGCGTCGGCACTGCTCGATCTCGAACGTCGTGAACAGTTCGAGGGTCAGGTCGATCAGGAATCGTCCCAGTGGGGCGGTCGCCGGGCGAACGGAGAGCTGTTCGAGAGCAGCTACTTTCTCACCTTCGTTTGGATGCCGCCGGCCGAGGAAGCTTCTCGCATCGAGAGCTGGCTGTACGAAGGCCGAGAGAACAGCGGCGTCGATCCGTGGGAACTCCTGAAGGGTTTTGTGGACCGCACCGACCGGGTGCTGAACCTGGTCGAAGGTTTTGTCCCGGAGACCACATGGCTCGACGACGCCGAGACTCTGACCTACCTGCATTCCTGCATTTCCACGAAGCGGCATCGCGTCCGCGTACCTGAGACGCCGATGCATCTCGATGCGCTGCTGGTCGATCAGCCGCTCGCCGGCGGGCTGGAGCCGAGGCTCGGCGACTTTCATCTCCGGACGCTCACCATCATTGGGTTTCCGACGACAACCTTTCCGGGAATCCTCGACGATCTCAATCGGCTTGCCTTTGTCTATCGCTGGTCGACGCGGGCGATCATGCTCGACAAGACAGACGCCACGCGGTTGCTGACGCGCATTCGCCGTCAATGGTTCACCAAGCGCAAGTCGGTCGCAGCCATCCTCAAGGAGGTGATGACCAACGAGGCATCCATTCTTTTGGACACCGACGCCGCCAACAAGGCGGCCGATGCAGACGCCGCCCTTCAGGATCTCGGCTCCGACCAGGTCGGCCAGGCCTATGTCACCGCCACGGTAACGGTGTGGGATGCCGATCCGTCAATCGCCGACGAGAAGCTTCGGCTGGTGGAAAAAATCATCCAGGGCAGGGACTTCACAGCAATCGTCGAGGGCGTCAACGCCATCGAAGCATGGCTCGGCAGCATCCCAGGCCACGTCTATGCGAACGTCCGCCAGCCGCCGCTGTCGACACTGAACCTCGCCCACATGATCCCGCTCTCGGCGGTCTGGGCTGGACCTGTCGAGGACGAGCATTTTGGCGCCCCGCCACTGTTCTTTGCCAGGACGGAGGGTGCTACGCCATTCCGGTTCAGCCTGCATGTGGGCGATGTCGGTCACACCCTCGTCATTGGCCCCACCGGCGCCGGCAAGTCAGTCCTGTTGGCGATGATGGCGCTGCAGTTCCGGCGCTACGAGAACAACCAGATTTTTGCATTCGACTTCGGCGGCTCGATCCGCGCGGCCATGCTTGCCATGGATGGCGACTGGCACAATCTCGGTGGCAATGCGTCGAGCGGGCAAGGGCCGGATGATCCGCTCGCTCTGCTCACCTTGGCAGACCTGTCGGATGACGTCGACGCCGTTTCACTACAGCCGCTTGGCCGTATCCACCACACGTCGGAGCGGGCCTGGGCGGCCGACTGGCTGGTCGACATTCTTGTGCGCGAGGGCGTCCCCGTCACGCCGGAGGTGAAAGAACATCTGTGGTCGGCGCTGACCTCGCTGGCCAGCGCGCCGGTTCAGGAACGGACGCTGACCGGCCTGACTGTGCTGCTACAATCTTCGCCACTGAAGCAGGCGCTCCGGCCCTACTGTATCGGCGGTCCCTATGGCCGGCTGCTCGACGCCGACCACGAGCGGTTGGGTGAGGCTTCTGTCCAGGCATTCGAGACCGAAGGCCTGATCGGCACGGGTGCGGCGCCCGCCGTGCTCGCCTATCTCTTCCACCGCATCGAGCAGCGGATGGACGGGCGGCCGACATTGCTGATCATCGATGAAGGTTGGCTGGCGCTCGACGATGGCGGCTTCGCCGATCAGCTCCGCGAATGGCTAAAAACCCTTCGCAAGAAGAACGCTTCCGTCATCTTCGCCACGCAATCGCTCTCCGACATCGACGGCAGCAGAATAGCGCCGGCGATCGTCGAGAGCTGTCCGACGCGGCTGTTCCTACCGAACGAGCGCGCGATTGAGCCGCAGATCACGGCCATCTATCGCCGCTTTGGTCTCAACGACCGCCAGATCGAGATCGTCGCCCGGGCGACGCCGAAGCGTGACTATTACTGCCAGTCGCGCCGCGGCAACCGGCTGTTCGAACTGGGCCTTGGTCCGATCGGGCTGGCACTGTGCGCCGCATCGTCCAAGTCCGACCAGGCTGCAATCAACCGGATCATCATCGAGGGCGGCCGAAAACATTTCCTCGGGGCCTGGCTTGCCCATCGCGGTCTCTCTTGGGCCGCCGACCTCCTTCCCGATCTCACCAACGTCATTGACCAATCCGCAGAGGAGACCTCGTCATGAATCCTGTTCGCAGCAATCGTCGCGTCCGAGACATGGCGGCCGCCAGTGTTGTCGCCATCGCGATCGCGCTGTCATCGGCGCCGGCGTCAGCGTTCATTGTCTTTGATCCCACCAACTACAGCCAGAACCTTCTCCAGGCCGCTCGCGCCCTTGAGCAGATTCAGAACCAGATCACCTCGCTTCAGAACGAAGCGCAGATGCTGATCAACCAGGCAAAGAACCTCACCTCGCTGCCGACCTCGCTGCTTGGCCAGATCGAAGGAAATTTCTCTCAGATGAAGACCCTGCTCGGCGAGGCCGACAAGCTCGCCTACAGCGTCCAGGGCATCGACAGGCAGTTCACCTCGACCTACGAAAACTTCGGTTCGAACCTGTCCAGCCAGCAGCTTGTCGATGGCGCGCGGGAGCGCTGGCAGACCTCGGTGTCGGCCTTCGAGCATTCGCTGAAAGCCGGAGCCGTCGCTGTCGATGACATCGAGGGGACACAGGAGCAGACGAGCACACTGGTCGACGCCAGCCAGTCGGCTGTCGGCGTGCTGCAGGCGACGCAAGCCGGCAACCAGCTTCTCGCCGTGCAGGCAAAGCAGTTCGCTGATCTCACAGCGTTGATGGCAGCGCAGGGACGCGCCAACGCGTTGGAGCAGGCGAGGAAGGCGGCCGCGCAGGAACAGGCGCGAGAACAGTTCAGTCGCTTCATGACGGGCAGCGGTTACAGCCCGTCATCCGTGAAGATGTTCCACGACTGAGGCGAGAGTCGCATGGATCTCAAGATCGCCGCCCGGATGACAGCCGTTCTTGCCCTTGGTGCCGCCATGACCGCCGCCTTCATGGCGTTGCGTGGCGACGGCTCGCAGGACGCGTCCTCCCCGCGCTCCGCACATTCGGGCGGCGAGCCGGCAAGAGTCGAACTTGCGCGACGCCGGGAGATCGGCATGGCCGCAATCGCCGACGAAGCCTGCAGGAAAGCGTGGGCCGAGAACCGCCGGCGTTTCCTGCGGCCATCCCGCCCCGTGGCGCCTTACGCATTTCCGTCAGTCGACAAAGACCAGAGCCGGCTCCTGCCCCTTCAGCCATCGATGCCCCACGGTGAGCAAGATCAACGCCACCCGAACACGCTGACGCCATGAACGACACCGGCGTTATCGACCGCTTCCTGGAAACCTTCACTCGTTACATCGATTCAGGGTTTGGCCTGCTCGGCGGCGAGGTGGCCTTTCTCACCTCCACCCTGATCGTCATCGACATCACGATCGCCGGACTGTTCTGGGCCTGGGGCGCGGATGAGGATGTACTGCATCGGCTGGTGAAGAAGACGCTTTATATCGGCTTCTTCGCCTTCATCATCGGCAACTTCAATCGCCTGGCCGGCATCGTCTTCGAGAGTTTTTCCGGACTCGGCCTGAAGGCCGGAGGATCCGCACTTTCGGGTTCAGCGCTGCTTCAACCGGGACGCGTCGCGCAGGTTGGCATCGACGCCGGCAATCCGATCCTTGAGGCCGCCAGCCAGTTGATGGGCTACGTCTCCTTCTTCGAGAATTTTGTCCAGATCGCGGTGCTGATGATCGCCTGGGCGATCGTTCTCATCGCTTTCTTCATCCTTGCCGTCCAGATCTTCGTAACCCTGATCGAATTCAAGCTGACGACGCTGGCCGGCTTCGTGCTGATCCCCTTCGCGTTGTTCAACCGGACCGCCTTCCTCGCCGAGAAAGTCCTCGGCAATATTGTTGCTTCGGGCGTCAAGATTCTCGTGCTCGCCGTCATCGTCGGCATCGGGTCAGGTCTCTTCGGCGAGTTCACCCAAGGTTTTGGCGCTGAACAGCCAACGATCACCGATGCGCTGTCCCTTGTGCTGGGTGCCCTGTCACTTATGGGGCTGTCGATCTTCGGTCCCGGCATCGCGACCGGCCTTGTTTCCGGCGCGCCGCAACTCGGCGCGGGTGCCGCCGTTGGCACCGGCCTCGCTGCCGCCGGCCTAGGTGCCGCCAGCGCTATGGGTGCCCGCGCTGGATTGAGCGGCGGCGCAAGTGCGCTCAGTGCAGGTGGGCGCATGTCGGCTGCCGCCGCACGTGGCGGCGCGCATTTGGCCGGCAGCACCTCGACAGCTTACGGCCTCGCCGCTGCAACATCCGGACAGAGCGGTGCAGGCTCGATCGCCGCCGGCATTGCTGGTGTCGCCAAGGCTGGTGCCGGCGCTGCCGTTCAGCCGGTGAAGCAGGCAATGTCGCGCGCGGCTTCAGCCCTGTCTTCCAGCCAGCAGGCTGGCCGCTCGGCCGCATGGACCGCAACGGGCGGAGAGCAGCCAGCAGCAGCTGCTGCTTCAGGGCGTGCGTCGACGGCTGAATCCGGTGCCGGATCACCGCCGGCATGGGCCAACCGCATGAAGCGCGGCCAGACCATGAGCCATGGCGCCAGCATGGCCGCGCATTCCGTCCGCTCCGGCGATCACGGCGGCGGCTCGATGAATGTCTCCCTCAATCAGGACGACCGCCGATGAACCTCTTCAAACGACCTTCCGTTCGCTATGGAACGACGCCTCAGCCGGAGACGCCGTATCAACGTGCTGCCCAAGCCTGGGACGACCGCATCGGCGCGGCTCGCGTGCAAGCGAAAAACTGGCGGCTGATGGCCTTCGGGTCGTTGGTTCTTGCCAGCGGCTTCGCTTCCGCTTTGGTCTGGCAGTCGACGCGGGGCTCTGTGGTTCCCTGGGTGGTGCAGGTCGACAAGCTCGGCGAGGCGCAAGTGGTCGCTTCAGCTGTCGCCGACTATCGGCCGACAGATCCGCAGATCGCATGGCATCTGGCCCGCTTCATCGAACAGGTCAGAAGCATCCCGGACGATCCAGTTATTGTCCGCCAGAACTGGCTGCGCGCATACGACTACACGACCGACCGCGGCGCCGTCTCGTTGAACGACTACGCCCGCCTGAACGACCCTTTTGCCAAGGTCGGCAAAATTCAGATCGCGGTCGAGGTCTCCAGTGTCATCCGTGCCTCGCCGGATTCGTTCCGTGTCGCCTGGGTCGAGCGCCGCTTCGAGAACGGTAGCCTGGCCAGCACCGAACGCTGGACCGCCATCCTCACCATCGTCATTCAACAACCCCGCGATGCCGACCGGCTGAAGGCCAATCCGCTCGGCGTCTATGTCAACGCCATCAACTGGTCGAAGGAGCTTTCATGAAGCGCGCGATACAAGCAAGAAGTGCAAGGGGACATGCTACCCGCAACATGACCAAAGCGCGGGTGCTTGTCCTGGCACTGCTGTCGGCGACGGCGCTCGCCGGCTGCGCCTCGAGAAAATACATTCCGCCGGCGATCAACTACGACGATGCGGTGCCTGCCACGCAGAAGGTCGATCCGCCTGGTTCGGTGAAAGTGGTGCAGGTGCCGAAACCGCTTCCGCTACCCGGTCAGTTAAAGCCGATAGAAACCAGCAGGGCGAAGGCGGAGCCGGCCGATCCCAAACAGAGGATCAGCCAGGCCAATGAGGCCGCACGAATGCAGCCCGTCCGGGACGGTTTTATCAACGCGATCCAGCTCTATCCCTGGAGTGAAGGCGCACTGTATCAAATCTATGCAGCACCTGGTCAGGTCACCGATATTGCGCTCCAGCCCGGCGAGCAGCTCGTCGGCTCCGGTCCCGTCGCCGCCGGCGACACCGTGCGCTGGATCATCGGCGACACGCAGAGCGGGGCAGGGGAACGGTTGCAGGTCCACATTCTCGTCAAGCCGACGAGGTCCGACCTCCAGACCAACCTTGTCATCAACAGCGACCGCCGCACCTATCATCTCGAGCTGCGATCGACCGAGAAGACCTATATGGCCTCCGTGTCCTGGCAGTATCCGCAGGACCAGTTGATCGCGCTGCGGCGCCAGAACGCGCAGGCTTCCGCAGCCCAGCCGGTCGCTTCCGGCGTCGACATCCAGAAACTCAATTTCCGCTACCGCATCGAGGGCGACGCGGCACCGTGGAAGCCGCTACGCGCGTTCGATGACGGCTCAAAAGTCTACATCGAATTCCCGTCCGGTATCGGTCAGGGTGAGATGCCGCCGCTCTTCGTCATCGGCCCATCGGGCGGCTCGGAACTGGTCAATTACCGCGCTCGGCAGAACTACTATGTCGTCGACCGCCTCTTCGCCGCGGCTGAACTAAGGCTCGGCGACAAGACGAGCGAGAAGCGTGTCAGAATCGTGCGCACTGACGGGAAAAAACCGCAGCGCAGCGCGGGGCTGTTCCGATGAGCGACGTTGCAAATCCCCCGAACGCGGACATCAGGGCCGAACTACGTCTGAGGCCCGAGCCCGCCAGGGTCACGCGCCTTTCGCGCAAAGTGCTGATCGGTCTTGGTGGAGTGGCCAGCGCTGCGATCCTTGGCACACTGATCTGGGCGCTCGACACCAGGCGGCGCGGCAACGATGAGCCGTCCGAACTCTTCACAACTGAAAATCGATCGACCGCCGACGGGCTCCAAACGCTGCCGAAGGATTACGCTGGCATTCCAAAACTCGGGCCGCCCTTGCCCGGCGATCTCGGCCGGCCAATCCTGCGTACGCAGGAGCGTGGCCAGTCGATCGAGGTGCCCAACATTAGTACGCCGCGCGCCGATCCGGACGAGCAGCGTCGCCTGGCAGAGATCGAGGCCGCGCGTGTGGCGAAACTGTTCACCGATACAAATGTTCGGGAAACGGCCACTCAACGGACGCCGCCGATGGAGCCGGCGAGTGGCTCGACGCTGGCCACCGCGACACAGCCATTCGATCCAGGCTCCGCTCAGAACATGCAGGATCGGAAGCTCGCATTCGTTGATGCTGAGCCGGATCGCCGCACCGTCAGTTCTGACCGTCTCGCGGAGAAGGCCTCGCCCTATGTCGTGCAGGCCGGCACGGTCATTCCGGCTGCACTCATTACCGGTATCCGTTCCGATCTTCCCGGTCAGATCACCGCTCAGGTCACGGAGAACGTCTACGACAGCCTCACAGGATCGTATCTCCTGATTCCGCAGGGTGCGCGACTGATCGGCCAGTACGACAGTCAGGTCGCCTTCGGCCAGTCGCGCGTGCTGCTGGTCTGGAACCGGCTCATCATGCCCGACGGCACCTCGATCATGCTGGAGCGCCAGCAGGGCGCGGACGCTGAAGGGTTTTCCGGGTTGGAGGACGAGATCGACCATCATTGGGGGCAGCTGTTTCGGGCTGCCGTGCTCTCGACGTTGTTGGGCGTCGGCAGCAGCCTCGGTTCAAACAACAACGAGAGTGACATCGCCAAAGCGATCCGCGAAAGCACGCAGAATTCGATGAGCAATATCGGTCAGCAGATCGTGGGCCACCAACTCGATGTCCAGCCAACACTGACAGTCCGACCGGGTTTCCCGGTCCGCGTGATCGTCAACCGCGACATTGTGCTGGCGCCATATGGCGCGCCGAAGGATCCGTCATGACCAGACTGAAGCTTTCCGCCATTCCTGACGACCGGCCCGTTAAGATCACGGTCGAACTGCCCGCCGCCGTTCACCGCGATCTTGTCGCCTACGCCGAAGTGCTCGGGCGCGAGACGGACCAGAAAGTTGTCGATCCGGCAAAGCTCATTGCACCGATGTTGGCGCGATTCATGGCGACAGATCGGGCGTTTACCCGAGCCCGGCATGGTCTGAAAGGCAGCTAGGTTCCCGCGCGGACGATGGCGAGTGTCAAGAGGCAGGATGCAGCCTTCGGAGAAATGCGATGAAGGGAGTTACGTTGGGATCGTTGCCCATCGATCCAACGACGGCTTTGAGAACCGCGCAATTGCAAAAGGACGCATCCAATCCGATCGATGATTGGCCACTGTTCCCCGGCCCGGCTGCTTCAGCCCGCTCAAGGACATCTTCCAGATCGTTTAGAATGCGACGTATGTTGGCCAGGAAATGTTCGCCGGCAGCCGTTGCCTTGACCCCGCCCGGGTGGCGTTCGAACAAAGCCACGCCCAACATCAACTCAAGATGCCTAATGCGCCTGCTGAGCGCGGAATGATGAATTCGCAGTCGCCGGGAGGCACCGAGGAAACTGCCTTCCTCAGCGATAACGAGCGTACAGTAGAGCGTGATCAGATGAATGGAGCGCCACATTGGACCTCCTTTGCGCAGAGACGATGTCTCGTTGTCACAAGATTGAGTTGCTATTCCTTGGGCTGCGCGTCTCGCGAAGCCTTTCCAGCGTGCGTTCATCGAAGCGCGCCGTCATCGCGACCGTCTCTTCGCCGCCTATGACCTTCGGCAGCCCCAGCGGCGTCACCCTGAAATGCAACTGGACCAGGCGCAGCAGCCATAGCGGGTTCATTTCGACGATGATTGTGTCGACGCCGCTGCCCAGGCCCCACTCGACAATGCCGGACAAAAGCGCATTCGCGACAGGACTGAGCATGCGTCCGCGTTCGCGAAATTGCGGTTCGACGCAGTAGCGCGTCCACTCCCAGATGTTATCTCCGGCTGGCCGCTCGCCTTCGCATAGGCCGGACAGGACCTCGGACAAAAGGTGGGGACGCGTCGAAGGCAGCATGCGCTGGTAGCCGACAACGCGGTCCTCGACGGTAAAGAGCATGTGGACTGCGTGCTCATCGTCGAAGCGGTCAATCTCACGACCGTTTTCGCGCCGCAGATCCGTCCAGCCCTTATCTTCGACAAACACCCTGTGGCGAAGACGGAACGCGTGATCCAACTCTGCCCGATATTCTTCCGCATTCTGCGCTGTAACGACAAGAAGCATCTTGGTTGTCCTCCAGTTTCGAGGTCAACCAATGGGCCTCCCCGGAAGCAGGAGGCATCACGTATTTGCGTGAGATTAGGCGATCAACCCCAAGCGGAACGCCTCGGCGACAGCATGCACGGTGCTTGTTACGCCGAGCCTTTCTCGCACCAATCGCAGATGCGTATCGGCGGTATTGCGGCTGATGTTAAGGTGATCAGCGATCTCGTCCACGGTGAGGCCTTCAGACGCCCATCGCAGTACGTCCTGCTGTCGCGGAGACAGGCGAGCCGGCCTCGACTGCCGTTTTCCGTCTGCAAGAATAACCGCGCAGCCGAAAGCGTAAGCTGCAACGAACTGAAAGGCGAGACGGTCGTGAGGATCTGGGTCCAGCTTTTCGCCGGCGACGGAAAAGCCGACCGCCCCCCTTTCCGATGTCGCGAATGGTATTGTGAAACCTTCGCATAACTTAAACTCGGTTGCCTCGTCCATGATACGCCGGCCAAAAGGGCAGACCCTGCACATTTCATCTATTTCGCTCCAGCGGAAGGGGCTGCTACCACGACTTACAAGCTGAATGGTTGGATCGCGAAAAAGGTAGCCCTTTGAGAAATAGCGTTCGGACCATTGTTCTGGCCAAGCGTCGAGCAGGACATGTGAAACCTGCTCACGCCTTAAGGCACGAGGTGGGGGAATTGGTCCTGCCAGCAGGTTCGTAGCGCCAAATCGCTCCGCATAACAAAGCAGATGCCGACAGATTTCTTGCTGGGTTGAACTCCGCCGAATGCCGCACAGAAATTCGAGCGTATCATCAAGACGCCTGCGCCAAAGTGCAGTTTCTCTCACGACCATTCGTTGTCATCCTTGCGGGGCGGGAGCGTCCAGCCGATGCGCGTCGCCGGAACGATTCAGCGTGATCGGATAACGGTCCAAGCTTCGCCAGGTTGAAGTTTTGAAGCCCAAGGAGCAGCTACGAGGGACGTCTGATGAAAATGGAAACGGAGGCACACGACCACGACGAGCGGCTTCCGATCTGATCTCGACAAACACGTGACCTAGTCGTAGCGGCGAGGTTGACCTCTGACGAGTTTCGGGCGTCTGGAAAGACGGTAGTGTCATTTCGTGACTTCAGTGCGCCCTGCTTGAAAAGCTTCTGCAACAAGGCGCATCGGATGCGCAGCTCTCACGCCCCCAAATCTCTTCGCCTGACACCGGCACGAGAACCCAGACGCAAAAATCCTGTCTTGTTTAGCAACTGGGGCTGCCCAGGACATTTCGAAGATCGACCGGCTTATTTCGAGGTTATCTCGCTCATGCCCGAAAAACCCGGCCATGCCGCAGCAACCTGTTGCAACCACGGTGGTCGGGATACGCAGCCTCTGAAACACTTGTTTCCACTGGCCGAGTGCATTTGGTCCCCGGGTAACTTCCGTGCAATGAAGAAAGACGGATGAGGCTTGCTGATCGATTACTGGTTCCTGCATAAATTCCGAGGTCACCCTATCCAGCAAGAATTCTTGCACTAGGAGCACGGGTTGATCAGTAAACAATCCGAGTTTGCGGTATTCGTCCCTCAACAACAGGACAAATGCGGGATCGACGCCAACGATCGGCAGATCGAGTTTCCTGACAGCGTTCAGAGACTGCGCAAGGCGCTCTGCCTGATCAATGAAAGCCTGGCGGTGTCCCTTGACATGTGCTGCCTTGCCGGCAGGACCGAGCTTGAGAACCACAGGCGCAAACCCAACTGCAGCGAGGCCGTCGCAAACGTCTCGGATTGCGTCGACGTCGAACAGCACCGTGAATGCATCGGGTGCGATAAACACCGTATTTACGGACCACGGGCTATTCAGGTTGTAGGGATCGACGATGAGGTAAGGCAGTGTCGATAGCCCATGACGAGAAAACCGGGGTACGTCCACCAAACCTGCTACCCGTGCGGCTACCCTATCCAAACCGAAATGTTGCCCCAAGCGCAATAGCAGGCGTATCCGGTCTAGCATCGGAAAAAACCGCTCTAAAGCGATTCCCAAAACGTCAGCTGCCCTGCGTGGTCGCGTAGCATAATAGCTTTCCAGGAACGTCGATTTCATCGCGGGGATATCGACTTGAACGGGGCAAGATCCCGAACACGCCTTACAACCAAGACAGCCGTCGAGAGCCTCAAAGGTAGCATTCTCGATCTCCAATAAATCCGTGGCACCTTCGCGTTTTGCTTTGTCCCATCGCTTCAGTGCTTCAGCGCGCCCCTTTGGAGAATGACGTAGGTCCTTTGTGGCCTTGAAGGACGGGCACATAGGAGAGGCTTTGTCGTAGCTCAGGCACAGACCATTGCCGTTACACGCAAAGGCCTTGTCGAGTGTGCCCAAGTCCCTGGGGCTTCTTTGTCGAAAGGGTGTGCTAGAAACGCCGAGAACGTCGCCACTAAGTGTCACCAGCTTTCCCGGATTGAACCGATTGGCCGGATCGAAAGCCGCTTTCACACGCCGGAACGCTTCATAAGCGATAGGGCCGACGAAATCGGCCAAATACTCGCCGCGAACTCCCTTGCCGTGCTCACCCCAGAAAATGCCACCATGACGGTTGACAGCTGTGTAAACCGCATCTGACAAGCGCTTCAGGATCATCCGGTCTGGTATGGCATCGATATCAAGCGCGGGCCTGACGTGCAGGCAGCCGACATCAATGTGGCCATAGATACCGTAGTCCACATTTTCCTCACGAATGAGGCTCGTGAAATCCTTGACGAATGCAGCAAGGTTTTTTGGAGGAACGACACAATCTTCGACGAAGGCTACTGGCTTACGCCTGGATTTGGCCTTTCCAAGCAACCCCACGCTGGCCGATCGCACGGACCAAAGATGGGCGATTTCCGCATGCGTTTTCGCTACATGATGGCCGGAAACGCGCGTCATCCTGGGCAAGACATTGATGGTTCGTCGTACTGCCTCGTCGAGCACGGCTTCCTCGTCGTCCGCAAACTCGACAAAATTGTAAACAGGTCTTGCACCAAGTCTACCACGCAGATCTTTTGGCAGGCTCTCCAAGAGACCAGCCTCCTCTGCCAGGCGCTGCACCCATCCATCGAGAGCTTCTATGGCGAGTGGTTCGCATTCAAGCAGAGCTGGCGCAGCCGCCAAGGCGTTTTCGAAGCTATCGTAGCCAATCACCAGCAAGCGGCTCTTGAGCGGTTTGTGGATGAGCTTTAAACGAGCGCGCGTGATAAGCCCTAGGGTTCCCTCAGCACCGATCAGAAGGCGCCACCATTCTAGTGTCTGCGCGTCTGGCCGGGCCCGATCTAGGTCATAACCTGTAAAACGTCGCGACAGTTCCGGCACACGGCTTAACAGGGCATCTCTGCCCAAATCGCATGCGGAAGCGATTTCTTCCAAAATGGGCATAGCCGCGACAGGTGTCGGACGGTGACTGTCAAGAACAAGTCCTCCACGAATGATGGCTTCAAGCCCAAGTACATTGTCGCTTGTCTTGCCATAGATACGAGAGCCCTTACCCGATGCGTCCGTGGCGATCATGCCGCCGATCGTGCAGCGGTTTGCCGTCGAGGTTGTGGGGGCAAAGAACAGTCCTGTGTGTGCGATTGCATCGTTGAGTTCGGAGAGCACTATGCCCGGCTCAACCTCCACCCAACCCTCCTCGACATCCAACGCCAAGATACGATTCATATGCCTGCGAAAGTCGATCACCACGCCGTGATTGAGCGCTTGACCATTTGTTCCGGTACCACCACCGCGCGCTGTTAGGCCGATACCTGCGAGCCCCGGGCTTGCACTAACTGTTGCTATGATCTGGACATCGTTGCTATGGCGAGGGCAAACGATCAAATCAGGGGTAATCTGGTAGACGCTGTTATCGGTGGACATCGCAGCAAGCGATGCAGGATCATCCACTATGTCGCCTGCAAACCCAGCCTTTCGCAAACTGCCGCTAAGTTCCCTGAAGTGGGCGGCCGAACCGACCGGATAGTCGAATGATTTCACGACGAGAGGCTCTCGGTATTGGTCTCCGTTCCGAACCGATAGAGCCGGCGTGGATTATCAACGAGAACCCTCTTTCTGTCCCTTTCGTTAGGCAACCAATCGAATAGCAGGTCTAGCAAATCACCCACATTCATCATTTTGCCCCAGTGGGCGACGTGCGGCCAATCTGAGCCCCAGACACACCGCTCTGGCGCAATCCCATAAAGTGCCCGGGCGAATGCCAGCGCGTCGCTATAAGGCAAGCCTTGCTGCGTGAAGCGGTAAGCGCCGGAAAGTTTGACCCAAGATCCATCCCTGACGAGGCAAAGAAGCGTCTGGAAAGGTTTCGCTCCTATGCCCTGTGCAACTGCTGGGTGCCCCATGTGATCGAAGACGACGGGAACCGGAAGATTGGAGATGGGGGCAGCGAGCTGCGGCAAGACAGAGGCGTCAACCAGCAATTGTAAATGCCATCCCCAATCCCGGCAGATCGCACCGTAGCGCTCGATGTCCGCGATTGAGACACCACCTCGAAACATTGCATTTATTCGGAGACCAACTACCCCGTCATCGACCAGCCGTTGGCATTGCGTGTCGGTCGCGGTCGCATCAATCACCGCAACACCTCGCAAACGTCTAGGTGCGGAGCGCAATGCCTGCTGTAGATAGCGATTGTCCTTACCATGGACGCTGATTTGGACCAACACTCCATAAGTCATGGATGTAGCGTCTAGCATCTTGAAGTATTCGGAAGGCGACGCCGGAGACGGCGTATAGCTCCGGTCCTTCAAGAGCGGAAAATCCGGTTCGGAACCGATTACGTGCGCGTGACAATCAACTGCGCTGGTGGGTATCGCAAAGCGCGCGGCCGGTCGTGTGACATCGTCTGGTGGCGGACAGAATGGGGGGTTCTTGGGCGACATCAACGTCATTGCAAGCCTCCTGTAAGGAAAGGGAATCCAACAGCCTAACCGTATGCAATCTGCGTAGCCGAGGATGATGAGGACGTGCTTTCGTTCCCGTGCGAATTCAGTACAATTGTGATCACAATCTCTAGTACTCCGAGCGACAATGCCACATTACTGGTTCGCCATCTGTTGTATGAATAGATGATGCTATGAGCTGTCCCCTGCGGGAGGATGGCTCATAGATAGAGCTTCAAGTATTCAAGTATTGCTGTGTGGGTCCGGTCGGGTTCGGTCCTAGCCGCGCGCCATCAGGCGCTGATACTGACGCTGCCATGCGTCAGCGTTGTTTGACCAATACACCGGATCGGGTATGGTCCAGCCACGTAATTCGCCCGTCGGATCGTAACCTGGCATTTCCTTGATTTCCTGTGGCACGTCGACTTTCGACATGTCGAGCGCGCACATAGTGCCTAGGCCGAGCGCCAGTTGGATTTGTACTTCTGGTGTGAGAAGAATATTGGCCATCTCGTAAAAGGGTTCCTTCGGGCTGCCTCTGAGAGGGACAAGGGCGCCGAAGGAGAGGCTCAGTCCAGGCACCTGAAAGCCGTGGATCGGCAGCCCTTGTCGCTGCATGTTATGGATTCGGATAAAGAACCCGTCACCGAGATGTGCGGCGCCCGAGGAGAGAAGCTGAGTCTGCTCGGCGCCGCTTGTGTAGTATTTGAGGACTAGTTGGCGGCTCTCGCGAATTCTTTCCCAGATAGCATCGATATCCTTGATAGAGTTAGGGTCTTGTCCCGTTTGGAGAGCCGCGAACCAGATGCGAGTCGACCATCGATCCTGCCCGGTGATCACGCCTTTGTGGGTGGGATCGATGAGGATGTTGACCCCTTTGGCGGTGAGTTCGTCGACGGAGATCTTCTCGGTATTGTAGGCGATGAGATAGCCTGTCACGGTGTACGGAACGCCGATGAGATTGTTGTCGAACGGCTTTTTGAAACTTTCGACTGCGCGAGAGGCGACGTTGGCCAGATTGGGCAGTTTCGTTTCATCGAGCGGCTCAAGGTAGGATTGCCGCCAGAAGCGCAAAGCGTCGAGCGGGCTACCGCAGTCGAAATAATTATACTGGTCGAGCCCGTCGGCCGTGATTTTCGACAACAGCTCGTCGTTGCTGCTGAAAGATCCCTGATCAACCGAAATGCCGGTCTTGGATATGAAGGGCTTGAATATGTTGTTTTCCCATGCCGCCTGGGCGGCGCCACCATAGCCGTCAAAGCGGACCGAACTCACTTCCGCTCGGGCCAAGGGTGCAAACAGCGACATTGCGCTGCCACCAACCCCACTTGCCGCCGCAAGGATACCAAGTCGCCCCAAAAAAGAGCGACGGGATATATCGCCATCTCTCAATCTTGAATGAAGCCGATCATAAATTGAAGTAATGTCCATAGCATCCTCCTCTGGTTGGCCTGTTCTCGTGAGTCTAAGTTGATATTATCGGTCATAAACTCTTTTCATCGCGACGAGGGCCAGCAACTCAAAAAGTGTTTGGGCTGCCACAAGTGCGGAATTGGTCGTTGGATCATATTGCGGGGCGAGTTCGACGACATCGCCGCCGACAATTTCGATTCCAGCGAGTTTGCGGAGAAACGAAAAGACCTCGCGCGGTGCAAGCCCTCCTGCTTCAGGCGTGCCCGTACCAGGCGCGAAACCAGGATCAATACTGTCTATGTCGAAACTGATATAAACAGGCCCAACTCCGATAATCTCTCGAACTTGCCTTGCAATCGCGCCCGGCCCATCTTCCACAAATGTATCGGTGGGGATGACTGTCATTCCAGACGCGTGAGAAAACTCCGACCAAACGCCGCCAGCCCCACGCATTCCGATCTGGACGGTTCGCTTCGGGTCCAGAACCCCGGCCAGTACCGCGTTGCGGAATGGTGTGGCGTGATGAAACGCTGTTCCGTTTGCAGGCCCGCTTGTGTCGGTATGCGCATCGATATGGATTAGGCCAACCGGCTGAGACGCCCCGATTGCTTTCAGGATCGGGAAGCTCAGTGAATGATCGCCGCCGACGGTCAGCGGCGTGACGGCTTGGGCAACGAGCCGACGAAAAAAAATCTCGATGTCCTCGACGCAGCTCTCGATTTGATAACGCTCGCGGAAATCGACGTCGCCTATATCGGCGACGCGAAGCATGGCTGGCGGTGCTATACGGTGGGCGGCGCTGAACGGCCCGACGCGCTCGACATTGCGCACTGCCTTGGGGCCAAGGCGGGCACCTGACCGGTTCGTAACGCCGAGGTCGTACGGGATGCCAACGATCGCGACGTCCAGTTCTGCGAAGTTTCCGCTTTCCTTCAGGTCCTGGCGGTTGGGCAGTGACAGGAAGGTTGTCGCACCAGAAAAGGGCGAGCGCGGTTTCTCCTTCGACAAACTTGCTCGAATGTCGTCCAACCCATCCGCATTACCGTTTGTGGTGGAAGGATCCCCGAAAAGTTGGCGTAGATGATTGATATCGCCGCTCATGGCAGTGCCTTCCGTTGGGAGGTGCCCTGTTCTTCCATGAGCTGAAGTGAAGCCGCACGCACGCGTTCAACTGCCTGGACGCATTCGTCCGGGCTAACAATGAGCGCAGGCACGAAGCGCACTATATTGTCGCCCGCATTCACGGTAAGGAGCCGTTGCGCAAGCAAGGCATTGCGAACCTCCGCATTCGATACGACGCATTTTAAGCCGAGCAAAAGGCCCGCGCCCCGAACCTCGGAATAGAGCTGGGGAAACTCCGCAGCGACCTGCTCTAAGTCCTCGCGCAGTTGCTGTCCCCGGGCCACGACTGCATCGAGAAAGCCCTCAAAAAGCATGATGTCGAGAACCGCATTTCCTGCGGTACAGGCAAGTGGGTTCCCGCCGAACGTTGTTCCGTGAGTTCCCGGAACCATCGGTCTGGCCAGGGCTTCCGTGGCCAGGATCGCGCCAAGCGGTAAGCCTCCGCCAATTCCCTTTGCGACCGACATGATGTCTGGCGTGACGCTCGTCCATTGGTGAGCGAACAGCCTCCCGGTTCGGCCCGCGCCGGTCTGAATTTCATCCATGGCCAGCACCAGCCCGTGCCTGTCGCAGATATCGCGAAGGCCAGCCAGGAAGCCCGCTGCAATAACGCGAATTCCACCTTCGCCCTGGATGGGCTCGATCAAGATTCCCGCTGTCTCATTCGTGATGGCATCCTCGACCGCCTGGAGATCGCCAGGCGAAACATGGTCGAAGCCGTCTACAACCGGACCGAAACCCTTCAAGTAAGCCGGATTGCCGGTTGCCGCGATGGTCGCGAGGGTGCGGCCGTGGAAAGCCCCGTGAAAGCAGATGATACGGTATCGTTCCGGATGCCCTTGGTCGCTTTGGTAACGGCGAATCATCTTGATCAGGCCTTCATTGGCCTCGGCCCCGGTGTTACAGAAAAATACGCTATCGGCGAACGATGCCTGAACGAGGCGCTCCGCCAGCCTCTCGGCCTGTGGCACGCGATAAAGGTTTGAAACATGTATTATCTTGGAGGCCTGGTCGGCGATCGCGCCAACGAGGTGAGGGTGCGCATGGCCAAGACTATTGGTCGCAATTCCCGATCCAAAATCGAGATATGTCTCGTTGTCGTGTGACCACAGCCAGCTACCCTGTCCACGCTCGAATGAAATCGGGGACCGGTTGAATGTGGGCATAAGGGGAGAGATGGTCATAGTATCCTCTTTCAATTCATTTGGAGGCGCCGTAACCCATGAGCGCCTTGATCTCGAGATACTCGTGCATGCCGTAGACACCGCGCTCTCGTCCATTTCCCGACATTCGGTACCCGCCCATGGGAGCGTTCCGGTCGAGTGGCGGATAGTTGATCCGGACAGTGCCAGCCCGGATGCGCCGCGCGACTGCGCGCGCGCGGTACAAATCCGACGATTGAACATCCGCGGCGAGGCCGTACATGCTGTCGTTGGCGACGCGCACTGCGTCATCATCGTCTTCGTACGGGATGATCACGAGGACCGGCCCGAAGATCTCTTGCTGTGCGATTTCCATTGATGAAGTGACATCTGCGAAGATTGTTGGCTTCACATAGAAGCCAATGGGCAAGCCATCCGGACGGCCTGGCCCGCCCACGATGACACGCGCCCCCTCGGCAATTCCCCGCTCGATAAAGCCGTGCACCTTGGCAAATTGAACTGAATTCGCGACCGGTCCGACCCGTGTCGTTTCTACGGTTGGATCTCCGACAGCAATATTCCGCACTGCAGCGACAGCACGTTCGCACACTTCGTCATAGCGCGACCGCGGTGCCAGCAGACGGGTGGGTGCATTGCAGGTTTGGCCCGAGTTGTTGAAACACAATTCAACTGCCTTTGGCACAACCACTGAGAAATCAGCGTCATCGAGCAGGATATTCGCTGATTTGCCGCCTAATTCCAGCGTTACGCGCTTGATCGACGCAGCGGCCGCCCGCGTGATCTCAGCGCCTGCTCGCGTTGAACCGGTGAAGGATACCATATCAACGTCCGGATGGGACGAGAGCCAGGCACCAGACCGAGGACCATAGCCGTTGACAAGATTGAACACGCCTGGCGGAACGCCGGCCTCATGAAGCATATCAGCAAAGGTCATCGCGGTGAGCGGTGCAATCTCGCTTGGCTTCAGCACCATCGTGCAGCCGGCAGCAAGAGCCGGTGCAACCTTGTTGACGATCTGATTGATTGGCCAGTTCCACGGGGTGATTAGAGCGCAGACGCCAATCGCCTCCTTGACGACCAATGTACTGTTTTCCTGTTCTTCGAACTGGAACTCTTCGAGTGTATCGGCCATAGCGCGCAAGAACAACGATCCGCCATTTGCATGGGGGCCTTCGGCGAGAAATTTAGGAGCACCTATTTCACGTTTGATCGTTTCAGCAATCTCGCGCTTGCGGGCATCATAGACATCCGCAATACGACGAAGAAGCGCGGCGCGTTCACACTTGTTTGTCGCAGAGAATGAGGGGAAGGCGACCTTTGCAGCTGCGACCGCACGCTCGACGTCCTCGGGCTCGGCGTCAGCAACAGTTCCAAAAACCTTCTCGGTGGCGGGATCGGTGAGATCGATCCTCGGATTTGCATTGGCCGCGTGCCAAGCACCATTGATGTAAAAACTCATTGGATCGGGCATTATCTCTCCTCCAATAGCGTCAGCCAAGCGTCGTGTGCGACGCGCAATTGCACGCGGCTTCCCACGGGTAATGAGCGACCCTTGTGCGGCTGAATGGCGCTTATCTCTGTGCCAAGCGCCGATACCGTGTAACGTACAAGCATGCCGAGGTACTCGGACGACATCACTTCGCCATCGAAAATGTCGGCATCTGGCGTACCAAAGTGACCGGTGTCGACCAGGACACGTTCACTTCTCAGAACCAGCTCAACAATTGTTGCGCCTGTCGGTAGCGTATGTGTTAGGCGCGCAGGGTATCCATTGTTGAGCAGTACACTCGAGCCCTCTGGGCCACTTTCCTTTACCGTCGCCGCGATACGCGTGATTTGGCCGAAAAATTTGGCGACGAATTCCGATTGTGGTCTGTTGAATATTGCCTCCGGCGGGCCCTCCTGCTCCATGCGCCCTCGGTTCATCACCACTATCTTGTCGGACATGGCCAGCGCTTCAGCTTGGTCGTGTGTGACGAAAATAGTCGTAATGCCGAGATCCCGCTGGATACGCTTCAGTTCGACCCGCATTTCTTCGCGCAAGTTTGCGTCGAGCGCGGAAAGAGGCTCGTCAAACAGCAGGAGATCGGGCTCTATGACGATTGCACGCGCAACTGCGACGCGTTGCTGCTGACCGCCGGAAAGCTGGGAGGGAAGCCTGTCCTGCATGTGCGGAAGGCGTACCACTTCCAGCGCACGGCGGACCCGGCGCTCGATCTCAATTTTCGGTACATTTCGGAACTGTAGACCGTAAGCGATGTTTTCGAAGGCGGTCTTGTGCGGGAACAGAGCATGGTTCTGGAAAACCATACCGATATTTCGTTTATGCACCGGCACTTCGTTAACGCGAGTGCCCCCAATTGTGATATCGCCAGCACTTACGGATTCCAACCCCGCAATCATCCGAAGCGTGGTCGTCTTGCCACAACCCGACGGGCCAAGGAGAGAAACGAACTCTCCCTCCCTGACGGAGAAATTGACTTGGTTTACGACGACGGCTCCTCCATAAGCTTTGCTGACATTGGCGATTGTCACGTCTTTTCCGGCCATGGTTTTCAGCTCCTAATCGCGACGACGGCATCGCTGGCTGGCATAGATGAATTGGCTTCGAAGTTGGGAATGCGTCTGGTGACCTCGGACGGCGTAGTCGCAGCCTCAATTTCTTCCGTGCGAGATAGTGGCTTCCTTGGAAACAGCCGCAAAATGGCGACCGATAATGGAATGAAAGTGGTCAGGCCTACCAACACCGCACCAAGTGCATTGAGCCGCTGATCAACGGAGAACTGCAACATACCCATCACATAGGTGGGGATCGTTTCCGTATTCGCGGGCCGCCAGAAGAGCGTAGCAGTCACTTCGTCGAAGGAAGACATGAATGCCAGAACCCAACCCGCCACAATGGCAGGCATTGCGAGCGGCAACGTCACAGTGCGGAACGTATGGAAACGGCTGGCTCCCAGCGTACGCGCAGCTTCCTCCAGATAAGCCGGAATAAGTTGCAGCCTGTGCTGGGTCGTCAATACAACGAAGGGAAGGATCAGAGCGACGTGACCGATGATCAGCAAGAGCAGGCTCTTGTTCAGCCCGAAGAAGCGGAAGGTCACCAAAAGACCTACCCCCAATATGACATGGGGAACCAGAATCGGCATAGTGAGGAGCATCTGGATGATACCACGTCCTGGGAAGACAAAACGCGAGACCGCGTAAGCTGCACTCGTACCAATGACTGTAGCAACGACACTCGCACTTAGTCCGATGATCAGCGAAGTCTTGAAAGCAGTAATAATTGCCTCGTCCCGCGCCAGTTCTCTGAACCAATGCAGGCTGTAGGATTCGATAGGAAAGCTTCCATATTGCGCAGAATTGAAGCTCAACAGCACGATGACAAGGACCGGGCCGAGCATGAAAATAAGTACGACGACGTAGCTGAGGCCGAGCAAAAACCGAGCGACGAAGCTGCTATTCATCATTTGGCCCCTTTGAGTACATGGCTTAGGCCAAATTTTCTGGCATACAGGGCGATGGTCGCGGCCAGGAAGACGACTAGTACCAGCGACACCGTCGCACCGACCGGCCAGTCATTTTCAAGAATGACGGCGTCGTAGATCAGCTTCGCATAATAGGTCGTCCCCGTCCCGCCCAGAAGCAGTGGTGTTACGTAGGTGCCCATCGCGAGGATAAAGCAAAGCAGCGCACCGGCACCGAGCCCCGGCAGAGCGAGTGGGAACGTAACGGTGAGGAACGCCTGATAGCTGCTTGCCCCAAGCGTTCGGGCAGCCATGACTATATTCTCATCAACCGACTGCAGCCCGATAAAGACATTCACAATCATGAAGGGCAGGACATACTGCACGACGCCAATGTAGACGGAGTAGTCATTGTAAAGCAGCCCTACTGGTGCAGTACTGAAACCGGTCAAAACGAGAAAGTGATTGAGCAGGCCCTCAGGCCCTAGGATCGGAATCCACGCCATCGTCCTTATGACGTAACTGATCCATGACGGTAGGAAGATCAGCAACAGGAGAAAATTCCGCACCCGCGGGGAAACAAGGGTGAGAAAATAGGCCGGCGCGTATCCGATAAGCGCGCAAAGCGCAGTTGCGACCAAAGCCATCAAAACTGTCTTCGCAAGCACTTCAAGATAGAACAGGTCGCTGAAAACATATGCCCAATTTTCCAGCGTCAGATGGAATTCGATGGCGCCGGTTGCCGATCGTGTGAGCACGGAATACGTTCCAATGAACACGATCGGCGCTACGATGAAGAAAGCTATCGAAACCAGAGCGGGCCCTAGCAGCAGCCAGGGCACGTCGCCCTTACGCCTTCTGAAACTCAAAGCCATGAGTTGCCCTCACTCTAATTCGAGCCGCGTGGGCTCCCCACCTGATCGACGAACCATTCGACGGTCGCTTTCACATTGGGACGATGCAGGGGGTGGCTGGTTTCGATCCAATCGATATGGCCGGCATTTTTGATAATAACCAATTTCTTGGGCTCAGACGCGCTTTCATAGAGGCTGTAGGCCTCATCGACGGGGTAGTAGTCGTCGTCTTCGGCATGCACCACGAGCAGCGGCCGTGGCGCGATCAGAAGAGCCTCTCGCTCTGGCCTGAATTCGTAGAGGGCTTCGGCGGATTCGAGTGTGAAACGATCTGGAAGTCCGTGGCCCAGGCCGATAGCCTTGCCATCCTCTGCGCCAACTGCGTTATTCAGCGCGTTTCGGAAATCCTGATACTGGCCAACATCGGGTGTTTTACCCGGATGTGTCACATCTACATAGGAGATGTAGTCGGATTTTCCTTCCAAAACGCGCTTGATACGGTCGACGGCGAGTTGTTTCTTTCGCCGAAGCCAAGCGTCCTCAGGGACACCAACCCTCACAGTGCGTTCGCCGTCGCCGAAGCCGTTGACGCAGGCCACAGCCTTCACGCGGGGATCGCGGGCTGCGACCGATACCGCAATGCCACCGCCGAGCCCCCACCCAACAAGGGCAAATCGCTCAGAATCTACCTCAGGCTGCTGCTCTAAGAAAGTGAACGCATTCCTGACGTCACGGATCTCTTCTTCGGGAAACAGGCGACCGCGCTCGCCATCGCTGCTGCCGAGATTGCGATAGTCAAAGGCGGCGCAAACGAATCCCACCTCAAGGAACAGAGGCATCCATCGCGGAGGGATCCAACTCTTTAGCCCCAACCTGCCTGAGGCAATAATCACCGTCGGTCGCTTCTGACCCGATTCATAATCGGCCGGCAGATGAAGCTCCCCCCGGAGCTTGATTCCGTCGCTGAAAAATTCGAACTCTCGTCTGTTCACGCTATGCTCCATTCCTGGGCGCTGACGCCAATTTTGCTCATTTGTTTCAAACTTAAAGCTCTTCAAATCGAACAGGGGCAGCATCCGGTCCGGTTGCCGCGGATGCTCGATCGAGAATGCCGAACTCTGCTTGAGATACGGCTGGATCGCATCTGTACGATTTCCTCCACTGCGCCTCTGAGGCGCCTTCGTACCATTTTTTATTAATCCATCGTATAATTAATTTCTATGTCGGTCTAGCCCTTTCGGCAATTCTGCCGTGACTAAGGCAAGAAAATCTGGCATTTGACGATGCCGCTGATCAAGGCATCGGAGTGGCGCGGGAGGAGGTTAGGACTCCATCCCCGCGGTGATAAATTTGACCGTCACGTCGAGGTCGTTCGCACTATCTTGGGCGGCTGAACCTGGTGGCAGTAGTTCATTCAGACGATTGGTATCTGAAAAAGCGTAAAGGTATGCTCCAATCATCAGAGACATGTTGAAATACACCTGCCTTTCATCTTTTTCAGGAAGCAAATTGAGAAAGGCTTTGGCGTAGGCGCGCGTCGACTCGTCGTAGACCGAGCTGCGAAGTTCATACGCAATACGTTCCGGCTCCATATGGAGCCTAGAATGGAGACGCAAAAACGCACGCCCTTGATCCGTCTCGCGCAAGCGCAGCGAAGGAGCTAGAAACGCGCGAACCAAATTGCGAACGGTCAACTCCCCCTTCATTCCAAGGCGCTCGAGTTCAGTCAGCCTTTCGTGCGCAACCTGCATGCCCTTGCGAAGGAAAACCTCTCGAAAGAGGTTTTCCTTCGAGGAGAAGTAGTACCCGATCATTGCCGAATTGACCTCGGCTTGCTCCGCGACCTGACGAAGAGATGTTCCGGAATAGCCGAACTCAGCAAAGTGAAGCTCGCCCACGTCGAGAATTTTGTCGCGGAGGTTAGTTTGACCCTCCGGTCGGCCGGGGCGATTACGCTCCCTCTTAGCAGGGCGTTTTCTTTCGGATGTTTTCAGATTGCGCGGTTTATCCATGCCTTTTTTCATACTTTCCATCAATTTCTCACCATATCAAACTTCAGGCAATTGCCGCTTTGAGTTTGCCTAGAGAAATAACGTCGCCATATTTCTGAGAGATGTCAAAGAGAGTGGCTTCATGTGGCCCAAGGGCCCGATCGCCAACGCAATCCTTCAGCACAGTAACGCGCAGGCCATACGAAATCGCATCTACGACTGTGGCTCTCACACATCCTGATGTCGTGGCACCGGCTATTATCAGACTATTCACGCCATGGCTCATCAGCCAAGGGGCAAGCATGGTTCCAAAAAACGCTGACGGCACCGACTTCTTGACTACGAGTTCTCCTTCAATTGGCTTCAGGGTGTCCACAATCTGGCTGGCAAAAGCCTCATCCTTCAAGCTCAGTAAGCCCGGGATTTTGCGGCAGAAGGGATTGGCGTTGGCGTCGTTGTTCATGTAGACGATGCGACTATGCGCGACTTTCCAGCCGTGAGCGCGAGAATAGGCAAGGAGCTCCTTGGTGCACTCAATCGCGGGCGCGATGTTTCCGCCTCCAAACTGGTTGGGGTTAGCAAAGCTGTTGACAAAATCCACGATCATGAGGCCAATCACGCTCCCGAGCCCGATGGGTTGGCCAAAGCCCTGACGCGCATAGACGTCATGTTTATCCGTCATCGAGCACATCCTTTCAGAAATGGACCGATGGCGCTGAAGAAGCCTTCAAAATCATCCCAGGGTATCATGTGTCCCGCATCCTCTACACGTTGGTGTCGGATTGCGTTATTGAGGTGTGATATCTCCTCCAGGTCGGCCGGTGTCACTACGCCACCCCTGCCTGCGGAAACCAATAGTGTGTCCATGGTCAGTTTCGACAGATCTGCGTGGATGTCGGTTCCATGGAAGTCATGGTAACTCTGCACAACCGCGTCCTCGTTACAGGTGTGCAACCATTCCGCGCGCAATCTAAGCTCCGCCTCCGACCATGTCGGCGAAAACGGCCGCAGCTTTTCCCAGCTTTCTCCACGTCGCATCAAACGAATGGAGTCAACATACCAGGACAATGGCGCTGGATATGGCCGACGACCAGGGCCTGTCATAGGCGGATCAACAATGACAAGCTTTGAAGGCACTTTGGGTGCCGATCCCGCCGTACGGATCGCAATGCGGGCACCCATGGAATGCCCGAGCAGAGTATAGTCGCTTAATCCTATCTGTTCGACGAAACATGACACATCGGCGGCCATGGCATCTAACCCGTAGTCTAGATCTGGACCCGACGATGACAAGCCGCGCCCCCGGGCGTCGATAACATACACGTCGAAATCCCGAGCAAGTCGAAGCGCGACGAACTCCCACGTAATCGCAGGGCTTGTTATGCCTGGCAGCAGAACGAGGGGGGATCCTTGACCACCATAGCGCAGATAATGCTGCCGAATTCCATTCGCATGGACATTGGCACCATAGACTAACTCGCTTATGGGCATTTGGGGTAAGCACCTGACAGGAGCGCTCCAGCGCCCGGCACGATTGGATCCAGATCGAGTTGATTCAGTATCGCCCAAGTCGTTGCAATTGCGGCCGACAAGACGGGCTTTCCAAGCTGCGCTTCGACTTTGGGTATAACGGACAGGGAGGGCATCTGAACGCATGCCGAGAGCACCACGGCATCGGCTCGTTCGAGGTTAAGCCGGCCTGCAATTTCAGGCAGGTTCTCCGGATCATGACGCGCCACGTCCAGATTGTTCGGAATCTCCAACGCAATATGATCGACAACGTCGATCCCTTCTGCCCGGATGTAGTCCACAACAAGTTGGGTGAGCGGCTTCATGTATGGAGCGACAAGGGCGATCCGCTTGAGGTCCATTCGATGGAGCGCATTGATGAGCGCACCGGCGCTCGACACGACGGGGGTCGGCGCATTGTTTTGCGCTGAAGTGCGCTGAAGCCTCTCCTGCGAGCTACGATGATATGAAGGTCCCATCGCCATTATTGCGACCAGGCAAGCATAGCCCATAACGTCAACCGCAGCATCCGAAAGCTCTTGGGCGCACCGGTCAGAGTCACGGTCCATCGCCGCCAGCTCCTCCTTGCCTACGGTTTTCATCCGCATCCGAGATGAGTGAAAGGTGAAACGCTCGGGACGGATCAACTGCCGGGCCGTAAGCATTGCCGGGATTTCCGTCTCCATGGTGACATTGGAACTTGGAACAATCTGGCCGATTCGATATAATGTCTTTGTCATCATTGATTTTTCTCTTGCTGGTCGGTGCCCACGAACGTTCACCCACGTCGGTCACTCGTTGAGTTGTCCGCAAGCACAAAACGGCAAATTAAGCCGTGTGGCGCATTTCCTTCACGACAACGTCGCCGTCGATGACGACGGGCTCATCATCAAGAAACAGGGAGCAATTGCGCATTGGTATATCCAGGTGGCACGCCGTGCCGTTCGGGCCTCCAAGCTCGTTGTTCGGCCCGGTTGAAAACATGACATTCCCGTAGAACGAGCGCAGTTCCATACCCATCCCTCCAGGGAAGTGGGTCAAGCCATGCCATTTTGCCCTGTGGTCGAGCCCCCATCCCACATGGCTCATCCCGTAACCGTTTGGATCATCGAAGGATTTCATGTAGGATTTTACGAGTTCGGCATCGAGACCGCCGCGAATGTCGATAATGGTCCCGTTTTCGATCGTATAGATGATGGGGTCTCGTACATAGCTGTTGAACGGCAGCAGAACGTCGCCGGGCGCGACAACAATCTGACCATCGACACCGTCATCGGCGCCACCGGTGAAGACGAAGGCCGCCGGCCAATGATCCCAACGACCCGGCGTGTCGGTGCAGCCATATTCGCTCATTGTCGGATACACTCCGAGTTTGTAGATCACGTCGGTACCATCGTTGCTGGTGATACGCATGGTCTTCGCTTTTGCGAGCAGTTCTGCTCCGATCTCGACCCGATCTCTGAGCTCTTTGGTCGGTAGCAACCGAGCGAGCAATGGCGCCGGCTCTACCGCTGTCAACACGCGCGCTCCGGCGGCTTGAATCGCCATTTGCTCGTCACTGAAAAGAAGGAAAATCAGATCGACCACCATATCGGCCTTTTTTAGGGCTTCTACAGCTTCAGGATTGGTGGCAAGCCCCGTCTGTCCGACATTCCAGGCGGCACTGGTCGGTACCGGCGGAGGCAAGCGCATATGGTACATCAAGGCACCCAGTCGCTGACCAGCAGCCATAAATGCATCAGCGTAGTCGAGACGTTCGTTTCCTTGGGAGAGGATCACGACTTTCTCACCTTCCTGCACTCCACTGTGTACAAGTTGATGAAGGCAAATCTCTATAAGAGAATTCATGTCCATTAGAGTTCCTCCTGCATTCTGCGCCAATGTCGCGTTCGTACTAACCTTGCAATTGCGGCGATGGATCAAAGGCGCCTGGATCGTATTCGTAAACCCAGTCCGCCTTGATGCCGGTGCTTCGAGGTTTGAAAATACTCCGCATCAGATAATTGGTGTCGCGCCTCAGCTGTTGTGTACGCGAGGGCAAATGATAGGTGCGCCCGCGCTCGCGAGCCTCAAGCTGAACCCGGGCAGTTCTCGGGCGACGTTCCGCCTCATATCGTGAGAGGGTGGCGGTAATGTCGCTTCGATTGCCGTCTGCTGCGGCAGCCAAGACAAGAGCGTCTTCTATGGCCATGGCTGCGCCCTGGGAAAGAAAGGGCAACATCGGATGCGCTGCATCACCAAGCAGCGTAACATGACCCTTGGACCATTGGGGCATCGGATCTCGGTCGAACAAACCCCACCGGAAGACCTGATCGACGCGGGAGAAAAGGTTTTGCAAATCGGGGTGCCAACCTTTGAACGCAGTTAAAAGCTCCTGTTTCGAAGCCTGCGTCGACCAGCTTTCTTCAATCCATTCGCGCGCCTCACATACGGCGACGATGTTGACGGCCGTTCCGCCTTTCACATAGTAGGTTACAACGTGGGCGTTCGGCCCCATCCAGAACGTTGACGTCGGAAGCACGTAGTCAACGATGCCGCCGGTCTCTACGAGCGCGCGGTAGCACATGTGGCCGGTAAACTTGGGAGCCTCTGCGCCGAATAGGGCGCTGCGCACGATCGAGCGCACACCATCAGCCCCGACAATCAAATCAGCTTCGAAGGTCGTTCCGTCGGAAAACGTCGCAACTGCGCCATTTACAGTGGATTCAACGGCCTCGCAATTCATTCCGAAGCGGCAGACTTCATCGGGGAGTTCGCTGGCAAAGAGTGCGTGCAGATCTGCTCGGTGAATGTGGACGAACGGCGCCTTGTAGAACTCTATAAATTCGTCACCGAGAGGAATTTGGAAATTCTGTCGTCCGCTACGCCAGTTTCTGCCTATTACCGCTTTTGGAAAGAAGCCAACGCGTTGCATCTTGTCAAAGAGACCAAGGGCCTTGATCGCTTTGACGGCATTTGGCGTCATCTGGATGCCAGCCCCCACCTCACCAAAAGTCGCTGCACGCTCGAACACCGCGACCTCAATGCCCTTCTGCCTGAGGCAATTGGCAAGCGTCACGCCGCCAATACCTCCTCCCACTATGCCTACCCTCATGACCCTCGCCCTTGGAGCTATTCGTCTTTCTAGTCAGCCGTTGTCATCGGCGCCCCAGCGGCTCTGGAGCGCAATCGCATTCTGCCTCTGCGTTGGACGGTACTTTTCCACCCCAGAACGTTGATCTGCGATGCTAGGGCTTTCATCTAGTTATTTTTAATTATACGATTGATTAATTAGTGTCAACCAGAGAACCAAGCAAAAAACTGTAAGCGCGCCAAGATGCCGAAGGTGGAGCTGCCCAGGCGGCGCAGCACTTGGCATCACTCGGCGACCGTCAAGTCGCGGTTATGATGGTGAAGCCTTTGTGGCCAGGCCCTGTTCGTCGGCGTAACGCCTCGATGGTGCAGCCAGGGACCTGGGCATGGCGGTCGAGCTTTGGGAAGCAGATCACTACACGATTGATGCGGTCCGAAGTCGCGCGGCTTATGAACTGACCCGCGGTGATCGGCCGACTGCTGTTTTCGCAGTCAATAACGTGATAGCCATCGCAGTGATGCAGCAGGCTATGGAGGTCGGCCTGCGAATCCCCCGCGGATCTTTCTGTCGTTGGCTTCAACGAACTCGATATCTCGTCCTATTTCCGACTGGCCATCACAACCGTTCGCACGCCGGCCGTGGCGATGGGGGCGAGGGCGGTAGAGGTCCTAGTCGATGCAATAGGTGGGAGACCGTTGATCTCAACGGCCGCATTGCCCGTCGAGTTCATCGTTCGCCATAGCACAGGCCCGGTTCCAGTGCCCAAGCTCACCATACCGCAATAGGCTCTCAAAGTGGCCATTCCATAATACCGGTCCAGAAGTCCTTGTTGGCATCGGGCCGGCACGGCTCGTCTTCGGCGCCTGTGAATGCCATTCGGTCGGATGAGAAATGCCGCGAAAGACATAAAGCGCGGTTCTATTTCGGAAAACTGACCAGGACGGGAATCTTGATTAGGTTCGTTTCGTCGAATGTCGCGGTCTCAACGTAAAAGGCATGTCCAACTGCGAGCGCAAATCCTGCTTTTCACCGTCAAGATAGTCGATGAGCGCCGCCACCGATACTTGCCCGAGTTTCTCTGGAAAGAGGTCTATGGCCGTGATGCCCGGTCGCATGTTTGCCAACATCGGACTGTCTAGCGCAGCCAGCAGACCGAGGTCTTCCGGTATGCGCAGGCCGAACTCCTCGGCCGCTCTCAGAACGCCGAGAACCCCTTCCTCGTCGGTCGTATAGATTGCGTCGGGTCTTGTCGGCTGCCTGAACAACTCACGGGCTGCCCTTGTTGCCGCTTCGTCGTCTGTTCGGGTCGCACTTCGGATGCCGACCTCTCGTCCATCGCGACTGAACAGGGTTTTGAATGCCTTGATCGTGTCGTCAACATAGGAAACGCCGGGATCGCTCGTCAGCAGTGCACAGTTGCGATATCCGGCGCGAGCCAAATGATCGAGGCCGGTTTCGACTACCTTGGCAATGTCGTTGTCGACGAAGCAGGCATGTGCTGGCAGCCGTCTGGAGTTTCCCCCGGAAAGCTGACCGACACATACGGCAGAACCACCGTGACGGACAAGATGGCTCAGAAGTGGCTCCGTCCCTAACGGGTCAACGATAATGCCAGCCGAAATATCCAAATCCTGCAGCAATGCAAGGTTCATGCTCCAAGGCACAACCACCACAAGCCAGCCTCTTTCGAATGCAGCCCTGGAAGCGCCGTCCAGCAATCTGGCGAAATAATTGGTGCTTGGGATGACGCCATTGTCTCCCGAAAAAGCGATCTGGATTCCCACAAATTTTGAGCGACCCGTGCGCAGGCTTCTGGCAAGGGCGTTTCCGCGATAGCCAAGCTTCCGAGCCGCGTTGAGGACGCTTTCGCGCGTTGCGGGACTGACGCGTCCTTTGCCGTTCAGCGCTTGTGATGCAGTGGTCAGTGATACGCCCGCCGCCTTCGCCACTGCTGCAATGCTGACTGCCATAAAACGTTCCCGCCAAGAGCATCCGTTTATGCAAGCGAACAATGACATGCAACAAAATTTATCACGCTTGATTGCCAAATCGATTTGACAACCGTGTCTTAAGATGCTTATCTGAAACCATCAGGGTTAATTCCTGATATTAGGCTGAAATCATCACATAGGAGCGGGATTTGGCTAGTAATGTAGTTGTAATAGATCCATCTAGCAAAGATTTACGGTGGGAAAGCTATGAAATGAGCTTCGACGAAACGCCAGACCACATTGGTCCGGGTAGTCTCAATGAAGTTTTTGCGAGCAAGGACGACAAGGTTCATTTCTATCTTTGGAAGCGCGACGCCGACATTGGGGCGCTCAATCCGAATGTGGAATCTCCCGATGGCCTCACAAAGTTCGACATAATTCTCGAAGGAGAGGTGGAAGTTATCGATTCCGATGGCGTCTCTCACAAAGCTACCGCCGGTCAGATTCTGAAATATCAGGGCGCAGACACCGGCCGTTGGATTCAGCCTGGCCGAATCCTCAAGATCGCGATTTCGGTTCGCGATTGAGTTGAAACGTCAGAAGGGAGGCGGAACAATGGTTGCCAAACGGATCCTGTGCGGAAAAGCGGCGGTTCAAATGCTGAATTTGCCTGCACTCTCGATATCGCTTCTTTTGAGCTTAGGTTCCGGGGCCTTGGCTCAGGATGCCTCCAAGGGGCTTCCTGAGTCTATCGTGACCGCCAAGACCGTCAGGGTCGGCTCGGATATAGAATCCAGTTACCGGCCTTTCGAATATTTCGGCAGTGACGGGGTGACGCCTGAAGGATTTGACATAGACCTAGCTAAGGAACTGGGTGTGCGGTTAGGTCTCAAGGTCGATATCCAGCACATTGGTTTCGACAGTCTGATCACGGCTCTTAAGGCCGATCGCTTTGACATCATGATTTCCGGCGCCAGCGATACGAAGGAGCGGCGAGAGGAGGTCACATTCATAGACTATGCCCTTCTCGTCGACGGAATGCTCCAACGGGAAACGAACAAACCGGTCAAGCGGTTCGCCAATCTTTGCGGGCTACGTGTGATCACAATGACCGGATCCATATTCAACGAGATAATCGACGACCAAAGCCGGATATGTGTCCAGAAAGGCAAATCGGAGATTACGAAAGTACTTCTTGAATCTGCGAGCGACGCAGTGCTGGCGGTGCGCAGCGAGAGAGCTGACATCTTCGTGGAGTCCTTGAGCTCGTTGCAGAACCTTCCTGCGGGGGTAGTGGCGTTCGCTACCGAGGACAGCAAGCCCGGTCTTGTCGGTATGGCAGTGCGCAAGGATCAATCTGCTTTTGCAGAGACCTTGCGCGAAACCGTGCAGGAAATGATTGACGACGGAACCTATGCGAAGCTAATCGGCAAGTGGGGGCTGGAAACGAGCGCTGTCGATCGCGTGACGATCAATGGCACAAAATAGATCTTTATCCAAAGATAGCACCGCGGACGCGAATACATCCACTGCGACGATAACAGAGATCCCCGTCGAGCCTATCGTTCGTCTAAGGCACCATGGATGGTGGGCCGTTAGTGCTGCCTGCGTATTTTTGTTCGTCAGCCTAGTTCAGGCACTTGCCTCGAACAAGTTCATCTCTTGGGTGGATGTCGGCAGGTACCTTTTTGAACCCGCAATAATGAACGCGGTTCTCAAAACCCTCGGCCTGACAGTCGCGGCGCTGACTATCGGCGTCTTATTAGGAACCGTGCTGGCAGTGTTCCGGCTGTCCCTGCATCCCGTACCCAGGAGTCTGGCGGGGCTATACATCTGGGTGTTTCGTGGCACGCCCGGTCTTGTGCAACTCGTGCTGTGGTTCAATATCGGGCTATTGTTTCCTAATCTATCTGTGTCGGTTCCCTTCACCGATGTTGTGCTATTTTCAACCCCAACAAACCAGATCATGAGTGCGCTTGTCTGCGCACTTCTGGGCCTGGGTCTTAACGAAGCCGCATACATGGCCGAAATCATTCGGGGAGGAATTATTGGCGTCGACCCGGGGCAGCATGAGGCGGCAAAGGCATTGGGAATGGGCCCTTGGCAGGTCTTCTACCAGATAGTGGGTCCGCAGGCAGCCAAACTGGTTATTCCGCCATTTGGGAATGAGTTAAATGCCATGCTCAAGGGGACGTCCCTCGTCTCGATCATTGGATATTCGGAGTTGCTCAGCACTGCCAGGCGTATCTATGCAATCAATTTCAAGACGATCGAACTGCTCTGCGTGATATCGATATGGTACCTTCTCCTAACGACGGTCTTCTCCTTGCTTCAAAGTTATGTGGAGAAGAGGTATGCTGCGGACCTGACGCGGGACGGGCAAGGGGCTGCCGACGGCGGGATCAAAACCTTGGGCAGGTTTCTTGTCAGATGATTACATCAATGCACCCAGCCGAGCACCCTGAAGCAATCGTTATCCGGGGCGCGTCCAAATCCTTCGGTGCACTGAAGGTGCTGAAAGACATCAGCTTGACCATTGCGTCGGGCGAAGTCGTTTGTCTCATGGGTCCGTCGGGCTCGGGGAAAACCACACTTCTGCGTTGCGTCAATCATCTCGAACGCCTGGACGGCGGAACGATAGAGGTGGCAGGCGAACTTGTCGGTTACGAGCGTCGCAATGGCAAGTTGTATGAATGTCCGGAAAGGGAGGTAGCGAGACAGCGCACACGAATCGGGATGGTGTTTCAGAGATTCAATCTTTTTCCTCATCTCACCGTCTTGCGAAACGTCACTTTGGCGCAAACCGTAGTCCTGCGCCGTAGCATGAAAGCCGCCGAGAAGAATGCACGGGACTTGCTTGATCGGGTCGGCTTGACGGAAAAGTTGCATGCATTTCCAGTTCACCTTTCCGGCGGGCAGCAACAGCGGGTAGCTATCGCACGGGCGCTGTCCATGAATCCGAAGCTCATGCTGTTCGACGAACCAACATCCGCCCTTGATCCAGAACTCGTCGGAGAAGTGCTCGACGTCATGAAGGAATTGGCCCGGACGGGAATGACGATGCTTGTTGTCACCCATGAGGTTGGCTTCGCTCGCGAGGTTGCTGATCGCGTCGTCTTCATGGCAGATGGCGGGATCGTCGAGCAAGGCCCCGCCCGAGATGTCATCGAGTGTCCTCGGACTGAGCGAGCTGCCGCCTTCTTTTCTAGTGTGCTCTGAATAGCTGAGAAGTAATCCCGCAATCGTCCTGTTAAGGCTCATCCCTTTTAAGGTCGATGCCAGGGGATTGGCGGATACCCATCAACCGTAACCGGATCTGCTCCTTTGCCGGCTCGCACTTGATAGGCGTATCGGAAGGAGCAGGATCTGGTATCTCCAACGGCTGTTGACCATCGATTTAGCGCGCCGTTTAGCACCCCGTCTTCAAGTTCGATGCGAACGCTTGATGAGGAAGCGCGACGTCGATGTGCCCGGGCGAAGCGAAAAAGGAACCGGCCTGGTAGCCTCCTCGGATGGGGAATTGCCTATTTTCTGCATCAAGGTCCGAACAGCTGTACGGCCAATTTCGTATGCGTTGGGATCTATAGCGGTCATTGAAGGCGTGGAATGAATAATTCTCGACGTCGGCATTGTCGCAATCAAACCAATATCATCGGGAATACCTATTCCCATCTTCTGCGCAGCCTTGATCACCCCATGGGCCGCCCCCTCATTCGTCGTAAAGATCGCGTCTGGTCGAGGAATCTGGCTGAGTAGGCGTTCCGCGGTCCGGGTCGCATGTGGCTCGTTAAGATTTGAGGCGCGGGCGACGATCGCCTCGCATCCGACAGCCACGCACCAGCTTTCGTAAGCGGCGATGATGTCGTTGATATAGGACTTGCGGCTGCTGAGTGTCAGCAGCGCAGGGCGGGTGTATCCTGCAGCTAACAGATGGTCCAAACCACAGAAGGTCAAATTCTTGATGTCATTGTCGACATATGACAACGACAGATTAGGAAGACTTTTGACGACGTCGTCTGGAGGGCGACCGGTCGTGACAACGACGCCACGTCGATCATTGAGGAATCTGAGCAACGACTCCGATCCCGTCGGATCCACCGCGATACCGCAGTCGATGCCCAATGCATCCATAATCCCCACGTCGATCATTGTAGGAATTACAGTGACAAGCCATCCCAGCTCCATCGCAGCTTGCGCCGCTCCGTTAAGCAGTTCAGTGAAATAAGCAGAATTTGGCAGCGTAACCTCGATCATGTCCGAGGCGATCTGTAATGCGATCAGACGCGACGATCCGGTACGCAAGCCAGCCGCACTTGCGTTAGCGTGGTACCCGAGGTCTCGCGCCGCCTTCTCGACACGCTGGCGCGTCTTCTCGCTGACCCGTCCCTTGCCATTCAACGCATGCGAAACGGTCGTCGTCGATACTCCGGCTATTTTCGCGACTGCTACGATATTTTTCATTGCGACCACGCTTATCAACCAACGAAACCTAAAACAATCATCGCGCTCCAATATGCCAAAATATTTTGGCATATTCTTGTTGAAATTGTCGAAATACCCAGGAATTTTGGGTGCCAAATCGTGTTGACAAATCGAAGCGTTCTAATCAGCTTGAGATTACAAAGGGGAGCGGCATGAGCACCACGGCAGCAATATCGGACACCACGCGACAAGCCGCCGTCAATGCGAGAAAGGTGGGACGTGCTTTCGGCTACATGGAGGCGGTGGCGGACGTGTCGTTCGAACTTTCTACCGGACGCCGCCTTGCCTTGCTCGGACCAAGCGGGTCGGGAAAATCAACGCTTCTATCGATCGTCGCGGGCCTGGAAAGAGAGACCTCCGGGGAGCTGTCCGTGCATGGAAAGGTGGATCCCAAAGGGCGGCTGTCGCAATGCGCCCTCATGCCCCAGAGAGATCTATTGCTGCCGTGGTTAAACGCGCTCGATAACGCCTGTATCTCGTTGGTAAATCGCGGACTTAGCTGGGAGGCTGCACGCCAACGCGCCCGCCCGCTTTTTAAGCGCGTAGGGCTGGTTGACTTTGAGCGGTCCGGGCCCACTGAGCTTTCTGGAGGGATGCGCCAACGTGTCGCCTTTGTCCGCACTCTCTTGGCCCAAAAGTCGGTGCTGCTCCTGGATGAGCCTTTCGGCGCACTCGACTCGATCGTGCGTGGCCAAATGCAGGAGTGGCTGCGTAGCGTGCTGGATGAAACGCCAAGCACGCTCATTCTGGTGACACACGACGTCGAGGAGGCACTTTTCCTGTGTGACAGGGTGATCGTGCTTTCGTCCCGCCCGGCACGGGTAGCGCTTGACGTCGAGGTGACCGTACCGCGTCTGGCCACCCGTCGCCAAACCATTACGACAAGAGAATTCGTCGAACTGCGCGAGCGCGCGCTCGAAGCCTTGGAGATTGCCTGATGCAGCCCGCTTATGTGCCTGTGGCAGGCCGACCGAACTCGCTGACCGAGACGCTGAAGCAATACGGTGGGCCGGCTGCGATCCTGCTGGGAATCGGCGTCATCTGGCAAGTCGCGCTTGTCCAGTTCTCAGTGCCAAAGTTCCTCATGCCAACCCCGGCGGACATCGCCGAGTCCCTGACGGGAGATGTCGTCAATCTCGCCTTTCACGCCGGCGTCACGCTTCGAGAAATCCTACTCGGATTTGCACTTGCGCTGGTGGCAGGTCTGCTTACCGCGCTTTCCCTGCATATGTCGGCGACGCTGCGGAATTCGATCTTCCCCATCCTCGTGGCTTCGCAAGCGATTCCCATCATAGTCATGGCTCCCATCTTGGTCGTGGTCTTTGGTTTTGGGATATGGCCCAAGCTGGTGATGGTCGCTCTGATCTGCTTCTTTCCGATTGTGGTTACCACCACAGATGGACTTCAATCCGCAGATCCCGTCATCAAGCGCATGATGGCAACCCTTCACGCGGATCGTTGGGCGATATTGCGGCGTGTGGAGATCCCAGGCGCGCTGCCGATGATGTTTTCGGGGGTGCGGATAGCCGCCACTTACGCCGCCATTGGAGCGATCGTCGGGGAGTGGTCAGGCTCCTCGGCTGGGCTCGGCTTTTACATGCAGCAAAATGCGGCAGCTCTCGCTACGCCCCGTATCTTCGCTGCAGTCATTATCCTCTGCGCGATGTCATTCTGCCTGATCGGCGTCGTTGCCGCTGTCGAGCGGCTGGTGGCTCCGTGGTCTCCCCGGTTCGTCAGCGGTCAGGCGCGATAGGACCCGCCGTTGCGGCATATCTTCGTGCCGCCCAACAACAATAAAACAAGGGAACAAGAAATGATCTTCAAATCAATCATAGGCGCTATTGTTGCAATGTCGGCAGCAATTGGATCGGCCCGATCAGAGGACAGGGCACTGTCGATTATGCTCGACTGGACCCCAGGCCCCATGCATGGTTCGATTTACTGGGCCGAGAAGCAGAAAATGTACGAGAGACAGGGGTTGAAGGTCGAAATTCTCTCGCCTTCTGATACGACTGTGCCGCTCAAACTCGTTGCGGCTGGAAAGATCGATCTCGCGATCTCCTATTCCACCGAGACCATCCTGGCAGCACAACAGGGCGTACCCGTGGTGATGATAGGTTCGGTCATTCCGCGGCCGCTTGTTGCGATGATGGCTCCCGCGTCTTCGGGCATCAAGTCAATGAGCGATCTCAAAGGACGCAAGGTCGGGTATTCAGGAATTCCAACCTATCTGGCGCTGATCGAGACGATGATCGAAAATTCAGGGCTCAAGAAGGGAGACGTCGAGATTATAAATGTCGGCTTCAATCTCGTTCCGGCGCTTCTGTCCGGCTCGGTCGATGCCATTGGCGACGGTTTCATCAATGGGCAGGCCATCCAGATCGAACAGCAAACCGGTGCAAAGCCTTTCATGATGCCGGTCGATTCGCTAGGCGTCCCGAGCTACGACGAGAACGTCATCGTTGCCGACCCCAACCGTCTCGACAATGACCAAGATTATCGCGAGCGCGTCAAAGCCTTTTTGAAAGCCTATTATGCCGGGGTGAAGGATTCAAATGACCACCCTGCAGAAGTTACCACTTTGATGGAAACGGTAACCAGCCGCGATAAAGACTATCTCCGTGCCAGTGTTCCACTGTCGCTAAAGTTGATGATACCTGACTCGGGCGAATTAGGCTGCCTCAGCTTGCCTCGTTATGAAGAATTTGCAGGATGGATGGTCAAGCGCGCGCTCATCACCGAAAAACCCGATCTGTCGAAGATCATAGACAACAGATACCTTCCGACTTCCTGCAATTGACGTATCGAAGAGGTTGAGCGGAGCGTCTCGACGCTTCGTCGACTGTTTGCGTTACATACCCGCACGTTGTCGGCGAAATATCCATTTCATATTTGTTCAGGAGCAATCGATGCGCCCTTCAAAGAGGCCACTCGAATCGTCATGGCTTTCGTATGTTACTCTCGGAAGCAACAAGCCCGCTACCACCGCAGCTTACCTGGCAGCTTTCGGGCACGAGTCCTTCGCAATACCGGACCTGCCGGCCGAAGCTGGAAAAAGGCTTTACGGAGCCGGCGCTTCCGCCCGGCAGATCGCAATGAAGCCGAACAACCTCCGCGGTGAAATTCGCATTGTCGAGACCGACTTGGCCCCGACGCCTCTGGCGCCGTTTCAGCTTGGAATCCACGGGGTCGATTTCTACACGTCAAATCTCGCTCATTCACGAGATGTGGTCAGCGCTGCCGGCGGTCGTGCATCCATCAATGTACCCTATGCCGCGCGTAACGTGACAATTCTGGAATCGCGGGTGCTCTCAACCGATCAAGACTATGCGATCTTCATATCTGAGGTGCAGAATAGGCCTTTCCCCAGTGCGCTCGACAGTCAACCGGAACGTCAATTCTCCGACATTGTCACCATCGTAGCTTTTGTCGACGAGAATGACATTGCGGAGGAAACGGAATTCTGGACGCAAAGGGCGGGACTAGAACTTTTCCGCAAGGATCTCGAATTCGAAGACGAAGCCATGCAGTCGTTGATGGACTTGCCTCATAAAGCCCGGATGGGTGCGGTCCAATTCTGCGATCGTGAAAAGCGGCGGCGGCTAGAGCTTTTGTTTTACAGGAATATCGAGGGCGTGCGGACCGAGGAAACAAACCTGCGTCCCGGCTTCCATTCCATTGGATTTCCCGTCCCGCAGCTTGAAGCTGCCATAGATGCATTTGACGCCCTGGCATTCACAAAACCCGTCGAGGTCGATTTTGGGAGAGGCCAAACCAGAGCGGCGTCCGCCATCTCGCCGGGAGGCATCCGCTTTGAGCTTTTCGAGGCTCGCGACTAACCCGATCCGCTCAGGCATCCGCCGGCCGACCGATAGAACGCATGGAGTGACCAAGAAGTGATTTCAGGACCTTTCGAGTTCATCATAGGCGCAGCCGATCTTGAGAAGATGGCTGCATTCATCCAGGTGTTCGGATTTGACACAGTTTCGCCGATCAGGATCGACCGACAGGCGGCATTGGCACTCTATGGATGCGCAGAAGCCGAGAGCCAGCTACTGTTAAGTTCCCGGCGGACCGAGACAGTGGTTCGGCTGGTGCAGACGCATCACGCTGCGCGTCCAATGCAACCGTTTGAAGCAGGCGGACATGGAATCGATTTTTATACCACCGATATCCAGCGAGCAATTGCGCTGGCGGCGGATGCAGGCGGCAGCCGGCCGTCACCTGTCAGTTGGACCATCGATACTGGGCGCCATCTGACCGAAGCGCGCGTCGTCTCGCCCGATGCTGCCGTTTCGATTTTCTGTGTCAGCTATTCAGCCGGTGGCATCCCAACTGTTCTCGATCGCGATCCAGACCGACTGTTCTCTGAGGTCTCGCTGACTTCCTGGATCATTCCGGCCAATCTGATCGACGCTGAATTCCGATTTTGGAATGAGGAATTTGGCTACCATAATATCCGGCGAACCACGCTTTCAGAGGAGGCAATGGTCGACCTTATGCAACTCCCGCGTCCTGCGGCCATGGGGTGTTCCATGTTTGCCGACGACAGAAGGCGTTGTCCGGTCGACCTCCTTTGGTACCCTGGCCTGGACCTCGAACTTCGTGAGGACTGGCCTTTGCGCCCCGGCCTCTACGCGCTTGGCTTCAAAACTGCGGATACGCAATCTTTCGGTGCCGAAGATAGGCTGCGCTCGCCGGTTGACGTCGTGCGGTGGCAGAACGATGTAGGCGCGGAAGTGGCGGTAAAGGCAGGACGATCACCTGGCGGCATCAGGTTCCACCTTAATTCGTAGTGAGGGTCGGTACGCAGCGCGCACGCTCGATGCCGCTTACCCCGCCTTCGCCGACCGCGTGCGGAGACCTCCGGGTTGTGGGGCGCTGACGGCAAGCTCTATTTCGGCTTGGCCGGTGGCAATGCATTTCTCAACCTGGGCGTCGGCATCTGAAGTTTTCGCAGCAGTCCGCCTGCAATTGCACGCAACTACACGTACCAAGATGGCCGAGAAATCATCATGGATCGCAGCTTGATCGAGGGCAACAATCCCATGTTAGAAGACGACGTGTCGGCTAGGCAGTCCATGGGCGTAGATGTGATCATCGAGATCTGCGCCGAAAATGCTCTTGCATGTGTGCCGCCCCTTTCGGACTACAAGAATCCGTCCGCTGGCTGGTCGGAGGCTGAATATCGCTGCTTTATCACGCCGAGCAGCGAGGTCACGGTCGGTTACTGGACAGGCGAGCCGGGAGAAGTGTCGTTCGACATGTGGCCCTATACGGAAGTCTGCGCCATCCTGTCCGGGCGCGTGAGTTTGCGTGACGCGTTCGGAAAGAGCATTGAATTTACCGCCGGCAAAGGGTTTGTAGTGCCTCGAGGCTGGCAGGGTTCATGGCTGACACTCGAACCTTCCACCAAGATATTCCTTGCGATTAGTTGACGACCAAAAGCAGCACAGGCGAGAGTACATCAAACGGATCGCCGCTGAAGCGGCGATCGAGCGACGACATCGCTGCCGCTTACAATTCCACGTGTTTGTGTCAGCCGGCGTTTCGGACGCCTGGTAGCACGCAGAGCATCTCGTATAGAAGGTTTGCACCGATGAGCGCGGTGTTGCCCGAGAGATCGAACGGTGGCGAGACCTCTACAAGGTCGCCTCCGACGATGTTAAGGCCAGCGCAGCCGCGTATCAGTTCCAGTGCCTGCCATGTCGTCAGACCGCCAATTTCGACTGTTCCAGTGCCCGGCGCGAATGCCGGGTCCAGACTGTCAATGTCGTAAGAAATGTAACACGGAGTATCGCCGATCCTGTATCGGACATCCGAGATCAGCGGCTTGAGCGACCTGCCCCAGCACTCCTCTGCCTGAACGACGGTCCACCCCTGTTTACGCGACCAATTGAAATCGTCCGGTGAATAGCCGGTCCCACGGAGCCCGATCTGGAAGACTTTGTCGTTGTTGAGTAACCCATCATCGGAGGCGCGGCGAAAGGGCGTGCCGTGCGCAATCTTCTCGCCGAACATCTCGTCGTTGATGTCCGCATGCGCGTCGATGTGGATGAGTGCCACCGGCCCGTGCTTCTTTTTCATCGCCCGCAGGATCGGATAGGTTAGCGTATGGTCGCCGCCGAGCGTCAGTGGTCTGCAACCATGTGCCAGGATATCGTCGTACGCGCGCTCGATTAAGCCGATGGTCTTCTTCAGGTCGAACGTGTTGATCGCCACATCGCCGATGTCGGCCACCTGCAGGCTGTCGAAGGGCGCGGCGCCCGTCGCCATATTGTACGGTCGTAGCATGCAGGATTCGGCGCGAATCTGTCTTGGGCCATGTCGCGTTCCCGAGCGGTTGGACGACCCGATGTCCATCGGGATGCCAACGAAGCATGCGTCGAGGCCTTCCGCGGTGGGCTGTGCCGGAAGACGCATCATCGTCGTCGGCCCGCCGAAGCGTGGCATTTCATTGCCGCCGAGAGGCTGGTTCAAAGTTCGTGTCATGGTGAATCCTTGGCTTGTCATGGGAAGGCATCAAGTACGCATTCGGCTTGGTAGAGCTTTCAGACATCGTACCGGTCGGCTCGAGTTGATGCGGGCTGGTTTGTGGACGATCTCACCGCTACCAAAGGGAGCGGCGGTGCGTCTCGCACTATGGATGATGCAAGGTCTTGACCTCGAGAAAGTCCTCCAACCCGAATATGCCACCTTCACGGCCATTCCCGGACTGCCGATAACCGCCGAATGGACTTCCATAGCGATGTGGACCGCCATTGATATGCACCATTCCGGCCCTTAACCGTGCTGCCACCCGTTCGGCCCGTGCCGGATCACCCGTCTGTACATACGCGGCGAGCCCGTAGGCGGTGTCGTTTGCTAGCTCGATCGCCTCGTCCTCGGTGTCGAAAGGGATCATCGATAGAACTGGCCCGAAGATCTCTTCTCGCGCGACGCGCATCTTCGGATCGACGTCGACGAAGATTGTCGGCTTGACGAAATAACCCTTATCAAAGCCATCTGGCTTCCCGGGTCCACCTATCAGGACGCGCGCTCCCTCGGCGACGCCGGCTTCGAGCAATGCCTGAACGCGTTCTTGCTGGATGCCGCTGACCAGCGGACCAATATGGGAGCCTTCCTTTTTCGGATCGCCGACCGAAATGACGGCGCCCGCCTCTTCTGCGATGGCAAGCACTTTGTCGTAGACCGAGCGCTGGACAAGCATGCGTGTGGGCGCGTCGCAGGATTGGCCCGAATTGTTGAAGCAATCGAATACGCTGGCAGTAACTCGCTCCTCCAGAGCTGCATCCTCGAACACTAGGTTCGCAGATTTTCCACCAAGTTCCAGGGTCACGCGTTTAATGGTCTCTGCTGCGTCTTTGCTCACGGAGATGCCAGCACGTGTAGAGCCAGTGAAGGACATCATATCAACGTCCTTGTGGCGTGACATAGCGGCGCCAACCGTTGGCCCATCGCCGTTGACGAGATTGAAAACGCCAGCCGGAAAGCCTGCCTCAGCGATGATTTCGGCGTAGAGAAGAGCGCTAAGCGGCGTGAATTCGCTCGGCTTCAGAATGCAAGTGCAGCCGGTGGCGAGCGCCGGCACGACTTTTAACACGATTTGATTGATAGGCCAGTTCCATGGCGTGATCAGACCGACGATGCCAATGGGTTCTCGCAACACGGTGTCGCCATTAGGCAATTTCTCGCGGCTTTTGAGGCACTTCAATGCATCGATGAAGCCCTGCACGTGGCCGACACCGACATCGGCCTGCTGTTCGCGACTCATTGTGATCGGCGCGCCCAGCTCGAGAGTGATAGTTTGGGCCATTTCCTCGTAGCGGCGCTTGTAGATGGCGAGCAAATTCTCAAGCAGCGCGAGCCGCTCTTCAAGTGTAGAGCATGAAAACGTAGAAAATGCCCTTTTTGATGCCATGACCGCAGCGTCGACATCTGCCTGCGAACCCATGGAGATCACCGCGATAGACTCCTCGGTTGCCGGGTCTATAACATCAAGGTCGTTCACGAAAATTGGGTCGACCCATTTGCCATCGATGTAGAATTTACGTCTATCAAGCACGAACATATCCTGTATTGCTTACTTGGTGATGTTGGGGCGAGGAGCGATGTGATCAGCCGCGTCAAACGTTGCGACCCTCGCGTGCTCCTGTTTCTCGATGACGCTGATGTCTCAAGAAAATATCGACATTCGTTCTGATTTGATGTCACAAAAGGGGTTCAGCTTGCGAAACATTGCGGATTGAGTTGCCAGGCACCGCCTACATTGTTGGCGAAGTGTCTTTTTCAGTGGATGCTGGTTGATACAGTTCGGCCCAGCGATGGCAGGCCACGTCGTGGCCTGCGGAAATGCGCTCTGTCGTGGGGCGCTCGACCGCGCATAGCGGGAGTGCGTGTGGGCATCGAGTCCTGAACCGGCAACCTGAAGGTGGATTGGATGGGCTCGGCATCTCGTCGGGTAACAGCGATTTGTGCGCGCTCTTGCCACTCAGATCACCCACGGAAATCGCGTCCAGAAGTCCTTTCGTATAAGGGTGTACCGGCCGGGCCAATATTGTGTCAGCTGCGCCTATTTCTACCAACTGCCCCAGATACATGACGGCAATCCGATCTGCGATATAGCCGAGGAGGTCCAGATCGTGGGTGATGATGAGGTAGGCTGTACCCCAGTCGCGCTTCAATCTCTTCATCAGATTGAGGATGCTGGCCGCCGCCGAGACATCCAGCCCTGCCGACGGCTCATCGGCGATGATCAGGTCGGGTCTGGTGGAGAGTGCCCGCGCGAAACCAACACGCCGCGCCTGTCCGCCAGACAATTCGTGCGGATATTTGTCCTCGTGCTCTTGCCCCAGTTCCACCATTGCCAACAATTCGGCGGCTGAGAAACGGTCAGCTTTCGGAATCCGGTTGATGTTGGAAGGCTCACGCAACAACGAGCCGATGCGCATACGTGGCGAAAGGCTGGAATGAGCGTCTTGGAACACGAATTGAACACGGCTGCGCAGGCGATGCCTCTCGCTGCGGCTTGCGCCTACGACGTCCATTTCGTCGAAGATTATCGATCCGGCGGAAACAGGTTGCAATCCAGCCAACGACTTAGCGAGCGTGGTCTTCCCCGCTCCAGATTCTCCGACAATCCCTACAGTCTCGCCCCGCCCTATCTCCAGGCTGACCCGATCGACGATCTTTATCCTGCGCGCGCTGGGAAGAATGGAACGAAGGCCGTGACCAAAGTGGGAATAGCTCGTATCGATGGATTGGGCCGCAACAAGCGGTTCCTTGTAACGCCTTTCGTCGCTTATTATGTCGCTGTTTTTCATTATCCCGGCAGTAAGGCTCGGGTGCTCTAGCGCCAACGCCGGGTCATAACGATGACAACTCACGGCGCCGGTCTCGGTCGAAATTCCAACCGGCATGACGTTGCGACAATGCGGGATCGCTGGAGGGCAGCGATCATAGAAATTGCACCCGCCGGTTCGCAGCGCAGGGTCGAGGACACGACCAGGTATGGAGACCAGTTCGCTGTGTCGGCGGCTCAGGGTTGGCGCGGAAGCCAGAAGTGCCTGAGTGTAGGGGTGCAGCGGATTGCGGAATGTCTCGGTGATTGTGCCCTGTTCTACAACCCTTCCAGCATACAAAACAGCGACCTGGTCCGCGATTTGGGAAACGGCACGCAGATCGTGTGAAATAAAGATCATACTGGTGCCGTTCTCCTCGGCAAGTCGGCGCAGGAGATGGAGGATTTGCGCCTGCAGCGTAACATCCAGGGCCGAGGTAGGTTCGTCGGCCACAATCAATTTCGGCTTGAGCAACAGTACGATAGCGATGAGAATGCGCTGCCGCATGCCTCCCGAGAATTGGTGGGGATAGCGGCCCAAAGCTTGGGCCGGGTCGGGAATGCCGACCTTGTTCATCACGTCGACCGCGCGTGTTCGGAAGTCCGTCTCGTTCCCAACGGTACCATGCGCCATGAGTGCGCGGCGCATCTGGCCCCCGATTGTGAAGGTGGGGTTGAGGCTGGTGAGCGGATCCTGGAAGATCATGGCGATCTCCGCACCGCGCGCCTTGCGCATATCGGGTTCGCTAAGTTCAAGCAGACTCCTGCCGGCGAGGAGAACTCGGCCGCGCGTTGCCTTGGCGTTGGCCGGCAGGACGCCCAGGAGCGCTGAAGCGAGCGTCGACTTCCCGCTTCCCGATTCGCCAACGATCCCCAGGACCTCCCCTTGCCGCAACGAGAGGTTGATATCCTTCAGTATGAATAACGGTTGTCCGGCCACTTGAAATGTGACGTCGAGACTATCGATCAGCAAGAGGGGCTCGTTTGCCATGGTTTGGGTCATCGATGCATATAACGTGGGTCGAGGAGCTCACGCAGCCGCTCGCCGACCAGCGTGAAGCCGAGCGTGGCGAGAACGATGGCGAGCCCGGAGAAGGCGACACCCCATGGCCATTCCGAGAGCCTGCCGAACCCGTCATTGAGGATCGAGCCCCAAGACGCAGCCGGCGGCTTTACACCAAGGCCTAGAAAAGAAAGGCCTGCTTCGGCCGTGATGATCGACGGGATATCCATTGCGATCATGGTGATGAGCGAGGTCATCATGTTTGGCACGATGTGCACCAAGATCGTCCTCAGGTCGCTGGCTCCGAGCGCGGTTTCCGCTTTCACGAACTCGCTTTGCTTGATCTGCATCACCAGCGCTCGGGAGACGCGGGCGTAGTAGGGAACGAAGGAGATGGTCAGCAACAAGATAAGGTTCACCATCGAGGGACCAAGCAGTGCGATGACGGTGAGCGCCAGCGCCACGCCAGGAAATGCCTGTAAAGTATCCATGACGATGATCGCGATGCGGTCCACAGGGCCTCCATAGTAGCCCGCAACGATGCCGAGTAGACCTCCTAAGGACAGTGCCAGCGCCGCCGTTGGTAAACTCACGATAAGGGCGAGCCGACCACCATAGATGATGCGTGACAGCAGATCTCTACCGAGTTGGTCTGTTCCGAGAAGATGTTGGACGGAGGGACCTTGTAGCCGGCTCGCGATATTCTGCGCGCTTGGATCGTACGGGCTGAGAAGTGGCGCTGCCAGGGAAAGCGCTATCAGTATGCCTACCAGGATAAGTCCGACTGCCCCGCCCGGAGTGGAAACTATCCGCCGGATCAGAGATCGACGTGGGCGGCCACGAATCGTCAATATGTCTTGTGGGTCGGCAAGTTCGCCCTCCCTCATCACCGACGCAATAATGATCTTTGTCATGAGCTGGAGCCTTCCCGAATTCGTGGGTCGAGAAAGCGATAGGTTATGTCGGCCAGCAGATTGGCTGTTATGAACAAGAGGGCGATCGTGAAGACCGCACCACGCACCACAGGGAAATTCCGCACTTCGATGGCCGAGACGATGGTCGTTCCAAGCCCCGGACGAGAGAAAATCAGTTCGATGAAGATAGCCCCGCCCAGGAGGCTGCCTAACCCTACCCCGAGGACGGCGACGAGCGGAATAATGGCGTTGCGGAGTGCGTACTGGAAAGTGATCACTCTCGGCGAAAGGCCGAATGCCTTCGCAACCCGGATATAGGGCATGTCGAGCGCCTCAAGCAGGTTGGCACGGAGAAGACGCGCAATATAGGCCATCCAGAAAACCGCCAGCGATGCGGTGGGCAGCACGAGCGAGCGGCAATAGTTGATCGGGTCGTCGAATGTCCCGGCGCCCTGCGCGGGAAACCACTTCAGCTGCACCGCGAAAATCAGAAGCAGGAATAAGCCGATCACGTAGGCTGGGGTGGACAAGAAGATCACCAGCGCAACCCCGGCGCATCGATCAAAGAGAGAGTTCGGAAATCGCGCGCAAAAGGCGCCCGCGAGTATACCGCTCATCAATGCCACGAGGAGTGCCGAGACAGCCAGGATAACGGTATGTGGCAAGGCGGCGCCAATGATTTTGGCCACTGGTATCTGATTGACGAAGTCGCGACCGAAATCCAATCTCACAGCACGTGAGGCAAAGTTCCAGATCTGCAAGTAAACTGGATCGTCCAATCCCATTTGCAGGCGGACCGATGCGATCTGATCCGGTGCGGCACGAGGCCCCAGAAGTAGCTTCGCAGGATCTCCTGGCAGAATTGTCGCAATTGATGCGAGGAGGGACATGACGATCGTGGCGACGAGAGCCGCCACGAAGACTCGGCCAATCACATATCTGAGCATGGGTCTTTAACCAGGCCGGCGACGGAACCTTGGAAGATTAGGAGCGCTGTTGACCCAACTCACTTCTACGTCTTCGCGCGCGCCGACGAAAACCGAAGGCCAGGCCACCCATATGCTGTGTGCGGCCTCGTCCCAGAGCTTTTGCTCGTCGATATAAAGAGTGTTTCGCTTTTGCGGATTCATCTCCAGCGTAGCGGCGACGTCCAAGCGGTCATACTCGCTGTTGCACCAGTACATCCAGTTATATTGATCAAACCCGTCGCACCGCCACCATTGTGTCGCCCATGTCGGGTCAGGCGGGACGGCCGTGAAGGACCCTATGAACATATCGAGCTCGCGTGCCTTCGGCCCGAGGCTGACCAGATCGCTGCGCACATCGATTTGCACTGTAATGCCGACCTCCGCCAGATTGGCCTGGACAATCTCGGCGGCGAGCCGCAACTCGCTGTCGCGCGGAACCGCGATGGCAATTTCGAGGCCAGAGGCACCCGCTTCGTTGAGCAGCTCACGAGCCTTTTCCACGTTGCGTTCGTATTTGGGCGCGTCTTTCCAGTAGCCGATCGGCATTCCGGGCGCGATTGGCCCGGTTGCTTGCGTGTACCGGCCCTCGTAAACGCCGGCGAGAATCCCCGGCACGTCGACCGCATAGCGTATGGCATGGCGCACTTTCTCGTCCTGGAAAACCGGCCGAAGTAGGTTCAACCCGATCCATATCTGGTCGAGCGACACCGATGACGACACATGGAACCCGGCCAGCGATTCGAACTGTTTGATCTTGTTGACAGCCAGGCGCGTGGCGTCGACGTCGCCGGCTTCCAGGGCGATTGCTTGGGCATTGGCATCCCGAATCCAGACGATTTCAATCTCATCCCAATTCGCGGCCTGGCCGCCGTGCCAATCCGCAAAGCGCTTGAGCAAGATCCGCTGCTGTGGCACAAACTCGGCCCATTCGTAAGGACCGGTGCCAATAGGTTTTGTGGCGAAGGAGGCCCCCCGCTCCTCGATTGCCTTCTTCGACGGTATCCAGCCGACGAACCAGGGTATGGTCGTGCCCATCAGCGGCGCGTAAGGGGTTTTAAGAACGATCTCGCCCGAGTATTTGTCGACTACGTCCACCCGGTCGAGAGCCGCCCAATCGCTTTGAAAAGCCAGCTTCTCGCCAGATTTGCCTGCAATGCGCTCGAAACTGAACTTTACGTCTTCGGCGGTAAGTTCACCGTATCCACCGTGAAACAGCACGCCTTCCTTGAGGCGGAATTTATGCCGCAGCCCGTCCTTCGAAGATTCGAAGAGCGTCACGAGTTGGTTTGAGAGCACGTTCTGGACAATCCCCTGGTCGTTGGCCACAGCGGGCTCGAAACCGACAAGTCCTTCAAAAATACAGAAGCCGAGCACCACCGAGGTGCCCCCCAAGATAGAGCCGGGGTCGACGCTTGGGTCGCGTGGATCAGTAATGGCAAAGCGGAGACGTCGGCCTTCTTGCCCGACTGCTGTGGCGGGACTACCAAGCGCGACAAGTGCAGCGCCGGTGCTGGCGGAAAGACCCAGGGCGGCGAGACCGCGGAGAAACTCCCGGCGATCTATGCCTTGGGACTTGAAGGCGTCAAAAAGCGAAACTGCGTCCTTGTGCTGCGACATAGCTAAATTCCTCCCTAACCGGATTGTCAAACATTTACGGGCGGCGTGTTCTGCCAGCGCCGCATGCGGTTGACCTTCTCGGAGTCTTCAACCGTGCGGATGCCAGTCAGCAGTGCCATCTGACCCCCATCCGCAAGGATGGTTTCGCCAGCCAGGCATGACGAAGCCGGCGAGGCGAGGAAGTAGATAATCTCCGCGATCTCGGTCGGCTCGGCAGGGCGCTGGATGATGTTGCAGTCGATTGGCACTCCCTCGATGCCAACGAAGTCGGCGGTCGCCATGGGGCTGTTTACCCAACCGGGGGCGACGCCGTTCACGCGAATGCCGAATTCTGCCAGATCGCATGCCATGCCACGCGTCAGGGACAGGATTGCGCCCTTGGCCACGCAGTGGGGGGTAAAGCGCTGTTCCACTTGCCATGCGTTGATCGAGGAGATCGTCACGATGGCACCCCCGTCGCCCTGCCTCTTCATCTGCCGCGCGGCCGCTTGAGAGGAATAAATGACGCCGAACAGGTGGACTTCCAGTTCGTCATCCCAATCCTTACGAGTCAGATCGAGGAAATGGATAAAGGGGCCGAAGATACCTGCGCAGTTGACGAGAACGTCGACCCGGCCGAACAGTTCGACCGTGGTAGCGATCATACGGTCGGCCTGCTCGGGATCGGCAACATCGGCGACAACCGAAGCGATAGGACCAAGCGCCTCAAGTTCTTTTTGGGCATCGTTGAGACGCACTTCGTCCCGCCCACTGATGACGACCTTGAAACCGTTGCGCAGAAATACACGGGCAGCAGCCTTGCCGCTGCCGCTCGACCCTCCCGTGATGATGACGACCTTTGCGTCAGGGCTTCTATGAACCATCAAAATTCCTCTCGTTTTCTATGGGGTGGGGCATCAGACCAGCCGTGTGGGTGGACGATCGGTGCGCAGCGGGCTTTGTGCTCAAGTTCCGGATATTCGAGCAGGGAAGAAGCTCGAATATCCGCCGTTCACGTCGGAAAACTTCGAACAAAGCAGCCGCAGACATGAAACGACGACCGTGTTGCGCACGGAGTCGTTGCGATCAGCAGTTATCATCTATGGATTTTCGGGGAACGGCGCTGTGCCAGGTCCGCTCAGTTTCTTATTGAGTAAGCCTGCTCGAGAAGCCGCAAGAATACGCTAAGTGGCGAACGCTTCGCTTCGGCTCTTGTGGGGTGGTAAGCGGCACGGAAAATGGCTCTATAGCGCAGAAGATCTGGGCGTAAAGGCCGCAACCGTGCGGCATTCTCAAAAGTCTGGGCATAGTGTTGCGGCAAGTAGCCCAGAAAGCGGCCCGACAGGATCAGCCGAGCTTCAGCCTCCATATCGCTGACAACGGCGCGAGGGGTGACATGGGGAAATATTCTGAGGTCGCGTTCGCCCCAATACGACCGGCCAACGATAGGGTGGGCAGCGATCTCATCGACCTCGATCGTATCGTCCGCTCTGTCGAAAAGCGGGTGACCTTTCCCACAATAGAAAAGTTGCGTCTCTGAATAGAGCTTGCTGTAACCTAAACGGTCGGCGGTTCGCGGAAAGCTGGCGATCGCGACATGCAGATTTCCTGCAACGAGATCTTTCACGAGTTCGTTAGGCGGTCTTGTCGTTATATTCAGGATGACATTTGGTGCTTCCGCGCCAAATTTACCAAAGACCGTATGCAGGGGGCTGTTTTCGTCTGATATCGTGTTGTCGGTTAAACCGATCCGCAGGATGCCGGTCAGATCGTCGTTCAGGCTGCCGATCTTGTCGCTGAACTGGTTTAGCGTGGATAGCAGTCTTTGTGTCTCATCGTAGACCAGATGCCCGCCATCGGTCAGGCGAAATCCGGATCGCCCCCTTTGGCACAACTTGACGCCTAGTCGCGCTTCGAGTGAAGCGAGATAACCGGAAATGGTGGACAGCGATAGATTGAGTTGGGCTTGTGCAGATGCAAGGCCGCCCGCGTCGACGACAGTACTGAATATGCGCAGGAGCTTGATGTCGCTATCGGAGGTGATCATCGCTCAATCCGTGCCTTGTCGGCGAAACTGCAATGCTTCGAAGAGCGCGCCCACGCATGTCGCAGATTCTCTTCTTTCTGATGTCACGTGGATACCGCCGCGACTTCTGTCGGCATCCCCTCGGCGGAGAAACGGTGTATCGACACGCGCAGGGTCGATCTCCGAATATTCAGATCAAATGCGACCGGGGCCGGGCGCTGCAGCGGTGTTTCTTCTGACGTCATGCCGATCAGAATCGAAATGGCGCGCTCGCCGATCCTGTCGGGATGCATATCGAGCGTGGTGATCGTCGGATCGGATTGTAGAAGCCTCGGTGTGCTCATCGTCGTCAACAGGCCCAATTCGTTCGGGATGTTGAGACCCAATTGCCGAGCCGCCTGGACTACCCCAAGCGCGCCTTCCTCATTAGTTGTATATATCGCATCGGGTCTGTCCGAGCGAGCGAGCATTTCGTGGGCGATGTGCGCGGAAGCGGCGATGTCGAGCTTCTGCGAGCGCGCTACAACCGTCGGAATTCTCATCTCGTGCGCCCAAGCTTCGAACTCGGACACCGTATCGGTTATATAGGAAGTCCCGTAGTTCACTGTCAGCAGTGCAGGCTTCTTGTATCCGGAGTTGGACAGATGCTGTAGGCCGCATCTGACGACAGAACCGACGTCATAGTCGATATGCGTCACATTGGTCGCACCACCCCGATCAAAGTCATTGCTTGCGGGACGGCCTATGGTAACACCCGCGCCGCCGTTTTCGCATATGTGCCGAAGAAGGGTTTCATCGCCGAGAGGATCCAGGATGATGCCCTGGCGAATATCGAGTTTCTCCAAGATGTTGCGATCGGCGCGCGGGGGTACAACGGTGATGAGCCAGCCCTGCGACAACGCTGCCCGGGACGCACCGTTCAGGAGATCGTTGACGAAGGCCGAATCCGTTATCGGCGCGCCAGCGGCGGCGTGGCCGATCTGCAAGCCGATCAGGCCGGTCGCCCCCTTTCGGAGGCCCCTTGCGTGATGATTGGGAAAGTACCCAAGTTGCTGTGCGGCATCGAGTACACGCTGCCGTGTCTTCGCGCTGACCCGGCCCTTGTTGTTCAGCGAGAGGGAAACGGTCGCAACCGACATTCCCACAGCACGTGCCACATCCCTTATATCCGCCGACATGTCTCTCGCATCCTCATCCAGGGGTAGGCATATCTGGGTTGGCACAATGCGACCGCCACTGGATCGCTTCGCATCCCAATGGCGACCATGTCACAGTGTGGCTCGCCGCAAAACTGCCAAAGCGGGCGATCGCAGGCGACCGGAACGCCGCAGTCAAGCGCGATCGCATCGGTCCTTTCCATCATTGCTCCAATAGGGCCGATGCGGCCTTTGCCGCTCGAAGATATTTCGATCAGGTAGAACGGCAGGGTGCCAACAACCCAAACCACCAATCATCACAAATGTATCCTCTAGCGGAACACCATCGATGCCTCTGGGCAGGATATTAAAACGTTTTATCAAAAACACAAGCCCTGATCCATTCGGAAATTCCATTTCCTTCGACCAATCACAAAGGGAGAGTAGGTTATTTATGCGCTGAAAGCGCAGGAATGCTAAGAAATTACCATAACTCAAGGGTAATGGCTGCCACTTCTCGCACAAGGTGACGGCAGTTTTGGATTCCTTGGATGCCAAAATTTGATAAAACGTATTGACAACTTTTTATCGATGCTTCATTTTGCTCGAGATCGATGTCCCGGCGTGCATTTGCCGGCTGGATGCAAGGTGCGGAAAAAATGGACGGACTTTCAGACATACCGGAGGTGCGGGTTTCTGCGGAGCATGTCGCCGAATTCGACCACAAAGGATACATTGTCGTTGAAGACGCGCTGTCACAGGAAATGGTTGCCTCCATTCTAGATACGATAAATAATCTTGATGATAAATTCAGAAAATCTGGCAATAAGAGAGAGATATTTGGCCTTGATATCAGGCCTGTGGTTGGTGAGGATCAGGTATTCTTTGATCTGATGACCTGGCCGGCAACGTTTCCATTGGCCGCCCGTTTTCTGAATCACTATAATATCCAGTTGATGACGTCTCATCTGATTAAGGTGCCGCCTCAGCCCGACAAGCGAAATGTCGGCTGGCATCCGGACGGGGGTACGCCGGGCATCCAGGTGCAGGGGCGCCGGGCGTTTACCAGTCTGAAAATCGGTTATTTCCTGACCGACCTGCTGTCTTCAGGAATGGGTTCTCTGATGGTCGTGCCTGGCAGTCATCGACTCGCCGGCGTTCCGGTTTTTCCCGACGGCAGCAATGACCCCGTCGGTGCCGTAGAGCTCAAGATCAAGGCTGGTTCCGCGGTCATTTTCCAGGAAGGTCTGTGGCATGCGGGCGCCCCAAACCATTCAGACAAGACGCGCGTCGTTCTCTATTTTGGCTATGGCTACAGGTTTCTGCGTCCGATCGACTATATCCAGATGCCGGACGACTTGCTGGCGAGGTGCACCCCTATCGAGAAGCAACTTCTCGGGTGGAAGTCGACGCATCTGGGGTATCAAGCGCCGCAGGATGCTGATTGCCCTCTGAAAGAGTGGTTCGAGGCGCGATTCGGCCGCAACTGGATCAAAGACTAGGTCGGTTGATCTCCGGGCACGATGCAATCGCATATTTTGCTCGCACGTGAACAATCGCCGACTCTTGGCTCGCATTTTCAGGTGGTTTTTTACTGCTGCCTAGAAGGAGTTATACCGCGCAATTGACGGGTTTTTCGGACAAGACACCCGCAAGACTTATCGCCAAGTGTCACCACAGATAAAATAAGGGGAACCAGAATGACCCGTTGGGATGCTAAGCTTAATACTACATTGCAGACGGTCGTTGCAGGAAGCATCGACAGACGGCAATTCCTAGTGCGATCTGCCGCGCTCGGCATAGGCTCGACTGTGGCCATGGGCTTCTGGTCCAGGCAGGCACGAGCGTCCACGCCTCAGCGCGGCGGCACATACCGGGTTGGCATTCATGATGCCAACACAACCGACAGCATGGATCCGGCGACACCGTTCGGCATCTATATGACGCAGTTGAATTGCGCCTTCAGGAGCTATCTCGTCGAGATCAAGTCCGACAACATGATCGGCCCCGACCTCGCCAGTTCGTGGGAGGCTTCGCCGGATGCCAAGACATGGACGTTCGAAATCCGCTCTGGTGTCGAGTTCCACGACGGCAAGATCTTGACCGCCAAGGATGTCAGCGATTCCTTGAACTACCACCTCAAAGCCGGTTCCCATTCCGCGGCTTCTACCCAGTTGGCGGACGTTGAGAGCATTACTGCGGATGGTGGCAAGATTGTCTTCCGATGCAAGCGCGGTTTTGCTGACCTGCCATATTTTCTTACCGACAAGCAATTGGTGATCGGTCCCTCTGACGGCCAAGGGAATGTCGACTGGAGCGGTATGAACGGCACCGGCGCCTACAAGATTACCCGGCACGAACCCGGCGTCACCACCGAGCTTGTGAAGCACGCAAACTACTTCAAAACAGACAAGGGCTGGTTTGACGGCGTCCAGATGATTGCTATGAACGATGGCAACGCGCGGATAGGCGCGCTCCGGACCGGCTCAGTTGACGCAATCAGCGAGTTTGATCTGCGATTTTCTGCTCAACTCGCGGCGGCGCCGGACATTGAGATCGATGAAACGCCGAGTGGCGCGCATGTCTGCCTTGCCATGACCTGCAACGCCCCTCCCTTCGACAATGCCGATGTGCGCAGGGCTCTCAAATATGCGGTCAACAGACCGGAACTGATCGAGAAGATCCTGCTCGGGCACGGGACGATCGGAAACGACAATCCCATTGGTCCCATAACGCCGTTCCATGCGTCGCTGGAGCAGCACATATACGATCCTGACAGAGCGAAATCCCTGCTGAAGAAGGCCGGATATGACAGCCTAAAGCTCAGTCTGTCGGCTGCCGACATAGCCTACATCGGGGCTGTCGACACTGCGATCCTGTTCAAAGAAATGTGCCGTCCAGCAGGAATAGAAGTTGAAGTGGTTAGAGAGGCGGACGATGCCTATTGGTCCAACGTGTGGATGAACCGTCCGTTTTTTGTTTCGCAGTGGGGTGGGCGTCCGACGCCCGACGCCATGTTCTCGCTCGTTTATGCCGGCGACGCGAAATGGAACGAAACACGCTGGCGGAACACCCGGTTCGATGCGCTCCTCGAACAGGCCAAGGGCGAACTTGATGATGGTCGCAGGGCCGAGCTTTACAAGGAAATGCAGCAGATATGCTCCGACGACGGGGGCGCGGTCATCCCCTTCTTCCGCAACCGGCTGACCGCACGCCGCAAGAACCTGCGCCATGGAGGTTCTATTTCTGGCGCATGGGAACTCGACGGCGGCAGATCCTTTGAGCGCTGGTGGTTCGAGCAATAGGCTCAACCGTTGCGCTTTGCGGTCGTCAATAGACCCTGTGGGCCGAACCGGAGTATTTTCTTTTGCTTCGTTGCCGGCACAAACAATGCCGTAAACATGAAAGCGAGCGCGGTACTTCTATGAACCAAATTGCTTCCTTGTTACTTCGGCGTACAGCCATGGGATTGGTCACCATGATGGTGGTGTCCATGATCGCGTTCTCGGCGATGCAACTCCTGCCTGGGGATTTTGCCACCCAGATCCTCGGGCAGTCCGCCACACCGGAATCGGTGGCGGCATTTCGCCAGGAGGTGGGTCTGAACGACCCCGTCATTCTACGCTATCTGCACTGGATCGGCGGCGTCCTCCATGGTGATTTCGGCGCGTCCTTCGTCGGCAGAGCGAATGGCGGCCAGCGAGAGGTCATCGATCTTGTATTGCCCCGGTTGGAGAATTCACTCTTCCTGGCCGGATTGACGGCAATTGTCGCCGTTCCATTGTCTTTATTGCTGGGCATCACAACCGCGCTATACAAGAATACGGCTTATGATCGAACCACCAATGCCGCGACACTGGCGGCGATCGCGCTGCCCGAATTCTTCGTCGCCTACGGACTAATCCTCCTGCTGTCGATCATGTGGGGGATATTGCCGTCGCTTGCGAACGTTCGGCCGGGCATGGCCCTGGCCCAGCGGATCTATATCACATCCCTGCCGGTGCTGACGCTCACGCTTGTGATCACGGCGCACATGATGCGCATGACGAGGGCCACCATCATTGGTCTGCTGGGTAACTCCTATGTGGAGATGGCACGGTTGAAGGGGCTGTCCAAGGCACAGGTGATCATCAGGCACGTCCTGCCGAATGCGTGGGCTCCGATTGTCAACGTCATCGCGCTGAATCTTGCCTATCTCGTCGTCGGCGTCGTCGTTGTCGAGGTCGTGTTCGTCTATCCGGGTATGGGGCAATTGATGGTGGACTCGGTCAAGACGAGGGACATACCGGTGATGCAGGCATGCGCGCTGCTTTTTTCCATTACTTTCATTCTGCTAAATCTGCTCGCGGACGTCGTGTCGATCTGCACCAATCCCCGATTGCTTTATCCGCGATGAACGAAAGTCATCCTGCGCGAATGTGGCCCAAAGAATCTGTAAGGCAGAGCAACCAGATGATGATTTGGCGCAAAAAGGTCGGCTTCTTAACCACCACCCCGGTTCCCGTGTTGGTCAGTTTGCTCATTATCCTCACATATGGAGTGGTCGTGATATTCGCGCCGATGATCGCGCCATATGGCGAGGGTCAGGTCTTCGCGCAGCCCTATGCGCCGTGGAGTGCCGAATTCCTTCTGGGGACTGACAATCTTGGACGAGATGTCTTCAGTAGGCTGATTTTCGGCGCGCGCAATACCATAGGAGTGGCTGCCGCGGCTACCTTCCTGTCCTTTGCGATCGGAGTTGGTCTGGGTCTCATCGCCGCCCTCAACCGCTCCTGGGTCGACGATCTCCTGAGCCGCCTGGTGGATGTGGTGCTCGCGGTTCCAGGGTTGATCTTTGCCTTGATGTTGCTGGCAATGTTTGGATCGAGCGTCCTCAACCTTATCCTGATCATCGGGTTCCTGGATGCAACCCGCGTCTTCAGGCTCGCCCGGGCGCTCGCTCTCAACGTCGTGGTGATGGACTATGTCGAAGCGGCTCGCCTGCGCGGTGAAGGTCTGTGGTGGCTGATGCGGCGTGAAATCCTGCCGAACATCGTACCATCGCTTGCCGCCGAATTCGGCCTGCGGTTCAGCTTTGTCTTTCTTACGATCGCCTCATTATCGTTTCTCGGCGTTGGCTTGCAGCCGCCGACGGCGGACTGGGGTTCAATGGTTCGCGAAAGCGCGCCATTGATCTCCTTCGCAGATTTCGACCTGAAGGCTGCTCTGACCCCATTGCTGCCTGCCGCAGCCATAGCGGTGCTGACCATTGCCGTGAACTTCGTGGTGGATTGGTTCTTGCAAAAGATGAGCGGAGCGCATGATGAAAGCTGAGCCCGGATCAAAACAGCAGGACGCCGAACTTCTACTGGAAATGCGTGACGTCTGCATCGAAGGGCGTTCGAATGGCAAATGGGGTCCTCTTGTCGCCGATGTGAATTTGAGCCTCAGGCGCGGAGAAATCATCGGATTGGTTGGCGAGTCCGGTGCAGGCAAATCCACACTTGGCCTTGCCGCGATGGGTTTCGTGCGCCCCGGGTGCAGGTTGAGTTCCGGAACGATCAAGTTCCTTGGCCAAGATCTCGTCGCATTGGACGAGCGGGCGAAGACCAGGCTGAGGGGCTCGCGTGTGACATATGTCGCACAGAGCGCGATGGCTTCGTTCAATCCGGCGTTCCGGTTAATTGACCAGACCGTAGAGTCGACCGTTCTGCATGGTTTGAAGACGAAATACGATGCAAAGGCAGACGCTTGTGCTCTCTACGCGTCTCTTGGTCTTCCGTTGCCCGAAGTGTTTGGCGACCGGTTTCCGCATCAGGTGTCGGGCGGGCAGCTTCAGCGAGCCATGACGGCAATGGCTATGTCTCCCCGGCCAGATCTGATCGTATTCGACGAACCCACGACGGCATTGGACGTGACCACGCAAGTGGAGGTGCTGGCGGCTATCCGCGACCTTGTCAAAAGGTTCAACACGGCGGCGATCTACATAACCCACGATCTTGCGGTGGTGAGTCAGATGGCCGACGTCATCAAGGTCATGCGTCACGGCCGGGAGGTGGAAGAAGCACCGGCCGAGCGCATGATAGCCCACCCGCAGGACGAATACACAAAATCACTATGGGCTGTTCGGACACTGCATAAGCCCGAAATAACGTCCAACGACATCGTGCTCCATGTCAAGAATGTAGAGGCAGCCTATGGCAGCACCCTGAACGTGCTGCACGATATCGACATAACGGTCCCGAGAGGGTGTACCGTCGCACTGGTCGGGGAATCGGGCTCCGGCAAGTCGACGGTCGCGCGCGTCGTCACCGGCCTATTGCCCCCCAGAACAGGTCAGGTGGTGTTCAATGGACGACCATTGCCACCGTCGTTGAGGGACAGGACGAAGGATCAGCTGCGCCGCATTCAAATGATCTACCAGATGGCGGACACGGCAATGAATCCGCGGCATACAGTTGGCGATATCATCCGCCGCCCGCTCCAGTTCTATCTCGGCCTGTCGGGCGATGCTCTGATCAGACGAGTCCGCGAGCTCATGGACATGATTGAAATGGAAGAGCGGTTCCTTGATCATCACCCCAACGAGCTGTCAGGAGGGCAGAAGCAACGCGTATGCATCGCTCGTGCCCTTGCCGCCGATCCCGAAGTCATCATCTGCGATGAGGTCACGTCGGCGTTGGATCAGGTGGTGCAGGAGGCGATCTTGAAGCTGCTACTGAGGTTGCAGCGGGATCTGGGCGTGTCTTACGTATTCATCACGCATGACATTGCAACAGTCAAAGCCATCGCCGACCAGGTGGTGGTCATGCAGAACGGCCGGGTGGTCGAGCAGGACATGAAGTCGGAAGTCTTTTCTCCTCCGCATCCGGAATACACCGAGCGGCTTCTGTCGTCGGTACCGCAAATCGACACCCTGTGGCTAACGCGGCTTCTGGAGCGGCGCAATGTCATCGAGGGCAGCTACGCATCATGAATACATCTGGATGGATAGTATCCGGTGAACAGCCGCATGGACCGCTGTTCATCCGGGCAATTAGACGGAGCAGAAAATGAATGGCTTTTTTGGAGTGCGGGCGCCGAGCGAGGAATTCTGGGTTCCGCTCGAGACAGGGGTTTGGGTGTGGCCTCTGTCCATTAACCTGCTCACGGGAGAGCGCAGCGAAGTCATGCGCGTTCGCAAGAAAGGATGGCTAACGCGCTATGTCAGGATGGGCCCGACGCACGGCTATATGATCAAGGGGACGATGCAGTTCGTTGAAAGTAATTGGGTGGCAAAGACGGGAGACTATTTCTTTGAGCTGCCGGGAACGGAAACGAACGTCGTCATGGAAAGCGATGGAGATACGCAAGCACTTTATGTCATGGGCGGTCCGACGGCCTACAAGGATGAAAACGGGATTATTCTGGACGTGGAAGACAACAGAAGCTTATTGTCGAAGGCGGAGAAGCATTACATTCGTATAAACGAGAAAAATTACCTGGATAGAATAATAATTAAATAGATATATTGGGCCACGTATCTCCGTGTATATCTGTAGCCATCGAGGCTTTTGCGTGAGCGAAAGCCGCCGAATTCGTAGCCGTAGAGGTCACTATGTCAATTCCTGCCGTCATAAAACTTAGCCCCGAAGGTGCGTCGTGTGTTTCCCTTGAGGAGGTCTCGTTTGTGCCTGTCGACGCCGTGGTCGACGGAAAGCCAGAAGAACGTGCCGCGATTATCATAAATGATGGCAGCGTGATTATTGGTGTTTGGGAAAGCACTCCCTACGCAGAATATTTCAACGAACGCTCGGCGCATGAAATGTGCACGGTCCAAAGCGGTAGCTGCACCGTGACTGACACACAAGGGAATGCGCAGACATTTGTTGGTGGTGAGACATTTATTATTCAAAAGGGCTTCAAGGGGACATTTCGTGCGAACGAATTGTTCCGAATGTACTTCATGACCGCACCTGCCCAAGGTTGACGCTGCTTGGTCGAAGAGCCGGCAGTCTGTCTTTCTGGCAATGTCGAGGCCGGCGCCCTGAACGACGATCCTCAAGCCAAGGTCGCTGGAACTTTCATGTTCCAAGAGGTCCTGTCGTCAGGACCTCTTGAGAAGCCAGGCCGAATACTAGGAAATCTATAGTGAAACGAGGCGCTGACTGGTGAAGATCGCAACAGCTGAGAGCTGGTACGAGACGTCGTGCTTGAGCAACGGCGTCACCCATATCTCGGAGCCGCATATAAAACCCTTCTATCGCTGCAATATGTGGCATGTGCGGGGGCGCGACACCGATATGCTCGTAGACAGCGGCATGGGGGTAGTTGACTTGCGCGTGCATGTTCCAATCCTCACCGGGCGCCCGATCTGGGCGGTGTCGAGCCACACCCATTTTGACCATATCGGGGCTCACCATGAGTTCGAGGACCGCATCGTCCATCGGGCGGAAGCCCATATCCTGGCCGACCCAGACCGTCTTTCGACGCTGGCCACGCCCTATGTGACCGATGAGATCTTCACTGCGCTACCGCCATACCCTTACTCCTCCACCCGCTACGCCGTGAAGGCCGCGCCTGCTACGCGGATCGTCGAGGATGGTGACGTGATCGACTTGGGTGACCGCCACTTCGAGGTCATCCATACGCCGGGGCATTCGCCAGGCGGCATAGCCCTATGGGAGAAGGCCACCGGCGTGCTCTTTTCTGGCGACGTCGTTTACGATGGCGAGTTGATCGAGGACACGTACCATTCCGACGCCGCAGACTACTATCGGAGCATGACGCGCTTACTCGATTTGCCCGTTCGCATCGTTCATGGCGGGCATTTCGGGAGCTATGGCGGCAGCCGTCATAGGAAGATCATCAGGAAATGGCTCGAACGCGAACACACGAAATAGTCGGGAATGGGTCTACGTCCTTCGGAGTGCCTTTCTCGTCAGGGTGTCTGCACCGTGTCGTGCGGAGGGCAATTGTCGTAACCCCAATCCGACTCACACATATCAATGGTGGCCTGTCATCTGACTAGCGCCAGCAGATCACCAACGACAAAGATGAGCAGCACGAGCGCGAGCCATTAGGACGCCAGCGGCGACCGCAGTAGTGAAATTGACGCGAGCGATTGCAGGTTGCCGGTGTTCGTCGCAAGGGCCGGCAATACAATCGCCGCTTCCAGCATGTGCAGCCACTGTCTTGTGCAGCGGTCGCCTGTACGCCGGCGCCCGGCTGGGAGAAAGGTCAGGTCGAGAATCAAATCGGGCGCGTCTCACGCCAAGGCTGCGCTTCAAGACCTACTACGAACTCAACGCCCGGCTCCATGACAAGTTCGTCGCCTTGCCGCGACCTTTTTCTTACCCAGGACACGCGAGAAAAATCAGCCCGCTACAATGAGAGCCATGACGATCGGGATCGCGCGCTTATTGCCTGGCTCAATAAGGCCTGAGAGCACGGATGAAAGCCTTCTGCCTGGCGAAGCTGCAGCTCTCATCACACGGTGTTTTGTTGCGGCTGCGCCAGTTCGATCGAACGGGCTTTGGCGGCCATCACCGCATCGGTGACGACGCGGCGAAGCCCTTCGGAAGACATAAGGTGCGACAACGCCGCCGCCGTGGTTCCGTTGGGACTGGTTACCGCCTGGCGAAGAGCGGCGGGTGATTGATCACTTTTCTTGGCCAGCAGACTTGCCCCATACGTCGTTTGGAGCGCCAACTTGCTCGCCAGTTCATGCGGCAGCCCGGCGGCGATGCCCGCCTCCGTCAGGCATTCAATGAAGTAGAACAGATAGGCCGGCCCCGACCCGGAGAGCGCGGTAATCGCGTCCATCAACCCTTCATCCGTGACGAAATAGACCGCGCCGCTTGACGAGAGCAGTTGTCTCGCAATTGCCTCCTCACGGGGGCCCGCTTGCTGGCTCAGACAGCAAACCAGCGCGCCCACGCCTATGGAGGCGGGTGTGTTAGGCATGCAACGAACAATCGGGATTCCGCCGCCGAGCGCCACCTGCATGCTGGCTATGGTGACGCCCGCGGCAACGGAAAGGAAGAAAGCGCCCTTGCGTGCGAGATGCTGGTAGCCGGCGAGCAGTTCACCGACATATTGCGGCTTGACTGCCATGACGACAACGTGCGGATCGAAGCCCGGAGGGATGTCCGTTGCCACAGCCGAGGCGGTCGCGCCGTGGGCCGCGGCGCGTTCACGAAGCGACGCCTCGGGCTCTACGACGTGGACCCGAAGGAGGTTGCCTTCGGCAAGCCAGCCTTTGAGCAGGGCAAACCCCATATTTCCGCATCCCACCAGAAAAATGTCTACTGGTACCTGCCCTGGTTCAACGCTGTCGGCCATCGTGCTTGCTCCTGCAGCTAGCCATCAAATTCATCGATGTTGGCTGGACGCGTCGACGGCTTGGGGTTAGCTCGCCATCTTGTGCGCTCATCGAACGCCTCGATGGCCGGCGCCGGGCCCGTGCTGTCGCGGATGATCAACTCGATCGGTAGGGTCGCAGCGGGAACCAACGGCTTGCCCGCGATTGTATCGACCAATATCTCCACCGCTCGGGCTCCCATAGCGGCAGCAGGTGTCCTCACGGTCGTAACGGCCGGGCGGAAATAGGTCGATACATCAAGGTCATTGAAGCCGACAACGGAGAGATCTCGAGGGATATGCAGGCCTAACTCGATCGCTTGCTGCATGACCGCAACTGCGATGACGTCATTCACCGCGAAGACAGCGGTTGGCCGGCCCGACCGGCCAAGCTCGACAGCTGCACGAACGCGGATCGAATCAACCGCATACCGTTCCGCCTCCCATGTCTGGACAGTCAGGCCGAGCTGGGTCGCAGCAGCCTCGAATGCACTACGTCGACGGACCGGGCCCGGCCAGAGGGGCTGCACCATCATGACGGCGACATGTCGGTGGCCCAGGGCCGCCAGATGTTCCGCCGCCAGGGCGGCCCCGCTTTCATCGTCAGCTGAGACCGTACAGATATTCTGACGAGGCCGACTTTCCTGAAGCATGACAATCGGGATTCGTTCTGTCTGAGCCACTTTTTGCAAGCGGCGCAATTGTGCTTCGGGCATCAACTCGGTACTGCAGATCAGCCCGTCAGCGCGCCCCTCCCGAACAAGCCGCACGGCCTCGGCCTCTGCTGTTCCTTGTCGCGTCAGTACTGTGGTGATGTAGAAACCTAGCTCGCGAGCCTTGGTCGTCGCACCATATAGAAACATCGCATGAAGCGGTTCCCACCCCTCCTCGGCACCGTCGACACCATCCTCGAGCAGCATTGCAATGATGTTGGACTGTTTCAGGCGCAGAGCCCGGGCGGCAGCGCTAGGGCGGTAGCCAAGTTCCTGGATCGCGGCCTCCAAACGCTGCAGGTTTGCCCCACGGGGCTTGAAACGTCCCGTGAGATAGTTTGAGACCGTCTGGGCGGATACCCCAGCCAACGCTGCGACATCATTTAGAGTCGGGGGTTTCCGATTGTGAATCAACTGTCTGTCCTAGAGTTGCAGCAATCTGCCAAGCGCATACGTTCTATTACGCGAGACGCCCATAAAACAACTTCCGGGAATAGTCGCTGACTCTGAAATCGGGAACTTCTGCATAGGTCAGCACCGCTGTTATTCGCGGAGTAGTCCCTCCAACGGGGGTCACACGATGTAGGGAATGGTGTCCACGGAAGATCGACAGCGTGCCTGCACGGCACGGCGAGCGAACAACGCTTTTGTCGCCACCCAAGAGGACGTCGCCGACAGCTTCGAAGTTTTCGACTGCGTCGGTTCGAATATTCGGCGCGAATTCGAATACGCCGCCCTCTTCAGGAGCCTGGATCTGCAAGGTCACGGAAAACTCGGAACTGTCGAAGTGCCAGCCAAGCTCCTGACCGTCTCCGATATAGGCAAGGTTGCACGCCGCCAGCGGATCGGCGCTACGATAGAAGCTCGACTTTCCGAGGACGGCGCCGATGAAAGCGGTCAGGTTCGCCCACTCGTAAAAGGCTCTAACTGCCGCGTCGTCCGAGATCAGGTCGAAGGCGACGGCAGCTTGCGCGGTGCGCTGCAGATTCCGGCACGGGTGATCAGACGGCAGGCTGTCGGGCAACTTCTGGCCGATATAGGCTGTAAACTCGTCGTTTTGTTGATAGGCTAAAGGAGCCAATACTTTTGCCTCCGCAGCCATGGCATCGATAGCGTCAGCACGCAGAAACCCGTCCATTCGCACCGCACCACGCGTGGCAAGGCTCTCGCTGTACCGCGCGATGAGGGCCAAAGCACCCTCGCTCTCAAGGTCCGCAATCGGGTAACTATCAAGGTCGATCAGCGTGGAGGCGTCATACTTTCTCGGCATCGGCTGGGAGTTCGTCCACGTCTGCATCGACGATGCCTCGCGCGTCGCTTTCGTCCAAGTCATGCCAGACCAGCGCAAGGAGAGCGCTGTCACCTTCCTCGAAGCTGCCATCGCTTACTACGCCAGCCTCGGCATCAAAGTGCAGCGCGTGATGACCGACAACGGCTCCTGCTACCGGTCAAAAGCTTTCCGGGCAGCCTGCAAACGTCTGGGTCTGCGTCAGATCTTCACCAGGCCGTACACGCCCAAGACCAATGGAAAGGCTGAGCGGTTCATTCAGACGAGCCTGCGCGAATGGGCTTATGCCCGCGCCTACAACACTTCTAACGAACGCACCGCCGAACTGCCACGCTGGCTTCATCGCTACAATTGGCACAGGCCACATGGCAGCTTACAATCAAAACCACCTATCAGCCGCCTCGGTCTGACCAAGGACAACCTGTTGAGGCTCCACAGCTAGCTAGGAGTTGACGAAGCGACTAGAGTGTCAGGATGTATGGATGAACTGATGAAAGCGGTCGGGCTCTCAAGTCCACTGTTTACAGATAACTCCATAGCGAATGAGGCCAGGGGCGTTCAATCATCGCCCGTCGATCACCTCGCCGTAGGCAGCTGCGGTCGCGCTAAACGCGGGAACCATAACGGTTGCCCGTCAGACAATCTCGCAGGGTGGCGAGTGGCCTCAGGCGACCTCCTCGTTGTAAGCAGTGCTTTTGTGCAGCATGTCCAGCATCTCATCGTGGGTCATCAATCCCTAGTCTATGGCTAGGTCAATAAACGGCCGATGTTCCATTACCGACGCGTGCACAAGCTTCGAGACTTGGGTATAGGCAGTTGAATAGCGCGACTGTTGCGCGGTCACTGATTAATGGCAGCGGCTGGATAGGCCTTCTTTCGCCGCCTATCGCTCAAGTATCTCAAGTATAATGAAATTGCCGTTTTCCGAGGATAACGGCGAACACAATCACCAATAGCACAACCGAAATCGCGGCAATGGCCGGATCGACATTGTCGCGTAGGCCCATCCACATCATGCGTGGCAGCGTTACCACATTGACGGAGGTTATGAAGAGGGTGACGCCGATTTCGTCCCACGACAACACGAAGGCCAGGAAAAACGCCGTGAATACTCCGAAGCGTATATTCGGGAGGATGACCCTGAAGATGCGTTGCAAGACACCGGCACCGAAACCGCGCGCGGCGAGGTCAGTGCGGCGGTCAACCTGCGAAAGTGCCACGGTGATCAGCACGACAGCGAAGGGGGCTATCATCACGGAATGCGCGATGGCAACGCCGATCGGGGTATCGTAGCCAACGACTTCGTCCAGTTTCGAAAGCGAGATCAGGAAGAAATAGAGCGAAATCGCGGATACGACCGGAGGGGCAACGATCGGCATCAGGACCAGACCGACTAACAAGCTTGCGAACCGTGGTTGGAACATCCAGATGCCGAGGCTGAATGCCAGCGCCAGACAAGTGGCGATCAAGGCGCTTGTGAACGCGATGTGGAAGGATAGCAGTGCCGCCTCCATCCACGCCGGGTTGTCGATCAACTCGCGATAGTGCCGAAGCGACCAGTCGCCGTTCGGCATGGAGAGGAAGCGGGCCGGGGTGAAGGATACCGGCACCACGGCAACGAGCGGCAGCAGCAGAAAGACCGCAACGAGACCGGCGAGTATGATGGCGATGGTGCTTGGTCTGTGCATCATTCGTCGCTTGCCTTAGAGCATGTTTTGGGGGCGCGCATGGCGCGTGAGGAGTGCAAGTAAAATCCCGACAATGGCCATCATCAGTACGCTGATTGCGGCACCAAGGCCCCAATCCGGACTTTGGAAGATGCGGATATAGATCAGTTCCGCTGCCATGACAGACCTGCCGCCACCCAAGATCGCCGGCGTGATGAAAAAGCCGAGCGCAAAGACGAAGACCAAGATGGTGGCGCCTAGAACTCCGGCCCCCGTCATGGGCAGGAAGACTTGCCAGAACGTGCGGATGCGCGACGCTCCCATGCCGCGCGCAGCGAGCAGCACGCGCTCGTCGAGGCTGCGCATGGCGGAGGCGATCGGGAAGACCGCAAATGGAATGAGGAAGTGCACCATGCCCAGTATAACGCCGAACTCGTTGCGCACTAACGTCAGCGGTTCGCTCACGAAGCCGAGTTGCATCAGCCACGTATTGACCAACCCCCGGTTCGACAGTAGCGCCACCCAGCCAAAAGCGCGTGTCAGCACGGAGATCCAGAATGGGATAAGGATACAGAGTTCAGCGATCAGCCGCAGCGCGTGCGTGCCGCGTACCCAGATCAACGCGATCGTGTAGGCGGCCGCGACGGCAAAAGCGGTTACGAAAAGGCATATGCGGAAGGTGCGGACGAAAACGGAGATGATCAGCGGGTCGGTGACGGCTCTTGCGTAGTTGTCGAAGACGGGCGTGGGGAGCGTGAAGCTCCATCTCACCACGCCGAGGAATGGTACGATGTAGGTGAGTATAAGAAGCAGCAGCAGGGGGGCTATCAGGAGCGTGGATTTCGTGAAGTAGCTCATAGCGCGTCACTTCCAGGCTTCAAATTTTCCGACGCTCATCATGCGCGCTCATGTACGTGGCTTTGCCCGCCACCGCCTGTCACTCGCGGCAAAAGTGGCCGGCGGCCTCAAATGAAACCGCGTCCTGTTCTTGGGCGACTGGCCCCGAGGATCAAGTGTCCGGTGAAGGGCTCGGGATTGGTCCCGAGCCCTTGCAGGATCGTCAGGCTGCGATGATCTTGGTATAGGCGTCGAGTGCCGGGCCGTAATTGGTCTCGTACCAAGTCACATCGATTGGGATCTGCTTGGACATATTGGCCGGATCGACAGGATTGTATCGCCGTCTCTCCTCCGGAATTAGCGCATCGGCCGCCGGGTTGGTCGGACCCATCCCCAGCAGGTCGAACAACACGATTTGCTTCTCCGGATCCTGCGCGGATGCGATGAACTTCATCGCGTTGTCCTTGCCGCCCGGATTGCCCTTCAAGACAGCCATCGAACCGGGTTCCAGCAAGCCTTGATCCCAGGTGAACTTAATTGTGCCACCGGAATCCTTTTCAATCACGCTTGCGCGGCTCGACCAGATGAGAGCCATCGAGGCTTCACCATTGAGCAGGATCGAAGCAGCTTCGCCGCCACCGCCCCAATAGGACACAACATGGTCTTTGAAGGCGGCCAGCTTTTTATGGGCGCGGTCGAGGTCAAGCGGATAGAGCTTGTCAGGGGCCACGCCATCGGCGAGGAGCGCCGCTTCCCACATGCCGGCGCCCCATTTATAAAGGGAGCGCTTGCCCGGAAACTTGTCGACGTCGAAGAAATCCGCCATGCCGGTCGGCACCTTGTCTCCGAATTTCGAGGAATCGTAGGCGATGACATAGGAGTAGAAGTAGCTGGATGCGGCATATTTCCAGCCATAGCCGGGTCGCATCTTGTTCTTGTCGACAATCGAGTAGTCGATTTCCTCCATCATGCCTTTCTTGCCCAGCGCTTCGGCCGAGAACGGGTCGGCGTCGACGACGTCCCAGCCTGGTTTGCCCGATCCAAACTGAGCCTGTATCGCGCCCTCGGTACCGCACGTGCTGTCCTGCTTGACCAAAACCCCCGTGTTACTTTTAAAAGCGTCTCCAAACGCTTTGGTGAAGGCCATGCTGGCATCGCCACCGCAGTTCACGAAGACGAGTTCGTTGGCGGCTGCCGTTGCGCCCTTGGCCTTCAGCGCTGCAGGCGCCCCAAGCAGAAGCAAGGCCGCGATCTGGGTGAATCGGCGACGTGAGATCTCCCCCCTTGCCACTTTTTGGTCCAGGATATCGATGCAGTCTTTTTCAAAATTGCCAGTCATGATGTTCACCTCCGTTGTTATGGTTGCATGTTCGATTTCGATCGCGATCATGTCCGTCGCGCCACGGATTTGTCGTCAGAGGAAGTATCCCTGATCTACTTCCCAGCCGACCCACGCGTGGGTGCCGGCGACGAGACTGGAGGCTGCTGCAGGCGTGGGCGTCTCGAGCGTCAGCGCCGAACCGTCGTCGATCTTTGCCGTGAACCGCGTCATCGATCCCAGATAGGTTACGGACTGGATCGTCACTGGCAGCACATTGCCGGATACCGGCTTTTCCAGAGTCAGCAACATATGTTCCGGCCGTATGGCAAAGTTGGAGGACGGCGCACCGGCACTTGCAGTTGCACGTATGGTATGGTCGCAGCATCTGGCCTCGGCGTTGTTGCCGTTGGCGGATGCGCCGACCAGGGGCAGGATGTTGATGTGGCCAAGAAATTCGGCCACGAAACGATTTGCTGGCCGCTCGTAGATGTCGCGTGGGGTTGCGACCTGTTGCAGCTTGCCATGGTTGAAGATCGCCACGCGTGTTGAAAGTGTCAGCGCCTCGGACTGGTCATGGGTCACGAAGACGAATGTCTTGCCGGTTTCCTGATGCAGGTGGCGGACGGCCTCCTGCATTGAGCCGCGCAGATTCTTATCGAGCGCCGAAAACGGTTCGTCGAGCAACAGCACTGAGGGCTCGAAGACGAGCGCGCGGGCGAGCGCCACGCGCTGCTGCTGGCCACCGGAAAGGTCTGCCGGACGCTTCCTTTCATGGCCGCGCAATCCCACCTTGTCGATCATGTCGTTAACGCGGGACCGGATTTCCACGGTTGACTTGCCCTGGACCTGAAGCGGGAAAGTAATGTTTTTCTCCACCGACATATGCGGGAAGAGCGCGTAACCTTGGAAGACCATTCCGAAGCCGCGCTTTTCCGCTGGAAGGCGGGTAATATCGTCGCCATCCTTGAAAAGGCGGCCGGAGGTGGCTTGTAGGAAACCCGCGAGAATCATCAGGAACGTTGTCTTGCCCGAACCTGAAGGCCCCAACAGGGTCATGAACTCGCCGCGCTTGATGTTCAGCGAGATATCGCTGAGCGCATGAAAGTCACCATAGGTCTTGCCGATGCCCTGAGCGGTGATTTCTGATGCGGTTTTCGAGCTTGCCATGCAGCCTCCTTTCAGAAGGCTATTCGGCATGTCTGGAGATCACAATTGAAATCGATCTACGCTGATTTCAATCAGAATTTGACATCGACGCTTGCCTAAAGAGAAGGGAACGAGGTTGTTCTGAGTTGTCAGCATGAGGCGAAGCTATGCGCTTTTTCAACACTTTACGCACCGGCCTTGGACTCTTCTACCGTAGTGGAAAGGAACCTCGACGCGACGTTTTGCGGGCGATCCGGTCACGCTCAAACACCGGCTGCTGAGCTGTAGTGCCTAATGCCATTCCACGAAGTAACAGACGCAAACGGCAGACAGAAATCACTCGCCCTCAAAGAGGCGTCGCGACCCAATCGATGCGCTAGCTTCATACCGGCGCGTTCTGAAGGCTATACAAGACTGAGCGGCGTGAGGGACAAGTTCTCGTAGCCATTCTCCGTCACAAGTATGGGTTCTCCAACGAACAACTCCACCGGCACATCTCCCCTTTTTATGGTCCAATGCCCCATGAGGAAAAATGTCATGTTCTTTTCCAGGACATGCGTGTCTGTTTCCTTGATGCGGAGTGTGTCCACCCATGTTGGGGGATAGCCAATTCCCGTGCCATAGCCGTGATGGCCACCCGGACGGGAGATGTTAAGCTCTTCGAGCGCGCGACTTATCTCGCGAGCCACCACCGCAGCAGATACGCCCGGACGAATCGACGGTTTGGCCATGGCATGTGCATGGAGAATTCCGTCGAAGCTCTCCTGGACCTCCCTCGGCGGCTCGCCCATCCAACGCGTTTGCACGCCAATCGCGTGATAGCGGTGACGCGAACTGGCGGGCTCGATCGTCACCGGTTCGTTCGGCAGGATGCGGCGGTCGACAGCCGAGCCATGGGTCTTCGACATGGTGCGTGGGCCGCTCGCGAAGGGCGGCACGATGGCGGGGAAGTGCCCTCCGGCACGAAACATTCCCATCAATGCCGACCCTAGAACCTCCGTTTCCAGAACGCCGGGCCGCAAGGCCTCGAATGCTGCGGCGTAGGCGGCATCCATCACCTTTCCGGCCTCACGCATGTAAACGATTTCCGCATCCGATTTCCGCAGGCGGTGTTCAGTCACGAGGTCCGACGCCTCAACCAGCGTACAGTCGCCCGGCAATGTCTGGTAGAGCTGTTTGTAGTAGTGCGGCAACAGAGCATGCGTGCCCAGTTCGATGCCTATGCGCGCGCCGGGCTTCAGCAATTGAAGGTCGCCTAGCAACGCGACCGTTTCCCCTATGGGGCCGAGAGCCGAGTCGTCCTGCCAGTGCCGGACGTCTTTGACATAGGGCAGGCCGGCAATCATGTCGTGGTCAAAGCCGCGGCAGAGGACGACAATATCCGGACTGTCAGCGGTCACTATCGCAGTCGCATAAATGTAGTAGCCAATCTGGTCGTAGCCAAATAGGTAAAACATGCTTTCCTGATGATAGAGAAGCAGAGCGTCAAGCTTTTCGGCGGCCATTGTCTTGCGGACCGCATCGATGCGCTGCTTATATTCTCCGTTCGTAAACGGCAGCGGCATGCCCATGACTGACGACGTTTCCGTGGGGGCAAATTCTGACATTGGCTTCCTTAGGCAGTGCGCATTCCGCTTTGTGTTTCAAAGGTCAAACAGATGAGTGCCACGCGCGGCTGGGCGCGTGCCGCTGGTCTGGGTTGATCCTGTGGACACGTCGGAGCGAATTTTCGGACGGTGTTTGAGCTGTCTCGATGCCTCGTGAAGGCTATTCGGCACCTCTGGAGATCACAATCGAAATCGATCTACGCTAATTTCAAGCAGAATTTGACATCAGTGCTTGGCGGCCCGGCTGCCTGCGGAATTTTTCAGAACTTCATCTTTGAGCCAATTGCAGAAAGCCGTCACAGGTTTGCTGTCTGCCCGGGCGTGCGAGACGACTAGGTAGTAGGACTCGTTTGACGGCAGGTAGAGATCGAACGGACTGACCAGAAGACCGCTTGAGATGGCAGAACGGCAAAGAAACTCGTCGCCGAGGAAAACCCCTTGCCCCGCTACAGCTGCCGAATAGGCGAGGTTCATGTCGGCAAAGGTAACGCCTGTATGACTTATCGACGGGTCCAGGCCCGCCAGGGTCATCCAGTCGTCCCAGTAGCTGATGTCGTTGATCATGTGCAGAAATCTTACATTCTTCAAATCGGACGGAGATTTTATTGTCGAGTTGCCGGAAAAGAGCGACGGGCTGCACAGCGGTATGAATTCACTTTTTACCAGTAGTTCTGAGCGCATATTCGGCCAGTGGCCGTCACCGAAGGCTATGAAAATATCCGCCGACGTGTTCGAAACATCATCGTACCAAAGCGGCGTCATCACTGACAGTTCGATGTCGGGGTGCGCGTCCACGAAGCTGCCGATATGGCTGCAGAGCCAGCTTGACGCGAAACCGGGTGGGCATGAAACGGTGACCCGTCCGGATAATCCACTGTTGGCATAGCGAACGGCAGAGCCCACGATTGCGTTCAAAGCATTTCTGACATCGAAGGCATATCCCCGGCCGTGCTCGGTCAATTCGATTCTCGGTCCGAACCGTTCGAATAGCTGAAAACCCAAATCCTGCTCGAGCAAGCGCAACTGATGACTGACAGCACTGCGTGTCAGGCGCATCTCCTCTGCCGCCTTCGAGACTGAGCCGTGGCGAGCGAAGCTTTCCAAGGCTCTCAGCCCCTGGATGGTGGGTATTCTTTTCATGGCTTCTCCGTGCGGCTTATGCTCGAAACTGTTTGCGGCGGGTGTCGGATTTTTCACTTTCGTTTTGAAGAAGGTGGCGAGCAAAGGTCGTCCAAGTCCCAGGGTTCGGCGACCATCGGTCTGCCTAAGAAAGCCTTCGCAGGAGGAAATCGAAGAACTTTTCATCGTCAGCGCGCGCAACGTTGATACGGATCCCAGCTGCCAGGGGGTTCTGTTTGTCGAGACAAAATACGCTGCCAGGCGCTATGAAGATTCCTTCCTGCGCGCCACATCTAGCCAACTCGATGTCATCGACTGTGTCCGGGAGGAGAAGGTAGAGATAATAGCCGCCGCCATTCCCTGCGAAGACTTTATGGCCGGATCGACTCAGGGCGGTGTGCACGCGGTTAGCAGCCGTCTCTATGCGCTGCGCTAGCCGTTTGAGGTGGCGATCGTAGTGCCCCTCCGCTATCAGCCGATAAAGAAGCCGCTCGACATAGCCAGAGCTGTTGACAGTCGTCAGCATCTTGAGTTCGGCAAGCGCTGCGATCTTGTCGGCCCTGCCGGCTATGTGTCCTGAGCGCAGGCTGGCGGAAAGCGTTTTTGAGAAGGTTCCGATCGAGATGACGTGATTGAGTTGGTCGAGGGTCGCAAGCCGGTTGGGCGGGATCAAAGACAAGTCTGCGAAAGGGTCGTCTTCAACGATCGTGATGTTGTGCTTGGCCGCGATCGTCAGAACGGAATGGGCCGATGGCAGACTGATACAGCCGCCAGTCGGATTGTGTCCGACTGATTGGGTTATGAACAGCTTTGGCCGTTCTGCGGCAATCTTTGCAGAAAAATCCTCGACATCGGGGCCGTCCGGTAGACGCTTCACGCCGACGACCCTGACTTGGGCAAGCTTCAGCTTTGCGAAGAGCGGGTAGTAACCCGGTTCGTCTACCAGCACGACATCGCCGGGAGAAAGGAAGGCTCTGATGACGAGATCAAGCGCGTGGTTGGCGCCAAACGTAAGCAGTATGTTTTTCTCGGTAGCCTGGATATTCTGTTTCGCCAGGCGCTCGGCGATCTGCCGGCGCAGTGGCGGAAAGCCCCAGGCCGAGCCATAGCCGTCCGCACTGGAAGATGGGCCACGACCGAGCAGCCCAAGATGTCGCCTGATTTCCGATTCCTCCGTCCACGAAGGAGGCGGGCGCCCGTCGCCAACGCGAATCTCGAAGCTCTCTTCAAGCTGCGCATTGAGCAGTGAAGCGATATCGACAGCTTCCGATACGTGTTTGGGCCTCGAGCCGTTTGCCGGCGCCATGTCGCTGATAATGAAGCCGGATCGTGCCTGTGACCTAATGTGGCCAGATGCTGTCAATCGGTCGTACGCCGCAACTACAGTATTATTAGACACGCCATATTCGCGGGCAGCGATCCGGATCGAGGGCAGTTTGCTTCCGGGGACGCGGATGCCTGTGGTAATCTCGTCGATTAGCCTTGCTGCAATGTTTTCCGCAAGGGTTGCGCCAACTTTTCCGCCGCTCGTTTCCGTCGTCATACATGCTCCGACATGGATACAGATGGCGACAAATTCTCAAATCTGTATCTTTCAATGCATAGTAACAATGTCCAATCTTGTATCAAGAAGAAAATGACACATCGCGTGGGAGGCGCCTGTGAGGGGCAAAGACGACGGCGGAACACGTTCCGCCATTAATTCTCGACTCGAAAATCTGCGTAGTCTTTCACCAGCTGAGAGACTTGGCCGGGTGGGCGATGTGATGTCGCTCACCGATGCCGAACGCAGCGTTTTTGCAGGCGGCGGCCTCCCGATTGCGCTGGCCGATGGCATGATCGAGAACGTCATTGGGACATTTGAGCTGCCGATCGGCGTGGCCACAAATTTTACAATCAATGGCCGAGATTACCTGATTCCGATGGCCGTCGAGGAGCCATCTGTCGTGGCAGCAGCGTCGTACATGGCCCGTCTTGCCCGCAAGAGCGGCGGCTTCTTCACGTCGAGCACCGGGCCGATCATGCGGGCTCAGGTGCAGGTTCTCCAGGTGCGCGACCCGCATGGTGCCCGCGCCCGCATCCTGAGGGAACGCGAGGCGATCATCGCCGCTGCAAATCTCAAGGACAAGGTCCTGATATCGCTTGGGGGAGGGTGCCGCGATGTCGAAGTCCACGTCTTCGATCAGACGAATGCCGGCCCCATGGTTGTCGTTCACCTGATCGTCGATGTGCGTGATGCGATGGGCGCAAACACGGTGAACACGATGGCTGAAGCCGTCGCACCGATGATCGAAGCGATAAGCGGCGGCGTGGTGCGGCTCCGCATCCTGTCGAACTTCGCCGATCTGCGCATCGCGCGCGCAATGGTGACCGTCGCCCCCGAGACGCTGCAGACCGACGAATACAAGGGTGACCGCATCGCCCGCGGCATTGCCGAGGCATGCGCCCTTGCCATCGTCGACCCCTATCGTGCCGCCACCCACAACAAGGGCATCATGAACGGCATCGATCCGATCGTGGTGGCCACGGGCAATGACTGGCGCGCCATAGAAGCGGGCGCGCATGTGTGGGCCTCGCGCTCAGGGCGGTACACCGCGTTGTCGACCTGGGAGCTCGATGCCAAGGGCCATCTCGTCGGCACCCTGGAAATGCCCATGGCCCTGGGCCTTGTCGGCGGTGCGACAAAGACCCATCCGGCAGCCCGCGCAGCCCTCAAGATCCTCGGCGTCGAGAGTGCCCAGGAGCTTGCCGAGGTGGCGGTGGCTGTTGGGCTTTCACAGAACATGGGGGCATTGCGCGCCTTGGCCACCGAGGGCATCCAGCGCGGCCACATGGCGTTGCATGCCCGCAACATCGCAATCGTCGCCGGCGCGACCGGTGACGAGATCGACAGAGTGGCGTCGACGCTGTCCGCCAACCATGACGTACGCGTCGATCGCGCCAAGGATGTGCTTGAGCTGATCCGGGCGGAAAAGGTCTGAGATCATGCTGTACCGCGATGCTGAAAAATCATTTGCGGTCGGTCGGCGATGCGGCGACCGGCAATGTTCATTGCGCGATCCAAAAATCCGGGCAGATATCTCCCAGGCTTGTTTTCCGGGAGAATGACGTGATCGAAACACCTCAGAATGACGCGATTCCAACACGGACGGGCCCCCTGAGCGGGTTGACTGTTCTCGACATCACACGTGTCGTCGCCGGCCCGTTCTGCTCGATGTTGCTGGCTGACCTTGGTGCGACCGTGATCAAGGTGGAGCATCCGGACGAGCCGGACTACGCGCGTAGCTTCCCGCCTTTCGTCGGCGAAGAGGGAGAGGAACTCAGCGCATTTTTTTCGCAGTTCAACCGCAACAAGCTCGGAATTACGATCAATCTCAAATCCGCTGAAGGTAAGGCGCTTTTAAAAAAGCTCGTACGCCGGGCCGACGTCCTGGTCGAGAATTTTCGACCGGGAACCATGGACAAGCTGGATCTCGGCTACGAGGTGCTCAAAGCCGAAAACCCCAAGCTGATCTATACCGCGATCAGCGGCTATGGTCGCAATGGTCCAAACGCATCAAAGCCTGCCTATGACAACACCGGGCAGGCTTCAGGCGGGTTGTGGTCGATGAACGGCTATGCGGACCGGCCACCGGTTCGCGTGGGCACCATTATCGGCGACCTCGCGGCGTCCTTGTACGCTGCCATCGGCACTCTCGCCGCCCTGCGCGAGGCGGATAAAAGCGGCCTCGGACAGGTGGTTGACGTCTCGCAACAGGACTCCGTGCTGACGCTCACGGAGAATGCCGTTGTTCGCTACACCGCGAAGAACGAGATCGCGTCACCACTCGGTAATGAACATCCCTTTGTGCGACCCTACGGCCAGTTTCCCTGCAAGGACGGCTACGTGTTCTTCGGAGGCTACACGGACAAGTTTTGGGCAATTACCTGCACTCTGTTCGGCGAGCCGGACAAGGCGTCCGACTCTGCGATCGACACGATGGAGAAGCGCTTCGATCCAATAGTGGCGGAGACGAAGGTCAATCCGCTGCTGAACCGGTGGTTCAGCCGCTACACCAAGGCCGAACTGGAAGAAATTGCGGGCGACAAGATTCCGCTGAGCGCGATCAAGACCATTGCGGAAGTCGTTGAGGACCCGCACATCGCCGCGCGGAACATGATCGTCAAAGTTCCGATAGCCGGCAAACTTATCGGCATGTTTGGGCTGCCGATAAAGCTTTCTGGAGCGGTTGAGGCCGCGCCCCAATCGGCGCCCGCGCCGGGAGAGCACAATGAACTGATCCTTGGAAAATTGGCGGGTCTTTCTCCAGAGGAACTGCATGCGCTCAAGGCCGGGGGAGCGATATAGATGGGGATTGATCTTACCCAAGACGGTTACGTTGCCACTGTCCGGATCAATCGACCGGAGAAGCTCAATGCGCTGACCTTGGCCATGTATGAAGATCTGGGCCGCGCCTTCAAGGCCGCCAAGGATGATGATGCCATTCGCGCAGTCGTCCTGGCGGGCAGCGGCGAGCGCGCCTTTTGCGTCGGGGCCGACCTGAAGGAATCCATTCCCGCACTTGCCGCGGATACTTTCGACATTTCCGCCTGGGACCCGGCCCATATCAAGTTCCCCGGGTTCTTCAAGCCGATCATAAGCGCGATCCGGGGCATGTGCCTTGGCGGTGGCTTCGAGATCATGCTCGCCACCGATATCCGGATTGCGGCACATGACGCCATTTTCCAGCTGCCTGAAGCGACGCTCGGTTTTGTGCCTGCCGGCGGCACGCTGGTGCGCCTTGTCAGGCAGATCGGTTACGCCCACGCGATGGAGATCATGCTGACGGCGCGACGTTTCACGGCGGCCGAGATGCTCGCCAAAGGCGTGCTCAATCAGGCGGTGGACAGCCAGGACGTCGAGCGTGTCGCGCTTGAAACGGCGCATCATATCGCAAGCCTGAGCCCGACCGCTGTCCAGACGATCAAGGAAGCAGCTCTTACATTGCAGGATCTGCCGCTGACGGAGGCATTCCGCCAGGAAGCGATTCTGGGGCAGCGGACTTTCAGGAGCGATGACGCCAAGCGCGGCCTTGCTGCCTTTGCCGGAAAGGGGAAATGACCGTGTCGAGCACTCCCCAGAACCTGGCATCGAATGCCCCGCGCAAGGGCGTTGGCCATCGCATCGGCGTGACGCAGGAGCTGATCGTATTCCTCGTATCGATCGCCCTCTTCGCTTATTTCTCGATCACGCTCGACAACTTTCTCAGCCGGGACAACATCCTCAATCTGATCCGGAACGTCGCCATGCTCGGCATGCTGAGCCTGGGCATGGCGGTCGTCGTGATCGGCCGCGGCGTCGATCTTTCGCTGGTCGCGGTGATGGCCGTGTCGCTGACGTTCTCGATTGTCCTTGCCAACCAGGGTTATGCCTTTTCAACCGCCTTGGTGCTCGGTCTTGCCTTCGTCATCGTCGTCGCGATCATCATGGGTTTTCTGATCGCCTATGTCGAAATCCCCGCCATCTTTGCAACCCTGGCTGTTTCGGCGATCGTTTACGGATTGGGGCGCGGCGTGATCGCCACGCTCGACGTCAACAATATTCCGGACAATCTGAACTGGTTCCTGTTCCTGGGGCGCGGCAGCTTTCTTGGCATCCCGATCCCGATCTGGCTTTTCGCGATCTGTGCCGCCGCCCTCTATTTCTTTCTTCGCAAGACAGGGTTCGGACGCTTCATCTACGCCATCGGCGACAACATCTCGACGGCGCGGATTACCGGCATTCCCGTCAGGCCGATGATCATTCTCCAATACGTGCTCTCGGGTGTCATGGCCTTTCTGGCCGGTTGCGTGACGGCGGCCTCCGTCGCCAGCATGAACATGAGGATGGTCAATTCGACGCTCATCTACGACGTTCTGCTGGTGGTCATCCTGGGAGGCATCGGCCTCACCGGCGGACGGGGAGGCGTCCGCAACGTGCTGGTCGGCACGATTCTGATCGGTCTCCTGCTCAACGGCATGACGATCCTCGACATCTCCTACACCGTCCAGAACCTGGTCAAAAGCACGGTGCTGCTTGGCGCCTTGATGGTGGACGCGCTTCTCAACCCTCGCGATGAACAGACATCGCAGCAGGGAGATATCTGACGCTCAATATCATCCAACGGGAGGAAACCAACATGATGATAGTGAAGTATGCCGCAGCAGCGGTCGTGGCCGGCATTCTCTCATTAGGCGCCGCCCATGCGCAGGATGGCATGGTCGACGAATTGAGACAGCCCACACTTGATTCACTCGCCGGCAAGAAGGTCATCTTCGTGCCGATGTCCATGAGTTTCGACCTGCCGGAAGGCTGGGCGGCGATCATGCAGAAGGAGGCGAAGCGGCTGGGCTACAGCCTCGACATCCGCGACGCCAACTGGAGCACGGATACCGGCACGCGCGCCCTGACCCAGGCGATCACAGAAAAACCCGATGTGATCGTGGTGCAGAACTTCGACGTCGCGTCCTACGCACGCACGCTGAAGAAGGCCGAGGACGCGGGGATCAAGGTGATCCAGGTCAACATGAAGTCGAGTTACCAGACGGACGCCTTTGTCGGGGCCGACTGGTATGGCATCGGCCAGTATGCGGCCAATCGGATGATCGAGAAGTGCGGCAAGGCAAGTGGCAAGAGCGGCAAGGTCGCGATCATCCAGGGGCCGGCGACGGCAGCGGCCAGCGTCTACCAGCTCAACGCGATCTCCGAGACGCTGAAGGGTCATGACGACATCAAGATCGTGTCCAGCCAGACCGGCGACTGGGATCAGTCGAAGGCGCGCGGCATCGCACAGACGGTGATCCAGCAGAATCCAGACCTGTGCGGCATCATCGGCTTCTGGGATGTGATGGATGCCGGAACGGGCGCCGCGATCCAGGAGTCCGGCAAGGACATCTATCTGATCACATCCGGCGGCGGCAACAAGACGGCATGCCAAGGGGTGGAAAACGGAACGTTCAAGGAGGTCATCTCCTATGATGTCGAAGGCCAGGGCCGCGATCTCAACAACACGATCAAGGTGCTGCTGCAATCGAAAGAGCCGGCAGGCGCCGTGAAGTTCGCGCTGTACACGCCAAACAAGATCATCAGCAAGGAGACGATGTCGACGAACAGCTGTTGGGATCTGGATCAGCTCAAGAAGTGATTTTGAATCGGGTCACCGCGCGCAAACGCGGTGACCCTCCCAGCAATGTCTGCAGTTAGGGTTTCAAGATGGAAGCGATCGAGCGCCTCTATTTTCGCTATTTTCCCGAAAAGGTGCTTGGCGAGGTACTGACCAAGCGCTGGAGCGACAATGCCGTTCCCATGCTTGCGACAATTTTGACGATCGGCTTCTTTCTTCTCCAGAATCCGCATTTCTTCACGCTGTCGAGCCTCACGGAGACGTCGCGCCAACTGTCGGAGTTCTCGCTGGTCGTCGTCGCCATGGGCATTGTCCTGCTTGCCGGCGGCCTCGACCTCTCGGTCGGCAGCGTCTTTGCCCTGGCCAACATCACGGCCCTTGTCTGCATCACCTTGCTGGGATGGCCGGTCTGGGCCACAGTGATGGCCACCCTGGCTGTCGGCGCCCTTTGCGGTGCGGTCAACGGCTTCCTGATCGGCTATCTGCGCATCCGGGCGTTCCTGACAACGCTGGTCACGCTCATCATCATCCGATCGATCGTCGACATCATCCTGCTGCGCTACGCGGTTCAGATATCGGCGGTCTTCCCGGAGTCCGATCTGTGGTACTTCATCGGCGAAGGCCAGGTCCTTGGCATTCCCTTCGCTTTCCTCGTCGCCATCGTCGTCATCGGCCTCTGGCACGTCATCCTGACCAGGGCACGGGCCGGATGGCATATTACAGCGGTCGGCGGCAGCCGTCGCTCCGCCTACAATGCCGGTCTGCGGGTCAAGTTCACGATCTTCACCACCTATGTCTGGTCGAGCGTGCTTGCGTCGCTGGCCGGCGTGTTTTTCGCGGCGCGCCTGGGCAGTGCGGGATCGGATACCGGGGTCGGCCTCGAGATCGCGGCGCTGACCGCCGCCGTTCTTGGAGGCAACAGTCTCGGTGGCGGCCGTGGCTCAGTGGTAAAATCGGTGCTCGGCGCGGTTGTCGTGCTCATTTTGACCGACAGCATGGTTCGCGTCGGGATCAGTGGCGGCGTCAGTTCGATGATCCTCGGTATCGTCCTGCTCGCAGTCGTGGCCATCGATGTCCGCTGGCTGAAGAACCGGCACAAGCTTCTGAACAAGGTCTACGTGTCACCCGGTTACTTCCGTCTCCCGGCCCTCCCTGAGACCGACGCGGGATCCGACAGTCCCTACGCGCTGAACGATCGCTTGAAGGATGTTTCGCTCATCGGCAAGGGCGAGATCGAAGGTCCCGAGGACGTCATTTTCGACAGGAACGACAATCTCTACTGTCCAAATCGGCATGGCGACATCGTTCGCTTCTTCGCGCCGGACTACACCAGATGGGAGATATTCGTTCATATTGGCGGCCACCCGCTGGGCCTGGCTTTTGACGCCAAGGAGAATCTGAATGTCTGTATCGGCGGGATGGGTCTCTATCAGGTTTCGCCGGATCGGCAGGTGACAAAGCTGACCGACGAGACCAAGCGGACGGTTCTCTCGGTGATCGACGATTCCCGCCTGAAGCTTGCCGACGATCTCGACATCGCGCCGGATGGCCGCATCTTCTTTTCCGAGGCAACCATCCGCTACGACATGCACGACTGGGCGACGGACGCGCTGGAGAGCCGGGGCAACGGTCGCCTGATCTGCTTTGATCCGCGCGATCGTTCGACGAAGACGATCCTCAGAAATCTGCAATTCCCCAACGGGGTCTGCATGGCCGGCGACGGTCAGTCGTTCTTCTTCGCCGAGACCTGGGGCTGCCGTGTCAATCGCTACTGGTTCGACGGTCCCAAGAAGGGCACCTGTGAAACCACGATCCCAAATCTGCCGGGGTATCCCGACAACATCAATCGGGCTTCCGACGGGAGTTTCTGGGTGGCGCTTGTCGGCATGCGCTCGCCGGCTCTCGACCTGGCGATGAGAATGCCGTCGCTGCGCAAACGCATGGCCAAGCGCGTGGCGCGCGATGAATGGTTGTTCCCGAACATCAACACGGGCTGCGTGCTGAAATTCAAGCCGAATGGCGAAATCGTGGAATCCTATTGGGATCTCGGAGGCAAGAACCACCCGATGGTGACGTCGATGCGCGAGCACAAGGGCTATCTGTATCTTGGTGGACTCTACAACGATCGAATAGGCCGTCTCAAGCTGCCGGATGCCGATCCAAACTGGACGTCGCAAGCGTCCTACTGGGGAGCAAACGCATGAGGATATCTCGTCGCATCGGCAGTTTCCTCGACAGGTTCATGGGTGGACGCGGCGAGCATTCCATCACGGTTCCGGTCATGGACGGCGCGCTCAAGCCCAACAATTATCTCGAACGCATCGCCAGCGTCTCGACGGTGGAGGCGGCGGACAATCTGACGATCGCGAGTGGCCAGGTGCTGCTGACGTCAGGCAACCGGCTGCTTGAACTTCACGACAACGGCAGTACCTCCATTCGCAGCACCTGCGATGCCGAGATCACGTTCCTGTCGTCGTCACCGCGGGGCGCTCTTGCCCTGGGGCTGGATAAGCTTGGCATCGCGATCGTCGGCGGTCGCCACGATGGCAAGCGACTTGCCGCGAACCTGTCCGGCCAGCAGCTCGACTGCCCGACGGCCGCTGTTTTCCTGGATGAAGACACGCTGGTCGTTTGCAATGGCTCAAGCGCGCATTCAGCTCTCGAATGGAGCCGGGATCTCTTGAACCTTGGCCGCAGCGGAAGCGTCGTGAAAATTGATCTCGGATCCGGAAATGCGAGCCTCGTCAAGGGAGGACTGGGATTTCCCTCGGGCGTTGCCGTTGCGGGCAATGGCAGGCTGGTCGTTACCGAGGCCTGGAAACATCGCCTCCTGGCGCTGGACATTGCCAGCGGCAACTTCACAACCGTGCTTGCGGATCTGCCCGCGTATCCCGGCCGGATACAGCCGGCCAGCCAGACTGGATACTGGCTGACCATGTTTGCGGTCCGCTCCCAATTGCAGGAATTCGTGCTGCGCGAAAACCGCTACAGGCGCGAAATGATGGAGACCATCGCGCCGGAATATTGGATCGCCCCTACACTTTCGAGCGGACGCAGTTTCAAGGAACCGTTGCAGGCAGGCAGTGTCATACGACTGGGCATCCACAAACCCTGGGCGCCGAGCCGATCCTATGGTCTGCTGGTTCGTCTCGATGACAGTTTTCAGCCCATCTGGAGCGCCCACAGCAGGGCCGATGGCCACCGGCACGGCATCACATCCTGTGTCGAAATCCGCGACAGGCTGTTCGTCGCCTCCAAAGGTCGAGGCGAAATCCTTGGGCTCGATCATCTCGAGCCGACCGAGCCGGACGACCTCTCGGCTTTTGAGGAGGCCGCGGCATGACACCGATTGTCGAACTCAAGGCTGCAACAAAGGATTTTCGCGGCAATCCTGCTTTCTCGGACGTCGACTTCCAGCTGCAGCCTGGTGAGGTTCATGCGCTGCTCGGCGAGAATGGAGCCGGAAAGTCGACGCTGACCAAGATCATCGCCGGCGTCTATCCGCTCAGCAGCGGCAAGATGTTCATCAACGGCCGTGAGGAGAGGCTTGCGACCCCGGCCGAGGGGCTCGCGAAAGGGATAGCCATGGTCTACCAGGAAAACAGCCTGGTCCCGTCGATGTCGGTGGCGCAGAATATCTATCTGGGAAAGGAGAAGCCTCTGAACCGGCTTCGCGGCATTTACATTTCCGCTCAGCAATTCCTCCAATCCCTGAACTTCCACGTTGATCCTTCAGCCATCGTGGGCTCTTTGGGCGCCGCACAGAAGCAGATGGTCGAGATCGCGCGAGCGGTGCATCACAAGGCAAAGGTAATCATCTTCGATGAGCCGACGGCGACCCTCACGCCGGAGGAAAAGAGCTACTTCTTCAAGCTGATCAGGAAGCTGAAGGACGAGGGGGTCTCTATCATATTCATTTCGCATGCGCTTGAAGAGGCGCTCATGGTTGCGGATCGGATTACCATCCTGAGAGATGGCAGGCTGGTGGCCTCGGATAAGGCCGCCGCGTTCGATCGTCAGAAGATTATTCAGGCTATGGTCGGTCGAACGCTGACAGATGAGATCTACAGCGGTGCCTCGCGCATGCGCGCTCCAAGGCCGCGTGGCGCAAAAGTGCTCTCGGTCGAAAATCTCTCGATGGGCAACATGGTGCGCAACACATCGTTTTCGCTCTATGCGGGCCAGGTCACCGGCATTTTCGGTTTGGTCGGCTCCGGCCGGACCGAGACGCTGAAGGTGGTATGCGGGGTTCTCAAACGCGATTTCTTTCATGGCGGAGAAGTCAAGATCGATGGCCAGTCCAAGCGCTATCTGGTGCCCGCGCCGGCGGTGCGTGACGGCGTCGTCTATGTGACCGAGGAGCGAAAGGCAGAAGGCTTCTTCGAGACGATGAGCATCGCCGAGAACATCTATATGGGGCAGATCGGCGGACAGTCCTTTGGCGGCTTCAACATCGTGTCGATGAAGCAGGCGCGGTCGGTCGCCGAGGAATGGCGTAAACGCCTCAATGTGCGGACTATCGATCCCGATGCCAAGGTCATAGAACTGTCGGGTGGCAATCAGCAGAAAGTCGTGATTGCCAAGGCACTGGTCCAGAAACCAAGGCTCGTGGTCTTCGATGAGCCTACACGAGGCGTCGATGTCGGCGCCATCGCCGAAATCCATACCTTCATCAACCAGCTTGCCGACCAAGGGATCGCGGTCGCGGTCATCTCGTCCTACCTGCCCGAGATACTCAGCCTGTCGGACCGTATCCTGATTGCCCGTCAGGGCAAGATTGTCGAGGAAATGGACCGCCGCATCGCCACGGAAGAGACAATCATGTATGCAGCCGTCCATTGATGGTCGGCCGCGCGATCACGATTGTCGAGGTGGGGCCCCGTGACGGCCTGCAAAACGAGAAGAACATCGTCTCCACCGAGGACAAGCTGAAGCTCATCCGCATGCTGGCTGATGCTGGTCTGCCTCGTATCGAAATCACCGCGTTCGTCTCGCCAAGATGGGTGCCGCAGATGGCCGATCATGACGCGGTGATGCGCCGCACGCCGGCGCGAGAAGGCTTGGTGCGCTCCGTGCTGGTGCCCAACGACAAGGGCGCCATCGCCGCGATTGCCGCGGGCGCCGACGAACTGGCCGTCTTTACCAGTGCCTCGGAAACCTTTGCGTCCAGAAACATCAACTGCACCATTGCGGAAAGTTTTGAACGGTTCGTGCCGGTGATCAGCCTCGCGCAATCGCACAACATACGGGTGCGCGGCTATGTGTCCTGCGCTGTCGATTGTCCTTACGAAGGTGAAATCGCACCCGATGCGGTCGCCACCGTTGCCGCGCAGCTTAGGGATCTGGGATGTCATGAAATTTCGGTGGCCGACACGATCGGTCGAGGTTTGCCGGACCGTGTAGACCGCATGCTTGAAACGGTGCTCGACCGGGTTCCAGCTTCAATGGTGGCATGCCATTTCCATGACACTTCGGGGCGAGCCCTGGAAAATGTCGATGTGTCACTGGAAAGAGGCATCATCACGTTCGACAGTTCCGCGGGTGGATTGGGGGGGTGCCCCTATGCACCGGGCGCCGCGGGAAATATCGGCACCGGCGTCCTTAACAACCATCTCATCCGCCGGGGCTATTCGACGGGGATTGATCCAAGCGCGCTTCAGTTTGCCGAGGCATTTGCACTTGGCCTGAAACGACAATGAATAGTACTCATCCCATGGCTGAATTTTTCAGGTCTTTCACCTCAATCCGAATGCGCGGTGTTCGTGCTCGCTGCTCCATCCATAACCCGGCCCGGACCGAGCCGCGCGATTGTTGAAATTGAGAACCTTGTTGCGGACAGCAGCCCAGCGTTTCAGGTCTGTGGTCCAGTAGGCCCGACGTTTGTCTGGCCGGTCGTGGGAATAGATGCCGCCGTTTTCCTCGATCAACGGAATGACAAACGGCTCAATTTTTGCACCGAAGCGGTTGGCAAGATCCGTGAAGCCGTCGAGGCCAATAAAAGTCCAAGGAGAGCCTATACCAAAGAAAAAATCGATCGTCTTCGTCATGTCTACTATCCTTAACACTATCGGCTTTCGATGGATCCGAGCAGCTTTTCCGAAACAGTCGTCAGCTTTTTGCCATCGCCTCGTGGTCGCTCCAGAACATTGCAGGCTCAATATCCTCGGCCCTTGACGACCTGATCGGGGAGGGGCTCGCCTGCGAGGAAATGATCGAGATTGGCGTGAAGCTTCTCCGCAATACGCAGCCGGTTATCTTCCGACGACCACGAGATATGCGGCGTTAATCGGATCTTGGGGTGAGAATAGAACGGGTGTCCGGCCGGAAGCGGTTCAGGGGCTGTCACATCAAGCGTCGCTGCGGCCACACGCCCTTTTTCGAGTGCATCGATGAGCGCCTCGTCATCAAGCACTTCGCCCCGACAAACATTGATCAGGTGCAAGCCAAGTTTAGCAGCATCGAAAATGTGCCTGTCTAGAGATTGTCGCGTTGCCTTGGTCAACGGAACGGCAAGTACCAGGTGATCGACCGAAGCGACCAACTCGGCAAGCGAGGTATGAAATTGGTATCTTTATTGCTCTCGGGCTTGCCACGACGAACAGCGTGCACCTTCGTGCCCAACGCTATGAGCTTTTCGCTCGCTTTACGACCAATCGCTCCGTAGCCATAAAAGCCGACTGACTTTCCCGACACGAGGCCCAAAGTTTTTCTGGTCCACCCTTCCAAAGATCGAACCAGGAAATCATCGAACAGCCGCTTCTCATTAGCGAAGATCGCCGCGACGACATATTCCGAGATTGCTTCGGCAGAAATTCCCCGTCCCGTGGTCACCAGCGGGGCATCGAAAACCCATGTTGGAAAAGCGTCGATTCCTGCTGACACGATCTGGATCCATTTCAGATTGAAAGGCCATCCCTCAGGCTTTCCTCTGGGAGCATCTGCCCATCCGCGAAAAAACGCAAATAGGATATCGGCGCCCCTGGGCATCTCCCATGCAGGAGATCTGTCGCTGTAGGGGATTACCTCAGGCTGGCTTGTATGTGCCCGCAATAAATCGACCTGCTCGTCATCGAGGTTGCAGGCGACAATTGGTCGGTTACCGGAAAGCCGGACGATCTGTCCTGACGCCACCGTTTCGGTCGTCGCTGGCGGCGTCTACGTCGCTGGCCTGTCAGCCGGGTCAACCACGACGTTGTTATGCTTGTCGCAATGGCGGTCGGATTGCTGTTACGCCTGCTTGCTCTGCGCTTTAACTGGAGCATGCCGAAATTTGTCTACACCCGTGACCTGCATTGATTGCGGGCGAGGGCGGGCAGGGATCAAGCTGCCCGCCTTTTTTCCACGTTCAGGCAGTCGCTGTCGTCTGGTCTTCGATTGCGGCCGCTGGAACATTCTTCTTCAGTGACTCGATCGACTTCAAGGCCGACGCCTTCGCGGCATAACCCTCGGAGCTGAACATGATCTCACCGTTCGAGGCACGAAAGCGGAACCGGTACTCGCCAGCTTTGTCCTGGTAAACTTCGAACTTATACATCTGATATTTCCTTTTTCCTGGGATGCGGCCAGCCGAATTGCGTGGCTGGAAAACTCTGAGGTTTGATAGAGCGTTAACGGCTGCCGATCAGCTTGTTCTTGATCAGGCCGACGACGATCTGGACGATCGCTCCGCCCACGCCGCCACCGACCAGTTGGCCGAGCAAGGCGCCGATGTCGAGACCCGCTGAAGCGTCACCTGTCGCCGCCCCAAGGATCGAACCCAGCAGTGAGCCGCCGCCAACTCCACCGATCGCGCCGGCGATGAGGTTGCCGATATTGCCGAGATCGGAGTCCTTGATGACCTTGCCGCCCGCGGTACCGCCGACGGCGCCACCAATGATCTGCGCCAGAATTGTTCCAAAATCCATAATTGCTTTCCCTTTGAAGATAGACGTGTTCATTCACGAATAGCCGGAAAAAGCCAATAAACACAAGCATCTGAAGCGCTTTCTCGCTCTCGTTTTTCGTGGCGATACAATTTACGGCGCACACAAACCCCTTCGTTGCAACAAGGTATGTCGAAACCTGATCATTATGTTGAAATCCGACCAAAATCGACAACGGACCGCACACTCAATAATCGCAAGGCTTTGAGGCGACGGGGGGATGAAATAAACGGGTTTAATGGGCTATCTACGTGCCCGCCTCGCTATCGACGAGATGTCGTCTGCAATTTGCCGACGCCAGCTCACGCCGACAATCGAGGCATTCGAAAGACAAGTCTGATTTGTTCAAGGTACGCCTGAGTGTTCCAGAAGAGAGGAATAATATTGAAGAACTTCCTTTTCATGCTGGTTTCTACCGCTCTATTGAGTTGCAGCATCGCAGGAACTGCGGCGCAAACGATCGTCGAGACAAACCAGACACTTGACACGCTGTTTGGGGCCCACGCGCCGTACCAGCAGTTCTTTGGCAAGCTGCAAGAGGCTGTCGGCGCCAGCGACAAGCAGACAGTCGCGTCGATGGTTGATTACCCCTTCCGAGCCCGGATCAACGGCAAGGCAGTCAAACTGAAGGATGCAGCCCATTTCGTCGCGGATTACGACAAGATCATTACCGCCAAGGTGAAACAGGCGATCACCAAACAGTCGTACGAGACACTGTTCGCCAATTGGCAGGGCGTCTCAATAGGTGATGGCGAGGTTTGGTTCTCCGGTGTGGGGGACGCCAACACGATCAAGATCACGGCCATCAATGACTGAGTCTTGCCGAGGCAAGCTCGTTGATGAGCCCGACAATCCGATCACACTGGAGGGCATCTTATGCTTCGTTACGTTTTCATGGCTTCGCTCGCGCTCGGCTCATCGTGGGTGATGTCTGACGCCCGCGCGCAATCGACCGTCGAATGCCAATCAAGACACTATCAGTATGGTGAATGCTGGGCAGGGCCGCTGAGCAAGCCGCAGCTCATTCACCAGACATCTGGAAGCCCTTGTATTCTGAACAGGACGTGGGGCTACAATCCACGCAGCAAGTACATCTGGGTCGCGCAAGGCTGCTCCGGGATTTTCGCAGATGTCGGCGGCTACCATCATGGCCGTGGCGACACCTTCGATCCCAATGCCCGAATGTACGACCATCGCGGTCATGACGTTGGCGCGGTCGTCGGAGGAGCCATTCTTGGTGCGCTCATCGAGGGGATGGCCGACGATCATCACAATCGGCGGCACACGACGAGCAACTACCGTGCCGACAACGGATATAACGGCTGCCATGGCATTGGATGCATGGTCGACAATCCCGACGAGGCGATCGATCCCAGGCCACAATTCGACAGGCAGGGAGAGCCGAACTTCGACGTACATGGCAACTATCAGGGCTGCCATGGCGTCGGTTGCCTCGTCGATGATCCTGGCGATGCGAACTGAGCTTTGGGACGGGGCAAGAAAGTCATGAATATGAGGCCCTCGCCAGTCAAATCACGGTTTGCACCCGCCTTGATCGTTGCATTGATGGCCACCCCGCTTCACGCCAATGACACCAGCGCCATGCTCGGCGCGGGCGGGCTGTCGCTGACAACCTCAGAACATATCGTGATGGAGAGCGAGGATCTCCATCTGTCGCCGAGCGAGGTCAGGGTTCACTATGTCTTTCGCAACGAAAGCGACGGAGACATCACGACAACGGTAGCCTTTCCCCTGCCGGACATTGACCAGAGCGCGTTCGCAACGGTGTTCCTGCCGGTTGAGGATCAGGAGAACTTCGTTGGCTTCCAGGTAACCGCGAACGACAAGTCCATCCATCCCAAGCTCGAGCAGAGGGCGATTACCGATGACGGCGCTGATGTATCGGCTATCGTCGTGAAGGCAGGCCTGCCAGTGAATTCGAAGCTCCCGGGATGGGAAGACAAGGCGCGCGCCTTGCCGGAGAATGTCTGGCGGGGCCTTGTCGAGCGGGGGCTTATCGAAGAGGAGGATCCTTCCGATCGGTCAGCTGACTTCAGCGTCAACTGGAACCTGCGCGCAACATTTCATTGGGAGCAGACTTTCCCGGCCGGAAAAGCTCTTGTCGTGGATCACCGCTACAAGCCCATCGTCGGCGGCGTTTCGATTTTCGCCGACGAAACGCAGTTCAAGGATTATGCGAGCTATTGCCTTGATGACCAGGGCAAGGCAGGGGTTCGCCATCTCCTGAAACAGGCACAGGCTGCGGCGAAAGCAGATCCGCAAAAGCCGGAGGGAATCGCTCCGATTGAAGCGGGCTATGTCCTGACGACCGGCGCGAACTGGAAAGGACCGATCGGAGATTTCCATCTGACGATCGACAAGGAGAAGCCTCATGCCGTCCTGTCACTGTGCATGAGCGGACTTAACAAAACCGGGCCGACGACGTTCGAGATAAGGCGAAACAACTTTACGCCTACGGAAGACATTCGCTTTGTCGTTTTTCAAGGACCGTAAGACAGGCGTCCTGGGCCGCTTCTTCCCACCCGCCAATACGATGATGAACAGCAACTATTGAGGAACTTCTGAACAATGACAATGATTGCGCGAACCACATTTGTCGTTCTGACTGCTTCAGTTCTTCTGAGCGGATGCAACAGCAGCAAGAAGCCGTGGGTCAAGAATGACGTCCCTCAATCGGAAGCGGAGCAGGCTATGGCCGAATGCAAGTATCAAGCCGAAGCTGCCACGATCGGCATTGGTTCGGGCGGCCACTACAAGACTTACCAAAGCGCGATCGGAGCGGGGATCGCTGCGGGGGTCGAGCAGGAGTTGGACAGAGAGAAGCTGGTCGCGGATTGCATGAAAGCGAAGGGCTTCAGCCAGTAGCGGAACTTGTTTCTTTCGCAAGCGATTGGATGGCCGCCTGTTTCCAATCTCGCTCATGCAGACAGTTCCTCTGGCGTTTGCTTCTGAGCCCCCAATTGTCAACGATCCATTCGGCAGGATCCTGCCGATAAGAACCCTCAAGCAAAAGCCGGATGAACAGATGCTCTTCCGGATCGATTCTTATGATACAGCTCGTATTCTTGCTTCTTGGGGCGAAGGCGCTCAAACCCGCCTGGAGAATCCTGGTGATCGCCGGGATTGGCTGGATGCTGCTTGGCCTGGCCATTCTGTTTGATCTGAGCGACGGCAAGCTGTTCATCTTGCTTGATACGTTCGCCATCTTCCTCATCGTTGAGGGGCTTATCGAGATTGCCGCCGCCGTCTCGGTCGGCATCCGTCAGCACTGGATCGATGCATTTCGCGGATTCGCCTTCCTTTTCGCGGCGTTTCTCGTGTTCAACGTCCCCTGGGATGAGAATATCGGAGCTGCGATCGTGTTCGGCTGCGCTTTCCTGGTGGATGGGCTTTTCCGGATCGCTACGGCATTCGTCGTCCACAGCTCACGGTGGCGGGTCGGTATCGTTGCCGGGGTGGTCGAGGTGTGCCTGGCGGCGGCCATATTGATGTCATGGCCCGTCCCTCATCTTTTGACCGTGCCGTTCTGCTTTGCGCTTTTGCTGCTGACCTCGGGATACGCCATTGTTCGAATGGCCTTGCCTTTGCGCGAACTCCCGGACGGCGGGTCCGTCACGGCTCTTCCGCTCTATGCCGCCCGCAACTGGCAAGGCGGGGTTACGCGTCCAGTCATTCCACCGGACGAAGATGTCTGGAGCGCGGGCGATGAGGTTCTCAACGTCTGCGTCTGGACGGCCGCGGGCGCGATCGGGAGCCCGGAACGAAGAGTGTTGATCGACCGGTACGTTGCGGCGGTCGACAAGAATGGCGTGATTTCCACCGGGCATGCTGCGCTCGAGATGCCGCCGGATCTCTATGTCAGCCACTATCCGGCCGACGACATCGACCACAATCCGGACGACTTCCGTGCGCTTCTTCGGGCAGGTCATGAGAACGACGTGCCGGGACGATTTAATCCGTCGCTCGAGTGGGAGGCAGCCAATTGGTGCATGCCGGATCAGAACGTGGCGTTCCGGCGCTTCAAATCTGAGGCGCTTCGGCGCTTCTGGGCCGCCTATTCACAGGACAACACCTACAATCTGACAGCGCGCAATTGCTCGACCACAGTCATCCAGGCATTGGACGCTGCGCTTGAAGGCAGCGGCTATACCGGTCATATCTGGCGCGACCTCTTCAAACTTCTTACCAATCCGCAATTCTGGCTTCTGCGCCTCGTCCGCGGCCGTGCGGAGGCTATGACCTGGACGCCAGGGCTGGTGCTGGACTATTCGCGCCTGCTGTTGGCGATCGTCGAGAACAACCAGGGCAGATGGCGCAGAAAGCTCCGCCAGGCCCTGCAGGCGCGCCGTTCTTTTGCGCATCACGACGAGCGTGCAGAAGCCGAGGGGAGCCGGGTATGAAAGAGACGACGCGAACCGCGGTCGTCATCACCGCTACGGCGACCATCTTTGGCTTGACCTATGGGTTGAGCGCACCCCTGATCGGGCTCGAGCTTTCCGAAGCGGGGTATTCCGAGAGCCTCATTGGCGCAAACAGTGCAATGTACGCCGTCGGCGTCTTGCTGGCTGCACCCTTCATGCCTCGCCTCTTTGGTCGGTTCGGTTTCGGGCGCCTTGCGAAAAGCGCACTTGTCGGTGCGGGGAGCATCCTCCTGCTGTTTCCGGCCGCGCCTTTCCTTTGGATATGGTTTCCCCTGCGCGCAGCGCTCGGTGCGATGTCTGAAACACTGTTCGTCGTGTCAGAAGCCTGGCTCAATCATTTGGCAAGTGAGGCATCCCGCGGGCGCCTGATTGCCATATACATGACCGCGCTTTCGTGCGGGACGGCGCTTGGTCCTGCCATCCTCGTCCTTGTGGGTCGTCACGAGCTCTGGGCGTTCGTGATAGGCGCTGCGGTCACGTTTGCCGCCTGTATCGTCCTCGTCATCGACAAGCCGAAAGAGCCGAAGGCCGAACACGAAGAAATCGGCAATCCATTTGGATATCTCAGGCTGGCGCCTGTTGCTGTCGCATCTGCGGCGCTCAACGCAGCGTTGGAGGCGGCGGGGCTGAGCCTTCTGCCTATCTATGCCGTAAGCTTGGGATGGCCGGAACAATCCGCCACCATACTTCTGACGGTGCTTCTCATCGGCGCGATTGCGCTGCAGCTGCCCATCGGTTGGCTGGGAGATCGAATGCCACGTTCGAAGCTTCTAGGATTGCTAGCAGCCCTCGCAACCATTGGCGCGGCTTTCTGGCCAATGGCGCTCGGTCACGCCTGGCTTGCCTATCCGCTGCTATTCGTCTGGGGCGGCGTATTCGTTGGAATCTACACCACGACTGTGGCGATGCTTGGCGATCTTTATGAAGGCTCGGAACTCGTCGGCATCTACGCGCTGCTTTCCGTGGCATGGGGAGTGGGCGCTTTCGCAGGACCATTCCTGTGCGGCATCGCTATGGAGATGACCTTGCACGGCCTTCCGCTTTTTGCGGCAATTGCCTGCGGCGCTTTCGGATTGTTTTCTGTGTTCATGCCCACCAAAAGCAGGGTGGCCGGCGGATAGAAGAGCAGCAAATACCATGTGATGTCTCTTTCGCCGGGGGATTTGGTCACGGGTTGGATCGCTGTCCTGCCGTAGTCGCGCTCAACACCCGGTCCCTCCCCGAGCGCCTTTGCTTCATAGAGTGCAGCATCCGCAGTTCCCGGGGTGATGTCAGGTTAATTCCTTGAAGTGGGCTTCCGACATGCCGCATAGCTGAGTGTTCCGAACGAGGCGGCACGAAGAGATTTCGGACTGCGGAGAAGACGCTTGTGAAGCGTTGCAGCGCGCATGGCGAGCGAAACCGTTGCATCAGCCGCCCCGCGTTTTCGCAGAGGCAGATGCGAGTTTTCGGCGCGATTGTTCAGCCCCTTGCGCGATCGATGCGTAAGTTCTCAGGCCTTTGGCTTTGTCGCAAACCCATCGTCAACCTTGGCTGAGGCATGTGAGTTCCTCAATTGGGAGGGTGTTCCTGTTTTCAGGCCGCCATTTCAACCGTTCGGTGATCCTGCTGTGTGTACGCTGGTACCTGGCGTACAATCTCAGCCTTCGGGTCTGGAAGAGATGATGGCCGAGCGCGGCATTCACGTCGATCATTCCGCAATCCATCGCTGGGTCGTGCGGTTCTCACCGCTGTTGCTCGAACGGGTTCAACCATCGCAAGCGACCTGTCACCCGTAAATGGCATGTTGATGAGACCTATGTGAAGGTTCGTGCTCGATGGATGTATCTCTATCGCGCCATCGATAGCGTGGGCGACACGGCCGAGTTCTTCTTCAGTGAGAACCGTGACCTGCAGGCAGCCAAACGCTTCATCCGCAAAGCGCTGAACCGTCATGGTCGACCAGATCGTATCGTCATCGACGGCAGCCGGACGAACCGGGGGCAGTCATTGCCTGCGATGGCGAAAGCCGCCTGCAAAATCGATCACGGCAATCGTTGAAGCCAATCCGCATCCGGCAAAGCGCTAGCGCCGCGACGATCCTGTCTGGGATTGAAATGGTTCATATGATGCGCAAACGACAGACGAGGTACGCCTATAATCCGGCGCCATCGCTGTCGAGCAGTTCGAAATCCTGGCCGGGTAAAAACTGACCAAGCACCCTTTCTGCATCTCGACTTCGCGTTTGCGACAGAGCCTCAATGGGCAGTTTCGGGTGACGGAAATCTACTTCTCGGAAGAGAGTCGAAAAAAAGCGGTTTAAATGCCATTTCAGTGGCACAACGATACGTCCGGTTAGCCGACAATATGTATGAATATCCGGAATGCGCTTTCTGAGCGTAGTTAATCTGATTCTAGTTATCATAATTTGCATATATACAGCTATATGAAGAGTCGTGGTGGAGATGTAATCGCGCTTTTTGCGCCGCAGTTGAAATGGGGAAGGGCTGCAGATGGTAGCGACACAAAATGCTTAGCATGGTGCCTGACGGTTGGGGGCCAAAGCTTCATTCATCGGCGGGCAGCGTCACGCGAACGCGGACCGGGCCAAATGTGATTTCCTTTACGGCGCCGGCCCATTTTGCCATCGTCATGCTGACCCCTCAACCCCAGCGGATCGTCGGGCTCAATAGCGACAAGCGCGAAAAGTTCAGCGCCACGGCCGGAACACTTGAGCTGGTGCCTGCTCAGTCGGAATTCTTTGCCGGCTGGGAAACGCCAAAGGAAAATTTCCTGTTCGCGTTGTCGCCGGAGAGGTTGCAGCAATTGGCGATCGCGGAATTCGACAATGACACGATCGATCTGGAATTGCTTCGGCCGGGCCATGTCGATCACGCAGCGTTGAGGATTGCCAGGATGCTCGAGAGCGAATTCAAGCGCGCTCGTTATGCTTCGCCGAATGAGCTCTATGTGGATTCGCTCATCACCGTTTTCGCGACGCATCTGTTGCGCAGTTATTCCCAACTGGGCCAGCGTGGAGTTCCGCGCAGGCAGGGCGGGATTCCACCGAATATCATGACGCGTGTGGTGGACTACATTCAGGCTCATATGGGCGAAAAGATCAGCCTTGCAAAGCTCGCTGCGGTCGCGGGGTTTTCTCCAAGCCATTTTGGCCGCGCATTCCGTCAGAGCACAGGACAGGCGCCCCATGAGTTCGTCTTGGGCTTGCGGCTGCGGGAAGTTGAACGTCTGGCGTCAAACGCTGAAATCCCGCTCAGCGAAGTGGCGCGGCTTACCGGATTTTCGAGCCAAAGCCATATGACCGCGACCATGCATCAGAAATGGCTGGTGACGCCAGGAGAGATAAGGCGGGACGGTTTGCAGAGATAAGTGCAGATTATCTGCTGTTTCGGACCGTCGTTAGCAACTAGATATTGTATGAGCCGTCTCTTGGCCGGAAGTGAATGTGCTAGAAACCAGGAAATTTATTTTGTTGCGTATAGATGCGGCGCTTGATTTCAGTCGCTATCGTGATTGGCGGCCTTTATGCGATCTGGCTCTGTCGCAAACTCTTTTAGGAGCCCGGAAACGTAGAAAATCATTCCCCTGCATAGGCTCATTCACAAGCTGGCGCGACCACAATCGGCGTTTAGGCGGCGTGCCGACAGCCCCAGGCCGATCCTCTGAGCATCGACGGACGAGGATAGCCTGATCCGTCACTTTACACTGGATCCGGCAGATCGTTTGGAATGCGAGCTTCGCCGCCGACCGCAGAACAAGCTAGGCTTCGCGGTTCAACTTTGCACAATGCACCAGACGGTGCGGCTCTTGTGGGATAACGAGCAGCCGCTCGCGGCTGTGATCAACTATCTTGCGGATCAACTCGGTATCGACGCACGCTTCGCGCCCCGACTGCGTAACCTCAAAGACCGGAAGTTCCACACATCCGAGAAAGGCGACGCATATCCGGCGCTATCGAACCAACATTGGCGCGCCGATCAACGTCACCTTGATTCTCGACCATTGGGACGATCTGCTCATCTGGCAGCGTCGATCACGACGCGATCCTTCTCCCGTGGTTCCCATCGAAAAGCATCGCAAACGGCTTGAAGAGCAGTTAAACCCGGCCGGAGCTCAGGCGTTCGAACAGAAAACGTTCCAGATCACGGACCCGGCGGCGACGCGGTTCGTCCGTCGGAAGGATCATCATATACTGCGCCGGCGCGTCCATCTCGACATCGGAGACACGCACCAGCTGGCCGCTCGCGAGTTCGTCAGCGGCCGTCATTGCGTCGGCGATCGCGAACCCGCAGCCCAACGCCGCCAGCTCGAATGCCATGACCGGGTTGGGCACCCGCAGCAGCGGCGGCTCGGCATCGCTTACTAGGCCGGCGGTCGCCATCAGCCTGCGCCAGTCCGAACCATCGTCGTAGTGTATCAATGGATGCTTGAGGATATCGCTCGGCGTCCGGATCGCCGGCGGAAGGTTGAGGCGTCGCGGACTGCACACTGCGAAAAAGCGAAGGGAGGCGTCCGTCATGAGCGGCCTGCGCTCGCCGGGAACGTCAACGTCGCCGAAAGAGATGACGATGTCGGTTCCTTCCGGCAGGGGGGTCTGGGTGACGATGGACAAGCTCAGCTCCCGGTTCTGATCGAGATATTCGGCAAGCAGCGGCAGCACTCGCCTCGAGAGGAGGAGAGGCGCGCAAGCGATGCGCAGCTCCCCGCGCATGGGGCTCGCGCCGAGCACCGTCAGCCGATCGGCGATGCCGTCGAAGGCCTGGCGCAGCGCCGGCAGAAGAAGCTGTCCGGCCACGGTCAGTTGAAGGGGGCGGCTCGTCCGGTCGAAGAGCGTCACGCCGATCTGCTCCTCGAGCGCCCGGACCTGGTGGGATACCGCGCTCGTGGTTACCGAGAGTTCGTCGGCGGCTCGCGCTAGTCCACCGAGCCGGGCTGCTGCCTCGAAGGCCTCCAGTGCGGTCAGGTTCGGGAGATGTCTCGCCTGGTTACGCCGCGTCGGTGGGGTTGATGGATGTTTCACTGGAAAGCCACTCTAAAGTTGATTTTTTCTCAATTTAAATCATAAAAAAATCTATTGCATGTACAATATCAATACATTCAGATTATTTCCAGCCAGCCCCGATGCCTATGCAGGCGTAACAGCAGACCCGACTACAGAATCGATTGTCCTTCAATTTCAACCGGAGACCGCCAATCCAATTGGCGGCTTCCACAAGATGGAAGATGGGCGCCACAATGGTCGAAAAAGTAACAATGGAAGAATTGTTGAGGCTCGAAGAGTGGATGCGGAACGACAATGCCGCAGTTACCCCGCAGATAGCCTTCTCGGCCGACGAATACGCTTCACGGTTGGGCAAGCTCCGTGACGCGATGGGGGACATGAAGGACCCGAACGATCCGGAGGAAATGAAGAATCCGAGACCCAGCCGCGTCGAGGTCGTTCTGTTGTCCTCCCCCGAGGCGCAGTGCTGGCTGCATGGCTATCAGGCGCGGTGGTACCGAACCGGCTCGACCACGGAATGGGCACCGTGCAACTTTACAGCGGTCCATATAGGCAAGAACGCAGTGATCCGAGTGCCGTTGAACGGTGCCCGCACCGAGGATACACAGTACTCCAACCACACGATTTTCAAGAGATCGGTAAAGGCCCAGACCGTCAGTCCAAATCCAGAATGGAACCCAAAGCCGAAACAGGGGTTGGAGCTGACTGACGGCTTCCTCCTGTTCGATTCCTCCGATCACAAGGATTTGATCCAGTTCACATCGATCGCCGGAGGTTTCAGCCACTTCGATGATCCGAAGCATCCCGAAGACGCCAAGCCGGACAAGGAGAGCGTGCACAAGTTCCTTTTGGATGAACTCGAGGCTCAAGGATGGCTGACCAAAGACGTGGTGATCGGGATCGAGATGTGGTCCCCACGGCAGAACGCGGCGACGACTGCCGATCTGTCCGAACAGCTCACGAAACGGTTCACCGCAAAGATCAAGGACATCACTGTTCCGCTGCGCGACCTGCAGCGCATCAAATCCGATGCAGAACTTGACGTCATGAAGGAGGCCGCAAAGGTCCTCGACGCTGCATATGCTCACGTGCTGTCCGGAAACCTGCACGTCTCAAGCCGCAATATAAGGCACAGCGATGATCCTATTCAGCGCACCGATCCTCCAAAGACGATGCGCCTGCATGCGGGGATGACCGAAATGCAGGTGTGGGCCGAGATGGAATGGGCCATGGCCCAGGAGGGCGGCGAAACTGCCGGGCTGCACAATACGGTCTCACGGACGCGCAGATATTGCCATGCGCTGTCCAGCACCCGCCCCATCAACAATGGCCCGCTTCTGCTTGATCCGTGCGCGGTCAAGCATCGCTACCACGTCAATACGGCCCGCCAGTTTTACCTCGGCAAGAATGTGCCGCCCGAACTCGCGAAGGCCAGCAAGATCGCGGCAGATGCGATTGAGGTATTGCACAGGACCGCAAAGGCAGGGGATACATTCTCGGTCGTGAGCAGCGCGCTGCAAAAGTACTATAAGGACGCTGGCATATGGAATCTCCGCGAATGGATCGGCGGATATCAGTTCGGCATTGCTTTCACGCCTGATTGGGTGGGCGAGTTCACTTGGGACATCGACTTCAGTGAAAAAAAGACGATCCAGAAAAATCTGGTCGCCAGTTTCGAGAGCTTTGTCGGAGGTGCCGGTTGTATCGACACCGTCATCTTCGGGGACACCGGCGTCGAGGCCATGTCCAGCCTTTCTCGGGAGATCCAGCCGATCGATCATGAGATTCCGGATTGGTGGCAGCCGGTCAGGACGTCGTGACGCCGTTCGTTTCCAGGAAGGCGCGCGCCGATCGGGATGAAAGCCTCGGCGGCTTTCTCTGCCCGCTTGGAAGCGAGCATCGACCCGTCTGACAGGCCCTTCGCCACGGTGGGCGATCGGCCTGCTTCACGCTTTGGCGCTGCGTCGTCTGGCTGCAGCCGGCCGCGTCGCGAGCATGGACTGCCTACACAACAGATGGGTCGCGGCGTCTCAGATGCTTGAGAATTTCTCTACATATCTTGCAAAATTATCGGTTGTTGATCGAGAAAAACTACATCCATATGAGCTCATCACTCGGACCGTCCCAGCATGCCGACACCTGCAAATCGCACCGCAATCCTGTCGCTTCGCGACATCGAGGTGCGTTATGGGTCGGCGCCGGCTCTCGCCGGCGTCAGCTTGGATGTGAATCCTGGCGAGTTCCTCTCCTTTCTCGGGCCCTCAGGGTCCGGGAAAACGACGACGCTCAACGTAATAGCCGGCTTCGTGCCCCCCTTCAGCGGCACAGTCCTCCACGAGGCGCGCGATATCACCTCCAAGCCAGCCCAGGCGCGGGGGTTCGGCGTGGTGTTCCAGGGTTACGCGCTGTTCCCGCATCTGAGCGCGCTCGACAACGTCGCCTATCCGCTCTGGGTCCGCGGCGTTCCGCGCGGCGAACGCCGACGGCAAGCCGCGCTGATGCTCGATCGGCTGGGGCTTGGATCCCTGGCGGGGCGCCGTCCGGCCGAACTTTCGGGAGGGCAGCAGCAGCGCGTGGCCATGGCCAGGGCCCTTGTCTTCGAGCCGCCTTTACTGCTGCTCGATGAACCGCTTTCGGCGCTGGATCGTGACCTGCGCAGACGGCTCCAGGCCGAGCTGAGGGCGCTTCATCGCGACGCGGGCCGGACCTTCGTTCTCGTCACCCATGATCAGGAGGAAGCCATGACGCTCTCCGATCGCATCGCGGTGTTTCGCGCCGGGCGGCTGGTTCAAACGGGCACCCCGCAAGAGCTGTACCGCCGTCCCGTTTCGCGCTTCGTGGCCGAATTCGTCGGCGAGGCAAACCTGCTGCCGATGACGGCCGGCAGATCGCGCGGCGGCTCCCTGATCCTGATCCGGCCGGAGGAGGTCAAGCTCGCCCGTTCCGGTAAGGACGACCGGCATGCCGCGCTCGTGGACCTCGTGTTCGCCGGGGACTGCTGGCGCGCAACTCTGCGCGACGACGCCGAGCGTGTCTGGATGGCCAAGTTGTCGGAGGCGGAAAAGTCCGCGCTCTCCCCCCTGCCGGGCGAGCGCCTGCACATCGGATGGCAGGATCAGGCGACGTGGACCATTTCCGATGATGGCCACGCATAAACAAGAAGGGGAACAGGATATGAGGACCAACACGGAAATAACCCGCCGGGACGCGCTCGTCGGCTTGGGAGCATTGGGGCTTGCGGCTGGGCTCGGCCGACCGGCGTGGGGCAAGCAGGGCGAGCTTATGATTGCCAACTGGGGTGGCGACGCAATCGCCGCCTACGAAGCCGCCTACGCCGAGCCGATGAAGGCCGCGACAAGTCTGTCGCTGCGGATCGACGGCAGCGGACCGCTCGAGGGCACCATCAAGACGCAAGTGGAAAGCGGCGCGCCCCTATGGGACCTCGCGGATGTGGAGGCCTATTCGGCCATCAGGCTCGGTCGCCAGGGTCTCCTGGAGAAAGTGAGCGATGTGCTGGACCCCGCGGTTGCCCCGTCCGGGATGACCGATCCTCACGCGGTGCCGTATTCCACCTTCAGCTACGTCATCGCCTATGACGCCAAGCGCTTCGGCGACGACCCGCCGCGCAGCTGGGCGGATGTCTGGAACGTGGAAAAATACCCCGGCAAGCGATCGTTCTACAAATGGATGAGCGCCAATCTCGAATGCGCGCTCCTTGCCGACGGAGTGCCGCCGGACCAGCTCTATCCTCTCGATGTCGACAGGGCCCTGCGCAAGTTCGAGGAACTGAAGCCGCATATCCTGACCAACTGGGGTTCCGGAGCGGAGAGCCAGCAGCTGCTGCGCGACGGCGAGGTGACGATCGGACATGTGTGGCACTCGCGCGCGATCCTGCTCAAGGCAGATACTGGCGGCGCCGTCGACTGGACCTTCGACCAGGGCATTCTCGACTATGGGGTCTGGGTGGTGCCGCGCGGCAATCCGGCGGGTCTCGAGGCGGCTCGTCGCGCGCTGGCCGTGACCCAGGATCCGGCCGTGCAGGCGCGGATCATGGAACTCTACAACTATGGTCCGACGAACCCGGCCGCGAACGCCCACATAGCCGAGGCACTGCGCGGCCGGAATCCTTCCGATCCGGCCAACCTCGCCCGCCAGGTCATCAAGAACAATGCCTGGTACGCCGACAACTACGATGCGGCGCTCCAGCGCTGGCTGGCGCTGTTCGGATGATGCGAGTGGGGCATCGGGAAAACCTGGCGCTGGCGGGACTTGTGCTGCCGCTCCCGGCTCTTGTCGTGTTCGCCTATGTCGTGCCCTTCCTCGGCCTTGCGGCGTGGAGCCTGCAAGGCCGGGGCGGGCCTTCGCTGGAGGCGTATGGAGAGCTCCTCGGCGACGCGACTTTCGCCGCGGTGCTCGGCCGCACGATATGCGTGGCGGCGCTGACGACGGCGATCAGCGTCGCCGTCGGCGGGCTCCTGGCTTACGTATGGGCGTTCGCGACGCCGCGCGCGCGCCTCCTCGTCGAGATCGCCATTCTCGTGCCCTTCTGGATTTCGGTCCTGGTTCGCGCCTTTGCCTGGCTCGTGCTGCTCGGCAAGGACGGGCCGGTGAACGACGCGATCGTCGCGCTCGGCCTGTCCGGCGAGCCGCTCGCACTCGTCCGCAACGAATTCGCGGTGGTGATCGGCATGGTCCACTACATGATCCCATACGCGGTCTTTCCCATTCTCGCCGCCATGAAGGCGGTCGATTTCCGCCTGCTGCTGGCGGCGCAGAGCCTGGGCGCGGGCAGGGGCCGGAGATTCTGGAGCGTGCTGATGCCGCTGGCATTTCCCGGGATCATCGCCGCGGCCATCATCGTTTTCGTCTTCTCGCTGGGCTTCTTCGTGACGCCGGCGATTCTGGGCGGGGGTCGCGTAACGCTCGTCGCCGAGTTCATCTACATCCAGATCTTTCAACTGGCGGACTGGTCGAAGGGAACCGCGGCCACCATCCTGCTGATGTTCGCGGTGGCGGTTCTGTTCGGCGGATTCGCGCTCGGACGGCGCGTCGTGGGGAAACGCTGATGTTCTCGAGCCTCGCGCCTCGCCGGCTGACGCTGGCCCTCGCGACGGCGGCGCTCGCCTTCCTGATCGCGCCCGTCCTCGTGGTCTTCCCGGTATCCTTCACTCCGGAACGATATCTTTCCTTCCCGCATGGGACCTGGTCGCTGCGTCATTACCGGGAAGTCCTGGGGGCCGGGCAGTGGCTCGATGCCATCGGCACGAGCCTGGTCGTGGGCTTCGCGTCGGCGCTGCTCGCCACCGGGCTCGCCGCGGCCCTGATGATTGGACTATGGCTAAGGCGAACGCGCCTGAGGGGCCTGCTCCTCGGCTTGACCATGCTGCCGCTCTTTGCGCCGCAGATCGTTTCGGGCGTCGTGCTCTATGTCGCGGAAGCGCGCCTGGGCCTGGTGGCCAGCTATGCCGGCCTGGTTCTCGCGCACACGATCCTGGCGGCGCCCTATGCGGCGGTGGCCGTGGGCGTGGGGACGGCGCGGCTCGATCCGGCGCTGGCTCGTGCGGCGCAAAGCCTGGGGGCAAGCGTGTTACGTGTCGGCTGGACGGTCGCCGCTCCCAATCTGCGCCTGCCGCTCGCCGTCGCCTTCGGCACGGCGTTCGCCGTCTCCTGGGAGGAGACAGTGGTCACGCTGCTCATCTCAGGCGCCGACATCGCGACGCTTCCCAAGCGTGTCTGGGAAGGGCTGCGCTTCAACATCGATCCGGCGATCGCGGCGCTCAGCGTGCTGATGATCGCCCTCACCGCCATCCTCGTCCTCGCCGCTCGCGTGCGCGGGTTGCCGACGGGAGCCAACCCCCATGGAGATTCCTGATGCAGACCGCCTTCCCTCGCTCGACCTATCGCCGCCGGATAGAGGCCGTCCTGGCGCGAATGGAGGAGGCGGGTCTCGACGCGCTCGTCACCACCGCGCCAGACAATGTCAACTATCTCTGCGGCTATGACGCGATCGGCTATCTCTGGTATCAGGGTCTGATCCTGTCGCCGCGCCTGCCGGAGCCTGTCTTTGTCATCCGCCAGATCGAAGCGAGCGCCGTCGAGGAACTGTCGGCCGCAGCGGCGACGCGATACTACGATATCGCCAGCGAAGAGCCTGCCGCCGCGGTCGCGGATGTTCTCAAGGGCGCGGGCCTGTCCGGCGCGCGGATTGGAGTGGAGACGCAGTCGACCTGGATCAGCCCGGCGCAGTATCTGGCTCTGCAAGCGGCGCTGCCCGACGGGCGTCTCATCGACGCCACGACCCTGGTGGCGGAAGCGCGCCTGATCAAGACGTCCGAGGAAGTGGATTGCCAGCGGAAAGCCGCGCAGATGGCGGACCGCGCCATGCGGGTCGCATTGGATGCGCTGCGACCGGGCCTGACGGAAACGGAACTCACCGGCCTCATGCAGCTCGAGCTCGGCCGGATGGGAAGCGAGTATCCGGCGATTCCCCCGCTCGTCGTCTTCGGACGGCGGACCAGCATGGTCCACGCCATGGCCAATCGCGTGGCGCTCGCCCCAGGCGATCTCGTGATGCTGGAGGTCGCCGGCTGCTACCATCGCTATCATGCCGTTACCATGCGGACCGCCGTGCTCGGCGAGCCGCCGTCGCGCGTGCTTGCGGCGGCGGATGCGTTGTCGCACGCCTTCGCGGCGGCGGTGGAGGCCGCGAAGCCGGGAGCGCCGGTCGGAGCGCCGGATGCCGCCTGTAACGCGGTGCTGGCGCAGCACGACCTCGTCCGGCGGCGGGCGCATCGCATCGGCTACAGCCTCGGCATCGCCTATCCGCCGACCTGGCTGGAGGCCATGATCCTGGACGCCGGAGATCCGCATCGTTTCGCGCCGAACATGAGCTTCACCATGGAACCGAACCTCATCTTCGACGATGAGGGTTGGGGCTTGAAGCTCGGCGACACCGTGCTCTGCACCGAAAGCGGCTCCGAACGGCTGTCGACCCTGCCGACAGGCCTGACGGTGGTCGCGTGAAGGCGGGCGCGGGGTCGGTCAGCGGGGCTGTGCCGGCGGAACCGCGGTTGGATGTCTTCTGGAGCAAAGCGGCGCTCCTGCACGACACGGGATCCGGCGTCTTCGAGGCGCCTCCCAGTCCGCTCCTCGCCGAGCAGACGCCGCATCCGGAGAGCATCCTGCGCGTCAGGAACATGCGCGCCATGCTGGAACGGGGTCCGGTCGCTCCCTACCTGGCCTGGAGCGAAGCCACCGCCGCGCCGGAGGAACGGGTCGCCTTGTTCCATCCCGGGCGCTACCTGGATCGTCTGCGCCATGCCGCGGCGCGTTCGGAACGCTTGACCCCCACCACTCCGCTCAGTCCCACCTCCTGCGATGCGGCGCTGGGGGCGGCGGGGGCCGCGCTGGCGGCGCTGGACGCCATCCTCGCCGGCTCCGGCCGCCCGGGCTTCGCGCTGGTGCGGCCGCCGGGCCATCACGCCGGCCGGGAGACCGCCGACGGCTACTGTCTCGTCAATCACGCCGCCATCGTCGCTGAAAACGCGCGGGCGGCGGGAATGAGCCGCGTGGCGATCATAGACTGGGACGCACATCACGGTAACGGCACGCAGTCAGGCTTCTACGACCGCGACGACGTGTTCACCGTGTCGCTGCACATGGATCACGGCGCCTGGGGGCCTACCCACCCGGAGACGGGTGCGATCGACGAGCGTGGCGTCGGCGCCGGGCGCGGCTTCAACCTGAACCTGCCGCTGCCGATGGGCTCCGGCGACTCGACCTACCTGCGTGTCTTTGACGAGATTGTCGCGCCCGCGGTCCGGGAGTTCGCGCCCGATCTGATCGTCATCTCTTCGGGAGTGGACGCCGGACAGTTCGACCCCGGCGGACGAATGCTGGTCACGGCCGCCGGTTTCCATCACTTGGCGACAAACGCGCGGCTGCTCGCGCGGGAAATCTGTGGCGGACGCATCCTGGCGATCCAGGAGGGCGGCTACAACCCGGCCCATGCGGCGTTCTGCGTTCATGCGGTCGCCGAGGGCCTTGTCGGATTGCCGATGTCGCTGAGCGATCCGCTTGCCTACATGCCGGACGACCCGGAGCAGGCGGAAGCCACTCTTCGACATTTGCGCCGGCATCTCGACGACAGCGGCGCCTCGATTCCCGGGGACAGCGAAAAAGTCGGCATGACCGACACGACATCGGCCCTGTCCGCCTGAATCTCCAAGACGATCTCATTTCCTCAGGCGCGCTTTGATCGTGGCCCAGGCTGAACAAGGATTTAACGGATGAAAGTTCTAATGGTGGGTGGCGCCGGCGCGATGGCCAGTGGTTCCGTACGGGATATGATCGCGAGCTATTCGCGGCATATCGAGGAGATCATCGTCGCCGACACGTCGCTCGGTCGCGCGCGACGCCTTACCGATCAACTCGGCGATCCCCGCCTCAAGCCGGTGGAGCTCGACGTCGACAATGGCGCCGAATTGCGAAGCTTGCTGCGGCGCGTCGATGTCTGCGTCAATGCGGTCCCGGTCTTTGCCGGCCATCACATGGCGATCTTCGAGGCCTGTTTCGAGATGCGCAAGACGTATGTCGATTTCGGCGGCATGGGCGTCTTCACCGTTAAGCAGAAGGCGCTCCAGGAGAAATGGCGGCAAGCGGGCCTTACGGCCATTCTCGGCCTCGGCGCCGATCCGGGCATCTCGAACGTCATCTGCAAGGCGGTGGCCGAACGCCTCCACCGCATCGACCGGATCAACCTCTACTGGGCCGCCAAGCGCCTCGGACCGGACAGTCCCGTGCTGGTGCCGCCCTACGCGATATCCACGGTGCTTGGCGAGTATGCCAATCCGTCGATGCAGTTCCTCGATGGCATGCACCGGGAAGTCGCTCCGCAAGAGGGCGAGGAAACGCTCGGATTGCCCGAGCCTTTCGGCCGCACGACATTCATCTTCACCCAGCATTCCGAGCCGCTGACGGTGCCATTGGCCGAGGGCATTCGGGACAAGGGCATTCGCGAATTCACCTGGAAACTGCATCTGCCCCAGAAGGAGCACGAGGCCTGGGTCGGCCTGGTGAAGGCGGGATTCGGCCGCATCAACGACCCAATCCAGGTCGGAGGCGTCAGCGTCGATCCGCGGCAGTTCCTCGATGCCGTGATGCAAAGGAATATCGAGCGGCATGGCGCCGAGATCCCGGAGACGACCGCGCAGGAAATCCACCTCGCCATCGGCCACGGCGAGAAAGACGGCGAGCCGGCCACGATCAACTGCGCGGTCATCGGCCTGCCGGATGCCCTCTATGAGGGCTATGTCGACGCGGCAACCTCGATGGGTCTGTCGATCGGCGTGCAGCTCCTGGCCGAGACGCCGTCCAAGCCAGGCGTGTGGGGACCTGAGGAATTCTTCGAGACCTCCTCGTTCCTGGCCGAGCTGGAGCGGCGAAAGTTCCGCGTGATGGCCGACATACCGGTGGCATTCCCGTCGGCTGCGAAGGCTTGATGAAGCGGCTTCCAGCCTCGCGGGCAAACGTGGCGCAAACGGCTACGGCGGAAATCATCCATCATGCCACCGGATCGCCGCCGGCATTGTCGCGGCGATCCGCGCCGGCGCGGGCAGATTACACGGTTCGTTACGGCCGCCGGCGCTGGCCTATCGCATAGGCTTCCTTCGACGCGCGGGATCAGCCGCTTGCTTCAAGCCGGTCCCGCCCCTGGAACTTCGTCCGGATTGAAACCGCGATGACCGTGATGGCCACGACGGCCACGATGAGCGTCGAGAGCGCGTTGATTTCCGGGCGGATGCCGCGCTTGACCTCGGAATAGATGCGCAGGGGCAGCGTCGTCGTACCAGGCCCTGTCGTGAAGGACGACAGAACCAGCGAATCGAGCGAGATCGAAAAGGCAAGAATGAAGCCGGAAACGACCGCCGGCATGATGATCGGCAGCGTCGCCAGGAAGAACGCCTGCGGCGGCGTTGCACCAAGGTCGCGGGCTGCTTCCTCGATCGTCAGATCGAATTGCGAGAGACGGGCGGAGACCACGACGCACACGAAGCACATCGACATCGTGGCATGCGCGATGACCACGGTGAGAAAGCCCCGGTCGATGCCGAATGCCACGAACAGCAGCAGAAGCGATAGCCCGCTGATCACTTCCGGCAATACCATGGGCGCGACGGCAAGCCCGGCAAAAAGGCTTCTTCCGGGGAAGCGTTGCACCCGGCTCAGAGCGCATGCGGCCATGACGCCCAGGAGCGTGGCGATGATCGAGGAGACGAGCGCTATCTTGAGCGTAACCCAGCCCGCAGACCAGTAGGCGGTGTTGTGGTACAGAGATCTGTACCAGCGGAGCGAGAAACCGCTCCACAGGGTAATGAACTCCGAGCCATTGAAGCTGTAGAAGATCACGACGCAGATCGGGAGATAGAGGAAGGCTATGCCCAGGGCGAGGGAGACATGGCCGAACCAGGAGAGCGAGCGGCTCATGCGAGTTGCCTTCCGCGGCGCTGGCGGTTGAACTGGTAAAGGATGATCGGTACGACCAGGAGCGCCAGAAGCAGCACGGATATCGCCGAGGCCAGTGGCCAGTCGTTGTTGATGAAGAATTCGTCCCAGAGAACGCGGCCGATCATGGGGACGCTGGTGCTTCCGAGAAGGCTGGGAATAACGAATTCGCCGGTCATCGGGATGCAGACGAGAAAGCAGCCGCCCAGAACTCCCGGCAGGGAAAGAGGCAGGGTGACACGAAAGAAGGCGCCGATGCGGCTGCAGCCGAGATCCCGCGCCGCCTCGTAGATGCTGGTGTCCAGCTTCTCGAGGGTCGCGTAGATCGGAAAAATCATCAGCGGCAGGTAGGCGTAGACCATGCCGATATAGACGGCAAAAGTCGTATTCAGGATCTGCAGCGGCTCGCTTATGACGCCCAACGAGATCAGGAGATGGTTGATGACCCCTTCCTTCGACAGGAGGACGATCCACGCATAGATGCGAATGAGAAACGATGTCCAGAAGGGCAAGTTGATCGCCATGATCAGCGCCGGCTTCCACCGCCGCGGCGACGAGGCGATCGCGTAGGCGATGGGGTAGCCGAGCAGCAGGCTGAGGAGCGTCGCGACCAGGGCGATCCCGATGCTGTTCAGATACGCCATGACGTACATGTCGTCGTCGAACACGATCCGGAAATTGTCCAAGTCGAGCTGACCGACGAATGCTTTCAGCCCGTCCAGCCCCTTCGAGATATCGAATACCGGAACATATGGCGGTATCGCCAGCGTGCTGCTGGACATGGCGATCTTTGCGACGAAGGCGAACGGCACGCCGAAGAAAACCAGCAGCCACACGAAAGGCGGCAGAATGAGCAACCACTTTCGAAGCGCGGTCATTCTTCTTCTCCACGTTCAGTGGTCGAGCAACAGTCCATCCTGGGGATACCAGGACACCCAGACACGATCGTCGTGAGAAAAGCGGGTGCTCAACGATCGCTGGTTGTTCGTCATCTGGACCATCAGCTGCTTCCGAAGTCCGACGTCGATATAGTAGGTGGAGATGTTGCCGAGGTAGGCGATGTCGATGATCCGGCCTGCTATGGCGTTCGAGCCATCGTCGGGCGCCTGCGGGGTCACCTCCATCTTCTCCGGACGGATGTTGAGGTAGCGAGCGGTTTCCTCCTGCCCCGGCTTCGTCAGCGCGACGGAGAACCTTGCATCCAGGCCATTCGGGACGAACCGGGGCTTTCCATCCGTGCCCGTCTCGACGCAACCTTCGAAGAGATTGGTTTCACCAACGAATTCCGCCACGTGCCGGCTCACCGGGCTTTCATAGAGCTGGAGCGGCGGCGCGACCTGCACCAGTTCGCCGTGGTCCATGACCGCGATCCTGCTTGCCACCGTCATGGCTTCCTCTTGGTCATGGGTGACGATGACGAAGGTCGCGCCGAGCCGGTGCTGTATGTCCATCAGTTCGAGCTGCGTTTCCCGGCGCAGCTTCTTGTCCAGCGCGGCCATCGGCTCGTCGAGCAGCAGGATTTTCGGCCGGCGCGCCAGCGACCGGGCGAGCGCGACACGCTGGCGCTGACCTCCCGAGATTTGATGCGGCTTTCGCCGTCTCAACGGTTCCAGTTGCACCAGGTTGAGCATTTCGGACACGGTCTCTTCCAACTGCGCCTTCGGCATCCGCATCCGCCGCAGGCCGAAGGCGATGTTGTCCTCGACCGTCAGATGAGAAAACAGAGCATAGGACTGGAACATCATGTTGACCGGCCGCTTGTGCGGTTCGACCGGAACGATGTTCTGATCCTCGAGAAAGATCTCGCCGGATGTCGGCGTTTCGAAACCGGCAAGCATCCGCATGACCGTGGTCTTGCCGCAGCCCGAGGGGCCGAGAAGGGCAAAGAACTCCCGCTCATAGATCTTGAGCGAAAAATCCGCGATGGCCGCGACGGCGCCGTAGGTTTTTGAGACCGATTTGAACTCCACGATCGGCTTGGAATTCGGATCGTTCCATGGTGCGAAGCCCGAAGCGGAGCTTCCTGACAAACTGAGGTGCGGGTTCGCGTCTAGCAAGGAGGTATGGCTTTCGGTTGAACACATGGCGCTTTCAGACATGTCGGAGGCTTGTGGCGGCCGCGTCGCGGCTTCGGTTCGCCCGCTCGAACGTGATGCGCCCGTTGCATATGGTCAGCGCGGCACGAACGGTGGACAGGGCATCCGGGGCGAGGCCTTCCATGTCGGCATCCAGCACGACGATGTCGGCAAGATAGCCTTCCCGCAGCCGGCCCTTGCGCTCGCTCATGAACTCGACCCACGCCGCATTCAGCGTGTAACCGTGCAGGACCTCGTCGAGGGAAAGCCGCTGATCGGGAACGCCCTCGGCGAGAGGCTCGCGCATCATCGCCGCCGAAATCGAGAGCATCGGATCGAGTGGCGCCACGGGCCAGTCCGTCGAGAACACCAGCGATGCCCGGGCGTCGGCGAGCACACGCCAGGCGAACGCGTGAGGAAACCTTGCCGGACCAATGAGTCGCGGCGCCGTCTCGTCGCCGGCATCCGCGTGTGGAGGCGCGTGGATGGGCTGCATCGAGGCCACCGCCCCGATCTTGCTGAACCTGTCGACATCGTCGGGATGGACGACCTCTATGTGCTCTACGCGATGCCGCAGGTCGCGGCCGCCCGTCACGCTCGCGGCGTGCTCGTACCCGTCCAATACACGTCGAACGGCCCCGTCGCCGACCGCGTGGCTCGCCACCTGCAGGTTGAGGCGTGAAGCTGTCGCGCAGATGTCATTGAACTTTTCCTGCTGGAAGAGAGCTGTTCCCTTCCAGCCGGGCCGATGCGCGTAGTCGTCGAGGAAGAAGGCGGTCTCGCTTTCCGTCACGCCATCCATGAACACTTTCACGAAGTCGCAACGCAGCATGTCGGAATCGTAGACACGATTCCAGGCGGCCGCCTTGTCATGAAGTTCGGACAGCGGCGAAGAGCTCTTCATGTGGAATGGCATCCGGACGCGCACCGGGAGGCTTTTCGTCCGGTCGATCTCGTCCAGCATCTCGAGCTGGTAGAGATTGCCGTCCATGTTCTGGATCGAAGTGATACCGAGGCTGGCGCAGTAGGCGAGGCCGCGCTGCAGAAGGGCAAGATCGTAGCGTCTCTCGCTCTCCGTGACCCTATCGGGCTCGCCTCCCGTCCAGATGCCGAGCATCTCCCTCCCGCCGCCTTCCACCACGGCATAGGCCAGGGAAATGGCGTCGGCCTCGCGAAGTTCGCCGGTTGCCAGCCCGTCCTCGCCCATCACGATCTCGCTGCCGGCGGCAAGCTCACGCCCATCGAGAATTCCTGCCCGCTGGAGCGCGCAGGAATTCGCCCAGGCGGTATGGAGATCGAAGGCCACCAGCAGGAGCGGCCGATCATTCACGATCCGGTCGAGATGATGTCGGGTGATGGGTTCGGTCGGCGATATCGCCGTATAGAGGCAGCCCTGGCCGACGATGGAAGGCGCACTCGGATGCGCCGCCGCATGGCGGACGATCGCCGCGCTCAGGCTTTCGAAACCCTGTATGCCATGAACGGAGAGCTGCGCCAGGCTCGCCGAGCCGCTGAAGATGTGGACATGGGCGTCGTTGAAGCCGGGGAGCACGGTGCCGCCATCGGCATCGACGATCCTGGTCCTCGGCTGCGCCAGTGCCATCACCTCGTCATCGTCGCCAACCGCAACGATCCGGTTGCCCGAAACAGCGAGCGCCTGGGCGAGAGGGCGCCCCTTGTCCATCGTCTTGATCCGCCCGCCAAACAGGATCAGGTCGATCGGCCCGTTCGTGTTCATTTTCGATATTCCTCCAGTCGGCGGGCGGACTTCATGGCAGGCGATCGCGCAGGGCGTACCAGGTCATGGCGAGCGCCAGGAGCGGTGACCGCCACGTCGGTCCGCCCGGGAAGGGCGTGGATGGGAGCGATGCCAGCAGGTCGAACCTCTCGGCCTGCCCGGCGATGGCCTCGGCAATGATCTTGCCCGCGAGGGTGGCCAGCGCGACGCCCTGGCCGGAGAAGCCGCCTGCCGTCAGGACGTTGCCACGCAGCCGCCTGAAATAGGGCATGCGGCTCATGGTGATCCCGAGCACGCCGCCCCAGCGATAGTCGAACTCGACGTCCTTCAATTGCGGGTAGACCGTGCCGAGGGGGCGGCGGACGACGGCGTCGATATCCGCGGGGAAGCGGTAGCCATAACTCTCGCCGCCCCCGAACAGCAGGCGGCGGTCCTGCGAAAGGCGGAAGTAATTGATGACGAATTTCGTGTCCGCCACGGCGTAATCGCGCGTCAGGACGGTCGCCGCCTCCGCTTCCGAAAGCGGTCGGGTCGCGGCGATGAAGCCGTTGATCGGCATCACGTGGCGAGAGATATCCCCGTCGAGATCGCCGGCGTAGCCATTGCAGCCGATGATCGCGAAATCCGCCGTTACGCTCGCCCGGTCCGTATGGATACTCACCGACTGGGCGTGATCAATGTGGACGACCCGCGATGTCTCGAACATCACGGCACCCGCGCGCTCGGCCGCCCTCGCCAGGCCAAGGAAGTAGTTCAGCGGATGCAGGTGGCCCGCATTGGCGTCGAGCGACCCGCCATAGTAGAAATTTGACGGCAGGATCTCCCGGAAAGCTTCGCGATCGAGGAAGGTCAGTCCCTCGATGCCGTAGTCCAGCCGAAGCTTGTCGACATACCGCCGCGTTTCCTCGACATGACGGGGGCGATGGCAGGCCGTAAGCACGCCGTACTTGAACGCGCAGTCGATATCATGCCTTGCGATCAGGTCTCGAACGAGCGCGACGGCCTGCGTGGCAAGACACCAGAGGTCGCGCGCCGTCGCGGATCCATACATGTGCTCCAACTCATCCTGATGGAGCCGCATCCCCGAATTGACCTGCCCGCCGTTCCGGCCCGAGGCACCCCAGCCGAGCCTGTTGGCCTCCAGGAGGACGACCCGATAGCCTTTCTCGGCGAGATGCAAGGCGCTCGAGACACCGGTATAGCCGCCGCCGATCACGCAGACGTCGCAGCGTATATCGCCGCTTGCCGACGCTCGAGGCCCGACATTGCCGTTGGCGGTGGCCGCGTAGTAGCTGCCGGGATACTGGCCCGGCCGGTCATTGATGGTCAAAAGGTCCATGGCGCTCTACAAACCGGAGAAATTCCACGACATGCCTGACTGCTTCCGCGCGGCTTTCGTTCGAGAGAAGAGGTCAGGCGTTTTCGCCTCCTGGGAAGAACAGCAAGGCCCGACATTCTCAGACGGCCAGCAGCAGGTGCTCGCGTTCCCATGGTGAGATCTCGCTTTGAAACTCCTCCAGTTCCGCGTGCTTGATTCCTTCGTAGACCATGCAGAACTCCTCGCCGATCACGGCGCGGAACTCGGTGTCTTCCGACAGCTTCTTGAGCGCGGTGAAGAGACTACGCGGCAGCGCCAGCCCCCGGCCGTATCCCTCGCCGGAAGCCGGGGCACGCGGTTTTTCAGCGTTGACCATGCCCAGATATCCGCACGCCAGGCTGCCGGCGATCGCGAGATATGGATTGCAATCCATGCCCACGACCCGGTTTTCGACGCGTCGGGATTCTGGCTCCGACACCGGGATGCGTAGCCCGGTCGTCCTATTGTCGGTCGCCCACTCGATGTTCGTCGGGGCGCTGTCCCCGCCCGAATAGCGCCGGAAGGAATTGACGTAAGGCGCGAACAGGGCCGTCGCCGCCCAGAAGTGCTTTTGGCAGCCGCCGATGAAGTGGCGAAATTCGTCGGTCTCCGAGCCGTCCGCATGCGAGAATATGTTCGCGCCGGTGGCCGTGTCGACAACGCTCTGGTGAATATGCATGGCGCTTCCCGGCTCGTCCTTCATCGGCTTGGCCATGAAGGTCGCGAAGCAGCCATTGCGAAGCGCCGCCTCCCGGATCGTTCTCTTGAAGAGAAACACCTCGTCGGCAAGGCGGAGTGGATCGCCATGGGTGAGATTGATCTCGAGCTGCCCGGCTCCTCCTTCCTGAATGACGGAAGCAATTTCCAGCCCTTGCGCCTCGGCGAATTCATAGATGTCGTCTATGACCTTGCCGTATTCGTCGACCGCCGTGATCGAATAGGACTGCCGGCCGATGCCCTTGCGGCCGGTACGACCGATCGGCGGTTCGATCGGATCGCTGGGATTGGCGTTAGGCTGGGTGAGATAGAATTCAAGCTCGGGAGCGACCACCGGGCGCCAGCCGCGCTTCTCGTAGAGCGACAGGATCCGGCGCAGAACGTTGCGCGGCGCTACTGGGAGGGGATTGCCGTGCTTGTCCTCGACGTCGTGGATGATCTGCAGCGTCACCTCATCAGCCCAGGGCGCGGCGCAGGCGCTGGACATCTCCGCCTTCAGGACGACGTCGACCTCGGTCCACTGATCGGCGATGTCGAGATCGGCATAATTGCCGGTGATCGTCTGGTAGAAGATTGATGACGGCAGAAAGGTCCTGGCGGCGGCGCCGAATTTGGCAGCCGGCATCGCTTTGCCTCGCGAAATGCCGGCGATGTCGGGAATCATACACTCGACTTCATAGATGCGGCGGCCCGCCTGATAGCGCACGAAGCTGTCGGGAAGGTTCTGTTCCCAGAGGTGAGAAGACATGAGGCTGTTCTCAAGAAAACGAATGGACCGACCGCCGTCCGCGGAGGGCGGCGGTCATTGGGAAGTCGGAAGGCGGACGCGTCTTGCGGGAGCGTGTCGCCTTCAATTGCCCGTTGCGTCGTATTGCGAACCTTGCGGAGGCCGCCTTATGCCGAAACGGCACCTGGCAGGCGGCCACGAGGCGAGGCGCAAAGGTTCAGTTGTTGGCCTTGAAGCGCGACCATTGCCTGTTCACGTAGCGCACGATCTTCGGGTCCTGGGAGGAACCCATGAAGAATTGCTTCTTCACGCTGTCCGGCGGATACAGAGCCGGGTTTTCCGCAAGCGCGCTGGGCAGGAACTGCCGGGCCTCCGGCACAGGCACCGGGTAGCCCGTCGCCTGGGTGTTTCGCGCGGCGACCTTCGGATCGAGAAGGTAGTTCATGAAGGCGTAGCCGGCTTCCGGATTTGACGCGTCCGAGGGAACGGCCAAGGTCGTCATCCAGACGAGGGTCCCTTCTTTCGGCATGACATAGGAGATATCTACACCGTTCTTCGCCTCGGCCGCGCTTTTCGCAGCGCTGATGATGTCGCCAGACCAGCCGATCGCCGCGCAGACCGATCCGTTGGCCAGTTCGATCTGGTACTTCGTGGCATCGATGTATGACACATACGGACGAATAGCCTTCAGGAGGTCCACCGCCCTGTCTATTTCCTTTTCATTCTCGGAATAGGTGTCGATGCCAAGGTAATGCATGGCGATCGGGACGATGTCCGTGGCGGAGTCGACCATCACGAAGCCGCATTTCGCCAGTTTTGCGGCGTTTTCGGGCTTGAACATCAGATCGTAGCTGTCGAGGGGCGCATCGGGAAACACCTCCTTGATCTTCTTGGCGTTCAGCCCCATGCCCGTCGATCCCCACGCATAGGGAACCGAATGGTTCAGCTCCGGATCGCTGATCTTGAGCATGTCGATGATCTGGGGATCGAGTTTGGCGAGATTGGGAACCTGCTTCGGATCGAAGGGCCGGATCGCCCCCGCCTTGATCTCTCTTTGCAGGAAGGGAAAAGCCGACGGCGTAACCAGATCGTAGCCGCTGGAGCCCGCCAGCAGTTTCGTCTCCAGCATCTCGTCGGAATCGAAAGCATCGTTCCGTATCTTGTAGTCGGTCTTGGCCGAAAACTCGTCGAGCAGCTGCTGGTCGAAGGAATTCACCCAACTGAAAAGGTTGAGGGTCTTGTCGTCCGCTTGGGCATGAAGCGTGACGGACGAGAAGAGGAAGGCCATCAGCCCGAGTTTTATTTTGTTCATCGCGTTCCCCTGGTTGACGCTTGGGTCTTGTTTTGATGGCGCGACGCTATGTCGGAAAAAGAACCAGGTCAACAAAAAACAGAATGCATTCTGTTTTTTGTTGACCTGGTTCGGGGAAGCGACGCGCTTTAGGGGGCTGCCGCCGCGTCCGGCGTTCGGGCTTTCGATTCTTGTCGGCCTGTGCTTTATCCGCCTGCCGAACCAGCTTCGCGCATTGGCTTCAAGAATTTCCATGCAGAGGAACCGACGATGAATTCCGTCGTACAAGAAACCGAAGAGCCAAAAAGGAAGAAGAACGCGATTGCCATTCGCCGGAAGATATTGAGAGCATCGCGCGAGCTTTTTTCCGAGATCGGCTATCAGGGGGCGACGATCACCCGCATCCGGGAGGAGGCGGACGTTTCTATTTCCACATTCTATAAATACTTCGATTCGAAGCAGTCAGTGCTTCTGGCTCTGCTTGAGGACGAACGGGAAACCTACGCGGACGCGATCAAGAGCGCGCTCGAAGCCGCCGTGGGAGAGCCGATTCTCTATATGACCTCCGTCATCGAGGCCTTGCTCGATCCGCCGGGCGACCCAAAGTTGAAAATGCTGTGGCGTGAGACCATCGCGGCAACGGTCGTGCTGGCGGCCGACCCGGAGACAGGCCCGCAGATCAGGTCCGACAACGAGTTTTATCTCCGCCAGCTGGAATGCGCTTTCGGCCACCTGGAAAGCCGTGGCCTGCTGAAGCCGGCCGCTCCAGTCGAAACGTTGCTGGGGGTGGTGGAGTACCTCGTTGCGTATGGCTTTCAGAGTTACGTCTGTGAAAGGTATCCGGATCGAGAAAGCTTTCTCTCGCATGTCAGGCAGCAGCTTGCGGCCATTCTAGGGCCTTGGTTGGCTGTCTACCGGTAATGAGTTCGTATCCATCTCGTCGACCGCCTCGACGCTGCAAAAAGCCGGTGACACGAAGCCGCCGGCATGATCCTTTCGGGTGGACAGGCTATGGTCTCGCCAGGCGGCACAAACTAGCGCGTAATCTGATCCGTATCTGGGTCCAGAAATACGAGGCCGGCGCCTTCGACGAGGATGTGGCGGCGGCCGAGACCATGCAGGCCTATGAGGCACGGATCGCCGCGCTGGAGCGGCTGGTAGGCCGGCAAGCCTTGGAAATCGAGTTTCTAAAGGGCCTCGGCGCTGTTGACGGTGGCGCGGGCGCGCATGGGTCGCGTGCGCGTCTCGCCATCCTCGACGCGGCCGGTCGACGGCGAGGCATGATTGACGGCAAGGTGTTGGCCGAGATCGTCCGGGGTGCCCGGCACGTCGATCCTGAGGCTACCGCTCGGCCCGACCGACGTCTGCCGGAACAACCCCTCCGTCTCCTCGACATCGGCGATCAGCCGCAGGCAGCGCTCGTAGAAGGCGGCGCCGTCCTGGGTCGGCGAGACCTTTCGGGTGGTGCGATGGAGCAGGCGGGCGCCGACCCTCGCTTCGAGCTCGATTACTGCCGCCGATACCGATGAGCGCGGCATCCCGAGCGTATCGGCGGCACGGGTGAAGCTCGCGCATTCGACGACGCGGGTGAAGGTGCGGAACAGATCGATACGGTCCACGGGCGCTTGTCATGTCTGATTGGTCGGCATTTCTGACAGGTGATGTCAGAACGAGCGGCTTTGTGACAAAATCATAGACGATATGGTGCACTGCAGGAAGCGGTCCCGTGGGTGGCCGCCAGGCACCTAAGGAGGCCAACGCCAATGACCGATCACAGCATCAAGGGAAAAACCATTCTCATCGCCGGCGGAGCAAAGAACCTCGGCGGACTGATCGCACGCGATCTCGCCGCGCAGGGCGCGAAAGCGGTTGCGGTTCACTACAACACCAGCGCCACAAAGCCGGCTGCCGATGAGACGGTAGCGGCCATCAAGGCGGCAGGCGCGCAGGCTTTTGCCTTCCAGGCCGACCTCACCACGGCAGGCGCGGTGGAGAAGCTGTTCGCGGATGCCAAGGCGGCGATGGGCGGCATCGATATCGCCATCAACACGGTCGGCAAGGTGCTGAAGAAGCCGATGGTCGAGATCTCGGAAGCCGAATATGACGAGATGACCGCGGTCAACTCGAAGTCTGCCTTCTTCTTCCTCAAAGAAGCCGGCAAGCAGGTCAGCGACAACGGCAAGGTCGTGACGCTTGTCACCTCGCTGCTTGGCGCGTTCACGCCATTCTACGCAGCCTATGCGGGCACCAAGGCGCCGGTCGAGCACTTCACGCGGGCCGCGTCAAAAGAGTTCGGCGAGCGCGGCATCTCGGTGACGGCGATCGGGCCAGGTCCGATGGACACGCCATTCTTCTATCCGGCCGAAGGGACGGACGCGGTTGCCTATCACAAGACCGCCGCCGCACTCTCGAAGTTCTCCAAGACCGGCCTGACCGACATCGAAGACATCGTTCCCTTCATCCGCTTCCTGGTCTCGGACGGCTGGTGGATGACCGGCCAGACTATCCTCGTCAACGGTGGCTACACTACGAAGTAATCGGCGAAGCGGCCGGGGTCAGTCCCGGCCGCTTCCGCTTTTCGGTGCAGCTTCGACGCTGCATCGCTGCTCCGGGAGTCTCGCCATGACCAATCGATTTCAGCCCCTGTTCGATGCCCAGCGCGAGCATTTCCTGAGCGACGCGACCAAGAGCCGTGACTGGCGCATCGATCAGCTCGACCGCATGGAGCGGCTGCTTACCGAGAACAGCCAAGCGCTTTGCGCTGCGCTCTACCAGGATTTCGGCAAGCCGCCTTTCGAGCAGCTCTTCGAGATCACCGTGCCGAGCGGGGTGATCAAATACTATCGCGAGAACCTGCGCGAGCTGATGGCGCCACAGCCTGCGCCGATCCCGCCTGGACTTGAGGCGACCGGCAACAGGGGCGTCATCTACAAGGAGCCCTATGGCGTGACGCTGGTGATCGGCCCGTTCAACGCGCCGATCCTGCTGCTGCTCGATCCCGCGATCGCAGCGCTTGCCGCCGGCAACCCGGTGATCCTCAAGCCTGCCAATACGACGCCGGCGACGGCGGCGCTGTTTGCCAAGCTGATCCCGCAATATTTCGCACCTGAGAATGTCGCGGTCGTCACCGGCGGGCGCGAGGAGATCGGCGAGCTGCTGCAGCTGCCCTTCGACTTCATCTTCTTCACCGGCTCGTCTGCCGTTGGCAAGGTGGTGATGCGCGCCGCGGCCGAGAACCTGACGCCGGTCATCCTCGAGCTCGGCGGGCAAAACCCGACCATCGTTGACGCCACCGCCAATCTCGACATCGCCGCCGACCGCATCGCCTGGGGCCACAACGCCATCTCCGGGCAATGGTGCATCGCGCCGGGCTATGTCTATGTGCATGAGAGCGTCGCTGACGCCTTCATCGCCAAGCTCAAGGCGTCGATCGTCAAAATGTATGGCGAGGATCCGAGCCTGAGCCCGGACTTTGCCCGAATGATCAGCGAGCACGATGCGCAGCGCGTCGCCTCCTACATCCTGCCCGACAAGGTCGTCCACGGCGGACGCTTCGATGTGACGGCCCGCTATGTCGAGCCGACCATTCTCTATCCCTCGACCTGGGACGATCCGGCTCTGCAGCAGGAGGTGTTCGGCCCGGTGCTCCCGGTCATGCCCTATCGCGATCTCAAGGGAATCGTCGGGATCATGAAGCGCAAGCCCAAGCCGCTCGCCGTCTACATCTTCAGCAAGAATCAGGCGGTGATCGACTATGTGCTGGGGGCGCTGTCGTTCGGCGGCGGCTGCATCAACCAGACCAACCTGCATTGCTGGATCGACAGCCTGCCGTTCGGCGGCGTCGGCAATAGCGGCATGGGCAAATATTACGGCAAGGCCGGGTTCGACGCGCTCAGCAACACCAAGGCGATGCTGATCGGCAATCCCGATCTCGAACTGGATGTCTTCCCGCCCTATGCCGGCAAGGACATCGCCAAGAATCTGAGCGTGTTTTCATGAAGGAAGTTACGCGATGCACATGCTGATGGTCATTGTTGGCGGGGTCGTCCTGCTCGGCGTCTTCCTGCTGTTCGGCCAGCTCTGGGGCGGCGCCACGCCGGCGCTCGCGACCGCCGCAAAACTCTTCATTCCCGTCTGGCTTGCCGTGTCCGTCGCCAACCTCTGGGTCGGCGTCAACAGGGCCGGCTACACCGTGGCGCAGGAACTGCCGATCCTGGCTGTCGTCTTCGTGGTCCCAGCCATCGTCGCGGCCATCGCGATCTGGCAATTCGCCCGCTCCTGAAACGCCGGATCGCCATGACCGACAGCTCCACAAGCACCAAATCGCCGGACCATCACCCGCTGCTGCGTCGCCGCGACGGCCATCATGCGCGAGTGACGTTCGAGGAGCTGTTCTTCGATCTCGTCTATGTCTTCGCGGTGACGCAGCTCAGCCACGAACTGCTGACCAACCTTAATCTGACCGGCGTCATCGAGACGCTGATCCTGTGGTTCGCGGTCTGGCTCGGCTGGCAGTACACCTGCTGGGTCACGAACTGGTTCGACCCGGAAACTCCGCGCATCCGCGGCCTGATCTTCGCCGTCATGCTGGCGGGTCTCTTGATGACCTCGGCGATCCCCGGCGCCTTTGGCGAGCGCGGGCTAATCTTCGCGCTCGCCTATGTCGTGATCCAGGTCGGGCGCACCGCCTATATCGTCTGGGAATTGGGTTCGGAGCATCCGCTCGCAGCCAACTACCGGCGCATGCTCGGCTGGGTCTCGATCGCCGCCGTGTTCTGGATCGCCGGCGCGTTCGCCCAGCATGAAGCCCGCATCGCCCTGTGGGCGGTCGCGATCCTCTGCGAATATGTCTCGCCGATGTTCGGCTTCCCGCTGCCGGGCCTCGGCCGCTCGAAGACCAGCGACTGGACCATCGAGGGCGGGCATCTCGCCGAACGCTGCCAGCTCTTCGTGATCGTCGCGCTCGGCGAGACCCTGCTGGCGACCGGCGCCACTATGGCGCGCGCCGAGAGCTGGGATATCCCGATCCTCTCGGCGCTGCTCGCGACCTTTCTCGGCACGCTTGCCATGTGGTGGCTTTATTTCGGCACATCGAGCAAGGATGCGACCGACGCCATCACTCATTCCGACGATCCCGGCCGCATCGGCGCTTATTTCCACTACATCCACGCCATCCTGGTCGGCGGGATCATCGCGACCGCGGTCGGCAATGATCTCGTGCTCGCCCATCCCCATGACGCGATCAAAACGGCCTATGGGCTGACACTCTCCGGCGGCCCGGCGATCTATCTGCTCGGCAGCGCCGTCTACAAGAAGGCGGTCTATGGCGTGCTGCCGGTCTCGCACATTGCCGGCGTCCTTGCGCTCCTGGCGCTCGTCTCCGTCGCACCATTCGTCGACCTGCTGACCATGGGATGGCTGACGACGATCGTCATGCTGGCGGCAGGCTTCTGGGAGGGCCGGCTGGTCCGCAAGCGGCGAGAGTCGGGCAAGCGGCAGTCGGTGACGCATTGATGGGCGCCGCGATGAAGGCGTTCGGCAACTGGCGCCTGCATTGCAATGGACCGCGACCCGGATGTTACAAAATTCATTCCCGGCCCCTGGGGCGATCCAGAAAAGCATGAAGCCTTCCCACGAGAAAGGATTGAAACCTCATTTGGTCATGGTCTTGGGTACTGATCCATTTTCCCCAAGGTGCAACCTCATCAATTCGCAGGGTGGATTCTTCTCATCCCCTATGACGGGGTCGGTTTGGTCAGGTCAAGCAGGTCGAACCTGTGTGGGATACGTCGATAGCCGTGAAAGACGTGTTGTGCGGTTTCGACGACGTCGGGGAAATAGTCGACCCCGTGGATCGAAGCCGGTCGATCTTTTGCCAATACGAGAACATACGAAGGATATGGCTGGGCGAACCACCCACTAACTGATTGCGACGTCCTTCCGGGCCTGCCATTTCTTTCCGGATGAAGAGCGTTCAGCCCAGCGGCACCGAATGTGGTAGGACGCCGAGATGGGCCTGCCCGCGGCTTCGACGCCTCGCCTGCGGTGTATCCGTGAAGTCTCCGAGAATGCGCTACACTGTGCTACATATTGTGACACCTATTGTGATACAAATCGAGCTCGGAAACAGAAAAAACATAATATAAACAATAGCTTGGTGTGGGACTCGATCCCAGCCAACGGTACCATCGGCTTATTCCCTAAGTGGCTGTTTTTGCTTTTGCAAAATTCTGACTGCCGGCTTCCAGGCCTGCCCTGAAGGCGATTTTGTGTCACAAATTGTGCTACCTATTGTGATCCAAATGGCCTCTGCGAGGCCATGGGACGAAGGCGCGAAGAGGAAGATCCTGCTCGCTACCTCCACTTGAGGGGCGGCTATCTCCATTGCCGACGAAGGGGCCCTGCAGAGGTCAGGGGGCTTGATGATCGCGGCCAATTCTTCAGTCCGGTCGATGCGGTTACATGACTTGCGGCCGAACTCGACGAGGACGGCGATACCCTATTCGGTTTGGCCGATCTCGGTAGCTTCAGCCTCTCGGAATTGCAGTTGGCCCGCCTGCCATTCGGCATGGCGATCGAACGCGATCTCCTGTTCGTGGGTGGTTGCCTATCTCGGCTTATGCCGAGGCTGCCCGGGCAACTGGAAGCATCCCGCAGGGCGAACAGATTCCGCGCGCCGCTGCCGACGGGCTGTGGCGCACGGGAACTATGCATCGAATCGAAGCGACGCGGCCTGCCAATTCAGTACGCGGCGCTTGGCTGCCCGATTCAGCGAAGTGGCCGTGCCCGTCGAGCATCTGCCTCTTCAATGTCGCGTATCGATCGCGGGATGTATTCGTCAGTGGGAGGAGCTAGAACTCAAAGTCACCTATCTCCCCCAAATCACCGCCCAAAAAGATCAGGCCGCGCCAGGCTGAGCCGTTGCACGGTGCGCAACACTTCGCGCAGATGCGCCGTCATGCGGGCGCCGGCCTGCTTGACCTCGCCGGTCTCCACGGCCTCGAAGATCGCCACATGCTGGGCCAGCAGCGTCTCGAGATGGCCGGGCTCGGGCAGGCTGAGATAGCGCACGCGGTCCATCTGCAGCTTGACCACCTGGATAACCCGCCAGCTCTTCGGCAGGCCGGCCTCCTCGCACAGGCTTCGGTGGAACGCCTCGTCGAGCTCGAGGAACAGCTCGCGGTCGCCTTCCGCCACAGCTTTCGCCTGCATGGCGAGGTTGGCTCTGACAGTAGCGACGAACCCCTCAGAACCATGCCCGGCGAGTTTTTGCACAACCGAAACTTCGAGCGCCTCGCGAATGAACTGAGCTTCCTCGACGTCGCTTAGCCGGATCGGAGCGACGAAGCTGCCGCGCTGCGGCAGGATGTCGATCAAGCCCTCATCGGCGAGCCGGATCAGCGCTTCGCGCACCGGCGTGCGGCTGACGCCGAGTTGCTGGGCCAAATCCTGTTCGCTCAAGGCTTCGGACGGCAGCATTACAAGCGTCGTAATGGCACGGCGCAGGCGCTCGTAGATCTGCGGCGAGATCGGCATGCGGTTGTTGACCGGCTCCAGCAGGCGCGACGGCTCGCGCGGCGCGGCGCCTTTGTTCCTTGGGGACCTAGCCTCCCCCGAAATCTTCCCCATGACGAATCCGTTCTGCGGCTGCCAGTGCGGCTCCGGTCATGACACTGCGCACGCCGCAACTCAAGCGCCAAGCAACAATCGGGACCGTTGTTGACATACTACCATGGTAGTGTGTAGAACGCCACTCGGCTAGGGGAGAGGAGCCGGCATGAAGATCACGGACATCAAGGCCACCACCGTCACCGTCCCGCTGGAAGCGGCATTGCGGCACAGCAACGGCACGCATTGGGGGCGCTTTGTCCGCACCGTGGTCGAGGTCGAGACCGACGAAGGCATTGTCGGCCTCGGTGAGATGGGTGGCGGCGGCGCTGGCGCCGAGCTGGCCTTCGCCGGCTTGAAGCCCTACCTCGTCGGTCACGATCCGTTCGATCTCAACCGCATGCGCTACGCCATCTGCAATCCGACGGCATCGCTCTACAACAATCGCACGCAGTTGCACGCAGCGCTCGAATTCGCTTGCCTCGACATCATCGGCAAGAAGCTCGGCGTGCCGGTCTACCAGTTGCTTGGCGGACGCGTGCGTGACTCGATCGGCTTCGCCTCTTATCTGTTCTTCCGTTATGCCGACCGCCGCAACGGCAAGGGCGAGGTGCGTACAATCGAGCAATTGCTCGACCACGCCCGTGCCCTGAAGGCCGAGCATGGGTTTTCCGCCCACAAGCTCAAGGCGGGCGTGTTTCATCCCGACTACGAGCTGGAGTGCTACAGGGCGCTCGCTGCGGAATTCCCTGGCGACACGCTGCGCTACGATCCCAACGCAGCCCTGTCGGTCGAAGAGGCGCTGCGTTTCGGCCAGGCCATCTCGGGCCTCAGGAACGACTATTTCGAGGACCCGACCTGGGGGCTGGCCGGCATGCGCCGCTTGCGTGAAAAGCTGTCCATTCCGCTCGCGACCAACACTATCGTCATCGATTTCGAACAGCTCGCCACCAATGTGCGGGATCCCGCCGTCGATGTGATCCTGCTCGATACCACCTTCTGGGGTGGCATTCGCGCCTGCGTGCGCGCCGCCCAGATCTGCGACACGTTCGGCCTCGGCATCGCGGTGCATTCCTCGGGCGAACTCGGCATCCAGCTAGCCACAATGCTGCATCTTGGCGCCGTGCTGCCCAATCTCGTCTTCACGGCCGACGCGCACTACCACCATCTCGCCGACGACATCATCGTCGGCGGCAAGATGCGCTACGAGAACGGTGCTATCGCCGTGCCAGAGGCACCGGGCCTCGGCGTCGAACTCGATCGCGACAAGCTGCAGACATATGCCGAGCTCTACCGCTCGCTGGGCGGCTATGCCTATGACCGCGATCCCGGCCGCCCAGGCTGGTATCCGCTTTTACCCAACACGAATTTCGCCGACCATCGAGACGCCGCTGTGCCCGATCTCGGGCTGGGGTGATTTTTTCGTTCGAAATGGTCGGTGGGAGGACGCTATGACTTTCAACAGGAGGAGAACGAAAATGAGCAGAACCAGAACAACTGGAAGAACCTTGCTTATCGCGGCGCTGCTTTCTTGCACGGCCCTTGCCACGACAGGCGCCCAGGCCGAGGACGGCGTCGCCAAGGGCGACACTTCGGGCAAGAAGATCGCCTTCAGCAATTCCTATGCCGGCAATTCCTTCCGCCAGGTGATGATCAAGAGTTTTGAGGAGATGGGCGCCAAGGCCGTGGCCGACAAGCTTATCGCTTCGACCACCGTCGTCAGCTCGAACAATTCAGTGACCGAGCAGGCCTCGCAGATCGAGAACCTGATCCTGCAGGGCTATGACGCCATCATCGTGCTTGCCGGCTCCGACACCGCGCTCAACGGCGCTATCAAGGATGCCTGCAACGCCGGCATCACCGTCGTCGCTTTCGCCAGCGGCGTTACCGAGCCTTGCGCCTATGTCGTCGACTACAATCTCGATTCCTACGCCAAGGCCGAACTCGATTTCATCTCAAGCAAGCTCGGCGACAAGCCGGCCAACATCCTCGAAATCCGCGGCATGGCCGGCGACGGTTTCGACAAGCGCCTGCATGAAGGCGTCGAGAAGGCGATGAAGGCTCACGCCAGCTACAAGGCTGTCGGTGAGGTCTATGGCCAGTGGACGGCGACGGTGGCGCAGAAGGAAGTGTCGGGCATCCTGCCATCGCTGCCGCAGGTCGATGCGGTGCTGACGCAGGGCGGCGACGGTTATGGCGCGGCGCAGGCATTCAAGGCCGCCAACCGGCCGCTGCCGATCATCATCATGGGCAACCGCCAGGACGAACTGGCGCTGTGGAAGCAGGAGCACGACGCCGGCGGCTACGAAACCTTCTCGCTGGGTGCGACGCCCAGCGTCTCCCAGGTCGCGTTCTGGGTTGCGCAGCAGATCCTGGCCGGCAAGCAGGTGCCGAAATTCGTCGAAGTGCCGCTGCTGCAGATCAACCAGCCGGATCTCGACGCGTGGCTGAAGACAGTTCCCGAGGGTGGCGTGGTCAATGCCGAGTACCCACAGGAACTGGTGGCCAAGATCATCGACGCCAACGTAAAGAAGGAGCCTCTGCCGGGCGTTCCCGCGCCGAAATGAGCAGCATGGCTGAATGATGAACGATCCCACGCCGCCCAGAACGGACGCAGCCACTGCAAGTGATGCGGACAGCCCCTTTATCGAGGTGCGCGATGTCCGCAAGCACTATGATGCCGTGCATGCCCTGGGCGGCGTGGATTTTCATCTGAAACCCGGCGAGGTCGTCGGCATCGTCGGCCACAACGGCGCCGGCAAGTCGACGCTGATGAACGTGCTGGCCGGCACGGTCGAGCGCAGCAGCGGCAGCTTTCGCCTTGGCGGGAGCGAGATTGGTGCCTGGAGCCCGGCCAGAGCCCAGCAAGCCGGATTGCGCTGCATCTTCCAGGAATTGTCGCTGTGCGCCAACCTGACGTCGGCGGAAAACACCCGCATCGTGCACAGGCCCTTGCGTGGTCTGGGCTGGCGCCGGCGCGCGCGCCAGGTGATCGGCCCGGCGCTGGACGAGATATTCCCCGGCCATGGCATCGACCTCGACAGGAAGGTCGCCGACCTGCCGATCGGCGAGCGACAGATGGTCGAGATCGCCCGCGCCTTCACGCAAACCGACATCGGGCTGCGCTGCGTCATTCTCGACGAGCCGACGTCGGCGCTTGGCCATGAGGCGACGGAACAATTGCTCGCCCATATCCGTCGCGCCGCAGGACGCGGTATCGCCTGCATCCTGATCACCCATCGCCTGAACGAGATCCTCGCCGTCTGCGACCGCACCGTGGTCATGGTCGACGGCAAGGTGGTTGCCGAGCGGCCGACAGCCGGCCTGTCGCGCGCCGCATTGGTCGAGCTGATGGGCAGCATCGAACGGCCGCACGACCGTTCCGTCGGCAAGGCGGCCCCGACGCAAGCCCCGGTGATCCGGCATGCCGGCCGAGACACCGCCGATCTGACCATCGAAGTTGGCAAGGGCGAGATCATCGGCTTCGCCGGGCTTGACGGTCACGGCCAGCGCGACCGGCTGCGCGCCATGTTCTATGCCGCGCGCGGCCAACGGGAAGCCTTACCTGGTGCCTATGTCGCCGGCGATCGCGGCTCGGAGGGCGTCTTCGCGCTGTGGTCGATCGCCGACAACCTGACCATCCGCAGCCTCAATGCGCTGACCCGCGGCGGCATGATCTCAAGCGCCGCCGCCCGCAAGCTGGCCGGCAAATGGTCGGACCGGCTCAGGGTCAAGGCGCCTTCGATCGACACGCCGATCCTGTCGCTGTCCGGCGGCAACCAGCAGAAGGTGCTGTTCGCCCGAGCGCTGGCCTCCGACGCGCAAGTGATCTTTCTCGACGATCCGATGCGCGGCGTCGATGTCGGCACCAAGCAGGAAGTCTACCGGCTGATCCGTGCAGAGGCCGAGAGCGGACGTTCCTTCGTCTGGTACACCACCGAGCTCGAAGAACTCACCAATTGCGAGCGTATCTATGTCTTCCGCGAAGGCCGCGCCGTGACCAGGCTGGAAGGCGACGCCATTGAGACCGGCCGTATCCTGCAGGCGTCATTCGGAGGCGAGCATGTCTGACGCGGCTGCCCGTGTTGCTGCCCGTTCGTCTTCCCAGGCGCGCCCGGCCTTGCTCAATGCCCTGCAGGCCGGCCTGCCGGCGATCGCGCTGCTGGTCATGCTTGCCATCATCTTCAGCATTCGCCCGGCGGCGATGAGCTATTTCGGCTTCCACCTGTTGTTCAAGCTCTCGGTGCCGCTGGTGTTCGCCGCTCTGGCGCAGATGATGGTGATCATGCTGGGCGACATCGATCTTTCGAATGGCGCCTTTGTCGGGCTGGTCACCTGCGTCACCGCGCTCTATCTGCAGGACGCGCCTGCGCTCGCGCTGCTGTGCTATCTAATCCTCGTCGCCGCCTATGCCGGCTTCGGCCTGCTCATCCACTCACGGCAACTGCCGTCGATCATCGTGACGCTGGGCATGTCCTTCATCTGGCTTGGCATCGCCGTCATCCTGCTGCCGGCGCCGGGTGGCTCGGCACCGGCATGGCTGGCTTCGTTCATGAGCTGGCAGCCGCCTTTGATGCCGCTGTCGATCTGGCTGGCGGCGCTGGCCGCGCTCGCCGGCCATCTCGTCATCTCGCGCTCCTCCTATGGCGCGGTGCTGCGCGGCGCCGGCGGCAATCCGCGCGCCGTCGAGCGCGCCGGCTGGTCCGTTATCGGCATCCGCGTCGCGGTCTATGCCTCAGCCGGCCTGCTCGCCTGTCTGGCCGGGCTGACGCTGACCGGCCTCACCACATCGGGCGACGCCAATGTCGCGCCGGCCTATACGCTGCTCGGCGTCGGCGCGGTGATTCTTGGTGGCGGCGCTTTCACCGGCGGTGTCGTCTCGCCGGTCGGCACGGTGATCGGTGCGCTGACGCTGTCGCTCGCGGGCTCGCTTTTGTCCTTCCTGCAGGTGCCGCCGACATGGCAGATCGGTGCCCAGGGCATCATCCTGTTTCTTGTCCTGGCCGGGCGGGTGCTGTTGTCGGAGCGGGCGCGATGACCCGAAGGTTGAGCCTCGCGCCGTGGACGTACGGCTTCGTCGTGGCGCTCGCCATGTGGATGGCGACATCGGCCTATTCGGGTATCGGCAGCGCCGGCGCCACGCTTTCGGGCGCGCTGGCCTTCGGGGCTTTCAGCGTCGTGGTGGGAACCGGGCAGATGTTCGTGGTCGCCTCCGGACCGGGCAATATCGACCTGTCCGTGCCATCCGTGCTGACGCTCGCCGCCTATGTGTCGATGACGGTCATGCAAGGGTCCGATGGCATGCTGTTGCCCGGCCTGCTTGCAGCACTTGCCGTCGGCGCCTTCGCGGGGGCCGCGAACTTCCTTGCCATCGTCGCGCTCAGGCTGCCGCCGATCATCGCCACGCTTGCCTGGAGCTTCGTCTTCCAGTCGCTTGCCTTCAATCTCGGCGGCCAGGCGACGCTGAAGCCGCCGGCAGGCCTTTCCCGCTTCACCTCGTTGAGCCTGGGGGGTGTGCAGGTCATGCCTATAGTCGTGATGGCGCTAACCCTCGTTGCGATGTTTGCCCTCAAACGCACGGTCTGGGGCCGGCAATTGCTGGCCACCGGCCAGAGCGAACCGGCGGCGCGGCTTGCCGGCATCAACGTCGCCCGGGTGCGGCTGATGGCCTATATGCTGTGCGGCACGGCCGCCGCACTCGCCGGCTTCCTGCTTGCCGGCTTCAGCGGCGGGGCAGCACTCAACATGGGCGATGCCTATCTGATGGAATCGATCGCCGTGGTGGTGCTTGGCGGCACCAGCGTCGCCGGTGGACAGGCCAACGCCATCGGCATATGGGGGGCCGCATTGTTCTTCAACCTGATGTCCACCATGCTCAACACCTTCGGCATCCAGGCAGGCGTGCGCTTCCTTCTGACCGGCGTGCTGATCATCCTGATCGTCGCTCTGGTGCCGAGGCCGCGCGTCAGATGACATCCGCCACCGACACCCTCGCTGACCTGTTCGAAACAAAGGCGGTCTCCTTAGTCGACCTGACACATCCGATGAAGCCTGGCATGCCGGTGTGGCCGACGCACCCGCACTACTGCCAGAAGATGGTGGAATCCTACGACCGTGGCGACGTCGCCTGCAATCACGCACTGGCCATGAGCGAGCACACCGGCACGCATTTCGACGCGCCGGTCCATTTCATCCGCGGCGGCGCCGCCATCTCGGACATTCCGGTCGAACGGTTCTTCGGCCGCATGGTGACAATCGATGCTCGTGGCTGCCAGCCCCGGCAAGCGGTCGAGCCGGGGCATGTGTTCGCTTTCGAGGCCGAGCATGGCCGCATACAGCAAGGCGACGCCGTGTTCTTCCATTTCGGCTGGGACCAATTCTGGGACGATCCGGCGCAGCACGCCGCGTTTCTCGCCGACTGGCCCGGCCTGTCGCGGCGGACCTGCGAATTGCTGGTCGAGCGTGGCGTGCGCATTGTCGGTTCGGATTGCCTGTCGGTCGATTGTTTCGGCAGCGAGGATTTCCCGGCGCACAATACGCTGCTTTCGGCTGGCGTCCTGATCGGCGAGAATTTCGCCCGGCTAGGCGAAATGCCGCCGCTGTGTTTCCTGATCACGCTGCCGCTTCCGATCGAGGGCGGCACCGGATCGCCGCTGCGCGCCGTGGCGCTGGTCTAGTCTAAGAAAAATCCAGCTGAACCTTGAGCGTTCGCTGCGGTTCCCGCTCGATCAGATCGAAGGCAGCGCGCGCTTCCGACGCGGCGAAAACCTGCGTGATCATGTCTTGCGGATCGAGCCGCTTGTCGGCTAGCCATTCGACGACGCGCGGCAACAGCCGGCGGTTCAGGCGGGAACCGACGATGGCCAGTTCCTTGCGCACCACTTCCTGCTGGCTGAGGTTGGACGGGGCATCCGAAAAGCCGAGCAGGCCGATGCGGCCTGCCGGACTGGCCAGGCGGCAAGCCTCGTCCAGAAGGGCGGGAATGCCGGCGCCGTCGATGACCAGCGTCGGGCCAAGGCCATCATTTTCAGTGCGCACCGCGGCCGGCACCGGATCGCGTGCGGAGTGGATTACCCTGTCGGCCCCGAAGCGAAGCGCTCGCTCTAGGCGCGCTTCATCGATATCGGCCACGATGCAGCGGGCACCCTTGAGCTTGGCGACCTGCAGCACGGTGACGCCGACCGTGCCGGCGCCATAGATCAGCACCGTGTCCTCGGGTCCACAGCCGGTGCGATCAAGCACATTGGCGGCGATGGAAAACGGCTCGGCCAGTGCCGCCAGCCCAAACGGCATGTTCGCCGGTATCGGTATGGCATTGGCAGCCGGCACTGCCACGAAGCCGCGAAAACCGCCATCGCGGTGAACGCCCATCACTTCGAGATTGGCACAGACATTGGAGCGGCCGACCCGGCAGGGATAGCAGTGGCCGCACGACACCACGGGATCGACCACCACGCGGTCTCCGGCCGCGATGCCGGTCACATCACGGCCGAGCGCGGTTACGGTGCCCGCGAATTCATGGCCGATGATGCGCGGATAGACGGCGAACGGATTGGAGCCGTGCAAGATGTGAATGTCGGAGCCGCAGATGCCAGCCCGGCTGACATGCACGACGACCTCGCCAGGACCGGGCGCGGGCATCGCGCCCTGCCGAACTTCCAGCAACTGCGGGGTCCGGACAAGGATCTCAAGCATGGCCACTCCAACTGGTATACTAGTCGACAATTGCTCATAGCCAACCGATCGTCAAGTTGGTCCGCGACGACAGGCGCCCTGATGTGGCGATCGAAGCGGAAAAGGCCGGGGATAATTGGACAAGCGGCCCTTCATCGCGCCGCCGCGAAGAAAGCCGGCGGTGGGTATCGCGTTCAGGACGGATCGTATCGGGCAACCGCTCCCGGTTTGGTTACGGTCAGCGCGCCAGCATTCAGGCCAATCGCCCGATCACCTCGCGATCGCGCGGCGCCGTCGTCAAGGCGCGTCGTCCGTTATTCCGCGCGGGCCACTCCGCTTGCGAAGCATCTCAGCTATCTGCGTCATGTCGCGCCTGCTCAAGGGCGAACAGCGTTTTTTGAGGCTCAGGCCCTCATACCCGTCACCATGCGGCTTGACAGCTTTCTTTTTTGTATCCAATATCCTTTATAAACATGAAAACCAAGGGGAATGGTATGAAACTCACCAGGAATGTTGCGCGCGGCCTTTTCGCATTGACGGTTGCCTTTTCGGGATTGGGCGCGATGGGGGCTCTCACGGCCCAAGCCGAGGAAGTCGCCTCGAAGATCGAGGGAACGGTATATTTTCTTACGCCCAATTCCCAAATCACGCGGTTTGAAGCCTATGACAAACCGGGGATGGATGAGGCACTGAAGAAATACGCTCCCAATCTGAAGCTTGTCGTTCTGAGCGCCGACAACGATCCGTCGAGGCAACTCGAGCAGGCCCAGGCGGCCGTGACCCAAGGCGCCAAGGCGATCATTCTGGCGCCGGCTGTACCCAATCAAAGCCAGGGCATTGTGCAGGTGGCGCACGACGCCAGCATTCCGATCGTCGGGTATGCCTACAATTCCGACAACAGCGACATCGACTACTATGTCACCGTGCCGTTTGAGCCGATCGGCGAGGCGGCTGCCAATTTCGCGGTCAAGACGCTGGCCGATGCAAAGAAGCCGATCCGAATTGGCCTGATTACGGGCGACCCATCCTTCTTCTTTGACCGCGAGATCGTCAGCGGCACGGAGAAGGTCCTCGCCCCCCTGGTTCAAAAAGGCGAGGTCGAGATCGTCTGCAAGAGCGACAACCTGCAGCTCTCGGAGGAAAATGCCCGCGTCGCGACGGACGGTTGCCTGCAGCAGGCCGGTGGCGATATCGACGCGTTCCTTGTCCATAATGACAGTTCCGCGAACGGCACCATAGCCGCGCTGGCGGCACAGGATCTGCTTGGAAAGGTCAAGGTTTTCGGCGGCTATGACAGTCAGGCCGGGACGATCCAGCATCTTCTCGCCGGCAACATCGAGAACGATATGGTGCCGCCATATCGTGCGATGGCCGACAGCGCCGTCCGGCTGGTCGTCGCCCTTCTCGAGAAGAATGGCGAAGAAAAGAAGATGGTGAACGGGACCTACGATAACGGCATGAAGGCGGTTCCGGCGATCTTCAACGAGAACGTCTTCATCACCCGCGACAACGTGCAGGCGGAACTGATCGACAAGGGAATTCTGACACGCGAGGAAGTCTGCGCGGGTCCCGCCGTCAAGAGCGCCTTGTGCACCAAGTGACGGTGAGCGCGATGGGTTCCACAAACACGAACAGCCAACCCGTTCTCGAACTCGTAAATATCAGCAAGCACTTCGGCGGTGTCCACGCTCTCGAAAGCGTATCCATGGCGGTTCGTCCTGGAGAGGTTGTCGCACTGGTTGGCGACAACGGCGCCGGAAAGTCGACCTTGGTCAAAACCATCGCCGGCATCAACATGCCCGATGCCGGGGAAATGCGGGTCAATGGCGCAAAAGTCAGGATCACCGCGCCACATGATGCAATGCGGCTGGGTATCCAGACCGTCTATCAGGATCTCGCCTTGTGCGACAATCTCGATACGGTCCAGAACCTGTTTCTGGGGCGTGAACTGCAGGGCGGGATCCTGACCGCTGGCCGTTTGCGTCGTGCCGACATGGAGAGCCGGGCGCGGAAGGTGTTGCGCGAACTGGGGGTCAGTACATTGCGCGACCTCACGGTGCCGGTAGGCAGCCTCTCGGGGGGCCAACGCCAGTCGGTCGCCATCTGCCGCTCGGTGCTCTGGGAACCGAAAGTTGTATTGCTCGACGAGCCGACGGCGGCGCTGGGGGTCGCCCAGCGCAAGGAGGTCATGGCGTTGATCATGCGACTTCGCCAGACCAATCATGGCGTCATCGTCATTTCGCACGACCTGGCCGATGTACAGGAGATGGCTGATACGGTTGTCGTCCTGCGGCTTGGTCGCAAAGTGGCTGAATTCAGCCGTGGAACGTTCTCGCGCGACGATCTGGTCTCGGCAATCACCGGTCTGTCCGCATCAGCCGCCTAGGAAAGTCCATGAACAATTCAAAAGGCCTGCGGATAAGCAAGGGGGCCAATTTGCAAAATGATCGTACACGCTCCCGGGATCTGCAGAGACGGATACTGAGTGGGATCAGCGGCAAGTATCGGTTTATCCCCGTCCTTATCGCGATCGCGCTCGTCTGGGCTTTCTTCTATGCGATGAACGACCGCTTCCTCTCACCGCGAAACCTGACGAACCTCGCCGTTCAGATCGTTGTGACGGCCATGCTGGCGCTGGGTCTCGTGCTCGTTCTCATCGTGAAGGAGATCGATCTTTCGGTGGCCGCACTTAGTGCGGTGGCATCCGGTGTCATGGGTTATCTGTTGGTCACGGTCGGCCTTCCGTCGTGGCTGTGCCTGTTGGCGGCAATTGTCACGGGATCGGCGGTCGGCTTGGTCCAGGGTCTGATCATCTCGAGATTCCGGGCGCCCGCTTTCATCGTTACCCTAGGCACCTCGCTTGCCATGCAGGGCGTGCTGCTGATGCTCTTGCCGAGGAGCGGGTCGATCCCGCTATCGGGGACCGATATCCAGTGGATCGCCAACAGCTTCTTGCCGCCGATGGCCGGCTACCTGCTTCTGGCCATCGGTATCGGCGTGGTTGCCGCGCTCCTTGTCCAGTCGTCAAACCACAAGAGGCGTCTCGGCATCCATCAATCAATCCCGAGCAATGTTTTGCTGCCAATCGCGGCTCTGAGCCTAGCCGGCGGTCTCGTCGTCGCCATTCTCAATCTCGATCGCGGCGTTCCAACGCCGGTGGCGATATTGATCGTTCTCCTCTCGATCATGGCCTATGTCACGACCCAGACGAAGTTCGGCACCTATCTCTACGCCATTGGCGGGAACGTGGAGGCCAGCCGGCGCGCCGCCATCAATGTCGGCCGGATCCGCATTTACACGTTCATCATCGCTGGCGCGCTGGCCGGCATTGCCGGCATCATCTCCGCGTCACGCACATTGGGGGTTTCCGCTCAATCCGGCAGCGGAACGCTCTTGCTCGAGGCGGTGGCCGCCGCAGTCATCGGCGGGGCCAGCCTTTTTGGCGGCCGTGGGTCCGTATGGGCAGCCCTCCTTGGGGCCTTGCTTATCGGCAGCATCACCAATGGGCTTTCGCTGCTCAGTGCCCCCACCGAGATCAAGTACCTGGTTCAGGGGTTGATACTGGTGCTTGCCGTCACCGCCGATGGGCTCCTGTCGCGGGATGCAAAATCATGAGCTTGCCGACGCAACTTGGTTCGGCGGCGGTGTTGGCCGGGTGTGCAGCAGTGTATTTCGAGGAAACACGGTGAAAATTCTGGGGTATGCAAGTCATGTGAGCATCCAGCCGGGTGGTACGATCGATTTCAAGGTCAGTGCGGCCCAAGCGCCATATTCGGTCGAGTTTGTTCGGCTGCATGGCGTAGCCATCAATGGCGATGACCAATCAGTGAGAGAAGAAAGGATTGTCAACGCGGCGGCCGGTTTCTACGAGGGGCGGCTTCAGGACCTTGATCCGGGTTCGTACGCGATCGTGGTGCCCGCGTTTTCGCCGGTGATCTCGACTTTTGGTTTCGAGGTCTGGGTCCAGCCAACTCTCAAGGATCGCGAGTGCCAGACAATCCTGGCTGTCGCCACCGACCGGACCACGGCTTCTTGGTCTCTCGTCATCGCGAGAGACCAGCTTGAACTGCGCGTCGGCCGCGGAGAAGACGCCAAGGTTCTTTCCATGAACCTCGATGACCACGTGGGGAAGTGGATACATATCAAGGGCGGGCGCAGCGATCGCGGCATTGCCCTTGAGTTTGCCGTCGATGGACTATGGCCATCGCAACGTTTTGGGCAAACGCGATTTCTCGCGCTGCCGGATACGCCGGAGCCCGCCCGAGTCGATCGCATTCTCATCGGTTCCAACCTGGATGAGCGCGACCGCCCGGTGGACCGGTTCAACGGCCGGATCGACAATCCCTCGGTGTTGTCCGCACCCGGAGGGGGGGCAAGGCCGATCGCGTCATGGGACTTTGCGTTGGGGATCGACACACTGATCGTCACCGATGTTTCAGGCAACGACCTGCATGGAACGCTTGTCAATCGGCCGGCTCGCGGGGTTCGGGGTCATCTGTGGAAAGGAACGAAGGTCCGCTATCAGGAAAATCCATCCGAGTGGTCCGCCATCCATTTCCATGAGGATGATCTGAACGATGCACGATGGGAAACTGACTTCAGTGCCACGTTTCCCAAGGCGACGCCGAGCGGCATTTATGCCGCCAAGCTTACACAGGGCGACCAGGTCGAGCATCTGCCCTTCTACATCCAGCCGACCGAGCGATCCAAAAACAAGGTCCTGTTTCTGGCGCCCACGAACACCTATCTCGCCTATGCCAACGAGCATCTGGGATACGGTGAACGCGGCGAGGCTCACCAAAAGCGCATGCGCGACAAGATCCAGCTCAATGAGACGGATGTTTTCGTTCATACGCACCCCGAACTGGGGCTTTCGATTTACGATCGGCATGCGGATGGCAGCGGGGTCATGCACTCCTCGTGGAAGCGGCCTGTCGTCAATTTTTCGCCCAACTACATCACCTGGCTCAACGCCGCGCGCCGGCATTTCGCGGCTGACTTTTACATCACCGGCTGGCTGGAGAGATCCGGCGTCGGTTTCGACGTGGCGACGGACGAGGACCTGCATCGCATGGGCCTGGAACTGCTGGCCCGTTATGATGTCGTTGTCTCGGGATCTCACCCGGAATATCCGACATCGCTGGAGATGGATGCGCTGAAGGCCTATGCCGGACAGGGCGGGAGCCTCATGTATCTCGGCGGCAATGGCTGGTATTGGGTGACGAGCTATGACGGCGACGACACCATGACGCTGGAGTGCCGGCGCGGCTATTCGGGCGAGCGCAACTGGACGTCTCATCCGGCTGAATTGATGCATGCCACGACCGGAGAGATCGGAGGTCTCTATTCGCACCGAGGTCAAAGCAGCCGCCTGTTTTTCGGCGTCGCCTCGGCCGGCGTCGGTTGGGGCACCGCTTCGGGCTATTCTCGCACGCAGGACTCGTACAGTCCCGACCTCGCCTTCATGTTCGAGGGCATCGGCGATGAGATGATCGGTGACTTTGGCTATGTCCTCGGGGGCGCAGCGGGCGACGAGTTGGACAGCGCTGACTTCGCCGCCGGGACGCCGGGCAATGCCCGCGTGATCCTGAGCTCGCGGCACAATGATACCTACTATCCGTTCCTCGAGTCCGTCACGCAGGTCGAGCCGAATGTCAGCGGACCGAACAACCCGAATGTCAGGTCCGATGTCGTCTTCATCGAAACCGGTGCTGGCGGCGGGATATTCTCCGTCGGGTCGATCTGTTGGGCCGGATCGCTTGCCTACGACAACTACGACAACAACGTCGCGACGCTCACGGGCAACGTGCTCCGTCACTTTCTGCGGGAGGCGTAGGCCACTCCATTCCGAAACGGAGTTGAGCTTTTCGTCCAGGGTTTTCGAATTGCCAGGAAGGTCAGGGCTAGACTCGAAATATTGGATATTGTAGATTGGATATAGTGATGGCGTAAGGTATGCCATCGAACGCAAGAGGAAAAAATGAACAACTGGACTGGGGTGTTTCCCGCCGTAACCACCAAGCTGAATCAGGACGGCTCGATCAATGTACAGGCTAATCAGTCTGCCATTGACAGGCTGATCACCAACGGGGTTTCAGGCGTGATCGTTTTGCCGATGCTCGGCGAAAATGCCTGCCTCACTCCTTCCGAGAAGGAACTCGTCATCCGCAGCGCGCAGGAAGCGGCTGGCGGGCGGGTTCCAGTTCTGTCCGGACTTGCCGAGATCACCCAGGCCGACGCCAATTCTCGTGCCCGCGAATTCGAGAAACTTGGTGTGGAGGGCCTGATGGCGTTCCCCACCCTTGGGTACAAGTCCGATGCTCGAGAGACAGCCGAATGGTACAAGAGCCTTGCCAGGGCCAGTGGGCTACCGATCATGATATACAACAATCCGATCGCCTACGGTGTCGACGTTACCCCTCGGGTTTTGCAGGAACTGGCCGACTCGCCGACCATCGTAGCCGTCAAGGAAGAGACCGGCGATGTCCGCCGCGTGACCGACATGTATGTCGCGCTCGGCAATCGGTATCAGATTTTCTGTGGCGTCGACGATCAGGTCGTCGAGAGCGTCGCCCTCGGTGCGGTCGGCTGGGTGTCGGGCATGACAAATGTATGGCCCAAGGAATGCGTCACGCTGTTCAACCTTTGCAACCAGGGGCGCAAGGATGAGGCGCTGCAGCTTTACAGGTTGCTGACGCCGGCTTTCCATCTCGATACTCACGTGAAGCTCGTCCAATACATCAAGCTCTCCGAGAGCCTGGTCTATGGCGCGCCCGAGTGGGTGCGTGGACCGCGCCTGCCGCTCGTTGGCGACGAGCGGGAATTCGTGACGCGTACAATCAAGGACGCGATCAAGCAGCTCGAAAACTACTCGCTGCCGCAGGCCGCATGATCTCTGGATCATCATCATGATCTTCGGATCGTCATATTGAGAAGAACCGGCGGACAGTGGCACTAGCTTGTCCGCCGGTTTATCGCCGAATTCTGAAGCCGGAGTGAGCCAGGTGCGTTCGAAGAAATACGATTATATTGTCGTGGGATCTGGAGCGGCCGGTTCCATTGTCGCCGCCCGGCTCGGCGAGGACCGTAATGTCAATGTTCTCGTCCTCGAGGCGGGGCCGCACGACAATTCGATCTATGTTCGCATGCCCGCCGCAATGTCCTATCCGCTGACTGACAAAAAGCGGACGTGGGAATTCGAAACGGGGCCCGAGACGGCTCTCGATGGCCGCATGGTCACCCATCTTCGCGGCAAGATGCTTGGCGGCTCGGGATCCCTGAATGGCATGGTCTATGTGCGGGGAAATCCACGCGACTTCGACCGCTGGGCGGAAAATGGTCTGCCCAACTGGTCCTATGCCCATTGCCTTCCCTATTTCAAGAAACTGGAATCGTATGACAAGGGAAGCAATGAATACCGGGGCGGGCAGGGGCCAATACGGATCACGACGTTGAAGGCCGAGCTCGAGCCCTTCCGTGCGTTCCTGGAAGCCGGGCAGCAGGCCGGGCACCCGTTGAGCGAAGACTACAACGCCTATCGCCAGGAAGGCGTCCACGCCTATCAGGCCAACATCGACAATGGTATCCGCGCGAGTGGGGGCAGAGCCTATCTTCGCCCGGCCATCAAGCGCGGCAATGTCGAGCTGCTTTTGAACGCCCTGGTTCACAAGGTCGATTTCAGTGGGCGGAAAGCTGTCGGCGTCACCTTCGAGAAGGATGGCGTGGTTCAGTCAGTTGAAGCCGAGCGCGAGGTTATCCTGTGCGGTGGCGCCTTCAATTCGCCGCATGTGCTTCTCCTTTCCGGTGTTGGTCCCGCCGCGGAACTTGCAGCGTACGGGATCAAGGGCGTGGCTGACGTTCCCGGTGTGGGAAAAGGCTTGCAGGATCATGTCGCCGTATCCGTCAAGTACCGTGCCTCGCATCGAGGCGTGTCTCCGGCGGTCGACATGAACCTCATCAAGATGGCGTTAATCGGCGCACAATGGCTGTTCTTCAGAAAGGGCTTGGGCATTACCAATCTGTGGGAAGTCGGCTCCTTCTTCAAAAGCAGCGATTCCGTCGAGTATGCCAACATCCAGCACGAGTTCCTGCCGATGCTCGGCGAGTTGATGCATGGAAAGGTCAACATCGAGGAAGGATTCCAGTATCAGGTGTGCCTTGGCCGGCCGGAAAGCCGAGGGGCGGTGACGCTCAAATCGGCTGATCCGAGGCTGCACCCGTCAATCGTGTTGAACTATCTCCAGCAGCAGCAGGACAGGCGGAATCTGATCGACGGGGTTCGTCATACCGACGAGATCATCCAACAAAAGGGTTGGGATAGCATCCGCGGCGAAGCCATCGTCCCCGGCCTGCGCAAGAAATCCGACGAAGAGGTCTTCTCTTGGCTCAAGGAGAATATGGGGACGCAATACCATCCGTGCTCGAGTTGCCGGATGGGCAATGACGACATGGCTGTCGTTGATGACGAAGGTCGGGTCCATGGTGTCGAACGCCTCCGGGTGATCGACGCTTCGGTCATGCCGCGCATTCCCAACGGCAACCTCCACTGCCCGACAATGATGATCGCCGAGAAGATGGTCGATCGCGTGCGAGGTCGCCAGGCGCTGCCACCGCAAGTGGCGCACTACGCCGACGAGAAGCGCTTGAGCTGAAATCAACCGGAGAGCGATCGCCCGCGGAGCCGGACTGCCTGGCCCGCACCACGCTTCACAAATGATTTGACTGCGAATTTATTATATCCAATATCCATTATAAAAGAGTGAGTGAACCAACACGAAAGGGGAATGACATGGCGAAAGAACCAAAGATGTCTATGCTTGAAACAATCCAGCTCACCCGACGTACCGCGCTGCTCGGCCTGGCAGGCGCCGGCCTTGGAGTGTCGACCGGGCGACTGTTCGTAACGCCAGCCCGTGCGGCGGTTGGCGGCTCATTGCAGATCATGGCGTGGGAAGGCTACGACATGACGAATGAGCTGCGGGAGTGGCGGTCGACCAATGGTGTCACCGCGGAAACCTCCTCGATAGCGTCTCAGGACGATGTCCAGGCCAAATTCATTGCCGGCAATCCTCCTCCCATCGATCTTGCCGAATATAATCAGGCCTACAGCAAGCTTTATATCAAGGATATGAAGATCGTTTCGCCAATCGATATGTCCAAGATACCGAACTACAACGCGGACAATCTCTTCGACGTATTCTTCGACAAGCCGACATGGTTCTCGGACGGCAAGCATTGGGGATCGCCCTACATATGGGGCTTCAACACCCTCCTCTATAACTCCGACATGATCAAAAAACCCGCGTCCTACAAGGATCTGCTGGACCCGAGCCTGAAAGGAAAGATCGCTATAATGGACGATGCGACGGGCAACTGGCCGTTGATCGCCCGCCTGGTCGGCCTGGGTGACAAGTATCCTCTGCTGACCCGCGAGGAGTTAGCCAAGGCGTTCGAGAACTACGTCCTGTATCGAAACCAGGCACGCCTGATCTCGATCAATCAGGGCGATGTTGCGAATTTCGTGGCGTCGAAGGAAGTCGCGGCGGTTCTTGTGGCGGATCCGTCAATCATCACGCAGGTGCGCGCGCAAGGCGTGCCGCTCGAAATGGCGATTCCCGAGGAAGGCCCGGTGCTATGGGTCGACGCCTGGTTCATTCCAATATCGGCCGACAACATCGATACCGCGCACGCGTTCATCAACCAGTCTCTCGATCCCCAGATCCAGGCCAAGGTGGCGACGGCGGTCGTACAGGCGCCGGTCTCGAAGAAGGCCGTCGAGCTTCTGGATGCCGACGCCCGCAAGCGGATCGACTATTCGAAGATCAACGAAATATTCGCGTCTGGCTTGCCGGGTATTCCCCCCGTCGACGATGATGGCGAGCACGCGACCTATGCGGACTGGGTCCAGGCCTGGCAGGAATTCAAGGCAGGCTTGTAATCCACCGTAACCAGTCGTCGGGGCCGGTCGGCGAGACCGGCTCTTGCGCTTTCTTGTCAAAGGAATTGCGATGACTCCATCACAAAGAACCGGAGGCGTTCTGGCCGCGCCGGCGGCAATCTACATGCTGTTGTTCTTCGTGGTGCCCGCTATATTGCTGTTCTCCTATAGTTTCTGGATGTCATCCGGCTTCCGCATCGTTCCAGACTTTGTGCTGACCAATTACATATCGGCGCTACGATCGCCGCTCTTCCTGCGAGTGACCTACAACGCAATCGCAATCGGTCTCGTCACCGCGTCCGTAACGCTCTGTCTATCGATCCCTGTTGGATATTACCTGACCTACGTCGCCAGATCGAAGATCATCTTCTATCTCGTTCTCGTCACGTGGTTCTCCAGCTACCTCGTCAGAATCTACGCCTGGCGCACATTGCTTGGCACCAATGGCCTGCTCAACGCGGTGTTGCTTCAACTCGGAATCGTCGACACACCGGTCCAAGCGTTCCTGTTCAGCCCATTTGCGGTCGCGATAACGCTGACCCACATCTATCTGCCATTCGCGATTCTGATGGTCGTTTCGGCGATGAGCGAGATCAAGGCGGAACTTATCGAGGCATCGCGGGATCTCGGCACATCGGCTTTGGGGGCCTTCTTCCGGGTTGTCGCTCCCAACGCCGCGCAAGGCCTTATCGGCGCCTTCATGCTGACATTCATCCTTGTGGCAGGTGATTACGTCACGCCGCAGATGGTGGGCGGATCCTCAGGCCAAACGACCGGCCTTCTTATCGCGGATCAATTCCGAAAGACCGGCAATTGGCCGCTCGGTGCCGCCCAGGCCTTTCTCATGTTTCTCGTGTCGCTGGTCATCTATGCGCTCGTGCTTGCCCTGGGTCGCCTCACGGGACTCATTCCGGCCAAGCGTAAGACCAAACCTGCCAAGGAGGTTGCGTGATGTTGCTGAAGGCGGTCGTCTACGCGACCTTGGCATATCTCCTGATTCCGCTCGTCGTAATCGTCTTGTTCAGCTTCAATGCGGAGCAATCGTTTTCCTTTCCCATCAACGGTTACAGCCTAAGATGGTACGCGCTGATCTTCGAGGATCCGCAGCTCGGCCAGGCTCTTGTCAAAAGTCTGATGATCGCCACGGCAACAGCAATCGTCACCCTGGTCCTTGGCACGGCCGCGTCCCTTGCATGGTTGCGGCTAGGCAGGATTGGCCGAAGCGTTCTCGAAATCCTGTGCATCACCCCGATCGCCCTGCCTGGCCTCTTCCTGGGTGTCTCATTGCTGGTCTTGGCCGCGCAACTGGGCGTCCGTCTTTCGACGGTCACGATCGTCGTTTCCCACGTCGTTCTATCCGTGCCGATGCTCATGATCGCCATGCGGGCCCGGCTTGCGCTGTTCGATCGAACACTCGAAGAGGCCTCTCGCGACCTTGGCGCCTCGCAGATCGGGACGTTCAGGAGGGTAACGCTTCCGCTGATCGCGCCGACCTTGATCTCCTGCGCGATCCTGAGCTTTGCCTTGTCGTTTGACGAGTTCGTCGTCACGTCATTTGTTGCCGGCACCGAAACCACCTTGCCCATGTACATCTGGTCGATGATGCGCCGCACGGTCACGCCACTGATCAACTCGGTCTCGACGCTCGCCCTTTTGTTCTCGATCGCCGTCATGGCGATCGGCTTCCTCGTCGGGCGGTTCAAGCGAGCATCGGCCCTGTCAGAACGCGCGTCCTCTTGAGGCTACAAATGAACACTGGAATTTCAACAGAAGCACCGTTGATTGAACTGTCGAACGGTCAAAAACAGTTCGGCCTCTTTCAGGCCCTGACCGACATCAATCTCACGATCAACGAGGGGGAGATCGTGACCTTGCTCGGCCCGAGCGGCTGCGGCAAAACCACCTTGATGCGCATCATCGCCGGCTTCGAGGCCCTCACATCCGGCACTCTGAAGATCGACGGCAAGGACGTCGCTGCGTTGCCCCCGGAAAAGCGGCCGGTGAACATGGTCTTCCAGCGCTACGCGCTGTTCCCTCATCTGGACGTCTTCGACAATGTCGCATACGGCCTCAAGGTCAAAGGTGTCGAGAAGGACGAGCGCCGCAAAAGAGTCCAGGCGATGCTCAGGACCGTGCAGATGGAAAGCCTTTCGCATCGTTTCATCGGCGAGCTCAGCGGTGGCCAATGCCAGCGGGTGGCGCTGGCCCGGGCCCTGGTGAATGGCCCCCGGGTTCTGCTGCTCGACGAGCCTTTGGCTGCGCTCGACCTCAAGATTCGCCAACATATGCTCGGAGAAATGAAACGAATCCAATTGGAGACCGGCGCAACGTTCGTTTATGTCACGCACGATCAGGATGAAGCGATGATCCTTTCGGACCGGGTTGTGCTAATCGATCACGGTCGGATCGTTCAGGTCGACAGACCTCAGGACATGTACTTTCGCCCAAGATCCCTGTTTGCGGCAAAATTTCTTGGCGAAACAAATCTGTTCGAGGGAAAACTGACTGGGTCTGGCATCGGGCGGCTTTCGCTGGAGACCAGGGACGGACCGTTTGATGTGGTTTCGAATGATGTCCCGGTGTCTGAGAATGACGCCGCGGTAATGTCCGTCCGGCCGGAAGCGATGTCCTTCCGGCAAGCCGACGCGCAGCTTGACTATGCGATGGACGCCGAAGTTGCCGACGTGATCTTTTCAGGCAGTCGCTCTTTCTTCCATCTGGTCAGCCGGGCCGGCCAGAAATTCCGGGTTCAGGTTCAAAACATGCCTGGTGCGGCCCTTCCGGCGGCGGGCGACAAGGTCCATGTCTCGTGGCGTAAGGACAGCGCGACCGTTCTGCCGCTTGCCCGGACGTCATCCTGACATCCATTTGGACGTGCAGTACGGAGCGCCGCACTAGCGTTGCAATTCTATATCCTATATTCAATATGCTTGGAATTTTCCTGATAGGTCATAAATGGATCCGTCTGTCGCCATCAAGCGCCGAACCGTCACGTCTTCGGTCGTTGACCTGATCCGCGACAGGATCATATCCGGGTTCTACAAAGGCGGTCAGCAAATCAGGCAGGAAGCGATCGCCGAAGAAGCCGGGGTCAGCCGCATCCCGATCCGCGAAGCTCTTCTTCAACTCGAAGCGGAGGGACTTGTCGTCATTCACACCCATAAGGGCGCGGTTGTCGCGTCGCTGACCGTGGATGATGCGATCGATATCTTCGAAGCACGCCTCGCGCTTGAGCCGTTCATCCTGAAGAAGGCGATCGAACGGGCAACTGAGGTTGATGTCGAGCATGTGCGACGCGCCCTGGATGACTATACCAGGGGGGTGGAGGCAAAGGAATCGCCGGCGAAGCTCAGTGAACTCAACTGGTCGTTTCACAAGGCGATGTCCCGTTCCGCAAGGCGGCCGCGGTCTCTGGCTCTTTTGTCATCGCTTTACAATTCCGCCGACAGATATCTCCGTCTTCAGATCGATGCTCGATCGGCGCAGACCAAAGCACTGGAAGACCACAAGGCGCTGGCGGTTGCATTCGCCGAAGGCAATCAGACCCTGGCGCAGAAGCTTCTCAGGAAGCACATCGAGGACGCTCGCGACGATGTGATGGCCGGCCTGCAGGCGCTGCCGGATTTCGAAAACTCCTGATCGTTGGTTTGTAATTTTTGCGCGAAGCCGCCATTGGCTATTGCTTGCTTTCAATAAATATTGGATATTGGATATAGAAGCCACTGGAGTCGAGCATGCAGTTGGATCGCGTTATAACTGTCGTTGGCGCACACGCCGAAGGTGAGGTCGGCCGGGTCATCACCGGTGGCATTCTTCCCCCGCGCGGGGCGACGATGTTCGAAAGGATGGAGAATCTGGAGCGCGACAGCTCATGGCTCAGGAACATGCTGCTGTTCGATCCGAGGGGCAGCGTGAATGCCGCCGTCAACCTCATCACGCCGCCAATCCATCCTGATGCCGACATCGGCATGATCGTCATGGAGTCCGATTACTTCGTGCCGATGTCGGGCTCGAATCTGATCTGCACGGTGACCGTCGCGCTCGAGGCCGGAATGATTCCCATGAAGGAACCTCAGACGATCGTGCGGGTCGACACACCTGCGGGGTTGGTGGACGTGATCGCCGAATGCCGGGCAGGCAAGTGCCGGAGCATTACCTTTCGCAATATCCCCTCCTTCGTCATGCATCGCGACAGCATGATCGACGTTCCGGGGCTTGGTTCGCTGCGGGTCGATGTCGCGTATGGCGGGATGATCTACTGCATCGTGAATTCGGCGGATCTGGACCTGACGCTCGCGCGCGGCGAGGCCAGGCAGCTTGTCGAGATCGGCGAACGGATCAAGGCGGCGGCGGCCGTCCAGCTGCCGTCGATTCATCCCGAAAATCCGCTCATCCATACGATCAATCAGACCGAATTTGCTGGCCCGGTGGAGGTCATCAACGGCGTCAAGACGTCCAAGAACGCGGTCGTCGTGTCGCCCGGGCGGCTCGATCGCTGCCCATGCGGGACAGGCACCTCGGCGCGCATGGCGCTTCTTCATGCCCGTGGCGATCTCGCTGTCGGTGAGAAGTTCAGGCACCTTTCCATTCTCGACACGGTTTTCGACTGCGAGATCATCGCCGAAACCAGGGCAGGTGATGTGCCGGCGGTCATTCCGCAGGTCTCTGGTCGCGCCTGGTTGACGGGTGTGAGCCATTACGGCGTGGATCCCGAGGACCCGTTCCCGGAAGGCTACCGCCTATCCGACACCTGGTTCAATTGATCGACAGGCACCCCTGTGGCCCAGGCGCTGGCTGAGCGTCTCGGCGCCACAGGCACAAACGAATGGGAAGGTGGGAAGATGGCGGAAGAACAGTTGAAATGGCTCAACGAGCCACCGAGATACACAAACGACGGCGGTCTCCTTCGTGTCACCACAGGCCACGAAACCGACTTCTGGAGGGAAACCTTTTACGGTTTCTGGCGCGACAACGGCCATTTTCTGTATCGCAGCGTCACCGGGGATTTCACCGCCGAGGTGACGATCAAGGGTGAATATGAAGCCCTCTACGATCAGGCCGGCCTGATGATGCGGCTCGGCGAAACACATTGGGTGAAAGCCGGAATCGAGTTTACCGACGGGCGGATGTACTTTTCCGTCGTTATCACAAACGATGTCTCGGACTGGTCCCTGGTTGCCATTCCGACGGATCCGGCGGGCGTGAGGATCCGACTCACCCGGCATCGCGAAGCGGTTCGCGTTCAGTATCTGGATTCCGCCGACAACAGCTGGAAGCCGGTAAGGCTCGGCTATTTCCCGCCATCCGACCGGGTGGATGTCGGCATGATGTGCTGCTCTCCGCAACGTGCGGGGTTCGAGGTGGCTTTCGCTGACTTCGTGGTCGGGCCACCGATCTCCAAAGAGCTGCATGACTGACCTGAAGCCGCAGGATGCGAAGCGTCTCCTGCCTTGCCGATCTTCGTCGGGATTCTGAAATGACCAAGCGTGAATACGGCATCTGGATCAATGGGGCTGCCGAGTTGCCGGCGGGAGGCACTCTCTTCGAGAGAAATTCGCCTTCCACAGGCGAAAGCGTCGCCAGAGTTCATCTCGCCGGGACTACAGAACTCGACCGTGCCGTCGTTCTCGCGAAGGAGACGTTCAGGAAAGGCGGATGGAAGGGACTTGCGGCAAGCGAGCGCGGGAAGATCCTGCTGCGTTGGGCCGATCTCATCCTGGAGAATCTCGCAACGCTCAGCCGCATCGAGGCCGATGAAGCAGGGAAAACGATCGCTGCCGCCAAGGGCGAGATCGAGTGGTCGCTGGAGTTGCTGCGCTATGCCGCATCGCTCGCCTGGAGCATTCCCGGCCGTATCGTCAATCACGAGGGTGCCGAGAAACTGGGCCTTGTGACTTACGAGCCACTTCCCGTCATCGGCATGATTCTTCCCTGGAATTTTCCGACAGTGACCCTGTTTCAGAAGTTGCCCTACGCCCTCGTTGCGGGATGTTGCGTCGTGATCAAGCCGTCGGAGCTCACAGCGGGCACGGCGATCGAATATGCGCGACTGGCCAAGCAGGCAGGAATCCCCGACGGAGTCCTTGCGGTCCTGCCTGGCACGGGCGAGGTGGTCGGCCAGGGCATGTGCCTGCATCCGGACATCGACATGATCTCCTTCACGGGGTCCACCGCCGTTGGGCGCAAGATCGCCAGCCTTGCCGGCCAGTCGCTGAAGAAAGTGGCGCTTGAACTCGGCGGCAAGGGCGCCAACATCGTGTTCGCCGACGCGCATCTCGACGCGGCGGTCGCCGGTGCGCTCGCTGCCTTCACGATCAATCAGGGTGAGGAGTGTTGCGCCGGCGGAAGGCTGTTGGTCCAGGAAACTATTGCATCGGAGTTTGTCTCGAAGCTGGCCGAAAAGGCCAGGGCGCTGAAGCTTGGTACGCCTGACGACGTCGATGCCGATCTCGGCCCGATGATTCATGCGCAGCATCAGCGGAAGGTTCTCGATTACATCGAAAAGGCCGGGGAGGAAGGTGCAACGCTCGTGACAGGCGGAGGAGCGCCGACAAGCCCGGGACTGCGCGACGGCCATTTCGTCGAACCGACCATATTCACCGGCGTCCAGCCGCACATGACGATCTTCAGCGAGGAGATATTCGGACCGGTGCTTGGGGTCACCACTTTCAAGGATGTTTCCGAAGCAGTCGCGCTGGCCAACCTGACACATTACGGCCTGGCCAATGGCATCTGGACCTCTAACCTCGACACCGCAATGGCTGTCTCCAGTGCCCTTGAAAGCGGGTTTGTCTACGTCAACACCTATCTTGAGACGGTTCCCCAGCTGCCATTCGGCGGCAGCAAGTCCAGCGGGCTCGGCAGGGAAAACGGTCCTGACGGATTACTGGAATTCATGCAGGCGAAGTCCACATTCGTTCGCCTGCGCCCGAGCGTGTGATCCATCAGATGCAAGAGAGAAAAAGACGATGAAGCCGGTCCGTTTCGGGATTGTGTCGACAGCGAAGATCGCCCGCGACTGGGTGATACCGGCGATGAAAGCCGTACCGGAGTGTGAAGTGGTAGCCATCTCCTCACGCGACGGATCTCGTGCGGCCCGCGTCGCCTCGGAATTCGGTATTTCGAAACACTATACGTCTTTTACCGACTTGCTGAACGACGACAAGGTCGAGGCAATCTATATCCCGACGCCGAACAATCGGCACGTCGAGGATGCAATTGCCGCGGCGAGGGCCGGCAAGCACGTCCTGTGCGAGAAACCACTTGCCTTGGATGCGGCGGACGCCCTGCGCCTGGCCGAGGTTCAACTGCAGACGGGTGTGCAGATATCGGAGGCCTTCATGGTCCGATATCATCCACGATGGCTCGCCGCGCGTGAAATCATCCGCAGTGGCAGGCTCGGACGCGTCACCCAGATCCACGCTACCTACAGTGTGATCAACGACAATCCGCAGGACATCAGGTTCCAGCCGGAACTCGGCGGTGGTGCCTTGGGAGACGTTGGCGTCTATCCGATAACGGCAGCCCGCTTCCTCTTCGAGGCCGAGCCGATCGCCGCGACCGCGACATTCGAAAAGCTCGCGCCCGATGGTGTCGATATTGCCGTCGCCGGCCTGCTCGAATTTCCGGACAACCGCAATCTTCTGTTCAGCGGCGCCCTGCTGCAGGCATGGGCACACTGGATCATGGTTATCGGTACGGACGGCTGGATGGAAATCCCGGTCGCCGTCTGGCCCTCGGCAAAACAAGAGACGATCATCAAGCTGCGCAAGCGTGACGATATTTATGACCGGGATGTCGAAGTCATCGGCTTTGCGCCGGCAAACCAATATGAAGAAGAGGTCCGCGAGTTTGCGCGCGCAATAAGGGGTGAGATCAAGCAACCCTGGCCAATCAGCGACGCGGTGGCGGGAATGCATGTACTCGATGCCATAAGGCGGTCTGCAGCGGAGAGGGCGCGTGTCCTGGTCCACAGGGATCGAGGATAACCCCTTATATAGGTCCCACACAGCGCTGCCTGCGGCGATGCCGGCTGCCGATGCAGCCGGATGCGCAATCACTCAGTGTCGCGGTGATCGAGAACTTCAAGCATGGTGGTCAGCATGCTTCCGACTTCTTCCGAGATTTCCTCAGGCCGAATCCCCGCCTTGATGGCGTCCGCGGTCGCCTGTTCGGCGAGCTTCGCCGCAAGGGCCGGATCGGCCGTCGAATAAGGTGGAACATTTTCCTCCACCCATTTCTGAAGGAATTCTATGCCGCGAGCGCTCATGACGAACAAAAGCTCATTGGAGCGATTTCGTTCCGCCGAGGTACATTCAAGAAAACGTCAGACCCTTTTGATCAGGGTCTGACGTCTCCAAGGCTCACGTTACGATGAACGAGGATGCCGTCAACGATAGGTGCGGAGAAAGGGTAGCGAACTGGATCTGATGTGCTCTGCCTGTACCATCGCTGTCGAAAGAGAGCGCGCCGGTCGAGCTGTTGTAAATGATGTGGTCATTGCTGTCGTGGGCACCCGCGCCGGCGAAGAAGGCCGCGGTGGGAAGGGCGCCCTTTTGAAGGCCGGCAAATATGGTGTGGTCGAGCTGGATCTTGTCCTGGTACACATTAAAGTCTGTGATCTTGTCGACATTGCTGGCCTTGAGGGCGGAATTGAAGACGAAGACGTCCTTGCCCCCATTTCCGGTCAGGACGTCTTGCCCGCCACCGCCATTGATGACGTTGTTGCCGGCATTGCCGTCTATGGTTTGGGAAAACTCGTTTCCGGTGAGGTTGATGGCGGTTGTGCCGGATCGGCTCGTGGTGGCGAGATGTTCGATCTCCGACCCGGCCGACAACGCATAACTCACCGATGCCAGCACGGTGTCGTTGCCGCCGCCCTTCAGTTCCACCACCTTGTCACCGACGTTGTTGACATAATAGGTGTCGTTGTAGCCGCGACCGGCCATCGTGTCGGCGCCGGTGGTGCCGTGCATTACGTCCGCCCCACCAGTGCCGTAGAAGACGTGATCGCTGCTCGAAGGCGTACTGGTCGTCGGGGGCACCGGCGTGGTGGTGGTGGGCGGTGGCGTCACGGTGGTGCCGCCGCCGGATGAACCGGTGCCGCCGCTAGAAGATGTGCCGGTATCGCTCTGGTTGTGCTGGAGGAAAAGGGCCTGCAGCGCCGGCGAGTTTCCAAGCGCCGTGTCACCCTGTTGGGAACCCCATGCATAGGCATAATCGAAGGCGGGGGTCGGAACCAGCTTGGACCAGTGGTCCAGCATGGTCTGCTCCTGGGCGACGGAGGGAAGGACATATTGGCCGCCGGTGTCGGTCGTGAAGCTGCCGCCCCCGAATGTCTGGTAGACCGGAACGATCTGGCTGACCGGGATGCCCGAGGCGACAGCCGCGGCCACGGTCCTGTCGATCATGTTGTAGTCGACCGTGCTTGTTCCGGTGCGCACCGGGTACGGATCCAAACCGTAATAGTCGATATGCGTGTTGGCGGGATTATAGGTGTTCGAAAAATCAGGGTTTGCGGAAGACCCCATGTTCATCATGGTGATGAAGGTCTTGGCGCCCGGCACATGCGAGTGGATCCAGTCGGATTCCGCCTTCAAATTCGCGGCGGTGGCGTAGGTTCCCCATTTGCCGGTCGGGTCCGGCTCATCGACGAGGAAGAAGCCAAACACCTTCGGATTGCCGATGAAGGGCGTGACTTTCTGGATAAAGGACGAGGTCGCCCCATTGGCTTCATCGAGCCAGACCAGGCCTTTCGTGCCAGCCGGCAGGGCGTTGAGTTCGTCCACGGATGAAACGTCGACAAGGTTGAATCCGGCGGTTGCGACCTGGGAGGCCGACCCACCCGAGGCATAGTGGAGGGTTGTCATGCAAATATCCTTCGTCCGATTCGGTAGGTGCCCCACGCCTGCCTAGTGGAAAGGATACTTTAGAGACAAATCAAATACCGGCGCCCCTTGATAGAATCGTTGATCATCGCAAACAAAACATTACGAAGTCGGACAGCTGTCTTGGCTCCGAGGCATTTGATTACCAAAGATATTTAGCGCTCCACGCAGAACAGTGGAGCGCGCATCGCGGCCATCTATTTGCTATGCGCCGCGCACCAGAAATGCCCTTTCTATCAATGGGCGGTTATGGCTGAGATGGGGTTCAATGAGCATGTCGAGGTGTCCGCCCACGATCGGGACTATGCTCAGATCGGCAACGAAAGCACTCCAGCCAAGGTCTGCCGGAACGCCTGTGCGCCTGCACCGGAACAGGGTGGCGGTAATCGGCAATGCGGGCTTCGGTCGCGCGAGCCACTGGCCAAATGCACGCATGCGCAGGATTTCCTCGAGCTCGAGGCGCAGAATGAATCGCGTCCTGGCGAAAGCCCTCCACTTCAGCCAGTCGATGCCCCTTGCCAGCACAGCCTCGGCACCAAATTGGGCAAACAATTTTGCGAGCGCCCGCAAGGTCATGCGATCCACCGTCACCCTATGCGTGCGGATGCGCTGGGCGGTGCGTGCAAGGGTTTCGCGGTAGTTGTGCCGTCCTGGCCCGATGTTGGTGTCGAGGATTCCCAGGAACGTGACCGATCGACCCGCGGCAACAAGTTTGGCGGCGGCCTCGAACGCGACACCGCCGCCAAGCGAATAGCCGATCAGATTGACATTGCCTTCTGGCTGGGCCTGGCTGATCTGCTCGACGACCGCATCCACCATTCGCGGTATTGTGTCATGGCCCCTGAGCAGATCGTTGAGATCCCCGTAGCGCACCGCGACAACCTTGGCGACAGTGCCCATTTCGGCGCCGAAGGCCGCCAGGCTTGGACCGTAGCCGATCGATCCCGGCACAATGAACAGGATGGGCTTGGGGCCGGAGGCATCGACACGCGAGCTGCCTCCATCTTGCCCTGGAGACGCTGCCCTGACGACATCTGCGAAGCTCATCCCGACAGTGAACGCGTCCAGGTTGAGCTCACGCCCCAAAGCTGTCTCAAGTTCCATGACGAATTGCAGCAGCTTCAGTGAATCGCCACCGGCATCGTCCCAGTGGCTGCCAGCCGCTTTTTTACCCGGAAGTATCCTCTCCCATACGGCGGCTGCGGCACCTTCGATATCGAGCGGGTCGGTCGCCTGCCGGACACCTTGCGCGTTTTGCGCGTCTTGCGCATTCAGCGCGCGATCCAGATCCCGCAACTTGACGCCGTCGACCTTGCCGCCCTTGAGCTGCGGTATCTCGTCAACACTGTGCAGCCGTGTTGGATGAACCGCCGGCGGCAGGGCTGTCCTGATCAAGTCGCGCAAATCAGCAATGAGCTCGCTTCCGCCCGGTCTCGCGGGGACGACGAAGGCCACCAGTTCGTTCGCGTCCGTCACCACCGCAACGGCATCATTCACTTGAGGCGCGCGGCGCAGGACGAGTTCCAGTTCGGCGGGTTCGACGCGTCTTCCGTTGATCTTTATCTGGCGTCCCTTTCGCCCGACGATCCACATCCGTCCAGTGTCGTCGACCTTGACCAGATCGCCCGTTGCGAAGATCCGAAGCTGGGGATCGGCGGAGCTTGCCTGAAGAGGGACGTTTTCCCCATCCACCCAATAGCCCAGCGTGGTGTAGTTGCTTTTGATCAACAACTCGCCCTCGTCCCCCGGGGCGACCTCGCATGCGTTTTCCCCCACGACCGTGTATTCGATGCCGGGGAGGACGAAGCCAACCGGGACCGTTGCGCCCTGTTCCGGGTAGTCCCTCGGCAGGAACCACTGCGTGCCTGTTGTTTCCGTGGACGAATAGCTGATCTGCACAAAGCAGGACTCGGGAACGCTGGCGCGGAGCCGGTCTATGTCCGACCACAAGATCTTTTCTCCACCAACGCGCACGATCCGCAGTGAAGAGAATGTGTCGGACGCGGAACCATTCATCAGCACACGCAGCAGCGCGGGCACGAGATAGGCGACCGTCACCCGCCATTTCTGGAAATTGTCGCGGGCGGCGCGAATGCCGGCGCTCTCGATGTCCAGGAGATACAATGTGCCCCCACACAGCATGGGGGTCATCATCTCGCGGCATCCCGCGATCGTCGCCGGCCCTGTCAGCGGCATGAACACATCGTCAGGACCGATGTGGCAGGCATCTACATATTGCTGAACGCGGTGAAGGATCGCCCGTTGGCTGTTCACGACGCCCTTCGGAGCCCCGGTGCTGCCTGACGTATACAGAACGATTGCCGGGGCATCGACCGACGGATCGGACGGCAGCGCCGGCAAGCTGCCCTCCGTTGCGGCCATGCAGCTTGCCGCATCGATCCATTCCAGGGGCGAGGCATCCGGCCAGCCTGCCGGCTTACCTGGTCCTGGCTTGACGATCGCGGCCAGCCGCGCGCTAGTGGCAATTGCAGCGAGGCGCTGAAACGGATCTCGGGGATTTAACGGCACGGCGGGCCTGCCAGCGCGCATGGCGGCGAGCATGGCCACCGGATACCACAACGTATTTCCGATAAGGAGCCCGACCGCCTTGCCCGGTGGGACAGAACCAGCGATGGCACCCGCCAGGTTTCGGACTGCGTTCAACAATTCCGCAAAGCTGAGCGATGTAGAGCCGTCACTGATCGCGGTTTTGTCCGGGTATCTTTCGACAACTCGCTCCAGATGCCAGAACGCCGGTTTTTCAGAGAAATCGTCGCACATCCATTGGAATGGATGGCTGGTTGGCCCGTCCACGTCCAGAGGGCGGGTCGATGCCCGTTTCCATGTGAAATCGTCTGGAGGTCCGATATTGCGATCTATCGTAACGTCCTGCCGCGTTGCCAGCCCGTTAACGGACGCCAAGGGGCGTGGGAACGAGCTTTCTGAACGCAGGCGCTCGAACGCTTCCAACACAGTCCCCCTTTTGCTGACTGGCTTTGCAGTGTCCTACGCGACCATGCCGGTCGTGGCATCGTTAGAACGAATGATTCCGGACCGGACTCGGCGATCCGATATGCGCCGACCGATCATCGCCGCATCGTCCAACGCCCTGCTTCATTCAAACAGACGAGGACAGCGGGAAGGCCTGCTCCTAGCGTGGATTTGGCGTTGTGTGCGTAGGGGCGATGAACGGCCATGAGAGCAGATCCAAGAGCCAGCCATTTGATGCGGTCGGGATACTGCCGGCATCCTGGGGGCATGGGATGAGCCCGCACCTTGTCTGCATCGGAGGCGAGGATCACCGCCTCAGAATCCCATTCCTGCTGGCGATGCGCGAGAAGGGTTTTCGAGTCACTGCCGTGTCGAGCGATGCGGGGGCCGCCTTTTCCCTCCACGGCATTCCCCATCGCCGATTTGGGTTCGACCGCTTTAGCAGCGGCGGCGGGGAATGGGGCGCTCTCGGCACGGTCCGCAAATTGATGTCCGAACTGCGTCCGGACATCGTTCAAAGTTTCGACACCAAGCCCAACCTCCTGACCCCCTTGGCCGTGCGCGGGCAGGTTCCGGTCATCCGCACCATCAATGGCCTTGGGTGGACATTCTCGTCGCTGGAGCCGCGCGCTCTGGCGCTGCGTCCGGTCTTCTGCGCTCTTCAGGGCCTCGCGTCCTTGTGGACAGCGATGACCGTCTTCCAGAATCGCGACGATCAAGCCTTCTTCGAGCGCTACCGGCTGGTGGGCAACGGCAAAGCGCGGCTGATCCGCAGCTCTGGCATCGACCTGAATGCATTCTCGACAGCAAAGTATCGTGGTCCGTCGGCCGCCATGATGCGCGAGGAACTGGGGCTTCAGTCGGCCGAAGTCGTGATCTTTGTCGGTCGGCTGACCCGTCAGAAAGGGATCCCGACCCTGCTCAAGGCGGTTCCCCGCATCCTCTCCGAGAGGCCCAATGCACGTTTCGTGCTCGTCGGCCCGCAGGATTCGGAAGGTCCATTTGCGGTCAACAAGTCCGATATCGAGCGATATGCTCCTCACGTGATCGCCTTGGGGTCAAGGCGGGATGTTCCGGCCCTCCTTGGCATGGCCGATCTGTTCGCGTTTCCGACGCAATATCGCGAGGGCATTCCGCGCGTGCTGCTGGAAGCGGGATTGTCCGGATTGCCAATCGTGGCCTCGAGAATGCCGGGCTGCAATGACGTGGTCGAGGATGGCTGGAACGGTTATCTCGTCGCGCCGCGCGATGCGGAAGGCTTCGCATCCAGAATAATCGAGATCCTGTCCGACCGCGCCTGCGGAAAAATCATGGGCGGCCGTTCCGTCGGACTCGTGCGGGAGCGCTTTTCGCTGTCGTGGGTCGTCGATCAGTATTGCGAGCTATACAAGACCGTGCTCGGTGGCAGCGGCAGTCTTGCTCGATCGGCCCCCGCGACCATGATGGAAGAGCGTGCGCGAAACCCCCGATTGGGTGAGGCGCGGCAATGATCCGTGATGCGTTCCTGGCCATCGGCATAGCAATGTCCTACGCGGTGCAGCTCAGCATTCCGGGGCTGCCGTTCGGCTACAGCGAACTCTTCCTCACGCTCTGGATATTGATGTCGATCACGCGGGTCCTTGCTGGCGGCCGGCTGGAGGTAACGCCGGCCCTGGCCAAACTTGCACGTTTCTGGCTGATCCTGACGCTTGCCCTGGGCGTCGGTTCCATCATCGGCTTTATGACGACCACATTGTTTCTCGATCCGTTGTTGCATGACACGATGGCGTACGTTTTGTTGGCCTGTGTCACCTGCCTGGCCGCAGCGGAGCCGAACGCGGCTGTCCGTTTACGTCGTATCGCCTGGTGGATGGTCGCTATCGCGAGTGCTTGCTTTGTCGTTCAGCTAGGGGTTGGTTTCGGCTGGATCCATCAGTCTGGCGTCCGTCCCTGGTACTGGGACCGCTTTTCCGGCTGGTCCGAGAATCCGAACCAGCTTGCGCTCTACTGCGCTCTGCTTGGTCCCCTGGCCCTGCATCTTGCCATAACCACCAGCAATCCGTGGGGAAGATGCCTTGGGCTATTCAGCCTGATCATCACCTTCTATGTCGGAAGGCTGACAAAGAGCGATACCTATCTCTATACGACAGTCCTGGCCTGCCTGATCCTTCTGGGATTGCGGCTTCGGGCCTTGCTGGCAGGCGACGGCGGCAAGGCCAGCCTTTCGCGCCAACTTGCCCTCCTGCTCGCGGTTGCGTTCCTTCCATTGGCGGTGTCGATGGCGCCTTACGCGCTCAGCGAGGCCGCCAGCGCCGAAGATTTCGCCAAGAGCCTCACCAAGGACAAGGGCGGGGAAGCGACCGCGGAAACCGCGGCACTTCGCCTCTATCTTTGGGACGCGGCATTGGACAAGGGGGCAAGATCCGGCTCTCTGGGTCTCGGCCCAGGCCCACACCTTGATACTCCGCCCGTGGTCAATCAGCAGTTTCTGCCGCGGCCTTTCGAGGCCCATAGCACGATCCTCGATCTCTACACTCAGGGCGGCCTGATTTCAGTCCTGGCCCTGGTGTGGATCCTCGGCTCGGCCGCCTGGTCCGCTTGGCGTGCGAGGCTGGACGCTCTCGTGGCGCTTACGGCATCGATCGCTGTCTTCAGTGCTCCGCACCTGATCATCCGCCATCCGATCGTGTGGTTTTCTTTGACCCTCTGCCTTGTCGCTGGAACACCTCAGTCGGTTCCCACGATCATTCGTCAGAGGAGATATTAGAATGTGCGGGATCGCCGGAATTCTCTTGGCGCCAGATGCAGCCGATACCAATGCCCTCAGGGCGATCGGGCCGATGGCGATGGCCCTTCGTCATCGCGGGCCTGATGGCGAGGCATTCTGGATGAGCCGTGAGGCCGGGATCGCCTTCGGCCACCGGCGCCTGGCCATCGTCGACCTCTCGGAGGCGGGTCGCCAGCCGATGCACTCCGCAAGCGGCCGGTATGTCATCACCTTCAATGGCGAAATATACAATTTCCGCGATCTGCGTCGCGAACTGGAGGGGGAGGGCCATCACTTCCGTGGCACCAGCGACACGGAAGTCATGCTGTGCGCGATCGAGAGCTGGGGCCTCGATACGGCACTCCAGCGCTTCGCCGGCATGTTCGCTTTCGGGCTGTGGGACCTGAAGAAACGGATTCTCCACCTCGCCCGCGACCGAATGGGCAAAAAGCCGCTCTATGTCGCCTCGACACGTGAAGCGCTCGTCTTCGCCTCGGAGCTGAAGGCGATCACGAGCTTCCCGGGCTTCAACCCTGAACTCGACGTCGATGCGGCGGCGACGATGCTTTCGAAAGGGTGGGTGCCGGATGACCTTTGCATCTGGCAGGGCGTGTTCAAGCTGCCGCCAGGTTCAGTCCTGTCGGTGACGGCGGCGGATTTCGCCAATGCCCGCGGCGCCGGGTCGCTTGCGCATCGTGTTCGCCGCTGGTGGTCGCTGGCCGATGTCGCCAGCAAGGCGCAGCGGAATCCGATCGCCGGCAGCGACGAGGAGCTTACGACGGAGCTCGACAGGCTGCTTAGCCTTGCCGTCAAGGAACGCATGATTGCAGATGTCCCGCTTGGCGCCTTCCTGTCGGGCGGAATTGACAGCTCGGCGGTCGTCGCCCTGATGCAGGCACAGTCCCGGAAGCCCGTTCGCACGTTCACAATAGCGTTCGGCGAGAGCGGGTTCGACGAGGCTCCCCATGCGGCAGCGGTTGCTCGGCATCTGGGCACCGATCATACCGAGCTTCACCTTTCACCGGCCGCGGCGCTTGACGTCATTCCGGAACTGCCGCGGATCTGGGACGAGCCGTTCGCCGATGAGTCGCAGATACCGACGCTGCTGGTCTCGCGCCTCGCCAGGCAGCACGTAACGGTGGCGCTATCGGGCGATGGTGGCGACGAGTGTTTCGCGGGCTATTCCCGGCACTTCCTGGCAACCCGCCTCAGAAGGCAGCATGAGCTGCCATCATCGTTTCGTCGAATGTTGGCGGCGGGGGCTGGATTGCTGGCTCAGGCCTCCCACCGAGACATCTTCGGCAGCCTGCCGCTTTCGGCGAGTATGCGGCACGGATTGCGCGGTGACAGGTTGAACCGCCTCGCCGCCCTGCTCGCGGCGCGAGATGAAGACGAACTGCTTCGGCAACTGACGGGGTCCTCTACCAACAGCCTCCTTCATCACAAGCCGCCGGCATCGCTTGCCGTCGCGGCAAAGCTCGACGACCTGCTTTCGCGTCTCCTGTTCGACGACATGACAGGCTATCTGCCGGGCGACATATTGGTGAAGCTCGACCGCGCCACCATGGCCAACAGCCTCGAGGGGCGGTGCCCGATCCTGGACCATCGCGTCGTGGAATTCGCCTGGCGCCTTCCGACCAGTGCCAAGGTCCGTAATGGCAAGGGCAAATGGATCCTTCGCCAGCTCCTCGATCGTTATGTCCCGCGCTCACTGGTCGATCGGCCGAAGCAAGGTTTCGACGTTCCGGTCGGGGCCTGGCTGAAAGGACCCCTGCGCGACTGGGCAACCGACATCATCGCCACGATACGCCTGTCCGCAAACGGGGTCATCGACTGTGCGAAGGTCGACGCATGTTGGCGCGATCACCTGCGTGGAAACCAGGATCATTTCCGCGACTTGTGGCCGCTGCTGATGTTCCAGGCGTGGCGCAACGAAGCCATGCGGCCATCGGCGCCGGCAACGCATCTTTCTTACGATATCGAACTGACAGGGGATTGAGATGGAAGGTTCCATAGCCAGCCGCGCCAGACTTCCGCGCGCTACGCAAATGGCCGTCGCTACGCTTGACACCAATTCGCGGATGAGGCGACCGCCGCGCGAGCATATGCAACCGTCGTCTCCCTTCCATCAGCTCGTCACCACCCTGGCGACGAGAAAATGGCTGTTGCTTGCCATCGCCCTTCTGGGTGGCATCCTGGCCGGCCTGGCGGGCCTTACCCGTCCGGTGCTGTTCGAGGCGACGACGCAGGTCATCATCGACGCCCCAAGTACCGGCAATCCGGGTGGCGCGGCGCTCGTTCAAGACTCCCTGGATTCGAGCATAGATGACCATCTGACGATGCTCTCGTCGCAAGCTCACCTGCGTCGAGTTCTGGTGGCACTACGCAAGGCTCAGGATGCCGACGCTGCCGGAAAGAGCGGCATCAGTGCCGTCCCGCCCGCCACTGGCTCATTCGTGAGCAATCTCCTGAACCGGATCTGGTCGCAGGGCAAGCCGGCGGCGGGAAGTCCGGAAGCGGCTGATGCCGCTGATGCCGCCGAGCTGAAGACGCTGCGGAACGGGATGAGGGTTGGACAAGAGCTGCGCTCGCGCGTCATCACCATCGGCTTCACCGATGCCAGTCCGGCGCGTGCGGCGCTCATCGCCAACACATTCGCTCAGGTCTATATCGAAGACCTCGTGCAGAAACGTCGTGCATCGGATCAGCTCGAGCTTGAGTCGCTGGTCGCCGGTCTGCCGCAAGTACAAAAGGATCTGGTCGCCGCGACCGATCGGCTGGAGACCTACCGGCTGACACACGGCGCCGTCGATCAAAGTGCGGCCAACAACGCAGCCAATGAAACAGCGGAGCTCGGCCGGCAGATTTTCTTGTCGAAGGCCAATCTTTCCGCCTCGGAATCGCGCCTTAATCATATCGAGGACCTGCGAAAGGCGGGCGCCTCTGTCTCGGTCATAGCTGAAGAGATCGGATCGCCTGTGTTGACGGACCTGATGGCACGCCAGCCGGTTGCTGCGGACGGCGATCCGGGCAGCGCGATCACCCTCGAGATGGAACAGGCCATCGCACACATCGCCGCAGAGGCAAATGTCTACCGCGCGCAGGTCGCGGCTCTCGAGGACCGCAAGAGAGTGCTCGACGCGGCCGTGGCCGACACCGCGAGCCAGCTTTCCGGATTGCGTGCCCTTGAGCCGCAGGTGGCCATCGTGACACAGCACTACAACGAGCTGCTTGGCCGCCAGCAGGATCTGATACGGCGCATCGCCGCTCCTTCGCCAGGCGTGGCGGTCCTTTCGACGGCATGGGCGCCGTCAAATCCCAAGACCCTGTCGCCAATTTTCCTGATTCCACCCGGCATGATCGTGTTTGGCCTGATGGGCGCGGTGTTCGTTCTGATCCGCAACAACTTCAATCAGACCTTGCGCAGCGAAGCTGAAGCCGAAGCCGAGCTTGGGATTCCGTGCATAGGGCTGCTTCCCAAGGTTTCGGGACTTCATGCGAGACAGCTGCGGCATCTGGTGCTGGGCCAGCAGAACTCACCGTTCAGTAGAGCCGCGACATCCCTTCTCGTCACCGCGGCGCCCACTCAGGGCAGGGGTCAGCCGCCGCATATCATCCTCGTGACGTCCAGCATCCAGGACGAGGGCAAGACAGAGCTGGCATGGAGTCTGGCGCTGGCGGCAACGAGACTGGGCGGAAGGGTGCTTTTCCTCGACCTCGATCGCAAGGACGTGCGGCTCACGAACGAGTTTCGTGGTGAATTCAGCACCATCAAGGCTCACAACTCCTTCGGAGACTATGTGAGTGAACGCTGCGCGCTGCAGGATGCAATCACGAGAATGCCAGAAGTCGGCATCGACCTCATGGCCGCCCCAGCCCCTTCGGATGATCTGCTGACACTTCTGTCGACGGTCGACAAATCCCAGTTCACCGATGAACTGCTCTCGGTCTACGACGTCGTCATCATGAACGGGCCCCTGGGACTCGGCGGCCCCGAAACCAGACTTCTGAAGCGCTGGGCTGACGCGGTGCTTTTCGCCGTTCGCTGGGACAGGACGAGGCGCAGCATTGCCCGTGGTGTTCTGGAGTCGCTCCGGGGCGGTGGATCCGTTGCCGTTCCAGTAGGGAGCGTGCTCACCCAGGTGAATCTAAAGAGGCACGGCGGCTACCGGCTCGGGGATAACGCCGACCTCCTGTTGGCGAAGGTTTGATGGGCCGTGCCTCCGCTTTCCGCCAAATACCACAGGGAACCAGCTGCGTTCCCGCAATCGGACCTGACCCGGAATGATCATTGAATTTTTTGGACCGCCAGGATCCGGCAAAACAACCTTTGCACACGCGCTGGCAGAGCAATTGCGTGGGAAAGGCTATAACGCCAAGGTCGCCCTCAGCTATAAGCCCAGCACGAGGGCGGGAAGCCTTGATCTTGGAATCGTTCTGTTCATCACGAGAATCGCGTCGGCAATATTCTCCACTCTAAGAATATTGCTTTCCTCGGGCGGGATAGCGAACGATCTGTCGATTTCGCTGTCGATGGTAAGATTGATAACACCAAAGAAGCGAATCTGGCGTGCTCGAATCTGGCGATATATTTTGCATCTTTCGCATTGCTGGAGCCGGGCCAGGCAATCGCCTGATATTATAATTTTCGACCAAGGATACGTTCAAGCGATTGGATCGCTGGCGATTTTCAATGGGAACACAGACAACGATGTGCTCACAACGGCGCTCAGCCTCGCGCCGCGGGCCGATCTCACCATCAGGCTGGTGGTGCCGTCGGATGTCGTGGAGAACCGTTTACGGCAGCGGATCAAGCATCAACCGCCGGCGGAGCGGGTCTTTGAGGCCGACTTGAACGTGAATATGCTCTCCGTTGATGTGTTCGAATCCATAAATGGTCTTCTCGCGACTTCCGGCCAAAAAATTATTCCCGTCGACAATGTCGACAGTCAATCGAAGTTCAAGGGTATTTGTACAGTCGAGAAGCAAGTCATTTCCGCGCTTTCGCGGATGGATAGGGGATTGGCAGGTCAAGACCGAAGAGAAGGCGTCCCCGAAACCCATGTCATGGGTCTCGACAGTCGCGTGTCTCGAAAGGCTTCAGTTTATCCCGCTGCCCCTCCCTCAATAGCCACACCTCGACGGAACAAGGACGTCGGCTCGCGGCTCGCTCGGGCAAGCGTCTTCGCCCTTATGATATATATCGGAGGTGCCGGGCTGACGAGCCTTGCACAACTGGCCATTGCACGTCTCATCGGACCCGGCAATTACGGCATCTATTCCTATGTTCTGGCTTGGACTTCAGTGCTCGCCTATCTGGCAACGCTTGGTTTCAATGTATCCTTGTTGCGTTTTGTGCCCGCCTACAGAGCCAACGGCAGGCTTGATCTGGCGCGGGGGGTGATAAAATTCGCCCTGCAGAAGTCGCTTCTTGCGGCGGCGCTGTTCGGAATGACGGGCGCTGCCTTGGTCCTCTTCTTTTCGGATCATGCGCGATCGGATCATATGCGAAGCGGACTTGAGATCAGTATCGTGCTTGGCATGGCGGCCGTACCCTTGATTACCGCCTATGCCATTGGCGCTACGGTCATACGTGCCTTTGGGGGCGTCGTCTCGGCGCTGTTGCCGGAGCGCATCGTGCGAGATGGGCTCCTGCTGATATTGGTGGCGATCATGGCCAAGTCCGCTCTATGGGTCGTGGACGCGCCGGCGGTGATGGTGGCGGTGCTGATAAGTTCCGCCTTCACGGTTGGGCTGGTGTTCATCACCGCGAGGAGGTTCGAACCATCTGGCTTGCGGCAGACTCAGCCCAGTTATGCATCAAGGGAATGGTGGTTTGCTGCCCCCCCGCTCATGCTCATCACCGGGCTCGATGTTTTCGTCAGCCGGGCAGGGGTGCTGGTTTTGGGCTGGACAGACCATATTCGTGAAGCCGGTATTTTCGCCTTGGCGTTGAATGTCGCGATGCTTGTAGGGCTCTCTCGCATCGCCGTCGCCACCATGTTTTCGCCAACCGCGGCCGATCTGCATGCCAGGGGAGATCGTCAGGCCCTGCAGCAGCTGTTCGCACGGGCTACGTTGCTTTCCGCCGGAGGCGCCATAGCGGTGGCCATCCCGATGATGCTGATCGTCGAACCGTTCTTGAGCTATTTCGGTGAGGGCTACATCGCGGGAGCGCCAATCGCGCGTGTTCTCATTTTGGGATATGTCTTTGTCGCGCTGTGCGGGCCTCAGCAGAATCTCCTGACCATGACTGGAAACGAATGGGCCGCCGCAACGACGATGATTGCCGGCGCCGCGGCCAACATCATAGCCTGTGCCGTCGGCGTCGCGATCTACGGCCCGATCGGCGCTGCCGTGGGTGTCGCGCTTGCCCTAAGTATCTGGAGCGTTGCCATGGCCATCTATATCGGCAAGCGACTGAAAATCTTGCCGGGCTTGGTTTTTGCCCTGCTCTCGATCAGGCCGAACGCGATTGACGCCCAGCAAGGGAATTGGTTCTTGAGGGCGGGCAAATAAGGGCACTTCATCCATCGGTGCCGATCCCCGTCACCGATCGGTCAGTGAACGAAGGCCCCGATGCATGTTCATCGGCATCGCGGCGGCGGGTGGGCTTGGCACCATCCGAGATGGCTGAAGGCCTGCTGCCATCATATTTTACCGGCTGTGTCCGTCATATGAAGGATGCGTGAGTTCCGGACGCGCGTCACCGTGTTGTGGCAAGCTGCGGAGCATCCATGGGACAAGAACCAATGGCGGCGGCCTCGACGTCTTCGATGCGCCATCGGTCCGAAAGATCGACGCCTGTCGAGCCCGGTCAACGTCAAACCCTCACACAGGTCCAGGTTCTGCGCGCCCTCGCGGCAACTTCGGTTGCGCTGCGCCACGCCCAGCATGATGCGGCGACGCTGGAATCGGAGGCCGGCCGCACCTTTCAAGCCTGGGATCCGATACCATGGAGCGCCGGAGTCGATATCTTCTTCGTGATCTCCGGCCTGATCATGGTGCACACGTCACGACAGCTGTTCGCAAAGACGGGTGGCGCGCGTCTCTTTCTTTCTCGCCGGATAGCCCGGATTGTCCCGCTTTATTGGTCGGTCACCACGCTCTATCTTGCCGTGGCTTTGCTCGCTCCCACCTTCCTCAACCAGACCTACATCAATTTCAGGTTTGTAATCGAATCCTACTTCTTCATCCCCGCCACTCGCCCTGACGGCGTCGTTCAGCCTCTCTACGAGCTAGGTTGGACGCTCAACTATGAAATGCTTTTCTACGTGTTGTTTGCGGCGGCGATCGTGCTCCCCATGCGTTGGGCCGTCATGGTCCTGCTCACGACCCTGGTGGGGATGGTGCTCGCAGGCCGTCTCGCGGCGCCTTTGCGAGAGCCATTCGCGTTCTGGACCGATCCGATCATCCTCGAGTTCGCCTTCGGCGTGGTAATCGGCATCATGTGCACCTCTACCCTGCGGCCATCCGGTTTCATCAGGGCCTGCGTCGCTGCGACAGGACTGGCCGCCCTGATGCTCGCGGCGGCCTTTCCCGATATCTCGATCGGCCTTGCTCGCCCCGTTGTTTATGGCATCCCGGCATCTCTCATCGTCTGGAGTGCTGCCTTGGCACCAGGCGAGCTGCGGCAGGAAAGCCTGGCCGCGCGATGGGGCGCTGGTGTTGGCGATGCGTCCTACGCTCTCTACCTGCTGCATCCTTTCGTGATCCGCGCCATGCGCATCTTCTTCTGGCGAACCGGCCTGATTTTGGTGCTTGGCCCCTGGACCTTTATCGCGTTGGCGCTGGCGACCACTTTCGGCGTGGCACTCATCACCTACCGCCTGTTCGAGAAGCCGCTGACTGGCCGTGCCCGCCGTCTCTTGGGAGTCGGGTCCAGCGCCCGACAGCAGCTGCGCCCATTTCCGGTGCCGGCGTATCCCAAGGCAGACTGATCGAGCACCACAACGCTGCCGGCCAGGGCAATTCCGGGAAAAGTGTGAAACGTTCTCCCGCAAGAATCCCGTCAAAACAAATAGTTAGAGCAGTTCGCCATCTCCGTGAATGGTGAACTGCTCCAGGGCGAACGCCATCCGTTCGCATGCGGAACCCCATGGGCTTGGGTAGATGAACCGGCGTTGCCCTCTTTCCGGTTGCCGCGCCGGCACCCGTTTCTCGCCTATGCCGGAATGAACGCTTGCCGTTCCCGGCTGGCGGGTTTTCCGTGAAAATCCCGGTACCATTGCACGAACCGCTGCACGCCGTCCTCGAGTGCGGTTGCCGGCGCGAAGCCGACAGCGCGGCGAAGGTCGCTGACGTCGGCGCGGGTTTCCAGGACGTCGCCCGGAGGCAAAGGCACATTGACGCGAAGCGCGCGGCGGCCGAGCGCCTTCTCGATGATCGCGATCAGGCGGTTGATTTCTTCAGGCCGGTCATTGCCGATATTGTAGACCCGATAGGGCGCCGAACTGGTGGCGGGATCGGCCGCCTGACTGTCCCAATCGGGATCCGCGCGCGGCGGCGCGGCGAGCACTCGAACCACCCCTTCGACGATGTCGTCGATATAGGTGAAATCTCGCCACACGTGGCCGGCATTGGCGATTTCGATCGTTCGTCCCTCGGCTATGGCATGGGTGAACGTATAGACCGCCATGTCGGGCCTGCCCCAGGGACCATAGACGGTGAAGAAGCGCAATCCGGTCACGGGCAGGCCGAACAGGTGGCTGTAGGAATGCGCCATGCATTCGTTGGCACTCTTGGTCGCGGCGTAGAAGCTGACCGGATGATTGACGCCATGGTGCTCGGAAAACGGTATGCTTCGATTGGCGCCATAAACGGAGCTCGACGAGGCATAAACGAGATGGCCGACGCCGGTGTGCCGGCAACCCTCCAGGACATTGAGAAACGCGACGATGTTCGACTGCACATAGGCATGCGGGTCGACGAGCGAATAGCGCACCCCGGCTTGAGCGGCGAGGTGTACAAAATGCGATGGCCGGAAGTCGGAAAACAGCGCTTTCACGAGCGCCTGGTCCGCGAGGTCCATCCGCATGGGAGTGAACCTCGGCTCGGCGCAGAGGCGTGCAAATCGCTCTTCCTTTAGCCTTGGATCGTAGTAGGGCGTGAAATTGTCGACGCCGACAACCTCGACGCCGTGTCGCAAAAGCCGTGACGCGACATGAAACCCGATGAATCCAGCGGCACCTGTGACGACGACCGGCCCAGCGCGCGCAAGTTCCGAGACAGCGCCGTCAGACTGCAAGCGAGCGGCATCCGCCAGCTTCCGCCCTGTCGAATTCAGTTCGACCATAGCAAGTCACTCCTGTTTCGAGATTCCAGGCGCTGCCTGTGTCGACCGCGCGTCGAAATGGGCATAGAGGGTGCCGTCAGTTCCATGACCGTAGCAACGCAGCCGCACGGCTGCGTTGCTACGGTCGATTCCCGATCGAGTGGATCCGGACGGATGCCGACACCTGGCGAAGTTGCCTATCTCACGGCAGGACCGAAATGCGCCCCAGAAGAGCCACCAGCTCTGCCTGGCGCTTTGTCTCGGTCTTGGCGAACAGCGAGGCAAGCTGGGAGCGGATCGTGGTGCGGCTGAGGCGCCAACTGCGAGCGATCTCCAGCGGCGCGTCGCCTTGAGCCAGGCGCAATGCCAGCTGCGTTTCCGCGCTGGTCAGGCCAAACATCCTTTGCAATGTCTGAGGATTGGCCGCTGACGTGTTCTCCCGATCCAGCAAGGCGACGATGCTCGTCCCGTCGGGCGCGATGACGCCCGTTTCATTCAGGATCACCGGCCTGTCGCCTCTGCTGCGGATCACCACCCATGACAGTGAGCCTGGCTGGAAATGGACCGGAACATTCGCGACCAGCCGCCTTAGCCCCGCGGAAAGCTCGCTGGCCGTTTCGGCCGCTTCGCCCTGCCGCTCCAGTGTGTCTTGAGCGGCCCCATTCCATTCGATTACTTTTCTGTCGCGATCCAGCACCAGATAACCGCAGCCTATGCGGTCGAGCATGCCGGTTATGGATTCCAAACTGCGTCGCTGTGCCCCGCCAATTCTGGCGTCCGATCGATCCGAGAGGTGTGTCGAGCGTGCATTGCGAGTATTCCTCAGTACGATGTATTGGCTGCCCGCAGCCACGTCGTTGTGCCTGTCAATCAGTGTCATAGCTTCTACCCCAACCCTAGTTGCTTCTGACGCAAGTAAATTACGCATCATTTACTTGCTATGAGTTTCACATATCACCCAGAGCGCGCTCCTCTGTCTTGGGTTTTGACATAGTTGAAGAAGTCTGCGGCAGAACGATTCCGCAGCGTTCGTTGAAATGTGCGTTCTGATGAGCCCTTCCAACCCTCGATTTTATTCGCCGGGAAAGGCGTGGCAATCCGGCAGTGGTACTAGGTTGCCCCTTCACGGCCTAGTCTCGACGGACTAGACGGAAGGTTGTAGGCTGACGCATGGGTTTGGTTCTGCGTCGACTGAAATTGAATGTGCCAGGCACCCCGTTAGCTCATGTAGCTTCGCTGTTGGTGCTGGCGGTCTCTTTAATATTCGTGATAACAAATACAATACATGTTGGGCAGGACGCGGCCTTTATTGCGTTTATCCCTGCGATTATTATCATTGCATATCTCGAAGGGCGATTGCTCGCCATCGCCGCAACGCTTCTCATGGCAGCCGCCGGCTTGTGGGAACAGCGCGTCCTGAATTCTCAAATCTCTGCGGAGGATTGGACGCGCGCCATCTTCCTCCTGGTTTCGGGTGGCCTGATCGCGTTTGTGTTCCACCGCCTGCGACAGGATTTGCGCGAGGCGCTCGAGGTCGCCGAGGCAAGGCTTGCTGCCATCGATGCTGCCGAGGGCCGCTATCGGTGGGCCTTCGAGCGCGCCGCCTTGGGTTTTGCGAATGCCAATCGACGTGGCGAACTGCTGCAATCGAACAGACGTCTGTTTGAGATGACCGGCTACGGAGAAGAGGAGCTTGCGCAGCTGGAGCTGGAGGCGCTTGTTCTTCCTGACGATCGAGATGCCGTGCGGGATTTGTTGAAAGATCTAAGCAATGGCGCCGCGTCATCCGCTGCGGATGTTCGCCTGTTGAGGAAGGACGGCAAGGCGTTCTGGGCTCGCCTGGCCCTGTCTTCGTCGCGGCCTGACGAGGTGTCCACCGAGAGCGTGTTCGTGGTGATCGACGATATTTCCGAACGCCGAGCCGCCCGCGAGGCTCTCCGGGCTCAGAAGGAATGGCTTGATCTCGCTCTGTCTGCCGGACGCCTGGGTACGTGGCGTATCGATCTCAAGGAGGGGACAGTCACAGGCTCCGACAAGTTCTGGGACATCCTTGGCCTGCCGCCAACGCGCGTCCGCCCCTTGGAAGAACTTTCGACCGTGATTCATCCGGCCGATTGGCTGAAGCTGGCGGCCTCGGCAAAACCATCGTCGGGTGTGAATTACGACATCGAGATCCGTGTCCGGCGGACGGACGGCCATGTGCGCTGGATTGCCATGCGCGGTCGGCAGGAAAAACACGGCGATCGACCGTTGCGCATCGGGGTGGCTGCCGATCTCACCGAGCGTCGACAAACCACGCTTCTTCGCGCTGCCGTGAAGAAGCGCGAGCGCATCATGCGCGAAGAACGCCATCGGTTCAGCAACCTGTTCCCGGTCATCACGGCCCTGGTGAAGATGATCAATGTTCCCGAGAACGACGTTGCCAAATACAAGGAAATGCTGATCGATCGGATCAGAACGCTGGAAGCGACGCACATGCTCCTTTCAGGTCATAGCAATATTTCAGGGTTGCTCCACGAGCTCGTGGCCCAGGAACTGCAGCCCTTCAAGGAAACACGGGATATAACGATCAGCGGCCCCTCCGTTTTAGTACCGGGTGGCGCCGCCGAGAGCTTTGCGATGATACTTCACGAGCTGACGACAAACTCCGTGAAACACGGTGCGCTGGGTGACTCACAAGGCAAGGTCGAGGTTAAGTGGCAATTCGCACCCGACGGCGCGGGCGACGATCTTGTGTTCGACTGGGTGGAATCGGGACGGCGGAAGAACGCAAAGGTCGTGCGCCACGGTTTCGGTTCCATGATAATCGGCGTCGACGGCACGCCGCTTGTCGGTCATTCCCCGAAACTGGAAATATCGGAGCACGGACTGCGGTATTCGTTGCGGCTGTCGCGGAAGGAAATCGAACTCTGAAGCGCGTCATCTGTGAGACGATCTGGTGACACGCTTTAAGTTCTTGCCCTGCGCATGTCACCCAAACCGCTCGCCCTGAGCGATGGCCGTCAGTTGACATTCCTCGACAGCCAGCTTTGCAGCAAAACGGCTGCTTCGGTCCGGTTTCGGACGCCGAGCTCGCGCAGAACGGCAGCAGCATGAATTTTCGTTGTCGCCTCCGCAATATCCAGGTTGCGGGCGATCTCCTTGTTCGAATACCCCTCCGCCATCAGTTTGAGGACGTCCTGCTGTCTCGGTGTGAGCCTGTCGAGATTGGCGCCGTTCACGCTCCGACGAGTTTGATTTTTCGCCGGGGGCAAGGTCGGATATGGCTTCTCGGCCGACGCTCGAGACAATAGCGCCGGCACATAGATCCGGCCGGAGAGGATCTCGTTTACGGCCAGCACGACTTCCTCGTCTTTCTGCGACTTGACGATGTAACCGTGAAGTCCGATCGAAAGAGCGGTCAGTATCTCAGAGCGCGAATCGTCCCCCGAAACGATCGCAAAGCGCGTGCCGGGATAGGCCGACAGAACGTCCCCGAGGACCTCCTGGTTGAACAGTCCGGGCATGTTAAGGTCGAGGATCGCAAGATCGATGGATGCCTGCTCCTCGAGAAGATTGACCACGGCATCGAAGCACGCAGCCTCGAATATTTCGGCATTCGGAATCCCAGCCGTAAGTGCTAGCCGCAAGCCGCGCCGATACAAGCCGTGATCGTCAGCGATGACGATCCGATACATTGAACTACCCCAACGCTCACTCGGTTCCCGACGAGAAAACCCGCTGAAACCTCCCATTCCTCCATGATGGACACAACTGCGGCGATCCTGAAAGTCGTGATCAACCACCAGTCGTCACATCACAGTGATATCCACGGCGTCCCCACCCGCGAACATCACGCATGCATAATATAATCCTAAATTGCGAAAAAGCTTCTGTTATTTTTTTTAACCCTGCGCGAGCTGCCCGGCCTGCTGAGCGATATCGAGCACAAGAGGCCGCGGTGCCTCACGGCTTTTTGATGCCAGCACCTGCCTTCACCGGGGGCTCACAGGCCAACCCCGGCACTTGACGGACGCTGCTCGCGGCCAGGTCCTCACCGCTCAGGCCGGCCTCGATTTCGCGGAAAATTCAATACCGGAAGAGCGTTGGCGCGTTGCCATTCGAATGCACGACGACAGCCACCCCAGCTGTCACATACCCTTCTCGTATGATGTTCGGAGTGCCGCCGAGGGTCGGGCCGGATGCCAAGTCCGAATGAACTCGAACACGAGATGCCCGGACAGAACCAAATTGTAAATCAGGGAGGATCGGATGAAAGCGGTGATTCAATGTGGTGGAATGGGCACGCGCCTTCGGCCCTTCACGTCGGTCTTGCCGAAGCCCTTGATGCCGATCGGAGCCCGGCCCGTTCTTGAGTTGCTTCTCAAGTGGCTGCGGCGCAACGGCATAGAAGAGGTCTACATCACGACCGGCTATCTCGGGCACCTGATCCGCAGCGTCTGTGGAGATGGATCGCAATGGAATCTGAAGATCAGATACACCCAGGAAATGGAGCCGCTCGGCACCATCGGGCCTCTGTCTCTGATCAGGGAAGAACTGAACGATACATTTGTTGTGCTCAACGGCGATGTTCTTACCGATCTAAGCCTCAGCCGGTTCGTAGCCGCGCATCGTATGCACAAGGATCCGGTCACGATCGCCACTGCCTGCCGGCTGATCAAGATGGACTTCGGCGTCATCGACGAGGTCGACAATGCCGTTCAGCTCTTCAGGGAAAAACCGACACTTTCCCATCTCGTCAGCATGGGCATTTACTGCATGAACCCGGATGTCCTGCGGTTCATTCCTTCCGGCATCCCTTTCGGGTTTGACGATCTGATGCTCCAGATGATGCAGGGCGGCACGGCCGTGCATGTGTACAAGCACGACGGTCTCTGGCTCGACATCGGTCGCGTTGACGACTTCCAGAACGCACAGGCGATTGCCTGGGAAGAGCAGTCGACCTCGATCGAGGTCGCCGCCGCGGCCGCGTGAAGAGTTCAGAAATCAGAGGCCGAACCAGCAAATAACAGTTCAGGAGGTCAAGATGCTCTTGGTGAGCGCACCAATTCTAGGTGTACCGGAGAAGGTAGCCCTATCGAAGGTGATTGATAGCGGTTGGCTTACCATGGGAGAGCGGGTACAAGCTTTCGAGCAGGCCTTTGCCGACATCCATGGCGCACAGGATTGCGTTGCGGTCGGTTCTTGTACCGCGGCGCTTCATCTCATCCTGCACGCGCTGGGAATCGGGCCGGGCGACGAGGTGCTGGTTCCGTCACTGACCTTCGTGGCGACCGCGAATGCCGTGCTGTATGTCGGGGCCACGCCGGTCTTTGTCGATATCGAGTCGGCCGACGTGCCGCTGATGTCGCTCGCGGAGGCCGAAGCGCGGTGCACGCCACGCACAAAGGCGGTCATTCTCGTGCATTTCGCGGGCTACCTCCCCAATCGGGAACAGTGGCAGCGTTTCGCCCGGGCTAGAGGGCTGCATATCATCGAAGATGCCGCGCATGCTCCTGGCCTGAGGGAGGTGGGGACATTCGGCGCAGCGGCTGCCTTCAGCTTCTATGGCAACAAGAACATGACAACGGCGGAAGGGGGCGCCGTGATTGCGCGCGACCCCGATCTGCTCGACAGGATTCGCCAGGCCCGCGGGCATGGCATGACCACCGGGACACATCAGCGGCTGAACAGCCGTACGCCGCAATATGATGTCACCATGCTCGGGTTCAACTACCGCATGGATGAGCTGCGGGCGGCGATTGGACTGGTTCAGCTGCAGAACCTGCAGGAGTGGAACGAAATCAGGCGCATCCTGGCCGTACTGTACCGGCGCCTCATCGCGGAACGCTGCCCTGCCGTGACGGTTCCCTTCAGCGAACCCCGGACGTCGGCTTACCACATCATGCCGATCCTCCTGCCGCGCTATGCGAGGCGGCAGGATGTCATCGACGAATTGCGAGCGCTGGGGATCCAGACCACGATCCATTATCCGCCGGTGCACCAGATGACGTTCTATCGTGAGCGTTATCCCGACACTCATTTGCCGCGTACAGAGGATTTTGCTCAGCGAGAGCTGACAATTCCACTGCACCCCCAGATCACGTCGCCTGTCGCGGAGGCAGTTGTGGCTGCGCTGGCAGCCGCGCTTAGCAGCGGCGCTCAGACAGGAACCGCGGCATGAATGCATCAGATCTCTCACTTCACCGGCGTCTCGTGGCAAGCCCCACGCATGGCTTCGTGAGACGTTCGATCGATCTCGCGGTTGCCGGCGCCGCGTCCGTTATTTTGGCGCCGCTGATGCTTCTGATTGCCGTGGCGCTTCTGGTCGAAGGTGGCCGCTCCGTCTTGTTCGTGCAAACCCGCATGGGCGCCGGTGGCCAACCCTTCCGCATGTACAAATTCCGCAAGTTCAGGGTGGACTGCAGCTCGCAAGGCCTCGCCCTGACCATGGTTGGCGACAGCCGCATGACGACGATAGGCCGGTTCCTCGCCGCGACCAAACTCGACGAATTGCCGCAGCTGTGGAATGTCCTCAAAGGCGAGATGGCGATCGTTGGGCCACGACCCGAGAGCCTGGCTTTCGCCGATTGCTTCCACGGTGGCCTGGAGGCCGTCCTGCGCTACAAACCTGGCCTGCTGGGCCCAACGCAGGTTCTTTTCCGGCACGAGGCGCGTTTATTTCCCCAATCCGTGGATCCGATCCTGTTCTACCGGGAGGTCATGTTCCCGGCCAAGGCAAGGCTCGACCTGTCCTACTATCCGCAGCGCACCATCGGCTCCGACATCATGTGGATGGCACGCGGCTTCCTGGCGGTTGTCGGCTGGGTTCCATCACCGCCGATCGACGTATGAACCCCAAAATGGAAAGCGCTCCATCAAGCCAAGGGAATGCGCAGTCATGAGCTACAATGGCAAGAAAGTTCTAGTGACAGGCGCGGATGGATTTATCGGTTCGCATCTCACCGAAGCGCTTGTTCGCAACGGGGCCGATGTCACGGCCCTGGCGCTCTACAATTCCTTCGACAGCCATGGATGGCTGGACGATTTGCCGGACAACATCCGCAGCCGGCTGAAGCTCGTCCGCGGCGACGTCCGCGACAGCGCGTTCCTGAACCGGATCATGCGGGGCCAGGCCGTCGTGTTTCATCTGGCTGCCCTGATTGCGATTCCATATTCCTATGCGGCCGCCCAGTCTTATGTGGAAACCAATATCCTGGGCACGGTGAACGTGCTCGAAGCGGCACGTCAATGGGAGACGGAGCGGGTGGTTCATACCTCCACGAGCGAGGTCTACGGAACCGCCCAGACCATGCCCATTCGCGAAACGCATCCGCTGCAGGGACAGTCACCCTATTCGGCATCCAAGATCGGTGCCGACATGATGGCGGAGTCCTACGCCAGGTCGTTTGATGTTCCGGTCGTCATTATGCGGCCCTTCAACACATATGGTCCTCGCCAGAGTGAGCGCGCCATCGTGCCGACCATCATCCGGCAGGCCCTCGACCCGAACTGCCCGGCGATCATGGTCGGTGATACGAGCCCGATCCGTGACCTGACCTTTGTCGAAGACACCGCCGCGGCGTTCCTGACGGCCGGCTTGGCGGGGCTCGAATTCGGCCATGCCTACAATGCCGGCAGCCAACGCGCCGTGACCATCTCCGACGTATTGGACCTCGTCCTCGAATTGAGCGGTTCCAAAAAACCGGTCCATCGCGACGAAAGCCGTTTGCGGCCGCAAAATTCGGAGGTTCGCGCCTTGCTCGCCGATTCCTCGCGCTTTGAAAGCGAGACGGGATGGCGGGCGCAGACCAGTCTGCGCGATGGGCTCGAGCGGACGATCGCATGGTGGCGCGCGCGCCTTGGCGAAGGCCGGGTACGGCGCGAAAAGGGCTATATGACATGACCCTGCTGCGCCGGCATGTGGTGGCACTGTTGCTGATTGCCGGTGCCGTATTCCTGAATTTCTACATGGCCGGCGGTCGGGCAAGCAACGCGTCGGGGCCGCTGGTGGCGGCCAACCTTCCGGACTATCTGGGTGAAACAAGGGATCCGGCGTCCGGCACGGTCTTCTTGCGCATCACAGAACCCGGAATTCTCGGCCTGGCCGGTGTATGCGGGACGAAATACTGCACCCACCGCTATTCAAGCGCACAGGCCTGGAATGCCGACCAGAGCCTTCTTTTGATCGTCAATGGTTGCGGTGGCATGTGCTTTCTCGACGGCCACAGCTACGTCCCATTATTCCACCGCGACCGCTCGATTGAGTGCGAATGGCATCCCAGGGATCCCCAGCTGATGATCTGCGTTGCCGGCCGGCAGATTTCAACCTGGGCGCCACGCACCAACCATGAGGACGTCGTGTTCGCCTCGTCGGCCTACAGCAAGCTTCAGTTCGGGCCTAACAAGGGCAATCCGAGCCGCGATGGCAACCGCATCGCTGTGCGTGCGACGCGCAATGACGGCAAGGCGGTGGTCTTTGGCTACGACCTGAAGGAGCGGAAGAAGTTCCCGGATATCGATCTTGCCCAGCTTCCAGGAACCACCGGCTCCTGTTCGATCTCCCCGCTCGGGATCAACATTGTGTGCTCACAGGTATTGCCGGACGGCAATGAACCGAACTTCATCTTTTCCATCGACGGCGTCCTGCGCCAGAAGTGGATGGAGCACCACCGGCCCGGTCATGGCGACATGACGGTCGATGCCGACGGCAGCGAAATTTATGTCGGGATCAGCAAATCGGATCCCGACAAATATCAGGTGATCAAGCGCCGATTGGCTGACGGCAAGGTCACCTCGCTGATGAGATATGGCGAGGCCATGCATGCGTCGCTCAGGTCGCTGGACAGGCCGGGCTGGGTGTTTCTGAGCTATGGCGGTACACCAGCCGAAATAGCGCAGCACCCTGATTGGGCGCCTTACGCGCAGCAGGTCATTGCACTGCGCTTGGACGGCAGCGGAGAGGTCCGCCGTGTCGTCGACACGCAAAACGCGCACTTCGATTACTGGAGCGAGACGCATGCCTCGCCGTCTCCGGATGGCTCGCAGGTGATCTGGTCGAGCAATTGGGGCGTGCCCGGTGGCCCGGTATACGATTTCGTTTCCCGTCTTGAATGGCCTTCGGAGCCGGTGCCGAACCATAAGGAGATTGTCGCAAATGGCCTTCGCTAAAAGAACCGTTCTTGCCTCGGTTGCCGGGATGTTCCTGGCATCGATGGCTGCCGCCGGCGAGGTCGAGCCCTATCGCCTGTCACCTGGCGATACGGTCGAGATAGGGATAGCGCCAATTCCGGATCGAACGCAGCGAGCCGTGGTCCAGATGGACGGCAATATCGCCCTTCCCGAAGTCGGGATGGTTATGGTCGGAGGGTTGACCGCGTCCGAATTGCAGAACCGCATGCAGACGCTTCTGCCGGCCACGATCTTTCACGTGCGTTTGCCCGATGGACGAGAGCAGATGGTTGTCGTCAAACCAGGCGATATAACGGCCATCATCGCCGACTATCGTCCGATCTACGTGACGGGCGACGTGCTTACGCCGGGACAGCAGGTCTACCGTCCGCTCATGACCGTGCGGCAGGCGCTCGCCGTCTCCGGCGGCTTCAGCCTCTTGCGGTCGCGCGCGGGCCAGACAGGACCCGACCCGGTTGATCTCAGGCGCGATTACGAGACACTCTGGGGCGACTACACCAAAGAGTATTTTCACGCCGCCCGTCTCCGCGCCGAACTTCAGGACCAGGCGGATTTCGACAAGCAGACGCCACAGGGGTCGCCTCTGTCGCCCAGCGTCGGGTCAGCGGTCGCCCAGGCCGAGGCGGACGCGCTGAAGATCGCGCTGAGCGACTTCCAGCAGGAACAGGCTTTCCTTGAGAAGGGCCAGAAGGACGCGGCCGATCAAATCGAGCTTTTGCAGAAGCGCGAACAGGTCGAGTCCGAGAGCGTTAAGGCGGATCAGGACGACCTGGCGAAAGTAACCAAGGCGTTCGACGCAGGCAATCTGACCAACACCCGGCTCGCCGATGTCAGGCGCGCCTTGCTTCTGTCCTCAAGCGGTGCGCTGCAAACCTCGGTCGAGCTCATGAGAGCGCGGCGCCAGCAGGAGGACTATGTCAGGCAGCGCGAACGCAATGACAATCAGAGGAAGGTTGGCTTGCTGACGGATCTGAAGGACACCAACGCGCGGCTGGGGGATGTCACCGCCAGACTCCGCGCCGCCAGCGAGAAGTTGCAACCGACCGGAGCATCCGCCCAGCCATTGCCGATTGCCGGCGAAACGATCCAGGCTCAAGTCACTATCGTGCGCAAGATAGGCGACGAGTGGCGCAAAATCTCGGCGGACGAAGATACTATTGTGATGCCGGGGGATACAGTCGAAGCCAAATTCAGCAGTGATCTGCAAAGTGCTGCAATCCAATAGGGCGGCTTCAATCGCCGGCCGATAAAAGGGGGGCTTGGGAAACTGTTCGATTGGAGGGTCGAACAAACCGAACAGGAGATCCTGGTGAGGCTCAATTCCAGGCGAGATGCGAAGCGGAAATGGTCGATGAACACGGCTCGGATGGCTCAGCCGGCGGCTTATGCTGTCGGTGCGCCTTCGGCGGTCCGAATTCTCATGGCCGAGGCTCAACCCGGCAAGTCCGCGATTTGGCAGGACTTGGCGTCCAGCCAGCAGGTCCACACGCAGGGCGACCGAGTGTCGGACGACTACAGGGCCAGTCACTGCGCGCCAGGCTACGGCGCGCACTACAACATGACGCACGAGTTCGGCTATTACGGTGCGCTGTGGGACAAAATCGAAAGGCCCATGATCCTGGACGTTCTTCGCCCAATGGGCGGAGCCGGTCGAAATTGCCTCGATTTCGCATGCGGAACAGGTCGCATCACCAACGTCGCGGCTGAGGTTTTCGGCGAGGTGGTCGGCGTCGACGTTTCCAAATCCATGCTTGCCTGCGCGCAAGTTCCGAACAATGTGAAACTACGCAACATCGATATGACGATGGAATCCCTCGAAGAGACCTTCGATGTCGTAACCGCGTTTCGCTTTTTTCTGAATGCCGAGGATCAGCTGAAACGGGAAGCGCTGAAAGCGATAAACCAGCAGTTGAAGGATGACGGAAGGCTCGTGTGCAACGTTCATATGAATGCGACTTCGCCCATCGGCTTGGTTTGCCGGCTGCTCAATTGGTCGCTTGGACGCACGGTTCGCAACACGCTAAGCGAGACGAGATTCAAGAAACTCCTGACCGCTTCGGGCTTCGTCGTGGAGGAAGTGATACCTTACGGCTATCTGCCTCGGCCCGGACGCCTCTTGCCGCGGATCTGCGAAGCATTGATCGAGCCCTTCGAGAAGCTATCCAGAACCCTGCGCGTTCCCGGACAACTGGCGCAGCATTTCCTGGTTATCGCGAGGAAGCATTAGATCGCGAGAAAGCATTAGAAGACGAGATCGCTCACTAAAATGGCTCGGTGAAACGGCCGTGAGCCGGGCGCCGTGGCTTTGCCTCTGCGGCGACTCACCCCCCTGAAAAAAATGATGCGGGCTCGATTTCGTTTGCCTGAAACGCGATCTGTACAGCCCTCCTCGGATCTCAAAACGGCAGTTTTCCCCTGATTTAATGCGTCGATTCCCGGTTTTTCGGGCCAGCGTCACGATTTCGCTGCATTTTAACCGAAGGCCACGTACGTTAGTGGGGCGTAATATTATAAGGCAAAAAGGGAAAACGCTCCTGAAAACCAAAAAATTGTTGACGGCCGGCGGAGCCAGTGAACCTGCCCGACGACTTCTTACCGGAGGTCGCAAGCCATGAGCCTTGGTGGAAACTCGCCCGATCTACGTGGCGCTATGCTTGGCGTCGCGCCCGCACTGATAGGCGTTGGCGTGTTCTCGGCGGTCATAAACATTCTTGCCCTGACCGGCTCCGTCTACATGCTGCAAGTCTACGACCGCGTTCTGCCTTCGCAGAGCGTTCCGACGCTGGTCGGATTTACGATCGGGATGCTGGGCCTTTACGCGGTTTACGGCCTGCTGGATTTCGTGCGGCTTCGCCTCCTGGTTCGAATCGGCAATCGGCTCCATAAGACTCTGCAGCAAAGGGTCTTCGGCCTCTCATTGTCCTTGCCGCTCATCGGCGGGCAGGACGCGAGCCGGGTACAGCCGCTTCGTGACCTGGATCAGTTGCGCGGCTTCCTTTCCGGATTGGGGCCGACTGTCGTCTTCGACGCACCGTGGATACCGTTTTATCTACTGGTCATCTTTCTTCTGCATCCTTCGCTCGGTCTGCTGGCGACGGGCGGCGCGATTGTTGTCGTGCTGCTCACGGTTGTCGCGGAAATCCTTGGTCGCGGCCCGGCCGCGCGCGCGTCCGAGACGCTTGTGTCGCAACGCAACCTTGCCGACTCTGGCCGTCGCAATGCGGAAGTTGTCCGCGCGATGGGCCTTTCCGGGCGGCTTGCCCGCCGTTGGGGTGAGGTCAATCACGCATATCTCACGCACCAGGAGCGCCTTTCCGACATCGTCGGCGCCACCGGTTCAACGTCGAGGGCGCTGCGGATGGCCTTGCAGTCCTGCGTCCTGGGGCTTGGTGCCTATCTCGTGATCGGAGGTGAAGCGTCGCCTGGCGTGATCATAGCATCCTCCATATTGCTGGGCCGCTCGTTGGCCCCGGTTGACGCGGCGATGGCAAACTGGAGAGGGTTTGTGGCATTTCGTCAGAGCTATTCCCAACTGGCGAGGGCGCTGACCGCCTTCGGCAGCCATGACGAACTCATGGAACTGCCAGCCCCGCAGGCGATGCTTGCGGTCGAGGAACTGACAATAGCCCCGCCAGGTCAGCAAAAACCGACCGTGGCCAATGTCAGTTTCCGCCTGCAGGGGGGCGCGGGAATGGCGATTGTCGGCCCAAGCGGTTCCGGGAAAACGACACTTGTGCGCGCGCTGGTGGGCGTGTGGCAGCCGCTTCGCGGAACGGTAAGGCTGGACGAAGCCTCGCTCGACCAATGGGGTCACGAACAGCTTGGCACCCATATCGGCTATCTGCCGCAAGATGTTGAACTGTTTGATGGAACGGTTGCCGACAATATTTCGAGATTTGGCGGCAAGGGCGACGCCAAGGGCGTGCTGGCAGCCGCCAGGGCGGCGGGCGTCGACAAGATGATCATGCGATTGCCGAATGGTTTTCAAACACGCGTAGGCGAGGGAGGGGCAGCCCTTTCGGCCGGACAGAGGCAACTCGTTGGGCTTGCCAGGGCACTTTATGGCGAGCCGTTTCTTGTCGTCCTCGACGAGCCGAATTCAAACCTGGACGTCGATGGCGATGCCGCCCTGGCCGGCGCGATCCTGGCGGTGCGCCAGCGTGGAGGCATAGTCATCGTCGTTGCGCACCGTCCTTCCGCCCTCACCAATATCGACAAGGTACTGGTAATGTCGAATGGGACGCTTCACTCCTTTGGCTCGCGCGAGGAGGTGCTGGCCAACGTTATCCGGCCCTTCCCCTCGCCTGCTGAACGGCCTCCGTCGGTTGTCCCGATACAGAAGGGAGTAAGCGGTCATGCGTGAGGTGTTGCTCCATGTCTGACGCGACGATGTTTTCATACGTGCCGCTCGCCGATGCGAGCCGAAGAACCGAGGCGAACTCGGTCGAGGTGCGGGATGATATCCGGGCCAACCTGATCCTGGGCGCGGCGATCACGGCTCTGCTGATTGTCGGCGGCGGGCTTTGGCTCGGTTTGACCAAGATCGCCGGCGCGGTGATTGCGCCTGCCACCGTGGTGGTCGAGAGCAACATAAAGAAAGTCCAGCATCTGACAGGCGGCACGATCGGGGGCATCTTCGCGCAAGATGGCGATCATGTCCGGGCCGGCGATGTGGTGGCCAGGCTGGACGACACGCTGACGCGGGCCAACCTGCAAATAATCAGTGAGGATCTCGATCGCGCCACCGTTCGACTGGCGCGCTTGGAAGCCGAGCGACAAGGCCTGTCGGAGATGCAGCTTCCTTCCGGCCTTCAGACACGGATGGGCGACCCGGACCTGGCCGCACTCGTCAATGGCGAGCGCGCCCTGTTTGAAAGCCGCGCCGCGGCGTTGACGGGGCAGAAGGCACAGTTGCAAAGTCGCTCAAAGCAACTCGAGCGTCAGATCGATGGCCTCAAGGCACAGCAGGCTGCGGAAGACCAATCCGTGGTCTTGCTGGATGGGGATCTTGCCGACGTCCAGGCGCTTTTCACAAAAAAATTGGTGTCCAAGGAGCGGCTGAGCAACATCAGATTGGATGCAACCCGGGCGCACGGAGAGTCAGGGCGCCTTGCGGCGGCGGTTGCCGAGGCGCAGGCCCGGATCAGCGAGACCGAGCTGCAAATTCTTCAGCTCGATGAACAGAGGCGCAGTGAGGTGACCAGCGAACTTCGCGAAACCGAGGCCAAGCAGACCGAACTCGAAGAGCGCAAGGTTGTGGCGCAGGACGAATTGACCAAAACCACCATCCGCGCTTCGCAATCGGGAACGGTGCAGGAATCCTCCATCCACACGATCGGCGGCGTCATCGCCCCGGGGGAAGTGCTCATGATGATTGTCCCCGACACCGACAACCTCGTCGTCGACGCGCTGATTCCGCCGTCGCGCATAGATGATATTCGTCCCGGCCAGCGGGTCTCGATCCGGTTTCCTGCTTTCGACTCCGGCACCACGCCTGCTTGCCAGGGGTCGGTCAAGCGCATCTCGGCGGACCTGATCAAGGATCAACAAAAACAGCTTTCGTATTTCTCGGCGCGTATCAATGTCGAGAACAAGGCAGCCTGCCTGACCGATGCCAAGGTGCTAAAGCCAGGCATGCCGGCAGAGGTCCATATAAGCACGGACGAACGCAGCGTCTGGTCTTATCTGCTGAAGCCTCTCACCGATCAGATGTCGAGGGCTTTCCGCCAATGATGTGAGGGATCGTTGGAAGCAGGCGGCGAATATGGGCAGCCTCCTTCTATGATGCGGTGAGCGCCCTCCGGCGAACGCGGCGCATGGAGCGCGCTGTTCGCTCCACCGTCACGGGAACCTTGGCTGCATCGCTCTTGTGCGTCAAGGCGTTGGCCTTCGTCGTCGCATGGAGCCTCTCAAGAGGCAGGAGGTCCCTGATCCGGGCGTTGACCGACGCAATTTCGGTCCGCAGGTCTTCGCATTCCTGCCGGCGGACATCGAGTTGTATCTGATCGGACGCCTGCTGCAGGGAAAGCTGTGAAAAATTGGCGGTTATCTTCGAAAGGTTCAGCTTGTCGGTTTCAGCCTCCTTGGTGAGAGCAGCCAACCGTTCATCCGCGACCTGCTTTTCCGCCACGGCCTCGCTCCATTGAAGCCTGAGCTTGGCGAGTTCGTTCGAGGCTTCGCTGTTTGCGTTTGATGCGAGTTCCAGTCGCGAATGGAGGTTCTGAATCTCGGAACGCGATCCTCGAATTTCGGCACGGCAGCGTTCGATCTCGGCGTTCTTCTCCGCTTCCATGATACGGGCGGCTTCCGTCATCTCGGATAGTTTCGCCTGGGCGACCTCGAGCGACGTATGGAGTCGTGTCGCTTCCTTTTCGCTCTTGCCGAGTGCAGCCAGCAATTCGGAATTTCGTGCCGCTTCGTTGGCATGGATCGTGGAAAACCCGTCGAGCCTGTGCCGCGCCTCGTCTTCCCGCTTCAGCGCTTTTTCGAGGTCGATCGACAGGCTGACATTCTTTTCCCGCAGCTGTTTGTTTTCGCGCGCGCGTCTGTCGGCCTCGACGGTAGCAGCTGCAAGTGCGTTCGTGATGTCCCCGAATTCCGCTTCGTTTTTCGCGTTCGTGTTCGCGGCCTCCACGAGTTCCAGCCTTGCTCCGGCCAGTGCGCCGCGAAGCGCCTCACAGTCTTGAACCAGGCTTGCCTCGCGCTGCTGCAAGGCCTCCACAATGCCTTCCCGCTCATGCTGCCTTCGGTTCAGATCATTGAGCCTGTCCGACAGGCTCCTTTGCTCCGAGGTCAGGTTCAGATTCGCCAGCTCCAGTTCGTTGGCTCGCAGAATGTCGGCGTGAAGAATGTGGAACAGTTCGCGGGTCAGGTGATGCGTGCTTGCGATCTCCGACAGTTTCGCGTTGATCTCCTCGAAGTGGAGCTTCGCATCGCGAAACAGCCCATCAAACGAAGTCAAGGCGGCCATACGGCTCTGCGTATGGGAGGTCAGTCGTCGCGCGGGTTCCGCAGTGACGGCGCCGTCTCCGGTTTGGGTGCTGTTGTCCTGTTCGCTGTTGTCCTCTTGCATGGGCGTCTCGCCAGCGACGGCATCTGTTGCCTGCTCTGACAGATCGGACAAACCAAGGCACTCGTCGACGGCGTTCGCCAAGTCGGCCTCAAGGTCCTCGAAGGACTTCTCGGCGTTGTCAGCACGCCTGATCAGATCTCTGAACTTCATGCCCTACATCCCCCTTCAGCATGCCTGGATCGAGCAAGGCGAGGATTAAGCTTCCCCTTTGTATCGAGAGGTCAGTTCGGCGTCTTCGTGCAATCAAACGATGCCGAGCGCCAGCGATTTCAGCGCCTTAACCGCAAGGAGTGGTCGAAAATTGTGAGCGACAGGCCAAGGTTTGTTGATCTCCTGCGTGGACTCAGTACCGCTCGCTTGCCGGCATCCGGGGCAGTCCGAGCCCCATGTAGATCAAGCGGCCCGACAGCCTCTTGGAGGGGGGCATCAGGCGGCCGGGCCTAACCGGCTGTTGGGTGTGTTTTGGTTTGCCGGCTGACTCAACATGCGCCTCGGCTGACCGAAGCGCATCATTCGAACGAACTGCCCGTCTTCAGGTGTCTCGCGGCCGACCACGCAGGCTCCGCCACGGAGCCTGCGCCTTCTTGGGCGACTTCGGACTTCAAACGCGACAGGTCAGCTTTCGATTAAGTCCATGGGCTCCTTCAAATGAACGATCAGTCCGTGGTCGGGGAGGGATAACATGGCTCTTGTGCGCAATGGGGCTGGAATTCTGCAGGCTATATGGGGGCAAAGCCATGTGCGGCATCGTTGGAATCGTCGGCCACTCGCAGGTTACTCCGCTCATCCTGGCTACGCTGAAGCGGTTGGAATATCGCGGCTATGACTCGGCCGGTGTTGCCACCATCGAGAAGGGTGAGCTTGGCCGCCGTCGCGCCGAGGGCAAGCTGATCAATCTCGAACGCCGGCTCAAGGACGAGCCGCTCGAGGGCACGATCGGCATCGGCCACACGCGCTGGGCGACCCATGGCGTGCCCAACGAAACCAATGCGCATCCGCATTTCTCCGACGGTGTCGCCATCGTTCACAACGGCATCATCGAGAATTTCGCCGAACTGCGCGATGAACTGACGCGCGACGGCTATTCCTTCTCCTCGCAGACCGACACCGAGGTCGTCGCCCATCTGGTGGCGCGCGAACTGGCCAGGGGGCGCAAGCCCGTCGAGGCGGCGCACCAGGCGCTGAAGCGGCTCGAAGGCGCCTTTGCGCTGGCCATCATGTTCAAGGGCGACGAAGACCTGATCGTCGGCGCCCGCAACGGCCCGCCATTGGCCGTCGGCCATGGCGACGGCGAGATGTTTTTGGGTTCCGACGCCATCGCGCTGGCGCCCTTCACCAATTCGATCACCTATCTCGAGGACGGCGACTGGGCGGTGGTGCGCCGCGACAGCGTCGCCATCTTCGACATCGACGGCAGACAAGTCGAGCGCAAGCGCCAGCAGTCGCTGTCGACTTCCTTCATGGTCGACAAGGGCAACCGCCGGCATTTCATGGAGAAGGAGATCCATGAGCAGCCCGAGGTGATCTCGCACACGCTGGCGCATTATGTCGACTTCGTCTCCGGTGTCTCCAAGCCGCTCGACCTGCCGTTCGACTTCGCCAAGATCGGCCGGCTGGCGATCTCGGCCTGCGGCACCGCCTATCTCGCCGGCCTGATCGGCAAATACTGGTTCGAGCGCTATGCGCGGCTGCCGGTCGACATCGATGTCGCCTCGGAGTTCCGCTATCGCGAGATGCCGCTGTCGGCCAACGATGCCGCCTTCTTCATCTCGCAGTCGGGCGAGACCGCCGACACGCTGGCCTCGCTGCGCTACTGCCGCAAGGCCGGCATGAAGATCGGCGCCGTCGTCAATGTGCGGGAATCGACCATGGCGCGCGAATCCGATGTCGTGCTGCCGACGCTGGCCGGGCCCGAGATCGGCGTCGCCTCGACCAAGGCTTTTACTTGCCAGCTCTCGGTGCTGGCGTCGCTTGCGGTGCGCGCCGGCGTGGCGCGCGGGGCGATCTCGAAGGATGAGGAGAAAGCCTTGGTGCGGGCGCTCTCGGAAGCGCCGCGCTATGCCAACCAGGTGCTCAAGCTCGAGGAGCAGATCGAGCGCATCGCGCGGGAGCTGTCACGCTATTCCGATGTGCTCTATCTCGGCCGCGACACCAATTTCCCGCTGGCCATGGAAGGCGCGCTGAAACTCAAGGAAATCTCCTACATCCACGCCGAAGGCTATGCGGCCGGCGAACTGAAGCACGGGCCGATCGCGCTGATCGACGAGAACATGCCGGTCATCGTGATCGCGCCGCATGACCGCATCTTCGAGAAGACGGTGTCCAACATGCAGGAAGTGGCGGCGCGCGGCGGCAAGATCATCCTGATCACCGACAGCAAGGGGGCGGCGCAGGCGAGCGTGAAGACGATGGAGACCATCATCCTGCCGGACGTGCCCGAAATCATCTCGCCGATCATCTATGCGCTGCCGATCCAGATGCTGGCCTATTTCACCGCCGTCTTCATGGGCACCGACGTCGACCAGCCACGCAACCTGGCGAAATCCGTCACGGTGGAGTGACGGCGATGTCGCGCTTTCCAAGGCAGGCCGCACCATGCGGCAGCTGCTGACCGGATCCAGCACAACGCCCTGATTTCCCATCCTGGTGGCGGAGGCGGATCCCGCGGAGGTTTCCACGGCGGCGGGAAGCTGCTTCGGCGATGACGGCAATAGTGGGTGCTTCCGATCGACGACGTGCGTCGTGGTCGCGGTTGCAACTCCAGTTGCTTCCTGTGTGAGCCGATGGTTGTTACTGTTACGTACTCCTTCGATGCGGCCTCAGATGCAAGCTTGGCAGCGACGCCAGTCAGATTCGGGGCTCCCATGACCGTCGCGAAGCAATCCCTGCTCATCTTGGCTCCTCCGACGATTTCGACCGCCCGCGCCACCGCGCGGGAGGAGCGCTGGCGCCGCTTGGCGGTAAGCGCTACTCTGTCCGTTGTGGATCCGAACAGGCGACGCAATCTTCCGGGTCAGACCAACAATCTGGCCGAAAGGTTGGAGGCATCTCCGGTGGCAATCGACGAACGAAACCAGCTGTCGATGAACTGCTTTAGCGATTGGGTGTCTTCGACAGGATTCCAAAATGAGCACGTAAAGAGGATCACTTGATGGCCGACCTGGTGAAACTGGCATTGAAAGTGGCGGTGGTTGCCTCGGCGATTGTGTTCGGCGATATTCGCACCCACGCTGCTGATCTGGTTATTGCAATGCCGAACTGGTCGTCGGGCCAGGCGACGGCCAACATCCTGAAAGTGAGTCTCAAGAAGGAGTTCGGGCTCGATGCGGATGTGGTGGAGATGGGCACCATGATTGCATTCGCCGGTCTTGACTCCGGCCAGGTCGACATCCATCCGGAAGTGTGGCTGCCGAACCTCGACACCTTGGTCAAGAAGTATGTCACCCAGGCCGGTACGGTCGCGATCAGCCCGATCGGAGTTCCGGCCTGGCAGGGTATCTGCGCCAACCGGACAGCGGCCGACAAATACGGCTTCAAGGACATTTCCGACCTCAGTGATCCGAAGAAGACCGAGGCGCTCGACACGGACGGAGACGGCAAGGGCGAGATGTGGATTGGCGCCCAAACGTGGTCGTCGACCACCATCGAGCGCATCCGCGCCAACAGCTACGGCTATGCCAAGAACCTGACGCTGCTCGAAATGCCGGAAGATGTTGGCATGGCGGCTGTAGATGCGGCGGAGGCCTCGGATCGGCCGATGGTCTTCGCTTGCTATGCGCCGCATGTGGTCTTCAAATTGCATGACATCGTGCGCCTGACGGAGCCACCATACGATGCCGCCAAATGGAAGATCGTCCTGCCGACGGAAGACCCGCAATGGCTTTCGAAATCGAATGCCGCGGTTGGCTGGGACACGGCCCACTACCACATCGCCTACGCGACTTCGTTGCGCAAGAAACATCCGGAGGTGGTTCGCTTCCTGGAGCACGTCGACTTCAAGCCGGAGGAGGCGATCGATATGAGCTACGCGCTCCAGGTCGAGCGGCAGGCGCCCTCTGCTTACGCCGAGCAATGGGTGGCCAAGAACGAGGCGCGCGTCGAAGGATGGGCCAAGCAATGACCAGACGCAGGAAGATGAGGTTCGGCACCGACGAACGAGCGGCGGGAACTGGCGGCAGGCATGCGGCAGGCCTCGCGGTCGTGCTGGCGCTGGGATTGGTTTTTTCCACCACCGCGTCCCTTGCCGCGGGAACGCAGGTCTACGATCCCAAGACGCGGCAGTGGACGGATTACAATCGCACCAAGGCCTACCAGTACTACAAGCTTCACAAGCAGGTGCCGGAATCCTTCCGCCCGCAGGTGGTCAAGTTCCGCACCGCCGAGCAGCCCGGCACCATCATCATCGACGGCAACCAGCACTTCCTCTATCTCGTCCAGCCCGGCCAGCAGGCGATCCGCTACGGCATCGGTGTGGGCCGGGAGGGCTTCGGATGGGCCGGCATCGTCAAGGTCGGGCGCATGGCGGAATGGCCGACCTGGACACCGCCGGCCGAAATGGTTGCCCGGGATCCAAAAGCCCGGCCGTGGGCCAATGGCATGCCCGGTGGGCCCGACAATCCGCTCGGCGCGCGGGCGCTCTACCTCTACGAAGACGGCCATGACACCATCTACCGGATCCATGGCACGCCCGAACCGTGGACCATTGGTCTGGACGTGTCTTCCGGATGCATCCGCATGAACAATGGCGACATCATCGATCTGCATTCCCGCATCAAGGTCGGGGCGAAGGTCATCGTGCTGATGCAGGGCGCGGCGCTCTACAAGGGTGTGTGATCAAGGACGGACGTATAGTTCGATAAACACAGGGGACAACACCATGGAGACCGGCAGGCAGATCAGGATGAGGCACTGGGCCGTTTGCGGATCGGCCTCAATCGTCATCACAACGGTTCTGGCGGCATGCCAGAGCGCGCCGACGCCCGACCAGATGTCGAGGACGACGGTCGAAACAGCACCGGCCGATCTCCAGCTTCTTTGCGCCGGCGCGGCGGCGAAAGCGGGCGGGGTCGATAGCGGCAAGGCGTTGCCGACCAGCTCGCGCAGGCTCGATTCCAAGAGCTTCCAGGTCGAACTGAACGTCGCGGGAAAGCCAACCAGCTGCATCGTCGATAGCGACGGCAAGGTGGCTTCAGTTCAGCCGGCCTGATTTCAGAAAAGCCGAAAGGCATCGAGGAGCGGGACGGGCGCGCTCGGCCGGGCTTCAGCGCTGACCGCCACCTACGCTGCCGGTCAGCGCAGGCCTCTCACCTTGTTCAGAATATCATCCGAAAGCGCTGAGACGAGCGCCCTGTCGGCGCCCTTGCTCGGGATGAGGACGAATTCCACGTCCTCCAACTGTGGCAGGCGGCCGATCTCCTTGAGACCTGAAGGCGACATGCTTTGCGGTTGCACCAGAACCCCCATCCCGGCGCGTGCGGCGGCCGTCAGCCCGCTCAGGCTTCCGCATGTGCAGACAATGCGCCACGGCATGCGATGCCGCTCGAGCGCTTCCAGCGCGATGATGCGCGTGACGCTCGGCGGGGGGAAGGAGATCAACGGCAAGGCCGCGAGTGACAGGACGTGTTCCGGATCACGGGCGAGCCAGACAAGCGGCTCACGATAGACGAGCCGGCCACGGCTGTCGCCCAGCCGGCGCTTCGCCAGGACGAGATCGAGTTCGCCATTGTCCTGCATCTGGTAGAGCACGCCGCTGAGAGCAACGGTCAGTTCGAGATCGACGGATGGGTGAGACCGGACAAAATCCTCCAGCACCAGTGGCAGACGGCTGGCAACCAGGTCCTCGGATACGCCGAGCCTCAATGTGCCGCGCAGCCTCTGCGCGGTGAACAGCGCCTGCACCTGCCCCTCTATGGACAACAGGGTCCGGGCATGGCCGAGCAGGGCTTCGCCGTCAGGCGTCAGCACCACCTTGTGCGTATCCCGGGCCAGCAACCGCCTGCCAATCGCGGCCTCCAGCTTGCCGATGTGCTGGCTGACGGTGGATTGCCCAAGCCCCAGCCTCTCGGCCGCGAAGGTGAAGCTTCCCATCTGCTGGACGGTGACGAAACTGCGAAGTTGGACCAGATCGAGCACTGATATCTCAAATCACGATAACTGTTATTCCTTGTATCCTATTTCACAATGCACGAAAAGACGGCGCTGGGCCCATTCTGGAGCGAACATGTCATGCGCCGCTTTCTGCCGGACTCCTTTCTGATCCTGCTGTTGTGCACGGTCGCGCTTGCGTCTGTCGCGCCAGCAACCGGGACGTTCGCGGGATGGTTCGCGGTTGCGACCAATCTTGCCGTGGCGCTTCTGTTTTTCCTGCATGGCGCGCGGCTCTCGCGCGATGTCGTTGTCGCCGGCCTGATGCATTGGCGCCTGCACCTGGTCATCCTTCTGACGACCTTTGGCCTGTTCCCGCTGCTGGGTCTGGCGCTCGGCTATCTGCCTGCCGCGATCTTGCCTAAGCCGCTCTATCTCGGCATTCTTTTTCTGTGTGTCCTGCCCTCGACGGTCCAGTCCTCGATCGCGTTCACCTCGATGGCTGGTGGAAATGTCCCAGCGGCCATCTGCTCGGCTTCCGCCTCCAACATCTTCGGCATGTTCCTCACGCCCCTGCTCGTCGGATTGCTCTTCTCCATCGGCGGTCACGGCGGGTTTTCATGGAACGCGGTGAGCCAGATCCTGGTGCAACTGCTCTTGCCCTTTGCACTCGGACAGCTGCTGGAACCGCGGATCGGCAACTGGATACGATCTCGCAAGACGCTGCTGATGCCCGTCGATCGCGGCTCGATCCTGATGGTCGTCTACCTGGCCTTCAGCACGGCCGTCGCCGAGGGGCTATGGCATATGTTCTCGCTGCGCGATATCGCCGTGGTCGTTGTCGCCGATATGCTGCTGCTCGGCCTCGTGCTTCTGTGCACGGCCTATGGCAGCCGGCTTCTTGGCTTCGACAAGGCCGACCAGATCACGATCACCTTCTGCGGCTCGAAGAAGAGCCTGGCGAGCGGCGTCCCGATGGCCAACGTCATCTTTGCCGGCCAGGGCGTCGGCGCGATCGTTCTGCCGCTGATGCTCTTCCACCAGATACAGCTCATGGTCTGCGCCATGATCGCCCAGAAATATGCCAGTGCGGCGCACCGGTCCGCCACGCGGCAAGCCAAGCCGGCTGCTTCGGTGGCTTAGTTGGGTTTGCGTGTATAGCAGGAGGATCTCGCGCCGCGGATGGGCTTCATCCTGCGCGAATTTGTCGGCCGGCGCCCAGCCTTCTATCGCGACATGGCCCGGTGGATCACCTCCGCCTGGAGAATGCGCCGCATTGGGCGGGCAGGCGAGCATGGCAATGCGGCAACGGGCTGAGTCACCAATGCGATCGGCCTCATATCCGCAATCGAAGGCCCCGGATTAATCGGCTTGACGATCCGCGGCCGGACGACGTCCGTCGATCCACAGGGCGAGCAATGTGCAAGCCGCGCCCGACAGCAGATAGGCGCCGGCGGCGATGAGTCCGAAATTGCCGGCGAGCAGCAGGGCCGCGAGCGGCGCGAAGCCGGCGCCAAACATCCAGGCCAGGTCCGAGGTTATCGCCGAGCCCGTATAGCGATGCTGCCGGGAAAAGCTCGAGGCGACGACGCCCGACGATTGCCCGAAACTCAGCCCCAGGAGGATGAAGCCCAGCACCATGAACAGGGCTTCGCCGACTGCACCGCCATCCAGAAGCTGCGGGGCAAAGCCGCTGAACGTCGCGATGGCGATCGCCGAACCGCCAAGCAGCGCACGGCGTCCAACGCGGTCGGCCAGTGGCCCTGACGCGACGATGGCCGCAATGCCGAACAGCGCGCTCACCGCCTCGATCACCAGGAACCGCGCCGGTCCCTCATTGGTGAACAGGAACACCCAGGAGAGCGGAAACACCGTCACCATGTGGAACAGCGCGAAACTCGCTAGCGGCGCGAAGGCGCCGACGACAACATTGCGGCCTTCGGCCCGGATCGTGTCCCTGATGCGTGTCGGCTGCAGGTCCCCGCTCTCGTACAGTTTCGAGAATTCAGGTGTGACGACAATGCGCAGCCGGGCGAACAAGGCGACCACATTGATGGCGAAGGCGACGAAGAAGGGATAGCGCCAGCCCCAGGTGAAGAAGTCGTCGGCCGACAGGTTGGCGACGAAGAAGGCGAAGAGGGAGCTTGCCACGATGAGGCCGATCGGGGCGCCCAGTTGCGGGATCATGGCATAGAAGCCGCGCCGGTTCTTCGGCGCGTTCAGCGCCAGCAGCGAGGGCAGTCCGTCCCATGTTCCGCCGAGCGCCAGTCCCTGTCCGATGCGGGCAAGCGCCAGCAGCCAGATCGCGACCACGCCGATATCGCCATAGGCAGGCAGAAACGCGATGGCGACGGTCGACGTGCCGAGCAGGAACAGCGAGATCGTCAGTTTCGCGCCACGGCCATAGGCGCGATCGATGGCCATGAACAGCACGGAGCCGAACGGGCGCGCGACGAAGGCGAGCGCGAAGATGGAGAAGGAATACAGCGTCCCGACGAGCGGATCGTGCGTCGGAAACACCAGCCTGGGAAACACGATGACGGAGGCGATCGCATAGACGAAGAAGTCGAAGAATTCCGACGTCCTGCCGACGATCACGCCAACCGCGATGTCGCCCGCGCTGACCTGGCCATGATGCGAGCCGATCAGCTCGCTGTTCGTTTCGGCAGTCGAAGTCTGAGCCATCTTATCCGTCGCCACCGCGTGGAATGAAGTGTCCGGGACCCAATTCGGGGGATTCCCCAAAGGTTCCATTGTGCGCTGCACACTGGGCCAAAGCCATGCCTTCTGGGCATTGGACAAATTGTCCAATGTCACCGCGCCGCCGCGAGCAGTAGCCCTTGATTGATACCGCACTGCAACATGAGCCGTTGCCGCGGTCCATCGAGGGCAGCGTTTGATGAAACGATTTGGAACCTTGCTTCTGTTCCCCCTGGCCGGGTTGTTGAGCGGCTGCGATCTGGTCGTGCTCGCGCCCGCCGGCGATGTCGCGGTCCAGCAGCGCGACCTGCTCGTGGTCTCGACCTTGCTGATGCTGGTCATCATCGTGCCGGTCATGGCGCTGACCGTCTTTTTTGCCTGGCGCTATCGGCAATCCAACGCCTCGGCGACCTATACGCCGGACTGGGACCATTCGACGAAACTGGAATTGGTGATCTGGGCCGCGCCCCTGCTCATCATCATATGTCTCGGGGCGCTGACCTGGCTCGGCACGCACCTGCTCGACCCATACCGTCGGATCGACCGGATCGAGCCCGGCCAGCCGGTCACGCAGAACCACAAGCCGCTCAAGGTCGAGGTCGTGGCGCTCGACTGGAAATGGCTGTTCATCTATCCAGACTACGGCATCGCCTCCGTCAACGAACTGGCCGCGCCGGTCAACCAGCCGATCGACTTCCGCATCACCTCGTCGGCGGTGATGAACTCCTTCTACATTCCGGCATTGGCCGGGCAGATCTATGCCATGCCGGGCATGGAAACGAAGCTGCACGCCGTCATCAACCAGCCGGGCACCTATAGCGGCTTCTCGGCCAATTACAGCGGCGCCGGCTTCTCGGGGATGCGCTTTGCCTTCCATGGCTTGTCCGACCAGGCTTTCGACCAGTGGGTGGCGCAGAGCAAGACAGCCTCGGCGGCGCTCAACCGCGAGAACTATCTCGAACTCGAGAAGCCGAGCGAGAACGAGCCGGTCCGCCACTATGCCTCCGTCGATCCCGACCTTTACGGCGCCATCCTCAACCTGTGCGTCGAGCGCGGCAAGATGTGCATGAACGAGATGATGTCGATCGACGCCAAGGGTGGCCTCGGTCTTGCCGGCGTCCGCAACACGCTGCCGCTGCAATACGACAAGCTCGCCCGGCGCGGCGCGGTGTTCGGGAACGATCCATCCTATGTCGCCAGCATCTGCACGGCGGAGGAAGCGGCTGCCGCGGCACGCGCCGCCAGCAATGCCACGCCGACGGATTGGCCGTCGAAGGATCTTTCTCCGCTGCGCGGGGCGGGGCTGCTCAGGCCCGGGACCGAGAGCCGTCGCGCCGAGGCGGATACGCCGGCGCTTGGCCTGCTGCGGCGCGAATTGTGAGAGACAACCGATGCCCGATACGCTGACCAAGTTCATCTTCGGCCGTCTGACTTGGGACTCGCTGCCGCTGCACGAGCCGATCGTCGTGGCCACTTTCGTCGCGGTGGCGCTTGGCGGCATCGCCCTTTTCGGCGCGATCACCTATTTCAAGCTGTGGACCTATCTGTGGCGCGAGTGGTTCACCAGCGTCGACCACAAGAAGATCGGCATCATGTACATGGTGCTCGGCCTCGTCATGCTGCTGCGCGGCTTCTCCGACGCCATCATGATGCGCCTGCAGCAGGCCATCGCCTTCAACGGCTCCGAGGGCTATCTCAACTCGCATCACTATGACCAGATCTTCACGGCGCACGGCGTGATCATGATCTTCTTCGTGGCGATGCCCTTCGTCACCGGGCTGATGAACTTCGTCGTGCCGCTGCAGATCGGCGCGCGTGACGTGTCCTTCCCCTTCCTCAACAATTTCAGTTTCTGGATGACGGTCGGCGGCGCGATCCTGGTCATGGCGTCGCTGTTTGTCGGCGAATTCGCCCGCACCGGCTGGCTCGCCTATCCGCCGCTCTCCGGCATCGGCTACAGTCCCGACGTCGGCGTCGACTATTACATCTGGGCGCTGCAGGTGGCGGGCGTCGGCACGACGCTGTCGGGCATCAATCTCATCTGCACGATCATCAAGATGCGCGCGCCCGGCATGACGCTGATGCGCATGCCTGTCTTCACCTGGACGTCGCTGTGCACCAACGTGTTGATCGTGGCGTCCTTTCCGGTGTTGACGGCGGTGCTCGCGCTGCTGTCGCTCGACCGCTATGTCGGCACCAACTTCTTCACCAACGACTTCGGCGGCAACCCGATGATGTATGTGAACCTCATCTGGATATGGGGTCACCCGGAAGTCTACATCCTCATCCTGCCGCTGTTCGGCGTCTTTTCCGAGGTCACCTCGACCTTCTCCGGCAAGCGCCTGTTCGGCTACACCTCGATGGTCTACGCGACGGTGGTCATCACCATCCTGTCGTACCTTGTCTGGCTGCACCACTTCTTCACCATGGGCTCCGGCGCCAGCGTCAATTCCTTCTTCGGCATCACCACGATGATCATCTCGATCCCGACAGGGGCGAAGATCTTCAACTGGCTGTTCACCATGTATCGCGGCCGCATCCGCTTCGAACTGCCGATGATGTGGACGGTGGCTTTCATGCTCACCTTCACCGTCGGCGGCATGACCGGCGTGCTGCTTGCCGTCCCGCCGGCGGACTTCGTGCTGCACAACAGCCTGTTCCTGATCGCACATTTCCACAACGTCATCATCGGCGGCGTGCTGTTCGGCCTGTTCGCCGGCATTGCCTACTGGTGGCCCAAGGCCTTCGGATTCAAGCTCGATCCGTTCTGGGGCAAGGTGTCGTTCTGGTGCTGGGTGGTCGGCTTCTGGTTCGCCTTCATGCCGCTCTACATACTCGGCCTGATGGGCGTGACGCGCCGCATGCGCGTCTTCGACGACCCTTCGCTGCAGATCTGGTTCGTCATCGCCGCCTTCGGCGCGGTGCTGATCGCCATCGGCATTGCCGCCTTCCTGATCCAGATCTTCGTCTCCATCCGCAGGCGCGAGGCGCTGGCCGATCCGACAGGCGATCCCTGGGATGGCCGCACGCTCGAATGGTCGACGTCCTCGCCGCCTCCGGCCTACAATTTCGCCTTCACGCCTGTCGTGCGCGACAATGACGCCTGGTGGGACATGAAGAAGGCCGGCTACATCAGGCCGCTCTCGGGCTTCAAGCCGATCCACATGCCCAGCAATACCGGCACCGGCATCATCCTGGCAGCCTTTAGCGTCGCGCTCGGTTTCGGCATGATCTGGTACATCTGGTGGCTGGCGGCGCTGAGCTTCGTCTGCCTCATAGCCACCGTGATCGGCCACACCTTCAACTATATCAGAGACTTCCACATTCCGGCTGCCGAGGTCACGCAGACGGAAGAGGCGAGGACGACGCTCCTCGCCGCTCAGGGCTAGGGTTCGAGCATGGCTTCGATGGCAACCACGACCGGAACCGAACCGGTTTTCCACCTGGAAGAAGAGCATGCGCACGCCGAAGGCGGCAGCACCATGCTCGGCTTCTGGCTCTATCTGATGAGCGACTGCCTGATCTTCGCGATGCTGTTCGCGGCCTATGGCGTGCTCGGCGCCAACTACGCCGCGGGTCCGGCGCCCAAGGACCTGTTCGACCTCAACCTGGTGGCGGTCAACACCGCCATGCTGCTCTTCTCCTCGATCACCTATGGCTTTGCCATGCTGACCATGGACAAGGGCCGAATCGCGGCGACCCAGGCCTGGCTGGCGGTGACCGGCCTGTTCGGCCTGGCCTTCCTGTCCATCGAGCTCTACGAATTCGCCCACATGATCCATGAAGGCGCCACGCCGCAGCGCAGTGCCTTCCTGTCGTCCTTCTTCACCCTGGTCGGCACGCACGGGCTGCATGTCACCTTCGGCATTGTCTGGCTGGTGACGCTGATGACGCAAGTCGCCCGGTTCGGCCTCATCGAAGCCAACCGCCGCCGGCTGATGTGCCTCTCGATGTTCTGGCACTTCCTCGACGTCGTCTGGATCGGCGTCTTCACCTTTGTCTACCTGATGGGGATGTTGCGATGAGCGCTCATGATCATGCCGCCGATCACGGCCCCGCCCATGGCGGGGCCGCGCATGGATCGCTCAAAAGCTATCTGACCGGCTTCGTCCTGTCGGTGATCCTCACCGCTATCCCGTTCTGGCTGGTCATGACCGGCGCTCTCGACAACAAGCAGGCCACGGCGATCGTCATCATGGTCTTCGCCGCGGTGCAGATCGTGGTCCACATGGTCTTCTTCCTGCATATGAACACCGCCTCGGAGGGCGGATGGTCGATGCTGGCCTTGATCTTCACGCTGATCCTGGTCGTCATCGTGCTGACCGGCTCGCTTTGGGTGATGTACCATCTCAACGCCAACATGATGCCCGGGCTTCACGACATGCGCGAGATGCCATGAGCCCGTCGCCGGGCGCGAGGAGGACCACTGGCGAGATAGGGATCGAGCACGCTGGCATAGGCTTGTCCGCCGCGCCGCGCAGGGACGCCGGCAGGTCGCCCGCGTCGCGATTTTTCCTTGTGTTGCTTGGCCTCCTCGGCGTGCTGGTGTTTGCTGGGCTCGGCATATGGCAACTGGAAAGGCGGGTCTGGAAGCTCGACCTGATCGCCCGCGTCGACCAACGTATCCATGCTCCGCTTGTCGATGCGCCTGGCCCGGGCACCTGGGACGGAATGACCGCAGCCAGCAGCGAATACAGCCATGTGCGATTGGCCGGGCGCTTTCTGGGCGGCGCCAACACGCTGGTGCAGGCGGTGACGGAGCTTGGCGGCGGCTATTGGGTCCTGACGCCGATGCGAACCGACAGCGGCTTTGTCGTGCTGGTCAATCGCGGCTTTATTCCCCAGGAGCGCAAGGCCGAATTCGAACGGGAGAGCGGCGGTTTTCCGTCGCCGGCCGTCATTGACGGGTTGTTGCGCATGAGCGAGCCCGGCGGCGGCTTCCTGCGCAGCAACGATGCCGCGGCCAATCGCTGGTATTCGCGCGACGTCGCCGCCATCGCAACCGCGCGCGGCCTGAGAGATGTCGCGCCTTATTTCGTCGATGCGGGGGCATCCGGTGACTGGCCGCGCGGCGGCCTGACCGTCGTGACTTTCCGCAACAGCCATCTGGTCTATGCTTTGACCTGGTTCACGCTCGCTGCGATGCTTGCCGCGGCCCTGGCCGCGCCGATGATCGGTCGCCGCCGGCGGCAAGGACCTGCAAGATGAGCGTCCCGACCCAAATGCTTCGCAACGACAAATCCTTCGCGGCGGCATCCCTTGCTGGCAAGGGCGGCGCGGTCGCCGATCCCGACGCGGCGAACAGGAAGAACCTGCTCCTGCTCATCCAGCTGCGCTGGCTGGCGGTGGCGGGTCAGGTCCTCACCATCCTGGTGACGGAATACTGGTTCGATATCCCGCTTCCGTTGCCGGAGATGGCGGGCGTGGTGCTTTTCCTCGTCGGGCTGAACATCTTCAGCCTGCTCGCCTTGCGCGGTCAGCGCCCGATCAGCAACGCGCAACTGTTCGTCGCGCTCATTTTCGATATGGCGGCGCTGACGACCCAGCTTTACCTCAGCGGCGGCGCCTCGAACCCGTTCGTGTCACTCTATCTGCTGCAGATCACGCTTGGCGCCGCGCTGCTGACACCTTGGTCCACCTGGAGCCTGGTGGCCGCCGCTTCCGCCTGCTTCGTCTTCCTCACCTTCCAGTTCCAGCCGATCGCGATCCCGCATCACGGCGGCAGCGACCTGCTGGTCCTGCATATCAGGGGCATGTTCATCTGCTTCGTGCTGGCTGCCGGCCTGATCGTGATCTTCATGACGCGCATCAATCGCAATCTGCGCGAACGTGATGCCTATCTCGCCGATCTGCGCCAGCGATCGGCCGAGGAGGACCACATTGTGCGCATGGGCCTGCTGGCGTCGGGCGCCGCGCATGAGCTGGGCACGCCGCTTTCGACCATCTCCGTCATCCTCTCCGACTGGCGCCAGATGCGCAGCGTCACGCGCAACCGCGAACTGGCGGCGGACATGGCCGAAATGCAGGCGCAGATCGAGCGCTGCAAAAGCATCGTCTCTGGCATCCTGATGTCGTCGGGACAGGCGCGGGGCGAAGGCACGATCCGCACCAGCATCCGCCATTTCCTCGACGATCTTGTCGAGGAATGGCGTGTCAGCCGCCAGCCGCTCAATCTGCGCTACAGCAATGATTTCGAACCCGACGAGCAGATCGTTTCCGACACGGCGCTGAAGCAGGTCATCTTCAACGTCTTCGACAACGCCCAGGAAGCATCGCCCGATTGGGTCGACGTCACCGCCGAGCGGCAAGGCGAGAAACTGGTGATTTCCGTGCGCGACGGTGGGCCGGGTTTTGACAAGGGTATACTGGCCGCGCTCGGCCAGCCCTATATGTCGAGCAAGGGACGGCCGGGCGGTGGCCTTGGTCTTTTCCTGGTCGTCAACGTGGTTCGAAAGCTCGGCGGCGACTTTTCGGCGCGCAATATGGAGCAGGGCGCCTGTGTTACCCTCTCGCTGCCGCTCGCGGCGCTGACCGATGGAGATGATCATGCGGCCTGATCGATCCCTGTTTATCGTCGAGGACGACGCCACCTTCGCGAAAACGCTGAAGCGCTCTTTCGAAAAGCGCGACTATGACGTCATGGTCTGCCACGGCAGGGAAGACTTGGCTCGCGCCCTCGAGACAGCGGTTCCGGCTTATGCCGTCGTTGATCTCAAGCTTGGCGCCGGCGGCTCCGGGCTGGAATGCGTCAAGCTGCTCAGCGCCCGCGATGCTTCGATGAGGATTGTCGTGCTGACCGGCTTTGCCAGCATCGCCACGGCGGTCGAGGCGATCAAGCTCGGCGCATGTCACTACCTGGCCAAGCCCGCCAACACCGACGATATCGAAGCCGCCTTCGGCCGCGCCGAGGGCGATGTTTCGGTTTCGCTGAGCAGCCGTCCCACCTCGATCAAGAACCTCGAATGGGAACGCATCCATGAAACGCTGGTCGAGACCGGCTTCAACATCTCCGAAACCGCGCGCCGGCTCGGCCTGCACCGGCGCACCCTGGCCCGCAAGCTCGAAAAACGCGTGGTGAGATAGCAGGAAGTTGCCGTGCCCGTGATCGGGTCGAACCCGGTGTGGCCCATCGAACCACCTCGGGCGCTCTCATTCGATGCTTCCTTATGCGATCTCGGATACATATCTGTCCGGATAGCAACCGGAACAGGCAACGGACTTGGCGCAACGATCGGGCAGTGCTGATCTTCCACTTCATGGCGGACGCGTGCCGAAATGGCTGGGCGACCGCATGACGCGCCTTGGCGCCGTCATGTGCGAGGCGATCATTCATCACTACGGCCGCAACGAGTTGCTAAGGCGTCTGGCGCATCCGTTCTGGTTCCAGTCCTTCGGCGCCGTGATGGGCATGGACTGGCATTCCTCCGGCATCACGACCAGCGTCGTCGGTGCCTTGAAACGCGGTCTGACGCCGCGGTCGGGCGAACTCGGCATTCATGTCTGCGGCGGCCGTGGCGCGCATTCGCGCAAGACCCCGCATGAACTTGCGGCAATAGGCGAGCGGATCGGCTTCGACGGCACGCGCCTGGCAACCGTCAGCCGGCTGGTCGCCAAGGTCGACAGCGCCGCCGTTCAGGATGGCTTCGACCTCTATCTGCACGGTTTCATCGTCACCGATGACGGCGACTGGGTGGTGGTGCAGCAAGGCATGAACGGCGACAGCAAGGTGGCGCGCCGCTACCATTGGCTGTCCGAGGGTCTGAAGAGTTTTGTCGATCAGCCGCACGCCGCGATCGAGGGCGCCAACCAGGGCGAGATCGTCAACCTGACCGACCATCGCGCCGAGGCCTCGCGACAGGGACAGCTGGATCTGCTCCAGGACCTTGGGCCGGACCGCATTCTGCGCGAGTTCGCTGCCTTGCACCCCGGCACCGCATCTGCTCCCGAGCAGCCGCTGCTACCGCATCTGGTCATGCCGGCCCACCATGATGTTCGCGAAAGCGATGTCGTGATGCGTCGTCTTCACGGGAACATGGCGGCCGCCGCCGAACGCGGCCCGGAGGATTTTTCCGAGCTTCTGCTGGTTCCCGGCGTGGGCGCGCGCACGGTGCGCGCGCTGGCCCTCGTCGCCGAAGTGGTGCATGGCGCGCCGTGCCGGTTTTCCGATCCCGGCCGCTTCTCGCTGGCGCATGGCGGCAAGGACAGGCACCCGTTCCCTGTTCCGCTCAAGGTCTATGACGAAACAATCGGCGTGCTGAAGTCGGCCGTGCAAAAGGCCAAGCTTGGTCGTGAAGAAGAAATCGGCGCGCTGAGGCGGCTCGACGATCAGTCGCGGCAGGTCGAGCGATACGTCACCGGCCCCAGCCTGAAGGAAATCATCGCCGGCGAATTCGACCAGTCGCATCTGCTTGGCGGCCGCAGCGTCTTTGGTTGGGAACCGGCGCCGGACCAGACGCCGGCAGAGTTGAACAAGAAGGCATGACAGGTCGCCAGCGCCCGCGTCACGCCACGCGACGGTAGCTGTAGCGATCCCGGATGAATTCGTTGAAGAAGCGGCCTTTCGAGGAAGCCTTTATGAAAGCGGCATAGGTTGCCGGGGCAACGTCCGCGTAATCGTAGCGATCGCCGCTCGGCACGAACCAGACGGAGAGGGTTCTGGTCGCGGGATCGTATTGTGTGTTTCGGATCGCGGTCGATGGCATCTTGGCACCTGACTGCTCAGCCAGATAACCCGCCAGCCACGGATCGAGTTCCCTGCCTTGCCCATGGCATCACCTGTCCGCACGCGAGCAAGGGCTCCGTATTGCCTTGCTACACAGCATTCACCATCTAGGCGGGATGTCGTCGCTCAAATCGAAAGCCACCGGCCGCGCTCCGGTACTCCAGCATGATCTCTTTGGTACCGCCGAGGATCTGCCCGAAGGTTTTGCCTACCAGCCCGGATTGATCACGCCGCGGGAAGAGACGGAGCTTGCCCGGCATCTTGAAGGACTGCCGTTCCAGGCGTTCGATTTCCATGGTCATCTGGCAAACCGTCGCGTCGTCGGTTTCGGTCTGCGCTATGATTATGACCGTCGGGAAGTCGTCGAGGCGCTGCCGATCCCCGACTTCCTGCTGCCTTTGCGAGAGCAGGTCGCGGCCTTTGCGCACCGGCCTGCCGAGGCCTTCGCGCAGGTGCTGATCAATGAATACCGGCCTGGCGCCGGTATAGGCTGGCATCGCGACAAGCCGCATTTCGAAGATGTCGCCGGGGTTTCCCTGCTGGCGCCCTGCAGCTTTCGGCTGCGGCGAAAGCATGGTGACAAATGGGAGCGCCGGACCATCGTCGTCGAGCCACGGTCGGCCTATCTCATGGCCGGCCCTTCACGCACGGAGTGGGAGCACAGCATCCCGCCGCTCGCCGAGCATCGCTACTCGATCACCTTGCGGACGCTGCGCTCTCAAAACCCCTGAGCATCGCGTCGGCGGTGAGGCAAGGCCGATCGTCCTCGTTCTACTTCACACCAATGCCGGCGGTCAGGCCGCCATCTATTCTGTAGTCCGCACCGGTGCAGAAGCCGGCCTTGGACGAGCACAGGAAGGCGATCAGCTCCGCCACCTCCTCAGGCTCGCCGATGCGGCCAAGCGGATGGGCCGCGCCGAAGCGCCTGTAGGCCTCTTCGACATCGGCATCGCTGCCATGGTCGCCACGCGCGGCCTTTTCGAGGATCGGCGTGCGGATCGAGCCCGGGCTGACTGAATTCACCCTTATACCTGATGCCGCGTAGTCGAGCGCCAGCGAGCGGGTCAGCGTGTGGATCGCCCCCTTGGTCGTGGCATAGGCGGCGACGTTCTGCTGGCAGGCGAAGCCTTGCACCGAAGCGACGTTGACGATGGCGCCGCCGCCGCGCTTGATCATTTCCGGAATGCCGAAATGCGCGGTCAGGTAGATCGAGCCGACATTGACCGTCATCGCCCGGTTCCAGGTTTCCCAGTCGGTCGTCGTCGCGGTTCCGTAAGGATGCACCGCGGCGGAATTGACGATGACGTCGATGCCGCCGAATTTCGCGACGCCGGCCGCGACCGCGTCGCGGACCTGATCGGAAACGGAGACGTCGACCGTTTGCACCAGCGCATCCGCTCCGGCCTTGGCAAGGCTTTCCTGCATGGCGGCATTGGCGGCCCGGTCGATGCCGCAGGCGATGATCGCCGCACCCCCCTGCGCCAGCCGTCTTGCGGTGGCGAGCGCGATGCCGGTCGTCCCTGTCACCAATGCCACCTTGCCGTCGAAATCCTTCATCGCGGGAGCTCCTTCATGCGCTATCAAAACCCGGTTCTGAGTTTGACACTCATCGGAGTCAAACAATAGGTTGCCGGTCTCTCGCAAAAAGGAAAGTTGCAATGGAACAGTGTTGGCGCTGGTATGGTCCGGATGATCCGGTGACGCTTGAGCATGTCAGGCAGGCTGGCGCTACCGGCGTGGTTTCGGCGCTTCACCACATCTATGATGGCAGGGCCTGGCCTGAAGCCGATGTGCTCGAGCGCAAGCGCATCATCGAGGCCGCCGGCCTGACATGGTCTGTCGTCGAGAGCATCCCGGTCCACAATTCATTCAAGATCGGCGCGCCCGAACGCGAGCGCTACGCCGGCTACTATCGCGACAGCATCCGCACGCTTGCCAGGGCCGGCATCAAGACGATCTGCTACAATTTCATGCCGGTGGTGGACTGGACGCGCACCGACCTCATGTATCGCCTGCCGACAACCGGCTACGCCTTGCGTTTCGATGCCATCGATTTTGCCGCCTATGACCTTTTCGTGCTGCGGCGCAAGAACGGCGCGGCCAGCTATACGCCGGCGCGTATCGCCGAGGCCGAGAAGCGCCTGAAGGCGCTGACATCGGAGCAGGTCGACCAGATCGAGCGCAACCTCATCGCTGGCCTGCCGGCGACCGAGCGCAAGTACGACCGCGACAGTTTTCGCGAGGCTTTGGCGGAGTATGACGGGATCGGGCCGAAGGAATTGCGCGACAACCTCGCCTGGTTCTTGCGCGAGATCATTCCGGCGGCGCAAGAGGAGGGGGTGCGCATGTGCATCCACCCCGACGATCCGCCCTTCTCGCTCTACGGCCTGCCGCGCGTCGTTTCGACCGCGCAGGATGCGCGCTTCATCCTCGACGCCGTCGACAGCCCGGCCAATGGGCTGACCTTCTGCACCGGCTCCTATGGCACGCGCGCCGACAACGACATCGTCGCCATGATCAAGGAATTCGCCGACCGCATCCATTTCGTCCATCTGCGCAACATCACCATCGAGGAAGATGGCTCGTTCTACGAAGCCGAGCATCTAGAGGGCGGCACCGACATGGCGCATGTCATCCTCGCTCTGATGCAGGAGGAGGCGCGCCGCCGCAAGGAGGGTCGCGCCGACTGGCGCATTCCGATGCGGCCGGACCATGGCCACCTGCTGGCCGACGATATCGGCAAGAAGAAGATCAATCCCGGCTACTCGCTGATCGGCCGGCTGAAAGGCCTCGCCGAACTGCGCGGCATCATGCGCGCCGTGGAGAAGTTCGGGTTGGCCTGATCGAATCCGGCTCCTAGTGTAGGTGCCTGAGCTTGTCAGGATTGCGCACGACATAGATGGCCGCGATCCTGCCGTCCTCGATGTCGAGTGCGGTGGTCTGGAGTTCGCCATCGGCTTCCAGGGTGACGAACCCCGGCAAGCCGTTGATGAAACCGACGCGGACAAGTTTTGAGCCATGCGTGCGCAACCAGGCCGCCACCTGTTCATATTGCTTCATGACGGCGTCGAAACCCAGGGCCGGCTCGGTGGCCGCGGGACGCTTGCCGCCGCCATCCGCATGGGCGCTGACGTCTGCCGTCAGCATCGCGCCAAGCGCCTTCATGTCACCGCTGCGCGAAGCCGTGAAGAAGGCCTCGGCAAGTGCCAGGCCGCGTTGCCTTTCCACCGTGAAGCGGGGCCGCGCCTCGCGGACATGGCCACGCGCTCGGGTCGCGAGCTGGCGGCAGGCCGCCGGGTCGCGTTCTATCGCGGCCGCGACCTCGTCGAATCCCAGGCCGAACACATCGTGCAGAAGAAAGGCCGCCCGCTCGAGCGGAGACAGGCGCTCCAGCACCAGCATCAATGGCAAGGTGACGTCTTCCACCTCGTCGTCTTCCACCACGGGATCGGGAAGCCAGGGGCCGACATAGGTCTCGCGCTTGCGCCGCGCGGATTTGAGCTGGTCGAGGCACAGGCGTGTCACCGTGCGGCGCAGGAATGCCTCGGGCTCGCGCACCGTGTCGCGGTCGGCCTTCATCCAGCGGATGAAGGCCTCCTGCACGGCATCCTCGGCGTCCGACACCGAGCCCAGCATGCGGTAGGCGACGCGCATAAGCTTTGGACGCAATGGACCGAAACCCGCCGCGGCATCGTCGGGCGCTGCGCTCGTCATCAGGCCGCGGCCACCCGGGCGGCCTTCACGGCGGCCGGGTCGGCATACAGACCGAAACCGACGGCGATACGGTTCCAGGCGTTGATGATGTTGATCGTCAAGGTGAGCTTGATCTGCTCCTCCTCCGTGAAATGCGCCTTCAGCTCTTCATGGACACTAGCATGGCTGGTACCTTCCGAGAGCCGGGTCAAGGCCTCGGTCCAGGCAAGGGCCGCGCGTTCGCGGTCGCTGTAGCAGGGTGCCTCGCGCCAGGCTGGCAAAAGATAGATGCGCTGCTCGGTTTCACCGTTCTCGCGCGCCTCCGTCGCGTGGAGATTGATGCAGTTGGCACAGCCATTGATCTGCGAGGCGCGCAGTTTCACCAGTTCGGTGAGGCTGTGCTCGAGGCTGGCGGCTGCGGAGAGTTCGATCGAGGAGCGCTGCCAGTTCTTCATCAGCGAAGGGGCGACGGCGAAGAGATCGATTTTTGCGGTCATGGTAGGCTTCCTTCTGTTGGTGCCGTCCACATGACGAGGCAGTGTCCGCCAGTGTGACATGAAGGCCAGGATTTTTTCGGCCATGCGCTGTTCCCGTCAGCCGCTCCAGCATGCTTAGCGGCGTCGGCCAAGTCACCTTCGACCACTGGCAACTGGATGCGCACCAAGCGGCGGCCCACCATCTGGCTCAAAGCCCGCATAAACTTGCGCGACGTCTAATATGGGAGCAGAATTGAAGGCGTTTGAAGGAGAACGGCTCATAAGCAAATCGGGAGGAAACCATGAACAGCATGAGCCTCACCACGCTTGATCGCGGCAAGACGACAGTCGACGCCGCAGCCATCGAAGTGCTTTCCGCACAATTGCGCGGCACGCTGCTCCAGCAGGGAGACGCCGCCTACAACGAAGCCCGCACCATCTGGAATGCCACGGTCGACCGACGGCCCGGGCTGATTGTGTGTTGCGTCGGCGCCTCCGACGTTATCCGTGCCGTGAATTTCGCCAGGGAAAACAGGCTTCTTGTCTCCGTGCGCGGCGGCGGCCATAACATTGCCGGCAGCGCCGTCTGCGACGGCGGTCTGATGATCGATCTGTCGCCGATGAAGTCGGTGCGGGTCGATCCCGCCGCACGGCGGGCATGGGTCGGACCTGGCGCTACGCTTGCCGACGTCGACCGCGAAACGCAGGCCTTTGGGCTGGCGGTGCCGACAGGCATCAATTCGACAACCGGCATATCAGGCCTGACGCTGGGCGGTGGCTTTGGCTGGATCACCCGCAAATTCGGCCTGACCATCGACAATCTTGTCTCCGCCGATGTGGTCACCGCCGACGGCAAGTTGCTGCGCGCCAGCGAGACGGAAAATCCGGACCTGTTCTGGGCGCTTCGTGGCGGCGGCGGCAATTTCGGCATTGTCACGGCATTCGAGTTTCAGCTTCACCAGATGGGTCCGCAGGTCCTGTCGGGGCTTGTCGTCCATCCTTTCGCCGATGCCGAGAAGGTGCTGGAGGAGTATCGCAAGGCGCTCGAAACGGCGCCCGACGAACTGACCTGCTGGGTGGTCATGCGGCAAGCGCCGCCGCTGCCCTTCCTGCCGGCCGAGTGGCATGGCAAGGATGTTCTGGTGCTGGCCATGTGCTATTGCGGTGATCTCCAGGCAGGTGAAAAGGCGACGAAGAAGCTTCGCGCCATCGGCTCGCCGATTGCCGATGTCGTCGGCCCCAACCCGTTCACCGGCTGGCAGCAGGCATTTGATCCATTGCTCACCCCCGGCGCCCGCAACTACTGGAAGAGCCATGACTTCACCGAGCTTTCCGACAGGGCAGCCGAGATCGTCACTGAAGCGATACGTGAGCTTCCCGGTCCGGAATGCGAGATATTCATCGGCCATGTCGGCGGTGCGGCGGGCCGTGTGGCGCAGAACGCAACCGCGTTTCCGCAACGCAGCTCGCACTTCGTCATGAATGTCCATGCCCGCTGGCGCGAACCGGCGATGGACAGGGCCTGCATCGGTTGGGCGCGCGGCCTCTATGAGGCGGCCAAACCCTATGCCGCCGGCACGGCCTATGTGAACTTCATGCCGGAGGACGAGGTCGACCGGGTCGAAGCGGCCTATGGCGGCAATTACCAGCGGCTTCTTGAGATCAAGCAGCGTTATGACCCGCTGAACATGTTCCGCATGAACCAGAACTTGCGGCCGAAGCAAAGCCAGCGCGCTGCCTGAGCCGGCCGCGTTGCCGTGACGAAAGCCCGCGCCTCCGCCAGTGGCGCGGGCTTTCGCAGAGCCATGGGTCACGGCTCTTCCGTTCATGCTTCAGGAGACAGGACCGATCCGCTGGCGCAAATTGATGGAGCGCGCGTTTCTTCTTCACCACATCATGAAGGATGCGACATCCACATCCGAGACCTTGCCGGCGTTCACGTCGGCGATCGCCTGGTCGACGATCGCCACGCCCTCGGCCACTTCGTCCTCGGTCAATGTCAGCGGCGGCATGAACTCGAGCACATTGGCCTTCAGCCCGACATAGGTGAAGGCCGCGCCCAGCTCATAGCCGCGATAAATGATCTTGGCCGTGGTCGTGGCAGGCACCGGCTCGCGGGTCACGCGGTCCTTGACCAGGTCGACGCCGATGGCGAGGCCGCGGCCGCGCACATCGCCGATGATCTCGTGCTTTGCGCCAAGCACCCGCAGTGCGTCGGAGAACAGCATGCCGATCCGCGCCGAGCGTTCGACCAGGCCTTCGCGCTCGATCGTCTTCAGCACCGCATTGCCTGCCGATGTCGCCACCGGATTGCCGGCGGTGGTCTGCAAGGCGAAGGCCGGCGCATGGTCCATGATCTCCTTGGGCCCGACCACGGCCGACAGCGGCAGCCCGCCGCCGATGCCCTTGCCGAACACGACTAGGTCCGGCGTCAGTCCCTCGTGCTGGAAGCAGTGCATCATGCCGCTGCGGGCGAGCCCGACCTTGACCTCGTCGATAACGATCCTGATGCCGTGTTTGCGGCAGCGTTCCTGCAGTGCTTTCAGGAACCCCGGTGGCGGCACGATCAGCCCGCCATCCGACATCAGCGGTTCGATGAACACGGCCGCGACCTGATGCGGTGGGCAGGTGGTCTCGAACTGGTAATCGAGCAGGGCAAGCACCTCCTCGCCGCTGAAGTTCGGCCGGAACGGATCGGGGTAGGGCAGCAGCACCACGCCCGGTCGCGGCAGCGTATGCGTCATGGCGGTGTGGCCGCTGATGCCCATCGAGCCGGAGAGGTTGCCGTGATAGGAGCCGATGAAGGAGATGAAGCGCGAACGGCCGGTGGCCGCCTGCAGCACGCGCACCGCGCAGTCATTGGCGTCCGACCCGGAATGGCCGAACCAGACGCGCCGCTCTCCTTCTCCCGGTGTGATCGCGAGCAACCGCTCAGCCAGAGAAACGGCGGGCTCGTTCGGATAGAGCAGCAGGCTGGCGCCCGCCATGTTCCGGACCGAGGTCTCGACCGCTTCGACGACAGCCGGATGGCCATAGCCGAGCACCGCCGGGCCGGCCGATCCCGACAGGTCGAGCAGCGAGCGGCCGCCTTCCTCGATCAGCCTGTTACCCTGACCTCCGACGACGCTGAGCGGCGAGAAGCGCAGCTTGCCGATCTGCGCGATGGTCGCGGCGTCGCGTTCGCGCAGGCTCGGATTGCTCACGAAACCGTCTCCGTCTCGTGTGCCGGCAGTGCCGCCGCAAGGCGGTCCGCCCACTCCTCGATGCCGGCCCTGTTTGCCAGCAGATCCTGCCGGATTTCGATAAGGACGGCGGGGATGCCGCGATCGTCGCCGTGAATGGGCACTGCGTAATCGGCGTCACGGCTGATCACATAGGGCACATTGGCCGCGACATTGAGTGCCGCGTCGGCGCGCAGGCCCGAAAGGATCGCTTCGGCGAGCCCGGCGGCATGCTCATGCAGCACACCCGCATGCCATGGCCTGGCGACCCCCAGGAAGACCGGCGTGAAGGAGTGGATCGTCACGATCCGCGTTGGCCGCCCTTCGGCCACCCGTCGATCGAGATGTGCGGCCACCCGGTCATGGAAAGGCGAAAACATGACTTTGGCGCGTCGGTCCCGTTCCGCCGCATCGATGCCGACATTGCCGGGAATGCCGGTATCTTCCGACAGCACCGGGATGCTGCCCGGGGTGCCCAATGGCCGATTGAGGTCGATCAGCAGCCGCGAATAGCCGCTGAGGAAGGCCGGCGCATCGAGCCGTGCCGACAAGAGGCGCGTCACCTCCGCGGCGCCGATATCCCAGGCGATGTGGCGTTGCAGATGGCTGGCATCGAGGCCGAGCTGCCGATACTCGGCTGGCATGTGGTTGGAGGCATGCTCGCACAGCAGGACAATATCCGAGTGGCCGTGCTCGTTGACAGCCTCGACGGCGACGGGCCAATCTTTTTCAGTCTGCGCAGTCATCAATAAAGCGTCCGGTAGAGATCGCAGATGGCGGCCGGGTCGAGGCCGGCCAGACGCTCGGCCTCATGGCGCTTCAGTCCCACAAAGGTCTCTATGAAGACCGGCGCGAACCATCCCGTGACGGTCTTGTCGGCGAGAAGCGCATCCAGTGCCGCCGGCAAGGTCTCCGGCAGCCGCACCAGGCCGAGCTTTGTCCGCTCCGCCTCGCTCATCAGGGTCGGGTCACCGGTGACCAACGGCGGCGACGGCAGGTCCGCCTTCAGCCCTTCCAGCCCGGCGCGGATGATCGCCGCCAGCGACAAATAGGGGTTGCCGGTGGCGTCGGCCGCCCGGTATTCGACATTGTATTGCCGCGCGGGATCACGTCCACCGATCGTCACCGTCGGACAGATGCGCAGCGACGCTTCGCGGTCGCGGTCGGCGAGCCAGGTGTAGGACGAACTCCAGCTATGCGGCTTCAACCGGTAGAAGGACGACACGCTCGACGCCGTCATGGCGGTGATCGCCGGGAGGTGACGCAGCACGCCGGCACAGAAGGCGCCAGCCTTGGCGGACAGGCCGCCAGGTTGCGTTGCGTCGTAGGTCACCGGCTTGCCGGCCTCGTCGACGAAGCTGAAGTGGATGTGCACACCGTTGCCGACGGCATTTGGCCCTGTCTTGGGCGCGAAGCTCGCGCGCCAGCCGGCATTGCGCGCCACTTCGCGCGTGATCTCACGGATGGCGACAGCGCGGTCGGCCGCCGTCAGCGCATCGGCGGGCTCGTGCGTCACTTCGAACTGCTCGTCGCCGAATTCGGCGATGACCACCTCGGGGCCGACGCCTGCCTCCTCCAGTGCCGCCATCAGATTGGGGGCGAACGGATCGGTGCGGCGCAGCGCGGCGAAGGACATCGAATGCGCCGGTGCGAAGCTGCCGCCGGCAATGTGGAACTCATGCTCGAAGGCGGCGATGACGGAAAGGCCGGTCGCTGCCTTCAGCTCCGCCAGCGCATCCCTGAGCATGGTTCGCGTGCAGCCGAGCCACGGGCTGCCGTCGAGCTCTACGATGTCGCCGGCCACCATGTCGAAGGGCGTCGCCGCTCCGGTCCGTTCGGTTCGGAAGCGCGCCTTGAGATCGGGGATCAGCCGCAGATCGCCGGACGACCCCCAGGGATTGGGATCGACGATGGAGTTGAACGGCGTCATCGACAGATTGGCCTGCAGCCAGCCGACACCGGTTGTTGCGGTCTTCTGCAGTCTGCTTTCGACAACGAAGCGGCCCCGCGTGACGGCGCAGAGATCCGTGGTGACGACGGCAACGAGGGGCTCGACGGTCGATGTCATGCCTTTTTTCCCAGGGCGTTGAAACGATCGACGACGGTGTCGGTGTCGCTGACCCAGCAATAGCCGCCGAAAGCCTTCAGCGCGATATCGTGGCGCTCCTGGGTGATCGTGGCGCAGGCGTCCGACACGCAGGTGACGAGGTAGCCTCGGTCGGCGCCATCGCGCACGGTCATGTCGACGCATTGGTCGGTGAGCACGCCGACCACGACGAGGTAGCGGATGCCGAGGTTCTTCAGGAGATAGTCGACATTGGTCGAGTTGAAGATGCCGGACGAGGTCTTCGGCAGCATGATTTCGTCGCCGACCGGCGCCAGCGATGCAACCGGCAGGCCCTCGGGGAGGCTCGGCGCGACATGGATCGGCGTCAGCTTGTGGTCGAGCGAGCGATCGCGGCCGTCTTCGGTCAGGCTCTGGATGATGGTGTGCAGCACCTCGACGCCATTGGCGCGCGCCGCCGCCAGCAGCCGCTCCTGGTTGGGGATCGTCTGCGAGGATGTTTTGCGGTAAAAATAATGGTCGGGGCCGCGCTCCGGATGCGAGGGATCGGCGCCCGGTTCCAGCCAGATGCGCTGCATGTCGACGAGCAGCAGCGCCGTCTCGCCGGCACGGAAGGCTTCGTCTCGCTTGGGTAAGGCCTGCTTGGATAAGGCTTGGGTCATGCTTTGTCGTCCTGCTTTGGTGATTTGGGTCCGGGTGTCTTGCGTGGTCCGGCTGCCTGGCGTGCGCCGTTCTCTTGCGGGTCGCTGTCGAGCGTCACCGCATTGGCGTGCCGCACTTTCTCGATCCTCTCGATGCGAGCCCGGGCGTCGTCGCCCAACGTCGAAACGATGTGGGCGGTAAGCGCTTCCATCTGTGCGATTGCCGGCGCCAGCGTGTCGTAGGGCGAGGCGACTTCGAGCGGGCTGACGATCGTGACTTCGGCGAGATCCGATATCGGCGACAGCCATTGGTCGGTGAAAAGCAGGATGCGTACATCATGCGCCGCTGCCTGGCTTGCATAGGCCATCACGTCGAGCTGGTAGCGGCGATAGTCGAAGACGACGAGCACGTCACGGCGGCCGAGGTCGGCCAGCGTGTCGAATGCCTGGGGGGAGAGCACGCCGAGATCGCGGACACCGGTGCGGAACTGCACGAGATATCCGGCCAGCATGCCGGCGATATGGCGGCTGAACCGGCCGCCGACCAGCACGATCTCACCCTTGGCCTCCATCAAAAGGCGGGCGGCCCGCTCATAGGTCTGCACCGGTGTCGCGGCGGTGGCTTTCTGCAGGGCCGCGGTGACGGAATCGAGATAGGCGAGCACGGCGCTGTCGCTTGAGCCGCTCTGCCGCTTTGCCTCCATCATCAACAGCGGTGAATGCAGCCTGGCCTCGACTTCGGCCAGAAGCTTTGCCTGGAAGTCCGGAAAGCCTTCATAGCCGAGCTTGACCACCAGCCTGACCACGGTCGGATCGCTGACGCCGGCACGTCGTGCAAGCGACGAGGCGGTGCCGAGGCCGGAGGTCGGATAGTCCGTCAACAGCAGCCGGACGATCTTCTCCTCCGATGGCGTCAGCGCCAGATCCTCGCGCATCAGAACATCGCGTATCGCCATTGGCCTCCCCGAAATAGGTGTTGGGCTCTTAGCCTCGTTATGTCGAGTTTATTACAGGGATTTTAATTCAGGTCAACAATGAAGAGATGTTGACATAGTCGGAAGAGTAGCCTTACCTTGTCGGAAAGCAGCCAAGAGACTGTGGGGAACAGCCATGCGAAACGGAAGCGACGTCATCGTCGTTGGTGCTGGAATTGTTGGATCGAGCACCGCCTATCATCTGGCCAAGGCCGGTGCGAATGTCGTGCTGATCGAGCAGACCCATCCCGCCGGCGGTCCGTCAGGCAAGTCCTCGGCGCTGCTGCATGCCTTCTACCTGATGCCGGAATTGTCGCAGCTTTCCATCCGTGGCCGCGAGATCCTGGTGTCGCTGCCCGAGATCGCGGGCGAGGGGTCCTTCGTCACCGAGATCGGCATGATGTGGGTCTGCGGCAACGACAATGTGGCGGGCTGGAAGGCGGCGGCCGAACGCATTCGCGGCGAGGGCGCGCGGATCGAGACCTTGTCGCCGCAAGCCTTTGCGGATGCAGCGCCTGGTTTCGCGCTGGACAATGTCGCACTGGCGCTGTGGGAACCCGAATATGGCTATGCCGATGCCTTCGGCGCCACCAACGCCATCGCCCGCGCCGCCCGTGCCAATGGCGCTAAGATCCTGCAGAACACGCTTGTCGAAAACCTCCGACGGCAGGTAGACCGCATCACCGGCGTCACCTTGACCGATGGCACGGTGCTGGAGGCCGATACGGTCGTGCTGGCCGCCGGCCCTTGGACACGCCGCCTGCTGGCGACGGCCGGCCTCGATCTGCCGCTGCATGTCGAGCGCCATCCGATGGCCGTGCTCGACGCCGCCGGCAAGGCTAGGCATGTGATGCCGTTCGCCTGGTGCGATGACATTTCCTGCAACTACGCGCGGCCCGACAATGACGGCGTCATCCTGGCGGGCACCTGGGCGGGCGGCGGCACCGGCCTGCGTCACGAACACGCCGGCCGGCCGCGTTTCGTCGAGAACCCCGACACCTACATGGAAGGCGTCGAAGAATCCGAATCGGTCGAGATCCTGGAGACCTTTGCTGCCCGTGTGCCCGCAATGGCCGAGCTTGGCATCCGCCCGGGCTATGCCGGGCTCTACGATATGAGCCCCGACGACCTGCCGGTCATCGGCGCCATGCCCGGTGTCGAAGGTCTGGTCGTTTCGGCAGGGTCCTCCGGCCACGGTTTCAAGACCGGGCCAGCCGTCGGCGAGGCAATCGCCAAACTGGTCACCGAAGGCGCTCAGCCGATCCTGGCGCCGTTTTCGCCCAGCCGTTTCAAGGCCGCGTGATGGCGGCGGTGATGATGAGCGGGAGCAAGCCGCGCGGCTTCATGCCGGCCGCGTTTCGCAACGCCACGGCCGATGCCTTGTGCATGGTGGCGGTGCTGCTCTTGGTGGCGCTTGCCGCCTTCATCTTCGGCGGCGCCGCCATGCAGCGCGTCGTCACCTATGCCGCGATCATGCTGACGGCGGTGCTTGGGCTGCAGATTTTCTCCGGCAATAGCGGCATCGTCTCTTTCGGTCAGGCCGCCTTTGTAGGCCTTGGCGCCTACGCTACCGGCATTCTCACCATGCCGAGCGCGCTGCAGCGCACGGCGCTGCGCGATCTGCCGGAATTCCTTGGCGGGTACCAACTTTCCTTCTTCGCGGCGCTGGCCGTCGTCCTGGTTCTGGCTGTTGTCATAGGTCTGCTGACCGGCACGCCCTTGCTTCGACTGACCGGATCGAGTGCCTCGATAGCCACGCTCGCCATGCTGATCATCGTCTACACGCTGCTGGTCGCCGGGCGCGAGATCACCCGGGGCAGCCAACCCTTCTACGGTGTGCCGCGAGAGGTCGGGCTGTGGACCGCCGCGGCGATCGCCTCGGTGACGCTGATCGCGGCGAGGCTGTTTCGCGAGACCTCCTTCGGTCTTGCCACCCGCGCCGCCGCCAATGACGAGCGAGGCGCCGCCGCTGTCGGCGTTGACCAGCGCACGGCGCGGCTCGCCGCCTGGGTGGCGGGCGTTGTCGCTGCCATGGCCGCCGGCGCCATGATGGCGCAGTTCCTGGGCGCGTTTTCGCCGCGCGACTTCTATTTCGATCTCGGCTTCACCATGCTCGCCATGCTGATCGTCGGCGGCATGACCTCCTCGCTCGGCGCCTTCGCCGGCGTCATCGTCACCATCGTGGTGATCGAGGTGGTGCGCCGCTTCGAGGGCGGCGGCGAGGTGCTCGGCCTGCATTTGCCTGTTCTCTTCGGCCTGACCCAGGGCGTGCTGGCTATCGCCATGATCCTGGTCATCTGGCGCCGGCCCACCGGCCTGTTCGGCGAGCGTGAGCTCAACCTTTTGCGCCGGTCCGGGCGCCGGGCGGACATGGCTTCGGCCGCGGTGCCGCAACAGGTTGGTGCCGACCGGCTGATGGCCGACCATCTGTCGCGCCGTTATGCCGGCGTCGTCGCCGTCGATGACGTCAGCTTGAGCTTCGAGACCGACAGCATCACCGGCATCATCGGACCCAACGGCGCCGGCAAGACGACGCTGCTCAACATGCTGGCCGGCGATGTGCAACCCAGTGCGGGAACCGTGTCCGTCGGCGGCGTGGTGCGGCAGGCCTCGGCCTTTCGCTTTGCGCGATCAGGCATTGCCCGCACCTTCCAGAACATCCGCGTCTTTCCGCACATGACCGTGCTGGAAAACGTCGTCGTCGCCGCCCGCCAGGTCGAACCTGATCTCGGCCGCGCCGAGGCGGCCGCCATGCGCGAACTGTCCCGCATGGGTCTGGAGAAGTCAGCCGACCAGCCGGCGGCCCGGCTTGCCTATGGCCAGCGCCGTCGGCTGGAAGTGGCGCGCGCCCTGGCGCTGAAGCCGCGCTTCCTGCTGCTCGACGAACCGGCCGCCGGCATGAACGCCGTCGAGACCGCCGAACTCGTCTCCATCCTGTCGGCGGTGCGCGCCGAGCGCCGCATCGGCGTCGTGCTGATCGAGCATGACATGCGGCTGGTGATGAACCTTTGCGAGCGCATCGTCGTCATCGACCACGGCCGCGTCATCGCCGACGGCACGCCGGCCGATGTCCAGAACAACCCCGCCGTCATCGCCGCCTATCTCGGCAGCCGCACGGCGCGCGCCAAGACCGCGACACCTGAAAACCAGCCCGCATAGACCGCAACGACGACAGCCAACGATAACAAATCCAGAAGGAGAACCGACATGCCAAGCCTCTATCGCCTCCACCGCGCTGCCCTGTGCGCGGCGGTGTCCGGCATCGCCGCCATTTCGACGGCGAGTGCCGAGGAGATCATCATCGGTGCGGCGACCGCGCAGACCGGCGGCCTTGCCCCCTACGACCAGCCGGCCCTTGCCGGCTTGCGCATGTCGCTTGACGAGCTCAACGCCAAGGGCGGGCTCGGTGGCAAATACACCGTCAAGCTGCTGATCAAGGACACGCGCTCCGACACCGCGCAGACCGCCACCGTCGCCCAGGAACTGATCGACGCCGGCGCCAAGATCATGATCACGCCCTGCGACGCCGATCCCTCGATTTCCGCCGGCCAGCTCACCCAGCCGCTCGGCATTCCGACCCTGACCTTGTGCGGCTCCGCCCCCGTGCTCACAGGTGCGGTCGGCGACGTGATGTTCGGCACCTATCCGGCCGACAATGTGCAGGCGACGGCAGTGGCCGATTTCGCCGTCTCCGAAGGCAAGAGGAAGGTGTTCCTGCTGACCTCGCCGGACTCCACCTACACCGCCAACCTGCCGGAATATTTCGGCAAGGTGTTCGAGAAGAAGGGCGGCGCCGTCGTCGGCCGCGGCACCTTCACAATGGGCCAGCCGGACTTTTCCGCCGAGATCACCAATATCAAAGGCTTGGCCGACAAGCCGGACCTGATCATGACGGCGGCCTATGAGCCGGATTTCCCGGCCTTCATCCAGCAATTGCGCGGCGCCGGCGTCACCATCCCGGTCTATGGCGCCGATGCCATCGGCACGCCGACCATCAAGGCCCTTGGCAAGCTGGTCGATGGCGTCGTCTATACCGCGGCCGGCTATGCCGAGCCGGGCAGCAAGCTCGAAGCCTTCAACGCCGCCTTCACCAAATATGCCGGCCACGCGCCGGAATCGACCTATGAGGTCAATGGCTACGAGATCGGGCTGATCCTCGACCAGGCGGTCAAGACCGCCGGCTCCGACGATCCCAAGGCCATCCGCGACGCCATCGCCAACCTCAAGGATTTCGAGGGCATCACCGGCAAGATCACCTATGCCGGCACCGACCGCATGCCGCTCAGGCCCGTGGCGCTGATGCGCTACGACGGCGGCGAGGGCAAGCATGTCGAAACCCTGATCCCCGCCGCCGCCGACGTTCCCGCGCCGTGATGCCATGCTGAGCGTCGAAGCCCTGAAAATCCGGTACGGCGAAGTCGAGGCGGTGCGCCGTGTCGACCTCACCGTCGACAGCGGCGAGATCATCGCGCTGGTCGGCGCCAATGGCGCCGGCAAGAGCTCGACGCTTGGCGCCGTCGCCGGGTTGGTGCCGGCTGCGTCCGGCAAGGTGGTGTTCGACGGGGCCGACATTACCGGCCTGGCTCCGGAGGCCATCGCCCGCAAGGGCGTGGCGCTGGTTCCCGAAGGCCGCCGCATCTTCGCCAGCCTGACGGTCGCCGACAATCTGCGTCTCGGCGGCGCGGTGCATCAGCCCGCCGCCGAGGCGAGGGTGCGCGAGGAGGAGATGCTGGAGCTGTTTCCGATCCTGCGTCGCTATCATCGCGTCAAGGGCGGCAATCTGTCCGGCGGCGAGCAGCAGATGCTGGCCATCGCCCGCGCCCTGATGGGCAAACCGCGCATGATTCTGCTCGACGAGCCATCGCTCGGCCTTGCCCCGCAACTGATCGACACCGTTTTCGACCTGATCGCCGAACTGCGCCGCAAGGGCCTGACCATCCTTCTGGTCGAGCAGAATGTGGCACTGGCGCTGGAAATCGCCGACCGTGCCGTCGTGCTCGCCAATGGCGAGGTGGTGCTGTCGGGCACGGCAAAAGAACTCGCCTCTTCGGACCTCGTCCGCCAGGCCTATCTGGGAGCTTGAGAAGCATGATCGCGCAGCAGATCATCAATGCGGTCAGCCTCGGCGGCGTCTATGCGCTGCTGGCACTCGGCCTGGCGATCGTCTTCTCCATCGTCGGCCTCATCAATTTCGCCCATGGCGAGCTGATGACGCTGTCGGGCTACGCGCTTCTGGCTTCACTGGTGCTCGGCTTTCCCTTCCCGGTGGCCGTGCTTGTCGCCGTGTCCTGCGGTGCGCTCGCCGCTGTCGCCATGGAGCGTATCGCCTTCAGGCCGATGCGCGGCGCCAGCGTCACCAGTCTTCTGCTGACCAGTTTCGCCGTGTCCAGCCTTTTGAAAGTCGTCTTCCAGAACGGCATTTCGGCCCGGCCGCAGGCTGTCGCCATGCCCGGCTGGATGACCGGCGCCTTCTCCTTCGGTGATTTCACCATCGGCGTCGGTCCTAGCATCTCGATCGTCGTCTCGGCGCTGGCGCTGATTGCGCTGGAGGTCTTCCTGCGCCGCTCGGTCACCGGCACGGCGATGCGCGCGGCGGCGGAAGATTTCGACGTCGTGCGCCTGATGGGCATTCCGGCCAGCCGCATCATCGCCACCGCTTTCCTGCTCTCCGGCCTGCTGGCGGGGCTGGCGGCCATGCTGTGGGTGGCGCAGCGCGCCTCGGTCGATCCGCTGATGGGCTTCACGCCGGTGCTGAAAGCCTTCATCGCCGCCGTCGTCGGTGGGCTGGGCAGCCTGCCGGGTGCTGTCGCGGGCGGTTTCCTGCTCGGCATCATCGAGGTGCTGCTGCAGGCGACGCTGCCGGCGGCGATCGCGCCCTATCGCGACGCGATCGTGCTGTCGGGTGTCATCGCCGTGCTGCTGTTGCGGCCGCAAGGCCTGATCCCGGCGGTCCGGGTCCAGCGTAGCTGATCTGATGTACAGCAAGCCGGAATTCGCGCCGCTGTCGCGCGACGCCGTGATCGGCCTGATCGAGGCGGCCGCTTTCGCCACGGTGGTGACATCAGGACCGCAAGGGCTCGTCGTCTCGCATCTGCCGTTCGTGCTCGACCGCACGCGGGGCGCAAACGGCACGCTGGTCTCGCATCTCGCCAGGGCCAATCCGCACAGCGAGCTGATTGCGCAGGGCAGGGAGACGGTTGCCGTCTTCCAGGGGCCGCATGGCTACATCTCGTCCTCCTGGTATCCGCGCAACCCGGTGCGCGACAGCGCGCCGACCTGGAACTTTGCGGTGGTTCATTGCCACGGCCATCCGGTGCCACTCGACGAGCACGCCACTGCCCGGCATCTGCTGCAACTGGTCGACGTGCTGGAAAAGGGTCGCGACGACCGCTGGCGCATGCGCGAACTCGGTCCCGGCGGCATGGAACGGCGCATACCTCACATCATCGGCTTCGACCTGCCGATCGAGCGGCTCGAAGCCAAGTTCAAGATGGGGCAGGATGAGCGCCTTTACGATACGGGTGGCGCCATCAGCGCGCTGGAGGAGAAAGACCCGGCGCTTGCCGCGATGATGAAGGCGCACAACGCGCATCGCAAGGACTGACCGGAACGCCGGCAAGGAAAACAAAATGATCCCCAATCTCAACATCGTGCCGTTCGTCAGCGTCGACCACATGATGAAGCTGGTGCTGAAGATCGGCGTCGAACGCTTCCTCGTCGAACTTGCCGGCTATATCGAGGATGATTTCCGCCGCTGGGACCTGTTCGACAAGACGCCGCGTGTCGCCTCGCACAGCGCCGAGGGCGTCATCGAACTGATGCCGACCAGTGACGGCGAGGTCTATGGCTTCAAATACGTCAATGGCCACCCCAAGAACATGCGCGAGGGCCGCCAGACGGTCACCGCCTTCGGCATGCTGGCCGATGTCCACAACGGCTATCCGGTGCTCTTGTCGGAAATGACCATCCTGACCGCGCTGCGCACGGCGGCGATGTCGGCGCTTGCGGCAAAGCATCTGGCGCCAGTCGGCTCCCGCAGCATGGCGCTGATCGGCAACGGCGCCCAGGCCGAATTCCAGGCGCTGGCCTTCAAGGCACTGCTCGGCATCGACACATTGCGCCTCTACGATATCGACCGTTCGGCGACCGAGAAATGCATCCGCAATCTGGCCGGTCTCGGCTTCGACATGACCGCCTGCACGACCGCGCAGGAGGCGGTCGAGGGCGCCGACATCATCACCACCGTCACCGCCGACAAGCAGTATGCCACCATTCTCACCGACAACATGGTCGGCTCCGGCGTCCACATCAACGCGGTCGGCGGCGACTGCCCGGGCAAGACAGAACTGCACCGCGACATCCTGTTGCGCTCCGACATCTTCGTCGAATATCCCCCGCAGACCCGTATCGAAGGCGAGATCCAGCAACTCGCACCGGATCATGAGGTCACTGAACTGTGGCAGGTCATATCAGGCGCCGTGCAAGGAAGGCGCGATGCCGGCCAGATCACGCTGTTCGATTCCGTCGGCTTCGCCATCGAGGATTTTTCGGCGCTGCGCTATGTCAGGGATCAGCTGAAGTCGACCGGCCTCTACCAGGAACTCGACATGCTGGCAGACCCCGATGAGCCGCGCGACCTGTTCGGCATGCTGTTGAGGGCGGCCCGGCAGGATTGAGGGAGATTGGGCGCGCCCAGAGTCTGCCTGTCCCGGCATGATCGCGATCTTCATCAGCTCGCCCGTCCGAATGGAAAAATTGTTCGTCGCGGCCGCGACGAAGGGCCGATCGTTTCTTTCCCGGCAATTCGAAGTCGATGAGACTTGCGCGCGTTGATGGCGGCTATGGTCGCGCAAAAGTGCCTGCATGTTCAATCGGCCGTGTTCTGCGGATGGAGGTTTCAAGCAACATCCGCAAAGCACTGGGAAAGGAGCCTGATATGCCTAGAATAGTGCCTGTGCTCGATTTGAGCCGTCTTGAGCAAGGCGCGTCGGAACGCCGGACATTTCTGGCGGACTTGCGCTCCGCTTCGCGCGACATCGGCTTTTTCTACCTGGCTGGACATGGCATCTCCTGGGCGGAGATCAGCGAGGTACTCACCGCATCGCGTCACTTCTTTGCCTTGCCGGAAGCCGACAAGCTTGCAATCGAGATGGTCAAGTCCTCTCAGTTTCGCGGCTATACGCGCGCGGGCGGCGAACTGACCAAGGGCAAGGAGGACTGGCGCGAGCAGCTCGACATCGGCGTCGAACGCCCGGCAATCGCGCAAGGGCCGGGGGTTCCCGCCTGGACGCGGCTGCAGGGACCGAACCAGTGGCCCGCGGCGCTGCCGGACCTCAAGCCGGCGCTGCTTGCCTGGCAGAGCAAGGTGACGGCCGTGGCGATCCGGTTGCTCAAAGCCTTCGCGCTGTCGCTCGATCAGCCCGAGGATGCCTTCGACCCGATCTATCGCGGGGAGCCCAACCATCGCATGAAGATCGTGCGCTACCCCGGCCGCGATGCAACCGGCGGCGAGCAGGGCGTGGGCGCGCACAAGGATGGCGGTTTCCTGACGCTGCTGCTCCAGGATGACAACAAGGGGCTGCAGGTCGACTATGACGGCGCCTGGGTCGATGTCGATCCCATTCCCGGCACACTCGTCGTCAACATCGGCGAACTCCTCGAACTGGCCTCCAACGGCTATTTGCGCGCGACCGTGCATCGGGTCGTGACGCCGCCTGCCGGCGTTGAACGCATTTCGGTGCCGTTCTTCTTCAGCGCCAGGCTCGATGCGACGATACCGCTGCTTGGCCTTTCCGAGGAATTGGCGGTGCAGGCGCGCGGGCCGGCCAGCGATCCGGACAATCCGCTGTTTCGCGATGTTGGGACCAATGTGCTGAAAAGCCGGCTGCGCTCGCATCCCGACGTCGCGAGGCGCCACTACGCGGATCTGCTTGAAGGGGAAAGCCGGGTTGGTTGAGCTTCCTGGCGAAGAAGGGACAGAATTTTCGCTATTCTGACCAATCTTTAGAAAATCATCCGTCGTATCTGTCCGAGAATCGGTTCAAAAGAGAAAAATCCGTTCGGTGTTTTCCTCCCATTTCACTGAGCGGTGTTCCCCTCTGAAGGTTATGACCTTCTTTTTGGCCGGGCCGCTTTCGCGCCCGGCCATTTTTCTGGAGCAATTCCAGGTGCCTCGGCGTTGCCGCCGCCGCGCTGATCCGGCAAGCTTCAACACCGTTCATTCGCAAGCCATCGACCGCAATTCGTGCAAGGAAGGAAAGGTCCCATGACATCCAATGTCGCCGTCATTGCCGGTGCGGGCTCCGGCTTGAGCGCCTCGCTGGCGCGCCTCCTCGCCAAGGAAGGGTTCAGCGTCGTTCTGGCCGCCCGAAACATTGAGAAACTCGGTGCATTGCAGGCTGAGACAGGCGCGCAGGCCGTGGCAACGGATGTCTCCGATCCTGCGTCGGTGGAGCGTCTGTTCGATGTCGCCGACAAGGCCGGTCCGCTCTCGCTTGTGGTTTTCAACGCCAGCGGACGCGCTCGCGGGCCGATAGCCGAGCTCGATCCCGAGGCGGTCCGGCAGGCTTTGCTGGTTGGGGCCTATGGCGGGTTCCTGGTCGGCCAGCAGGCGGCACGCCGGCTGGTGGCTCTAGGTTCGGGCTCGATCCTTTTCACCGGCGCGACAGCAAGCGTGAAGGGCTTCGCCGGCTCCGCCGGCTTTGCGATACCCAAATTCGGCTTGCGCGGACTGGCCCAGTCCATGGCCCGTGAACTGGCGCCGAAGAACATCCACGTCGCGCACTTCATCATCGATGGCGCCATCGCCTCGGCCACGTCCGGACAGGAGTCCGGGCCGCCGGATCGCCGGCTGTCTCCGGACGACATCGCCGAGGCCTATCTCTCCATCCATCGCCAGCACCGCAGCGCCTGGACCTGGGAAATGGAGCTGAGGCCCTGGGTCGAAACCTTCTGATGGGTGCGCGGGGGTGCGACTTTGGTGCAACCTGTGGGCACGGTTGGGAGGAGTCGACATTGGATGAGGATATCACTATATACCGGCGGCCTCGTTGGCTGGTGCCTTGAGGCGCAACGTAAAAGGCGGCTGTAGCGACAGCCATTGAGACTAAGAAACGGACTGAAAGCCGTAAAAGGTAGAAGCAATTGCTCGGAGCGGGCCAGATCCCGCCAACGGTACAGTCCTTCAGAATCAGAAAATGTTCTTCACCCCTCGATTTCCTTCGGCTCTGTGGACCCTGCACGGCATTGACTTGCCGGCTGGCCGCGACTCGGCTGGAATGGGAGCATGCATCCTTTGCGGGATGCCGACGTTTATGATTACCAACCGGCTTTGCCGCCAGGGAACAGCAGTATGAGTGAACACGCCATCGAGTTCTTGCGGGGATGGATCGGCGAAAAGGTCCATTGCCAGTCCCAGGCCAGGATCGACAAGCAGGCCGAGACATTGGCCAGGGAATGCGCCGCCAAGGCGGCCGAGGTCGGCATCCCGCTGGAGGACATCCAGGAAGAAGTCGGCGATATCCAGGAACTCATTGCTTCCCGGCTCGAGGAAGCGGCCGAGGCCGACGAGCACCAGCAGGCCTCCAGCAAGGCTGCGGAATAGATTTTAACGGTCATTCTGTCTGAATGCGCGGGCCCGTCGGCCCGCGTTTTCGTCTCAGCCGAACTTTTCTTTCAGCCCGAATTTTTCTTTCAACCAGGCCTTCGGCAGTGCCGGCACGAAATTGCCGTCGCGCCCGGTCATATCGTCATTGGCGACCAGGGCGTTGAGGATCGATTCCTCGACGGTCTGGATCACCGCATCGAAGAACGGATCGATGTCCGTATCGGGAATGAAATCGGCGTTGGCGATTCGGCCCGACGGGGCCAATGCGGCGGCAGGGTTGGCTGTCGAGAAGGCGAGAAAGATATCGCCCGAGCTGTGATAGCCGAAGCCGCCGGTCATGGCGACGCCGAGCGGCACACGGCGAGCCAGCCGCTTCATCTGGTGCGGCAGGAATGGCGCATCGGTGGCGACAACGGCGATGATAGAACCCTTTTCGGCGCGGGTCGTGCCTTCACGGATCGCCGGTTCCGTGAGTTCCGGCCCGGCACGCAGGCCGCGAAGGGTGAAATTGTGGCGCTGGCCGAAATTCGACTGCACGAAGGCGCCGACCGTATAGGAATGTCCCTGCCATTCAACGACGCGCGACGCCGTGCCCGACCCGGCCTTGAAGCCGAAGGTGATCATGCCTGTGCCGCCGCCGACGCTGCCTTCTTCGACCGGCCCGCCGGTTGCGCCGTCAAGGGCTTCGGTCACGTGCTCAAAGGTCAGATGGTGGCCGTTTATGTCGTTGAGAAACCCGTCATAGGTCTCCGCCGCCACCGGCAGGCCCCAGCCGCTGTCGAGCGCGGCCGGCAGCACTTGATGCATCCAGCGCAGCGTGCCGTCGCGCGAAACACCGCAGGAATGCGTGTTGGTGATGGTGATCGGGAAGTTGAAGGCACCGGTTTCCTCGACGATGTACGAGCCGGTCAGTTCGCCATTGCCGTTCTGGCTGAAGATACCGGCGAAGACCGGCGTGGCCAGATCGGCGCGCGGCCTGGGCAGGATCGCGGTGACACCGGTGCGCACTGGCCCCTTGCCGACGACGAGCGCACCGTCCCCGGAAATCAACGTCGCATAGCCGACAGCGACGCCGGACACATCGGTGATTGCGTTGAACGGCCCGGGCGTTCCGTCGAAGCCTATGCCGAAGCTCCGCGCGCGCGGCTTGCCGCTGGGCGTGGCCAGATGGTGCGGATTTCCGGTCATGGTCAGAACAGCGATCCCTGATTGCCGGGTTCTTTCGCCTTGGCCGCTGGCTTGGCAGCCGGCTTCGGCCGCGCCGCACCACTGGTTGCCACCGCATCCGCCGTGCCGTCGGCGAACTCCAGCGAAAGCGCCATCCCCGATGTCACGTCGGCGGCCTGCTTGATGACCGCGCCATCGGCATCCTTCACCAGCGCGAAGCCGCGCGCCAGCACGGCCTTGTGCGACAGCGTGGTCAGCAGGCGCTCTGCCTGGCTCAACTGGCCGCGCAGCCGCTCGAGCCGCAGCGAGATGACACGATCCTGCCTCCTTGCGAGCGCTGCCAGTGCATCGGCCTGCTGCTTCTGCCTTCGTGCGATCGGTGCCGGCGACAGCCGCGTCGCGGTGCGCGCAAAGCGCGCGCGCCGTTCGCGCACGATTGCAAAGAACGCCGCCTGCGCGCGGGCGAGGTCACGGCCGGTCAGCGTGCGCGCCTCGTTGATGCGCCGCGACAGTGTGGCCGGCGTCAGCCTTTGGCCCTGGAGACGCGCCCGCTTGCGATCGACGCTGACGGACAGGCCGCGGCCGAGCCGGCTCGTCGCCTCATCGAGGCGCCGGCGCGGCAGCGCCAGTAATTGATCGGGCGAGGGCAGTGCGCGCGCCGCCGCGCGCGCGGCCTGCCGCTTGCGTTCGAAATTGCGTGAGATGGCCGCCTTGAGCCGCGCGCCAAGGCTGGCAAGCGTCGCTTCGAGGTCGGCCTTCACCGGCACGGCGATTTCGGCCGCGCCCGTTGGTGTCGGCGCCCGCACATCCGCGACGAGGTCGATCAGTGTCCAGTCGGTTTCGTGGCCGACCGCGGAGATCACCGGAATTCCGGAGGCGGCAACGGCGCGGGCGAGCGCCTCGTCGTTGAACCCCCACAGATCCTCCAGGCTGCCGCCGCCGCGCGCGACGATCAAGAGATCGGGACGTTGGATTGGGCCATCCCAGGCCAGTGCATTGAAGCCGGCGACGGCATTGGTCACTTCCACGCCTGATGTTTCGCCCTGCACGCGCACCGGCCAGACCAGCACATGCAGCGGAAAGCGGTCCTTGATGCGGTGGATGATGTCGCGGATGACGGACCCGGTCGGCGAGGTGACGACGCCGATGACGCGCGGCATGAAGGGCAGCCGGCGCTTGCGGCCGGCGTCGAAAAGCCCCTCGGCCTGCAGCCGGCGCTTGCGTTCCTCCAGCAGCGCCATCAGCGCGCCGGCGCCGGCCGGCTCCAGATTGTCGATGACGATCTGGTAGTTGGACTTGCCGGGATAAGTGGTGAGCTTGCCGGTGGCGATCACCTCCATCCCTTCCTCGGGACGGAATTTCAGCCGGCTCATCGTGCCTTTCCACACCACGGCGTCGAGCCGGGCGCGGTCGTCCTTCAGCGCGAAATAGGCATGGCCGGAGGAGTGCGGGCCCCGATAGCCGGAGATTTCGCCGCGCACCCGCACATTGCCGAAGACGTCCTCGACCGTGCGCTTCAGCGCGCCGGAGATCTCGCTCACCGTGTATTCGGTAGCGTTGGTGCGTGATTCGGATGCTGCTTCGCTCATCGGCCGATTGGGGGCTGGTTGGCGCCCCACGTCAAGGCGCCCGTATCCGGCCACGCGCTCAAGGCGCCTCGATTCTTCCCTGCCAGCCGGTCTACCAGCCGGGCAGGATCTGGTTCGGTCTCGTCCGCTTCATCTTGGCAAAGGCGAGCGCGGCGAAGTCGAATGTTCCCGTCTCCTCGCCAAGCGGCACCGAGATGTTGTCCAGGCTCTCCGAGATGTGGCGGGCAAGCGCATCGACGATCTCCGGCCGCGAGGTCTGGCCGCGCATGATGCCGATGCGGCAGTCGGGCAGGGCGCCGAAACCGTCGGCCTCGCCCAGCACCCGCATGCCGGGCCTGAGCGCGCATTCCGGCAGCACCGAGATCGCCAGCCCCGAAAGCACGGCGGCGGTGATGACGGTCGCCGAGAAACTGGTGAACAGGATGCGATAGTCGCGGTTCTGCTGGTCCAGCACATCGACGGCGGCGCGCCGCCAGATGCAGTTCGGCCGGCCAAAGGCCATCGGCAGCGTTACCTGTTCATGTGTCGCATGGTTGGCCGAGGTGACCCAAAGCAGCGGTTCGCGCCGCACCACTTCCGACTGGCCGCGCACATCATTGTGCGTCACCAGCGCCAGGTCGAGATTGCCGCGCTTGATATGTTCGACCAGTCCCGGCGTCGGCTCGCAGATGACAGTCAGTTCGACGCGCGGATTGGAGCGCGTGAAGCGCGCCATGATCTCAGGCAGGAAACGATCGGCGTAATCGTCCGGCGTGCCGATGCGGATCGTGCCTTCGAGCCGCTGGTCATCGAAGGCGGCCAGCGTTTCGCGGTTGAGGTAGAGCAGCCGTCTTGCATAGGAGAGCAGCTTGTCGCCTTCCTCCGTCAGCCTGTTGCTGCGCCCCTCCTTCTCGAACAGCGGCTTGCCGATCCGCTCTTCCAGCCGGCGCATCTGCATCGACACCGCCGACTGGGTGCGGTGCACCTCTTCGGCTGCCCGCGTGAAGCTGCCGGTATCGGCGATCGAGATGAAGGTTTGCAACTGATCGAGATCGAGCGGCGCTTTCATCGGTCCAATCCATCATTGATGTTGATGCTAAAGATTAGAAACATTCGTTGGATTAATCAATCGGCCGATGGCAAATTGGTATCGTCCACATCAACCCAATGCATGTCACCCAAAAGTGGACACCGGTTTTGGGGCAGCGACATGCATCTTTGAAAGTGAATCGAAGCCGGAACGGCCGCTGTCGCCAGCGCCGACTGCTTGGCTTTGTCCGTTCGAAGCTTGAAGGAGGCCGACATGACCACGATCGATTTCGCTACCGAGACCTCGCGCATCACCTCGCGTCCGGCCGTTGCGATGCGCGTGGCCAATACCGTCTTCAACTTCTACCGCGCCTGGAAAAACCGCCGCGCCTTCTACCGTCTTGGCGAGATGTCGGACGCCGAGCTCGCCGATATCGGCCTGACGCGCGCCGACCTGCATGTCGCCATCGACGTGCCGTTTGGCCGCGACCCGACGGCGATGCTGCGTGAAATCGCCAGCGATCGCGTGGAGACGATCGAGGATCTTGCCCGCAAGGTGGCCTGATCGGTTGAGTTTCGGTCGCGTTGAACCTTTTCAGGGCTCAGCGCGACCAAAGGTTCTGCAGGCTTCCCACTCCCTGCCGGTTCCCCGCCGGCCTGCCTGCACGTTGCCCGGTCCCCCCAAGGACCGGGCTTTTCTTTGCCTCTGCTTCGTCATCCTTGGGCGTAGCGACGCGTCGCTTTGCTCCTTGCTTCGCCCCAGGATGACGATCGCGAAATCCTACCTGCGATCCATGTCGCGCTTGAACTGATCGAAGATCGTTTCCACGCCCTTCTGATAGTCATCGCGCTGCTGGGCGCCGGTCTCGAACATCTTGCCGAACAAATCGTCGAACGGGTTCCTCGGCCTGCCGCTCGGGTTGGTCTGTGGTTGCGGCGCCTGGCGCTGCTGCGGTGCCTGAGGTTGAGGCGCCGGCTGCCCGCCGCCCAATCCGCCGCCGCCCTGCCGCAGCATTTCCTCGAAGATCTTTCCCAGCGGATTGTCACCATAGGGGCTCTGCGTCTGCTGTGGCTGCGGTCGGGCTTGCGGCTGCGGCGCGCCGCCACCAAACATGTCCTGCAGCACCTTGCCGAGCGGATTTTCACCATAAGGGTTGGGCGCTTGCTGCGGCTGGCTTTGCCCGCCGAACATGTCCTGCAAGACCTTGCCGAGCGGGTTGTCCATCGGGTTCTGGGGCGGCGGAGCCTGACGCTGTGGTGGTGCCGGGGCCTGCATGCCGCCTTGCCGCATCATCTGCTCGATGATCTCGCCGAGCGGATTGTTCCCACCACCGCCGAAGCCTCCCGCGGACTGCATCTGATTTGTCGTCTGCTTGAACAGGCCGCCCATCACCATCGAGGCGATCGCGGGCAGCATCTGCTGCAGGACCTGCTGGCTGACGCCGCTCGCTTGCGCAGCCTGGCTGGCCACGGCGCGTGACAGGTCCTTGGACCCGAACAGATGTCCGAGAATGCCGTTGCCTTCATCGACGCCTTGCGGCGAGAACGCCCGGGTCGCGTCTTCGAAATATTTGGCGTGCTGGCCGCTTGCCATGGCCGTCATGAAGGCGCCGAGACCGTAGGGATCGGCGGTGTTGCGTTGCAACCCCTGCGAAAAGGCCGGCAGCAGTGCTGCGACCGCCGCCTGTGTCTGCTGCATCGAAAGCCCATATTGTTGGGCAAGCGCCTGCATGCCGTTGCCGTTCTGGGCCTGGGTCAGCATGTCGAACAAGGTAGGCATCGGCTTCTCCTCCTGAATTCCTTGGAAGAGAGCCTAATTCGTTTCAACACTCGATTGAAGCGGCTTTTGCCGTTCCTTAACGCGCGCGGTTAATAGGCGTATTCCATGAACACCGGCTCGATCGAGCCGCCCCAGCGCGTGTGGTAGGCCGAAAGCATCTCCTCGGCGCTGGTCGTGCCGCGCGCAACCACTTCGTCCAAAGTGTTGAGGAACGAGGTTTCGTCGTAGCCGTCACGGTTCTTCTTGCCGCGGTTCTTCAGCCCTGTGCGCGAGATTGCCAGCACATCGCGCGCCATTTCGCGCAGCGTGGCGTTGCGGAAGGGCGCGGAAATGCCCAGCTCCGGCACCGCGTTGCGCATGGCCAGCACTTCCTTGTAGGTCCAGCTCGAGGTCAATGCCTCGGCCGCGCCGAGCGCCGCCTCGTCATAGAGCAGGCCGACCCAGAATGCCGGCAGCGCGCAGATGCGCCGCCACGGGCCGCCATCGGCGCCGCGCATTTCGAGGAAACGCTTCAGCCTGACGTCGGGGAACAGCGTCGACAGGTGGTTCGCCCAGTCGCCCATCGTCGGCAGCCCGTCCGGCACTTCGTTGCGAGCGGCGCCGGCCATGAACTGGCGGAAGGTGATGTGCGTCATGTCGTGATAATGGCCGTCGCGGATGACGAAATACATCGGCACGTCGAGCGCCCATTCGACATAGTCGGCGAAACCGAACTCGGGCGAGAAGCAGAATTCGAGCAGGCCGGAGCGCTGGTTGTCGGTGTCGCGCCAGATGTCGCCGCGCCAACTCTGCAGTCCGTTCGGCCGGCTCTCGGTGAAGGGCGAGTTGGCGAACAGCGCCGTCGACAGCGGCTGCAGCTTCAGCGAGACCTGCATCTTGCGGCGCATGTCGGCTTCGCTCTCGAAGTCGAGGTTAACCTGGATCGTACAGGTGCGGTACATCATGTCGAGGCCCTTGGTGCCGACCTTGGGCATGTAGCGCGTCATGATCTCATAGCGCGACTTCGGCATTTTCGGCGTCTCGGCCAGCGACCATTTCGGGCTGCCGCCGAGGCCGAGGAAGCGGATGCCCATCGGTTCGGCGATCTCGCGCACCTGCGCCAGATGCGCATTGCCTTCGCGGCAGGTCTGATGGATGGTCTCCAGCGGCGCGCCGGAAAGCTCGAACTGGCCGCCGGGCTCGAGCGAGATCGCGCCCTGGCCCGTCGGCTCGACCAGGCCGATGATGCGGCCGTCGTCGATGATCGGGTCCCAACCCAGCTTTGACTGCATGCCTTCGAGGATGGCGCGGATGCCGCGCTCGCCGCCATAGGGCACTGGCGCGTTGCCATCGACATAGAAGGGGAATTTCTCGTGCTCGGTGCCGATGCGCCACTTGTCGCGCGGTTTGTTGCCTTCGGCCAGGTGCTCGACGAGTTCGTCGATGTCTTCGATCGGCCGGAAATCGGTTGTGTCGCGCGCCATGGTTCAGCCCTCAGAGGCGGTCGAGCGACCGCCGGCGGTAAATGGACGAAATGTCAGTAGCCGATCAAGCGAAAAATCCTGAGCCACAGGTCAAGAGGAATTGAAGGCCACGATCCGGGCCATCCCCTTGCAGGAAGTGACGTCCTACCAGTCTCCGACAGTTGCCTGCATCACCGCAAGTGCCGCCACGGCCGCCGTGTCGGCGCGCAGGATGCGCGGTCCAAGCGGAATGGCGGTCACGAAGGGCAGGGCGCGCAGCATCTTGCGCTCGTCATCGGAAAAGCCGCCCTCGGGCCCGACCAGCAGCGCAAGCTTCTTCTCCTTCACCTGCCGCAGGGCAGGCAGCGGATTGTTGGTCGAGGCGTCCTCGTCGCAGAAAACCAGCCGCCTCTCCTTGTCCCAGCCGGTCAGCACGCGTTCGAACTTTTCCGCCTCGCGAACCTCCGGCACCGCCAGGATGCCGCATTGTTCGGCGGCCTCGACGACATTGGCGCGCAGCCGGTCGATGGACGGCTTGGCGACTTGCGTATGCTGGGTGATGACCGGCTGCAGGATGCCCGCGCCCATCTCGACCGCCTTCTGCACGAGATAGTCGAGCCGCCCCTGCTTCAGCGGTGCGAAACAGTAGATGAGGTCGGGCAGTGGCGGCTGCGGCCGCTGCAATGCCAGCACCCTGAGCTTGACCGCTTTCTTCGACTTCGCCGCGATGGCCGCCGACCACTCGCCATCGCGGCCATTGAAGACCAGGATCTCGGCGCCTTCGCCAAGCCGGAGCACATGCATCAGATAATGGCTTTGCTGCTGACCGGCGTCGAATTCGGCATCCGCCCCGAGGTCGTCGGGCACGAACAGGCGTTGCATCTTGTAATTGGCGCGCATCGCCGAGGAATGAGCGAGCCGGTCGCCTGCGTCAAGTCTCGGCCGATGCATGCCAAACAGGTTGAAAGCCATGTCGCAGAACATTGAGCGTTGTCGCTGGCGTGAGCAGCAAAAGCATCTTTTCGCCGAGTGAGCCGAAATCGGCGGGTGGGCCATAACCGGCGAACGACCAGCGCAGTGCCTGGCCGCCGCGCAGGGCATAGGCTGAACCGCCGTCCGCAACCATGGCGCCGTCCGGCAGGCCGCCAAGGTCTTCAACGACAGCCACAGGCGGCTTGCCCCCCGAAGCCAGCCGCTCCTTGTGCAGACGTTTGTCGACCTGCGGGGCGCGCGGCTCGGCAATGCCGAAGGCTTCACCGAAGCGCTGGACGAACTCCTTGGCCCGTTCGCGCTGGCAGAAGAAGCAGGGGCGGTGTCCCGCCGCCAGGGCCGTAACCTCGTCGAGGAAGAAAAGCTCGGTCCAGCCGGCCTTGCCGCCGGGCCTGTTGCGGCCCATCGGCTCGCGTCGCACATTGCGGAACTGGCACACGCAGATGATCCAGGCCTGAAGCGCCCAGCGTTTCTTCAACAGAGTCTTGGTTTCGGGATCATGGATGATGCCGCGATTGCCGGTGAACAGGCCGCGCTCGGGCACGGCGTGGATGGCGCCGAACGGATCGACCCGGTTCTGCAGTGGCATAGTTCTCTCCTGGGATACGCATCTTGGCTGCTGTGCGGGCGGCATGATATCGCTCGTCGCACCATTTTCATGTCAGCAGGATTTTGCGATGCGGGTGCTGGTGGTCCAGAACTACGACAATACCGGCCTCGGCCAGGTTGGTGCCGCACTCGCGGAAGCGGGTGCCGATCTCGATGTGCGGCTCCCCTACAAGGGCGACCCGCTGCCGCAGGATGCGGCCGGGCACGATGCCATGGTGGTGCTCGGCGGCGGCCAGAATGCGCTGGCCGACGATGAATATCCCTATTTCCCGGCGTTGCTTGAACTGACCCGCGATTTTGCCGGCAAGGACCGCGCCGTGCTCGGCATCTGCCTTGGCAGCCAACTCGTCGCCCGCGCCTTCGGGGGCGAGAACCGCATCGGCGCCGCCAACGAATTCGGCTGGCGCGGCGTCTCGCTGACGCGGGATGCCAAGGCCGATCCGGTGCTGGCTGAACTGCCGGAAAAATTCCCGATCTTCCAGTGGCACGACGACACATTCGAACTGCCGCAAAACGCTGTGCGGCTCGCCGGCAATGATGTCGCCGAAAACCAGGCGTTCCGTGTCGGCCGCGCCGTCTATGGCTTCCAGTTCCATTTCGAGGCCGATCGGCCGATGGTGAAGGACTGGTGCACCTCCTTCGCCCCCACCATTGCCGCGCGGCATCCCGACTGGGCCGGCAAGCTCGATGGCGAAATGGCCCGCAACGGACCCGACGCCGATGCCGCCGGGCTGGCCATCGCCCGCGCCTGGGTGGCGACCATCTGAGACACCCGCTCGCCAGGGCGAATTTCGAAACAGTCTCTGAGCGTCCATTCCTGCGCGTGACATAATTGGCACGCGGCCGTGAAACCGGCTGGGGAAAACCTCTTTCATTCTTGGCTTGTGTCCGCCCGCCATTCTAGAAGGCGCGCGCTCTGCATCTGAAGTGCAACCGCGATGAACCTTTTGTGTGACCCGTGCGACACACCGTCGATACAGAACGCGCCTAGAAGCGCGAAATCGTCGAAACTTTGAAGCGAATTCTCCGTTTCAACGCATTGGTAACCGCCTGGTGCACAGATGCAGAAAGCTCAACAAGAGATGACCTCCGTGAAAGCAGCGCTTCTGTCCTTTGCCATGTTGTCCGCCATCGTGCTTTGCGGTCTCGGCATCTATGCCGCCGATGCCGCCAACAACCACAACGCCGTCGACGGCTACGGCGTTACCGCCTCGCTTCGCTAAAGCCGGCTCGCTGGCGACGCTTCCTGCGGCGCGGCTCAAGCTTCTTTTATTGTCATTTCCAGGATGCGTTTGTCCGCTCCGTCCACGACGAGCGCGGTAAGCATGCCTGATTGCCAGGCAAGCGTGTCGACGTTGACGCGGTTGGCCATCACTTCGGCCTCGGGGACGGGTGTGTGGCCATGCACCACGATCTTCGGGAAAAGGCCGGTGTAATCGTGGAAAATGTCGCGGATCCAGATCAGGTCCTGCGGGCTCTGCTTGTCCAGCGCAATGCCCGGCCTGATGCCGGCGTGGCAGAAGAAGAAGTCGCCTGATGTCACCGAGAACGGCAGCGACCGCAGGAAATCGACATGGCTTTGCGGCACGGCTTCGAGCAATGCCTGATGTCCGCGTCTCATCGTCTCCGTCTTGCCGAACCAACTGGCGTCCGCGGTGAGGGAGACCCCGTAGGACAGCGCCGTCTGGACGCCGCCATAGCGCATGAAGAGCCCTTCCGGTTCAGGGTTTCCCAGAAAATCGAGAAAGCCGATGTCGTGGTTGCCGGCCAGAATCAGGTTGCGCGGGTCGCGTTTTCGGGCTTCGATCAGAAAATCGATGACGCCCTTGGACTCCGGCCCGCGGTCGACATAGTCGCCGAGATGGATCACCCGCCAGTCGCGAACCGGTTTCCACTCCAGCTCGCTCTCGATCCGCCGGTGCATGGCGGCCAGCAGGTCAAGCCTGCCATGCACGTCGCCGATTGCGTAAAGGCGCACATCGTTCGGCCCATGCGCGTCGAGAAAATGGATGCCGGGTTCCGCCAAGGCCTCGTGGTCTCCGTGGTCAGGCTGTCATCGGACCCTAGCGCCGGAGCTGGTCCTTGCCCATGTCCGTGACCAGACGCTTTCCGCACAGCGCCAGCGTGATGTCCATCTCCTTGCGGATGATTTCCAACGCTTTGGTAACCCCTTCCTTGCCGAGCGCGCCCAGGCCGTAGAGGAATGGCCGGCCGATATAGGTGCCCTTGGCGCCGAGGCAGAGCGCCTTCAACACGTCCTGGCCGGAGCGGATGCCGCCGTCCATGTGCACTTCTATTTTGTCGCCAACCGCGTCCGCGATCTCTTCCAGCGCCATGATCGACGACGACGCGCCGTCGAGCTGGCGCCCGCCATGGTTGGAAACCACGATCGCGTCGGCGCCGGTCTTGGCCGCCATCAGTGCATCTTCCTTGTCGAGGATGCCCTTCAGGATCAGCTTGCCACCCCAGCGTTCCTTGATCCAGGCGACATCCTTCCATGACAGTTGCGGATCGAACTGCTCCGTCGTCCAGGACGATAGCGAAGAGACGTCACCGACACCTTTGGCGTGGCCGACGATGTTGCGGAAGGTGCGGCGCTTGGTGCCGGCTATGCCCAGGCACCAGCGCGGCTTGCTGGCCAGGTCGATGATGTTGGCCAGCGTCATCTTGGGCGGCGCCGAAAGCCCGTTGCGGACATCCTTGTGGCGCTGGCCGAGGATCTGCAGGTCGAGCGTCAGCACCAGGGCCGAGCACTTTGCCGCCTTCGCCCGGTCGATCAGGTCGAGCACGAAATCCTTGTCGCGCAGCACATAGAGCTGGAACCAGAACGGTTTCTTCGTCACCGAGGCGACATCCTCGATCGAGCAGATGCTCATCGTCGACAGGGTGAAGGGCACGCCGAATTCCTCGGCCGCCCGCGCGGCCAGCATCTCGCCGTCGGCGTGCTGCATGCCGGTCATGCCGGTCGGCGCCAGCGCCACGGGCATCGACACTTTCTCGCCGATCATGGTCGATTCCAGTGAGCGGTTGCTCATGTCGACCAGAACGCGTTGGCGGAACTTGATCTTCTGGAAGTCTTCTTCGTTGGCTCGATAGGTGCTCTCGGTCCAGGCGCCGGAATCGGCATAGTCGAAGAACATCTTGGGCACGCGCCGGCGGGCGAGATCCTTGAGGTCTGCGATGGTGAGAATGTCGCTCATGATGGTCCCCGCTTAATCGAAATGACTAGGAGCGTCTGCGTGCTGGTTCGCTATCGCCGGCTTCCGAACGCTGCCGCAGCCTCAGCCGCGACACCCGTTGCCAGTCGCCGCTGCGCTCGGCTTCGGCCATGGATCGCTCAACATAAATCATGTGGTCCATCGCCGCCTGGCGGGCAGCTGTGGGATCGCCGGCCTTCACCGCGCCGTGGATTGCCTTGTGCTGCGCAAGCAGCGCCTCGCGCGCGCCGGGCACGGTGAACACCAGCAGCCGGTTCTGGAACACGCCTTCCGACAGCAGCCGATAGCAGGAGCGCAGCGTGTGCAGGAGCAGGATGTTGTGCGCGCATTCGCAGATCGCGTGATGAAACTCGACGTCGATTTCAGCCTCGTCGTCGAAATCGCCGGTGCGGTGCGCCTCGTCCATGCGCGCCATGATGCGGTCGAGCAGCGCAAGGTCCTCCGGGGTGGCGCGCCGCGCCGCATATTCGGCGGCGATGCCTTCGATCTCGCGGCGGTATTCCAGATAATCGGTCACCGCCTTGCGATGCATCGAGATCAGGTCGGCCACCGGCTTGGTGAACAGCTGGCCGATAATGTCGGCGACATGCGTGCCCCCGCCGGCCTTGGTCGTCAGCAGCCCGCGCCCTTCGAGGGCCTTCAGGGCATCGCGCAGGATCGGCCGCGACACGTCGAACTGGCGTGCCAGCTCGCGCTCGCCGGGCAAGCGATCGCCCGTGCGCAGTACGCCTTCGAGGATGAGGCTCTCGATCTGTTGCACCACCTCGTCGGCGGTGCGCGAATGCTCGATCCTGGAAAAAATGTCGCTCAACAGAATGCCTGGAAGGTGAACCGGTGTCGCACAGGATAAAGCCTGCGTCGCCAACTGGTCAAATTATTTATCCAATTGGTCGAAGGGCGTCGGTTTCGCCGCCCGCCGCTCTATGATCTTCGGCTAAACTTTGCTGTTTGCGTCGTCCGGCGATTGGCCCTAGAGGGACGCGAACGCCAAAAAGGGTCAAAGAAAGAGGGTTCAGAGAAACCCGGGGGACAAGCCGTGTCAGACGACCCGTCCAATCTCGAGTTCCAGCCACGCGCCAAGGGCAGCGTCATGGGTTTTCCCGCGCATGAGGGCCGGCCCGGCGCACTCGGCGAGGTCCACGCCCGGCCGCATCCGCTCATTGAAAAGCCGCGCGTCCTCGTGCAACTCGCCTTCATGACGGAGGGCGGCTCCGGCGTCGACCACGCCGTGCTTTCCGAACTGTCGCGGCGCCTTGGCATCGCCGCGCCCGATCGCCAGGCCCGCCACCATGCGATGAAATGGGGCAAGGGCTCGCTGCGTTGGGAGCGGCATACCGAATTCTCGACCTATCTGTGGGAGGGGCCGCTTTCTGAAAATGGCAGGACTCAGGAGGATTCGCCCTTCGGCAACGGCTTTTCGCCGCCGGGAACCGTCATCTCGGGCATCCGGCTCGAAATCCGCAAATGGACGCAAGTCAGCGAGCGGCTGATCGCGGCTTTCGACCCGACCAGCCTGTGCTACTCGCTGGTCGAGCGCGGCAACGCGGCGATCGTCACCGATTTTCGCCAGGATGGCGACGGCATGACCCGTATATTGGTGCTTGATCGCGGGCTGACACCGGCCCGTACCGGGGCACTGTCGCAGCGGCTGATCGACATCGAGACCTACCGCACGCTGGCCATGCTCGGCCTGCCGCTGGCCCTGACCCTGTCGGGCCGCGCCCGCCGCATCGAGGACAGGCTGGCCCAGACCACGCTGGAAATGAAGGTCGCCGAGACACGCGACAGCCAGACGTTGCTGGCGGACCTGACCGAACTCGCAGCCGAACTCGAGGCGGACGCTGCCTCCAGCCTCTACCGTTTCGGCGCCAGCCGCGCCTATGACGGCATCGTCGTCGAGCGGCTGGAAGCGCTCGAGGAAGAGGCCGTACCGGGCTACGACACCTGGGGCGGGTTCCTGCAGCGCCGCGTTGCGCCAGCCATGCGCACCTGCCGCTCGGTCGAGGAGCGCCAGGCCAATCTGTCACGAAAGCTGACCCGCGCCACGACGCTGCTGCGCACCTGGGTCGATGTCGAGGTCGAGAAACAGAACCGTGACCTGCTCGCCTCGATGAACAACCGCGCTCGCCTGCAATTGCGCCTGCAGCAGACCGTCGAAGGTCTTTCGGTCGCCGCCGTCTCCTATTATGTCGTCGGCCTCATCGGCTATGTCGCCAAGGGCGCCTCGATCTTCGGCCACGCCTTCGCGCCGGAGGTCGTCACCGCCGCTTCGGTGCCGGTGGCCATCCTGTTGGTCTGGTGGGGCGTGCGCCGCGTGCGCCGGCTGCATTCCGAGCCGGCGAAGCACCCAGGCGAATAGCGGCAGATTGCCGCTACGGAAGCTCGTCCCGGGCCTTGGACGAGCGTCTTCACACCGCGGCATTTGCAACCGGCTCGCTTAACTGGTAAAAGATGTTGACCAGTCAAGCGAATGGGGGCTGCTGATGTCCGGCTTGGCCATGCCGAAACCAGACGACGCCACGATGCGTCGGCGCGACGAGATTATCGCGGATATGCGCATCATCGTGCCGGGTGAGGGCGTCGTTGACGCGACCAATCAAATGCGCGCTTTCGAGAGCGATGGCCTGACCGCCTATCGGCAATTGCCGCTGGTCGTCGTGCTGCCCGAAACGGTGGCGCAGGTCTCGCGCGTGCTGAAATACTGCAACGACCGCAACATCCGTGTCGTGCCGCGCGGTTCCGGCACCTCGCTGTCCGGCGGCGCGCTGCCGCTCGAAGACGCGGTCCTGCTGGTCATGAGCCGCTTCAACCGCATCCTTGCGATTGACTATCCCAACCGCACCGTCGTCGCCCAGCCGGGCGTCACCAATCTCGGCATCACCATCGCCGTCGAGCAGGAGGGCTTCTATTACGCCCCTGATCCATCCTCCCAGATCGCCTGCTCGATCGGCGGTAACGTCGCGGAGAATTCCGGCGGCGTGCATTGCCTGAAATACGGCCTTACCGCCAACAATGTGCTCGGCATCGAGATGGTGCTGATGAATGGCGAGGTGGTGCGGCTGGGCGGCAGCCATCTCGACGCCGAAGGTTACGACCTGCTTGGCGTCATGACGGGTTCGGAAGGCCTGCTCGGCGTCGTCACCGAGGTCACGGTCCGCATCCTCAAGCGGCCGGAGACGGCGCGCGCGCTGTTGATCGGTTTCCCGACCAGCGAGCAGGGCGGCCAGTGCGTTGCCGACATCATCGGCGCCGGTATCATTCCGGGTGGCATGGAAATGATGGACCGGCCGGCGATCCATGCGGCGGAGGATTTCGTCCATGCCGGCTATCCCCTGGATGTCGAGGCGTTGCTGATCGTCGAACTCGATGGGCCGGGCGTCGAGGTCGATCATCTCATCACCGAGGTCGAGGCGATCGCCATCCGCAATGGTTCGACCACCTGTCGCATCTCGCAATCCGAGCAGGAGCGGCTGACTTTCTGGGCCGGACGCAAGGCGGCCTTCCCCGCCGTTGGCCGCATTTCGCCCGACTACTACTGCATGGACGGCACCATCCCGCGCAAGGAATTGCCGCGCGTGCTGGCCGGCATGCGCGAGCTGTCGGAAAAATACGGGCTTGGCGTCGCCAACGTCTTCCATGCCGGCGACGGCAATCTGCATCCGCTGATCCTCTACGATGCCAATGTGCCCGGTGAACTCGACAAGGCCGAAAGCTTTGGCGCCGATATCTTGCGTCTCTGTGTCAAGGTCGGCGGCGTGCTCACCGGCGAGCATGGGGTGGGGGTCGAGAAGCGCGACCTGATGCCGGAAATGTTCAACCAGGCCGATCTCGACCAGCAGATGCGCGTCAAATGCGCCTTCGATCCCAACCATCTGCTCAATCCGGGAAAAGTGTTCCCGCAACTGCGCCGCTGCGTGGAACTGGGGCGCATGCATGTGCACCGGGGACAGGTGGCGTTCCCGGATATTCCGAGGTTTTGAGGATGGCCTGTCAGAACGGGGGTTCCTCGCCCCGCAAAGCAGGGGCGAGGAACCAGGGACGGCCATGACCACCTTCACCCCGACCACGTCAGACGAAGTCCTGTCCTCCGTTACCTCAGCGGTGGTGGAAGAGTCGCCGATCGAGATCCTTGGTTACGGCTCCAAGCGCGGCATCGGCCGTCCGCTGCAGACGGAGCACACGCTTGACCTGTCGAAACTCACCGGTGTCACGCTTTACGAACCCGCGGACCTGGTGCTGTCGGCAAAAGCAGGCACGCCGCTGGCCCAAATCGAGAAGCTGCTGGCGGAAAACGGCCAGCAACTGGCCTTCGAGCCGATGGACTACGGCCCGCTGCTCGGCGGCAAGCCGGGCAAAGGCACGATCGGCGGCGTGCTGGCCGCGAACCTGTCCGGTCCGCGCCGGCTGAAGGCGGGGGCGGCGCGCGATCATATCCTCGGCATCAATGTCGTGTCCGGCCGGGGCGAGGCCTTCAAGTCCGGCGGGCGCGTGGTCAAGAATGTCACAGGCTATGACATGTCGAAGCTGATGGCCAACAGCTGGGGCACGTTGGCCGTGTTCACGGACGTTACCTTCAAGGTGCTGCCGGCCGCCGAAACCGAGGTGACGCTCGCCGTGCGTGGCCTGCTCGACGATGCCGCGTCAAGCGCCATGGCCTTGGCGCTCGGCTCCAGCGCGGAAGTGTCGAGTGCCGCCCATCTGCCCGAGCGGATAGCCTCGCGAGTCGCGGGAGGCGCGCTCGGCAGTGAAGCCGCCACCTTGCTTCGGGTCGAAGGTTTTGGCCCGTCCGTCGCCTATCGCATCGCCGCGCTCAAGGCGCTGCTCGGCAGGGCCGGGCCGCTGGAGGAGATTTCGGGCGAGGCTTCCCGGCTGATCTGGCAAGATGTGCGCGATATCAGGCCCTTCGCCGACGGCAGCGAGAAACCGGTCTGGCGTGTCTCGATGACACCTTCCCAGGGTCACCTGATGGTCCTGACGCTCCGCATGCAGGCTGCCGTCAGCGCCTTCTACGACTGGCAGGGCGGACTGGTGTGGTTGCGCATGGAAGAGGGCGACCCGGAAGCCGCTCTGCTGCGCGGACTGTTGCGCAAACATGGCGGCGGCCATGCGACGCTGGTGCGCGCCGCCCCCGCTCATCGCGCCGCCCTGCCGGTATTCGAGCCGCAGGCGCCGGCACTGGCCGCGCTCAGCCAACGGCTGAAGCAGGAGTTCGACCCGAGGAACCTCCTCAATCCCGGCCGTATGGCCTAGAGCAGTTCCAGGAAAAGTGTGAAACGGTTTTCCGTCCGGAATTGCGTCAAAACAGAGCGTCAGCAATGCAGACCAATTTTTCACTTGCCCAGCTTGCCGATCCGCATGTCGCGGAATCGGAAAAGATCCTGCGCAAATGCGTGCATTGCGGTTTCTGCACCGCCACTTGCCCGACCTATGTGACGCTGGGCAACGAGCTCGATTCACCGCGCGGGCGCATTTACCTGATCAAGGACATGCTGGAGAACGGCCGGCCCGCCGACAAGGAGATCGTCACCCATATCGACCGCTGCCTGTCGTGCCTGGCCTGCATGACCACCTGTCCGTCGGGCGTCAACTACATGCATTTGGTCGACCATGCGCGCGCCCACATCCAGGAGACCTACAAGCGGCCGCTGCCCGACCGCCTGACCCGCGCCATGCTGGCCTTTGTGCTGCCCTATCCCAAGCGATTTCGCGCCGCGCTCAAACTGGCGAAACTGGGAAGGCCTTTCATCGGGCTGTTGGAGACAATCCCGGCGCTGAAGCCAATGGGTGCGATGCTCAAACTCGCGCCGGCATCGATCCCGGCGGCTTCGCCGACGGCCAAGCCGGGCATCCATGCCGGACAGGGGGCAAGAAAAGGCCGCGTCGCCATCCTCACCGGTTGCGCGCAATCGGTGCTCGATCCAGCCATCAACGATACGACGATTTCGCTGCTTACGCGCCTCGGCGTCGAGGTGGTGGTGCCGCCGGGCGAGGGCTGCTGCGGCGCGCTGGTCCACCATATGGGGCGCGAAGAGGCGGCCCTTGCCTCGGCAAGGCGGAATGTCGACGCCTGGACGCGCGCCATCGGCCAGGGTGGGCTCGATGCCATCATCATCACCGCCTCGGGCTGCGGCACGACGATCAAGGATTACGGCTTCATGCTGCGCCTTGATCCGGCCTATGCCGACAAGGCCGCGCGTGTGTCGGCGCTGGCCAAGGACATCACCGAATATCTGGCCGGTCTTGACCTGCCCGAGCCGGTGCGCAAGCCGGGCACGGTCGTTGCCTATCACTCGGCCTGCTCCATGCAGCACGGCCAGAAGATCATCCGCCAGCCGAAGGAACTGTTGGCCAAGGCCGGCTTCATCGTGCGCGAGCCGCGCGAGGGCCATCTGTGCTGCGGCTCGGCCGGCACCTACAACATCCTGCAATCCGAGATTTCGGCCAAGCTGCGCGACCGCAAGGTGAAAAACATCGAGGCGACGGGAGCTTCCATCGTCGCCACCGGCAACATCGGCTGCATCACGCAAATTGCCTCCGCCGCCAGCATGCCGGTGGTGCACACGGTAAAACTGCTCGATTGGGCCTATGGCGGGCCAAAGCCGGACGGCGTTCTGGACGAGAGCCTGATCGCCGCCGAGTAGGGGCCGGCGCTTATTCCGCCGCGAGCCTGTCAGCCGTGCCGTAGGTCGCCTCGTAGAGCGCGCGCTGGCGGCTGAGCGCCACCATCGTGTTACGCAGCAGGATTGCCACCGTGATCGGACCGACGCCGCCGGGCACCGGCGTGATCCAGGAGGCGACTTCACGCACGCTTTCGGTGTCGACGTCGCCGACGATGCGGCTCGTCCCATCCGGTCCGATCTCGGAATTGATGCCGATATCGATAACGGCCGCCCCCGGCTTCACCATGTCCGCCTTGATCAGCCGGGGTTTGCCCACCGCGACGAACAGCGCGTCGGCGCGGCGCGCATGTGCTGCGACCGACCGCGTCATGTGATGGCAGACCGTCACCGTCGCGCCTTCGCTCATCAGCAGGAACGCGATCGGCTTGCCGACGATTTCCGAATGGCCAACGATGACGACTTCCAGCCCCTTGAGGTCGAGGCCGGTTTCCTTGAGCAGCTCGACCGAGGCCGCCGCCGTGCAGGGCGCCAGATCGAGCTGATTGTAGACGATATTGCCGATCGAGGCCGGATGCATGCCCTCGACGTCCTTCAGCGGATGCACCGCCGCCTGCAGCGTCTTGATCGGGATGTGGGCGGGCACCGGCCGTTGGATGATGATGCCGGTGACGCGTGGATCCGCGTTCAGCCCGTGGATTGCCGCCTCCAGCTCACCTGACGTGATGGTGGCGGGAAAACGCCGTTCCTCGAAATCGATGCCGGCGAGCTGAGCCTTGGCGCGCTGGTTGCGCACGTAGACGTCAACCGCGTCGGTATCGCCGACGGTGATCGAGACCAGCTTGGGCGGAAAACCCTCGGCTTTGGCAATTGCCGCATCCTCGCGCACGGCGGCGATGATGCGCTGGGCAACCGGGCCGCCCTTGAGGTAGCGGCTGTCATCGGACAGGGACATGGGTGAACTCTTTCTTTCGTTGGCGCCGACATAGCAAAAGAACATCGAAGATGGCAGCACGAAAGCGAACCGCCATGCCCTTTGCGCGACGCAACGACGCGGGCCGTGCCGCAGGCCCGGACGCCGATCAAAAAGAAAGGGCAGCGCGGTCTCCCGCACTGCCCTTCTCGACCGACCGCATCCCCATACGGCCCGTCCCCCGTTATTCCTTCCAACTTCCGGAAACGATGTATTTCCGGGTCAGGTGATTCGCTTGAGCTATTATATCACCTCAACCGTGGTTCCGACATTGACCCGTTCATAGAGATCGACGACGTCCTCGTTGCGCATGCGGATGCAGCCCGACGACACCGCCCCGCCGATCGTCCATGGCTGGTTGGTGCCGTGGATACGGTATTCGGTCGTGCCGAGATAGAGCGCACGGGCGCCGAGCGGATTTTCGATGCCGCCGGCCAGGTAGGTCGGCAGATAACGGCCCTTGGCGGCCTCGCGCTTGATCATTGCCGTCGGCGGACGCCAGTCCGGCCACTCGCGCTTGTTGGTGATCTTGTGCGTGCCCGACCATTCGAAGCCGGGTTTGCCGGTGCCGACGCCATAGCGCCGCGCCTTGCCGTTCTTCTCGACCAGGAAGAGGAAATTCTGCGTCGTATCGATGACGATCGTGCCCGGCTTCTGCGGGCCGTCATAGGCGACTTCCTGCGGCAGGTAGACCGGGTTGATCTGCGGGCGCATCACCATGCGCTTGGCCGGCGCCTGCACGGCGGCCGTCTGCACCCGGTCGGGCTGTGCCGGTTGCGCGGTGCGCAGGCGCGGCTGCTGCTGCACGATTTGGCGGTTCTGCCGCACGATGCCGGGCGCGCGGCCAAGCTGCAGCACCCAGGGGGCGGAAAGATCGGGGCTCACCATCACCGGTGGCCTGTCGGCATAGCGGTCGCCAGCGGCCGAGGGGGTGACGCCGGCAAATACAGCCACGGCGCCGAGCACGGAAAACAAAACTCTCTTCATCGGGGACGCACCTTGATCGTCTGATACAACCGGGCGGAAACGCTCCCCGGTTCAGCGATCATTGGCGCGCAAGCAGCAACCGAAACATGAATCGGAATGCGTAAAATGCGGTTCTGTCAGTAAACCTTTTGGTGTGGTTACCGCCCGGTTCAGGAATCTGGTAAAGCCACGGTAAAAGCGGCGCGGAAGCGCGTTAACGGATGGATTTTCGCGATGAGCAATGAAAACACCGGCCTGCTCGCCGGTCCCGACGGTGTCACGCGCTGCTTCTGGCACGGCAACCTGCCCGACTATCTCCACTACCATGACCATGAATGGGGCCGGCCGGTGGCCGATGACCGCAGGCTGTTCGAAAAGATCTGCCTCGAAGGCTTCCAGTCGGGCCTCTCGTGGCTGACCATATTGCGCAAGCGCGAGAATTTTCGCGAGGCCTTCGCCGGCTTCGACTTCGACAAGGTCGCCGCCTTCACCGACAAGGATGTAGAGCGCCTGCTCGGCAATGCCGGCATCATCCGCCATCGCGGCAAGATCGTCTCGACCATCAACAACGCCAAACGCGCCCGCGAGATGGCGGACGAGTTCGGCTCTCTCGCCGCCTGGTTCTGGAAATTCGAACCCGGCAAGGAGGAGCGGCCCAGAATTGTCGATCTCGCCCATTTGCGCGCCAATCCGACCACGGCGGTGTCGGTGCGGATTTCGAAGGACTTGAAGAAGCGCGGCTGGAGTTTTGTCGGCCCGACCACCGTCTATGCCTTCATGCAAGCCATGGGCCTGGTCAACGACCATCTCGAAGGCTGCGTCTGCCGCAAGCAGGTCGAGAAGGAACGCAAGGCGTTCAAGCGGCCGGAGTAGGGCTCAGTTTTCCCTTCTCCCCTTGTGGGAGAAGGTGGCCTCGCGAAGCGAAGTCGGATGAGGGGTGCTCCAGCTTGGCGCCGACAGCACTCCGTCACCCACCCCTCAACCGTCTCGGCGCTGCGCGCCGATCCACCTTCTCCCACAAGGGGAGATGGAAGAGCGGAGCCACTACTTCTCAAACCGTCCCTTGTGTCCGCTGCCATTGATGTCCCACACCAGGCCGCGGCCGGAAATGGTCAGCACCAGACCGCTGAAGCCGCTGTCGTCGGGTGTGTGATGCGTCGATGCCGAACCGCGTCCGGCCGGAATCACCTCGACGGTTGATCCCTTCTTCACCCAGCAGCCCTTGCCGTACTGGTCGTTGGCGCCGTAGGCGAGCATGAACTCGAAGCTGCCGTCCTTCCTGAGCAGCAATTCGGAGCCAACCTCCATGACGCCGCGCAGGTAGTAGTGGCCGGCAAGGCCGGCATCGCCGGGCTTGCAACTTGCGGCGCTGGCCGGATTTGCCGTTCCAATAAGAAGTGCGCAGCCAAGCGCGTATGCGTAGCCCGGTCGCATGCTCAATCCCCCGATCGAGAAAATTCTTGGATATCGCTCCCGACGAAGCGGGAGGTTCAGGTGCCGTTGGCGCTGGCCAGGAAAAGTCCGGCAACGATTGCCACCACCGTGGCCACCGTCGGATAGATGACCAGCAGACCGGTCACCAACGCGTCGCGCAGGGAAGTCCCGTTGTCCGTGGCGGCCGGCACATCGAACGGGCCGGCCGCCTGGCCAAGCATTTTCGGTGCGTGGATGCCCGCCGGGCGCAGTCGCGCCGGCAACGCGCCAGCATCGCTATCGGCATGGAATTTCACTGCGCTGGTCATGTTCCCGAACCCCTTCATGTCGATGCGCTATATCGGCTCCGATTGTGTCGGTACGATGCCGCGCTCATGGCGGGATTGTTTCATTTTTAGTGCGTTTTTGTTTCACGCAAGTTCGCTTCTGTCTTCTCTTGATCCGGGCGGGTCCGAGGCGGCGACCCTTGCCGCTCTGGGCTTCATCGGTTAGGACACGCGCGTTGCGAAGATCGCAACATTGTTGACCTGCAAGCATCACGAAACTCCGGGCAAACATCTCATGGCCGATAAATCGGAAAAGACGAAAGCGCGGCTGCCGCGCGGTTTTGCCGACCGCAGCGCCGAGGACATTCGCGCCGTCGAGAAGATGATGGCGACGATCCGCTCGGTCTATGAGCTCTATGGTTTCGAGCCCGCCGACCAGCCGCTGATCGAATACACCGATGCGCTTGGAAAATTCCTGCCCGACCAGGACCGGCCGAATGAAGGCGTGTTCTCCTTCCAGGATGATGACGACCAGTGGTTGTCGCTGCGTTACGATTTGACCGCGCCGACGGCGCGTTTCGTCGCCGAGAATTACGAACGCCTGCCAAAACCCTATCGCAGCTACCGCTCCGGCTGGGTGTTCCGCAACGAGAAGCCCGGCCCCGGCCGCTTCCGCCAGTTCATGCAGTTCGACGCCGACACGATCGGCACGCCGGGCGTCGCCGCCGACGCCGAAATGGCGATGATGATGGCCGACGTGATGGAAGCGCTCGGCATCAAGCGCGGCGACTATGTCATCCGCGTCAACAACCGCAAGGTGCTCGATGGCGTGCTGGAGGCGATCGGCCTTGGCGGCGACGAGAATGCCGGCCGCCGGCTGACGGTGCTGCGCGCAATCGACAAGCTGGACAAGCTCGGGCCGGAAGGGGTGAAGCTCCTGCTTGGGCCCGGCCGCTGGGATGGCGGCAAGGAAGGCGAGGGCGATTTCGCCAAGGGTGCCGGGCTGAACAATGGGCAAGCCGACGCGGTTCTTCAAGCGACGGCTAGAAATGCACAGGTCGGCCAGGACTCAATGGTCAGTTCAAACGCGACCTACCAGGAAGGCGTTGGCGAACTCTCGACAATCGAAGCCCTGGTCCGGGCCGCGGGATATGCCGAGGATCGCATTGCCATGGATCGTTCGGTGGTGCGTGGCCTCGAATATTACACGGGCCCTGTCTTCGAGGCGGAATTGCTGGCGGAAATCCCCAATGAGGACGGCCAGATCGTGCGCTTCGGCTCGGTTGGTGGTGGTGGCCGCTATGACGGTCTCGTCTCGCGCTTCCGTGGCGAACCGGTGCCGGCGACGGGCTTCTCCATTGGCGTCTCCAGACTGATGACGGCGCTGAAGAACCTCGGCAAGCTCGACAGCGCCGATGTGATCGCACCGGTCGTCGTGCTGGTCATGGACAAGGATACCGAGAGCCTCGGCCGCTACCAGAAGATGGTGAGCGAATTGCGCGCCGCCGGCATCCGCTCCGAAATGTATCTCGGCGGCGCCGGCATGAAGGCGCAGCTCAAATATGCCGACAGGCGCGGCTGCCCGGTCGCAATCATCCAGGGCGGCGACGAGCGCGCCAAGGGCGAGCTGCAGATCAAGGACCTGATCGAAGGCGCGCGCATGTCCGCCGAAATTACCGACAACGCCGAATGGCGCGCCGCCCGCCCGGCGCAGGTCACGGTGGCGGAAAGTGAACTGGTCGCCGAGGTGAAGAAGATCCTGGCGGCGCAGGCTGCCGATCGCGCGAAATAAGAGCGCGGCCAGTGACTTCGCGCTACCCCGCCATCGCAGCCGACATCACCAGCCTCTTCGCCGCGCGCGACACGCACGCGGTCGAGGTCGCCGTCCTGCAGCCGGCGGACCCGTTCCTCGACATGGCCGGCGAGGATCTGCGCCGCCGCATTTTCCTCACCGAAAGCGAGACCGGACAGACCTTGTGCCTGCGGCCGGAATTCACCATTCCGGTCTGTCTCGACCACATAAGCTCGCAGGCCGGCACGCCGCGCCGCTATTCCTATCTGGGTGAAGTGTTCCGCCAGCGCCGCGAAGGCGGCAATGAATTCTTCCAGGCCGGCATCGAGGACCTTGGCGACCGCGACACGGCGCAGGCAGATGCCCGCTCCGTGGCCGATGCGCATGCGCTGCTGTCGCTTGTGCTGCCCGGCCAGCCGCTGACGGTCACGCTTGGCGACCAGGGCATCTTCGAAGCGGTCCTGGCCGCACTCGGCCTGCCGCGCGGCTGGCGCATGCGGCTGGCTCGTGCCTTCGGCTCCGCACCGATGTTGCAGGCGGCACTTGCCGACCTCGCCAACCCGCCGCGCAACGGCCAGCTCTCTGGCGATGTCGCCGCGCTTGTCCTAGATGGCGATCTCGAAGGTCTCTCGACCCACATCGCCGGCGGCATGGAAGAGGCTGGGCTTTCGGCAACGGCCGGGCGCTCGCCCTCCGACATTGCGCGGCGATTGATCGAGAAGGCCGAATTGCGCAGCATAAGGCTGTCGAACGAGGCCTTCGCGGCATTGAAAAGCTTTCTGGCGATCGACGTGCCACTCGATGGCGCGGCCGAGGCGCTGGAGACCTTCGCCGCCGGTGCTGGGCTTTCACTGGGTGCCGCGCTGGAGAAATTCGCCGCCCGTGCCAGGGCGATCGAGGCACATGGCTTGCCGGCCGGAAACATCCGCTATGACGCCGCCTTTGGCCGTCCGCTCGATTACTACACCGGTGTGGTCTTCGAAATCGCGGCGCAAGGTGGCGAGCGGCCTCTGGCCGGCGGCGGCCGTTATGACCGGCTGCTGACGCTGCTTGGCGCCAAGACGGCCATCCCCGGCGTCGGCTTTTCGGTCTGGCTCGACCGCATCGAGGCGTTGCGGGAGACGGCACCATGATCACGCTGGCGATCCCGTCGAAGGGCCGGCTGAAAGAGCAGGCGCTGGAGGTGCTGGCCAAGGCCGGCCTCGCCATCAGCCTGCCCGGCGACGAGCGCAAATATCATGCCCGCGTCGAGGGCCTGGACAATGTCGAGGTCGCTTTCCTCTCAGCTTCCGAAATAGCGGGCGAGATCGGCCAGGGCGCGGTCGATCTCGGCATCACCGGCGAGGACCTTGTGCGGGAAAACCTGGCCGACTGGGAGGCGCGCGCGGAGATCGTCGCCCGTCTCGGCTTCGGCCATGCCGACGTCGTGGTGGCCGTGCCCGAAATCTGGCTCGATGTCGACACCATGGCCGACCTCGACGACGTTGCCGCCGATTTCCGCCAGCGCCATGGAAGGCGGCTGAGGATTGCCACCAAATACTGGCGGCTGACGCAGCAATTCTTCTCGCAGAAGCATGGTATCCAGGTCTATCGCATCGTCGAAAGCCTGGGTGCCACCGAAGGCGCGCCGGCGGCGGGACTTGCCGATGTCATCGTCGACATCACCACGACCGGCTCGACGCTGCGGGCCAACCACCTCAAGGTGCTGGGCGACGGCGTCGTGTTGAAGTCGCAGGCCTGTCTGGTCGCATCGAAGAAGGCGCGTGCCGCAGGCGATGAAGCCATCTTGCACGACATCGTCACGAAGATGGCGGCGGCGGTCGGGTAACGATAACTCCTCCCTCCATGGGGACAGAACTTCAGTACCATCGGCGGGATTTCCACCGTCCCGGCAGGCTGATAGGCTCGATGCGGCCTGGGAGGAGACAGCGATGCCGGTCAATCTCGACGAGCTGAAGAACGCCACCAATCTGCGTGGCCGCGGCGCGCGCGCCGGCAGCGTCTTTATCGCACCCGTCGATGGCAGGGCGCATGTCTCGGGCGAGCGCAAGGTACCGCTGCTCGACAAGACCATTCCGGCACTTTTCTCGGACACCGCCAGCAAATACGCCACGCAGGATGCTGCCGTTTTCGTCGGCCAGGACAAGCGCTTCACCTGGAGCGAACTGTCGGACACGGTGGATGCGCTGGCCGCCGGGTTCCTGGCGTTGGGTCTGGAAAAAGGCGACCGCGTCGGCATCTGGTCGCCCAACAGATGGGAATGGCTGGTGACGCAGTTCGCCACGGCACGCATCGGCCTGATCCTGGTCAACATCAATCCGGCCTACCGGCTGACCGAACTCGAATATGCGCTGAACAAGGTCGGCTGCAAGGCGCTGGTGACGGCCGCCAGTTTCAAGACCTCGGACTATCTCGGCATGGTTGAGACGCTGGCGCCGGAGATTGCCAAGGCGACACCGGGCAAGCTCAAGGCAAGCAAATTGCCGTCGCTCAGGATCGTCATCCGCATGGGCGACGACAATTCGCCAGGCATGTTCAATTTCGCCGACGTGCTGGCCATGGCCGGTCGCGACGAGCATGACAGTCTCGACCGCATTTCAGAGGGACTGAAGCCGAACGATGCGATCAACATCCAGTTCACCTCGGGCACGACGGGTGCGCCCAAGGGCGCGACGCTGACCCATTTGAACATCGTCAACAACGGCAATTTCGTCACCTCGGCGATCAAGCTCACCGTCGACGACCGGCTCTGCATCCCGGTGCCGCTCTATCACTGCTTCGGCATGTCGATGGGCACGATGGGCTGCGTGTCGAAGGGAGCCACCATGGTTTTCCCGGGCGAGGGTTTCGATCCTGGCGCGACGCTGAAGGCCGTGGCGCAGGAGCGCTGCACCGGCCTTTATGGTGTGCCGACCATGTTCGTCGGCATGCTCGATCATGCCGATTTCAGCGCCTTCGATCTCTCCAGCCTGCGCACCGGCATCATGGCCGGCTCGCCATGCCCGATCGAGGTGATGAAGAAGGTGGTGTCGCTGATGCATATGTCCGAGGTGACCATCGCCTACGGCATGACCGAGACCAGCCCGGTCTCATTCCAGAGCGGCGTTGACGATCCGCTGGAAAAGCGCGTTTCGACGGTTGGGCGCATCCACCCTCATGTCGAGGTCAAGGCCGTCGATTCTGACGGCGCCACCGTTACCGTCGGCGCGCCGGGCGAACTGTGCACCCGCGGCTATTCCGTCATGAAGGGCTATTGGGACGACGACGAAAAGACCCGCGAGGCGATCGACAGCGACGGCTGGATGCACACCGGCGACCTCGCCACCATCGATGCCGAGGGCTATTGCAACATCGTCGGCCGGGTCAAGGACATGGTCATCCGTGGCGGCGAGAATGTCTATCCGCGCGAGGTCGAGGAATTCCTCTATCGCCATCCCAAGGTCAGGGAAGTGCAGGTGTTCGGCATTCCCGACCAAAAGTATGGCGAGGAACTGTGCGCCTGGATCGTGCTCAAGCCTGGCCAGATCGCCACCGAACAGGAGATCAGAAATTTCTGCGCCGGCCAGATCGCCCACTACAAGATCCCGCGCCACATCCGCTTCCGCGCAGAATTGCCAATGACGGTGACCGGCAAGCCGCAAAAGTTTTTGATGCGCCAGGCGATGGTGGAGGAACTGGGGCTGGTGACGCAGAAGACGGCGTGAAAGGGGTGAACGCTTCGATCTGCCGGTGCGTGAATGCAGCCAAGGTTCGCAGAAGCGCACAGGGGCTTGAATGACGGGTCTCGGACGATCGGCGATTTCCTACGCGATGCCGCTGGCTGCGCTGGCGATGGCTGTCGCGGTCAGAGCCAGCGGACTGTCGGTGGACCAGGGTTCGCTGAACGCCCGGATCCTTGTCGGTGCGCTGTCGTGTGCGATCATGTTCGTCACCATTTTCGTGGTGCTCGACCACGCCGAGGCGGTGGCTCGGCGGGTAGGAGAGCCGTACGGCACGCTGGTGCTGACGTTCGCCGTCACGGCAATCGAAGTGTCGATCATTGTTTCCATGATGCTGCATGGAGAGAACAACCCGACGCTGGCACGGGAGTCCGTCTTCTCCACCGTGATGATCACATCCACCGGCGTTGTCGGCATGTGTCTCGCGCTTGGCGGCTGGCGTCATCGCAAGCAGGCCATCGTGCGGCAAGGGACCAGTGCCTATCTGGCGGTTCTGATCGCGCTGACCGTCATGACACTTATTCTGCCGACCTACACCCAGACCACGGACCCCGGCACGTTTTCGGCAGCCCAACTTGGTTTCGTCAGCGTCCTTTCAGTGCTGCTCTATGCAAGCTTCGTGTTCGCGCAGACCGTCCGGCACCGGGAAGACTTTACCCAGGGACAACCACACGACGTTTCGGTGCGCGCTGCCCCTCAAGAGAACATCTCTGCCAGCGCTCTGCTGCTGATGGCCGGGCTGATCGGAATTGTCATGCTCGCCGAGCAGGTCGCGGCCAGCGTCGAAGATACGCTCGTTGCCTATCAGGTGACCCAGGCCGACGGCATTGTGGGGGCGATGATCGCGGGGCTGGTGTTGATGCCAGAGGCCATTTCGGCGGTGCGCGCTTCACTCAACAACGAGTTGCAGCGCGGCTTGAATGTGGCGATGGGGTCGGCTTGCGCCACGATCGGCCTGACCATACCGGGAGTCGCAGCCGCCAGCCTGCTGACGGGGAGAGGACTGACCCTGGGGCTGCCGGCCGCCAATGCGGTCCTTTTGGTCCTGGCGCTTTTCATATGCAATGTAAGCTTCAGCACCGAAAGAACGACGTTCCTGACCGGAATGGTCCATCTCGTGGTATTTTTTACTTATGTATTTCTGATATTTATACCGTGAGCGCTTTGGTGCAAGCGAAGCGCCAAGGCTCCGAGATCCTTCGCTATCTCAGATCCCGGATTTCAAGTGGTCGATGAAGGCGCGCAGCTTCGGCAGGATCTGGCGCTTGCCGGGATGATAGAGGAAGATGCCCGGCGTCGTTGCCGCGATGGTGTCCAGCACGGGCTCGAGTTTTCCCTGGGCAATCGAAGCTTCGGCGACAGGTCTAGGGATCTGCGCCAAGCCAATCCCGCGCATCGCGGCTCCCAGCAATGTCGGGTAGTCATGTGCGATCAGCGGGCCTGAGACCATGGCCTCGATCGCTTCATTGCCGTCGACGAAGGACCAGGGCGCGATGGCGCCGTTCGAACGGCGCAGGCGCAGACAGGCGTGGTGGCGCAAATCGTCGACACGCTCGGGGCGGCCATGGCGGGCGAGATAGTCAGGACTGCCGACGACGACGAACGAGAACGACGGGGTCAGCCGCACCGCGACCATGTCGGTTGCGATGAACTGCCCGAGGCGGATACCGGCATCGAACCCGCCGGTCGCCAGATCGACCATCTCGTCGCTCGCGGCGATCTCCAGTTCGACTTCGGGATAGGCCTGGCAGAACGACGCGATCACCGGCTCCAGGATCAACGGCACGACGGCGCGCGGCACGGACAGGCGCAGCAGGCCGGTCGGCCGCTGGCCGACATCACGCGCCGCCTCGCCGGCCGCGACGATCTCCTCGAAGGCAGGGCCGGCACGGTCGAGGAACCGCTGGCCGGCCTCGGTCAGGCCGACGCTTCGTGTCGTGCGGACAAACAGCGCCGCACCGAGCCGCGCTTCCAGCGCGCGTACCGCCTGGCTAACGGCCGACGGCGTCACGCCGAGATCGGCGGCGGCGCGGCGGAAGTTGCGGCGCCTGGCGACAGCCAGGAACACCTCGACGCCCTCCAGCGCTCCGTGCCGGATTGTGTAGTTCTGCTTCATGGGTTGTTATGATTATAGCGGATAGTCGAACGATGGAAGCAGGTTTAGGTAAGAGGCCCGAGACAGGAGCATCTTGCCATGACCGATGAACTTGATGGAGTGCGCGACCACTATCGCGCGACTGGCCTGACCGAGCGGCTGAAGGCGGTGCTGGCCGACCTCGGCCCGGAGGATCAGCTTCTCACTCCGCAGCAGCTCGGCGCCCTCGACCAGTTTCACACCCGTGGGCTTGCCGCGACGGCCGAGCTTGCCCAATTGGCTGACATCACCGCCGGCATGTCGGTTCTGGACGTCGGCTCGGGCGTCGGCGGGCCGGCGCGCTTCCTGGCTGCGACCTATGGCTGCCGGGTTATCGGCGTGGATCTCAGCGAGCCTTTCGTGGATGCCGCGCGCTATCTGACCGGGCGCACGGGGCAGGGCGGGCAGTTGTCGTTCCAGACCGCCAGTGCCCTGGAGCTTCCGTTCGATGATGGCCGCTTCGACGTCGTGCTGCTGCAGCATGTGGCGATGAACATCTCCGACCGGGCGCGGCTCTACCGCGAGATTCGGCGCGTGCTGAAGTCAGGCGGCAGGTTTGCAACTTTCGATGTCGTGTTGGGGAGCGGCCCGCCGCACTATCCGCTTCCCTGGGCGCGAACACCGGCGACGAGCTTCCTCCTGACAAGCGACGCGACGCGCGAGGCGATCGAACCGGCCGGCTTCCATATGCTGGCATGGCAAGACGACACGGAGGCCGCCAAGACCTGGTTCGGGCAGTTGCGTGCGTCGGGTCCGCCGCCGTCGCCAAATCTCGGCGTAGTGATGGGACCGGACTTTGCCGAGCTTGCAGCCAATCTGGGGCGAAATCTCATGGAAGGCCGGCTCGGCATCCTGACCGCGGTGTTCGAGGCCGCATCCACCAACAGCTGACAGGAGACCGCAATGTCGACGGAAATCCTTTTCCAGACCCATCTCGTCCTGGGCTATGTCGCATGGCTGCTTTGCTTCGTTGCGTATATCTGGCCCTGGCTGAGCTCGATGGACCGCGTCGCGGCGCAACGCGCGATCGCCACACTGCACAGTTTCCGCTTCTTCGGGCTCGTCTTCATCCTTCCGGGCGTCGTCAGCCCAGATCTGCCCGCCAGCTTTGCCACCTTCGCCGCTTATGGCGACTTCGCAACGGGTGTGCTGGCCATGCTGGCGATGCTCACGGTACGGATACGCCAGCTCTTCTGGCCGTTCGTCGTCGCCTTCAATATTATCGGGATGGTCGACCTCATCGTCGATTATTACCAAGCCATCCAGGCCAACCTCCCGGCCCATGCGGGATTGTTTGGCGCCACCTATGCCATCCCCGTCATCTACGTGCCGCTGCTGATGATCACGCACATCACCGCATTCTATTTTCTGCTGCGCCCGCACCAGAACGCGACACGCGCCATCGCCAACGAGGCGACTGCTTCGTAGATTGTTTGGAGATCGGCTGGGCGTCCCGCAACCTGCCGCCGCTACGCCCCTTGCTGGCGACGGCCGGTCCGCATTTCGCTCGGTCGCGGCGCCGAACCCGGCTCCTGCACGAGCGGTCCAAGCAGCACCTCTCCGAACAGCGGCTGGTAGCTTCTGCGCACCGCCGGATCCTCCTTGAAGGACAGCGCGTACTGGCCGATCTGGTGGAAATAGGTGATGCGCGCCCTGACCAGGCTTTCATCCTCGGGATAGCCCATGGCGCGGAAGGAGCGGATCAAGAGCGCGATGCGCAGGTCGTCCATGTCCTTCACCTCCTGCGTCAGTTTCTTCGACGTGCGCGACCAGTCGCGTACGGCCAGATCAAGCAGAGGGCTGAACGGCGCTTCGTCCACCCAGACATGCACGATGTCGGTGAAGAACTGCAGGCCGTCTATGTCGTGCATGTCGCGCATCGCCCAGAACGGCGCGCAATTGGTGTTGCGCCATTCCTGCAGCAGGCTGTCGCGAAGGTCGGCCAGGCTGGCGAAGTGGAAGTAGAAGGAGCCGCGCGTCACCTTGAACTGTTGGGCGAGGCGGTCGATCTTGACCTCGCCGATGCCGCGCTTTTCCAGCACCTTGCGCGCCGCCGCGATCCAGGCCTCGCGGCTCAGCGTCTGCCGCGCCGCCTTCGCAGGCGGGGCGGCTTTGGACGGTCTCTTGCCTCTGGCAGGGGTGCTGTCCGCTTTCATCTGATCAAGACCTTCATCGCCATGCCCAACGCCTGCAATCTGTTTGCCGGCTCCGATGCGCTTCGCGACTCTTCGAGTGTCCATCTATCGCGGAACGCCGGGCTCAGGGCAATGCGCTGATCCGCTCCAGCATGAGTTCGAAGAACGGCGCCGGGTCGATGCGCCGCAGCACGTTGCAGTTCTTGCGCCGGCCGGTCACGTGCCACCAGTCGACGACGGTCATGCCGATCGTCTCCGGCGAGACGATGTCGACCGTCACCGCGCACTGGCGCTGCTCATAGATCTGCGGCGCCAGCAGATAGCCGGTGACGCAGGCGTCGTGGATGGGGCGCGCCGGCGTCTCGAATTTGTGCGTGCCGTACTGGCGGAAGAAGTCGGCCAGGTTGGCGGCCTCGATCGCGGCGCGGCTGCCGGTGGCGCGCAGGCGATCGAGCCACTCGGGCGTCATCAGCGCGGTGTAGGTGCAGTCTATGCCCGCCATGGTCACCGGCACGCCGCTGTCGAAAACCTTGTGCGCCGCATGCGGGTCGACGAAGATGTTGAACTCGGCCGCGGGTGTGGCGTTGCCGCCCTGGAAGAAGCCACCGCCCATCAGCACGACTTCGCGCAGCCGGGGCACAATTCTCGGCTCCATGGTCATGGCCATGGCGAGATTGGTCATCGGCCCGAGCGTGCAGACGGTCAACTCGCCCTCCGGCGCATCCATGATGGTGCGCACCATGTAGTTGATGGCGTGTTCGTCCTGCAGCGGCGTCACCGGTTCGGGGAGGTCGGCGCCGTCGAGACCGGTTTCGCCATGGACATACTCGGCCGTGATCAGCTTGCGCACCATCGGCGCCGGGCATCCGGCATGGACCGGCACGTCCGCGCGCCCGGCAAGCTCGACGACCTTGAGTGCATTCTTCGACGTCAGGGCCAGCGGCACATTGCCACCGACCGTGGTGATGCCGACCACGTCGAGCTCGGCCGGAGAGCCCAGTGCGAAAAGGATGGCGAACGCGTCGTCCTGGCCCGGATCGGTGTCGATGATGATCTTGCGTGGTGCCATGATGCCGCGACTCTCCTTTTGCCGTCGAAAGCCTATTGATGAGGCCGTTCGGATGTGTAGAAATACAGTACTGTATCTTATGTTCAAGACAGGGTGTTCGAAAATGGATGCACAAGAGCGCGGTGATTTTTCCGAAATTCCGATCCTCGACGTTTCGGCGCTCTATGGCGACGACGAAGGCGCGATCCGGGCAACGGCCGCGACGCTGCGCCGCTATCTCGAGACGATCGGCTTCCTCTACGTGACCGGCCATCCCATTCCGCGCGCCGACGTCGAAGCCGTCCGCGAAGCCTCCAAGCGCTTCTTTGCCTTGCCCGAGGAGGAAAAGGCGAAGCTCAAGATCGACAAGAATTTCCGCGGCTTCCTGCCCTTTGCCGGCTCGACCATCGTGACCTCGTCGGTGGCGACCGTCAGCAAGCCGAACCAGAGCGAATCGATCTTCTTCATGCACGAGGTCGGCGCCGACGATCCCAGGGCCCTGGCCGAGAAGCCGCTGCAAGGCCCCAACCAGTGGCCGGACGAGGCCACCGTGGCGGGCTTCAGGCAGACGATCGAGCGCTATGTCGATGAGATGGGCACGCTAGCCCGCAAGATGGTCCGCGCCATCGCACTCTCGCTGGGACTGCCTTCCGACAGCCTCGACCGCTATTTCGAGCGGCCGACGACCTTCCTGCGGCTGCTGCACTATCCGACCCAGCCTCAGGAAGAAGGGCTCTTCGGTTCGGCGCCGCATACAGACTATGGCTTCATCACCTTGCTGGCTCAGGACAATGTCGGCGGCCTCGAGGTCAAGAACAAGGCGGGCGATTGGGTTCCGGCGCCTCCGGTCCCGGATTCCTTCGTGATGAATGTCGGCGACATCCTTGCGCGCTGGTCCAACGACCAGTTTGTCTCGACGCCGCACCGCGTCATCAACCGGTCGGGACGCGAGCGCTATTCGCAACCCTTCTTCTTCGATCCCTCCATGGACGAGACGATCGAAGCGCTGCCGGTCTGCGTGCCGGCCGGCACGCAGCCGAAATACGCACCGGTGCTTTACGGCGACTATCTGATGGAGCGCATCGACAAGAACTACCACTATCGCAAGAAGAAGGCGGCCGAAGCGGCAGGCGTGTAAGCGAATGTCGAGCCCGAGCCGGTCCCAGAACGGAGGCCGGCTCGGGCTTTGCCTGGTGAAGACTGCAAACAAGCAAGAAAGGGGAACAGCAATGAATGCATATCTGCGAACGGCCAGCCTTGCGCTGGCGATATCCACCATGGCCTGGGGCGGGGTTTCCCGGGCCGCCGAGGTTGCGAAATCGACCGACGTCAAGCAGAGCGGCACGCTCGCTGTCGCCAACACGCTGGACTATGCGCCGTTTGAATATCTCGATGCCGACGGCAAGCAGACCGGCATCATCATCGAACTCGCGGGCGAGGTGGCCAAGCTGGTCGACGCCAAGCTTGATGTTCAGCGCACGCCATTCCCCTCGATGATCCCCGGCCTGGCCGCAGGCCGCTTCAAGATCGCCTGGGAGACGTTCTCGGCCACGCCCGAACGGCTGAAACAGGTCGATTTCGTCATGTTCCTGAAGGCCGGCCTTGCCGTATCGACGTCGCCCGACAAGAAGGCGAGCTTCAGCAGCGACACGCCGCTCTGCGGCAAGCGGATCGGCGTTTCGGCCGGCAGCGCCTCCGACTTCCTGGTCGACAAGCTCGGCAAGGAGTGCACCGACAAGGGCCAGGCGGCCATCGAGAAGTCGGTCTTCAACTCCTCGACCGATATCGTCCAGGCCGTGCTGTCCGACCGTGTCGACGCCCGCATGGACGATGCGACCGCGTCGAGCTATTTCGAGGTGACGAGCAAGGGTCAGCTGGTGGTGTTGCCGACGCTTTACGAGGTCGCGCCGCTCGGCATGGCGATCGCCAAGGACGACAAGGAAACCGCCGACATGATGGTGGGCGCGCTCGCCGAGCTGTTCAAGAACGGCACTTACAAGGCTATCCTCGACAAATACGGCATGGGCGCTTACGCCATCAAGGAACCCTACTTCGTCGGGACCATGGACGCGCTGCGCGCCGAATAGAAACGACCCGGCGCCTGACCGTCGGTCAGGCGCCGGCCAGCAATCAGGAGACGATTGATGGGCGTGGCCCACCCGACCGAGATCGGCGTCGAGCCGGGCGTTGCCGCTGCCGTGTCACGACTGACCGTCGTGCCGCAGCGCCGTTATGGCATCTGGATCGGCACGGCGTTCGCCTTGCTGCTGGCGTTCCTCATCATTCGCGCCTTCGCCAGCAATCCGGCCTTCGCCTGGAGCACGGCCGGCGGCTATCTCTTCCACCCCTCGATCATGCGTGGCCTTGGCAACACGCTGGTGCTCACCGTCATCATCATGGTGTTGGCGATCGTGGTCGGCACTGTCATCGCCATCATGCGGGTATCGCCAAGTCAGGTGCTGCGCGCCTTCGCGGGCGTCTATGTCTGGTTCTTCCGGGGTGTCCCGGCCCTGATCCAGCTGATCTTCTGGTTCAACCTGTCGCTGCTGGTGCGCGAAATTTCGCTCACTCTGCCTTTCCTGGGCACGCTGTTTTCCGTACGCACCAATGATTTCATGACCCCGTTCTTCTCCGCTGTCGTTGCGCTTTCGCTGTGCGAGGCCGGCTACATGGCCGAGATCATCCGCGCCGGCATCAAGTCCGTGCCGTCGGGCCAGTCGGAAGCGGCGAGCGCGCTCGGCATGCCTTACCGCATGATCCTGAAGCGCATCACCCTGCCGCAAGCCATGCGCTTCGTGCTGCCGCCGACCGGCAACGAGGCGATCAACCTCCTGAAGATGACCTCGCTGGTGACGTTCATCGCCGTTGATGACCTGTTCTATACGGCGCAAAGCATCTATGCCCGTACCTTCGAGACGATCCCGCTCCTGATCGTGGTCGCCTTCTGGTACCTCGCCGTGGTCAGCATCATGTCGGTCGGACAGCATTTCCTGGAGCGCCATTTCGGCCGCAGCGACACGCGCCGGGATCCCCTGACGATGCGCGCCTTGCGCAACTTGATCAGCCTGCGCGGCGTTGCCCGATGAGCGACGTGAAGTCCGAAAATCGCGCCCGCTTCGGCGTCCCGGCTGATTCCATGGTGTTCGCGCGCGGCGTGCGCAAAACCTATGGCCAGCTTGAAGTGCTCAAGGGCGTCGACTTCGACGTCGCCGAGGGAACGGTGGCCTGCATCATCGGTCCGTCGGGATCCGGCAAGAGCACGTTCCTGCGTTGCATCAACCATCTGGAAAAACTCAGCGGCGGCATCCTGTTGGTGGACAGCCAGTTCGTCGGCTACGACCTCCAGGGCGACAAGCTCTACGAGGTCAAGGACGATCTCCTGTGTCAGCGCCGGGCCGAGATCGGCATGCTGTTCCAGTCGTTCAACCTGTTCTCGCACATGACGGTGATGGAGAACCTGATCGAGGCGCCGACACAGGTGCGGCGCATCCCCGTCGACCAGGCCACGGCCGAGGCGGAAGTGCTGCTGCGCCGCGTCGGCCTTGCCGACAAGGTCGACCGCTATCCGCGCGAACTGTCCGGCGGCCAGCAGCAGCGCGTGGCGATCGCGCGTGCCATGGCGATGAAGCCGAAGGTGCTTTTGTTCGACGAGCCGACATCGGCGCTTGACCCCGAACTTGTCGGCGAGGTGCTGCAGGTGATGCGTGATCTGGCCGAGAGCGGCATGACGATGGTCGTCGTCACCCACGAGATCGGCTTTGCCCGCGAGATCGGCGATCAGCTCGTCTTCATGGATGGCGGCGTGATCGTCGAGCGCGGCGCGCCGCGCGAGATGATCGCCAGCCCGAAATCGCCGCGCACCCGCGAGTTCCTGTCCCGGGTTCTGTGACGCCTGGCTTCATGCGGCCAACACCGCCGTGCCGAGACTGCGGATGATCTTGGCGAGTTCGACGCACTCCCCATGCCTTGCATTGTTGCGCCGCCAGGCAAGGCAGATCATGCGTTGCGGCATCGGCTCCTGGAACGGCACGATCTTGAGGTCGGGGATGGTGCCGGCGGGTCCGGCCGCCATTTCGGGGATGAGCGTGACGCCGAGGCCATGCGCCACCATCTGCAACAGCGTGGTCAGGCTGGTGGCGCCGTAGCTTGCCATCGCCACCGGACGCACATTGCCGCAGACCGCCAGCGCCTGTTCGCGCAGGCAATGCCCTTCCTCCAGCAGCATCAGCCGCTCCAGTGCCGGGCTTTCAGGCGGAACCGGCGGCGAGGCGAAGGCCGGATCGCCAGCTGGCACGGCGAGGAAAAACCGGTCGGGAAACAGTGCCTCGGTGGTCAGGCCAGGATGATCGAGCGGAAGTGCCGCGATGAAAGCGTCGAGCTTGCGCGATGCGGTGTCCTCGACCAGGGAGGTTGTGACGGCCTCGCGCAATTCGAGCAGCAAGGCCGGAAAATGCTTCTTCAGTTCGGGCAGGGCGCGCGGCAGAAGATAGGGCGCGACAGTCGGGATGATGCCCAACCGGAAGCGCCCCTCCATGGCCGTGCGGCCGCGCCGGGCTGTCGTTTCGACGTCGCGTATGTCGGCCAGGATGCGTTCGATACGCGGCAAAAGGGCGACCGCCTCGTCGGTCATTCGGACCGACTTGCCGCCGCGCTCGAACAGCCGGCAGTTCAGCCGTTGCTCCATCTCCGCGATCTGAGAGGACAGCGCCGGCTGGCTGACACCGGCGAGTTTTGCCGCGCGTCCGAAATGCAGCGTCTGCGCCAGCGCGTCGAAATAGTGCATCTGTCGGACAGTCAAGCCTATCATAAGAAAAGCCTATCGAAATGAACAGGAAAGGCAATTTGTTTTTATCAGCAATGCGGCCTAGTCTGGAATCGTTCCAGATTGGTGCGGTCGCTGGCCGGCCCCAAGATCTTGGCAAAAATCAACCTCGGCAAAGTCAAACCTCGGCAAAATCGGAGCAGTAAGATGGACGCGAAAACCGACGACAACAGCGCGGGCAAATGCCCTGTGGCGCATGGATCCGCCGGCCGGACCAACCGTGACTGGTGGCCGAACCAGCTGAATGTCCAGATCCTGCATCAGCAATCGTCTCTGTCCGACCCGATGGGCGAGGCGTTCGACTATGCCGAGGAATTCAAGAGCCTCGACCTCGACGCTGTCATCAAGGATCTGCATGCGTTGATGACGGATTCGCAGGAATGGTGGCCGGCCGACTTCGGCCATTACGGGCCGCTGTTCATCCGCATGGCGTGGCACAGCGCGGGCACCTACCGCATCGCCGACGGCCGCGGCGGCGCCGGAGCCGGCCAGCAGCGTTTCGCGCCGCTGAACAGCTGGCCGGATAACGTCAACCTCGACAAGGCCCGCCGGCTCCTGTGGCCGATCAAGCAGAAATATGGCCGCAAGATCTCCTGGGCCGACCTTCTGATCCTGACCGGCAACGTCGCGCTGGAATCGATGGGCTTCAAGACCTTTGGCTTTGCTGGCGGCCGCGCCGATGTGTGGGAGCCCGAGCAGGACGTCTACTGGGGCCCCGAAGGCAAGTGGCTGGCAGACGAGCGCTACAGCGGCGACCGTGACCTGCAGAACCCGCTCGGTGCCGTGCAGATGGGCCTGATCTACGTCAACCCGGAAGGGCCGAACGGCAAGCCCGATCCGCTGGCTTCGGCGCGCGATATCAGGGACACCTTCGCCCGCATGGCGATGAACGATGAGGAAACCGTCGCGCTCATCGCCGGTGGCCACACATTCGGCAAGACCCATGGCGCTGGCGATGCGGCACTTGTCGGCGTCGAGCCGGAAGGTGCCGACATCGAGCAGCAGGGTCTTGGCTGGGCGAGCAAATTCGGCACCGGCAAGGGCGGTGACGCCATCGGCAGCGGTCTGGAAGTCATCTGGACGACGACGCCGACCAAATGGAGCAACAACTTCTTCGACAATCTGTTCGGCTTCGAATGGGAGCTGACCAAGAGCCCGGCCGGCGCGCATCAGTGGACGCCGAAGGGTGGCGCGGGCGCCGGCACGGTGCCGGACGCGCACAATTCGGCCAAGCGCCACGCGCCCTCCATGCTGACCACCGACCTCGCTTTGCGCTTCGATCCGTCTTACGAGACGATCTCGCGGCGCTTCCACGAGAACCCGGATCAGTTCGCCGACGCATTCGCCCGCGCCTGGTACAAGCTGACCCACCGCGACATGGGCCCGGTCGCGCGCTATCTCGGCCCGCTCGTCCCCAAGGAAGAGCTGCCCTGGCAGGACATCATCCCGGCGGTCGATCATGTGCTGATCGACGAGCAGGATGCCGAAGCGCTCAAGGCCAGGATCCTGGCCTCCGGCCTGTCGGTGTCGCAGCTGGTCTCGGCGGCGTGGGCTTCGGCCTCGACCTTCCGTGGTTCCGACAAGCGCGGCGGCGCCAATGGCGCGCGCATCCGCCTCAGCCCGCAGAAGGACTGGGCCGTCAACCAGCCTGCCGAGCTCGCCAAGGTGCTCGACAAGCTCGGAGCGGTCGCCAAGGACTTCAACGCCGCACAGACCGGCGGCAAGAAGGTCTCGCTTGCCGACCTGATCGTTCTCGGCGGCAACGCGGCAATCGAGAAAGCCGCGAAGGCCGCCGGCCACAATGTGGACGTTCCCTTCTGGCCGGGCCGCATGGACGCCTCGCAGGAGCAGACCGACATCCACTCCTTCGCGCCGCTGGAACCGACCGTTGACGGTTTCCGCAATTATGTCAGCGGCAAGCAGCGGCTGACCGTCGAGGAGGCGCTGGTCGACCGTGCGCAGTTGCTGACGCTGACGGCGCCGGAATTGACCGTCCTCGTCGGTGGACTGCGCGTTCTCGGCGCCAATGCCGGGCAGTCCAAGCATGGTGTCTTCACCAAACAGCCAGAGACGCTGAGCAACGACTTCTTCGTCAACCTGCTCGACATGGGCACGGAATGGAAGGCGACGTCCGATGCCAAGGACGTGTTCGAAGGCCGCGACCGCAAGACCGGTGAAGTCAAGTGGACCGGCACCCGTGCCGACCTCATCTTCGGCTCACACTCGCAGCTGCGCGCTCTTGCCGAAGTCTATGCGACCGCGGACGCCAAGGCGAAGTTCGCGAAAGACTTCGTCGTGGCATGGACCAAGGTGATGAACGCCGACCGCTTCGACATCGCCGGCTGATCCGGAAAGAGCTCTATCCAACAAAAAAGGCGCGGGCCATGGCCCGCGCCTTTTGCATTCAAGCTCTTGAGATCAATCCTTCTCGAAGACGCGCGCCTTGGCGACGACGCCGGCGATGGCGCCGCCGATCAGCGGGGCGACGATGAACAGCCAGAGCTGGCTGAGCGCGGCACCGCCGGTGAACAGCGCCGGGCCGATGGAGCGGGCCGGATTGACCGAGGTGCCGGTGACCGGGATCATGGCGAAGTGGATGCCGGCCAGCGTCAGGCCGATGACCAGGCCGGCAAACGCCGTCGAGTGCTTTTCAGCCGTAACGCCCAGGATCACCGTGACGAAGGTGAAGGTGCCGATCAGCTCCCACAGGAAGGCCGAGCTCATGCCCCATTTCGCCACGTCCCAGCCATTGGCGCCAAAGTTGGTGATGGGTTCGCTGGTCTTGCCGGAAACGATGATCCACAGTGCCAGCGAAGCCAGGATGGCGCCGATGACCTGCGCGATCCAGTAGGGGATGACGTCCTTGGCCGGCAGCCGGCCGGCGAGGAAGACGCCGAGCGTCACCGCCGGATTGAGATGCGCGCCCGAAATCGGGCCGATCGCGTAGGCAGCGGCGATGAGGCCGATGCCGAATGCCAGACCGATGCCTTCCTGGCCGAGCGGCAGCGCGCCGCCGAAGCCGCCCGTCACCACCGATGCCGTACCGATGAACACCAACAGAAATGTGCCTAGAACTTCCGCCAAATAAGTTTTCATTGCCCTCTCCTCGTAGCGATCCGCCGGTCCGCGTTTTCCACGCCGCGAATCATGGTGTGAAGAGTATTACCAACCGAAAAACTTGGAAAGCAGAGCGGTTGCCCCACAGGTCGTGCTTGCAGTCGGCAGTTACGAACATTAGACACCTTGCATTTATTGATCGATCTGCTGTTGCCGGTCCGCGAGATGTATTGATCGGACGGATTTCAGGCTGCCTCTTCGTCGCGAGACGGAGCGGGGTTCAATCCGGACGCGAAAGGCTCTAAGAGCAGGCGATAGATCACGATTTGATGGAATGACCGATGCGACTGGGCGGACGGCTGGCTGCGGCCATCGAAGTGCTGGAGGACATTGGCCGGCGTCACCGGCCGGTGGCCGATGCGCTGAAGGATTGGGGCCTGTCACATCGCTTCGCTGGCGGCGGTGATCGCGCGGCCATCGGCAACATCGTCTACGACGCGCTGCGCCACAAACGCTCCGCCGGCTGGCTGCTCGGCGAAGACACGCCGCGCGCCATCGGCTTCGGCGCATTGCTGCTCGAATGGAGCCAGACGGCGCAGTCGCTCAACGACGCGCTCGACGGTGACAAGTTCGCACCTCCGCTGCTCAGCACCACCGAGCTGCAGACGATCGCCGGTCGCCGGCTTGCCGATGCCCCACCTGCGGTGCAGGCCGACATACCCGATTGGTGCGAACCGCTTTTCGAACGGGCCTTTGGCGAGGCATGGGTCGGGGAGGGCGCGGCGCTGGCGACCCGCCCGCCGCTCGACATCAGGGTCAACACGCTGCAGGCCGATCGTGCCAAGGTCCTCAAGGAGCTGACCGATACCGGGGCGCGGGCCGCGCGGATCGCGCCGCTCGGCATCCGCATTCCGCCGATCGATGGCGACGGCAGGCACCCGAACGTACAGTCCGAGCCGGCCTTCCAGAAAGGCTGGTTCGAGGTGCAGGACGAGGGCTCGCAAATAGCGGCCGCGCTTGCCGGCGCCGAGGCCGGCATGCAGGTGCTGGACTTCTGCGCCGGCGCCGGCGGCAAGACACTGGCGCTGTCGGCATCGATGGGCAATACAGGCCAGATCTTTGCCCATGATGCCGAAAAGGCGCGGCTGGCGCCGATCTTCGACCGCATCCGCCGCTCGGAAAACCGCAATGTGCAGGTCGTCACCAAGCCGGCCGAACTCGCTCCGCTCTCTGGCCATATGGATGTCGTGCTGGTCGACGCGCCCTGCACCGGCAGCGGCACCTGGCGGCGCCGTCCCGATGCGAAATGGCGGCTGACGCAAAGGCAGCTCGACGCCCGCAAGGGTGAGCAGTCGGCGATCCTCGATGCGGCCAAGGCGTATGTGAAACCCGGCGGCCTGCTGGTCTACATCACCTGCTCGGTGTTCGACGAGGAGAACGGCGAACAGGTCGCCGCGTTTCGCGAGCGCAACAGCGGCTTTGCCCCGCTCGATCACCGCGCTTTGTGGGGTGGCCATTTTCCGGGGCACGAGGCTGCAGCGCGGGTCGGCACTGGCGAGGATATTTCGCTGTCACCGGCACTGAGCGGCACTGACGGGTTTTACTTCTGCGCCATGCGCAAGGCGAGTTGAACGCTGCCGTTGACAAGGAGCGCTAGTGCCCCAGTTGCAGATGCGCGGCGCCGTGTCGCTCTGGGGTGGGATTCTTGAAAAAATATCTGTCGCTGCTGCCTTTCCTTGTCCTGGTGATCGGTGGAGGCTTGCTGATCGGCTATGCGACGTTGCCGGGCGCTTGGTATGCATCGCTGGTCAAACCGCCCTTCAATCCGCCCAACTGGGTTTTCGCGCCCGTCTGGACACTGCTCTACGTGCTGATCGCGGTGGCCGGCTGGCGAACGTGGGAGCGAGCACCGGCGGGAGCGGCGATGAAGATCTGGGGCGTCCAGCTCGCCCTGAATTTCCTGTGGTCGCCAACCTTCTTCGGAGCAAGGATGATGGGACCCGCCTTGGTCGTCATCATGCTTCTTCTCGCCAGCATCGTGCTGTTCATCGTGAGAGCCTGGAACCGCGACCGGCTTTCGGGCTGGCTGTTCGTGCCTTATGCGGCATGGGTGGCCTTCGCCACCGTGCTCAACGCCTCGCTTGTCTGGTTGAACTAGGCCCCTCCAATGTCGTTTTGTTGCAGTGCAGCAAAAGCATTTGCCTGCCGCCCGTGCCTCTGCGATAAGCTTCTCCGGCAAAACTGAAGGCAATTGCGATGGCAGCAAAGATCGTACCGGCTCCGGACTATGAGGATCGCGTCAGGGCGTCTTTCGCGCGCCAGCAGGCGATGGCCACGATCGGCGCCGAACTGACACTGGTGACGCCCGGCATCATCGAAATCGAGATGCCCTATTCGGCGGCATTGACCCAGCAGCACGGCTTCCTGCATGCCGGCGTCATCTCGACGGCGCTGGATTCGGCTTGCGGCTATGCGGCCTTTTCCCTGATGCCGGAAAATTCCGGCGTGCTCACCATCGAATTCAAGGTCAACCTTTTGGCGCCGGGCAGGGGCGAGCGCTTCCTGTTTCGCGGCTCGGTGACCAAGCCTGGCCGCACCATCATCGTCGCCGATGGCCAGGCCTATGCCTTTGCCGCCGACGGCGAAGCCAAGCTGATCGCGACCATGACGGGGACGATGATGACGGTGGTAGGCCGCGATGGGATTGCGGGCTGATGGCTAATGTTACGCGAATTGGCGGCAAGGATGTCCTCTTCGTCATGGCGGCGCAGGCCGAATATGGCCCCCATCTGCAAAAACTGTTCACGCCGCTGATGACGGGTGTCGGCCCTGTCGAGGCCGCCGTCCGGCTCGGCGCCGAGCTGTCCTGGCTGAAGTCGGAAAAGGCGTTGCCGGACCTCGTCGTGTCGCTCGGCTCGGCCGGCAGCCGGACCCTGGAACAGACGGAAATCTATCAGGCCGTCTCGGTCGGTTATCGCGACATCGATGCTTCGCCCTTGGGTTTCGAGAAAGGCGCGACGCCGTTCCTCGACCTGCCGGTCATCGTGCCGCTGCCGCTGCGGATACCCGAAATCAGGCAAGCCACGCTGTCCACCGGCGGCGCGATCATCACCGGTGCGGCCTACGACACGATCGCGGCCGACATGGTCGACATGGAAACCTTCGCCTGCCTGCGCGCCTGCCAACTGTTCGATTTGCCCCTGATCGGGCTGCGCGGCATTTCAGACGGCGCGGCTGATCTCAGGCATGTCGGCGACTGGACGGAATATCTGCACGTCATCGACGAGAAGCTGGCCGAGGCCGTCATGCGCCTCGAACAGGCGATCGGGTCGGGCTTGTTGCGGACTGCTCCATCCAACGACCAGGCCAGACCCGTCTGAAAGTCAGGCTACGCAACCCATTGCGCAGACTCATTTCTTTCTCTAAACGCTCGCCATGACAACAGCCAATCACCCCGACACCGTCCTGATTGTCGATTTCGGCAGCCAGTTTACGCAGCTCATCGCCCGCCGCATCCGCGAGGCCGGCGTGTTTTCCGAGATCGTGCCGTTCCAGTCGGCCGAAGCCGCGTTCAAGCGCATCAATCCCAAAGCCGTGATCCTGTCCGGCGGTCCGGCCTCGACATCGGATATCGGCAGCCCGCGCGCGCCGCAGATCGTCTTCGATGCCGGCGTGCCGGTGCTTGGCATCTGCTACGGCCAGATGGCGATGTGCGTGCAGATGGGCGGTGTCGCCGAAAGTTCCAACCATCGCGAATTCGGCCGCGCCTTCGTCGAGATCGAGAAGGACAGCCCGCTGTTCGAGGGCCTGTGGGCGACGGGCCAGCGGCACCAGGTCTGGATGAGCCATGGCGACCGCGTCATCGCCCTGCCGCCGGGTTTTCAGGTCTTCGGCAAGTCGGAAAGTTCGCCCTTCGCCATCTTCGGCAACGTCGAGCGCCGCATGTACGGCATCATGTTCCATCCCGAGGTTGTGCATACGCCCGATGGCGCGAGGCTGCTCAGGAACTTCGTCCACAACATCGCCGGCATCGAGGGCGACTGGACGATGCGCGCCTACCGCGAGCACGCGGTCGAGGCGATCCGCAAGCAGGTTGGCAAGGGCAAGGTCATCTGCGCGCTGTCGGGCGGCGTGGACTCCTCGGTCGCGGCACTGCTGATCCACGAGGCGGTCGGCGACCAGCTCACCTGCATACTCGTCGACCACGGCCTGATGCGCAAGGACGAGGCGGCAGGCGTGGTGGCGATGTTCCGCCAGCACTACAATCTGCCGCTGATCCTGGTAGATGCCTCGGAAAAATTCATCTCGGCGCTGGAAGGCGAGGTCGATCCCGAAAAGAAGCGCAAGACCATCGGCCGGCTGTTCATCGAAGTGTTCGAGGAAGAGGCCAAGAAACTTGGCGGCGCCGACTTCCTGGCGCAAGGCACGCTCTATCCCGACGTCATCGAAAGCGTCTCCTTCACCGGCGGTCCGTCGGTGACCATCAAGTCGCACCACAATGTCGGCGGCCTGCCCGAGCGCATGAACATGAAGCTGGTCGAGCCGCTGCGCGAACTGTTCAAGGATGAGGTGAGGGCGCTCGGCAAGGAACTCGGCCTGCCCGAGAGCTTTATCGGCCGCCATCCGTTCCCGGGTCCTGGCCTTGCCATCCGCTGCCCGGGCGGCATCACGCGCGAAAAGCTGGAGATCCTGCGCGAAGCCGACGCCATCTATCTCGACGAGATCCGCAAGGCTGGCCTCTACGATGCCATCTGGCAGGCCTTTGCCGTGCTCTTGCCGGTGCAGACCGTCGGCGTTATGGGCGACGGCCGCACCTACGAATTCGTCTGCGCGTTGCGCGCCGTCACCTCGGTCGACGGCATGACGGCGGACTTCTATCACTATGACATGGCCTTCCTGGGCGCCGCCGCCACGCGCATCATCAACGAGGTCCGAGGCATCAACCGCGTCGTCTACGACGTGACGTCGAAGCCGCCGGGTACGATCGAGTGGGAGTGATTTGAGCCCACCCAAACGCCACCCGAGATGCGCCGTTCTCGTGCCTTGAGTGGCCAGCATCGTAAATGCGGGCCACTCGGCTTGGAAAGCGAGCTCCCTGATCAGGCAGGTCAGCTATACCACGTGGATGTGTCTGATCGGCTTGCCTGGTACGATGGCTTGAGCCGCGGTCGCTATACCTTGTGCATCGATGCCGTAGTGGCGATAGAGGTCCGCGATCGTGCCCGTCTGCCCGAAATGCTCGACGCCCAGCGAACGGGTTCGGTGACCATGAACCGAGCCCAGCCACGCCAGCGTTGCCGGATGACCGTCAATCACAGTGACGAGGCCGCAATGTCCCGGCACGGGTGCCAGCAAACGCTCAACGTGACTCTGTGCGTGGATCAGTCCGCGCTCGCGGGCGCGTTGAGCCGCTGTCCAGCCCGCATTCAGTCGATCGGCCGAGGTGACAGCGAGCAGGCCGACGTCGCGCCGGTCCTCGGCGATCAACCCGACAGCTTCGATCGCTTCAGGCGCCACGGCGCCGGAATAGATTATGACCGCCTGCGCATTGGGCCCAGGCCTGCGCATCCAATAACCGCCATTGACGATAGCTTCGGCAAGTTCACCATCGACCTCACGCTTCGGTTGCTCGATCGACCGTGTCGATAGCCTGAGGTAGACGGACCCGCCAACGGCATCCCGCAACCATGTCACAGCGTCTGGCTCGCTGTCCCCGGATCGCTGCATATAATCGAACGAGAAACGCAGGATCGTGGCGAGTTCATCGACAAAGGCTGGCTCGAAACTGGCCAAGCCGTCCTGCGCCATGCCGATCAGGGGTGTTGCGATGGATTGATGCGCGCCACCCTCCGGTGCAAGCGTCACGCCCGAAGGGGTCGCCGCCACGATGAAGCGGGCATCCTGGTAACAGGCATAGTTGAGAGCGTCGAGACCGCGCTCGATAAACGGATCATAGAGCGTGCCTACCGGCAGCAGCCGCTCGCCGAAAATAGAATGGGACAGTCCCAAAGCGGACAGCATGATGAACAGGTTCATCTCGGCGATGCCAAGTTCCATGTGTTGGCCCTTGGGCGAAAATTCCCAGTTGAAGGTGGACGGTATCCGTTCCTTCCTGAAGAGATCGACCATTTCCTCGCGTGCAAACAGCCCGCGGCGATTTACCCATGCACCGAGATTGGTGGATACGGTGACGTCCGGTGACGTGGTGACGATGCGGCCGGCAAGATCTGTATCGCTCTTGGCAATCTCGTGCATCAGCAGTCCGAAGCCCTGTTGTGTGGACATGGACGGCTGCGACGGCGCTGGCAGCTTCTCCGGAACGGCAACCTTGGCCGCCTGAAAGCGACGGGTTCCGCGGCTGTTGAACGGCGCCGTTTTTATGAATTCGACCAGATCTCTTTCCGGCAATGACAAGCCTTCGAACGGTTCCCACTCACGGCCAGGTGTCACACCGAGGCTGGCGCGCAATCCTTCGACCTGCGTCGCCGTCATGAGGCCGGCGTGGTTGTCCTTGTGGCCGGCGAGCGGAAGCCCGAATCCCTTGATCGTGTACGCGATGAAGCACACCGGCCGATCATGCGTTCGTGCTTCCTCGAAAGCGTCGAGCAATGCCGGCAGATCATGTCCGCCCAGATTGGCCATGAGCTGTGCCAGTTCTTCGTCCGAACGGCTTTCGATCAGTTTCGATACCGGGCCCTGATCCCCGATATCATCCAGAAGCCGCTTTCTCCAGGATGCGCCCCCCTGGAATGTCAGCGCGGAATAGAGCTGGTTTGGGCATGTATCGACCCAGTGTCGGAGCGCCTCGCCGCCGGGTTCGGCGAACGCGGCATCGAGCAGCCTGCCGTATTTGAGAATGACGACGTCCCATCCGAAATTCCGGAAAAGGGATTCGAATCGTTCCCACAGACCTTCACGGACGACGGCATCGAGACTCTGGCGGTTGTAGTCGACGATCCACCACGTGTTGCGGAGCCCATGCTTCCATCCTTCAAGGAGCGCCTCGAAGATGTTGCCTTCGTCCATCTCGGCGTCGCCGATAAGCGCCACCATCTTTCCATCGGGTAGATCCGCTGCCATGCCCTTCGCGTGCAGATAGTCCTGTACCAGCGATGAAAACAGCGTCTGTGCGACGCCCAAACCGACAGAGCCGGTGGAGAAGTCGACGTCATCAATGTCTTTGGTGCGGGATGGGTAGGACTGTGCGCCCTTGTACGCGCGAAAGGCCTCGAGTTTCTCGCGGGTCTGGTTGCCGAACAGATACTGGATAGCGTGGAAGATGGGACTTGCATGGGGCTTCACGGCGACCCTGTCTTCGGGACGCAGAATCGCGAAATAGAGCGCCGTCATGATCGTCGCCAAGGACGCGGACGAAGCCTGGTGGCCACCGACCTTGAGCCCGTCATCGCTCGAGCGAAGGTGGTTGGCGTTATGGATCGTCCACGTCGCCAGCCACAGGACCTTCTTCTCCAATTCCGTCAGGAATTCCAAGCGCCGTTTGTCCATGGCCCCTCGCTTTCGAATGCACATAAGCTACTGGACGACATGAGCAGAGTGTGACCAAATATGGTCGGATGCTTTGGTAAAATTGGCTGGTTGAGCGATTTACATTCAAAAAATGGCAGAATATGTCAAAAGCAGAAATTGACGAAATCGACCGAAAAATCCTTGGAGTTCTCCAATCCGATGCTCATGCGACAAGCGAAAAGCTAAGCGAGATTGTGGGACTATCGCCGTCACCATGCGCGCGCCGGGTTCGTAACCTCGAGGCCTCGGGTGTGATCAAGAGCTATGTGGCGGTTGTCGATCAGGTGAAAGTTGGGCTGCCGATCAGCGTGTTCGCATCGATAAAACTTGAAAGGCAAAGGGAAGAGGAACTGGATCGGTTCGCAAAGGCCGTCATGCGTTGGCCAGAGATTGTCGAGTGCTATCTCATGACCGGGCAGCGAGACTATCTGCTCCGGATCGTTGTGAAGGATCTCGAGGCCTACGAGAGCTTTCTCAAGCAAAAGCTGACACGCTTGGAGGGAGTTGCGTCAATCGAGTCGAGCTTTGCGCTAGGGCAGGTGAAACACTCCCAGGCGCTTCCCATAAGCGAACACGGATAAATTCAAAATCAAATGTTGCTGCGCTTTCCTTCCATCAGGTCGAGGATGGCGCGCGCTGCATCCAGCACATTGGTGCCTGGACCAAACACGGCCGCGACCCCGTGGTCGAACAAGTACTGATAATCCTGACGCGGCACGACCCCGCCGCAGACGACGATAATGTTCTGCGCGCCCCTTTGCTTCAGCAGTTCGACAAGCTGCGGCAGCAACGTCTTGTGGCCGGCCGCCAGCGAAGACACGCCGACGACATGCACCTTCGAGGCCATGGCCAGGTCGGCCGCCTCGCCCGGCGTCTGGAACAGGGGGCCGGTGACGACCTCGAAGCCTATATCGCCGAAGGCCGAGGCGATGATCTTCGCACCACGATCATGCCCATCCTGGCCGAGCTTCGCGACCATGATCCTCGGCCTTGAGCCGAGCGAGGCCGAGACCTCCTGCAGGCGCGCAACCAGCGTGGTGAATTCCGGTTCGCCGGCATAGGACGGGCCGTAGACGCCGCGCACGACCTTGGGCGTCGCCGCATGGTCGCCAAAGGCCCCGCGCAAGACATCGGAAATCTCGCCCACCGTTGCACGAACACGCACCGCTTCCACTGCGGCTTCAAGCATGTTGCCCTTGCCGGTGACGGCGACCTTCTCCAGCTGGGCGAGCGCCGCTTCGACCCGGCTGGAATCTCGCTGCCGGCGAACCCGGTCCAGGCGCTTCACCTGCGCCCCGCGCACCGCCTTGTTGTCGATGTCGAGGACGTCGATCTTGTCCTCGTTGTCGAGCCGGTACCGGTTGACGCCAACGATCACCTCATCGCCGCGGTCGACCGCCGCCTGCCTGCGTGTCGCCGCTTCTTCGATCAAGCGCTTGGGCAATCCCTCGATGACAGCATTAGTCATACCGCCCTTCGCTTCGATCTCCTCGATCAGCTTCCATGCCGCGTCGGCGAGTTCTTTGGTCAGGTTCTCTACATAGTAGGAGCCGGCGAGTGGATCGACGACCTTGGTGACGCCCGTCTCGTGCTGAAGGATCAGCTGCGTGTTGCGCGCGATGCGGGCCGAGAACTCGGTCGGCAGGGCGATCGCCTCGTCGAAGGAATTAGTATGCAGGCTCTGCGTGCCGCCAAGCACTGCGCTCATCGCCTCGAAAGCGGTGCGTACGATGTTGTTGTAAGGGTCTTGCTCCTGCAACGACACGCCGGATGTCTGACAGTGCGTGCGCAGCATGAGCGAAGAGGCTTTCCTCGGCCGGAACTCCTCCATGATGCGTGTCCACAACAATCGGGCCGCCCGCAACTTGGCCGCCTCCATGAAGAAGTTCATGCCGATCGCGAAGAAGAAGGACAGCCGGCCGGCGAAGTCGTCGACGTCGAGGCCCTTCTTCAGCGCCGCCCGGACATATTCTCGCCCGTCGGCGAGCGTGAAGGCCAACTCCTGTACCAGCGTCGCTCCTGCCTCCTGCATGTGATAGCCGGAGATCGAAATCGAGTTGAACTTAGGCATCTCCTTCGCCGTGTATTCGATGATGTCGGCGACGATCCGCATCGAGGGATCCGGCGGATAGATGTAGGTGTTGCGGACCATGAACTCCTTGAGGATGTCGTTCTGGATGGTTCCCGAAAGCAGCCCTCGCGGTACGCCCTGTTCCTCGCCCGCGACAATGAAGCTGGCCAGGATCGGGATCACCGCGCCGTTCATGGTCATCGACACCGACACCTTGTCGAGCGGGATTCCGTCGAACAGGATCTTCATGTCTTCGACGGAATCGATGGCAACGCCCGCCTTGCCGACATCGCCCTCGACACGCGGGTGATCGCTGTCATAGCCGCGGTGGGTGGCAAGGTCGAAGGCCACCGACACGCCTTGCTGGCCGGCGGCGAGCACCTTGCGATAGAAGGCGTTGGAGGCCTCCGCCGTCGAGAAGCCCGCATATTGCCGGATGGTCCACGGACGGCCGGCATACATGGTTGCGCGCGGCCCGCGCAGGAACGGTTTATGCCCCGGCAAGCCGCCGAGATAGTCGTTCCCCTCAAGATCCTGTGCTGTGTAGAGAGGCTTGACGTCGATGCCTTCCGGTGTGCGCCAGACAAGCGTGTCCGGGCCGGCCTTGACTTCCCTCCCGGCGAGGGCGCGCCACTGTTCCAGCTCGTCCGCCATCATTCGAACTCCATGATGAGTTCGTCGACGGCGAGGCTGGCGCCGGCTCTTGTCGCGAGCGCCTTCACCACCGCCCGACGCTCGGCACGCAGCACGTTCTCCATCTTCATGGCCTCGACAGTCGCCAGCGTCTGCCCGGCCTCGACCGTATCGCCCACCTGCACGGCGAGCGAGGTGATGATGCCGGGCATGGGGCACAGCAGCATCTTCGACGTGTCGGGCGGCGTTTTCACCGGCATCAGCCGGGCAAGCTCGGCCACGCGGGGCGAGCGCACGAATGCGGTGACGTCGATGCCCCGCCAGCGCAGGCGCAGGCCGGAGCCGTTGAGCGACACCTTCACGCCCGCCGCTTTGCCGTCCACGACGAAGGTTGCGTGGCTGTCGCCCGGCAGCCAGTCGCTGGACACCGCCAGGCCCGGCCCATCGGCAAAGGCGATGACGTCGCTGGCTTCATCCTGAACGATGACGAGCGCGAATTCACGATCGGCCACCGTCGCAACCCAGTCCTTGCCGATGCTGCGCGGATGGTTGGCAAGCGTACCCGAAATCTGCGCCGACCGGCGAACGATCCTCGCATTGATGAAGGCGGCAACGGCCGCCAGCAGACGCGCCTGGGTATCGTTCGGCTCGACGCCCTGAAAACCGTCCGGGAACTCTTCCGCGATGTAGGCCGTGGTCAGCCGGCCCTCGCGGAAGCGCGGCTGCGCCATCACCGCCGACAGGAACGGCAGGTTGTGACCAATACCTTCCACTTCGAAGTCGTCGAGCGCGCGCGCCATTGCATCTATCGCCCCGCCACGCTCCGGCGCCCAGGCACAGAGCTTGGCGATCATCGGATCGTAGTACATCGAGATCTCGCCGCCCTCGAACACGCCGGTGTCGTTGCGCACGACCGTGCCGTCCTCGTGCCGCCCTTCGACCGGCGGCCGGTAGCGGGTCAGGCGCCCGATGGAGGGCAGGAAATTACGGTACGGATCCTCGGCATAGAGCCGGCTTTCGATCGCCCAGCCGTCGAGCTTCACGTCGTCCTGGCCAAAGCGCAGCCTTTCGCCGGCGGCGATGCGTATCATCTCTTCCACCAGATCGAGGCCGGTCACCAGCTCCGTCACGGGATGCTCGACCTGAAGGCGGGTGTTCATCTCCAGGAAATAGAAGTTCTTCTTGCCGTCGACGATGAACTCGACCGTACCGGCCGAGAAATAGCCGACCTCGCGCGCCAGCGCGACAGCCTGCTCGCCCATGGCCTTGCGGGTGGCTTTGTCGAGGAACGGCGACGGTGCTTCCTCGATGACCTTCTGGTTGCGCCGCTGGATCGAGCATTCGCGCTCGCCGAGATAGACGATGTTGCGGTGCTGGTCGCCCAGCACCTGGATCTCGATATGACGCGGCTCGGTGACGAACTTTTCGATAAAGATACGGTCGTCGCCGAAGGAGGCCTTGGCCTCGTTCCTTGATGACTGGAACCCCTCACGCGCCTCGCGGTCATTCCAGGCGATGCGCATGCCCTTGCCGCCGCCGCCGGCGGACGCCTTGATCATCACCGGATAGCCGATCAATGCTGCGATGCGCACGGCTTCGTCCGCATCCTCGATCAGGTCCATATGACCGGGCACGGTGGAAACGCCGGCCGCGGCGGCGATGCGCTTGGAGGTGATCTTGTCACCCATCGCCTCGATCGCCACCACCGGCGGGCCGATGAAGGTTATGCCGGCGTCCTTGAGGGCTCCGGCGAAATTGGCGTTTTCCGACAGGAAGCCATAGCCTGGATGCACCGCATCGGCACCCACGGCCTTCGCCGCGTCCACGACCTTGGCGATAGCGATGTAGGATTGGCTCGACGGCGATGGCCCGATGTGGACCGCCTCATCGGCCATCTTCACATGCAGCGCGTCGCGATCGGCATCCGAATAGACCGCCACTGTCGCTATGCCGAGCTTGCGGGCCGTGCGGATGACACGGCAGGCGATCTCGCCCCGATTGGCAATGAGGATTTTCCTGAACATTATCGCTCGACCACAAACATTTCCGACTCCCCTTCGCGTATCCATTTCAGCGCCGAACGCTCCAATGTCCTGGGCACGTCGATCACGCACAGGCACCAGTCCATCTCGCCTTGGTGATCCACCCATTCGAGCAGTCCTTCGGCGCCAAGCCGGGCGGCCAGCTGCCGCGGGGTCGAACAGAGAATTCCGTCAATTTGGACCTGCGTGCACATGGGCCCTCACAGCGGCATGGTGTCGTGCTTCTTCCAGCGCGGCTCAAGGTTCTTGCCGCGCAGTGCCGCGAAGGCGCGCGCGATCCGCTTGCGCGATGAATGCGGCATGATCACCTCGTCGATGAAGCCGCGCTCGGCGGCGACGAAGGGATTGGCGAAGCGAGCTTCGTAGTCCTTGGTGCGCGCGGCAATCTTGTCCTTGTCGCCGAGTTCGGAGCGGTAGAGGATTTCGGTCGCGCCCTTGGCGCCCATCACTGCGATCTCGGCCGTCGGCCAGGCATAGTTGACGTCCGCGCCGATGTGCTTCGAAGCCATGACGTCATAGGCTCCGCCATAGGCTTTGCGCGTGATCAACGTCACCATCGGCACCGTCGCCTGGCTGTAGGCAAACAACAGCTTCGCCCCATGCTTGATGACGCCGCCATATTCCTGCGCCGTGCCGGGCAGGAAACCGGGGACGTCGACCAGAGTCAGGATCGGAATCGAGAAAGCATCGCAGAAGCGCACGAACCGCGCCGCCTTGCGTGAGGAGTCTATGTCCAGGCAGCCCGCCAGCACCATCGGCTGGTTGGCGACAACACCGACCGTCTGGCCCTCGATGCGCAGGAAGCCGGTGAGGATGTTCCTGGCGAAGGCTTCCTGGATCTCGAAGAAATCGCCCTCGTCGGCGATGGCCAGGATCAGCTCGCGCATGTCGTAGGGCTTGGCGGCGCTGTCCGGCACCAGCGTGTCGAGCCGCATTTCGAGCCGCGACGGATCGTCGTGGAAGGGGCGGACCGGAGGCCTTTCGCGATTGTTGAGCGGCAGGAAGTCGAACAGGGCGCGAACCCGCTCCAGCGTTTCGATGTCGTTGTCATAGGCGCCGTCGGCAACCGACGATCTGGTTGTGTGCGTGCGCGCGCCGCCCAGCTCTTCGGCGGTGACAACCTCGTTGGTGACTGTCTTCACCACGTCAGGGCCGGTGACGAACATGTACGACGAGTCACGAACCATGAAGATGAAGTCGGTCATGGCCGGCGAATAGACCGCGCCGCCCGCGCAAGGGCCCATGATCACCGAGATCTGCGGCACGACGCCGGAGGCATCGGCATTGCGCTTGAACACGTCCGCATAACCGGCGAGCGAAGCGACACCCTCCTGGATGCGCGCGCCGCCGCTGTCGTTGAGCCCGATCACCGGGGCGCCGTTGCGCACCGCCATGTCCATGATCTTGCAGATCTTCTGCGCGTGGGTCTCCGACAGCGAGCCGCCAAGGACTGTAAAATCCTGTGAGAAGACATAGACCAGCCGGCCGTTGATCGTGCCCCAACCGGTGACGACGCCGTCGCCCGCCACCTTCTGGCCGGCCATGCCGAAATCGACCGCACGATGGGTGACATACATGTCGTATTCTTCGAACGACCCCTCATCGAGGAGAACGTCGAGGCGTTCGCGCGCCGTCAGCTTGCCCTTGGCATGCTGCGCATCGATGCGCTTCTGCCCACCGCCGAGACGGGCCTCGCCGCGGCGCGCTTCAAGCTGTTCGAGAACGGCGCGCATCAACGGCAGTCCCGCGCGTCGAGCCATTTCCAGGCGGCGGGAAAGACCAGCGCCGCCAGCAGCGCCTTGACGATATCGCCGGGAATGAACGGGATGAGGCCATACCGCAGAACCGGCTTGTCGAATCCGATGACGCTGCCGAGCCAGAGCAGCCCCGGCGCGTAGATGACAGCGGCGGCCAGCAGGGCAGCGGCCGTGGCGTAAAGTGGATTGCGATCCCAGCCGCGCACAGCAAGCCAACCGGCAACAAGAACCGATGGCAAATAGCCCAGGAGGTAGCCTCCCGTCGGCCCCATCATGTAGACAAGGCCGATACCCTTTTCTGGCGTGCCGGCGAAGACAGGAAACCCCGCGGCACCTTCTGCCAGATAAAGCGCAATGGTGGCGAGGCCGCGAACCGGTCCAAGGGCCAATCCCAGGCCAATGACGACGAAGGTCTGCATGGTGATCGGTACTGGGTAGAAAGGCACCGCGATCTTGGCCGAGATCGCCACCAGCAGCGAGGCTGCCACCACTGTGGCGACATCGACCCAGTGGTTTGTTGTGCCCAACCGCCCGGCAATGGCGTTGTAGATTGTCATTCGTTTCTCCTGTCCTTGCACAGAACCCGGCTGCCTGGGTCTTAGGTGACAAGCCCGAATGAGAAAACGTTTGAACAGGTAGGCAGGCATAATATAGAAAATTGCAAAATGCATTTTGCAAAGTTGCGAACATGGCCACAGGCAAGCTCTTCATCGGCAGAAAAGTCCGCGAGCTGCGTGAAAGCAGCAAAGCGACCCAGGCCGCCTTCGCCGAGCGCATCGGCATCTCGACCAGCTACCTCAATCAGATAGAAAACAATCAGCGCCCGGTTTCGGCCTCGGTGCTCCTGTCGCTTGCCGAGCACTTCAAGATCGATATCGGATCGATGTCTGGAAGCGACAGCGATCGCCTGCTCTCCGCGCTCAGCGAGGCGCTTGCCGATCCGGTTTTCGATGCTTACTCGCCAAGCCTGCAGGAACTGAAACTCGTCACACAAAATGCGCCAGGATTTGCCCACGCGCTGATAGCCAGCCACCAAGCCTATCGCCGCAACAGCGAGCAGCTTGCAAGCTTCGATGATCATATGGTTCGGACCAATACCTTGAGCGATCCAACACCATACGAAGAAGTCCGCGACTTCTTCCACTTCGTCGACAACTACATTTCTGACCTCGATCTGGCAGCCGAACGGCTGGCGACGACCCATGGGATCCCGGATCGCGATACCGGACTTGTCCTGTCCAACCATCTGGAGAGCCGGCACGGTGTGCGCATACTGCGCGCGGAACCCGGCGAGGACATCCTGCGCCGATATCATGGCGCCTCCCGCGCCCTCTTCCTCAATCCCTATTCGCCGGCGTCGACACGAACGTTCCAGATGGCGTTCCAGATAGCCGTCTTGGAATTGGACGCAGAGATCGAAGCCATTATCCAGCGGGCGAACTTCCGCACACAGGAATCCGCGGAGATCTGCAAGATAGGTCTGCGCAATTATTTTGCCGGAGCACTGATGCTGCCCTATCAGCATTTTCTGGCGGGAGCGAAAGAACTCCGCCACGACCTCGAATTGATGGCGGCGCGTTTCGGTGCGAGCCTTGAACAGATCGCCCATCGTCTTTCAACCTTGCAGCGGCCGGGGCTGAAGGGGGTACCCGTATTCTTCGCCCGCATTGACCGGGCCGGCAACATCACCAAGCGTCACAGCGCGGCAAAACTTCAGTTCGCTCGCTTTGGGGCGGCATGTCCGCTCTGGAATGCACATCAGGCCTTCGAAACGCCGGGCCGCGTCATCCGCCAACTTGCCGAGACGCCCGATGGCGTGCGCTATCTGAGCGTCGCCACGGAAATCGCAAAGGGCGGCGGCGGTTTCAATACGCCGCACCGGCGCTATGCCATCGCTTTGGGCTGTGAGGTCACTTATGCGGCCGACTTCGTCTATGCCGACGGTCTTGACCTTACCAGCCGCACAGCTTTCGATCCGATCGGCATATCATGCCGGATTTGCGAACGCGTAAATTGCTTCCAGCGCGCCGTCCCACCGCTCAAGAGCCGGCTAATGGTGGACCACAACCGACGCGCAACGTTGCCGTATACGATTTCTTGAAGGCGGCGAGCGACACCATCTCAGCTGGATTGAGGCTCGGATCTTACAACCTGACCAAAGTCGTTCGATCGAAATCTGTCGAGGGCTTGCTCGCCGGATAGGGCCTCATCAAGCATCGTGGATTGCGTGCGGACGACACGTGCGGATATCGACGGTCTCAGAGCGACGGAAGAACGCTTCGGATGTGATTGGCGAATGCGTCGACCGCTGGCGACCGTTCAGTGTCGGCAAAGGCGATCAAAACGCCAAGGCGGGGCAATTGGGGAAGGGGGGCGTTCAGAACATGGAGGTCGGATGGGACCGCCTCCTCGGTCATCACGCTTATGGCAAGACCAGACCGTGCGACCGCAATCAATCCGGCAAGACTGTTGCTTGCATACGATATTTTGTATTGCAGCCTGGCGGTGGCCATGGCGTCGCATGCGGCTCTGTGGTCCATGGCGTTCGATGCAGGCAGAGCCAGAGGCACGATGTCGCCGAACTCGTGAAGCGCCAGGGTCGGTTTGCTGCCCACCCACACCAGCCCTTCCGTGCGGACGATATCCTCAGAACTGTTTGCATTCGGGGTCGAGACAAGCGCCAGGTCGATCTGGCGCGAGTGCAGGAGCGTGCGCAGTTCAACGGTCGGCGCGGAAACGACCTTGATCTCGATATCGGGGTAGAGGCTTCCGAAGCTCTTCAGGAGCGTGGGAAAGAACGCGCTCAGATAATCCTCGGGGCTGCCGAACGTCATCGAACCGTGCAGACCCTTGTCCGAGAACGCCGAAATCGCTTCGTCATGGATCTTGAGGATGCGTTCGGCATAGACCAGAAAGCGTTCTCCATTGCCGTTCAGCCGGACCCCGCTGCCGCTTCGATGAAACAGACTCCGGCCAAGAGCGTCTTCCAGCCGCTGGATCTGCATGGTCACGGCAGATTGCGTGCGCCCGACCTGCACGGCCGTCGCGCTGAGCGTGCCCGAATGGGCGGCACGGACGAACGTTGCCAGCAGCCGGAGATCAAGTGGAGCGTGCATATCAATTCCGTTGATATCTGAATCCGATTACTATCAATTTTACTGCATCCGCGCCAACCGCTAATTGTCCTGTTGAACGCTTCAGCGGGGCTGTGAGATGTCAAAGAACTTGGATCGCGGGTTTTGGGCTTCGGCGCAGAAGCACCTCATACGCTATGGGGGCACGTTCGAACCCGCCATCATCGAGCGCGCCGCGGGCTCATTCGTCTATGATGCGGACGACAGGCCCATCCTCGACTTCACGTCCGGGCAGATGAGCGCGCTGCTCGGCCATGCCCACCCCAGGATTGTTTCGACGGTCAGCCGGCAGGTCGAGAAAGTTGCGCACCTGTTCAGCGGCATGCTGTCCCGTCCCGTGGTCGAGCTTGCCGAGCGCCTTGCGGCGCTCGCGCCCGGCCTCGACAGGACCTTGCTGCTTTCGACGGGTGCGGAGTCGAATGAAGCAGCCATCCGGATGGCGAAGCTGGTGACCGGCAAGCACGAGATCGTTGCCTTCTCGAAAAGCTGGCACGGCATGACGGGAGCGGCGGCATCGGCAACGTACAGCGCCGGCCGCAAAGGCTATGGGCCTGCCGCTGTCGGGTCGCTGGCCATCCCGGCGCCCAACAGTTTCCGCCCGCGCTTCAAGCATGCCGACGGGTCGCTCGACTGGCGCACGGAACTGGACGACGCGTTCAATCTGGTCGACAGCCAGTCGACAGGCAACCTCGCGGCCTTTATCGCCGAACCGATCCTCTCAAGCGGCGGTATGCTGGAACTGCCGATCGGCTATCTGGCGGCGCTCAAGCAGAAATGCCGCGAACGCGGAATGCTGCTTATCCTGGACGAGGCGCAGACCGGCATTGGCCGCACCGGCGATATGTTCGCCTTTCAAAGGGACGGCGTCACGCCGGACATACTGACCTTGTCCAAGACCCTCGGCGCGGGCCTTCCCCTGGCCGCGGTGATGACAACAGCCGAGATTGAAGAGGCGGCGCACGAGAAGGGTTTCCTGTTCTACACAACGCATGTTTCCGACCCCCTGCCGGCAGCCGTGGGCCTCGCCGTGCTCGACGTGGTCGAGGAAGAAAAGCTGGTCGAGCGGGCACGGCATCTGGGCGCGAGATTGTTCGACGGACTGTCAGGGCTGAAGCAGCGATACGAATGCGTCGGCGACGTGCGTGGCCGTGGCCTTATGCTTGGCGTCGAGATCGTCAAGAATGGCGAGCGCAGGGATCCGGACCATGAGCTTGGCGCGAGGATCGCGGCGGAAGCGTTCCGGCGCGGCCTGAGCATGAACATCGTCAAGCTTCCCGGGATGGGCGGCGTGTTTCGCATAGCCCCGCCGCTGACGATCTCCGAGGAGGAACTGGACCTCGGCCTGAGGATCATTTCCGACTCGATCGAATCCGGGCTTGCCGAGACCGCGGGCCTTTCCGGCATCGCGGCGGAGTGAAGGCGCAACAATGACTGACACGAACATGACTGGCCCGGCCACCAGCGCCGGGGTGGATGCCGACGTGCATTCGCCCGGCACCATTCGAGTGCTTGTCGCCAAGCTCGGCCTGGATGGTCATGACCGGGGCGCCAAGATCGTGGCCCGCATCCTCAGGGATGCCGGAATGGAAGTCGTCTACACCGGCCTCTACAAATCGCCCAATGAGGTCGTCAACGCCGCGATACAGGAAGACGTCGACGTTATCGGCGTCAGCCTTCTGTCGGGCTCCCACGTGCCGCTGTTTCGGGAATTGGGACGCTGCCTGCGGGAGCAGAAAGCCGAACACATTTTCGTTGTCGCGGGCGGCGTGATCCCAGAGCAAGACTACGCCGCCTTGTCGGAAAGCGGCGTCGACGCCATCGTTCCACAGGAGGCACGGGCCGATCTGATTGTCACGACAATCAGGAACCTGATCGAGGCCCGTGGTCGCATATGAGCGCATCCTCGAGACAGGCGAAGCGCGCCGCCTACATACCTTCGATTGAGCTTTTGCCCGATGTTCTTGCAGGCGGCATCCTGGCCATTGCCCGCATGATTTCACGTGCCGAGGCCGGATATGCCGAGGCCTCGGAAGCTCTGGCGGAAATCTACAAGCACTCGGGCAAGGCGCATATCGTCGGCATCACCGGCGTGCCGGGCGCGGGCAAGTCCACCCTTGTCTCCGCTCTCATCAAGGCTTTCGCTTCGGACGGATACAAGGTCGGGGTCATCGCGGTCGATCCGAGCAGTCCGTTTTCCGGGGGTGCCATTCTGGGCGACCGGGTGCGGATGAGCGATGCGGTGCAGTCCTGCCAGGCTTTTGTCCGCAGCATGGCGACGCGCGGCCATCTTGGCGGCCTCGCTCGCTCGACCCTCCAGGCGGTCGATATTCTGGATGCGGCGGGATACTCGCCGATCATCATCGAAACCGTCGGCGTCGGCCAGGACGAGGTGGAGGTGGTGACGGCGGCACACACGATCGTGGTCCTGTCCGCTCCCGGGCTTGGCGACGACATCCAGGCGATCAAGGCAGGCATCCTGGAAATCGCCGACATACACGCGGTCAGTAAATGCGACAAGCCGGAGGCGCCGGCCACGGTTTCGGCCCTGAAAGGCATGATGGCGCTGGGAACGGCCAAGACAGGCACGGGCTGGAATCCGCCCGTTCTTCCGGTCAGTGCGGTCTCGGGCGAGAGCATCGGCGAGCTGAAAGACGCGATCGGCCGGCACTGGGCGCATCTGCGCGAGAGCGGCGAATTGGCGCAGCGCCAGCGCGGCATGTCCAGGACGCGGATACTCGGCACCGCCAGGCATCTGTTCCAGCTCAAGTTCAACGAGCAAACCGACGACCTCGAGAACCACATCCAGGCGGTGGTGAACAGGGACATGGACCCGTCCGTCGCCGCCTGCCGGTTGCTGGGTTGGGACAGTGAGGCACGGGTGGAATGAATCTGTTCTCGAAGCAAGCGATCGAAGACATCCGGGAAAAGCAAACCGAGTGGGAAGACAATGAGCTCGCGGCTGCGCTGAAGAGCAGGCCCGAGGAGAAGCCCTCATACGAAACGGAATCCGGGATTCCGCTGAAGCGGATTTATACCGCGGCCGATGTCGCGGATACCCCCGCGACCGACCTAGGCTTTCCAGGCGCCTATCCCTTCACGCGCGGTGTCTATCCGACGATGTATCGCGGACGGCCGTGGACCATCCGGCAGGTCGCCGGCTTCGGCAATCCGGAAGCCACCAACCAGCGATACAAATACATGATCCAGACAGGCCAGACCGGGCTCTCGACCGATTTCGATCTCCCGACGCTGCTGGGGCTGGATTCGGACAACCCGATGGCATTCGGCGAAGTGGGGCGCGTTGGCGTCGCGATCGATACGGTCGACGATGTCGACCGCCTCTTCGATGGCATCGACCTCGAGACGATCTCGGTCTCCCTGACCATCAATCCGTCGGCCTGGGTCATCTACGCCATGTTCGTCACTGTCGCCGAACAGCGCGGCTATGACCTGCACAAGCTGACGGGGACGCTGCAGGCGGACCCGCTGAAGGAATATGTCGCCCAGAAGGAGTGGATCTATCCGGTGCGGCCCGCGGTCAGGCTCCTGCGCGACCTGATCATGCACTCGGCCAGGACGACGCCGAAGATCAATCCGATCAGCCTCAGCGGGTATCATCTGTCCGATGTCGGCGGGAACGCGCTGCAGGAAATCGCCTTCATCATGGCCTTCACCATCGCCTATTGCGAGGAGGTCATTGCCGCCGGCATGGACATCGATGACTTCGCGCCCCGGCTGTCGTTCTTCTTCATCAGCCACCAGGATTTCTTCGAGCAGATCTGCAAGTTCAGGGCGGCGCGACGCGTCTACGCCAGGATCATGTCCGAGCGGTTCAAGGCCAGGAAGCCGGAATCCATGCGGCTGCGGGTGCATGTGCAGACCGCGGCGATGAGCCTGACCAAGGTCGAGCATCACAACAACCTCATGCGAACGGCCATCCAGGCACTCGGCGCGGTGCTGGGCGGCTGCCAGAGCATGCACACGAACGGTCTCGACGAGGCCTTTGCCATCCCGACCGAAGAGGCGATGAAACTGGCGATCCGCACCCAGCAGATCATCCGCGAAGAAATCAACGTGACATCGGTGATTGATCCGCTCGGCGGCTCGTACTTCGTCGAAAGCCTGACGCGCGACATGGAAACCGAAATCTGGAAGGTGCTGGAAGAAGTGGACCAGCGCGGCGGTGCGATCAGGCTGGTCGAGGAGGGCTGGTTCCAGCAGAAGCTGGCGGACTCGGCCTATGCGACCTTCAAGAAGATCGACAGCGGCGAGAAGGTCTCGGTCGGGGTCAACCGCTATGTCGACGAGACCAGCGGGTCGGCGGAGGTTCACATCCATCCCTATGACGATCATTGCACCCAGCTGCAGATCGATCGGCTGAATGCGGTGCGGACAAATCGCGACAGCGCTCGCGTCCAGCAACTTTTGCAGGAACTCGCCCAGCAGGCCGGGTCCGACGACATCAACCTGCTCCCGAAGACGATCGAACTGGTGAAAGCCAGGGCGACGCTGGGCGAGATCTGCGCCGCGCTGCGCGATGTCTGGGGCTCTTACGCCGAACCGATGATCGTCTGAGGAGGACGCCATGACCAAAGCAGTCATTTCAAGAAACGACGGGCCCGTCGCCTGGATCAAGCTGAACCGGCCCGAACGGCTCAATGCCATGAACAGGCAGCTTGTCGATGAACTCGCCCAGGCGCTTGCGAGAGCCGAAGCGGATGAAACCACCCGAGTGATCATTCTCCACGGCGAAGGACGGGCTTTCTGTTCCGGGGATGACCTCAAGGACCTTGATGCGCAGACTTCGTCCGAAGCCGCGACGCAAGCCTGGGTCGAGGCCATTCAGAACATTACCCTGCAGATCATGCAGTCCAGGAAGATCGTCATCGCGGCGGTGCATGGCTGGTGCGTTGGAGGGGCGCTCGAATGGGCCATCAACTGCGATTTCCGGCTGTTTGCCGATAACACGCGCTGGTTCTTCCCGGAGGTCAGCTATGGGCTGTTCGTCACCGGCGGCGTGACGGCGCTGCTGACGAAACAGGTCGGCCCGCAGGTCGCCAAGGAACTGATGATCCTTGGCGAACGTCACGATGCCAGGAAGGCCGTCGAAGTGGGCATCGCGTGGAAGCTGTTTGCGGAGGCCGAACTGCTCGATGAAGCCAGAAAACTGGCGCTGACGATCGCCGGGCGGCCGGCCGGTGCCGTGTCCGACGTCAAGCACGCAATCAATGAAGGCTTTCATTCATCCCTCGCGGACGCAATGACCCTCGAGACCAGAGCCACGGTCAGCGGCTTTTTGTCTCCCGAGGCGCAGGCCCGGGCAAAAGAGTTTTGACCGCGCCCATGACGATGCTCGAAATCCAGCCTTCCATCTACATTCCCGGCAAGCACGAAGACGACATAGCCGGCCGGGTGCTGTCCAGGATCCTGCTGGAGCAGGCCGAAAGGCTCGGCGGCAAGAAATTCATCGACGTCTGCGGGCGTACGGCAAGCTTCGAGGACATGCTGGACGTATCCAGCCGGCTGGCGCTCGGCCTGCGCAAGCTGGGCGTTGGCCGGTCGGACCGCGTGGCGATGCTGCTGCCCAATTGCTTTGAACTCGTTGCGATGTGGTTTGCGTCATCATGCCTGGCCGCGATCGAGGTGCCGACCAATCCCGGCCTGAAGGGAGACTTGCTCTGCCATAACCTGAACAACTGTGGCGCGGAGGTGCTCGTTACGGACGCCAACGCGCTTGCGGAGCTCGCAAGGGTCCAGGACAAGCTGCCCGGACTGCGCACACTCATCCTCGTTGGAGCCGATCCGGGCGAGGCGAGGGCGGCGGGCATCAAGATCGGCCGTATTGTCAGTTTCGAGGAATGTCTGGCGCCAAAGCCGGAGTTTGATCTGGCTGACATCCACTACTCCGACCCGATGGCGATCCTGTACACGTCCGGCACGACCGGACCCGCCAAGGGTGCATTGATGTCCCACCATCATTGCTATTCCTGGGCAGCGGCCATGGCATCCAATCTCGGTTACACGACCGCCGACAGCTATTTCTCGGCCTTGCCGCTGTTTCATACCGACGCCCAGATGTTCGGCGTGTTCCTCCCCCTGATCTACGGCACGCCGACAACGCTGGTCGATGGCTTCAGCGCGTCACGATTCTGGGATCAGGTCCGCGCCAGCGGCGCGACCGCGACAAACCTCCTGGGCGCCATGGCCGTCATCCTCTCTCGCGCGCCGCAGTCCGGGAACGATGGCAATAACCCCGTCAGGGTGTGCCAATGCATTCCCATGGTTCCTGACAGGCAGGCCTTCGAGCGCCGTTTCGACATGAAACTGGTCACGGGCTATGGACAGACGGAAACCAGCTTCGTGACCTTGGACACGGTGGACGAAACGAAACCGGGTTCCTGCGGCCGGCCCCACCCGGACTGGGACGTGGCGATCGTCGATGAGGCCGATAAACCCCTTCCGCCCGGAACGGTGGGCGAGATCGTGTCGCGTCCGAACAAGAGCTGGAGCATGTTCTCCGGCTACTATCGCGCCGACGCAAAGACAGTGCAGACGCTCAGGAATCTTTGGTACCATTCCGGCGACGCCGGCGTCATGGACGAAGACGGCTGGCTCTATTTCAAGCATCGCCTGAACGAAGCAATCCGGCGCCGGGGCGAGAATATCTCCGCCTACGAGGTGGAGACCGTTGCCGAGAAACACCCGGACATCGTTGAAAGCGCCGCGTTCGGGGTTCCGTCGGAATTCACGGAAGAGGACATCATGGTTGTAGCCCTGCGGAGAGCGGGTTCAACGCTGGAACCAGCCGCTCTGCTCGATCACTTCAGGGAGCTCGCACCCCGCCATATGATCCCCCGCTACATCGAGATCACCGACGTGCCGCTGCCGAAAACGCCAACCGAAAAGGTCGCCAGGAACACCTTGCGGCAACGCGGTGTGAGCGCGGCCACCTTTGATCGAGGACAACGCTAGCGCGGCGGAGGTTCAAGCGATGGAACGCCGGATGATCGCTCCCTGCTTCATGGACGATACGCTCGAATGCCTTCGCCGCCACAATGTGCAGATCGAGCCCCTGCTGGCCAAGGTGGGGCTGCCGCCAGTCATTACCGAACCGATCTCAGCGCAGCAATACGGCGCCCTCTGGCACGCCGTCGCCGAGACCATGGACGACGAGTTTTTCGGCGAAGGCGCCCGGCCGATGCGGGCGGGCAGTTTTGCGTTGCTATGTCAGGCAGTCCTGTCAACCGAGAACCTGGAGCATGCGTTGCGGCGAGGCCTGCGATTCCTGCGCGCGGTTCTTGATGATCCCCACGGCGAACTGATCATCAAGGACGGCCTTGCCGAGGTGACGTTGAAGGATGCCGGTCCGCTAAGATCGGCCTTCGCCTATCGCACCTTCTGGATCATCGTCCATGGCGTGAACTGCTGGCTGGTGGGCCGCCGCCTGCCGATCCGGTGGGTCGATTTCAAGTGCAGCGCACCGCCCGCCGGAACCGATTACCGTCTGTTTTTCGGCGCACCTGTGCGGTTCGATCAGCCGGAGAGTCGTCTTGTCTTCGACGCCGACTTCCTGAATCTGCCGACTATCCGGGACGCATGCGCATTGCGGGAATTCCTGCGCCAGGCGCCCGCCAATATTCTGGTGCGCTACCGCCATGATGCGGGACTCTCGACCGCCATCCGCGGCCGCCTTCACATGACGGTTCCATCCGCTTGGCCGAGTTTCGAGAGCCTCGCCGCGGGCATGCGCATGCAGGCGCCGACCTTGCGCCGCCGATTGCAGTCGGAGGGGCAGAGCTATCGTTCCATCAAGGACGAAATGCGCAGGGCCTTGGCGATGGAAGCCCTGCTTGGCGGAAATCGAACCGTGGCCGATCTGGCAGCCGATATCGGCTTTTCCGAACCAAGTGCCTTCCATCGGGCATTTCAGAAATGGACTGGCAAAAGCCCCGCTTCGTTTCGCCGGGAGGCCGCCTCCGGGCTCAAGGCGACAGACAATTCGTCGGCGACTTCGGTGACGTGACGCGCGCAGACCGCACCGGGCAGCAAACATTGCAAAACCGATCATCAAATCTGAACGCTTCGGTCATCGTATGCCACTTTGCTTCATTGCAACATGTCCGGGCGAGAAACTCTCGCCCGGACATGTTGCAATGCGGATCAAGGATAAAGTCTTTCTGGTCACCGGCGCAGGTTCCGGATTGGGAGCGGCGGTCACACGCATGTTTGCGCAGGAGGGCGCAAGCGTCCTGGCGATAGACGTGAATGCCGCGGCTGGCGAAAGACTGGCCTCGGAGATTGGCGGCGCGGTGCGCTTTCAACGGGCCGACGTCACCAGTGAGGCTGACGGGGCCGCCGCCATCGAGCTCGCGAGGAATGCCTTTGGCCACGTCCATGGCCTGGTGAATTGCGCCGGTGTGGCGCCAGGCGAAAAGGTGATCGGCCGCGGCGAACCCCACAGTCTGGAAAGATTTGCACGCACGATTGCCATCAACCTCGTCGGGACCTTCAACATGGTGCGGCTTGCCGCCGATCTGATGGTGAAGGGGGAACCCGACGCCGAGGGCGAGCGCGGGGTGATCATAAATACGGCTTCGATCGCCGCATTCGACGGGCAGATCGGCCAGGCGGCCTATGCGGCGTCAAAGGGCGGCGTCGCGGCACTTACGCTTCCGGTCGCGCGGGAACTGGCGCGCTATGGCGTGCGCGTCGCCACCATAGCCCCTGGCATCTTTGAAACACCGATGATGGCCGCCATGTCGCAGGATGTGCGGGATGCTCTCGGCGCTAGTGTGCCGTTTCCGCCGCGCCTTGGCCGTCCGGATGAGTACGCCGGGCTGGTGAAGCACATCTGCGAGAACACGATGCTGAATGGCGAGGTAATCCGCCTCGACGGCGCGCTGCGCATGGCGCCGCGCTGATCCCGCGATGGCCTCGTGTCCTGGCGGTTGGCAGCCGGAATTTCGATGCGGGTCAATGTCCCTGCGTTTCGCAGCCGATGACCCGAAACCAGAATGGGAGAGTTCCTGACATGAAGCCTTTGTCCCTCCTGCGTGTCGCCATCCTTGCGTCGTCGATCCTCGTTGCGGGACAGGTGTCCGCAAAGACGCTTGTCTACTGCTCGGAGGCCAGCCCCGAAACCTTCACCCCGATGACCAGCACCGCCGACTCCACCATGGATGCGGCCGCCAAGACCATCTTCAACCGGCTGGTCGAGTTCAAGCCGGGCTCCACCGAGATCGGGCCCGCGCTGGCCGAAAGCTGGGATGTTTCGCCGGACGGCAAGACCTACACGTTTCACCTGCGCCACGGCGTCAAATTTCAATCGAGTGCGCATTTCACCCCAACGCGCAACTTCGACGCCGACGACGTGCTTTACACATTCAACCGCCAGCGGGACCCGAACAATCCCTACCACAAGCTCGGCAACGGCTCTTATGAGATGTTCGCCGCCGCCGGCCTCGGCTCGATGATCGACAGGATCGAGAAGGACGACGACAGCACGGTACGCTTCACCTTGAACGCTCCCAACGTGACCTTCCTGTCCGGCATCGCGCTCGACGCCATGTCGATCCTGTCGCTGGAGCAGACGCAGAAGATGGTCGCCGCCGGCACCCCTGAGCTGATCGACAGGGAGCCGGTCGGCACCGGACCGTTCGTGCTTCAGGCTTATGTCGCCGACAATCAGATCCGCTACGCCGCCAACCAGGATTACTGGGGCGGTGCACCCAAGATCGACACGCTGGTCTTTGCCATCACGCCGGAGCCGACGACGCGGGTCGAGCGGCTGAAGGCCAATGAATGCCAGGTCGCCGCGTTGCCGCCCCCATCCTCCGTCGCTGACCTGAAGAGCGATCCCGACATCGACGTCCACCAGATCGAGGGACAGAACGTCGGCGTCCTCGGCTTCAACGTCGAGCACAAGCCATTCGGCGATGTGAGGGTGCGCACCGCGCTTGCCAAGGCGATAGACCGCAAGGCGATCGTCGAGGCGGTCTACCAGGGTTCCGGCAGGTTGGCCGGCAGCATGGTGCCGCCGGCGCAGCTCGGCGCCATCAAGGACGCCGCCATCGACTATGATCCCGAAGGCGCGAGGAAACTGCTGAAGCAAGCCGGCTATGAAAGCGGCCTGTCGATCAGCCTGTGGGCGATGCCCGTCTCGCGGCCTTACAATCCCAATGCCCGGCGCATGGCCGAGATGATCCAGGCCGACTGGGCCGCGGTCGGCGTGACGTCCGCCATCGTTTCGTATGAGTGGGGCGAGTATCTCAAGCGCACCTCGGCCGGCGAGCACGACAGTTTCCTGCTCGGGGGCAGCAGCGACAATGGCGATCCCGACAATTTGCTCAGTTACATGCTGAGCTGCGATGGCGTCGCCGGCGGCTCCAACCGCTCGCGCTGGTGCGACAAGGATTTCGACAGGCTGTTGCAGCAGGGCCGCGCCGAGTCCGATCCCGCCAAGCGCGCCGAGATATATCGCCAGGCGCAGGAGATCGTGAAGACCGAGGTTCCCGGGGTGCCGATCGCGCATTCCGTCGTGTCGATCCCGGTGCGCAAGAGCGTGCTGAACTATGTGATGGATCCGTTCGGCCGCCAGAATTTCGCGCGCGTCGACATCGCTGAGTAGGAGGCGCGGATGACCAGAACAGTGGATGAGCTCGGCCGTTTGCTCGCCGACTATATCGACCAGGGTGCGGTAGGGGCCTCGCTTGCCTTCGCCGTGGCAGGAGGACCTACGGAAGTCGTCACTGCGGGAGTGGCGGACCGGTGCGATGGCACGGCCGTTACGCCCGATAGGCTCTTCAAGATCGGGAGCTGCACCAAGACGTTCGTCGTCGCCGCGCTCGTCCGGTTGGCCGAGGACGGCAAGATCAACCTCGGAGCACCGATCTCGCACTGGTTCCCCGACCTCCCTGGCGCGGAACGGATTTCGGTGCGGCAACTGGTCAATCATCGCAGCGGCCTGCCGGAATTCGAGTATGAGATACCGATGGACCCAGGCCGGGTCTGGAAACCGCACGAACTCATCGGCATCGCTTTCGAGGTGGGCGGTCAGAAGGCGCCCGGCGGCCCAGCCGTCTACAACAACACCGGCTACGTCCTGGCGGGCCTGCTGATCGAAGAGGTCACCGGCCAGTCTCTCGGCGCCTGCGTTCGCCAGCTAGTGCTCGGGCCTCTTGGACTGCACGATACCTGGTCGCCAGCCACCGAAGCCTATCCAGCCGAGCGGCTGGTGCGGGGCTACTATCATCGTCCTCCACAGCCAGCGGATGCAACCAGAGACATCGCCTTGGGAGGCGAGATGTGGCGCATGGATGGGGTGCTGGCCTATTCGGATGCGTTGCAGGATTCGTCCGATACATTTCCCTATTCAGCCGCATATGGCCTGGGCGACATGGTCTCCACGCCAAGCGATCTCGTCGCCTTCCTGCGCGGGTTGTTTGCCGGCGAGGTGATGTCGTCCCCATGGTTCGAGGAGATGTTCGGCTCGCGGGTGCCGGCCTCCTTCCCCGGTACCCGCATGCGCGAAACCGGCGCCGGCATGTTCCGGAGTGCCTATGGCGGCCGAGCGTTCTACGGCCACCAGGGCAGCGTCCCGGGCTATGTCTGTGTCATGCAGCATGATCCCGAAAGCGGGCTGACCATTGCCATGACCAGCAATGTCGGATCGGGCAACCGCATGTCCTTCCATGCCAGTGGCCTCCATGCGGTTGTCGACCAGGCCATCCTGGCGATCCAACCACAGGCGAGGGGAGGCGAAGGTGAACACGCGTGATCCGGTCGTTATCGTCGGGGCAGCCAGGACGCCACTTGGCGGGTTTCAAGGGAACTTAAAGAACGTCACCGCCGTGGAGCTTGGTGCGACCGCCATCCGTGCCGCCCTCGGGCGGTCCGGGATCGACATCGGACTGGTTGATGAGGTGCTGCTTGGCTGCGTTCTGACTGCCGGTCAGGGCCAGGCCCCCGCGCGTCAGGCAGCCCTCGGAGCAGGCCTCCCATTGGGCGTCGGTGCCACGACGGTAAACAAGATGTGTGGTTCCGGCATGAAGTCGGCCATGCTTGCGCACGACCTTATCGTCAGCGGGTCCGCGGCCGCCATCGTAGCGGGCGGCATGGAGAGCATGAGCAACGCGCCTTACCTGCTCGAGCGCGCGCGCTCCGGCTATCGCATGGGGCACGACAGGATTGTCGATCATATGTTCCTTGATGGCCTGGAGGATGCCTATGACAAAGGGCGGCTCATGGGGACCTTTGCCGAGGACTGTGCCGAGGCCTACCAATTTACCCGAGGCGCCCAGGATGCATTTGCCGTTGCCTCCCTTGAGAAGGCGCGAAACGCCATTGTTGACGGCAGCTTTATGGAAGAGATCGCCCCCGTCGCGCTGATGGCAGGCAACGCCGACATCAGCGAGGACGAACAGCCCGCAAAGTCCAAGATCGAAAAGATTCCAATGCTGAAACCTGCCTTCCGGGAGGGCGGTACGGTGACGGCGGCGAATTCCTCGTCGATTTCGGATGGTGCCGCGGCACTCGTGCTCATGCGCCGTTCGCAGGCGGATAAAAGCGGCGTTACCCCGCTTGCGGCAATCCGGGGGCATGCCACATACGCGCAATCACCCCATCTTTTCGCGACCGCGCCTGTTGGAGCCATCCGAAAGCTTTGCCAACACATCAATTGGGATCTCGAGGGCGTGGATCTCTTCGAGATCAATGAGGCATTCGCGGTGGTGCCGATGGCGGCTGCGCGCGACCTCAACCTGCCACCGGACAAAGTGAACGTTCACGGCGGCGCGTGTGCGCTCGGCCATCCCATCGGCGCGTCGGGCGCACGTGTGATTGTCACGCTCATTTACGCACTTCGAAAACATCGCCTGAAACGCGGAATTGCCTCTGTCTGTATCGGTGGTGGCGAGGCCACTGCCCTGGCGGTGGAACTCATGTCCTGAACGATCCGGAGACCCATTGGCGCCGCCCGAAGAGGGAACGGCGGCGGCACGGATCTCCGTCAGCTTTCTGCGTCAAACGTGGGCATCGCATGAAAGTACCAACCAGCGTCCACAATGCTAATGGGAGCGTTAATCCATGAAGAAACTACTTTTGCATTCGATCGCCCTGATCGCGCTGAGCGTGTCCAGTGGTGCCGCCTGGGCCGACATTGTGATCGGCGTTGCCGGCCCGATAACTGGTCCGAACGCCGCCTTTGGCGCACAGTTCCAGAAGGGCGCCGAACAGGCGGCCGCGGACATCAACGCAGCCGGCGGTCTCCTCGGCCAGCAGATCAGGATCGAGGTCGGGGACGATGTCTCCGATCCGAAACAGGGTATCTCGGTGGCCAACAAGTTCGTCGGCGACGGGGTCAAGTTCGTGGTCGGCCACTTCAACTCGGGCGTCTCGATCCCGGCATCGGAAGTCTATGCCGAAAACGGTGTCCTCGAGATCAGCCCCGCGTCCACCAACCCGCAGTTCACAGAGCGCGGCCTGTGGAACACGTTCCGCACCTGCGGACGCGACGACCAGCAGGGAAAGGTGGCCGGCGGCTACATTGCTGCGAACTTCAAAGATGCCAAAATTGCCATCGTCCACGACAAGACCCCATACGGGCAAGGACTTGTCGACGTAACGAAAGGCGTGTTGAACGCCGACGGTATCAAGGAAGTGCTGTATGAAGGTATCAATATCGGCGACAAGGACTTCTCGGCGCTGATCGCAAAGATGAAGGAGGCCGGAGTTACGTTGATCTACTTCGGCGGTCTGCACACCGAGGCCGGCCTGATCATGCGCCAATCAGCCGATCAGGGTCTGAAGGCAACGCTTTTCTCGGGCGATGGCATGGTATCGAACGAACTCGCCGCGATCGCCGGTGACGCCGTAATCGGCACACTCAACACTTTCGGCCCGGACCCGCGCAAGAATCCGGCCGCCAAGGGTATCGTCGAGAAATTCCGCGCTGCCGGCTTCGAGCCGGAGGCCTATACACTATACTCCTACGCCGCCGTCCAGGTTATCGCCGCCGCAATCGCAAAAACAGGCTCCGCCGACGACGCGCACAAGGTGGCCGACGCCCTCAAGGCGAACGGTCCGTTCAGCACCGCCATCGGCGACTTTGGTTACGACGCGAAGGGCGACCCGACGCGCCCGGACTACGTCATTTACGAATGGAAGAAAGGTGCGGACGGAAAACCCACTTATTTCGAAAAATAAGGACTGAAGATCCATTTTCATTTTCAAAGATGCCCGGTGTCAAGGCCGGGCATCTTGTGGGATCGAACTCGAAGAATCCCTGGCAAGCATCCATTCCGCCGGCCAGAACAGCCTCTACTTCCTCGCGGCGATTGCCACCAAGGTCCGGGGGATTTCGCTCACCAGCCAGGCCGCGAGGTCGCCTGACATCCGAGAACTTCCTTATGGGCGGGCTCCTCGCCGCGTTTATTCGACCGACGTGACGGTCAGCGCGACCGCTTGCCTGTCCGGGGACGGTACTGGACGATGGCAAGGATGACCTTGGTGAGCTCGTCCGCGACTTCCGCGATCGAAAGGCGCCCTTCCTTGCGGTACCAGACGTAAGCCCAACTCACCATGCCCCCGATGCCCAGCGCGGCTATATGCGGGTCCGACATGGTGAATTCTCCGATATCGACGCCTTGGCGCAGCAAGTTGGTCAGCTTGCGATCGAATTCGCGACGCATGTCGTTGATGCGGTCGAAATCCTCCGGAAGCAGGTTCTTTTCCTCGCGGGAGAATATCGCGATATAGGTCTGGGCCTTGAGCACAGCGGTGACGAAGCCTTTGCTCAGCATCTCCAGCTTCTGTCCCGGCGAGGCATCGGTCGACAATGCCTGATCCAGCGCCTCCAGGGATGAGGCGATACCGCGCGAACAGATATCCGCGAGAAGGTCGGCCTTGGAATTGAAATGGGCATATATGAACGGCTTTGAGACACCCAAACGTTCCGCAACGGCGTCCAGCGTCGTGTTCTCGTAGCCGTTTTCATAAAAAAGATCGGCCGCCGCCGCGAGTATTCGGGTCCTTTTCAACGCGGCGATCTCGTCGCGTATTCCCATGTTTGTCTGTGGCATAGGACTTAAACTTTCCCGACGGCGGAAGCAGATTTTTCCTTATTCGATTCCTGCTGAACGTCATACACCTGTCTGGTCACATATGCCGCCGGTTGTCAGCCCTGCGTCAGGCGCGCTCGAACCAGAAGTCCAGCATGTCGCCCTTGCGCTGCTCGGCGAATTTCGTCGTGACGCGCGTGCCGACCTTGAGCAGTTCGGCCGCCTTTGCCGCATCGGACAGATTCACGCCCTTGAAGAAGCCGCCTATCGCCGTGTCCGCGCCGTCCAGCATCACATAGCCGAAGGCGTAGGGCGGCGGCGGCAGGTTCTGGAATTCCTCGTAGACAATCGTGAACGTCTCGATGCGGCCGCCGGGGCCTACTTCGACCCAGTCGGTCGTCGGTTCGAGCGTCTGGTCGGAGAAGGCGCGCGGCGGCACCAGGACACGGCCCGTCTTGCCGCAACGCTTGCCGTAGATCTTGGCGTTGTCGCGGACCTGAACGTAAAACCAGCTCGCCGTTTCGCCGAGTGCGTGGGTGTAGGTGATGTTCCAGGCCTCGCGGCGCTTCAGAAGTTCCATTTCTTTCGTCCTTGTATCGAGGAAATTTGAGGTGTCCGGCGAGATCAGGCTTCCACGACCATCGTTCCAAAGAACTGGTGGTCGCCGCCATTGCCGCTCGCGATGCCGATCTTTGCTCCCTTGACCTGGTGCCCGCCGGCCCGGCCGGAAACCTGGAGCGCTATCTCTGCCACCCGGATCATGGCGGTTACCGCGATCGCATTGGTGCAGAGCGTGCCTCCCGACGGGTTGACCGGTATGTCGCCGCCGATCGAGAAGCGTCCTTCGTTCACGCCGGCCACGGCTCCGCCGAGGTCCGCGAGATCAGCCGCTTCGATCGAATGGTATTCGGTGTTGCTGAAAGGCGCGTAGAGCTCGGCGACATCGACCTGCTTTCGCGCGTTGGTGATGCCGGCCATCTTGTAGGCACGCTGGAAGGAATTTCGCAGCGCATAGGCGTCGGCATGGTCGGCGGTAAAGCCGCGGCCCATGCGATCGCCGAGATAGTATGTCTCGGAGCAATGTCCGACGCCGGTGATCCAGACGGCGTCCAGGCGGTTCTCCTTGATGTACTTCTCCGAGGCCAGCACCATCGCGCCGCCGCCGCTGGACTGCGGGCAGCAATCCATCAGCTTGATCGGCCACGATATGCAACGCGACGCCATCACCTCGTCGACCGTCACCTCCTTGCGGAGGTGGGCGTTCGGATTGAGCGAAGCATGCTTCCGGTTCTTGACCACGACCCGCGCCATGTCCTCTTGGGTCATGCTGTATTTGTCGGCGTAGCGGATCCCCGACATCGCAAGCATGGTGATGGTGCCGAGAGGCAGCGGCCGCTCGTAGATCGGATCCCAGATCTTGTTCAGGACGGTTTGCGAATCCCCGCACTCGCCGACCTTGTCGGCCCCGGCCGTCATGACCACGTCGCACGCTCCGGCCGCGATATGATAATAGGCTGCCGCAACGCTCGAAATCCCGGTCGCCCCGCCCGTGTTGATGCGCAGGAAGCGCTTGTTCCTGCCGCCGACGGCGTCCACCCCCAGGCGCTCGGCGTTGCCGATGCCGACCATCGCGTCGGGCGACAGGGAATAGACGATCGCTTCGATGTCATCGAGTTCGAGCGCGGCGCCGGTCAAGGCCTGGTTCACCGCCTCGCGCACGAGGTCCGGGTAGCTTGCATCGTCACGGCGCGCCTTGAAGGCGGATTGGCCGATGCCGATGATTCCAACTCTTGGCGCGCTCATGCCAGTGCTCCGTCCTTGTTCTGCCCGAGCACGAGCACGGTCTGGTACATCATGGCGAAGCCGCTTGCCGCATGTCCGAGTGCCGTCCGGGCGTTGTTGATCTGGTGGCGCCCGGCCTTGCCCTGTATCTGCCGGGCCGCTTCGGCGATGCGGATGAGGCCGGTGCAGAAGACCGGGTTGATGGTTGCGACGCCACCCGAGGGATTGACGGGGAGGTCGCCGCCGCGATCGAAGACGCCTGATGCCACATCGTCCTGCCACTTTGATTTCTCGGAAAGGCCGAGCGCGTCGTAGGCGAGCAACTCCTGATATGGGCTGATGTCGGTCAGTTCCACGACATCCAGGGCCTTGCGCGGATCGGAAAGCCCGGCCTCCGCATAGGCGCGGCGGGCCGCTTCCACGAGTGCGGGCGCCGTGGAGAGGTCACGATCGCCAAGGAAGCCAGGTTCCGTTGCCCAACCCATGCCGCGCACCCAGGCGACGTTATCGAGCTTGTGTCGCGCAACGTAGTCTTCCGAGGCGATCACCATGGCCACGGCGCCGAGGACCGGGCGCGAAACCATGTCCTTTTCGATCGGCCAGCGCCCAGCCTGCGTCGAGGAAGTTTCGGAGCTGCCCGCGACAGCCTCGGGGTAGGCGTGCTTTCCATTGGCGCGATTGCGCGCGGAGAGCCGTTTGGCGAGTTCGGCGGCCTCGGGACGCGATGCCAGAATCGCTGAAGCCTGAAGCGCGGCGCCGGACAACTCGTCCAGGGGGAGCGCCCGATGGAAGTAGGGGTCGGCGCCCAGACGCTGCGCCTCCGACAGGGAGGATGCCTCGACGGGGCTCCAGGAGACGACAAGATGCGTCTCGTACTGGCCGGAGGCGACGCGAAGCACGCCCATCACGAAAGCATGCTCGCTGGCGGAGGGCGTCGACAGGATATCGCGATCAACGCCGCCTACAGATCCGGAAGCGGCCATCACGGAAATCGCGCGACCGTCGAACTGGTCGTTGGAGGCAACGACGATGCCGTCGATCTCGTCGGCGGTCAGGCCGGCATCCCGCATGGCCTCCTGGGAGATGTCGAAGAGAAGCTCTTCGAGCGATTTCCCTTCGTCTGCCACTGGCGCTTTGATCGCACTGCCGATCACTGCGGTTCGTCTGTTCAAGGCCATGGGTTAGGCACCTTTTCGATCATGTCCGGTCATGGGCGGTTGAAGCGCCGGCGGCTGCCGGTCGCGGGTGATCGGTCTGCGAGAGAGGGCTGCGCGGCGAAGGGGGAGTTCCGTCGATCAGGGCGGGAAACAGCGCCTGCAGATCGCCTTCGGCGTTTCGGCGCACAAGACCGCGCTCCACGGTGTGGACGTCGGCCAGGGCCTCGCCAAGGTCGTTGACGATCGACAGGCAGCAATCGACATCCTGAAACCGCGCCTCGATCTCGGCCTTCGACAACGACGAGAAGAACGAAGCGACCGCGTCGCGGAGCGCATGCTGCGGCATGGCCTCGAGCTGTCTCGCGATCCAGTCGGGGCGTCGCGCGGTGTTGCAGAAAGCCTCCCAGAACTTCGGCTCGATCGCTCCAAGGACGACGTATCGTCCGTCACGGGTCGCATAGACCTGATAGTAGGCGGCGCCGCCGTTGAGATAGGTTTCACCCCGGGCAGGGATCGTGCCGTTGGCACCGTAGGCGGCAATCTGAATCAGTTGGAGGGGCATTGCCGTGTCCGCCAGCGCCAGGTCTATCGCGCATCCCTTGCCGGTTCTGACGCGGCCATGCAAAGCGCCGAGGATCGCGATTGCGGCAAACAACGATCCGGCGACATCGGAAACAGGTGGATCGAAGAATATCGGCTTGTCCGTGCCGTTACGGTCGAGCATGCCCTTCAGCGCCAGGTAGTTGGCGTCGTGGCCAGCCTTGGCGGCATAGGCGGAACGCGCTCCGTAGCCGTTGATCGAGCACAGCACGATCCTGGGATTGACGCTCTTCAGGACTTCGTAGCCGACGCCGAGACGCTCGAGGACACCGGGGCGAAACCCCTCGACGACGACATCCGCGGAGCGCGCCAGATCGAGGAACACGGAGCGGTCGGCGTCGTCCTTGAGGTCGAGCCGCTTTACGGTCTTTCCGGCGTTCAAGCTGTTGTAGAAGATCGGTCGGCCGAGCGCGTCGCGCGGGCCGAGCGTGCGCATTTCATCTCCCCTCGGGGGCTCGACCTTCAACACCTCGGCCCCCATGTCGGCGAGAAGCAGCGTAGCCAGAGGGCCTGGAATGTATTGCGAAAGATCGAGGACCCGGACGCCAGCAAGAAAGGTCGCGAGGGCCGACCCCGCCGGCACGGTTGGCGAAGGGTTCCAGCTCACAGGATTGCCACCGGGTTGAGAGGGCTCCCTGTCGCGCCGCGGATCGGCAGCGCGGCGGCGACGAAGAGAAATTCCGAGAGCCCTTCCTCGGCGAGCGGCGCGAGCACCAGCCCCTCGAGCAGGGGTATGCCATAGTCACGGATCAGCCGCTGATGTACCGGAAATACCGTGCCCTCGCTGAAGGGGAGTACTTCCACCGCGAAGTTGTCAGCGCCGACAAGCGCCACGCCGCCTTCGGCGAGCACCAGGGCCGCGTCCAGGTCAAGGCCGGGCTCGTTGTCGAAATTGACCGCCTCGCCGGCCTGTGAACGCTCCTGCCAGCCCGTCCGCAGAAGCACGGCGTCGCCCTGGCGCAGGACCAGCCCGGCGCGTTCGATTGCCGCGGCCAGCATCTGCGGCCCGATCGCGAACCCGTCATGCAGCGGGGCGCCGTTCAACCCAACGAAATCCAGAAGCACGCCTCTGGCGGCAATCGGTCCGAGCCTGTCGACGCCGAGCTTCGCCGCGCCGTTGCTTTTGACCTCGGTCGCCGCAAAGCCGTTGTAGAGCGTATCGTCGTACCAGCAGTGGCAAAGCGCATCGATATGCGTCCCTGCGTGGAGAGGCATGACCACGGTGTCGTCGGCGACCTGGAAGCCACCCGGGCGGCGCCGGCCGGCGGCATAGTCGCCGCCGTCGCGATTCATGAAGTGCATCATGCCGGGCCTGCTTTTCGGCACGGCCATCGTCGGCGAAATCTGCTGCGCCAGGCTCAATGCCTTGCCTTGCCGGACCAACTGCGCGGCGCCGCGCACATCCGCCGCGCCGATCAGGTTGAGCGCGCCGCGTTCGTCGGCGCCGCCCCATTTGCCCCACGCGTTCTTCATGTCGAGGTTGCCTGGAGTTCCTGCGCCAGCAACGTCGTGGCGGCCTTCTTGAGCTCCTTGCGCTGAAGCTTGCCCGTGGCGGTGAGCGGCAACGCTTCGACGACCTCGATCCGGTCCGGAAGCTTGTATTTGGAGAGTTGCACGCGGCAGTGATCGAGAAGTCGCGCCGGGCTCACGGCAGCGCCTTCCTTCGCGACGACATAGGCGACAACCAGTTCGCCCCGCTCCGCGTCCGGCACGCCGACAACGGCAGCCTGCGACACACCCTCGGACGTCTTCATCACGTCTTCGATCTCGGCCGGCGATATGTTGATGCCGGCGCGCTTGATCATGTCGGAATCGCGGCCGACGAAGACGAAGGAACCATCGGCATCGAGGAAGCCCACATCGCCCGTCCGGTAATATCCGTCCTCGGTGAAAATCTCGGCATTGAGGGCAGCGCTGGCACCCGAGTATCCCGGCGAAACATAGCCGGAAACCTCGACGAGGCCGGGCTGGCCGGATGCAAGAAGAGCCCCGGTCTCTGCGTCCCTGAAGCGGAATTTCTGTCCAGGCAGCGGCTCGCCCTGGCAATTCGCGCGTCGCTGCAAAGGCCAGTCGTGACTGGTCACGGCACAGTTGCCGTATGTCTCGGTCGCGCCGTAGACATTGCACAGCCGGCTGACGCCGAGATCCTCGACGGCCGCGAGGAAATCCCGGGGACTGCCGATGGTGAGGCCGGTGCGCAGCGTTCTGGTCCTCGAACGATCGAAGTCGGGGTGCCTCAGCATCGCGTTGGTGATTGCCGGCAGCGTGTATATCGCCGTGCAGCCCGCGCGCTCGATCATGGACAAGGCCGCGCCGGGCTCGAACCTATCCGGCAGCACGAGGCAGGCCCCATGGCTGAACGTGGCGGGAAGCGCGTTGGCGGCGCCGTAGGACCAGAAGAGAGGGGTCGGCAGGAACACCCGGTCGCCTGGCCGCAGCCCCTGCCGTTCACCGATGTTGAAGCCGTTCTCGATTATGCCGAAGTGCTTCAGGCGAACGCCTTTCGGCCGGCTTGTAGAGCCGGATGTGTAGAGCACGACCGCGTCGTCGGAGGGCGCCGGTCCTTCCTCCTCCGGCCACGCTCCCGGATCGCCGATGCCATCCAGATAGCTGTCCATGGTGAGGCCGATGGTCGTGTCGGGCGCGAGAACGACGATCGTCTTCAAGGCGCCAAGCCGGCCGGCGCGGGAAAGCTCGTCCAGATCGGCCTCGAAGTCCCTGTCGAGAAATCTCGGCCTGACAAAAAGTGCGGTAATGGCCGAGTCGCCAATAAGGAATTCGAGTTCAGCCCTGGTCGACCAGGTGCTGAAGGGCACGACGACCGCGCCGGCCATCGAGGCGCCGAAGAATATCTCCAGCCACTCCGGCCCGTTGCCAAGAAGCATGCCGACCCTGCTGGTCCGGCCGGTCCCGTCGCGCCGCAAAGCAGCGGCAATCCTGGTGGCGCGCTCGTGCAGCCGGGCGAAGCTTGCCTGTGCGTGCTCGCCGATCACAGCGAGCGCGTTGGGACGCAAGGTGGCCTGCTCGCGCAGCAGATCGGGCAGGCTTCGCGAGGCCGGCGGCGCTGTTTCCGTAGCCGTGATGTCCTTTCCCACCAACGCGAATTCCCCCACCGAAAACCTGTAAGTGTAAATATCTACTGATGAGTATTAGCAGGTTTCACCCGATATGCAAGTTGACGGAACCGATCCGTCAGGACCCTGCCAAACTCCCGCAAATGGCGCGAGGCGCGGCCTTTTTCGCACCGCGCCCACATCGAACGGCCTCGTGCTGGCACAGGTGGCCCAGCATATTCTGGGGTATGCCACGCTCCTATTGATTTGCGGGACCCGACGACATTCGGGCAGGTGGGACCTTCCGAAATTCGAATTGCAGAGATCGGCAGCGGCCACCAACGTGCGCGCCGATTCCCGGGAGAGAAACGATGACAGAGCAGGTCAGGCGCGGCTTCATCGAAGGCGAGGAGTGCGCGGTCGATGCCGCGGCGGTCGAGAGGGCCGTGGCGCTCGCGGCGGAAGCGCTTGACAAGGTCAGGCGTACCAGCAGCTTCGATCGCGCCGTCGTGCTCGACAAGGTGGCCGTTGCGCTGGCCGCGAAGGCCGCCGAGATCGCCCAGGCGCTCGCTGATGAAAGCGGCTACCTCACCGTCAAGGATATGACGCTCGAGGTGCAGCGCGCGATCGAAGTGTTCACGCTGACGGCCGCCCATGCCCGCGCGGGAATGTCCGAGACGCTCAATGTCGATGCGGTCGAGCGGGCGCGCGGCGCAGTCGCCTATATCAGGCGGGAGCCGATCGGTCCGGTTCTGGGCATCACGGCTTACAACGGTCCGTTGCTGATCGCGGCGCACAAGATCGCGCCGGCGATCGCGGCTGGAGCACCCATCGTGCTCAAGCCGTCGCCGCGTGTGCCGCTGGCCACGATCAGGCTGGCCCGCACCGTGGTCGAGGCGGGTTGGCCGCCCGAGGCTGTCGCGGTCCTCGACGTGGACAATGATGCGACCATGGCGCTGGTGCGCGATCCCCGCCTGCCGGTCGTCAGCTTCACGGGCGGCATGGTGGGCTGGAAGATCAAGGAGGCCGTGCCGCTGAAGCGGGTGCATCTCGAACTTGGCGGCGTCGGCGCGGTGTTCGTCGCTTCCGACGGGAACGTCGCCCTTGCCGCGCAGGAATGCGCCGCGGGCGGCTTCGTCCGTTCGGGACAGTCCTGCATTTCGGTGCAGCGCATCTATGTCGAGCGGCCGCGTTACCAGGAGTTCGTCGACGCCTTCATCGCGCGCGTCACGGAAATGCGGCCCGACAGCCCGGCTGCCATCGGCCCAATGGTCGACGACGCGGCCGCAAAACGGGTCGAGGCCGTGATTATCGACGCCGTGTCGCGCGGCGCGACGCTTGCCTGCGGCGGCAACCGGCAAGGCGCATACATGGAGCCGACCGTGATCACCGGAGCGACCGGCGAGATGACGGTGATGCGCAACGAGATATTCGGCCCCGTGGTGGCGGTCAGCGCCGTCGATTCCGCCGATGAGGCGATAGCGGAGATGAACGCCGTGAGCGGCGCCATCCACCATGGCATCTACACCGCGAATATCGACACAGCCTTCAGGATGTCCGACGAGATCAGGGCCGGCGGCGTGATCATCAACGGCCCGGGAACCTGGCGTGTCGACCATATGCCTTACGGAGGCACGGGAACTTCGGGGTTTGGACGCGAGGGCGTCCGTTTCGCCGTCGAGGAGTACACTGAGCCGAAGGTCATCGTGATCCGGCCGTCGGTGCCTCGACCGCGCTAGTTTCCCAAGGCTCCGATCCGGGCGGACGCGTGACGCGCCGGAGGGTGAGCGGCTCGCAATACCGGTATAGCCAAACGCTCTTTGCAAACATCGCGAAATTGCCTGATGCGCTCGGGCAGGCGGGTCGCATTGGGAGGACGAACCGATGTCACAGGCCGCGGGCCAGTTCGATTTCATCATTGTCGGCGCGGGAACCGCCGGCTGCCTCCTCGCGGACAGGCTTTCGGAGAATCCGGCCAACTCGATCTGCCTGATCGAAGCCGGGCCGCGCGACAACCATCCTTTCATCCACTTGCCGGCCGGCTACATCAAGACGCTGTTCAATCCCGCCTATACCTGGCGTTTCGAGACGGAGCCTTCGGTGGGGAGCGCCGGGCGCCGCATTGCGACGACGCAGGGCAGGACGCTTGGAGGATCGAGCTCGATCAACGGGCTCGTCTACAACCGCGGCCAGGCCGCCGACTACGACGCCTGGGCTCAGATGGGCAATCGCGGCTGGAGCTACGAAGACGTCCTGCCTTTCTTCCGCCGGACGGAGAAGCGGCTTGGCGAGGGAGACGACCGGCTTCGCGGCCGCGACGGCGGCCTCTACGTGACCGACCTGGACTGGCATCATCCGCTCTGCGACGCCTTCGTGAAGGGCGCCATGGAAGCGGGGATACCGTACAACCCGGACTATAACGGAGCCGAACAGGCTGGCGTGGGCTATTACCAGCGCGTGATCCACAAGGGGCAACGCCGCAGTTCGGCAAGGAGCTTCCTGAAGGCAGCCCTCAAGCGGCCAAACCTCAAGCTGATGGCCAACGCGCAAGTCTCTTGTGTGAATTTTGCCGATCGCAAGGCAGTCGGCGTCACGATCCAGCGCCCCGACGGGAGCGAACAGACGCTCGATGCGAACCTCGAGGTCGTCATAGCAGCCGGCGCGGTCAACAGCCCCAGGCTCCTGCAGGTGTCCGGCATCGGGCCGGCTCCGGTCCTGGAGGCGCTCGGCGTCAAGCCGGTCCGTGTGCTCGAAGGGGTAGGTGAAAACCTGCGCGATCACTGGGCTATCCGCGTGGTCGCGCGGGTCCGCGGCGTGAGGACGATCAACCGCATGGTCAATGGCCTGCCACTGGTGGGCCAGGCGATGCGCTGGGCGTTGGGCCGTCCTAACGTCCTGTCGGTCAGCCCCTCCCTCGCGCACGTGTTCTGGAAATCGGATCCGGTCCTCGCGGTGCCGGATCTGCAGATGACATTCACGCCGGCCAGCTACAAGGAAGGCGTCGCAGGCCTGCTTGACAGCTTCGACGGCATGACGTGCGGCGTCTGGCAGCAGCGTCCGGAAAGCACGGGCTTCGTGCGTGCGCGCTCGCGCGACCCGCGCCAGCATCCGGCCATCCAACCGAACTATCTGAGCGACGAGATCGATCAGAGGGCAATCGTATCCGGCGTCAAGCTGGCGCGGCGACTGCTCGAGACAGATCCCCTCAAATCCTATTTCCTGGGCAGGGAGAGCCCTGGTCCCGATATCGTGACCGACGACGAGATCCTCGATTTCGCCCGCAGGAAGGGGTCGACGGTGTTCCATCTGATCGGTACCTGCCGCATGGGGCCCGCGCAGGATCGCCGCGCTGTCGTGGACGACCGATTGCGCGTGCACGGCGTGGAGGGATTGCGCGTCGTCGATTCCTCGATCATGCCGACCATGCCATCGGCCAATACGATGGCCGCGACCTATATGATCGCCGAGAAAGGCGCCGACGCGATGCTGCGCGGCGGCGGTTGAACCATGACACCGCCTCCGCTGAAGAAAACGATCTCGAAGCTCGACCTCCTGAGCCTCAGGCTCTTCCTGACGGTCTGTGAGGAAAAAAGCATCGGCCGCGCGGCCGAGCGGGAAAGCATCACGCCCTCAGCCGTGACGAAGCGGATTCAGGACCTCGAATATCTCTTCGACGTCAAGCTGCTCTACCGCAACACGAAGGGAACAATCCCCACGCCGGTCGGCGAGGCGCTGGCCGAGCATGCGCGCCAGATATTCCAGCTCGTCGAGGGCATCCGAACGGATCTCAGCGAGTTCGCGGAAGGCGCCAAGGGGCATGTCCGGATCAGCGCCGTGCCTTCCGCGCTGGCAGGTTTCCTCGCCGTCGAGCTTAGGGATTTCGCCGCCATGTACCCGCGGATCGATCTCGATATCCGCGAGCATCTGAGTTTCGAGGTGGTTCACGCGGTCAGCACCGGAACGGCGGACATCGGGGTCTATGCGACACCGCCGGAGGTCCCGGGCGACGTCGACACCTACGCCTACAAGCAGGACGAACTCGTCGTGGTCCTGCCGAAGGACCATCCGCTCGCATCGAAGAAGTCGCTGACATTCGCGGAACTGCTGACGACCGACATCGTGGGCGTGAACGAAAGCAGTTCGGTCATGAACCAGCTACGCCGGGCGGCGGCGAACCTCAACCAGCACCTCGTTCTGCGCTATCAGGTCCAGAGCAACGAGATTGCCCGCGAGATGGTGGCGGCGGGGTTCGGCGTCACCGTGCTGCCTCAGGGTTTGGCCACCCATGCCCGCTCCGGGCAGATCGTCACCGTTCCGCTCGCGGAGGCATGGGCAAAGCGCGAGATGCGCATTTGCGTGAGGCGAGGCGCGGTGTTGCCCGCGCAGACCCGGGCCATGCTGCAATTCCTGCTCGGAAAGCGGTTTGGCGAGCTTCCCGGGCAGATCGTGAAATAGGCTGTCGGCTAGAGATATTCCACGCCCATTCAGCCGTGGTTGAGAATGACGGTCTTGGTCGCCGAGAATTCGTGCAGCGCCTCCATGCCCTTCTCACGACCGTGGCCCGACTTCTTGAAACCTCCGAAGGGAAGCTCCACGCCGCCACCCGCGCCGTAGCCGTTGATGTAGACCTGGCCGGCGCGGACCTGCCGCGAAGCACGCATCGCGCGGCCGACATCCCTGCTCCACACGGCTGCCGCGAGGCCGAACGGGGTGTCGTTGGCCAGCGCGATGGCATCGCTCTCATCAGTGAAGGGCAGGAGTGACAGCACCGGCCCGAAGACTTCCTTGCGGGCGATGGTGTTCTGGCGCGGCACGGGTCCGAGCAGCATCGGCCGGACGAAGTAGCCGTCCGGCGAGCTGCCGTCGGCGATCCTGCCTTCGGCGATGACCGGCACGCCTTCGCCGATCGCCGTCGACAGCATCGAGTTCACGCGCTTGTGCTGCTTGGCATTGATGAGCGGCCCAAGATCGCACTCGACGTCATGCGGCCCGGTCGACAGGCCCTGGAAGTGGGCGCCAAAGAGTTCGCTCACCCTGTCGATCGCACTGGCCTGAACCAGGAGGCGGCTGCCGGCCACGCAGGTCTGCCCTGAATTGACGATGATCGAATTGGTGATGATGGGCAGCGCGGCCGCGAAATCGGCATCGTCGAACAGGATGTGCGGCGACTTTCCGCCAAGCTCCAGTGTAACGCCGACATGGTTGGCCGCGGCGGCCTGCTGGACGAGCGTGCCCACCTCGGGCGAGCCGGTGAAGCTGATGAAGTCGATCGCGGGGTGGGCGGAAAGGGCGGCGCCCGCTTCGTGGCCGTAGCCGGTCACGACGTTCAGCGCGCCTTCCGGCAGGCCAGCCTCCATGGCGAGTTCGGCCAGCCTCAGCACCGTCAGGCATGCATCCTCGGCAGGTTTCAGCACGACAGTGTTGCCCATCGCCAGCGCAGGGCTGACGACACGGCCGAACATCTGGGTGGGGGAATTCCAGGGGAGGATGCCGGCGACGACGCCGAGGGGTTCGCGAATGGTGAAGGCCGTGAAGCCGGTCGGCAGCGGGATGACGTCGCCGCCGATCTTGTCGGCCGCGCCGGCATAGAATTCGAAGTAGCGCGCAAGCACCGTGACATCCGAAAACGTCGAGCGGTAGATCTTGCCGACGTCCTTGGCCTCGAGACGGGCCAGGCTCTCGCGCTCGCTGAGGATCAGTTCCGACATGCGCGCCAGGACCCGGCCGCGATCCGTCGCCGAGGTTCGCGGCCATGCTCCGGTGTCGAAGGCGACACGCGCCGCCCGGACCGCGGCGTCGACATCGGCCTGTCCGCTTCTTGCGATAGTGGCGAAGACCTGGCCGTCCGACGGGCAGATCACGTCTATCGTGCGTCCATCCGCCGCCGGCCGCATCTTGCCGCCAATGAAATTCGCGTGGTCTTTGAGGGTCGGCTTCTCGACCTTGGATGCCGCTTGCGCTGACATGGCATTCTCCCGATGCATCAGAAGCGGCCAGTCTAGGCCGTGAACCGCGCCCGGCAAAATACGAAGCGGGTAAGCGGCCATAAGATTTCGCGATCCTAGCCCCAGCCGACGAAACGTGGCCTCTCGATCGGGAAGGTCACGCATCGTGGAGTTTTTGTTGCCGCCTTGCGCTTCCTTCGGTTTCCATCAGCAAGAGCTTGCCTGAACAATGGGAGAATCTGCTTGTCTTTCAAGGACGTGCGTATCGTCGACCTCACCCGTGTGATCTCGGGCCCGTTCTGTACGGCTCTTCTGGCCGATCTCGGAGCCGAAGTGATCAAGGTCGAGCCGAAGGGCCAGGGAGACCCGGTTCGCGAGCAAGGCGTCATGGTCGGTGGCATGAGCAGCTACTTTGCCAATTATAACCGCAACAAGCGTTCGATCGCGCTCGATCTCTATTCTCCCGAAGGCAAGCAGGTACTGGCGGACCTTCTGGCGCAAGCCGATGTTCTGGTCGAGAATTTCCGCCCGGACGTGCTGGGCAAGATGGGTTTCGCGCCGGAGCGGCTGAAGGCGATCAATCCGGCCCTCATCCATTGCAACATCAACGGCTTCGGCATCGACGGTCCGTACGCCGATCGTCCCGCCTTCGACTTCATAGTGCAGGCGATGAGCGGTTTCATGAGCTGCAACGGCAGGGCGGAGGATCCGCCGATGCGCAGTGGAGTGCCGATAGCCGATCTCGTCTGCGGCCTCTACGCGGCGCTCGGGATCGCGGCGGCGCTCCACGGCAGGGACGAGCGCACGGAAAGCAGCACCCTCAGCGTGAGCATGCTGGCAAGCCTCATGAGCATGCTGTCCTTCCACGGGACCAACTTCCTCAACTCAGGCGTGGCCGCGCCGCGCACGGGAAACGACCATGCGCTGGTCGCGCCCTACGGGCTGTTTGCAACCGCCGATGGTGAGATCGCGGTCGCCCCCTCCAACGAGGCCGTCTACCAGAAGCTGGTCAAGGCGCTCGGCCTCGAGAAGCTTCTCACGGATTCGGCGTTTGCCACCAACGAGGCGCGCACCGCCCGCCGGCTGGAAATCAACGCGCTCATCGAGGCGCGTACGCGGGAGGCTTCGACCGAGCATTGGATCGAGGTGCTCAACAAGGCAGGCATCCCCAGTGGCCCAGTGTATGGGCTCGACCGGGCCTTCGACGACCCGCAGGTTCGCAGCCAGGACATCGTCGTCGAAACGACACACCCCGGCGAAGAGCCCATCCTCATTCTCGGCTCGCCGATCCGCCACGGCGGCATGGAACCCGGCCCGAGCCTACCGCCGCCGAGGCTGGGCGAGCACACGGAGGCGTTGTTGCGGGAGGTCGGCTATGACGAGGACCGGATCGGCGCCTTGCGGACCAAGGGCGTCATCTGAGCGGCGGGCTCGGCTCGCTGTTCGGGTTGCCTGCCGCGGCGCTTCGCCTTTGGCGTCAGGCTCTTGTCGGGCTTTCGCGATGCCAGTTCAGGATCCAGCGTCGCACCCTTCCACGTGCCGATTTCGACCAGATCCTTGATGAGGAAACGCAGCACTTCCTCGGCTGCCTGCATGGCCCGACTTCGCGGCGCTCCCTCGGATCGGCACAACGCCAGCGGCCGGGTCAGCTTCGGCTCGACGATAGGGCGGCTGAACAACTCGCCATAGCCGGTGGATTCGGCCAGCGCCGACTGGGGCAGAATAACGCCGGCGAAGCCCGTCGCCGCGATACCGCGCAAGGCCGGGAGCGAATCGACGTCGGCGACGATCTGGAGTTCTATGCCCATGTCCTGACATGCCTGGTCGATCACGGCCCGCATCGCATGCGGCTTGCCAGGCACCGTGACGGGGCGTTTTGCCATTTCGGCGAAGGTGATGGGTTTGTCCTTCGTCTCGGCCTCGGACGATATCCAGAAGAGTTCCTCGACGAGAAGCCTTTCGACCTGCAGGCCCGCCGCCGGCTCGGAGCGGAACTGTATGGCGAGGTCGATCCTGTTGTTGAGCAGCATTTCGATCAGGTGGCCGGAGAGCGCTTCCACCACGCGGAGCTGAATGCCCGGAAAATTACCGCGCATGCGCTGTATGTAGGGGAGCGCGACCATGGTTGCGGTCGAGGTCGGCAACCCCACGGAAACCTGGCCGACGAACTGCTCGGCGAATTCCGACATCAGAACGTCGGACTTGGCCTGCTCGACATGAGCCAGAATGATCTGTGCCTGGCGGTAGAGTCGCAATCCCGCATCTGTGGGCTGGACGCCGCGGGCGCTGCGCACCAGAAGCGGCCTCTCCAGCTCGCTCTCCAGGTTGGCTATCTGCTGGCTGAGAGCCGGCTGGGCGACATTGAGCTGGCCGCTGGCCTTGGAGAAGCTGCCGAAATCAATGATGGATATGAGATAGCGAAGCTGCCTTAGTTCCATTCCAGTTCCTCGCGAACCCCGGTTGCGGCGGAGTCCGCTTCCATAGGATATAAGGCTTACGTATAGCCATAGCGATGTTCAATATTTCATGCGCGTCCAAGCGTGTGGTTTTCCATCCTTCCATGCAGTCGATGCGATTGGGAGTTCGCCGATCGCGGGAGGAGCGTCATGCAGCCAGACTTCGTCGTTATAGGTGCCGGCTCGGCCGGGTGCGTGGTCGCGGCACGACTCGCGGAAGCCGGTCACAAGGTGTGCCTTCTCGAAGCCGGCGGCCGGGACACCCATCCGCTCATCCACATTCCCGCCGGCGTAGGTCACATGCTCTACAACTCGACCTACAACTGGATGTACGCCTCCGAGCCGGAGGAGGGGACATACGGCCGGCAGATCCATACGCCGCGCGGCAAGGTTCTGGGAGGCAGCAGCTCGATCAACGGCATGCTCTATGTCCGCGGCAACCCGGCCGACTATGACGGCTGGGCGCAGCTCGGCTGCCGTGGCTGGAGCTACGACGACGTTCTGCCGCTTTTCCGCCGCGCCGAGACCTATGCCGGCGCCGGCGATCCGCATTATCGCGGCAAGTCGGGTCCGCTGAAGGTGGAAGACTACCGGACGATACTTCCCCTGACCCATCTGTTCATCAAGGCCGCGCAGGAAGCGGGGTTCGCCTACACACGCGACCTCAACGGCGCGCAGCAGGAGGGCGTCGGCTATGCCCAGATGACGCGGCGCGGCCGCCTGCGCGGGTCGACGTACCGGACGTATCTCCGGGTTCCGGCCGCTCGGCGCAATGTCGAGGTGATCCCGAATGCCACCGCCACCGCTCTGATCTTCGAAGGCAACCGGTGTGTCGGGGTGCGATATGTCCAGGGTGGGCAATCGAAGGAGGTCAGGGCAGGGCGCGAGGTCGTGTTGTCGGCCGGAGCGATCGGATCTCCCCAGCTGCTGCAGCTCGCCGGCATCGGCGACCCGCAGCACCTGTCGTCCGTGGGGGTACAGACGCGGGTCGCCTTGCGGGGCGTGGGACGAAACCTGTCCGATCATCTCACCGTGCGGCTCGTCAGTCGCCTGCGCGACCTGACCACGATCAACGAGCTTGCAAGAGGATGGCGACTCGCCCGCGAGGTGTTGAAATTCGGCTTTGCCGGCAACGGAGCCCTGACGTTCGGCGTCACGAGCGCGATGGTGTTCGGCCGGAGCAGGGAAGGCCTGGAGAGCCCGGACCTGCAGCTTCTCTTCACGCCGGCGAGCTACGTGTTCGGCAAGGCGCTGGTTCTCGAAAACGAACCGGGCATGACAGTCGCCGTTTGTCCGACACGTCCAGGCAGCCGCGGCAGCGTGCTGATAGACAGCGCCGACCCGAGCGCGCGGCCGAAGATCCGCTATGGCTATGTCACCGATCGGGATGATCTCCGGGTCATGTCGGCTGGACTGGCCCATGCCAGGCGTATCTTCGGGGCGCCGGCCTTCTCGCCCTATGTGGTGAAGGAGACACGCCCGGGCAACGCGGTGAGCGACGACGCGCAGGTTGAGGAGTTCGTACGCCGCGAAGGTTCATCGCTCTTCCACCCGGTCGGCACCTGCAAGATGGGCCTGGACGAGCTGGCGGTGGTCGATCCGCGCCTGAAGGTCCGCGGCATCGAAGGGCTGAGGGTGGCGGACGCTTCCATCATGCCCTACCTGACGACCGGCAACACCAACGCGCCGACGATCATGATCGGCGAGAAGGCGGCCGACCTGATCATCGAGGATACCCACAAGGCCGCCTGACCGGATTGGCGCGCCGCCGCCGGGCCTTCGTCCGGTCAGCCGACGGCTCGGCGCACCGACTCGATGGGGTGAAGCCGCGTGCGAGGGCCAGCGCGCATCAACTGGCCGGGCAATGGCCTGCCGAGGCAGCGTTCCATCTCTTTCGCGACCCTGATCATCGCTTCGAGATCGATGCCGGTTTCGATGCCGAGTTCCGAGAGCAGATAGACCAGATCCTCGGTGCAGATGTTGCCCGTCGCGCCCGCGGCAAAAGGGCAGCCGCCAAGTCCGGCGGCGGCGGATTCGTACCGGTCTATGCCAAGCCGCAGGCCGGTCAGAACATTCACCAGGCCCATGCCTCGGGTGTTGTGGAAATGCAGCGTGAGGCGGACATCCGGATGATCCGTCAGAAGTCGGCCACAGACGGCTTCGACATGGCGTGGCGATGCCATGCCCGTCGTATCGCCAAGCGTCAGGGAATCGATCCCGAGCGCAATCAATCGCGCCGCGATCGCGCTGACGGTCGAGGTCGGAACGTCGCCCTCGAACGGGCAGCCGAACGCCACCGCGATGGCGGCGCGCAGCACGATCCCGCTTTGCCGGGCAATTTCGGCCACGGGCTCCACGGCCGCTATCGCCTTGTCGACGGTCATGTTCAGATTGGTGCTGCTGTGGCTTTCCGATGCCGAGATGAAAACCACCATTTCGTCCACGCCGGCCTCGACTGCCCGCATCGCACCCTTCGCGTTGGGCACCAGCGCGGCGATCGTCGGACCGATATCCCGGACGGCGGCGACGACCTCCGACGCGTCGGCGAGTTGCGGCACGGCGCGAGGCGAGACGAATGAGGTGGCCTCGATGCGCTGCAGGCCGGCTGCCGTGAAGCCCTTGATGAACTCGATCTTGCGATCCGTGGGAACAAAGGTCTTTTCGGACTGGAGCCCGTCGCGCGTTCCAACCTCGGTGATTTGAACCTTCGACGGGTGCATGGCGCCTTCAACCTTTCCTCGATCCAGCGACCGCATTGTGCGTGTCCGGCCGGGGGCTTGTCCATTCTGCGCCGTTCTCGTTTGAGAAGCATGCAATTCGCGAAAGCTTTTTCCAATAGCCCAGTCGGCAGATGCTATTTCCGCGCCTCCGCGCCCTGCCGTACACCCGCCTCAGCACTTAGGGAGGAAGTTGGTGGCTGAGGCATACGCTCGCGACAGGAAATGTCCGCTGGACGGTGTCCGGGTGCTGGATCTCTCCCGCCTCGTCGCGGGCAACATGCTGACCCATGTGCTGGCCGATCTGGGTGCCGATGTCGTCAAGGTGGAGCCGCCGGAAGGCGATTCCCTGCGCGCCTGGAAGCTCAACGGCATACCGGTGCAGTGGAAGGTCTATGGCCGCAACAAGCGCAGCATCGTCATCGACCTGAAGAAGGATGACGACCGCGACATATTCCGGCGGCTGGTCGCTAGTTCCCAAGTCCTGGTCGAGAACTTCCGGCCCGGTGTCCTCGACAGGCTAGGCTTCAGCCTGGAGGAGTTGCTCGAGCTTCAGCCGAAGCTCGTGGTGGCGCGCATCAGCGGCTGGGGCAAGACAGGCCCCTACAAGGACAAACCCGGCTTCGGCACGCTTGTCGAGGCTGCGTCCGGCTTCGCCTACAAGAACGGGTTTCCCGACCGCGAGCCGCTGCTGCCCAATCTTGGGCTCGCCGATTCCATCGCCGGCCTCTACGGGGCTTCCGCCGTGCTCGTGGCCCTCAGGGAGGCCGAACTCGGTGTGGGCAAGGGGCAAGAGATCGACCTCTCGCTGCTCGAGCCCATCATCTCGATCCTCGGCGCGGACCAGGCCGTCTACAAGGCGACCGGCGCGGTGCCGACGCGCACAGGTAACAGGACCGCTCTGTCGGCGCCGCGAAACATCTACCGCACCCGGGACGAAGGTTACGTCGCGCTCTCGGCCTCCACCCCGGAGATGGCGTTTCGCCTGTTCCGCTCGATCGGCCATCCGGAGCTGTGCTCGGATCCACGTTTCGTCACCAACGAGAAGCGCGTCGAGAACGTCGAGGAGCTGGATGCGATAATCGGCGCTTTCATCGCGCAGCGCACGCTTGTCGAGAACCTTTCGCACTTCGACAAGGCCGAGGTCACGGTCGGGCCGATCTACGACGCCGCGAGTCTCATGGAGGACCCGCATGTGCGGGCGAGGGGCACCTTCGTCGAGATGGAAGATGACGACATGGGCACGCTGCCGATGCATGCGGTTGTTGGGCGCCTGAGCGTCACGCCGGGCGCGATCCGGCGACCGGCGCCCGTGCTCGACGAACATAGGGCGGAGCTTTTGAGCGAACTCTATTCGGAGCGTGTATTGACCATGTAGTTGCCGCATGGTTGGCCCCTCGGGGCCTGTGGAGGGACTGGTACTATGCAAACGGCAATCAACGAGAAGGCCGGCGCTCGGCGCTCGGCATTTTTCTCGCAGGAGCGGATCGTTCTCGCGATCGCCGCGCTAATGTTCGTTGTCTTCGGCGTGACCCTTCCCGGCTTCCTCAATGCCGGGAATCTGCTGTCGCTGGTCCAGAGCGTTTCGATCCTGGGAATCCTCGCCATCGGCATGGCGCTCACCATCATCGGACGCGGCATCGATCTGGCCATCATCTCGACGATGGCCATGTCGGTGGCCTGGGTGATCTTCATGCTGGGTGGCGGCACGCCGGTCTGGCAGGCGGTCCTGCTCGGCTACATCTTCGTGGTCTGCATCGGCCTGGTCATCGGTTTCCTGGTGGCCTACGCGGAGATTCCCGCCATATTCGCCACGCTCGCCATGACCACGGCGATCTATGGCTTCACCCGTGTCGCCTTCGTCGATGTCGACCTCCTTTTCATTCCGGAAAGCGCGTCCTGGACCCGAGAATTCGGCGCGGGCTACCTGTTCGGCATTCCGATCCCGGTGATTGCCTTTGCGGCCGTCGCGCTGCTGGCGCATCTTTTCCTGCGCCACACCAAGCCCGGCGTGTTCATCCGGGCCATGGGCGACAACCCTCTGAAGGCGCGCATCGCGGGCATGCCGACCCGGCCGATGATGCTGCTGCAATATGTGATTTCGGCGTCAATCGCCTTCTTTGCGGGGCTGGTCCTGGCGACGCTCGTCGGCACCATGAATACCCGCGTCGTCAATTCGACCATGGTCTACGATGTCATCCTCGTCGTCGTGCTTGGCGGCATCGTGCTGAGCGGCGGCCGCGGCGGGATCTTCAACGTCATCGTGGGCACGCTGCTGATCGGCATCTTTCTCAACGGGATGACGATCATGAACGTGTCCTATTCGATCCAGAACCTCATCAAGGGAGTGATCCTCCTGGTCGCCATCATCATCGACACGGTTCTGAACCCGCGTGACGAACAGACGTCGCAACAAGGCGATATCTGACGCTACTGACCAAATGGAGGAGAAAATGAAAAAGCTGATCAACATCATAGGAAGCGCAGCCATCGCACTCACGCTTGGCCTGTCGGCCGCCAAGGCTGAAGGTGGCGGCTTCGACGACGGCATGTCGACCAAGTTCTACGAGAGCATGAAGGGCAAGAAGGTTGTGTTCGTGCCGATCTCGATCGGCATGGACATCGCGGCGGGCTTCGCCGCGGGCATGCAGCGGATGGCCGACCAGTACGGCTTCCAGCTCCAGATTCGCGACCCGAACTGGAACGTCGACCAGGGCGTCCAGGCGATCACGCAGATCATCAGCGAGCATCCCGATCTCGTCATCATCCAGAACGTCGACATGCAGGCCTATGCGCGCGTCATCAAGCAGGCGATGGAAGCCGGCGTCCGGGTGCTGCAGGTCAATGTCAAGGCGACCACCAACTCGACCGCCCATGTCGGCATCGACTGGTACAAGAACGCCGAGACGAACGCTCTCAAGCTGGTCGAGAAATGCAGCCCCAAGAACGGCGGCAACGGCAAGATCGCCGCTCTGGAAGGCACGCCGAACAATCCCACGAACTTCATCGGCATGAAGGCCTTCAACGACGTCATGGCGGCGCATCCGGAAATGACCGTGGTGTCCGACCAGGCCGCGGACTGGGATGCCAGCAAGGCTCATTCGGTCGTCTCGACGGTGGTCCGCCAGTCGCCTGACCTTTGCGGCTATTTCGGCCTCTGGGACGGGCAGGATTCGGGCATGGCCGCCGCCATCCGCGAAGCCGGCCTGACCGGCAAGGTGTTCGTCGTCTCGCAAGGCGCGGGAGAGAAGGCGGCCTGCGAAAAGATCGCCGACGGCAGCTATGACTTCTACGTCTCCTACAACATCCGTGAGCTGTCGAAGCACATCAACGACGCAATCGCCGTCATCCTGCAGCGTCCGGCCGGGGAAACGCTCGAGCCGTTCGCCATCTACCTGACGACGCAGAACCTCACCAAGGAGGCGCTGACCCCGAGTTCGTGCTGGACCTTGGACGAGATCAAGCGCGGCTACTGAGCCCATTTCGATAGAGCGCCCCGCACGGGCGCTCTATTTTCCGCAGGTTACGAATTCAGAGATGTGAAATGGCGATATCGGAAACGTATGCGAAATGGCGTTACCGCCTGGTGCCAGACCACGTCGTGGGTGAACTGCTTTCGAAGAACTGGATCGACAATGCGATCCCGGTCTTCATCCTTGCGCTGCTGCTGATCTTCTTCGGCACCGTCATCGACAATTTCTTCACCTTCGGAACCTTCTCGACCATGCTGAGGCAGATGGGCGAGCTGACTTTCGTGGTGCTGGGGATGACGCTCGTCATCCTTGCCGGCGGCATCGACCTCAGCGTCGGATCGGTCTTCGCCCTTGCCAATTTCCTGACGCTGTTCCTGCTCAATTATATCCAGGTGCCAGTGCTGGCGGGCATTGCGATCGTCATCCTGGTCGGCGCCTTCTGCGGACTCGTCAACGGCGTCCTGGTCGGCTACCTCAAGCTCCGCGCCTTCCTCACCACGCTCGCGACGCTCATCATCATCGACGCCATCGTCGAGATCCTGACGTTCCGCTACGCCCGCGACGTCGTCCTCTTCATGCCGGATTCGCATCTATGGGACCTGTTGGCGGCGGGTAGCGTGCTCGGCATTCCCTTCAACTTCGTGCTGGTGCTGGTCGTCGCGGTGGCGCTGCACATCTTCCTCACCCGCATGCGCAAGGGTTGGCACATCACGGCGGTCGGGGGATCGCGGCGCTCGGCCTACAACGCCGGCATCAATGTGCGCGGCACCGTGTGCCTGACCTATGTCATATCGGGCATCTTCGCCAGCTTCGCCGGCATCCTCTACGCGGCGCGCCTCAACAGCGCCGGCTCGGAAACCGGCGCCGGCCTGGAGGTCACCGTCCTGACGGCGGCGGTGCTCGGCGGCAACTCCCTCGGCGGCGGTCGCGGCTCCGTGGCCAAGGCGCTGCTCGGAACCTTCATCGTCGTCCTGCTGACCGGCAGCCTGCTTCGATTGCAGATGCCCAGCGGCTACAATTCGCTTCTGCTCGGCGGCGCGCTGCTCGTTGCCGTCGCCACCGACGTGCGCTGGCTCAAGAACCGGCATAAGCTGCTTTCGCGCGTCTATGTCTCGCCGACCTACTTCGCCCCGACAGCGGCCGCCGCGACCGATCCGGGTTCCGGCTCGCCCTACGAGATCAACGACCGGCTGGCCGAGGCCGAGCCGATCGGCCTCGACCAGGTGGACGGCGCCGAGGACCTGGCCTTCGACAAGGACGACAACATCTACACGGGCAGCCGTCACGGCGACATCGTCAAGTTCTTCGCGCCCGACTATACGCGCCGCGAAATCTTTGCCCATATCGGAGGCCAGCCACTCGGCCTGCACTTCGACGGGGAAGGCGCGCTCTATGCCTGCATCAGCGGCATGGGCCTCTACAAGGTGACGCCGGACCGCGAGGTGATCCGGCTGGCCGACGAGACCAATCGCAGCCGGCTTTCGATCATCGACGACAGTCGCATGCGCTTCGCCGACGACATGGATTTCGCGCCCGACGGCTCCGTCTATTTCAGCGAGGCGACGATCCGCTACGATGTCACCGACTGGGCGACGGACTCCATGGAGGGACGTGGCAACGGGCGTGTCCTGCGCTACGATCCGAAGACCGGGGTCACGCGCACTGTCCTGCCGGGCCGCATGTTCCCGAACGGCATCTGCATGACGGGCGACGGCGAGTCGCTGTTCTTCGCCGAGACCTGGGCGGGACGTATCAACCGCTACTGGTTCGCCGGGCCGCAGAAGGGCAAGGTGCTTCCGGTCATCACCGACCTGCCGGGGTATCCCGACAACATCCGGCGCTCATCCGACGGGCATTTCTGGGTCGCAATGCTCGGCATGCGCACACCCTCGCTCGACCTCGCCATGCGCATGCCGGGCTTCCGCCGGCGCATGACCCAGCGCGTGGCTTTCGAGGAATGGATCTATCCGAACATCAACACCGGCGGCGTGGTCAAATACGACGTCAACGGCAAGATCCTCGAATCCCTCTGGGACCGCTCTGGCCAGAAGCACCCCATGATCACCTCGATGCGCGAGCACAAGGGGTATCTCTATCTGGGGGGCGTCTTCAACAACCGGCTTGGCCGACTCAAGCTGCCGGATGCCGATCCGAACTTCAACGATCGCGCGCTCTATTTCAGGAACTGGTCGTGAGAAACAGTCTGACACGGATCTGGGACGCCGTCTGGGGCCGGGGCGAATATTCCATCACGGTTCCGTCGATGGACGGCGCCATGCGTCCCAATGCGCGGCTGGACGAAGCTCCCACCGCTTTAGATGCGACCGGTATCGACAACCTCACGGTCAATGGCGGCGTGCTGTATTTCAGCCAGGCCGAAAAGCTCCTGGCATTGGACGCGCCGGGTGCGCAGCCGCGGCTGGTGAAGGCCTACCACGCCCCGATCTCCACGCTTGCGGCATCGGAAGGCGCCGGTCTGGCGATCGGCTTCGACAAAGGCGGCGTTCTTATCAGGCCCGCGGCAGGCGATGCGAACGAGATCGAGATCGATCTTCCGGAAAGGGGCGCGTCGGCAACCGCGATGAGCTTGGCGGACGACGGCGCGCTGCTGGTCTGTGTCGGCTCGACAAGGAACAGCGCGTCGGAATGGAAGCGGGACCTGATGACGCTCGGGTCGGATGGGACCGTGCTGCGGGTGCCGCCCTCACGATCGCGGGGTGAAACGATCGGCCAAGGCATGGCGTTCCCGGCCGGCATTGTCACCGACCCCAGCGGAGCGCCGGTAGTTTCGGAGGCGTGGAGGCATCGCCTGGTGCGCAAGCGCCCCAATGGCAGCTGGGAGACCATACTGGGGGACATTCCGGGGTATCCCGGTCGTCTCGCACGTGCCGCGTCGGGGCAGGGCTATTGGCTCAGCGTGTTCGCGCCGCGCAGTCAGATGATCGAATTCGTGCTGCGCGAGAAGGTCTATCGCGAACGCATGATAGCGGAGGTGCCGGAGGATTTCTGGATGGCGCCGTCGCTGCGTGCGGGACGCAGCTTCAAGGAACCGCTGCAGGGTGGAGGCGTGAAGCATCTCGGCATCCACAAGCCTTGGGGGCCGACCCGATCCTATGGCCTGCTTGTCAGGCTCGACGAGAATTTCAAACCGGTCGACAGCTTCCACAGCAGGTCCGACGGCAAGCGCCACGGCGTGACCAGCGCCGCGGACTGGAACGGCGCGACCATGGTGGCGAGCAAGGGGGACGGCGTCCTGATGGCGCTTGCAGCTAAAGCGGAGCGGGCATGACCTCTATCGTCGAAATGCAGTCGGTGACCAAGGAGTACAGAGGGGTCACCGCCGTCAAGAAGGTCAACTTCACGCTTCGCAAAGGCGAGATCCACGCCCTGCTGGGCGAGAACGGCGCAGGCAAGTCGACCCTGATGAAGATCATGGCCGGGGTCACCGAGCGTTCGGGCGGCAAGATGCTGCTCGACGGCAAGGAAGTATCCTTCCAGACGCCGGCCGAAGGCCTCGCCAACGGCATCGCCATGGTGTTCCAGGAAACAAGCCTGGTTCCATCGATGTCGGTGGCGCAGAATATCTATCTGGGCGACGAGCGACTGTTCAACCGCCTGCGCGGCCTTTACATCGCCGCCCAGCAGTTCCTGCAGTCGCTCAATTTCAACGTCGATCCCTGGGCCACGGTGGCCACGCTCGGCGCTGCCAAGAAACAGATGGTCGAGATCGCGCGGGCGGTGCGCCAGGACGTGCGCGTCATCATCTTCGACGAGCCCACCGCCTCGCTCACCCCGGAAGAAAAGTACTACTTCTTTTCCCTGATCAAGCGGCTGAAGGAACGCGGGGTTTCCATCGTCTTCATCTCGCATGCGCTGGAGGAGGCGCTGTCAATCTCCGACCGCATCACGATCCTGCGCGACGGCGAACTGGTGACCACCGGCGATACCAGCGATTTCGACCGCGACAGCATCATCCGAGCCATGGTCGGCCGCAGCCTGTCCAACGAACTCTACTCGAATGCTCCGCGCAAGAACCGCGCGGCCGGCGAGAAGGTGCTCAGCGTCCAGAACCTCTCGATGGGCTCGATGGTGCGCAACAACAGCTTCTCCATCTACGCCGGACAGATCACGGGTATCTTCGGCCTGATCGGTTCGGGACGCACGGAGACGGCCAAGGTCGTAGCGGGCGTGCAGAAGCGCAACTATTTCCACGGCGGCGAGATAAAGCTCTTCGGTGACTCTGTGCGCTACCGCGTGCCTCGACCGGCGGTCCGGGACGGCATCGTCTACGTCACCGAGGACCGCAAGCTCGAGGGGTTCTTCGAGACGATGTCGATCGCCGACAATCTCTATTCGGGGTTGCTCGGCGCGGGCCTCAACACGGCCGCCGTCGTGAACCATGCCAGCGCGAAAGTCCTGGCGGACGAGTGGACTAAGAAGCTCAATATCCGCGCCATCAACTCCAACGCGCGCGTCATCGAACTGTCCGGCGGCAACCAACAGAAGGTTGTCATCGCCTCGGGCCTTGTGCAGAAGCCGAAGCTGGTGATCTTCGACGAGCCGACGCGCGGCGTGGACGTGGGCGCGATCGCCGAGATCCACGAGATCATTGGAAAGCTCGCCGACGACGGGCTGGCCGTGATGGTGATTTCGTCCTATCTGCCCGAGATCATGAACCTCTCGGACCGGATACTGGTTTCGCGCCTCGGCCGCATCGTCGAGGAGTTCACGCCGGGCGAGGCGACCGAAGAGCGCATCATGTACGCGGCCGTGCATTGATCGCGGCAGCCGTTCGCGGCGTGCCACGAGCGCCATTGGCCGGGCGTCCTGACAAATCCCTGGAGAGGCGTAGAAAGGGCGGGCGCCGCGGATTGATGTTGGGACCGGAGGCCTGCCGTTCGTGATCAATCGCATCGCGCTCTATCACATCGAGACGCTGCTCTGGATCGCGCGCCTTGGAACGTTCAACGCGGCCGCGGAAAGGCTGAACACGACCCAGCCGTCGATATCGGCGCGCGTCAGGGAACTCGAGAACCATCTCGGCTTCAGCCTTTTCCGGCGTGAAGGCCGGCGCATGCTGCTGACGGTGAAGGGCAGGGAGTTCGCCGCGCAATGCGAGGCCCTGTGGGCGCAGCTCGAGACCGTCCTGCTCGCGACGGAAGCATTCTCGACGGCGACCGGGATTGTGAAGATCGGCTGTGGCGAGATCGTCGCGGTCGAGAGCCTGCCGGCATTTCTGTCCGAGATCAAACGCCTGATGCCGAACGTCACTCTGGAGGTTGAGATCGACCTCACGATCCACCTGCGGCACAAGCTTGAAGCCGGCGCCATCGATTTTGCTTTCCTTGTCGGACCGATCGACAGCCCGGCGCTGGAGGCAGCTCCGATCGGCACGGTCGAGATGAAGTGGCTGATGGGCCGCGAGCTTGCCTTCCGGCTTTCAGGGTCCGTGGATGGCGGCGAGGTGCCCGATCTTCCGGTCTGGTGCCTGTCGAGGCCCTCACATCTCTACCAGGTGATGGCGGAGTCGCTCAGGCAATCCAACCTGAAGCGGCCCGTGATAAACACCTGCAACCATGTCCGCACGCTGATCGATGTCGTCGCCAGTTCGGGCGGCATGGCGATCCTGCCCGAACTCCTGGTGCGCGACAGGATCGCGAGAGGCGAATTCGTTCCGGTGCCCGAGATGGTCGCCGACCCAATCGCGTTCTTCGCCGTGGTCCGCAAGGGCGAGAACGAGCCGATCGTGCTTGAGATGCTCAAGCGGGCGAGAGACCTCAGGCTGGGCTAGGGCGGTTTCGCCGGCCAATCGGGAGAGGCAGGACCGATGGCCTGACCGGTCATTCAAAGCCGGCGTTTTTGTATCCTTAAAAAAAGTTGCGATTAGACAGCCGGGCCTCCCGATCGCACCCTCGCCCGAATTGAAGCCGGGGAGGGCGTGACGGATGATCGATTTCAAGGTCGCGGACGGCATTGCGACGATCGTCATCAATCGGCCGGCTCGCAGAAACGCGCTGGCGCCCTCGACGATAGTCGCGCTGAACGAGGCGCTGCTGCGTTTCGAGGACGACGGGAGCGCGCGGGTCGCCATTCTCACCGGCGCAGGAACCCTGGCTTTTTGCGCCGGCGCCGATATCCACGAGACCGTTCCGAAGGAACGCGGCTTTCTCCAGGGTTATTTCGATCGCAAGACCGATGCGACCCACCCGCTCTATGTCCGCAATATCGCGCTGAGCAGGATGGGGTTGACCAAGCCCATCATTGCCGCCGTGAACGGCGCGGCGGTCGGCGGCGGAATGGAGATCGCGCTTAACTGCGATCTTTGCATCGGCTCGGCCAATGCGCGGTTCGGCCTGACCGAGGTGAGGATCGGATCCATCCCCGCCATAGCGGGCATCCAACGCCTGATGCGTTCCCTGCCGCGACCCGTCGCGATGCAATTGCTTCTGACCGGGGAGATCGTCGGGGCGGCCAAGGCACTGGAATGGGGTATCGTCAGCGAGGTTGTCGAGGCGGAGCGGCTGATGCCGCGCGCAAGGGAGATTGCGCGCTCCATAGCCGACAACGCGCCGCTGGCGGTGCGGGCAGCCAAACGCCTGGCGGACAAGGCGGCTGAGTTGCCCTTGTCCGAGGCGGCGGATTTCGAGGAGATGCTCTGGGGCCACCTGTACGGCAGCGCGGACCGCGTGGAAGGCCGGCGCGCGTTTTCCGAGAAGCGCAAGCCGCAATTCCGGGGCGCCTGACCGAAGCGGCGCGCAAGGTGGAGAACTCATCATATCCAAAGACGCGCCTTCCGATCCGCGAATGGATTGCGCGGAAACGCTTTGCGAAAATTCGAGGGTCAGCTTGCGGAAAAAAACAAAGCCATGTACCTTCCAGGACAATATAAAACTGGTCAGTATTTATTCTAACCGTCTGGGATAATTTGGGTCTGAGGAAACCCTGCCGTCATGCGCCGGAGGACTCGCGCGCAGGGGGGCAAAGGGTGGGAATGAGGGAGGAATGCCGTGCGCTGTCATGCAATGAAGGCGGTTCTTTGCCCGGCCGCCGATAGGCCGTCCGGAGAGCTCCTGTCGTGAGCGCCTCGGCGGGCCGTTACCTGAAGGCCTTTCACTTCAGTCAGGAAAAGATCGTCTTCACCATTGCCGTTGTCCTTTTCCTCGTCTTCGCGGCGACGCTGAAGGGATTTCTGCAGGCCGACAATCTGCTGTCGCTTGTACGCAGCGTCTCCATACTGGGAGTGCTCGGCATCGGCATGGCGCTCACAATCATCGGGCGCGGCATCGACCTGTCCATAGTCGCCACCATGGCGATTTCCGTTGCCTGGATGTTGACGTTGGCCAACAGCGGCACGCCGCTCGGCATTGCGCTCCTTTACGGGCTTTGCCTCTGTCTCGCCGTCGGCTTGGCCAATGGCTTGCTCATCGCCTATGTCGAAATACCCGCGCTTTTCGCGACCCTGGCTATGGGGCTCGTCGTCTACGGCTTCGGCCGCTATTTTCTCGTCGCCAACGATGTCACCTTCATGCCGGCCACCGCGACCTCGTTCAAGGCGATCGGCAGCGGCCGGGTGCTTGGCATTCCCAATCCGGTTCTGCTTTTCGCATTGTTCTCGTTCATTGCGTTCCTGTTCCTGCGCAAGACACGTCCGGGCCGTTTCATCTTCGCCATGGGCGACAATCCTCTGACGGCGCGGGTCGCCGGCGTGCCCGTACGCCCGATGATGGTGGTGCAGTATGTAATCTCATCGCTTATCGGATTCGTGGCCGGCATCATCACGGCCACGGCCGTCAGCTCCATGAACGCCCGCGTCGCCAACTCGACGCTGGTCTACGACATCATCCTGGTGGCAGTGATCGGCGGCGTCGGCCTCAGCGGCGGCAAGGGCGGGGTCCGCAACGTCGTCGTCGGCACGCTCCTCATCGGCATCCTTCTCAACGGCATGACGATCATGGATATCCCGTACACGATCCAGAACATCGTCAAGAGCTGCATTCTTCTCGTGGCCATCGTCGCGGATTCAATCGTCAATCCGCGCGATGAGCAGACGTCCCAGCAAGGGGACATCTAACCCGCCTTAATCCAAAGCCAACAAGTGACCAGGGAGGAAAGTCATGCGTATCAGGAAGTTTATCATGGGCCTGCTGACGGCAGCGTTCTTCACGCTGCCGGCCGTTGCCGTCGCCGAGCATTTCGACGACGGCCAGAATCTCACGACGCTGAAGGCCCTCAAGGGCAAGAAGGTCGCCTTCGTGCCGCTCTCGATGGGCATCGACCTGACACAGGCGTGGGCCGCCGCGCTGAAGAAGGACGCCGAACAGTTCGGTTACGAGCTGATCATCCGCGATCCGAGCTGGGACGTCGCCGCCGGTGCGCAGGCCGTCACCCAGCTTATCGCCGAGAAGCCTGATGTACTTGTCCTGCATCCGCTCGACATGACGGCCTATTCGAAGCTGGTCGACCGCGCGAACGCGCAAGGTATCGCGGTCGTCCAGGTCAACCTGAAGTCGCTCAACACCGGTGACGCCTATGTCGGTGTCGACTGGTTCGACCTGCTTTCGAGCGAGATCGACATCGCCGCGAAATATTGCGGCGCGGGTACCGGCCAGTCCGGCAAGATCGCGCTGCTCATCGGCACGCCGACGACGCCCACCGTCACCATCGGCCTCCAGGGGGTCAAGGATGCCCTGACCCGCTATCCCGAGCTCAAGGTCGTCGCAACGCAGTCGGGCGACTGGGATGCCTCCAAGGCCAAGGACATCACCGCGACCATCCTGAAGCAGAACGAGGATCTTTGCGCCGTCGTGGGGTTCTGGGACAGCCAGGACATGGGCGCGGCCGCTGCGATCGCCGAAGCCGGCAAGACCGGGAAGGTCAAGCTGATAACGGACGGCGGCAGCCGCAAGGAAGCAGCCTGCGATCGTATCGAGGACGGCACCTTCGACGCCTATGTCGGCTACAACGCGAAGGAACAGGGCCGCGACCTGGCCCTCGCCGTCCGCTCGCTGCTGCAGAACCCACCGGAAAAGCCCGGCTCCAAGCCCTTCGGCTTCTATTCGACGCTGACGACCATCACCAAGGAAAACGTCACGCCGACCTCCTGCTGGACGCAGCAGTGAGTGGGTGAGGCGAACAATCCGAAACAAAAACGAGCGGCGCGCAAGCGCCGCTCCCTGTGACTGATTTTGCAGGAGGCGCCGCTGATGTCGGCCTCGGAGACCTACGCTCGCTGGCGCACGCGCCTCATACCGGACCATGTGATCGGTGAGATTCTGTCCAAGAACTGGATCGACAACGCGATCCCGTTCCTGATCCTGGTCGTCACCCTGGGCATCTTCTGGTCCCTCATACCCAACTTCCTCGGCGGCGTCGGCGTCAGCGATCAGGCGAGGGAGCTCGGCGAGATTCTCTTCGTCGTGCTTGCCATGACGGTCGTCATGCTCGCCGGCGGCATCGATCTCAGCGTCGGCTCGACCTTCGCGCTCAGCAATTTCGTGATGCTGGCGATGTTCAACTGGCTGGGCTACCCGGTATGGGCGGCGGCCGGGGCCGCGCTGTTGTCGGGCGCGGCGGTCGGCCTCGTGAACGGCGTGCTGGTCGGCTACCTGCGGCTGCGCGCCTTTCTCACCACTCTCGTCACCCTGATCATCGTACGGGCGATCGACGACACGCTGGTGCTCAACTATTCAATCGACATCCTTCTGCCCACGCAGACATCGGAAATCTGGAACTTTGTCGGCGGCGACGGCGTCTTCGGCATTCCGGTCGCGTTCCTGCTCGCGGCGCTGATCGCTGTTGTCGGCCATGTCTTCCTGTCCCGGCTTCGCCCCGGCTGGCACATTCTCGCCGTCGGCGGTTCGCGCCGTTCGGCGCACAATGCCGGCATCAACGTGCGCCGCACGGTCGCGATAACTTACGTCATGTCGGGGTTGCTCGCGGCGGCCGGCGGCATCTTCTATGCCTCGCGCCTGGCCTCGGCCGGCGCCAGCACCGGCGTCGGCCTCGAGGTCACGGCGCTTACCGCCGCCGTCCTCGGCGGCATCAGCCTCGGCGGCGGCCGTGGCTCGATCGCCAAGGCCGTCCTCGGCGCCATCATCGTGCTCATCATCACCAACAGTCTCGTTCGGCTCGGCCTGACCAGCGGCGCCAACACAATGGTGCTCGGCATGGCGTTGCTGATCGCCGTCGCGATCGATGTCCGCTGGCTGAAGAACCGCCACAAGGTGTTGTCGCAGGTCTATGTTTCGCCGACCTACTTCAAGATGGTGCCTTGCCCCTCCACCGAGGAAGGATCCGACTCTCCCTACGCGCTCAACGATAAATTGCGCGATGTGGAGCTTATCGGCCTTGGCGAGATCGATGGCTGCGAGGATCCGCTGCTCGACCGGGACGACAACATCTACTTCGGCAACCGGCAGGGCGACATCATCCGCTACTTCGGCCCGGACCACAAACGCTGGGAAGTCTACGCACATATCGGCGGCGCGCCGCTGGGCATGGCCTTCGACCGGGACGGCAACCTGACATGCTGCGTTGCCGGCATGGGGCTCTACCAGATCCGCAAGGACACGCGCGAGGTGGTCAAGCTCGCCGACGAAACGAACCGGTCCCTGTTCTCCATCATCGACGATTCCCGCATCCGCTACGCGGACGATCTCGACATCGCACCGGACGGCCGGGTCTTTTTCAGCGAGGGCACGATACGCTTCGACCCGGACGAATGGATGGTGGACGCGCTTGAGGGCCGCGGCAACGGTCGCATCCTTTGCTACGATCCGCGGGACAAGACGACAAGGACCGTCGTTCCCAACCTGCGTTTCCCGAACGGCGTCTGCGTGGCGCACGACGGCAAGTCCGTGCTGTTTGCGACAACCTGGGGCTGCTCGGTCGAGCGCTACTGGCTGGAAGGTCCGAAGGCGGGCAAGGTCGAGACACTCATCACCAACCTGCCTGGCTACGCCGACAACATCAATCGCGCTTCGGACGGCACGTATTGGCTGGCGATCGTCGGCATGCGTACACCGGTCTTCGATCTCGCCCTGCGCAAGCCGGGCTTCCGCAAGCGGATGGTGCAGCGGGTGGCGCAGGACGAATGGCTCTTCCCGCAGATGAACGTCGGCAATGTGGTGAAGTTCACCGAACAGGGCAAGATCGTCGACTGCCTGTGGGACAAGAGCGGCGTCAACCACCCCATGCTCACCTCCTGCAACGAGCACAAGGGCTACCTTTATCTCGGCGGCATCTACAACAACCGGGTCGGCAAATACAAAATCCCGGGCGCCGATCCGAACTTCACCAATCAGGACTGCTATTGGGGGAAGCAGAAATGATCAGCGCCATCCGAAATCTCTTCGACGCCTGGCGTGGTGCCGGCGCCTATTCGGTCACGGTGCCGCCCATGGACGGCGCGCTCAGTCCCAATCAGGTCATCGAGGGCTCTCCACTCGCCCTCGAAGCCAAGTCGCCAGATAATCTCATATCCGACGGTTCGAGCATCCTCTTCTCCTCGGGCAACGAGGTCAGGTCACTGCGCGGGTCTTCGTCGGAAAGCGTGGCGACTTTCGACAGCCCGGTGACAGCGCTCGCAGCGCGTCCGGGCGGTGGTTTCGCCGTCGGGCTGGACGACGGTCGTGTCTTGCTGAAGGGCGGACGCCACGACGGCAAGATAGTGTCGAAGGTCGGTGGTCACGACATCAGATGCCCGACCGCGCTGAGCTTCGTTGACGAAGGCACGCTTGTCCTGGCCGTGGGCTCGGCCTCGAACCAGCCCTCGCGGTGGAAGCGCGATTTCATGCAGAAGAATGCCAGTGGTTCGGTCTGGCGCGTGCCGGTCGACGGCGAAGCCGAATGCCTGGCGGACGGTCTTGCGTTCCCCTATGGCCTGCTGGCGCAGGCCGACGGCAGCGTCATCGTGTCGGAGAGCTGGCGCAACCAGCTCATACGCGTTGCCAGGGGGCGGCGGCCGGTCGTGGAACTCGGCGACATAGCCGGCTACCCGGCGCGCCTTTCCCCAGCCGTCGGAGGCGGAGCATGGCTTGCGGTCTTCGCGCCGCGCAGCCAGCTCATCGAATTCGTGCTCAGGGAGGAGGACTACCGCCAGAGCATGATGACCGAGGTGCCCGAGCATCTGTGGATCGCTCCCTCGATTTCAGCGCCGCTGACGTTCCTCGAGCCCCTGCAGGGCGGAGGGCTGAAGCACCTCGGTATCGTCAAGCCATGGGCCCCGACACGCTCCTATGGACTGGTTCTGCGCCTGGACGAGGCGTTCCAGCCGATATTCAGCATGCACAGCCGCGCCGATGGCCGCCGCCACGGCATCACGTCCTGCCTTGAAGCCGACGGCCGCCTCCTGGCGACGAGCAAAGGCGGAGACGCGATCGTGTCCCTGCCGACCGACGAAGGGTTTGGAGAATAGCATGGCATCGCTGATCGAAATGCGAGGCGTCACCAAGGAATATCGGGGCGTGCCGGCGGTCAAGAACGTGTCGTTCTCGCTGGAGAAGGGAGAAATCCATGCGCTGCTCGGCGAGAACGGCGCGGGAAAGTCGACACTGACCAAGATGATGGCCGGCGTGACATCGCCGACCTCAGGTGAAATGCTTGTCGACGGAAAGCCGACGCATTTCGCCACTCCCGCCGAGGCCCTGCACAACGGGGTCAACATGGTGTTCCAGGAGAACAGCCTGGTTCCGTCCATGACGGTCGCCCAGAACCTCTATCTCGGCGACGAGAAGTACTTCAATCGCCTTCGCGGCCTGTACATCGCGGCTCAGCAGTTCCTGCAGTCGCTTAACTTCAACGTCGATCCGTGGGCAAACGTGGCGACGCTCGGCGCAGCCAAGAAGCAGATGGTGGAAATCGCCCGGGCCGTGCGCCACAACGCGCGCGTCATTATCTTCGACGAGCCGACGGCGACGCTGACGCCCGAGGAGAAGCATTACTTCTTCGCGCTGATGAAGCGGCTGAAGGAGCGCGGGGTCTCGATCATCTTCATCAGCCACGCGCTCGAGGAAGCGCTGGCGATCTCGGATCGCATCACCGTGCTGCGCGATGGCGAACACGTCGTCACCGACGAGACGAAGAACTTCGACCGCGAGAAGATCGTGCGCGCCATGGTGGGCCGCACCTTGTCGCAGGCGCTCTATCATCGCCGCGAGTCGGTCAGGAAACCCGGGAGGCGCGTGCTCAGCGTACAGAACCTGTCGATGGGCAAGCTCGTGCGCAACAACTCTTTCACGGTCTATGCCGGGCAGATCACCGGCATATTCGGGCTCATCGGTGCCGGCCGCACCGAGACGGCAAAGATCGTCGCCGGCGTCTTGAAGCGCAACTTCTTCCATGGCGGGGAGGTACACCTCAACGGGCAATCGGTGCGCTATCGCGTGCCGCGGCCGGCCGTGCTCGACGGTATCGTCTATGTGACGGAGGACCGCAAGATGGAAGGTTTCTTCGAGACCATGTCGATCGCGGAGAACCTGCATATGGGTGAACTGACATCCTCGCATTCAAGCGGTTTCGTGGTCCGCTTCAGCGAGATGCAGCAACTCGCCGACGAATGGACCAAGAAGCTCAACATCAAGGCGATCAACAACAACGCCCATGTCATCGAGCTTTCCGGCGGCAACCAGCAGAAGGTGGTGATCGCCAAGTCGCTGGTGCAGAAGCCGAAGGTCATCATCTTCGACGAGCCGACCCGGGGCGTCGACGTGGGCGCGATCGCCGAGATCCACCAGCTCATCAACCGCCTCGCGGATGAGGGCATGGCCGTCGTCGTTATCTCGTCGTACCTTCCCGAGGTCATCAATCTTTCGGATCGCATCCTGGTGTCGCAGAAGGGGCGCATCGTCGAGGAGTTCTCGCCGCTCAGCGTGACCGAGGAAAAGATCATGTATGCGGCGGTCCACTGAGCACCGTTTGCCCGTTCAACGCGAAGACGCCGCCGGAGCTTTCCGGCGGCGTCTTGCTGTCAGGCACGCTGGGAGGATGCGGGCTTGACCGGGATCTGATGGCGTCCTTGTCGTGAAGCGGTTCTGGAACAGAAGCCGCTTCACGTTCTCCTGGACAGCCTAGCGGGAACTGCCAACCCGCATGACGAAGGGGTCCTGCACGCGCTCGGCGTCCGTGTCGACGAGAACGCTCTTGACCTGCAGATATTCGCCCATAACGGCGAAGCCATTTTCGCGCCCGAAGCCGCTCGCCTTCCGCCCGCCGAAAGGCGTCTGAGGCGCGACCTTCCGGTAGAGATTGAGGAAGATCGTCCCGACATTGAGGCTGCGTGAAAGTGAGTGAGCGCGATAGAGGTCGCTGGTCCAGAGCCCGGCCACGAGCCCGAAATCACTGCGGTTGGCGATCTTCAGCGCCTCTTCGGCCGTCGAAAAAGGCATGACGGTCATCACCGGCCCGAATATTTCCTCGCGGCAGATGGCGGTGTCGTTGGTCACGTCCGTGAGGATCGTCGGCTGGAAATAGTAACCGCCTTCGAAACCCTCGACCCTAGCCCTGTGGCCGCCCGCTGCAATCCGGGCGCCCTCGGCGAGGGCTCCCTCGACGAGCGACGCCACCCGGTCGAGCTGCTTCCTGTTGCCGAGCGGCCCGACCTGCGTGGTGGCGTCGGCCGGATGGCCGACCACGATTGCTTTCGTCCGCTCGCGGAGGTCGTTCAAGAACCTGTCGAATATGGTTTCCTGGATAAGGACGCGGGACCCCGCCATGCATGTCTGGCCACTGGCTGCGAAGACCCCCGCCATGACCCCCGCCAGCGCCTTGTCGTAGATCGCGTCGTCGAACACGATGTTGGCGCTCTTGCCGCCGAGTTCCAGGATCGAGGGCGCCAGCCTTCGACCCGACCCGGCAGCGACGGCGGCGCCGTGCGCCGGCCCGCCGGTGAAGAAGATCTTCCTTACGTCGGGGTGATCGACGAGAGCCGCACCGGCTTCCACGCCGTCGCCCGTGACGATGTTGACGACGCCCGGCGGAAGGATGTCCTTCAGCAACCGCATGAGGATGAGGATGGAGGCGCTGGTGTATTCGCTGGGCTTCATCACGACAGTGTTCCCGGCGGCCAGCGCCGGCGCGAGCTTCCACGTGGACAGCAGCAGCGGAGAGTTTCCAGGCACGATGGCGCCAACGACGCCGTAAGGCTCCAGGGTGGTGTAGTTGAACACGCCCCGGTCCGACGGGATCGTCGAGCCGCAGACCTTGTCGGTCATGCCGGCAAAATATTCGAACCATTCGGCCATCGCGTCGACATGAAGCAGGCATTCACGCAGCAGCTTGCCGGAATCGTTGCTCTCCGTTTCCGCAAGCTGGTGCCTGTTCTGCTGGATGCGCGCCGCGATCGCGAGCAGCAGCCTGCGCCTCGCCGACGGTTCCATGTCAAACCAGGCGGGCTCTTCAAAGGCCCGCCATGCCGACGCGACCGCGCGCTCGACATCGGCTTTCCCGCCAGCGGCGACCCGGCTCCAGACCTTGCCCGTGGCCGGGTCGAGGCTCTCGAAATACCGGCCCGAGGCCGAAGCCTGCTCCTCGTTGTCGATCCAAATCCCGAATTGTTGCATCGGCGGCCTCCTCTCGATCTGGCTCAGGCCTGGCTTTCCAGTTCCTTGACGATCTCGTCGCTGGTTGCGACGCGGCCATAAAGCGGAAGCAGTTCGGTGACCGTCTTCTCGCTGTATTCGCCGAGGAACCGATCGATACAGTCCGACAGGACGCAGATGCCGTAATCGCGCTCGTTGCCGCTGCGCGCGGTCATCTCGATGCCGAAGTTGCAGGCCAGGCCGGCGACCAGGATGATGTTGCGGTTCAGGTTTCGCAGGAGCACCTCGAATTCGCTGCAGGTGAAGGGATCCACCTTGGCGTTGTGCAGGACGAATTCGTCGCGGCCCGGATCGGGCGCCAGATCGTCGATCACCTCGGCGCCCCACTGGCCGCGCACCGCCATGTCGTCGCGGGCAAGTCCAAGCACGCGGCCTGTCCCCCGCACATAGCCGCCTCGGCTGGCGCGCAGTTCCGGATGGCCGGGCCGGAACGTCTCGTTGTGGAAGATGACCGGAATGCCGACCTTGCGGCAGACGGCGAGCACGCGCTTGATCCGGTCGAGAGAGCCCGACTCCTTGAGGAATTTGTAGACGATGCTCGCTCCCTTTCCATCCGGATGGGCGAACTCGTTCTGCAGGTGGGTCAGCACCAGCACGGTATCATTGGCGGGGAGAACGGAAAACTCCGACATCTAGGTTCCTCCTAAGCGGTTTCTGCGGCGGAGCGGTCCGCGAAGACCGCGCCGGTGGTGACGAGAGCCGCCGCCTCGGCGGCGGTGAAATCGAGTTCGGAAAGCACCTCCAGCGTATGCTGGCCAAGCCTGGGCGGCGCGCGGTGCGGCAGCGACTGGCTCTCGCGGGAATTCACCGGGAAGCCCGGGACGCGGTGGCTCCGACCGAGGTCGTCGGTCAGGCTCGTGATGAGCTCGAGATGGGCGACGGCAGGATTCTCGATCAGGTCTGCATAGTCGCAGACCTTGCTGCACAATATGTCCCTGGCCATCAGGCGTTCCAGCCAATAGGCGCATGGATGGCGGGAGAAAGAGCCACCCAGTTCCGCGCGCATGGCCTGGCGGTTCCGGACCCGCAGGGCCGACGTCTCGAAACGCGGATCTTGCGCCAGGTCCGTCCTTTCGAGGATTTCACAGAGCCGCTCCCAGCGGCCGCCCTGATAGGCGGCGACCATGATCCAGCCGTCGCTTGCGGGAAACGCCTCGTTTGGCGCCGAATAGGGCGCCGCGCTGCCGAGCCGGCCAGGCAACTCGCCGTCGCCGAGAAAGCCGGTCAGGGACGACTGCTGCAGCGCGACCGCGGCCCCGAGCATCGAAACGTCCAGGTAGCCGCCGAAACCGGTCGCCTGGCGCTGATAGAGTTGCGCCATCACGGCGATCGTCGCGACATAGCCGGTGGTCACATCCACGACCGGCGCCTGCACCTTGCTCGGCGGCTGGCCTTCGTCGCCAAGTAGGCTCATCAATCCAGACTCCGCCTGGACGATGCCGTCGACGCCGCCGAGGCGCGCCGCCTCGCCGGTGCTCCCATAGGCGGAGACGGAGCAATAGACGATGCCGGGATTGTCGGCGCTCACCTCTCCATGGCCGAGCCCCAGCCTATCCATCACCCCCGGCCTGAAGCTCTCGATCAGCACGTCGCAGGACCGCACAAGGCGCCTGGCCGCCCGAAGGCCCTGCTCGGATTTGAGGTCGATGCAGATGCTTCGCTTGTTGCGGTTGAACGCCACGAAGACGGAACTGACATTGTCCGCGACCCAGGGCGGGCCGAGCCCCCGGCCAATATCGCCCGAGGGCGGCTCGACCTTGATGACGTCCGCGCCAAGGTCGCCAAGGAACATCGAACAGGTCGGGCCCGCGCCTATCTGGCTGAAATCGGCTACCCTTACGTCTTTCAGGCTTTTTCTGAGCATGTACCAGTATTTCACGCCGCGCAGTGCCGCTGCCGCCGCAGGGAAGGAAGGTTCATGGTCCTTCCGCTGCAACGCGAACAATCTTCCGGCAAACCAGGCGGGCGTCCTCCTCGGCGCGACTATCGCGGTCACATTTGAAACGGTCCACTAATCTGTTTTTTGCAGTTCCGATAACCGACGTTTATGTCTCGGCGACCGGCCGATCACCCCCCTTTGATGTCGATGCGATTGGAAGGCGTCGCACCGCCGGCCCATGTGAGCAATCCATCGCGCAAGCTTTCGGCCATGCGCACGCGTGTCTCGATCGTTGAACTGCCGATGTGAGGCAGCATGAACACGTTGGGAAGGGCAAGATAACGCTTGTCGAAGCGCGGTTCGCCGTCGAAGACGTCCAGGCCGGCCGCGCGGATCCTGCCGGTCTGGAGCGCGGCTATCAATGCGTCGTCGACGACGACGTTGCCTCGGCTCACATTGGCCACGATCGCCCCAGGTTTCATGAGCGCCAGCCGCTTCGTGTCGAGGAAGTACCGTGTCTCCTCGCTGGCCGGACAGGCAAGCATCAGCGCATCGCTCGTCGTAAGCAACGAGGTGGGATCGGCATGGAAGTGGGCGCCGGCTTCAAGTTCGGGCGGCAGGCGGCGGCGATTGGAATAATGGATGGCCATGCCGAAGGCCCGCGCGCGATGGGCGATGCTTCGTCCGATCCGGCCCATGCCGAATATGCCAAGCGACTTGCCCGCGAGCTCGATGCCGTTGAGCTGAGTGGGCTGCCAGCCCGTCCATTGTCCGTCGAGGATCAGCGTCGCGGCCTCCCGTGCCCGCCGTGCGGCTCCGAGCAGAAGCAGGAGGCCAACTTCCGCGACCGCGTCCGTAAGCACATCCGGAGTGTTGAAGACGGCCAAGCCCCGATTTCGGCAGGCGTCCATATCGACGTGTTCGTACCCGACCGAATAGGTTGCGACCCCACGAATGGAATCGGGCAGCCGCTCGATGAGCTCCCGCGTCAAACGCAGCGTGACGCTGAGCAGCAGGATTTCCTTGCCTTGCGCCATCGCCACCACCTGTTCCGGCTCGGGGCGCTCCGGAGTGGCCACAACCGTGACGTCGAAGGCGTCATTCAGCACGGCAAGCGCTGCATCCGGCAGCGCGCAGGCGACGAGAACCGGCCTCTTGTCTTGTTGCACGGTCATGGTCTCGATCTCCTGTTACGCGATTGGGTCAAGCGCGACGTCCATCCATCGCTGCCATTCACCCACGCGGCCCTCGAACCGGCTGCGGATGCCTGACCCCTCGATGCCGGCGCTCCGCAGCGAGCCCACCGGAAACATCCGGACAGACTATTTTGCGGGGTCGCGCGGCCAAACAAGCTTCGGCTTATCGCCACATCGCGTTTCGCGATGACGACCGGACTTTCAGGCTGGGAGCAGACGTGGCGCGCAGGTCGGCCCGCATGGCATCGGCGGATAGGCTGGGATCCTACGGCCTCCTGGCGATGCCGTCATCATCCAGCACGCGGACCAGCCCGCTGGTCAGATCCGTGATGCTGGCAGCGTCCGCGTCCACCGCGAGCCTTGCGACGTCTCCGGCCGCCGAAAAATGCAGGTGGCTGTAATCGCCTTGCTGGCCTGGCCGCGAGGGTGGCTCCGCTACGCCAAGGCAGGGGCGCCGTCTTCCTGCATGTCAGCTCCAAGTGAGGACTGTTCGATGCTGACCACTGCGCCATGCCGCGCGAAACGCGACGTGAGCAGGATTGGATCCGAGCCGGCGGGCACCAGCAGTTCGAGGTTCATGGTCGATTTGCCACCCGGCAGCGGTTCAAGGTGAAGCCTGCGCAATGTCAGGCCGAAGCGCTGGGCATCGCCAAGGATCCGGATCGCTCCATCGAACGGATCGACGAGCACTGTCGATATCTGGAGCACGTCCATTCGAAGTTTCGATCTTTCGTCCAGCATGGCGCCCCCCAGCCAAGGCAGCCTATTCCGATCCACGTCCGATTTCTTTCTTTTGTTCCGCCAGAAGCAGGATATTGTCGGCAGGATCTTCTGCAAAAGACGGAGTTGACCGATATGTCTTCTGTAAGGAAGCACAGGCAGATATCTGGCGAACTGGACGTCATTGATCGAAAGATTCTATCCGCCCTGCAAGGGAATGCGCGCCTCACCAACAACGAACTGGCGGAGCAGGTCGGCCTTTCGCCATCGCCTTGCTGGACGCGCGTCAGGCGGCTTGAGGCAAACGGCACGATCGAAGGCTATACGGCGGTCATCGATCAGTCGGCGCTGGGCCTCGGCGATATCGTCTTCATCGAGATCACGCTCCAGCAGCATGACGAACATGTGCTGCAGCAGTTCGGCAGCGAGCTCGCACGCATACCCGAGGTGCTGGAGTGCCACCTTGTGACGGGGGACTACGATTATCTCGTCAAGGTGGCGGTCGCCGGCACCGCCGACTACGAGCGCTTCCTGCGCGAACGGCTGTACCGCATCAACGGCATCCGGCATTCGCGCAGCACCTTCTCGCTTCGGGCGCTGAAGCGGGTTGTCTCGGTCGATCCGCTGGCGGTGGGCTGAGGAAAGCGGCCCCGCGTTTGCGTGAAATCCAGGATCCGTTCAGTAACGCCGAGCGGTGCCAGCGATGCCATCTGGCTGCAGAATAGCTAGAAAGTCTTCTCCATCCGACCCAGCAGGCGCTCGGCCGCCGCGAGATGAGGCGTGTCGATCATCCGGCCCTTATACCGGAAGGCAGCGCCTCCACCCTCGCGAGACATCCGCAATATTGTGCGCGCATCGTCCATTTCTTCCACCGAAGGTGAGAACGCCGCGTTGATCGGCTCGACCTGCGAGGGATGGATGGCGAGCTTCCCGGAAAAGCCCATCCAGCTTGCCTCGGTCGCTTCCCGCTTCAGTTGCTCGCCATTGGCGATGTCGATGAATGGCGTGTCGACGCAGGCGATGCCGGCGGCGGAGGCGGCAAACATAGCCAGCGAACGCACGGTCTTGAAGGCCTCGAGGATATCGCCATTGTCGTGGCGCGTGCGGCGCGCGCCGACCTCCACGCCGAGATCCTCCATGCCCCAGAACATCGCGCCGACGCGCGGGTGCGCGAGTGCGATCTCTCGCAGATGGAAGATCGCCTCCGGGAGTTCGGTTGCGATCGGAATAAGCGCCATGGGCCTGGCCCCGGGCGCCTCGGCGCTTTCCAGCATCCGCGCGAATTCCACCACGTCCGGCGCGCCGGCGACCTTCGGAACGACGTAGCCGTCAGCGCCGGCGCCGACCGTTGCGGAGATATCCCGCTCGGCCAGTCCGGTTTGCAGGGCGTTCAGGCGAACCACGATCGCCGTCGTCACGCCCTCGGCCCGCGCGTTGCGGATAGCCTCGGCGGCCGTCTCGCGCGCAGCCGCCTTATTGTCGGCCGTCACCGAATCCTCAAGGTCGACAATGATGACATCGGCGCCGCTCGACCAGCATTTGGCGAGCTTGCGCTGGGAATCGCCAGGTACGAAAAGCCACGACCTGGCAAGGCGAAAGTCCTTCGTCATCCGCGTCCTCCACCATGCTGGGTATCGCCGCGACGGATACTGCACCGAGGAGGCGCCTAGTATTCGGATCGACGTATGAATCTATCACGAGGAACTATGAGGGTGGCGCGGCCGGTTCGACTATTGTCGCGGCATTGATCCTGGCGCCTTGCGCGCGGACCCACAACCGCATGGGCAGCGGATGACAGCCGATTTCCAGACCCTTGAAGTCATACAGGAACGCGAGCACGTCGAAACGGTGGCGCTTAGCCGGCCCGAAGCGGCGAACGCGCTGAACACCCGCATGGGCGAGGAACTGGTTGCCTATTTCGAAGCGCTCGCGATGACGCCGTCGCGGCTGCGCTGCGTGATCCTCACGGGCGCGGGAGAAAAGGCGTTCTGCGCCGGCGGCGACCTCAAGGAGCGCAACGGCATGTCCGTCGAGGCCTGGACCGCCCAGCACCTCGTGTTCGAACGCATGGCGAGGGCACTGGTGAACTGCCCGGTGCCGATCATCGCCGCGGTGAACGGCGCTGCCTATGGCGGCGGCTGCGAGATCGCGGCGGCCTGCGATTTCATCTATGCCTCCGAGCGGGCGACATTCGCACTTACCGAAGTGAAGCTCGGCATCATCCCGGGGGCCGGCGGTACGCAGTCCATGGCGCGGGCGGTCGGAGAAAGGCGAGCCAAGGAACTGATCCTGACTGGACGTTCCTTCTCGGCCGCCGACGCCCTGGAATGGGGATTCGTCAACGCCGTGTGCCCAGCCGATGCGCTCACCGGCAGGGCCCTCGATACCGCCATGCGGATATCGATCAACGCGCCACTCGCGGTCCGGCAGGCCAAGCAGGCGATCGCGCGCAGCTCCGGCCTGTCGCTCTCGGATGGAATGGCCTTCGAGATCGAAGCCTACAATCGGCTTGTTCCGACCGAAGACCGGCTGGAGGGCGTCAGGGCCTTCAACGAAAAGCGCGCGCCGCTTTTCAGGGGATGCTGAACATGCCTGCGGGACAGATTTTCGCGCTTTCGAAGGGCATTGGCGATTTGTCGCCTGCCACGAAACGGGAAGTCGAACGCGCCTATATCGACACGCTGGCAGTGCTTTGTGCCGGGTGGAATGAACCGGTCACAAGGGCTTTGCGCCAGACCTACCCACATGTTCGCGCACCCTGGGAGGCGGTCAGTCCGTCCGATGCGGAGACGACGGCGCTGACCTGGGGCACAGCTGCCCATGCGCTGGATTACGACGACGTCCATATGACCAGCGTCACGCATCCAAGCGCCGTTCTTGTACCTGCCATAGAAGCCGTCGCACGGCTGGTTCCCGGCACCGGTGGCAGGAAGGCTGGAGCGTTTGCGGTCGGCCTTGCCGTCAACGTGGGCCTTGGCAATGCCATGGGCTTCGCCCATTACGAAAAAGGCTGGCACGCCACATCCACCATCGGCGCCGTGGCCGCGGGAGCGGCCATCGCGCACCTGCTGGACCTGGACGAGCGCGCCTTCCGCTCCAGCCTCGCCGTCGCCGCGGCCCAGTCGGGAGGGCTGCAGCGCAATTTCGGCACCATGATCAAGCCGCTGCAAGCGGGTCTTGCCGCGCAAGCGGGCATCCGCGCCGCGCACCTGGCGAGGTCGGGCCTGGAAGGGCCCGGCGATGTCTTCACCGGCAATAACGGCTTCCTGGCCGTCTTCGAGGGACCGCCGGATACCCGGCTCGAATTGGACATTGAGGCGGCGGTCGCCGGCCTGTCGCGAAAGCTGTTCGCCTGCTGCTATATGGCCCATCGGCCGGTAGCCGCCGCCATCCGTCTTCACGAAGCGGGAGCGTCCGACCTGCTCGCCGATCAGGATACCGGGGTTGAGGTCGAGGTTCCGCCGGGCTGCCTCAAGGCGCTCACGGTCGACATTCCGGCAAGCGGATCCGAAGCCAAATTCTCCGGCAAATATACAGTGGCGCACGCGCTCTCGACTGGACGGCTGGGCCTGTCGGCATTCGTTCCCGAAAGCGTCGCAAGCCCTGAATTTGCCGGCATCGCAAGGCGCGTTGTCCTGCGGGAGACAAGTACCACGGGAGAAGCCGGCGTGGGCATCGATCGCGGCAGCGTCACCGTCAGCCTCGTCAGGGGAGGTTCGGTTGCCGCGCGCATCTCGATCGAGGCCTATCCTGGGTCACCCGCCGCGCCGATCACCGACGCGGCGCTCGAGGCCAAGCTTTCGGATTGCATTGCGATGGGCGCCCCGCACGAGAAGGATCTTGCCGCACGGTTCAGGTCGATGGCGAAGCAATTCGCGGGGAACGCCTGACAGGAAAGCGGATCGCGATAACCAGGAATGTCGAGGGTGGAAGCGGCTCAACGCCGCCGCCGCCGGAATCATTGCGCGCCAATTGGGGGCAGTATGGACAAGATAGACCCGAGTGAACTTAGTTTCGTTTCCAACGGCTTGAGCCGGCCGGAGTGCATTCTGTGCACTGCTTCGGCGGGCATGTTCGTATCGCACGACCCGATAGGCGTTCTTCACATTGCCGCGGATGGCAGCCGAAAGCTCTATGGCCGCCAGGATGGCGTAACTTCCCAGCAGTTCACGCCAAACGGCATCGCGTTGATGCCGGATGGCCGGCTGATGATCGCAAACAGCGGCCTGGAAGGCGGGGTTTGGCAGGTCGACCGCAGCGGGGATTGCCGGCCCTTTCTAATGGAAGTCGAGGGACGGCATCTCTACCCGGTGAATTTCGTGCTCGCGGATAAGGAAGGCCGGCTCTGGATTTCCGTCAGCACCTGCCAGGTGCCGCGCGCCAAAGCCTATCGTCACGATATCGCGGATGGCTACATCGTGCTGTGGGACGGCAAGACCGCCAGGATCGTTGCCGAGGGTTTCGGCTATACCAACGAGTGCCGGCTGTCGAACGACGGCGCCTATCTCTATGTCAACGAGACCTTTGCCAGGCGGATTTCTCGCCTTCCTGTCGCCGCGGATGGTTCCCTCGGGGCACGGGAAACCTTTGCTGAGCTCGGCATCGGAGATTATCCGGATGGAGGTACTTTCGATGCCATGGGTGGCTATTGGCTGACCAGTGTGGTCTCCAACCGCATCTATCGTTTCGAGCCCGACGGCAGGCCGCGCCTGATGTTCGAAGACGCCGACCCGGCCTACGTGGCCATGGCCGAGCAGAGCTTCAAGAAGGAGGGGCTGACCGCCGAAATCCTCTATGCCGACGCGGGCAAGACGCTCAACCACATCGCGAGCATCGCCTTTGGCGGGGAGGATATGCGAACCGCCTATCTAGGCACGCTCAAGATGAACTGTTTCCCGACCTTCCGCTCACCGGTTCCCGGCGTGCGTCCCGTCCACTGGAACTGGACGTTCTGATCACCCGCGCACGGCGTTTCCGCCGAGCCGGCGTCGCCTGTCGGTGAAAGATCGAACCCGATGGCTGCTTCAGTCCGACCGGGCTTACCTCCAGGCTTAGGGAGCCTTGCCGCGAAACACTCGCGGATTTCCGCCGGCCTGTTGCGGCCCGCCCTAAAGGGAGGCCGCATCGTTCTGCAGGCGAAGCGCTTGGCGCGCTCCCAGTATGTGGGCAGACATCAAGGCTTCGGCCCATTCGCCGTCGCCCTGCCTCAAGGCCTGCAATATCTGGCTGTGCTGTTCGAAACTGCGCCGCAAGACGTCGCGCGGATAGAGGCTGATGGCACGCCTGACCATCGGCAGTTCCGTCAGCGCCGTCACGATCGATACGAGCCTTGGCGAATTGGAGGCTCGCAGGATCGCGGTATGGAATTCGGCATTGAGGTCGGTGCACCGCTCGATCCAGCCATCCGTCCCGGCATCGAGCAACTGCGTCATGGCGGTGGTCAGCTCCTCCAGATGGTTCAGTTCCGGCATTTCGATCTTGCCCGCGGCGAGACGCGCCGCGTAAGGCTCCAGCCGCACGCGAAGCCCGTAGATCTCCTCGAAGTCGGTGTCGGTGAGCCGGCTGACGAATGCTCCACGATTCGGGATGATCTCCACGAGACCGTCGCCTTCCAGCCGCGCGAGGGCTGCTCTTACGGGCGTCCGGCTCACCCCGTAGGTCTGTGCGATCTGCGACTCCACCAGATGCGAGCCAGGCAGGAGACGTCCTCTGAGGATCTCCGTGCGAAGGCCCTCATAAAGGGGTTGCGTGCTGGCGCGCAGGAGCGAGTTTTCGGCTTCAAAAGAGCGATCGTCCTCGATCGCCCGGGAATCCTGCAGTTCGGCGGTTGTCGACATGTGCGAACGCTATTCTCTCGATGTGCCCGGCGTCATTATCAGTCCTACACCAGCGCAGGATCGTACACAATCCCGAGTTGCGCGAAATGATGGATACCTCTAACATATTGAAAAATATGGAACACTTCGTGCCAGCCTGCATGGTGATGTACACAAACTTCTAGTGAGCGTAATTCATTTATCAGTTTTTACGCTTATCCATCTGTTTTGATGGTACACAATTTCGGGCGAAATTCGCGATTACCGATGACAGTCTGGTGATTATGGGTTGCGCGAAGAGGTCAATCGTGTACATTTTCAGCCGATCGCATTGATAAGTCCAACTCAGTTAGCGATTTTGAGGCCAAATAGTGAGGGAGGTGCGCCTTGGGAGGAGAACCGGGTGCCAGCAATGCCGCCGCGCGCGCAGGTGAGCGATACGGCATAGGGGTCGATATCGGGGGGACATTCACCGATTGCACGGTCGTGTCGCGCGGTGGGGCCATCTATGTCGGCAAAGTGCCGACGACGCGCCACGCGCTTTCCGAAGGGTTCTTCGGCTCCATCGCCGACGCCGCGGCTCAGATCGGCATCGGCGTCGACGAGCTCTACAGGCGCTCGGAGCGTCTCTCCCACGGCACCACGGTGGGCATCAACGCGATCGTGACGCGGACCGGCGCGAAGGTTGGCCTGCTGGCAACCAAGGGCCACGGCGACGCAATCCGGATCATGGACAATTCGGGCCGAATAACCGGCGTCTCCATCGAGGAAGTCCTCGACTACACGCGCTCCAAGCGGCCGCGCCAGTTCGTCGAGCGCGAGCACATTGTCGAGGTTACAGAGCGGTTGGATTCGAAGGGGCGCATCGTCGTCCCGCTCAACGAGGACGAGGTGCGCCGTGGCGTGGGCCGGCTCCTCGCCGGCGGTGTCGAGGCCTTTGCCGTTTCCTATCTCTGGGGCTTCCTGCGGCCGGAGCATGAGTTGCGCACGGCCGAGATCATCCGCGAAGAGGCCGGGGATACTTTCATATCGCTGGCTCACGCGACCGATCCGCGTCTCGGCGAGTACGAGCGCACGGTGACGACCGTTCTCAATGCCTATGTCGGCCCGTTGATGCACGACTATATCGGGGCGATCGTGGACGGCGCGGCTGCGCACGGTTTTGGCGGCGATGTGCTGTTCGCCCATTCCGACGGCGGTCTGGTCACGGCCGACTTCGCTCGTCGCCATCCCATCATCACGTTGCAGTCGGGTCCGGTGGGCGGCGTCGTCGCCAGCGCCAATGTCGGCCTCTATGGAGGCATGCCGAACGTGATCGCGACAGACATGGGCGGCACCACGCTCGACGTAAGCGTCATCTACAATGGCCGCCCGAGTGTTGCCGATGTCGCGAGCGTCGAGCAGCATGCCTTCCATCTGCGCAAGGTCGACGTCGAGTCGGTCGGCGCCGGCGGCGGCAGCATCGCCTGGATCGACAAGGAATCGAACACGCTCAGGGTGGGGCCGCATTCCGCGGGCGCCGTCCCGGGACCGGCCTGCTACGGTCGCGGCGGTCGCGAGGCCACCGTGACGGATGCCGACGTCGTTCTCGGCATCATCGACCCCGAAGGCAGTCTGGGCGGCGACCTGAAGATCGACGGCAAGGCCGCGCGGGCCGCCGTCGGCGAACTGGCGCAACGGCTCGGCATGACGGTCGAGCAATGCGCGGCAGGCATCGTCGAGATCGTCGACAGCAAAATGGAAGACCTTGTGCGGCGAGTGACGCTGCAGCGCGGCCATGATCCCCGCGACTTCCAGCTCTGGGCCTATGGCGGTCACGCCGGCGCCCACGCGACCCTTTACGCGCGCGATCTCGGCGTGCAGACGGTCGTCGTGCCGATGGGCAACCTGGCCTCGGTGTTCTCGAGCTTCGGCATAGGCACGGCCGACATCGTGAGGACGCGCGAGGCCAGCCGGCACCTGCGCACCCCGTTCGACCAGACGGCCATCGACACGCTGAACCAGACCTTCGCCGAACTACAGCAGGCGGCAATCCAGGATTGCGTGGCGATGGGTGCCCGTCCGCAGGACGTCAAGATCGAGCGCACGGCGAACCTCAAATATGCTTTGCAGGTGTTTGAGGTCGAGACCCCTGTCCCCGACGGGCATCTCGACGAAGCCGGCGCGGCCAAGCTGATCGCCAACTTCGATGCCGCCTACGAACAGCGTTACGGGAAAGGGTCGCGTTATGCCGAAGCGGGCTACGCGCTGACCGAAGTGCGCGTGCGCGCTTCCGTCGCCTGGGACCGGCCGCAGGTGCCGCGCGAGGCGGCGACCGACAAGCCGCTCGCGAGGCGGACCAGCAGGCAGGTCTACTGGCAGGAATACGGCAAGGCCGTGGAAACGCCGATCTACGCCGGCGGCTCTGTCCACTCCGGTCATCGGATCGAAGGTCCGGCTGTTATCGAATATCGGCATACGACAGTTGTCGTTCGTCCCAACCAGACCGCGAAAATCGACCCGATAGGCAATGTCGTCATCGACCTGTCCGCCATGGCCATCGGAAGTGTGCGGGCTGCCAAGCAGAAGGTGGCGTCATGAATATCGCCGTAACCCATCCCAGTGAAGCCCGGCGCCGGGCAGCCAGCCTGCTCGACGGCTACATGCCCGGTGAAAAGCTCATCGTCGATCCGAGCGTGGCTTTCCATCGCGATTACGAGAAGAACCTCGATCCTGTCACCTACGAAGTGCTGCGCTCGAAGTTCTGGAACCTGAACTGGGACCACCAGGAGGCGCTGCGGCGCGCGTCGGGATCGCTGGTGGTCGTCTACGGCTTCGACTTCAACACCTCTATCCAGACGGAGGAGGGTGAGGGCGTCGTGTTCGGGCCCGGCAACCTTTTCTTCGCGGGCTGCGCCGATCTGTGCGTGAAATGGACGCTGGAGCATCGCTCCGGCGGCTCCGGCATCAATCCGGGCGACGTCTTCATGCAGAACGATCCCTGGGTCGGCACCAACCACCAGATGGATACGGCGGTGTTCGCCCCGGTCTTCGTGGACGGCAAGCTGTTCGCGTGGGTCTACAATGTCGTGCACCAGCGCGAGCTGGGCGGCGTGGAGCCGGGCGGCTTCGTCCAGCAGGCCCAGGACGTCTATAGCGAAGCAACATTCATGCCGCCGATCAAGATCGTCGATCGCGGCGAGCTGCGCGAGGACGTGCTGGACATGTGGGTCCGGCGCTCGCGCCTGCCCGACCTGATGACGTTGGAGACCAAGGCGCAACTGGCCGGTGTCCAGTTCGCCAAGCGGCGCCTGGAGGAAATGATCGAGCGCTACGGCGCCGCCGTCGTCAAGGGCGCCATGCGGGGCGTCATCGACAACGCCGCCCGAACAGTGGGCCGCAGGCTCGAAAAACTGCCGGATGCGACGTGGCGGGACCTTCGTTATGTCGCCGGGTCGAGCCCGGGCGACAAGAACCTCTACAAGCTCGGCCTGACTTTCGAGAAGCGCGGCGACAGGCTGCGTGTCACAAATGAAGGCACGGATCGAAGCGTCGGTTCCTTCAATATCACCCGCGGCGTCCTGCGGGCGGTCATCGCCAATGTGTTCATCCCGCTTCTTGCCTATGACCAGTTCCTTTGCGGAGCCGGCGTCCTGCGGCAGATCGATTTCCTCGTGGAGGGCGGCGACCGGATAACCTCCGCGCGCCATCCGGCGGCGGTCAGCACGTCGATCGGCATGTGCACGGCGGGCGCCCAGGCGCACTATCTCGCCGCCAAGATGCTCTCGGCGGATCCTGAACTCGGCGCGCATGTGTTCGCCGCGTCCTGCCTGCACACGCTGGTCGTGAACCAGGTGTTCGGACGCGACGAGAACGGCACCCCCTATGCCAATTTCCCCTTCGACTCGGTCGTCGGCGCGATCGGGGCCTTCACGTTCCGGGACGGTATCGATCATGGTGGCGGCATCCTGTCGATGATGAACCCGGTGGGCAGTTGCGAGGGCTACGAACGCGAGATTCCGTTCCTGTATCTCTATCGCAAGGAAATGCCGGCCTCGGGCGGTCATGGCCAGTTCCGCGGCGGCTGCTCCTTCGTATCGGGCTTCACCGGTCACCGGACCGACCACGCCTTCATCTCCTCGGGCGGCCTGTTCCAGACGGTCACGCAGGGACTTGGCCTGGTAGGCGGCTTTCCGGCGACGGCCGGGCTGATGCGCCATGCGACGGGAACCGGCGTGCCGGCCCTGCTGGCCGGCGGTACGTTGCCGGGCGGCCCGGAGGAACTCGAGCAACTGGTGCCGGACCTTGCGCCGCCGCCGACCAAGAAGTTCGACAACCGGCTCGCCGAGGGCGATGTGTTCGAGAGCTGGGCGCAACCGGGCGCAGGTTACGGCGATCCCCTGCTCCGCGACCCACAGCTCGTCGCCGGCGATGGTTCCTCCGGCCGCCTTCTCGAAGGTGACGCCTTGCGCATCTACGGGGTGGTGTTGAAGGACGACGGCTCCGTCGACGCCGACGCCACCGCCCAGGCCCGCAAGAAGGCTTATGAGCAGAGGCTGTCGCAGGCCGGAAAGCCGCACCGTCCGGGCTTGTCCCGGGCATCCGGCAAGGTGATCGGCAAGGTGCTCGCCACCGTCAATGTCTGCGAAAATGCGGAAGGTCTCGTCCTCACCTGCAGCCATTGCGGTACCGGCCTCGGCACCGGCGAAACCGGCTATCGCGCCGGCTGCGCCGAGCTCGACATGCCGCTGCCTTCGATCTCGCCCTATTTCGGCGATCCGTCGACGCAGGTAACCGATGCGCTCGTGTTCCGTCGCTTCCTCTGCCCGTCCTGTGGTTCGGCTCTCGACGGCGTCATCTGCCGCCCGGCCGACGAGCCTTTCAACGACATCACGGTCACTCGCGAGGGCGCGCGGTCATGAACGTCATGGTTGGGAAGGGCGCGACGCTGCCGTCGTCGCCGGGATGCCTCATCGACGGCGTCTGGGAAACAGGCGAGGGCGAGGAAATCGTCGTCGTCAATCCCGCGAACGAGACTGTCCTGCATCGGTTGACGGGAGCGTCCGTCGAGCAGGCTGACCGGGCTACCGCCGCCGCCCGCAGGTCGTTCTTCGAGGGCCATTGGTCCCGCATGGCTCCGCGCGAGCGGAGTCGGCGCATGCACCATCTGGTCGACCTGTTCGAGGCGCGGCGCCAGCAGCTCGCGGAGCTGATAGTCGATGAGGTCGGCACACCGATCCGCATCACGCACGGCCTGCAGATCCAGTTCGCGATCGATGTGCTGCGCTGGTTCGCGGACAAGGCCGCCGAGGGACCGCGTGGCGGCTTCGAGGAACTCCTGAACCTGCACAAGCAGCCGATTCTGTCGGCCAGCATGCTGGTGCGGGAACCCGCCGGCGTGGTCGCCGCCATCACAGCCTACAACAACCCGCTGCTCCTGCTCGGGCGCAAGCTCGGTCCGGCACTCGCCGCGGGCTGTACGATCGTGGTGATGCCGTCGCCGCGCGCGCCGCTCTCGACCATCGCCTTCATGGAACTTCTCGCCGAAGCGGATCTGCCGAAGGGAACGGTCAATCTCGTCGTCGGTGGCGTGGATGTCGGCCGCCGGCTGAGTGAGAGCCCGGATGTCGACGTGGTCAGCTTCACCGGCTCCCACAAGGTCGGCGCCCAGGTCATGCGGCAGGCGTCCAGCACCCTGAAGCGCGTGACGCTGGAGCTTGGCGGCAAGTCGCCCAACATCATCTTGCCCGGCGCGGATCTCAGCGTGGCGGTGCCGCCATCCCTGCTGCGCTTCTGCCTGAACAGCGGTCAGGGATGCGGTTGCACGACGCGAACTCTGGTCGCGCGCCAGGCCTATGACGAATATGTCGAGCGCTCCCGCGATGCTCTCGGAAAGCTGGTCGTCGGTGACCCGCGTGACGAAAAGACCGATCTCGGCCCGCTCATTCGCGCCGAACAGCGCGACTTCGTGCAGGGACATGTCGATCGTGCCCTGGCGGGCGGTGGCCGCATCGAGGCCGGCAATCCGAAGGATCGTCAGCAAGGATACTTCGTCGATCCGATGGTGATCGGCGGCGTCACCAACGACAGCGACATCGCCCAGACGGAGCTGTTCGGCCCGGTCGGCGTGGTCATGCCTTTCGACGACGTCGAGGAGGCCATCCGCATCGCCAACACCAGTTCGTTCGGCCTCAACGCCAACATCTGGGGCAGGACCTCCGAGGCGATCGACGTCGCCCGGCGCATAAGGTCGGGCACCGTCACCATCAATGGCGGCGGCGGCATGCGGCCCGATGTTCCCTGGGGCGGCTACGGTTTCAGCGGGCTCGGTCGCGAAGGCGGCGAGGACGGCTTCCTCGAATATCTCGAAACCAAGCACATCCAGTGGCCGCTCGACGGCGAGCCAACCAAGCCATTCGGCACCAAGTGAGACGACAGACGGCTGCCGGCCATAACAGGAGTTGGGAATGACGGTACACCAGGGAGAAGGGCTGTCGCTGCCCTCGGCATTCAGCCTGCGGGATCGCGTGGCCGTGATCACCGGCGCGGGCTCCGGCATGGGGCGCGCCTGCGCCAGGGCCTTTGCCGAGGCCGGCGCCACTGTCTACGGCCTTGACCTCAACGGCAAAGCCGTGGAGGCGGTTGCCGGGGAGGTGTCCTCCGCCCAGGGTCGAATCCATGCCGTGGCGATCGATGCAAGCGACGACGCCGCGATCGATGCGGTGCTTGCCCGTATCGAGCGCGAGCAGGGCCGCATCGACGTGCTGTTCAACCATGCCGGCCGTGCGTGCGCTCCTGGCTTGGCGCTGACCAATGACGACTGGCTCGCGGGCACTAACCTGAACTTGCGCGTGCCAATCCTGCTGACGTCCAAGGCGCTTCCGCTTGTGCGCAAGTCCAAGGCCGGATCGCTGATCTACACGGCATCGATAGCCGGCCTGGTGGCCTCGCCGAACAGCCCGCTCTACTCGGCCGTGAAACACGCCATCGTCGGTTTCACCAAGGCGGTGGCCGCGGCTCTCGGCCCGGAAGGCATCAGGGCGAATGCCATATGCCCCGGTACGATGGAAACCCCGATGCTGATCGATTTCTTCCGGGCCACGGCGGATGTTGCCGATCCCAAGGCCGCGACGCGAGCCGACGTCGCCGGGGGCGTGGACCGTTTCAAGCAACTCGTCCCGCTGGGCCGGACCGGCGTGCCGGAGGAGGTGGCGGGGATCGCCCTGTTCCTCGCCAGCGAGGCCTCGCGCTACGTGACCGGAACGGCCATACCCGTGGATGGTGGCTATGTCGCACGCTAAGACCGTCCGCGTCGGCTGTGGTTCCGGCTTTGCGATGGACCGCCTGGAGCCCGCGCTCGATCTCGCCGCCAGCGGGAGGGTCGACTATCTCGCATTCGACGCGCTTGCGGAGCGCACCCTGGCCATGGCGCAACTGCGGCGGCAGGAAAACCCGCGGCATGGTTACGACACGCGGCTGGAGGACACGCTTGACGGTCTTGCGCCATATGTCGCCAATGGCCTGAAGGTCGTCGGCAGCTTCGGCGCGGCCAATGTCGAGGCCGCGGCCGAGGTGATCGTGGATCGCTTCCGCAACGCGGGTCATCGCGGCGTCAAGGTCGCCGCGATCGTCGGCGACGACGTGCTGAAGCAGGTCCGCGAGATCAACCCGTTCATCGAGGAACTCGACAAGCGCATAGGCGATCTCGGCGAGCGGGTGATCTCGGCCAACGCCTATCTCGGCGCGCGCGAGATCGTCGAGGCGCTCGGGCAGGGGGCGCAGTGGTGCGTGGGCGGCCGCCTCAGCGACCCGTCGCTCTATGTTGGACCGATCTGCCACGAGATGGGTTGGTCGCTCGACGACTGGGACCGCGTCGCCCATGCGACACTCGTAGGTCACCTCCTGGAATGCAGCACGCACATTACCGGCGGCTTCTTCGCCGACCCGCCCTATCGCGAGGTGGACGGTATCGAGAACCTGCCGTTCCCGCTCGCGGAAGTTAGCGACGGACACGCCATCATCACCAAGCTCGATGGCACCGGCGGCCTGGTGGACGACCGGATCATCGCGGCCCAGGTGTCCTACGAAGTCCATGACCCGGCCGCCTACACCAATCCCGATATCGTCGCGGACTTCACGCAGGTCACGGCCGAGACCGTGGCGCCGCACCGGGTCCTGGTTCGTGGCGCCAGGGGGAGCGCGCGCCCGGACAAGCTGAAGGTGCTCGTCGGCATCGACATGGGGTGGAAGGTCGTCGCCGAGATCTCCTACGCGGCCGCGGGCTGCCTGTCGCGCGCCCAACTGGCGCAGAAGATCATCGCCCACAAGCTGGCGGCGATGGGCGGAGACATTCTGGAATCGCGACAGGATCTGCACGGCTTCAATACGCTTGTCGGCGATACCTTCCGCGACCGCCGCAACCAGGATCCCGTCGAGGTGCGCATGCGCGTCGCGGCGCGCTGCCGCACGCGCAAGGCGGCCGAGCGTCTCTCGCTCGAAGTCGAGCGGCTCTACCTGGAAGGGCCCGCCGGCGGCGGCGGCGTCGTCAGGCGCGTCGAACCGGCGCTGGGCGTGTTCCCGATCTACATCGACGCCGGCGTCGTCACCCCGTCCATCTCTTACATGGAGACCTGACATGGGATCGTCGAAGTCCAGCAGCGGTTTCATTCCCTTGCGCGAGATCGCCTTTTCCCGATCCGGTGACAAGGGCGACACGATCAACGTGTCCGTAATCCCCTATGACAAGAAACACTGGGAACTGATCAGGGAACAGGTGACCATCGATGTCGTGCGCCGGCTTTACGCCGGCTTGGTCAGCGGCGAGATCACTCGCTACGAGCTGCCGGGAACGCGCGCGCTCAATTTCGTCATGAAGGGCGCGCTCGCCGGCGGCGTCTCCATGTCCCTGCGTGTCGATGGACACGGCAAGTCATTCCAGTCGCTGATCTTGGAGGCTGAGGTATCAGCTCCAACGGCGTAGCCGGGCTCGTATTCACGAGCCTGGGTGCGCGGGCGCCGCCGCGCAGAGGGTAGTCCAAAGGGAGGATAGATAATGACATTTCCAACGAAGCGCGGGTTGCGATTGCGCAAGACAGTCGCCGCGATTGCCGCCGGCCTTACACTCGGCACGGCGGCACTGAGCAGCGCCAGCGCGCAAGAAAAGACGGTCTCGTTTCCGGTCGACAAGAAGACGATCGGCTATGTCGACCTGATTGCCTCCGGTGCCATGCAGCGCCGCTTCTACAGCTACTTCACCGCCGGCACCGACGCTCTCGGCTGGAAGGTGATTTTCCAGGACGCCCAAGGCGATCCGACCAAGGCCAACACGGAAGCGATCAACCTGATCAACCAGGGCATCGACGCGCTTGTCGTCTCCTGCGCCGACTCGGCGCCGATGCGCCCGGCGTTGAAACTCGCCAAGAGCAAGGGCATCCCGGCTGTCCAGGCAGGCTGCCCGATGACCGACGAGAAGGCGTGGGACGCTTCGTTCCCGCTCGACGACGCCGCCGTCGGCCATGCGCTGGGCGAGTATGTCGGCAAGCAGATCGGCGACAACGCCCAGGTCGGTATCCTCGGCGACACCGTCATCCTAGCCGGCAAGATCCGCACCAACGCGGTCAAGGAAGGCATGGCGGGAGCCAAGGCGGTGATCGTGGGCGACCAATCGGTCAATCTGACCGACATCGTCGGCAACTCGCGCAAGATCGTATCGACCTATCTGACGGCCAATCCGGACCTGAAGGCTATCCTGGCGGTGTACGACTTCTTCGCCGCGCCCGCCGGCAACACGATCAAGAGCGCCGGCCGGGCCGACAAGGTGTCGGTCTATTCGTTCTTCGCCGACGCCGTGAACGTGCCCTACATGAAGACCGAAGGCTCGCCCCTCAAGGCGGTTGCCGACGGTCCGGTGGAGCAGGTTGGTCTGCTGGCGGTCGACCAGCTGCTGGGTCACTTCAAGGCGAACAAGCCGTTCGATTCGTCCGCCGCCCAGCGCCTGGAGGTTCCTGTCGAGATATTCACCCTCGAGAACCTGCCGCCGGCTGGCGAGGACTTCCTCACCCCGTATCCGGTGAAGAAGTACATCGACCAGTACAAGGAGAAGTGGACGAAGGAGTATGGCGGGAACTGATCCCGCCAGCATCCAGTCCGAACAACATACGACCAGGGTTTGAAGAATGTCGATGCAGCAGGTCGCGAAGTCGCCTGCGCCCGTGGCGGGCGCAGGCGGGGCGGAGGTCCGGAAAGGCGCGGAGCGCACGATGCAGTTTCTCCTCAGATACGGCGTGTTCGCGGTGTTCGTGATCATGCTCGTCATATTCTCGGTGCTTCGGCCCGGAACGTTCCTGCAGATCGATACGCTGCGGGCGATCCTGGTCGACGCGGCCGTCCTCGGCGTGGTGGCCTCGGCCCTTACGCTGGTGCTGGCGATCGGTGAATTCGACCTGTCCTTCGGCAATGTCGCCGGCCTCGCGGGCGCCATTGCCGTCTATTCCATGTATATGCTCGGACTGCCGGTTCCGATCGCCATCCTGCTTGCCCTGATAGCGGGACTTGCGGCCGGCGCCATCAGCGGCATGATCGTCGCCCACGGCAAGGTGCCGGCGCTCATCGCCACCCTGGCCGTGGGCTCGATGGCGCTTGGGCTCGAACGCGCTGTCATGAACGACAACACCGTTTATGACGGTATTCCGCCGGGATACGTCGCCTTGACCGAGACCAGCTTCGCCGGCTTGCCACTGATCGTTATCATCTCGATCCTCGTGGTGATCGCGCTCAGCCTGATCTCATCCTTTACCGTGTTCGGCCGCCGCATCTATGCCATCGGCGGCAGCGACGAGGCCGCCAGGATCGCCGGCATCCGCACCAAGCGCGTGCGCTGGCTGACATTCGTGGTGATGGGTCTGACCGCGGCGTTCGCGGGCATCCTGCTGACATCGCAGGCGGGTTCCTATTATCCCAACAGCGGGGTCGGATTGCTGCTGCCGGCCTTCGCGGCCTGTTTCCTCGGTTGGAGCGCCGCGGGCGCGAACCGCTTCTACCCTGCCTATACCTATTTCGGCGTGCTCTTCATGGGCACGCTGTCCACCGGACTGATCATGCTGCAGGTCCCTTCATGGGTCGACAATTTCGTCCAGGGCGCGGTCCTTGTGTCAGCCGTGCTGGTCGCCAGGGCGGCGCGAACGAGATGACGGGCCAACCCTCCATCGCCCCTGCAATCGCCCTCGAGATGCAGGGCATCCAGAAAGCCTATGGCGGCGCGCCGGCCCTGCGGGACGGCTGCCTGCGCGTGGAAGCCGGCACAATCCACGGTATTGTAGGGCCGAACGGCGCCGGCAAGTCGACGTTGGTCAAGATCGCGTCGGGACAAGTCAGACGGGACGCCGGAGAAATCCGGGTACGGGGCGATGCTGTCCACTTCCAGGGGGTGCCTGACGCCCTGGCTGCCGGCGTCGTCGTGATGCCGCAGGAGCTCACCATCGTCCCGGAGCTGTCGGTGGCCGAGAACATCACGCTCGGCCGCGAGCCTTCGCTGTGGGGTATGCTCAGCCCGCGCCACTCTGTGCGCGCCGCCGAAGCGGTGCTGCGGCGCATGAATGTCGACATTCCCTCGGCGACGCCGGCGGGAGAGCTCGGACCGGCCTCGCAGCGCGTGGTCATGCTTGCCCGCGCGTTGCACGCGGGAGCCCACACCGTCATTCTCGACGAGCCCACTGCCGCGCTCAACGCGACAGAGGCCGAAGTCTTCCTGGGCGTGGTGGAAACACTCCGGGAAGCAGGGGTTGCCGTCGTCTATATCTCGCATCGTTTCGGCGAGATCGAGCGGCTCTGCGACGAGGTGACCGTCATGCGCGACGGCCGCACCGTCGACAGGCTTATCGGGGATCGTTGCAACCAGCATGAGCTGGTATCCGCGATCATGGCCGAGGGCGAGACGGGCAGTGCGCCGGAGCGCGCGCGCGGCCGTTACGACGCCTCTCCCGCATTGCTGGCGGTCCGCGATATCGTCGGCAAACGCCTGCGCGGTGTCAGCCTCAGCCTCGGTCGCGGCGAGATATTGGGCCTGTGCGGCTTGCCGGGGTCGGGCATCAACGAACTGATGGAGATACTCGGTGGCGCGGAGCGGCCCGTGCGTGGCTCGATCCTTGTCGACGAACGCGAAGTGGCCTTCGCCGATCCCGCGGATGCGCTGGCTTGCGGGATCTCGTACCTGCCCGTCGAGAGGGCCCGGGCCGGCATGCTGGATCTTACCATCCGCGCGAACCTGATGGCCTCCAGCATTCCACGGGTCGGCCGTCTCGGGGTGCTCAATGCCGCGATGGAAAGCCGTTTCGTGCGGCCCGTCGTCTCGGAACTGGGCCTCGAGCGCAGAATCGAGGAGCCTTTGCGCGCCCTCTCCGGCGGCAACAGGCAGAAGATATTGCTCTCGCGCTGCATGCTGGCCGACGCCCGCGTCCTGATCCTGGACGACCCGACTGTCGGCGTCGATGTGAAGGCAAGGCAGGAAATCCACGACCTGCTTGCCCGGATTTCCGGCGAGGGGCGCTCGGTGGTGGTGGCGGTTAGCGAACCGGAAGAACTGGTCGGCCTTGCCGATCGTGTCCTCGTGCTTAGCCGGGGCCAGGTCTCGACGGAATTGAGCGGCGGGAAAATCACCTCGGAGGCGCTCGTACGGGCAGTCACGACGGCAGGAGCCGTGCTAAACGCCTAGAGTCGGAAGCCGTCTCCAGATCAAAGAGATAGAGCATGATGTCGTCGAAAGCCGCTTCACACCTTTCGGCATCATGCTCCAGGCAGGGCAGAGCCGGAGGTTAAGGGTGACAGGGTCGAGGTTGGACGAGCGGAACGCGCAGGAAGCTCCCGCTGTTCTGGAATGGATCGACGAGGGCATTGCGCGCATAACCTTCACGCGCGGCGACAGCCACAACACCGTGACATTCGACTTCCTCGACACGGTGGGCCGACTCCTGCACGAAGTCAGCGCGCGGAAGGCACGCGTCCTCATCCTCACCGGATCGGGCCGCACCTTCTGCGGCGGCGCGCAGATCACCTATTTCACCGATCCGCAATCGCCGCTCTATCGCAACGCGCGCGCCATACGCGACGACTATGTGGTCGCCATCCTGAACGTATTCAGCAAGGTTCGCGACGCGTCCTGCGTCACCATCGCCTCGATCAACGGCTTCGCGCTTGGGGGCGGCTGCGAACTGGCTCTGTCCTGCGATTTCCGGCTGATGGCCGACCACACACGAATGGGACTGACCGAGACCAGGATCGGCGCGCTCGCCGCTGCGGGAGGAGTGCAGTTGCTGGCCCGTGTGGTCGGTCGCGCGAAAGCCCTCGAAATCGCCTTGCTCGGCGATCAACTCAGCGCAAAGGAGGCGCTTGCGGCCGGGCTGGCGACATCGCTCCACCCCGCCGATCAACTGGCCTCGGCGACCGAGGCCTTTGCCAGGCGCTTCCTGGTCTGCAGCCCGATTTCGATTGCCGAGACGAAGCGCGCCCTGTACCGATGCGAGACCGTGGGAGGGCAGGAAGCGGACCAGATCGCGCTCGACGCCGTCGCGTCCGCCGCCGCCGGCACCGAATGGTGGGAGGGGATGGCCGCCTTCACGGAAAAAAGGAATCCGAGCTTCCGAGCAGGGGACTGATGACGAACGGCACCGCACGCCGACAGGTTTTCCGGCTTTCGAAGGAGCGCCGCGTCTCCGACATCATGGCTGCCGCACGGTCGGTCTTTCGCGAGAAGGGCTATGAGGACGCGCCGTTGTCCGACATAGCCGAGCGCGCCAATGTCGTGGAAGGCAGCATCTACCGATACTTCGAGAACAAGCGCGATCTTCTGGTGAAGGTCATCGAGGATTGGTACGAAAGCATGCTGGCCGACTACGACCAGCGTCTGGCGGGCATTACGGGCACTCGAAACCGTCTGCGCTACATGATCTGGCGCCACCTGAAGACGATCCACGACGAACCGGCGCTGTGTAACCTGATGTTCCAGTTCCTGCGCACCGGCAAGGACTACAGCCACACCGCCGTCCACGAACTGAACCGCCGCTACACGCGTCGTACGCTGGATATCGTGCGCGAGGGGGTCGATGCCGGCGAACTGCGCGACGATGTTTCGTTGGCGCTCGTCAGGGACATGATCTACGGCTGCGTGGAGCACCGAACATGGTCGTATCTGCGCGGCGAAGGCGAGTTCGACCCCGACGCGACCGCCGACGCGATTGTCGAACTGATCCTCAGCGGCCTGCGCAAGCTGGGGCCGGACCCTGCGTCCGGTCGCGCCGATGTGGCCGAACGGATCGAGAAGGCGGTGGCGCGCCTGGAAAGTCTGGCGGGCGGCAAGAATCCCTGAAACCCACGGGTGCGATGCCTCCCGGCCACTGCCGTGACCGGGAGATTTTCGCTGCTTTCAGAGCCTGTCCTGGTCTAGAGCAATTCCAGGAAAAGTGTGTAACGGTTTTCCGTCCGGAATTGCGTAAAAACAAATAGTTAGAGCGGTTCTGCGATTCCGTGAAACGCTCTAGAGCGGGAACCCGGCAAGATTGCCGTCTTCCAGCCGCTCTATGTACTCAGTCATGCCGCGTCCCTGCTGGCCGTTCCAGTGGAACCGGGTGAAGCCTTCGGCGATCCGCGAGAGAAGGATTTCATCGCCGGCCCGGCGCCGGTTCCGCAACGGCGCCAGTTGCAGGATTTCGGCGTCGATCCGGGCCTTGCGGTTGGCGGTGAGCACGCCCAGGCGAACAAAGGCGGGATCGCGATCCCCGGTCCATTCGGTGGAGACGTCGAGATCGAGCACGGGCTCGTAGCGCCCGTCCACGAGCAGGACGCCCTCGCGTCGCACCCGGCCGGCGCGATCGGTGATCTTCAGCAGCATGAAACCGTCGCCATTGGGGAAATTGGCGATGAACAGGCGATAGAAGTAGATCGCCTGCCAGTAGCGCGGACCCCAGGAATGATCGCGCCATCCGCGACCGTCGATCGTCCAGGATTGATCGCCGACGCGGATCTCTCCCCTGGCGCGGCCGTGCTGGTTGAAATGGCCCAAGGAGAAATCGCGTCCGTACATCGTCTGGACGCTGTCGTCGGCGGGCTCGCCGCCGTGAACAGGGGATTCGGCTTCATGAACCCAATGCGCGCGTCCAGGTAGCCTCTGGCCGCCCTGGAACAGGCTTGCCGGATCGCGGAGGGCCTCCGGGTCCTCGACGATGATGAGGTCGCCCGAATAAGTCATGGAAACGCTCTTCAGCGGCTCGATCACCTCGTAGGACAGGCCACCGGCGTCGAAGCGGTCATTGCTGGTGATCTGCGGCCGGGCGAACTGGCATGCGATGCGGCCATCCGGAAGGTACAGGCACACCGAAAGCTCGGCATATCCTTCGTTCACGCGATTGCCGAGGCGCATCCACCCTCCGACCGGCGAGGCGGTGTCGAAGGCGTTGGTATAGACGCTTTCGTTGAAGTTCCGCGAGCCGTCCGGCTCATGCGGCAGTTCGTGCCGCGGCAGCATGACGAATTGGCCGTCTTTCACGGCTGGGTCTCCTCATCTTTGTCGGCGCGGACGATCACCTTGAGGTGGCCGCGCTGTATGATCTCGTCGTTCTGGTTGAGCACCTCGAACGCGTAGGTGGCGAGGTCGCGACCGGGTTTCGATGTCGGACGCAATGCCTCCACGGTCACCCTCGAGCGAATGGTGTCGCCCAGCCTCACCGCGCCGAAGAAGTCCCAATTCAGGTTGACCAGGCCTATGACGCGTTCACCGAACAGGCCGGTATGAGTGGCCATGCCGATCGCCGTCGCCATCGAATGGGGTCCGTGAGCGATGCGCGTGCCGTGCGGCGACCTGGCCGCCGCCGTCTCGTCGACGTGGATGGGCGTGAAATCGCCAACGAGTCCGGCAAACAGATTCACGTCGCCTTCGCCGATCGTGCGCCCCGCCGATTCGGCGGTGAGTCCTTGAACCAGGGGAGCTCCTGCAATGTTCATTTCTGTCGCTCCAGTTCCACGCGCGCCAGCGCTTCGCGATGCACCTCGTCCGGTCCGTCGCCGATGCGCAGGAAGCGCGTTTCGGCAAAGGCCTCGGCGAGGAAGAAGTCGTGCGACAGGCCCGCGCCGCCATGGAGTTGGATGGCGCGGTCGATGACGGCGCCGGCCAGGCTCGGCACGACGATCTTCGCCACCGCTATGTCGTTGCGGGCGGCCTTGTTACCCAGCTTGTCCATCATCCATGCGGCCTTGAGCGTGACCAGCCGTGCCTGTTCCACCTCGCAGCGGGACTGGCCGATCGCTTGGCGCACGCCGCCCATCTCGGCAAGCGTCGAACCGAAAGCGGACCGGCTTCGGGCCCGCCTGCACATGCTCTCCACCGCTCGCTCCGCCAGTCCCACGAAACGCATGCAATGATGGATCCGGCCCGGACCCAGCCGACCCTGTGCGATCTCGAAGCCTCGCCCCTCGCCGAGGAGCATGTTTCGCGCCGGGACCCGCACGTCCTTGAAATCGACCTCGGCGTGACCCAGCGGGGCATGCTCATAGCCATAGACCGTGAGCGGCCGCACCACCGTCAGGCCGGGCGTGTCCATCGGCACGAGGATCATCGACTGCTGCTTGTGCTTGGGCGCGGAAGGGTCGCTCTTGCCCATGACGATCGCGACCTTGCAGCGTTGCGACGGCGCGCCGGTCACCCACCATTTGCGTCCGTTGATCACATAGTCGTTGCCGTAGCTCTCGATACGCGTTTCGATGTTGGTCGCGTCGGAGGACGCTACCGCGGGCTCGGTCATCGCGAAGCAGGACCGGATGTCGCCGGCGAGCAACGGACGTAGCCATTGATCCTTCTGCTCCTGCGAGCCATAGGCGGCGAGAAGCTCCATGTTGCCGACATCGGGCGCATTGCAGTTGAACAGTTCCGGCGCGGCGAGGGATCGGCCGAAGATCTCGCAGAGCTGCGCGTATTCGAAGTTGGATAGGCCGGTGCCCTCGGGCCCGTGGTTGTAGAAGAGGTTCCACAGCCCGGCCTCCCTGGCCTTGGCCATGAGGGCCATGGCGAGCGGTCGCGGCGCCCACCGCTCGTCTTCCGGCGGCGGCGCCAGCAATTCACGCTCGTTCGGATAGACGTGCTCGTTCATGAAATCGACGAGACGGTCTCGAATGGCGGCGGCATGCGCCGAGAGCTCTGCAAACATGAACGGCTGACTCCGTCGAAGAGGACCGGTGCCGTCGCGCCGGCTTCGCCTCAGGTTCTTGTTCTGATGCGCGACATCCTCTCGGGCCACCGCGCATCGGGCACGACTACTTCAGGCGCCGATCTTTTCGCGCTTGACGACGATCCCCGCGGCTTCACGGTCCCAGGTGTCGGCGGTTATCCCGAATTCGCGCAGCTTGATCTTCTCGATCTTTGCGGTCGGGGTGCGGGGCAGGGCCTCCACCACGCGCACGTAGCGAGGGATCATGAAGTGAGCCATGCGGGGTCGCAGGAACTCTATCAGTTCGGCGGGGTCGAGCGTGGCGCCGTCCTTCAGGGACACGACCGCCAGGACTTCGTCCTCGGCGATCTCGCTCTTGATCGCGATCGCCGCGGCCTCGCGTACCGAAGGATGCGCCAGGACCTCGGATTCAACCTCGAAGGAGGAGATGTTCTCGCCACGGCGGCGGATTGCATCCTTCAGGCGGTCGACGAAATAGAAGTTGCCATCCGCATCGCGCCGGAAGCCGTCGCCGGTGTGAAACCAGCCGTTGCGCCAGGCGGCTACTGTCGCCTGAGGATCGAGCGCATAGCCGTGGTTCATCGCCCACGGGCAATCCGTGCGAACCACCAGTTCGCCCACGGCGCCGACATCAACCTCGCAGTCGTTCTCGTCAACGATCCTGACCTGGACGCCGGCGCGAGGCTTGCCGGCGCTTCCGAGCGCCTTGGGGTTGGCCTCGGAGACGATCGGCATCGAGATCTCGGTCATATTGAAATGCGTGTGGATCTCGGTGCCGAACCGCTGATGGAATTCCAGCGCCGTCTCGTTGAGCGGCACGTAGGTACAGGTCCGCAGCGTGTGCTCCCTGTCGTCCCCGCTCGGAGGGCGCTTGAGGAGGAAGCCGCCCATGACGCCGAGCAGGATGGCCGTGGTGACGCCGGTGCGACGCACGAGTGGCCAGAAGTCCTCGGTGCTGAACGCCTCGACCACAACGACCGACCCGCCATGGATGAGCATCGCGGTGATCGGCATCACGCCGGCGGAATGGAAGAGCGGCAGGTGGATGAGATAGCGGTCGTCGCTGCCCAGGAAAGGTGCGGAGACGGCCATGCTGTAGATATGCATGTAGGACGACATCACGCCCTTGGAGGGGCCGGTAGTGCCGGAGGTGAAGACGATCGCCTGCATGTCCCACGGCACGATCGGCCGCTCTAGCGCCGGCGGGTTGTCGTCGGTCGAGGTGAAGCTCTCGGCCTGGTGCACCCTCAGGCCCGGGACCGGGTGTCCTTTGCCGCCAAGCACGACGATCTGCTCCAGTCCGGCGCGCTCGACATCGCCCAGCCTCTGATGCAACTCGGCATGAACGATGCCCAGCCGCGCTTCCGACAATTTGACGGTGTGCGCCAGGATGTTGCCCCGATAGGAAAGATTGATCGGCACGAACACCGCGCCGAGGTAGTTGAGCCCGAGCCAGGAGAGTAGGCAGTCGGCCCCATTAGGCAGCCAGCACAGAACGCGATCGCCCTGCCGAACGCCCAGCGCCTTGAGCGCATTCGCCGTGCGGATGGTGCTTGCCAGTGTCTCGGCATAGGTCCATCGTGAGCCGTCGGCGAAGATCGCGAATATCTTGTCCGGCTGCGTCCTCGCCCAGCGTTCCAGCATGTAACGCTGAACGCAGGCTTCGGGTGCCGGCATCCTTGGATCGAGATGACTGACCATGGTCACCGCCTCCCTGCAGCGACTTGACGGGCAACTCGCAGTTTCATGGAAATGCTGCCCTAACTGTTTATTCCTACGCAATCCCGGACGGAAAACCGTTCCACGCTTCTCCTGGAATTGGTCTAGTCGTGTTTCGCGCCGTCCTTGCCGCTGGCGATCTCCGCGAACAGAGGCTTGCGCGTCTTCTTCAACTCGGCGTCCGCCTCGGCGTGCAGATGTGCCTTGATCGCGGCGACGGCCCGGCTGGATTCCTCCTCGCGGCGGCGCGGCCATGCCTGCGCCAGCACGTCTCCGAGTGCCGCATCGAGTTCCGCCTTGCGCGCCAGGAGCGCCTCCGCGGTCGAGGCATCGTTTCCGACAGCATCGACGGCAGATTCGGGAATGACCCCGGAGACATTCTCCAGAAGGTCGACTTTCTGCCTGACCGCCGCGGCCAGGGGCGCCTGCGCCCATTCCACCCGGGGAGCGATGTTGTTCAGCAGATCGATCACGCCGACCGCCTGGCCGCGCGCGTAGGCATCGCCGACATGCGGAATGACGTCGCTGCGCATGGTCGCGATGATACCTTCGATGAGGCGTGAAAGAGGGATGTTCATGAGGCGCGCTCCACTGCGGACTCGACCTGGAGGAGCATGCGGGGGATTTGCGCGCCCATGCCCGCCATGCGCAGATCGTTGAAGCCGCGCCGGGCGAAACAATCGGTCGCGCCGAAATGCATGACGGCGAGCTTCAGCGTTCCGAACGCCTCCCAGTAGGCCATGTCGGCCAGGCTTACCTCCTGGCCGGAGAGCGCCGCGTAACGGTCGCGTAATTCCTCTCGCTCGAACAGATGGCACATATAGGGCGAACGTCCCCGCCAGGCCTGCAGGCAGATCCAGCCCAGATCCTCGACCGGATCGCCAAGGCGGACAAGCTCCCAATCGAGGATAGCGGTGATACGGTCCTCCACCACCAGGAAATTGCCGATCCGGTAGTCGCCGTGAGTGATGGCGATCCGTCTCGCGACGGGCGCATTCTCGCGCAGCCACAGCGCCGCCATTTCAAGCATGGGTACGCGCTCCGGGGACCATCTGGCGAGCAGGCCCATCCAGTGATCCACCTGATCGACGGCGGCGCGCCGGACATCCTTCGTTCCATCGATATTCGCGACAGCGGTCCGCTGCCATTCAAACCCATGGAGGGCCGCCAGCGCGCCGACGAACTGCTCGCCGAGCACGGCCCGTCGCGCATCGTCAAAGGCCGGCCCCCCGTCTTTCGTCCAGGGTATCGGCGCCTCGCCAGGCTCAAGGCTGGCCACGAAGAACGGAGCGCCCAGGACAGAATCGTCGTCGCTGTGCCAGTAGACCCGTGGAACCGGCACCGCGCTGCCGGCAAGCGCGCGCAAGGTGACGAACTCGGGATAGGCGCGGTAGGGGCCGAAGATGCCGGTCGGAGGGCCGACCCTCAAGATGAGGTCTTTCTGATGGACCTGTCCGCCCTCGCTCCATTTCGCTTGGAAGCCATAGGTGACCCAGGAAAAACCGACGGTGAAACGGCGCAGCGGCCCGATCTCGACCGGGCCGTTCGTCTGGACCCGCACGAAATCCGCGAGAGCCGCGCGGACCGCGTCTACATCCGTCGCGTCGAACAGGCGCGACACCTGCTGCTGGCCGACGGCAAGGGCGGTCATGCGCGAAGATCGCCTGCAGATGCGTTCATGCTCACAGGGGCCTCCTCCCTCGATCAGCGCGGCTTGCCCGGAAACGGGTTCCGCCCGGACAGCGCCTGGGCGCGGCCGGAGATGGCGATCCTTCTCGACCGCCTCCGATGCAAATCATGCTAACCGGATTTTCGCTGTTGTAAACAAAAATGACTCATGGTTCATGATTCATTTTGTTTGACAGGCTCGCTGGCCGCACCTAGGCTTTTCGTCATGAATGGTCCCGCCACACTGGGAGAATCCGGAAGTCATGCCGCGCCAGCGAAAGGCACGAAGGGCAGGCTGACGCGCGCGGAAAAGGCGGAGGCGACACGCAGCCGCCTGTTCGACGCCGCCGTGGAGATCGTTGGCGAATCCGGCTATGCGGCGACTTCGGTGGCGCTCATCACATCTCGTGCCGAGGTCGCGCAGGGTACGTTCTACAACTATTTCGAATCGCGGCAGGATTTGTTGGATCAGCTGCTGCCTGCGATCAGCGACAAGCTGCACGACATGGTGAGGGCGCGTGTCCGCGCGGCGCCCGACAACGCACTGGAGCGGGAACGGGCGCGCATCAGCGCCTTCTTCGAATTTCTCGAGACGGCGCCGCACCTTTTCAAGATACTCAGCGAGGGGCCCGTCCAGGCGCCGCTCGGCTTCCGGCGGCATCTCGACCAGCAGACGGCAAGCTATCGCCGCGCGCTGGCTTTCGAACTGGAACGCGGCAACCTGATCGTCACCGATCCGGAGGAACTGGAGGTGGTGGTGCAGATGCTGCTGTCGTCGCGCGAGTATCTCAGCGCGCGGTTCTGCTTTGTCGACGGTCATTTCACGCGGCCGCCGGCCTTTGTCGTCGATGTCTACATGAAACTCGTCACGGGAACGGTGTTCAAATCATGAAAGCCCTTCTGAGCAAGGCTCCCGGCGGTCCCGATACGCTGGTGCTGGAGAATGTCGCCGAGCCGGCCGCGGGGCCCGGCCAGTTGCTCGTGCGCGTTGCCGCCGTCGGCGTCAATTTTCCGGATTCATTGATCATCTCCGATCGGTATCAGTTCCGGCCCGAGCGGCCCTTCGCCCCCGGCGGTGAGTTTTCTGGAACGGTCGAAGCCGTGGGAGAGGGCGTCACGGATTTCGCGCCTGGCGACCGCGTCCTGGCGATGACGATCTGGGGCGCGATGTCGGAGAAGGTGGCGGTGGACGCCTGGCGATGCGCCCGCATACCCGACGACATGCCTCTCGACGAGGCGGCGGCCTTCCTGCTCACCTACGGCACATCCTACCACGCGCTGGTCGACCGTGCCGGCCTCAAGGCCGGAGAGACGCTGCTTGTTCTGGGGGCCGCCGGAGGCGTCGGACTTGCCGCCGTCGAGATCGGCAAGGCGCTCGGCGCGCGCGTGGTTGCCGCGGCATCGAGCAAGGAGAAGGTCGACCTTGCCATCAGCCTCGGCGCGGATGCGGGCGTCGTGTACGATGCGCGGCTGACGGAAGGCGACGGTCAGAAGGCACTCGCGGCCGAGTTCAAGAAGCTCTGCGGCTCCGGCGGAGCGGACGTGGTCCTGGATCCGGTCGGCGGAGCCTATTCCGAGCCTGCCCTGCGCGGCATTGCCTGGCTAGGCCGCTTCCTCGTCGTGGGCTTCCCGGCCGGCATAGCCCGGATACCTCTCAACCTTCCGCTGCTCAAGGGCTGCGATGTGCTCGGCATCTTCTGGGGGGCGGCGATGGAGCGCGACCCGCGGCGTCATCGCGAGGCGCTGACCGAGCTTTTCGCGCTCTACCGGCAGGGCCGTGTGAAGCCGGTCGTATCAGCCCGTTTTCCGCTGGAACGCGGTGCCGACGCGATTACCGAACTGGCGGCGCGCCGGGCAAGCGGGAAGATCGTGGTGACCGTCCCCTGAGCGCGAGGGGACCGACTATTCCGGCGTCTTGAAGTAGTCGGGCTTTCCGGTTGTCCAGGTCTCGCCCCAGAGCTGACTGCCGCCGTCGACCGTCAGCAGCTCGCCGGTGATGTATTTGCCCGACGGCCCCGCCAGATAGACGCAGGCCTCGGCAATGTCCCAGACGTCGCCCGGTCGCATCATCGGGTTCGAGCGCGGATAAGCCGCCCGCGCCTCTGGCGTGTACACTTTCCAGCCCTCGGTTTCGATTGCTCCCGGAGCAACGCAGTTGACGCGGATGTTGAGCGGCGCCCACTCGACCGCCACGCTACGTGTCAATCCGATGACGCCGGATCGCGCGGCGATCGAATGTGCCACGCCGTAGAGGCCGTGGGTCGTCACGACAACGATGTTTACGATGTTGCCTGCCGCGCCGGCATCACGCCATTTGCGCGCGGCCGCCTGCATCATGAACCAGGTGCCGTTGAGGTTGGTGTTGATGACGGCGTTCCAGCCCTTCACGCTGAAGTCGATCGCGGGTTGCGGGAACTGGCCGCCGGCGCTGTTGACCAGTGCGTCGATGCGCCCATGGTCGGTCCAGACGCGATCGAAGAAAGCCGCGACGCTGTCCGGCTCGCGGATATCGACCGTATGGCCGCTGCACGGAAAACCGCGCGCGCCGATCGCGCCGACAACATCGGCGACCTTGCCCTCGCTGCGTCCGGCCACCACCACATGCGCCCCGAGCCGGGCAAACAGCCAGGCTGTCGCGCGGCCGATTCCTCCGGCGCCGCCGGATACCACCACAACCTTGCCCGCGAATGTGCCGCCGGCAAAGACAGTAGGGTGTTCGGCGAGTTCGGCCTCGGTTAACCCGAAAGGTTCGGCTTCAAGCTCGCTCACCGGTCCATCCCCTTCAGCAATTCGCCCGCGATGATCATCTTGCGAATCTCGGTCGTGCCGGCCCCGATCTCCATCAGCTTCGTGGAGCGGAACAGGCGGTTGATCTCCGACTCCCAGATATAGCCGGTTCCGCCATGGATCTGCACGGCGAGATCGAGCACCTTGTGGGCGGCCTCCGCCGCGTACATCACCGATGCGGCCGTCAGCATGTGGATGTCGCCGCGGCCGCCTCCGCCGACTTCCAGCGGTGCTGCCGCGGCCAGGACGCGGTAGGTGAGGCTGCGCGCGGTTTCCACCTGCACATACATGTCGGCCAGCATCGACTGGACCATCTGGAAAGAGCCGATCGGCTTGCCGAACTGCCTGCGCGTCTTGGCGTAGTCGACCGAGAGCTCCAGCGCGCGCTCGGCCACGCCGAGGCACAGCGGCGCAATCATGGCGCGCTCCAGGTCCAGGCCGCTCATCACGACGGCAACGCCGCGATCCTCGCCGCCGACCAGGTTTTCGGCCGGAACGCGACAGTCCTCGAACAGAAGCTCGCCGGTCTGGCTGCCGCGATATCCCATCTTGTTAAGCTTCTGGGCGACGGTGAAGCCCGGCATGCCCTTCTCGACGATGAAGGCCGAAATGCCGTGCGTCCCCTTGTCCCGGCTGGTCTTGGCATAGACCAGCAGCACATCGGCGACCGGCCCGTTGGTGATGTAGATCTTGCTGCCGTTCAGGACGTAGTGGCCGCCGTCGCGGCGGGCGGTCGTGCGCATGGAGCCGAGCGCGTCGGACCCTGCCCCCGGCTCGGTCAGCCCCAGCGCGCCGATCTTGCGTCCGGCGCAAAGGTCCGGCAGGTAGCGCCGCCGTTGGTCCTCGCTACCATTGCGGTAGATGTTGTTGGCGCACAAATTGTCATGCGCGACCCAGGCAAGAGCCATCGCATGGTTCCACCGGGCAAAGCCCTGCAGCACCAGCCCGGCCGCGACGAGGTCGAGCCCGGCGCCGCCATAGGTTTCCGGAATCGTGATCCCGAACAGGCCGTTGTCGCCGATTTTCGGGAACACGTCTTCGGGCCACCACTCCTCCGCGTCCATGCGCTCGGACAGATGATAGAATTCGTTGCGCGCGAAGCGGTCTGCATTGTCGAGGATCATCTGCTGTTCGGCGTCGAGACCGAAGCGGGCGGCCGGATCAGTCTGTCCCGTGGCGTCGCTCATCTGGCGTCCTTCCTCCCTCGTCCAAAGGTTCCGATCTGCATCAGACGTTAATGAGACAATTTCATCATCAGATGATGAAGAGGTTGTCAACCGGCCATTCACCAGGGCGTATGATAGTGCAATTGCCAAAATTTTCACAGGAATGTTCTTGCTGCCGCGATTGACAACGCTGATGAATTCAATTCATTTATGTGCTTGCCGATGCCTGCGACCAAGGAGGACGAGTGGAGGAGCCGGTCAAAATCGAGCGCCGTGGCGCGGCCCTGTGGATCACCATCGATCGCGAGGCGCGGCGCAACGCGCTTAATGAGGCCGTGGCACGCGGTATCGAGGCGGGGCTCGACATGGCGGAAGCCGATCGCGATGTACGCGCGGTGGTCCTGACCGGGGCCGGCGATAAGGCCTTCTGCGCTGGCGGCGACCTGCAATTGCAGGCGGACGGAACGCCGTTCACCATCGATGCAGCCGATCCGCGCCACTATGTGGCGCGGTTGCTGCGCCGGATGGATGCCTGCCGCCTGCCGCTGATTGCGCGGGTCAACGGCCACGCGCTAGCGGGAGGCTTCGGGCTTGTCTGTGCGTGTGACCTGGTCGTGGCGCGCGAGGATGCGCTGGTCGGTGTGTCTGAGGTCAAGGTCGGGCTCTTTCCCATGATGATCCTGCCTTATTTGCTGCGAACGGTTTCCTATCGCCGCATGATGGAACTCTGCATCACCGGCGAGGCCATGACGGCCGGCGCGGCCTCCGCCGAAAATCTGATCAACTACGCGGTGCCGGCCGCAGAGCTGGATACCCGGCTCGATTGGCTGCTGGCGCGTGTCGTGGACAAGTCGCCCACAGGTATCCGCCTGGGCAAGCAGGCGTTGGCAAAGATCCGGGAGATGTCGACGGACAGCGCGCTCGAATACGCACAGTTCATGCTGACCAACATGGTCCGGACCCGGGACGCCCGCGAGGGACTGTCGGCCTTCAACGAGAAGCGCGCGCCGGAATGGACCGCGGAATGAGCGCGGCTGGCCGTGTCGTTCGCATCGGTTGCGGCGCCGGGTTCTGGGGAGACAGCCCGGACGGACCGGCGCAGCTCGTCCGCTCTGGCGGGATAGACTATCTCGTCATGGACTATCTGGCCGAGATCACCATGTCGATCCTGGTGCGGATGAAGGTGAAGCGGCCGGAACTCGGCTATGCCACCGACTTCGTTTCGATGGTCATGAGACCCCTGGCGCGCGATATCGCGGAGCAGGGAATCCGGGTGGTCACAAATGCCGGTGGCGTCAATCCCCTTGCCTGTCGCGAAGCCTTACAGGCCGTGTTCGCCGAAGCGGGGGTGGACCTGAAGATCGCCGTTGTGCTGGGCGACGACCTGTCCGCCTCCTGCGACCGCTATCGCGCCGAGGGCATTCGCGAGATGTTCTCGGGCGCGCCGATGCCGGCGTCATTCTCGAGCGTGAATGCCTATCTTGGCGCCTTTCCGATTGCGGCCGCGCTGGATGCCGGAGCTGATGTTGTCATCACCGGGCGCGCGGTCGACTCCGCCATCGTGCTGGGGCCGCTCATCCACGAGTTCGACTGGCGGCCGACCGACTATGATCTCCTGTCAGCCGGCAGCCTGGTCGGCCATGTCGTCGAATGCGGCACGCAGGCGACAGGCGGCGTATTCACCGACTGGCGAGAGGTGGAAGGCTGGGACGACATGGGCTTTCCGATCGCGGAATGCTCGGCCGACGGCAGCTTTGTCCTGACCAAGCCTGCCGGAACCGGGGGGCTTGTCACGCCACGCACGGTGGCGGAGCAGATCGTCTACGAGGTGGGTGATCCGAGCCGCTACATCCTGCCTGACGTGGTCGCCGACTGGAGCGCGGTCAAGCTCGAGGAGGCAGGGACCGAGCGTGTCCGCGTCTCCGGCGCCCGGGGCGCCGCGCCCACCGCAAGCTACAAGGCAAGCGCGACCTATGCGGACGGTTACCGCGCCGGCGCCACCATGATGATAGCGGGACGTCATGCCGCCGAAAAGGCGATGGCAACCGGCGAGGCGATCCTCAAACGGTCGGAGCGGCTCATGCACGCCGCGGGGTTCGGCGGTTTCGCTGAGACGTCGATCGAGTTGCTGGGCGCTGAATCGAACTACGGCGCCCAATCCCGCGCGACCGGCGCGCGCGAAGTGATCCTCAAGATCGGCGTCCGCCATCCGCAGAAGGATGCGCTCGGGATATTCGCGCGCGAGATCTATCCGGCCGCCACCGCGATGGCGCAGGGCATCACCGGCTTCGCGGGCGGCCGCCCGGAGCCGCAGCCGGTCATCCGGCTGTTCTCCTTCCTCGTTCCCAAGGGGGACATCGCGGCGACGGTCGAGATCGGCGGCACGAGCCTTATCGTCGCCCCCTTCACCCCGAACGACGGCGCAAGCCTGTCTGTTCGCGGGTCGACGAGCGTTTCCGACGCGGATGCCGCGGGCGTTGCTCTCGCCGCCGTCCCGCTGATCGCGCTTGCCCACGGTCGCAGCGGCGACAAGGGCGACATCGGCAATATCGGTGTTCTGGCAAGGCGTGGTGACTATCTCCCATGGATCCGCCGCAGCCTGACCGAGGAAGCCGTGCGGCATTACTTCGCGCATTTCGCCAATGGCAAGGTGGTCCGCTACGACTGGCCCGGACTGCAAGGTTTGAATTTCCTCCTGCATCAGGGCCTCGGCGGGGGCGGCATCGCCTCGCTGCGCCATGATCCGCAGGGCAAGGCCCTGGCGCAAATCCTGATGGATATCCCGATCGAGGTTCCCGCCTTCTGGCTCGACCTGGACGGGCCGTTGGCTGCCTGGCAGGAAGATGTCGCCCCATGAGCGAGACCCCTTTGTTCAAGAAGGTCCTGGTTGCCAATCGGGGCGAGATCGCTTGTCGCGTCTTCCGGACCCTCGATGCCATGGGCATTCAGTCCGTGGCGATCCATCATCGTGTCGAGGCAGGCGCCCGGCATGTGCGCATGGCTTCACAAGCCGTCGAGATCGAGGGTCAGACGCCTGTCGCGGCTCATCTCGACATCGGCCGGATAGTCGAGGCGGCGCTTGCCGTCGGAGCCGACGCCATCCATCCCGGCTATGGTTTCCTGTCCGAGAACGCCCGCTTTGCCGCCGCCGTGGCGCAGGCCGGCATGACTTTCATAGGTCCGGATTCCGAGACAATCGCGCTCATGGGGGACAAGATTTCGGCGCGCAATTTCGCGGCGGCGAACGGCGTCGCGGTCGCGCCATCCGTGATGCCGACGGACAGTATAGAGGACTTCACGAGGCAGGCGGAGACCATCGGCTTTCCGTTGCTCATCAAGGCCGCGGCCGGCGGCGGCGGCAAGGGCATGAGCATCGTCCGCTCAGCCGGCGAACTGCACCGCGCTTCCGCCCTCGCGGCCAGCGAGGCACAGCGCTATTTCGGCGACGGACGGATCTATGCCGAAACCTATGTCGAGCGCCCTCGCCATATCGAGGTGCAGGTGCTGGGGGACGGCGAAGGCGGGGCGATCCACCTGTTCGAGCGGGAATGCTCGGTGCAGCGCCGCTTCCAGAAGATCATCGAGGAGGCACCAGCCGCCAACCTGCCCGCCGGCTTGCGCGACGAGATCTGTGCGTCCGCGGTGCGTCTTGCGTCCGCGGCCAAGTACAGCAATGCAGGAACGGTCGAGTTCATCCTTGGCGCGGATGGACGCTTCTTCTTCCTCGAAATGAACACCCGCCTCCAGGTCGAGCACCCAGTGACCGAGATGATCACCGGCCTCGACCTTGTCCGCGCGCAGATAGAGATCGCGGCGGGCAAGGGACTGCCGCTTCGGCAGGACGAGGCGAAGATCGGCGGACATGCGATCGAGTGCCGGATCTGCGCTGAGGATCCGGAACGCGACTTCATGCCGGAGACGGGCACGATCGCGTATATCGGGGTGCCCGAGGAGCCTTGGCTCCGTTTCGAGAACGCGCTGGACCAGGGCAGGAAGGTGACGTCGGACTTCGATCCGATGCTCGCCAAGCTGGTGGTTCACGGCGCAAGCCGCGACGAGGCGATCGAGCGGTCCATAGCCGCCCTCGACATGCTTGCCGTGCTCGGCGTCAGGACGAATGTCGACTATCTGATGCGGGTCCTCGGCCATGCTTCGTTCCGCGCGGGCGATCTCCATACAGCCTTTGTGACCGAGCATGGCGGTGCCCTGGCGCCGGCTCCGGTCGGCGAGGCCCTGCGCGTCCAGGTGCTGGCGGCGGCGGCGCTCGGCTTCCGCGATTTCCATGAACTCGCGATCCGCACGCCCGAGCCCTACGCGGCCATCGGCGGCTGGAGGAACTGAGCATGGTTTTCAGGCTGACGTTGGACGGCCATACCCACGAAGTGACGATCGTGCGCCGGCGGCCGCACCTGGTGATCTCGATCGACGGCCGAGAGCACGAAATCGACCAGGTGGCCGATATCGGGGACGGGCGCCGCGTGCTTGGCATCGCCGGGCACAGCGTCGCTTTCGCGCGCGCCGGTTTCCACGACCGGCAGATCGTCCGGCTGGCGGGCCGCACATTTGAAGTGGGCATGGTCGATCCCTTCGCCGGCGAGGCGGGCGGGGCAGGCCCGCAGGATGCAATCAAGGCGCCGATGCCTGGCGCCGTCGTCGATGTCCATCGCGAAGTCGGCGACAAGGTCGTCCGTGGAGAACCTATCCTGACGATCGAAAGCATGAAGCTGCAGATGGTCCTGTCCGCGCCGCGCGACGGAGTGGTCGCCAAGATACTGCGCAGTTCCGGCGCCACGTTCGAGAAGGACGAAGTCGTCGCCATGCTCGAGCCACAGGACGTCTGACCATGCGCAAGATCCAGTCCTCGCTCAGCACATCATCGGCGGACTTCCGCCGCAACGACGCGCATAATCGCAGACTTGTCGCCGAGTTCCGCGAAAAGCAGGAGGCCAGCCGGTACAAGCGGCCGACGCGCGACCTCGACCGGTTGGCCAGCCAGGGCAAGATGCGACCGCGGGAGCGGATCGAAAAGCTGCTCGATCCCGGCACGCCCTTCCTCGAACTTTCCTCGCTCGCCGCCAACATGGCCTATGACGGCGATTCGCCTTCCGCGTCCTCGATCGTCGGCATCGGCATCGTCTCGGGGCGCGAGGTGGTGGTGCGCGCCGACGACCCGACGGTGAAAGGCGGCGCCTGGTATCCGCTGACAGCCAAGAAGATCGTGCGCGCGCTCGACATCGCGATGGAGAACAGGCTGCCCGTGATCCATCTGTGCGATTCCGCCGGTGGTTTACTGCAGCTCCAGTCCGAGGTGTTTCCCGACAAGTACATGGCGGGCCGCATCTTCAGGAACCAGTCGATCCTCTCCAAGCTCGGGATCAAGCAGCTGTCGCTGGTGTTCGGACACTGCACGGCGGGCGGCGCCTATATTCCCGGCTTGTCGGACTACAGCGTCATCGTGCGCAAGACCGGGGCGATCTTCCTGGGCGGTCCGCCGCTGGTGAAGGCTGCCACCGGTGAGGAGGTCACGGTCGAGGAACTCGGTGGGGCCGACATGCACACCAGCGTCTCGGGTACCGCCGACTATCCCGCATCGAGCGAGCAGGAGGCGATTCATATCGGGCGCGAGATCGTCGCGCAGTGGGACAGACCCAGGAAGTGGGATTGCCAGCGGGAAACGCCGGAGGACCCCGCCTACGACCCGCAGGAGATTTACGGGATCGTTCCCGACGACATCAAGAAGTCCTTCGACATGCGCGAGATCATCGCCCGCATCGTCGATGGCAGCCGCTTCCATGAGTATCAGCCCAACTACGGCACCACGCTGGTTTGCGGGTTCGCGCACATATGGGGCTTCAAGGTCGGTATCCTTGCCAACAACGGCGTGCTGTTCAACGACTCGTCCCTGAAGGGCGGCCATTTCATAGAGCTTTGCAACCAGAACAACACGCCGCTGGTGTTCCTGCAAAACATTACCGGCTACATGGTCGGACGCGAATACGAGCGCAAGGGCATCACCAAGGACGGCGCCAAGATGATCATGGCGCAGTCCTGCAGCCGGGTGCCGAAATTCACCGTCATGTGCAACGGATCGTTTGGCGCTGGCAATTACGGCATGTGCGGCCGCGCCTTCGACGGACGTTTCCTCTTCACCTGGCCGAACCACCAGATCGGCGTTATGGGTGGCGATCAGGCCGCGAACACGCTTGCCGAAGTCAAGGTGAACCAGATGCGGCGCAACGGAGGAACCGTCGACGAGGCGGAAGTCAGGCGCGTCTGGGACGCGACCCGCTCCGCCTACCAGGAGCAATTATCGGCTTACTATTCGACATCCGAACTTTGGGACGACGGCATCATCGACCCGCTGGACACGCGCAATTCGCTGGGCATCGCGATCTCCGTTTCGCTCAACGCGCCGCTGGGCGAGGCGGGCTACGGCGTCTTCAGGTTCTAGGCAGGTGGCCGGGCCCATCCGCTTCTATTTCGACTTCGCGTCGCCATACGCCTATTTCGCGGCCGCTGAGATCGACCGGATCGGCGAGGAATTCGGGCGGCCGGTGGAGCGGCGGCCGATCCTGGTGTGGGCGGTCCTCAAGGCGCTTGGGATACAGGCGCCAATGGACCCGCCGGCCAAGCGCGACTATTTCCTCAAGGACATGCGGCGCTCTGCCGCTTTTCATGGATTGCCTTACCGCCATCCGGTGAAGCTGCCGCTCTCATCCCACCTGGCGGCGCGTCTGTTCCACGGCTGCTGCGACAGGCTTGCCCAAGATCTCGTCGACGTCTTGGCGCGCCGCTTGCTCAACGCTTTTTTCGTGGAGCACCAGGACATTTCCGACGAGGCAACGCTTGTCGCCCTTGCCAGCGAGACTGGCATTTCCGAGGCGGAGGCGCTTGAAGCGATGCACGGGCAGCTCGGCCGTACGCGCTTGGAGGCTGCCGTGCGCGAGGCAATCGACGCAGGGGTCGTGGGCTCGCCCTACGTCCTGGTCGACGGAGAAGGGTTCTTCGGGGCCGATAGGCTTCCGCAACTGCGATGGTTCCTGGCAGGAGGTGGTGGATGAACCGGTACGAAGACGTGAGCTACAGCGTGTCCGACGGGGTCGCGCGCGTCGCGGTCAACCGACCGGCGAAGCTCAATGCCTATCGCAACCAAACGGCCGACGAACTGCGTGCCGCGATCACCGAAGCGGCCTCCGATCGCGATGTGCGGGCGGTTCTTTTAACCGGAGAAGGAAGGGCGTTCGGGGCAGGCTACGACCTGTCGACGATCGACCCGGGCGATACTCCCGCGCTCGACGATGTGCTGGAGCGCCACTTCAACCCTCTCGTCGAGACAATGCGGGCGTCGCGTTTGCCCATCGTGGCAGCCGTGAACGGCCCTTGCGCCGGCGCTGCCGTGGGTATCGCGCTCGCAGCCGACATCGTCATCGCCGCCCGCTCGGCCTATTTCTACGAGCCTTTCGTCGGCATCGCGCTCGTGCCCGATGCCGGCAACACGCTTTTTCTTTCGCGCATCCTTGGCCGCGTACGCGCGTCCGGCATGATGTTGTTGGGGGACCGGATCACAGCGGAACGCTCGCTGCAATGGGGCCTTGTCTGGGAGATCGTGGAGGACGACGGTCTGCATGCCGCCGCTCTCGCGATTTGCGCGCGGCTCGCGGCTCTCGACGCGCAGGCGGTGGCGGCTACAAAGCAACTGATAGCGGGCGCGGCTGATTTCGGCGCGAGCGAACAGCTTCAACTTGAGCAGGATCTGCAAGGCGAGGCGGGCCGTTCTCCGGCGATGAAGGCGCGCATCGCGGAGTTCTTCGCTCGGCGGAAAGAGTAGGATCCGGCAATGGAGACAGCGCTGAGACCGCCCCGCTTCATCGATAGCGACCATCCCGCTGTGCGCGAGTTCGCCGCCCGGCACGCGGGGGCCGGCGGGCCGCTCGAAAGAGCGGTGAACCTCGCCGCGCTTTCGCCGCTGCTCGATGACGCTGTCTTCGCAGGCGGGCGTTCTATCCGCGTTTGCTCGCCCATCTCGAGACCGGGCGCATGAAAAATCCCCAGGATGCCAGAAGGAACGGTGACAGCATATGACCATCCAGACGACCTACATCCTTTCGGGCGTACGTACCGGCATCGGTACTTTCGGTGGAACGCTTAGCGGCGAGGAGCCGGCCGCGCTTGGCGCCAGGGTAGCCGCCGAAGCGATCAAGCGCGCCGGCATCGAGCCTTCCGAAGTCGGCCATGTGGTCTTCGGCAATGTGATACCGACCGGACCGAAGGATGCCTATCTCGCCCGCGTGGCGGCGATCGACGCCGGCATTCCCAAGGAAACACCTGCCATGACGTTGAACAGGCTCTGCGGCAGCGGCGCGCAGGCCATCGTGTCGGCGGCGCAGTCGATCATGCTCGGTGACGCTGATGTGACGCTTGCCGGCGGCGCGGAAGTGATGAGCAGGGCGCCGCACTATCTTGGTGTCGGGCGCTTTGGGCAGAAGATGGGGGATGTCTCCATGGCCGATGGCCTGACGGGCGTCCTCACCGATCCTTTCGGCAGCGGCATCATGGGCATGACGGCCGAGAACGTGGCGGCGAAGTTTGGCATATCGCGCGAACAGCAGGACACCTTCGCTCTGGAGAGCCAGCGCCGCGCCGCCGAGGCGATCAACGCCGGCCATTTCAAGGAACAGATCCTGCCGATCGACGTGACGGCTGGCCGCAAGACGGTAAGGTTCGAGACCGACGAACATCCAAAGCCGGGCACGACGGCCGAATCGTTGGCGGCGTTGCGACCGGCCTTCAAGAAGGACGGCTCGGTTACGGCGGGGAATGCCTCCGGCATCAACGATGGCGCCGCGGCCGTTATCCTTGCGGGCGAGGGCTATGTGAAACGCAGCGGCGCAAGGCCGCTCGCCAGGATCGCGGCCTACGCGCATGCCGGCGTCGAGCCGGGCATCATGGGCATTGGTCCGGTGCCGGCGGTGCGCGCGCTTCTCGCCCGCTCGGGGCTTCAGATCGAGGATTTCGACGTGATCGAGTCCAACGAGGCGTTTGCCGCGCAGGCCCTGGCGGTCAATCGCGAACTCGGACTGGATCCTGCCAAGGTGAACCCCGAAGGGGGCGCTATCGCGTTCGGCCATCCGGTCGGCGCGACAGGCACGATCCTGACCGTCAAGGCAATCAATTACCTTCAACGGACCGGGGGACGTCTCGCGCTCATCACCATGTGCATCGGCGGCGGGCAAGGCATAGCGCTGGCTGTAGAAAGGATCTGAGCCGCGGCTTTCGGCCACCGTCCTGTCTCTGTCTCGGCACGAACAGATCTCCCGCCCACGCACCGCGCTGGCGATGAAGTCGGTCATCGCCTTGATCCGTGCGAGGCCGCGCGTATCCGAATGCTCGGTGCGCGCTCCTGGCGAGGCCGGGAACCAATTCATGGCTGTGACCCGGCCGGCTTCCCGAAGGTGCCGCTGGATCCCTGCCGTCACGGCATCGACATGATCAGTCCAACGGGTGGGTAAGGCTTACAATGTCCTCGACGTCCTGGCGGCTGCGCGCGAAGCGCTTGAGCACCAGCGGATCGTGCCCCGGCACGATGTGAGCGGGCGAACTGGCAAGCTGCTTCATCCGTTCCACCCCGAAGATCACGTCGCTCAGTCGGTCGAAGACCGGAAAGGGCTTTTCGCGCTCCATATTGGCGTAGAAATGGGCTGCGTCGGACGCAATCACGACCGCGCCGTTGTCGGTTTCCACCCGCACCACCTGCAATCCGCGCGAGTGGCCGCCAACCTTGTGGAGCGTGATGCCGGGCGCGATCTGCGACTCGGGGTCGTGGAAGCAAACCTTTCCGGCAAAGACGCGCCGCACCATGGTGGTGACGTCTTCGGCCTCGAAGGGATGGCGCATGGCGTGGTGGCACATGCAGCGGCCGGTCGCGAACTCCATCTCCGCATCCTGCAGGTGAAAGGTCGCGTTCGGAAACAGATGATGGTTCCCGCAGTGGTCGTAATGCATGTGTGAGACGATGACGTCGCTGACGTCGGCGTGGTTGATGCCGATTGCCGCCAGGCCGTCATCGACGGGCCTCACGACACTGCGTCCGCGTTTGTCACCGGTCGGTTTGTCGAAACCTGTGTCGACGATGAAAGTGCGCTTCGCGCCGACGATCGCCCAGACGAAGTAGTCGAGCGGCATGGGAACATCATGTGTGTCCCCGCCCAGGAAATTCTCACCCGAGCGGCGTTCGAAATGGCCGTAGCGAACGGCATGGATATCATAGCGTTCGGAGTCACCCATGATCAGCTCGCTTTGGCGACATCTGGGGTCTGGGCTGAGCCGACCTCCACATGCGCCCATGTCTCAACCGTCTTGACCATACAGGTAAAATCGGAATCCGGCCCATAGAGCTGGTTCGTCACGCTCAGCAGCTGGCGCACGGCACTGCCCACCACCATAGGCACGCCCATCGCCTCCGCCTCATCCACGCACAGCCGCACATCCTTGAAGGACAGGCCGGTGGCGAAGCCGAAATCGAAGGTGCGCGGCAGGACGGATTTCGGGAACTTGTCCTCGGTGGCACTGTTGCGGCCGCTCGATGCGTTGATGACGTCGATCATGACCTTCGGATCGAGGCCCGCCTTCACGCCCATCACCACCGCCTCGGAGGAGACCGCAAGGGCCGCCGCCGCAAGCAGGTTGTTGGCTAGCTTCATGGTCTGGGCGGCGCCCTGAACCTCGCCCATGAAGAATATCCGGCCGAAATTCTCGATGACCGGCCTCGCCGTCTCGAAGGCGGCCTTGGGACCCGAGACCATGACGGCGAGGGTGCCGTTGCGTGCTCCCTTCAATCCGCCGCTGACGGGCGCATCGATCATGGCGATGTTCTTGGCTGCAAGGCCTTCTGCAACCCTGGCGGCCGTTCGCGGGCCGGTAGTGGAAATGTCGACGAAGATGCGGACGGCCTTGCCGTCGGCGATGCCGCCATCGCCGAGCACGATCTTTTCCAGGATCTGCGGGCTGGGCAAGCTGGCAAAGACGATCTCCGCGGCATCGGCAACCTCGCCTGCGCTGCCTGCGGCCTTTGCGCCCGAATTGGTCAGTTCCAGCACGGCGTTGGCGTCGATATCGTGGACTATCACCTCATAGCCGGCCTGGATGAGACGGGTCGCCATCGGCGTGCCCATTTTTCCAATGCCAACAAAGCCGATTTTCAGGGTCGACATGATCGCTCTCTCCTCCTTCGGGGCCTATTGCCCATGGTGCTTGGTCTCGATTTCCCGGATCGCATTCCGTCAGGTCGTTTCCACCGTGGGCATTTCGAGCGCCTGGCTTGTACGCGGCACGAGAAGTTCCGCTATGTCCACGACCTTCAATCTGTCGGCCACGCCGAGTGCATCGATCGCGGCTGTGTACATCACCTTGTCCTTCGGACAGGCGACGACGAAATAAGCGACGTCGCCCAGGCTCAGTGCCTCGCGGATGCGGTTCTCGCTCGGCCGCTCGGTCACACCGTCGTCACCTTGCCAGATGCGGCCGCCGCCGGCGCCGCAGCAAAAGGAATTCTCCCGGCAGCGCGGCATGTCATGAAGCGTATAGCCGGCGGCCCGGATCAGGTCGCGCGGCGCATCGAAGCCGCCATTGTAGCGTCCAAGATAGCAGGGATCGTGATAGGTGACCCTGGCGCCGTCGGCGACATGCAGGTCGAGTTTTCCCGCCGCGATGAGTTCCGCCAGCAGCGCCGTATAGTGCAGCACCTCGAACGCCGCGCCGAAATGCTGATAGTCGTTCTTCAGCGCATTCAGGCTATGCGGATCGGTGGTCATGATCCGGTTGAAGTTGCACGCCTTGATCTCATCGATGTTGGACTGAGCGAGCGTCTCGAACAGACCTTCTTCGCCGGCCCGCCGCACATCGTTGCCGCTGTTGCGCTCGGCATCGAAGAGAATGCCGAAGTCGACACCGGCCGCGGTCAGCAGTTCGGCAACCTTGCGGGTGATTTCCTGAACGCGCGGATCGTAGGACGCGTAGTCTCCGACGAACCACAGAACGTCGACAGGCTCCTCGCGCGCGTCCTTGACCGGAAAACCGAGCTCCTTGGTCCAGCGGGCCCGCATCTTGGAAGGCTTGCCCATGGAGTTGCCGAGGCGGGTCAGGCTCGATAGCGCCTCCTGGAGCCCGGGGCTGATACGGCCTTCGTCGACAAGATGACGGCGCATGTCGATGATCTTGGGCAGATGCTCGATCTCGACCGGGCATGCTTCCATGCAGGCACGACAGGTGGTGCAGGCCCACAGTGTCTCCTCGGAAATCACGCCGCCGACCAGCGGGGCCGCCGATGGTCCCGCGGCAAGCGCATCGCGCATGTCGGTGATCAGCAACTTCGGGCTGAGCGGCAGACCGGCCGCATAGGCTGGGCAGACCGCCTGGCAGCGGCCGCATTCGGTGCAGGACAGAAGGTCAAGCTGCTGCTTCCAGTCGAACTGTCCCAGGCTGTCGATGCCTGGAGCCTCACGCGCTTCCGGGACCGCGGGCGCCAGGCCGCGCGGCTCGAGGCTGCGGAAGTAGATGTTGGGCGCGGCAAGGAACATGTGCCGGTGTTTCGAGCCGGGGATATAGACGAGGAACGCCAGAATGGCGCCGACGTGAACCCAGTAGAACAGCTCTTCGCCCGCATGTCCCGGTATGCCGGCACGCTCGAGCAGTCCGGCAAGCGCCGACGCGACGGGCCGCCACGAGCCGTCGGCGCCGCCGGCTATGCGCGCCGCCGCCTCGAGCAGCAGAGACGCCACGATCAGAACGATCAACACATAGATGATTGCCGCATCGCTGCCGCTCGAGCCATCGAAGCGGGCAGGCCTCAGCACGTAGCGCTGATAGAGTGCAAGTGCGACGCCGACCAGCATCAGCACCGAAAAGATATCCTGCAGAGCGGCAATCCAGGTTTCGCCTCCGATGGGCGCAAGCGAGAACCCGGGAAACAGCCGCGAGCCGAAGGCATCGATGGTGGCGGTGAACAGCACGAAGAATGAAATGAAGATGATTGCGTGGAGCACGCCGGAAAGCGGCTTGCGGAGCATTTTCCGGTGCATGCCGATGGCGACCATCACGCCCTGGAGACGCAGCATCGGGCGGTCGAAGCGGGCCGCTGCCGGTGCATTGGCGAGAGCGACCGCGTAACGGCGAGAGCGCCAGGCCGTCAACGCGAGTGCTGTGATGACCAGGATCCAGAGTGGCAGGGTCGATGCCATCTCAACGGCCAGAGCCGGCTCGCAGCCTGTCGCTCAGATTGGCGACGAGATCGAACAGGTCACAGGTCGCGCCGTAATGCGCGACATTGAAGATGGGGGCCTTCGGGTCGGTGTTGACGGCAATGATGAGGTCGGCCTGCGACATGCCCTCGAGATGTTCGGGCGCGCCGGACACGCCGAGCGCCAGGTAAAGCTTCGGCTTCACCTTCTGGCCGGATTTGCCGACCTGGCGCAGCTTCGGCAGCCAGCCATTGTCGACCACAGGACGGCTGCCGGCGATCTCCGCCCCCAGCATCGTCGCCAGATTGCGAGCAAGGTCGATGCTTGCCTCGTCGCCGATGCCGCGGCCCACGCACACGATCCTGTCGGCTGTCGTCAGATCGACGTCGGCATAATCCGGCATGTCGATGGCCACCATCTTCACCTTGCCGCTGGTGAGTACGGGTTCGGCATCGATCGTCTGCACGTTCATGGGCGCGATCGGATCCGGCGCTGCCGTCGCGAAGGCTCCTGGGTTGATCATCAGAATCGCGGGCAGCCGCACTTCGCATTCGGCCAGTATCTTGCCGCCATACATCTGCGCGACGATCGTCAGGGCTTCGCCATGCCGCTTGATTTCATTGACATAGGAGATGAGCGGCCAGCCGGTTCGCGCCGCGATGTCCGCTGCCACGTCCAGTCCGTTTGCCGAATAGGGAACCAGGATCAGGCCGGGGCTTTCGGCGGTGATGACGTCGCGCAGAAGCAGCGCGTAGGCCTCGGCGGGAATGACATCCGATTTTGTCGAGCGGGCCACTATCAGGCGATCGGCGGCACCAAGGCAAGTGGATGCGCCTTCCGCGTCACGACCGGCGAAAAAGGCAACGACTTCGTCGTCGGCCTGGGCCAGCGAGCGCGCCGCGGCGATCATCTCAAGTGAGAAGGCTTCGATCTTGCCGGAATGGCCTTCGGTACAGGCAATCAATTTCATGGCTTAGTTCCTCGCCAGGCCTTTGGCTGCCAGGATGGTGATCAAGCGATCCGCGACTGTCTCAGCATTGCCGCCGAGGTTCTCGCCGGAGCCGCCCTGGACTGGCAGGCGCAATGTGATGATCTCGGCGGTACGCTCGAAGCCCGACAATTCGGGCGTGGCGCGGCCGATGGGCGTCTTGGACGCCTCGCGAAGCTTGCTGCCCGAGACATAGCGGGGCGCCTTCGACGCGGTCTGAACGCCGAGCACCGCCGGCGTGGCCAGCTCATAGGTGACGGCGACACCCGCGCCGCGCTCTTGCGTGACCCGAAGCACGGCGCCGTTCGCAACGATACGGTTGGTTCCCGACACATGCGGCCAGTCGAGCAGCGCGCCGACATAGGGCGCGAGCTGGCCAAAGACATCCTCGCTCGATTGGACGCCGCACAGAACCAGGTCTGCCGACCTTGCCCTCGCCATCGCGGCGATGGAAGCCGCGATCTCTCGTGAGGAGATCATGGCGTCCTCCTCGAATTGGAGGGCCACGACTTCGTCGGCGCCGCGCGCCGCGGCCATCTGCAGGACCCGGTTGGCGCCTTCGCCAACGGCCACCGCCGTTACCTTCGCACCGACGGCTTCCTTGAGCAGGATTGCTTCCTCGAGGGCATGATCGTCGAAATCGTTGAGCTGGAAATCCAGCCATTCCCGATCGATGCTGCGGCCGTCCTCGGCGAGTTGCAGCTCGCCCGCGGAATCCGGGATCATGCGCAAGACGACAAGAATATTCACGGCCTCTCCTCCGACGGAACGCACCTCAAGCGCCCAGAACCGGCTGCTAGATAAGTCGTATTCTTCGCTGCTCCCAATGGCCAAAAAGGTAATAGCAGCTATTACAAGACGGCAGATTGACGATCATGGGTAATCGACTGCTAATTTGCGTCAAATCGCGTCCAATCGAATTTTCCTGAGTTGGAGGTTGTCAGGAGAATGCTCGTGCGATTTGCCCGAGATATAAACATATATTCTTTGTTTATACTTTCTCGTGTGCGAGAATATCTGAGGAGAATTTTAAACGCTCTGTCGAGCGTTAAGGAGGAGGAACCAATGTCAATAAAGAGCATTCTAGACCACAAGATTTCCCGTAAGGGCTTTATCCGGGGCATGCCGGCCGTGGCGGCAGCCATGGCCGCCGCGCCGGCCATCCAACTCGCCCAGACCAGCGCGGCCGTCGCTTCAGAGACGGCGGAAAAGAAGCCTGGCTACTACGGCGCGCCGCGCACCTGGATGTGGAACCCCAATGCCAACACCATGGTCGACACCTCGAAATGGAAGAAGGCGGGTCCGTACACGATCGGGTTCTCCAATGCTTCGATTTCCAATGCCTGGCGCGTCGCCTTTCAGCATGGCGTCCTGTGGTCCGCCGGCCAGCATCGCGACGAGATCGCTCATCTTCTCGTCACCGACGCCAATGACGATCCTTCCAAGCAGATCGCGGATATCCAGGATCTGATCAGCCAGGGCGTCGATATTCTGCTCATTGCGGCCTCGACCGAGGACGCGCTCGATTCCGTCGTCGGCCGTGCAACCGAACAGGGCATCCCTGTTGTCATGGTCGATCGCAAGGTGAAGACGCCGGCCAACTACATCACCTACGTCACGGCATCCGACTGGGCGTTGGGCCGTCTCGAGGCGCAGTGGTTGTGCGAGACGCTGGGCGGCAAGGGCAACATCGTGATGCTGCCGGGCATCGCCGGGTCGAGCGTCGCGGAAATCCGCATCAAGGCGAACGAGGAAGTGTTCTCGAAGTTTCCCGACATCAAGGTGCTGGAGAAGCAGTATTGCGACTGGAATCCGGCAACCGGCAAGTCGGTGATGGCCGCGCTGATCCAGAAGCACGGCAAGGCCATCGACGGTGTCTTGGCCGACAGCGCGCTACAGGGCTATGGCGCGATCGAAGCGTTTCTTGACGCCGGTTACAAGGACGGCGAATTCCCGCCGATGACCGGTGGCGACGTTGCCCGGATGTATCAGCTGGCCAACAAGCACAACATCAAGATGGTCGGCATCGACTATCCGACGTCGATGGGCATCACCGGCATCGAGACCGCGCTCGACGTGCTCAAGGGTATCTCGGTCCCGGACAAGGTCGAGGTGAGCTTCCAGGTCGTCACGTCGCCCGGCGCGGATACGGTCTCGGTCAAGGGCGACAGGCATCTGCTCGACCATGTCAGCATGAGCGACCCGGGCGATCTGTCGCCAAGCAACGGGCTGCCTGCCGGCTACAATCCGAGCACATTCAATCCCGACTATCCGAAGTAAGCCTCCCAAGCGACCCGGTGTGCGCCCTTCTGGGCGCGCACCGGACGTGCATTGAACAGTTCGAGCACCGGATATGTCAGCGTCTGTTATTGAACTCAGTCAGATCGAGAAGGACTATCCTGGAGTCAAACCCCTGGACAAGGTCGATTTCGCCGTGCAACCCGGCGAGATTCACGCCCTTCTCGGCGAAAATGGCGCGGGCAAGTCGACGCTGATCCGCGTCATGGGCGGCGTGACCAAACCGAATTCCGGGACCATGACCTACCTCGGCAGGCCGGCTTCCTGGCAGTCGCCGAAGGAAGCACGCGCGGCCGGCATCCACGTGATCCATCAGGAGCTTGCTCTTTTTCCCGAGCTTTCCGTTGCCGAGAACATTCTGGTCGACACGCAGCCCCGCGGCATGCTGGGTCTCATTTCAAACCGCGCCCGCCACGTCCGCGCCGCTGAAATTCTCTCACAGCTCGGCGTCGACATTCCAACCCACGCCAGGATCGACGAATTGCCGCTTGCCGACCAGCAAATGGTCGAGATCGCGAAAGCTCTGGTCGGCAAGGTGCGGCTGCTCATCCTGGACGAGCCGACGGCGGTCATCGCCGGACGCGAGGTCGATCTTTTGTTCGAGAACATGCGCAGGCTGCGCAACGAAGGCGTCGGTATCGTCTACGTCTCCCATAGGCTGGAGGAAATCTTCGAGATCGCCGACACGGTCACGATCCTCAAGGACGGCCAGCTCGTCGGCACGAGCCCGGTAAGCGCGCTCACGCGCGAAGAGATGATCACCCGGATGGTCGGTCGCCGGCTCAGCCAGATCTATCCGCCGCGGCGCACCGCACCGGCGAGCGGCCCGGATGTGCTCGCCGTTCGCAACCTCAAGGCTGGTCCGCGCGTCCGTGACGTCAGCCTCAACGTCAAGGTTGGCGAAATCGTCGGCGTCGCCGGCATGGTCGGTTCGGGGCGCACGGAGGTCGCCGAGGCGATCTTCGGCACGCGCGCCGTGGAGAGTGGTGTGATCGAATTCGATGGCAAGCCATTTGCGGCGAAGCTTCCGAAGGGCTCGATACGCCACGGGCTCGGTTTTCTGACCGAGAGCCGAAAGGACGACGGCCTGTTTCTCGGCCTGCCGATTTCCGCCAACATCGTAGCGCCCGACCTCGAAGGCATAACGAAACATGGCCTGATCGACCGCAAGCAGGAACGTGCGGTGGCCATGCGGCAGATCCAGGACTTTTCGGTCGCGACGCCGTCGCCTGACGTGAAGATCGGCAATCTCTCCGGTGGAAACCAGCAGAAGGTGTTGTTCAGCCGCTGGTCGCGGATCGCCAGCAGGCTGCTTATCCTCGACGAACCAACGCGCGGGGTCGATATCGGGGCCAAGGTGGAGATTTATCGCATCGTGCGCCGGCTGGCGGATTCCGGCGTCGGCGTGCTGATGATCAGTTCGGAACTGCCCGAAATCGTCGGCCTTTCCGACAGGGTCTTCGTGATGGCGCAAGGCTATGTCGTCGGCGAAATCAAAGGCGATGCGCTCGGCGAGGAGGCGATCATGGATCTCGCCGTGCGATCTGTCGGGCACCGCAAGGCGGAAATTGATCAACGTGCGGAGCCGGTAGGATGAGTGCGATCACGATGGATCTTCGCCGCAACCGGCTGATGCTTTCCTATCTGATCGTGGCTGTGCTGCTGGTCCTGCTTGCGGTCGCCGGCGGCTTCTTGTCCGATCGGTTCCTGACCTGGCGCAACATCGGCAACCTGTTCCAGCAGCTCATCGTGCTGGGCATGGTCAGCCTGGGCCAGACGTTTGTCGTGCTGATGGGCGGCATCGATCTGGCGGTCGGTTCGCTGGTTGGTGCGCTCACCGTCTTTCTGGCGAACTTCCTCGAATGGCGCCCCGATCTGGTGTGGCTTGCACTGCCGCTCGCATTGGTCGCCGCGACCGCTGTGGGCGCGCTCAACGGGTTGTTGACGGTCGTGCTGCGCGTCCATCCGTTGATCGTCACGCTCGGCATGTCCTCGATCATCTTCGGCGGAACGCTGATGTACCGCAAGGAGCCCGGTGGCTCCGTACCGCGTGCCTTCGCGGATATCGCCTATGCAAAGGTCGGCGGCATTCCGCTCAGCGCCGTCGTGCTCGTCGTGATTTTCGCGCTCGCCGGGCTTTGGCTGCAGCGCACGCGCACCGGCCGCAGCATCTACTTCGTCGGCGGCGACCGGGAAGCGGCGCGGCTGAACGGGTTGCCGGTCGATCGTATCGTGGTGCTTGCCTACGCGCTGTCGGGCCTGTGCGCGGGCATAGCGGCGATTTTCCTGACTGCGCGAACTGGCGTTGGCGACCCGCGCATCGGTGCCGCGCTGACGCTGCAGTCGGTGACGCCGGTGGTGGTCGGAGGCACCATCCTCGCCGGCGGAAGAGGCGGCGTGCTTGGCACTTTCCTTGGCGTGCTGCTCGTCACCATGCTCAACAGCCTGCTGAACTTCGTCAATGTCTCGTCCTACTACCAGTGGGTCATCCAGGGGCTTATCATCATCATCGCCGTCGGCATCCACACACCAAGGCGGAGATAATGATGGCGCCTCTCGATACCCCGATGCCGCGATCGCAAGGCATTTCCCTGGCGTCTGTCTTCGAGCGCTACGGGCTGGTGGTCTTCCTGGTCGTGCTGATGACCGTCGCGGCTCTTGCCTCACCGACCTTTCTGCGACCGGCCAACCTGGTCAATGTGCTGACCATCGCGGCACCGCTTGGCATGGTTGTGATCGGTCAGACCTTCGTCATCCTGGTGCGCGGATTGGACCTGTCAGTGGCCTCGCTGATGGCGACGGTGGCGGTGCTGGCGACCGCTTTCAAAGCCACCACCAATGAAGCGATTCCGATGATCTTCATCGCCGCGATCGCCCTGTCGGCCATGGTGGGCCTGGTGAACGGCTGGCTCGTCGCCAAGCGCAATGTCAGCCCGTTTCTCGCGACACTGGCGATGATGATCATCCTGCAGGGCATTCGTTTCGCCTATACCGGCGGGGCGCCGATCAGCACCTTGCCGCCGGGCATGGGCTTTCTGGCCTCGGGGCGGATTTTTGGCGTACCAGTCAATCTGATCACCCTGGCATTCCTGGCGATCGCGTTCGGCATCGTGCTGCACCGGTCGCGCCTCGGCCGTGAGATATTCATGGTGGGAAGCAATCCGAAGGCCGCGTTCCTCAACGGTGTCGCGCCCGATCGCGTGGTCATCCTTTGCTACGTCATCTGCTCGGTCTGCGCGGGAATAGGCGGCCTGTTCCTGCTCGGCTATGTCGGTACCGTCTCGAACTGGGTCGGGCAAGGCTACGAACTGGACTCCATCGTTGCCGCGGTGATGGGCGGCGTGGCGCTTACCGGTGGGCGCGGCAACATCTTCGCGGCGCTGCTTGGCGTGGCTGTTCTGGTGGTGATCAACAATCTCGTGCTGCTGCTCGGATTTCCGATCGAGATGCAGCTCATCATCAAGGGCGTCATCATCATCGGCGCGGCGGCGTTTTACCGGACGCGGCTCGCCTGACCCGATGCTGCCGTTGGACCCCAAGGGAGGAAGAAAATGACCGTTGAAGTTCTGGCGGATCGCGGTGCACGGGCAAGGCGCGACGAGGAAGTGGATGTCGTGATCGTCGGGGCCGGCCCATCCGGCTCGGTTGCCGCGCTTCACCTGGCGCGTGCCGGCATTTCCGTTGTCGTGCTCGAACAGGGCGAATGGCCTGATTATGCCGACTATACCGGCGCGCGTCCGGAGCACGAACTTGTCAGCACCAAGCTCTGGCATCCCAATCCCAACGTCCGTGACAATCCCAACGACTATCCGGTCGACACGTCGACGACGGACATCAACCCGCTGATGTTCGCCGGCGTCGGCGGCAGCGCGACGCTTTATGGCGCGCAGTGGATGCATTTCCTGCCGTCGGACTTCCGCGTGAGGTCGATGGACGGCGTGGCCGAGGACTGGCCGTTCAGCTATGAGGACCTGCTTCCTTACCAGCTCGAGATCGAGCGCGAGGTGGGCGTTTCCGGTCTCGCCGGCGATCCGGCCTATCCGCCCCGCGGTGCCTATCCCTTCCCGGCGCTGCCCATCGGCTCCGTCGGTCTGCGCGGTGCGCTGGGCATGGAAAAGATGGGCTGGCACTGGTGGCCCGGCAGCAATGCCATCCCGTCGGAGACGTTCGGCGAACTCAATCCGTGCGTGCGCCGCGGAACCTGTCTTACCGGGTGTCCGGAGGGCGCGAAATCCACGACCGACCGGTCGCATTGGCCGCTGGCATTGAAAGCCGGCGCGCGGCTGGTCACCCGTGCCCGGGTCAAGGAAGTCGAGACCAACGAGCAAGGGCTGGCGACCGGTGTCGTCTATATCGACGCGAACGGCCGGGAGCGGCGCCAGCGCGCCAAGGTGGTCATCCTGTGCGCCAATGGCGTCGGCACGCCGCGACTGCTGCTGATGTCAGGAGGGTCCAGGAACCCGGACGGCCTTGCCAACTCGTCGGGCATGGTCGGCAAAAGGCTGATGATGCATCCCTTCGCCAGCGTGCTTGCCTCTTACGCGGATCCGCTCGATTCCTGGCGCGGCCCCTTTGGCCAGCAGGTCTATTCGCTCGAGTTCTACGAGACCGACGAAAGCCGCGGCTTCGTGCGCGGTTCGAAATGGAATTGCATGCCCTCGGGCGGACCGGTTGGCGTATCCGGGGCAACCGGATCCAAGGTCTATGTCGCCGAGAGCGGCCGGTTCCAGGATTTCTGGGGCGCCAACCTGCACGAGAATGTGGCGCGTCGCTTCGGCCACTCGCTGATCTGGGGCATCGTCGGTGAGGATCTTCCGGAAGAGAGCAACCAGGTGATCCTGTCCAAGGATCTGACGGACTCCGACGGGCTGCCCGCGCCGCAGATCGTCTACAAGGTCAACGAGAACTCCAACCGGCTGTTGAAGTTCAACATCGATCGCTGCCTGGAATCGGTGCGCGCCGCCGGCGCCATCGAGACGCTGGTTTCGACACCGGTGCGAGAATCGGGCTGGCATCTCATCGGCACCACCGTCATGGGCGATGATCCGAAGCGCTCGGTCGTCGATCAATGGGGCGCCTGCCACGACGTGCCCAACCTCTACGTCATGGACGCGTCGACCTTCCCGACCTCGGGCGCCACCAACCCGACGGCGACCATCATGGCGGTCGCGCTGCGCAACACGCGACGCATGATCGCCGAGCGCCGCAACCAGAAGGTGGCCTGACATGTCGAACGAGAACACCTTCTTCGCGCTCGCCGATTTCCTCATCCCCGCATATGGCAAGATGCCGAAGTTCAGCGATGTCTGCGGCTATGCCGACGTCGAGAAGTCGCTGGATTTTCGCACGGACCTGAAGCCGGGCTTTGCGCGCGGCATCGCGGTCGATCCGGCCAGCGGCGCAGAGGCTTGCCTGGAAAGCCTCAACAAACAGGATGGCGAAGCCTTCTCGGCGATCACAACGATTGCCATCGCCACCTATTATATGAGCCCGCGCGTGCGCGAACTGATCGGCTATCCCGGCCAGGAGAACGTCCCCTACGATTCCAAGGCGACGCAGATTTACCTGACCGACGGCTCGCTCGGCCACGTCATTGCGCGCGGCCGCAAATATCGGCCGACTCCCGGCCTTTGATCTCCCAATCAACCGGAAAGGACAATCCAATGAGCAAAGATGTATTCGACAAGGGTTTTGAAATCCGCAAATCGGTTCTGGGCGCAGAATTCGTCGAGAAGTCCTTCGCCAGCGCCGACGATTTCAATCGTCCGCTGCAGGAACTCGTGACGGAATATTGCTGGGGCGCCGTCTGGGGCCGCGACACGCTCGACAAGAAGACCCGCAGCATGCTGAACCTCGCCATGCTCGCTGCCCTCAATCGTCCGCACGAGCTGAAGATGCACGTGAAGGGCGCGCTGACCAACGGTGTGACCAAGGACGAAATCCGCGAAGTCCTTCTACAGGTCGTGATCTATGCCGGCGTGCCCGCAGGCGTGGATTCTTTCCGGGTGGCGCGCGAAGCTTTGCAGGAAGTCGGAGCATGACAACCCGTCCGCCGCTCGCCACGGAAAAGCTGTCGATGCTGATCGGCGGCCGCCAGGCCGCCGCGCAGTCGGGGGATTATTTCGAATCCTTCGATCCCTTCACCGGCAAGGCTTGGGCGCTCCTCCCGCGCGCCGGGATAGCCGATGTCGATGCGGCCGTTCAGGCAGCCGCGGCCGCCTTCCGCGGCGAGTGGCGGACAATGACCCCAACAGCGCGTGGACAGATCATGACGCGCTTTGCCGACCTCGTGGCGGAGGAGGCCGAGACCCTGGCCGTTCTCGAAACCCGCGACAACGGCAAGCTGATCAATGAAATGCGGATGCAGTGCAAATACATCCCGCAATGGTTCCGCTTCTTTGGCGGCCTCGCCGACAAGATCGAGGGGCGCGTCATCCCGATCGACAAGCCGGGCGTGTTCAACTACACGCGCCGCGAGCCGCTCGGGGTGGTGGCCGCGATCACCCCATGGAACTCGCCGCTGATGCTGGCGACATGGAAGCTTGCTCCGGCGCTCGCCGCGGGCAACACGGTCGTCTGGAAGCCGTCGGAATTCTCCTCGGTGTCGGCTCTGTTCTTCGGCCAGCTTTTCGAGAAGGCGGGCTTTCCCAAGGGCGTCGTCAACATCGTCACCGGTTTCGGCCACGAAATCGGCGATCGGCTGGTCACGCATCCCGATGTGGCCAAAGTGGCCTTCACCGGCGGCGACGCGACCGGCCGCCGCGTCTATCAGTCCGCCGCCGGCGGGCTCAAGAAGGTTACGCTCGAACTCGGCGGCAAATCCGCCAACATCGTCTTTGCCGACGCCAAGATGGACGCTGCCATTCCAGGCCTCGTTTCGGGGATCTTCGCCGCGACCGGGCAGACCTGCATCGCCGGATCGCGCGCGCTCGTGCAGCGCTCGGTCTATGACCAGGTGACGGAGAAGCTGGTCGCCTTCGCAAAGACCGCGAGGATCGGCGATCCGCTTGATCCCGAGACCCAGGTGGGTCCGATCACCACCTTGCCGCAGCGCGCCAAGGTGCTCGATTACATCGGCATCGCCAATGGCGAGGGCGCCGCGCAATTGCTCGGCGGCAAGGTACCCGAGGACACGTCGATTGCCGACGGCTGGTTCGTCGAGCCGACGATCTTCGGCAACGTGAAGCAGTCCATGCGCATCGCCCAGGAAGAGGTCTTCGGACCGGTGCTGTCGGTCATTCCCTTCGAGGACGAGGACGAGGCGGTGGCTATCGCCAACGACACCATCTACGGCCTTGCGGCCGGGATGTGGACGCAGGACCTTGGTCGGGCGATCCGCCTGCCCGAGCGGCTCGAAGCCGGCAGCGTCTGGGTTAACATGTACCGCGCCACCAGCTATCTCTCGCCATTCGGCGGCTACAAGCAGTCGGGCATCGGCCGCGAGAACGGCCAGACCGCCATCTACGAATATCTTCAGGAAAAAAGCATCTGGATCGATGCCGGGAATTCCATTCCCGCGCCATTCGTCCAGCGCTAATCGACCAGATGCTTCGGGAGGAAACCATGACCATACGTTTCGATGCCGTGCCGCCACTCGATCCCAAGGTGGCGGCGTTCGTCGGCGGCAGCCATGCGATGCTTGTCGGCAACACGTGGCTCCCGGCGGCCTCGGGAAAGACGTTGGAAGTGGTCGATCCTTCGAACGGCCGGATCATTGCCGCAGTGCCGGCCGGCGACAGCGCCGATGTCGATCTGGCGGTCCGGGCCGCGCGCAAGGCGATCGACGGCCCCTGGTCGAAAATGGTGCCGGCCGAGCGCGCCAGGCTGATCTGGAAACTCGCCGATCTGATCGATGCCAATGTCGATATGCTGGCGACGCTCAATTCCTATGAGAGCGGCAAGCCGATCGGTGATTCCCGCAATGGCGAGGTGCCATTCACGGCCGAGACGTTCCGCTACTATGCGGGGTGGGCCACGAAGATCAATGGCGAGACGATGACGATCAACGCGCCCGGCGACTGGCACGCCTACACCCGCCGCGAGCCGGTCGGCGTCGTCGGCCAGATCATCCCGTGGAACTTCCCGCTCAGCATGCTCGCCTGGAAGGTGGCGCCGGCCTTGGCGGCCGGCTGTACGATCGTGCTCAAGCCGGCCGAGCAGACGCCGCTCGGCGCGCTCTATTTCGGCAGGCTGGTCCAGGACGCCGGTTTTCCGGAAGGCGTAGTCAACATCCTGACCGGCTTTGGCGAAACCGTCGGTGCGGCGATGTCTGCCCATCCCGACATCGACAAGGTGGCATTCACCGGTTCGACCGAGGTCGGCCGGCTGATTGCCCGCGCCGCGACCGGCAATCTCAAGAAGGTCAGCCTGGAACTTGGCGGCAAGGCGCCGACCATCGTGCTTGGCGATGCCGACATCGACATGGCGGTGGCCGGCGCCTCAAGCGCGGCATTCTTCAATGCCGGGCAGAGCTGTGGCGCGGGAACGCGTTTCTTCGTTCACAAGAAGATCTACGACAAGGTCATGTCCGGGATCGCGGAGCGCGCCGAAAAGCTGAAGCTCGGCGCCGGGCTTGATCCTGCGACGGAGCTTGGCCCCGTCGTCTCTCAGCAGCAGATGGAACGCATCACCCGGCTGATCTCGGAAGGCAGGAGCGATGGCGCCGAGATCGTCACTGGCGGCGCGCGTGCGGGTGACGTCGGCTATTTCGTCAAACCGACGGTCATTTCCCGTACGCGGCCTGACATGTCGGTGATCCGCGAAGAGATATTCGGGCCGGTGGCCTGCGCGATGCCCTTCGACGACGAGGACCTGGACAAACTCGCCAGGGATGCCAACGACACCGAGTATGGCCTGGCCGCATCGATCTGGACCAACAATCTGGGCGCCGCGCATCGGCTGGCCGCGAAGATCAAATCCGGCACGGTCTGGGTGAACTGCCATAACTTCAATGACGTCACCATGCCGTTCGGCGGTTTCAAGCAATCGGGCTGGGGGCGAGAACTTGGCGAACAGGCGCTCCAGCTTTACACCGAGACCAAGACCGTCGCGATCCGGCTGCCATAGGCGAGGGGGCGGCCGATGTCCTGCTACGAGACGATCGATGCGCGGTTCGGGGATCTGATCGATCCGGTCGCATTCCTCGAAACCATCCACACGGGAAATCGCTGGGCGGAGGGGCCGGTCTATTTCGCCGACCTTCGCTCGTTGATCTGGAGTGATATTCCCAACGACCGCATGCTGCGATGGGACGAGGAGACGGGCGCGGTTTCGCTGTTCCGAAGCCATGTCTCCAACCCGAACGGCAACACGCGCGATCGTAGTGGAAGGCTGGTCACCTGCATGCAGGGGGAACGCCGTGTCGTGCGTACCGAGTGGGACGGCTCGATCACGGTGCTGGCCTCCGCCTACGATGGCAAGCCGCTGAACTCGCCGAACGATGTTGTCGTGAAGTCCGACGGCAGCATCTGGTTCACCGATCCGAACTACGGGATCATCTCCGATTATGTCGGGCGCAAGGGCCTGCAGGAGCAGCCGGGCTGCCGCGTCTACAGGATCGATCCGGTATCGGGGAAGATCACCGTCGTTGCCGATGATTTTTCCATGCCGAACGGGCTCGCCTTTTCGCCCGACGAGAAGCACCTTTATATTTCGGACTCCGGTTTTCTAACCGACCGCAGCGCTCCCCATCACGTCAGGCAGTTTGACGTTGACGGCGACAGATTGGCAAATTCCCGCATCTTCGCCGACATATCGCCTGGCATTCCGGATGGTTTTCGCGTTGATGTCATGGGCAATCTCTGGATCAGCGCTTGGGATGGCGTACAATGCCATACGCCCGAGGGTGAACTCATCGGGAAAATCCAGGTGCCGGAAATGGTTGCGAACCTGGCCTTTGGCGGGCCGCGCAACAATCGGCTGTTCATCACGGCGACAACATCGGTCTATGCCGTGTTCCTGAATGTCCGAGGCCAGAAGTACCCGTTCGGCACGTGACACGGACACCACTGGGGGAGCTTGGAAGCGCTGCGGCAGCGGATGGTTGGGGTGAAAGTTGGACACGAAGCAGCTACAGGTATTCATCGCCGTCGGCGCGGCTGGCAGCTTCTCGAAGGCCGCACTCGACCTCAGCGTCACCCAGCCGATGGTCACGCGCCATATTCGCGGGCTTGAGGAGGAACTCGGCGTCGAGCTGTTCTATCGCAACGGCCGCGGTGTCGTGCTGACCGAGGCGGGCGTGCTCCTGAAGGCCCATGCCGACGAGATCGTCGAGCGGATGCGGCTGGCGCAAAATGCCGTCTCGAACCTCAAATCCTCGCCGAAGGGAAGGTTGGTGCTGGCCGTGCCGCCTTCGGTCGGCACTGTGTTGACGGTGCCGCTGGTCAAGAAGATCAAGAACGAGTTTCCCAATGTCGCGCTGCAGGTGATCGAAGGCTTCAGCGGCCATATCCTGGAATGGCTGATCGCCGGCCGCATCGATGCCGCCGTGCTCTACAATTCGCCGAACCATCCCTCGGTGCTGACCGAGCCGCTCGCCGATGACGAGCTGTTTCTGATCGGACCGGTCTTGTCCGAGCGCGTGCTGCCGCGCGGGCCGGTCGGCCTCAACATCTTCGCCGAGCTGCCGATGATCCTGCCCAGCCGCCCGCACGGGTTGCGGCGGCTTATCGACAACACCCTGGCGGAGCATGGCATCTATCCGCGCGTCGAGATGGAGCTGGAGGCAATGCCTTCAACCTTGCTTCTGGTCGAGGAGGGCACTGGCTATACGGTTCTGCCCTATGCTTCCGTCCATCTCCTTGTCGAGGCTGGCCGCATCGAGGTCTGGCCATTCGATCCGCCGATTACCCGGCAGCTGATCCTCGCGACCTCGTCGCAGCGACCGATGTCCTCGAACTTTCGCCCACTCTTCCGCGCGGTGCGCACGGAACTGCGGGACATCATTTCCACCCACATCTGGAAACCGACAACTTATCCTGAATGAGTGTTGGTGCCGTCATCCCCGATCGGGTGGAAAGATCGGCCGCAACCCGCTTATCCGCCGGGTCGATGCCGAATGCCCTGAACTACCCGTCAGCATTCGAGTGACGGTGAGACCTATGACGATTGTCGAGGTGTCGGGCTTGAGGCCAGGACATTGGCTAAACTCGCGATAGCGTGCACGCAACTCGGTTGCCAGCCATGTGATCAGGGTACAACCAGTTCGATAAGGAATGGCCCCTTGCGTCGAAACGACATCGTCAGCAATTGCGTGAAACGCTCCATCGTAGCCGCTTGTGCCGCTTCGACGCCGTAGCCCTTTGCCAGATCGATCCAGCTGATCGACGGGTTCTCAAGGCTCATCATGTCGAGCGCGACCCGCCCCGGATTGGCTCCGACATTGGCCAATTCGCCCAGCAGAATTGCGTATTTGCGGTTGGAAAGAATGATCGTCGTGACATCGAGGTTTTCGCGTGCCTGCGTCCACAGCCCCTGTGCGGAATAAAGTGCGGATCCGTCCGCTTGCAGGTTGACGATCCTTCGCCCGGGCGCGCCAATGGCCGCTCCCGTGGCGAGCGGAATACCGGCGCCAATCGCGCCGCCCGTAAGTTGCAGCCAGTCGTGCTGGGCGGCATCCTGGGTTTCGGAGAAGAAATCGCGGCCGAAGCTGACGCTCTCGTCCACAATCGTCTGGCTCGGCATCGCGCTCGCAAAACGGAAGCCATGCCCCGCCTTGATCCCCACGCTCGACAATCATCTCTGCACGCATCGATTGCGCGCTCTACATCTCCGTCACGAACTTCGTCCGCAGATAGGCGTCGAGGCCTTCGATGCCGCTCTCCGAGCCGTAGCCGGATTCGTTGACGCCGCCGAACGGCGTTTCCGGCGTCGACACCATCATGTGGTTGACGCCGACCATGCCGGCCTCCAGCGCTGCCTCGGTCTTCTGCGCAAGGCTGAGATTGCGGGTGAAGACGAAGGAGGCCAGGCCGTAAGGCAGCGAATTTGCCCGTTCGATCATGTCGTCGAAGGTTGAGAAGGTGGTGGTCGGCGCGATCGGCCCGAATGGCTCTTCGGACATGATGCGCGCCGTGTCCGGCACATCCTTCAGCAAGGTCGGCGCGTAGAAATAACCCTTGTTGCCGATCCGCTTGCCGCCGGTGACGACGCTCGCCCCCTTCGCCGTCGCATCGCTGACGAAGCCGTCCATGGCGTCCAGCCGTCGCGGCGCGATCATCGGGCCCATCTGCACGTTTGCATCGAGCCCGTCGCCGATCTTGAGCTTTTCGGCGCGCGAGGCGAAGCCTTCGATGAAGCGGCCATAGACAGCCTCATGCACGTAAAAGCGGGTCGGCGAGGTGCATACCTGGCCGGCATTGCGGAACTTGAAGGCGACGAGCGTGTCGAGCGTCCTGTCGAGATCGGCGTCCTCATAAACGATGACCGGGGCGTGGCCGCCCAGTTCCATGGTGCAGCGCTTCAGCGTATCCGCCGCCTGCTTCTGCAACAGCTTGCCGACGGCCGTCGATCCGGTCAGCGAGACCTTCTTCGGGATCGGCGAGGCGATGAGATAGGACGAGACCTTGGCCGGCTCGCCGAACACGATGTTCAGCACGCCCGCCGGCAATCCGGCGTCCTGGAAGCAGCGGGCGATGGCGACGGCGGTTCCGGGCGTTTCCTCCGCCGGCTTCAGGATGATCGAGCAGCCGGCGCCGAGCGCACCTGAAATCTTGCGGATGACATTGCTGGCCGGAAAGTTCCAGGCAGCGAAGGCGACGACAGGCCCGACCGGCTCCTTGAGCACCATCTGCCGCACGCCGGGCAGCCGGGCAGGGACGATGCGGCCATAGGCGCGCTTGCCTTCTTCCGCATACCAGCGGGTCGCGTCCGCCGCGAACTGCACCTCGCCGGTGGCCTCCGCCAGCGCCTTACCGTTCTCCATCGTCAGGATACGGGCGATTGCGTTCTTGCGCTGCTCGATCAGGTCGGCGGCCTTGTCCATGATCGCCCAGCGCTGCATCGCGGTCATCGTCTTCCAAAGCTTGAAGCCCTTGAGCGATGCGGCGAGAGCACGGTCGAGATCGGCCACCGTGGCATGCGGCACGATAGCCAACACCTCCTCGGTGGCAGGATTGATCAATGGTTCGGACTTGCCGTCCGACCCCTGGCGCCACACGCCGTCAATCAGCAGCTCGATCGTCTCTGGATACATGTTCCTGGCCCTTTCAGCCCGGCGGGGCGCGGAAAGCCGCCGGCGGATTGCACGTCACAAGAAAATTTCCGCGATGGCTTGACCTGTACATTGTATACAGTATGGTGTCGACATGATTTTAGCGCGCATCCAGAAATTATCGGTCGCCATCCCGGAGAATCTCGCCGAGATGCTCGAGGAAGAGATCATCTTCGGCCGCCTCAAATCGCGGGAGCGGTTGACCGAGGAAATGGTCGCCGCGCGTTACGGCGTCAGCCGGTCGCCGGTGCGCGAGGCGCTCAGACTGCTCGAGCGCGACGGCCTGGTGATGCGCGAGGCCAGGCGCGGCATCTGGGTTTCACCGATGTCGCAGCGCGATTTCGACGAGGTCTATACCTGCCGCATCGAACTCGAAGGGCTGGTCGCCAAGCAGGCGGCAGAATCCGCCGACATCGAAAAGAAGGCCGAATTCAAGAACCTTTTGTCGGAGCTGAAGCAGGCTCAGGCCAGGAACGATGCGCGGCAGTTCTTCATCGTCGACGTGCGCGGCTCTTTCCTGACCTACACGCTGGCCGGCAACAAGACGCTGACACGCCTGCTTGGCGGGCTGGAAAAGCAGGCCTTGCGCTACCGCTATCATGCCTACGAGCAGGATCCGAAGATCATCCAGCTGTCGCTGGACGACACGGCCCGCATCTATGATGCGATCACCGCCGGTGATGGCGAAAGCGCCAAGGCCATGACCGAAAACCTCATTCGGGAAATCTGGCAGAGCATGCGGGCCGGCATTCGCGACGCCTTCGGAGAGGGCTAGTCCGTGTCCAGCTTCTCGTCAGCGTTCAGCGTCATCGATTCCCATACCGCCGGCCACCCCACGCGCGTCATCCTCAGCGGCGTTCCGAAACTCTCCGGTTCGAGCGTGCGGGAGAAGCGGGACTATTTCCGCCGGCGCTTCGACCATCTTCGCCCGGCGCTGCTGCATGAGCCGCGCGGCCATGCCGCCATGGTCGGTCTCGTGCCGGTCGCTTCCGATGTCGCCGACTATGGTGCGTTCTTCATCTCGTCCTATGTCTATCTTGATATGTGCGGTCACGGCACGATCGGCCTCGCCAGGACGCTGGCCTTCACCGGCCAGATCTCTGTCGAAACGGGCGACAGCTTCACGCTGGAAACGCCGGCGGGTATCGTGACCGTTCATCTGGTCTGGAACGAAGACGGCTCGCTCGACCGTGTGCGGATCGCCAATGTCCCGAGCTATGTCGGGCTGGAGCGCTTGAGCGTTTCCGTCGAAGGCGTCGGCAAGGTCGATGCCGCGATCGTCTACGCCGGCATGTGGTATGCGCTGGTGGATGCCGGCCCACTCGGCTTCAAGCTGATCCCGGACAATGCGTCGGCCCTGATGCAGGCCGGCGCCAGGATCAAGGACGCGATCAAGGCGGCGACGAAGGACCTGCCTCTGCTGGCAGGTGCTGCCGCGCCGAGCGTGCTTTTCCACGATGCCGACAGCGCGCATTCGGCGACGCATTTTCTTGTCCTGGAATCCAACAAGTTCGACCGCTCGCCGTGCGGCACCGGCACCTCGGCGCGCCTGACCTACCTGCTCGGGAAGGGGCTGATCGACCCCGACCAGACTTATCACGCCAAGAATATCTTCGGCATTCCGTTCGAGGCGCGCCTGCAAAGGCGCGTCGAGGAGCAAGGCCGCGAGGCGATGATCATCGAGATCGAGGGCTCGGCCTTCATCACCTCGACCCAGACAATCTACTTCGAGAAGGGCGACCCCCTCTCGAAGGGATTTCTAGCCCGCTAACCACAAATAACTCAGAAAGGGGAATGACATGAAACTCACAGTAATGCGCACGTTCATGGCCGCTTTGACCATCGGTCTTGGCCTGCTCACCGCGCCGATCGCTGCTTCCGCCGACGACAATCCGTCCGCCGTCATCGACCAGATCCGCGCCAGCGGCGTGCTCAAGGTTCCTGTGATGACCGGCGAGGAGCCGGGCTACATCAAGGATCCGGCCACCGGCCAATGGAGCGGCTTCTACTACGAATTCCTGGGCGAGATCGCGACCCAGCTCGGCGTCAAGCTCGAGCCTGTCGAGACCACCTGGGGCAATCTGGCCGCCGACTTCCAGTCCAACAAGATCGACATCGCCATCGGCGTCAATCCGAACCCGAAGCGCGGTCTCGTCGTCGACTATCTGTGGGAGCCCCTGTTCACCGACGCCTGGGCCGTGCTGACGCCTCCCGGCAAGCCGGTCAAGACCTGGGCCGGGCTCAACACGCCCGACAAGACCGTCGTCGTCCAGAAGGGCAGCACCATGCAGGTCGTCGCCGAAGCCCTGCTGCCGAAAGCCAAGATCACGCCGGTGGAAGATCGTGGCCTGGCGTTGATGGAACTGCAGGCCGGCCGCGCCGATGGCGTCGTGCTTTCCATCTTCGATGCGCTGCAGATCACCAACCAGAAGATCGGCAATGTTTCGCTGCCCGAGCCGATCCTGCGCAATCCGGCGACGCTGGCCGTCGCCCGCAAGCCGGGGAATGCCGGTTACATCAACTTCCTGACCAACTGGATCCTGCAGGAGCGTTCGCTCGGCCTCGCCCAGGGCAAGCTTGCCCGCTCGTGGGAAGCCCGCGGCATCGACCTGTCGATCCTTCCGGCAGGGTTCTCCTTCTGATCGCAACAGCCTGACCGCCGCCTGGTGCGGCGGTCAGGCCACCACTGGACGTGCATCGAACCAGTGAGGACGCCATGTTCGACTATACAGTCATAACCAACAATATCGGGCTGCTCTGGCAGGGCCTGCTGATGACGTTGTACTTCACCGTCATCACCATCGGCGCCGGCATGCTGATCGGCCTGTTTATCGGGCTTATCCAGCTCAGCACGTTCAGGCCGCTGGTCATTCTCGGCCAGATCTATGTCGAGTTTTTCCGCAACATTCCGCTGCTCGTCACGCTTCTGTGGGTCTATTACGCCTTCCCGATTTTCGCCGGCATCAATGTCACGAAATTCTGGGCCGGCTTCATCGGGCTGAGCTGCTACGTCGGCTCCTTCTACGCCGAAATCCTGCGCGCCGGCGTCCAGTCGGTCGATCCCGGCCAGACGGATGCGGCGACCGCCATCGGCATGTCCTACGGCCAGCGCATGCGCCGCATCATCCTGCCGCAGGCCTTCCGCAAGATGATCCCGCCACTGGCCGGCCAGTCGATCATCCAGATGAAGAACACCACGCTGCTGTCGATGATCACGGTTCCCGACCTTCTCTATCAGGCGAGCTACATCTCGAGCTTCACCTATCGGCCGATGGAAGTTTACACCGCCGTCGGCGTCATCTTCCTGATCATCCTGGTGCCGCTGACACTGCTGTCCCGGAAGCTCGAAAAGAGCGGGAGCCTCAAATGAGCATCAGCGAACCAAGCGCCGTGATCGACAAAGGCGACAAGCCTGTCCTGCGGCTGGACGGCATCTGCCTCAAATTCGGCGACAAGCGTGTGCTGAACGGCATCGATCTCTCGGTCGTCGAAGGCGAGGTGGTCGTGCTGATTGGCGCCAGCGGGTCGGGAAAGACCTCGCTGCTGCGCTGCATCAACCTGCTCAACGTGCCGAGCAGCGGCAGCATCGTCATCGATGACGAGACGCTGTTCGACAGGCAGGCCGACGGCAAGGGTGCCCAGATACCAGCGCAGGAAGTCAACCGCATCCGCTCCAAGACCGGCATGGTCTTCCAGCAGTTCAATCTCTTCCCGCACATGACGGCGCTCGAAAACGTCATGGAAGGCCCGGTCATCGTCAAGAAGGAGCCGAAGGAGCAGGCACGCCAGAAGGCGCTGCAACTGCTCGATCTCATGGGGCTGTCGCAGCACGTCGAAAAATATCCGCGCCAGCTTTCCGGCGGCCAGCAGCAGCGCGTCGCGATCGCGAGGGCCATGGCCATGCAGCCGAAGGTGATGCTGTTCGACGAGCCGACCTCGGCGCTCGATCCCGAACTGGTCGGCGAGGTCATGAAGGCGATGGTCGAGCTGGCCAGGAGCGGCATGACCATGGTGATCGTCACCCATGAGCTGGGCTTCGCCTTCGAGGTCGCCGATCGGGTCGTATTCCTCGATCAGGGGCTGGTGGCGGAGCAGGGGCCACCCGCCAAGGTGCTGCTGCATCCCGAACATCCGCGTCTGAAGACATTTGTCGGACGCTTCCATGAATCGGCGGACCTGCTTCGCCCGTTCCTTGAGGCGCGTGAAGCCGAGAAGGCGTGCTGAAGGCACGCCGATTCACGCGAAAACAGCCAAGCGGACATCGTCGAATGCGCCCCCCTTTCGAGCTGGCCGCAAAAGGAAGACATCAATGACACTGAGTTTCGATCCGGCCACAATCGCTATTCCCAGGGGCCATCATATCGGCGGGCAGTACATTGAACTGCCTGGCGTGGAGATCGAGGTTCTTCGCCCTTCCGATCTCCAACCCATGGGGTTGATCACCGATGGCGGCGAGGCAGCGGTGCAGCAAGCCGTCGATGCCGCGAAGAAGGCGCTGGCGCAGAGTCGCTGGGCGAAGATCGCGCCACGCGATCGCGCCGCCGTGCTCATGCGTTTTGCTGCGCTGATCGAAGAGAACGCGACCTATCTCGGACAGCTGGAAGCGATGGGATCGAGCCGGCTGATCTCGATGACGATTGCTCGCGACGCGGTACGTACCGCCGGCGTCGTGCGCTACTACGCCGAGTTCTGCGACAAGATCGAGGGCACGGTCACAGCGACCGAGGCGAATGCGCTGAGCATCGTCAAGCATGAGCCCTATGGCATTGTCGGCGCGATCGTTCCGTGGAACTTCCCGATGATCACCGCGGCCTGGAAATTCGCCCCGGCGCTGGCCGCCGGCAATGCGGTGGTGATGAAGACGTCGGAACTGACGCCGCACAGCCTTTTGGCGTTGGCGGAGCTTGCCGCCAGGGCCGGCATTCCCGCCGGCCTGTTCAATGTCGTCAACGGCTATGGTCATACGACCGGTGCGGCGATCGTGCGCCATCCCGACATCCTGAAAATCTCCTTCACCGGCTCGACGCAGACCGGTGCCGCGATCATGACGCTCGCGGCCCAGTCCGGCATCAAGCCCGTCACGCTCGAACTCGGCGGCAAAAGCCCGCAGCTGGTGCTGGCCGATGCCGGCGACATCGATGTGGTGGCCGGCCGCGTCGCGGCGGCGTTCATGGACAATGCGGGCCAGGTCTGCACGGCCGGTTCGCGGCTGATCGTCGAGGACAAGATCGCGGATCAACTTCTCGAACGCGTCATCGCCCGGACCAAGGCGATCAAGGCGGGACCGACCTGGGACGAGACGACCACCTTCGCGCCGATCATCAGCCGCAAGCAGCTTGAGCGCATCGATACGATGGTGCGCGCCAGCATCAGCGAAGGCGCCTCGGTCGTCACCGGCGGCACGGTGCTGGAAGGACGCAACGAAGGCAGTTTTTTCGCGCCGACGATCCTCGAAAACGTCGCCGACGACAATATCGGCTTCAAGGACGAGTTCTTTGGTCCGGTGCTAACGGTGCGCACCTTTGCCGATCTTGAGGAAGGCCTCGCCCTGGCGGCGCATCCGGTCTACGGGCTCGCCGCCAGCGTCCACACCACGGATTTGAAGAAGGCGCTCAAGGCGGCGGATTCGATCGAGGCCGGCATGGTCTGGATCAACCAGCACGGGCGCGGACCGGAGTTCACCTATCCGGCCGGCGGCTACAAGGGCTCCGGCTTCGGCAAGGACATGGGTCGTGCCGGCATCGAGGCGTTCCTGCGCCAGAAAGCCATCTGGGCCAATTACGGCTGAGCGAGCGCAAGCACATGCAATTCGACTACATCATTGTCGGCGGCGGCTCGGCGGGTGCCGTGCTCGCCAGCCGTCTCTCGGAGAACGGCACGAAGCAAGTCGCGCTTTTCGAAGCCGGGCCCGACACGCCGCCGGATGACGTTCCGGAGGTGATCGCCGACAGCTATCCCGGCCTGTCCTATTTCGACCCGAAATACCATTGGACCGAACTGCGCGTCTTCAACCGCTCGCCCAAGCAGAATGCGCAAGTGGTCAAGACGGCCAAACTCGAACAGGCCAAGGTGATGGGCGGCGGCTCCAGCATCAACGGCCAGTTCGCGGTGCGCGGCATGCCGCACGACTATGACGAATGGGAAGGTCTCGGCCTGCCCGGCTGGGGATGGGACAGCATGCTGCCCTACCTCAAGAAGCTCGAACGCGATCTCGATTTCGATGGCGAGCTTCACAACAAGACCGGGCGGATTCCGATCCGCCGCGTCTTTCCGCAGGACTGGGCCGGATTCACCAGATCCGTCCTCAAAGTGACGGAAAGCGAATACCCCTACCGGCCGGACTACAATGGCAGTTTCGAGGACGGCTCGTTCCCGCTGCCGCTGTCGAACGAGAACGACCGCCGCGTCTCGACCGCGATCGGCTATCTCGACGCCGAGGCGCGCGCCCGCAAGAACCTGCACATCTTCGCCAATGCCTTTGTCGAGAGACTGGTGACCAAGGGGACGCGCATCACCGGTGTCGAGGTCACGATCGCCGGCCGCACGAAGATCCATAGCGCCAACGAGACGATCGTTTCGGCTGGCGCCCTGCATTCGCCGGCCATCCTGCTGCGCGCCGGCATCGGTCCGGCGGCGCAGCTGAAGCGGCTGGGCATCGACGTGGTCGCCGACCGCCCCGGTGTCGGCGAGAACCTGACCGATCATCCGCATCTGGCCGTCGGCGCGCATTTCAAGAAATCCGCGCGGCTCAAGCCCGGTCAGCGGCGCCACATATTTCTGGGCGTCAGATACTCTTCGAACCATGCCAACTGTCACCCCGGCGACATGCTGCTGATGCCCGTCAACCGCGCCGGCTGGCACCCGCTCGGCAAGGCGATGGGCGCGCTCAATGTCTGCGTCAACAAATCCTATTCGCGCGGCACCGTGACGTTGAAGTCCGCGGTGCAGACCGATGAGCCGATCGTCGATCTGAACATGGCCTCCGACGGCCGCGACCTGATGCGCCTTGTCGACGGCTTCAAGCGCATCTGCAAGATCATGCAGTCGCCCGGCGTCCAGCAGCACGTCAACACCTGGTTCCTGGCCGGCTACAGCGACGAGGCGCGTGCGCTCAGCGTCCGCAAGCCGTCGAACTGGATCAAGACCGCAACCGCGGCCTACCTCTTCGACTACGCGCCGTTCTTCCGCGAAACCTTGCTCAAGCGCAAGTTCGGCACCACCGACCGCATCCAGGCGATGCTCGGCAATGAGGAGCTGATCGCCGATTGGGTCAAGCAATCCGTCTGGTCGGGCTGGCATGTCTCCGGCACCTGCAAGATGGGCGCCGACAGCGATCCGTTGGCGGTGCTGGATGCCGAATGCCGCGTGCGCGGCGTGCAGGGCCTGCGCGTCGTCGATGCCTCGATCATGCCGACGATCGTCGCGGCCAACACCAACATCACCACCATCGCCATCGCTGAAAAAGCGGCGGACCTGATTTTGAATTCCCGACAATAGCAAAGGACCTCAAGGCTATGCGCAAGAACAAGGTGAAGGACATCTGGGCCGCCGGCGGCGAAGTCGTGACGGGCTGGCTCGGCATTCCGTCGTCGATCTCGGCGGAATTGATGGCCCAGCAAGGCTGGGACGCGCTGACCGTCGACCTCCAGCATGGCGCGACCGACTATGTCGACGCCGTGCCGATGCTGCAGGCGATCTCGACGACGGATACGACGCCGATGGTGCGCGTGCCGTGGAATGATCCGGCGATCATCGGCAAGGTGCTCGATGCCGGCGCCTATGGCGTGATCTGCCCGATGGTCAACACCGCCGAGGAAGCGGATGCCTTCGTCAAGGCCTGCCGCTATTTCCCCAAGGGCGGCCGCAGCGTAGGCCCGCTGCGCGCCTCGCTCTATGCCGGGGCGGATTATTTCCAGCACGCCAACGACACCATCATCACCATGGCGATGATCGAGAGCGACCAGGCCGTGAAGAACCTGGAAGACATTCTGAAGACCCCGAACCTCGACGCCATCTTCGTCGGTCCGTCGGACCTTGCCGTCACCATGGGCGAGGCGCCCGGTTTCGATCCGCGCTATCCCTCGGTTTACGAGGCGATCGAATACATCGCCGCCAAGTGCAAGGAAGCCGGCGTCATTCCGGGCATCCATTGCGGCTCGGTCGCCTATGGCGTCGACATGCGCAAGATGGGCTACCGCTTCATGGCCTATCTCTCCGACTTCCGCATGCTGCAGCAGATGGTGGCGCGGTCGCTGCCGGCCTTCCGCGCCGGCACGCCGAGCGCGATCGCGCCCTGATCGGCACATCCGGATCGATCGCCATGACATCGACAAGCACGTCGCGCGGCAAGGTGACGGTCATCGGCGCCGGCATCATCGGCGTCTGCACCGCGAACTATTTGCTCGAGCAGGGTTTTGCCGTCGAGGTGGTCGATCCGGCCTTGCCCGGATCGGAGGAGCAGTGCTCCTTCGGCAATGCCGGCGGCATCTGCCCGGGATCCTGCATCCCGAACTCGATGCCGGGTGTGCTTCGCAACGTGCCGAAATGGCTGATGGATCCGGAAGGTCCGCTGATCGTGCGGCTCGCCTATCTGCCGCACGCGCTGCCCTGGCTGTTGCGCTTCCTCGCCGCCAGCCGCAGACCGCGCGTCGAGGAGATATCAGCGGCGATGCGCTCGCTGCACCGCTACACATTCGAGTGCTACGAGCCGCTGATCACGGCCGCCGGCTGCGAGGATCTCCTGCAGAAGCGCGGCCAGCTTTTCGTCCACGAAACGGCCGATGGTCCGTCGAAGGGTGCCTATGGCCTCGGGCTGCGGCGTGAGCACGGCGTCAAGGTGGACATTCTCGATGCCGACGAAATCCGCCAGCTCGAACCGGCCCTGGCACCGATCTTCAAGAGCGCGGTCTATTTGCCCGAACAGGGGCAGTGCCCCAATCCTGGCCGGCTTGTCGCCAGGCTTGCCGAACACGCGGCACGACAGGGTGCACGGTTTGTCAGGGCGAAAGTCATCGGCTTCGACATGGGGGCCAGCGGCCCTTCGGCTGTGCGACTTGAAGGTGGCGATCGCATGCCAGTTGAGACCGTGGTGATTTGCGCCGGCGCCTGGTCGGGCGAACTTGCCCGCAAGCTTGGCGACCGGATCCCGCTTGAGAGCGAGCGCGGCTACCACATCATGGTCAAGGGCGCCGATACCGGCCTGCGCATCCAGACCATCTCGGCCGACCGCAAGTTCGTCGCCTCGCCGATGGAAGATGGCCTGCGGATCGCCGGCAATGTCGAGTTTGCCGGCTTGAAGGCGCCCGCGAACATGAACCGGGCGGATGTTCTCCTGAAGCAGGCGAGACCCATGTTCAGGAAATTGGAGGTCGGCGAGGTTGCGCGCTGGATGGGTCATCGGCCGGGAACCCCCGACAGCATTCCGGTTATCGACCGGGCGTCGCGGGCGAAGAACGTCATCTACGCCTTCGGCCATGGCCATCAGGGTCTGATCGGAGGTGCTGTCACCGGCAAGATCGTGTCGCAACTTGCCGCCGGTTTGCCGCCGGCGATCGATCTGACACCTTTCCGGGCGGATAGGTTCTGATTCCGGATGCGTGATGCGGCCTCACCGAGAGGTCGTGCGCCATTGTAACTCGGCGATCAGCCCCTGCCGGTCGGATCGATTCCGGAACCTGAGGATCGCTCCCAGTCGCGCCGCTGCCATTGTTGCGATCGTAAGACCAAGCCCGGTGCCGGAAGCGCTTTTGTTGCGTCCTCGATAGAACCGCTCGATGATGCGTGGCAGCTCATCGTCATCCACGCCTGGCCCCTCATCGGAGATCGCCACGCCATTTCGGTCAGGCAGCGCATACCACGTAATGCGTCCCGCATTCGCCATATGCTCGAGCGCGTTTTCATTCAGGTTGCGAAGCACGAGTTTGAGGTCGTCGGGATCACCGTTTAGGGTTACGGCGTCGAGAGCATCATCGATCACGACCGACACGAGATCGGATTTGGGCATCGATCCGACGATGTCGCGCAGGACGCTGCCTATATTGCATATCGCGCCTGCGGAGGGCGGCGGCGCCGCTTCGAGCGCTGCGAGCGCCAGCAATTGACGAACGATTCGGCTGGTGCGGTCGACAGACGTGACGATATGACGAAGCGCCTGTTCGCGGCCGGGCCCATCAGGGGTTGCAAGCGCCACCTGTGCCTGGGTCTTCAAGCCCGCCAGGGGAGTGCGAAGCTCATGCGCGGCAAACGCCGTGATTTCCCGCTCATGACGCCGGGCCGCCTCGACCTTGGAGAATAGTTCGTTCAAAGCGGATGTCAGCGGTTTAATCTCTTCCGGCGGATCGCGTGGAGAAAGCGGTCGCATATCCTCGCCATCCCGCTTGGCGATCTCATCGGTGACCGCCTTCAGAGGCGCCAGCCCCCGCGCCAGCGCAAGCCAGATCAAAATCCCGAGGATCGGGGCGATCAGCAGGGCAGGCCCGATCAGGCCGACGAGGATGTCGCGCACCAGCCGGTCGCGTAGCCCGATCCGGTCCCCGACGGCGACCCTTACGCCCTTGGTATGATCGACGATGGTGTAGACCCGCCAAAGCTCACCGCTGACGGTCCTGTCCGCATAACCCTCCTGGTCCTCTGCCAGACTTTGATCCGGGGCGCCGCTCGATCGGGCGACGAGGTGGCCGTCAAGTGACCAGATTTGGCAGGAGAGCTGACGTTCGTATGCGCCGTCCTCAAGGGCCGGCAGCGTCGAGGATGCGTTGACATTGCCGCTCGCCACCATGGAATGAACCATGCGAGCGGCTTCCTGAAGTCGGGTGTCGAGAACATGCTCCAGCTCCGACCGGCTGCCCAGCCCGATCCAGACAACGGCGCAGAGCCATATGACCATTCAGCAGAGCGATCTCCATAGCGAAAGCGTATAGAGCGCATTTGAAAAATGTATTACCTCCAAGGTCCTGATTGCCCGATAGTCCCTCGCGGGTTCCACTGAACTCAGCGTGCACACGGCTCAACGCCCGGCACTAAGGGAGGAAAAATTGACGACATTCGCAACCATGTTGCGATCGCTTGCCGCTGTCGCAACGATCGCCAGCTTCAGTCCGGCATTTGCCGGTGGCGTGGATGAGCTGCCCAAGAACATCCAGGACGAACTTTACAACAAGGACATGATGGATCCAATGCAGCCGCTCGCGGAGAGTGCGTATCGCGATTGGAAGCCAAAGAAGGGTCCGCCGTGGACGATCGGCTATGCGAGCTCATATGCGGGCAATACGTGGCGCGCTGACGTGATGAAACGTCTGCAGGAGGAGCTCATTCCGAAATGGAAGAAGCTCGGCCTCGTCAAGGACGTGATCATTACCCAGTCGAACCTGAACGACTCCACGCAGATCCAGCAGATGCGGCAGCTTGTTGACCAGGGCGTCGACGCAATCATTGTCTGCTGCTCCAATCCGACCTCGCTGAACCAGACCGTTGAATACGCTCACCAGCGTGACATACCGGTGTTTTCGGCCACCGGGTATCTGACATCTCCATATGCTGTGAACGCCTCCGCGAATTTCGTGGTGGGTGGCAGCATGCTCGGCGAATGGATGGCCAAGCAGATCAATGGCAAGGGCAACGTCCTTGTTGTCGAAGGCATTCCCGGCGCTTCGGCATCGGATTCCCAGAACGTTGGCGTGCTGAAGGCTCTGGCGAAATACCCCGACATCAAAGTGGTGGGTCAAGTCGCCGGCATGTGGACCGACCAGGTTGCCCAGTCCGAGATCCAGAAATGGCTGGCCACCAATCCGGGCGATCTGAACGGCATCATCATCCAGTCGGCGTCTGAACTGGGTGCCTTGCGCGCTCTGCAACAGAGTGGACGCGACATGGTGCCGTTCTCGATCGGCGGCGAAATCGGTGCGCTTTGCTATTGGCGCAACAACAAGGATTTCGTCAGTCAGGCGGTCCAGGCATGGCCCCCAGGTGATGATTTTGAGTTCGCATGGAACATCATGATGCGCACTCTTCAGGGACAGGGGCCGAAGGTCCAGTCCATCCTCACGAAGCCGCAGACGCTCAGTTACGAGCAGCTGGAAAAGGCCGTCCCGGCCGACTGCAGCGAAGACTCTGACGGCTGGTACAACGTCGGCGCCCAGAACTGGGCAGGCAAGGATTACCTGGACCAGTTTTTCCTGCGCCCGGCTGATCCCGAGGCCTTCAAGGCGCAGTGACCGCCACTGGTCTGGCCACCCCTTCGACGCCGACGGGGTGGCATTTCCTTCATTCCATGCAAGTCTAGCCGACCAACGTCGGCCAACTGGACCTATGATGTCGTACCCCACGGTTGAACTCTCATCGGTCAGGAAGACCTTCGGGCCGACGGTAGCGCTCGGCGGGTGCAACCTGACGGCGTATGCGGGCGAGGTTCACGCGATCATTGGTGGTAATGGCTCGGGCAAAAGCACGCTCGCGAAGGTTATTTCCGGCGTTCTGATTCCCGACAGCGGCCAGGTTTCAATCCTTGGAAAGTCGGCAACGTCTCCACACGAAGCGCGCCAGCTGGGCATCTCCAATGTTTTTCAGGAGGTGCTTGTTGCAGATGAATGCTCGGTACTGGACAATCTTTACCTAGGCGCGGACAGCCTGTTGGGTTCATCCATGAACCGGGAGGAAAAGGAGGCCAAGGCAGCCGCGCTGATGCGCGAGCTCCTCGGCTTCGACATCGACCTCTCCGGCCTCGTGGGCGAACTGCCCCTGAGCGTCAAACAGTGGGTCACGATCGCCAGGGCTCTGCTGACCGATCCCAAGGTCCTGATCCTCGATGAGTCGTCCGCCGCGCTCGACTTCGATTCCACGGAGAGGCTGTTCCGCAAGATGCGGCAGCTGAAGCAAAGGGGGGCGAGCATTCTGATCGTCACCCACCGTATCGCCGAGCTGGTGCGTATTGCAGACCGCGCGACGGTCCTGCGCGACGGCGTGGATGTCGGCAAGCTGGCCAAAGAGGAGATCACCGAGTCCAGGATTCTTGAGCTGATTGCCGGTGCCGAGCGCAGCGGGACCAGCCGTGATCAGTCTTTGCCGACGCGCCTTGGCGACCGACCGGTCCTGCGCGCGACTGACCTTCGGGTCTGGTCAGACGCTGCAGCTGTCAATTTCACGGTGTACCCTGGCGAGGTCATCGGGATCACCGGCCTGGACGGGCAAGGGCAGGCGGATTTCGTAAGGTGCATCGCCGGCATCCAGTCTCCGATTGCCGGCCGGCTGGTGGTGGTTAATGACGGCAAGGCCAGCGAGGTTACTGATCTCGCATCGGCGCGACGAAACAACATCAGCTACGTGAGCGGCGATCGCAAGAAAGAAGGCATCTTCGCCAATCTGAGCATATACGAAAATCTGCTGCTCCCGGTGTATCGCGAGTTCCGGTCCGGCGGTGTGCTGAACTTCATCAACCGGACCAAGCTGACGCCGGTTTTCGAGTGGGAGTCCAGCAAACTGGCCGTCAAGATGGGAAGCCCCCAGAACCTGATCACATCGCTGTCCGGCGGCAACCAGCAGAAGGTGCTGATTGCGAGGGCCTTTGCCGAAAAGCCGGTAGTTTTGGTGCTCAACGATCCGGCCCGCGGCATCGACGTCGGGGCCAAGCTGGACCTTTACCGCAACCTCAAGGAATTCGCGGCCCGCGGCAACGCGGTGGTGTTCCTATCCAGCGAGCTCGAAGAATTCCTGAACCTGTGCACGCGGGTTCACGTGTTTCGCAATGGCGCGATTTCGGCTGATTTTGAGCCGCCGTTCGACGGACACGTCATCCTCAATGCCATGTTCGGTCGCCGCGCAACGGCGCGGTTGCCCGGGGAGGCCGCCAACGAGAATGACCCGGACAACCCGATGCCGGTCGCAGATAGCCACAGTCCGAGACTTGAGCAGGGCCGGCCGGTGCCGAGGTCTGTGACCCTGCTGAACCAGGAGGTGAACCATATGGCGGCAACACCATCTTTCGTGCTGAGTTGTCCGGATATTGCGCCGGGGCGCGTTATCCCTGACCGGTTCGCCGAAGACAACCGCCTCTCGCCCAGGTTGGTTTGGTCAGGTCCTCCGGAAGGCACGCGCAGCTTCGCGTTGGCCATCACCGATCCTGATCTGCCAGAAGCATTTAATTTCCCCCGCTCGTTTGCACACTGGCTGGTGGCAAACATTCCGGCGGAACTTAGGGAACTGCCGGAAGGGGCGAGCGGGAGTCTGGGAATGCCGCACGGCGCTGTCGAGTTCAACAGCGACTTCGTGACATTCAAGATCCCGGGATTTGGCAAGGGATACGGCGGACCTTGGCCGCCGGACCGAGCGCACCGGTATTTCTTCACGCTCTATGCGCTGAAGGTGGACAAAGTCGAGTTGCCGGCCGAAGCCGATTTCGCGGTATTTGCGGCTGCAGTGATGCCGGTTGCGATCGATGCAGCGTCGTTCGTGGCAGTTTACGGGCCCGCAAAGAAGTCACTACCCGGTTAGGAACGGGTCAGGAATTCCCCAATCAGGAGGATCATATGAGTAGATATGGAAGCAGGAGCAGCTTTGATCTGGAATGGATCGAGCGATGGGCCAGGAAGGTCAACGATGACCGTATCCTGCCGGTTGTCGGCCGTTTTTTTACGAGCAAATTCGTCCTGGGTTTCGATGACACCGAGTATCTGGTGGATGTTCGGGGAGGCAAAATTCAGAAGATTGCACAGGGTCTCACCCCCAATGACATGGGCGTGGAGTTTTGGCTCAAGGCTCCGAGCAGCGCCTGGTCGAAGTTTGCCCAGGAAGTCCCGCCGCCGATGTTCAACGACATCTGGGCGATGGCGCATCCGCTGCACAAGCAGCTGATTATTGAGGGCAATTCGCTCCCCTTCTGGCAGAATCTGCGGGCGCTGACGCGTATGCTCTCGCTGATGCGACAAGTTTAACGGCAGCGCAGGAGAGTTGTCATGAATACACACGATCCGATTGTCGGGCGTTACGTTTATGTCCAGTGCGAAGGCAAAACGTATCGCACCTACTACGAGGAGCACGGCGAAGGCATTCCGATGGTCTGCCTGCATACCGCCGGCACTGACGGGCGCCAGTACCGGCATCAGCTGTGCGATCCCGATATCAGCCAGAATTTCCGTGTCATCGCCTTCGACATGCCTTGGCATGGCAAATCGATCCCGCCGGCAGACTTCCATCTGATGGAAGACGAATACAAACTCACGACCAAATTCTATTGTGAGTTCATCGTGGCGTTCTGCCGGGCGCTGGATCTGCGCAAGCCGGTCCTGATGGGCCAGTCAATGGGCGGCAACATCTGCCTGGCACTGGCACTGCGCTATGAAAGCGAGTTTTCTGCCTTCATCGCTCTTGAAGCCTGCGACTATTCGCCGGGATGGTGGATCGATCCGCTGCACCACCCCCACATCCATGGTGGCGAAGTGGTCGCGACCTCGGTGTTCGGTCTGATGGCGCCGCTCTCTCCCGACGATTATCGGTGGGAAACCTGGTGGTACTACGCGCAGGGCGGCCCGGGCATTTTCAAGGGCGACCTTTATTTCTACAGCGTCGATTCGGATTTCCGCGACCAGTGCCAGAAAATCTCGGGGAAGGTGCCGATCTACTTCCTGACTGGCGAGTACGATTTCGCCTGTACGCCGGAAATGACCCAGCGTACCGCCGAAAAGGTCAAGAATTCCGAATGCATCATCTTTGGCGGCGGTCACTTCCCGACGTCGGAAGACCCGGCGAAATTCAAGGAGGTCATCTCTCCCGTGCTGAAGAAAATCCTCAATGCGGATCCGGAAAGGCGCGGTCAAGGCGGCAATGCCCTGTCGGGGCGGAGCATTTCTGAAAGCCGGTCATCGTCTCGCAACGAGCGGCCCAACGAGGGCCGGAAGGTCATTGAGTTCTAGGTTGCGTTAGCAACGAAAGACAAATGGTAATGTCGCAGTCCAGGGCCTCCCAAAACACCTACCTGCTGGTCCCGATCCTGCTGATCGCGCTGCTCCTGAGCACTGCGGTCATCAGGGGGCCGAACCTCGTATCGTTATCGGGATTCGGCAGCGCGATCATCGTGTCGGCGCCCCTGATACTGGCGACATTCTCCCTTATGGCCCTGGCTGTGGCGGGACGCGGCACTGTCGACTTGGCAGTCGGGCCGCTGCTCGCTTTCATCAATGTCACGATCGTCAAGCTCAACGGGCTTGGCATCGTGACGGGTCCCTTTGGTGTCATTCTGGTCGCCCTTGGGATCGGCGTGCTCTACCAGCTCTTTTTCGCCCTCATCATCATATTCGTGCGTGTCCAGCCGATCATTGTAGCGCTGAGTGGCTTTCTGGCCCTGACCGGCATCAACCTCGTCATCCTCCCGAGACCTGGCGGCACCGCGCCTGACTGGATGTCGTCATGGGGCCTCGGCAACACCATCTTTTCACCGGTCCTTCTGATCGTGTTGCTGGCTATCGCGGCATGGTTGCTGTTCACCATGACCTCGTTCTACGCAAACCTGCGTCTGATGGGTTACGATGAGCGCGCGGCCTACACCAGCGGCGTGCGCATCAACGTGGTTCGGATCGGTGCTCATGTCATCGCCGGTCTCTTCGTCGGCCTCGGCGCGATCTGCTATACCGCGCTGATTTCCTCCGGAGATCCGACGCAGGGCACCACCATGACGCTGACGGCGGTGACCGCCCTCGTGCTCGGGGGCGTCAGCCTGTCCGGCGGGCGCGGTGGCGTGGCGGGTGGGCTGCTCGGCGCGCTCAACCTCTTCCTGATCGGCTATGTGCTCGCCACGTTCAATTTCGGCTCGACGCAAGCGTTTGTGACGCAGCTTTTCTATGGGCTGATCCTCGTTCTCTCGCTGCTGCTGACCCTGCTCGTCCCAGTTATCGGGCGATACCTTTATTTCATTTCGCCCTTCGCGGCATTTGTCGTCCTGGGCTGCGTGGTTCTCGGGATCATGCTGTATGTCAGCACCCGCGATACCTATGGCGTGGCGACTGTGGCCAGTGATGCCTTGAAGACCAATCCGGACGTGTTGACCCGCTATTTGCTGCTGCCCCCGCAACCGGGAAGCGGAGCCGCTTTGCCCGACCTTTCCCCGCTTCAAAAGGCTGTCTTTGGCTTCGCCGCGATACTGGCCGTGCTGACCTTTACGGTCCGTGTGGTCGTGTCTGAAGCCGTATCGGTGCGCCTCGGCGCGTTCATCTATGTGTTCGTCTCGGCACTCATCCTGCTCCTGTTTCTGGTCGTCGGCGAGCAAAGCCATGCGGCCGGCATTTTGGCGGCAGGACAATTTGTGGGGATCACGACATGACCCAGACGTTTGGCGACGGCAGCCGCAGTGGCGGCCTGTTTGTTCCGCGATCACGCGCTTTGGTGTGGCTTAACCTGGCGGTCACGTTCGTAGTTGCCGCGATCAGCTTTGGCTTGGGATTCTGGCAGGGAATCAGCGCCCAGGTTGTCATTCTCTACACGGTCGTGCTGGCCGCGGTGCTTTTCTGGCTGATCAACTACATAGCGGTCATATTTGAGCCGCGGCCTTCGTCACTGGACTCGGAGCGCGCGCCCGCCGCTGCCGGCGGCGTCTGGGCCGGTAACCGGGTTCTGATCATCACCATGTCGGTGATGTTGATTGTGTACCTGCTGATCACCGCTACGGTCCCGTCCTTCAGAAGCCTTGGCAACCTGATCGCCTTCCTTTTGCTGGAAGCGATCCTGGTCTTCGCGTTCAAGGTCAGCAACCGTTTCGCTCACGGCCGGAGTGCGTTTATCGGGCTGATTGTCCTGCTGGCGCTGATTGTGATCAGCTCCTTCACGATCAACGGGTTTCTCTCCGCTCCCAATATCAAGGCGATTCTGCTGTTTGCCGCTTTCCTGGGTATCGCCTGTGTTGGCCAAACGCTGGTTGCGCTGCTGGGCGGCTTGGACCTGTCGATCCCATTTGTCATCGGGTCTTCGAATATCGGGCTGCTCTTCCTGATCGGGCTCGGCGTGCCATCGTGGCTGGCAGTCGTCTTTGTGCTGATCATCGGCGCCACTCTGGGTTTCCTCAACGGCGTCCTGTCATACAGGCTGCAGGGCCAGGCTTTGATCCTGACGCTCGGCATGGGCTTTGCGATTGCAGGTCTGGTCCAGATCCTGACCAGCATCGGATCGTCATTTGGCGGCAATGTTTTTGGGACAGTGCCCAAATGGCTCCAGAACCTCGCTGCCATGAATGGTCGTACCTTCGGTTTGGCCGTTCCGCCGACAATCCTCCTGTGGATCGTCATTGCGATCATCGTCATTGTCGGACTGCGGTATTCCGCCTTTGGCAGGTATATTTATGCTCTTGGCGGCAATCGCCGTTCCGCCAAGCTCATCGGTGTATCCGAGTTCAAATACTGGACCGTGGCCTACACCATAAGCGGCTTCTCGGCCGCGCTGACAGGATGCCTGCTGCTGGGATGGAGCGGCGGCGGATTCATCGGGGTCGGTGACCAGTATCTTTTCACAACCCTGGCTGCTGTGGTGATCGGCGGAACCTCGCTCATGGGCGGGTACGGTGGCTATGGCTACACGGTGATCGGGGTTCTCGTCCTGCAAGTCCTGAGTGCCTTCCTGATCGGCATCGGGCTCAAATACGAATGGCAACAGTTCATTTTCGGTCTTCTGATCCTGCCGATGGTCGCGCTCTACGGCCGCGCCCCAGACATCAGAGCCCAAGTTTAGGGAAAGCCCATGTTTGGAACACTCTTTCAGTCCAGCGCCGTTGTGAGCACCGCGCTCAGCGTTGCTACCCTTGCCACGTTTGCAACCGCTGCCCTGGCGATGCTGGGGCTGACGTGGACGTCCGAGCGGTGGCGGGTTCCGCTGGCCCTGTCAGGCGTCGCGCTTCTCGCATCGGGTATTGAATACTACGCTGCATCGAACATTTGGCTGACGGGCCAGCAGCTCAGTGCGGCTTCGCGCTATGTTGCGTGGTTTGTGGTTCAGCCGATGCAGGTGGCCTCGGTGTTCTTCTTTGCGAGTATCGCGGGAAAAGTGCCCGTCGGTGTCTTCTGGCGGACACTGGCAGCTGCAATCCTGATGGTTCTCGCACGGTACCTTGGTGACGCACGGATTTTCAATCCAACCCTTGGCGTGCTGCTGTCGATCGCCTTCTGGCTCTACATTCTCGGCGAGATGTATTTCGGCGCGATGGCGGATGCCGTCAGCAAGTCGACGCGGCCAATCCGGCTCGGTTATTTCTGGATCAGGCTGATCCTGACCATCGGTTGGGCGATCTACCCGATCCTGCATTTCGTGGATGTCGTTATCGGCACGGGACATGTGGCGCCGATCATCGTGCTCTACACCGTTGCTGACCTTATCAATCTCATCGCCGCCTCAATGATCGTACTTGCCGTCGCCGGCGAGGAGCGTTTCTGAGGGCTGTCAATCTTCGCGCCAATCTGCTCGGCGCCCGCGGTTAAGTGGAGGATCTTCCCATGAATGGCTCAGATGTGATCGCAATCGTTATTCTCGTAACGATCATCATCGCGATCGGTGTCTATCTGCTGCACTGGCTTTACAGACACTCGTCAAAAGACCAGTCCTTCGTCCGGACCGGCCTCGGGGGCGAGCGAGTGGTCATGGGCGGTGGTGCGCTGATCATCCCGATCGTCCACGACATCACTCGCGTCAACATGAACGCGATCCCGGTGGAAATCAGGAGACTCGGCGAGCAATCCCTGATCACCAGGAACAAGATGCGCATCGATATCATCGCCGAGTTCTTCGTGCGGGTCGTGCCGACGGAAGCCGGTGTCTCGACCGCCGCCAGGACGCTCGGAGAGCGCACCCAGAATCCGGCCGCGCTAAAAGAGATCGTTCAGGGCCGGTTCGTCGACGCAATGTCGGCCATCGCTTCCACAATGACGATGGATGAGATCCACACCAACCGCGGTCGTTACATGAGCGAGGTCGCCGCTCTGGCGGCGACAACTCTCGGCTCCAACGGTCTCGAGCTTGAAAACGCCTCGCTGACCAACCTCAACCAGACCGCCATTTCTGTATTTGACCCGTCCAACGCGTTCGATGCTGAAGGACTGACCCAGCTGACCGAGCAGATTGAAGAGCGCCGTCAGCTCCGCAACCGCATCGAAAACGAATCGCGGATTGGTATCAAGCTCAAGGATTTCGAGACGGAGCAGCGGGCTCTGGAGATCGAGCGTGACCTTGAGTACGCTCGCATTGAACAGACGCAGGCAATCGAAATCCGCAAGGCCTCCCAGTTGGCGGAAATCGAGGCAGAGCGGTCCAGCTCCACGATCAGTATTCAAAACGCCAGGATTCGCAGCGAGCAAGAAGGCGAGCGGATCCGGATCGCCAAGGACCGACTGATTGATTCCGAACGGATCACTACCCAGTCGGAGGTTCGGTCGCTGGAGATCAAGAAACAGCAAGAGACTGAATTGACGGAGATCATGTCGCGCCGCGAGCTCGAGATGCAACGGATCCAGAACCGCCGGGAAGTCGAGGCCGAGAGGATCGAAAACGAGCAGCATGTGAAGGAGTCGGAAATCCGGTCGCGACAGGAGTTGTCGATTATTGAGACGACCTCATCGGCCGAGATCGACCAGGCCAAACTGCAGAACCAACGGGTCACCGAGACACACCGTATCGAAACCGACAAAACCATTGAATTGCTGGCCGTGGCGAAGTCAAAAGAGGTTCGCATCAGCAATGAGCTTGCCGAAGCGGACCAGGAAAAGGCGCGCCTGCAGAAGCGTTACGATGTCGACGTCGAACGCTTGAGGGTTGACGAGGAAATCGTGCAACTCGAGATCGAGAAAAACCAGAAAATCAAGCTTGCCGAGACCAAGGCATTCCAAGAAATCCAGGACGCGTCGATCGAGGCCAACCGCCAGATTGATGAGCTGCGCATCGCGGCGCGGAAGTTTGTCGACAAGTATGAGATCGAACAGCAGAAGGAGGTTGAAATCGTCGACAAGGAACGGCTCATCGCGGTGATCAACAAGTCGATCGAGGAAGCCTACGCGAAGACGGAAGCCGCGGAAGCCCTGAAAAAGCAGGTTGAACAGGAAGAGCAGGTCAACAGCGCACGCGAAGAAGAGGTGGCCGAACGCATCAAGCGGATCGAGCTTATCCAGTCTTCGTCCAGGGTCGAGCGCGACGCCCAACGCGTGGTCTCTTCGGCAAAAGCCGAGAAGGAAGCTACGGAACTAAGGGCGCAGGCTGAAATCGCCGAGTCCAACGCAGCCGAAATCCGCTACGCCAAAGACGCCGCCGGGCAGCGCATGCTCAACGAGTCGGAAAACACCCGTTCGGACGCCAGCAGGCGGAGTGCCATCTACGAGAACCTCGTCAGCAATCTGCCGAGTATTATTCGCGAGACGGTCAAGCCGATGGAAAACATCGAATCTATCAAGATCCTGCAGGTCGATGGACTGCCAGGCCTCAACAGCCCCTCGGAAACGGCTGGCGCGGGCAATGGCGGCTCGGGTGGCGGCAACATGACGGATCGCGTCGTGAACTCCGCCATGAAGTACCGCACCCAGGTAGCGTTCGTAGACGGGCTCATGAAGGACCTCGGGCTGCCGATCGAGAATCTCGGGAGCGCGGGCGGGATGTCGTTCCGCAACTTCCAGGGGCCGGATGCTCCCAAGGACAAGGACGACTGAACGCGGCCCGCTTTAGCGAGAATCTTTCATGACCCCGCTCGGCCCAAATGAAACGCTAGACCGCCACGCCCTGGTTATGGCGTGCTGGTTGGCAGCGGCCCTGCCGGCCGCATTCTTGTTTGACTACGGATTCGGCCAAGGCGGGGCGCCTTATCTCCTCTCCGGGTTCGCGATTATTCTGGCGGGATTTGTGGCGCATGTGATCGTAAATGCTGTTTACGGCACAGGGTTCTCGCCCCGCGAATTGGGACTTGGCCTCATCATCTATGGATTCGGCCTCGTCCTTTTCGTAGCTCTGTCGCTCGTTGGCGCGCCATTGGCCGTGCATAACTTCATGCCGCTCAGCGTCGGCTTTATCACCACAGGGGCCGTGGTGATTTTCTACCTGATCATCCGGTATGGAGCGCGACAGGCATTTGAAGGGTTCGACGCCATCCGCGACTTCCGTTCGGGCGACCGAGATTCAACCCGTTCGACGCGAGCCTCCGAATGACCCCCCTGCTGGTTTCCATACTCGCTATCGTTGCGGTCTTCGGTCTCTATCTCGCAACCATCAGCGGCCGTCACACCCAGCAGGCGTCTGACTTCGTGGACGGCGGTCAATCATTGCCGCCTTGGGTGATCATCTTCGCTGGTGCCGGCATTACCTTGGCTAGTCTCAGCCTTTCGGGCCACCTGGTTTTGCTCTCCACCTTCGGCCTGCAATACAATCAGATTGCTGTCGGGATCATCTGTGTCGCCCTCGTCGCAGCCCTCACGCAGAAGCGCCTGTGGCTCGCTTCGAGACTGACCTCGTTGCGAACCCTGGGTGACCTGCTCGGCGATTATTTTGGCAGCACCACCCTGCGCATTTTCATGCTTGTCTTGTTGTTTCTCTTCACCATTCCGTTCGCGGCGATGGCTCTGTCTCAGGCGGGCGAACTGGTGGACGCTTCAACCGCGGGCGACATCCCGTCCGGGCTTGCAATCTGGGCGATTGCGTTTGCGCTCTTCGTTTGCAGCGTGATCGGCGGCTGGCGCGGCACCGCCTATTTCGTTGCCGCCCAGTCCTTGCTGGTCCTGGCCCTCCTTCTGTTCTTCGGCGGTTTCACGGGCTTCACGGTTGGCAAGCTCGCGTTTACCGCTGGCGGCATTGCGACAACCGGGGGCGTGCTGCCCGACATGATCCCCGGAGTGATCCAGTTCACAGCCGGTATCGGCAAGGAACTCCCGATCGGAGGCATCTGGACGACGTTTGCGGGATTGACGTTCGCACTCTCTTTGGGCGGCATCGCCATCAGTCCCGGGTTCAGCTTCCTCGGCATGACAAGTAAGCCGCATCGCGGCTTTGCATTTGGCCAGGTCTGGATGATCGCGGGGGTCGCGGCCGGTGCACTGATATTGGTCGGGCCGATCCTGGCCGGCGAGATCGCGGCAGGAGGACCTCTGACCGCCTTCACCACGCGCCTTGCATCGCTCGACCAGATGGTGGCGGTGGGCTTCATTGTTCTTTTGGTGGCGGCATCCCAAATTGCCGTGGCGTTTTTCGCCGGATCGGGTGCTTCCATTTGCACGCTCGAGCTCACTTCCCGCTACATTGTTCCGGGCATGGACCAACGCACGATGCGGTTTGCGGCACGTGTAACCTTGGCCCTCGTCTATGGCGCCGTCGCCATCGCCGCGAGTTATGCGCCGCTCGGCGCGACGATCTTTTCGTCTCTCACGCTCAGTCTGTCCGTGCAGCTCCTGCCGGCAGTACTAGGCCTTTGCTGGGTGCGTTGGATTAGCCGCAGCGGTGTGCTGACGGGGCTAATTGTCGGAGGTCTCTTCGTGGTGTTTACAGAGAGCTTCGGCTTGGTCCTGTTCGAGCGACTGTTCATCGACCTGCCGTGGGGTCGTTGGCCTCTATCGGTGCATTCGGCCGGATGGGGGCTGATCCCGAATTTTGCGGCGTGCCTCCTGGTCTCCCTGTTCACGCGAAGTGGTGCTGAAAGAGATCGCAGGGACCGCCTCCACGATGCATTTGAGAAAAGCCAACCGGCGCGCAATGGCAACCCTGCGGCCACGACCGCGAAATGGTCGCTGACCCTGCTCTGGGCGTTCTTCGCGCTCGGGCCTGGAGCGATCCTAGGCAACAAGTTCTTCAGCCAGCCGATTTTTGCCGGAACTGTCGTGGCGCCGGGCGTGCCATCGCTACTAATCTGGCAGGTGCTGTTCTGGTTCGTCGGCGTCTTCATCGTGTGGTGGCTAGCCTATCAGGGCCGGCTATCCGTGATAGATCAACTGCCGCGCCACCAGATCAACCTCGTGCCTGACGTCAACCCCTTGTTTGAGCCAACCACGACGCCGTGGATTGCCCGGCTCGTTGACCGTGTCACGGGCAGGTAGCGGGGAGATGGAGGGCATCGATCTCAGGCGCCTGCGCTATTTCATTGCGGTGTGCGAGCACGGAGGATTTTCTCGCGCGTCCCAATCCATCGGCGTAGCGCAGCCTTCGCTGACGCGGCAGATCAAACTGCTTGAGAAGGAGGTCGGGGTTTCCCTGATCAACCGCAGCGGGCGGGGCGCCGAGCCTACGGCAGAAGGCCGGTTCCTGCTGGGTCAATCCCGCCTTCACATTGATGGCCTGGATGACGCCGTTCGCGAGATGCGTCGGCGTTCCAATGGACTGAAAGGCGAGATATCGCTGGGCATCTGCCCAACTATCGCTTCGCTGTTCCTCGAGGACATCCGCGGTTTCGTCGGAGGTCAATATCAGGGCGTGACGCTGAACGTGGTCGAGGCCTACAGCGGCGACCTCGCCAGCCTCATGCGCGGCGGACGTCTCGACGCCGCGCTCACCTATCGGCCTACTTCGCCGGAAAGGCTCGATATCATCGATCTGTTCTCAGAGCGCCTTGTACTTGTAACGTCCTATGCCGGTGTGAAGCTCCAGCCACCGCGCCAGCTCAGCGATATCAGCCGTCTGAAGCTGATCCTCCCCAGCGAAATCCATGAGTTGCGGCGAATTATCGATCGGGTCTACCGGGCAAAGGGCATTGCCCTCAAGCCAGAGCTGGAACTCGATTCCCTTGGCGCGGTCAAAACCGTGATCGCTGATAAGGCCACGCAATATGCAACCATTCTGCCTCACTCAAGCGTGGCCCGTGAACTCTCTCAACACGCATTGAGTGCCTCCGCCATCGCCGACAGGGATATGACGCGAACCATCGCCCTGGTGCGGCCGCAGGAAAGCGCGGCCCAGCATGTCGTCCTCCCCATCCTGATTGACGAAATCCGCCGGTTGGCGCAGCGGCTGAAGAAATCGCAGGGTAGCGCAGACACGGTGTCGTTGGGACAGGGCTAGAATAAGAGGCATTGCCTCGCGGCCCTACCATCACCCCGTAGGGAGCCGAGTGTGCCGTTTCGCTATATCTCCCATTACAAAACGCTATTTGACGGAGGACCCCCTTCCGGTGCGATGGTATCGGAAAAGCAGGATATGGAGCGAGCCATACCAGGCGCGCTGGAGGGAACGACCGTCACCTGAAGCATGGGGAGCCAAGATCGTAGTGGAAACCGCCCCCGCAAGACGTGTCTCCGCTGCACGCCACGACACCAAGGGCGATCCCGACAACCCGGTGACGGCGATCGAACTCTTGCAAAAAGCCCGCGCGCAACTTGTCGCCGGCGGTAGTTCGGAACCGCTCGAGACGTTCGCTGGGGCTCTTTCGACGCCGCCGGGGATGCTCGTCCCCAAGTCCGTATCGCGCGGAGCGCCTGATGGTTAATTGCGGGCGCCAGCAATCCAGTAAAGGTGAATAGTCATGGCCGTATCAGCGACGCTCCTAAGCAGGATCAAGGACAAGGACCTGGTCCGCGAAGCGGGATTGATCGGCAAAGAATGGCTCGGTCGATCGCAGTCCGGCCAAACCTTCGACGTTACCAACCCGTCAACGAACGAGGTGCTGGCGACATTGCCGGATTTCACGCGAGTGGAAATCGCGAAAGCCATCGACGCAGCTTATGGGGCGCAGAAGGACTGGGCTGCCCGTACGGGCAAGGAGCGCGCTGCCGTTCTGCGTCGCTGGTACGATCTCACAATTGCGAATCTGGATGATCTGGCCACCATCTTGACCGCCGAGATGGGCAAGCCGTTCGCAGAGTCGAAAGGCGAAATCCTTTACGGCGCGTCCTACATCGAATGGTTCGGCGAGGAGGCCAAGCGCGTCTATGGTGACACCATCCCTGGGCATGCTCGTGACAAGCGGATCGTCGTAATCAAGCAACCCGTAGGCGTCGTCGGGGCCGTGACGCCTTGGAATTTCCCTTCGGCGATGGTGGCGCGCAAGATCGCTCCGGCCTTGGCGGTCGGCTGTTCGATGGTCTTCAAACCGGCAGCCCTGACCCCTCTGTCTGCCTTGGCACTGGCCGTGCTTGCGGAAAGGGCAGGGGTCCCGGCCGGCTTGCTGAGCGTGGTCCCGATCACCAAGAGTTCGGACTTCGGTGATGAGGTCTGCGAAAACGAAAAGGTACGCAAACTCACCTTTACCGGATCCACTGAAGTCGGCCGCACACTTATGGCGCAAGCATCGGCGCAGGTGATGAAGCTCAGCATGGAGCTGGGCGGCAACGCACCGTTTATCGTGTTCGACGATGCCGACATCGATGCCGCTGTCGAGGGAGCCGTGGTCTCAAAGTATCGAAATGCCGGACAGACCTGCGTTTGCGCCAACCGCCTGTACGTGCAGACCGGCATTTACGAGGAGTTTGCGGAAAAGCTTGCACGTCGTGTGAAAGCCTTCAAGGTGGGCGACGGCTTCGCGGAAGGCACCGAGATCGGTCCCTTGGTCGACGATCGCGCCGTGGCCAAGGTCAGGCGCCACATCGAAAACGCCGTCGCTCATGGCGCCAGCATCGTGGCCGGCGGCCCGGAGCACCCCCTGGGCGGCAATTTCATCTGGCCGACCGTCCTGACCGACGTGACAGCCAAAATGGCGGTAGCCCGTGAAGAAACGTTTGGTCCCCTGGCACCCCTGTTCCGTTTCGATACGGTGGAGGATGTCATTGCCATGGCGAATGACACCGAGTTTGGGCTGGCGGCCTATTTCTATGCCAAGGATATGTCGCGCGTCTGGGCTGTGGCCGAAGCCCTCGAGTACGGCATGGTCGGCATCAACACTGGCCTGATTTCGACGGAAGTAGCGCCGTTCGGCGGTATCAAGCAGTCAGGCTTTGGGCGGGAAGGCTCGAAGTACGGTCTCGATGACTTCACGGAACTCAAATATCTTTGCTTCGGCGGTATCGCTTAACGCGCGCAGGCTTGGCGCTCATGTGTGGAGGTGCATGTGGGATCCAGGGGCCGTTGCATGGAACCAGCGACTTCCGGGTGCCTCGAACGAGAGTGATGTCAGTTCACGAGGCAGAACTCGAAACCCTGGCGTGAAGCGCCAACGACTGCCGCCAATGTTCTTGAACATAGTGATGTCGCCATCCGTTCGGCCAAGGCCGCGCCTTCTTCAGCGCAATCGGCCCCGGAGGAATTCTACAATCCGTTCATGGGTACTATCCTAGGGCGGGGCTGAATTGGGCGGGCCGCACGAGGTCTCGCCTCTGGCAGGCAGAACCGTCGCGCGGCGCGGGAGAAAGCAACGGCGGCAAGCGGTCAGCACAGCGCAAAAGGTCGACCTTCAGCCACATAAGCCCGAGAGCCAAACCGAGTACCGCACGTCTCCGAATTTCAGCCGAAACCGTCAGACCGCCTTCAGATCGAACTGAGATTCTCGGCGATCGTCCCCATCAGGTTCTGCACGTCGATGCGCATGTCCGGGTTGATGGCCTTCGGCCAGGTCGACAGTTTCACCCCGACGAAATCCCGTTGATGATCTATATAGACCATCTGCCCGTAGACCCCTAGCGCCAGGATGACCGGGGCATCGACATCGGCGATCCAGAACTGGTTGCGGTAGGCGCCATTGGGGCGGTCGGCCCGGTAGCGCTCGGGGAACAGGCTGGTGTCGCCGATGCGCGTGTGCGCCACCCATTGCTCCGGCACGATCTGCCTGCCGTTGGCGCAGCCGTCCTGCGCGTAGATCAGGCCGAAGCGGCCGAGATCGCGCAGGCTTGCCGACAGGCCGCCGTCGGCGATGGCATATCCTTCCGGATCGACCGCGAAATTCGCCTCGTCCTCGGCGCCCATGGGTCGCCAGATCAGTTCGGAAACGAGATCGGCGAGCCTGCCCCGCACGGCCGCCTCGATACAAAGACCCAGCACTTCGGTTTCCATCGACCGGTACTCGAACTCCTGGCCGTGCGGGCGCGACAGGCCGCGCAGGGACCCCACCAGCTTGCGCACTGTCCTCGCGCTCGTATTCCCCGCCGGCGCGGGCTTCCAGCCGACCGCGATGTCCATCAGGCCGATGCCGGACACGGGGTCCGCCATATCCTCGGGGAAGTGCACGCCGCTGGTCATGTCCAGCAACTGGCTCACGGTGACGTCACGATAGGCGCAGTCCGAGAATTCGGGCACATAGGCCGCCACGGTCCTGTCCAGCGGGAGGCTGCCCTGGTGATGGAGGATGCCGGCCAGCGCTGCCACGACCGATTTCGAAACCGACTGCGTCAGATGCACGCTGCCAGGCCGCATGCCGTTCTTGTAATCCTCGACGACGACCCGGCCGCGATGCAGGATGAGAAAGCCGTCGGTCCATGAGCCGTCGAGCACGGCCGCCGCATTGACCCTGTCGCCGCGATGGTCGACGAAGGTGAGGGCGGCGAGGTCGAGGCCGGTGTGCGCCGCTATGAGCGGCATCGGTTCCGCGCCGGCGATGGGGGCCGTGGGCAGGAAATCGCTCACATGTTGGTAGGCCCAGCGATTGCGAGGCGCGCGGTCCCAGTTGGCCAGTGTCAGGTCCTCGGGACGGGGCAGGCGCCCGGGTTCAGGATCGCGCATCGGCCAGGATCATGTCCGCCGCCTTTTCCGCGATCATGACCACGGCGGCATGGGTGTTGCCTCGCACGATGCGTGGCATGATGGAGGCATCGACCACGCGCAGGCCAGCGATGCCGTTCACGCGCAAGCGTGGATCGACCACGGCGCCGGCATCAGGGCCCATCCGGCAGGTGCCGACGGCATGGATGTCGGAGCCCGCCTTCTGGCGGATGAAGTCGAGGATCTCGTCATCGGTCTGTACGTCCTTGCCCGGCTGCAATTCCGAGGCGACGTAGGGCTTCATGGCTGGCTGCTCGGAAATCCTGCGCACCAACCTTATACCGAAGGTCATGGCGCGGATGTCGTATTCGGTCTGGAAGAAGTTGAAGCTGATCCTCGGCGCGGCCATGGCATCGGCTGAGCGCAACGTGACCGCACCGCGCGCATCGGGATTGACATGTTCGGGGCTGAAGCTGAAGCCGGAAAATGGATGCGGCTTCGCACCTTTGGCTGTGCGCTCGCCGACGCTCCAGGCCGCCATCGCCATCTGGATGTCCGGCCGGTCTTGCGTATCGTCGCTGCGCGCGAAGCCGCCGACATAGATGCCGGTCTCGGCGAGGTAGCCCTTGCGGGTGACAGCATATTGCATGCCGACGCCGATCCGCCTCGCCAGACTGTTGGCGATGTCGTTGACGGTGATCGGCTTGGTGCAGCGGAACATCAGCTGGACGCAGGTATGGTCCTGCAGGTTGCGGCCGACTTCCGGCAGGTCAAGGACGCAGCCGATACCGAGGTCCTGCATCGGCGCGGCGGCCCCGATCCCGGACACCATGAGTAGTTGCGGGGAGGCGATTGTGCCTGCCGACAGGATGATTTCGCCAGCTGTCGCGATCCGCCTTTGCCCGCCTTGGCTGAACAATACGCCTGTGGCGACGCGGTTCTCGACGACGATCCGCTCCACCCGGGCACCTGTGACGATCCTGAGGTTGGCGCGCTTGCGGGCCGGGGTCAGATAGCCGCGCGCCGTGCTCCAGCGCCGGCCTCTGTGGATGTTCATCTGGTAGTAGCCGAAGCCGTCCTGCGCGGCGCCGTTGAAATCGTCGTTGCGCTCAAGCCCGGCCTGCACCGCCGCCGCGCAGAGCGCGTTCGGCAGTTCGTGGTCGAACGACTGGTCTGACACTTTCAGCGGGCCGCCGGCACCATGCCAATGGTCGGCACCGCGCGACTGGTCTTCGGCCTTGCGGAAATAGGGCAGGACCTCGTCATAAGACCAGCCGTCGCAGCCGGCCTTTGCCCAATCGTCGAAATCCTCGGCGTTGCCGCGCACATACATCATGCCATTGATGGAGCTCGATCCGCCCAACACCTTGCCGCGCGGCTGGTAGAGCACGCGCCCCCGAAGGGCGCTCTCCGGCTCGCTCTCGTACATCCAGTTGTAGCGGCTGTCGGTGAACAGTTTGGAATAGCCCATGGGCAGGTGGATCCAGGGGTTCAGGTCCCTGGGGCCGGCTTCGAGCAGCAGGACCTTTTTGCGGCCGCTTTCGCTAAGGCGCGCGGCCAGCACCGCACCGGCCGAACCCGCGCCAATGACGATGAAGTCATAGGGGCCGCCGTCAAGCAGCAGGGCATTCTGGGCATCGGGCATCGTCTAGGACCTCGGACACGAAAGGGACTGGCACGCGGGCGGCCGGCGACAGTCTTGGCAATGGATCATCGCGGCAGTTCCTCGCCGGCGGCCGACAGATATTTGCGAAGATCGAGAAGATCCAGCGTCAGCGCGCCTTGGCGCAGCCGGTCGCGCATCGCGATTTCCTGTGCAAGGCGCTCTCCGGCGCTTTCGAAGACGCGGCTAAGATCGACGCTCGCCACCGCGCACACCCCGTCGTCATCGGCGACCACAAGGTCGCCGGGCGCGATGCGGACGCCGCCGCATTGTACCGGGGCACCGATCGATCCGGCATGGATCTTGGTCGCGCCGCGGATGGCCAGGCCCCGGGCCCATACGGGAAAGCGCATCTTGTTTAGCTCTGCCGCGTCGCGCACGAAGCCGTCCACCACCACACCGGCAATGCCCCGGCATGCCGCCGCCTCGGCGAGGATGTCGCCCAGATAGCCGCAGGCCTCGCCATGACCAGACAGCACGATCACGTCGCCGGCCGCTGCCTCGGCCACCGCGCGGTGCAGCGCCAGATTGTCGCCGCGCTCGCAGCTGACGCAGAAGGCCGGACCGGCAATCGCGAGGCCTGGCACCATCGTCCGCACGCCCGGATCGAGATCGCCGATGCGCCCGTAAGCTTCATAGACGGTGGCCGCGCCAGCGCGGGCGAAGAACCGCAACTGCGATGCTTCAATCATCGATTTCCTCCATCAATTCTATGCGGCAGCCGGGTAGTGGTTCGAAAAAGGCGATCCGGCGATGGCCGAAGCCGCCACGAATCGTGGAGGGGCCCCAAATGAGCCTGGCGTTCCAGTCGGGATTTTCGAGAATGGCGGCAAGGCTCGGCACGGCAAAGCTTGCGTGCAGGAAGCCGCCGGCCGAAGGCGCGTTCTTTCCGTCATAGAGCGCGGTCTCGAAGAAATTGATGCTGATGCCGCCAAAGCGGGCTTCCAGGAACTGTTCGCCATCGATGTCGTGCATGGCCCGCTTCGACCAGCCGCCTGTGCTTTCAACCAGCGCCTCCGCTTCGGCCACGCTGCCGACGCGGAATGCGAGATTGATCAGTTTTGCCTCGCCGTCACTCATCTGGCGCCATCCTCCTTGGTCCGGGTTACCCATATCGACCGCCGGAATCTTGATCAATAGAAATTGTTTTATAAGAAAAAGAAATTGCGATCATCGCAAAAAGCCAACGAAATTGCTTGACAATCGGTGGCCCTGTGGCCTTACATCGAATTGTTAGGCATAAACGTTGTGTTAAAAACAACAATTGCTAACGACCTGAACAAGAATGGGAGACGATTTATGCGTGGTTCGATACTGGCTGCAGGCATTCTTGCGGCCGCGTTTGCCGGAACGGCGTCCGCCGATGAGGCAACGCTTACGCTCAACACGCCCGGCGGTGCCGTACAGGAAGGTGGGCGCGCCGTGCTCTGGGGGCCGGCTGCTAAGAAGCTCGGCGTCCAGGTGAAGGAAGAGACGGCCGACAACGCCCTCGACGTACTTCGGCTCGAGGTGGGCTCCAATTCGGTCAAGACCGATATCATCATCATGAGTGGCTACCAGGCGGCGATCGCCGGGGCCGAAGGCATGCTGGAGCCAATCGACTACAAGGCCGTCGACGCTTCCGAGTTCCTGCCGGGAACGGCGGCGCCCTATTGCGTCGGCATCTACGGCTACGCGGCGGTGATGGCATGGAACACCAAGACCTACGCCAAGGACGCGCCTTCGAGTTGGGCCGATTTCTGGAATGTCGAGAAATTTCCGGGCAAGCGCTCGATGCGTTCCGACGCGGAGGCGCAGGTCGAGATGGCGTTGCTGGCCGACGGCGTGGCGCCCAAGGATGTCTATAAGGTGCTGGGCACCGAGGACGGAATCAAACGCGCCATCGCCAAGATCGCAACGCTGAAACCCAGTATCTCCGTCTGGTGGTCTTCGGGTGCGCAGCATGGGCAGTTGATGAAGGACGGCGAGGTGGACATGACGACCGGGTGGAACGGCCGTTTCCAGACCGCCAAGGAAGCTGGGGGCCCCGTGAACTACACCTACAACCAGGGCATCCTGACTTACGACTGTTTCGCGGTGACCAAGGGCTCGACCCACAAGGCCGAGGCGATGAAGATGATCAACGAGATGTCGTCGGCGCAGTCGCAGGCCGGCCTCACCAAATACGTCTCCTACGGTCCGCTGAACCAGGGCGCCTACAAGACCGGCATCATCAGCAAGGAAGCCGAGGCCGTGCTGCCGACGAGCCCGGCCAATTCGGGCGCGATGATCGTTCAGGACATCGACTGGTGGGCGAAGAACAACGACCACGTCCAGCAGTTGTTCGAAGACATGATGACCGAATAGGCGCTGTCCCCTATGCTTCTTTCCCCGGCCTCCACCCGCAGCCAGACAGGTCATATGAGCAGTCGTTCCGCAGAATCGGTCCGCATCGAGGCCGTGTCCAAGATGTATGGCGATTTCCGCGCCCTCGACGATGTCAGCCTGACGGTGGAGGCCGGTGAATTCGTCGCCATTCTCGGTCCCTCGGGCTCAGGCAAGAGCACGCTCTTGATGGCCGTCGCCGGTTTCATCCGCCCCGATCGCGGGCGGATCTTCTTCGGCGACAGCGACATCGTCAGGCTTCCCGCCAATCAGCGCGGCTTCGGCGTCGTCTTCCAGAGCTATGCCCTGTTTCCGCATATGGACGTCATGGCCAATGTGACGTTTCCGCTGGAGGTTCGCGGCGTGCCGCAGGACGCGGCGCGCAAGCGGGCACTGGCGGCGCTCGACGTCGTCAAGCTTGGCGGCTACGGATCGCGGCGCATCGGCGAACTCTCGGGCGGCCAGCGTCAGCGCGTGGCGCTCGCCCGCGCCATCGTGTTCGAGCCCAAGGTGCTCCTGATGGACGAGCCGCTATCGGCCCTCGACAAGATCCTGCGCGAGGAGATGCAGATCGAAATCCGCGAACTGCACAACAAGCTGCAGATCACCACGCTCTACGTGACCCATGACCAGCGCGAGGCGCTGACAATCGCCGATCGCGTCGCCGTCATGGACAAGGGCAGGATCGTCCAGCTCGACAGTCCCGAAACCATCTACCGGCGGCCGACCAACGAGTTCGTCGCCCGCTTCATCGGCGAGGCGACCATATTGCCGTTGGCCGAGGCGCGCGGCGTTGTGTCTGGTGATCTCGGTGCGGTGGCGCCTTCGGCGCATGCGCTGATGGTGCGCAGCGAGGATTTCTGCCTGGCCAGGAGCGGCGACGAGAGCGACTGGTTCGCGATCGCCGGCCTGCTGCGAGGCGTCGTCTTCCAAGGCGACAGCTGGCTGCTGCAGGTCGACCTTGCCGGCGGGCAAGCCATCACGGCGCGCGCGCAAAAGCATTTCAGTTCCGAGGTCGCCGACCTCCAGGTGGGGCAGCCCATCGACCTGCACGTTCGGCGCGACCGCGTGCATTTCCTTCAGGTGTAGACATGTCCGCCCTGAATGCGACCATTCCGAACTCTGCGGCGCAAGCCGACAATGGCGGGCGGCTGGCATGGGACGCCAGGCTTGAGCGCTTCGTCTCCCTGGCCTTCACGCTGCCTTGCCTGGCGGTCGTGGCGCTTTGCGTCCTCGTACCCTGCGCCTGGCTGTTCTTCCTGTCGGCCTTCGGCGCCGACGGCAAGCCAAGTTTCGAGAACTACCAGCGCATCCTGGATGGAGCGAGCTACGCGCGCATCTTCGTCACGACCTTTCAGGTCGCGCTGGCAACGGTAGCCGCGTGCGTTGTGATAGGCGTGCCCTTCGCCACCTTCATCAACGGCCTGCCGCCCAGGCGCTCCGTGATCTTCCTGGCGGCGGTGTTGCTGCCGTTCTGGACCTCGCTGCTGGTGCGGGCCTATGCCTGGCTGGTGCTGCTGCAGCGCACCGGCATCGTCAATTCGATGCTGATGTGGCTTGGGATCACCAAGGCGCCGCTGGAGCTTGCCTTCAACCATTTCGCCACGGTGCTCGGCATGACCCACATCATGCTGCCGATCTTCATCCTTCCGGTGCTGGGGGCCATGCGCAACATCGACCGCGCGCTGATCCGCGCCGCGGCCAGCATGGGGGCGTCCAAGTCCTATACCTATCGCCGGATTTTCCTGCCGCTCGCCGTGCCGGGCATTGCGGCCGGCGCGATCCTCGTCTTTGTGATGAGCCTTGGCTTCTACGTCACGCCCGCCATCCTCGGTGGCGGCAACGTCAACGTCATCTCGATGCGCATCGCGCGCAGCCTGTCCAACTATTCCAACTGGGGCGCCGCCAGCGCGCTCGGCGTGCTGCTGCTGGTGTTCACGGCCTTGCTGTTCGCGCTGAGCTATGGGGTGCAGCGCGTCCTGCTTTCGCGGCAGAGGAGCTGACATGCTTGATGGGTTCGAGGACACGCCGCTTATCGAGCGACTGAAATGGCTGCTTGCCATTCTGCTGGTCGTGTTCCTGGCGGCGCCGTCCTTCATCGTCATACCGATGTCGTTTTCATCGTCGGATTTCCTGGCGTTTCCGCCGCCGTCGCTGTCGCTGCGCTGGTATCAATATTTTCTGGACTCCATCACCTGGACCCAGGCGGCGCGCGCGTCGCTCACCGCCGGTACGCTGACCACGCTGGTGTCGGTGCCGATCGGCATCTTCGCCGCCTACGGCGCCACGCAACTGAGCCAGCGCTGGCGGCTGCTGGTCAGCGGGCTCATCGTCCTGCCGGCAGTGATACCGTCGATCCTCATCGCCATCGGCCTGTTCTTCGTGCTGGCTCGCATCGGTATGGTCGGCACCATGACCGGGCTGGTGCTAGGCCATGTGGCGCTGGCGATCCCGGTGGTGTTCGTGGTGATGAGCGCCGCCTTCAGCCAGTTCGATTTCAGCCAGGAACGCGCCGCGCGCAGCCTGGGCGCGCGCTGGCACCAGGCCTGGCTCAGGGTCGTGCTGCCGCAAGTGAGTGGACCCATTGTCGCCTCCGGCCTGCTTGCCTTCGTCACTTCGCTCGACGAGGTGGTGGTGGCCATGTTCGTGTCCGGCGGCAACAATGCGACGCTGCCCAAGGTGATGTTCACCGCGCTGCGCGACAAGATCGACCCGACCATCGCCGTCGTGTCGACGGTGTTGCTGGTGGTCGCGACCTTGGCGGTGATCGTCATCCTGCGAAAGGGTGTGGCAGCGCTGAAGGCCTGAGGTCGCCCGAGTTCGGCGTGTTTGCAAAGTCATTGAGAAACAATTGTTGTCTTGGGGAGCTTGTCAGTGTCTGGCGGACCTCGGGCGATCGGATCGACAATCTGGCGTCACGGTGTGTTCGTACTGCCAGCATTTGCGCAGGGCTCGACCAGACGCGCCCGGTTTGTTCGTTTGACAGGTGAGGGCCGACAGCCTATTCCATTGTTTCATAATCAAACTTTCGGGAGACAATGTTGGACAATCCGAACCCCGCGCACGAGGGCGAGAGTCCGGCCGGCCACATCCAGAGCCTCGAAAAAGGCCTGCGGATCCTCGACGAGATCATCGAGGCGCCGGCGCCGCTCAAGCTGTCGGATATTGTACGGCGCTTCAACATGGATCGTGCGTCCGCCTTTCGTTTCCTGCAGACGCTCGAGCATCGCGGCTTCCTGCGCAAGGACACCACGACCAAGGAGTATGACGTCGGCGGCCGCATCTACTATTGGGCGTCGCGGCTGCGCGAGAAAACGCGGCTGATCGATTCCTTCCACGACCAGTTGCAGCGGCTGGCCAGCATCACCCAGCAGACCACGCATCTGGGGCTGTTTGTCAACGACCGGGTGCTGCTGGCCGACTTCGCGCTGTCGGATTCGATCATCTCGATCCGCCATTGCATCGGCGTTCTCGAGCCGCTCTACAGTTCCGCCGTGGGCAAGGCCGTGCTCGCCTTCCTGCCGCAGGAACAGCGCGAGACGCTGATCAACAACATCGAGTTCGTCCGCCTTACCGGCAACACCATCATGAACGCGGATGCACTGCGCATCGATCTGGCGGTCACGCGCGAGCGCGGCTATGCAATCGACGCGAACGAGACCCATGAGGGGCTGACCTGCGTCGCCCGCCCGATTTTTGGCAAGGACAACATTCCCGTCGCCTCGATCGGCATCACCTGCGTGACGGCGCTGGTGGGCGCGGAGCCCGGCAGGTTCGAGCATCTGATCCATTCCATCCAGGCGATGGGCAACGAGATCACCACGAATCTTGCCGTGTAGCACGCGCGCCCTGCACGCCCGCGATCAGGCTGCCGCCTTGCGGTAGAGGAAGAGGGTGGCAAGCCGGTTCTGCTGCGACTGTTCCTGCTCGTTCTCCAGCCGGCGCAAGGGGGTCTCGAAGGCCGACAGGTCAAGCTGCGTGGCATCGGGATGGTCGATCTCGAACAGATTGTCCGAGGGATCACGCACGAACATCTGTAATTCGCCCGACGGCAAAAGCCACAGGTCGGCATAGCGTGTGCCTTCCTCGAAAGCGCCCCGCGCCTGCAATGCCCGGTAGGCGCCCATGAAGTCGGCCACCTCGACCGCGAAATGCTGGTAGGTGCGCACGCCAGCGGTCGGGCCGACCTGCTGGAGGTGGAGCTGCAAATTGCCGAGCCGCATCCAGCACACCGGGAAGCCGAAATTCGGCGCCTGTACGCGCTCGCATCCCAGCACTTCGCGATAGAACGCCTCCGACTCCGCAAGGTCGTGGGCGGGAATGCTGACATGGTTCAGCGTGGCTGACTGCGGTCGTTGGCTCATCATTCGCTCCTCCGGGCGGGTGCGGCCGTTCGTCGGCCGAAATCCCCGGCAACATCGCGCAACTCACAATAAATATCAACAATTATTGTTACATAAGATACATCAGAGAAGTCGCCAAAGGGTCGATAAGCGAGGGTTTCGTTATGGAACCCTATGTTCGCCTTGAAAATTTGATACAGTTGTTGTTCTGTACGATATGCGTATCCGCAATGTGGATGGCCAAAAGGTGAAGAGGGATTTCATGAGGCGGTGTCTGATCATTTCCGGAGGCTATGCGCCGCATCGCGCCGTCGAGGCTGGCGAGCGCGTCAGGTTGATGCTCGAGGAAGACGGATTCGCCGTGACGCATAGCGAAACGCTCAGTGCCTATGACCTGGAAGATCTCGCCGGCTATGACCTGATCGTTCCCAACTGGACGGTGGGCCAGATGAGTGTCGACACCTCAAAGAAGCTCTGGGCGGCAATCTGGTCGGGTGTCGGACTTGGGGGCTTCCATGGCGGCATGGCCGACGGATTCCGTGACAACGACCGGTTCCGCTACATGGTCGGCGGCGCCTATGTGCGCGAACCCGGCGGCATAAAACGCTATACGGTTGAGATCGCACGCCGGGACGACCCGATCATGGCTGGTATTTCCGACTTCGAATATCATTCTGAGCAGTACTACATGCATGTTGATCCGGCGAACGAGGTGCTGGCGACCGTCCGTTTCACCGGCGAGGACTATCCCTGGATCGACGGCGTGGTTATGCCGACAGTTTGGAAAAAGCCGTTCGGCCACGGCCGTGTCTTCTTCAGCGCACTCGGACATGTCCCGGAGGAATTCGACAATCCGTCCATGGGTACTATCCTGCGGCGAGGGCTGAATTGGGCCAGCCGCACGAGGTCTCGGCCTCAGTAGGTAGAACCGTCGCGCGGCGCTCGTTGCCGTAAGCCGATGCACGGGCGGTAGACAACGATCACCATCGCCAGCCGCCAAGGCACTGACGTGCGCAAGCCGGCGCCATCCATTGCGCGGAAACCCAGCCGGACTAGTCGCGCGTCGCTTCGATAATTTCTAGTAAGCAATCGCCAGCTTGCGTGCCGCTGATGCCCAGATCCCGCACGCTGTTCATATGGTTCCGATCTTTCAGGGACAGGTTGCGGACACCGAGCCCGTGCGCGCGCAATCGCGTGGCGAAATCAGCCGCCTGCTTTTGGAATGGCGGCGTTTCTTGGGCGCCTACCACGATCGTCACGTCGGTATCAGGATCGTGTTGCCGCGTCATTGGCGTGAAGGCTAAAGCCTCCTCGTCGGTGATGCCGATTAGTGGCTTGAGGAAAGACGTCTGCAGGGGCTTCAGGTCGTAGAGGCCACTCAGCAGCAGCACTGCGCGGATGTGTGACGGCGCCGGCGTCTTTTCGAACAGGAATGTCGCCAGATGCGCCCCGGCGGAATGGCCGCTGAGGCTTATCCGGCCTGGGTCGCCGCCATGGCCAGCGATGTGGTCCAGCACCCATTGCTTGGCGCGCCGGACCTGATCGACGATAGCCGCCATCCTGACCTCGGGCATCAGCGCATAATCGACGATCACCGCGATCGCGCCAGCCTTGGTCACGGTATCCGCAACATAGGAATAGTCGGCTTTGGAGAACATGCGCCAATAGCCGCCATGGATGAAGATATGAACCGGAAGATTGCTGCCCCGGCCGGGCGGAAAAAACAGGTCGAGCTTCTCGGCAGGGTGCTCGCCATAGGCGAGATCGCCCGCCATGGCCAGCGTCGCCCGGGTCGCGGCGCTGCGCGCGACGATATCGGCCACGATGTCATCAAAATCGGCAACGTGGTCGCGGGTGCGGAAGGGGTCTTTCTGCATGGGAGCCCGATCAGAAGGTGACGGCGATGTATTTCGCCTCCATGAATTCAGCGATGCCGTGATGCTGACCGCCTTCACGGCCAAGGCCGCTTTGCTTGACGCCGCCGAAAGGCGCCGCTGGATCGGACATCAGCCCGCGGTTGAGCCCTATCATACCGGCCTCGATACCCGACGCCACACGCATTCCACGTCCCACATCGCGCGTATAGATATAGGCGGCAAGGCCATATTCCGTGTCATTGGCATATGCGATGGCCTGCGCCTCGGTTTCGAACATGGTGATGGGCGCCACCGGCCCGAAGATCTCCTCATGCGCCATTTCGGCTTCGGGCGATACCGCCGACAGTACGGTCGGTGGATAGAAAAAGCCTTCGCTGTCCAAAATCGAGCCGCCGCAAAGCACCTTGGCTCCCCGCTCCACCGCGTCCTTGACGAGACGGTCGATCTTGTCCACGGCCTTTTTTGTGATCATCGGGCCGCACTCGGTATCGGCATTGGTGCCCGCTCCCACTTTGAGCGCCGCCATGCGTTTGGAAAGCCCGTCAGCGAACCGTTCGTGGATGCCTGACTGGACATAGATGCGGTTGGCGGCGGTGCATGCTTCGCCGGCATTGCGCATCTTGGCGATCATTGCACCGTCGAGCGCCGCATCAAGATCAGCATCGTCGAACACGACGAAGGGCGCATTGCCGCCGAGTTCCATCGAACAGGAAATGACATGCTTGGCGGCCTCGCCGAGCAAGGTTCGGCCGACCCCAGTGGAGCCGGTGAAGGAGAGCTTCCTGACACGCGGATCGGCCAGCATGGCCGATGTCAGCGGACCAGGACTGGTCGTGGTGAGGACGTTGACGACGCCGGCCGGCACACCGGCCTCACTGTAGAGCGCGGCCAAAGCGTAGGCCGTCAGTGGCGTTTCGCTGGCGGGTTTCAGGATGACCGTACAACCTGCCGCCAGTGCCGGCGCAATCTTGCGGGTGGCCATCGCGGCGGGAAAGTTCCAGGGCGTGATCAGCACGCAGATCCCGATCGGCTCATAGTCGACCACGATCCGGTTGGTGCCGGAGGGGGCGGTGCCGAATTCGCCGGTGATCCGGACCGCTTCTTCGGCGTTCCACCGAAAGAACTCGGCCGCATACGCCACCTCGCCACGCGCGTCCCGCAACGCCTTGCCGTTCTCCAGCGAGATCAGCATGGCGAGCGTTTCAGACCGTTCGACCATGAGTTCGAAACAGCGCCGAAGGATTTCCGAGCGTTTGCGCGGCGCCGTCTCTCGCCATCCCTTGGCAGCCCTGGTCGCGGCCTCGACGGCAGTTGTGGCATCCTCGAGCGTTGCATCGGGAACCGCTGCGATCACGGCCCCCGAGGACGGATCGACCACATCGATGAGCCGGCCATCGGAAGAGGGGCGCCACGTGCCGTCGATGTAGAGCCCGTGCGAAAACCGGCGCACGTCATAGCCATCCTGGTCGATTTGCTGGGCAAGGTTCATCGTCTTGTTCCGTTCGTTCAATTGGCGCAGGCCGCGAGGTCGCCATCGTGGGCTGCCTGAACCAGGCGTCGCATGGTGGCGAGATCGAATGGGCGCGGATTGTTCTTGATGAGGCGGTCGATGCCGAGCGCCTGCTCGGCGGTCCAGTCTAGTTTATCAGCGGGTAGGCCAAGATCCGCCAGCGTCGAGGTGATGCCGATCGCCGCGAACAGCCGCCTGATCTCCTCTATGGCAGCGCCGGCCTGCTCGTCTTCACTGCGCCCATCCGCGGAGAGCCCGAGCGCGCGACCGATCTCGGCCATTTCGGCGGCGGCCACACGTCTGTTGTAGGTCATGACGTAGGGCATCATGGTTGCCACACCCAAGCCGTGCGCGGTGTGCGTGAGCGCCCCGGCGGGATATTGCACGGCATGCGCCGCCGCCGTTCCGGCGGTGCCGAATGCACACCCTGCCGCCAACGCGCCCATCATCACATCGGCACGCGCATCGGCATCGGTGCCGTCCGTGCAGGCTTTCTGCAGACTGCGCCCCAGCAGCTCTATGGCCAGCAGCGCGAAATGATCGGTCAACGCCGTCTTGCCGATGAACACGTGCTTTTGCGGCAGGTCCGGGTCCTCGCCGCGCCGCATGGCGGTGAAGGCCTCGATTGCGTGTGTCAATGCGTCGGCGCCGGCGATCGCTGTCAGCCCGGGCGGACAGGTCATCGTCAGGTCGGGATCGCACAAGGCAACCGCGGCGATCAGATACGGGCTCGATATGCCGACCTTGAGCGTCCGGTCGGGATCGGAGATCACCGCGACCGGCGTCACTTCGGAGCCGGTGCCCGCTGTGGTGGGCACGGCGATCAGCGGCAGCGTGGGACCGGGCACCTTGAACTCCCCATAATAGTCCTGGAGTTTGCCGCCATGGCTGAGCAGCAAGGTGGTGCATTTGGCAAAGTCGAGGCAGCTGCCACCGCCGATGCCGATCACCATATCGGGCCGGAACCCCATCGCCTCGTCGACGCAGATGCTGACGGTTTCACGCGGCACGTCGGGAAGGACGCGGTCATGCACCAGCACCTCCATTGAGGCATCCTGGAGCGATTTGACGACCTCCGCGAACACCGCTGTGCCGGCGAAGCGCTCATCGGTACAGACCAGCGCGCGCCGCCCGAACCTGCTGGCGACTGCCGGCAGCGCATGACGCTGGCCTTTGCCGAAAAGGATTTCACGCGGAAGCCGGAGGGCGGCGAAGAGGCTCATGATGATCTTTTGTCCTTTGACGGCGGCTCAACTGGGAACTGGGAAAGGCTATCGCGACGGATCCGCCATCTGTCCGCACAGGCTCTTGGACGCCCTGCAGCACCCTCGTGACGGTTCAAAAAACATATCCGCTTTAAAATCGTATAGGATATAGGATTGCATCGGCCAGAGCATCGTGTTAGCAGTCCTCACTGTCAAGAGGCAAAAAGATGCAGACCGCGAACTTAACCGACACGACTGAAACGACCGCTGGCGGCGGTCGCATCCAGCGTTCCAACAGCTTGGTCGAGGATGTCTACGAAGCGATTTTCGCTCAGCTTATGGCGCTGAAGATCGCGCCGGGTTCACGCATCACCGTCGATAGCCTGGTCAAGGAATTCAACGTCTCGCACACGCCGATCCGGGAGGCGCTCGGCCGCCTCGAGGGTGAAGGCCTGGTGCTCAAGACGCATCTCATTGGTTACCGAGCGGCACCCCAGATTACCCGTCGCCGTTTCGATGAATTGTACGAGATGCGCCTTCTGCTTGAACCGCATGCCGCGGCGAAAGCCGCCGCTGCCATGGACGAAGCGAAGCTCAACACTTTGCTGGAAGCGGCCGGCGTGATGTCACGGCGCGAAGGCAAGGACGATCGCCTGCGCTATTCGAATTTCGCCCGGCAGGACGCGATCTTCCACGACAAGATCATGGAGTTTTCCGAAAACGAACTCATTCGGGAGACGTTGAGCCACCAGCACACCCACTTCCACATCTTCCGCCTGATGTACCATTCCCGCGTGACCGAGGAAGCGCTCGACGAACACGAGGCGATTCTCGCCGCATTCGGTCGGGCCGACCCGGACGCCGCCCAAGAGGCTATGCGCGTCCATATCGAGCATTCCCGCGATCGCTTGCTTCCGGCATTCGATTGAGGCTGGAACCGATGTCCATTGCCGCCAATATCGCAGGGGAGGGAGGAAGCACGCTGCCCTCTGGTGACATGCCGGGCGCCGTCGAGCCGGTGCTGAGCGCCGCGCACCTGTCGAAACAATACGGCCCGGTGACGGTGCTCGCGGACGTCACGCTCGACGTCCTGCCCGGTGAGATCCACGCCATCATCGGCGAAAACGGGGCCGGCAAGTCGACATTGATGAGGCTGCTGTCCGGCTATGTCGAGCCAAGCAGCGGCACCTTGTCGATGAACGGCCACCCCGTGAAATTCACCAAACCCAGCCAGGCCCAGGATGCCGGCATCGCGCTGGTGCATCAGGAGATCCTGCTCGCCGAGGCGTTGACGGTGGCGGACAATCTGTTTCTCGGGCGTGAGCTTTCGCGCGGCCCGGTCGTCGACGACCGTACCATGCGGCGGCTGGCGGCCGAGAAGCTGGCGCAGATCGGCTGTTTCGTATCGCCGACCGCGTTGGTGCGCGACATCTCGCTGGCCGACCGGCAGATGGTGCAGATCGCCCGCGCGTTGCTCGACGACTACAAGGTGGTGATCTTCGACGAACCGACCGCCGTGCTGACCGGCGGAGAGGTCGAACGGCTGCTGGAAATCGTTCTGCAGTTGAAGGCCCACGGCACCGCCGTGCTCTATATCAGCCACCGGTTGGACGAGGTGCAAAGGGTCGCCGACAAGGTGACCGTGCTGCGCGACGGCAAGATGGTGGGCACCTATCCCGGCAAGACGCTGAACCAGATGGACATGGCGCGCCTCATGGTCGGGCGTGAACTGGCCGCGCTCTACCCCGAAAAGATCGGGGCATCATCCGATATCCCGATGCTGAGTGTCAGGAACGCCACCGTTCCCGGCTATGCCGAGGATGTATCGTTCACGGTCCACAAGGGCGAGATACTCGGCTTTGCCGGGATGGTCGGCGCCGGCCGCACCGAGCTGTTCGAGGGTATCGTCGGCCTGCGCCCGGCAACCGCGACGGTCGAGCTCGAGGGCAAGCCGGTCCACTTCCAGTCGCAGCGCGCCGCGATCGACGCCGGCATCGGCTACCTGACCGAGGACCGCAAGGGCAAGGGATTGCTGCTGCAGGAGCGCCTGGCACCCAATCTGACACTCTCCGCGCTCGGCGTCTTCCATCCCGGCCTTTCGATAGGCCGCCGACGCGAAACGGAGGCCTTGGAAAAGGCCGTCGAGACCTATGACATCAGGGTGAAAAGCCCGGCCGCAAAGGCGGCCCAACTCTCGGGCGGCAACCAGCAGAAACTGCTTCTGGCCAAGATCCTTTTGACCAACCCGTCGGTGGTCATCATCGATGAGCCGACGCGCGGCATCGATATCGCCAACAAGGCGCAGATCTACGCCTTCATCCACGGCCTGGTCGCCAAGGGGAAGGCCTGCATCGTCATCTCCTCGGAGATGCAGGAGCTGATCGGCATCTGCGATCGCATCCTGGTGATGCGTGAGGGGCATGTCACCGGGGAAGTCAGCGGCGCCGAAATGACTGAAAGCAATGTGGCGCTGCTGGCAACCAGCGGCCCGAAGCCGGGGCCAAAGGCCAAGGGAGAAACAGAATGGCTGTCATGACCGGATCCCCGACGACGCGCCGGATCAGCGATTTGAATCTCACCTGGACCGACGTCGGACCTTTCCTGGCATTGGCTGCCCTGCTCGTGGCGGGCTTTCTTATCAATCCGGACTTTCTCTCGGCCACCAACCTTGCCAACGTGATCACCCGCAGCGCCTTCATCGCGATCATCGCGGTAGGTGCGACGTTCGTGATCTCGTCGGGAGGGCTTGATCTTTCCGTCGGCTCGATGGCCGCTTTCGTCACCGGCATCACCATCATGTTCATGAACGCGATGGCACCGCATGCCGGCCTGTGGGCCATTCCCGCCGGAATGGTCGTTGCGATCCTGGTCGGGTTGCTGTGTGGGCTCGCCAACGGGCTGATCGTCACGGTCGGCCGGATCGAGCCGTTCATCGCGACGCTTGGCACGATGGGAATTTTCCGGGCGCTGATCACCTATCTGACCGACGGCGGCACGATCCCGATCGACCGGTCGCTGCGCGACGCCTACCGACCTGTCTATTTCGGTACGGTCGCCGGTATTCCGATCCCGATCCTGATATCCATCGCGGTTGCGGCCGTCGCATCCTTCATCCTCTACAAGATGAAATACGGACGCAAATGCGCGGCTGTAGGCGCCAATGAGGATGTCGCGCGCTATTCCGGCATCTCGGTCATCAAGACGCGCACCATCGCCTACATCGTCCAGGGCGCGTGCGTGGCGATCGCCGCGATCTGCTACGTGCCGCGCCTTGGCGCCGCCACGCCGACCACCGGACAGCTCTGGGAATTGCAGGTGATCACCGCCGTGGTGATCGGCGGCACCGCATTGCGCGGCGGCAAGGGCCATGTGTGGGGAACAGTCGCAGGCGCGGTCATCCTGGAACTGATCGCCAACCTGATGGTGCTGTCGGACTTCGTTTCCGAGTACCTCGTGGCCGCCGTTCAGGGCGTCATCATCATCATCGCCATGCTCATCCAGCGGTTTTCCAATTCGAAATAGCCTCGTGTCCGGACCACGCGGGAGCCAGGTTTTTGTAGGTCCAATGGGAGAAGAGAATGTTGAGTAGAAAATGGATCGCGGCGGCCGCCCTTGGCTCGCTGCTGCTGGCCGGCCAGGCCATGGCACAAGACAAGAAGGTCGTCGCGGTGTCGATACCGGCGGCCGACCATGGCTGGACCGCGGGCGTCGTCTATCATGCCCAGCAGGCCGCCAAGGAAATCAACGCGGCATTCCCCGGCGTGGAAGTGGTCGTCAAAACGTCGCCATCGGCCGCCGAGCAGGTCAGCGCGCTCGAGGATCTGTCCGCCAGCCGCAAACTGGATGCCTTGGTCATCCTGCCATACAGTTCGGAAGAACTGACCCAGCCGGTCAAGGCCATCAAGGGCGCGGGGACCTTCATCACGGTTGTCGACCGGGGGCTGACCGATTCCTCGATTCAGGACCTCTATCTCGCCGGCGACAACATCGCGGTGGGCTCCAATACCGCGAAGTTCATGATCGACAAGCTGGGTGGCAAGGGCGATCTCGTGGTGCTGCGCGGCATTCCGACGGTCATCGATGACGAGCGCATCAAGGGCTTCCAAGACACGATCAAGGGCACCGGACTGAAGGTGCTGGACATCCAGTACGCGCATTGGAACAGCGACGAGGCCTTCAAGCTGATGCAGGACTACCTGGCCAAGTATCCGCATATCGATGCGGTCTGGGCCAATGACGACGACATGCTGCTTGGCGTGCTCGAGGCCGTGAAGCAATCGGGCCGGACAGATATCAAGCTGGCCCTCGGTGGCAACGGCATGAAGGACATCGTCAAGAAGGTGATCGACGGCGACGCGATGACGCCGGTCGAGACCCCATACCCGCCGTCGATGATCAAGACGGCGATCTACATGACCGTTGCCAATCTGATTGGCCAGGCACCTGTCCGCGGCACCGTCAAGCTCGATGCGCCGCTGATCACCCAGGCCAATGCCAAGGAATACTATTTCCCTGACTCGCCATTCTGATCCGATCCGATTCCCATAAGGGCAAGGCGCGATCTGCGCCTTGCCGAGCCAAAACCGAGAGGAAGAGCCATGCCAGGCAAGAAGATACTGATGCTGACCGGTGAGTTCACCGAAGAATACGAAATCTTCGTCTATCAGCAGGCGATGGAAGCCGTGGGTCACACGGTCCACGTCGTGTGCCCGGACAAGAACGCTGGAGACGTGATCAAGACCTCGCTGCACGATTTCGAGGGCGACCAGACCTATACCGAAAAGCTCGGCCACTACGCGTTGATCAACAAGACGTTTTCCGACGCCGAGAAGCAGCTCGACCAGTACCACGCGGTCTACTGCGCTGGCGGTCGTGGCCCCGAGTACATCCGCACCGACAAGCGCGTTCAGGCGATCGTGCGTCATTTCCACGAAGCCCAAAAGCCGATCTTCACGATCTGCCATGGCGTTCAGATTCTCATTGCAGTCGATGGCGTCGTGCGCGGCAAGAAGGTTGGTGCATTGGGGGCCTGCGAGCCGGAAGTCACACTCGCCGGCGGCACCTACATCGACCTGTCTCCGACGGAGGCCTATGTCGACGGGACGATGGTTTCAGCCAAAGGCTGGACGGCCTTGGCAGCCTTCATTCGGGAATGCCTGAAAGTGCTCGGCACGGAAATCCGGCACAACTAAAGATAGTCTGAGCAGAAAGTACTTGGAGCGGTTCACCCATCCTGGTTTGAGCTTGCACCGCTCCAAGTGCACAAAGCTCTGGTCGAGACGCTACATACACTCGATCCTGATGGCTCCGCACGGTACCTTCGCGACTTTGTAGCCTGCAAATATTCGGTCGCGCGCTGCTCGAAGAAGTTAGCGCGCGACCAGTCCTCGGCGTCGTTCACACGGTCGTGGATCGATTACTGCTCCTTCTTGAACAAATCCTGGAAGATGAGCTGGCCCCAAGTGCGGCCGCGTGCGTGCACCAGCGCGCCACCCTCGTCGAGCTTTCCCAGCTTGACGGGTGCGTACCCGAGTTGTTTGGCCAAATCCGCCACGGGAGCGGTCGCGTCCTCATCGTCGCTCGACAGAAAGACGACCCGGTGGCCGCCTTCGACGACCGGATCGGTGGCCAGGGTGGCTGCGATCAAGTGATTGAAGCCTTTCACGAACTTGGCGCCAGCGAACGACTTCGCAACGAAGGCGGAGGACGGGAGGCCGTCCAGTTCCTCAAGGGGGACTAACGCGTTCATCGCATCGATGACCGTCTTGCCTTTCCAACTCGGCAGGGCTTTCGCAATCTCGCGATGTTCCCCGAACGGGACCGCCAGGATGATTGTGTCGGCCTCGAGCGCATCCCGCAGCGACTTGGCGACGACCGTGGGTCCAATCGCCCGGGCTTGCGGCGCCAACGCCTCGGGCGGCCGGCGGCTCGCGACGGTCACGTCGATGTTCCTACGGGCGAAGGCGTGGGCGAGGGCTTGGCCTATCTTACCGAATCCTACAATCGCATAGCTCATAATGTTTCTCCGATCTGTGTTGGTATTGATTCCCTGGCCTTCAACGGCGCTGGGCCGGCGCGATTTCAGATGGCCGAGAAGCCGCCGTCGACAGACAACTCCACCCCATTCACGAAGCTCGAATCGTCTGAAGCAAGAAACAGCGCGACCGCCGCAATTTCCTCGGGACGCCCCATCTTTCCCCGCGGGATCAGGGATTCGAACATCCGCCTCGCCTCCTCGGTGAGAACTTGGTCCTGCATCGGTGTGGCGATCGGCCCCGGGCTCAGCACGTTCACGCGGATATTCCTGCCCTTCAATTCGTTGAGCCAAGTGCGTGCGAATGAGCGCAGCGCCGCCTTGCTCGCCGCATACACGCCGTAACCCGGAAAACCTTTCACCGAAGCAACTGACCCGGTCATGAAGATCGATCCGCCATCGTTGAAGAGCGGCAACGCCTTCTGAACCGTAAACAGCGTGCCGCGCGTATTCAGGTTGAAGGCCGCATCGAAGTGCTGCTCGGTAATCTTGCCGAGTGGGACGGCTTCGCCCGTGCCGGCGCTCGCATACAGGACGTCGATCTTGCCCTTTACCTGCTTGACCGTATCGAACAGGCGGTCGAGGTCCTCGAGATTGGCCGCGTCGCCACGCACGCCGGTCACGTTCCGGCCGATCAGCTTGACCGCCTCGTCCAGCGCCTCTTGTCTCCGGCCCGTGATGAAAACATAGGCGCCTTCTTCAACGAACCGCTTGGCGCTCGCCAGCGCCATCCCGCTCGATCCACCCGTGACGACTGCAACCTTACCGTCTAGCTTTCCCATGACTTTTCCTTTCAGGCTCTGCCTTTGGTCGTTCGGGAAGAACCCCGAGAGCCTGGAAATAAGTCTGCCGACGTCAGGCGTTGAGTGCGGAAGCACGCACATCGGTGGTGCGAAATCGATCCGGCTGGACCAATGACGCCAGGAGCGACGATCGGCACCGCCGTTCGGGATTGGGCCGTACTTGCCGGCTTGGGCTACGATGGCCATCGTGCTGCCCACAGACGAGATACGGTTCGATGTATTAGATTTGGGCTTTGGAAGGCGCACCGCGCGGTGCGAGATTGCACCATGATCGACTGGGATGACGTTCGCTACTTTCTTGCCGTCGCGCGCGGCGGCTCGGTGCGGTCCGCCGCCGAGCGCCTCGGTGTGAACCACTCGACCGTGCTGCGACGCATCGCCCAACTCGAGGAACGCCTCGGGGCGCACATGTTCGAGAAGCTGCCCTCGGGCTACCGCCTGACGGCCGCGGGGGAGGAGGTCCTCGAGCTCGCTGCCCAGATGGAAGCGTCGTCGCACCAGCTGGAGACGCGCGTCTTTGGCCGCGACCAGAGCGTGCGCGGGCTTCTGCGGGTGACGCTGGCACCGCCCCTCGCGACACACCTGCTCATGCCGGACTTCGCCGATTTCGCGCGTCTGCATCCGGACATCGAGATGGAAATCCTGTCGTCCGGCGAGCTGGCGAACCTGACCAACCGAGAGGCCGACGTGGCGATCCGTGTCGTCTACGACCGCAAGACCCTGCCGCTCAATCTTCACGGCCTGAAGGGACCGGAGCTGTTCGGCGGTATCTACATATCCCGCGATCGACTAGCCGCGTGGCGTGCGGGCGCGCCTGATCCCATCCGGTGGATCGTCATAAGCATTCATGGAATTCCGGACTGGGCCCACGAGGGTGAGGTTCGCACCGCCGAGGTTCCGTTCAGGGTCACGGATGCCGAGGCGCAGGTCGTCGCGGTGCGGCAGGGGCTCGGGATGACGACGCTGCCGTGCTTCGTCGGAGATGCCGACCCGCTGCTGGTGAGGGTGCCGGGCACCAACCTGCACATGTACGGAACGCTCTGGCTTCTCACGCAGGGGGAGACACGCAAGACGAAGCGCGTGCGGCTCTTCACCGAGTTCGTATCCGGCAGGCTCGCCGCGTACGGGCCGCTTCTGGCGGGGCTGTCCATATCGCGCGACTGATGCGCCGCGCGCAGATCGGTGGGTCCGTTCTGCTTTTCTCCATCAAACAGCGATCAGGGCGAGACGGTTGCCTGCGACTGCACGTCAAAATCGACCTGACATCTCTGGCCTGCCGGAATTTGGTCATCGGGATTGGGAAGTTCCAATCGAACCCCGAACGTACCGCTGGCGGCGTCGAAGACCTTGTCCACCACGGTGACCGCTGCTCCACGCCTTTGCTGGTCAGGCTGGTTGAGGATGATCGAGCCGTGAGTCCCGACGATGATCTTGCCCCACAGATCGACGGGAACATAGGCCTCGATAAACAGGGGATCGATCTGCACGATCGTCATGATAGGGCTGTCCTGGCGGACGAATTCACCGGCGCGCAGGCTCTGTTCGGCGACAAATCCCTTGATTGGGCTGCGGATGCTTTGCCGATCAAGCAGTGCCTGCTGGCGCTGAAGCTCGATCTGCGCGAGCAGTATCTTGCGCTTCTCGGTGTCGAGGTCGCGCTTGGCGATCTCGACATTGGCTTCCAGCTCCTCGACCTTCGAGGTGGCGACGGATCCTGAGTTCACCAGCTTCTTCGAGCGGGACAAATCTGCTTCGGCCAGCGTCAGCCGTGTCTGCTGCGCCTGCACGGCCTCGTCGGCCTCCGCCTGCGCCTTGGCAAGCGCGACATTGGCCTCCTCCACCGTCGATTCCAGCTTCGCCACCACGTCGCCAGGCAACACGAGGGCGCCGCGACCGACAGCGACAGACGCCAATAGACCGGTGACCGGAGTACCGATCTGGACGCGCTGCGCCGGCTCGGCGACGCAGTCGAACGTCATGGCTCTGACGGCGGTGACGGCAACGGAAAGAAGGGCGGCTGCAACGGCGACGATTGGCTTCATTGGTTCACTCTGGACGGCCGGAGAAGGCGAGGGTGCGGCTTTGTTTTTCATCGGAAGCCAACAGGTCCTTGCGCATGCCCGCATGCACACGTTCGGCACGGCGCTGGGCGTGGCGCAGCAACCAGCGCGACGGCCTTTCGCCGAGGATCGGAGCAGCTGCCCGGGCGAGGTTCTTGAACGCCCGGCTGGCTGCAAATTCGACAAGGGGATCGTCGAGCGATAGGATCGCCTGGAAGCAACCCGGTTGGCCTTGCCGGCCGCTGCGGCCGGCGAGCTGGTCATCGATGCGGCGCGCCTCGTGGCGCTCCATCATGATGACGTGCAATCCGCCGAGTTCCTCGACGCCTTCGGCCAGATGGATATCGGTGCCGCGCCCCGCCATGCTGGTGGCGACCGTGATGCGGCCGAGTTCGCCGGCCTGCGCGACGATGGCGGCTTCCGCGCTGTCCTGCGCGGCGTTGAGAACAAGGTGCGGAAGTCCGGCATTGGCAAGATGCTCGCTGGCGATCATCGAGCAAGCCACGGAGCCTGTGCCGATCAGAACCGGCACGCCACGTGCGTGCAGCTCGGCGATGCGGTTGACCGCGAGCCCCCATTTGGCCTCTTCGTCGGGCAGTACCCGATCGATCAGGTTCTTGCGCCGCCTCGGCCGGTGCGTGGGGATCGCCACCACCGGTAGCCGATAGACATTCCAGAATTCACGGGCGACCTGACGTGCCGTTCCTGTCATGCCGGAAAGATGTGCGTAGCGGCGGAAGAAGCGCTGATACGTCATGCGGGCTATGGTGGTGCGCCGCGCCGAGGGCTTGCAGCCCTCCTTGACCTCGATCATTTGGTGCAGCCCGTCGGTCCAGGCGCGGTCAGGCATCAGGCGACCGGTGTGCTGGTCGATGATCTGCACCTTGCCGTCACGGACGAGATACTCCTCGGCGCGGTGAAAAAGATGCAGCGCCGACAGTGCCTGGCGTGCGAATTCCTCACGGACGATGACACCGCGCCATTCCTTGCCATGGGCCTCGGCGAACTCGGCGACACGTTCGCGCCCGGCATCGGTCAACACCACTCGCTTCTGTTCGGTCAAAAGCAGATAGTCGGTACCCGCTTCCAGCGTGGCGGCGAGTTCCAACGCCTCCAGCGCCGCCTCCGCCGAAATTTCGCCCTTCGCTTCGCCCGAAATGACCAGCGGCGTTCGAGCCTCATCGACCAGCACGCTGTCGGCCTCGTCGACAATTGCAAAATGCAGGCCGCGCAGGCGCAATTTCTTCGAGCGTGGTGTCTCGTCCTGCAGGCCCTCGAGCTTCAACCGCAGGTTCCCGTCGCGTTGGCCGAGCACGATGCGGTCGCGCAGGTAATCGAATGCCAGTTCCTTGTTGGTGCAATAGGTGATGTCGGCACCATAAGCCGCCTGCCGTTCCTGCATCGATTGGCCGCTGACGACGACGCCGACGGACAGGCCGAGCGCATCGTAGATCGGCTGGGTGAGCTCGGCGTCACGCTTGGCGAGGTAATCGTTCACGGTCACGACATGAACCGGCATGCCGGCGAGCGCCGCCGTGCCGGCAGCCAACGCCGCCGTCAGCGTCTTGCCTTCGCCTGTGGCCATCTCGGCGAGGTAGCCGCGGATCATCGCATATGCGCCGATCATCTGGACGGGGTAGTGGCGCCTGCCGCTCAAACGCGCCGACAGCTCGCGGATGATTGCAAAACATTCGGCGACGGTTTCTTCCGGAAAGCCGCGCCTGCGCCTGAGCGACACCGACACATGCCGCGCTCGCAGGCGAAGCGCTTCGTCCGACAACGCCCGCATCTCGCCGTCGAACGCATCTGCCTTGGGCACGATATCGGCGAGCCGGCGGGCACGGCGCCCGGAGCCCGCGACGACGCCATAGGCAAGGACACGCGAGGCGAATTCATCGAGTGGCGCCCGCTTGGCATCTTCCCGTTCGGCATAGAGGATCGGCAGCGGCGGCCTGATCAGAGCGGCGTCAGACATTGAAGCGGCTCAGGAAGGTCTGGCGCACGGTGCGCACCCAGCGCCAGATCAGCGGCTCCCTGCCGTGGTCGAAGCGAACGAAGACGCGGCTGCCCAGAAGCAGATGCTCGCCTGCCCGCTGGGGGGCTATGTCGAAAACGAACAATCCTTCCAGCGCACGCGGCTTGCCGCTGGCGTCGTTTCCAGACCGCATGGCGACGGTTCCACCGCCTTCCACGGAAAGCGCCAGGCTTGGCAGATCGAACTGGGCTGCCGGAACTTCCCGGCTGATACGGGCCGGCACCGGCCTTCCGGACTCGCCCGCGTACCGGACCTCGACGCCGTCAGTGCGCGCGCGCACCAGATCGACCTCGCTTTGCGGCACGATCACGCGCAACTGCGGCGTGGCGGTCGAGACGACATAACCGACCAGGTCGCCCTGGTTGAGGAACCGGCCGGGCAGATTGGCCGCCTTTGGCAGGATGAATCGTCCCGCGTCATGGGCGCTCACCACCAGTCCGTCACGCCGCTGCTTTACCGAGGCGAGCACGCCCTCCATGTTTTTTATCTGCTCGAGCAGGACGTCCGCCTCGACGCGATCGGAAAACCGCACCGCCTCGTAACGCAGTTGCAACTCGTGCCGCTGCGCCTCGATCAGCGCGACGCGGCCGCTGATGCCTGGATCTTCCAGCCGCAGCAGCGGCGTTCCGGCCGAAACCATCGTGTCCGGCGCGGTGAGAATTTCGGTGACGATACCGGCGGTGTCGGCCCGCACTTCGGCGCGGTCCGGTATCCAGACCACACCCTGCGCCACCGTGCCGTATGGCATGGGCACGAACAGTACGAGCGTGGCGAGCCCGGCAACGGCGGTTCCGCTCAATGCGATGGCGCGACCGCGCTGGCCTTGCAGGCGAGGCGTCGTCATCAGGAATTTCAGGCCCTTGAAGATCGGCATCACCACGGTGCCGAAAACCGTGAACAGGGCGAGCAGGACGCCGATGAAGAACAGCTTGGTGGCGACCAGCAATGCGATGGTGAGGCTGAGCATTATGCGGTAGCAAAAGGACAGCACGGCGTAGCCGAACAGCCATTTGCGTTCACCCGGCGCCGAGGCCGGATTGTCGATATTCGTGATCCCCAGAAGGTAATGCTGGACGAGATACCAGAAGTACCGATTGGCGCGGGTGCCGAGGTTGGGAACCTCGATCAGATCGGCGAAAATGTAGTAGCCATCGAAGCGCAGCAGCGGGTTGCCGTTGAAGAACAGCGTCGAGATGCCGCCGATGACCATGACGTTGAAGGCGGCGGCGCGGGCAAGGCCAGGCTCCGCGTTGACCCAGAAGATCATGGCGGCGGCGGCCAATGCGAATTCGACCATGATGCCTGCGCTGCTGACGACCACGCGGCGCCATTTCTCGCGGAAGGCGGTCGATGCGGTTGCATCGACATAGGGCGCCGGAACGAAAATGAGCAGCATCAGCCCGACTTCGTGCACCGCGCCGCCCCACGCTTTGGTGGCGTAGGCGTGGCCGGCTTCGTGGAACGTCTTGACCAGCGGGTAGATGGCGATGATCAAGGCGACATTGCCGGCGCTGAGCAGGCGATCCGATGCATCGGAGCTCAGTTCGGACCAATGAAGCACCGCCAACGCAATGCCGGTTCCGACCAGCGCCAGCCATGCGATCAAGCCATAAATTGTGAACAGCGGCCGAACCAGCGGCATGGTGAGATCGAGCCACCGGTCAGGATCGAACAGCGGCATGCGCAGCGCCATCGGGTTGCGCAGCTTGTTGATCACCTCGTTGCGCGCCTGCTTGGCGGAGCGGTCGGTCAGTTCCTGGAAATCGGGCGGCAGCTCGCCCTGCAGAAGGTCTGAGGCGTGCAGTTCGGCAAGCAGGTGGATGGCCTCATCCTGCGTCGGCGGGTCGTCGCCGGCGCGTCGCCCGACGAGATCCCATATCTCGTGCAAGGTGCGCCTGCCGTCCATGAGCGAGATCATCAGATTGGCGGACGCCGACAGCCGGTGGAAGCGCCCGGTCTGGTGATCCTGCAAGACGTACCAGATCTCGCCTCGGAATTTCTGCCGGTGAATCTGGGCATGCCTGCGTAGCCTGACCTTCAGCTCGGCGACGCGATACCAGGACGGGCTGAACAGCGACTTGGCCACGTCACGGCATCCAGCGCCAGCTTGCCAGGCGCCACCATTCCAGCACCGGCCGCGCCCATATCGAGACGAGTCGACGCTGGTCGATCGCGATCTTGGCGACGCCGATCATGCCGGGCCGCAGCCGCGGCGACGTCTGCGTCAGGCTGCCCTCTACCTGGAAAAGGTTCTTGCCGTCCTTGGCCTGCGCCACCGGCGTGATCTTGCCCACAGTCAGCTCGAAATGCTCTTCCGGCAGGGACGCGAAGATAACCTCGCCCTTCTGGCCCTCGCTGACATCGGCGATCTGGCGTTCGTCGACCTGCATGACGACGCGGTAATCGGTCAGCGGCGCGATCTCGTAAAGCAATTCACCGCGGCTGACCGAGCCGCCGATCCGCTGGCTGAGATCGCCGGACACGACGAGGCCATCGAACGGCGCCACGATCCTGGTGCGCCCGATCTGTTCGTCGATCAGCTTGAGCTGCGCGTCGGCCTGGTCGATCTGGCTTTTAACGACATTGATCGTGGCCGGCTGGCGGGTCGCCAGGGCCTTGTCGTATTCGAAACTGTATTGCTGCCGCTGGGTCGCCCAGCGCAGCCGCTCGAGCGCCAGTTCACGGTCTTCGAGCGTCGCCAGTTCATCCCCGGATTTCACCACATCGCCGGCCCGCGCCTTGGCCTCCTGGATGAAGCCGTCATAGGAGGAAATGATCGCGCGGCGAACCGATCCCTCGATTTGCGCGTCGGCGTTGACGCGGTAGGTGTCGGTGGCGAAGTAACCAAAGGCCGCCGCTGCGGCGAGGCCGATCGCGGCGAGCTTGCGGCCCGTGTAGCCAGGCCCGAGCAGCCGCTTGATCTGCTGCCAGAGCGACTCGCCGATCTTGAAGATCAGCCAGCGGTCGTTCAGTCGTTTCTCGTTGAGAATGGGACCGATGGCGGTGGCGATCATGTCGAGGATCTGCACGATCTCAGGCTCGAAGGCATGACCGCGCCGGCGTTCGAACGTGATGGCGCCGACAAAGGCGTCGACGACGAACATCGGCACCGTCAGCACCTGGCCGTCATGCTGTAGCCGGGCGACTTCGCCGTGCGCGTGGGTGGCGATCGGCTCATCGACGCCGATGGGATAGAGGATGGAACAGCGCTGGTCGATGGCCTCGTCCATGGCCGCCCCAATGGCGCGCACGAGGCCCATCTGGCGGCCGAACTGCGCGGTGTGCGAAATGGCGGCGATACGGGCCGATCCGCGGCGCGTGAAGCCGATACTGACCCGGGCGCAGTCGAAGCGGATCGCGAGTTCCGTCGCGGCCGCCATGGTCGCGGGAGCAAATCGCTGGTGTTCGAGAACCGAAGCGATCAGGTCGAGCGTGGCCCGTGAACGGTCGAGCTGGCGCACATTGGTGCTGGCCCGCTGGCCGCGCAGATGGTCGCGCAGCCAGGCCGAGCCCCACTGGATCTGCCGGATGGCGGCTCGCATCGCCTCCTTGGCCTGCGACGGCTTGGCGACGGCGATCCCGACCGCAACCACTGCGATGACGGCGTCGTCGAGCAGGATCGGGAAGGCCACGGAAGGACTGGCGACGGAATCGGCGGTCGCGCCGCGTGCCACGGCACGGCGTTCGGACAGGGCCAGCTCCGTCGTGCTCTTGAGGTCTGCTGGTTCGTCGTTCGCTTCGGGCCATGCCGACAGCAGGCGCATCCCTCCACGCGCTTCAACGAGCACGATGCCCTTCGACGCGCCGGGGATCATGCTGCATTGCAAGGCAAGCCATGCGGTGGCCAGATCCTCGGACGTGCTTGCTTCGGAGAGGCGCTTCCAGAGCGCTGGCGCAAGAAGCGTCAAGGAACTGGCGGATGCGGCCTCTTCGGCCTCATCCGCATCGTCGCTTTGCGTGACCTTGGCCATTTTTCCCGGTCGCTTACTCGACGTTGAGTGACCCGTAGCGGGCCTCATGCTCGCGCAGCACGCCACCGAGCACGGTCCACAACCGTTTCGCCGCCAGGGGCGTCAGGATGATGCGATTGGACAGCTCGACAGAAACGGAGCCGCCATCCTCGACATTCCAGGTCCGGTTGGTGCCGAAGAACAGGTCGACCTGCTCCCTGGTGCCTTGAACGTTGACCACATTGGCGAAGTGGGTGGCCATCTGGTCTTCAAGCCACTGGACGCCCTTGCGCGCCGTGCCGTCTTCCTTTTTGGGTGCTGCGGATCTTGCGGGCTTAGCGGATGCTGGTGTCTTGGCCATTTGGTCTCCCATGCCTGTCGTCGCTGACTCGATCGCGGTCGAGAACCGCGATCGTCGAATGCGCTGCCGGTTTTTACGATTCTCGCCCCGAGAAAGGCACCGACCATTTCGGTCGACACGCCCGAGGCGGACAATAATTCAAATGGGTCGGGACCGAAAGACGTCTTCGCAGCGCAAAGGGAGAAGCGGGAGGTAACGTTACCGCGGCCCGCGCACGGCCCGAGCCGCGAAGAATCGGGTGCGAGCCGAGAACCGGCCTGGGCTAGAAATGATAGGCGAGGCCGATCCTGCCGGTCAGCAGCGACGGCTTCAGCTCATTCTGATCAAGCTGGGTGTTGGCGACGGTCAGGCCATCCACCGCCTTGGTGTACAGGCCTTCCACACGCAGGCTGAGCTTGTCTGTCAGGGCCGATTCGATACCGCCGCCGATCTGGTAGGCCGACAGCATCTTGCTGCCGCCACCGTCGAGCCCGAAGAACTCATCATTGGCGTCGGTCCACAGACCAGCAAAGCCACCCTTGGCATAGACAAGGGTTGAAGGCGTGGCGAAGTAGCCGGCGCGAGCAGTGAGGGAGAGCTCAGCCTTGACGGTGCCAAACAGCGTCGGAGCGCTCGGATCGAGCGAATTCTGCGACGGATCCTTGAAGCGTGCATCAAGGTAGTCGGCACCGGCTTCGACACCAAGCAGATAGGAAGAGCCCAGAAGGAAATTGTAGCCGGCAAAGATTCCGCCGCCGATGCTCTGCGCCCCATAGGGACCGACGGTTGCGCCTGGCACATCGACATCGAGATGCATGTTGCCGAAATTGTACGAACCATCGACGCCGGCATAGAAACCGCCCCAATTCATATCGGGTGCCGATTGGACTGGGTAGGCGGAGCCGTTCTGCGCGTTGAAGCGATAGGACAGGCCCGCCGTCACCAGGAGATAGTGGGGATCGAAGGATTCGGCATCAGTGTTCGTGAACTTGTCGAAGGGGTGGTAATAATTCGCCTCGATCCGCCCCGTCAGATTGCCAAACAGGAAGGTTTCAGCGCCGATGCCGATTTCAGCCGCGCCAACAGTCTTGCTGACAGTGTCGAAAAAGCCTTGCTCGATATCGTCAAGCTTGATGCCGGCATATCCCAGCCGGCCATAGACCAGCGTCTGCGGCGTCACGAGGTAGCCCGCGCGACCGGATACCGAATAGATCGATTTTGCCTTGACCAGCGTTCCGAAGCCGCCGGCGGCGAAAGGCGAATAGTCGGCGTCGATTTGCGTATAGTCCAGTTCAAAACCCGCCACCCAGCGATTGCTGAACTGGTAATCGAAGCCGCCATGGACGCCGTAGGCGAAGTCCGCGGCTCCGAACTTATAATCGAGCGAATTGGGGTCCGACGGGAAGTCGTAGCCCATATTGCCGAAGGCACCACCGCCGTGCACGCCGACAAAAAATCCGGTCCACGACGGGCCGGTGGCTTCCTGGGGCGCGACGACTTGGTCTGCGGCTCGTGAAAGCGAGGTGACGGAAACGAGCGCGGCGATCGTGACCGACGCTGCAAACAGACTGCGGACCATAAAGTCACTCCCTCACCCAATGCTATTGCGACTAACACGCGGTTCTGAAATGTGTCAAAAAATTGTCCGTGGATTGGTCTCGATCCTATACACTTGCGATGTACTGTGTTGAATCTGCCACAATAGATGACGATGCCGGTGAAAATCGACGGCCTCAACTGTCGAAAGCTCTGATCGATGAGGCTGGCAACTGGAACGTGGGCGAGGACTGGGCGTGATCAATACCGACCCGATACGGCAGGTAGACCGCTTCCTCGAAACCGAGATTGAGTCGCGGGCCCTGGCTCTCGCCTTGTCGCGTGGGCTGGTCGACCTGCTGGCTGGCCGACAATCGGCGGCTCGAAGCGATATCCATCGTTTGGCTCAGATGCCCGAGACTGCTTTCGACTTCTTTCTTCAGCTGCTGGCAAGCAATGGCGTGGTTCGTGGCGAGGATCCGCTCCGCTTGACGCCCGATTTCCGCGACGCGCTGGCCCACCGTGACCTGCTGGAGGCAAAGCTCTGGTTCGCCAATCTGGTGGCGCCGGACGTTCATGGCCTTTTTGCTGAGCTGCTTTCGGATATTCCGCAGTTCATGGCGCGAGCCCAGGTGTTCGAGCTTTTCCGTTATGACCGCTGCATGGAGGTGACGCCGGAAAACCTCGCCGCCACCTGGCGATGGGTGGGCTACACCTCAACGCTCACCCGATACGAAGCGCCGGCCTGTCTCGACCGGCTGAACCTCGCCGGACACAGGAGGATCCTGGATGTCGGCGGCAACAGCGGTGAATTCGCCCGGCAGGTATGCGAGCGCAATCCGTCGATGGAAGCGACGGTTTTCGATCTGCCCGTCGTCTGCGCGCTTGGACGGCGCCATGTTTCAGGCTCGCCGCAGGCGGCGCGGATCACCTTCAAGGAGGGCGATTTTCGCCGCGACCGGTTGCCGGCCGGCCACGACATCATCAGCTTCAAGTCGGTGCTGCACGACTGGCCGCAGGACGACGCCGCCACGTTCATGCGGGAAGCCGCCGCCGCGCTCGAACCCGGTGGGCGCATGGTGATCTTCGAGCGCATGCCGATCGAGCCCGCCGGCACCAGGCTTCCCTATTCGATGGTCGCCAACCTTGTTTTCCTGCCGTTTTTTCGCAAGCCGGATTTTTATGCGGTCGAACTCGACAAACTCGGCTTTATCGATATCAGTGTCCAGTCCGTCGGGATCGAGATGCCTTTTGCGCTGATCACCGCGAGAAAGAAATGGCAATGAAGCGAGCGCCCATTGTCGCGATATCAGGCCACCCCGGCAGCGGCAAAACCTCTCTGACCAAGGCATTGCAGGATCGACTCGGCGTGCCGGCCCTGCACTATGACGACTTCGAGACCATCACCGCTTCGCCGCCATCAAAGATCAGGGATTGGATCGAACGTGGGTCGAACTACGACGAGATCATGCTGGAGCCGCTGGTCCGGGAGATGATCCGGCTTGCCGAGACCACGCCACCTCCGAAATGCGTGCTGCTCGATACGCTGCTCGGGCGCGCGCACGGCGCTACCGGCGAACTGATCGACACGCTGATCTGGGTCGATACACCGCCCGACATAGCGCTGGCCCGCAAGATCGGCGAAGCAGCGGGCAGGGCACGCGCGACCCCCGGCGAAGCGCCGGCCTTCATGGGATGGCTGGAGTCTTACCTCGCGCACTACACGGGATTCATCGCCGGCACTTATGCCATGCAACGCGAACGGGTGCGGCCCGCCGCCGACATCGTCATGGATGGCCGGGCTTCGGTGGACAGGCTCGCCGAAGAGGCAGTGCTTGCGATCCTGCAGCGGCTGGACCGGTTTGCCGAGGTCGGCGACCCGAAGCGGACGCCGATCGAAGCGCAAGGCAAGCGCATGCTTTCGCTGATCGAGGATCTGAACTGCCCATTCGGGCTGGAGCGATCGGCCAAGCTTGGCGATAGCGAGATCAACGAGGATCGGTTCCTCGCCATCGTGCACAAGGATTCGCTGGGAACCGATGCCAAGGCCGGACTTCGTTCGATTGCCCGCAAGCTGTCGCTGCCGGAAGCCATGCTTGCCATGTTGTGCGAACATCTTGGCGAGGCCGAGATCGTGCATTTCGGTTACGAGGGCGGCAAGGCCGGACTGTACAAGATTTATGTCGAGTTTTCCGGACGAGTCCGGCGCGGTCTGGCCAAGGGCGCGAAACCGGTGACCGAGATGGTCCATGTCGCCGTCAAATGGCGGCCTGACGACCCGCAATCCGCCAGGGTTTCGCGCTATCTCTGGCCGGCCGAAGCACGTGGCGTCGCCGCAATCCAGCAGCGTCTAGCCGGATTGCGCGCCAATGCCGCTGCCTTTCCCTCGGTCGATGCCGCCTTTGAGATGATCGAGGCGGCGCGCCACCATTGCCCGGACGACCGGATTTTCTTCATGGAGGTGCAGGAAGACGGATCGCCGCGGCATTCCTTCGACATCAACTTCTACTCGGCCGGTCTCCAGGTTGCCTCGGTGGAGGACACGGTCAGGCGGCTGGGGCGTGCCTACGGTATCGAGCCGGCTAATATTGATGGATGGCTTTCGCGGATCGCCGGCGAACCGCTCGGTCATCTGTCTGGCGGAATTGGACGCAATGGCCGGGATTTCGCGACGCTTTACTTTGGCGCATCCGCAAGAAAGGGCGTTGGCCGTGGCTGACTTTCTTGAGTGGACGCAGCCGGGAGACAAGCAGTTCGACTATTGCCTTTGGCCCTACAAACCGGTGGCCGCCACGGCGGGCAAGCTTCGCTCCTCGACGCTGCTCTGGCAATCCTTCGAGGCGCTTGGCGCTCCGCCCCTGCTGAACGACATGGTGCGCGCGGTGCAGGGCGAAATCGGTCCGTTCCGGACAGTGTGGGGCGTCAAGCAGAAAGGGAGCGATTTCAGCTGGGAGCTCTATTTCTACGACTACGAGCGCCTTGAGCGAGAAGTCTCGATAGAAAGGGTGCTGGCAGCGTTGGCGCCCTATGCGCCGTCGACGCTCGCCTTGTCGCCGAAGCGCCCCTATTTCATGTTCTCGCTCGATCTCGATGCCGCACTTGGCGAGCGGAAGCGCGGGATCGAAGAGATCAGTGTCTATCTCGGCAATCCGAGCAGCGTGGTTTCCTCCGGGCTCTGCTACCAGCTCAGCCCGTCCGGCTTGCGCTTCGACAACCTTTATTATTTCTTCGACGCCAAGGATGACTGGGAAGATATTGTCGGCAAGGTCGCGGCGTCGGCGCATCTAGACCTCGACGGCCTCGATATCTCCTCCATCCTGTGGCCGGAACTCTGCGACTGCGGCATCATCGTCGTTGCCAACAAGAAGTATAATGACGGTGTTTATTTCTCCCGGATACGCATCGACCAACTGATCTGGTTCGTCGACAGGCTAGGCTATCCCGACGCTATACAAGCCTTCCTGACCGCCAATAAAACCCGGCTCGACCACATGCTCTATGATGTTGGTATCGATTACCGTATGATCGGCGGCAGGCTGGAAATTCTCAAGAGCGCCTATTACGGCGTTCTGTAGATTTCTCATGGGCGCGTGATGGCAATCTACGATCATAGCAAATACGTCTCGCTGACGATGGAGTTCCGCTGCAACCTCAAATGCGTGCATTGCATGATCGAGGGCACGATGGATCGCCTTGCGCCCGAGAGCGATGAAAGCTTCCGTGAGTTGCTCGCCCACAACAGCCGCACCCGGCAATGGACCGGCCTCATCCTCACCGGCTCGGAGATTACACTTCGCCGCGACCTGCCGGACCTGGCTCGCCAGGCACGTGCCGCCGGCTTCGACCATGTCCGCATACAGACGCACGGCATGCATCTGGGCCGCCGGGCGTACAGTGAGAGCCTCGTTGAAGCGGGCGTCGATGAATTTTTCGTGAGCGTCGCCGGAAGCGACGCCATGACCCACGACACGATAACCACGGTCAAAGGTTCGTTTGAGAAGACGGTACGCGGATTGGAGATCCTCGACGAATATCCGGGCGTCGCGACAATCACCAATACTGTCGTAACTGAAGCCAGCTATCGATTGTTGCCGGCCGTTGTTGACAGGCTTGCGCATCTGAAGCGGCTTACGCAGATGGAGTTCTGGCTGTATTGGCCGATGGCCGAGACCGACGAAAAAGGCCTGGCCGCCAACCATCTGGACGTATTGCCCTACCTGAAGGAAGCGGCGCGCAAAGCGCGCGCGCACGGCCGTTCGGTGGAGATCAAGAATTTTCCCGAGTGCCTGCTCGGCGACGATTCTTTACTTCTGGTTAACGATCAGCCGCAACTTTACATCGACCCTGCCTTCTGGGACGAGTTCGCGAAAAACGGCTTCTATCAGTGCCCCTACAGGGACAGTTGCGCGTCAACACAATGCCTTGGCCTCAACAGCGCTTATGTCAAAAGATATGGCGATCACGCAGATCGACTGGTCCCGCTGATCAATTCTTCAAAAGAAGCTGTTGCCCTTGCGGAAACCATCGTCTAGTTTCCTAATTAAGGGTTTCCTTAATGTTTTTTGGACGGGGGCCGAGCGGGATCGTTCGGTTGCTTTTTTGTGCTGATACGGGTGGGGAATGGTAAAGCAACTTTTAATATATGAGCGGGCGGTACCGGTATCACGCCAAAGCCATGGCGACTTGTCCGTCAAGACCGGCAACAATTTTGCTTTCGCCAGGCAGGTTAACTCTGTGCCGTTGATGGCCGCCGAGTTTTCCGGTGCCGCGGCCGAATATGCCGTGGTTTTCGCGGGCCAGGGCGAAAGTATAATTCCGGTGGTTCTTCTCGGTGTGCGCGACGGCGAGAATCTCTTTGTCAATGAGGACGGATCCTGGGGCGGGCGCTATGTCCCGGCGTTCCTGCGCCGCTATCCCTTCGTCTTCTCGAGCACCGATGACGGTGCGAATTTCACGCTTTGCGTCGATGAGGAATTCGAAGGCTGCAACCGCAAGGGGCGCGGCGAGCGGCTGTTCGACGGCGACGGCGAACGCACACTGTACCTGCAAAACGTGCTTGGTTTCCTGCAGGCCTATCAGGTGCAGTTCCAGCGCACCCAGGCGCTGACCAAGCGCCTCAACGATCTCAACCTGTTCGAAGCGATGCAGGCGCGCTTCACGTTGCGCGATGGCAAGACGCTGATGCTGTCGGGGTTTTTCGCGGTCAACCGCGATCGGCTGAAGGCGTTGTCTGGCGATCAACTGGCCGAGCTTGCCAGGGCCGATGACCTGGAACTGATTTATTTGCATCTGCAGTCAATGCGCCATCTGTCGGCGACGGCCGAGCGCATGGGAGCGGGAGCGGTCGGGGTGAAAGATGAAGCGCCCGAGCCGGAAACTGCTCCGGAGCCTGCGGACGCATGATTTGAAGGAGGGCGCATTCAATGCGCCCTTTTTCGTGACTGGGCATGGAAATGGGCAGGGAATTTTGGGGCGTTCCGCGCGGTTCATTGAGATGAGCGCGCGAGCGGGGGGTAAGCGAAGATGGCATTTCCGTTCAAGTCGGAAGGCATTTCGGGCAGGCCTATATCGCACCGGCGGGCGAAGCTTTCTGAAATCCTGAAAGCCAAACTGGCGCGCCTGCTCAAGGGCTCGCGCGTGCAGCGCGAACTCGCCGACCGCATTCGGCTGATCTTCGATCCCCTCGAGCCGCGCCTGCTGCTCAATGCCGACCTCAACGTCAATCTGGCAACCGACGGCCCGAACGTCGACCATGAAATCCTGGTCCGTCTGCTCGAAGAGGTGCAGACGGTCGGCAACACCACCACCACCATCCAGCAGGTCCAGATCATCGACCAGACCAATGGCGGCAAGGTGCTGGCATTCGGCGACCTGAGCACCATCAATGCCAGCGCAAACACGTCGTCGATCTCGATCACGGGCGGTAGCGGCAGGGATACGCTGAAGATCGACGCGGATTCGTTTGGCGCCAATACGCTTTCCAAGTCGATCCTGTTCGACGGCGGCGGCGGCAACGACAAGGTGGTGTTCGATAGCTCCGCCAACGCCGCCTGGACGCTGAACGGCAACAATGCCGGCACCGTCAATGGCGCGAATGTCAATGTGGCATTCACCGGCACGGAGAACCTGAAGGGCGCCGACGGCAACAACGACACCTTCACAATCGCAGCCGCTGGCAAGCTCAGCGGCACGATGGATGGCGGCTTCGGCGGCCACGATACGATCGTCTATTCTGGAGGCCTGGCCGCCAGCAGCGCGACGCTGGGGGCGAACGGCTCCGGAAAGGTCACGTTCGCCAATCCGAACGGCTCGACACTTGCCTTCGAGAACATGGAGCCTTTCGCCGTCGGCGGCGGCGTGCTCGTCGTTGACCGCTCGGCGACGGTTTCGGCGGCAACCAACAAGAACGTCACCGTGCAGGCGAACGGCACCAACTCCCTGCGCGTGATCATCGACGGCACCAATTACGATTCGGCGGCGACCAGCAAAGTCTGGCTCTATCTCGGCGACAGCGCCAATGTGACGACGCTTTCGTCGTTGCCCAGCGATGCCGGCTTCTCGCTGATGCTGGATGCGGGCGAGGAGATCGCCGTCAATTCGGTCATTTCAACCACGGGCAGCCTTGGCTTGAGCGCCGAGGACATCAACATCGGCTCCTCGGCCGTGATCAGCGCGCAGTCGATCGACATCGAGGCCGTTGACTGGGCCCGCACATCGATCGACGCCGCCGGGATCGTTTCGACGCTCAGTGCAACGACGGCGACGTCGGCAACCGTCACCATCGCCGGATCGCTTGCGGCGGCCGGCGGTGCGGTGACGGTCTCGTCTCAGGTGTCGAACACGGTCAAGGCCCACGGCAAGGCCCTGCCCAGCCTGCGCACCATCGCCGCGACGCTGACCGATACATCGACGGTGACGCTGGCCGCCACGGCGTCGCTCACCGGATCGGCGATAACGATAGCGGCCAATACCGGTGTCGATGTCGACCTGATGATCACCGAGGTGCCGATCCCCAATCTTCTCGGGTTGACCGAAGTCGTCGTTCCCCCCGGCGTTCTTGCACTTACCAGCATCCCGCAAGACACGATCGCCCAGATCGAGGCCGGCTCCGGCGGCGTTTTCGATACCGGCTCGCAGGCTTTCAATGACGCGCTGTCGCGCGGCGAGATTGCCGCGGAAGACCTGGCGACGATGGCGAAGACCGTCATCAACGGTTTTACGAACTCGCAGGTTCAATCCAACGTCACTGTCACCAACACGACGACAACGTCGGTCGATGCCGCCGCAAAGATCATTCAGACCGGCGGCACGATCAACGATGGCGTGACGGACGTGCAAATCTCGGCCGCCGACGACAGCCGCGTTGCGGTCAATCTCCAGACCGAAACCGATGTGCTGATTCCGGGCACCGAGGGGATTGTCATCTTCTCGGCTGTCAGTTCGGACACCAATGTCAACCGGACCACGGGCGTCACCGTCGGTCCCGCAACCGCCGCCGTCTCCACGCATCCAATCGCGATCAGTGCCGGTGGCGATGTCGCGGTCGCCGCGTCCAGCAAGGGCGAGGTGCGCAACGCCATTGTCTCGGGCTCGCTCGGCTCGGTGACCAATGTCGCCTCCGATACAACGAAGGCGTTGGCCCGTGGGATCACCGTGAATGCCGGTGGACTGGCGGTCACGGCCGACAGCGCGACCACCTACCGTTCGACCGGTCTCGACGCCGAGAATCGCGTCACCGGCGAAACCAGCGCCGGGATAGACGAGAGCGTTGTCAACGCCGGCACTGGCGGTGTTTCGGTTCTGGCCGGTGACTATTCGACCTTCATCGCGATCGCGACACCCTTCCAGCCGCGCGTGAACCCGAACGACCCAGCGCCCTCGACGCAGGTCGCGCGCGTCAGCGTCATCAACATGGTGACCAAGACGACCGCCGCTTCGATTTCGCAGTCGAATGTCGACAGCGACGGCACGGTCACGGTCGCCGCGATAAACCAGACCAACCTTTTGGCCTACTCGTCCTCCGCCCCGGTCGGTGCGGATGCCCCGGTTGTCGCCAAGACAGCGGTCGCCGGCGTGCTGGCCGTCAATGTCGTCAATGGCTCGACCACGGCAACGATCAATCTCAGCAATGTCCAGACGACCGGCAGCGCCGATGTCGTCGTTTCGGCCACTGACAACAGCTTCGTCGACGCAACCATCTATGTCGATATCGACGGCCGTGGTCCGGTCAGCCTGGCCATGGGTTCTTCGAAGGCTGTGACCGGGCTGGAGGCGCTCAACGTCATCGGCTTCAATGTCGGCAGCACGGCCGCCGGTATCGCCAGGGCGACGCTCGATGTCCTGCTCGGCACCCAGTTCTGGACCAGCGAGCAACAGGTCAAGGTCAGTGCCACGATCTCGGATTCCGTGGTCGCGGCGGCCGGCGCGCTGATGGTCACGGCGCTTTCGAAAGGCGTCGTCAACGCCACGGTCAGCAATGCCTCGCGCAATGTCTCCGAAGGCGGCATTCTCTCCAGCGGCGCCAAGTCGATCGGCGCGATCCTGTCGAGCAACCAGGTCAGCAGGCTTGCCTCGGCGACGATCGACGGCGGTTCAACCTCCAAGCAGGTCACCGCGGGCGGCGCGCTCGACGTCAGCGCCCGGGACGACACCACGATCAATTCCAACACCAAGATCGAGACGGCGGCGATCGCCTCCAGCGACGGCGGACTGCATGCGCTTGCGGACCTGTTCGATGACGGGCAGAAGCCCGACACCGACCGCTTGCTGACCGACGACAAGGTGGTGCCGCTGGCCTATGGCACCAAGGTCGGGCTCGATTACGACGTCAAGACCGACGGCAACACCGGGTCGATCGACGTCAAGACCGGCGATATCGTCTATGTCTCGGTGCTGGGCGGCGCCGGCCATCTCTACAAATATACCGGCCCCGACAAGCATATCGATTTCACGCATAGCTCCACGACCGTCGATTTCGCGACCGATCCCGACTTTGTCCTGCTGACCGGCGAACGCGGGCAGACCTTCACCTATCTGGGCGCCGACAATCCGACGCTCGACCTGACGGATCCGAGCCAGGTCGATTTCACCGACAAGGACCTGTGGAAGGCCGATCTCGATTATTCGATACTCGATTTCAACCTGCGCGCGACCGGCGGCAGCGCGATCGGCGCGGCCATCGTGTTCAACGACGTGCGCGGCGGTGCGGCCGCGCTCATCAACAAGGCCAAAGTCCAGGCCGCCACTGTCTCGGTGACGGCGGATTCGACCGGCGCCATCCTGGCCATGGCGGATGTGCTCAGCGAAGCCGAAGGCGGTTCGCCGTTCAACCAGGATGCGCTGGTCCAGAAGGCGCTCGGTTCGGTCAAGGGCTTCCTGTTCAAGGCAGGCGCTACCAGCGGGCAGAGTGCCATCGTGGCAACCAACCTGATCCAGGGCCAGACCTCAGCCAAGATCACCGGCGCCACCATCGGTACGAGCGCCAACACGGTCGGCGACGTGACCGTCCACGCCGAGAACCATTCGCTGATCGAGTCCGAAAACAAGACCGTCGCCGAAGTGGGAGAAGGCGAAAAGGCCGCAGCGTTCCAGATCGCCAACAATACGATCGGTTGGGAGCGCGGCAACTTCCTGTTCAACACGGTGGAGACGCTGCTCGGTGACGTCGTCGCCGATGTCGCCGGCGCGACGGGCAATACCAACACGTCGCTGCGCCATGAAAACCCGTTCAATGTCGAAGCCTCGATCACCAATTCCAACGTCACCTCCGATGGCGAAGTGCTTGTCGAGGCTGTATCAAGCGCTCTGATCACCGCGACGATCACCAACGAGGCCTCCGCCTCGGTCGAAGCCCTGTTCGACGGCGCGACGACCGGCTACGGCGCGGTCATTTCCGGCAACAAGGTCAGCAGCACCGCGACCGCGTTCATCAGCGGCGGCACGGTCGTCGCCAAGACAGTCGCGGTCAGTGCCGCCGACGAGGCCGGCATCGAAGCCACCACCGGCCTTGGCGTCAGTTCCCAGCTCGACAACACCAATGGCGTCAACATCGTCAACGAGATCGCCAGCGACATGCTGGACGATTACAAATATACGACGAAGTCGGGCACGCCTCATCTCAATCTGGGCGACACCGTCCGTATCAGCGACGCGGATGACTATGCGGGCACCGGCGAGAAGGGCGGCATCTACCAGTACATGGGACCGGACGGCGCGGCCGTCGATCTGGCGACGGCCAATTTCGACGATTTCGGCCTGTGGAAGAAACTCAACAGCGACAACCTGATCCCGGCGGATCTCGCCAAGACGGGTCTTTTGGCGGCCGGCATGTCGGAGAAATCCGTCGTCGGCAATGCCACGGGCCTGGGCGGCATCTTCGACCGCAATCAGGTCAAGAGCAATGTGATCGCCAAGCTCGTCAACACTTCGGTGACCACGAGCGGCGCGGTTTCGGTCACGGCGGATGAGTCCGCCACCATCACCGCCGTCGACACCAGCGTCATCGATTCCTGGGATTCGACCAGCGGTGTCTCGGTTTCCAACACGGTGCAGGGTGGTGCGTCGGCTTCCGTTGAGAACAGCTCTGTCACCAAGGCAACAAGTGGGGTTGCCGGTAACGACCTGACCGTCAAGGCGACGACCAAAGCGACGATCGACGCAACGGCGCTCAGCCAAGCCTATGGCTCGGGCAGTGTCTACGGTTTCGTGCTCGCCTTCAACGCCGTAGGCTGGCAGCCACAGAACCTGCTCTTCGACGCCGTCGACACGCTGATCGGTTCACCCGAGATCGGCAAGGCGCTCGGCAACGAAACACCGGTGCTGACCACCGCCTTCATCACGAACTCCAGCATCGACATCGCCGGCGACATCAATCTGTCGGCCGTCAATGAGGCCGGCATCACCGCCACGACCGGCAACGAAACGGCGATGGACTGGACGAACACGTTCACGCCCTCCGCCAAGTATGGCGTCAGCGGCACCGCGGCCGGAGCGATCCTGGCCAGCAATAAGGTCAGTTCGGGCGCGTCCGCCTATATCGACAACAGTGGTACCCCGGCCAGGACAGTCACCGCGGGCGGCGCGGTCGACATCGAGACCTCGAATGCGGCGACGATATCGGCCGACATATCGGTGGTGTCGACAGCCGCGCCCGGCAGCACGCTCGGCGCGCTGCAAGATGTCGTCAGCAAGGTGGCCGATGAACTTGGCGCCGGCGATTACAAATATACAACCAAGTCCGGAACACGCACGGTCGAGAACGGCGACAAGGTCCGTGTCGCGCTCGACTATCTCGACGCCAAATACGATCTCGACACGGTGAGCGGGGCCGTCGAGATCACGCATGGCGATCTGGTCGAGAAGGGTGGCACCATCTACCGCTATCTCGGCGACGATCCGATCACCCAGACAAGCGGCATCACCCTGACCAATACGGCGCAGTGGAAGGCTCTCGATGTCAATTCGGGTGAGGTCTACAAATATATCGGCGACACGCCGTTTACGGGCGATCTCGGTAGCCACAATCCCGCAGTGGTGGACTATTCCGACACCACGAAATGGCAGCAGCTGAAGACGTCCGACTTCGAGGACATCTTCTTCCCGGCCATCGGGAATGTGGTGACGACCAATTCCAAGGCGATCGGCCTGTCCATCGCCTACAACGACACCCGTGGTGATGCCAAAGCCTACATCAAGGGCACGACGGTCGCGGCCAATGGCGGCGACTTGACTGTTGCGGCCAAGGGCGCGTCGACGATCACGGCCTATACCACGAACACGGTTTCGGCCGCCGGCGGCAGCGGCATCGACGGCTCCGGCGACGTGCTCGGCTTCAGCGGCCAGATCGACACCAATGTCGTGCTCGGCAAGACCTCGGCCAGCATCGAGGACAGCTCGGTCACCGCCAGCGGCAAGCTGGTCGTGTCGGCCGACAACGAGGCGCGCATCGACGCCAGGCTCTATTCGTCGGGCGTATCCGGCGCGACGGCTGTCGGCGTGACGCTCGCCTACAATTCCGTCGGTTGGGAAGCGCAGAACATTCTGTTCAACACGCTCGACACGCTGATCGGTTCGCCTTACCTCGCCGACAATGCCTTCGACGGCAATGTCGGCGCCGACGCCACCGCCTCGATTCTGAGGAGTTCCGTCGACGCCGATGGCGGCATCGACGTCTCGGCACTCAACAACGCGCAGATCAACGCCACCGTATCCAATGCGGCCGTGACCGACACGGCGGCGCTATACGGGGCATCCGGCGCCTCCTACGGCGCTGTGATATCGGGAAACAAGGTGTCGGGGGCCGCCAAGGCGACCATCGACAACAGTGGCACGACCGGCAAGACGATCAGTGCAGGCGACACGATCTCCGTCACGGCCAACGATTCCTCCGGCATCTATTCGAACTCCAAGCTGGTCGCCGAGACCTCGGTCAGCACCGACGGCGGCGCATCGATCATCCAGGAGACCATCAACGACATCCTGCCGGCCGATTACGACACGAGGCCTGACGCGGGCATCGGCACCAAGATCCGCGACATCAAATTTGGCGACCGTGTGCGCATCGCCGACGACTACACCGGTAATGTGGTCATCAACCTCGACCAGATGCTGCCGCCGTCGAAATTCCCGATCTCGAACGGCGACGCGGTCCAGTTCGAGGCCCCCGAAGGCGAGGACAGCGGTCCGATCTACCAGTACAATGGCGAGGACGGCGTCATCGATCTCGAGGCGCTGGTCAATGCGATCGACGCTGGCACGGAAGACATCGACAACGATCCCAACTGGACCCGCATCGGCGGCAACGCCGGCAGCATCTATATCTACATGGGCGACAACGCGAGCGGGCAGGGGCTCGATCTAGCCAGCACCGACTTCACCAATCTTGGCTATTGGAAGGAAGCGCCGGAGGCGACTGTCCTGCTGCAGGATCTGAACCTGTCGGCGGCGCCCTCGCGGGCGGTTGGCGGCCTGGTGGTCATGAACGACGTGCGCGGCGGTTCAGACGCTTCGATCAAGAACGCCACCGTCTCCACCACTGCCGGCGACGTGCAGGTTGTGGCGCTGGAAAGCGCCGACATCAAAGCCAAGGTTGACACGTCGATCACGGCGAATGGCGGCAGTTCGATCGACTGGGACGGCGATTCCAAGACCGACGGCAGCAACGGCAAGCCGGCCGACACGGATCCCGGCACCAACCACAAGCCGGGCTCGCCGGCCGATCCGGCCAATCCCGTGACGCCGACCGATCCGAAGGAAGAAACACCGGCAGACAAGGTGCTGGCGATCAACGGCACCATCGCCACCAATATCGTGCAGAGCAGTGCGACGGCAACGATCTCCAACAGCGACGTGACCAGCGCCGGCGCCGTGACCGTGGCCGCGCAGAACGTGTCTGCAATCAAGGCCGATACGCAGAGTTCGGCCTACACGAGCGGCGGCGACACGGGCGGCGTGACGCTCGCCTTCAATACGATCGGCTGGAAGGCGAGCAATGTGCTCTTCAACGGCGTCGACGCCCTGCTTGGCGACGACCTGATCGCCGATGCGTTCGGTGGCCGCAATCCGGCGATGACGCAGGCGACCATCGTCGATTCCAACATCGCGGCCGGTGGTGCTGTTTCGGTGACGGCCGACAACAAGTCGATCATCGACGCCACGGTCGGCAACAAGGCTACCTCGTCCTCGACCTCGATTTCGGGCACGGACGGCAAGGCCTTCGGCTTCATCCTGGCGATGAACAAGATCGCCAGCGAATCCTCGGCTTCCATAGACAACAGCGGCGCCTCGACGGCCCAGGTCAAAGGCACGGACGTCACGGTGGCCTCGACGGACGATGCCTCGATCACGTCCGACGGCAAAGTTCAGGCGCTCGCCGAGATCAAGAACGATTACGGCGCCTCGGTGGTCACCAATCTGATCAATTCGGCGCTCGGCAGCTATCAGTTCACCACCAAGTCCGGTGTCCAGACGGTCAACAGCGGCGACCTCGTCTATATCGACGACGATACGGGCCTAAACGGTCCGGCAACCGGCGAAAAATGGGTCTATGACGGCCCCGACGGCGCGTCGATCGATCTGTCGAACATCGATTTCTCGGACGGCAACTGGTCCAAGTTCATCGCTACCGACATTATCGACTGGATCAACACCAACCTCGTGCCCAGCCTTGCCGGCGGCAGCGCCATCGCGGCGGGCGGCATTGCCACCCGCAATGACATTGACAGCGGCGCGTCCGCCACCGTCACGGCGGCCAGCATCATCGCCACCGGCAACGTGCTGGTCTCGGCGCTGCAAACCGGGATGATCGTGGCCACCACCACGGCGCGCGTAGAGGCTACGGGCAGCGCCAAGGGCAAGTCGATCGCCGTCAATGGCGTCATCGCCACCAACAACGTCGTCAGCCATGCCACCGCGCTGGTCGAGGACAGCCACGTCGAAGGCGCCGACCTCGCCGTCACGGCGGAAAGCCACGCGTCGATCGACGCGTCGATCGACGCCGACACGATCGCCAAGGCGACCGCGGCCGGCATCACGCTGGCGTTCAACACGATCGGGCTCGCCGGGCAGAACTTCCTGTTCAACACCGTGGATGCATTGGTCGGCACCAATCTTGTCGACACCATCTACGGCCACGATCCGGCCGCGCAGGTCAGCGCGCGGATTTCGAATTCGACCACCGACATGAGCGGTGCCCTGACCGTCTCGGCGACGGCTTCGCAGACGATCAACGCGGAAATCTCCAACTACGTGAAAACCCTGCGCGGCGGTGCCCCGACGGCGGTCAGCGTCGGCGGCGTTTTCGCCCTCAACCGGGTCATCAATTCCGTCGAGGCGGTAATCGAGGATTCGACCAGCATCGACGCAGACGGCCTGGTTACGGTCTCGGCCAGCAACATCAGCGAGATCACATCGCATGTGGTCCTGCCCGTCATAGCCATAAACTACACTTACGGCCAGGATCCCGACGGCAAATCCGTTTCGATCGGGCTGGTGGTGTCGCGCAATGCGATCGACGCCACGGTTTCCGCCACCATCGACAACGTGTCCGACCTCAATGCGGGCAGCGTCTCGGTCACTGCTTCGCAGGCCGGCAAGATCGACGCCACCGCTGCGGCGGCTTCCGTGTCGGTGGCTGCCGGAACCGGCAGCGGGCTGGCAGTCGGCGTCGCCGGCACCATTGCCTTCAACACCATACTGGGCGCGGTCGACGCGCTGATCCAGGACAGCGATGTGCAGGCGACCGGCGACGTCACCGTGTCCGCCACCAACAGCGCCGACATCGACGCCACCATAGCGGCCGCGGCCGCCTCGGTCGCCGGAGGTTTCAATTCGTCGGGCACCGCGATTGCCGTTGGGATCGTGCTTGCCTTCAATTATGTCGGTTATGCCGGCAGTATCGAAGCACCCGGGGTGGCGACACCGCTGAAAACCGAGGCTCGCATCCGCAATTCCAGCGTCGGCGGTTCCAAGGTCGGCGTGTCGGCGACTTCCGGCCAGACCATCGATGCGCTCACCGTTGCGGGTTCCGTCGCGGTCGGCATTTCGGCTTCAGGCAACGGCACGTCCTTCAGCGCCGGCGGCGTGTTTGCCCAAAACAGCATCGCCGCCGACACAACGGCGCTGATCGACGGCGGCACCGTCGCCAACGGCAAATCGACCATCACCGCCGGCGCCGGCGGCGTCGATGTCGAGGCAGTGAACACAAGCGAGATCCATGCGCTGGCCGCGGCCGCAACCGTCGCCGCGTCCTTTGCCGCTAAAAATGCGACCGCTATATCGATCGGCCTTGCCGTCGCGCTCAACGACATCAAGGGCAGCGTTGGCGCAGGCATCGCCGACACGGATGTGACTTCGGACGGAGCGGTCAAGGTAAAGGCCGACAACCACGCTGTCATTGATGCCAAGGGCGCCGCGGCATCGATAACGGTCGGTTTCTCCGGCAACAATTCGATCGCCATCAGCGGCGCGGGCGCCGCGCTGTCCAACATCATCAACGTCGATACTTCGGCTTCGATCGTGGATTCGGACATCATCGACAGCGCCAGCGTCGATGTCGAGGCGCTGAGCGAATCGACGATTACCGCCACCGTGCTTGCCGCGTCCGTCGGCATCGGCGTGGGCGCCAATGCCGGCATCGGCGCCTCGATCGGTGCCGCCGTCGCCATCAATCGCATCGGCGACTGGTCGGTCGAGGAAGAGGAAGACGATGCGAGCGGCCAGACCTTGCCGACAGGCAATGCAACGCTTGCAAGCGACGGCACCAACGGTGTTCGTGCCTTCATAAGCAACACCGATGTGAACAGCGACGGCCAGGTGAAGGTCGATGCGCATTCCACCGGTTCGATCGAAGCCATTGTCGCGGCTGGATCGGTTGCGATCGCCGGCGGGTCGACCGGCGTCGGCTTCAGCGTCGCGGGCGTGTACACGCTGAATTTCGTCGCGGTGGCGACCCAAGCCTATATCACCGACGCCAGCAGCGTCTCCGTCGGATCGATCGACATCTCGGCCAAGGACGAGACGACGATCAACGTGCTGGCCGGCGCGGCAAGCCTTGCCGCCGGCATGGCCGGCACCACCGGCGTCGCCGTGTCGATCGGCTTCGCCATGGCGCAGAACAAGATAGAGAACAACGTTGCCGCCTATCTCAAGAACGCCGACAGCGTGGACGCGACGGCGGGCGGCATTTCGATAAGTGCCGAAAACGCCGCCAAGGTCCACTCGACGGTTGCCACCGCCTCCATCTCGGTGGCTATCGGCGGTTCCACCGGCATTTCGTTCAGCGGCGGCGGCGCGGTGGCGCTCAACAACATCGCCACCGACACCAATGCCTTCATCGAGGCGAGCGGCATTTCACAGGCGGATTCCGTCTCGGTCACCGCGAACGGGTCCTCGACCATCAAGGCGGAGACGCTCGCTGTATCGCTTTCGCTCGGTATCGGCGGCGATGTCGGCGGCGCCGTATCCTTCGGCGCGGCCGTGGCGGTCAACGAGATCGGTCATGGCGAGGCGGATCGCGACCAGGTGCAGGCCTATGTGCGCGGCAGCTCCATCGAAGCCACCGGCGCGCTTGCGCTGAGCGCGACCTCGAGCGGAACCATCGACGCCATCGTCGCCGCCGGGTCGGCCGCGATCGGCGCCGGCACGGCCGGCATAGGCATCAGCGGCGCCGGCGCCGGTACCCGCAACACGGTCGCGGTGCGTACCGCTGCGTTCCTCGACGATCCGATCGATCAGGCCGGGTCCGTCATCACTGTCGGCTCGGCGGCTATAGGCGCCACCGACACGTCCCACATCAACGCGATCGTCGGGGCGGCGTCGCTGGCGGCCGGCTTCGGCGCCGTGGGTGTCGCCGTCACCATCGGCATCTCGGTCGCCCTCAACGACATCCACAACGACACCTATGCCGGCGTCCTCGACGGCCAGACATTGACCACGACGTCGGGCGCGATCTCCGTCAAGGCTACCCAGAACGCCACGATCGACGCCATCTCGGTGGCGGCATCGATCGGCATCGGCATCGGCGGTGCGGGCGGCTTCGCGTTTTCGGGCGCGGGTGCGGCCGCCAAGAACACGATCAACGACAACACGATCGCGACCGTCGTCGACAGCACGCTGGTCAGCGCCGGCGCGGTTACCGTCGAGGCGCTTTCGACCTCCTCCATCACCGCCAAGATCGCCGCGCTCTCGCTCGCGGTCGGGGCGTCGGCAGGCCCCGGCATCGGTGCCGCCATCGGTGTCTCGGTCGCCATCAACCGGATCGGCAACTGGACTGTTCTCAACAATCCCGACAATGATCCGACCCTGGCGCCGATCTTCAACGCGACCGGCAGCGGTGGCGTCAGTGCCACGATCATCAACAGCGGCGTGACGGCGGGCGGCACTCTGACGGTTCATGCCAAGGCCGACCAGACAATCGACGCGTTGGTCATCTCTGGCGCCGTTGCGCTCGGTGCCGGAACTGTCGGTGTCGGCGTCGCCGGCGCGGGCGTCTACACCGAAAACATGATCGGCGTGCTGACCGAAGCCTCGATCACCGGCAAGTCCGCCGCCGACAAGGCGACGATCAGAGCGGCCAATGTGACGGTGAGCGCGGAAGATACCTCGCACATCACGGCCAAAGCCGGCGCTGCCGCGATCTCGGCGGCCGTCGGTTTAGTGGGCGCCAGCGTCAGCTTCGGTGTCGCAATCGCCAAGAACACGATCGCCAACGACGTCGACGCCCATCTCGATTTCGCCGATGTGGCTGTCACCGACATACCGATCCACAATCCCGACTTCACGCATGATCCGGTCTATACCAATGATCCGACAGGCGTGGCCGTGGTCGACAAGAATGAACCTGCCGCGAATGCGCCCACGCCGGGCAAGATCACGGTCTCGGCTACGGAAGGCGCGACGATCGACGCCATTTCGGCCGCTGCCGCCGTCGCCATTTCCGGAGGCGCGGTGGCCGTGTCCGTCGCTGGCGGCGGTGCCGTCGCGACCAACGTCATTCTTGGCGGAACCCGCGCCTACGCGCTCGACAGCGTACTCGACGCAGGCGGCGACATTGACTTCAGCGCCGCGAACACATCGGCCATCTCGGCCGACATCATCGCCGCGGCCGTTGGCGTGGCGATCGGCGGCGTTTCGGTCGGTGCCTCGCTCGGTTTCGGCGTCGCGCTGAATTCCATCGGCTACACGGTCGGCGGTGCGCGCTCGGCGGTCGAGGTTTCGGCCTACCTGAAGAACACCAATGTCGACACATATGGCGCGCTCGGCGTGTCGGCGAACTCCAACCAGTCCATCGATGCCAATGTCGCCGCCGCATCTGTCGCACTCGCCGTCGGCATGTATTCCTTCAGCGCCGCGGGCGCGGCCGCCACGACGCTGAATCGCGTCGGCGCCGACGTGCACGGCTTCATCGAGGGTGGCATCGTCAAAGCCGGCGACGTTGCCATCGAAGCGATCGACTCGTCTTCCATCGATGCCTTTGCCGGCGCGGCCGCCGTGGCCATCTCCGTCGGCTTCGGCGGCGGCAGCAGCGCGCTGGCGCTGGGCGTCGCCTATGCCGAGAACCTGATCTCCAACGACATCTCGGCCTACGCCAAGAACACGAACATCACCGCGACCGGCCAGATTCCGGTGCAGTCGAACGGCTATATCTACACCTTGCCCGGCGGCGTCCATCCGGGCACTGGCATCTCGACCGTGGTCAACAACGTGCTCGTCTTTATCCCGCCGGTGTACGATCGCGTCATGCCTGCCTATCAGGCCAAGACTGGGTCGCTGGCGATCACCGCCAGGGAAAGCGCCTCGCTCTCGTCCGCCGCCATCATGGCCTCGCTGGCGGCATCGACGGATATCGGCGTCACCGTAGCCGGTGGCGGCGCGGTCACTAAAAACACCGCCTCATCGAGCACGGCGGTCTCGCTGACCGGCAGCACCATCAACGTCAACGGCGCGTTTACCATGAGCGCGCGCGACGTCACCTCTGTGGTCACTGAGGTCGAGGCGATTTCGCTGGCGATCGGCATCTTCAGCCTTGCCGCCGGTGGGGCATCGGCGCAATCCAATGTCAATTCCAGCGTTTCGGCTGAGATTTCCGGCTCGACGGTCACGGCCGGGGCGGTCGATGTCGAGGCGGTGATGACGCCGAAAGCGCGCTCGCAGGCGGCCGGCGTCAACGCCGGCACCGCAGCGGTCGGTGTGTCGGTGGCCAAGGCCTATGTCGACACGCATGTGAGCGCCCAGACCAGCAGCACCACGTTCAATGTGGACAGCCTGCGCATCGCCGCAAGCCAGACGCTGCCTTCGATCGGTGATACCGCCAACGCCAAGGCCCAAGGCCTTGCCGGCGGCCTGATCGGTGTCGATGCGACGATTACCGAAGCAATCAACACCAGCACGGTGGTCGCTCTGCTCGGCACCGGCACGCTCATCACGGCGGCCCGCAGCGTCAGCGTCGCGGCGCAGAACGACAGCCGCCAGCGCGCCGATTCCAACAGCGCTGCATACGGTCTGGTCGCCGCGGGCGCCACCAAGGCCAAGGCGCAGTCGCTGCAGCATTCCAGCAATGGGGTGCCGGTCGCCAACACCACGGCCCAGGTGGCCGACAATGTCACGATCAGCGCTGGTGCGATGAGCATCTCGGCGCTGGGCAGCGACGACAACAAGGCATCGAGCTCGCCGGGCGCCGGCGGCCTCGTCGGCATCGCCGCGGCGGTGGCCGACACGACCTCCAACGCCGTCACCCAGGCGGTGCTGGGAAACAACACGCAGGTAACGCTGTCCAAGGCCGCTACCCAGTTGGCCGGCGAGAGCGCGGCGGCCTTCACCGCCTACCAGGGGATCGCCGGCCGTTTCGCCATGACCTCCGACCATCTGGCGCGCGCCAACACTGTGATCGTCACCAGCGCCTATGGCTTGCTTTCCGGTTCGGGCGCCGAGGCCGACAACAACATCAACTCGACCTCCAACGTGATCGTCGGCGACGGCGCCAAGGTCACCGCCTATGCGATCAACGCCACGTCGCTCAACCGGTTCGACAAGCCGAATATCGGCGACAACGTCAACGGCAGCACCGGCGGCCTGGTCAACGGCGCGGGCGTCAGCAGCGACACGCACCTGACGCTGAACACCAAGACGCTGGTCAAGAACAACGCCCAGCTCAAGGTGATCGGGACGTCGATCAACGCCGGCGAGTTCACGCTCGCGGCGCGAAACGACATCACCTTCTACGAGAACGTCTCCTACAAGGGCGGCGGTCTCGGGTCCGGCATTGGCGCAGAGAGCACATTTGACGCCGACAATGTCTTCGCGACCGTCCAGATCGGCACCAACACGGCCGTCGACAGCAATGTCGAACTGAGCACCGTCGGCGAGATGGATCTCAAGGCCGACACCAACGCAAATGCGGAACTGCATGTCAGCGTCGACAATTATGGCGGCGTGACCGTGTCCGTGGCCGACGCCACCATCAATCTCAGCCCGACCAACAGCATCCTCGTCGGCAACGGCTCGCACATCAAGGCGCTGTCCGACGTCAACATGCTGTCGGGCATGGATGCTAACTCCAACCACGACGTCTATCGCGTGGCGGTCTACAGCGACACCTTCGCCGGCAGCGTCATCCCGATCGACCACGTGGTTTCAGACGCGCTCCTGTACCAGGAAAACGTCATCACCATCTATACCGCCGCGCTGGTCGAGACCGGCGGCAACGTCAGGCTGTTCGCCGATAAATCCGCCTTCGCCGACATGACCTCGCAAGGCAAGGCGGTCAACTGGGCCTCGTCGCTGTCGGGCGCCATCGACAAGGCGCTGGGCGGCAATGCGTACGCACAGTTCGACGGCACCGCGCACACCGATTCGCACGCCTTCGTCACCGTCGACGGCACGGTGAGGACCGGCCTCAACCGCAACATCAATATCACCATCAACAAAATTGGCGGGACAACGGCCAACCCGACGATCGAATATAGCGGTCCCGGCTCCGAGACCGTCTCGCTGAGCGTTGATCAGGCGCCGCTGGTTTCCGGTTATTTCGACCTGATCGCCGATGCGGAAAGCAAGAAGGCCCAATACGCCGACAACCAAGACCTCGTCGATTTCTACGATCGCGAGATCGCGCGCATGACCAACGAGCTGCTCTTCCTTGGGCTTGCCAAGGTGGAAACGCTTGTTGACGGTAACGGCAACCCGATCCTGGACTCGAACGGGCATGTTCAGACCGCGCTTTTCGCGGTCCAGAAAAAGGTGCTGACAATCCATGTCGACCCGATCCTGGCGGCGGCCGGGTACATCGACATCCGGGGCGATGTGCTGCAGGGCCAGGGCAAGCTCGACGCGCCCGGCAACGTCAACGTCACGATCGTCAACAACACGGTCGCATTCCTCGACATCGGCGGCATCTACATCCCCGAGAACAATGGCGGCGTCTACTTCAACGGCTTCCAGAACGAGATTTCGCAGATCGACAATCCGGCGACCGATCCGGCCGTGGTGCGCGGCCTGCTCAACGGCGTGATCGCCGCCCAGAACCAGGCCAATGCCAACTCCGACAATTCGGACGGCCAGCGCGGCGGCGAGCCGGTGTTGGTGCCGGGCCTCGTCAACCTTGACATCACCCGCACCTTCGGTGTTGCGCCGGTCAACAAGGTGCTCATCCAGAACACGCTGATCGTCGATACCGCCCACAACCCGTGGCCGGGAATAACGATCTCCGGCGACATCGACGCGATCTCGGCCGACGTCACGATCGATAACCACGTCGGCTCTGGCAACATTACCATCACCGGCAGTATCCACAGCGCCTCATTGAAGGTCATCACCGCCGGCATGGTGGTGATCGACCTGCCGCCGGGCAGCGTGCTCAACACCGGCGGCGACCCCTATATCGCGTGGAAGCAGATCACCAGTCCGGATGGCATGGGCGCGGCGACCGACGCCAACCGCGACGCCGAACTCGCCAAGCAGCCGACCAGCGGCATCTATGCCAGCCTGATCTCGATCAACGCCGAATATGTGAACCTCAACGGCCTGATCCAGAGCGGTTCGAGCGACTATGTCCTGAACATCGGCGCCGACACGATCGCCGAGATCGACCAGATCAAGAAGGACATTGCCAGCGGCAAGATCCAGGGCGGCAAGGTCATGCTGAAGACCGTCCAGTACAACGAATTCAAGGCGTACTGGGATTCCGACCTCGGCAAGATCGTCGTCCAGGAGTTCAGGACGCCGGCCGGATCGATCACGATCACCGGCAAGCTGATGAACACCGGCAACGGGCAGATCAAGGCGCTTGGTGCCTATGTCAACGTCACCGTCAACAATGCGTCCAACTACGACGTGCTGATCAAGCGGATCGACGTGACGGAGCGCGGCCTCGGCACGATCATCCTGAACGACAAGTCGAAGCGCACCGACGGCGGCTACACGCAGACCTGGTACCAGACGCAGATCGACGGCACGGTCGACGTGCGCGTTGTCGACTTCGCGCCGGTGCTGAACGCGCTCGGCGCGAACGGCCAGCCCGTGCCAACCAAACAGATGGTCGAAGCCGGAACGGCAACACTCAAGACCTATACAGGCCAGCACAACGGCACCTGGGACTACGTCACGCAGTACAACCCGCAGGCGGGATGGCGCTACGGTTGGTCGGTTGCGACCAAGACGCTGGAAAGCGTGACGACCACCTATGGCACGTCGGCCTGGCTGGGGATCGATTTCCTCGCCAGGGATCCGGACAACGTCGTCAATACGGAATACACGCTGCTCGAGAAGCCGACCCTGGTCCCCGGCAGCGATTATTTCTACCAGAGCAACGTCTCCGACCCCTATACCCACAGCTCATCGACCGTGACACTGAGCGAAACCCCTCCAGTGCCCGGCGATAAGTGGACGACCAGCACCTGGTACGGCAAGAAGACCTACTACCAGAAATACACTGTCGAGCGTCGCACGCAGACGACGGCGACCAATTCGATCAAGGCCGATCTGCCGGTGCAGATCAGCTTCATCGGCTACGAGGAAGCGACGGTTAAGGTCAATTCGACCGGGGCCGGCAAGGTCATCATCGACAACGGCATCTACAACGATACCGGCCTTACTCAGATCGTCTCCAACACCACGATCGAGGCCAGCAACGACGATTCCGTCGTGCAGGGCGTGCGCGTCACGCTCGACGGCAATCTGGGCGTCGGGACCGCCGAACGGGCGCTGCAGATCGATCTCGTCGACCTCTACCCCCAAGGCTACAAGGGCCAGTCCGGCGTGAAGCCGACCGCCTACGCCTATCTGACCGGCCATTCCGCGAATGGCGACATCTACATCAAGGAACGCACCGGCGACATGTCGATCAATTCGGTCGTTGCCGACAAGGGCAATGTGACGCTGACGGCTCAGGCCGGCATCGTCGTCGCCGATTCCGGGCCGGGCACCTACCTGCAGGGTCTGGTGAAGGGTGCCAAGATCACGCTGGTCGCCGACACCTATGTCGACGGGCAGGGCGCCTTGCCGGTCGGCGCGCAGGGCGGTGTCGGCAATTCGGCGCTGCGTCCGCTGCTGCTCGACTCGGGCGATACCAAGGACGACAAGGTCAATGTCAGAGCGCAGGGCGACGTCTTCGTCTCCGAAGTTGCCGGTGACCTCCACCTTGAGCGTGCCATTACCCAGGGCGACGTCTGGATCCAGGTCCAGAACGGCTCGCTGCTCGATTCCGACGACGTCTCGGTCAAGGACAAGCGCACCTATGATGAATTGAAGGCCGGCGTCTGGACCGACCTGCAGCTGACCGGGACCACCGGTGTGCAGGACAAGATCAACTCGACGCTGCTCGGCTACGAGATGCTGAAGCGTGGCGACTACGACTCCTATTGGCGCCTCAAGGCGAACTACGACCAGGTCTCGGGGACGGTAAAGCTCAGCGATGCCGAGCGGCAGTACTACGAAGACACGCTTTCCCCGGATGACGCCGCGGCAGCAATTGCTACGCTTGAAGCCTCTCGGACGGCGCAGTTCACCAGTCTCGACGCAATTTACGCCAGCTATGGTTCGACCTATCGTCCGGACATCGAAACCGCCTACAAGCAGTATTGGGCTTATCGCCACACCCAGGCGGATGCGACCAGCTACAATCCCGGCACCGCCGTCGGCCTGACGGCGGGCCAACTCACCGATTATGCCGACCTGCAAATGATGTTCGGCCGCCTCGGCGAGACGCAGCAGGACACGACGCTGTTCATGAGCGCCGATATCAAGGCCGACTATGACCAGTATTGGAACTATCGGAACGGCCAGACCGATCCGACGAAGTTCGATCCCGAATATGTCGTGGCCATCACCGGCGCCGAATTGACCAGCCTGACAAGCGATCTGACGACGAAGGGTCAGCTCAGCGGCCTTTCCGGGAGTGCCCTCGACGCCTATGTGGCCGATGGGATCCAGACCGAGCGCGATATCCGCACCACGGAATACCACAAGCTCAACGAGCAGTTCGGGACGCTGAACGAGACGCAGGAGGACGCCAGCCGGACCTTCGGATACAAGCTCCTGTTTGCCGAGGGCGAAAAGGCGGCCGAACTCACCAGCACGATCAAGGTCTGGTCCGAGGCGGAACTGCTCAACGCGTTCGGATCCGGACTGACCAAGTCGGTGACCGACACCGAAGTGGTGATCGAAAGCGCCAACATCGTCGGCAAGAACATCGAGATCCACACCAGCCAGAACATCGGCATCGTGCTGGGCGAACTCAACATCGATCTCAGCGACGGCAACAAGCATATCATCCTGACCGACGACCAGCGCGTCGCGCTCGCTGCCGCCGAGCGGCAGGACATCGTCTATGTCGGCGGCTATGAGACCTCGCCTGGCGTCGTTGCCAGTTCCTATATCGCCTCGACAGTCGTCAACTTTGCCGCCCTGGCCGGCGGCACGAAAGGTACGATCACCGGCGCCAGCGCCTGGCCGGCCGGCATGTTCAAGCCGGGTGACCTGCTTTACATCGCCGGAAACACACAGAACACGACCGAAGACGACGCCTATTTCACCATTGCCTCGGTGGTCGGCAACGTGATCACGGTAAACCTTGCTCCCGATCAGTCGTTCGTCACCGAGCTCGGCCGCACGGTCACGCTCGCCGCCGTCGTCGACGATCCGCTGAGCACGACCGAGCGCATTACCCGCATCATCGTCAATCGCCGCGAAGACGTCGACTTGACAGTGGGCAACCTGCTTACGGCCAAGGCCGGGGGCGCCATCTATCTCGGTTCCGAAACCACCATCAAGCTCGGCAATGTGGTTGCCGGCGAGGGCCACGCGAACGGCGACGACATCCGCATCAAGACCAGCGGCAGTCTGATCAACGGCGCGACGAGCGGCGTCAATCTGGACGGCGCCAACATCCTGCTGGAAGCCAGCAAGGGCCACATTGGCGAGGACGGCACTCCCGTCACCGTAACGATGCGCGGCGAGGGCGGGCTCATTGCCAGGGCACAGGACGATGTCCGTATCACCGCGCCGACCAGCGACCTCAGGGTGGAATCCGTCTATTCGAAGGGCGGCGACGCTTTCCTGACCGCGACGGTGCAGTCGATCCTCGACGCGCTGCCGGGCTCGACCGCGACCAAGGTGCAGGCACAGCATATATCGCTCAGTGCCGGCGAAAGCATCGGAACGAGCACCAACGCGCTCGAGATCGACGTCACCGGTAACCTGTCGAGCGACCCTGCGATCAATGCGACGAACCGCGGCACGATCATCGCGATAGCGGGCGGCTCGATATTCCTGACGGAAACGCACGGCGACATGAATGTCCGCGGCATCCATTCGATCAACGGGGATGTCACTTTGGTCGCCGAAGAGGGATCGATCATCGATGCCGAGCTTCCCGATCCAAACTACAATCTCACCATTCCGGACTCGAATATCGACCCGTCGCATCCGACACGGGCAGTCGTGCTGCCAAAGGCCGATGTCATCGGCCGCAACATCAACCTCACCGCGCATCTCGGCATCGGCACCGTCGCCAACGAGCTTGATATCGACAGCTCCGCGTCCGGGCCGGGCACTGTCAGTGCGCACACCGATCTCGAGAGCATCTATCTCATCGAGACCTCAGGCGATCTCGTCCTCAACGAGGTCGGCGCCGGGACGGCCAATGCAGCGGCGTTCGCCGACGCGGTGGCCTTCATCACCGCGGTCAACGGCAGCATCCTGAACGGTCGCACCGACGGCCTTGCCAATGTCATTTCGAAGAAAACCTATCTGTTCGCTTCCAAGAGCATCGGCACGTCCTCGAAGCGCGTCACAACCTCGGTCGCCAATCTCGAATCCTGGTCCTACGAGAACGACACGTGGATTCAGAATCTTGGTGCGCTCGAAGTTGGCGGCGTGCGCGCCGAGACCTCCGGCGTCAATGCCGGGGGCGGCGCCTATATCATGGCGTCGAGCCCGATCCTGATCACCGAAAGCAGTATCGCCCAGCACGCCACGCTCGAATTCTGGGCCGAGGACGACCTTGAGGGCACACACATTGGCGATGACGACCTGCCGGACGACATCACCGTCGCGGCGGGCGTGACACTGGAAGCCTCGGTCGGCGATGTTCGTATCCTGGCGGGCGACAACGTCTATACCGATGCGACCTCGGTCATCATCTCGCCCACCAAGATATTGATTGCCGGCGACTATCAGGCTCCGGCGGTGACAGACCCTGATCCAGGCGTGGGCTCCAGCATCGAACTGCACGGCACGCTGCAGGCGCCGCAGATCGAGATCGCGGGCGGCGGCGACAAGGACAACATCCTGATCGACGTGGCCGCGCTGCGCGGCAATACGCTTGTCCATGGCGGAGGAGACGAGGATCTCATCACCGTCAACAAGCTGCCGTCGATGACCACCTACCTGGGCAAGGACGTGGCGCTGGGCGCCAACGGCCTGCCGGCCTTCGGCCGCGACGCGACCGGTCGCATCATTCGCGACGAACTGACGATCGACGGCGAGGGCGGCACGGATTCCGTGCTCGTCAACATCAAGGGCAATGCCGACTACGTCATGAACATCCATGACAGCGGCGCCGGCGGTGACGGCGTCGACACGCTGACGATCGAGGGCACGAGCGTCGCGGACACGTTCCTGTTCCGCAAGAACTTCATCGCCCACATGGTGCCGGACGGCAGCGGCGGCTACAAGTCCGCCGTCGAGCGCATCAACTATGATGCCAGCAGCAACGGCCGCGTCATCGTCGAAGGCAATGACGGTGACGACCGCTTCTATTTCGACGACAATTCGGCGATCCTCACCGTTGACGGCGGCATCGGCAACGACTTCTTCCAGGTTGGCCAGATCTTCGGGAGTTCACGCGACCAGAAAGTCGATGCGAATGGCAAACTCGACCCGAACGGCGCCTATGCCATCATCTCGGAGGAAGACCGCTTCGCCACGATCGAGACGACCCTTGGCTACCTGTCGCAAGGCATCAGCGTGCCTGCCGTGCTCTATGGCGGCAGTGGCGAGGACATGTTCGTCGTCTACTCCAACCATGCCGACCTCAGGCTCGAGGGCGAGGACGGCAATGACGAGTTCATCATCCGCGCCTTCGCGCTGGCCGACGGCGTCAATGTCAAGGTCAATGGCGGCAATGGCGACGACGTCATCCAGTACAATGTCAACGCGCCGGTCAACATCGACGGCGGCGCCGGATTCGACAGGGTCGTGGTGTTGGGCACCGAGTTCGCCGACACGTTTGTCATCACCAAGGACGGCGTCTACGGCGCCGGCCTGACGGTCAAGGTCAGCAACGCCGAGGCGATGGATGTCGACGGCCTCGAGGGCGACGACACGTTCTACGTGCTGTCGACCGCCGACGACATCGTCACCACCCTGATTGGCGGCCTCGGCAGCGACACCTTCAACGTCGCGGGCGACGTAACGCAGACCGTTGTGTCGGACGATACCAATGGCGACAGCGGCACGATCACGCATACGGTGACCAGCGCCGACCCGCGCTACAGCGGCCTGTTCACGCCCGGTATCGATCTTACCACCAAGGGCAGCACGGCCGTTGCGGTCAATGTCGGCGACGGGCTCACGGTCAAGGAAGACGACGCGACCTCGGTGGACAGCTACACGCTGACGCTGCCGATGGCGCCGGTTGCCGGCACCATCGCCTATGTCACGGTCTCGGCCGCGCAGGCGTCGGCCCAGCAGCGTGCCAAGCAGGGCCAGACCATCCTGGTCTCGCTGACCGGAAACGCCGACGACTGGCACGAAGCCGTGACCGTCGCCTTCGACGGCTCGAACTGGCAGGCAGGGCGGCAGATCTTCGTCAAGGCGATCTCCGACAACGCCGAGGAGGGCAAGACCGTCGTTGCCATCAGCCATTCGGTCATCAATGTCGACAGCAATGGCGTCGCCCAGCCGCTCAACAATCTCGAGATCCCGAACGTGCTTGTCACCGTCATCGACGACGACAAACCGGACGCCATCATCACCGAAAGCGGCGGCTCGACGAGTGTGATCGAAGGCGGCGCCGCCGATGGCTATACTGTCGTGCTGAACAAGCCGCCGGCAGTCGGCGAAACCGTCACCGTGACATTGTCCTCCAGCAGCAACCAGGTTGATCTGTCGCGCACCGCCATCAAGTTCGGGCTGGTCGCGGATGCCGCAAACAATGTCTTCGCCTGGAACGACGCGCAGACCGTGCTTGTGTCCTCGCCGACCGATTCCACGCCCGAGAACCGTATTGTCGCCACCATCAGCAATGTCGTCACTTCGGACAAGGCGGATGGCGTTTATGCCGTCGTCGATACCCAGAAGGTCAGTGTCGAGGTGGTCGATTCCGATACGGCAGCGGTTCGGATCATCGAAACCAATGGCAGCACCGTCGTGTCGCAAGCAGGCGAAACCGACAGCTACCAGATCGTGCTGACGACCAAGCCGACCGCGCCGGTCACGGTCCATATTGCCATTGACGGCCAGGCGCGCGTCGATCTCGCCGCTTCTCCAGGCGTGCAACAGGACGCCGGCGGCTATTTCGTGACGTTCAACGACACCAACTGGGATCAGCCGGTTACCGTCAACCTGGTCTTCGACGCCGCCGGCCAGGCGCCGCCGGAAGGCATCCGTGTTTTCTCCCAGCAGCCGCATGACCTGACCCGCATCGGCGGCCCCCTGTTCGTCGAAGGCGGTGTCGGATCGGAAGACCGTTCGCTGACGCCTTCGGTGGCGCTGCCGGACGAGTTCAACCCGGAAGTGATCCGGCAGATAGAGGTCGATGACGGCACCGATGTGGACCAGCTCGTCGTATTCAGCGACACCGCCCAGGCGCCGCTGACCGGCGTGTTGACCGACACGCACATATCCGGCCTGGGCATGCCGGCGAACCCGTTGTCGGTCGACTACAATGACGGCAATCCGCCGGTCAACGTGCCGCGCGGCATCACCTACACCAACCTGCAGGTGGTCGAGGTTCTGCTTGGCGTGGCCAACGACAACTTCACCATCAACAGCACCAAGGACCAGACCTTGACCGTCGTGCATGGCGGCGGTGGCAGCGATACGCTGACTGTCCACGACAGCACCGGACCGGTCGTCCTGTTCGGCGACACCTCGGCCAATGGCTTGCGCTACAGCTCGACGCCCGGCACGCCGAACGGCACCGCCTATTCGTTCCTCAACACCGGTGACGACATCATCGACGCATCGGGCGCCCATGGTATCGTCGTCATCGACGGAGGCGCCGGCAAGGACACCCTGACCGGTGGCCACAGCACGAACTTCATCGCCGGCGGCGCCGACGCCGACCATATCTTCGGTGGCATCACCGGCAAGAACTGGATCATCGGCGACTCGTCCTTCGACGTCGACTACCTCAACCGCACCGTCATCATCGATGATGACGGCATCAACGCCCAGGGCGTCACTGAAACGGCCGGCGCCGATATCATCACCGGTGGTGACACCGGTGATGATATCATTGGCGATCACGGCATCATCACGCAGGTTGCGACCATCGCCGGTTCCAGCCTCGTTCTGGTGCCCGGCACGCTCGACATGATGGTCGACCGCGCGGTGATCAAGGTCGAGACATCGAACCCGTCGGTGGGCGGCAACGACCAGATCGATGCCGGCAAGGGACCCAATATTGTCTTCGGCGGCTTCGGCGCCGACATCATCAAGAGCACCGGCGGCCAGGACCTGATCGTCGGCGACAATGGCAGCGCCGAATTCGCCAACGGTCTGCCGAAGATCGTCAAGACCACCTATCCGCAGTTCGGCGGCGCCGATCAGATCACCAGCGCCGGCGGCCGCAACATCCTGGTCGGCGGCTCGGCCGGCGACACCATCAAGGTCCTCGGCGGCAGCGCCATGGACATCGGCGACGTCGTGCTCGGCGACAATGGCGTGATCCTGTTCGACGCCATCGGCAATGTCACCAGCATCGAAAGCACGGACCCGATCTACTACGGCGACGATGTGATCGAGACGGGTGCGGGCGACAACATCGTGATTGCCGGCTCAGGCAACGACAAGGTGACCTCGCAGGGCGGCGACGATGTTATCCTCGGCGACAATGGCAAGGCGACGTTCGCAAACAACATCTTGCTTCGCATCGAAAGCACCTTCGCCGATTTCGCACCGCTTCTGAACGGCGCACCTGTGCTGATCGGCTACAAGGATACGATCAAGGCCGGATCGGGCCGCAATGTCGTCTTCGGCGGCAATGGCGACGACGATATCACCGCCGGCGACGGCGACAGCGTCATCCTCGGCGACAACGGCCTGGCGGTTTTCGATGCGACAGGCCGGCGTGTCTCGGTCGAGACGACAGATGTCACCTATGGCGGCAACGACACCATCACCATCGCCAGCGGCAATCATGTGCTGATGGGCGGTTCGTTCGCCGACAAGATCGTTGCCGGCGGCGGCAACGATGTCATCCTGGGCGACAACGGCATTGCCCTCTACGTCGATGGCAAGATGAGGTCAGTGCGCAGTGCATGGACCAAGGACGACGGCATCGACGATATCCAGGCCGGCAACGGCAGCCATGTCGTGTTCGGCGGCGGTGCAGGTGACAAGATCAAGATCGGTACCGGCAACAGCGTCGTCTTCGGCGACAGCGGATATGCCGAGTTCGACAACACCTTGCCGACGCTCGCCTATTCGATCGACACCGCCAAGGGTGGTGCCGACACGATCACGACCGGCGACGGCGACAACATCGTGGCTGGCGGCGCCTTTGGCGACGCGATAACCACCGGAAATGGTGCCGATGTCATCTTCGGCGACAACGCCCGGTTCGAATTCGCGATCGCAACTGTCTTGGGACAGCGCGTTGCCAACCTGCAGAGAGGCTTCACCATCAATCCGCTTGATGGCGGCAATGACTTGATCAATGCGGGCGGCGGCAATGACATTGCGGTCGGCGGTACCGGCGCGGACGAGATCCACGGTGGCGCGAACGACGACCGCCTGTTCGGCGATCATGCGCTGTTCGACCTGACGTTGCCGGAAAACCAGCGGATCATCTCGATCTACACCACCAATCAGGACGGCGCTGGAAACGACACGATCTACGGCGATGCCGGCAACGATATTATCGTCGGCCAGCAAGGCAACGACCGGCTGTTCGGCGGCGATGGCGATGACGACATCACCGGCGGCCACAATGTAATCGGCGGCGCTGACGGCGACGACTATGTCGAGGGTGGGGCCGGCGAAGACGTCGTGCTTGGCGACAATGGCCTGATCGCCCGCAAGGTGGTCGGCGGAACGTCGTGGAAGAACACCGTATGGCAGCTCGATCCCGCAATTCCCGGCAAAGCGCCGTCGTTGCTTCGAGACGTCATCCGCTTCGATCTGATCGATGGCGTCGGCGGCAAGGATGAGATCCACGGCGGCGACGGCGATGATCGGATTTTCGGCCAGCGTGGTGACGACCGTCTGTATGGCGATAACGGGATCGACGAGATCGTCGGCGGCCTCGGGTCCGACACGATCGAAGGCGGCGCTGGGGTGGACTATCTGCTCGGCGACGAAGGCCAGATTCTGCGAGCTTTCAACCCCAACGGAACCGCGTTGCTGAACAGCGATGGCAGCTGGCACCGCGATGTGGTGCTGGAAGAAGTCGCCACGATGGTCAGCATCGTCTCGATCAGTTCCAGCAAGACGGCATCGCGCGCCAATCTGGCTTCGAACCTGCTCAGTCCCGACATGCTGCTGGTCGGCGGGGTCGTCGATGCCAATGGCGTCCAGGTGACGTTGGCTGGCGGGACATGGGACACGCAGGCGATCGGCATAGACCTTGAAGCCGCCTATGATGACCACATCGACGGTGGCGACGGCAACGATGTGATCTTCGGCCAGCGCGGCAACGACACGCTGCTTGGCGGGCTCGGCGACGACACGATCTTCGGCGACCGCGCCTCCAACGGGAGCGGTTTCCAGACGGACCTGCCCAAGATCGTAAATGCCTATCGCATCATCGGCGCGGCAGCGGGTCTCAACATCTCGCTGCCGATCGGCGGCCAGCTGGTGGTGCCGGGTGCAAACCTGCTGCCATCGGAATTGACGAATTCCTTGCCGCAGCTCGAGATTCTGCCGGGGGCCAGCGGCTTCCTTGGCGAGTTCTCGGCCAAGAACGACATCATGCGCGTCGATGGAAAGCATATCGAGGTGTTTGCCTCGGTGCTGTCGGATGTGACGCGGGTGAAGGACCTGGCTTACGGCAATGACATAATCGATGGCGGTGCCGGCAACGATAGCATTTTCGGCGACGACGGACGTATCACCACCATCACCGAGACCGGCCTGACGGCTATCGACAACGAGGTTGCCGGCCTGTCGGTCTCGATGAACGACCTGCTGCTCGACCTGTCATCGCTTGGATTTGCCAAAAACGCGCTCGATGCGGCTCCAAAAGCGGCCATCATCAATGTGACGGTTGGGGCGGACCAGATCACCGGCGGCGATGGCGACGACACCATATTCGGCGATACCGGGACCATAATCGTGCCGGCGACCGCGCTGACCATGGTCGGCACCAACCTCACCGCTGGGGCGCTCAGCCTGCACAACTGGCTGATGGATTTCCAGACCGTCGTCACCGACATGTCGTACACGGCCCATGCGGCCGGCGAACAGGTGATCGCCGATTTCGGCGTCAAGACCAATACGACGAATGCCACCTTCGTTGCCGGTCAGTCGACGCTGCGGGGCGCAACCTATCGGCTGAACATCGGGAACGACGTCATCCATGGCGGCCTGGGCAACGATTTCATCGTCGGCGACAACGGCATCGTCGTGCTGCCGGCCGTAAGCGCGGCGAATTCAGCCACGCTGGCCGGCGTCTCGACGGCCGAACTCTCCGCTGTCAACGCCGCGCTGGCGGCGCAGGACAAAACCCGGACCACCGCGCTGGCGGCCCATATAGCGCGCGACCACGCCATCAACGCCAACGCCAACAAGGTCGGCAACTGGCTGTTCGGTAACGGCCTGGGCTATACGCTCAATGTCGGCAACGACCAGATATTCGGCGATGCCGGCAACGATGTCCTGATCGGCGACGTGGGGCTGATCGAGCAGCCGATGCTGACGATCGCGAGCACGTCGTCGACCGCCAAGTCGATTGCCGACGGTCTGCAAGACGCCTTCTTCAAGACGATCGATCGGCTCTATCTGGGCAATATCAGCGCGACGCGGGCGCGTGCCGAGGCTTGGGGCGTACAGTCGACGCTTACCGCTTCCAAGACCGTGGACTGGTCGCAGAACGGGTCAAGGAGTTCCTGGCTGCTCAATACCCAGGACAAGCGCCAGTCGCAGCGTCCTGCCGCCGATTACATCGTCCTCGACAGCGATGTCATGGACGGCGGCATCGGCAATGACCTGATGTTCGGCGATATGGCGGCCGTCATTCCGATCGTCACCGGCACCACAGGCGCCGGCATGATCCAGAGCATGCGGGTCCTGCCTGTCGGGGAAACCGCCGCTACGCTGACGGCGACGCTCCGTTACGTCTACAACTATGGCGCGTTCGGTGCCTTGCATGGCGCCTTGACGACCGATGTGAACACGCCATCGCTGTTCAAGATCGATGCTGATCGGCTTATCGGCAACGACGGTGACGACGTTCTCTATGGTCTGCTCGGCGACGACTATATTTCGGGCGGCGCAGGCAACGATCAACTGTCCGGCGGCAACGGCTTCGATACCGTCAATGGCGGTATCGGCACCAACATCTATGCCTTCGATCGGACACGTGACAAGGTCGAGGCCGGCGGCGGCACGGATGTGGTCCGTCAGTCGCTGGATGCAGGCTCCAGCAGCCTGGTGCTGGGCAACTCCTGGATCAGCCCGCTGATGACGCAACTTGGCGCCAATGCCAGGACCGCGGCAGCATCGCTGGACCCGATCGGATTGAATTCGGTCAGGGTTGGCGCCGCGTCAGCCCCGGCGAATGGCATCAGCACGACGCCCAAAATCATCAACACGGTCGCTCAGCCGCCGGTCTATCGCCCGACCGCTGACTTGACGTTCATAAAGGGTCTCGATGAAACGACGCTGCCCAACGCGGCCGGACTCCTGATGGCGTTTGCGGCTGCCAAGCCGCAAACGGATGTGCAGGTTTCCGCGGCGGCGGTGAAGCCAGCGGCTGCTCCGGCAGTGGCAGCTCCGGCAGCGAAGGCTCCGGTCGCGCCTGTTGTGACAGTGGCGCCTCCGGCAGCGAAGGCTCCGGCTGCGCCTGTTGTGACAGTGGCGCCTCCGGCAGCGAAGGCCTCGATTGCGCCTGTGGTCAAGACAGTGGCAGCCCCGGCAGCGAAGGCCTCGGTTGCGCCCGTGGTCAAGACAGTGGCGGCTCCGGCGGCGAAGGCCTCGGTTGCGCCTGTGGTCAAGACAGTGGCGGCTCCGGCGGCGAAAGCTTCGGTTGCGCCCGTGGTCAAGACAGCGGCGGCTCCGGCGGCGAAGGCTTCAGCTGCGCCCGTGGTCAAGACAGTGGCAACTCCGGCGGCGAAAGCTTCGGTTGCGCCCGTGGTCAAGACAGCGGCGGCTCCGGCAATGAAGGCTTCGGTTGCGCCTGCGGTGAAGACTTTGGCTACCCCCGTGAAGAAGGAAAATACTGCGGCGCCGTCCCAGCTGATATCGGGCATTCGCAGCGGCGACATCACCATCAAGGGCACCACAGTCGTTCCGACGCCTTCGAAAGATGTCATTCGCAGTGTTGGCAATGTAGCATTCCGGATCAGGGAAGAGTTGGGGGCCGCCCCCTACATCGATCGCGACGTCCTGTTCTTCGATGCCGAGACCGGTTCGTTCGAGCTGCCCGCCGATCATGACGACGATATCGCTTTTCACTAGAGCAATTCCAGGAAAGTGTGAGCGGCTTTCCGTCCGGAGTTGCGTCAAAACAAGGAGTTAGAGTGGTTCGCCGTTTCTATGAAACGGTGAAGTGCTCTAAGTCATGGATCATCAGATAGACCGAGCGCATCTGACACTTCCAATGGGTACGACACCACTGGAATTGGCGCCGTACCCTGGCTAGTGCCAAATCTGGCAGCGGTGGTCGCGGTACTATTCGGAATCAACGGAAGTCTGCGATTGCCCAGGTCCGGACGAACGTCGCGATATGTCGCCCTTACCGTCCGTCCTGGCCACGCTTGGGGAGATATGCCGACCCATCCCGGCTCCTGGTTTGGGGCCGCCTCATGGGTCTGCAAACAGGGTTCACATCACCACGCCGGCCGTTCCGACAACCGCGTGGATTTGATTGAACTCTCCCTAGCCGCTTGATCTCAGGCTGATGAGGCACCCTTGTCCTCAGAATCAAGGGATGCGCCATGGGCCAGGTTCTTCATGGGAGCCCTCGTTCCTCGATGCTCCTGCCTCCCAACACGCTGTCAGGAATGTTTCGCGCTCATTTGAGGACAAATCATCGAACAAGCATCTCCGCTTGGGATGCGGGACACCCCAGACCCGGAGGGTTCAGAAGAGCCCGGTCGTGCCTTCCAGATGCTTTTCCAAGGCACGCGCGATTTGATTCCACACCCAGTTGGCGACCGCCGCACTCGCGTCGTCAGGCAGATCCGGTGAATCCCAGATCGTCACGGATTACCGTCATCGGACCGATGGGCAACACCTCTGCCTGGGCCAGGTTGAGTTTCACAAAGTCGATCTTGTTTTTCCAGACCGTACGAAGGAAGTCCTCGAACGCATTGATGGTTAGTTGCTCGCCGGGGCAGCGCCGGTAGCCGAAACCAAAAGGCGCGAAACCCGCATGGTCGCACACCGGCAGGGTTTTGCCATCGGCAACACCAAAAACGGTTCCGAACGCGCTGTTGTGCAGTGATGCCTTCCGGCCGTCCTTCACGTCGAAGCTGGTTTTTTCGAAGGGACACCGGGCCATCCCGATTCGCTCGACATGCTTTTCGTCGACCTGTGCGCTCGTCGGGACACGCTCGTATCGTGATGGATCGAACTCTTCCGGATTCTTCCAGTGAACCGGGTCGAGGCTGGTCGAAGTGTGAGGGCTGATGATGTAGCCGGACCGCTCGAACGCAGGTGGGGAAGTTTCCTGCAACGAGGAGATGCTGCCGCTGTTCGGCGAGATGATGCGGAAAAGCTCCATGACGAAACGCTCGAGTGGGCTGAAAGAGGATTCGCCGACGCTATCGAAGCTGCCCTTCATCGTCTTTGCAAACGACGCCCGTGTGTCCGGGTCGCCGGTCGCCGTGCCGAGCTTCAGCATCATGTTGTAAAGCGAGTTGCCCCACTGGCTGAACGCCACAAAGTTGTGAAAGCACTCAAAGACCACGTCCTTGTGAGCGAAATTGTCGTCACCTTCGCCGTTCTTGAGCCAGTACCAGGCAAATGTCTTGTGTGGGTGGGGCGTCTTTCCCGTCTCAAGATCGGCAAGCCGCTCCCCAATCCATGACTTCAGGAAATCGAGATTGTCCCGGACGACCATGTAGTTTTCGTAGACGATGCGTTGGGTCGGATCGAGATAGGCGAGAACCGTGTTGAAGCTCATGCCGATCTGGCGCACCTTCGGGGGTATTGCATCGCCGCTGACTCCGAGGTGCAGGTCCCAGTACATGTCCCAGAACGTATCGAGGTACAGGCGCATCAACGGCTTGCCGGCATTGCCCTTCGACAGCAGGCCTTCAAAGAACGCTGTCACCTTGGCGCTGTACATCTCCTGATAGAGATCCGGCGTGACGGCGCTCATGTAGATGCGCTTGCGGCGATTGTCTGGGCCGCGCTTGTCCAAGCCCTGAAGGAAGACGGTTACGCCTTTCTCCGGAGCCGGCCGCCAACTCTCGCTGATCAGGCCCCACAGATATGTGGGAAGGGCATTTTCCTTGCTCAGCGCCTCATCGATCATGGGCAGCATCGCACGCTCCCCCTGATAGACGCTGACCAGGAAGAAGGGAAGGATTGCGTTTTCGATATAAGCGGGATCGAAGTCCCGGGAAAAACGGCTTCGAAGCTGGGCGGCGGAGTTTTCGAGGTCCGTGACGGTGAGCGGCTGGCGTTCGGCGGTGGCCGCATGTGAAAAGACGGGATCTACGGATAGTCCGGCAACGGCAGCCGCGCTCCCAGTCAGAAATGTGCGTCTTTTCATTCGGCAGCTCCTTAGGCAAGGTTCCGAAGAAGCATATTTCCCATCGCGAAAAGTCGAAAGCCACGGAATTCGAGATTTGCGGCGATTAGCCATCAATCCGATAAAAATGGACCCCACGCATAGGGGTGGGACAAATTGGACAGACTGCAGAATTACTGGTTACACTTAAAATTGGCCCGGAATAGCGCATTTTTAGGATACGGCAATTACCCATTGATCGCCGCAACGAGTTCGCTCGCGCGTGCCTACAGGTGGCCGTCGAGTGGAAGGTTGCTTGCCAGAAGGCTGTTTAAGGAAGGTCTGTCGTCGCCGGGTCGCTCGGCCAGGGGCGGATGCTTGATGCCCAGCCAGCCGGCCTCGCGTGCCTCCTTGGGTGAGATTCCAAACTCTCTCCTGAATGTTCGGCTGTACGTGGAAGGGTCTACAAAGCCCCATTCCTCCGCGATGCTGGAGATCGGCCGTCCGTCCGTGCTGTCGCCCAGGACATCCCTTGTCCTCAGCAGCCTCTGGCGCCGGATGTAGTGTGAGACGCCGCCAGCCGGTTCGAAAATCCGATAGAGGCGCGAGCGTGAGATGCTGAGCTCCTGGCAGAGCCTTTCAGGCGTCAGGTCCCGATCGGCAAGCCTGGCGGCAATGAGCTTGTTGGCGCGGGCCATGATGACGGCATCAATCGGTTCCTGGGCCTCGAAGAAGTGATCCCGGGACGGGGAGATGCAGGCGGCGAGCAGGCTGGTGGTCGCCGCCGCTATATAGGGAACATCGTTCTCCGTGCGGTTTGGAAGGGAATGATAAAGCAGCAGGATGTAATCGGCGACGAACGCCGCCATCTCCTGGCGTATGTCGAGCGTGAAGGGCTGCGAGAACGCGAAGTCTCGCGGAAGGAACAGGCAGATCACGCCATCATCCTCGCCCTGACCTTGATGCGGCGTCGCCAGGCATTGCCAGCGCAACGGTCCTGTCCGGGGCTGCCCGCCGCCTGAAGGGATTGTTTGCGGCACGCAGAGAAGCCAGTGATCGAAGACCGGATTCTTCTTGCTGCTCCAGCGGCGATGATAGCCGGTTCCGGGATATTCGATGCAGGCCAGGACGAGGCCGCCCAGCTGCCACACCCGCTCGCGCGCGGCGAACGAACCAAACTTGTCCCGAAGCAATTCGATGTCGGCGATGTTGGCGTGCCAGCTTCGATAGAGGTCGAACTGTTCAGCGGGCGGCGCCGAAGAGGTGTCGATGTCGACGACGCACCTCAGAGGCTCCGTGGTGCCGATCCTGGCGCTTCCGCTGATAGTGCGTGCCTGCATGAGACAACTCATCGCTTGGAAGAAAGTGACAGCCCCAGGGAATTGTTGATGAGAAGGGTGCCCAGGGTGCCGACACCATCGAGCGGCTGGTCGATGCTCAGCCAGGTGGAGTGCTTGATGCCTTGCCATCCGAGCTCGCGCGCCTCCTTGGGAGACACGCCGAACTCCAATTTGAACATCCGGCTGTAAGTGGAAGGATCGGTGAAGCCCCATGCCTCGGCAATGCTGGAGATCGTGCGCCTGTCCGAACTGTTGGCCAGGGCATCGCGTGTCTTGAGCAGCCGCTTGCGGCGCACATAATTGGCCACGCCGCCCGCCGGCTCGAAAATCCGATAGAGGCGCGAGCGTGAGATGCCGGCCGCACGGCAGAGCTTGGCGGGCGTCAGATCGGGGTCGGTCAGCCTTTCCACGATGGTTTTGGCGATACGCGCGATGGTGACGGCGTCTACTGGTCCTTGCGCGGCCGCGAGATGATCCTTTGAGGGCGTCAGTGCCGCCGCGAAGAGATTGGCGGTCGCCGTGACGACGTGCGGCAGGTCTCCTTCCCTCAGATTGGGGAGAGAGCGGTAGAGCAGGATCGCGTAGTGGGCCAGGAAGGCCAATGTCGCGTCGCTCGCTTCGATTTTTGACGAGCGGGTCGCCGGCCATGTGCGCGGCAGGAAGAGCGTGACGGTCAGGTCATCATGGGTCACCGCGACATCGGGCAGGGCCAGGCACCGCAGGCGAGGCTTTCCAGGGGGCATCTTCCCGCCGCGGGATCGTGCAACCGGCGCGGACAGGACCCAATGGTCCAGCAGCGGCCGTTTGCGATGTTCCCATCGGATGTCGTAGCCGGAACCGGGAACTTCGATGGTGCCCAGTGCCAGATCCCCCAATTGCCACACCTGATGATGGGCCGGGAACAGGGGCTGTTCGGCACGAAGAAGCTGCATCTCGGCAACCCCGGCGTACCAGGTCCGGAAGAAGTCGAACTGTTCGGCTGGAGGCACCGACGCGGTGCTCTGGTCGATGGCGCATCTCAGTGGCTCGGCAGCGTACGGATCGCTGGGAATGCCGGCTGCGCTTACTCTTACGTCCATGACAAAACTCCTGTCACGCCATCGCCAGGGAGGCCCGTGGCGAGCCACCACCGCCTCTTCCCAGCCATCTGTCGGGGTTGTTTCGGCTTCCGCCGACTTCCAGCCTTGGGAGCCGCGCGTTGTATGGTCAGGATGATGCCGGCGCGCCCGGGTCACGTGAGCGGGGCGGCATGACGGCTGCGCCTATAAAGGCTGATCGGACACCATTCCGCTCTCCTGCATTTCGGCCAACCCTGGCTCCCGGCATCCGCGGATCAGCGGCGCTCCGGCGGCAACGACGCCGCATCACCAGAATCTCCTGAGGGCGAGCCAATCTCTATCCACTTTCCGACAGGGCGGAGCGGCTGCCGGAAAGCGTTGAAGCCGTGATCGACGACATCCATCAATCTTGCGGCGCGTGCCCCCAAATGCGCCGCCGCGTCTCGCTGGGCGAGCATCCGAAGAGCGCCGCATAGGCCCCCGCGAAGCGGCCCAGATGCCAGAAGCTGAAGCTCATGGCGATGTCGGTGATCGAGAGGCGATCGCCCTGCGTCAGGATGAGGCCGTGCGCCGCGCGCAACCGCCGCTCCCGCTCATAGGCGCGGGGATTGACCCCCAGGTGTTCGTGAAACGCGCGCTCCAACGTTCGCTCGCCGACGCCCAGTATCCCGCAGACGTCGCTGACCGAAACCGGGCCGTGCGGTTTCGTCTCGAGGATGGCGAGAGTGGCGTCGACGATATCGCGTCGATCGCCGGAACCGAGGCCGCGGGCGGGCGGGCCCTCCGTGTGGAAGAGCACCTGCGCGAGCGCGGCGCCCGCCTCGCTCGCTGCAACCGCCAGGCCGGCACTCAGGTCGTAGCCAGGCCGCGCGGCGGCGGCCTGCGCGTATCCAACGGTCAGCAGCAGCTTCTGTTGAAGCTCCAGTTCGGTTGCCGGGGCGAAGCGCTGCCCGTGCACCCCAGGCATCAGCCAGTTCCGCCCGTCCAGGCGGGAAGCAGATGCCGTACGCAGAGAATCGAGCGCGGACCTACGCAGGCCGATCCGCATGAGGCGATAGCTACCGGGCATCTCCAGGTTGAATTCCGTTCCCGGGCCGATGACCCGCAACCGCGGTACTTCACTCCGTTGCCCGTTGAAGGTGGTGCCTTCACCCCAAAGGAATACCGCCGTCAGCGCATCGTCATTGATCGCCCCCGACATCGCGATGCCACCTTTGTCCTGCAGGTCGAGGATGAATGCGTCGCCATAGTCGATGGTTGCCAGGCGCGATGCATGGCGCTGTGATCCGATCTGCCGGATATGGAATTCCGCGTCGGGATCGGATCCGCCGGTACGGGCCACGACGGAGTTGTATTTACGCGCGTACCAGTTCGGTGCCTCCAACATCCATGGCCTCCACAAAGTGTCGTCCGAACTGGGAGATACCGGACGCGGTTCCCCACGATGGCAAACAGGATCATCAGCTGTCCGTCGCAGGTCAGGTCAAATCAAGGTTACGATATATAACGCCAATCACGTGACTGATGGCAGGCGCAATGTTGCGGGCGGACGGGTCGACATCGGCGCCGAAACGGCAGCGGGCGTAGGGGAGCCCGCTGCCGCCAGGAGCGAACACCACGATTGACGGATGTGTTCGGCTCCTTGTTCCCCGCAGCGGCTTGGCGGCAGACTTCGCTGCGAGGAAGCTCGTTAGCTGAAAGCGCCGCACACCCCGAGTACGCCAGCGATGCCCTCAGCGTTCTGAAGCGGCCCCCGAAAGCCAGGTTTGGTCTCGGGGGACGTTCTCAGCCCTTGCTGACCGGTACAGCGACGAAGCGGTTGGCGTCGTCACGTGTGATCTGCATAAGCACGGCCTTGCGTCCTGCCTTGGCGGCATCCGACATGGCTTTGGTGACGTCGCCGGCGGTGCTCACCTTGGCCGAGTTGATCGTGGTGATGACGTCGCCGGGCTGGATGCCGTGGTCGGCGGCATCGCTGTTGGGATCGACATCGGTGACCACAAGGCCCTTGCCGTTGTCCGACTTGGTGACGGTCAGCCCGAGATCGGCCAATGCGTCGGTCTTGGCGGGCGCGGCCTGTTTGCCGTCATCGCTTGAGCCCTGCTTGTCGCCGGACGGCAGCGTACCCAGATCGACCTTGATCGTCTGGCTCTTGCCGTCGCGCCAGACTGTGACGTCGACCGATTTGCCCGGCGCATAGGCGCCGATCGTGCGGGCGAGTTCTTTCGGCGAGTCCACGTTCTTGCCGTTGACCTGCGTGATAACGTCACCGGCGACGATGCCAGCCTTCCCGCCGGGACCAGCGTCCTGGGCGTTCGACACCAGCGTGCCCTTGTCCGATTTCAGGCCGAGCGAGTCGGCGATCTCGGCGGTGACCGGCTGGATTTCAACGCCGAGCCAGCCGCGCTTGATGGAACCGTCCTTCATAAGGTCATCGACGACTTGCTTGGCGGTTGACGCCGGAATGTCGAAGCCAATGCCGACGCTGCCACCCGATGGCGAGAAAATGGCTGTATTGACGCCGATCACCTCACCGTTGAGGTTGAAGGTCGGACCGCCCGAATTGCCGTGGTTGACCGGAGCGTCGATCTGGATGAAATCGTCATAGGGGCCAGCGCCGATGTCCCGGCCGCGGGCCGAGACAATACCGGAAGTGACGGTGCCGCCAAGGCCAAACGGATTGCCGACGGCCACCACCCAGTCACCGATGCGAACCTTGGAATCGTCGGCGAAGTCGACATAGGTGAACTTGTCGCCGCCGTCGACCTTCAGCACCGCAAGGTCGGTGCGCGGATCGGTGCCGACCAGCTTGGCGTCGAGTTCCTTGCCGTCGCTGGTGACAACCGTGAAGGACGAGCCTTCCGAGACGACGTGATTGTTGGTGACGAGGTAGCCGTCCTCGGAGATGAAGAAGCCCGAGCCTTGCGCGACCGGGCGCGCCTTGCCATTGCCATGCTTGAAGTCGTGTTGTTGCGGGTTGTCGGGGAGGTTGTCGAAGCCATCCTGGTCGTCGGAGCCTTCATCGGCCGCAGGCTGGATCGTCGACTTGACTTTGACGCTGACGACCGCGGGCGAGACGCGTTCGACGATGTCGGCAAAGCCCGTCGACTGTGGCGCATCGACATGCACGGCACCCGCCAGAACGGGAACCGTTCCGGAGAAAACCGCGGTGGCGCCGACAGCGCCGACGACTGCCAGTGACGCCACGGCCGCTGTCAGGCGCCGACGCGTGCTGGAATATGAATTGTGGGCGATAGTCATGAGTTGGGATCCTCTTGTAAGGATGCGCTCCAGATGAGCGTCCTGGGGAGGAGGACTAGAGGGGCACACATTACAGCGCCATTTCCGTTGCATGAAAGTTTTGTCATTTTTCCGAAGACTGAGAGCATATGTATATAAAGATGCTGTCGGCTTATTTTTGGAAAGATTGCAAAATTGTAACTTGGATTTTTGTATGATCTGTAATTCAGGTGCATCGAAAGAGATGATTGTTCGATGTCAAAGAAACCAATATCGAAATCAAAAAAATACAATATACCGTCCGACTTATTCGGTGTTTACGCTACATTGATTCGAGGGTCGTGCGCCGGCGATTTCCGGTCAAATTTCGTCAAAAGTGCCCTATACGTTGATTGTATGGCGGCGCATTTGAAAGCGGCGCGCATACCATCAGGCTCGCCTTTGTCGTCATTTCCCGCGGCCGCCGGGAAGCGGCTCTAGATTGTGACTTTTCGTGGGGTGGGGCGCTGTCCAACGGGTGATTTTCGTCTCGACGAGAGAGGGCGGGAGGCCTGTCGTGGGCATCGAGGAAGTGCGGTCAGCGGACGCGGTTAACGGAGGCAGTGCAAAAATAAACGCCCTATCCACGTTTGGGATTCACGGCATATTCCAACAAGACGACGTGCTGGCGTAAGGTTGCTTCGATTTGACTCCATCCGCGGCGGCAGGTTGTACGGCGGCGGACGCAGCTAACGGAGAGGCATATGAAGCGCATCATCATCGCCGCGCTCGTCGCAAGCATGGCGGCACCCACATGGGCAATGCCCGTCGGAGCGTTGAGGCCGTCAGTCTCCGATACGGTCACGAACGTCGATCTGAGGAGGCCCCCCCGCCATAGACCGGGACACGGAGTACGGCCACCGCACCACAGGCCTCCTCATCATCGGCCCTCCCGTCACCACCACCGTCATTCGAGGAACAATAGTGGGGCCGTCGCGGCGGGCGTGATTGGCGGAATGCTGCTCGGCGGGATGGCGGTCTCGGCTGCTCGCCAGCACAATCACAACGCGTGGAACAACCATGTGAACTGGTGCTCGCAGCGTTATCGCTCCTATCGAGTCTCGGACAATAGCTGGCAGCCTAACAATGGCCCGCGCCGGCAGTGCATCTCGCCCTTCTGAGCGTCCTGCGGGCTCGCTGGTTCTGGCGAGCCCGATTGGATTTGTTGCAACGGCTGAATCCAAGCTGGTACCGGAGCAAGTACCGACCCAGGCAAAGGCCAACAACGCCGTTGGCGTGAGTCGGCCGGAAGCGCCCGCCTGCTCAAAGAGCATTTCCGAGAAGATGCATGATTGAACGGGCCTTGCCGATCAGTTTACACATGTCCGCACGGGTGACATCCTACGGAATGTCTCCGCCATATTGGCCGATTGCGCTGATGCGCCAGTTTGGGAGAGACTATCGTGCTGAGAAACCTGTCGATCGCGGCAATGAGCACCCTGATGATTGCAAGCTTCGAGCATTCCGCGTCAGGCGCGTCGATTGGCGCGGGCAATCCCTATCCGGTCAGCAACTACACATGCCAGGACGGCACGCGTCTGGCAGTGCGTCTCCTCGGTGATCGCGCTTCCGTGTCCGTCAACGACGCGGCCGAGGTTGATCTGCCCTCGATGGGGCCGGAAGGAACGACCTATTCGAACGGCCGATGGACGATCACCATCATACAGGGACGCCTGTCGTGGGGCGTTGGCCGAGCTGTGCCGTCCGAATGCGCCGGCGGTTGAGTATCTATCTCCCTGTAAGGAGAATTGAAATGCAAAGACCGCCCGTTCGGTTCGCGCGTTGCATCGCCGGCTGGCGGCGTCATCGGCTCTGTTCTGTTGCAACCACGAACACCGGCCGAGGCATGGCGGCGACGTAGGATCGGGGATACCCGTTTGAATCCGATCTGCGCTCGGCCTGATTCTGATACGTTCCGTCAGCAAAACAGTCTTTCAACTGCCTGCTAGAGAACGATAACGCGGGCGCCGTTGCGTACTGTCCCGTAGAGTTCAAAAATGTGCTCGTTCAACATCCGGATGCAGCCGGACGATGCGGCTTTGCCGATACTCCACGGCTCATTGGTCCCATGGATGCGGTAAAGCGTATCCTGGCCATTGCGATACAGATACAGCGCCCGTGCCCCGAGAGGATTGTTTGGGCCTCCGGGGACGCGCTGCGGCAAGCTCGGATTGCGGCGTCGCATGTTGGCGGTGGGAGTCCAGGTTGGCCATTTGGCTCTTCGTCCGACTATCGCCTCTCCGTTCCATCTCTGTCCGTCGCGACCGACTGCAATCCCAAAGCGGATCGCCCTGCCGGCATCTTCGACATAATACAGGAAGCGCTCTTGCTTGTTGATAAGGATTGTTCCCAAAGGTTCCTTGCCCAAGTAAGGCACCGTTTGCCGACGGAACTGCTGGGGAATATTTCCCTTGTCGACGAGAGGAACGTCAAACGGCTTGTCTGGGATCCTCCCGATATACCAATTCTTCTGGGAGGCCTCCGCGCGACCAAACAGCGCCAGAAATGATATGCCTCCAACAATGACGGACCGTCTGTCTAAAGAATTTACCAAATGAATCTCCTATCCTCGATCCGGTCACGTCAGCCGAATTCACTAACTACGTGTTCTACAGTTGGCGGCCAAGCAGATAGTTGCTGGCCAGAAGGCTGTTTAGGGAAGGTCTGTCGTCGCCTGGTCGCTCGGCCAGGGGCGGATGGTTGATGCCCAGCCAGCCAGCCTCGCGTGCCTCCTTGGGTGAGATTCCAAACTCTCTCCTGAATGTTCGGCTGTATGTGGAGGGGTCTACAAAGCCCCATTCCTCCGCGATGCTGGAGATCGGCCGTCCGTCCGTGCTGTCGCCCAGGACATCCCTTGTCCTCAGCAGCCTCTGGCGCCGGATGTAGTGTGAGACGCCGCCAGCCGGTTCGAAAATCCGATAGAGGCGCGAGCGTGAGATCGAGAGTTCCTGGCAGAGCCTTTCCGGCGTCAGGTCCCGATCGGCAAGCCTGGCGGCAATGAGCTTGTTGGCGCGGGCCATGATGACGGCATCGATCGGTTCCTGGGCCTCGAAGAAGTGATCCCGGGACGGGGAGATGCAGGCGGCGAGCAGGCTGGTGGTCGCCGCCGCTATATAGGGAACATCGTTCTCCGTGCGGTTTGGAAGGGAATGATAAAGCAGCAGGATGTAATCGGCGACGAACGCCGCCATCTCCTGGCGGATGTCGAGCGTGAAGGGCTGCGAGAACGCGAAGTCTCGCGGAAGGAACAGGCAAATCACGCCATCATCCTCGCCCTGGCCCTGATGCGGTGTCGCCAGGCACTGCCAGCGCAGCGGTCCACTCCGCGGCTGCCCGCCGCCTGAAGGGATTGTTTGCGGCACGCAGAGAAGCCAATGATCGAAGACCGGATTCTTCTTGCTGCTCCAGCGGCGATGATAGCCGGTTCCGGGATATTCGATGCAGGCCAGGACGAGGCCGCCCAGCTGCCACACCCGCTCGCGCGCGGCGAACGAACCGAACTTGTCCCGAAGCAATTCGATGTCGGCGATGTTGGCGTGCCAGCTTCGATAGAGGTCGAACTGTTCAGCGGGCGGCGCCGAAGAGGTGTCGATGTCGACGACGCACCTCAGAGGCTCCGTGGTGCCGGTCCTGGCGCTTCCGCTGATAGTGCGTGCCTGCATGAGACAACTCATCGCTTGGAAGAAAGTGACAGCCCCAGATCTCCCAATCGCCACACCTGATGATGGGCCGGGAACAGGGGCTGTTCGGCACGAAGAAGCTGCATCTCGGCAACCCCGGCGTACCAGGTCCGGAAGAAGTCGAACTGTTCGGCTGGAGGCACCGACGCGGTGCTCTGGTCGATGGCGCATCTCAAGGGTTCGGCAGCGTGGGGATCGCTGGGAATGCCGGCTGCGCTTACTCTTGCGTCCATGACAAACTCCTGTCCCGCATGAGAGCTGCCATGATCTGGGCAGTTCATTGCGCGACAGGCCGACTTCCCGCAAAGGAAAACAAACAATAAATTGGATCGTCAAACTGCCGCCGAGGATGAGATCGGATTGAAGTAACTCTAAGCCGGCACTGCGATTTTTTGGAATATGCTGTGAATCCCAAACGTGGATCAGGCGTTTATTTCTTGCGCTTCGCAATGAGACTGATCGAGCAACATGTGGATTTCTCGTGACGCACAGAGAGGACGCAAAATCATGTCTCGGATCGTTGAGATTGTTGGCTCCGGGAAAACCATTGCACAGACAGTCGTCGTTTTCTGCTTCCTGTGGCGCCGGGAGCGAGCAGACGCCGGAGGTAGGCTCTTCCTTCTGGAAATCCGGCGAGTGCGCTGGCCATCCCAACTCTAGGCATCCCGTCCATTTTTTCGGCTCCGGGCTTTGTTCTCCGGTCGGTGGCGTGGACTCTCCATCGGACATGGGACATTCGGTTTGAACAACCGCTGGTGATTTGACCGTCATTCGGCCGGTACTGACCCGTGTTCAGAAAAATATGGTCGGCTGGCGATCATGGGAGGTAGTAATTCTGTCCAGAAGATCGTGCTCCCTGTTCAGGATCGCCGCGCCATTCTTGGTCTTCTGTCTTGCCGCCGCAGACAGTGCCGAGGCTGCCACCTTGACAGCGCGCGGCAACGAACCCGGTTGGCAAGTCGTGGTGTCCGACAAGGCGATTTCCTTTCGTGCCCTGGAGGGAGAGACCTTCACGATTGAACCGGTGCCGCAGCCCACAACAAAGGACGGTACCGATGTATACACCGCGACTGTTGATGGCCGACACTTCACGCTGACGCTTGCGGAAGCGGTGTGCGCCGACACGATGACGGGAATGCCATATCCGAAAACCGCGACCGTGATGGTGGATGACCGCAAGTTGGCAGGGTGCGCGGGCGAACCGGCAGACCTGCTTCACGGGGATTGGCCTGTCGAAATGATAGCTGGATCGGCCCTTGTTGCGGGATCCCAGCCCACCCTTGCCTTCGATCAGGACGGAAGCATCCACGGGAATGGCTCGTGCAACCGATTTCTTGGCAAATTCACCTTGAACGGGGAAGGTTTGACGATTTCAGAGACGGGCGCATCCATGATGATGTGCGATCAACCGCTCATGGACCAGGAGCGCAATCTTCTGGCCGCCCTCGAAGCGGTTCGTCGCTTCGAGGTCGCATCGACAGGGCAACTGCGGCTTCTCGGCAAGGACGGCCAGACGCTCGTAAGCCTGGGGAAATAGACGCTCTTCGCGAGGAGAGCCCTAATGCCGGCCTGGGCTGGTCGCGCAGGAAAAGGTATAGGCAATGACGACTTCATCAAGAATTCAGTGCTCTATCCTTCACTAGTGGCACGGCTATCATGTGTTTGTCTGTCATCGCCGCGCGCGCAACTTGAAACGGGTCTCGGGACAGCCACATGGTCGGTGCCGTCAGCCGCATGAAGAAAACCGCGATACGGCTTGTTCCGCTCATCTTGTTGGCGGCGCTTCTGCAGGGTTGCGCCGGTCCAAGGGCCGTCACTGGCCTTGCCTCTCCCACTCAGTCCGATGCGCGGTACTTGTCGACGATCCCCTTCCTTGTAGCGACTACGCGTGCAGCGTCCGCTACACCCGAACCGCCTTACTCTCGTGATCGCTCCTTGGCGTTGAATTTTTCGCAGGTGAACGTTCTCGTGCCGGCGGCCCATAGACCCGGTTCGGTCGAGACTTCATCTGATATCCCTGATCCGGCGCGCCATTTCTCGGCACGCAATCTCACCCCCATTGCCGATAGCAAGTCATTCCTGTCCCTGTTGAACGCGCGACTGGCAGAGCGCCCGCCATCACAGCGGGAAATATTCATCTTTGTTCACGGCTATAACAACAACTTTGCGGAGGGCTTGTTTCGCAACGCCCAGATCGTTCACGACTACAATATCTCCTCCGTGCCGCTGCATTTTTCGTGGGCGTCCGCCGCATCCTTCAGCGGTTACCTCTTTGATCGGGACAGCGCTCTGCTGGCCAGGAACGGCCTTGCCGAAACGATCGAAATCGCAGCGCGGTCCAATGCGAGCGGGATCGTCATCGTCGGCCATTCAATGGGCTCATATGTCGTGATGGAGGCGCTGCGAACCCTGGCATTGAGAGGCGAGAGCCGTATTTTCCCAAGGATACGTGGCGTCATGCTGGCCGCCCCAGACATCGATCCGGATGTCTTCAGCAGTCAGGTCGATGATATCCCCGTGCTTCCGCAGCCGTTTACCGTCATCGTTTCGCGCCGCGACCGGGCATTGAATATCTCAAGGCGCCTGACTGGCGGCGGCCACAGGATCGGCAGTGGCTTCAATATTCCGCTTCTCCAGAAGAAAAATGTTCAGGTGATCGACATCTCCGACGTCGATGGTGGCGGACATAGCGGGTTCGCAAGTTCGGGCACGCTGATCAAACTGCTGGGCTCTGACCGTCTCCTGCGCCGCCTGATGACCGACGAAGACGCAACTGCCAACGGCAAGGTTGCGGAGGCGGGACAGGCCGTATTCGAAAATGCCGCCCTGGCGATCCACCTGCCGGTCAGAATTCTTGAGGGGTTGAGCACTGGACAATCTCGGCCGGTTTTGGATGGTGGCAATGTGTCGAGATAAGCTCGAAGGATCTGGTCAAGAACGCAGATGACGAGTGTCCAATTTCTTTCATTGTTTCTATGGAGGTGACTATGGCTGTAAATTCAGGGTCTCTGCTGGTCAACAAATTGACCGCTATCGGTTTTCTGGTTGTGGGATTTCTCATTCTTGCATCTGGTTACCGCTATGGCTCGACCTCAACCCTGTTGGGCGGATGCCTTATTCTGATTATCGGCGTCATTCTCTTGATTCTGAAGATCGCCCGTCGAAACAACGGGACGCCTTGAGCGGCGATTTTCGTTCGGGGTTGCCCAAGAACAGATGGTTAGGGTGGTTCAGCGATCCTGCCAATCGCTGGACCGCTCCGGAGCGATCGTACCTCAACTCGGCACGCGGCCAGTTGGAGAAGCGTCCCCATTTGGCAATCGCAGGCTGGTTCGGCCATTGCCCGACGCTGCCGTTGCGCCGATACGGCGAGGCCAATGCCGTCGATACGCGTCGAGCTTCTGTATCGCGGCTCTATCGAGGAGAACTATTCGTGCCCCTGGCAAGCCGGGCAATGCAGATTGCAATGATGCCGCCCAGAAGTCCGGCAACACCCACACCGATCAATATTTCAAGTGTGAACCCGCCGGAGCCACGTGACAGGGCGTCAAAAGCACCTCCCATATAGCCGACGAAGCGCGCCAGGCCTGGAAACAGCGTGGCAAGAAGTGTCAGAATCAAGCCCCCAAGCGCGCCGATGGCGGCGATGGATTTCCATCCAAAACCGATCCCGCGCCACAGCCGGGCCGCGGCCGTGGCTCCGGCGGCTCCGCAAACCGCCTCGAATATAAGCAGGATCGCTATTTCAAGACCGGACATGTCAAATCAATGCGGCCCGACACGCAGGGAAGCCGGAGGCCGCACCCTGGAAAAATTCCGACGCTGCGGGCCATCAGGTGTTTGAGCCGGATTCCTGGGCGGCCGCCGCCGACGCACGCTGAAGTGCGTCGCGCAGGACTTGCTCCTTGGTTTCGTCCAGGGATGTTTTGAGCACCACCCCACCGAAACCCTGGATTTCCTTGAGCACCTTGTCTGCCGTCATTTCCTGGACGAGGACGAAAAGCGCGGCGTTGCCGGGCTGGATGCTGGTCGACAGATCGCGCATGAACGCATCGTTGATGCCAACATCGGTCAGGGCGCCGCCAAGGGCCCCTGATGCGGCGCCGACGGCAAGGCCGACCAGCGGATTCAGGAAGAGGAGACCGACGAGCATTCCCCAGAAGCTGCCGGAGATCGCGCCCGTGGCGGTCGTATTCATCAGCTGGTTGAGCTTGATCGTGCCTGCTTCGGTTTTGGTCGCGATAACCGCGTCACCCAGCTTGATGATGTATTCCTTTTGCAATGTCAGAAGGAGCTGGCGCACTTCTTCAGCCTTGGTCTCGGTCGGATATACGATGACGATCAGGTCGGACATATGAACCCCCTAGGGTGAGACTCTACGCAGTGGAGGTTTCTTACACAGCCGAGACGCCGAAGGATTGAGCCGTAAATCCAGGCAATGTGCCGTCAGTCCCATTTTTACATCGGGCTCGGCGATTTTCCTGATGGGCGGCGTTTCGCACGGCATGTCTGATGAGCGTTTTGGACGCGGTTGCGGGGCGCTCTGCCGCACTGGTGGGGCTATCTTCCACTGCGCTGCGCGAGGTGTCGTTTCAACTGTTCTATCCGGTCGGCGGTCCAACCCTTGGGATCAGTCACGGCAAACCAGGCGTCGACATAGTGCTCGGGCGCGTAGACATGCCCGTAACCCATCGGCGTCGAGGTTGCCATGCCCATATCGAGTGCCAGTTGCAGCATCGTCACCACCGGATACCACCGCAATTGTGGTGACACATCAGGACCGCGCGGTGCGCTCATCCAGTCGGGGCGCCGGTAAAGATCCCGATAGTCGAAGAAGGTGATCGCATCGCTTGCATACTGCAGGTAGACGATGCGCATGGGCCCCCATCGTGTACCCGGCGCAACCGTCCCGCCATGCTGGTTCATGAAGCGGACAACCGAGCCGTCTCCGAACTGCGGCAGCCAGGCAGGCGACCCGGGGTTTCGCGCATCGGTGGCCCGCCGCCAAATCCTGCTTTCGAAAGGCGGCCCGCTCCACAAGGCACCTTGGATCGGATCGCCGAGTATCTCGAAGAGCTCAGCCGAACGTTCGGAATTCATCGCCCCAAGACTTAGTCCGTGCAGGTACAGTTTCGGCCGGTGGTCCTTCGGCAGGGTCGTCCAATAACCGTAGACGGCGGCGAACAGCGCCCTCGAAGCCTCCGCGCCATAGCCCGGCTGTACGAGCAGCGACAGCGGGCTCGATAGATAGGAATATTGCATGGCGACGCTCGCCACGTCGCCATTGTGCAGGTATTCAACCGCATCCATCGCCGAGGGATCGACCCACCCGGTCCCTGTCGGCGTGATGACAATCAGCACCGAGCGGTCAAAACCGCCAACGCGTATCAGCTCGTCGAGGGCCAGCTTTGCGCGCTGTTCGACAGTATCGCTTGCCCCAAGCCCGACATAGACCCTGATCGGCTCGAGCGCAGGTGCTTGGGTAAAGGCCTGGATTTCTGCCGCGCTGGGGCCGGTCGCGACGAATTCGCGGCCCGCTCGTCCAAGTTTCTCCCAAGCGACCAATGAGGCTGCGCTGCCTGTCTTGAGCGGGGAGGTTGGGCGCACCCGGTCGGGTTCGATGAGCGCGTCGAACGCTGCAAAGGACGAGTCGAGAAGATGCAGCGCTGTGCGGATGAGAAGGCCGTTCGCGATCGTCCAGAACAATAGGGCGCTCACGGTGAAGCCGATCACCTGCGAGATCCGCGGCGGCACGAAACGGCCGACGGCGTTCGACGTGAAGCGCAAGACAGCCTTGAAGAGGCGGGCCAACACAATGAGTGCCACAAAGGCGATGACCGCGATCACGCAGACTTCGAACGGGTGGGCGCTGGTCACCGGTTCGAGCCCCATCAGCCCGCGGATCGAGTTCTGCCACTCGGTCGTTCGCCATAGGAATGACAAGGCGATGACGGTGCACACCAGCGCCGAGGCGATCTTGAGCCATCTCTGGACGCGGCCATTGGGTTCCGGCAGTTGCATGTATTGCCAGAGCCACCGCCAGGCGACCCCAATCCCATATCCGGCTGCAAAACAGGCGCCGGAGAGAATACCTTGTGTCACATAAGTTCGGGGAACGAGCGTAGGGGTTAGCGAGGCCACGAAGAACAAGGTGCCTAGGACAACGCCTCCGGCGGAAAGCGAGCGCAAGAACCTCACCAGGAGGTCGGCAGATAGCCGCGTTGCAACGAATGCTACCATGCCTGTGTTGCCAGTTTTACTTTGTCGAATAGAGGAGGTGTTCGGCGGAGAACACTCGAGTATCTCAAGATACAGTTCGGAACGTCGAAATCAATTCACAGTCAACGCCCCATTATCGCGTCAGGAGAGACCGTGCAAGCAGCCGTGCCGTGGCGCCCATGCATCGCTTGGCTGCGACAGTGCCAAATCAACCGCGCTTATGCCGAGACCGCCGGTCGGCCCCCAGCCGCCAGCCACCCGAGTCCGTGGGCTACGAGGTCGATACCCAAAAGTGCCCCTATCACCCAAATTCCGGTTGAGGGCCATCCAAGCAGTATCAGGAGGCCCGCGGCCAGGCCGAACAAGCCGGAAACAAACATCAGCCGCCTGCCGCTACGCAAGTAGCGGTTTCCCAACAATATTCTTCCAATCCCTGAAATCAAAAGCGCGAACCCCAAAATCCAGGTGAGGATCGCGGATCCAAGAGCGGGTATGCCGATCAGCACACAACCGAAAATGACGTACAGGATGCCGAGAAACGTCTGCCACAGAAAGCCACGCCATCCTCCGGCCCATACCGCCATGGCGATCTCAACAAACCCCGCGCATATGACGATGACGCCAAGAAGAAGGGTACTTATGGTGGTGGCAAGGGTCACGTCGGCCAGGACGAAGAAACCCGCAAGGATAAACACCACTCCTATGGCCGAATTGGCGGAAGCGGATCGCGCCGGCTGTTCAGCGGTCGACGGGTTCGTCATTGTCTATGGCTTCCCGACTTCCTTGAATGCGACGCCACTCACCAACGGACACGGCGTATATCCACGACGCGAGCCGTTCGGGAATTAAGCGTCACTTCAAATCGGCCGCCGGCACGGCGTGTATGATACTTGAAAAATGGCCCGCGGCAGCTCACGCGGCGGACATCTCGGAAGCCACGATTCTGGAGCAGCCTCTGACCTTGGCCGCACGTGATCGCTCTGCCGTTGTTGAGGCTGGAGCCGACCGGCATGTTGAACGCCGCCACCTCCGCGAATGAGGGAACCGCGGTCGGCACCGTAAGGCTGATCGCGACTGCCAGAGCCGCCAGGGAATTTCTGAACATGTTCGTTCTCGCCACGAAAGTATTGTGAGAACCATCAGTTCACAGGCCGCTGCGATGTCAACAAGCTGGCAAGGTGCCTTGGTGCTTTAGGGACGCCAGGCCAAGGATCTGGACTATTTGTCCATGTTTGGCGGCCAGGAAGACTGCGGTCGGCGGGCTGTTACGAATTGCTGGTGGGGACCTCCGCCTGTCGTGCCGGGAGCGGAGATCGAAGAAGCCTAGCGCGTGGCGAATTTAGGCAGGCTTGTGCGACCACGGCCTAACCCGTTTTAGATCACGTCAAACCGTTGGCGCTGGTTCTTCCAGCAGACGGTCTACCGACACATTCACTGGCGTGGATTGATCGAATTTTGTTGAGCATGATCTCGTGACGCCCTCAGTGACAGGCGTTCGGTTGCTGTCTGGACAAGAAAGTAGATCCCAGGAACGATCAACAAGCCGATCGTCGTGGCTGCGATCATGCCTCCAAAGATTGTAACGCCAACAGCCCGCCGCGCACCTGCGCCGGCGCCTGTCGACACGACAAGGGGAATGATTCCGAGAATGAAGGAGACCGCTGTCATCATGACGGCCCTGAAGCGCTGCTCGGCCCCGGTCCGCGCGGCCTGCATTATGCTGAGGCCTTCAGCACGCCGCTCCTTGGCGAATTCGACGATCAGGATGGCATTTTTCGCCGCCAGCCCGATCAGCAGCACAATGGCGATCTGCACGTAGAGGCTGTTCTGCAACCCAAAGGCCCTCAACGCCGCCACGGCGCCAAAGAGAGCGGCTCCGAGCGAAAGAATGACGACCAACGGAAGCGACCAGCTCTCATACTGAGCGACAAGGAAGAGATAGGCGAACAGGAACGCCAGCGCGAAGACCAGCCCCTCCTGGCCACTGCCGCGGCGCTCCTGGAACGACAGTCCCGACCACTCGAAGCCATAGCCGTTCGGCAACACCTGGGCGGTCGTCTTCTCCATGGCATCCATGGCCGCGCCGCTGCTGCTTCCAGGCGCCGTAATGGCGTTTATAGGCGCGGCAACCGACAGATTGTAACGCTGAATGGCGAACGGCGACAGGATGGTCGTCAACGACGCCAGATTATTCAATGGCACCATGGTGCCGTTCCGGCTGCGCACGTGCAGCTTGAAAATGTCCTCCGCATGGGCGCGGAAATTTGCATCCGCCTGCAGATTGACCTGGAACACGCGGCCATTGAGCGTGAAATCATTCACATAGCGCGATCCGAAGGCCGCGCCGATGGCGGAATAGACGTCCGACACGCTTACCCCAAGCGCCTCGGCGCGCGTCCTGTCGACGTCGACATAGACCTGCGGGACATTCGCGCTGAAGGTGGTGGCGGCGCCGCCGAGCTCCGGCAGGTGATTGAAGGCGCCGAGCAGGGCGCCGACGACCTGGGCGATCTCTTGCGGCTGCTGTCCTTCAAGCGCCTGCAGGCGGAAGTCCAGGCCACCGACCGAGCCGATGCCGGCAATCGCCGGCGGAGCGAAGACGGCGACGTTCGCTCCCGGGATTTGGGAAAACTTCATCCGCAGCGCCTGCAGGATGCCGGCAAGCTGCAGCTCCTTGGACGTGCGCTCATCCCACGGCTTCAGCGCCGCTACCGCCATTGCGCCGCTCGGCGAACTCGTCGACTGAAGGATGCTGAACCCCGCAACCGTTATGACGTCCTGCACGCCGCCAGTGTCGGCGAGAATCTTGCGCACATCCTCCACGATGGCCTTCGTTCGATCGAGCGATGCGGCATTCGGCAACTGGATGTCGACGAACAGCGCCCCCTGGTCCTCGTCGGGCAGGAAAGTCGACGGTAGCGCGATGAAGATCAGATAGGCGGCGACAAAACAGGCAAGCAATCCCGCCAGCGGTACATACCAATGCCCCACCAGAAACCCGACGAGCCGTCCATAGCCGTCGCGCGTCTTGTTCATGAATCCCGTGAACCAGGCCAGCGGGCCACGTTTGAAATAGCCCACATCGCGCCGCAGAAGCAGTGCGGCCAGCGCGGGACTCAAGGTCAAGCCGACGAAAGAGGAGATCACCAGCGCCGAAGACAAGGTCACAGCGAACTGGCGGTAGAGCTGGCCGCCTATGCCGCCGAGAAACGCCGTCGGCGTCACCACGGCAAGCAGCACCAGGGTCGTGGAAATGATCGGCCCGGTGATCTGATGCATCGCCTTGCGCGTGGCGTCGGCGACCCCGATGTCAGGCGTATCTTCCAGCACATGCTTGACGTTTTCGACAACGAGGATGGCATCGTCCACCACCAGGCCGATCGCCAGCACCAGTGCCAGAAGGGAAATCATGTTCAGCGAATAGCCGGCGGCAAACAGCACCGCCACGGCGCCCAGCATGGAGACGGGGATGGCAAGTGCCGAGATGAATGTGGCGCGCCAATCCTGCAGGAACACATAGGTGACGGCGAGCACGATCAGGAATGCTTCAAGCAGGGTTCTGGTCGTCAGCGAGATGCTGGCATTCACGAAGCGGGTCGCATCGTAGACGATGTGATATTGCATGCCCTTCGGGAAGCGTGACGAAAGGCGCTCCAGTTCGGCGCGGACCGCCGTTGCGGTCTGGATGGCGTTGGCGCCGGGAGACTGGTTGACCTGCATCATCGCCGACGCGTGTCCGGCGAAGCTGGCACTCGAAGCGTAGCTTAGCGCTCCAAGTTCGAGCCGGGCTATGTCGCGCAGGTAGACCTTGGCCCCCGAGGGCCCTGTGCGCACGACGATGTCGCCGAAGTCCTCGGCACTCCTCAGCCGCCCCTGCGCGACCAGCGTGTATTGCAGTTCCGAGCCTTGTGCCTGCGGCGGCGCGCCGGCCTGTCCGAGCGTGGCCTGGATGTTCTGTCGTTGGATGGCGGCGGAAACGTCATCGGGCGTCAATCCGAGCGCGTCCATGCGCTGCGGATTGAGCCACACCCGCATCGAGTATTCCGAGGCGCCGGCAACGGAAGCTTCGCCCACGCCCGGCACGCGCGATATCGCGTCAGCGACCGTCGTGGTGATGAAATTCGTGATCGCCAGAGCATCGAGGCTGTCGTCCGGAGAATAGAAAGCGATGCCCAGGACGAAATCCGGCGAGCGGGCACGCACGGATACACCTTGCTGGGCGACTGCCGCCGGCAGGCGCGAAATCGCCAGCTGGGCGCGGTTCTGCACGTTGATCTGCGCCGATTCTGGATCGGTTCCAACTTCGAAGGTCACCGACAGTGTGTACTGGCCGGCGTTGGAGCTGGTGGACGACATGTACATCATGTGATCCACGCCGTTGATGGCCGTCTCGAGGGGGCCGCCGACCACGTCTGCGATCACTTCCGCGCTTGCTCCCGGGTAGGAAGCCGACACGGTGACCGTTGGAGGCGTAATCTGCGGATATTGCTGTATCGGCAGGGAAAACACCGCGATCGCACCAGCGATCGAAATGAGGATCGAGATGACGATCGCAAGCCTTGTGCGGTGGATGAAGAGATCGGAGATCATGGCGCGCGCTCCGCTTCGCGTGGTGTGACCTGCTGACCATCGGAGATGCGTTGCAACCCCTCGATGACGATTGTTTCGCCGCCCTTCAATCCGCTCGTCACCGCCCACCGATTGTCGATGCGCGCGCCGGTCGTGATCGCCTGCCTGGTCACGGTATTGTTGTTGAGCACGAAGACGAATTTGCCCTGGCGGTCCTGAAGAACGGACGCCATCGGCACCAGCGGCAATTCCTTGGCCGCTTCGTCGACGACGGTGAGCCGGACGAACTGGCCAGGCGTCAATATGTGGTCGGGGTTGGGAAACAGCGCGCGGACGGCCACGGTCCCGGTCTGCAGGTCGACCTCATTGTCGATGAACTGCACCCGCCCCGGCGAAGCGTATTGCGTGCCGTTGGCAAGCGACAGGCTCAGGTGGAACTGGTTCCGATCGATGCTCTGCCCGCCAGCGAGTTTCTGCCTGATGTCGACCAAGGTGCTGTCGGCGATCGAGAATGCGACGCGGACGGGGTCGAGTTGCACAATGCGCGCCAACGGTCCGGAGCCAGGCCCCACGAGATTTCCAGGCGTCGCCAGGGAGCGGCCGATGGTCCCGTCGATGGGCGACTTGATCTGGGCGTAGGAAAGATTGAGTTCGGCCGTGTTGAGGGCTGCATTGGCGCTTTGGACGTCCGCTGCGGCGACGTCGAATGCAGCCTGCGCGTCATCCAACGTGGCCTGCGGAATGGTCCTGCGGTTGAACAGGTCCCTGGCGCGTGACAGGCTTTGTTGCGCGGCGTTGCGCGTGGCTTCCGTCCTGGCCACCTGCGCCTGCGCGGACATCAGTGCCGCCGACAGCTGATCCGGCTCGATTTCGAAAAGCAGGTCGCCTTCCTTCACGCCCTGGCCTTCCGAGAACTTGACCGCCTTCAGCAGGCCGGAGACGCGTGCTTGTATGTCGACCGCCTCGATCGCCTCGACCTGCGCATTATACGTCAGCGGCGGGCTTGCCGGGCCGGAAAGAACTTTTTCCACCACCACCGGCACTGCCGCCGACGGTTGCACGGTCTGCGCATGCGCCGTACCCGTGAAGCCGGCCACTCCGACCAGGAATGCGGCCGCCGCGACCGCGGGTCGAAAATCGAAACTGCTTCCCATAGCGGATCCTCGCATCCTGTTCTCAAGACAAAATCTTCGTCTTGCGCACGCTCAGCGCAATGACGAGATACGCCAGTCCAGCAATCATCAGGGAGAAGCCGGCCACAAGGCCAGTTGGCATCTCTCTGACCATTGGCCACTTCAGAATTATGGATAGACTTGCCAGTACGGCAACGGCACCGGAAATGACGAACCAATACCATCGGCTCGCCTTCCTGACCTCGATTGCTATTATTATTTGAAGGATTCCGTGGACGAATAATACGAAAGCAATGAACAGCGATATCGCGGCTGAAGCCTTTACAGGATTGAAGTAAATCATGATGCCGCCAATGAGCTCGAAGAAACCGGTCAGCTCCTGCCATACGAAGCCGGTCCAGCTTTTGATCCAAAGGGACTGTATAACCTTGGTGACGCCAACCCCGATCAGGGCGACGGCGAACACGACACTGGACGCGAAATTGGAAACGGCCGGGACCGCGACGGAAAATACTCCGCCAGCCAGCAAGAGGAATCCAAACAGCAGAAACCGGCGCCATTTGCCTTGCTCGGTTTCGGCTCTTTCGGATGCCGTCGCAGGGGATTGGTCTGGATTTCCTGTCATCTTCCCGCTCCGAGCACCTTCTAGATATCGGTCTCGCGCCCGACGAAATGAACAATTTCCTTCATGGCCAAGAAGCCGATCAGGGCGTCAATAGATTTTTCTTCTCCTTTTTCAGGGGCAACGGAGACGTGTATTTCCGAAAGACCTTTGTCCTCATTGGCGTCGCTGTCCATGGACATAAGTCTAAGGTTTTTCATTGCTACCGCCTGAATGACTGAAGACTTCACGACATCCGATTTTTGCAGATCGCACTGTATCTTTATAAGATAAATTCTCTCGCTATCCGCGGGCAGGGCAGAGTATCCGGCCACGTGAAGAGCAAGTCGGGGAAGGAAAATATTCGACAAGATCACGAACAAGGTTGTTTCTGCCGCGAGCAGCAAGAAGCCGTAGCCGACAAACACCCCCACGGCTCCAGTGCTCCAGACGGTGGCGGCCGTGCTCAGCCCCTTTATGCTGGTGCCATCCCTCATGATCAGGCCGGCACCCAGAAAGCCGATGCCGGTCACCACCTGAGATCCCATGCGCAGATCCAGTTCCAGACCAAGCGCGCCGGGCAAGGATGCATAAGACGCGGCGCCCAGCGCAACCAGGGCATGGGTCACGAGCCCGGTATGGCGCTGCTTGTATTGGCGCTCCACGCCGATCATAAGTCCAAGCAGCAGCGATAGCGCCAGCTTCAGCATGATCGAATGCGCTGCTATCAGATCGGCCATCATTGGCGGCGCCGATGCCTGACATCACGGCCAGCCGAGGACGAGGCCCTCGGCGATCGCTTGTTCGTCAAGGCCATGAAGTCAGGATGGATTGACTGGGCGCCGCGCGGTGAGTGCAGCATATGCGGTTCCGCCGCTGCTCACAGGATGTTCTTGTGCAGTCGACCGTCCTTCACGATCACCGTGAAGTTCTTCTGCGGGTCTTCAAGCAGCCTGATGTCGTCGACCGGGTTGCCATCGACCACGAGCAGGTCCGCAAACGCACCCTCCTCGATGACACCGATCTTGCCAGGATATGGATTGCGGAGATTGGAGAGGCCAAGCAACTCGGCATTGACCGATGTCGCTATCTGCAGGACCTCGGCATTCTTGTACCAATTGGCCAGATGCGTGAGCATGACATTCTGGCGTGGCCCCAGTTCGGGCGAGAACAGCACGTCGGAACCCCACCCTGTCTTGATGCCGTACTTGCGGACAAAATCGTACACCCTTGGCGTTCCGGCGAAGAGCTGCTTGGCGCGCTCGACGCCTGGTCCGCTTGCCGATGCGGCATCTTCCATCGTCAGGAAGGGCTGCATGCTGAGCCACACGCCCTTCTCCCCGATCATCCTTGCCGTTTCCTCGTCCATCAAATGGCCGTGTTCGACGCAGGTCACGCCAGCGGCCAGCGCACGCTGCACGGCGCGGGGGGTATAGGCGTGTACGGTGACGTAGGTATTCCAATCCTGCGCGACCTCGACGCCGGCCCGAAGCTCATCTTCACTGAAGGTGACCATGTCCAGAGGACTGCGCGGCGACGACACGCCGCCACCGCCCACCAGCTTGATCTGCGATGCGCCCTGGAGAAGCTGTTCGCGTATGCGCATCTTCAGGTCATCGATACCGTCGACGATGGCCGATCCGCCCAGCAATTCGCCTTTGCTGAGCTTGCCGCCGTCACGCGGAATCTCGCTTGGCAACCGAAGATCGCCATGCCCTCCGGAAGTCGTGATCATCGCGCCAGCCGGGAAAATGCGCGGACCGGGAATCATTCCGGCATCTATGGCCTGCTTGAACGAGAAGGAGGGGCCTCCCAAATCGCGAACGGTGGTGAACCCGCGCATCAGGGTGCGATCCGCCTCGGCCGTGGATGCGGCGAAGATGATGCCAGGATCGCCATTCAGCAGAATGTTCAGCGGAACCGCCGCGAAAATCGTATGCCAGTGGGCATCGATCAGACCCGGCATAAGCACGCCATTGCGGCAGCCGACCACCGTTGCGTCGCTCGGCGCAGGCGCGTTCGTCATATCGATGCTGGAAATCCTGTTGTTCTCCACCAGGATTTGAGCGCCATCCTTCACCGTGCCCGATTTGCCGTCGAAAAGTCGAACCTCGCGAAACAGGATCTTGGAGGGAGGCGCGGCCGTCTGCGCGAACACAGGCTTGGCCAGCACGCCGGCAATGGTCGTGGCCCCAAGACCGGAAAGAAAACTGCGCCGCGAAAAGGCTTCCAGGCGACGGGAAGCCTTTTGAAGGTCGGGGTTGAAGCAGCCGCAACCGGAACTGTGAACGAGGTGACCGTACTTGGAGCCTAGCCGCAGCATGTCTTTTGCTTTCGGTTGAGCGACACTGGCACCTGCCGGGCGGCGCTTCGTGTCGCTGTTCTTGTTGTTTCAGATCCCGTCACTCGACCAGCACGTCTCCGCCGACAGGATTGGCGCTATCGAAGAGAAGAAACACGATCGTCGTTCCCGGTTCGGCCGTTGCGTCGGTGCGCCGTCCGCCAACCTCGCCGACAACCGGCGCGATGTACTCCGCGACGATCTCGCCGAACGTGTTCCTCTGAACGGCGAGCTTTTGGCCGACCTGCACGGCCTGATTGAGTTCGACCAGAAGCTCGACGAAGCCGCCATGGGTCGCGATTATCGGAACCATTCCATCGGCGACGAAGATATTCGTGTCCTTGCCCGTTCTGCCCATCGGGCCGGAAATGATGCCATGGAGCTTAAGGACATTCATTGTTCCTTCGACGAACAGCGCAATCATGTCATTGTCGAAGACACGAGGACGCCCGATCTCCGGCGTGAAGGCGGGGATGCCGACGTTTATAAGCGCGTTCGGCAGAATGCCCGGCTCGGCGAAATTGTCGAAAATCTGGTCGATTGGATAGAGTTCCGCCATCGCGCGCACTTCCGGCAAATCCATGCGCGCCAGGTGGAACGCCGTGCAATCCATGCCGGTGGCGCTCGTATGAAAATCGATTCCATAGTCGAGATTCGGCCTCAGCAGCCTGTTGAACACGAGGGCAGCGTGCCGCGACGGTGCGTCGGCGGCGTCTTCGTTGCCGGGGAACACGCGGTTGATGTCGATGAGGTCGATGCCACGGCCTGAGTTCGGCCATCTGCGGCCCATGGACTCGAGGGCCGGGCGCGACAGGTCGAATACGGCCACCACCGATCCGGACATGGCGGCGGGATCGAGCGCTTCCATGACCTTCTGCAAGGTGCGGATCGGACTCATTTCGTCGCCGTGCACGCCGCTGATCAGCCCCACGCGCTTGCCGGGAGCCGAGCCCTTGGCTACCATCACCGACACGTGCCAGTGCTGGCCCGTCGGCGCCTGCACGCCCTGAAAATAAAAGCTGTGCTTGCCTGGTTCCAGATCCGAGATGTCAAGCGAACTGATGACCTTCTTTCCGTCGATGACATCGCCGGTGTAGACGGTTCCCGACGTGCTGGCGGGGGACGCAGTCGCAGGTGCCGAACCCGTTTGTGCCTGCGCCGGTCCGGCCATGAGCGCAGCGGCGGCGCCGATCGTGGCGACCGATGCGATCATGAAGTCCCGACGGCCGAGGCCCTCGTTGGTTTCATTCGCCATGGCTGTGCCCCTTGCCGATCAGGATCATGCTGCGGATCTCGCGGTGACGCCTACGGGGCGGCCAGATCATCTCTGCCGATCCCTGTTGAGCGCATGGTGTTCGGGCATTAGTCCACCGGACGTTTCAGGGAGTACAGCCTCAGACAAGAAAAATGGACTGGTGGTCTATGATTGGGATGCTTTGCATACTGAAAGGACAGCCCCCGCAACTCATGTGAAAGCGCCGGGTGCGATACAACCGCCTCGGGCTTCGATGCACGTGATCAGGATCGGTCCGCGGATTAGCCAGCAGATCAATCAGAAAGGCCGGATAACAGCTTAACGATTGGTTAGTGTGATTTCGATGCTGCGAAACTGGCAGGCGCTACATTAGCCCCCGGCAACTGGTCTGCTTGAGGCGGCTAGGCTATCATGAAGAAGACGTGATCCGTGTTGCAGCAATAAGACGGAGAGTTGTCATGGATGCCAAGGATGATGCCGCCGGGCGATCCGGAAAAGCAGATGACGAGCCCCTGCAATGCGTCGTCGACATGGACACTTCCTCGGCACCACCCGCCGAGCAATTCGACCTGTTTCGAAGCTGGCATCAAGGTGTTGCCGACGCTGAACTTCTGCAAGACCAGAGCCATTCGTTTCCAGCACATGAAACAGTGTGGGATTTGGGAACGTTGGGTGTCATGTTCCTCGAATTGCCCGGCAATGCCTACCGCTGTCGCTGGCGCTGGCGGCATTTGAAAAACCCTTCGGTAGACAATTGGTATTTGAGCCTGCCCCTATCCAAGGGCAGGCATCCTGGAAATTGGCAGGTCGTGAAAACGACCCTGCAATCTTTTGCAGAGCCCTATGAATGCATGATGGAGGATGATGCCCTTCTTGCGCTTTTCTTGCCCCGCGATCTGCCATTCATCCAATCATCCAGGATCGAAATTCGCGAGGAGTCGAAACGCTTCTTGGCGGACTATGTGCTGCTCTTGTACCGCTCGCTTCCCGATCTGAAAGCGGTGGACATACCGCACATTGCCACTGCGACCACCAATCTGCTGGCCGCGTGCCTGTTGCCATCGCATGAGCGCGTCACCGAGGCACAGCGTGTGATAGACGCCGTGATCGTCGAGCGCGCCGCCAAGATCATTGCAAAAAACCTGAGCGATCGGAACTTGACACCCGACAGGCTTTGCCGCGACCTCGGCGTGTCCCGCTCCCGCCTCTACCGGATATTTGAATCCGCTGGAGGTGTTTCGAATTATATTCGCCACAAACGTCTCATCAAGACACGCGATATACTTGCTGACAGCCTGGATGGACGACCGATCTCCACCGTTGCCGGGGAATGGGGCTTCACGGATCCATCGGCATACAGCCGGATGTTCAGGAAGGAATTCGGCATCACGCCAAAGGAGGCACGCGCGGAAGGCTGGCGAGGTGCCCAGGCCGCGACCTTGCAGCACATCGGTCATGCCGAGAGCAGGGCACACACGTTGAGCGGTCTTCTGCTGCGAAACAGCTTTGGACCCTAGAGAGATTCCAGGAAAAGTGTGATCGGTTTTCCCGGGAAAAGTGCGTAGCGCTTTCCCTGGGGAATTGCGTTGAAACAAAGAGATGGAGCGTTTTACCGTTTCGGTGAAACGGTGAAACGGTGAAACGCCCTAGACCGCGATGAGGCCGGCAAGGATGCCGTAGATTGCCGCGACCGCGCCAAGCGCGGCGACGGCGAACATCCCCATCTCGACGGGAGTGAATATCCTCTGCCCGCGTTCCTTGCGAGCCATGATAAAGAGGATCGTACCCGGTCCGTAGATGGCGGCCGAGAGCAGCAGGTGCTTGGCGCTGGCGGCGTATATGAGACCGGCGGTATACACCAATGCTATTGCTGCCCTTGCGAAATCGACGCGCCGCGCCGCGGGGTCGTTCTCGTAGCTCTCACCACTCCATGCAAGCTTGAACCCGTAGGCGGCGACGAGAAGGTAAGGGATGAGGATCATGGAACTCGTCAGTTCGAGCGCGAGCCTGAAGGCCTGTTGAGCAAACAGCGTGAGGATCAGGAAGACCTGCACGACCGTATTGGTCAGCCAGAGCGCGCTCGACGGCACGCCATGCTTGTTCTTGTGTGCAAGAAAACGCGGCATGGTCTGGTGATGTGATGCGGTGAACAGGATTTCGGCGGCCAGCAGCACCCAGGACAGATAGGCGCCGGCAACGGAGATCAGCAGGCCGAAGCTGACGAACTTGGCGCCCCATGGTCCGACCACCGCCTCCAATACGCCGGCCATGGATGGATTGCGCAGCGCTGTCAGCTCGGGACGAAGCATGATCCCGTAGGACAGGATGGTCACCAGCACGAGCAGACACAGCACGCCGAGGAAACCAAGAAGCGTCGCGCCCCCAACATCCCCGCGATTGCGTGCGTAACGCGAATAGACGCTCGCGCCTTCGATTCCGACAAAGACGAATACGGTCACCAGCATCGTCCCGCGAACCTGGCTCGCGATGGCGCCAACGCTGACTTCTTCCCCGCCCCAGAAATTGGCTGTGAAGATATCTGCCCTGAAGCCGTAGATGACGAAAACGATAAAGAGAAAGATCGGAATGATCTTGGCGTAGGTAACGACGGTATTGATCGCCGCCGCTTCCTTGACGCCGCGCAGGACCAGCGAATGCACGATCCACAGGAGCATCGAGGAAATGACGATCGCCGTGACGGTATTGCCGTCGCCGAACACCGGAAAGAAAAGCCCTAGCGTCGACTTTATCAGCACGAAATAAGAGACGTTGCCGAGAACGGCGGCAGACCAGTAGCCGAGGGCTGAGAGGAAGCCGAGATAGTTGCCAAAGCCGGCCTTGGCATAGGCGTATACGCCCGCGTCGAGATCTGGCTTGCGAAGCGACAAGGTCTGGAAGACGAACGCCAGCATCAGCATGCCGACGCCGGCAATGGCCCAGGCGATCATGGCCCCGAACGGGCCGGTTTCGCGGCCGAAGGCCTGCGGCAACGAGAAGATGCCCGCGCCGACCATCGAACCGACGACCATGGCCGTCAGGGTCCATATCGAGAATTTCTGCTGAACGGCTGAGTTCATCGAATGGATCAACAATTCCTTTGGCCGATGGACCGTTCAGGAGGCCTCTTTGTCACGCCCGCAACCTAGCCCGAGTCTGACGCCCATGTGATTGGCATAAAATCCCGCCAGTATACCTGACGTCCCAAACCTTTCCCGTGGCTCGTGTAACCGGTTGCCGACGTCCGGATTTACTGCTTCTGATCATACATAACCTTGCTGGATCGAGACGTGTCGGCGAGGCGTCCGATCGCGAACTCTGGTTCGCGCAGCCAGGAGAGAGGTCTATGGCTTCAAACGATAATCAGAAGCTTTCGCTGTTTGCGCTGACCAGCATGGTTGTGGGATCGATGGTCGGCGCGGGCATTTTCAATCTGCCTGGCCGGTTCGCGACCGCGACAGGTCCGTTCGGCGCGATCATCGCCTGGGCCATTGCGGGAACCGGCATGTACATGCTGGCGCGGGTGTTCCAGGCGTTGGCCGAGAAGAGGCCAGACATCGACTCAGGCGTCTTCGCCTATGCCAAGGCCGGCTTCGGCAACTACATGGGCTTCCTGTCCGCCTTCGGCTATTGGCTTGGCAGTTGCCTGGGCAACGTCTTCTATTGGGTGCTCATCGGCTCGACGCTGGGGCGGTTCTTTCCCGGGATATTTGGAGACGGCAGCAGCGCCATCGCGATCATCGTGTCGCTGATCGGCATCTGGGCTTTCCACTTCATGATCCTTCGCGGCGTCGAGCAGGCGACCTTCATCAACACCATCGTGACGATCGCCAAGATCGTGCCGATCCTGGTCTTCATCCTGCTCCTGATCTTCTTCTTCCATTTCGGGCAGTTCCGCGAGAATTTCTTCGGCGGGCTGGACATGCCGCCGAAGTCCCTGATCGCCCAGGTGCGCGACACGATGCTGATCACGGTCTTCGTCTTCCTTGGCATCGAGGGCGCCAGCGTCTATTCCCGCTTTGCCAAGGTGCGTTCCGACGTCGGCACGGCGACGATCCTCGGCTTCGTCGGCGTCACCGGCCTGATGGTGGCGGTCACGCTGCTGCCCTACGCGGCACTGCCGCAATCAGCCATCGCCGGTGTCCAGCAGCCGTCGATGGCCGGCGTTCTCGAGGCGGTCGTCGGTCACTGGGGTGCGGTCTTCATCTCGATCGGCGTTCTGGTCTCGGTGCTCGGCGCCTATCTGGCCTGGTCCCTCATCTGCGCCGAGGTGCTGTTCGCGGCGGCAAAGTCGCAGGACATGCCAAAGCTCTTCGCGGCGCAGAATGGCAACAGGGTTCCCGCCAACGCGCTCTGGCTGACCAACATCGTCGTGTCGCTCTTCGTGATCTCCACCTACTGGTCCCGGGATGCGTTCAACTTCATGCTCGACATGACGAGCGTCACCGCGCTGCTGCCCTACCTGCTGGTGGCCGGCTACGGCATCCTGCTCGCCCGCAGCGGCGTTGGCTATGAAAAGACGCCGGATCAGCGCGGCCGCGACCAGATCTTCGCCTGGATCGCGGCGATCTATACGATCTTCATGTTCGTCGCCGCCGGGCTCAAATACGTGCTGCTTGTCGCCGTCCTCTTCGTGCCTGGAACCATCCTCTATGTCTGGGCGCGGCGCGAGCAGAAATTGCAGCTGTTCACGCTCGCCGAACTTTTCGTGTTCGCCGTGACGCTCATCGCTGGCCTGATCGGAGCCTACGGGCTGCTGACAGGCGCCATCGCACCTTGAACAGAAGGCAGGAAGGTCATGACAAACAATACTCCATTCGGCGTTCATTCCGAGGTTGGTCAGTTGCGCAAGGTCATGGTGTGCGCCCCCGGCCGGGCCCACCAGCGACTGACACCCAGCAATTGTGACGCTCTCCTCTTCGACGACGTGCTCTGGGTGGACAATGCCAAGCGCGATCATTTCGACTTCATGACCAAGATGCGCGACAGGGGCGTCGAGGTGGTCGAGATGCACAATCTGCTGGCCGAGACGGTCGCCATCCCGGAAGCCAAGAAGTGGATCCTCGACCAGCAGGTCGTCCCGAACCAGGTCGGCCTCGGCCTGATCGACGAGGTCCGTTCCTATCTAGAGGGCCTCTCCAATCGCGAACTCGCCGAGACGCTGATCGGCGGGCTGTCGACCTTCGAATTCCCGGAAAGCATCGGCGGCGAACAACTGGCGCTGATCCGTGACGCCGCCGGCGTCAACGAATATCTGCTGCCCCCGCTGCCGAACACGCTCTATACCCGCGATACCACCTGCTGGATCTATGGCGGTGTGACGCTGAACGCCCTGTACTGGCCCGCGCGCCACGAGGAGACCATCCTCACCACCTCGATATACAAGTTCCACCCCGACTTCGCCGGCAAGGTCAATGTCTGGTGGGGTGACCCGACCCAGGACTGGGGACTTGCCACATTCGAGGGCGGAGACGTCATGCCGATCGGCAAGGGCAACGTGCTTATCGGCATGAGCGAGCGCACCTCGCGCCAGGCCATCAGCCAGGTGGCGGCGGCCCTGTTCGAGAAAGGAGCTGCCGAGCGTGTGATCGTGGCGGCAATGCCCAAGCTGCGCGCGGCGATGCACCTCGACACGGTGTTCACCTTTGCCGATCGTGACTGCGTCCTGCTGTATCCGGACATCGTCGATGGCATCGATGCATTCTCCTATCGCCCCGACGGGAAGGGCGGCGTCGAACTCCACAAGGACAAGGGCAGTTTCGTCGAGACGGTGCGCGATGCGCTTGGTCTCAAGAAGATGCGCGTCGTTCAAACCGGCGGCAACGATTACATGCGTGAGCGCACCCAGTGGGACAGCGGCGCTAACCTTGTCTGTGCCTCGCCAGGCGTGGTGTTCGCCTATGACCGCAATACCTACACCAACACGCTGCTTCGCAAGGAAGGCATCGAGGTCATCACCATCACCGGCGCCGAACTCGGGCGTGGACGTGGCGGCGGTCACTGCATGACCTGTCCGATCATCCGCGACGCCGTCGATTATTGACCGTCAAGGACCAAGGCGCGGACGTTGTTGAGCCGATCGAGGTGGGAACATGGCCCCACCTCGACACTCCCCGTGCCCAAGAGGCCGCAGCGGCATCCTGTCAATCCATAAGTGCGCGGGTCGTCATCGGGCGGCCTCTGGCGTGCCCACGATCCCATCGTTTCGGGCTTGAGCTGGAGCCAGATGAATCAGAGACGGAGGACACATTTTTTGGATTTCCCGCTCATGTGCCTCCTGTTTAATTGGTAAATAATTCAATATGATAGCTCTAATTCAGAGCTATGTGAAATCGTTCGGAGAATAGAGAATGCGCAAGATTGCTTTTGCTGCTGTGTTGGCCGTACTGGCGTCAGGATGCACGGCTACTGAACAGCGGACCGCAGGCACGGCCTTGGCCGGCGCAGGCACTGGTGCGGTTATAGGCGGCCTTGCCAATGGTAGTCGTGGGGCGCTCGTGGGCGCGGCAATCGGCGGAGGCACGGGTGCCGTCGTCGGCGCCGCCACGGCGCCTCGCGAATGCTGGGCTCGCGACCGGTGGGGCCACAAGATACGTGACCGCAACGGACGGCCCGTCACGAAGCGTTGCTGAACGCACAGTGGAACTGGGGCCGGAGCATCATCGCATCCTGCCCCTCTTCTCCTTCGCCATGGCGGCAATTGATACTGCCGCGATTTCGACCCGTCGGAATTGATCCGGATAACGCTATATTTGCAGGCTTTCGGCAGCAAATGTCATGGTATGATAGTGCTGTCTTGTGTCGTTGCTCCGAAAGTCTGCCTGTTTCCAGCGATGTTCTAGAAGTGTCTGCGATGCAATCGCTGCACGCGAGGTCCGAAATCATATCATGACAGAACGAGCGCTTGTCGCACCTATCTGCATCCTGGCGATAATCGCCGTGGTGACAGCGCTCTACACCGCAGCCTCGGTTCTGGCGCCGGTCGCCTGCGCTCTGTTCCTGATAGCGCTCGTATGGCCTTTGCAACAGAATTTGCAGCGATTTCTTCCAAAGCTGCTCGCTCTGGCGGTTGTCGTCTGCGTCGTCGTCCTTGGCTTCTTCGTGTTTGCATCGGCCGCGACCTGGGGATTTAGCCGCATAGGTCGATCGGTCATTGCCGACAGCGCCCGCTTCCAGTTGCTTTACGGCCAGCTTGCCGATTGGCTTGAGGGCCACGGTATCGTTGTGGCCGGGGTATGGGCCGAGCATTTCAACGTGGGTTGGCTCGTGCGGATAGCGCAAGGCGTGACGGCGCGGCTGAACACGATGATCTCGTTCTGGATCGTGGTTGTCGTCTATGTCTTGCTGGGCCTGCTTGACACCAAGACGATCGCTGACAATGCCCGTGCGGCGTTAGACCCCGGCACCGCGAGCGTGCTGATCGATGGAAGTGTCCAGACGGCATCGAAGTTGCGCCGCTATATGCTGGTCAGGACGTTGATGAGCCTTGCAACGGGCTCGATGGTTTGGGCGCTGTCAGCCGTCTTCGGCCTGAGATTTGCAGCCGAATGGGGCGTCATCGCCTTCACGCTGAACTATATTCCGTTCATAGGCCCGCTCGTTGCGACGTCCTTGCCCACGCTTTATGCCCTGGCGCAATTCGGCTCACCGCAGGCCGCCATAACGATCTTTGCCGGTCTCAATGTCATCCAGTTCGCGATCGGCAGCTACATCGAGCCGCGGGTGGCTGGCTACGCATTGGCGGTATCGCCTTTTGTGGTCTTGTTCTCGGTATTCTTCTGGTCTTTTCTGTGGGGTGTGTTCGGTGCGTTCATAGGCGTTCCCATCACCATCGCAGTGCTCACCTATTGCATGCAATCGCCATCGACGCGCTGGGTCGCTCAATTGCTTGGCCCGCCGGGCCGCATCCCAAACAGGGATGAAACTTGAAGCCTGCAAAAACCGCGCTCGATAGCCATGCGCCTTCGGCAAGCCGTCCGGTCGTGCGGGACTGGTCGACATCACCGCCTTGACCTTCACTTTCCCAAGCTGGAGCAGTTCGCCATTTCATGGAAACGGCGAACTGCTCCAACTATTTGTTTTTACGCAATTCCTCTGGGAAAACCGTTTCACACTTTCCTGTAATTGCTAATTGGTCTTTAGCTTGCCGACGCGGTTCTCGGCGATCCAGCGGGCGGCCAGGACGAGCGCGCCCATGCTGAAATCCTTGCCGTGCTTGGCCACCATTTCTTCCGACAGATCGGCAAGCCGTTCGAAAAATTCGTCCTTGCTTTTGTCCTCTGCGGTGAGTTCGGTCTGCATTTCATCCTCCTGTGTCATGCGGACAGCGTCCGCTATTTGAACATCTGCGCGGGGAAGGTGACGATCGCGGCGGTGCCGTCGACGGCGCCCATCGCCAGATGCCGTCCATCGCCCGACCAGGCAAGCGCGGTTACCGCGCTGCCCAGCGGCCTGACGAGGAGCTCGTCACGCATGCCGACCTGGGCGACGGTGATGCGGCCATTGGCGTAGCCAGCCGCGATCAGCTTCTTTTCCGGGTGCGCCGCCACCACCTCGACCAGAACCAGCCCGGCGCGACCCGTTTCCAACGCACCCGAGGTTTCGCCGCCAACCGGCAGGGCGGTCATCGACCAGCCAGCGATCCGGAACGCGCCCGAGGCAAACAGCGCATTTCCCGGCGAGCTCCAGCACACGGTCCGAACAGGCGAGGGGAACTCCTCGACGATGTCAGCTTGGCCATCGGCGACGCTGACCAGGCCAAGGCCACCTGCCTCCAGCCCGCAGGCCAGCCACGTGCCGTCACGGCTCCATCGGATCGACACCGGGCGTGCCGGGAGCGAAACATCGCGTATCAAGGCCGCGTTGCCTTCGACCGCCCAGATCGACAGCCCCTCGCCAAGGCCCAAGGCGAGGCGCCGGCCGCCTGGCGAGAAGGCAAGGGAATCCGTCGACGATGTCTCATCGCGTTCCAGTCGCGCGGCGCCGCTTCCGCTCTGCGAGAGGAAGACATCATGCCCGTTGCTGACGGCTGTCGTGCCAGCCCTCGCGCTGTGGTCGATCGCGACGATCGGCCCGTCTATCCTGACCAGAGGGTTCGCGACTTCACCGCCGGCGCTCAGATGCAGCACCTCGCCGCTGGCCGCGCCAACCAGAAAGCCGGAATGCGGATGGGTGGTGAGCGGGACATCGCCCTCGGCGAATGCCGCCGTGGCGATCAATGGCACTGCCGGCTTTTCCCGGGGGCGGATCGTCGTCTGGCCGAGATCGTTGCTCACCCGGATCCGCGCTTCCGGCGGCTCGTTGTCCGCGACCGCGGCAATGGCGACGGTTCCGTCCACCGAAGTGAAAGCGACAGCAGAACCGTCGGCGCTGAAGCGCAGATCCGCGATCGCCGACGGTCGTTGCCAGGTGCGCGCCAAGAGGTCGAACAAGGTCAGGTTCTGCATCGTCTGCTGGTTCATGCTTTCTCTCCCATCAGTCCTTGTTCGTCGTTGCGGCAAGCCGGCGATCAACGTCATCGACATCACCTTCGGCCGCGACAATGCGTTGCTCGCACGCCGCGCATGCCTGCATGATTGCCGCCGCGCTTTGCTCTGCATCATGCAAGTCCCGCACCAGTTGCGCGCTGGCCCCGCTTCTGCCGATTTCCAGCTCCAGGCGCAGCACGTCCATTTCGATGCCGGCGCGCTTCTGGTTGAGCCGCAACGCTTCCGCTGTGAGAGCCGAGACGCTGGCGACAAGATCAAGCCGGCGCGCAAGCAGCGCGTCACGCTTGGCCGTTTGGGATCCCTTGGTCATTTTTCGCTCCCCAAAGGCCCGGGTGGTTTTTCGAAAGCCGAGAGCAATTTGGGCAGCGTGCCGGCCTGCGACTGGAACTGCTTTTCGGCCGTTTCGATGTGGCTTTTGAGCTGGTCCCAGATGTCGACGCGGATCATCGACGTCGTGTCGCCGGTCAGGCGCTCGATCTCCTCGACACGGAACTGACGCGTCAGCGAAACACCTGAAAACACGAAGTCCCGCAACAGGATCGCATGGCTTTCTATGAACAGATGGATCATCGGATGCGTCTCCGTGGTGACGCCGCCGGCGGTGAGCTCGGCCCGGATGAAGTCCTGGAAATGGGCCTGCAGGCGGTGCTGGCTCTCGCCCATGAAACGCATGACGAAGACCAGGTCGCGCGGCATCAGCTTGACAAGTTCGCCGGCGACGCCGTCGGCATGGCGGGACATTGGTCCGGGCAGCCCGCTTCTGTCTTCATTGTTCGGCATGGTCTTTCTCCAGCGCGAAGCCCGTTGATGGGCCGTGGCTTTCAAATAGTAGAGAAAGACGAAGAATTAAACAGGCGATATGGATTTTGATATTTGCTGCAATTGCTAACTAGATATGTTGCAAGTGCGAATATATACCAAATATTACAGGCGTAAGTTACGGATGTAAAGAAACGTTACATTCGGATGCGGGGTTTTGCGCCGGAGGGGTGGCGATCTTGTTTTTAGCCCTGGGCATGAGTGCTGGCCTGGAACTGGCACGCTGCTTGCTTTGCTCATTCTCATAAGAAGCCCATCGCGCTTGGCGCGGTGCCAAAAGAACGAAGGAACGGAGGAAAGCAGAGACACATTCCGCTTCGATACGCCCATCGCATATGCGGTTGGCGCTGCGGGTTTCTGCCAAGCGCCTCAAGAACCTTTGCCGCGATCCACTTGAATGGCCGGACCATGAGTCGCGCCCTGATGCGCAACCCCTTGTCATGCCGTTCGCACTCTCACTGGCGGCGTTTTGTGCCGCTTCATGCCGGGGTCAAGGGACCCGCGGCTCAAACCTGGTGGAGGCTTATGACCATGACGTCTCTGACGCTCAACAAGATTACCTCGCAGCGCGGAATCTCCGTCGGCGAGGCGACCAAGAAGATTGCCGACCTCGGCTGGAATCCTTCCTATGTGCAGGAAGCGATGACGTTTCCGACCGACTACAAGATCAACAAGACGCCGCGCGACCCGATGAAGCAGGTTTTGCGGTCCTATTTCCCGATGCAGGAAGAGAAGGACAACCGCGTCTATGGCGCGCTCGACGCGGCATTGCGCGGCGACATGTTCCGCAACGTCGAACCGCGCTGGGTCGAGTGGATGAAACTCTTCCTGGCCATCATTCCCTTTCCGGAAATCTCCGCCGCCCGCTCGATGGCGATGGTTGCCCGCATCGCGCCCGGCGAGGAACTCAGAACCGGCTTCACCATGCAGATGATCGACGAGTTCCGTCACTCGACGATCCAGATGAATCTGAAGAAATGGTACATGGAGAACTACATCGATCCGGCCGGCTTCGACATCACCGAGGAAGCCTTCGGAAAGTGCTACGCCACCACCATCGGCCGGCAGTTCGCCGAAGGCTTCATCACCGGCGACACGATGACCGCCGCCTGCATGTACCTGACCGTGGTGGCCGAGACTGCCTTCACCAACACATTGTTCGTCGCCATGCCTTCGGAGGCCGCCCGCAACGGTGACTATGCGCTGCCGACAGTCTTCCTGTCGGTGCAGTCCGACGAGAGCCGGCATATCGGCAATGGCCATTCGCTGCTGATGGCCGCGCTCAAGGAGCCGGAGAACCATCTGCTGCTTGAACGCGACCTGCGTTACGCCTTCTGGCAGAACCACGCGATCGTCGATGCCGCCATTGGCACCTTCATCGAATACGGCACCACCAACCGCGACAAGAACAAGGAGTCCTACGCGGAAATGTGGCACCGCTGGATCTATGAGGACTACTACCGCACCTACATGCTGCCGCTCGAGAAATACGGCATCAAGGTCCATCACGACGACGTCCAGGCGGCTTGGGAGCGCATCACCAAGAAGAACTACGTCCACAAGGTCGGGCAGTTCTTCGCGGTCGGCTGGCCGGTCAATTTCTGGCGCATCGAGGCCCAGACCGACAAGGACTTCGAGTGGTTCGAGCACAAGTATCCGGGCTGGTACGCCGAGTTCGGCGACTTCTGGAAATGGTATGCCAAGCTCAGCCACAAGGGCGAGAAGGTGCTGCTGTTCAACAGCGACGTCGGCTACGTCTATCCGCACCGCTGCTGGTCTTGCCTCGTCCCCTGCCTGATCCGCGAGGACATGGTGGTCGGCGAGATCAACGGCGAACTCTACACATTCGCTCACGAGCTCGACCGCTGGACCACGATGGTCGCCTTCAACGACGAGTATGAGGGCCGTCCGACGCCCGCGATGGGCCGTTTCAGCGGCAAGCGCGAATGGGAGACGCTCTATGACGGCTGGGACCTTGCCGATGCCATCAAGGACCTGAACTTCGTCCGCTCCGACGGCAAGACGCTGGTTCCGCAACCGCATCTGCGCTTCGACGACAAGGAGATGTGGACGCTTGACGATGTGCGCGGCAACACGCTCGGATCGCCGCTCAACGCCCTGCGTGCCATGTCGCCCGCGGACCGTGAGAAGCATCTGGCCGAATACCGGGCCGGCTTCACCATCAATCCCTGCAACTGATCAGGCCAGGGGGCGGGTTCGTCCCGCCCCTTGCTTTCACTGGAGGTCCGTATGTCGGAAACCCACACGGTCAGGCTCAGCCCAGTCGGTGTCGAGTTCGATGTCGAGAATGGCGAAACGGTGCTCAACGCCGCGTTTCGTCAGGGCATCGCGCTGCCGCACGGCTGCAAGGAAGGGCAGTGCTCGGCCTGCAAAAGCGTGCTGCTCGAAGGCGAAGTCGACATGCTGAAATACTCGACCTTCGCCCTGAACGACATGGAGAAGGAAAGCGGGCACGTCCTGTTGTGCCGTTGCATCGCCTACTCCGACCTGGAAGTCGAGCTTCTCAACTATGACGAGGAGATTCTGGCGAAGGCGATCGCCGTGAAAACGTACAAGGGCCGGATTGCTCGCATCGAGCAGCTGACCCACGACATTCGCGGCATCGAGATCGAACTCGGCTCGCCGATGAAGTTTTGGGCGGGACAATATGTCGACATCACGGTTACCACGCAAAAAGGGGAGACGATTACGCGCTCGTTCTCCATGGCAAATACGCCGGACCAAACCCAAAAACTCTCCTTCATCATCAAAAAATACCCCGAAGGAAAGTTCTCGGGAGAACTCGATTCCGGAGGCATCAGGGCCGGAGCCGAAGTCACCGTCGTCGGACCCTACGGAACCTGCTTCCGCCGCGACGAACGGCAAGGACCGCTGATCCTGGTCGGGGCCGGATCGGGTATGTCGCCGATCTGGTCGATCCTCAACGACCACCTGAAGAGCGGCGAGAAACGTCCGGTCTATTTCTTCTACGGCGCCCGCACCCGCAACGACCTGTTCTATCTCGACAGGATCGCCGAGCTGGTCGGCAATCATTCCGACGTCACCTTCATTCCCGTGCTGTCGCACGCCAATGACGACGCCGAATGGCAAGGCGAGCGTGGCTTCGTGCACCAGAGTGTCGATGCCAAGCTCAAGCAACTGGCGGTCGACGGGCAGGGCGATGTCCATGCCTGTGGCCCGCCGCCGATGATCGATGCGCTGCAGCCGGTGCTGTTCATGAACGGCTTCGAGACCGAGCGGATCTTCTTCGACAAGTTCACCACATCGGCAGGCGCAACGCCGGCCCATTGAGGGCGGACGTGCCAAGCCAACCACAACTGCAACAAGGGAGAGAGACTATGCCTGCAACCTCGAGTTCAGTCGGTTCCGGAGCCGCTGGTGCCGCGATCTTCGCCGACTCCGACAGCCGGAAATACCGGTACTTCGAGCCGAAAGGCCAGCGTGCCACACACTACGAGGACATGACGGTCGACGTTCAGCCCGATCCGGAACGCTACCTGATCCAGGACTGGATCATCTCCTTCGCCGACGGCAAGGGCGCCTATGTCAAGCAGAACACCGCCGCCCAGAGCTCCAACTGGCATGCCTTCCGCGCCCCCGACCAGGAGTGGGAGCGCACCCACTATCAGCGCCAGTCGAAGATCGAGACGATGGTGCAGAGCGTCATCAACAATGCCCGCAAGTCGGGTGCGCCGAAGACCTTCGACAAGGCCTGGGTCAAGATCCTGCAGACGCAGCTCGGCGCCTGGAAACATGCCGAATTCGGGCTCGGCACCTCGCTGATGCAGGCGCAGCGTTACGGCTACACCCAGATGATCAACAACGCGACGCTGACCAACTCGTCCTACAAGCTGCGGCTTGCCCAGGACATCACGCTCTACCTTGCCGAGATCGGCATGGACCTGCCGGGCTGGGACGACGAACTCGGCAAGAAGGCCTGGCTCGAGGACAAGAACTGGCAGGGCACGCGCGAAGCGGTCGAGACCATCATGGGCGCGACCGATTATCTCGAGCAGTATTTCGCCATCAACATCGTCTTCGAGCCGCTGGTCGGCGAGGCGTTCCGCTCCGGTTTCCTGATGCAGATCGCCGCCGCCAACCACGACTTCATCACGCCAGCGGTGATCTCGGCGGCCGAGGCGGACTACGAGCGCAACCTCGCCAACACGATCGACCTGATCCACATGCTCGCCAACGACGAGAAATACGGCGCGGCGAACAAGAAGCTCTTCCAGGGCTGGGTCAAGAAGCACGGCGCACTCGCCGACAAGGCAGCCACCGGCCTGCAGCCGATCTGGTCGATGCCGCATTCCAAGCCCGTCGCATTCGTCGATGTCCGTGCCAAATCCGAGGAACGGATTGGCCAGATCCTCGGCGAACTCGGCCTCAAGCGCTGAAACAGGAGAAAATCGTCATGTCACTTTCTGCACGCGACGCAACGCATTCCAACATCTTCAAGGCGATGAAGGATATCACCTTCGAGCAGACGATTTCGCATCAGTGCGGCGTCACCATGAACGACTCGGTCGAGGCACGTGCCATCGCCGAATTCATGGGCCAGAAGCCTGGGGTGACCATCACCTATCAGCCGGCACTGATCCGCATCGACGGCGACGGCAAGCTGATCTTCAAGATGGACGCGATCGGCGAATATCTCGGTCGCGAGATGTCGGCCGAGACCTTCGAGGTCAACACCTCCACCCATTACGGCCGCATGGTTCGTGTCGACGACAACACCGTGATCCTGTTCGGCAACATGGACGAGATGTTCGAATACATCGAATAGCCGCCAAGGCCAGTGCCGGAAAAGCGGATGCTTTTCCGGCACTGGCCTACGCAAGGTGATTGAGAATTGCCGGACCACAGAGGAAATACGAATGTCTTCGAAAATGAAAGCCGCGGTGTTTGTCGAGAAAGGGCGCATTGTCCTTGAGGACAAGCCAATTCCCGATATCGGTCCTCAGGACGCGCTTATTCGCGTAACCACCACGACCATTTGCGGAACCGATGTCCATATCCTCAAAGGCGAATATCCGGTCGCCAAAGGTCTGACAATTGGCCACGAGCCCGTTGGCATCATCGAGAAGCTCGGATCAGGCGTCAGCGGCTTCAAGGAGGGTCAGCGTGTCATCGCCGGCGCGATCACTCCTTCCGGCTGGAGCCATGCCTGCCTGTGCGGTTGTGGTTCTCAGGATGGTGCCGGCACCAAGCACGGCTGGCAGGCGATCGGCGGCTGGAAGTTCGGCAATACCATTGACGGCTGCCAGGCCGAATATGTCCGCGTGCCGGACGCAATGGCCAATCTGGCGCCGGTTGACGACGGTGTCACCGACGAGCAGGTGCTGATGTGCCCGGATATCATGTCGACCGGCTTCGCCGGTGCCGAAACCGGGGGCATCCGGATTGGCGACACCGTCGCGGTATTTGCCCAGGGACCGATCGGTCTCTGCGCGACCGCTGGCGCAAAGCTCATGGGCGCAACCACGATCATCGCCGTCGACACTGTGCCGGCTCGCCTGGAAATGGCCCGCCGGATGGGCGCTGATATCGTCGTCGACTTCAAGAAGGAGAACCCCGTCGACGCCATTATGAGGTTGACGGACGGGCGCGGCGTCGATGTCGCGATCGAAGCATTGGGCACACAGGCAACGTTCGAGTCCGCCCTGCGTGTCTTGCGTCCGGGCGGCGTGCTGTCCAGCCTCGGCGTCTACTCCTCCGATCTCAAGATTCCGCTCGATGCATTTGCCGCGGGCCTGGGCGACAAATCCATCCGGACGTCCCTTTGCCCCGGAGGCAAGGAGCGGATGCGCAGAATGCTGGGAGTGATCTCGGCAGGCCGGGTCGATCTCGGCGGCCTGGTCACGCACCGCTTCAAACTCGACCAGATCGAGGACGCTTATGAGCTGTTCGCAAACCAGCGCGACGGCGTCCTCAAGGTCGCAATCACAATCTGATCCGCAGCCATTCAAATCAACCCATTCGCGTGGAGGAAAACATGTACAGAACACCGGAAGGCAAGGACATCTTCATAGTCGACGGCCACACCCATTTCTGGGACGGCAGCCCGGAAAACCAGAAGAACATCCACGGCAAGCAGTTCATCGAGTGCTTCTATGCCTACCACACGGGCTTGAGCCCCAAGGAACAGCTGTGGGAGAAGAGCAAGTTCGAGAAATACAGCGCCGACGACCTCTATCGCGACCTGTTCATCGACGGTCCCGACGATGTGGCGATCGTCCAGTCGACCTATCTCAAGGACTTCTACAAGAACGGCTTCAACACGATCGAGCGCAATGCCGAGGTGGCCAAGCGCTATCCCGAGCGTTTCATCGTCAACGGCGCCTTCGATCCGCGCGATGGCGAGAAGGCGCTGGAATACATCCACTTCCTCAAGGAGACCTACAACGTCAAGGGCGTGAAGATGTACACGGCCGAGTGGAACGGCGCTTCCAAGGGCTGGAAGCTCACCGATCCCGATGCCTACAAATGCTTCGAGCTCTGCGACAAGCTCGGCATCAGGAACATCCACGTCCACAAGGGCCCGACGATCCTGCCGCTCTCGAAGGATGCGTTCGACGTGCATGACGTCGACCACGCGGCGACGGATTTCCAGGGCCTCAACTGGATCATCGAGCATTGCGGCCTGCCGCGCCTCGACGATTTCTGCTGGATCGCGACGCAGGAAACCAACGTCTATGGCGGCTTGGCGGTGGCACTGCCCTTTATCCACGCTCGCCCGCGCTATTTCGGCGAGGTCATCGCCGAGCTTCTGTTCTGGCTTGGGCCGGAGAAGATCCTGTTCGGTTCAGACTACGCGATCTGGACGCCGCGCTGGCTGGTCGAGAAATTCTGGGCCTACCAGATCCCGCAGGACATCGCCGCCGAGCGGGGTGTGCAACTGACCGACGAGATCAAGGAGAAGATCCTCGGCCTCAATGCGGCGCGCCTCTACAACATCGATATCGAAGCCAAGAAGAAGGCGCTCGCCAGCGCGCCCTTTAGCATCGCGGCGGAGTAGGGGCCATGGCAACCGCCACCGTTTCCGGCGATCGCCAGAAGGAACTCTGGCAGCGCCTTGGTGAGGTCAATGACCCTGAACTTGACGAACCCATCACCGAGATGGGTTTCGTCGAGCGGGGCGAGGTGAAAGGCGATGGCAGCGTGGAGATAGATTTCCGGCTGCCGACCTACTGGTGCTCGCCCAACTTCGCGTTCCTGATGCTGGACGGCGTGCGCAAGGCGCTCGACCAGCTCTCCTGGTCACCGGCCTATCGCGTCAAGCTGCACGATCACATGTTTGCCGAAGAGGTCAATCGCGGCATGGAGGCCGGCAAGGCGTTCGGCGACATCTTCGCCGTGCTTGCCGAGGATCAGGATCTCGGCGCCTTGCGCGAAACCTTCGCGATGAAGGCCTTCAAGCGGCGACAGGAGGCACTTTTGCGCGGCCTCAAGGCGCACGGTCTCACCGATCGCGAAATCCTCGGCATGGACCTGCCGGCATATGACGTCGCGCGTTTCGAGCCGGGCGAGGCAGCCAAACAGAAGCCGAGATACCGGGCGGCCCTGCTCGAGCGTTTTCCGGGCCGCAGGGCGGACGAACCCGTCTTCGTGACCTGGGAAGGGCAACCCGTACCGCCTGCCGCACTCAGCGCCCACCTCGCCGAATTGCGCGGCGTGCGCATCAACATGGAGTTCAACGGCGCGCTGTGCCGGGGACTCAAGCAGACCCGATACAAGGAACTGGATGTGGTCGACGGCGAACCGACGTTGGTCGATTTCATCATGGATCGCGTGCCGGTGCGAGTCGCACCGACCGCCTGAAGCAGAGCCGACAGCAACGGCCTCCCTTGCACGAGGCCCCTAACCAACAACCCGCCCGTAAGGCGGAAGGAGGAACCATGCCCAAGATAATGCTTCATAATTCCGAAGCTCGCCGCGCTCTCGCCCGTGGCGTCTTCCGGCTCGCCGCCGCCGTCGAGCCGACGCTCGGCCCTAAAGGCATGAACGCCATGATCGACCGGCCGATAGGTACGCCGATGGTGACCCGCGACGGTGTCAGCATCGCCTCCGAGATCGAGCTGCATGACCGTTTCGAAAACATGGGCGCGCAAGTCGTCCGCGAAGTATCGATGCAGACCAACGAGGTCGCCGGCGATGGCACCACGACGGCCATCGTGCTCGCCAACGCGCTGATCCAGGGCGGTGTCGAAGCGAACGAGCGCGGGGTGAAATCCGTCGATCTGTGCAAGGGCATCGACCTTGCCGTGGCGGCGGTGGTGGCCGCGCTCAAGACGTCCGCCAAACCCGCCAAGGGCAATGGCATCCTGGCGTCGGTCGCCAACATCGCGGCGACCAACGCAAAGCTTGGCGCCCTGGTGGCGGAGGCGCATCAGCGGGTGGGTGCCGAAGGCGTCATCACCACCGATTTCAGCGTTACCACCGAGACCACGCTCGACGTCGTCGAGGGCATGTCCTTCGAACGCGGCTATCTCTCGCATCACATGGTGACCGACCAGGAGAAGATGGAGGCGGTTCTCGAACGGCCCTACATCCTGATGACCGACCTCAAGATCAAGGAGCCGGGACAGCTCGATGCGGTTCGCCGCATTGCCGACGAGAATGGCCGGCCGTTGCTGATCGTATCCGAGGAGATGTCGCCGGAAGTGGTGGTGACGCTGCTCGGCAAGCAGGGGCCGGGACGATACCTTGTCGTTCATCCGCCGGAATACGGCCATTGGCGCAAGGCGATGATGGAGGATCTGGCCATCATCACCGGCGGCAAGGTGATCGCGCGCGATCTCGGCGGCCGGCTCGAGGATGTCACCGCCGAGGATCTCGGCACCGCCGACCGGGTGAAGACCAGTTCGTCCTACACCTCGATCATTCGCGGCGGCGGCGACCATGCGGCGATCGCCTCGCGCCGCGCCCAGGTTCAGCGGCAGTATGAGGCCTCGCAGCCGAACATCGACCAGGACAAGCTGCGCGAACGCCTGGCCAAGCTCTCGGGTGGCACCGCGATCCTCTATGCCGGCGGCGTCACGCCGGTCGAGCAGAAGCGGACCATCCAGCTGATCGAGGATTCCTTGAACGCGGTGCGCGCCGCATCCGAAGAGGGCGTGGTCGCCGGCGGCGGCTCGGCACTCGCACAGATCGCGCCGTTGCTCGACAAGGTGGCGGCCGGGGTCGACGGCGACGTCGCCGAGGGCGTGCGCCTGGTGCGCTCGGTCCTGACGCGACCGCTCTGGCGCATCGCCGCAAATGCCGGCGCCGATCCCGAAGCCGTGGTGGTCGAGGTCACCCGCATCAATGGCGGCTATGGCTACAACGCATCGACCGGCGCCTACCAGAACATGTTCGAGGCAGGGATCATCGATCCGGTTCGTGTCACCTACACCGCGCTCGCCAACGCGGCGTCGGTGGCGACGCTGATCCTGACCACCGAAACGCTGATTGGCGACCTCGCCGAGGATGAGGATCCGACGGCCGGTCCGGCGCGCGGCGGCGGCTCGGAAAAACTCGGCCGCGCCTGAAGCAATCCAGACAATCCCGACGTTGAAGGATACGACCATGAAAGCTGCCAGACTCTACGAATACGACCCGAAGATGAACGTCCAGCTCAAGATCGAGGAGGTCAAGGCGCCGACAATCACCGCACCCGACGAGGTGATCGTACGGGTCGGCGCTGCCGGTCTCTGTCGCACTGACCTGCACATCATCGAGGGCGTTTGGAAGCCGACCATGGATCCCGAGGGCACGCTTTTGCCCTACATCATGGGGCACGAAAATGCCGGCTGGGTCGAAGAGGTCGGCAGCGGCGTCAAATCGGTCAAGCGCGGCGACGCGGTGATCTGCCATCCCTTCCGCTCATGCGGCATCTGCCTCAACTGCCGCCATGGCGAGGACATGTATTGCGACAACGGGCAGTTCCCCGGCCTTGGCATGAATGGCGGCTTCGCCGAATACTTCATCACCAGCGAACGCTCGCTGATCAAGCTCAACGCCAACATCACGCCGATCGAGGTGGCACCGCTGGCCGATGCCGGCATCACCGCCTACCGCGCCGCCAAACGCGCCGCCAAGCTGCTGCGGCCGGGGAGTTATTGCGTGCTGCTCGGCATAGGCGGGCTCGGCCACATCGCGCTGCAATCGCTGCACGCGATCTCTGGTTGCCGCATCATCGCCGTCGATCGCGAACCGGCGGCGCGGGTGCTGGCCAAGGATCTGGGTGCCGACTTCATCCTTGATGGCGGGCCGAACGTCGTCGAGGAGGTCAGCCAGATCACCGGCGGCGGCGCGCATGTGGTCATCGACTTCGTCGGCGAACTCGGCGTCGAGAACATCTGCTGGAAGATGGTGCGCAAGGGCGGGCAGTTGTTCGTCGTCGGCTATGGCGGCAACATCAATGTGCCGACCGCGCATCTCGTCATCGAGGAGATCAACATCGGCGGCAGCCTGGTCGGCAATTTCACCGAGCTTGTCGAACTGATGGAACTCAACGCCGACGGCAAGGTCAAGATGCACTACACCGAATACAATCTCGCCAGCATCAACACCGCACTCGACGATTTCAAGAACCGGCGGTTCACCGGGCGTGGCGTCATCGTTCCCTGACGCTCGGCCGGAATGCAGGCGTAGGCCGATCGCCAGTCCGATCCATCGGCCGCAATTCCCCCAACCCCATGGCGCGAATGCCGTGGGGTTCTTTTTTCCTGCGTGTCAGAGGAACCCGCGCCGGATGCCGTACTGGCCGAGCTTGCGATAGAGCGTCGGCCGCGAAATGCCGAGCCTCAGCGCGACCTTGCTGAGATTGCCGCTCTCCGCGACAAGCGCATTCTTGATCGCCTGGCGTTCGGCATCCTCGAAGGTGCATACGGGCGCTTCGAGCATGGTCGGGGGATGGTCGCCGTGCATGGCCATGGTGTCGCGATTGCCCGCGCTGATTTCCCCGGGAAGGTCCTGGAGATCGATCGTGCCGCCGCGCGCCAGTATATGCAGGCGCTCGACCAGGTTCTTCAATTCGCGCACATTTCCCGGCCAGCGATAGGCCAGCAGCGCGTCGAGGGCGTCGTTTGAAAACTCCAGCGGGTCGTTGCCGGCCAGCTTCGCGATCTTCCGGTTGAAATGCTCGACCAGCAGCAGCACGTCGTCGCCGCGTTCACGCAACGCCGGGACATGGATCGAGACAGCCCCGATGCGGTAATAGAGATCGCTGCGGAAGCGCCCGGCCGCCACTTCCTGCTTGAGGTCGCGGTTGGTCGAGGCGACCAGCCGCACATCCACCGGCCGGCCTCTTGAATCGCCGATGCGGTGGACGACACGCTCCTCCAGGACACGCAACAGGAAGGGCTGGATTTCGAGCGGCAACTCACCGATTTCGTCAAGGCTGAGCACGCCGCCATTGGCGAGTTCGAAGATGCCCGGCTTGCCTTCGCGCGAAGCTCCGGTGAAGGCGCCGCCGACGTGACCGAACAATTCGCTGCCGAACAGTTCCTTGGTGATCGCGCCACAGTTCATGGCAATGAAAGGATCGTTTTCGGTGCGTCGGCTGCCGGCATGGACAAGCCGGGCAAACAGTTCTTTTCCGACGCCCGTTTCGCCTTCTATCAGCAACGAGGTGACACCGTTCGAGCCGGCCACCCGGGAGGCGACATCGACGGCAGCCAGCAATTTTTCGCTTTCGCCGACGATCATCGCCGCGGCTGTCCGCAGGTGCTTGTTTTCCTCTCGGCGGATCACCGTCATGGTCGAGACGGCCGGCACCGATGGAAACACCAGAGCCGCGCCGCGAAGATCGCCGTCAAGCTTCAGCGGCGTGACATGGCAGGATCGCAGATGCGCCGGCAGCGCGTTGGCGAGATCGGTGTCGGAGCCGGAGGCCGGCAGGTTCATCAGCCATCGGCCACGCCCCGGTTCCATCGGGCCGTCCATCATCTCTGTTGTGTCGCCATTGGGCACGTTGTTGCAGAAGATCGCGCGGCCGCGATGATCGACTATCACCAGCCCATCTTTGCGGCGGTAGCTGGGTGCCGAGGAAATGAAGGCTTCGAGCAGGCGCGTGCGCTGTTCCTGCTGCTGTTCGGCCAGGGCCTTTTCGATCTGCCTGGCGGTGGCCGCGACCAGCGCGGTGTTGTGCGGCCGGAAGATCGGAGAATAGCCCGACAGGTCGACAACGCCGATGATCTTGCCGTCCAGGGGATCGCGGATCGGCGCGCCGGCGCAGGTCCAGGATTTGATGCCGGCGCAGAAATGTTCGGCGGCATGGACGAAAATCGGCTCTCCAGTCCACAGCGCGGTGCCGATGCCGTTGGTTCCAACGGCATCCTCGTTCCATTTGCCACCGATGCCCAGATGAATGTCCTGGCCGTTATGCAGGGTCTTCTTGTCACCGATCGCGTCGATGAGCACGCCGTCGCTGTCGGCGAGCACCAGCATGGCTCCCGTCCCCTCCAGCAACGGACCAAGGGACGCAAATGATCGCCGCGCCGCCGAAAGCAGCTCGGCGTTGGCGCGGGTCAGATATTCGATCTCGTCACGGTCGCTGTTGAGCGGCGCCTCGATGCCTTGAGCGTTGATGCCGCCGGTGGCGCTGCGGTACCAGGAATCGTGGATCAGCGAGCGGACATGGACCGGATCGCGGGCACACTTCGGCGCGTCAGCCAGAAAACTTTCCCAAGCGCGCATGGTGGCGCGCTCGTCATAGTCGATGTTGTCCAGAACCAACTGTCCGGTGGCCATCGACGCACGCGACGGAATAGCCTTTGTCTTCATCTGATCGGGGCCGCTCGCGTGTCTCATTCAGTCATCACAGTACCTTTTGAGGTATGCCATTTCTGTATGCTGTCGCGGATTGGGCATGCTCAGTGACGCCCAACAGCCTGCCGTCAGTCGATGCCGAGTTTCGCGCCGATGTCGGCTGCAAGCTGCTCCTCGGTGTAAGTCGCGGTCAGCCGGGACCCGTCCAACTCGGTGAGCGCCTCACCGATGGCTTCGTCGACCGGCGAGAAAAAGCCGTTCTGCTTTGTTCCCAGAACGAAGATCTGCTCTCCATCACGATTGCGGATATCGCCGATATGATGAAGCTGGCGGCCGGTATTCTGATCCTTGGAGATCACACGGCCATTCATGGTGACGCGGATGGACGGCTTGGCCTCGGTCACGGTGGCCGCGCTGCCGCCAACGTGGATGATCAGGCCCTCGGCCTTGGGTTGCTGGCGTGGCTTCCTGGAAGCCGAATAGCCGCCGCCGCTGATCTGGTCGGCAAGTCGAACGATAGTCGAGCGGTTCTGCTCGATCAGCCGTTTGACCTGAACATCCTCACGACGCGGGCCGTCCCGCTTGGAGATGATCTCGACCATGAATCCTCCCAGATTCGTCAGCTTGGCGGTGCCGCAGGTACGGTCATTCTTATGTGCGGCGAACCCTACACTGCCATCGCCAGATGCGCCATTCACAATAGGTAGCGCCGAAGTTCACTTCGTTGGTAGCAGGTGGCTGCTACACCGGATTTCCGGCGCTCCGGCGTCTGAGTAGTCCCCGAGGGTCACAGACCGAAGCTGCTTCGCGCGACGTCCACGCCGAAGATCGGCCAGCAGAAGAAGGTCACTGCCGAGAAAGTGATCAAGCCGGTTCAGGAAACAGCACCTGTCGCGGTTCAACCTTTGGTGGCGGCTGGGGGATGAGCGTTCAACAGCAGGTCAAGGTTTTCGCGGCGCTCCGCGGTTGACTTGGTGCAACCACACCCGCTCGCCACCATTTGGCATGCCAAATTCGCAGCGGCCTTGACCGGAAGACTGGCTGCTCGCCAAAAGGGCGCAAGTACTCTATACTTCAATTGCGTTCGCGCGAAGTAGGTACGGTTGTCCTGGGCAGGGGCGTTCCATGTTCGAAGTCGTCGCATTCCGGTGGAAAACGGGGTTTGGGAACCTCACCATAAGGGCTCTTGGCCTGATCGTCGCTTTCTCCGGGCTGCTGCTGTTCGGATCGCAAGCGGGAGCCGCGCCGAACTGGACGCTCGATCCCACCGCTTCGGTGATCACCTACCAGTCGGTCAAGAAGAACACGATCGTCGAGACCAACAAGATCAGGAACATCACCGGCACGCTTAGCTCGGCGGGTGATGCCAAGGTCACGTTCGACCTCAATTCGGTCGATACCGGTGTCGATCTGCGCAACGTTCGCATGCGCTTCCTGTTCTTCGAGACATTCAAGTACCCGACCGCCGAGCTTACGGCGAAGGTGGATCCTGCCGCATTCGCCGACCTCGCGACGAAGCGCAGGGTGAAGGCAACGCTGCCATTCCGCCTCAATATGCACGGCGTCGACAAGGACCTCGAGGCCAGCGTCGTCGTCACCATGATCAGCGACACCATGGTGTCGGTAGCTTCGGAGGCTCCGGTCGCGGTCCATGTCGAGGATTTCGGCCTGTTGCCGAACATCGACAAGCTGCAGCAGGCCGCCAACGTCACCAACATTGTGCCCACTGCGTCGGTATCGTTCGATTTCGTCTTTACCGCGGATGGCAGCAAGCCGGCCGCCACGCAGGTCGCCGCGGCGAGTTCGGCCGATGTGGGTCCGGTTGCAACGGATGCCGCCAAGGCGAACTTCAGCGACGAGGAATGCCTGAACAGGTTCGCCGTGCTCTCGCGCACCGGCGCCATCTATTTCCGGCCCGCCAGTGCGCGGCTCGATGCGAAAAGCCGCCCCTTGCTGACCGAGGTTGAAGGCGTCGTCGGAAAATGCCCGAGCCTGAAGGTCGAGGTCTCCGGTTATACCGATTCAGACGGATCGCCGGAGGCGAACAAGCTGTTGTCGGAGCGCCGGGCCCAAGCGGTTGCGGACGCGTTGGTTGCTGCCGGCATCCCACGCAACCAGGTCAGTTCCGCGGGCTATGGCGAGGAGCGGCCGGTTGCCGCCAACGATACCCCCAAGAACAAGGCGCTCAATCGGCGGATCGAGTTTTCCGCTACCAAGCTTTGAGGTTGCGGTGAAGTCCGATCCGATCGCCCTTCGCGGTGGCTTCTTTCGCGCTGCCTGTCTTGCGGCGCTCGCCTTGCTGTTGACTTTGACGGGCGCCAGCGCCGAGCGCCGCGTGGCGCTTGTCCTGGGCAACGCCCAGTACCAGCACGCGGCGGCGCTCGCCAATCCGGTGCGCGACGCCCAGGCCATGGCCGAACGCTTGAAGAAGCTCGACTTCGAGGTGGTTTCCGGCTTCGACGAGACCAAATTGCAGACGCAGGCGACGATTGCCCAGTTCGCAAAACAGGTGCGTGGTGCCGACATCGCGCTCTTCTTCTACGCCGGCCACGGCTTGCAGGTTTCCGGCAAGAACTACCTGCTTCCGGTCGACGCCGCGCTGGAGGACGAGACCTCTCTCGACTTCGAGGCTGTGTCGGTCGATTTCGTTTTGCGACAGATGTCCCGGGAGACCAGCATCAGGCTGGTGTTTCTCGACGCCTGCCGCGACAATCCTCTCGCCGAGGCGCTGGCCAAGACCGCAGGCGTCAACGGCGCGAGCAGCGGCCTGGCCGAGATTCCGATCGAGAATGGAGGCGCCGGCACGCTCGTCGCTTTCGCCGCCAGCCCCAATCAGCTCGCCTATGACGGGTCGGGCGAGCACTCGCCCTTCACCGCGGCGTTGCTTCAGCACATCGGCGAATCCAACGTCTCCATCACCGAGGCCATGAACAGGGTCACCAGCGACGTCTTCAAGGCAACCGCCGGCAAGCAGCGCCCCTGGATCAACGTTTCGCTGACCACCGAGGTCGTCCTCCACAAGGTCGATCTCAATGCGCCATTGATCGTTGGCGAGGCGAGCACGCCTCAGGCGGAAAGCGGCTCCGAAGCGCGCAACACCGGCGCGGCGGCGAACCAGGGCGATGACCAGCTTGCGCTCGATGTGCTGCGTCAGAAAATCCCCAAACTGGCGTCGGATGCCCCGATCCTTTTCGACCATCCGATCGACTTCGGCGAAGCGGCGATCGACGGCAAGAGCATCGCCGAACTGATCAAGGGCAAGCCGTTGTTCAGCCCCGTGGAGGGGTTGGACAAGTCGGTCTGGGAGGGCAAGCACTGCGACGGCTGCCACGAATGGAACGAGGCCCGGCTGTGTGATCAGGCGAAGAATTTTGCCGCCAACGATGTCTCGGTGCTGCGCCTGCAACACCCGCTGGGTACACGCTTCAAGGTGGCGCTTGCCAAATGGGCGCAGGGCGGCTGCAAATAGGCAGGCAGGTGACGGCGTCCATCCGACCGGGATGCGGCTCTAACTCTTTGTTTGACGCAGTTCCTGTGGTGAAACGGCTTCGCACTTTTTCCTGGAGTTGCCCCTAATAGGCATCCGCCGACTGGCGCAACGCCTCGATCTCGGCCATCTGGATGCCCATGTCCACAAATGCCGAAAGAACGGCAAACCGGTCCGTGAGGGCGACACGGGCCAGTCCGGCCAGTATTCCGGCATTGACTGCATGGGCAGCTGGAAATGGTTGCAAGGCCGCTACCTCGGTCGTGGCCATGGTCGAGCCGTTGTCACGCCATCCGGCGGCCAGAGCAATCCAGCCGACCGGCGTTGTCGGTGGTGCCGCCGCGGCTGTGCCGACGGCTGCCCGGTGACGGGGATTGTCCGGTTCACCCACCCAGTCGCGAACATGCGCTAGCAGTTCTTGATCGGTCCCATCGAACAGGTCGGTCAGGTGGCTCAGGCATTCATGCGCCCACCAGACCGCGGCCCGCTCGGGAAGCAGGTAGGCACAAAAGGTAATCGCTTCCTCGGGAACGCGCCCGGCAAGGAGGTCGCGGCAAAACGCGATCGAGTTCTGTTCGGTTGGAAGGGTTCCCATGTCCCTGGCAATGGCGGGACAAGCCATGAAAAGATCCCGTGCCGTCTTGAATCGGAGCCCATTGGCCATGACCGCCACGCTTTCATCGAGAAGCCTTGGCCACTCAAGCCTCAGGCGCGGCGCGGGTCAAGTCTGAACCTGTGACGCCGCGGGACCCGTCGGCACAATCGTGCCCCAGCGTTTATCGACAGACAATCGCCTTGCAATTTGATATCATCATGGTCGTCGAAATCGGATGCTCAAACAGGAGTAACCGCTATGCAGTGGGGCAGTACAGCCTTTGTGTTGGCGGTCGTGTTTTTCTCGACCCACGCTTCCGCCGACCCCGTTCAGAAATCAGAAGACATCGTGAAGTTTTTTGCCGGCGCGGCCGATCTTGGCAAGTCGCGCGGAATTTGTGTCGGCACCGAGGAGGAGTGCAAAAGCAAGAGCAAGGCAAAGGAAGGGCCGGCCGAAAAATCCAGCCTCGATATGCTGATCAATTTCGGATTGGATTCGGCCGCGCTCGACACCACCGCGCGCGCTGAACTCGACGAGTTCGCCAAGGCACTCAAGGACAGCAGGCTGAGCACTTTCAGCTTCGTCGTCGAAGGCTACACCGACGCCACCGGCACGGTGCATTACAACGAAGGCTTGTCGCAACGACGAGCGCAATCGGTGGCAGCCTTCCTGACGGCCAAGGGTATCGAGGCGGCCCGCATCGACGCGATCGGCATGGGCGAAAAGAATCCACGCAGCCCCAACCCGTACGATCCGGTCAACCGCCGCGTGGAAATGCGGATAAAGACGCAGTAGCGCGCACCGGTCATCGGTTGAGCGCGCCAGCCACGGTCACACCGGCGCCGAAGGTCAGTGCCTTTGGCAGTAAGTCGTTGTTGCGCCGGGGTGGCGGAGGATCATCTCGCCGCACAGCCGCGGTTGCGCCACTTTTCAACGACCTGCTGGGCGTTTGTGATCTGGACCGCAATGCCATGACGGGCGGCCTCAAAGCGTAGTCTGAATCGAACTTATGAGGGCGGTGACAGCCTGCTTGTATTTTTCGAACTCCGGCGATGTCTGTCGGATTTCCGTTGTCGTTGTCTGCGGGTTGGCGTCGGTGGCGACACGGCTCAGCTTTTGGCCCATTTTCCTTTCGGCCCAGTCCACCACATAGCTGGCTGTCTTGCCGGTGAGAAACGGGTTGGCCTGGATGACGGCCGATCCCAGCACGGCGCTCAGTTGCGCCGAAGCTGGCGCCGCCAGCACCTGGTGCGCGCCTTCCATTCCCAGGAAATGACAGAGATAGAGCCGGCCGGCCGTGATCTGGTGGCCGCGCGCCCTAAGATAAGCCTCGCCTTCGCGCGCCAGATTGCGCACCATCTCTCGAGAGATCGTAGCGTCGTAGCGCAGGGCCAAGAGGTCGGCGGTCGACAGCGTGCGCGCGAGTTCCGGACGATAGGTATTCATCATCCGGATCCAGGTCTTGGTTATGAACTGGCCGGCGCCGGTCGCCGAGGAATTCGGGTTCTTGGCGCGGGCGCTGCCGCCGCTTTCGACATGAACGATCCGCTCGGTCAGCGTTTCAACGGCGACATCACCGGAATTGCCGGCATCATAGGTGGCGACCGTGGTGGCGGTCCCCAGCGGATCGATCGCCTCGCCATTCTGGTAGAGCTCGAAATGCAGGTGCGGGCCGGTCGAAAGCCCGGTGGTGCCGATATAGCCAATGACGTCGCCGGCCTTCACCTTGGTGCCGACGCCGCTCGGAATGGCGAATTTTTGCATATGCGCGTAGCGCGTCTCGCGCCCGTTCGCATGCGAGATCTTCACCAGATTGCCATAGCTGCCGCCATCGCCCTGGAAACTGATCTCGCCGTCGAAGGCCGCCTCGACCGGCGTGCCGACAGGGGCTGCCCAATCGACACCCTTGTGGATGCGAACGACGCCGAGGATCGGGTGTTTGCGCGGGCCGAAGGTCGAGGTCATGACCCCGTTCACCGGCGTGACCATGCCGTTGGCAACAGTCAGCGAGCGCACCTGGTCATTGCCCGTGACGCAGGCGAACTGGCCGTCGCTCTGCTGGAAGACGAAACAGTCGATGGTCTTCTCACCGCCCTGGACGCCGACATAAAGCACCCGCCCGGACGTCTCGTCCTTGCCGCGCGGCGTCTGCGAGTAGATCAGCACCAGCCGCTGGTCCTCGCTGGCGAAGGCGTCGAGGTCCTGTCCTCGTGACAGGTACATGATCGCTTCGCCGATGACGCCGGTCGGAACCTTGTTGCGCGCGGCCGTCGAATAGATCGCGTCGAGCAGGCGGTATTGCCGCTTGGGCCCGCCTTGATCGGTACCGGAATAGTTGAACAGGTCCTCGCGCACCCAAGGGTCGACACCCGACACGAAGGCGCCCGCGGCGTTGCGTGTCAGCGTGCCGACAAAGACATTCTTGGCGTAGATCGAAACCTGCATGAGCGACATCGTGGTCGTCCCGCGGTTCGGCCGGAAACCGCGCATGGCGACGACATAACCCGGTTCCAGCCCGTCCCGGTTGAAGAGCGCCTTCAGCGCTTCGCCCGCCAGCTTGGCATCGTCGGCGGAGAAATGTGCATCGAGCGCAACGCTGTCCAGGCTGCGGTCGTTGAGGATCTTCACGAACGTGTCTTCGGTCGCCTCGAAGCGCTGGTACTCGCTGGTCACGGTTGCGACGGTCGTATTGTTCTCGATCTGGGTCTTCGTGAAGGCGGGCAGCGCTGCCTCGCCCTGATTGACGGTCTCTCCCCAGCCGGCCTCCGGGTCGTCGGCATCCTGCTTGGGCACCGAACCGGCTGGGGGCCCACTCGCGTCGGGTGCCGCCTGAAGGTCATTATTCAGGTCGCCCTGCTGGTCGTCCGATGCCGCCACCGGGGCAGGCGGAGCGGCCTGCTCAGTGGGTGCGGCAGCCGGAGATGCCGGAGCAGTCCGCCGCTGCGCCTGGAAGAACGCGAAGTCCTCCTGCGTCGACGGGATCGTCGTCATGAACTTTTCGCTGGCGCTAAGCATCACGTCGGAGAGGATCTCGATCTGCGGCGAGGCGCCGGAACTGTCGAGTTCGGCCGGGCGCGCCACCGTATGGCCCTTGCTTGCCGTGTCGGCATCGGGCGCAAGGGTGATCCACATCGGATCTCCCGCCAGGTCGATGATGGCAGGCACGTAGACGGAGGCATCGGCCGGCACATCGTCCGCACCTTCGACCGCGTGCAATTCCTCGTCTTCGTCGCCGAACGACCAATAGTCCGCGGTGAAGTAGAAACCGGCGGCGATGGACAGCAGGACCATGACGGCGAAACCGGCAATGAGCCTGCGCCAAAACGTGCGCCTGCGCAGCGCGGCGCGCGCCTGCTTCTTCTGCTTGAAGCTGGTGTCGATACTGTGCGTCACGGACTGCTTCCGGTCAGGAAAAAGGTCCACCGCACCTGTTCCAGCGTATCGACTTCGAGAAATTGCGCCGCGATATGGCCACGCTGCCAACAGTCGTCGATGCCGCGGATTGAGAAACGCCGGCGCTCGATGCACATTTCCGTCGAGCCTGTCAGGATCGCATGGCCAAACACGTCCGTTGCGTAGATGTAGATGTAGCGGTTCGTCAGTTCCTCGCGGATGACATTCACGCATTGATTTGCGCCGATGGTCCACCAGCCGTCGGTCTGGTCCCCATTGTCGACCTTCTGGCCGACCGCCAGATTGACGACGTCGAGCGTCTGGTTGCAGACCGTGAATTCGGCGCGCGCTTCGCTGGATGCCAGCACGGCCAGCAGTGCCGCTCCAGCCATGATCGCAAGCTTGATGCGACCCGTCAGGGCAGGCAGGGTTGGAGCCGGATCACGCTGCTCTATGGGCAGGCCGGCAGGGGGCAAACACGCGCGGCTGAGTTCCATCGGGCGCCCATGCTATCCGCCGAGCCGGAAATACTTGGCAGTGGCTGAAAACTGAGATCCGTCGGTTTCGATCTCCTCGAGAATCTTGGGCAGCAGCACCGATGCTGGCGTTGGCGCGGAGAAGGCAGCCGCCTGAATATCCTGCGGGCCCGTGATCACCATTATGATCTGAGGCACGGCCTTTCCTGCGGCTTTGTCGGCGGCGCCCAGCCCAATCGGGATGCTGAAGGTAGCCTTGTCCGATTGCACGACGATGCGGTCGTCGAGGTTGAACACCATGCCCTTGTGGTCGATCAGCAGCACACTGGAAATGAGCCCGCCATGGGTCACCAGCGTGCCGCGGATCGGCGTACCGTTCGGCACCGATGTCCGGTCGAGAACAAGCTGCGGTCTGTCGGCCGCGGTCTGCCCCAGAAAGCGCAGAAAGTTGGTGACTTCGCATTGGCTCGGCTCAATGAGGCGGACGCTGATGTCCGGCTCGACATGGAATTTTGCCTGGAAAGCGCCCAGCATCTGTTCGAATGGCTGGACAGCCGTGCCAAATCCTTCGATCGCGGGGGCCTTGTCGGCTGACGATGTCATGGTCGCATAGAAACAGTCGCCGCCGCTGAAGTCGCGAACCCAGGAGACTCGTTGCGCGCTGTCGTCGACGGCCGGGGGGATCGCTGGTTTGGGCACGCTCAACGCGACGACAGCTTGGTCCGGCTGTTTGGTTGGCGGCAACGAGGTTTTTTGGCCCTCGGCGTTCGCGGCATCTGTCTGGCTTGCAGTGGGTTTGGGTGCCGGCACGGCCGCCTTGGGTGCTTCCGGCTGGCTGATCTGTGACTCGGGCTTTTGGATCTGCACGGCCTCTGGCTGGGCCGGCGGCGGCGCTGCGACCTTTCCGGTTGGCGGCGTTGGAGCTGTCGTCTCGGATGCCGGGGCCGGCATCTGACTGTTGCTGGCCATCGTATCCGGCTGGATTGCCGGCGATGTCTCTGGCTGCGCGTTCGTTGCCGAAGGCTCCAGGGGCTTCGCTGCTTGCGGGGCTGTGGGCTTCGCCGGCTCCGGCGCTTGCACCGGCTTGGCATCTGCCTGGTTTTCGGCCGACGACGTGCTCGCTTCTGTTTGCGGTTGCGCCGCCATTGCCGGCGGCTTCGGCGGGGCCTCAGCCGGCGAGGGCGCTTCCGCGGGCTTGGCCGGCTGCGGCTTTTGAGCCCCCTCCGTCTCCGGCTGACTTTCAGTCGGCGCTACGCTGGCTTGCGGCTGCGCCGGCAGAACCGGCTTTGCCGGTTCCGGGGCGTTCGCGATCTTGTCGGCCGGGAGCGGCTTTGCCGTTTCCGCGGCAGGCTTTGACGGTTCGGGCGCGGAAAGCGACGTCTTGCTCGCAGTCGGTGGCGCGGGCGTCATGAAGCCGCCCAGGTAAAGGCCGGCACCTGAGGCGACAGCCAGCGTGGCCAGGGCGGCGATCGCGACGGTGCGGGTCCTTGCGGGTTTTCCGGGGGCGTTGCGGGCGGCCGCACGTGGCGGGCTGGGGTTCGCCCGAGGCTGCGGTTCGGACAAAAGCGCGGGCCGGACATGCGGGACGAAGGGTTGCGCGCCCGCGCCCACTGCCGCCGGCGCACTGTGTCCCAGGACGTTGGATGGCTGGGGCTGCGCTCTGGGATCGGGAGCAAGGGTCTGCCCGGCTCTGGGCAAGCCGGGCCGGTCGCGGGGGGTGATCGACGTCGGCGGCGTTGTTCCTTCGTCTTCGTCGCGCGTCATCCTGGCGATATCCGCCATGCTGACCGGCCGGTCCTGCGGATCCGGTTGCAGCATGGCTTCGACAATGCCGCGAAAATCCTCGTCGATGTCGGAGAGGTCGGGCACCGTCCGGCGCTTTTCGATGATCTCGAACTGTGATCCGCTCATGTCGATCGGCTTGCCGCGCAGGGCGGCGGCCAGCACCAGCCCAAGGCTGTAGATGTCGGACTGTTCACGGACGTCGCCGCTGTAAAGGCCGAGTTGTTCGGGTGAAACGTAGTTGTACTTTCCCGCGAACTTTCCGCCGATCAGCGTCTCACCGCCCACGGTCGCCGACCGCGCAATGCCGAAATCGATGATCTTTGCGCGGTCGACGCGGCCTCCCGGCAGGATGATGTTGTCGGGTGAAAGGTCGCGATGGATCGCGCCCGCCTGATGCACGGCGCTCAGGCCGGATGCGAGGCGATGGCAGAGCTTGCGCACCTCTTCCGTCGGCATCGGCCCGCGTCGCATGATGTCGAACAGCGACTCGCCGTCGACGAACTCCATGGCAAGGTAGGGACGGCCGATCCCGGGATCGATGGTGAAGACGTGGTATCGCACGACCGCGTCATGCGACAAATGGTTGAGGATCGAGGCCTCCTTGCGGAACAAGGACAGGATCGTCTGGTCACGGGCAAACTCGGGCAGGACGATCTTGATCGCGACGTGGTCTCCGGTCTGGATGTTATGGCCACGATAGACCTCGCCCATGCCGCCGAATGCGATCCGCTCGTCAAGTTCGTAGATGCCGCTGAGCTGCGTGCCTACGGCGGTGTTTGCCACCTGCGGCGATATTCGCGTCTTGTCGTCGGCGCTCATCAGCCTCAGCCCTCCGCTCTCGACAGATCAGCGCGCAGCGATTGTCCATTGCGCCCGTTTCCGATCTTCACCAGCACAATGGTGACATTGTCCGTTCCGCCCCGCGCCAGCACCGTTTCCAAGAGATTTTCGCAGGCCGCCTGCGGCGTTGCCGACACCACCGCTGCCTCGATCTCCGCGTCGGTGACATGCGCTGTCAGCCCATCGGTGCTCAGCACGAAAATGTCTCCCGGCATCAGTTCGCCTTGCTGGAAGTCGATGATGAAGTCATCGCTGACGCCGACCGCATGCGTGATGACATTGCGGCGTGGCCAGGTGAGCGCCTCGGCTGCACTGATCATGCCCCGGTCGAGCAGTTCCTGCACTTCGGTGTGGTCCTTCGAAATCTGCGAGATCGAGGCGTTGCGGATCAGGTAGATCCGGCTGTCGCCCGCCCACAGACAGGCAAACCGTCCGTCCATCGCCAACAGGGCGGCGACCGTGGAGCCGATGGTGATGCCGCGCGATTCCGATATCCTGCGGATCTCGGCATTGGCTCGGCTCAGCCTGTCCTCGAAGCGCGCCCGCAGGTCCGGAGCGGAGCTTGCGATGCCGATCGTGGCCAGATGGTCGACAATGCTGGCCGAGGCGACCTCTCCGGCATCATGCCCACCCATCCCGTCGGCCACCACCCAAAGCCCGGTTCGTGGTTCGAGCAGATAGTTGTCTTCGTTGACCTCGCGGACACAGCCTTTATGGCTCACGCCGAAGCTGTCAAAGGGAAGGGCGACATTGCTCAACTTGCCACCAAACGCGTCTTGCGCGTCCTCTGCGGCGCACTCGCGGGCGCTCGCTCTCGCCACTTTGCCACAGGCTCGACCATTAAAGTATAGAAATTAAGGTCCGGGCGCGTGGGGCTCATACAGCGTATCAACGCATTGAAAAGCTCGAAACTCATCTCAAAACGCCTTCGGACAGCTGAATCCCGAAAGTGCGGGAAGGAAGAAGGGGTTGGGCCCGGAGCCAGTCTGGATCGTATAGGTGACGTCACGCCCGCCGATCACGAAGCGGGCTTCGACATTGGGGTCGTTGCCGGTTATGGTCGCCTTGTCCAGCAGGCGTTTCAGCGCCCACGGACCTTCGAACTTGATGGCGGATTCGCGGCCTGGCATCTCCGGCGTCAGGCTCAGACTGGCGGATCCGGAAGCCGTGCCGCTCGGCCAGGTGACGGTGCTCGGCGTATTGCCCGCCTGGTTGCTCTGGACTGTCTGGCCATCGACATCGAGCACCGCCGCGTCGGCGTCGCCATGCAGTGAGAACGGCGTGAAGGTGATGCTGACCGAGGGCACCGAACCGCCCTGGGGAAAAAAGGCGCTGCGGATTTCGGCCGCCAGCTGGAAGTTCTTCAGCGTCGACTTCGACAGGTCGCGCCCGAAGCGCGCATCCTGCTTCCAGCTCCACTCCTGGCCCGTCATGTCGATCAGCGATGCGAGATTCTGGGCGAAGAACCGGTCCATCAGCCCGCCGGGGGCGAACAGCTTCGCGAAATCCGCCATTGCCATGTCCTCGGAGCCATTGCCGGAGAAAGGGTAACGGCCGTTGACGGCCGCCTCGCAGGGCGCCGTGACCGACTGATCGAGCATCTGGTTCAAATTCGCCACCGAGGTCTCGGTGACGTTACCTTCAAACTCGTCCGCCGTCGCATTGACCATTCTGGCGAGTTGCTTGGGCAGGCGTGAGACATTGGCGCGAAGAGTGGCTATCTGGAGCTGCAGGTTTGCGTTGACGCGTTCCGTCTGGGAGGGAACGTCGGTCGCCAGTTGCAGGCTCTGGTAGATATCGCGGAAATTCTGGGTCAAGGCATCGATCGGGCGGTGTCCGGCAGGACCGCCCACCAGGGTCTGGAACGATCTGAACTGCGCTTCGACGTTGGCCCCGGGATTCTGGTTTTGCGCGTTTGCGGATCCTGTGCCGGCACGGCTTTGCGATTTTCCGGTGGCAATTTGTATGCCGATGCGAGCCAGGCCCCTGGCCATGTTTACGGCCTCTTGTGACTGGCCTTGAACCGTGCCGGCTTCGGCACCTGAGTCCTTGCCGGAAACAGCGCCCCGCGTCAGTGCCGTTTCGTCGGCGATCGCGGTAAACAGCTGTTCGATCGGCGAGGATGGCGAGGCGACGGCGGAAAGCGCGATATAATGCGGCTTGTCCTTCAGCATCGCCTTGAATTTCAACCCGTCGAGAACGCCGTTCCACGCGGCTGCGAACTCCTTCCCGTAACGATCGAGAAGTTCGGGGCCGAGCTTGAGCAGGTCCTGGTCGATGCCGCCTTGCTCGCCGCCGCCGCCGAGCACCCACTGGTCGTCGACGAGCATCTGCGCAATGTGCGAGAGCTGACCGAGATAGAAGTGATTGAAGCCGGCCCAGGTGTAGAGGCCGGGCACGCGAAGGCCTGAGAGGTCGCTGCCATCGACACGTTCGAACAATAGCTGCGCTTCCGGTCCGCCTTTTACGGAAACGGAAAAATCGTCCAGCGCCGCCGAATACACCGCCGACTTGATCAACGCGGAGGCGCGGTCGGCAAGGCTCATGCGCCCGAGCGAACGCTGGGCGGCTTCGATGAGGGGTTGGTTGAGTTCGAAAACCGGATCATAGGCGTCGTCCAGGGCAAGCATGGCGCGCAGGTGCTTCTCGAGTTGCTCGCGTCCCGCGCGGTTGTTTTCGCCTGGATACCGGTTTTGCTCCCAATCCTGCTTCATCCACGAAACGATCAACGCGTCGTCGACCTTCGGCGCCTTGCCGCCGAGCATCAGATAGATCTTCAACGGCTCATAAAGCGCGGCGGGATCGGCCATCTTGGCCTGGATCGTCCGCTCGGCCTGGATCAGCAAACGCGACCGCAACATGCGTTCCAGCGCTTGCCGGTAAGCCGTCCTGGATGCCGAAAGAAGTCTCTCCCGTTGGCTGAGGCCGAAGGTCTCCTCGATCGGTGTGGACATGTCGCCGGTTTCGAATCCAGCCGGCAGATCGCGCAACTGGTCGAGCGGGCCAATGACGTTTTCGAGGTCGACGTCGGTGACCTCGGTACTTTTGAGCAGCGTGTCCGCCGTCGCGCGATACTGGCCCATGGCCTGCGTTGTGGAGGCGATCAGTGATCTGTTGGCCGTGAAGCTCAGGGCCAAGGTGCCGAGGGCCGCCGCGGCGATCAACGCGATGGCGCAAAGTCCTGCAAATCTGGCGATCGCCGCACGCCTTACAGCCGATTTGTCGTAGGAGACCCATCCGGATTCAGCGAAAATGACGCCCGTCAGCAGGTCATGCAAGAAGAAGCTTTTGCCGGTTCCCGAAAGATGGGCGCGGGAATTGCCGCCGAAGCTGCGGCCGATCGCGCCCAACACCTGATCGATTGGCGTTCCCTCTTGCGTGCCTGACGAAAAATAGAGGCCACGCAGGCTGACATTCACCTGGCTGCGGGCCGGATCGAACAAGCCGGCGACAAAACGCGTAATTCGGCTCTTCAGCGCACCAAACTGCGCCGGAAAACCAAAGGCGGATATGCGCGCGACCGGATCGACCTCTTCCTGAAGGCGGTCGGGCATCTCCTCGACCAGGCGTCTTGCCAGCGCATCGAATTCGGCCGGGGCCTCGGCCGCCATGTTCTTGTTGCGATCCGTGGTTTGGAATGTCGCGCCCCAGACCTTGCGCCGGCGGGGCTCGTCGAAAGCGCCGAAGTAATCCATGAACCCGGAAACAAGATCGGCCTTGGTGAACAGCAGATACACTGGAAACTGGATCTTCAGCGTCTCATGGATTTCCCGCAGCCGGCTGCGTATCTCCACGACGTGAGCATCAAGCTGCTGATCGTCGAGGCCGATGAGATCAGCGAGGCTGATCGCCAGGATGACGCCGTTTATCGGCTGCCGCGTGCGGAACTGCTTGAGCAGCGACAGGAAGGCGAGCCAGCTCTTCTTGTCGCTCTCGGCATTGGAATCCTGCGTCGTGTAACGTCCGGCGGTGTCGATCAGCACGGCCTCGTCGGTAAACCACCAGTCGCAGGCACGTGTTCCGCCGACACCGGCGACCGGCTGGGCATCACCCGAACCTGCCAGCGGAAAATTCAGACCCGAATTGACCAGTGCCGTTGTCTTGCCCGCACCGGGCGGGCCGATGATGATGTACCAGGGGATCTCATAGAGGAAATTGCGCTTGCCGCTCGACCGTTTGAGCGCGGCGATCGCTTCGTTCATGCGCGCCTCGAGCACCTGTGAGTCGTCATCCCTGTCGTCATTACGGGCAACGGCGGTCTCCAGCGCCTTTTGTGCCTTGCGCATCCGCCAGAAACGCAATCCATAGAAGAGCGCCACGGCCGCCACGATCACACCGATGATTGCCGCGCGCAACCAGGCCGGCCCAAGAGGACGGCTATCGGCGAAGCGGATCAAAGGTCCGGCAAACCACACTGCCGCCGAAAAACCGGCCAGCGCGATCACGCTGAATATCCGCAGCAGCCAACGCGTCATCGGCGCATCCAACCGGCCCTGCTCACAATGTCTCCTCCTTGGCGATCATCACATCGACACGGCGGTTCTTGGCGCGGCCTTCCGGTGTTGCATTGTCGGCGATCGGCTCGTCCTCGCCCTTGCCGTCGACCGTCAGTCGCGAAGGATCGCTCAACTTCTGCGCCATCATGGTTTCGACGGCCTTCGCCCGGGCGACGGAAAGATCGAAGTTGGACTTGAACGGGCTCGATTTTCGCGGCTTCACATTGTCGGTATGGCCGACAATCCTGATTGGTCCGCGCTCGGGTTCCAGGGCGGCTGCGATGTCGGCGGCTATCGGCTGGAACTCCGGCTTTGCGTCGGCTCTGCCGGACTGGAACACCAGGAGATTGTTGATTTCCACGACGATGAAGTCGCCCTTCGTCCCGACGGTCAACCCGCCGGCTCCGACATCCTTGGCCAGTGCCGAGCGGATGCGATCGATCTGCGTGGTCGTGGCTGCCGGAGGGGTGGCTTTCTCCGGCTCGGCCAAAGGCGCCACGCTGGCGCGCTCGATGGCGATCGGTGTCGACGGGTTGAGGGCCAGCAATTCACCAGCGGTGGCGTCGCCTTCATTGGTGATGACGATCCGCAACGCGAAGAATGCCGCCGTCAGCAGCGCCGCTGCCGCTGCCGCAACGGCCCAGAGCGGCAGGCGCGTCGAAGACTGCGTCATCGTCGCCGCCAGGCCCTGCCAGCGAGGCGAGATGTCTTCGTCGGCGCGGGGCCTGAAATAGCGAAGTGTTTCGTAGACGTCGCGCCGGACGCGTTCGAGATTGGTGTCCTCGCGTGTCAGGCCGCGATATTGGCCCTCGTACCCCAGCGACAGGCACACATGCATCAGTTCGAGCAGATCGTAGTGCGCCTCCGGGCTGGCCAAGACTTTATTCAGCGCTTCGAAAAAGCCCGTGCCGTTGGGCTCGACGTGGAAGAACCGCGACAGCATGCTGTGCCGCGCCCAGGCGTCTTTCGATGGCCACGGCAGGTTGCCGATGAGATCGTCGGCGGTTTCGCACAGGACAAATTTCGCAATCCGCGCATCCTCTTCGGCAACGCCTGCTTTCTCCAGTGCGCTGTCGAACTTGTCGATCGCCTCGGTGACGTGTTCCGCCAACGGCTCCGCTTGTCTCTCGACCGGGATAAGCCTGAGCTGGCCGAACAGCATCAGCAACGGTGCGGCCGCGGCAAGGATCTGATTTGCCGCGGCATATCGGACACTGTCCGTGACATTGAGCAGGGTCTCCTGCGGCAGGGCCGGAGCCGGAGCGTCCGCGGAAGGTGTTCCTTGATAAATCACGGTTCCGGATGTCCAACCGGGCGGTGTATGCCGGCCGACGCCGGGATCGAACACGGTCGAGTCCTTGACCTGCGAGGGCTGTCCGCCATCCGCGACGGGAGGGCTCGGTGCCGGTTTTCGCTCACGCCGTGGCGTGGCGCGAATGACGGTCTTGCCCGCCGGGCCGAAAGGATCGTCCTTCGAGCTCATCGCCGATCGTCCGTTCGCGCCAGGCACCCGCTCTCTTGCCGGACAGGCGCAGAGCCTTTCGCGGTCAGGTAAAGCAACGCCGGGCCCTGCGGGGCAGGGCAGTGTCTTGAGGACGGTCGGCTATATCTCGCTATCCCGCCGTAAGATGACATTTGCCTCAGACCCCCAGGTCGATGAGCCTTACCCGCTTGGCGAATTGTCGTATGCGATCGTAGTCTCAGAAACTCCCGATTGGAACCGGATGCCGCGCACCGAAGAGGTATCTTCGTTGGCTGTGGCGCCACGGCTCCCCTAAAGCGCCTATTTCTGCTTGTCGGCCTTGGCATAGGCTTCGCTGAAATAGGCCAGGAATATGTCCAGCATGCCGTTCTCGTGTGCTTCCTCCATGGTTCGCCAGGTCGCGACAAAAGCGTCCCAGGCCTGGCTCTTTTTCGACGAGAACGACGTCGGCGGAAGCTTTCTTCCGATCGCTTCAGGAGACAGGTCGTCGAGCAGCCGCGACAGTGCCGCTTGCATGGCGGCATAGGTGGCGAATTCGTGCGTCTTGAGATCGCGGAACGCATCCTCGATGCTGCGCCTGGCATCGAGATAGCCGGCACGGCGCCGTGCGAACATGATTTCGAGGATGTCGTCGGTTCCCGGAACGAACTTCAGGGGATTGTTGTCGGCGGCGCTGATCATCGTTCGTTGTGTGCTCTTGGCCAGCATTTTCGCGGCCGCGCGGGCTTTCAGCAGCAAGGTCAGTTCCTCGACCACCGTCCGCAGCACCGCGCCGATTTCGGCGGCAACCTCATGCGGGTCGCGCGATTGCAGCAATTCCGGCGAGATGCCGGCGGCGATCGCGATTTCCCGCAGCACCTCGTCTCGTGTCGAGGGAAGCGACGAGGGTTGCGACGAGAATGCCGGAGCCGTAACCCGTTGCCCGGACCGTTGCTCCGCAGGATCGAAGAAGGGTCCATCTCCGAATTCCAGCGACCGATTTGTCGCGGCCGGCATTTCTCGCTGCGTCGGGCTGCGGCTGGGATGACCTGTCGCGGCGCGCTCCTCGTCGATCGACACGAAGATGACATAACGGCCGATCAGCATCCGGTCGCCATGGCCCAGCCGGTGTGGGCCGGCCATGCGCTGGCTTGATCCGTTGACGTAGGTTCCGTTGCGCGAGACATCGTGCAGCCAGAACGCGCCTGCCTCGTATCGAACCTCGCAATGCCGGCCCGAGATGAACTTGTCGGGGTCCGACAAGGTCCAGTCGCAAGCATCGCGTCCGATTTCGAAGCTGCGATCGCGCGCCGCGTAGCCGGTCGAGATGCCGGCGGGCAAGGCGTCGACATTGTTGATTTGCAGACTGATATACATCCAGGATCGCCGTCGAACGCTGACCGATACTCCACATTCTAGCAGTTTGCACATACAACAGGACAGCAGTGTTTCGAGCCGTTGCATCGACAGGGCAAGGTTTAGCCGCCGTGTGTCCTCTTTGGTTGGCAGAACAATATGTGGTAGGCTCAACATGGCCTGGTGCGGCGGGTCCTAAAAGGTTCCTCAGCAGATGGAACTTCAAATCCACCGCGTCGGCGGCCGCGTCCAGGAGGGGCTCGACCCATGCCGAACGAACGTGCCACGGTTGTGCAGACGCCGGTCGGCGCCGAGCTGACCTTCACGCATCTTGTCGGGCGCGACGAGATCAGTCGCTGCTTTGCCTATACGGTCGGGTTCGTCGGGCCCAACTCGGACATCGATCCAGCGAAGATGCTTGGGGGCGCGGTTTCGGTCGAAGGGGAATCCGATCCGAAACGGTGGTTCAGCGGCCTGGTGTCCGAGTTTCGCCTGACCCGCATCGAGGACCGGCTGGCCTACTACGAAGCAGTCGTCAGGCCGTGGCTCTGGTTTCTCGGCAACACCACCGATTGCCGGATCTTTCAGAACATGACCGCTGTCGAGATCGTCGAAAAGATCTTCTCGAAATACGGTACGGCGAAATTCGAGAAGCGGCTGCAAGGGTCGTACCCCTCGCGCGAATACTGCGTGCAGTATGACGAGAGCGATCTGGATTTCGTGCAGCGCCTGCTCGAGCACGAAGGCATCTTCTATTTCTTCGAGCATGACGAGGGCAAGCACACGCTCGTGCTGTGCGACGCCATGAACAAGCTGAAGCCGGCGCCGGGCTACGAGAAGATCCTTTACAATTTCGAGGGACAGGGCTCGCGGCGCGACGTCGAATACATCACCGAATGGATTCCGGGCAGTTCGGTGCGGCCGGGGGCCTATGCCCATACCGACTATGATTTCCAGAAACCTGGCGCCGATCTGATGGCGAAGTCCGCCCAGCCGTTCAGCCACAAGGAAGCCTCCGGCGAGAATTATCGCCAGCCCGGGGCGCATCTCGATGTGGGGCGCGGCGACACCCTGGCCGGCATCCGGCGCGAGGAACTCCAGGCCGTGCACCAGCGCATCACAGCCGTTGGAACCGTGCGCGGCCTCCATTCCGGCTGTACCTTCAAGCTGGAGAGCTTTCCGCGCGATGACCAGAACCAGGAATATCTGGTGATCAGCGCCGAATACAGGTTGTTCGATCCGGGCTACAGAACCCAGAACGAGGCCCACAGCGAAAACTTCAAGGTCGTGCTGGGCGTTGCGCCGACTGCCTTGCCCTATCGCCCGCCCCGGATCACGGCGCGGCCGATCATGCGCGGGCCGCAGACGGCGACGGTTGTCGGCCCTTCCGGCGAGGAGATATTCACCGACAAATATGCCCGGGTGAAAGTGCAGTTCCACTGGGACCGCCTGGGCAAGAAGAACGAAAACAGTTCCTGCTTCGTGCGTGTCTCACAGACCTGGGCCGGCAGCGGCTGGGGCTTCATTCAGATACCGCGCATCGGCCAGGAGGTGATCGTCGACTTCCTCGAAGGCGACCCTGACCTGCCCATCATCACCGGCAGGGTCTACAACGCCTCGCAGATGCCGCCCTACGGCTTGCCGGGCAACGCAACGCAATCGGGCTGGAAATCCAACTCTTCGAAAGGCGGCGGTGGTTACAACGAGCTGATGTTCGAGGACAAGGCCGGCTCCGAGCTGGTCAACTTCCAGGCCCAGAAGGACCACAACCTGCTGATCAAGCACGACCGCACCAAGCTGGTCCAGCACGACCAGTCCGACCGCATCGACCACGACGCCAAGCACTCCGTCGGCCACAACCTCGACGAGGACGTCGGCAACAACAAGACGGTCAAGGTCGGCGTCGACCAGACCACGAATATCGGCTCGAACGACACCGAGACGGTGGGCGCGAACCGCTCGCTTACGGTGGGGGCGAACGAGACGATCCACGTCGTCGCCAATTCGACCGAAAACATCGACGCCAACCATTCGCAGACCGTGGGACTGGTTCAGACGGTCACCGTGGGCGCAGCACGCATCGACACGGTGGGCGCTGCCGAAACCCGAACTGTAGGCGGCGTTCAGACCAACACGATTGGCGCCGCCCGCTCGGTCACGGTCGGCATCAGCCAGAGCCACGATGTTGGCGCGTCGGACAGTTGGAACGTCGGAACAAGCCAAGGCATACAGATCGGGTCTGATCAGGGCGTCAAGATCGGCGGGGCCCAGAACACACAAATCAGCAAAACGCATATCATCAAGGTCGGCGAGGATGCCTCAACTCAAGTCAATGGGGCGCACGAGCTCAAGGTCGGGAAAAAGAGCCTTATCCAGGTCGGCGAGGACGCGGGCATGGTGGTCGGCAAGAACCTGACCATCGAGGCCAAGGAGTCCGTCACGATCAAAACAGGAAGTGCCGAAATTGTCATGAAAAAGGATGGGACGATCACGATTAAGGGCAAAGACATCACCATCAAGGGTTCAGGAAAGATAGACGTCAATGCTTCGAGCGACATCATCATGAAAGGCTCGGAGATAAAGCAGAACTGAGGACGCACCCATGAGCGATATTGACGAACGGATTGATGGAGTGGTGATTGGTTTGCTGCTTGGGTTCGACCAAGGTGCGCCACTCGTGGTGTTTCCCGGAAATCGGGAGGAGGTAGCCCTGCAGGCGCGAAGTCTGACCGAACTGTCGTCTGACATGATCGGGTCAGAAGTCGCACTGCTGTTCGAAAATGCCAATCCGCTGAAACCGCTGATCGTAGGGCGTATTGTCGATCCCGCAAAACGACAGACAAACAGCCGGGACAACAGTCATGTCGTGCGCGACGGTGAAACGGTGAAAATCAGTTCGAGCGAGCGGCTTGAGCTGAGGTGCGGCAAGTCGGTCATCATTATGGAAAAGGATGGCCATCTCACCATACGAGGCACCAACCTGGTTAGCCACGCCAGCGCCTCCAACCGTATCCGTGGCGGCTCCGTGAATCTGAATTGATGCCAAAGCCGCCGATACTCGAACACATAGTACGTCAGCACGCGGAAATGGCGGCCTTCCTCTGGACGGTCTACGACCACCATCTGCTGCATCCCGGCGAGAACCCCGAGATGGACGAGGAGCGCGTGGAGCGGCTCTTAGAGCGGCTGGAAGCACATCTGCTTGGGCTGCGTGTTGCGGGTGTCGAAGGCAAGCGTATCGCAAAGGAGCGTTTCGACGAATTTTCGGAAGCTGGGGAGCTTTTTGTGGTCCGGATGCTGGAAGCCAGTAGTCCTCTCCCTCTCAAGCAGTTGAACCTCGATCAAGTGCGCAAATATCTAGCTGCCAAGTTGCCAGCGGCTGATATCTGAAGAATTTTTATACGACCTTCCCGCTGCCCCTTACGACAAAGTGTAAGTAACTTCGCCCCAATCGTCTTCATCTAGCTTGTAGATTTGATGCGGGGCGAACGCTGCCAGGAATCCGGCATAGCTCGAAACGTTTATGAAACTTTCGTCAACGCCAGGCAGCGACGGTTCGAACGGCTCCATCTCGCCGGTCCACCGGAAAAGTGTGCCGTCGAAGTACACAAGGATCCCTTGTTCCGTTCTTTTTATATCCCAGAAAGATTTCTTCTTGCCGAATGCGAATACGTCGCTGAATTCCTGGAAATCGGGTGTCGAGACAATGCGTCCATTGGTTGTGAAAATCTCGATGGATCTGCCTGCCTCCAGCATCTCGACGACAGTTCCGGGATGATCAAAATCCGCTTGGCTCCACGAACCGTCGTATACCCCGACCACCGCTTTGTCCGGTACCTTCGCCGCCAGGATGGCACGCGCGAGACGCCGGCCATCGCCGGCTTGGCTCGCTGCGTCAATCTCTGCCGTGCTCCTGAATCGCTTCGTCTCCGTTCCGCCAAAATACAGCCGGCCTTTGTGCGCAACGGCGCAGAAGTAGACCAGGTTTGTTGACCCGTCATCGCTGCCTTTCGGGCCCGCGAGAAACCTCCAGCCCTCCGAAGGCGTCCGCATGTAGACTTGCCCCCCATAGCCGAGCGCCAACAGTCGATTGCCGATCTGCAGTATCTTTGTCATGCGGCCGAACTTCATCGCATTCTCGGAGGCGAATCCGGCTCCCGATATCTGCTCACGTTGACTGACGGCGTCGAAAAAATACACCACCTCGCCCTCTCCAGTCAGTCCAGCGGCTTGGGCTTCGAAGGGCTGCTGCAGGGCCGTGAAAGAGATTAGGTCCGCGACCTCCTCTCGAGGCCGAAGCACAACCGAACCATCGGCAACGCGACCGGAGGCGACGAGCCGGTCATCGTCTTCTCCCGGCGTCGCTTTGAACAGGATGTAGAGGGTCCTGTCCACGCTCACGACACCTCCTGTTATCTCTGGTTTTCGCCTCATCGGTTGCTCAATACTCCCTTGGCAGCGATCTCATGCTGTTGGCAGATGCTGCCTGTTCAGCACGCCCTTGGCGGCAGGACTCATATTGCTGGAGCTCTTCTCCGCACGAGCATACTTGTCCTTGATTGGCTCTGTTTGCTCGGTCACCTTTTCACATGCCACTTCGAAGCAGTCCGCGGACACAGGATCATCGACCAGTTCGGCAAGAGCATCCAAACATTGATTTCTTATTTTATCCACCTTCTCGACGCCGCGCGGGTTGGCTCTTGTTGCGACCTGCTCGCCGAGTTCGGTCAGAGCATTGTCCAGGTGATGGTGCACGGTGACGTCTTCGCCTGTCGGCGGCCGAGCCGCCGAGTGGTTCACGCGAGGGATGCAGATACAAATGCCCTGGTCCCTGCTGGGAAATGGCGGGTTCGCCATTCGATCTTCGCTATTGACGCGAAAACAGCGGTCCGGAACGATATGGTGAGCTTGGTGAGCCACACCTTGCGTGCCCGGCTTGGCCAACGGATCAGTAGGGTCCTTTTTGGCGTTACACTTTTCGTGAATATCCTCGAAGCTGCCGACCATGCAGTCTTCATCGCCAGGAATTCCGAATGCCGGCTTTCCGACGATCACCATTGGGGGCGCATCGCCGGGATCGGTGCCGTGATTGCTGGTGGCCATGTCGCCGAGTCGAACGACACCCTTGCTCTCGACCTTGACGTCTGACGACCAGCCGTGTGCGTAGACCTTGCCGGTATTTTTTGAGGTGATTATTCCTTTTTTTGCCGCCGCCCCAGCCTCATCGCCGCTGCATTTGCTGTAGTAGCTGCTATTTTCCTGGCTGATAGGCTTGTTGCCAATCTTCACGGTTCCGCTACCCGACGTCAGATCGGAGTCGACCCCGAAATCAGGGTATGGGACGGGCACGCCCGGCGGGGTTGCCGGATTCTCGGGCGGGGTGAAACATGTGTCGGGGAAATCCGCAATGACCTTGCACCCTTGCGCCTCCGCCGAAATCTCTCGCCCGTTCGCGAAGACAGTCATCTTGCCTCCACCACCGCAGCGCCGCATGCACCGTCATCGCCCGAGGCCTCGATCAGGATCGGCCCCGATGGCGCGTAGCCACGTTGTATCGCCGACAGCGCCCACCCCAGCATCACCGGGACAGCGGCCGCCCCGACATTCCCCAAGCTCGCGCCCAGCGCCCATATTGGCCGCACCTGCGAGTGCTCGCGTTGTGTGCGCAGCATGGCGAGGGCACATTGCCGGAACCAGTATGTTTCGCCGACGAAATCTCCCATCTTGAGAGTGATATCTGAATGGAGGCGCCGTGACCCGGCAAACGCTTCCTTGTAAGCCGTTGTCATCGCTTGCCCTCGGAAGGGAATATCCATCTCGTTGTAAATATGAGCTTCCTCCCGTGCCAGGCCGAGCCCTGTGAGGTGCATGGTGCCGCCCGCGCGCGCGCAGAGAATCGCAGCCGCGGCTTCCCCCGGAATGAAGCCGTTCGAGTTTCGTGGCGTGAGCAACCGCTCACGGGCGAGATAATGGTTTATGGTCTGGGAGGTCAGATAGCTGTCCACCCCGACAATTATCACAAAAGGAGCAGTATTGGAGGCGAGCAGGCGACGGGCCGCCTCCAACGCGACGTGGCCGGACGGGCGGCCATGCGCGACGACGCGCGAGGCAATGGGACCGACGATTTCCGTGATTTGCTCGATCTGGGCAAGCAGGTTCCGGCTGTCAGGCGCCGGACGCCCGGGACGATCCTCCTCAGCCAGGCAAAGAACAAGGGCCGTCCTGCCCCGGGCCTCGGGCATCGCTTCGAACGCTTCGACAATTGCTGCGGCGGCCATATGGGCAAGGCGCTTTGCGCCCATCCAGTTGCGCGGCAGCGGGACGGGCGCACCGATCAGCCACTCGCCGGCGGCGCCAAGGAAATGCGTTTCCTGGAAACCGTCGAGACGGGCGCGCATCGCGGCGCAGCTCGATGGCGCGTCGAGGCCGACTGCCGTCACCATGCCCGCCGAGACGATGTCGAGGTCAGCGTTCATGCGGCCTCGTCTTCATCGCGAAGCGGAGTGTTGAACTTGCGGATGTAACGTTTGCGCTTGGCATAGGCGCGTTGCATGCCGGGTGTTGGCGGCCCGACCCAGCATTCCGAAAAATCGAGGATCGTGCGCTGGAGGTGCTGCTGCATCCGCCAGACCAGCGAAAACCGCCGCCTCTCCGGATCGAACAGCACCGTATCCGGCAGAAGCTCGCCCACGAACGCTTTTTCGCGACCTTTGAACAGCGTCAGCGGCAACGCTGTCGTTGGCATGCGGAAGCTTTCCTTGCCTGCCGGCGTCAAATTTATCAACTGTACGTCCTCGCCGCCCCTTGGGTGGTCGATCTGCTGGTCCGGTGGTGCCATCTGGAAATAGCGTTCATCGAAATCCGGCGGCAAGAACGGAAAAATATTGTCGATCCAGTTCTGGTCGTAGGTGCCGCCATATTCGATGCGGCCCGGCCAGCCCCGGCCCATGGGCCCGAAACTCATCGGCTTGTAGTCGCCAAATGGCGAGCGGATCTCTTCGTCGACCGCCTGGGTGTTCGGCAGCCGCAGGCCTGGAATAAGGCGCTGGTTCCTGGTGCGCGACCAGCCGGTGCCGACCGGGTTGTATTTGTAGCTGCCCGGGAGTTTGTCTTCCGGATCCAGCCTGTCGACGCCGCCCCAGGCGACGTCATAGGAGATGGGCAGTTTCAGGAAGGGCTGCGGCGATGTGGCAGTAAAGATCGGGCCGATGGCGCGCCATTCGCGGTGGCCGACGACCTCGAACAATTTTGACCAATTGCCAACCTTGATGCCGACCGGCACGCGCGCTGCCGGGCGCCCGCCCGGCGCGTAGGCGCAGCCATTGGCGATCACGTCGCAGCGCGGTTTGCGGAAGGCGAAGTCGGTCTCCCACAGCGTGGCCGAGTAGCCGGGCACGCCGGTTTGTGTGTCGGCCATCACCAGCGGCACCTGTTCCGCCGATTTTTGCACCAGTCCGCCCGGCTTGTCGGGGAAGTCGAACGTGCCTTTGACGACCACGACAATCCACTCATGGCCGGCCTTGTCCATGCCCATGGTGAATTGGTGCGGATAGCCCATCTGGTTCCAGATCTGCATCAGCTGGTCTCCCAGCTTGCGGCGAGGATCTGCTCCAGAACCGCCTGCGGCGATTGCGGATCGATGTCGAAAATGTTCGAACGGGCCGTCCACATCACCATGTCGCCGATGACTTCTTCACCCGGCTCGACTGATGGCGCCGGCAGTCCGGCCAGCGCGGTATCCAGTTCGTCCGGCGTCAACTCGCCGTTCTGGGCGGCGATGGCCGCCGCTTCGATCTGGGAAAACCACGCCTCGGCGTCAGCCAGCTGAATGGGCGCTTCGGCAAGCTGTGCGACGACGCTCAGAGGGAACTTCCTGCCGACCCTGTCGGCACTTTGCACGATGATGCCTGCCGATGCGCTGAAGGACGCCGGGCCGGCCAGAAAGCGTAGCGCGGTCGTACTTGGCCAAATTTCCGAGCCGAACAGCGGGACGAGATGCTGCGCTAGCCAGCGGTCCCAGCCGCGAACAAAGTCGCCGGAGAGCCGCCGCGTCACGAAATCGCCGGTGGCTGGCATTTTGCCGTAAAAGCCGGGCAAGATCATATCTGCGGCGGACATGAGAATTTCTTGAACATCTGGAGATTGTAGGGGTTCTCGACGCTGGCGGCCTTGAGTTCGAAATCGGCCCACATTCCCTTCGTGCCCAGGCGCAGGCTGTAGACATCGGACAGCGACGTGCCGGCGAAACGGCCGTTGCGCAGCATCCTCAGCCACGCCCAGCTGCCGGTCTCGTTGAGCATGATTTCGGGCGAGCCGTCGATCGGCTGGAAGGCGAGCGATATGACCCCGGTGCCGTCCTTGCCCGGCCACGTCATCGGTTGCGGCCGCGTCGCATTGTTGAAATAGACGAGGCTCTGGCCATCGAGATTGAGCGTGACGCGCGTAACGTTCGGAGACAGGTCTTTCGGTTCGAGCGTGAAGCTCATCACCGGCCCGGTGCCGCCAGGAAAAAGATCGTCGCGGATATGCCTGGCCTGCTCGAACGCCGCCAGCGCCGAGGGATCGAGGCCGAAATCGGCGCGCCATTTCCACGGCTGGCTGGTCGTGTCGACATAGTTGATCAGATGGTCGTTGATGAAACCGTCGATCAGTCCGGCCGGCCCGAACAGGCGGGCGAAATCACGCACATTGACGTCCACCGCGCTGTCGGCGCTGAACGGATAGCGGTCGTTCAGCGCCGCCTGGCAGAAAGGCAGTATGTCGGCCCGCCAGATGGCGTTGAGCTCCGAGGTCACAGCCTTTTGCGTCAAATTGCTGGTGTCACCGGCAATCCCGCTGAGCCAGGCGTTGATAGGGTCAGGCAGGATCTGTGCCTGCCTGGCGACCGCGCCGGTCAGTTCGGCAAGGCCGCCCTGCTTCTTGATGGCGTCTTGCGGATTGGGATTCGCGGTGACCGTCTGCAGGACGTTCGACAGCGCGGTCAGCGCGACGACCGCGGCATCCAGTGCCGGCGGCTGGCCGTCGACCTCGGCAATGGTGCTCTTCAGCGGCTTGAAATGTGCCGCCACCAGATTGCCGGTCAGGTCCACCTCTGTGGCTGACCCTGCGCGCGGAAGCAGTTTCGCACCTGATGTCGCCAGCTTGCCGAGCTTGCCAAGCTTGCCGAGCAGTTTCGAAGCGCCCTTGGCGGCTGTCTTGTCGTCGGCTGGCGCTTCGTCGGAGCGCGTCAGTTCGGTCTCCTGCACGACCGCCGTCAGCAGCCGCTTCAGGGCTGAATCGGCACTCGACAGATCCTTCAGATTTTCACTGGCGACATTGAGATCGGTCAATGGCGCGAGCCGCATGTCTCGCAGGAAGCTGTCCCATTGCGCGATGTAGTCGTCATAGTAGAGCTTCAGAATATCCTCGGACAGCGCCGAGACCGAGGTTTCGGAGTTTTCCGAGCAGCCGCCGGCGAAAACCGCGCGGTCGAGCGCCGCCTGGGCGGCGACATCGTCGATGCGGTCGAGAATGGCGTCGTGGAAGCCGGCATAGGTGAATGCCCCGGCAACGCCGACGCGAAGTGTCTTGTCGGACCGCCGCGCAAACACCTTGCCGCCATTGGGGCCGGCGAAATTGGCCGGGATCCACTCCTTGAGCCCGGCCACCTCCGGGTCGGCCAGCAACTGCTTGTAGGCACGCGCCGGCAGCGAGATAGTGCAGACCGTTTTCAGCGCTTCGGCAACCAGGGCCTGGTCGGGCGCGACATAGCTTTCGTCGACCGCCATGCGGCGGATGGCGGCAAGCTGATGCTCTTCGGCGTCGGCGGTCGGAAATGGTGCCGCGGCCGCGAATTCCGGCAAGCTGTTCACCCACCAGTTCTGGGTGAAATCGGCATCCATCTGCGACAGGCCCGTCATCATGCGATAGGTCTTAAGGGCACCGAGCATGAAATCCGGATCGCGGATCTGCCGCCACATGGTCGCCTCGAGCAGAGCGACCATGCGTGGCTCGAGAACATTGCGCAGGGCATGGTCGTATGTGTCGCTCTGCGCCCGCACCAGTTCGGCCGAGGCCGACGGACCCAGCAGATCCTGGGCGGCGCCCGGCGGTGCAGTCCGGGCATTTGCGACCGCGTCCATCGCCTCGAGCGCGCCGTCGATGGCGGGCTGCTGCACCGATGCCGGGCTTGCGGCAGCCGAGGTCAGCGGCGCTTGCAACGATTCGAACTGGCTTGCCTGGGCCGTGATCGCGTTGCGGTTGTCGAAATAGGACCAGGTGAACAGCCCGCCGGCCAGCAAGGCGCCGGCCGCGCACGCGGCCGCCGCGCCTCGCCAGATCCAGGCGCGACGGCGTTGCGCCAACGGGTCGAACGTGCCGAGGCCGGCTTCCTTGAAGATGACTTCGGTGAGCAGGTTCTTCAGGAAGAAGCTGCGCTTCTCGACTCTTGGTGCGGGCAGGGCGCGCCGTGGCGGCAGGCCGAAGGACGACGACAGCGCCGCGGTCAGCCGGTCTATGGGCGCCCCTTCCTGCGTCGCCGATGTCAGGTAGAGACCACGTAGCCAGGCGGCCTCTTCATACCGGCTTTCGCCGAACATCGCCTCGACCAGAACCTGGATCGGCTCGGACAGGCTGGACAACTGGGCTGGAAACCTGAAGATCTCGGCGCGGGCGGCGAGCTTGTCCTCGTCCTCCAGGCGCGGCACCAGCCGCCGCTCGAGTTCCGTCGCCAGTATTGAAATTTCCCGCTCGATGGTCTTGGCATCGACGCGCGCATCCAGCGCGAAGGTCGTTCCCCAGACCTGTTCGCGCGAGGCGGTGGACAGGCCGCCGAAGAAAGCCTCGAAACCCTTGATCAGATCGGCCTTGGTCAGCATCAGATAGACCGGAAGGCGGATTTCGAGCCGGTCGTTGAGTTCGGCCAGCCGGCGGCGGATTTTGCGGCCGTGTGCCTTGATGGCTTCGTCGCCCTCTGAAAGCACGTCGGTCGAAAGCGCCACGATCACGCCGTTGAGCGCGCGGCGGCCGCGATGTTTCTTCAGAAGGTCGAGGAAGCCCAGCCATTCCGCCGCGTCGACATCGGGCTGGCTTTCCTGTTGGACATAGCGGCCGGCGGTGTCGATCAGAACCGCGTTCTCGGAAAAGAACCAGTCGCAGTTACGCGTGCCGCCGACGCCTTGTAGATCGTCGGTGAGGTCGATCGGGAAATTCAGTCCGGATTGCCTGAGCGCCGTGGTCTTGCCGGTGGCCGGCGGCCCGACGATCACATACCAGGGCATCTCGCGCAGGAACTTGCGCCCGCCCAGCTTGCGGCGTTTCAGTTCGGCCATCACCTCGGCGAACTTGGCGCCGACGGCAGCGACGTTCTCTTCGCCGGGGCTGAGCGGCTTCTCCGCAACCGGCGCGGCGATCTCGGCGACGAACAGGCGATTGGCACGGATGGCGCGGCGTTGCGCGATAATCAGCCAGATCAGCCACAGGATGATCAGGCCCGCGATCATGGCAATGCGCACATTGTCGGAATCGAAAGGCGAATAGGGACCGACCCTGACGATCGGACCGAACACCCAGATAACCAGCGAAAGCAGCGTGATGCCGATCAGCGTCCACAGCCAGCGCGATGTCAGAACCGCCCAGAGGAAGCGCAGGATAAACATCTCACAGCCTCTTTTCGACGAGCACCTCGACGCGGCGGTTCAAGGCTCGCCCCTCGCGCGTGCTGTCGCTGGCCACTGGATCGGTCGCCGCGCGGCCCTCGGAATGGACGCGGTCCTGCGGCACCCCGTTCTGGACCAGCATGTCGGCGATCGTCTGGGCGCGGGCCTCCGACAGCCGCTGGTTGGTCGACAGCGGATTGGTCTTCTGCAGGGGAATGCCGTCCGTATGTCCGATCACCGTGATGTTCCCGATCAGCTCCTGATTGGCGAGGATCACCTTGGCGATCGAACCGATCAGCGGCTCGAAGCCTTCGGTCAGTTGTGGCCGCGACGACTGGAACAGTTCCGGGTTGGAGGCCTGGATGATCAGCTTGGCCAGCGAGACGCTCTCGGTGCCGCTAAGCGCGGATTTGAGGTCAGCCGGCGCGCCGGCCTGGAATTCCGGCAACAGCGCGAAATCCACTTTCTCCGGTGGCGGGGCGTCGACCTTGGGCGAGGTCCGGCTGATGTCGCCGCGTTCAGGCGGCGGCAAGGCCCGAACAAGAGCTGAAAGCTCGACCGCCTGGCTGCTCAATCCCATCGACAGCCCGACATGGACGGCCGTGGCGACAACCGCCGCACCGAGCGCCATGACCCAGATCGGCACGATGAAGCGCTGCGGTTCGTCGGATGCGATGACGCCTTTCCAGTTTGGCGACAGCGGCGCGCCCTCCGCATCGGCATCGCGCAGGAAGCGTGCCGCCGCCACGCGAACCGCATTGAGCGATCGGTCGCCCGACCGGCCGGGCACGCGATATTTGCCGCGGAAGCCGAGCGCCATGCAGTCATACTGCAGTTCCAGCAATTCGCGGTCGCGGTTGGGATGGCGTTCCAGTTCGTCGAGACGCGTGAAGAACTGCGTGCCGGCATCGACATCGCCGCGCAGCATCACCACAAGCGGCTGCCGCGGCCAGGCGCTGGCCCCGCCCCACGGCGTGTTCAGGGCGAGATCGTCGAGCAACGCCGCCACCACCCAGGCTGCCTGATCGGCGCGCTCCAGCGAAGACCCCGTAGCCATCGCCGTGTCGCGTGCCCGAACCAGTTCTTCGAGCAGACGGGTGCGCAACGCTTCCGGGTTCTCCGGCGCCAGCGCACTTTCGAGCTCGGGCGCGAATTCGAGCAAGGGCGCGAACGCGTTGACAAGCGCGTTCGGATGCGTGCGCGACCGCTTGACCGCCGTGCCCGGCAAGAGCGGCGCCATCGGCCGCGGCATCGGCGCGCCGGTCAGCCGTATGCGGGTTCGTTCGCGATCCTCCGACAGTCCGAAAGGATCATCGCGGCTCATCATCTCACCTGTTCACCGAATAGCAGTCCACCTGCGGCTCGCTTGGCAACACGCCCGAAACGCCGATGACGAAGCCGGGTGCATCGAGCAGCGATGCCCAATGCTCGCTTTTCTGATCCAGTTCGAGGCATAGCCGATCGCCGTCGTAAGGGATTTCGCGCGGCTGGGAGTGAAGCGGTTTCAGCGGTATGCCGGGCAGGCGCGATTTCCACAGGCCCTCGAACTGGTCGGCCGAGCCGACAGTCGCCTGATTGACGAAGATCTTGCGCAGCGCGTCTTCCGACAGCTCGGAACCGACCCGGATGACGATGCGGCTGGCGACCAGCAGCTTCGGATTGTCGATGCGGATTTTCCAGACATTGGTCGAATGCCGCATGACCGGCAGTGCCCGCGATTTCGGCTCGATGTAGCGCAGGCTGAGGATGAGCGAGCGCAGTGCATCCGCCAGCGCCATGTAGGCCGGCCCGGGTGCCATGTGATCGTAAGCCGGCAACTCGCCCAGCCGCCGCGCGCTCGATCCGTAGGTCGCCATCGAACCGGCGAGCCCGGCGAGCTCCAGGTAAAGCTCGGCCGGATGGAAGACATCCTGCGCCAGCATATGGGCCAGCCGCGGCCGCGCCGCATTGGCGAGGTTAAGCATCAGCAGGTCTTCGACGCTGCGCCCCGGTCCGCCCATCACCATCTTGCCATGTGCCTCGGCGATCTGGTCGAGACCCGTGACGACTTCCAGAAGCAATTGCCGATACCAGGCCACCGCGCCGGTAACCAGGGTCGGTGGCAGGAAGGTCTCGTCCAGCGAGACGCCGCCATCGGCTCGAATCCCCTTGAGGTCGGCTATCGGCAAGGCAGTGTAGCCGCCAACCGACCTGCCGGGCGCAAGCAGCAGCGCCTGCGGCCGTGCGATTTCGATTTCTTCGGGGTCCGAACCGCCCTGGACGGCGTCGCGCACCGAAACGATCCGCCCATGATAGCGTGCTCCCGAAGCGGCCGCGTGTGCCGGATCGAAGCCGACACCACCGGGCGGCTCCAGCGGCAAGGCGACCAGCACCGGTCCGGCGCCTGTGTCCGGGGTGACCGGCAAAGGTCGCGGCGCGTCCATCATGTCGGGAATGGAAAACGGCGTCCCGTCCGGGAAGATGCCCCGCGCCGACAGGATCGAGATCTGGCCGGCCTCTAGCAACGCCTGGTCCAGCGTCAGCTGTTGAAAGCCGAACGTATGCAGTTGCCCGGCCTGCAACGCGCCGCGCACCGTCGCCTCGAAGAAACGATCCTGCTGCTGGAAATGCTGGGTCCGCAGGAAAAGGCCTTCGGACCACAGCACCCTGTTTGCATCGCTCATGCCGCTGCTCTCTGCATCGAGCTCTCCTTGCCCCGGCCGCTAGGCGGAAATACCGCCGCTGCCAAGCGTGACATTGATCGTGAATTTGGATCCCGGCGACACCGACTTGGTCGTCCGCCAATTCCTGCCTGTAGGCTCGCGGATGAGCGCAACGAAGCCCAGCGCCGTGGCATCCGGCTCGACGGTGATGGTCTTGGACGCGGATTTTCCCGGCCCGACGGCAATCTGGTCGGATCCGATAAGATCGCCTGCCAGCGCCGTACCGGCATCGCCCTGCAAGGCAAAGTAGTCGGCGGAATTGAATTTGCCGGTGCTGCGCAGCCGCATCACGAGGACGGTCACCGGCCGGTCGCCGCCGCCCGGTCCCGGGTTCATGCCGGCCCCGCCGGACACGTTGACGGTGATCACCGAAGGTTTTGGCGGGCCGCTCTGGCAAGCCGCAAGCAGCCCCGTTGCGCCAAGGGCAACGATAAATTCGCGTCGATCGATCATGTCTCACTCCTCCTCATATGCGTCCCGGAAATCAGCGCCGATCTCGCCAAGGAAGCTCTTCTCCGCGCTCTCGGCGATTTCACGATGGCGTTTCTGGTAGAGTTCCCACAGCTTGGCGCCGCGTCCGCCCGAAAGCAGGGTACCGATCGCCGAATTCGATTTCAGCTCTTCCTCGATCGCTGCCGGGTCGAAGCGGTCGATCATCCGCCGCAAGGCGCCTTGCACGCCGCGCCAGGCGCGCACGTGATGTTGAGCGAGATCGCGAACCGCGTCGGCGATAGCCGCTTCGCCGGCGAGGAATCCGGGACTGCGCTCGGCGATAAGCGTGACGATGGCGTCGTCGACCGTCGGCAGAAACTTGAGCGGATTGACTTCGGAAGCCCCGACCATGGTCTGGGCAACGCGGGCGTTTCCCTTTTCCTCGGCCCGCTTGCGCAGAAGCTGCATCAGGCCTTCCATCATCAGCCGATATTCACGGCCGAATTTCTCCATTTCCGCGATGCTGTCGCGCCCGGGGAAATCGGCTTCCTCGACGCCCATGCCGCGCAGGAACGCGGAACGAAGCACCATGTCTCCCGGCTGGGCCGCCTGCGGCAGGCGAGCAGGCGCGGCAGCGGCACCCGTGCGCGCCGGAGACGGGCCGTCTGCCGCTTGCACGGGCAAATCCCAGGGATTGGCGGGTCGCTGGGCAACGCGCTCGCGCTGTCCGGCCGAGCCGGCACCGTTTGCCGACCCGGTTGCGGCGGCTGGCCCGAAACCAAAATCATCATTGAAATCGGACGGCTTTCCCCGAGCGATCTGGGCTCCGCGTCCGAGGGACGGCAAGGGGTCGAGGCTGAACGGGTCCGTTTGGTTCTCGGTGCCGCCGGGTTCTAGGTAAGGAGCGGCGTCTTTCGACACAGGCGTCGAAACCGGATCGAGGCTGAATGGGTCATCGAAAGCAGGCGAACTGCGCTGGCTGGACGCGGCACGCTCGAACGCGCCCGCAACCGGCTGCTCGAACGGGTTGGGCAGGTCGGCCGGGCGCGGCCGTCGCGGCTCTTCCTCGACCTTGGCGGAAAAGAAATCATCACGGCCGATGCTCACCGGCGCTCGCGATGCCGGCGGCAGGCGTTCCGGAATGGGCTGGCTGGCTGTGGGTGCCTGGGCGGTTGGCGTCTGCAAGTCGACATGGACGACGTAGTCGCCCAGCCTCAGCCGCATGCCGTTTTGAAGGCGCGTCGACTTGCCGGGGCCAAGCGGGCTGTCGGAGTCGTTTATGAACAGTCCGCTGCTCGACGTGTCGGTGACGAAGTATCCGTCCCGCCCGCCCGAAATCTTGCAATGAGCGCGGGAAACGAACATGTCGGGATCGTTTATCTGCCAGCCTGCGTCCGCGCTGCGGCCGATCACCAGCTCGCCCTCGTCCAGCCGGGTCTGCCGTACCGTCTGGGTGCGTGGCCCTTGCTCCAGCGTCAGCAGCAGGCTCATGCCGCGCCCTCCGCCATTTCCGGCCGCCATCCGACAATTGTCCGCAGCCGCAGATCGTCAGCATCCCCCCTTTCGGTGGGCCGCGCAAGCCAGGCGGTCCGGCCGAGCTGGAGCGTTCCGATACAAGGCGGCGGCACGGCTTCACGCGCCAGCACGATGCGCAGGTCGACGTCGAGCGTTTCCCCAACCATGTCGCGAACGGCCTGCTTGAACAGTTTGAGGCGCGACCCTCCCGGCAGGAAGGCCTTGAATTCCTCAAGCCCGAGAGGGCCGACACGCAGTTCGATCCTGCTTTGGCGGTTGAAAACGCGCGGACCGATGGTTGCCCCCCGGCCGAGCCCCGCATAGGCTTTTGCGAGCCGGGTCTGGAGCCCCGTTGGGATGGTTATCCAGGCAGCGATGAACTCCTTGATTTGAACCGGTACCTTGAATGCTTCCGCCAGGAACAGCGTCAGCCTTTCGGGGCCGTCGACCTGGCTGGCGAGCGCCGCGGCCTGGCGAAGCTTGACGGTGTCGAGATCGGGATCTTGGGTGCCGGGAAGCCCGATCCCCGCCATCGCCTCAAGCATGGCGCGAACGCGGCCACCGACTGCGCGCTCGACCTGGACAGCGGGATGCGCATCCGCCCAGGCCCGGTAGTAGAGGGCAATCATGCGGTGCTGAAGGATGTTGACGAAGTCCACGAATGTCGTGTCGCTGGTCTGCTGTGCGTCGGCGCCGGCGAACCAGCGCTGCGACAGGCGGTCGAGCACCCAGCGCGTCAGATGAAGCGGCATTGGGCCCTCGGGCCCCAACAGGCCGAGATTTGCGACCGTGACCCGTGCCGGCGCCTTGTCGTTGGCTTCGCGAAATTGAACCAGGTCCCGCGCGGAAAAGGCCAGCCGCACATGCTGGCCGAGCCTCGCGGGCTCGCGGTCGGGCCGTCCGGAATGGCCGAACAGACCGCTGCGCTGTTCAAGACGGCGCAGCAATTCGAAAAAATCGAACGCTTCGGAGAGACCTTCGGCCCGGTCCGGGCCAGCCTTGTCCAGATGAGGTGACTTGTCCAGATCAGGTGTCTTTTCCGGATCAGGTGACTTGTCTAGATCAGGTAGCGATTGCCGGGCGTCATCGGCCATGGCACATCCTCCTGCTTCTGCAGCAGCCGCGTGCGAGTTCGCACGAAGCCGTTTATTCCGGCATGACGGGCAAACAGCCGCGCCAGCAAGGCTGACAGCAGCAAGCTGCTTTGCCCCGCCAGCACCGACTGATCGACATGCAGCGTCACTTCAGTGCCGCGCCCGAAGCACATCGGCCCATCGATCTGCAGCCGTTCGACCACCGGCCGCGAATCTATGCGCACGATCGAATGCACGTTGCGGGCAAGGCCCGGATCGCCCCGGTCGGCATAAAGATCAAGCAGCGCGTGCAGCGGATCGACGCCGCGGCCTTCCTTGGCAAGGCTCAAGAAATTGAGCGCCAGCTGCGCGACCAGTCGCCAGGCGAGATCGTCGGCACGGGATTCGCCATCGGCCCCGGCGGGCAGCGCCGCCGGGATGGCGGGCTGTGGCGGACGCAACGCACCAAGCAGCCGAACGGATTCGACCGGGTCACCGGCCTCGAGCGTCAAGGTCGGATTGTCATCGAGGATCGGCAGATCACGATTGGTGCAAAGCGCCATGATGTCGAGACGCTTCAGCGGCCGGTTCGCGGGACTTGCGAGCGGCCGTGATACGGCCAGGAAAACGTCGTCCCCGGTGTATGACGTGCGGGTCAGACCCTCGCGCCGTTCATCCTCCGTTGCCCGCCTTGGGCGCCGTTCCGTCGAATAGACCCAGCCACTGCCGCGGTTCTGCCCGAGGCTGAACAACTCCGGTATCTCGGCATCGCTGCCTTCACTGTCGGCATCCTCGACGCGGATCACACGATAGATCTCGAAGTCGCGCGCCCGCGTGCGGTCGGCGTGGATCACCTGCCGCGTCTTGCGCGCGTCGAGCTCGACGACGTTGCACTCACGCTCGAACAGATTGATGATCGGCGTCGCGAAAAGTTCGAAATCCGCCGGCGTCAGGTCGGCGAGTTCGGGCACCGGGCGACGGAACAGGAAGATGATCTCCAGGCCGGCCTCGCATTTGCGCACCACGGTCTGCAGTCCCAGGACCCGCACATAGTGAAAGCGCTCCGGCATGACGAAGTATTCGCGCAGCAGGCGGTACCCTTCGAATGTCGGGCGGGTGCGCGGCATCAAGGCCTCGTCGTCGCTGATGCCGACCATTTCGGGTGCCGGCAAGGGCGACAGCCGGTTGGTCTTGCCTTCCGGTCGCGCGCCAACAGCCACGCAGGCGCCAAAGATCGCGTCGAACAGAAGCGGCGCCTTGGTGCGTCCGGCAAAATAGAGGTCAAGCTGGTCGAGCGCCAATTCGTCGAGTTTGCCTTTTCCGGTCCGCGTCAGCGCCAGGCGCAGCGCCGCCTCGCCGCCGGTACCGCCGATCGGTCCTATGCCGGCCGCGGCCAGCGCGCTGCGATCCTGAAAATAGCTGACCGAAGTGATCGCTATCGGCCACAGCGTCATGTCCTGCGCGGTGGAGAAAGTGCAGCGCGTCGACAGGCCGGGTTGCAGGCTGGAGACCAGCCGCGTGTTGCGCTTGACGACGTGGCCGGCGGGCATGGTCTGCACCTGCTGGCCGGGTTTCAGCACGGCCATCGCCGTTGCCGGCGCCGGCGTGACCAGATCGGGATAGAGGACGTCGAGCACGCTGCGCGAAAATCGCGAGCGCTCGGCGTCGACCTTCAGCCGGGTGCGCGCGGCGAGGAAGGCGACGCCGTCCAGCAGCCGTTCGACATAAGGATCCGGGCAGGGCACCGTGTCGAGGGAAAGGTTGCGCGCCACCGCCGGATGCATGTCGGCGAATTCCGCCGCGAGGCCGCGGATATGGGTCAGTTCCTCCTCGTAATATTCGACGAAGACCCGATCCATCTCAGGCGTCCCTAATTTCGGTCCGTGCCAAGCCGTTGTCGAGATTGATCGTGGTGCGCAGGCGCATGCGTTCCGGTGTGGGCGTCATGATCAGCACGGCGTCTATCTCGATCTTCAGGCCCACGGTCTTGTCGCCCAGGGTGACGGTAACCTTCGTCGCGCCTTCCTTGAGGCGGGGCTCGAAGGTGGCGAGCACCGAGCGGATTTCGCGGGCCAGCACGTCGCGGTCGAAGTCGCGGGACGACCGGCCCGAGAAGGAGGGCACGCCGTAATTGACCACGCTTCGACGGACCTCCGGAAAATCGGCGAGCGACGGCGGATTGTCCGCCATTTGCTCATTTTCCAGGTCGGAAAGCAGCGGCGTGGCCTCGAAACGCTCGGTGTTGAACAGAGCCTCGATGTCGCGCCGCACCGCTTCCCTTAGCACGCGGGCCGATACCACCACGCCGCGGCTTTCGATCTCCGCGCGGTGCTGGGTCTGGAAGGCCAGGCGATGCAGACGCCGTTTCTGGTCGGGCGTCAGCTCCGCATCGGCATCGATGGTCCGTGCACTGCCGGCAGCGAAGGTGTCGAGACGGTCCGCGCCAAGCTCGTCCAGCAGGACATGGCGCAGCCCGTCTATCTCCGAGGTCAGGCCCGGCAGGTCGTTGACAAGACGATCCCATAGCGATGGCTGGACGGCCTCGCTTTTTGCCCGCAAGCTGCCGGCTATCTGCTGCTTGCCCGCGCCGGGCCGCCGAACCTCACTTGCCGACATAGACATCCATTTCGGCTTCATCATTGCCGTCATAGACGAACTTGATCTTCTTGTAGGCGAAGCTGACCTCCTCCTGGATCAGGTCTTCCTCATCCTCGGCCTGCGACATGTCGTATTCCATGATCGAGGCGTCGGTGAGCGTGACGACCAGGTAGTCCTTGGTCTCGCCATCGATGGTCCGCCGTGCGGAGAACACCACTTCATCCAGGGCCTTGTTCTCGAAAAGAGCCTTTTTTAGATAGGGCGAGGACTTGTCGTAATGTTTGATGAACTTGATCATGCCCATCGACACGCGCCCACGGCGTGAGAGCGAATTCGGATCATAGGGCGCGACCATCTTGTAGTCGACGCCATGGATTTCGATCTCGTCCGAGTGGCCGTCGCGGGTGCTTGGGCCCTTGATATCGGGAACCTTCAGAAAACCATCAATCTTGACTGGCATTGTCTTTCTCCACCGCTTTCAAACAAAACAAGGTCTGGTTGCTGCAAATCAGGTCTTCACGGACGGCAGTTCCGATACCAGCCGCAGCGAGGCGTTGATGCCTTCCAGCTGGTAATGCGGGCGCAGGTAGAAGCGGGCGTTGTAGTAGCCCGGCCGCCCCTCCACGCTGTCCACCTGGACTTCGGCCGCCGCCAGCGGGCGCTTGGCGCGCGCCTTGTCGTCGGCGAAGGCAGGGTTGGCCAGCACGTAGCGGTTGATCCACTCGGTCAGCCAGATCTGCATGTCGGAGCGTTCCTTGAACGAGCCGACCTTGTCGCGCGCGATCGCCTTGAGGTAATGCGCGAAGCGCGAGACCGGGAAGAGATAAGGCAGGTTGGCGCTCAGCCGCTCGTTCGATTGGGCATCGGGGTCGACCAGTCGGCCGGCGCGCGTTTCGTCGTCCTGCAGCGAATGGGCGCCGATGAAGGCCGCGAGATCGGTGTTCTTCCGGTGCAGGATCGGCATCAGGCCGAGCTTGGCCAGTTCGGCCTCGCGCCGGTCGTCGATGGCGACTTCGGTCGGACATTTCATCGCGATCGAGCCATCGTCGGTCGGGAAGCTGTGCACCGGCAGGTTGAGCACGGTGCCGCCATTCTCGACGCCGCGGATCTGCGTGCCCCAGCCGAAAAGCTTGTGGCTGCGGTTGATGTTGACGCCCATCGGGAAGGCGGCGTTCATCCAGACATATTTGTTGTGATCGCCCCGCACCTCTTCCTCGAAGGTGAAGCCCTTCACCGGAACGGTATCGGTGCCATAGGGCAACCTGGCCAGGACGCGCGGCATGGTCAGGCCGATATAGCGGGCGTCCTCGCTCTCACGCAGCGACTGCCACGAGGCATAGGCCGGGTTGGAGACGATCTGCTGCAGGTCTTGCGGGTTCGGCAGTTCCTGCCAGCTGTCCATGCGGAACAGGCGCGGCGAGGCGGCGGCGATAAACGGCGTGTGTGCCGAGGCGCAGATGCCCGAAATATTGCGCAGCAGGCCGACATCGCGTGGGTGGTTGGAGAATTCGTAGGCGCCGATCACGCAGCCGATCGGCTCGCCGCCCAGCATCGAATACTCGTCCGTGTAGACTTTCTTGAAGATCGGGCTCTGGTCCCACATCTGGCCTTCATAGTCTTCGAGCGTGTCGGCCAGCTGTTCCTTGGAGATGTTCATCACCCGGATCTTCAGCTTCTGGTCCGTCTCGGTGTTGTTGACGAGATACCAGAGGCCGCGCCATGTGCCCTCCATCTCGCGCACTTCCGGCGCGTGCAGGATCTCGTTGACCTGTGTCGTCAGCATCTTGTCGATGCCCGCGATCAGCGACTTGATCGACTTGATCGCATTGGACGAGATGGTCGTGGTGTCGGAACGCGATTGCGCCGCGAGCGCGAGATTGCGGACGAGCTGCTGCAGCTTCTCGCTGTCGTCCTTCTTGACCTTGAAGTCCTTTTCGAGGAGCCCGCTGAATTCTCCCAGGTCGATGGCTTCGGCCTCGGCGGCGACGGCGGTCTTTTGCTGTTCGGCCATGACTTACTCCCCTGCCTTGTCGTCGTCGGCCAGTGCCTGGCTGGCGATCTTGCCAAGCAGCGGCTCGTTGTTCAGCAGCTGCGCGATGCGCTTTTCGGCGTCGACGCGGCCATCCATGAAGCCGAGCAACTCCTCGAGCTGGCGACGCATCTTGAGGATCTCGGCCAGTTGCGGCACCTGCTCGGCAATCTTGTCGGGAGCGAAATCGCCCATCTTGGTGAAGGTGAGATCGAGTGCCAGTTCCTCGTCGCGCTCCTGGCCCTCGGCCTGCGGCAACGTGTTCTTCACCCGGGCTTTGACGCGGGGCCCGAGCGCCTCCATGAATTTGGGGAAGCGGTTCGCGTCGGTCTCCACGAAGGCTCGGTCCAGCACCGATTTCGACGCTTCCCTGGTCTGCGAAGCGCCGGAAAGGTCGGCCATCACGGCCATGACAAACGGCAATTCGATCGTCGTCGGGCTACCGTAGGTTTCCACATCGTAGGCGATCTGCACCCGCGGCGCACGATTTCGTTCGATGACCTTCGCTTTGCTTTCGGCTGGCATGTGCTGTTACCTTTCATCCTTCTGAGCCGTCTTCTTGGCATCGGGAACGCCGGCGAGGAGCCGGAATTCCTTCAGCCCCGACGGGGCGAGATCTTCCATCAGTTCAACGAAATCCATGTGCACCATCCGGCGCACACGCCGGGCCAGATGCGGTATGGGGCTCGACGGTTCGGTGCGGTCATAGAAGGCGACAACGAGGTCGAGGCACTTCACCACGTCGTCGCGCGAGGAGATCCGGTCGGGAAGCCCCGTGCTCGAGTCCGCGTAGCTTGCCGCACTTGCCATAGTCTCGGCTCCATGACCGTTTCGAGCAGGTGTTGCCGGTTCTGCCGGGATGGGCGGCTTGGCCACGCCATTCGCCACCGCACCCGCTGCCGAGTTCCGTTCGAGGGTCGTCAGCAAACGCTGCAGAAATCGTTTTAATTCCGGAACAGGGGCGCCGCCGCCCTCGAGGCGGGCGCCGAGCGCGGTCTCGACCGCGTCAAGGGCTGCGATCGCAGCCCGGGCATCGGCGACCAGCGAGATCATCTCCGCACCGGCCTGATCCATTTGTGCCGCACATCCGGCACGCACCCGGTTCAACAATTGTCCGTGCGCGCTGACCAGTGCCGCCTTTTCCGCCGTATTCAAGCCGGAGGCGGCTTCCTGGAGCATGACACGGTCGTCGAGCGCGCTTTGTTCCAGGTCGCGTCCGCTGATCGGCCCGATCGAGCGCCGCGCAAAGAAAATCATCTGCCTAAGGTTCGCCAACAACCCGCCCTGACTATTCTGGAGGTCGAGCAGCGCGTTGATGCGGCGCAAGGCGGCATCGCGAGGCGAAGCGTTGGGCCGCAGTGCCGGATGCATGGTTTCCCAATGCTGGTCGAAGGTCTGCGCAATCAGGGTCAGCCCCTGCGCTAGCCCGGCCAGCCCTTCTTCATTGGCCAGTGCGCGGGTGACGATGACCAGCAGCCGCAGGTCGCGGCCATGCGCACGCAGTTCCCCCGCCTTCGCCAGCACGGCGGACCAGTCGACCGGAATGGTGCTTTGCGACGTGGGCTTGTTGTTGCCGTCGTGGACGACCTTGATCTCGGGTTCGGTCAGGCGCTCCAGCTCGTGAAAAGCCGGGTCGTTGCGCAAGTCTTCCCCTGACGGATTTCCACCGTCAAGCGGACTAAGCCAGAGTGCGACATCAATCACACAAACCCCCAGCGACCAGCCTCAAGCCATACGTGACGCAACGTTATCACACGGTTGCACTTTACCACAATTCAACGAGCGCTCAAAAATTAACAGAAGCTAAACGCGATCGCCTCACAAGCGCAGAAATCCACGGCGTGGTTGCCTTGGCCGCATGCGAACCGTATCGCGCAGAGGCATGCGGCGACGTGGCTGTTTGCAGTCAATGGTGCGGGACTTTCAACAAATGGAAAGGAGCCGGCTAAACCGGGCACCGGGACATCGGTCCATGACGCGCTTTGTCAAGTGACGTCTTATGTGGCAGTTTATCGGCTGGCAGACTGCAGGAGCACGTTCGATGGAACAGCGCCGGTCATCGCAGACTTTCAAGCGCAAGGAACTGGTCGGCAAGCTCAATCCTGTCGGCGTCCGCGCCTTCAAGGCTGCCGCCGATGCCGCCAAACTGCGCGGCAATCCCTATGTCGAACTGGTCCATTTCATCGAGCAACTGGTGCTTTCCGACCGCTCCGATGTGCAGATGATCATCGCCGATGCGGGCGTGGATGCGAGCCGGCTCACGGCCGACATGACCCGCGCCGTCGACAAGCTGCCTTATGGCGCCACATCGATCGAGGAATTCTCCGACCACATCTTCCATGCCATCCAGGAGGCCTGGAACCTGGCAACGCTCGAGTTCGGCGTCGAGGAAGTCCGCAGCGCACATATCCTGCTTGCCTGCCTGAAGACGCCGGTGCTGGAAGGCCTGCTGTCGAAGATCAGCGGCGAGTTCGACAAGATCGACGCCGACGCGGTCATCGCGCGGTTCGCCGATGTCGTGGAGGGTTCGCTCGAAGCCGGTGCCTCGACCATGGTCTCCGCTCCAGAAGCGCCGCGGCGGGGGCCGGGTGGGGATTCAGCGCTGGCGAAATACGCCACGGACCTGACCCAGCGCGCCCGCGACGGCAAGATCGATCCGGTCGTCGGCCGCGATCCGGAAATCCGGCAGATCGTCGATATCCTGATGCGGCGCCGGCAGAACAACCCGATCCTGACCGGCGAGGCCGGTGTCGGCAAGACCGCGGTGGTCGAGGGCTTTGCCTTGCGTGTCGCCGCGGACGACGTGCCGCCCACACTGCAAGGCGTCAGCGTGCGCATGCTCGACGTCGGATTGATGCAGGCGGGCGCCAGCGTGAAGGGCGAATTCGAAAAACGGCTGAAGGCTGTCATCGACGAGGTTCAGTCGTCCGAGACGCCGGTCATCCTGTTCATCGACGAGGCCCACACGCTGATCGGCGCCGGCGGCGCGGCTGGAACAGGCGACGCGGCCAATCTCTTGAAACCGGCGCTGGCGCGCGGTGAACTTCGCACGATCGCGGCGACGACCTGGGCCGAATACAAACAGCACATCGAGAAAGACCCTGCGCTGACCCGCCGTTTCCAGGTGGTCAAGATCGACGAGCCGTCGGAGGCGGTGGCCGTACTCATGTTGCGCGGCGTGGCCGGCGTTCTGGAGAAGCATCATGAGGTGCAGATGCTCGATGAGGCGATCGAGGCGGCGGTCGGCCTGTCGCATCGCTACATCCCGGCACGGCAACTACCGGACAAGGCGGTGAGCCTTCTCGACACCGCTTGTGCCCGTGTCGCCATATCGCAGCACGCCACGCCGGCCGAGGTCGAGGACATCATGCGCCGCCGCCAGGCGCTGGAGGTCGAGCGCGGCATCATCGGTCGCGAGGCCGCCATCGGCATCGAGGTGGCCGAGCGCCAGGCGCGGGTTGAAGCCGGGTTAGCCGAAACCGAGACCACGCTGGCTGCCGCCGAGGGGCGCTGGGAGCGTGAAAAGGCGCTGGTTGCGGAGATACTCGAATTGCGCGCGCGGCTGCGCGGTGAGGGCGTGCCGCTCGATGCGGAGGCGACCGCTGAGGTCGACACTGAAACGGCAGTGACGGACGCAGAAAAGACCAAGGTGCCCAAGACTGAGCCGCCCAAGGCCGAAACGACGATGACGGAAACGGCGAAGACCAAGGCAGCCAAGGCCAAGGCGGAGGTGCCGGCGGTTGCCGATCCTGCGCCGCCGGATCCTGCGGCCGACCTTGCCCGGTTGCGCGAACTGATGGCCGAACTGGCTACGGCGCAGGGCGAGGCGCCGCTGATCCTGCCCTCGGTCGACCGCAACGCCGTGGCCGCCGTGGTCCAGGACTGGACGGGAATCCCGACCGGACGGATGCTGTCCAGCCAGACCGAAAAGGCGCTCAAGCTCGCCACCACGCTTTCGGAGCGGGTCGTCGGCCAGGACCACGCCATGGAGATGATCGCCAAACGCGTGCAGACCAGCCGCGCCGGGCTCGGCGCACCGGAAAAGCCGGTCGGCGTGTTCCTGCTCTGCGGTCCTTCGGGCGTCGGCAAGACCGAAACCGCGCTGGCGCTGGCCGAAACCCTCTATGGCGGCGAACAGAACCTGATCTCGATCAACATGTCCGAGTTCCAGGAGGCGCACACCGTCTCGACACTCAAGGGCGCGCCACCCGGCTATGTCGGTTACGGCAAGGGCGGTATCCTGACCGAGGCCGTGCGTAGAAAACCCTATTCGGTGATCCTGCTCGACGAGGTCGAGAAGGCGCATCCCGACGTGCACGAGATCTTCTTCCAGGTTTTCGACAAGGGCATGATGGACGACAGCGAGGGGCGCCGGATCGATTTCAAGAACACGCTGATCCTGCTCACCTCCAATGTCGGCTCGGAGGTCATCATGGAGCGGACCCGGAACGGCACGATACGGGCCGGGCTTGACGATCTGGACATCGCCTTGCGTAGCCCGCTGCTGAAGGTCTTCCCGGCCGCCTTCCTCGGCCGGGTGGTGACCATTCCCTATTACCCGCTCTCGGACGGGATGATCGAAGCCATCACCCGTCACCAGTTTGCCAAGATCGCTCGCCGGCTGCGCACGACCAACGATGCGGAACTGGTGATCGGCGACGGTGTCATGGATCTGGTCAAGGCCCGCTGCACCGAGATCGAATCCGGCGGACGGATGATCGATGCCATCCTGACCAACACGCTGCTGCCGGAACTGAGCCGCGGCGTGCTCAACCGGTCGCTCGCGGGCGAAAAAATGACAAAGGTCACCGTTGGCGCCTCCAAGGAAGGTTTCACCTATTCCTTCGAGTAGCTTCGGGCGAACGTCGATCAAGCAAGGCTTGCCACGGGGCGCAGCCGCTTGGGGCATGGGATATCCCGGCAATCATCCCCCCAGAACGTGCTGGATTCTCTTGAGAATCGGACCGATCGGGCGCTCCTGGTCGACGGAACTCTCTTGATGGCCGGCGATGCCTCCCGGGCGGCGGGACATGATTCACGCTCGTTTCACGCCAACGTTGCGATACACGGATCGTCAAACGCGAGCTTTGCAGGAGCAAGCGATGCCAGATCCGAAGACATACCTGTTCGATTTGCCGGCCGCGGGTAGGCCGGCGCCATTTGCGATCCCAGAGGTGCTCTATCCAGGCGTTCAGGATTACTGGGCGCGCTCGACGTCGTTGCGGCGTTTCGATCCGATCCTCGGCATCAACGCGGTGGTCATTCATGCGACTGCCGGCGGCAGCTCGGCAAGGGCAATGTCGGTGATGCAGGCCGGCAGCGGCAGTTTCCACTGGCTGGTTCCCGATGAGAACGAAAGCCAGCACGGAAACATTGTCTGGGCGTGTGCGCCGGAATCGCGGGCGGCCTGGCATGTGGGAAACGACAAGAGCCATCCGCGGGTCAATGGCGGCGCCAAGCGCGTCAACCACTGGAGCCTTGGCATTGAAGTCGTCAACAGCCAGGTCGCGGACCCATTCTCAAGCTGGCAGGTCGAAGTGACGGCGAGGATTGTCCGCTATTGCTGGGCAAAATACCCGAACCTCAAGACCATCGTTTCGCATGCCGCGCTCGATCCGGCCGGCCGGCCCGATCCAGGCATGAACTTCGACTGGAACCGTTTTCGCCAGCTCGTCATATCGCCTCCCGGCACGGAATCCGTATCGTCGATGATTGCCGGCGTGACCCCGATGGGCAAACTTGCACCAACTGATGTCCGGACTTGTTGCACCGGGTGATCGGTAGGCTTCAACTATGCATCTCAAGTCGGCCGGGGGGCTGGCGGCGGGACGGATTTTGGGCCTCCCAACATAATCCGTCCCGCCCTTGGGCCAGGCCGTTTGGCCGGGGGCGCAAGATATGGCCGGCCTGGTATCGCCGACCGCGTGCGAATGGAATAGTCTTTGACGAAAAGGGCTGGCGATGAGACACGGCGAATATGCGACATATGAAACCCTGGTAAATCACCGCCGCGCGCTCAACGCGATGGCGAGGACTGCCGGAGGTCCCACCGTCGAAGCGGCAGGTGCGGACGCGGGCGACGCTCTTCGGCGCCGGCTCCTGTTTCCCGATCTCGCCGAAAAGCCGATAGGCCTCATGCCGGCTGGAGAAGATGGCTCCATGACGGAGAGAACCCAGGCGGCGCTCACCGACATCTCGAACTGCATGCTCGGTCCCATCGATTCCCCCGACCTCAGCGACAATCCCGCTGCTTATACCTATTTCGGCCAGTTCACGTTTCACGACATCGTCTTTAGCCGCATATTTGGCATGCCGGGCGATCGTGCCGGGTTCACCTTGAGAAATGCCGTCTCGGGCAGTCTCGATCTGTCGGGCCTTTATGGACGAGGCCTGATTGTGGACTCGCACCTCTATGACTCGGCATCGGAAAGCGACACCACTCTTTGTCGATTTCCGATCGGCCTGCCCGGAGTCAGCGACAAGCAGGTCAAACTTCCCGTCGATGGTGCGGTCGAAAGGGCGCGAGACGTCCCGCGCGTCGACGCCTCCAGCGGTTTTTTGAGCGTGTGCGGACGAAAGGCGCCTTACCGTCCTCTGATCGGCGACCCCAGGAACGACGACAATCTCATTCTCTCCCAGCTGCAATGCTCGTTGATGCAGGTGCACAACCGTCTCGTCGATTTGCTGATGGCGCGCCGCGCTGTACCGCCGCAGACCGCCTTCGATCAGGCGCGGCTTTACCTGACCGGTGTCTATCGCCGCGTGGTCGTTGACGACTATCTCAGGCGAATTCTGGCCCCGGCAGTCTGGGCGCACTTCTTCGATGGCGAGGAGTTTCGCGGCCCCGGCGTCGCATCGCTGAAGCCGCTGGCGGACTTGCCGATGGAGTTCACATTTGGCGCCTCGCGGTTTGCGCATTCGATGGTCCGCGACCGCTACGCCCTCAACAAGGCATTCGAAGAAGAAGCCGGCACCTTGCGCGAAATCCTGGCATTTTCGAGCCAGCGCCCGAACGGTGACGTTCCGGTCCGTGTGAATTGGGCCGTTGACTGGAGCCGTTTCATCGAGCCGGGCGACGCGGCAAAGGCACTGAAGGCACGCCGTATCAGTCCGTTTCTCAACTACGAGATGGCGGTGGTTCAGCACGCCGCCGACTTCGACGGGACACCTCGGTCCATCGCCTTCATGGATTGTTGGCGCTGTTACGATCTCGGCATCGCATCAGGCCAGACGATTGCCGGCGCCGTCGCTGCGGCGCTTTCCGCGGATGTGCCTGTACTTTCCGGCGCTGCCATGCTGCCCACGCAAAGCTGCAGGAAACGCTACAGCTTCCAGGCTGGCGTGCTTGAGAAGACGCTGCTGGCCCATCCGCAGTTCCTGACCGAAACACCTCTGTCCTATTACATCATGCAGGAAGCCGCAGTGCTCGGAGATGACGGCAACCGGCTGGGACCGACCGGCTCGTTCATCGTCGCGGCCACCGTCGCCGCTGCACTGTTCAATGCCGGGGACAGCGAAATCCAGGTGCCGCTGTCCCTATCATCGGCCGAACCCGGCAATCTGGCGGGGCTATTGGGGCTGGCCGACGACAGGCTGGTTTCAGACGACGAGCTCTACGAATACTTCAAGCGGTACGCTAACCTGGACATGCCGGGGCGGGCCTATCGAAGAACCGGCAACGTCGCAACCTGAAGAAATGGAGAGGGGTCATGGCCAAATTCGAGAATGTGCAGTTCGAAGCGTTGGGAGCCTTTATTCGAGAAGCCATAAAGGATCCCGCCACCATGGAGATATTCAGACACGGCACACAGAACGAGAAGAAAGACCTGCTCAGAGGGTTCATGAACCCGCGCGGCAAAACCTGGGACGAGATCGAGATCATCGCGCATTTCGATGAAGAGAACGTCGTCAACATTGCCTTTCCTTTCACCGGGGACGTCGAGGAGACCGTGCGGACGATCGCGCCCGAGGTCGGCCCCGGAGAGGACTATCCTTTCCCGGCGCACTACAAATTCGACCCTAATGCAGGCTCGACGGTCGAGGAGAAGAAGGCAAACCGGCTCCGGGGCTACCGTTGCCGGCTTGGCGACTATGTTATGTCGCGCTGCAGATAAGATGCGCCCGGCTTCGGCCGCGTCATGCCAGCCGTGAGGCGCGGTCGATGCCTTCGCTCAGTCTCGCGCGATCGGCATCCAGGCGGATCGGGAAGACGTTCTTGAACCAGTCGATCGCACTTCGCCGGGTCGGGCGCTCGCCATTGTGCCATGCGGTCGTGATACCCTTCAGAAATATCCTGAAGTCGGTGGCGGCTTTCGCGTCATCGCCCATGAAGGCATGGGCGGCAGCCGACCAGCCTCGGATATCGGGAAACAGGCCGTCGCTTTTCTCGACAGCCTCGACGCAGCCCTGCAGGTCGCCCGCCAGGAATGCAACGGTCGCATGGTAACCATGGTAGTGCGGCTCATGCAGCGGGTTGAGCTCGAACGACCGTCGCGACAGGTCGACCGCTCGCTGATGATTTCCGATGAACGCACTGAAAAGCGAATAGGCGATAAGGGTCGCCGGATTGGCGGCGTTGAGGTCGTGCGCCAGTCCGAAATGAAATTCCGCCAGTTCCCAGCGCCGCGCCAGGAGGTGGCTCCAGGCCAGGTTGACCTGGTTGCGGTGATCGAGAGGATCGAGCGCGACCGCCTTCTTGGCGAGGTCGAATGCACGGTCGAGGTCGGCACTTTCGACTGGATAGCCGGGCAGCACGATCCACCGCGAATTCAGGATCACAGCCAGGCTCGAATAGGCGCAAGCCAGGCTAGGGTCCTGGCGAATGGCTTCTTCGTAACGCGCGATCGCGACGGCGTCGGTGTCTTTGCGCCACAGCGTCGAAAGCCGCTGTCCGTCGAGCCAGTTGTCATAGGCCGAGATGTAGTTTGGCGACTGTTCGTCGATGCGATGGAGGCGCGTGGTGGAAATCACCAACTGGAGGCGTGAAGCAACCCGCGCGCAGATTTCATTGAAGACGGGTCTCCATGCCGCCGGTTCTCGAGGCGCGGTGGTGGAGAACTGCAACACGCCCGTTGCGATCGTGCGGCATGAAATATCGAAATGCGGTTCGTCCTCGTCATCGGTCGCGGTTATGATCACGGCAAGGTCGGCGGTTTCCCCCACGGCGGCACGAAGCGTCTCGACAGACCCCGATCGGATCGTGTCGCGATCAAGCTCGGTGTGGATTGCGGTCCAATGCCTGAACCGCGAGAGGGTGGCGGACAGTTCACTGACCAGAGCGAACTGAATGTGCGCGTCGGCGCTCCTGTGTTTTTCCGTGACGAGCACGATCGTCGGCCTTTCGACGAGCTGCCGCGGCGCGGCAGGGTCGAAGGCGGCTCGCGGCTGCGCATCCGCCCCGTCCTGGGCCGCTGTCTTGAACCGCTCCAGTTGCTGGATGATTTCGCGTGGCGGAGCGAGATCGAGTTCCGACCTCAGGTCGCTGACATAGCGTTCGAAGAAAACGCGGGCCCTGGCATAGCCGCCTTCCCGATGCAGCGCCCCCAGCATACTGACGACCGCCGATTCATGGAAAGGATCGAGGCGCAAGATGCAGCCGGCGATCGCCTTACGTTCCGCCAGGCTCGAATTTGCCTCGTTGAGCGATTTCGACAGTTGATGGGTCAGACCATCCGACCACTGGGTCGAAATCATCCCGATCCAGTTGTCGAATACCGGATCGCAATCTTGAAGCCCGATGCAAAGTGATCTGTCGCTTCGTGCCAGGATGCCGTCGACAGTCGGGAAATCCCGGTCCCTGAGCGCATGGCGCAGAGCCGCGAGATCCGTTCGCAGGACATTGGGGTCGATCCCGACCGAGAGCTTGTCGAGGACCAGAAACTGCACCCCCGTCTTGAGTTCGATCTGCTTCAGATCGCGGATGGATTGCCTCAGCGAGGCGCGTGCGTGTTCTTCATCGCTGTCGCTCCACAGCAGCGCGGACAAACGCCCGCGTGTTTCGCGCGTCTGTTCGGATAAAATGAGATAGGCCAGGATCGCGCCGGCCTTGCGTTTGTCGAGAGCATAAACCTTGTCGAGGCTGCGTATCTCGAAATTGCCGACGAGTTTGATCTCGAGGCTTTTCCTGGAAGAGCCTCTTTCTCTCTGCCTGTGGATCATGGTTACTGACATGATCGACCCAAACGCCCTCTGATCATTTAATACCAGAACCGGGCGGACGTTAAGCGAAGATCGAAGAATGCGGCTAGAAAAAGGTCATTGGGAAGTGCTCTGCGCACAGCCGCATTCCGCTGTCGGCTCTTCAAACGCGGTGCTCGACAAGGTGCCCGATACAATAAGGCAGGATCTTCGGCTCGCGGGATTGGAACTCCGGCCGGAGATGGATGTCGAGGCTTCCGATCGCCTGCGTCTGTACAGCTTCGCCGCCCGTCACGGCCTGATTGTCGATCTCTTCGAGATACCGGGCGGCATTCTGGCAGCGGCGAACCTCGGTCTGGCGTGGAGCGGCGGTATCCGCCGGTTGACTGTGAGCGGAAAGGGATACAGCCGGTCACAGGCCCTGTTGGGATGCCTTGGCGAAGCCGTGGAAATCAGCAGTTGGATGTATCAGGCCTTGGATGAGAGCAAGCTTGTAGCGGCCGACCAGGCCAGCGATATCATCTCGGCCGAGGCGGTACTGGGTTTTTCCAGGCGCCAGATACAGCAGCGCCGCCGTCTCAACCGCATGTGGGAAGGCTGGGATGCGATCCCCCCGCCCGGGCAACTGTACAATCCCGACCGGTTGGCCCGCGTGCGCGATTTCGTGGGCTCGCGCACCGCGATGTGCCCCGCATTTCTTTGCTTCGGTGGCTTTGGCGAAGCCGTCCATGGAGACGACAGCCTGAACGCCGATTCCAATGGCTGCGCCGCCGGAAGCACGATCGACGCCGCTATGTCGCGCGCCGTGCTGGAACTCGTTGAGCGCGATGCAACCGGCATATGGTGGTGGCGGGGCTGCCGGCGTCGGCGCTTTGCGCCCACCGGGGATGATGCTTCCCTGTCAGCGGCCCTGAAGGAGCACGCCGTCGAAACCGGGCGGCGTGTCTGGTTCCTCGACATTTCAACCTTTCACAGCGCGCATGTGGCAGCCGCTATATCGTGCGAGGGGGACGGCCGGCGCGTGGCGGTCGGATTTGCGGCGGCCTTCGATTTGCAGGCGGCGGCCAAGGCCGCGTTCCTCGAGATGATCCAGACCGAGCTGGCGTTCGATGCCCATGAGATGCGGGTCGCAACAAACGGCGATGCGCCGATGCCTGCCGTGGACCGTCGCGTCGCGGCCTGGCTGGAGCACGCAAATCTCGACACAATGGGCTTTTTGAGCGGCTCCGATCCGCGCTCGGCAACGCAGACAGGCCAAGCAGGGATGCTGTCGCGCCTGATGGAAGAGATAAACACCGCAAGCGGCGGCAATGTATGGTTCGCGGACTTGCAGCGGCCCGCATTCGAGGTCCCCGTGGTCAAGGCGATCTGCGTCGGTCTCGCACACTTCAAGCCGCGGCCAGGGTGTGAGCGGCTCTGGATGTTGCCTCAACAGCGGGGTTGGCAGGCAACTTACGGACGCCGCGATTTTGAGCGGCTGATGCCTCTCTTCGTCTGAGGTTTGGGCTCCGCCTGGGGTTGATTTCACGCTGAGTTCACGGTGCTCCTCCCAAATTGCCGCGACAGGTAGGGGGAGGGGTGCGGTGATGAAGACCCGATACAGTTCGACCGACGTCAAATCCGGCGCGACGACAAGGGCGCCGGAAACCGTGGCGGCTCGCAAGATTGGCGAGAAGCGTTGCGCGGACGCGGTGGGTATCCGGTCACCCGCCGCAGGTTGGCGCAAGGCCCTTGCGTACGTTCTTCCGGTTCTTATCATATCGACCCAGCAGGCGGTCGCGCAGGGCAACGACATCCCGAATGCTTCCAACATCCTCACCGAATTGATGAAGGTGTTTCTGATCGCCGCGGTGTTCGAGCAGGCGTTCGCTGCAATCTTCAACTGGCGGCTCTATCAGGAGTTTTTTTCGGCGCGAGCGGTCAAGACGTTGGTGATGCTGGTTATCGCGGCTCTGTTCGTCGGCCTCTCCGGATACGATCCCGTCAGCAAGATCATCGGCTTTGCCACCGGCGTCCAGCAGGTGCCGGCGACCATGCCGACAACGGTGCTGACCACCGTCCTGTCGGCATTGATCATCGCAGGCGGAAGCGCCGGCGTGAACACCTTGCTGGTCAACCTTGGCTTGCGCACGCCTTCCGCTGCCGCCGAAGCGCCCAAGCCGCAAACCGGTTCGGCGTGGTTTTCAGTGCGGGTGGTCGCTTCGAGAAGCGCCCCGCGGGTCGACTATGTCGTTGGCCTGGCCTTGGCTGACCAAGCAATGGCCGGGGATCCCGTGCTTGGCGTGCTGGCCACGCGCAGTGTGGGGGAGAGATTGAAGCGGGTCTTTTCGCGCGATCCGATGCGTTACCCGTCGAGCGGCGGCTACACCGTGCCAACGGGCAAGCCCTACGCGATCACGCTGTCGCAAGTCGTGCAGGATCCTCCGCCGACAAAGGGCGAAAAAGTCATCAAGACCACGCTCAAGCCGATCTGGAGTTGGACCGGGTCGTTTGCCGACAGGGCGATAGCGGACTTCGAAATCACGCTCGAGCGGAATGCCGGCGTCGACTTGAACGCGGGAGGATAACGACATGTATCGTCAATTCCTGAAGGCAGCCGCCGACGCAACCGATGACCCGGATTCGAAAGCGCTCGCACCGGACATCATCCGTTTCACGCTCGAATACGGCGCGCCGCCCGATCTTCCGGCGGAACGCGCGAAGCTGGCGGGACTGATCGGCAGCGAGCGCTTTGCTTTCTTCCCTTTGCCGCCGGGTGAAGATCCGCTCGTCCACATCTTGCAGTTTCCCAATGTGCGGCGCGAGCAATCGGCGGGGTTCCTCTTCGAGGTCGCGCAGAATCTCATCGATGACTGCGGCCTGCGTTCCTGCGTTCCCGATGTCGATCCGGGCTGGATTGCCGATGACGAGCTTAACCGCAACGCACCGGAATCGGTGGGCGGTATCGTCTGGACGCTATGCAAGTCGAGCGCTCCGGTTCCCTCGACCATCCGCTGGGCGATCTCGGCGGTGCGGGCCGACCGGGCATGGGCCAGGTTCGGCACCACCGGCCAGGGGATTCTCGTCGGCCAGCCCGATACGGGCGTCGCCGATCATCGCGAACTGGATGGTGCGCTCGATCTGGCAAAAGGCACGGACATTCTGGCCGGCGGCGGCCTTCCGATCGACCCACTCTCCTCGTCGATGTCTTCGCCGGGCCATGGTACGGCGACATCGAGTACGGTCGTGAGCCGTCCCTCTCTGGCGATCGTCGGTGCAGCCCCCGGAGCGACGCTGGTCCCAATCCGTTGCGTCAATTCGGTCGTGATCGGCAGTGGCGCCGCCGTCGCGGCCGCCGTTGACCATGCCCGCCTGGCGAAATGCCACGTCATCACGATGAGCCTTGGCGGGCCGATCGAAGGCGCGGATTTGCGGCGGGCTATAGAAAGGGCCGTCAAGGCGAATATGATCGTTGTGGCCGCGGCCGGCAATTGCATACCAACCGTCGTCTATCCCGCCTGGGACCGCAATGTCATCGCCGTGGCTGGTGTCGACCTCAACGATCGACCTTGGAAGGGGACATCCAGCGGCCCCAAGGTCGACATTTCGGCTCCGGGCGAGAATGTCTATGTGGCGCGGCGGAACCGGCCCATGGATGCCGACAAATCGGTTGTCGAGCCAGGCCAGGGGACATCCTTTGCCGTGGCCCTAACTGCCGGGTGCGCGGCACTTTGGCTGGCCAGGCACTCCCCTGCCGCGGTCAAGGCCGAGGCGGCCAGGCGCGGTGTGAACATCCAGGAACTGTTTCGCGCCGCCGTCAGGAAATCGGCGCGCAAACCCGCGAACTGGCCCGGCAGGTCCATGGGCGCCGGTGTGGTCGATGCGGAACAACTGCTGGCATTGCCGCTTTCCGACATCCCGGCTGCCGTTCCCGTGGAAAGCGCACATCCCGGCCAACCGATCCTCGAGGCGACGTCCAACCCGCAACGCTTCGTCACGGAGGCAGGCTTTCTGGCGCTTGATCGGCGCCAGCGCGTGGACCCCAAACGTGTTGGGGCACTCGAAAGCGCGGTTGCACCGCGCCCCAGCCGGGCCCTGGCAGCAGCCATCGGTCCGTCTGGCGCCGCGGCCGTGCTGCTCGACCGCACTACCTTGCCGGGACCATCGGGACCACTCACCGCTTTCGTCGGCCCACGCACGCCGTCAGGGGCTTCGCGGCCGCGTCGAGGCTCCGCCTCCGAAAGCGCGGTGCCGCCGCCCATCACCGCGCAGACGATGCTTGCCCGTTCCGGAAAACAGGAGATGCTCGACCGTATCGAGAAGGTCCTGAGCAGCCGCGGCGCGCGGGCGGGCACAACCGAATCCGCCCGCGCAGCCGGCCGCGTGATCATGACTCATGCCGAAGGCGTCGTCGACGCCTGGGCGAAGGGCAGGAGTATCGATGCCGGATCGGTCGGGGCCGTAAGGGCGACGGCGGAAGCGATCGTGCGGCTGACCGATCGTCCCGCGCTCCGGGTCGTGGCCGGGATGGTCGATCCCAAGGATCCGCAGCTGGAGTTCTGGGCCGGCGATCTGGGGCCGCCGAGAAAGGTTCTCAAGCCGCTCATCGATGCGGTTGGCCGCATCGACATCGACGAGGCCGGCAGCCATTCGCATGTCGGCACCGGCACGGTAATCGCCAAGGGCCTGGTGATGACCAACCGGCACGTCATCGAGGCGTTTTCCGAGCCGGTTCCGTCTTCTGGCGGACCACGCCGGTTTGTGCTCAACGCGCCGGTGTCCATCTGCTTTGACGAGGCTGCAATCGACGAAAAGCGCCGCTTCCTGGTCAAGAGCGTGCTGACGGCGGGGCCTTGGCAGATCGGCCAGTTCGCCGATATCGGCAAGCTGGACATCGCCATCCTCGAAGTGGAAACCACGAACGCCGCTGGCGCCGGCCTGCCGGAGCCAGCCCCTTCGGGGCCGCTTTTCATGGAATCGGCCGAGCAGTCCAAGTTCATCGCTGTCGGGTACCCGGCAAAGCCCAACCTGTCGGCGGCCATCGACCCGGACACCGGCGAGGTCTCGACCGATATATGGGACCGTTTCTGGGAGCTGTTCGGCGACGAGTATGGCACCAAATATGTCAGTCCCGGTCAGATCGTCAACAAGCCGGGAGAGATGGTCGGGGACCAGCACCGCTGGGCCGTGAGCCATGACGGCACCACCCTTGCTGGCAACTCGGGCGCTCCCCTTATCAGCTTGCGCAATCCTTATGGCATAGGCGGCCTGCACTTTGGCGGGCAGACGCTGCGGCAGAACCTCGCCCACGATCTGGCCAGCATTCGCCATGCCGTCGACGGCGATGCACAACTGCTCGACCTGAAGGCCTTTGGAAATTTTTTCAACGCCGGGTGATGTCCTCGGCTTTTTTTCGATTGGAGAACTCATGTCTGCGACTGAACTTGTGACCGTAAGGATGGACCGGCGACCGCAGCTTCGCGATATGCGGCGCCTGCGCGGGCCGGGGGCCGGGGCAGCTCTCGAAACGCACATTCGCAGCGAGGGTGCCATGGCCGAGCGCGCGGCGCGACCGCGCACGTCGTCGCCTCAGTCCTTTGCTGGCCGTACCGGCTTCGATCGGACTTTCCTGACCAGATTCCCGATCGACCTGCCCAAGCCGACCGGCCAGCGATCCCGCGACATAACGCCGGTTGGCGGCGATGCCAGCGGCCGGCTCGATTATTGCAACTTTTCCGTCGTCATGTGCGCGTCGCGGCGCATGGCCATGTTCACTGCCGTCAATATCGAGGGCGCCCGCTCCATTTCGATTGGGCGCGAGGACGACAAATGGGCGCTCGACGGGCGCCTACCGGCCGAAGCGCAGCTCGGTGAGGACCTCTACACCGGCAATCGCCTCGACAGAGGACACCTCGTCAGGCGCGAGGATCCCAATTGGGGCGCCAACGCCTTCGTCGCCAATGCGGACACGTTTCACTTCACGAACTGTGCGCCGCAGATGGACATCGTCAATCAGAAGACCTGGCTCGGACTTGAGAACTACATCCTGCAGAATGCGCGGGCCTGGGCCGAGCGGTGTTCCGTGTTCACCGGACCCGTCTTCGGCGCCACTGATCTTCGCTACCGCGATGCGCTCATTCCGAAAGCTTTCTGGAAAGTGGTGTCGTTCATCTCCGATGACGGCCGCCCGTCGGCGACGGCCTATGTGGTTGAGCAGGAAAGGGAGCTCAGTGAGCTGGAGGCGGCGTTCGGCGCCTACAAAACCTACCAGCGCAGCGTCAAATATGTCGAAGGGCTTTCCGGCCTCTCTTTCGGCTCGCTCGCCAATTTCGACGGGTTTTCCAACGAGGAAGAGATCGAAGGCGGCCTGTCCATTTCGTCGGAGATCAGGGTGCTGGGCGATGTGCGCGTCTAAAGCGCTTTCGCGGGGAGCATAGCGCAAGGCAAGGGGGATGGCATGAAGAAGAAGTTGGAAATGGTGGTGCTTCGCAGCCGCGTGCCACGTGCTCCTGATGCCGTGGTCGAAAGCCTGGCGACCCGGGATCCGCAATTGATCTCGGCCAGGCGCGTGCGTCCGTTCGCCCGCGGCATCGAGGATATCGACGTCGAGCTGGACACAATGAGCGCTGACGATCACCGGCGTATTTCCGCCGACCCGACGGTGCTGTCGATCACGCCGCGGATGCCGGTCATGCTCATTCGAGCCTTCCCTTCGGCCAAACCCGAGCCGAAAACCATTCCTGTCATCAGCTGGGGCGTTGAAGCCGTCGCAGCCTCGACGAGCCCGTTCGGTGGTGACGGCGTGACGGTGGCAGTGCTCGATACCGGCATAGACAAGGATCACGAGGCGTTTGCCGGTGTCGAATTGGTTCCCCGCAATTTCATCGGCGGCTCCCTCCAGGATGTGACGGACGAGGAAGGGCACGGGACCCACTGCGCCGGCACTATATTCGGGCGCGATGTCGACAATTGCCGGATCGGCGTTGCCAGGGGCGTCAAGCGGGCGCTGATCGGCAAGGTCCTGGGAAACGGGGGCGGTTCGTCCGAACAGATCGTAAAGGCGATCCAGTGGGCACAGTTCGAAGGCGCCCATGTCATCTCGATGTCGCTGGGCATGGATTTTCCCGGCTACCAGCAATTGTTGATGACCGAATACGGCTACAAGGCACAGCAGGCCACGTCGCTGGCGCTGGCGGGCTACCGGCTCAACACCAGGCTTTTCGACGAATTGTCACGCAGCATGGTCGGCCATGACGGTCTGATGGCCGGGTCGGTGGTCACGGCCGCCGCTGGCAATGAAAGTCACCGGCCCGACTATTCCATCATCGTGGCACCGCCGGCCACAGGTGAGCGTTTCATGTCCGTGGCGGCACTCGGCCGCAAGAAGGACAAGACATTTCGCGTCGCACCCTTCTCCAATGAAGGCGCGACGATCGCGGCGCCGGGGGAAGAGATCGTCTCGGCCCAGAAGGGCGGTGGTCTCGTCGCCATGAGCGGCACCAGTATGGCGGCTCCGCACGTTGCCGGGGTCGCCGCGCTATGGGCCGGCCGTCTCATGCAGGACAAACAATTCAGCGCCGCCAATGTCATCGACAAGATCAAACAGACGGCATCGGGTATGGGGCCGCTTTTCAGGCAGGAAGATGTCGGTTACGGCCTGGTCCAGGCGCCTCAAGCGAAATGAACAGGGCAATCTACACCATGTCTATTGTGGGTTTGCGCCGGGAAATCCTTGCAAGGCAAGATATCATTGCCCTGACGGCAGGTGTTTCCAGAGGCTCTCTCACAGCAAGAATTGTTCCCATAGTCAAATAGGCAGCGTCCGGGGGCGGTGCGTGGCGGAAAAAAAGGATCCCATAGTAGACCTTACCATGTTCGTCATGCGCCAGAGCGCGGATGGCGACGAAACGGGTACCGGCCTGCTGGTATCGAAGCGTCTGGTGATGACGGCGCTGCACGTGATCTGCCCATTTCATGAGGGCGCCGTCGTGCCGTCACATCATGAATTGCGGCTCTACGTCCGCTTCGAGATAGCATCCCGGTCGATCGCAGGAGGGCCCCGGCCTGCCGTGAAATTCTACCCGGCGCGGCTGGTGTGGCCGCCCGCCGGCTCGCTCGCATCGATCGATTCCGCCGATGTCGCGCTTCTGGCGCTGGACAATGACGGTCTGCGGGAAGGCGAGCCCCTGCCTGAAGACAGTGTCGACGCGGCGCAAGACCTGATCAAGAAGTACCAGCTTGAAGAAGCCACGAAACGCATTCGTCTTGGCGTGGCCGGGGACAGGCCGCCCCCTGTTAAATTCATGGCTTATCCCATCGCTGGGGATCTGGTCCTGAAGAACGTGCTGAAGGCCATCGGCCAGGCGGGGATTCCAGCGGCGATACCCTTTGGCGGCACGATAGAGCAGGTTGAGCCAACGGCCGCCGGCCTCATTTTCCTGAACCTGCCTCAAGTCTGGTTGCCGACCCCGGAATTGCCGCATCCCTATGCGGGGGCGTCCGGCGCGGCCGTCTACCGGATGGACGATGCCACGGGATGTGCCGAGGTCTATGGCGTACTCAACCGCGTGCTGTCGGAGCACGCCGCGCAGGGTCTGCTGACCATTGCACCGGTTCCCAAGCCCGATCCTGCACAGGCCGATGCCGGATTCTGGGCGTTTGTGCCCAAGGCGTCCGCTTCCGCCGTCGAGGAGAATCCTTTCCAGCGGGCGCGGGAAGTCATTCATCGCCTCGACCGCACGGGACCGGTGAAGATCTATCTCGACGGGTTTCGAACCAAGCGTCCGCGCAGCTACCTTTATGTCTTCGTCACAACGTACTGGGACGGTCCGGATGCGCTTTGCAGACGGTTGCAGGAAGTAAGCACCGAGAACGACGAGCCGTTCTTCGACATCAGCACCTTCGCCTCCGCGCCTCCGTCCATAACCATCAAGGACATGAACGGCGCCGAGGAATGCGCCCGTCTGCTCGCCGAACTCGCCAAGAATATCGGGGCACGGGCGCCGGGCGAGAATCCGGCGCAGCCGTCCATCGCCGACAGGCTGGCCAGCGGCGCCAGCCCGCGCCTGCTGCTGTTCGATGTCGTCGACAACAGGCTGTTCGATGAAGACACCGGCGAGCCCCTGGAAGGGGCCATCGCCACGCTGCGGCAACTGATGCAGGAAATTACCGGCTGGGCGAAACAAGGCCCGGTCCCGCCGTCCGGAATTTCGTTCGAACGGGGCAATCCTCTCGTCACGGTCTTGACCATCTATGTATCGTCGCGGGAGGCCGGGCAGGCGTTCAAACAGGCCAAAGGCCTGGTCGAACGCGCCATTTCCCTGTTCCAGAAGTGCCCGCCGCCCGAAGGCATGCACAGTGAAATCTGCACCAAGCCGCTGGACGAAATTTCGTTCACGGACTTCCGCGACTGGTGCACGCAGCAGTTCCGTGCGGCCAACGTCTTCGACATGCTCGGCAACGCGATGGACCCACCGTTCACCGGTGGCGAGTTGCGGTTCAATTTCATCCAGAAGAGCCTCAGCGCTCTGAAATAGGACAGGAGACCGGTATGACCCGCCTCGTTCTCAATGGCGATCTTCTTGCTGAAAGGCTCGACGGCACTTCTTTCGGCGGCCGCGCCACCGGCGCCAAGAAGCGGCCATATCTGCCCGACGACAGCCTGACGACAGCCGCCGCCCTGGCGGTCCTGTTGGGACAGCCCTTGCTGTTGAGCGGCCTGCCGGGTGTCGGCAAGACCGGGGCGGCCTACCACATCGCCTCCAGCCTGTTCGGTGAGGGCCAGGAGCCGATCCGCGTCACCGTAACCACACAAACCACGGGCCGCGACCTCCTCTACAAGTTCGACCTTTTGACCCGTTTTCACGACAGGGATCTGCCGCTGCGACGCCTGTTGCGTTTCGAGGCGCTCGGGCGCGCCATCGTGACCGCCTGCGGCGGCAGCGCGCTGGTGCTGGACGCGGCCACGGATCAGCCGGTCACCGAGCCATCGCGCATTGCGGCAATCGTCGGCGACGTGGCGCGGGAGCCGGGGCCGCTGCTGCTGCGCGACCTTTTTCAGCCGGCGGAATGTCCGCCGGACAAACCCCGGCCCAGCGTCGTGCTGATCGACGAGATCGACAAGGCTCCGCGCGATACGCCCAACGATCTGCTCGAGAGTTTCGAGGCGATGCGCTTCACCATCGATGAGCTCGGCCTGAAGATCGGCGCCAAGGATGCCGCCGGGGACGACACAGAGCGTCGCCGCTCGCGGCCGGTGATCGTTGCCACCACGAATGCGGAAAACAATTTGCCGGACGCCTTTCTGCGGCGTTGCGTGTTTCACGAAATCGCCATGCCTGACGAGGCGCAGCTGAAGCGGATTGTTTCCGAGCATCTGAGGACCATCGACAAGCTCGACGACGGCAAGGCCAGTGACTTGGCTAATGCGGCCTTCGCCGTCGGCGACCAGGTGGCCAACCGGATCAAGGGTTCGTCGCGCCCTCCAGGTACCGCCGAATACATCGCGCTTGCGCGTGCAGTCCATGTCTCGCCGATCAGCGCCGCCGAATTCCTGGCGGCCATGGACAGCAACGTCAAGGCGCCCCCGCTCGATCTGATCAAGGCCCTGCTTGGCGTCCTGGTGAAGACGGCTGACGATCTCGGCAAGGCGCTCGACGTATTCCCGTCCCTGTCGCAAACACGATGACCGGCTCGCGCGAACCGAGCACGCCGCAATCCCACCCGCTTCAGGGGTATTGGGACGAGCTTGGCGGTCGCGGGGACATCGAGAACCTGCTGTCGGAACTGGCCGGCATCGCCGGCGTTGCGCTTGGCGTAGACCGGGTGACGAGGTTGGGCGTTGCACTGGCGGTGCTTGCGGGCCGCGAAGTGCGTTTCGCATCGGCGACCGAAGCCGCCGATGTGATGATGCCTCTGCTCACGGTCAACGGCGAAGCGCAACTGGCAGGGCGTGCCGCCATAGCGACTTTCTGGGATCGGCAGCAATCGGGCCCGCCCATACGCGATCAAGAAAAGCAGGTTTTGGCCGTGCCGTGGCAGGAACGGCTCTACAAGCTGCGCTATCGCAGTTTGCTTGTCGCGACGCTGATCGCAATCCTGGTCCTCGCCGTGGGCTATGTTGTTTTCAAGGTGCCGCATGCGGCGGTTGAAATCACGCCGAAGCCGCCCTCTGTCCAGCCGCCGCCGCCTTCGCGGCAGGCATCCGCAACCTTCTGGCCGTGGTTGGCGGAACTCTTCATGCAGGACCTCCTGCATCGTCTGTTTGCCGTTCTTGCGGTGCTGTGCTTTGCCGCGCTCTGGTGGGGCTATGCCGGCAAGCGGCGCGACGAGCGTCTTGCTCGTGACAGGAAAGACGGCACCGTGGCCTCGACAATGTCGCCGGAAGCCAGCGAGATTCTGTTTCCCACCGCGGTGGTGCGGCGGGCTGGCCGCCTGTTGCGTCGGCCGGTTCGTGTCTCCGGCCACCGCATCGACATACGCCGCAGCGTCGCAGCGTCGATCGAGGCCGCCGGCTACCCGACTCTGGAAACGGGCGTGGAACCGCGTGCTCCCGATTGCCTCATGCTGATCGAACGCCTCGGCAATGACGACCACCTGGCGGCTCTTGCCGACGCGTTGGCCAAACGGTTGCGCGATGGTGGCGCGGATCTGCTGCGCTACGAATTCCGGGTCTTTCCTGACGTGCTCGAAGCCGTCGGGCGCCGTTTTGGCGGCCAGCCGGTGGTTTCGCTCGCCGCCCTCTCCCGCCGCCACCCGGGAGCCCGGGTCGTCGTCGTCGGCACGGGGCGCGGCTTTTTCGAGCCTTATGAACAGAACAAGCTGCGGCGCGGCAAACCCTTCTTCGGCGAGCCCGAGGAACTGCCATGGGTCGACTATCGTGACGCCGACCGACAACTACGGCAGCTGCCGCGCGCCCTTCCGGCCTTTCGCGAGCCCCCGATCCTGATGACGCCGTCTCCGCCCGATCGTTGGGGGCCGGCCGAGCGCGCCTTGCAGGAGGCCGGCTTCGCCGTCATCAGCCTGGGCCTGGCCGAGGACTCGAACGCCGGTCTGGAAAGCGCGGTCGAAGCTATTGTCACAAGCAAGCGGTCGCAGGCCGTCGATCGTGGCGTGATGGCGCAAGCGACTCCCGGCTATGATCCACTGCTGCTGGAACTTGATCGTGGCGACTTCGCGAGCGACATACCGCCCGTCGACGATGCCTTCCGCGACCGGCTGGCGCGGCGCGTCACCGCCTATGCCTGCGCCCGCATAGGCGAGCCGGAGGAAGGCGAACTGCCTGACGACCCCTACCAGCAGGACGATTTCGCGTTGCGGGCGGGAGCCGGGCTGGCGGCGCTCGCCTTGTTTCCCAGGCTGGATCCCAATTTCACGCCGGCGCTGTGGCGGCAGGCGACTGGGCAGGCGCCGAGTGCTGCCCGGCTTGCACGACTTGCCCGGCTGCCCTGGTTCCGGGTGGGACGCATGCCGGACTGGTTCCGCTCCGACCTCGCCAGGTGCTTCCAGCGCCAGACCGAGCGGTTTGCCAGGCAGGATCTCTGGAAGAAACTCCGCACGGATCTCACCGTTTTTGCCAATCTGTGCCTGGTCAGGTCGTCGGCCGCATTCGGTACCCAGGTCTATCGCCCATCGACGACTGCCGAGAAATTGCTGTCGCAGATGCGCGAGCTGCGAAAAGGCGCCGATCCTGCTTCTCGGGCACTGGTCGAAGAACGATTGTTCCTGACCTTCGTCGAGAGCGGCGAGGTGGCTGATGCGGATCTCGCCGTGCACATCCCCGCGCCGGACCGGCTTACGCCGGCAATGCGCCTTTCGCTGTTGGGTTTCGGCATTGCCGCGATCGTTGCGGCCGCGTTCGCGCCCTGGGGCCTGAGAGCAGCATATTCATGGGCGGCGGCGAGGTTCGATCTCAATCGCGACCAGCCTACCACCCAGGTGTACATGCTGCTCGCCTGCCTGCCGATCCTGGCAGTAGGGATCGGTCTATCGTTCAGGGACATTTTTCGGATAAGAAATTATCCGAGAACCACATACGCATACGGATTTTATGTCTGCGTATTGCTGGTTGAGATGGTGTGTCACACCATTCAGTACGCAGCGGTTTCGTCGATAAGGTCCGGTGGAGACGCATTCGACATAATTCAATACGCAATTTTCTATGGATCATTTCTTGGTGTGGCAGCACTTTTGCCGAGACTCATTTTCGAATCGCCAGCGGAGGTGGAGTTTCCCGAGGCAGGTAAGGTAAATTCGATCTCCATCAGGTTTTCGATAGCCGTTTCTTTGTTCTTCGCTCTCCTTCCCATATCCTTGAACAATTTTTTCGACGAATTTGCCGCTTTTATTCCTGCGGCTATCATGTCGTTTTTGTTTGCCTTTTCGGCAGGATCCAATGTCTCAAGATCAAGGGTGACGTTTGGTGCATTCATCCTGTTCTGGCAGATAACGATATTTTTCCTTTTCACTGACATCGCCAATTCAATCATCTACAAGTTTCCCGACAGATATTATGAATATTACAAGATTCCAGTCTATATCGCGATTTGCCTTCCTCTGATCGGAACCGCTCCCTTTGTTGGCGAAAATTCTATAAATCTGAAACGCGTCCTCTTCGTCTTCGGATCCACCACGTCGGCGGCCTTCGTTTCACTGCTGTATTATCGAACGTTTGCCTCGACTGCGGCCTTGTCGATCCTGGGTCTCCTGGCGAGCGCCATTGTGCTCGGTTGGTACCTCGTTTTGAGGAACCGGCGTATCGGGCTTCGTCTGGCGATATATGCCTTGAGGTTCTTGACACTCGGTGCGACCGGGCGATTTGGGTCCGCCTGGGTCAGCCTGTTCCTCAAGGCCATTCTCGGCGGCACCGTCGTTGCCTTTGTCGCCAATGCTGTCGTTGCTCTCCTGCTTTTGCGAACCGGCATAGTGTCCACCACGCAGCTGATACGGTTGCCGGGCTTGGCGTCGAAGGTTGACCCGCAACTGCCGGCACAGGCCGCCGCCGTGATTTCGCTCCTCCTGGCCAGCTATGCCCTCTGCCGTCTTACGATGAGGATCTATCGGGTAGCGAAGGCACCTGCCGCGGCCCTGGCACAAAGGCGGCAGCAATCGGCCGTTGCGCGATGGTTGGTGGTGCTTATCCTGTGGGCCGTCGCGATCCTGCCGCCGTCCCTGCACAACTGGCTCTCGACTGCCGACCTGATGAACATGGGGGCACTCAGCAAGCTTGGCGCGCAAGGCTTCGCCGCGATCGATTCGACAACAGCGGCGCTTACCTGGACCTTGCGGGTGCTGTTCTGGCTCGGCGGCTCGACATGGTCCTGGCTGGCCTACCTCGCCTTGCCGGTGGCATTCGGCCTTGGCCTGCGCAATGGTCCCGTTGCGGATCGGACGATCTTCATCGGCTTGCTGCCCTTCCTGCTGGCTGTGACCATCCTGCCAGTGTCGACGCCCGGCGGGGTCTGGATGGTTCCTCTCGTATTCCTGCTGCTGCGCCTGGCGCGGGAGCCCGCTCTGGCGCAGCGTCTGCTGCGCTTCGGCGGAAGTCTTGGCGGCCGGCCAGCCAATTCCTTTATCATCTTCGCGCTTATCTTCTGCCTAGTGCTGCTGCTGTCGCCCACTTTGACCAGCGGATCCGAGACCGGCGGCTTGACGGTGAGGATCGATCCGGATCTGGCGAGGGTGGCTGTCTTCGTGCTGATCGGTGCCATGCGATTGCCGCGCTGGCCCGTGCTCATCGCCCTTGGCCTGCACGTCGCTCTCGCCGGACTTCCCGTCGGCAAGCTCAGCCATGCTCTGGCTGACACCGGCATCGATCTTGGCCTTGGATTGTCCCCTGGCGAGGCGCTCGATCTGGTGCTCGCCTACTTTGCCGTGCCGATGGCCAGGAGGTTGTGGCGCGTGCCACTGGCCGCAAGTGCGATCCCTCTCGGCGCGATGATCGCGGCGGCAATCGTCCTGAGCTTCGGCAATGGTGGGGTATCCGTGGGCACGTTCATTCAACTGCCGACAGGAGTTCTGTACAAGCCGACGGGAACGACCGTAGCCATACTATCCCTCACGATCGGCCTGTTGAGCCCCCCTCGGGAGCGGATGCGGTTTCTTCTTCTTGTGGCCGGCTCGATCCTGGCTGCCGTCACTGCCCTGGCGCCGTTCTATGCGGCGTTGGCAAGCAGCGGCTCGTGGACCGGCGTCGTGTTCGTGACGCAGCCGGAGGCTCTGACATCGCCTCTCGCCGATCTGGTGGCATCAATGCCCGCCATGATGCTTGTCGCGGCATTTATCCGGTTCGGTCAAACCGCGTCGGATATGATGCTTGGCCGCCACGAGGAAAGCAGGTGGTTATTGTCGGGCGCGCTCGGCCGCCTGAGCGAAGCCATTTTTGGAAGCGTGCGGAAGGTGGTGGCCGGCCGGGAAGCTGTCTTCGGTTCAGAGAATGAGGCTGTCTCGAATCCCGCGAGCACCTCCAGGGAAGAAGCAGTGCGCCAATGACTGAGCTGACAACACCGGATCCCGATCGGCATAGCCTGCCGGCCACTTCATTTCCAAATCTCCTGGCCTTCCTGCTGGCCCTGCTGGGTCCTTGGGGGATCGCAACCGCCGTGGGGACGCTTGCTCTGGTGCTTCTTTGCTTTGGCCTCGGCGTGGCATGGCAAGCTTCTCCCAGGCTGCCCGCAAATCCTGCCAACGACATTGTCCCGCCTCCGATCGATGGCGCCGTCGGCTCGGACACGGCGCAACAGCCGTCGCCGGCCCCACCCCCGGCGCTCGGCGGCGAAAAAGGAAAGTAGGGTCAGGTCCTGCCGGACCAACTCTTTGTTTTGACGCAATTCCCCTGGGAAAACCGTTTCACGCTTTTCCTGGATTTTGCTCTAGTAATGTATCGGCCCGATGGCCCCGCCGCCGCAGGCGATCGCATCGCCGTTGATGGCTACGCTTCGCGGCGAGGCGAGGAATGTGACGACATCAGCGACTTCGGCCATATCGACGAGGCGGCCGATCGTGACGTTGGCGGCAAGTCGCCGTTCGATTTCCTCGGGCGAAACGCCCGCCGAAGCCGCGCGGGCGGCGACCAGGGGAGCGGTCTTTTCCGTGCGGGTCAGGCCAGGATGGACCACCGTCACGTTGATCCCCTTCGGGCCCAATTCGTCGGCGAGGTTCTTCGTCAGGGCAGAGACGGCAACATTGCGGATCGAGCCGATGATCGAGCCTGTCTGCCGGGCAGCGAGCCCGCTTACGTTGATGATCCGGCCCCAGCCGGCGGCGGCCATATGAGGCGCGGCCTCACGCGCCATACGCAGATAGCCCATCACCTTGACGTCAACGTCATCCCAGAACAGGTCGTCGGTGATCTCGGCCAGCTTGGGCGGTGGTGTCTGGCCGCCCGGCTTGGCTGCGGCGTTGACCAGGATGTCGAGGCGGCCGAGCGCCGCGATCGTCCCTGACACCAGCGCTTTGACCGAGCTGTCGTCCTGTGTGTCGACGCATAGTCCGACGATCTTGCGCCCGGTTTCGGCGGCCAGTTCGCGCTCGGCAATATCCAGATCGGCAGCGTTGCGGGCGGCGATGACAAGGTCCACGCCTTCCAGGGCCAATTGCCGGGCGATGGCGCGGCCAATTCCCTTGCTGCCGCCTGTGATCAGCGCGCGTTTGCCGTTCAGTTGCAGATCCATGGCTTGGTCCTCGGTTATGCGGGCGGCTTCTCCGCGGAAGCCGGATGTTGCCGCAAATTTGATCTGTGTTGGGAGCTTCGCTTCTTGCCTCAAACCGCCAGAAGCTTGCGGACGGCGCCGACGATCGCCTCGTCCTGCGGCTCCGTGTCGGAGCCGAAGCGGGCGACGACGACCCCCTTGCGGTCGACCAGAAACTTCTCAAAATTCCAGCTCACTTCACCGGCCGCGGGCGCGGCGCCTTTCCCGGCCAGCCGGGTCAGCAGCGTGCTGTCCGGCTTGAAGACAGCCTGTGGCCGCGCCTCGATCAACGCTTGATAGAGCGGATGCTTTCGCGGTCCCGTCACCGCGATCTTGGCCAACACCGGGAACTCGACACCATAGGTCAACCGGCAGAATTCCTGGATTTCCGCATCCGTGCCCGGTTCCTGCCCGGCGAAGTCATTGGCCGGAAAGCCGAGCACCACAAGGCCTTGGTCGCGATACGAGCGATAGAGAGCCTCCAGTCCGTCATACTGCTTGGTGAAGCCGCATTTGGAGGCGACGTTGACGATCAGCAAGACCTTGCCGGCATATTCGCCCAGGCTTGTGGTTGAGCCGTCGGCGCGGCTGAACGGAATATCGTGGATCGAGGCTGTCATAAGCAAAATACCCTGCAGGTGAGATCGCCCGGTACATTGGTGGCTTCCTGGCTCCCGTCAAGGAAAGCTATTCTCCGGAGCTGAGATTGCCGGATTTGCAAGATCACGTTTTCGCCACCCCCACGCGGTGGCTGATGCTGAGCTATAGCGGTCTTAGGCAAAGGTCGTGCTGGGCTTCTCACCTCAAAATTGGAAGGGGATCAGCCAAAATCAGAAGCACGGTTGTTGACGGCGTCTTTGATGTAAAGCGCTATACGCTTTGGATAGGGCGGTAGCGTAGAGTGACGTGCAATTCGGCGGGTCGCGGCCCGCCGACAGTCCGCGAAACGATGTGGAGAATTCGATGCGGAACACGATGCTGGGCTTCATGGCGCTTGCGCTCGTCGCGTGCCAATCGGCTCCCGCAGGGCCGCAACCCGCCGCTCTCGAACCTGCGCCGGATCCTGTTGGCACTCCTGCTCAGCCGGTCTCGAACTCCGCCGCGGCCCCCGCGGGTTCGGCAATCATGGATCCATCCGTGACGATCACTCCCCCTGCGAAGGGCGTTCCAACAAAGTACGCCGCTTTTTCGGGCATGTGGGCTGGGCGATTGGAGGGGGCGTATGAAGCCAAAGTCGCCGTGCAGACGATTTCCGCAAACGGCAAGGTGACGGTCACTTTTGCCTGGGGCAATCTGGGCGACAACAATCCGGGCGAGGCCGCCGGTGAAGGAAGAATTGTCGGGAGCACATTGAAGCTCGGGCGCCTGCCGAATGGCGCGGACATCAGTCTGACGATGATGCCCGATGGGACCCTGGCCGGAACCTATGCGCTCGCCGGCCAGACCTATAGGGGCCCGTTCATCAGGCAATGATCAAACCTGACTGGTCGCCTTGCGGCCAGCCCGTATCCGTCAGCCCGCCATCCAGCCGCCGTCAACCATCAGGTTGATGCCGGTGACGTAGCTTGCCATGTCGCTGGCAAGGAACAGCGCCGCTCCCGCCACATCGTTCGGGGTTCCAAGCCGCGGCCAAGGCGTACGACGGAGCGAATAGTCGAGCGCATCGGGGTCGTTGGCCACGCCCGGCTTGCCGGTGATGATCTTGCCGGGTGCGATGGCGTTGCAGACGATCAGATCGTCGGCGTGGTCGACCGCGATCTGCCTCGTCATCTGCACGATGCCGCCCTTGCTCACCGAATAGGGAAGGTCGCCGGGGCAGGCCACCATGCCATGCTGCGAGGAGATGTTGATGATGCGGCCGCGCACGTCGTCAACGGGCGCCTGGGCGAGCATCTGCGTCACCGCCCGCTTCGAGCAGTAGAAGAAGCCGGTCAGGTTGACGCCGATGACGCGGTTCCACTGCTCCGGCGTGGTGTCGATCAGATTGGTGCTGGTGTAGATCGCGGCGTTGTTGACCATCACATCGAGCCGTCCGAATTGCTCGACCGTCGCACCAACCAGCGCATCGACGGCGCTCCAGTCGGAGATGTCGGTCCTGATGTAAACGGCAGCTCCGCCGGCCGAGCGGATCAAGTCCACGGTGTTCTCACCCCCCTCGATCGGCTGCTCGACCGTGTCGGCGATGACGACGCTCGCGCCCTCGGCCGCGAATTTCAGCGCGATCGCACGGCCGATGCCGGAACTGCCTCCGGTGACGATGGCGGTCTTGTCTGTGAGCAGGGGCATGGTCCTCAGCTTTCCCGGGTGACGATGTTTCCGACTTTCGGGCCGATCAGTTTTCCCTCGCGCACGATCTCGCGACCGCGCAGGAAGACGCTTGTCAGCCGCGCCTGGACGGTCCAGCCGTCGAATGGCGTATAGCCCGCTCGCGACACCTGATCGGCATTGGCGATCGTGCTGGACCGGCGCGGATCGAGGATGAGGATATCGGCATCGTAGCCGCTGGCGATCTTCCCCTTGCGCCGGCCAAGGCCGAAGCGCTCGGCTGGATTGCGGGCGCTCAGGCGCACCAGATCGGGCAGCGTGATCACGCTCTCGTCGACCAGTTTCAACATCGCCTGCAGCAGCGTCTGCAGCCCCGGCATGCCGCCCGGAATGTCGGCGAAAGCCGCGCAGGGCGCCGCCTTTTCGGCTGGCGCGTGCGGCGCGTGATCGGTGGCGACGATGTCGATCAGTCCTGCGCCGAGTGCCGCGCGCAGCGCATCCACATCATGCGGCGAGCGCAAGGGCGGCGAGGCCTTGAGATTGGCGCCTTGCATCTCATAGTCGCTGGCGTTGAAGAAGAGGTTCTGCGGCGTGGTTTCGACGCTGGCGTCGGCCATGCCGCGCAGCCGGCTCCACGTCTCGACGCCGAGTTCGGAATTGATCTGGCGGACATGAATTCTGGCCTCGGCCGAGGCGGCGACGACAAGCGCTCGGGCGATGCCGTTGGCCTCGGCGAGCGGCGGCCGGCTGGCCTGAAAGGCGGCGATGGTTCCTGAGCGGTCGCGCAGTGTGCTGCCGGCCAGGATCGATTGATCGCCGGGCGAGATGCCGATCAAAGTATCGGTGCCTGCGAAAGCCTTCAACGCCTCGGCCACGGCGTCGAGCGTCGCAAAGAGGAAGTCATCGGGCACATCGGCGGTGAACAGCTCAAATGAAACCGGCGAGAGATCGAGCAAGCCTGGTATGTGTGACAGGTTGCGGCTGACGACGGTCTGCAGACCGACATCGACATGGATGCGGCCTTTGGCCATCGCCATCTTGTCGGCAAGCTGTTCGGCCGTGGCCGTCCATGGCTCGTCGGTCGGCATGTCGAGCACCGTCGTCACACCGCCAAGGGCCGCCGCATGCGTGCCGGAGGAAAAATCCTCCTTGTGCGTCAGGCCCGGCTCGCGCAGATGCGCGTGCGCGTCGACCAGGCCGGGCAACAGATAGGCACCGGCGGCATCGAAAATGGCTCCGGCCGAAACCGTCTCACCGGGGGCGACGAGCGCTACGATCCTTCCGTCGGTGACGCCTACATCGCGCCGCTCGGACCCTTCGGCATTGACGATGGTGGCTCCCCGGATCAGCGTTTCGAACATGCCGCCATTCTCTTTGCTCTTGTCAGCCGCGCCGCTCGAAGCCGGCATGGTTGGCGAGCCAGAACCGGGCGATGTCTTCGCGCCGCATGAAGGCGGCGGCCGGGTTCTGCTTCACGTGCTCGATCACCTCGCGCAGCCCGGATGCCCGGTTGGGCTGGCCCATCCAGCGCGCATGGATGCCGATCGTCAGCATGCGCCCGCCAGTCTCGTCCGCCTCGTCGAGCATGTAATCGATGGCCGAGCGGCAATCCTCGGCGAAGTCGCGCGGGTTGCTGTAGCCGGGCGCCACCAGATAGCGGCTGTCGTTGAGTGTCTTGGAATAGGGAACGACCAGTATCTCCGTGCCTTGGTGATCGACGAAGTAGGGCAGATCGTCATTGCAGGGGTCGGAGTGGTAGAGGAATCCGCCTTCCTCGACGAGCAGACCGCGCGTGTTGACACTGGGCAGCGAGCGGCAGTTCCAGCCCAACGGCCGCCTTCCCAGCAGCTTCTCGTAGAGAGCCACGGCTTCATGCAGATGGCGCTTTTCCTCGCTGCGCTCCATCGTCGTGTAGTCGATCCAGCGCAGGCCGTGGCCGAGCAGGTCGTGCCGTCGCGTCTTCATCCATTCGACGAAGGGCGGGTTTTGCTCCAGCGCCACCGCACAGGCGGAGATGGTGATCGGGATATCATAACGGTCAAACAGACGCGCCAGACGCCATACGCCGGCCCGGCTGCCGTACTCGAAATGCGTCTCGGTGCCGAGGTCGCGCACCGGCGGACTGGAAGTGAGATTGTATTCGCCCCAATTGTCGTTGCGGCCGTCTTCGAGCCAGGAATACTCCGAGCCTTCCTCGTAGTTGAGCACGAGGTTGATGGCGAGCTTGACACCACCGGGCCAGGTCATGAAGGGCGGGCGCGGACCGTAGCCGACGAAGTCGCGCGGCTGTGGCGCTTGCGAGGCAACGCTGTGCGTCATGACAATTTCCTCTCAGCTCGTTTCGTTGGCTTCTATCCAGTCCATGTAAGCGTGGAAGGCTTCCTTGCCGGATCGCGGCCGCCATGTGGTGTCGCGCAGGATGCGGGCGATGTCATACGCCCCCCACATGCCGCCTTTCAGGCTAACATCCTGGACGATGTTGGCGTCTTCTCCCGATGTCACCTCGACTTTCAGTCCGGGCACGCGTTCCCTTGCCCAGCCGATGATCTCGCCGATGGTCTGGCTGGAGCCGGAGCCGATATTGTAGTGGCGGTAATTGAGGCGTGGGGCATCGATCAGTGCGAGGATCGCGGCGGCAACGTCGGTAGAGGCGGCGTAGTCACCGACCGGCTCCAGGCTGTTCGGCCTGATCGTCTCGCCGGCCAGGGCCATATGCGCGACGCGGTTGGGAACATGGCGAAAGTTGCGGCTCTCGGTGGCGCGGTCCATCGGGCCATAGACGGAAGCAAGCCGCACCGAGACTGCCGACAGGCCGAACAGGTCGGCATAGCGGTTGGTCACCATTTCGGAGGCGAATTTCGAGATGCCGTAGAGCGTCAGCGGCGCGACATAGCCGTCTTCAGGCAGTGGCTCGCTGCTCCAGTCGGGCCCGTTGTGGCGGTAGACGGATCCGGAGCTGACATAGACGAAGCGCTTGAGACCCTGTCTCTCGCGGGCCCAGTCCAGCATCCGCACGGTGCCCATGAGATTGACGTCGACGATGCGGGCGGGGTCCTCGGCCTCCGGCTGGCGTTTTGCCTCCGAGGCGCTGCCACGCGAGATCGGCGTGATCGTCGCGCCATGCACGATTGCCGTGATGCCTTGCTCGTCAAGCGTCGCGGACCAGCTCTTCGGGTCGAGCACATCGGCGGCGATTACCGTGAGCCGGTCGCGCACCGGAGCGAAATGCTTTTCGGCCGCCGCGTCGAGGCCGGACCGGTCGAGGATCACGGCACGGGCTTGCGGGTCACGGTCCAGCCATGCGCGTGCGACCACGCTCATGACAAAGCCGGTGCCACCGGTGACGAGCAGCGTCATGCGAACTCCTTTGAAGCTGGACGAAGAGGGACGAAGTCAGCGCGTCGCATAGCCGCCATCCACGAGCATGTCGGATCCGGTGACGAAGGACGCGTCCGATGACAGAAGGAAGGCCGCCGCCGCGGCAATTTCATCCGGCTCCGCGATGCGGCCGAGCAGATGGGCGGGTCCAAGACCTGCATTGGCGGCCTCGAAGTCCGGAAATCTGCGCAACAGGCGCGCCGTCGCCACGGCGCCCGGCGACAGGCTGTTGACGCGCACCTTGTCCGGCGCATGGTCGACCGCCATCGCCTTGGCGAGATGGATCAGTCCCGCCTTGGCAGCACAGTAGGCGACGGCCTTGGTGGTCGCGACCCGTCCGAACTGCGAGCCGATGAACACCACCGAACCGCCGCCGCCGGCCGCGATCAACGGCACCGCGTACTTGCTCATCAGGAACGCACCGGTCAGGCCGACATCGAGTTCGCGCCGCCACGACTGTTCGTCAAGATCGACGACGGTGGCGTTCGTCGACGGCGCGGCGGCGTTGTGCACCAGTCCGTCCAGCCGGCCGAATTCTTGTCTCGCGAATTCGACGGCGTCCCGGGCGGAACCGATGTCGGTCACGTCACATTGGCAGGCGGCAGCCGAAGGGCCAAGTGTATCGGCAAGCTGTGTCGCGGCCGCGAGATCATAGTCGGCGCAGACCACGCTGGCGCCTTCCGCGACGCACCGCCGGGCAATGGCGGCGCCAATGCCGCTTGCGGCGCCCGCGATCAGGACAACGCTGCCTTGCAATCGGTTCATCGCGGCGACCTCAAACTCGTTCCTCTACACTTTGCATGACCGGCGCCGTGACCGGCCGGCGCAGAAGATTGTAGCAGGCCGCGACCGTGACCAGGGCAGCGCCGCCGCCGAGCAGCAGGAACATGGCGGGAGGGCCAAGATGCGCCATCAATCCCGCGGCGACGCCCGGCGTCGCCACATTGCCGATCGAGTAGAGCAGGAGCAGCGTGCCGGACGCGGCGACCATGTGCCGGCTGTGAAGCTGCGATGCGCCGAAGGCCATCGCCACCGGATAGATCGTCAGCGCCGTGGCACCATAGAGGAAGAACAGCACGAACAGCAGCGGCACCGACAGGGTGCCGACCCATGCGATCGCGGCGCAGGTCGTCACTGACACCAGCCCTTGGATGAGCAGCATCAGGCGACGGTCGAACCGGTCCGACAGCCAGCCGACCGGGGTCTGCGCGAGCATGCCGGCTATGCTAATTATGGTCACCAGCCAGACGGTAGCCACCGCCGACAGTCCGATCTGCGTCCCGTAAAGAGGTGTCAGCACGAAGATGTTCATGTTGGTGATGCCGGCCTGGAAAATGGCGACGACCGTCACCGGCGCCAGCCTAAAAAGCGCGAGCGGTCCGAGCCGCCTGTCTGCCTTCGCTCCGGGCGTGGGCGCCGGATCGGCCGGCACCGAAGGCAGCGTCGGCCAGCGTAGCCCCGCGAATTTTGGCGCGAAGGCCAGAAGCACCGTCGCCGTCGCCACCAAGAACAGATGCGGAGATTTCGGACCGACCAGCGCGACCAGTATCTGGCCGAGCAGCACGGCGATCGCTGTCGTCAGCATGTAGATCGAGAACATCGCGCCGCGATTGTGCTGTTCGGCATAGAGATTGATCCAGCTCTCGCAGACGACGAACATCGAGGCCATCGACATGCCGCCAAGCAGCCGGAAGCAGAACCAGCTCGGCATGAAGTCGGTGAAGATGAAGCCCAGGGCCGACAGCAGCGCGGTTGTCAGGATCAGCAGGAAGGTCCGCTCATGGCCATAGCGGGCGACCAATGGACGCGTCATCAGGCATCCGATCAGGAAGCCGACCGGATAGGCGGTCAGCACGATCTGCACGACGTCGGGGTCGACGCCAGGTTTGCCCAGATGGAACGAGACCGCGGTCGTCAGCATGGCGCTGCCGATGCAGGCGAGACAGACGCTTGCCATGATCGGCAGCGTGGCGCGGGAGCGCTCGGCGTTCCGCCAGAAGCGCATCGCGGATTGAGAGATCGACCCCATGAATGCCGCCGTCAGCCGGCTAGGACAGGCGCCGGCGATCGCAAGCAGGGTCAATGACCGACGCTGAACCTTGATGCATTGCGACGGCTCCCCTTGGCAGTCACGCCGGCCAGCGGCTGCTCTCCCAGACAGAAGCTACACTTCGTCATGCACGCCACAAGCGAAGATTGACACGGCTATGGCGTGATTTTTTTTGGCCATCCCGGTGGCGGAAAACGGCGTTGCGCCGTGCGACAGGCTTTACAGTCCTTTTGCACGCTCCCTACGATAGGTCACCTGCCGAAGATCGAGAGGAGACCAGGGTATGACGATCGAACGTCTTGAGAACGGGCAACGCTTCTGCCGGGTGCTGCGCTACAACGGCACCGTCTATGTCTCCGGCCTGACGGCGGACGACCTTTCCGGCGACACCACCGCGCAGACGAAGCAGATTTTCGCCAAGATCGATACCCTTCTGGCCAAGGCCGGCAGCGACAAGTCGAAGCTTCTCAGCGCCCAAATCTGGCTGCGCGACATCGCCGACTTCGAGATGATGAATGCGGCATGGGACGCCTGGATCGACCGCAGCGCCATGCCGGTGCGCGCAACGGTCGAGGCGCGACTTGCCGGCGACCAGTATCGCGTCGAGATCATGGTCACGGCGGCCGTCGGCTGACGCCGATTGGGGTGGGCAAACCGGATGCATGAGCTGGTGATCAAAGGCGGAAGGGTTGCGCTCGACAACGGTTGGGCCGAATGCGACATCGCCGTCGATGAGGGCCGCATCGCCGCCATCGGGACCGGCCTGGCCGGTAAATCCGTGATCGGCGCCGGCGGTCGTTGGGTCATGCCCGGCGGCATCGACGCCCACTGCCATCTCGACCAACCGGTCTGGGGCGGGGCCGGCAATGCGGACGATTTCGAGTCCGGCACCATCTCGGCCGCCTTCGGCGGCACGACATGCATCGTCCCGTTCGGCATGCCGGGTCCGGAGATGAGCACTGTCGGCGCCATTGATCGAGCGCTCGATCGCGCCACAGGGCGCGCGGTGATCGACTACGGGCTGCACGCCGTGGTGACCATGGGCACCGGCTCGAATGTCGAGCAACAGCTTTCGCAGCTCGCTGGACGCGGCATCGCCTCGGTCAAGCTGTTCATGACCTATCAGGGTTTTGCGGTCGACGACGATCTCTTCTTCAGGGTACTCGATACCGCGCACAGGCTTGGCTGGATTGTCATGGTCCATGCCGAGAACGACGCCGCCATCCGCCGCACGCGCCAGAGGCTGATCGATCTCGGCCGAACCGACATCCGCTACCATGTCGTTGCCCACAGCGAGACGATGGAGCGCGAGGCCACGCATCGTGCGCTGGCCTTCGCCGAAATGACCGGCGCACGCATGACCATCGTCCACGTCTCCTCCTGGCAGTCGGCCGAGGAGGTGGCGCGGGCACGGGCTCGTGGTGTGGATGCGATCGCCGAGACCTGTCCGCAATATCTGTTCATCGGCGCTGCCGACCTCGATCGGCCGGCCCTGGATGCCGCGCGCTTCGTCTTTTCACCGCCGCCGCGTTCGCCGCGCAGCCATGAGCATCTGTGGCAGGCGCTGATCGATGGCGGCATCGATCTCTGGTCCTCCGACCATTCGCCCTATTTCTTCGCCGACAAGATCGCGCGATCGCGGACGCCCGGTTTTACCACCACGCTGAGCGGCATCCCCGGCATCGAGACTCGTCTGCCGCTGCTCTTCTCGGAAGGACTGCTCTCCGGCCGGCTGACGCTGGAGCGCTATCTCGATCTCACCTCGCGCAATGCCGCCGCGATCTATGGTCTGGCCCACGCCAAGGGCCGGATAGCGGTCGGCCTCGATGCCGATCTGGCGCTGTGGGATCCCACGGCGACCTGGACGCTTGGCCATTCGGCCCTGCATTCGCGCGTCGACTTCACGCCCTACGAGGGCAGGAGCGTGACCGGCAAGCCGACCACCGTGCTGGTGCGCGGCGTGCCGGTGGTCGCCGACGGCGTGCTGCAGGTGCAGCCTGGGTTCGGACAATTCGTAGAGCGCAGCGCGGCCGATCCGGCCCGCTCGGGAAAACCAGTCGAGGAGACGACGCCATGGCTCGATGCCTGACTATAGCGGTCGCCCAGACCGGACCGATCCAGCGCAGCGCCTCGCGTGCCGAAACTGTCGATCGCCTCGTCCACTTGCTGGAACAGGCTGCGGCCGCGGGTGCGGAAATTGTGGCGTTCCCTGAGATGGCGCTGACCACCTTCTTCCCGCGCTGGCGCATCGACGATCAGGCTGAGATCGACGCTTTCTTCGAACAGTCGATGCCTGGCCCCGCAACGCAGCGCCTCTATGACGCCGCCGCGCGCCTCAAGGTCGGCTTCGCGCTCGGCTATTGCGAGATTGCTGGGGAAGACGGCCGGACGCGCCATTTCAACACCATGGACCTTGTCGGCCCGGACGGGCGCTTCATCGGCCGCTATCGCAAGATGCATGTGCCGGGGTCGAGCGAGCCGGAGGAAGGCACCACCACGCATCTCGAGCGGCGCTATTTCGAGCCTGGCAATCTCGGCTTCCCGGTCTTCGACTATCGCGGCGTCCGTGTCGGCATGGCGATCTGCAATGACCGCCGCTGGCCGGAGACCTATCGTATGCTGTGCCTCAACGGCGCCGAGGTAGCTCTGCTTGGCTACAACACGCCGCTGCTGCTGGACGAGGCGCCGGCGCTGGCGCATCTCAGGATGTTCCACAACCATCTGCCGATGCAGGCCGGCGCCTACCAGAACACGCTGTGGGTGGCGGCCGCCGCCAAGGCCGGGCTGGAAGACGGCCAGGCACTGATAGGCGGCTCCTGCATCATCGCGCCGACCGGCGAGATTGCTGCGCAGGCGATGTCGCTCGGCGACGAGATCATCGTCCATCGCGCTGACCTCGACCTGATCGAGACCTGCCGGAAGGTGAATTTCAATTTCGCGCTCTATCGCCGCCCCGATCAGTACCGGCGTATTTCGGAACCGGTCTGAGATCGAAACGAGATGGGCCTGATCGAAGCCAGCCATAGCCAAGCCACGATGATGCTGCCGACCGATCCACTTTCGCTGAGCGAGATCGTCGAGAACGGTCTTTGCATCGGCTGCGGCCTCTGCCGATCGATCGCCGGCCGTGGCGCGGTCGAGATGATGATGACGCCGGAGGGGCGCGAGCGGCCGGTGGCGAACCAGGCATTGGACAGGTCGACGCTGATGCGGATCAACGCCGTCTGTCCGGGAACGCGCATCGCCGGTCCGTCGCGGGCGCAGGCAAGCAATGCCGCAGTAACGGACACCGTCTGGGGCCCTGCCGAACGGCTTGTGCTCGGCTGCGCGGGAGATCCCGCGGTGCGGTTTGTCGGCTCGGGAGGTGGGGTGCTGACGGCGCTTGGCCAATTCCTCCTGAGTTCCGGACGCGTCAAGTTCGTGCTGCATGTCGCCGCATCGCATTCCCAGCCGATGCGCAGCGAGCGCCGCCTGAGCTTTGATGCCGCTTCGGTGCTTGAGGGCGCCGGCTCGCGCTATGGCCCGGCTGCGACCCTGGTGGATTTCGGCGACATCCTCGATCGCGGCGAGCCGTTCGCGCTGATCGCCAAGCCTTGCGACGTCACCGCCGTGCGCAACCTGGCGCGGCTCGATCCCCGCGTCGATGATTTGATGCGATATGCCTTGGCCTTCGTCTGCGGCGGTGCCTCGGATCTGTCGAAATCGGAACAGGCGTTGCAGCGCTTCGGCCTCGGCGAGGACGAACTCAGATTGTTCCGCTATCGGGGTCACGGCAACCCCGGCCTCAACCGAATCGAAACCAGCGACGGGCGCGCCTTCGAACTCACCTATCGGCAGCTGTGGGAAGACGAGGATAAATGGATGATCCAGCCGCGCTGCAAGATCTGCCCGGATGCGATCGGCCAGGTGGCGGACATCGCGGTTCATGACGCCTGGCTGAACGGCGGGCCGGCGGTCGAGGACGAGGCGCTCAACGGCATCATCGTGCGCACTAGGCGCGGCCTTGAGCTGTTCGACGCGGCGGTCGAAGCCGGCGCGCTGGAGATCAAGCGGGAAACCAGTATGGCGGAGATCAGTGAGTTGCAGTCGCATCAGGTGCGCAAGCGGCGCGCCGTCTGGGCGCGGCTGAAAGGCATGGCGATCGCCGGCAAGCCGATGCCTTTTGTCACCGACCTCGCACTTGAAGATTGCGCCGCGCAGAATTCGTTGGCCGAAAATCTGGCCGAGGGGCGTGGCGCCCGCGACCGCGCCCGGCGCGGACGCCTGGGTGAGCCGCCTGCCGTGCCGCGTGAAAGCAAGGCTGTGCGATCTTGTTAAAGGATGAGCTGATATGAGTGCCGCCGAGCAAACCGAAATCATCATCATTGGCGGCGGCATGGCCGGCGCCGGCGCCGCCTTCGAGATTTCCCGCTCGGCCAAGGTGGTCGTGCTCGAGCGGGAAAGCCATTGCGGCTACCACACCACCGGCCGCTCGGCGGCAAGCTTTACCGAAAACTACGGCAACGGCATTATCCGCCGGATCGTGCTGGCGAGCCGGTCTTTCCTGACCGAACCGCCGGCTGGCTTCACTGATTATCCGCTTCTCGGCAAACGCGGCATGATCACCGTGGCGCGCGCCGATCAGCTCGATCTCCTGGCTCAGGATCTCGAGGCCGCGCGGGCGCTGGTGCCGTCGATCGTCGCCATGACACCGGCCGAGGCGATTGCGCGCGTGCCGGTGCTGCGCGCGGATTATCTCGCCGGCGCCTATATCGAACCGCATTCGATGGACATCGATGTGAACGGCCTGCACCAGGGCTTCTTGCGTGGCGCCCGTGCGCACGGCGCCAGGATCGTCACCAATGCCGGCGTCAACGCCATCGGCCGGCAAGGCGGCCAATGGCGGGTCGAAACCCCGGCGGGAACATTCCTTGCGCCACAGATCGTCAATGCCGCCGGTGCCTGGGGTGACGAGATCGCCGTCATGGCTGGCGTGCGCCCGATCGGCCTGCAGCCGAAGCGCCGCACCGCCTTCAACATCCCGGCGCCCGCCGGTGTCGACATATCAGAGTGGCCGCTGGTCAACGATGTCGGCGCCGAATTCTATTTCAAGCCGGATGCAGGGCAGTTGTTCGTCTCGCCTGCCGATGCGACGCCCTCAGCACCGATGGATGCCTATGCCGAGGATATCGATGTGGCGATCGGCGCCGAACGTCTTGAGCGGGCGACGACGATCGAGGTGCAGCGCGTGTCGCGCTCATGGGCAGGCTTGCGGACCTTCGTCGCCGATGGGTCGCCGGTGGTCGGACCGGATGACGAAGTACCGGATTTCGTCTGGCTGGTCGGGCAGGGCGGCTACGGCATCAAGACCTCGCCGGGGCTGTCGCGCGTCTGCGCCAGCCTGATCGCGGGCAAGGGCTTTCCAGATGATGTCGCAAGGCAGGGCGTGTCTATGGAAGATCTCGCGCCACACCGGCTGCGCGGCGTCGAGTCCCAAGCCAGACAGGTTGCGTCATGAGCGATGCCGCACTCACGGCCGGCGGCAGGCTGGCCGGGCATCTGCTGGACAGGCTTGCGCACGCCACCACCGATGCGCCGGGGATCACGCGTATCGCCTATGGACCCGGTGAACGCTTCGCCCACGATCTCGTGCGCGATGAAGCGGAAAAGCTCGGCGCCACGGCGCATGTCGATGCCGCCGGCAATCTCTATTTGACGCTGAAGGGCCGCGACCCCGACCTGCCGGCGATCGTTGTCGGTTCGCATCTCGACAGCGTGCCGCATGGTGGCAATTTCGACGGCGCTGCGGGCGTCGTGGCCGGACTGGCGGTGATGGCCGAACTGGTCGGGCAAGGCATCCAATTGTCACGCGATCTGATCGTGCTGGCGACCCGCGCCGAGGAAGCGGTGTGGTTTCCGCTATCCTATCCCGGCAGCCAGGCCGCACTTGGGTTGCTTGAGCCGGCGGCGCTGGACGCGAGGCGGTCGGACAGCGGACGCACGCTTGCGGATCACATGCGTGAGGAAGGCTTCGACCCCGATGCCGTGCGGCGTAGCGTGCCGGGCATCGATGCCGGCCGCATCGCGGCTTTCGTCGAAGTGCATATCGAGCAGGGACCGCGCCTTGTCGCATCCGGTGCGCCGGTCGGCATCGTCACCGGTATTGCCGGCGGCTTCCGTTATGTCGATGCGAAATGCCTTGGCGCCTACGCGCATTCAGGTGCCGAGCCGCGCTTTGCCCGCCATGACAGTGTGCTCGGCTTTGCCGATCTGGTCGCCGGCCTTGAAGCGGAATGGGACGCGCTCGAGCGTGAAGGGCATGAGGCCACCATCACCTTCGGCCGGGTGGAATCCGATCCGAGCCAGCACGGGGGCAGCCGCGTCCTGGGCGAACTCCGCTTCACGCTCGATGTGCGCAGTGCCGAGGCCGCTGTTCTTGAACGGGTCGACGCAAGACTGCACGCGCTCTTCGCCGAAGTCGGCAGGAAACGCGGCGTCAGCTTCGAGGCCGGGCCACGCTTCACCTGGGAGCCGGCAACCATGTCGCCGGCTCTGATCGCAAGGCTGGACCGTGCCGCCACCGAACTGCAGATGCGGGCGCCGCATGTGCCGAGCGGGGCGGGGCATGACGCAGCCACCTTCGCAGGCGCCGACATCGCGACCGCCATGATCTTCGTTCGCAACGAGAACGGCAGCCACAACCCGCATGAAGCGATGGAGATCGCCGACCTTGATCAGGCGATCCGCTTGCTTCTTCGTTTCATCACTGACTTCGACAATCCCCTGGGACAGCCATGAACCTTGCCGCGACCGCCTTGCTCGTCATCGATTTGCAGAACGAATACCGCCCCGGTGCGGCCTGGCCGGTGATCGGCTATGACGCCGTGCTCGCCAATGCCGCGACGCTGATCGCAGCCGCCCGTGCGGCAGGCGTGCCGGTCATCCATGCGCAGGCCTGGGTGAAGCCGGAGGAACGCGACGGCTACGCAAGGCAGGAGGAGATCCTGACCGAGGAATTCCGCTCCGCCGTGGCCGGCAGCGATGGCGCGGCGATCTGCGCCGAAGTGGCGGCGCTGCACGGCGACATCATCATCCACAAGCACTGGCCGAGCGCCTTTCGCCGCACCGATCTTTCAAAACGGCTGGCCGGCCTGAAGGTCGAGAACCTGATCGTGACCGGCGTGCTGACCGACAGTTGCGTGACCGAGAGCGTGTTCGACGCGGTCTACCAGGGTTTCAGGGTCTGGCTGGTCAAGGACGCCTGCGGCAGCATGAGCGAGGCCATGCACCGCACCGGCATGCTCGACATGGCCAACCGGCTCTATGGCGGCGGCATCCTGCGCCTGCCCGAGGCGTTGAAGGCGCTCGCCGGCCAGCCTTTCGACGGCTGGCGCTGCACGCGGCCGGTGGAATTCGTCTACACGCTCGAAACGGTCGACCGGATTTACGAGGCGCTGTGATCGGCGCCGCAGCCGCATGCGCCCCTGACGACCTTTGAGGCCGAGGGCTTGAGTACCGTGCCAGGCAGTGCGCCGGTCGCCCTGCCGCCGCGCCATACGGATACGCCGTTGACGAAGACATGCTCGATGCCGGCGGCGGGCCGACGCGGCTCCTCGAACGTGGCGGTGTCGATTATCGTGTCGGGATCGAAGACGACGAGATCGGCGAAATTGCCTTCGACCAGCAGCCCGCGTTGCGCCATGCCGAATTCCTTCGCGGGCAGCCCGGTCATCCGGAACACGGCCTCCTCCAGGCTGAACAGGCCGACATCCCTGGCATAGTGGCCGAGCACGCGCGGGAAGGTGCCCCACAGGCGCGGATGCGGGTGGATATCGTGCGGCAGGCCGTCCGAGCCGATCATGGTGCGCGGATGGGCGATGATGTTGCGCACATCCGTCTCGTCGAGCTGGAAATAGACAGCACCCGCCGGCAGCAGGCGCTCACCCGCCTCGCGCTCGCTGCAATTCCATTCCCGCGCGATGTCGGCGATCTCGCGCCTGGCCATCTCCGGATGCGGATCCGACCAGGTGACGAGGATCTTCAGGCCCGTGTCGCAACGTTCCAGGCGAAGCACGGTAGAGCTTGCGGCATAGGGATAGACATCCATGCCGATGTCCATCGTCTCGCGCGCCCGGTCGATCCTTTCCAGTGACGGACGGCTCTTGCCGAAATTGGCGCGGCCGGTGCACTGGTGGTGCGAGATGAACAGCTTGCCGCCGGCATGATCGGCAATGTCGATCGCCTCCTCGATCGCCTCGTCCATCGTTTCGAAATAGTTGCGTGTGTGAGTGACATACGGGCCGCCGAGGCCGGCCGCCATGGCTGCGAGCGCCTTGACCTCCTCGGTCGAGGACTTCACGGCGGGCGGATAGTCGAGCCCGGTGCTGAGGCCGAAGGCGCCGTCGGCCATGGCCTCGGCGACCGCCTCCTGCATCGCCGCCGTCTCCGCTTCGTTGGCCGGACGGTCGGTCACCGGCATGCAGCGCTGGCGCAAAGTGGTGTGGCCGACCAATAGAGCCGCGTTCGTGGCGATGCCGCGCCGCCTGAGCTCGGCGACATAGTCGGCAAAGCGATCGAAGCGGAAATTCTCGCGGCCGCCGACCAGCGTGAAGGGCGGGGGTGGCGTCCTGTCGAGAAGCAGCGGCGCCAGGCTGACGCCGCAATTGCCGGCGATCACCGTCGTCACGCCCTGGCTGATCTTCGGATCCATGCCGCGGGGCGCCAGCAGTGCGCCATCGTCATGGGTGTGCACGTCGATGAAGCCGGGCGCGACCACCTTGCCCCTGGCATCGATCTCCTCGATGCCAGTCGCGTCGTCCAGCCGGCCGATGGCGGCGATCCTGTTGCCGGTGACGGCGATGTCGGCCTCGAAAGGTTTCGAGCCGTCGCCGGCGATCAGCGTCGCGTGACGGATGACGAGATCATGGTGCATCGGGTAGAAATCCTAACCTTCCGGATTGGCGGCGATCTCCTCGCGGCGGCGCGCGACATAGGCGTCGAGCTCCTCGCGGATCGCGGGGTCCATCACCGGTTCTTCGTAATCGTGCAGCGCCTGCTGCCAGAGCTCCGTAGCCCGCTCCAGCGCATCCTTGCCGCCGGCTTCCTCCCACGCGCCATGGTTCTGCCAGTTGGAGAGCATCGGCTGGTAGAAGGCGGTGGTGTAGCGCGACATGGTGTGCTCGGCGCCGAAGAAATGGCCGCCGGCCGGCACCGACTTGATCGCTTCGAACCCCAAATCGTCCTCCTGGAACGGCAGCGGCCGCAGGAACTCCATCATGTTCTGCAGGATCTCGACGTCCAGCACGAGCTTTTCATAGGACGCCGTCAGCCCGCCCTCCAGCCAGCCTGCCGCGTGGTAGATCAGGTTGGCGCCGCCGAGCACCGCGCCCCACGTCGCCATTTCCGTCTCGTAGGCGGCCTGCAGGTCGACCACGTTCGAGGCATTCGCATTTGAGGTGCGGTAGGGGAGGTTGTAGCGCCGCGCCAATTGCCCGGCGATGATGTTGGCCTTGGCATTCTCCGGCGTGCCGAAGGCCGGCGCCCCGGACTTCATGTCGACATTGGAGGTGAAGGCGCCGTACATCACAGGCGTGCCGGGATTGACGAGCTGCGTCAGCACCACGCCGAACAGCGCCTCCGCGTTCTGCTGGCAGAGTGCGGCGGCCAGCGTCACCGGCGTCATCGCGCCCATCAGCGTGAAAGGCGTGACGGTCACCGGCTGGCCGTGCTCCGCCATGGCGATCAGGCCCTCCGCCATGGCGTCGTCGAACAGGCGCGGCGAGTTGATCGAGATGATCGTGGTCACGCCAGGCGAGGCGCGCATCTCCTCGACGGAGATGCCGCGCGCGATCGCCATCATGTTGATGCCGTCCATGGCCCGGGCGCGGCCGATCGCGGTGCAGTGGAAGGAGAGGTCGCTCAGCGTCAGATTGGCATGGTAGGTGTCGAGATGGCGCGCATTCGCCGGCAGCTCCATCGGCGCCACCACCTGGTTGCCGATGATGTGGATGGCGTTGAAGTGGTGCGCGAGCCGGATGAAGTTCTGGTAGTCGGCAAGATTGCCCTGACGGCGGCCGTTGATGCGGTCATGCACGTTGGGCGGGCCGGCCACCAGGCCGAAGACCAGCGAGTTGCCGCCGAGATGGACCTGCTTTTCCGGATTGCGGCTGGTCAGCGTGAAGGAGGACGGCACCGCCCGCAGCGCCTCGCGCACGAGGCTCTCATCGATGCGGATGGTCTTCTCTTCGCGATCGACGATGGCGCCGGCGGAAGCGAACAGGTCCATCACCCGCTCGCTCATGACGCGGATGCCGAGTTCGGACAGGATACGCATCGAGGTGTCGTGCAGTTGCTGCATCCGCTCTTCGTCGAGAAGCTGCATGGGCGGATAGGGATTCTTGACGCTCTGCCACGGCAGTTGCGCGATGCCGCCACCGCTGCGCCCGAGCTTCGATCTGCGGCCGCCGCCGCGCCTGTCCTGTGACATCGGATTTATTCCTTCCCGACTCTCTTTTTCGCAATTCCGGACGGAAAACCGCTGCACACTTTTCCTGGAATTGCTTTCAATAGCCGCGCTCCGGACTGACCACATTCTCCAGCGGCTCGCCGCGGCGATAGCGCGCCAGATTGTCGGTGAACATGCGCACCGACTTGATGTCCCAGCCGTCATAGACCGCCGCGCAATGCGGCGTGATGGCGATGTTGTCGTAACCCCAGAAACGATGCTCGGCGGGCAGCGGCTCGGTCGCAAAGACGTCGAGCGCCGCCCCCTTGATCCGCTTGTCGTCAAGGGCTTCGAGCAGCGCGGTCTCATCGACCACGCCACCGCGCGAAATATCGATGAGCACGGCGGAGGGCTTCATCGCTGCGAAGGCCGCTTTGCCGAGCAGGCCGCGCGTGGTCGGCAGCAAAGGCACGCAGCAGATAATGAAATCGGCGCGGCCGACGAGCGGCAGCAGCGCGTCAACGCCATGAACCTCATCCAGGCTTGGTGTCGGCTTGGGGCGCGCGCGGATGCCGAGCGTGCGCATGCCCATCGCGTGCGCCCGTCTGGCGACGGCCTCGCCGGTCTTGCCAAGGCCGATGATCAGCACCGTCTTGCCTTCGATCGGCTCAACGCGGCCGCCGCCCCACTGTCGTGCCTGCTGGCGGCCCGCAAAGCCGCGCAGGTCGAGCGAGAAGGACAGCATGGCGCCGAGCGCATATTCGGCAAGCATGCCGGCGGCAACGCCCGCGGCGTTCGTCACCGTCAGCCGCTCCGGGTCCCAACGTCCGAGATGATCGGTGCCGGAGCCGCCGACCGAGACCCATTGCACGGTCGGGCTTTCGACCAGGGCCTGGCGCGGAAAGCGCGGCGTGCCGTCGAAGCGGACGGAATAAACCACTTCCGCCGCCACGCGCCCGATCAGTTCGGGCAGGGCGGCGTAACTGTCGCAAGCATGGATCGCGAGGTCCGGATGCGTCTCCATCAGCACGGCCAGCGCCGCGCCCGGCCGGTCTGTGTGCAGGATGACGGATGGCTCAGCCGACATGGTGCCGCTCAGTTCCGGCCAATGTGATCTGCCGAAGAGCCGAGCGCCGCGAGCAGCTTCTCACCGTTCTCAAGCGTCGCATTCTCGTGTGGAGCGCGCAGGTTCAGCCACCGCCGGTCACCCGAGCGCACCGCCAGCACGGCCTTCATAGCGGGGATCAGACCGGCATCCTGGATGATCTTGCGGAACGCCTTGATCGCGGCATCCGCTTCGGCAACGTCCTCCCCGGCCAGCGTGCGATCGTAAAGGGAGCGGATGGCCGCGGCGTTGAGGTTGACGGTGGCCGAGATGCAGCCTGCCGCGCCGCTGGCCAGGCCCTTGGTCAGTTGCGCCTCAGAACTCGGGAACACCGCAACCTTAGGCGCCGCGGCAATCACCGCTGCCGTGTTGTTCCAGTCACCAGCGCTGTCCTTGTAAGCGACAACGGTGTTGGGAAACGCCGCGCTCAGCCGGGCGGTCAAGGCCGGGCTCACCGGCACGCCGGAGTTCTGCGGGATATGGTAGAGGATCATCTTCATTGCCGGGTTCGCCACCCGCTCGATCAGTTCGCTGTAGTAGCGCGCCTGGCCGCTATCGCCGGCGGCGGTGTAGAAGAAGGACGGCAGCACCATCACTCCTGCGCAGCCGAGCTCGACCGCATGCTTCGACAGTTCGGCGGTTTCGGGCAGCGCGGTGACGCCGGTGCCGGGCATCAGACGATCTGGCGAAATGCCGGCTTCGATCAGCCACTCCAGCGCCCGCATGCGCTCACCCAGCGAGAGCGACAGCGCCTCGCCGGTGGTGCCGAAGGGGGACAGGAAATGCGCGTCCTGGTCCAGAACCCATCTGGCATGGGACACAAAGAGGTCGCGTGCGATGCCGCCGTCGTCAGCGAATGGCGTCAGGATCGGTGCGATGGTTCCTTGCGGGCGGGTCATCTGTGTCCTCTGTGCGTGATGGTATTCGATGCCGTGTGTGACCGCCGCTGCCGCTGTCCGGCCGCTACCACGCTGGCCGTTGCAGCATCCTGGTGATGACAGGAGGATCGTAGAGCAATGCCGACAGATCGCTGAAGAGGCTGTCGCGGTCGCTGAGCGACAGCACCGCGTCGCGGATCGCCTCGGCGCGGCCTTGTCCGAGTACCGGCGCGGCGAATTCCATGTACTTGGCCTCGATTTCAGCTTGGGTCAGCGGCGCCTCCGGTCCGCCGCGCGCATGGACGTCTCCGGAAGCGAGGATCCGCCCATCTGATGTCGTGATCGCCACGTCGGCCCAGCGGCCCGCCGGAAAACGGGCACTGTGGCGCTCCGACTCCAGGACCGTGATGCGGCTCAGCATATCCGCCACGGCAGCATCCTCCAGCCCGCTGCCGGAAATGTGCTCGAGCCCGATACGGCCATGGACGATAAAGGTCGCGACGGCGAAGCGCAGGCTGTACTGCGCCTTCGAGGTCGTGTCCGGCATGCCGTCGAACAGCGTGGCGGCGTAATGAAAGCTGTTCACTTCGACGTGGCTGATGTCGGAGGGCGCGAGATGATGCGAATGGCAGAGCCCGCGTGTCGCGTCGATCGCGGCGTGCGCCCAGCGGCAGATCGGGTACGGCTTCACATACTGATGCAGCACCTGCCAGAAGGCGCCGAGATCCTGCCAATGCGGCGCGACCTCGGGCTCCTCGATCGTGATCGCCGGCGCGCCGGTAAAGCCGCGTTCGGCAAGCACTGCCGCGGACAGGCCGACCAGCGTGCCGATGCCCGAGCCGTCATGCAGCATCGTCGGGTTCGCGATCTCGCGCATCATCTGGCTGCGTGGGCCGTGATATTCCGCAATGCCAAGCGCCTGGCGCAGTTGATTGTCGTCGAGCCGCCGCAACCTCGCCGCCACCGCGACGACGCCCAGCGCATTCCAGGCGCCCGATGTATGGTAGTCCGACACAGTCGCGTGCAGCGCGATGCCCGCCCGCCCGGCAATTTCGTAGCCGACGACCAGGGCCGCCAGTGCCTCCGGCCCGCCAAGGTCGGGGCGTGCCTCGGCAAGCGCTGCCAGCGCCGGCACGACAGCGACGCCGATATGGCCCTTGGTCGGGCTGTATCCGTCATGGCCGTCGAGATTGTCGATCTGAGTCGCTGCCGCATAGGCGGCTCCGGCGATGCTGGCACGGCGTCCATCGAAAAGCATGCGTGCCGAATGCCGCGGGTCGGTCGAACCGTAGAGAAGTGCTGCGGTGTCGCGGGCAATCCGGCCCGCTTCCATCGGACCGGCGGCAATGGCAATGCCGATTGTGTCCAGCAGGAGATAGCGCGCCTGCTCGAGGACCGAGGCGGGGAATGCCGCCGCCGGCCGCCGTAACACGAAATCAGCCAGGCGGACGGTAACGCTGGTACTCGCGTCAGGCCCTTCACGCCGATGCGACGGCACAGCCACTTGCATTACTCCCCTCTGCGTCACGACATCATTAATTTGGGTTCATCGTGCTTTCACGCAATTAGTTCGGCGGCATTGGCCAAAAAAATTCACGTCTTGTGGTCGGTCACGATTGAACGCCGCCCTGTCTGTGGGATAGCTATCACTGCGTCTTGCAGGAGTTAGCGATGAAGCCGCCACCCCCGTTGAACTATATCAGATCCTTTGAGAGTTCGGCCCGGCATCTCTCCTTCACCGCCGCCGCCAACGAACTCGGATACACGCAGGCCGCGGTCAGCACCCATGTCCGCGCGCTCGAACATTACATCGGACGGCAATTGTTCATCCGCTACCCGCGCAGCCTCAAGCTCACCGAGATGGGCGAGGCCTTCCTGCCGACCTTGCGCCAGGCCCTCGATCAGATCGACCAGGCAACGGAGGCGATCGTGACCTCTTCGCGCAACCGCACCGTGGTCGTCTCATGCCCGATGAGCCTGGCTGAGAACTGGCTGGCGGGCTGCATGGCCGCGTTTCGCAAGAAACATCCCGAGATCGAAATCGTGCTGCACGGTACGATCTGGGAGGATATCAGTGAACAGATCGCCGACATCACAATTTCGACGCGCCGCTTCGACGATCGCCCGCCTGCCGGCATCCCGCTTTGGAACGACGAACTGCTGTTGCTTTGCGCGCCTTCGCTGCTCGAAGGCGAGCATGCCGTGAAGGCGCCGGCGGATATCCTCAAGGTGGACTGGATCTTCGTGCACGGCCGCCAGGAATACTGGCAGGTTGTTGCCACCGCGCTCGGCGTCGACATGGACGACCACGACAAGGGGCTGTCGACGAACGCCTCCAACATCGCGCTCGAACTCGCCGCCATGGGGGCCGGACTGGTCGCCACCCAGCGGTCGCTTGCCCATGCCTATCTGCGTCGCGGACTGCTCGTCGAACCCTTTCCGGTTCGGCCGCCAAGCCCCTGGAATTACTACCTCACCGAGAGCCAGCTCTCGAAAGGAAACATCGCTCGCATTGTGCGCGAATGGATCCTCTCGCGAGCACGCGAAGACAGCGCCTGATAGCCGTCCGCGAGCGGGCGACAGGCCTGCGCTCAAAAAATTGACACGCCAATGGCATCGTTTTTTTAGGTCTTTAGGGCCGCGTTTTGGCGGTTCTTCACGGCTTGAGCCCTTCCGGGATTTTTGCATCGCCCCTAACATGAATATCGCAAGGGGAATGTAACGGGCGGAAAGCCCTGAACCGGAGAACAACGATGACAATGTTCAAGAGCAACGGTGACCGCGTCCCGGCGGTTATCGAAAGCTACGCAGCCGAAGTCAAAAGCGGCAAGATGGATCGCCGCGAATTCCTGGCCATGGCAAGCGCGATGGGGGCCTCCTCGGCGTTCGCCTATTCGATGGCCGGCATCGCCCCGGCCAAGGCCGCGACGATCGTGCCCGGCAAGAAGGGCGGCATCCTGAAGATGCAGATGATCATCAAGGACATGAAGGATCCGCGCTCCTGGGACTGGTCCGAGATCGCCAACGTCATGCGCCAGTGCAACGATTACATGATCCGCTACACCACCGACTTCACCTTCGAGGGACATCTGGTCGAGAGCTGGGAAGTGAGTGACGACGCCACGCAATACACGCTGCATCTGCGCAAGGGCGTGAAGTGGTCGAACGGCGACGACTTCAACGCCGACGACATCGTCCACAACCTCGAACGCTGGTGCGACAAGGCAGCCGAGGGCAATTCGATGGCCGGGCGCATGAGCTCCCTGATCGATCCCGCCACCAAGAAAGCCGCGGCCGGCGCCATCACCAAGGTCGACGACCACACGGTGAAGCTGAAGTGCAATCAGTCCGACGTCACTATCATTCCGGGCTTTTCCGATTATCCGGCGGTCATCGTCCATCGTGACTTCGACAAGAGCGGCGCCGACATGCTCAAGACGCCCGGCACCGGTCCCTATGAGCTGATCTCGTACAAGGTCGGCGAGTCGGCCTCGGTGCGGCGGCGCAAGGACTTCACCTGGTTCGGCGGCGAGCCCTATCTCGATGGCGTCGACTGGACCGACTACGGATCGGACGCGTCCAACCCCGCCATCGGCAGCGCCTTCGAGGCCGGTGAGATAGATTGCAACTACCAGACGGTGGGCGGCACGGTCGACCTCTATGACAGCATGGGGCTGGTCAAGGAGCAGGTGGTCACCGCCGGTACCATCGTGCTGCGCACCAATGTGACCAACAAGCCGTATGACGACAAACGCGTGCGCAACGCCATCCAGCTCGCGGTCGACAATGAGACGGTGCTGAAGCTCGGCTACAGCGGCCTCGGGCAGGTCGCTGAGAACCACCATGTCTGTCCGATCCATCCGGAATATTACGCGCTGCCGAAAGTTCCGCGCGATCTCGCCAAAGCCAAGGCGCTGATGGCCGAGGCCGGCCAGACGGATCACGAGTTCGAGCTGATCTCCTACGATGCGGACTATGTGAAGGACCCGGCCGACGTCGTCGCCGCGCAGATGCGCGAGGCCGGCTTCAAGGTCAAGCGCACCATCATTCCGGGCTCGTCGTTCTGGAACGACTGGACGAAATATCCGTGGTCGACCACCGATTGGGGCATGCGGCCGCTCGGCGTCCAGGTGCTGGCGATCGCCTATCGCAGCGGTGAGGCCTGGAACGAGTCGGGCTACGCCAATCCGGAATTCGACAAGAAACTCAGCGCGGCGCTCGCCGTGGCGGACGTCGACAAGCGCAAGGAGCTGATGAAGGACGTCGAATCCATTCTGCAGGACTCCGGCATCCTCATCCAGGCGTTCTGGCGTTCGCTGTACCGGCACCACGCAACCTATGTGAAGAACCTTGGCATGCATCAGACATTCGAACTGCAGCTGGATAAGGTCTGGCTCGACAAGGCATAGGCCGGTTCAACCACAGCAAACATCTCGGGGGCGCAAGTTGCGCCCCCGAACTCGCCGGGCGACTGCGATTGACCAGTCAGCTAATTCAAACGCCAGGATAAAGTCGCCGTACAAAGGGAAGAAACATGCGTACTCATGCACAAGCCGTCGTCATCGGCGGCGGTCTGATCGGCTGCTCGATCCTCTATCACCTTGCCAAGTTCGGCTGGACGGATGTCGTTCTTCTCGAGCGCAGCGAACTGACCTCCGGCTCCACCTGGCACGCGGCGGCCAACATCCACGGCCTGCATGATTCCACCAACATCAGCCGCCTCCAGCATTACACCATGGCGCTCTACAAGGAACTGGAAGCCGAGACCGGCCAGGGTTGCGGCATCTTCCAGCCGGGCTCGCTCTATCTCGCCCAGACCGAGGCGCGCGAGCATCAGCTGAGGCTCCAGGAGGCCAAGGCGCGACGCTACAAGATGAATTTCTACGAAGTCGCGCGCGACGAGGCGGAGCGGCTGCATCCGCTGGTCGATTTCGACGGCATACGCTGCATCATGTACGAGCCGGAAGGCGGCAATGTCGATCCGTCCGGCGTCACCGCAGCCTACGCCGCCGGCGCGCGCCAGCGCGGCGCCGAGATCCATCGCTTCACGCCGGTGATCGCGACCGAGGCGCAAGCAGACGGCAGCTGGATCGTGCGCACGCCGAAGGGCGACATCCACACGCAATGGGTGGTCAACGCCGCCGGCCTGTGGGGCAGGGAGGTCGCCGCCATGGCTGGCCTGCAGCTGCCGCTGATCCCGACCGAGCACCAGTATTTCGTCACCGAGACCATTCCGGAAATCGCCGCCATGGGCCGCCGCTTGCCTTCGGTCGCCGATCGTGACGGCGAGTACTATCTGCGCCAGGAGGGCCTCGGGCTGCTCATCGGCGCCTACGAGCGCAAGATGAAATTCTGGGCCGAGGACGGCACGCCACTGGACTTCGGCCACGAACTCTTTCCCGACGATCTCGACCGTATCGAGGAGAACATGCTGCGCGCGATCGCGCGCGTGCCGGCCGTCGGCACAGCCGGCGTCAAGAAGGTGATCAACGGGCCGATGATCTGGTCGCCGGACAGCGCGGTGCTGTTCGGGCCGGTGCCCGAACTCAGCAACTATTTCTGCTGCAACGGCATCATTCCCGGTTTCTCGCAGTCGGGCGGCATGGGCAAGCTGGCGGCTGAGTGGATGATCGAGGGTGAGCCTTCGCTCGACATGTTCGCCTGGGACATGGCGCGCTTCGGCCACTGGGCCGGCAAGGCCTTCACCAAGGCCCGCGTCCAGGATCAGTACAGCCATCGCTTCAAGATCCATTTCCCCAACGAGGAACGCGCCGCCGGGCGACCGGTGCGCACCAGGCCCGTCTACGACACGCAAAAGGGAATGAACGCCGTCTTCGGCCTCAACTTCGGCTGGGAGCACCCGCTGTGGTTCGCCGCCGAGGGCGAGCCGCGCGAGGAGACGATCGGCTTCACGCGCCAGAACTGGTGGGAACCGGTGGGCCGCGAGGCGCGCATGCTGCGCGAACGAGCCGGCATCATCGACATCTCCAATTTCGCCAAATACGAGGTCAAGGGTCCAGGCTCCGAGGCCTGGCTCAACGCGCTGTTCGCCAACCGCATGCCGCTAAAGGTTGGCCGCTCCTGTCTCACGCCGCTGATCGGCAAGCGCGGCGGCATCGCCGGCGACTTCACCGTGACCAGGCTCGCCGACGACGAATTCATGGTCATCGGCTCCGGCATGGCCGAACGCTTCCACCAAAGGTTCTTCAAGGCCGTCCCCTTGCCCGAGGGCACGACCTTCCGCTCGCGCACCGAGGAGCTCTGCGGCTTCAACGTGGCGGGACCGAGCTCGCGCGACCTGCTTCAGCGCCTGACCAATGAGGATCTGTCGAACGAGGCATTTCCCTTCATGCAGTCGCGACGGATCACCGTCGCCGGCATCTATGTGGTGGCGCTCAGGGTGTCCTTCACCGGTGACCTTGGCTGGGAACTGCATTGCAAATCCACCGACCAGGTCGAGCTCTACGACGCGCTGCTCAAGGCCGGCAACGAAGTCGGCGCCGGACCGGTCGGATCGCGTGCGCTGATGTCACTGCGCGTCGAAAAGGGCTATGGCAGCTGGAGTCGCGAATATTCGCCCGAATATTGGCCGCAGGAGGTCAAGTTCGATGGCCTTGTCAAAATGGACAAGGGAGCGTTCCTGAACCGCGATGCCTATGCCGCCATCGCCGGCAAGCCGGCGCGCGATGAACTCATCATGCTGTCGATCGACGCCAGGGATGCCGACGCAACCGGCGGCGAACCGATCTTCCTCACCGACGGCACGCCGATCGGACAGGTGTCTTCGGGCGCCTATGGCTATTTCGTCGAGAAGTCCCTGGCGCTCGGCTATGTCAAGGCCGGCTCGGCCAAGGCCGGGGACAAGGTCTCGGTCGCCATACTGGGAAGGCCGCATGAGGCGATCCTGCTGCCGCATCCACCATTCGACCCCGAAGGCAAGCGGTTGCGCTCATAGAGACACGGCCGTCCATCCATTCGACCAACTGACGAAAACCGTAGCCGGCCGGAAACGCCGGCGAAGCTGAGCGAGGAAGATTTCGACCACCTGAAAACAAAGGGGAATCGCATGATCAAATGGCATCTGCTGGGCACCATGCTTGCCCTGGCCCTCACATCCTCCGCGCATGCGGGAGACGTCAAGGTCATCAATGAAGACGCGTGGTTCGCCGAAGGTCCGATCTGGTATCAGGACAAGCTCTTCTACGTCGAATACGGCCGCGGCACGGTGACCGTATGGGACGGCAAGAAGAACGAGATCTTCTGGAAGATGGACGGTTGTGGCCCTTCAGCGGTGTTACCGACGACATCCGGCGAGTTTCTTGTCACCTGCTACGACAGCAACTCGATCGGTCGCATCTCCGCCGACGGCAAGACGCTGCCGGCCTATGACAAGGATACGGACGGCAAGCCGTTCAGCGGACCGAATGACTTCGCGCCCGACAAGGATGGCGGCATCTACTTCACTGGGTCCGGCAAGGGCGGACCGCTGATCGACGCCTCGGCCTACTACATCGGCAAGGACGGCAGCGTGAAGAAGGTTGCCGGCGACCTGCACAATGCCAATGGCCTGGTCATGTCGAACGATGGAAAAATCCTCTACCTGGTCGAGACCGAGGATAACAGGATCATCGAGTTCGACGTCCAGCCCGACCACGGCCTGGGCAACCGCCGCGTCTTCCTGCGCCTCGACGACCTGTTCCCGAACCAGCCGCATATCTGGCCTGACGGCATCAAGATGGACAAGGCCGGCGAGATGTATATCGGCCAGAGCCCGCGCTCGCTCGATGCGCCAGGCAAGATCATCGTCGTCGACAAGGATGCGAAGCTGCTGCGCACGCTTTCGGTTCCGTCGCCGTCCATGCCGAATTTCGCCTTCGGACCGGACGAGAAAGAACTCTACGTGATGGCGCTGGACCAGATCGACGCGGCGCCATGGCACGGCAAGGTCTACGAGGTTCCGAACAAGTAGGGTGTAGCCGGCGGCCAGAGCAATTCCAGGAAAAGTGCGAAGCGGTTTTCCGTCCGGAATTGCGTCAAAACAATGCCGCCGAATGCTTTCTCAGCCGCCGAACCGATCCAGCCAATGTTGGGCAAGGTCGGAGCGGCGGCAGATCCATATATCGGGATTGGCCTTGATCTTGTCGAGGAAGCGGGCGAGCCCGATCATGCGGCCCGGCCGGGCCGCCAGCCGGCAGTGCAGCGAGACTGTCATCATGCGCGGCGTCTTTTCGCCTTCGGCCAGCAGCCAGTCCACGCCATCGCTGACATATTCGAAGAACTGGCTGCCTGTCTCCAGGCCGGAGCCGCGCGAGAACCGGCTGTCATTGTTGTCGAAGCTGTGCGGCACGACCAGATGCCGCTTGGCATCGACGTCGACAAAATAAGGCAGGTCGTCATTGTAGTCGTCGCAGTCGAACAGGAAGCCGCCATGCTCCGCCACCAGCCGCCGGGTGTTGAGACTGGGCCGGCCCGTGTACCAGCCAAGCGGGCGAATGCCGGTCAGGCGCTGGACGGTGTCCACTGTCATCGCGATGTGCTGGCGTTCCTCGTCCTCGCTCAGCGGCGCGTAGTCGATCCAGCGCCAGCCATGGCAGACGATGTCGCTGCCAAGTGCCGCGATCGCCTTGCCGGCGGCCGGATTGAGTTCGAGCGCTCGCCCGACGACGTAGAAGGTCGGGATGATGTTCTTTTCCTGGAACAGCGAGGCCAGCCGCCATACGCCGACGCGTGAGCCGTATTCGTAGAGCGATTCCATGTTGCGGTTGCGCAGACCCGGCGCCGCCGGGGACACAGCAAGGTCCGACAGGATCGCCTCGGAGACGCCGTCGCCTTCGCCGATGCTGTATTCGGCGCCTTCCTCATAGTTGACGACGATGTTGAGGGCCAGCTTGGCGCCGGCAGGCCACTGCGCGGCGGGCGGCTTTTCGCCATAGCCGATGAAGTCTCGGACGGGCAGGTACGGCATCTCTCAAATCTCCCCAGGGTGCAAGTCGCAAAACATGCGGTCGCCGGATCTAGTCGCCGCGCATGTCGATCAGTACGCGCAGCGCCCGGTCCATCATCTCTTGCGGGCCGATCGTCGCGCGCAAACAGTCGGTGAGGCCGTAGCCCCCCAGGCTCCGCACGATGATATCGGCGCCGCGCAAGGTTCTCTCGGCAGCCTCCGCGGCGGCTACGCTGGCGAAGCGGATCAGCACGAAATTCGCCCGGCTTTCGGGAACATGGTACCCGGCGGACCTCAGATCCTGCGCAAACCGGTCGCGAATTCCGGCCGTGCGGGCCACCGTTTCGCGCATATAGGCCTGGTCCTCCACAGCCGCGACGGCCATGGCGAGGCTAGGCGTCGTGACCTGGTTCGAATTCTGCATCTTGCGCACTTGCGCCGCGACCGAAGGCGCAAACAGGCCCCAGCCGACGCGCGCCCCGGCGAGGCCATAAGCCTTGGAGAGGGTGCGCAGCACGACGGTATCGCCGCGCGCGACGAGCGCAAGGATCGGTCCGGGGTCTTGGTCGTCGAATTCGCCATAGGCCTGATCGATCACCAGGAGCACGTCTGGCCGCAACGCCGCGCGCAGTCGCAGCAGTTCGCTGTTGCGGATACGGGTGCCGGTCGGGTTGCCCGGATTGCAGACGAAGACGATGCGCGTTGCGGGCGTGACCGCAGCCAGGATGCTGTCGATCGAAACGGTGAAATCATGCTCTGCTGCCTTGACGTAGGCCGCACCGACACGCGCGGCGGCGGATGCGGCGAAATTATAGGCATAGGAGGTGCCAAGCACCTCCTCGCCCAGGCCCGCAAACGCCGCGACGGTGCAACTGATCAGGTCCATCGAACCGGCGCCGCACAGGATCATGTCGCGCTCGACCCCATAGGCTTGCGCGATCGCCACGCGCAGGGCCGTCCAGTCCGGGTCGGGATAGAGATGGCTGCGGGCAATCGCGTCCTGGCCAGCGGCGATGGCCTTGGGGCTGGGCGGAAAGGCGCTTTCGTTCTGAGCAAGGGTTGGCCCGTCATAGCCACCGAAATTCGCAAGCGCGAAGGCGGACATGGCCTCGATATGAGCTCCTGCTTTCAGCGGCACGCTGCATCCATCGGAATTTGGATGTCGACCATCTCGCGCACCACCTTTGTTGGACCGGCTCGTGCGCAGGCTACAATCCGCCAGCCTGTTCACAAGCAAAAACTTACCGCGCAATGGCTCCGAAATTCTGGCCCTTGTTCTGCGATGCGCTTGTCATCCGGCAATGCCGCTTCAGTCGTCGGCGAAGGCGGACCGTGCGAAGCGGCGCGGCGCCACCTGCTCGGTGGAAGCGGTAAGCAGGTCCTCCAGCGGGCGCGCGCCGGCGTCAGCTATTGCGCTGCACTCCCGAGCGGGCGAGCACGCCCGGCTTCAGCCGCTCGTTCTTGCCGTAATCCTCGGCGGGGTGGAAGAACAGGCGCGGCGTGTCGTCGATCTCTGCCAGCCGCTTGCTGTAGGCCTCGAGATAGGCCTGGCGGCCATCGTCGCCGACACGGCCCGGCATGTAGGCGACGAAGGGCGGCAGCACGTCGAAGCCCGAATAGCGCAGCAGGCCGTTATGCACGGGCCACAGCACGGTGAGGATATCGCCGTCAATGCCATCGGGCGCATAGGTGTCGGCCGATGTGCCCGTGGTGGCGGCCACCATGGCGAGCTTGCCCTTGAACATGCCGGTGTCATATTTGCGGCCCGGCAGATAGGCGAAACCGCGTGCGAACACACGGTCGGCCCACCCCTTGAGGATTGCGGGCATGCCGAACCACCAAATGGGAAACTGGAAGAGCACGAAGTCGGCCCGCCTTACCTTTTCGATCTCGGCCGCGATGTCGGACGAGAGCACGCCGGCCTCGTAGGCGGCGGTCTGTTCGCGCGGCAGGCTGAAGAACTCCGGATCGTTGCGTTCACCTGATATGTCGCCGAGCCCGGCGACAGGGTTGAAGCCCATTGCGTAGAGGTCGCTGACGACGACTTCGTGGCCGGCGCGGGTCAAGGTTTCCAGCGCGAGATCCTTCATGGCGCCGTTGAAGGATTTCGGTTCCGGATGGGCATATACGATGAGGATGTTCACGGCGATAGCTCCTGGTAGGAACGCGGCAGGCCGAGCACATGCTCGGAAAGGTTTGACAGGATGAGGTTGGTCGAGATCGGCGCGACCTGATAGCGACGCGTCTCGCGGAACTTGCGCTCGACATCGTATCCCTCCGCGAAGCCGGGAAACCGTGTGCGGAGCCTGGCGGCGGCGTCGCGAATGTCCTGGTACTGGTCCATGAGGGGCCCCGGCCTTCTGTCTCGCGCAGGCCGTATTATCGTTGCGGCACTCCCCATCCGCAATGCAAGGCTGGCGTTATCAGATATGCCGGAATTCTAACGCTCAGGGTGAGGAGCCAAGAAGCTGGCCGACCCATACGGTCCTTTCGACAAGGTCCTTGACGATGTCTTCTATGGCTTGGCCGGCAAACCGTGCCAGCCGCGAGGCGGGCCGGTCGGCCGGGTAGGCAAGGATGAGGCGGCGCACGGGCACGGGATCGATCAGCGGCGCGGCGGTCAGCAGGCCGGCGGCGACATCGGCGTGGATGGGAGCGAGCGGCAGGATCGTCCAGCCATGGCCGTTGCGTACCAGGTCCTTCAGCGCGGCATACGAATCTGCTTCGATGCCGACATCGAGCGTGATGCCTGATTCTGCGGCGCAGCGTTCGACGATGATGCGCAGCCCATGCTTGATGCTGGGCATCAGCAGGCGTTTGCCGGCGAGCGATGCGAACGGCACCGCGCGCACCGTGGAGAAGCCGGCCTCGGGTGGACCGATCAGGAAGAGGTTTTCCAGCAGCAGCGGGCGGGAGCGCAGCGATCTTGCCATGCGCGGGTCGTAGAGCACTGCGACGTCGACCTCGCCGCGGTGCAGCCAGTCCAGCAGATAACCCGTATAGGCGCTCACCAGCCTGAGCTTGGCCTTGGGGTGGGCCTTGCCGAAGGCGGCGGCGAGCGGCAGCGAAATGATGTCTGCCACCGTGGGTGGTAGGCCAATGGCGACCTCGCCGGTCAGCGGCGCGTCGGCGGGCGTGGCCGTGGCGCGGATCTCGTCGATCTCGGCCATCACGCGCATGGCGTGCGCCAGCACTTCCTTGCCCTGCTCGGACAGCACCATGCCGCGTCCGTGGCGCAGGAACAGGGCAAATCCCAGTTCTTCCTCCAGCATGCGCACCTGCCGGCTGAGAGCCGGCTGTGCGATGTGCAGCCGGTCGGCTGCCTTGCTGAGGCTGCCCAGATCGGCGACGTGGATCAGGGTGCGCAGTTGCGATAGCTCCATGAGTTATCGAATATCATTATATCTGATCACAAGAAAGAGACGAAGATTGGATCGCAGAACAGAGGTAATCTGACGCCAATCCAATCCTCGGGGGTCCAAGGTGACAGCGAGCCTGAAAGCAAGACAAGCGGAGACACCCGCTTCCACGGTGCCTGAAAAGCAGTGGCCGGATCAGGTCTATGATGTGCTCAAGGCTGCCGGCATCAGCCAGATGTCCTATGTGCCCGATGCCGGCCACACCACCTTGATCCGCCGCTTCAGTGAAGATCCGGAGGTCGTGACCAACGTGCTGACGACCGAGGAAGAGGGCATCGCCATCGCCGCCGGCTCGTGGCTCGGCGGCAAGCGCAGCGTCGTGCTCATGCAGTCCTCCGGCGTCGGTAACTGCATCAACATGCTGTCGCTTCCCGTGCAGGCACGCTTTCCCCTGCTCGTCCTGGTGACGATGCGCGGCGAATGGGCCGAGTTCAACCCGTGGCAGGTGCCGATGGGGCAGGCGACGGAAGCCTCGCTGAAGGCGATCGGCCTCAGGGTACTGCGCGCCGAGACCGGTCCAGATCTAGTCGAGACGGTGGCGCAGGCGGCCTCGATGGCGTTCGACGCCGACCAGCAGATCGCCGTGCTGATCGGGCAGCGGCTGCTTGGCAAGAAGAAGTGGTGAGCGACATGAACTTGCCGACGATGGACCGTAGGGTCGCGGTGAAGAAGCTCCTCGATGCCCGCGACGGCGCATTGGTGGTGACCGGTCTAGGCTCGCCGAGCTACGACGTGCACGCTGCCGGTGATCGCGACGACAATTATTACCTCTGGGGCGCCATGGGCGGTGCGGCGCTGATCGGCCTCGGACTTGCTCAGGCCCAGCCGCTGAAGCGGGTCATGGTCATTACCGGTGACGGCGAACAGCTCATGGCGTTCGGGTCGCTGGCGACGATCTCGGTGGTGCGGCCCAAAAACCTCGATCTGATCGTGCTCGACAACCAGCATTTCGGCGAGACCGGCATGCAGTCGAGCCACACCGGAAAGGGCATCGCTTTCGACAAGGTCGCGGCCGCCTGCGGCTTCGCCGAAACCCGCGAGTTGCGTTCGCTGGAGGAGGTCGAGGCGCTGTGCGACCAGCTTCGCCGCCCGGCCGAAGGCCCGCGCCTGTTCGTGCTGAAGATCGCAGCCGAAAATCTGCCACGCTCGCTGCCGCCGCGCGACGCGGTCGAGGTCAAGAACCGCTTTCGCGCCCATCTGGGCCTCGCCACCTGTTGAGGGCCGATATGCCGCTGATTAGCTTCCAGAACACGGTCGGCGGTCGGCTGCAATCGATTGCCCATGCATTCGAGAGCCACGATCCGTTTACCGGCAGGGCTTGGGCACTGATCCCGCGCTGCGGCAAGGCCGAGGTCGACGCCGCCGTGGCGGCTGCCAAGGCGGCTTTCCGGTCGAAGGAATGGGGCGGCCTCACGCCAACCGCGCGCGGCAAGCTGCTGGTGAGGTTGGCGGATCTGATCGCCGAGAACGCCGAGCGCATTGCCGCCATCGAGACGCGCGACAATGGCAAGCTGCTCACCGAGATGACGGCGCAACTGCGCTATATCCCCGAATGGTTCCGCTATTTCGGCGGGCTTGCCGACAAGATCGAAGGCTCGGTGCTACCGATCGACAAGGCTGATATGTTCGCTTTCACCAGGCATGAGCCCTTGGGCGTCATCGCGGCCATCGTGCCCTGGAATTCGCCACTGCTGCTTCTGACATGGAAGCTCGCACCGCTGCTGGCGGCAGGCAACACGGTCGTCATCAAGCCGTCGGAACACGCCTCGACCTCGACGCTGGAATTCGTGAAACTGTTCGCGCAGGCGGGTTTCCCCCCGGGCGTCGTCAACACCGTCACCGGCATGCCGCAGGACGTCGGCGTGCCGCTCGTCTCCCATCCCGACATCGCCAAGATCGCCTTCACCGGTGGCGAGCCGGGCGGTCTTGCCGTCTATCGCGCGGCGGCCGAGGGACTGAAGACCGTGACGCTGGAACTGGGCGGCAAATCGGCCAACATCGTCTTCGACGACGCCAATCTCGAGAGCGCGGTCAACGGCGCGATATCCGGCATCTTCGCGGCCAGCGGCCAGACCTGCATTGCCGGTTCGCGCCTGCTGGTCCACCGCAAGATACACGACCGGTTCGTGGAAGATGTGATCACGCTGGCGGCAAGTGCCCGGATAGGCAATCCGGCGCTGGCCGAAACGCAGGTGGGGCCGATCACCACGCATGCCCAGCGCGACAAGGTGCTTTCCTATCTCGGCATCGCACGGCGCGAGGGTGCGCTGTGCGTGCTTGGCGGCGGCAAGCCGGATGCGGCCGAACTGGCCGACGGCTGGTTCGTCCAGCCCACCATCTTCACTGGCGTCAACAACACCATGCGGATCGCCCGCGAAGAGGTGTTCGGGCCGATCCTGTCCGTCATCCCGTTCGACGACGAGGAAGAGGCCTTCGCCATCGCCAATGACAGCCCCTACGGGCTGGCGGCAGGTATTTGGACCGGCGACATGGGGCGGGCGCTGCGCGGCGCGGCCGCGATGGAAGCCGGCATGGTCTGGATCAATTCATACCGCGCCGTCTCCTATATGGCGCCCTTCGGCGGCTACAAGAGAAGCGGTATCGGTCGTGAGAGCGGGCAGGAGGCGATCAATGCCTATCTGCAGACCAAGACGGTGTGGATAGACACGGTTGGCAAGACCGCCAACCCGTTCGTGATCCGCTAAGGTAGGCTTCGGTGGGAGAATTATCCCTATCCGTGGCCGAGCTTGGTGTGCCGATCCCACGAACGGTGACCTGCTCACAATGACGAAGGAATTGCACATGAGACAGGCGGGCAAGGTGGCTGTTGTCACCGGGGCGGCGCGCGGCATCGGGCGCGCTTGCGCGGAACGCTTTCTGGCCGAAGGCGCTTATGTCGTGATCGGCGACATCGATGCCGCGGAACTGAAGAAATGCGCCGCTGAAATCGGCACGGACGAGACCGTCCTGGCAGTGATCACGGATGTCAGCAGGAAGGATCAGGTCGATGCGCTGGTCGCGGCGGCGGTGGCGAAGTTCGGCCGCCTCGACATCATGGTCAACAATGCCGGCATCGCTCCGGTCCAGGACTTTCTCGACATCACAGAGGCGGACTACGACAGGGTTCTCGCCGTCAACCTGAAGGGCGCGTTCATGGGCACCCAGGCCGCGGCCCGCCAGATGATCGCGCAAGGCAATGGTGGCGTTATCGTGAACATGTCCTCCATCAATTCCGGCCTCGCCAATCCGCGCGTCGCCACCTACGCGATCTCCAAAGGCGGCATGAACCAGGTCACCAGCACCGCGGCCGTCGCCTTCGCCCCCCATGGCATCCGTGTCGTCGGCGTCGGCCCGGGCACCATCGCAACAGAGATGGTGATGGACGGGACCTTCATCGATTCTGAAGAAATGCGGCAGGCGATCCTTTCGCGCACACCGCTGGGGCGCCTCGGGACGGCGGCCGAGATCGCTTCTGTCGTGGCGTTCCTGGCCAGCGACGATGCCTCCTACATCACCGGCGAGACGATCTATCCCGACGGGGGACGCCGCGTGCTGAACTATACGGTTCCGGTCAAGAGTGAGAAAAATGGGAAGTGAGGAAATGGGCAATTTCGACAAGCTGCATCACATCTGCATCGTCGTGCATGATATCGACAAGGCGCAGACCTATTACGATTCCATCGGTATAGGGCCGTGGGAAGCCTATCCGCCGCTGGCCGAATATGAGGAACTCCAGGTGCCCAGCCCCGAGGGGTTCAAGGTGATGCAATACCGTATTTGCAACCTGCCGAATGTTCAGCTGCAGCTTTGCCAGCCGAGCCGTGATCCTTCACCGCAGCGGATCCATCTGGACACCAAGGGCGAGGGTGTCTTCCACATCGGCTTCGAGGTTCGTGATGCCGACGCGGCCGAAACCAAGGCGCAAATCGATGGGCTGTCCGTGCTGATGCGCGGGCGCAGGAAAAACCGCACCGGCTTCACCTATTACGATACGGCCGACAAGGCTGGTGTCATCCTTTTGACCCGGGCAACCAATCTGCCCGGCAAATGATCCGTGCCGGGGTGGCCGGCCGGGGATCGGGGTCGCTTCGTCAGCTGCCCCGCAATTCCTGGAGCCGGTCGACCAGGAACTTGCCGCTGGTGATGATATGCATTTCCAGGAGGCTGACGGCGCGCAGCGTATCCTTGGCTTCGCAGAGCTCGATGAGTTGCCAGTGGTCACGGTCAGACTGTGCCTGGATCTCGGTGAGCGTGACCATCATGCGCGTGTATCGTTCCAGCTGCTGGTAGATGCGCCCGACCAGTTCGATCGTCGCCTTGCGGCCGGACGGCGCGTAGAGCGCTGCGTGGAAGTTCCAGTTCAACTGGTTGGAATATTCACCGGTCCGGCCTTGTTCCTGGTGCTGCTTTGCCCGTTCACGGGCAAGCGCGAGATCGGCCTCCGTCATCCTCGGAATGGCAAGGGCAAGCAGCCAGGTTTCAATCCGGGCCCGCAATTCGTAGAGCTCGAGGATCTCGTCCAGGGAGATCGAGGTGACGACCGCGCCCTTGTGGGAGACGAGCGTGACAAAGCCTTCGGAGTGAAGCTGATGCAGCGCTTCCCGTACCGGTATCCGGCTGACGCCGAACTCGGTGGCCAGATGTTCCTGCCGCAACTGGAAGTTGGCCTCGTATTCGCCGATCAGGATTTTCTGCCTGATGGCGTCCGCGACCTGGGCCGAGATGGTTTTCTTCTGTACGAGCATTGATCAGCCTGGGGGCGACCGCCTTGTGATTTGGCATGCGGCGCAATTTTGATTGAAGAAACGGACGCATAGCACTGCGCATAGGTTGTTGTCACTCCGAAGGCCCGCCGCCGGTTTCGCCTCAGTAGACATGTTCCTCGATGGGCTGGCCGCTGGCGATGCGCTCATAGCGGAAGGCCGAGAGGTCGATGGAGCGGTATTCTCCGTAGGCGATCAGGTCGCTGACCCCTGAGCCTGTTGCCGCCGCGTGCATCATGCCGTGTCCGCTGAAGCCGGTGGCCAGTACGAAGTTCGAGACCTCCGGATGACGCCCGATAATGCCGCTGTGGTCGAAAGTATTGTACTCATAGAGCCCTGCCCAGGCGCGCAGCATCCTGAGCTGCTCGAACCCGGGCACACGATGGGCGAGTGCGGGCCAGATCAGGTCGTCGAACAGCTCGTAGTCCACATCCAGGCCAAAATCGTCCGGATCATTCTCGTGCAGCGGCGGAATCCCGCACAGGAAAAGCTGGCCCTCCGGCCGCAGCCAGAAGCCGCTCGTATCGAAGACGAAGGGGCAGTTCTCGATCCTTGCCGGGGTCTCGAAGACGAAAACGCAGCGTTTGCTCGGCACGACCGGCACCTCGACACTGGCCATCCGGGCGATGCCCGCGCTCCATGGCCCGGCCGCGTTGATCACCGTGCCGGCGACCAGCCGTTCGCCATTGTCCAGCACCACCTCACCAACCCTGCGCGATGAAGCCATGGCCAGTCCGGTCACGGTCGCGGCGATGTAGTCGACCTTCTGAGCGCGCGCCTTTCGGCGAAATGCCTGCATCAAGCCGGGGCCGTCGAACCAGCCCTCGCTGCCGACACCGAATGAGCCAAGGGCGAGGTCTTCCGTGTTGAGCCAGGGCAAGCGCCGCGCCAGATCGGACTGTTCGATCAGCTCGATGTCGACGCCCATGCTGCGCTGAACCCGGTTCTTTGCGCGTTGTGCGTCTGCCCGCTCGGGCGTTGCCAGCACGAGATAGCCGGGCTGATGGAGCCCGATGTCCGCCGGCTCGTCGCCAATGGCAAGCCGCGTCCCCACATTGCGCAGGAACTCCATGCTGAATTTCGACATGGCGATGTTCGGCGGCGTGCCGAACTGCTGGCGTATGGCGCTGGTCGACAGCGAGGACGAAGAGGCAGTGTAGTAGGGATCGCGCTCGATCACAGCGATGCTGCCGCTGAAATCCGGATTGGCGGACAGGAAATAGGCGATCGAGCTTCCGACAACGCCTCCACCGATGATCACCACATCATATTTCATGCCCATTCCAGTCGTGTTCCCTATCCGGCCGATATATGGTCTGGCGATGGATTGGATACTTTCGTGGCCAATCTCGCCTCCTTCACCCAGTCATAGCCCGGTCTCCGATAGAGAAAAAGGGGTTTGACGTGAAAAAAGGAATACATTATCCAATTTTAAACAGAACAGGATCTGCCTCGGCAATCGAGGTGGCCATGCCGAGGAACGTTCCGTGGGCCTCATTGCTCCCCGTCTCGACGTCATCAAGCCAAGCCCGAGCATGGCGGTCACCGCCCGGGCCATCGAAATGCGCTCTGCCGGCATCGACGTCATCAGCCTCAGCGCCGGCGAGCCGGACTTTCCGACGCCGCCGCATATCGTCGAGGCGGCCTACGCGGCGATGCGCAGGGGCGAGACGCGTTACACGGCGGTCGACGGTACGGCCGCGCTGAAGAAGGCGGTGGCGGACAAGTTCAGGCGTGAAAACGGTCTTGACTACAAGCCGTCGCAAATCTCTGTCGCCGGTGGCGCGAAGCAGGTCATCTACAACGCCATGCTGGCGACGCTCGCTCCCGGTGATGAGGTTGTCGTTCCCGCACCCTATTGGGTCTCCTACACCGACATCGTGCTGTTGGGCGAAGGCAGGCCGGTGGTCGTTCCCTGCACGCAGGCCGATGGGTTCAAGCTGACACCGCAGGCTCTGCGCGGCGCAATCACCGAACGCACGAAATGGCTGCTCCTAAACACGCCTTCCAATCCCACGGGCGCCGTCTATGGCCGTGACGAACTCGCCGGATTGGCCGAAGTGCTGCTCGACCACCGCCAGGTCCATGTGCTGACCGACGACATCTACGAGCATATCCTGTTTGACGGCCGCACCTTCGACACCATCGCCGGTGTCGAGCCGCGGCTGAAGGACCGCACGCTGACGGTCAACGGCGTGTCCAAGGCCTATGCCATGACCGGCTGGCGGATCGGCTACGCCGGCGGACCGGAGCCGCTGATCCGCGCCATGGCGACGGTGCAGAGCCAGAGCACGTCGAACCCGTCCTCCATTTCGCAGGCCGCGACCATAGCCGCGCTCGAGGGTCCGCAGGATTTTCTTCGCCCGCGGGCGCTCGAATTCCAGGACCGGCGCGATCGGGCGCTGGAACTGCTGCGGGCAATCCCCGGCCTCACCTGCCAGACCCCGGAGGGGGCTTTCTATCTCTACCCCGATTGTTCGGCCCTTATCGGCCGACGCCGTCCCGACGGCGTTGTCATCGGTGGCGACGACGACCTCTCGCTCTATCTGCTCGACCAGGCGCGGGTCGCGGTGGTTCAGGGCTCGGCCTACGGCCTGTCGCCGCATTTCCGCATTTCCATAGCCACGTCGATGGACCAGATCGAGAAAGCGATCGGGCGCATCGCCGAGGCTGTCCAGGCGCTGCGGTAATGTCGGCGATGGATCTGGACTTCGTCCATGGGCTGATCGAGCTTGTCGCGCGTTCGCCCATCGATGAACTGGAAGTCGAGCGCGACGGCGTGCGCGTGCGCCTCGCAAGGCAGATGTCAGCGACGCCATCCGCGACGCAGGCCGGTTCGTCGGCACAGCCTTTGCCAACTGCCGTCGCGGTCGTTCCCGCTGCTTCCGCCCCAATGGTCTTGACGATCGCGCGGCATTCGATCCGTGCCCCGCTGACCGGTGTCTTCTACCGCGCCGCCGCCGAAGGCGAGCCACCGCTCGTTTCCGTCGGCGACATTGTCGAGGAGGGGCAGAAAATCGGTGTGCTGGAAGCCATGAAGACGTTCAACGTCGTGGAATCCGACCGCGCTGGAAAGATCGTCGAGATCGCTTTCGAGGACCATGCCGGTGTGCAGTCCGGCGACGTGCTGTTCGTCCTGGAAGAGGCGGGCTGAGGCGATGTTCGATACCGTCCTTATCGCCAACCGTGGTGAAATCGCGCTGCGCATCCTGCGCGCCTGCCGGGCCCTTGGATTGAAGGTGGTCGCGGCCCATTCGCAAGCCGATACCAGCCTTCGCCACGTGGCGTTGGCGGACAGGGCGATTTGCATCGGCCCGGCGACCGCTGCTGGAAGCTATCTCAATATCGGCGAGATCATCGCCGCCGCGCAGCTTACCGGCGCCGGCGCGATCCATCCGGGCTATGGTTTCCTTTCGGAGAACGCCGCCTTCGCCGAAGCCGTCGAGAATGCCGGGCTTGCCTTCATCGGCCCGTCGTCGGCGGCGATCCGCGCGATGGGCGACAAGGTGTCCGCCAAGCGGACGATGATTGCCGCCGCCGTTCCCTGCGTTCCAGGCTCGGAAGGCGCGCTGCCGCAAGACGAGCAGGCGGTGCGCGGCATCGCTTCGGCCGTTGGCTATCCGGTCATTGTCAAGGCAGCCGGCGGCGGCGGCGGGCGCGGCATGCGCATCGTGCGGTCTGAAAGCGGGCTGATGGAAGCCGTGTCGCTGGCGCGCGAGGAAGCGGGCCGGGCTTTCGGCAATCCGCAAGTCTATCTGGAGAAATTCCTCGAGCACCCGCGCCATATCGAGATCCAGGTGCTGGCCGACCGGCACGGGACGGCGCTCTGGCTCGGTGAACGGGACTGCTCCATGCAGCGGCGCCACCAGAAGATCATCGAGGAAGCGCCGGCGCTCGGCATCGCGCGCGAGGCGATCGCCGAGATCGGCGAACTGTGCGCGCGTGCATGCCTGACCATCGGCTATACCGGTGCCGGTACCTTCGAATTCCTCTACGAGGGCGGGCGCTTCTATTTCATCGAGATGAACACCCGGGTGCAGGTCGAGCATCCCGTCACCGAGCTCGTCACCGGCATCGATATCGTGCGCGAACAGATCCGCATCGCCCAGGGCGAGCATCTGTCGTTCAGGCAGGAAGACATCAGCATTCAGGGCCACGCTCTGGAATGCCGCATCAACGCGGAGCATCCCTACAACTTTCGGCCGCATCCAGGCCGGGTCGATCGGTGGACGCCTCCGGGCGGCCCGGGCATCCGCGTCGAATCGCATCTCTACTCCGGCTACACGGTGCCGCCGCACTACGATTCGCTGGTGGCCAAGCTGTTGGCGCATGGCGCGACGCGGGCCGAGGCGATCCGGCGCATGAGCGGCGCGCTGGCCGAGATGGAGGCTGTCGGCATCGCCACCAACGCGCCGCTGCATGGCCTGCTGATGGAGGAGCCCGGCTTCGCCGCCGGAGGCTTCGATATTCATCATCTTGAACGTCTCATCGAAGGCGGCTTGCTCAAGGGACGGGGCGGCGATGACGCTTGAAGAAATCGAAAGGCTGGCCGGCTGGTGCACACGCGCCGGCATCGGTGAGATCGAGCTGGCGCAGACCGGCTTCTCGCTGCGCCTGCGTCTGAACCTGCAATCGTCCGTCGCCGAAACGTCCTTGGCTGTGGCCACGACCCCCAAGGCCGAAGCGGCCTTCAACGGCGTGCGCGCACCAGGCGTCGGCGTCTTCCGTCTCGATCATCCGACGACCGGTCGCCCGGTTGCCGCATCAGGCCAGACGGTTCGCAAAGGCGAGACAGTCGGTGTCCTGCAAGTCGGGTCACACCTGAAAGCCGTGCTTGCGCCCGACGATGGCGTGTTGGGCGCCGCACTGGTCGAGGACGGAGCGGTGGTCGGTTACGGCACGCCGCTCTACGCGCTGGCAACAGCCGATCGTGCAAGACAATGAGGAAGGCGCCATGAGCGGACTGCAGGTCGATATCAATTCGGACATGGGTGAGGGTTTCGGCGCCTACAGGCTCGGCGACGACGCCGCGATCCTCGGCATCGTCAGTTCCGCCAATGTCGCCTGCGGCTTTCATGCCGGCGACCCGGAGATCATGGCCGCCACCTTCTCGATGGCGCGCGAGAAGGGCGTCGCGGTTGGCGCGCATCCGAGCTTCGCCGATCTGTGGGGGTTCGGACGCCGTGTCATTCCGCATTCCATGGATGAGATCGAAAGGCTGGTGGCCTACCAGGTTGGTGCGGCGCAGGCGCTGTCCGCCTATGCCGGCCATCCGATCCGCTACGTCAAGGCGCATGGCGCGCTGGGCAATCTTACCCAGACCGACCGTGGCGTCGCCGAAGCCGTGACGCGGGCGGTCAAGGCCGTCGATCCCGACCTGATATGTCTCGCCATCGCGCTGGGCTTCCAGGACAGGATCGCGCGCGACGCCGGCCTGACGGTCCGGTCCGAAATCTTCGCCGACCGCGCCTATACGGAGGAAGGCTTTCTTGTCTCGCGCAAGCTGGAGGGCGCGGTCATACACGATGCCGAGAAGGCGGCGGAACGGGTCGTCCGCATGGTCAGGCAAGGTGCCATCGAGACGATTTCGGGGCAGTTGCTGAAAACGCCGATCGATTCGATCTGCGTCCACAGCGACACGCCGGCGGCCGTCGCCATCGCCGCGCGTGTGCGGGCCCGGCTGGAAGAGAGCGGTGTCGAGGTAAGAGCCTTCGTGACAACAGCCTGAGCATGGCGGAACAGAAACGAGGCCGTGCCTGCCGGCACGGCCTCGTTTGTTTCAGAACCAGACGTCTGCCAGCCTGTGGCCGCGCGGATAAGGATCTGTCGGGTCGAGGCCGTACTGGCCGATGCTGGTGATCCAGGCCTGTCCGGCGATGGTGACCACGACGGCATCAAGGTCGCCCACGCGTGCGTTGGCGATCACGCGCGAATCGAAATGGGTCCCGATGATCGACTTGTTGCGAAACAGCTCGCCCTTGGCGATTTGACCTTTTGCCGACATTACCGCCAGACGCCCGGTGGTGCCGGTTCCGGTTGGAGAGCGGTCGAGCCTGCCATGCAGGCAGACCGTGCCGTTGATGCTTTCCACGCGCCCGTCGACGCGCGCGATCGGGCCTTCGAAGATGACGTTGGAGACATCGCGGATCTTCGGATTCTCCGGATGCACCACCTTGAGCTGCTCGTTGACCGCCTTCTTGATCCTTTGGCCTGTCAGGGACATTTGATGAGCTTCGTCGGGTGTGACGGCAAAGCCGAGCGTGCTTGCGTTGACATGGGCGAAAGTCATGCCGCCATACGAGGTGTCGACGGTGATGGTGCCCAGCCCTTCGACCTCGACCGGCGTGTCGAGATGGAGCGCGAAAGCCGGCACGTTGGTGAATTCCACTTGCTTCACCTTGCCGTTCTCGCACAGGCAGCGCACTTCGATCATTCCTGCCGGGGCTTCCATGCGCAGCAGTGTCTCGGGCTCCTGCATCGGGATGATCCCGGTTTCCAGTGCCACCGTGGCGACGCAGATCGTGTTCGAGCCCGACATGGGCGGATACTCGGTGCTTTCGATGATGACATAGCCGAGATCGGCCGAGGGGTCGCAAGGCGGCAGGATGATGTTGCCGTTGACGTATGGTGCGCCACGCGGCTCGAACAAGAGCAATCCACGAATGTCGTCCATATGCTCTTCGAGATATTCCTTCTTTTCGAACATCGTTTTGCCGGGAACGTCCCTGACGCCCCCGGTGATCACGTTGCCCACTTCACCTTCGGCGTGGCAGCCGACGACCGTGAATGTTTTCGTCCAGCGCATTTCTGTCCCTCCTGTGGTTGGTCTTGGCCTTGGCCATATCGGTTCAGACCGCGTCGAGCCCTTGCTCGAGAAGACGGTCAAGTTGCTCCATTTCTTGGTGCGTGAGGACAATGCCGTCGCGCTCCGACTTTTCGCGGGCCAGGAACCGCCGCTGCGAGGGCAGGCGCGCGCCTTGGCCGAGGATCGCTTCGAACAGGGTTTCCGCGCGAGCCAGGGGATTGCCGGCCCGGCCGGCGGCGAAGGCTTGCGGCGAAAAGGCGATGATCAACTCGCCATGCGACGGATAAAGCGTCGTGGTGCCGATCAGGTCCAGCGCCTCGGGGCTGGTCAGGTCGCCAATCATGATGCCGGCGAGCAGTTCGATCATCGTGCCGATGGCGGAACCCTTGTGCCCGCCGAAGGACAGCATGGCGCCGGCGAGCGCGACCTCGGGATCCGTCGTCGGCTTGCCGTCCGAATCGATGGCCCAACCTTCAGGCAGCGGCTTGCCAGCCCGGCGATGGAGTTCGATCTCGCCGCGCGCGGCAACCGAGGTCGCGAAATCGAAGACATATGGTGGCTGTCCCTCGCGCGGCCAGCCGAAAGCAAAGGGATTGGTGCCCAGCAACGGCCTATTGCCGCCGGTCGGGGCGACGGTGGCATAGCTCGGACACATGGCGAGGCCGGCAAGGCCGGCTTGCGCCAAGGCCTCGACCTCGACCCAGAGAGCGGAAAAATGCACGGCGTCATTGATCGCCAGCGCCGCGACGCCACAGGCATGTGCCCGCTCGATCAGCGCCGGCAGGCCGACTTCGAAGGCCGGGTTGGCGAAGCCGCCCTTGGCGTCCACTTTCACGATGGCAGGTGCCTGTTGCGGCAGCAACTCGGGCACCGCGTCTGGCGTGACCTTCCCGGCCTTGATCGTGCGTAGCGCCCCTTCGATGCGATAGATGCCATGCGACTTGCAGGCGTCGCGCTCCGCGGCGACGATGACCCGCGTGATGGCGCTGGCCTGGAGGGCGTTGAGACCGGCCTTGTGAAAAATTGTGTCCACGCGCGCGGACAAGGCATCGGTGCTGAGAACGCTGGTGCTCATTTTCTGGCCTCTGGGTTGGCGGCACGCGACGTATCTGCCGTCAGGAAAATTTCAGGTCGCGGGCAAAGTCTATGAGATCCTGCGCAAGCAGCACAGGCTGCTCGAGAGCCGCAAAATGGCCGCCGCGCGGCATCGCGGTCCACCGCCGCACGTCGCGAAAGACACGCTCGACCCAACTCCTCGGCGGCATTGGCAGCTCTTTCGGAAACAACGCCACCGCGAGCGGGACGTCGATTGCCGTGCCCTGTGGGAATGCAAGCGGGCGCGCGCGCGTTTCCCAATAGAGGCGCATCGACGAGGCGACCGTCCGGGTGAACCAGTAGAGCGAAATGTTGGCAAGCATGTCGTCCTGCGAAAAGGTGGCCTTGCCCAGATCGCCGTCGCAATCGCTCCAGTCGCGGAACTTCTCGATCATCCACGCCGCCAGTCCGACTGGCGAATCCGTCAGCCCGTAGGCAAGCGTTTGGGGGCGCGTGCCTTGGATATGGCCGTAGGCGCCGTGGAGATCCGCCCATTCGGCTTTCCGTTGCAGGAACGCGCGTTCTTCCGAAGTCAGGTCGCCGCCCGGAGCCGCGTCGTGGGGGGGCAGGTATGAGCCGGGAATGAAATTCAAATGGGCCCCGGCAAGACTGTCGGGATGCGCATATGCCAGACATGTCGAGACGCTGGCGCCCAGATCTCCGCCTTGCGCGAGATATCGCTTGTAGCCGAGACGGCGCATCAATTCCGCCCAGAGCCCGGCAACGGTGAACAGGTTGAGACCGGGCCTGCCTGGCCGGCTTGAAAAGCCATATCCAGGGATCGACGGGACCACGACATTGAAGGCATCCTCCTGTCTTCCGCCATGGGAAAGCGGGTCGGTCAGAAGTGGGATCAGCCTGTGGAATTCGAAGACGCTGCCCGGCCAGCCGTGGGTGAGGATCACCGTCCTGCGGGTCGCGACGGCGGCGGGCGCATGGATGAAATGGATGGTTTGATCGCCAATATCCGTCTGGTAGTGCGGATGGATATTCCAGGCGGCTTCCTGCTTGCGCCAGTCGAAGCCGGTGCCCCAATACTGCATAAGCCGCCGCAGCGCCTCATACTCGGTTCCCTGCGCCCATCCTATTGCCTGCAACTGGTCCGGCGCGCGCCAGGCTGAAATGCGCTTCTTCAATTCATCGATTTCAGCCTGGGCAATCTGGATCGTGAAAGGGCGGATTTCCATGGACCTGTCCTGCTCGCTGATACCTGCCGAACGAAGCGAATGCGGATATCGTACCGCCCCCCCTGTCATCGTCGTCGAATCTCGGCCCGATCGGCACGGTGGGAGAGCGCGCACGTTTTTCGTTCAACCCGGCCGTGGCCGTGCGGCCACGAGGTTGCGTGCGGCGGCGAAGTCGTGAAGCCACGTCTGGCCAGCGCGGAGCGCGTCTGTCGACGCTTCGACGGAGACCGGCAAGAAGCGCAGATTTGCGCCGACCGGCGCTTGCGCCAACCGCCAGAGGTCGGCCTCGATCACAGTGGCGATCTTCGGATAGCCGCCGCAGGTGTTGGCATCGGCAAGCTGGATGATCGGCTGCCCGGATGGCGGCACCTGAATGGTGCCTGGTACGATACCGTGTGACAAAAGCTCCAGCGGCGAGATGAGCGAAAGCGGCTCTCCGGACAGCCGATACCCCATGCGATTGGCATCGTTGGTGATGCTCCATTCGCCGGTGGTGAAGGTTGCCTGGGCCTCCGGCGTGAAGGCGTCGAACTCGGCCGCCGGCAGAACCCGCAGTTTGATGGCGGCGGCAATGCCATCGGCCGCGCCGCGTCGCTCCTCCAGCGCTGCGCCAAGGCCGCCCGCCGGCAGCGGGCATTGCGCGGGGTTGAGCGCGAGCCTGTCGCCGCGTGCCAGGCCGCGCCCTGCCAACCCGCCGAAACTGCCCTTCAGATCTGTCGCGCGCGATCCCATCACCGACGGCAGATCGAGCCCGCCGGCGAAGGCGATGTAGGAGCGAGCACCGGTGCGCGGCGCGTCGATGACGAGCGTCTCGCCAGCGCGGATCGTCATCGCCCACCAGGGCGGGCAGGGCCGGTCGGCGATGCTGACGGCGCAATCCGCGCCTGTGACGGCGACGGCTGTGTCCATATGGGCGCGGAACCGGAACGGATGCAGCGCGACTTCTATCCCGGCCGCGGCAACGTCATTGCCCAGCATGAGGTTGGCGACTGCCAGCGCCTGCTTGTCCATGGCGCCGCCATGGCTGACCCCGAGCGCGAGATGGCCGGGCCGGCCAAGATCCTGGACCGTGTTCAGCAGGCCGGTGGTGAGGATCTCGATCATGCTTCGATATCGGCGATTGTGAACCGGATCTTGTCTCCGGGCTTGAGCAGCACCGGCGATTGCGCTTCGGGCGTGAAGAGCTTCATGTCGGTATGGCCGACAATGTGCCATCCGGACGGCGCGGTCATCGGCATGATGCCCGCCTGCGCGCCACCGATGATGACGGCACCCTCGGCCACTTTCAGGCGCGGCGTGCCCCGCCTTGCCCAGGCAAGTCGAGGGTCAAGGCCCGAGAGATAGGGAAAGCCCGGCATGGCGCCGATGGCGGCAACCGTATAGGTGGCCGCGGCATGGCGCTTGACGGTTTCGTCAATAGTCATGCCGCAATGCGCGGCCCAGCCGGCCAGGTCCTCGCCACGCGCGCCGCCATAGTTGACGGGAACGGTGTGATCGGTGCCGGCCACCGCGCGGGCATCGGTGCCGGTCCAGAGCGACCTTAGCTGCGCGCCGATGCTCATTGCGTCAGTGGTCAGCGGGTCGAACAGCACGAGCAGGTTGTTCATGCCGGGCACGGCCTCGCGCACCCCCTCCAGGGTCAGCGCGGCCTTCGTCACCGCCCAGACCAGTTCCTGAACAGCATCGTCAAAGGGGCCCTGCGCGCCATCGAGAAGCAGGGCACCGGACCCGGCGAGGCTGATGCGGGGCATGGTCATGGGCGCTCAGTCCTTGACCGGCACCGTATAGTTCAGGATCAGCCGGCCACCGTCGGGATAGATGGTTTGGCCGACAATGTAGGAGGCGTCGTCGCTGGCCAGAAAGGAGGCGACGCTGGCGATTTCCGACGGCTCGCCGCAGCGGCCGCTCGGCGTGCGCGACAGGATGGTCTGGCGCTGCTCCTCGCTCGCCATGACTGAGCTCTTGACCATGTCGGTCAGGATGGTGCCCGGGCCGATGGCATTGACGCGGATGTTGTGCGGGATCAGTCCGACCGCCATCACCGCCGTCAGCTGCTTGATGCCACCCTTGGACACGGCATAGGCGACGGAATTGGGAATGGCCAGAATGGCGTTGATCGACGACATGTTGATGATCGAGCCGCCGCGTCCCTGCGCGATCATGGCGCGTGCCGCCGCCTGGCCGAGCAGGAAGGGCGCCTTGAGATTGATGCGCTGGACCCAGTCGAAAGCCTCTTCGGGGAAGTCGACGAAATTATCCAGATGGATGACGCCTGCATTGTTGATGAGGATATCGATGCCGCCGAATCTCTCCGTGGCCTTGGCAACGATATCGGCTGCCATTTTCTGGGTGCATTCGGACAGATCCGCCGATAGCCAGGCGGCGCGCTCGCCAAGGCGTTCGGCATGCTCGCGTCCGCGATCGGCCTGGACGTCGACAAGCACGACATTGGCGCCATCGGCATGAAAGCGCTCGGCGCAGGCAAGGCCCAATCCTTGAGCTGCCCCGGTAATGATCGCGACTTTTCCTGCGTGCTTCACGGCGATTCCTTTTTTGACGAATATGGATATGTTATCCAATCTATCTCAAGCTTTTGCGTAATTGCAAGCCCACGGCTGGAGTGATTGAACCGCCAAGGTGGGTAGGAAATGCGGGGTTTTCCTCGCGTTACGGCTTTCTTTGGTGAGCTGTCGGAACCCGGTTGACTTTCTCGCTTCAATCGTGATTGGATAATATATTCATAAAAGGTGCCGACTATGGGAGAGCGGAAGATGGCAGATAGGCGTCAGGACAGCGAACTCATCGACGCGTTCCGCGCATTCGCCACCCCGTTGATCAGCGACAACCTTTTGCGTGTCCCCGGGGCTGTCGGATTGCGGCCCTTTCACCGCCTGGGTGGCGTCATGGCGGGGAGGGCGCTGACGGTCAGGACCCGCCCGGGCGACAACCAGTTCATCCATCGCGCGCTCGACCTGTTGCAGCCCGGCGACGTCATTGTCGTCGATGGTGGCGGCTATGAAGGGCGCGCGCTGGTCGGTGAGATCATGACGAGCGTGGCGGCCTCGCGCGGCGCGGCTGGCATTGTCCTCGACGGCGCTATTCGCGACGCCGGCGCCATCGGCCGCAGCTCATTTCCATGCTTCGCGCGTTCGGCCATCCATCTCGGCCCTTACAAGGACGGTCCAGGCGCGATCAATGTTCCGGTCTGTGTGGGCGGCATGGTTGTCAGCCCAGGCGACATCGTCGTGGGCGATGAGGACGGCGTCGTGGCCTTTCCGGTTGACGGTGCCACGGCCTTGCTGGCCGCCGTCCGGGCACAGGAAGCGCGCGAAGCCGAGATCATGCAGAGCATCAGGGAGAACCGCTACCAGGGTGCCTATGCCCAGGCCGCCGGCGGGCATTGACCTGCCGGGCGAGGTCCTTGCCGTCGAGCGTGACATGCTCCGCGCCCGGCTAGGGGAGCCAACCACATCCGATCGCCCGAGGGCGGTTCGACTAGAACACAAGAATGCATTCCGGGCACGCCGCCTGGATGCGCCAACAGGGGAAATGGAGAGAATAATGGTTGTTTGTTTCAAGAAGCTCGCTTGCGCCACCGCCCTTGCCGGGTTGGTCATGACAGCGGCGGCCGCGGCCGCCGACATCAAGGTCGGCATCATCGCCCCGATGACGGGTCAACTCGCCAGCGAAGGCCAGGACATGGAGAACGCCGTCAAGATGGCGATCGACGCCGCCAATGCCAAGGGCGGCGCCAACGGCGACAAGATCGTCACCACGACCGCCGACGACGCCTGCGATCCGCAGCAAGCTGTGACCGCGGGCAGCAAGCTTGTCTCGGAAGGCGTGACCGCCATCGTCGGCGGCTACTGCTCGGGCGCGGTCTTGCCGACATTGAAGATCTATGGTGATGCCGGCATTCCGTTCATCATCATCGGCGCGAACTCGACCAAGCTGGTCGCCGCCAATCAGGGCAATGCCTTCCTCGCCAATTCAACCGGCGACATGCAGGCCGTAACGGCCGTCGAGCTGTTCAAGAAGAACGGTTACAAGAAGATCGCGGTCATCGACGAGGGCGACGCCTATTCGTCCGACCTGGCCAAGCTGACCGCCGAAGCCTTCAAGAACGCCGGCGGCGAGATTGCCGCGAGGGAAACCACCACTGCCGGCGAGCAGGACTATTCGGCTGTCGTCACCAAGGTCAAGTCAAGCGGCGCCGACGCCGTCTTCTGGACCGCCTATCATGCCGGTGGCGCCCTGCTCACCAAGCAGCTTCGCCAGGCTGGTTTCCAGGGTGGCATCGTGCTCGGCGACGGCAACAATTCGCCGGAATATCTAGAGATCGCCGGCTCGGCCGGCGAGGGTGTGTACCTCCTGTCTCCGCCGACCGTCGATCTCCTGTCCGGCGCGGGCGATTTCAAGGCCAAGTACAAGGAGGCCTATGGCCGCGATGCCGGTGCCTATGCCGCTCTGTCCCATGATGTCGGCGACTTGATTGTCGACGCGATCACGCGGGCGAAGTCGGCGGATCAGAAGGCAATCATCGAGGCGCTCAAGGCAAGCGACTTCAAGGGCCTCGCCGGCGAGATCAAGTTCACCGACAAGAACACGCTGCAGACGTCGAACTTCCGCCCGGTGATCGCCAAGGGCGGCAAGTGGGTGGCCGCCGAATAAAAGGCGAAACGGATCGATGCCGGGGTGGGGCCCGAACCCGCCCCGGTATCGTTGCCGCTTGTCTGGGACGCAGCCGTGCCACCTGGACAAGATCGTCTCAATTTCCAGATCTGGAGCATCAATGACGTTCGACCTGGTTATTCAGCAACTGGTGAACGGCCTCATCGTCGGTTCGTTCTATGCCCTGATCGCGCTCGGCTACAGCATGGTCTTCGGCGTCATCAAGCTCCTGAATTTTGCTCATGGCGATATCTACATGAGCGGCGCCTTCATCGGCCTTATCGTGTTTTCCTTCGTCGGCATCTGGGTCGGCAATGGTTGGCTGGGTGTCGTCTGCGCGCTGCTCGCGTCGATGCTGGTCGTCGGCCTGCTGGGTGTCGTCATCGAGCGCTTCGCCTATCGGCCGATGCGCAATGCGCCGCGCCTCTCCATACTCATCACTGCGCTCGGTGCCTCGATGGTGCTGAACGGCAGTGCACTCGCCCTGACCGGCGGGCGGCATTATGCCTTCAGCACGGATCTCGGTTTTGCCGGCATCGATGTTTCCTCGGTCCACATCACCTACACGCAGATGGTGCTTGTCGGCGCTTCCATCACCCTGATGACCGGCATGCAGATATTCATCTCGCGCACCATGTACGGCAAGGCGATGCGCGCCGTTTCCATCGACATGGGCGCCAGCCGCCTGATGGGCATCGATGTCGACCGGGTCATCGCGCTGACCTTCTTCATGGGCTCGGCGCTCGCCGCCGGCGGCGGCGTCATGGCCGGCGCCTACTATGGCAGCGTCCATTTTTTCATGGGTTTCATCATGGGGCTGAAGGCGTTCACCGCCGCAGTCATCGGCGGGATCGGCAGCGTGCCGGGAGCCATGCTCGGCGGCCTGCTGCTCGGCCTGCTCGAGGCCTTCGGGTCGTCCTTGCCCTTCGTCGGATCGGAATGGCGCGACGTCTTCGTCTTCGGCGCCCTGATCCTGTTCCTGGTCTTCAAGCCGACCGGCATTCTTGGCCGCGCCGTCGTGGAGCGGGTGTGATGAGCGACGAAGCAAGGATCTTGCCGGCCGCCGCGCAAGCGCGATCGGTGCGCTGGTCGATTGTACTGCCCTCACTGGCGGCTCTTGCCTGCGCGCTGGCGCTGCCGCAATTCGCCAACGCCTATGTGACGGAGGTGGCGACGACGACGCTGCTCTATGTCGTCCTGTGCCTCGGCCTCAACATCGTCGTCGGCTATGCCGGCCTGCTCGATCTCGGCTATGCCGCCTTCTTTGCGGTGGGCGCCTACACATCAGGCATCCTGACCGCGGAGTTCGGCTTCAATTTCTGGCTCACCATCCCGATCGCCATGGCGGCAGCCTGCGTGGCCGGCATCATCATCGGCGCGCCGACGCTGAGGCTGCGCAGCGACTATCTGGCTATCGTGACGCTGGGCTTCGGCGAGATCGTGCGCATCATCGCCCGCAATCTCGATATCACGGGTGGCGCCAGTGGCCTCGTCGGCATCGAGCGGCCCGAGATCTTCGGTTTCAAACTGATGCATGTGCAACACTTCTACTATGCGTTCCTGGTGCTGGCCCTCGTCACCGTCTTCGTCTGCCTGAGCGTGGAGCGGTCGCGAATGGGGCGGGCCTGGTTCTATGTTCGTTATGATGAGGATGCCGCCGCCGGCATCGGCATCAACCGGGTCGCGGCCAAGCTGCAGGCATACATGATGGGGGCGGTGATCGCCTCCGTGGCCGGCTGCCTCTACGCCGCCAAGATGACCGCCATCTCGCCTGAGAGTTTTACCTTCAACCAGTCGCTTCTCATCCTTCTCGGCGTCGTCCTTGGCGGTATGGGCCGCATTCCCGGTGTCGTGCTCGGCGCCGTCCTGGTTGCCCTGCTTCCGGAGGTGCTGCGTGGGGCGGGCACCTATCGTCCGCTCGTGACTGCTCTGGCACTGCTGGCAATCATGCTTTTCAGGCCGAACGGCCTGTGGCCGGACAAGCGGGGTTGACCATGGCCTTGCTGGAAGTCCACGATCTGCGTCTCAGCTTCGGAGGGCTGAAGGTCCTTCATGACATCTCCTTCTCTGTGGAGAAGGGCGCCATCAACAGCTTGATCGGCCCCAATGGCGCCGGCAAGACGTCGCTCTTCAACTGCCTGACCGGCTTCTACAAGCCGAAGGGTGGGTCGATCAGCCTGGCCGGCCGGTCGATCACCGGTCTGCCGCCGCATCGTATCACCGCGCTTGGGCTTGCCCGCACGTTCCAGAATATCAGGCTGTTCAAGGAAATGACCGTTCTGGAAAACGCCATGTCGGGCCAGCATTGCCGCAGCCGCCACGGCATTGTCTCGGCGATCCTGCACTTGCCGTCGCAGCGGCGCGAAGAGGAAGCTATTCACGCGGCCGGCATGCGCTGGCTCGATTTCGTCGGCATAAAAGAACATGCTCATCGCCAGGCCGGCGGTCTTTCCTATGGCGATCAACGGCGGCTCGAACTCGCAAGAGCCCTGGCATCGACGCCCGAGCTTATCTTGCTGGACGAGCCGGCCGCCGGCCTCAACGAGCACGAGAAGCTGGACCTAGTGAACCTGATCCGCCGCATCCGCGACGAAACCGGTGTGACTGTCCTGCTGATCGAGCACGATATGGGCTTGGTCATGCAGGTATCGGAAAGGATCGTCGTGTTCGATCACGGCCAGAAGATCGCCGATGGGACGCCGGAGGCCGTGCGTGCGGATCCCAAGGTCATCGAAGCCTATCTCGGGACGGAGGATTGATGGACGCCGATATTGTTCTTTCCGCCGACCGGATCGTCACGCGTTATGGCGGCATCGAAGCCCTTCACGGCGTCAGCCTTTCGGTCAAGCGCGGCCAGATCGTCACGCTGCTTGGCGCCAATGGCGCGGGCAAGAGCACGACGTTGCGCACACTGTCCGGCCTCATCTCGGCATCCTCCGGAAGTGTCCGATTTATGGGCGAGGACATAACCAGGGTTGCCGCCCATCGCCTGCCGCATCGCGGGCTGGTCCATGTGCCGGAGGGCAGGCGCATATTCGGCGACATGACGATCAAGGAGAACCTTGACCTGGGCTCGTTCACGCTGACCGACGATGCCGAGCGGCGCCGGCGGATGGATCACGTTTTCGAACTTTTTCCGATCCTGGCGCGCCGGCGCAACGGCGATGCAAGGAACCTGTCCGGCGGAGAGCAGCAGATGCTTGCGATCGGCAGGGCTTTGATGGCCGCGCCGAAGGTGCTGTTGCTTGATGAGCCGTCAATGGGGTTGGCACCGCAATTGATCAAGGAGGTCATGAACATCGTGCAGCGCCTCAACCGCGAAGGCGTGACCATCCTGCTGGTGGAGCAGAACAGCAAGGTTGCCTTGAAATTCGCCGACTACGGCTATGTCCTGAAAGGCGGGCGCATCGTCCTCGAGGGAACCGGCAGCGATCTCGCGAGCAACGACGCGGTCATCGGCGCTTATCTGGGCGGTGCTGCTGCCTGAAAGCGGGGCCGCCGTTTCACCGAAACGGTGGCCCGCTCTATAGTCATGCGGGCTTGTCGTCGGGGTGGCCGAGCTCGCAGAACCAGCCGCCGAGATATTTTACCGACGGCCTTTTCGGATCGGGAATGGGGGTCTTTGCTTCCACGGCGGCACGGAACGGCTCGGCGCTGTCCTGGGGGATGAACCCCAGATGGTTGGCGCCGCTGTTGTCGACCGTTTTCACCTTGTTGTCCGAAATGCCGAAGGAGATCGTGTGGCCGACGCGTGGCGCGGTGAGCGCCGCCTCGACCAGCCGCACACAATCGGCGAAGGAGAGGTAGGACCACAGCATGCGCCGGTCCGCCGGTTCGGGGAAGGATGAGAAGATGCGCAAGCACACCGTCTCGATGCCGAATTTGTCCCAGTAGAGCCGGCTGAGGCTCTCGACGAAATTCTTCGAGACACCGTAGAGGCTGTCGGGGCGCACCGGCGCGTCGACGCCGATATGCGCCCCGACCTCGTGATAGCCGATCGCATGCACCGAGGAGGCGTAGATGACGCGCTTGACGCCGTGTTTCCGGGCGCCTTCGTAGATGTGGTAGGAGCCGCGTATGCTGGAATCCAGGATCGTCTGCCATTCGCATTCGAGCGGCGCGCCGCCGAAGTGAACGATCGCGTCACAGTCCTTGGTAGCCGCGATCGTCGCCTCCATGTCTGCGAGATCGAAGACCGCTTCTTCTTCGTGAGGCGCGAGGTCGCCGAACGGTAGGCGTCCCGCCAGGCGGATGGTTTTCGCCAGCGGCACCAGCCCCTTGCGCAGTTCGGAACCGAGGCGGCCGGCGGCGCCGGTGATCAGGATACGGTCGTAATGCGGCATCATCTACTCCACTTGCGCGACGGCGGCGTTAATCCGCGCGATCGCCTCGGTCAGCACCTCTTCGCTGGTCGCGGTCGAGATACGAAAATAGGGTGAAAGTCCATAGGCCACGCCCGGCACCGATGCCACGCGGCCTTCGCCCAGAAGATAGTTCGCCACCGCCGCATCGTCTTCCAGTACGACGCCCTTGGGCGTCTTGCGGCCGATCAGGCTGGCGCAGCCGATATAGGCATAGAAGGCGCCGTCCGGCGGCGACAGCGTCAGCCCGTTGATTTTCCTGATCCCATCGACGACGAGGTCACGGCGCGCTTCGAAGGCTTGCCGGAAGCGCGCCACCTCGTCCTGCGGACCGTTGAGCGCGGCGACAGTCGCCGCCTGCGCGATCGAGCAGACGGAGGTGCAGGACTGGCTCTGGATGGTCGACATCGCCTTCACCAGCAGTGCTGGTCCGGCCGCATAGCCGACACGCCAGCCGGTCATCGCGTAGGATTTCGAGACGCCGTTGACGATCAGCGTGCGGTCCCTGAGTTCCGGGCAGGCCTTGCCGAAGGAAACGAATTCGCGGCCGTCGAACAGGATGTGCTCATAGATCTCGTCGGAGAGCACGAGCACTTGCGGGTGCCTTGCCAGAACCGCGCCCAGCGCTTGCAGATCCGATTGCGAATAGACGGCGCCGGACGGGTTGCCCGGCATGTTGAGGAAGAGCCATTTCGTCCTTGGCGTGATGGCTTTCTCCAGCACATCCGGCGTCAGCCGGAAGCCTGATGTCTCCGGGCATTCGACGGTGACGGGCGTGCCACCGAGCAGCTTCACCATTTCGGGATAGGAGACGAAATAGGGCGCCGGCAGAATGGCCTCGTCGCCAGTCTCGAGTGTCGCCATCAGCGCGTTGAAGATGACCTGCTTGGCGCCGTTGGCCACGACGATGTCGTCGGCGGTGTAGTCCAGCCCGTTCTCGCGTCTGAATTTGCCGGCAATGGCTTCGCGCACTTCTATCGTGCCGGCCGCACCGGTGTAGAGCGTCTGTCCCGCCTTCGCCGCGAAATGGGCGGCGTCGATGATGTGGCTGGGCGTCGGGAAATCCGGTTCGCCCAGGCCGAGATCGATCACGTCGACGCCCTTGGCGCGCAGCGCCTTGGCGGCTTGCGACGCCGCCATCGAAGCCGAGGGCTTCACCGCCGACAGGCGCGAGGCAATGTAGCTCATTTGCCGTTCTCCGAAATGTATTGCTTGGAGCGGTCGTTCGCCCGCGCCTCGGTGCTGCGTTTGGCCGGATCGCCATAGCCGCCGCCGCCAGGCAGTTCGAGGATCAGCCGGCGGCCTGCCGGGACGTGCTGCCAGCCCTTGGGCCGCATCTGCGTGCCATCGTCCAGCCTGACCACGCCGGCGACGCCAGGCTCGCCACCATTTCGTCCGTGCGCCGGGTGATTGACGCGGTCGAACATCGCCGAGAAGTCGAACTCATGGCCCTCGATCGCGGCGATCTCGATTACCTGCCCGAGGCCGCCACGGAACTCTCCGTCACCGCCGGAACCCGGCCGAAGCTCCTTGCGCCAGATAACGATCGGCCCGGTATGCTCGGTCGCTTCGATCGGCATCGTGTGCACGCCGGACGGGAAGGCGGTCGCCGACAGGCCGTCGAGCCCGGGCCGCGCGCCCATGCCACCGGAATTGAACATCAGCACCTCGGCGCGGCGGCCAAAACCGCCCGCGACCGGGCGCACCGAGATGTGGATGTTCCACAACGCGCCGGCGCCCTCCGCAAGGATCTTGCCCGGCAAGGCCTGGGAGAGCGCGCCCAGCACCAAGTCCGGAACCATATGGCCGAAAATGTGCCGCAGTGCCACCGGCGCCGGCCGCACCGCGTTCAGGATGTTGACCGGCGACGTCACCGTGAAGAAGGCGAGTGAGGCGGCGTTGTTGGGAATGTCGGGCGCCACCACGCATTTCAGCGCGTAGCAGGCATAGGCCTTGCTGTAGATGATCGGGCAGTTGATGCCCCACCGGCTCATCGCATCGGTGCCGGTGAAATCGACCTCGACATGGTCGTCGCGGACCGACACCTTTGCCGCCAGCTTCACCGGGGCGTCATAGCCGTCGGTGACAAGCTCGTTCGACCAGCTGCCCTTCGGCAGCGCCTTGATGCGTTCGAGCATGGCGTCGCGTGTGCGCGAGAAGATGAAGTCGCCAAGGCCATCAAGTGATGCCAGGCCAATCTCCTTCATCATGTCGACGAGGCGGCGATGGCCGACCTCGTTGCAGGCGGCGAGCGAATAGAAATCGCCGACGACCTGGTTCGGCTCGCGGACATTGGCGCGCAGGATCCGGACGAGGTCGAGATTGACCTTGCCCTTCTCCGCGAACTTCATGATCGGGATCTGGATACCTTCCTCGTAGACCGACTTGCCGTCGGCGCCGAAGCCGCGCCCGCCGACATCGACGACATGCGCCGTGCAGGCGAAGAAGGCCACCAACTCGCCGTTCAGGAACGACGGCGACACCATGGTGATGTCGTGCAGATGGCCTGTGCCCAGCCAGGGATCGTTGGTGACGTAGGTGTCGCCCTCGAACATGGCCTCGCGCGGGATTTCATTCATGAAATGCAGCACGGCCTCGGCCATGGTGTTGACGTGGCCGGGCGTGCCGGTGACCGCCTGCGCCAGCATCTGGCCGCGCGGGTCGAACACGCCCGCCGACAGGTCGCCGGATTCGCGCACCGAAGTCGAGAAGGCCGTGCGCAGCAAGGTGAGCGCCTGCTCCTCGACCACCGAGATCAACCGGTTCCACATCACCTGCATGCGGATTTCGCTGATGTCGCTCATGACCGGCTGCCTTTGCGGACCAGAAGGATTGCGCCGTCGCTCTGGATGACGGCGTCGAAGCTGGTGGTGACGACGGTGGACGTCTCGCGTTCGACAATGACCACGGGACCGGTCACGCGGTCGCCGGCGCAGAGCGCATCGCGTTCGATGATGCCATAGATTTGCGGTTCGCCGCTCGCCGGATCGAACACTGCGCGGGTGATGGTCGGCGCGTTGGTTCGCTTGCCGCTCGTAAGCTCGTGCCTGGCGACATCAGGCCTGACATCCGTCGCCTTGACCGACCAGGTGACGATCTCGATCTCCAGCCCGTCGAGCCCTTCGATGGCGCGGCCGAAGAAACGCTGGTAGTTCGCCTCGAACAGCTCTTTTAGCCTTGTGACGGCATCGTCGCCGAACGGCTCGTCTGCCAGTGGTACGGGGATTTCCCAGCCTTGGCCGGCATAGCGCATGAAGGCAGTGATTTCGCAGGTGATGCTGCCGCTGGCGCCGCTGCGCACGAAGCTTTCGGCTGACGCCTTGAGGTCGCCGAGCAGCGCATTGACCTCGGCCGGCTTGAACCGCGACAGGCGGGTGAGCTTCGATGCCAGCGCCTCGTAGCCGAATGGCGCCTTGAGGAAGCCGATTGCTGAGCCGACGCCAGCCCCCTTGGGGATAATGCAGCGTTCGATGCCGAGTTTTTCGCAGAGCCTCGCCGCGTGAAGCGGGGCTGCGCCACCAAAGGCGATCATCAGATTGTCGGAGATGTTCTTGCCGTTCTCGACCGCATGGACGCGGGCGGCATTGGCCATGTTCTCGTCCACCACCTCGCAGATGCCAAAGGCCGTCGACATGGCGTTGAGCGACAGGCGCTCGCCGACGTCGCGCAGGATGGCCTGTTCCGACGCCGCCGTGTCGAGCCGGATCGCGCCGCCGGCGAAATTGTCAGGGTCGAGCTTGCCGAGCACCAGGTCGGCGTCGGTGATCGCCGGACGCTTGCCGCCGCGGCCGTAGCAGGCCGGCCCCGGCTCCGACCCGGCGCTTTCCGGTCCGGTCTGGATCCGGCCCATGGCGTCGACCCATGCGATGGAGCCGCCGCCGGCACCGATCTCGATCATCTCGATGACAGGGATCGAGATCGGCATGCCCGAACCCTTGCAGAAGCGGTAGGTGCGCGCCACCTCGAAGGTTCTGGCCGTGCGTGGCGCAAAGTCCTCGATCAGGCAGATCTTCGCGGTCGTGCCACCCATATCGTAGGAGACAACCTTTTCCAGGCCGAAGCGCCGGGCGATGTCGGCGGCGAAGATCGCACCGCCGGCCGGGCCGGACTCGACCAGGCGCACGGGAAATTCGGAAGCCGTCTCCACCGAGATCAGGCCGCCGCCCGAATGGATCATGAAGACCGGACACTCGGCGCCCATCTCCTTGAGACGGATCTGGAAGCGGGCGAGGTAGTCGGCCATTTGCGGCCGCACATAGGCGTTGGCGCAGACCGTGTTGAAGCGCTCGAATTCGCGCATCTGCGGCGACACTTCGGCACTGATCGAAATCGGGATGTTGAGGTGGCGGGAAAGGATCTCGCGCGCACGGCGCTCATGGGCCGGGTTGGTGTAGGCATGGATGAAGCCGATCGCCACCGAGCCGAAGCCGCCGGCCGCGATCCGCTCCGCGATCTCTTCCAGGGCGGCTTCATCGAGCGGCTGCAACTCCTGTCCCTCGGCGCCGATGCGGCCCTTGACCGTGAAGCGGTGCTCGCGCGGGATGAGCGGCGTCGGCAGCTGCAGGTTCAGATCGTATTGTTCGAAACGGTTTTCAGTCCGCATCTCGATCACGTCGCGAAACCCTTCGGTCGTGACCAATGCTGTCTTCGCGCCGCGGCGCTCGATCAGGGCGTTGGTGGCGAGCGTCGTGCCGTGGATGATAATGCCGATCTCGGAGGGCGAAATGCCGGCATCGCGGGTGACGACGGCAATGCCGTCGAGGATCGCCTGCTCGGGCGCCGCATAATTGGTCAGCACCTTGGTGGAGAACAGCGTGCCCCGCAGCTCGAGGGCAATGTCGGTGAACGTGCCGCCTATGTCAGCGCCAAGACGGATGTCGTCGGTTCCGGAGGTCATGCCTTGGCCTTCTGCGAAGCGAGAGCGGCTTCGCGCATCTGGGAGAGGGTCTGCCGGGGCGTCAGCGCTTCGGGCGAGATGGCGATGTCGAGAACGGCGCCCGTCGCCGAGTTGAGCGCGCGACCGAAGGCAGCGGCGAAATCCGCCGTCGTCTCGACCCGCTCGGCATGAAAGCCATAGGCCTTCGCCAGCGTGACGAAGTCCGGGTTCTCAAGCGAGGTTCCCGAGACGCGGGCCGGGTAGTTGCGTTCCTGGTGCGCGCGGATCGTGCCGTAGATACCGTTGTTGATGATCAGCACGATCGGCTGCGCGCCGGCTTGCATCGCCGTGCCGAGCTCCTGGCAGTTCATCTGGAAATCGCCGTCGCCGGCAAAGCAGACCACCGTGCGCTGCGGGAATGCGACCTTTGCCGCGACGGCCGCCGGCAGGCCATAGCCCATGGCGCCGGATTGCGGCGCAAGCAGTCGCGCTTGCGGCCCGAACTTGAAGAACTTGTTCGGCCACACCGTGAAATTGCCGGCGCCGTTGGTGAGGATGACGTCGGCGGGCAAGGTCTCGCGCAGCCAGGCGCTGACCGCCACCATATCCACCGGGCCGAGCTGGACGGGAGCCGCGAATGTCCCTTCATAGGCTCTGCGCGCCGACGCGCGCCACTCCGTCCAGCCGCCCTTCACCGGCGTCAACGCCTTGGCGAAGGCGTTCGGGCCGGCGTGGATGCCGATTGCCGGCACGTAGATCTTGCCGATCTCGCGGTCGGAGCCGTGGACATGGATCAGCTTCTGGCGCGGCTGCGGCACCGACAGCAGCGTATAGCCATCCGTGGTCATCTCGCCGAAGCGCACATTGACGGCCAGGATCACATCGGCGTCGCCGATCAGCTTCTTGACATGCGCCACCATGCCGACACCGGCCTCGCCGACGAACACTTGCGAATGATTGTCGAACTGATCCTGGTAGCGGAACGCTGCCACGACCGGGATGTCGGAAGCCTCGGCGAAAGCCTGCAGCGCCATGCGTCCATCCGCCGTCCAGTTGGCTCCGCCCATCAGCAGGACCGGCCTCTCGGCTGCTTCCAAAAGTTTGAGAGCCGCGGCCATCGCGTCCTGCGCCGGAGCCGCTTCGAAGATTGCGGCCGGCCCGCGGAGCGGGGCGGCTTCGGTCAGGGTCGTCAGCATGTCTTCCGGCAGTGCCACCACGACGGGGCCAGGCCGTCCGGTCAAGGCGGTGGTCCAGGCCCGCGCCACGATCTCGGGCACGCGGGAGACGTCGTCGATCTCGACCGCCCATTTGGCGACGGTGCCGTAGACGGCTCGGTAGTCGATCTCCTGAAAGGCCTCGCGGCCCTTCATGTCGGTGCCGACCTGGCCGACGAACAGGATCATCGGCGAACTGTCCTGCATGGCCGTATGCACGCCGATGCTGGCATTCGTGACGCCCGGGCCGCGCGTCACGAAGCAAATGCCGGGCGATCCGGTCAGCTTGCCATAGGCCGAAGCCATGAACGCCGCGCCGCCCTCATTGCGGCAGAGCACATAGTCCAGCTTCCCATGCGTGTCGTGCAGCGCGTCGAGAACGGCCAGGTAGCTTTCGCCGGGCACACCGAAGCTCTTGGTCGCGCCAAGAGCGATCAGGCATTCGACAAGAAGGCGGCCGCCATTGCGGATCATGTTTTCGGCATCCTCGGTCTGGCGGCAAGCGGATCCGGCCTGCCTTTCGGATTCATACGTGCACGCTGGCGGATCGGGACGAAATCAAGAAATGCGGTCTATTCGAAAGTTTTTCTTTACTTGGAAGTCCGCACCAGAACGCCGGGGTTCATTGCGCCCAAAGGATCGAATGCGCCCTTCAGCCGTGCCATGAGGTCCCGCTCCACCAAACCGCGATTGCGCTCGGCCAGGGCGATCTTTGCCCGGCCAAGCCCATGCTCGGCCGCGAAACTGCCGCCCATTTCCGTGGCAAGCGCCGACAGCGCCTCGGCGAACTGCCCGGCCTTGCCGTTGAAATTGGCACGGCCCTCCGGTGGCGACAGATTGTAGTGGATGTTGCCGTCGCCGAGATGGCCGAACGGGTTGATCCGCACGCCAGGCAGAATCTCGTGGCAGAGCTTGGCGCCGGCCTCGACAAAGCTGGCGATCGCGCCCGGCGGCACCGAGATGTCATGCTTGAGCTGCTCGCCCTCCAGCCGTTGCCCTTCCGGCTGTTCCTCGCGCAACCGCCAGAACTGCGCCCGATGCGCGCCCGACGTCGCCAGCGCACCATCCAGGACCAGAGCTTGCTCCATCCCCCATTCCAATGCCGAATTCAGGATTTCGTCCAAGGGAACGCGGGGCGAACCGGAAGCCAGTTCGACGAGTAGATAAACGTCACCGCGCGTCTCCAATTGGTAGGCGAGATCAGGCAGGTGCTTGAGAGCCAGTGTCAGGCCGACATCGCTGAAGAATTCGAGGCCGGTGAGGAATTCGCTTGCCTCGCCGCGCAGGAAAGCGCCGAACGCCACGGCGGCGGCAAAGTCGGGCATGACCAGAAGTGCGCTCGCCTGCTGCCTCGGCGTGGGATAGAGCCGAAGCACCGCGCGCGTCACGATGCCGAGCGTGCCTTCCGCGCCGCAGAACAACTTGCGCAGCTGGTAGCCGGCATTGTCCTTCTGCACCGCGCGCAGTCCATCCCATACCGCGCCGTCCGGCATCACGACTTCGAGGCCGAGCACGAGATCCTGCATCATGCCGTATCGGAAAGCCTGGCTGCCGCCGGCATTGGTGCCGATCAGCCCGCCAATCCTGGCGCTGCCTTCGGCGCCGAGATGCATGGGAAACATCAGGCCATGCGGTTCCAGCGCCTCGTGCAGCGCGGCGAGCACGACGCCAGCTTCGACGACGATCGAGCCGCTGTCGAGATCCGGTTCGCCGATCGCTGCCATGCGCGACAGCGAGACGATCACCGCGTTCGGCCGCTCCGCGACGGCACCGCCGCAAAGCCCTGTGTTGCCGCCCTGCGGCACCACCGCCAATCCGGCCTCCCGGCATGCCACGGCAACCGCGGCCACTTCGGCGGTGTCCGCTGGCCTGGCAACGCCCAGCGGCGCAACGCCATAGCGGTTGAGCCAATCGCGCTGGTAGGGCTCGGCATCGGCGCCCGAAAGCCAGCCTTTCGGTCCGAGGATATCGTGCAACGCGGCTGTCGGGTCAGTCATGGAAATCCCTGAAGGTGGTGTGCTGCTTGAACGTTGCATCTTAAAAAATGCCGTTCAATGGCCCAGCACTTGCGACAGGAATTGTCGGGTACGCTCGTTGCGGGACGCAGTGAAAAACTCTTCCGGCGGCGCCTCCTCGACGATCTCGCCGCCATCCATGAAGACCACCCGGTCGGCGACCCGGCGGGCAAAGCCCATCTCATGCGTGACGCAGATCATCGTCATGCCTTCGGAGGCAAGCGTGACCATGACATCGAGCACTTCCGAAATCATCTCGGGATCGAGCGCCGAGGTCGGCTCGTCGAACAGCATGATCTGCGGCTGCATGCACAGCGCGCGTGCGATTGCGACCCGCTGCTGCTGGCCGCCGGAGAGCTGGCCGGGAAACTTCATCGCCTGTTCGGGAATGCGGACCTTCTCCAGATAGCGCCGGGCGGTTGCCTCTGCTTCAGCACGCGGCTTTCTGCGCACGATCATCGGCGACAGCATGCAGTTATCGAGCACCGTCATGTGCGGGAACAGGTTGAAATGCTGGAACACCATGCCGACCTCTCGCCTGATCTCGTCGATGTTGCCGACATCGTCGTTGAGCTCGGTTCCGAGTACGGTGATACGACCTGCGTTATGTTGTTCGAGGCGATTGATGCAGCGGATCATGGTCGATTTGCCCGAGCCGGACGGACCGCAGACGACGATCTTCTCGCCGCGCTCCACGGACAGGTTGACGTTTCGCAGCGCGCGGAACGATCCATAATATTTGTCGAGCTTCTCGATGCGCACCGCGGGTCCGGCCGATGGGGTCGACTTGGCTGCAATCACGACCGCCTCCCTAGCGTTCGCTGACCGACATGCGGCGCTCGAGGAAGGCGCCGTAGCGGGACAGGCTGAAAACGAAGACGAAATAGATGAAGGCGATGAAGGCATAGACCTCGACATAGGCGAAACGCCATTCGCCGGTGCCGTAGGCGGCATTGCCGGAAGCCAGGATCTCGAAGAAGCCGACGATGACAACCAGCGAGGTCTCCTTGAACGAGATGACGAACTGGTTGATCGTCGCGGGCAAGGCGTTCCGCATGGCCTGCGGCAGCAGGATGCGGCCGATGCGTTGCCAATAGCGCATGCCGAGCGCCATGGCTGCCTCCTCCTGTCCCTTGGCAACACCCTGCATGCCGCCGCGCACGATCTCCGCCTGGTAGGCGGAGAAGAACAGGGCCGATCCCAGGATCACCCGGTACAGTTTGTCGCCCTGCAGCCATTGCGGCAGCGCGAAAGGCAGCACGATGGCGAATGTGAACAGGATCGAGATCAGCGGCAGCGAGCGCACCCCATCGATGATCAGGCCGGTGGTACGGGAAATCCAGGGCAGTTCCGACCGGCGCAGCAAGGCCAGGCAGATCGCCAACGGGAAGCCGATCAGGCAGGTGGTGACAAAGATGAACAGGGTTAGCGCCAGCCCGCCCCACGCTTCCTCGCCGACGAAGGGCAGGCCGAGCACGCCGCCTTTCATCAGCACGTAGAAGACGATGGTTCCGATCCCCCACACCAGCGCGATGCGGCGGCCGGTCCAGAAGGCTGGAATGCAGCTCAGCACCGTCATCACCACCACGGCCACGCAGGCCAGCGCCGAGCGCCATTGCTCCTCATAGGGGTAGAGGCCGAAGAGGATAATGCGCCATCTGGCCGCGATGACCGACCAGCAGGCCCCGGCCGCGGCTTGGCAGGCCTCGGGCCCGCCGCTCGTGGTGAAGACAGCGGAGAAGACCGCCCAGGTCAGCAGCTTCCAGACGATGAAAGCCATGATCGCCAGTGAGATCAGCGACATCACGGCCTGAAGCGGCGTTGCGAAGAAGCGTCGCCTCAGATCCTCGATCTTTCCGGGGGCGGGTGGAGCGACAATGTCCATGGCTCAGCCCCTCAATTGATTGCCCTTGAGGGCAATGGCCTTGTTGAGGCGGTTGAACAGGGCGGCCAGCGAGAGATTGATGGCAAGGAAGCCCGCCATCAGGATGCCGATCACCTCGAGGGTCTGGCCGGAGTGATTGATCGTCAGCGCCACGATCATGAAGAAATCCGTGAAGCCCACCGCGATGCCCATGGTGGTGGCCTTCATCAGCCAGACATACTGGTTGGCAAGGATCGGCAGCATGGCGCGCAGCGCCAGCGGCAGCCGCACCAGCGTGAACACCCGCCATGGGCTCAGGCCCAGCGAGAGCGCCGCCTCCATCTGACCCTTGCCGACAGATTTGAAACCACCGCGCACAATCTCGGCGATGTAGGAGCCGCCATAGATCGCGATGGCGATGGCGAGCGCGGAAAATTCCGGCGGAATGCGCAGGCCGCCCCTGAGGTTCAGGCCCTGCAGTGCCGGAAAGTCGATGAACGGCGCGTCGGGCAGGCGGCCGATCGCCAGAATGATCGCGGCACAGGCAAGTGCCGCCGCCGCGCCGGCGAACTGGATGGCCTGCCGCCCGCCAACGGGTTGGCTGAGCCGTGACGTCCTGCCCAGCCAGATCGGCAGCGTTATTGCCGCGATCAAGGCAAACAGGGCCAGTGCCATTGCCACGCCGCCGACATTCGGGGACGGGATATACAGTCCCCGGCTGGTGAGCAGAAAGCCCCAGGCCTCGTGCGCGGCACGCGGCGTCGGCAAATGCGTGATCAGCGCGTACCAGAAGAAGACCTGGAGGATCAGCGGGATGTTGCGGAAGATGTCGACATAGGTGCGGCCGAGCAGTTGCGCCAATTCGTTGGAGGAGGTTCGCGCCAGGCCGACGATCGTGCCGACTATCGTTGCCAGCACCAGGCCGACGGTCCCCAGGAACAGCGTGTTGGTGATGCCGATGAGGAAGAACCACCAATAGGGGTCATTGGCCGTGGCGGGCAGCAGCGTAAAGTTCACGTCCCAGCCTGTCGACTTGAACAGGAAGTCGAAGCCGGAGGTGATCCCTTGCTCGGCCAGATTCCGTCGCGCGATCACCACGCCGGCAAGCACCAGCGCTGCGATCGAGCCGACATAGAGAACCTGCAACAGCGTGTTGCGGACCTTCTGATTTCTCAGCAGGCTGCTCATTGACCAATCTTTCTCGAAATTGCCGTAGGCTCCGCCCGGCAGAGGCCGGGCGGAGCCTGAAGCAGGATGCGTTCAGACCGGATCAGTCGATGACCAGCGGGAACAGGACACCGCCATTGTTCCACAAATTGGTCAGTTCACGATCCATCTTGTACGGCGAATCCTTGCCGAGATCGCGTTCGAAGATTTCGCCGTAATTGCCGACATTCTTGATCACCTTGTAGGCCCAGTCATCGGAGAGTCCGAGGCCCTTGCCCATGCCCGGCGTCACGCCGAGGAACTTGGCCACCTGCGGCGAGGTCGGCTTGGCCTTGATCTCATCGACATTCTTGGAGGTGATGCCTTCCTGTTCGGCGAAGATCAGGGTGCTCAGCGTCCAGTTGGCGATATCGACCCAATTGTCGTCGCCTTGCCGCATGATCATCACTTCAGGCTCGACCGCCAGCACGTCGGGCAGGATGACATGGTCTTCGACCTTGCCCTTGGCGATGCGTGCAATGGCAAGCGTCGGACCCCACTGCGCATAGAGATCGCAGCGTCCCGAGAAGTAGGCCTGTTCGAGCTCCTCGGTCTTTTCGATGAGCACGGGCTCGAGCTTGATGCCCAGCTTGGCCGTATAGGCCGCGACCTGCTGCTCCTGCGAGGTGCCGGCGGGAATGCAGATCGTGCCGCCCGCGGCATCCTTGAGCGACTTCAGATTGAGTTCCTTGTGCGCCATCACCTTGGTCGTGCCGAGGTAGTAGGACATGGAAAACTGCAGACCGAGTTCCGTGTCGCGGCTGAGCGTGCCGCCCGACGCCTTGATGATGATGTCGACATCACCCGACTGCAAAGCCGGCCAGCGCTGCGCCCAGCTGATCGGAACGACCTTCAGCTTTGCCGGATCGCCGAACACCGCCGTGGCCACTGCCTTGCAGAGATCGATGTCCATGCCCTTCCAGTTGCCCTTGTCGTCCACCTCGGCGAAGCCGAGATAGGAACCGTCATGGCCGGTGCAGTTCAGCACGCCGCGTGCCTTGACCGTCTCGAGCGTCTTGCCGCCGGCGGCTTGCGCCGGCGCCGAAAAATGCACAAGGCCAAGGGCCAGGGCCGCAGCCCCCCATTTCATCGTCTTCATGATGTTGTCTCCACTGTTGAGGTTGTTCCGTTTCTTGTTGTTGGAGCCCCGAAAGAAACTTCCGAGGCTCGGTCTCGAAGCCGCTTCCTAGTCGGAAAGCGGGGTCGGTTTCGGCAAGGGGATCGTGAGGTCGCTTCGCCAATCCTGCTGGGCCAGCCATCGATGCAGGGCAGCCACGGCCTTCACGCGCAGGTGCCCGCGCGGGACGACAAGGAAGAAGCCGGGGACTTCTTCCGGCCTCATATCAGCGATGGCGTTGCGGCCGATCGGCGCGACCAGCGTGCCCGCCCGGAAATCTTCCTCGGCGTCGATGACGGAAACCAGACCCACGCCAATGCCTTGCAGGGTTGCCCGGCGCATGGTGGCCGCATCGTCGAAGCTGATGCTGCGGTCGCCATCCGTCAGCTCGACGCCAAGGTGGCGCAATATGTCAGGCCACAGGCGCTTCGACTTGACGGTGTCGAGCAGCGTGAACTTCGTCAGGTCATGCGCCGACTTGATCTTTTCGCCGATCGCCGGCGTGCAGCAGATGATCTTCGGGTCCGGCACCAGCAGCGTGGTTTCATAGTCCGGCCAGTTGCCGTAACCCCACTGCACGGTCATATCGATGTCGTCGCGCCCGAAATCGGGCAGGTCGACCATCGTCGTCAGCCGCAGATCCGCGCCCGGCAGGATTTCCCGGAACAGCGAAAGCCGGGGCAGCAGATAGTGCGTGGCGAAATACGGGCTCGCATTGAGGTTGATGCGGTCGCGGTAGTTCGATTTGGTGACGCGGCGCACACCTTCCGAGAACTCGTCGAAGCCGGCCTTGACGTAATGCGAGAGAAGGATGGCTGACTCGGTCAGTTCGATCGACCGGCCCTTGCGCTCGAACAGCGTCACTTGAAGTGTGTCTTCCAGCAGCTTGATCTGTTGGCCGACCGCTTGCGGCGTGACCAGCAATTCATCCGCGGCCTGCCGAAAACTCCTGTGCTGCGCAACGGCGTGGAAGACGCGAAGAGCATTCAGCGAGGGAAGGCGCAGCTTGCCGGTCATCGAAAATTCCGCTCCTTCCGCTCGAGGCTCCGTTGATCATGCACTGCCATATTCCAGTCGCCGGTCGCGGAAAACCGCCTCAGGCGTAGATATAACCACCTGAAACAATTACGTTTTCACCGGTCATGTAGGTGTTCTTCGGGCCGCCCGTCATGAGCACCCATTCGGCGATTTCTGTCGGCTCGGCGCCACGGCCGAGCGGGCTTGCCTTGGCCAGTTCCTCCAGAAAGCCGAGCGCTTTCGCCCGCTCCGTTGCCATGCCGGCCGGTGCCACCGAATTCACCAGGATCCCGCCCTTCGCCACGTGATGGGCGAAGGATCGCGTCAGGCTGACGACGGCGGCCTTGGTTGCCGCGTAGTGGGCGTTCTGAGGATGCGCCTTGAAGGCGTCGACGGAGGTCAGGTTGACGATGCGGCCGCGGACATGCGCCTTCGGCTCCTGCGATTGCATATGGCGAACCGCCGCCACCATCATGTGATAGGTGCCCTTGATGTTGATGCCGTTGGAGGCATCCCAATCGGCGTCACTGATTTCCAAGAGCGGGCGGCGCGGGTAGATGGCGGCGCAATTGATCAGCGTGTCGACGCGCCCGAGCTTCGAAACGATGGCGTCGAAGGCCGCATGGCACTGAGGGCCGACCTGGATGTCGCAGGCAGCGGTCGCGGTCGGCAAGCCCTTGGCCTTCGCCGGCGCGAGCGCGGATTGGGCAGCTTCGTGATTGATGTCGATGATGCCAATCTTTGCCGCCCCGGCCCCCACGGCCATCTCGGCCAGGAGTGCGCCGAGGCCGGCGCCGCCGCCAACGATCAGAACGGAAAGATCCTTCATTCCAGTCTTCCTTACTTGGTGCCGCTTGGCGAGGTTGGCCAGGTCGGCATGATGTCGAAACGGGTAACGTCGGCCCATGCGGGGAGCGCAAGCACACCGACCACCATCCTGGCCACGTCATCCGGCTGCACGACTTTGCTGGCGTACATGGCTGCACGTGCCTTGGCGTCGAGGATGTCCTGGTAGAGCTGTGTCTCGACACGGCCGGCGACGATCTCGGTGACGCGTATGCCTGATGGGGAGAGGTCGGCGCGCAACGCGGCGGCAAAGCCTGATATCGCCGCCTTGGTGGCTGAATAGACGGCAATGTTGGAATAGGCCGCGTGGCCCGCCGTGGAGCCGGTGAACAGGATGTGGCCAGACTGCCGCTCGCGCATCTGCGGGACGACGAGGCGGGTGAGCAGGATCGCCGCGCTGAGGTTCACCTCCAGCGTGGTGTCGATGTCTGATATCTTCATGTCGGCGAAATTGCCGAGTGGCGGCATGATTCCGGCATTGTTGATCAGCACATCAATCGTGAGATCCGCCAGAACCGCCTCCAGCGCCTCGCGATCGGTGACGTCGACGGCGATCGGCACGATGCCCGGCCGCTCGGCCTGTAACTCCTTGAGCGCGGCCTGGCTGCGCCCAACCGCATAGACGTCATAGCCGGCATCGCTCAACGCGATCGCCATCGCCCGTCCTATGCCGCTCGTCGCTCCGGTGATGAAGGCTGTCGTCACGTGGGCTTCCCCGTTTGCCTGGTTTTCAGTCTGCGGCGCGGGCCGGCGACGCGAAACCAAGAAAACCAGCAAAAAGGAAAGATAAACTTTCGAATCCTTTTTTCTTGCCCGAAAACTGGACAGACGGTCAGCCCGGCGAGGAGGCTGAAAATCCGGGGAAACGGCGGGAAAGCAACATTCACCGCCTGTTGAAAACGGTTTCGGTCAGCCAGCCGAGCAAAAACATGGCTTTCGCAATGCGTGGCCAATCTGAATCCTGGCGAATGCCTGGGCGATCAACATCACTAGGCACTATCCGCCGGCCGGAGAGGGCCTTTTCATATCGGTGAACAGAGAGGCCGCTGCCGCCTTCTGCTCCGCCTCGATTGCCTCGACGCCGGAAGCCCGGGCCAGCGCGCGCACGCGCCCGAGGCTGTTGTGCAGGTGCTTGCGCATGGCTTGGCGCGCGGCGCGACCGTCCTGCCTTTCGATGGCGTCGACGATGGCTTTGTGCTCGTTGTGGATGCGCGTGTAGTAGCTGTCCTTGCGCTCCGGCGTGACCACGTAGCCGAGCTGAAAGCGCGGCACGATCATGGGCCTGAGATAGGCCAGGAAGCCGTGGATGAATTCATTGCGGGCCGCCTTGGCGATCGCCAGGTGGAAATCATAGTCGTAGTGGATCTGGACCACGGCCGGATCCGCCTGCTGGGCGTCGACCTGCTCCATCAGGGCGCGGATGCCGTTCGCCTCCGCGTCGGTCCGCCGTTCCGCGCAGAGCCCGGCGGACTCCACTTCGACACTCAGCCTCAGTTCGAGCAAAGCGATGGTTTCCGGCAAGGTCCTGAGCGCTTCGTCCGGGATCGAGAAATTGCGTGGCGCCGGCGTCTCGCTGACGAACATGCCGCGCCCCTGCTGCGGCACCACCATGCCGTCGGAGCGCAGCCGCGCTACTGCTTCCCGCACCACCGTGCGGCTGACGTCGTATTCGGCGCAAAGCTCCGCCTCGGTCGGCAACTGGGCGCCGGGAAGCAGCTGTCCGGAACGGATCTTTTCGGACAGGCTCTCCGCCACGACGGTGGAAAGCGGCTTGCGCTTCGTCATCAGTTTCCCCTTGGAGCAATTCCAGGAAAAGTGTGAACGGCTTTCCGTCCGGAATTGCGAACTGCTCTAACCAGATTCGCGATGATGCCCGAACCGGCAGGACCATTCAAACTGCGGCGGTGACGATCAGTTCGACCAGCATTCCGGGCTTGGCCATTCGTCCCTCGCCGGAAGAGCGCGCCGGCGCATGTTCTTTCGGTATCCAGGCATCCCAGACGGTGTTGACCTCGTCGAAGTCCCTGACGTCATCCAGCCACATCTGGACGTGCAGGATGCGGGTCTTGTCCGTGCCCGCCTTGGCCAGCAGTGCATCGATCTTGCCCAGCACCTCGCGCATCTGGTCGGCGGCGCACTGGCCGGGTCTCGCGACCTGGCCTGTGAGATAGAGCGTGCCATTGTGGATGACACCGTGGTGGATGCGGGTGTCGAAGTCGAAACGCTTGATGTCGCTCACGGGTTGTCCTTGTCGGTTTGCCGGCATCCGCCGGCTGGGTCAGTTTGCCGGCATTCGCCGGCTGGGGTCAGATTGCCGGCGTTCGCCGGATGGGATTGCCTTGCAGGTATTGCGCGTAGGGCGCCTGCACGAGCCAGCCGGCGTCGACGGGCAAGGTGACGCCGGTTATCGATGCCGCACGATCCGAGCAGAGGAACAATGCCGCCTCGGCAACGTCGCTCGGCTCGACGAAGCGGCGCAACGCCGTGGTCGCCTGGATCGCTTCGGGGTTTCGCTCGCCCTTGGCGATCCTGGCTTTCAGCCCATCGGAAAGCGTGTAGCCGGGGGCGACCGCGTTCACGCGGACGCCGTGCGGGCCGAGTTCTGCCGCCAGGATCTGGGTGAGTGCCAGAACCGCATGCTTTCCAGGCGTGTAGGCCGGCAGCGAAAGCGGCGCGAAGGAGGCGAGCGAGCCGACATTGAGGATGGCGCCGCGCTCGACGGCCGACATCAGCCGGCCGAACACCTGGCATCCCAGCAGCGTGCCGCGATAATTCACCCGCCACATCTTCTCGTCCTCGTCCAGATCCTGATCAAGCACATGCTTGCCGCTCTGCAGGATGCCGGCGCAGTTGACGACGACTTCAGGCGTGCCGAACGCAGCGCTGACGGCCTGCGCCAACGCCTCCACCGAGGCGGCTTCGGCGACATCGGTCTGGACGAACAAGGCGCGGGGCGCGCCCGCCGTCTCGCAGGCGCTGGCCGCCTCCTTGCCCCGGATCGCGTCCCGGCCGGCGACGGCCACCTGGTAACCGTCCTGCGCGAAGCGCAAGGCGATCGCGCGGCCGATGCCGGAAGTGCCGCCGATGACGACGGCCGTCAATGTCTCAGCCATGGCCGCGGTCCTTGCGCTCGATGTCGAAGAATTCGGCCATGGCTTCAACCTGGAAGTCCATCATCGGGCGTCCGGGCTGGATGCGGCAGCCGATCTTCTTTGCTGCCTTGAGCAGCGCCGTCTCGGCCGGTTCCATGATGATGTCGACAACCGTCATGTCAGGCGTCAGCTTCGTCACATCCATGGGCAGCGGATCGCTGGCCTTCAGCCCGGAAGGCGTGGCGTTGATCGCCATGTCCATGCCGGACGGATCGGGTTGGCCAACCTCGATACGGCATTTTGGAAAGGACTTGCCGACCAGCGCGGCCAGCTTCTCCGCGCGTCCCCTGTCGATGTCGGTCAGCCGGATCTCCGCCGCGCCTTCCTCGGCCAGGCAGTAGGTCAGCGAGGCGCCAGCGCCGCCGGCGCCGACCTGGAGGATGCGGCGGCCGGCAATCTGGTGTCCGCCAGCCCTGAGGCCGTCGATGAAGCCGACGCCGTCGAAATTGTCGGCATACCAGCTTCCATCGGGCAGCCGCCGCACGGAGTTGGCGCTCTCCACCCGCGCGGCGCGGTCATGCGCGGCCGAGCATTTGTGGTAGACCGCGACCTTGTACGGCACCGAGATGATGACACCGCGGATGTTCTCGGCCGCCGTAATGCCAGCCCAGAAGGTCTCGAAGTCCTCCGGGCGGCAGCTCAGCGGCACCATCAGGCTGTCGAGGCCCTTCTGCTCGAAGATCTCGTTGAACATGCCGGGGCTCTTGGCGTGGCCCACGGGATGGGCCAGCATGACGAAGACATCGGCCTTGCCGGTTCCGCGCATCGATTTATTCCTTTCCGTTTGACAGTTCATGGTCGCTCAGCATCTCGAGCGCCTTGACGAGGGACGAGTGGTCGGCTTCCGCGCCGCCTGTCCGGGCGGCGCAGGCATTCATAAGCTGCTGCGCCATGGCGGTGTTCGGCAGGGCCACGCCAAGCGCGCGGGCGCTTTCGAGCGCGAGATTGAGATCCTTCTGGTGCAGCCGGATGCGAAAGCCCGGTGCGAACGTGCGGGCGATCATGCGCTCGCCATGCACGTCCAGCACACGCGAAGCGGCAAAGCCGCCCATCAGCGCGCTGCGCACCTTGGCCGGGTCACAGCCGGCCTTGCTGGCGAAGACAAGCGCTTCGGCCACGGCCTCGATGTTGAGCGCGACGATGATCTGGTTGGCGATCTTGCAGGTCTGTCCGGCGCCATTCTGTTCGCCGATCAAGGTGATGTTCTTGCCGAGCGTCTCGAAGATGGGCAGCGCCCGTTCGAATTCAGCGGCCGGCCCGCCAACCATGATGGTGAGGCTCGCCGCCTTGGCGCCGACCTCGCCGCCCGAGACCGGCGCGTCGAGATAGCCGGCTCCGGTCTCGCGAACCTTCGCCGCGAACCCGGCCGTGGCGATCGGGCTGATCGAGCTCATGTCGATCACCAGCTTGCCGGCCGATAGTCCCTCGACAACGCCGTCCTTTCCCAACAGGACGCGCTCCACGTCAGGGGTATCGGGCAGCATGGTGACTGTCATCTCGGACAGCCGCGCCACCTCGGCTGGGGAGGCGACGACCGATGCCTTCAGGTCGCTCGGCAGGGGAGAGCGGTTCAGGACCGTCACGATCTCGTGCCCGGCAGCGGCGAGATGGCGCGCCATCGGTGCACCCATGACGCCAAGCCCGATGAAGCCGATCTTCATGTCCAAACTCCCAAGCAGACACCGTCAATCAAACCGGCCTTGCGGTCAAAGTCAGCCATATGATATAGGACATCATACAAATTTCAATGCATCTTCTTTGGCTGGAGACCGATCGCGAAATGCAGGAGCGCCGCAACACATTGAAGGCCGCCGTGACGGCCGGCCGGGCTCATATCGGCATCTGGTGTTCACTGGCATCGGCCCTCACCACGGAGATCGTCGCCGGCTCCGGAGCCGGTTGGGTCCTGATCGACGGCGAGCATAGCCCCAACGATCTGCGCAGCATCATGGCGCAGCTCCAGGTCATGGGCGGCTTCGACAGCGAGGCCGTTGTCAGGTTGCCGTCGGACGATCCCAATCTGATCAAGCAGGCCCTGGACATCGGCGCGCGCAGCCTGATGATCCCCAATGTGCGGACCGCCGAGCAAGCCCGCGCCATCGTTGCCGCCATGACCTATGCGCCCGGTGGGTTTCGTGGCTTCTCGGTCGGTCACCGCGCCAACGCCTTCGGCCGCATCGCAGGCTACCACGCCAAGGCACGTGAGCAGCAGCTTCTCGCCGTGCAGATCGAGGATGAACTGGGTGTTGCCAATGCCGCCGAGATCGCGGCCGTCGATGGCGTGGACGTCCTCTTCGTCGGCCCCGGCGACCTCTCCACCAATATGGGCTCGATGGGCAATCCGGGTGCCGCGCATGTACAGAAGGCGATCGCTTCGGTGCGCAAGGCCGCAAAGGCCGCGGGCAAGGCCAGTGGCATATTGGCGCCGGCAAAGGCCGATGCCGACCGCTATCTCGCCGACGGCTTCACCATGGTTGCCGTGGGCTCGGACCTCGGTCTTTTGGCTCGCGGCTCGGATGCGCTGATCGCTTCATTCAACCAGTAGACCGGAGACAGATCGTGGCAATTCCTCCCTACAAGGTGCCGTCGCGCACCGCCTACGACATCGTCATCGTCGGCGGTGCGGTTGTCGGTTCGTCGACGGCCTATTGGCTCAGCCAGGCACTGGGCAATGGCGCATCGATCCTCGTGGTCGAGCGCGACTCGAGCTACACCTTTTCGTCGACGGCGCTCTCCACCAGCGCCATCCGCCAGCAATATTCCAATCCGATCAATGTGAAGATCAGCCAGTTCGGGATCGACATCATCCGTGGCTTTCCGGAGCGGATGGCGCCCTTCTACAAGGATGAACCGGCGCCCGATCTCGGCTTCAAGGAATATGGCTATCTCTACTGTTGCTCCCCTGAAGGCGTGGAAGCGGCGCGCGAAAGGGTGGATCTGCAGCGTAGCCTCGGTGCCCACACTGTCTTCCTCGAACCCGGCCCGCTGAAGGAACGTTTCCCCTGGCTGAACGTCGATGATCTCGGCGGCGGCTCCTGGGGCTCGCGCGAGGAGGGCTGGTTCGATTCCATGGGCCTGCTCAACGGGTTCCGCCGCGCCGCGCGCGCCAGTGGCGTCGAATATATCGACAACGCCGTGACCGGACTGGACCTCGCCGATGGGCGGGTCGTCTCGGTGCGCCTGGCGACCGGAGAGACAATTTCCTGCGGAACCCTGGTCAACGCCGCCGGCCCGCGTGCGCAGCAGGTCGCCGCCATGGCCGGCCTGTCCATCCCGGTCGCGCCCTACAAGCGCTACAGCTTCGTCTTCGCCAGCGCCAATCCGATCCCCGGCCGCATGCCCAACGTCATCGACCTCTCCGGCACCTTCGTGCGGCCGGAAGGCGAGCTTTTCCTCACCGGCAACACGCCGCAAGGCGACGGCCCGGCCGACTATGACGACTTCGAAATGCATTTCGAGGAGTTCGACGACTATATCTGGCCGTCGCTCTGGCACCGCATTCCCGCCTTCGATGCGCTGAAGGTCCAGACCAGTTGGACCGGCCATTACGAATACAACATGCTCGACCACAACGGCATCGTCGGCTTCCACCCTGAGGTGAAAAACTTCATGTTCGCCAATGGCTTCTCCGGGCATGGGCTGCAACAGTCGCCGGCCGTGGGGCGTGCGGTCTCGGAACTCATCGTTCACGGGTCTTTCCAGACGCTCGACCTGTCGCCGTTCTGCTACGAGCGCATTGCGCGCAACGAGCCGTTCCTGGAAGAAGCGGTTATTTGAGGCGAGGGGTCGTCTGGGCTTTGCCCGGCCTGGTGGCAGCGAATCCAATGCATCCGATGAAAACTGGGCAAGGATCGCTTTCGAGTATTCGGCCGATCTAGAGCCACCCATCGTCAGCGTCGTTACGCGCACCACGTCGGACGACTCGGACGGCCCGAACCTGCACTGGGTGACGGTCAATGGCTTGGCCCTTGTGGGGATGATTTTCGGCCGCCGCCTGGCCTGAGAACCATAGTCCAATCCATCAGGGTTGCCGCGGTCCCGGCCCATGCCGTAGACAGGCGGCCGTGAAGGACGTTTGGCGGAGAAGAAATAAGATGTCGGACCGGATGAAGACCATCTCCTCGGCCAAGTCGCATGGCGGCGTGCAGGGCGTCTATTCCCACACTTCGGATGTCTGCTCGTGCGACATGATTTTCGCCGTCTTCGTGCCGCCGCAGGCTCGCGAAAAACCTTGTCCTGTCGTGTGGTACCTCTCCGGCCTTACCTGCACCCACGCCAACGTCATGGACAAGGGTGAGTACAGGCGGATGGCCGCCGAGCTTGGCCTGATCGTCGTCTGTCCCGACACCAGCCCTCGCGGCGCCGACATTCCCGACGAGAAGGACAATTGGCAGTTCGGCGGCGGCGCCGGCTTCTACCTCGATGCGATGCAGGAGCCCTACGCTAGGAACTACCGCATGTATTCCTATGTCACCGAGGAATTGCCGGCCTTGATCGCGCGGGAATTTCCGGCTGACATGACGCGCCAGGCGATCTTCGGCCACTCGATGGGCGGGCATGGCGCGCTGACGATCGCGCTCAAAAATCCTGAACGCTTCAAAAGCTGCTCGGCCTTCGCGCCGATCGTGCAGCCGAGCACCGCCGGCTGGTCGCGGCCGGCTTTCGAAAAATATCTCGGCGCGGACGAGACATCATGGCGGCCTTACGACACCACCTTGCTCATCGAGGATGGCCACCGCTTCCCCGAGTTTTTCGTTGATCAGGGAACGTCGGACGGATTTCTCGATGACGGGCTGAAGCCCTGGCTTCTGGAGGCTGCCTGCGCCAAGGCCGGCATTGCGCTGACCCTGCGCATGCAGGATGGCTACGACCACTCGTATTTCTTCATTTCGACATTCATGGACGACCATCTGAGATGGCATGCCCAAAGATTGTCTGACCTGAAAGCATAGTTTTTCTCGCGATCCCATGAGCCGTCAGTCCGTGCGGGCTCTCGCTTCAGATCCCGAACCGATCCTTCAGTCGCCCGGAAAGTATCGCGGCCTTCACCCCGAGCGGCCAGAAACGGTGAAACCGGATTGGCTTGAGCGGCGATATCGGCATGGGAAACGGCGACGTCTCGTTGCCTCGCAGGCGCTGCGCCAGGGCAGCACCCATTGCCGATGCCATGGCGACGCCGCGGCCATTGTAGCCAAGGCAGATCATTACGCCGTCTTCCGGCTCGTGAATGTGCAGAAGATGGTCCTTGGTGATCGCAACCCGGCCGTTCCAGCCATGTGTCCAGCGAACCCCGGCAAGCGCTGGCCAAAGTCGCAGCGCATAATCGGTGAGGTAGCGGATGGCGGAAGCATCTCCGATGGGCCTCATCGGTCCCCGGCCGCCCATGAGAAGACAGTTCTGGGCATCGATGCGGTAGTACACGGTGATGTTGCCGGCCTCGTAGACGACAGGCCTGTTGGGGAGAATTTGGGTCGCCACCGCCGGCGAAAGCGGTTCGGTCGCCGCGATCGCGCTGAACACCGGAACCAGCGATTGCTCAAGGCCCGGCCACAGGGTCCCGGTATAGCCATTGGTCGCGACAAGAACCTTCTCGGCGCTGACGGAGCCGTTGGCGGTTTTGAGGAGCCATCGTCCGCCCTCCTTGCGCAGCGAGATGACTTCGCTCTCGCCGAATATCCGCGCGCCGGCGTCCCGCGCGGCTTCTGCCAGGCCAAGTGCGTATTTGAGGGGATGGAGGTCACCACCGCGGGCGTCGAACATGCCGGATATGTAGCGGTCGGTCCCGGTTCGCCTCGCCATCGCCCTTGCGTCCAACATTTCGACCGGCATTCCCCGCCGCACGCATTGCGCGGCCGTGGTCTGTACGGCGGCTTCCGGCTTCGGCCGGATGGCCGCGCGTATGGTGCCGTTCTGCCGCGCCTCGCAGGCGATCGACAGGCGCCTGATGAGGCCGAAGGTGAAATCCGGCGCGCCATAGGAGAAATCGATCATCCGTGGCCCAAGCTCAGGGCCGAACATCGCTTCGATCGTGTCGGGATCGTATTTGAGGCCGGGATTGACCTGGCCGCCATTCCTGCCCGACGCGCCCCAGCCCGGCTCTCGGGCCTCGAGCACGGCAACGTCGTCGCCGGCTTCCGCCAGATGCAGGGCGGTCGAAAGGCCGGTGAAGCCGCCGCCGACAATCGCGACTCGCGCCCGCTGCGCGCCGGCAAGGGCAGGGTAGTCGCCGGTGCCCCCGGCCGTTTCGCGGTAGAGGCTCTTCGGTGGGTTGCTCTCAAGCATGCTGGGCATCGTCAAGGTAACAGGGAGGAACGCAGGCCCGAGAGGCTGGACGGAAGCCGTCGGGCGAAAGGAGATGCGCCACCTGCGAAAAACTCCATATGGCAACGGCGGACCGTCGGACATCGTGCCCGGTGCGCGCCAGGCAATTCAGCATGGCTTTCGGGAAATCACAACAGCTGCGACAGCGCCGTCATGAAGTGGTCGTTCTCCGCTGGCGAGCCGATGCTGACACGCACGTAGCTGTCAAAACCTTCCTGCTTCCACGGTTTGACGATGACGCCTTCGCGCAGCAGGCCTTCGACGAAGGCGGAGGCATCTTGCCGGCAGTTGAAGAACAGGAAATTGCCTCGCGAAGGAGCGACTTCGAGGCCCTTATTCCTGAGGAAACTCTCGACGCGTGTTCTCTCCGTCCTGGCCAGCGCCACGACCTTGGTGAGGTGTTCCTCATCCGCGAGTGCCGCCAGCGCGGCGGCCTGCGCAACGCCATTGGCGTTGAACGGTGTGCGCACCCTGTCGAGCAGCGCACGCAATTCCGGATCGCCGACGATGCCGAAGCCTATCCGTAATCCGGCCAGGCCGAACGCCTTGGAAAATGTCCGCAGCACGATCCAGGGCCGATCGCGTTTGCAGAGGTAAGGCAGGGACGAGGCATAGTCCTCGCCTTCCGCATATTCGGCATAGGCTTCGTCGATGACGATCAGCGTCTCGCTGCTGACTGCATCCAGCACCTTCGACAGATCGCCAGCGGACAGCCAACTGCCGACGGGGTTCATCGGGTTCGAGAACATCAGCAAGCGCGGCCGTTCGCGCACTGCCTCGATCAGGGCGTCGACATTGATCGTGAGATCGTCGTTGACGGCCACACGGTGGATGGTCGCGCCCATCAGCGTCGCATAGTCTTCATGCAGCGGGAACGACGGATAGAGCGTGACGACTGCGTCGCCGGGGCGCAGCACAGCACGGCTGATGACGGAGAGAAGGTCCTCCGAGCCATTGCCGAGGATGACCTGGTCCTCGCCGAATTCATATTTGGCGGCGATGGCCTGGCGCAGCTCGCGCCCGGCCGGATCCGGATAGAGCCGGAACATCTCGGCGCCGGCCTGCATCATTGTGGCGAGCGTCGGGCTCGGGCCAATCGGGTTTTCGTTCGAGCCCAGCTTGGCGATCCTGGCCGGAGCATATCGCTGCATGACTTCGGCGATGGTCAGTCCGGAATTGTAAGGCGACAGGCGTGTGACTTCGGTTCGGACCATGTCTGAAGCTTTCGACACGAGCGGGCTCCTCTGTGGTCGGCCGACAGATTCCTGTCCATCGACCGGGTTCTCAAACATTGGTTTCGCAGCATGCCCCCGGCGCGCGCCAGGTCGCTGGCGGCCGCCTTGGTGCGGTGAATTTTTTGGTAGGAGTAGCGTAGCCGAAACGGTTTGTATATGCTTGTATATGTAACTTGATCTGATAGTCTCGCGATGCAAGCGGCAAGGAGGATCACATGCGCAATGCTTCTCTGTTCGATCTCGCCGGCAGGAAGGCGTTGGTCACCGGCGCCAGCCGAGGCATCGGCCGCAGCATCGCCGAGGCGTTGAGCGCTGCCGGCGCCGACGTCGCGGTCACCGCGCGCAGCCTGGCCTCCCTCGACGAGACGACAACGGCGATCCGTGCGGCCGGCGGGGTGACGCATGCCGTTGCCCTTGATGTCACCGATGTCGATCGCTGCCGGACTGCCACCGCTGAGGCCGCCGGCTTGCTTGGCGGTCTCGACATCCTTGTCAACAATGCCGGGATGGAAGAGGTCCGGCCCTCGCTCGATGTCGACGAGGCGCTGTGGGACCGGATCGTCGATACCAATCTCAAGGGCGCGTTCTTCTGCGCCCAGGCCGCGGCACGGCAGATGCGCGACGCCGGGCGTGGCGGCGCCATCATCAACCTCTGCTCGCTGACGTCGGAAGTCGGCATTCCCACTGCGGTGCCCTATGGCTCGTCGAAGTCAGGCCTGCTCGGCATGACGCGGGCGCTGGCGGCGGAGTGGGCGGATCTCGGCATCAGGGTCAACGCCATCGCTCCGGGCTACTTTAGGACCGCGATGACGGATGTGTTCTACAGCAACGAGGCATGGCAGAAGTCCATGCTGGCCAAGATCCCGCAGCACCGTTTCGGCGATCTCGGCGATCTGCACGGCGTCGCGGTGTTCCTTGCCTCGGATGCGGCGGCCTACATCACCGGCCAGTCCATTCCGGTGGATGGCGGCTTCCTGGCATCGATTTGAGGCGGCTCGCTACAGGTCGAAATCAAAGTCTTCCGCACTGTGACCGGCCGGCACATTGCGTTCCAACAAAGAGGAATATCCATGTCCGACATCAGCTTCCACGATCTGTCATCCCTCGACGCCACCCAGCGGGCCGGCCTGCTGAAACGCGCCGAAAGCGATCTGTCGGTCTTCGTCGAAAAGGTCCGCCCGATCATCCAGGCCGTCAAGGACGAGGGTGACGCCGCGCTGATCCGCTTCGCCAGGGAACTCGACAAGGCCAACGTCGGCGAAGGCGGGCTGAAGGTCTCGGAAGCCGAGTTCGACGCGGCCTTCGACAAGGTCGAAAAGGATGTCGTGGAAAGCATCGGCTTCGGCATCGACAACATCAGGCATTTCCATGAGGAGCAGAAGCCGGAGACGATGTGGCTCAAGGAAGTCCGGCCGGGTGCCTATGCCGGCGATCGCTACACGCCGATCGCCTCCGTCGCGCTCTACGTGCCACGCGGCAAGGGCGCCTTTCCGTCGGTGACGATGATGACGTCGGTCCCGGCGGTCATTGCCGGCGTGCCGCAGATCGCCATCGTGACCCCGCCGACATCGGACGGTTCGGTGGATGCGGCGACGCTGGTCGCGGCTCGCCTCGCCGGTGTGCACACCGTCTACAAATGTGGCGGCGCCCAGGCCGTCGCCGCCGTCGCCTATGGCACCGAGACGGTGAAGCCCGCGCTCAAGATCGTCGGTCCCGGCAGCCCGTGGGTGGTTGCGGCCAAGAGCGTGCTGTCGTCGATCATTAACACCGGTCTTCCGGCCGGTCCCTCGGAGGCCATCATCTTTGCCGATGACAGTGTCGATGGCGGCCTGGCCGCGCTTGACCTCTTGATCGAAGCCGAGCACGGGCCGGATTCCTCGGCCTATCTGGTGACGCACAGCCGCAAGGTCGCCGAGGCGGCACTGGCTGCACTCCCCGAGCACTGGTCGCGGATGACCGAACAGCGCGTGGAGTTCTCACGCGGGGTGCTGACGGGAAAGCGCGGCGGCATCGTGCTGACCGCGTCGCTGGAAGACAGCTATCACTTCATCAACGACTATGCGCCCGAGCATCTGGAAATACTGTCGAAGGAGCCGTTCGCGCATCTTGGACACATCACCGAGGCGGCCGAAATCCTCATGGGTCCGCACACGCCGGTGACCCTTGCCAACTTCGTCCTTGGGCCGAACGCGGTGCTGCCGACCAGCCGCTGGGCGCGTACCTATGGACCGCTTTCGGTGACGGATTTCGTCAAGCGCTCGTCGGTCGGCTATGTCACGTCGGCCGCCTATCCGGAACTGGCGAAGCATGCCCGCAGGCTTGCTCGCTACGAGGGCTTCAGCTCGCATGAAAACGCGGTCTCGGAGATCCGTGACCGCTACCTCGCCGGCTGAACGGAGACGATCGTGATGAAGGCGGCACGGCTTTATGGACCGGGCGATCTGCGGGTGGAGGAGATCGCCGCACCGGGCATTCCGGATGCGGGCTGGGTGAAGCTCAGCATCGATGCCGCCGGCATTTGCGGGTCGGACCTGCACAATTTCCGCACCGGCCAATGGATAAGCCGCTCGCCTTCGACGGCCGGCCATGAACTGACCGGCACGGTGATCGCCTTGGGCGAGGGCGTCGACACCGTCGCCGTCGGCGACAGGGTGGTCGCCGATTCCCGTTTCTGGTGCGGAGACTGCGCGCAGTGCCGTGCCGGCCGGCGCCATCTCTGTGCTTCTCTGGGTTTCGTCGGCGAAGTCTGCGACGGTGGCTTCGCCGAACAGACGGTGCTGCCCGCACGCCTGCTGCATGTTGTCGATGCCGCGCTTGACGAGCGGGTCGCGGCAATGGCCGAGCCGCTCGCGGTGGCGCTGCACGCGGTGCGGCGCCTGCCGAAGACGGCAGGCTCCGTGCTTGTCGTCGGCTGCGGGCCGATCGGTGGTCTCGCCGCGCTGCTGCTGTCCCGGACTTTCCCTGGCGCCGTGCTTGTCGCCGACCGCAACCAGGCGCGCTGCGCCCGCGTGGCGAAGGTGACCGGCGCCAGGATTGTCGACCTCGACCGCGATGCCATTGCGGCAGCTACCGGCAATGCGCCGCTGCTGGCAGCTGTCGAGGCGACCGGCAGCGTCGCCGCTTTCACCCAGTTGCTCGGCGTTCTCGATTCCGGCAGCGCTGTGGCGATGGTCGGCATTTTCCATGGCCGTCTCGACATCGACCCCAATCTCCTGGTCGAACGCGAGATCGCGTTGCTGGGATGTCATGCCTTTGCCGACGAGCTACCCGACGCCGTGCGGATGCTGGGCGAATTGAGCGACCCGCTGCTCGCCCTGATCGATCGCGAGATCGGTCTCGACGACATTCCGGCCGCCTATGAGCGCCTGTTGGCGGGGCAGAGCGACGGCTTGAAAACAATCATCCGCATGCGGCAACCTGTTGAGCCGGCGTGATTTCCGATAAATTGCCGGAAAGGATTTTGAAATGATCGATTTGCCCGATACGGCGAGCCCCCTTTACGAGAAGGTGAAGGACTACATCCTGGCCAACATCGGAACGGGCCGGTGGGGCAAGGATCGCAAGCTGCCGTCAGAGAACGAGCTGGTGGTTTCGCTTGGTGTCTCGCGCATGACGGTTCACCGCGCGTTGCGGGAACTGACCGCGGCGGGGTTCCTGATCCGGCTGCAAGGTGTGGGCACCTTCATCGCGCCGCCCCGGCCGCAATCGACGCTGATCGAGATCAACAACATCGCGGCCGAAATCGTCGAGCGCGGCAACCGGCATCGCTCCGAAGTCCTCGTGCTCGAAACCATCATGCCGACCAAGGAGCTCGCTTTGTCCTTCGAGTTTCCAAAGCGGGTTTCGATCTATCACTCGGTCGTCGTCAATTTCGAGAACGATTTGCCGGTGCAACTGGAAGAGCGCTTCGTCAATCCGAGCCTGATCCCCGACTACGACAAGCAGGATTTTTCGAAGACCGCGACCTACGACTACCTCATGCAGAAAACTCCGGTGACCGAGGTCGAGCATATCATCTCCGCCATCCCCGCCGACGCCGAGACGGCGCGGCATCTGAACATCGATGTCGGCAGCTGCTGTCTGTTCCTGCATCGCAGGACATGGACGGGCGCCGTCGTGGCCACGATCAGCAAGCTGACTTATGCCGGCAGCCGCTATTCGCTCGGCAGCCGGTATTCCCCCTCCAGGACCAACTGACGTCGAAAGCGGATGCAGATCACGAAGCCTTCGGCACAGATGTATTTACATGTATTGATAAGAGCCGTTTCCTGCCTTGCGGGCGGAATGGCTGGAAGGGACGACCGATGACGCAGAGTCGCACGGCGCGGATCCGCGCTCTCGCTCAGCACGATGTCGCCGAGGCGCAGCGCGCGCTGATGGCTTTGCTGGCCGATCTGTTCGGGATGAGCCCCAGCAATGTCCGCATCAATGTCGACAAATACAGCCTCAATTCGTTGAACGGCTTCTTCGACAGCGAAGGCCAGGCCTACTTCTTCAAGTTCCATCAGGAAGAACGCGAAGAGGGCATGACCGGTGAGTACTACCGGGCCGAGATCCTGTCGCGTGCCGGCCTGCCGGTCGATCAGCCCGTCCATATGTCCGCCCAGCCAGGCGAGCAGATCCTTGTCTATCGCCGCCGCACGGATCCGAGATTTTCGGATGTGCTGTTCGCGCTGGATACCGAGGATGATGCTGGCAAGCGGCGCGAGGCGGTTCTTGCCGAGCGCGACCTGTCCGCCAGGCTGCTTGCTGTCTATCTCGAGACGCTGCATCCGGTGACGGTCGCGCAGGTCGCGGCGGAGCCTATCCACCGGCTGTTTCATGAGCGGCTGATCGACGCCGATACACGCTCGTCGCCGGGCGGCCGGCTGGCCGATTTCTATATCGGCAAGCCGTTTGTCTTCCCGGGCCAGGAGCTGGACTGGGATCAGTTCTCCCGGCTGAAATTCGTCATCAACGACCGGCCTTACACCAGCAGCATCGGTGAGCTTTTCGACGCCGCGGCCGCGCGACTGCGGCCAGAGCGGCTTGCCGATGCCGGCGGCGTGGTCGCCCATGGCGATGCCCACAACGCCAATGTCTGGTACACCGGGAAAGCGGGGAGGGCGGAACTGTCTTTCTTCGATCCTGCCTTCGCCGGTTCGCACATCCCCACGCTGCTGGCCGAGGTGAAAGCTACGTTCCACAACATCTTCGCTCACCCGTTCTGGCTCTACGATCCGGCCATCGCGACCGAGGTTTTTCGCGCGCGGGCGCGGCTGGAAGGAAACCTCTTCCACGTCGAAACGGACTGGGATCTGAGCCCGGTCCGCCGCGACCTGCTGGAGGTCAAGGCAACCGCTTTGTGGCGGCCCTTGCTGCTCGAGCTCAAGCGGCGCGGCATGCTGCCGGCCGATTGGCGCGCGGTTCTGCGCGCAGGGCTTTTCCTGTCGCCGACCCTGGTCATGAACCTGCGGGCCGGCGCGCGCAGCCACACGCCGGTCTCTTCCCTGATTGCCTTTTCGGTCGCGGTCATGGTTGGCAGCGAGCCCGATGCCGGGGCCGACCGGGTCACCGACTTCCTCGACCGGATCGATCCTGAAAGGGCTGGCGAACGCGCCTGATCACAGGGCAAAAAAGAGTCACGCCAACTTGTATATGCATGTATGTATTTTAGCCTTGACATCCGCTGCCGCTGACGCTGAAATATCCTTGCACTTCACCACGAAGTGGTGGGCAAGACGCCGGGGCACAGTGCCGCGAGAGCAGAAACCCACAGTCTCACCAGACCGGATGCCTGGGTATAAGAGCGGTCTGATCATCAAGGGGAACTAGATGATGCGTAACCTAGCAGGACAATTTCGCGCGCTCATGATGGCCGCCGCCATCGGGCTCGTCGCCGCCCCAGTGGCCCACGCGGCCGATGCGGCCATTCCCACGACGCCCGAGGCCGGGTCGTTCAAGATCGGCATCGAGCCCTGGCTTGGCTATGGCCAGTGGCACGTCGCTGACGCCAAGGGCCTGTTCAAGGCAAACGGCCTGTCGGACGTCCAGATCGTCAATTTCGCCGAGGACAAGGACATCAATGCCGCCTTGGCCAGCGGCCAGCTTGACGCGGCCAACATCGCCACCCACACGGCGATGGGCATGGTCGCCGCCGGCCTGCCGGTGAAGATCGTGCTGCTGCTCGATGTCTCCATGACGGCCGACGCCATCATCGCAGGCAAGGACGTCACCTCCATCGCCGACCTCAAGGGCAAGCAGGTTGCTTTCGAGGAAGGCACGACGAGTGATATCCTGCTCAAATACGCACTCGCGAAAAACGGCATGTCGGTCGCCGATATCCAGCCGGTTCCAATGCCGGCCGCCGATGCCGGCGGCGCCTTGATCGCCGGCCGCGTGCCGGTCTCCGTTACTTACGAGCCGTACCTCACTGTCGCCATGGCGCAGAACAAGGACGTCAAGCTGTTGTTCACCGCCGGCGAGGATCCCGGCCTGATCAGCGACGTGCTGGTGGTGCGCGATGAGGTGATCAAGTCGCGGCCCGGTCAGGTGCTGGCCATGATCAAGAGCTGGGACGCCGCGCTCAAGGACTATAATTCAGACACACCCGGCGGCCGCGCCATCATCGCCAAGGCAGTCGGTTCCGACGTCAAGGACTTGAACACCGCCTTCGACGGCGTGCGCTATTACTCGCTCGCCGAAAACAAGACCGCGCTGACCGGCGATTTCACCACCAAGACATTCGCCGATGTCGAAGCGGCCGCCAAGAACGCCAAGCTGCTGCAGGCGGATGTGACGCCTGAGCAGATGATCGACCCGTCCTTCGTCAAGGCGGCGGAATGACAAAGGCCGGATCGCGGTGGTAACGCAAATGTCCGGAGAGCCCCCCGCGAAAACCGGCCTGACCCGTCCCGCAGCGAGACCGGTCGCGAAACAAGCCAGGCGCCGCCGATCCTCCGGGATCGGCGTGCCCATCCCCCGGTCGCGTTTCCTGATGATCGCGGTGGCCGTCTTTGTCGGGCTCGGCCTTGCCTGGTGGGCGGCGACCGGGCTGGAGTGGGTAAAACCCATCTTTCTGCCGTCGCCCGGCAGCGTCGCGACCCAGATCGCCAAGCTCGCCACGGACGGCACGCTGTGGATAGATCTCACGGCTTCGGCGTATCGCATCTCCATCGGCTTCCTCATTGCCTCTGCGCTGTCGATCCCGATCGGCGTGCTGATCGGCAGCTTCCGCTCCTGGGAGGCTGGTATCGAGCCGCTGGTGGATTTCATCCGCTACATGCCGGTCGTCGCTTTCGTGCCGCTCTCCATCCTGTGGGCCGGTACCGGCGATACGCAGAAATTCCTGATCATCTTCATCGGCACCTTCTTCCAGCAGGTGCTGATGATCATGGATAATGTGAAACGGGTTCCCGCCGATTTCATCGGCCTTGGCCGCACGCTCGGCCTGCCGGACCGCAAGATCCTGACGCGCATTGTTGTACCCAGCGCCTTGCCGGGCATCTGGGATACGCTGCGCATCAGCCTGGGCTGGGCATGGACCTGGCTGGTGCTGGCCGAACTCGTCGCGGCGACGTCTGGCCTCGGCTATCGCATTACCGTGTCGCAGCGCTATTTCCAGACCAACACCATCATCGGCTACATCCTGCTTCTCGGCGTACTCGGTCTCATCACCGACCAGGTCATGAAGGCCCTGGAAAAGGTTCTGTTCCGGCAGGATGGCCATTCGCAATGAGGAACCGCCGATGACTGTTCCCAAATTGCGCATCGCCGGTCTCGACAAGAGCTTCGGCACGGGAGAGCGGCGCACGGAGGTGCTGCGCGACATCAACCTCGATCTTGCCGACAATGAGTTCGTCTCCCTTGTCGGAACGTCGGGCTGCGGCAAGAGCACGCTGCTGTCGATCGTCGCCGGACTGCAGGACTTCGACGCCGGCGATCTCAGCATCGATGGCGCGCCCATTCTGCAGCCTGGTCTCGACCGTGGCGTCGTCTTCCAGTCCTACACGCTGCTTCCCTGGCTGACGGCGCGGCAGAACATCGAGTTCGCCCTCAAGGCCGCCGGGTACGATCGCACGGCCTGCCGTGAGATCGCGCTCGAGCATCTCGACCTCGTCAAGCTGTCGCAGAGTGCCGACCGCTTTCCGTCCGAACTGTCGGGCGGCATGAAGCAGCGCGTCGCCATTGCGCGCGCGCTGTCCTATCGCCCCAAGATGCTCTTGATGGACGAGCCGTTCGGCGCGCTTGACGCCTTGACCCGGCACCAGATGCAGGAACTGTTGACCCAGATCTGGGAAGAACACAGGCTGACCGTGCTCTTCGTCACGCATGACGTGGAGGAGGCGGTCTACCTGTCGGACCGCATTGTCGTCATGGGCATCGGCCCGGGACGCATCATGCAGACCTTCAACGTCGACATCGAGCGCCCACGCCGCGAAGAGGTGATGGAAACCCCGGCCTTCATGGATTTGCAGCGAGGCGTCCATAAGGCGATCCGTGAGGCATCAAGACGCCCCGAAATCGCCTAGCATCCGGACCGCCAACGTCGCTGATCCCAATGGTCCCATGGCACCCGCGCGCGGGTGCCATGGCTCATAGATCAGAGGATTCCGAACGGGCCATAATAATAGGGGCGGTATGGGGCACACAGCCCGAGCGCCAGCTGGACGGGTCCGCAATAGTAGTCATCATAGTACCCGCCGTAATAGCCGCCTCGCCAGCCGCCGCCGGCCCAATGGCGACCGTGTCCATATCCGCGGTGAAAGGCGTATCTATGCCCGCCACCGAAATGGCCGCCACCAAAGTGACCGCCTCGGAAATGGCCCATGGCATGGCCACCGCCATTGTGCCTGACGAACGCGGCGTCGGCCGTGGTGGCAAATGAGGTCGTGCCTGCTGCCAATGCCAGCACGACCGAGCTTGCGAAAACGAATTGTCTTTTCATGAGCGTCACTCCTATTTGTTTGCGACACTGCGCATGGGAGGAAAACGGCCTCCTCGCTGCACACGTTCCTTCACGAAAGCGGGACGGAACGTGACCCGGCGCGTTGCGCAACGAGGCGTCCCGGGACATCCGGGTCGTCTGTCTTGCCCGGGCCGGTGTGGTGCGGTCAGCGATCAGGGGCCGTGGGGACCGCACAGGTCCAGCGTCCACGCGATCGTTCCGCAGAAGTCGCCAGCGTAGCCATGGTAGCTGCCGTAACCGTTGTAGTAGTTGTCCATCCAGCCATTGCCGGTGGCCGAATTGTCGCCGGTCCAACCGCCGCCGACCCAGCCGCCGTGACCTCCATGCCCGCCATTCGAATGGCCGCCATGGGCAGCGGTGAGGTGGACATAATGATGCTTGACGACGGCGGCATCGGCGACGGTTGCAAACGGGATAGCGCTGGTGGCCAGGGTCAGCAGGATGGAGCTGATGAATACGAGTTGTCTTTTCATGGGAATGTCTCCTTTCCGTTCCAGAGATATGGGAAGGAAAGGCGTCTCCCGCCGGACACGTTCCTTCACGAAACCGGGACGGGGGCTCGCCGAATTGCGCGGCGTCTTTGGGTGACGTCGCCGGTCAAGCCGGTGCCCAGCCCGCTCACGGCGCCGGTCAAGATTTGTTGACTTCCGGCAGGGTGGAAAGGACTACCCCCAACCTATTTGTCAGACCATAAGACGGCCAATGCTGGCAGGCTGCGGCCGCCTGGCACGTGAGGCGATCTTGCCTTTGAACCGGGATGCGCCACTTTGGCTACAACCTACAAGCAGCCTGCATGACGGAATTGGCCGGAGCATTGGAACAGCCTCAATTTGCCACCGAGCGCGATCCGAGGCTGAGGCTGATCATCCCGATCATCGTCGCCATCGCCTTTCTGATGGAGCAGCTCGACTCCACCATCATCACCACCGCGATCCCGGCCATCGCGCAAAGCCTCGACACGACGCCGGTCCGGCTCAACCTTGCGATCACCACCTACATTCTGACGCTCGCCGTGTTCATTCCCGTCAGTGGCTGGTTCGCCGACAGATTCGGCGCGCGAAAAGTGTTCGCGCTGGCGCTGTTCACCTTCACCCTTGGCTCGGCTCTGTGCGGCATGGCCAACAGTTTCGGCATGCTGCTGGCCATGCGCGCGCTGCAGGGGTTGGGCGGCGCCATGATGACGCCGGTCGGGCGGCTCATCCTGCTGCGCAGCTTTCCGCGCAGCGGGCTGATCACCGCCATGACCTACATGACCTTGCCGGCCATCATGGGGCCGGTCATCGGGCCGCTGCTCGGCGGCCTGCTGACCACCTACGCCTCGTGGCGCTGGATATTCTACGTCAACGTGCCGTTCGGCTGCGTTGGCATCCTGGCGGCGCTGCGTTTCGTCGACGATTTCCACGAGGAAGCGGTGCAGCGCTTCGACTTCGCCGGGTTCCTGATGGTGGGATGCGGCGTGGCGCTGCTGCAATTCGGACTGGAAAGCATCGGCCGGCCGATCGTTCCCGTTTCAGCCACAGTGCTGGTCCTGGCCGCTTCCATCCTGCTGCTGCTGGCTTTCGGGCGGTATGCGCGCCGCGTCGTGGCTCCGGCCGTCGACCTGACGCTGTTTCGATTTCGCTCCTTCTGGGTCGGCACTCTTGCCGGCGGCTTGTGCCGCGTAGGTCTCAACGGCGTGCCGTTCCTCATGCCGCTGATGTTGCAGGTCGGCTTCGGCATGAGCCCGGTCACCTCGGGCTCGCTGACATTCGTCGGTAGCTTCGGTGCCTTGCTGATGCGGCCGCTGCTGTCGCCGCTGCTGCGGCGCTTCGGCTTCGGCGTCGTGCTGATCGGCAGCGCCGTCGTCGGGTCCGCCACCGTGGCTGGTTTCGCCCTGATGAATGCCGATACGCCGCATTGGATGATCGGCGTTTACGTCTTTCTGTTCGGCATCGTCCGCTCGGCGCAGTTCATGACCTCCAACACGCTGTCCTATGCCGACTTGCCCGCGGACAAGCTCAGCCGCGCCACCAGCCTCGGCGGCGTGCTGCAGCAGCTCAGCGTTTCGCTTGGCGTCTCGATCGCAGCCATGCTGCTGGGCCTGATCGCGGGGGAGGCCCACGTGCTCACGCCGGAACGTTTCCACCAGGTGTTCCTGCTGACCGCGATCATCCCGCTGCTCTCGATCCCGGGCTTCCTCTACCTGCGCGCCGAGGACGGCGTGCAGGTCAGCGGCCACGTCAGGCGACCCCGCAAATAAATCTCTCGGGGAAGGGCAGGGCGATCAGTTCGAACCGCTCAGGTCGCTTTGCCGACCGCCGCGTCCATTCCCATCTCTTCCTCGGAAACGTCGTCGAACGAAGCGTAGTTCATGTTGTAGAGGCGGGCGTAAAGGCCCTTCCTCTGCATCAACTGCTCATGGTTGCCGCTTTCGACGATCTCGCCATTCTGCAACACGATGATGCGGTCGGCGCCGCGTATGGTGGCCAGCCGATGGGCGATCACCAGTCCGGTGCGGCCCTCCAGAAGCTTTATCAGCGCCTTCTGGATCAGCATCTCGGTGTAGGAATCGATGCTGGCGGTGGCCTCGTCGAGCACCAGGATCTTGGCATCGGCCACCAGCGCGCGCGCAAAACTGATCAGCTGGCGCTGGCCGAGCGAGAGATTGCCGCCGCGCTGTTCGAGCTCGGTGTCGTAGCCATCGGGCAAGTGCTCGATGAAGTCGTGCGCACCGACCGCCTGTGCGGCGCGCACCACCTCTTCGCGGCTGGCTGATGTCTTGTGGTAGCGGATGTTTTCCAGCACCGTGCCGGAGAACAGGAACGGCTCCTGCAGCACCATGGCCACTTGGTCGCCGAGCGAATCCTGTGTCAGGTCGCGCACATCATGGCCGCCGACCAGAACCTCGCCCGACCAGACATCGTAGAAGCGGTGCATAAGCGCCATCGAGCTCGATTTGCCCGATCCGGTCGGGCCGACAAGGGCCACGGTCTCGCCCGGATTGACGCGGAAGGAGATGTTCTTCAGCACCGGCTGGTTCTGCCGGTAGCCGAAGGTGACGTTCTTGAATTCGACCGAGCCGTCCATGTCGCGCGACAGCGCCACCGCGTTTTCCTTGTCGCTGACATCCACCGGCACATCGAGCACTTCGGAGATGCGCTGGCCCGAAGCCATGGCGCGCTGCATGACGCTGTACTGCATGGTCAGCGAGCGGATCGGGTCGAAGAAACGCTGGATATAGAACAGGAACGCCACCATGACGCCGACATCGAGGCTGTGTGACAGCACCATCGAACCGCCGACCACGATGACCGTCGCCATGGCGATGCCGGTAAGCGTGTCGACGATCGGCACCATCACCTGCGCGTATTTCGCAGACCGCAGATGCGCATTGAGATTGGCCAGCACCTTCTCGTCGTACAGGTCGAAGTTGACATGCTGGCGCTCGAGGCTCTGCACGGTACGCACGCCGTGGATCCCTTCGGCCAGAGCGCCATTGGCGATGGAGTTGGTCTCGTGCGCGGCCATGAAGGCGACCTTGGCGCGCGGCAGCCAGAACAGGCGCACGATGAACAGCATCGGCATGGTCGACAGCGTCAGCAGCCCGAGCCGAAAATCGAGCCAGAGCAGGACGGTGACGATGCCGAACAAAAGCACGATGTCGCCCACCGACATGACCGACGTTTCGAGGAATTCCTGCATCGAATTGACGTCGCCTTGCAGGCGCGACATCAGCCTGCCGACCTCGGTCTTGTCCATGAAGCTGAGCGAGACGCGCTGGAGATGGCTGAACATGGCGCGGCGCAGATCGGACAGCACGTTCTCGGCCACTTTGCCGACGACGCTCTCCTGCACATGGCTGGCGGCGTAGTTGACGAGGATGATCACGGTGAAGGAGGCGATCGCGGAGATCATCACCGAGCGGTCGAGCTTGCCCGGAGTCATGCCATGGTCGATGGCGTAGCGGATGACCAGCGGGATCGCCAGCTGGGTCAGCGTGAACACCAGCACCGCGGCGACCGAGATGAAGATCCGGCCCCGATACGGCCTGACGAAACTCCAGATGCGCCTGATGATGCGGGGGTCATAGGCCTTGCCGAAAACCTCTTCCTCGTCGCGATGCGAGCCGACGACCGCCTTTGTCGGCCGTCCGCTTTTGTCATCCTTCTCGTCGTCGTCCTGCGTCGGCATCACGCGGCTCCCTCGAGCCGGTCTTCGTCCGGCCGCAGCTGAAGGTCGTAGAGCGCGCGATAGCGCCCGCCGAGCGCCAGCAATTCCTCATGCGTGCCGCGCTCGACGATGCGGCCGCCCTCCACGAACAGGATCTGGTCGGCATGCATCAGCGAGCTCAGCCGGTGCGAGATGATCAGCGTCACACGATCCTTGGCGAAGCGCTTCATCGCCGCGCGGATGCGCTGCTCGGTGCCGGCATCGATGGCCGCGGTGGAATCGTCGAAAACCAGCACCGATGGCCGCAGCATCAGGCTGCGCGCGATGGTCAGGCGCTGGCGCTGGCCGCCGGAAAGCGACGCGCCGCGCTCGCCGACGACCGTGGTGTAGCCGGCTGGAAGCCCGATAATGTAGTTGTGCAACTGGGCATACTCGGCGGCCTGTCCAATGCGGGTCTCCCGCGCCCATGGATTGCCGTAGGCGATGTTGTTCTCGATCGAGGTGGTGAACAGGAACGCGTCCTGCTGAACCACGCCGACCACCTTGCGCAGCGACTGCAGCGTGACCTTGCTGATGTCCTGGCCGTCGATGGTGATCGCGCCCGAGGTCACGTCGTAGAAGCGCGGGATCAGATGCGCGATGGTCGACTTGCCGCTGCCGGGTGGACCGACAATGCCGACCGTCTCGCCGGACTTGGCCTCGAAAGAGATGCCGGACAGGGTCGGGCGGCCGCCCGCGCCCTCATACCGGAAGCCGACATTGTCGAAACGCAGCACGCCGTCGGTGATGACCAGTTCCCTGGCATCGGGCGCGTCCTTGATGTCGAGCTCGGTGTCGAGCAGTTCGAACAGCCGCGTGCCGCAGGTCGAGGCGCGCGCGAACGAATTGACCATCAGGCCGAGCTGGCGCACCGGCATCTGCAGGATGGTCATGAAGGTGAGGAACTGGGCCAGCGTGCCGACGCTGATCTGGCCCGCGATCACCTTCTGGCCGCCGAACCACAGAACCAGCCCCATCGCCACCAGGAAGGAAAAGTTCATGGCGCTGGTGTTGGAGACGCGGATGTCGACGCGTTCATTGGCCAGTTCGAGCGCGTCCTGCTTGGCGCGGTCGAATTTTGCGAGCTCATGGCGCTGCGCCGCGAAGGCGCGAACGACGCGGATGCCGCCGAGATTCTCATCCATCACCCGGCTCAACACCGACAGCCGTTCCTGCAGGGTCAGCCAGGTGCTGCGCAGCTTGAGCTGAGTGACCGAGGAGCGCCAGGCAACGAACGGCACGAAGCTGAGGCTCAACAGCCCGAGCACGAGATCGGTGCTGATCAGGAGGTAGGCGCCAACGCCGATCAGCACGCCGAGCAGCACCACGCGCAGGATGCCGGTGGAAAAGAACATGCGCACGCCGTCGAGATCGAGCAGCCCGAGCGTGATGAGATCGCCGGTATGGACCCGGTCGTGGAAGGAGAAGCTCAGGCGCTGGATCTTTTCGTAGAAAGCGAGCCGCAGTTCATAGCCGGTCTGGTGGCCGACCGCCTCGCCATAATAGTTCTGCGCCATGGTGAAGAGGCCACGCAGGATGCTGACGACGAGCAGCGTCAGCGCCGTGTTCCAGAGCGCCTGCTCGGCCGCGGCTCCGGCACCAGCGGCCATCACGCCCTGAGCCTGGTCGATGGCGCGTCCGAGCAAGCGCGGAATGAAAAGCTGCAGCGTCGCGGCGATGAAGGTCGAGCCGAGGGTGATGGCGACTTGCCAGGGATGGCGCAGCGTCATGCGCACGATCCGCAGCAAGGTGCTGAGGCCCTTGCCCCAGGAGGCTTCCGCCACATGGGCAAACGATTTGCCGCGCTTCGCCACGCCGCTGGCTGCATCCGTACTCAAAGGAAAATATCCAGTCCAATCCGGACATTAGCCCGGATGAATAAAGCAGACTCAGTTCTGATGGCGCGATGTTACGCGTGTCGGACTTGACCCTTCAAGGGGCCAATGGCGGCATCGCACTGTGCCTGAAAAGGCGATCGTGTCGCAACTTGCCGCCGGTTTGCCGCCAGCGATCGATCCGAGACCTTTCCGGGCCGATAGGTTCTGGCTATTCAGGATACCCTGCTGCCGAAGCAGGGCTTGCCGCATTCGCATGGGGAACGACGTGACCACAAACACCAGCACACAGGCCGCGGAGCTGATCGATCCGCAAACCGTCTACGCGGTTCTGATCTGCGATCTGGTCGGCCTGCGCCTCGGACCCGACGGCAAGCCTGATCCGAGCGAGGCGCGCGCCCATATCGAGGCCAAGGGCGGCCGCTTCCACCTGTCCGCGCTTGGCGACAAAGCCGATCTCGAACAGGGCCGGGTGCATTTCTTCTACCAGCCGGACCTCAGCACCCGGGAAGAGTTGATCGAAGCCGCGGGCGACGGACACTATGACGCCGTCATCGCGGCGGCGACCTTTCTGCCCGCCGAGACCGTTTTTCCGCTGGCCGGCGTGCGCATCGGCGCCGGCACCGGCAATATGGGCTCTCGCTCCTGGGGCGGCGGCAGCGGCGAGGGCGGCACCGCGGTGCTGATGAACACGCCCGGCATCAACAGCCGCGCCACCGCGCAGATGGTGATGAAGGCCATCCTGAAAGTGCTGCCGGATCTCCCGGTCGACTTGCTGCACGACCGGGTGGCGCGCGGCGCCTTCGATACCGGCAGGGAGTTGCGCGATTTTCCGACCGAGAAGCTCGAAGGCAAGACAATCGCGATCATCGGCTATGGCAATATCGGCCGCGAGGTGGCCAAGCTCGCCCGCGCCTTCGGCATGCGCGTGGTGATCCATGCACGGCCACGGCATCGCGACTGGATCGAAGCCGAGGGTTTCACCTATGCGGCGGACCTCGTCGATGCGGCGGAAGGCGCCGATGTGCTGAGTGTCCATGTCGGCCTGGGCAAGCAGGACGCGCAGACTGGCCGCTACGCCAATGCCGGGCTCATCGGTTCGGGTGTCCTGTTACGCATGAACAGGGGCGCGGTGCTGGTCAATTACGACCGCGGTGAGCTTGTCGACGTTGCGGCGCTTGGCGACGCGCTGGATGCGGGGCAGGTGCGCCACGCCGCCATCGATGCCGATCTCTTCAGCGATGTATCGACCGGGCGTCTCTCCGGCCCGATGCTGCCCTATCTCGACCTTGTCGAGAGGCATGGCACCAGGCTTGAACTCCTGCCGCATGCCGCGGCCGACACGGACCATCCCTCGCGCGTCGCTGGTGCCAAGCAGGCCGTCGACCAGATTTTCGATGTCATCTGCCGCAAATCGGTGACCAATGCGAAAGGCACAGTGCCGCCGGACTATCTTTCCCTTGGCGCGACGACGCCGCCCGGCATCGGACCGGTGACGGCTGATCATCTCCTGAAACTGACCGCCGGCGAATGCTCCGAACTGGCTGATGTCTGTGACCGGCAAAGCCGCTTGTGGAAGGCTCTATCGGACGCGCCGCCCGCCGAGCGAGGCGCGATTGTCGGTGAACAAGGCGAAGAACTTGTCCGGCTGATCGACCGCTTCTGCCTCCTGGCCGACAAGCTCAATCTCAGGGGTCCTTACCAATAGTTTCGGCCTGCCGTGCCCCACCCAGGCGCGTCATTTCAGGACGCTATCCTGCTCCAGGCAGTTTTCTCGCGAGCCTCGAGAGAAGATGCACCGTCAGCACTGTGGCCAGACCGGAAACAAGTGTGGCGATGAAGAAGAGCGCGGAATAGCCGATGCGGTCGGCGATTGCCCCGGCCATCATCGAGCCAACCAGATAGATGATGATTTGGGCACAGGATAGAATGGTGAAGTCGGTCCCCGGCTGGTCCTTTGACGACACCGCCATGAACAGGCTGTAGAGCGCGACGATCTCCATGTAGCGGATCAAGGTCTGAAATCCAGCCGCTCCCAGCAATGCCCATATGCCTGTCACCTGGCCGGCCGCGTGGAGGGCAAACAACAGGAAACAGACCGTGCGCAGCGTGCCGAGCAAAAGCAACGTCCCGCCCGCACCCGAGCGTCGAACCAGCATGGCCGCGATGAAGGAACCGGCAATGCCGGCCGTTGCCGCCGAGATGCCGCTCAGATATCCGATCGCCGACAACGGCAAACCGGCGTCGACCAGATAGGACCCTTCCATAGATTTCACCACCCCCTCGCTCGCGCGGTAGGTCAAGGCGATCATCAGAACCGTCACGGCCTCCGGCCGCTTCAGGAAGCTGGAAAGCGATGGTCTTGCACGCGTCTCCACAGTTCTTGTGATCGTGTCCTCCGGCATGAAGGCGATCGCGATCAACGGCAATGCCGAGATCGCCGCGATCGTCAGCACCATGGCTTGCCAGCCGACCCAGCCGTAGAGAAGCAGCGAAACCGTGCCGCCGACGATGACGCTGAGCGCAACCGCTCCGCCCTGGATCGCATTGCCCATGGCACGATCCTCTTGCTCCAGGGCAAGCGTGGCATAGCCGTCGGTGGCGATGTCCTGCGTCGATGTCAGCACCGCAATCGCGAACCCTATGACGAATATGGCTTTCAGATCGGTCGGTTCCACCAGGGCAAGTGCCGCGATCGCGATCACCGTGCCGATCTGCGTGGGAAGGATCCAGCCACGGCGATGCCCGATCGCCATCGGCCTGATACGGTCGACCAGCGGCGCCCAGAGGAATTTGATCGTCAGCGGGATCATCAGTATGGCAAGCATGCCGATGGCGGTTCGCGACACCCCAAGTTCGCGCATGATCGGCGGCACGGCGGCGACCAGGAGATACCCCGGAATGCCTTGCGCGAGATACAGACCAGCCAGGACGGCAAAGAGCCGCAGGCGGCCCGAACCCCGCTGGCCGGCCGTTGTACCAATGGCTTGCGGCGCGAGCTCGGTCATGGTCTTGCGGCCCTGCCGAGATGCCTGGCGGCGAATTGATGCGCTTCGTCGCGGTTGCTGGTGACATGGACCGGAATGGCCCAGAGCCGTTCGAAGGATTGGCGTGATCGTGGGTTGGGATTCTCGCGCACCAACGCCAGCGCCCGGCACGAACTGGAAATGCGTTGTCGTGTCGCCTTTGCCCATGCCGCCTGACGAATTTCACCCTCGCGGGACAGATGCGTGTTGCCCGCAATGTCGACCACGATGGCATAAGGCCCTTCGAGATGGCCGATGCGGTCGAGCGCGGAGAGATAGTCGGCCTCATCGGTTTGCGCGTGCGGCGGGTAGAGCCGCAGATCGACGATACCGTCATCATGCATCTCGAAGTGGACCATCTCAGAAGGTGACCTTGTAGCCGAGCGAGATCGTCCGGCCGAAACCGTTGACGACGTTGTTGCGCGTGGCGCTTGCTGTCGGGTTCATGTAGTCGGTGTCGAACAGGTTCTCGATGCCGACGCTGAGGTCGCCCTCGCCGACCTTGTAGCTCGCAAGGACGTTTACCAGCGCCGCTCCCTTGATCTCGGGCACCGTCGTGATCTTGTCCCGGCCGGTGAAGAACTGGACTTCGCCGCGCAGGTTGAGGCCGTTGTCGAAGACATAGGTTCCGTAGACGGTGCCGTGCACCGGCGTGGCTATCCTGTTGTTCGGCAGCCAGTCGTCGATCTTGCCATCACCATCCTTGTCGTAGCGGCCTTCGGTGTAACCAAGGATGCCGCCGACAGTGAGGTTGCCGGTGAGGTTCCACCACGCGGTGGCTTCGACGCCCCAGATTTCCTCCTTCTGCTGCGAGACGCGGTTGGAGGCGATGTCGTAGTTGACGCCCTGGTCGGAGGTGGAAAGAAAAGCCGACAGCGAGCCGCCATGGTCGGCCTCGCCGCCGCGAACGCCGATCTCGTAATTGTTGACGATCTGCGGGCTGGGCGCGATATCGGCGTAGCTGACCGTATAGTCCGGCGCACCGGCGCCGGGGCACGCCAGCGCTCCATAGGCGTCGCACAGCTCGGCACTGCTGTTGGCGCCGGCCCGGCGCGTGAAGCTGCCGATGTCGGTCAGCGAGAACCCTTGCGAGAAGCCGCCATAAAGCTGGACATCGGGCGTCAGGTCGAACGTGCCGCCGATGTTGAATGTCAGATTGTCGTAGTCGAACGAACCGCCGATGACGTCGATCGCCGGATAGGGCCGGTTGATGTAGAAGATGGCCGGGCGATTGAAGTCCTCAATGTCGAGGAAGTAGCGCTCGTAGCGCAACCCTCCCTGCAGGCGAAGCCGGTCCGTCACCGGAACCTGCAGCTGGGCAAAGCCGGCGACCGAATTCTGCTTCATCGGGCTGATGACGTCCCAGCCGTTCTCGAGCTGCTGGAAGGTGTTGTCATGAACGAAGTCCAGCCCCCAGGTCAGCGTCGCGCCTTGCAGCAGCACGTCGAGAGGGGTCTCGACCGTCGCCGTGACGCCAGCGCGTTTGCTGAAGAGCGTGGTCTGGGCAAAACTCGCCTGCGGGTTGAGCGGGTTGCCTGAATAATAGACCTGGTTGTTGACGAAGCGGTCGAAGCGCGTGAAGGGAAAGCGCTTCTCCATGTCGTTGTAGAAAGACTTCACTTCGAGCGAACCCAGCGCGAAGGCCGTGTCGGTATAGCGCGCGGTGAAATACTTCGAATTCTCCATCACGGATTCGCCCGTATAGGGCGCCGTGTAGTCTGGCACCGCCGGCGTGGCCTGGAAATTGGAGAACCAGTCCGGATTCTGCTCCATGCGGACCAGTTCGCCGGAGACCTCGAAGCGGCGAGACCCATCCTCATATCCCAGCCTTGCATAAAGGTTGCCGAAGTCGGTGCGGTCGCCGCCGCCCTGGCCGAGCATGGCATCGGATGGCAGTTCGCGGCCGTCGCCATCATAGGTCCGCCGCGTCCGCTGACCGCTTGCCGAGACCAGGTAATCGAACTTGCCGATCTTCTGCGTGGCCGAGAGCGAGATTTCGGGCGCGGCGGATTTGCCGGGATTGGAAGTGAAGGCCTTCACCTTCGTCTCCACCGTCACGGTCGGCTTTTCGGTCGCGTCTCGCCTGGTGATGAAATTGATGGTGCCGCCGGTGGCGCCCGAGCCGTAGAGGCTGCTCGCCCCGTTGACCACCTCGATGCGCTCGACTTTGCCGAGGTCGATCAGCGCAAGCGTGCGCGAAACGTCGCGCAGCGGCGTGTTGCGCGCAACGCCGTCGACCAACACGAGCACGCCACGGCCCCGAAAGCTTTCGGAAGCTCCCGAAATTGTCTGGTTGGCGATCGAAAATCCAGGTACCAGCCTGGAAATCAGCGTTGCAGGGTCGCTCGTCTGCTTCAGCTGTTGCGCAAGCTCGGCACCTTCGATGACTTGAATTGAGCCGGGGATGCTGGAGATCGGCTGCTCCGTTCGGCCCGCCGTCACCACCACCGTCTCGAGCAGCGTCGCGGGCGTCTGTTCCGTCCCGTCCTCAGCGCTAGCCGGAAGCGTGGTGGAAACAAGTGGAAGCAGTGCGAGGCAAGTCCCCGCGAGCAGCCTGTCAAACATAGTGGCACCCCCAAATTGGCCATCCGGGCGCCGTCAAGGCGCGAGCCATAAAGCACTGGCTCCGTTGTCCCGGATCGAATAAACATGTCTCAATTACTCATGTTATCGATCGAGGCGGCGGCACGCTTGGGGTAAAGCGAAGCCGGCACTGCTGAAAACGAACTCGGACAAGCCGATTTGGAAATGTTGCAGTTATATCACAGGCCTATCAATGCCGGCGGGATCAGCCCGGTGAACTTCGACATGTCGGGTCATGACGATGCCGAAGCCAGGCGGTCATGCGCCGCTCAGCTCCGCGAGATCATCGGCGAGGTTGCGCTGGAGGCAGGCCGGGGTGTCCTTCCGGGGATGCGCGGCATCAGATGCGGTCTCGACAATCTGAGCGTCATGACATGCTTCTTCCCGTCCTCGCCATTGCGACTGTCGGGCAAGGGAACGTCCGGTTCGGACAGGGTTCTGATGTTGCGAAGCATGGAAGGTCCCCTCGTCGTCGAGCAGGGCGGGCTGAGGACGGAAGCCGCGCTAGGCGATTTTCTTTTCGTATCCGGCGAGACGCCATTTAGCTGGTATCTGCCGGAAGGAGGGCGGCTGGACTGCGGCAGCCTGCCGGGCAGCGCGTTCAGGATTTCTAACGAAACCCTGTCGAAGCTGATGCTGCGACCGATCCCCAGGACGTTCCCGCCGCTGCAGCTTCTGATCACCTACGGCGCCTATCTGCTGATGCGTGGACCGCATTCGGCTGGCGAGGCTGAGATGGCGAACGCCCATTTCAACGAAATACTGCCACTGGTCGTTGCCTATCTGGAAGCTCCATCGGAGCAGGACCGGGATCGGCTGTCGCCTGTGAAGCGCTACGTCGACGACCATCTGCGCGATGGTGGTCTCAACATTTCCATCGTGGCTGGAGTTCTCGGTGTCACGCCGAGATATGTCCAGCAGCTGTTTCAGCGTGAGGGGACGACCTTTTCGAAGTATCTTCTCGAACGGCGGCTCGCCGAGGCGCGCAAACTGCTGTCGCGGGGCTCGGGCGCGCGTTCGATCGGCGCCACCGCCTACGAAGTCGGCTTCGGAGATATTTCCTACTTCAACCGCACTTTCCGGAAGCGCTATGGCGTGGCGCCATCCGCCGTTAGGGAGCAAAGCGCGGCAGACGAGTGAGGTCCGCCTTGCTCAGTATCTTGGTCCCGCCACCATCCGCGCCACCCGCGTCATGTCGGCGCTCATCTCGCGGTCGTCGTCGAGCGGGCTGACGAGCGCGCGCACAGCGGCGAAGGTGCGCTGCGGCCCTTCGCCCAGGCTGTCGACGACGCCGCGCAACTCCACGCCCGTCGCCGCGAAGATCAGTTCCATCGCCACGAGATAGCGCATGCGCTCGATGATCTCGGCCGTCTTGGCCACCACACGCGGCGCCATCGACGACTGGTCCTCGATGCCGTCCGAAACCGCCAGCGGGCTCAGCGACATCGGGTTGGCCAGATGCCGGATTTCGGCTTCGAGCGCTGACAATGGTTTCTGCAACTCCGCATAGCCCTGGCGGCTGCCGCCCCTGGCCGACAGGAAGCGCGGCAGGTCCGCTATAACAGGTGACATCAGCTTCATGCAGCGATTGGCGGTGCCGACGGCGCAATGCGCAAGTGCTTGGCCAAGTTGCTCCCAGGCGAGCGTCATTGCAGTGAGGTCGAAATTGCCGTTGGAAACCACCCGCTCGTCCTCCGGCAGGATGACGGGGTTGTCGCCCGAATGGGTCAGTTCGATCTCCGTTGCCAGCCTTGCCTGTTCGAACGCATTGAGCAGGCCGCCCCAGACCTGTGGCACGCAGCGATAGCTGAGCGGATCCTGGAGGCGCCGCGCCGCCTTGTCCTGCCACAGGCCGCTACCCACAAGCTCCTTGCGCAGCCGCGCGCCGATCTCGCGCTGGCCGAAGGCCGGCCGCGCGGCAAGGGCATCCGCGTCGATCGCGGTGAGGGAGGAGCGAAACGCCTCATAGTTGAGCGCCACTGCAGCCAGCGCCCAGTCGATGAGATGGGCGACGTCTTCGAGGCACAGGCACGCCGTCCCGGTCGACAGGCTGTTGGCGACGATGATGGCGTGGCCGTCCTTTTCGCGCAGGTCGAGCGGCTCGAGCCCGGCGAGAGCCAATGCCTCGGCGGAGGGCATGATCCTGCCCTGGAACTCCGCCTCGCCATCGCCGCGCAGCGATCTTGCCATATGGCCGAGATGGGCAAGGTCGGCCGCGCCGATCGATCCCCAGGTGGGGATCACCGGATGGACGCCGGCGTTGAGCGCGGCGACAAGACCCATGACCACGCGTTCGGAGGTGCCGGTGCCGCCGGCGGCCATGCCCGAAATGCGCGCGATCATCAGCGCCCGCACCGCTTCGGTCGGCAGGGCGGGGCCGATGCCCATGCTGTGGCTGAGCGGCACGCTGTGCTGGAAGGCGATCAGGTCGGCCTGCGCGAGCGGCGTGTCGACACATGCGCCGAGGCCTGTCGTGACGCCGTACATCGGCTTGCCAAGCCCGGTGAGATGCTCGATGAGGGCGCGGCTCGCCCGGATGCGGTTCAGTGCCGCTTCACCCAGCACGAGCCGGGCGTTGCGCCGTGCGATCTCGGCGACGTCAGCCACGCCGAGCGGCTTGGCGTCGAGCAGTATCATTCGGCCTGTCATGTCTCGCCTGTATCCTGTGACCTGATGCCCGGACCAGCGGCGCGGTGGGCGTCACTGTTTGTGGCGGCTTGCCGATCTGACTGCAAGCCATTCCGATTGGGACAGAGTCTGGAAGCCAAGCTAACAAGCGAAGGCCCAGGACTTTTGTTGCTACGACGCCGGCCGCTCCGCGACAGCGTCTGGCACAACCACGAGCTTGCCGACGAAATCCTTGGCGATGAAATCCGCCTGCGCGTGGTGGAAATCGGAGAGCCTGTAGACGCCGCCGACCAGCGGCCGGATTTTTTTCGCCTCGATGTATCCGACGATGCGGCGGAAATCGGCGCGCGTGCCCTGGCTGGAGCCGTGCAACTGCAGCTGCTTGAGATACATGGTCCTGAGATCAAGCTGCACGACCGGACCGGCGATCGCACCGGCGGTGGTGTAACGGCCTTCGGGCCTGAGAATACGCAACAGATCATTGAAGATCGCGCCGCCGACGAGATCGGCCACCACGTCGATCGGCTGGCCGCCGGTCGCCTCAGTCACGGCTTGCGGCAGGTCGGCGACGCCACGGGTGATGACCGCCTCGGCGCCGATGTCGAGCACCGCCTGCTCCTTGCCCTTGCCGACGACGGCATAGGGAATAGCGCCGCGCGCCCGTGCCAGCTGTACGATTCCCGAGCCGACGCCGCCGGAGGCGCCGGTGACCAGCACCCGCTCGCCGGCCTTCAGGCCAGCGCGTTCCAGCATCTGTTCGCCGGTGAGGTAGGCGCAGCAGAAGGTGGCGAGTTCGACATCGCTCATCTCCGTGTCGACGATATGCGCGTTCTGCGCCGGCACTGTTTGATACTCGGCGTAACCGCCGTCGCGGCCGTGGCCCATATAGTCTATGTCGGCCAGTGAATCGTCGTCGCGATTGTAGATCGAGAAATCGACCATAACCCGCTCGCCGATACGGTCCGGCGAAACGTCGGCGCCGACGGCAACGATGGCACCGACCGTGTCGGTGCCCTGGATGCGCGGGAAAACAAGCGTGTTGCCCTGCCGCCGCCAGGTCGACACGGCGGAAGCGTCTTCCTCCGTGCCATAGGCGCCTTGGCGCACCCAGACATCGGTGTTGTTCATGCCGCAAGCCGTGACCTTGACCAGCACTTCGCCAGGCGCGGGTGCCGGCACTTTCACATCAGTGCGGTAGACGAGCTTTTCCGGTCCGCCGTGCCCGGTGAGCAGCACGGCGGCCATGGTGGCGGGGAGTTTTTTTGTCATGGCATTCATGGGTCGATTTTAGAGATTGGCAAACACGCTTTTCACCGCATCGGCGGTCTTGGCCACCACGATGTCGGCTTCTTCGCGCGTCAGGCACAGCGGCGGCGCGAAGCCGAGTATGTCGCCCTGCGGCATGGCGCGGCCGATGACGCCGCTGGCGGCAAGCGCTGTCGCCACTTGCGGACCGATCTTTTGCGAAGCATCGAAGAACACCCGGTCGTCCTTGTCGGCGACGAACTCGACCGCCGCCAGCATGCCGTCGCCGCGCACGTCGCCGACGTGTCTGTGGCCGCCAACGGCCTTTGCCAGTTCGGCCCGGAAATAGGCGCCGGTCTCGCGGGCATTTGTCACCAGATCCATCTCGTCGATCAGTTCGAGATTGGCTACACCCGCGGCAACGCAGATCGGATGCGCCGAATAGGTCCAGCCATGGCCGAGCGAGCCGAGCTTGTCGGAACCTTCGACCAGCACCTGCCACACCTTGTCGGCGACAATGACGCCCGAAAGTGGCGCATAGGCCGAGGTCAGCCCCTTGGCGATGGTGATCAGATCCGGCTTGATGCCGTAGTGATCGGAGCCGAACATGGTGCCCAGCCGGCCGAAACCCGTCACCACCTCGTCGGCGACCAGCAGCACGTCATACTTCTTCAGCACGGCCTGGATCTTCTCCCAGTAGCCGGCCGGCGGCGGCACGATGCCGCCCGTGCCGAGGATCGGCTCGCCGATGAAGGCGGCAACCGTTTCGGGCCCTTCGGCCAGGATCATCTCCTCGAGCTTGTCGGCACAATGCTGCGAGAACTGCTCCTCGCTCATCGAGCGGTCGGCGCGGCGGAAATAGTAAGGCGCTTCGGTGTGCAGCACTGGCGCGCGCGGCAGGTCGAAGGCGTTGTGGAACAGGTCGAGCCCGGTCAGCGAACCGGTCATCACGCCCGAGCCGTGATAGCCGCGCCAGCGCGAGATGATCTTCTTCTTCTCCGGTCGGCCCAGCACATTGTTGTAGTACCAGATCAGCTTGATGTTGGTTTCGTTGGCGTCCGAGCCGGAGAGGCCGAAATAGACCCTCGACATGCCCTTCGGCGCGCGGTCGATGATCATCTTGGCAAGCGTGATCGAGGCCTCGGTGCCGTGGCCGACATACGCATGATAATAGGCAAGGTTCTTCGCTTGGGTTGCGATCGCATCGGCGATCTTCTGGCGGCCGTAGCCGACATTGACGCAATAGAGGCCGGCAAAGGCATCGATGCTCTTCTTGCCATTGTTGTCCCACACGGTGACGCCTTCACCGCCGGCCATGATGCGGGTCGGGCTCTCACCCCGCGCATGCGTGCCCATATGCGTCGAGGGATGGAAGAAGTGGTCGCGATCCCAGGCATTGAGTTCGTTGGACTGATCGAGCATTTTCTTGACTCCTTGAAAGACAAACCGGGCGCGGCTTACGCCACATCCAGGCAGAGATATTTGAGATCGGTGAAAGCCTCCAGCCCATGGCGCGAACCTTCGCGGCCGATGCCGGATTGCTTGACGCCGCCAAACGGGATCGGCGCGCCGGTGATCTTGACGCGATTGACGGCAACCATGCCATAGTCGAGCGCGCGGCCCATGCGCTGCTGGCGCGCGCCGTTCTCTGTCACGACATAGGCGACCAGGCCGTATTCGGTGGCGTTGGCCCGTCCGATGACCTCATCCTCGCTGTCGAAGGGCGTGACCGCCGCGACCGGCCCGAAGGTCTCTTCGTGCATGATCAACGCCTCATCGGTGACATCGGCCAGCAGTGTCGGCTGGTAGAACAATGGCCCGGCCTGATGCCGCTTGCCGCCAGTGAGACAGCGCGCGCCATGGGCAAGCGCATCGGCGACCTGATCCTCGACCTTTGTGACGGCGCGCTCATGCATCAGCGGTCCGATGTCGGTTTTATCGACAAGGCCGTTACCGGTCCGCAGCGCCTCGATGCGCCTCGCAAAGGCGGCGCAGAAGCGCTCGTAGAGCGGACGCTGGACATAGATCCGGTTGGCGGCAAGGCAATCCTGACCCGATGTGGCGAATTTGGCGTCGATGGCGATGCTCACGGCCTTGTCCAGATCGGCATCGGCAAAGACGATCAGCGGTGCATGGCCGCCGAGTTCCATCACCAGCCGCTTCATCGTCGGCGCACTCTGTGCCGCGATCAGCCTGCCGATCTCGGTCGAGCCGGTAAAGCTCATGGCGCGGATTCGCGGATCCTCGCACATCCGCCCGACGATGGTCACGGCCTTGCCGGTGACGATGTTGAAGACGCCGGCCGGCAGGCCGGCGCGCTCGCCAAGTTCGGCCAGCGCCAGCGCCGACAGCGGCGTTTCCGAGGACGGGTGCGCGACGATGGTGCAGCCGGCGGCAAGGGCGGCGGCCGCCTTGCGGGTCAACATGGCCGACGGAAAATTCCACGGCGTGACGACACCGGCGACGCCAAGCGGTTCGCGCCGCACCATCATTTCCGCGTTCGGCAGATGGCTGGTGACGCTCTCGGCGTTGAGGCGCTTGGCTTCCTCCGCGTACCATTCGACGAAGGAGGCGGCGTAGTCGATTTCGCCGAGCGACTCCTGCAGCGGCTTGCCCTGTTCCAGCGTCATCAGCAGGGCGAGGTCCTCCTTGGCGCCGATGATCAGCTCGAACCATTTTCGCAGGATTCTTGACCGCTCCTGCGGCAGCAGCGACCGCCAGGCAGGAAAAGCGCGCGCGGCGGCATCGATCGCTTTTGTCGTTTGCCGCGCATCCAGCGCGGCAACGAAGGCAACGGTGGTGCCGGTCGCCGGATCGGTGACCTCAAAACTTTCGGCGGCCTCGCTCGCCGTCCAATGGCCGTCGACATAGGCCAACTCGCGCAGCAACCGGCGGTCGGCGAGGCGGTCGAGCGCTTCGTGGCGATGCGAGCGGGCGAAATGCGCGGACATGGTCGAGGCCTCCCGGTTCGGACTGATGCGGGAAGACTATCCGTCATGCGCGGACAGAGAGGCTGTTTGGGCGCCCTGAAGCAGAGAGATTCTCTCTATTGCGCCGTCTCGGCAGACGATCTCTCCGGCACTACGGCGCCGACGGCAGCAATTCGGCGATGGGCAGCGCGATCTCTTCCTTCACCGTCTTGGTCACGATGTAGGTGAAGTAGCGGTCGATCCCGATCTCGCGCTCGAGCAAGCCGTCGACCAGCCGCTGGTAGGCGTCGATGTCGCGCGCCATCACCTTCAGCAGATAATCGACGCCGCCGCCCACCGACCAGCAGGCGACAATCTCGGGGATGTCTCGGATGACGCGCTCGAAGCGGTCGAAATCAGCCTGGCGGTGGCTGGCCAGCGTCACCTCCATCAGTACGGTGGCGACCGGCGCCACGACGCGCATGGCGATCCGGGCGTGATAGCCCGAAACGATGCCGGCCTTTTCCAGCTTGCGCAGCCGCATCCAGCACGGCGTCGGCGACAGTCCCACCTGCTCGGCCAGCGCCAGCTTGGTGATGCGCCCGTCGCGCTGGATGGCGTCGAGGATTTTGAGGTCGATAGCGTCGAGTTTCGCAGCAGTCATCAGAGTCCACTTTTTCGTCCACGGTACCATGATGGCGCATTATTTCGATTGTCAATTGCACTGATTTCGATCTCTAATAAGTCATGACATTGTGGCAACCAGATCCCGCGCTCATCCGGCGGCCAGCCTATCAATCGCTGGCCGACCAGTTCGCGCGCGCCATCCATGACGGGCGTCTTGCCAATGGCGCCCGTCTGCCCACGCATCGCCGCCTGGCCGATGACCTCAAACTGTCGGTGCAAACGGTCAGCCGCGCCTATGAGGAACTGATCCGGCGCGGCCTGATTTCGGGCGAGATCGGTCGTGGCAGCTTTGTCCAGACGCAGCGCCGCGAACCGGAGCCGCCCTACCTGCCGGAGCGTCTCGGCGAGGTCATCGACCTGTCCATCCTGAAGCCGGTCTGCGAGCCTATGCATCTGGAGCGGTTGAAGCAGGCGCTGGGCTGGCTAGCCGAAAACCTGCCGTCGAGTTCGGCGCTGTCCTTCCGGCCCAACATGGTGTTTCCGCGCCACCGTGCCGTGGCGGTCGAATGGCTGAAACTGTGCGGGCTCGAGGCCTCGGCGCAGAACATCAGCCTGACCAACGGCGCCACCGCCGGCATGACGGTGGCGCTGATGAGCGTGGCGCCGCCGGGATCGACCGTCGCCACCGAGGCGATCGGCCATCACACGCTGGTGCCGCTGGCGCGCTATCTCGGCTTCAACCTCGAAGGCCTGCCGATCGACGACAATGGCCTGATCCCGGAAGCGCTGGACGAAGCCTGCAGGCTTTCCGACATCCGCGCCGTGTTTGTACAGCCCTCCGTGATCAATCCGACGGCAACGCTGATGGATGCGGCACGGCGCGCCGAGATCGCCGCGGTCGCGCGCAAGCACGACATAGCCATCATCGAGAACGATGTGCTGGGGCCGCTGGTCGAGGACCGGCCGCCGCCGGTTGCCGCCTTCGCCCCGGAGCGCACGCTCTACGTTACCTCCTTCACCAAGATCACCGTGCCTGGCCTGCGCATCGGCTATCTCGCCGCGCCCGACCGCTATGTCGCCGCCGTCGCCAACCGGCACCTGGTCTCCAACTGGATGGCAACGCCGCTGGTGGCCGAGATCGCCACCAAATGGGTGACCGACGGCACCGCGATGGAACTCGTCCGCTGGCAGCGCACGGCCCTGCGGCGGCGGCAGGATATCGCAGCGGAGGTGCTTGCCGGGATCGACTATCGCGCCCGGCGCGACGGGCTGCACGTCTGGCTGCAGCTGCCCGACGACCGCGCCGAGGAGGGCTTTGTCGCCCAGGCCCGGCTGCAGGGCGTGGCGATCGCCCCTGGCACATCCTTCCGCATTTCGGATGCGCCCTGGCATCCGGCTGTCCGTATCTCGCTGGGCTCGACCACCGAAGGGGAACTGCGCGCCGGTCTCGGCGTTGTCACCAAGCTCTTGCTTGGCGATCCGGAGCATCTGCTGCTGGCGATTTAGGCCGACCATGCTTCGAAATTGTGCGGAATCAGAATAATTGTCATGATATTATTTTCCCAATTGACATGATTTGGCGCGTTCCGCATCGTTAAGGGCACAGGCTTCTCCAGCACGGGGAAATTCATTTGTCCGCACCCATCATCAAGGTCGATGCCATTTCGAAGAGCTTCGGCGCCTTCAAGGTGCTGGACGGCCTGTCGATGCAGGTCATGCCGCGCGAGAAGCTGGCCCTGATCGGCCCCTCCGGCTCGGGCAAGACGACGATCCTGCGCATCCTGATGACGCTGGAGCGCATCGACGGCGGCCACATCCAGATCGAGGGCGAGCATCTTTACCACATGGAGCGCAACGGCCAGCTGCTGCCGGCCGACGAGCGGCATCTGGCGCGGATGCGCCAGAAGATCGGCATGGTCTTCCAGCTGTTCAACCTGTTTCCACACAAGAGCGTCATCGACAATGTGACGCTGGCGCCGATGCTGACCAAGGGCACGCCGCGCGCTGCCGCCGAGAAGCGGGCGATGGAGCTGCTCGACATGGTCGGCATGGCCGACAAGGCCAAGGCGATGCCGGCGCAGCTGTCCGGCGGCCAGAAGCAGCGCGTGGCGATCGCCAGGGCACTCGCTCTGCAGCCCAAGATCATGCTGTTCGACGAGGTGACATCGGCGCTCGATCCGGAGCTGGTCGAGGAGGTGTTGAACGTCTTGTGGCGGCTCTGCGCCGAGACCGACATGACCATGCTGCTGGTCACTCATGAGATGGGCTTCGCCCACGACTTCGCCGACCGGGTGCTGTTCTTCGATCGCGGCAAGATCGTCGAGGAAGGCAAGCCCGACGAGATTTTCCGCCATCCCAAGCAGGAGCGCACGCAAGGCTTCCTGAAGAAGATCATCGCGGCTGGACATCGCGTCTGACCGCCATGCCTGAGGGAAGGCGAAGCCGTCCCGCAATCAAAACCAAAATGACAAAACCAAGAAACAAGGAGTTGGGAACAATGAAGAAACTTGGCATTCTGGCCGGCGTCGCCGGCCTTGCACTGACGGCGGTGCTGGCCGCCTCGATTCCGGGCTCGGCTGACGACAGCAAGCTCGAGCAGCTCAAGTCGCAGGGCTTCGCCCGCCTCGCCATCGCCAATGAACCGCCCTATACGGCGGTCGCCGCCGACGGCAAGGTTTCGGGCGCCGCGCCCGACGTGGCGCGCGAGATCTTCAAGCGGCTGGGCGTCGCCGATGTCGTTGCCTCGATCTCGGAATATGGCGCCATGATCCCCGGCCTGCAGGCCGGTCGCTTCGATGTCGTCACCGCCGGCCTGTTCATGAAGCCGGAGCGTTGCGCCGCGGTCGCCTATTCCGAACCGGTGCTGTGCGACGCCGAGGCGATGCTGGTGAAGAAGGGCAATCCGAAGGGCTTCAAGAGCTACGAGGACGTCGCCAAGGACACGTCCGCCACCATCGGCGCGCCCGGCGGCGGCACCGAGGAGAAACTGGCGCTCAACGCCGGCGTGCCGCGCGAACGTGTCATCGTCGTGCCGGACGGCCAGAGCGGCCTGAAGATGGTTCAGGATGGCCGCATCGACGCTTACTCGCTGCCGGTTCTGTCGATCAACGATCTGATGAAAAAGGCCAATGATCCGAACCTCGAGGTCATCGCGCCGGTGCAGGGTGCGCCGGTCTATTGCGATGGCGCCGCCTTCAAGAAGGGCGACGAGGCGTTGCGCGATGCCTTTGACGTCGAACTCGCCAAGATGAAGAAGTCGGGCGATTTCGCCAAGATCATAGAGCCGTACGGCTTCTCGGCTGCAGCGGCGATGTCGACGACGCGCGACAAGCTCTGCGCGGCGAAGTGATTTTTGCCTTCTCCCCGTTCACGAGGAGAAGGTGTCACGAAGTGACGGATGAGGGGCGGCGCCGAGTTTGGAGAAGCTAGCGCTGCCCTGATCTGCCTGCCGGCATCTTCTCCCCGTGAACGGGGAGAAGGCTCCTAAACCAAACGTTGGAAACCTCGAATTACATGACCCAGTGGTCCGGCTATTTCGGCCTGATATTGCAGGGAGCGCTTGTCACCATCGAGCTGACGCTGATGGGGTCGGTGCTTGCGCTGATCATGGCCTTTCTGGCCGGCATGGGGCGGCTGTCGCGCTTCTTCATGCTGCGCGCGCTTGCCACCGCCTATATCGAATTCTTCCGCGGCACGTCGATCTTCGTGCAGCTGTTCTTCGCCTATTTCGTGTTGCCCTTGGTGGGTTTCGAACTGACCCCGCTGCAGGCCGGCGTGCTGGCGCTCGGCCTGAATGTCGGCGCCTATGCCGCCGAGGTGGTGCGCGGCGCCGTGCAATCGATCGGCCGCGAACAGCATGAAGCCTGCATCGCGCTCAATCTCGGCCGCTGGCAAGGCCTGCGCCACGTCATCCTGCCGCAGGCGTTTCTGGTGATGCTGCCGACCTTCGGCAACAACGCCATCGAATTGCTCAAGGCGACATCGGTCGTCTCTCTCATCTCGCTCGCGGATCTCACCTTCCAGGCGCAGGTGGTGCGCGCCCAGACCGGCAACACCATGGTGCCGTTCGCAACCATCCTGGTCATCTATTTCATCCTGGCGCTGCTCATCTCGTGGGGCGTGCGCTCGCTGGAGCGCCGCATGGCGCGCGGCCTTGACGGAGTGCGTGTCTGATGGCCGGGGCGCGCTGATGGCAAGGGTTCGCTGATGGATTGGGATTGGGATTTTGTCCTGCAGATCCTGCCGACGCTGATCCAGGGGGTGAAGATCACCATCCTGGCGACGCTGCTCGGCTCGGTGCTGGCGGCGATCGTCGGGCTGGGCATTGCGCTGGCGCGCCGCTCGCCCAACAAGGTGCTGTCGCGTACCGTCGGCTGGGCGGCCGAATTCATCCGCGGCACACCGCTCCTGGTGCAGCTCTATTTCATCTTCTACGTGCTGCCCGACATCGGCATTCTTCTGCCGCCGCTCGTTGCCGGTGTCATCGGGCTTGGGCTGCATTACGGCACCTACACGGCGGAGGTCTACCGCGCCGGCATCGACAATGTACCGCGTGACCAGTGGGAGGCCGCCAAGGCCTGCAACCTCAACGCCCGGCAGACCTGGACGCACATCATCATCCCACAGGCCATCCCACCGATGATACCGGCGCTGGCCAACTATTTCATCGCCATGTTCAAGGAGACGCCGCTGCTTTCGGCGATCACCGTACTGGAATTGATGAACCAGGCGAAAAGCGTCGCCAACACCTACTATCGTTATCTGGAGCCGATCACGCTGGTTGGCGCCTTCTTCCTCGCCATCAGTCTTTGTTCGGTCGTGCTGCTGCGCTGGCTGGAGCGTCGTTACGGCAAGATCGAGAGGTAACCGATGAAACCCTTGCCCGAAATCACAGTCCATCCGAAGCGGCCATTGCTCGATGATCGTCCGCTCGACAAGCGTATCGGCCTGATCATCCTGGCCACGGATCACACCAGCGAACCGGACTTTCGCCGCATGGTCGCGAGCGAGCGCATCGGCGTCTATGTCGCGCGCATCCCTTATGCCAATCCGACAACGCCGGAAAACCTGCGCAAGATGCAGCCGGCGCTGACGGCAGGCGCGGCATTGATCCTGCCTGACGAAAAGCTCGACGCGATCTGCTATTCCTGCACCTCGGCCTCGGTGGTGATCGGCGATGCCGAAATCGAGACGGCAATCCAGGCCGCCAAATCAGGCATTCCCGTGGTCACGCCGCCGATGGCAGGCGTGCGCGGGCTGCACGCCTTCGGCGTGCGTCGTATTAGCATCCTGACGCCCTACACGGTCGAAACCTCCATGCCGATGGCGACGTATTTCGCGGCGCGTGGCTTCGAGATCGCCAGCTTCACCTGTCTCGGCTTTGAGGACGATCGCGAGATGGCGCGGATTCCGCCGGCAGCGCTTGTCGATCTCGCGCGGCAGACGACCCACCCACAGGCCGACGCCCTTTTCGTGTCCTGCACGGCGCTGCGCGGCGCGCTTGCGGCCACAGGGATGGAACAGGCGATCGGTCGCCCGGTGGTCACCAGCAACCAGGCCAGCGCCTGGAATTGTCTGCGGCTGTGTGGCGACGACACAGCCCATCCTGAATTCGGCCGTCTGATGACGCTGCCTTTGCCGCGCGACTGACCACTATGGCGACAGTGAGCCTGAGCGATATCCATGCCGCGCGCGAGCGAATTCACAACAAGGTCGAGCGGACACCAACCGTCACGTCCCAGAGTCTTTCGGAACGCTTTGGCGTGCCGGTTTACCTCAAGCTCGAGCACCGCCAGACCACCGGTAGCTTCAAACTGCGCGGCGCCTCGAATGCCGTCGCCTCGCTCAGCGCGGGAGAGAAGACGCGCGGTGTCGTTGCTGCCTCGACCGGCAATCACGGTCGGGCACTGGCGCACGCGGCGAAACTCGAAGGCATGCGCGCCGTGATCTGCATGTCGCGTCTGGTGCCCTGGAACAAGCTCGACGAAATCCGCCGGCTCGGCGCCGAGGTCCGCATCGTCGGCAACAGCCAGGACGACGCGCAGCAGGAGGTCGAGCGGCTGGTGGCGCAGGAGGGGCTGGTGATGCTACCGCCCTTCGATCATCCCGCCATCATCGCCGGGCAAGGCACGCTCGGGCTGGAGATGATCGAGCAGGTCCCGGATGCCGATCTCGTTCTCGTGCAGCTCTCCGGCGGTGGTTTGGCCGCCGGCGTTGCCGCAGCGGTGAAGGCTGTCAGCCCCGGGACAAAAATCATCGGGGTTTCGATGGCGCGGGGTGCCGCGATGAAAGCGAGCCTCGATGCCGGCCACCCCGTTCTCGTGGAGGAATTGCCGACGCTCGCGGATTCGCTCGGCGGCGGCATCGGCCTCGACAACAGGCTGACTTTCGCCATGTGCCGTGACCTGCTCGACGATGTCATTCTGCTCAGCGAGGACGAGATCGCCACCGGCATCCGCCATGCCTACGAACAGGAACGCGAGGTCGTCGAGGGTGCCGGCGCGGTCGGCATCGCCGCCCTGCTCGCCGGCAAGGTCAAGACGAAAGGACCTGTGGTGGTGCTGCTCTCCGGCCGCAACATCGACATGAATGCGCACCGCGGGATCATCTGCGGTGCGGCGATCGCGGAGCGTGCCGCATGAGCCGAATGACGGTCCTCACCGAGAGAGAGCTGCGCAAGATCGTGACGCTCGACCTCGACGCCATTACCTGCGTCGAAAACGCTTTTCGCGCGCTCGCCACCTTGCCGGTGGCGATGCCGCCGATCCTGCGGCTCGACATCCCGGAACATCGCGGCGAGGTCGACGTGAAGTCCGCCTACGTACCCGGTATCGACGGCTTCGCCGTCAAGATCAGCTCCGGCTTCTTCGACAATCCAAAACTCGGCCTGCCGAGCGGTGGCGGCATGATGGTGCTGCTTTCGGCAAAGACGGGTGTGGTCGAAGCGCTGCTGCTCGACAATGGCTACCTGACCGATGTCCGCACCGCCGCGGCAGGCGCGGTCGCGGCAAAGCATCTGTCGCGCGAAGACTCCACCGTAGCGGCGATCTTCGGCGCCGGTTTGCAGGCAGGTTTGCAATTGGAGGCACTGCGCCTTGTCAGGCCGATCAAGGAAGCACGCATCTGGGCGCGCGATGCCGCCAAGGCCGAAGCCACCGCTGCCCGCTTGAGCGAAAGACTGGGCATTGTCGTGCGCGCCGAGCGTGACGCGCCAAGCGCCGTTGCCGGCGCGAACATCGTCGTCACCACCACGCCGTCGACCGAGCCGTTGATCAAGGCCGGCTTCGTGTCCGCCGGCCAACACATCACCGCCATGGGCTCGGACGCCGAGCAGAAGAACGAGATCGCGCCTGCGATCCTGCGCATGGCCGATCTCTATGTCGCTGATAGCGCCCGCCAGACACGGCGGCTGGGCGAACTCCACCATGCGATCGCGGCGGGAGTGATGGCGGCTGATGCTGAAGTCATCGAACTCGGCCAGATCATCGCCGGCGTCAAACATGGCCGGCGCTCGGCCAGCGACATCACCATCGCTGATCTCACCGGCACTGGCGTGCAGGACACCGCGATCGCCACGCTCGCCCGCGAACGCGCGCGGGCGACCAACGCCGGAACCATTTTTGAAAGCTGATGCTGGCCGCAGGAGCATGATCCGGAAAAGCGGAAACCGGTTTTCCGAAAAAGATCATGCGCAAGCTCCAACAAACGAGGACCCAGAACAATGCAACCAAACCTGAAATTCTCGCGCGGCGAATTTGCCGATCGCCTCGCGAAAACGCGGAAAGCCATGGAGGTCAAGGGCGTCGATCTCCTTGTTGTCAGCGACCCCTCCAACATGGCCTGGCTGACCGGCTATGACGGCTGGTCGTTCTATGTGCACCAGGCGGTCATCGTGCCGCCGTCGGGCGAGCCGGTGTGGTATGGCCGAGGCCAGGACGCCAATGGCGCCAAACGCACCGCCTATCTCGCGCATGACAACATCGTCGGCTACGCCGACCACTACGTGCAGTCGACCGAGCGCCATCCGATGGACTTTCTGTCGAGCGTGTTGGCCGATCGCGGTTGGGGCAAGCTCACCATCGGCGTCGAGATGGACAATTACTGGTTCTCGGCCGCTGCGTTCGCCTCGCTGCAGAAGCATCTGCCCAATGCCCGCTTCGTCGATGCCACCGCCCTGGTCAACTGGCAGCGCGCGGTGAAGAGCCCAACCGAGATCGACTATATGCGCAAGGCCGCCCGCATCGTCGAAGCCATGCATCAGCGCATCGTCGACAGAATGGAAGTCGGCATGCGCAAATGCGACCTCGTCGCCGAGATCTATGACGCCGGCACGCGCGGCGTTGACGGTATCGGCGGCGACTATCCGGCGATCGTCCCGCTGCTGCCTTCGGGCGTGGACGCTTCGGCGCCGCACCTGACCTGGGACGACCAGCCGATGAAGCGGGGCGAGGGTACCTTCTTCGAGATCGCCGGCTGCTACAACCGCTACCATTGTCCGCTGTCGCGCACCGTCTTCCTCGGCAAACCGACGCAGGAATTTCTCGATGCCGAGAAAGCGACGCTGGAAGGCATGGAGGCCGGGCTGGCGGCCGCAAAGCCCGGCAACGCCTGCGAGGACATTGCCAACGCCTTCTTCGCCGTCCTGAAGAAATACGGCATCGTCAAGGACAATCGTACCGGCTACTCGATCGGCCTGTCCTATCCACCGGATTGGGGCGAGCGCACAATGAGTCTGCGCCCCGGCGACCGCACCGAACTCAAGCCCGGCATGACCTTCCATTTCATGACCGGTCTGTGGCTGGAGACGATGGGCCTGGAAATCACCGAATCCATCTTGATCACCGAAACCGGTGTAGAGTGCCTAGCCAATGTGCCGCGCAAACTGGTGGTGAAGAATTGAGCCCGCTGTCCAGCCTCCGCCCGTCGCCGATCGCACCGACCGTCGATTTCGACCGCGACGGTGTCCAGCACGGTTTCTTGCGCTTGCCCTACAGCCGAGACGACTCTGCCTGGGGTTCGGTGATGATCCCGATCTGCGTCATCCGCAATGGCAAGGGACCGGCGGCGTTGCTTTCCGGCGGCAACCATGGCGACGAGTATGAAGGGCCGCTGGCGCTCTACGATCTCGCCCGTACGCTCGATCCCGCGCAAGTCAGCGGCACGGTGATCATCGTGCCGGCGATGAACTATCCTGCTTTCAGAGCCGGCACGCGGACATCGCCGATCGACAAAGGCAACATGAACCGCAGCTTTCCCGGCCGGCCGGATGGTACGGTGACAGAGAAGATCGCCGACTATTTCCAGCGCGAATTGCTGCCCCGCGCCGACATCGTGTTCGATTTTCACTCTGGTGGAAAGACGCTGGACTTCGTCCCGTTCTGCGCCGCGCACACTTTGCCCGACAAGGCGCTCGAGCAGAAAGCCTTCGATGCGGTGGCGGCATTCTCTGCCCCGTTCTCGATGCGCATGATCGAGATCGATGCCGTCGGCATGTACGACACGGCAGCGGAGGAAATGGGCAAGGTGTTCGTCAGCACCGAGCTTGGTGGCGGCGGTACCTCACGCGCGCAAACGGTGCGGATCGCGCGGCGCGGCATTCTCAATGTGTTGCGCCATGCCGGCATTGTTGCCGGTGCGGTCGAGAAGGGCAGAACTCAGTGGCTGGACATGCCGTCCGGCGATTGCTTCTCCTTCGCCGAGGACGACGGCATGATCGAGACCATGGTCGATCTCGGCGAGCCCGTCCAGGAAGGCTCGGTTCTGGCGCGCATCCACTCCGTTGGCCGCACCGGCATCGCTCCGCTGGAAATCCGGGCAAAAATGTCGGGCATGCTGGCGGCGCGGCATTTTCCAGGGCTGGTCAAGGCCGGCGACTGCGTGGCGGTGGTCGCCGTGCAGGTCGATTGATCAATCGGTTTTTGCTCGAACAAGACAGAGACATGGACAGCCTGCATATTGCGCGACAGGCCTGAGGCCGCGATCGGGCCGCCCGTCGTGGCCCCTTCCGACAGTTCCAGTGGGAGGATATCCACTCGCTGGGCTGTTCTGGGAATAGATTTTCCCGGCACATGGAAATCAAAATTAACGAGAGACAGACAAAGTAGGCATGGGCGGGTTGGAATCCCCGCTCCGGTGCCATTGCTGGCCGGGCGCAATGGCGACGATCGTTCAAGGCACGGGGCGCTTGGTCTGAATCATGAAGTCTTCGACTGGAGAGCATTATCCGGCGCTGGACCATATTCGTGGCCTTGCGGCTTTTCTGGTCTTCACCTGGCATTTCCTTCACCAGTCTCCCGATGGTCCGGTTCCTTATGGCTTCGTGCCGGCTTTACCCATCTTCAGCCTGCTGGATGAAGGAAACACCGGCGTTTCACTGTTCATGGCGCTCTCAGGTTATCTGTTCGCCAAGCTTCTCGATGGAAAACAAGTCAGGTATCTGCCCTTCTTTGCCAACCGAGCGCTGAGGCTGCTTCCGCTTTTGCTGGCCGTGATAGCAATCGAGGCTTGCCGCAGATATGAGGCGGGCCAGCCCCTGGGCGAGTATTTCACCGATGTTGGCAAGGGGTTGATTTTCCCGACTCTTCCGAGCGGCGGCTGGTCGATAACCGTGGAAGCCCACTTCTACATTCTGCTGCCGTTCCTGCTGATGGCGTCCAGACGCTTCCTGTTCGCGCCCTTGCTATTCATCGCGGCAGCGATTTTGCTGAGGTCGGCGCTCTACGTGCATCTCGGCGAGGTGCAGTTGGCGGCGGCCTGGACCATCATAGGCCATGCCGATCAGTTTCTGGCCGGCATTCTCGCTTTTCATCTCCGTGCCCATGCCAAAGATCGGCACTGGCTGGCATTGGTCGTTCTCATGGCATTTTCGGGGTTCTTCTGGTGGTTCGATGCCGCCGGCGGATTTTACCAGCTTGGGGGTTATCCGTCGCCCCATTCGATATGGATCATACTGCCAACGCTGGAGGCGGCGGCCTATTCCTTCGGCATTGCCTACTACGACACAAGTTTTCCAAGGAAGCGAACCAGCCTGCCTTTCAAGGTCGTGGAGAAGGCAGGCGCTTACAGCTACTCGATCTACCTTCTGCACCTGTTCTTCGTCATGCAGCTTGCCGCGTTCATAAACACGAACGTCATGAATATCAGCAACTTCTACCTTGCTTGCGTCTGGTCCGGCCTGTGCTTCCTGGCGACGATCCCGATCGGCTATCTCAGCTACACCTGTGTCGAAGCGCCGTTCCTGCGCATGCGTATGCGATACACGGAGCCGGCAAGCGCCGATCCGATCCCGGTTGGGCAGCCAGCCGCCGCAGCCTAAGGCGCCGGCAGTCGGCGCAAGACTGCAATCGGACCCCGCTCGTACACGAGGATACTTATATCCCCAGTGCTTTTCCACTAGGCTGGATATCGCGTGTCAGGGGAGCATCGATTGCGCGGATTTTCCGAAGGCCTGATTGGGAGGCCGCAGACCGTGGCGGAGCAGGTTGCCAATGTCCTGCGCGAGGCCATAGCCAGCGGGACGCTGAAGGCGGGAACCGCGCTGCGCCAGGACGACTTGGCCGAGCAGTTCGGCTTCAGCCGCATGCCGATTCGAGACGCCCTTCGCCAATTGGAGGCGGAGGGCATTGTCTCCATCCATCCGACCAAGGGCGCGCATGTCGCCCGCATGGATAGCGCCGAAATCAGCGAGATCTACGCCGTGCGTGAATTGCTCGAGTGCGAAGCGCTGCGGCTGTCCGTGCCCGTCTTGTCCGGCGGCAAGCTCGACGAGGCCGAACAGGCGCTCGATCAGATCGATGCGGAGCGCAATATCGGCCGCTGGGGTGCCCTGAACCGCACCTTTCATCTGTCGCTCTACAATGCCTGCGGCAACCGGCGTCTGCTCGGCCTGATCGAGGCGCATCACAACGCCGCCGATCGCTATGTCCGCATCCTCTTATCGAACCTCGACTATCGTGCGCGCTCGCAGAGCGAGCATCGCGACCTGTTGGCCGCCTGCCGCCAGCGCGACGGCAAGACGGCCGTGAGCATTCTGCGGCGGCATCTGCGTGAAGGAAGCGAGACGCTCGTCAAAGCGATAGAGGGCGGCGGCCTGTCGCGAAAAATACGAGCCCCGACAGGCAATGCCGAGGGCTGATCGATACCGGCACGCCAAGTGCAGTTGCGTCAATATCCGTTAGCTGCCACATATTGCAACATCAATGCCCCGCGAGGATCGCCATGTCTCCCGTCAGTCACTTGCCGGCGCGCGCCCTTGCCCCGCGCCGACGCTACCGGTGTCGATCTTCAGCCTAACCGATCGCGGCGATATTTTTGCCGGAGCAGCGCTCACCATGATCCTGGTGGCAGCGACGCTGGTCTTGTTGCTCGGGCTCGAACGCATCACCAAGCGCGCCACCGGTTCTTGAGGATTGCCTGAGCTTCAGCTCTGCGCCGGCTTGCGTTCGACGATGTAGATGTGGTCGGCCGCCAGCACCACTTCGCCGCGCTGGTTGATCACCTCGCAACGTTCGATCACGCGTCCGGAACCCGGCCGCTTGGGATCGTCTTCCCTGGATGTGATGGTGGTGCGCGTGCGGATCGTGTCGCCGATGAACACCGGTCTGATGAAGCGCAGTCGGTCATAGCCATAGGAGAAGGCGACCGGGTTGACGATGCTTGCCGTCAGGCCGATGCCGACCGAGAACACCAGCGTGCCATGCGCGATGCGCTGGCCGAACGGCGTCGTCTTCATGTATTCGGCGTCCATGTGATGGGGGAAGAAGTCGCCCGTGTGCCCGGCATGGACGATGAAATCCGTCTCGGTGATGGTTCGGCCGCTGGTCAGGCGCGACGAGCCGATCTCGTAATCCTCGAAATATTGAATCCGTTCCATCAGGGTCTTTCCGCGATCGGCGTCGCCGGCGCCGCGCTCGATTTATAGGCGGCTTCCACCAGCGCCATGGTGTTCCAGGCGTCCTCGACTGAGCTTACCAGTTCGTCGTCTTCTCCGGCCGCAAAGCGCTGCACATTGGCCATGCGCCCGACGAAGGCGTCGGGGAACCATTCACCGGCAAGCGGCACGGTAACCCAGTCCGTTCCACCCTTCGGATGGATTTCCAGGATATCCGGCTCGCCAGTGGGATAATCGAGATTGAGGCCGAGCTTGAGGTAGGCCGCACCTTCGGTGCCGCAGATGCGGAATTCGCAGGCCTGGTGCCGGCGGCCGAATTTATGGTCGTGATTGATCGACAGCGCGCAACGCACCGTCTCGCCATAGTCGAGAATGGCGCTGGTGCGCGTCTGCGCCACCTTGTGGTTGGGATGGCCGAGCGTCTTGGCGTGCACGCCCTTGGGGTCGCCAAGCAACTGCCGGATCAGGTCGAGATAATGGATCGAGTGCATGGCGATCTCGACGCGCGGCGCCTTGAGCAGGAACTCCCACAATTGCCACGGCGTCGCCAGCGCCAGCCAGGCGTCGAAATCGACGACCTCGCCGAGCCAGCCCTTGGCGATCGCATCCTTGAGCGCCAGCATCATCGGCGCGAAGCGCAGCTGAAAGTTCACGGCCGCTTTGAGATCCTTGGCGCGGCAGATTTCGAGGATTTCGGTTGCCTCGCCAAGATAGTTGCCCATCGGCTTCTGGATCAATGCGACCGCGCCGTCCGGGAGAGCCTTCAGGATCTCGGCGTGCCGTCCCGGCGGCGTAGCCAGATCGAAGATCGCATCCTCGACGGTGGCCGCTTCTTCCACCGAGCGGAATGCGGTGACGCCCCATTTCTCGGCCAGGGTCTGCGCCTTTGTCTGGTCCGGATCATAAAGTCCGGCGACCGGAAAACCTGCCTTTCTGTAGGCCGGGAAATGCGCATCTCCGACGATCGAACCTGCACCGAAAGTGACGATCGGCCGGGGCTTTGAGGGTTTGGGCCAGGACTGGATGAGCGAGGCAGGGTCGAAACCGACCTCAGTCATGATGGAAGACCTCGTCCATCGAAGCCCACCATTCGCCCTCCTTGCGGGTCGCCAGCGGCTCCTGGCACGGCATGCAGACCGCCCACCATTCCTGCGTCTTCGGGTCGGCTGCCATCTTGGCCATGTCGGCCGCGTAGTCGGTGCCGTGATACTCGAAATAAGAAAACAAGAGATTCTCCGGCCGCTTCAGGTAAATTGAATAATTCTTGATGTTGCAGGCCGAGATCATGGTCAGCACGTCGGGCCAGACGGCGGCGTGGAGGCGGACATACTCCTCGACCTTTTCCGGTTTCAACCCCAGCACCATCCCCATCCGCTGCATATCCGTCTCCTATTTGGTGATCGCCGTGGTGAACTCGGCGATGCTCATGGCCTTGACCGCGTCCCAGTCCCAATCGACGCCGATGCCGGGCTCGTCGGGCGCCAGTGCATGCCCATCCTCGATGCGCATATGCTTGCCGGTCAACTGGTCGAGCTGCGGAATGTACTCGACATATCGGCCGTTCTGAACAGCGCAGGTCAGGCTGACATGCAGTTCCATGAGGAAATGTGGGCAGACCGGAATGTCGAAGGCTTCCGCCGCGTGGGCGATCTTGAGCCAGGGCGTGATGCCGCCGATGCGGCCGACATCGACCTGGACAATCGAACAGGCGCGTTTCTGCATGTATTCGCGGAAATGGCGCATGGAGTAGAGCGACTCGCCAATGGCGATCGGCGTCGGCGTCGAATTCGACAACCGCACGTGCCCGTCAATGTCGTCGGCCGGCAGCGGCTCCTCGATCCAGGCAAGGTCGAGTTCGCGTAGCCTCGCCGCACGCCGGATCGCCTCGTCGACAGAAAAACCCTGGTTGGCATCGGTCATGATCTCGTAGCCGTCGCCGACAGCCTTACGCACCGCCGACAGGCGCGCCAGATCCTCCGATCCGTGCGGCTTGCCGATCTTCACCTTCGACCCGCGAAAGCCCTTGGCCTTGGCGGCCAGTGCATCGTCGACAAGTGCGGCCGTCTCGATGTGCAGCCAGCCGCCCTCGGTGGTGTAGAGCGGGCAGCGGTCCTTGGCGCCGCCGGCCAGTTTCCACAGCGGCAGGTTCTGTTTCTTCGCCCTGAGATCCCAAAGCGCCGTATCGATCGCCGCGATGGCGATCGCCGTGATCGCGCCGATCGTGGTGGCGTGCGTGGCGAATTCGAGATCGTGCCAGATAGCCTCGATCATGTCGGGGTCACGGCCGATCAGGCGCGGCGCCAGATGATCGGACAAGAGCCGCATCACCGACGAACCGCCGGTGCCGATCGTGTAGCTGTAGCCGGTGCCGACCGCGCCGTCGGAATCGGTGATCGTGACGATCGGCGTTTCCTGGCTGACGAAGCTCTGGATCGCGTCGGTACGCTTGACCTTGGGCACAAGGTCCACCATCCGCAGTTCGATTTTCTCGATTCTAGCCATCGGTCAGCTCCGCAATGTCTTTCCGGTCTCAGTGGCAAACAGATGTGCCTGCGACAGGTCAAGGCTCATGGCGACCCGCTCGCCCGACTTGAGCGGCCTCGGGTTCAGCATGCGCGACACCCAGTCTTCGCGGTTGAATTCGACGAACACCAGCGTCTCGTTGCCGAGCGGTTCGGTGACTGTGATCGGCAATTCGATCTGGTGGACATCTGCCGCACCGCCGGAGCTGATGCCGTGGCCGGTCGGATAGATGTCGTCCGGCCGCAGCCCGAACACCACTTTGTCGCCGGTCGCGACATTGGCCTTGAACTGGCCGGGCAAAGGCAGTTTCTCGCCACTGGCGAACACCATCTGGCCGTCATCGATCGTCGCCTCGTGCAGGTTCATCGGCGGCGAGCCGATGAAGCCGGCGACGAAGCGTGTCGCCGGTCGCCGGAAAACCTCGTCCGGCGTGCCGACTTGTTCGATGTATCCGTCGCGCATGATGACAATGCGGTCGGCCAGCGTCATCGCCTCGACCTGGTCGTGGGTAACGTAGATCACCGTCGACTGCACCTTGGCATGCAGCTTCTTGATCTCGGTGCGCATCTGCGTTCTGAGCTTGGCGTCGAGATTGGAAAGCGGCTCGTCGAACAGGAAGACGTCGGGGTCGCGCACGATGGCGCGGCCCATGGCGACCCGCTGTCGCTGCCCGCCGGACAGTTGCGACGGTCGGCGGTCAAGCAGCGTGTCGAGGCCGAGGATGGCCGAGGCCTCGGCGACGCGGCGGTCCATCTCTTCCTTGGCGGCACCGGCGATCTTCAGGGAGAAGCCGAGATTCTCGCGCACCGTCATGTGCGGATAGAGCGCGTAGGACTGGAACACCATCGAGATGTTGCGCGAGCGCGGCGGCAGATCGTTGACGACACGCCCGCCGATCTCGATCGAGCCGCCGCTGATCTCTTCGAGCCCGGCGATCATGCGCAAGGTCGTCGACTTGCCGCAGCCGGACGGGCCGACCAGCGCGATGAATTCGCGGTCGGTGATATCGAGATCGATACCATGCACGATCCCGACATTGCCGTAGCGCTTGGTCAGCTTTTTGAGGGAAACCGTTGCCATGGGATCAGCCTTTCACCGCGCCGGAGGTCAGGCCGCCGACAAGGTGTTTCTGGACGATGTAGGTGAGGGTGAGCGCCGGGATGATCATCACCACGGCGAGCGCGCACATGCCGCGCCAGTCGATGGTGAATTCGGCCGTATAGTCGAGCAGGCCTACCGGCAGCGTCTTGGCGCTGACCGAACGGGTCAGCTGCGAGGCCAAGGCAAACTCGTTCCAGCAGGTCAGGAAGGCAAAGATGGCGGCGGATGCGATGCCCGGCCCCGCGAGAGGGAACTCGACCTGCCAGAACGCCTGCCAGCGCGTGCAGCCGTCGATCTGTGCGGCTTCGGCGAGGTCTTTCGGCACCTGGCGGAAGAAGCCGTCGATCAGCCAGATGGTGAACGGCACGTTGAGCGCGACATAGGCAAGGATCAGCCCGAAATGCGTGTCGATGATGCCGAGCCGCACATAGAGGAAGAACAGCGGCAGCGACAGCGCGATGCCGGGCACCGTGCGCGTCAGCATCAGGCCGAGGAAGACGCTGGACTTTCCGCGAAAACGGTAGCGCGCGAAGGCGTAGCCGCCGGCCATGCCGATGGCGACCGCGATGACAGTCGAAGTCACCGAGATGATCAGCGAGTTGCGGAAATATTCGATGACCGGGATGCCGCCCTTGCCGATGCCTGAGAACATCGCGACATAGGCGTCGAATGAGACTTCCTGCGGGATCCACACAGGCGGCTTGGCCATGATCTCGACCGTCGGCCGCAGCGACGAGATGACGATCCACAGTCCGGGCAGGCAGATGGTCAACATCGCCAGGAACAGGCCGATGCGATAGACGACACCCAGCAGCCGGCGCTTCAGGCGGGCGGAAGAATTCTCGTCCATCACCACTCCGCACCGATCTGCGTGCGCGCCGCGGCGAGCTTGTTGAAGAAGTAGACGGTGAAGGCGATCGACAGCAGGATCGAGAAATAAGCCATGGCGTTGGCCATGCCCATGCGCCCGTCGCTGTAGGCGGTCCGCGCCACCAGCGTCCAGAGCAGTTCAGTGCGGCCGGCCGGGCCGCCGTCGGTCATGATCTTGACGATGTCATAGGCGCGCGCCACGTCGAGCGAGCGGATGGTCATGGCGATGTAGGCGAAGGGCATGACGAACGGCCACGTCACATACCGGAATGTCTGCCACGGCGTGCAGCCGTCGACGCGCGCCGCCTCGATCGGCTCCTTGGGCATGGCGAGCAGGCCGGCGAGGATCAGGATGGCAAAGATCGCGGTCGACGACCAGATCTCGGCGATTGAGATGGCGATGAAGGCGAGATGGCCCTCGATCAGCCACGGAATGGCGTCCTGCGTGATGCCCAGCGACTGCAGGGCGTTGTTCACCAAGCCGATATTGTCGTTGAACATGAACTTGAACTGGAAGCCGACGAGGATCGGCGAGAACATCATCGGAAACATCATCAGCGTACGCAGGATACGCTGGCCGCGTGTTGCCTTCTCGACCAGCATGGCGAGGCCGAGGCCCAGCAGCATCTCGAGATTGAGCGCGATGGTCAGCAGCAGAACCGTGCGCCCGAATGCCCACCAGAAATCGGTGTTGGCCAGGATCGAGAGATAGTTCCGGAAGCCGACGAAAACGAAGAATGTCTCGGGCTTGGTCAGGCGGAAGGGCGTGAAGCTGGAATAGAGCGACAAGAGCAGCGGCACGACAACGACCGCCGCCAGCACGATGAAGGCTGGAAGCAGCAGCAGGAACGGCGCCGATGGCTTGAAGCCCTTCATCAGAGTCCTTTGGGGTTTGTATCCAAGTGTCAGCCGCCCGTTCGTCGAGCCCTAGCTGGGTAGGTTAGGGTCCGCACCGGCAAGACGCGATCGCCTCCCCCATTCCTGATGGGGGAGGCAGCCTTGGGAGCTTTTGCTAGAGCTTGCCGGCGTCCTGCAGGATCTGCGTCGCCTTGGCGGCCGCTTCGTCCAGTGCCTGCTTGGAGGTCTTGTCGCCAAGGATCGCCGCCTGCAGTTCGGGATAGACGGCATTCGAGATCTCGATCCATTCAGGGGTCTGCGGCACGGCGAAGGCGTGCTTGGCTTCTTCCTGGAAGGCGGAGAGAACCTCCTTCTTGTAAGGATCGTTTTCGGCCTGCTTCAGGTCCCAGTCCCAGACCGCCGTGCGGGTCGGCAGCGGGCCCGCGGCGGCTTCCAGCTTCTGGCTGTCCTCATTGGTCAGCCACCAGACCAGCGAAGCCGCGGCTTCCTTGTTCGGGCAGTTCTCTGTCACGGAGAAACCGTGGAAGCCCGACCAGCCTGTGCGCTTGCCGGAAGACCCCTTCGGCGCGACCTTCACGCCGACATTGCCGGCGACCTTCGACGATTTCGGGTCGTTGAAGAACCCGGCCCAGCCCGGCCAGTCGAGGTTGATCGCCACCGTGCCCGAGGCAAAGCCCTGGCCGAGATCGTCCCAGAGGTAATTGGTGGTGCCGGCCGGCACGGCCTTGGCCTTGTAGAGGTTGACGAACCAGTCGAGCGCCCGGATGCCAGCCTCGGAGTTGAAGACAGGCTTGCCGTCCTTGTCGAGATATTCGCCGCCTTCGGCGACCACCATCTCGTAGAAACGGCCGTTGATGGCTTCTTCCTTGCCGGCGAACTGCGTGCCGTAGAAATTGGGCGGGTTGGCGAAGAACTCGGCCTGGTCGGTGACTTCCTTCCATGTGTCCGGCGGCACCAGGTCATAGCCGTATTTGGCCTTGAACTTGGCCTTGTTGTCGGCGTTCTCATAGAGGCTCTTCTGGTAGTAGAGGGCAGAGACGTCGAACTGGGCGCGCGGCAGCATTTCCAGCTTTCCGTCGATGGTCGCGGCCTTGATCGTTGACGGCACGAAGGCGTCGATCTCCGCCTTGGGCAGCAATTTGCTGAGGTCGGTGTAGAGGCCCGTATACTGCGGCGCGAAGGACGAATGGTTCCAGCCGACGCACCAGTTGGTGCTGCCCGAGGCGATGTCGGACTTGAGCTCCTTGTCGATGTCGAAGCCGTTCTTCTTGGTCAGGATGTTAACCTTGGCGCCGGTCGCCTTCTCCCATTCGGGGATGCGCTCATAGAGCTTTTCATATTGCTGGCCGCCGATCAGCTTCACGTCGACGGTCACGCCTTCGAACTTGCCGGGCAGGTCGCCGGCAAGGGCCGTGCCTGCACCAAATGCAAGCACCAATGCGCCGGCGGAGACGCCGGAAAGCAGTCTGTTCATTGGTTTCCTCCCTGGGTGCGCCTTGGCGCGACCGCAACTTGTCCGCGTGACAAGAAGTGCTACATTCATATACAAACAAAACATTCATACATACGTCAAGGCGAAATTTGTTTCCGCCGGCCACGTTCCTGCGTATATGAAGGACAGAATTCACTGGAGAAATGCCCATGGATGACAGCGAAGACGAGCGCTATCGCGCGCCGGCGCTCGACAAGGGGCTCGACATCCTGGAGCTGTTGGCCGGCGTCGACGGCGGCCTGACGCAGGCGGAAATCGCCAAGAAACTCGACCGCAGTCCCAACGAATTCTACCGCATGCTGGACCGGCTGGTCCGGCGCGGCTACGTCACAAGGCTGGACGGCGACCGCTACTCGCTGACGCTCAAACTGTTCGGCCTTGCGCAATTGCATGCCCCGGTGCGGCGACTGGTTTCCTACGCCACGCCGCTGATGCGCGAACTGGCCGAGACGTCGCAACAGGCCAACCAACTCGTTGTTTTTGATCGTGGTTCCGCCGTCGTGATCGCCCAGCAAGAGGCGCCGAATTACTGGGGCATCTCGATCCGGGTCGGCTCGCACATCAGCCTGTTCGATACCGGTTCGGGCCATGTGCTGCTCGCCTTCCGCTCGCAGGAAGAGCGGCAGATGATGATCTCCGAGCACGTCCGCAGCACCGACAAGACGGCGCAATCGGCCGAGTTCTTCACCCGTCTCGACCAGATCCGCGACCGTGGCTACGAGATGATGGCCTCGATGCAGACCGCCGGCGTCTTCAACCTTTCGGCACCGGTGCGCAGTTCCGACGGCAAGGCGATCGCCGCCCTGTCGATCCCCTACATCACCGTCATCAACACGCCTTCCGCGCCGGACATTACCCGGACCATCGAACTCCTGCTGGCGACATGCGAGAAGCTGTCGCATCTGGCCGGTTCGACTGTCGGCTCATCGGCATGAATTCTTATTTGAATGAAGAATTCCTCCGTGAGATGATTTGAAAACGCTGGGGGAGGAGCCTCGCCATGATCATCGACACCCATCTGCATCTCATCGATCGCTCGGCCTTGCGCTATCCCTGGCTTGCCGGCGTGCCGGAGCTCAACCGCGATTTCTCCTATGAGGAGTACGCTGCCGAGGCGCAACGTGTCGGCGTCCAGCGCGTGCTGCACATGGAGGTCGATGTCGATCCGGCCGACATCGAGGCAGAGACCGCCCGCGTCCAGGGCCTGTCGCGGCAGGCGGGCAGCATGCTGGCGGGAGTGATCGCATCGTGTCGGCCGGAAGAGGCTGACTTTGCCGCCTATCTCGAACGCCAGCGGGCAAATCCCTTCGTCAAGGGCTTCCGCCGCGTGCTCCACGTTGTGCCCGATGACCTGTCGGAAGGCGATCTGTTCCGTGAAAACATCAAGCGGCTTGGCGGCACCGGCCTGACCTTCGATCTCGTCGTGCTGCCGCACCAGATTCCCAAGGCGGTCGCGCTGGCCGACCTGGCGCCCGATGTCCAGTTCGTTCTCGACCATTGCGGTGTCCCCGACATCAAGGGCAATGGCGAGCACCCATGGCGCGAGCACATGAGCGAGATCGCGCGGCGCCCGAACGTCATGGCCAAGATATCCGGCGTCGTCGCCTATGCCGATCCTGGCAACTGGACGGTCGAGACGCTGCGGCCCTATGTCGAACACACCATCGCTGCGTTCGGCTGGGACCGTGTCGTCTGGGGCAGCGACTGGCCGGTCTGCACGCTTGGCGGCGGGCTCTCGACCTGGGTTGCCGCTACCCAGGCGCTGCTTTCCGGCTGCAGCGTCGCGGAGCGCGACAGATTGTTGTCTGGCAATGCCCGCAAGCTCTGGCGGTTGAAGTAGAGCAATTCCAGGAAAAGTGCGGAGCGGTTTTCCGTCCGGAATTGCGTCAAACAAACAATCGCCTTCAGATCGTCGTCGAGACGTGCCGCTCGCGGCCATAGAGCGAGACCAGCAGCACGATGATGAGACCCAGTGCGGCCTGCACCGCCGAGGGCTGAAAGCCGAGGCCGATCAGCAGCGTGTTGATCTCGGTCAGCACCAGCACGCCGGCTATGGTGCCGAGATAGCTGCCGCGGCCGCCGACAAGTGCGGCGCCGCCAACGACCACGGCCGCGATGGTCTGGAACAGATAGGGCTGGCCGACATCGCCATAGGCCGAGCCGGTGAAGCCGAGCAACAGCACGCCCGCGACGGCCGCGAAGAAGGCACTTGCCGCGTAGGTGATCATCCACATGCGAACCGGATCGATCAACGCCAACGGTGCCGCGCCCGGATTGCTGCCCAGCGCATAGAGCCGGCGCCCGTAGGGCGTCCGCTCCAGCACTAACACGACGAGTGCCGCCAGCACGATGAGGCTTGGCACCAGCCACGGCACCGGCAGCGGCCCGGCCGATCCGCCGATCGACACGAAGCTGGAAACCGATTGCGGTGCCGAGCCTGACGGGAAACCGGCTGTCCACAACAACACCAGCCCCTGCACCACCATGCCGATGCCGAGCGTGACGATGAGCGGCTGGATGTCGAGGCTGCGCGCGATCAGGCCGTTCAGGCCGCCGATCAGAATCGCCAATACGCCGACGAGGCCGCAGACCAGGACAAAATTCCAGCCATCGCCGTAGAGCTGCGCGGCCACGACATTGGCGAAGCCGATGACGAAGGGGATGGACAGGTCGATGCCGCCCATGATGACGACCAGTGTCTGTCCGATCGAGGCCACTGCGAGCAGCGAAGCGAGCACCAGCATGGCGCGCACCGCGAAAGGCGAGGAGTAGCCGGGAATGAGGACTGCACCTGCGAGGTGCAGGAGCGCCGCGACGCAGAAGGCGCCGACGACGCGGGCATTGGTGGTCGCGAACAGGTTTCGCCCGGTCATGTCAGCGTCCCCTCGTGGCAAGGCGTTCTTGCAGCGCCGTCAGCATCACGGCCAGAACCAGTATTGCGCCATAGGCGATCTGCAGCACGAAGGTGGAGACGTTGAACGTCGTCAGCACGCTTTGCAGCAGGAAGATGTCTATGGCACCGATCGCGGCACCGGCGACGCCGCCACGGCCGCCGGCCAGGCTGACGCCGCCAAGTGCTACGGCGGCGATGGCGATCAGCGTGTAGGTCGGCCCGATATTGGGATCGGCCGAACCGATCAACGCCGTCAGCATGAGCCCGGCACAGCCGCCGAGAATGCCGGTCATGACATAGGCGATGAAGCGCACGCGCGTGACATCGACGCCGGCGGTGTAGGCGGCGCGATCGTCACTGCCGACCGCCATCAGCTGGTCGTAGTAGGGCATGCGCCGCACCAGCCACCAGGCAAGGAACATCAACAGCAGCGGCAGCAGCGACCAAGGACCCGCCAACGCCTTGAGCCAGGCGGGCGCCGGGCCGATCGGCGCCGGCAGGATGGTCAGCGTCACACCGGTTAGGATCAGATAGGTGCCGAGCGTGGCGACGATCGGCTGGATGCGCACGACCGTCGCCAGGAAGCCGTTCGCCACGCCGACCAGCGCGCCGATGAGCAGGGCCGCCGGGACAAGCAGCAGCGGCGAGGAGATGCCGGCCTTGAGAAACAACAGCTGGATCACGACGGCATTGACGAACCCCATCAAGGGTCCGACCGAGATGTCTATGCCGCCACGCCCGGCGAGGATCACCGGCGTTGAGGCGATCGCCGCGCCGATCAGCGGCGCGGCCAGTCCGATGAGCGCGCCCCAGGACCCCGGTTGGAATCGTGCCGGGCTGAGGATGAGATTGACCGCAAGCAGGATGGCCAGCAGCACGACGGCGAAGCCGAGGCTTCGCCCAAGCGACAGGAGGCGCGCGACAGGGCTCATGCCGCGCGTCCGAACATGGCGGAAATCACGCTGTCTGTGGTCATCGCTTCACCGGTGATTTCGGCCGCGACCTCGTTTTCCCTGAACACCAGCACGCGATGGCACAGGAGAAGGATCTCCTCGATCTCGCTGGACAGGATGACCAGCCCCATGCCGTCGGTCGCCAGGCCGCGAAAGACGTCGTAGAGCACATGCCGCGTCGCCACGTCGACGCCGCGCGTCGGATCGTTGAGCAGCAGGATGGCCGGCTCCAGCGCCAGCGCCCGTGCCAGCAGCACCTTCTGCTGATTGCCGCCAGACAGCGTGGTGATCGGCGCATCGGGACGGGGCGCTGCGATCGACAGTTTTTCGCGGTAGATGTCGTAGCGCGCCTTGCGCGCCGCCGGGCTGATCAGGCCAAGGCGCGTGTCACGCGACAGGGTCGACACGGCGAAGTTGTCGAGCACCGACTGGGTGGGAAAAATGCCGTTCGCGCGCCGGTCGCGCGGCAGGTAGGCGACGCCGCTGGCGACCGCCTTGCGGAACCCGGTGATCGCTCGGCGGCCACCTGGCAAGGCAAGTTCAATCGTGCCGCCCAGTGATGGCGTCAGGCCGGCAAGCATCTTGAGGAACAATTCCTGGCCATGGCCGTCGAGGCCGGCAAGACCGACGATCTCGCCGGGAGCGATGGTTTGCGTTATCGCGCTGGCGCCGGGCGCGATGACGAGGCCGCGAATGGCGAGGCCGCGAAAGTCGGGAGCCGTTAGATCAGCCATGCGCCAGCTCCGCTGCCGTGCGTGGCGCCATCGCCTTGAGCAGCTCCGCCGGCGTCGAGGTGCCGCGCTCCTCGGTCCGAACCACGCCGCCGCCGCGCAGGATCGAGATGCGATCTGAGAGCGATATCACCTCATCCATGCGGTGGGTGATGAACAGGATAAGGCAGCCTTCGCCCGCAAGGGTGCGCATCAGTGAAAAGACGGATTCGCGGTCGGCGAAGTCGAGCGCCGCAGTCACCTCGTCGAGGATAAGGATTTTCGGGTTGCGCACGAGGGCGCGGGCAAGAACGACCAATTGCTGCGCGGCCAACGGCAACAGGCCGGCCGGTGTGTCGAGGGGGACCTTGGTGACGGCGAAGCGCTTCAATGCGGCTGCTGCCCGGTCGCGACGCTCGTTGCGCGGCACGGCACGCCGGATCAGCCCATCGAGGCCGAGCAGGATGTTGTCGGTCACGCTGCGGTCCGGTGCGATCAGCACCTCCTGGAACACCGTGGCAAAACCTTGCGCCTGGAAGGCCGAAGGCCTGGCGCCGGAAAACGGCTTGCCTTGCAGCATAATCGCGCCGCGGTCAGGCTGGACGATGCCGGACAACAGTTTCACCATCGTGCTCTTGCCTGAACCGTTCTCGCCCAGGATGGTGTGGATGGTCCCCGCCCGGAACGCGATCGAGGCGTCCGCGAGCGCGACCGTTTCGCCATAGCGTTTGGATATGGTTCTGATTTCAAGCATGCCGTGTTTCGAAGCTGGCAAGCCGGCTCCCCCAAGGAAGCCGGCTTGCTGGGTCTGTCCTAGCCGTCACTTGGCGCAGGCGTCGGGTACCTTTGAATAATCCCAGCCCTTGGTCGGCGCCGGGTTGGAGAAATAGGCGTCGAGCCATTCCTCCGGCATCGGATCCTTGGGCGGGATCGGGAAGATCGAGACGGCATCCGTCGTCATGCAGTCCTTGTACCATTGGCCGAGATCGGCGCTGTGCACCGGCGGGATCGGGATCAGCAGCGTGTTGAGCTTCGGCTTCTGGCCGTCGAGCATGCGCTCACCGACACGGAACAGGGTCTCGGCGGTCCAGTGCGGCAGCACGGCATGGCCTTCGAAGCGGTACTTGTCGGGGTTGGCTTTCCAATAGCCCAGCGCATCACCGGTGATTGAACCGGTGATCAGCGGCGCCGGCCGTCCTGCCTCGGCGAAGGCCTCGGCGACGACGCGGCTTTCGCTGCCGGTCGTCCACACCGCATCGATCGGTGCAGGGTTGGTGGCGATCGCCTGGAGAACCACCGTCTTGGTCACATTGGCCGTCCAGTTGCCGTTGACGTTGCGCGAAATCTTCAGCTTCGGATTTTCGGCCAGCGCCTTGTCGGCACCCTGGCGTTCCTGCACCACGATCGGGTGGCCGGCAATGCCTTCGACGAGCAGGATGCTGGCACCGTCCGGCTGAGCCTTGCCGATCGCGGTCATCATGTCATAGCCCCAGCGTGCATAGTTGGAATCGACGTTGATCGCGTTCGGGCTGGTCACCGAACCGGCGGCGGTGATGAACGGAATGCCGGCCTTGGCGGCGGCATCAATGGCGTCATCGAGTGCGGTAGCCGAGCCCGGGATCGAGGTGATGATCGAGCATTTCTTGTCGATGAAGGCACGGATCTGGTTGATCTGCTGGCTGGCATCGTTGTTGGAATCAGACACTTCGAAGCTCGATACCGTGCCATCGGCGATCAGCCCGTCGACGAGACGCTTCAGCTCCTTGGTCACCGTCACACGCCACGGATTGCCCTGGTAGGATTCCGAGTGGCACCATTTCCACGGCTTCGGCGGCGGGGTGAAATTGTCCCAGGCCGAAGGCAGTACCTTCTGCGGCGCGCCGTCATACTGCGCCTTGAGTTCGGTCGGCAGGCCGCCGATGACGCCTTGCACATCCTGGGCATGGGCAACGCTTGTTATGCATACAAAGGCGGTTGCGGCCATCAGGCCGCGCATCATGTTTTTCATTGTGTCTCCTCCGTTCGGTTTCGTTCAGGCTCCTCCACCGGCAGCGCCGGACACCTGTGCGGGGGAACTCTCCCCGAACAGGCGATTGAGATCGGCAACGACCTGGGCGGCTTTGTGCCCGGAAGTCATGCCGGAAAGGATGCGGTCGGACGCTGCCTGCTGGAACGCCATGTAGCCGTCATGGCGCGGCCGCACCCATGCGCCCTCGAGCGTCGCGCGTGTATCGCGATAGAAATTGCCGGTCGCGGCGTTGACGGTCTGGTCTTCCCAGCCAGCGGCATGGCCCGGCTGTCCGCCGGCGGCGGCATAGGGACCGCGCTGGACATCGCCGCTGGCGACCCAGTAGGCGAAATCGATCGCGGCTTCTTTTGCCTGGGAAAAGGCCGACACTGCTATGCCGGTGCCGCCCAGTGCAGAACCGACCGCGCCGTTGGAGCCGACGGCCGGGATGTCGGTGAAGGCCAGCCGGTGCGCGCGAAACCCTGATACCGCATAGGAGACATAGCCATAGATCAGCGGCGCGCAAACGATCTTGGAATTGGCCTCCGCCATACGTTCGGAAACCGCGATCGGGTCCATTTCGAAACAGGCCGGCTCGACCAGCGCGGCGATCTCGCGCATCGCTTCGAAAACTTGGGCGCCGGTCTCGATATCGATGAGATCGCGGGACGGATCGGTGGCGCAGGGGTGACCGAGATTGCCGGCAAGCGTGTAGAACACCATCAGCACATGCGGCGACCGCAATGGCAGAAGCACGCGGCCTTGCCGGGCGAGATCGAGCACCTCGCTCCAGCGCGCCGGCGGCGTATCGAGTGCGTCCGGCCGCCATGCCTGTATTTGTGTCGCCGCATCGATCGGGAAAGCCCATTGCTGCCCTTGCCAAGCGTAGCTCGGATAGGACTGGCCGACGCTGCCCGCGGCGAGCGCGGCACGCTCCGTCTCGCGACCTGCAACATCCAGCGGCGCGAGACAGCTTTCCGCCGTGATCTGGCCGACATGTGGATGGTCGATGACGATCAGATCATAGGCCCGTGCCAGTTCCTCGACCGGGAAGGATTCGAAATCCTGCAGCGAGCGCTTGTCCCATTCGATGGCGACGCCGGTTTTATGTTGCCAGAGAGACGAGCAGGCAACCATCGGATCATAGCCGCGCGGATGACTCCAGGTCATGCCCTTGAGCGTGGTCACAGGCCGAACTCCGCGCGGATCGCGGCGCTGTGTTCGCCGATGCGCGGCGCGGCGCGATCGACCTTGGCCCTGATGCCGTCGACCCTAAGCGGCGAACTGGTGGTGAGGATCGAGACATCGTCCTCGCGCGTCACCGTCTGCAGCATGTCGAGCGACTGAAATCCCTCGCTTGCCAGCATCTCCGGCCAGGTGAGCACCTTGGCGCACCAGATGTCGGCGGGCTCCAGAATGGCGAGCCACTCGTCGATGGTCTTGGTGGCAATCCTCTGCGCGATGATCGCCTTGATATCGTCGCGCGCGGTGAACCACGATGCCGGCCTGTCGCGATAAGGCGCCAACTCCTCAAGCGACAGAAGATCGGCCAGCTTGGGGATCGGCGTCATGGCGATGGCGAGATAGCCGTCCTCGGCAGGGTAGACGCCGTAGGGCGCCGAGAGATAGGCATGTGCGCTGCGGAAGCTCGAGCGTCGCGGCAAGCGGCGGCCGTCATTGAGATGCGTCGTCAGCACCTCGAACTGGAAGTCGACCAGCGCCTCGAGCAGGCTGGTTTCGATATGGCTGCCCTGGCCGGTGATGCCGCGCCGCACCAAGGCCGCCAGAATGCCCTGAGCGCAGGCAGCACCCGCCAGCATGTCGCCGATCGCGAGCCCGAACGGCACCGGTCCCTGATCCTCGTCGCCATTCAGCCACATCACGCCGGAGCGCGACTGCGCCAGCAGGTCCTGGCCGGGCCGCTTTACCCATGGACCCTCTTCGCCATAGCCGCTGATCGAGGCATAGACGAGCCTTGGATTGATCTTGCGGACTGCCTCATGATCTAAGCCGAGCCGTTCGATGACGCCTGGGCGGAAATTCTGGATCAGCACGTCGGCCTTGGCCAGGAGCCCGCGCAACGCCTTGAGATCGGCTTCGTTCTTGAGGTCGATGGCGAGACTTTCCTTGGCCCGGTTGATGGCGTGGAAGATGGTGGAATCGCCGCCGATCTCGGTGTCGCTGAGATAGAGTCGGCGCGACAGGTCGCCGCCGTCCGGACGCTCGATCTTGATGACGCGGGCGCCGAGATCGAGCAGCCGGAGCGAGCAATAGGGCCCGGACAGGAACTGGCTCATGTCGACGACGACGAGACCGGCGAGCGGCAATTCGGCTGCTGCCGGCATCATTATTTCTCCGTCTTGCCGACGAAGTCGGCGGGGTTGCGGTACTTCACCGTCTGCAGATGCTCGCAATACAGAACGAGCTCGCCTTCGCCCTTGAACACTTCGTAGCTGGCGCGGATCAGCCCCATCTCCTTGTAGCGGGGCTTCTTGTCGAGGTTGGAGCGTATCGAATAGATCGTGTCGCCAATGAAGACAGGCTTTATGAAGCGGAGCTTGTCATAGCCGTAGGAAAAGGCGTTGACGCAGTTGGTGGCGACCAGCCCGAGGCCCGCTGAAAAAACGAAAGCGCCGGCGATCAGCCGCTTGCCGAAAATGCCTTCGTTCTCGGCAAACATCTGGTCTTGCACGTAGGGGTGGATGTCGAGCACCAGCGTGTTGAACAGATGGCTGTCGCCCTCGGCCATCGTGCGCCGCAAGGAGCGGATTTTCTGCCCGACCGGCCAGTCTTCGTAGAACCAGTTCTCGGCATTCCACACCGGCAAGGCGGCGTGCTCCTCGGGCATGTTCTTCGGGTGCGTCGAGGCGACCCCGACGGTGGGGGCGAAGTCGGTCATGGCTGGCTCCGGCGGTCTCGCAAGAGGCTCCGGGCAACCGCTTGACTACCGCTGAAAGCGCGTGGTTGCACGACGTCTCCTCCCGTCAATCTTCTTTTGTAAATAGTATTTTCACATATGGGGTTGCGTTGCAAGCGAGGACAGGCGAAATTTTGGCCGGCCCCGCACGCCCAGGCGCAGGTGGGCAGGGAGGAAATCATGAGCAAGGATTGTCTGGTCTTCGTCGGCAGCCTGAACCGCGAGGCGCCCTATTTTCAGGGCGCGCGCGGCGTTGGGCTCGGCGTCTACAGCTTCGACGAAGCAACGCTGGAAATACGAAAACTGGCGGAGACCAACGACGTCGACAATCCGACCTTCTTGTCGGTGACGCCGGATGGTTCGCGCATCTACGCCAATTCGGAAGTATTCGCCTGGCGCGAGGGGACGGTTTCCGCCTATCGCTTCGACCGTGGTTCGAACACGCTCACCTATCTGAACAAGCAGCCATCGCTGGGCAGCATCACCGCTCACAACACCATCACCCGCGATGGGACCAAATTGCTGGTCGCCAATTACGGCATGGGGGAGGGCGGTCCGGATCGTGCGGTGGCGGTCTACGGCTTTGAGAAGGACGGCGCGTTGACGCCGCCGCTGGCCAGTGTTTCGCACAGGGGCAGTGGCCCGAATGCGGCGCGGCAGGAACGCTCGCACGCCCACAGCGTCACCGAAACCATTGCCGGCGGAACGGCCATCGTCGCCGATCTCGGCATCGACCGGCTGGTATCCTACCGGATCGGGCAGGATGGAAAGCTGACGAAGCTCACCGAGTCCGTCCTGACGCCGGGCGCGGGGCCTCGCCATCTCGCACTGCATCCGAACGGACGCTTCGTTTTGGTCATGAATGAGCTGGATTCGACCGTCGTGTCGATGGCGCTGGACGAAGCATCAGGCAAGCTCTCCATCATCGACGCCAAACCGGCGGTGCCGGCCGAGGCGCGCGACAGCAATCACTGCGCCGATATCCAGATCTCGCCGGATGGCTGTTTTGTCTACGGCTCCAACCGTGGTCACGACAGCGTAGTCATCATGGCTGTCGACCAGCAGACCGGCGCGCTGAGCCTCGTCGGCTATGCCTCTTGCGGGGGTGCCACGCCACGCAACCTGGCGCTGACGCCCTCCGGCAGCCATTTGTTCTCCGCCAACCAGAATGCCGACCGCATCTCGATCTTCGCGCGTGACGCGGCGAGCGGCATGCTGACCAACACCGGACGCGCCATAGAGATCGGCACGCCGATGTGCGTCAGGATCGTGCGCTGAACGTCCGCAACGACCTTCGGGTGAACTGGCCGGGCTCAGGCCTGCTGTATGGCCGAGAGCTTCCAGCTTGAGCCATTCTGACGCGTGAATGTCCACAGCTCGGTCGTCTCGGTCGGATGGCCCTCGTCACCCTCGACGACCTTGCCGCTGGCCCGTTCGCGCATCACGTCGCGAGACTCGTAGCGCAGCGCGGCCGTGGCATAGTCGCGGTCATCCTCGCGCCAGCTTTCGGCGATGTCGGCCTGCAGCAAGGTGATGTCGGACACCTCGTTCCTGAGACCTTTCTGGGCGTTGTCGGCCAGTTCTTCCGAGAGATAGGATACCATCTCAGGTGTCGTCGCCCGGCGCAGGGCGGCATGGTCTTCGCGCCCGAATGCTTCCTGGACGTCGGTCAGCAACTGCTGGAACGCATCAAGGTCGCTCTGAGCCAGTGTGATCTCCTCGGAGACAGCAGCGGCCGGAGAGCCTCCGCCCGAACCGCCACCAAAGCCGGGGATTGAGAACGAGCCCGCCGTCTGCTGTCCCGTTGCGCGGTTCTCAAATCGCGACGCCTGGACACCGCCGGCACCCGCGAGCGCCGGCGCCGGGCCGCGCGCGGATTGCGAGCGGAAGAAGCGGATGGCCAGCATGATCGCGCCACCGATGAGCAGGGCCTGTAGCAGGAAGCCGAACATGCCGGCCAGACCGCCGAAGCCTTGGCCCAAGAGCAGCCCGATCAGGCCGCCGATCAGCAGGCCGCGCATCATCGTTCCGCCGAAGCCGCTCATGAAGCCGGGTCTCTGCGGGCCGGCCTGCGGCTGCCGGGCGGCAGAATTCACACCGGTGTTGGGCGTCATCGAACGCTCGACCGGAGCGGTCGGCGCCGGAGCGGTCCTGGTCGGCGGTGCCGACTGGAACGTGCGCGTGCCGCGACTGCCGAAACTGCCGCCGCGCCGTGCCTCCGCATGATCGATCGCGACCATGGAGAATGCGAGAAGCAGTCCGGCAAACAGGGTTGCAAATCGGCTGGTGCGAGACATCATCGGAAATGAACCTTTATCGATGTGGTTTTAGAAATTTTCAGCAAGCGTCGGCCCGGGCACCGGAGCGACATCCGGTCAATCGAACAATTCTTCGAAGAATGATTTCTTCCGCTTGGGATAACGGTGACCCTGCGAACGCGAATAATCATCATCGCGGCCATGGCCTTGCTGCGGCTGCGAGAAGGCTGCCGGCTGTGGCTGCGGCGCGGGCGACGCCTCCCTGCCGGAACGCTCGATGATCTTGTCGAGTTCGCCTCGATCAAGCCAGACGCCGCGGCACTGCGGACAGTAGTCGATTTCGATACCCTGGCGTTCGCTCATTGTGAGCGCGACGCGGCAGGAGGGGCAAACCAGACCAAGGAGGGAAGACGTCATACGGGGCTCCAAACCGAAGGATTGAGCCCGCTTGACCTAAAAGGATGGAAACGGGCCCATTAAAGCGGTCCGACATCACGGTCACCATTGGCGACAGTCAGAGGGGCCCGGCCCGCACCGGATAGTTAGGAATGCGGAGCCGCGCCTTCAAGGGCGATAGTGCCGGCAGGGGCTGATTTGTTTGCCGTTGCTCAGACGGTCACCACGATCTCAGATCGTCACTACGATCTCAGATCGTCACTACGATCTTCCCGAACTGGTCGTTCGATTCGAGATAGCGGTGCGCTTCGACGATCTGGTCAAAGGCAAAGCTCCGGTCGATGATCGGTTTCAGCGTGCCGGTCTCCAGGCCGTCGAGGATGAACGCCTTTGCTGCCTCCAATTTCGTCGGGTCGCCGGTGATCTCGTGGACGAGGTAGCCACGCAGCGTCAGCGTCTTGCCCAGCACGGCAGCCAGGGGAAACGGCGTCGGCTCGCTGCTAAGGCCGCCATATTCGATCAGAATGCCTCCCTTTGACATCGCTGCCGTCAGCGGCCCGAAGATCGGGCCGCCGACTGCATCCAGCACGACTCGAACGCCTTTCGCTCCCACGATCGCGTTCAGCCGTGCGGTGAGATCCTCTTCGGCCAGGATCACGACTTCAGCCGCTCCGGCGTCGAGCAAGGCTTGTTTCTTCGTCGATGTCCGCGTCACCGCAATCGCCGTTGCGCCAACCTTGTTGGCGATCTGGATGGCGGCAAGCCCGACGCTGCTCGACGCCGCTGTGATAACGACGGCATCCCCACTGCCAAGTTTGGCAATGTCGATCAGCGCGCCATAGGCGGTGAGATATTGCATCCAGACCGCCGCCGCCCCTTTCCAGTCAAGCGACGGTGGGTGCTTGACGAGCTGCGCGGCGGGATAGGTGACCAATTCGCCATAAGCCGGCCAGCGCACCATCGACTGTGGAGGGATGGCGCTGACAGCGTCGCCCGGGACGAAATCCTTCACGCCTTCGCCCACTGTTTCGACAACCCCCGCCGCTTCAAGGCCAAGCCCGGAGGGCAGGGCAGCGGTCTCGACATAGGTGCCGGCGCGCAGCAGCGCCTCGGCGCGATTGATGCCGAGTGCCTTGACGCGGATTTGAACCTCGCCAGGGCCCGGTGACGGGGGGCGATATCCTCGATGCGCAGGACTTCGGGACCGCCATGCTGGTGGAAGCGGACGATACGTGCCATTCGGGTTACTCCAAATTATCTGAACCGAATGAGCTATGCGGATAAAGGTTTCATGGATAAATGGGCGTAGGGATAAAGCAGTAGAAACCGAAGGTTTCGAATATGGATCGGCTTGAGAGCATGGCCGTCTTCGTCAAGGCGGCCGACCTTGGCTCGTTCGCGGCTGCCGCGGTCGCGCTCGACCTGTCCGGACCTATGGTGGGCAAGCATGTCCGCTTTCTCGAAGAACGGCTGGGTGTGCGCCTCATCAACCGCACCACGCGCCGTCAGAGCCTGACGGATTTCGGCCGCGCCTATTATGAACGCTGCCGGGTCGTATTGGCCGAGGCGGAAGCCGCCGATGCGCTGGCTGCCGACCAACTCTCCGAACCGCGCGGAAAACTGCGCGTCACCATGCCGGCGCATTTCGGTCGCCACTGCGTCACCCCCGTGCTGCTGCAACTGGCACGGCAATATCCGATGCTGGAACTCGACCTGTCGCTCAGCGACCGCTTCGCCGATCTTGCCGAGGACGGCTACGATCTCGCCATCCGGACCGGCGATCTGGACGACAAGGCCGGCGTCATCGCGCGCCGCGTCGCGCGCCAGGGCATGATCGTTTGCGCGGCGCCCTCCTATCTGCAACGCCATGGCGAACCGCGGCGGGTCGAGGACCTCGCCGATCATCATGCAATCGTCTATCGCCGGCTTGGCCAGGTCGTTCAGCCCTGGCTGTTTGCGCGTGAAGGGCAGACAGCGCGGGAGATCGTGCCCAGCGGCCGGCTGCGGCTCGACGATCTCGATGCCATCGCCGATGCTGCTGTCGAAGGCATGGGGCTGGCGTGGCTGCCCTGGTGGTTGGTTCGCGAGCGCATTCGGGCCGGTGCGCTCGTGGCGCTGTTTCCAGATCAGCCGCGCTATCCCTACGACTGCCACGCCCTTTGGCTGCGGACGCCGCATCTGCCGCTCAAGGTGCGGCTCGCCGTCGATGCGCTGGCGGCCGCCTTGCCGAAACTGATGGCGTGATCGCGAGCCGCGCCGGGCCCTCAGTTGAGGTCGCGCGGATACTCCTTGACCTCGCTTCGGTCGACGACCACCTCGTTGCGATCATGCGCGGTGATGTGGGTCTCGATCCGCCAGACATCGCGCAGCGCGCGCACCGTCGCCTTGACCGAAACACGCGCTTGCCAGTCGCCCCTGCCGTAGGATTTCTCCCATGTACAGGTGCCGACCGCCGTGTTCGGATCGTCGGGGTGGATGGTGAAGCGATCGACATGCCTTGCCGAAAGGGTCATTCCCGTATGCGGGTGCCGCACCGTGCCGCCGTCATTGATCACTTGGTAGACGGTCTCGCCGGTGACCTGGTCGGTCGACACCGAGCGCTGGAAGCCGTCGCCCTTGGCCAGCACCTCCTGCTCCATCGGGCTGGCGCTCTCCGGGCCGAGAAATGCTCCCAGCGTGTCGTCCAGCTTCTGCGCTGCGCGCACCGGCAGGATCAGCCGGCTGTCGCCGCAATGGATCGACAGCGTCGCCTGTTCGGCCGTCGGGAAGACGATCGGCCAGTGCGACGTCGCCAGCGCCAGCCGGATGCGCTCGCCGGCCTCGAAACGCTGCCCGCAGCAGCGCAGCTTGATGCGCACCGTCTCCGCTTGCCCTGGCACCAGCGGCTCGATCTCCAGGTCGCCGTTGCGATGGCTGAGGTTGAGGATACCGTAGCTGACACGTGAGGCCGCACCGTCCGCGAACACCTGCGACAGGGTGGCGGAGAGGAGCGCGACCGGTTTGTCTGAGGCGAGCTTGACCTCGAATTCGGGGAAGCCGAGGATCTCGACGGCTTCGGTCAACGGCGCTGTCTCGAAGATCAGGGCGTTGCCTTCCTCGGTCCGCTGGTCGACCGGCAAGGTCGGCATGACGCCGTAGCCACACCAGGCGCCTGAAGACAGGCCGGCCGTCTGTGGCGATGAAATCTCCAGGATCGCGTTATCGCCCCTGGCCTCGCTCAGCACATGGGGTGCAAGGTTCAGCACCTTTTGCCCGACGCCCGGTCCCGGCCAGGACGGCTCGGCCACCCAGCGGCCGGGCCGCTCATCATAGATCGCGGCCGGCCGCGCCGGATCCTGGATCCAGGCGCGCAGCATCGGCTCGTCGGCAATGCCGGTGTCGATCCCCTTCAGATACTGGTCCCACCAGCGCAGGCATTCCTGCAGGAAGCCCATGCGCGGGCCGGGCATGGCGAAGTGGGGATATTTGTGCCCCCAGGGGCCGATCAGGCCCTTGCGGGGGCCGGGCAGGTTTTCCAGCATGCGGAAGATCGGGTTGGGATAGCCGTCGGCCCAGCCGCCGACGGCATAGACCGGGATTTCAACATCGGCATAGTCCTCGCAGATCGAGCCATGCTTGTAGAAATCGTCGCGGCGCTGGTGTTCGAACCAGTCCTGCATCCATATGCCGTTGCCGTTCAGCCGCTGCTCCCAGAGATCGCGCCAGCGGTCGCCGACGATCAGCGGATCAGGTGGCGTCATGGCGATCGCCCAGGCAGTCGTTCCCCACATCAGATTGTCGCACATCATGGCGCCGCCGAGGTAATGCACATCGTCATTGTAGCGGTCGTCGGTCGAGCACAGCGAGATGACAGCCTTCAGCGCCGGCGGGCGCCGGGCGGCGACCTGCAGCCCGTTGAAGCCGCCCCAGCTGATGCCGATCATGCCGACGCTGCCCGAGCACCAGGGTTGCCGGGCCAACCATTCGATCACCGCCAGGCAGTCGTCCTGTTCCTGCTTCAGATACTCGCCCTTGCACAGCCCTTCGCTGTCGCCCGAGCCGCGCATGTCGACACGCACGCCTGCATAGCCGTGCCCGGCGAAATAGGGATGCGTCAGCGCATCGCGTTCCACCGTTCCGTCGCGCTTGCGATAGGGCAGGTATTCAAGGATCGCCGGCACCGGATCGGCGTCGGCATCTTCCGGCAGCCAGACGCGCGCCGCCAGCTTGACGCCGTCCGGCATCGGAATCCACAGGTTCTCGATCTCGCGCACCTTGCGCGGAAAATCGGTGATGACGCGGATATCTTGCATGGCGGCTCCTCTCGACGCCCCGGCCATATGTGCCGAGGCTGTCCTTATGTGTTCAGCGGGAAATGGCAGGTCAGACGGCTGTCGCCTACAGCGGCCGGGATAGGGGCATCGACCGCGCAACGGTCCTGTGCTTGCGGGCAGCGTGTATGGAATTCACAGCCCTTGGGCCGCGCCAGCAGCGACGGTACGTCCGCCGGCAACGTGATGCGCTGGTGCATCCTGTCGGGATCGGGCTCCGGATTGGCCGATAGAAGGGCCGCCGTATAGGGATGATGCGGCGCGCGGAAGATCGCTTCGGTCTCGCCCTGCTCGACGAAGCGGCCGAGATACATGACCGCCATGCGGTCGGCGATCTGGCGCACGACATGCAGATTGTGGGTGATGATCAGCATCGACAGGCCCATGCGGTCGCGCAGATCGTTGAGCAGGTTCAGCACCTCGCCCTGTACGGAAACGTCGAGGCCGGCCGTCGGCTCGTCGGCAACCACCAGCACGGGATCGAGCGCGATCGCCCGCGCGACGCCGACGCGGCGTGCCTGGCCGCCGGACAGCTGGTGCGGATAGCGGTCGGCGAACTCGCGCGGCAGCCCGACCAGCGTCAGAAGTCGCGTGACCTCGGCGTTGAGATCACGGTTGGAGAGCCCATGGATGACGAAGGGCTCCGACAGCAGCGACCGCACGCTGAGCCGTGGCGACAGTGACCCGATCGGATCCTGGAACATCATCGGCATGCGCCGCCGCACCGGCTTCATCGCGGCGTTGGAGAGACCCTGCAACTCCTGTCCTTCGAACAGGATCGTGCCCGATTTGACGGGCTGAAGACCATTGATCGTGCGTGCAAGAGTGGTCTTGCCGGAGCCGGATTCGCCGACCAGCGCGAAAGTGGTGCCGCGCTGCAGGTTGAAGCTGACACCGGAGACCGCCTCGATCTCCGTGGCGCGGCCAGCCAGCCTGGCGGTCAGCCCGCCGACCCGGAACGAGACGCGTAAATCGCTGACGCGGAGCAGGTCGTCGGAGCTCATGCGCTCATCACCCCCAGGGGAACGTCCGCGTGCCAGCATCGGGCGATGTGAGATCCGCCAAGTGGAGCGTTGGGAGGTGTCGTCAGGCATTGCGCATCGGCGCGGTCGCAACGCGGCTGGAAGACGCAGCCGCTCGGCCGCCGGCGCAGATCCGGCAAGGTTCCGGCGATGGTCGGCAGGCGGGCGACCCGTTGCGACAGCCGCGCCGGATCGCAGGCGAGCAGCTTTTGCGTATAGGGATGACGCGCATCATGGAAGATCTCGCGGGTCGTGCCGCTCTCCACCACTTCGCCGGCATACATGACGATCATCTCGTCGCAGAGTTCGGCGATAACCCCCAGGTGATGCGAGATGAAAAGCACCGAGCAGCCGATCTCGCGCTGCAGGTCCTTGAGCAGCTCGATAGTGGCCACCTCCAGCGTCGCGTCGAGCGCGGTGGTCGGCTCGTCGGCAATCAGCAGCGCCGGTTCCATCATCAGCGCCATGGCGATGGCGATGCGCTGCTTCATGCCGCCGGAGAATTCGTGCGGAAACTGCGCCAGCCGGCTTTCCGGATCGGGAATGCGGACCTTGCGCAGCATGGCGACCGAGCGCGCGTCCTTGTCCCGCTTCGACAGGCCTGAGCGATACTGGATATCACGCATCTGCCGTCCCACCGAAAGCACGGGATTGAGCGCGCCCATCGGATCCTGGAACACGGTGGCGATCCTGCGGCCACGCAGCCCGCGCATCGCGGTCGGGTCAAGCCGGGTGAGGTCCTTGTCGCCTTCGAAGACGATCTCGCCCGACGAGATCTCGCCATTGTCGGCGAGCAGGCCGAGTATGGCGTTGATCAGCGTCGACTTCCCGCAGCCGGATTCGCCGACCACGCCGACGCTGCGGTTGGAGGGCACGGAAAGGCTGACGTCTTTCAGCGCCTCCAGCCGGCCGCTCTCGGTGTGGAAGGCAACGCTGAGATTCTTGACCGCGAGAACCGTCATGACCGCCCCTTCAGCCGGGGATCGAAGAGATCGCGCAAGGTCTCGCCGAAGAAGGTGAAGCCGAGCGTGGTCAGCACGATCGGCAGGCCGCCGGCGATCACGATCCAGTAGGAATCACGGATGTTGGCGAAGCCGTCATTGAGGATTGCGCCCCAGCTCGGTGTCGGCGGCCGCACGCCAAGCCCGAGGAAGCTCATGCCGGCCTCGATCGCCACCACCACGGGGATGTCCATCGACACCAGGATCAGGATCGGGCCGATAATGTTGGGCAGGATATGGACGCGCAGGATGCGGCCGGCGCTTGCGCCCATCGAGCGTGCCGCCATGACATGTTCGGCGGATTTGAGCACCAGCGTCTGGGTGCGGATGATGCGCGCATAGCCCGGTACGTTGACCAGCATCACCACCAGCACCACCGCGTAAAGCGAGGGGCCGAACAGGGTGACCAGCGTCAGCGCCAGCATGACGGTCGGGAAACTCTTCACCGCGTCGAAGACGAGCAGCAGCACATTGTCGAGCCATCGCGGGCCATAGCCGGCGATCAGGCCCAGCACCACGCCGACAATCAGCGACACCAGGGTTGAGCCCAGCGCGATCATCAGCGCGACGCGTCCGCCGTAGAGAACCCGGGTGAAGAGATCGCGGCCGAGATGGTCGGTGCCGAGCAGGTGCAGAAGGCTGGGCGAGGCGAAGCGCTCGGCCGGCGAAATCTTGCTCGGCGTATAGCTGGTCAGGACACTGGCGAACACAGCCGAAAGCACCACCACCGCCACCAGCGTCAGGCCGATGGCGCCGAGCGGCTCGCGCATGATGCGGCGCAGGGTGCGCCACACGCCGCCGAGGCGGCTGCCGCGAAAGGACAGCTCAGTTGAAACTTGATCTGACACGGGGATCCAATAGGCCGACCAGTATGTCTGCCGCTACGTTGACGAGGACGAAGAAGACCGTGGTGACCAGCACGGCTCCGGAGACAATGGGGTAGTTGCGCACCGAAATCGCTTCATAGACCAGCTTGCCGATGCCAGGGCGGGCAAAGACGATTTCGGCGAAGACCGAAGACGACAGCATATGGCCGATGCCGACGCCGAGCAGGGTGATGGTCGGCAGCACGGCGATGCGCAGCGCGTAGGTGTAGATGATGCGGTGTTCCGGCAGGCCGAAGGCGCGCGCCGTGCGGATATGGCTGGCCTCGAGCGTCTCCAGCATCGAGGCGCGAACCATGCGCGAGATATAGCCGATCCAGCCAAGGCCGACCGCTAATGACGGCAGGATGAGATGCTGAAGCTGGCTGGCGAGGTTTCCGGGGTCGCCGGCTCCGATTGCCGGCAGCCATTGCAGGGCAACGGCAAAGACCAGTAGCGAATAGATGGCGACGACGAAGGACGGCACCGCGATCATCGCCACCGACAATACGCCGATCACTTGGTCGACGACGCCGCCGCGCCGCACCGCCGCGATACAGCCAAGCGGAATGCCGAGCGCCACCGACCAGGTGATGCCGCCGATGATGAGCGCCAGCGTGAACGGCAGTTGCTCCATCACCACGTTCAGCACCGGCCGGTCGGACAAGACTTCCGTGCCGAGATCGCCATGCAAGGCCGACCCATAGAAGTTCACGAATTGCCGCCAGACGGGCTGATCCAGGCCCATGCGCTCGCGCAACGCCTCCTTCATCTCCGGCGTCGCGCGTGGTCCCAGCGCGACCGAGGCCGGGTCGCCGGGGATGAGGTAAACCATGGCGAACATCATCATCAGCGCGAAGCTGATGATGATGGCGCCCAGCCACAGACGCTTGAGAGCGTAGCGGATCATGTCATTACCCGTCGGAACGTCTCCGGCGGGGGCAAGCCCCCGCGGGTCGATGTCATGCCGGTTTGAAATCGGTGAACACTGGTTCACCGTTCGGCTTCAGGCCGGCCACGACCGAGTCGCGATACATGACGCCGGTGACTTCGTGGGTGAGGAAGACGTAGTTGCCGTTTTCCTCCATCAGGTCCTGCAGCTTCTTGTAGATGACATCGCGCTTGGCCGGATCGAGTTCGACCATGCCCTCGGCATTGAGCTTGTCGAATTCCTCGCTGGAGAAACGCTCCCAGTTCCAGACGCCGATCTGGTCGCGTGTGAACCACGCGGTGGCCCAGCTTGGATCCGGCTGCATGGAGAAGCGGCTGATGACCATCTGCAGCTTCTTCCAGTAGTCGCCTTCCTTGGCGCCGAGCGTCCAGAAGGTGCCGCTGTCGTTCTGCTTGATCTCGACGTTGAGGCCGACATCCTGCAGGTTCGACTGGACCACCTGAGCGGCGGTGAGGCGCTCGGTCTTGTTGAGGATGTCGAGCGTGATCGTGGTGCCGGCGAGCCCCTCCTTGGCGATCATGTCGCGGGCGCGGTCCGGATCGTAGTCGAAGAGGTTCTTCTCGCGGTGGCCGGGCAGGCCGGGCGCGATGATGCCGGTCGCGGTGGCGGCCGCGCCGAAATAGGCGGCATCGACGACGGCCTTGCGGTCCACGGCATATTGCACCGCGCGGCGCATGTTCGGATTGTTGAACGGCGCGACATCCTGGTTCATGCCCAGCCAGACAAAGGCCAGCGACGGCTTCTCGACGACCTTGGTCTTCGGTGGCGGCGTCTGTTTCAGCCGCGAGATCGAGGAGACCGCGGTCCAGGTGTAGTCGAGATCGCCGGCCTCGTAGCCGAGTTCGCCCGTCTTCTCGTCCTCGATCGGATGGATGTGGATTTCGGCAAAGCCGCCCGGCTCGTACTTCCAGTCAGGGTTGCGCACCAGCACGGTGCGCTGCTTGGGCAGCCATTCCTTCAGTATGTAGGGGCCTGACTGCGCAACCGGCTTGACGCCCAACTTGCCGCCGAGTTCGGTGATGGCTTTCTTGGACAGGATGGTCCCGGACGGCGTCGGCAAGGTGGATGTCCACAGTGGGGCGAAGGCCTGCTTGAGATGGATGATGCCAGAGAGCTTGTCCTTGACCTCGACTTCCTTGAGCGTCGCCCAGTCGCCGGAATAGGGGCTCTTGTTGGCCGGGTCGGCGATGCGCTCGATCGAGAATTTGACGTCCTCCGCCGTCATCTGGCCATAGCCGTCGGTGAAGCCGATATTGTCGCGCAGTTTGAAGGCGACGGTCAGCGGGTCGAGCTGTGTGATCGTCTCCGCCGCCATCGGCCGCCAGCCCCAGCTCTCGCCAGGCGTGGTGACGACGAGCCCGGCGAAAATGACGCTGGTGATATCGCCTTCGGGCGCGGCCAGCCGGAAGCAGGGGTCGAGCGTCTGGATGTCGGCGTATGAGCGCACCTTCAGGATCGGACCATCGGCCGACCAGGAGATTTTCGGATTGACCATCGAGGCAAGACCAAAGGCTCCGGCTCCAGCCAGCAGGCCGCGTCGCGAAATCCTGGTGTCGGTAAAAATGGACATGCTCTACCCCTCTGCTGTTTTAATTGTCGTGCTTGATCTGCTGGCTTTTTCGAACCGCGCCGAATTTATCGGTCAGCTAAAACTGCTAGGGATAGACATGTATGTCTAGCGAAAATTTTGCTGGCATGTTCGAATCTTGGATATGGCCGGTCTTGCGCAAAATCCCGATATCCGATCCGCCCCTGCCGGCACTCCGGCGGGGGCGAAATGCCATCGGCCCACCCCGGGCAGGCTGGCCCGCCGGTCGGCGGAAGCTGGATCAAAAGCCGAAGCGCGGCCCGCGTTCTCGCCTACTTCCAGATCTCGCTCGCGAGCCGCATGAAATTGCCGCCCATGACGTCGCGCACTGCCTGCTCCGATTGGCCACGGCGCAGCAGCACCTCGGCCAGTTCGCGCATCTGGCCCGGGGCCGAGTAGGTCGTGGCACCCTCCGGATATTCGTTCTTGGGCCAGAATTGCGGGTTGTCGGAGATGATGCGGTCGATGCCCTTGACGTCGACCGGGAAGGCGTAGTCCAGCCCGATGCCGACATGGCGCGGGCCGATCAGATCGACGAGGTACTCGATATGGTCGGCCAGCCTCTCCGAATCCGTCCGGCCTTCGCCGAGGAAACGATTGAGCCCGACGATTGCGACAATGCCGCCAGTGCGTGCGCAGGCCTTGATCTGATCGTCGGTGATGTTGCGGCCGTGGCCGCAAAGCGCCTTGGGGTTGGAGTGCGAGAAGATGACCGGCCGGTTGGAATACTCCATGACCTCCATCGAAGTGCGGTAGCCGGTATGTGTGACGTCGACAAACATGCCGAGACGGTTCATCTCGTCGATGACCTCGCGGCCGAACGCCGTCAGGCTGGTCTCGACATCGTGGCAGCCGCCGCCGGCCAGATTGTTCCTGTTGTACGCAAACAGGATCTGGCGCACGCCGAGCTGGTGGTAGAACTCCACCATCTCGATGCGGCCGTCGAGCGCGTTCATGCCCTCTATGTCGAAGGTGATCGCGAGTTTGCCCTCGGCCTTGGCCTTGCGGATTTCCGTGACCGAGGAGACCAGCGTGTAGTGCTGGGAATTGGAAAGGATCCAGTGGCGGAAATTCGCCAGCGTCCTGACAGTCTGCTCCCAGGGCAACAAATCGAAGCCGACGTCGATCGACAGATAGTCGATGCCGGCATCGCGCCAGATCTGCAGATTGTTCAGGTCCGCCGCCGGATCCGGCATGAAGCCGGAATGCGCGTCCCAAATGATTTCACTGTCAAAAATTGCCCGGGCGGCATTCGAAACGGTCACTTTTTCCTCGCTCTCTCGGCAGTACCCACATCTCGGAATGCCGGATCAATCAGCGTTCCGGTCGCGTGATCCAGATGCAGTGCCTATCAATTATCAGGCCACAGACACATGTGTCTAGACAGCTCCGATTGAGCCTGTATGGTCGCCGTCGTTGCCATCAGGACAGTGCGGCGCGGCTCTGCGTCGTGGGTTCGCAACGCATGATTATGAGGGTATCCGATGCAACGGGATTTTCGCTCCTCGGCGGAGTTCGAAGCCGTCCACGGCTTCTACAGCGATCTTCTGGACGCCCCCGGCCACGTCTTCGGCGGTCGCTCGCTGTGCGGCCATCATGGCGCGGGACAACTCCATTTCATCGGCCACAGTTTCGAAGGAACGATCGAGGATGGACCCGCGAGCAGGCTCTACCAGGTCGCACGCGGCGGCGGTCCGCTCAAACGGCTGAGCGAAAGGGAAGCGCGGCAGATCCGTTTGTCGCCTGACGGGTCGCGGCTCGCATTCGCCTGCCAGGGTGACGGCACCGCGACGGACCTGATCGAGATATGGTTCGACAGTGCCGTTGTAGCGAGCGCCGTCCTGCAAGGGCGCATCGAACAGCTCGACTGGTCGCCGGACGGCAGGAAACTTCTTCTGGTGGTTGCCGGAACCGCGGCCGACCTTGCCGGTATCCACGGCGGCTATGCCCAGAAACAACAGGCGGAAGCCGTCGCCTGGCTGCCCGAGGTTCGGCTGGGCGAGGGCGAGGACCTTTGGCGCCGCATATGGATCTGGGACATCGAGGGTGCCGCTCGCCCGCTCACCGCCCCGCCGCTGAACGTCTGGGAGGCGAGCTGGTCCGGCAACGACAGCATTGCCGCGCTGGTCAGCGACGATCATGGCGAGGGCAGCTGGTATAGGGCGCATCTGGCGCTGGTCGACGCCGGCTCGGGCTCCGCGCGGACGATCCATACGCCAAAGGACCAGATCGGTTGCGTCAGGGGCGGTCCGGGCGGAGACAAGGTCGCCTTCGTCCAGGCATTCTGCAGCGATCGCGGGCTGGTTGCCGGCCTGCTTTCCATCCTCGATCTGAAAACCGGCGCGGTTGTAATTGCCGACACGCCGGGCATCGATGTGACATCGGTCGAATGGCGTTCGGCAACGGTCATCCATTTTGCCGGTGCCGGCGGCCCAGAAACCGTGAGCGGCGATTTCGCGCTCGACAGTGCGGTCGCGACGCAACATTGGGCGTCGCGTGAACTCACCCATGGCGAGTGGGTGCCCGCGTCTCACCCGATCGGAGACAGGGGCTCGCTGTTCATCGCCGAATCCTGGTCGCGCGCGCCGTTCCTGGCCGAAGAGACGGATGGCTCCATTGTTGAACTGGCCTCGCTGGCCGCGCCCGATGCTGCCAAGGCGATGGCCGCCTGCGGTATGGTCGAACCCTTCGAATGGCCGGCGCCGGACGGGCTGACCATCCAGGGCTGGCTGGTGCGGCCGTCTGGCGCGACGGCCCCGACGCCGCTCCTGGTCGATGTTCATGGCGGACCGGTTTCGGCGCACCGCAACCGCTGGCTTGGCCGTTCGCGCGCCGGCGCCATCCTTGCCATCCGTGGCTGGACGATCCTGTTCCCGAACCCGCGTGGCAGCACCGGGCGCGGCGACGACTTTGCCCGTGCCGTCAGGGGCGACATGGGCGGCGCCGACGCGCAGGACATCATCAGTGGGGTCGACGCGCTGATCGCGCGCGGGCTGGTCGATGCCACGCGCGTCGCCGTTACCGGCACCAGCTATGGTGGCTTCATGTCGGCCTGGCTGCCCTCGCAAAGCGACCGCTTCGCTGTGGCGGTGCCGATCTCTCCGGTTGGCGACTGGTATAGCCAGCACCGCACGTCGCAAATCCCTGAATTTGACGAGATCATGCTGACGACGTCGCCGTGGCAATCCGGCGGCGAGTATTTTTCGCGCAGCCCCGCATTCCACAAGCAGAAGAAGATCGTGCCGTCGCTGATCATGGCCGGCGCCATCGACAAGAGCACACCGCCGGGACAGGCCGAGGAATGCCATTTCGCGGCCCTGAGGTCCGGAGCGCCGAGCGCTCTCGTTATCTATCCGAAGGCTGGCCACAGCCTGCGCGGTTACCCCGAATACATCGACAGTGCCGCGCGCATCCTGTGGTGGCTGGAAAGACATATCGGTCCCGCCGGCGGGACCGGGCCATCAGTGAAGGGAGAACGGAAGAGATGAGTACAAACGGCAACCACACCGGAGGCAGCAACCGACATATCGCCGTGATCGGCGGTGGCATCATCGGCTGCAGCGCGGCCGTGCATCTGCTGCGATACGGCGTGCGCCAGGTGACCATCATCGATGCGGGTCAGCCGGGCGCGGCGACCACCGGCGCCGGTGCGGGTTTCGTCTCGCATTGGTCCGCGGGCATGATCCCGCTCGGCGAGGAAGGTTTTCAGCTGCAGCAGTATGGGCTCGATTTCTATCGCCGGCTGCACGAGGTCGGCGTCGAGATCGGCTACCGGCCGAACGGCACCTTGATCATGGCGCTGACCGAGGATGGACGCGAGCGCTTCGTGCGTCCGGTGCTGGACTCTCCTTACGCGCCGCCGGAAATGCAGGATCTGAACGCCGCGCAGATCGGCCAGAAGATGCAGGGCCTGATCGATCCGACGCGCGTCCACTCGGCGGCTTACAACCCGCACGGCATCCAGCTGGATACTACCCTGGCGATGAAGGTGCTCACCGGCCAGATCGGTGAGCTTGGCGGTGTCTTCCGCAGCGGGACGCGCGTCACCGCCGTCCAGGATGCGGGCGATCGGGTGACGATCGAAACCGACCAGGGCAGCATTGAAGCCGATGGCGCGATCGTTGCCGCCGGCGCGTGGAACAACCAGGTGATCGCAGGCCTTGGCTGGCAGCTGCCGCTGCTGCGGGTCGTCGCGACGCGCATCGTCACCGACAACAGGGGGTTGCCGTCGACGATCCCGACAGTCCAGTGCCGCGAGTTGCGGCTGTGGCTGCGCGAAACATTCGGCGCCGTCATGTGGGGCACCGGCCGGCACTATCAACCTCTCTACAAAACGGCCGACAGCGACATCGAACCCGGTCAGCCGCATAATCTGGAACTGATGCAGGCGACGTCCGAACAAGAGCTTGCGGAATTGCAGACGATCTTCCCGCCGCTGCGCGGTTCGAGGATCGCGAGTTGGGCGCAAGGCGTGCCGTGCTACACACCCGACAACAGCCTCGTGGTCGGCAAGATCCCGGGCAGCGACAACGTCGTGATCGCCGGCGGCGACAATGAGAGCGGCGTCACCCATGGCCCGGGCCTTGGCCGGCTCGCCTGCGAACTCGCCCTCGGCCAGACCCCGTTCGTCTCGCCCGGACGCTTCCGTGTCGACCGTTACGCCTCCGATGCCTTCAAGTCGGAAGCCGAGGTCGAGGCCGCCATGCCGGCCTGGGGCGCGCGCCACGACGCCTCACGGTTTGGCCGCGAAGCCTGATCCCTCAGGTGGTGCCGACGCTGCCAAGCAGTGCCTGCGCCACCGACCTGACCAGCGGACCGGCATTCTTCCGCATCACGATGTGGAAGGAGCCGGCGTGGCGACGCGAGGCCTTGGTCAAACGGATGAGCTGGCCGCGACGAAGCTGCTCGTCGGCGAAGCCGGCCCAGGCCAGTGCCGCGCCGCGGCCGGCGATGGTTTCGTGTATCATCGACATATAGCTCGTGAACCTCGGACCCTCGAGCTTGCGGTCGGTTCCGATCCACGATTGCCAGCTATCGATCGCCCTGGGCGGCGTGGCCTGATGCAGCAGAGGCACGTCAAGGAAAGCCTCCGGCTCTTCCGTCGCAAGCGCCGGATGCCGGGCCAGGAAAGCGGGCGCGCAGACGGGATACCATTCTCCGTCGAACAGCTTTTCGGCAACAAGATCAGGCCATTGTTCGGGTTCGCCGAAGCGGATCGACAGTGCCACTTCAGGCTGGTCGAAATCCCTGTAGTCGTTGGATGTCTGCAGCAGCACGCGGCCATCGGCGACAAGCGAAGTGATCAGGCCGAAGCGGGGCATCAGCCACGCTTGCGCCAGGTCATGGCTGCAGCCGACGACGAATGTGTCGCTGTCGTGCTCGGTCAGCTCCTCCACCGCTTGCCTGATGGTCGTTAGCCCTTCGCGGATCGCTTCGGCCAGCGCCATGCCGGCTCCGGTGATGGCGACGCGGTTGCCCTGACGCGTGAACAGTTCGACCGAAAGTTGCCTCTCGAGATTGGCGACGTGGCGGCTGACCGCGGATTGCGCGATGTTGAGTTCCTGCGCGGCGGGTGTCAGGCCTCCATGCCGCGCGGCCGCCTCGAAGGCGACCATGGCGTTCAGAAGCGGAAGTGACGTCTTGAGAGTCTTCACGATTGGGGCTCGGTTCTGTCTTCATGCCTTTTCGATATGAAGGTCTACTATTTCTGTATTTGCCGCAAGCTTTTCGGCATCGCAAACTCTATCGAAACATCATCCTAACGCCAGCGTGCAGAAAGGTGTTCGCCGTGCAGGCCAACACACCGAACAGCCAGCCCATCGATCGAAACGAGATTGTCCGCCTGATTGACCGGCAGCGTCAGGACTGGTCGCTGGAACAGGCTTTCTATACGGATCCGGCCATCTTCGCGCTGGAGCGGGATCTGTGGTTCCCGCGCCAATGGGTGCTTGTCGCCCATGCCAGCGAGGTGCCCGAGAAAGGGCGCTACATCGTGCGTCAGCTGTTCGACGAGGAGATCATCGTTGTGCGCTTCGGTGACGGCGAGGAGGACATCGCGGCCTATTACAACGTCTGCACCCATCGCGGCTCGCGGCTCTGCACCAAGGATGGCCGCGGCAAGCTTCTGGTCTGTCCCTATCACGCCTGGTCGTTCAGGCTGACCGGCGAACTGCAGTCGCGGCAGGATCTTCCGCCAAGCGTGGACCCGGAGGCGCTCGGACTGCATCGCGTGCCCTCGAAATGTTTCGGCGGCCTGGTGTTCTGTGGCCTGGACGCCAATTCCTTGCCCGACATCGAGCCTGTCGCGGCGGGGCTGACCGATGGGTTGCGCGAAAATGGCCTCGACCAGGCGCGCATTGTCGCCCGCAAGAACTACCTGACCAAGGCGAACTGGAAGCTGGTGCTCGAGAACTTCCTCGAATGCTACCATTGCCGGCCGGCGCATCCCGAATATTACCGCGTCAACGGCCATGTCAAAGTCACCGCGACCCGCGACGCCGACAAGGCGGTCGAATGGCAGAATGAAATCGAGGCCTGGCACAGCGTCATCGGCGATGCCGAATTCCACAAGGGCTCATGGCAGCCGGGCGACCTCGACACTATGCCGTTCGCCATGCACCGCAAGCCGATCGGCTCGGGCCGCAACACCTTGTCCAATACAGGCGAGGGGGTCTCGTGCCTGATGGGCGGCCGTAATGCCTATGATGGCGGCGAAAGCGGCTTCCGCCTCGGGCGGCTGTCCTTCGCCAGCGCTGCCAACGACTATGTCACGCTGTTCCAGATGATACCGCGCAATGCCATGGAGACCGACGTCATCCTGACCTGGCTCGTCGACAAGGACGCCGATCAGGACGTCGATGCAGACGCAATCAGCTGGATGTGGGACGTGACCACCGTGCAGGACAAGAAGATCACCGAGGACAATGCCGACGGCATCCTGTCGCGCGCCTACCGTCCGGGCCCCTATACGCCGCTGGAAAGCCAGACCTCCTTCTTCGTGCAGACCTATCTGTCGGAACTGCGCTCGCTGATCACCGGCACGCGCGGCGCACCGGCCAGCCAGTGGTCTGCGCCGGCGCAGCTCTTTGCATCGCCCAAGGCGGCCTGCTCAACGCGCCTTTGACCGGTAGGACGCGGATTCGGGTCTCTCCTGCAGAATGAGTGCACGCTTCAGGTCTTTGAGGCGTCGCGTTCCGGTGCCATATGAAGGTGGCTGACGGAATGTGCACATTGCAGGAGAGACGGTTCATGACCAAGGGTTCGGATCTGTTCGTGGCGGCCCTCGAAAACGAAGGGGTCGAGCGGATTTTCGGCATTCCGGGCGAGGAAAACCTCGATATCGTCGAATCCATTCGCCGCTCGTCGATTCAGCTGATCCTGACCCGCCACGAGCAGGCGGCGGCCTTCATGGCCGCTACCTACGGCAGGCTCACCGGCAAGCCGGGCGTGTGCATCACCACGCTCGGCCCCGGCGCGCTCAATCTGACGACCGGCGCTGCCTATGCGCTGCTCGGCGCGATGCCGATGATCATGATCACCGGCCAGAAGGGCATCCTGTCATCGCGGCAGGCGCGCTTCCAGATCGTCGATATCGTCGCGGCGATGAAGCCGCTGACCAAGCTGTCGCGCCAGATCGTCTCGCCCAAGATGATCCCCTCGCTGGTGCGTGAGGCCTTCCGCGTCGCGCAGGAGGAGCGTCCAGGGCCGGTGCATCTGGAATTGCCGGAAGACATAGCGGCGGCCCAGTGCGATCCGGTCGCGCTGGTGCCGACGCATCCGGTCGACCTGCCCATTGCCGACGCGGACGCGCTGGATCGGGCTGCCCGGATGATCATGGAGGCGAAGCGTCCGCTGTTGATGTTCGGCGCGGCGGCGTCGCGCCCGCGCGTGACCCCGGATATCGCTCAGTTCGTGCTGCGCACACAGATACCCTATTTCACCACACAGATGGGCAAGGGCACCGTGCCTGGCGGCACCGAACTCTACATGGGGACGGCGGCGCTCTCGGAGCGCGACTACGTGCACGAGGCCATAGAACAGGCCGATCTGATCATCACCATCGGCCACGATACGGTCGAGAAACCGCCCTTCATCATGGGTACCAACGGGCCGAAGGTGATCCATGTCGGCTATCACTCGGCCGATGTCGAGCAGGTCTATTTCCCGCAGGCCGAGATCGTCGGCGACCTTGGCCCCTCGCTTGCGTTCCTGGCCGACCGCGTCGAAGGCAAGATCCCCAATGCACAGGCCTTGCTGCCGCTGCGTGAAGGCATTTTGAGCCGCATCGCCGCGCGCGCCACCGAAGACCGCTTCACGCCGCAGCGCATCGTGCATGACGTGCGCGCCGTGATGCCGGCGGACGGGATCCTTGCCCTCGACAACGGCATGTACAAGATCTGGTTCGCGCGCAATTACCGCACGCGCATGGCGAACACGCTGCTGCTCGACAATGCGCTGGCCACCATGGGCGCCGGCTTGCCGTCGGCGATGATGGCGGCATTGCTCTACCCCCAACGCCGCGTCATGGCCATTTGCGGCGACGGCGGCTTCATGATGAACAGCCAGGAACTGGAGACCGCCGTTCGGCTCAAGCTAGACCTTGTCGTTCTGCTGCTCGAAGACCATGCCTATGGCATGATCCGCTGGAAGCAGGCGGTAGACGATTTCCCGGATTTCGGCATGACCTTCGGCAACCCCGATTTCGTCAAATATGCCGAGGCCTATGGCGCCAGGGGAACCAGGGTCGGCGAGATCGCCCAATTGCGGCCGGCGCTGGAGCAGGCCTTTGCCGGCGGCGGCGTGCATCTGGTCGTCGTGCCCATCGACTATTCCGAAAACACCCGTGTGCTTGTCGACGAACTGCGCGAGCGGCTGCCGGCGCCACAGAAGCCCTGACGGCGGCGGCAACGCCGCCGTCAGGATTGGTTGGGTGCGAGGGCCTACACCTTGCAGTAGGGCGTGACCGGCGCGATGGTGCCGAAATCCTTGGCGATCTCGTAGCTGATGCCGTCGGCCGCCGCCTTGCCGACATAGGAATGGCAGAGCGTGTGGTTGTTGGAGGCATCGACGCGGATCTTGCCTTGCGGTGCGTCGAACTCGATGGTCGGCAGCGCCTTGAGCACATCGTCGTCCTTCAGCGATCCGGCCTTCTCGGCGGCCAGCGCATAGAGGTGCAGGCCGTTATAGCCGGCCTCGCCGATGCCGTTGACCATCTTTTCCTGGCCGAATTTTTCGCGGAAGCTCGAGATGAACTTCTTGTTCACCGGATTGTCGAGCGCCATCCAGTAGGGCTGCGGCGCGTAGGTGCCGGCGGCGACGCCGGGCGGCAGCGCGTCCTTGTTGAAGACCTCGTCGAGCGGCGCGATCAGTGGCTGCTTGATGTCGAAGCTGCGATACTGCTTGAGCTGGGTGACAGCGTCGTTGCCGACCACCATCGACCAGACGACATCGGGCTTCAGCGACTTGATCTTCTGGAAGGCCGGGCCGAAATCCGTGGTGCCGAACGGATAGTAGTCGGCGCCGATGATCTTGCCGCCGGCCTTCTCGTAGGCAGCCGTGATCGCCTCGGTCATCTTCTGCGGCCAGGCATAGTCCGAGGCCATGATGTAGATGGTCTTGCCGAGGTTCTCGGCCACCCACGGCATCATCGGGTCGACCTGCTGCATCGGGATCGGGCCGGTGGCGACGAAGTAGCGGTTGCATTCGCCGCCCTCGAAATTGGTCGGGTAGAAGAACAGCTTCTTGGCCTTCGAGGTCACCGACAGCGTCGCACTGCGCTCGGGCGAGATGATCGTGCCCATGATCACGTCGACCTTGTCCTCATTTAGGAGCTTGCGTGCCTTGTCGATTGAGCCCTTGGTCGTGGTCTGGTTGTCCTCGATGAACAGCTCGACCTGACGGCCGCCGATGCCGTTGGCGGCGTTGAGTTCGGCGGCGGCGAGCTTGTAGCAATTGAGCAGCGTCTCGCCGAGGATCGCCTGCAGCCCGGTGATCGGAATCGACAGGCCGACCTTGACGGTGTCGGCGGCGCGCAGGATCGACGGCGCGCCGACTATGGCGAAGGCGGCGGCAGCGCCGCCGGATTTCAGGATAGTTCTTCTGCTTATCATTTTTGTGTTCCCTTCCAGTCCAGGCGCGCCCCATGCACGCCTTACAAAGCCAACAGGTCCCAGGCACGCTTCAGCCGCGCCTTACAGGGCCAACAAATCCTTCAGCAGGCTCTCGTCGGCGAACGCCTCCGGCGTGCCTTCATGCACGATCCTGCCTTTCTCCATCACCAGGCAGCGGTCCGCCGCCTTGAGAACGAGATCGAGATTCTGCTCGACCAGAACCATCGCGATACCGCGCTCGCGGGCGATCCGCGGCACCAGTTCAGCGATCGACTGCACGATGTTCGGCTGGATGCCTTCCGAGGGCTCGTCGAGCAGCAGCACCGACGGCAGGCCGCACAGCGCACGGCCGATCGCCAGCATCTGCTGCTGGCCGCCCGAGAGCGTGCCGGCGATCTGTGCCTCGCGTTCGCGCAGGATCGGAAAATAGCCGAAGATGTCGGCCGGAATGCCGCCGTCGCCGCGATCACGGGCGGCACGCGTGCCGACTTCCAGGTTCTGCCGCACGGTGAGTTGGTTGAAGATGCCACGGCCTTGCGGCACATGCGCGATGCCCGCCCGCGCACGGCGGAAGGCCGCTGCATTGGTGAGATCCTGGCCGCCGAGAACCACGGCGCCGCTGCTGGCCCTCAAGGCGCCGGCGATGACGCGCAGCAGCGTCGTCTTGCCGGCACCATTGCGGCCGAGCAAGCCGACGACTTCGCCCGGCGCCACGCCGAGGTCGATGCCGTTCAGCACCGGGAGCGGGCCGTAGCCTGCCGACACGGCAAATGTCCGCAACATGGTCAGCGCCTCCCCAGATAGACGTCGCGGACCACTTCGTCGGCCTCGATGTCGTGGAAGGGACCGCTGCGCAGCCGGCGCCCCTGGTGCAGCACCAGCGTCTCGCAGTTCAGCGCCCGCACGAAGCGGATGTCGTGCTCGACGGCGACAATCGAGAACTCGCCCTTGAGCCGCAGCAGCATCTGCGCGGTCGCCATCGTTTCCTGCGGTGTCATTCCGGCCGTCGGCTCGTCGAGCAGCAGCAGCCGTGGTTCGATCGCCAGCGCCATGCCGATCTCCAGCCATTGCTTCTGGCCGTGCGCCAGTTCGCCGGCCAGCGTGGCGGCTCGATTGGTGAGCGCCACCAGTTCCAGCAATTCGCCGACCGGGCGAACCGGCGAGGGCGCACCCCACCGTGCCACCTTCAGATTGTCTTCAACCGAGAGGTTCGGAAAGACCGACGGGATCTGGAACTTGCGGGCGATGCCGAGCCTGGCGATGCGGTGCAGCGGCAGGCCGGCAATGTCGTGGCCGAGGAAGCGCACGCTGCCGCTGGACGGGCGAAGCGTGCCGGTGAGCACGTTGAGGAAGGTGCTCTTGCCGGCGCCGTTAGGCCCGATGATGCAGCAGAGTTCCTTGTCGCGCACCGTCAGGTTCAACCCTTCCAGCGCCTGCAGCCCGCCGAAGCGGATGCCGACATTCTCGGCTTGAAGCAGCACGTCGCTCATTGCGCCTGCCTCCTGCCTTTGAACAGGCTTTTCAGCCGCGCGTAGATCGACAGGATGCCGTCCGGCAGCACGAAGACGATGATGACGAAGACGCAGCCGAGCAGCAGCGGCCACAGGCTCGGATTGAAGCTGCTGATTGTCTGCTGCGCGCGCTGGATGGCGATGGCGCCCAGCACCGGACCGAGCAGCGTGCCGCGCCCGCCGACCGCTACCCAGACGATGACTTCGGTCGACAGAAGCAGGCCGGACAGGTCGGGGGCCACCAGCCCGGCCATGCAAACATAAAGCGCGCCGGCGAGCCCGGCGATGGCAGCGGACAGGACGAAGGTGACGAGCAGCCGCAACGGCGCATTGTGGCCAAGCGCTGCCGCCCGGACCTCATTGTCCTGGATGGCGGTCAGCACCGTACCCCAGCGGCCACGGCTGATCGACCACAGCGCCAGCACGACCACCGCGACGATGGATGCGACGAAGATGTAGCTGGGCAGGTCCTGGCTGAGATCGACATGCATCCCGCCAAGATCGAATTCGATCGGCGGGATGCCGATCAGGCCGCTGTCGCCGCCGGTGACCGAGCTCCAGGAGATCGCGGCCTGCTGACAGATGACGCCCATGGCGAGCGTGACGATGGTGAAATAGCTGCCCCGAATGCCGCCGAAGAACAGGAAGTAGCCGATGATGGCGGCGACGAATGCGGCGCCAGCCACCGCGCCCATGATGCCAAGCAGGCTGCCGAAGGGGATGGCATCATTGAGCGTGATGAGTGCCATGATGTAGCCGCCGATGCCGAAGAAGGCGGCGTGGCCGAAACACAGGATGCCGGTGCGGCCCCAGAAGAAGTCGAGGCTCGCGGCAAACAGGCCGAAGATCAGGGCGTCGCGGATCACCGTCAGCTGGTAGCCGTCGGCGAAGAAGGGATAGATGACGGCGAGTGCTGCGCAGACGGCGAAGATCAGCAGCCAGTTGCGGTCCCGGGCGATCATCGTGATGCCCCGTTGAACAGGCCGTTGGGCCGCAGCCGCACAGCGACAATGGCCGCGAGCAGCACGATCGCTTGCGCCAGGGATGGCGAGATCTGGTAGTTGAGGATGCTGGTCAGGCCGCCGACGAAGACGCTGCCGGCGACAAGGCCGCCGATCGAACCGACACCGCCGACAATGACGACGAAGAAGGCATTGGCGAGATAGTTTACGCCCATCTGCGGCAGCACGATCGCCAGCGGCGCGACCAGCCCGCCGGCGAGCCCGGCGATGGCCGCGCCGAAGGTGAAGGCGATGGCATAGGTGCGCCGCGTGTTGATGCCGACGCCCTCGGCCATCTCGCGGTTCTGGATGACGGTGCGGATATCGAGGCCGAAAGATGTCCGGCTGATCAGCAGCACGACGCCGAGCAGGGTCAGCATGGCGATGGCGATCAGGATCAGCCGGTAGGCGGGATAGACGGTGAAGAAGAGGTCGAACGTGCCCTCGATCGGTGGCGTCACCGGCTTGGCGCCGAGACCGAAGGTCAGTTCCAGCCCTTGCTGCAGGATCAGGCTGACGCCCCAGGTGGCAAGCACGGTCGAGACCGGCCGCGAATAGAGGTGGCGGATAATGGCGAATTCCAGGATGCAGCCGACCACCGCGCCGGCGATGGGGGCAGCGGCCAGCCCCAGCCAGAAGGAGCCGCCGATGCTCTGGACGAAATAGACCGCGAAGGCGCCGACGGTGACGAATTCGCCATGCGCCAGATTGGTCACGTTCATCAGGCCGAAGCTGATCGCCAGCCCGAGCCCGACCAGCATCAGGATACTGATCAGCGTCAGCGCGTTGAGGAGCGTGGTGATCAGAAAATCCATCGTGTCAGGTAGCACTTGCGAGGCGTTGACGCAGGCCGGCGAGCAGGCCTTCGGCGGCGTCGATCACCGCGGCCTGATGCGGCTGCAGGTCCTGTCCGGCCCATTCGTCGATATGATCCGACAGGGGATCGACCACTTCGGTACGATGGTTTGCCAGCGTCTCGATGACGGCATGTCCGCAGAACGGCACATAGCCTTCGGAATAGCCGCCTTCATGGGTCATGATCAGGCGTCCCTGCGATGTCTCGGCGGCCAGCGCCACCATGCGCGCGGCAAGGCGCCGGAAACATTCGCTGTTGAGCATCATGCGGCCGAGCGGATCGAAGCCGGACGCATCAAAACCGGAAGCCACGATGACGAGGTCCGGCCTGAAGGCGCGCAGCGCCGGGGCAACGATGCGGTCGAACGTCGCTTCGTAGGCGCCGGTGCCGCTGCCGGCCGGCAGCGGGATGTTGATGTTGTAGCCTTCACCTTCACCTTTGCCATTATCGGCCAGCGCGCCGCGCCCGGTCGGGTAGAGATTGTCCTGGTGGAGCGAAATGGTCAGCACCGATGGATCGGAATAAAACACCGTCTCGGTGCCGTTGCCGTGATGCACGTCCCAATCGACTATCGCGGCACGGCCGAGCAGGCCTTCATGCTGCAGCCGGCGCACGGAGACGCCGATGTTGGAGAACAGGCAGTTGCCCATCGCCTGGTCGGGCTCGGCATGGTGACCCGGCGGGCGCGCCAGCGCATAGGCGTTGTCGACACGGCCGGTGAGCACGGCGCGCATTGCCGCATAGGTGGTGCCGGCGGACAAGAGGGCGATGTCGAAACTGTTGAAGCCGATCGGCGCCTGCGGGCCAGCGAAGCCGGAGCCGCGCTCGCTCAGTGTCCTGATATCGTCGACGTGGCGCTGCGTATGCACGCGCAGCAGGTCCTCGACCGTCACCGGCTCGGGAATGATCGGCACCAGATGGCGCCCCAGGCCGCTGACCTGGATCAGGTTGTTGAGCCGGCGCTTCGACCCTGGCGATTCCAGATGCCGCCCGGGTTCCACGAAACGGCCGGGAGGCATCATGTCGGCGCTGGGGCCGGTGTCATGCCACATCAGCTGTTCGTGAAAAACGTAACCTGTCGCCATGCGCAGCGTCCTCTGCAATCCGGGATGACGCTAGCAGGCTAACTATACCATGGCCCGACCCGAAAGAGGGGGTTGCGCCAGATGTCTATGCCCCTCCTTTCGAAGGGGGCCGAAGGTCGGCGGCCGCCTGCGCGGCGCGCACGGCCTGGACGCGGTTCGATACGGAGAGCTTGCCGAAAATGTTCTTCAAATGCCATTTCACCGTCGTTTCGCTCACCGACAGCGCGACAGCGATATCGCGGTTGGACATGCCTTCCGACAGGCAGCGCAGCAGTTCGGACTCGCGCTGGGTGAGCTGTTCCTTTTCGGGCGCGGGTGCCGCCGGCTTGCGCGTCGGCACAGGCATGGTCTGCGCGGCATGGATGATGCGCGTTGCATAGGCCGACAGTGACGGCTCGGTCTTTGCTTGCGCGGCGCGCAGCCGCATCAACCCTTCCACGACAGGCCTGCCCTCGTCGACGAAGGAGCGGATGAAGCCGGAAGGCTGGGCCAGGCGCAGCGCTTCGAGAAGATAGCGATCAGCTTCGCGCTGGTCGTGGCCGGCGCTCCTGGCGCGCAGGATCAGCGCCAGTATGTGGCGACGCATGCGTCCGGTGCTTTTCGTTCGCTCCAGCAACGTGTCAAAAATCGCCGCCGCCGCCGCGTGGGATTTCTCCGCTGTCAGCAGCCTGCCTTCGGCGAAGAACTCGAATTCATTGGCGACAGTAGGGGCGGTCTCAGTGCTTTCGCGGCGATGCTCGCTCAGCAGAGCGCGTGCCTCGGCGACGCGGCTCTGGTCGATGAGCAGCCGGATGCGATCATGCACCAGCACCGAAGCGAGCCGGCGATAAACGGAGCCGCGCACACGCTGGTAGACGCGCTCCAGCATGTCGAGTGCAGCGTCGCCACGACCGGTCAGCTGCAGCACACGGGCATAGGTCGGCACGCTGGCCAGCGGATAGACGATGACGGCGGCGCCCTCGATCAGCGGCCCGAGATTCTCGACCAGCGTCAGCGCCTCGCCGGATGCGTTGGTCTCATAGGCGAGTTCGGCAAGCAGCGTCCCGGCGAGCGCCTCGGCATATGAGTTTGCGCCGATCCGCGTCCTGGCCTCGATGATCGTGTTGCGCAGCAGCCTTTCGGCGGCGGGCAGGCGGCCGGCCGAGCGCTCGATGACGGCCATGTAGCAATTGGCGATGGTGACGCCGAGCAGGCTGCCGCTTCGCTCATGCGCCTTGCGCGCGGCGTCCGCCGCCGCCCGAGCCCCTTCGAGGTCGCCCAGCGCATAGAGATTGTAGCCGATGACGTTGGCCGTCGCGCCCTCCATGAACCAGGCGTCGGGCGCGATGATGCGCAGGGCGGAGAGCGCGGTATCGCGCGCGGCCTCGAACTGCTCCAGCGTGCTGTGGACGGCGGCATGGAGGACAGCGATCTCGGTCTCGATGGTGGTGCCGGTCAGTGTGCCGGGATCCTTGCCGTCGGCCGGCCCGGTTTCGACAAGCTTGCGCGCATTGGCGAGCGTCTGCTGCGCAATCTCGGGCTGGCTCGAGTGCACCGCCAGCCACAGCACGATGAGTTGCAGCCGGATGCGCTGGTCGACCAGCTTCCTCGGCAGCAGTGCCAGCAACTGCCTGACATAAAGCAGCTGGCACTGGGCGACGAGTTCGAGCGCATTGTTTTCGACGAACACCGCCGCGCGCGCCTGGTCGCCGGCAGCGAGCGCATGTCCGATGGCTTCGGTGAGCATCTTGCGTTCGCCGAACCATTCGGCGGCGGCCAGGTGCAGCGGAGCGATCATCTCCGGTTCGCGCCGTTCCATTTCGCGGCTGAGGAAGTCGTGGAACAGATGATGATAGCGGAACCAGCGCCGCTCCTCGTCGAGTGGCACCAGGAACAGGTTGCGGGTCTCGATCTCGGTGATGTCGGCCTCGGCATCAGCCGCGCGCAAGACTGCCCGGCAGGCCTCGGCGCTGAAGCGTTCGAAGATCGAACTGTGGAGCAGGAACTTCGCCAGGGCCGGCGGCAGCTCCAGGAACACTTCCCCCATCAGGAAGTCGGCGACGTTGCGGTTGGCGCCGGTGAAATTGCCGATGACGGTTTCTGGCGCATGCGCGGCGCTCAGCGACAGCGAGGCGAGCTGCAGGCCGGCGGCCCACCCTTCGGTCCGTGAACACAACGTTTCCACCGTGCCGCTGCTGACGCTCAGGCCCAACTTGTCGTTGAAGAAGGCCTCGGCCTCGGACGAGGCGAAGCGCAGATCGTCCGGGCCGATTTCGAAAACGTCGCCAAGCACCCTGAGCTTGCCAAGTTGCAGGTCTGGCAGGTTGCGCGAACCGATGACGAAGGCGACGTTGGCCGGTGCCTGCCTCGTCAGGCGCTCCATGAACCGCTTCACCACCGGCGCCTCGATGGCGTGGTAGTCGTCGAAGAACAGGGTGATGTCGGCGTCGCGCGCGGCAAGACCCGCTACAAGAGCCGATAGCACGACGTCGAGCTGCGGGATCGGGCTCGACTGGAAGGCGAGGTCGAGTTCGGCTGGGTTCTGGACGAGATGGCGCAATGCGCCCACCAGATGCGACAGGAAGGCGCCTTCGTCATTGTCCGTCGCCTCGCAGGAGAACCATGCGGTTAGTCTACCCAGACGCGCGACTTCCGCCGCCCACTGCGCCATCGTCGTCGACTTGCCGAAACCGGCGGGCGCGGCGAACAGAACGATGCGCGTGTCGATGTGCCGCTCCAGCCTCGACAGGATGCTTTCGCGCCGTACCCACCGGCGATGGTGAGATGACGAAAGGCTGGCAGGTTGCGAAGACGATCTCATCTGGCGCCAGGCACCCATTCCGTTTCGATCAACGGGATTTGCGGGGCCGCATCGCGCGGCAGGGTTCCCTTGATCCGGGGATCATCGGTGATTTCGAACCCCGCCGCAAAGGGTTCGAACCCGCATGCCCTGTAGAAGCCGATGACGCTGTGATGGTCTATGCTGCTGGTGTGCAGCCAGATGCGGCGGGGGCCGAGGCGCCATGCCTGGTCGAGCGCGCCTGCCATCAGCCGTTTGCCGAGACCCCGGCCGGTGAAGGAAGGAAACAGGCCAAAATAGGTGATCTCGATCTCGTTGCCGTCCGCCACGCGGAATTCGGCCATGCCGACATGGCCGCCACTTTCATCATGGCCGTAATAGAGATGCTGGCGCGGGTCGGCGAAATGCGCGGCGACTTCGGCATCCGACATTTCGGCGGCGCGATCCCAGAGCCAGGGAGCGCCGATCTCGAGGAAGATCGTGCGGTAGGCGGCACTGTCGGGCTTGGTGATCCGGGTCATTGCCAGGGGTTGGGCGAGACCCGGCATTGGTGCGCAGGCTTCCATCCATGTCACGGCATTGACGATCTTGCCGGCCGGCACGCGCCGGTAGCCGGACGAGAGATCGGTGATTTCATCCGGCAAGGGGCCTTCGGTGACCAGCATCTGTCCTCGATCTCTGCCATGCGGTTTCGCAGGCATGCAGGAAGCTGATGCCAACTCTGAGCCCGCCTGCCAAGAGGTTCCCGGGTTGGGCCATAGTTTTGGCCCGGCCTGTCTCTTTGCCTTTCCAGGAAATGGCATATGAGATATGATACACCATTCACGAGAAAGCGGAATATCATGCCTGAGCGAATTGCCGACGAAGCCATTTTGCGCGCGGTCGATGACGGCTTCGCGCTGCAAGTCGCATTCCTGGCGGATCTCGTGCGCTTTCCCTCCCAGCGCGGCGAGGAGCACGCGGCGCAATCCTTCATGGCGGCGGCCTATGAGGCCGATGGCTATGCAGTCGATATGTGGCGTGTCGATGTCGATGCTATCCGCGACCTGCCCGGGTTTTCTCCCGTCGCGGTGTCCTACGATGACGCCTTCAACGTCGTTGCCACCCACACGCCGAGAAGCGCCACCGGCCGCTCGCTGATCCTCAACGGCCATATAGACGTGGTACCGACGGGGCCACTCGACCGCTGGGTGCGCGATCCCTACGATCCGGCCATCGAGGATGGCTGGATGCATGGCCGTGGCGCCGGTGACATGAAGGCCGGCCTGTCGGCTTGTCTCTACGCGCTGGCCGCCTTGCGCAGCCTCGGCTATCAGCCGGCCGCCAACGTGTTCCTGCAGTCGGTGGTCGAGGAAGAGTGCACCGGCAATGGCGCGCTTGCCTGCCTGCAGCGCGGCTACCGCGCCGATGCCGCCTTCATTCCCGAACCACTGGAACCGCGATTGATGCGCGCGCAGGTCGGACCGATCTGGTTCAGGGTCGAGGTCGACGGTGATCCGCAGCATGCCTCGGGCGCTTTCTCGGCCGGCGCCAACGCCATCGAAAAGGCCTTCGTCATCATCCAGGCACTGAAGCAGCTCGAAATCGTCTGGAATGCGCGCAAGGTCGATGATCCGCATTTCTGCAATCACCCGCATCCGATCCGCTTCAATCTCGGCAAGATCGAAGGTGGCGAATGGACATCGAGCGTTCCGGCGCGCTGTGTCTTCGAGATGCGGGTCGCGACCTATCCCGGGCAGAAGCTCGAAGATGCCAGGGCCGAGCTCGAAGCCTGCATCGCCGATGCGGCCCGTGCCGATCCATTCCTGGCCAATCGTCCGCCCAAGATGACCTATAACGGCTTCATGGCCGAGGGCTATGTGCTGGAGGGCGCCGACGAGATGGAAGCCGTGCTGCGCCGCAGCCATGTCGCCGTGTGGGGCGAGCCACTGACGGAACACGTCACCTCGGCTACGACGGATGCGCGCTTTTTCGGCCTCTATGCCGACACTCCGGCGATCGTCTATGGCCCGATCTGCCGCATGCCGCATGGTTACGACGAGGCCGTGGATCTCGATTCGGTGCGCAAGGTCACCCAGACCATCGCGCTGTTCATCGCCGACTGGTGTGGTCTCGAGCCCATCGATCCGGAGGTGAGCGCATGAATGCAGCCGTGCCCGACGGTTTCGGTGAAACGCTCGCCGAGGACGCGCCTGACGTTTCGATCGCCGACGCGCTTGCCATCTTGCGCCGGCACTATGGCCTCATCGGTAGCGCGCGTCCGCTGCCGGGCGAACGCGACCACAATTTCCACGTCCAGACCGAAGGCGATGGCGAGTTCGTTCTGAAGGTGTCCCACCCGGCCGAGGAGGCTGGCTTCACGGACTTCCAGAACAGGGCACTCGACCACATCCTTGCCGTCGACCCGACCTTGCTGGTTCCTTCGGTGCGCAAGAGCCTGGAGGGCGAAGCGCAGTTCACGGTCAGCGTCGGCGGATCGGCGCCCCGCATCATCCGGCTGGTCACCTATCTGCCCGGCCAGTTGCTGTCGCGCTCGCCAACGTCAACCGCACAGGATCGCAATCTCGGCATCTTCCTCGCCCGCCTTGGCCGGGCACTGCGCGGCTTCTTCCATCCGGCAGCCGGCAGTGACCTGCTCTGGGATATTCGCAAGGTCGCCAAGACACGGCCGATGCTGGCGCATATCGCCGATGCCGGCCATCGGGCCATGGTCGAGCGTGTGATGGATGCCTTCGAGGCGCATGCGGCGCCGGTCATCCCGAGCCTGCGCGCCCAGATCGTCCACAACGACATGAATTCCTACAATGTGGTGATGGACGCTTCGCGGCCGGAGGTTGTGACCGGCATCCTCGATTTCGGCGACATGATCCATTCGCCGCTGATCTGCGACCTTGCCATCGGCGCCGTCTACCGCTGGCCGGCGGAGGGGCATCCGCTGGCGCCCGCCGCGCGCTTCGTCGCCGGCTACCAGTCGGTCCAGCCATTGGAGGCCGAAGAGATCGGCATCCTTTTCGATCTGATCCGTGCCCGCCTTGCGCTCATCGCCAACATCGCCAGCTGGCAGGCCGAACGGTTCCCGGCCAAGCGCGACTATGTGCTGCGCCTCATCACCGAGGTCTGGGCCTCGCTCGAACGGCTCGATGGGCTGTCGTCCGCGGATGCCCGCCGCTTTTTTCTAGATCATTCCAATCCGGAGTAGATGCTCGTGTCCCAGTCCTCGCCATATCCTGCAAATGCCGTACCGACGGCAGCCGAGCAAGCTTTGCTCGAGCGCCGCGCCAGATTGCTTGGGCCGACCTACCGCGCCTTCTACCGCAACCCCATCCATCTGGTGCGTGGCAGCGGGGTCTGGCTCTACGATGCGCAGGGGCGCAAATTCCTCGACGCCTACAACAATGTCGCCTCGGTCGGGCACTGCCATCCGCGCGTCGTCGAGGCGCTGTCGGGCCAGGCCGCCACGCTCAACACGCACACGCGCTACTTGAGCGAGATCATTCTCGACTACGCGGAAAAACTGCTCGGCACCGTTCCGGCCCATCTCGGCCACGCCATGTTCAGCTGCACCGGAAGCGAGGCCAATGATCTCGCGATCCGCATCGCCCAGCATTCCACCGGCAACAGTGGCGTCATCATCACCGACTTCGCCTATCACGGTGCAACGATCGCCACCGCGCAGCTGTCGCCTGCGGCGGTCGGGGCGAAGGGCGTGCCCGCGCACCACCGGACCGTGCCGGCGCCGGACACGTTCCGCGACCAGGGCCGCGCCGCACGCGATTTCGCCAGGAATGTCGCCGCCGCCATCGAGGGCATGCGTGCGCAGAACACTCGTCCGGCGGCGCTGCTGCTCGACTCGGCCTTCTCCAGCGATGGCATTTTCTTCCCCGATGCGGCTGTCATGCGCGAGGCGGCGGATCACGTCAGGAACGCCGGCGGCATCGTCATCGCCGACGAGGTGCAGTCCGGCTTCGGCCGGCTTGGCCAGGGCATGTGGGGTTTTGCCAATTACGGCCTCGAGCCCGACATCGTCACCATGGGCAAGCCGATCGGCGACGGCCATCCGATGGGCGCGGTGCTGGTGCGGCCGCGGCTTGTTTCATCCTTCGGCTCCAACACCGGCTACTTCAACACCTTCGGCGGCAATCCGGTCGCGGCCGCCGTCGGCATTGCTGTGCTCGAGGTGATCGAAGGCGAGGGTTTGATCGAGAATGCACGCAATGTCGGCGCCTACACCGGCGACCTGTTGCGCGCACTGCAGGGCCGGCACGGCATGGTCGGTGACGTCAGGCAAAACGGCCTCTATTTCGGCGTCGAACTGACTGCCGACAGCGACGACGCGCTGACCGCCAGCAAGACATCGGCGGTCGTCGAAGCCATGCGCGAGGATGGTGTGCTGATCTCGTCCTGCGGTCCGCGCGGCAATGTGTTGAAGATCAGGCCACCGCTGCCATTTGCCAGGGACAATGCCGAGCAACTGGCCGAGACGCTCGATCGCGCTTTGTCGAACTGGTGATCGGAGCGCGGCGCGCATGCTGAAGCTCGAACATCAAACCCTCAATGACCGCGCTTACAGCGCGCTCAAGCAGGAATTGATTTCAGGCGGCTTCAGCCCAGGCCAGACGCTGGTCATCCGCAAGCTCGCCGAGACCTTCGGCATTTCGACGACGCCCATCCGGGAGGCATTGCAAAGGCTGGTCGCCGAGCGGCTGCTCGAGATGCAGAACAACCGCTCGGTCATCGTGCCCTTGCTATCCGTGCCTGCCTTCGAGGAACTGACGCGTATCCGCATCGCCGTCGAGGGGCTGGCGGGCGAGATGGCGGGGTCGCGGATCGCCGAAAGCGGGCTGGCCGACATACAGGCCACACTCGCCGGCATGCAGGGCGCCATCGAGGCTGGCGACGCCAGGGCCTATCTCGCGCTCAACGAGGCGTTTCACTTCGCCATCTACCAGCATGCCGGTGCGCCGATCCTGTTGAACATGATCCGCGATCTCTGGGGCCGGGTCGGGCCGTATCTCAAGCTGTTGATGCAGGCCGATCGCTACATTCCGCAGTCGAACGACGCGCATCGCAGGATTGTTGCCGCATTGGAGCAGCGCAATGGCCCTGACGTTCGAGCATTCCTCGAAGAGGACATCGCCGTGGCGGCCGCGATTCTCGCCGAAAATCTTCGCACGACCGATCGATCGTCCGCAGACCGGACATGATCGCCTTATCCGGCCCCGTCCAGCCGGTCGCGCAGCATGCTCCAGCCAAGCAGCATGTTGGGCGCTTGCCGCAGCAAAGCATGAAAGGGGATCGGTGCCGGCGGCGCAAAGGGCAGCGGCAGATCACGCGCCTCGGTTCCGGAGGCCCAGTCGGCCAGCACCTTGCCCATCGCCGTCGTCATGGCAATGCCACGTCCGTTGCAGGCGCGACCGGCGATCAGCCCTGGTCCAAGATCCAGAAGGTGCGGCAGGAAATCCGGTTCCACGGCGGCCACTCCAGACCAGCCATAGGCAAGCGGCGGCAGGTCCGGCAAATCGAGATGTCGGGCGAGCCGCCGCCAGATCGCTCGCGGCACGCGCGTATCGGCGCCGGCGTTCAGAATATGCATGCCGCCGCTGATCAACCGGTTCTCGGCATCGAAGCGGAAGGTGAAGAGATTGCGCTTGGTGTCGCCGACGCCTTGCCCGCCGGGGAGCAGACGTATGCGCACATCGCGCGGCAGTGGCCCGGTTGCGATCTGGAAGACCTTCAGCGGAATATAGGTCCGTTGCAGCAACGGATCGAGCGGCCCGCCATAGGCGTTGGTGGCGACCAGCACCTTGCCGGCACGCACCGAGCCTGATGGCGTCTTCAGCGACCAGCCATCGGCCACGCGATCGATCGAGGTGACGCGCGTTCGTTCGAAGATCCTCGCGCCAGCGTTCTCGGCCGCATCGGCGAGCCCGCGCGCATAAGCAACCGGATTGAGCACGCCGCCCGATCGATCCATCCAGCCGCCGACATAGCCGCGCGCGCCCGTTAGCGCCCCAACGTCCTGCCGATCCAGGATAACGGCTGGTCGGCCGCGGCGTGCCCATTGCCCGGCGCGCGATTTGACCTTCTCGAAAGCTGCCGCTGAATGCGCCGGCTGGATCCAGCCGTTCTGCACGGCGTCGCAGTCGATCCCGTGTCGCCGGATCAGGTCGAAGACGAGGTCGGCGCTGCCGGCGGCAAAGTCGATCAGGCGTTCACCGCGCTCGGGGCCGAGATGCGCAAGGATGTTGTCCGGGTCCATCTTGGCGAAGTTGGGCACGATGAAGCCGGCATTCCGGCCGGTCGCGCCCCAGGCGATGATTTCGGCTTCGAGGACGGCGACGGAAAGCCCTTTCCCGGCGGCGTGCAATGCGGTCGAGAGGCCAGAAAAACCGCCGCCGACAATGGCAAGGTCCGCATCGATCTCGCCCTGTAATGGCGACCGCTGGCGGCGGTCGCGGCTGACAGCGTGCCAGAGCGAAATGCCCCGTGCCTCCTGCCGGGTCACGGCGTTCATGAGCCGGAACTGCCCTTTGTCGCGACCGCCTTCGCCCGCTTGTCCAGGCGTGGTCGCCGTGGCCTGTCGCCGAACAGCCCGTTCGGCCGGATCAGCAGGATGACGCAGAGCATGACGCCGATGGCGACGATCTGCAGTGAGGCGGCGCGCGCCTGCTGCTCGGGCGCAAACAGAACGCTGGTCAGCGTGCCCGATCCGGCCCATATCCCCCACACCAGGATGCTGCCGATGACGGCGCCGAGATTGCTGCCCGAGCCGCCGACGATCAGCATCACCCACACCTGGAAGGTCAGGATCGGCAGATAATTGTCCGGCGCGATGAAGCCGGTGAAATGCGCCTGCAACGCGCCTGCCAGCGCCATGATGGCGCCGCCGACGGCAAACGCCTGGACGCGGTAGAAGCGCGCGCTCTTGCCGAGCGAAATCGCCGCTCGCTCGTCCTCGCGCAGCGCCTTCAGCACGCGTCCCCACGGGCTGCGCGACAGATGCTCCAGTGCGAGATAGGCGATCAGCGTCACGACGCAGACGACGGCAAGGTTCGACAGGTTGAACAGCAGCGGCGTCTCGGCAAGGCCGCCGAAGGGGCGCGGGATGAAGCCGATGCCGAACGGCCCGCCGGTGAGCTTCTGCGCGTTGAGCGCGACCAGTTGCACGACGACGGCGACGCCGAATGTGGTGATCGCCAGATAGTCGGATCTGAGCCGCAATGTCGCCATGCCGGTGAGGGCAGCGGCGATGCCGCCGACAACCATGGCCCCCAGCCAGCCGACAAGGATCGGCAGTCCGAAGCCACCCAGCCGTGCCGCATCATCCGGTGTGGTCAGCAAGGCCGAGGTGTAGGCGCCGATGGCGACGAAGCCGGCAAGGCCGACATTGAACAGCCCGGTCAGCCCCCACTGCAGATTGAGCCCGAGCGTGACCAGCGAAAAGATCAGTGCGGTGGTCAGGAAGAAGGCGCCGTAACCGATGAGATCGATCATCTTTCCCGAACTCCGAAAAGGCCGATCGGCCGCACGAACAGCACCGCCATCAGGATGATGAAGGAGACGGCGGCGCGCCATTCGGCGCCGATCAACTGCACCGCTCCGGCTTCGGCGAGCCCGATGATCAGGCCGCCGAGCACGGCGCCCGGAATGCTGCCGATGCCGCCGAGGATGGCCGCGGCGAACATCGGCAGCAGCATGTCGAAGCCCATGAACGGGCGGATCTGCACCAGGATGCCGATCATCACGCCGGCGACGCAGGCCAGCGCCCCGCCAATGATCCAGGTGACGCGCACCACGCCGGCGACGTCGATGCCGACGATGCGGGCCAATGCTGGGTTCTGACTCAATGCCTGCATGGAGCGGCCGGTCTGCGTGCGCGTCATCAACAGATGCACGCCGAGCACGAGTATGGCGGTCAGCAGCAAGAGCGCGATCTGGTCGGGGGTGATGCGGATGCCGAAGCCGACCGGCATGGCGATCTGGATCGCGCGGCTGAAATAAGTCGGCCGCGAGGTGAAGGTGAATTCGAGCAGGCTTCTGAGCGCCATCGAGGCGCCGAAGCTCGCCATCACAACGATGATCGCCTGGCCTTGCGAGCGTAGCCGCGAAAACAACACCCTGTCGAGCAGCAGCGCCAGCAGCGCAGTGAAGGCCATGCCGACGACCAGCGCAACCAGGAGCGGCCAGCCGAAGGACAGCGGCGCGATGGGGGCTACCTTGCCGAAGGTCGCACCAATGGCGCTGACGACGGCCAGCGTCGCATATGTGCCCCAGGCCATGAAGTCGCCATGGGCGAAATTCGAGAAGCGCAGGATCGAATAGGTCAGCGTCACGCCGATGGCGCCAAGGCCGATCATCGAACCGGTCAGCAGTCCGTCGACCACAAATTGCAGGCTCATGCCGCGCCTCCCTTGCCGGCGTGAGAGGGCCGCTGGCCGAGATAGAGTTCGGCGACCACAGGATCGTTCCACAGTTCGGAAGCAACACCCTGGTGCCGGTCCTTGCCTTCGACCAGCACATAGGCGCGGTCGCCGATCGCAAGCGCTGCCTTGGCGTTCTGTTCGACCAAAAGGATGGTGACGCCGGACTTGCGGATGCCGGCCAGCATCTCGAACACCATCGAGACAAACTTGGGCGACAGGCCGGCCGACGGCTCGTCCAGCACCAGCACTTTGGGATGGACGATCAGCGCTCGGGCGACTGCAAGCATCTGGCGTTGTCCGCCCGAGAGATTGCCGGCGGTGGTGCGGCGCTGGCGGACGAGGTCGGGAAAGGCGGCATACATCTCGTCGATGCGGCCGGGGATTTCGCGCCTCTCGAGAATGCCGCAGGCAACCCTGAGATTGTCCTCGACCGACATCAGCGGAAAGATGTTTTCCGTCTGCGGCACAAAGGCAAGGCCAAGCCGCACCATGGTGTGGGCCGGCGCGGCGGTGATGTCCTTGCCGTCCAGGAACACCGTGCCGCCGGTGATCGGGACAAGGCCGGCGATCGCCTTGATGAAGCTCGACTTGCCGGCGCCATTGGGGCCGAGGACGACGACGATTTCGCTCTTGCGGACGGTGATCGAGGCGCCGCGCACGATCGGCACGCCAGGTTCGTAACCGGCTTCGAGGTCGCGCACGTCGAGGACGATCTCGCTCATGCGGTGCCCCCGAGATAGGCCTCGATGACACGCGGGTCGCGGGCGACTTCTTCCGCCGTGCCTTCGCTGAGCAACTGGCCGCTCGCCATGACCAGCACGCGGTGGCAAAGCCGCGTCACCATGTCGATGTTGTGTTCGATCAGCAGGAAGGTGATGCCGCGCGCGTTGATGTCGCGGATGCGGTCGATGATGACTTCCAGCAGCGTCGCGTTGACGCCGGCCGCCGGTTCGTCGAGCAGGATGATCGCCGGGTCGGCCATCATGACGCGGGCGAGTTCCAGCAGCTTGCGCTGGCCACCGGACAGCACACGCGCCGGCTCATGCGCGAGATGGGTGAGGGTGACGAGCTCCAAAAGGTCCAGCGCCTTTGCCCTGGCCGCTTCTTCCTGCGCCGCCACCCGCCACGGCGTGATGAAGTTGGCGAGCAGCCTTTCGCCGGCCTGGCCCTGCGCGGCCAGCATGATGTTTTCGATCAGTGTCAGATTGGGCAGCGGGCGCGGGATCTGGAAGGTGCGGCCAAGGCCACGGCCGATGCGCAGATGCGCGGCTTCGCCGGAGACGCGCACGCCGTTGATAAGGATGTCACCACTGGAAGGCAGAATACTGCCGGCAAGCAGGTCGAACATCGTTGTCTTGCCGGCGCCATTCGGTCCGATCAGGCCAAGGATCTCGCCCGCTTTGACGTCAAACGAAACATTGTTGACGGCGACAAGGCCGCCGAACCGTCTGACGACGTTGCTTGCTGTCAGAACCGACGCACGGGCCTCCTGCCCTTGGCGCTCCGCTGCCTCGCTCATCAACCCTCTGGCCGAAGACGGTCGTTGCCGCCCCCTGGTTTTTGATTTGTGATCACACTTGCGTTGATCACGCTATTCGGCTTTAATTTCGACCGCAAGCCGAAAACCGGCCGGGAATGGGATTCCATGCAAAAGGCTGCCATCGAAAAGAACAACGAGGCGATCGCTGCCCAGCTTGCTCCGGTCGGCCGCGAAACCGTGCAGGACCGTGTCTATTCGGAATTGCGCCGCGCCCTGATCGGCGGCCTGTTCGAACCGAGCCAGGTGCTGACCATCCGTGGGCTTGCCGATGCGCTGGTCACGTCGACCATGCCGGTGCGCGAGGCGCTTGGCCGGCTGATCACGGAGAAGGCACTCGAAGCGCTGCCCAACCGTTCGGTGCGTGTGCCGCCGATCACATTGGAACGGCTCGACGATCTCCTTCGGGCCCGCATCCTGATCGAGGGTGAGGCGATCGCGCTGGCCGCCGCACGCATGGGTTCGCGTCAGATCGCCACCATCGAGACCATTCTTGGCGAATGGGACGAGATGCGGGCGCTGAAACACAAGAAGGATGTCGATCGCGAAGTGACGCTTAACCAGAGCTTTCATTTCGAGATCTATCGCTGCTGCGGCTCGGCGGTGCTGATCCCGATGATCGAGAGCCTGTGGCTGCAATCGGGGCCATGCATCCGCGTCGCAATCTATGCATTCTCGGAGGCCGGCGAGGTCGACACCGCCCAATATCACCGCCGCATCGTCACGGCGCTGGCCACGCAGGATGCACAGGCAGCGCGCGAGTCGCTGGTCGCCGACATCAGCCGGCCTTTCACCTTCCTGCGCAGCAAGCTGCAATCGGCCGCCTCGAAAGATCAGACATGACCGCCATCAGAATAACCGAGCCACGCTCGAAGCTTGGCGTCACGGCGCTGATGTTGCCCGAAAAGGCGCCGGAAAACGCTGCCTTCCTCAAGGCATATCTCGACACGCCGCGTGTCGTTCCGGGCATCCACGCCATGTGGACGGGACCGGAAATTTCCTGCCCGGTTCCCGCTGCCGATATAGAGGGGCAAGCCAGGCCATTGCCGGCGGAAAACGCGACGCTGACGCCGCAGCCCGGCGATATCGTGCTGTCCTATGTGCCGCCGCGCATGTGGGGCGGCAATCCCAACGCCATCTTCGACATCGGTCTGTTCTATGGGCAGGGCGCGCGGCTTCTGTTCCCGATCGGCTGGCTGGCCGGCAGCGTGGTGGCGAAAGTGCGCGCCGAAGAGCGCGACCAGTTCGCCGCCGCATGCGGGCTGATCCGCCGCAACGGCACCTGCGACATCACCTTCAGCCTGGTGGAGGCCTGACATGGCCGACGACGGTTTCGAACTCTTCGACCTTCGCGTCGAGGCGGTCATCCCCGAGGGCAAGCCGATCTATTGCGGCGCCAAGGCCGGAGACTATTTCGAACTCAAGGGCGAGATGCTGTCGATGCCGGCGGGGCAGGGTTTCTCGATCTACTCGCTTGCCGCCGTGCTTCCGCTGCTGGCGGCAAAGCAGCGGCCAACCCATCCAAATGACTGGATGACCTCGGACGCCGAGATCGCCTGTCCCGATCCCAATTGCGCCAGCCGGCTGCGGATCGTCAGGACCGGCAAACGGCGGTTCAGCCATGCCGAGACCACGGCCGTACCGCTGCCGAAGGAGAATGAGCAGACATGACCGCCAAGACCTTCGAACTCGGCCCAGGCTACACGATCTCCCGCGTCATTCGCGGCGGCTGGCAACTGGCTGGTGGGCACGGGGCCATCGACCGCAGCCAGGCGGTGACCGACCTGATAGCCACCTTCGACGCCGGCATCTGGACCTATGACTGCGCCGACATCTACACCGGCGTCGAGGAACTGATCGGCGCCGCCCGCTTGCGGCTGGCCAGCGAACGCGGCCTCGATGTCGCGGCCAGGATGAAGGTACACACCAAGCTGGTGCCCGACCTCGAAAGGCTGGCCGGCATCAGCCGGGATTACATCAGGGGTATCGTCGACCAGTCGCTGCGGCGGCTGAAGACCGAGCGTCTCGATCTCGTGCAGTTTCACTGGTGGGACTATGACCAGCCTCGTTATGTCGATGCGATGGGCTGGCTCGACGAGCTTCGCCGGGAGGGCAAGGTGCGCAATCTCGGCACCACCAATTTCGACACGCCACGGCTCGCCGAAATTCTCGCCGCCGGCATTCCGCTGGTCAGCCAGCAACTGCAATATTCCGTGCTTGACCAGCGGCCCGCTCACCGCCTCGCCGCGCTTGCGAAGACAAACGGCGTCCACTTCCTTTGCTACGGCTCGGTGGCGGGTGGCTTTCTCAGCGACAAGTGGCTCGGCGTTGCCGAACCCGCCACGCCGCTCGAAAACCGCTCGCTGGTCAAATACAAGCTGATCATCGACGACTTCGGCGGCTGGGACCTGTTCCAGCAACTGCTCCAGGCGTTGAAGGCCGTCGGGGATCGCCACGGTGTCGACATCGCCACCATCGCCAGCGCCTGGGTGCTGGGGCAGCCGCAAGTCGCCGCGGTTATCGTCGGCGCCCGTAACCAGGCGCATGCCTTGGCTAACGCGGGCATCATGGATGTCGCGCTCGATGTCGATGACCGGGCCAAGATCGCGGCCGTGATCGCGCAAGGCCGAGGCCCCCTGGGCGACGTCTACACGCTGGAGCGTGACCGCCACGGCCGCCACGGCTCGATCATGCACTACAATCTCAACGCAGGCCGCACATGAGCGCCACCAACGCGACGCTGTTTTCGCAGGCCAGCGCCGAGGTCGTCGGCCTGCATCGCTTCTTCGTCGACTGGTTCGTCGCCGCGCGCGCTGACACCGTGGATTTCACGCGCTTCGAGCGTGCCATGGGCGACGGCTTCAGCATGGTCGCGCCGGACGGCAACGTGCTTGATCGCGCTGCTGTCGTCGATCATGTCCGCTCCAGCCGCGCCACGTGCGATGACGGCTTCGCCATTTCGATCGAGGACATCCGGCCCGGTTGGCAGGATGCGGACACGATTGTCGTCTTCTACGTCGAGGCGCAATTGCGTGGCGGCAAGCACAGCCGCCGCCAGTCGAGCGCCGTCTTCACCACCAGTTCATCGGCGCCCAACGGTGTCGAATGGCGGCATCTGCATGAAACCTGGCTGCAGGTGCCGGAACGCTGAAGAGGCTCCAGAGATCAAATTATTGCCTGACAACTCAAGGGGAACAACAATGAGAAAGACGATACTCCAACTCACCACCGCGCTCGCTCTCGTCACAATCGCGGGTGCCGCGCAGGCCGCCGATTGCAAGATCACCGTCGGCCTCGTCATGGAGTTGACCGGCCCGGCCGGCGAATACGGCCAGGCCGGTGCCAAGTCGGTCGAAATGGCCTTCCGCGACATCAACGAAGCCGGCGGTGTCCGCGGCTGCGACCTCGCGACCGATACGCGCGATAGCCAGAGCCAGGGCAATATCGCGGTCGACGCCGCAACCCAGCTGGTTCAAGTCAAGAAAGTGCCGGTCATCATCGGCGGTATCATCTCCTCGGTGTCGATCCCGATCCTGACCTCGGTCACCGCACCGGCCAAGATCGTCCAGGTTTCGCCGGCATCCTCTTCGCCGACGCTGACCGCGCTCGGCCGCGACGGCAAGACCAACGGCATCTTCTTCCGCACCATCACCTCGGATGCGCTGCAGGGCGTCGCCGCCGCCAAATACGCCATCGACAAGGGTTTCAAGAAGCTGTCGATCATCCACGTCAACAACGACTTCGGCGTCAACATGGTGGCCGAATTCTCGCGCGCCTACAAAGCGCTCGGCGGCACCATCGTCTCCGACACGCCCTACAACGAGAAGCAGTCGAGCTATGCCTCGGAAGTGACGGCGGCGATGGCCGGCGAGCCGGACGGGCTCTATCTCGTCAGCACGCCGGTCGACGGCGCAACCGTAGCCCGCACCTGGATTTCGCAGGGCGGCGTGCAGAAATTCCTGCTCAATGACGGCATGAACAGCCCTGATTTCATCGAGTCTGTCGGCGCGGACTATCTGAAGGACGCCTATGGCACGTCGTCGGGAACCAGCCCGACCGCATCGACCGAATATTTCACCAAGAACTACAAGGCATTCTCCGGCATCGAGCCGTCGAATCCGGCGGCCGACCGCTCCTATGATGCCGGCGCCATCGTCGGGCTGGCCATCGCCATTGCCGGCTCCGAGGATCCGGCAAAGATCAAGGATGCCATGTACAAGGCGGTCGACCCGGCCGGCACGCCGATCTTTGCCGGCAAGGAGGAGTTCGCCAAGGCGCTCGGCCTGATCAAGGACGGCAAACCGATCCGCTACGAAGGCGTCATCGGCCCGGTCGCCTTCGACAAATATGGCGACATCACCGGCCCGTTCCGGCTGTGGAAGATCGTCGACGGCAAGGTGACGACCGATGGCGAAATGACCACCGACGACGTCAACGCGCTGCAGGCGAAGCTCCAGTAAGCTGAAACACTGCTTCCGGCATCAATCGCATCTTGTCGCGACTTGATGCCGGCATCGCCTGGGGGCAGGCCGATATCGCTTGCACGGCAAGCGATCAAGAATAGGATCGGCTGGCGGTAATTGAAGGATGGCGAGCGTGTCGGATCGAAGACTCATCGGGCCGTGCGATCAATGGATGCAGACGCTGCGCTTCGCCACGCAAGCGCCTGATCCCGATGTCGCCTGAAACGGAACGACTTCTCTCCGCGCTCGGCGATCGGCTGGGCGAGGGCGGCGTGCTTGCCGGCTCCGATGTCGAACAACGCTATCGCGACGATCCAGACGGCAAGCTTGGCGTGCTGCCCGAAGTGGTGCTGCGTCCGCGCGACACCGTCGGTGTCGCGGCGGCACTCGCCGGGTGCAACGCTCTCGGCCAGCCGGTGGTCGTCCAGGGCGGACGCACCGGGCTGGCCGGCGGCACGCGTGTCCAGCCGGGCGAGATCGTGCTGTCGCTGGAACGCATGAGCGGCCTCGCCGCGCCGGACGCTCAAGCCGCCACCATCATCGCCGAAGCCGGTGCCACGCTGCAGGCGGTGCAGGAGGCGGCCGATGGTGCCGGGCTCATGTTCGGCGTCGATATCGGCGCGCGCGGTTCGGCCACGGTCGGCGGCAACATCGCCACCAATGCCGGCGGCATCCGTGTGCTGCGCTACGGCATGTACCGCGCGCAGGTGCTGGGGCTGGAGGCCGTGCTTGCCGACGGCAGCGTGCTGTCCTCGTTGAAGGGGCTGCCCAAGGACAATTCCGGCTACGACCTCGGCCAGCTCTTCATCGGCGCGGAAGGGACGCTCGGCGTCGTCACACGCGCCGCGCTCAGGCTGCACCCGAAGCCGGCCTCCGAGGTGAACGCCTTCTGCGCGCTCGCTTCGCTCGATGCGGCGATCGCCCTGCTTGGGCTGCTGCGGCAAAAGCTCGGCCCTTTATTGTCCGCCTATGAGGTCAACTTCGCGCCGCTCTATGACGTCATGGTTGGCAGCATGGCGATGTCGGCGCCGTTGCCGGCCGGCTCACCGGTCTATGTGCTGGCCGAGATCCAGGGCAGCGAGCCCGAACGCGACAGCGAGCGCTTCGCCGAAGTGCTGATGCAGGCGGTCGAGGACGGCGTGGTCGACGATGTCGTGGTCTCTCAGTCGCCGCGCGAATTCCGGGCGCTATGGGACGTGCGGGAGGACGCCAATCGCGTCCTGTTTTCGATCAGAGGCCTGATCGGCGTCGACATCAGCATCCCGCTGGCACGGATGGGGGCGTTCCTGCAAGAAGCTGAGACCGCGATCCGCGCCTTTGACCCCAACGCCGACATCTATGTCTTCGGCCATCTAGGTGATGGCAATCTGCATTATCAGGTGCGCACTGTCGATCCGGCGGCGGCCTACGGCATCGTCTATTGCGGCGTGGCGGTGGCGGGCGGTGGCGTTTCGGCCGAGCACGGCATCGGCCTAGACAAGAAGCAGTGGCTGCATCTGGTTCGCAGCGACACCGAGATCGCCACGATGCGGCGGCTGAAGATGGCGCTCGATCCGAAGAACATTCTAAACCGGGGGCGTGTCTTCGATCTCGATCCGACGGACTTCGCACGATGATGCGTGTTCGATAACTCAGGTCCGTTCCGTCGCCATCTGCCTGGGGATCAGGAAGCGGGCGGCGAGCACGCAGAGCAGCACGGTGAACATCAGGATCAGCGCCACCAGCGCATTGATGTCGGGTGAGAAGCCTAGCCGCATCATTGCCCACAGCCTGACCGGCAGCGTGCTTTGCGTACCGGTGACCAGGATGGTGATCATTGTCTCGTCGAAGGATAGCGCGAAGGCCAGGATGGCGCCGCCGACCATCGCGCTCGACAGGTTCGGCAGGATGATGCGCCAGAAGGTCTGCCAACCGGTGGCGCCGAGGTCGTAGGACGCTTCGACCAGCGTGCGGCTCATCGACTGCAGGCGCATCAGCACGGTGCGGTAGACGATCGCCAGCACGAAGACCGTATGGCCGATGACGACCGTCAGCAGCGAGCGCTCGAGGCCGATCTCGCGGAAGAAGATCAGCAGCGCCAGGCCGCTGATGATCGGCGGCATCAGGAAGGGCATGAAGATAATGAACTGCAGGACCGAGCGTCCCGAACGGCGGCCGTGATAGTACAGCGCCAGCAGCGTTCCGCTGACCACCGAGAGGATGACGGTACAGACGCCGACGATCAACGTGGTGCGCAGGGCAGCCAGGATGTCGTCGTTCCCGGCCAGCGCCCGATAGGTCGAGAGGGTGGGCGACGACCAGTCGACATCGCCATGCGAGATGGTGAAGAAAGACGACACGATCGGCACGAACAGCGGGCTGTAGAGCAATACCGCGACCAGCGTTGTGATCGCGGCCAGGAAGATGGTGGAGGGCCGGGGCAGGGCGCTCATATCGACGTCCCCCGGTTGCGTCCGAACCGTTCGCCCATGAGGATGGCGCAGATCACCACGATTGCCAGCGCCACCGACAGTGCCGCGCCGAACGGCCAGTTATAGGCCGTGCCGAACTGGCTGTAGAGGATGCGCCCGAATGTGAAGCCGCTGATCCCGCCGACCATCTGCGGCGTCAGGAAGTCGCCGATCGCCAGCACGAAGACGAAGCTCGCCGCCGAGGCGACGCCGGGCAGGCTGAGCGGCAAGGTGATGCGCAGGAAGGTCTGCAGGCCGCTCGCGCCGAGATCGTCGGAAGCGCGCAGCAAGGTCTGGGGAATACGCTCCAGCGACAGGAAGATCGGCAGGATGGCGAAGGGTATCAAAAGCAGGCTCAGCGTCAGCAGGATGGCGTTCATGTTGAAAACGAAAAGCGTCGACGGCTGCTGCAATATGCCGAGCGCCACCAGCGCCTTGTTGAGGAAGCCGTTGAGGCCGAGGATGCTGCGGATCGCGTAGATCTTGATGACGTAGCTCATCAGCAGCGGCACCAGCAGCAGCATCAGCAGGGCGTAGCGCCACCGTCCTTTCAGCGTCGTAAGGAAATAGGCGGCGGGATAGGCGAGCAGGATGCAGATGACAGCCACCGACAAGCACAGCACGATGGTGTTCCAGAACACCGGCAGGAAGATCGGGTCGGTGAAGAACCTGACATAATTGCCGAGCGTCGGCGCGTAGACGATCGTGCCCTGGTCGACGCTGAAGAAGCTGTAGACCAGGAAGATCGCCAGCGGCACGAGCACGAAGATGACAGGCAAGGCGAAGGCCAGCACCGTCACCAGCAGCGACAAACGCCTTTCCGGGGTCGAGGCGGTCGCGCTCATGCCAGCACCAGATGGCCTTCATGCGGCGCAAAGCAGAGCGAGACCGTTTCGCCGGATTTCAGCGCGCTGCCGCCGATCCGGCTCGGCAGGCGCAGCCGTAGGCGTTGCGCGGCATTGTCGGCACCCGAGGTGATCGTGGCGACGGTTGACGAGCCGGCAAAGGCCAGGTCCGCGATGGTGCCGGAAAAGCGGTTGCCACTGTCCTTGGCGTCGGCAAGATGCAAGGCTTCGGGACGGAACGCCGCGAAGGCGGCGGCGCCATCTGGCGCGGCTTGCAAATGCGGCTGACCGCTGATCGAACAGACAAGGCGCCCAAGCGCGGTCTCGATCGATCGCAGGTCGCCCTGGACGGGACCGAGTTTCCCCGCCACCAGATTGTTCTCGCCGAAGAAGCGCGCCACGAACTCGCAATTCGGCTTGTAGTAGAGGTCGTGCGGCGTGCCGAGCTGGCGGATATGCCCCGCCTGCATGACGCAGATCCGGTCGGCCATGCCGATCGCCTCCTCCTGGTCATGGGTGACGAACAGGAAGGTGGTCTTGATCTCGCGCTGGATGGATTTCAGGAACTCCTGCATCTGCCGGCGCAATTCGAGGTCGAGTGCCGCGAGCGGCTCGTCGAGCAGGATCAGGCGCGGCTGGCAGATCAGCGCGCGGGCGAGGGCGACGCGCTGGCGCTGGCCCCCGGAAAGCTGTGCCGGGAAGCGATCGGAGAAACGCCCGAGCTGCACCAGTTCCAGTGCCTCCGCGACACGGCGCGCGATCTCCTTGCGTTGGACATGGCGCACCGAAAGGCCGTAGCCGACATTGCCGGAAACCGTCATGTGCGGGAACAGCGCATAATCCTGGAACACGGTGTTGAACGGCCGCTTGTTGATCGGCATGCGGCTGATGTCCTGGCCGTCGAGGCGGATCTCGCCCGACGTCAGAGGCTCCAGCCCGCCGATCAGCCGCAGGACTGTCGTCTTGCCCGAACCCGAAGGCCCGAGCACGGTCAGGAACTCACCGTCCTTGATCGACAGGTCGATGTCGTGCAGCACGGGAACCGTGCCGTAGGATTTCGAGACGGACCTCAGCGTCAGCAGGTCGGTGTTCTGGTTCATGATATGGTCTCGCATACGCTGCGGCGGTCCGGAACGCCCGGACCGCCGGGTCCTTCGAAATCAGGCGCGGAAAGGATCAGGGCGTCGCCTTGACCTCGTTCCACAGATCCGAGCGCTTGAGCGGGTCCTCGACATTGTTGAGCCAGACCAGCTTGTCGTTGCTGCCGGCGCTGCTCGACTCGACCACGGTGTTGCCGAAGCCGGTGCGCTCGGAAAGCTCGCCGCTGACCTTCTTCGTCAGCATGAAGTCGATCCACTTCTCGGCCGCCGCATTGTCGCGGACGCCCTTGGAGATCACCCAGTTGTCCAGCCAGGCCAGCGCGCCCTCGCTTGGATTGATGTAGGCGACGTGGGCGCCGATCTTCTGCAGTGCCTTGACCTGCTGCTGGCCGTAGTTGGCCCAGATCAGGGCAACGTCATTGTTCTGGTAGATCTGCTGCGCCTCGTCGGCGGTGGTGTAGAAGCTCAGCACATTGCGCTTGAGCTCGACCAGCTTGGCCTTGACCGCCGCCATCTGCTCCTCATTGAGGTTGAACGGATCCTTGTAGCCGAGCGTCAGTGCGGTGAACGAGAAATTGTGTTCGCCATTGTCATAGGCCAGGATCTTGCCCTTGTAGGCCGGATCCCAGAGCACCGACATCGAAGTCGGCGCCGGCTTGACCTTGTCGGTGTCGTAGATCAGTCCGATGGAATCGAAGCAGAAGGGAATGCCGTAGACCTTGCCGTCCTTGGTGTCGCCGCTGACCTGCGACAGATCACGGAAGCGCGGCAGCACTTCTTTCTGGTTGGGCAGCTTGGTGATGTCGATCGGCGACACCAGATCGGCCTTGATGTAGCGCTGCAGCTGGGCGGTGTTGACGGCGAAGACATCGAAATCCTGCCCTTCGCTGCCCTTGATCTTGGCCCAGATCTCGTCGTCGCTGCCGATGAAGACGACATCGACACCGATGCCGGTGGCGGCCGTGAAGTCCTTCACCCAGTCCGGGTCGGCGTAGCCGTCCCAGGCCAGAACCCGCAGGTTCGCGGCCAGTGCGGCCGATGTCATCAGGCCGATGCCGAGCCCGATTGTCGCCAGTTTTAGAAACGCTTTCTTCAGTCCCATTTTTAATCTCCCATTGTCGTTCTGGTGGACCGTAGTTGTCGGACTTTTGCCGTCACAGCTGGGTGACGGTGACCAGCCCCTCGTCCGGCACCGACACCATTCGGTTGCGGAGCGGCTTGCCGAATGTCTGTGCCTGGATTTCGTACTCGTCGCCGGAGGCCGTCTTGACGCCGGAGGCGTAGCTCATCACCGCCGCCCCGAAGAAATAGGCGTGCAGGTCGCCCGGCCTGCGGTGCATCGGGTAGCGGAAATGGAAATGTTCGAGGTTGGCGATCGAGTGCGACATGTGCGCCTCGCCCGACAGGAATTCCTGCTCCCAGATGACGGTGCCGTCGCGCAGGATGCGGGAATAGCCGCGCACTTCGTTCGGCAACTCGCCGATCAGCAGTTCGGGGCCGATCGAGCAGGAGCGCAGCTTGGAATGCGCGAGGTAGAGATAGTTCTCGCCCTCCGTCACGTGGTCGGAATATTCGTTTCCGAGCGCATAGCCGATGCGATGGGGATGGCCGTCCGGACCATTCAGGTAAAGCCCGACAATCTCGGCTTCCTCTGCTCCGGCTTTCGCGAATGCCGGCATCGGCAGCGGTGCGCCAGGCGGCACAATGCAGGTGCCGACCCCCTTGAAGAACCACTCGGGCTGGATGCCGATCTTGCCGGCGCCGGGCTTGCCGCCCTCCAACCCCATGCGGAAGATTTTCAAGGAATCGGATTCCTCGGCGCCTTCGCCATGGGTCAGAACATGCATCTGGTTGCGCGCGGCGGCACTTCCGGTATGGGTCAGGCCGGTGCCGGTGACCAGAAACCGCGCCGGCTCCGGGTGGTCCAGCGGGGCGAGCACGCGGCCATCGCGCAACAGCTCGTCATAGTCGATTGTCGCGGCGCCCGTCCGCTTTTCGACCAGCGAGGCGATGGACGCACCCTCGGCGATCGCCGCTTCGGCGAGGTCCAGCACGCTGGCGGTCTTTTCGAGCGGATGCAGGTGATTGCCGTCATCGGAGACACGACCGACCCGCCTGCTGCCATCCGGCATTCTGAACTGAACAAGACGCATGAAATACCCTTCTTCCCTTGGAGCCGTGCGGGTTACACCCAACCCGCATCGACGATGAACTGCTGGCTCGTGCACATGCGGCTGTCGTCGGCGGCGAGGAACAGCGCCATGCGCGCGATATCGGAGGGCTGCAGCCGATCCGGCAGGCACTGCCTTTCCGCGATCTGGCGCTCGCCGGCCGGGTTCAGCCACAGCCGCATCTGGCGCTCGGTCATGACCCAGCCAGGCACCATGCAGTTGACGCGGATGCGCTCGGGGCCGAGTTCACGGGCCAGCGCCCGCGTCATGCCGTAGACAGCGGCTTTGGCGGTGACATAGGCCGGGCAATCGGGATCGCCGACCATCCAGGTGATGGAACCGAAATTGATGATCGAGCCGCCGCCCTGCGCACTCATCTGCGGGCGCACCGCCTGCGCCGCGAAGAACTGGTGGCGCAGATTGACCGCCATGCGGTCGTCCCAATAGGCGACCGTGACGTCCTTGGTCTGATGCCGGTCGTCATTGCCGGCATTGTTGCAAAGCGCCTGGATCGGGCCATTGTGCCGCGCTGCCTGCGTGGTGGCCGCCTGCAGCTCTTCGACATTGCGCAGGTCGCACGGAATGAACAGCGGCGCGCTATGTCCTTCGGCCGCGATCGCATCGACGAGCCGCCGGGACGGTTCCTCGGCCAGATCGACGAAAGCCACACGGCTGCCTTGCGCGCAGAAATGGCGCACCAGGCTTTCACCGATGCCGCTGCCGCCGCCGGTGATGAAGACGCTGCGGCCCTTGAGGCTTGGATAGGTCGCGTAGCTGCCGATTGGATCCGTCATCGCGCGCCTCTAGTGGGAATGCCGGGGGATGCCGGCATCGCGCCGGCCGACGAGAAAGTCGAAATCGCAGCCCTTGTCGGCCTGCAGAACGCGCTCGACATAGAGGCTCTGGTAACCGCCTTCGGGCGGCGCCGGGGGCTTCCAGTCGCGGCGGCGGATCGCCAGTTCCTCGTCCGATACCAGCAATTCCAGACGGCGGCCGGCAACGTCGAGCTCGATGAGATCGCCGTCGCGCACCAGTGCCAGCGCGCCACCTGCCGCCGCTTCAGGCGCCACATGCAGCACGACGGTGCCGTAGGCCGTGCCGCTCATGCGTGCGTCCGAAATGCGCACCATGTCGGAGACGCCCTGCTTGAGCAGCTTGGCCGGCAGCGGCATGTTGCCGACCTCGGCCATGCCGGGATAGCCGCGCGGTCCGCAGTTCTTCAGCACCATCACCGAAGAGGCGTCGATATCCAGTTCCGGATCGTCGATGCGGGCGTAGTAGTGCTCGATGTTCTCGAAGACGACGGCCTTGCCGCGATGCTGCATCAGCTCGGGCGTCGCCGCGGACGGCTTGATGACCGCCCCGTTGGGCGCCAGATTGCCGCGCAGGATCGAGATGCCGCCCTGTTCGGTCAGCGGCTCGCTCAGCGGACGGATGACCTCGCGGTTGTAGTTGGGCGCGCCGTCGATCAATTCACCGATCGTCTTGTCGCTGACGGTCATGACGTCGCGATGAAGAAGCCCCACTTCATCAAGCGACGCCATGACCGCAGCTAGCCCCCCGGCATAGTAGAAGTCTTCCATCAGGAATCGGCCCGACGGCATCAGATCGACAATCGTCGGAACGTCGCGGCCAAGACGGTCCCAGTCCTCGAGGCTGAGATCGACACCAACCCGGTTGGCGATGGCGATCAGGTGCAGCACCGCATTGGTCGAACCGCCGATCGCGCCATTGACGCGGATGGCATTCTCGAACGCTTGCCTGGTGAGGATCTGCGCTATCGTCACGTCGCGGCGAACAAGCTCAACGATCTGGCGTCCGGCCAGTTGGGCAAGCACGCCGCGGCGCGAATCCACCGCCGGAATCGCGGCATTGTCCGGCATGCCGATGCCGAGTGCTTCCACCATGCTGGCCATGGTCGAGGCCGTGCCCATCGTCATGCAGCTGCCCGCCGACCGGCTCTGGCCTTGCTCGGCGGCGAGGAAGTCGGCGACCGGCATGCGGCCGGCCTTGACCTCCTCGGCGAATTTCCACACATGCGTGCCGGAGCCGATGTCTTGTCCGCGGAACTTGCCGTTGAGCATAGGCCCGCCGGAGACGGTGATGGTCGGCAGGTTGCATGAGGCAGCCCCCATCAGCAGCGCCGGCGTGGTCTTGTCGCAACCGACCAGCAGGATCACGCCGTCGATGGGATTGCCGCGAATGGATTCCTCGACGTCCATGCTTACTAGATTGCGAAACAGCATGGCGGTCGGGCGCATGTTGCTCTCGCCCAGCGACATCACCGGAAACTCCAGCGGCAGCCCCCCGGCCTCATAGACGCCGCGCTTGACGTGATCGGCCAAGGCGCGCAGATGCGCGTTGCACGGGGTCAATTCCGACCAGGTGTTGCAGATGCCGATCACCGGGCGGCCGTCGAAGGCGTCTGCCGGGATGCCTTGGTTCTTCATCCAGCTGCGGTGCATGAAGGCGTTCTTGCCTTCACCGCCGAACCAGGCTTCGGACCGCAGTTTGCGTTTGGTGTCGGTCACGATTGCTGGCCCCGATCGTTGCGGCGTTTGTTGCGGTTCTCGACGCTGCGGCGCACATCGTCCTCGGCATTGTCGATGAGCACCAGCAACGCTTTCTGCGCACCGAGCGCGTCGCCGGCGGCGATCTTCTCGGCGACCTCGCGATGCAGCGGCAAGGAATGGCGCTGTCCATCCGGATTGTCGTTGGAGAGGCGAAAGCTCATCACCAACGCGGTTTCGACCAGTGCGGCCAGCGAGCCGATCAGCTCATTGCCGGTCATGCGCAGGATGGTCTGATGGAACACCAGATCGGGCTTGGCGAAGCGGTCGCCATCGTCGCTCAACGCTTCCATTTCGGCGAGTGCGGCCTGGATCTCGGCGATCTGCGCCGGGTTGGCGCGCTGGGCGGCGAGTGCGGCCGACATCGGCTCGATGGCGCGGCGCAATTCGAACAGCGCGCGCACATCGTCGGTGCTGATGCCGCCGGCATAGCGCCATGACAGCACATCGGGGTCGAGGAAATTCCAGTCGGAGCGGGGACGCACGCGTGTGCCGGTCTTCGGCCGCGATTCGACCAGTCCCTTGCCGGCCAGCACCTTGATCGCCTCGCGCAATACCGTGCGGCTGACGCCCAGCATCTCGCTGGAATCGTCCGCATTGGGCAGGGCCTCGCCAGGCAGGAAGTCGCCCTGGACGATGCGCAAACCGATCTGCTCGACGACGGTCGCGTGCAGCGCGGTGGAGCCGCTGGAAACCGCGACGGCAACCCGTGACGTACGCGCCGTGCTGAAAGATTTCTTATTCTTCATACTATTCATATGATATGTCTTATAGCCATGGCGATCAGAGTCAAGGGATGGGGGAGTGCCGATGACAAAGAATTCCGCTGCCGTTGCCGCGCAGCACACCGAACTGGTCTCGATCAGTGACGGCATCGCGACTGTCGACATTGCTCCTGCTGCCGGCGGCGCCGTGGCGTCGTATCGGTGGTGGCAAGATGGCTTTGTCGTGGATTGGCTACGCCCGGCGGATCCGCTGGCGATCAGCCGTCGCGATGCAGGCGCCATGGCCTGCTTCCCGCTCGTCCCCTATTCCAATCGCATAAGGGGCGGCCGTTTCGAATTCGCGGGTCGCACGGTCCAACTGCCTAGTCGGCCGGAGGACCCGCACCATGAGCACGGTCATGGCTGGCGCCACCCTTGGACGGTCGTGAGGCACGAAGCCAGCACGATTGTCCTGCGCTATCGCCACGCCGCCGATTCCTGGCCATGGAGCTATGAAGCCGAGCAGGAGATCACGCTGGCTGACGGTGCGCTTTGCATGACCATTGCCGTGCGCAACCTGTCGGACGCGCCGATGCCGGCTGGCTTCGGCCTCCATCCCTATTTCCCGTCGACACGTTGGACGCATGTCCAGGCGTGGGTGTGCGGCATGTGGGAAACCGACGCGGAGATCCTGCCTGTCCGTCACGTCCCGCCGCCGGCGGGGGCCGATCCGTCGATTGGCTTTGATGTATCGGAGGTGGAGTTCGACACGGTTTTCACCGGATGGACGCGCCGTGCCCGGATCTCCTGGCCGGAGCATGGGCGGCAATTGGACATGGAGGCCGAGGCACCGCTCGATTTCCTCGTCCTCTATACGCCGCCGGGTAAGCCGTTCTTTTGCGCCGAGCCGGTCAGCAACATCACCGATGCCTTCAACCGCGTGAACGACGAGGACAACAGCACCGGCTGCATGATGCTGGCATCTGGGCAGACGAGATCCGCCAGCGTTCGCTTCACGCCGTCACTGGCTGTCTGACCTTGCCGCCGGCGACAAGCTTGGCTGCCTTGCAGCGAGCCCGGCACGACATGGCCGCGCGGATGCCGCATCGGTCGATGCATGAACGCGCCGACGGGTCAGGCGCCCGGCCTTGCGGCTTCGCGAATGGTCTGCAGCAGCATCGTGAAGGCGAGCGAGGGCGCGGTATCGGTGCGCATCGTCAGGCCGACCGGCCCCTTGGTTTCCGCAGTGTCGACCGGCAAGGCGACGAAGGCACGGCTCGCGAGCTCGTTGGCGACCACGCCGGCCGAGATGATCCACACCGCATTGCTCTGCCGCATGAAGGAACGCCCGAAGGAATCCGAGACCGTCTCGATCTCGGTTGCCGGCGCGGTCATGCCATTGGTGATGAAGAGGCGATCGACAAAGGGACGGATGACGGATTCCCGGGTCGGCATCAGCACCGGGAATTCGTCGAGCCTGGCGAAGATATCCGCTCCCGGTTCCAGCAGTGGATGCCCGGCCCGCACGACGAACAGCACCTGTTCCGAGTAGAGGTGCTCGAAGAAGAAACCGGTCATGTTTTCGGGCGCCGCCAGCCGACCGACGACGAGATCGAGCGCGCCGGTGCGCAACTGCTCGAGCAGCACGGCGTTCTCGCCGGTGACGATCTTGATCGCAGCCCCGGTGTTCTCCTTGAGGAACAGGCTCATGGCTTGTGGCATGACCTTCGCTGAAACCGTCGGCAGCGCGCCGATGCGGATCGGGTGGCGATTGATGGTGCCGTCCTGGCGAACGGAATCGATGCCGCGTTTCAACGCCGATATCGCCGAGCCGGCATGGTCCAGGAAGATTTCGCCAAGCCTGGTGACCCGGATGCCGCGCCCGTCGCGCTCGACCACGGCGATGCCGAGCGCCTCTTCCAGTTCACGCAGGGTCTTGGTCACCGCCGGCGCGCTGACATGCAGGAGGTCGGCGGCGCGGGCCACGCTGCCCTGCCGGGCGACCTCCAGGAATGCTTGCAGGTGACGGAACCGGATGCGGCTGCCGGGCATGAATTTGATAACCCCTGAGTTAATGAAACGGCGCAAAATATCATTTTACCGAACCAAATGCGGCGTGCAATGTGGAGATGGAGGATCGAAATCGTGCCATTCGTCACTGTTGGCGGCATCACGCTGCACCACCGATATGTCGAGGCGGACGGCAAGACGCCCCCGGTTGTGTTCATCAATTCGCTCGGCACCGATCTGCGGATCTGGGATGAGGTCGTTGCGCTTCTGGCCGGCGAGATGCCGCTGCTCGTCTATGACAAGCGCGGCCACGGCCTCTCCGACATCGGCACCGGCGTCCACTCGATGAACGACCATGTCGACGATCTGAACGCCCTCATCGACCACTTCGGTTTCAACAAGGTCGTGCTGTTTGGCCTGTCGGTCGGCGGCATGGTGGCGCAGGGACTGCATATCCGCCGTCCTGAAAGCATCGAGGGCCTGATCCTCAGCGACACCGCCCACAAGATCGGTACCGCCGAAAGCTGGAACAGCCGCATTGCGGTCGTGGAGCGCTACGGCATCGAGGCGATCGCCGATGGCGTGATGAAAGTGTGGTTCACGCCGGATTTCCATGTCGGGCGCCCCGCCGACCTTGCCGGTTGCCGCAACATGCTGACCAGGCAGGCGCTGCCAGGCTATATCGGGACATGCAAGGCTGTCCGCGACGCCGATTTCACCGAGAGCGCGCGCCGCATCGCTGTACCGACGCTCTGCGTTGTCGGCGACCAGGACGGCTCGACGCCCCCCGATCTTGTCCGCTCTCTGGCGGATCTGATCCCCGGCGCACGTTTCGAAATCATCCGTAGCGCCGGGCACATTCCGTGCATCGAGCAGCCGCAGGCGCTGGTCGCGCTGATCCGCGGTTTTGTCGCATCGCTTGCCCCTGGAGAAACCCATGGATGAAGTCCCCGGCAACACGGCAAGATATCGGACAGGCCTTGCCGTCCGACGGTCGGTGCTCGGCGACCGCCACGTCGATCGGGCCGAGGTCGCGGCCACCGATTTCGACCGGCCGTTTCAGGAACTGATCACCGAGGCCGCCTGGGGGACGGTGTGGGCGCGGCCGGGCTTCACCAGGCGCGAGCGTTCGATCGTCACGCTGGCGCTGCTGGCCGCGCTCGGCCATGATGAGGAAGTGGCCATGCATGTGCGCGCCACCGCCAACACCGGTGCCACGCGCGACGACATCTGCGAGGCGTTCCTGCATGTCGCCATCTATGCCGGTGTGCCGGCTGCCAACCGTGCCTTCAAGATCGCCAAGGACGTGTTTTCGGAGATGGACGGAGCCAACAATGCCCGCTGAGTCCGGCTCGAACCGGAGGCCCGAGACCGGCGCCTTCTTCCAGCGCGACCGGACATGGCACCCGCCGGCGCTGACGCCGGGCTACAAGAGTTCGGTGCTGCGGTCGCCGCAGAAGGCGCTTTTGTCCTTCGACAACACGCTGTCGGAAATAGCGGGACCTGTCTTCGGCCACGCCATGCTGGGCGAGTTCGACAACGACCTGATCCATAATTTCGCCAGGCCGGGCGAGAGCGCCATCGGCGAGCGCATCATCGTCCATGGGCGCGTGCTTGACGAACGCGGCGTTGGTGTGCGTGGCGTGCTGCTGGAATTCTGGCAGGCCAATGCCGGCGGCCGCTACCGCCACAAGAGGGATGGCTACCTGGCGCCGCTCGATCCGAATTTCGGCGGCTGCGGCCGCACCATTTCAGGCGAGGATGGTGGCTATGCCTTCCGCACCGTCAAGCCCGGGCCCTATCCCTGGCCGAACGGCCCCAATGACTGGCGCCCGGCGCATATCCATTTTTCGGTTTTTGGCCATGGCTTTGCGCAGCGGCTGATCACGCAGATGTATTTCGAGGGCGACCCGCTGATCTGGAAATGCCCGATCGTTCGCGGCATCGCCGACAAGGCGGCTATCGAGGCGCTGACGGCCGTCCTCGACACGCAGGCGACGATCCCGATGGATGCGCTCGCCTACAAGTTCGATATCGTGCTGCGCGGGCGCCGCTCGTCGCTGTTCGAAAACCGGCTGGAGGGCAATTGATGACCCAGTCGCTCGACAGCCTGAAGGAGAGCCCTTCGCAGACAGCCGGACCCTACGTCCATATCGGGCTGACGCCGAATTTCTGCGACATCGGTGGCGTCTATGCGACCGATCTCGGCGCGACCATGGTCAACGACAAGACAAAAGGCGAGCGCATCGGCCTGCGCATCCGGGTGCTTGACGGCACCGGGACGCCGCTCAAGGACGCTTTGATCGAGATCTGGCAGGCGGACGCGGACGGGCTCTACAATTCGCCGGCCGAATTGCGCGGTGCCGCCGATCCGAACTTCTTCGGCTGGGGCCGTTGTCCGACCGACATGGACACCGGCGTCTGCGCATTCGAGACGATCAAGCCCGGCCGCGTGCCGTTCCGCGATGGCCGCCTGATGGCACCGCACATCACGCTGTGGATCGTCGCGCGCGGCATCAATCTCGGTCTGCACACAAGGCTGTATTTCTCCGATGAGGAAGAAGCCAATGCCGGCGATCCGATCCTGGCGCGTATCGAGCACCGCGTCCGCGTGCCGACGCTGATCGCCGAGCGCCAGGGCGACACCTACGTCTTCGATGTCCATCTCCAGGGGGAGAAGGAAACGGTCTTCTTCGACAGCTAGGAGATCCGCGATATGACCATATCGCCCTTCGACCATCCATTGCTTTCCGCCTTTCTCGGCGACGAGGAGGCGGCGAGGCATTTCTCTGTCGAGGCGGAAATAGAGGCGATGCTGGCGTTCGAGAGCGCGCTGGCGGAAGCGGAAGCCGAAAACAGGGTCATAACCAACGACGCGGCGGCAGCCATCCTGTCGGTGCTGGCCTCGTTCCGGCCGGACACGACCTTGCTGCGCGCCGCTGCCGCCAGGGACGGCGTCATCGTGCCGGAGTTGGTGCGCCAGCTGAGAGAGACGGTTGGCGAGCCGCATGGCGACAAGGTGCATTTCGGTGCCACAAGCCAGGATGTCATCGACACTGGCTTGGTGCTTCGACTGAAATCCGTCGTCGACCATCTCAGCCTGCTCCTGACCGAGACCGTTTTGCGCCTCACGTCGCTCGAGGAGCGCTTTGGGGGCAGGGCGCTGACCGGCATGACCCGCATGCAGCCCGCGATCCCTATTCAAGTAGCTGATCGCGTGAACGCCTGGCGCGGGCCGCTGCAGCGGCACCGGGAAAGATTGTCTGAACAGTCGAGACGTTTGCTGGTCGTGCAGTTCGGCGGCGCCGCCGGCACGCTGGAAAAGCTTGGCGAGAAGGGGCCGGCAGTGCGCGCGGCGCTTGCCGCAAAACTCGGCCTTGGCGATGCGCCGCAATGGCACAGCCAGCGCGACGCGCTCGCTGATTTCGCCGGCTGGCTGTCGCTACTGACCGGCAGCCTCGGCAAGTTCGGCCAGGACATCGCCCTGATGGCGCAGGGCGGCGCTGACATCGCGCTTTCCGGCGGTGGCGGCTCGTCGGCCATGCCGCACAAGCAGAACCCAGTGAAGGCCGAAGCGTTGGTGGCGCTGGCCCGCTTCAACGCCACCCAGCTTTCCGGCATGCATCAGGCTCTGGTGCATGAGCAGGAACGTTCGGGCGCGGCATGGACGCTGGAATGGCTGCTGCTGCCGCAGATGGTGGTCGCAACCGCGGCATCGCTGCGCCTTGCCGCCGAACTCGCCGCACGGATCGAAAGTCTCGGCCACTGATGCGCACGCAGGTCGTCATCGTCGGCTCGGGACCCTCCGGCCTGCTGCTTGGACAACTTCTGGCCGGCATCGGTGTCGAGACCGTCATCCTGGAACGCTCGAGCCGCGACCATGTGCTTGGCCGCGTGCGGGCAGGGGTGCTCGAACAGGGCACGGTCGATCTGCTTGGGGAGGCCGGTGCTGCCGCAAGGCTGCATTCCGAAGGCTTGCCGCATTCCGGCATCTCGCTCGCCTTTGACGGGCGACTGCACCGCATCGATCTCGCCGAACTCACCGGTGGCAGGCATGTCACGGTCTACGGCCAGACCGAAGTGACGCATGATTTGATGGACAGGCGCGACGCGGCCGGCCTGGTCACCGTCTACGAGGCGTCGGATGTGGCGCTACATGATTTCGGCGGTGCCGCACCATTCGTCACCTACGACAAGGACGGCATTACGCATCGCATGGATTGCGACTTCATTGCCGGCTGCGATGGCTATCGTGGCGTCAGCCGCGGATCGGTGCCGGAGCGGGCGCTGAAAACGTTCGAGCGGCAATATCCGTTCGGCTGGCTCGGCGTGCTGGCCGAAGTGCCGCCGGCAGATCGCGAACTGGTCTACGCCAATCACGAGCGGGGCTTTGCACTGTGCTCGATGCGCTCGACGCATCGCAGCCGCTACTATGTGCAGTGCCCCGAGGGTGACCGTGTCGAAGCCTGGTCGGACGATCGCTTTTGGGACGAGCTGCGCCGCCGCTTGCCGGAACAGACGGCCGCCAGCGTCACCACCGGGCCTTCCTTCGAAAAGTCGATCGCGCCGCTGCGCTCTTTCGTTGCCGAGCCAATGCGCTTCGGCCGGCTGTTCCTGGTCGGCGATGCTGCTCACATCGTGCCGCCGACCGGTGCCAAGGGCCTTAACCTCGCCGCCAGCGACGTGCGCTATCTCTTCGACGGGTTTCGGGACTTCTATCAAGGAAAGTCCGAAGCGGGTCTCGATGTCTATTCCGCCAAGGCGTTGGCGCGGGTCTGGAAGGCGGTGCGCTTTTCCTGGTGGATGACGACCATGCTGCACCGCTTTCCCGATACCGGCGACTTCGGCCAGCGCATCCAGGAGGCGGAACTCGACTACCTCGTGCACTCGCGTGCCGCGTCGACCGCGCTCGCCGAGAACTATGTCGGCCTGCCCTATTGAGGATAGCGGTGCGCGGATTTACCGGCCCAGCAGGTTGCGCTCGACGGTTCTCAGATGCGCCAGCATGGCCTGGCTGGCGCTCTCCGGGTCGCGGCGCAGCAGCGCATCGAGAACGATCTGGTGCTCGCTGCAATAGATGCCGCGGCGTTCTTCGGAAAAGGAGCGCTTTTTCATTTCGAACCATGGCGCCTGATTGCGCAGGATGCGCATCAGATTGTGGATCTCCTTGAGGAAGTCGTTGCGCGAGCAGGCGAAGATGCGGTGGTGAAATTCCGCATCCCAATGCTCGAAGGTCGGCATGTCCTGCGACTCCGAAGCGATCTTGTGCGCCTCGCGCACCGCGTTGAGTTCCATGGCGCTGGCGTTGGTGGCGGCGAAGGCCGCCGCCGCCGGCTCAAGCAGCTGCCTGATCTCCATCATGTCGGCCGGGCTGGTGCCTTCCATCCGGCCGACAACCGCCGCCATCGAACCAGGATTGGTGGCGGTCAGGAATGTGCCGCGTCCGACATGCCGCACCACGGTGCCATCGTCCTCAAGGAAGGAGACGGCACGGCGCACCGTGTTGCGCGCCACGCCGAATTCGCTCGCCAGGTCGCGTTCCGGCGGCATGCGGCCACTCTCGATCCATTCGCCGGAAGAAATCCGCTTCTTCAGCGCGGTGGCGATATCGCTGGCGACAAGCTTGGGCATGTCCGGTCACTTTTATCTGATCCGATACTGAACCATTGATAGCAGCTTCAAGTACCGCCGTCCATCGCATGGCAGCGGTCGATATCCTGTGAAGCGGTGCGGTTGGCAATCAAATCCTTTTTGGTACGACCAACCCAGATTCCTCTTGCGGGCTAAACCAATCGGCGATAGCGTGTAACAAAAGAGCGAATAATTGGCTCAATATTGGTTCAGGGAGGATCTGGATGCGGGTCGCGACTTTTTCGATCGCCGGGGAGCGCCGCGTGGGGCTTGTCGATCTTGACGCCCAGACAATCGCGCCTTTTGATTTTTCCGTCGACCAGGCCAAATCAGGCATTCTGGCTTTGATCGAGCGCAACGGCGCCGGCATGCCGCGTACCCTGTCGCCCATTCCGCTGGCGCAGGTGGAAATCGAAGCGCCTATCCCGCAACCGCGCCGCAACATCTTCTGCGTCGGCAAGAACTATCACGAGCACGCGCATGAATTCGCCCGCAGCGGCTTCGATTCCAGCGCCGGCGCCGGCGCGATCCCGAAGCATCCGATCATCTTTTCCAAGGTTCCTGAATCGGTCGTCGCCAACCATGCCAGCGTGTTGATCGATCCATCGGTCTCGACCGCCATCGACTATGAGGCGGAACTGGCCGTCATCATCGGCAAGAGCGGGCGCGGCATATCGAAGGAGAATGCGCTCGACCATGTCTGGGGCTACACGATCGTCAACGACGTCACGGCCCGTGATCTGCAGGGCAGATACAGCCAGTGGCTGATCGGCAAGTCGCAAGACACGTTCTGCCCCATGGGACCATGGGCGGTGACCAGGGACGAACTCGACCTGGCAACCGCCGGCATCCGGTGTTTCGTCAACGAGGATCTGCGCCAGAATTCCCGCATATCGCTGCTCATCTTCGACATCCCGACCATCATCGCCACACTGTCGCAAGGCATCACGCTGAAGCCCGGCGACATCATCGCCACCGGCACCCCTGTCGGGGTCGGCATCGGTTTCGACCCGCCGAAATACCTCAAGGCCGGTGACGTCGTGCGCATCGAGATCGATGGCATCGGCACGCTGGAAAACCGCTTCGCGGAGCACGCGCAATGACCACGGTCACGGTTGGTCAGGTGGTTGCGGAAGTTGTCGGCGAGGGCGCTGCCGTGGTGATGATCCATGGCCTTGGCGGCACCTCGAACATGTTTCAGCCGCAGATGGCGGCGCTTTCCGCCTATCGCGTCATCCGGCTCGACCTGCCGGGCTCCGGCCGCTCGCCGCGCCCGATCGAGCCGCTGACCGTCGAAGGGATGAGCGAGGCCGTGATCCGCGCCATGGCCGGTATGGGGGTTGCTGCCGCGCACTTCGTTGGCCATTCGATGGGCACTATCGTTTGCCAGCAGATCGCCGCGGCGCAGCCGTCGCTGGTCACATCGCTGGCGCTGTTCGGCGCCCTGGCGGAACCGGCGGAAGCAACACGGCAAGGGCTCGCCAACCGGGCGCGTCTGGCGCGCTCGGGCGGCATTGCCGATATCGCCGACCAGATCGTCGCCAACGCGATTTCCGCCCACACAAGGGAAACCTCGCCGGCGGCCGTGGCCTTCGTGCGGGAATCGATCACGCGTCAGGATCCCGAATCCTACGCCCGTACCTGCGAGGCTCTGGCCAAGGCGACCGCCGTCGATGCGCGCAGGATCTCGGCGCCGACATTGCTGGTCACCGGCGACGCCGACACGGTCAATCCGCCAGGGGTCGCCCAGGCGCTTGCCGACAAGATCAAGGGCGCCGTATTCTCGTCGCTGGATCGGTGCGGGCACTGGGCCACGGTGGAAAACCCGCGCGAAAGCAGCCAGAAGCTCGCCGATTTTTTGAGACGGGTTGATAGGTGAGGATTTCTGATCGGGCGTAAACTCATGCGCTCGGCAAGTTGGGAGGCTTGTGATGGCAGACGACAGCTGGAACGGCAACGGTTCGGGCAGCACGCTGTTCACCAATGTGCGCGTGCTCGACGCATCAGGTGAATATCCATACACCGGTGAGGTGCTGGTGCAGGGGAACCGCATCAAGCAGATCACCAAGGGCTCATCGCGTTTCAACTCGTCCTCGTCGTCCTCCTACAGCGGTGGCGCGGCAGGAGGTGCAACCGTCATCGACGGTATGGGCGCGACACTGATGCCGGGCATGATCGACGCGCATCTGCATCTGTCCTGGAACAACGCGCCCGGCATCGACCCCATCCAGATGATGGAAATCGAAGAGCACATGCTGGTCACCATGGAGATGGCCAAGCTGGTGCTCGACGCCGGCTTCACCGCCGGCCGGGGTGCCGCCGCCGCGAAGCCGCGTCTCGATGTCGTCGCCAAGAAATTCATCAACCAGGGCCGCTTTCCGGGACCGCGCTACCTCGCGGCGGGTCCGGAAATCACCACGGTCGGCGGCCTCGGCGATTCCGCGCCGTCGCACATCCCACATGAGGGGCTGAACCTTGGGCTCGTCGTCTCGGGACCGGAGGAAATCCGTCGCACCGTGCGCCAGCTGATCAAATACGGCGTCGATTCGATAAAACTCAACCTGTCCGGCGAGAGCATCACCGGCATGGGCGCTGAGGAGACGCCGATGTCGGAAGAGGAGGTCGCCATGGCCGCCTCCGAGGCGCGCTGCCGCAACAAGGTGCTGTCGGCGCATGCGCGTTCGTCGGGCTCGGTCAAACAGTGCATCCGCCACGGCATCCAGAACATCTATCATGCCTCCTTCGCCGACGAGGAAGCGCTCGACATGCTCGAAGCGGCCAAGGACAAGCACTTCGTCGCGCCGGGCATCGCCTGGCTGATCAACACAGCCCGTCACGCCGAGCAATGGGGCATCAAGCCGGGCTCGCCGCTGTCGCTCGAATACGAGCGCGAACTCGAAATGTGCATCGAGACGATGAAGAAGATGCACCGGCGCGGCATCCGCGTCTGCATCGGCGGCGACTATGGCTTTGCCTGGACGCCGCAAGGCACCAACGCCAAGGACATCCAGACCTTCGTCGAGATGCTGGGCTTCTCGCCGATGGAGGCGATCCTGGCCGGCACCAAATATGGCGGTCAGATCATGAACATGGGCGACGAGCTCGGCATGATCAGGGAAGGCTACCTTGCCGACCTTCTCTTGATCGACGGCGATCCGATCTCTGACGTGCGCATCCTGCAGGACAAGAACCGCATCCTCGCCATCATGAAGGACGGCAAGTTCCACAAGGCGCCGCGCATGAACGAGCAGCGCCGGCGGCTGACGGCATGAGCCTGCTCGACCAGCCATCTCAGACGCTCTCCGAGAGCGGCGGCATGACAGGTCGGCAGGCATGGGGCCTCGTTGGCCTGCTCGCCGCCGCTGTCGTCGCATGGCTGGTCTTCGCGGTCTGGCCGGATTGGCTGAACGCCATCCTGATCTCGAAGAAGGCCTTCGTCAGCGCCATCCTCAACGGCATCACCCTGGCCGGCCTCTATTTCCTCGTTGCCAGCGGCTTCACGCTGATCTTCGGCCTGATGCGCAACGTCAATCTGGCACATGGCTCGCTCTATCTGCTTGGCGCCTATATCGGCTACGAAGTCACCAACCGCACCGGCTACTGGCTGCTCGGCGTCGCCGCCGGCTTCGCGGTGCTGGCCATCGTCGGTGTCGTCATGCAGGTCTTCGTTTTCCGTCGGCTGGAGGGCGACGATCTTCGCCAGACCCTTGTCTCGATTGGCATCTCGATCGTGGCCGCCGACCTGATGCTGGCGGTGTGGGCCGGTGGCACTTACCAGATCACCACGCCCGAATGGCTCGATGGCGCATTGACCTTGCCCGTTATCACGGCGGTGCGCTCCAACGGCGCCTCGGTCTTCCTCACCTATCCGCTCTACCGCGTCGTGGTGCTGGCGGCGGCGATCGTCATCGGCGTCGGTCTTTGGCTGATGCTGCACAAGACCCGCGTCGGCATGATGATCCGCGCCGGCGTCGACGACCGCGCCATGTTGCAGGCCTCCGGCGTCAATGTGCATGCGGTCTTCGCCATCGTCTTTGCCGTCGGCGCCGGCCTTGCCGGCTTTGCCGGCGTCGTCGGTGGCTCGGCGCTGTCGGTCGCGCCCGGCGAGGATGTCCGCTATCTCCTGGCCTCGCTGGTGGTCGTCATCGTCGGCGGCATGGGCTCGATCACCGGTGCCGCCATCGGCGCGCTGCTGATCGGCCTGGCCGAGCAGATCGGCCTCGTCTACTTCCCGACCTATGGCATCGTGCTGACCTTCGTCATCATGGTGGTGACGCTGGCGGTGCGGCCGCAAGGCATCATGGGGAAGGCACGATGAGTCTGGCCGTCGCCACCACCGGCGCCACGCCGCAGCAGAACTGGCTGGAGAAGCTCGGCGCCGGCCACATCATCCTTGCCCTCGCGCTGGTGCTATATCCGTTGGTGGCGTCCGATTTCTTTCTGACGCAGATCGGCGGCTATTCGCTGATCTTCGGCATGCTGGGCCTGTCGCTGATGCTGCTCGCCGGCTATGGCGGCATGGTCAGCCTGGCGCAGATCACCGTCGCCGGCATAGCGGCCTATGCCATCGCCATCCTTGGCAACAACAATTCCAGCATTCTCGGTTTCGGCTGGCCGTGGTGGCTCGCGGTTCCGTTCGCGGTTCTCGCGGCGGCCTTGGCGTCGGCGCTCATCGGCTGGATCTCGGTGCGCACCGAGGGCATCTACACGATCATGATCACGCTGGCGATCGCCACCGCGACCTTCTACTTCGCGCAACAGAACTACGCCATCTTCAACGGCCATTCCGGCTACGCCGGCATTCGTGCGCCGGTCTTCTGGGGCGTCAACTGGCGCGATCCCAGGCCATTCTACTATCTCTGCCTCGGCCTGGCGGCGCTGTCTTATGCGGCGGTGCTTTACGGCTCGCGCTCAACCTTCGGCATGACCTTGCAGGCGATCCGTGACAATCCGCGCCGCATGCGCGCGCTGGGGTACCATGTCACCGCGCACAAGGTCTTCGCCTGGCTGCTCGCCGGTGTCATCGCCGGACTGGCGGGCGTGCTGCTGGTTTGGTTCAACGGCCGCGTCTCGCCCGGTACCATCGGCGTCGATGCCGCGATCGACGTGCTGATCATTGCCGTCATCGGCGGCCTGCGCCACCCGATCGGGCCGTTCCTCGGCGCGGTCGTCGTCGTCCTGATGCAGACCTTCGCCATCGACATTGTCGGCGCCGAGCGCTTCAACACGCTGATCGGCCTGGTGTTCCTGGTGATCGTCTTCGTCTCACCGGATGGAATTCTTGGGTTGTGGGGGAGGATCAAGCCACATCTTGCCCAGGAGTCCTTGCGTCCAGGTCCATAGGAGCCGGGATGGATGAACCACTGCAAAACCAAATCAAAGGGAGGAAAATGATGAGAATGCATAGACGGACATTGCTGGCGCTGGCGGTATTCACCGGGCTGACGGCGCCTTCGATGGCACTGGCTGCCGACGACACCATCAAGATCGGCCTGCTCGCCACCTTCGAGGGCCCGTTCACGGTGCTCGGCGAGGACGGCGAGCGCGGCGCCATGACCGCCGTTGCCGAGATGAACGGCACCGTCGCCGGCAAGAAGATCGAGATCGTCAAGGGTTCGTCCGATGCTTCGCCCGACAGCGCCGTGCGCGCGGCGCGCAAGCTGGTCGAGCAGGACGGCGTCAAGGTGCTGGTCGGTCCGCTTTCGGGCGACGAAGGCATCGCCGTCAAGGATTACGCCAAGACGCAACCGAACGTGACCTTCATCAACGGCACATCGGCCGCGCAGGACACCACGTTGCGCGATCCGGCTGAGAACTTCTTCCGTTTCTCGACCGATGGCGCGCAGTGGATGGCCGGCCTCGGCACCTATGCCTTCAAGGACAAGGGCTACAAGAAGGTCGCCACCGTCGCAGAGGATTATTCCTTCCCCTACACGCAGGTGTTCGGCTTCATGGCCGAGTTCTGCAAGGCCGGCGGCCATGTGCCGTCGAAATCCTGGGTGCCGATCGGCAACAAGGACTTTTCCTCGGTCATCGCCGCCATTCCTGAGGATGTCGACGCAATCTATGTCGCGCTCGGCGGCGCCGATGCGGTCAACTTCCTGACCCAGTACCAGCAGGGCGGCGGCACCGCGCCGCTGATCGGCGGCTCGATCACTGTCGACCAGACCGTGCTGACGTCGAAAGGCAAGCTGAAGGACGTGCTGAAGGGCACGCCATCCGCTGGCCCGACCGCCGACACCAACGACGCGCCTGCCTGGAAGGCCTTCGTCGAGGCCTACAAGAAGCAGCCGGGCGCGTTTCCGTCACCCTCGCTCTTCGCCCATGGCTACTATGTCGACATGAAGGCGACGCTGCTTGGTCTCGACCAGGTCGGCGGCGATGTCTCCGATGGCGGCAAGAAGTTGCGCGACGCGCTGTCGAAGCTGTCCTTCGACACGCCGACGGGCAAGGTGTCGCTCGACAAGAACCGCAACGCCATCGCCGACATTTTCCTGACCGAGGTCACCGAAGGCGCCGACGGCAATCTCCTCAACAAGCTGGTCAAGGTCGTGCCGCAGGTCAACCAGACGCTCGGCATTCCCGAAGACGAGTTCATGAAGCTCGGCGCGGTCAACCGCGACAATCCGAGCTGCCCGTAACCCCTCGCTTAAGTGCAGCCGCCAGTGACCGAAAGCTTCGCAGCAAACCGTCTCCAGAGCACCGGCGCCTATGCGCTGGAGCTTGATGGCGTGGCGCGGCATTTCGGGGCGCTGGTGGCACTCTCGGGCATCAATATGAGGATCGCGGCCGGCGAACGGCGCGCGGTCCTCGGCTCCAACGGCGCCGGCAAGACAACCCTGTTCAACGCCGTCACCGGCGATTTCCTGCCGACGGCGGGGCGCATCCGTTTCTTCGGCGAGGACATCACCGACCTGCCGCCGCATGAACGCATCCGGCGCGGACTGCGCCGCACCTATCAGATTTCGCAACTGTTCAAGGGTCTGTCGGTCCTCGATTCCATCTTTCTCGCCTGTCGCGGCGTCTCGCGTCGGCGGTTTTCGCTGCTGCGTCCGGCAACGACCGACGTCAACATGGTGCAGGCGGAATCGATCCTCAACGCCGTGCACCTCGAAGCCTTTCGCGACACGCTGGTGGCGACGCTGAGCCATGGCCAGCAGCGGCAGTTGGAGATCGCGCTGGCGCTGGCGGGCGCGCCGCGCTTCATCCTGTTCGACGAGCCGGCGGCCGGCCTGTCGCCGACCGAGCGTCGCGACCTCGTCGCCATCCTCAACGCGCTGCCGAAGCATATCGGCTACATCATCATCGAGCATGATCTCGATGTCGCGCTGCGCGTCTCGGAATATGTGTCGATGATGCACAATGGCCGCCTGTTCAAGGAAGGCACGCCGCAGGAGATCGAAGCCGACCCGGAAGTCCAGGAGATCTATCTCGGGGGCAAGCATGGCTGAGCGTCCCGGAAAGATCGCCAAGGCAATGCTGCGCATCGACGACCTGCAGGTCTTCTATGGTGAAAGCCATGCGCTGCAAGGTGTTTCGCTGACGCTGGAAAGCGGCGTGCTGTCGGTGGTCGGCCGCAACGGCATGGGCAAGTCGACGCTCTGCAACACCATCGTTGGGCTGAAACGGGCGAAGTCCGGTTCGATCCGCGTCGACGGCCGGGAGATCACCTCTCTTGAGCCGCACGAAATCCACCGTCTCGGCGTCGGCTATGTCCCGCAGGGGCGCCGTGTCTGGCCGAGCCTGACCGTCGACGAGCATCTGCGTCTGGCCGCCGGCAACAGGCGCGATGCCAGCTGGACGGTCGAGCGCGTCTACCAGACCTTTCCGCGGCTCGCCGAGCGCCGCACCAATGGCGGCTCGCAGCTGTCGGGCGGCGAACAGCAGATGCTGGCGATTTCGCGTGCGCTGCTCAGCGATCCCAAACTGCTGGTCATGGACGAGCCGACCGAAGGCCTGGCGCCGGTCATCGTCGACCAGGTCGAGCGCATGCTGGTTGACCTCGCCGCCGAAGGCGAGATGGCGGTGCTGGTCATCGAGCAGAATATCGGCGTGGCGACCACGGTATCGAACCAGGTCGCCATCATGGTCAATGGCCGCATCAACCGGCTGATGGATGCCAAGGCGCTCGCCGCCGACCGTGAGTTGCAGCAGCGGCTGCTCGGCGTCGGCCGCCATGCCGAGGAGGCATCGGTCACGCCGGCGGAAGCCGCGCAGGCCCGGGAACAGCTGGCGGAAGTCTATCGCGTCGACAGGGCTGGCGCAGCCTCGACCGAACCGATGCCGCAGAGCGGCGTCTATCGACCGGTCACCGAACTGCCCAATCGCTGGAACGTGCCGGTCACCGAATTGCGACAAGCCGCGGTCGACAAGACGGCACCGCAGGACGACCTGAAGAAGGTCTTCGCCATCCCCTTCGCCGAACGCATCGGCAGGACCGTGCTGGTCGTCGGCACCTTCGACACCAAGGGCAAGGAATTGCGCTTCGTTGCCGACCGGCTGAAGTCGCTTGGTTTGCCCGTGCGCACCGTCGACCTGTCGACATCGGGAAAGCCGACCAGCGCCGATGTGCCCGCCATGCAGGTGGCCGGCATGCACGCGCGTGGATCCTCCGCCGTCTTCACCAATGATCGCGGCGGCTCGGTCAGTGCCATGGCGGAAGCTTTCGCACGCTGGATCGAGCGTGAGCCGCGCATCGGCGGCGTCATCTCGGCGGGCGGTTCCGGCGGCACCACGCTGGCGACGGCAGGCATGCGCGTGCTGCCGGTCGGCATCCCCAAGCTGATGGTCTCGACTGTGGCGGCCGGCGATGTCGCCAAATATGTCGGCGGCGCCGACATCATGATGTTCCATTCGGTCGCCGATGTTCAGGGGCTGAACTCGATCACCGAACAGGTGTTGTCCAACGCCGCGCACGCCATGGCAGGCATGGTCGCGCAACTGCCCAATGCCGAGGCGTGGGAAGCAAGACGCAAGCTGGCGCGGCCGGCCGTCGGCATCACCATGTTCGGTGTCACCACACCTTTGGTGCAAGCTGTCACGAAACGTCTCGAAGCCGACTATGACTGCCTTGTCTTCCATGCCACCGGCATTGGCGGCCGGGCGATGGAAAATCTCGGCGATTCCCGGCTGCTGTCGGCCTTCCTCGACCTTACCACCACGGAAGTGGCCGACATGATCGTCGGCGGCGTGTTCCCGGCGACGGAGGATCGCTTCGGCGCTGCGATCCGCACCGGGCTGCCTTATGTCGGCTCGGCCGGCGCGCTCGACATGGTCAATTTCGGCCCGCGCGACAGCGTGCCGGAGAAATTCCGCAGCCGCAAATTCGTCATCCACAATCCCAACGTCACGCTGATGCGTACCACGCGCGACGAGAACCGCGCCTTCGGTGAATGGATCGGCACGCGGCTCAACGCCATGAACGGTCCGGTGCGCTTCCTGCTGCCGGAGGGCGGCGTCTCGATGCTCGACGCGCCCGGTCAGCCCTTTCATGACCCGGAAGCCGACAACGCTTTGTTCGAGGCGATAGAGAAGACGGTGCGCCGCACGCCCTTGCGCCATGTCGAGCGGGTGCGGGCCAACATCAACGACACGCCTTTCGTCGACGCGGCGATCGCCGCGTTCCACGCGGTCACGCCGAAGCTGCAGAGGCGGGCATGAAGAATTGGACTTCGCCACCATGCGGGTGGATGTTTGAAAATATCGCCGGTCGCCCCGTGCCGACCGCATTGTCTTGGGGAGGATAGATCATGGACGCGCAGACTTTTGGCGCTTTCCTGTTGTGGCTGATCATTGCCGCGGTCGTCGTGGTGATCGCCGTCTACATCTTGCGCTGGCTCTATCGGCGCTCGACCAAGGAGACGGCGTTCGTGCGCACCGGCTTCATGGGCGAGAAGGTGGTGGTGAATGGTGGTGCCTTCGTCATCCCGGTCCTGCACGAGATCACTCCGGTCAACATGAACGTGCTGCGCATCGAGGTGCGCCGCGAGGATGCGCTGGCGCTGATCACCCGCAACCGCATGCGCGTCGACCTGATCGCCGAGTTCTTCGTGCGCGTTGGCGCCAGCCGCGAACTGGTGGCCGCTGCCGCGCAGACGCTTGGCCGCCGCACCCTGCAGCCCGACAGCCTGCGCGAATTGCTGGAAGGCAAGTTCGCCGGTGCGCTGCGCACCGTCGCCGCGCAGATGACGCTGGAAGAGATGCATGAGTTGCGCGGCGACTATGCCGCCAAGGTGCGCAGGCTGGCCGAGGAGTCGCTCGCGGCCAACGGGCTCGAGTTGGAGAGCGTCGCCATCGTCGACCTCGACCAGACCAGCCTCGAATATTTCGATCCCTCCAACGCCTTCGACGCCGAGGGTCTGACGCAGCTGACGGAATCGATCGAGACCCGCCGCCGCATGCGCAACGAGATCGAACAGCGCACGCTGGTCGACATCCGCAACCAGAACCTTGACACACAGCGCAAGGTGCTGGAGATCGACCGCGACACCGAATATGCGCGCCTCGAACAGGAGCGCGAGGTCGAAATCCGTCGCGCCGCACAGCGGTCTGAATTGGCCATTGAGCGTGCGTTGCGTGACCAGGAATCCGAACAGGCACAGCTCTCGTCGCGCGAGGCCGTCGAAAAATCGCGGCTCAACCAGGAGCGCAACATCACCGAGGAGCGCATCAAGAGCGAGGAAGACACGCAACGCCTCGAGATCGCGCGCCGCCGTTCGCTCGACGAGACCGAGATGAAGATGCGCGAATTGACCGAGCGCGAGCAGATCGCGCTCGAACTGTCGCTGGAGAAGGCCCGCATCGAGCGTGAGGGCGCGCAAAGCAAGCTCGAGATCGAGCGCAAGAAACTGCTCGAAGTCGCTGAACTGGAACGCCAGATCGCGCTTGCCGAAAAGGCGCTGGAAGTCACCAGGGCCGAGGCGGAAAAACGCCGCGCCGAGATCGTCGAGAACCAGGCCACCGAGACGGCACGGATCGCGCAGGAACGGGTGGTGGACGAGATCCGCATCGAACGCGAGCGGCATCTGGAAGCACTGCAGATCGCCAAGCGCCAGGCGTTCGAGGAGGCCGAGATTTCGGCCAGTGAAGAGGTCGAGCGCGCCCGCATCACCACCGAGCGCGGCATCGAGGAAGCGCGGCTGATCAAGGATCGCGATATCCGCCAACTGGGCGTCGATCGCGACCAGAAGATCGAGATCGCGGAGATCCAGAAGGCGATCGACATCGCGAAGAAGACGCAGGAACGGTCCTCGGCGATCGCGGCTTCCGAAGCGGTACGCGCCAAGGCCGTCCAGGCCGAGGAACAGGCCTTCACCGCCCGCGAACGCGAGATCGCCGAGCGCCGCAAGCTGACCGACCTGATCGGCGCGCAGCGCGAGGCAGAGCGCGAGGCGCTGCGCATCACTTCCGCCGCGGATGCCGAGATGAAGGCGGCGAAAAGCCTGGCGGAAGCGCAGAAGATCGCCGCGGTCGCTTCGGCGGAAGCGGAGAAGATCCACGCCCTTGCCGCGGCCCAGCGCTATGAGGTCGACGCATCAGGCCATCGCCAGCTCAACGAGGCCGAGAACATCCTTTCCGAGGCAGCGCGCGCCGGCCGACTGCGCGGCAAACTGCTCGACCACATGGAAGGCATCATCCGCGAAAGCGTCAAGCCGATGGAGAAGATCGACGGCATCAAGATCCTGCATGTCGACGGCATCAACGGCGGTACGGGCGGCAACCGCAACGTCACCGACGAGGTCATCGACTCCGCGCTGCGCTACCGGGTGCAGGCGCCCATGATCGACAATCTGATGAAGGAGATCGGCATCGAGGGCGGCTCGCTCGGCCGCATGACCGACGTGCTGCGCGACGCCAAGGATATTTCCAGCCTGACCCGTGACAAGAAGGGCAAGGGCAAGGCCGCCAAGGACGACGATGACGACCGCGATCACTGACGGGATGATCGTGCGGCTGCAGATATCGATGGTTGCCTAGAATGACCAAAGTCTACGTCTCTTCGGTCATTCCGGCTCCGGCCGCGGAAGTCTGGAAGCTCGTGCGTAACTTCAACGCATTGCCAAGCTGGGCGCCGTTCGTCGCCGAGAGCCGCATCGAGCAGAACGCGCAGGCCGACCAGATCGGCTGCATCAGGAGTTTCACGCTCAAGGACGGCGGCCGCATCCGCGAAAGGCTGCTGGCGCTGTCCGACTACGACCTGTCGTGCAGCTACGCGATCCTCGAAAGCCCGATGGCGGTGGAGAACTATGTCGCCACCCTGTCGCTGACGCCGATCACCGACGGTAATCTGACGCTCGCCGAGTGGCAGGCGGAGTTCGACTGCGCGCCCGATCGCGAGGCGGCCCTGATGCATCAGATCGGCAATGGCGTCTTCCAGACCGCCCTGAGCGCGCTGAAACACCGGTTCGGGCGCTGACGCCGGCCGATGGTCAAGGTTTGCCAGAGCACGATCATCGAGGCACCGGTTGACGAGGTCTGGGCGATCCTGCGCGATTTCAACGGCCATGACCGCTGGCATCCTGCCATCGCCTTCAGCGAGATCGAGGGCGGCGAGCCGGTCGATGCGGTTGGCGCCGTGCGCCACTTCCGGCTGAATGACGGTGGCGAACTGCGCGAACAATTGCTGGCACTGTCCGACAAGGACCGCCGGCTGAGCTATTGCCTGCTCGAAGCACCGCTGCCTTTGATGGGCTATGTCGCCTCGATCCGGCTGAAGCCGGTGACCGATGGCAATGCGACCTTCTGGGAATGGCGCTCTGAATTCCAGCCGCCGGCGCATCGCCGCGACGAACTGGTCAGGCTGGTCACGGAAGGCATCTATCAGGCCGGCTTCGCGGCGGTGCGCAATCTTCTGAAGCGCCGGAGCGTGGGCTCGCCAGTCGAGACGAGACCGCCCCAGGCAATTGTTGCGCCGACCCCGTCCATCGACATGCCGCAGGCGGCGCCAAGGATCGCGCCTGGCCAGACCGCGACGACCCGTGCGATCGTTGTCGAGCGCTATGGCGGACCGGAGGAGTTGCGGCTCAGGGACATCGAACTGCCGCCGCTGGCGTCGAACGAAGTGCGGATCCGTCACACCGTGATCGGCGTCAATTTCATCGACGTCTATTGTCGCACCGGGTTTTTCGACCTTTTGAAGCCGCCCGGCGTGCCCGGCATGGAAGCGGCCGGCATGATCGAGGCAGTCGGCTCGGCGGTGTCCGGCTTTTCGGCCGGCGACCGCGTCGCCTATGCTTGTCCGCCGGTCGGCGCCTACAGCGAGCAGCGCAACATGGCGCCTGAACTGCTGGTTCATCTTTCGGACGACATCACGGATGAAATCGCCGCCGCCGGCCTGCTCAAGGGCGTCAGCGCGAGCTTCCTGTTGCACGATGTTCATGCCGTGAAGCCGGGCGAAATCGTCCTCATCCATGCGGCGGCCGGCGGCATCGGCCAGTTGCTGGTGCAATGGGCGCGTCATCTCGGAGCGACGGTGATTGCCACCGTGTCGAGCGATGACAAGGCCCGCACCGTCGAACGTCTCGGCGCGCACCATGTCATCGTTTATTCCCGCGAGAATTTCGCCGATGCCGTCATGCGGCTGACATCGGGCAGGGGCGCCGATGTCGCTTATGACGCGGTCGGCAACGACACCTTCGCCGGCTCGCTCGCCGCCCTTGCCGTGCGCGGCCATCTCGTCAGCTTCGGCCAGGCTTCCGGGCCGATCGGCAATTGGGATATTGGCCGCTTCGCGTCGAAGTCGCTGACCATTTCGCGACCCAACTATGGCCATTTCACCGACACGCCGGAAAAACTCGCGCCGCACGTCGCCAGCTTCTTCCAGGCGCTTCGCCAGGGTGTGGTCAGGGTCGAGGCGCCGACGCGCTACGATCTCGCGAATGCCGCCGATGCGCACCGCGATCTGGAATCGCGCCGCACGACGGGCGCGCTGGTCCTGCTGCCTTAGAGCAATTCCAGGAAAGGCGTGAGCGGTTTTCCGTCCGGAATTGCGGCAAAAACAAAGAGATAGAGCTGTGGTCAGCCGGTTGCGCTGGCGTATATGTCGAGAACGTCCGTCACGCTGGCGATCAGCAGTTCTCCGGCTTTTGGCGCCACGGATCGGATCGCCGCCGCGCCGTCGAGACGGGCGAGATATTGGCTGATGAGGGGTAGGGGGATGTCGCGGTCGCCGAGCGCCTGCATAAGCGCATCCACAGCCTGCCGGGCTGCCGGTGCCGGCCAGTAGTAGCGGATGCGGTCGCTGTAGGAGAAATGGCGTTCGATCCGCTGCTCGGCCTCGGAGCCGTGATAGTAATTCTTCCAATTGCCTGGCGCCGCCAGCATGACGCGCTCCATCGCCGCCGGCAGGGTTTCGCGCGCCCGGTCGGGAACCAGAATCTCGGCGATATGGCTCAAGCCGTAGAGCGCTTCGCGCAGCGCGAAGGTCAGCCACGGCCCGACCTTGAGGATGGCGAAGCCGTCATCGACCAGCGCGGTCAGCGCCGAGACCGGCTGGTAGTCGGTCGAATGCGCCTCGAAGACGAATTGCGGCAGGTCCCGCAACGTGCCGGCCAGTGCACGGGCGCGTTCCGGTTCATAAGTGATCACCTCGGCATTGCCGAATTCGACGCCCGGCTGCACGACGACACCGAGCGCCCGCGAAAAGGCCTGGTCGAGGCCGCGCCGGCTGAAGGCATCGCGGTGGATGCGCACGGTTTCACGCGCGGCCTCCGGCGTCGTCACCGCCAGATGGTCCATTGCTTCCAGCGCGCCGCCCGGCACCGGCACTTCGGTGCCGATGACATAGATCGGCTTGGTGCCGCCGGTGCGTTCGGTCGCGGCCTCGGCCACTTCCGCCAGTTCGGCGGCGCGCGCTGCGATCGTCGCATCGGGAGGTGCGGCACCTTCGCCGGCACAGCCCATGCTGGCGTCGAGGTGGATCTTGGTGAAACCGGCCATGGCATAGGCGTCGACCATGCGCGCGGCTTTCGCCATGGCTTCTGGCGCCGGCAGGTGTTTCCACGGATTGGGGCCGAGATGGTCGCCGCCGAGCACCAGCCTGTCGAGGGAAAAGCCGACCTTGCCGGCGATCGTCTCGACGAAGCGGCGGAAATCCCCTGGCGTCATGCCGGTATAACCACCCTCGTGGTTCACCTGGTTGCAGGTGGCCTCGATCAGCACATCGGCGTCGCGCGCCTTGCCGTGGCGCAGCGCCGCTTCGATCACCAGCGGATGAGCCGAGCAGATCGAGGTGATGCCGCAGCGTTCGCCCGCCGCTCGGCGCGCCGCTATGGCCGCCAGCCTGTCCGTAGCACGGCTCATACAGGCGCTCCGGCCTTGGCGGTCGCAAGGAAGGCTTCGACGGCGGCAAGCGAGGCGATGCCCTCCATCGGTCCCTTCTTCGTCACCGCCAGCGCGCCGCAGCCATTGGCGATGCGCAGCGCCTTCTCGGGTGCTTCTCCACGCAGCCAGAAGGAGACGAAGGCCGCTGCAAAACAGTCGCCGGCACCGGTCGGGTCGATTTCGTCGACGATGAAGCCCGGCGCCGCGGTCCGTCCGGTCTTGTCGTAATGAACGGCGCCTTGCGCGCCTTTCTTGACGACCACGGTGGAGATACCGCGATCCAGCATTTCACGCGCCGCGCTCTCCTCGTCGGTCGCCTTGGCGAAGATGAACAGTTCCGGACCACTCGGCAGGAAGACATCGGTCTTCGACAGCACGAAATGCAGCGCGTCGCGCAGGCCCGGCAGATCGAGCATCTCCTTGCGGATGTTGGGGTCGAAGGAAACGGTGCCGCCGCGCGCCTTGACCGCTTCGATCCCGTTGCGCGCCACCTCGATCACCTCGGGCGAGAACAGTGAGGTGCCCATGACGTGAAAATGGTCGGCGCCGGCCAGCAGCGCGCGCGCCTCGGCCCCGATCTCGATCAGGCCGGCCGCACTGTGCTTGATGTTGTAGACGAAGTGCCGGCTGCCATCGGTCTCATAGGTCACAAAAGCGGTACCCGTGGCGGCGCCCCGGTGGACCTTGATGGCTGAGATGTCGGCCCCGTCGGCGCGCAGGCGCTCGATGTTCAAATGGCCGAAATCGTCATCGCCGACGGCTGCGATCAGGCCCGCCGGCTGGCCAAGCCGCGCCGCCTGGTCGATGAAGATCGCCGGCGCGCCGGAGGGAAACGGGCCGACCAGCGGGCCGGGGGCAAGGAAACTCTGGCCGATCCGCTCGGCCATGATCTCGACCAGGATCTCGCCGGCGCAAACCAGTTTCTTCATGTTCTCACCATTCACCAGACTGCCCCGCGGCCGGTTGCCGAGCGCCTTCTCCACATCCGTACAGGTCCAAAGCCTAGGTTGCCGTTTTCAGAGCGTCAATAAATAATTTGACGTGCGCAATGCTTTTGCATTGTACTGGAAACGCGAAAATTTGACTGAACAAATTCGGTCAAGCAATGCTGCCTGCCGGCAACGGTCGCAGGACTGATTCTGGCCCGACCGGAAAGTTTTCGGCGGGCGCGGGGCAAAGGGGCTGGAAATATCGATGGCGGAGAAGACCCACCGCACGATGGATGATTTCGCCAGGGCGTCCGGCGTATCACGGCCGACCCTGTCGAAATATTTCGACGATCCAGCGAGCGTGAAACCGGCGACCCGGGCGCGCATCGAGGCCGCACTGCGTTCATCGGATTATCAGCCGAATGTTTTCGCGCGTAATCTCAACCGCAAGCGCACCCGCAATGTCGGCATTGTCGTGCCGGCGCTCACCGATCCATTCTATGCCGAAATGGTCAGCCGCATCGAACTGCGCTGCCGCGACGAGGGTTTCTGGCCGATCGTCATCTCCTCGCACGGTTCACCGAAACTGGAAGCGGAATCGGTCAAGACACTGATGTCGCTGAAGGTTGCCGGCGCCATCGTCGCTCCGCTGGGGTTGGTCTCCGAACCCGGCGTCTTCGAGCGGATGAGCGAGGACATTCCGATCGTCTATTTCGACACCTACATCGAGGGCGACACGCCTTTCGTCGGCAATGACAACCATCAGAGCACGTCGACCATCGTCGACTATCTCTGCCGGTCGGGCGAGCCGCCGGTCTATGTCGACATTCCGCACGTCAACCATAATTCGGGCGAACGGCTGCGGAGCTATATTGAAACGATGCAGTCCGCCGGCCTGGAACCCGTCGTTCTCAAGGCGGCCGGCGACTACAGCTGGGATTTCGAGCGCATCGGCCATGAATGGATGGAGAGGACACTCGAGAAGGGCGGCCTGCCGGCCCGCACACTGTTGTGCGCGAACGACCGTCTCGCCTTTGGCGTCATGTCTGCCGCTTTTTCGCGCGGGCTGAAGATCGGCCGTAGGGCCGATTGCGATTTCCGTGTCGCCGCCCATGACGATCATCCACTGAGCCGCTACACCTGTCCGGCGCTGACCACCATGGCGCAGGATTTTGCCGCCATGGCCGGCCGCAGCGTCGAGATGCTGCTGGCCTTGCTGGACGAGGCGGATTCCTCCGGGCAGGAGATGGCGCGCAACGTCAAGCTCGGCGCGACGCTGGTGATGCGTCAATCGGCCTGAGCGCGCGTCCGCAACTGCAGCCAGGCCGCCGCCTCGCTCACCGCTTGCCGCGCCGCCAGAATGTGGCGCCCCATCGAGACGAAGCCGTGGATCTGACCTGGCCAGTGCCGCAGGACCAGCGGCACCCCTTCGACGCGCAGGCGTTCGGCATAAGCCGTCCCTTCGTCTGCAAGGATGTCGTGGCCGGCGACCATGACAAACGCTGGTGCGGCGCCAGCCAAGCTTGATGCAAGCAGCGGCGAGACGCGCCAGTCCGTGATGTCGTCCGGCGTTCGCACATAGTGGTCGCGAAACCAGGCCATGGTGGCGGCCGTGAGCCCGAAGCCGTCGCCGAAGCGCCGGTAGCTATCCGCCGTCTGGCGCGCATCGGTGTTGGGATAGATCAGGATCTGGGCGGCAAGCGGCGGCGCCAGCCTGTCCCGGGCGAGCAACGCCAGAACGGCGGCAAGGTTGCCGCCGGCGCTGTCGCCTGCAACGGCGATGCGCGCCGAGTCGATGCCGAGCTCTCCGGCGTTTTCCGCCATGAAGCGGAGCGCTGCCGTGCAATCCTCGAGCCCGGCGGGAAACTTGTGCTCCGGCGCCAGCCGATAATCGGGGCAGACGATGACGGCGTTAGCCAGATTGGCCAGCCAGCGGCAGATCTCGTCATGCGAGCAGAGATTGCCGATGACCCAGCCACCGCCATGCAGATAGAGTACGGCACGTGCCCGGGTTCGCGATGCGCCGATGCCGCGATGGACACGGATAGTGACCGGGCCATTCGGCCCGTCGATCTGCCGCTGCGAGGTTGCCGCGACCGGTTCGTGCTCGCCCTGCTGCGTCGGGAAGGAAGCGCTGTAGGCGGCACGTGCCGCCGTCACGCTGCCGTTCTCGAACGGCTCGCCGCCGGCCGCACGGCCGATTTCGAGGGCGCGCAAGGCATCAGGATCGAGCGTCATCGCCATCTCCATCATGGCCGTGCCTAGAGCATGATGCCGAAAAGTGTGAAGCGGTTTTCGGACGACATCATGCTCTATCTCTCTGATTCAAAGCCGAGATGATTTCGGGTCGATTCGACCTGAAATCATCCGACTCTAGGCGAGCAGGCTGCTTGCCTCGTCCTCGGTCAGCAGCGCCGGCTGGACGACGTCAGCGGCAATGGCGACCGAGCTTTTGGTTTCGCCGGAATGCAGGATCGCTTCCATGATCTCCAGCACATGCAGCGCCAGATTGCCGGAGGCGCGAGGCGTTGCCCCGGTCTTCAGCGAGCGCACCAGATCGGCGACGCCGAGCATGCGGTAGTTGGCGCGGTCAGGTGCTGCATAGGGCCAGTTGCGGGCGCCGTAGAGTTCGCTTTCGCTGGCGAAATCCTTCCACTCCGCGCCGCGCTCGGACAGCGAGACGGTGCCGCCGAACGTGTCGGGATCGGGCAGGCGCAGCGAGCCTTCCGTGCCATGCAGTTCGATCGGATGATTGGAATGCTTGAAGACGTCCCATGAAGCGCCGAAGGTGACAGTGGCGCCGGAGCGGAATTCAAGCAGCGACAAAACGTTGGTCGGCGTGCCGACCTTGAAGGTGGTGTTCTTGAACGGCCCTTCGGCAGTGATCAGGCGTTCCTCCTGGCCGCGCGTCGCCATCGCCATGACGCGCGCGACGGGGCCAAGCAGATTGACCAGCATGGTCAGATAATAGGGCCCCATGTCGAACACCGGGCCGCCGCCCGGCTGGTAGTAGAATTGCGGGTTGGGATGCCAATGCTCCATGCCGCGCCCCATCATGAAGGCGGTGCCGGAGACCGGGCGGCCGATGGCGCCCTCATCCATCAGGCGCCGTGCCCGGCGGCCGGCGGCGCCGAGGAACGTATCAGGCGCCGAGCCGAGCAGGACGCCCCGCTTGGCCGCTTCCGCCACCAGCCGCCGCCCGTCGCTGGCCGAAGTCGCCAGCGGCTTTTCGGTGAAGACGTGTTTTCCCGCTGAAAGAGCCGAAAACGAAATGTCGAAATGCGCGGCGGGAATGGTCAGGTTAAGCACAAGATCGATCTCGGGGTCGGCCAGCAGCGCATCGACGCCAAGCGCCTCGATGCCATATTCCTTCGCCCGCAACGCCGCCATATCGGCGGAGATATCGGCGCAGGCCCGCAACTCGATTCCGCCGAAAAGGGCGGCATTGCGCAGGTAGGTCATCGAGATGTTGCCGCATCCGATAACGCCGATTGCGAGCTTTGCCTTTGATTCTGCCTGCATTTTCGATCGGTCCTCCCAACATGGTCATGCTTTGTCGAATCCACTGCCCTGACAATGGATCGCCTTCGAAAAGCGCTATACAACATTTTAAATATTGACGCGCGTAAAATTTTTATAGACCATGCGGAAATGCTGGCGCGACATCGGGAGGCTGCCAGCCCTAGGAGGAGAGAAAATGACAGATATGAAAAAACGGCCGACCGCCGCACCTAAGCCTGTGGGTCATGTGACGATCGCCGATCGTCGCCAGTTTCTCATCGGTTCCGCCGGCCTGCTCGGCGCGGCCGCATTCGGGGCGGGGACGTCCCTCGGCATTGGCCGCGCCCGTGCCCAGTCGCGCGCCGAAATCAGCTTCGCCAGCGCGGCCTTCTTCGGCAAGGAGACCTTCGGCGACCTGATCAAGGCCTTCAACGAATCGCAGGACCGCATCCTGGTCAAGAACATCGAGCTGCCGCCGCCGAGCTCTTCGACCGAAGTCTACCAGGGTCTGGTGCAGCAGCTCGCCCGCCGCAACGGCACGCCCGATGTCTTCAGCCAGGACGTGATCTGGATCGCCGGCTTTGCCGCCGCCGGATGGGCGCTGCCATTGGATGAGTATTTCCCGGCCGACAAGCGCAGCGCCTACTTCACCGGAACCCTCAACGCCTGTACCTATGGCGGCAAGCTCACGGCCCTTCCCTGGTTCATGGATTCGGGCATGTTCTATTACCGCAAGGATGTGCTGGAAAAGCACGGCGGCAAGGTGCCGGAAAACTGGGCCGACATGGCCACCATCGCCGCTGCGGCGCAAAAGGCCGGTGATGTCGACTTCGGCTATCTCTGGCAGGGCAAGCAGGCCGAGGTCCTGGTCTGCGACGCCGTCGAGATCATCACCTCCAACAATGGTGCGATCCTGGCGCCCGACGGCAAGTCGTCGCTGATCAACCAGAAGGGTGCGGTCGAGGCGATCCAGTTCCTGCACGACACCATCGCAACCACCAAGATCAGCCCGCAGGACGTGCTGTCCTGGGACGAGGAGCCGTCGCGCCAGCCCTTTACCTCGGGCAAGGCGATGTTCATGCGCAACTGGTCCTATGTCTACCCGATCGCGCAGGACGCCAAGGCTTCGCAGGTCGTCGACAAGGTTGGCGTGGCACCGCTGCCGTCGTTCCCCGGCGGCAAGAGCTCGGCCTGCCTCGGCGGTTACCAGCTTGGCGTCAATGCCAACTCCAAGCAGCGCGAGGCCGCGATCGAGCTGCTCACCTGGCTGTCGTCGACCGAGACCCAGCACCGCATCGCGCTGAATTTCGGTCTGGCACCGACCCGGCCGGCGCTATTCCAGGACGAGCAGATCAAGAAGGAACAGCCCTTCATGGCGAGCCTGGAGAAAGTGTTCACCGGCGCCACGGCGCGGCCGATCACGCCGCAATACGCCAAGGTGACGCTCGCCTTGCAGTCCGGCATCTCCAAGGCGCTGGTTTCCGGCAAGGTCCAGGCCGAAATGGACGCGCTCGCCGACCAGATCAACAAGATCGTCGCCTGACCATGACCGCGGCCGCCACCATTCCAGGCGCTGGCCGGCCGCGGCGGCTTGGCAGAGCGCTCCCCAGCGCCTTCTGGGCCCTCATCCTGCTGACGCCGGCCTTCGTGTCGCTGGCGTCGGTCTCCTTCTACCCGATCGTCAACGGGCTCTATCTTTCGCTCACCAACACCTCGCTGATCACGCAGGATCAGGATTTCATCGGCTTTTCCAACTATGTGCAGCTGTGGGGCGACCCGCAGTTCTGGAACGCCTGGTGGCACACAATGTGGTTCACTGCCGCCTCGACGGTGCTGGAGACGGTGATCGGGCTCGGCATGGCGCTGATCCTGTGCGAAGCCTTCAAGGGGCGAGGGCTCGTCCGCGCGGCCATGCTGGTGCCCTGGGCGATGCCTACCGTAGTCACCTCAAAGATGTTCGGCTGGCTGTTCGACGGTCAGAACGGCATCGTCAACTACATCCTCCTGCATGCCGGGCTGATCGACCAGAACATCAATTGGTATGGCTCACCCGACACGGCGATGATCACCATCATCATCGCCGATGTCTGGAAGACGACGCCGTTCATGGCGCTGCTGCTTCTGACCGGCTTGCAGACGGTGCCCAATTCGTTGATCGAGGCAGCGCGCATGGACGGCGCCAAGGGCTGGATCACCTTCTGGCATATCCGCTTGCCGCTCCTGATGCCGACCTTGCTGATCGCCGGCCTGTTCCGCGCGCTCGATGCCTTCCGCGTTTTCGACCTCGTCTATGTGCTGACCGGCGGCGGCCCCGCCGATTCCACCGAAACGCTATCGACGCTGTCCTACAAGGTACTCTTCTCGACGCTGCAGTTCGGCTACGGCTCGGCCGTGTCGACAGCGATGTTCATCACCGAGGGCCTCATCGCGCTGGTCTTCGTCGTCTATCTCGTCCGCCAGATCAGGAGGGCGGGATGAACGATACGCGCTCACCGCTGCAGACGTTCCTCATCTATGCCGGCGCCGTGCTGATCCTCGTCTGGTCGGGCGGGCCGTTCCTCTGGCAGTTCTCGACGTCGTTCCAACTCGACAAGATGCTGACCTCGGGATCGCCGTCACTGATCCCGCATCCCTTCACGCTGGAGCACTATTACAACGCCTTTTTCGAGAAGCAGCTTCACCGCTACGTCTGGAACTCGCTGGTGGTCTCGCTGGCAACGACCTTCCTGTGCCTGTTTGTCGGCTCGCTTGCCGCCTTCGCGCTTTCGCGACTCAACATAAAGGGCCGCTTCGGCGTCCTCATGGTCATCCTGTCGGTGTCGATGTTCCCGCAGATCGCGCTGGTCGGCCCGCTCTATCTCGTCGCCACCAATCTCGGCCTGCTCGATACCTACACGGCGCTGATCATCACCTACCTGGCGCTCGGCCTGCCGCTCGTCACCTGGGTGCTGTTCGGCTATTTCGAGACGCTGCCGCGCGAGATCGACGAGGCGGCGCGCATGGATGGCGTCAGTGTCCCTGGCCTGCTCTGGCGCATCATCCTGCCGATGTCGCTGCCGAGCCTGGTGACGACAGGCCTGCTTGCCTTCATCACCGCGTGGAACGAATTCCTGTTCGCGCTCGCCTTCACCTCCAACATCGACCGGCAGACGATCCCGGTCGGCATCGCCAACTTCACCAACCTCTATTACGTCCCCTGGGGTGACATCGCCGCGGCCTCCGCCGTGGTGACGGTGCCCTTGATCCTTCTGGTGCTGTTCTTCCAGCGCCACATCATCGAGGGATTGACCCAGGGCGGCGTCAAGGAATGAACGACATGACACAGACGAAGCTCAAGGTCGGCTGCCAGACCTTCACCTGGGAAATGCTTGGAAAAGCCTGGACCGGCGGCCCCGACGATCTCTTGAAGGCGATCGCCGATGGCGGCTATGCCGGCATCGAGATCACCGACACCATGATCGGCCGCTACGCCGACCGGCCGTCGGAGTTCGCCGCCGCGCTGAAGTCGTCCGGCCTGACGCTCGTCTCCTTCGCCTTCGGTTCGAAGAGCGGTTTCACGCTCAAGGAGGAGATCGGCGCCGACCTTGAGGCGGCGCAGCGCTGGATCGATTTCGCTTCCGCCTTTCCCGGCGCGCTGGTGTCGATGGGGTCGGCAACCGTGGTGTCCGAAGGGCCGCGCGACGACAAGTTCGCCATCGCCGCCGAGGTTTACAACAAGGCCGGCGAGCTTGGCCGCAAGGCTGGCGTCCAGGTGGCGGTGCATCCGAGCTCCCACCACAACACGCTGCTGTTCGACCGCGCCGATTACGACAGGATCTTTGCACTGCTCGACCCCGACCTGGTCGGCTGGGTGCCGGACACCGGCCACATATTGCGCGGCCACAAGGACATGGCCGACACACTGCGTACCTATCGCGACCGCATCCGCTATATCCATTTGAAGGACGTCGACGCCAACGGTACCTGGGCGATGCTGGGCAAAGGCGTCTGCGACGCGCCTGCGGTCATCGAGATCGCGAACACCGCGCCGCGTTTCAACGGCTGGCTGGTGCTGGAAGAGGAATCCGAAACGGCCGCCGCCGATCCCGCCGGCGCGGTGAAAACCAATCGCCAGACAATGCGCGGCTACGGCGCCTGAAGAACGAGACGATGATCAAGAAACAAGACAGACGCCTTAGAGTCGGTGTGCTCGGCTGCGGCCCCATCGCGCAGTTCGCGCATCTGCAGTCCTGCGCGAAGGCCGGAAATGCCGACCTCTACGCCATCTGCGACGCGGCGCCCGACCTGCTGGCCCGCATGGGCGCCACCTACGAGCCGCGGAAGATGTATGCCGACTATGACGCGATGCTCGCCGATCCCGAGCTGGAGGCGGTGATCGTGGCGACGTCTGACGCCTATCACGTGCCGATGTCGATCAAGGCGCTCGACGCCGGCAAGCATGTTCTGTGCGAAAAGCCGATCGGCACCTCTGTCGAGGAAGGCGAGGCTCTCGCGGCAGCGGTGAAACGCTCCGGCAAGGTGCTGCAGGTCGGTCACATGAAGCGCTTCGACCCGGCACTGGAGGCGGCCCGCGACTTCGTCCGCGACGAGATGGGCGAGGTGCTGGCGCTGAAGGCCTGGTATTGCGATTCCACCCATCGCTACACCAACACCGACGCCATTCAGCCGCTGCCCGTCACCAGCAAGCTGGCGAGGAAACCTTCGGGCAATCCAAAGGCCGATTTGCGGCAGTACTTCATGCTGGCGCACGGCTCGCATCTCGTCGATACCGCGCGCTTCCTGTGCGGTGAGATCACCGCCGTGCGCGCCCGCCTCAACGAGCGCTTCGGCGCCTATTGCTGGTTCGTCGAAACCGAATTCGCCAGTGGCGCGCTCGGCCATCTCGATCTTACGGTGGCTGTACGCATGGACTGGCACGAAGGGTTTCAGCTTTATGGCGAGAACGGTTCGGTCATCGCCAAGACATTCAACCCCTGGTACTTCCGCGCCAGCGAGGTCGACATCTTTCATGAGAAGGACGCGACCTCGCGCAAACCGCTCGGCGCCGACGGCCACTTCTTCCGCCGCCAGCTGGAAGGTCTTGCCGATACCGTACTGAACGGCGCGCCGATGCGCGGCGCCAATGTCGAGGACGGCATCGCCTCGATCCGCGCCATGGTGGCGATTGCGCGCTCGGTTGTATCCGGCGAGCGGGTCGAGCTCACCTCGGTTTCGGGTTCGGTCTGATGCGCCTCGGCATCTTCGCCAAGACTTTTACGGGCAGCGACCCGGCCGCTGTGCTGGCTGCGGTGAAGCAGGCCGGATACGAGACGACGCAGTTCAATCTCGCCTGCGCCGGCCTGCCGTCGATGCCGGATGCGGTACCAGCGGATGCTATCGCTTCCATCCGTGCTGCCGCGCAATCATCAGGCGTTTCGCTCGCAGCGCTGTCGGGCACCTACAATATGGCGCATCCCGACAAGGCCGTGCGCGACGATGGCCTGCGGCGCCTTGCCGTCGTCATCGAGACGGCTTCTGCCCTGGATATTCCCTTGGTCACGCTCTGCACCGGCTCGCGCAATGCCGCCGATCAATGGGCTTATCATCCCGACAATGCCACACCGGCCGCCTGGTCCGACATGGCTGCCGAGATGGCGAAGGCGCTGGCGTTGGCGGAAGAAGCCGGCGTCGATCTCGGCATCGAGCCCGAGCAGGCCAACATTGTCACCTCCGCTACCGATGCGACGCGCCTGATCGCCGACATGGGCTCCAGCCATCTCAAGATCGTGCTCGATCCGGCGAACCTGTTCGAGCACGCGACGCCGGACGAAGCGCGTGCGATCGTTGCGGACGCGATCGAGGAGGCCGCCGGCCACATCGCCATGGCGCACGCCAAGGACCGGCATGGCGACGGCCGCTTCGCCACGGCAGGGCAAGGCATTGTCGATTTCTCCGATCTCGTCGCGCGGCTGAAGGGAGTGGGTTTCGACGGTGCGCTCGTCACCCACGGCCTGTCCGCTGATGAGGCGCCTGATGTCGCCGCCTTCCTGCGGGGACTGCTCTGATGAGCGCCGTGCCTACGGTCATGCGTCGCGACGATGCCGCCCTTCGTGTCTTCGACACGGAGCAGGGCAGGCTTCCCGTCGTCTTCCAGCATGGCCTCGGCGGCGATGCCAATCAGGTGGCGCAGAATTTTCCTGACAGCCCGTCACGCCGCCGGCTGACCGTCGAGTGCCGTGCGCAGGGCGGCTCCGGTGCTGGCAGCAAGCGTCCGTTCTCGATCGCGATGTTCGCCGATGACGTGTTGGCCGCCGCCGATGCGGCCGGGCTTGACTGCTTCATCGCCGGTGGCATCTCGATGGGGGCAGCGATCGCGTTGCGGCTTGCCGCCTACCACCCGGACCGCGTGCTTGGCCTGGTGCTGGTGCGTCCCGCCTGGGCCTTCGCTGCGGCGCCGCAAAACATGTGCCCTTACACGGAAGTTGCGGACCTCATCCGCCGACGTCCACTGGCTGAGGCCCGCGACGCTTTCGCGTCCTCCGCGACATCAGCCCGCTTTCGCTCAGAGGCGCCGGACAATCTCGCCTCGCTGCTCGGCTTCTTCCAGCGCGAAAACGCTGATGTCTTTGCCGAGGTGATGCAGGCGATCGCCAATGACGGGCCTTGCGTGACGCGGGCGCAAGCCGCCAGCTTCGCAATACCCGCGCTCATCATCGGCAGCGGCATCGACCTCGTCCATCCCCTGGTGACCGCACGCGAACTTGCCGAGACCATCCCCAATGCGGTCTTCGCCGAGGTCACGCCAAAGGCCTCCGACAAGGATCGCCATTTCGCCGAAATCCGCGCCGCCATCGGCGGCTTTCTCGACAGAAATTTCAACAATCAGGACCAATCATGACTTCAAAGCCTCTGTCAGGCCCGGCCGCCATCGCCGCATTGCCGCGCGATCGCTTGATCGCCGAATTCTCGCTCTGGTCGGCCAATCTCGCCAATTTCGAGAGCGACTTGAAGCGCATCGAGCCCTATGTCGATCTGCATCACATCGATGTAGCGGACGGCCACTTCGCCCCGTCCTTCCTGTTCTTCCCCGATCTCGTCGCCCGCATTGCCGGCCTGACGGCCAAGCCCATCCACGTCCATCTGATGGTCGATGCGGCGATCGTCGAGGCACAGACACGCCAGTTCATCGAGGCGGGCGCCGACATGATCAGTGTTCATGCCGAAAACGGCGAAGCGGGGTTGCGCGCCGTTCGACTGGCCCGTGAACTCGGCGCCGAAGCCGGCGTGGTGCTGCGGCTGGAGACGCCGGTCGAGGCGGTGAAGCCTTTCGTCTCCGAGGTCGCCTTTGTCACGCTTCTGGGCACCGCGATCGGCGTCAAGGGCCAGGGCCTGTCGGAGACCGCCTGCGACAGGCTGGGTGCTGCCCGCGCCATCCTGCGAGAAGCTGGTCGCGAGGCTGCCGTCGTTCTTGCCGCCGATGGCGGCATCCGCCACGAGACCGTGCCGCTGCTGCGTGCCGCCGGCGCCGAGACCGTGGTGCTTGGTTCGCTTGCCTTTGGCGACAAGGATCTGGGCGGCCGCATCGGTTGGCTGCATGGGCTGAAGGTCGCGGCATGAGCACTGAAGCCGCCCTCGCGATCGATCTTGGCGGCACCGAGCTTCGTGCCGCGCTGGTCGACCGTGACGGTAAGATCCTGGCCTTCGCCGCTGTGCCGACACAGGCGCAGGCTGGCCCCGAGGTGGTGATCGGCCAGATCGAGGCGCTCGCGGCCACCGTCCATGCCGAGGCCCCGGGGCTTGCCATTGTCGGCGTCGGCGTCGGCGCGCCTGGACCGCTGGATCCGCTGGCCGGCATCGCCGTCGGGCCGCCGACGCTGGCCGGCTGGCAGGACGTTCCGCTGGCCGACATCCTCGAGCGGCGGCTTGGCCTGCCGGTGCGGCTGGAGAACGACGCCAACGCGGCGGCACTGGGCGAATGGCGCTTCGGCGCCGGCCATGGCGCACGCTCGCTGGTCTTCATCACGGTCTCGACCGGCATCGGCGGCGGTGTCGTCGCCGATGGGCGCATCCTGCACGGCCGCCGCGGCCTTGCCGCGGAGATCGGCCATATGACGATCACCAATGAAGGCGAGCGCTGCCTGTGCGGCGTCGTCGGCTGCTTCGAGGCCGTCGCTTCGGGCACGGCACTTGGCCGCCGCGCCAACGCCGCGACGTCGGCATTCGATGGCTCGACGCTGCGTCGCCTCTCGGGCAACGCCGAGGTTACGGGGCGCCACGTGGTCGAGGCGGCGCGGCTGCAGGACGATCTCGCTTTGGCCCTGCTTGAGGAGGAAGCGCGCTGGCTGGGCGTCGGCTTCACCAATCTTCTGCATCTTTATTCGCCCGACGTGCTGGTCGTCGGCGGCGGCATCGGCAATGGCCTCGACCTGATGCATCCGGTCATCGAGGCGACTATCCGGCAACGCGCCATGCGCGCCTATCGCGACGTGCCGGTGGTCCAGGCGCAGCTCGGCCGCCATGCTGGGCTGGTCGGCGCCGCCAGCCTTGTGCTGTTTGATGATTTGGGTGCGTTGGCGGCCCGCATGCCTGTCGGTCCAAGCACCTACCCGGACAAGAGGAGGGACTTCAATGGCTGAACTCAAGCTGCGCGGCGTGCGCAAGTCCTATGGCAATGCCGAGGTCATAAAGGGCGTTGATCTCGATGTCGGCGACCGCGAGTTCGTCGTCTTCGTCGGCCCGTCCGGCTGCGGGAAGTCGACGCTGCTGCGCATGATCGCGGGCCTGGAGAAGATCACCGCGGGCGAGCTCATGCTCGACGGCGCCCGCATCAACGAGGTCGATCCCTCCGAACGCGGCCTTGCCATGGTGTTCCAGTCCTACGCGCTCTATCCGCATATGACGGTCGCCGAAAACATGGGCTTCGCGCTGAAGATCGCCGGCCTGCCGGTGGCCGAGCGAGACGCCAAGGTCAAGGCCGCCGCCGACGTGCTGCAACTGTCGCATCTGCTCGGCCGGCGGCCCAAGGAACTGTCCGGCGGCCAGCGCCAGCGCGTCGCCATCGGCCGCGCCATCGTGCGCCAACCGAAAGTCTTCCTGTTCGACGAGCCGCTGTCGAACCTTGATGCGGCACTGCGCGTCAACATGCGGCTGGAACTGATGCAACTGCACGAGCGGCTCGCCGCCACCATCGTCTATGTCACGCACGACCAGACCGAGGCGATGACCATGGCCGACAAGATCGTCGTCCTCAATGGCGGCACGATCGAGCAGGTCGGCTCCCCGCTCGATCTCTATAACCGCCCTGCCAATGTCTTCGTCGCCGGCTTCATCGGCTCGCCGAAGATGAACATGCTGCCGGTGCGGGTTGTCTCGGCCGATGGGAACGGCGTTGTGGTTGCCTTGCCGGGCGAGGCCAGCCTGGTTGTTCCGGCCGCGGCGGGCGCGCTCGCGCCGGACAGCGAACTGCTGCTTGGTATCCGGCCGGAGCATATCCGCATCGCCGATGCCGGCCAGTTCAAGGGCGAGGCGGTGCTGGCCGAACGGCTCGGCGGCCTGACCATCCTGCATGCCGATATCGGCGAGACGGCCAGGCTTGTCGTGCAGACTGAAGGCACCGACACCACCCCGCTGCACAGCCCCATCGCGATGCAGGTCGATCCGTCCCACTGCCATCTGTTCGCCGCCGATGGCAGAGCGCTGGCGCCACTTGGCAGAACGCGCGCCGCCTGACGTCTTCGCGGCATGAAATGGCCGGAGGCGGTGATGCCTCCGGCCATTCGCTATCGTGCGCTCCTGCGGATCACTCGGCGGGAACGATGTCCGCCGGCAGGCTGTCGTCGACTGTTCCGGCCAGGGCTCTCGCCAGCTTGGCCTCGTCGAGTTCGCCTTCCCAGCGCGCGACCACCAGCGTGGCGACGGCATTGCCGATGAAGTTGGTCAGCGCCCGGCACTCCGACATGAAGCGGTCGACGCCGAGGATCAGCGCCATGCCGGCGACCGGCACGGAGGGAACCACCGAAAGTGTCGCGGCGAGCGTGATGAAGCCCGCGCCGGTAATGCCGGCGGCGCCCTTGGACGACAGCATCGCCACCAGCAGCAGCAGGATCTGGTCGGCGATCGAGAGATGGATGTTCGTCGCCTGCGCGATGAACAGCGCGGCAAGCGTCATGTAGATGTTGGTGCCGTCGAGGTTGAAGGAATAGCCGGTCGGGATGACCAGGCCGACCACTGAGCGCTTGGCGCCGGCCTTCTCCATTTTCTCCATCAGCGAGGGCAGCGCCGCTTCCGACGAGGAGGTGCCCAGCACCAGTAGCAGCTCTTCCTTGATGTAGCGGAGCAGCGACAGGATGGAGAACCCGTTGTAACGGCAGACCGCACCCAGCACGACGAACACGAACAGCAGCGATGTCGCGTAGAATGTGCCGACCAGCATGGCGAGGTTGATGACAGAGCCGATGCCGTATTTGCCGATGGTGAAGGCCATGGCGCCGAAAGCGCCGATGGGGGCTGCCTTCATCAAAACGCTGACCAGCTTGAACATCGGCGCCATCAGCGCCTGCAGGAAGTTGAGCACCGGCGCGCCCCTGTCGCCGACCAGCGCCAGCGCGATGCCGAACAGCACCGAGAAGAACAGCACCTGCAATATGTCGCCATCGGCGAAGGCGCCGACGATCGTGCCGGGAATGATGTTCATCAGGAAGCCGGTGACCGACTGGTCATGCGCCTTGGCGGCATAGGTGTTGACGGTCGAGGCGTCGAGCGTTGCCGGGTCGATGTTGAAGCCGGCGCCCGGCTGCACGACATTGGCCACGATGAGGCCGATGATGAGCGCCAGCGTCGAGAAGGTGAGGAAGTAGAGCATCGCCTTGCCGGCGACGCGGCCGACCTTCTGCAGGTCGCTCATGCCGGCGATGCCGGTCGCAACCGTCAGGAAGATGACCGGGGCGATGATCATCTTGACCAGCTTGATGAAGGCGTCGCCGAGCGGTTTCATGCTCTCGCCGATCGACGGATAGTAATGGCCGAGCAGGATGCCGACGGTGATCGCCACCAGCACCTGCACGTAGAGTTGGGCATAGAGGGGCTTGCGCTGCGCGGCGGCCGCGCCCGATTGGTCTGCGATGTGCATCGAACTCTCCCTGGCCGGATGGACGGAACCCGTCCTGCGTGACTTCTCCCATCGCGGCGTTCCGGTCGCCCGCCGCTGGAAGGAGTTTTGCAAGCGCTGTGCCAGATCGGGGAAAGGCCGGAATCCCGGGTTTCCGGGCGTTCTTCAGCGGCCTTCGATGGGGGCGTGTGCGGATTTCCGCACAGGAGGCGATTGCCTGGGCGGAATTTCGCATTAGAGTGTGGCCGCAAGGCCGCGAGAAAAGGGAGAGGCAGACGCCGCAGGCACGCACTGATAGCGGCTCAGCCGGGTTTGCCGGCGGCGAACCGCTGCGCGAGGCGGTTGGCCGGCTGCGCGATGGCCGCTGGCTCATCGTCATTATCGCCCTTGCGATACTGGCCGGCGCGATCGCCATCGCGGGGCGCATCGCCACCGGCCAGGCGACCAGTGACCTGCGCGACACGGCACTTGCCGCCCTGCCGCTGGCGGCGGGGACGCTGACAGGCGAAATCGAGAAGCAGCGCCTGGTTCCCTTGGTGCTGGCTCGCGACGATGCCGTGCGCGGGGCGCTGCGCCGGGCCGGGACCATGCAGGAAGCGGCCCTCAACGACAAGCTCAAGGCGATCACCGGCGATGCCTCGGCCTCCGCCATCTACGTCATCGACACGGCGGGCGTCGCGATATCTGCCAGCAATGCCGGCGAGCCGACGAGCTTTGTCGGCATCGATTATAATTTTCGTCACTATTTCAACGAGGCAATGGCGAGGGGCTCTGCCAGCCAGTATGGCCTGGGCACGATCAGCGGCCGGCCGGGCCTCTATCTCTCGAGTCGCGTCGACGACAACGGCAAGCCGCTGGGCGTCGTGGTGTTGAAGGTCGAACTCGATGGCGTCGAGGCCAATTGGCGCTCCAGCGGGTTCCTCGTTTTCGTCACCGACGAACGCGGCGTCGTTCTGGCCACCAGCCAGCCCGAATGGCGGTTTCATGCGCTGGCGCCGCTCTCCGCCCAAGATGCCGCCGCTGCCCATGAGCAGCTGCAATTGTCCGATGCCGCCTTCGAACCGCTGCCGATGCGGCGCGGTGCCGGCGACGGCCAGGCGACGATCGAGAGCTCGGGAAAGCCGCGCCAGTTCGTCGAGGTGGTGCAGGACCTGCCCGGTGCGGTCCCCGGCTGGCGCCTCTGGCTGCTGACGCCGGCCGACGCCGCCCTCTCGTCCGCCGCCAACACGGCGCGCCTGACGACGCTGCTCGGGCTGCTGCTTACCGGCCTGCTTGCCTATGTGCTCACAAGGCGCCGCCGCACACGCCGGCTGCGGCAGGAGGCGCTGGCGCGCATGAATGCCGAACTCGAAAGCCGGGTATCCTCGCGAACCGCCGAACTGACACGCTCTAACGCCGCACTCGCCGGCGAGATCGCAGAGCGCGAGAGCGCCGAAGCCAAGGTCCGCCGGCTGCGCGACGATCTCGCCCAGGCCAACCGGCTTTCCATCCTCGGCCAGATCGCCGCCGGCGTCGCGCACGAGATCAACCAGCCGGTCGCCGCCATCCGCACCTATGCCGAGAATGCCGGCCGCTTTCTCGAAGGCGGCAAGACCGAACCGGCAAGCGGCAATCTGACCTCGATCGTCTCGATGACCGAACGCATTGGCGCCATCACCAGCACATTGCGCACTTTCGCCCGCCGCCCCGGTGTCGCCGCTTCGCCGCTGCCGGTGCGCGAGGCAATCGACGGCGCGCTGTCGCTGCTGTCTGGCCGCATCCGCGATTCCGGCGTCACCATCGTCAAGCCACGCGGCAATGCATCGCCGATGGTGATGGCAAGCCGCATCCGGCTGGAGCAGATCCTGGTCAACTTGTTGCAGAATGCACTCGACGCCATGAAGGACCAGCCCGCTCCCCGCATCGAGATCGACATTGCGGAGCGCGACGACAGGGTGCTGATTTCGGTGCGCGACAACGGTCCCGGCCTCGGGCCTGAAGCGGCCGGCAATCTGTTCATGCCGTTCCAGACCACCAAGGAGAAAGGGCTCGGCCTCGGGCTGGTGATCTCGCAGGAGATCGCCCAGGAATTGGGCGGCACGCTGCGGCTCGATCCCGACAGTGCCAAAGGCGCATCCTTCACCATCGATTTGAGGCGAATTGAATGAACGAGGGATCAGGGCTGGTGGCGCTCGTCGACGACGATGCCGACCTGTTGCATGCCACCACGCAATTGCTCGAACTCGCCGGCTTCACGGTGGTCGCGCGCGATGCCGCCGAGGCAGCACTTGCCGTCGTCGACAGGGATTTTGACGGCGTGGTCGTCAGCGACATCCGCATGCCGGGCATGAACGGCCTGCAGCTGTTCGACCGCATCAAGGCGATCGACCCCGACATACCCGTGATCCTGGTCACCGGACATGGCGATGTCGATCTTGCGGTCGCCGCGCTCAAGGACGGCGTCTACGATTTTATCCCAAAACCCTATGCCGGCGATCGCCTTGTCGAGGCGCTGAAGCGAGCATCGGAGAAGCGGCGGCTGGTGATGGAAAACCGGCGCCTGCGTGAAGCCGCCGCACAAGCCGCCGACGGCCTGCCGCTGATCGGCGAAGCGCCTTCAATCCGCCGCCTGCGCGAAACCTTGCGGCAGATCGCCGACATGGATGTCGACGTGCTCGTGGAAGGCGAGACCGGAACCGGCAAGGAAGTGGTGGCTGACCTCCTGCACCGGTGGGGCCGGCGACGGGCAAAACCCTTCGTGGCGCTGAATTGCGGTGCTCTGCCCGAGACCGTCATCGAAAGCGAGCTGTTCGGCCACGAGGCGGGAGCGTTCACAGGCGCGCAGCGGCGGCGGATCGGCCGCGTCGAGCATTCCAGCGGCGGCACGCTTTTCCTCGACGAGATCGAATCCATGCCGCCGGCTCTCCAGGTCAAGCTGCTGCGGGTGCTGGAGACGCGCAGCCTCACGCCGCTCGGCTCGAACGAGACCCGGCGCCTCGATCTCAGGGTCGTCGCGGCAACCAAGGTCGATCTCGGACGGCCCGACCAGCGCGGCGATTTCCGCGAGGACCTCTATTTCCGCCTCAACGTGGTGACGCTGCGCATTCCGCCGCTGCGTGAGCGGCGTGGCGATATCCCCATGCTGTTCGGGCATTTCCTCGGCAAGGCGGCGGAGCGCTTCGGCCGGCCGGTCGCAAAGGTGAACGCTGCGGTGAGCGATCATCTCCAGTCGCATGACTGGCCGGGTAATGTGCGCGAGCTTGCCCATTTTGCCGACCGAGTGGCGCTCGGTCTCGGCCTGGACGACGAAGCCGAGGCGCCCGCGCGGCTGCCCGAACCCTCGGCGGCGTTGCCGGAGCGGGTCGGGCAATATGAGGCACAACTCATCCGCGACGCGCTGCGCGACCATGGCGGCGATGTGCGCGGGGCCATCGATGCGCTCGGCGTGCCGCGCAAGACATTCTACGACAAGCTCAAGCGCTACGGCATCGCCGCGTCCGAATTCCGCAATGGTGGGGACCCGCCACCTGTTCGAGAGCCGACATAGGCATTGCGCCAGGGCCTTGCGCCTCGTAACGCTCCACTCCCATCCAGCCGAGCTTTCCGGAAAGAGCCATGAAGACGAACCTCGAAACAACGGCAAACCCCTTGCCGGAAGAACTGGCCTTTCTCGGCGAGCGCCTGACGGCGTTCAACGACGGCGATGTCGGCGCGTCCGAAAGGAAAGCGCTGGCTGTGTTCGTACGCGATGAGGATGGTGCGGTTGTCGCCGGCATTTCGGGCTACACGGCCTGGGGCTGGCTTTACGTGCAATGGCTGTGGGTCGACGAAAGGCTGCGCGGCCAGCACATGGCCGGCAAGATGCTGGACGCGGCCGAACAGGAAGCCGTGGCGCGCGGCTGCCATGGCGCCTTGATCGACACCTTCAACCCGAACGCCGACAAGGTCTACCAGCGCCAGGGCTATCAGCCCTTCGGCGAGCTGGCCGATTTTCCGGTTGGCCGCAGCCGCATCTTCCTGCAGAAGAAACTGGTTGGCTGAGTGATCAGCCCGCCAGCCGTCCGCCGCGCATCGGCTGCGGCGCACCCGTGGTGCTTGGAAAACTGATCGGCAGGCCGCGCAGCACGCGCACCGCGAGGAAGGCAAAACACTCGGCCTCGACAGCGTCGCCGCTCCAGCCGAGGCTTTCGGCCTGCACCACATCGACACCGGCGCGGCTGGCGAGCATGGCCATCATCGTCGGGTTGTGGCGACCGCCACCGCTGACCACCAGCTTTTTCGGCCGGTGTGGCAAGAGGTCGAGCGCCTTGCCGACGGCGCCGGCGGTGAAGGCAGTGAGCAGGGCGGCTCCATCCTCGGCATCGAGGCCATCCGCCATCGCGGCGCCGAAGTCGAAGCGGTCCAGCGATTTGGGGTAGGGCTTGCCGAGATAGGGATGCTGCAACAGCTTGGCCAGCCTTGCTTCGTCGACCGTCCCCGCCCGGCCAAGTGCGCCGTCGCGGTCCATTTCCCCGAGCCCCTTCGACTTGATGAAATCGTTGAGCGGCGCATTGGCGGGTCCGGTGTCGAAGGCGACGACATTGTCGGCACCATCCCACCAGGTGATGTTGGCGACGCCGCCGAGATTGAGCACGGCGACCTCGCCGCTCGCTCCGGCGCTACGCATCAGCGCGGTGTGATAGGCCGCGGCCAGGGGTGCGCCTTGTCCGCCGGCGCGCATGTCGGCCGAACGGAAATCATAGGCGACCTTGGTGCCCAAAATGGCGTGCATCAGCTCGCCGTCGCCGAGTTGCCGGGTCTGGCCGAGCCGTCCGACCTGCGGCGCGCGATGCAGCACGGTCTGGCCGTGGAAGCCGACGACGCCGATATCGGCCATCGTCATGCCATAGCCCTCGACCAATTCCTTCACCGCTGCCGATTGGGCACGCGTCAGCGCTTCCTCGGCTGTGCGGAAGATCGCCGGTTCCGGTCCGACAAAGTTCCAGGCCCGTGCAGCCGTCAGCGTCTCTTCCAGCAGCGAGCGGATCGATTGGGGGTAGGGCATCAGCCGGTAGGTGCCGAAATCGTCGATCCGCTCGCCATCGGTCTTGATCAGCGCGACGTCGATATTGCCGTCAAGCACGGTGCCGGTCATCAGGCCGACGGCCCAGATTGGTTCCATCATCTAGCTCCTAAAGTCCATTGACGAGATCGCCGACCGTCTGCCGAAGCGAAACAATGCCGCTGTCGAAATGACGTGTCGGATGGATCCGGTTGGTGAGCAAGGTCCAGGCCTTGCCCTTGTCGAAATCGATCCACAGTCCGGTGCCGGTGAAGCCGGTATGGCCGATTGTTCCGGGACTGCACGAGGCCCCGCCGGACCAGCCCTCATAAGGGCGCTCCCAGCCATGGGTGCGGGTGGCGGACAAGGGCGTGCGCATCAGCGCGATCGAATTCTTGGAAGCGCCGGTCAGCAGCTCCTGCGCGAAATCCAGCACTGAAGCGACTGTGCCGAACAGGCCGGCATGACCGGCGCCCTGCAGGGCCGAGCAATTGTCGTCATGGACTTCGCCGGACAGCACGCGATGACGCCAGGTGCAGTCCTCGGTCGCCGCGGCGACATCCGGCTCCGTGGACCATGCAAAGCCGGGGCCGGGATCCAGGTCGCGGATGGTCTTGCCCGAAAGCCGTTCCAGCGCAAAGCCGAGCAGGATGAAATTGATATCGGAATAGACGGGGTCACGGGCGCGCCATTCGCGCTGCAGGATGAAGGCGCGCAGCAGGTCGGGGTCACGCCCGTAAGTGTAGATCGGCTCGACGGCCGGAAACGGCGTCTGGTGGCCGAGGCATTGGCGAAACGTCACCTTCCGCTCCCAAGCCCCTGCGTCATACTGGCGAAGGTCCGGGAGAACCGAGATCAGCGGCGCGTCGAGATCGACGACGCCGTCCTCCGCCAGCGCCAGGATGCGCGGCGTGGTGAAGATGATTTTGGTCAGGGACGCCAGGTCGAACCAGGTTTCGGCGGTCATCGGCCGCTGCTTGGGCACAAGTTGCGCCGAGCCGATTGCCCTGACGATGCGGCGGCCATGGTTGTCGACAATGCCGAGCACGCCGCCGGGGATACGACCCTCTGCTACAGCCGCTTCCAGTGGTTGAAATGCGCGGTCGAAGAGTTGGGTGAGGGTGCTCAAAGGCGGCCTCCATCTGAAAGGCCGCGATCCTTGGCGCCCCCCTCTGGCCTGCCGGCCATCTCCCCCACTAGGGGGGAGATTGGATGCGTCACGGCCTTCGCCAATCGCCAGCGTTGCAGAAAAGGCGGTGCGGGCGACGCTGCCAATCTCCCCCCTAGTGGGGGAGATGCCCGGCAGGGCAGAGGGGGGCGCTGTCCCGCCAACCTCGGATATCCCAGAGCCATCACCCTTCCACCCTCGCCATATGATCGCCCCCAAACTGCTCCCACCGCGCCGGCGCCGGCTCAAACCCCCGAGGGCGCACAAGCGAAGGCATCTGGCGTGTGTCCAGTTCGAAATGCTCGCGCCGCCGCTCGATGGTCGGAACGGCGGCGATCAGCTTCTTCGTATAGGAATGCTTCGGCTTCGACAGCACCGAGGCCGCGTCGCCGATCTCGACGATCTGGCCGGCATAGATGACGGCGATGCGATGAGCGATCCGCTCGACCACCGCCATGTCGTGCGAGATGAAGAGATAAGCCAGCCCGAACTCGCGCTGCAGGTCGACCAGCAACTCCAGCACCTTGGCCTGCACCGAGACGTCCAGCGCCGACACCGCTTCATCGAGAACGACGACCGAGGGATTGAGCATCAGCGCGCGGGCAATGCACAGCCTCTGCCGCTGGCCGCCGGAGAATTCATGCGGATAGCGCTCAAGACTGTTCCTGGGCAGGCCGACGCGTTCCAGCAGGGTCGCCATCCTCGCCAGCGTTTCCGCATTCACCCGGCCGCCGGCGGCGATCTCCGGTTCGGCCAGGATGCTCCCGATGGTCAGCCTCGGGTTAAGGGAGGCATAGGGGTTCTGGAACACCATCTGCACGGGCTTGGTGCCGCGCCCGGCGGCAGCCGCTCGGCTGCCGACCGAGAAGCTGCCACGTGTCGAGCGCACCAGCCCGAGAACCGCCCTCGCGGTGGTCGATTTGCCAGAACCGCTCTCACCGACGATGGCCAAGGTCTCGCCCGGCATCAGGTCGAAATCAACGCCGTCGACGGCGTGCACAGCGCCGGTGGCGCGGCTGAAGAAATTGCTCTTGAGGGGGAACCGCACCACCAGTCCGTCGACCTTCAAGGCCGGTTCTGCGTGTGCGTCCTTGGCGCGCTGTCCGTCCGCGCGCGTCGCGCTTCCGTTGGCGAAATGCGGCACGTCCTGCAGCAGATGCTGTGTGTAGGGGTGCTGCGGCCTGTCAAGAATCTGGTTCAGCTCGCCTTGCTCCACGGCCTGCCCGTTCTGCATGACCATCACCTTGTCGGCGATGCCGGCAACCAGGCCGATATCATGGGTGATGAAGATGACAGACATGCCGGTTTCGCGCTTCAGCTCGGCAAGCAGCGCCATGATCTGCGCCTGCACGGTGACGTCGAGCGCGGTCGTCGGCTCGTCGGCGATCAGCAGGCGCGGATTGCAGGCCAAAGCAATGGCGATCATCACCCTTTGCAGCATGCCGCCGGACAACTGGTTGGGCGTGTATTTCAGCCGCCGCGCGGCGTCGGGGATGCGCACGCGGTCGAGCGCATCCTTGGCCGCGGCCGTGGCTTGCCTGCCGGTCAGGCCTCTGTGCAGGCGAAACGATTCCTCGATCTGCGAACCGATGGTCAGCACCGGATTGAGCGAAGTCATCGGCTCCTGGAAGATCATGCCGATCTCGGCGCCGCGAATGCCGGTCAGCTGCGCCTCGGTGGCAGCCATCAGGTCGAAGAGACTGCCGTCGGCACGCTTCAGCGTCATCGAGCCGCCAATGATGCGGCCGCCGCCAAAATCGATCAGCCGGTTGATCGACAGTGCGGTGACCGATTTACCGGAGCCGCTTTCGCCGACAATGGCCAGTGTCTCGCCATCGGCAAGATCGAAGCTGACGCCGCGCACCACCTCATTGGCCTGGCGGTCGCGGCCGAAGCCGACGCGCAGATCGCGGACGGACAGCAGCGGGCTCATGCCGGCGCCCTCCGCATTCTGGGGTCGAGGATATCGCGCAAGGCATCACCCAGCAGATTGAAGCCGAGGATGCTGATCATGATGGTCAGCCCCGGAAAGATCATCAGCCAGGGCGCGGTCTCCATCAGATTGCGGCTGTCGCTCAGCATCAGGCCGAGCGAGGCCGCGGGCGGCTGCGTTCCCAGCCCGAGGAAGCTGAGACCGGCTTCGGTGAGCAGCGCCCAGGCCAGCGCCAGCGTCACCTGCACGGTCAGCGGCGCCACCAGATTGAGCAGCAGATGGCGCGTGACGATGTAGCTCGAACTGCTGCCAAAGGTGCGCGCCGCGTCGACGAATTCGCGCGCCTTGAGCGACAAAGCAGGGCCGCGCACCACGCGGGTGAAGATCGGCGTGTAGACGATGCCGATGGCGACGACGCTGGTCCATGTGCCCGGCCCGGCGACGGTGACGATGAGCAGCGCCAGAAGGATCGCCGGGAAGGCCAGCAGCACGTCCATGATGCGCATAACCACGCCGTCCCAGCGGCGCCCGAGCCAGGCTGCCGCGAGCCCGAGCACCGTGCCGGCAAGGGTCGCGAAGGTCACCGAGAAGAAGGCGACCGTGAAAGACTGCCCGATGCCTGCCATCAGCCGGCTGGCCACGTCGCGGCCGAACAGGTCGGTGCCCATCCAGTAGGCGCCATTGGGGGCGTGCAGCCGGTCAACGCGGAATTGCGTGATCGGGTTGTGCGGCGTCAGCCCGGCCAGGCCGAGGATGGCGATCATGAGATAGACGCCGACGATGACGCCGCCGATGCGGCCACTGCCATGCCCGAAGATGGCGCGCAGGATGCGCATCACTGCTCTCCCAGACGGATGCGCGGATCAAGCCCGACATAGGCGAGGTCGACCAGGAGATTGACGATCATGAAGTTGAAGGCGATGAACAGCACGGCTCCCTGCACCAGCGCGTAGTCGCGCTGCAGGATGGCGTCGAGCACCATGCGGCCGAGGCCAGGCAGGGCGTAGATTTGTTCGACGATGACGGCGCCGCCCAGGAGATAGCCGAACTCGATGCCACCAAGCGTCACCACAGGGATGAGCGCGTTGGGCAGGGCATGCCGCCAGATGACGCTGCGCGCCGACGCGCCCTTGCTGCGCGCGGTGCGCACATAATCGTCGCTCAACACGTCGAGCATGGCCGAGCGCGATATGCGGGTGACGGACGCGGCGAAGGCGAAGCCCAGCGTGATGGCAGGCAGGATCAGCTGGCTGAAATTGCGCAAGGGATCCTGCCAGAGCGGCGCGAATTCGCCCATCGCCGGCAGCACGCCGAAGCCCGCCGACAGTGTGTAGATGATCAGGAGGCCAAGCACGAAGCTCGGCGTCGACTGGCCGATCATGGCGACGATGCGAACCCCGAGATCGGACGGTTTTTCATTGTGCGTGGCGGCAAAGATGCCCGCCGGCAAACCGACGATGAGCGCGATGATCATCGACAGGACAGCCAGTTCCAGCGTCAGCGGGAAGCGCTCGAGGATGACGTCAAGCACCGGCCTGCCATAGGTGACGGAAATACCGAAATTGCCGTGCAGGATGCCGCCGATCCAGCGCCAGTACTGGACGAACCAGGGCTGGTCGATGCCGAAATAGGCGGCGAGCGAATCCCGCTGTGCCGGCGTCAGCAGGCCGGCCTCGGTGCCGAGCATCGCCGTGATTGAATCGCCCGGCACCATCCGGATCGCCACGAAGACCAGGATGGACACGCCAAGCAGGACGAGAGGAAACGTCGCCAGTCGTCGCATCAGATAGTTCACGCGAAGGATACCTCTCGTCCAGGCTTGCGGTTACTGCTGGATGGTAACCTTGCTCAGGCTGAACAGCGTGCCGGTCGGCGTGGGCACGAAGCCGGCGATGTTCTTCTGCTGGGCCGTGTAGCTGTAGGACGTGTAGAGCCAGATCCAGGGCGACATTTCGGCGAGGTGCTTCTCGAACGCGGCGAAGATCGCCTTGCGTTTGGCCGGGTCGGTTTCGGCGCGGCCCTGCTGCATCTGGCTGTCCAGCGTATCGTCGATGTAGTTGGCCACCTTCTGCAGATTGCCTGCCTTGGTCCAGTAGCGGTTGTACATGGTGTAGGGGTCGGCGCGGCCGCCATTGAGCGCGATTGCCATGTCGAAATCGCCCTTCAGCCAGGCATCGACATAGACGTTGAGCTCCATCATCTTGATGTCGAGCTTGACGCCGATTTCGGCGAGCTGCGACTGGATGACCTGCGCTTCCGCCGCCGCCGTCGGCGGCTCGCCGGTAGCGCCGATCACGGTCGCCGAGAAGCCGTCGGCAAAACCGGCCTCGGCCATCAGCTTCTTGGCCTTTTCGACATCACGCTTGTAGCAGAACAGCTGGCTCGGATCGGTCGCCAGCGCCGGGATGGTCAGCGGTCCGGTGACCTTGCCCTCGCCGAGCGAGGCGGTGTCCAGCACCTCCTGCCGGTCGATGGCGCAGGAGATCGCCTGGCGCACCTTGAGTTCGGTCATCGGCTTGCGCGAAGGGTTGAGCTGCAGCACGTGGTAAGCGAGCACCGGCACGCGGTTCAGCTGCAGGCTGGCTTCCTTCGGCACCAGCGTGGCGACCAGCGGGTCGTTGAGCAGCGCGAAATCGATCTGCTTGGTGCGCATGGCGGCAAGGATCGCGGCCTCGTCCGGAAGCACGCTGATCTCGATGCCGTCGACACCGGGCACGCCGCCGGCCCAGTCCTTGTTGGCGCTGAGCACTTCCTTGGCGTTGGGGTCCCATTTGTCGAGCTTGAACGGGCCGGAGCCGACGGCCTTGGTGCCGATCGAACCGGCCTTGATCTCGGCCGCCGGAACGATGGCCGCGTTGACGTCGCTCATCGCCGTCAGGATCGGCACGTCGGGCTGCGACAAATGGAAGACGACAGTGGCGGCATCCGGCGTGTCGATGCCGGCGATCGACAGGAAATTGGCGCGGGCCGCTGCTCCCGTCTTCTCGTCGAGAATGCGATCGAACGAGGCCTTGACGTCGGCCGAGGTGACGGCCGTGCCGTCCTGGAACTTCGCCTTGGGATCGAGCTTGAAGGTCAGTTCCTTGCCATCTTGCGAAAACGCCCAAGATGTGGCGACGGCCGGGATGATCTGCAGGCTGGCGTCGACCCGCACCAGCGGCTCATAGATCAGTTCCAAAAGCCGCAGCGACGAGAACGCCGTCTGCTTGTGGGGATCAAGTCCGGTGGCGTCTTGCGACCAGGCCATGTGCAACGTCGCCGCCTGCGTCGAAACCGTCGCGATGCCGAGCATCGCTGCCAGGGTGATACCCGACAGCAGCGTTCTTGTGAGATGCCCTATCATTTTCGTCTCCCATTATATCTGACTTGATGCCTTGCAGTTTCCGCGAGCCGCTTCCAAGACACACATGCTTTGGAGTATCGGCCCAGTTTAGAGCATTTCCGGCGAAAATAGGATCGCCCCAAATGCTCTATCTCTTTGTTTTTACGCAATTCCGGACGCAAAACCGCCGCGCACTTTTGCTGGAATTGCTCTTTGCGGCTTCGCGCCGTCTTGTCTCAAGCGGTGTCACACCGCGCTCTCGCTGATCGCTCTTCTCAGGAAACCTCCGGCCTTCGCGAGGGCAGCCCGCGCCGCCTCGACATCCATGCCGGTGATCGTCACCAGGATCGCCAGTTTCACATCGTTGCCGGTCCGATGAAGTGCCTGTTTGGCCCGCTGCGCCGTGCAGCCCGTGGTCTGCATGACCATCCTGGTTGCCCTGGCCACCAATTTCTTGTTGGACGGGTTGAGATCGACCATCAGGTTCTGAAAACTCTTGCCGATGCGGATCATCGAGGCCGTGGTCAGCATGTTGAGCACCAGTTTCTGCGCGGTTCCGGACTTCAGCCGGGTCGAGCCGGTGAGGACTTCGGGGCCAACGACCGGCGAAATGGCGATGTCGGCGATGCCGGCAATGGTCGACGCCGGATTGCACGACAGGGCAACCGTCGTTGCGCCCACTTGCTTCGCATAGGTCAACCCGCCGATGACATAGGGCGTGCGCCCGCTGACCGCGATTCCGACGACCACGTCGCTGGCGGTGAGCCCAATATCTTGCAGCGCCCGCACGCCCATCTTCGGATTGTCCTCCGCGCCTTCCGTCGACCGCACCAATGCATCGGGTCCGCCGGCGATCAGGCCGATCACCATGTCTTCAGGCACCCCGAAGGTGGGCGGGCATTCCGAGGCATCGAGAACCCCGAGCCGCCCGCTGGTGCCGGCGCCGATATAGATCAGCCGCGCGCCTTTCTGGAAGGCAAGCACGATGCGGTCGACCGCGGTTGCGATTTCCGGCAGCACCTTTTCGACAGCCGCGGGCACGGCTCTGTCCTCGTCATTGATCTTGCGCAGGACATCGATGGTCGGCAGCAGGTCGATATCGACGGTCCGCGGGTTGCGGCCTTCGGAAACCAGCCGGTCCAGCTCAGACATCAACCCTTGTTCGGTCATTCCAATGCTTTCAAAAGTCCTGCCGCACGACCGGCATCGAGCACGGATCCAATCGGCGCCAGCGCCCACGGACGATCCGGCCCGATCAGTTTTCTTCGTTAACTTTTTAGAATTGGATATTCATACCGTCAACAAATATTTGGAATATTTTATTCCTTCTCTCGCAGGGTTACCGTGCGCAGAGCGATCGTTTCGCAAGGATGACCGCACCCGATACGGCGTCACCGTCGGCGGGTTTCAGACGGCGCCTGACATCGGGCGAGAGCCAGGGTTCGAGCGGGCTGGCGAGGCCGCCCAGCAAGGTCACGCGTGGCGCGCCTTTCTCGAACAGCACCCGCACCAGCGTGTCGATCTGCTCAGCCGCACTTTGCACGATGCGCCGTCCGGCCGGATCGCCCTGGTCTGCATGGCGCATCACCATCGGCGCCATAGCGGCGTAATCCGTCGCGCTGGCGCGGTCCATCCAGGCGACGGCTTCCATCGGGTCACCCTCGAAGCGCTGCATCACTTCCGCCAGCAGCGCCGTCCGCTCGTGCCGGCCGTCATGGGCGCGCAGCGCCAGCTGCACGGCCTTCAGTCCCAGATGGGCGCCGCTGCCTTCGTCGGAGATCGGAAAGCCGTAACCACCGACACGCAGGTCGCGCCCCTCGACAAAGCCGAGCCCGATCGAGCCCGTCCCGGCAATGACGATGGCGCCGTCCTGGCCGGAATGCGCGCCCAGGCAGGCGCCGACACCATCGCTGACGAAGTCGATGCTGGCAAAGGGATGCGCGATCGCCCGCAACGCCTCCAGCGCGCCCTTGCGGCCGATGCCGGCAAGGCCGATACCGGCGCGAATCCCCGCTGTCTCGGCCGGCCCGAATCCTGTCTCCTCGATCGCCGCGCCAAAGGCTTTGGCAATGGAAGCCCAGGCCGCGTCGATGCCGAGCCGCGTCGTCGCCGGCCCGGACAGGCCTTGTCCCAGCACGTTGCCTTCCGCATCCTCGATGCGAGCCCGGCAGCCGGTGCCGCCGCCGTCGACGCCGAGAAAATAGTCGGGGCCGCTCATGGGCTCAGCCGCTCGATGTCGGCGCCGCAGAGACGCAGCTTGCGATCCAGCTGCTCATAGCCGCGATCGAGGTGATAGACGCGGTTGATGATCGTTTCGCCCTCGCTGACCAGCGCCGCCAGCACCAGCGACACCGAGGCGCGCAGGTCGGTGGCCATCACCTGCGCGCCATGCAGTTTCTCGCCGCCGCGAACCAAAGCCATCGTGCCTTGCAGCTTGATGTTAGCGCCGAGCCGCATCAGTTCGGGCACATGCATGAAGCGGTTCTCGAAAATGGTCTCGCGCAGCAGGGAGGCCCCGTCCGCGCAGCACATCAGCGCCATGAACTGCGCCTGCAGGTCGGTCGGAAAACCCGGATAGGGTTCCGTCGTGAGGTCGGCGGCCTTGAGCGGCCGCTCGCGTGACACGATCAGTCCGCGATCTCCAGGCCAGACGCTGACGCCGGTGGCCTCCAGCAATTGCACGACAGAAGCCATGTGTTCGAGCCGGGCATGGGTGAGCTCAAGCTGACCGCCGGTGATCGCCGCGGCAATCGCATAGGTGCCGGCCTCGATACGGTCCGGGATGATGTCGTGCCGGGCGGCATGCCAGCTGGTGCCGCCGGCGATCAGGATGCGGTGCGTGCCGGCGCCCTCGATGCGCGCGCCCATGGCGATGAGGCAAGCGGCGAGGTCAGCCACTTCCGGCTCGCGCGCCGCGTTGAGGATCTCGGTTTCGCCCTTGGCCGTGGTCGCCGCCATCATGGCGGTCTCCGTTGCCCCGACCGATGGCGAGCTGAGCACGATGCGCGTGCCGAGAAGCCCGTTCGGGGCCGAGGCCACGATCAAACCATTCTCGATGGCGATCCGAGCGCCCAGCGCGGCAAGGGCGGAGACATGCATGTCGACCGGCCGCGCGCCGATCGCGCAGCCGCCAGGCAGTGAAACCCGCGCATGGCCGAAACGGGCCAGAAGCGGTGCGAGAACGAGCACCGTCGCGCGCATTTTGCGCACCGTGTCATAAGACGTTTCCTTCGAAACGGCAGCACTCGTATCGATCGTCGCGGCATGGGCCGACCGTGTCACGTCGGCGCCGTGAAGCCGCACCACGCCGAGCATGTTTTCGACATCGGTTACATCGGGCAGGTTGGTCAGTTCGAGCGGGTAGGGACTGAGCAGGGCCGCCGCGATCTGCGGCAGGGCGGCGTTCTTGGCGCCGGATATGGTGACCGCGCCTTCCAGTCTTCGTCCGCCGACGATCCGCAATCTGTCCATGGCTGAACCCTTGTATGGCGAAGCCGGGCGGCGGGTCCGGTCTCTCCGGAAGGTCCATCCGATTCCGAACCTGGCCGGTCCGGTTCGAGAATTAATTCTGCATTCTTGGCTGTCAATCGAAATTGGAATATTTTATTCCTCCGAGCAGCGAAACGCTCCAGAGGGTTCATGTCCGTTCTAAAGACGATCAATGCGAAGCTCGACGGCATGGCGCCAGGTGATCGCGAGATCGGCCAGTACATCGTCGACAATCCCGACCAGATGCTGCGCCTGTCGACGGCCGCCCTTGCGGCCGAGATCGGCCGCAGCCAGTCGAGTGTCGTCAAGTTCAGCCAGAAACTCGGCTATGCCAGCTACCAGGAACTCAAGCTCGCCGTCAGCGAGGCCAAGGCGCAGGACTGGCAGGTGCCGGCCGGTGTCATCCATGGTTCGATCGAGGTCGGCGACACCTATCCGGTCATCCTGAAGAAACTGATCGGCAGCAAGCTGCTGTCGATGCAGCAGACCGTCGCCGCCAACAGCGAGCGCATCATTTCCCGCACGCTGGAGCTGCTGGATGGCGCGCGCCGCATCCATCTGGTCGGCGTCGGCGCCTCCTCGCTGGTGGCGCGCGACTTCTCCTACAAGCTGATGAAGCTCGGCCGCAATGTGCTGCACGACAGCGACAGCCACATCCAGATGGCCAATGCCGCGACGCTCGGGCCTGGCGACGTGCTGTTCGCGCTTTCCTATTCCGGCGCCAGCATCGAAACCTTGCGCATCGCCGAGCTTGCCCGCAAGCGTGGTGCGATGGTGATCGCCGTTACCGGCCTGCACGACAATCCGCTGAGCCGTGTCGCCGACATCCGCCTTTACACCATCGCCGACGAGGAGCGAGCGCGCTCCTCCTCCATCACCGCGCGCGATGCGCAGCTGACGCTGACCGACCTGTTGTTCATCCTCTTGGTGCAGAAGCAGCCGGACGCCAACGATTATGTCCACAACAGCGAGGCAGCGGTCTCGGTGCTGAAGGCCGAATGATCCCGGGAGTTCGAGACGGTCAGCCTTGGCGCGGCACGCCCCTGGCAAGCAGGTAGACAAGATACGGGCCGCCGAGCAGTGAGGCGAACAGACCGGCAGGCAGTTCGTAGGGAAAGGCCGCCATGCGCGACAGCCAGTCCGAGACGATCATCAGCAAAGCGCCCAGAAGCATCGCGCCGACGAGGTGAAGCTGTGCGCGCGAAAAGCCGACGAGCCGGGCAAGATGCGGCGCGATCAGGCCGACGAAGCTCAACGGCCCGACGATCATCGCGGAGAGCGCGGTCAGCAGCGCGGCCACGATGATCAGCATCAACCGTCCGCCGACGACCGGCACGCCCAGGCCGCGCGCGGTGTCGGGCCTGAGCGGCAGGATGTCGAGCCAGCGCGCCGCGAGAAACAACGGCAGCGTCAGCGGCAACAGGCAGGCCAGCGCAATCGATGCGTCCAGCATGGTCGCCTGGCCGGTCGAGCCGCTCAGCCAGCGCAGCAGGACATAGGACTGCGCGTTGCCCATCGCGATCGTCGCGGTGATCACGGCGCTGCACAATGCGCTCATGGCGATGCCGGCGAGCAGCAATCGTTCCGCTCCGAATTTCGCTCGCGCGGCGATCGCGAGCATGGCGATCAGTGCCGCCAGCGAACCCAGGGCCGAGCCGGCGAGCTGCCAGCCAAGCCCGGCCGTGGCGCTGACCATCAGCACCGCTGTCAGGCCGGCGCCGGCGCCGGTGCCGACGCCGAGCACTTCCGGGCTCGCCAGCGGATTTCCAGTGACCCGTTGGATGACGACGCCCGCCGCGGCGAGCATGGCACCGGAGGCAGCCGCCACGCCGATCCGTGGCGCGCGCCAGGCCGTGAGATCGGCCAGCAAATCACCGCTGGCGAATGACCAGCCTGTGGGGCCGCGCCCGACGATGAGCGCCATCGCGACGGCAACAAGGGTGAGCACAGCCAAGAGCATGATGACGAGCCATGGTCGGTTGGCCTTGCGCGGCGCGGCATCGCTTGGGCCAAGATGCGGCCATTCGAACATGCGCAGCCTCGGCAACAGCCACAACAGCAACGGACCGCCGAGAAGCGCCGTGCCCGCACCGGTCGGAATGCGTTCGCCACCCGAACCGGCCGCCAGTTGCACCAGCCCATCCGTCAGCCACAGCAGGATGGCGCCGACCAGCGGTGCGGCGACCAACTTTTGTCGCAAGGTGCGTGCGCCGGAAAGTGCGGCGAGCGCGGGCGCGGCGAGACCGACGAAACCGATGACGCCGACTTCGGCTGTAACGGTCGTCGCCATCCAAACGGCAAGCGCGATGATGAGAAAGCGGCTGGTATGACGGGCAACGCCCAGACCACGCGCCGAGGCGTCGTCGAGGCCGAGGATGGTCAGCGGCCGCAGCAGCATCAGCGCCGCAACGGCCCCGGCCGCCAGCCTTGTCGTCAGCGCGACGGCCGGCCCCCAATCCTGCTGGACCAGCGATCCGCCGCCCCAGATGAACAGCGAGAAAAGGTATTCGCCATTGGCGAGGATCAGGGCGGCGCTGACCGAGCTGGCGGTCAGTGCCACCATCATTCCGGCCAGTACGACGGATACCGGCTCGAGCCCGCGCCGCCAGGTCAATGCCAGCACGAGCAGCACAGCCGCGGTGCCACCGGCAAACGCGACCAAACCCTGCGACCACCCCATCAGCAAGGGCGCGTAGAGCGAGGCTGTTGTCATGGCCAGTTGCGCACCGGCCGAAATGCCGAGCGTCGACGGCTCGGCCAGCGGGTTGCGCAGCACATGCTGCAGGAGGAGGCCGGACAGGCCGAGCACCGCGCCCGCCACCACCGCTACCACGGCGCGCGGCAACGTGCTGTAGAGGAGGATGATGCGATCAAGGTCGGCACCCTCCGCCGGCGGCATTGTAAGCCACTGCATCCCAACCCGCCATGCGAACAGGAAAGCGGCCGCCGCCGCCAGGGCACCCCACACGGCCAGGGGCGACAGGGCACGGCCGGCCCCCGCGTAACGGGTCGCGGCGCGGTCGGTCATGAAGCATGCCCCGCAAGCGCTGCCGTCGCGAGGCGCGCGAAGCGGCGTGCCGACGGCAGGCAGCCGAAATGATTGATCGGTTCCAGTACCGCGACGCGGTTCTGGCGGACTGCCGGCAGAGCGTTCCACAAGGCGTTCGTTGGAAGCGCGCGCCCGACATCCGCGGGCAGTGGCGAGACGATCAGGATCGACGCTTCGGGCACGCGGGCCAGCGCTTCCAGGCCGACGGGTGCGGCCGCGCTGTAGCTCGTCTCGTCGGTCCACGCATTTTCGACGCCGAGACGGGACAACACATCGCCGAACATGGCGTCGCGGCCGAAGGCGCGAAAATGCCTGCTATCGCCCAGGCTGATGACGAAGACCGGCTGCCCGGACGATGGCGGCAAGGTGGCGCGAAGTCTGGCGATTTCGGCTGATGCCTCGTCCACGCAACGCTTGGCCTGCGCCTGCCGGCCGAGCCTCTCGCCGAGGGCCAGCGTCGCTGCCTCGGCGAGCGCGTACGGTGGTACGCCGGCCTCGTAGACCGGTTGCGCGAACACAGGTGCGATGCGTTCGAGCATCGGGCGCTGGTACTCGTAGAAATTGGAGATGACGATCAGATCCGGGGCGATGATGCGCAGCAACTCGTAATTGGGGGCGCCACGCAGCCCGGCGTCGGTTACCGATTGAGGGACGGCCGGCTCGACCGCGATCTTGCGGAACTGGATCAACTCCGTCGCCGCCACCGGTTCGACGTCGAGCGCCAGCAACGTCTCAAGCATGCCCCAGTCGATCACGGCAATGCGTGTCGCCGCTGCCTTGGCGGTGGCCGGCGGCAGCAAGGCGGCGGCCGCCAGCGCAAGCACCTGCCGTCTGTTGGGCAGATGGATCATCGCCGGCGGGGTTGGCAAGTTGCGGCTACCACGTCGTGTGCATCTTCAGCTTGAACGAGCGGCCTTCGCCGTAGGAGCAGGTCAGCGTCGTCTGGCAACTGGAAACATAGGTCTTGTCGAAGAGGTTGGTGACGTTGAGATCGACTCCCCAATTCTCCTTCTCATAGCCGAGCTTCAGGTCGGCCAGTGTCACGGCCGGCACCTTCGCCGTGTTCTCATTGTCGGCCCACGAGGAGCCGAGATAGCGCAAACCGCCGCCGATCGAGATGCCGTCATACCAATCGCCGCGGAAGGTGTAGTCGGCCGAGGCGGAGGCCATGACCTCGGGCGCGATGAAAGGTGTCTTGCCGATCAACGCCGGATTGGCATCCTTGGTGATTTCGAGATCGTAGGCGGTGAATGCTCCTGTAACCCGGAAGTCATCGGTTACATTCACCTTGCCCTCAAGTTCGATGCCACGCGAACGCACTTCGCCGGTCTGCATCTGCGTGAAGAGAGTGACGTTCGAGGGAACGTTCTGGCGAGTGAGGTCAAAAAACGACAGGGTGAACAGCCCGTCGATGAAGGTCGGCACATACTTCACGCCGACTTCATACTGCGTGCCTTCCTCCGGCTTGAACAGATTGCCCAGCGCGTCAGTGCCGATGATCGGGTTGAAGAAGGTGGCGATGCTGGCATACGGGGTTACACCGTTGGCAAATTCATAGGCGATACCGGCGCGGCCGGAGAAATCGCCGACCGTGCTCGTCTGCGTGCTGGAACTTGCCGAGTAGTAGGTGGGCCGATTGTCGGCGTCGAGCCAGCCCCGGTCATAACGGCCATTCAATGTCACCAGCCAGCCATCGCCGAAGCGCAACTGGTCCTGCGCATAGAAGCCAAGCTGCTTCTGGGTCAGGTTCTGGTTGAGATAGCTGACGCGCGGCGTCAGCGGCGAACCGTAGACCGGGTGGAACGCGTCGATGGGGTTGTCATAGTTCTCATCATAGAGGCCGGACGACTGGACCTGGTCGATATTGTAATATTTGAAATCCAGGCCGGCGAGGATCGTATGTTCGATCGGACCCGTCGTCACCTTGCCTTCGACCTGGTTGTCGAGAAGGAAGGTCTTTGCCGTCGTGTCGTGGTCGAAATTGATGCGGGCGAGATCGGTAGGCCCTCCGATGGTTGACCAGCCGTTCGGGTAGACGCTGACCTCGTTGATATCTGCGGCGGTGAAGCGGGCGTTTGAGCGCACCGTCCACTCATTGTCGAAATCATGCTCGAATTCGTAACCGATCGAGCCCTGTTCACGCTTGTAGAGATCGATGCTCGGCTCGGTGAAATTCGCGTTGGGGTCGATGCGGCCGTAATTCACGCCGCCGACAATGTGGTCCGTCACCGTGCCGTCATAGGGCAGGAAGCTGCCGCCATTGTGGTTCTCGTCGATGTGGCTGTAGTTGGCCAGGATGGTCAGCGTGGTGGCTTCGTCCGGCTTCCAGGTGATGCTGGGAGAGATGAAGCCGCGCCAGCCATTCTGCAGGTCGCTGTAGGTATCGCCGCCGGCGACCTTGCCATTGATACGGTAGCTGACCGTGCCGTTGTTGGCCACGTCGCCAATGTCGAAGCCGAGATAGACATTGCCGGCATCGTTGACGCCGGTTTCGACATAGCGCTTGCGTTCGAACTCCGGTCGCTTGCTGACATAGTTGACCAGACCGCCGGGATTGCTGCCGCCATAGAGCACCGAGGCCGGGCCTTTCAGCACCTCGATGCGCTCGAGCCCGAAGCTGTCGACGTAGAAGCCGCCAAAACCATAGCTGAACAGCTGCAGGCCATCCATGTAGGTGCCGGTAGCCGTCGCCTGGAAACCGCGGATGAAGAGCCAGTTGGTATCGCTGTCGGGACCAAACGGCTGGGCGAAGACGCCGGCTGTGTAGCGCAGGGCCTCATCCGCCTTCTGCGCGCCCTGGTCGTCGATCTCCTGCCGGCCGACCACCGAGACGGACTGCGGGATCTCCTTGATGTCGGTCGCGGTCTTGGAACCGGTCCTGGTCTTCTTGGCGACGACACCGTTGACTGGGCCGGTGGCGCTGCCGCCGGCCTCGCCCTCGACCACCACCGGTTCAAGCTGGGTGCTGGCAGGCGCCGTTTGCGCGAAAGCGGCCATCGGCTGGATCATCGCGACGGCAGCGACGCCGCCCGCCAGAAGCGCCTTCATCCGGTAAAGTCTGCTCATCAGGAAAGCCCCGCCTGTCGTCGTTGAGATACTTGATCATTTACCTCAACTTATAGGCGGGTCATTGGACGGATTTGGGCGGCTTGTCCATTCTTGTCCAAACGAGGGACATCGCGGCGTCATGTTGCGGAAATGTCACGGCTGACCGCTGCTCCTCACCCATGCGCGGGGCGTTGGTCCAACCGACGATTTGAACCGGCGCGTCAGCCCGTGACTGCCCTCAAACGTGCAATGACGCGCCCACTTCGCGATCTTTATACATCAGGAAGTGCTTATATCACGCGATGTTGCGATACCTTGGCCACTATATAGAAAGATCACAATATAAAATACACGCTTACTTAACCTCCGCGTGCATACTGCGAGCCGGGAAGACTTGTTTGTCTTGCTCTCCTGCACGAATTGAGAATGTGCATGTCGGTTACGCGTCGTACGCTGCTTATGGCCGGAAGCGGTGGGTTGCTGATCTCGCAGGCTCTGGCGGCCGGCACCCAGGCGCAGAACGCCCCAAAGCCGGTCGCGAGCGGCGATCCGTTGCGTATCGCGATGCCGGCCTTCGCCTCCAATCCATTCTTCCCGGCCGACGGGCAGGGCGACAATGGCATAGACATGGAACTGGCCAACGGCATCGCCGCGCAGCTTGGCGTGGAGCCGGTGTTCGACCGGTCCGCCGTAACGTTCGACGCCATGGTGAACCTGGTGAGTTCAGGTCAGGCGGACCTGGCGATCGGCAAACTCAGCCGGACGCTCCAGCGCGGTCGGTCGATCGTCTATTCCCGGCCCTATGCCATGCTGCGCCAGGGGCTGATTGCCAACCGTCTCAACCTGGCGCGCATGGCGCAAGGCAAGCCGCCCGAGCAGATCGTCCGCGACTTCTCGGGTGATCTCGGCGTGATCGAGGGCTCCTCATTCGCCACCTATGCGCCGACAACCTTCCCGCACGCACAGATCCGCCGCTTCGCCAGCTGGGATTTGATCATCGATGCGATCCGCAACGGGACGATCGACATGGCGTATCGCGACGATTTCGAGATCAAGAAGCTGATGGTCGACGATCCTTCGATGACGGTCGTTGCGCGCTCGATCACGCTGACGGACAAGGTCGACACCATCGCCGTCGGCGTGCGGCCGGACAATCCGCATCTCGCGGCCTTTGTCGACCTCTATCTCGATCTCGCCCGGGGTCAGCAGGTTCTCAACACGGACGAGATCATCGCCCGCTATCGCTTGGGGAGCAAAGCCTGACATGGCCATCTCCGACGTAGCCGGACCCACGCCTTTCGATTGGCGCCTCGCGGCAAGGCGCATATTGCGCTCGCCCGTGACGACGCTTGCGATGATCGGGGCAGGGATCCTGTGCGGTCTCTACTATCCGGCCTTTGCCCACGCGATCAGCCCTGCCGCACAAATCTACCTGAATTTCCTCAAGATGGTCGTCCTGCCCTATTTGGTCTCGTCGGTCATCTTCTCCATCACGGCGATGGTCCAGGATCCCAAATCGGTCCGTTACCTGGGCAAGGTGGGCATGGCCGTCCTGGTCGTGTCGTTCCTGGGCGTTCTGGTGAGCGGCACCTTGTCGCTGATCCTGCAGCCGGGCCAGATCGAGAACCCTCAGTCGCGCATCGAGCTTGGCGAGTTCATCAATTCGCAGGGCAGCGTTTCCACCGATCTCGCCTTCCCGTTCCAGCCGCCATCCAATGAGGGTGCCGACGGCGGGCATTCGATCCTGCTCGATCTGGTGCCGAACAACGTCTTCAACGCGCTGGCCTCGGGCCAGACCATCCAGGTCCTGCTGTTCTGCCTGCTCTTCGGGCTCGCGATGGGGAAGATCCCGCAGCCCTCGTCCATGAGCCTGACTCAGGCGCTCAACGCGGTCTACCGGGCCTGTACGGTCCTCACCAACTGGTTCATCTGGGGGCTGCCCTTTGCAACCTTCATCCTGATCGCGGACCAGACCGCGTCGACCGGAACCAAGCCGCTCATGCTGATGGGCGGTTACCTGCTGGTTATGGGGCTTTCCTGCCTCGTATTCCTCGCCGGCGCATTTGCCGTCATCGCCATCCGCTCACGACGAAGCTACTGGACCACGATCAAGACCTGCCAGCCACTTCTCATGGTAGCCATCACCACGCGTTCCACGGTCGCCTCGCTGCCGTGGGTCATCAATCTGTTGACCGAACGCCTGCGGTTCAACCTGGTGGTCGTCGAACTGCTCGTACCGCTGCAGGCGGCATTGCTGCGCGTCGGCCCGGCGCTGCTCTACACCTCGGGTACCCTGTTCATCGCTCAGCTTTACGGCCACCCGCTCGGCGTGCCGGACCTCGTGCTCGTCGGCGTCGCCTCCGCGCTTCTCGCGCTCACGACCGGCGGCATGGGCAGCCTGCTCATCCTGTCCCAGATGTCCATCGTTTGCGGCTACCTGAAGCTTCCCTTCGAAGCGGCGTTCGCCCTGTTCGTCGCTGTGGATGCGGCGGTGGATACGTTCATGACACTGGCCAGCGTTTGCACCGTCGCGGCGAGCACGGCGATGATCGCTCCCAGCCACAGGGAAATGGAGGTGACGCAGCCTGTCGAAACCGCCTCGGAACAGCTCGAAGCAGAGCCCGTCCGATGATCGACGACAGTATCCGTCCCCAGCTCGGTATCATCGGTGGTCTCGGGCCGCTTGCTTCGGCTGACTTCTATTTCAAGCTGACCCGGATGACCCAGGCGCTCAGGGACAGCGAACATGTGCCTGCCGTCATCCTCAGCGTACCGCAACTGCCAGACAGGACCGAAGCGATCCTCGGCAACCATGACGGACCGCTGGCGCCTCTGAAGGCCGCGGTCTCGACGCTCAATGCGCTCGGCGTTGCCTGCATCGCGATGCCGTGCAACACCGCCCATCATTGGTACGACCAACTGACGGCGAATTCGCAGGCGGAGATCATCCATATAGGCGCCGCCGTGGTGGCGCAAACGCGTCGTAGCCTGGACCGGGGCCGGGTTGCGATTCTCGCCACCCAAGGCACGCTGGTCTCGGGCTTCTATCAGGACAGGATGTCGGCGGCGGGATTTGAGCTCTGCCTTCCCGCAAACCCGGAGTTTCAGGAGCGCGTCGACAGCGCGATCAGCCTGGTCAAGGCCGGTTCGATCGCGGATGCCGCGATCGAGACAGAGCGCGCGCTTGATATCGCGCAAGCGGCTAGCGCGGATGCCGCTCTTCTCGGCTGCACCGAACTGTCGGTGGTGGCCGCCAGCCTCAACGATGTCAGTGGATTGGTTGTCATCGACAGCAATGCGGCCTTGGCGCGAGCCTGCCTGACACGGTTGGGTTTCGGTGCACAGGACGCTCGGGGCCTGCCGACCGTATCGCGGCTGCCGGGACATGACCGATCGCTGCACGCCAGCTTGATCACGCTAGCCCAGCCGTGTTCGCGCCTGTAGGGATCGGTGCTCGATTCCGTGAAAGCGGAAATGTCACTGGTTGTCGGCGCTCTTCATCCAGACGCCGGGCGTCACCCCGACAACCGCCTTGAACACGCGTGTCAGATGCGCCTGGTCGAAGAAGCCGGTCGCCTCGGCGATGTCGGCAAGCGAGGCCGCATCACGCGCCATCATCGCCTTGGCCCTGTCGACCCGCGCCTGCATCTGCCAGCGGTGCGGCGGCACGCCCGTTGCCGCCTTGAAGGCATGGCTCATCGCGGTCTCGGACAAGCCGGTCAGCGCGGCGAGATCGGCGAGCCGGATCCTGTCCAGGCAGTGCGCGTCGATGTAGTCGGTGACGAGACGCAGCTTGCGGCGCGACAGCGGCGAGCGACGCCTGACGGCACCTGGCGGATCGATCTGGAACAGGCTCGCGAACAACGCATTAAGCAAGCCCTCGCCATAGAGATCGTGCAGAGGCTGCTCGCTGCCGCATTCGGCGGCGATCAGCCCGGCCAGCATCGCGATCCGCTCGTCGCGGAACTGGAAGCGCGACATCTGCAAGGCTTCGCGGTCGAGGCTGCGGCCGAAGCGGCGCGTCAGCGTCGCCACGTCGAAATGCAGATCGAGATGCCTGATGCGGCGCAAGCCCTCGACCCGGCCACGGATCGGCACGCCGGCCGGAATATAGGCCATGGAGAGGGCCCTGTCGTGGCGGGATAGTTCGCCCTTGGCGCCTTCGACGAAGAAGGCGCCGTCGCCATCCACGTCGAACGCGACAAACAGCCGGGGATCGGGAGAGACATAGTAACCCCCGGCCCGGTCAGCGCACGCGACATCCCAGAGGTCGGCAACCGCGCCGTCCCAAAGGTGCCATTTCAGGTCGCCGATGACGGAGAAGCCCTCGATCCGGCTTTCCATGCGCGCAACGAAGGTCAAGTCCTGTTTGTCTCCGGGCATAATACATGACAAAAAATATCATGTTTTATGCCCGATTGACGCCTGCGCCGCAAGCCCCTTGCGTCACTGCCGCCCGAAGGTCGTCCGCGCCGATGCCGATGGTCAGTTGTGTCTAAACGCTTTCGAGATAGGTCTCGATCTCGAAGTCGCTGACATTGAGGGCAAAGGTGTTCAACTCCTGGCGTTTGCACGCGACGAAGGAGTCGCGCAGGATCGCCGGGAAGATTTCCGCCACATGCGTTCCGCTTTCGAAGGTGGCGATCGCGGAGGCCCAGTCCGGCGGCAGCTTGGCTGGTGCTGCGCCTTGTCCGTCGTTCCCGGTCGGCTCGCCCGGCGACATCTGTCTTTCGATGCCGATCAGGGCCGCGCCCAATATCGCGGCAAGCACCAGATAGGGATTGGCGTCCGCTCCCGACACGCGATGCTCGATACGGCGCGCCCCGGTCGGGCCGCCGGGAATGCGGATCGCGACCATGCGGTTCTCGTAGCCCCAGGCGACCGCGGTCGGTGCGTAGGAGCGCGGGCGAAGCCTGCGGTAGGAATTGAAGTGCGGCGCGAACACCAAAGTGCTCTCGGCCATCGCGGCCAGCAGACCGCCGACCGCGTGACGCATGATTTCGGAACCCTGATCGGTGCCGTCGTCGAACACATTGCGGCCTTCGGCGTCGACAAGGCTGAAATGGACGTGAAAGCCGTTGCCGGCCCGGTCGCCATAGGGTTTCGCCATGAAGCAGGCGGCAAAGCCGTGCTTGCGGGCAATGCCCTTCACCGTGCGCTTGAACAGCACGGCGTCGTCAGCGGCCCGCAATGCGTCGGCGACATGGTTGAGGTTGATCTCGAACTGACCGACGCCGTTTTCGGCAATCGCCGTGTCGACCGGAATGCCTTGCGCCCGGCAGGCCTCGTAGACGTCATGGATGAAAGCTTCGAAATCGTCGATCTCGTCGATCGACAATGCCGCATCGGAATCGAGACGCCGTCCGGTGACCGGCGAGACAGGTCCGACCGGCCGTTGCGACTGCGGATCGACCAGATAGAATTCAAGTTCCGTCGCCGCGACTGGGGTCAGGCCAAGCGCCTTGTAGCGGTCGAGGATACGGGCCAGCGCTCGCCGGGGATCACCGAGATAGGGCGCGCCGCTCTCGTCGGCGAGCCAGAGCGGGACAAGCGCCGTCGGATGCGCGGTCCAATCCACCGGCAGGATGCCGCGTCCCGTCCATTGGCAAAGGCCGTCGGCATCGCCGGTCGAGAAAACCAGTGTGTTGCCTTCGATGTCTTCGCCCCAGATGTCGAGCCCGATCAGCGAGTAGGGCATGCGCAGCTTGCCTTCAAGCGCCTTGCGGGCCTGCTCGACGGGTATGCGTTTTCCCCGCATGACGCCGTTGAGGTCGCACACCGCCGCCCTCAGGCTCTGGATGTCGTTTCTGCTTTCAAGCCAACTCAGAACGTCCGCAATTGCATCGCTCAATTTTAAAACCTCTGGTTTTAGAAGGTGCCCCAAGCCGTGCCGGCTGCGCTATCCCTGGTAAAAATGCTTGTGAGTTTTCGGAAAAAATATCCGGCCGCTGCCGGGTATTTTTCCTTATTTTTTCAATTCACTAGCTGGGATGTCGGGAGGCATTTCAAAACCAATTGCGCGATCTGCGATCGCAACATAGAGGCAAGAGGGTGGAAAGCCAAGGGGCATTCGAGCTGCGACGTCGGCCCCCAACTCTTGGGCGGATGCCCTGGTCCCCCGGCGACGAAGTCTTGACGGGTCCCTTGCGTTGATGGACCGCACACCTTGGCGATTGGCGGAGACATCGATGATTTCGTCATCCACGGGCGGAGCAAGGAGCGAAGCGACGCAGCGCAGACCCCTGGAGCTGCTCCGCAGCCCAAGGGATCCATGCCGCGACTTCAATGCGTTGCTACGGTGCAGGATTCTGCTCCGCTGCGCTTCACGGTGAAGGTCCCGGCATGGATCCTAGGGTCTCCGCGACGGAGCTGCGCTCCTGCTTCGCCGTAGGATGACGAAGTTGGTGGTTCCAGGAACGATAGGCGCCTGTCAGGAGCACAATCCTAGCCTCTCACGTCCGGAAATCTGGCCTGCCGCAGGATGTGCGCGGCGCCTTCGTCGATGTCGCGCACGATGGCCGTACGGGCGCGCTGGGCGTCCTGGGCTTCGATCGCCGCGACGACTTCCTCGTGATAGTCGATATCGAGGATCAGGGAGAGATCGTCCTCGAACCCCATGGCGAGATTCCTGAGGAAGGGGCCAACCTGCATCCACACGGTCTCGACCAGGAAGATCAACTGCTCGTTGCCGCAATGACGATAAATCGAGAATTTGAAAGCGTAGTTCTTCCTGAGATAGTCACCGATATCGCCCTTGCGCGCCGCCAGGGTCAATTCCGTGCAATGGCGGCGGATCGTCCTCAGATTGTTGCCGTTGATGAGCTTTGTCGCGAGCTCCGTCGCCGAGCCTTCGAGGATTGTGCGCACGGCGGTCAATTGCGAGAACCGGTCGGCGGAGATCACCGGCACCTCGACGCTGCCGTTCGGCATCGGGCTCAGCGCCCGCAGCGCCTGCAGCCGCATGAAGGCGCTGCGCACCGGCATGTCGCTGGTGCCGAGTTCCTTGGCGAGCTTGCGCGACGTCAGCTTCTGCCCGGGCGTGAACTGACCGGACATCAGGGCCCGCACAAGCTCCAGATAGACCTTCTCATGCAGGGGTACGGTGTCGACCGCGCTCAACCCGAATTGTGTTCTGTCGGCCATTGGCGGGGGCGCTACTTCATTCGTTCTGAAATCTACCCTAACGGCAACAGCCGCAGACAATCCGATCGGGCCGGGCATGGCGGGACGCCGAAGCCGGCAATCTATCGGCGCATAGTAGACGCCTCAATCGTTGCGCGGCAAGCCGTGTAGCATGACGTTCAATCGAACTCGGCGCGGCGGGTCTCTTCGCGAATGGATTTGAGCACTTGCGCCTGAAGTTCGAGGACGTCGCGGTCATGCTGAATGCCGGTCGGTCTCGGCCTGACGGAAGGCACAGTGATGCACTCCTTGATGCGACCAGGGTTGAGGCCCATGACGAAGATGCGATCGGACAGATAGACCGCCTCCTCGACATCGTGGGTGACGAAGATCACGGTCAGGCGATGCTCCTGCCAGATCTGCATCAGCAATTCCTGCATCTGGCCACGGGTGAGCGCGTCGAGCGCGCCGAAAGGCTCATCCATCAGAAGCATCTTCGGCCGGTAGGAGAGGGCGCGCGCAATGGCGACCCTTTGCTTCATGCCGCCGGAAAGCTGGCTCGGAAAGCTGTCGGCAAAACGCGAAAGCTTCACCAGGTCGAGATGCTGACGCGCCACCTCGGGGATGTCCTTGGCATCATGCCCGGTCTCGCGCAGTGCGAATTCGACATTCTGCAGTGCCGTCAGCCATGGCAGCAAGGTGTAGGACTGGAAGACGACGCCACGGTCGCGGCCTGGTCCGTTGATCGGGCTGCCGTCGACCAGCATCTCGCCTTGTTCATAGTCCTGCAGGCCGGCGATGATCGACAGCAGCGTGCTCTTGCCGCAACCCGACGCGCCGACCAGCGAAACGAACTCGTTGTCACCGACTTCGAGGTTGATGTCGTCAAGCACCTTGATCGTCGAACGTCCGTTCGTGAACGACTTTTGCAGATGCGAGATCTTCAGCTTGGGATGCGCCTGCATGTCAGGACTTCCTCTCATATTTGAAGAAATGCCGACCGAGGAAACGCATGATCTGGTCCGTCGCCAGGCCCAGTATGCCGAGCACCAGTATGTATCCGATCGCCATGTCGGTCTGCAGGTAGCGCTGGGCAACTGTGATCCGGTAGCCGAGCCCCGAATTGGCGGCGACCAGTTCGGCCAGCGTCACCCAGGTCCATGCCCAGCCCAGCGAAATGCGCAGCGTGTCCCAGATCTGCGGCATCGCCGAGGGCACGACAATGCGCATCAGCACACGCAAATCGCTCATTCCCAGTGTCCGCCCGAAGCCGATGAAGTCTGTGGGAACGCGCTTGATGTTGTCCTTGAACATCAGTGCTTGCTGGAAATAGGTGCCGATCCAGATGATCAGGAACTTCTGGATGTCGCCGGTGCCGCTCCACAGGATGGTCAGCGGCACGAACGCCACGACCGGCATGTAGCGGACAAAGTCGAGGAACGGTTCGATCGCCGCCTCCCAGAAGCGGTAGGCGCCGATCAGGATGGCCGTCGCCAGCGCCATCACCGAGGCAATGAGGAAGCCGATCATGATGCGGTAGACGCTGTTGCCGACATCGCTGGCCAGCGTTCCATCGGCGGCCAGCTTTCCAAGCTTGGCAACGACGGCGGCGGGCGAGGGCAGGAAGATCGGTTTCGCCACGCCAAGCCCGGTCGCCAGGAACCAGGCGGCGATGAAGAGCAGGAAGGCGCAGACGGCAATGAAGAGATAGGTCGAGCCGGAAATCTCCGCCGCCATGCTCAGCAACGGTTTGCGCTGGGGGCGTTGCATGGTCTGCTTCGGGACGGCTGTGTCGGTCTGTAGGGTCATCGTGATCTCGCTAGAGCAATTCCAGGAAAAGTGTGAAACGGTTTTCCGTCCGGAGTTGCGTCAAAACAAAGAGTTAGAGCAGTTCACCGTTTCACGGAAACGGTGAACTGCTCTAACTCGCCGGTGGCGGGGCTGCTGTTCGACAGGATGCGGTCGCGGATCTCCGAGACCGAATTCGCATGCGCCATGAAGCCCTCATATTGGGCGAAGGTGCGCGCCGCCGGAGCCAGCCTTTGATAGGCCGCCTGGGACAAATAGGCGATCGATGAGCGCTTCATGAAATCGAAGACGGCGAGCGGCGAGGCGGTGTTGGCGCGCCCGCCCGTGGGCAGGACGTGGCTCGGTCCAAGCACGAAGTTTGCGATCGGAATTGCCGAATGCGGACCGAGCAGGATCTCACCGGCGTTCCGGATCCTCGGCAGCAGGTCGAAGGCCGATGTCGACAGCACGGCCAGATGCTCGGCCGCGTAGTCGTTGATGAAGTCGAAAGCCGCTTCGATCGAAGGCGCCAGCACGATGCCGCCATTCCTGCCGTTCAGCACGGTGCGGGAAAAATCGGCGCGGTACTCTCCCATTGCCTCCCAGAACTGCGGCACCGCGGCGGCGATGGCTTCCGCCAGGGCGCGATCGGTCGTCACGACAAAGGCGGATGAGTCAGGGCCATGCTCCGATTCAACCGTCAGCTCCAATGCGGCAAGTGCCGCTGGAACCGAGCTGTCGGCATAGACCAGCAACTCGCTCGGACCGGCCGGGCTGCCCGGATCGATCCGGTTCGACAGAAGCTGGCGTGCCGCGCTGACCCATGGACTGCCGGGGCCGACGATCTTGGCGCATTTCGGCACGGTCTCGGTGCCATAGGCAACCGCCGCCACCGCCTGGGCGCCGCCGCAGAGATAGATGTCCTCGATGCCGATCAAGGAGGCGATGAAGCGCGTGGCGGCGTCGGCCGAACCGTCCGGCCCGGGCGGCGTCACGATGACCACCCTAGGCACGCCGGCTACCTTGGCAGGCACGGCGGTCATGATCGCGCTCGACGGGAAGAAGCCCTTGCCGCGCGGCACGTAGCAGGCGACGGAATCGATCGACGTCCAGCGGTCGCCGATTAGCGCGCCTTCGGTTTCCTCGCTCAGCCAGAGATTGTCGGGCATTTGCGCCTCATGGAAGCGCCTCACCTGCGCCACCGAGAGCCGGATCGCCGCGACGATCTCGGGATCGAGTTCCTTCTCGGCGCCGACGATCTGGCTCGCGGACACTTTCAGCGTCGTGCGGTCCAGCGTCACGCCGTCAAACTTGGCGGCAAGCTCGATCAGGGCATCGTCACCCCTGGTCCGCACGGCGGCGATGATCGGCTCGACCTTGCTGATCGTGTCGGTGAGATCGGCCTCGGTCCGCTCGAGCAGGCGTGTGCGCGCCTCTGAGGACATGTTGGCCAGGTCGTGGATTGCTACAGGTGACATTCTATTTCCTTCGTGCTGTCGAAACGCCCCTCACGGGGCGACGCGCGCGGCCAGCCAGCCGCCGTCGATGTTCAGGATATGGCCGGTGATGAACTGGGCGTCAGGGCCGCACAGGAACAGGATGCCGCCGGCGACATCCTCGGCCGTGCCGACGCGCCGGATCGGCGTGGTTTCTATCATGGCGCGCCGGTACCAGGCGTCCGAAGCGATCCGCTCGGCGACGATCGGCGTGTTGATGACGCCGGGCGCCACGGCGTTGACGCGGATCCCGTCGGCCGACAGGTCGGCGGACAGCTGGCGCGTCAGTTGCGATAGTGCGCCCTTGGACGCGGCATAGGGAGCGGTGTTGGGAAATCCGATCTCGCCGAACACCGAGCAGACATTGACGATGCAGCCGCCCGGCCTCGCCAGATGCGGGAGCATGTCGCGTGTCAGCCGCATCGCCGCGCGCACGTTGATGCCCATGACATGGTCGATCAATGCGTCGCTGCTGTCGGCAAGCGCCTTCGGCCCGGCGACACCGGCATTGTTGATCAGCATGTCGACGGTTCCGAACCGCGCCTTGGCGGCAGCTATGATGCGCGCCGGGGCATCGTCCTCGGCGAGATCGATCGTCAGTTTCGGTTCCGCGCAATCCGCCAGATAGTCCGCGTTCCAGTCGACCGAAAGCACATCCGCGCCTTCGGCCTGCAGCCGCCTGGCCGTGGCCAGGCCGATGCCGTTGCCGGCGCCGGTCACCACGGCGGTCTTTCCCTGAAATCGCCTTTCCATTGCCAGTCCTTCCCAGGCTGATCTAGATCGTCTGCCCGCCATCGATCGTGAATTCGGAGCCGGTGATGTACTCGCTACCGGGCGACGCCAGGAACGCGACGAGATGCGCGATTTCCTCTGGCCTCGCCAACCGGTTGAGCGGCACCGAGGCAGCCATCTTGGTCAGGTTTTCGGCCGTGTTCTCGCCAAGCATCGTCGTGTCGACAAGGCCCGGATGCACCGCGTTGACGCGGATGTTGCGGCCGGCAAGTTCGCGCGCCGCGACCTTGGTCATGCCGCGGATCGCCCATTTCGAGGTCGAATAGGCGAAGGCGCCGCTGAACCCCCTCAACCCACCCGTCGAGCAGACATTGACGATCGAACCGCCCTGCGCCGGCATCAGCGCCGCGGCGGCGCGCATGCCGAGGAACGTACCAAGCTGGTTGACGTCGGTAACGGCCTGGAAACCGGCAACGCTTTCTTCCAGGAAGGGCACCGGATTGAAGATGGCGGCATTGTTGACCAGCGCATTGAGATGACCGAACCGCTCGGAAACCATATCGGAAATGGCAGTCCAATCGGCTTCATCAGCGACATCGAAGGAGGCTGACAGGATCTGGCCGGCGCCGGTGGCCTGTTCGCTCACGCCGGTGAACGACCGGTCGAGCGCGATCACGGTCGCGCCTGACGAGGCGAACAGCGTCGCGATCGCCGCGCCGATCCCGCCGGCGGCCCCTGTCACGATTGCCGTCTTCATCTGGCCAACCTGTTGTCGCCGGCATCCACGGGCAGGGAAGGCGAACGCCCCTTGCGCCAGTGCCGCACGTAGTCCTGGCAAGTCGTGAAGCCGGCGCGCTCATGCGAGGCGACATGGCGGATGAATTCTTCCAGCATCAGCAGCCTGTGGCCGCGTCCCATGATCTGCGGGTGCATGGTCACCACCATCACGCCGCTGCCGATCCGCTGGTAGAGGAAGTCGAACTCGGCTTTCCAGATCTCAAGCGCCGTCGACGGTGCGCGACCGCCTGGCAGATAGCCCTTGTCGGTCGCCAGGAATTCGAATTGTGGGAAATCGTCGAGATGCCAGGCGACAGGCATTTCGACGAGCTCGACCGGCAGGCCGAAGCGGAATTCTTCCGTGGTCGACCACGCGTCACCGATCCGGCACCAGTACGGTTCGTGGTCGTTGCCCATCATCGAGCTCTCGTATTCGAAGCCGAATTCGAGCAGCAGTTCGACGGTGGACGGGCTATTGTCCCAGGCCGGCGACCGGTAGCCGGAGGGCCGGACGCCGGCGACCTTGTCCAGTGCTTCCAGGCCTCTCAGCAGGACGGTGCGCTCTTCCTCGCGCGTCAGCAGCACGGGGTTCTCATGGACCCAGCCATGATGGCCGATCTCGTGGCCGCCATCGCGAAAGGCGCGCACCACCGGCGGGAAGGCCAGCGCCGAATGGCCAGGCACGAAGAAGGTTGCCGGGATGCCGGCCTGCTCCAGCACGTTGAGGATGCGGCGCGCGCCGATCGGATCGAACTCGCCGCGCGAGAGCATGCTCGGCGACGTCGCCCGATGGCTGCCGATCCATGTCGAATAGCCATCGAAATCGAACGTCAAGGCCACTTGAACGGCGGTGCTGGTCATGTCTTGATTTCTTCCCGCCATTGGCGGGCGAGCCGCATTGGCTCGCCCGCCGGTCTGGCAACGCTTACTTCGAATGCGCCACGGTAGGGTCGATGGCTGCGTCGTAGGCGATATCCTTGTCGATCAGCTTGGCGGCGATCGCCGCCTTGACGATGCCGGGATAGGTGTCGGACTTGAACACGCCGTTCAGTGCCTTCTGGCTTTCGCTGACCGAATAATACGACACGCCGTCGAAGGCCGTCGCGAGGTCCGCCGGTTCGGCGCCGACGCCCTTGGCGATGATCGCGCGGCCTTCCTCGGTGTGGGCGCGGTAATATTCGAGTGCCTGGTCCCAGCTCTTCAGCATGGCCTGCACCTGGCCCGGCTTCTTCTTCAGCGTCTCCTCCGGCACGGAAAGCACGTCGCTGATCAAGCCCGGCGCCTCGCCGGCCTCGGCCAGCACCTTGATGTTCTTGTCGGCGCCGATAGCGGCCGAAATATACGGCTCATAGGTCACGGCCGCCGGCACGGTGCCGGAAATGATCGCCGTGCCGGCGCTGGCGGCCGGCATAGGCAGGACGTTGACGTCGTCGATGGTCATGCCGTTCTTCTGCAGCACGTAGTTCAGCAGCAGGTCGCTGGTCGAGCCGCGCTCGAAGGCAACCTGCTTGCCCTTGAGATCGGCCACGGTCTTGATGTCGCTGTTGACCAGGATGGCATCGGCCTTGGTGCTGGCATCGAGAAGCAGCACGCCCTTGATCGGAATGCCTGCCTGCACCTTGGCCAGCAGCTGCTGGATGGACTCATTGTCGCCGTCGACCTGACCGGCGGCAACCGCCGCGCCCATGTCCTTGTCTTCGACGAAATTGGTCAGCTCGACGCCTTCCAGCCCGTTGGCTTTGAAGAAGCCCTTTTCCTGGGCGATGTACCACATGCCGTAGCCGAGCCAGGGCGATATCGCGAGCTTGAACACGCCCGGTTCGACCGGCAGGTCCTGTGCCATTGCCGTTTGTGTCGCGAACGGCATTGCCGTGGCGAATGCCAACAGGGCGACCGCCCCGATGAAATGTTTTCTCAATCCCATGATCCTGGTCCTTGTTCCCAAAGTGTGATGTTGAACAGTCGCTATGCCGTCGAACCCGATCGGGCGGCGGGTTGGCCCCCGCTCTGTTGCTGTCGGTCAGGGTTCGTCCGGCTCTTTGCCGCCGCCAGATGCGTCAGCAAATTCTTCGTGATCCTGCCAACGTCGTTCATGGCATCGCCTGTCGGCAACGCGCCGCACCAGGCGACCGAACTCGCGCAAAAGATCAGACCGCCCGAAGGCAGATGGCGCAGCGTCATCTCCGCGCAGCGCCGCGATGCGCGTTCCTCGGCGCCGCCCTCGTACCAGCGTGTCGCGTCATGGACGAAGCTGTCCGGAAAGCCGGTTGCGCGCGCAATGACTGTCGTATCGGGAGAGGTGCCGAGATGCGGATCGGTGGCATCGACCTCGTAGCCCGCCGCGCCGCCAAGCACGATGCCCTCGTCGCCGAAGGTCTCGTTGGTGACGCCCTCGAACAGCCATGCCGCGGAAACCTCATAGCTTTCCGGCGTGCGCGTGAAAGGCCGTGCACCATCGAAACCCATCAGCGAGATGGCGACACCAGTCAGGGAGAATTCGCCACGTCCGCTGGCGCGAAGATGGCCGCCCGGCTGGTTGGTGATCGACAGCGACTGTTCGGCGATCGGGCCGTCCCAGGTCCGGCCCGCCTCGAGCGGCGAACGGCGCAGCTCCATCAGATCGTCCTGGAATGCCACCTTGCCGGCAAAACCATTGCCGCCGAGATAGGCGATGGCGCCGCCTGTCGCGGCGAACTGGCGCAGCGCATGTTCCATCTCGACCGACATGTATTCGGGATGGCTGCCGGTGATGACCGCTTGATAATCCTGCAAACCCCCAACGCCCCGCTCATGCAGGTCGCGATCGGTGATGAGATCGAAGGCGATGCCGTTATTGTGGCAGAAGCGCAGAAAATGCAGGTCGACCGGCAGATTGTGCGGGCAGCCGCATAGCGGGTAATTGTAGTCGTCGCGTAGCGTCGCCTTCGGCTTTTTGTAGGAAGCGATCGACACGCCGCTGAGGTCGCTGTGATAGTCGTAGAGCGACTTCAGATTGTTATCGATCGCGAAGCGATGGCCACGATCCTCGCACATCCATTCGTAGAGATGCGCCGGCAGGAATTCATCCGCATAGGCGAGATAGGTGGCCGTCGGCACCAGGAACAGCAGCGGCGCACGGCGCACGGACGAGGTGATGAAGAAGACGATGCGCTCCGCGCCTTCGTCATGGCCGACCTCGAAGGCATAGACGCCCGCGGGAGCCTCGTCGGGAACATGCAGATGGTACGAGGCCGGCCACTGCAACGAGCCCATGTCGTCGTCATGGCAATGCACCGCGTCGTAATGCGACGGCACCAGCCGGGGGTCGAAACTTGATCCATCCCAGCGCCGCGAGGTCATGCAGAATGCCGGCTGGTTGACGGTTTCCAGCAAGAGGACGCTGTCTCCGCCGGCCGAGGCGATCGGGCCGCTCGGCAGCAAGGTGGGGAACGTCCAGGCAATGTGTCCGGTCGCGGTCTGCAGCGCGATCGCCGAGAACTTGGCATTCAGCGTTTTGACATCGTTCGCCGCACCGGCGCCGAAGACCATGTCGCCGGTGGGAGACCAGGGCCGATCGAATTGACGATGCAGGCGATAGGGCGACAAGAGGTCGTCCGAGCCGATCTTCAGGATCGTCGCGTTGCCATCGGACGAAATCTCGACCGTCAGCCAGGTGTTTGCCGGCAAGGCCTCGCCGACTTCCTGCGGCTTGCCGTCATAGGTTGATGTCAGGCGCCCGTCCTGCAACCCAAGGCGCAGATTTCCGCATTCGAAGAGCACGCGGGCGCCGTCATTTCGGGTCAAATACACTTCGAAGGCGACGCCGCTGATCTCGGTGGCCTTGGCCAGTTCCGTTGCCGCGATCCTAGGGAAGGACCCATGGTCGAAGTCGCGATGCGACGCGGCATTTCCTGTCGGTTCGACACGCCAGTCCATGAACTCGGCCGTGGGCGTATCGAGCCGCACGATCCGCACGTCGCGCACCGGCCGGGACGAGGAGACATGAAGCGCCACGGGCGCTCCGGCCGCTATATGCCAGGGAACCGTATAGCCCGAAACGGCCATGGCGCCATGATCGACGGGGCGTTTCATCGCGGCAAAGATCCGCGCCGCGACCCCGGCCTGTGGGCTCTCTTGAATGGCATGCTGGACAATTCTCTCGTACCCCTGTTTTTTTTGATTTACACTACGAGCATCGTTTCTTGGGGGTATATACCCCCATTGGGGTATGATTGGTGACAAAGTCCATCTTTGAAGGCCTGGCGCTGGCCATCGATGCGATCGGCAAGCGCGAGTTCTATCCGGCTGTTACCGAGTATCTGCGGCGCTGCCTGAGCTACGACAATGTCATCGTCATCGTTTTCTCGGGTACCGCTGTGCCCAACGTGCTCTACAAGAAGATCTATGGTCCCGATGTGTTTCGCTATCTCGCCGAACAATATCTGCCGGCCGCCTATCTGCTTGATCCGATCTATCATTTTCACCTGAGGCGTGGCGCGCCTGGGCTCTATCGTCTTCTCGACGTGGCGCCTGACCAGTTTCGCCGCAGCCGCTATTTCAAGTGGTATTACGGCCGGATCGGCATCACCGACGAAATATCGGTCGTGCTGCCGATCGGCGAGAATGCCACCATCACCATTTCGATGGGCAAGGACGGTTCTTCCGGCCAGGCTTTCGCGGCCAAGGCCGAGGACTGCCTGCGCGCGCATGAGCCGGCGATCATGTCGCTGCTGCGTGCGCATTGGGTTGCGTCCGAAGCCCCGCCCGCGGTCGCTCCGCGCCCGATGTCGATCACCGACAGCCTGATCGCGGCGATGCGCACGCATCACAATGTGCTGTTGAGCAAGCGCCAGGCCGAAGTGGCGCTCCTCATTTTGCAGGGGCACTCCTCGCCATCGATCGGTTTGAACCTCGGCGTCAGCCCGCAGACGGTGAAGGTTTTCCGCAAGCAGCTCTACAACAAATGCAGCCTGTCATCGCAGGCGGAGCTGTTCGCGCTGATGATGCCGATCCTGGAGCGGGCGACCAGCCAGGTTCCGGAGCGCAAGGCGTCCTGAAGAAGGCCGGATCACGGGTCGATCGCCCCGGATCGGACAGCCGGTCGCACGAGGTCGGCCCTTTCATCACAAATCTTGAGCTTGCCCGCACTTGCACGTCCGGCCGCTCTCTGGCTTTTTGGGGTACCCATCCGAACGGACTGATTCGCGTCATGCCGCTCGATTGCAATGTCTTGCAGGCAATCCGCGGGTGGGTCGTGAAGCGCGCAATTGGCGAAGGAGAAGCAGGCATGGCCGAGTTCAAGAAGCCGGAAATCTCCGAGATGAGACCCAAGATCACCGTTATCGGCGTCGGCGGCGGCGGTGGCAACGCCATCAACAACATGATCGCGGAACAGCTTCAGGGAACCGAATTCATAGCCGCCAACACCGATGCCCAGGCGCTGACCATGTCGAAGGCGACGCGGCTGATCCAGCTTGGCGCGCATGTCACCGAAGGCCTTGGCGCCGGCTCGCTGCCCGAGATCGGCCGCGCCGCGGCCGAGGAATCGCTCGACGAGATCATGGATCATCTGGCCGGCACGCATATGTGCTTCGTCACCGCCGGCATGGGTGGCGGCACCGGCACCGGCGCAGCCCCGGTCATCGCGCAGGCGGCGCGCAAGGCCGGCATCCTGACGGTCGGCGTCGTCACCAAGCCCTTCACCTTCGAGGGCAGGCGCCGCATGCAGATGGCCGAGGAGGGCATCGAGCGGCTGCGCGAAGCCGCCGACACGGTGATCGTCATCCCCAACCAGAACCTGTTCCGGATCGCCGATGCCAAGACCACCTTCGCCGACGCCTTCGTGATTGCCGACCGGGTGCTTTATTCCGGCGTCAGCTGCATCACCGACCTGATCGTCAAGGAAGGCCTGATCAATCTCGACTTCGCCGACGTCAAATCGGTCATGCGCGGCATGGGCCGCGCCATGATGGGAACCGGCGAGGCGTCAGGCGAAAGCCGGGCGATGAAGGCGGCCGAAGCCGCAATCGCCAACCCGCTGCTCGACGAAGTGTCGATGAAGGGCGCCAAGGGCGTGCTGGTGTCGATATCGGGCGGCCGCGACATGACCCTGTTCGAGGTCGACGAGGCCGCCACCCGCATCCGCGAAGAGGTCTATGAGGACGCCGACATCATCGTCGGCGCCATCTTCGACAAGAGCATGGAAGGCCGCTTCAGGGTTTCGGTGGTGGCAACCGGTCTCGACAGGGCGATCGCCGATGCCGATGCCGGTGTCGGCGTCGCGCATGACCATTCCATGCCGTCCGCCGCAAGGATCTTGCAGTAGACCTTTTTTCCTTCGAATTGACCGGCCACTAGGCAGGCGGCCTGCGAAGTAACGCAGGCGCGGCGCGCTCGGGCGCTCCCCGTATCCTCGGACGGCCAAGAGCCGTTTTGAACCTCCGTACACGACGGGGGAAGGCTGGCGCTTGACTCTGATCGAGCCTTGTGAAAAATTTTGCAGCAGTTGATAAAAATATCAAAGGGCGGAAATGGTAGGGTTCGGTAACGGCCTCCTGCGCGACGACGAAACCAGCATGGCGACGCGCGCCGCGTGGCTTCACTATGCCGGCGGCCTTACCCAGTCCGAGGTCGCCAAGCGGCTGGGGCTGACCAGCCTTAAGGCTCACCGGCTCATCACCAAGGCCAACCAGGAAGGGCTGGTGAAGGTCTATATCGACGGCGAAGTCTCCGAATGCGTCGAGCTCGAGGACGAACTGTCCCGCCGCTACGGGCTCGATTATTGCGAGGTGGTTCCGGACTTCGATTCCGAGGATCTGCCGCTCAAGGCGCTCGGCATTGCCGGCGCGCAGTTCCTCAAGCGCGAGATCGAGCGCGGCGAGGAGGCGCTGATCGGTGTCGGCCATGGCCGCACGCTGGCCGCCTGCGTGGAGTATCTGCCGCGCACCTCCACCGACAAGATCCGCTTCGTCTCGTTGCTTGGCGGCCTGACGCGGAAATTCTCGGCCAACCCGCACGACGTCATTCACCGCCTGGCCGAACGCACCGGCGCCGAAGCCTATGTGATGCCGGTGCCGATGTTCGCCAACACCGCCGAGGACCGGACCGTTCTGCTCGGACAGAAGGGCATCAGCGAGGTTTTCGATCTCGCGCGGTCCGCCGACCTCTTGTTCGCCGGCATCGGCACCGCCGAGCGCGAGGCATCGCTGGTTGCCACCGGCATGATCGAAAAGGGCGAGATGGAGGAGATCCGCCGCAATGGCGGCGTCGGCGAATTGCTCGGTCATTTCTTCGATGAAGCCGGCAAGGCGGTGGCGACCACCGTTTCCAACCGGGCGCTGGCGCTGACGCGCGAGGACATAGCCAGCCGCCGGATCGTCGCCGTCGCCGGCGGCAAGATCAAGGTTCGCGCCATCAAGTCGGTGCTCGAAGGCCGCTATCTCAAGGGCCTGATAACAGACGAGCGGACGGCGCGATCGCTCGTGGAGGAGACGCCGGTCGGGTAGCCGGCATCAGTTTGGTTGAAACTACCCTGTGGAGGAGAAGACGAAATGCATGAGAAAGAGAAAGACCTCATAGACGCCTTCCTGCGTGGACAGGTCGACCGTCGCGGACTGATCAAGGGCCTGGGTGCGATGGGCCTTGCCGCCAGCACCGCCGGCACGCTGCTCAATCTGGGGCAGACCCGCGCACTTGCCGCCGATTTCGATTGGCAGGCGCACAAGGGCAAGACCATCAAGCTCCTGCTCAACAAGCATCCCTATGCCGATGCGATGATCGCCGACCTCGAGAACTTCAAGAAACTGACCGGCATGAACGTCGTCTATGACGTGTTTCCCGAAGACGTCTATTTCGACAAGGTCACGGCAGCACTTTCGGCAAGCTCGCCCGAATACGATGCCTTCATGACCGGGGCCTACATGACCTGGACCTATGGTCCTGCAGGCTGGATCACCGACCTCAACGAATGGATCAAGGACCCGGCCAAGACCAACCCGAACTATGCCTGGGACGATATCCTGCCGGGCGTGAAGTCGTCCTGCGCCTGGAACGGCAAGCCGGGCGGTGCGCTGGGTTCCGAAGACGCCAAGCAGTGGTGCATTCCGTGGGCTTTCGAACAGAACAACATCACCTACAACAAGGGCATGTTCGACAAGGCCGGCGTCGGCGTTCCCGGCAATATGGATGAGATGATCACCACCGCTGCCAAGCTGCAGAAGGATATTGGCGGCGGGGTCTACGGCATAGGCGTTCGTGGCTCGCGCTCCTGGGCGACGATCCATCCGGGCTTCCTGTCGGCTTACTCGAACTTCAACGAGAAGGACCTGACTGTTTCCGCCGATGGCAAGCTCGCGGCCGCGATGAACACGGCCGGCTCCAAGGCCTTCCATGCCAAATGGGTGCAGATGATCCAGGAGAGCGGCCCCAAGGACTGGTCGACCTACACCTGGTATCAGGTCGGCACCGACCTTGGCGCCGGCGCCTCGGCGATGATCTTCGACGCCGACTGCCTCGGCTACTTCATGAATGGCGGCGACAACAAGATGGCCGGCAAGCTTGCCTATGCCGCCTTCACCGCCAATCCTGAGGCCAAGGCCTCCACGCCCAACATCTGGATCTGGTCGCTGGCGATGTCCAACTTCTCGAAGGACAAGGACGCGACCTGGTACTTCCTGCAATGGGCCTCGGGTCCCGAGCACGGGCTGTTCGGCGCCACCAAGATGGATTTCGTCGATCCGGTTCGCCAGTCGGTCTGGAAGGACGAAATGTTCCGCGAGAAGCTGAACAAGAGCTATCCGGGTTACGTCGAGATGTTCGACGCCTCGGCCGCCGGTGCCTCGATCAAGTTCACGGCGCAGCCGCTGTTCTTCGACCTCACCACCGAATGGGCGGCGACGCTGCAGAAGATGGTGGCCAAGGAAGTGCCGGTCGACGAGGGCCTCGACAAGCTTGCCGAAAGCATCAACGGCCAGCTCAAGGAAGCCGGTCTCGGCTAGGCCGGACCCGGAGACTGGCCTGCTCCGGCAGGCCAGTCCTGCCCTACCATTTCAGGACTGCGATGCGGCACCGCGAGGTTGCCGCCAACTCGCCCACCGGCCGTCCGGCTCCCTCGGGCGGCCGGCAGGGCGAAGCAACAGGGATCACGGAGCAGCGGATGACCGCCGTAACAACGCAAAGGGCCGGGCCATCCGGCTTCAGGATCAGCAAGCGGGTGCTGCCCTATGTGCTCAGCCTGCCGGCCTTGCTTGTCTGTATCGGCATCCTGATCCCGTTCCTGACCTCGGTCGTGTATTCGTTCCAGCGCTATCGGCTGAGCCAACCCTGGGCGCGGCAGTTCAACTGGGGCGACAACTACATCTCCTTCTTCACCGACCCAAAATTCTGGAACACGCTCAAGGTCTCGCTGCTCTACGCCGGCACCACCGTCGTGCTGGAACTGCTTCTCGGCCTCGCCATCGCCTTGCTGCTGCAGAAGCGGTCGACACTGAACAACTTCATCTCGATCATGCTCCTGATGCCGCTGATGACGGCGCCCGCGCTCGCGGCATTGATGTGGAAGCTGATGACCAATCCCGGCTTCGGCGTGCTGAGCTATCTCGCCAGCCTCATCGGGCTGCAGGATTTCCGGTGGGCCTCGTCGCCGTCGACGGCGCTGTTCACCGTCGTACTCGTCGACATCTGGGTTTACACGCCCTTCATCATGATCCTGCTGCTCGCCGGCTTGCGCAGCCTGCCGACGCAGCCCTTCGAAGCGGCGGCGCTGGACGGCGTGCCGAGAAGCTTCGTCTTCTTCCGCATCACGCTGCCGATGCTGACGCCCTACATACTGACGGCGACGTTGTTTCGCCTGCTCGATTCCATCCAGCAGTTCGACATCATCTATGCCATGACGCAAGGCGGCCCGGGCGACACGCTGACCGTCTTCCAGGTCGAGGCCTATCTCAACTTCTTCCAGTCGACCAATGTCGGCCGCTCGGCGGCGCTGATGATCATCCTGTGGGCGATCACCTACTTGCTCTCCAACATCTTCATCAAGAACTGGCTGCGGCTGCGCGAACGCGCCCGCGGCCAGGCATAGGAGGCGGTCTTGGAACACACCTCGCTTCTCGAACGCATTCTGCGTGGGATAGCGCTGACGCTGGTCGTGATCTTCTTCATGTTTCCGATCGTCTGGATCTTCATGATGTCGTTCCAGACCAACGAGACCATCTTGCGGATACCCCCGCAGCTCGTGTTCGAGCCGACGCTCGCCAATTACACGGCGCTGATCACCGGCAAGCTGATCACCGCCGCCGGCACGCTCGACATCGCCTTCATGCGCAATCTCTGGAATTCGGTGTTCCTGTCAGTGACTTCGGTTGCGGTCTCGCTGCTGCTCGGCGTGCCGGCGGCTTACGCCTTCGCTCGGCACAAGTTCCGCGGCTCGGAGGACATCGCCTTCACGCTGCTGTCGTTCAAATTCGCGCCGGCGCTTCTGGTGCTTCTGCCGCTCACCCTCTATTTCCAGAAGCTCGGGCTCGCCAACACCTATATCGGGCTGATCTGGGTCTACCAGCTGATCTGCCTGCCGCTGATCCTTTGGATCGTGCGCGGTTATTTCGAGGATATCCCGGCCGACATCGAATATGCCTACCGCATCGGTGGCCATTCCTGGTTCGCCACCTTCCGCAAGATTGCGCTTCCGCTCGCCGGTCCCGGCATCGCCGCCGCCGGCCTGCTCGCCTTCATCTTTGCCTGGAACAATTTCGTCTTCGCGCTGGTGCTCGCCTCCGCGGACAAGCAGCCGGTGACGGTCGGCGCGCTCGCCTTCATCACCTCCTCGGGCATCCAATATGGCCAGATCTCGGCGGCCATCGTGCTCTCGATCACGCCGACACTGGCGCTCGCCCTCTATGCGCAGCGCTACCTGGTCGAAGGCCTCTCGCTCGGTGCGGTGAAAGGATAGACATGGCCAGCCTTGAACTCAGGAATGTCGTCAAGCGCTACAAGAGCCAGACTGTCCTCGACAATCTGTCGCTGACGGTTGCCGACGGCGAGACCCTCGTGCTGTTCGGTCCGTCCGGGGCCGGCAAGACGGTGCTGCTGCGGCTGGTTGCCGGCGTCATCGATCCCGATGAAGGCAAGGTCTTCATCGGCGGCGATGACATGACCGATGTCGATGCGGAATTCCGTGGCGTCGGCATGGCGTTCCAGAATTTCGCGCTGTTTCCGCATATGAGCGCATTCGACAATATCGCGACGCCCTTGGCGGCCAAGCGGTCATCGCCAAGCGCGATCAAGGCCGGCGTCGAAAGCCTCGCCAAGCTGTTGAAGATCGCCCATGTGCTCTCCCACAAGCCGCGCGCGCTCTCCAACGGCCAGAAGCAGCGCACGGCACTTGCCCGCGCGCTGGTCGGCTCGCCGCCGCTTCTGCTGCTTGACGATCCCTTGCGCAATGTCGACGCCAAGCTGCGCTTCGAGATGCGGCTCGAACTGCCGCGCCTGCTTGCCGACCGCGGCGCCACCGTCGTCTACGTGACCCAGGACTACAAGGAAGCCATGGCGCTCGGCGACCGCATCGCCGTCATGTCGCAAGGCGTCATCAGGCAGCTCGGCACACCCGAGCAGATCTATCGCGAGCCGGCCAATATCGAGATCGCGCGGCTGTTCGGCGACCCGACCATCAACCTGCTCGACGTCAAGCCCGCGCGGGATACCAGGGGGATTTATGTCGGCCTGTCCAATGTCCAGGTGCACCTGGCCGGCGCCTATGAGACGGCGGTCGGCCGCGATTGCGTGATCGGCCTGCGGCCGGAAGCGTTGAGCTTCGTCGAGGAAGGCATCCCCGGCGCCATCCCCGTGACGGTCGAGGCCGAGACGCCGCTCAACGAAAAGATCGTCACGCTGGTGCGCACCGTGCGCGGCCGCGAGATCCTGGTTTCGCGCCCGGCCGGAACGCCGGGCCGCAGCGAAGGCAAGGCCCATATCGCCGTCGACGGCAAGAGCGCCTTGCTGTTCGATCACGCCAGCGGCGAGCGCATCGGCTCGAAGAACGTCGTCACTTTGCGCAATGGAGAAGCGGCATGAGCCAGAGCGCACTCGCCATATCAGGTGTCGACAAGTTCTATGGCCCGATCGACCGGGGTGTACATGCGGTCAAGAACCTGACCATGGAAATCGCCAAGGGCGAGATCGTGGCGCTGCTCGGCTCGTCCGGCTGCGGCAAGACGTCGACGCTGCGCATGATCGCCGGGTTCGAAGAGGTCTCGCGCGGCGCAATCTCTGTTGGCGGCCGTCAGGTTCACACCTTGCCGCCGGTCAAGCGCAATGTGGCGATGGCCTTCGAAGGCTATTCGCTCTACCCGCCGCTGACCGTGCGCGAAAACATGGCCTTCGCGCTCAAGGCGGCAAGGCTGCCGAAGAGCGAGGTCGACGCCAAGGTCGCCAGCATCGCCAAATTGCTCGAGATCGAGGACATATTGGAGCGCTATCCGAGCTCGATCTCCGGCGGCCAGCAGCAACGCGCCAGCCTCGGCCGGGCGCTGATCCGCGAGGCCGACCTGCATCTTCTGGACGAGCCGATGGGGCAGCTCGAACCGCAGCTGCGCGCCGTGCTGCGCGGCCGCATCAAGCACTTCATCAAGGAGCGCGGCCTGACCGCGATCCTGGTCACCCACGACCAGACCGAGGCCAACGCGCTGGCCGACCGCATTGCGGTGATGGAGGGCGGCGTGCTGCAGCAGTTCGACACGCCGGACCGGATCAAGGAGCGCCCGGCGAACCTGTTCACCGGCACCTTCGTCGGCGAGCCGCCGATGAACGTCTTCGAGGCCTATGTCGGCGCGACCGTCGGCCGCATCAATCTCAAGCTGCCCGACGGCCTTTCGCTCGACTACGACAAGGACGCCTTCAGCGCGCCGGTTCGCGATCAACTGCTCAGCCGCGAGCGGGTTGTCATCGGCATCAGGCCCTATGCGGTCCGGCGCTCGAAGGAAGGAGTTCCCGCCAGGGTTTCGGCCAACCAATGGCTCGGCGACCAAACGCACATAGCCGCCGACTTCGCCGGCGGCTCACTGGTGCTGGTCGAGCATGATCGCACCCACCTGGACCTTGGTGCGCCGATCAATGTCAGCATCGATCCGAAAAACCTGCATGTCTTCGATCAGGCCAGCGGCAAGGCGATTTCGCACGGCATGGAGCTTGCGTGATGGGCGACATACTGATCGGCATCGATGCCGGTACCTCCGTCATCAAATCCATCGCCTTCGACACGGCCGGCCGGCAGATTGCAGCCGCAGCACTGCCCAACCACTATGAAACGCTCCCGGGCGGCGGCGCCGAACAGGATTTGGCGCGCACATGGAGCGATGCCGCCACGACATTGCGCCAGCTCGCCGACAAGGTGCCCGATCTCGCCAGCCGGACGGTGGCGATCGCGGTGACCGGACAAGGCGATGGCACCTGGCTGATCGATGCCAAGGGCGAGCCGGTGGCCAAGGGTTGGCTCTGGCTCGACGCGCGCGCCGCGGCAGTCGTCGAGGAGATCCGCGCGCTGCCCGAGGACCGGCTTCGCTTCGAAAAGACCGGCAGCGGGCTTGCCGCCTGCCAGCAAGGTTCGCAGTTCGTCTTCATGAAGCGCACCATGCCTGAAATGCTCGGCAAGGCGGCAACCGCCTTCCACTGCAAGGACTGGCTCTATTTCAAGCTGACCGGCGAACGCGCCACCGATCCCTCCGAGGGAACCTTCACCTTCGGCGATTTCCACACCCGCGACTACTGCGACGATGTGCTCGACGTGCTCGGCGTCGCCGATCTCAGGCATCTGCTGCCGCCGATCGTCGACGGCACCAGGCACGGCACCGGGCTGTCGCAGGCGGCGGCCGCCGCCACCGGCATGCTGGCCGGTACGCCGGTGGTGCTCGGCTATGTCGACGTCGTCTGCACCGCGCTCGGTGCCGGCCTGCTCGACCGCGAGCGAAAGCCCGGCTGCTCGATCATCGGTTCCACCGGCATGCATATGCGGCTGGCCGAGACCCCCGACGATGTACAGCTGAACGACGCGGCGACGGGCTACACCATGGCGATGCCGGCGCCCGGCGTGTTCGCGCAGATGCAGTCGAACATGGCGGCGACGCTCAACATCGACTGGGTGCTTGGCCTTGCCTCCGGCATCCTCGCCTCCCAAGGCATTTCGCGCAGCAATGGCGAGATGATCGCGCTGGTCGATGCCTGGATAGCGGCCTCGCAGCCCGCCTCGCTGCTCTATCAACCTTATGTGTCGGAGGCGGGGGAGCGGGGGCCGTTCGTCGATGCCAATGCGCGGGCGGGCTTCGTCGGCATTTCCTCGCGGCACGGCTATGCCGACCTCGTCCGCGCGGTCTTCGAGGGCCTGGCCTTTGCTGCACGGGATTGCTACGCGGCCATGGGGCCGCTGCCGCGCGAAGTCCGCCTGACAGGCGGAGCGGCCAGAAGCCCGGCACTGCGCAAGATCCTGGGTGCGGCGGTGGGCGCAGACATTCGCACCAGCGCGCGCGAAGAGGCCGGCGCGGCAGGCGCGGCGATGATCGCCGCTGTCCGTGTCGGACTCTACCCGTCCATGGATGCGTGCGTTGGCGAATGGGTGACACCTCTGCTTGGCGAGGCCGAGCCGAGCGACCGGAACCTCGCCGCGATCTACGACAAGATGACCCCATCCTACATGTTGGCGCACCAGGCATTGCGGCCGGTCTGGCGCGCGATGGCTTCAGTGCAGGCAAGTTGAGAAATCGAGTATGCGTAAGACAATAGCGATCATTGGCGACAACTTCATGCTTCCGGAGGTGTTTCGCGCCAAAATCGAGAAAGTCGCGAGCGGCAACCTCGATATCAGGACATTGCAGACGGCCTGGCCCGACGAGCCGATGGAGTTCGGCAATCCGGCGCTGGGCCTCGACAAGATCAAGGAGTATTTTGGCCACCCCGACGAGGTCGTCGATTTCATCGGCGATGCCGAGATCCTTGTCACCCAGTTGGCGCCCCTGTCGGACGGCATGATGCGCCGCCTGCCGGGTCTCAAGCTGGTCGCGGTTTCGCGCGGTGGCCCGATCAACATCGACATGGCGGCGGCCAAGGCGCACGGCATCACCGTGGTCAATGTGCCTGGCCGCAACGCGACCGCGGTGGCCGAGTTCACCATCGGCGCCATCCTGGCCGAGACGCGGCTGATCCGGGTCGGCCACGAGGCCTTGCGCAAGGGCGAATGGCGCGGCGATCTCTACCGCGCCGACCGCACCGGTCGCGAACTCAACGAAATGACCGTCGGCGTCGTCGGCTATGGCAATATCGGCACCAAGGTGGTGCGCCTGCTGCGGGCCTTCGGCTGCCACGTCCTGGTCAGCGACCCCTATGTGCAGTTGAGTGCCGAAGACCGCAATGCCGGCGTCGAACTCGTCGCGCTTGACGATCTCCTCTCCCGCTCCGATGTGGTCACGCTGCATTCGCGGGTGACCGAGGAGACGCGCGGCCTGATCGGCAAGGACACCATCGCGCGGATGAAGCCTGGCGTGATCTTCGTCAACACCGCGCGCGGGCCTTTGGTCGACTATGATGCGCTCTACGAGGCGCTGGTTTCGGGCCAGATCGCCAGCGCCATGCTGGAGACGTTCGCGGTCGAACCGGTGCCATCGGACTGGCCTTTGCTGCAGCTTCCCACTGTGACGCTGACACCGCATATCGCCGGCGCTTCGGTGCGCACCGTCACCTATGCCGCTGAACAGGCCGCCGAAGAGGTGCGCCGCTACCTCGCCGGCCTGCCTCCGGTCAATCCATGCTGAGGCAATGGCCATGACGCATCAAACCGGCATCGAGGCCATGGCGACATGAGCGGTGGCACTGAAATCGTCGACCTCTTCGTCATAGGCGGCGGCGTCAACGGCGCCGGCATTGCGCGCGATGCAGCTGGCCGCGGCCTTTCCGTCATCCTGTGCGAGAAGGACGACCTCGCCGAAGGCACCAGCTCTCGCTCGGGCAAGCTCGTCCATGGCGGCCTGCGCTACCTCGAATATTACGAATTCCGCCTGGTGCGCGAAGCGCTGATCGAGCGCGAGGTGCTCCTGGAATCGGCGCCGCACATCATCTGGCCGATGCGCTTCGTGCTGCCGCACAGCCCGGACGACCGGCCGGCCTGGCTGGTGCGGCTCGGCCTGTTCCTCTACGACCATCTCGGCGGCCGCAAGCGGCTGCCGGCGACACGCACGCTCAATTTGCGCACCGCGCCCGAGGGCGCCCCGATCAAGGACGCCTTCCGGCGCGGCTTCGAATATTCCGACTGCTGGGTCGACGACGCCCGCCTCGTCGTCATCAACGCGCTCGACGCCGCCGAGCGCGGCGCAAGGGTTTTCACCCGCACCGCCTGCACCGCCGCCCGCCGCGAGAACGGCCTGTGGGTTGTCGAGACGCAGGACGGCAGGACGGGCATCAGGACGACGGTTCGTGCCCGCGCACTGATCAATGCCGCCGGCCCCTGGGTCAACGACATCGTCAACCGCGTTGCCGGCCAGAACTCCAGGCGCAATGTCCGCCTGGTCAAGGGCAGCCACATCGTCGTGCCCAAATTCTGGGAAGGGCGTCAGGCCTATCTCATCCAGAACAGCGACAAGCGTGTGATCTTCATCAACCCCTATCAGAACGATCTCGCCCTGATCGGCACCACCGACATTCCCTATGATGGCCGGCCTGAGGATGTGGCGGCGGATGGGAGTGAGATCGACTACCTGATCAGGGTGGTCAACCGCTATTTCAAGCGCGGACTTGCGCGCGGCGATGTCGTCTATTCGTTCTCGGGCGTCAGGCCGCTCTATGACGACAATGCCGACAACCCCAGCGCCGTCACCCGCGATTACATTTTCGAGCTCGACGCATCGGACGGGCAGGCGCCGCTGCTCTCCGTCTTCGGCGGCAAGATCACCACCTTCCGCAAACTGGCCGAGCATGCGCTGGACAGGATCGCTCCGTTCTTCCCCAAAATGGGCAAGCCATGGACCGCGAAGGCGCATCTGCCCGGCGGTGACATCGCCAATGCCGATTTCGAACAGTTTCTTGGCGATCTCGGACTCGAGTATCCATGGATGCCGGCATCGCTGCTCAAGCATTATGGTCGACTCTACGGCACCAGGACACGGGCTTTGGTTGGCGCGGCCCGTTCGCTCGATGACCTCGGACGCTGCTTCGGCAAGGATTTCTTTGAGCGCGAGGCCAATTATCTCTTCGACCGGGAATGGGCTTTGACGTCGGCCGATATCCTGCAGCGGCGCACCAAGCATGGCCTGCATCTGTCCGCCGAGGAGAGGGCGGCCTTCGAGCACTGGTGCGCGAACCGGTTGGCGAAGGCAGGCTGATGGTCCATCCCGTCGATACCGGCACCACCGAATTCCGCATGCTGCGCTCCTTGTCGGCCAGCATCGGCGCCGATCCGCTGCTGGTCCAGGGCGCCGGCGGCAACACCTCCATCAAGCAGGCCGGCGTGCTGTGGATCAAAGCCTCGGGCACCTGGCTGAAGAACGCGCGCGACGATGAGATCATGGTGCCGGTCGCGCTGGCGCCGCTGCTCGATGCCGTGGCGCATCGCAGCCCGGCGGCGGAGACGGCCGGGCAGTTCACGCTGGCGGACCTCAATCCTCGCCAGCTGCGGCCCTCCATCGAGACGACGGTGCATGCTCTGCTGCCGCAGAAGGTCGTCGTCCACGTCCATTGCGTCGAGACGATCTCGATCGCCGTGCAGGCCAATGCCGAAGCCCTCCTGGAGGAGCGCCTGCGTGGCCTCGATTGGGCTTTCGTGCCCTATCGTCGGCCCGGCCTGCCGCTGGCGCAAGGGATCGCCGAGCGGCTGAAGCCTGCGACCAACGTGCTCGTGCTCGGCAATCACGGGCTGGTGGTCGCGGCCGACACGGTCGCCGAAGCGGCCTTGCTTCTGCAACGGGTGACCGGGCTGCTCGCGCGGCCGCCGCGGCCGGCCCCAGCCCCCGATCTCGACGCGCTGCTGAGGCTTGCCGCCGGCAGCGACTACCGATTGCCGGCCTCGGCTGCCGCGCATGCCGTCGCGACCGACCTCGCCAGTTGCCGCATCGCGGCTTCCGGCAGCCTCTACCCGGATCATGTCATCTTCCTTGGCGTCGGCTCGGTGATCGCCGGTCCCGGCGAGAACGCGGCGGCGGTCGTCGCCCGCACCACCGTAGCGCCGACATCCATCCTGTTTCCCGGCAAGGGCGTGCTGATGCGCAGGGATGCCAATGCAGGCGCCGAAGCGATGGCGCGTTGCCTGGCCGACGTCGTCGCCCGCGTCGATGGCGCGGCGCGCGTCAACTATCTGAGCCCGAAGGAGAATGCCGAACTGTTGAACTGGGACGCTGAAAAGTACCGCCAGCAACTCAACCGCGAGGGGGCGACGCTGCAATGACGGCAGTTTTAGCCACCAGCCAACGCTGAAAGAGGGAAGCGCGCCTTGGCCTTCACGCTCTCCCTCAACACCAATCCGCTGGTCAACCGTTTTGCCGATCCGGCTGATCTGATCGACACCATCGCCTACGGCATTGGCATTCGGGATGTGCAGCTCACGCATGAATTCGTCAATCCGGGCTGGCCGGCGGCGACGATCGTCAAATTCGTCCGCCTGTTTCGCGGCGCACTCGCCCGCACCGGCGTGCGTGTCACCTCCGGCATGACCGGCCCTTACGGCCGGCTCAATCATTTCGGCCACCCCGACGCGGATGTGCGCCGCTACTATGTCGACTGGTTCAAGACCTTCGCCGACATCTCGGCCGAGCTTGGCGCCAGCGGCATGGGCACGCAATTCGCCATCTTCACCCATCGCGACTTTGACGACCCCGAGCGCCGCGCCCAGCTGTTCGACATCGCGCTGGACTGCTGGCATGAGGTCGCCGAGCATGCTCGTGCGGCCGGCCTGACCTACCTGTTCTGGGAGCCGATGTCGGTCGGCCGCGAGTTCGGCCACACCATCGAGAATTGCCGGCAGCTGCAGGACGCGATCGACGCCGCAAGCATGGCCATTCCGCTCGAGATGATGGTCGACATCGACCATGGCGACGTCACATCAAGCGATCCCGCCGACATCGACCCTTATGCCTGGGCTGGGGCCTTTCCCAGGAAGTCGCCGATCATCCACATCAAGCAGTCGTCGATGAACAAGGGAGGCCATTGGCCGTTCACATCAGCCTACAACAGGGACGGCCGCATCACGCCGGAAAAGCTGCTGGAGACGGTGCGGCGTGGCGGCGGCACCGACAACGAGATCTGCCTCGAACTGTCGTTCCGTGAGCGTGAGCCGGTCGACCACCAGGTGGTCGCCATGATCCGCGAGTCCGTCGACTATTGGGCGCCGTTCATCGAGACAGGCAGACCCAGCCTTTTGCCAAGGGCCGAATAGAGATCGGGCAGGAGCCTGCGCGGCTCCTGCCCGGAGATGCAGCCGGATTTTCGGTCGGCCGGACTCAGCCGAATTTCGGGTCGAGGCTGCCCGATTTGTAGCGCTTGGCCATTTCCGAGACCGGCAGCGGCTTGATCTTCGGCGCGTTGCCGGCCGTGCCGAACTGCTCGAAGCGCTCCTTGCAGAGCTTGCGCATCGCCGCCATTGCCGGCGTCAGATATTTGCGCGGGTCGAACTCGCTCGGGTTCTCGGTCAGCACCTTGCGGATCGCGCCGGTCAGCGCCATGCGGTTGTCGGTGTCGATGTTGATCTTGCGCACGCCGTGCTTGATGCCGCGCTGGATTTCTTCCACCGGCACGCCCCAGGTCGGCTTCATCTGGCCGCCATATTTGTTGATGATCTCCTGCAGGTCCTCCGGCACGGAGGACGAGCCGTGCATGACCAGATGCATGTTGGGCAGGCGGCGGTGGATCTCCTCGATGACATTCATCGCCAGCACCGCGCCGTCCGGCTTGCGCGAGAATTTGTAGGCGCCATGGCTGGTGCCCATGGCCACCGCCAGCGCATCGACATGGGTGTCCTTGACGAACTGCACCGCTTGCTCGGGATCGGTCAAAAGCTGGTCGTGGCTGATCGCGCCTTCGACGCCGTGGCCGTCTTCCTGCTCGCCGCCGCCGCTCTCCAATGAGCCCAGCACGCCGATCTCGCCTTCGACCGAGACGCCGCCCCAATGCGCCATGTCGACGACGCGCTTGGTGATGCCTGAATTATAGGCGTAGTCGGCCGGCGACTTGCCGTCCTCCTTGAGTGAGCCGTCCATCATCACCGAGGTGAAGCCGTACTGGATCGCGGTGACGCAGGTGGCTTCATTGTTGCCATGGTCGAGATGCATGCAGACCGGGATGTCGGGGTGGATTTCGACCAGCGCGTCGATCAGCTTGGCCAGCACCACGTCATTGGCATAGGCGCGCGCACCGCGGCTTGCCTGCAGGATGACAGGCGATTTGGTCTCTTCCGCCGCCTCCATGATGGCGAGGCCCTGTTCCATGTTGTTCATGTTGAAGGCCGGCACGCCGTAGCCGTATTCGGCGGCGTGATCGAGCAATTGTCTCAGTGTGATGCGAGCCAACGAATAGTCTCCCGTATCTGGTTTCGAACCTGTGGTTGCGGACTGTCCGCGCATCGTCCAGCCCACCGATGCTTCTGGCCGGATTTCGGCGCAACCGCAACCGTGACAGACCGTCCCGGCCGCAATTCTTGTTACAGCGCCGCGATCAGGGCAAGCGGAATATCCCAAAAAATTGTCCCAATATCACAAAATATTTGCTACTTTTGCGATGATATCTGTTATCATTTGGGTTCGATCAGGGAGCCACGCTCGGCGTTGGCGGTCAGCGGCAATGAAGAGCGATATCAGGCGTCAAGGCATCATGGAGTTTCTGATGGACGCCGGTCAGGCCGGCGTCGACGACCTGGCCTTGCTCTTTGGCGTCTCCAAGATGACCGTGCACCGCGACCTCGACGAGCTCGAGGAAAGCGGCTTCTTGCGCAAGGTGCGCGGCGGCGCTTCGATCCAGCCGAGCGGTCTGTTCGAAAGCGATTTCCGCTACCGTCAGAAGCAGGCGATCGAGGAAAAGCAGCGCCTGGCGGCTGCCGCCGTGGGCATGATCGAGCCCGGCCAGACCGTGATGATCGACGATGGCTCGACGGCGGGCGGCATTGCGCGGCATCTCGCCGATCTGCGGCCGCTGACCGTGATCACCAACAATCTGGCCGTCATCCAGGATCTGGCCGGCGCAGGCGGCATCAGCCTGATCGCGCTCGGCGGCCAGTACAGCAAGAAGTTCCACGGCTTCTTCGGCCTGCTGGCCGAGGCGTCGCTCAAATCGCTGCGCGCCGACGTTGCCTTCCTGTCCTCCTCCGCCATTCACGGGGCTTCCGCCTTCCACCAGGACCAGGAGGTGGTGCAGGCCAAGCGGCTGATGATGGCGGCGGCGACCCGCAAATATCTGCTGGTCGATCACGGCAAGTTCGGCCGCACGGCGCTGCACTTCCTCACCGATCTCAGCGCCTTCGACACGGTCTTCACCGGCCGCGCGCCCGAGCCGGCGATGCGCGCCGCGCTGGATGCCGCCGGCGTGTCGCTGACGGTGATCGACAAGGGATCATGATCCCGAAGGCGGGCGCTGATCGCTGGACAAAAGTAAGGAGCAGTACGCGTGGTTTACTGGGTCGGTACAAGCTGGAAGATGAACAAGACGCTCGCCGAGGCGATGGCTTTCGCGGAGCGCCTGGCCGGTTTCATCCCAGGCTTCGATGACCGCATCCAGCCTTTCGTCATCCCACCTTTCACGGCGGTGCGCGAGGTCAGCCAAGCGCTGTCGTCGACGTGCGTCAAGGTCGGCGCTCAGAACATGCATTGGGCCGATGCCGGCGCCTGGACCGGCGAGATCTCGCCGCTGATGCTGACCGACTGCGGGCTCGATCTGGTCGAGCTCGGCCACAGCGAGCGGCGCGAGCATTTCGGCGAGACCGACCGCACCGTCGGCCTCAAGACGGCGGCCGCCGTGAAGCACGGATTGATACCGCTCATCTGCGTCGGCGAGACGCTGGCCGAGCGCGAAGGCGGCAAGGCCGATGCGGTGTTGAGCGCCCAGGTCGAGGGCGCTCTGCAATTCCTCGAAGGCGAGGCGAAGGGCGCAAAAATCCTGTTCGCCTATGAGCCTGTCTGGGCGATCGGTGACAAGGGCATTCCGGCCAGCTCCGACTATGCCGACAAGCAGCAGGCGTTGATCAAGAAGGTCGCCGGCGGCCTGCTGCCGTCCGTGCCGCCGGTGCTCTATGGCGGCAGCGTCAATCCCGGCAATGCCGCCGAACTGCTCGGCCAGCCCAATATAGACGGCCTCTTCATCGGCCGCTCCGCCTGGCAGGCGGATGGCTACATCGACATCCTCGGCCGCGCTTTGGCGGCGATCTGAAATCATCCAAACACGAAAGGGAAAACCATGAAAATAGCCATTGGAGCCGACAGCGCCGGCAAGCCGCTGCTCGATGTCATCGCCGCGCACCTTGCCACCAAATCCGGCCTGACGGTCAGTGATCTCAGCCAGGCCGGCTACTATGCCGACCTCTCGCAAAAACTCGCCCAGACCATCATCGACGGCGAGAACGATCGCGGCATCCTGTTCTGCGGCACCGGCATCGGCGTGTCGATCTCGGCCAACAAGGTGCCGGGGATCCGCGCCGCACTCACCCACGATACCTATTCGGCCGAGCGCGCCGCGAAATCCAACAACGCGCAGATCATCACCATGGGCGCCCGCGTCATTGGCCCGGAATTGGCCAAGGCCATCGTCGACACGTGGCTTGCCTCCGAGTTCGACGAGAAGGGGCCGTCGGCCGGCAATGTCGAGGCGATCAACAGGCTCGATGCGGCGAAGCCTGCATGATCGGCAGGCCCGCGGCACGGGCTGGGCGGGTTCCCGGCGCGCAGGTGCTGTGTATGCGGCGATGCCGGTCTATTTCTGCCTGCCGAGCCTGGCGGCGAGGGAACGCCGTACGTCCTCTTCCGCTCCGTCCAGAAGGTCGATCAGCACCTTGCTGGTGGCGGCCGGGTCGCGCATTTCGATGTTCTCGACAATCTGCCGATGCAGGCTGAGTGAATGGCGCTGACCGGTTGGGTTGTCGTCCGAAAGCCGGAAGCTGATCACCAGCGCGGTCTCGATCAAAGCGGCGAGTGAGCCGATCAACTCGTTGCCCGACATGTGCAGGATCGCTTGGTGGAAAGCCAGATCCGGCCCCGCGAAACGTTCGCCGTCATCGCCGGCCTGTTCCATCTCTTCCAGGATTGCCCTCAACTCGGCGATCTGCTCCGGACTGGCGCGCTCCGCCGCCAGGGCCCCGGCCGTCGGCTCGATCGCGCGGCGCAGTTCGAACAGCGAACGCGCCTCCTCGGCAGTCGTCCTCGAGCCGAAACGCCACAAGAGCACATCAGGGTCCAGGAAATTCCAATCCCTGCGCGGGCGCACCCTGGTCCCGGTCCGGGGGCGCATTTCCACCATGCCCTTGCCCGCCAGCACTTTGACGACTTCCCGCAGGCCGGTGCGGCTTGCGCCATATGAGGCGCTCCAATCGTCGCCATTCGGCAACTGGTCGCCCGGAATCAATTCGCCGCGCACGATGCTGAGACCGATTTCGTTGAGAAGCCTGGCGTGCAGGCCGGAATGCGATGAACCGGCAATGCGCGACGTCATGCGGGACGCCCGGGGCGCGCTAGCTGAATTCTTCATACTATTCCCATTATTCATACGATTGTCACGTGCCCACCCTAGTGAGCACGTCGTTGAACTCTCCGCCAGAGCGATCGACGAACCGCAGCGCAAATAGCACCCGAAGAGCCACAAAAAACCTCGAGTCTTGCCATCGCCGACGGCCGCCACCGTCGTTGGTCGATGTCGTGCGCGTCGGGCCGTCGATCATAAAACACCAACAGGAACGCGCCAGAAATGTCTTCCAAGATGACCGATCACGCCAGCAGAGCCACCCTGAAGGGAACGGCCTGCCTTCCGAAAACCATAACCTCCTGCATCGTTCTGTCCAGCGCGCTTGCGATGACATCGGTGCCGGCACTCGCCGTCGAGCCCTGGATCATGGTCGAGAAGACGGTCTTTACCGGCGATGCCACAACATCGAAGAAACAGGGAGTGACGACAGACGGAACGAATTGGTATTTCTCCGGTACCAATATTCTCGAACGCACAGATGGAAACTACAACCGCAACCTGCTTGCGGCGCCCGGCATTCCACATGTTCTGGAGATTCCGTCCCAATTCTCCGACGCAGGCCTCAACCACATCGGCGACATCGACTATGCAGACGGGCTTCTGTATATTTCGCTGGATTCAAGCGTCGCGGACCCTGTCACCGGATACAGATACAACAATCCCGTTTTTGCGATCTACAACGCAAGTGACCTGAGTTATACTGGCAAGGCCTTTGCGCTTAATCCGCCCAACGGCACCATTGACATTGCCAGTTGGGTGGCAGTCGATGCCAAGAATGGCCTCGGCTACGGCATGGCGTACAACAACGCCACGGAACTGGCGGTCTACAATCTCGCGGACTGGAGCTTCAAGGAATACATCCCCCTGTCGCAGACCGTCGACGCGGCACAAGGCGGCAAGCTCCTCGACGGCTGGATGTATTTTTCCGCGAATGACGAAACCAACGGAATATACCGGGCAAACCTCAAGACTGGAGAAGTCGAGAAACTGGGCAATCTGCAGTCTCCGGACGGACAGGAAACCGAGGGCCTTGCCTTCAAGATGACCAAGGACGGCTGGAAACTCCATGTCCTCAACCGGGAACATCTGGACGGGCCGAACGAGGGCAAGACCGTCGCCTTTTATCAATATCTGCGCCCCTTTGGAAACGCGCTCTCCGGCGAGATCCACGCCGATATCAGTGGCGCGCTGGTGGAGGACAGCCGTTTCGCGCGGGACGCCGCGAACAGCCGAATTCGGTCCGCCTTCGATGGGGTCTCCGCACCGGTTCTGACGACCGCCAGCATCGACACCGACGGCGTGCGCGCCGCACCCGCCAATGCAGATGGCATCGTGATCTGGAGTCAGGCACTTGCAATGACGGGCGATACGAACGGCTCCGGCGATGCCGCTGCCTTCGGCCGCAACACGGCGGGATTCATCGGCGGCGCCGACGCACCGGTTGGAAGCTGGCGGCTCGGCGTGCTCGGCGGTTACAGCCATTCGAGATTCGATGTCACCGACCGCGCTTCATCCGGCTCGAGCGACAATTACAATCTCGGCCTATATGCCGGCACGCAACTGGGACAGTTCGGTTTCCGCGCCGGCGCGATCTATGGCTGGCATGACATCGAGACCAGGCGCAACGTGGTCTTCCCCGCCTTCAGCGAACAGCTCTCCGCCGACTACAATGCCGCGACGGCGCAGGCTTTCAGCGAACTGGCCTACCGCTTCGATATCGGACGCAATGCCTTCGAACCCTTCGCCAATCTCGCCTACGTCAATCTGAAGACCGATGGTTTCGCTGAGACCGGCGGCACGACTTCGGCGCTGACGGCACAGAAGACGACGACGGAAAACACCTTCTCGACATTTGGCGTTCGCGCTTCGACCCAGTTCGACACGGGAGCAACCAAGGCCGCCCTGCATGGCATGCTGGGCTGGCAACACGCCTATGGCAACGTTGGTCCGACCTCCGATCTGGCCTTCAACACCGGAGCATCCTTTACCATTTCCGGCGTGCCGATCGCCCGGGATGCGCTGGCGGTCGAAGCCGGCTTCGATGTTCTCCTGTCGCCCAATGCAATGCTTGGCGCATCCTATTCCGGCCAGATTGCGAAGGACGCTCAGGGACATGCCTTCAAGGTCAGCTTCGATCTGAAACTATAGGGTCGATGTCAGGCTCTTGCGTATCGCGCCGATCACTGTAACGGCCGATGCGGCGCCCGGGTCGATATGCCCGAGCGATCGCTCGCCGAGCCTGGAGGAGCGGCCCTTGGCGGCGATCATGTTCTTGGTCGCTTCAGCACCAGACTCGGCGGCAGTAAGTGCTGCCCCGAGGCTCTCGGCCAAGTTCTTGCCGGCAAGATTGGCCTCGGCGGCGGCTTCGGCCGCCGGCTGCCAGGCATCGACCATCGTCTTCTCGCCCGGCTCCGCCTTGCCGCGATCCTTGATGCCTTGCGCCATGGCCTGGAACAGGGCGATGAAATCCACCTCCGCCAGCGTCGCCTTGCCCTTGACGGTGGCGGCGGCGCGCATGAAGGCCGTCGCATAGAGCGGGCCCGAGGAAGCGCCGACGGCATTCAGGAATGATTTCGCCGCAGTGTTGAGCAGCGCCGTTGGTTCTACCGCCGCAAGGTCGAGCGTGGCCAGCGCATCGCGCACCGCGCCGAAGCCGAGCGCCATGGCAATGCCGTGGTCGGCGTCGCCAATGACGCCGTCGAGCTGGCAGAGCCTGTCCCTGTCGGCCTCGATCGCCACCGCGATCGTATCGAACATTCTTTTCAGGTCGGTGGCGTCGATGGTCACGGGAACGCTCTTTCGTCAGCCGGCACGGAACATGGCGCAGTCGCAGGGATGGTCGAGCATGGTCTGCAATTCTTCATCGAGATGGAAAAGCGTCACCGAGGCGCCGGCCATTTCGAGCGACGTGCAGTAATTGCCGACCCAGGTCGCGTGGATCGAAACGCCGATGTCGTCGAGCCGCTGCTTGACCCGCCGGTTCATGATGTAGAGTTCCATCAGCGGCGTCGAGCCGAGCGAGTTGACCAGCACCGCGACATTGTCGCCGCGCTTCGGCGCCATCTCGGCGAAAATCCTGTCCAGCATCTCGTCGGTGATTTCGTCGGCGCTCCCAAGCTTGCCGCGGGCGATGCCGGGTTCGCCGTGGATGCCCATGCCGATCTCCATTTCGTCGGCGCCGATCTCGAAATTCGGCCGCCTTGTCTGCGGCAGCGAGCAGGGTGACAGCGCCACGCCCATGGTGAAGGTGTGGTCGTTGGCCTTGCGCGCGACGCGCTCGACCTCGTCCAGGGAGAGCATGAGGTCGCAGGCCGCACCGGCCGCCTTGAAGATGAAGAAGTTGCCGGCGACGCCGCGGCGCTTCTGCCGCTGGTCGCGCGGTGCCGAGGCGACGTCATCGGTGGTCAGCACCGTGCGTACCTCGATATCGTCCATCGCGGCCATCTCGGCGGCCATGTCGAAATTCATCACGTCGCCGGCATAGTTGCCGTACATGAACAGGACGCCGGCGCCGCCGCTCACCGCCTTGGCGCATTCCAGGATCGGATCGGGCGGTGGCGAGGCAAAGACATTGCCGATGGCCGCCGCGTCCGCCAGTCCCTTGCCGACAAAGCCGAGAAAGGTCGGCTCGTGGCCGGAGCCGCCGCCGATGACCAGCCCGACCTTGCCGGGCCGCGGCCCGTCGCGGGCGATGATCGAGCGCGGGCTGCCGTCCGCGCTCACAAGGTGGCGAGGATGCGCGGCGAGGATCCCTTCGAGCATCTCGTCGACGGCGCGGTTGCCGTCATTGATGATCTTCTTGGTCTGCACCGGCATCCTCCCCGAACTCGGCATTTTCGCAAATACTACCGGGTGTTATCGCGATTTCCACCCGGCCGGGAAGATTTCATGCCGCGATCTTTTCCCGCGCGGCGAGAATCTGCACGCAGGCGTTGGCCGCTTCCTTGCCCTTGACGGTGAAGTGCTCGAAGAAGAAGCGGTGGTGTTCGGCGCTGTCATGATAATTGTGCGGCGTCAGCACCGCCGAAAGCACCGGCACGCCGGTCGACAGCTGCACATTCATCATGCCGTCGATGACGGCGCTGGCGACGAATTCGTGCCGGTAGATGCCGCCATTGACGACGAAGGCCGTGCCGAGGATCGCGGCATAGCGGCCGGTCCCGGCCAAGGTCTTGGCGTGCAGCGGGATCTCGTAGGCGCCGGGCACGTCGAAGACATCGATGGCGAAGCGGTCGCCTCCGATGCTGGCCAGTTCCGACTCGAAAGCGCTTACGCACTGGTCGACGATGTCGGCGTGCCAGCGCGCCCGGATAACGGCGATGCGGGTTGTTTCATAGTCTTTGTGGGAATGCTGATTCATGGGTCCATCCTTCCGTTTCGAACCAGAATCAGGACGCACGATACGGAATCCGGCCCGCCGATGCGGTCCGTTTTCCGTTTCGTCCTCTTTCATCCGGACTCTAACCGTCGGCTCCGGAATCACACCGGATCTGCTGACCTTTCCAATTGTCTTGGAAAGCGCTCGCGGGCTTGGGTCCCGTGCAACCGAGAGTCCTTACCGCCGGTGGGGACTTTCACCCCGCCCTGAGAACATTAACGGGCTTTGTATGGAGGAGCAGGGGTGCCACTGTCAACCGGGCGACAGGCCGGTGGCCAATCACGTTCTGCCGACTGGAGCAATCACGCAAAAGAAGCGTTCTATCGCGTGCGCCACGCGGCCGCCGCTGCGGCAACCAGCATCAGCAATGCCGCAACCATCGCGCAGACCGCAAAGCCGAAGCTGGAGTAGAGCGGCCCGAAACCGGTGGTGCCGACAAAGACCGCCAGATAGGTTACCGAGCTGTTCAGGCCCATGATCGTGCCGCGCCGTGAGGGATCGAGCGCCGAAAGGCTCATCACCAGGACATTCAGGCCGAAATGATTGGCAAGCCCCCACACCGCCACCATGGCGAGCGTCAGGCCGAAACTGTTGCTGCTCGCTGCGATCGCGACATAGACGATGGCGACAAGAAGATAGGCGAATGGCATGACGCGGCGAGCGCCCAGGCGATCGACCACCCCGTCGAGGAGAGCAGCAGTGCCGAAGCCGATGCCATAGGCAAGGGCTGCCCATCCATTGGCGCTCACCGGTTTGCCCAGTCCACTGTGCAAGTGGTCGCCGAGATAGCCATAGACACCGTAGAAGGCGGTCATGAAGGCGGCGCAGGCGATGAGGAGCGGCACGATGCCGGGAATGCTGAGCGCCGCCAGCGGCGTCGGGGCCGGGCCGCTCTTCCTTGTGCCGCTCAGCGAGGTCATGGTGAGACTGGCCAGCGCCAGCATTGCCAGCACCGAGACGACCGCGAAGACGGCGCGCCAATGCACGAGATCGGCAAGCACGGCCGAGAGCGAAACGCCGGCCACCATGCTGAGCGTCCATCCGGTCAGCACCACGCCGATGGTCCCGCTTTCGCGGCCGGGCGGCGCGATCGCCGCCGAACTCGCATAGATCGCCGGCATGGCGACGCCGGCGGCAATACCGGCGACGAGCTGGGCCGCGACCAGCACGATCAGTATCGGTGCGGCCGCGCTGGCAACCAGGGCTATGGCCAGCAACAGCAATGCTCCCTGCAGCATCCAGCGTGCGCCGAGACGGTCGATGTAGCGGGCCAGGAACAAAGCGCTTGCCGAGGTGCCGAGGCCAAACGCGGCCGCCGCGATCATCACGGTCGGGACGCTGCTGGCGAAGGAGGCCGCCACGGCCGGGGCTATCGGGCCCAGGACCAGCGAATTCGAGCCGATCACGGCGATGCATCCGGTCAACAGATAGGCGAGGGCCGGGATCGGTGGCCTGGCATCCGTTGGCAGGGCTGCGACTTGATTGTTGTTCGACATATGGCCATAATGGCCGTATTAAATTCTGTGGCAATCGGGATTGTCGATATGGATGAAGAAACAGATACCATTCCGCGGAACATGCCGGCGCCCCGCGATGTCGACGCAATTGACCGAAAGATATTAGGCGTTCTCGTCGACGATGCCACGGTCAGTTATGCAGAACTCGGCGATCGGGTCGGGCTTTCGCCGCCAGCCGCGCATGAGCGGGTCAAGCGCCTTCGGCGCAGCGGCGCCATTCGTGGCACGGCCGCGATCATCGACCCCAAGGCGGTGAAGAAGCCGCTGCTGGCCTTCGTGCATATCGACACCAGGGGCTGGGGCAAGACCCCGGAACTGATGGCGGTTTCGCAATATCCGGAAGTCGAGGAGATCCACACCGTCGCCGGCGACACCTGCATGTTGCTGAAGGTCCGCACCGAAGATACGAGGGCGCTGGAAGGCCTGCTCGCTCGCCTCTACGAAACGCCCGGCGTCACCTCGACCCGCAGCTATGTGGTGCTGTCGACCTATCTCGAGCGCCCGGTGCAGCCTGGCGTCACCGCGCAATGGCCAACGCCCAACCACATGAGCAAGCCGCTGTATTAATCGGCTACGGCTACGCCCGCTCCGGGAACATCGCTTTCAAGCCTTCGCGCGATGCCTTGGCGATGCCGCGTTCGGTGATCAAGCCCGTCACCAGCCGCGCCGGGGTCACGTCGAAGGCCGGGTTCGCCGCGGGCGTCGCTTCGGGTGAGATGCGCACCTGGGCGATCTCGCCGCCGGCGGTCTTGCCCCAGACCAGCGAGACCTCGTCGGCCGAGCGCTGCTCGATCGGAATCTCGTTCAGCCCATCATGCACCGTCCAGTCGATGGTCGGCGAGGGCAGCGCGACATAGAACGGCACGTTGTTGTCGGCGGCGGCGAGCGCCTTCAGATAAGTGCCGATCTTGTTGCAGACATCGCCGTCGGCGGTGGTCCGGTCGGTGCCGACGATGACCATGTCGATCGCGCCGCGCTGCATCAGATGGCCGCCGGCATTGTCGACGATCAGTGTGTGCGGTACGCCGTGGCCTGCCATCTCCCAGGCGGTAAGCTGGGCGCCCTGGTTGCGCGGGCGGGTCTCGTCGACATAGACGTGGACCGGAATACCGGCTTCGGTTGCCAGATAGATCGGCGCGGTGGCGGTGCCGTAGTCGACTGTCGCCAGCCAGCCGGCATTGCAATGCGTCAGGATGTTGACCGTCTCGCCCGGCTGCTTGCGCGCCGCGATCGCCTTGATGACGGCAAGACCGTTCTCGCCGATGGCGCGGTTCAGTCCGACATCCTCGTCGGCGATCTCACCGGCGCGTCGATAGGCGGCTTCGGCGCGTTGTTCTTTTGGCAGTGGCTTGAGGAAGCGCCGCATCTCGTCGAGCGCCCAACGCAGGTTGATCGCCGTTGGGCGCGTCTCGTGCAGCGTCTCCCATACGGCATCGAGCGCTTCGTCGGACGGGTCGTCGGCCATCTGCAGGGCAACACCGTAGGCGGCGGTGACGCCGATCAGCGGCGCGCCGCGCACCCACATGTCGCGGATGGCGGTGGCGATGCCGGAAACCGTGCCGATCGTCTCGATGCGGAAATCATGTGGCAGCCAGCGCTGGTCGATAATGTCAACCGAACGTCCGTCGTCGCTCAGCCAGATGGTGCGATAGTGGCGCTCGCCGACGTTCAAATGCTGCTCTCCTGTTCGATCAGCGCGGCCAGATTGTTGACCTCGTCGATGCTATGTATCTGGCGCCGGTTGACGGCGATGTGACGGCCGAATTTGAGCGCCTTCGCCTCGCAGGAGGCGCGCAGATCCTCGTCGGCAATGGTCTCGAAATCGGCATTGTGGGCGAGGCCGAGGATGCGCCTGTGCACCTCGATGCCGGCAAAGCCGAGAAGATCGGTCCAGATCTGGTGCAGCACATGATCGAGCGCCTGCTCCGCGGCGAGTATGTCGCCCTGATCCTCGAACAGGCTTTTTTGATAGAGCATCCCGGTGCGCTCGGTGCGCCACAGATGCGAGAACTCGGCGCGGAACACCGCCCATGTCTGTGCGGTGACCCCGAGCAGATAGGTGCGCATGGCGTCGCGCTTGCCGTTCTGCTCATGCCCGCGCTGCGAGAAGAAGGACATCCAGAAATTGGCGAGCAGCATGCCGACATCGAAGGCCATCGGCCCGTAGAAGGCGAACTCCGGATCGATCATCCGGGTCTGCGTGTCCGTGACCATGATCGAGCCGGAATGCAAATCGCCATGCAGCAGCGTCTCGGCATTGGCGGCGAAGATGTGCTTCAGCCGTTGCGCCTCGACCTTGAGGTCGCGGTCGGCACGCAGATCTGCGACCAGACCGTCGAGTTGCGGCGAGGTATGCCGGTTCAACTTGGCGTCGAAATAGGGATCGGAGAACACCAGGTTCTCGGTGATGTCGCAGAGGTCGACATTGTCGGCGAACAGCGCCAGATCGGCCTTGCGATCCCTGGTCACCATCGACAGGTCGGACCCGCGAAACAGCGTACGGGCCATGAGCAGGCCGATATCCCTGGCAATGTTGGGCAACTGGCGCCCGTCGATCAGGGCGCGCCTGAGAATGGTGTGTGGCGGCGCCAGATACTCCATGATGATCAGCGCCTGGCCTTCATCGAAATGATAGATCGCCGGCACCGAGCCCGGCGCGCGCGCCTCCTGGCGGGTCAGCGCGTGATACTCGAAGAAGGAGCGCTTCAGCGGCAGCGGCCAGCTGTCGCCGACCAGCCGGACATAGGGCAGGGCCTGCTTGACGATGGCGCCGCCGCCGGCGCCCTCGACGATGAACACCAGGTTCAGATTGCCGTCGCCGACTTCGCGAACCTTCCATTGCGTCGTGTCCTTGCCGATCTTCGCGCACAGCGCCTCGTTCGTGCCGAGGCGCGTAGCAAGCGTCTCCACCGACAGTGCTTCGAACGGCAATTTCCCAGTCATTCGTCTCCCTCCCGCCTGTGCGCTCCGATCATAACGGAGCCTTAGCGGCGGGGCCAAGCTAGGAAGCTGTCTGGCAATTGTCAATCGTGTTGACAATTGCCGATATTGACCATAGCGTCGAGGTCAGGGAGGAACGCATGGTCGGCAATGCCGTGTTCCGCGTAGAGGGACTGAGGAAATCCTTTGGCCGCAACGAGGTGCTTGGCGGCATCGCGCTTGAGCTGCATTCCGGCGAAGTCACCGTGCTGATGGGCGCCAACGGCGCCGGCAAATCCACCCTCGTCAAGATCATCAGCGGCGTCTACGAGCGTGGCGGCGGCACCATGACGCTTGCCGGGCAGGACTTTGCGCCGAACACGCCGGCGGAAGCGATCCGCTCCGGCGTCGTCACCGTGCATCAGAACATCAATGACGGTGTCGTGGCCGACCTCGATGTCGCCACCAACCTGACGCTCGACAGGCTGAGCGGCAAGGGCGCGCCGACCCTGTTCAATCCGGCCCGGGTGCGCCGCGAGGCCAAGGCCGTCGCCGACCGCATGGGGTTGGTCATCGATCTCAAGGCCCGCGTCAACGACCTTTCGCTGGCCGATCGCCAGATGGTGGCGATCGCACGCGCCCTGGCGCACCAGCCGAAGGTGCTGATCCTCGACGAGCCGACCTCCTCGCTCTCCAGCGCCGAAGCCGATAGGTTGTTCGCCCTGGTCGACAGGCTGCGCGAGCAGGGTGTGGCGATCCTCTACATCTCGCACCGCATGTCTGACATCAGGCGGCTTGCCGATCGCATCGTCTCCGTGCGTGACGGCATCGTTTCAGGTGCCTTCGACACCAAGCCGCTCGATTATGAAGGCGCGGTCAATGCCATGCTCGGCCGCAAGATCCATCTCGACCAGATCGTTGCCAGAAGTTCCGCCAAGCCGGTCCTGACCGTTGAAGGCCTGCGTATAGGGCAGGGCGCCAGGCCGATCTCGCTGACGCTTGGCGATGGCGAGGTCGTCGCCATCACCGGCCTCGTCGGTGTCGGCAAGACCGCTTTTGCCGAAACACTGTTCGGTGTGCGCAAGCCGCTGTCGGGTACGATGACGATGAACGGCCGGCCCTACGCGCCGCGATCTGCAGGCGATGCGATCGCGGCCGGCGTTTTCCTCGTCGCCAAGGACCGCGCCACCAGCGGCATTGTCGGCGGCTTCAACATCGAGCGTAATGTCAGCCTGCCGTTCCTGAAGCGGATGTCGAATCTGAGCGTGCTCAAGCGCCGGCTCGAACGCACGACCGCGCGCCGGCAGATCGAGGAGCTCAGCATCGTCTGCCGCTCCGAGAAGGACGAAATGTCGGCACTGTCGGGCGGCAACCAGCAGAAGGTGATGGTCGCCCGCTGGATGGCGCAGAACGCCGCGCTGTTCATCCTCGACGAGCCGTTTCAGGGCGTCGATATCTCGGCCAGGCGCGACATCGCCGCCAAGCTCAGGGCAAGCGCCCCTGGCCGCGCGACGCTTTTGTTCGTCACCGAACTCGACGAGGCGCTGGAGACGGCCGACCGCATCCTGGTGATGTCGGAACACACGATCGTCGGCGAACACCGCAACGCCGAAGTCGATCTCGATCGCCTGCTGGCCGAGGTCGCCGGCGGGCCGCTGCACAGCGCTGCCTGAGCGTGGCGGTCGATAGAATTGGAATGGAGAGACCATGGGTTCGAGTTGGGTAAAGTGGGCAGCGGCGCCGGGGTGCGCTGAATGACGCTGCGCGACTACGCAATCCGCTACGGGTTCATCGTCCTGCTGGTCGGGCTCGTCGCCTATTTCGCGATCGCGGCCGACGGTTTCGTCTCGCCGCAAAGTGCCGTCTTCATCTTCCAGTCCGTCGCCATCACCGGCGTGCTGGCGCTCGGCGTCACCGCCACGCTGGTCGTCGGCGGCTTCGACCTGTCGATCGGCTCGGTCGCCACATCGGCCATGATGGCGGCTGCCTATGTCATGGTGGTGCTGGAGCAGAATGCCCTCGTCGCCGTGGTCGTCTGCCTGCTCATCGGTGCCATTGTCGGCCTCATCAATGGCTGGCTGATCGTCTACATGCGCGTGCCGGACCTGCTCGCCACGCTCGGCATGATGTTCCTGCTTGTCGGTTTGCAGCGCATCCCGACCGAGGGCCGCTCGATCGCCACAGGCATGACCATGCCCGACGGTTCGGTCGCCAACGGCAAATTCTCCGACGCCTTCCTTGCGCTCGGCCGCCACCGCTTCGATTTCTTCATCCCGAACCTCATTCCGGTGTCGGTGGTCGTGCTGCTGGTGCTTGCCGTGCTGATCTGGTTCTTCCTCGAATACACGCGCTTCGGGCGGATGATGTATGCGGTCGGCAGCAATGAGCGCGCCGCTGAACTCGCCGGCGCGCCTGTCAAGGCATACAAGATCTGGGCCTACGTTATTTCAGGAGTTTTTGCCTCGATCGGCGGCATTTTGCTCGCGGCTCGGCTTGGACGCGGCGATATCGCCTCGGGTAATAATTTGCTGCTCGATGCGGTCGCCGCGGCGCTGATCGGTTACGCGGTGCTTGGCGCCGCCAAGCCGAACGCCTTCGGCACCGCCGTCGGCGCGCTGTTCGTCGGCATCCTGCTGCAAGGCCTGACGATGATGAACGCGCCTTACTACACGCAGGATTTCGTCAAGGGCGTGGTTCTGGTCGTCGCCCTTGTCTTCACCTTTGCCTTGTCGGGCAGGGGCCGGAGATAGTTTCGGCCGGATAGGATTTTGGGCTCAACAAGAGTGGAGGAAAACAAGGTGAACATCACAAGAAGACTTCTGGGGAAGGTCGCGCTCGGGCTGGCCGGCGCAACCATGCTGATGCAGGTCCCGGCTCTTGCCGCGGACAAGCCGGCGCCGTTCGACAAGCCCGGCGTCAAGATCGCGCTGGTGCGCTATCTCTCGACCGGCGACTTCTTCCAGGCCTATCTCTCGGGCGTCGAAGCGCAGTCGAAAGCGCTCGGCATCGACCTGCGCGTGCTCGACAGCCGCCAGGACGCCGCCCTCCAGTCCGACATGGTCGACCAGGCGATCGCGCTCGGCGTGCAGGGCATCATCATCCAGCACGGCCTGACGGAATCGATGAAGGACGCTGCCCAGCGCGCTGTCGATGCCGGCATCAAGGTGGTGGCTTTCGACGTCAATGTCGAAAACCCCAAGATCCCGCAGATCGAACAGTCGGACAAGGACCTCGCCCGCCTCGCGCTCGAGCAGGCGGTCAAGGACAATGGCGAAAGCTGGAATGCCGGCTATGTCTATGTCGCCGGCATCGCGCCGCTCGACCGCCGCAACGAGACCTGGGTCGATGTGAAGAAGAAATATGCGGGCATCAAGGAAGTGGCCATGTTCGGCACACTCGACAATCCGATCGCCAACTCCGTCGCCAACCAGGCGCGTTCGGTGCTGTCGGCTCATCCCGACATCAAGGTGATGTTCGCCCCCTATGACGAATTCGCCAAGGGCGTGAAGATCGCCGTCGACGAAGCGGGTCTCAACAAGGGCATCAAGATCTATTCGGCCGATATCTCGACTTCGGATATCGCGGCGATGCGCGAGCCCGACAGCGCCTGGGCAGCGACCGCGGCGACCAACCCGGCCGTTGTCGGCCAGGTCTCGGTGCGCGCTCTGGCACAGCTGCTCGCCGGTGAGGACCCCGGCCACAACGTCATCGTGCCGCCGACGCTGATCACCCAGAAGGAACTGATCGACAAGGACATCAAGAACATGGAAGACCTGTCGGCCAAGCTGCCGCAATTCGCCCATGCTGATGTCGCCATGCCGGCCTGGATGCCGAACCCGAACGCCAAGTAAGGGTCGTCACGACAGATATGAAAAGGGCGGCCCGTGAGCCGCCCTTTTTGTTGTCAGCCGTAAATGCCTACCGCAGCGCCGCCGCGATGTTGCCGCCGTCGACGGTCGTCACGTCAGCGGTGGTGCGTTCGGCCAGCGCGTGATGCAGGAAGGCCTGTGCCACGTCCTGTGCCGTCACTTCCTGGCCGAGCAGATTGCCGGACATGTACTCCTTCTCCGAGACGCCGCGCGCGCCGGAGCGGCTGGCGATCATGGCGTCGGTCAGAAGGCCGGACCGGATGCGATCGGCGTTGACGGCGTTGGAGCGGATGCCGTGGGCGCCGTAGTCGAGCGCATATTGCCTGGACAGGAACAAAGTCGCCGCCTTCGGTACGCCATAGGCGCCGAATTTCGGGCCGGGGTTTACCGCCTGCTTGGAGGTGTTGAACAAAAGCGCCCCGCCTGTGCCCTGTTCGAGCATGATGCGCACCGCGTTCTGCGCCGCCGACTGGTGGGCGAAGAAATTGAGTTCGAAGCTCTTGCGCAGAAGCGCATCGTCGAGCTCGCCGATCCGGCCTTCCCAGGCAGCCCCTGCATTGGAGACCAGGATGTCGACGCCGCCGAAGACGGCAACCGCTTTGTCGAAGGCGGCACGCACCTGGGCCGGATCGGTGATGTCGGCGGCGACGCCGATCGAATTGTTGCCGGCCTTCTTGGCGGCATCAGCAGCCTTGTCGGCATCGAGATCGACAACGACGGCATGGGCGCCATTGTCGGCGAACAGTTTTGCCGTTGCCGCCCCGATCGCGCCGGCACCGCCGGTGATCAGCACCACCTGGCCGGTCAGCCGCTTCGGCTTGTTGGAGGCGAGCTTGGCCTGTTCCAGCGACCAGTATTCCAGCGGGAACAAGTCGGCCTTGGACAGCGGATGGAACCGTCCGACCGCTTCCGCGCCGCGCACCGCCTCGATCCACATTTCGCCGACGTCGGAAGCGATTTTGGCATCCTTCAGCGTGCGGCCATGGCCGAACATGCCGAGCCCCGGCACCAGTGTCAGGCGCGGCATCGGGTCGAGCATGATGCGCTTGACATCGTCGAGCGCGTCATTGGTCTCGAAATAGGCGCGATAATCCTTGGCGAACGCGTCGACATGGCTCTTGATGACGGCCTTGTAGTCGCCGGCCTTGTCGGCATCGGGCGCCGGCACCGCCATCGGGCCTGTCTTGATGCGGATCGACAGATCCGGTGTCGACACGCCGCGTCCGGCATAGTCGGCGATCGCGGCCGAGTTGATGAAATCGACGATCGCGTCCGAGGTGCGGAAGTCAGAGATCATGCGGTCGAAGCGGCCTTCGCCGCGTGACACCGCGACGGCGCCGCGCAGCATCGGAGCAATGGAGGCCGGCGTCGCGAGCCTTGCCGGCAGCGCGGCCTTTGCCGCCTTCGGCTTGGCGTGCTTGGCCACATAGTCCTCGGCGACGTTCACATAGTGGATCATCCGGTCGTAGGCCTGCCTGGCGTCGTCGCCGAAGGTGAAGATGCCGTGCTTGTCGAGGATCAGGCCTTCAACGGTCGGGTCGGCATCGAAGACGTCGGCGGCCGCCTTGGCAAGGTCGAAGCCTGGCATGATGTAGGGCACGTAGCCCATCTTGCTGCCGAAGACCGTCTTCACCAACGGCTTCGAGTCTTCCTGGTCGACGATTGCCAGGATCGCGGTCGAATGGGTGTGGTCGACGAATTTGTGCGGCAGGAAGGCATGCAGCAACGTTTCGACCGAGGGATTGGGCGAGGACGGATCGATCAGGTTCGCCCGCTGCAGCGCCACCATGTCCTCGTCGGAGAGCTTGTCCAGCGCGCGCGCCTTGAGCAGGGCGCCCATCTTGACCGCCGGCAGGCCTTGCGGCTCGATGACGGCCATGTCCCAGCCGCTGCCCTTGACGCACAGCACGTCCCATTCATCGCCGACGAGGTCGGTCGCCTTGATCTTGCAGGAAGTGTTGCCGCCGCCATGCAGGACCAGTTGCGGCACGCCGCCCAGCAGCCGCGTGGTGTAGACGCGCAAGGCCAGGTCGCGGCCGACGCCCTTCTTGGCATAGTCGGCAACAAGTTTCTCGGCCGCTTCGTCGTTCCACAGATTCTTCATGTTCGCTTCGTCCAGTTGCTGTCTTGGGTGGTGAAACAGGAATGCCGCGACGCCTTGATGACAATGCGCCGGCGAATGGTTGCTTATTCAGGATGCCTTTTGGGTTGCCGCTCCGGCATGATCGAGCAGCCGCTGCGCCATGTGCGCGCCGACCACCAGATGCGTGCAAAGCCCGCCGGTGATAGCCGCGAGCAGCGGTTCGAACTTGCTGTCCTCCTGCACCACCATCAGGCGCCTGGCGATGGCGCGCAGCGAGGCAAGCTCGGCGGAGATCACCCGGCGGTTGTAGCTGCAGTCGAGCACCTTGCCCTCGGCGTCGATGATCTGCCCGGCAATGACGCCAGCGGCACCTCGGCTGCGCAACTCCGCCATCTCGCCCGGTGTCAGCGCGCCGCATTTGACCAGATGGCTCTCGGCGTCGACCGCGCCGACCGAGTAGAGGGCGAGATCGCAGTCCTTGATTCCCGACAACTGCTCGCGGATCACCGGTTCGTCCCGCAGCGCGCGCGCCAGCTCTTCCGTCGACAGCACCAGCGGCGCATAGAAGTTCAACCCCTTGGCGTTGAGCCGACGCGCGATTTCCATGGTGCACTGGTCGGGCCGATAGGAGTAGGGCGCGCCGAGATTGCCGCAGAGCTGCACCACCGTGACATCCTGCAGGTCGGCATAGGACATGATGTCTGCGATCATGTAGACTGTGCGGCCCCAGGCGACGCCGATGCGGTCGCCCTTCTTGACCAGTTCCAGAAAGACGCTCGCCGCCAGCACGGCGATGTCAGTCGAAGGGTCCGGGATATGGCCGTTCTCCGGCGCGATCCAGACCGCGTCGAGGCCCAGCGCGTCCTCGAGCTTGCGCGCCATGACATCGTCGGTGAACAACTGGGTCGAGGTCGAGATGTTGACGATGCCGGTCTCGCGCGCCTTGCGCAGATACATGGCCACCGAAGCACGGGAAATGTTAAGCTGGCTCGCAACCTGGTCCTGCCGCAGACCATGCGCGTAGTAGAGCCAGGCGGCCTTGTGAATGAGCTGTTCTGCCGGTCGGATCGCCATGCCGTCTCCTCGGCTGACATTAGTCACGGCTCTCGACAAAAGTCAAATTCGGATGCGGGGACACGATCGTCTCTCGGCAAGGTTCATCCGGGATCGCCGTTCTACAAAGCCTGGATAGCATAGCATTTTCGGCCATCCGGGGGATGGCCTGACGAGAGTCCTAAGGTTAGAAAGTTCGAAAAGAACTTTGGGGAGAACGGGATGGGCAATCCCTACGAACAGGATCTCGACAGGAACGCGGCCAACCACCAGCCGCTGACGCCGCTTACCTATCTGGAGCGCGCGGCAAAGACCTATCCCGACCACGTTGCCATCATCCATGGCGGCCAGCGCATCTCCTATCGCGAATTCTGGCGCCGCTCGCTGAAGCTCGCATCGGCGCTTCGGAAGCGCAGCATCGGCAAGGGCGACACGGTCACCGTCATGCTGTCCAACACGCCGCCAATGCTGGAGGCGCATTTCGGCGTGCCGATGACCAAGGCGGTGCTGCATTCGCTCAACACCCGCCTCGACGCCGCGGTCATCGCCTTCCAACTCGACCATGCCGAGACCAAGGTGCTGATCGTCGACCGTGAATTCTCAGGTGTCGTCCGGCAGGCGCTTGATCTGGCCAAGGTCAAGCCGCTGGTCATCGACTACGATGATCCCGAATACGCCGCCGACGCGCCCTATCCGAAAGGCGAGCGGATCGGCGCATCGGACTATGAGGATTTTGTCGCCGGCGGTGACGAGGATTTCGCCTGGTCGATGCCCGACGATGAATGGGACGCCATCTCGCTCAACTACACCTCGGGCACGACAGGCAATCCGAAGGGCGTCGTCTACCACCATCGTGGTGCCGCCCTGATGGCCTATACCAACACCATCCATGCAGGCATGGCCAAGCACGCCGTCTATCTCTGGACGCTGCCGATGTTCCATTGCAATGGCTGGTGCTTCCCGTGGACGCTGGCCGTCCAGGCCGGCACCCATGTCTGCCTGCGCTGGGTGCGGCCGAAGCCGATCTACGATGCGATCGCCGATCACGGCGTCACCCATCTTTGCGGCGCGCCGGTCGTCATGTCGGTGCTGATCAATGCCCGGGACGAGGACAAGCGTGAGTTCCCGCAGATCGTCACGTTCAACACCGCGGCCGCTCCGCCGCCGGAAGCCGTGCTGTCGGGCATGGCCGATGCCGGCTTTGCCGTCACCCACCTCTACGGCCTGACCGAGACCTATGGTCCGGCCGTGGTCAACGAATGGCACGGTGAATGGGACGGTCTGGCAAAAGGCGAGCGCAGCGCCAAGAAGGCAAGGCAGGGCGTCCGCTACGCAGCGCTCGAAGGCCTTACCGTCATGGACCCCGAGACGATGCAGACGACGCCGGCCGACGGAGAGACGATCGGCGAGGTGATGTTCCGCGGCAATATCGTCATGAAGGGTTATCTGAAGAACCGCAAGGCAAGCGACGAAGCCTTCGCCGGCGGCTGGTTCCACTCCGGCGATCTCGGCGTCATGCATCCCGACGGCTACATCCAGCTTAAGGACCGTTCCAAGGACATCATCATCTCGGGTGGCGAGAACATTTCCTCTATCGAGGTCGAGGACGCACTCTACAAACACCCATCCGTTGCCTCTTGTGGCGTGGTGGCGCGCCATGATGACAAGTGGGGCGAAGTGCCCGTGGCCTATGTCGAACTGAAGCCCGGCAAGACCGCGACCGAAGCGGAGATCATCGAGCACTGCCGTGCGCTGCTTGCCCGCTTCAAAGTGCCGAAAGCCGTGATTTTCGCCGAAATCCCGAAGACGTCGACGGGCAAGATCCAGAAGTTCCGGCTGCGGGAGATGGCCAAGGGGACGTAGCTGTACCGTCATTCTTGCTCTGGCCTCGACAATTTGTCGCGCACCTGCCTGACTTCGTCATCCTAGGGTGGAGCAGTCGCGAAGCGACGTCGCGGAAACCCTGGGATCCATGCCGCGACCTAGCGGCCGTGCTCCAACGGCTCTTCGCAGGCTGTCGGAGCTGAGCCGCGTAACGCTTTGATCCGCCTCATTCTTCGGCAGACGCCGCGGCATGGATCCTAGGGTCTGCGCCGCGTCGCTACGCTCCTTGCTCCGCTCTAGGATGACGAATTCATGGGGCGGCGTCGCCAATCGCGAGCGCACCGGTTGTCGCACCTGCCCCTTTGTCACCATCTGTCACCAATTATACGCGTACGTCGATTTCGCGTTGACATCGCCCTGTCTTCAATTTACGACTGACGAAAATTGAAATTCGTCACTCGTAAAACGACAGGGACCCATGTCCGAAGCCGCCAACATCATGGTCGATGCCGCCAGGCAGGAGAATGTGACACGCATTCTCGACTGCGCCGAGCGCCTGTTCCGGCACTATGGCTACGGCAAGACGAATGTCGCGGACATCGCCCGCGAACTCGGCATGTCGCCGGCCAACATATACCGTTTCTTCGCCTCCAAGGTTGAAATCCACCAGGCCGTCTGCGGCCGGATGCTCGGCGCCAGCTACAAGATGGCTTACGAGATCATGCACCTGCCGATCAGCGCGGAAGAGCGGCTGCGTCGCTACATTCACGCCCAGTACAAGATGACGCTCGAGACCATGCTCGACGAGCAGAAGGTCCATGAGATGGTCATCGTCGCGCTCGAACGCGACTGGAGCGTCATCGACAAGCACGTCAACAGCATTCACGACCTGTTCGCCGAGGTGATCCGCGAGGGCGTCGAGACCGGCGAGTTCAGGGAGCAGGATCCCGAAGCCGCCTCGCGCTGCTTTGGCGCCGCCACCGTCATCCTCTGCCACCCGCAGATGGTGGCGCAGTGCCTTGCCAAGACCAACCGGGCAATGCCCGACGAACTTATCGACTACGCCATCAGAGCCTTGAAATAGCCGCCGGTCGCCGGTGTCGACAGTCCGCCTTTAGTCGGGAGTACCACGATGTCTTTGTCCAATTCCATCATCCGCCGGTTGCCGGTCGCGGGCTTGGTCGTTGCAGGGCTCACGCTTGCCGGCTGCAGCCAGGAGAAGGCCGAGGTCAAGGAGATCATCCGCCCGGTCAAGGTCGTCGAGATTGCCCAGGCTCACGATACCCGCACGCTCTCCTATTCCGGTTCGGTGCGAGCCCGCACCGAAAGCGCGCTGGCTTTCCGTGTCAACGGCAAGATCACCGAGCGCCTTGTCGACATCGGCCAGCACGTGGCGCCGGGCGATGTGCTCGCCCGCATCGATCCCACCGACTACGACTTGTCGGTCAAGAGCGCGCAGGCAGCCCTCGATGCCGCCGAACGGCAGGTCGAGACGACAGAGCTTGCGCGCAAGCGCGCCGAGCAGCTTTTCGCCAAGAACTTCTCGCCGAAATCGCAGCTCGAACAGGCGACGCTGACCTATGACCAGGCGGTCGCCACGCGCGACTCCGCCCGTTCGTCGCTTGCACAGGCCAAGAACCAGGTCGGCTATACAGACCTCAAGGCCGACAAGGACGGCATCGTCACGGCGGTGAACGCCGATGTCGGCCAGGTGGTCGGCTCCGGTGCGCCGGTGGTCACCGTCGCCGTTGACGGCGAGAAGGAAGTGCTGATCGCGGTCCCCGAAATGGAGATCGCCGAGTTCAAGCCGGGCAAACCAGTCAAGGCCGGCTTCTGGTCCGACAACACATTGACGCTCGACGGCAAGGTCCGCGAGGTTGCCGGCAGCGCCGATCCGCAGTCGCGCACCTTCGCCGTCCGCGTCAGCCTGCCCAACGACCAGCGCGTCCTTCTCGGCATGACGGCCAATATCGAGGCGTCGGCGGCCAATGAGAAGCAACTCGTATCGATCCCGCTGAGCGCGTTGGCTGAGAAAGATAGCCAGTCGATCGTCTGGACCGTCGATCGTGGCGCCGACACCGTCCATGCCCGACCGGTGAAGGTTGCCAAGTTCGCCGCCGATGGCGTGCGTGTCGCCGAAGGGTTGAATCCCGGCGATATCGTGGTCGCCGCCGGCACACAGTTCATGACCGAGAATCTGAAGGTGAAACTCGCCGGCGGCATCGCGCAGCAGTCCGCCTCGGCCGATGGCGACGACGCCAGCCGGTTGCGCTGACGACAGACAGGTCGGCCGCGCGTTCCCGCGGCCGCAGGTTTCCGGGCGGCGTGCGCCCGAAGGTCGAGACGTCAAGGCCGATGTACCCCCGCATCGACCCTAGCGTCCCACCGCGATGAGTGTCTCTCCGCTCGGAAAGCCTCGCCGCCCGGAAGCCAGTATCGAACGCAAATGATTTCGTTTTCGCGTGCCGCGCTTCTTCCAAGCATCAGGCGCCGGCAAACAACAAGGTGGACAGCACCGATGACGACCTCCACTGAAGAAAAGCGGCCCTTCAACCTTTCGCGCTGGGCCATCGGCCACCCTTCCATAGCGCGGTTCCTGTTTGGGCTGATCATCATCGCCGGTGCGCTCGGCCTTATGCGCATGGGCCAGAAGGAAGATCCCGACTTCACCTTCCGCGTCATGGTCGTGCAGGCGATCTGGCCGGGTTCCTCGATCCAGGAGATGGAGGACCAGGTCGTCAATAAGATCGAGCGCAAGCTGCAGGAAACGCCGCATCTCGACTTCGTGCGCTCCTTCACCCGCGCCGGCAGCGCCATCATCACGGTGCAGATCAAGGGCGACACCAACGCCGCGGAGGTGACGGATGCCTTCTATCAGGTGCGCAAGAAGGTCGGCGACATATCCGGCGACCTGCCGCAAGGGCTGCTCGGCCCCTATTTCAACGACGAATTCGGCGACACCTTCATCACGCTGCATTCGATCAGCGGCGATGGCTTCTCCTATCCAGAACTGAAGAAATTCGCCATCCAGGCGCGCGATATGCTGTTGACCACGCCCGGCGTCGAAAAGGCCGTCATCATCGGCGACCAGCCGGAAAAGCTCTACATCGACGTCTCGTCCAAGGCGCTGGCCGAACGCGGCCTGACGCTGACCGACCTGCAGAACGCCATCAAGGGCCAGAACAATGTCGATCCGGCCGGTGCCGTCGACACCGGCGTCAATTCGGTGCGCATCTCGGTCGAAGGCGACGTCACCAAGGCCGCCGATATCAGGGAACTGCGCCTGCGCGCCGGCGGCCAGGTCACCAGGCTCGGCGACATCGCCACCGTAACCTCGGGGCTCGAAGATCCCTTCCAGCGCAAATACCGCTTCAACGGTCACGAAAGCGTGCAGCTTGGCGTCGTCATGGCCAAGGGCTTCAAGGTCACCGATGTCGGCAAGGATGTCGAGGCGACCTACAAGCGCTTCGAGGAGGCGTTGCCCTATGGCGTGTCGGTCGACCAGATCTCCGACCAGCCGGGCGTCGTCACGGATGCGGTGGCCGAATTCATGCACGCGCTCGGCGAAGCGCTGCTGATCGTGCTTGTCGTCTCGTTCCTGTCGATCGGCTGGCGTTCCGGCCTGGTCATCGCCATCGCCATTCCGCTGGTGCTCGCAGCCACTTTCGCCATCATGTACGAGCTCGGCATCGACCTGCAGCGCATTTCGCTGGGCGCCCTGATCATTGCACTCGGCCTGCTAGTCGACGACGCCATGATCGTCGTCGAGATGATGGAGCGAAAGCTGGAGGAGGGGCTGGTCAAGATCGAGGCGGCGAGCTTCGCCTATACATCGACCGCTTTCCCGATGCTGACCGGCACGCTGATCACCACCGCCGGCTTCATTCCGGTCGGCTTCGCCGCCTCCACGGCGGGCGAATATGTGCGCACGCTGTTTTATGTCGTCGGCATCGCGCTGATCGTGTCGTGGTTCGTCGCGGTCTATTTCACGCCGTGGCTGGGCAACATGATCCTCAAGCAGCGCAAGCATGCCGGTACCCATCACGATGCCTTCGACACCCGCTTCTACCGCCGGCTTCGCTCGACCGTCGGCTGGGCGGTGCGCCATCGCATCATTGTGCTTGTCATGACGCTGGTAACCTTCGCCACCAGCCTGTGGGCGTTCCAGTTCATTCCGCAGAACTTCTTCCCGCAATCGTCGCGGCCGGAAATCCTCGTCGACCTGTGGCTGCCGGAAGGCACCAGCATCAAGGAGGTCGAGGCTCAGGCCAAGGCGCTTGAGGCCAAGATGATGGACGACAAGGACAAGCGCTTCATCGCTACCTATATCGGCGAAGGCGCGCCGCGCTTCTTCCTGCCGCTCGACCAACAGCTTAGCAATCCGAACTTCGCCCAGATGCTGGTGATGGCCAATGACGAGCCGGCCCGCGAGCGGCTGATCGTCAAGCTGCGCACGGTTCTGGCCGAGGACTTCCCCTCGATCCGTGCCAAGGTGGACCGCCTGTTCCTCGGACCGCCAACCGGCTGGCCAGTGCAGATGCGTGTCATGGGCCCGGATCGCCAGGAGGTGCGCCGCATCGCCGACCAGGTGAAGGCGAAGTTCCGCGAGAATCCGTTGCTCGGCGCGGTCCATGACGACTGGCTCGAACCGGTGCCGGCGATGAAGCTGGTGATCGACCAGGACCGTGCCCGTGCGCTCGGCGTCACCTCGCAGCGCATCCGCCAGATGCTGCAGGCAACCATGTCCGGCGCGCCGCTCGACAACTTCCGCGACGGCGAGGAGACGGTGTCCATCGTCGCCCGCGAGCCGGACGCCAGCCGCAGCCTGCTGTCGTCGGTCGACTCTGTCTATATCCCGACCGATTTCGGCGGCTTCGTGCCGCTGTCGCAGGTGGCCAAGGTGGTACCGGTGCTGGAGCAAGGCATCGAGTGGCGCCGCGACCGCCTGCCGACGATCAGCGTGCGGGCCACGCTGCCCGACGGCGTGCAGTCCAATGACGTGGTCACCAAGATGTACAAGGACATACAAGGCCTGCGCGACGGCCTGGCACCCGGCTACAAGATCGAAATCCAGGGTGGTGCCGAGGATTCGGCCGAAAGCCAGGCGTCCATCGCCGCCAAGGCGCCGATCATGCTGGCCATCATCGTCGTGCTCTTGATGATCCAGCTGCAGAACTTCGGCAAGGCGATGCTGGTGCTGGCCACCGGTCCGCTCGGCATCATCGGTGCGGCCGCGGCCCTTTTGATCAGCGGCGCACCGTTCGGCTTCGTCGCCATTCTCGGCGTCATCGCGCTGCTCGGCATCATCATGCGCAACTCGATCATCCTGGTCGACCAGATCGACCAGGACATCGCCAGAGGCATGGAGCGCTCGGAGGCCATCATCGGTTCGGCCGTGCGCCGTTTCCGGCCGATCGTGCTGACTGCGATGACGGCGGTGCTGGCGCTGATCCCGATCTCGCGCGCCGTGTTCTGGGGGCCGCTCGCCTATGCGATGATGGGCGGCATCGTGGTCGCCACCGTGCTGACCATCCTGGTGCTGCCCGCCGGCTATGCCCTGTTCTTTGGCCGCGAGCCGAAGAAGCGTGGTGTCGACGCCGCGGAAGCATCCGCGACGGAACAGCCGGAAAGGCCGCAACTGGCGCTGGCAGCCGAATAGAGCGGCGCTGATCATCCGCCATCGCTGATGTCGGTGGCGGATGGTCCGGCGCGACGGCTGATCCCATCACGCCGATTAAAATGCTCCCTGGCGCCGATTCTGCAAAACAGAATTCCTTCCCAGCGCGGCCAAGCGGTACCATGCTGAGCGGCACCGGAGCGGCAACGCTCGTCCTTGTCAGAGTGTCTTCCCATGGCAGAAAAGAAGCAATTGCGGCTCGGCGCCTTCATGCGTCCCGTCAGTTTGCACACCGGCGCCTGGCGCTATCCGGGCGCCTATCCCGACGCCAACTTCAACTTCGCGCATCTGAAGCGTTTCGCGCAGACGCTGGAGGCGGCGAAATTCGACGCGTTCTTCATGGCCGATCATCTGGCTGTGCTGAATATGCCGATCGAGGCGCTTCGGCGCAGCCACACGGTGACCTCGTTCGAGCCGTTCACCTTGTTGTCGGCGCTGGCCGCCGTCACCGATCACATCGGGCTGGTCGCCACCGCATCGACGACCTTTGACGCGCCCTATCATATCGCCCGTCGATTCGCGTCACTCGACCATATCAGCGGCGGACGCGCCGGCTGGAACATCGTGACGACGTCCAATCCCGATGCGGCGTTGAATTTCGGGCTGGACGAACATGTCGAGCATGACGAGCGCTATCACCGGGCGCGCGAATTCTACGATGTCGTCACCGGCCTCTGGGACAGCTTTGCCGACGACGCCTTCATCCGCGATGCCGAAAGCGGGCTCTATTTCGACCCCGCCAAATTGCATGTGCTGGACCACAAAGGCGAGCACGTGTCGGTGCGCGGGCCGCTCAACATCGCGCGGCCGGTACAGGGCTGGCCGGTCATCGTGCAAGCCGGCGCGTCGGAAGCCGGGCGGCAGCTGGCCGCGGAAACGGCGGAAGTCATTTTCGCCGCCCATGGTGATCTCGCGTCGGGCCAACGCTTCTTCGCCGATGTCAAAAGCAGGGCGCAGAAACTTGGCCGCTCCCGCGACGATATCAAGATCCTGCCTGGCGCTTTCGTCATTGTCGGCGACAGTGTCGAGGAGGCGCGGGCCAAGCGGGCGAAGCTCGACAGCCTGGTCTACTACGAGAGCGGCATTGCCTCGTTGTCGATCGCTCTTGGACACGACGCGTCGGCCTTTGATCCCGACGCCGCTCTGCCGGAAATACCGGAGACCAATGCCTCGAAGAGCAGCCGCGAGCGCGTCATCGAACTGGCCCGGGATGAAAACCTGACGGTGCGCCAGCTTGCCCAGAGGCTGGGCGGCTATTCCGGCCTTGCTTTCGTCGGCACGCCGAAAACCATTGCCGACGAGATGGAGGAATGGCTGGTCGCCGAGGGATCGGACGGCTTCAACATCATGTTTCCCTATCTGCCCGCAGGGCTCGATGACTTCGTCGAGAAGGTGGTGCCCGAGCTGCAGCGGCGCGGCATCTTCAGGCGGCAGTATGAGGGCTCGACGCTGCGCGAGAATCTCGGCCTGAAGCGGCCGGCCAATCGGTTCTTCGAAGATCCGGAAGCGTCGGTCCGCAAGGCTGGGTGAGGTGAAGCCCCGGCTGGTGGCCGAAAAGTGTCGGGCGCGCCGAAGCGCGCCCGACACTTTTCAAGTTGCCCCTGTCAGATGACGAATATCCAGTTGGCGATCAGCATCACCACCACGCCGGCGACCAGCGTCAGATAGGGCAGCATGCCTGCCTTCTTCACCGAGAGGTCAGTTCCCGTCATGCCGAGATCGGCCAGCATGTGGTCGGGGAACTTGCCCTTGTCCTGGATGTAGTGGCGGAAGCAGAACACCGGAATGATCAGCGCCGCGGTGATCAGCCCGGCCCACAGCGCCATCGGGTTCCACACCTTGGCGCCGGCGCCCATGAAGATCGCGTTGACATAGGCGAAGATCGCTCCGATCCCGAGCAGCCAGGTCGGCGCCTTCCATGGCCGCGCGATATGGCCGTTGTCGATGCGGTGGATCCAGCCGGCATTGAGGTTGAGGAAATTGAAGATGATGTAGCCGCAGTTCGACACGGCGAGGATGAAGAAGAAGCTCGTCGCATCGGCCGAGGCGATGGCCAGTACGATCAGGTTGAAGCAGAGGTCGGTCCACATGGCACGGGTCGGCGCGCCATGCTCGTTGACGTGGCTGAGATAGCGCGGCAGCCAGCCGTCGACAGAGCCCTGGTAGAGCGTGCGCGAGGAGCCGGCCATCGCCGTCATGATGCACAGCACCAGCGCCAGGATCATCAGCATCACCAGCAGGCTGTGGATGATCTTGCCGCCGCCGACCATGCCGGCAAGCGCGTCAGCGACGCCGGAGCCGTCTACGATCGGCGTTGCCAGCATGCCGTTGAGGCCCAGCACGCCCTGGAAGGTGAAGGGCACCAGGATGAACAACAACATGCAGAGCAGGCCGGAATAGAAGATGGCCTTGAAGGTGTCGGTGCCGGGATTCTTGAATTCGGAGGTGTAGCAGACGGCGGTTTCGAAGCCGTAGGTCGACCAGGCGGCAATAAACATGCCGCCGAGCACCAGCGTCCAGCCGGGGATGTTCCATGCGCCTGGGTCTGGCGCATAGGCGGCGGCCAGCGGCACCAGCGGCGAGAAGTTGGCCCAGTTGATCTGCCCGGTGAAGATCGGCACGACGCCGACGATCAGCATCGGGACGATGACCAGCAGGCCGATATATTTCTGCACATTGGCGGTGCCGAGGATGCCGCGATGCTGGATCGAGAAGATGATCAGCATCAGCACCGCGCCGATGAAGAAGGTCGCATTGAAGGTGAAGGAGACCGGACCCAGCGTGTGGCTGTACAGCGTCCAGTTGCGGATTGCCGGCGTCGCGGCGGTCGTCACCGCTGCAATCGCGTCGGCGGGCGCCGTTCCGGCATGCGCTGCGATATAGGCGACGACTTCCGCCGAGGTCTCGGTGAACAGCGGCACCGGCGCCAGCGCATTGAGGATATAGGCGGCCGCGATCGAGCAGCCGAGCGACAGCACCGGCGACCAGGCGAACCAGTTGCACCATACCGACAGCGGCGCAATGAACTTGGAATAGCGCAGCCAGGCCGTGGCGCCGTAGATCGAGGCGCCGCCGGACTTGTTCGGGAACAGGCCGGCGATCTCGGCATAGGTGAAGGATTGCAGGAAACCCATGATCATGGACACCGTCCAGATCAGGAAGGCCAGCGTCCCGGTCGTGCCGGCAATGCCGCCGATCGAAAACAGAACCAGTGCTGGAACGCCGCTTGCCACCCAGAAGGCGCCGCGCCAGTCGATATGCCTGAGCAGCTTGCTCTCGGCAGGCTGCTCCAGGGCCGTACTTATGGTGCTCATGTCAGTGACTTCCCCTTTTTCGATGTTCCCCGCCGGCGATGCCTCGACTTTGCGAAGCTTGCTCCCCGGCCCATGACGTCACGACTCCAATGTTTCCACTCAGTCGTATTTTTTTCTTAAGAGTGAAGATTGATCCGGCGCGCTTTCAGGTCAAGCGTTTTGTGAAACCGTGCACATCACGCTTGCGCGCGCACGCTCTTCCCTTCTCTCCTTGTGGGGTGAGAAGCGGTTCGCGTAGCGGACGAAAAGCCAATTGCTTGGCTTTTCGAGCTTCGAACGCCCTGAGCCTGCGAAGGGCCGGGGGGCCGATCCACCTGCCGGGTCCCCGCTGCTTCGCAGCGTCCCGGCGTTCGCTAGCCTTTCATCGTGCCACTGGCACGACGAATTCGCCTTCGGCGAACCGGCTGCTCACCCCACGAGGGGAGAAGGCAAGGGTCGCAGAGCTCAGGAACGGGGTCTGGTCTTCTGTGGATCGTAGTGGGCGAAGGCGACGACACGCGCCGGCAGCCTTTTGGCATGGCCGTCGAGCTTGCCGATCTCGACCTCGGTGCCGATGGCCGCATGGGTGACGTCGAGCCGCGCCAGCGCGATGTTCTTGTTCAGGACCGGCGAACGCATGCCCGAGGTGACGACACCGATCTGGGCACGGCCGACATGGACGCAATCGCCATGGCCGACAGCGACATTGGCGTCGATGTCGAGGCCGACCAGTCTGTTCTGCGGGTTTTCCTTGCGCCTGATCAGCGCCTCGCGGCCGATGAAATCATCGGTCTTGCTCTTCAGCGGCACGGTGAAGCCGATGCCGGCCTCGAACGGGTCGGTCTGGTCCGAGAATTCGTAACCGGCGAAGATCAGTCCGGCCTCGATGCGCACCATGTCGAGCGCCTGCAGGCCCATTGGTTTCAACCCATGCGGCTGGCCGGCTTCCCATATGGCGTCGAACACCTTTTCGGCGTCGCGCGGATGGCACCATATCTCGTAGCCGAGTTCGCCGGTATAGCCGGTGCGCGAGACGACGACCGGTACGCCGTTGCCGCCGCCGATGCGGGCGACGGCGAAGCGGAACCATTCGAGCTCATCGATCGATGGCTGCAACGGTGAGGTCCAGATCACTTCTCTGAGGATGTCGCGGCTTTTTGGGCCCTGCACGGCGACATTGTGCATCTGGTCGGTCGACGAGCGCACCAGCACGTTGAGGTCGAGCTTTTTTGCCGTCTCGCGCAGCCATTCGCCGGAAAGATCGTCGCCCCCGACCCAACGGAAATTGTCCTTGCCGAGACGCAGCAGCGTGCCGTCGTCGATCATGCCGCCATGCTCGTAGCACATGGCGGAGTAGACGACCTGGCCGACGCCGAGTTTCTTCACATCGCGGGTCAGCGTGTATTGCAGCAGCGCTTCGGAATCCGGGCCGGTGACCTCGAACTTGCGCAGCGGCGACAGGTCCATGATCACCGCGTCCTGCCGGCATGCCCAGTACTCGGCTATCGGCCCATCCTTGGCGAAGGCGTTGGCCAGCCAATAGCCCCTGTACTCGGCGAAGTTGCGGGTGTGCTTGGCAAAGCTCGAATGAAAGGCTGTCTCGCGGGTCATTTTCGGTTCCGAATCGGGCGTCATGCGTCTGGCGATCGCTCGCGAGAATTTGTGCTGGCCGGAATAGGTCCGCACGTGGATGTCAGTCAGGTTCCAGCCATTGGCCGGCGTCGTGTCGTCGGGGCAGGCGGAGGAGACACAGACGATGTCGGTCAGCGCGCGCAGCAGCACATAGTCGCCGGGTCTCGACCACGGCTCGTCCGAGACCATGACGCCATGCGCGTCGATCGCGGTGTTGAAGAAGAAGTTGATCGCCATCCAGCCGGCGCGAGGATTGACGCCCTTGCCGGCCAGGGCGCCGTTGAAATTCTCCGAACAGTTGGTGTGGCCGGGATAGCCGATGTCGTCATAGTATTTCGCCGCGCAGGCGAGCGCGAAGGCGTCATGCCGGCCGCATGTATCCTGCACCACCTCGACCAGCGGTTCCATGTCCTGGTCGTAGTATTTCGAATGCAGGCCAGGCATCGGATAGCTCGATCCCATCAGCGTGCGCGTCGTGGTCACGTCGAGCGGATGGTCGAGGCCCTTGTCCAGCTTGCGCGCCGAAAAGCACTGGAAGTCGGTGCACTGGCGCCCATCGACATCGATGATCTGCAGATAGTCGCCCGCCTTGACGAAATAGGATTCGGCGGTTGCCGAGTGCACCCTGAGGTCGAGCACCGGATCGGCGAGCGGATCGGCCAACTGCGATTTTGGTTTGAGGCGGATCGTGGCGCGGCGCACGACAACCGTAAGCGGCGTTGCCGTGTCGTGACCATCGACCAGCATCGGGCCGCCGGGGGCAGCGACGATCATCGAGCCGTCGCGAGCGACGGTAAAACCCTGTTCGGCGCCTGCAGGCGTGGCACTGCCGAAGACGCGGACCGCCTTGGCCTGGTCAAGCTGAACCTGCCGGCGCGCGATGCCCCGCCGCAGGGCAGCGAGGCTGTCATCGCCTTCGGTCAGCAACGCCTTGATGCCGGCGGCATTGCTGTTGGATCTTTCGCCGAGGATGGCGGCATCGGTGACGCCTGTGGCGTCCCAGGCCAGCAGTTCGCAGGCCTGGCCACCCTCGACATTGCGGACCGTGATCGTATCGCCGGCCGCGACCTCGATCAGCACCGCGCCATTGCCCTGGATCGTGTAGCGTTCCATGCCCGGCGGCAGCGCGATCTGCCCAGGCCTCAGGATGAGGCTTGGCCGGGGCGGTCCTGCTGCGACCGTAGGGTAGGGCGACTGGCTCATCTCAGCCTTGCGGTTCGAGAAACAAGTTTGCCTGTGTGTGAAATTATTTTCGCTGTGAGAATAGCAGGGCGATAGCGTTTGGCAAGGCGAAGGTGATGTAAGCTCCCCCTTCTCCCCTTGTGGGAGAAGGTGTCGCCGAAGGCGACGGATGAGGGGTGCTCCAGGGAACGCCAACGTCTCACTCCGCTGGAACACCCCTCATCCGTCTCGGCGCTGCGCGCCGATCCACCTTCTCCCACAAGGGGAGAAGGAAGGGCCGCGCTCCGACGCTACGCCAGTTCCTCGGAATGGCCGATAGCAACGCCATATTCAGCAGCGGAATCCAGCATCGTGTGCCACAGGCTTTCGGCGAAAGTCGCAAACACCAGAAGGTTGAACACCGCCAATCCATCTCGATCATTGCCGCGCCAGAGCGTGACGCTGGTGTGATCCATCGAGGTCGCGGCAGCCGCCCCAACCGCGAACGTATCGGGATGCAGATCGATCGAAGACAGCTTGGCCAGCATTGCGCGTGCCTTGGCGCCGGAGATGCTGATCATCACGCGCGCATGCGATTGGTCGGACAGCGACGTCGATGCGGCAAAGGCAGGCGCAAGCGCTCCCGTCCCATGCCTGCTGCCCTGCGACAGGATGAAAAACTGATCCGGTCCCGACCAGATCAGTGTTGCGTCCGCCGCCGCGATCGCGTTCGGCGTTTCCGGAGCGGCAACGCCGAACCTGCTCTTCGCGGCCTTGGCCATGTCGGCTGCCTTGCCGCGCCGCGCCATCACCTGGACGAGGTCGAAATTGCGGATCTCGGTCAGCAAGACGCCGGCATCGCCACGTGCGCCATAAGCACCCGACACGAGCGCGCGGTGGAGCGGGCTGCGGATGTCCCAGGAAAACTCAGCCACGCTGGCGCCCTCCATCCGGATCGTAGAAGACGGGATTGCACAGTTCGACATCATAGTCTTCGCCGCGTATTGGGTCATGCGCATGGACGATCTCGCCGATGCGTTCGCGGCCGCGCTCGACAAGCGCCAGCCCGATCCACTGGTCTGATGTGGGCGAGAAGCAGACCGAGGTGACATAGCCTTGGTCGTTGCCTGGCCCGGGCGTCTGCCCCTTCGGGATAATGTGCGCACCGGAGCGCAGCCGGCGCGCTCTGTCCGTGGGCTTGACGCCGACGACGACCTGACGATCCGGCGCGACCAGCGCCTCGCGCCCGGCCATGACACGGCCGATGAAGTCTTTCTTGGTGGACATCATCTTGCCGAGGCTAAGGTCGGCGGCCGTCGTCGTGCCGCTCAGTTCCGGCCCGGCGACATGGCCCTTTTCAATGCGCATCACGCCGAGCGCCTCGGTGCCGTAAGGCGTGACGCCGAATTGTTTGCCGGCCAGCATCAGATTGCGCGCCATCGCTTCGCCGTAGCGTGCCGGCACGGAAATCTCGAACGCCATCTCGCCGGAGAAGGAGATGCGGAATAGCCGTGCCTTGATACCGCCGCGCAAGGCGACTTCGCGCGCGCCCATGAACGGAAAACCTTCATTCGACAGGTCTTCCGCCGGGTCGACGATCTCCTTCAGCAGATCGCGGGTTTTCGGTCCGGCAATGGAGAACTGCGCCCACTGGTCGGAGACCGAGGTCAACTGGACGTCGAGTTCCGGGAACAGCACTTGCCGGCAATATTCGAGATGCTGCATCACCAGTCCGGCCTTCGCCGTGGTGGTGGTGAGGAAATAGTGGTCGTCGGCCAACCGCGACGTCGTGCCGTCGTCATAGACGATACCGTCCTCGCGCAGCATCAGCCCGTAGCGCGCCTTGCCGACGGCGAGGTTGGAGAAAGTGTTGATGTAGACGCGGTCGAGGAAAGCGCCGGCATCCGGGCCGTGCACGTCGATCTTGCCAAGCGTCGAGACATCGCAGAAGCCGACGCCACCGCGCACCGCCTTGACTTCGCGGGTCACCGATTCCAGCCAGTCCTTCTCACCGGCGCGCGGATACCATTGCGCCCGCTTCCACAGGCCGGTGTCGACGAAAACGGCGCCCTGTTCGGCTGCCCAGTGATGCGACGGCGTCAGCCTTGTGGCGTGGAAAGTCTCGTCGCGATGATGGCCCGCAAAGGCACCGATGGCGACCGGCACATAAGGCGGCCGGTAGATCGTCGTGCCGGTCTCGGGAATGGAGCGGCCGCTCACATCAGCCATGATGGCGAGGCCGGCGACATTCGAGGTCTTGCCCTGGTCGGTCGCCATGCCGAGCGTCGTATAGCGCTTCAGATGTTCGACCGATTCAAAACCCTCGCGCTGCGCCAGTTCGATGTCGGAGGCGGTGACATCGTGCTGGTAGTCGACAAAGGCCTTGCCCTTGCCGGCGACATGCCAGAGCGGCGTTAATGAGAACGCCTCGTCGTCGGCGCCGGGCGCGGTGCCTGCCTTGCCTTCATGTCCTGTATCACGCGCCGCCGCCGCGCCGGCGGCAAAGCCCTGGCTCAGACAGGCGCTAAGGCCGAAATCTCCGTTGGCCGCACCCGCCGCGACCATGCCGGGAGGTGCGCCGTCGGGGACGAAGGCGGCGATGTCGTCGCGCCATTTTGGCCGGCCGCGATGATACGAGGTGAGCCCGACCGCCGGATTCCAGCCACCGGAAACGGCAAGCCCGTCGGCCTCGACCTCGGCGCGTGCGCCACCGGTCAGCGACACGGCGATTTTCCTCACACCATCCTTACCGCCGTCAACGCCGCTGACAGCGCCGTGCAGCACCGGAAAGCCGCCCTTGGAGGCAAGCGAGCGATGGGCGGGGGAGACGTCGGCCCGTGCGTCGATGACCGCGGCGATCTGCAGCCCGGCTGCGAGTGCGGTCTCGACCGTGCGCCAGCCATCCTCATTGTTGGTGAACAGCGCGACGCGTTTTGCGGGAGTGGCGGCGTAGCGCTTGACATAGGTGCGCATCGCCGAGGCCATCATCACACCGGGCGTGTCATTGCCGGCAAAGACGATCGGCCGTTCGATGGCGCCCGCCGCGACGACACAGCGCTTCGCAACGATCCGCCACATCCGCTGACGCACCTGGTGTTCGGGCGGCGAGGGCAGGTGGTCGTTGACCCGCTCCAGCGCGCCATAGGTGCCGCCATCATAGACGCCGAACAGCGTCGTGCGGGTCATGATGCGGACATCGGGCATTGCCGTGAGCTCAGCCACGGTCCGCGACAGCCATTCGGCGGCCGGCAGGCCATCGATCGTGCCGCCATCCGAGAGCAGGCGGCCGCCGAGCGCAAAATCCTCTTCGCACAGGATGACGCGGGCGCCGCTGCGGCCGGCGGCAAGCGCTGCGGCAAGGCCAGCCGGACCGGAGCCGGCGATCAGCACATCGCAATGCGCCCAGGCCTTGTCGTAGTGGTCGGGATCGGCAACACCGGCGGCGCGGCCAAGGCCCGCGGCGCGGCGGATCGCCGGCTCGTAGATCGCTTCCCAGAACTTCGCCGGCCACATGAAGGTCTTGTAGTAGAAGCCGGCGACGAAGATCGGCGCGAACAGCTGGTTGACCGACATGACGTCGAAGCGCAGCGACGGCCAGCGGTTCTGGCTGGCGGCCTCAAGCCCTTCATAGAGCTCGGCCGTCGTTGCCTTGGTGTTAGGCTCTCGCCTGGCGCCGGTGCGCAGTTCAACCAGCGCGTTGGGCTCTTCCGAGCCTGACGTCAGGATGCCGCGCGGGCGATGGTATTTGAACGAGCGGCCGACCAGCTTGACGCCGTTGGCGACGAGCGCCGACGCCAAAGTGTCGCCCTGGAAGCCGGAAAAGCTCTTGCCGTCGAAGCGGAAGTTGAGCGGCGCCGAACGGTCGATGAGACCGCCATTGTCCAGCCGGTTTGTCTGCGCGCCGGCCATCACGCGCCAACCTTCGCGGCACCGGCGCCCGGTGCCGGTTCGACTGCGGAAATCTCATGCGTCAGCGTGTTGCGCGTGACCTTCAGCCAGGCCCGGCACCCGCCGCCATGGTACCAGTTCTCGCTCATCACGCCCGCGATGTTGTCGCGCAGATAGACATAGTCGAAGACGGCGTCTTCGCCGGCATCCGCCGCCGGCCGCACCGGTTTGGCATCGCCGAGATAGGTGAACTCGCCGAGTTCGCGTTCGCCGCAGAAGGGACAGACAATACGCATGATTTTCTGGCCGTCCTCAGTGCAGGTTCGGTTGGGCGCCCTGGCCCTTTTCGTCGATCATGGCGCCAGTCCGGAACCGATCGAGGCGGAACCGTGCGGCTTCCTCATGCGGCGTGTCGCGGGCCAGCAGATGGGCAAAGACAAAGCCCGATCCTGGCGTTGCCTTAAAGCCGCCATAGCACCAGCCGGCGTTCAAGTAGAGGCCGTCGACCGGCGTCTTGTCGATGATGGGTGAGCCGTCCATGGACATGTCCATGATGCCGCCCCACTGGCGCAGCAGGCGCACGCGGCCGATCATCGGCATCAGCGCCATGCCGCCCTCGCAGACATCCTCCATCACGGGCAGGTTGCCGCGCTGGGCATATGAGTTGTAGCCGTCGATGTCGCCGCCGAAGACAAGGCCGCCCTTGTCCGACTGGCTGACATAGAAATGGCCGGCACCGAAGGTCATGACGTTTGGGATCAGCGGCTTGATCGCCTCGGAGACGAAGGCTTGCAGCACATGGCTTTCGATCGGCAGGCGCAGGCCCGCCATCGCAGCGACGCGCGACGAGGAGCCGGCGACCGCCATGCCGACCTTGCCGGCGCCGATCCTGCCGCGCGAGGTCTCGACGCCGGTTACCTTGCCGTTGGCGTCCCTGATAAAGCCAGTCACCTCGCAATTCTGGATGATGTCGACGCCGAGCCCGCTCGCCGCATGGGCGTAGCCCCAGACCACGGCGTCGTGCCGCGCCGTGCCGCCACGCCGCTGCAACAGCCCGCCTTGCACGGGAAAGCGCGCATTGTCGAAATTCAGGAACGGCATCATCTTCTTGACCGCCGCGAGGTCGAGCAATTCGGCGTCGATGCCGTTGATGCGCATGGTGTTGCCGCGCCGCGCATAGGCGTCGCGTTGCGCGTCCGAATGGTAGAGGTTGATGACGCCGCGCTGGCTGACCATCGAATTGTAGTTGAGGTCCTGCTCCATCCGCTCCCACAGCTTCATGGACAGTTCGTAGAAGCCGGTATTGCCGGGCAGGCCGTAATTGGAGCGGATGATGGTGGTGTTGCGGCCGGCATTGCCGGAGCCGATCCAGCCCTTTTCCAGCACCGCGACGTTCCTGATGCCGTATTCGCTGGCGAGGAACCAGGCGGTGGCCAGGCCATGGCCGCCACCGCCGACGATCACCACGTCATAGCGATCCTTCGGCGTGGCGTCGCGCCAGGTACGCTGCCAGTTCTTGTGGCCGGAAAGGGCGGCACGTGCGAGCGAGAAGATCGAGTATTTCATCAGTTCATTCCGAGGCCGCTCGCACCGCTGGGACCTTTTCTTAACGCATCGGATTCACCCGAAAACCGCTCCGCACTTTTCGGTCCGATGCTTCTAGATGTCCAGCGTGTGGTCGCGCTCCCATTGCGTGAAGTGCGAAGCATAGGAATTCCATTCCTGGTGCTTCAGCTTTAGGTAAGCCGACGAGAATTCCTCACCCAGCGCCGTCTTCAGCGATTTGTCCTTGTCGAACTCGCGCAGCGCGTCGAGCAGGTTGAGCGGCAGCTTCGGCGCGCCCTTCACCGTATGGCCGAACTGATACATGTCGATGTCGTAGCGCTTGCCCGGATCAGCCTTCGAGCGGATGCCGTCGAGGCCGGCGGCGATGATGACGGCCTGCAACAGATAAGGGTTGGCCGCACCGTCCGGCAGGCGCAGTTCGAAGCGCCCGGGACCTGGCACGCGCACCATGTGGGTGCGGTTGTTGCCGGTCCAGGTGACGGTGTTCGGCGCCCAGGTCGCGCCGGAGATCGTGCGCGGGGCGTTGATGCGCTTGTAGGAGTTGACCGTCGGATTGGTGATCGCGGCAAGCGCGGAGGCATGCTTCATGATGCCGCCGAGGAAATTCTTGCCCTTGGCCGACAGGCCGAGTTCCATCGAATTGTCGGCAAAGACATTGGTCTTGCCCGATTTGTCCCACACCGAGATATGAGCATGGCAGCCATTGCCGGTCAGGCCCTGGAAGGGTTTTGGCATGAAGGTGGCGCGCAGGCCGTGCTTCTCGGCCACCGACTTGACCATGAACTTGAAGAACGAGTGCTTGTCGGCTGTCGCGAGCGCATCGTCGAAGGCCCAGTTCATCTCGAACTGGCCGTTGGCGTCCTCGTGGTCGTTCTGGTAGGGCCCCCAGCCCAGCGCCAGCATGTGATCGCAGATCTCGGCGATGACGTCGTAGCGGCGCATCACGGCCTGCTGGTCGTAGCAGGGCTTTGAGGCCGTGTCGTACTTGTCGGAGATGACGCTGCCGTCCGGGGAGATGAGGAAGAATTCGGCCTCGACGCCGGTCTTCACATGCATGCCGTCGCCGGCAGCCTCCGCGATCAGCCGCTTCAGCGTGTTGCGTGGTGCCTGGTCGACCTCCTTGTCGTCCATGATGCAGTTGGCGGCGACCCAGGCGACGTCAGGCTTCCATGGCAACTGGATGACCGAATCCGGATCCGGCACCGCCAGCATGTCCGGATGCGCCGGCGTCAGATCGAGCCAGGTAGCAAACCCTGCGAAGCCGGCGCCGTCCTTTTGCATGTCGGCGATGGCTTGCGCCGGCACCAGCTTGGCGCGCTGGCCACCGAACAGGTCGGTGTAGGAGATCATGAAATATTTGACGCCGTTCTCCTTGGCGAATGCGGCGAGATCGTTCCCCATTATGTAGTTCCCTCGCTTATGGATTTCGTGATGTGTTAGAAGCCGTTCTTCCCCGGTATCCAGTTGGTGCCGGCCAGCGGTACGCCAGCCATGGCAGCGGCTTCGATGGTGAGCGCGACGAGATCCTCGGGCTCGAGATTGTGCAGGCTGTTCTTGCCGCAGGCGCGGGCGATGGTCTGCGCCTCGAGCGTCATCACCTTGAGGTAGTTGGCCAGCCGGCGGCCGGCGGCCACCGGATCGACCCGCTTCATCAGTTCGGGATCCTGCGTGGTGATGCCGGCGGGGTCACGGCCCTCATGCCAGTCGTCATAGGCGCCGGCCGTGGTGCCGAGTTCGTTGTACTCCGCCTCCCAGCGGGGATCGTTGTCGCCGAGCGCGACCAGGGCTGCCGTGCCGATCGAGACGGCATCGACACCGAGCGCCAGCGCCTTGGCGACATCGGCGCCGTTGCGGATGCCGCCGGAGACGATCAACTGCACCTTGCGGTGCATGCCGAGATCCTGGAGTGCCTGCACCGCCGGCCTGATGCAGGCAAGCGTCGGCTGGCCGACATTCTCGATGAACACTTCCTGCGTTGCAGCCGTGCCGCCCTGCATGCCGTCGACGACGACGACATCGGCGCCGGCCTTCACGGCGAGCGCCGTGTCGTAATAGGGGCGGGCGCCGCCGACCTTGACGTAGATCGGCTTTTCCCAGTCGGTGATCTCGCGCAGTTCGAGGATCTTGATCTCGAGATCGTCCGGGCCGGTCCAGTCGGGATGGCGCGAGGCCGAGCGCTGGTCGATGCCTTTCGGCAGCGTGCGCATCTCGGCGACGCGGTCGGAGATTTTCTGGCCGAGCAGCATACCGCCGCCGCCCGGCTTGGCGCCCTGGCCGACAACGACTTCGATGGCGTCGGCGCGGCGCAGGTCACGCAGGTTCATGCCATAGCGCGACGGCAAATATTGGTAGACCAGTTGCTTGGAATGCCCACGCTCTTCCTCGGTCATGCCGCCATCGCCCGTCGTGGTCGAGGTGCCGGACAGCGTCGCGCCGCGCCCAAGCGCTTCCTTGGCCGGGCCCGACAGCGAACCAAAGCTCATGCCGGCGATGGTGATCGGGATCTTCAGCTCGATCGGCTTCTTGGCGTGGCGCGAGCCGAGTACGACTGATGTGTCGCAGCGCTCGCGATAGCCTTCGAGCGGATAGCGCGAGATCGAGGCGCCGAGGAACAAGAGGTCGTCGAAATGCGGCAGCTTGCGCTTGGCGCCGGCGCCCCGGATGTCATAGATGCCGGTCGCCGCGGCACGGCGGATTTCGGAAAGCGTGTAGTCGTCGAAGGTCGCGGATTTGCGCGGCGTCGTCGGCGGGTTGCGATAGGTCATGCTGCCTCAATACGCGTCGGCGTTGTCGATATTGAAATTGTAGAGCGTGCGCGCCGAGCCGTAGCGCTTGAACTCCGACGGCTTGACGCCGGTGACGCCGGCGCGGTCGAGCAGGCCTTGCAGCAACTCGAGATGCTCGGGCCGCATCTCCTTGGCGATGCAGTCGGCACCCAGGCTGTCGACCTTGCCGCGCACGAACAGCCGCGCCTCGTAGATGGAATCGCCCAGCGCATCGCCGGCATCGCCCAGCACCACCAGATTGCCGGACTGCGCCATGAAGGCCGACATGTGGCCGATATTGCCGTGCACGACGATGTCGATGCCCTTCATCGAAATGCCGCAGCGCGACGACGCGTTGCCCTCGATGACCAGCAGGCCGCCCTTGCCGGTTGCCCCGGCATACTGGCTGGCATCGCCTTTCACGATGATCGACCCCGACATCATGTTCTCGCCCACGCCGGGTCCCGCCGAGCCATGCACGGTAATGGTGCTGCCGGAATTCATGCCGCCGCAGTAGTAGCCAACGCTGCCACGCACATCGATGGCAACAGGCTGGTCGACCCCGACGGCGACCGAGTGGCTGCCCTTCGGGTGCAGCACTTCCCATGCCGTTTCATTCGAGCCCGGAGCCAGATTGTGCAGCGCTTGGTTGAGCTCGCGCAGCGACGACACATCGAGATCGAAGATTCGGGAGGCGTGGTCTTGCGTTGCTGCCTTCGAAAGTTTGGTTGCCGGCATGAACTCAATGCTCCCAGAAATAGACGGTTGCGGGTTCCGGTTCCCAGACCCTCGCATTGTCTATGCCGGGCAGCTTGGTCAGCGCGCGATATTCCGAGCCGAAGGCGACATACTGGTCGGTTTCGGCCATGACGGCGGGCTTGCAGGCGATCGGGTCGCGCACCACGCCGAAGCCATTCTTGGTGCCGACGACGAAAGTGAAGAAGCCGTCGAGGTCGGAAAGCGTGCCTTCCAGCGCTTCGCCGAGATTCTTGCCATGCGCCATCTGCGAGGAGAGGTAGGCGGCGGCGACCTCGGTATCGTTCTCGGTCTCGAATTTCATGCCTTCGCGAACCAGTTCGCGGCGGACATTGTTGTGGTTGGAGAGCGAACCATTGTGCACCAGGCACTGGTCGGCGCCCGTCGAGAACGGATGCGCGCCCATCGTCGTCACCGCCGATTCCGTCGCCATGCGGGTGTGGCCGATGCCATGCGTGCCTGCCATCTTGCGGACATCGAAGCGATCGACGACCGCCTCCGGCAGACCGACTTCCTTGTAGATCTCGACCACGTCGCCGGCGCCCATGATGCGGATGTCGGGGCGCAGCGCCTGGATCGCCTCGCGCGCCTCGTCGATCTTGGCAGGCGTTGTCCTGACGACGGCATGGGTCGACTTCACCGCGATGCTCACCGGCACACCGATCGCTTTGGCAAGCTCGGTATCGAGGTCGCGAAAATCGCGCGCCGGCGTTGCCGACTGGATGGTGATCTTGGCTTCATTCCTGGAGGGCGCGCCATAGATGGCGATGCCGGCACTGTCCGGCCCGCGATCGCTGAGCGACACCAGCATCTCCGACAGCATCGCGCCGAGCTTCGGCTCCAGCGACTTGTCCTTCAAAAACAGTCCGACAATTCCACACATGTCAGCCTCCCGGCGTTTCTAGCTAAGAGATCGTTTGTAGCTAAGAGATGATGTACCGAATGCGTTGCTCGAATTCAATCATATGAAAAAAATTTTCCTCTAGTTACGTATGCGGCGCAATGCCGCCATGCGAATTATCGCTGTCCTGCACGGCATTGTGAACCCACCGGGCGTGGCGGATGCGGGCGAGCTTGTAGGCGTCGAGGATCGACAGGGCATAGATCAGGAAGCCACCGGCGTGACGGCCGATGAAGCCGGCATCTGGCGGCGCGACCCTGACGGTCACCCAGGCCAGGATCACCATGAAGAACAGAAACTGCAGCCCGCGCACCGGCACGCCCAGAATGACATGGCCGCTTGCGGGCAGCACGATTGCCGAACCGAGGACGAGATAAGGGTTCACCGGCGCCGGCTGCGGGGTGGAACTGGTCATGCGGCTTGCCGTTCGCTGCGGTTGATGGCGTCGCGCAGCGCAGAGAGGGAGACGAGCAGCCGCTGAACAAGCGTCGGATCGATCCGTGCGTCGCCAAACGCGGCCTGCCGGAAAACGCCGTAGCGCGCCCGCTCGGCCTCGGCCAGCAGCCAGACAATGCGCACGCCGCCGGGGGTGATCAACAGTTCCTTGGCGCGCCCTTCCGAAAAAGGCTCCAGGTGGTCGGCGATGATGCCTTGCGGGAAACGCGTGCCTCGACGGTCGGTCCGCAGCACCGCCTCGGCTGGAAATCCCGGAGCCTTGGGCAGCGTATGCTGGAGATGGTCGAAATTGGAGAAGGTCGTCGGCGAGCCCGGCCGCATCATCATGTCGAACGTGGCTTGCACCGACACCTTTTCGGTGATCGAAATGCTGAGCCAGCGCGCCGGGAGTTTTCTTGTCGCCAGCGTATCGACGATGGTGCGCAGTTGAACGTGTTGGCCGCTCCACGATCCTTCCCAGGTGATGACACCGGCGGTGCCGTCGGAAACATTGGCCGCATCGGCGATGACGGTTCGGATGGCGGCCTCCTCGGCGGCAAGCGCCGCCAAGACCCTGTTGCGGCCGCGACGCGCCAGCCACGCAAGATGGAGGACAAGCGCCAGGACAATGGCCCCGGCAAACAGTGCTGATGTCACTTCGGACATTTTGTCATGCCAGGCTCACCCAGAATCCGGGCGAGCCTACTCCCATCAATAGCCCTGCGGTTTCGGCCAGGGCATGGTGAACTGGTCGCCACGCCGCACGAATTTGTAGCGGTAGAAGTGGAACCACAGCGAGATCAGGAAGTAGAAGGCGACCATGGCGCTCAGCTGCGAACCGAAACCGAGGAAGATGGCGAAGAAGGTCACCACGCACAGGCAGAACAGCACGATTGCCGGCAGCGGATGGAAGGGATGCGTGTAGCCGCGGCGGATCGTGCCGAGCGGCCACTTCTTGCGGAACATCATGATATTGATGCTCATGAAAGTGTATTGCAGCACGCCTGACAGGATCGAGAAGGTGATCGCCTGGTTGAGGTCGGCGATGAAGGCGAAGGCGAGCGCGATCGGCAACAGGAACAGGATCGACCGGTAAGGCGTGCGATATCTGGGATGCACGGCCGAGAACCAGCTCGGCAGATAGCGGTCGCGGCCGAGCGAGAACCAGGCGCGTGCCGCGTCGTTGATGCAGCCATTGGCCGATGCCAGGGCCGCGAGCAGCGTGGCCAAGAACAGCAGGTTCTCGAGCAGCGGGCTGCCGGTCAGCCTGCCGGCGTCCCACAGCGGGTAGTAGGTGATCCCGAGATACTCCCAGGGCATCAGCGAGGCGCAGACATACCAGGTCATGGCGGCGGCGATCAGAAGCGTGATCATGCCGGCCATGGTGCCGTAGGGCAGGGAGCGGGCCGGCGAGCGAACTTCCTCGGCGGCCTGTGTGGTGCCTTCGATGCCCAGATAGAACCAGATGCCGAACTGGAAGGCGGCGATGACGCCGATCCAGCCATAGGGCAGCGCATTGGCGGGGGTGACCAGTTCGTTCAGCTTCAGCACGGCACCCTGCGTCCACGGGCTGACCGAGAAGAACAGGATGACGATCGAGACATAGGCGATGGCGGTGATGACGAAGTTGACGTTGAGCGTCATCAGCACGCCGCGGTAATTGAGCCAGGCCAGCACGACGATGGTCGCGGCGATGAAGGCATTGTGGTTCAGCCCCTCGACCCCCGCCTTGGCGACGATCGTATCGCCGAGCAGGATCGCGTCGGAGACCTCCAGCATGGTGTAGGCGAAGACCAGGAACAGCGCGACGTTGAATGCCATCAACGGCCCGACGATGTGCTTTGCCTGCGCGTACTGGCCTCCGGCGGCGGCAACTGTCGACGTCACCTCGGAATCGATCATGGCGACCGAGGTGTAGAGCAGCCCGACGATCCAGCAGACGATTAGCGCCGCCAGCGTGCCGCCCTTGTCGGCGGCAAAATTCCAGCCGGTGAATTCGCCCACCAGAACGATACCCACGCCGAGGGCCCAGACATGGGAAGGGCCAAGCACCCTGAGCAGCGAGACCCTGTCGCCATGCACTACCGTTTCTGCCGTTTCAAGCGCGACCGTCATCGTTCAATCCCCACTCAGATCCGGTGTTTTTCGGAAACGGCTTCAAGCTCGCCTTCGCGTGACGAGGTCAGAACGTCCTCGGAATAGGTCGTATCGACCTTGAACCAGTCGTAGAGCATCCACAGTGCGAGCAAGATCGAGATGCCCCAGCTTGCGTAAGAAAGTGCCATCCACATGATCGTGTCCCCGATGACTCGTCGCCAGAACTTTACTTGTCGTCGAACTTCTCGTTGATGACGTCGCGATATTCGCGATCGGATGCACGGAACAGGAAGACGAAATAGCCGATCAGTACCGCCGCCATGATGATCAGCGTCGGCCAGTCGATGACGTAGTGGAACCGGTTCTGGATGATGTCGTGCGCGGTCTCGGGCGTGTAGCCGAGCTTTTCCCAGATCGAGGCCATTGTCGGGTTCTGGCCAAGCGCTTCCCAGGTCTTGGCGTCGAGCGCGTCGATGGATTTGGCGGCTCCGGCAAGGCCCAGTTTCAGCGGCAGCCACAGCGCCACGAAAATGGCGACCACCACGACCACGATGTCGAAAACCTGGCCGGCCTTGCTCTGCTCCGGCGGTGTATAGCGGGACATGCGTTGTACCCCTCAGGACTTGCGGTTGCGGGACGCGTCGGCGTTCTTGATGTCGAGACCGTAGATGAAGTCCTTGTCTTCCTTGTAGTGCTTGACCATCGCCAGGATCGCGGCCGTGTTGAAGATCAGCACGGCGGCGGCGGCAATCGCGACGACGGCCTTGATGCCGTCGTGCGGAATGTACGGCCATGTCATGAAGAGCACGAAGAGGATCGTCGCCCACAGGCAGATGATCAGCAACGCGGCTCCGCGCAAGTCGGAACGGTACAGCGCTTCGATGCGCTGCTGCAGGTCTGACATCGGTTTTTCCCCTTTTCCGGGCGCCCGGTTCCGAATCCTCCGCGCGCCGCTCTCTTTCAAGAGAGTGAAATTTTTTTCATAAATTCAGACCGTTTCCCGCAATTGTCAAGATGAATTTACGTTGGGTTAACCATTTGCTCGGGACGGCCAATTTTGCCTGACAATGAAATTATTTGCTTTCAGGGGATTGCGGCTCTCCCGCGTTTGCGGTCAATATTCAAGCCAAAGCTCCGGCCCCCGCGCCAAGGAGCAGGGAACAGTGGATTTTTGAACGGAGGACGAGCGGATGACGGCATCCTGGAGATTTTCGACCCTGGCGGATCGCCACCGCGCGCTGGGTTCGAAGCTCGAAGACTGGAGCGGCATGGGGACCGCCTGGACCTACGACAAGGACGCCGACGAAGAGTACATCGCCATCCGCACCAAGGCCGGCCTGATGGATGTGTCGGGACTCAAGAAGGTTCACATATCAGGGCCGCATGCCTCGCACCTCATCGACCTCGCCACCACGCGCGACGTGGAAAAGATCTATCCGGGCAAGTCGGCCTATGCCTGCATGCTGAACGAGGCGGGAAAATTCACCGACGACTGCATCCTTTACCGCACCGGCCCGAACAGCTGGATGGTGGTGCATGGTTCGGGCACCGGCCATGAGGAATTGCAGCGCGCCGCGATGGGCCGCGATGTCTCGCTGCGCTTCGACGACAATCTGCACGATCTGTCGCTGCAGGGACCAACCGCGGTCGATTACCTGGCCAAGCATGTGCCCGGTATCCGCGATCTCAACTATTTCCATCATACGCAGACGCAACTGTTCGGTTTCCCGGTCATGATCTCGCGTACTGGTTACACCGGCGAACGCGGCTACGAGATCTTCTGCCGCGGCCAGGATGCCGGCACGATCTGGGACAGGATTCTCGATGAGGGCAAGAGCGCCGGCATCATTCCGTGTCGCTTCACCACGCTCGATATGCTGCGTGTCGAAAGTTACTTGCTTTTCTACCCGTACGATAATTCGCAAAAATATCCGTTCGAGGACGAAGGCCCCGGCGACACGCTGTGGGAGCTCGGCCTCGACTTCACGGTCAGCCCCGGCAAGACCGGCTTCCGTGGGGCCGAGGAACACTACCGGCTGAAGGGCAAGGAGCGCTTCAAGATCTATGGCGTGCTGCTCGACGGCAAGGAGCCCGCCGATGAAGGCGCACCGGTCTATCGCGACGGCAAAAAGGTCGGCGTGGTGACATGTGCCATGTATTCGCCGCTGGTCAAGAAATCGATGGGCATCGCCCGCCTCGACGTCGACTGTGCGGTCAAGGACACCAAGCTCGAGATCCGCAACAAGAGCGGATCGATCAAGGCGACGGCGCAGCCCTTGCCTTTCGACGATCCCAAAAAGACCAAGCGCACCGCCAAGGGTTGAGGCATCATAAGCAGCGAGGGGTTTTAAGGCACTAGAGCATGATCCCGAAAAGTGGGAACCGGTTTTCTCGGACAAACAGTTTCGTTTGTCCAAGATCATGCTCCAACTGATCTAGAGAGAATGGCAGCCAAGACGATCATCAGCCGGCCCATTTACGGAACCCTGTCTCCGCAGCCCGGCAAGCATCATCTTTTCATCGCCGATGCGGAAGGTGCGCTGGCGATCCTTGATATGGCAAAGACGGCTCCGCCCGGCTTCTTCGACGGCGCCGAGATCGTCTTCATCCCGGGCCCCGACGGCAAGCACGTCGCCGTCCTCGAAGCGCTGAAGCCGGCGCAGTTTCATCAGGCACCGTCCTTCGCCAGCCTGCTGCCACGGCTGAAGCAGACGCTGGCCAATGCCCATATGGGCCTGCGCCTATACCTCGCCGGCACCGAAGGGCTGATCGGCCAGGCCATGCAGGTCGCGCTCGAAGCCGGCATCGATCATACCTCCATGCAGACCGAGCATCGCGGTTCCCTGGCGCGGCGCATGCAATGCGTGCACTGCAAAGGCATCACCGAAAACGTGACGACGCAGCCCGCCAACTGTTCGCATTGTGGGCTGCTGCTTCTGGTGCGCGATCATTATTCCAGGCGCCTCGCCGCTTTCCAGGGCGTGTGCATCAACGCCGAGGATCGCTCCGAGATTCCTCCGACGGAGGAGGCCTTCCCATGAGCACCGGCACCACCAAGCTCAATGTCGTGGTCAGCGACGTCGTTCCGGTCAACGAACTGGTCACCCGCTTCCATTTCCGCCGGCGCGACGGGCAGATGTTGCCGACCTTTTCCGGCGGCGCCCATGTCGTGGTCGAGATGCGCGACGGCGATCGCACCCGGCTCAATCCCTATTCGCTGATGGGCTCGCCGCTCGACACGCGCGAATACACGATCTCCGTGCGCCGCGACGATATCGGCCGCGGCGGCTCGCTGTTCATGCACCGGAGCGTCAAGCCGGGGCTGGAGATGGTGATCAGCTACCCGGTCAATCTGTTCTCGCTCGACCTGCGCGCAAAGAAACACCTGATGCTTGCCGGCGGCATCGGCATCACGCCCTTCATGGCGCAGACCGCGCAACTGGCCGGAGAGGGCGGCAATTTCGAATTGCACTACACCTGCCGCACAGCCTCGCTCGGCACCTATGCCGATGTGCTGCGGGAGCGTTACGACAGGCGCATCAGGCTCTACCATGACGACCGTGACGAGCGCATCGACCTCGACCGGCTGCTGTCGACGCAGCCGCTCGGCACGCATCTCTATGTCTGTGGCCCGGCCGGCATGATCAACTGGGTGCGCGACCGCGCGGCAAGCCTGGGCTGGCCGTCGGAGGCCGTGCATTTCGAGCATTTCGCGGCACCCCAGCCGGGACTGCCCTTCGACGTGACGCTGGCCGTCAGCGGCAAGACGATCCGCGTCGGCGAACAGCAGAGCCTGCTGGAGGCCATCGAGGCGGCCGGCGTGGATCCGCCCTATCTCTGCCGCGGCGGCGTCTGCGGCCAGTGCGAGACCAACGTCATCTCCTACGATGGCAAGTTCATCCACAACGACCACTGGCTGAGCGAGGAAGACCATCGCTCCGGCTGCAAGATCATGCCGTGCGTGTCGCGCTTCGAGGGCCGGTCGCTGGTGCTGGAGCGGTAGGAGGAAATCATGGGCATCACCTTTCGCAAGGAAACATTCCGCGACGATTTCACCTTCAGGAACAGCCCGGAGCATATCAGGCGGTTCCCGTTTCCATTCCATGAAGACGCCTACATGTATGCCGTCAACATCGAGCCGCATGTCGTCGGCCCGAAGGGTAGCGTGCTCGAGAACCTGATCGACGTCGACGAGCACTATGTCGCGGAGATGCAGGATCGCGCACTGGTGCTGGCCGAGGATCCGCTGCGCTGCCAGTCGCTGCCGCACATGACGCTGGCCGGCTGGGACCTGCTTGAGCTTTTGATGGAGCAGCAGGCGCTCGGCTATCCCGAGCATTTCACGCTGACGCGCGACGGTGACCGCTGGCGCTGGATCAACCGGCCGCTCGGCATCGACGATACCTTCACCTTCGGCGACACCTCGACGCTGCCTTACGGGCCGATGGAGTACATCACCCGCCAGAGCCAGGGCGATTTCTGCATCCTCGACCAGCGCGACGGCAATCTGTGGATGGATGCCGGCATGGTCACCACCCAGGCCGACTGGTCGCTCGATTTCGACATCGGCATGAACTTCTTCGAATGGCACGCGCCGGTGCCGCTGGCGCATGAGAAGGGGATCTTCGTCAGGGCGCTGAAGTTCCTCACCAACATCCAGCAAGGCAAGCCGGCGCGTCGTCTCAACTGGACGATGACCATCAATCCGCGCCTCGACACCAGCCCGGAGAATTATCACAAATGGGGTCCGGACCGGACAACCGTGACGCCGGAGAATGTCGGCGACAAGGTGCATCTGCGCGTCGAGCTGCAAAGTTTTTGGCGGCTGCCGCGCTCCAACGGCATCGTCTTTCCGATCCGCTGCTATTTGATCAAGATGGACGAGTTGGTGACGCAGCCGAAATGGGCGCGCCGCCTGCACCGCGTCATCCGCGATTTGCCCGAGGAACTGGCCACTTACAAGGGGTTGACGCGGTATCGGCCGACGCTGGTGGAATGGCTGTCGAGGCTGGATGATGGCAGCGCGACGAGCCCGGGGTTTGGGCCGGATTGAAGCTGCCAATCTCCCCCCTCGTGGGGGAGATGCCCGGCAGGACAGAGGGGGCGCGAAGGAACGCAACCATCGAATTCGTCATCCTAGGGCGAAGCAAGGAGCGAAGCGACGCGGCGCAGACCCTAGGATCCATTCCGTGACGCTAAGGCGTTGCAACGGTTGAGAATTCTGCTCAGTTGCACCCTTCGGCGAAGGTCACGGCATGGATCCTCGGGTCAAGCCCGAGGGTGACGAAACGCGCGGTTTGAGCCAGTCCAAGCAAAGACATGCCGAGGGACAGCGCCCCCCTCTGTCCTGCCGGACATCTCCCCCACAACGGGGGAGATTAGCTAACCAGCGCTGTTCTGCGGGTAGCAAATAATCGACAGATACCGCATCGGCAGTTTCGTCAGCTGCTCCGGTCCGTGCGGCGCATCGGCGTCGAAGAACAGGCTGTCGCCGGGCTTCATCGGGTAGAGGTTGCTGCCGTGCCGGTAAACGACCTCGCCTTCCAGCATATAGAGGAACTCCATGCCTTCATGCTGGAAGGTCGGGAACACGTCGGAGTCCTCGGTCAGGGTGATCAGATAGGGCTCGACGACGACGCCGCTGGTGTTGGAGCCGATATGGCCGAGCAGATTGTACTGGTGACCGGCACGCGTGCCGCGGCGCTCGACATCAAGGCCTTCGCCGGCTTTGACGAAGACAGCACTTCGCTCTTCCTCGAAGCGGCGGAAGAAGGCGGTGACGGGAACGCCGAGCGCCCGTGACAGCGCCTGCAAGGTGGTCAGCGACGGCGAGGTGATGCCGTTCTCGATCTTCGACAGCATACCCAGCGAAATGTCGGTGGCGACCGCCAGATCGGCGACGGTGATGCCGAGCTTCTTGCGGAACGCCCGCACCTCGCGGCCGATCGCGACCTCCAGCACTTTCTCGCGTGTGTCGCGGATGGCGTGCGGGTTCTGAGTCAGCGGCGCGCGGATGGTCTTTCCGTCCGCGGAGACCTTCGGCAACGGCTTGGCTTTTGCGGGACCAGAACCGGCCTTAGAATCGGAAATTGTCTTTGCCATCTCGCCCCCCCGCAACCTCAGATTTATTTCACTCACGGTGAACACCTCAGGTGCCGATACATGAGCGCAACCGCGACGGCAAGCCATCTTGTGTCGCATGTGCCGGCTCGGCGATTGCTGTCGCCGCAGGTTTTTCGCCAGGAATCCGTTGCGCGCAAATGCCGTTCCAGCAGATGTCTGTTGACAGCACGGAAGGGCCAATTACTGTCACTCCCAGTGAAATTTGTTTCGCTGGGGAAATCAAAAAAGGAGGCCTGGAAATGAAAACTCGCGTTGCCGTCATCGGAGCCGGACCGTCCGGCCTGGCACAACTCAGGGCCTTCAAGTCGGCTGCCGACAAGGGCGCCGAGATTCCCGAAATCGTCTGCTTCGAAAAGCAGTCCGACTGGGGCGGCCTGTGGAACTACACCTGGCGCACCGGCCTCGACGAACATGGCGACCCCGTGCACGGTTCGATGTACCGTTATCTCTGGTCGAACGGACCCAAGGAATGCCTGGAATTCGCCGACTATACATTCGAGGAGCATTTCGGCCGGCCGATCGGCTCCTACCCGCCGCGCGCCGTGCTGTGGGACTACATCAAGGGCCGCGTCGAGAAATCGGGGCTGCGCAAATGGGTGCGCTTCAACAGCCCGGTGCGCATGGTCACCTTCTCCGACGAGACCAAGAAATTCACCGTCACCGCGCATGACCGCACCAACGACGTCACCTATTCCGAAGAATTCGACAATGTCGTCGTCGCCTCCGGGCATTTCTCGGTGCCCAATGTGCCGTACTTCGAGGGTTTCTCGACCTTCAACGGCCGCATCCTGCACAGCCATGATTTCCGCGACGCGATGGAATTCAAAGGCAAGGATATCCTGATCATCGGCCGCTCCTATTCGGCCGAGGATATCGGCTCGCAATGCTACAAATACGGCGCCAAGTCGATCACCTCCAGCTACCGCTCCAAGCCGATGGGCTTCAAATGGCCGGAGAATTGGAAAGAGGTGCCGTTGCTGCAGAAAGTCGTCGGCAAGACCGCGCACTTCAAGGACGGCACATCAAAGGATGTCGACGCCATCATCCTGTGCACCGGTTATCTGCATTCCTTCCCCTTCCTCACCGACGACCTGAAGCTCAAGACCGCCAACCGCATGTGGCCGCTCGACCTCTATGAAGGCGTGGTGTGGGAGAAGAATCCGAAGCTGTCCTATATCGGCATGCAGGACCAGTTCTACACTTTCAACATGTTCGACGCGCAGGCCTGGTTCGCGCGGGATGTCATCATGGGCCGCATCAAGCTTCCCTCGGCCAAGGCGATGGCCGAACACAGTGCCAAGTGGCGGGCGCGGGAGGAGACGCTGGAGGACGCCGAGCAGATGATCTGGTTCCAGGGCGACTACACCAAGGAACTGATGGACCAGACCGACTATCCCGGCTTCGATGTCGAGGCGGTCAACCAGACCTTCATGGAATGGGAACACCACAAGGTGGAAGACATCATGAGCTTCCGTGATCACGCCTATCGCTCGCTGATGACCGGCACCATGGCGCCGCTGCATCATACGCCGTGGCTGCAGGCGCTGGACGATTCCATGGAGAGCTATCTCGAGGTGAAGGGCGTCGCGGCGGAGTAGGCCGCGGCGCATCGTCCTGCCCTATCCCAGCCTTGCCCGCGCTTTCGCCGTCCAGGCGTTGAACAGCCGGTCGGCGACGATGCCGATGAAGGCTATTGCCAGGCCGGCGACAATGCCACGGCCGGAATCGGCCTTGGACAGCGCGATGAACACCTCCTGGCCGAGATCGCGTGTGCCGACCATGGCGCAGATGATGATCATCGCCAGCGCCATCAGGATGGTCTGGTTGACGCCGAGCATGATCTCCGGCAGCGCCAGCGGCAATTGCACGCGAAAGAAGGTCTGGCGCGGCGTGCAGCCCGACACCTTGGCCGCCTCGATCAATGCCGGCGACACCTGCCTGATGCCGTGATTGGTGTAGCGGATGGCCGGCACCACGGCGAAGGCGATGGTTGCGATCATGGCGGTGACGTCGCCGACCCTGAACAACATCACCACCGGAATGATGAAGCAGAAGGACGGCAGCACCTGCAACGTGTCGATGATCGGGGTGACGATTTTCTCGAAGCGGTCGCTGCGCGCCGCCATCAGCCCGATCGGGATGCCGATCAGGCAGGCGATGAACGCCGAGATGCCGCAGAGATAGACAGTCGCCATGGTTTTTTCCCACAGCCCGGTGACGGCGCAGAAGGCGGTCAGTGCCGCGACCAGGGCGGCAAGGCGCGGGCCTGAGAGCTGATAGCCGGCGAGGCCGAGCAGGAACACCGCCCCAAGCCATGGAAAGCCTTCGCAGAAGGCACGCAGCGGGTTCAGCACGTTGAGGATCAGTGCCACGCGAAAGGCTTCGATCGCATCGAAGAAGTTGATCGTCACCCAGTTCACCGCCGCCTTCCACAGCGGCGCGGTGGTGAAGGTGATGGCCTTCGGCACCGCCGCGAAAGCCGGCACGAACAGGCCGAGCAGCGTGGTGACGGCAAGGATGGCGATGGCCAGCGTCAGATTGGGGTAGCGCCGCCAGAAGCTCGGGTTCGCCGCCTGATGAACATAGCCCTTTGCCTGCTTGTGCGCGATGGCCTGGCTCAGCCGGTCGAGCGCGATGGCCAGCGCGACGATGGCGAGACCGGCTTCCATGGCTTCGCCGACCTTCAGCGCACGCAGCGCCAGAAGCACATCGTAGCCGAGACCGCCGGCGCCGATCATCGAGGCGATGATCACCATGTTGAGCGCCAGCATGATCACCTGGTTGACGCCGACCATCAGCGTCGGCCGCGCCGAGGGCAGCAGAACCCGCCACAGTTTCTGCCGCGCCGTGCAGCCGGCCATGTCGCTGAATTCGCCGATCTCCATTGGTACGCGCGCGAGGCCGAGCATCGTCGCCCGCACCATCGGCGGTGTGGCGAAAATGGCGGTGGCGATCATTGCCGACACCGGGCTGTTGCCGAACAGCAGCAGCATCGGGATGAGATAGGCGAAGGTCGGGATGGTCTGCATCAGGTCGAGGGCAGGGGAGACGATCAGCCTTTCCGCCCATGGCTTGCGCCAGGCCCAGATGCCGGCGAACAGGCCGGTGACGATGCAGAACGGCACGGCGATGGAAATCAGCGCCAGCGTCAGCATGGCGCTGGTCCATTGGCCGAACAGCGCGATGTAGAGGAAACAGCCGCCGACCAGCAGGCTGAGTTTGCGACCGCCCACGGCATGCCCGGCGAGGAAGGCAACAGCACACACACCGACCCAGGACAGGCGTGGCAGCGTGAAGGCGTCCGCGCCGTGGCCGATCTTGAAGTTCTTGGCGAGCAGATTGAGCGCGAAGTCGAGCGGCACGCCGAGCACCGCGGTGATCGAGCGGGTCAACCACGACAGGTTCGACTTGATCCAGCCCATCAGCGCGGAGACCCAGTCCGCAACGGGGACGATCGCGTTGGCCGGATAGTCGACAGCCCAGGGAACGCTGTCCTGCAGCAGGAACACCACCAGCACGGCGGCAAGTGCCGCCGCCCAGACCAGCAGCCACCGCTGAAGCGGTGGCCTCGGCTCGCTGGCGCTTGCCGTCACCGTCATGCGCCGGTTCTCGCATGTTCGATGCCGGCCAAAAGGTCGATCACCGCTTGCGGTGTGACTTCACCGATTGGCTTGCCGGTGCCATAGACCACCGCGAACGGCTTGCCGGCGGAAACGATGCTGGCGGAAAAACTGGCGATCTTGGCCTCCGGCGCCACCGTCCCGCCATGCTCCGCGCCGTCGCAGGCGCGCATCAGGCTGCGCGCCGAGATCACCTTGGCGCGGTCGACGTCGCGGGTGAATTCGGCGACATAGTCGGTCGCCGGATTGACCACCAGTTCCTCCGGCGTGCCGGTCTGGATGACTTCGCCGTCCTTCATGATGGCGATACGGTCGGCGAGCCTGATCGCCTCGTCGAAATCATGGGTGATGAAGACGATGGTCTTGTGCAGCATGGTCTGCAGCCGCATCAACTCGTCCTGCATCTCGCGGCGGATCAGCGGATCGAGCGCGGAGAACGGCTCGTCGAGGAACCAGATCTCCGGTTTTGTCGCCAGGCTGCGGGCGATGCCGACACGCTGCTGCTGGCCGCCGGAAAGCTCGCGCGGATAGAAATGTTCGCGGCCACGCAGGCCGACGAGTTCGATGACCTCGCGGGCGCGCGCCTCGCGTGTCGGCCGGTCCTGGCCCTGAATGCTGAGCGGAAAGGCGATATTGTCCAGCACGTTGAGGTGGGGCAGCAGCGCGAAGTTCTGGAACACCATGCCCATGCGATGGCGCCTGAGTTCGATCAGCGCAGCGTCGGAAATCTTCAGCAGGTCCTTGCCTTCGAACTCGACCTTGCCGTGGCTCGGCTCGACCAGTCTCGACATGCAGCGCACCAGCGTCGATTTGCCGGAGCCCGAGAGGCCCATGATGATGAAGATTTCGCCCTGGCGGATTTCGAGGTCGACGGCCCGCACCGCGCCGACCAGTCCGGCAGCCGTGACATCGGCCATGCTGGCCTTGCCGTCGTGCTCGCGGATGAAACTGGCCGCGTTCGCCCCGAACAGCTTCCACACATTGCGGCAGGCAAGTTTTACCGGGCGGTCATCCGTGCCCGGTCGAGCCGACCCCTGTTCAGTCCTGTCCGTCATCCAATCGTCCTTCTGGAACATCAAGATTTGAGACCCGGCCGATCAGACAGCCGGGTCCCATTTTCCAGTCGAACGATTACTGCGCCCAGGCTTTCCAGTCGGCTTCGTGCGCGGTGATCCAGGCGGCGGCGACGTCCTCCGGCGTCTTGCCGTCAAGGTCGATCTCGCCGCTCATCTTGTTGAGTTCGTCGGTGTCGATCGTATAGGCCTTGGCAACCTTGTAGGCGACCGGCCATTTGTCCTTCATGCCGTTCCAGGCATATTTCCAGATTTCGCCATGCGGCTTGCCGCAGTCATACTTGGCGTCGGGGTTCACGCCCCATTTCGGATCGTTGTAGCACTCGGGCGTGTATTCGGGGAATTGCACCCATTCGCCCTTGTATTTGGCCGGCGCCCAATGCGGCGAATAGATCCACAGCATGATCGGCGCCTTGCGCTGATAGGCTGAATCGAGTTCCGCGAACATCGCCGCGTCGGTGCCGGCGTGGATCACGGTGAAGGGCAGTTTCAGCGCCGCGACGCGCTCGTCGTCAAAGCCTTCCCAGGTCACCGGACCGCCGAGATAGCGACCCTTCGGTGCAGTCTCCGCCGTCGAGAAGGCCTCGGCGCATTTCGGGTCCTTCAGCGCTTCCCAGTTGGGCAGGCCCGGGCATTTCTCCTTCATGTATTCGGGAAACCACCACTCTTCCTTGGCTTTCGGTCCGAGCCTGCCGAGACGTTCGGTCTGGCCGGTCGCATCGGAGGCCTTCATGGCTTCGCCGGCGGTGGTGTCCCAGAATTCCAGGCCGACATCGAGGTCGCCATTGGTAAGGCCGGTGGTCAGGCTGGAGAGGTAGTCGGCGGTCGGGTATTCAACGGTATAGCCGAGCTTTTCCAGGATGCCGCCGAGGATCTTGGCGTTCAGGTTGACGCTGGTCCAGTCGAACAGCGCGATCTTGATCGGGTCGTTGGATTCCGGTGCGGCGGCCTGGGCGATCGGACTTATTGCGCTTGCCGCGGCAAGGGCCAGGGCTCCCATCGAGAGTTTCGAAATCACACTGCGAAATGGCATTGCTTGTTCTCCTTCAAGCTGTGACGGTTATCGGTCGTTCCCTTCTTGCGTCTTTTCTTGATTGTTCCCGAAAGGCTGGTCGTTGCGCAAGACCGTTGCCGCCACGTCGCGGCTGAAGCCGGCGCAGGCGAAATGATGCTGAATTTCGGTGACGGTGGAATATGCCGGGAAGGTCAGCGTCATGGCTGCCGATGGATCGCTGCGGCAGCGATCACCCGCGGATCAATCGCCAGTCTTGCGGCGCCCTGCAAGGTGCGAGCCATCAAGGTCCCATGATCTCGGCTGCCGGCATGGCGAGCCCCGTCTCGCCAACCGTTTCATAAGATGAAATTATATATACCAACGTTCATCTCGCGCAACGACTAACGCTTCGCTGATGCACAATTTCAGACTGCAGGCGAAGGCGAGTCCGATACGCGGCCGTTGAATAGTTCTACCAGCAGACGTAGCCTCCATCGACGATCAGATCGAGGCCGGTGACGAAGCTCGACGCGCGGCTGGCCAGGAACACCGTCGGCCCGACCATTTCCTCGGGCGCGGCCATGCGCCCCATCGGCGTGTCGCGCTTGAAGATCTTGATTTCCTCAGCCACCTCCGGCCGCTTGTTCATCGGCGTCAGCGTGTAGCCGGGACTGACGACGTTGACGCGCAATCCGCGATCGGCCCACTCCATGGCGAGGCTCTTCGACATGTGGATGACGGCGGCTTTCGAGGAGTTGTAGTGCGCCTGCGTCAGCCCCCGGTTGACGATGGTGCCGGACATCGAGGCGATGTTGATGATCGAGCCTTTGCGACGCGCCAGCATCTTGCGGGCTTGTGCCTGGCAGGACAGGAACACGCCGGCGACGTTGACCTCGTGCACCTTCTGCCATGTCTCCAGCGACAAGGTCTCGGACGGTTCCGAACCGGCGATGCCGGCATTGTTGACGGCGACGCTCAGCGCACCGAGTTCGGTCTCGACGCGATCGATTGCCGCCGCCAGATCGCTCTGCGAGGTGACCGTGCCGGTCAGCACCAAAGCCTTGCGCCCAAGTGCCGTGATCCGGTGCGCGGTTTCTTCCAGCCCGCCTTTCGATGCATGACCGAAACAGGCGACGTCGGCCCCTGCCTCAGCCAGTCCGATCGCGATTGCCTGGCCAATGCCGCTGCCGGCGCCAGTGACCAGCGCGACATCGCCGTCCAGCTTGAAAAGATCCATCGATAGCCCTCCCTGCCATAGGGAAGGTATGCGCGGAGCCGCCTTCCGATCAAGCGCTCGGCGCGCAAGCCGACAAGGGAGAGCGGGTGATGCCTAGAAATAGCCGCTCGAGGCAGCCGTGAATTCCTTCGGGATCTCGACGCCGTCGACCAGGATCTTGTCGACCAGTTCGTGGTGGAAGCAGACCAGGCCCTTGATGCGCTCGGCCTCGTGCACCGGCTCGGGATAGTACCAGACGAGGTTCTCGTGCCGCTTCTTGGGCGTCGTCACGTGATAGTAGTTGGAGATGCCCTTGTAGGGGCAGCGCGAAATGTAGCGGCTGTGCGTAAGCATATCGAGCCGCGTGTCGGAGATCGGCAAGTAGTGGCGCACCGGGTGGCCGGTTTCGAACAGGAAGACGCCACGGCGTGAATCGGCGACCTGCTCGCCGTCGAGGATGACCTGCACCCGCCGCGACGACGGCAGGCAGTCGACCCGGCGGAACGGATCGCGGGCATGGACGAAAATCTCCTCGTCTTCCTCATACCAGTGCGTCATCTTGGGCCAATAGAAGGACATGTAGTCCGACAGGTCAGGCGATCCTTTGACCGGATCGAGATAGCGCCATGCGGCATCCTCGACCAGCGTGATGCCGGTGTTCAGCGAATAATGCGTGGCGACGCCCTTGAACGGGCTCTCGGTCGTCGTCGTGCTGGGCAGCAGGAACTCCTCGCGCACATCGCTCATCGGGAAGTAATAGACCGGCAGATGGTCGGATTCGTAGAGCACCAGCGCCTTGGTCGTGTCGGCGACGATCATCGATCCCACCTGCACGCGCAGCCGCTTCTGCGTCGGCATGGTGAAAGCGACATAGCCGGGTTCCGACTCATACTGCACGATAGTGTCGAGCAGGGGGAAATGCGGTCCGCGACCGCGCAAATGAGGCTTGCGAATGGTAGTCTCCCGTTTCTTTTCTTTTGTCATCGAGCGTTGGCGCAAAGCGGGATGAACCTGGATTGAGCCATGGTGTCGGAGGGTTTCCGGGCGGCGGGTTTCTCGTGCATCGAGCGGCTCGAGCGATGGCCCCCCATCGCTCTTTGCAACCTGCCAGGGCATAGCCTCACCGCCCGAAACGCAGAATTGTCCAATCCGGCCTCTATCCCAGCGATACGCGATCGAGCAGCAACCCGGCGGCGATCGGCGGCAGGCCGCTGACATTCTTGCGCACCGGCACCAGCAGATCCGGGAAATAGCTGAAGATCACCGGCGTCTCGTCGAGCAGCAGTTTCTGGATGTCGGATGCCGCCGCGCGCTGCGCACCGATGTCGAGCGCCTTGAGATAGCTCGTGACCATGCCATCATAGGCCGGGCTCTTGAAATGCGCCGCGTTCCACGGGCCGTCGCTGACCAGCGGGCTCTTGAGGAAGACGTTGGGCACGCTGCGGTGCGCGTAGTCGGTGATCCCGAGCGGGCTGTCCAGCCAGTCCGACTGGCCGAACACCGCCTTGCCGTAATATTTGTCCTGGTCCTCGATGTTGAGCGCGATGCGGGCACCGATCTCCTTGGCGAAGTTCTGGAACAGCTGCGCGTAGCCCGGAATGTCGGAATAGCGCAGCGTCGTCAGGGTCATGTCCAAGCCGCTGGCGAGGCCGGCCGCTTCGAGCAGTTGCTTGGCCTTGGCGATATCCTGGACGCGTTGCGGCACGGATTTGTCGGTGGCGGGAAAGGCCGGCGCGAACGGGCTGTCATTGCCTGTCGCCGCCATGCCGCGGCAGAGGCCGTCGACCAGCTTGGAACGGTCGATGCTGAGCGCCAGCGCCTGGCGCACGCGCTTGTCGGTGAACGGGCCGGTGTCGCAGCGCATGTGGAGTTGGCGGTGCGCGGTCGAGGCGACGCGCAGCACGGTGATGTCCGGGCTGTTGAGCACCACCTGGCTGACATCGAGCGGCACGGCGTCGAGGACATCGACTTCGCCGGCCTGCAGCGCAAGGATGCGCGGCTGCACGTCGCCGTAGAACTTGAATTCGAGCCGGTCGGGCAGCGCCTTCTCGCCCCAATAGTCCTCGTTGCGCACGAAGGTGGCGCCGACCTTCGGCGTGTAGCTCTCCAGCCGGAACGGGCCGGTGCCTTCAAAGGTCTTTTCGTAGTCGCCCTTGTAGCTCGCCGGCAGGATGACGGCGTTGTAATTGTCGATCGACACCGAATAGGGAAAGCTGCCGTTCGGTTGATCGAGATGGAAGGCGACGGTGTGGTCGTCGACCTTCTGCGTGCCGCCCTTCGACAGCAGGCCCTTGAACACCGAAAGCGCGTTCGAAGCACCGTTGGGATCGGCCAGCCGGTCGAAGGTCGCGACCACGTCGTCGGCCTTGAAGTCCTCGCCATTGTGAAATTTCACGCCCTTGCGCAGCTTGAAGGTCCAGACACTGCCATCCGCGTTCGGCGCCCAGCTTTCCGCCAGCACTGGCTTCAAGGTGAGATCCGGCTGGGTGATGCAGAGAAATTCGGCGGTCTGGAAGACCAGCTGGTAGCTGCCGCTGTCATAATAGGTGACGGGATCGATGGCGCCGCCCGGCGTGGCGACGCCGGCGCGCACGGTGCCGCCCGGTTTGCCCTCGGCGCGGGCCTTTTGCGTGCCGAGGCCGGCAGCGGCGACAAGGCTGCCCAGGAATGGCAGGGAAAGGCCGAGAACGCTGCCATGGCGCAGGAAGTCGCGGCGGTCGAGCCTGCCGGCCAGCAATTCGTCGACAGCGGAATTTTCGATTGCTGTCAGATTTTTGCGGGCGGCGTCAATTGTCACGAAAGGCCTTGGCATGGCTGCATTCCTCGCTTGCCCTCGGGGGATCGGCCATTTAGGTCATTGTTGACCGCGACCGGAAAGCGATATTTTTTGATAGGGGTCATCGAAATTTTCGATGCGAGGTGTGGCCATGGATACCGAGAACCTGCGCAGTTTCCTGGAAGTCGCCGAACATGGCAGCTTCACCGTCGCGGCTGGCCGGCTCAACCTTGCGCAGTCCACCGTCAGCGCGCGGATCAGGGGGTTGGAGGAGCAGTTGGGGCGCCGACTTTTCGTGCGCGACCGCGACGGCGTCACGCTCACGCCGGCCGGCCGGCAGTTCCTGCCGCACGCCTCTTCCATCACCCGCACCTGGGAGCAATCGAGGCAGGATATCGCAGTTCCCGATGGCTATGACAGCCTGCTGCGGCTGACCGCTCCCGCCTATCTGTGGGAGCGCATCACTTCGCCATGGGTGGAGTGGATGCGCGCCAGGCGGCCGAACGTGGCGCTGCGGCTCGAAGGCAGTTTCCCGGATCTGGCGATCGACCAACTGGCGGAAGGCTTGCTCGACATCTGCATCCTCTATCTGCCGCGCCCGCATCCCGGCATCGTCTATGAGACGCTTGCCGTCGATCAGGTCGTGCTTGTCCAGCACGCCGCGCAGACGAAGCCATGGACCGAAAACTACATACTGATGGATTGGGGGCTCGAATTCCGCATCGAGCATGACCGCGCCTTTGCCGATATGGTCAAGCCGGCCATTTCAGCCGGGCTGGTCTTCATAGGCCTTCAGCACGTGCTGTCGCAGCAGGCGGCGGCCTATCTGCCGCTCAGCGCCGTCAGCGTCCATGTCGAACGCGGGGAAATGCGGCGCATCGACAACGCGCCGGTGTTCCAGCGGCCGATCTACCTTGCCTATCCTTCCAACCCGGTTTCGTCTGATGTGCTGGATGTCGCACTGACGGGTTTGCGTGCGTTGGCCAAGGATTGGGCCAAAGGCCAGGGCTTTTCGGAAGGTGACCGTTCGCTCGGCATGGCCGGCCAGGTGTAGCCGGCCGGCCCATGCGGTCATCTGCTGCGATGTCACGCTACGCCGGTTCGGCCACGAGCCCCTTCTGCAGCCTTGCCAGCTCCGCATAGGGGATATGGCAGCGGATGGAATGTCCGGGCTGTGCCTCGGCCAGTGGCGGCTCCTGCTGCTCGCAGATCGGGCCGATCTTGCGCGGGCAGCGCGTGTGGAACACACATCCCGAGGGCGGGTTGGTGGCGCTTGGGATCTCGCCGTCGAGCCGGATGCGTGCCGTCTCGGTCTGGTCAAGCTTGGGCACGGCCGACAGCAGCGCTTCCGTATAGGGGTGATGCGGCCCTGAGAAGACTTCCTCCGATGGCCCAATCTCCATGATGCGTCCGAGATAGAGCACGGCGATCTTGTCGGAGAGGTAACGCACCACGCCAAGGTCGTGCGAGATGAAGATGTAGCTGACGTCCTCCTTGGCCTGCAAATCGGCGAGCAGGTTGAGGATCGCCGCCTGGACGGAGACGTCGAGCGCGGAGGTCGGCTCGTCGCAGACCACGATGCGCGGATCGCCGGCGAAAGCACGCGCAATGGCGACGCGCTGCTTCAGCCCGCCTGAGAGCTGGCGCGGCTTGACGGCCAGATGCCGATCGGTGAGGCGTACCGAGCGGACTAGGTCGTCAAGGCGGGTCTCTTGCGCCTTGCCGGAGAGGCCAGCCAGCCGCTTCAAGGCGCGGCTAAGGATATGGCGGATCGAATGCGAGCGATTGAGCGCCGAGTCCGGGTTCTGGAAGACGATCTGCATCGCCTTGACCTGGTCGTCGCCACGGTTCTCCAGCTTCGGCGCCAGCGCCTTGCCCTCAAGCTCTATGCTGCCGCCATCGTCAGGCGGCACAAGGCCGAGCAGCAGCCTGGCGAAGGTGGTCTTGCCGCTGCCGGACTCGCCGACCAGCCCCAACGTCTCGCCGGGACGTAGATCGAGCGAGACATCCTTGACGGCGCGCAAGGGATGACCGTGGCTGGCATAAGTCTTGTTCAGCCCGGCGACGCGCAGCACCGGTGCGGTTGCCGGCTTGGGCGCTGCCGCCACATCGCTTGGTGTGGCGCGTGGCAAAGCTTGCGCCTTGTCGTGATGGAAGCAGCGCGACAGGCGCTTGCCTCGCTCGTCGCTCAAATCATAAAGCGGCGGCAATTCGGTGCGGCAGCGGTCGTCCGCCAAGGCACAGCGGTCGGCGAAGGCACAGCCCTTGATGTCCGCGCCGATACCCGGCAGGAAGCCCGGAATGGTGTCGAGCCGCCCCTGGTCCTTGCGCTGGCCGCCGCGCGGCAGGCAGCGCAGGAGTGCTACCGTATAGGGATGGCGCGGATCGTTGAAGACGACATCGGTCGGTCCTTCCTCGACCAGCATGCCGGCATAGAGCACGCCGACCCGGTCGCACATGTTGGACACGACGGCGAGGTTGTGGCTGATGAACAGGATCGAGGCCGACAGCTCCTGCCTGAGCTGCGCGATGAGGTCGAGCACCTCGGCCTCGACCGTCGCATCGAGGCCGGTGGTCGGTTCATCGAGGATCAGCATCGAGGGATCGTTGGCCAGCGCCATGGCGATCGCCACGCGCTGCTGCATGCCGCCGGAGAGCTGGTGCGGATAGCGCTGCATGACACCCGGCGGATCGGAGATGCGCACCCGGTTCAGCATGGCGATGGCGCGATCGGTGGCCGCCTGGCCCGTTATGCCGCCAAGCTCGAAGATCTCGGTCAACTGACGGCCGATGCGGATCGACGGGTTCAGCGCCTTGCCGGGATCCTGATAGACCATGGAGACGCTTTCGGCCCGCGCGCGCCGCAAGGCCTCGGCATCGAGCTTCATCACGTCCTGGCCGTCGAGCGAGATCGCGCCGCCCGATATCGAGCCGTTTCTTGGCAGATAGCGCACGACGGTGAGCGCGACGGTGGATTTGCCGCAGCCGGATTCGCCGACCAGCCCGTAGGCCTCGCCTTGCCCGATGTTGAGGCTGAGATTGCGCAGCACGGCGCGGTTGCGCCCCGCCACCCGGTAGGCGACCGACAGATCGGTGAGTTCGAGCGCGTTTTGCGCTTTCGCGGAGTTAGTCATTGAGCGCTCCATGAACGCCGTCGGCCACAAGGTTGACACCGATCACCAGCGAGGCGATGGCGAGTGCGTCGAACAGCACCGTCCACCAGAAGCCGCCGCCGATCATGCCGTAATTGCTGGAGATCGACAGCCCCCAGTCGGGTGAGGGCGGTTGGATGCCGAAGCCCATGAAGGAGAGTGTCGCGACCGCGAAGATGGCGTAGCCCAGCCGCACGGTGGTCTCGACCAGGATCGGCGGGATGACGTTGGGCAGGATCTCGACGAACATCGTGTGGAAGGCGCTCTCGTGCCTCAGCTGCGCGGCGGCGACGTAATCGAGTTCGCGCTCGGCCAGCACCGCCGAGCGCACGGTGCGGGCGATGATCGGCGCGAAGCTGAGCCCGATGACGACGATGACGGTGGCCTTGGAGGTGCCGAGCGCGACGATGGCCAGCAGCGCGACGATGACCACGGGGATGGCCATGAAGGCTTCCAGGATGCGGCTGACGACATCGTCGACAATGCCGCGGAAATAACCGGTGAGCAGGCCGAGTGCCGTGCCTGCGACCGTCGCCAGCAAGGTCGCCAGTGGCGCGACGGTGAGGATGTCGCGCGAGCCGACAATGACGCGCGAGAAGACGTCGCGGCCGATCTGGTCGGTGCCGAACCAATGTTCGGACGAAGGCGGCGCCAGCGCGTTGATGATGTCGTCGGCAAGCGGGTCGTAGGGTGCGAAGTGCTCGCCGAACAGCGCGCAGGCGACCCAGAACAGCACGATGAAAAGGCCGACAAGGAAGGTCCGCGAGCGCATGAGCGAGAAGAAGACTTCCGCCAGGGGACTGCGCCGGCGGGTGCCGTCCTGTGGGGGAGAGGTGGTCTGCACGGCGCTCATTGGTCTGACCCCAGCCGGATGCGTGGATTGAGCACGGAATAGAGGAAGTCGGCGATCAATGTCGCCACGGCATAGACGATGCCGATGGTCAGGATGCCCGATTCCAGCATCGGAAAGTCCTTGCCGCGCGCGGCGGTGAAGATCAGCGAACCGATGCCCTGGTAGCGGAACAGCGTCTCGATCACCACCAGGCCGCCGATGAGATAGCCGGTCTGGGTGGCGATGACGGTGATGGTCGGCAGCAAGGCATTGCGCAGCACATGGCGCCAGATCACCGTGCGCCAGGGCAGGCCCTTGAGCACCGCCGTTCTTGTATAGTCGGAATCGAGTGCCTCGATCATACCGGAACGCGCCATGCGCGCGATATAGCCGAACAGCACCAGGAACAGCGGCAGCGACGGCAGGATCAGATAATAGAGCTGCGTGAAGAAGCCGGCATCCTTGGGCCATGCCGCCGAGATCGGCAGCCAGCGCAGCCACACGCCGAAGATCAGGATCAGGATGATGCCGGTGACGAACTCCGGCAGCACGGTCACCGACAGGCCGCCAAGGCTGATGATGCGGTCGAGCGGGCGGTTGAGGTTGAGCGCGGCCACGACGCCGCCCAGAATGCCGATCGGCACCACCAGCACGAAGGCGACCGCCGCCAGCTTCATCGAATTGCCCAAGGCATCGATGACGAACGGCGCCACCGGCGAGCGGAAGATGTAGGACGTGCCCATGTCGCCGCGGACAAAATTCCAGATCCAGGTCGCATATTGGGTGAGCAGCGGGCGATCGACGCCCAGCGTATGATTGAGCGCGTCGACCGCGCGCTGGTCGGCAAACGGTCCAAGAATCGCACGCCCGACATTGCCGGGCAGAACCTGGCCGCCCAGGAACACCATGATGCTGAGCAGGAACAGCGTCACAAGCGACAGGGAAACACGCCGGGCAAAGAAGGAAAGAATGGCTAAGCCTCCTTGTGATGGGGCTGCGGTCCGGCCAGGCCGGGCACATCGGCTAAATGCACTGTGGCAGGCGGATCGAAGGCTGTCACCGGGGGGACGGCTCCGTCAAATCGAGATACCTCGACCAGCGTCGAATTGCAGGTCGGTGATTGGGCAAGGCGCGACGTTCCCCGGTCGGGCGTCAGCACGTTTGGATTGCCATGCTTTTCCAGACTGTGCGGCTGTCCCGGCGTGGAGGGGTCAAACCATGCACCGGTGGGCAACTGGACGACGCCGGGGATCAGGCCATCCGTCAGCACGGCGCCTGCCAGGCACGCTCCGCGATCGTTGAAGACGCGCACGACAGCTCCGTCCACGATACCGCGCGCTGCGGCATCCGCCCGGTTGATCCACAGCGGCGCGCGGTCCGACACCTTGCCTGCCCGGCTGACCGAGCCGTGATCGTACTGGCTATGCAGCTTGTCGGCGGGCTGCGGTGACAGGAGATGCAGCGGGAACCGGCTGGCAAGCTCGCTGCCCAGCCATTCCCTGGGCTCGCGCCACACGGCATGACCGGGACAGTCGTCATAGCCGAAGGAGTCGATCGTCTGCGAGAACAGCTCTATGCGGCCCGATGGCGTCGCCAGCCGATGGCGCTCCGGATCGGCGCGGAAGGAACCGAGCAGAGTCTGCGACGTCACCTGCCGGGCAAGGTCGGCGTGGCCGTCATGCCAGAAACGGTCGAAGGGCGGCATCCCGACGCCGGCCGCGTTCGCATTGTCCCTGGCCTGCTCGTAAAGCAACCGGATCCAGTCGCTGGCTGCGCGCCCTTCGGTGAAGGCCTCGCCGGTACCGAGCCGCGCCGACAGGTCGGCAAAGATCCGATAATCGTCGCGCGCCTCCCCAACCGGGTCGATCGCTTGCTTCATGGCGACGACGAGGTTTTCCCGGTTCGAGAAGGCGAGGTCGTTTCGCTCCAGCGGCGTGGTGACCGGCAGCACGATGTCGGCATGGCGCGCCGTCGCCGTCCAGAAGGGCTCGTTGACGATGATCGTTTCAGGCCGCCGCCAAGCCTCGACCAGTCGGTTCAGGTCCTGGTGATGATGGAACGGATTGCCGCCGGCCCAGTAGACCAGCCTGATGTCGGGATAGGCCATCGCGGCGCCATTGAATTCGAAGGAACCGTCCGGGTTGAGCAGCATGTCGGCCATCCGCGCGACCGGGATGAAGTCTGGAACCTGGTTCCTGCCTTGCGGCACGGATGGCCACCGGAATCCCATCTCCGGTCTTCCGGCGCCATTTGTCGATGAATAGCCGAAGCCAAGCCCGCCGCCCGGCAATCCGATCTGGCCGAGCAGCGCGGCAAGCGTGATCGCCGCCCAGTATGGCTGCTCGCCATGGTCGGCGCGCTGCAAGGACCAGCTCACCATCAACATCGTGCGCTTGGCGGCCATTTCCCTGGCCAGGGCGACAATCCTGCCCTCGGCAACGCCACTCAGGGCGGCGGCCCATGCCGGATTTTTCGGCTGGCCGTCGGTTTCTCCCAGGACGTAGGCCCGCACAGCCTCGAAACCGGTGCAGTAGCGCGCCAGGAATGCCTCGTCATGACGATGCTCGCTGAGGAGGACATGGCACAGGGCCAGCATCAGGGCGGTGTCGCTGTTCGGTCGCAGCGCCAGCCATTCGGTCTCGACGCCGCGCGGTGCGTCATCGCGCACGGGCGAGACATTGATCAGCCGGGCGCCGTTGGCAACAGCATTGCGCAAGGCCGTGGCGGCTTCGTGACGGGCCGCACCGCCGCCCTGTATCTGCGCATTGCGCCAGGGCAGGCCGCCGAAGGCGATGATCAGTTCGCTGTGCCGTTCGATCCCGTCCCAGGTGGAATGATTGCCCGTCAGGCCATCGGTCCCGCCAAGCACATGCGGCAGGATGATCTCGGCCGCGCCGTAGGAATAGCTGAGCACCGAGCTCGTATAGCCGCCGATCGTGTTGAGGAAGCGGTGGACCTGGCTCTGGGCATGGTGGAACCGTCCCGCGCTCGCCCAGCCATAGGAGCCGGCATAGATGGCGCTGTTGCCATGCGCGACGCGAACACGGTCCAGTTCGGACGCAACGATGTCCAACGCTGTTTCCCAGGAGACTTCGACAAAAGCCTCGCTACCGCGTCCGTCCTTGCCGCCGGACCTGTTCCCCTCCAGCCAGCCGCGCCGGATGGCGGGATGGGAGACACGCAGGTCGCCCTGCACGGTGCCGAGCATGGACTTGCCGATCGGCGATGGATCGGGGTCGCCGCTCCATGGTTCGACGCCGACGAGCCTGCCGTTCTCGGCACGGATTTCGTAGGTCCCCCAATGCATGGTGGTGAGCAGGGTCTCGGACTCCATGGGCTATGATCATTCGTCCCGCAACGCGAGGCTCCGCGTCAGGCCGGCGCGCAGCGCCTTGCCTCGGCCTGGCAGCGAAAGCGCCAGCCCCCAGTGGGGGCTGGCGGTCGCGGGATGGGCTTGTCTGCCTCCGCTTAGGCCTTCGACGCCTTTTCGAGGAACAGCTGCGACATGGCGGTCGGCTGTACGCCGGCCACGCCTTTCGCCGTCGCCGTCAGGTAGTCGTAGAAATAGCCGAAGATAACGGGCGTTTCCTCGAGCAGCAGCTTCTGGATCTTGCCGGCGTCGGCCTTTTGAGCCTCGAGATCAAGCGCCGCGATGTAGCTGGTCGCCAGCGCGTCGTAGTCGTTGTTCTTGAAGTGCGCCGCGTTCCAGGTGCCATCGCTCTTCAGCGGGGCAGCGAGATAGACATTCGGCACGCCGCGGTGGCCATAGTCGGTGATGCCCATCACAGAATCCAGCCAGTTCGATTTGCCGAACACCGCATCGCCGTAATAGGCGCTCTGGTCGAGGATGTTGAGCTCGAGCTCGATGCCGATCTCCTTGACCCAGTTCTGGATGAGCTGGGCATATTCGGGGATTTCGAGGTAGCGCTCGGTGGTCAGCGTGATCTTGAAGCCCTTGCCGACGCCCGCCGCTTCCATCAGCTGCTTGGCCTGCGCGATGTCCTGCTTGCGCTGCGGCACGCCGGTATCGGTCGACGGGTAGACCGCTGCGAACGGGCTGTCATTGCCCGCCACGGCGCGACCCTTCATCAGGCCGGCGACCAGCTTGTCGCGATCCATGCTGAGCGCGATGGCGCGGCGCACGCGCGCGTCCTTCAACGGACCGTCGTCGCAGCGCAGGTGCAGTTGCTGATGCGCCGAGGACTTCAGGCTGATGATGTCGACGCTCGGATCGCTGAGCAGAGCGACGCCGGCCAGGACCGGCATCTGGTTGATGATGTCGACCTGGCCGCCTTGCAGGGCCAGGATCATCGGCTGCACATCGGTGAAGAAGGTGAATTCCGTGCGATCGGGCAGGGCCTTCTCGCCCCAATAATTCTCGTTGCGAACGAAGGATGCGCCGACTTTCGGCGTGTACTTCTCGACCTTGAACGGCCCGGTGCCGTCGAAGCTCTTCTCGTAGTCGCCCTTGTAGCTCGCCGGGATGATGACGGCGTTGTAATTGTCCGATGACAGCATGTAGGGGAAGTTGCCGTTCGGCGCGTCGAGGTGGAACTCCACCGTGTAGTCGTCGACCTTCTTGCTGGCGCCTTTCGACAGGATGCCGGTGAACACCGACAGCGCGTTGGACGAGTTTGCCGGGTCGGCAAGGCGGTCGATGCTGGCCACCACGTCCTCGGCCTTCATCTCGCCGCCCGAGTGGAATTTCACGCCCTTGCGCAGCTTGAAGGTCCACACCGAGCCGTTGTCGTTCGGCTTCCAGCTTTCGGCCAGCGCCGGCTTGAGCACGAGGTCCGGGCCATCGACGCAGAGGAACTCGGCAACCTGCTGCATGACCAGCAGGCCGCCGGCGTCGGCGATGGTGACCGGGTCGATGGCTGCCGCCGGCACGCTGCTGGCGACGCGGATGGTGGCGCCGGGCGCGCCCTGGGCGCGGGCGAGCGACGGCATGCCACCAAGGCCGGCGGCCGTGGTGATGCCGCCCAGGAGTGGCAGCGACAGGCCGAGCAGGCTGCCGTGGCGGATGAAGTCGCGGCGGCTGACGCGGCCGTCGACGAGACCGTCGATAAGGTGATTTTCGAGCGGCGAGCGGTTGCGCCGGATCAGGTCGAGAATGCGGTAGTTCTTGCTCATGGGTTTAACCCTTTCCCCTTGTTTCTTATGGCTGAAGAATGCACTTGCGGTTGACGAAATTCCGTGGAGTTCTCCTGTCCCGGCCATCAACGAAGTCGGTCGACCGGGACTGTAGCATGCTGTCTTTTCTGGTCCATCCGATCCTTGCGGCGCAGGGGTCAGATTTTCTTGAGGCAAATGCTTCCACCCGTCAGGTGCTGCCTTGGCGATGCAAATCGCTGCGGCGGACCCTTGTTGTCGGCTAGTCTCCTTTCCTTCTCTGTCTCCTAGTTCAGCGGCAGGCGGCGATATGTTCCGGGCTTTGCCGGGTCGTGATATTTGTTGCACGGGCCGTTCTCGGTGAAGTCGCGATGGCAGGCGGCGAGGTTTTTCCGCGACAAGGTAACGCCGAGACCGGGGCCTTCCGGCACGCGCACGACGTTGTTCCTCGGCGAAAACGGCCCTTCTTCGGTGATGTCCATCGGCTGCATGCGAAACAGCGACTGGTTCGGCTCCCGGATCCAGCCGAGCGCCGCGCACAGATGCAGATAGGCCGCGCTGCCGATGCCGCTGTCGCCGCTGTAGCACCAGAAATCGACGCCGGCATGTTCGCAGGCGCCGACGAAGCGCAGCAGGCGGCCGATGCCGCCATGCGCTGTCGGATTGCCGACGAAGGCGTCAGGAACCTTGAGGTCCATGGCGCGCGCGATATCGATGTTGTGGGTCGAGAACGGGATCGAGCAATGCTGCCGCAACTGCCGCATCTCCTCGATCGTCGCCACGGGATCCTCCCAGTTGCGCACCCCGAGGTCTTCGAGCGGCCGCGCCAGCCGACGCGCCGTGGCCAGCGAATAGGCCTGGTTGGAATCGATGCGGATCATCGCCTCGTCGCCGAGTTTTTCGCGGATCAGCTCGACCATTCTCAGCGAGACTTTCGGGTCCTCGGTCGAGAATTTGCCTTCGAAGAAGGTCGTGCCGTGCGTCTCGTTGAGTTCGACGCAATAGTCGGCGACTTCTTCAGGCGTCGTCTCACCCTTCACCTTGGGCCCGTCGCCGCGCAGCGAAAAATAGTCGGTGAACGGGATGTCCTTGCGCACGGCGCCGCCGAGCAGCTGGTAGAGGGGCTGCTTCCACGCCTTGCCGCGCAGATCCCACAACGCCATCTCGATGGCGCCGAAGGCCATGATGCGGGTGCGATCGTTGATCGACTGCACGCCGGTCCAATAGGGCAGGCAGACATATTCGGCGCCGGCGATGTCGAAGGCATCGCGTCCAACCAGGCGCTCGGCCAGGACATCGTTGATGATCGTGGCTGCCGCCGGCGTCGGCGCTTCGCCGAGGCCGATCAGCCCATCTTCGGTCTCGACCTCGACAATGGTCTGCGAAAAGCCGTCGAGCTCGCCAAAGACCCAGCCATAGGGCGCTTCGAGGCGAAGATTGATCGGCGTGGCCTTGATGCTGCGGATTTTCATCTCAGCCGATCTCGAAGAAAGGCTTGCCGAGCAGGCTCGGGTCCACGTCGATGCCGAGGCCAGGCCCATCCGGAATGCCCATATGGCTGCCGGTGACCGGCGGGGCGTTGAAGGCCGTGCGCACCGTCACCCATTCATGGAAGGCAATGGCATGCAATCGCCGCTCTTGCGGTGTAGACAGCGACAGATGTGCCATCGCCGCCGTGTCGATCTCGGCGCCGCCTGTGTCCTCGACCGTGATCATGAAACCGAGGTCGACGGCGACGTCGCGGATCTGCCGGGTCCTGGTCACGCCGCCCAGCCGCGAGATTTTCAGCGTCAACCCGTCGGCCGCGCCCAGGCGGTGGATCTCCAGCATCTCTTCCAGCGACGTCACGGATTCGTCGAGCACCATCGGCTTGTCGAGCATGCGGCGCACCGACATGTTCTCCTCGATCGTCGTGCAGGGCTGCTCGAACGTGTAGTCTATGCCACGCGTGGCATCGGCGAACTGCCGTGCCTGATAGGGTGTCCAGCCGGCATTGGCGTCGCAGAAAATCACCGTACCTTTCGGCACGGCAGAGGCGACCGTCGTTACCCGCTCGATGTCGTCGTGCACATTGCCGCCGACCTTGACCTGCAAACGGCGACAGCCCTCGGCGATGATCCTTTTTGCCAGTGCCGCCATCTGGTCGAGCGTGCCGTGGGTGACGACCCGGTAGGTCTCCGCCATATCGCTCTCGCGGCCGCCGAGCATGGTCACCAGGGGCACGTCGGCGGCGCGTGCGGCCAGGTCCCAGCAGGCCATGTCGAGCGCCGATTTGATGTAGGGATGGCCTTTGAACACCGTGTCCATCAGCCGGCCGATGCTGGCCAGCCCGCGCGGATCCTGGCCGATGAGATGCGGCGCGATCTCCGGCACGCCCGCGCGTGTCCCCGCCGGAAACGCGGCCGAGTAGAAATTGCCGAGCGGCGCCATCTCGCCCCAGCCGGTCACGCCGCTATCGGAAGTGATGGCGACGATGACCGCGTCGAAGCAGTCGGCGACCCGCCCCTTGGACATGCGGTAGGGGCCGTCCACGAAGGGCTGAACAACATGGTAGGCCTTGATGGATTTGATCTGCACTATTGTCTGTCCGTTGTGGGTGATTTCAGGAAAGCATCGCCGTGGCGGCGAAGCCCTCAGCCGTTGTTGTTCCGTCCGGCGCGATCGGCCTTGGCGCCCTTCGATTCCCGTTGCTCCAGCCCGCGCGCATAGGCGAGCAGTTCCTCGAAATCGATGTCGATATGTTCGCGGGCATAGCGCTGGGCGGCGCGCATATCCTTGCCTTTCATGAGCCGCACATAGGTCTCGTGCATGTCCTCGACCGGCACCGGCTCGTTGCGGGCATGCAGATGGAGCGCGAAATACATCTGCAGCCGGCTGGTCAGCCGCTGCCAGGTTTCCAGCAGCACCGAATTGTCGGCCCATTCGTAAATCAGTCCGTGCAGTTGCAGCGCGGTCTCGATCTGGCGCGTGGTGTCGAGAGCCCGCGTCGCTTGCTTCACCGCCTCATGGCGCCGGTCGATCTCGTCGAAGAAGCGCTGGTCGCGCAGAGACCAGGTGCGCTCGATGGCGAATTCGTCCAGAACCTTGTTCAACGAATAGGCATCGTCGATGTCCTTGGCGGTGACGTCGACGACGAAGGTGCCGGCGTAGGGAATGCTGGCGAGGAGACCTTCCTGCACCAGTTCGCGCATCGCCTCGCGCAATGGCGCGCGGCTGACCCGCATCTGCTCGGAAATCCTGAGCTCGTTGAGCTTCTGGCCGGGCTCCAGTTGGCCGGTCAGGATCGCGCGCCGCAGCAGCGCCACGATCTCGGCACGGCGCGTGGTGTCGGCAATCGGGCTGAACTCCGTCTTCACTATCCGGCCCACTCCAGCGAGAACAGACCGCAAGACAATCAGATTGTCGACAATCTAACAAGGTCTCATTTTCGGATTTTTTCTCGGCGCCAGCCAAACCCGACCCGGATGGGGTGGAAGGCGGCTCAGGCCGCCCGGCCGTAGAAGCCGACCCGTTCCTCGGCGCTGAACATCACGCCGGGTTTCTCGTAATAGGAGAACACCGCGATCATGCGCTCGCGTTCGCCTTCGACGGTGGTGACACGGTGCGCGGTGTTCTTGCCGCGGAAGACATTGAGCGTACCGGGCTTCATGCGCAGGATTTTTGCGTCGGGATCTCGCCCTTCGAGCAGCCGGGCGACACCGTCATAGTTTGGATCGTCGTCCGAGCGCAGATCGGTGCGGTATTCGAGGTCGCCGCCACTCTGCGCCTGCTGCAGCAGAAGCGTCGTGGTGAATTCCGAGCGGTCGAAATGCCAGTTCAGCGCCTCGCCGGCGCGATAGGCCATGACATTGGTGCGGGCCAGCGGATCCTGCATGACATGCAGTTCTGTCTTGCCCATCGTCGCCGCCAGGAAACGCACAAGCGGCTCGTACTCGTAGATGGCAAGCACGGTGCTGCCGGGAAGCTGGTCGGCACAGACAGTGTGGCTGATGGTCTCGACCTTGCGCAAAGCGGGGTGGTCAGGCGCCAGTTCGGGGATGCTGGGCTTGAAGTAGATGTTGTGCATGCGCTTGTGGACGTGGGACTGCGTGTCCATGACCGGCTTGATTTCCCGCACCGCCTGTTCGGCGACGCCGGGCCGCAAAAAACCTTCGAGATTGAACATGCCGTCGGCCTTGAGCGCTACGACGGACTGTTCGACGAGGCGCTTCCAGTCGGCGCTGCCTTCGCGGTCGAGCGGATAACGGTCGAGATCGAGAATGTCCTTCATGTCGTGTGCTCCTTGGGCTGGGCACAGAGAACGGCAAAAAATTCTTTCCCTCAACGCGGAAAATTATTACGACTGACCAAGAAAATCTTATGGAGCTTGGCATGGAAAGACTGCCGCCGCTGAACGCGATCAAGGCCTTCGAGGTCGCCGCTCGTGCCGGCAGCTTCACCCTGGCCGCGAGCGAGCTTGGCGTGTCCTCGGCGGCGGTCAGCCAGCAGATCCGCAATCTCGAAACCTGGTTCGGCAAGCAGCTGTTCGTGCGCACAGGCAACCGCATCACGCTGACCGACGCCGGCCACGCCATTTACCCACAGACCGCGCGTGCGCTTGGCGACATCGCCGCCATCGGCCAGCGCATGCTGGAAGGCGGCCTGAGAACGCGTCTGGTCGTCAGCGTGCCGTTTTCGCTGGCAGAGCTATGGCTGGCGCCGAGGCTGGCTACGCTTCTCGATGCCTTTCCGCACATGGCGATCGACGTGCGCGCGGAAGACGATCCGATTGATCTGATGCGCCAGAATGTCGATCTGCGCATTTCCTATGGCGACTATCACTATCCCGGCTTGCGGATGATCCGCCTCGTCCATGACGATGTGCTGCCGGTCTGCGCGCCGGAATTCTGGCACCGGCACGGTAATGGTGATCCGGGGCTCACGGACCTGCATGAGAGCCTGTTCATTCACACCAATTGGGGTCCTAACTATGCCTCGCACCCAACCTGGGCCGACTGGTTCGCGGCATGCGGCGCGAGCCGCTCGCCAGACCCGTCGCATGGGCGCCGCGTCGGCCTGTCCAGTCTGGCGATTGCCTCGGCGAGGCTCGGCCTGGGCATTGCCCTTGGCCAGCGGGTGATGGCGCAAGCCGATCTGGAGGCGGGCCGCCTGATTGCGCTTTCCACCGTTTCAGTGCGCCTCGGCCATCCCTATTGCGCCTTCATGCCGCCGGCCAAAGCCGATCGCGCCGATGTGGCCGCTCTTGTCGGCCTGCTCGTGAAAACGGCGCCCGCGACCTGAGAAAAGGTCGAGGGCGCCGCGCGGAAACCGGGCCTGCGGGGGATTCAGGTAGCCGGTTTCTGTGGCAGTGGCGAGATCGGCATTCCGGGTCCGATCTTCTGCAGATTGCCTGTGATGATCTGGTCGCCTTCGGCGACGCCGCTCAGGATGGCCACCAGATCGCCGTTGGTCGGGCCGAGAGAGACCAGACGCTGGTCGACCGTGTTGCCCTTGCCGACGACATAGAGATATTTGCCGAGCTGGCTCGAACCCAGCGCGGTCTGTGGCACCATCAGCGCATCAGGCTGCTGCCTGATATGCAGCCGCACGCGGACATACTGGCCAGGCATGAGCGTGAACTTCGCATTACCGATGGTGGCGCGTGCGGTGATGGTTCCGGTCGAATGGTCGACCGTGTTGTCGATGAAGGTCAGTTCGCCCTTCTGGCTGGTCTCGGTCTCGCCCGGAAGCAGAACCTCGACCTCGATCGGGCCGGCCGCGCGGGCCTGCTCGATCTCCGCCAGATCCGTCTCGCTCGGATTGAAGGTGACATAGATCGGGTCAAGCTGCACCAGCGTGTTTAGCACCGTGCCGGCGACGCTGACCAGCGTTCCGACCGAAGCCTGATTGCGGCCCAGGCGCCCGGTGAACGGCGCATGGATCTCGGCATAGCTCAGATTGAGCTCCGCTGTGCGCACCGCTGCCTGGTTGAGCGCCAGCGACGCCTGCGCTTCGCGCAAGGTGCTTGTGCGCTGGTCGAAGCTGTCCTTGTCCAGGTAACCGCTCTTGGCGAGCTCGGTGCCGCGGCCGAGATTGGAACGCGCATAGTCGAGCGTCGCCGTATCGCGCTGCACCTGGGCTTTCGCCTGGTCGAGAGCTGCCTGGAAGTCGTCGGGCGAGATCTTGTAGAGGAGGTCGCCCTGCCGCACATCGGCGCCATCTTGCGCGGTCTGTTCCTGCAGATAGCCCGGCACGCGCGCTTGCAGGGTGATGCTGCGGATCGGCTCGATGCGGGCAGCATAGTCGAGATAGATCGGGATCGTCTTCTTGACGACGCTTGCCACCGGCACCGGCATGACGAATGCCGCTGGAGCCGGCGTCGCCGCTCCCGCCGTGGCGCCGCTCAACCTGAGGTTACCCATGTCGAGCAGATGGACGCTGGCCACCGAGATCGCGCCCAGTGCGACAGCCGTTCCTAACGCGATTTTCCATTTACGCATGATTAGTCTCCAATCTTATTCGGCCGCTTCCGCCAGGGGAGGGAAGGCGGGTTCGGCAGTTGGTTCAGTGTGCTTGGAGGCGGGCTCGCCGCTTTCGCGGCGCTCCCGCAGTTGTTCTATGACCGCGTAGAAGACCGGCACGAACACCAGCGACAGGATGGTCGCGGCGACCATGCCGCCAAACACGGTGGTGCCGATCGACTGACGGCTCGCGGCACCGGCGCCAGTGGCGAACATCAGCGGCAGTACGCCGAGGATGAAGGCGAAAGCCGTCATCAGGATCGGCCGCAGCCTGAGCCGCGCGGCTTCCATCGCCGCCTCGACGATGCTGAGGCCCTCTTCGCGCCGCCGTCTTGCGAACTCGACGATCAGGATCGCGTTCTTCGCCGCCAGGCCGATCAGCATGACGAAGCCGATTTGCGAGTAGACGTCGATCTGCATACCGCGCAGCAACAGGGCTACGAAGGCGCCGAACAGGGCCAGTGGTACCGCCAGCAGCACCATGAACGGCATCGCCCAGCTCTCATACTGCATCGCCAGGATCAGGAAGACGAAGACGATGGCCAGGCCGAAGACGACCGACGCGATCGATCCTGCCTTGAGCTCCTGGAAGGTGATGCCGGTCCATTCGAAACCGAAATCCCTGGGCAGCGCGGTGGCAGCGGCTCGTTCCATTGCGGCGACCGCCTGGCCTGAAGAGAAGCCGGGGGCAGCGCCGCCATTGATCGTGGCCGAGGCGTTGTTGTTGTAGTGCGGCACGGTTTCCGGGCCGACGAACGGCACCAGCTTGCCCAACGTCGAGAGCGGCACCATGCCGCCTGAGGCATTGCGCACATAGAGCCGTGAAATGTCGGAGGCACCCGCACGTGCATCCTTGTCGGCCTGGATGGTCACCCGGAAAGTGCGGCCGAACAGGTTGAAGTCGTTCACGTAGAGGGAGCCGAGATAGATCTGCAGCGTGTTGAAGACGTCGGGCAGGTTGAGACCGAGCAGTTTCGCCTTGGCCCGGTCGAGGTCGTAGTTGAACTGCGGCGTCGAGGTCGAGAACGGCGAGAACAGCTGCTGCGGATTGATTTCCGGCTGCTTGCGCGCCTCGGCGATCACGGCTTGCGTCGCGTCGTTGAGGGTCGTGCTGCCGCGGCCGGTGAGGTCCTCGACGACGAATTCGAAGCCGCCCGTGGTACCAATACCCGGGATTGAAGGCGGATCGAAGCTCAGCGCGAAGGCTTCCGGAATCTGCATCAGCTTGCCACGTACATCGGCGACGAGCTTGGACGCGCTCTGGTCGGGGCCACGCTCTTCCCATGGCTTCAGGATGGCGAATTCAACCGCCGAGTTCGATTGCGCCGCACTGGTCAGGAAGTTCAGGCCGCTGATCGAGCCGACGATGTCGACGCCGGGTGTCGCCTGCAATATGTCGCGCGCTTTCTGGGCCACCGCGTCGGTGCGCTCCAGCGAGGCACCATCGGGCAGCTGGATGACGACGAAGAAGTAGCCCTGGTCCTCGACCGGAAGGAAGGTCGACGGCAGCTTCTGCCAGACGAAGTAGGTTGCCACCAGTCCGGCCGCGAACAGGCCGAGCATGATCCAGCGCAGCCGGATGAGGATGCGCACGCCGTGGGCATAGGCATGTGACGCCTTGTCGAAGCCTGTATTGAACCAGCGGAACGGGGCGAACTGCGTCTCGCCGCGATGGCGCAGGAAGGCAGCACTGAGGGCCGGACTGAGCGTCAGCGAGTTGAAGGCCGAGATGCCGACCGAAATCGCCACCGTCAGCGCAAACTGATTGTAGAGCTTGCCGGAGACGCCGGGAATGAAGGCGACGGGCACGAAGACGGCCATCAGCACCGCCGTGGTTGCGATGATCGGTCCGGTGACCTCGGCCATCGCGGCTTTGGTCGCCGCCAACGGTTTGAGGCCCGCCTCCAATTGTCGTTCGACGTTTTCGACCACCACGATCGCGTCGTCGACGACGAGGCCGATGGCCAGCACCATGCCGAGCAGGGACAGCATGTTGAGCGAGAAGCCCATCATCTCCATGACGACCATCGTCGCCACCAATGACACCGGAATGGCGATGGTCGGGATGATGGTCGTGCGCCAGCTCTGCAGGAAGACGAACACCACGGCGACGACCAGCACCAAGGCTTCGCCGAGCGTGATCAGCACGTCATGCATCGAGGCCGACACGAAGCGCGTCGTGTCGTAATGCATGGCGTATGAGACGCCCTTGGGGAAACGTGCCGACAGCTCCTGCATTTTGTCCTTGACGTGCTGCTGCAGATCGAGCGCGTTGGAACCGGGCATCTGGTAGACGGCGAGCACGACCGTCGGGTCCTTGCCGAAGAAGGCCGAGGACGAATATTGCAGGGCACCGAGTTCGATGCGGGCCACGTCGCGCAGCCGCACCAGCGAGCCGCTGTCGGTGTTGGCGCGCACGACGATGTCGCCGAACTCCTTAGGGTCGCTCAGGCGGCCGACGGCGTTGACCTGCATTTCGAAGGCGGTGCCGGCCGGCGCCGGCGACTGGCCGATCTTGCCGGCCGCGACCTGGACGTTCTGCTCCGAGATTGCGTTCTGGACGTCGACCGCGGTGATGCCGAGATTGGCGAGCTTGTCGGGATCGAGCCAGACACGCATCGAATAGCGCCGCTCGCCGAAGATCTGCACGTCGCCGACGCCGGGCAAACGCTTCAGCGGATCGACGACCTGCAGATAGGCGAGGTTGCTCAACGCCACCGGGTCAACCGATTTGTCGGGCGAGGTCAGGTTGACGATGAGAACGAAATTCGGGTTCTGCTTTTTGATCGTCACGCCGCCCTGGTTGACGATCGCCGGCAGCGACGAGGCCGCCTGCGAGACGCGGTTCTGGACGTCGACGGCGGCCGTGCTCAGGGAATAGCCGACATCGAAGGTGATTGTGATGGTCGAGGAGCCGTCATTGGAACTCGTCGATGACATGTAGGTCATGCCTTCGACGCCGTTGATCTGCTGCTCCAGCGGCGTCGTCACCGTATCGGCGACCACCTGCGCGCTGGCGCCCGGATAATGGGCGCTGACCACCACCTGGGGCGGTGTGATGTCGGGAAACTGCGAGACCGGCAGCAGGAAATAACAAATCGTCCCGGCGAGCACCATGATGATGGCGATCGACGAGGCGAAGATCGGACGGTGAATGAAAAAGTTTACCACGACACACATGCCTCGCCGGCTGCTCTTGCCCGCCCGAAGGCACTGGCAACCTTGGACAACTGGCCGTGCCCGTCACGGGAAGCTTCCCGTGAACGCAGCAACGGCACCTCGCGACGCTGCCCATCGGCAAGCGAGCGAAGCATTTTCTCGAAAGCGCGGGGGTCGACCCCATCTGCTTTCATGACCAGCCGGATCATCGGATCCCGGACGGCCTCATCTATGGTAAGATCGCGGCGCTGTGGCATTGGCCGGCTCCTTGTCTGTCGATTCGCAGCCCATGCTCGCGAACCGTTTTCATTTCTTCACCGGCCGAGGCCGCATGATTGGCAGTTTCTCGTCCCTCTCATCTGGCAGGACCAGTTCACGGCCTTGTTATTGACGACGGACGACATAGGTGTTACCAGTAAGTAACATGCTGGAAGTTACAGACCGGTAACACCCTAGTCAAGGGGTGGCCGAGGGTTTTTTGGAAACGAAAGGAGATCATGATGACAGACGGCGTCGTGGAGCGCTCTCGTCCCCGGGATCGAATCCTCGAGACGGCACGCGACATGTTCCACAAGCACGGCATCAAGGGCGTCGGCGTCGACGCCATTACCGAAGCTGCCGGCACGAACAAGATGACGCTCTATCGTCACTTCGAATCCAAGGACGAGCTGATCGTCGAGTGCCTGCGCGCCAACGCGGCCAAGGCCGGCGCCATGTGGGACGCGTTCGAGGCCGAATTTCCTGGCGACAAGCTCGCGCAGTTGCATGCCTGGGTGCGTAAGGCGGCCGCGATGCTCAATGCTGACGGCCGTGGCTGCGACATGGCCAATGCCGCCGCCGAGCTGACCGAGCCGGACCATCCAGCCAGGCTGGTGATCAAGGAACTCAAGGAGGCTCAGCGCGAGCGCCTCGTGACGTTGTGCCGGGATGCGGGCATTGGTCAGGCCGAACTGCTCGCCGACACGCTGTCGCTGCTGTTCGAGGGCGCGCGTGTCAGCGTGCAGACGGTGGGCGCCGAAGGTCCGAGCACGCAGTTCGTGCGCATGGCCGAAGGGCTGATCGTTTCCTTCCGGGGCACCGCCGCCGGTTGAGTTCCGCCGCCTCTGTCGGTGGTTTGCCGGTCATATGACCGAGGCGATGCCGTGCGCCCTTTGGCGTCGGCTGTGCCGCTACTCCTGATGGCTGAACGAAAAAAGCCCGCTGCCGGGAGGAGGTGGCAGCGGGCTCGATTTCGAATGTGGTGCGGGAGGAGGTGCACCCCATTCAGCGTCGGCATCGCATCTGGGAGGAGTAGATGGCCGACAACCAGAAGCTACGAGTTGCCCAATGATTCGGCAACAATGAATTGTGCATAGCTGCTGTGCAGATTTGCCGTGCCGCCCGCAAAGCGGGGAAATGCGTTCTCATTGCACCGGAACGTTTTCCCGGAAGATCAGTCGTGGCTCGATGAACTTTCGCGTCAGGTAGGGGGCCGATGAGGCAATGGAGCCCAGCAGGCGAATGACCGACTGTTCGGCGATCAGCCTGGCGTTCTGGTCGATGACGACATCGGCGAGGTCGTCGACGAGGTAGCCGCGCGTTTCTCTCGTTAGGTCGTGACAGATGAAGACCGGCTTGCGGTTGGGCCTGGCTTCCCGGATGGCTTTTGCAACGCCGGAGCGTCCGGCCCCGACACAATAAATGCCGAGCAGTTCCGGTTCGTTGTGCAGCGCCTTCATGGTTTCGGCATAGCTGGCATCCGGCTCATCGTTGATCTCGACGGCACTGGTCACGGTGAGGTTGGGAAATTCCTCGCCAAGCACGGAGCGAAAGCCCATTTCACGCTCCTCATGGCCGCGATAGGAGCGCGAGCCGACGACCATCGCAAGATGGCCCTCGCGGCCGCCGAGGAAGCGTCCCATCAAGAGCGCGGCGGTCCGTCCCGCCACGCGGTTGTCGATGCCGACATAGGCCGAGCGGGGAGCGGCCGGAATATCGGACACCAGCGTCACCAGGCGGATGCCGGCGTCGACAATGTCGCGCAGGATGTTGCGGGTTCGCGGATGGTCGATGGCGATGACACCGACGCCATTGGCCCTCAGCGACAGGTTCTCGACGGCGCTCTGCAGCGCATTGGGCGCGATGCCGGCGAGGTTGTGGATCCGGCAGGAGGCGACCAGCGGCAGGCGCGATGCATAGTCCTCGATGTGTCTTGCCAGATCCTGCATGAAGGCATTGCTGCCGATCGGCAGGAAGAATTCGAGGTTTGCAGGTTTCGAGGGAAGCGTCACCTGATCGGCGACCGGCAGATAGCCGAGCTGCTTGGCGGCCTCCATGACGCGCTGCCGGTTTGCGGCGCTTGCTCCCGGCCGATTGTTGAGCACCCTGTCGACCGTCGCGGTCGAGAGCCCGCAGTTCCTGGCGATATCGGAGACCGTGGCCTTCATGCCGTAACCCTATGCGCCGATGCGGTGGCGCGCCAGACAAGCGATTTGGCGGCCGATGAGATATGAGTGACGGGTGATCGACACCCATCACCGCGATGCGCATTCGGCTGCCTCGACAAGACGGCTTCCGCCCGTCCTCAGTGTGACGGCTTGCCGTCGGCGACGGCGTCGCGGATTTCCTTGTCCGACATGCCGGTGATGATCCGTTCGACTTCCGTCACGGTCGTCTTCTTCGGGTCGATGTCGTCGGCGACCACTTTGCCCCGGCGCATGACGACGATGCGGTCGACCACCTGGAAGACATGATGGATGTTGTGCGCGATGAAGATGCAGGAATGGCCGGAATCGCGGGCGTTGCGCACGAAGCTCAGCACGCCCTGCGTTTCGGCGACGCCAAGATTGTTGGTCGGCTCGTCGAGGATAATGAGGTCGCTGTCGAAATGCATGGCGCGCGCGATCGCCACCGCCTGGCGCTCGCCACCCGACAGCGAGCCGATTGGCGTCGTCGGCGGGATGTTCTTCGAGATGCCGACCTGTTTGAGCAGGTCGCGGGCGACAGTGTTCATCGCCTCCTGGTCCATGCGGTTGAGGAAACGCGGCGGCTTGATCGGCTCTCGCCCGAGAAACAAATTGCGGGCGATCGACAGTTGCGTGACCAGTGCCGAGTCCTGGTAGATCGTCTCGATGCCCTGGGCGATGGCGTCGCTGGTGCTGCGCAAGGTCACCTTCTTGCCGCGGATGAAGATGTCGCCGCTGGTCAGCGGCACGGCGCCTGAGAGCACCTTGATCAGCGTCGACTTGCCGGCGCCGTTGTCGCCGAGCAGGCCGACGATCTCCCGCTCATTGACATGGAAATTGGCGTCCTCGAGCGCCTGCACGCGGCCATAGGACTTGCGGATGTTCTGCATGCGGATCAATGGCTCGGCCATGGTTCAAGTCCCTGCCTGATGCCGGCGTTCCAGCCATGAGTGGAGCGCCATCATGCCAAGGATGATCGCGCCGATGAAGATGTTGTAGGCGAGGCCCGGCACGCCGATCAGCACGATGCCGTTGCGCATCACGCGCAGGATCAGGATGCCGAGCACGGTGCCGATGATGGTGCCGCGCCCGCCGGTCAGCGCCGTGCCGCCGATCACCACCATGGCGATGACTTCGAGCTCGTAGCCGGTGCCGCTGTTGGGATTGGCCGCGGACGTGCGCAGCGAGGAGATGACGCCGGCCAGCGAAGCCATGACCGAGGAGAGCACGAACAGGCCGATCTTGACGCGGTTGACGTTGACGCCGCGGGCCCGCGCCGCGTTGGGATTGCCGCCCGCCGCCTGGATCCAGTTGCCGGTCCGGCTCTGCGTCAGCACATAGCCGAGCGCGATCGCCGCGGCGATGAACCAGAACAGCGACATGTAGATGCGGAACGGCCCGATGAAGAAGTCGCCGACCAGCGCTTCCGCCAGCCAGCTGCCTTCGGCGCTCCAGGTGCGCTGCGGAAAACCGTCGGTGATGAAAAGGGCGCTGCCACGCACCACCAAGAGCATGCCGAGCGTCACCAGGAAGGACGGGATCTTGAGCTGCGTGACGAACCAGCCATTGACCAGGCCGATCAGGGCGGCGACCAGCAGCGCGACGACGAAGCCCATTTCCAGCGAGGTGACGCCACTGTTGAACAGCGTCCACATCAGCACCGGCGAAAAGCCGAACAGGGAGCCGACGGAAAGGTCGAATTCGCCTGATGTCATCAGCAACGTCATCGCCAGCGCGATCAGGCCGAGCTCGACGGTGAAGGCCAGCGTGTTGGAGATGTTCTGCGGCGACAGGAAGTCATGGTTGAAGCCCCAGAAAACGCCGATCTCGACGACGAGCAGCACGAAGGGACCAAATTCAGGCCGCGCGATCAGGCGTTGGATGAGCGAATGATTTTCCACAGGGAACCCGCGACATGGTTGGAACGGGCCGCGATCTCCACCGCATCGGGCGAGCCAGTCGCGGCGCAAGGGAAACCTGGCGCCGCGTGCCAGGACGGTGCGGCGCCAGGATCGCGGTTATTTGCCGGACAGGATCTTGTCGTAGATGCCGGCCGTGTCCTTTTCGTAGAGCGCGCCGGTGATGACGTTGAAGCCCGGAGGAATGCCTGACGCGGCCATGTTGGCGAGCGACAGCGCGACATAGCTGGTCGCCTGCGGGTCCTGCCATTGGCCGGCATTGACATAGCCGTTCAGCACTTCCTGCGTGGTGTCGAGCGAATTGCCCCAGCCGACGACCGGAATTTCGCCCGGCTTGACGCCGACCTGGTCGAACACCCGCTTGATCGAGCCGGTGACGAGGTCGCCGAGGCCGATGATGGCGTTGACCTTGCCTTTGTGGGCGGTGAGGTAGTCGACCATGCGGTTGATCACCTCGGCCTGGTCGAGCGTCGCTTCGGTCACTTCATAGGTGATGCCGAGCGGTCCGAACACGCTCTTGATGCCTTCTTCTTCCTGGACGCCATAGGTGGCGCCGGGAATCTCGACCGGCATCCACACGAAGTCGCCCTTCTTCACCAGGCCCTTGTCGACCAGATACTGCGCCCAATGCTTGCCGAAGGTGACGTTGTCACCGCCGACATAGGCATTGAAATTGGCCTTGGGATCGGGTGTGTTGAAGTTGATGATCGGGATGTTGGCGGCGCGGGCTTCCTTGACGATCTCGACAAGGCTGCCCGGATCGGGGCTGGTGGTGACGATACCGTCGGCCTTGGCCGACAGCGCGGCGCGAACCGCTTCCTGCTGCGAGGCGACATCGCCATTGTGGAACGAGGTGTTGACGGTATTGCCGGTGTCCTTGGCCCATTGCTTGGCGCCGGCCAGGAAGTAGGTCCAGACCGGGTCGGCCGGGCCGCCATGTGAAATCCAGTAGAAGGTCTTGGCCTGCGCCGCGGCGGGAATGACCGTCAGCGCGACCAGCAGGCCATAGAGCACAAGTCTCAGTCTTGTCAGCATTTCATTTCCTCCCGGTTGAAGATGATCCGTCCCTTGTTCCGGCTCGGCCGGATTGCGTCTTTTGCCAGCGCCGCTCGGATACCTAAGAGCATTCCCTTTTTCGACGAATGGCAAGCCTCCATCTTCAGATGTAGTTGGCGCCTGACGCGCCGCCATCAGCAGACCCATCAGATTGCATCAGTTGGGGTGACTTTTCAGGGCAGCCGGATGATCGGTGAGGGGGGCTCAGCCCGCCAGCACCTTTGTCGGCGTCGATTTGCCGGCACCGCTTTCACCGACCAGCGCGTGGATCGAACCGCGCTCGATCATAAGGTTCATGTCTTCGAGCGCGACCGTGCCGCCAAAGCACCTGGCGACGTTGCGCACGAACAGGATCGGAGAACTGGACATCGGAGCGCCTTCCCGACCGCACCGCGATCTTGAAGCGGATTGCGTCCGCCTTCATCCGGTTCCGCACAAAATCATGTTGATTGCGGCCGTTTGGGCAGAGATTCTAGATAAGACCGGCTTTCGCCAGGTCGCGCATCAAATGGCTGGCGCCATAGGTCCAGTGCGGGCAATCAGGCGACAGCCGCACCCGGTTGACCAGCGCGCCGAATTTTTCCGACGAGATGGTGACGATGTCGCCGACCTTGTGGGTGAAGCCCTTGCCCTTTTCGCCGCGGTCCTTCGACGGCACGAACATGGTGCCGAGATAGAGCGCCAGCCCATCCGGATACTGGTGGTGCGGCCCCATGGCTGCGGCAACAAGCTCTTCTGGTGAACGGCTGATCTCGGCCATCGAGCTTGCGCCCTCCAGCGAGAACCCATCTTCGCCCTCGACCTTCAGGCGCACCACGGCCTGCTTTACATCGTCGATCGAGAACGTCTCGTCGAACAGGCGGATGAAGGGGCCAAGCGATGCGGAGGCGTTGTTGTCCTTGGCCTTGCCAAGCAGCAGTGCGGAGCGCCCTTCGACGTCGCGCAGATTGACATCGTTGCCGATGGTGGCGCCGACGATCCTGCCACTCGAGGCGGCGATCATGGCGATCTCCGGTTCCGGATTGTTCCAGGTCGACACCGGGTGCAGGCCGACATCGGCGCCGAAGCCGACCGAGGCCATGGGCTGGCACTTGGTGAAGATCTCGGCATCGGGGCCGATGCCCACTTCCAGATATTGCGACCAGGCGCCGCGCACGATGAGCTTGGCCTTGATCTCCATGGCCTCCGGCGATCCGGGCTTGAGCTTCGACAAATCATGGCCGATCAGTCCGGCAATGTCGGCGCGGATGGCATCGGCTTTTTCCGCGGAGCCGCGCGCCTGTTCCTCGATCACCCGCTCGAGCAGGCTGACGACGAAGGTGACGCCCGATGCCTTGACCGCCTGCAGGTCGACAGGGGAGAGGAAGTGCGGTCTTGCCGGACCGCGCCTGGCCTCGAAACTGTTGGCCGCGATGTCATCGAGCGAGCCGATCGGCTTGCCCCTGGCCGCGCGCACATGCCCTGCCGGATCGGCCATTTCGCAGACATCACGCACGGTTGGCGCCGCGCTTGACGTGATGTCGAAGACGGTGCCGTCACGCACCGTGACCACCATGGGATGCGAGACATCGCCACTCCTGGCGCGGCCGACAAAAAGGCCCTGGGTGGGCAGATGCGTCGGGTTTGTCATGCGTGGGATCCTCTGATCATCGAAAATGCGGCTTGCCGGATCGGCGCGGCACTTTCACCGGATTCCGCTCAAAGGTCTATCCCATCGATGGTGATCCAAGGTGCCGGGCTTTGGCTGTGAAACTCCGGATCCGGGACAGCCGGTCTGCGCCAGGCGCCACAAAACCACGAGCTATTTCAAGAACATGAAACGCTCAATGGATTTTCATGCGGGACACGTAAGCCCGTGCGGCTACGGTCTCGGCGAATTCAGGCGTTGATCGCAGCCATTTCTGCCAGCGGGATTCCGCTTGACAGTTTCACAAATATGAAAAAATCTTAGCCAATTTCAAAATCTCGATGGGCAAGTCCATGTCGACCCTGGTTGCAGCAGAGGTGCCCAAGTCCCGGTCCTTGTCGGGCTTCCGGCTCGCCATGCTGCTGCCGGGGGCACTAGTCACGTTCCTGCTGATCCTGTTTGCGCTTGGCCTGGTGCTGTTCCTCGCCTTCCGCGGCAATGACGGCTCGCTGCTCGGCGTTGGGCTGACCGTCGAAAACTTCGCCACCGTGGCAACCGATCCGCTCTACTGGACAGTGACGCTGCGCTCGCTGGTCATTGCCGGCCTGGTGACGCTGGCAACCGTCGTCACCGCCTATCCCGTCGCCTACTACCTCGCCTTCCATGCCGGGCATCGGCGCGGCCTGCTGCTTTTCCTGGTCACGCTGCCGTTCTGGACCAGCTATCTCCTGCGCGTCTTCGCCTGGAAGATCGTGCTGGCTTATAATGGCGTCTTGAACTCGGCGCTGATCGAAAGCGGCATCTGGTCCGAGCCCACGCTGGCCTTCCTCAACACGCCGGCGGCGGTGGTCGTCACGCTCGCTCATGCCTACGCGCCGTTCGCCATCCTGCCCATCTATGTGGCGCTGGACACGATCCCGAAATCGCTGCTCGAGGCCGCCTCCGATCTTGGCGCACGGCCGTTCACCGCGTTCCGCCGCGTCGTTTTGCCAAACTCCATGCCCGGCGTTCTGGCCGCGGCCCTTGTCGTCTTCGTGCCGACGGTCGGCGACTATGTCACGCCGGCCATGGTCGGCGGCCCGGCCAGCACCATGATCGGCACGCTGATCCAGTCACAGTTCGGCAAGGCCAATGACTGGCCGTTCGGCGCGGCACTTTCGGTCTGCGTCATGCTGGTCATCCTCCTCGTTGTGCTGGTGGCGCGTGGCGCCGACCGCAGATTTGGCAGCCGCACATGAGGGCCGAACGCGCCGGCACGAAACGGGATGGCCGCTGGCTCGGCCCCTACGTACTTGCCTATCTGGTGTTCCTCTATCTGCCGGTCCTGCTGATCCCGCTGTTTTCCTTCAACGATTCCATCCAGGCGGCGTTTCCCCTGCAGGGCTTCACGCTGCAATGGTATGCGACGCTCTACGGCAATCCGGCGCTTTCGGGCGCGCTCGCCAACAGCCTCGTCATCGGCGTTGTCGCGGCTTCGGGCGCCACGCTGTGCGGCATCACCGTGTCTTATATGGATCTCTATGGCCGCTCCCCTTTGGCCGCCACCATCAGCGCCATCGCACGGCTGCCGATCCTCATCCCCGGCGTCATCGTCGGCATATCGCTGCTGATCCTTGTCAACCTGATCGGCCTCGGGCCATCGCGCATCGCCATCGTTCTCGGCCACATACTGGTGGCTCTGCCGACCACCGTGGTCATCATGCGCAGCCGTTTCGCCGCCATCCCCAAGACCGTTCGCGAGGCGGCCCTCGACCTTGGCGCTTCCGACTGGACCACGTTCCGGCGCGTCATGCTGCCGCTCAGCCTGCCGGCCGTACTGTCGGCCTTCATGCTTGCTTTCCTGATCTCCTTCGACGAATTCATCGTCGTCTTCTTCCTCGCCGGAACCGAGCCGACATTACCGCTCTACATCTGGAGCCAACTGCGCTTCCCCCGATCGCTGCCGACCGTCATGGCGCTGGGGACGGTGATCCTGGCGGTTTCCTTCATCGTCGCCGGTACCGCCGAGATCCTGCGCCATCGCGGGCTCGGTGCGGCGCGCCGCAATCCAGCCTGACCATAACAACCAAGAGGAGAACGAAAATGGCATTCCTGAAATCGATAACCGGACACAAGGCGCGGGCCGGCCTCGCGGCATTGGCGCTCGCACTGTCTTCGACCGTGACGCTGGCCGCCGAAAAACTGCAGTACTTCACCTGGTCGGGTTACGAATTGCCCGACTTCAACAAAAGCTTCCTTGCCGCGCATCCCGATGGCGTCGAGGCCTCGATCTTCGGCGACGACGACGATGCCTTCACCAAGGTCAAGGCCGGCTTCCGTCCCGACATCGCCCATCCCTGCTATGACAAGGTGGCGCGCTGGAACAAGGAAGGCCTGCTGCAGCCGATCGACACCAAGCGCATCAAGAACTGGGATTCGATCTTCCCGGTGTTCAAGAACCTGCCCGACCTGCAAGCCGGCGACGGCAAGGTCTGGATGGTGCCCTGGGACTGGGGCAATACCTCGATCCTCTATCGCACCGATCTGGTGAAGAATCCCGAGGCGAGCTGGAACCTGCTCTGGGACAAGCAATATGCCGGCCGTATGGCGACCATCGACGCCGTCCATGACACACCCATCGTGGCCGCACTTCTCGCCGGCGTGAACCCGTTCGACATGACGCCGGCTGAGATGGACAAGGTCGCGGCAAAGTTGCGCGAACAGCGCCCGTTGCTGTCGAGCTACACCACCGACATGACCTCGGTCGAGCAGGCGCTGGCCAGCGGCCAGCTGGTCGCCGCCATGACCTGGAACGCATCGGCCACGTCGCTGAAGAAGCAGGGCGTGCCGGTCGAGTTCATGAAGCCGAAGGAAGGCATGCTGACCTGGGCCTGCGGCTTCGTCATGCTGAAGGACGCCAAGAATGTCGATCTCGCCTACGACTTCATCAACAGCCGGCTCGACGCCGACTCCGGCAAATTCCTGATCCAGTCCTATGGCTATGGCAGCTCGCTCAGCACCGCTTTCGCCGGCGTGGCGAAGGACGAATTGGAGAAGCTGCAACTGCCGTCCGACCCCGAGGTGATGCTGAAGAGCACCATCTTCACCGGCCCGATGAAACAGAACGACGATGTGGCGAAGATGTTCGAGAAAGTGAAGGCTGGCGGCTGACGCTGGTTCTTCCTTCTCCCCTTGTGGGAGAAGGTGCCGCCGAAGGCGACGAATGAGGGGTGCTCCAGCTTGGCACCGACGGTGATCCGTCACCCACCCCTCATCCGTCTCGGCGCTACGCGCCGATCCACCTTCTCCCACAAGGGGAGAAGGAAGAAGCAAACGAGGACGAATGCATGGATGTTCTTGACGAAGCGGCGGAGAAGCCGAAGGACGATGCCGATGTGCGGGTCGGCCGGCGCGTGCGGGCGCTCAGGCTCGAGCGCCGCCTGTCGCTGGCCGAACTGGCCGCAAGGGCAGGCGTGTCGATCGGCGCGCTCAGCCAGATCGAGCGCGGCATGTCCTCGTTGCGGGTCAAGGTAATCTGGCCGCTCGCCGCCGCGCTGGACATCGAGCCTTCGGCGCTGATCGCCGACGGCAACGAGGCCGTCAACGATCTCTATTGCGTGCGCGCCAACAGCCGCCGCGCGATTCCGGTGAAATCCGAAGGCATCGCCAAGGCACTGCTATCGCCGCCCGGCGCGACGCTGACCGGCATGCTGGTGACCGTGGAAGCCGGTGGCGGCACGGCGGAAGCCTACGCCCATGCCGGCCATGAATTCGGCTACGTGCTTTCGGGCGAGGTCGAACTGGTGGTGGATTCGACAAGATACGGGCTGAAGACCGGCGACAGTTTCGCTTTCAAGAGCACGCTTTTGCACGCCTTCCGCAATCCCGGCGCAGAGCAGTGCCAGATCCTATGGGTCAACACCACGAAGCCGTCCGAGGTTCGCGATGGCGCCTGATCCACTCGTCCGGCTGCAGGCGGTTTCCAAGGTTTTTCCAGGTGGCATCGTCGGGCTCGATGCCGTCGATCTCGACATTGTCAGCGGCGAATTCATCACGCTGCTCGGGCCGTCCGGCTGTGGCAAGACCACCAGCCTGCGTGTCATTGCCGGCTTCGAAAGCCCGTCGAGCGGCAAGGTCTTGCTCGACGGTCGTGACATCACTGCCCTTCGGCCCTTCGACCGGCCGGTCAACACCGTGTTCCAGGACTATGCGCTGTTTCCGCATATGAACGTCGCCGAAAATGTCGGCTTCGGCCTGTCGTTGCGCAAACTGTCCGGCGCCGAGCAGGCGAAGCGCGTCGGCGAAGCCCTGGAGATGGTCGGTCTCGCCGACAAGCTTCGCGCTCGCGTCCTGGAACTGTCGGGCGGCCAGCGCCAGCGCGTCGCGCTCGCCCGCGCCATCGTCTGCGAGCCGCGCGTGCTCCTGCTCGACGAGCCGCTGTCGGCGTTGGACGCGCATCTGCGCGAACAGATGCAAGTCGAGTTGAAGCGGCTGCAGTCGCGGCTTGGTACCACCTTCGTGATGGTCACCCACGACCAGACCGAGGCGCTGTCGATCTCCGACCGCATCGTCGTCATGAACAAGGGCCGCATCGAGCAGATCGCGCCGCCGGCGACCCTCTATGATCGGCCCGCAACCAAGTTCGTGGCGAGCTTCATCGGCACTATGAATCTCCTGCAATCACGTTTTGTCGGCCGCGATGGCGATCGACTGCGTTTCACCGCCGGCACCTTGCCGCTGGAGGCCATTTCCGAAACCGGCCAGTCACCCGGCGAAGGCGAGGTGCGCACCATCGGCGTGCGTCCGGAGGATCTGCTGGCGACGACCGAGGCCGCGCCCGACACGGCGCCGGCACGTGTCAACAGCATCGTCTTTCACGGCCGCACGCTGCGCCTGCATGCCGAACTCGAAAAAGGCGCGCCTGTTGTCATCGATGCCCCGCGCCAGGCCGAGGGCTTTCAATTCAGCGTCGGCGACGTGGCGCATATCAGCCTGCGCCGTGGCGCCAACTGCCCTATGTTGCCGGGCTAGCCTGACCGGCTTCGCAAGGTCGCCGCACAGTTGCGCGGGTACATGCTGGAAGGACCGGTGTCCATCCGTTTTCGCTTGACGTGTTCTCTTTTTGTTCTAAAATTTCCGATCGGATACAATTTGCCGGTCGAGTTCAGTTATGAGTGGGCAACCTGCATTCGGAACCGCCAGGAACGGCCAGACCTTTTTCCAATGGGAAGAGTTCGAGCGACATTTCGACGACCGGATATTCTTCGCCGTCCTTGCCGAGAACGCTATTGCCGCCCCTCTCGCGCGGAAGGCCGTCGCCCTGGATCGCGAGCTGGGGCTGCAAGGCTGGTTTGTTCCGGAAAATCACATCCATATCTCGCTCGTCGGTCTCGGCGACCATGACGGGTTTCCGAAGGAGTTGGTCGAAACCGCCTGCCGTATAGGCTCGATGATCGTTGCAAAACCTTTCGAGGTTTCCTTCGATCGCTTGTCGGCTTTTGGCGGTGGTTCGCTTGTTCTGCGCGGCGGCAGTGGCAGCAATCCGGCGCTACAAGAATTCTGGCGCAAGCTTACTGCGCTGATTTCCGACAGCCCGTTGAAATGCTTTCTCACAAAGTCCATTGAACCGCATGTCACGCTGCTTCGAGATGAAGCGCGTGTGCCCAAAATCCGCGAACGGACCATTAATCCAGTCAACTGGTTGGTGCGGGATTTTGTGCTGATCCACAGTCTCATCGGCAAGGGCGTTTACGATGAATGTGGACGTTGGCAATTGACCGGTCAGGACGATTCCCTGGCCGGTATGTGAGAAAATCATCGTCACACAGCCGCGCTATATCGATCGTCCTGACACAGCTTGTCAGCTGTCATGCGAGCAAGGGTGGCGGGCCGGCAAGCGGTTCCCTACTTCGAGTGCGTCTGAACAGGAGGAACACAAAATGACTATCGCGGAAATTGCCAAGGATTTCACCGAGCTGCTCCAGCAGGGTGATCACGCCGGTGCTGGCGAGAAATACAACGCCGACGATATCGTCAGCTACGAAGCCATGGAGGGGCCGATGGCGGTGGCCCATGGCAAAGAGGCTCTCAAGCAAAAGGGCCAATGGTGGCAAGAGAACCACGAGGTCCATGGTGGCTCGGTCGAGGGTCCTTATGTCAACGGCGACCAGTTCGCGGTGCGCTTCAAGTTCGACGTAACGCCCAAGGCCACCGGCGAGCGCGTCACCATGGATGAGGTTGGCCTGTACACGGTCAAGAACGGCAAGATCACCGAAGAGCGCTTTTACTACTGAGGCAGCAGAGATACCTCCGACTTCGGAGCAGGCTCTTCGCTTCGAGAAACAAGCATGGCGGCCGGGACATCCGTCCTGGCCGCCATGTGAGAGGCTCAAATCGTCTTCACATACTGGGCAAGCTGGTCGGCCACCGTGCCCCAGCCATCGAAGAAGCCCATCTCCTCGTGATTGTTGCGGGTCACCTCGTCGCGGTGGATGGCGGTGGCGGTGTAGCGCGTGCCCCGGCCATCGGGCTGGAGGGAAATGACCGCGGTGATGAAGGGCTCGCCTGACGGCCGATAGCCCGGCAGCAGCGCATCCGTCCACACCAGCCGCTCGTTCGGCACAATGTCGAGATAGCAGCAGCGGCGGTCGTTGACCTCCTTTCCGTCGGGCGACTGCATGCGTGTCCTGAACAACCCGCCTGGCTTGAGATCGATCTCGCAGTCGGTGATCATCCACGGCTTCGGCGTGAACCATTGCTTGACATGCTCCGGCTTCGTCCACGCCCGCCACAGCAATTCGCGCGGCGCATCGATGACGCGCTCCAGCACGAGGTCCAGCCTGGGATCGGGCTTGAAGGGATAGCTCATTTTTCCTGCTCCTTGAGGGTCATCACATAGGCGTCGAACTGGTCGAGGCGGCGTTCCCACAGTGTCCGCTGTTCGGCCAGCCAGTTTTCGGCGAGCTTCAGGGGCTCGGGTGCCAGTTGGTAGGTCCGGGTGCGGCCGATCTTTTCCGATCGCACCAGCCCGCAGCCTTCCAGCACCTTGAGATGTTCGATGAAGGAGGGCAGGGCCATCTCGAAAGGCTGCGCCAGTTCGCTGACCGAGGCCGGGCTGCGGTTCAGCCGCTCGACGACACGGCGCCGCGTCGGATCGGCAAGCGCGCGGAAGATGCCGTCGATCGGCGGGAGGCTCGGATTGGCGGTCTGGAGGCTTGTCATTGATCGATCCTGAGGCGCTGTCAAAAGCGGCCTAAAAATACTTAGGAAAATTCCTTAGTATTGGCAAGCCCCAAAAATTCCGCGGTTACGGGCCTGGGCGCTGGCAATGCGGGAAGGGCGGTTTTAGGTTGTGGGGCGGATTCGACCGCCAGCCCAAGGGAAACGCGCTTTGACGACTACGATCTACGGCATTACCACATGCGACACGGTCAAGAAGGCGCGCGTCTGGCTGGAGAGCCATGACGTTGCCTATCGTTTCCACGATTTTCGCGCGGAGGGGCTGGACGCCAAGCGGCTTGATGGCTGGGTTGGCAAGGTCGGCTGGGAAAAGCTGCTCAACAAGGGCAGCACGACCTTCCGCGAACTGCCGGACGCCGACAAGCAGGGCCTCGATGAGAGGAAGGCCAAGGCGTTGATGCTGGCCAAGCCGACGATGGTCAAGCGGCCGGTGCTTGAGGTTGGCGACCGGGTTCTGGTTGGCTTCAAGCCGGATGTTTATGAGCAGGCGGTCGGGAAGTAGGGGCGACCTTCGCCTTCGCCCGTCGCGGGCCGGCGCCCCCCTCTGTCCTGCCGGACATCTCCCCCACGAGGGGGGAGATTGGATGTCATCGTGGCCTTCGCCAATCAGTTACGCTGCAAGGGATCTGCGGCGCCGAAGCTGCTGATCTCCCCCCAAGTGGGGGAGATGTCCGGCAGGACAGAGGGGGGCGCTGTCCCGCCGACCTCAGAAATGTCAGCCGCTTCAACCCGTCCCGCGCAAATACCCCGCCAGCGCCACCGCATTGTTGTGCGCCTCGTCATGCGCGCCGTAGAGCAGCGTTACCTTGCCCTCGCCAAGCAGACCGCGCAGTTGCGCCACCGCCTCGTCATTTCCATCCAGCTCAACGCGATACCGCTCCCGAAACTCCGCCCAGCGCGCCGGCTCATGCCCGAACCACTTGCGCAGCTCGTCGCTCGGCGCGATCTCCTTCAGCCACAGCGCCAGCGCGGCATGCTCCTTGCTGACGCCGCGCGGCCAGATGCGATCGACCAGCACCCGTTGGCCATCGGCCTTGTCGGGTGCTTCGTAGATGCGCTTGACCGCGATATCGAAAGTCATCCTGCCCTCACAGGCTGGCAAACCGTCAGGCCCACTCGCCCTTGCGCATGACCGCCACGCGGCTGCCGTCCTTGTGGACGCCGTCTATGTCGATCTTGTCCGAACCGATCATCCAGTCGATGTGGATGAAGCTCTTGTTGCCGCCCCGGGCCGCAATCTCGTCCTGGCTGAGGGAGGCGCCGTTGACGAAACACTTCGAATAGCATTGGCCGAGCGCGATGTGGCAGGCGGCATTCTCGTCGAACAGCGTGTTGAAGAACAACAGGCCGCTGGCCGAGATCGGCGAGGAATGCGGCACCAGCGCGACTTCGCCCAGACGGCGCGATCCCTCGTCGGTGTCGAGCACCTTCTTCAGCACATCCTCCCCCTTCGAAGCCTTGGCCTCGACGATTCGCCCACCTTCGAAACGCACCGAGATGTCATCGATCAGCGTGCCCTGATAGGACAGCGGCTTGGTCGAGGAGACGTAGCCTTCGACCCGCCTGGCATGCGGCGTTGTGAAGACCTCTTCGGTCGGGATGTTGGGATTGCAGGTGATGCCGTTCTTGGCGGTCGAGGCGCCGCCCATCCATTCATGGCCGTCCGCCAACCCGACCGTCAGGTCGGTGCCAGGCCCGGTGAAATGCAGCGCATGGAAATTATGGCCGTTCAGCCATTCGGTGCGGCCGCGCAGAGCGGCATTGTGCGCCTTCCAGTTGCCGATCGGGTCCTCCACATCCACCCGCGAGGCGGCGAAGATGGCATCGGCCAACTTGACCACGGCGACATCGTCGGCATCGCCGGGAAAAACCTGCTTGGCCCATGCGAGGTCCGGATAGGCGACGATGTTCCAGTTGATGTCGAAGCCGGTGATCTTTTCCAGCGCCGGCTGGTAGGCCATGGAATTCGCCTTGTTGGCGCGCGCCACTTTCGCCGGGTCCTGCGCCGACAACAGCGAGGGATCCTCGCCGCGCACGGCAAGCCTGGCCGCATTGTTGGAAAAGGCCTTCGCCATGCCTTCATAGAGCCAGCCGGCGGCGTGGTCGAAACCGGCGTCGGCGCCGAAGCGGTAGCGCGCCAGCGTCATCTCGTCGTCGTTGAAGATCGGCGTCACCAGCCCGGCGCCGGCCTTGTAGGCGTGTTCGACGATGCGCCTGGTCAGCGGCAGGGCCGCGATCGACGAGGTCAGCACCAGATCCTGTCCCGGCTGCAATTGCAGCCCGACCTTGATGGCGACTTCCGCCAGCCTGTCGAGCTTCACCGGGTCGATCGTTGCGGAAACGCCGCGCGAATGTGTGGTCATGATCCTGCCTGCCGTAGTTGGATATCCGACTCTACATAGACCGGTGACGCGGTGCTTTCCACCGCGATCGCGCCGGCGGGAGCTGTAGTCGCCGATCCGAATTGCGCCATCGTCGCCTCGATCTCTTCCTTGATCCAGATCTTGAAGTCCCGGACCTTGCGGCTTTCCGCCTTCGTCGACGAGGTCACCAGCCAGTAACCGAGCCCGCTCTGTGCACGGATTCCGAACGGCGCCACCAGCCGTCCATCGGCCAGCGCATCCGCCGCCAGCAACTGCCAGCCCAGCATCACGCCATGGCCGGCAATCGCCGATTCCAGGCATAGCATCGGATCGGTGAAGCGGGCGCCCTTCTGGAAGGTGACGGGTGGAACACCGGCGGCGGCGAACCAGCTGTCCCAGTTGATCATCGCCCGCTCGTCGGTGATGGCGCAGGTCTGGGCAAGGTCCTCGATCGAGCTCAGTTTCATGGCGATGCCAGGAGCGCAGACCGGGAAAACCTCCTGCGCCAGAAGCAGTTCCGCGCGCCCGCCAGGCCATTTGCCATCGCCAAGCCGGATGGCGATGTCGATGTCGGAATGGTCCAGATTGGCCAGCCGCACCGAAGCGTCGATGCGCAGCAGCACATTGGGATGCCGGTCGAAGTGACGCGACAGTCGCGGCAGCAGCCATTTCGAGGCAAAGGCCGGCGCCACCGAAACCACCAGGGTGCATTGGGTCGCTTCGTCTGCCAGCGCCACGGCTTGGATAAGCTCGCGAAATCCAGCACCAAGGCGGGTCGCGAAGACGGCGCCGAATTCGGTCAGCACGAGACCGCTGGCCGTGCGCTCGAACAGCGCCTGGCCGAGCTGCTTTTCCGTGCGGCTTATCTGCTGGCTGACGGCGCTGACGGAAACGTTGAGCTCCCCGGCGGCCGCTGCAAGCGAGCCGAGACGGGCAACGGTTTCGACGGCCCGAAGGCCGTTGAGATGAACGCGATTGAGCATGGCCATTTGAGATTTTCTAAACTGGTCCGGCCGAAATCTCAATTGAAACTCACATCGGAACGGCAGACTTTGTTGATGGGAGACAGACCCGCGGAGCCGGAAATGTTGAGGATGGTGTCGTCGCTGAGGGGCATGTTCGCCACGAATACCTTGTGCGCGCCTCGCTCTGGGAGCGAGGCGCAGGGATGGCTGACAGACCCGCTTTCACATCCTGTGCTGAACACCATGTCGGAGCGCGAGCTCGGCGACATGCCGTTCAGGCTGACGGCGCGGCGGACCGAGCACGAGACCTGCTCACCCCATGCCGGTTTGGGTGAACGCCGCTGAGCCGAGGCCACGCGGTCCGGCTCGAGGAAATGTCGGACAGAGCGTGGCGCATTGGCGGTCGTATTGGCCCAACGAAAGGCGGGTTGTTTCAGCGACGTCGGCATTTATTGTGCGCCGCAATGAAATCGACCTCAGCAGAGCTTCGCTTTACCGTCGCCGGCATGATCGCGCTGGCCGTCGCCATGGGCATCGGCCGCTTCGTCTACACGCCGATCCTGCCCGGCATGATGGAAGAGCTGCATCTGTCGCCGGCCAATGCCGGGTGGATCGCTTCCGCCAATTATCTCGGCTATCTCGTCGGCGCGTTTGCCGCGGCCGGTGGTTGGGCGCATGGCCGCGAACGTCTGCTGATGTTGGCGGGCCTCGGCGCCAGCACTGTCCTGGCCGCGCTGATGGGGCTGACCGACGCCATGCCCGCCTTTCTCCTCATCCGCTTTCTGGCGGGTCTGGCCAGCGCCTTCGTCATGGTCTTCATGGCCAGCATCGTCTTCAGCCACATCAATGCCGCCGGTCGTGGCGACCTGCAGGCCTGGCATTTCGGCGGTGTCGGGCTCGGCATGGCGATCTCGGCGGTGATGATGGCGGTGCTGGTCACTGAACATGCCGGCTGGGCGGCGGGCTGGTTGTGGTCGGCTCTGATTTCGGCTTGCGGTTTGGTCGTCGTGGCGCTGCTGGCGAACGAAGGCCCGCTCGTTAACGGCGAAGCCGCCCGTGAGCCGGCCTTGCCGAAAGCCCGGTCGCTGATGAAGATCATCGTCGCCTACGGCCTGTTCGGGTTTGGCTATGTGGTGACCGCGACATTCCTGGTCGCCATCGTCCGCCAGGGCGGCGGCAGCCGCGTCTTCGAGGCCATGGTGTGGCTGGTCGCCGGCCTTGCCGGTTTTCCCTCGACGTGGCTTTGGCAGAAGATCGCCGCGCGGATTGGCCTCTACGCCGCCTATGCGCTGGCATGTTTCATAGAAGTGATCGGCGTCACCGCCAGCGTGGCGCTTGGCGGACATTCGGGGCCGCTGCTTGGCGGCCTGCTGCTCGGCGGCACCTTCATTGCCATCACCGCGCTTGGCTTGCAGGCCGCCCGCCAGCAGGCACCAAAGGCGCCCCGGCGCATCTTTGCGTTGATGACGGCGTCGTTCGGCCTGGGCCAGATCATCGGCCCGATCGTTGCCGGTTTTTTGGCGCAGATATCAGGTGATTTCTTCCTCGCTTCGCTCCTCGCCGCGGCCATGCTGGTGGTCTCCGGCGCCGTCACCTGGTCGGCCGCGCCAAAATCGCCATGATTGTGGTCTTGCTGGCACCGGGCATCGGGCAGGCATTTTCTTTCCCTCTAATGTGTGACTTTATGCCCGCTGTTGTCAGCTGATTTGCGCCTAAAGCAAGGAATTCGCCCAGTGTTCGTATCCTTCTTCCCGCAGCCGAAGCTCTTCTTTTCTTCGGCCGCCATCTGGAGCCTTGCGGCGATCCTGTTCTGGTTTTTCGGTGGTGAGCAATTGGGCGCCGTTTTCGGCCTGCCGGCGGCGGCCGCCGACGCGCCGCCGATCATCGGCATTGCCGTCCTGGTGTCGAAGCCGTTCCTCTGGTTCTACATCTACTTCGTGGTGTGCGTGGCCATCTTCTACGCGTTCTGGAGCTGGTATTCGCCGCATCCCTGGCAACGCTGGTCGATCCTGATGACGGCGGTCATCTTGTTCTTCATCTATTTCAATGTGCAGGTCAGCGTCGCCGTCAACGCCTGGTACGGACCGTTCTTTGACTATGTGCAAGGGCTGATGTCAGGGACGGGCAAATCGACCAACGCTGAATTCTATACCGGACTGGCCGATTTCTCATGGCTCGCGCTGGTCGGCATGAATGTGCAGGTGGTCAATGCCTTTATCGTGAGCCACTGGATCTTCCGCTGGCGCACGGCGATGAACAACTACTTCATCGAGAACTGGGCCAGGTTGCGCCATATCGAGGGTGCCTCGCAGCGTATCCAGGAAGACACGATGCGGTTCTCGCAGATCATGGAAGATCTCGGCTCCAGCTTCGTGCAGTCGATCATGACCTTGATCGCCTTCCTCCCGGTCATGATCCAGTTGCAGGCCCATATCAGCGAGTTGCCGATCATCGGCGCGATCCCCCAGCCCCTGGTGGTCGCGGCACTCGCCTGGTGTCTGTTCGGAACGATCTCGGTGATGATAGCCGGCCTGAAGCTTCCGGGGCTGCAGTTCCGTAACCAGCGCGTCGAGGCCGCTTACCGCAAGGAACTGGTTTACGGCGAGGATCATGCGGATCGTGCACAGCCTGCCACCACCGCCGAGCTGTTCGCCAATGTCAGGCACAACTATTTCAGGCTCTATTTCCACTACATCTATTTCAACGTCGTCCGGTACACCTACCTGCAGGCCGACAATATCTTCTCCCTGCTGATCCTGGGTCCGTCGCTCGTCGCCCACAAGATAACGTTCGGCGCGCTGAACCAGATCTCGAACGCCTTTGGCAAGGTGACGGGTTCGCTGCAGTTTCTGCTCACCTCCTGGTCGACCATCGTCGAGCTCCAGTCGGTCCACAAGCGCCTGCGCGCCTTCGAGGCCACGCTCCTAGGCGAGCCGCTGCCCGAGATCGACCAGCGTTATCTGGCAAGGCATGGCGCCGAAGATCCGGCTTGAGACGATCGGGTTTGGTCCGAGCGGGTTGGCGGCTCAGCCGCCGACCGTTGGCTGCCTCTGGCCAGCGCTTTGCCGCGCGACATAATCGCGAAAACTGATGCATTCGACATCGGCCTTCACGCAGACCTCGCCGGCAAAGCGCTCCAGCGCGTCCCAATACGCGCCGTCATTCATCAGCGTGAAATGGAAGCCGAGTTCCAGCGGAATACGCTTGCCCTGATACTGGGTGTCGAAAGCGGCTCGAAACGCCTGATAGGTCCGGTCGGCGAATTCGCCCGCCTTGCTCGGCCGCTCGAAACCGCCGGAATGCCTGACATAGAGATTGTAGTCCATCGCGATCACCGGCCGTGATTTCGGCCCTTCCGGGATTTGCGGTAGTGAAAAGCGGGTGATGCCGCCGACGGTCGGCGGCAGGGCAGGGCCCTGAGAGACGCCGCTGGCGTCGAACTGGTAGCCGGCGGCGGGCAAGGCCTCGTAAAGCGCCTTGTTCGTTGACAGATACGGCGCGCGGAAGCCGACAACGGCGTGTCGCGCGAAATCACGCCAGCCATCCGGTTCGGGCATAATGCCGTTGATCGCATAGGCGTTCTCGAAAATGTGCTCGAACGAGCCGAACTCCTTCGCCCAGTCGGCCTTGCTCCAGTCCTTGGCGTCGAAATGACCACAGGCGTGGCTGGCAATGTCGTGGCCCTCATGGGCGGCAAGGCCGATCTGCTCCAGCCGCTCGGCCACTTCCTGTTTGGAGGCGGCAAAGCCGATATTCGATTTGCCTGGTGTCTTGCCGGGTGCGGTGTATTCCTTGCGCGTCTCCGGCGACAGCAGGAAGACGCAGGACAGAAAATAGGTGAAATGCGCGCCGGTGCGCTGCGCCAGCGCCCGGCTGCGCTTCCATTGCGAAATGTCGCGGGCACTGTCGAAGGAGATGATGACCACCTGCTTCGGCATTGCTGGTGCGGGTGGGTCGGCCAGGGCTGCGCCGGCAGCGGCGAGCGAGGCAAGAGAGAACGCAACAACGCGAGACAAACAAGGCATCGGCAAATTTACAGGCTCCGGGCGGTCAGCAAGCCGGCTATCCCCGAAATGTGGCGTGGGTGCGATTGGGCCTTTTTGTCCGTTTGCCCTGGGGAATAGGCGATTTTCCGGCTGAACCCCTTCCATGCCGACAAAATTTCGCTAAAACGCGGGCTCATGAACCGCCCGGCCCAGGGCAAAAGTGGTTTTGATTGATGTCCGACGACAGTTTTATCCGTGAAGTCAATGACGAGATCCGTCGCGAGCAGGCGCAGAAGCTGTGGGACCGTTTTGGCCCCGCCTTGATCGTCATCGCGGCCCTGGTGGTGCTCGGCACCGCCGCTTTCGTCGGCTACCGCTATTGGGACGAGACGCGCGCCAACCGCTCCGGTGACGCGTTCTCGCAGGCGCTGAAGCTTGCCAATGACGGCAAGAACGACGAGGCGCTGGCCGCGCTCGACCAGCTCGAGAAGGACGGCTACGGCGCCTATCCCCTGCTTGCCCGCATGCGCGCCGCCACCGTCAAGGCGAGCAAGGGCGACACCGATGCCGCCGTCAAGGACTTCGACGAAGTCGCCGCCGACACCGCCATACCCCAGGGCATTCGCGACATGGCCCGGCTGCGGGCAGCGCTCCTGCTCGTCGACCACGGCTCCTTCGCCGACGTGTCCAGCCGCGTCGAGGCGCTGACATCGGACACCAACACGCTACGCCATACAGCACGCGAGGCGCTCGGCCTTGCCGCGTGGAAGGAAGGCAAGACCCAGGACGCGCTGAAACTGTTCGACCAGATCGCCGCCGATGATGGCGCCCCGCGCAACACCCGCGAGCGGGCAACGCTGATGTCCGAGCTGATCCGCGGCTCGGGCAATGCCTCGTAAATGCATGTCGCCCAAAAGTGTGCAGCGGTTTTGGGACAACGACATCCATGATTGTAGGACCGTATGACCTTCAAAGTCGCCATTATCGGCAGACCTAACGTCGGCAAATCGACTCTTTTCAATCGGCTGGTGGGAAGGAAGCTGGCGCTTGTCGACGACACGCCGGGCGTTACCCGCGATCGCCGTGTCCATGCCGCCAAGCTCTATGACCTGCATTTCGATGTCATCGATACCGCCGGTTTCGAGGATGCCGCCGCCTCGACCTTGCCTGGCCGCATGCGCGCGCAGACCGAGATCGCCATACACGAAGCCGACCTGATCTTCTTCACCATCGATGCCAAATCCGGCTTGCTGCCGGACGACAGGACCTTTGCGGAAATCGTGCGCAAATCCGGCAAGCCGGTTGTTCTGGTCGCCAACAAGGCCGAGGCGAAAGGCGCCCAGGGCGGCATGCTGGAGGCTTGGGAACTCGGCCTTGGCGAGCCGATCCCGGTTTCGGCCGAACATGGCCAAGGCATGCCCGATCTGCGCGACGCGGTGATCGCGGCACTTGGCGAAGCCCGCGCCTTCGGTGAAGACGAAGATGGCGAAGACGACGAGATCGCCGCCGGTGAGGTGCTGATCGGCGAGGACATTGCTGATCCCGACGCCGAGGATGTGAACACTTACGACGACACCAAGCCGATGCGCATCGCTGTCGTCGGCCGGCCAAACGCCGGCAAGTCGACGCTGATCAACGCCTTGATCGGCGAGGAGCGGCTGCTGACCGGACCGGAAGCCGGCATCACCCGCGATTCGATCTCGGTCGACTGGGACTGGCATGGCCGTCGGCTGAAGTTGTTCGACACGGCCGGCATGCGCCGCAAGGCCAGGATCCACGAAAAGCTGGAAGTGATGTCGGTGCAAGACGGCTTGCGTGCCATCCGTTTCGCCGAGATCGTCATCATCGTGCTCGACGCCACGATCCCCTTCGAGAAGCAGGACCTGCAGATCGCCGACCTGATCATCCGCGAGGGCAGGGCGCCGGTGATCGCCTTCAACAAATGGGATCTGATCGATCATCCGCAGGAGCTTCTGGCGGAACTGCGCGAAAAGACCGAGCGGCTGCTGCCGCAGGTGCGCGGCATCCAGGCCGTTCCGGTCTCGGCCGAGACAGGGCGCGGCCTCGACAAGCTGATGGACGCGGTGCTGAGGACCCACAAGGTCTGGAACAGCCGCGTCTCGACCGGCAAGCTCAACCGCTGGCTTGAAGCCATCCTGGCGCATCATCCGCCGCCCGCGGTTGCCGGGCGCCGGCTGAAGGTCAAATACGTCACGCAGGCCAAGACGCGGCCGCCGGGCTTCGTGGTCCAGTGCTCGCGCCCGGACGCGATGCCGCAATCCTATGTGCGTTATCTCTCCAACAGCCTGCGCGAAGCCTTCGACATGCCGGGCGTGCCGATCCGCATCGCGCTGCGCACCTCGGACAACCCGTTCGCTGGCCGGGCGAAGAAACGCGGCTGAGCCCAGCGCTCGTCCGATCAGGCCACGGCGCGCAAGCCGGTAGTCCGCGCATTGTCGGGCAATGCCTGCCGCGCCGCCTCCAGCAATATGTCCGCCAGCCGCGCCGCCACCGGCTCGAGTTCGGCATCCCGGCGATGCAGGTACAGCGCCATCTTGGGTAGCGCCGGCAGGCCGGCAATCTCCGGCTTGATCGCGCTGACGCTGGCTGGAAGGCCGATGTCGGTGCGGATCGTCAACCCCAGCCCCGCGGCCACGGCCGCCCAGATGCCGCCAAGGCTCGGGCTGGAGAAGGCCATGCGCCAGGGCAATCCGGCGCGGTCGAGCGTTTCCGTCGCCACCGTGCGCAGCAGGCACGGTGCTTCCAGTGCCACCAGCGGCAGTGGCTCGCCGTCGCGCAGGCTTGTCTCGATGCGCTTGGCCGGACCAACCCAGCGCATTGGAACGTCGGCGACGTGCTCGCTATAGGGCAGCATCGTGCCATTGTGCCAGGCAAGCGCGATATCGAGACTGCCTGACGTGATCTTGTCGGCCAGCTCGAAGCTGCGCGCGATCCTGGCCTCGATCTTGACCTTGGGATGCGCACGGGTGAAGCGGCCGAGCACGTCGGGCAGCACCGCCTCGCCAAAATCCTCCTGCAGGCCAAGCCGCACCCAGCCTTCCAGTTCGACATCGTGGATGGCGGCCGCCGCCTCGTCATTCAACTCGAGCAGCCGGCGCGCATAGCCCAGCATGGTCTCGCCGGCCTCCGTCAAGGCGAGGCCGCGCCCCGATTTGCGGAAGATCGGCGTCGCTGCCTGCTCTTCCAGTTTCTTCAACTGCGCGCTGACCGCCGAGGTCGACCGGCCAAGCCTTTCGGCGGCCTTGGCAAAGCTGCCGAGCTCCATGCCGGTGACGAAACTGCGCAGAACGTCAAGGTCGAAGGTCACGCGTTGCATGGAAACGTCCTGTTTTTCAGGATGTATAGTCAAAAAGTTCCTGATTTTAAGGACAAAACTATGGCGCTAGAGAGATGGCGTCAAGGTCCAGGCGACTGGACCCCCATGGGAACGAAATCATGTCCGCCATCGCCGACTGCGCCGACCAAGAGCCAACACAAATCCTGCAAGACAGGGCTGCCGGCCCCGCCAGAAGGGTGTTAAGCCCCGGCCATCGCTGGAAGGTCCTGGGCATCGGTGTCGCTGCGAACGCCAGTTTTTCGGCCACCTTCTCCGGCATACCGGCAACGGCCGTCGTGCTTCGGCAGGGCTACCAATTGAGCAATGCCGAGCTTGGCCTGGCGCTTGGCCTCCTCGGACTGGGCGTTGCGCTCAGCGAATTGCCCTGGGGCTTGCTCACCGATCGCTGGGGCGATCGCCGTGTGCTTCTGATCGGGCTTGGCGCGACGGCGGCCTGGCTGCTTGCCATGGCCATGCTCGTTGTACCGACGAGGTCAGGCATTCCCGATGTCACGCTCCTGTCGGCAAGCCTGCTCGTCACCGGGTTATTGGGCGGCAGCGTCAACGGCTCGAGCGGCCGCGCCATCATGGGCTGGTTCCGGGAAAACGAACGTAGCTTTGCCATGAGCATCCGTCAGACGGCGGTGCCGCTTGGCGGTGGCCTGGGCGCGCTTGTCCTGCCGTCGCTCGCCCTGGTTTTCGGTTTTTCCGCGGTGTTCGGGCTCCTGGCTGGCACCTCCGCTCTCTCCGCCCTGTTCGCCTGGCGTTGGCTGCACGAGCCGCCGACCGTGGATCACGTCGTTTCGCCGGCCGCGGCCGGATCGGCGCCGCTGCGCAACATCGAGGTCTGGCGCATCGCGACCGCTATCGGCTTGCTCTGCTTCCCACAGGTGGCGGTGCTCACGTTCGCGTCGGTGTTTCTGCACGACTTCGCAGGGCTGGGAACCGCCGCGATCAGTGCGAGCCTCGCGGCCGTGCAGATCGGCGCCATGGTCATGCGCGTCTGGAGCGGCCGCTTCACCGACCGCCACGGCAATCGTCGCCAGTTTCTTCGCAGATGCAGTGCGCTCAGCGCGCTTGCCTTCGTGGTGCTCTGGGTGTTGGTCCTGGCTAGCCCCGCCATGCCGGGCGGCCAGCCCTTCCTGATCGCTGTTCTTCCCTTGGTGCTGATTGCCGCAGGCATCTCGGTCTCCGCCTGGCATGGTGTTGCCTATACCGAGCTTGCCACGCTTGCCGGCGCCGGCCATGTCGGAACCGCGCTCAGCCTGGCCAACACCTTTGTTTTCGTTGGCTTCTTCCTGGTGCCGGTGGCCATTCCCGGGCTGCTGCACCTGTGGTCATGGTCCGGCGTCTGGCTGTCGGCCGCCATCTGCGCACTGATCGCATGGCCGATCTTCCTGCGGCCGTTGCCACGATCGGTCTTGGGCCGAGCTAGGGCACTATGAAAAGTGGCATTTCTGCGGAAGTCAGCGGCTGTCTCATGAATGGAAACCGTCTCTTGGCCCAAGCAATGCACGGGCTTTCAATGGTTCGGTGTAGAATGATCGAAAACAGCAGACTGATCAGTCCAGCGGAAATTGCTGCCGTGATTGATCCGTGGAGACGAACAAAATTGAAATTGTGGGACAGATTGATGATGACGATCTGATGAATCATATAAAACGAGAAGCTGATTTCTCCCAGAAAAACCAAAGGACGGGAGGATAGGATATTTGAGATTCTGCCGCCCTGATGCGCAAAGACATAAATCATGACCGCAAACAGCGGGTACATTCCGTATTCTCGATAGGCAACCGATGCGATGATTGACGTGTGCCTGCCGAGCGCTTGCGTAACTCCAGCATGCAGGCTGGCGTAAAGCACCACGCCGAAGACAACAGCGATCTGGCAAGGCGTGACCCATCTGTCCGGGATGTGGAGGCGCCTGAACAGCTGATAGACAGCGACGCCACTCAGGAATTCGACCATGCGCAAGGGCGGAAAGAGCTGGGCGAAGGAAGCATCCGTTACATAGAGGTCCAACATCGGCTGCTTGGAAGGTGGAGGAAAAAACGGCTGCGGCAAAACTACGGTCAGGGTAAGCAACGCGAAGACCGCGAGTGTCCAACCGTAGATCAGCATTGTCGCTGGGCGCGGCCTGAGGGTGAGGATGAACGGCAGCACCAGATAGAAGAACAGCTCGACCGATATCGACCATGAGACGCCGTTGTAGGCGAAGGCAGTACCAAAAGCCGGAATCCACGAACTTTGCAGCGTTGTGGTCAGATAAGCGGTCAGGGCGCTTACCGGGCCTTGAAGTGTCACCAAGGCAAAGAAACTGCACAGCATATGAACCGGCCACAGCCGGAAAAATCTTTGAGCGATAAAATTTCTCATGTCGCGGGACGTCCGGAACTGTCCCTCGAAACCATATGACAATACGAAACCGGACAGGACGAAGAAGAACGATACAGCACAACCGAGATCCATACCCCAGATGGGTCGAGACGCATCGATGCCGAATTCCTGCAGGTGATGGAAAAAGATAGACAGGGCTGCCACGGCTCGCAGCGAGGTCAGGCTATGAAGCTGCGGACGCTGGGCTACTGCGGTCCTTGCTCCGCCATTCGCGGTTGTGCTCTCCACGACCTGCCTCTGTCGCCTGCTCGCGGCGCCGCTGTTTCGAACCGGCTTTATCTAACGGCTGGAATGTGGATATCCGGTTAAGTCCGTCCTACAGCGGCAAGCCCGCACGCTGCCCGCTCTCCCGCCGCAAAACCGCCCGACTTCGAAACCACGACCTTGAGCCGACCGGGAAAACCCGATCGATCCCGTTAACGTCCCATCAAGGTTAATGCATCATTTTGCTCTCCAGTGGGGTCAGTAGCGTTCCTGGAGAGAGTTCCGTGCATCGACGCGTCTTGAAGCGGCTTGCTGCCGCCGCCGGTGAGAAGAAGCGCAATTTTGTGTCTCCGCTCATCATCGGCCTCGGCATCTGGATCGGTTTCCCGACCGTCGCCGCCTACCAGGACATGACCAGCCTGGTTTCCGGCCTCGAATCGCCGACCGCGCGCTGGAATTCCTATGTCGAGAGATCCGTCGCCGGTTCCGTGCATGCGGCCGAGATGCCGTTCGTTGATTCCGATGTCACCGGCTCGATCTCCGGATCGGGCATTCACCTGGCGGGCGTCGGCTCTGTCTCGTTTCGCGGCAAGGGCGGCAAGGTCAGCGGCTCGCCCGACGAGGATCGCGTCATGCGCGCCGACAAGAAGGGCCGCATTGTCCAGGTGTCTCCCGTTGCACCGCCGAAGAATTTCAACGCCGGTTCGATCTTCCAGCGGACCTCCTCCTTGATGCGGCCGAGCATGGACAGCGACCTGAAAATGGCCTTTGCCAAGCCCCAGATCAAAGGCAAGGAAATCCAGATCGCCGCGGAATTCCATGCGCGTGAAGACAAGAAGCCGGATCCCGGCGTGCCGGCCATGCTTGCGGCCCTGGTCAACAATGATCATCCGGATGTGCTGGCAACGGCCTATGCGCAATCCGAGCCGGACTATGCCAAGGCCTCGCCCTTCGAAGCCCTGCTTCAGGATGAGCAGCCCAACAGTGGCCGCTTCATTCCACCGATGGCCAAGGGTGACCATTGGTGGATACAGAATCCGCTGCCCGAGAGTGTCTTCTCCAAGAAGGAGCAGGCATGCCTGGCCAACGGCATCTACTTCGAGGCGAGGAGCGAGTCCGTGCGCGGCCAGGCTGCCGTTGCCCAGGTCATCCTCAACCGCGTCCGCAATCCGGCCTATCCCAATTCGATCTGCGGCGTCGTTTACCAGAACGATAGCTGGTTCAACCGCTGCCAGTTCTCCTTCGCTTGCGACGGCAGGAAGAAGCGCATCGACAGCCCGGTCGCCTACAAGACCGCGCAGGACATCGCCATGGCCGTCACCGCCGGCAAGATCTTTATCCCGGAGGTCGGGTCGTCGACCCACTACTATGCCCAATATGTCCATCCGGGCTGGGCTCGCACGATGCAGAAGATGACCAAGATCGGCTTGCATATCTTCTACCGCACCTATGGCGGCGGGTGGAGCTGAGGGGCTGTCGGCCGCTGGTCTTTTCCGCCGGCTACGGGCTCGATTGGGGAGCCATTGCCCGGGGGATTCGCGCGACGCATCCCCATCGTCGCGGCGGGCACGATGTCGCACCTCACTAATTATTTGATTTCATTGCCAAAAATACATGGCAATGATCTTCCGCCCGTGGCTTGACGGGCGCAAACCCTCTAACTATGTTGCCGGCGACTTTAGAAGCGGACGGACGGTGACGGTCTGACCGGGCAGGGGGGTTGCGATGGCCGAGAAAAACAGGCCAGACGGAACCGGAGAAACCGGCCGCGGCAATCAGCATGAAACCGGCATCCGCGACGACGATCTTGAGCGACGTCGGCGTGAACTTGAAGCATCGCTTGCGACAAGGCTACCGAACCGGCTCGAGGGGAAAGACGACGCGAAAGCGGGCAGTGCGGCCGGATATGGCCAGGCGGTCAAACTCTCCAGTGAATTTATCGCTGGCGTGGTGGTGGGCGCGGGCATCGGCTGGATCATCGACCGTATGGCGGGGACCTCGCCATGGGGACTGATCGTTTTCCTGCTGCTTGGTTTCGGCGCCGGCGTGCTCAATGTCATGCGTTCCGCGGGCGTTGTGGCAGAATTCGGACAGGGCAATAAATCGCGCTCTGACCGGGACGACAGCAAATGACCGCCCTTCAGGCGGTATTTGGAAATAGCCGCCCTCGTGCGGCAATGGTAATTTGGCCGTTCGCGGCATTGACGGGGTTAGAACGTGGCAGCTGACAAGGTCGATCCGATCCACCAGTTCCATATCATCAAGCTGGTTCCGATTAACATCGGCGGCTATGACCTGTCCTTCACAAATTCGGCACTGTTCATGGTCGCGACCGTGGTGGTGGCTGCCGCGTTCCTGTTCCTCACGACGTCGAGCCGCAGCCTGGTTCCCGGCCGGCTGCAGTCGATCTCCGAGATGGCCTACGAATTCGTCGGCAACATGTTGCGCGACGCCGCGGGCACGCAGGGCATGAAGTTCTTCCCGTTCGTGTTCTCGCTGTTCATGTTCGTGCTGGTCGCCAATCTGCTCGGCCTGTTTCCCTATTTCTTCACCGTCACCAGCCACATCATCGTCACCTTCGGCCTTGCTGCATTGGTGATCGGAACCGTGGTGGTCTACGGCTTCATGAAGCATGGTCTCGGCTTCCTGAAACTATTCGTGCCGCACGGCGTGCCGGTATTCCTGCTGCCGCTGGTGGTACTGATCGAAGTCATCTCCTTTGTGTCGCGCCCGGTCAGCCTCTCGGTTCGTCTGTTCGCCAACATGCTTGCCGGCCACATCACGCTGAAAGTGTTCTCAGGCTTCGTCGTCAGCCTCTCCGCGCTCGGCGCGGTCGGCGTGGCGGGCTCTGTCCTGCCGCTGGCGATGGCCGTGGCGCTTACGGCGCTTGAATTGCTGGTTGCCTTCCTGCAGGCCTACGTCTTCGCGGTGCTGACCTGCATGTACCTCAACGACGCCCTGCATCCCGGGCACTGAGCCAAAGAGTTTCCGGCCCAAGAGTTTCGAACATTGGGCCCGGATGGAATACCAACGGAATTTCAGATCCAAAGGAGTTAACAAATGGACGCAGAAGCAGCAAAGTACATCGGCGCCGGCATCGCTTGCCTGGGCATGGGTGGCGCGGGCATTGGCCTGGGCAACATCTTCGGCAGCTACCTCTCGGGCGCGCTGCGCAACCCGTCGGCTGCTGATGGTCAGTTCGGCCGCCTGATCTTCGGCTTCGCTGTGACCGAAGCTCTGGGCATCTTCTCGCTTCTCATCGCGCTTCTGGCCCTGTTCGGCTGAAGCAACTGGGAAGATTGGACAGGCCGGCCGCGAAAGCGGCGGGCCTGATATCAGGGGATAGTCCATGTTCGTGACATCTGCCTTCGCGCAAGAGTCAGCGCCTGCCGCCGATACCAGCCATGCCGCGACCGGAGGCGACACGCATTCCGGCACCAGCGTGCCTGCCGAGGCACATGGCGCATTTCCGCCGTTCGATCCTGCGACCTTCCCGTCGCAGCTTCTGTGGCTGGCGATCACTTTTGGGCTGTTCTACCTCTTCCTGAAGCGGGTCGTGGTACCGCGCGTCGGCGGCATCATCGATGTTCGCAACGACCGCATCAGCCAGGATCTCGACCAGGCGAGCAAGTTGAAGGGCGAGGCCGACGCCGCCGTTGCCGCTTACGAGCAGGAACTGGCGGAAGCCAAGAAGAACGCCAACTCGATCGGCCAGCAGGCCAACGATGCGGCCAAGGCGGAAGCCGAGACCACGCGCAAGAAGATCGAGGCCGCGCTCGACGAGAAGCTTGGCGAGGCCGAAGCACGCATTTCTTCCATCAAGGCCAATGCCATGAAGGAAGTCGGCAGCATCGCCGAGGATACAGCTTCGGCAATCGTCGAGGCACTGGTCGGTGGCGGCAAGGCCAGCAAGACCGAGATCGCGGCCGCGGTCAAATCCGTGGCTCGGTGAGGAGCGCATCATGGACGCCACATCTCTCGCAACGCTTTGGGCAACGATAGCCCTGATCATCTTCCTGGGCGTCGCCATCTACATCAAGGTGCCGGGTCTGATCGCCAAGGCGCTCGATGCCCGTGCCGCCAGGATCAGCAGTGAGCTCGACGAGGCGCGCAAGCTGCGCGACGAGGCCCAGCAGCTGCTCGGCCAGTACCAGAAGAAGCGCAAGGAAGCCGAGCAGGAGGCTGCCGACATCGTCGCGGCCGCCAAGCGCGAGGCCGAAATGCTCGCCGCGGACGCACACAAGAAGACCGAGGACTACGTTGTCAGGCGCACCGCTCTTGCCGAACAGAAGATCGGTCAGGCTGAACGCGATGCGGTCGCCGAGGTGCGCGCCAGCGCCGTCGACATCGCCGTCGAAGCCGCCCGCGCACTGCTGGCCGCAAAGGTCGATGTCAAGGCCGGCGCCGACCTGTTCAAGGCTTCGCTCGCGGACGTGAAGGCCAAGCTGAACTGAGCGGTTCTCAAGCCGCCGACATGGAGCCGCCCGGGCAACCTGGCGGCTTTTTTGTTTGTGGCGCGGATAATCTCCCCCCTCGAGGGGGAGATGTCGCCGAAGGCGACAGAGGGGGTCGGTTCGACCGGTCTCAACGCAATCTTTGCGACGTAGAATAGAAAAGTCGGCGCTTCATGAGCGGCGACCCTCTCTGGCCTGCCGGCCATCTCCCTTTCGAGGGGGGAGATCGGCCTACACCGCTGCCCTCGGCAATCTCCGAGAAATAACGCCGTCAGCTCAATCCAGCCCGGCCAGGCTCTCTTCTTCAAGCACTTCAGCCCCGCCCAGCCTGAACGGCGCAAACGACACGCGGTGCAGCCGCGCGACGGGGCCGTGCGCCTCGATCGCCGTGCGGTGGCGGGCCGTGGCGTAGCCCATATGGACTTCAAAGCCGTAGCGGTCGTGATGGCTGCCGCAGCCGCACATCATGCGATCGCGCATCACCTTGGCGACGATCGAGGCGGCGGCGATCGACTGCGAGCGTTGATCGCCCTTGATCAACGCGCGGCCGGCGCACGGCAGTCCGGGCGGCACATCGCGGCCGTCGGCAAGCGCGAGTTTCGGGCGGACCGACAGCCCGACCAGCGCGCGCCGCATCGCCTCCAGGCTTGCCTTGAGGATGTTGCTGCTATCGATGCCTTCGGCACTGATCGAGGCCATCGAAACCGCCTGTGCGGAACCAAGAATGCGCAGGAACAGCGCCTCGCGCTGCAAATGACTGAGACGTTTGGAATCGTCGAGGCCTTCGGGGATGTTGGCGGGGTCGAGCACCACCGCGGCCGCGACCACCGGCCCGGCCAGCGGGCCGCGGCCGGCCTCATCCATTCCCGCGACAGGCCATAGCCCGTCAGCCATCGCCTTCGTCTCGAAGGAGAAATCGGGTTTCTCGACGATTTCGAAGAGAAGCGGAGAATCGGAACGCGCGCGAGCCATGTTGCGGCGAGGTTCGCATCGGCTCCGATTCTCCGCAAGTCCCTCCGGGTCGGGTGGGGCGCCGGACCGGGAGGGCACCGTCTGCAGGCCGGGGCAGGCCGGACGGGATTCTTTGCCGCGACCGCAATGAAGCGGCGGCGGCGAAGGGGGCGTTCAGAGCAGCATCAACTGCTCCTGGTCCTTTCCGGCCGCGACGAACTGGTCGGTGCGCAGCGTGCGCCGCTCAGCGTTGAGGCCGAGCCGTTTGGCGGTGATCTCGAAGCGGCGGCCGATCTGCCAGGCGTAGGGTCCGGCGCCCTTCATGCGCTTGCCCCATTCCGAATCGTAGTCCTTGCCGTCGCGCATCGAACGGATCAGCGACATCACGTGGCGGTAACGGTCGGGATAGTGGCGCAGCAGCCAGTCCTTGAAGATCGGGCTGACCTCCAAAGGCAGGCGCAGAACGACGTAGCCCGCCTCGCGCGCACCCGCCGCGCGCGCCGAATCGAGGATCCGTTCCATCTCCTGGTCGGTGAGGCCGGGGATGATCGGCGCCACCATGACCGAAGCCGGAATGCCGGCATCCGAAAGCTGCCGGATCGCCTCCAGCCGCTTGGTCGGCGTCGACGCACGGGGTTCCATGGTGCGCGCCAGCATGCGGTCCATTGTCGTCACCGACAGCGCCACCTTGGCCAGTCCGCGCTCGGCCATGCGCGACAAGATGTCGATATCGCGCGTCACCAATGCGGACTTGGTGACGATGCCGACCGGATGGCCACGCGCTTCCAGCACTTCGAGGATCTCGCGCATGATCCGGTATTGCTTTTCGATCGGCTGGTAAGGGTCGGTGTTGGTGCCGATGGCGATGGTGCGCGGCTGGTAGCCGTCCTTCGACAGTTCCTTGTCGAGCAACCGTGCCGCATCCGGCTTGGCGAACAGCTTGGATTCGAAATCCAGGCCCGGCGATAGGCCCATGAAGGCGTGCGTCGGCCGTGCGAAGCAATAAACGCAGCCATGTTCGCAGCCGCGATAGGGGTTGATCGACCGGTCGAAGGAGATGTCAGGCGATTCGTTGCGGGTGATGATGGTGCGCGGCTTTTCAACCTGCACTTCGGTCTTGAAGGGCGGCAGCTCCTCCAGCGAATCCCAGCCATCATCGAAGACATGGCGGCTGATCGGCTCGAACCGGCCGGACGGATTGATGCCCGCCGACCGGCCGCGATTGCGGTCCGGACGGATACGCATGCCACTCTGCTCGATCATCGCATTGGCCATCTCGGCTCGTCCAGCTCCGAAGGCTGCAATGTCGGCGCGCACGATCGGTTCCATCTTGGCCCGCTCCCAGGGACTGTCCATGTTGTTTCGAATCGCTCGGTTCATGAAATTATTCCTATTTTCTCGAGGAGAACAAATCAAGAACTTTCTATGCTGCGCTGCAAAAACTGGCGCTATGCGCTGCTTTCCGCTATTCGGCTAAACATGCTCAGTGTTCTCATTGAAACGCGCAATGACGAGGAGGCTCTCGCCCGTACGCTCAGCTCGCTGATTGGCGGCGCTGTCGAGGGCGTGGTGCGCGAGGTCGTCGTCTGCGACACCGGCTCCACGGACCAGACGCATCATGTCGCCGAGCATGCCGGCTGCCAGTACGTGGCAAGCGGCGGCATTGCCTTGGGGATCCGGCAGGCCAAGGGTGACTGGCTGCTGCTGCTGGAGCCGGGCGCGCGGCTGGTGGAGGGGTGGATCGATGCGGTTGTCGCCCACACGGCGCGGCAAACCATGGCGGCGCGATTCTCACGCGCGCGGGGCAGCCGCACACCGTTCCTGGCTCGGGTCTTTTCGGGAAACCGTGCGCTCGCCGATGGGCTGGTGATCAGCAAGCGGCAAGCCGCGTCCTTGTCGAAGAGCGCCGGTAGCGCCGAGGCGCTGGCGCGTGGCCTGGCGACAAAGAGGCTCGACGCCGAGATCTGGGTAGCGCCGCCGAAGCAGCAGCACCGCTCGCCAAAGTGATTTTTTGCATGTGCTCTGTCCATTGTGCATTGCACAAAACGTGACGCGGGGTTAACCTCTCCCGGAGGTGGTGAAGTGGGTTTGGGTCATACGAGTGGTGAGCACCGATGCGGCATCGGGTTCACGCTCACGGACGAGGACCCGATGAACCTTTCAACCCCAGACAAATCCGGCGCCGCCAGTCTCGAGGCCATTGCGCGCAATGGCGGCCTGTTGCGGCGCATCGCCGTGCGCATTCCGACCTATCTCACGGACCTGCGCGAAAACCCTGCCTGGCTGCCGATGTTCATGCTGGCGCGCACAATGCCCGGGCGCCGAATGCATTGGCTGGGTGCAAAACGCGCCCGTCCTGCCGACAATCTTGGGGATACGATGTTTTCCGGTGTCGAGCGGGCGGCGGTGGTCGATGCGCTGCGCTCTGACGGCCTGTTTTCAGGCCTGGTCCTGCCATGGGAAATTCATGAGGAGATCGCGCGTTTCGCGGACCGCACGCCTTGCTTCGGCAATTTCGACCGCCGTCTCGAATTCATGCCGGGCGAGCATGCGCAAGCCGAGAAACGCCTGGCTCGCTCGCTGCTCAGCGGACACTATTTCGAGCGCATCCTCGACTGCCCGGCGGCACTCGCCATACAGCGCGACCCGCTGCTGCTCGACATAGCCGCGCACTATCTCGGCGGCCAGGCGAAACTGATCACCACACGCGTCTGGTGGAGCTTTCCAACCGGCGAGGCCTCCGACGCCGACAAGAACCTTGCCTCGCTCGGCAAGTATCATTTCGACCTCGATGACTGGCGCATGCTGAAATTCTTCTTCTACCTCAGGCCTGTCGACGCCGACACCGGTCCGCATGTCTATGTCAGGGGCAGCCATAGGCGCCGCGCCATAAAGCATCAGTTGACCCTGTTGGTCGGCCATCCCGCCCAGGAGGTGCTGGACGTCTATGGCGAGCAAAGCCCGGTGACGCTGACAGGCGAAGCTGGCCTCGGCTTCGTCGAGGACCCGTTCGGCTTCCACATGGGCACCGTGCCGGCGCGCACGCCGAGGCTGATGATGGAGGTGGGCTTCGGTGTTTCGCGCCCGTCACGCCGGCGCTTCCATGGAGAGCCGGTCATCCGCTGAGCGGGATCAGTCGAAGCTGATCTCGACCGGCATCCAGCGGAGGCGACGCCTGGCTTCGCGTTGCTCTCTGCTTTCCCCGTCGAAATCGACGGGGAAAGGCTCGCGGCTGAACGCCTTTTGGTCGTCCAGGGCATTGATGATGATGATTGCTCTAGCATCGTCTCCGGTGATCGCGGCGACATAGACGCCGCAATCGGCGCAGATCAGATAGTCGGCCGTCCTCAACCCGAACCGGTATCTGCGCAACCGCTCGATATCCCTGACAGAGACGGCCAGCCTGCCGTCCGGATCGGCGACGGCGCGCGAGCCATGCTTGATGCAGAACGGGCATTGGCAGGCGCGGACTTGGATTTGCGATGGATCGAGTTCGGTTGAAAATCGCAGACGTATGTTGCCGCAATGGCATCCGCCGGTATGCTCGTTCATCGCATCATCCTTGCCGGGATCGGCTGTTGCCGTTCCACGAGAAGGTACTTTCTCCGGCATCCGGTTTGGAATGGCGTTTCGAAGGCGCCGGCGCCGTTCTGCCTGGCAAACGCGGCGTGAAACCGGGGCTTGCCCTCGGCTTTTACGGAGCCGACTTGCCGCGCCGCAGATGTTCGTCCAGGCGCGGCATGATCTCGACGAAGTTGCACGGCATGTGGCGGTAGTCGAGCTGCGCCTTCAGGATGCCGTCCCAGGCGTCCTTGCAGGCGCCGGGCGAGCCCGGCAGCACGAAGACGAAAGTGGCGTTGACGACGCCGCCGGTCGCCCGGCTCTGGATCGTCGAGGTGCCGATCTTGTCGTAGGAGATGCGGTGGAACACTTCGGAAAAGCCGTCCATGCGCTTTTCGAAGATCGGCTCCAGCGCCTCCGGCGTCACGTCGCGCCCGGTGAAGCCGGTGCCGCCGGTGGTGATGACGACATCGATATTCTTGTCCCGCGACCACGCCAGGACCGTGTCGCGGATCTTGTCGCGGTCATCGGTGACGATATCGCGGGCGGCCAGGATATGGCCGGCCTCGGTGATGCGATCGGCCAATGTCTGGCCGGATTTGTCGTCGGCAAGGCTGCGCGTATCGGAAACGGTCAGCACCGCGATGCGAACCGGAATGAACGAACGGCTCTCGTTGGTCCCAGCCATATCACTCAGCCTCCGATGCGATGCTGCGCGTCGCCGCGACGAACCAGTCGGGCTGGCGACCGCGTATTTCGGCTGCCGCCCGCTTGGCGACATTGCCGGTCTCGAACAGGCCGAAGCATGTCGCGCCCGATCCGGACATGCGTGAAAACCCCGATCCGGCCTTATCAAGCCACGACAGCGCCCGTCCTATGGCGGGCTGCAGCGCCACGGCTACCGGTTCGAGATCGTTGCGGGTGACCTCCAGCCAGTTGCGCAGGCTGTGAAAATCGATGCTGCGCGGCAGTGGCGCCAGTGGTCCATTGTCGCGGCGGGAGAGCGCTGCGAAGATTTCCGCCGTCGAGACCGGCGTGCCCGGATTGACCAGCACCAGTCCAAGCGCCGAAAAATCCGGCACCATCGACAGCTCGTCACCAATGCCGCGCGCCACCAGCGGCTTTGCCGCCAGGCACATCGGGACGTCGGCGCCAAGCGAGAGGCCGATCCGTGCCAGCCCGGCATCGTCGATGGCCAGGTCCCATGTCTGTACCAGCCCGCGCAATACGGCCGCCGCGTCACTCGATCCGCCGCCGACGCCGGAGGCGACCGGCAGGTTCTTTTCGAGTTTTATGGCGACGGGCGGAGTTCGCTCGGAGCCAGCCTCCCTTCGCAAGGCGTCGCGCGCCCTCAGCACGAGATTGCTGGCGTCGAGGGGAACCGCAGGCGCATAGCGGCCGGACACGGTGAAATCGTCGCTGCCGGCGAGCGCGATTTCGACCCGGTCGCCAAAACGCGTGAACACCGCCAGGCTTTCAATCAGGTGATAGCCGTCAGGTCGCCTGCCGGTGACATGTAGCGCCAGATTAATCTTGGCATGCGCGGGCCAGGTGCGCGAACCGATCTCGGTGTCCACGGCGTCAGTCGTGTGGGGGATGATGCTCAGTCCTTGGCCAGCCGGTATTCGCCGGTCTTCGGATCCTTGACCAGCGTCCCCATGGCGCCGTTGGCCGCCTGCTTTTCAGTCCGTCGTACCTTGGCCGTCACACGCTCGGCTTCCCGGACGAAAGTGCGGTAGCCGAAATAGGCGGCGACGCCAACGACGGTGAAGAAAATGATCTGCGGCATGTCAAAACTCCTCCCACGCTGGGCCGGCGAAGGCGGCCGGTCGGGTCGGTTGATGCATGTTGCCCAAAACTGTGTCCGGTTTTGGGAAAACGACATGCACAAGACTACAAGCGCTCATGCTAGACGGTTTCGCCCGGTTTTCAAAGCCCGAAGCGAGCCCACAGCGCGCGCTCTTCCGCCGCATCGATGATGCCGCTGGCGGCAGCGCCGGCGATATCGGGCGCCGAAAAGCCCTTGCTCGAGCCGAACAGGCCGAAGCGGCTGAGGAAGCCGCGCGGCGCCGAGACCAGCCTGAGCTGGGTCTTCGCCCCGAACCGGGTCTTCAGCACGGTGCGCATGTCGCCGAGCGCATCGACGAGGCCGAGTTCCAGGCCTTTCTTGCCGGTCCAGAACAGGCCGGTGAACAGGTCCGGATCGTCCTTCAGCTTCGTGCCGCGCCGCTCCTTGACCAGATCGATGAAGGTGTCGTGGACCTCAAGCTGCAGTGCTTTCAGCCGCTCGACGTCCTCCTTCTTCTCGGGCTTGAACGGATCGAGCACCGCCTTGTTCTGGCCGGCGGTGTGGACACGGCGCTCGACGCCGATCTTCTTCATCAGTTCAGGAAAGCCGAACGACGCCGAGACCACGCCGATGGAGCCGACGATGGAGGAGGGATCGGCAAAAATCTCGTCACCGGCGACCGCGATCATGTAGCCGCCGGAGGCGGCGACGTCCTCGACGAAAACCAGGACCTTCTTGTTCTTTTCGTTCGCCAGGTCGCGGATGCGCTTGAAGATCAGCCGCGACTGCACAGGCGAGCCACCGGGCGAATTGATCGAGACGGCGACCGCCGGCGCGTCGAAGGAAAAGGCCTTCTCGATGAGGCCGGCGGTGGAGGCCAGCGACAGGTTCTGCCGGAACTGGCCGCCCGACATGATGGTGCCGTGCAGCCGGATGACCGGAATGGTGACGACGGTGGAGCGCCAGGATTTCGGCAGCAGGCGGTTGAAAAGACGTTTCACGAGGACGCGGTCTCCGGTCGATTGCGTTGCAGGCATGTAGGGATTTCCCGGCCAACGGCAATGTGGCGGCCAGGAATAGCTCAATCTCCAAACAGCGAGGCGAGACCGTTGGTGATCATTTCGCTGCGCTCGTCGGGGCCATTGCCCGATTGCGCGTGCAGCATCAGGGGCGGACGGATGGCGAGCTTTCCGCGGGCTCCCAGCGCCGCGCGCACGACGATGCGGATCGCCGCTGCGTCGGGGCGAGGGTGCACGGCGAGCATCTCGGCATCGCCGAAACGGCCCGCGATCGCGTCGAGGATGGCGCCGAGCTGTTCGGGCCGCGCGATGACGGCCAACCCGCCGCGCGGCCTGACCACCGCCGCCGCACTGCGGATCCAGCTTTCGAACAGCCCGTCCTCCATGACATGGGCTTCCTTTCTCAGCCGGTCAGGCGTGGCGCGGTCCCGGGCGGCGTTGAAGGGCGGGTTCATGATGACGTAGTTGAAATCATTGTCGGCCAGACCTGCCGCCGCCCGGGCCTGGCCGGATACCGCGACATCGGCGACGAGCACGGATGCGCGATCGCTGAGATGGGCATTGCCGGGATGAACAAGGGTGGCCGCGGCGAAGGCCGCCATTTCCGGCGCGCGTTCGACCAGCACGGCCTGGGCCGCGGGGCATCGCGACAGCACGGCCAGGCCGGCGGCGCCGGCGCCGGCGCCGAAATCGGCGAGGCGTCCGCCAAAGGCGGATGGTACGGACGCAGCCAGCATCATCGCATCCATGCCGGCGCGATGGCCGCCATGCTTGGGCTGCACCAGCCAGAACCGGCCGCGATGGAAGGCGTCGACCGTATGGGCCGGCGTGTCCGGGCCAAGGGTATCAAGGGCAGGGGCGGCTGGCGCGGCCGACATTATTTTGTGCGGATCTCGTTGGCGATGCCGGCGTCCGTCAGGATACGCCGCGCGGCATCGACCTGGTCGGCGTCGACCATGACGCGCTTCGGCAAAAGACCGATCGACCCTTCGAGAATGCTCATATTCTGATCGGCGACAAAGCAGGCGATGCCGGCGTCGCGCATCAGCGATTCGACGAAGGAGATGATCACGGCATCGTTTGTGCGGACAAGTTCTATCATCCGATGAAACTCGCAGTTTGCGCTATTGATGTAAACGGGCGGAGATTCCCTGGCCGAACCTCGCTCCTCCAGCGGTTGACAGGCTGTTACCGACGCCGCGCCAATTCGCCACTTGCCGTGGCCGTGTCCGCCGCCCTAGAGTCCATGCCGGGACTAAGGGTGCCGTCGCACGCGTTATACCAAGACGGGAGTGATTGTCGTGGGTGTCGTTCTCAACATCGAAAACGGGAAGCGGGAACCCGCCTCCATCAAGGATCTCATCGATCTGACGGCCGCCGATATGGGGCGCGTGAACGAATTGATCCTGTCCAAGGCCGGCTCTGACGTCGAGATGATTCCCGAGGTCGCCAACCATCTGATCTCGTCCGGCGGCAAGCGGCTCAGGCCGATGCTGACGCTCGCCGCCGCGCAGATGTTCGGCTATGCCGGCGAGGGCCACGTCAAGCTCGCCACCTCGGTCGAGTTCATGCACACGGCCACGCTTCTCCACGACGATGTCGTCGACGAGAGCGGCATGCGGCGCGGCAAGAAGACCGCCCGCATGATCTGGGGCAACCAGGCGAGCGTGCTCGTCGGCGACTTCCTGCTCGGCCAGGCCTTCCGCATGATGGTCGATGTCGGCTCGCTCGAGGCGCTCGACATCCTGTCGAGCGCTGCCTCGATCATCGCCGAGGGCGAGGTCATGCAACTTGCCGCCGCCAAGAACCTGGAGACCACCGAGGACGAGCATTTCGCCGTCATCAAGGCCAAGACCGCCGCGCTGTTTTCGGCCGCCGCCGAAGTCGGCCCCGTCATTGCCCAGGCGACCCGCAACGATCGCGCGGCCCTGCGCTCCTACGGCATGAATCTCGGCCTTGCCTTCCAGTTGATCGACGATGCGCTGGACTATGGCGGCACCAGCAAGGATCTGGGCAAGAATGTCGGTGACGATTTCCGCGAGGGCAAGGTGACCCTGCCGGTCATTCTCGCCTACCGGCGCGGCACCAAGGCCGAGCGGACTTTCTGGAAACGCGCCATCGAGGATAATATCGTCGACGACGCGGGCCTGGAAAAGGCGATCGGCCTGATGACCCGCCATGGCGCCATCGCCGACACGATCGGCCGCGCCCGCCATTTCGGTGAAATCGCCCGCGACGCGCTGGCGCCGCTGGAAGAAACGCCGCAGAAATCGGCGCTGATCGACGTCATCGATTTCTGCATCAGCCGGGTGAACTGAAAAGGCCGGCCCTATCGGAATTCCCTTGGCTCTGTGCTGGGGAGAACGCCGATGAATACGGCCTCGCCGTCTCGACAAGCTGCCCTGCCGCAAATTATCTATAAAACATGGCAAAGGGCACGGACGACACCATCGCGGTGCGCATCAGCAAGGTGCTGGCGGACCGCATCATCTCGGGTGCGATAGAGCCGGGGGCCAGGCTGCGGCAGGATCATGTCGCCGAAGAATTCCACACCAGCCATGTTCCCGTGCGCGAGGCCTTCCGCCGCCTGGAGGCGCAAGGCCTGGCCGTCAGCGAACCGCGCCGCGGCGTGCGTGTCGCCGCATTCGATCTTGGCGAGGTCAAGGAGGTCGCCGAAATGCGGGCCGCCCTCGAAGTGCTGGCACTGCGCCATGCCGCGCCACATCTGACGTCGGCCATTCTCGACCTCGCTGAGGAAGCGACCAAGGCCGGCGACAAGTCCCGCGACGTCAGGTCGTGGGAGGAAGCCAACCGCGCCTTTCACCGGCTGATCCTGGCGCCATGCGCCATGCCCCGCCTGCTCGCCACCATCGACGATCTGCATGCTGCCAGTGCCCGCTTCCTGTTCGCGGCGTGGCGATCGGAATGGGAGACGCGCACCGATCAGGACCATCGGGCGATCCTGACCGCCTTGCGGCAGGGAAACACCGAATCGGCCGCTGCAACGCTGGGGCGCCATGTCCAATGGATCGGCCGCAAGCCGGTCAGGACGGCCTCCGGCGCGACGCGCGAGGCCTTCGCGATCGTGGGTTGAGGCATGTCGCCCAAAAGTGGCTCCCAATTTGGCGCGACATCCATAAAACAATGACCTCAAGCGCGTCGCGACGCAGTTCAGACGGGTCTTTGTCGTGGGAAGGCTTGCTATGTCGCGAGAAATGTGGATTCGATAATAGATCGAAAACAGAAATTATCTATAATTTCAAATCGGTCGAAGGAAACCCTATGACAGACATCGCATTCACGTCCCGCAAGCCGTCCTTCAGCCCGCTTCGGCTCCAGGATCGCTCGCTCGCCTGGCAAGTTGGAGCCGTCGTGCTCGGGACGCTGTTCCTGGCGCTGTCATCCTACATCGAAGTGCCGATGGTGCCGGTGCCAGTGACCATGCAGACTTTCGCCGTGACATTGATCGGTGCGCTTTATGGCTGGCGTCTTGGCGCAATCACCATCGCCGCATGGCTTGTCGAGGGCGCGGCCGGTTTTCCGGTCCTGGCCGGCGGCGCTGCCGGCGCCGCGCATTTCGTCGGGCCGACCGGCGGCTATCTCTTCGCCTTTCCGGTCACCGGCGCGCTGGTCGGCTGGCTGGCCGAGCGCGGCTGGAACGGCAACAGGGTGGTGCTTGCCTTCGCCGCCATGCTGCTCGGCAATCTGGCCTGCCTGGCTCTCGGCACGGCATGGCTTGCCGTCATGATCGGCGCCGAGAAGGCCATGACCTTCGGCTTCCTGCCGTTCATCGTCGGCGGATTGCTGAAGTCGGCGCTCGGTGCGGCGACACTCATGGCGCTGCGCGGCGGCAAGGCCAGGCCGGCCAATCCGTGACGGTCAGGCTGCGCGCCCATCACCTCCTTTGCCTGCTGACCTATGTGGGCAAGGGGTACAGCCCCGCCTTCACCGTCAATTATGACGCGATCGCGCTGCGCCTGAGCCGGGGCGAGGACATTCTCCTCGTCTCCGGTCCGGATGATGTCTGCGCGCCGTTGCTCGATGGGCCGGAACCGCATTGTCTCAACGAGAGCGTCATCGAGCGGGACCGGCTTGCGGCACGCGATGTCGAGGATTTGCTGGCCCTGCCAATCCAACCCGGCGTCCGCCTCGATCTCGATGCGGCAACACTGGCGCGGATGCGCCGGGCGTTTTCCGTTGGTGGCGTACGCAAGGCTTGCGGCGGCTGCGAATGGAACGAGTTGTGCGGCGCGATAGCGGCCGGCGGCTTTCCCGATACCAAGGTGCAGCGGTCCGTCGTGCCGCGCTGACCTTGACGCCGGCTTTTCCCCGGTCGAAAATCCGCTCCAGCCATGGTTTGTTAATCGGCTGACCCGATTGTGAATTTCAGGCGGATTGAAGCGCGACCCCAAAAAGGCCATGCTTTGCCCGGAAAGATCGAGTCTACGTCGATCCCGCTGACGCGGAGATGGCGCCTGGCTGAAAGGGATACGATGCAGCAAGGACGTGCGCGCTGGCTGACAAGGCTGGCAATTGTGACGGGCATGGCGATCTCGGCTTTGCCGGTCTATGCCAAGCAATCCACCGAACCGGTCAAGATTTCCTCGTTCTCGGGTGCCTATCTGGCCGCCCGGATCGCCGAAGGCGACAACGACCTCGACAGCGCCATCGCCTACTACAAGCAGGCCCTGGCCTTCGACCCGAGCGACACCGGCCTGCAACAGAGCCTGATGCTGTCGCTGATCGCGCAAGGACGCTTCGACGAATCCCTGGTCTATGCCGACAAGCTCAAGGAGGTGCCCGATGTCGAGCGCTTCTCGCGCCTGGCGCTGGCCGTCGATTCCTTCCACAAGAAGGATTTCACCAAGGCGCAGTATTGGCTCAAGCTGTCGCTGGAATCCGACCTCGACCGGCTGATCTCCGGCGTCATGTCCGGTTGGGCCCAACAGGGTGCCGGCCAGGCCAGCGATGCAATGGCCTCCATCGACAAGCTTCAGGGCCCGGATTGGTTCGGCCTGTTCAAGTCCTTCCACCGCGCGCTGATCGCCGATGCCTCCAACATGCCCGAGAAGGCCGAGGCGATCTACGCCGCGACGATGCAGGACACGACCGCCGGCGGCGCGGCGCCTGAAACCTGGATGCGCAATGCCCAGGCCTATGCCTCGTTCCTGGCCCGCAGGGGCGACAAGGCCAAGGCGATATCGGTGCTGGATCAGGCCGAAACGTTTTCGCCGGGCAAGCTCGAAATCGTCACCTTGCGCGACAGGATCGCCAAGGGCGACAAGATCGCGCCGTTTGTCTCAGGTCCGTCCGACGGCGCTTCCGAAATCCTGCTCGATCTCGCCACCGCGCTCAACCGTGGTGGCGGCGAGCCGTTCGTCCGCCTTTATCTGCAATACGCCCTGGCTCTGCGGCCTGACAGCGACGCGGCCCTCGTGCAGCTCGCCGCCGTCGCCGAACAGTTGAAGGACGGCGAGGGCGCCATCGCGCTCTATCGGCGCATCCCTGATTCTTCGCCGCTGAAAGAGCTTTCGGACTTGCAGCTTGGCCTCAACCTTGCCGATCTCGACCGCCATGACGAGGCGATCACCCACCTGAAGGCCTTCGTCGACGCCCATCCCAACGACATGCGCGCCTATCTGGCGCTCGGCGGCGTCTATTCCTCCAAGGATGATTTCCGCTCGGCCGCCAACCTCTACGACAAGGCTGTCGAGGTGCTGAAGACCCCGACCGCGGCCAACTGGAACATCTTCTACCAGCGCGGCATCGCCTATGAGCGCCTGAAGGAATGGCCAAAGGCCGAGCCGAATTTCCGCAAGGCGCTGGAATTGCAGCCCGACCAGCCGCAGGTGCTTAACTATCTCGGCTATTCCTGGGTCGACATGAACACCAACCTCAAGGAAGGCCTGGCGATGATCCAGAAGGCCGTCGACCTCCGGCCGAGCGACGGTTACATCGTGGATTCGCTGGGTTGGGCCTATTTCCGGCTCGGCAGGTTCGATGACGCGGTGCGCGAGATGGAGCGTGCCGTATCGCTGAAGCCGGAGGATCCGGTTCTCAACGATCATCTGGGCGACGCCTACTGGCGCGTCGGCCGCAAGCTGGAAGCCACTTTCCAGTGGAACCAGGCCCGCGACCTGAAGCCCGATCCCGATGTGCTGGCCACGCTGCAGCAGAAGCTGATGAAGGGCTTGCCGCCGATCGAATCCAACACGGCGCAGGAAACCCCGAAGGTCAAACCCGAGCCGGTGCCCGCTCCGAAGGGGTGAGGTCGGTTTTTGAATGCGAACGGGGCTCTTTTCAGGGCCCCGTTTTCGTTTGGAGCGGTGCGCAGTTCTTAAAAAAGCTTCCGGTACACGACGAAGCCGGAGCGTTCGCCGACCTTGTCATAGAGCTTCATCGCCGTTTGGTTGGTCTCGTGCGTCAGCCAGTACACCCGGCCCGAGCCGGCGGCCTGGGCGCGCTCATAGACGCCCTCGATCAGCGCCCGGCCGATGCCTTTTCCACGCGAAGCCTCTGTCGTGAAAAGGTCCTGCAAATAGCAGTTTGGTGCGATTGCCGTCGTGCTGCGATGAAAGAGATAGTGCACGAGGCCGAGGAGATGTCCCTCGCTTTCGGCGACCAGCGCATGGACCGGCTCATAGGCGTCGAAAAAGCGCGACCATGTCATCGCCGTGATCTCGCTCGCCAGCGCTGTCTCGCCCGAGCGGCCATAAAACGCGTTGTAGCCGTCCCACAGCGGTAGCCATCGGTCGAAATCCTGCCGCGTGACCGGGCGGACGAGGATGGGGCTAGGCATGATTGGACCTGTCGTTATTGTTGTGGGCTGCAGGGGACGAAGCAGACCGCAGCCTCCCGAGGTCGGCAATGGGCCAGTTCCCGGCAAACCTTCAACGTTGCGTCGCACCCGTTCGGCGTCCGCATCCGACGTGCCTTGCTTGACGCTTCGCCGTCGTGTCTCTAGGACGTGCCGGCAAGCTAGCCTTTGCTGTCGAGGCCACCCGTGACGATTGAAATTCCCGCCCATATGCATCCCAGCCGCTCGTTCCAGGGGCTGATCCTGACCTTGCACAATTACTGGGCCGCCTATGGTTGCGTCATCCTCCAGCCCTACGACATGGAGGTCGGCGCCGGAACGTTTCACCCGGCAACGACGCTGCGCGCGCTCGGGCCGCGTCGTTGGAACGCCGCCTACGTCCAGCCCTCGCGCCGTCCCAAGGATGGCCGCTACGGCGAGAACCCGAACCGGCTGCAGCATTACTACCAGTACCAGGTGATCCTGAAGCCTAACCCGCCGAACTTGCAGGAACTCTATCTCGGTTCGCTCCAGGCGATCGGCGTCGACCCGCTGCTGCATGACATCCGCTTCGTCGAGGACGACTGGGAAAGCCCGACGCTGGGCGCCTGGGGCCTTGGCTGGGAATGCTGGTGTGATGGCATGGAAGTCTCGCAATTCACCTATTTCCAGCAGGTCTGCGGCATCGAATGCGCGCCGGTGGCCGGCGAACTGACCTATGGGTTGGAGCGGCTGGCCATGTATGTGCAGGGCGTCGACAATGTCTACGACCTCAATTTCAACGGCCGCGAAGGCGCCGACAAGGTGACCTATGGCGACGTCTTCCTGCAGGCCGAGCAGGAATATTCGCGCCACAATTTCGAATACGCCAACACGGCGATGCTGCTCAGGCATTTCGAGGACGCCGAGGCCGAGTGCAAGGCACTGCTCGATGCCGGTGCGCCGGCGTCGAACGACAATTTGCCGATGCACAAGATGGTCTTCCCGGCCTACGACCAGTGCATCAAGGCCAGCCACGTCTTCAACCTGCTCGACGCGCGCGGCGTGATCTCGGTCACCGAGCGGCAAAGCTACATCCTGCGGGTGCGCAATCTGGCGAAGGCCTGCGGCGAGGCGTTCTTGAAGACGCAGGCTGGTGGTTTGGCGGCCTGAGTCAGGCACCCCTTATCATTTCGTGTGAAGCGTTGACCGGCGACAGGACCTGGCTGCTTTGTCCGGCCATCGTCCGCAGCGCCTGCCGCACGCCCGGCATCGAGAAGGCGCCGTGGACCTGCGCCGTGAAGCAGGCGCTGAGCGCGAGGATCTGCAGAAGTCTGGATGCCGTTTTCATCGTCGTTCAGCCAATAGTTCCCTGCCTGAGCGTGGGTCGCTTCAGTGCTGCGTTCGGTTCATGGAAATCTTTGACCCAAGGACGGACCGGATCGCCGCGCCCCGACAGGGCAGCCAAAGTTTCTGGAAATCAGCCGAAGTCGGCGATCACCTCGCGGAAAGGGTGACAGCGGCCAGCCGAGTTGCTATGCCCTCTTACCTCCCCCTGGATGGGGGAGGTCGCCGCGAAGCGGCGGGTGGGGGTGCTGGCGCGACTTTCCATGCCGAAACTCGATCGGTTCAAGCTGCAGTCCGCGCAACGGCTTCGTGCGGCAATGACCGACGAAGAGCGCATCTTGTGGCGGCATCTGTGGCGCATTCCAGTCGAAGGCACTCATTTTCGCAGGCAAGCTTCGGTCGGTATCTACTTCCCTGATTTCATCTCACATCGGTTAAAGTTGATCATCGAGGTGGACGGTGCCCATCACAGCTTCGATGAGCAGCAACGCCATGACGAGCGTCGAACAAAATGGTTTGAGAGCCAGGGTTATCGCGTCATCCGCTTCTGGAACCATGAAATCAAAAACGAACTGGATTCCGTGCTCGATACGATTTATGCGGCGGTGGAAGAACGAAAACCCCACCTTGGCCCGCAAGACGCCGAAGGCGCTTGAGACCGAGACGCCGCCACCCCACCCCGGCGCTAACGCGCCGACCCTCCCCATCAAGGGGAGGGTGAGGAGCTAACCATGCCTGACCTGCTTCTAGAACTCCGCTCGGAAGAGATTCCCGCCCGCATGCAGCGCAAGGCGGCGGGTGATCTCAAGAAGATGCTGACCGACGGTCTGGTCGAGGCGGGGCTGACCTATGAGGCGGCGCGCGAGTACTGGACGCCGCGGCGACTGACGCTCGACATCAGGGGGCTGACGGCGCGCTCGAAGGACATAAGTGAAGAGATCAAGGGACCTTCCACCACTGCCCCCGAGCCGGCGGTCCAGGGGTTCCTGCGCAAGGCCGGGCTGTCTTCGGTCGCCGAGGCGCATGTCCACTCCGATCCGAAGAAGGGCGACTTCTATGTCGCTCACATTTCGAAGCCGGGCAGGGCGGCCGAAGAGATCATCGCCGAGCTGGTGCCTGGCATCATCCGCAATTTTCCCTGGCCGAAATCGATGCGTTGGGGGCCGGCCTCGGCCAAGCCGGGCTCGCTGCGCTGGGTGCGGCCGCTGCAATCGATCCTGTGCACCTTCGGCCCGGAGACCGAGGAGCCTGTCGTGGTCGATTTCGAGATCGACGGCATTCGCTCCGGCAACACCACCTATGGCCACCGCTTCCTGGCGCCCGGCGAGATCACCGTGCGTCGCTTCGACGATTATGTGAGCAAGCTGGAGGCCGCGAAGGTCGTGCTCGACGCCGATCGGCGCAAGGAGATCATCCTCGCCGACGCTCGCAACCTCGCCTTTGCCAACGGGCTCGACCTGGTCGAGGACGATGGGCTGTTGGAGGAAGTATCCGGGCTGGTCGAATGGCCTGTTGTGCTGATGGGTGAGTTTGAAGAGGCATTTCTCGCCATTCCGGCCGAGGTGATCCGATTGACCATCCGCGCCAACCAGAAGTGCTTTGTCACGCGGCCGCAAGGCGAAGGCGACGCACTGTCCAACCGCTTCATCCTCACCTCCAACATCGAGGCCAGGGACGGTGGTAAGGAGATTGCCCACGGCAACGGCAAGGTGGTGCGCGCGCGCCTCTCCGACGCGCTCTATTTCTGGACGACCGACCAGGGCGATCTGCCTGATCTCGTCCAGCTCGACGCCTCGGCGAAAAAATTCGAGCTCGATTTGAAGAAGCCGCTCGACCAGCGCATGGCCCGCCTCGACCATCTCGGCGTGACTTTCCATGCCAAGCTCGGCACGCAAGGCGCGCGCGTTGAGCGGATCAGGCGGCTGGCCGTTGAGCTGGCGCCAGCCATATCGGATTGGTTTCTAGCTTCGCCAGATCGTGCACAAAACGATAGCCTCACGCTTCTTCAAGTGAGCGAATACCTGAACCTTAAAGAGATAGCCAAGTTGGTTTCTCGGGCTGCCGTATTGGCAAAAGCAGACCTACAAACCGAGGTTGTTGGTGAGTTCCCTGAGTTGCAGGGTGCCATGGGCCGAAAATATGCACTGCTACAGGGTGAGCATCTCTCTGTCGCCGCAGCCGCCGAGGAGCACTACAAGCCGCAGGGTCCGTCGGACCGTGTGCCGACCGACCCGATTTCGGTTGCTGTGGCGCTGGCCGACAAGCTCGACACGCTGATCGGCTTCTGGGCGATTGATGAAAAGCCAACCGGCAGCAAGGATCCGTTCGCGTTACGGCGTGCTGCGCTGGGTGTTGTCAGAATATTGATCGAAAATGAGATAAGACTGAGTCTCGCCACTGCGATAGAGCTTGGTGGAAGTGCCATTGTTAAGCAGATGCAGTTTAGAGGCGAACGCAACAGGACCGACGAGCTTGTCTTGGCGTTAGCCAAGGCCAACATTGGAAAGTCGTTGGGCGCAAGCATCACCTTTGACAGGGACAAATTGCGATCTGATGTCGATGTCGTTGTCGAAGAAATGGTGGACAAGATAGATAAGCTTCGTGTCGACCTACTCAGCTTTTTTCACGACCGCTTGAAAGTCTACCTCCGCGATCGAGGCGCACGGCACGATCTTATCGATGCAGTGTTGGCAGGTGGAAATGCGCAGATATCTCGTGAAGCAGGCAAGGCTAGCGAATCGAAGAGCGATGATCTTTTGCAGATTGTTCGCCAAGTCGAAGCCCTTGGGAGTTTGATTGAAACTGAAAAATGCAAGAACCTCGTAGCTCAAGCTAAGCGTACGATAAACATTCTCGCTGCTGAAGAGAAAAAGGGAACCGTTGTTACAGGCCCCGTGGATCCAGATAAGTTTCGCGATGATGCCGAGGCGGCGCTATTTTCTGCTTTGATTCAAGCCGAAAAAGAATCTCGCCAGGCCATTGAAAAAGAAGATTTTTCTGGAGCTCTGCGGGCTCTTAGCGAAATATGCGAACCCGTTGATTCATTCTTTGAAGGTGTTCTCGTGAATGATGAGGACTTGTCCGTACGTGCCAACCGCCTGGCGCTGCTCGACCGCATCCGCGCGGCCACCGGTCAGGTCGCGGATTTCGCGAAAATTGCCGGTTGAGACCTTAAGAAAAATATCTGTAAGCCGGCCGTTCGAGCCGGCTTACAGTCATATGACGATGATCTCTCCGTGGCAAAAGGCACATGTTCCCCAACCCAACGGAGGCTTCCATGAATTCCGATCACGAAATCGAAGTGACTGAAGAAACCTCGGCCGCCGCCGAGGCGATTGAATCCGCTTCCGAAACCGATCACGACGCTGCTGCAGCGGTAGAAGCCGCCGATCACTCTGATGACGAGGACGGCGACGAAGAAGAAAGCGACGACGAAGACGGCGAAGAGTCCGACGAAGACGACGCTGAAGCCGCCAAGCTTTCGGGCGATGACGACGAAGACGAAGATGAGGACGAAGACGACGCTGATGAGGCCGTGAAGGCCGAAGGCGACGAGGGCGAAGAAGACGCCGAAGACGGCGAGTCCGAGGAAGACGACGACAAGGAAGAAGCGGCCTGAGATTTCAATCCGGTTCTGTCGGGAAGAAGGGGCGGCGCATCGGCGCCGCCCTTTTTTATCCGTCGTCCCGGATGCTTGTCAGTTCTCCAGGATGCTGACCCGCACGCTGTTTTCGTAGACATCGACCTGGATCAGCGGTTCGCCATTGACTATGGCGCGCTTGGTCGAGGAACTCATCGCGCCGGGACGCTCCAGCATGCGCTGCAGATCGGCGCGCTGGTCGTTGGTCCTGAACCAGGCATCACCCTCATCGTCGCGGTCGCGGCGATGGAACTTGTGCCAGTTGGCTCGGTCCTGCCGCACCATCTGCGCGGCGCTGTCCAGCGCATAGCCGTCGCTCGCCTGATGATCCCGATCGGAAATACGCGCCACATAGGATCCCAGCATGTCATCGGCTTGCGCCGCGCTGGCACCCAGCAGCGACGCCAGCAAAAGCGCGGCCACGGTAACGGTCTTGGATAGTCTCATGATCAACCCCCTTTGAATGGCGAAGCCCGTCTGCCCGAGCCGCCCCTTAGCCTGAATCGCTTGACCAAATCCAGGCGGCTTCGAGCGGTCAGATACGCCAGGACGAACTCGCGCGGCAATGGTGCGCAGGGCGCCGTCAAGCTGTCAACGATCTGGCCAGCCCAGCAATTTGCGGCCGCTACTTGACCTTGCCGGCCCCGGAAGCGGGCGTCGATGCGGCTGCCCGTGCGGTCGGCTTCTTCTGCGTGCCCGACGCCGGAGCCGCCGAGGCGGTAGTCTGGGCTGGAGCGGGAGCGGTGGTGGTGGTGGTCGTGGCCGGTGCCTTGACTTGCGTCGGTGTCGAGAAGTCGCCGCCGACCACGCCGCCGCGAATGATCATCGGGCCTGGCATGAAACCATGCCGTGGCTCGGGCGCGTTGGGGATCGCCGCCACCTTTTCATAGGTGACGTCTGGTTCGCCGAGCACAACGACGGACAGCGCGTCGCTTGCCCGGATGCCGTCCGCCTTCAGGGCAAGGATAGAGGGCGTCGCGGCCGGCGCGCCGGGAAAGACAAGCGACGAGGCTTGAGCTCCACCGCTCAACGCCGCCAGGGTGATCCCCAGCAGGATACGCACAGACACGTTTGACCACTCCCCTTTGCCCAGACCCTCACGGTAGCGGACCGGAATTGATACCGGCTTTCGCGGAAACGTAGCATTTTAGGAATTGATAAATCGCCAAGACCCTCTCTTGCCCAACAGCCGGCTTGCCCAATAGCCGCCATCGTACTACGCAGCCGGCATCTGCGAGGTGACGAGAGTGGCTGAGATACTTGCCGTCGACGAAGCGCTGGAGCGGGCGCTGGCTCTGCTTCAGGGCGGCGATGTCGTGGCCATCCCGACGGAGACCGTCTACGGGCTTGCCGGCGATGCCACCAACGGCATCGGCGTGGCGCGTATCTTCGAGGCCAAGGGGCGGCCGCGTTTCAATCCGCTGATCGCCCATGTTGCCGACATGGTGATGGCCGAGCGCATCGCAATATTCGATCCGCTGTCGAGGAAACTGGCGCAGGCGTTCTGGCCAGGTCCGCTGACGCTGGTGTTGCCGCAGCGGCCCGGCAACGGCATCCATCCGCTGGTCACGGCCGGGCTCGACACGATTGCCTTGCGCATGCCGAGGGGCTTTGGCGGTGACCTCATCGCAAAACTTGGCCGGCCACTTGCCGCACCCAGCGCCAACTCATCCGGTAAGATCAGCGCGACGACCGCGCAAGCAGTGGCGGCGGATCTCGGCACGCGCATCAAGCTGGTGGTCGATGGCGGCGCGACGCCGGTCGGGCTGGAATCGACCATCGTCAAGGCCGAAGGAGGGAGCTTGCGGCTGCTGCGGCCGGGCGGCGTCGCCGCCGAGGAAATCGAGGCGGCCATCGGCATGGCTCTGTTGCGCGGCGGCGCCGCCGGCATCGAGGCGCCGGGCATGCTTGCCTCGCACTACGCGCCGGGTGCCGGGGTGCGGCTCAATGCGGGAACGGTCGGCGAGGGCGAAGCGCTGCTTGCCTTTGGGGATCGGCGGGCCGAAGGCTGGCGTGATGCCGCAGCGTTCCTCAATTTGTCTGAAACCGGTGACCTGCGCGAAGCGGCAAGCAATCTTTTCGCCTATATGCAGGAACTCGACCGCAGCGGCGCGCGCACCATCGCCGTCGAGACGATTCCTTTCGATGGTCTTGGCGAGGCCATCAACGACCGGCTCTCGCGTGCCGCCGCCCCTCGTGACAATGTACAGCCCGCACCGTAGTTTTCCCACATGACCGACATTTCGCAAAAACTCGATCCCGCTCTCATCGACCGCTTCGCGGCGATCGTTGGCGAAAAATACGCGCTGCGCGACGAACAGGACATCGCGCCCTATCTCATCGAGCGGCGCGGGCTCTGGCATGGCGCGACATCGCTGGTGCTGCGGCCGGGCAGTGTCGACGAGGTCAGCCGGATCATGCGGCTGGCGACCGAGACGGGAACGCCGGTCGTGCCGCAAAGCGGCAACACCGGGCTGGTCGGCGCCCAGGTGCCGGACAGATCCGGCCACGAGATCATCCTGTCGCTTTCGCGGCTGAACCGCATCCGCGAGATCGATGTCCTGTCCAATACGGTCACGGCGGAGGCCGGCGTCATCCTGCAGACGCTGCAGGAGGCGGCCGATGCCGCCGACCGGCTGTTTCCGCTGTCGCTGGCCGCACAGGGCTCCTGCCAGATCGGCGGCAACCTGTCTTCCAATGCCGGCGGCACCGGCGTGCTGGCCTACGGCAATGCGCGCGAACTCTGCCTCGGGGTCGAAGTGGTGCTGCCGACGGGCGAGGTGTTCGACGATTTGCGCAAGCTGAAGAAGGACAACACCGGCTACGATTTGAAGAACCTGTTCGTCGGCGCCGAAGGTACGCTCGGCATCATCACCGCCGCTGTCCTGAAACTGTTCCCGAAGCCGAAGGGGCGCGAGGTCGCATTCGCCGGGCTGTCTTCGCCCGACGCGGCACTTGCGCTGTTCAGCCTGGCGATGGACCGCTCCGGCGCTTCGCTCACCGCCTTCGAACTGATCGGCAAGAGACCTTACGATTTCACGCTCAAGCATGGTCAAGGTGTCGTGCGACCGCTGGCCGATGACTGGCCCTGGTATGTCTTGATGCAGGTTTCCTCGGGCCGCTCGGAAGCCGACGGCCGGGCGTTGATCGAGGAGGTGCTGGCGGATGGTCTCGAGCAAGGCATCGTTGGCGATGCGGTGGTCGCTGCAAGTCTTGCCCAGGGCGACGCTTTCTGGAATTTCCGCGAGACGCTACCGGAATGCCAGAAGCCGGAGGGCGCCTCGATCAAGCACGACATTTCGGTGCCGATCGCATCGATCCCGCGTTTTATCGAAGAGGCCGCCGGCGCGGTGGCCTCGGTCAGTGCCGGTGCCCGCGTGGTCTGCTTCGGTCATATGGGCGACGGCAACCTCCATTATAACATCTCGCGGCCGCTCGATGGCGATGACGAGGCGTTTCTCGCCCTCTACCATCCCATGAACAAGGCCGTGCACGATGTCGTGCGGTCCTTCCATGGATCGATCTCGGCCGAGCACGGCATCGGCCAGTTGAAGCGCGACGAACTGATCGCCACCGCGCCGCCGATGGCCATCGATCTGATGCGCCGGGTGAAGGCTGCCTTCGACCCTGCCGGCATCATGAATCCTGGTAAGGTTATCTGATCCTTTCAACATCTTGTGTCCGGTGGCATTCCGATAACCATCCCTGAGATCAGCAAAATTTAACCGACTTTCTTAAGCGCGGCGGTAAGGAGCCCACGCTACTGTTTCCCCATAACGAGGCCGGGAAAACTGGCCCGGAGAGAACCGGACACCGGCTCTCAGGAGACAGACAGGAAGGCACTCTATGAACACTGGACTGAAGCCAGTCTGGGCGGGACGCAACATGCGCCTCGACCCATTCCGCCTGCCGCAGGTGGTTAGCTACGCCACACGCGACGACTATGGCGACGTGACCTTCACCATCGACCAGCGCGGCGCCGTGATCCGTCGCATGCTGGAGATGAGCGGCGTGCCGGCGATCATCGCACTGCCCGCCAATGCGTTCCGCGGCGTTGCCGCCCGCGCGATGGAGGATCCGGACGGCAATGTCACGGTTACCCTCGAACTCCTGCACAACGACCCAATGCTGTCGGTGCCCCTGCTGGTGGCCGACGACCTCGATGATGTCGCCGCCGACTGGCGGGCCTGGGCCGATGCCTACCGGCTGCCCATGCTCCTGATCGAATCGGACGGCGTTGCCCGCACGCTGGAAGAATCGCTCGGCGCCGCCATCAAGACGCTGCCGCCGCAGGATCGCCGCAAGGGCCGCATTTCGACCACGCGCCGCCCGCGCTTCCTCGCCCGCCGCAGGGCCGGCAACCTTGGTCTCAGGCTGGTCATCGGCGGCCAGGAGATTATTTCGAGGGAGTGAGAAGCGGTTCGCGCAGCGAACGAAAAGCCAATTGCTTGGCTTTTCGAGCTTCGAACGCCCTGAGCCTGCGAAGGGCCAAGGCGTAAGAAAAGCCGCTAAACCAGCGGCTTTAGCGCCACCCACAATGCGCCGCCGATCAGGCCGAGGAAGATCAGCCAGCCGACCTGGTTGTTCGACCGGAACAGCCGCAGGCATTGGTCCGGATCGTTGATATCCAGAACCGCGATCTGGCGGGCCATGTGGGCGCCGGCGGCGATCAATCCCGCCAGCGCCACCACCGGTGCCTGCGCCGAGGCGAAGGCGATGGCGAAGCAGACCAGCGTGCCGCCATAAAGCCCTGCCAGCCACGCCTTGGTGTTGTCGCCGAACAGCCGTGCCGTCGAGCGTACGCCGACAATGGCGTCGTCTTCCTTGTCCTGATGCGCATAGATCGTGTCGTAGCCGATCACCCACAGGATCGAGCCGATATAGAGCATGATGGCGGGGCCATCGAGATCGCCGAACTCGACCGCCCATCCCATCAGCGCACCCCAGGAAAAGGCAAGGCCGAGAAACAGTTGCGGCCAATTGGTTATCCGCTTCATGAATGGATAGATGGCCACGATCGCCAGCGAGCAGACGCCGAGCAGAATGGCGAAGCTGTTGAACTGCAGGAGCACGGCAAGGCCGACCAGGGCCTGCAGTACAAGAAAGAGCCAGGCCCGCCGACGCGTGGTTTGGCCGGAGGGCAGCGGGCGCGAGCGGGTGCGCTCGACCTGGTTGTCTATGCCTTCGTCGACGATGTCGTTGTAGGTGCAGCCGGCGCCGCGCATGGCGATGGCGCCGACCAGGAACAGCACGAGATACCATGGCGCCGGCAGCAGCGAGAGCAGCGGGTCGCCGGGACGCGGATAGGCGCTCGCCGCGAGCGCCGCCGACCACCAGCACGGCCACAGAAGCAATTGCCAGCCGATCGGCCTGTCCCATCGCGCAAGTTGTGCGTAGGGCCAAACCGCGCGCGGCAGCACGCGGTAGACCCAATGGCCATTCGGCGCATCGGCGACACGGCCCTGGGCCGTTTTCGACTGGATAGGTTCCATGTCCATGGAGTGGCAGCAGGCGTGGAAACCGTCAAGCGGCAAGCGGACGAGGGACGACCGTCAACCCGTCAGGAGGTGAAGATGTCGCGCGTGGAAAACCAGGCCTTCGCTGTTTCGACAAATGCGAGTGCCGCATTCGATACGCGCTGATGCGTGTCATAGGTGAGGATGATGCGCTGCATGGGCAGCGGATCCGATAGCGGCTTGCAGATCAGCGGCAGTCCGTCATAACTGCGGTCCCCATGCGGCCTTGTGTAGCTGACGGCGACACCAAAACCGTTCGCCACCATGCTGCGCTGAAGTTCAAACGAACTCGTCGCCCTGTCGGCCACTGGCGCGAGACCACGGCTGCGGAACAGATCGAGCATGTGCTGCCAACTCTGCGGCTGGTCCGTCGTGATCAGCGGATAGGCGGCCAGATCCGCCAGGCTGACCTCGGGGCGATCCACCAGAGCATGGCCTGCCGGCAACAGCGCGTGCGGTCGCAGTTCGTGCAGCAGGATGCGGGCGAAATGCGACGGCAGGCCGAGGTCGTAACTGAGGCCAAGATCGATGGCGGCGTCCGCCACACGCCGCCCGAGCGTTTCGAACGTTTCGTCGCGAACGACAACAGCCACGTCTGGATGGCGCTCGGAAAACGCGCGGATGAGACCCGGCGCGAAATATGGCGCCAGATCCTCGAAGCATCCAAGCACCAACTCGCCGCCGACGGCCGAGTTGCCCGAGCCCAGGCTCATGAGTTCGTCCGTCGCGGCAAGAACCTGCTTTGCCTTCGCCACGGCGACACGGCCGAACGAGGTCAGCGAAACGCCGCTTCCACGCTGGCGCACGAAGAGCTTTTGCCCGAAATCCTTTTCGATCGCGTCGATCGCCACCGAAATCGAGGGTTGGGAGATGTTCAGTGTCCTGGCCGCGCCGGTGACGCTGCCGTGGCGGGCCACCGCGACCAGATAACGCAACTGCGTGAGGCTTAGGCTCATAGTCTCACTCTATGTGTCAGATGAGAAGTTATTATTTTACTGAATGAGTACGGATTGCGATAGTCGTGTCGATCCTGAAAGGAGGACACCATGGCTTCCCAGACTGCTATCCGCGCCATCGACACCGACCTGATCGATGCGGACACAATCGCCGACTACCAGCGGGACGGCGCGGTCTGCATCCGCGGCGCCTTCAAGGGCTGGGTCGACACGATTGCCGCCGGCATCGAGCGCAATATGCAAAACCGCAGCGCCACCGCTTCCGACATCGCCAATGGTCGCGGCAGTTTCTTCGATGACTACTGCAACTGGGAGCGTATTCCCGAATTCGTCAGGGTGGTGCGCGAATCGCCGGCCGCCGAACTGGCGGCGGCGGTGATGCAGTCGCGCACCGCGCAGTTCTTCCATGACCACGTTCTGGTCAAGGAGCCCGGCACGCAGAAGCCGACGCCCTGGCATCAGGACATCCCCTATTATTTCGTCGACGGCCAGCAGACGGTAAGCTTCTGGATTCCCATCGATCCGGTAAAGGAGGCGACGCTGCGCCTGATCGCCGGCTCGCACAAATGGGACAAGATGATCCTGCCGGTGCGCTGGCTCGACGACAGCAATTTCTATGCCGGCGAGGGCGACTATCTGCCGGTCCCCGATCCCGACAACGATCCGTCGATGAAGGTTCTCGAATGGGAAATGGAGCCGGGCGATGCCATCCTGTTCGACTTCCGCACAGCACATGGCGCGCGCGGCAACCTCACCGCGGCACGGCGTCGGGCACTGTCACTGCGCTGGGTCGGCGACGATGCCCATTATGTCGAACGGCCGGGCCGCACATCGCCGCCCTATCACGGTCATGGCATGCAGCCGGGCCAGAAATTGCGCGAGGACTGGTTCCCGGTGGTTTTTCCCGCCTGAAGCGGGCCAGAATATGGGCGCCAGAATTCGGCGCCCATATTCGGCCGGGATAACGTTCCCGTGTGCAATTTTGATCAAAACACCCTGATGCCTTGACCCATCGCCCGGAGAGCAATAGCGGGTGCTCTCCAGGGTTTGCATTGTGAGGTGGCCATGAACGTTCTTCTTCTCGGCTCCGGCGGCCGCGAACATGCGCTTGCCTGGAAGATCGCCGCCTCGCCGCTGCTGACCAAGCTCTACGCGGCCCCCGGCAATCCGGGCATCGGCAGCGAGGTCGAACTGGTGAAGCTTGATATCACCGATCATGCCGCCGTGACCGCCTTCTGCCGGGAGAAAAAAATCGACCTCGTCGTGGTCGGCCCGGAAGGGCCGCTCGTCGCCGGCATTGCCGACGACCTGCGCGCAGAAAACATCCGCGTCTTTGGGCCGTCGAAAGCCGCCGCGCGGCTGGAGGGTTCGAAGGGTTTCACCAAGGACCTCTGCGCGCGATATAACATCCCGACCGCCGCCTATGGCCGTTTCGGCGATCTGGCCTCCGCCAAGGCCTATGTCGAAAAGACCGGTGCGCCGATCGTTATCAAGGCCGACGGGCTCGCCGCCGGCAAGGGCGTCACCGTCGCCATGACGCTGGACGAGGCGCTGGCGGCACTCGATGCCTGTTTCGAGGGTTCCTTCGGAGCCGCCGGTGCGGAAGTGGTGATCGAGGAGTTCATGACCGGCGAGGAGGCAAGCTTCTTCTGCCTCTGCGACGGCACCACCGCACTGCCTTTCGGCACCGCACAGGATCACAAGCGCGTTGGCGACGGCGACGTCGGCCCCAACACGGGCGGCATGGGCGCCTATTCGCCGGCGCCGGTGATGACGCCCGAGATGGTCGAGCGCACGATGCGCGAAATCATCGAGCCGACGATGCGCGGCATGGCCGATCTTGGCGCACCCTTCGCCGGCATTCTGTTCGCCGGGCTGATGATCACGGACAAGGGGCCGAGGCTGATCGAATACAACACCCGTTTCGGCGATCCGGAATGCCAGGTGCTGATGATGCGGCTGAAGGACGATTTGCTGGTGCTGCTCAACGCCGCCGTGGACGGCCAGTTGGCGCACACTTCCATACGCTGGCGCGACGAGGCGGCGCTCACCGTGGTGATGGCCGCGCGGGGCTATCCCGGCACTCCGGAAAAAGGCTCTGTCATCCGCGGCGTCGAGCAGGCGGCGGGGGAAGGCGTCCAGATCTTCCACGCCGGCACCGCCATCAATGGCGGCGCACTGGTTGCCAATGGCGGCCGCGTCCTCAATGTCACGGCGACCGGTGCCACGGTCCGCGAGGCACAGGCGCGGGCCTACGCCGCGCTCGACCGGATCGATTGGCCGGACGGATTCTGCCGTCGCGACATCGGCTGGCAGGCCGTGGCGCGCGAGCAGGCGAGCTGAGATTACGGCGCGGCGGCTTATTGCTGGCCGCGGTCGATTTCGGTCGAGGCGGTGCTGACCGGATCGGCCCCGGCGAAGGCGGCGTCGAGCTGCTCGGGCGAACGCTGTTCCGTTCGCTTCCAGGCGACATATTGCACAATGCCGAAGCCCGGCCTGCGCGGCACCGTCTTCACCACAGGCATGCGGAACCCGTCGCGGAATTTCGACCAGCGCGACCCAAGCACCGCGACCATTTCCTCGAACGTCGGCGGCGTCGCCACATCCGCATAGGTCAGTGTCGCCTTGCCGGCGAGCGCTGCCTCGCGCGAGAGCGGCACCGGCACGCTGGCAAGATAGTCCGATGGTACGTCGATCAGCCCGCCAAAGGGCCATTGCTGGCGCAGCGTGGCGGCATCGGTCGGTGCGACGTTGACGTCGATATCGTTAGGCGTGCCGGCTACCCTGTAGGGGCAACGGAAGCGGCCGCAATTGGCCTGCGCGGAAAATTGCCAGAGCGCATAGCCTTGCCAGTTGCCCATCGGAAAATGCACGTCGATATCAGGTTTGTAGCGCGCGTACCAAAGCGGCAGCCGCGACAGGAGCCGGTACTTGTAGCGATTGTCGGCGATGTACTGGGCCGTCTTGCCGTTGGTATAGAGCACCGGGAAGCGGCCCATGCGCCGATGCACCTGGCGTACGAACTCCTCGGCATCTTCGAGCGACATCCATTGCGAGGGATCGTTGCCCTCGAGGTCGAGAACCATGAGATCGTCCGGCGCGGGATCGGCAAAATCGAGGAAATTGTTGGCCTGCTCGACCGGGTTGCCGGGGCGGGCCAGGTGATAGGCGCCCCATTTCATGCCGAGCGCCTTGGCCACGACCCGACGCGTCTGGAACAGTTCGCGCGTCACCGCATGGCGTTTCCACAGCGCCTTGCAGAGCTTCACGTCGGTGTCGCCGCCAAAACAGAAATAGGGCGGCGGCATGCCGTCGGAAGCCTTGTTGATGAATCCGACGATGCGCTTGTCGGTGGCAAGTTGCGCCCAGTCGATTGAATTGTATTCGTAGGCATCGACCACCAGGGCGCGGTCGGCATTCTTCCACGGCTCGGAGAAATCCGAAGCCTGTGCCGCCATCGACAGCGCCACCGTCGCCGCGAAAGCCAGAGGCGTCAGTGCGTGTCGCCAGAAAATATACAGAGGTTTTAGAGAAGCTGTATGCCTAGGGAAAAGGGGTTTGACGAGCGTTGGCACAGCGCTCTTTGAACGGCGATGGAAACGCCTTGGCAATTTCAAAACAGGGAATCCCCGTTGATCAAAGGCAAATCCTGAACCGTCATGGTTAAGGAATGCTTCTCGATGCCGGGGCACCCCGTGCCAGGTTAGAACACACCGCCAATCCCAATTCCGCCACTGATGTCGGGAGGGGGAGCGGCTGGACGTGACGATGGCGAGCGTGAGGGCGTGGAGGCCTTACGGCTCGCCGCTCCCTTCTGGCGCAGCGGAGCGGCGTCCGACGCGACCTTCGCCGGCTTGACCTTCATGATGACCGGATCCTTGCAGACGCGGCCGGAGTGCAAGAAGAGATCGCCCAGAAGTTCAACCGTTGGCTCGGTCGCCGAGGCGACCCGCTTGGTGTTCTTGTAGTAGCTGTTGAGAGCTTGGACCGAGTGCTTGCCCCAATCTCCATCGACCGTCATGCGATAGCAGCCCAAGCGGCGCAATTCCGTCTGGATGTTGCGTGCGAGGTCGGTCGCTTTCGCAGGGGTCGGCTCATCGGCCGACGTGCCGACGATCAATGTTTCAAGACCGGAAACCACGCTTTGCCGGGCTCCTTCAAGGCTGGCAAGCTGCGTACCTGCCGGTTCCGGTGAAACGCTGGGCGGGGCTGAAATCTCGGCAGATCGCAATGTTTGTCCCACGATAAGCACGGCGGTCTGCAGGTCGTTGGAAGCAAGCTCGACCTGCAGTTTTTTCTTGGCGGCCGGGTCCGACAGAATGCGAGACAGGCTGGCGCTCAACTGAGCCGGGTCGAGCTCTTGTTGCTCGGTGAAATAGAACTGCTCGCGAAGGTTCGACTGGTCCCATGGAACCTGACGACCTGCGGTGAGTGCCTCGGTCTCGTTGCGAACGCGGATCATCATATCCGAGATGCTGAGCCCGGGAATCTCAACGTTCCTCAACAGGGCTGTGGTGAAGGGGCTGTTGTCTCCCGAGCCATCGGCCGTGATGTTGCCTGGCTGGGTCGCGAAGGCGACAAACGTGTTTTCACCCACTTCGACCTGGGCAAGGCCATCCATGACGCTGGCGCCTTTGCCGACCGGGTTGTTGCGGCAAGCGTCAAGAAAAATAAACGTCTGCCTCTCCCGGTTGGAAAATTTTGCGATCACGTCGTTTAGCTTGACCGCGCCCGCGGTCAGTTTTTCCAGGGTTTCGGGATCGGGTGTATCGACGGGCAGGAGATAGTTCTCCCCCTGCAACTGAACGCCGTGGCCGGCGTAGAAGATCACCACGGCGCTGGCGGTCGCGAGTTTGCTGTCGGCCCTGTCAAAGAGCTTGGCAAACCCGTCCGACGAAAGGTCGAGCCCCGTCAGCACGTCGAAATTCAGCCTTTTCAGACTTTCGGAGAGTTGCGTGGCGTCGTTTACCGCATTGGTCAAATGTTGAAGGCGCGCGCTTTGGTAATTCGAATTGCCAATGACGATGGCAAGCCGCTTGCTTGGCTTTGATGCAAGCACTTCCTCGACCGCGGCTTGGGCCCCCATCGAACCGAAAAACACGACCAGCAGAATTGCAGCAAAGTGCCGGAAGAAACTGTGGGTCATGTCACGGGCTCGTTTCAGCTGCGACAACGTTCGCGCCGTCGAAGTGTCCGTCCGGCTGATGCGCCGCCCCTCGGACGCCGGAAACCCATATCTCCGAAGACCAGTGAATTTTACACCACAAACCGCCTCAAAGAAAGGGCGAGGGTCTCGCGACCCGCGTTTGGTCGGCCGAGTGGGGCGGCGCGAACCATCGTTTTACACGCGCGTCGAAAGACCCGCTCGGCAAGGACCGCAGCCGTGCCGGCAAGCGGAAATCGATTCGACATTCGAAACCGTATCTTCCCGGGGCATAACCTGTTATAGTCGTCATAGTGAAGTCGCAGTATGTCGAGCGCGCACGCTGAAGCCGGACGGATATTTTGAATATCGTCGGCGAATTGCATCCCTGATTATTATTGTCTTACTTGTAATAAAGAGGGGAAATGACAATGACAGCAAGGAAATGGCATTTTGACCCGGTCAACGCGATTGCGCTCTCGATCGGTGCTATGGTCGTCCTCCTGCCTTCGAAGGCCGCTGCCTGCGTCTTCGTTGGCGAGGGGACTGTTCTGTCAGGGCAGTGCTATCTCAACGGCATAGCCAATGGCGCGGTTGTCGACACGTCCCTGGATGCGCTTCTGGGCGTTGTCGATAACGCAATCGAGTCAGATGTCGGCCTTGCGAACGGACCTCCGCAAGCTTTGTCGACGCCGTTCGGCGTCTTCGCTTCGGGCCAGTTGGCGCACACGAAGCACGACGGTTTTACGATTTCACAGGGACCGACCGTGATCACCGGACCGGATTTCGACGTCGACGAATTTTCCGCCGCGGTCAGCGTGGACTTCAACGCTGCAAAGCATTTCGGTTTCGACAATGAGCACGGTCTGAACCTGGGGCTGTTTGGCGGCTATGCATCGGCCAACGTGGACGCCAATGCGCTCGGTTTCTTTCCTCCCAACGGCGAAGCCACCAACAGAAGCGGCATGTTCGGCGGTTATGGGCTCTATCGTCGCGGCACCAGCTATATGCTGGTGGCTGCATCGGCGTTCCTCGGCAACACCGATGTCGAAAGCACAGGCCTCGGCTCCGGCACGTATGACACACAAGGCTACGCCGTGACGGGGTCGATCGGCCACATCTTCAACTTGACCGATCGGGTGCGCTTCGATCTGCGTGGCGGATTGCTTGGTGTCAGTTTCACGGGCGACGACTACACGGACAGCTCTGGCGTTTCGTACGGAAAAAGCCGCCTGTCATTTGGCGCGATCAAGTTCGAACCCGGAGTTTATGCCGATTATCAACTCGGAAACGGTATGGTGATCAGCCCTTACGCGCGAGCCGATCTGCAGCAGCGCTTCGGCTATTCAAACACCGCGAGCGTGTCCGGTATCGAGAGTAGCTTCGAAGATGCGGACTTCTCGGCGGCGGTGTCGGCAGGCTTCAATCTGAAAATGTCCCAATCGACCACAGTCAGCAGCGAGATTCGGGGCAAGTGGTCCCAAGACAGTTCAACCGTCAGCGGCAAGCTGGGCGTAAAGATCGCCTTCTGAACATAGACGGCAGGATGGTCATTTCCGTCGCCGGCAACGCAAGACGCTCGGCGGGCGATTATCCGCTAGCGCCGGACGCTTGGCGGAAATTCAAACGGGTCGGGCGCGGGCTCCTGCTGCAGCGTGCCTTCGGCGGCGCGTTTGCGGTGGTGGGCCAGCGAGCATTGCGGCGAGCACAATATGCCGCGATCCGACCAGTAGGCCGCACCATGTTCCAGCCTGCCCTCATGGTACCAGAACCCCGGAGCGCGATAGGGCAGGCCGCATTCGATGCAGCGGTAGGCGTCGGGTCTGGCGAGCATGAGATGTTCCGGTCGGCTGGTTCTGGTCTGCCGCCGGTCGACTTGATCCGGCTTCGATAGAATTTAATACAGGCCGGCGCGATTGCAAAATCCGCGTGACAAAATTTGACGTTTACGTAAAAAGAAGATGGGAGACCGCCCAAAGGCGGGTGGTTTTGCGGTGGCACTGGCTCTAGGGTCGGCGAGGCCGATGCATCAGGAGGATCGAGCGGCATGTATCGGGCACCGGTCGAGGATATCGCCTTTACGCTGAAGCACGTGGCTGGGCTCAAGCAGGGGCTCGATACCGGCGCATTTGGCGATCTCAGCGAGGATCTGGTCGATGCCGTCCTTGGCGAAGCAGGCCGTTTCGCCACCGAGGAAGTGGCTCCCCTTTACAAGATCGGCGACGAACACGGTGCGGTGCTGAAGGACGCTGCCGTCACCACGCCGCCCGGCTGGAAGGAGCTCTATCGCCGCTGGATCGATGGCGGCTGGAACGCGCTGTCCGGGCCCGAGGAGTATGGCGGCCAGGCGCTGCCGACCATGTTGGGCGTCGCCGCGCTCGAAATGTGGAATTCGGCCGCCATGGCCTTCGGCATCGGCCCGACGCTGACCATGGGCGCGGTCGAAGCGCTGGACAAGCATGCTTCGGATGAGCTCAAGGCAAAATATCTCGAAAAGCTCGTCTCCGGAGAATGGATGGGCACCATGAACCTGACCGAGCCGCAGGCGGGCTCGGACCTCGCTGCCTTGCGCGCCCGCGCCGAGCCTGCCGGCGACGGCACCTACCGCATCTTCGGCCAGAAGATCTTCATCACCTATGGCGAGCACGATTTCACCGACAACATCATCCATCTGGTGCTGGCGCGGCTGCCCGACGCGCCTGCCGGCACGCGCGGCATCTCGTTGTTCCTGGTGCCGAAATTCCTGGTCGGCGACGACGGCTCGCTCGCCGCCCGCAACGATGTCTTCTGTTCCGGCCTCGAGCACAAGCTCGGCATACATGCCTCGCCGACCTGCACCATGATCTATGGCGATGGGTTCCAGGGCGCCAAGCCCGGCGCCATTGGCTGGCTGATCGGCGAGGAGAACAAGGGCCTCGCCTGCATGTTCACCATGATGAACAATGCCCGCCTGGCCGTCGGCATGCAGGGGGTCGCCGTCGCGGAAGCCGCCACCCAGAAGGCGATCGCCTATGCCAATGAGCGCCGCCAGGGCAAGGCGGCCGATTACGCCGGCGCCGGCATGGCGCCGATCGTTCACCACCCCGACGTGCAACGCAATCTCTTGACCATGAAGGCGCTGACGCAGACGGCGCGGGCGATCAGCTACTCCTGTGCCTATGCGATCGACATGGCGCGGGTCTCGGACGGTGACCAGGCCGCGCATTGGCGTGATCGTGCCAATCTTTTGACGCCGCTGGCCAAGGCGTTTTCGACCGATGTTGGCGTCGAAGTGGCCTCGCTCGGCCTCCAGGTGCATGGCGGCATGGGCTTCATCGAGGAGACCGGCGCGGCGGCTCTCTACCGCGACGCGCGCATCGCGCCGATCTACGAGGGCACCAACGGCATCCAGGCGATCGACCTGGTCACCCGCAAGCTGCCGCTCGGCGGCGGCGAGCATGTGCATGGCTTCATCGGCGAACTGGCTGCGGCCGCCCACGCCGTGCGGACCTCAAATCTGCAGGGTTTCGGTCGCACCGCGGATGCGCTCGACGCAGCACTCGGCGATCTGACGCAGGCGACGCGTTTCCTGCAAAAACTGTCGGCGGACGGCCGGACGGAGGAGGCGCTGGCGGGTGCGACGCCTTATCTCAGGCTGATCTCGCTTGCCGCCGGCGGCGCCTATCTGGCGCGGGGCGCTCTTGCCGATCATGGCCGCATCGGCCTTTGCCGCTTCTTTGCCGAAAACCTGCTCGGCGAGGCGGGTGCCCTGAAAGGGCGTGTTGTCGATGGCGCGGAAAGCCTCGTGGCTGCCGGCAAAACGCTGATCTCAGCCTGACGTTCACAAGGAAAGCACTGTGACTGACCATATCCTCGTCGAGCGCCAGGGCGCCATCCAGGTCATCCGTATGAACCGCCCGGACAAGAAGAACGCGCTGACGCGCGCCATGTACGCCAAGATGTCGCAAACCCTGGCCGAGGGTGATGCCGATCCGACGATCCGCGTCCATGTGTTTCTCGGCGTGCCTGGGGCGTTCTCTTCGGGCAACGACCTTGCCGATTTCATGGTCGTGGCCACTGGTGGCGATGGCGGCACCGAAGTCTGGGATTTCCTGATGGCGCTGGCCAGGGTCGAAAAACCCATCGTCTCCGGCGTTGACGGCATCGCCGTCGGCATCGGCACCACGATCAACCTGCATTGCGACCTGACCTTCGCCACGCCGCGCACCGTGTTCAGGACGCCTTTCGTTGACCTTGGCCTGGTGCCCGAGGCCGGATCGAGTCTGTTGGCGCCGCGGGTCCTGGGGCAGCAAGGTGCGTTCGCGCTGCTTGGCCTTGGCGAGGGCTTTTCCGCCGAGCGCGCGAAGGCCGCCGGCCTTATCTACGATGTGGTCGAGGAGGGTGCGCTGGAGGCCTCGGTGCTGGCGGCTGCCGGCCGGATCGCCGCCAAGCCGCCGCAGGCGCTGAAGATCGCGCGCGACCTCATGCGCGGCTCACGCGACGATCTCGTCGCGCGCATCGGCGAGGAAAGCGAGCATTTCCGCGAGCGGCTGAAGTCCGACGAGGCGCGCGCGGCGCTCACGGCGTTCATGACAAGGAAGAAGTAGCAATTCCTCAGGGATAAAGCCGCGTCTTGTCCCAGCCGCCCTTGGCGCTGCGTGAAAAGACCACCCGGTCATGCAATCGGAACGGCCTGTCGTGCCAGAACTCGATCGTCTTCGGGACGATGCGGAAACCCGACCAGTGTTTCGGCCGCGGAATCTCGCCGATGGCATGACGCGCCGTGTATTCGGCGACCGCCTTCTCCAGCGCGAAGCGGCTTTCGAGCGGCCGTGACTGTTTCGAGGCCCAGGCGCCGATGCGGCTCCCGCGCGGCCGCGTCGCATAATAAGCATCGGCCTCGGCGTCGCTGACGATCTCCACCGGGCCGCGAATGCGCACCTGGCGGCGCAACGATTTCCAATGGAAACACATCGCCGCCTTCATGCTGCCAAGAATCTCCTGGCCCTTCGCGCTCTCGAAATTCGTGTAGAAAACAAAGCCGCCTTCATCGAATCCCTTGAGCAGCACCATCCGCACATCCGGCATGCCCTCGGCATCGACGGTAGCCAGCGCCACGCCATTGGCATCATTGATTTCGCTCTTGGTGGCGTCGTCCAGCCATGCGGCAAAGAGCCGAAACGGCTCGGCCGCCTCGGTAAAGTCACTGCTTGTTAACTCTGTGTCACTCATAGTTTTTCTCAAATTGTCATGAACCGGGGGAGGTTGCCGATTGTCGCGTATTGCGCAAGCTTTTGACAGCAGGCAATGGAGCGTTATCGCTTCGGCCAGCGCGAAAGCGGCGATCGTGTCAATCGCCCTGCCACTTGTTGGCTGCGGCGCGGGCGGATTCAGCCTGGAAAAAGCCGAAGTCGACCGCTCGATCCTGACCAGCAGCACCTCGGCTTCATCAGCGCCCGCCGATTCGGATCGCGACTCCGATCAGACGACGATCGGCAATGCGGTGTCCTCCGCCGATATCGAGCAACTCGGCGGCCAGGCCGTACCGTGGGCGAATGCCGGCACCGGGTCGCGTGGCTCCATCACCGAACTGGCGGAGCTGAAGGACAGGGGTCAGACGTGCCGCCGCTTCAGGGCCTCACGCGAAAGCTTTGACGGCGTTGCCATGTTCGAGGGTGAACTGTGCCTCGCCGGCGCCGGCGGCTGGCGCATGCAGGGCTTCAAGGCGCTCTGACTTTCCGCTTTTGATATGACGCCCCGCTACTGGAATTTCTTCCTATGCGAGCGCATATAGGGGGCAAGTATGGACTCAACTCTTCTCCAGGGCAGAACGCATGCGCGACCCGTATGAGGTGCTGGGCGTTGCAAAGAACGCATCGGCCAAGGACATAAAATCGGCGTACCGGAAACTCGCCAAGAAACATCATCCGGATCAGAATCCGAATGATCCCAAGGCGAAGGACCGTTTTTCCGCGGCCAACCAGGCCTATGAGATCGTCGGCGACGAGAAGAACCGTGCGGCTTTCGATCGCGGCGAGATCGACGCCGACGGCAAGCCGCGCTTCCAGGGGTTTGAAGGCGCCGGCGGCGGCGATCCCTTCGGCGGCTTTCGCCGCCAGCAAGGGGCAGGCGGCTCGCGATTCGAATTCCGCTCGGGGCGTCCCGGTGGCGATCCGTTCGACGGCAACAGCGATATTTTCAGCCAGATTTTCGGCGACGCCTTTTCCGGCGCGCGCGGCGCAGGCCAGGGCGATCGCCGCCAGCCCGCGACGGCGGCCGATCTGAACGTCACGCTCGACGTCACCATCGAGGAAGCCGCAAACGCCGAAAAGGTGACGGCGATGTTTCCCGATGGCCGAAAAGTGGCGGTCAAACTGCCGGCCTTTGTCGAGGATGGTCAGACCATCCGGTTGAAGGGGCAGGGCGAGCAGGGGCCGGGCCAACCCGGCGACGCGCTGGTCAAGATCCATATCCGCCGGCACCCGCGCTACCGCATCGAAGGCCGCGACCTGCATGCCGATCTGCCGGTGCCGCTGGCGGATGCGGTGCTCGGCGCCAAGGTGCCGGTCGAGACACCGACCGGCAAGCTCGCGGTCAACGTTCCCGCCTGGTCGAGTTCGGACAAGGTGTTGCGCCTGAAAGGGCGGGGTCTTCCGGAAAAGGCCGGCGGCCATGGCGACCTCTACGCCCATGTGCGCATCATGCTGCCGGAAGGCGGCGACAGCGCGCTGGAAACGCTGTTGCGCGGCCAAAAAGGCTGATCCAGCGCTTTTGTCCCCCGAACTGTCCGGTTTGAGCGCTTGAAGGGGCAGTGTGCCTGTGCGATAGGCACTCCACAAAGCACAAACCTTGCGGAGAGCGCTCACATGGCGGGTGGACAGGGCCTGATGGCCGGCAAGCGCGGCCTCATTCTTGGCGTCGCGAACAACAGGTCGATTGCCTACGGCATCGCCAAGGCCTGCGTTGATCATGGTGCCGAAATCGCGCTGACCTACCAGGGCGAGGCGTTCAAGAAGCGTGTCGAGCCGCTGGCGGCGGAACTCGGCGCCTTTGTCGCCGGCCATTGCGACGTCACTGATCCGGCGAGCCTCGACGAGGTTTTCGCCAATGTCGCCAAGCATTGGGGCGGCAAGCTCGACTTCCTCGTCCACGCCATCGCTTTTTCCGACAAGGACGAGCTGACTGGCCGCTATGTCGAGACGACGCGCGACAACTTCCTGCGCACCATGGACATTTCGGTCTATTCCTTCACCACCATAGCCAAGCGCGCCGAAGCGCTGATGACCGATGGCGGCTCGCTGCTGACCCTGACCTACTATGGCGCCGAGAAGGTGATGCCGCACTACAACGTCATGGGCGTCGCCAAGGCCGCGCTCGAGGCCAGCGTGCGTTACCTCGCCGTCGATCTTGGCGCCAAGAAGATCCGCGTCAATGCCATCTCCGCCGGGCCGATCAAGACCCTGGCCGCCTCCGGCATCGGCGACTTCCGTTACATCCTTAAGTGGAACGAATACAATTCGCCGCTGAAGCAGACGGTCACGCAGGAAGAAGTCGGCGATTCCGGCGTCTATTTCCTGTCCGACCTGTCGCGTGGCGTCACCGGCGAAGTGCATCATGTCGATTCCGGCTATCACGTTGTCGGCATGAAGGCGGTCGACGCGCCCGATATTTCGACGGTCAAGGACTAACTCCCTCCGCTCATCCTCCGCCCAGGCCCTTGCCCGACCTCCGGAAGACCTGATGTACCCGCTGGTTTATATCGTGCGCCACGGCCAGACTGCGTGGAACGCCGAGTTCCGGCTTCAGGGCCAGGCCGACACCGATCTCAATGCCCTTGGCCGCGAACAGGCGACCGGAAACGGGCATCGGCTGGCCGAACTTGTCGGTGATGTCAGGGATTTCGATTTCGTCGCGAGCCCGATGCGGCGGACGCGCGAAACGATGGAACGCATCCGCGCCGCGATGAAACTCGATCCGCTCGCCTATCGAACCGATGTCAGGCTGGTTGAGGTCAATTTCGGCGACTGGCAGAGCTTTACTTTTGCCGAGCTCGAGACGCAGTCTCCCGGAGCAAGTCGGTCACGCGCCCTGGACAAATGGAATTTTCAGCCGCCCGGCGAGGGGGCGGAAAGCTACCAGATGCTGCTCGAACGGGTGAAACCCTGTTTCGACGAGATCGGCCGCAGGACGATCTGCGTGACGCATGGTGGCGTGATGCGCACCCTGTTCCGATTCGTGCTTGACATGGCCGAGGACGAGGCCGCGAACCTGGAGATACCGCAGGATCGCGTGCTCAAGCTCGAAGGGCAGAGCCTGGAGTGGCTTTAAGCCACCTGGGCTAGTTCGTGTCGCTGTCCGGCAACTGCATATCGGTCACGACATTCTCGCCATTGGTCACGTCGTAAGCGATGACGATGTCCATGCCCGGCTTCAGGGAGTCGAGATCGGTTTCGGCGTTCAGCTTATAGGATTTGCCGTCGTCCAGCGTCAGCGTCAGCGCATCCTTGTCGATCTTCTTGATCAGGCCCTCGGTCTGTCCGGCGAAGGCGGCGGTGGAACAAAGCAGCATGGCGGCAACAGCGCCAATCAGGGTACGCATGATTGTCCTCTTTGGTCATTGCGCCGGCACTGTGGCGGCGGATCCTCAACGGCGGATGGAAGAAAGCAGAAACCAGCCGAATGTGTCAAAACTTAAACGGCGGGGATGACAGTTTGACCACCGCAAAAAACGCCAATAGAAGGCAGGCTTCAACCGGCTCGGCTGCCGGGCAGGGCAGTTTTCCATGTCTCACAACACGTTCGGCCATCTTTTCCGCGTCACCACCTGGGGCGAAAGCCATGGGGCGGCGCTCGGCTGCGTGGTCGACGGCTGCCCGCCCGGCATCCGCTTCACGCGGGACGAGATCCAGGCCGAACTCGACAAGCGCCGGCCGGGCCAGTCGCGCTTCGTCACCCAGCGCCGCGAGCCGGACGAGGTGAAGGTGCTGTCCGGCTTCGTCCTCGACGGGGACGGCCAGACGATGATCACCACGGGCACGCCGGTCTCGATGCTGATAGAGAATGTCGACCAGCGTTCGAAGGACTATGGCGAGATCGCACGCCAGTACCGGCCGGGCCATGCCGACTACACCTATGACGTCAAATACGGCATACGCGACTATCGTGGCGGCGGCCGCTCCTCGGCCCGCGAGACGGCCGCGCGCGTTGCTGCCGGAGCGCTTGCCCGCAAGGTCGTGCCGGGCATGGTGGTGCGCGGCGCATTGGTGTCGATGGGCGAGAAGTCGATCGATCGCGCCAACTGGAACTGGAATTTCATCGGTGATGCCGAGAACCCGTTCTTCACGCCTGATCCCGCCTCGGTTCCCGTCTTCACGCAATACCTCGACGGCATCCGCAAGGCCGGTTCGTCGGTCGGCGCGGTGATCGAGATCGTCGCCGACGGCGTTCCGCCAGGTCTCGGCGCCCCGATCTACGCCAAGCTCGACCAGGACATCGCCTCCGGGCTGATGTCGATCAATGCCGTCAAGGGCGTCGAGATTGGCAACGGCTTCGAGGCCGCCCGTATCACCGGCGAACAGAATGCCGACGAGATGCGCATGGGCAATGACGGCAAGCCGGTGTTCCTGTCCAACAATGCCGGCGGCATCCTCGGCGGCATCTCGACCGGACAGGCGATCATTGCGCGCTTCGCCGTCAAGCCGACCTCGTCGATCCTGACGCCGCGAAAGTCGATCGACAGGGATGGCAACGACGTCGAGGTAATGACCAAGGGCCGCCACGACCCCTGCGTCGGTATCCGCGCCGTGCCGATCGGCGAGGCGATGGTTGCCTGCGCGATCGCCGATCATTATCTGCGGCATCGAGGACAGACGGGGAAGGGAGGAGAATAGGGCAGTAAGGCAGTATGTTACGCTGCCTGCCGAAAGAGCCCAATTTTCCTTTTCCCTACTGCCTTACTGCCCTATTCCCCCTACTGCCCTGCGAGCAAAGCGAGCGCCAATGCCTTACGATCAGAAGAAGATTGTCGAAGCCATCCGAGCCTTCGAACGTGGCGAGATCGTCGTCGTCATGGACGATGACGGGCGCGAGAATGAGGGCGACCTGATCGTCGCCGCTGTTCACTGTACGCCGGAAAAGATGGCCTTCATCGTGCGCAACACCTCCGGCATCGTGTGCACGCCGATGCCGCGCGAGGAGGCCAAGCGGCTCAACCTGCAGCCGATGGTCGCCGACAATGATTCCGCCCACACCACCGCCTTTACCGTCAGCGTCGATTTCAAGCATGGCACGACGACAGGCATTTCGGCCGACGACCGCACGCTCACCGTGCGCAACCTCGCTAATGGCAATGTCGGCACCTCCGATTTCGTCCGTCCCGGCCACATCTTCCCGCTGATCGCGCGCGAAGGCGGGGTCCTGATGCGTTCGGGCCATACCGAGGCCGCCGTTGATCTCTGCAAGCTCGCCGGCTTGCCGCCGATCGGCGTCATTTCCGAACTCGTCAATGACGACGGCACCGTCAAGCGCGGCCCGCAGGTGCAGGCTTTCGCCGAAGAGCATGGCCTGAAACAGGTGTCGGTTGCCGACCTCATAGCCTATCGTCAGCGCAAGGAAACGCTGGTCGAGCGCGTCGCCTGCTCCGATATCGACACGCTCGGCGGCAAGGCGCAGGTCTTCACCTACACGCTGCCGTGGGACACGATGCATCACGTCGCTGTCGTTTTCGGCGACATCCGCGACGGCGAGGACGTGCCGGTGCGGCTGCATTCCGAGGATGTGGTGACCGACGTCTTCGGCACCAGCCATCGGCTGGACGGCATCATGAAGGCGATGGGCGAGCGCAAGCGCGGCGTCATCGTCTATCTGCGCGAGGGTTCCGTCGGCGTTGCGCATCAGGAACGCAAACGGCCGGCAAGCGGCGACCGCGAGGATCATGAAGAGGCCCGCCGGCGCGAGAACGAATGGCGCGAGATCGGCCTCGGCGCGCAAATCCTGAAGGACCTCGGCATTTCCTCGATCAACCTGATCGCCTCGCGCGAGCGCCACTATGTCGGCCTTGAAGGCTTTGGCATCCACATCGCGAAGACCGAGATTCTCTAGGCCATGTTCATATTCAGGTGAGGTCGGCCTGACCTGAACCTCGACATATCCCGGCGGTCACTCGGCCGGAACGGCGGCGGCGTCGCATCCCTCCAGTTCGCATTTGTGGGTGGCAAGGCTGCGCTGGCCAAGCAGCACGGTGATCAGCGCGATGGTGCCTGCGGCCACTGAAACCCAGAACCCGTTCTGGGCGCCGAATGCGTCCACCACGGCGCCGGCGGCGAAGGAGCCCAGCGCCATGCCGATACCGATCCCCGTGGTCACCCAGGTGATGCCCTCCGTCAGCATCGCTTCGGGCACATGCCGCTCGATCAGGCCGAAGGCCGTGATGAAGGTCGGCGAGATGGCCACGCCGCTGATGAAGACGGTGAGTGCCAGAAGCGGCACGGTGCCGGCCGTGAGCGGCAGCAGCGTGCTGACCGCGATGACGGCCACCGCGATGGCCAACTGGCGTTGCAGCGGTGTTTTCAGATTGAGCGCGCCGACAATGATGCCGAGCACGAACGACCCCAGCGCGTAGACGCCAATGACGAGGCTGGCGGCGCCGGGTTGGCCGAGTTCCTTGGTGATTGCCACGGTGCTGACTTCCGTCGTCGCGAAGGTGGCGCCGATGAAGATCAGGGCGAATGTGATGATCTGTACCGGGCGCAGGCGGATTGCGGAGCCGCTCGAGCCGTGACCCATCGGCCGCACTTGCGGCTCGGTCGATCGCTGCAGGATGAACGCCGTCGAGCCCAGGGCAAGGAACAGCGTGCTCGCCAGCATGCCCGCTTCCGGGAACAGGGCGGCACTCAAGCCCACCGACAGCGATGCACCGGCGATGTAGACCAACTCGTCCGCCGCCGACTCGAAGGCGAAGGCGGTGTTCATCTCGGGCCGACCACGGAAAATCTCGGTCCAGCGTGCGCGCACCATTGCCGGCATGCTGGGCATTGCGGCGGCCAGCAACGCCGACACGAACAGCGTCCAGACCGGCCAGTCCTGATTGGCCGATGCAATCAGTGCCAGGAATGCGAGCACGGAGATGATTGTGGTGGGCACGACGATCCGGGTCTGGCCAAGGCGGTCGACCAGTCTTGATATTTGCGGCGCCAGGAAAGCGTTGGCCAATGCGAATGTCGCCGAGACAGCGCCGGCCAGCCAGTATTCGCCACGCGTTTGCGACAGCATCGCCACGATGCCGATAGGCGCCATGGCGATCGGCAGGCGCGCCAGGAAACCGGCGGCAGCGAAGCCCTTGGCTCCGGGGGCGCGAAAGATCTCTGAGTAAGGGTTCTGCATGATCCGGTTCCTCGACAAAAGGCGCTCCGACAATTACATACGGAACGTATGAGAACTAGATAGACCATACGCAACGTATGTCAATTGGCATACGAGACGTATGTGAATAGGACCAGAAGCATGCACAGACCCCGCAAGGAGATGATCGCCGAGACGCGCGCCAAGCTGATCGCCGCGGCCCGCCAGGCCTTCGGGACGATCGGATATGCCGAGGCGTCGATGGACGATTTCACCGCATCCGCCGGACTGACGCGCGGCGCGCTCTATCATCACTTCGGCGACAAGAAGGGGCTGCTGGAGGCGGTTATCGCTGAAATCGACGGCGAGATGGCGGCTCGGGTGAACGAGGTCGCGTCGAGAGCGCCGACCCGCTGGCAGCGTTTCGTCGACGAATGCACCACCTATATCGAGATGGCGCTGGAGCCGGAAATCCAGCGCATCATGTTCCGGGATGGCCCTGCTGTGCTGGGCGATCCGGCACAATGGTCGAATGCCAATGCCTGCGTCGGCTCAATGACCGATCATCTGACCGCGTTGCAGGGGGAAGGTGTGGTCGTCCCGGGCGTCGACCCTGAAACGGCCGCACGGCTTATCAACGGGGCGAGCAGCCAGGCGTCGCAGCGGATCGCCAATTCAAACGACCCCGAAGCCACGTCGAGGAAGGTGGTGGCGGCGTTCAAGCAACTGCTTGAGGGTCTGCTCAAGGAACCGGGTCCGCAATCGAGCTGAAGTCCCGTCTGCGGCCTGGTGCCCGCCCATGATTGACAATCTTCGGTTAGAGCGCATCCTCCCCAGCCATCTCTGAGGGGAGATTCGGGGCATGTGGGATTTCGAGATCGGCAGGTCGGTGTCCATCATGATGCGGACCTGGCCTTTCATTGTCTTTCGCATGATCGTCTATTTCGGCATCACGCTGGCCTACATCATGGCGACCGGCACCGGCGCCTCGGTCGGCTATGGCGTCGGCCATATCTCCACCGATCCCGATGGGCCGCTGTCCTTTGCCCTGTGGGGCGGCGTGGTCGGTTTCGGTATCGTCTCTATCGCCGTCTACTGGATCCGCGAATACATCCTCTACGTCGTCAAGGCCGGCCATATCGCCGTCATGGTCCACCTGATCGACGGCCATGATGTCCCTGACGGCCAGAACCAGATCGCCTATGCCCGGCAGGTCGTGACCGAGCGTTTCGCCGAGGCCAACATCCTTTTCGTCGTCGACCAGCTGGTCAAGGGCGCCATCCGCGCCATCACCGGCCTGCTCGGCGGCGTCGCCGCCTTTCTGCCCATTCCGGGCCTGAGCGGCCTGGTGTCCTTCATCAACACGGTGATCCGCCTGTCGTTGACCTATGTCGACGAGATCATCCTCGGCTACAACATCCGCATCAACTCGTCCTCACCCTTCGAAGCCGCGCGGCAGGGCGTCGTTCTCTACGCCCAGAACGGCAAGACCATGGTCAAGAACGCCGTCTGGCTGGCGGTCATCATGTGGGGCGTGTCGTTCGTGATCTTCCTGCTGATGCTGGCGCCGGCCGGCGCCATTCTCTTCCTGATGCCCGGACAACTCGCCGGCTGGGCCTTCGTGCTGGCCATCGTCTTTGCCTGGGCCTTCAAGGCGGCGTTCATCGAACCTTTCGCCATCGCCTGCCTGATGCAGGTCTATTTCAGGACCATAGCCGGCCAGGTGCCTGATCCCGCCTGGGATGCGAGGCTGGCCGAGGCGTCGTCGAAGTTCCGGGAACTCAAGGACAAGGCGCTTTCCTCCTTCGGCGGCTCGCGCTGGGGCGCGGCCGGCGCGACGCGCTGATCGGCCGGGCAGGCGGTCGCCTGCGCGGTATCGACGGCGTTCAGGCACGCCACCGCTGACTTGAGCGGTGCCTCGCCTTGCCCGCAAAAGGTCTCGCTCATGATCAGTTCGGGCAGGGGCAGGCGCCGGCCCCAGCCGTGCGTTTCAAGGTCCGGTTTGGGCGCGAATTCGGAAACCCGGCCGACGCAGAGATAAGCGATCGGCGTTACATGGTCGGGAATGGACAGCAGGCTTTTCAGTGCCTGCGCCTCGATGATGCTGACCCAGCCGACGCCGACGCCTTCGGCGCGTGCCGCCAGCCAGAAATTCTGCACCGCGCAGACCGTGCTGTAGAGGTCCATCTCCGGATTGTGCCAACGTCCCAGTGGCGAGCCCTTCGAGCGCTGGCGGTCGCAGGTGATGCAGATGTTGAGCGCGCTTTCGCAGATGCCTTCCAGCTTCAGCTTGCGGTAAAGCGCCTGCCGTTCTTCCTCGATTTCGGGCAGTTCCTGTTCTCGCGCGGCGAGGAACAGATCGCGCACTTTCTCCCGTCGCGCGGCATCGCGGATGACGATGAAATTCCACGGCTGCATGAACCCGACCGACGGCGCGTGATGGGCGGCAAGCAGCAGCCGCGCCAGCACCTCATCGTCGAGAGGAGCAGGCAGGAAATGACTGCGCACATCGCGCCGCGTGAACATGGCGCGGTAGACCGCGTCGCGCGCCATCTGGTCAAATCCGTCGCTGACAGGAGCGGTCATAGCATCCGGCATCGCTTGTCCCCTTGCGATTGCAAACCATGTCCTCCGCCTGACCATGCGGATGACGGTGCCTGCCAGGCCGGTCTTCTGGCTCGGGATCAACCCGCGTCCGGTGCCTTCCCGTCATCGACAGTGGCATTTACCGGCGCGGTCCCCCTCACAGCGTTGGGCACGCCACGGAATTCAACCGTGTTCCCGATTCTCCCGCCAGAGCATTTGCAGCCAAGTGGAATCACTTGGCGCCGCAGAATGCGGCTAGACAAACAAACTGGCGGGCACCAGGCAGTGACGGCGACCTTATGCCGAAGTGTTCGCGGCGCCAATCCCCACAGCGACGCCAATGGACGCAGAAGCGATTTTCCCCAGCCATCGGGCCGCGACGCATGGCCATCGCGGCGTTGGGGCACTAGATAGGGACGATGGCCACTCGTCTCTACACGCATCCGATCTTCCTTGAGCACATCACGCCCCCCGGTCACCCCGAGCGGCCGGACCGCTTGCGCGCCATCGAGCGCGTGCTTGACGACGAAGCCTTTGCCGAGCTTGACCGCGTCAAGGCGCCTGAAGGCGACGAGGCCACCATCCTTTACGCGCATCCGGCCGATTTCGTCGCGCGCGTGCGCGCCGCCATCCCTGACGAGGGCATTGCCCGCATCGATGCCGACACCACCGCCAGCCCGAAGAGCTGGCAGGCGGTGATAACCGCGATCGGCGCTGCCAACGCGGCCGTCGACGACGTCTTCGCGGGCCGCGCCGACAATGTCTTCGTCGCCGCCCGGCCACCCGGCCACCATGCCGAAAAGACCACCGCAATGGGCTTTTGCTTCTTCAACACGGCGGCGATCGCGGCCCGCTATGCGCAGAAGAAGCACGGCGTCGAGCGTGTCGCTGTCGTCGACTGGGATGTGCACCACGGCAATGGCACGCAGGATATTTTCTGGGACGATCCCTCGGTGCTCTATTGCTCGACGCACCAGATGCCGCTTTATCCCGGCACTGGCGCAAAGAGCGAGACCGGCGCCGGTAACATCGTCAACGCACCACTGGCGCCGCAGACAGGCAGCGAGGTGTTTCGCGATGCCTTCCTGTCGCGCGTCCTGCCGGCGCTCGACAATTTCGCACCCGACCTGATTATCATTTCGGCCGGTTTCGACGCGCATCACCGTGATCCGTTGGCCGAGATCAACCTGACCGAGGACGATTTCGACTGGGCGACCGGCCAGCTGATGCAGCGCGCCGCCCGCCACAGCGGCAACCGGCTCGTCAGCCTGCTTGAGGGCGGCTACGATCTGCAGGGACTGGCATTTTCGGTCGCCGCCCATGTCGGGCGACTGATGAAAGGATGAATGATGGCTGCTGAGACCAACGAAGACGTCAAGGCGATGAGCTTCGAACAGGCACTCGACGCGCTGGAGAAGATCGTCGATGATCTGGAGCGTGGCGATGTGCCGCTCGACCAGTCGATCCGCATCTATGAGCGTGGTGAGGCCCTGAAGGCGCATTGCGACCGGCTGCTGAAGGCGGCCGAGGACAAGGTCGAGAAGATCAGATTGTCGCGCGACGGCAAGCCGGTTGGAACAGAGCCGCTCGACGCGGACTGAGGCATGGCCGCCAACCATGGTCTTGCCTCACCGGTTTTTGGACACGATCATGAGTGAGGATAAAACTCGTCCCGATTGAAACAGCTCCAGGACAAGAGGAGATACGGAAGCGATGTGCAGAAACATCAAGACCCTGTTCAATTTTGATCCGCCGGCAACTAATGACGAAGTGCGCGACGCAGCCCTTCAATTTGTCCGCAAGCTGAGCGGAACGACGCGGCCATCGAGACAGAACCAGCATGCGTTCGACCACGCCGTGGAGGCCATCGCGGCATCGGCGCGCGAACTTCTCGATTCGCTCGAAACCCACCAGCATCCGCGCAACCGCGAAGAAGTGGCCGCCAAACTGCGGGCAAAGGCGGCGATCCGCTTTGCCTGATGCCGCCAAAGCGGTCACCGAACGCTGATAAGGAGAGTTCATGAGCTTCTTCCCGGGGAAAGACCCTGAGGCCGGCGACGCCTTTGCCAGCGACCAGATCGAACTGATGGTCATCCCGAACGCCAAGGACATTGGCGGCTTCGAGGTCCGTCGCGCCTTGCCGACCGCCAGGAGGCGGCTGGTCGGGCCGTTCATCTTCTTCGATCGCATGGGTCCGGCGATCCTGCGTGCGGGCCAGGCGCTCGACGTCCGTCCGCATCCGCATATCGGCCTGTCGACGGTGACCTATCTGTTCGACGGCAAGATCAGGCATCGCGATTCGCTCGGTACCGAAATGGTCATCCAGCCCGGCGACGTGAATTTGATGACCGCCGGCCGTGGCATCGTGCACTCCGAGCGCACGCCCGAGGAATTGCGCGGCGCGCCGATGTCGATCTCCGGCCTGCAGACATGGCTGGCACTGCCGGACGGCAAGGAGGAAGTGGCGCCCGTATTCGAGAACACCGCTGCCTTGCGGCTGCCCGAGATCGATGCCGAAGGCGTCAAAGGCCGCGTTGTGATCGGTAACCTCCAGGGACTGCGTTCCCCGGTACGGGCCGACGCCGAGACCCTCTATGCCGATCTCAGGCTGGCGCCCGGCGCCAGCATAAAGATCCCGGCCGATGCCGAGGAGCGCGCCATCTACACACTGGAAGGCGAGGTCACGATTTCGGGTGACGTCTTCCCTGCTGAACGCCTGCTGGTGTTCCGGCCCGGCGACGAGATCATCGTGTCGTCGCAAACCGGTGCGCATTTCATGCTGTTCGGCGGCGCCTCCCTCGGCTCGCAGCGCTACATCTGGTGGAATTTCGTCTCTTCCTCCAAGGAGCGCATCGAACAGGCCAAGCAGGAATGGAAGACGGGCCGCTTCGATATCGTTCCCGGGGACGAGAAAGAGTTTATTCCGCTGCCGGAGAGCTGAGGAAAATCGGCGAGGGGACCTGCTTGATCCGCGTCGCCGACACGCATTTACTTTCGCAGGCTGGCGGCCTATCCCGCCGTTGAACAGAAAGCCCGAGCTCCCGTGAACGCAACGCCGCATACGCCGCTTCTCGACAAGGTCCGCATTCCGGCGGATTTGCGCGCGCTTGACGAGAGCGAACTGCCGCAACTGGCATCAGAACTTCGCCTCGAGCTGGTCGACGCGGTGTCCCGCACCGGTGGTCACCTTGGCGCCGGCCTTGGCGTGGTCGAACTGACGATCGCGCTGCACTATGTCTTCAACACCCCGGACGACCGGCTGATCTGGGATGTCGGCCATCAGGCCTATCCGCACAAGATTCTGACCGGCCGCCGCGATCGCATCCGCACGCTGCGCCAGGAAGGCGGCCTGTCCGGCTTCACCCGCCGCGCCGAGAGCGAATACGATCCCTTCGGCGCCGCCCATTCCTCGACGTCGATATCGGCAGGCCTCGGCATGGCCGCTGCCCGCGACCTCTCCGGCGGCCGCAACAATGTCATAGCCGTCATCGGCGACGGCGCCATGTCGGCCGGCATGGCCTATGAGGCGATGAACAATGCCGGCGCGCTCGATGCCCGGCTCATCGTCATCCTCAACGACAACGACATGTCGATCGCGCCGCCTACCGGTGCGATGAGCGCCTATCTGGCGCGGCTGGCCTCGGGCAAGGCCTATGCCGGCCTGCGCGACTTCGGCAAGAAACTGACGTCCTATCTCGGCAAGCGTGCCGATCGTGCGATTACAAGGGCGGTCGAGCATGCGCGCGGCTACGTCACCGGCGGCACCTTGTTCGAGGAGCTCGGCTTCTACCATATCGGCCCGATCGACGGTCACAATCTCGAGCATCTGATCCCGGTCCTGAAAAACGTCCGCGACAATGGCGAAGGCCCGGTGCTGATCCATGTCGTCACCCAGAAGGGCAAGGGCTACGCGCCGGCGGAAGCCGCCGCCGACAAATATCATGGCGTCAACAAGTTCGACGTTATTACCGGCGCGCAGGCCAAGGCGCCGGCCAACGCGCCGGCCTACACCAAGGTGTTCGCCGAAAGCCTGATCCAGGAGGCTCGTGAGGACGATCGCATCGTCGCGGTCACCGCCGCCATGCCGAGCGGCACCGGTCTCGACCTGTTCGGCGAAGTGTTTCCGGCCAGGACCTTCGATGTCGGCATCGCCGAGCAGCACGCGGTCACCTTCGCGGCGGGCCTGGCGACCGAAGGCTACAAGCCGTTCGCGGCGATCTATTCGACCTTCCTGCAGCGCGCCTACGACCAGGTCGTCCACGACGTCGCGATCCAGAAACTGCCGGTTCGTTTCCCCATCGACCGCGCCGGCTTCGTCGGCGCCGATGGAGCCACTCATTGCGGTGCCTTCGACACCACCTTCCTGGCAAGCCTGCCGGGCTTTGTCGTGATGGCCGCCGCCGACGAGGCGGAACTTCGCCACATGGTGCGCACCGCGGCAAGCTATGATGACGGCCCGATCGCCTTCCGCTATCCGCGTGGGAATGGCGTCGGCGTCGACATGCCGGAGCGCGGCTCGGTTCTCGAACTCGGCAAGGGCCGCATCGTCCGGGAAGGCACAAAGGTGGCGCTGCTGTCCTTCGGCACGCGCTTGCAGGATTGTCTGATCGCTGCCGAGGAACTCGGCGCGGCCGGGCTTTCCACCACCGTCGCCGATGCCCGCTTCGCCAAGCCGCTCGACGAGGATCTGATCCGGCGGCTGGCTCGCTCGCACGAGGTTCTGGTGATGGTGGAGGAGGGCGCCATTGGCGGCTTCGCCAGCCACGTGCTGCAGTTCCTCGCCCATGAAGGACTGCTGGAAAGCGGCCTTAAGGTGCGCCCGCTGGTACTGCCCGACGTGTTCGCCGACCACGCCAAGCCGGAAAAAATGTATGCCGATGCCGGCCTCGATGCCGCCGGCATCGTGCGCACCGTTTTCACCGCGCTCGGGCATACCGCCCGCGCCCAGCGCGCCTGAATCAAAACCTCAAGCGGTTGAATCAGTTTGCCGGCTTGATTTCATAACGCATTGTTAACACTGCCGTTTGGCGTTTTGCTTACCGTGTCTCTTGGCCGTTTTTCAACGACGCCCTGCTAGATCGACGTCAGGCAGGGAGACAATAACAATGAAGACGCTTTTGTGCGGCGTGGCGCTTTTAGCTATCATCGCAACACCCGCCGCTGCCGAGACGCGTTATGACCGCAATCTCGAAAAGGCGGCAGTGGGCATCGTCGCCGGCAAGATGGGCGATATCCGTGGCGGCTTCTCCTATAAGCAGGTGCCGCAATTGGTCGTGGTGTCGGAACCCGCGTCTGCGTCCATGGTTGCGGCTGAGCCTCCACGGGAGCAAGCTTCAGGGGATCGGCACGATGGCTTGTCTCCCGCCGTCGAGCGCCAGGTGTCGCGCACTATCTTCTAGAACCACATGTCGCGCACGCAGCGGCCATCGCGCGGCAGGTCGTCGTAAGTGTCGAGCCCATCGAAATGGTCGATCGGCAGATCGGCGACGGCCTCGGGTGGCGCCAGCCGCACATTGACGGCGATGCGTGTTCGACCGGAGGTATCGGCGCGCAGCCCGCGCCAGGCGAGCACGCAGGCGCAGGTCGGGCAGAACAGGATTTCGAGCGAAGGCGTATCCTTTCCGGCGCGCGTGTAGCTGGCCATCGGCCCCGCGACGCGAATACGCTCATCGACATAGTCATAGGCCCAGAGCACGCCATAGCGGCGGCAAAGCGTGCAGTTGCAGGCGGTGATCGGCCCGGGATCGCCCTCAAGGGTCCAGTGGGTTGCGCCACAGTGGCAGGTTCCCGTCAGCATTCGTTGTCCCCGGGTTCCGACGATGGAGGTTCTCCTCTTCGATTACCATTTTGCCGAACCCGATGCGATGCACACAAGCCGCGGCGCGGCCTGATGCGCTCGCCGCTCTTTGCTTGTTCGGCCCAATGTCCTTGCCTTCGCCGCCGGCTTTCGCCATGAAGGCCGATGAACTCGCCTCTGCCAGCCAGCACCCGCCAGCGGCTCGACGACCTGCTCGTCCAGCGCGGACTGTTTGCCAGCCGCTCGCGTGCCCGCGACGCGGTCGAGCGTGGCACGGTGACGGTCGATGGCTCCATTGCCCGCAAGCCCGGTCAGAACGTTTCGCCGCAATGCCTTGTTGCCATCGATGATCCGGCGCAAGGCTATGTCTCGCGCGCGGCGCTGAAGCTGATCGGCGGGCTCGACCACTTCAGCCTAGACCCAGAGGGCTGCGAAGCGCTCGACATCGGCGCCTCGACCGGCGGGTTTACCCAGGTGCTGCTCGAACGCGGCGCCTCCCATGTCACGGCGATCGATGTCGGTCACGGCCAGATACATCCTGATGTTGGTGGCGATCCCCGCGTGACGGTCATCGAGGGGCTGAATGCACGCGATCTCACCATCGCCGATCTTGCCGGCCGTGTTCCAGGTTTCATCGTCTCCGACGTCAGCTTTATCTCGCTGAAGTTGGCGCTGCCGCCGGCGCTCGCCATTGCGAAGCCTGGTGCCGCCGCGGTCTTTCTGGTCAAGCCGCAATTCGAGGCGGGTCGCGAGGCCATCGGCAAGGGCGGTCTCTTGAAAGACCCCTTCGATGCCGCCCGGGTCGCCGGCCTGCTGCAGGATTGGCTGGACGCCGTGCCCGGCTGGCGCTCGCTCGGCCTGCATCTGTCGCCAATCGAAGGCGGCGACGGCAATCGCGAATTCCTGCTCGGTGGAATCAAGGATCGATGAGCGCGCGCTTCACCATCAAAAAGCTTGGCGCCCAGGGCGACGGCATTGCCGAGACCGAAGGCGGCGATCTGTTCATTCCCTTCACGCTGCCCGGCGAGACCGTCACCGCCGCGCGCGAGCGGGATCGCGCCACGTTGATGGCGGTGCTGGAGGTTTCGCCGCTGCGCATAGAGCCGGCCTGCCGCCATTTCACGGAGTGCGGAGGCTGTGCCCTCCAGCATTTCGAGGCCGAAGCCTATCGCCAGTGGAAACGCGAGAAGGTGGTGCACGCCCTGAAGGGCAAGGGCATCGAGTGCGACATCGACGCGCTGGTTGCCTGCGCGCCGCAGACGCGACGCCGTGTCGTGCTTGCCGCGCGTCGCACCGATACAGGCATGCTGCTCGGCTTCAATCGCCATCTGTCGCCGGAAATCATTTCCATATCGGAATGTCCGATCTCGCTGCCCGAAATCGTCGGAGCGCTTGGCCAGTTGAAGGCGCTCGCCGACTTGATATGCGCCACCACCAAATCGTTCCGGATGGCCGTCACCGTGACGGGGTCCGGCCTTGATGTCGCGGTGCATGACTCCGGCAAGCTCGGCGAACACCAGCGCCGCATCGCGTCCAATTTTGTCCTTGCGCAAGGCTTTGCCAGGCTGTCCATCGATGACGAGATCATCATCGAGCCGAGAAAGCCCGTGGTGATGTTCGGCAGCGTTGCTGTCGCCGTGCCGCCGGGTGCCTTCCTGCAGGCAACCGAAGCAGCCGAGCAGACCATGGCCGAGATTGTCGGCAGACATCTGAAGCGCGCCAAGAAGATCGCCGATCTCTTCGCAGGCTGTGGCAGCTTTGCGCTCCGGCTTGCGGCGAAGTCGGAAGTCCATGCGGTGGAGGGCGATGCGGCGGCACTTTCGGCGCTCGACCGGGGATCGCGCTTCGCGACTGGCATCAAGCGGGTGACGGGCGAACGCCGCGACCTGTTCCGCCGACCCTTGACCTTCAAGGAGTTGAACGCCTTTGACGGCCTTGTCTTCGATCCGCCGCGAGCGGGTGCCGAGGACCAGTCGAAGCAGATCGCCCGCTCGGATGTTCCATTCGTTGCCGCGGTGTCCTGCAACCCGGTGACGCTGGCTCGCGACCTGCGCATCCTCCTCGACGGCGGCTACACCCTGAAAAGCGTGACGCCGATCGACCAGTTCCTGTGGTCGCCGCATGTCGAGGCGGTCGCCCTGCTGGAAAAGCCCAGGAAAAGGCGCGGCTGAGCCGGACAATGATCACGTTTTGTTGAAACCGGGCAATCGACCGCTCGATACTGAAAGACGCCGGATTAACGCCGCAAAGCCGCCTTTTTGCGCAAGCCTAGTCTGGGCTCTGGGGCGGAAGCATCTTACCTGACGGATGATCGTAATGCGGACGGTCTTGAAATTCCTCGCTTTCTTCCTCGCTCTCTCCATTTTGGCATTCGGCTCGACGGCCGGGGCGCTGGCGCAAGGTGAAAAGCGCCTTGCCTTCGTCATCGGCAATGCCGCCTATCCCGCTAGCGCGCTGACGACGCCGGCCAATGATGCGGGCTTGATCGCCCAGACATTGCAGGCGGCCGGGTTCGACGTGGTCGGCGCGCGTGACGTCGACCAGGAATCGCTGCGTGGCGCCTATCGCGATTTCCTCGCCAAGGTGACCGCAGCCGGCCCCGACGCGGTGGTGTTTGTCTATCTGGCCGGGCAGGGATTGCAGTTCGAAGGCGAGAACTATTTCGCGCCCGTCGATGCCGAGATCGCCAATGCGGCTGACGTGCCGATGGCCGCGGTGCGGGTTTCCGACCTCACCAAGCCGCTCGCCGCACTGCCGACGAAGGTCAACATCGTCGTGCTCGATGCGGCGCGGCCAAATTCCTTCGCCAAGTCGAACCAGCCGCTGGCCGGTGGCCTCGCACTGGTCGATCCCGACCCGAACATGCTGATTGCCTTCAACGCAGCCCCGGGCACGGTCGCGCCGGAAGGCAAGGGGCCCTATGGGGCCTATGCCCAGGCGCTTGCCGAGATGATCAGGGATGGTGGCCTGCAGCTGGGCGATGTGTTTGACCGCACACGGCTGCGGGTCAATGAAGTGACTGATGGCGCGGAGGTGCCTTGGAACGCCTCCAAGATCACCGATCCCTTTGTCTTCTTCGACCGCGGCCCGGATGCTCCGGCGCCGCAGGTCTCCGCCGCCGAGGTGCGTACCAACCGAACCAAGGAGATACGCGATTTCGACGCGCATGATGCCTATATCGCGGCTCTGGATCGCGACACGATGCGCGGCTACGAAGATTTCATCGTCGCTTATCCGCATGACCCGATGGCCAAGCGCGTGCGCGCGATCCTGGCGGCGCGGCGCGAGGCGATCACCTGGCGCCAGACCTGGCTCAGGGACACGCCCGAAGCCTATTGGTCCTATCTCGATCGCTATCCGCATGGCCCCCATGCCTGGGACGCCCGCCGCAGGCTCGAGCATTTCGACGCTGCCCTGGAGCCACCGCAGAATTTCGCGGTCTATGACTATGACGTGCCGCCGCCACCGCCGGAAGAGATCGTCTATGTCGACCGGCCCGTGCTCTATTTCGACGATCCGGAATTCGACTTCGACCCGCCGCCGCCCGTGGCGGTGATCTTCCTGCCGCCGCGGCCGCGCGACTTCATCGAATTGCCACCTCCGCCGCCGCCGGTCGGGATATTCGTGCTGCCGACGCCTGTCTTTGTGCCGGTGCCTACCTGGGTCAACCCGCCACACGACATCTTCCCGCCGCCGAACGACGTCATCTTCAACAACATCCACAACACCACGATCATCAACAACACGACGATCAACGAGACCAACAACCAGGGCGGTGGCCTCACCACCGGCCAGAAGCTGACTGCTGGCGCCGTGGGCCTGGGTGCTGCCGCCCTGGCGACCAAGGTGGCGTTGCCGGCTTTCCTGCAGAAAAAGGAAACCGTGCTGTCCAAACAGAACCCCGGCGGCCTGCCGCTGAAGCCGGGGCAGGGTGGCCAACAGCCGGGCGGTGCCAGGCCGCTGTCGAAGACATTGCCTGTCGACAAGCTGACAGGTCATGCCTTGCCCGGCGCTGACGGCAAGACCCTGCCGCTCGTCAATGGCAAGCCGGTGCTGAATGGACAGAACCTGCCCAACAACAAGTCCAGGAAGCTCTTGAACAAGCAGGTCACGGCAGGTGGAAACGCCGCCGTGACCGGCAACCCGGTGGTGAATGGGCAAAACGGGACCAATGGCCAGGGCAATGGGCAGGGCCAGAACGGTACCGGCAAGAAGCTCCGCAAGATCCCGGGCGTCAACGGCACGCCTGCGGCGAATCGAGCGAACAACCCATCGGCGCTCAATGGCCAGAATTCAGGCCAGAATCCGCCTAACGGCAAGTTCAGGAAACTTCACAATCAGGGCGGCGGCCAGACGAACGCCCAGGCCAACGGGCAAGGCAATGGGCTCAAGGGCGATGGCAAGGCTCCCAAATTCCACAAGTTACCTGCCAACGGCAACAGTGGTGGCAATGTCCAGCAGAAATTCAAGGTCAACAACGGCAACCCGCAGCTGAAAGTGCAGGGGCAGCCCAGGCCGCAGAGGCCGGAATTCCACGCCCAGCCGAGGCAGCAGGTGCAGCCCAGGCCGCAGAGGCCAGAGTTCCACGCCCAGCCGAAGCAGCAGGTGCAGCGGCAGGCACAGCCAAGGCCGCCGCAGCCGCCAGCTGCCAGGAAGCCGTCTTGCGGGCATCCCAATGAGCCCGCTTGCAAGAAATAGCGCATGTCCCCCAAAAGGTGATCCGCTTGGGTCGGGACATGCATAAGACAGAGGCTTGAAGCGCGTTGCTGGTCGCATGGTGTGGGGCGAGTCGGCTTTGCCGGCCGGCGGCAAAACATGGCGGGCCGCGGCGGCGACCTGCGATCAGATCACAACTGCGTGGTTGGCCACGGCCAAGATTGCGCAGTGCCTCGGCTCGCTGTTACCAGTCGATGTCGGGTGGGGTGCCAAAGGGAGTGACCACAATGAGGATTGCAAGCGTTCTGACGTCCATCGCCCTGGCCGGGTTCATTGCGACGGGAGCTGCCGCGGCAGCGACGACGGCAGCGACCACGACGGCGCCGGCCACCACAACGACCGCCCCCGCGAAGAAGGCAAAGACGACTGCCATGACGCCTGAGAAAACCGCGATTTCGAAGCAATGTTCCGCGCTTGCCGATGCCCAGAAGCTGCACGGCAAGGCACGCGAGAAGTTCCGGGCCGACTGCAAGAAGAACGGCGGCAAGGCCGGCTGATCAGCCGCCTTCGCGGGTGAAGGTTTCGCCGCCAGCCTGCCAGCAAGGCTGGCGGCAATTCCGGAAAATGTGAACCGGGTTTCCGTCTGAGATCTGTTCGCCTGGACCAGATCAAGGGCGGATGAAACCCACCAAACGCCTGAATGGCTGGATCGCCAGGCCGTTCAGTTCACGAGCTTGGCAACATTCGTGATGGCCTTCGGCGTGCCACCTCGCTGGTTGATCGACACCCAGACATTCGGGTTCTGCTGCGACTGCCGTTTCAGAAAATAGTAGCCTGTTGCGTTCCAGGGCCTGATTTCGTCGACCAGATTGTCGAGGACCAGATCGCCTTTGTCGGTTTTCACCGTCAGGATAGTGTGGCCTTCATTGTCAAGGTCGTGCACCACCGTCATCAGCAGCGCCTGCCGGGGAAATCCAGCCTCCTGAAGAAGCTTGCGCTTGTAGAGTGCGTAGATCTTGCAGTCGCCCTTGCCGTCAACCGGGTAATCCCAGTGGTCCGTCATCGTGCCCCAGTGGTCGAAATTGCTGACGGGTTTGATGGACCTGTTCGCCTTCTGATTTATCCGCTCGAGGGTGTGCAGGTTCTGCGCGGTCAGCTTGACGCTGGCGGCCGGCAGAGCGGGCACCTTGCACTCTTTTGGTCGGCGATGGCAGAAATCGATCCAACCGTAGGGGACGCTGGTGGAGCCGCCAACGGCGGCGGAGAGTGACCCATCCGTGGATGGGCGCGTCGATATTCGCTTGAACAAGGTCGACTGCGCCGCCGCCGGGCTGACTTGCAGCGACGTCGCACCGATCAACGAAACGAAGCCAAGCAGGATAGACGAGGTCAGGACGGGGGAATGCCGCATTGCCAAAACCACCACCGCAACGAGGGAACTGGTGCTGCGTTCGTGCGCAAATGCAGCCCAGGCAGTTAAACACTTAACAATTTCCTAACTTGGATTGTGTTCACTTCAAGGTGCCGGCCAGGATTCAGGCCGGAAAACGTCAGCGTCAGCCTGTCGCCGAGAGAATACGTTCGACGAAGGCAGGCACCACTTGCGTCGCCGGTCCTTCCATCTGGTCGTCGAAGCGGGAGGCCCAGCCGGCGCATTTCAGGTTGAGTTCGATCGTCAAGGCGCCGGCGGCGCGCGCCTCCTCGACAAAACCCGCCGCCGGATAGACACTGCCGCTCGTTCCGATCGCCACGAACAGATCGCAACGCGTCAACGCCTCACCGATCTCTTCCATGCGGTAAGGCATCTCGCCGAACCAGACCACATCAGGCCGCAACCGTCCCTTCGCACCGCAGGCTAGGCATCCGGATTGAACGGCGATGTCGGCGGCCCAGACCCTGCTTGCGCCGCAGTCCTGGCAAAGCGCGCGGCCGAGTTCTCCATGCATATGGATCAGGTTTCGCGAGCCGGCGCGCTCATGCAGATCGTCGATGTTCTGGGTGACGAGGAGGATGTCGCCTCGGACTTCGCGTTCCAGCCTCGCCAGTGCCGCATGGGCCACGTTCGGCTCGACGCTGTCCATTTGTCGCCGGCGCATGTTGTAAAAGTCCTGCACCTTGGCGGGATCGCGGGCAAAACCTTCCAGCGTCGCAACGTCTTCGAGGTTGAATTTCGCCCAGACACCGTCGGGATCGCGAAAGGTCGCGACGCCCGATTCCGCCGAAATGCCGGCACCTGTCAGGATGACGATCCTTGATCTGGGCATAGTCGGGCCGCCTGCATTCGGAAACATTACTTTGGCCGATGATGTTACCAAAACGGCTCCAAGGCCTCAAACCCTTGTGCCGCCGACCGTCATCTGGTTCATCCTGAGATGCGGCTGGCCGACGCCGACCGGCACGCCCTGTCCGGCCTTGCCGCACATGCCAATGCCATTGTCGAGCTTCATGTCGTTGCCGACCATCGAGACGCGGTGCATGGCATCAGGCCCGTTGCCGATCAGCATCGCCCCCTTGATCGGCTGTGTTACCTTGCCGTTCTCGATCATATAGGCCTCGGTGCAGCCGAACACGAATTTGCCCGAAGTGATGTCGACTTGGCCGCCGCCGAAGGAGACGGCATAGATGCCGTTCTTGACCGAGGCGATGATCTCGTCCGGCTCCATGTCGCCAGACGTCATGTAGGTGTTGGTCATGCGCGGCATCGGCTGGTGCGCGTAGCCCTCGCGCCTTCCGTTGCCGGTGGCCTTCATGCCCATCAGCCGGGCATTCTGCCGGTCCTGCATGTAGCCGACCAGCTTGCCGTCCTCGATCAGCACGTTGCGGGCCGACGGCGTGCCTTCGTCGTCGACGGTGAGCGAGCCACGCCGCTCCGGGATTGTGCCGTCGTCAACCACGGTGACGCCCTTGGCGGCGACCTGCTGGCCCAAAAGGCCGGCGAAGGCCGAAGTCTTCTTGCGGTTGAAGTCGCCTTCCAGCCCGTGCCCGACGGCTTCGTGCAGCATGACGCCCGGCCAGCCGCTGGACAGCACGATGTCGAAGGTACCGGCCGGGGCGGGAATGGCCTCGAGATTGACCAGCGCCTGACGGAGCGCTTCCTTGGCGGCATGCTTCCAACTGTCCTCGATCAGGAATTCGCCAAAGGCCTTGCGTCCGCCCATGCCGTAGGAGCCGCTTTCCTGGCGGTCGCCGTCGCCAACCACGACCGAGACGTTGATGCGGACCAGAGGCCTGATATCGCGCACCACCTGACCGTCCGCGCGTACGATCTCGACATGCTGCCAGGACGCGGCGAGCGAGGCCGTCACCTGGCGCACGCGCGGATCCTCGGCGCGCAGCCAGGCGTCGATTTCCTGCAACAGCTTTGCCTTGGCCTCGAAGGAAGGCGAGGGGATCGGGTTCTCGTCGCCGTAGAGATGGCGGTTGGTGCGGGCGGGCGGCGTGGCAAGCGTGCCGGAATAGCCGCCCTTGACGGTCGCAACGGCAGCAGCGGCGCGCAGCAGCGAGGCCTCGGAGAGGTCGCTCGAATGAGCGTAGCCACTGGCTTCACCGGCGACCGCACGCAGGCCAAAGCCCTGGTCGGTGTTGAAGTTGGCGGTCTTCAACCGGCCATTGTCGAACATCAGCGCTTCGCTCTCGCTGTATTCGAGAAACAGTTCGCCGTCGTCGGCGCCGTTTATGGTGTCGGCAACGATCTGCTTGATACGATCGTCTGAAATGTCGAATTGGCCGATCAGGCTGTTCATGGCGCATCCATTCGTGGGAAGAGAGCTTGTTTCCCACGATGTAGGCGCGAAGCCGCGCCGAGACAATCGTCCCGACGCGCCATGAGGGCAAATGCGATCGCCGACAGGCCGCCGGCGTCACTTCTGGTTGATGAAGTCCTTGATGTTGGTGGTCATTGAATCCCAGTTCGAGAACTGTTCTTCAAGATTGGCCTTGGTTATGCCGCCGATGAAGCTGACATCCATCTTGAAGTTGGATCCGTCGCCCGAAAACGCCTTTACCCAGCGATACTTCTTGTTCCAGGCATTGGCTTGCTCGGCCGTAAAGGCGTCGGTGTAGCCCGAGGAAAACTGGATGGATTTGCACTTCTCGTGGTTTTCGCAGCCATAGAAGTAGATGACATATTTCATGCCTTGGAGCCGGCCGGAGACCATGGGATCGCCACCGTCGTCCTTGTCGAGCTTGGCCGAGCCGTAACCCTTGGCAATGTCGAGAATTGCGGCCGGATCAGGCGACGTGATGATTTCGGTATCTTCAGCCCACGCAGCGGAAACCGCGCCCGTCAGAACCAGACCAGTGGATAGAAGCCAGGAAAACGAGCGCATTGTTACCCCCACCGCCAAAACCCTCATCCCTGGGGAATTCTGCGTCAGGACCGGTTTCCTCGCAAGCGTCCTGCTCTCAGGGAAGGGCGGCGAAACCCTCGGCAAATCCCTTGAGATCGACAGGGATGCCTATGCCTTCTTCAGGTGTCTGGAAGACGATGAACGTCGCCGACGTGCCGGTCTTCAGCGTGTCGAGGAGCGGCTTTTCGAGGATGACCTCGGCGTAGCAGCCGTCCTGGAAGCAGCGCACGAAATAGGCGCGGCCGATATCCTTGCCGTCGACGTTGAGGCCGAGCCCGTTGGGCAACAGCACGCCTAGCGGCGCCAGCACGCGCAGGATCTCGGCCTTGTTGTCGGCGGTGCGCAGCACGACCACCGACAGTCCCATCTCCGGACGATCCTCGGCAACGACATTCTGCATCATGACACATTGCTCGGAGGTCGCGCCGGCCGGCGTGTCGCAGATGATCGACCAGGCGCCATGCGTCGAGCGCACCGTGCCGCTCGGCTGGGCCGCATCGGCCTCATTCGCGACGAACAGACCGGCTGTGGACAGGACGGCGAGAAACATGACCTTCGCCAGGGCTGTCGAAAGCCCCGGTCTCGTGTGCCTCAGTCTCGAAAGCCAAGAGTTCATGACGGCTCCATTGCGAATCACGGCACTTTAAGCCGCGCCAATGCCAAGTAAAGGACGAGACCGCGTCCGAACTGTCCCGAAACAGGCAATACAGCGCTTTTCCCTGCCAATTTTGCCTGAATTACGACGCTTCGCGCGCTCCGCCGGCATGAGGCGGGCGACCCGCCGAACATCCGCGATTCGCCGCCGTGGCCGCCGCCACGGAAGAGCCGTGCCAGCTTGCGCGCAAAAATGCCGCACAGTTTCCTCCGCTCCTTTCTTGCGGAGGGAAAAAGAGTATGGTTTGAACCACCTTGAGACTGTCGGGATTCCCGTCCCGGCATTGTTCGTTATTCTCGTTGGCGCAGCCGCGAGGAACTGGGAGACGAAGAGGGCGATGAGAAATTTCCTAGCTGGCGCCAGGTTTCTAGCAAGTGCCAAGTTTCTGAGTGCTTGTGCCGCTGCCACGATTTTTGCCGGCACATCCGCCCATGCCGATCAGCCCGTGGCGTGGGAGACGACCTTCCAGGCGCCGGCGACCGATATGATGCGGCAGATCGAGTGGTTCGGAAACTACACGATGTGGTTCATCGTCCCGATCACCGTTCTGGTGCTGCTTCTCCTCGCCTACTGCATCGTGAAATTCCGCGCGAGCGCAAATCCGGTCCCCTCCAAGACCAGCCACAACACGCTGATCGAGGTGATCTGGACTGTTGGACCGGTCGTGGTCCTGCTCTGCCTTGCCATTCCCTCGTTCCAGCTCTTGACCGCGCAGTACACCCCGCCGGAAGAAGCCAAGCTGACCGTCAAGGCGACCGGCAACCAGTGGAACTGGGATTACGAGTACCAGACCGACAACACGCTTTCCTTCAATTCGGCCATTCTCCAGGATGGCGATCGCGCCAAGGCAGGCAAGGAGGATCGCAAGGTCTATCCGCGGCTGCTCGCCGTCGACAATGAGTTGGTGGTGCCGGTCAACACGATGACGCGCGTACTTGTCACCGCGACCGACGTGATCCACTCCTTCGCCATGCCGTCCTTCGGCATCAAGATCGACGCCATTCCGGGGCGTACCAACGAGACCTGGTTCAAGGCCGAGAAGGAAGGCCTCTATTATGGCCAGTGTTCGCAGCTTTGCGGCAAGGACCATGCCTTCATGCCGATCGCCATTCGTGTCGTCTCGGATGCGCAGTTCAAGACCTGGCTGGCGGCAGCCAAGACCGACCTGCCCGGCGCCAACAAGACGCTCATGGCCGAGGTCGAAGGCCAGAACAAGGTAGCGGCCGCCGGCAATTGATGCCGCGGGTTAGCAAGATTTAGGGAACGGAGCGGAACATGGCAGACGCTGCAGCTCACGACGGGCACGACCACAAGCCTTATCACGGTTGGGTGCGCTGGGTTTATTCGACCAACCACAAGGACATCGGTACGCTCTACCTGATCTTCGCGATCATGGCCGGCATCATCGGCGGCGCCCTGTCGGTTGCCATCCGTATGGAACTGCAGGAGCCTGGCATCCAGATCTTCAGCGGTCTGGCGCAGATGGTCTACGGCATGAACGGTGACGCCGCGATCGATGGCGGCAAGAGCATGTACAATGCCTTTGCCACCGCGCACGCGCTGATCATGATCTTCTTCATGGTCATGCCGGCCCTGATCGGCGGCTTCGCCAACTGGATGGTGCCGATCATGATCGGCGCTCCCGACATGGCGTTCCCGCGCATGAACAACATCTCCTTCTGGCTGTTGCCTCCGGCCTTCATCCTGCTGCTCACCTCGATGTTCGTGCCGAGCGCGCCTGGCGCCTACGGTGTCGGCGGTGGCTGGACGCTCTATCCGCCGCTGTCGACCTCGGGTCAGCCCGGGCCGGCCATGGATCTGGCGATCCTGTCGATCCACATCGCCGGTGCCTCGTCGATCCTCGGTGCCATCAACTTCATCACCACCATCTTCAACATGCGCGCTCCGGGCATGACGCTGCACAAGATGCCGCTGTTCGCCTGGTCGGTGCTGGTCACCGCCTTCCTGCTGCTGTTGTCCCTGCCGGTTCTGGCCGGCGGCATCACCATGCTGCTCACCGATCGCAATTTCGGCACGGCCTTCTTCGCGCCGGACAATGGCGGCGATCCGCTGCTGTTCCAGCATCTGTTCTGGTTCTTCGGCCATCCGGAAGTGTACATCCTGATCCTGCCGGGCTTCGGCATCATCAGCCATATCGTCTCCACCTTCTCGAGGAAGCCGGTGTTCGGCTATCTCGGCATGGCCTATGCCATGGTCGCGATCGGCGCCGTCGGCTTCATCGTGTGGGCGCACCACATGTATACGACCGGCCTGTCGCTCGACACGCAGCGCTACTTCGTCTTCGCCACCATGGTCATCGCGGTGCCGACGGGCGTGAAGATCTTCTCCTGGATCGCAACGATGTGGGGTGGGTCGATCTCCTTCAAGACGCCGATGCTGTGGGCACTGGGCTTCATCTTCCTGTTCACCATCGGTGGCGTCACCGGCGTCCAGCTGGCCAATGCCGGTCTCGACCGTTCGCTGCATGACACTTATTTCGTCATCGCCCACTTCCACTACGTGCTGTCGCTGGGCGCGGTGTTCGCGATCTTCGCCGGCTGGTACTACTGGTTCCCGAAGATGACCGGCTACATGTATTCGCCTGTCATCGCCAACACCCATTTCTGGGTCACCTTTGTCGGCGTGAACCTTATCTTCTTCCCGCAGCACTTCCTTGGCCTGGCTGGCATGCCGCGCCGCACCATCGACTATCCGGACGCGTTTGCCGGCTGGAACTATGTGTCGTCGATCGGCTCCTATATCTCGGCCGTTGGTGTGGTGATCTTCCTCTACGGCGTGTTCGAAGCCTTCCAGAAGAAGCGGATCGCCGGTGCCAACCCATGGGGTGAGGGCGCTACCACGCTCGAATGGCAGCTGCCTTCGCCGCCGCCGTTCCACCAGTGGGAGCAGCTGCCGAAGATCAAGTAAGGCGGCTCCCCGCTCGAACACGAAACCGCCGGCCCGCCGGCGGTTTTGGCCAACGGAATGATGGACTTGAGTACGCATGGCCCTAGTCGACGAAACCAGCATTGATGAAGCGGGCTTCGGCATGTCGGAAGCGACGGCGGGCGATTTCTTCGCCCTGCTGAAGCCGCGCGTCATGTCGCTGGTGGTGTTCACAGCCTTCGTCGGGCTGGTCGCCGCACCCGTGACCATCAATCCCCTGCTGGCGGTGATCGCCATCCTTTCGATCGCCATCGGTGCCGGCGCCTCTGGCGCGCTCAACATGTGGTACGACGCAGACATCGACGCGGTCATGACCAGGACGGCCAGCCGTCCAGTGCCGTCCGGCCGCATCCAGCCGCACGAGGCGCTCAGCTTCGGCCTGGTGCTCTCGGTGCTGTCGGTGATGACGCTCGGCGTGCTGGTCAACTGGCTGTCGGCGACGCTGCTGGCCTTCACCATCTTCTTCTACGCCGTCGTCTACACGATGTGGCTGAAGCGCTGGACGCCGCAGAACATCGTCATCGGCGGCGCGGCCGGCGCGATCCCGCCGGTCATAGGCTGGGCCGCGGTGACCGGCTCGGTCAGCCTCGAAAGCATCATCCTGTTCCTGATCATCTTCCTGTGGACGCCGCCGCATTTCTGGGCGCTCGCGCTGTTCAAGTCCGAGGACTATGAGCGCGCCGGCATACCGATGATGCCCAATGTCGCCGGCCAGGCGTCGACCCGCCGTCAGATCTTCGCCTATGCGCTGGTGCTGGCCCCGGTCGGCGTGCTGCCGTGGCTGCTCGGCTACACCACGCCCTTCTATGGCGTGGCCGCCATACTGCTCGGGCTCGGCTTTGTCTGGTACGCCTGGAAAGTTCTCGGCATGGCCGACGATGACCGCGCCATGAAACCGGCCAAGGCGCTGTTCGCCTATTCGCTGCTTTATCTCTTCGCCATCTTCGCTGCCTACCTGGCCGACAGCGTTGTCGAACGCGCGCTTGCCATGGGTGGAGCATGATCATGGTCGAGGAAAAGCTCGAGACGGTCACCTTGACCGATCGCCAGAGGAAGGCCCAACGCAGCCGATCCATCGCCATAGGCGTGGCGCTGGCGGTGCTGGTCGTCATTTTCTACATCGCGACGATCGTGAAGTTCGGCCACAATTTGTCGGGCAAGATGTGATGAGCGTCGAGACGCCTAGAAAGACGGCCGGCAAAAACAGCAACCGCATCGTCGCGGCAGTTTGCCTTGCCTTCTTCACTGGCATGATCGGCATGGCCTATGCCGCCGTGCCGCTCTACAAGATGTTCTGCCAGGCGACCGGCTATGGCGGCACGACGCAACGTGTCGAGAAGCAGTACGCCGGCCGCGTGCTCGACCGTGAGATCACCGTCCGCTTCGACGCCAATATTGCCGGCGTGCCGTGGGAGTTCCAGCCGGTCCAGCGTTCGATAACCATGAAGATCGGCGAGACGGTGCAGGCGCACTATCAGGCGACCAACAAGTTCGATCGCCCCGTTACCGGCCGTGCCACCTTCAACGTGCAGCCGGAACTGGCGGGTCCTTACTTCAACAAGGTCGAGTGCTTCTGCTTCACCGATACGTCGCTGAAGCCCGGCGAGACGCTGGACATGCCGGTCCTGTTCTATGTGGACCCCGATATCGTGAATGTGCCGGAACTGAAGGACGTGAAGACGATCACGCTGTCCTATACGATGTTCCCGGTCGAGAAGAACAAGCCGGTCGCCTCCTCGGAGCCGGCCAAGGGCAACAGCAAGACAGTTTCAGATACCGAAGCAAATCTCGGGGGTTGATATGGCAGACGCGCACGCAAAACATCATGACTATCATCTCGTCGACCCGAGCCCGTGGCCTTTCCTGGGCTCGATTGGCGCGCTCGTCATGGCCTTTGGCGGTGTCGCCCTGATGGAATATCTGAAGGGTGGATCCTTCCCGATCTTCGGCTTCAACATCGCCAATCCGTGGCTGTTCTTCATCGGCCTGGTGATCGTGCTCTACACCATGTTCGCCTGGTGGTCGGACACGATCAAGGAAGCGCATGAGGGACATCATACGCGAGTCGTATCGCTGCACCTGCGTTACGGCATGATCATGTTCATCGCCTCGGAGGTGATGTTCTTTGTTGCCTGGTTCTGGGCCTATTTCGACGCCAGCCTTTTTGCCGGCGAGGCACAGAACTACGCGCGCAAGGCATTTACCGGTGGCGTCTGGCCGCCGAAGGGCATGGAGGTTCTCGATCCCTTCCACCTGCCGCTCTATAACACCATCATCCTGCTCCTGTCCGGCACCACGGTCACCTGGGCGCATCATTCGCTCATCCATGGCGATCGCAAGGGGCTGATCAACGGCCTGGTGTTGACGGTCGGCCTCGGCATGCTGTTCACCATGGTCCAAGCCTACGAGTACATGCACGCTCCGTTCGGCTTCAAGGATTCCATCTACGGCGCGACCTTCTTCATGGCGACCGGCTTCCACGGCTTCCATGTCATCATCGGCACCATTTTCCTGCTGGTCTGCCTGATCCGGGCGATGAAGGGTGACTTCACCCCCAAGCAGCATTTCGGCTTCGAGGCGGCCGCCTGGTACTGGCACTTCGTCGACGTGGTCTGGCTGTTCCTGTTTGCATCGATCTACGTCTGGGGATCGGTCGGCGCGGTGATCGAAGGCCACTGAGCCGGGCCTTCAGCATTTGGATTTCGGGAAGGCGGCCACGGCGACGGGCCGCCTTCTTCTTTTCGGCGCAATGATCGCCGATCGGTTGCCGATGCGGCGGACAGTTTCCTGGGCGATTTGTGCATTCGTTCTCCTGGCATTCCCGGTCCTTGCGGCTGAGAAGGTCGATCTGGTGCGTGTCCGCAAGGCGGAACGGCGGCTCGAACTGGTCGGTGATGGCAAGGTCCTGCGCAGCTACGGCGTCGCGCTCGGTGGAGATCCCTTCGGCCACAAACGCCAGGAGGGCGACCAGCGCACGCCCGAGGGCCGCTATATTCTCGACTGGCGCAACCCCAACAGCATCGCGCACAAGTCGATCCACATCTCCTATCCCAATGCCGAAGATCTGGCGGCCGCGAAGGCGCGCAATGTCGATGCCGGCGGCATGATCATGATCCATGGCCAGCCGAATGGCTTCGGCTGGTGGGGCTGGCTGCTTCAATTGGTCGACTGGACCGATGGCTGCATTGCCGTTACGGATTCCGACATGGACGAAATCTGGGCAATGGTGACCGATGGGACACCGATCGAGATCGAGAAATAACCATGAATGACGACAAGGCGATCTGGCCTCCCATCGATCCGATTTCGGCCGGCCTGCATGGCCGCTGCCCGCGCTGCGGCGAGGGGCGGCTGTTTTCCGGGTTCCTCACCGTCGGCAAGCGCTGCATCAATTGCGGCCTCGACTATTCCTTCGCCGATGCAGGCGACGGGCCGGCGGTCTTCGTCATCCTGATCATCGGCTTCATCATCGTCGGTCTGGCTCTCTGGGTGGAAGTGACGCTGAGCCCGCCGCTCTGGCTGCATCTGCTGATATGGATTCCGCTTGCCCTGGTGCTGTGCCTGACGGCGCTGCGGCTGATCAAGGGCGTGCTGCTCACCCTGCAATATGCCAACAAGGCGGCCGAAGGCCGGCTGGACCACAGCGAATGAGCGAGGCCTCCGTCAAGGATCGTGGCCGTTCGCGGCCGCGATCGGCGTTGCTGCTCGGCCTTGGCCTGCTGCTGCTTTTGATCCTTCTGGCGCTCGGCACCTGGCAGGTCCAGCGCCTGTACTGGAAAGAAGGCCTTCTGCAGACCATCGATCGACGCACCCACTCGGCGCCTGTGCCGCTGGCCGAGGTCGAGAAGGAATTCGCCTCGACCGGCGACGTCGACTACACGCCGGTCACGGTCTCCGGCACGTTCCTGCATTCGGGCGAGCGGCATTTCTACGCGACCTGGGAAGGCGAGGCCGGCTTCAACGTCTACACGCCGCTGGCCCTCGACGACGGCCGCTTCGTGCTGATCAATCGCGGCTTCATCCCCTACGACCTCAAGGACGCCGCCAAGCGCGCCAAGGGACAGGTGACCGGCAAGGTCACGATCACCGGGCTCGCTCGCAATCCGCTCCCGGCGAAACCGTCGATGATGCTTCCCGACAATGACGTGGCGAAGAACATCTTCTACTGGAAGGATCGCGACGTCATGGCGGCGAGCGCCGGCCTGCCCGCCGGGTTCACGCTGGTGCCGATCTTCATCGATGCGGACAAGACGCCGAATCCCGGTGGTCTGCCGATCGGAGGCGTCACCATCATCGACCTGCCGAACAGCCATCTGCAATATGCTGTCACCTGGTATGGGCTTGCCGCGGCACTCGCAGCCGTGCTCATCCTGCGGCTTCGCCGTCCCGCGAAAGAGGAATGAACGCGACCGACGCTCCTTCTCTACCGATGCCCCCTTTCTACCGATGCCCCCCCTTTCGACCGACGCCCTTGACAGAGCAGGGGTAGGCACCTCATTTCGGCGCTGACGAACCGGCCAGGATTCAATGCTTCAGACAATCGCCAAGCCTCCTCTGACGATAAGGCTCTGCCAGCCTCGCGGTTTCTGCGCAGGCGTCGACCGTGCCATCCAGATCGTCGTGCTGGCGCTGAAAAAATATGGCGCGCCGGTCTATGTCCGCCACGAGATCGTGCACAACCGCTACGTCGTCGAAGGACTGCAAAGCCTTGGCGCCGTCTTCATCGAGGAGCTTTCCGAAATCCCGCCCGAGCATCGGCAGTCGCCAGTCGTCTTCTCGGCGCATGGCGTGCCCAAATCGGTGCCGGCGGACGCGCAGGCGCGCAACCTGTTCTATCTCGACGCCACCTGTCCGCTGGTCTCGAAAGTCCACAAGCAGGCGATGCGCCATCAGCGGCTTGGCCGCCATGTGCTGTTGATCGGCCATGCCGGGCACCCGGAGGTGATCGGCACGATGGGGCAATTGCCCGAGGGCGCGGTCACGCTGATCGAGACCGAGGCCGATGCGGCCAGGCTTGTGCCAACCGATCCGAAGGCGCTTGGCTTCGTCACCCAGACCACGCTGTCGGTCGAGGACACCGCCGGCATCATCCGTGCGCTGCAGGACCGTTTTCCCGACCTTCAGGCGCCTGCGGCGGAATCGATCTGCTACGCCACCACCAATCGCCAGGAAGCGGTCAAGGACACCGCGCCGGGGGCTGATCTCTACCTGATCGTCGGCGCTCCGAATTCCTCCAATTCGCGCCGCCTTGTGGAGGTCGCCGAGCGTGCCGGCGCGACGATGTCGCTTCTCGTGCAGCGCGCCGCCGAGATTCCGTGGAATGACATCGGCAACATTTCGACCCTTGGCCTGTCGGCGGGGGCATCGGCGCCGGAGATCATCGTCGACGAGATCATCGACGCGTTCCGCCAGCGCTTCGATGTCACCATCGACCTTGCCATTACGGCCACCGAAACAGAGGATTTTCCGGTCATGCGGGTATTGCGCGATGTCGAACTGACGCCGGCCGACATGGCCTTCGTCAATGGAGCCGCGTAAGGCACATGGCGGTCTACACCGATGTTGCGGAGGGCGAACTCGGCGCTTTCCTGAAGCACTACCCGGTCGGCGATCTCCTGTCCTACAAGGGCATTGCCGAAGGCACCGAGAATTCGAACTTCCTGCTGCACACCTCCACCGGCTCCTACATCCTGACGCTCTATGAGAAGCGCGTCGAGAAGGCGGACCTGCCGTTCTTCCTCGGGCTGATGGGCCATCTCGCCAACAAGGGGGTGTCCTGCCCGCTGCCGGTGACAGCGCATGACGGCAGCGTCATCGGCACACTGGCCGGCCGCCCGGCGGTCATCATCACCTTCCTCGAAGGGCTTTCGCTGCGACGGCCGACAGCCACGCATTGCGCCGAGGTCGGCAAGGCGCTGGCCGCCCTGCATCTGGCCGGCGCCGATTTTTCGATGACCCGTCCCAACGCGCTCGCCATCGACGGCTGGCGCAAGCTGTGGACCGCAGCGCGCGGCCGGGCCGACGAGGTTGAGCCGGGCTTGGCGGCCGAGGTCGATGCCGACTTCGCCGATTTCGAGCGGAACTGGCCGAAGGGTCTTCCGGCAGGCATCATCCATGCCGATCTGTTTCCGGACAATGTCTTTTTCCTCGGCGAAAAGCTCTCCGGCCTGATCGACTTCTATTTCGCCTGCGACGATCTCTACGCCTACGACGTCGCCACCTGCCTCAACGCCTGGTGTTTCGAGAAGGACTTTTCCTTCAATCTCACCAAAGGCAAGGCATTGCTCGCCGGCTATCAGAGCGTGCGGCCCCTGAGCGACCAGGAAAAAGCAGCACTTCCAATGCTGGCGCGCGGCTCGGCGTTGCGGTTCATGTTGACCCGGCTCTACGACTGGCTCACCGTTCCCGATGGTGGCCTGGTCATGAAGCGCGATCCGACCGAATACATCAGACGGATGCGCTTCCATCGGGCGATCAAATCTGCTTCGGAATATGGGTTGGCCGAATACGGGGTATCATGAGCAAACAGGTTGAAATCTTCACCGACGGCGCCTGTTCGGGCAACCCTGGCCCTGGCGGATGGGGTGCGATCTTGCGCTTCAACGGCACGACCAAGGAACTTTCGGGCGGTGAGGCCGAAACGACCAACAACCGCATGGAGTTGCTGGCCGCCATCTCGGCGCTCAATGCGCTGAAGGAGCCTTGCACGGTCGAGCTTCACACCGACAGCAAATATGTCATGGACGGCATTTCCAAATGGATCCATGGCTGGAAGAAGAACGGCTGGAAGACCGCCGACAAGAAGCCGGTCAAGAACGGTGAACTGTGGCAGGCGCTCGACGAAGCCAACCGGCGCCACAAGGTCACCTGGAACTGGGTCAAGGGCCATGCCGGCCATACCGAGAACGAACGCGCGGACGAGTTGGCCAGGGAAGGCATGGCGCCGTTCAAGAAAGGTTCCTTCAAGCCGGCGGGGTCAGCGCCGAGGCCGGATGTCCAGGCAAAACAGCCGCCGGCCACGAAAGCGCGTCGTTCGACACAGAGCTATTGATTTCCGGCAACTGGTCCGTGCCCAGGCAGCAATCTCGATCATGCCGATCCTCTACTATGTGACGCATCCCCAGGTTCAGGTCGATGCCACCGTTCCCGTGCCGGAATGGGGCCTATCCGATTTTGGCCGTGCACGAGCGATTGTGATGCTCGATCAACCGTGGGTCGGATCGATCCGGCGCATCGTATCTTCCGCTGAACGCAAGGCGATAGAAACCGCTGAGATCCTCGCAAGCCATGTCGGCCTTGCCGTCGATGTGAGGGAACGGACGCATGAGAATGACCGGTCGGCGACAGGTTTCCTGCCGCCGCTGGAGTTCGAAGCGGTCGCCAACGAGTTCTTCGCCAATCCGTATAAAAGCGTTCGCGGGTGGGAGCGGGCAATTGATGCGCAGCATCGTATCGTGAGCGAGGTCCGCGCCGTGCTCGGCACCCATGACGCTGGCGACATTGCTATTGTGGGCCATGGAGGCGTGGGAACGCTCCTCCTTCTCTCCCTCGGTGGGCGGGAAATCAGCCGCGACGAGGATCAGCCGGCCGGCGGCGGCAATTATTTTGCCTACGATATCGGCGCGCGTCACGTCATTCACGGATGGTGGCCGATCGACAGGCTACCTTGACCGGCGTCCGGCGGGCTTATGCATAGGGCCCAGGCTAGGCTCCTCTGGCGGCGTTGCCGTTGATCGATGATATGGATGGGAGTAATATTTCCTACCATGGAGCAATGAATAAGGACGCAGCATGGCAAACGTTGAAAAAATGAGCGTGGCTGTAACCCCGCAACAGGCAGCCCTCATGCGGGAGGCCGTGGAAGCGGGCGAGTATGCCACGGCAAGTGAAATTGTGCGTGAAGCGGTGCGGGATTGGCTGGCAAAACGCGAACTGCGTCATGACGATATCCGCCAGCTGAGGCGGTTGTGGGATGAAGGCAAGGCGAGCGGGAGACCGGAGCCTGTGGATTTCGACGCATTGCGGAAGGAGGCTCGGCAAAAGCTGACGGAAGCCTCGCCGAATGGCCGTTAGGCTGCTCTGGTCTCCCGCGGCTAGGGCGGACCTGATTGACATCTACGTGATAATAGGCAGCGAAAACATACGGGCGGCCGATCGCTATTATGATCGGCTGGAGGCGCGGGCCATGCAACTGGCTGACCAGCCCCGAATGGGTGTTAGGCGACCGGACATCAGGCCTTCAGCGCGAATGCTGGTGGAGGCGCCTTTTGTACTGCTTTACGAAACGATTCCGGACACTGATGACGGCCCAGTCGAGTCGGTTGAAATCGTCCGTGTGGTGGACGGGCGGCGGGATCTAAACCGTCTGTTCTAGCTGTCTAGCGGACCAGCAGCGCGGTGCCCCAAAGCCCGAGCGCGAACACTGTGTGCGAGACCAGGTTGAGCGCCCGGATCCGCATGGGATTGGGTCGCTTCGAGGCTGCCCATCCCGCTCCCATGCCGGGCGCCAGCAGGAACCAGCCGGCACCAACGGTGACGATGCCGAGGATGAAGGCCGGCAGCAAGGTCGGCGCGGCAAGCCAGCCCGCACCAGCCACCACGACCAGGATGATGCCGTAGACGATGCCGACGAAATAATGGAAGGCCCAGCCCAGCGCCACTTCGTGCGCGTAGGGCGCTGCATCGCCGATATCATCGTGAAAGACCTTGTCACCGAGATGCCAGACCCAGCGCCCGACCGGTCCCCAATTCGGCTTCGGCTGGCCGAATGCCTTGTGCAGGAAGAAGGCCCAGACATCCATCAGGACGGTGGCGCCGATGCCAATCGCGACAGCGCGCCAGAAGACGTCAAACATTGTTGGGATCCCCCGAAAATCCGCAGTTCTGGAATGCAAGCGGTTCGGGCGAGGCCAGCCGTCGCGGCCTCGCTCGACGCGATCGTCGAAGCTCAGAGCTGTCCGAGAATATGAGCCGCGCCGGACTCGTCGACGCCGGGCTTGGTCTCGACATTGACCGCGGTCACCTTGCCGTCGTCGACGACCATCGAAAACCGCTTCGAGCGCAGGCCCATGCCGCCGCCGGAATAATCGGCATCGAGGCCGACCGCCTTGGCGAAATCGCCGTTGCCGTCGGCGAGGAACAGGATCTTGCCCTCACCGCCGGTGAAGCGGGCCCAGGCACCCATGACATGAACGTCGTTGACCGAAACGACGGCGATGGTGTCGACGCCACGCGCCAGGATGGCGTCATGGTTTTCGAGATAGCCGGGCAGATGGTTGTTGCTGCAGGTCGGCGTGAAGGCGCCGGGAACACCGAACAGAACCACCTTCTTGCCCGGGAAAATCTCGGCTGACGTGATCGCCTTGGCGCCATCGGCGGTCATTGTCTTGAAGGTCGCCTCGGGCAGCTTGTCGCCAACGGAAATGGTCATGAGTTCCTCGCTTGGGGAATGGGAAGAGTGCGTGCTTGCGTAGCGAACTCGGCGGCTTCCTGCAACCATCGAGGCATCAAGGGAAAGGCAGCAGTCCTTCGACCGCGCCCGCCGAACTCGTCAGCGTGTAGTGAAGTCCGCCATCCGTGGGCGTTGTCGACGGACGGTCGAGGATCGGCACGGTGAAGATCAGCTTGCCGTCCTTCTCGCTGCGGGAAGGGGTGCCGAACATATAGTCCCGCTCACCGGCGACGAAGAAATCCGCCGCCTCCGGGTCACCGGGAAAGCTTGCCTCGACAACCAGTGTCTCGTGATCGCCCGGCAGCACGTTGATGCCGAAATCAGGCTTTGCCGGCGCCGGCAAAGCCGTGAAACTCGCCTTCACCAGGGCTGCGTCGTCGGCATTGTCGGGATCGGAAGTGGGGTCGACGGTCAGCCGTGTCTGCACGGGGATGCAGATCGTTTCACAAATGCCGAGAAAGATATCGGCGTCGATGACCGCCGGCTGGTTCGGCGTCGCCAGCGTGAATGTCACGGGCAGCGAAACCGGATAATTGTAGCCGGCCCATTTGCCATAACCATCGTCGTGGCGTTGGGGCGCCGGAAACGAGAGTGCGGCATCGGCGATATTGGTACTGGCCGAAACGTCGAGTTGCGGCGGCACGCCGGCGTCACCCGGATCGCGCCAATAGGTCTTCCAGCCGGGCTTGAGCGCTATGTCGAGCACGCCCTGGATGCGGCCGGCCTCGTCCGGCTTGCCTGATGTCACCAGCCGCACCTTGCCGCCTTCGCTGTTGTACCAGGCGGATGAGGAAGCGGAGGCGGGGAGGACGGTCGCCGATCCGATGGCGGCGCCGAGCAGCAGGATTTTCAAGCTTTGCATGGCGGTGATTTGATCGTCCGTTCGTGGCGGTGCAATGATTTCATGGCCTTGCCGGCATCATATTTGCGTGACCCCCGATGGCAAGCCAGGCCCCACCGGCAACATGGGCTTTGGTCGAATCCGGCGCGGCGCATCTTTTCGGCGCCCGGGAAACACGGTACCCTCCGTGCCATGGATTTGTTGCGCCACAAGAAGACGGCCGCTGGACGCGGCTTCCTCGACGATCAGTTCCTGATTGCCATGCCCGGCATGAAGGACGACCGTTTCACGCGCTCGGTCATCTACATCTGCGCGCACAGCGATGAAGGCGCGATGGGCCTGATCATCAACCAGACACAGCAGATGCTGTTTCCGGATCTTCTTGTGCAACTCGGCATCATGAACGAGCAGGAGGCGATCCGCCTGCCGGCGCAGGCGCGCGATTTCGTCGTGCGCAATGGCGGCCCTGTCGATCGCAGCCGGGGCTTCGTGCTGCATTCCGGCGACTATCGCGTGGAATCGTCGCTGACCGTTTCCGACGACATCTGCCTGACGGCGACGGTCGACATTTTGCGCGCCATATCGTCGGGCCGCGGCCCGCGCCATGCGCTGATGGCACTGGGTTATTCGGGCTGGGGCGCCGGCCAACTGGAAACCGAGATCGCCGAGAATGGCTGGCTGACCTGCCCGGCCAGCCCCGGGCTTCTGTTCGACGCCGATATCGAGCGCAAATACGATCGAATTCTCGCCTCGATCGGCATCGATCTGGCGCACCTCAGCCTCGCCGCCGGACACGCATAACACCTTCGTCATCAACTCTGAGGAATGGTGGCGTCTCTGAGCCTGGCGTTTAGGGTGACGACGATCTTTCGCATGACTGCAGCGATGGCCACCATTGGCTTTTTGCCGTTGGCGATGAGGCGTTTGTAGAAGGTTGCGAACTCGCCCCTTCCGGCAGCGGCGTGCAATGCGGGCATGTAGAGCATGCTCCTGATCTCCGGTCGTCCGCCACGGATTTTGCGGTAGCCTTGCTTTTGCCCGCTGTCGTTTGGATGAGGCGCGAGCCCTGCAAGCGCGGCAGCCTTTCGACGTGTCATGGTGCCGAGTTCGGGCAAGATGGCCAGCAGCTTGGCGGCCACGATTGGGCCGAGACTGTCCATGGCCGTGCAGATGGCGGCTCGATGCTTGAGGGCGCTGCTGTTGGCGATCAGCTCGTGCATGGCTGCATCGATCGCCTGGATCTGACGCTCGACGACTTTGATCACGGCCTCGAAGGAGGCGGCGAGGTCTCGAGCACCAGGTGCCTTGGCGCGGTTCTTCTCGGCGATCTTGATGGCGATGAGCTCCTGGCGGCGGCGCACCAAGGCGCGCAAGCGGGTCTCGTCGGGGTCCGGAGCCTGCCAAAGGGTCAGCTTTTCCCAGCGTTCGCGGCCGTAGGCCCTCAACATCGCGGCATCGATGGCATCGCTCTTCCCGTGGGTGCCGTAGGAGCGGATGAAGCTCTTGACCTTGAGCGTGTCGGCGCGATGGCAGGCGATGCCGGCACGCAGGCACTCTTCGAGCAGCAGGCCTTCATGGCCACCGGTCGGTTCACAGACCACAAGGTCTGCCTGCTTGTGGCTCTTGAGGAAGGCGCGGATCGTGCGTCGCTGGTTGTCGATGACATGGGTGGTGGTGCCATCGGCGGCGGTGATGGTGTCCTTGGCGATATCGAGGCCGAGGCACAGTTTCGGTTGTTGGTGCAAGAAGGCCATGCTGGTGGTATCCTTGTCAGGCTTCGGATTGTTTGCGGGCGTGGCGCGAGCCAGCGGCCAATCAACTCTCCAAGCGATGGCGGACAAAGACGGCAGGGACCATGATGACGTCGGGTGTTGCCCGATCCCAGGGACGGTCGCCTGCCGCCGGGACTGCCGGTTGTGATGGGCCGCAGTCCCGGCCGCCAGACTACCCGATCCTTCTCAAACAATCCTGGGGCGAAGCAGGAGCGAAGCTCCGTCGCGGAGACCCTTGGATGACGAAGCGATAGGCGTCTCGGCCAATCGCCGAGGTCCGCGACGCGCTTTGAACCCATCACGCCTGCGTCAGCGGATACTGCTCCTTCAACGTCTTCAGCACCTGGTCGCCCGGCATCGGCGCGCCGAACATGAAGCTTTGGACGTATTCGCAACCCATCTGGCGCAGTTCCAGCGCATCGCGCTCGTCGGATATGCCTTCGGCAACCACCGACAGGCCGAGTTCATGCGCCATGTTGACCATGGATTTGAGCAGGACAGCGCGCTTGGGCGTGTTGTCGTCGACAAAGCTCTTGTCGATCTTGATGGTGTCGAACGGGAAACGCGTCAGATAGGCGAGCGAGGAATAGCCAGTGCCGAAATCGTCCAGCGACAGGCCGATGCCGAGCTGCTTCAGCTTGGTCAGCACATGGGCGGTCTGCTCTGGATTGTCCATGACCAGGGACTCGGTGAGTTCGAGCCGGAAGCAGCGTGGCTTCAGATTGGCCCGCGCGATGACCGAGCGGACATCGCTGACCAGGTCGCGGCGGATGAGCTGACGGCTGGACAGGTTGACCGAGACCGACAGCGGCGCATCGCCGATCTGCTTCTGCCATCCAGCGAGATCCTCGGCCGCCTGCTGCATGGCGAACAGCCCAAGCTGCACGATCAGGCCGCAGCTTTCGGCGACTGGGATGAAGTCCGCCGGCGGGATCATGCCGCGACGCGGATGATCCCAGCGCAGCAAGGCTTCGAAGCCGGCAACGCTGCCATCTTCCAGGCGCACGATCGGTTGGTAGGCCAGCGTGAATTCGCGCCGTTCTATGGCACGCCGCAAATCGGATTCGAACTGCAGCCGGTCGGTTCCGACGGTGCGGAAAGCCGGGCGGAACGGCTCGATCCTGTCGCCCCCAAAACGCTTGGCCTGGTGCATGGCAAGCTCGGCGTCCTTGACCATGTCCTCAGCCGAGGTCTGCGCCGATGTCCAGGTGATCAGGCCGATCGAGGCGGTCAGCACGATCTCGCGCTTGGCAAAGGTGATCGGGTTGTTGATCGCATGCTTGATGGCATCGGCCACACCGGCGATGCGGGCAGGGTCCTGTTCGGACAAAAGCATCAGCGCGAACTGATCGCCTGCGAAGCGCGACAGTGAATCCTTCGGCTTGAGCAGCCGGTGCAGGCGGCGCGCTATGGTGAGCAGGATGGTGTCGCCGGCCGAGATGCCGAGCCCGTCATTGACCTGCTTGAAGCGGTCTATGTCGATGACGAAGACGGTCGGACGCACTTTCTCTTCGGTGCGGGCGATCGAGATGATCGCTTCCAGCCGGTTCATGAACAATTCGCGGTTCGGCAGACCGGTCAGGTTGTCGTGCACGGCGTCGTGCAGCAGCCGCTCCTCGGATTTCTTCTGCTCGGTGACGTCGACCATGGTGCCGACGCAGCGTATGACCTCGCCGTCCGATCCGATGACGGGGCGGGCGCGCAGGGCGAACCAGTGGTAATGTCCGTCGGCCCCGCGCAGACGGAAATTCTGCGCCACCCGGCCACGGCGATGCTCCAGCACCACGTCGAGCGTCGTGCGGAACGTGTCGCGGTCGTCGGCGTGCAGCACCGGCAGCCAGTTGCGCGCCGCACCCCCCAGGCTGTTGGGCGCCAGGCCGAGCTGGATGCTGACATCGGGCTTGGTGACCACGCGGTCGCGCAGAACGTCCCAGTCCCACACCGTGTCGCCCGACCCGGCAACCGCCAGCGCCTGGCGTTCGAGGTCGGAGAACAGTCCCTGATGCAGCGCACCGCCGGCAAAGGCGTGCTGCATGACGGTGAAGCCGATCAACAGGATGATCAGGATCAGCCCGCCGCCGAGCGCCGGTTGGGCGATGTCGTTGTCGAGCATGCCCGTGATCGCCATCCACGACCCGCATAGCCACAACAGCACCATGACCCAACTGGGCACCAGCATGATGGCGCGGTCATAGCCGCGTATGCCGAGGAAGATGATCAGCCCGAGCCCGGTCAACGCGGTGGCGGCAAAGGAGATACGGGCGATGCCGGCGGCGACCGCCGGATCGACGATGGCGACACCGGCGATCAAGAGCAGCCCAAGGATCCAGACCAGGGCGCCATAGCTGAAATGGCCGTGCCATCGGTTGAGATTGAGATAGGCGAACAGGAACACCACGAAGGTCGCGGCAAGCGCCACCTCCGTACCAGCTCGCCACATCTGCTCATTGCCGGGCGAAATCTCGATGACCTTGTTGAGGAAGCCGAAATCGACGCAGATATAGGCAAGCACCGCCCAGGCAAGGGCTGCGGTCGCCGGGAACATGGAGGTCCCCTTGACCACGAAAAGGATGGTCAGGAACAATGCCAGCAGACCGGCGATGCCGATGACGATGCCGCGAAACAGCGTATAGGAGTTGACCGAGTCCTTGTAGGCTTCCGGCTCCCAGAGATACACCTGCGGCAGCTTGGGCGAGGCGAGCTCGGCTATGAAGGTGATCACCGTTCCCGGGTTCAGCGTCACCCGGAACACATCGGCGTCGGGACTGGTCTGGCGGTCGAGCGCGAAGCCCTCGCTGGGCGTGATGGCGGCAATGCGGGTGGCGCCAAGATCGGGCCAGAAGATGCCTGAATTGACCAGCCGGAAATGCGGCGCCACGATCAGCCTGTCGAGCTGCTGGTCGGTGGTGTTGGCCAGCGCGAACACCGCCCAGTCGCCGGTCGAGCGCGCGTCATTGGCCTCGACCTCGATGCGCCGCACGATGCCGTCTGGCCCGGGCGCCGTCGACACCTGGAAGTTCTCACCCTGGTTGCGGTAGATCTCGAAGGCGCGCGACAGGTCGAGCGCGACGTCGTCGCGGGCAATCTTGATCGGTTCGACGGCAAAGGCCGACGATGCCGCGCACAGCGTCAGGATTGCCGCGAGGACAAAGGCGAACAGCGGCCCGTTGCGCAGGAAATTCGTCAAAAATCAGTCCTTCGTTCCAGCGCTCGGCGGATCGTCCGCGATCCGGGCGTAGAGGTAGTGGTCCTGCCAGATGCCGTTGATCCTGAGATAGGATCTTAAGAGTCCTTCGCGCCGGAATCCGGCTTTTTCAAGCACGCGGACCGACCGGATATTGTCGGGAATACAGGCCGCTTCGATCCGGTGCAACCTCAGCGTATCGAAGGCAAAGCGGGCCACGACCTTGACCGCGTCGGTCATCAGCCCGCGGCCGCCGAAGCGCTCGCCGATCCAGTAGCCGACATGGCCGCTTTGCGAGACACCGTGGCGTATGTTGCCGAGCGTGATTCCGCCGGCCAGCTTGCCGCTCGACTTCTCGAAGATGAAGAAGGCGATCGCGGTCCCTTGTGCATAGTCCTCGCGGTAGCGGGAGATGCGCAGGCGCCATGCCGTGCGGTCGAGTTCGTCGGGCGTCCAGCGCGGCTCCCACGGCTCCAGGAATGCCCGGCTTTCGCCGCGCAACGTTGACCATTCACGGTAGTCATTGGTGTATGGAACGCGAAGCGTAACGAGGTTACCCTTCAGCGCCGGCAAGTCACGGCGAAAGAAAGGGAGCGCGAACACGACGCTTTGGGGACTTAGACGGCGAGCCTGCGGGCCGTGGTCTGGGTGCCCGGAAGCGAATCGAGAATCGCCTCATATGGCGCCAGCGTACCCACGGGCCCGACAGCGGTAAGCGTCGGCTTGGTCGAGAACATCCGCGACGACAGGTCGGTCAGCCGCTCCACCGTCAGCGCCGAGAGGCGCTCCATCAATTCCTCCTTGGCGATCGGCCTGCCGAACAAGAGCAGTTGCCGCGCGATCTGCGAGGCACGGCTGGCCGGGCTTTCCGCCGACATGATCAGCCCGGCGCGATACTGGGCACGCGCCCGGTCGAGCTCTTCCTGCAGGATGCTCTCTCCGGCCTTCTGCAGTTCGTCGATGATGACTGGTACCAGTTCGGCAATGTCGCTCTGGCCGGTCGCGGCGTGGACGCCGAAGATGCCGGTGTCGGAAAAGCCCCAGTGGAAAGCATAGACCGAGTAGCAGAGGCCGCGCTTCTCGCGGACTTCCTGGAACAGGCGCGACGACATGCCGCCGCCGAGGATCATCGACAGCACCTGCGAGGCGTAGAAGTCGCGCACATGGTAGGCGCGGCCCTCGAAGCCCAGCACGATCTGCGCGTCCATCAGGTCGCGGTCTTCGCGGAAATCGCCGCCGACATACTGCGCATATTGCGGAATGGTGCTGTCGGCCTTGCTGCGAAAGCCGCCGAGCTGCTTCTCGACCTCGCGCACGAAATTGTCGTGCTTGATGTCGCCTGCGGCCACGATCACCATCCGCTCGGCGCCATATTGGCGTTCGATGAAATCGTGCAACTGCTTGGAAGTGAAGGATTTGACGGTTTCTGGCGTGCCCAGGATAGAGCGGCCGATTGTCTGGTGGCGAAAGGCCGTCTCGGTGAAACGGTCGAAGACGATATCGTCTGGTGTGTCGTGCGCGGCGCCGATCTCCTGCAGGATCACATGCTGCTCGCGTTCGAGTTCCTGCGGGTCGAATTCGGACTCCTGCAGGATGTCGGCAAGGATGTCGACCGCCAGCGGCACGTCGTCGGACAGCACCCTGGCGTAATAAGACGTGGTCTCGACGCTGGTGGCGGCGTTGATCTCGCCGCCGACATCCTCGATTTCCGAGGCGATTTCAAAGGCCGTCCGCCGCTTCGTGCCCTTGAACGCCATATGCTCGAGCAGATGGGCCATGCCATGCTCTTCGTCACGTTCATTGCGGGCGCCGGACTTGACCCAGGCACCCAAGGCAACCGATTCGATACTTGGAAGGGTTTCGGTGGCGACTGTCAGGCCGTTCGACAGACGGCTTACCTCAACACCCATATGGCTCGTACTCCCTAACGCGCCGCCCGCGCGCGGCGACTGACGTAATCTTCCACCATTTTCAGGTCGGATGGAAGTACCGTGTATTTTTCCTCAAATGTCATCAATCCCCCTAGCCATGCGGGCAGGGCGGGGGAGACGCCGCTGGCGGCCTCGACGGCGGCCGGAAATTTCGCCGGATGGGCGGTGCCCAGCACCACCATCGGCACGGCGCCCGATGCTTTGCCGGCCGCGACATGCATAGCCGCGGCGGTATGCGGATCCAGAAGATAATTGCTGGCCGCGAGCGTCGAGCGGATGGTGGCGGCGACCTCGTCCATCGTGGCACGGCCGGCGTCGAATTCGGACCGCATCCCATTGATTTCACGGGCTTCAATGGTGAAGGCGCCGGACTGCTTCAGGCCATCCATGTAGCGCCGCACGGTCGCCGCGTCACGGTTCGAGGCCTCGAACAGCAGGCGTTCGAAATTCGACGACACCTGGATATCCATCGATGGCGAGGTGGTGGCGAAGACGCCCTTGGTGCGGTATTCGCCGGTGGCGAAGGTGCGGGCCAAGATGTCGTTGTCGTTGGTGGCGATGACCAGCCGTTCGATCGGCAGGCCCATCTTCTTGGCGGCATAGCCGGCAAAGATATCGCCAAAATTGCCGGTCGGCACCGTGAACGACACCGGCCTGTCCGGTGCGCCGAGCGACAGGGCCGAGGAGAAATAGTAGACGATCTGGGCCATGATGCGCGCCCAGTTGATCGAGTTGACCCCCGACAGCGCCACCCGGTCGCGGAAAGCGTGGTCGTTGAACATGTCCTTGAGCAGGCCCTGGCAGTCGTCGAAATTGCCTTCGATCGCCAGCGCATGGACGTTTTCAGCCTTCGACGTCGTCATCTGCCGCTGCTGCACCGGCGAAACGCGGCCATGCGGGAAAAGGATGAAGATGTCGGTCCGGCTGCGCCCGGCAAAGGCGTCGATGGCCGCGCCGCCGGTGTCGCCTGAAGTGGCGCCGACGATGGTGGCATGCTGGTCGCGTTCGGCAAGCACATGGTCCATCAGCCGGGCGAGCAACTGCATCGCCACGTCCTTGAACGCCAGCGTCGGCCCATGGAAGAGTTCGAGGACAAACGTGTTGGGGCCGGTCTGGACCAGCGGGCAGACCGCTTCGTGGCGGAAGGTGGCATAGGCTTCACGCACCAGGCGTTCGAAGACCGGCGCTGTGATCTCGCCGCCAAGGAACGGCGTCAGCACGCGTATGGCAAGGTCGGGATAGGCAAGGCCTCGCATGGCACGGATGTCGGCCGCCGAGAAATGCGGCCACTCGCGTGGTACGTAGAGCCCGCCATCGCGGGCCAGGCCAGCCAGCACGGCATCGGAAAATCCAAGCGCGGGCGCCTCGCCGCGCGTACTCACATATTGCATGTCTCAGTCCCGTTGCTGCTCGGCTCTTCCGTTCACCACAAGGTGGTTAATTTCTGTGCCGGCTCCAGTCGCATTTTTGCCGCGCCGTTGATATACGTCACCAGCTTTACGAGAGGGAAGTGCAGTTTCATGGCGTTTCGTACATCACGTGGCCGCTTTTTGGCGGGTCTTGCGCTCACCGGCTTTATGCTCGCCGCCGCCGGCTGCCAATCGGGCGACAATGGCATCCTTGACCTCGGCTTCGGCAAGAAGAAGGACCCGGCAGCGCCACCGCCGCCGCAGGATCCCAAGGTCCTGGCCAGCCAGTTGAACGCCTATTGCCCGAGGGTGACGGTGCGCGACGGTACGGCCTTCTTCAACACCTATGCCAACGAGGTCAAGAAGGCCAAGCCCAAAGTCAAGAAGACAGGCGACGCCGCGGCGGATGCCGCTGCCCAGGCTGCTGCCGACGCCGCCGCTGCCACTCCGCCCGACGATTCGGCGAGGATCATTTACCAGGCGTCGATTGCCGACGTTACCCGCGACTGCAGCCGATCCGACGGGCAGATGACGATGAAGATAGCGGTCGCCGGCAAGATCGTGCCGGGACCCAAGTTCTCGCCCGGCACCATCACCATGCCGATCCGCACCGCGGTGATGCACGGCACCGACGTGCTCTACTCGCAGATCCACCAGTATCAGGTCCAGGTCACCGATCCCTCGGTCGCCACCCAGTTCGTCTTCACCGATTCCAATATCGTGGTGCCGGCGCCGACGGCGCAGGACTATCAGGCCTATGCCGGCTATGACGAAACCGCGCCGAAGGGGACGACCGACAAGCCGAAGAAGACCCACAGGAAGAAGGCGGCCGCGACGAACTGAGCGGCCATGGACACAGCGTGCGTCCAGCTGGGCGCCCGCGTCTCAGGCGTCAGCCGACCATTCCGATAGTGCCGCGATCACGCTTTTCAGTTCGGCCCAGCGGCGAATGACCGTCTCGGCGCCGGCCTCTGTCAGCGCGTCGGCATGGCCGGGATAGCTGTGGCTGGCGCCGGTGAAGCCGATCACGCGCATGCCGGCTGTCCTGGCGCCGGTGACGCCGTGCACGGAATCCTCGATGACGAAGGTGTTCGCCGGATTCGCGCCGAGTTTTTCCGCCGCGAGCAGGAACACGTCCGGCGAGGGCTTGGTCTTTTTGCTCGGTATCTCCAGCGCCGATAAGATACGGCCGGCGAAAAACGGCAGCAGATGCACCTTCTCCAGCATGAATTCGATCCGCTCCGAACGTGAGTTGGAGCAGATGCAGCGCTGTGTCGTGACCGAGGCTACCGCCTCGCGCACGCCCTCGATGGCGCGGACGTCGCTTCGCAGTTTGCGGTCGACCAGATCCTCGGCGCGATCGATGAGTGACGCCTGGAACGGGATCTTGGACTTCTCCTCGATCCGCATCAGGATGTCCTTGAACGTCAGCCCCGCATAGGTCTCCGCGATCTCCTCGGCCGAGATTTCGTATCCGGCCAGGGTTATCAACTCCGCCTCGACCCGCGCGGCGATGATTTCGGAATCGACGAGCACGCCGTCGCAATCGAAGATGACAAGGTCTGGCTGGGGCATGGTGATCCGGAACAAGGAGGGTGGAGGAATGGCCTCTCGGGGCTCAAGCGGCGCGGCATACACCAATGGCCCGGCCTTCGCAAACCTGACGGACGATCGGCGCCGGCCTTCACCGAATATTTACGCTGATCGGTAACCATAACGGGGAGTAAACAGTAACGCGTGCCTTGGGTGTAAAAATGTCTGCCGTGCGTCTTCTCGACGAGCTTTCCCTTGCCCCCCAGCAATCCGAATGGCTGGACACGATCCTGAAAGGTGACTGCGTCGCGGCCCTCGACCGCCTGCCGGAAAAATCGGTCGACGTCATCTTCGCCGATCCGCCCTACAACCTGCAGCTCGACGGCGACCTGCATCGCCCCGATCAGTCCAAGGTCAACGCGGTCGACGACGAGTGGGACCAGTTCGAGAGTTTTGAAGCCTACGACGCTTTCACCCGCGCCTGGTTGCTGGCGGCGCGGCGAGTGCTGAAGCCCAACGGCACGATCTGGGTCATTGGCTCCTACCACAACATCTTCCGGGTCGGCGCCAAGATGCAGGATCTGGGGTTCTGGATCCTCAACGACGTGGTCTGGCGCAAGACCAATCCGATGCCGAATTTCCGCGGTCGCCGCTTCCAGAACGCCCATGAGACGATGATCTGGGCTTCTCGTGACCAGAAGGGCAAGGGCTACACCTTTAACTATGAAGCGTTGAAGGCGTCCAATGACGATGTCCAGATGCGCTCCGACTGGCTGTTCCCGATCTGCACCGGCGGCGAGCGGCTGAAGAACGACAATGGCGACAAGCTGCACCCGACACAGAAGCCTGAAGCCCTGCTGGCCCGCATCATGATGGCCTCGACCAAGCCGGGCGACATCGTGCTCGATCCTTTCTTCGGCTCCGGCACGACAGGCGCGGTGGCCAAGCGTCTCGGCCGCCATTTCGTCGGCATCGAGCGCGAGCAGGCCTATATCGACGCCGCCAACGAGCGCATCGATGCCGTGCGGCCGCTGCAGGATGCCGATCTGACGGTCTTGACCGGCAAGCGCGCCGAGCCGCGCGTCGCCTTCGTCAGCCTGATCGACACCGGGCTGGTGACGCCGGGCGCCACGCTCTATGACGCCAAGAAGCGCTGGGCGGCCAAGGTGCGTGCCGACGGCACGGTGGCGATCGGCGACAGCGCCGGCTCGATCCACAAGATCGGCGCCGAAGTGCAGGGACTGGATGCCTGCAACGGCTGGACCTTCTGGCACTATGAGCGCAGCGGCGGGCTCACCCCGATCGACGAACTGCGCCGCATTGCCCGCCTCGGCATGGAGCGGGCAGGGGGTTGACCCCCTGCCAATTGCTGCTTTCACGTTGATTCAGGATCTGAGCGGATCGCCGCAAGCGATTCAGATCACGCCTTGATTCCGAAGCGTTCAAGATCCGCTTTAAGCGTCCTGGCGTCGGTGAACAGCACCGATTGCCAGCCCGCCGCCCGGGCGCCCTCGACATTCTTCTGGCTGTCGTCGATGAACAGCGTCGCCGACGGTTCGAGCCCGAACGCAGCCACGTGATGGTCGTAAATGTCGCGATCCGGTTTGATCTTGCCGATCTCGCCGGAGATGGTCACCCCACGTGGACGATCGAGGAAATCAAAGCGTTTGCGGGCTTCGGCCAAAGTGTCGGAGGCGAAGTTGGTCAGCATGGTCACATCATGGCCGCGCTCGATCAGGCCGAGCATGATGGCGACGCTGTCGTCATAGGCATGCGGCACCATTTCGTGCCAATGGCGGCGGAAATTGCGGATGTTTTCCGAATGATCTGGGTGCTCTGCGATCAGCAGCGCCTCGGCCTCTTCCCAGCTTCGTCCGCGATCCTGCTCGATGTTCCAGTCATGCGTGCAGACATTGTCGAAGAACCACTGTCTCTCTTCGGCATCGGGAATGAGGCGACTGAACGGGATGTTTGGATCGTAGTGGATCAGCACACGGCCGATGTCGAAAACGATGTGGCGGATTTCAGTCATGGGGCCTCTTTGCACTGAGCGGTGACGGCTTTTTCGTCGCGCCGGGTATCGCAGCCTCGATTGCCTTTTTCATGACAGTGGGCAGCGCCTCTCCGGCAATCTCATGGGCGGGTGACCAGAAACACCCTGCCGGCGCATCACCTTTTATGTTGGCGCGAAAGACGTCGAGCTCGAGCGCGAAATGGGTGAAGACATGCGTGATTGTCCCGGCACGCCGCCAGTCGCCGGAAAAGGGCGCTGCTGCCGGTGTGGTGGCCCCATCCACCCGCGCCGTCCAGGCCGTGGTCGGCACCTCGGTCATGCCGCCGAGCAAACCTTTCTCGGGCCGTTTGCGCAGAAGAATGGCACCGTCCTCACGCACGGCCACGAAAGCAGCGCCTCGCCGCAGCGGCTTGTCGGCTTTCGGCAGCCGCACCGGGAAATTTTCGGGATCGCCTGAAACGACGGCGCTGCAGTCCTCGCGCAGCGGGCACAGCATGCAGCGCGGCCGGCGCGGCGTGCAGATCGTGGCGCCAAGGTCCATCATCGCCTGGGCGAAATCGCCCGGTCTTGCCCGCGGCAGCAGGCGCTCGACATGGGCGCGTATCTCTGCCTTGGCTTCGCTGAGAGGCGTCGTGATCGAAAACAGCCTCGAGATGACGCGTTCGACATTGCCGTCGACAACGGCAGCGGGGCGGTCGAAGGCGATCGCCGTGATGGCCGCCGAGGTATAGGCGCCGATGCCGGGCAGGTCCCTCAAGGCAGCCTCGGTGTCGGGAAACCGGCCGCCGCGCGCCGCCACCAGATCAGCGCAAGCCTTGAGGTTGCGTGCGCGGGAATAGTAGCCGAGCCCCGCCCAGGCTTTCATGACGTCCTCGGTTGGTGCCGAGGCCAGTGCCTCGACATCTGGCCATTTCTCGACAAAAGCGCGGAAATAGGATTTCACCGCCTCGACGGTGGTCTGCTGCAACATGACTTCGGACAGCCAGATGCGGTAGGGATCCGGCCGCACGCCGCGTGCATGCTCGCGCGGCGTCACGCGCCACGGCAGTTCGCGGTGGTGCACGTCGTACCAGGCAAGCAGCCGAGAGGCGGCATCGCCTGATACTGCCCCGTGAGTCTGGGCCTTGCGGGTCTGGTCTGCTGGTGCCATTGATCTTGTGTTGGCCTGGCCGATATCGGGTGAGGTCGTGGCTGGAGAAACGCACATGGCAGGGAAAAGGCGCTTCGGCAATCCTGTTCCGGTGAGCGATCTCGCCACCGAGATCCTCGATCCGGTGCTGCGCAAAAGGGCAGGCATCTCGATCGGTCTCGTCCAGTCCTGGGAAGAGATCGCCGGACCGCGCCTTGCCAGCCGCTCGCGGCCCGAGAAGATCCAGTGGCCGCGTCGCCTGCACGAGGACGATCCGTTCGAGCCGGCGGTGCTGGTTATCGCCTGCGAGGGGATGGCAGCGCTTCATCTGCAGCATGAGACCGGCGAGATCATCAACCGGGTCAACGCCTTCCTCGGCTTTACGGCAATAGGCCGCATCAGGATCGTGCAAAAACCGGTGACGTCGGACAAAGGACGGCCTAAACCCAGCTTCAGGCCCTTGACGGCGGCGGAGAAGACGAAATTGTCCAGCACGGTCGAACTGATCGAGGATGAAGGGTTGCGCGCCTCGCTGGAAAGGCTTGGCGCAACCATCCTGGGTGAAAGGAAGTCAAAAACCCCTTGAAGACAGTCATGGATTTGTCGTCAACATCTCGCATTCGTGATCGCCTTTATCAGGTTCCGCGATTGGATTGGGGATGGAGATGCCTTAATTCGCGCCAACTCTCGCCTTTTCGTGCCTTTGCATTGCAAAATCCAACTCTTGTCAGGTGATTCGTATGAACCGTCCTTCGTTCGGCAAAAGTCTGTCTCGCAGAAACGTCCTGTCTTCGCTGGCCGCAATCCCGGCGGTTGCCCTGCTCGCCGCCTGCAGCGACTCGGGCGAAGAGGCCAAGGCGGCGGATGTGAAGCCTGCTGATCCGGCCGCACCCGCAAAGCCGGCAACACCGGCCGCGGTCCAGGTTCCGGAAGCGCAGGGCACCGTCGATATGGCCGAACTGCTGAAGCCGGGCGCGCTGCCCGACAAACAGCTCGGCAAGGATGACGCGAAAGTCACCATCGTCGAATACGCCTCGATGACCTGCCCGCATTGCGCGCATTTCGCCGAGACCACCTTCCCGGATCTGAAGACCAAGTACATCGACACCGGCAAGGCGCGTTATATCCTGCGCGAATTCCCGTTCGATCCGAGCGCGGAAGCCGGTTTCATGCTGGCGCGCTGCGCCAAGGATAACTATTTCCCGATGGTCGACGTGCTGTTCCGGCAGCAGGCGAACTGGGTTGGCGTATCGAACACCAAGGATGCGCTGCTGCAAATCTCGAAGCTCGCCGGTTTTACACAGGAGTCCTTCGAGGCCTGCTTGACGGACCAGAAACTTCTGGACGATGTGAGATCGGTCCAGAAGCGCGGCGCCAATGAATTCAAGGTCGACTCGACACCGACCTTCTTCATCAACGGTAAGACCTACAAAGGGGCGATGTCGATTGAGGAAATGTCGGCCATCATCGACCCTCTGCTCTGACATCAGGTCAGCGCTGAAGCGGCAGCGTTTCGGCGCTCGCCTTTATGGGGCGCGTGAATGAAGTTCTCGCGCCTTCGCCTCCTCGGTTTCAAGTCGTTCGTCGAGCCCGGCGAGTTCGTCATCGAACGCGGCCTGACTGGCATTGTCGGGCCGAACGGCTGCGGCAAGTCGAACCTTGTCGAGGCGCTGCGCTGGGTGATGGGCGAAAGCTCCTACAAGAACATGCGCGCTTCCGGCATGGACGACGTGATCTTTTCCGGCTCGGGTACGCGGCCCGCGCGCAATACCGCCGAAGTCACGCTTTTCCTCGACAATACCGATCGCTCGGCGCCCGCCGCGTTCAACGATGCCGACGAATTGCAGGTTTCGCGCCGCATCGAGCGCGAGGCCGGCTCGCTCTATCGCATCAATGGCAAGGAAGCGCGCGCCAAGGACGTGCAGCTTCTGTTCGCCGACCAGTCGACCGGCGCGCGCTCGCCATCGATGGTCGGGCAGGGCCGTATCGGCGAACTGATCCAGGCCAAGCCGCAGGCGCGCCGTGCGCTGCTGGAAGAGGCGGCCGGCATTTCCGGCCTGCACACCCGTCGCCACGAGGCGGAACTGCGGCTGAAGGCGGCCGAACAGAACCTCGAACGCCTGGACGATGTCGTCGGCGAACTGGAGAGCCAGATCGAGAGCCTCAAGCGCCAGGCGCGCCAGGCGTCACGCTTCAAGAACCTGTCGGCCGATATCCGCAAGGCCGAAGCGACATTGCTGCATCTGCGCTGGACGCTGGCCAAGACGCAGGAGGGCGAAGCGCGTTCGGCGCTGGCTACCGCCACCGCCCTGGTCGGCGACCGCGCCGCCGCGCAGATGGCCGCCGCGAGGGAACAAGGCATCGGCGCCCACCGCCTGCCTGACCTGCGCGACGCGGAAGCCGCCGCCGCGGCCGCCTTCCAGCGCCTGTCGATCGCCAAGTCGCAGATCGAGGAGGAGGCCGGCCGCATCCGCAACCGCCAGGCCGAAATCGAGCGTCGGTTGCAGCAACTTGACGGCGACATCGCCCGCGAGGAGCGGATGGTGCGCGACAATGCCGATGTTCTCGAACGCCTGCGCACCGAAGAGGCTGTACTGAATTCCGAGAACGCCGGCGCCGCGGAACGCGAGGCCACCACCCGCGCGGCGTTCGAACAGGCGGCGTCGACGCTGGCGCAGAGCGAAGCCAAGCTCGCAGCGCTGACCGCCGAACGGGCCGAGGCCGCCGCCTCGCGCCATCAGATCGAACGGACGCTGCGCGAAACCGCTGAGCGCCGCGACCGCTTCGCCCGGCAACTCGCCGAGGTCGACCGCGAATTGTCGGACATCCTCTCCAAGGTGGCTGGCCTGCCGGATCCGGCCGAAAAGCGGGTGCTGGTCGAACAGGCCGTGGCGCTGCTCGAAGAATCCGAGGCGGCGGTGGCGCAGGCCGAGCAGTCGGTCATCGATGCCCGTGCCGCCGAAAGCGCCGCCCGGCCGCCGCTTCAGGACGCCAGGGCCGAGCTGGCGGGCATCGAGACCGAAGCGCGTACCCTGGCCAAGATACTCAATGCCGCCAGCGGCGATCTCTTCCCTTCGGTGCTTGAGCAGATCAGCGTCGAGCGCGGCTTTGAGACGGCGCTGGGTGCGGCGCTTGGCGAAGACCTCGACGTGCCGCTCGACCGCAGCGCACCGGTGCATTGGGGCGAAAGCCAGATCCAGCACGGCGACGCGGCCCTGCCGGACGGCATCAAGAGCCTGGGCAGCGTGGTTCGTGCCCCCGCGCAATTGGCTCGCCGACTGGCGCAGATCGGGATCGTCGAGGCCGCCGACGGCCGCCGGCTGCAGGCGCTGCTTGCGCCGGGCCAGAGGCTGGTCAGCCGCGAAGGCGCGCTCTGGCGCTGGGACGGTCTCACGGCCAGCGCCGATGCGCCGACAGCCGCGGCACAACGGCTGGCGCAGAAGAACCGGCTTGCCGAACTCGATGCCGAAGCGGTGCAGGCGACGCTTGTCCTGCGTCAGGCCGAGGAGGCGCTGGCACAGGCCGAACAGGCGCTTCGCCAGGCAAGCGAGGCCGAACGCAACACGCGCCAGGCCGGACGCGACGCCCAGCACCGCCTGGACGCTGCCCGCAATGCGCTGGCCGACGCCGAAAAGGCGGGCGGCGAGCTGTCGAGCCGGCGCGCGGCGCTCGATGAGGCCCGCGCGCGTATCGTCGACAGCCATGAGGAAACCTCGGCGGCTTTCGTCGAGGCCGAAATGCTGCTGCAGGACGCACCCGATCTCGGCGACCTGCAATTGCAGCTCGAACAGTCCTCGGCCAATGTCTCGCGCGACCGCGCCACGCTTGCCGATGCCCGCGCCGTCCATGAGGGATTGCGGCGTGAAGCCGAGGCGCGCGCGCGCCGGCTCGATGCGATCGGCGCCGAACGCAGCAACTGGCTGGTGCGTGCCGAAAACGCCTCGACGCAGATTGCCTCGCTCGGCGACCGCAAGGCCGAGGCCGAGGCCGAGCGCGAACGCCTGGCTGATGCTCCCGACGAGATCGACGCCAAGCGGCGCGCGCTGCTGTCGCAACTCACCGAGGCGGAGACCTTGCGCAAGGCGGCCGCCGATCGCCTGCAGGAAGCGGAGAACAGGCAGGCCGAACTGGACAAGCTGGCTACAGCAGCCATCCAGTCGCTGGCCGAGGCGCGCGAGACCCGTGCCCGTACCGAGGAAAGGCTGACGGCGGCCGACGAGCGCCGTCTTGAGGTCGAGGCTCGCATCCAGGAAACGCTGAACACGCCGCCGCATCTGGTCATTCGCCATACCGGCCTGGAAGTCGACGCTCCGATGCCCGAGATGGCCGAGATCGAACGCCAGCTCGACCGCTTGAAGATCGAGCGCGAACGGCTCGGCGCCGTCAATCTGCGCGCCGAGGAAGAGCAGAAGGAGCTCTCCGACCGGCTGGAGGCGATCGTTTCCGAGCGCGAGGACATCATCGAAGCGATCCGCAAGCTCAGGCAAGCGATCCAGAGCCTCAATCGCGAAGGCCGCGAGCGGCTTCTCGCCGCCTTCGACGTGGTCAACAGCCATTTCCAGCGCCTGTTCTCGCACCTGTTCGGTGGCGGCACGGCGGAATTGCAGCTGATCGAGTCCGAGGATCCGCTCGAGGCAGGCCTCGAAATTCTTGCCCGCCCGCCGGGCAAGAAGCCGCAGACCATGACGCTGCTGTCGGGCGGCGAGCAGGCGCTGACGGCGATGTCGTTGATCTTCGCCGTCTTCCTGACCAATCCGGCGCCGATCTGCGTCCTCGACGAAGTCGATGCGCCGCTCGACGATCACAATGTGGAACGCTTCTGCAATCTCATGGACGAGATGGCCAAGACCACCGAGACGCGCTTCGTCATCATCACGCACAATCCGATCACGATGGCCCGCATGGACCGGCTGTTCGGCGTCACCATGGCCGAGCAGGGCGTGAGCCAACTCGTGTCGGTCGATCTGCAGGCCGCTGAAGCGATGCGCGAGGCGAGCTGACACGTCCGGGCTGACAGCGCTCCAGCCGTCAGCACAATGTGCGATTGGCGGTCAGCCTCGACGGCGCATGAGCCAGGTTGCACAACCCGCCGCCACGAGCCCGAACGCGATGCCGATACAATCGGCAACCCAGTCGAACACATCGAAATCGCGGGCTATCTCCGACGTGCCCTGAAGGACTTCGATCGCAGCTCCGACCGCGGCCAGGAAAATGACCAGCCAGAGCTTGCGCTTGGGCCAACCCAGGCTGCCAAGCGCGGCCAGGACGGCGAATGCGCTGGCGTGATTGAGCTTGTCATCGCTGAAACCGACATCGATCCCGAATTGCTCGAGCCAAGGCTCCGGCAGCAGCGCGAGGATAAGAACCGCAACGAACGTAACGACAAATGCGGTTCGCAAGACGACTGAACAGGATGTCATTGTGCCCCAACAGCGATTTCGACCGCCCTGAGGTCGAAGCCTGCCGACTGAACCCGATGCACCAGGCAGGAGAAGCGCAGAGCGTCACGATTGCATCGGATCGTCGGAAAAGCAACGAGGTTTCGCCTGCATGGAAGGGTTAATTTTCCCGTTTTTCGGGAAGGTCGTTGGCTGCCAAAGCGGGTTCCGCTTCATTTCGGCAAAGATAAGCTCTCCTGGTGAACTGGAGCTTCTCGACGATGACAGACGCGGAAACCGGGATTTCTCGTATACCTGATGGTCCGGCGGACCTGGCGACACGGCCACGGATCCTTGCGGATCTATCGAGGCAAGGCACGTGTGGACGCATCTGCGCGACGTGTCCGATGCGAAGCCTGAACTGCTCCTCATCGGTCCATGATAGTGTCGCCGCGGGGCGAAATGCTCGGTGAAAAGAAATGGCAGAGCGGCGCTGCGGAAGGCGCCGCCCTGTTGTCCTGGTAATCAGGCGGCGAGCCAGGCCCTGGTGAAATCCTGCTCATAGGCCTGATGCATCTGATAGCCCATCAAGGCAGGTTTCATATGGCAGAACAGCTTTCGCCAGTAAGGCTGAACGATGATGCCGGATTCCTGCAGCATCAGCTGCAATTCCTTCATCACCGCGCGACGCTGATCCGGATCGGCAATGGCGTTGGCCTTGTGAACCTTGGCATCGAACGCCGGATCGGCAAACCCTGTCTCATTCCATGCCGAGCCGCTCTGATAGGCAAGCGCATAGGTCTGGATTCCGAGCGGGCGGGCGTTCCAGTTGGTCGTCGCGAAGGGATACTTGGTCCAGTCGTTCCAGAATGCCGATTCCGGGATGACCGTGCGCTTCACCTTGAAGCCGGCGTCGCGCATCTGCTGGGCGACGACGTCGGAGCTTTCCTTGCGGTAGTCGGCTTCGACAGAGATCAGATCGAACTCGAAATCGAGCTGGCCGGCTTCTTCCAGCAGCGCCTTGGCCCGGACCGGGTCGCGCTTGATCGGCGGCAGGTCGGCATGCTCAGGGTGCATCGGTCCGACGTGATCGTTCTGCGCCACCATGCCCATGCCGTTGGCGCCGAGCTGCAGCACCGCTTCATTGTCGACCGCAAGCTGAATGGCATTGCGCACACGCTTGTCGTCGTAGGGCTTGGCGTTGACGTTGCAGCGCGAGACGATGGTGGCGGCGGTGACGATCTCGCTCTTCTTCAGGCCCAGCCCGTCGAGCATGGCGACGTCATAGGACTGCGTCTGGCCGTTCAAATCGATCTCGCCCGATTCGAAAGCAGAGACGGTGGCGGCCGAGTCGGTGCCGTAGTCGACCCAATCGATGCCATCCAGGAAAACCTCGCCGCCCCACCACGAGCCTTCCGGCCGCTTGCGCACCGAGGCGGCGACGCCGACATCGAGCTTCTTGAGTTCGAACGGGCCGGTGGAAACGGGATTTGCCGACAGGGCCGCCTCTTTCGGATTGAAGCTGCGATGCACGATCAATGCCGGGTAATCCGTCATCGCCGGGATGATGGTGATGTCGGGTTGCGACAGTTTCAGCGCCACGGTGTGGTCGTCGCGGATCGTGATCGCGCCGGCCCGCGCCACCTTGGTGTCGGGATCGATCAGCGAACTCATGCGCCCGGCCATGGAGTTGCCGGCGGCACCCTTCTCGCACCAGCGCGTGATGTTGAAGGCAACATCCGTGGCGGTGAAATCGTCGCCGTTCGACCATTTCACGCCTGGGCGGACCTTGAGCACGTACTCCGTGGCGTCCGCGTTGATTTCCCAGCTCTGCAGCAAGACCGGCTCAAAGGTGAAATCCGGCTTCCAGCGCACCAGCGGTTCGAGAAATTGCATGGCGATGTTGCCCATCTGCGAAACCTTGAAACTGCGCGGATCCTCCAGTTCCATCACCTGCATGGCGACGCGTACGACACCGCCCTTCCTGGGCTTGGCCGCTTCTTCAGCCAGAGCCGGAACCGGCTGGCCGATGAGGCCGTAGGCGACCGCCGTGCTGGCGCCAAAGGCGCTGGCCAGCGCCAGGAATTCGCGGCGGCTGAGCGCGCCATTTTTTGTACCCCGCGCAAAAGCATCGATCGCGGGATGAAGAGGCTTGGATGTCATATCGTTTCTCCCATTGTTGATTTTACGTCCAAATTCGGTGGAATGCCCTTGCCGCACGATCGCCGGGCGCTGTCTTCTGCCGGAAGCCGCGAAGGGTGGAGCAGACGCGGCGGCGAGGGGAAGCCAGGATGAATCTTCTGACGGCCATGCGGGTGTTCGACCGGGTCTGCCTGCTGGGCAGCCTCTCGGCGGCGGCGCGCGATCTCAACATGTCGACCACGGCGGTCAGCCGCATGATCAAGGATCTGGAGGAGGATCTTGGCGTGCGTCTCATCAACCGCACCACAAGGCGCCTCAGCCTCACCGAGGCGGGACGTGACTATGCTCCCCGGGCCCGCAGCCTGCTGGACGACATCTCGGAACTGCAGGATTCGACGCGCGGCCTGCACAAGGAGACGCGCGGGCTGATTCGGGTTTCCTGCTCCAATGTCCTTGGCCACACGCGCATCACCAAGCTGGTGCCGAAATTCCTGGAAGAGAATCCGCTCACCAGCATCGAGTTCGACCTGACCGCGCGCTACGTCGTCGGCATTGTCGAGGAGGGCTACGATGTCGCCATCCGTTTCGGCGGACAGGCTGATTCCGCGTTGATCGCGAGGCGCCTTGGCGAGGTTCGCAACTATGTCTGCGCCACGCCGGACTACTGGAACAGAAATGGCCGGCCGACCCATCCGGACCAGCTGGCAAGCCATTCCTGCGTGTTGAGCAACTTCGCCAAGCGGCTGGGCACATGGCCGTTCATAGGGCCCGACGGGCCGTTCGACGCCGCCATTGGCGGGCGCGTCTCGACCAACAGCGTGGAGGCCGCCTATCAGATGACCATCGCCGGCTTCGGCATCGGCAACCTGCCGAGCCTTCTGGTTGATGCCGCGATCCGGGACGGCCGTCTGGAGGTGCAGCTTGACGAGTTTCGCCCGGGCTCCAGCCCCATCTATGCGCTCTATCCGCACCGCACCTACATCGCCGCCAAGGTGCGCGCCTTCGTCGATTTCCTGATACGCGAACTGTCGGCGGATTTCACCGCCTGAGACTTTGCGAGGCCGCTGGCGAACGCAGTCAAGGGCCCGGCGCGAACGCCAGGCCCCTTTTGCCCCCGTCGCCTGAGGCGGCAATGTCATTTCCACCAGGCGGTGGTGTCGTACATCGGTCCCGGCTCCTCGAAGAGCTTTTCGTATTTGCACAGCGTCGGCGTCTCGCCGAGCGGCACGGAGACGCCATCCCGGAACGCCCATTCGCCGCGTTGCGTCGAGTCCGCCCGCACATAGCTCGACAGGGCGAAGGCGCGGTCGTGCCGCGACTTGTTCGGCGAGGAGCCGTGCACGGTAAGCAGTCCCCACATGGCAAGGTCGCCCGGCTCCAGCACCAGCGGAACGATGGTCGCCGGGTCGATGCCGACCTTGCGCAACTCCTCCTCGGCGGTCAGGCCCTTCATCAGTTCGCCGGTTCCTTCGTCCGAGAGGCCGAGATAGCCGAGCTTGTGGCTGCCGGGCACGACCTGGAGGCAGCCATTGTCGAGCGTCGCGCGGTCAACGGCGAGGCCGGTGGTCACGGTCGCGTCGGCGACATTGTCGAAGGCGGCCTGGTTGCGGAAACGCAGGTCCTGGTGGAAGCGGTAACCCGTGACATTGGCGCCTGGCGGCTTCCAGTGCAGTTGCTGGGCGATTTGCCTGATGTCGCGGCCAATCAGCCCCTCGAGCAGTTTCAGATAGTCCGGGCTGCGCCGGAATTGCTCGAAATAGGAATTGATCCAGGAAAACCAGTAGGCCTGCAGCACGTAACGCTGGCCGAAATCCGACTCGGGCAGAATCTGGAAGCTGAGATTGCCATGCCTGTAGGTGGCGTGATGCTTGAGCCCTTCGGCGTAGACATCATCCGTTTCCTTCTTCAGCCGGGCCATCTCGTCGCCGTCGACGAACTGTCGAACGATCGCATATCCTTCCTCGCGGTACTGCTCCACCGCCTCGCGTGCCTGCTTGTCCGTCAACATGTCTTTGACAACCCCTGTCTGGTGATCCGTGGCGATCGTAACAAAGGGATTGCGGGCGATAAGTCGTGGATTCTGGCATCGACTTTCCCGAATATCGGAAAAATGCCGCTGGCGAAGGCGGGCGTGAATCCCGGACCCGGGTGTCCGCTCGCAAATATCGCGGCGTCTGGCCGGACGCAGCGCATCCAGCGCGCCATATGGAAAATCGCTTTGATGGATGATGACAGTCCGCTTCGGCGAATGTCATGCCGTATCAGGCATTCATCGCTCGCCTGACCCTGCCATTCCTTTTGTCATCCCAACGAGCCGTGAGACCGGCCCCAATGACAACCGGACGCACCTGTAGGGATGGCTGGGGCGCCAGGATTCGAACCTGGGAATGTCGGTACCAAAAACCGATGCCTTACCACTTGGCGACGCCCCAATAGCCGTCAGAGTCGCTTGTGCGGCGCGTTATTAGCAGAGCAGCCGAAAAGCACAATGCCAAAGCACAATGCTCATGAGTGACGCTAGAACACTCGGCTGGCCTGCGGCGCCTTGCCGCCAGATGGTCCATGAACAGGCTATTGGGACCACACTGCCAGCTCATTGCCGGCCGGATCGACGAAGTGGAAGCGTCGGCCGCCGGGAAATGCGAAGATCGGCTTGACGATCGTGCCGCCGGCGCTTTCGATGGCGCTAAGCGTTTCCTCGAGGTCGTCGCTGTAGAGCACGGGCAGCGGCTTGGCCGGTGCTTCCGCGGCATCGGCCTGGAAACCGCCATCCAGGCCCTCTGCGAAGGCCGAATAGGTGGGGCCGTAGTCGGTGAACGACCAGGCAAAGGCGGAACTGTAGAAAGCCTTCAGCCGATCCAGCGTGCCGCCGGTCGCCGGCATTTCCAGATAGTCGAGTTTTCCAGTCAGTTTCATGGGACACCTATTTGTTCCCTTTATGTTCTAGCTGTCGAACCGTGAGGTGGCAAGTCTTTTTGCCGCATGTCCGGGCCGGGCTTTTTCTTAATCGATTGTAGCGGCGGAACGGCTTTTCCGGTGCTTGCCTTTCGCACTGCAGCATCATATCGGTCCAAAGTCGGACCAGGGCGGAACTTTCCGTTTCGCCAATCTTTCCAATCTCCTGCAACCGGAGAGCAAAGCATGACCAAATGGGTTTTCACCTTTGGCGATGGTGCGGCGGAAGGCCGTGCCGGCGACAAGAATCTGCTGGGCGGCAAGGGCGCCAACCTTGCCGAAATGTGCAGCCTGGGCCTGCCGGTGCCGCCGGGCTTCACCATCACCACCGAGGTCTGCAATGCCTATTACGCCAATGGCCGCGCCTATCCGGCGGGGTTGGAAGCCGATGTCGCGATCGCACTCGATCACATTGGCCGGCTGACCGGCCGGCAGTTCGGCGATCCGTCGAAGCTGCTGCTCGTGTCGGTACGCTCCGGGGCTCGCGCGTCGATGCCGGGCATGATGGACACGGTGCTCAATCTCGGCCTCAACGACGAAACCGTCGAGGCGTTGGCCACCGATTCCGGCGATGCGCGCTTTGCCTATGACAGCTACCGCCGCTTCATCCAGATGTATTCCGATGTCGTCATGGGCCTCGATCACGAGGTGTTCGAGGAGATCCTGGAAGACCAGAAGGCCAGTCTCGGCCATGAACTCGACACCGAGCTGACGGCCGTCGAATGGCAAGGCGTGATCGCACTCTACAAGGCCAAGGTCGAGGAAGAACTCGGCAGGCCGTTCCCGCAGGATCCGCAAGAACAGCTCTGGGGCGCCATCGGCGCCGTGTTCTCGAGCTGGATGAACAACCGCGCCATCACCTACCGGCGTCTGCACGACATTCCCGAAAGCTGGGGCACGGCTGTCAACGTGCAAGCCATGGTTTTCGGCAATATGGGTGAGACCTCGGCCACCGGCGTCGCCTTCACCCGCAATCCGTCGACCGGCGAAAAGCAGCTCTATGGCGAATTCCTGGTGAACGCGCAGGGCGAGGATGTCGTCGCCGGTATCCGCACGCCGCAGAACATCACCGAGGCGGCCCGCATCGCCGCCGGCTCCGACAAGCCGTCGCTGCAGAAGCTGATGCCCGACGCCTTCCAGTCCTTCGTCACCATCTCCGACAGCCTGGAAAAGCACTACCGCGACATGCAGGATCTCGAATTCACCATCGAGCGCGGCAAATTGTGGATGCTGCAGACCCGCTCCGGCAAGCGCACCGCGAAGGCGGCGCTGAAGATTGCGGTCGAGATGGCCAGGGACGGCCTGATCTCGAAGGAGGAGGCTGTCGCTCGCATCGATCCGGGCTCGCTCGACCAGTTGCTGCATCCGACCATCGATCCGAAAGCCGCGCGTGACGTCATCGGCGTCGGTCTGCCGGCCTCGCCGGGCGCTGCCACCGGCGAGATCGTCTTTTCCTCCGGCGAGGCCGAGGATCTGAAGACCCAAGGCCGCAAGGCGATCCTGGTGCGCATCGAGACCAGCCCCGAGGACATCCACGGCATGCATGCGGCGGAAGGCATCCTGACCACGCGCGGCGGCATGACCAGCCATGCCGCCGTTGTCGCGCGCGGCATGGGCAAGCCTTGCGTGTCGGGCGCCGGCTCGCTGCGCGTCGACTACAAGGCGGGCACGCTGATCTCGATGGGGCAGACCTTCCGCAAGGGCGACATCATCACCATCGATGGCGGCAATGGCCAGGTGCTGAAGGGCGCGGTTGCCATGCTGCAGCCGGAACTGTCGGGCGATTTCGCCGCCATCATGGAATGGGCGGACGCCGTGCGCCGCATGAAGGTGCGCACCAATGCCGAAACGCCGCTCGATGCCCGCATGGCGCGCTCCTTCGGCGCTGAAGGCATCGGGCTTTGCCGTACTGAACACATGTTCTTCGACGGCGACCGCATCGTCGCCATGCGCGAAATGATCCTGGCCGACACCGAGAAGGACCGGCGCGCCGCCCTGGCCAAGCTTCTGCCCATGCAGCGCTCGGATTTCCTGGAACTGTTCGAGATCATGGCGGGCCTGCCGGTGACGATCCGCCTGCTCGATCCGCCGCTGCACGAATTCCTGCCCAAGACCGAGGCCGAAATCGCCGAGGTCGCCGCCGTCATGAATGTATCGGCCGACAAGCTCAGGCAGCGCACCGAGGCCCTGCACGAATTCAACCCGATGCTTGGCCATCGCGGCTGCCGGCTGGCCGTCTCCTATCCGGAGATCGCGGAGATGCAGGCACGCGCTATTTTCGAGGCTGCCGTCGAAGCCGGCAAGAAGGCCGGCGCGCTGGTTGTGCCCGAGATCATGGTGCCGCTGGTCGGCCTCGTGAAGGAACTCGACTATGTGAAGGCGCGCATCGATGCGGTCGCCAAGAGCGTCATGGACGAGACCGGCGTCAAGATCGACTATCTGACTGGAACCATGATCGAACTGCCGCGTGCGGCGATCCGTGCCCATGTGATCGCCGAGTCGGCCGAGTTCTTCTCCTTCGGCACCAACGACCTTACCCAGACCACCTTCGGCATCTCACGCGACGATGCGGCCTCGTTCCTGGAGACTTATCGCCAGAAGGGCATCATCGAGCAGGATCCGTTCGTCTCGCTCGACATCGACGGTGTCGGCGAACTGGTGCGCATGGCCGCGCAAAAGGGCAGGGCGACACGGCCTGAGATCAAGCTCGGCATCTGCGGCGAACATGGCGGCGATCCCTCGTCGATCCGTTTCTGCGAGGAGGTCGGTCTCGACTATGTGTCGTGCTCGCCCTATCGCGTGCCGATCGCCAGGCTGGCGGCCGCGCAGGCCGCGGTGCAGGTAGCAAAGACGGGGCGCGGATAGGACGATCAAAGCTTACGGTTTTGTATGAAAACTCACGCGAACGTGCTGAAGGCATTGCGTAATCTCGACATTGTTCCTGCCCAATTTGCGGACGGCCCGCCAATTGTCCCGGGAATCACATGTTGCAGATATCACCCGCGCCGTTCCGCTCGATCCTGGTCATTCAAACGAAGTTCATAGGCGACATCGTCCTCGCCTCGACGCTCGCCAGGAACCTTCAACTCGAATTCCCCGGCGCCAGGATCGTGTTCCTCTGCGAGGCGCAGTTCGAAAGCTTCGTGGTCGCGCATGGTATCGCCTCGGAAGTGGTCACCTTCAGGCGATCCCGCATGCGCGGCACCGCGCTGGAGCGTGGAAAAGAGCTCTATGCCATGGTGCGGGCCCTACGCGGCTTCCGCTTTGACCTTACGATCGACCTGACCGATTCAAAGACCTCGCGCATCGTCAGCGGGTTCGTCAACGCCAAGACCCGCGTCGGCTACAATCCTCCCGAACGGCCTCTGAAGCTGCTGGAGCGGCAACCCGCCAATGTGTTTGCCAAGCCGTTCGGATTTGGCGGCCAGCATTTTGTCTATCGCTATCTTTCGCCCATTGAAGCGCTCGGCCTTGATCTGCGCGTGACGGTGCCAAGCATTCAGCCTCTGCCGTTCGAGACCCTGAAAGCCTTGGCGCTTCTGGGCAAGCATGGTCTCGACCCAAACGGCTTCGTCGCGGTGCACGCGGGAGCCAGTTTCAAGGGCCGGCAATGGCAGCCCGAACGCTTTGCCGAGGCGATCGACGAGATTGCAACCGACACCGGATTGGGCTTCGTGCTGGTCGGAGGGCCGGAGGAGCAGGGGACCGCCGCGCGGATCATCGCCAGGACGGCGACGCCGGTCGTCGACCTTGTCGGGACGCTGTCGCTCGAGACCTTGTTGGCTGTGCTCAAGCAGGCGCGGCTGTTTCTCGGCAACGAGAGCGGCCCGATGCATATGGCCGCGGCCGCGGGCACACCCGTTGTCGGCCTCTTCGGTATGACGAACCCGTCGCGCTGGGGGCCTCTCGGCGTGCCCAGCATCGCGCTTCGTCCGCCGATGCCGTGCGACTGCGTGGCCAAGGGCTTGTGCCGCCGGACCGACCCCCGCAAGGCGTGCTGCGTCTGGCGCCTGGAAGTGAAGCCTGTCGTCGAGGCGGCGCGCGAGGTCCTGGCGCGCACCGAGATGAAGCGGGAACGCGCTGTCTGAACGGCTGTCGCCGGATGGATCATTCGCAAGGCCGGCGGTCAAATTGCCGCGCCATGCATTTTTCTGCTACCCATCGTCCCGATTTCCGCCTTCATGCGGGTCTTGGGATGGCGGCTTGAAATCGCCCCACGGGAAATGCTCCAAAACAAAGGGCGGGTTGCCGTTTGCGTGAAACGGTGAACTGCTCCAGTCGGGAATTCGGCTTGATGCGTCTGCTGCAAAGACATCTCTGCATGATTGCCATGTCGCTGGCGGCGCTATCCAGCGCCCAAGCCGCGCCGTTGGTCGAGCCCACGCTGCACATCAAGCCCGCGGCAAGCGGAGCGGGCCGTGTCGCGCTCACGCTCGATGCCTGCGGTGGACAGACCGACACGCGCATTCTCTCGGCGCTGGTGGAGAACAAGATACCGGCCACCATCTTTGTCACCGGCATCTGGCTGAAGCGCAATGCCGCGGCCGTCGAGATCATGCGGGCGCATCGCGACCTTTTCGAATTGGAAAATCACGGCGGGCGCCATGTTCCGGCGGTCGACACGCCGCAGAAGATCTATGGCATACGCAGCGCCGGCAGCCCGGATGCGGTGCTGGCCGAGGTCGAGTCGGGGGCCGCGGCGCTTGCCAGGACTGGGGAGCCCGCGCCGAAATGGTTCCGCGGCGCAACCGCCGAATACAGTCCCTCGGCGATCGCGATGATCCGCAAGCTCGGTTTCAAGATCGCCGGCTTCTCGATCAATGGCGATGGCGGCTCGCTGCTGGGCGCCAAGGAAACCGCCAAGCGCATCGCCGCTGCCAAGGACGGTGACGTCATCATCGCCCATATCAACCAGCCCACCCATGCCGCCGGCGAGGGCGTGGTGCAGGGCCTGCTGGCACTCAAGGACAAGGGCGTGACCTTCGTGCGCCTGGACGATGCCGACGGTACCGGCAATCACGGCACCACCGACTGAGGGGCGTTGATATTCAGGTGAGGCCGGCCTGACCTGAATATCAACGCGCCCCGGTGGCCTTAAAGTCGAAGCGTTCAGCCCGGCTTGGCTTCGATGCTGACCTTGCTGGCGTAGAACGCGCCGTGGTCGCGGATTTCGGTCATTTCGTCGAAAGGCCGCTCGTAAGCCCACATTGCATTCTGACCGGTTTCGCCGGCAGGCAGCACGCTCCAATAGCTGGCATCGCCCTTGTAGGGGCAATGGGTCGAGTGTTCGGTAGCGCTCAGCTTGCCGAAATCGATGTCGGCGAACGGAATGTAGAAGGCGGCGGGGTAGGGAGCCTCCGTCAGCACCTTGGCCTTCGTGGACGACGCGACAACCGTATCGCCGGCGCGTACCGTGACGGTGCCGACATAGGGCTCGATGGTGATGATCTTGTCGGGATTGCGCTGGAAGCCGGGTGCCGGGTTGGCGATCTTGTCCATGCTGGTTCTCCTTGCCTGGCTCCCTAAGGTGTGGCGGGCACAGCCGTTGCGCAAGGTCCGTTTGCATCACAAAAACAGGCGCACCAATCGCCGACGCGTGGCGCTGCGGCGCTTTCGAGTATCCGCCGAAGCTCAGGCGGCGGTCTTGAATGCGTCCATCAGTCCGGCATAGGCGGCTGCGATGCCCGCCACCGGGTTGCTGCTTCTCGAAACGGTTTCGACTTTCAGCGAGCCACCAACGGTTGGCAAGGTGAGCAGCAGGAACTGGCGGTTGCCGCCATCGCCGACGGATGCCGCCGCGACGTGCTGGCCTTCGCCTTCGTTCTGGACGCACATCTTGAACAGCAGCGTGCCGCCGACCGCTTCGAGCGCGCCGCCGACAACTTCAACAAATTCGTCTTCGGAAACAGTCTTTTCGTCCGGCACCAGATCGGCCAGGCTTTCCGCAATTGTACTCTCAAGGGCTTTGTCGTCGAGCTGCGCGTCCATGCGAACCTCTTTCAGTCGCCAATCGCCCCTTGCCCGTTAACGAAACTTAACGCCGACGATGGCCGGATTGTGGCGGATTTTCAAGTCATTTCGCCGGATAAGGCACTGCCGCCACTGTGGCGATTTCGACCCTCTTGCCATCTCGGTGGCACGAGTGGCCAGGAGACGGAAGTCCAAAACATGTCAAGATTCAACCGCTTGCCGTTGCGGCACGGGCGCTGAAATTCCTTCGCCGCGCAAGCGAGCGACTGGACAATCCGCCGGTTCGCTTCACAATGGTTCGAAGCTACGACGCAAAATGCGCGAGGGAGGAGGAGCTGGATGCTGGGGCTGATGCAGGAATGGCCGCTGCTGTGCCACAAGCTTATCGACAACGCCGAACGGCAGCATGGAGCGCGCGAGATCGTGTCACGCTCGGTCGAGGGACCGATCGTGCGCACCACTTATGCCGAGATCCATCGTCGTTCTCTCAAGGTCGCCCAGAGGCTGGAGCGTGACGGCTATGGGTTGGGCGACCGCATCGCCACGCTGGCCTGGAACACGGCGCGCCATATCGAGGCCTGGTACGGCATCATGGGCATCGGCGCGATCTATCATACGCTCAACCCGCGCCTGTTTCCCGAGCAGATCGTCTGGATCATGAACCATGCCGAGGACAAGGCCGTCTTCGTCGACCTTACCTTCATACCGCTGCTCGAGAAGATCGCCGGTACCGTCAAATCGCTGAAAAAGGTGATTGTGCTGACCGACAAGGCGCACATGCCGCAAACGACCCTGCCCAATGCCGTCGCCTATGAGGACTGGCTTGACGAGGCCGATGGCGATTTCGCCTGGAAGACCTTCGACGAAGGCACCGCCGCCGGCATGTGCTACACATCGGGCACGACAGGCGATCCCAAGGGCGTCGTCTACAGCCATCGCTCGAACGTGCTGCACGCCATGATCGCCGCCATGCCCGACGCCATGGGCCTGTCGTCACGCGACACCATCCTGCCCGTGGTGCCGATGTTCCACGCCAACGCCTGGGGCCTTGGCCAGAGCGGACCGATGATCGGCTCCAAGCTGGTCATGCCCGGCTGCAGGATGGACGGCGCCTCGATCTATGAATTGCTCGACACCGAGAAGGTGACCTTCAGTGCCGCCGTGCCGACCGTCTGGATGATGCTGCTGCAATATCTGGAGGAGACCGGCAAGAAACTGCCCTATCTGAACAAGGTCGTCATCGGCGGCTCATCCTGCCCGCGTGCGATCATGACGAAGTTCCAGGACAATTACGACGTCCAGGTCATCCACGCCTGGGGCATGACCGAGATGTCGCCGCTTGGCACGCTGTGCACCTTGAAGCCGGAATATGCAGCCCTGGAGGGGGAGGCCCGGCTCGACGTCAAGCAGAAACAGGGTTACCCGCCCTTCGGCGTCGAAATGAAAGTGACCGATGACGAGAACAATGCGCAACCCTGGGATGGCAAGACCTTTGGTCGGCTGAAAGTGCGTGGACCGGCCGTTGCCCGCGCCTACTACGGCGGCGCCGGTGCCGAGCAGTTCGATGAGGACGGCTGGTTCGACACTGGAGACGTCGCTCACATCGACGCCGGCGGCTACATGCAGATCACCGATCGAGCCAAGGACGTCATCAAGTCCGGCGGCGAGTGGATTTCGACCATCGATCTTGAGAATCTGGCCGTCGGCCATCCGGACGTGGCGGAGGCGGCGGCAATCGGCGTCCATCATTCGAAATGGGGCGAGCGGCCCTTGCTGGTCGTGGTTGCCAAGCCGGGCAAGGAGCCGACCAAGGCTGACATTCTCGGCTTCATGAACGGCAAGGTGGCCAAGTGGTGGATGCCGGACGATGTCGCTTTCGTCGGCGAAATACCCCATACCGCCACCGGCAAGATCCAGAAGATCACCTTGCGCCAACAGTTCAGGGACTACCGCCTGCCGACGGATTGAGGGGATGTTGCGTGTTTCGGCTTCAAGCCGACGCGAAAAGGCACTAAACCTCCGTCCGGGTTGGGGCAGCGCAGAGAACAATGGTTAGCATTCCCGAACGGCGAACCTCGAAGGCTGCCGGCTGGTCGCGGCGCACGGCCGCATTTTCAGCGGTGCTTCTACTGACCAATTTCGTCGGCCATCGCTTCGATCTCGTCGAAACGCCGGTGTTCCTATGGGTGCTGGGCATCGTCGCGCTGCTCGCTGCGCTGGCGCTGCTGTTCGCCGCCTTTGCCTTTTCGAGACTATGGAAATTTGGTGATCGCGGCGGCCGTGACCTGACCGTCGGCGCCTTGCTGGCCCTGCTGGTGCTCGTTCCCTACGGCGTTGCCGCCTACTGGGCGACGATTTATCCGCCGCTCAGGGACATCTCGACCGATTTCGATGATCCGCCCGCGCTCGATATCAGCGACCGGACAAAGGACATGAACGTGCTCTCGCCGTCGACGCCGGGCGAACAGCGGCTGCAGACCGACAGCTATCCACTGGTCACCGCGCGCAGCTACGACCTGCCATTCGAGACCATCGTCAATGCCGTGGAGACCGTGCTCGACCGGCGCGGCTGGGATCTTTCCGAACCCTATCCCGACCTCGCCGGGCAAAGCGACGTGACCATTACCGCTGTCGCCAAGGGTTTCGTGCTCGGCCTTCCCGCCGATGTGGCGATCCGCGTGACGGATGATGGCGATACGGTGATCGTCGACATGCGGTCGGCCTCGCGTTACGGACGCTACGACCTTGGCGACAATGCCTCGCGCATCACTGACTTCCTGGCGGAACTGGACCAGGAAGTCGCCGGCCAGGTCGGGGCGGCTCCGGCCGAGTAGCCATTTTTCCGTCGATCCCATGCCTGCTAGGAGGCTAGGGACCAGGGGAGGCCTATCAGGCCGGCGTGAAAATGCCGTCGATGGCGGGGGCCGCGTCCGTCGACACCACGCCACGTGCCACCAGATCCTCGAGATGGGCAAGCACCGAAAGCCCGGCCGCACCATGCAGCCGCGGATCTGTATCCCGATAGATCGCCTTGACCATGTCGGGAACCGTCCGGTCGCCGGCTCTGACCCGCTCCAGAATGGCCCGTTCGCGCATCTTGCGATGCGTCTTCAACCCGCGCATGAAAGCGCGCGGCGCCGTTACCGGCCCGCCATGGCCTGGCAGCAGCAGGCGGTCATCGCGCTCGATCAGTCTGTCCAGCGATGCCATGTAGTCGGCCATCGCTCCGTCCGGCGGCGCGACGATGGACGTCGCCCACGCCATGACATGATCGGCCGAAAACAGGATGCCGGTTCCTTCCAGCGCGAATGCCGCGTGATTGGCGGTGTGGCCGGGGGTCAGAACCGTGCGGATCGCCCAGCCGTCGCCGGCGACCAACGTGCCGTCCGGCAGGGCGGTGTCGGGAACGAAAGCGGTGTCGGCGCTGGCGTCGAGCGCGTTGGTCTCGCCTACATGCAGTGGCCTTGCCGGCCGGTGAGGCCCTTCCGCCATCACCAAGGCACCGGTGCGCTGCTTCAGCCGGGCCGCCAGCGGGGAATGGTCGCGATGCGTATGGCTGACGAAGATATGGCTGACCGGCCTGCCGGCGATCACGTCGAGCAAGGTCTGAAGATGAGCGTCGTCATCGGGCCCGGGATCGATCACCGCCAGCGTGTCGCGCCCGACGACATAGCTGTTGGTGCCATGAAAAGTGAAGGGGCTGGGATTTTGGACCGTGACGCGCTGCACGTCCGGTGCCACGCTCACGCCATGGCCGTAATGCGGATCGAAGCTGGTATCGAATTTGAGAGCCATATCGGCACATTGTTCCCGGAACGGCAAAACCGATTGCCGCATAGCACGCAAGCCAATATAGGAAAACGCTAGACCGCGATTATCGGATCGCGACAGATCGGATAGGGGAAGACCATGGCAACTGCAACGACGATGCGCCCGCTTGTTTCTCTGGCCTTGCCGCTGGATGGCGCGGCGCGACTGGCAACACAGCTTTTCCTGGCCATCGCCGGAACGCTGCTGCTGACCCTGTCGGCCAAGACCAAGGTTGTGCTGGGCCCCGTCGACATCTCGATGCAGACGCTCGCCGTCTTGCTGATCGCCGCCACCTTCGGCATGCGCCTCGGCGTTGCCACGCTGCTGCTCTACATGGCGGAAGGCGCCATGGGCTTCCCGGTTTTCCAGGGCACGCCGGAGAAGGGCATCGGCATCGCCTACATGCTTGGCTCGACCGGCGGCTACCTCGCTGGCTTCGTGGTCATGGCGGCGATCGTCGGCTGGGCCGCGGATCGCGGTTGGGATCGCCACCCGATAAAGCTTTTCAACGCAATGCTGGTCGCCGAAGTCGTCATGATGGCGATGGGCTTTGCCTGGCTGGCGCTGCTCATCGGTCCGGAAAAATCCTGGCAGTTCGGCGTCGTGCCGTTCATCGTCGGCGATCTGATCAAGGTTGCCCTGGCGGCAAGCCTTGTGCCGGCCGTCTGGTCGCTGCTGAAGCGCTCCTGAGGTCTTCAGGAAGCTTGGCGTGCCATAGACGTCAGGGGTCCATTCCCGAGGACGGGCGCTTCTGATGAAGGTTCTGGTCACCGGCGTCGCCGGCTTCATAGGCTATCATGTCGCCAGGCGGCTCCTGGAGCGCGGCGACGAGGTTGTCGGTATCGACAGCATCAACGAGTACTACGATCCGGCGATCAAGCAGGCGCGGCTGCGGCTGCTTGCCGAGGCAAGCCGAAGCACCAATTCCGGCTATCATTTCATCCACGGCGATCTTGCCGACAGGGGCATCGTCGACAGCTGCTTTGCCGACCACGCCTTTGACCGGGTGATCCACCTCGCCGCCCAGGCCGGGGTCCGCTACAGCCTTGAAAACCCGCGCGCCTATGTCGAAAGCAACATCGTCGCCTTCACCAACATGCTGGAGGCCTGCCGCGGCGGCGGCATAGCGCACCTGACCTATGCCAGCACCTCGAGCGTTTACGGCGCCAACACCGACATGCCGTTTTCCGAGCATCGCCCGGCCGACCACCCGCTGCAGTTCTACGCGGCGACCAAGCGCGCCAACGAGCTGATGGCGCACAGCTACAGCCATCTGTTTGGGCTGCCGACCACCGGATTGCGTTTTTTCACCGTGTATGGCCCCTGGGGGCGTCCCGACATGGCGCTGTTCCTGTTCACCAGGAGCATCCTGGCCGGCGAACCGATCAAGCTGTTCAACAATGGCAACCACACACGCGACTTCACCTATGTCGATGATATCGCCGAAGGCGTGATCCGGACCAGCGACAGCCCTGCCACAGGAAACCCTGGCTGGGATTCCGGCCATCCGGACCCGGCAACGAGCAGCGCCCCCTGGCGTATCTTCAACATCGGCAACAATAACCCGGTGAGGCTGACCGCCTATGTCGAGGCGCTGGAAAACGCGCTTGGCCGCAAGGCCATCATCGAGCTTTTGCCGCTGCAGGCGGGGGACGTGCCCGACACCTTCGCCGATATTTCAGCATTGCAGGAGGCGGTCGGATATCGCCCCGGTACCTCCGTGTCGGAAGGGGTAGGGCGATTCGTCGAGTGGTATCTGGCGTATTTTGGTAACGACTCTACGGTAAAAGCGGGCGCTGGCAGCAGCTTTTTCAGGGTGTAGTATGGCTCCCACTGCCGCCGAGGGGATTTGGGCATGTCAGGGAGAGCTTCTTGAAAGGAATTATCCTTGCGGGGGGTAGTGGAACACGCCTTTATCCGCTGACGTTGGCAGTCTCCAAACAAATTCTTCCGGTATACGACAAGCCGATGATCTATTATCCGCTGAGCGTACTGATGCTCGCGGATATCAGGGAGATTCTGGTTATTTCGACGCCGCGAGACCTGCCCGTTTTTCGCGATTTACTCGGCGACGGATCGGAGTTCGGTCTGGACATTTCCTATGCGGAGCAGCCGCACCCCAATGGGCTTGCCGAAGCTTTCATCATCGGCCGCGAGTTCATCGGCAAGGACAGTGTGTCGATGATCCTGGGCGACAATATCTATTTTGGCGATGGGCTGTCGCAGCTTTGCCGCACCGCCGCTTCGCGCGAGGCGGGCGCTTCGGTTTTCGCCTACCGCGTGGATGATCCTGAACGGTATGGTGTCGTGTCCTTCGACAAGGTCACCGGAACCGCGCTTACGATCGAGGAAAAGCCGCAAAAGCCGAAATCCAACTGGGCTGTTACAGGGCTGTATTTCTACGACAACACTGTTGTCGACATCGCCTCGTCCATTCGACCTTCGGCCCGCGGCGAGTTGGAGATCACGGCGGTCAACAACGCCTATCTCGATCGCGGCCTGTTGCATGTGCATCGATTGGGGCGCGGCTATGCCTGGCTCGACACGGGAACCCATGACAGCCTGAACGACGCGTCTTCCTTCGTGCGCACGATCGAACATCGACAAGGCATCAAGGTCGCTTGCCCTGAGGAGATCGCCTTCGAGCAGGGTTGGCTGACGGCAGAGCAAGTGCTGCAGCGGGCAACCCGGTTGGGAAAAAATGAATATGCCGCCTATCTGCGCCGGCGTGTCGCCGATCTGTCGGAGGGCTAGGCGTTGGAGATCAGGTCCCTCGGCATTGAAGGCGTGCTGGAAATCGTTCCAAAGCGGCACGGCGATGCGCGCGGTTTCTTCATGGAAACCTACAATGCCGAGCGGTTTGCGCAGGCTGGAATAAAATTGCTTTTCGTGCAGGACAACCATTCTTATTCCGCCGAGGCAGGTGTCTTGCGCGGGCTCCATTACCAGCTTGCGCCCCGGGCGCAGGACAAGTTGCTGCGCGTTATACGCGGCCGGATTCTGGACGTTTGTGTCGACATTCGCCGCGGTTCGAAGACCTTTGGGAAATGGACCGGCCACGAGATTTCGGCCGAAAAGGGCAACCAGATTCTGGTGCCCAAGGGCTTTGCCCACGGCTTCCTGACCCTCGTGCCCGACACCGAGGTCCTCTACAAGGTGACCGACACCTACTCGCCTGAGCACGACCGGTCCATCCGCTTCGACGATCCCGCGATCGGCATCGAATGGCCTTCGGTGGCCGGCGGGTTCCAGCTTTCGGACAAGGACAGCAAGGCGCCGATGCTCGCCGACACCGAGGTGTTTGCCTGATGAGGACAGCAGCATGAATTTTCTGGTGACAGGCGGGGCCGGCTTCATCGGTTCGGCGGTGTGCCGTCATCTGTGCGCCAATCCGGCCTACCGCGTGACCAATCTCGACAAGCTGACCTATGCCGGCAACCTGGCCTCGCTGCGGTCGATCGAGAATGCCCACAATTATCGCTTCGCCCAGGCCGACATCTGCGACGAGAACGCGGTGCTCGATCTCCTGCACCGTGACGATATCGACATCGTCATGAACCTCGCCGCCGAGAGCCATGTCGATCGCTCGATCGACGGACCGGGCGCCTTCATCGAGACCAACATTGTCGGCACCTACCGGATCCTCAATGCCGCACTCGAATATTGGCGTGGCCTTGCCGATGACAGGAAGAGCCGCTTCCGTTTCCACCATGTCTCGACCGACGAGGTGTTCGGCGATCTGCCTTTCGACGGCGGCATGTTCGTCGAGGAGACGCCCTACGCCCCGTCCTCGCCCTATTCTGCTTCGAAGGCGGCCTCGGACCATCTGGTGCGCGCCTGGCACGAGACCTACGGCCTGCCGGTCGTGCTCTCCAACTGTTCGAACAATTACGGCCCCTATCATTTTCCCGAGAAACTGATCCCGCTGGTCATCCTCAACGCGCTCGACGAAAAGCCGCTGCCTGTCTATGGCGCCGGCGCCAATGTGCGCGACTGGCTGTTCGTCGAGGATCACGCCCGGGCCCTGGAACTCGTCGCCACGAGAGGGCATCCGGGCGAGAGCTACAATGTCGGCGGCAATTCGGAGCGCACCAACCTCGCCGTCGTCGAGACGATCTGCGACCTGCTCGACACCAGGCGTCCCAGGGCCGGCGGCAAGCGCTATCGCGAGCTGATTTCCTTCGTCACCGACCGCCCCGGCCATGATCGCCGCTACGCCATCGATGCCTCCAAGATCGGCCGTGAACTCGGCTGGACGCCGACCGAGAATTTCGACAGCGGCCTGGCCAGAACCGTGGACTGGTTCCTCGACAACAAATGGTGGTGGGGCCCGATCCGCGAGCAGCGCTATGCCGGAGAAAGACTGGGCGAAGCGCGCAAGGCTGGCGCGTGAGGCTCGTCGTCACCGGACGCGAAGGCCAGGTCGCGGCAAGCCTGCTGGAGGCATGCCAAGGGAAGGCCGGCATGGAGGTCGTCGCCATCGGCCGCCCGGAACTCGACCTGGCAAGACCCGAGACCATCATCGACGTCATTGCGGCCGCGAAGCCGGATATCGTGGTTTCGGCCGCCGCCTACACGGCGGTGGATCAGGCCGAGGACGAGCCCGACCTCGCCTTTGCGGTCAACGCGACCGGCGCCGGCAAGGTGGCTGAAGCGGCGGCTCGGCTCGGCGCTCCCGTCATCCATCTTTCGACCGACTATGTCTTCGACGGCAGTGCTTCTCACGCCTATGTCGAGACCGACGCGACGGCGCCCCTCGGCGTCTATGGCGCCTCCAAGCTCGCCGGTGAGCAGGCCGTGGCCGCTGCCGGCCCGCGCCACCTGATCCTGCGCACCGCGTGGGTCTACAGCCCGTTCGGCCGGAATTTCGTGAAAACCATGCTGCGGCTTGCCGCCGACCGCGACGAGATTTCGGTGGTGGCCGATCAATGGGGAAATCCCACCTCCGCGCTCGATATGGCCGACGCCATCCTGCATGCGGCGGCGGCGCTGCATGGCGACAACAGCGTCGGCGCGTTCGGCACCTATCATCTGGCCGGCACCGGCGAAACCAACTGGAGCGGCTTTGCCCGTCACATCCTGGACACCAGCCGGGCGGCCGGCGGTGCTTGGGCGCAAGTGCGCGACATTGCCAGCAAGGACTATCCGACCAAGGCGCGGCGCCCCGCCAATTCGCGGCTGTCGAGCGCGAAGTTCGCTGATGTATTCGGGTGGAGCGCGCCCGACTGGCGGCAGTCGACGGAGGCGGTGGTCCGTCGGCTCCACAGCGAGCAGGCCCAGGCCGGATGACCAAGCGTCCTTGAGAGCTTGCTGAATTTCACAAGCCGTGCCTTGCAGCGGCACTCAACGTCGACGGCTGTCGATCTGGTGATAGAGATCGGCATAAGCCTTTCCCATCCTGTCCGATGTAAAGAGCCTGGCATAGCGCTCTCGGGCTGCTCGCCCCCACTTCGCTGCTTCGTCAGGCGAATCGACCAGCCGGTTGATCGCTTCGGCAAGCCGTGCCGGATCGGAAGGCGGAACGACCAGCCCGGTTTCGCCGGCCTTGTTCACATAACTGGTTCCCGTCCCGATCTCGCATGAAATCATCGGCTTGCCGCCCATTGAGGCCTCGACCAGCGATAGCCCATAGGCTTCCGACCTCTGGTTCGAAGGAAAAACGAACCCGAGGCAGCCGTGGAGGAGCGCCATTTTGTGCGGCTCCGAAACCTCGCCCAGGAAAATCACATTGTCGCGCCGCAACGTGCTGGCCTGCAGCTTGAGTTGCTGCTCGATCGGTCCCGAGCCGGCGATGACAATCTTGCATCGAACCCTGTCCGCGGCCTCGATCAGCACATCAAGTCCCTTGTAGTAGCGCAGAACGCCGACGAAGAGCACGAAGGGCTCCGCCACCGCCGACCGGCGCCAGTTGGTGTCGGATTCGGTCGGCGCGGGGTAAGCGGTTCCGTCGATGCCGATGGGAATGATCGTCGATTTGGCCTTGAAGGCCTTGAGGACAGGGCTCGATCCCAGATAATCCGGGGATGTCGCAACGATCGTGTCCACGTTCTTCAGGAAACGCAGCATCAGCGGTCGATAGAAAGGCAGTATCAGCTTCTGTTTGACGATGTCGGAATGATAGGTGACGACGGCCGGCTTGCCGTGACGGGAATGAAAATGCACCATATCCATCAACGGCCATGGAAAATGATAGTGCAGCAGGTCGGCTTTCCCTGCGAGTTCCGCGAATTTCCGAAAAACCGCGCGCGAGAATCCGGTCGAGGCGAGTTCGAAATCGAGCTTGGCCTTGTGGGCCATGTGGCCATCAAACCATTGGGTGTTCTCGGCCGGAGTGGGGCTCAATGACAGCACGTCCGTTTCGATGCCGTGGCTCGCGGTGCTTTGGGCAATGGCCTGTATCGTGCGCTCCACCCCGCCAAACGAATCCGGCCAGTAGGTCTTGAAGAAGTGCAGGACTTTCAAACGCGGGCCTTCCGTCTTTGCTCGATGGCCTGTTCAAAAATCCGCAGCATGCTCTTGGCGTGGTTTTCCCAGGTGAAGCGTCCGGCATTCCTTTTCGCGCCTGCGGCGATCCCGTCTCGGAATTCCGCATCGACGCACAACCGGTGGAATGCAGCGGCGATTGCCTCGGGGTCATTCGGGTCGACGAGGACGGCATTGTCGCCCGCCACCTCAGGCATTGACGACGTGTTCGAGGTCAGCGCCGGCTTGCCGAAAGACTGTGCCTCGACGATCGGAAAACCGAACCCCTCGTAGAGAGATGGCATCGCCAGAAACAGGCAATTCGCATAAAGCGTGGCGAGCGTCATGTCGTCGACGAATCCGGTAAACTTGATATTCGCCTCCAGCCCGCCGGCGCGCACCTTATCGGCAAGGCTCGTCTGTTTCCACCCCGTACCGCCGACGATGACCAGATCGCAGCCGGACCGGATGCCGGCCGGCAGCAAGCCGTAGGCCTCTATCAGATTGCCGAGGTTCTTCCGGGGCTCGACTGTGCCGACGAAGAGCGCATAGGGCTTGCCGATGCCGAGCGGCCGCAGGCTCGAAACATCGCCGGGAGCCGGCAGGGTGACAGTGCCGGGGTGGACCGTCCTGACCGGCGATTTCAGCCAGGGGAACTCGGCCGTCAAGGCGGTGGCCGTGGCCGTGGAATCGGCAACCACGGCATCGGCGGTCCGCAGCGCGGGCTTCATAAGCAGGCGATCGCCCACCCAGGTCCGGGTCCGCATGGTCCGCGCGGCGTGCAGCCAGACGAGGTCGTGAATCGTGACCACCCGTGCGATGTCGCCGCCCAGCACAAAGGGCAGACGGTGCGACGGCCCCCAGAACACCTCCACGCGGTCGCCCCGGGCCAAGGAGGGCAACACGGCCTGGCCCCAGAACGTGCGGGCGACAGGCCCCTTGAAGCTGGCGACCCGCACGCAGACGCCAGGCGGAAGGTCGTAATCCGGATTGATCCTGCCAGGCGCATAGACAACCACATCGGCGCCGAGAGCCGCCAATGCCTTCACGGCATTGTGGACGAACCGGCCGATCCCGTCGGTAGCCGATCCAAGATTCCTGCCGTCGATCCCGATCCTCAATCTTGTCTCCGGAAATGAACTGGGCAAAGGATTCCGGACATTTTTACGACGGCAGCAGGGCAGGTGCGGGAAAGCGTGGTCGCTCGACCGCGCATTACGAACCACCTGTAGCATAGATCCTCTGAATCGGTAACATCAGGGCTGGCCGTCATGCAGCGAAAGCCGCTCCACAGCCTGAGACATGAATTCGCTTGGACGTCGCCGGCTCATGGAACTCGCTCGTCACCGTAGCGTCGAAGCTTTATGCGTCGTCGGCAAGCCGATAGACTTCGGTTGCTCTGGAGATAAAGCTAAGCTAAAGCCCTCGGCGCAACTGAAAGACTATGCCACATGGCCCACCAGAATGGCTGCGGGTGAGCTTTTTGCCCTCACAACAAAAGCCTGCCATCGCCGTCGTCATCCCGAGCTATCGGGTGCGCAATCATATTCTCGCCGTTCTCGGCCAGATCGGCTCTGAAGTCACTGCCATTTATGTCGTCGACGACGCCTGTCCCGAGGACACTGGCCGCTTCGTCAAGGAGCATGTCACGGATCCCCGTGTAAACGTGCTGTGGAACGACCAGAATCTCGGCGTCGGTGGGGCGACCCTCGCGGGGATGAAGCAGGCTGCCGCCGACGGGGCCGATGTGATCGTGAAGATCGACGGCGACGGCCAGATGGACCCGGCGCTCATTCCGAGCTTCGTCGGCGTCATTCTTATCGGTGAGGCGGACTATGCGAAAGGCAACCGCTTTTTCGATCCGGAAGGGGTGGCTTCCATGCCTTTAGGCAGGCTGATCGGCAATGCGGGCCTCTCCTTCCTCGCCAAGATGTCGACCGGATATTGGCACAGTTTCGATCCGACAAACGGGTTCTTCGCAATCCACGCCAGCCTGGTCGGTCTTCTGCCGTTGGAAAAGATATCGAGGCGTTTTTTCTTCGAATCGGATCTTCTTTTCCGCCTGAACGTCCTTACCGCGCGCGTGGTCGACGTGCCTATGCACTCACACTACGCCGACGAGGTAAGCAATATGAAGCCGCATCGCGAAATTCCGCGATTTGCGCTCGCGCATCTGAGGAATTTCGGCAAGCGCATCTTTTACAACTACTTCATCCGCAATTTCAGCATCGCGTCGTTGGAGCTTTTGTTGGGATTGGCGCTTTTGCTGTTTGGCGTTGTGTACGGCCTGTCGAAATGGGGTACGTCCGTGCCGGCCACCGCCGGCACCGTGATGATTGCAGCGCTGCCGATCATCGTTGCGACCCAGCTCCTGCTTGCCTTCATCAACTACGATATCCAGTCGCTTCCGCGGTCGACGCTGCACTTGCGACTGAAGACCTCCGTCCAACCGATGCGAGCGCTGAGACACAGGGACAGCATGAAGCATCAACACGAGAGTTCGCCTTCAGAGCCGAGGGATAGTGGTCAGGTATGACAGATAAAGCATCAATCACTCTCCCTTGTCCGGTTTGTAGCGGCGCGTTTGTTCGGCAACGGCGGATGTGGCTTTTCAGATGCGCCAGATGCGGTCTGCTGGCATCTTCGCTCTTGCCGGCGATCCCACAGGCAAAGACAGAGACGGTCCTCGATGAAGAGGCGCGGCTAGTGGGGCTTTACGAGGCGCGCAGGCGCAGCAATGTCGCCATTCTCGAGGTGTTGTCCCGGATTTTGGCTCCGACACAGCGGGCGTTGCTCGATGTCGGATGCGGTCACGGGTTATTCTTGAAAGACGCGCTTGCCGCGGGTTTTTGCGCCGAGGGGATCGAGCCAGACGCCAATGTCGTCGACGGCGCGCGCGCGGCAACGGGTGCTATCGTCCGCCACGGCTATTTTCCGGACGCCCTCGATGAGGGGGAACAATTCGACGCCATCACCTTCAATGATGTGCTGGAGCACATTCCGCAAGTGGAGAAGGCCATAGCTGCTTGCCACCTGCATTTGCTGCCTGGTGGCGTTCTGGTGCTGAACTGCCCGGACAAGGATGGCATATTCTACAGGCTTGCAAATTTCATGGATCGTCTGGGCATTAGTGGCCCGTTCCTGCGAATGTGGCAGTTTGGACTGCCTTCACCCCATGTATGGTATTTCAGCGCCGAACACCTCACTGAACTGGGCAAGAGAGCGGGCTTTGAGCAAGGGGAGGTCGTTCGTCTGGCGCCGATCACGGCGAAAGGCCTGCGGCAACGGGTTTCCTACGTTCAGGGCCAATCGAAGCTGATGAACGGTCTCACCTACATCGGGTCGCTGGCACTTCTTCCTATCCTCGGACTGTTGCCCCGAGACACGTCGATCGTCTTCCTCAGAAAATCCAAGGTACAAGATGGATAATCGGCTTTGGGTCTATTCCGCAGCGGTCGCTGTGCAGGCATTGCTCTCGCTTGGGCAGATACTCTTGAAAATCGTTGCAGGGCGGCTGGCAACAAGCGGCTGGGCAGTTCTGACCGATATGTCGCAATTCCTCCATGTCGCTGTACCTGGTGTTGCTGTAGGGCTGCTCTACGCCGTCGTGGCGTCACTATGGCTTTATGTGCTGCAGAACCTGCCGATCAACCGGGCCTTCCTGTTTGTATCACTGACCTTCGTATTTGTGCCTCTGATGGCAAATCTGCTGCTGGGGGAAGGGATCAGTCTCGGGACAATAATCGGTGGCCTTTTGATCATTGCCGGAATTGCGGTAGGCGTCCTAGCCTGACCACGTCGTGATCGCATGACCCTCGGGCGCAAAGGGCACACCTTCCCGTGAGAACTAAGGAGCCCGCGCCGAGTTTGGGCAGTTGCTCAACTTACTGCGTCAAGTCCTCCACGCTCAGTTGACGGAATGCAATTCCAAGCTTTCGGCGATCCTGGTTTAGACCAAGCTCCTTCGGTGAAATTGGGTTTGGGATCGAAATGGAGATCGAAGTCGATGCCTCCGAATTTTCAAATGGGATAGCAATTTCCTGCGCTGATCTCGACAGCACGAACGTCGCCGATTGAGAGCCTGTGTGCACGGAAATAGGTCGCCCGACATTCGGACCGAATGCATTTGCCGTGAGGTGCAGGACGAATTTTTTTGGAAGCGGCTTTACGAATTCCAGTGTGACCATAGGACCATCCGACCATCTCCCCCAGGCTTCGATAAACGACAGGCCTTGGGCTCGGGTCAGGATTTCGGGCCAGGATCTTCTCGTGAAGTCTATCCTGTCTGATCCCGCGAGCCGAAAGATCGAAAAACCATTCAGATCCAGCTTGAAACGAAAGCTAGGCGGGGGAGGGTGATCACCGATAAGAAGGAGCCATTCCTTGTCGCGAGGGACCTTCGAAAGATCCGCTGGAGCGCCTGCCGGTATTTGAGCAATCGAAGCCCTAGGGTTATCGAGATAGAACAATGCCCGAAATAATCCCGCTGGACTCGAACCCATGGCCGCAAGGCGAGATGCATCACTGCCAGCCAAATACTGATGCGCGAAGATGCCTGCCTCGTCAAAAGCATCCGGATGAAGCCGATTTCGGAGTTCGAGGCTCGAAAAATAAGATGTAAAAACAACTGACAGCGGGGTGAAGATAAACAAGAATATTATTGCGCCTGTTCTGCGATTTTTTAGCCAAAAAATAAGAGATACTGTGCTTATGCCGCTCAAGATATAGAAGTAATATTTATTATATGTAAGTCCTCTTATTTCTGGACTGTCAATATAGCTAGGGGTGTACGGAATCATCCTGGTAGAAATGCAGATTATTCCTAGAATTAGCATTGAGGCGAATAAAATTGAAGAATAAGCGGTAATTTTACGATTTTCTGCGGACTGGAGGCTTCCTGCTATAGCCATTAGTAAGAGTGGGAACGCGAAATTGTAGTACCGCATGTGCAGGCGAAATGGTGTGTCGCCGCCACCTGCGCCGGTGGCAACTGAGGCAGTGAACAGTGCCACTATAGGTATCAGGGTAGCAAAGATGGCAAATGCGTAGAATGCGATATTAAGCGGAGCATTCCCGGCTTCGTTGCGAGACAGGGCCTTCCGGAGGCTGAACAAGACGGTGGCCAAAGGCGTGCCGAACAGGATCGATAAAGCAAGGGAATGACCGGCAAGGCTGAAGCCGGCCACTTTGATGAGGTCGACATAGTGCGTGGCTGCTCGACCGGCGATGGAGCCATAAACGGGACCGAAGAGGGTAATGCCTGCACTTCCGGCTAAGGCGAAGCCGAGCGCCATCTTGGCTGCGATGGCGACGGCGACAAACAATGTGGAGACCTGGAGCCATCTGGCGATCCAATTCTGCTCCGGCCTTTGCCTGATTAGGTAAGCAAAATACAGGACCACTCCAGGCAGAAAAAATAATGAATGTGGCTTAACGAGTGTCGTCAGGGAAAATATAAGTGCTACAAAAATAAATTTGAGATAACGTGAATTATTATCCAGACTAAGTATTCCCCAGGAAAAAAACCAAAATAATAAATAATACAGAGATTCTGGCATATAGTATGCGGTATATGTATTAATCGGCGCAAGGACAGACAGAATGGAAATTAGCGTCGCGACCGGCTTGGAGGTGATTCGCGAGGATATAGAAAAAATAAATGGCACAGCGAGTATGAAGAAAATTGTGTTAAGGTAGCGGGCGCATGCGAGAAAGCCATCTCCGCAAAAGCTGGTGTATTTATAGATAGAGAAAAAAAGGTAGGATGGGACAGGTGCGCCGGCGATGGCGCTAAGTCGTGAAAAATTGCTGTAGATATATTCGTCGGCAAAAACGACCGCGTACAGTCCTTGATTCCGTATGCTGATAGCGATGCCTATCGAAACCAGGAAAACTGACAGAAATGCTGTCGAATTATTGCGGTACAGCTGGATGGAATTCGTCCAGGTAATGGAAGAAAAGCGAGCAACCTTATCGTATGCCAAAATCACAGGCGGCCTTTCCTTAGCCAAACATTTTCCGATACCGCCTGTCGACTATTTTGACCAGGCATTCAACCATTATGCGCACGCTATTTCGCAGAATGATGGCGAATCCCGGTAAGTAGCCACGGCAGGGATCCCTAACCTCTCTGCATCTTACCGTGTCCGCAGGGGGAGGGGGTTGTTCGAGGGATGGTCACGCCATAAGGCGTCATGAAGTAATGCTAATGTACATTTTCGTCGACTCCGCGGTTCGAGGGAAAGACCATCGTTACCCGGGAAAACCGCTTGCGCCTCAGCCTGAGGATGGTAGATGCACTGATCTCAGCCCGAATTCGAGAGCAAGCCCCTGCCAAAACTGATCATCCAGATTCCTTGCTATAACGAAGCCGAAACGCTCGCGATAGCGCTGAATGATCTGCCGCGGACCGTTGCTGGTTTCGACAGCGTCGAGTGGTTGATCATCGACGACGGGAGCAGCGACGCCACAGCTAGGGTCGCGGAGGAAAACGGCGTCGATCACGTCATACGCCATACCAGCAATCGTGGCCTTGCCTATGCCTTCATGACCGGCATCGAAGCCTGCCTCGCGCGAGGCGCCGATGTCATCGTCAACACCGATGCAGACAACCAGTACAACGCGGCCGATCTGCCGGCCCTAACAAGGCCGGTTCTTGAGGGACGCGCGGACATGGTCATCGGCGCTCGGCCGATATCGGAGATTGAGCACTTCTCGCCGTCGAAGAAGCTGCTGCAGAAGCTCGGCAGCTGGGTGGTTCGCGTCAGCAGCGGCACCGATGTGCAGGACGCACCGAGCGGATTTCGCGCGATCTCGCGCAACGCGGCCCAGCGCCTGATCGTCTTCAACAACTACACCTACACGCTGGAGACCATCATTCAGGCCGGCCGCAAGAACATGCGCGTGGTCTCGGTGCCGATCCGCGTCAACGGTGATCTGCGACCGTCGCGGCTGGTCAAGAGCATTCCGTCGTATCTCAAGCGCTCGATCTTCACCATCGTGCGCATCTTCGTCATCTACCAGCCGGCCCGGTTCTTCGGCGCGGTCGCAGTCGTTCTCTTCGGCCTCGGTTTCCTGCTCGGCCTTCGCTTCCTCTACTTCTACCTGGTTGATGCAAGCAGCGGTCACGTCCAGTCGGTGGTCCTGGCGGGCGTGCTGATGTCGATGGGCTTCCAGGCACTTCTGGTTGCGTTCCTGGCCGACGTGATCGCGGCCAATCGCAAGCTTCTGGAGGACATCCGATATACGCAGCGCGCGGCGCAAGGGGAGGCTGGTGGCCATGCTTCCGCCCGGAACAACAAGAAGGCAGGATAGGCAGATGAATGGGGCTGGCGGCCAGAGCCAGGAGATAGCGCTCAGCCCGAATGCCAGAACCTGGCTCAATCGCATCGGGGGTTTACTGGGTCTGGCCGGTATTGTTTTCGTAGGGATCAGGCTCCACGGTTATGCGGGCGAGATCAATTTCCAGCGGATTGGCGTTGGCGGTTACATCGCAACAGCTGCACTGGCCGGCATGTACGCTGTGCTGAACTTACTGATGGCTTTCGGCTGGCAGCGTCTGCTCCGTCACCTCGATGTTACAGTTTCACGACCGTGGGCAATCTATGCCTACGCCATCTCGCAACTGGCCAAATATGTTCCCGGTAATATTTTCCAGTTCGCAGGGCGGCAGGCAATCGGTTTGGCGGCGGGCATTGGCAACGGACCTCTGGCCAAGTCAACGGTCTACGAATTGGCGATTCAGGCCGCAGCCGGAATCCTGTTTACGCCACTTGTGGTTCCTTTCGTCGCAGCCGGTGTGCCCGGTTGGTTAGGCTGGGTTTCCTTTGCCGCTGTATTGGCGGTCGCGCTTTGGTTGGCCGCTCGCACCGGCGGTGCTGATTTCGCTGCGGCTGTGGCCTTCTATCTCACCTTCATCGCGCTTGCGGGTTTGGTATTTGTCGCGGCTTTTGTTCTTGCAGGGGGCTCAGGTGATTTGGTGCTCTATCCGGCAATAGCAGGCGCCTATGTAATTGCCTGGCTCGTGGGCCTCATTACGCCTGGCGCGCCCGCAGGTCTCGGCGTGAGGGAGGCGGTCCTGCTGTTCATGCTTGGCGGGATTAGTCCCGGCCCGGTCATTCTTTTGGCGGTCGTGATCGGTCGAACAGTTACTGTCCTGGGCGATCTTTTGTTTTTTACTGGCGGGCAGATTGTGGGCAGATTCTACGGGATGAACTATGGGCAAGACTGACGGAACCCTGCTCTGCAAATTCAGTTTTGCTGTGCTTGCGACGGTTGTGCTATTTATCGGCCTGTTTGTGAATGGCGCATTGCCCGGCTTTATGGTGCCTACGACAGGCCAAGCCATCTGGACATTGGGTTTCGCGCAGTCGTTTGCCAATGGCTTCTCGATTTATGCGACTAATTTTGGCTTGCCGGAGCCGGCAGCCATATCATTCGGACTTGCTGCGGCCTTGCCAACCGCACTTTTCCTAAAGATCGGCGTCCCACCTGCCGATGCATATGCGTTGGCGTTCGCACTGTGGTTCACTGTTGCATTTTACGGCGCATACAGATTTGTACGCCTCATCGGTGCCCAAGGTGGAATCTCGCTCGTCTGCGCTCTGCTGTGGCTCACTCTACCCGTTATATGGCAGCACGCGGACTATTCCATGGTGTCCCTTGGAATGGCACTTTTGCCTTCGTACTTCTACGCCCAATTGCGGTTGATGCGTGAAAATTGCCGTTTGCCTTCATCCATTTTGTTCTTTGGGGCCACTTTTGTGGCGGTGTTTATGGATGGATATACTTTTATGATGTTTGCAGTTGGGTCTACAATATTATTTTTTGTAGAAATAATAAGTAATTCAACGACACGAAAATATATTTTATATAGTGTATCTCCAATAATATTCGTTTCTTTCTTATTGTCATATTCCTTGTATGCTTTGTATATAGGTAGAAGTAGATTTGATGTAGAGAATTTGGATATATTTAGAGCATATGGGGCAAATTTAGAATTCTTTTTTATTCCTACGAAAGGAATCATTTGGATAGCTGATTTAATAGGCTGGAGTGCAATTCGCCAGGATGGTGATTATTTTGGTGATGGGTCGGTATTCAAGGATTCTTTCGCTTTAATATTAATAATTGCAGGGATTTACTCAGTCGTGACGAGATCGTCCGACGCTAGATTGAAGGCCGCATTCCTGTTTATCAGCCTCTGTGGCTTCTACATGGCCTTGGGGCCGTCGTTCAAATTAAATGTACTGAGGCCGGAGGGTATCGATGCGTTGATGCCGCTCCAATATGCCCCATGGCAGACCGGAACCGAAGTTCTCTCGACATATTTGCCCGGGTTTAACAACATGCGCGCCAGTTACAGATGGGTAGCGCTTGGCATGTTCGGAGCGTGGGCACTGCTGGCGCTACATGTGGCAAGTCATCGTATACAGTCGGCCATCACGATTGCAATCATATCAGCTGGCATCGCCTTCAATATTCCAACGCGCGCAATAATGGTCGCCAACGCGCATTCTCGCCAGGAGATCGCGGATATTGACGATTATGTTGAGGGCCTGAAACCGAGCTTTCGGTCGGCGGAAAAAGTTGCCTTTCTGCCATTTCGAAACGACTTCTTTGCAAATTACATGGCAAGCAAAATAGGAATAAAGACCTATAACATTGGCGGTGATAAGAATCTTACCGCCGCGATAGGAAGTTGGCCCGATACGATGCGTGCATTTGAGATCGGTAAGACTGGCCCTGATTTCGGGAAGAAAGTTCTTTCGCTGCTCACACGAAAAGATGCGGATGTCGTGGCGATACCCTACATGGATCTACTATGGGCAGCTCATGAATGGCCGCATGCCCCAGAGTACTCTGACGAAATGCAACCTTACATAGATGAGATTCAATCATCGGGAATGGTGGATGTCACTCGCGCTGAAAATTTCACTTTTCTCCGACTTAAGCCCGATCTGCGTCGCTTGCCCAGTGACAGGCTTTCCGCGCTCGCCGCTGCGTATATCTGCAAGGATGGAGTTCCCCTTGCTTTGTCGTCTCGATTGAAGTTCTCCGACCCCAGCGCCGTTTGTGGTAACGGATGGTCTGGCGTCGAGGCTTGGGGGCGCTGGACGGCCGGCAACCACGCGACTCTCTATTATCAACTCTCCGCCAACGGTGAACGCAAAGTTCTTGAGCTTGATGCTCGAGGCTTCGTTGGCGGCAACCTCGCAAATCAGAAGATTGGAATTAGTGTCAACGGCAAAAGGTCCGACGAATGGGAGTTTACGATCCAGTCGTCACGCAAGATAGAGCGACTTGAATTGCCGCAAGGCGTCAGCGCCGTGGATATAGAATTCTTCATTCCTAACGCCAAATCCCCAAAGGATGCGGGAGTGTCAGGCGATCTTCGCACTCTTGGTTTGGGTATAGCCGCTATCTGCCTAACCAAGCCTGACGAGCCTTGTCTTAAGCTCTGACACTAAGCCCGAAGGGACTTCCACTCGGCAGAGTCGCGGATGATCGCCACGAGCATATCACGGCCTTTGCGGGCCAAAATGTCCAAACTCATCTTGAGACCGGACGGATCGACCGGGCGGCCGAGCTCCTCGAAATAGACGTTGTGGACGAATTCCTCCTTAGAGAGTTCCTCGGTATTCCTGGCGAACTCCACATCGAAAAGCCAGCCGTCCTTGATCGCGGCGCGACTTATAACCAGGCCCACCTGCTTTCCCGCATCCACCAAGGTCAAAGCAGTGTGCCCGGCGAGGTGATAATCGCCATTATACGCTTGGGTGCCGTAGACCATATTGACCAAATGCGCATGCGCATGGGTAGAGAACCATCCCGGTCCGGTGCCCGTCCGCAACATGTCGAACAGACTCGGGAGCCGAATCTTCAGTCGCCCGTGGGCAGACAAGAGCCTCGCCCATTCCTTCAGGGCCGGGACCTGCTTTGCTCGTTCGATATGCTCAAGCACGTCCTGTGCGACAATCACGTTGTAGTGGCCGCTCGGTAATTCATGCAAATCCAGGATATCGGCAACATAATCCGGCTTGTGGAAGTCATGAAGGTCAACATTAAGGAAGCCCTCTCGGATGTCCCAGCCACATCCTAAATTTAGCTTCTTATAATGGAACAATTCCGACTGTTTTTTTGCAGACGCGTTTGGCACGTTAGTCTCCACCTATATCGTCCTTTCAACTAACGCCACCCAACCGCACACGCAACTCTTTCTCATCATAAAACGAGAGGCTTTATGGATCCCATTTCCTGCAGGTGCTTATGCTCTCGTGATCTTGCTCGAAGGCGGCTGGAGCGACAGCCTCGTGGACCTGACGGCCAAGGGGATGACGATTAGATAAAACCCATAAACTCGTCTTACATTCCAATTCGCTCGTTGCCCCGGCTTCGGCCGCTTGCCGTCTTCCATGCCATTTCTTCATTGGCCCTCATCGGCGGCCCGCCCCTTGGGGGCGAGTGAGTGAAAAATCCATACGCATTCGGCGCCTTAAATTAGAGTGAAAGGTTCTTTATGTAGGACGGATAGCCGCGCAAAACATTTTCCCAGGTCAAATTACGCACTTCTTCGAAGCGCCTCGCGGATTTTCCTCCAAATAGAAACACGTCTCTAATGGCTTGTTTGAATTTCGCTGGGTCGTCGGTAATTGTAACCCCTCCCAGCGCCTTGTAGTCCTCAAATCCGACGAAACTTTTAGAGGTGCCAACGATTGGCTTCAACGAAAGAAGAGCTTCGGCTGTTTTCAAATTAGATCCACCACCAGAGGTTACCGGCAATACTACAACTTCGGCCAACTCGAATAACGCGTTCAGCGCATCCTCCTCCTGGCGCCCGATGAGCATTGTTGTCTCGGCGAATATCGAACGATTCGACGCGTATAGGGGGGACGATGTAATCAGGTCGCAAACTCCCCCCACAACCACAAGCCTAGCGTCAGGTGGAATGCACCCCGGAGCAGGAAGGAACAATTCAAAAAAACCTTCGGCATTAGGTGGATGCGCACTGCCGGTAAAGACTGCAACTTTCCGGTATCTAAGTTCGTGCCGCCAAGAGCGCAATAAACTTTCAGATGCGTTGCGGCGTATATGTCCATTGCCGAACACACAAATCTTCTTCGCTCCCCATCCCGCGTAGACGTTGGCATCGTATTGCGTGCAAGCAACCACCAGATCCGCCGCCTCGACTAGCTCACGCTCCAGCCTCTCTGCCTCGCTCCGGTCGAGGGCAGAAGCCATAAGCTGTGATTCAACATTTTGACTCGAATAGACGATCTTCGCGCCGTCTAGGCCTTGTTCTCTAAGATCGGATAATAACGCTGCGTGCCAAGGCTGTTCAAAGATGATTACCTTTGGCGAGCACCGCCTAATCCTGGCCAAGAAACTCTGTTTATATGCGGGCTCCAGGCCGAATATCGAGTGCGCATGAAGGTCTAACTTTCCTCCGCCGGAAACGAGCGCCGTATGCAACTCCCTGCCAAAAGCGAACTCGCCTTCGCCTCGGTCATATTCAGGATAAGAAATAGCTGAGAATATCGGTAAGTAATCAACACGCATCCCACTCTCGATCAGCGCGTCAACGAATGCTCGAACTCTTCGCTGCCCTCCATGGTACGGTTTGCTGATGGGGTACACGCCGATGTACGAAACGTCATAATCCATGCCGTCTTCCTTTGGCTACTGTCGAATACCGAATTTATTACTCGACGTTAAGACTGTGGTATCAAGCATGTGTTGAACGATCGGCGTAGTAAATTCTTCCCAAGTATACGATTTGTAGTTAGTCTTTATGTGCTCGGACTTGAGATCAAGAGCCTTTTTGTCAAACATGTATTTCTCAATGGTCTCAATCCATCCGATGCCGTCAAGAGTATCGATATGATCTGCAAGCCCTTGTCCTGCCTCCTCTATCGATGACCCCTTCGATGCGATACATGGTTTTCCAAAAGCTAGGCTCTCGGCCACGGTCATGCCGAAGCCTTCGTAGTGAGAGGGAAAGATTGTAAATGCGCAATTTGCGTACAACCAGCGCAGCTGGTCATCACTAACGTTGTCGAAGTGGGCGATATGACGTCCACCAATAGCAGGGTCCTGAGCGATCTTCCTCATGAGGCTATCAGTGTCCCAACCCTGCTTGCCGGCAAAGACAAGGGGTAATAGCTTTGCGCTGTGCTTCAGTGCAAGGCGCCGCCATAAATGATACGCGAAGTCATGGTTTTTTCGAGACTCAATCGTGCTAACAAAGAGTACAAACTCTCCAGGATTGATCCCATTTGATTCAAGTATACGTGGATATTCTGTCAAATGAGGAGTTGTTTCGTTTACGAATCGCGCAGGGCCTAATCTACAAATTTGTGCTTTGCTGTCCGGAATTGAGGGATAGCCGCATGCATCGGCATACCGCCGCAGATCGTAAGCCGTGCTGTCAGATATGCAGAAGAAATGGTCGCAAGCCCAAAGCAGATAGTGGAGGCACGCGGCAAAATTCTGCGCGGCTCCGGACTCCGAGAACTGGCGAACGACAATCGGAATAAGGTCGAACAAAAGCAGGCTGACGTGAATATGTTTCTGTGACTTTATTTTCCAAAGCCATTTCGCCTTGCTTCCCTCCCAGAAAACTCCGGGCAGTAGTATTGCGCCGATGGTGTCCATCTGCACCGGTAACGAGCCGGGCGGTGGTGCGCTGTGAACCAAGGTCATGCGAAGACCGCTAAGTGGTGCCCTCAGGTCGACTGAGGAGCCGGGGGACCAGAATCTGGCCAATTTACCCAACGTGTCAAAATCAATCTCGTCATGGTGGTCGGCTACGTACTGCTTGGCTCGTGTTGCTCCTTTGAGGCGCCAGTTGCTGAAGCCGGAAGCTCGTCCCGCCATATAATTGGCGAATAATAAGCCGGCCACGAAAGTCTTGAAGTGCGACTTGTTCGAAGAAGAGCCGTCAACCAAATTATGGTCGCTTGGGGTATCCTTGCTGGATGAAGGCGAGCTGCCCGAAGACGCGGAGCTTGTGATCATCTGCATAACGATATCTTGCGGGATCTGGCTATATTCTTGAGTCTCGTCAGAGAAAAATCCAAAAATGACGCTTCCCGGAGACTCTGAGAGGAAATGTCTCGCTACCTCATGTTCGCATCGGATTATGCCGACAGGAGGGGAAGACCGATGACGCCAGCTGGTGCTGAGATCGACGAGGATGCGGCCTCGTGAAGGTGAAGTGAAGCCAGGTTTGGAGGTGGTTGTTGCGGATTTTGGCATGACAGCTGTCACGAATTCGGTCCTGAGATTTTCACTGGCGCGGGCCATTCCTATTTGTCAGCCTTGGAAAACAGCGTAGAGGTAAATCTAAATATTTTGTATATTAGTGTTGACTCAAGTTTTGCGAATCTTTTTTCAATTATATAATTCTTCGAATTATTCTCTTCGGTTTGTTGTACAAGAAGGGAAATGGTGTGGCGAAATTCGTCAATGTCATTTTGTGAAAGTTTTATCTGCGCGGTAAGGTTTGATATCAGCTGATGAAGATGGTCAATTTTAGGAATTACCTGTGACGTAGTCGTATTCGAGTTGCTGGCGATCTCGGTGTCAGCGGAATGAAGCCAGCTTTTTATTTTAGTCATATCGTTAGGGGCTTGCTGTGACTCGACCTGCACAAATTCGGCAAGTGATTCAGCTTTTTCGCCAGATTGCTCATCTCGCTTTCTTGCTAGACACGCATAGTCTCGCGCCATATCGAACATAACATGGACGCTGCGCTCGATCGGCCCCGCTTCGATCATTGGTTCGCCATTCAGCCTCAGAATGGCGGTCTCAGGGAACCCTGCCTGCTCTACTAGAAATCCCAAAAGACTCGGCGGCAGGGGACTCTTATGCGTCGGGTCGAGATGGAAAGTGTTCACGCCCACCGATATATTTTCCGGATTGGGGGTTTCTAGGATAAGCAGGCCGTCCTTCGCCATCACCCGATGGCACTCGTCCAGCAACTCGATCAGATATTCGGTTGGCACGTGCTCGACCATATGGAAGGCCGAGATCACAACAGCGCTACAGTCCGGCTGCCTCTTTAGATATTCTATGGCGTCATGCAGTTCGATGTTTAGTCCACGTTCGACTGCCTCCTGCGCCATGCCTCCGTTCAAATCCACACCCGTGGCGTCGAACCCGGCCTCGGCGAGTATTTCCAGCCATTCGCCACGTCCGCAGCCAAGATCGATCGCCAGGGTCGGTCCCTCAGCCTGTCGCGGTACCTGCGCCAGCAAGGGCTGGTAGATCTTCAGCCGATCCTTGACGAGTTCCCTCGAGCCGCGAAAGCGATCCTCGAAGGCCTTGTAGAGATCATCGAAAGTTTTTTTCATCTGACGATTTCGAACACGTGTTCAAGGCGGCTCGTCCCGACAAAAAACGGGCGGTCTGAATTGATGACGTCGAAAACCTCGACGTTTTCAATCCAGTCGAAATTGTTGTCGATGTGAACGTCTCCCGTGTGGAGCGAGATGGAAAGCCCGTATGAACCCTGGCCAAGTGCGCAGGCAAGGCGCAGGTTGCATTCCACCTTGTCCCCGGCTTTGATGCCAGAAAGCACCTGGCCCGTATGCCAGGTGTTGGTTCCCCAAACTGTGTGGCCGGCGCGGTCTTTCAGCATGAACCCGATGACGAGTTCCGGAATATCCTCCTTCGCTTCTATCCGGGCTCGAATTGTCACGCTCTGTCCGGAGATGGCGGTCTTGATCGGCTTCCCGTTTTCGCCGTCGATCAGCGCGACGGATTCTACCGCGGCCGCCTTGGTCCCGCTCCTGCTGTAAAGCCAATCGTCCTTTTCGCGCCGTTGTTCGATGGTCAGCTTGGCGTTCTCCTTGGTCGCGATCAGGGCGTTGTAGTAGTCGACCACTTCGTCGGGCGGCCCATCCTTCAGCACACGTCCCTTGTCCAGCAGAATCACCCGGTCACACAAGGATCTGACGTCGCCCATGCCGTGAGTGACCAGAATGATCGACGTGCCGGCGGCCCTGAAACTGCGTATCCGGTCGAAGCTCTTGTGCTGGAAATAGCTGTCGCCCACCGAAAGCACTTCGTCGACGATCAGCACCTCGGGCCGTTCAGCGGTGGCCAGCGCGAAGGCCAGCCGCGCCTGCATGCCGCTCGAATAGGTTCGCAGCGGCTGGTCGAAGAAGTCGCCGATCTCGGCAAAGTCCTCGATATGCGGCATCAATTCGGCAAGCCGCGTTTGCGAGAGCCCCATCAGCCCGCCGGCATGGTAGGCGTTCTGGCGCCCCGTGAATTCGGGGTTGAAGCCGAGCCCGAGTTCGAGGATGGCGCTGATGCGCCCGCCAACGCTTGCCGTGCCTTCGGTAGGCCGCACGGTGCCGGTGATCAGCTTCAGAAGCGTGCTCTTGCCGGCACCATTCTGGCCGATGAGACCCAGCGCCTCGCCGGCCGCCAGGGAGAACGAGATGTCCCTTACCGGCCAGAATTCCTCCGTGGGCTTGACGGGCGCGCCGAACCAGCCGGCAAACCTTTCCAGGTTGCTTGCGTAGCTCGCATAGCGTTTCGACAGATGGCTGACGGAAAGCACGGTCATGGCTACAGCACGTCGACGAGTTCGGGGCTTGCGCGCCGAAAGAAGATCATTGCGAAAGCCATGCTCACAACTCCAAGTACAGCCGGCACGATCAGGCTTTCAGGGTTTGGCCAGCGGTTGAACAACAACGCGTCCTGATAGAGCGCCACCAGCGGTGCGATCGGATTGAGGCCGATCAGAAAAGCATATTTTTCGGGCAGAACATTGGCGGGATAGACGATCGGCGTCAGCCAGTACCAGAGTTGCAGCACGATCATCATGACTTGCGCCACATCGCGAATGAACACGTTCATCACGCCGAGGATCACGCCAAGGCCGAAGCCGATCGCGGCAATCAGGATGATCCCGACCGGCAGCAAGATAAGGGCGCGGCCCGGAATATGCCCCAGGAAGATGAAGATGACAAACAGGGCGACGAGCAGCAGCAGGTGGTTGATGAGTGCCGTGCCCCCCACGATGACGGGCAGGCACAAGCGCGGAAAGGCGATCTTCTTCATCACGGGTGCCTGCTCGATGAAGACGGTCATGCTGCGTGTCAGAATCTCGCTGAACAGCGTCCATGCCGCCATGCCGGACAGGAGATAGATCGGATAGGCCGCGGGGCTGTCCGTGTCCGGGAGCCTTGCCTTGAGAACTTCCGAAAGGACGATCGAGAAGATGAGTGCCTGCGCAAGCGGGTGAAGGATGAACCACAGGCCGCCCAGGCGCGACCGCACGAAACGCCCTTTCAGGTCGCCCCTGATGGAGGAAATGATGAAATGGCGGTACTGCCACAGGCTTCGAAACATGTGCTCAACCTCTGGCGCGCTGCGGTGATGTCGTCATCGGGCGTCACATAGCCGGTGCCAATACCCGAAAACGTCGGCTATTGTCTGCTCGAACGGCACCAAAGGCTGCCAATTCAGCTCGGCGCGTGCCTTTGAAGCATCGCCTGATGCGGTGGGAATCTCGTTCGGGCGGAGTTTTTCAGGGTCGGCGCGTACTTCGATGTCGATGCCCGACTGCGCAACAAGCGTATCCAGGATATCACGGATTTTCCGGGGTTGTCCCGATGCGATGTTGTAGACTTGGTCCGGCGCGGCGTCCAGATTCAGCACCACGGAACTCGTATACGCGCGCACCACGTCGCGAACATCGAGGAAATCGCGCTCCGCCTCGAGATTGCCGACGTGAATGACCGGTTCGCTTTTGCCGGACACGATCTCGGCGACCTGGCGTGCGAAGGCGGAAACCACATAGGCATCGGACTGACCGGGGCCGGTGTGGTTGAAGGGACGAAAGCGCACAGCGCGCAAACCTTCATACGCCATTTGCCCGATCATCAGGTCCGCGGCCGCCTTGGTGGCGCCGTAGACCGTCATCGGCCGAAGCGGCACATCTTCCGTCACCGGACCTGTCGCGCTCCGGAAGGAAGCGCCATAGGCTTCGGAACTGCCCACATAGACGAACCGGGCGCCCGGCGCGTGGTGCAGCACGGATTGGGCGAGGTTCATCGTTCCGGTGAAATTGACGTTCCAGGCATGCCGTGGCGCGTTGCGCGCATCGGAAGGTGCGGCGACCGCGGCCAGATGAATGAGCGCGGTGGGCTGCACTTCGCGGACGACCTCGTCGATCCCCTTTCGGTCCTGCAGGTCGATCGCGTTTCGTTGGCCTGCGCCATGGCCAAGCGGGAACACCTTGCAGCCAGCATGTTCCCGCTCCAGCAACCGCAACAGTGCCGCGCCGACAAACCCTGTTGCCCCGGTTATCAGGATGCGATGCGTCAACCTATCGACCATAACGCAAAAAAAGCTCTCCGCTCAACTCAGCGCTTGGCGGAGTTGGCGTGACGTTCGAGATCGGCGTCCACCATTTCACGGATCATGTCTTCCAGCGAGATCGTCGCCTCCCATCCCAGCTTCTGCTTTGCTTTCGCAGGGTTTCCGAGCAGAATTTCGACTTCGGCCGGTCTGAACAGGTCCGGGTCGATCACAAGGTGATCGTCGATCTTGAGCCCGGCATGCTCGAACGCGATTCGGCACATGTCGCGCACGGTCGTCGTCCTGCCTGTCGCGACGACGTAATCGTCCGGCTGGTCCTGCTGCACCATAAGCCACATGGCACGGACATAGTCCTTGGAGTGACCCCAATCGCGCTTGGCATCGATGTTGCCGAGTCGCAACTCCTTTGCCAGGCCTTTCTTGATGCGCGCCACCGCATCCGTGACTTTTCGGGTGACGAACTCAATGCCGCGGAGCGGAGATTCATGATTGAACAGGATGCCGCTCGAGGCATGCAGGCCGAAGCTTTCGCGATAATTGATGGTAATCCAGTGGCCATAGAGCTTCGCAACCGCGTAAGGCGAACGCGGATGGAAGGGCGTTGTCTCCGACTGCATGGGCTCCTGGATAAGACCGTACATTTCCGAGGACGACGCCTGGTAGAAACGGGCTTCGGGCGATTCGAGGCGAAGTGCCTCGAGCACATTGGTCACGCCTATGCCGGTGACGTTGCCCGTCAGGATCGGCTGCTGCCACGATGATTTGACGAAGGATTGGGCGGCAAGGTTGTAGACCTCGTCGGGCTTAACGTCGCGCATGGTTCGAGCCAGCCCGGACAGATCCGTCAGGTTGCCATCAACGATCCGGACATCGTTTTCGATGCCAAGCCATTTCAGGCGCGTTGTGTTGACGTCAGCCGTGCTCGATCGCCGCGCCAGTCCGTGGACCTCGTAGCCCTTGGAAAGCAGCAACTGCGCCAAATATGCGCCATCCTGCCCGGTAATGCCGGTGATCAAAGCTTTCTTTGTCATCAATGTTCTCGATTGTATCTGGTGGTTGCTCGCCAAGCATCGCGAGCCGGGGGATTGTCAGGCGCGACCATATATGTCGTCGAAGCGCACGATATCATCTTCGCCGAGATAATCGCCGCTTTGCACTTCAATGATCACCAGGTCAATTCTGCCGGGGTTTTCCAGCCGATGTTTATGGCCGCAGGGGATGTAGGTTGATTCGTTGGTTGCCAGGAACAACTCCTGGTCGCCATTGACGATTTTCGCGGAGCCGCTGACCACGACCCAGTGCTCCGACCGATGGTAATGCATTTGCAGGCTCAAACGCCTGCCAGGCTTGACCTCGATGCGTTTGATCTTGAAGCGCTCGCCTTCCTCCAGAACCGTATAGGTTCCCCAGGGGCGGTGTACCGTGCTGTGAAGGAGATGCGCCCCATGTCCGGAAGCCTTGAGACCTTCGAACAGCTTTTTGACGTCCTGAACGCGGTCGCGGGATGCGACAAGCAACGCATCCGGGGAATCGACGATTATCAGGTCGTTGACGCCGACGGTGCCGATGACCCGTCTGTCGGAGCTGATATAGCTGCCGGCGGTGCCGATCATGTGAATATCGCCGCGTATCCTGTTTCCGTTTTCGTCGGGGGCGATCAATTCTGCCATCGCGTTCCAGGATCCGATGTCGTTCCAATCCATGTCGCAGGGTATCACGGCAAGATTGCCCGCCTTCTCCATGACCGCGTGGTCGAGAGAGATACGCGGAGCCGAGCCGAAATGCTCGGGCGCGAGTTCGATTTTGGCAAAGCCTTCGCCTTCGCTGAAACGGGCGTTCTCATAGCTTCTGGAAACGGCCTCGATGACCGCGGGACAATGCACGGCCATTTCGGTGAGCATGGTTTGGGCGGTGAAGCAGAAGATGCCGGCGTTCCAGAAGAAACGCTTGGATGCGAGATAGGCTTGAGCGGTCTCGAGGTCTGGCTTTTCAACGAAACGGACAACTTTTTCGCCGTCGGCTTCGATGTAACCGAATGCGGTGTCCGGCCTGGTTGGATTTATGCCCAGGGTTGCGATTCGGCCCTGCTTCGCGTGGTCGATGGCCCGGCCCATGACATTCAGAAACGCAGGCAGATTGCCGATCATGTGATCCGCGGGAAAGACGCACAGGATTGCGTCAGGTCCCTGCGTCGCCTTGGCGTGGATCGTGGCGGCGGCAACGGCAGCGGCTGTATCCCGGCCCTCCGGCTCAAGCAGAAATGTGCGTGGCAGCACGACTGAGTCCAGCTGGTCGAAGTCGTCCTTGGTCAGGAAGAGGTGGTCCCCGGACGTCACAGCAACGAGTTCCACGACGCCCTCGATCGAAGCAGCGCGCAACACGGTGTGCTGAATAAGAGAGTATCCGTCCGCCACTTTGAGGAAAGGCTTGGGGTGCGATTGCCTCGAGGCAGGCCATAGCCGCGATCCGGCTCCCCCGCTGATGATGACGGGAACCACTTTCATTAAACGACCTCTGTTTCGTCTGTGGATGTGATTGCCCGCGCCCTTTCAAGCGTAAGCGCCACGATCGCCGCCGCTCTGTCCGGGTTTGCAGCCTCCGAGTAGCACCGCAGTTCCGGCGCGTTGCCGGACGGCCGCAGATGGATGATCTCGCCAGTCGCCATTCTTGTCCTGAGGCCATCGGTCTCATCGACTTCGGCGACAGTCCCGAAAGGAGCCAGAAATCGCTGCAATTGTTCCCGATCGGCGAGCCGACGCATCAGGCTGCGCGAACTTTCAACCGGGAAATTTTCAAGGCGCTCGCTAGCACACGCCGGGAGCTTCCAAAGTTCGCGCAGATGCGACAGCTTTTTTCCTGTCGACGCAACCGTGCCAAGGACGGCAAGGATAGGGAGCATCGCATCGCGCGTCGACAGTGCCGTCAATGTCCTCCCGTGCAGCGAACAGTCTGACCCAAGGAGCACGCCGCCGTTGGCCTCAAAGCCGAGGACGATGCTGCCGGTACGGTATGAAGCTTCCATGGCTTCGATGACGAACGGAGATCCGACCTTCGTCCTCAGCACCTCAAAACCGAAGGTTTTCGAAATGCCTGAATTGGACGTCACCGGTGTCACGACAACATCTGCCTCCAAATACAAGGCTACGGCGAGGCCGATCAGGTCGCCGCGAAACAGATCGCCGTTCTCGTCGGTGATGAGCGGACGATCGGCATCGGCGTCTGTCGACACGATGGCATCGAGTTTGAATTCTCGCGCCCAATCCCTGAATTTTGCAATTGTGGCGGGGCTCACAGCTTCCGTGTCAACAGGCACGAAAGTATCGGATTTCCCGACAGGCGTTACGCTGGCGCCGAAGGATCGGAGAATCTCGACCAGGAGATCCGCCGCGACCGAGCTGTGCTGATAGACGCCGATCCTTAAACCCGAAAGCGAGCCGGGCTTCAATATATCCTTAGCGCGTGCGCGATAGGCGGCGATCGCCTGATCATGGTGTGTCGGAAATGCGGTTTCTGCGGATGGCGGCGAGCGATAGGAATCTGACTTTTCAGCGGCATACTGCGCCATGGCGGCTTCATCGGCTTTGCTGATCTCGCCATGCGGGCTGTAGAATTTGATGCCGTTGCGGTCGGCAGGAATATGCGAACCCGTCACCATGAGCGCCGCCATGCCATGCTGCAGGCCATAGAGCGCCAAAGCCGGTGTCGGAATGGCGCCGCAATCGATCGGCTGAAGTCCGTTTGCCGCCAGGGCCGCCATGCAGTTGGCGGCAATGGTGGGGCTGCTGTCGCGTAGGTCGCGACCTACCAGCACCCTGGCTTTCGGCTGCCCCCCGCCGGCGGCCAGGCGCCAGGCGAAAGCCTCGGTGTAAAGTCCACTCGGCTTCCCGAGCAGTTCCGAAGCCAGGCCTCGAAGGCCACTCGATCCAAATTTCATCACTTCGCTTTGGCTGGTGAAGGAAAGGCCGTCATATTGCAGTAGGCTCCTCTGTCAACCGAAAATCGCTTGGCCAGCCGTCCAGCGTTTCCCTTGTGATCATCAAAATAGTGCACCGGCAATGATTTCGACGACACTTGGTGAATATCGGTCCGGGAGCCTCGTGACTTGTATGAGCGAGAGCTACTTTTGCACTTGCTGTTGCACGTGGTCCTGATCGATATGCCCGGTCCCGATCAAACCGCCTGTGAAAAAATCTCTGGCGATGGCCTCAAGTCCACGCTATGCGATAGAGAAGGCGGGGGCCGAGGATTTGGCGCTAATAACAGGTGGCCGGTGGCGAATGGTATTCGATCTGGCTCCGTACTAGTGTCGAAGTTCTCACGCCCGGAGTTCAGTACTGCCCGATGACATCCCACATAGAAGCCGTATCCGGACTTCGGCCGAAGGTGCGTCGCGCTATCATCATGGTTCTGGATATCGTGATGGTCCTGATCGCGGTGGCGCTCAGCCTGACTTTATCGCAATCGAGACTGTCGTTCGAAGCCTTTTCCTCAGCGGGTTTTGCTTGCTGGGCGAGCATCATCGTTCTCAGCCACCTGCTGTTTAGATATTGCGGCCTTTACAACACCGTGTGGCGTTTCGCCTCGACGCCGGATTTCTTCAACATCCTGAAGAGTTGCGGAATCTTGACTGTCACGCTTTACTGCGTTTCGCTCGTTGTCCGTTCCTTTCAACCTGTGGCGGGCCTCAACGAGCGCCAGTTTATTGTCTTCTTTCTGGTTTCTTTCACCATCATTTCCGCGCCTCGGATTTTCTATCGGTTCCTTCGCGACGGTGCGAGTTGGCGCATCTTGAGCCGCGGCACCGGCAAGGCCTCGATCAAGCGGGCGATGTTCGTCGGCAAATTGAGCGAGGCCGACGTGATCATCCGTTTCACCCGCACAGCCCAGCCGGCCGAGTATTCCATCGTCGGAATCCTGGCGATCGAAAACGGGGCTCCCGAGGGCACCCGAATCCAGGGCGTACCCGTCGTGGCCATTCGCCCTCGTCTGGTCGAGGCGCTCGAGGAATACGCAAAGGGGACGGCAAGTCTCGACCTGCTTATTTTCGGCAGCGGTGCCGAGCATGAGATCGAAGAATATTCCGAACTCGTTCGGGTCGCCCGGCATGGCGACATAGCGGTCGTGCAGTTCTCGGGGCTTTCGCAACTGGGGCAGGAGGGAAAGCTCGTTCTCGACGCTGTCGAGATGGAAACGATCCTGCGTCGCTCGACGGTGCCGTCCGATATCAAACGCATCGGCGCCTTCGTCGGCGGTAAGCGGGTTCTGGTGACGGGTGGCGCCGGTTCCATCGGCCGAACCCTGGTCAAACGGTCGCTTGAGCTTGGCGCCGAGGCAGTCCTGGTTGCCGACAATTCCGAGTTCGGCATCTTCCAGTTGAGCCAATATATTGACGAGCAGCACCATGACCGCCTCAAGGTCCGCATCGCCGATGTCGCTGATCGGCGCCAGATAACGCGCGTCGTCTCGGAATTCAAACCGGATATCATCTTCCATGCGGCGGCGCTGAAGCACGTTCCGCTGCTCGAGGAGAATTGGGACTCGGCCATCCAGACCAATGTTTTCGGGACACTCGTCTGCGCGGAGGTTGCCGCCAGATGCGGAGTGGCGCAGTTTGTCCTGGTGTCGAGCGACAAGGCCGTGGATCCGTCGTCCGTGCTTGGCATCACGAAGCGGGCTGCGGAACAGATCGTCAGCGCCTTGCATGGGACGCCCCCGAGCGATCCGGGTGGGCGCCGCCCCGCCACCAAGTTCATCGCCGTCCGTTTCGGCAACGTCTTTGGCAGCAACGGTTCCGTGGCGACCATATTCCAGTCGCAGATCGAGGCTGGCGGACCTGTCACCATCACCGACCGGCGCATGACACGCTATTTCATGACAGTGGCCGAAGCCGTCGATCTCGTCATCATGTCGGCAGCCGATGCCGCATCGCGGCCAAGCGGCGAAGATTATGCCGTCTACATGCTCGACATGGGCAAGCCGGTGCCGATCCTCGAAGTGGCCGAAACGATGATCCGCATGTCGGGAAAGAGCCCGTACACGGACATCCCAATCCGCTTTACCGGCATCAGGCCTGGCGAAAAGCTCCATGAAACGCTGCATGGTGAAGACGAGGAGCTCGTCGAACTCGGCATTTCGAAGATTTTTGGCTTGAGCACGGACGTTGTGGAGTGGTCGGATGTCCAGGTCGCACTTGCTGCGCTTCAGCAATCGGTGAAGAATCAGGGCAAGGCCGCGTCGCTCGCCGTGCTGGCGGGTCTCGACCGCGCCAAGAAGGCGAGGGGGAGCACGGACCAGCAGGCAATCCCGAAAACGGCTGGGCAGGCGACTTAACCTGCCGGGCCGACCTTTGAGTCCTGGAACCTGGTCGGCGCAAACGCAAAAACTGTCTCCATCGGCGGCTTTCCGCCGGGACCAACCGGCACCCCATGTACTGAACCTTGAATGGCCGTGCGGTGCGCTTGGTCGAGAGGCGACCACGTGCTAGGTCGACCGGATTGACGGCTTCATCAGCGGTGTTGTCCCGCGGGGCTTTTGGCAGGGAGCACGATCGGCCATTCATGAAGGCAGCCAAGAAAATCTTCGATCTTGCCGGCGCGGCCCTGCTGCTGGTGGCCACATCTCCTGTTTTATTGCTCGCCATGCTTGCCGTGCGGGCATCGTCACCCGGTCCAGCAATTTTTTCCCAGACACGGGTCGGTCGCGACGGCGCGTTGTTTCGCTGCCACAAATTGAGGACGATGGTCCAGGGGACGCCGTCCTTGCCCTCGCATGAAGCGCCTGCGAATGCCGTGACTGCCGTCGGAAGGACCTTGCGGAAGTTCAAGCTCGATGAACTGCCGCAATTCTGGAATGTCCTGAAGGGCGAGATGAGCCTGGTCGGGCCGCGTCCCTGCCTGCCGACACAGACGGAATTGATCGAGTATCGCAGGCGGCTGGGGGTTTTGACAGCACTTCCAGGCATAACGGGCATGGCCCAGATCAAGGGCATCGACATGTCGAACCCGCGGCTCCTGGCCGAAACGGATGCCACCTATCTCAGGACGGCGTCATTCTGGCTTGATCTTCGTATCCTGTTTGGAACGCTCTATCGCAACGGAGGCGATTGAGCGTTTGCGAGCCGCGCCATCTCGGCCAGCCGTTCCAGCGTGCCGGTTTCCGGCAGCCAGCCTTCGGACACCAGCATGGCAGGGTCGCATACCTGCGTCGCGGTCATGCTGTCCCAGAATATCCGCTTGCCCAAGAGGATCGCGGCTGCCCGCAACCGCGCGGCCGGCACGGCCATCAGGCGCGTCGGCCGTCCGAAACCGCTGCGGAAGGCGCGCACAATGTCAGCGATCGAAACCGGCGGCACATCGCCGGCAATGTAGATCGGGCGCAGTGGCCCTGAACGGCTCAGCAGATGCCATATCGCTCCCGCCGCTGATTGTGATGACAGCAGGGAACGGGTTGCCGTCAGGGCACCTGTCGGCAGCGGCAGGGCCGTGTCGGCCAGGCGCATCAGCGTTGCCAGGTTTCCCTTCATGCCACTTCCGTAGACTGGAGGCAGCCGCAATACGGTGGCGTCGGAACGGCCATGCGACGCATAGGCGTCCAGCACCCTGACTTCGGCTTCACGCTTCGAGCGCCCATAGGCGCATCGCGGATCGGGCATCGTGTCCTCGTTGATCGTTGCGCTGACGCGTGCGCCGATCACTGCACGGATCGAGGAGAGCTGGATAAAGCGTCCGCTTGCCTGCTCGGCGGCGGCCTGCGCCAGCCGCGTACTCAATTCCGCATTGGTCGCCCGGAAATCGGCTTCGGTGGCGTTGCCTTCATCATTGTTCAGGCCTGCGCAATGGACGACATCCGTGACATCCCTGGTAAGCGCCAGGAAGGCGGCGGCCGGCGCATCGAAACCGGGCATCCGCATGGCGTCATGTCCGGGACCAAGCCTCTCCGGGTGGCGGGACGCGAGGCGAAGCTCGGCGCCTGCCTCGCGAAGCCGGTGCACCACCTGACGGCCGATGAAGCCCGTAGCGCCTGTCACCAGAACTTTCATGGCCTTTGCCCGGAACAGCTATTGGATGGCGGACGGAAGCGCCTGCTCTTCCGTCGCAAGCGAAAGTGCCTGGCCTTCCGCCAACGGAGCCTGACGCCCGGAGGCAAGATAGGTTCCCGACACCAGGAACACCATCAGCACCGAATCCAGAATGTCATGGCCGATCAGGATGCCCGTCATCCCCGCGGTCAGATAGGTGATCAGAACGATGACGATCATGGTGGCGCCGAACCGCTCGATTGGATCCGTGCTGTTGCGCAGCACCAGGGCGGCATTCCTGGCGGCAACCACGAAGATCGCCGCCAGCGTCACGGCGCCCAGTATTCCCGCCTGCACCAGGGCGGTTAGAAAGCCGTTGTGGAAATGACTGAAGCCGGCGTCCATGCCGAACTGATCCTGGAAGCCCTGTTTTATCAAGGCCTGGGTGGCACCCACTCCATGTCCGAACAATGGCATCTCATGAAACGCCTTGAGGCCGATATCCCACAGAGCGGCGCGCAATCCCAGGGGTGTCGTGTGGTCGCCATGGGTGGCAAGCGCATCCCAGTCGGAGCGCAGAAAATCGACCCGCCCGGATATGGTCTGGAAGCCGACAGCAGCGACCACCACGCCGACCGCCAGCAACAGCAACAGCAGGCGCACGGCATTTCTTCCTCTCAGTTTCTGCTGGTTGATCAGCAGAACGGCGACGCCGGCGATCAGCAGTGCCAGCCAGATAATGCGTGTTTGGGAGTAGATGATGGCGATCGTCCCGCCGAGTGCCGCGCAGACGAGGGCGATCCGGCGTCGCTCTATGCCCGACAGGGCACCGGCCACACAGACCATCACTCCAAGGCACAGGACCTCCGCGAACACGATTGCGTTGCCGGCTCCGCCCTCGGCGCGCTTACCAAGCCAATATTGCTGGAAGACCGCCAGAAACAGCGCCACAAAACAGGCCGCCATGCTGCTCAGCACGATGATGCGCACAAGCGTCGTTTTCCGCGTAATGCTCCAGGTCGAATAGGAGATGGGGAAAAACAGGAAGGTGACGAGCGGGATCAGGTGCGACGCGTCCCGAATGATCGCGTTGTTGACGATGGAAGCCACGAGATTGGCCGCGCAATAGGCATAGATCGCGACCGTCAGCACCATCATCGCCGGGTCGATGTTGAAGCGTCTTTTCCTGAAGGCGATCAACAGGATGGACCACAGGCCACCACCATTGAACACGAAGCTGACCACCGATCCCAGAACCGGAGGAAAAAAGAAGCAAAGAATGGAAAAGTAGATATTGATCCGCGAGGGCGTGAATTGCTGTCTTGCAGACGAAAGCCGGTCCAAGTTTCGGGCTCGCTATTCTCGAGTAGCTTTATGCGGCACATCCCGTTTAGTGGAACCGAATGTGCTCGCCTCGAAATCGCCCATGCCTCATGATGCATCTTGCCCGCTTCGAGAGGCTTGTATAGCGGCTGGGCTGATTTTTCGATAGTGCGGCGGGGCTGGTTGTCACCGAAAATCGGCGGCCGGCGCCCGTCGATTGGGAAAGGGTTCCGGAAGCGTTTGCCGTCACGTCCTCCCGGGCAATATTTTTCCTGCCTTTTCTCGATTGGAGGCCCTGCGAACAGAAATTTCCGGGTTCTGGCGAAAGCATGGAAAATTCATTCTCGAACTGACAGCCGCCAAGCTCGTCTTGCATTGTTCTGCCGTGCGCCGATCTGCTAGAACGCCCGCACGAAAACACTTTGTCCAGAAGCGAAGCTTGAACCGGGCGCAAAAAGCTCGATGATTTGACGCAAGGTCTTCTGTCGCAAGGCACGAGAGAACGCTCACAGTCCATGACCATAGCGCTTACGCATCTGCAGCGGCTTGAAGCCGAGTCCATCCACATATTCCGCGAGGTTGCGGCCGCCTTCACCAAGCCGGTCATGCTCTATTCGGTCGGCAAGGATTCATCCGTGCTGATGCATCTGGCGATGAAGGCGTTCTATCCCGCCAAGCCGCCATTTCCATTTCTTCACGTCGACACCACCTGGAAATTCCGCGAAATGATCGCTTTTCGCGATCAGATGGCGCAAAAACTCGGCTTCGACCTGCTGGTCCATGTCAACGAAGACGGCGTGCGCGACAACATCAATCCGTTCGACCACGGCTCGAACACCCATACCCATGTGATGAAGACCGTGGCGCTGCGCCAGGCGCTCGACAAATACGGTTTCGATGCCGCCTTTGGCGGCGCCCGCCGCGACGAGGAGAAGTCGCGCGCCAAGGAACGTATATTCTCGTTCCGCAACGCCCAGCACGTGTGGGATCCGAAGAACCAGCGCCCCGAAATGTGGAAGATATTCAACACCCGCATCGCATCGGGCGAATCGATCCGCGTCTTCCCGCTGTCGAACTGGACCGAACTCGATATCTGGCAGTACATCCTGCAGGAGAACATCCCGATAGTGCCGCTCTATTTTGCCAAGGAGCGGCCGGTGGTGGAACGCGACGGCATGCTGATCCTAAAGGACGACGATCGCATGAAACTGCGCCCCGGCGAGTCGGTCGAGAACCGGCTGGTGCGGTTCCGCACTTTGGGCTGCTATCCGCTCACCGGCGCCATAGAATCGGATGCCGACACGCTCGAAGCCATCGTTGGCGAGATGCTGACCGCGCGCACCTCTGAACGCCAAGGTCGCCTGATCGACCGTGATGAGGCAGGCTCGATGGAAAAGAAGAAGCGCGAGGGGTATTTCTGACCATGCGTCATATCATGGCAAAAAGCCTTGCTCCCACCGACAGCGTCCGTGATTATCTAGCCGCGCAGGAGAAGAAGTCGCTGCTGCGCTTCCTGACCTGCGGTTCGGTCGACGACGGCAAGTCGACGCTGATCGGACGCTTGTTGTCCGACACCAAGCAGATCTTCGAGGACCAGCTCGCCGCGCTCGAGCGCGATTCGCGCAAGCACGGCACCACCGGCGACGACATCGATTTCGCGCTGCTGGTCGACGGCCTCGAGGCCGAGCGCGAGCAAGGCATCACCATCGACGTCGCCTACCGCTTCTTTGCCACGCCGAAGCGCAAGTTCATCGTCGCCGACACACCCGGCCACGAACAATATACGCGCAACATGGCGACGGGCGCCTCGACCGCCGACCTGGCGATCGTGCTGATCGATGCTCGGCAAGGGGTGCTGCGCCAGACAAGGCGTCATTCGATCATCGCTTCGCTGCTCGGCATTCGCCACATCGTGCTGGCGGTCAACAAGATCGATCTCGTCGATTTCGACCAGGCGGTTTTCGACCGGATCGTCGAAGACTACGGACAATTCTCGCGTGACCTCGGCTTCCAGACCATCGTGCCGATCCCGATGTCGGCCCGCTACGGCGACAATGTCAGCGGCCGCTCCGACAATATGCAATGGTATTCCGGCCCGACGCTGATCGAGCACCTCGAGACTGTTTCGGTCGAAGAGGCTGCTGTCGAGCAGCCATTCCGTTTTCCGGTGCAGTACGTCAACCGACCCAATCTCGACTTCCGCGGCTTTGCCGGCACGATTGCTTCCGGCGCCATTGCGCCAGGCGACGAGGTCGTGGTCGCCAAATCCGGCAAGTCCTCGCATGTCAAACGCATTGTCGCCCATGGCGGCGATCTGAAACAGGCGGTGGCCGGCCAGGCCATCACGCTCGTTCTTGACGATGAGGTCGAGGTCTCCAGGGGCAACATGCTGGTTTCGCCGGCCGCCAGGCCGCAGGTTGCCGATCAGTTCGCCGCCAACATCGTCTGGTTTGACGAGCATGCGCTGCTGCCGGGCCGTTCCTACATCCTGCGCACCGAGACCGACCAGACCAGCGCTACCGTCACCGACCTGAAATACCGCATCAATGTCAACGACTTCGCCCATGAAGCGGCCAAGTCGCTTGAAATGAACGAAGTCGGCATCTGCAACATCTCGACGCGGGCGCCGATCGCCTTCGATCCCTTCGCCGAGAATCGCACCACCGGCGCCTTCATCCTGATCGATCGCATCTCGAACGCCACCGTCGGCGCCGGCATGATCGTGCACTCGCTGCGTCGCGCCGAAAACATCCACTGGCAATCGCTCGATGTCGGCAAGCGCGTGCGCGCCGATATGAAGAACCAGCGGCCCGCCGTGTTCTGGTTCACCGGGCTTTCGGGCTCCGGCAAGTCGACCATCGCCAATTTGTTCGAGAAGAAGCTGTTCGCCACCGGCCGGCACACCTATATCCTGGACGGCGACAATGTCCGTCACGGTCTCAACCGCGATCTCGGATTCACCGATGCCGACCGGGTCGAGAACATCCGCCGCGTGGCCGAAGTGGCCAAGCTGATGGCCGATGCCGGGCTGATCGTCATTGTCTCGTTCATTTCGCCGTTCAGCGCCGAACGGCGCATGGCGCGCGAACTGATGGCCGATGGCGAGTTCATCGAGGTGTTTGTCGATACGCCTTTCGAGGAGTGCGCCAGGCGCGATCCGAAGGGCCTCTATGCCCGGGCGCTGAACGGCGAGATCAAGAACTTCACCGGTGTCGATTCCCCCTACGAGGCGCCGGAAAAACCGGAAATCCATCTCAAGACGCTCGGCAGATCGGCTGAAGAGATGGTAGATGCCCTGGAACACTGGCTGAACGAGCGTGACATTGCCGAAGACCAATATGACAACGGCGGCGGTATCTGACGACAAGTCGATGCTCGACATCTTCGAGCAACTGGCCCTGGCGGCCGGACGCGAGGTCATGCGTGTGTTCCACGCCGGCTGCGCGGTTGACCGCAAATCAGACTCCTCGCCGGTGACCGAGGCGGACCGCGAGAGCGAGAAGATCATTCTCGCCGGGCTGCGCGCCGCATTTCCCGAGATTCCCTGCGTGGCCGAGGAGGAGGCGGCGGCCGGTGTCATGCCGACCGATCTTGGCGACACGTTCTTCCTCGTCGATCCGCTCGACGGTACCAAGGAATTCGTCAATCGCCGCACCGACTTCACCGTCAACATCGCGCTTGTGCGCCATGGTGTGCCGGAAGTCGGTGTCGTCTTTGCGCCTTGCACCGGCCGTTTCTTTTCCGGCCGGCCGGGCAGGGCGGAAGCCCTGGAAATCGATGGCGACTACCAGATCGTCGGCCGCAGGCCGATTTCAGTGAGGACCGCAGCAGCCCCGCTGGCCGTGGTTGCCAGCCGGTCGCACAACACGCCGGAAACCGAAGCCTATATTCGCGACCTCGGCGCCGCCGAGATCGTCTCGGTCGGTTCGTCCTTGAAATTCTGTCTTCTGGCGAGTGCCGAGGCAGACGTCTATCCGCGTTTCGGGCGCACCATGGAGTGGGACACGGCCGCGGGCGACGCGGTGTTGCGCGCGGCGGGCGGTACGACACGCACGCTTGACGGCAAGCCCTTGGCCTACGGCAAACGCGATCAGGCCGACGACGAGGATTTCGCCAATCCGCATTTCATCGCCAGCGGCAGGGCAGGGTCAAACCCCGCCTGAGAGCCGCTGCCGATTACTCGGCCGCGGCCTGCGCCGAGTTCGAGCCGATATAGTTGCGGATCGTCTCGATGATCCGGTCCTGGTCGGCTTCACTGAGATAGGGGTGCATCGGCAGGCATAGGATGCGCTTCGGCAGGTCCTCCGAAACGGCAAGGCCGGTCGGCGTGCGCGGGTAGTCGCGATAGGCGACCTGGGCATGCAGCGGCTTGACGTAGTAGATGACGGACGGAATGCCCTTCTCGCCGAGATGCGCCTTCAGACCGTCGCGCTTGGGCGTCTCGATCGCGTATTGGGCCCAGGCGGACCGGCTGCCATCGAGATTGCGGGCAGCCGTGACGATGTCGCCGAGCCCTTCGGCATAGCGATTTGCCACCACCTGGCGCGCGACCATCTCGTCTTCGAGGATGGCGAGCTTTTCGATGAGGATCGCCGCCTGCAGCGTGTCGAGCCGCGAATTGATGCCGACGCGAACATTGTCGTATTGGGTCTCGCCCTTGCCGTGGAAGGCAAAGGAACGCAGCTTGTCGGCCAGCGTGTCATCGTTGGTGAACATCGCGCCGCCGTCGCCATAGCAGCCAAGCGGCTTGGCCGGGTAAAAGCTGGTCGAGCCGACATGGCCGAAGGCACCGCACATCTTGCCGCCATGCGATCCGCCCATCGACTGGGCGGCGTCCTCGATCACCAACAGTCCTTCGCGGTCGGCAATGGCCATGATTGCCTCGTAGTCGGCGGCAAGGCCGAACAGGTCGACCGGGATGATCGCCTTCGGCTTCAGCCGGCCTTCCTTCTTGATCATGGTGATCGCCGCCTCGAGACTGGCGATGTCGATGTTGTAGGTTGCGGGATCGACATCGACGAAGACGGGTTCCGCCTTGGCCAACGCCACCACTTCGGCGGTGGCGGCGAAGGTGAAGCTCGGCACGAACACGGCATCGCCCGGGCCGATGCCGGCCGCAAACAGCGGCAGCAGCAGCGCATCGGTGCCGTTGGCGCAGGCCACGACATGCTTGGTGCCGACATAGGCGGCGAGCTTCTTCTCGAATTCCGCGACCTGGGGCCCGAGGATGTAGCGCCCGTCCTCGACAACATGGTCGATCGCGGCTTTCAGCCGGTCGCGGATGCGTTCGCGCTGCGCGCCAAGATCAATGAACTGCATGGTCGGCCTCAAAAACGGTTTTTAACAAGGCGGTTTAGCCAGATAACGGCCCGCTGGTACCAGAGTTGCGCCTGCCGAGAAAGCCGGACGGCCGGGGCCGCAGATTGCCTGGCTGTTGCGGTCTGTTACCACTGCTTCCGGCGGATGCTGGCCAGATGCCGGAAATCCGGGCCTCGTCGGGCGCGATCCGGCCTTTATAGCCCCCGGGATCTGTCCTGCGAAACATAAAGTGATCGACTGGCTCAACTTATGTTGAACGTTGCTCAGGCAATTTCGTGCCGCCACGGTGGATTGGCGCCGGCGCGTGATACGGTCACCGCCGCTGCCTTGGCACCAAGCGCCAGTGCCTTGCGGATCGCGTCTTGCGTGAGGTCGCCGATGGCCGCCTTCGTCAGCAGGCCCTGTTCATGCAGGGAGGCAAGAATGCCGGCATTGAATGTATCGCCCGCACCGACCGTGTCGACCACCTCGACCTTTTCCGGCATCACGGTGACGGCGTGGTCCTTGGTGTAACCGACAGCACCTTCGCTGCCATGCGTCACGACGATCAGTTTCGGGCCGCGCTCAAGCCAGTTTCGCACGACGTCCTCGTGCGAACCGGCTTCGCCGAACCAGTTGAGGTCTTCGTCCGACAGTTTCACGATATCGGCCATCGCCATCATCTCCCGGATGCGCCTGAGGTGCTTGGCCTTGTCCGGGATGAAGTTCGGCCGGATGTTGGGATCGAGCATCATGACACGGCTCGCATGCTCGCGCCGCATGAACTCTTCATAGGCACTGCCGGCAGGCTCCGAGATCAGGCTGATGGCGCCGAACAGCATGGCCTCGATCTCGTTGCCAAGCGCCGGCAGGTCATCGATGGTAAGCAGGCGTCCGGCTGTGTTCTCGTCGTAGAAAGTATAGGTCGCCTGGCCGTTGGTGAGTTTCACGAAGGCCAGCGTCGTAGGCCTGGGCGAGGTATGGGCGTAGGTGGAACTGACCTTGCTCGCCCCCAGCGCGTCCCTGAACTGGCCGCCGAAAAGATCCGACGACAGGCCCGAAAAGAAGCCGGCCGGCGCGCCGAGCCGTCCCAGCGCGATCGCCGTGTTGAACACCGCGCCGCCGACATAGGGAGCAAAGGCAGGCTCACCCTGTGTCGTGGTGCGCGGCAACATGTCGATCAGGGCTTCGCCGCAGCAAAGGATCATGGCTTCCTGGTCTCCGGCGGATAGATCACGCCCTTGCGGATGATGATGTTGGCGTAAAGCCGCGGCTCGCTTGTCGCGACGATGGCATGCGCCGATTTGACCCGTGCATAGAAGTCGGCGCCGGCCAGCGCAACCACCTTGCGGCCGGGCGCGCGTTTGGCGCAGATCGCCTCTATCTCGTGATGGACCGGATCGGCGCGCGACGGGTCGCCTTTCACCGATGCGCGAAACAACGCTTCCGGCACCGCGTCATCCACCGGCAGGATACTCAGGATCGCGTCGAGCACCGGAATGAGCGGATGACCGTCGGCCCGGATGAGGCGCCTTGCCTGCTCCTCTGCCGGATAATTTCCGTCGACCAAGGCGATCTCGTCGCCATGGCCCATGGCGCGCAATGTCGCCAGAAGGTCCGGACCGAGCAGCGCCGGGATTCCTATCAGCATTCAGGCGCTCCTGGAAATCGTCGTCGAACCGATCAGGAAGCGTTCGGACAGCGGCAGGCTGGCGCCGCCGAGCGCCCGGGCATGGATGCCGACGGTTCCCTCGCGAACGGCGGGCAGTTTCAGGCCCTCGCCGTCGATCGTGGCGACCGCCGCGATGATGGCATCGACCAGCCGGCGGCGCACCGCCCGCGGCATCCAGCCGTCGACCACCGCCGCCTCGAAATCGATGACCGAGGACGCCGCGACGATGGCATAGGCAAGCGCCCGTGAGGCGCTGGCGATCCAGTCGTCGAGTTCGGAGCCGATCTCGCCCCAGTCCTCGGGTGACGTCCACAGATGCGAAGCCTCGACGCCGCGGGCATTGAGCGCTTTTTCCAGCATGGCGATCGACGCCACGTCGATCAGCTGGGTCGGCTTGCCGTCCGGTCCCGGCACCGGCATAGAGCCGAGCGCGCCAGCATTGCCGGTCGGGCCGCCGAACAGCCGGCCGTTGAGCACGATGCCGCCGCCGGCGAAGGCGCCGATGTAGAAATAAACGAAATCACGCTCGCCGCCCGCCTGGCCGAAGACGAGTTCCGCGCCGCAGGCCGACGTAGCGTCGTTTTGCAGATAGACCGGAAAATCGCATTGCGCCTGGATATCGCCCCTGATGTCGCGGTGGCGCCATTCGTCCATGACGTCGCGCGGCGCGCCGGCGGTGTCGGCCCAGTTCCACAATTCGAACGGCATGGCGATGCCGAGCCCGGCAATGCGCTTGTCCTGTGCCGGCGTCAGTTCGCCGCGCATCTTTTTCATGCCATCGGTGACGAATTCCACCGTCTCGCGCGGTGCCGGATAGCGATAGGAGTGCTGCAGCATCGAGCGCACATTCCCGAGAAAATCGATCAGCACCAGTTCCGCGCTGCGGCGGCCGATCTTGAGGCCGATGAAGAAGGCGCCCTCCGGATTGAGCGCCATCGGTATCGAGGGCTGGCCGATCTTGCCGCGCAGCGGTGCCTGGCGCACGAGCAGGCCTTCTTCCTCCAGCTCGCGCATGATGACCGAAACCGTCTGCGCCGACAGTCCGGTCATGCGCGCGATATCGGATTTCGCCAGGCTGCCATGCTGACGTACCAGCGAGAGCACCAGCCGCTCGTTGTGGTCGCGCATGCCGCTCTGGTTGGTGCCGCGGTGAATCAGGCTCTCATTCGCTTCGGGCGAACCGTGCCTCGCAGTGGCGGTTTCCACCCTGTTCCTCCCGTCGTTTCCCCTCAATGCTTTTGGGCCAGAATGAGTGAAGGACGCAAGGCTGTCAATAATAAATAAGAGTGATTTAATTATTGACAGGACCCTCGGTCTGGTGTCTGTTGAAGAGGCGTCCACGCTGGGAGAAATTCGTTGGACGCGCCGTAGATGCCGGTTGGCCGGCATCCGGAATGGTTCCACTGGGAGGAAGATCGTGACCAATACAAAACTGTTGAAATCGACCGTGTTTGCCGCGGCTGCCCTGGGTCTGATTGCGTTTGCCTCGTCCGCATCCGCGGCCGGCGTCGGCGCTTGCCTGATCACCAAGACCGATACCAACCCCTTCTTCGTCAAGATGAAGGAAGGTGCCACGGCCAAGGCCAAGGAACTCGGCGTCGACCTCAAGACCTATGCCGGCAAGATCGACGGCGACAGTGAGAGCCAGGTGGCGGCGATCGAAAGCTGCATCGCCGACGGCGCCAAGGGTATCCTGATCACCGCCTCCGACACCAAGGGCATCGTGCCGACCGTCAAGAAGGCCCGCGACGCAGGCCTGCTGGTGATCGCGCTCGACACGCCGCTCGACCCGATCGACGCGGCCGACGCGACCTTTGCGACCGACAATCTGGAAGCCGGCAAGCTGATCGGCGCCTGGGCCGCCGCGACGCTCGGCGACAAGGCCAAGGACGCCAAGATCGGCTTCCTCGACCTGACGCCGTCGCAGCCGACGGTGGACGTGCTGCGCGACCAGGGCTTCATGATGGGCTACGGCATCGACGTGAAGGATCCCAACAAGATCGGCGATGAGACCGATCCGCGCATCGTCGGCCACGACGTCACCAACGGCAACGAGGAGGGCGGCCGCAAGGCGATGGAGAACCTTCTGCAGAAGGACAACACCATCAACGTCATCCACACCATCAACGAGCCGGCCGCTGTCGGCGCCTACCAGGCGCTCAAGGCCGTCGGCCTTGAAAAGCAGGTGCTGATCGTCTCCGTCGACGGCGGCTGCCCCGGCGTGAAGTCGGTGACAGAGGGTGTCATCGGCGCGACGTCGCAGCAATACCCGCTGCAGATGGCAGCGCTCGGCATCGAGGCGATCGCCGCCTTCGCCAAGGATGGAACCAAGCCGAAGCCGACCGAAGGCAAGAATTTCTTCGACACCGGCGTCAACCTGGTGACCGACAAGCCGGCCAAGGGCGTGAAGTCCATCGACACCAAGGAAGGCCTCGCCAAGTGCTGGGGCTGATGCCGGTCTGACCGGCAATTACCGAACTCGAGCGCTCGGGGCTTGATCCCCGGCCGCTTCGGGTGGACGATGGCTCGCGTGACCGCGAACAATCCCGGCGATAGACCGGAAAGGCGTGGACGGGCGTCGGCGCGTGGCTGACACCCTACGGGGAGGAAACATGTCTCAAGCTCAGGAATTCGAGAAAGTTCTCTCGAGCAGCGACACCAGCGTTGCTGCGTTCGACGAGCACAAATCGGCAGTCAGGCGCATCCAGCATTTCCTGCATTCGACACCGGCAGCGGTGCCGCTGATCGTGCTGGTCCTGTCGATTATGATCTTCGGCATCACCATTGGCGGGCGCTTCTTCTCGTCCTACACGTTGACGCTGATCCTGCAGCAGATTGCCATCGTCGGCATTCTGGGCGCTGCGCAGACGCTGGTCATCCTGACTGCCGGCATCGACCTGTCGATCGGCGTCATCATGGTGATTTCAGCCGTGATCATGGGCAATTGCGCCGTCAGCTACGGCCTGCCGAGCGTGCTCGCGGTGGCGATCGGGCTTGCCGCCGGCGCTGCCTGCGGGCTGCTCAACGGGTTGCTGGTTGCCTACATGAAGCTGCCGCCTTTCATCGTGACGCTGGGCACCTGGAACATCGTCATGGCCACGAACTTCATCTATTCGGCCAACGAGACGATCCGTGACACCGACGTCGACACCCAGGCGCCGCTGCTGCATCTGTTCGCCCTGAGCTTCAAGGTCGGAACCGCGGTGCTGACGCTCGGCGTCATCGCCATGGTCGCGCTGGTGCTGCTGCTCTGGTACGTGCTCAACCACACCGCTTGGGGCCGCCATGTCTACGCCGTCGGCGACGACCAGGAGGCGGCCAAGCTGTCGGGCATCCAGACCAAGAAGGTGCTGGTGACGGTCTACACCCTTGCCGGGCTGATCGCCGCCTTCGCCGCCTGGGTCTCCATCGGCCGCAATGGTTCGATCTCGCCGTCGGCGGCAGTCACCGACTACAATCTGCAGGCGATTACCGCGACGGTGATCGGCGGTATCTCCCTCTTCGGCGGGCGCGGCTCGATCCTGGGCACGCTGTTCGGCGCCATGATCGTCGGCGTCGTCTCGATGGGACTCAACATGCTGGGCGCCGATCCGCAATGGAAAGTGCTGCTCACCGGTGTGTTGATCATCGGCGCCGTGGCGGTCGACCAATGGATCAGAAAGGTTTCGGCATAGTCATGACCCAGGAACCCATTCTCACCGCGCGTGGCTTGGTCAAGCGCTATGGCCGCGTCACCGCCCTCGACAATGCCGACTTCGACCTCTACCCCGGCGAAATTCTCGCCGTCATCGGCGACAACGGTGCCGGCAAGTCATCGCTCATCAAGGCGATTTCGGGCGCCGTCGTGCCCGATGAAGGCGAGATACGGCTCGAAGGCAAAACCGTTGCATTCAAGTCGCCAATGGAAGCCCGCGAAGCCGGCATCGAAACCGTCTACCAGAACCTGGCCCTGTCGCCGGCACTGTCGATCGCCGACAACATGTTCCTCGGCCGCGAGATCCGCAAACCCGGCTTTCTCGGCCAATGGCTGCGCATGCTCGATCGTCCGGCGATGGAAAAGCGCGCCCGCGACAAGCTGACAGAACTCGGCCTGATGACCATCCAGAACATCGGCCAGGCGGTGGAGACGCTCTCGGGCGGCCAGCGCCAGGGTGTCGCGGTGGCGCGCGCCGCCGCCTTCGGCAGCCGCGTTGTGATCATGGACGAACCGACGGCCGCCCTTGGCGTCAAGGAGAGCCGCCGCGTGCTCGAACTGATCCTCGACGTCAAGAAGCGCGGCCTGCCCATCGTGCTGATCTCGCACAACATGCCGCATGTCTTCGAGGTGGCCGACCGTGTCCACATCCACCGCCTCGGTCGTCGTCTCGCCGTCATCGATCCCAAGCAGTATACGATGTCCGATGCGGTCGCCTTCATGACCGGCGCGAAGGCGCCTCCGGAGGCCGCGCTGGCCGCCTGACCGCCAAATTGCCGCAGGGTAAGTTGGCGGACCTTCATCTAAATCGATTGAATATATGCTGCAATGCGGTAACATGGGCTGGGATGAATGGTGAAAGCCGGTATGATCGTTGCAACCGCACGAGAGGTAGCATGACGCGCGCGATGACATCCGAAACCCTTCCGCCACTGCTCGAAAATCCAGATCCGAAGACGCTCGCAAGGGAAGTCTTGATGGCCCTCAAATACAGGGTCGGCAAGGACACCACCGTCGCGACGCAATATGATTGGCTGACCGCCTCGATCAAGGTCGTGCGCGATCGCATCGTCGATCACTGGATGCAGGCAACCAAAGAGGCCTACGACCAACAGGAAAAGCGCGTCTATTACCTGTCGCTGGAATTCCTCATCGGCCGCCTGATGCGCGACGCCTTCTCCAATCTCGGCCTGATGGACAATATGCGCGAGGCGCTGTCGTCTCTCGGCGTCGACCTCGATCTCATCGCGGCGCTCGAGCCCGATGCGGCGCTAGGCAATGGCGGCCTTGGCCGGCTCGCCGCCTGCTTCATGGAAAGCATGGCCACCGTCGACATTCCCGCGCATGGCTACGGCATCCGCTACGCCAACGGCATGTTCCGCCAGGAAATCCATGACGGCTGGCAGGTCGAACTGCCCGAAACCTGGCTCGATCACGGCAACCCATGGGAATTCGAACGGCGCGAACGCTCCTTCGAGGTCGGCTTCGGCGGCTCGGTGGAGTCAATCACGTCAAAGGATGGCCGGCTCGAGCGCCATGTCTGGAAGCCGACCGAGCATGTCCTGGCCGTTGCCTACGACACGCCCGTCGTCGGCTGGCGGGCAAACCGCGTCAACACGCTGCGGCTGTGGTCGGGCATGCCGGTCGATCCGATCCTGCTCGACAAGTTCAATGCGGGCGACCACATCGGCGCGCTGGCCGAGAGCAACAAGGCCGACGCGTTGTCGCGCGTGCTCTATCCCGCCGATTCCCACGTCGCCGGGCAGGAGCTCAGGCTGCGGCAGGAATATTTCTTCTCCACCGCCTCGCTGCAGGACATCGCGCAGCGGCATCTGAGCCAGTATGGCGACCTGAAATCGCTGCCCGACAAGGCCGCGATCCACTTGAACGACACCCATCCGGCGATCGCGGTGCCGGAGCTGATGCGGCTCCTGATGGATGTCCACGGCATGGACTTCGACCTCGCCTGGGATATCACCAAGCGCACCTTCGGCTACACCAACCACACGCTCCTTCCCGAGGCGCTGGAAAGCTGGCCGGTGCCGCTGTTCGAACGGCTTTTGCCGCGCCATATGCAGATCGTCTACGCCATCAACGCGCAGGTGCTTCTGGAGGCCCGCGCCACCAACCAGTTCTCGGGCGAGCAGATCAGCCGCATCTCGCTGATCCAGGAAAACGGCGACCGCCGCGTTCGCATGGGCAATCTGGCCTTTGTCGGCTCGCACTCCATCAATGGCGTCTCGGCGCTGCACACCGAGCTGATGAAGGAAACGGTGTTCGCCGACCTGCACAAGCTCTATCCCGACCGCATCAACAACAAGACCAACGGCATCACGCCGCGGCGCTGGCTGATCCAGTGCAACCCGGGACTGACCTCGCTCGCCCGCGAGGCGATCGGCGACCGGTTTCTGGACGACATCGAGGGCATCAAAGGGCTCGACGGCTTTGCCGATGACAGCGCGTTCCGGGAGAAGTTCGCGGGCGTCAAGCGACAGAACAAGGTGCGGCTGGCCAATCTCGTCGCCGACCGGCTCGGCATCAAGGTCGATCCGTCGGCGCTGTTCGACATCCAGGTCAAGCGCATCCACGAATACAAGCGCCAGCTTCTCAACATCCTCGAGGCGGTTGCGCTTTACGACCAGATCCGTTCGCATCCCGAGCGTGACTGGATGCCCCGCGTGAAGTTTTTCGGAGGCAAGGCGGCGCCCAGCTACCACAACGCCAAGCTGATCATCAAACTCGCCAATGACGTCGCCAGGGTCATCAACCGCGACCCGGCCGTTCGCGGTTTGCTGAAGGTGGTGTTCGTGCCGAATTACAATGTCAGCCTGGCCGAAATCATGATGCCGGCCGCCGACCTGTCCGAGCAGATATCGACCGCCGGCATGGAGGCGTCGGGCACCGGCAACATGAAGTTCGCGCTCAACGGCGCGTTGACCATCGGCACGCTCGACGGGGCCAATGTCGAGATCAAGGAATGCGTCGGCGACGACAACATCTTCATCTTCGGCCTGACAACGGCCGAGGTCGCCGAGCGGCGCAACAATGGCTACAACCCGCGCGCCGTGATCGAGGGGTCCTCCGAACTGGCGCAGGCGGTCGCGGCCGTATCCTCGGGTGTCTTCTCGCCGGACGACCCGGACCGTTACCGCGATCTCATCAACGGCCTCTACGACAGCGACTGGTTCATGGTCGCCGCCGATTTCGATGCCTACACCGCCGCCCAGCGCGAGGTCGACGCCGTCTGGCGCAACAGCCCGGATTGGTATGCCCGGGCGATCCGCAATGTCGCGCGCGTCGGCTGGTTTTCCTCCGATCGCACGATCCGCCAATACGCGAAAGAAATCTGGAACGTGCCTGTCTGATGTGATTGCATGAGGCCACGAACAAAGTGGTCCCGGTGATGCGGGTTGAATGTCAACTCACATCACCAGAAACAAACACCTGGTGCCCTGGGAGGGACACTGCCTGATGAGGAAGCCGCGCGCGACCGCTGCGACAAGCGGGCCGGACGGACTGGCGCCAGCCAGCGATGTTGCGGCGATTGTCGCCGGCACGCACGGGGATCCGTTTGCAGTCCTTGGCGTCCACGAGATCGGCAAGAGCTTGTTTGCCCGCTGCTTCGTTCCGCATGCCGAAACCGTCGCAGCCTATACGCTGACGGGCATCGAGGCCGGTGAGTTGTCCAGGCGTGATGATGCCGGCTTCTTCGAAGGCAAGCTGTCGATCAGGAAGCGGCAACCGCTGCGCTACCACGCGCGCAATGCCGGCGGCGACTGGTGGCTGACCGATCCCTATTCGTTCGGCCCGGTGCTCGGGCCGATGGACGACTACTATATCGCCGAGGGTTCGCACCTCAGGCTGTTCGACAAGCTTGGCGCGCATGTCATCGAGCACGAGGGTGCCACCGGCGTGCATTTCGCCGTCTGGGCTCCCAATGCGCGGCGCGTCTCGGTGGTCGGCGATTTCAACGACTGGGATGGCCGCCGTCACACGATGCGTGATCGCCGCGATACCGGCATCTGGGAATTGTTCGTGCCCGACATCGGTGCCGGCCGGCCCTACAAATACGAGATCATCGGCCCCGATGGCGTCAGACTGCCCCTGAAGGCCGACCCGTTCGCGTTCAAATCCGAACTGCGTCCGGCCACGGCTTCGGTCGTTGCGGTGCCGCCGGGGCATGAGTGGGGCGACGAGGCCCACCGCAATTTCTGGCGCAATGCCGATCACCGGCGCGAAGCCATTTCGATCTACGAAGTCCACGCCGGGTCCTGGCAGCTTGGCGACGACGGCACGTTCCTGTCATGGGACGAACTGGCCGATCGGCTGATCCCCTACGTGGTCGAGACCGGTTTCACCCACATCGAGTTCATGCCGATCTCCGAACATCCCTATGACCCGTCCTGGGGCTATCAGACGACCGGCCTCTATGCGCCGTCGGCCCGCTTCGGTGATCCGGACGGTTTTGCCCGTTTCGTCGATGGGGCGCACCGCGCCGGCGTTGGCGTCATCCTCGACTGGGTGCCGGCGCATTTTCCCGTCGACGCGCATGGCCTGGCCCATTTCGACGGCACCGCGCTCTACGAACATGCCGACCCGCGCAAGGGTTTTCATCCCGACTGGAACACCGCGATCTACAATTTCGGTCGCCGCGAGGTGGTGTCTTTCCTGGTCAACAACGCGCTGTTCTGGGCCGAGAAATACCATGTCGACGGTTTGCGCGTCGATGCGGTCGCCTCGATGCTCTACCTCGACTATTCGCGCAAGGCCGGCGAATGGATCCCCAACGAGAAGGGCGGCCGCGAGAACCTCGAAGCGGTCTCCTTCCTGCAGAAGATGAACAAGGAGGTCTACGGCCATCATCCGGGCGTCATGACCATCGCCGAGGAATCCACCTCATGGCCGAAGGTCTCCGCGCCGGTGCATGAGGGCGGGCTGGGTTTCGGCTTCAAGTGGAACATGGGCTTCATGCACGACACGCTGGAGTATTTTTCCAAGGAGCCGATCTTCCGCAAGCACCACCACAACGACCTGACCTTCGGCTTGACCTACGCCTTCTCGGAGAATTTCGTGCTGCCGCTCTCGCATGACGAGGTCGTGCACGGCAAAGGCACGCTGCTGGGCAAGATGGCTGGCGACGACTGGCAGAAATTCGCGACCTTGCGTGCCTATTACGGCTTCATGTGGGGCTATCCCGGCAAGAAGCTGTTGTTCATGGGACAGGAGTTCGCGCAGCGCCGCGAATGGAGCGAGGCACGCGCGCTCGACTGGAACCTGCTCGATTTCCGCCCACATCGCGGCGTCTGGCAGACGGTGCGCGATCTCAACTATCTCTACAGGTCGCGCCCGGCGCTGCATGGCCGCGACTGCGAACCGGAAGGATTTTCCTGGCTGATCGTCGACGACAGCCAGAATTCGGTTTTCGCCTGGGTGCGCAACGCGCCTGGCGGCAGCCCGGTGGCCGTCATCTCCAACTTCACGCCGGTGCCGCGCGACAATTATCGCGTGCCGTTGCCGAAGGCCGGCAAGTGGCGCGAGATCATCAACACCGACGCATCCGAATATGGCGGCTCCGGCATGGGCAATGGCGGCATGGTCGAGGCAAGGGCGGAAGGCAAGAGCATCTCGGCAACGATGCTTCTGCCGCCGCTGTCGACGATCATGCTCGAACTCGTTGTCGACTGAGCCTGTCGCGGCGAAACGGCGAGACTTGAATAACTTGGGAGGGTAGAAATGGCAGACTTGAAACGGACCCAGCCGCTGGCGCGCGATGCCATGGCCTACGTACTGGCCGGCGGCCGTGGCAGCCGCCTCAAGGAACTGACCGACCGTCGCGCCAAGCCGGCGGTCTATTTCGGCGGCAAGACGCGCATCATCGACTTCGCGCTCTCCAATGCGCTCAACTCGGGCATTCGCCGCCTTGGTGTCGCCACCCAGTACAAGGCGCATTCGCTGATCCGCCACCTGCAGCGCGGCTGGAACTTCCTGAGGCCGGAACGAAACGAAAGCTTCGACATCCTTCCCGCCAGCCAGCGTGTGTCGGAAACGCAGTGGTATGAGGGCACGGCGGACGCCGTCTACCAGAACATCGACATCATCGAGGCCTATGGCCCGGAATACATGGTCATCCTTGCCGGCGACCATATCTACAAGATGGACTACGAGATGATGCTGCGCCAGCATGTCGACGCCAATGCCGACGTCACGGTCGGCTGCCTCGAAGTGCCGCGCATGGAAGCGACAGGCTTCGGCGTCATGCATGTCGATGCCAAGGACAACATCATCGCCTTCGTCGAAAAGCCGGCCGATCCGCCAGGCATTCCGGGCAACCCGGAATTCGCTCTGGCCTCGATGGGCATCTACGTCTTCAAGACCAAGTTCCTGATGGAGCAACTGCGCCGCGACGCCGCCGAGCCCGGCTCCAGCCGCGATTTCGGCAAGGACATCATCCCCTATATCGTCCAGCATGGTAAGGCGATCGCGCACCGCTTCACCAAGTCCTGCGTACGCTCGACCGCGGAAAACGAAGCCTACTGGCGCGATGTCGGAACCGTCGACGCCTATTGGGAAGCCAATATCGACTTGACCGACGTGACGCCGGAGCTCGACCTCTACGATCGCGACTGGCCGATCTGGACCTATGCCGAGTTGAAGCCGCCGGCAAAATTCGTCCATGACGAGGATGGCCGGCGCGGCTCGGCCGTTTCTTCCCTGGTCTCGGGCGATTGCATCGTCTCCGGCGCGACGCTGAAGAAGAGCCTGATCTTTACCGGCGCGCGCATCAATTCCTATTCGACGCTGGAAGAGGTCGTCATGCTGCCCGACGTACATGTCGGACGGAACGCAAAGTTGAAACGCGTCGTCATCGATCACGGTGTAAGGATACCGGAAGGGTTGGTGATCGGCGAGGATCCCGTGCTCGACGCCAAGCGCTTCCGCGTTTCGGAAAAGGGCATCTGCCTGGTCACACAGGACATGATCAACAAACTCGGGCTCTAGAGCAATTCCAGGAAAAGTGTGAGAACGGTTTTCCCACCGGAATTGCTCAGAACAGGATCGGATAGACGCATGCAGGTTCTGTCGGTCACGCCCGAGATCTTCCCGCTGATCAAGACCGGCGGACTGGCCGATGTGACCGGTGCGCTGCCCGTCGCGCTGGCAGCCAAGGGCGTGGCCATGCGCACACTCATTCCAGGCTTTCCCGTGGTGATGGAAGGCTTCAAGAAAAGGAAGGCCGTCTACCAGTATCCGTTGCTGCAAGGCGGCAAGGCCTCCATCCACTCTGTCGAGCTTGCCGGGCTCGATCTTTTCGTGCTCGACGCGCCGCATCTGTTCGACCGGCCCGGTGGTCCCTATGGCAATGCTTCGGGAGCGGATTGGCCGGACAATTGGCGGCGCTTCGCGGCGCTGAGCCAGGCCGGTGCCGATATCGCCGGCGGCGCCATCTCGGGCTACCTGCCAGACATCGTCCATGCCCATGACTGGCAGTCGGCGATGACGCTGGCCTATATGCGCTACGGCAAGGCGGTCGGCACGCCTTCGATGATGACCGTCCACAATCTCGCCTTCCAGGGCCAGTTTGGCGCCGGCATCTTCGGCGAGCTCGGTCTGCCCGCGGCGGCGATGGCGCTTGACGGCGTCGAATATTATGGCGGCGTCGGCTTCCTCAAGGCCGGCCTGCAGGCCGCCTGGGCGATCACCACCGTCAGCCCGACCTACGCGCAGGAGATCCGCTCGCCGGAGTTCGGCATGGGTCTCGGCGGACTGATCAACATGCGCTCCAGCGATCTCTACGGCATCGTCAATGGCATCGACACAGCCATCTGGGATCCGGAAACAGACAAGCATCTGGTATCGAACTATACGGCCGCCACGCTCAAGGCGCGGGCACCGAACAGGGCCGCCGTGGAGGATCGCTTCGGCCTCGACCGCGACGATAGCCCCATCGTCTGCGTCATCAGCCGGCTGACCTGGCAGAAGGGCATGGACATATTGGCGACGGTGATCGACGGTGTCGTCGCGACCGGTGTACGCTTGGCCATACTGGGCTCGGGCGACGCCGGCCTGGAAGGCGCATTGCTTGCCGCCGCCGCACGCCACCGTGGCCGCATCGGCGTGGTCGTCGGCTATGATGAGGGGCTGTCGCACACCATGCAGGGCGGCTGCGACGCCATCGTCATCCCATCACGCTTCGAACCCTGCGGTCTGACGCAGCTCTACGGCCTGCGCTACGGCTGTGTACCGGTGGTTGCCCGCACCGGCGGCCTCGCCGACACTATCATCGACGCCAACGAAGCGGCGATGGCGGCCGGCGTGGCGACAGGGTTCCAGTTCGCACCCAACAATGGCGGCGCGATGCTGCACGCCATAAGCCGCCTGGCCGAAGCCTACGCCAACCCCGCGGTCTTCGAAACCATCCAGCGTCAGGGCATGAAGACCGATGTGTCGTGGGATCGAAGCGCCGAAAAATACGTTGAACTCTATCGCCTGCTGCTTTCGAAAAGGGTCGCCTGAAGCATGATACGCACCGTCCCCACCAAACCCTACTCCGACCAGAAGCCGGGCACGTCGGGCCTGCGCAAGAAGGTGCCTGTGTTCCAGCAGGAGCATTATGCCGAGAACTTCATCCAGTCGATCTTCGACGCGCTCGACGGGTTCAAGGGCAAGACCCTGGTGATCGGTGGCGACGGCCGCTTCTACAACCGCGAGGTCATCCAGAAGGCGATCGCCATGGCCGCCGCCAACGGCTTCGGCAAGGTGATGGTCGGGCAGGGCGGCATCCTGTCGACGCCCGCCGCCTCGCATGTCATCCGCAAATACAAGACCTTCGGCGGCATCATCCTGTCGGCCAGCCACAATCCCGGCGGCCCGCACGAGGATTTCGGCATCAAGTACAATGCCGGCAATGGTGGCCCGGCGCCGGAAAAGCTGACCGACGCGATCTTCGAGAAAACCAAGGCGATCTCAAGCTTCAAGACATCGGACATCGATCCGATCGACATCGACACGATCGGCACGGTCAAGGCCGCCGGCATGACGGTCGAGATCATCGATCCGGTCGCCGACTATGCCGAACTGATGGAAAGCCTGTTCGATTTCGACGCGCTGCGCAAACTGTTCAAGTCAGGCTTCCGCATGCGCTTCGACGCCATGCACGCGGTGACCGGCCCCTATGCCAAGGAGATCCTTGAAAACCGGCTTGGCGCGCCCAACGGCACCTGCCGCAACTTCAAGCCGCTGCCCGATTTCGGCGGCCATCATCCCGATCCGAACCTGGTCCACGCCAAGCACCTCTATGATGAGATGATGGGTCCGGACGCGCCGGATTTTGGTGCCGCTTCCGACGGCGACGGCGACCGCAATCTGATCATCGGCAGGGGCATTTTCGTCACCCCGTCGGATTCGGTGGCCATGCTTGCCGCCAATGCCCGCCTGGCGCCCGGCTACAAGGACGGGCTGAAGGGCATCGCCCGCTCGATGCCGACCAGTGGCGCGGCCGACCGGGTCGCCGAAAAACTCGGCATCGGCATTTATGAGACCCCGACCGGCTGGAAGTTCTTCGGCAATCTTCTCGATGCCGGCATGGCGACGATCTGTGGCGAGGAAAGTGCGGGCACCGGCTCCAACCATGTCCGCGAGAAGGACGGCCTTTGGGCGGTGCTGTTGTGGCTCAACATCCTCGCCGCGCGCGGCGAAAGCTGCAAGCAGGTCGTCACCGAGCACTGGGCGGCCTACGGGCGCAACTACTATTCGCGCCACGACTATGAGGAGGTCGAGAGCGACCGCGCCAATGCGCTGGTCGACGAACTGCGCGCCAAGCTCGGCTCGCTGCCCGGCACCAGCGTGCGCGGCCTGAAGATCACCAAGGCCGACGACTTCGCCTATCATGACCCGGTCGACGGCTCGACCAGCGAGCACCAGGGCATCAGGGTGCTCTTCGAAGGCGGTTCTCGCGTCGTCTTCCGGCTCTCCGGCACGGGTACTTCAGGTGCCACCTTGCGCGTCTATATCGAGCGCTACGAGCCGGACAAGGCGCGGCACGATCTCGACACCCAGGTCGCACTCGCCGACCTCATCGCCGCCGCCGACGACATTGCCGGGATCAGGAGCCACACCGGCCGCAACAAGCCGAGCGTGATTACTTGAGGGTGGCGTTGAGGGCTTTCCCTTCTCCCCTTGTGGGAGAAGGTGGCCTCGCGAAGCGAGGTCGGATGAGGGGTGCTCCAGCTTGGCGCGTTCTTCGATCGAGATTGCCAACGCCTCGTCCCGTCACACACCCCTCATCCGTCTCGGCGCTGCGCGCCGATCCACCTTCTCCCACAAGGGGAGAAGGGGAGGCGCTCGCATGACCCAACTCGGTGCCACAATCACCCCCGAAGGCATCCGCTTTGCCGCATGGTCCGCGTCGGCCCGTCGCCTTTGGGTCTCGATCTTCGATCAGCAAGGAGGCCGCGAGCTCGACCGGCTGGAACTGAGGCCGGAAGGCGAGGGGGTGCATGCGCTCTTCGTTTCCGGCCTTGCCGCGGGCACGCTATATGGTTTCCGTGCCGACGGCGATTATGCGCCCGAGCTTGGGCTGTGGTTCGATCCCGACAAGCTGCTGACCGATCCCTACGCCGTGGAAATCGACCGGCCTTATGCTTATCACTGGCGGCTCGCCGCGCGGCGTAACGAGGGGGCGGACACCGCGCCGTTGATGCCCAAGACCGTGGCAAGGACCTTGCCCAAGGCAGTGCCCGTGCTGCCGCCGCTGTTTCGTCCGGGCGGCCTGATCTACGAACTGAACGTCCGCTCCTTCACGAAGCTCCACCCGGATGTGCCGGAAGAACAGCGCGGTACCCTGGCAGCGCTCGCCCACCCCGCTATCATCGCGCATCTGAAGCGCCTCGGTGTGTCCGCGGTCGAACTGATGCCGGTGACGGCGTCGATCGACGAGCGGCATCTGCCACCGCTGGGCCTGAGCAACGCCTGGGGCTATAACCCCGTCACCTTCATGGCGCTCGATCCACGGCTGGCGCCCGGCGGTCTGGCCGAATTGCGCGAAACCGTCGCGAGGCTGCGCCAGGCCGGCATCGGCACCATCCTCGATCTCGTCTTCAACCACACAGGCGAAAGCGACAGGCTGGGGCCGACGCTGTCGTTGCGCGGCCTCGACAATCAAGCCTACTACCGGCACCAGCCGGATGGCAGGCTGGTCAATGACACCGGCACTGGCAACACCGTCGCGTGCGACCATCCGGTGGTGCGCGACATGGTGCTCGACACGCTTCGCCATTTTGTCCGCCATGCCGGCGTCGACGGCTTTCGCTTCGATCTGGCACCGGTGCTGGGCCGCGTCGATGGCGTGTTCGATCCCGCCGCGCCCTTGCTCGAGGCTATCGCCAGCGATCCGGTCCTTGCCGATCGCGTGCTGGTCGCCGAACCCTGGGATATAGGCCCGGACGGCTATCAGCTCGGCAATTTCCCCGCGCGCTTCCTCGAATGGAACGATCGCTATCGCGACGACGCCAGACGCTTCTGGCGTGGCGATGTCGGCGCGGTTGGAGCGTTGGCGACCCGGCTTGCCGGCTCATCCGATGTTTTTGGCAAGGCAGGCCAACCAGCCAGCCGAACGGTCAATTTCATCGCCGCGCATGATGGCATGACGCTGGCCGATATCGTCGCCTATGAGCGTAAGCATAACGCGGCCAATGGCGAGCAGAACCGTGATGGCCACAACGACAATTTGTCCTGGAACAACGGCGCCGAGGGCGAGACGGACAACGCGGCGATCGGCAAAGCGCGCTTCGAAGACCGGTGCGCGCTGCTTGCCACACTATTTGCCTCGCGGGGCACCATCATGCTGACCGCAGGCGACGAATTTGGTCGTACCCAGAAGGGCAACAACAACGCCTACGCGCAGGACAACGCCGTCACCTGGCTGGATTGGACGGGCCGCGACCAGGTGCTGGAGCGTTACGCATCGGCGCTGGCCACACTCCGCCGCGCCGTCCCGGCATTGTCGGATACGCATTTCCTGATGGGACAATCGGCCGAGGCCTCAGGCATCCCCGACGTCGTCTGGTTGACTGAGACCGGCATGCCGCTGGCCGAGGCGGACTGGAACGATCCCGGCCGACATCGCCTTGTCATGCTATTGGGCGATGCAGGCGGCGGCCGCCTTGCCGTCATCATCAATGGCGATCGCCGCCAATGCGTCTTCACCTTGCCCGAAAGGGAAGGGTTCCGATGGCAGCCGGCGATCGAAACGCAGGCGGTCGACCTTGCGCGGCCAATGCCGGGCCGCAGCGTCAATTTCATGATCGAGCGCCTGACTCAAAAGGGCGGCGCCGGGAAGGGGTCGTGATGGCCGATGAAGATGCCAACGAGTGGTGGCGTGGCTGCGTCATCTACCAAGTCTATCCGCGTTCCTTCCAGGACACGACCGGCGATGGCAGCGGGGATCTCAGGGGTATCACGGCAAGGCTCGCCCACATCGCCTCGCTTGGCGTCGATGCCGTTTGGCTGTCGCCCTTCTTCAAGTCGCCGATGGCCGACATGGGCTACGACGTGTCGGACTATAGCGACGTTGATCCGATGTTCGGTTCGCTGGAGGATTTCGACACCCTGGTCGCCGAAGCGCACCGGCTGGGCCTGAAAGTCGTCATCGACCAGGTGCTGTCGCACTCATCCGACAAGCATGAATGGTTCATCGAAAGCCGCGCCAGCCGCGACAACCCCAAGGCCGACTGGTATGTCTGGGCCGATGCGAAGCCCGACGGCAACGCGCCCAACAACTGGCTGTCCGTCTTCGGTGGCCCTGCCTGGGAGTGGGATTCGACCCGCCGGCAGTATTACATGCACAATTTCCTCGCCTCGCAGCCCGACCTGAATTTCCACAATCGCGAGGTCCAGGATGCACTGCTGGACACGGTTCGGTTCTGGCTGGAGCGCGGCGTCGACGGTTTCCGGCTCGACACCGTCAATTACTATGTCCACGACCGCTGGCTACGCAGCAATCCGCCCTTGGCGTCGAGTGTCGCCGGCACCAATGGCGAAACCAACACCTACCTTTACCAGGAGCATCTGTTCGACAAGACGCAGCCGGAAAACCTGGCTTTCCTCAAACGTTTTCGGGCATTGCTGGACGAGTATGAAGGCCGTGCCGCGGTGGGTGAAATCGGCGACGAGGGCCGCTCGCTGCAGACGCTGGCCGCCTACACTTCCGGCGGCGACAAGCTGCAGATGTGCTACACCTTCGACCTGCTCGGTTCGCAATTTTCGGCGGCGCATGTGCGCGGCTGCGTCGAGGCTTTCGAACATGCGGTCGTCGACGGCTGGGTCTGCTGGGCGTTCTCCAATCATGACGTGGTGCGCCATGTCAGCCGCTGGACAAGGCCGGACGGCGATCCTGACACGGTGGCCAGATTTTCGATCATGCTGCTCGCATGCCTGCGCGGCTCGATCTGCCTCTATCAGGGCGAGGAACTCGGCCTGGAAGAGGCGGAGTTGGCCTACGAGGATCTGCGCGATCCCGTTGGCATCCGCTTCTGGCCCGGCGTGAAGGGCAGGGATGGTTGCCGCACGCCGATGGTCTGGGAGGCCGGCGCCGACAATGCGGGTTTCTCCACCGCCAGGCCCTGGCTGCCGGTCCCGGCCAGCCATCGCGCCCGCGCCGCCGATGTGCAGAACAGCAACGACCAATCTGTACTGTCCGCCTACCGTTCGACGCTTGCCTTGCGCAGGCGTCATCCAGCACTGGTCAGCGGTTCGATCCGCTTTCTCGACGCCGAGGGTGACGTGCTCGCCTTCATCCGCGAAGGTGGCGCACAGAGGCTGCTCTGTGTCTTCAATTTCGCCGCGGAGCCAGCGAATTGGCAATTGCCAGGGGACATCGGAACAATCGCGGCTATCTTGGATGGCGAAGCAGCTGTCGGGGAAGAAGCGCTCTCGCTGCCGGCTCTCGGTTGCTTCCTTGGTCGGCTCGACTGACTGGCGGTTCGACCGCGTCCGGGCCAGGCGACCGCCTGGCCACAAAGCTTATTGAACGAGCACGGCGCGTCCGCACGTCGCCCCGGTGACACGCACGTCGGCCTGGCCGACACCGACCCCCAGGGCCGACAGCACATTGTAGAGCAAGTCGTCGACGGGCGCCGTCACGGTGTTGAGCAGGGCCACAACTGCTGGTTTGACCGTTCCGAGCAGGGCCGTCAGATCGATGCCGAGACCGAGCGCATTGACCGAAAGCGACAAATTGTTGACCAGCGACGTGGTGAGCGACTGCGAGATGTTGCGCGTCGAAACGGTCTTGATCGTCTTGTTGGCGATGTCGGTCGCGTTGAAGGTCAGGGTCTGCGGGCTGTTGTTGGTGATCGCGGTCGCGGCCGAACCCATCACCTGGATCAGCGGGATGTTGATCAGCAGGATCCTCAGGCTCACATCGGCGATCTCGGCGTCGGTGAAGGTCTGCGGCTGGCTGAAATCGGCGAAACCGGAGGCGTTGTTGCTGTTGGCCAGGTTCAACTGGGCAATACCGGGATGTGCGGCGATGGAAACGCTGATGCTGGAAGGCCCTGTCGGACAGGTTATGTCGGTCAGCTTGGCTTCGGCGTAGGCGACTTCCACATTGAGCGGCAGATTGACGGCCAGCAGGCTGATGCCGCCGCTGAGGCCGGGTGTGCCGATGCCGACCGAGGCCGTCAGCTTGATGCGCGTCTGGGCGGTCCGCACGACGGTGCCGATGCCATCGACCGCCAGCCAGGGCGAGGATTGCGCCGGCTCGCCAATGGCGATGTTGAGCTTGGTGGAGAGCAGCCCGGGGATGGTGGCGCCGAGATCGACCGCCGCCTGGTTGGTGCCGTTTGCGAGCACGGCGGCGGCGGTCAGCATCCCCATGGCGCTTGCGTCGACCCCAAGGCCGGACGGCTGTTGTCCGAGGCCCAGGCTGCCGACGGAACCAAGGTCGATAAGACTGCTGAGCGGGATCTTGACCGTGCTAGTCGACTTGGTGGCGACGGTCTGCAGGGCGACCTTGGCCGTATTGCCGAGACCAGGAACGTTGGCCATGGCTGTGGCGATCTGGCCGACAGTCGCCTTCGAGGCCAGCACGTTTGAATAGGTGCCGGCGGTGATGTTCAGTTGTGTGGCCAGGGCACTGACAAAGGAGAGCACGCTGACGTCGGCCGATATCAGCCCGTTATAGTCCATGACGCTGAGCGAGATATTGCCGCCGAGAAGCCCGCTTAGAAGCGCGTTGAGGATGCCGCCGTTGACGCTGAGTAGCCTCGATCCGACCGAGAATGCGGCCTGCGGCGTCATGCTGGCCGTGGCTTGGGTGCCGATGACCGGAGTGGGGATGAGCGAGCTCGCGAAATAGCGGGCGGGGATTTTCGCCAGCGTGACACGCACTGCATTGTAAGGTGTCACGCCCGCCTGGAAGCGCTGGGTGACATTGGCAGTCGACGAGGCATATCGGCCCTTTGTGACCGTCACCACCGTCTTTCCGACGGCCGGGGGAATGGTCTGGCCCGAGGCCTGAACGACGACACCCGGCATGCCGTTGTCGGTGAGCGTGGTCACGACCGCCGTGTTGACATTGTTGATGTTCGAGGCGGCGGTGATCGCCGCCAGATCGACCATCGCCTGGGCTTCGCGGCGCTCGGTATAGATGGAGGCTTCATCGATGGCCACCGCGGCCAGCGCCAGCGCGACCGGAGCGCTCAGTGCCGTCATGACGGCAAAGTTCGCATTTCTGTCTCCCAGCATCGACCGTACAAGCCGGCCGATGCCCTTGCCCCGACGCTGCGGCATTCAGATACCCCCGACCCTGATCGTTGACTGGCGCTTGATGGTGGTCCCCGGCATGGCTATGCCCGGGAAGAGATTCCAGATCGGCAGGTTGCGCGCATCGTAGGAGATAGACACCACGAACTGGCTTCCATCGGCTACGCTGTCATTGGCCTGGTAGGTCAGTTTGCTGACGTCCACGAAGGGGTAGCCGCCGGCATTGTTGGTGAGGAAGGAGGCCACCAGTGTTTGCCGCTCGGTCTGGTTCAATCCTGCAATGGCCGTCCTGGCGGCGTCGGCCGCGATCTGCTGGATCGAGTTGGCGGCGCCAAAATAGATGCCGTACGCAACCATTCCGAGTATTATGAGGATAAAGAGCGGCGACAGCAAAGCGAATTCAACCGCTGAAGTTCCCGAATTGTCTGTTCGGAAAGCGCGCTTTCGGGCCTTGGAAATGAGGTTCTGAACCATGATAACAGCATGCCAAAATTCGCATGCAGAAAGCGAAAACTCTGGGTACAACCAGAGAGTGCGTACAATTGAAAAAGCCGCTCTAATTTAGCCGTTGCTTCTTCGGTTGGGAGGATTGACTTAGGGTCAATCAGTACTCGGTTGAAAACAGCTTACCTCCTGTCTAGTCTCCTGCCACCAGCTGCCGGAGGGAACCGGTGGCACGCTTGAAGGAACCAGATATCGGTCCCGGGGCGTCAACACGAAAAGGCGCGCCGACGGCAGCGCCGACAGGGAGAACTTCATGCTGAAAAACATGCTGAAGGCGACGGTGTTCGCCACCACCATGGCCGTAGCCGCCGGTGCGTTCTACACGCCGGCTTTCGCGGAGACCGTCTATAACAGGGGCACCGCCGCTGAGTCGGAATCGGTCGACCCGCACAAGACCTCGACGGTCTATGAAGCCAATGTGTTGCGTGACCTGTTCCAGGGACTGGTCATGCAGGACGAGAAGGCGAACCTCATTCCGGGCGCCGCCGAAAGCTGGACGGTATCGGATGACGGCACCGTCTACACGTTCAAGCTGCGCAAGGACGGCATGTGGTCTGACGGCAGCCCGGTGACGGCCGACGATTTCGTCTACGCCTTCCATCGGCTGGAAGACCCCGCGACCGGCGCCGAATATGCCTCGATGCTCTATCCGGTGAAGGGTGCGGAGGACGTCAACACCAAGAAGGGCAAGCCCGAGGACATGGGCGTCAAGGCGATCGACGCCAACACCCTGGAAGTGACGCTGAAGGCGCCGACGCCTTACTTCCTGGAGATGCTGACCCATCAGGCGACCTATCCGGTCAGCAAGGCCTCGATCGAAAAGCTCGGCGCTGACTGGATCAAGCCCGGCAACCTTGTTTCGAACGGCGCCTATACGCTGGCCGAATGGGTCCCCAACGACCATATGAAACTGGTCAAGAATCCGAAATTCTGGGACGCGGCGACCGTCAAGTTCGACGTGGTCAACTACATCCCGACCGAGGATCGCTCCTCGGCCATGAAGCGCTTCGAAGCCGGCGAACTCGACAGCTACGACGATCTGCCGACCGAACAGCTCGCCGACCTCAAGACCAAGTTCGGCGACCAGATCCATGTCGGCCCATATCTCGGCACCTATTACTACGCGATCAAGACCGACAAGGCGCCGTGGAACAACCCTGAACTGCGCAACGCCATTTCGATGGCGATCGACCGCGACTTCATCGCCGAAAAGGTCTGGCAGAACTCGATGCTGCCTGGCTATTCCATGGTGCCTCCCGGCATCGAGGGCTACACGCCCGCAATGGCCAAATACGCCGACATGCCGCAGATCGATCGCGAGGACGCCGCCAAGAAAATCCTCGAGAAGCTTGGCTACACGCCCGAACATCCGCTGAAGATGGAAATCCGTTACAACACCTCGGAGAACCACAAGAACACCGCGGTTGCCATCCAGGAGCAGTTGAAGCCGCTTGGCGTCGACGTCACGCTGCTCAACACCGACACCAAGACCCACTATTCCTTCCTTGAGCAGAAGGGCGACTATGACGTGGCGCGTGCCGCCTGGATCGCCGACTACAAGGATCCGGAAACCTTCCTCGGCATCTCGCGCAAGGCGAGCGGCAACAACTACTCGAACTACAACAGCCCGGCCTATGAAGCGGCCATGGACAAGGCGGCCGCCGCCGGCGGCAAGCCCGAGGAGCGCATGAAGGAGCTCTCCGAGGCCGAGCGCATTCTTGTCGACGACGTCGGCCAGATTCCGCTTCTCTACTACAGCTACCACGACATCGTTTCCTCGAAGCTGCATGGCTTCGTCGACAATGTGATGGACGTCCATCCGTCGCGTTTCGTCAGCAAGGACTGATCCCTGGCCAAGCCGCCGCGCACTCCTCGCGCGGCGGCGCTGGTTTGCCATCGCATCGGCCCGGGAAGCGCAATCGATTTTCGGAAAATCCGGTGCGAAGATTTGAAGGCTGGAGCGCAATCGTCCAACTGGGCGTTGGTGCTTCGGATCAAGTGGGGCACCGATGCTACGATACGTATTCCGGCGGCTTTTGACCGCCATACCGACGCTGTTCGTCATCGTGACGATGGCGTTTTTCCTGATGCGCGTCGCGCCAGGCGGCCCATTCAACCAGGAGCGGGGGCTGAGCCCCGAGATCAAGGCCAACCTTGAAGCCCAATTCGGCCTCAACGACCCGCTCTGGCTGCAATATGTCCACTATCTCGGCAATCTCCTGCGCGGCAATTTCGGTCCGAGCTACAACATGCCGGACTTCACCGTCACCGAACTGTTCGCCAAGGGCCTGCCCATTTCGGTGCAACTCGGTGCGTCGGCACTGATCCTGGCGCTGCTGCTCGGTTCCTTGCTCGGCACCATCGCCGCACTCAACCAGAACAAGCTTGGCGACTATACGGTGATTGCACTGGCGACCGCCGGCAGCACCATCCCGACCTTCGTCATCGCGCCGGTGATCCAGCTCCTCTTCGGATTGACCTGGAAGCTGCTGCCGATCGGCGGCTGGGGCGATGGCGCCTTCATCAACAAGGTCGGTCCGGTGCTCACCCTTGCCTTGCCGCAGATCGCCATCGTTGCCCGCCTGATGCGCGGCTCGATGATCGAATCTCTGCGCTCCCACCATATCCGCACGGCGCGCGCGCTCGGCCTTTCCGACTGGTCGGTGGTGGTCAAGCATGCCCTGCGCGGCGCCATCCTGCCGATCGTCTCGTTTACCGGCCCTGCGGCGGCGGCCCTTTTGACCGGTTCTGTCATCGTCGAGACGATCTTTTCCATTCCAGGCGTCGGCCGCTATTTCGTCGATGCCGCGCTCAACCGCGACTACACGCTGGTGATGGGGACGGTGGTGGTGATCGCCATCTTCACCATCATCTTCAACCTGATCGTCGACGTCATGTACGCGGTCGTCGATCCGAGGGTGCGCTATGACTGACATCGCAGCCACGGCTCCCACCATCGTTGGCCGCTCGCTCTGGGGCGATGCCTGGGCGCGCCTCAAGGCCAACCGCGCTGCCATGTTCAGCCTCTACTATCTCGCCTTGATCGGGATCGTCAGCGTGTTCGGCCCCTGGTTCGTGCCGCATCAATACACGACCATCTATGCCGACTATGTGCGCATGCCGCCAAGCCTGTCGGCCTACCCGAAGCCAGACATGATCCAGGGCGCGCTCACGGACGCCATCAAGCGCATGCGTGTCGACCTCAAGGAATGGCATCAGGAAGGCAGCCGCGTCACGGTCACGGTCACCTCGACCAAACCGATCGATGATCGCAACATCCGCTATCTCGACCGCTCCGATGCCTTTGACGACACCAGGATCGAGAACAAATCGCCCGACGGGCTCGAAGTGACGATGAGCACATCGGTCAAGCAGCAATATTTCCTGTTCGGCACCGACAACACCGGCCGCGATCTGCTGTCGCGCACGCTGATGGCCGGGCGCATCTCGCTGGCCATCGGCCTGCTCGCCGGCGTCGTGGCGGTGGTGATTGGCGTGATCTATGGCGCCGCCGCCGGCTTTTCCGGTGGCAAGATCGACGAGGTGATGATGCGCATTGTCGACGTGCTCTATTCCTTGCCGTTCATCTTCTTCGTCATCATGCTGGTGGTGTTCTTCGGCCGCAACTTCGTGCTGATGTTCCTGGCCGTCGGCGCGGTGCTGTGGCTCGACATGGCGCGCATCGTGCGCGGCCAGGCGCTGTCGATCCGCCGCCAGGAATATGTCCAGGCGGCCGAAGCCATGGGCGTCGGCCAGCGCGGCATCCTGTTGCGCCATGTCATCCCCAATCTGCTCGGTCCGGTGGTGATCTACATGACGCTGCTGGTGCCGCAGGTCATCATCTTGGAGAGTTTCCTGTCGTTCCTCGGACTCGGCGTGCAGGAGCCGATGACCAGCTGGGGCGTGCTGATTTCGGTCGGCGCCAAGAACATCGGCACCGCCAACTGGCTGCTCCTGTTCCCCGCCTTCTTCCTCGTCTCGACGCTGTTCGCCCTGAATTTCGTCGGCGACGGCCTGCGCGATGCGCTCGACCCAAGGGATCGATGAGATGGGGGATCGCTGAGATGGGGACCGCTGATATGGCCACTCCCGAAACGATCCTCGCCGTCAAGGACCTGCGCGTCCGCTTCCGCACGCTCGACGGCGCCGTCGAGGCGGTCAAGGGCATCAACATCCACGTCAATGCCGGCGAGACCGTTGCCGTGGTCGGCGAGTCCGGTTCCGGCAAGAGCCAGACCATGATGGCGGCGATGAGTCTGCTGGCCTCGAATGGCGAAGCCACGGGCCATGTAGACTATCGCGGCCGCAACCTGCTGACACTGAGCAAGTCCGACCTGAACAAGGTGCGCGGCGCCAAGATCAGCATGATCTTCCAGGAGCCGATGACCTCGCTCGATCCGCTCTATTCGATCGGCAACCAGCTGATCGAGCCGATCCGCCGGCATCGCGGCCTGAATGCCGCCGAGGCACGCGAGGAGGCGCTCAGGCTCTTGCGGCTCGTGCATATTCCAGATCCCGAGCGGCGGATGAAATCCTATCCGCACGAAATGTCCGGCGGCCAGCGCCAGCGCGTGATGATCGCCATGGCGCTGGCCAACGATCCCGACATCCTGATCGCCGACGAGCCGACGACGGCGCTCGACGTGACCATCCAGGCGCAGATCCTGATGTTGCTCGCCGAACTGCAGCGCAAGCTAGGCATGGCGATCGTCTTCATCACCCACGATCTTGGCATCGTCCGGCGTTTCGCCGACCGTGTCTATGTCATGCGCCAGGGCGAGGTGGTCGAGGAAGGCGAGGCGGAAGCGATCTTCGCAAACCCGCAGCACGCCTACACCAAGATGCTGCTGGCGGCCGAGCCGACAGGAACCAAGGCACCACCGCCGGCCAATGCGCCCGTGGTGCTCGAAGGCAGGAATGTCGAAGTCACGTTCAGGATCGGCGGCGGGTTTATGGCCGGCGAGCCACTGATGCTGCGTGCTGTCGATGACATTTCGATCCGGCTTCAGCGCAACCAGACCATCGGCATCGTCGGCGAATCCGGTTCGGGCAAATCGACACTCGGCCGCGCCCTGCTGCGGCTGCTGCCGAGCGATGGTTTGATCCGTTTTGGCGATCGCGACATTTCCACGGCCGACCGGCAGGCGATGCGGCCGCTGCGGCGCCAGATGCAACTCGTCTTCCAGGATCCGTTCGGCTCGCTGTCGCCGCGCATGACCGTCGGCCAGGTCATCACCGAAGGCCTTCTGGTGCATGAGCCGAACCTTTCGAGCAAGCAGCGTGACCAGCGCGCGGTCGAGGCCTTGCGCGAAGTCGGGCTCGATCCCAACGCCCGCAACCGCTACCCGCATGAATTCTCAGGCGGCCAGCGGCAGCGCATCGCCATTGCCCGCGCCATGATCCTGAAGCCAAGGATGGTCGTGCTGGACGAGCCGACCTCCGCGCTTGATCGCTCGGTGCAAAAGCAGATCGTCGAACTGCTGCGCAAGCTGCAGGCCGACCATGAACTGTCCTACCTCTTCATCAGCCACGACCTCGCCGTGGTGCGCGCCATGGCCGACTACATCATCGTCATGAAGCAGGGAAAGATTGTCGAGCAAGGACCGACCGAGGCGATCTTCAGCAACCCGCAAGCGCCTTACACGCAGACGCTGATGAACGCGGCGATCGACGTGACGCGCTTTCGGCTGAGCGCGTGAGGCGGCGCTTCAACTGAAGGCAATCATCGTGGCGGCGTCCGTCCGCTCAGTCCGCAGACCTCGGGCACTTGCGTGCGCGCGCAGCGGCAATGGCATCCTGCTGCTGTTTCAGCCGGTCTATCCTGGCTGTTTCCCGATTGGCGACGGCGGTTTTCACGCGTGAGCCACCAAGCAGCCAGCGGGGAACACTGGTGTTGGCGACCTTGCCGCGCGTGATCGCGGTTTGCGAGATTTCGCTGGCGGTTTCGCCCAGCGCGCTGTTGAGCTCGACACAGGTCATCTTGTCGTACTTCGCCGGATCTGTCGTTCTGCTGATCGAGGAGCAGCCGGCCACGAGAAGCACGGCAATCACAAGAACCGGTGTCGAGGCTGTCGTTGAGATAAAATTCATGTCCGCATCCGGTCGCCAGCTTACCGGCTTTCATCGAATTGCCTAGAGCCGATGCCCATTTCGACAAAGTTTGCGCCTGCTGTCGAGCCCGATCGCGATCCGCGCCGGTCGTGACGAGATGCCGTATGCCGGCGCTTGCTCGTTCGCACGGCTTGTCGGCCTGTGATCTCCTGGGATTCTCACGCTGTTTCGACGGCTAGTCCGGCCATGGGGGCATCACCACGGAGCACTGTCTGGGCGATATCGCTCTTGTTCTCATCGACATGCGCCGTCACCAGGACGATCCCCTCGGCGACGCTGCGATCGTCGGGTTTGGCAGCCGTCGTGATGAATGAGCCGAGCAACCCGCCAGCACCGCCACAGACCGCGCAAATCACGGCTGTTGCCGGTAACCCGGCCTGAAGGGAAGTGACACCGTAGACGGCCACGGCGCCAAGGCACGCCAATGCCGCACCGACCAAACCGAGAATGACGCCCGGAGACTTCAGAACTCCGACTTCATCCTGGTAGGGGCCGATAATGGCAATCTGAACGTGAGGAACACCAGCCGCCACCAGTTCTCCGGCAACCCGGCCCGCTTCGGCATGGGAATCAAAAAGCCTGCTGATAGTCCGCATGGTCTCAGGGCGTTTCCTTGTCGAGCAACGTGTCGGTCACGAAGGAAGCGGCAATTAAATCATCGCCGCCGATGCTGCCCTGTCCGTCCTCCATCATCGCCGCGACCTTTTGGAATGTCTTCATTTCGCTGATGGTAATCCGGGCTTGCTGCATCCTGGCCTTGAGGTCGGCTACGCGCGTCCCCAATGCATCGGATCTTGCGGCCTCACTGTTCGGCATGGTGACTTTCATCCAATTCCGCTTGATCGCCCTCGCGCCCAGTCAACCGAACAGGGTCGAAGCGCAATCGTTCCCTGGTTGGGCTTCGGTCTGGTATGGCGCCGGACTTAAGTCTGGCTCTTAAATGCAATGGTCCTATCCGTGCTGCTGCCCGGAACAGCCCCCGTTCGCAGCCGTTGTCCGCTGCATGTTCAGGAGGAAGTGATGGAGAAGAGTGTTGGCCAAGCACGCTGGTTGCTCGCACTGACCTTCGCGGTGGCCATCACCTTCATGGCGATTGGAATAACTCTTGGCTGACCATCCGAGAGATCGAGCACGAATGTCTTGCAGATTGGCGCAGCTATGTCCCTTCCTGCGCCGATAGGGTTCGCCCGCCGCCTCCATGCGGCGGGCGAACCCTCAGTCTCAAATCGGAGAGCGGAAGAAGGGCTGAATGACGGCAACGCAGCAACAAATGGTTTGTCACGCCCTGGGCTGAACGATCAGAACTTCCACAACAAGTGGTGAGATTGCGCGGACTTCCGCGACCAACCCGCTACGCATGGCTCCAATGCCAGACCTGAATCGCGGATCCGTGAACCAACAAATCACGCTCGATTAACGCTGGCCGCTCCACACATCACAACCGAGATATCCATGCGGCACGTACGTTGCTTGCCAGCGTCATTGGGAGGCGAATATGGCACTTTCACCGGACCGGTATGATGATGACATGATGATCCAGTGTCCTCGATGCAACCGAATGATGATCCGTAAAGGTCGCCTGATAAAGAGCGTCAAGTCGCTGACCTGTGAAGGTTGTGACAATCAAATTCGGATGACATACAGCCGCAAGATCGACATCTTCGAAAGACGCCGCCGATCACATCCCTGACTCTGGTCTGAATTCTGGCCGGCCCAGCCTGTGGGTAGGTCAAGCTCGCGTCGACTGACGGGGCGAGGGTATGGACCAGCACCAGTTAGGGTACCCCGGAGCATTCTCCGAGCGCATCTATGTGGATGTTCACCTGGGACAAAGGCCGAGTTGGCCCGACTCCTGACAATGAGCCGGGCCAGCGACTGTTTATCAGTAGCCGCCGTTCTCGATCACCACGGGATGGCGGTGATGGTGTGTGGAGACGGAACCCGTGACCACGACGGCATCTCGACGATGGTGATGATGCCGGCGGCCATGGTCATAGAAAGCAACCGTGCCGTGGTGACGGTGATGCAGGCGCTGTCCATCCTCGTTGATGATCCTGACCTGGTGGTGTCGATGGTGGGTCCGGATAACCACATCGGCCTCGGCTGCCGAGGCCACGACCGGGAATCCCACGGAAAGCGCCAAAGCGCACACGAGCATTGTTTTCATTATAATTTCTCCACTGACTGGAATAGCCCTTCGGTGGATACAACTGCGGCTGGCCGCTTTGGTTCCGGGGCTTTCCCAAGGCGGTAGGGATGCCTGCGGGCAAGTCGAAGGTCGGGCGATCGCATTGCCCAAGGCAGAGAAGGGGGCACCTTTCGAAGTGGTCCGATGCACCGGTTGCACTCATTCAATCGGCGCGACGATCTGCGCTCAAAAATTCGCGACATTCGGTCTGCCATTCGGCGGAACATTAGGTCTATCGAATAGTTCTACTCCCTGCGGCAGACGCCTCGGTGTCTGCCGAAGATCGGCCGGCAAAGGCCGATCGGTCCGCGTCCTCCGCCAGAGGCGCGGGCTTCCCAGGCGACAGGAGAGAGATCATGAACAACATCATCTGGCTCGTTGGAGCGATAGTCATCGTGTTGGCGATATTGAGCTTCTTTGGCCTCCGATAAATGTGACGGGAGTAAGGTTCGTCGACACTTCTTGTCGGCACGTGATCAGCCGAGCGGATGCTGGGAAGCGCCCATGGCTGACGGCCGCAAACCAATATTACGGCAGGGAGCTTACCGCTCCTCTTTGCTGCATGGCGCGTTGGATATGACTCTCAGCCAACTCAACTGAGGAGGGGTATCATCTCGCCCTGTTGTCAGGTGGCATATCAATCAAGCGCCAAAGTCGGGATGCGCTAACACATTGTTTTTCTGGTCGGAGTGGCAGGATTTGAACCTGCGACCCCCTCGTCCCGAACGAGGTGCGCTACCAGGCTGCGCTACACTCCGTGACCAGACGGCGGGCTTATAGCCGCCACACTTCATTCCTGCAAGCGGCAATGGCAGCACTTCTGTCGCATTTCATCAGCTTTCGTCGCGCAGGCCGCTGATGTTCCAGTTAAATGCGTGCGCCCAGTCGGCAAAACCGTGCCAGCGCACTTCGGGGAACTCCCTTTGCAAGGCGGCGATGTCGACGTCGTAGCCGACGCGGTCGAACCATTCGAACATCAGTGCCGCGTCCTCGCTCTGCTGGCGGGCGGCCGCGATCGGGATCTCCTGATAGCGGATCGGGCGGCCGATGGCCTCGGACAGGGTTCTTGCCTGCTCTTCACCGGACAATTCATCCCCTGCAAAATCGAAGCGCTTGCCGAACACGCGTTCGCGCCGCTCGGCCAGAGTGGCGACGAACGCGCCGATATCCGCCAGCGAGACCAGTTGGAGGACACGCTTAGGCGGCATGGCGAAGGCATGGCTGCCCTGGCTGAGCGCGCCGATCGACCACGGTGCGACGACATTCTCCATGAAGGCGACCGGCGCGCTGATCGTATAGGGAATGCCGAGCTGCCTGACATGCTGCTCGACCAGGTATTTGCTTTCGAAATGCGGAATGCCGGTCTTCTTGTCGGCGTCGGCAACGGATGAATAGATCAGGTGTCCGATACCGGCGGCCTTTGCCGCATCGGCGGCTAGAATCCCCTGGCGGGTTTCCTCCTCAAGGCCGGCCTCGTAGCTGTTGCCCATCAGGAACATGGTGTCGGCGCCTTTTGCGGCCTTCACGACTGAGACCGCGTCGGCGAGATCGCCGGCAACAACCTCGGCGCCAGCCAACGCCAGTTGCCGCGCGGCTTCGCTGTCCGGCTTGCGCGTCAATGCCTTGACGCGATGGCCCCTGGACAGCAGGGCATGCGCCACCGCACCGCCTTGCTGGCCCGTGGCACCGGTCACAAGAATGTTTCGTTTGCTGGTCATCTGATCTGCTCCTTCTGTTTGTCTGGAGCAAAGCTAGGGCCTATTGCATTGATGCATAATTGTATATAATTGGAAAACTTTGTCCCAATTTTGAGTGCAATGATCGATCTCAACGATATTGTCGTGTTTGCCCGCGTCGTCGAAGCCGGCAGCTTCACCGCCGCGGCGCGTCTCCTCGCCATGCCCAAGACGACGGTCAGCCGCCGTGTCGCCGCGCTCGAACGCGAGGTCGGCGTGCGTCTGCTGCAGCGCACCACGCGCAGCCTCAACCTGACGGATGCCGGGCGTCTCTACTATGAGCGGAGCAGCCAGGGGCTGCGGACGATAGAAGAGGCGAATCTGCACCTCGCCGAGGCGAGGGCGGAGCCTTCGGGCACGATCCGAATCTCGGCTCCGGTTGGTTTTGGGGGGCACTTCCTCATCCGCGCCGTGGTCGACTTTCTGACGCTGTACCCGAAGACCAATGTCGAACTTCGCCTCACCGACGACAAGCTCAATCTGGTCGAGGATGGCATCGATCTCGCCTTCCGTACCGGGAGACTGGAGGATTCGACGCTGATTGCCCGCAAGCTCGGTTCCACGCACAGGCTGCTCTGCGCCAGCCCCGCCTATCTCGCCCGATACGGGATGCCGGAAAGCCCGGCCGATCTCTCCCGCCATCGATGCGTCATCGCGGGTCCGTCGGCCTCAGGCGCTCATTGGGTGCTGGATGGCCCACAAGGCCAGGAAACCGTCGTAGTCGCCGGGCGCTTCGCCGCCAATGAGATGCAGGCGGTGGTGGCGGCCGCGCTCGCGGACTTCGGCATCGCTCAATTGCCACAGCCGATAGCGGAGGGATTGATCAACGAGGGACGGTTGCGGCGCGTCCTCGACGGCTATACGACACCGGCCGGTGGCCTGCACGTTCTCTATCCCAGCAGCCGGCACCTTTCCCCCCTGGTCAAGGCCTTCATCGACCTGGCGGTCGAGCGCATTTCCAATCGGGTAAACACGGCTTAAAGGCATGCCTGCTACCCCAGACCAACTTCTAAGCGAGACCCGAATGAGCCAGCGCATCGTCAGTTTTGTCATGAGCGGCGGCGTCGGTTCGCGGCTCTGGCCGCTGTCGCGCGAGGACAATCCCAAGCAGTTTCACGACCTGTCCGGCGACGGTTCCATGCTGGCCAAGACCTTGCGCCGGCTGACGGCAAGGCCCGCGGGTCAAACGCCGATCTTCCTGATCGCCTCCGAGCGCCATGCCGAGCGCGTCCATGCCGACCTGGCCGGCCTGGATCTAGCGGGCGGGGGTCCGCTGTTCGAGCCCACGGGGCGCAACACCGCCGCCGCGATCGCACTGGCAACGCTGCGCACCCTGTCCGAATTCGGCGACAGCCTGGTCCTGGTTGTGCCATCGGATCACGAAATATCGACCGCAGGGCAATTCTGGCAGAGCATCGAGGCCGGCGCCGAGGCGGCGCGCGCCGGCCGGCTCGTGGTGTTCGGCATCAAGCCGACACAGCCCGAGACCGGCTATGGCTATATCGAGGTGGCAGGTGCGCAGGGCGGCATCTTCGACGTCACGCGCTTCGTCGAAAAGCCGGACCTTGCGACGGCGCAGAGCTATCTCAGGGCGGAAAACTTTTACTGGAACACCGGCATCTTCCTGTTTCGAGCCGGCGCCATGCGCGATGCCTTCGCGGCGTTCCAGCCGGACATCTGGCAGGCCACCGCGGCCGCCTACAAGGCGGCGACATCGGACCTGTCCGGCCTCTATATGCCGCTGGAGCTCTATGAAGCCATCCCCTCGATTTCGATCGACTACGCCATCATGGAGCGGGCGCAAGGCATTGCCATGGTGCCGGCCGACTTCCGCTGGAACGATCTCGGCTCCTGGCAGTCGCTGCTCGATGTCGGTCCGGCCGACGAGCAAGGCAATGTCGTCATCGGCGATGTCGTCGCCATCGATTGCGAGAACTCCTACATCCGCAGCGACGGCCGCCTGTTGTCGGCGATCGCCATGAAGGATGTGGCCATCGTTTCGACCGCCGACGCGACTTTCGTCGCGCCGGTCAGTCACAGCCAGCACGTCAAGAAGATCGTCGAGCAGCTCGAGAAATCGGGCCGGCTGGAAACCAGGTTCACGCCGGCGCATGACCGCGTCATCGAAAGCGGCGCCTGGCGGCGGCGTGTGCACCACTGGCTGTTTCAGGAGACATTGCCGCTGTGGTCGACATCAGGCGTCGACGAGCGTCATGGCGGTTTCCATGAAGCGCTGGGCTTTGACACCAACCCGCTCATGAAGCCCAAGCGCATGCGGACCCAGGCCAGGCAGGTCTATGCCTTCGCGGTCGCCAGCGCGCGCGGCTGGCATGGTCCGGCCGACCGGCTGATCAGCCACGGTATCGAGTTCATGGCCAGGAATGGCCGCACCGACAAAGGCGGCTGGGTGCGTACGCTCCATGTCGACGGCTCCGTCGCCGATGCCACCGAGGATGCATACGATCATTCCTGCGTGCTTCTGGCACTCGCCCATGCGCATATGTCGGGCAATCCCGATGCCTTGCGGCTCGGCGAGGAAACCTTCGCGTTCCTCGATGCGCATCTCGAGGATCATCGCATGACCGGTTTCCTCGAAACATCGGACGGGAAGGGCGAGCGGCGCTCCAACCCGCACATGCATTTGCTTGAAGCGTTCCTGGCCTGGCATCAGGCAACCGGCGAGCGTGCTCACCTGCGCCGCGCGGCGCGCATCATCGATCTCTTCCGCAGCCATTTCTTCGACCGGGACAGCTGGACGCTGGGCGAATATTTCGATGACGAATGGAGGCCGGCCGCCGGTGAGAAGGGCGCGTGGACCGAGCCCGGCCATCACTTCGAATGGGCTTCGCTGCTGGTCGATTTCGCCGGACGCAGCGGCCAGGCCGAACTGAGCGGCTTCGCCAGGAAACTCTATGCCTCGGCCATCGCCAATGGCCTCAACCGCGCCACCGGCCTTGCCTATGGGGCGGTCTCGCGGCAGGGGCTGCCGCTGGACCTGATCTCGCGCAGCTGGCCGCAGGCCGAAGCGGTCAAGGCGGCGATTGCGCTGGATGGTTCGGGCGGCCCCGATCTCAAGCCGGAGATCGAGGAACGGGTTGGCCGGCTGTTCCGCTGGCACATCGACCCGGCGCCGCTCGGCCTGTGGATAGACCGCATCGACGAACGCGGCCGCTCGCTGGCATCGGATGTTCCGGCCAGCATCTTTTATCACCTGGTCTGCGCGCTGACGCAGTATCTGGATGGAACGGCGGAGAAGGCGGCTTAGGCTGGGCTCAATACGGGCTCGCCACGTCCCCCGTCTCGACATAGATCGACTTGAGCTGCGAATAGAGCGCCAGTGCCGCCAGCGAATTCTCGCGGCCGATGCCGGACTGCTTGAAGCCGCCGAAGGGGATTTCGACAGGTGTCAGATTGTAGGCATTGATCCAGCAGGTGCCGGCCTGCAATTCGGCGATGACACGGTGGGCGCGCGGCAGGTCGCGGGTGAAGACGCCGGCGGCCAGGCCGAATTCGGTGTCGTTGGCGCGGTCGATCACCTCGTCCTCGCCGTCGAATTTCAGCACACTCATGACAGGCCCGAAAATCTCCTCGCGGGCGATGCGCATCGTGTCGGTGACACCGGTGAAGACTGTCGGCTCGATGAAGAAGCCGCCGTCAAAACCTTGCAGCGAGGGGACATTGCCGCCGCAGGCCAGTGTGGCGCCATCCTGCTTGCCGATCCCGATATAGCCGACAACCTTCTCATGCTGTGCTTTCGAGACCAGAGGCCCCATCTGGGTCTCGGGGTCGAGCGGATCGCCGATGCGGATTTTCTTGGTCCGCTCGACCAGCCGGTCGACGAAGCGGTCATGAATGCCGCTCTGCACGAAGACGCGAGTACCGTTGGAGCAGATCTGGCCGGTCGAGTAGAAATTGCCGAGCATGGCTCCGCCGATGGCGTTTTCGATGTCGGCGTCGTCGAAAACGATCAGCGGCGACTTGCCGCCGAGCTCCATCGTCGCGTGCTTCATCTTCGAGCCGGCGAGCGACAGCACCTTGCGTCCGGTCGGCACCGAGCCGGTCACCGAGACCTTGGCGACGACATCGTGTCCCACGAGGCCGGCGCCGACATCGCCATAACCCTGCACCACATTGAATAGCCCGTCCGGCAGGCCGGCCTCGCTGTAGATCTCGGCCAGCGCCAGTGCTGAAAGCGGCGTGTTCTCCGACGGCTTGAACACCATGGCATTGCCCATGGCCAGCGCCGGTGCCGATTTCCAGCCGGCGATCTGGATCGGGTAGTTCCAGGCGCCGATACCGACACAGACGCCGAGTGCCTCGCGCCGTGTGTAGGCGAAAGGCCCGCCGAGATCGACGGCCTCGCCATTATAGGCGGCGACCGCGCCGCCGAAATATTCAAGGCAGTCGGCGGCGGAAGGCGCGTCCGCCACCAGCGTCTCCTGGATCGCCTTGCCGGTGTCGAGCGTCTCGATGCGGGCGAGGTCGGCATTGCGTGCGCGAAGAATGTCGGCGGCGCGGCGCAGGATACGGCCGCGCTCGACCGGCTTCAGCCGAGCCCAGGCCGGCTGCGCGGCCCGTGCGGCCTCGATGGCGAGTTCCAGGACATTCGGCGTCGCCGAGCGCAGCATGGCGATGGTCTCGCCGGTTGCCGGGTAGATGACGGGCAGCGGCGCGCCTTGCTCGTCGTCGATATAGCGTCCGTTGACATAGTGCGATGCCGTGGGCTGGGCGCGCATGGGAGTCTCCAATGGTCCGGCGCCGCGAAAGTGGGCGGCTCAATCTATGGGTGGATCATGCTCTATCTGTCCGACGCCTGCCAGCGGGGATTGATCCATGGTTCCTGGTTGGACGGCGCCAGCGGCGTGCGGCCAAGAATGTGGTCGGACGCCTTTTCACCGGTCATGATCGACGGTGCATTGAGATTGCCGTTGGTGACGCGCGGGAAGATCGAGGAGTCCGCGACCCGCAGTCCCTCGACACCGATCACCCGGCATTCCGCATCGACGACGCTCATGAGATCGTCGGCGCGGCCCATCTTGCAGGTGCCGCAGGGATGGTAGGCGCTCTCGGCGTGGTCGCGGATGAAGACATCGAGATCGTCGTCGGACTGCACATGGCTGCCCGGCGAGATCTCCTGGCCGCGATAGGCGTCGAAGGCCTTCTGGCCGAAGATTTCGCGCGTCAGCCGGATACAGTGGCGGAACTCCGCCCAATCGTCCGGATGCGACATGTAGTTGAAGTGGATCACCGGCTTCGCTTTCGGGTCCGGCGAGCGCAGCGTCACCGAGCCGCGCGACTTCGACCGCATCGGTCCGACATGGGCCTGGAAGCCATGCGACTTCGCCGCCGCCTTGCCGTCATAGCGCACCGCCGCGGGGATGAAATGGTACTGGATGTCCGGATAGTCGACACCGGCCTGGGAGCGCACGAAGGCTGCCGCCTCGAAATGGTTGGTGGCGCCGAGGCCGGACTTGAAGAACAGCCATTGCGCGCCGATCATCGCCTTGGAAAAAGGGTTGAGCACCGAATTCAGGGTGATCGGCTTGGTCGATTCCTGCTGGATGTAGAGTTCCAGGTGATCCTGCAGATTGCGGCCGACGCCGGGGCGGTCGGCGACGACGGCGATGCCGTTTTCGCGCAAATGCTCAGCCGGTCCGATGCCGGACAGCATCAGGATCTTTGGCGAGTTGATCGACGACGCGGCGACGATTACCTCGCGTCGCGCCTTAACGACCTGAATCTGTTTGTGAGCTTCGATTTCCACGCCGATGGCGCGTTGATTCTCGATGATCACCCGGCGCGCAAAGCCCTTGACCAGACTCACGTTTTTTCGCCTGAGCGCCGGCTTCAGATAGGCTGATGCCGCCGACCAGCGGCGACCGCCGCGAATGGTCTGCTCCATTGGGCCGAAGCCTTCCTGCTTGGCGCCATTGTAGTCGTCGGTCAGTTCGAACCCCGCCTGGCGGCCCGCCTCGACGAAGGCGCCATAGAGCGGATTTCTACGCGAGCCGCGCTGGACATGCAGCGGGCCGCTTTTGCCGCGCCAGCCATCCTCGCCGCCATCGGAGTCTTCCATGCGCTTGAAATAGGGGAGCACGTCGGCAAAGCTCCATCCGGTAGCCCCTTGCTCGGCCCAGTGGTCGAAATCGCGCGCGTGCCCGCGCACATAGACCATGCCATTGATCGAGGACGAGCCGCCGATGACCTTGCCGCGCGGCGTCGCCAGCACGCGGCCACCGAGATGCGGCTCCGGCTCGCTGGCAAAGCCCCAGTCGTAGAGGCTCATGTTGAGCGGGATCGATAAAGCCGAGGGCATCTGGATCAGCGGCCCGATATCGCTGCCGCCAAATTCGATGACGATGACCGAATGCTTGCCGTCCTCCGACAGGCGATAGGCCATGGCCGAACCGGCCGAGCCGGAGCCGATGATGACGAAATCCGCTTCAAGCATGGTTCATATGCGCCATAAAATCGGCGAGCGAGACATTGCCGCCGGTAGCCACAACAAGGACGTTTCTGTCCTTCACATCGACATTGCCGCCGAGCAGTGCCGCCAGTGACGCAGCCCCGGACGGTTCGAGCACCAGTTTCATGCGCTCGAAAGCGATCCGCATGGCGCGGCGCACAGATTGATCGTCGACGGTGATGCCGCGAACGCCGGCGGCCTTGACCGCGGCGAACGGCGCATCGCCCGGCCGTCGCGACATCAGCCCGTCGCAGATCGACTTCGGACCGATCGGCATCGTCTCGATGCTGCCATGCGCCAGCGACGAACCCATGCCGTTGAAACCTTCCGGCTCGACGCCGATAATCTCGGTTGCGGGCGACAGGTAGTGGAAGGCGAGCGAAACGCCGCCGATCAGTCCACCGCCGCCGACCGAGCAGAACAACAGGTCGGCGCTGGCGTCCTTGGCGGCAAGCTGGTCGAGCGCTTCGAGGCCGGCGCCCGCCTGGCCGGCGATGATCTCGGGATCGTCGAACGGATGCAGCAGTGCCAGCCCTTCCATCTCGGCGATCTCGCGCGCCTTGGCGGAGGCGACTTCCTCACGCGCGCGGTCGCCATGGTCGGTCAGCACGACGCGTGCGCCGTAGCCGGCGGTCGCGTCACGCTTGGCGGCCGGTGCATCGATCGGCATGACGATGGTGACGGGAATGCCGAGCGCCTGGCCGGCGGCGGCCAGTCCTTGCGCGAAATTGCCGGAGGAATAGGCAACGACGCCCTTCCTCGCCTCGTCGGACGAAAGCCGTTTCAACCGCCAATAGGCGCCGCGTATCTTGAACGATCCCCCCCATTGCAGTGATTCCGGCTTGATGAAGACGCGGGCCGCACCGGTTTCCCTGGCGAGTGCGGCCGATTCCAGCAGCGGCGTGATCTGCGTCGCCTTGGAGGTGACGGCGTAGGCCTGCTTGAGATGGTCAAGGGAGGGGACGAGAAGGTCTGCCATTTATTCGCCTCGCGGAAACCGCTTCTGCTCTTCGAGCACGTTGAGATCCATGTGGTTGCGCATGTAACGTTCCGAAGCCTTCTGCAGCGGCTGGAACTCCCAGGGGTAGTGCGTTCCGTTGCGCAGTGCCGGATAGACCACCCAGCGCCGCGCCTGGCTGGCCCGCACGGCAGCGTCGAAAGCCGCCATATCCCAGCGTGCGCGGACCTTTTCCATGAAAGCCGCCACCAGATCCGCATGCGCCGGATCGGTTGCGAGATTGCTCAATTCATGTGGGTCTGCTTCGATGTCATGGAGTTGCGGCGGATCGATCTCGCAGTGGACGAACTTGTAGCGGCCGTCACGGATCGCCACCAAGGGCGCGTTGGAGCCTTCGGCCGCATATTCCATCAGCACTGGCGCCGTACGCGGCTTGCCTTGGAGCAACGGCAGCAGCGACTGGCCGTCGGTCCATGGCGCGATCGCGCTCATGTCGATGCCGGCGAGGTCGCACAATGTCGGCGTCACATCGAGATTGGAGACTGGCGCCTCGATCAGCCCGACCGGCACGCCCTTGCCGGCGATCATCAGCGGCACCCGCGCCGAGCCCTCGAAGAAGCACATCTTGAACCACAGGCCGCGCTCGCCGAGCATGTCGCCATGGTCCGAGCAGAACATGACGATCGTGTCGTCGAGCATGCGCGTGCGCTCGAGCACCGACAGCAATTCGCCGACCTTGTCGTCGAGATAGGAGATGTTGGCGAAGTAACCCCGCCGCGAGCGGCGGACCTGTTCTGCCGTGATGTCGAAACTGTCGTAGTCGGAAGCCTTGTAGAGCCGCTGCGAATGCGGGTCTTGGCCGTCATAGGCGATGAAGCCCACTTCTGGTTCGAGCGCCGGGCAATCCTCGTAGAGATCCCAGTACTGCCGCCGTGCCACATAGGGGTCGTGGGGATGGGTGAAGGAGACCGTCAGGCACCAGGGCCGGTGCGCGGCATCCTCGGAGACGCGGGCGAAGTCATAGAGCTTCTGCACCGCGTGGAAGGCGACCTCGTCGTCATATTCCATCTGGTTCGAGATCTCGGCGACGCCGGCGCCGGTCACCGAACCCAGATTGTGATACCACCAGTCGATCCGCTCGCCGGGCTTGCGGTAGTCCGGCGTCCAGCCGAAATCGGCGGGATAGATGTCGGTCGTCAGCCGCTCCTCGAAGCCGTGCAACTGATCGGGGCCGACGAAATGCATCTTGCCCGAAAGCACGGTGTGATAGCCGTCGGCGCGCAGGTGATGGGCAAAGGTCGGGATCGACGAAGCGAATTCGGCGGCGTTGTCATAGACCTCGGTGCGCGACGGCAACTGGCCGCTCATGAACGAGGCACGGCCCGGCGCGCAGAGCGGTGAGGCCGTGTAGTTGTTCCTGAAGCGCGCCGAGCGGGCCGCCAACGCTTTCAGATGCGGCGCGTGGAGAAACGCGGCCGGCCCATCGGGGAAAAAAGTCCCGTTGAGCTGATCGACCATGACGATCAGGAAATTGGGTCGCTTGACTGTCACTGTTTGTGCCGCTCGCCGAGTTTGGTTTCGAGATAGTCCTCGACCAGCGCGATCGCGGTCGCGGCGTCGGGCACGCCGTCCTTCAGCGCCCGCCTGATGTAGAGCCCGTCGATCATCGCCGCCGTCGCTTCGGCGGCGCGGTCGGCCTCTGCCCTGGGCAGGATGCCGGTCAGCCCGCTCATCAGGTTCGAGTGCAGCCGCCGTGCATAGACCCTGAGCAGCCGGCGCAGCGCGGATGATTTCTGCGCCTCGACATAGAAGGCGAGCCAGGCGGCGATGGTTTCCGGCTGGAACTGTATGTCGGAGAAATTGACGGCGACCACGGCCGAAACGCGTTCGCGCGGGGAGGCGGCGGATTGCAGGGCCCGGCGCATGTCGATGGTCAGTTCGGCCAGGATATGCCGCATCGTCGCGAACAACAGCTCGTCCTTGGCCCCGAAATAGTGATGGGCAAGCGCGGACGATACGCCGGCGCGTCCGGCGATCTCGGACATGGTCACGTCAAGCGACCCGCGCTCGCCGATCGCCGAGATCGTCGCGTCGATGAGCGCCTTGCGGCGCAGTGGCTCCATTCCGACTTTCGGCATGTTGTTCCCGATTTTTGCGCGGAGGTTATTTTTTATTGACGGGTCAATCAACAAAAAATCGACGTGGGCACGACCTGCACCAAGCGATTGTCTGCTTGCGGCCCTTCACGGCTCGGGCGAGAATGTTTATATTTGAACAATAAAGGCGAGATGTGCCGTAAGCCCATATGCCAGGCTCGCGCCAAGGATGGAGATTGCCATGACCGCATGCATCGTCGGCTGGGCGCATTCGCGCTTCGGCAAGCTTGAGGGCGAAACGCTCGAGAACCTGATCGTCAAGGTCGCGACGGACGCGCTCGACCATGCGGGCATCGGCCCGGACGAGGTCGACGAGATCGTGCTCGGCCATTTCAACGCCGGCTTTTCGGCGCAGGATTTCACCGCCAGCCTGGTGCTTCAGGCGGACGACCGGCTGCGTTTCAAGCCGGCAACGCGTGTCGAGAATGCCTGCGCCACGGGATCGGCGGCGGTCAGGCAAGGCATCCGCGCCATCGATGCCAACGCGGCCCGCATCGTGCTGGTGGTCGGCGCCGAGCAGATGACGACGACGCCCGGGCCCGAGATCGGCAAGAACCTGCTGAAAGCGTCCTATCTGCCGGAGGACGGCGAGACGCCCGCGGGCTTCGCCGGCGTCTTCGGCAAGATCGCGCAGGCCTATTTCCAGCGTTATGGCGACCAGTCGGATGCGCTGGCGATGATCGCGGCCAAGAACCACAAGAACGGCGTCGACAATCCCTATGCGCAGATGCGCAAGGATTTCGGCTACGAGTTCTGCCGGCAGGAGAGCGAGAAGAACCCCTTCGTCGCCGGTCCGCTGAAGCGCACCGACTGCTCGCTGGTCTCCGACGGTGCCGCCGCCCTTGTCCTTGCCGACACGGCAACGGCGCTGAAGATGCGCCGCGCCGTCGCCTTCCGCGCCAACGAACATGTGCAGGACTTCCTGCCGATGTCGAAGCGCGACATCCTGTCCTTCGAAGGCTGCGAACAGGCCTGGACCCGCGCGCTGAAGAACGCCGGCGTCACGCTGGACGACCTGTCCTTCGTCGAGACGCACGACTGCTTCACCATCGCCGAACTGATCGAATACGAGGCGATGGGGCTGGCCAAGCCGGGCGAGGGCGCCAGGTTGGCGCTGGACGGCACAACGGCGAAGGACGGTCGCCTGCCGGTCAATCCATCAGGCGGGCTGAAGGCCAAGGGCCACCCGATCGGTGCAACTGGCGTCTCGATGCATGTGCTCACCGCCATGCAGCTTGTCGGCGAAGCCGGCGGTATCCAGGTGCCGGGCGCGAAGCTTGGCGGTATCTTCAACATGGGCGGAGCGGCGGTCGCCAACTACGTTTCCATTCTCGACAGGATCAGATAAACCGCCCCTGCATTTTGCGGGAGGTCATATGACAAATCCGGTTCTGATCGAGGTTCTGCGCGGCGCGATCGTCGAGAGCGCGCATCGCGGTGCGGTGGCGGTCTTCGATGCCGACGGCAAAGCGGTCCTGGAGATCGGCGACACCTCGAGGCCGGTGTTCCCGCGCTCGGCGGTCAAGGCGATCCAGGCCCTGCCGCTCGTCGAAAGCGGTGCTGCCGATGCCTATGGCTTCGGCAACCGCGAACTGGCGCTGGCCTGCGCCTCGCACTCGGGCGAGCCGGCGCATGTCGAACTGGCGCGCTCCATGTTGGCCAGGGCCGGGCTGGACGGGTCGGCGCTCGAATGCGGCGCGCATTGGCCCTCGAACCATGACGCCGAGATTGCGCTCGCCCGCACCGGCGATTTGCCCAACGCGCTGCACAACAACTGCTCGGGCAAGCATTCCGGGTTCCTCTGCACCTGCGTGCACTCCGGCATTGCGCACCGTGGTTATGTCAAGGCGGGGCACGCCTTGCAGGAAATGGTGCGCGACGCCATGCAGGCTGTCACCGGCGCTGTCCACGGCCCGGATGAGCGAGCGACCGACGGCTGCTCGATCCCGACCTATGCGGTGCCGCTCAGGAGTTTCGCGTTCGGCTTTGCCCGCATGGCCACGACACATGGTTTCGGTCCCGAGCGAGCCAAGGCGGCGAAGCGCCTGCTTTCCGCCTGCATGGCGGAGCCCTTCTTTGTCGCCGGCACAGGTCGCGAAGATGTCGCGCTGATGGAAGCAGCTCCTGGCCGGATCTTTGCGAAGGGCGGCGCCGAAGGCGTCCACTGCAGCGCGATACCTGAACTTGGCCTCGGCATAGCGATCAAATGCGACGATGGCGCCGGCCGCGCCAGTGAAGCCATGGTCGCCGCCGTCCTCGCCAGGCTGCTGCGTGCCGACGAGGCCCTTTCGGCGAAGCTGCTCGAACTGGCCAACGCGCCGATCGAAAGCCGGATCGGCGCCAAGGTCGGGGCGCTGAGGCCGACCCCAGCCTTGAACTGAAGATTGCCCTCAACTGACGCGGTTGCGCTCGACGGTCAGATGCGCAAAGCCGCTGTTGCTTGACTGGGTCAGGTCCGCTGTCACCGGCTCCGCCCAGCGCTGGCCGACGACGGCGCCGTTCAATGCGCCGTCGATGACGTTGTCGGAGATGACGGCCGTGCCGGCGCCCTCGACCACGCTGACGACGATGCCTGTGCCTGCCTTGCGGATGATGTTTCCGGTGGCCACCACATTGCGCAGATACGGGCCCCAGCCGATCGACATGCCGTAGAGCGGCGCGTTCTCTATGACATTGTTGGAAACGGTGGTGTCGGCCTCGACGCCGATGCCGACGCCGAACCCGGGTGGATCGGCGGTATAGGGGCCGCTGGTCGACAGATTGCGCACGATATTGCCGGAGCAGACCCCCATGCGGCCGCCTTCGTTGAAGTTGACGATCGATATGCCATTGGCCGCGCCATCGACGATGTTGTTGCTGATGACGGCGCCCTCGAAGGAGAATTCGGAATAGACTGCGGTCTCGCCCGAGCGTGAGCAGGTGTTGCCTGATATCTGCAAATTGCTGGAACTGTTGGCGCGGATCGCCGAGAAAGCGCAATCCGAGACCACGTTGCCCGAAATGATGACGTTGCCGGCACGGAAGGCGTTGATGCCATTGCCGTTCTGGCCGGTCCCGCCGCTGCGCGCGCCGATGCGTTCGACGCGGTTGCCGGTGACCATCGTGCCGTCTTCCGCCGCCTGCCAGCGATGAACGAGGATGCCGCCATTGGCGCAGTCGGAGACGGCATTGCCGGTGATTGCCAGTCCGCCCGCTTCGACCGAGTAGATGCCGGCGTCCGCCGCGCCCGATATGTCGGAGCGTTCGATGCGGCCCGCCGCATGTTCCAGCGCCAGTCCGTTCTTGCCGCTTCCGGTTATCTGGCAATTGTCGACGACGAGATGGCCGACTCGGCGCAGATCGAGCAGCCCTTGCGCATAGTCACCCATCGAGCGGTTCGAACCGTCGAAGACCAACCCGGCGAGTTCGATATGGTCGGCCTGTTCAGCCATGAAGAGGTGGCCGTCGCCGCCATAGACGATCCGCGTTGCCCCCGGCACGCCGGAAAGACGCACGCGGCTGGGCAACGAGAGATTGGACACCACATAGGTGCCCGCCGGCAGGAACACCGGTATGTCCCTGCTGTTCGCGTCGCGCAGCAGCTTGGCAAAGGCCTTGCTCTGGTCGTCGAATGTCCCGGGCTGCACGCCAAGTTCGGTGGCATTGATCGAGCCGCGCATCGAGGCTTTTTCGATGCCGGTCAGGCTGGCGGCCGCCGCCTTGCCAAGCGCAAGGCCTATCACGGCAAAGCCGGCGGTTTGCGTCAGCAGGGTTCGTCTGTTCAACATCGGCACACAATCCCAGTGTTCGACCCTGACACCGCAGGAATCGTGCCAGACGTCCTGTTCCACTCGACGAGGTATCGACAATGGCTTGTCGAGCAGCCATTCGGCGCCTAAGTTCAGGCAATGAGCAGAGCTTTTACCCGCGAAGAAGACAGCGAAAACGCCATCGCCGGCGTCGGCGAGCGGCCGATCAGCCCGCACCGCAATCTTGTGACGGAACGCGGCCTGGCGCAGATCGAGGACAATCTGACCGATCTGCGCGACGTTCTGGCGAAAGCCGAGCGGAAAGCCGATCGCGAGCGCATCGCGGTCGTGTCACGCGATCTGCGCTACTGGACCGCGCGGCGGGAGAGCGCCGAACTGTCCGTACCGGAGCCCGGCAGCGACGTCGTCCGCTTCGGCATGGGTGTCACGCTGGAAGGCGATGACGGCAAGAAAGTGCATTGGAAGATCGTCGGCGAGGACGAGGCCGATCCCACCAAGGGAAGCATTTCGCATGTTTCGCCGATGGCCGTCGCGCTGTTCGGCAAGAAGGTCGGCGACGTGGCCGCAGTCAACGGCAAGGAATGGGAAATCGTCAAGCTCTCGGATAGCTGACAACAGCTACTTGGCCAGCCTTTGCAACGCGACCTCATATGTGTCCATGACATCGCGAGCAGCGCGCATCTGCCGTTCGACGTCGTTGCTCTCCACCGGTCTTAGAATGACGCCGTCATCGGTTTCGATAATCTGGAGTTGATCGCCCACTTGCAGCTTCAGGCTGTCGAGCATTTCCGGTGGCAAGATCACGGCCCCTGATCCGTCGTCGAGCTTGTGGATGAGAGTCTTCACTGTCGTTACCCTTGGTTGCGCCCGTCATTGTGGCACAGCCTTTTTCAGCAATACAGAATGTTTTCGCTCAGCCCGCCAGCAGCCGGTCCATCAGCCGGTCCGCCGCTTCCGGAATAACCGTGCCTGGCGGAAAGATTTCCGCCGCCCCGGACTGCAGCACCGCGTCGTAGTCCTGCGGCGGGATGACGCCGCCGGCCACGATCAGCATGTCACCGCGGCCAAGCTTCTTCAGCGCGTCGCGCAATTCGGGGATCAGCGTCAGGTGCCCTGCCGCCAGCGATGACGCGCCGATGACATGGACGTCATGCTGGACCGCCAGTTTCGCGATCTCTTCCGGTGTCTGGAACATCGCGCCGACAGTGACGTCGAAGCCGAGATCGGCGAAAGCGGTGGCGATCACCTTCTGCCCTCGGTCGTGGCCGTCCTGTCCCATCTTGGCAACGAGGATGCGCGGCTTGCCGCCGTTTTTCTTCTCGAAAGCGCTGATCTTGTCCTGCAACCCGTCGATCACGGGACTGTCGCCAAGCGCCTTGCGGTAGACGCCGGAAATGGTCTGCACCGTCGCGACGTGGCGGCCAAAGGCCCTTTCCAGCGCGAACGAAATCTCGCCGACCGTGGCATTGGCGCGCGCGGCGCGGATGGCGAACTCCAGCAGGTTTTCGTTGCCTTGCGCGGCGCGGGTCAGTGCGTCGAGCGCGCTTTCCACGGCGGCGACCTCGCGCGTGCCCTTCAGCCGCTGCAGCTTCGACAGTTGCCGGGCTCTGACCTCGGCATTGTCGATCTTCAGCACGTCGACTTCGATGTCGTTCTCGGGGCGATGCGCATTGACCCCAACCAGCATCTGCTCGCCGGAATCGATGCGCGCCTGTGTGCGCGCCGCTGCTTCCTCGATGCGCAGCTTGGGGATGCCTTGTTCCGTCGCCGCCGCCATGCCGCCGAGAGCCTCAACCTCCTCGATATGGCTCAATGCGCGCGCCGCCAGATCATGGGTCAGCCGTTCGAGATAGGTCGATCCGCCCCACGGATCGATGGTGCGCGTGGTTCCGGATTCTTTCTGCAGGACGAGCTGCGTGTTGCGGGCGATACCCGCCGAATGATCGGTCGGCAGCGCCATCGCCTCGTCGAACGAGTTGGTGTGCAGCGACTGGGTATGCCCTTGAGTCGCGGCCATCGCCTCGATCATGGTGCGGATGATGTTGTTGTAGGGGTCCTGCGCCGTCAGCGACCAGCCGGAAGTCTGGCAATGGGTGCGCAGCGACAGCGAGCGCTCGTCCTTCGGCGCGAAATTCTTCTTCATCAGGGTCGCCCACAGCAGGCGCGCGGCCCTGAGCTTGGCCACTTCCATGAAGAAGTTCATGCCGATCGCCCAGAAGAAAGAGAGGCGCGGCGCGAAGCGGTCGATGTCGAGGCCCGCCGCGACACCGGCGCGGGCATATTCGATGCCGTCGGCGATCGTATAGGCGAGCTCCAGGTCGGCCGTCGCGCCGGCCTCCTGCATATGGTAGCCGGAGATCGATATCGAATTGAACTTCGGCATGTTCTTCGACGTGTAGGAGAAGATGTCCGAAACGATCCGCATCGAGGGCTTCGGCGGATAGATGTAGGTGTTGCGGACCATGAATTCCTTCAGAATGTCGTTCTGAATGGTCCCGGCCAGATCCTTCTGCGCAACGCCCTGTTCTTCCGCCGCGACGATATAGAGCGCCATGATCGGCAACACCGCGCCGTTCATCGTCATCGACACCGTCATGTCGCCGAGCGGAATGCCGTCGAAGAGCTGCCGCATGTCGAGGATGGAATCAATGGCGACGCCAGCCATGCCGACATCGCCGGCGACGCGTGGATGGTCGCTGTCATAGCCGCGATGCGTGGCGAGATCGAAGGCGACAGACAGGCCCTTCTGGCCGGCGGCAAGATTGCGCCGGTAAAAGGCGTTGGACTCTTCGGCTGTCGAAAAGCCGGCATATTGCCGGATTGTCCACGGCTGCTGGACATACATGGTGGGGTAGGGGCCACGCACGAAGGGCGGCAAGCCCGGATAGGTGTCGAGATACGGCAGGCCCTTGAGGTCGCCCTGATTGTAGAGATGCTTGACGACAAGCCCTTCCGGCGTCACCCGCTGGCCCTTGACCTCGAACGGTGCGCGGCGCGGCGGCGCCCAGCCGATCTGACTGAAATCCGGAATCAAGAGACCGCCCCGATGGATTGGTCGATGCGGGCCGGAAACAGCGGTTCGCACAGGACGACACCTTCGGTGAAAGCCGGCCGCTGCTTTGCGTCCAGTGTCTCGACCGGGCGCTCGGTCTTCTGTGGATAGAGTGTGGTGCCGATGATGGCCCGCTCGCCGGACTTGAAGGCGGCGTCGCGACGAGTGGCGGCGGCGCGAACACGCTTCTGGATGTGCCCGTCACGGAGGCTATACAGTATCCCCCCTTCGGCCTCGATCGTCTGCAACTCCGCCCAGGCGGCTTCGCAAAGATCTGATGTCAGCGCCTCGACCGCGCCGGAACCACAGGCGGGATCGGCGACATGATCGACATGGCTTTCATTGGCCATGATCAGTTGCGCGTTGCGTGCGACGCGGCGGGCAAAGGGAGCCGGCAGGCCGTGCGCGATCGTATGCGGCAGGATGGAGATCGAATCGGCTCCCCCCGCGGCCGCCGCGAAGCAGCCGATCGTCGTGCGCAGGATGTTGGTCTCCGGGTCCAATGTCGTCATCATGCGAAATGATGTCTCGGCATGGATGTTGGCCGTGGAATTGGGGATCGAGCAAGCCTCCTGCACCCGTGCCCAAAGCCTGCGCAGGGCCCGTACCTTGGCCATGGAGAGGAACTGGTCCTGGTCGACGCTGAGTGCGAAGCCGATATGAGGCGCGGCATAGACGAGCGGCTGCCGCGCCTTCTCGAACATTCTAAGATACGAAACCGCGGAAGCCAGCATGATCCCGAGCTCCTGCGCCTCCGTGGCGCCGGCATTGTGGAAGACGCGGCCGTCCGCTTCCAGAAGCACGCCCGGTACGCCCATCGAGAAGAAATGCGCCAGCGATTGCGGCATCGATTCCTGCAGCGCTTCGATCGACATGCGCAGCCGGCCGGTGCCGGCGAGGATCGCCGCCGGATCGATGCCGAAGGACAGGTTCAGCTTTGCCGGATCGGAGCGGCGCTTGCTCAGAAACGCCACCAGCCAGTCGGCCATCGGCCGGCTCCACGGGTGGGTGTCGATGCGGATCTGCATCCGGTTGAGGGGTACGCCCTCCAGCACGGTCTCCAGTGCCTGCGCGGTCCTCGGCAAGCCGTAGCCGAATGCGTTCGGCGCACCTTCGAAGACGAGCGACAATCCTGTCGCTCCCTGCGCGATGTCATCCAGGACCTGGGCCTTGGCACGATCGACGTCGGGATCGTCGACGCGCTGGCTGACAATCCACGGCGAGCGAGGATTCGCCCGCACGATCGGCTCGGCCCCGGCCGCACGGTCATAGAGCGGCTCGATGCGGATGCTGTCCTCGGTATGCGAAACCAGCTTTTCCTCGAAGGATGCGCCGGCCAACGCTTTTTCCGCCAAGGCCAGCCACCGCTGGCGTTCGGCATCCCCCGGTTCAACATCCCTGGTCAAGGCTCCAGCGCCCATCCATCTTCCTCGTTTATGTCGCCGCACCAGCCCGGAGCAGCTCAGTCTAGGGTCCCCGGCCGGTTATCGCAATGCGCGTCCAGGGTTTGAATTCGATCCATTTGATATAGGTCAGCTTGGGTGGGCGGACCATGAACGATTGCCAAACACCAGCAAAATCCGCAAGTTCCAAAATCCGATTTCGGCGATAGGTCCGATTGGGGCAATTTGGACGATTAGCATTGTCGCTGTGCAACAGCCTTACTATACCTTCGGGCAAAGGCTGGCTTTTTAGACACATCAGTTTGCGGAGACCCGAAATATGGCTGACGACACCAGTATTTTCATCGGCGCCAGCCGCAAGCCCGATGACAGCTATCAGCGTCCCGAGCAATTGCTGCTGCAGTACGGGAATCGCCATGGCCTGGTGACCGGCGCCACCGGTACCGGCAAGACCGTTACCTTGCAGGTCCTGGCCGAGGGCTTTTCCAATGCCGGCGTGCCGGTGTTCTGCGCCGACATCAAGGGCGACCTGTCCGGTATCGCCATGATGGGCACGGCTCAGGATTTTCTCGTCAAGCGGGCCGCGCAGGTCAAGCTCGAGCCCTATGATTTCCAGGAATTCCCCGTCATCTTCTGGGACCTGTTCGGTGAGCAAGGCCACCCCATCCGCGCGACGATATCGGAAATGGGACCGCTGCTCCTGTCGCGGCTGATGAACCTGACCGACGCACAGGAGGGCATCATGAACATCGCCTTCCGCATTGCCGATGAAGAGGGCCTGCTGCTCCTCGACCTCAAGGACCTGCAGGCACTGCTTGCCAACATCGCCGGGCGCGCCGACGAGATCAGCGCCCGCTACGGCAATGTCACCAAGCCATCGGTCGGTGCCATCCAGCGCACGCTGCTGGTGCTGGAGCAACAGGGCGCGGCCAACTTCTTCGGCGAGCCGGCTCTGCGGATTTCCGACATCATGCGCACCACGCGTGACGGCCGGGGCGCCGTCAGCGTGCTGGCCGCCGACAAGCTGATGATGAACCCGCGGCTCTACGCGACGTTCCTGCTCTGGCTGATGTCGGAACTGTTCGAGGAACTGCCCGAGGTGGGAGATCCCGACAAGCCGAAGCTGGTGTTCTTTTTCGACGAGGCGCATCTGCTCTTTGACGAGGCGCCGAAAGTGCTGATCGACCGCGTCGAACAGGTGGTCCGCCTGATCCGTTCGAAAGGCGTCGGCGTCTATTTCGTCACGCAGAATCCCCTCGATATCCCCGAGAAGGTGCTGGCACAGCTCGGCAACCGCGTTCAACACGCTCTGCGCGCCTATACGCCGCGTGAGCAGCAGGCTGTGCGGACGGCGGCGGAAACGTTCCGCCCCAATCCCGACTTCGATTGCGCCACCACCATCACGCAGCTCGCCACCGGCGAGGCGCTGGTCTCGACGCTGGAGGCCAAGGGCGTGCCGTCCATGGTACAGCGCACGCTGATCCGTCCGCCGTCGTCGCGGCTTGGGCCCATAACCCCCGCCGAGCGTCAAAAGCTGGTCGCGGAAAGCCCCGTCTCCGGCCAGTACGACCAGGTCATTGATCGCGAATCGGCCTTCGAGATCCTGCAGAAGAAGACCAAGGACGCGCAGGACGCCGAAGCGCAGGCGCAGCAGGCAGGCACCGGCGGCTCGCGCTGGACAATTCCGGGCTTCGGCAATGATGATCCCGCACCGCAGTCGGGTGGCCGCCGCGCGCCGGCACCGCGCCCCTCCAATCGCCAGACGGTCGCCGAGGCGGCGATCAAGTCGGTGGTGCGCTCGGTCGGCTCGTCGGTCGGACGTGCGATCGTGCGCGGTATCCTGGGGAGCCTGTCGCGAGGGCGCTGAGCCCGGGGCAGCAAAGTCTATGCTTATAGCGCCGCGCGTCCCTTGGACACGCGGCGCCGAGCATATTCCCTGGGCGAAGCCGGATCAGAAGATCGCGTTCGTGACCGCTTTCACGGGGCCGAGTAGGACAGATCCGTCCGGCACGCCGGCATCGATCGGGATGGCCTTGTGGTTCGCGGTCGCCGCCGCCGCCATCGGCTGGCTGGCATCGCTGGTCACGATGACCGGGCTTTTCGACGGCACGCGGTCGTACAGGTCGATGATGTCCTGGTTCATCAGGCGCACGCAGCCCGATGACACCGATTTGCCGATCGAGCGCCATTCCGGCGAGCCGTGCAGGCGGTAAAGCGTGTCCACATTGCCCTGGAAGAGATAGAGCGCACGGGCACCTAGCGGGTTCTTCAGCCCGCCGGGCATGCCGCCATTGTCGGCGCTGTACTGCTTCAGTTCCGGCTGCCGGGCGATCATCTCATCCGGCGGCGTCCATTTCGGCCATTTCTGCTTCCATTGGACGACAGCGTCGCCCGACCATTCGAAGCCGGCGCGGCCAAGGCCGACGCCATAGCGGATAGCCTGACCGCCCGGACGAACCAGATAGAGGAAATGGCCTGTCGTATCGACGACGATGGTTCCTGGTTTCTGCCCGGTCGGGTCGGGAACGATCTGACGCAGGAACTGCGGATCGATCCTGTCGACGGGGATGGCCGGCAGGTCGAAGCCGCCATCGCTGACGGCCGCGTACATCGACGCATAATCGGCAAGCGGCGGCTCGACATAGGCCGGCGGCGGTGGCTCGACCGGCCCTGGGCCGGTGGTGGCGCATGCGGAAACCGCGATCGATGCGGCGCCTAATGCTGCGGCGTTGAGGAAGCCGCGACGGCTCAGGCGATAGGATTCGATTTCGGTTATGGACATGACTGCCTTCTTTAAGACTCAAATCGCAACAAAGCGTCAATGCGCCGATCGCCGTTGCAGGTGCCTGACGACACTTGGCGCGATAGGCGGTTCCGATTCTGGCCCGAACGTGGACAAACAAAGGCGAAGCTGTGACCGCGCTGCCACTGTGGCGTCAGGGCAACAGAGGGGCAGCTTAGGCGGTGACCAATGCTTCGAGGGTCGGCAGGATCAGGGTTGGCGGGAAGTCCCGATATTCCTCGGGCTGGTTCGAACGGTTGATCCACACCGTCCGGAAACCGAATTTGGTGGCCCCCGCAATGTCCCAGCGATTGGAGGACTGGAAGGACACCGCGCCGGGATAGAGGCGCCAGCCGGTGGCGACCATGTCGTAGACCGCCGGATCGGTCTTGAAGCGGCGCACCGCGTCGACGGAATAGATGTCGTCCAGAACCTGGTCGAGCGCGGCGGATTTGACGGCCGCTTCCAGCATTTCGGGTGAGCCGTTGGAGAGGATCGCCAGCCTGGCTCCCGAGGCCTTGAGCGCCTTCAGCACGGCTGGCACCTCAGGATAGCAATCCAGCCGCCAGTAGGCTTCCAGCAGCTTGGCCTTCAGGCTTGAATCGGCCGACGGGACCTTGCGCAAGGCGAAGTCGAGCGCCTGTTCGGTCAGCTGCCAGAAATCGGCATAGGCGCCCATCAGCGTGCGCACCCAGGAATATTCGAGCTGCTTGGCGCGCCAGATCTCCGACAGCAACTGGCCGTCCGGCCCGATCTGGTCAGCGTGGCGGCGCACGGCGGCATGCACGTCGAACAGTGTGCCGTAGGCGTCGAAAACATAGGCGGCGTATTGCATGGCGACAGTTTTGAGGCGAGGCGGGGCGCGGTGCAAGCCTTGATTGCACCGCGCCGGCCGCTGGCCTCAACAAAACTCCCCGATGCCCGTTGACGGCGGCGGCCAAAGCATCATCCAATGTTGTCACACAACATTGATTGGAACGGGACAACGCAATGACACTGGCGGCAGCGGCGCAATCCGCGACATGGACCTTCGTCGACGGGGACTGGTACGAGGGCAATGTCGCCATACTGGGGCCGCGCAGCCATGCGATGTGGCTCGGCACCAGCGTGTTCGACGGGGCGCGCTGGTTCGAGGGCGTGGCGCCCGACCTCGACCTCCATGCCAGGCGGGTGAACGCCTCAGCGATCGCGCTTGGCCTCAAGCCGAACATGACGCCCGAACAGATCGTCGGGCTGACCTGGGATGGGCTGAAGAAGTTCGACGGCAAGACGGCGGTCTATATCAGGCCGATGTACTGGGCCGAGCATGGCGGCTACATGGGCGTGCCGGCCGATCCCGCATCGACCCGTTTCTGCCTCTGCCTTTATGAATCGCCAATGATCTCGCCGTCCGGCTTTTCGGTGACGGTGTCGCCGTTCCGGCGCCCGACGATCGAAACCATGCCGACCAATGCCAAGGCCGGATGCCTCTATCCCAACAATGGCCGCGCCATCCTCGAAGCCAAGATGCGCGGCTTCGACAATGCGCTGGTTCTGGACATGCTGGGCAACGTCGCCGAGACCGGGACCTCGAACATTTTCCTGGTCAAGGATGGACATGTCTTTACGCCGGCGCCGAACGGCACCTTCCTGTCCGGAATCACGCGTTCGCGCACGATAAATCTACTCGGTGAGTACGGATTCAAAGCCACTGAAAAGACCTTGTCGGTGCGCGATTTCCTCGAAGCGGACGAAATCTTTTCGACCGGCAACCACTCCAAGGTGGTGCCGATCACGCGCATCGAGGATCGCAACCTGCAACCCGGACCGGTGGCCAAGAAGGCGCGTGAGCTCTATTGGGAATGGGCGCATTCGAAATCGGCCGGATGACGCGCCGGTCTGGCCTTTTTGTCGCTGCACGCCTCACCGCAGGAAAACCGTGTGACTTTTTCCGGAACCCGCTTAGAAAGGGAACCGGCGCTTCACTTCCGGAGTTGTTCCAGCTCAATCCAGACCTATCTTAATCCGGTATCGACACCGGATTTTTCCACGAGGGAGTACTACCCATGGCTTTTGAATTGCCCGCTCTGCCCTACGACTATGAGGCCTTGCAGCCTTACATGTCGAAAGAGACGCTGGAGTATCACCACGACAAGCACCACAAGGCCTATGTCGACAACGGCAACAAGCTGGCCGCCGAGGCGGGCCTTGGCGATCTGTCGGTCGAAGAGGTGGTCAAGCAGTCGTTCGGCAAGAATGCCGGCCTCTTCAACAATGCCGCGCAGCATTACAATCACATCCATTTCTGGAAGTGGATGAAGAAGGGCGGCGGCGGCAACAAGCTGCCTGGTGCGCTGCAGAAGGCTTTCGACAGCGATCTCGGCGGCTACGACAAGTTCAAGGCCGACTTCATCGCGGCCGGCACGACACAGTTCGGTTCGGGCTGGGCCTGGGTTTCGGTCAAGGACGGCAAGCTGGCGATCTCGAAGACGCCGAACGGCGAGAACCCGCTCGTTCATGGCGCCTCGCCTATCCTCGGCGTCGATGTCTGGGAGCATTCCTATTACATCGACTACCGCAACGCGCGGCCGAAATATCTCGAGGCGTTCGTCGACAGCCTGATCAACTGGGATCACGTGCTGGAATTGTACGAGAAAGCTTGATCGACCCGCAGAAGAGCCCCGGCATTCCGGGGCTTTTCTTTTTGAGAGCCGAGATCTTCAGTCACTCACCGTTCGGCAAAAATCGCTCGAAGGAAGGGAATAATCCGTCCGCGACATCCGTTAACGTCCTGTCCTGAAATGCCTTCATCATGGAGCCAAATGAATGAGAAAGCTTGTCATCGCCATCTCAACGCTCGCCTTCGCCGGTTCGGCGGCCTTTGCCGATCCGATCCTCGACCGGCAGGCTCTGATGAAGGAGCGCGGAAAGATCGTCGGCGGTCTGTCGAAAGTGGCCAAGGGCGAGGAGCCCTTTGATGCCGCTGCCGTGCTGACGCAGTTGCAGGCGCTGCAGGCGAATGCTGAGAAGTTCGACGTCGATGCCTTGTTCCCGAAAGGCAGCGATACCGGCGACACCACGGCGGGGCCGAAGATCTGGGAAGACACGGCCGGCTTCAAGGCCGCCGAGGACAAGTATCTCGCCGACGTCAAGGCCGCGGTCGCCGGGGCTCCCGCCGATGCCGACGCGCTGAAGGCTCAAGTCGGCACCCTCGGCTCGGATTGCGGCGCCTGCCATCAGGGCTACAGGATCAAGAAGGGCTGATTGCCTGATATGGCATGGCTGAAGAAGCTTGTCGGCGCGGCCCTCGTTCTGGGCGGTGTCGGCGCGGCCGCCGGTTGGCTTTTGTCGGCGCCGGTCAGGCTGGATACGACGGCCCTGGCGCAACTCGGGCCGGGCGACGCTAGCCGGGGCAAGCGCATTTTCTATGCCGGCGGCTGCACATCCTGCCACGCAAAGCCCGGCTCGCAGGGCGATGCGCGGCTTCAACTGGTGGGCGGCCTCGAACTCAAGACGCCGTTCGGCACCTTCGTTCCGCCCAACATTTCGCAAGATCCAAAGGACGGCATCGGCGCATGGTCGGTCGAGGATCTCGCCAACGCCATGCTCAAGGGCGTGTCGCCGTCTGGCGAGCATTTCTATCCGGCCTTTCCCTACGCGTCCTACGCCCGCATGAAGCCGTCTGATATCGCCGATCTCTATGCCTTCCTGAAGACGCTGCCCGCGGTCGCCGGCAAGGCACCGGCCAATACGCTGGCATTCCCGTTCAACATCCGCCGTGGCATCGGCCTGTGGAAGCGGCTCTATCTCAGCGATCAGCCTGTCATTGCCTTGCACGATGGCACGCCCGATCCGGTCATGGCCGGCCGCTATCTGGTCGAAGGACCCGGCCATTGCGGCGAATGCCACACGCCGCGTGATTTCGCGGGCGGGACGAAGAAAAGCGAGTGGCTGGCGGGTGCCGTGGCCGCGGAGGGTTCAGGCGTCGTGCCCAACGTCACGTCGGGCAAGGGCGGCATCGCCAACTGGTCGGAAGCCGACATAGCCAACTATCTCGAAACCGGCTTCACGCCCGACTTCGATTCCGTCGGCGGTGCCATGGTCGACGTGCAGCGCAACATGGCCGAGCTGACTGCGGGGGATCGTGCAGCGATCGCCGCCTATCTCAAGGCAGTACCGCCGCATCCGAACGGTTATCCCGCGCGCAAGAAACCGGCGAACTGATTATCGACTAGAGGTGCCGGTCGCCGAGGAAATCGAAGCCCGTCTCGAAGAAATGATTGTAGTTGCAGGTCAGTTCCTCGCCCGGTGCGATGTCGCGCAGCGCAAAGGTTTCCTCGGGTGAGGAGACATCGCAATTCGGCTCATCGTCATGGTTCATGTAGCGGGCGTCGTCGGCTTCGAAGACGATATAGGCCGGATCGCGCCGGTCCGGGTAGGAATAGCGGTCGAGATAGTTCTTCACCGGCCCGGTTTCGCCCTCATACGTCTCGACGTCGATGATCCGGTCGAAGCGGGGGTCGAGCTTCCATATCAGCGTACCCTTGTGGATGTGGTGCTTGGCAAAGACGCCGATGCCTTGGATCGGCGATTTGTCGAGATAGACGTTGACGAGCAGCATGGCATACCCCAGTAGCAAACATGGCAAGCGCGGCTTGCGAAAAGCCGCGCACTGGTTAGCGCGGGGCTGGCACAATTGCGAGCGCAAATGAGCAAAGCAGAATTCAAAAAGTCATGATCGCCGAACCCAAAAGTGAACGTGCTGTCCCGAGCCCTCAGCGTTGCTGCAGCGCCAGACGTACGCCCAGGGCGCAGTAGATGCCGCCGACAACCTTGCCCTGCCATTTCAGCACGGTCGGATTCCGGCGCAGGAAACTGCCGAGGCGACCGGCGCTCACGGCAAAGACGACCGTGCTGAAGAGACCGAGCACGACGAAGACAACTCCCAATACGGCCAATTGAAGCATCACCGTTCCGTTTTCGGGCCGCACGAACTGAGGCAGGAATGCCAGGAAAAACAGCGCGGTCTTGGGGTTGAGCACTTCGGTCACGACGGCCTGCCGAAACGCCTTGCCGGCGGAGATGGCGAGCGCGCCGGCAGAGGGATCGGCCGGCGTTTTCTCGATGATGGCGCGAATGCCGAGGTAAACGAGGTAGGCCGCGCCGATATATTTTACGATGCTGAACAGCGTCGCCGACGTGGCGATGATCGCGGAGATGCCGACCATCGCCATGACAGTGTGAAATATGTCGCCGGCCGCGATCCCGGCGCCGGTCGCGATCCCGACCTTTGTTCCCGAACTTGTTGCCCGGGCGATCGTCAACAGCGTGGCCGGACCCGGGATGAAGACAAAGCCGAGCACGACGGCGATATAGGCAATCAACGTGGACAGGTCGATCATTTGAGTGTCTCCCCGGCAGGCTGTGCCTTGCCCGTCACCTTCAGCGCGAAGGCATAGGTATAGGCGATCTCTTCCAGGCGCGAGAACCGGCCGGACGCACCGGCATGGCCGGAATCCATGTTGATCTTGAACAGCACCGGATTGTCGCCGCTCTTGCGGTCGCGCAGCCGCGCCACCCATTTGGCCGGCTCCCAATAGGTGACGCGCGGGTCGGTGAGGCCGGCAAGCGCCAGGATCGGCGGATAGTCGAGTGCCGCGACATTGTCGTAGGGCGAATAGGCGGCGATCGTCCGGTAGTCGTCGGCGGACGCGATCGGGTTGCCCCATTCGGGCCATTCCGGCGGCGTCAGCGGCAGGGTCGCGTCGAGCATGGTGGTGAGCACGTCGACGAACGGAACCTCGGCGACGATGCCGCCAAAGCAGTCCGGCGCCATGTTGGCGACGGCGCCCATCAGCATGCCGCCGGCCGACCCGCCTTGCGCGACTGTGCGGTCATGCGCGGTATAGCGCTCGGCAACGAGATGGCGCGCGCAGGCGATGAAATCGGTGAAGGTGTTCATCTTGTGCTCACGCTTGCCGTCATCGTACCAGCCGTAACCCTTGTCCTTGCCGCCGCGCACATGCGCGATGGCAAAGACGAGGCCGCGGTCGACCAGCGAGAACCAGTTGGTGTTGAAGGCGGCCGGCACGGCAATGCCATAGGAGCCGTAGCCGTAGAGCAGGCAAGGTGCCGATCCGTCCAGCGGCGTGTCGCGATGGTGCAGAAGCGAGATCGGCACCAGTTCGCCATCGGCGGCGGGCGCCATCAGCCGCCTTGTGACATAATGGTCCGGGTCGTGACCGGACGGCACTTCCTGGGTCTTGAGCAGCATGCGCTCGCGGGTGCGCATGTTGTAGTCGAAGACTTGCGCCGGCGTCGTCATCGACGAATAGGAAAAGCGCATGATGTCGGTATCGTATTCATAGGAACCCGACAGGCCGAGCGAGAAGGCTTCCTCGTCGAAGGAAATCAGGTGCTCCTCGCCACTGGCGCGGTCACGCACGACGATGCGCGGCAGGCCCTCCTTGCGCTCAAGTCGGACCATATGGTCCTTGAAGCCGATCACCGACAGGATCAGCCGGCCCGGCTCATGCGGGACCAGTTCCCGCCAGTTGGCGCGAACCGGATCGCTTGCCGGCGCCGTCATGATCTTGAAGTCCTTCGCGCCGTCCGCATTGGTCAGGATGAAGAAGACGTCGCCGCCTTCCTCCAACTCATACTGAAGCCCGGTTTCGCGCGCCGATACCAGCCTGGGTTCGGCAAACGGATCGCTGGCGCTCAACAGGCGATATTCCGAGGTTTCGTGATCGTTGATGCCGATCATGATCCATTGGTTGTTGCGGGTGCCGTCGACATTCATGAAGAAGCCGGGATCGGCTTCCTCATAGATCAGGCGGTCGTTTTCAGGGTCTTGTCCCAGTGCGTGGAACAGCACTTTTGACGGCCGGTGGTTGGGGTCGAGGCGCGTGTAGAAGAACCCGTCATTGCCCGCGTTCCACACACCCGAACCGCCGGTGGCGGGGATCTCGTCGGCCAGTTCCTTGCCGTCGGCAAGGTCGCGCACGCGCAGCGTGTAGAACTCGGAACCCTTGTCGTCGAAGGCCCACAACAGCTTGCCGTGATCGGCCGAATGGTCGACACCGCCGAGCCGGAAATAGGCTTTGCCTTCCCCCTCCATGTCGCCGTCGAGCAGGATCTGCTCAGGCCCGCCGTCGCGCGGCATGCGGAAATAGCGCGGCTGCTCGCCTCCGAGCTTGAAGGAAGAACCATAGGCATAGGGCCCGTCGTTCATGGGAACGGATGAATCGTCTTCCTTGATACGGCCCTTCATTTCCTTGAAAAGCTGCTTCCGCAGGTCCGATGTGTCGGCCATCAGCTTCGACTGATAGGCGTTTTCGGCTTCGAGTTCGGCGCGGATGCCCGCATCGAGCAGGGAAGAATCCCTGAACATCTCCTGCCAGTTGTCGGCTCGCAGCCATGCGTACTCATCGGTTCGCGTGATGCCGTGATGGGTATCGGAAACCGGCCGCTTCTCGGGTGTTGGCGGGCTGACGATCGGAAATCGGGGAGTCTTGGTCATTGCGTCTCGCTGGGGAATATCTTGAATGGTGAATGAACACGCCGATCAGGGTGGGTTCAAGGGCTGCGGCCTAGAGGTGGTGTCGGCTCCTTGAGATGGGCCGGGAGGAAAGATGATGACCATTCGGTCTCGGATTGCCGCGACTTTCGCCGTTGCTTCGTTAACACTGGTCTTTGCCGGCCAGTCTCATGCGACCGTATTCGCGGCTTGGCAAGTGGCCAATGTGCCGTTCGGCGACACGCTCAACGTGCGCAAATATCCATCAGCCACATCTCAGAAGCAGGCCGCATACCCGAACGGGACCGTCCTGCAGATGACCGGACGATGCACCGATGGCATAAACCTGCTCGACATCGCCAATCAACCGGCATGGAAGCAACGGCAGACGGTTCGCTATCGCTGGTGTGAGATCTGGCATGATCCGGCCAAGAACGGCACCTTCGTCACCGGCTGGGCCTATGGCAAGTTCATCACCCCGTATTGATCGAGCCGCATTGATTGGTCCGAGGCGGCCGGCTGGCTACATGTCGCCTTGGTCGCCTGCACGAAAAGGTGGCGGCAACCTGTGGTTTTGCGGGCAGATGTGACAACCAAGATTGTTCGCCCGATGCCAAAGCAAACCGGAGCATTGAAACCTGTTTTGTGAGTTGTCGCGAATGTAACGATGATCTGACGTAACGTCAGCTTTTGCCGGTTCGGCGCGCGAAATATCGAAAAATTACATAATGCACGAAAGATTGAAGCTGATTGGCGAATAGTTGATCAATTTTCGTAAATATAAGGCAAAGAGCGAATTGACTTACTTGGTCTATGGTCGCATTGATGTGACCCTGACACGAATCGCTGAAATTCTACCTTCATAAAATTCGTGCAATGCCCTGCCTGTAAAAAGGGGCGCAGACCGACGTAACTCTTGTTGGGGCCTGAAGATCATGGATATTGTCGAAACACCTTCCAGAAACAATGATGCGCTGATCGAGCTGACTGCCGATGTGGTGGCCGCCTATGTCAGCAACAATCCCGTACCGGTCGGCGAACTGCCGAACCTCATATCCGATGTCCATGCCGCTCTCGGGCGCGTGGGCGGAACCGCCGAACAGCCCCCTGCCGACAAGCAGAAGCCGGCTGTCAATCCGAAGCGCTCGGTTCATGACGACTACATTGTCTGTCTTGAGGACGGCAAGAAGTTCAAGTCGCTCAAGCGTCACCTGATGACCCACTATGATCTGACGCCGGACCAGTATCGCGAAAAGTGGAACCTCGACCCGAGCTACCCGATGGTTGCCCCGAACTATGCGGCGGCCCGCTCGCAGCTTGCCAAGAAGATGGGCCTTGGCCGCAAGCGCAAGGCGCGGTAGTCGCTGCCCTGTCAGGTCGAACCGACATCGACGGCGCCTTCGGGCGCCGTTTGATTTTTGGGGACAGGGTTGTTGGCCGACAGGGGCGTCAGGCGGTCTGCTTGAGTGCCGCCTCGGCATCGCGCTTGATGCGCTTGACCATCGAGCGGAGACCATTGGCGCGCTGGGGCGACAGGTGTTCGTCCAGGCCGAGTGCCTTCAGCGTCGCTTCCGCATCGGTTTTCTGGATTTCGCTGGCGGTCCTTCCGGAAAACAGCGCCAGCATGATCGCGACCAGCCCGCGCACGATATGGGCGTCCGAATCGCCGGTGAAGTTAATGACCGGATCGCTGCCCGGTCCCTTTTCGGTGGTCAGCCAGACCTGGCTGACGCAACCTGGCACCTTGTTGGCGGCGTTGCGTTCCGCATCGGGAAAGGGAGGCAGCGCTTCGCCGAGTTCGATGACGTAACGATAGCGGTCCTCCCACTCATCGAGGAAGGAGAAGTCGTCGCGGATCGTCTGGATCGTGGTCGTCATGACCCGGATATAGTCACGCGGCAGTGCTGCGTCACGGAAAAAACAAGGACACCGCGGGCGTCGAGAGGGCAGACGGCCCGCGGTGTGCCGTCGAGACGGCTCAATTCTTTATCGGCAGCCTAGTTCTTTACCGGCAGGTTGACGGTCTCGGGCAGGACGATCTCTTCCGGCACGCTGCCTGTCATTGTCGAGGTGTCGGGGCCGGCGGACTTGTCGTCCAGCATGGCGGCCGCGATCTTGGCCGTCTCCTTGGCGCGTGCGGTGATGGTATGCATCGCCGACTTGCCGGTTTCACAGACATCGGGCTTGCGCTCGCAGATGCCGGCAATGTCACCCACCGCGTCGCGTGCAGCGAACAGGGCCTGGATCGGCCCGACGCTTTCCTGCCCGGGCTGCTCGGAACCGACACTCAGCGGCAGCGCCAGCAGCACCAGTGAAAACCAGAAAGCCATTCTTATCAGGAAGAACATGCCTCGCCTCTCGTCGTGACCGGATCATGCGTCATATGGCATGACCTCTTTTATGGGCAAGATCTTGGCACACAGGCACAAAGGACGGCTTGCATGCACGGCGACAATTTTCCTCAAATTTTAGGCAAATTCGAAACAAAGCGTTTTGCAGTGGATTTGTTTCATATCGGGACGATTTTCGTTACCTTCTGATAACCATCGATCTGCTTGTTTCCATTGATGTTTCCTCGGATTAGGGTGGTTCTCTTCCCATCGATGGTCCGCTGACGGCGGGCTTTCGGAGATAACCCTCCATTTACTATGGCGGCATTTGCCCGGGTTTTCGGCCGCCGCCGTCCCGATATTTGCCGCAGGCCGGGCTTTGGTCGGCGCTGCCTTATCCATTCCTTAAACGCTGGATGAGAGTTTCAGAGCCAATCAAAACAATCTGCAAAAGCAGAGCTGTTCACGACGAGTGCGAGTGCGTTGAGTTGATGCCGATCAAGGCCAGATACGCTGAATTGCCTGGCGCGATTGCCGCCGGTTGCGAACGTATGGTCCATCCCTCCATTCTTGGGCAGAGCGGCCGCGAACGCCAGCGCCGTTTCATCGGCGTCATGCTGGCGGCGCCATTCTTTGCCGCCGGTGCCGCGGTCACGCTGGTCACATCAGGCATGGGCGCCGCGGTGACCATGGCCGCCATCTTCGCCGCCTTTGGTCTGTGCTGGTTCGTCGCCTTGCTGGTGGCTGCGACCGGCAAGATGGCCGCGGCCGCCCCGATCGCCCTGGCGATGGCGGCTGTTGCCCTCGGTGGTCTCATCGCCGCCGCCGGCGGGTTGAGCTCTCCCGTCGTCATGCTTGCCGTGGCGCTGCCTTTCGAAGCCTGGTGGATCGGCGCTTCGCGGCGCGCGGCCTTGTGGGGAGTGGTCTCGGCCATTGCCGCCATTGCCCTTCAGCCTCTGGCCGTGGCCTTCCTGCCCTTCGCGGGCGCACAGATTGCCGCCTGGCATTGGCTGGTGCCGTTGGCCTGGGCACTGACGCTCATCCCCCGCATATCGGCGTTTCGCGATACCACCGGTGCGGCTGATACGCTGGATCCCGGTGATAGGCTGGAAGACATCATCGACGCGGTGGTCCTGCGGGTCGCCCGCCACGGTGAGGTCCTGGACGCTTCGGCCAAGGCGCGCACGCTTTTGAAATTGCCGCCTGAACTGCTTTCCGGAACCGGCTTCTTCGACCGCGTCCATCTGTCGGACCGTGTCTCCTATCTCAGCGCCCTTGCCGACATGCGTGATGGTGCTCTGTCGCGCCGCCTCGAACTGCGCATCAGGCTGCCCCAGAACGGCAACGGCCAGAGTGACAATCGCCAAAATGACAGTCGCTTGATGGCCGATAACTATCGGCCGTTCCTGCTGGAACTGGTGCGCGGTGAGGAGCAGGGCGATGTCTTCACGCTGGTCTTGCGCGAAAATGACGAAACTGCCCGGCTGCGCGGGGAACTCGCGCAGGCCAATGAGGTGGCGGCCGCCGCCGAAGTGGCCAAGGGACGGTTCCTGGCGGTGGTCAGCCATGAACTGCGCACGCCGCTGAACGCCATCATCGGCTTCTCGGACATGCTGCTGCATGAGATGTTCGGCGCCTTCAAGGATCCGCGCCAGAAGGAATATGTCGGCCTGGTGCGGGATTCAGGCCAGCATCTTCTGGCCGTGGTGACGTCCATACTCGACGTGTCGAGGATCGAATCGGGCGCCTATACGGCGGAACCGGAGCCGTTCCGGTTCATGGAAGCCGTCGAAATGTGCCAGTCGATGATGCGGTTGCAGGCGCAGGCCAAGAACATCGACCTGCAGACGCAGATCGCTCCGGACGCCGGCGACATCAACGCCGATCGCCGCGCGGTGCAGCAGATCCTCATCAATCTCGTCTCCAATGCGATCAAGTTCACGCCCGATGGCGGCGATGTCGTCGTTGGTGCCAAGCGGATCGGCTCGCGCCTGCATTTCTGGGTCAGGGACACCGGCATCGGCATCGCCGAGGAGGATTTCGCCAACCTCGGCAAGCCCTTCATGCAGATCCAGAACGACTATACGCGCCGTTTCGAGGGGACCGGTCTTGGCCTTTCACTGGTGAAGGGGCTGGTGGCGCTGCACGAAGGCACCATGTCGATCGAAAGCATGCCGGGCGAGGGCACCACGGTGACCATCAGTCTGCCGGTCAACGGGCCGAAGGGGCGCCCGGCGAACGAGGCAGGGGTGCTGACAATGCCGCTGACGAGGGCGAAAGGGGACAGAAATGGCTCGCTCCGCAAAACAGGCTAAGGCGGTCAAACGCCGCAGCAACGCCTTCCAGGACGGCGCCATAGCCGTCGGCGGCATGATTTCGCGCAATCCCGTGCTGGTGGGTGGATCGACGGCATTCCTGGTGACGCTGTTCTATGTCTCGGCGAATGCGCTGTGGTATCAGCCTTTCCCGCATGCCGGGGCGTTTTTCGCCACCCGCAATTTCCAGGGTTTTCCGCACACTGCCTCCGACGAGCCGGAGACGACGATCAACATCGTGCGGCCCAATGCGGCGCCTGCCCCGATGAAGGGCGATCCGGTGGTCGAGCAGGTGCAAGGCATATTGAAGGATCTCGACTTCTATTCCGGCACGGTCGACGGCATTTCGGGCCCCAATACACGCAAGGCCATACAGGCCTACCAGCAGAAGGTCGGGCTCAACGCTTCCGGCGAGATCGATGCGCTGTTGCTCGATCAGCTTGGCGCAACGCCGAAGACCGCCTCCGTGCCCAAACCACAGCCTCGCCCGGATACGCAGGCCGCCGTTCCGGTGTCCCTGCAGACAAATTCCGGGCAGGCGAATGCGGGGCAGTCGGGCACCGCCCCGACCCAGGGACCGGACCCCCGCATCGTCAAGATCCAGGCCGGGCTCAAGGCGTTCGGCAATGACGACATGCAGCTGGACGGTGTCGTCGGCGCGCGCACCAAGGCGGCGATCAAGGAATTCCAGTCGCTGTTCGGCCTGCCGCAGACCGGCGAGCCCGACGAGATCGTCTACGTCAAGATGCGCGAGATCGGCCTGACCAACTGATCGGGAAATGACGGCTCGCCGAGCGGCGGAATTATCGCTAGATAGCCCGCACGCTTTCGGAGCTGTCTCATGCGCGTCACATCGGATCTGTGGGTTTCCGCCTTGGTGCGCCGCGTTTTCGGCGCCGGCGGATTTGCCGCCGTGGTCAACCGTGGCGCGACCGAGGCGGGTGCTGTTTTCGTGCTGACGCGGGGCAGGCTGGGTGACGTCGCCCTTTACGGACCGGCGCCGCAGACAAGTTATGATTCGGCCAAGCCCGATGACCGTTTCTTCAGCCTTCTCGCCGCCGGCGACGATCCGGCCGTGCTCGATGCCCGTCTTGAGAGGGAAAAGAAGTTCGATCCGGACATCTGGGTGGTCGAGATCGAGGCAGGCACCGTTCCGGTCGAAGAGCTTATTTCCGTGAAGACACCCTGAGGACGGGGGCGGCGGCATCGTCGCTGTTCGAGGCCTTGCGGCTGTCGCTGTTCGCAGGCGAGGCGTCACGGACCATCCTGGACACGGTCTCGGCCTTCCATCCCCGCACCCTGTCCAGCGCCACATCGCGGTGCAGCAGCCGGTAGCGGTCGAGATAGGTGCGAATGGCCTGCGGATGCGGAAACAGGCTGGGATAGATGGCGACCGTGATCAGGAAGGCCCGGTCCTCGCTGAGGTCGAGCGAACGCAGCGCCGCAAGCAACGAGGCATAGTTCTGGTTGGCGGTCAGCGAGCGAGCGGTCGAGAAATCAATGTCGAGGGCGTCCGCAAGCGCGGTCTGGAAGAACGCGGCGTTTCCGGTCAGCGCCGTCTCGCGCAGTTTGACATAGGTATCCGAACCGGGGAACGCGTCGACCCTCGCCGCCAGGGCTTCGTCGCCGGTGCGCATCATGGAGCGCAGCCTGCGCCGTGCATTCTCGGCGGCAATGCCGGGGGGCTGTTGTGCTGTCGCGCTGTCCTCTGCCGCTTCCGCATTGACGAGCGCTGCGGCTGGTGTCGCGGGGGCCTGCACCTCCGGATCCCGCACCCGCACCAGCGTCGGTCTTTCGAGCACACTGATCAGATCGGCGATGGTCGGGTTCAGGTCCTTGCGGCGCGCGATGGCGCGCGCATGCGGCAGTCCGTGCCGGCCGATCAGCGCGATCAGGTCGATATCGCTGACGGCGCGCGAGCGGATCAGCAGTGGCGCGGCAATGTCGACCGGTTCTTCGCACAGGCGCCGCACCAACGCGGCGGGGGCATATTCGCATTCGGAAAGGGCGGCGGCCACGTAGCGTCGCGATTCGACCGACACATCGTCGAACAGCGGCAGCGTCAGGTCTTCGAGCTGGCCGATCTCACGGCGCGATGGGCGCGTCAGCGAGCAGAACGCCGACACCGCGGCGCGGAACAGCCTTTCGGCCTTGCCCGATTCGGTCCGTATCGCGATTTGCCTGAAGTCCGAAGATGACACGAAGGATACCCGATAACAGATACAAAGCCTTGATCACGCTCAACCGGGACTATGTCGGTTTCGCGATTGCCCCGGTCAGAACGTCCAGACCTCAAGACAAAGATCAAGTTAGCGGTGATCCGTTAGCGCTCCGTTAACCCTCTGCCGGCCTTAATGATATTTGGAGGCGTTGCGTTGTGCTCCGGGGAAACCGAGAGGAATGCGCGAATCATGGGCATGGTACTGTCTTTCGTGCCGCGTGCGGCACCGACCAATCGAGCCAAGCAAACCACCGAAATACCGGCGGCGGTCATCATCTTTCCCGGCATCCGCTATGAGCGGTCCAATGCCGGCGAAGCGCGGCCTGCCGGGCCCGACAAGCCGGGATCGCCGCGCACGCCGGTGCCGCATCACTGAAGTCGCGGCCTGGTCCGTCAGGCTGTCAGCTCTGGGCTTTGGCTAGCGGCCTAGAAGTCCTGCAGCTCGCAGGAGCTCTGATCGAGAAAGCGCGACACGATCGGCTTCCAGCTGTCGTCCGGTACAAAGCTGCGGATGACGAAGATGCCCTCGTCGATCGGCGCTTCGACGAAGATCGCCCCCTGCAGATCCTCGGGCAAGTCCTTGCGCACGTCGATCATCTGGGCCGGCGTCAGCACAACCGCATCGAGCTTGCCGCCGGTCGCCGTACGGTCGTTGAAGGAATAGACATTGTGGCCACTGCGGTCATAGACCGAGACCGACCAGAAGGGGACGTTCCCCGGCGCCTTGATCCGAACCATTCCTTCCTCCAGGTCGAACCGGCAGGCCGTGGCATAGAATAGCGGGTCGACCGATTTCACCACCGGCGCGCCGCCCGCCTCGGCATCGAGCCGGTTCATTCTGTAGAGATCGGAGGCCATGGACAGGCGCGACCAGGCGTCGCGTTCTGAAAATTCCGGCACCAGAAGCAGCACCACGATGTGCACGATGCCGGCGCCGACAAGGCCGAGCAGGACGGCATGGAAAAGACGGCGCAGCGCGGCTGGGACATTACGCATCGCAGCCGGCCTTCACTATCCTCGGCAGCGAAACATCCGACAGGCCGGTGCTGCTGGCGATCGGCGTGTCGTAGAAGGTCAGGACGAAATACATCCGGCCGGAACCGTCGGTCAAAAGCCAGTTGCCGGGCATCGGGTGATGGCCGACCGAAATGATCACCGAATTGTCGGCCTGGCGCAGCACCTCGTAGGACTGAAGGGCCGCAAGCCGCGGCTTGCCGGTGTCTACGACGCCGAGCGATTGATCGGCGGCGTAGAGCGTCCAGAAACGGGCTGTCGGAAATCCGCCCTCTATTCTGTAGCTGCATTCCCGCTTGAGCTGGTCGCCGGCAGCATCATTTTCCGCGACGAAGGACAGGCCCTCGGCACGGCCGAGCGCCAGCACGCCCTCGCGCGCCACGCGCGCCTTGGAATAGGGGTCGGCGGCCGGCGTGCCGATGTCGGGGAAGGCGGTCCATTGGCCGATGCGGATCGCCCCGACGCCGTCCTGGATCTTCAGCGCGTACCAGACGCTGGCGCCGCCGCCGCCAATGGCTATGGCAAGCGAAAGCAGCATCAGGAAGGCATTCTTGAGCATGAAGGGCCGCGTGCGCGAAGGATTGCCGTTCGGGGATATCGCGGCGCGGGGCCTCGTGGCAAGCCGGCGTGGCGGATTTGCACCTCGGCTAATGCATGTCGCCCGAAAGTGGCCTCGGTTTTGGGAGAACGACATGCATAAAAACAAAGAGCTAAAACCCGCGCCGGGGCGGATGTCACAGCGCCGAAAGCGTTTCGGGCGGGGCAGGGGCGTCAAGTTTGGGCGCCGACCGGAACAGCTGGGTCATATCCCTCAGCGTCTGCGTGGTCCGGCTCGACAGCACCGGCGGGCGTTCGGCCGCCGCCTCGGCCGCGGCCTGTTCCTCGCTCTTCTTCTGCGCGTCCGCGGCCTTGGCCGCGATCTGCTCGTCGACGAACGGCTTGTCGATGCCGGGGATCGGCTTCAGGTCGATGTTCTGGTGCGCGTAGACCATCAGGCGCTGCCAGACCATCGCCGGCAGCGAGCCACCGGTCATGTTCTTGGTCGGGGTGAAATCATCATTGCCCAGCCACACGGCCGCCGTGTAGTTGCCGGTGAAGCCGACGAACCAGGCATCGCGGTAGGATTGCGTCGTGCCGGTCTTGCCGGCGACGACGATGTTGGGAATCTGGGCACGCCGGGCCGTGCCCATCACGGGTACTGCCGTCAGCATGGTGTTCATGGATTTCAGCGCCTGCTCGGAGAGCACCCGGTGCGGTGGCGGCGCATCCTTGGTCCAGTCATACACCACGTCGCCGGTGCGGGTGACGAGCTGGGTGATGCCGTGCCGGGAACCGACGAAGCCGTTCTGGGCGAACACGCTGTAGCCCGTCGCCTGGTCCATCACGGTCATGCCCGAAGTGCCGAGCACCATGGTCTTGTGCCCCTCCAGCGGCGATTCCACCCCGAATGATTCCGCCATCGCCTTGATCGGACCGATACCGAGATGGTCCTTGGCCAGCCGCACCGGCACGGTGTTGATTGACTTGGCCATCGCCATCAGCAGCGTGATGTTGCCCGCCGATTCGCCGCCGTAATTGTGCGGCGACCAGTTGCCCCAGCTGATCGGTCCGCCCGAAATGACAGAGTTCGGCGTGAAGCCATGCTCCATCGCCGTGGCGTAGACATAGGGCTTGAACGACGAGCCGGTCTGGCGCAGCGCCTTGGTGGCGCGGTTGAACTGGCTGGCGCCGTAGTCGCGGCCGCCGACGATGGCGCGGACCGCGCCGTTGGTCTCGATGACGACAACCGCGCCCTCGGTGACGTTGTACTCCTTGCCGAACTGGCGCAGGTGGAATTCGACGGACTCTTCCGCCGCCTTCTGGATGTTGGCGTCGAAGGTGGTGTGGGCAACCAGCGAGTGCTGGCCGGGCTTGGCGATCTTCTTGACCTCGTCGAAGGCCCAGTCGAGGAAATAGTCGGGGCTCTTCTGCTCGCCGCGGTCGACGACATCGGCCGGGTGCAGCCTTGCCTGCAGCACCTGGCCCTCGGTCATGAAACCGGAATCGACCAGGTTGGACAGCACCACATTGGCGCGGGCACGCGCTGCCGGCAGGTTGATGTGCGGCGCGTATTTGGTCGGCGCCTTGAACAGGCCGGCCAGCATCGCTGCCTCGGCAAGGTTCAGGTCCTTGACGCTCTTGCCGAAATAGAAGTCGGCCGCCGCTTCGATCCCGAACGTGCCGCCGCCCATATAGGCGCGGTCGAGATAGAGCTGCAGGATTTCCTTCTTCGACAGATTGGCCTCGAGCCACAGCGACAGGAAGGCTTCCTTGATCTTGCGCTCGAAGGTCCGCTCATTGGTCAGGAACAGGTTCTTGGCCAACTGCTGGGTGATGCTGGAGCCGCCCTGAACGACAGAGTTCGCGCGCACATTCTCGAAGATCGCGCGCGACAGGCCCAGAACATCGATGCCGTAGTGATCGAAGAAACGCCGATCCTCGGTGGCGAGCACTGCCTTGATGACGTGATCGGGCATCTCGTCGACCGGCACCGAGTCGCGCTGGATAATGCCGCGCTGGCCGATCTCGTTGCCATAGCGGTCGAGGAAGGTGACGGCGAAATCGCCCTGGGCGCGCCAGTCGCCGGCCGTATCCTGGAACGCGGGGATGGCCAGCGCCAGCATCACCACGATGCCGCCGGCGCCGAGCGTAAAACCTTCGCTCAAAATCTCGATGATACCGCGCCGCCAGCCCTTGAGACGGAAGCGCCGCGAGAAGATCGTCGCCGCCTCCCAGAACTGGCGCGCCTTGAACCCGATCTCGTAGAGCGAGGAATCGATCCAGGCATCCAGCGCCAGAAGGCGGGAGGCGATCGGACCTCTTCTCTTGCGCGGTTCAGGGCTGACCATTCAAAAACCCGGCTCGGCTGTGGCGCGACCTGAAAACCGCAAGCGGGCAATTTCAGGGCGGCGCCCTGTTTGGACTATTCATCCATTTTGCCGACGCTCACAAGGGCGGCGAGGACACAGCCGCAAGGTTTGTTGATGGCGGAGCGGGGGAACGGCCGTAATCGATCACCCGCCCAAAAAAGCCTGGACTGTTCAGGCCGCCTCGCGCTTCAGCGCCTGCGCCATGCAGTGGATGCCGCCACCGGTCTTGGAGATCTCGCTCATGTCGACGGCGGCGACCTCGAAGCCGCGCGCCTTGAGCTTTTCGATCAGCGTCCTGCTGGAGGTCGGCGCGATCACCCGGTCCTTGCCGAGCGACATGAAGTTGCAGCCGAGCGCCATCGTGTCCTGGAACGGCACGTCGATGATCTCGTGGCCCTTGCCCTTCAGCCAGTCGACAATGCCGGGCTCGGTGCAGGCGAGGCAGACGGCGGTGAGCTTTTCGGCGATCGGCACCACCATCAGGTCGATATGGACATAGTATTCGTCGATGAAGGCGATGCGCGTCTCCCAGCCCTCCTTGTCGAACCAGGCCTGCACCTGGCGGGCGCCTTCCTCCTGCGTGCGGGCGCCGCCGCAGCCGATCAGCACCACGCCGTCCTCGATGACGTTGAAGTCGCCGCCCTCGAACGTACCCGCCGTGACCATGTCGTAGATCGGGATGCCGAGCTTTTCATAGGTGCGGATGGCGGCGTAGTTCTCGCCGCGCCGCCACCAGTTGGCCATGGCGGTGATGATGGCGCCATAGGGCGTCATGACGCTGGAATCGCGGGAATAAACCTGCATCGGCAGTTCCGGCGTCGGCTCGTGCCAGTGGATGTTGACGCCGAAATGCTCGTAGGCGGCAACCAGGTCCTTGTGCTGCGCCTGCGCGATCTGGACGTTGCACGGCGCTTCGCGCAGATGTTTTCGGGACAGCGAACTGGTCGACAGATGGCGCAGGAAGTTCGGCGATCCGAGCAGCACGTCGGTCAACACGTCGGTTTCGTTGGCGAAGCCCCAGACGGTCAGCGGCTTGGTGCCGCCGGCCGGATTGCGGCGCTGCAGCGAAAACGGCTCGGCGACGATGCGATCATGAACGGTCATGGTGTTCTCCTCGTGGGCTTGTTCTCAAGAGTTGGTGGGGTCATGCGTTGCTTGGGATCCACCAGTCGCGGCCGCGCGCCGTGGTGACATATTCCGGCCAGCGGAAATTGATCGGCGGTTGATAGTCGCAGAGCGGCGCGATCCAGTTCGCGCCGCCAATGCCGCCGCCGGTGCGGGTGACGAACTCGTCCATCGCCGCATCGCGGGCTTTTCTGTCCTCGAGCAGGCGCAGCGCCGACAGCGCGACCGTCTTGGCCGCACAGGTGACCATCGGGTCGATGGTGGCGGAAATGCCGCCCAGTGCATTCATCACCCAGGACGGATAGGCGTGGCCATTCGCAGAGCGCAGCGCCGGGCGCGCGACATAGAAGCGCGCGGTCGGCGCATGCCAACTCATGTCGGTGTAGTCGTCGGAGGTCGAATTCACCTGCGAGGGCGGCAGGTCGCGGCGCAGGATCGCCTCGGCCTCCTGTGGCGAAATCAGCCTCTCCAGCTCACCAATGAAGGGATTTTCGGTTGCCGCGCCACCAGCATTGACCTGGATTTCGCGCGCGACCGCCTTCGCGGGCTCGTCCCAGTGTGGTGGTCCGACCATCGAGAGCGCGTCATAGGCGATCCCGGCCATGGCGTGATTGGCCAGCCCGGGCCGCGACTTCGACACCCAGTGGCGCTCGTACCGACAGCCGCTGATCGCGGCGGCGGCCGCGGCGTTGCGGTCGAGCGCGGCGGTGACCTGTTCGGCCATGCCGATGGTCGGCACGCGGATCATGTACTGGATCTCGGCCAGCCCCGCCGGCAGATTGTCGGCGGTTGCCTGGCCGGCGGTCAGGATCGCCTCGCTGATCGACCAGCCGCCCTGGTGCGGCAACATGGAATCGCGCAGCGCCTTGGAGGCCATGTACATCGTCATCAGCGCGTCGTTGGCGCCGGGCGCCCGCACGGCGGAATGCGCCTGCGGGATCGGCGCGCCGTCGCCCGCGCGAACCCAGTTTTCGGGCTCATCGCACACGAAGCGGTAGATCACGGCGTAGGCAGCACCGCAATGCGTGTCCCAGCGCGCCGTGTTGCAGAGCGGCAGCATGTAGAAGGGATGAAAGGAGATCATGCCGGCAAGGCCGTCATAGTAGCCTTTGGCCGCATGGATCGGCTTGGAGCCGCGCACCTTCTCCGCCGGCTCGCCGGTGAAGCGCAGCGTGCCTGGAATGCCGTGGCGCTGCATGGCGGCCTTGGTGGCAAGCAGGCCGCCGAGGCTTGCCATGCCGAGCCCCGAATGCGGATCGGTGTGGCCGCCGGCCTCGACGCCAAGGCCGGGCCGTGGCTGTTTTACCGTCACCGCGTCCTGGCAATTGCCGGGTACGGCGTCGTACTCAGCGTACATGCCGATCGTCGGCCCGGCGCCATTCGTCCAGTGGGCGCAGAACGCCGTCGGCATGCCGCCCGAGCCTTCCTCGACGGAAAAGCCCTCATGCTTCAGCCGCGCCACGTACCAGGCGGCCGACTGGTACTCGCGCCAGGCGGTCTCGCCGAAATCGAAAATGGTGCGCGTCCATTGCGACAGCGAGGGCTGGATGCCATCGAGGCAGGCAAGCGCGGTCGCTTGCGCTGATGTCGTCACCGGTTTGTCCATGCATCAAAGAAAGCAGTGAAGCGGCTCGCCAAAAAGTGATATGTTTTCCCGGTTCGTGCAAATTCGGTTCACCTCTTGAGAATTCCCTCCACACAGGCGCTGCGCGCCCTCGACAGTTTCGCCCGCCACGGCAGCGTCTGGCGCGCCGCCGACGAACTGCACCTCACCCGCAGCGCGGTAAGTCACCAGTTGCGGCTGCTTGAGCGCGACCTCGGCTTCGATCTGCTTGAGCGCATCGGCAAGGGCGTCGCGCTCACCCCGCGCGGCCAGCGCTATGCCAGTGACGTGCGCAAGGCGCTCACCGTTCTCGGCGATGCGGTGACGCGCGATGCCGGCACCGGCGTCGGCGGTTCGTTCGCCGTCTCCTGTACGCCGGGCTTCGCCTCGCTGTTTCTATGCACCCATATTGGCGAATTCCGGCAGATGTACCCTGATGTGGCGCTGCGTATCCTGACGCCCAGGCGGCTCGACGATGTCAGCAATGCGGATGCCGACGCCTTCATCGCCTTTGGCGTTGGCAACTGGCCGAACCGCATGGCCGAGTTGCTGTGTGAAATCTCGTTCACGCCGCTCTGCAGCCCGACGCTGCTGAACAAGGTCGGCGGTTTTTCGAAACCGGCGGACGTGTTGCGCGCCAATCTGCTCCATCTCGATGACACCGAGGATTGGGCGCGCTGGCTGGCCCTGTCCAAGGTCGAAAACCCCGACACCGAGGGCGGCATCTTCTTTTCCGACATGAACCTCGTCTTCTCGGCGGCGATTGCCGGCCAGGGCATTGCCATGGGCGACGAACTGACCAGCCGCCGGGCACTCAGCGAAGGCCGGCTGGTCAGGCCGTTCGACATCGCGATCAAGTCGCCGCGCTCCTATTTCCTGGTCTCCGAACACGCCAAGGCCTCGCACCCGGTGCTGGACGCGTTCGCGGGGTGGCTGAGGTCGAAGCTCTCGGAGAACCGCATTCAGCCCTATTGAAGGCGAAATGGCGCCGGCTGCCCAGACGTGAATCAAATTTGCCGATCAGGCGAAAACTATTCGGTTGCGGTGAGCCGCCGGCCTGCCTACGATTTCCGCCTGGGACTGAGGAAGAGGCAGGATGCAGCAACCCGGCCGGGCCGCAGAGATCAAGGCAATCGGGATCGGCAAGAGCTTCGGCTCGTTCCGTGCGTTGGACAATCTGACGCTCAATATCGGCCGCGGCGAGTTCCTCACTCTGCTCGGCCCCTCCGGCTCGGGCAAGACCACCTTCTTGATGATCCTGGCCGGCTTCGTGCAGCCGACCGAGGGCCGTCTCCTCAGCGATGGCGCTGACATCACCAACCGCCCGGCCGAGCAGCGCGCCGCTGGCATGGTGTTCCAGGGCTATGCGCTGTTCCCGCATATGAGCGTCGAGGCCAACATCGCTTTCCCGCTCAAGGTCCGCAAGAAATCGGCCTCCGAGATCAAGAAGCGCGTCGGCGAGATGATCGAGCGCGTGGGCCTGATCGGCCACGAGAAGAAACTGCCGGCGCAGCTTTCCGGCGGCCAGCAGCAGCGCGTGGCGCTGGCCCGGGCGCTGGTGTTCGAGCCGGGCGTGCTTTTGCTCGACGAGCCGTTCTCGGCGCTGGACAAGAGCCTGCGCGGCCAGATGCAGGCCGAGATGAAGCGCCTGCACCAGGAAACAGGCACCACCTTCGTCTTCGTTACCCACGACCAGAGCGAGGCGCTGGCGCTGTCCTCGCGCGTCGCCATCTTCAATCATGGCAAATTGCTGCAGGTCGGCGCGCCGGACGAAGTCTATGACCGGCCGGACAACCGCTTCGTCGCCGAGTTCCTCGGCGAGATCAACATGTTGCCGCTGAAGGGGGTCAAGCCCGCCGACAATGGCTCGACAGGCCTTTGCGAGGATCGCGCTGTCAACATGCACTGCAAGGCCGAGAAAGTCCGTGGAGATGCCATCCTGGCGATCCGGCCTGAGCACATGTCGATCGCGCGCGAAGCAGCCGCCGGCGAGAATGGCATCGCCGCGACCGCCATTGCCTCGACCTATCTGGGCGCGGCGACCAAGCTCGACCTGACGACGCGGCAAGGCGCGAAAGTGACCGTCTCGGTGCCGAACGAGGTTGCGGCCGCGGCGCTGAGCAAGGGCAATTCCGTCTGGCTGACCTGGCCGGCGGAAAAAGGTTTCCTCCTTCCGGATGGAGGACAATGAGCGCTGGCGCGGCTTGATCTGCCGCACCGGCTTCCGGATTGAAATCAATTAAAACAAAGGGGAACTGACATGAATGACACCAAGAAACAGACAATCGAAACGCTGTCCGAAAGGACCAGACGCGGCGAGATTTCGCGCCGGCAGTTCACGCAGTTGGCGGCCCTCGTGCTCGCCGGCACGCCGATGCTGCTGCGCTCGACCGGTGCCTTCGCCCAGGCCAAGGAACTGGTGCTGGTCAACTGGGGCGGCGACGCCATCACCGCCTATGATGCCGCTTACGGCCAGGCCTTCACCAAGGAAACCGGCATCACCGTCAAGATGGACGGCTCGGGCCCGACGGAAGGAGCCATTTCGGCGCAGTTCAAGAGCGGCGCGCCGACCTGGGACCTGGTCGACGTCGATCCGTTCTCGGCCATCACGCTCGGCGCCCAGGGTGCGCTGGAGCCGATCGACTACAAGATCGTCGACAAGACGAAGATGCGGCCGGGCTTCGGCTGGGAGTATGCCGCCTCGACCTATTTCTTCTCCTATGTCATCGCCTACGATTCCGAGAAATACGGCAAGGATGCCCCGACAGGCATGGCCGACTTCTTCGACGTGAAGAAGTTCCCCGGCAAGCGCTCGCTCTACAAATGGGGCGTGTCGAGCTGGGAAGCGGCGCTTCTGGCCGACGGCATCGCGCCGGCTTCGCTCTATCCGCTCGACCTCAAGCGGGCGCATGACAAGATCGCCGCCTTCAAGGAAAACGTCGTCGCCTACTGGGGCGGCGGCGCCGAGAGCCAGAGCGTGCTGCTCAATGGCGAGGCCTCGATGGCCATCGTCTGGTCCACCCGTGCCTCGCTGATCGAGCAGGATTCCGGTGGCAAGATCAAGTTCATCTGGGACCAGGGCCTGATCTCGCCCGGCGCATTGGCCGTGCTCAAGAACAACCCCGGCGGCAAGGACGCTGCGATGAAATTCATCGCCAGCGCACAGGATCCGCAAAGGCAGCTCGTCATGTTCGACAAGCTCGGCCAGGGCCCGGCCAATCCGGCGGCCGACGCGCTGATCCCCGCCGACAAGAAGCGCATCAACCCGGTAGATCCCGAAAACATGAAGAAGCAGATCGCGCTCGACATGGAGTGGTACGCCAAGAACTACGGGGCGGCGCTCGACGAATACACCAAGATCATCTCCGCCTGAGAGCGGATGCTGACCTGAGATGAGAGGCGTTCTCTCCGACAGGATGGGCGCGGCGCTGTTGATGGCGCCGCTGCTCCTGTTCCTCGTCCTGGCCTATGCCTGGCCGTTTCTCGGCGTGGTGAAGTGGAGTTTTACTCTACCGACGCCGGGACTTGGCCAGTATGAAGCGCTGCTCACCGACGATCTGGTCCAATCGGTGTTCATCCGCACGCTGCGCATCGCGGCCATCGTCACTGTCGTTTCCGTCGCCGCCGCCTATGCCATCACGGTCGTCTGGGTGCGCGGCAGCCCGGCGCAGCGCCTTATCGCCGAATTCTGCATCCTGGTGCCGTTCTGGATTTCGGTGCTGACGCGCGCCTTCGGCTGGGTGGCGCTTTTGTCCAATCGCGGCCTGATCAACACCTGGCTGCAGTCGATCGGTTTCATCTCCGAACCGCTGACGCTGGTACGCAACGAGTTCGGCGTCGTCGTCGGCATGACGCATTTCCTCATTCCCTTCGCCGTCTTTCCGCTGGCGTCGGCCATGCGCAGCCTCGACGAGCGCGTGCTGCTCGCGGCACGCGGGCTTGGCTCCAGCCGCATGCGCACCTTCTGGACGGTGTTCGTGCCGATGACACGCTCCGGCATCATCGGCTCAGCGCTGATCGTCTTCGTCTTCTCGCTGGGCTTCTTCGTCACGCCGGCGATCCTCGGTGGCGGCCGCAGCGTGATGATCGCCGAACTGATCTATCTCAGGATTTTCCAGAGCCCGGATTGGGGTCTGGGGGCTGCGATCAGCGTGGTGCTGGTGCTGTTCGTCGGCGCGCTGATGGCGCTGCTGTTCCGCTATGTCAGACCGAAGCAGTTGATCTGATGCCGACCTATCGCCCCGGACCCGTCTCGCTGATCCTCGCCGCCCTTGTGGCGCTGTTCCTGCTGATGCCGCTGCTTGCCGTCATTCCGGTGTCGCTGACGCCGAGCCGCATGCTGGCGATGCCATCAGGCGAACTGTCGCTGCGCCACTATCGCTCGCTGATCGAGGACCCGCGCTGGATCCAGTCGATCCTGCTGTCGATCCGCATCGGGATCGTCAGCAGCGCGATTTCCACCGTGCTGGCGCTCTGCTTCAGCCTTGGCGTCTGGATGTTCCAGCCCCGCTTCAGCGCCGCGCTCGTCGGTTTCGTGCTGTTGCCGATGGTGGTGCCGCCGGTGGTCTCGGCAATCACGCTCTACTTCCTGCTGACCTCGATCTCAGGCTTCAGCTCGTTCTTTGGCTATGACACCTGGCTCGGCGTTGCCATGGCGCATTCGGTGATGACGGTGCCCTTTGCCACGGTGCTGATCCTGGTCTCGCTCAGCCAGATCGACCGGCGCATCGACCTTGCGGCGAGGGGGCTAGGCGCCAGTGTCTGGGAGCGTGCCACCCGCATCATCATGCCCAACATCAAGTTCGGCATCATCACCGCGGCGCTTTTGTCGTTCGTGCTGTCCTGGGAAGAGATCGGCGTCACCCTGTTCATCACCTCGGTCAACGCCATCACGCTGCCGCGCCTGATGTGGATGGGCCTGCGCGACAACATCGACCCGGCGATCGCGGCCCTGTCGGTGATCCTGATCATCATCACCGTGCTGGTGCTTGCGGTGCGCAGCTTCGTCGTCAGGTTGCGCGCCGGGGCCTAGAGCGGTTCAGCGTTTCACGGAATCGCAGAACCGCTCTAACTATTTATTTTACGCAATTCCGGACGGAAAACCGTTACACACTTTTCCTGGAATTGCTCTAGATAAACCGTACCGACACGCGGCCGAACCGGCCCAAATCGCCAATCACTTCGTCGCCGGCCTCGACGCTTATCGGCGTCACGCAGGTGCCTGTAATCACCACCTGTCCCGGCTCGAGTGCCATGCCCAGGCCCGACAGTTCATTGACGATCCATGTGAGCGCGATCCGAGGGTCGCCCAGCACTGCCGCGCCCTTTCCATCGTGCCGCGATTTGCCGGAAACGAACCCGGTCACCGGGTGCTCCGCGAGGTTCACGGCGCGCCAGTCGTCTTCTATCGCCTCGCCGATGACAAACAGATTGGCACAGGCGTTGTCGGCTATGAGCTGCGGCGCTCCGACGGCGCAGAAATCATCATAGCGTGAGTCCGGTATTTCGATCGCCGGGTGTAAGGTCGCCACGGCATCCATCACCTCGGCGATTTCATAGGGTCCTGGACGCGGCGGCAACTGGCGGCCGAAGCGGAAGGCGAATTCGATCTCCGCCACACGCATCTTGCTCGTCGCGAGCGAAACGGTCCCGCCAACCTCGACCGATTTCTCGGCGATCAGACGCCCGGCCATCGGGCCGTCGACGTTGATATGCCTTTGTCCGGCGAGGCTGGTTGCTGCAATCTTCCAGCCGAAAAGCGTCGCCGCTGAGCGATCCATCACATGCGACTGGATGACGTAACCGTCGATCCGCGTTTGCGGCCGCAATTCGAAAGGTATGGCGTCGAGACGGGTGCCCTTGTCCCAATGGTCGACCAGCAACCGGGACGCGGCTCTGGCCTTTTCTGGATCGAGCATCATCAGCTCCGAAAATCTGGGGAAAATGCCCCCGTTGCCCGGCCAGAGCCGGCAAGGAACATTCCATCGTGGACCGGTCCATATGAGGCAAGATCGCGCGATCAGGCAAGCGGGACACCAGATTCATGCGCCACCTGCCGGGCGGCGCCGATGCTTGATGCGCCGCTTCCTGGTCCTGCTCTTCCGCGTCTATCGGTGGGATTGTCGGCAAGTCGTATTTTCGAGATCATCGGTATGCATAATTCTTATGACGAATCGCCATCGTTTTCCCGTAGCCAACGCTATATCTGGCAAGGCATAGGGAAACCGGCAGGCTTGGAAACGCATTTGTCGGTTGCACAGCGGCTTGAGGAATGAATATGACAGCGCCCGGCGATCTGCTGCAGGCACTTTTTCTGAGGCTCAAAACCGACAAGTCGTTGTCGGCGCTGCTCGGTGGCGCCGGGCTGCTCGAAAGGGCGGCCGACAATGCCGCGTTCCCTTATGTGACTTGTGGCCAGACCAGCGCCTTTGACTGGGACACCGGTGCCGAGAACAACGATGATCAGCTGATCACGCTGCACGTCTGGTCGAAAGCTCATGGTGAAGACGAAACCCTTGCCATCATGGCCGCTATCAAGGCCCGCCTTGCCAACGCCGCGCTGGTGGTCGGCCGGCGCGGCAAGACACGGCTATCGCTCGAATTCACCGAGGCCCGTTACGACGAAGATCTCCTTGTACATCACGGGCTGCTGCGGTTTCGTGCGCTGACGCAGGAAAATGCCTGATACGCTTCCAATCTGACCGAAACGGAGTCTAGACTGGCATTTCCGGGATTTCGTCGGGTTGGGGCGTCGAAATCACCATCGGGCGTCTCGCGTTTCAGGGGGAGTAGCGGGCATGATTTTCGTGTCGATCACTGTTCATTTCACGTTCAGCACCGATGCGTTACAAAACCGACCATGAAAACGTTTCGCTCCCTCTTTCGAACCGCGACCCTGGCGCTCAGTGCTGCCGGGCTGCTCGCGTCGCAGGCGATGGCGATGCCGGTGATCGCGCCAGACCAGGCCAGCTCGATCGTCCTGGCTGCGTCCGACTGCTACGCGATCGGCCAGCAGGTGGCCGAGCAGAATGGCGGAACGCTGGCCAAGGCCTCACAGTCGACACGCGGCGGCCAGCCGGTCTGCGTCATCGTCGTGCTGGTGCCAGGCAAGGACGGACAACGTCCGCGCCGTTCCGAGATCGTCGTCCCGCAAAACTGACCCAATGCTCCATTTTACGGGCCACGTTTCCCAGGCCGCCGGAATCGGCCTATATCTGACCTAGTCTTCAATCTGCCCAAGTCTTCAATCTGACCAAGTCTTCAATCTGACCAAGCTCTTCAACAGGTATCGATCTCCGCATGCGCGTACTCGTCGTCGAGGATGACAAGGATCTCAACAGGCAGATAGCGGACGCGCTGGTCGACGCCGGCTATGTCGTCGACCGCGCCTTTGACGGTGAGGAAGGCCATTTCCTCGGCGACACCGAACCCTACGATGCCGTCGTGCTCGACATAGGCCTGCCGCAGATGGACGGCATCAGCGTGGTCGAGCGCTGGCGCCGCGGCGGCCGCAAGATGCCCGTGCTGATCCTGACGGCGCGCGACCGCTGGAGCGACAAGGTCTCCGGCATCGATGCCGGCGCGGACGACTATGTCACCAAGCCGTTCCATATCGAGGAGGTGCTGGCGAGGGTCAGGGCGCTGATCCGCCGCGCCGCCGGTCATGCCTCGTCGGAACTCACCTGTGGGCCGGTCCGCCTCGATACCAAGGCGTCGAAGGCAGATGTCGACGGCGTGCCGCTGAAGCTGACCTCGCACGAATTCCGCCTGCTTGCCTATCTGATGCACCATATGGGCGAGGTCGTCTCGCGCACCGAACTGGTCGAGCATCTCTACGACCAGGATTTCGACCGCGATTCCAACACCATCGAGGTGTTTGTCGGGCGGTTGCGAAAGAAGATGGGCATCGACATGATCGAAACCGTGCGTGGCATGGGCTACCGCATGCGTGAGCCGGAGGCGTAACTCGGAACCGATCAAACCAACCGCAAGGGCGCCGCTTTCGCTGCGTTTGTGGCCGCGTTCGCTGACGTTCCGCGTGATCGCCTTTTCCACCGTATGGGCGATCCTGACCCTTGTCGTCATCTTCACCCTGATCACCACGCTCTATCGCCAGGCCAGCGAGCGTGGCTTCGACAGCCTTTTGTCGGCGCATCTGTTCAACCTGATCGGTTCCATCGGCATTTCCGACACGGGAGCGCTCACCGGTGCTCCCGACCTCGGAGACCTCCGCTTCTCGGAGCCGAATTCGGGCTGGTACTGGTCGGTTGAGCCTGCCTCGGAAGGTGTGCATGGCGACCTTCACTCGTCGTCGATGACAAGCAAGATCCCGTCGCCGAGCGTGGCCGAGGTGCCCTTCAATGCCAGCTTCCAGCGCAGCTATGCGGCCGAAGGCATCGACGGCGAGCAGCTCGAAGTGTTCGAGAGCGAATTCGTCCTCGACGCCAAGAATCGCGCCGCGCGTTTTCGTGTCATGGGCAACCAGAGCGAACTCGAGCAGGAGATCGCCACCTTCCAGCGCCGCCTGCTGACCTATCTCAGCCTGTTCGGCGTCGGCATGATCGCCATTAACGCGATCGCCATCCTGCTCGGCTTGCAGCCGTTGCGCAGGGTCAGGAACGCACTTGCCATGGTGCGTGAAGGCACCGCACAGAGGCTCGACGGCCGCTTCCCGGCTGAGATCGAACCATTGGCCAACGAAACCAACGCCTTGATCGAGAACAACAAACGCATCGTCGAGCGCTCGCGAACCCAGGTCGGCAATCTCGCCCATTCGCTGAAGACGCCGCTTGCCGTGCTGCTCAACGAGGGCAGGGCACTTGGCGGCGCCAAGGGACAATTGATCGCCGAACAGGCGGCCTCGATGCAGAAGCAGGTTGACCATTACCTGCAGCGCGCCCGCGTCGCTGCACAGCGCGACAGCGTCGTCTATCGCACGCCGGTGTCGCCGCTGGTCCAGCGCATGGTGCGGGTCTTGCAGAAGCTCAATCCGCAGACCAGCCTGTCGCTGTCGCTGCCGGCCACCGAGATCGTCTTTGCCGGAGAGCGCGAGGACCTCGAGGAACTGCTTGGCAATCTTCTCGAAAATGCGATGAAATGGGCCAAAAGCGCCGTGTCGGTCTCGGTTGCGTCCCTGGCCGGCAAGGATGACAGTTTTTTCGAGATCAGCATCGAGGATGACGGCCCGGGCATCCCCGAGGACAAGGCGCGCGACGCTCTGAAGCGCGGAAGGCGCCTGGACGAGACAAAACCGGGAACCGGTCTGGGGCTTGCCATTGTCGCCGACCTTATCAACGAGTATGGAGGCGTTCTGGCGCTCGAACGGTCCGGCATGGGCGGACTGAAGGCAGTGGTACGATTGCGGAGCCTTCAGTAATGCTACTCAGGGCCGATCGGCAGCGATGGACGGCGCATATCATGGCGGCTTATCGATTGGTTCCGGAACGGCCGGCAGCGGCCAAATTTCCGACAAATATCAATACTATGGCCACACCTACTTCTCCGATGACGCGGCCCCCGGCGCATCCATGGCAGGCTCCAATTCAAGAAAACCGGTTGTTGGCATGAAGATTCGCGTCGCGCTCGTTTCCGCCCTCCTGGCCGTGTCCGGCTGCACCACCTTGAGCGGCAAGGGCCCAACCTTGGCGCCGACACCAGCATCGACGCCTCCGGCGAGTGGCAAGGTCACCAAATCGATCATTTCAGCGATGGGGGGCGGTCTCATTGGCGGCTCGATCGGCGCCGGCCTCAGTGAATCCGAAAAACGCAGCGCTCTCGAGGCGGAATACAAGGCGCTCGAATATACGACGAGCGGCCAGAAGGTGGCGTGGAAGGGCGATCAGGCATCCCGCTATGGCGAGGTCGTTCCGGCCCAACCCTATCGCGTCGGTTCGCAGGACTGCCGCCAGTACACGCAGACCGTCTTCACGGGTGGAGCCGGCGTCACGGCGCGCGGAACCGCTTGCCGCAATGCCGACGGCAGCTGGACGCCGCTGACCTGAGAGCTCCATGTCGCCCAAAAGCGCACAGAGGTTTTGGGACAACGACATGCACAAAACAAAGATCGGATCGGCTCCGGTTGGAATCCGGCCGGTTGATGTCGATCAAGGACATTCGGCGCGCTGACCGTCAAAGCGTCGCAGGATGCCTGTGTTGGCAGGGCATGGCTCTGCCGTTATTGGAAGAACCATGCTGTTCTGGGTCATAGCCGCGATACTGACGCTCGGTGCGAGCCTTGCGGTGCTGCTGCCGCTGGCCGGAGGCGCCAGGGGCACGTCGTCGAGCGGCGATCACGATCTGGAAGTCTATCGCGATCAATTGTCCGAGCTTGACCGTGATGCCGCACGCGGCTTGATCCAGCCGGCTGAAGCGGCGGAGGCGCGCGCCGAGATCGCGCGCCGCATCCTTCGCCTCGACAATGCGGATGCGGCCGGCAAGACGTCGGCCAGCCGGGCTTTTTTCACGGCGAGACTTGTCGCGACAGTGGCCGTGCTGGCTGTACCGCTGGTCAGCTGGGGTCTCTACAGCCAGATTGGCTCGCCTGATTTGCCGTCGCAGCCGCTCAGCGGGCGATTGACCAAGAATCCGGCCGACAGCTCGGTCGACGAGTTGGTTGCGCGGGCCGAGGCCCACCTTGCCGCCAATCCGTCCGACGGGAGGGGTTGGGATGTGCTGGCCCCGGTCTATCTGCGCATGCAGCGCTTTTCCGAGGCGGCGGCGGCGTACCGCAATGCCATCCGCCTCGACGGAGACAGCGCGGTTCGCCAGGCCGGCCTCGGCGAGGCGATCGCCGGTGCGGCAGGCGGCATTGTTTCGGCCGATGCCCAGGATGCCTTCGAGGCGGCGCTCAAGCTCGATCCGGCCAACGCTAAAGCCAGCTTCTATCTGGCCGTGGCCTTGGCGCAGGAGGGGCGAAACAAGGACGCGGTCACGGCCTGGCAAACCATGCTGGGCACCTTGCCGCCCGACTCGCCTTGGCGCGGCGCCGTCGAGCAGGCGCTGGCCAAGGCCGCCAGCCCCGAAGTCGCTTCCGGTACGGACGCGAAAGGCCCCGCTGCCGCGGATGTCGACGCCGCGTCCTCCATGTCGCCGCAGGATCGCGAAGCCATGATCAACACGATGGTCGCCGGCCTCGATGAAAAACTGCGGCAAAATCCGCGTAACCCGGAAGGATGGATGCGGCTCGTTCGTTCCTATGTCGTGCTGGGCAAGGCCGACCAGGCGCGCGAGGCGCTGGGTCGCGCCATTGCCGTCTTTGGCGCCGGCAGTGACGAAGCCAAGAAATTCACCGCCTTTGCCGCCTCGCTCGGCCTGGCGGCGACGGAGTAGAACGTGTCATGACACGCAAGCAGAAACGGTTGTCGGTCATCGCAGGTGGGTTGGCTTTCCTGGGCGCCGCCACCGGGCTGACCTTCTACGCGCTTGGCCAGAAGGCGTCCTATTTCTACATGCCGGCGGACCTCACCACCGCCAGTGTCCAGCCCGGCCAGCGCATCAGGCTCGGCGGTTTGGTCGAAAAAGGCACCATCCAGCGCGGGCAGGGCGCGACAGTCGCGTTTTCCGTCACCGACACGCATAAATCGGTCAAGGTCACCTATACCGGCATCCTGCCCGACCTTTTTCGCGAGGAGCAGGGCGTCATCACCGAAGGCACTTTTGGCGCGGACGGGGTCTTTGTTGCCGACAGCGTGTTGGCCAAGCATGATGAGCGCTACATGCCCAAGGAGGTGGCCGACGGGCTGAAGGCCAAGGGCGTCTGGCAGGAGAGCAAGAGTGAGTGAGTCTGGCGGACGGGCAGGGGGCAATCATGGTTGAAACCGGACATTTCGCCCTGGTCCTGGCGTTCGCGCTCTCGCTGGTGCAGACGATCGTGCCCCTGTTCGGAGCGCGCCTCAACAACCAGCGCCTGATGGCTGTCGGCGGTCCTGTCACGATAACTGGCTTTGCGCTGACGGCGCTGTCCTTTGTCGCCCTGGCGGGCGCCTACGCGAACTCCGATTTTTCGGTGGCGAGCGTCTGGGAAAACTCGCATTCGCTGCAACCGCTGATCTACAAGATCACCGGAACCTGGGGCAATCACGAAGGCTCGATGCTGCTCTGGGTGCTGATCCTGACCTTCTTCGGTGCCCTTGTCGCGGCTTTCGGCTCCAACCTGCCGGCAACGCTACGCGCCAATGTGCTGGCCGTGCAGGGCGCCATTGGCGCTGCCTTCTTCCTGTTCATCCTTGCGACGTCCAATCCTTTCATCCGGCTCAACCCGGCGCCGATCGAAGGCCGCGATCTCAACCCGATCCTGCAGGATCTCGGCCTCGCCATTCATCCGCCGCTGCTCTATCTCGGCTATGTCGGCTTCTCGATCTGCTTCTCCTTCTCGGTCGCCGCCCTCATCGAGGGCCGCATCGATGCCTCCTGGGCGCGCTGGGTGCGGCCGTGGACGCTGGTCGCCTGGATGTTCCTGACCGGCGGTATCGCGATGGGGTCCTACTGGGCCTATTACGAGCTCGGCTGGGGTGGGTTCTGGTTCTGGGACCCGGTTGAGAACGCTTCCTTCATGCCGTGGCTGGCGGGCACCGCCCTGCTGCATTCGGCCATCGTCATGGAAAAGCGCTCGGCGCTGAAGATCTGGACGCTGCTGCTCGCCATCCTCACCTTTTCGCTGTCTCTGCTCGGCACTTTCCTGGTGCGTTCGGGCGTGCTCACCTCGGTGCATGCCTTCGCCACCGACCCGACGCGCGGCGTCTTCATCCTGTGCATCCTGACGCTGTTCATCGGCGGCTCGCTGGCATTGTTTGCGCTGCGCGCCTCAAGGTTGACGGCCGGCGGACTGTTCCATCCGATCTCGCGTGAAGGCGCGCTCGTCCTCAACAATCTGTTCCTGACCACGGCGACCGCCACCGTGCTCGTCGGCACGCTCTATCCGCTGGCGCTGGAAGCGCTTACCGGCGGCAAGATTTCGGTCGGCGCGCCGTTCTTCGACCTGACCTTCGGCCCATTGATGCTGCCGCTTCTGGCCCTTGTGCCGTTCGGGCCGCTGCTCGCCTGGAAGCGTGGCGATGTCTTCGCCGCGGCGCAACGCCTGATGGCTGCCTTCGCGCTGGCGCTGGCGGCGATGCTGGTCACTGGCCTGTTCATCGACGGCGCTTCGGTTTTCGCCGCCCTCGGCATCGGCCTTGCCGTCTGGCTGGTCGCCGGAGCCCTTACCGACCTTGCCGTCAAGTCCGGTGTCGGATCGGTTGCACCCGCCGTCATGTTCAGGCGCTTCGTCGGCCTGCCACGCTCGGTCTTCGGCACGGCATTGGCCCATCTCGGCCTTGGCCTGACGTTGCTCGGCATTGTCGCCACGCTCTCCTTCGGCACTGAGAAGATCCTCACCATGCGCGCCGGCGAGACGGTGGAATTGTCAGGCCATACACTGCGTTTCGTCGGTCTTTATCCGGCGCAGGGCCCGAACTACAGCGAGGATCGCGGCCGTTTCGAGCTGATCGGCGTCAGCGGCAGTCCTGTCGGCGAGATCAGTTCCGCCAAGCGCTTCTATCCGGTGCGGCAGACGACGACGACGGAGTCCGGTATCAAGACCCTTGGCTTTTCCCAGCTCTACATTTCGCTCGGCGACGAGGGCAAGGACGGATCGGTGGTGGTGCGGCTGTGGTGGAAACCGCTGGTGACGCTGATCTGGGGCGGCGGCTTGGTGATGATGGCTGGTGCTGCCATGTCGCTGATGGACAGGCGCTTGCGTGTCGGCGCGCCCTCGCGCCGGCGCAAGCAGGCCGATGCCGTGGCAACCGCGAGCCTGCCATGAAGGCAAGGTTTTCCGTCGTATTGCTTTTCCTGGTGCTGGCGCTCGGCTTCGCCGGCTCGGCGCTGGCGGTGAAGCCCGACGAGATGTTGGCCGATCCGGTGCTTGAGGCGAGAGCCCGGACACTCTCGGAAGGCCTGCGCTGCATGGTCTGCCAGAACCAGTCGATCGATGAATCCGATGCCGATCTTGCCCGGGACCTGCGCATCCTGGTGCGCCAGCGCCTCGTCGCCGGCGATACCGACCAGCAGGTGATGGACTATGTGGTGTCCCGCTACGGCGAGTTCGTGCTGCTGAAGCCGCGTTTCGACCTGCGCAACGCCTTGCTTTGGGGCACGCCTGTGCTGTTGCTGCTGATCGGGGGCGTCTTCATCGTGCTCAGCGCGCGGTCGCGCCGCCCGGTATCGACAGCGCTTTCGGCGGAGGAGCAGGCCGCGCTGGACAAGTTGCTTGGTGACTAATTCGGCCATTCCTCCGGCAGCCAGTCCCGCGACGTGTGGATGATACGCACGATAACGACGCTCTCGCGGCCTGCGATCGGCCGCAACTCATAGGCAATGATGTAGGGCAGGCGGCCGAGGGGCTTCTCATAGGTGCCTGTTACCCGGCCTGGCCGGCCCGTGGCCATGTCACCGAGACCCCGGCCCGTGTCACGAATTCGATCCGCGATACGTCTGGCGGCGGCCGGGTTGTCTCGCGCGATGAAGGCAACTTGCTGCTTAGTGTCGTCCAGTGCGTCTCGCGACCAGGTGACGAACCGCTTCACGCGTTGCCCTTGCGCTTGGCTTCCACGGCCTCGATAACGGCATCGATTTCCACCATGGCATCATCGTGAGGCACGATACTGCCAGCCACCGCATCGGCCATGCCGCGTTTGATGCCTTCGATGATTTCGAGTTCGCGGTCGACATAGGCCGAAACCGCCTCGGCCGCGAGGAAGGATTTGCTGCGGCGGGTGTCGGCGGCGATCCTTTCAAGCTTCAGCTTGGTTTCGGATGAAACGCGAATTGTCATGGTGGTGCTGGTCGTCATGGTGAAAGCCTTGTGCTGAGTTGTGTACAACATAAGCCACTAGGCGGCTTGTCACCAAGTAATTTGTGAGCCCCTTCTGCCGCCAACATTACCAAAGTTTCATGCGTCGGAAATGGCGCTGTAATGTGGGTCGCTCTACTTCTCTCTCTTCGAGGATGCCGATCAAGGCGCGTCCGTTTGAAAGAGGATACGAGACCCCATGAATATTGCCCCCAATTCATATTCCCGCACCCGCAAGCGTTTCCTGGCTGCTGCCGCGTCCGTCGCCATTGCCGGCGCGATCGGTGTTGGCGCGTTGACCAGTGGAACCAGCCCCGTTCTGGCCGACGCTGTGCGTGTCGAGGCCCCGCAGGTTCCGAGCTTTGCCGATGTCGTGGAGCGCGTTTCGCCGGCCGTGGTCAGCGTCAAGGTCAAGGCCAAGATCCAGCCGACCGCAGATGACGGTTCCGACGACCAGGATGGTTTCGACAATCTTCCCAACAATCCGCAGTTGCGCCGTTTCTTCAAGGAATTCCGCGGCTTTGGCGACCAGGGCGGACAGAATGACGATGGCCACCGTCGCTTCGGTCACCGCGACCGCAACAATGACCAGCCGCGCCCGGTGGCCCAGGGCTCCGGCTTCTTCATTTCCGAGGACGGCTATCTTGTCACCAACAACCATGTCGTCGAAGAGGGCACCGCCTTCACCGTGGTGACCAATGACGGCAAGGAACTCGACGCCAAGCTGGTCGGCACCGATCCGCGCACCGATCTCGCCGTGCTCAAGGTCGATGGTGGCGGCAAGTTCACCTATGTCGATTTCGCCGACGATTCCAAGGTTCGCGTCGGCGACTGGGTGGTGGCCGTCGGCAATCCGTTCGGCCTCGGCGGCACCGTCACCGCCGGCATCGTGTCGGCGCGTGGTCGTGACATCGGCGCCGGCCCCTATGACGATTTCCTGCAGATCGACGCCTCGGTCAATCGCGGCAATTCGGGCGGCCCGACCTTCAACCTCAACGGCCAGGTGGTCGGCATCAACACCGCCATCTTCTCGCCTTCGGGCGGCAGCGTCGGCATCGCTTTCGATATTCCGGCCTCGACCGCCAAGCAGGTTGTCGGCGATCTGATGAAGAGCGGTGCGGTGCAGCGCGGCTGGCTCGGCGTCGAAATCCAGCCGGTCACGTCTGACATCGCCGAGTCGCTTGGCCTGAAGTCCAACAATGGCGCGTTGGTATCCAGCGCCCAGGACGACGGCCCTGGCAAGAAGGCAGGCATCACCGCTGGTGACGTCATCACCCAGGTCGATGGCAAGGACGTTGCGTCGCCGAAGGAACTCGCCCGCCTGATTGGCGCGTATTCGCCGGGCAAGTCGGTTGACGTCACCGTCTGGCGCGACGGCAAGAGCCAGACGGTCAAGGTCGATCTCGGCAAGCTGCCGGCCAGCGACAAGCAGGCTTCGAACGACCAGCAACAGCAGCCTGCCGCTCCGGCAAAGCCCGACACGCTGGCCGATCTCGGCCTCACCGTAACCAAGTCCGAAAACGGCAAGGGCCTAGTGGTCACCGATGTCGATCCCGACAGCGATGCCGCCGACCGCGGCATCCAGCCGGGCGACATCATCACCGCCGTCAATTCGAGCGAGGTGAACGGCACCGAGGACGTCACCAAGGCGATGACCGACGCGGTGAAGTCCGGCCGCAAGGCGGTGCTGATGCAGATCACCCGCGACAACAACAATCGTTTCGTCGCGCTGCCTGTCGCCAAGGGCTGACAACGACTTTTCCGATGCGGCGGTTTCAAACACCCCCGAGCCGCCGCATGGGAAAGCATGGAGCCGGGTACGTTAGTCAGTCATCGTGCTCTCCTCCAGCGGCAGCGGGCCTCCCATCGCCCGCTGCCGCACATTCTGGAAGCCGCCCAAAGACACTCCCCCGGACCCGGGACGAGAGGATGTGGTGATTTCAGGATCATGCCTCGAAAGCAGGCATGTCCGGGATGAAGACCACCAGAGAACAAGATCTTATCGCGCGTGGTCTCGATCATCTTGATCGCGACGCGCTTTGGCAAAGGCTAAAATGCAGATGCCGGCTACTCAACCTTCCAGCGAAATCGCGTATAACGGCCCTATGAAGATTCTCGTCATAGAAGATGATCGCGAGGCTGCGGATTATCTGCAGAAAGCCTTCGCCGAAGCTGGTCATACCGCCCACGTCGCCGGCGACGGCGAAACTGGTTTCGCGCTTGCCGATGCCGGTGACTATGACGTGATGGTCATCGATCGGATGATGCCGCGCCGCGACGGCCTGTCGGTCATTGCCGGCCTCCGCTCCCGGGGCAACACCACGCCGGTGCTGATCCTGTCGGCGCTGGGCGAGGTCGATGACCGGGTCACCGGGCTGCGCGCCGGCGGCGACGATTATCTGACCAAACCTTATGCGTTCTCCGAGCTTTTGGCCCGCGTCGAGGTGTTGAACCGGCGCGCCAGCGCCAAGGAGGCCGAAACCGTCTACCGGGTTGGCGACCTCGAACTCGACAGGCTGTCGCATTCGGTCCGACGTGCGGCGCGCGAGATCACGCTGCAGCCGCGCGAGTTCCGCTTGCTCGAATATCTGATGCGCCATGCCGGCCAGGTGGTGACTCGCACCATGCTGCTCGAGAATGTCTGGGACTATCATTTCGATCCGCAGACCAACGTCATTGATGTCCACGTCTCGCGGCTGCGCGGCAAGATTGAAAAAGGCTTCGACAAGCCGATCCTGCATACGGTTCGCGGCGCCGGCTACATGCTGAAGGGCGGCTAGGCGGCAGCATGGCGCTTTCCGTGCCCGCCATCATGAGGACGACGGCAGCGCGGCTCTCGGCGCTCTACCTTCTGCTCTTCGCGCTCTGCGCCGTACTGCTTGTCTTCTACATGACCTCGCTGTCTGCGCGCATGCTGACGTCGCAGACGCAGGAGACCATCAACGACGAAGTGCTCGGTCTTGCCAGGGCCTATCAGCGCGGTGGCCTGCCGGTTCTAGTCAGGGTGGTGGAGGCCCGATCGCGCCAGCCAGGCGCCAATCTCTATCTGATCGCCGACGCCAATGGCCAGATCCTGACCGGCAACGTGCAGAGCCTCGAACCGGGGGTGATCGACACCGAGGGCTGGACGACCGAGCCGTTCTCCTACAAACGCTTCGGAGAAGGTGAGCTTGACCGCCTGCGCAGCGGAACGACCGATCAGGCAACACCTCCCGCAACCGGTGACAACGCGGCGCAGCAGACCGAAGGCGCGCAGGGCCACAACGCCATTGCGCTGGTGCTGCGGCTGCCCAACCAGATGATCATGCTGGTCGGTCGCGACCTTGGCGAACCGGAACGTTTCCGCGCCGTCATCCGCCGTGCGCTGACGCTGGCGCTTGGCATGATGGGCCTGGGCGGCATCCTGATCTGGTTCTTTGTCGGCCGCGCCGCGCTCAAGCGCATCGACAGCGTTTCGGAGGCCAGCCGCCGCATCATGGGCGGTGACCTGTCGGGCCGGCTGCCGGTGACCGGCGCCGGTGACGAGTTCGACCGGCTTTCGGAAAACCTCAATTCCATGCTGGCCAGGATCGCGACGCTCAACGAAGGCCTGAAGCAGGTTTCCGACAATATCGCGCATGACCTGAAGACGCCGCTGACCCGGCTGCGCAACCGGGCCGAAGCGACGCTTTCCGGCAAGCACAAGCCCGCCGATTATCGCCAGGCGCTGGAAGGCACCATCGCTGAGTCCGACCAGCTGATAAAGACCTTCAACGCCATCCTGATGATCTCCCGTCTGGAGGCCGGATATTCGTCTGAACACACCAACCGCGTCGATCTGGCGGCGGCGGTGCGTGATGTCGTCGAGCTTTACGAGCCGGTGGCGGAAGAGGCTGGCGTTTCGCTCGAAGCCGAAACGAACGGCGCTTTTCTCGTCGACGGTAACCGCGAGCTGATCGGCCAGGCATTGTCCAACATCGTCGACAACGCCATCAAGTATTCGACGGATTCCACGTCCAAGCCGACAGTTCGTGTGACGCTCGAGCGGACGCATGGCGAGATCAGGCTTTGTGTCGCCGACAACGGCCAAGGCATTCCGGACGATGCCGATCGCGCCCGGGCGACCGAACGTTTCGTGCGGCTGGAGAAGAGCCGTTCGCAGCCCGGTTCCGGCCTTGGCCTCAGCCTCGCCAAGGCTGTCATGACTTTCCATTATGGGCGGCTTGATCTCCTGCCTGGCAATCCGGGACTATCCGTGGTCATGAGTTTCCCAGCACGGGAGGATCATTGATGGCTGCGGTCGCGAAACGGACGGTCACGGACTGGCTGCTGAAGCCAGCCGTTGGGCTTGCCCCTCTCGATGAAGGCCAGGCGCGACAGGAATTGGCCGACATTGCCGCGGCGGCACGCGAAGAAGGGCTGACAAGGTTGGCCAAATTCCTGGGCGCCAAGGGGGAGGCCCAGGATTTCCTGGCTGCAGTTTTCGACCTCTCGCCTTTCCTCCGCGACACGGCGCGCCGCCGGCCGCGGATACTGGATGCTCTTTTCGACCAGACGGTCGAGGCTCGCCTGAAAGCGATCACCGCCGCGATCGACCAGGCGCCACTGGCTGAGACGGTTTCCGAATCCAGCCTGATGATGGAGCTGCGCCAGTGCAAGGCCGAGGCGCATTTCCTGATCGCGCTGGCTGATCTCGCCGGTGAGGCGGAAACGTCGCTGACAGTGCGGCGGCTGAGCGATCTTGCCGACGCCTGCACCCGTGCGGCCGTCGATTTCCTGCTGCGCGACGCGCATGGCCAGGGCAAGCTCAAACTGCTTGATCTGGACAACCCTTCGCGGCAATCGGGCTGGATCCTGCTCGGCATGGGCAAGCTCGGCGCGCATGAGCTGAATTTCTCCTCCGACATCGATCTTGTCGTCTTCTTCGATCCGGAAGCGCCCGCCATCGTCGATCCTCTCGACGCCACCGAGCTGTTTTCGCGCCTGACGCGACGGCTGGTGCGCATCCTGCAGGACCGCACCGAGCACGGCTATGTCTTCCGGACCGATCTGAGGCTGCGTCCCGATCCCGGTTCGACCCCGCTGGCGATCCCCGTTGAGGCGGCACTGCGCTACTACGAAGCGCGTGGCCAGAACTGGGAACGTGCGGCGATGATCAAGGCGCGTCCGGTGGCCGGCGATCTGGCGGCGGGCGCCGCCTTTCTCAAGGAGCTGCAGCCCTACATCTGGCGCAAATACATGGACTACGCGGCGATTGCCGACGTTCATTCGATCAAGCGCCAGATCCATGCCCACAAGGGGCACGGCGAGATCGCCGTGAAGGGCCACAACGTCAAGCTCGGCCGTGGCGGCATCCGCGAGATCGAGTTCTTCGTCCAGACTCAGCAGCTCATCGCAGGCGGCCGCTTCCCGGAATTGCGCGGCCGCGAAACCGTGCCGATGCTCGGCCAGCTTGCCACACGCGGCTGGATCACCGCCGATGCGCGTGATGCGCTCGCCAGCCAATACTGGTTCCTTCGCCGTGTCGAACACGCCATCCAGATGGTCGCCGACGAGCAGACGCATACGCTGCCGGGAGACGATGAGGGGCTTGAGCGGATCGCCCATATGCTGGGCTTTGCCGATGCGGCTGCCTTTTCCCTGGCATTCCGCGCCTCGCTGCAGCAGGTCGAGCGCCACTATGCGGCGCTGTTCGAAACGGCACCCGAGCTTTCGGCGGGTATCGGCAATCTGGTCTTCACCGGCGATGTCGACGACCCCGACACGCTGCAGACCTTGCACGGTCTCGGCTTCCAGCGGCCGAGCGACATCTGCCGTGTCATCCGCGGCTGGCACTTCGGGCGCTACCGCGTCACCCAGTCGGCGGAGGCGCGCGAGCGGCTGACGGAATTGACGCCGGCCTTGCTCAAGGCTTTCGGTCAGACGCGCCGGGCGGACGAAGCCTTGATCCGTTTCGACGAATTCCTTGCCGGCCTGCCTGCCGGCATCCAGCTGTTCTCGCTGCTGCAGTCCAACCCGGCACTGCTCAAGCTGATGGCGACGATAATGGGCGCGGCGCCTCGGCTGGCGGCGATCATCACGCGCCGGCCGCATGTGTTCGACGGCCTGCTCGACCCCGCTCTTCTCAGCGAACTGCCTGACCGCGCCTATCTCTCGGCACGTCTTTCTGCCTTCCTCGAAGGTGACAGGGTCTATGAGGAGGTGCTCGACCGGTTGCGCATCTTTGCCTCGGAGCAAAAATTCCTGATCGGGGTGCGGCTGCTCGCCGGTTCAATCGATCCGGCCCGGGCCGGCCGCGCCTTTTCCGATCTCGCCGATCTCACCATCGAGGCTGCCTTGCAGGCGGTGACCGCCGAATTCTCGGCGCGCCACGGCACGATCGCGGGCGGTGTGGTTTCTCTGCTCGGCATGGGCAAGCTTGGCAGCCGCGAATTGACCGCGGGGTCGGATGTCGACCTCATCCTACTCTACGACCATGACGCGAAAGCCGAGGATTCCGACGGCGACAAGCCGCTGGCGCCTTCCCACTATTACACCCGCATGACGCAGCGGCTGATCTCGGCGGTATCGGCGCCGACGGCGGAAGGGGTGCTCTACGAACTCGACCTGCGGCTGCGGCCGTCCGGCAACAAGGGGCCGGTGGCCACCCATATCGATGCGTTCAAGAAATATCAGCGCCAGGAGGCCTGGACCTGGGAACACATGGCGCTGTCGCGGGCGCGCGCCATTGGCGGCGACGCCGGCCTGTGCGCCGAGGTCGAAGCGGAAGTTGCCGCCGTCCTTGGCCAGCCGCGTGACGCCGCGAAGGTGAAGACCGAGGCCGCGGACATGCGCGCCATGATCGAGAATGAAAAGCCGGCGCGTGACCTCTGGGACATCAAGCTGATCCCCGGCGGGCTGATCGATCTCGAATTCATCGCTCAGGTGGCTGTCATCACCGGGCAGGTCGAGGCCGGCCCGCGTGTTACCGGTACGGCCGAGATCTTGTCCCGCCTCGTGCCCGGCTTCGCCGATGCCGGCGTCAGGCAGGAGCTTGGTGCCGCCTTCGCACTTTATCTGGCGCTGACCCAGATGACCCGGCTTTGTCTCACCGGACCGTTCGAGCGCGACGACGTTCCGCCGGGGCTTTCGGATCTGCTGCTGGCGGTTACCGACCTGCCGGATTTCGGTGTGCTGGAAGCACACCTCAAGGAGACGTCGCAAAAGGTCAGGAAGGACTTTGACCTTTTGCTTCGTGCCGGACGACCGTGAAATAGCTGTCGAAGCATCGGACCCAAAAGTGGAAACCGGTTTGGGAAGATCCGATGCTCGAACAAAGAGATGGAGTGGCAACAGGATCGAAGATCCGCCGCTCTCGCATCGGGGGTGACGATGCAACAGGAGAAGACCATGAGAAAGTCAACCAAGCTTGCCCTTGCCTTCGCGGCACTTGCCGGCGCCGTCGGCACCACCGCCTATGCTGAAAACAATGCCAGCGCGAAAATGCGCGACGGCATGATGGCCCGCCTCGACAAGGCGATGAGCGATTCAGACGGTGCCATCACCTTCGACCAGTTCTCCGACGCCATGAACGCGCGGCTGAAGAAGCTCGTTGCCGCCAATGGCGGCAAGCTGACCGTCGCCCAACTCGCCGACGCGCTGGAGAAGGCGCGCTTCGAGCGCATGGCCAAGCGCATCATCGCCCGCTACGACACCAGGGGCGACGGCACGCTGACCACGGATGACATCACCGGTCGCGAGAAGAAGGTGTTCGCGATGCTCGACAAGAACAATGACGGCAAGATCGAGAAGAGCGAACTGCCGAAGGGCGGGCGTTTTGGCCATCACCGCCAATCGGATGACGACGGCAGCGTCCAATAAGATTGTTTGATCCAGGCTCCAGCGTATCGCTCGGAGCCTGTTGTTCAAGCCGCGGCCTTCACCGCCGCCGGCGCCTTCTTCACCGGAATGCGCACCGACACGATCGTGCCGACGCCTTCGGTCGAACGGATCTTCAGCGCGCCGCCCTGGAGCTCGGCCAGCGAGCGCGAGATGGCGAGGCCAAGGCCTGATCCGGCATGGTTCTTGGAGAACTGGTTCTGCACCTGTTCGAAAGGCCGTCCTAGCTTGCCGAGCGCCTCCTTCGGGATGCCGCAGCCATTGTCCTCAATGGTCAGCACCAGGGCGCCCGACGTGTTGCGGGCCCTGACCGATATGTGGCCGCCCTGGCCGGTGAACTTCACCGCGTTGGACAGGAGGTTGATGACAATCTGCTTGATCGCGCGGCGATCGGCGAACAAGGTCAGCGCGTCGGCGATGCGTGTTTCCACGGTGATCGCCTTTTGCGCGGCCTGCAGCGAGACGACGCGCACCGTCTCGCTGATCAACGGCCCGAGGTCGATCTGTTCCTGGTCGAGCGAGAACTGGCCGGCCTCGATCTTGGACATGTCGAGAATGTCGTTGATGACGCCGAGCAGATACTTGCCGCTGCTGTTGATGTCGGTGGCGTACTCCTCGTAGCGCTCCGATCCCAGCGGGCCGAACAGCCCCTGTTCCATCAATTCGGAGAAGCCGATGATGGCGTTCAGCGGTGTACGCAATTCATGCGACATGTTGGCCAGGAATTCGGATTTGGCCCGGTTCGCCGCTTCGGCGCGCTCGGTTTCCTTCATGTATTTGCGGTTGAGGTCGACCAGTTCGCGAGACCGTTCCTCTTCGGCTCGGCGGGCGAGGCTGAGATCATGGATCGTCGCCATCAGCCGGCGTTCGCTGTCGACCAGCTTCTCCTGATGCAGCTTGATCTGGGTGATGTCGGAGCCGACGGAGACGATGCCGCCATCCCTGGTCTTGAGTTCGTTGACCTGCAGCCAGCGGCCGTCGGACAGCTGCCGCTCGAAAGTGGCGCCGCCTTGCGGACCATTGGTGTTGGCAAGCCTGCGCTCGGAAGCAAAAGCCAGCATCCGCTCTTCCAGGGAAGCGCGCGTCACGCCTGGCATCACGTCGCGATCCGAGAGGCCGTTGTCCTGCTGGTATTTGGAGTTGCACATGATCAGCCGCTGCGTCGAATCCCACAGCACGAAGGATTCGTTGATGTTCTCGATCGCGGTCCTGAGGCGAAGGTCGGCCGCCTCGGACCGCAGCGCCAGATGGCGCTGCTCAGTGACGTCGACGGCAATGCCGATCAGCTGGATTTCCGGCGCCTCCGGATCCATGACCTGTGCACGAGCGCGCATCCACACCCATTGGCCATCGGCATGTCGCATCCGGAACACCTGGTCGATGTGGTCGATCTCGCGGGCGACAATTCTGTTGGCGAGTTCGAACAGGTCGCCGTCCTCGGGATGGATGATCTCGTCGACCTCGCCGAAGGACAGCATCGTCTCGCAGGGCTCGTAGCCCAGCATGTCGTACATCGAGCGCGACCAGTACATCTTGCCGCGCACCATGTCCCAGTCCCACAGGCCGCAGCGGCCGCGGACCAGCGCCATGTCGATGCGCCGGTGCGCTTCGAGGTAGATGCGGTCGGCGGCCTGTGCGCGCGCCGCCTGCCCGAAATAGGCATAGAGGATGATGATCAGCACGCCGGCCGTCAGCACGAACAGGGTGACGTTGAGCGAGACGGTCTTCCGCCATGTGTCGAAGACCGCTTCCTGCGGCACCAGAGCCGCCGCGGCTCCCTTCCGATCCTTGGCGACGCTGACGGCGGCATACCAGTCCTGGCCGCCGATGTTGACTTCCATGACGCCGGCGCGGTCGCCGAACATGAACAGCGGCTGGCCGCCCTGGACGAGGCCGTCGAGCGAATGGCCTTGCCAGGGGATCGAGCGGGGCGTCACCGCGGTGATCTTGAAGGCGCTGTCGGTGATGACGAGCACATGGCTGCGGCCCATCGCGCCCTGACGGCTGGTGGTCTCCAGCAGGTCCTGGACGGCGCCGGGCAGGGTATCCGAGGTGGTGGCAAGCGAACTGGCCAGTTGGCCCGCCGCCAGCGTCAGGATCGCCTTGGCATCACGCTCGACGTCGTCGCGCTCGTTCATCAGCGACAGCACGCGCAGCGCCGCGATGACGAGCAGGAAGATGATGATGAGGGCCGGTATCGACCGGCGCAGCAGCGGTTCGGCGGCCAGAAGCCGCTTGTAGGCCGGCTCGGCGATAAGCCGCGTATTCCCGGCAAGGCCGTCGCCGCGCGTCTCGCGACGCGCAAAAGCCATCCCACCGGGCGCGCCCCACGCGTCCGCCTTCGCCATAAATGGCACTCCCCGAATTTGCCTATGCTGCTTTGTGATCCGGCAAACGCCGCACTTCCGAATCGTCAGTAAAGAATCAAAGGTGATTCGCCTTGTCCAGTGGTCCGGCGAAAAAAGATTAAAAATCGACTAAAATAATCGGTTTTGGAGGTGCGGCACCTCGGCCCTCTCCCGCACGGGAGAAGACCGAGGGTATTTAGGCCAGCGTGCGCTCGACAATATCGCGCAGATCCGCCGACAGGTTTTCGGCATTGGCGATCGAAAGCAGGGCTTCCCTGGCCTTGGCCTGCCGGCCCGGTTCGAGCGAACGCCATGATCTCAGTGCCGTCGCCAGCCTTGCCGCCACTTGCGGATTGCGCTTTTCGACCTCGAGTACCGTTTGCGCGAAGAACCGGTAGCCTTCGCCGTCGGGGCGATGGAAACCGGTCTGGTTTGCACTGGAGAATGTACCGATCAGCGAGCGTACCCGATTTGGATTTGCCATCGAGAAGCCTGCATGAGCAGTCAGGGCACGAACCGTGTCGACAGCCTGCGGCCCTGGCACGCTGGCCTGAATCTGGAACCATTTGTCCATGACCAGCGGGTCGGACGCATAGGTCTTTTCGAAAGCCGCCAGCGCTTTGTTCGCCTCCGGCGACCCATGGTGACGATGCGCGAGCACGGCAAGCGCGGCCGCGCGGTCGGTCATGTTGGTAGCGGACTGGAAATGTCCGGCGGCAAGTGCCGCACCGCCCGGCAGCAGCGAGAGATAGTCCAGAAGGACGTTGCGCAGGGCGCGTCGCCCGGCGCTTGTTGCATCCGGGCTGAACACGGCCTTGTCCGCGAGGCGATCATACAGTTGCGCGAAGGGTTCCCGGTTCGCCGTGGCTATCGCCAGCGCAAGGGCCTGTCGGGCCGTGTGGATGGCGTCGGGATCGATGTTCTTGCCGATGTCGCGGGCGATGTCGGCATCGCCAGGAAGCGCCAGCGCCAGCGCCCGGTAGGCGGGCTCCAGCGCCTCGTCGCCGGCGATGCGGCCGGCAAGCTCGGTCAGCCGGGGCGTGAAGTCAGGCCGCTTGCCGCCAAGGATCTCGCGGAAGGCAGCGATCAGCGCATCGGTGAGGAGCGTATTGAAGGCTTGCCAGCGCGAGAAGGCGTCGCTGTCATGGCGGGCAAGGAAGAACTGATCGTCGGCCTTCTGCTCGACAGACAGCGTCACCGGCGCCGAAAAGCCGCGGTTGAGCGACACGGCCGGACGTTCGGCAACGCCTGAAAAGCGCACCATATGGCGGCGCTTGCGGACATGGATGACGCCGTCCTCGACGCTGGCGCCCTCGACCCCGCTGTACTCGACAGGCTTGCCGCCAGCGCCGATCAGGCCAAAGGCGAGCGGTATGTGCATCAGCCGCTTGCGGCTTTCGGAGGGGGTAGGCGGCACCGACTGCTCGATCTCGAGCGTGAACTCCCGCGCGGCCGGATTGTGCGTCGAACTGACCGTCAGGTTGGGTGTGCCCGCCTGATGATACCAGAGCGCGAACTGCGACAGGTCGCGGCCCGACGCATCCTCGAACACCTTGATGAAATCCTCGATCGTGGCCGCTTCGCCGTCATGCCGTTCGAAATAGAGGTCCATGCCGGCGCGAAAGGCTTCCGTCCCGAGGATGGTGCGGATCATGCGCACCACTTCGGACCCCTTTTCGTAGACCGTCGCCGTATAGAAATTGTTGATCTCGCGGTAGCGGCGCGGCCGCACCGGGTGCGCCAGCGGACCCTGGTCCTCAGGAAACTGGTGCGCCCTCAACGTGCGCACTTCGGCGATGCGCTTGACCGCGCGCGAGCGCTGGTCGGCGGAGAATTCGTGGTCGCGGAAAACCGTCAGCCCTTCCTTCAGGCAAAGCTGGAACCAGTCTCGGCAAGTGATTCTGTTGCCTGTCCAATTGTGGAAATACTCATGCGCGATGATCGCCTCGATATTGGCGAAATCGGCGTCCGTCGCGGTCTCCTGATCGGCCAGCACATATTTGTCGTTGAAGATGTTGAGGCCCTTGTTCTCCATCGCGCCCATGTTGAAGTCGGACACGGCGACGATGTTGAAGACGTCGAGGTCGTATTCGCGACCGAATGCCTCCTCGTCCCATCGCATCGACCGCTTCAGCGCGTCCATCGCGTAGCCGGCGAGCTTCTCCTTGCCGGGCTCGACATAGATGCCGAGTTCGACCTTGCGGCCGGACGCGGTGACGAAACTGTCGGCGACCTGGCCGAGATTGCCGGCCACCAGCGCGAACAGATAGGATGGCTTGGGGAAGGGGTCGTACCATCCGGCATAGTGCCAGCCGTCGCCGAGATCACCCTTGTCGACCGGATTGCCGTTGGACAGGAGCAGCGCCGCCTCGTCGCGCCGAGCCTCGATCCGCACGGTGTAGACGGACAGGATATCGGGCCGATCGAGGAAGTAGGTGATGCGGCGGAAGCCCTCGGCCTCGCATTGCGTGCAATAGACGTTGTTCGAGCGATAGAGACCCATCAGGGCTTCGTTGCCGGCCGGCGCCAGTTCGGTTTCGATGAGCAGCTCGAAGCGGCGCGTGGCCGGCGGTTCGAGAATGGTGAGTTGGTCAGGTGTCACCAGCAAGTCAGCCGGTCTTGCCTTCTTGCCGTCGATCTCGATGCGCTTGAGTATCAGCCCGTCGCCGTCGAGCACCAATGGCGCGGTCGCGGACACGCCATCGCGGCGTTCGATCGTCAGCGTTGCGGTGACGATCGTGGCCTCAGGCGAAAGGCGGAAGGTGAGGTTGGTCTGCGGAATGAGATAGTCGTTGGGGCGATAGTCTTCGAGCTTGAAGACCTGGCCGGTGTCCGTGCGCATTCCGTTGGTTTTCCTGTCGATTGCGTTGGAAGCGGACAGTTCCCGCTGGTCCAAGAAATTTGAAGTCCGCGCTCTTTACACGAAACGATCCCTCGACAAAACTCAACCGATGCCTATTTCAGGCGTTCATTCTCCACATCATCACGAGGCAGCCATGACCGTCGTCACACCGAAATTCGGCATGGGCGCTTCCGTGCTGCGGCGCGAGGATGGGGCATTCATCCAGGGACAGGGCCGCTATACCGATGATATCAAGCCGGCCGGCGTCGTGCATGGCTATGTCCTGCGCTCGCCGGTCGCCAAGGCAAGCTTCAGGATCGGTTCGACGGAAGCGGCAAGGCAGGCACCCGGCGTCCATCTGGTGCTGACTGCCAAGGATCTCGCTCATCTTGGCGATCTGAAGTCCGGTGTCATGCAGGTACAGCCGGACGGCACCAAGGCGCCGACGCGCGACATTCCGATCCTGTGCCGGGACCGCGTCAACTATGTCGGCGATGCCGTTGCTTTTGTGGTCGCCGACAGCCGTGCCCTGGCGCAGGATGCCGCCGAACTGATCGATGTCGATTACGATGGCGAGGACGCTGCTTCAGGCACGGCGACGGCACTTGCCGAAGGCACGCCGCTGGTCTGGCCGGAACTCGGCTCCAACCGCGCCTTCACCTACCACATGGGCGACAAGGCAAGGACGAAGGCGGCCTTCGCCAGGGCGGCTCATGTCACCCGCATCGAGTTCGTCAACAACCGGCTGGTCTGCAACTACATGGAGCCGCGCTCGGCGATAGGCGAATGGAATGTCGAGGAAAACCGCCTGGTGCTGACCACCGGGTCGCAGGGCGTGCATTCCATGCAGTATATCCTGGCCAGCCTGTTCAAGATCAAGAAGGACCAACTGCGCGTCATCACGCCCGATGTCGGCGGCGGGTTCGGGCCGAAAAGCTTCGTCTACCGGGAATATCCATTGGTGCTCGAGGCCGCGAAACGGCTCGGCCGCCCGGTGAAATGGGCCGGCGACCGGACCGAACATTTCCTCACGGACGCGCAAGGCCGTGACAACGCCGTTACGGCTGAAATGGCCATGGACAAGGATGGCCGCTTCCTCGGTATGAAGGTCGCGCTGCTCGCCAATATCGGCGCCTATGTCTCGCAATACGGCCCGTTCATTCCGTATATCGGCGTCACCATGTCGACCGGCGTCTATGACATCCAGGCGCTCGATGTCTCGGTGACCGGCCTCTACACCAACACGTGCCCGGTCGACGCCTATCGCGGCGCCGGCCGGCCCGAAGCGGCGTTCTTGCTGGAAAAGCTGGTCGATGCCTGCGCCCATGATCTCGGCCTACCTGTCGACGAAATCCGCCGTCGCAACTTCATCCGGCCCGAGCAATTCCCCTATCGCACGCAGACTGGCCGCCTGTACGACAATGGTGAATTCGAAGGCCATATGGACCGCGCCATCGAGCGGTCCGAGTGGAAGGCTTTTCCCCAGCGGCTGAAGCAGTCGAAGACCGCCGGCAGGATCCGCGGCATCGGCATGGCGACCTATATCGAGGCTTGCGCCTTCCCTGGCTCCGAACCGGCCTTTGTCGAGCTCAATGGCGACGGCACGGTGACGCTGAAGATCGGCACCCAGACGAACGGGCAGGGGCATGCAACCGCCTATGCGCAGTTCCTGTCGGAAAAGCTCAATCTCGACATCGACAAGATCCATGTCCGCCAGGGCGACACCGACGAATTGAAGGCCGGCGGCGGTACCGGCGGCTCGCGGTCCATTCCATTGGGGGGCGTATCGGCTTCCCGTGCGGGCGAGGACCTGGCCAACAAGATCAAGCGCATCGCGGCCGACGAGCTGGAAGCCTCGGCCGGCGATATCGAGCTGGCCGATGGGGTTGCCCGCATCGTCGGTACCGACCGTACGATCGATTTTTCCAGCATCGCCAAGGCCGCGAAAAGCCCTGATGATCTCAAGGGTTTCGGCGAGTTCGTCCAGGACGAATGCACCTATCCGAACGGCACCCATATCTGCGAGGTCGAGATCGACCCCGACACCGGCACGACCGACATCGTGCGTTACACGATCGTCGACGATTTCGGTGTTACCGTGAATCCGATCCTGCTCGCCGGTCAAGTGCATGGCGGCGTCGTGCAAGGCATCGGCCAGGCGCTGACCGAGGAAACCATTTATGGCGAGGACGGGCAGTTGCTGACGGCGAGCTTCATGGACTATGCCATGCCGCGCGCCGACAATTTTCCGTTCTTCCATTTCGAGACCCGCAACGTGCCGTCGACCACCAATGCGCTCGGCATCAAGGGCGCGGGCGAGGCCGGCACGATCGGTTCGACGCCGGCCGCGCTCAACGCGGTGACCGACGCGCTGTGGCGTGCCTACGGCATCCGGCATATCGAGATGCCGGCGACGCCGGCGCGCATCTGGGCCGCGATCAGGGGTGCATCGCCAACGTGACATCAGGGGCGGGGGCGGAACCAGGAACGACGGGCGGCCACGGTACGCTGAGGGGCATCGCGCTCAAGATCGTCTCGGTGGCGGTTTTTGTCGGCATGCAAACCTGCATCAAGGCGGCCGGAGACGTGCCGGCCGGGCAGATCGTGTTCTTCCGCTCCTTCTTCGCCATCTTCCCGATCATTGCCTTCCTGGCATTGAAAGGGCATCTGGCCACCGCATTCGTCACGAAACGTCCCTTCAACCACGTTGCGCGCGGCATCGTCGGCGTCGGTGCCATGGGACTTGGCTTTTTCGCGCTTACCAGGTTGCCGCTACCGGAGGCGATCACCCTGAACTATGCGCAGCCGCTGCTGGTCGTGGTGTTTTCTTCGGTCTTCCTTGGCGAGACGATCCGCGTCTATCGCTGGAGCGCTGTCGCCGTCGGCCTCATTGGCGTGCTCATCATCTCCTGGCCGGAACTGACCCTGCTCAATTCAGATGAAGCGCTCGACGACCAGGAGGTCCTGGGCGTCATGGCCGCGCTGGTGGCCGCCGCGATCTCGGCTGTCGCCATGCTGCTTGTGCGCAATCTCGTGCAGACGGAGAAGACGGCGACCATCGTTTTGTGGTTCTCGTCGACCGCGAGCGTGCTCTCGCTGCTGACGCTGCCTTTCGGCTGGCAATCGCTGACGCCAGCGCAAGCCGCGCTGCTCATCATGGCCGGCTTCTGCGGCGGCCTCGGCCAGATCCTGATGACCTCGGCCTATCGCCATGCCGAGGCGTCGGTGGTGGCACCGTTCGAATACACCTCGATGATCCTCGGCGTCGTCGTCGGCTATTTCGTTTTCGGCGACGTGACTTCGCTCAGCACGCTGGTCGGCGGCCTGATTGTTGTCGCGGCCGGCATCTTCATCATCTGGCGCGAACGGCAACTGGGCCTGGAACGCAGGCGAACGCGCAAGGCGACGTTGCCTCAGGGCTGATCAGGACCGTTCAGCGCGTTCCTTCGCCAGCCGCACCAGCACGGCGCGTGTCTGCTCATCCGCCGGGAAGAAGGATTCGATCGCCAGTTCCGACAAGCTCACGTCGAGCGGTGTGCCGAACACGGTGATGGTGCTGATGAACGACAGCACCTGATCGCCATGGGCAAGCCTGAGCGGATGCACGATGGCGTTCGGTTCGACGGGTGCCGGCCGGCCGCCTTTGAGGCCGGAAGGATAACCGCGCAACTCGCGCTCCAGTTCGACCAGCACCGGGTCGCCGGTCGCATCGTTCTGGTGCTTGAGACGCTCCAGCAGATGCGTGCGCCATTCCTGGAGGTTGACGATGCGCGGTGCGATGCCGCCGGGGTGCAGGGAAAGGCGAAGCACATTGACCGGGGGCGTCAGCAGGGAAGCCTCGCTGACATCGACAAGGAACGGAGCGATCGCGGCATTGGCCGAAACCAGGTTCCAGTGCCGGTCGACGGCCAGTGCCGGAAACGGTTCATGGCCCTTGAGCACGGCCTCGACCGCCGCCATCGCCGGCGCCAGCGTCGTGTCGGTGAGCGGTCGTTCGCTGAAGCTCGGCGCAAAGCCCGCGGCCAGCAGCAATTGATTGCGTTGCCGCAGCGGGATTGAAAGCTGCTCGGCCAGATGCAGCACCATATCGCGCGAGGGTGCGGCGCGTCCGCTCTCGACAAAACTCAGATGCCGCTGCGAAATCTCGGCCTCCATGGCGAGGTCGAGTTGGCTCATGCGGCGTCGCGTGCGCCATTCGCGGATGAGACTGCCGGCGGAAGTTTGGGGTGTGGTCATGAGGGATGAGTAGGGCGGCGAGGGGCGGAGTTCAATTACCTTGGAGGTTATGGCGCGGTTCTTCCCTTCTCCCCTTGTGGGAGAAGGTGGCCTCGCGCAGCGAGGTCGGATGAGGGGTGTTCCAGGGAACGCCGACGCCTCACTCCGCTGGAACACCCCTCATCCGTCTCGGCGCTGCGCGCCGATCCACCTTCTCCCACAAGGGGAGAAGGGGAAGCCGCACTTCACCCCAGCGCCCGCAGCTTCGCCTTCACCTCGAGAAAATCCCGCCATGCCAGCTTCTTGTGCGCCGGCGTCCGCAACAGATAGGCCGGATGCAGCGTCGGCATGGCCGGAATGGCGGTGCCCGAGGCCGTGGTGTGGACGCGCCAGTTGCCACGCAGCCGCAAAATGCCTTCCGAAGTGTTGAGCAAGGTCTTGGCCGACGGGCCGCCGAGATTGACCAGGACCTTGGGATTGACCAGCTCGATCTGGCGCTCGATGAACGGCCGGCAGATCTCGGTCTCGTGCGGGGTCGGCGTGCGGTTGCCCGGCGGCCGCCAGGGAATGACGTTGGCGATGTAGACCGAGGTGCGGTCGAGCCCGATCGCGGCCAGCATGCGGTCGAGCAGCCGGCCCGAACGGCCGACGAAGGGCAGCCCCTCAATGTCCTCGTCGCGGCCGGGCGCCTCGCCAACCAGCATGACCGCGGCCTCCGGGTTGCCGTCGGCGAATACGAGATTCTTGGCGGTGGCCTTGAGATTGCAGCCATCGAAGGCGGCCATGTGCTGGCGCAGCTCTTCCAGTGTCGAGGCGCTTGCCGCCATTTGCCGGGCGAGAGCGGCCTGCGCCTCGTCGGGTATGGCGGAGGGCACGGTGCGCGCCGGCGCATCCGGCACCTTGCTTGCATCCAACCCGGATGATGTGGCGGGCCGCTCCGGCGCCCTGTCCTCGCGAGGGGGGGGCACCTGCGCCGGCGTGCGCTCCACAGGCCTCGGTGCCGCCTCGGCGAAGCGGTTCACCGGGGCGTCTTCCAGCGCCTCATCGACGCCGGCGCTGGCGTAGAAGGCCAGGATGTCGGCAATATCGGTCGGGCTGTTGGGGGACGCGGCAGTCATGGCGCGCACATTCGTCCGCGTGGCTGCAATTTGCAAGGCCGGCCGGTCGCCCTATCCCGTCGGGATGCGCGGATCCTGCACCAGATAGAAGGTCCAGCGCGGCGTGTAGTCGGTCATCAGGAACTCGAAGCTGGCGGTTTTCAGCGGATCGACCTTGCCGTTCTTGAACAGCAACCGGTCGTAGGGTTCGAAGTCGCGGTCGAAATCGGCGAAATTGCTGGACCAGATATTGTCGGGCGTCTTGTTGCGTTGGTCGAACGAAAGCCCGTCGCCAAACACGCTCGGCTGGTCCAGTATCTCCTGAAGCTCGAACTGGAATTCGATCCAGGCTTGGCCGCTGTTGTTGAGCACGTCGATGCGCATATACATGATGCCGTTGGCGAACTCGCCCGCCTTGCCGAATGTCTGGATCGGCTTGGTGGTACGGATGGTCAGCGTCACCGGTGTCGCCGAATTCAGCTCTTCCGTTATGACCAGCGGATCGTCCTTGGTTCCGATGCCCGAGGCTCCGGTGATGCGGAAGCCGCCGAGCTCGTCGGAGAAGGAGTAGGCGCCCGTCGCCCAGACTTTCACCTCGTCCGCGGCGGCATGCCCCGGCGCCGACGCCAGAAGGGCCAAAAGAATCGCCCGGCAGGCCCGGCCGGGCGTCAAAACAAAGCGCGTCGAAGGAAAGCCGGCTGGCCCAGGAATGCGCATGGCGGGAAGTATGGCCGATAAGCAAGCCGTCGAACAATTAAAAAACGCGGGGACCGCGGTTCTCGCGGGGCGCTGACGGCTATTATCCGGCGGAATGCGCGACTTTTTGGCCAAATCCGCATTGTCACGTATGCGCCGGTTTCCTGTCGCCAATTGATGCGCTATGCAGCGCAGGAGCCAGCAAGATACGCAACAGCGGCAAGCCAGTGCGGAGGGGTTGATGAGCGATATCGAACGCGAGAGCATAGAATTCGACGTGGTCATCGTCGGCGCCGGTCCGGCCGGCCTTGCCGCGGCCATCCGCCTCAAGCAGGTCAATCCCGAGCTTTCCGTCGTCGTGCTGGAAAAGGGCGGCGAGGTCGGCGCCCACATCCTCTCCGGCGCCGTCGTCGATCCTGTCGGCATCGATCGGCTGCTGCCCGGTTGGCGCGAGGAAGAAGGTCATCCTTTCAAGACCCCGGTCACGGCGGACCATTTCCTGGTGCTCGGCCCCGCCGGCTCGTTCCGTCTGCCCAACATCCTGATGCCGCCGCTGATGAACAATCACGGCAATTACATCGTCTCGCTCGGCAATGTCTGCCGCTGGCTGGCGACCAAGGCCGAGGCGCTTGGCGTCGAGATCTATCCGGGCTTTGCCGCCGCCGGACTGCTCTACAATGAGGAAGGCGCCGTCACCGGCGTCGTCACTGGCGACATGGGCGTCGAGAAGGACGGCACGCATGGCCCGGGCTTCGCGCCGGGTATGGCGCTGATGGGCAAATATGTGCTGATCGGCGAAGGCGCACGTGGCTCGCTCGCCAAGCAGCTGATCGCCAGATACAAGCTTTCCGACGGCCGCGAGCCCGGCAAATACGGCATCGGCCTGAAGGAGCTCTGGCAGGTCAAGCCGGAGAACCATCGGCCGGGCCTGGTGCAGCATTCCTTCGGCTGGCCGCTCGACATGAAGACCGGCGGCGGTTCCTTCCTCTACCATCTCGAGGACAATCAGGTGGCGGTCGGCTTCGTCCTCCACCTCAATTACAAGAACCCCTATCTCTCGCCATTCGAGGAGTTCCAGCGCTTCAAGACGCATCCGGCGATCGCAGGCACCTTCGAGGGCGCCAAGCGGCTGGGCTATGGCGCGCGTGCCATCACCGAGGGTGGCTGGCAGTCGGTGCCGAAACTGTCCTTCCCCGGTGGCGCGCTGATGGGTTGTGCCGCGGGCTTCGTCAACGTGCCGCGCATCAAGGGTTCCCACAATGCAGTGCTGTCGGGAATGCTGGCGGCCGAGCATGTCGCCGAGGCGATTGGCGCGGGCCGTGCCAATGATGAGCTTTCCACCTACGAGCAAGCCTGGCGCGCGACCGACATCGGCAAGGATCTGAAGAAGGTGCGCAACGTCAAGCCGCTGTGGTCGCGGTTCGGCACCATTGTCGGCATCGGCCTCGGGGGCCTCGACATGTGGCTGAACACGCTGTTCGGCATCTCGCCCTTCGGCACGCTGAAGCACGGCAAGGCCGACTATGCCGCGCTCGAGCCCGCCGCCAAGCACAAGAAGATCGCCTATCCGAAGCCTGATGGCGTGCTGACCTTCGACCGCCTGTCTTCGGTGTTCCTATCCAACACCAATCACGAAGAGAACGAGCCGGTCCACCTGCTGGTCGGCGACATGGAGCTGCAGAAGCGCTCGGAGCATGATGTCTTTGCCGGACCATCGACACGCTATTGCCCGGCAGGCGTTTATGAGTGGGTCGACAAGGATGGCAATGCCGCCGCCGATCCGGCGGCGAAAGACGTGCGCTTCGTCATCAACGCGCAGAACTGCGTCCACTGCAAGACCTGCGATATCAAGGACCCGAACCAGAACATCAACTGGGTGCCGCCGCAGGGCGGCGAGGGGCCAGTCTACCAGGGCATGTGACCCGCGCGCCGACAGGCCCTCGATCCGGCTGAAAAAATACCGGACATGTGAACGGCGCCGGTCTGTTTGTCGCCTTCGCGATACTGGGACTTTGCTCAGGCCCGTTGAAGCGTCTCGCCGAGTGTGGTCTGCTTGGCCACCGACAAAGGAGGCGGACATGCGCCCGACCAGCCTGACGATGCTCGCCGCGGCCTGTGTGCTGTCCTGTGTGCCAGCCGCGTCGGCGGGCACAAAGCTCATCGTTCATGTCCGCACCTATGATGTTGCCGGAAAGACCGGGGCCGACCTCGTGGAGGCCATGGACCGGCTGGGACCGAAGCACGGCTACATGACACGCGCCATCGCCGAAACCGGCTACACGGTGCATTGGGATCTCGATATCAGCCGCCAGGATGGGATCTGTCGTCTGCGGCAGGCCAACGGCAAGCTCGACCTGACCTACACCTTCCCGCGACGGCTCTCGCCGGCAAGCCCCGGGCTGCGCAAGCGCTGGGACGGGTTCATGGCTGGCGTCCGCAGGCACGAGCACACGCATGGCCGCATCGCGATGCGGATGATGCGGGCCACCGAGACCGCGCTTGCCGGCCTGGAGCGTCGGGACAACTGGTTCTGCACGGGCACGCACCTCGAGGCGAGGCGGCGGATCAACGCCACCTATGCCGAATACGAAGCCAAGCAGAACGCTTTCGACGCCCGCGAGCATCGTGGCGGCGGCCATGTCGAGCATCTTGTCGACGCGCTGACCAAGCTTGACTGATGAGCACCGAGGACACAGGCGCCGTTCTGCTTCGCTCGGGATGACGGGATCAGCCCTGCGGCTTGTTTTGAGAGCCGTTCGCCGCGAGCGCCGTGGCGTGATCATTTTCAGGCTGCTTGTCGCCAGGCCTTAACGTGAACTCGACCAGCACCGGCAGGTGGTCGGAGCCGGTATCCTCCAGCCGCGTCGAAGACAGGATCGTCAGTCCGCCCTTGCTGAACACCTGGTCGATGGGCAGGCCTGCATAGCGGCGCAGGAAGTCGGGCAGTGTCCGGTGGATCCAGGTCGGTCCGGCCGACGGCATGACGGTCAGCCTGCCGAGAGCAGCAACCCGCCGCACCGCCGCGCTCCACGGCACGGCGTTGCAATCGCCGGCCATGATCGCTGTCTCGCCGAGCCCGGCCAGTGGTTCCGCCAGTTCGCCAATCTGCCAGTATTGCTCCTTCGGCCACGGCCAGCTCAAATGGATCGCGGCGACATCGACCCCGACCCCGCCGAAGTCGATGGTGGCGGTCGCCATCGCGCCGCGCGGCTCGCAACGCGGTGCGGTGTCGGCGGCAAACGGCCGGCGCGACAGCAACGCCACCCCGAACATGCCATTCGGGTAAGGGCAGAGGATACGGTAGGGATAGGCGCTGGTGATGTAGCCAAGCTCGGTCGTCCACATGCCGGACACTTCGTCGAGGGTGATCACGTCCGGATTGGTGCGGCCGATCAGCGAGAGCACCTTCTTCGGTGTCGGGTTGTTGAAGCGCAGGTTCATCTGCAGCAGGCTGTAGACGGCCTGATCGGCGGGCTTGGCAACCGCGGGCTGCGGCCAAAGCTTCGGCAGGGCGCTTGCCGTCGTGGCCAGGCAGGCGATGGCAAAGAGCAGCCCCGCTGCCGCTTGCAGCCGAAACGAGCTGGCGAGCAGCGGCAGTGCCAGGAGCGCCATGAGAACGCTGAGGTGAATGCGGAAATGCGAGAACGAATCGAAAGCGGGATGCAGCGTGCCGAAGAACCCGGCCAACAGCACGGCCGACAGTGCCGTCATCGCCAGGAATGCCAACCCAGCCGTCATTTTCAAGCGCGCGCCTGTTGTCATTGAGGTCGTGTCTGCTGAATGCCGCCTGACGATCCGTTCAATCTGCTTAGCGGTCCAATTGCGGCCTGAGCAAGACGACGAATTGCCTCGCCGAGGCGTGCGGCCACTTACTGGAACGCTGTTTCCGAAAAGCTCCGGAGCTTGCGCGAATGCAGCCGCTCCATCGGCATCTCGGCCAGCTTCTCCATCGCCCTGATGCCGATGGTCAGGTGTTGCGCCACCTGCCGCTTGTAGAACTCGGTCGCCATGCCTGGCAGTTTCAACTCGCCATGCAGTGGCTTGTCGGACACGCACAGCAGCGTGCCGTAGGGCACGCGGAAGCGGAAGCCATTGGCGGCGATCGTCGCCGATTCCATGTCGAGCGCGATGGCACGCGACTGCGACAGGCGCTGCACAGGCCCGCGCTGGTCGCGCAGTTCCCAGTTGCGGTTGTCGATGGTGGCGACCGTGCCAGTGCGCATGATGCGCTTCAGATCGTAGCCGGACAGGCCGGTGACTTCGGCAACCGCCTCCTGCAGAGCCACCTGGATCTCGGCCAGCGGCGGGATCGGCACCCAGACCGGAAGATCGTCGTCCAGTACGTGGTCCTCGCGCACATAGGCATGCGCCAGCACATAGTCGCCGAGCGCCTGCGTGTTGCGCAGCCCGGCGCAATGGCCGAGCATCACCCAGGCATGCGGCCGCAGCACGGCAATATGGTCGGTGATCGTCTTGGCGTTCGATGGGCCAACACCGATATTGACCATGGTGATGCCGCCATGGTTCGCCTTTTTCAGGTGATAGGCCGGCATCTGCGGCAGACGCTGTGGTCCAACGCCTTCGCTCGGCGCACTTTGTCCGGCCTTGGTCACGACATTGCCCGGCTCGACGAATTCCACATAGCCGCCGCCGCCCTTCTCCATCAGGTCGCGGGCGCGGGCGCCGAACTCGTCGATGTAGAACTGGTAGTTGGTGAACAGCACGAAATTCTGGAAATGTTGCGGGCTGGTCGCCGTGTAGTGCGTCATGCGGTGCAGCGAGTAGTCGATACGCTGCGCCGTGAATGGGGCTAGCGGTCTTGGTTCGCCGAAGGCCACTTCGAACGTGCCGTTGGCGATCTGGTCGTCGGTGCCGTCGAGATCCGGCACGTCGAACAGGTCGCGGATCGGCCGCTTGATGCGCTCCGCGGCGGCGCCGTCGACGTAAGTTCCCTCCAGGAAGGCGAAATGCAGTGGAATGGGAGTGGTCGATTCCGAAACCGTGACCGCCACGCCGTGGTTGCGCATGATCAGGCGAAGTTGTTCGATCAGGTAGTTCTCGAACAAGTGCGGCTGCGTGATCGTGGTGGCGAAATGGCCGGGCGTCGGCATATGGCCATAGGCTTGGCGCGAGTCGACCTGGGTGAACGAACTCGTGGTGACGCCGATCTCGGGATAGAAGGCTCGATAACGCTTGCTGCTGTCGCCGCCGGCGGCCAAAGCGGCGAAGGAATCGCGCAGGAACTTGGTGTTGCGGTCATAAAGCAGCTGCAGTGCCGCGACCGCTTTCGCGGCATTGTCGAAGCTTTGCCGGCCAAAAGGCTCCGGCATGACCACAGATTCGATGGCTTGAGGGTAGATTCGCTTTTCCATGGCTCAATATAGAGACTCGGACGAGCGGTTGGGAGGGGTGTGGCTGTCGAAGGCGCCCAAAGCGCCATTTTTCTTTATCCCCGCTGCAGACTGACCAGCAGGACGAAGCCGACGCCGGACTTCTTCAGGGCCGGAGCCTCGATCGTCGAGCCGGCATCGGCGCGCATCATCGGCACGGCCAGGACCGGAGCGGCCAGGACCATCAGGATAAGCGCCGCCCGCGGCAGAAGCCGAAGGGTCTTGAGTGCGTTGGCGGCGATGCGGTTCATGATGTCTGAGCTTTTCTTTTCGAGGTCTGGTTTCTTTGGTTCAGTTGCGAAGGTGGGTGGGGCAGGCGAGGCGGCATGTCCTGGAACTGGCTTCGTCCCAGGAGCGGGGGGAACGGCCCGCTTCGGCGACGAGGATGGCGAAGAACATTCCAAACAGGCTCATCAGCAGGCAGACGATGGTGAAGCGGCGAGCAAGCATTGGGTGGTGTCTCCTTCAACACGCAGGAGAATGCCCCAACGCCTCTGAACCGGCTCTGATGCCGGCGTTCATCTGCGGTTCAAAATGATTGACGGGATCTGATCCGGTCGCTGCCGGCCTGATACGGCCAACGGAGGCAGGGCAATGGCACCGGTGCTCGGCCCGCCGATGAAACGAAAACGGGGCCTGCCAGGCCCCGTCATCATGTCCCAAGGATATGGTCGATCAGAGCTTGTGCCAGGTCTGGCTCTTGCAGATCAGACCGCCGAGCACGCAACCGCTCATCTTGAGCGAGGTGCCCGACAACGTCGCCTTGCCCGAATAGGTCTTGTCGTTTGCCGGGTCGGTGATGCTACCGGCATATTTGTTGTCGCCGGCCGCCTTGAGCGAGCCGATGGTCTTGCCGGCATATTTGCCCGACTTGAGCGTGATCGAAAACGAGCCGCTGCCTGAAATGGCCGCGGTGTCGCCGGCTTGCGTCTTCCAGTTGCCCTCGATCGGATCGGCCCACGCCGTTCCCGCCATGATCAATGTGGCTGCAAGGGCCAGGCTCACTTTTCGAAACATGTCTTCCTCCCTTTGGATGGCCGGCCGGATGCTCCGCCTCGCCGGTCTGCCGTTTACGCAAACGTAAGCTAATCCAGCTCCCACCAAAACAAAAGCGGTGCCGCAGCGGAGGACTTTCGGATTTTGAAAGCGCCTGAATTCGCCTCGTCGCGGAGGGAAATGAAAACGACCGGCGCATCGTGTTTGTTTCCCGTGGTTAGCGGAGTGTTGATCCAAGCCCAGAAAATTTTCGTCAAATTTAGCGAAAATCGGCTGAAACACTGGCTTCGTATCCTTAACGAATTTCCGCGTTTACCTCTTGTTTTAGCTTTGTTTTCCTCAAATTAAGCACGCCATTTAACGACGGATTCAAGCCTGAGCGGCATTCTCGAAAGCATCGAAAGAGCGGCCCGGACAAGACAAACGGAGGCAGCTCTCGGGAGCCAGACAGGGGACTAAAATGGCACGTTTTGAAATGCTTGAAGCAGGTTTCGGCGCCATGGGGGCAACTGCCCAGGCCGACATTCTTTTCGAACTGGGCATGATGTATGCGACCGGCCGCGACTGCGAGACCGACGTCGTCGCCGCCCACAAATGGTTCAACATTGCCGCCATCAAGGGTTCGGCCCGCGCCGCGGAATTGCGCTCGGAACTGTCGGCGGCCATGTCGAAGGTCGAGATTGCCAGGGCGCTGCGCGAAGCCCGCGAATGGATGACCATGCACTAGGTTTCCGCCAGGCGGGAAAGCTCGGGTCCAGATCGCTCAAAGACGGTCGGGCCACAACAGGGACAAGGCTGCGCAGACAGCCAGGCCACAGGCCAACAACAAGAAGGCGGCAGGCGAATAGGTCAAGCCGTACGACGGACCATGATCCCGGAAAACGGAATCCGGTTTTCGGCCAAGATCATGGTCAACAGGAAAGACAGGGACGGCCAAGTTGGGGTTTGCGGCGCGGGGGCGCTGGGGAAACAGCCCGACAGGCAAAAAAGCCATGACCGGCCGGAACAAGGCTGGCGTGGCTTTTTTGCGTGGATGAGGCCTCCCAGGCCCAATCGAGCGGCGTCAATGCGCCTAGACAGGCCCGATGAAGGATGAAATTGTCCCGCCTCTCTGGAAGAAGCGCGGCCGGGGCGGCCGCGCGTGAGTGGAGGAGTTCTATTGCAATGAAAAAAATGAGTATTTTGAGCGCGGCCATTTTCGGCCTGATGATGAGTGCGCCGGTCGCATTCGCCGACGACATCACCGTTTCGGTGGTTGGCCCGATGACCGGACAGCTCGCCACCATCGGCGATCAGTTCAAGCAGGGCGCACAGGCCGCCGCCGATGCCATCAATGCTGCGGGCGGCGTCAACGGTTCGATGATCAAGCTCGACATCGAGGATGACCAGTGCGATCCCAAGCAGGCAGTGTCGGTCGCCAACCGCATCGTCGCCAACGGCGTCAAGTTCATCGATGGGCATGCCTGCTCAGGATCGAGCATTCCGGCCTCGGCCGTCTATGCCGAAGCCGGCGCGCTGATGATGAGCCCGGCTTCCTCGAACCCGGTGCTGACCGACGCGGCCGCCAAGGCCGGCTGGCCGACGATCATGCGGCTCTATACGCGTGACGATGCACAGGGCGCCTTCATCGGCCCGTGGATCGCCAAGAAGTATGCCGGCAAGAACGTCGTCATCCTGCACGACAAGAGCGCCTACGGCCAGGGCGTGGCTGACGCTGTCAGGGCAACCATGAACACCGGTGGCCTGAAGGAAGTCTACTACGACGCCATCAATCCCGGCGAGAAGGACTATTCCGCTCTTGTCACCAAGCTCAAGGATCTCAAGGCCGACGTCGTCTATTTCGGCGGCTACCATCCTGAAGCCGGCCTGATCCTGCGCCAGTCGGCCGAACAGAACCTGAAGTTCCAGCTGATCATGCCGGATTCGATCGCCTCGCCGGAATTCTGGCAGGTTGCTGGCCCGGCCGGCGAAGGCACTATGTTCGTCTTCCCGTCGGATCCGCAGGCCAAGCCGGAGGCCAAGGCGGCCGTCGAGAAGATCAAGGCCGGCGGCTTCGTGCCGGAAGGCTTCACGCTGTTCTCCTACGCCGTGGTCCAGGCTTTCGCCGAAGGCATCAAGCGTGCCGGCAGCGACGATCCGGCCAAGGTTGCCGAAGCGTTGAAGAACGGCACGCCGATCAGCACCGTTGTCGGCGACGTCACCTTCGACGAGAAGGGCGACCTCAAGAACGCCAGCTACGACATCAACCAGTGGCACGACGGCAAGTACGCGCCGATCGCGCAGTAATCTGAGGCGATAATCCAGAGAAATGGCCGGGTTCGCCCCGGCCATTTTGTTTTGCGGTCGGCGCTGCGCTCCTTGTATCAGCCCGCGGCGGCGGTCGAGGCGGTCTGCTCCTCGACGAACCGCACCAGCACCGTCCCGTCGGTGACCTGCGCACCTTCCGTGGCGATTTCGGCAATCACCCCGTCATGCGGGGCGGCGATGGTATGCTCCATCTTCATCGCCTCGAGGATCAGGAGAGCTTGTCCCTTGATCACCGCATCGCCCTTTGCCGCGCGCACCAGCTTGACCAGACCCGGCATCGGCGCGCGCAGACTGCCGGAGGCCGCCGCCGCGTCATCGCTGCGTGCCAACGGGTCGGGCACCGCGAAAGTATAACCGATGGCGCCTTCGAACACCGTGATGTGGCCTGGCCAGCGGGCGAGGCGTGGAGCAGCGCGAAAATCATGCGAATTGGCGCTGTCGTAGGGCGCACCGAGCGCCACCTGGAAACGCCCGTCCGGTCGCACCGAAACCTTTGCCAGAATATCGTCGTCGCCGAACTTCAACCGCGTGCGCCGCGCCACGCCGTGGAAATGCGCGTAGCCGGAAAGCGAAGACCACGGGTCGTTCGACGCCGGCGATAGTCTTGCGCCGGACGCGGCAAGGGCGGCTGCCGAGATGACTTCGCCGGTCGGCGGCGCGAGCTCGGTCAGTGCCGCCTGATGTCTGCCGATCAGGCCGGTGTCGACGTCGCCAGCGCAAAAGTCCGGATCGGCGGCAAGAGCGGCAAGAAAGGCGGTGTTGACGGTGGAGCCGGCAATTTCGGTCCGTGACAGCGCTGTGCCGAGTGCTTCGAGCGCGGCTTGCCTGCCCTTTGCATGGACGACCAGCTTCGCGATCATCGGGTCGTAGTAGGGCGAGATGGCATCGCCGGCCCGTACGCCCGTCTCGATGCGCATCGTGGCCGCGTCAGGTGCCGTTACGGGAAATTTCAGATGATGCAGCATGCCAGTCGCCGGCAGGAACCCCTTTGCCGCGTCCTCTGCATAGATGCGCGCCTCGAAGGCATGGCCGACAAGCGCGATCTCGCTCTGGGACTTCGGCAGCTTTTCGCCGCTGGCGACTCGCAATTGCCACTCGACCAGATCGGTGCCGGTGACCATTTCGGTGACCGGATGCTCGACCTGCAGGCGGGTGTTCATTTCCATGAACCAGAAGCGGTCGGCCTTGAGGCCCTGCGAGGCATCGACGATGAATTCGATGGTGCCGGCGCCGGAATAGTTGATCGCCTTTGCGGCCTTCACAGCCGCTTCCGTCATCGCCTTGCGCAAAGCCGGCGTCATGCCGGGGGCGGGTGCTTCCTCGATCACCTTCTGGTGGCGGCGTTGTGCCGAACAGTCGCGTTCATAGAGATGCACGGCATTGCCGAAATTGTCGCCGAACACCTGCACTTCGATGTGCCGGGGCTTGTCGACATATTTCTCGACCAGCACGCGGTCGTCGCCGAAAGCAGCCTTTGCTTCGCGCCGGGCGCTGGACAGCGCCTCGGAAAAATCATCGGGATGCTCGACCCGCCGCATGCCCTTGCCGCCGCCGCCGGCGCGCGCCTTGATCAGCACGGGATAACCGATCTCGCGCGCCTTGGAAGCAAGCAGCACGATCTCCTGCGCCTCGCCATGATAACCCGGAACGACGGGAACGCCGGCTTTCTCCATCAGCCGCTTGGCGGCGTCCTTCAGTCCCATGGCGCGGATCGAGGCCGCCGACGGGCCGATGAAGGTGAGCCCCGCCGCCACCACCTGGTCGACGAAATCGGGATTTTCCGACAGGAATCCGTAACCGGGATGGATGGCCTGCGCCCCGGTCGAAAGCGCCGCCGCGACAATCCTGTCGCCGCGCAGATAACTCTCGCCGACAGGGGAGGGGCCGATATGAACAGCCTCGTCGGCCATCTCGACATGCAGGGTTTTCGCGTCGGCATCCGAATAGACGGCGACCGTGTGCACGCCGAGCTTGCGGGCCGTGCGAATCACACGGCATGCGATCTCGCCCCGATTGGCGATCAGGATCTTGGCGAACATGGAGCCTCCGTAGCCAGAGCTTGCTGAAAGCGACGCAGGCGCTCCCTCACGCCCCCCTCGGTCTTGCCGGACATCTCGCCGACAAGCGCGGAGATTGGCCGTTGCAGCGCAGCCGCTTTTCTTTCAACGGCGGCAAGTGGCGGAAGCCGAGGTGTCGGTCGATTTCCCCATTTGTGGGAGGGATGTCCAGCAGAATAGAGGGGCATGCCGTCCCGACAGCCTATCCAGCCGGGCCGCTGCCCTGCGAAATGGTGTTTCGCAGGCGTGCCACAGACCTCTCCCTTGCCAAGGGAGTACCCGGCCTGACGCTCAGTTGTCCCTACTTCGACAACGCGATCTCGCAACCGCCGCCGGTCGTGACCTTGTAGTGGCTGCGGGTGGCCACGCAGGATTTCATAGCTAGGTCTTCTGCTACCTTTACCGATGGCGCGTTGAGGTGCGCGCCGCAGACTATGTACGATGACCTTATCCGAGCATAGGGAGTTGTCGCGTACGCTGAATGGCCGCTGGCTGCGACATAGGCTTTGTAAGTTCTGGTGCAGGGATCTTTGGGATTTTGCGGCAGGTACGGTGGGAAACGCTGGTCTCCCTCGCTTCCTGCCAGTGACCCGGCTACGCACACACTGGAAGCCGCGAACACCAGCAGTGCAGAAAGTATTGCGGTAGACGCTTTCCGCAAATATTCCGTCTTCATTTCTAGCCCATCCCCGTTGCATAGTAGGGGATGAGAAGTAGCAACTATTTTCCATCGCTGCCAGCTTCGCGGCGACGGCTCGCAATATTGTGAGCGGATGGATGCTCTCATCCAAAACACACACTTTTCGTCGCGAGCAGAAATGATCGACCAGTATAGTTCCGCCATGTGCGATGGCATCGACGTCGAGCTTCGTTGTTTGGCCGGTGCGGATTCGGATCCCGGTGTCGATGCCGTGCATCTTACATCCTGAACACGCCGAAGCGTGTCTCCTCGATCTCCGCGTTGAGCGCCGCCGAAAGGCTGAGCGCCAGCACATCGCGCGTCTTTGCCGGATCGATGATGCCGTCATCCCAGAGGCGGGCGGACGAGTAGAGCGGATGGCCCTCATGCTCGTATTTCATCAGAATCGGCTTCTTGAATTTTGCTTCTTCCTCGGCGCTCCATTCGCCCCCTTTGCGCTCGATGCCCTCGCGCTTGACCATGGCAAGAACGGTCGCCGCCTGTTCGCCGCCCATTACCGAGATGCGGGCATTCGGCCACATCCACAGGAAGCGCGGTGAGTAGGCACGTCCGCACATGCCGTAATTGCCGGCGCCGAACGAACCGCCGATGATGACGGTCACCTTCGGAACCCTGGCGGTGGCAACCGCCATCACCAGCTTGGCGCCGTCCTTGGCGATGCCGCCCGCTTCGTATTTCCGACCGACCATGAAGCCTGTGATGTTCTGCAGGAAGACCAGCGGGATCCTGCGCTGACAGCACAGTTCGATGAAGTGCGCGCCCTTCAGCGCGCTTTCGGAGAACAAAACGCCATTGTTGGCGATGATGCCGACCGGCATGCCGTGGAGGTGGGCAAAGCCGGTGATCAGCGTCGTGCCGTAGTTCTGCTTGAACTCGTCGAATTCGGAGCCGTCGACAAGGCGCGCGATCACCTCACGCACATCATAAGGCTGACGCAGATCGGTGGGCACGACGCCGTAGAGTTCATCCGCCGAATGAAGTGGTGGAATCGATTTCTGTAAGCTCAGGCTTACAGTCTTGTTCCGATTCAGGTTTTTGACGATGCGACGGCAGATGGCGAGCGCATGTTCGTCGTCCATCGCATAATGGTCGGCGACGCCGGAAAGCCTGGTATGCACGTCCGCGCCGCCGAGATCCTCGGCGCTGACATCCTCGCCGGTGGCCGCCTTCACCAGCGGCGGGCCGCCGAGGAAGATGGTCGCCTGGTTGCGCACCATGATCGTCTCATCCGACATCGCCGGCACATAGGCGCCGCCGGCCGTGCAGGAACCCATTACGCAGGCGATCTGCGGGATGCCGGCCGCCGACATGTTGGCCTGGTTGTAGAAGATGCGGCCGAAATGTTCGCGGTCCGGAAACACTTCGTCCTGGTTGGGCAGATTGGCGCCGCCGCTGTCGACCAAGTAGATGCAGGGCAGATTGTTCTGCAGCGCGATCTCCTGCGCGCGCAGATGCTTCTTCACCGTCAGCGGATAATAGGTGCCGCCCTTCACCGTGGCATCGTTGACGACGACCATCACCTCGGTGCCTTCGACGCGGCCGATGCCGGCGATCATGCCGGCCGAGGAAATTTCCTCGCCATACATCGACCATGCCGCGAACTGGCCGATCTCGAGGAAAGGCGAGCCAGTATCGAGCAATTGCGCGAGACGTTCGCGCGGCAACAGCTTGCCGCGCGAGATGTGGCGCTCGCGTGCCTCCTCAGAGCCGCCGCGCTCGACGACGGCGGCTTTTTCGGCGATGTCGGCGACCAGTCCGCGCATGCGTTCGGCATTGGCACGAAAGGTGTCGGAGGAGGGCGATATCTGCGTCTGGAGGACGGCCATGCTAGACCCCTTCCGCCATGATCTCGCGGCCGATCAGCCAGCGCCGGATCTCACTGGTGCCGGCGCCGATCTCGTAGAGCTTGGCGTCGCGCAGCAGCCGGCCGGTCGGATAGTCGTTGATATAGCCATTGCCACCAAGCAGCTGTAGCGCGTCGAGCGCCATCTGCGTCGCCTTTTCGGCCGCGAACAAAACGCAGCCGGCGGCGTCCTTGCGGGTGGTCTGGCCGCGATCGCAGGCGGCGGCGACGGCATAGACGTAGGCGCGCGAGGCGTTCATCACCGTATACATGTCCGCAAGCTTGCCTTGCACAAGCTGGAACTCGCCGATCGGCTGGCCGAACTGCTTGCGTTCGTGCACATAAGGGATCGCCACGTCGAGGCACGCCGCCATCAGGCCGATGGGGCCGCCGGCAAGCACCGTGCGCTCATAGTCGAGGCCCGACATCAGCACCTCGACGCCGCGCCCTTCCTCATGCAGCACATTGTCGAATGGCACTTCGACATCCTCGAACACCAGCTCGCCGGTGTTGGAGCCGCGCATGCCGAGCTTGTCGAGTTTCTGCGCCACTGAAAACCCTGCCATCGCCTTCTCGACGATGAAGGCGGTGATGCCGCGCGATTTCCGTTCCGGATCGGTCTTGGCATAGACGACCAGCGTTTCGGCATCCGGGCCGTTGGTGATCCACATCTTGGTGCCGTTGAGCACATAGCGGTCATTGCGCTTGTCGGCGCGCAACTTGAGCGAGACAACGTCGGAGCCGGCGCCGGATTCCGACATCGCCAGAGCGCCGACACGTTCGCCCGAACACAGCGGTGGCAGGAATTTCTCCTTCTGCGACGGCGTTGCCCAGCGGTTGATCTGGTTGACACAGAGATTGGAATGGGCGCCGTAGGAGAGGCCGACCGACGCGGAGGCACGTGAGATCTCCTCGACGGCAATGACATGGGCGAGGTAACCCATGCCGCTGCCACCGAAATCGGGATCGGCCGTTATGCCAAGCAGGCCGAGCGCGCCGAGTTCGCGCCAAAGATGCGACGGAAATTCGTTGTCACGGTCGATGTCGCCGGCGATCGGCGCGATCCGGTCCTGGGCAAAGCGCCGCACCATGTCGCGCAGCGCCTCGATATCCTCGTCATGCCCGAAGCTGAGCGTGTTCGTGTACATGTTCTCCTCCGTGGCGCATGACCCAGAAAATCGACTTCGATTTTCGGAAAGGATCATGCGCGAAAATCAAAGTGGGACAGCGTCCTTTGCGCGTCCGATGGACGCGCGGCGCTGTCAGCGATCTTCGCGCCGACGAGCCGCATTGTCATTGAAAGATATGTCGCCGTTACTTCAGGGACCGAAAGCCGCTCGCCGGGCCGGAACCAGACAATGACGCCGGTCATCATCTGGATCAGAGCCATGGCTGTCAGGCCGGTGTCCTCGATGCTGAAGGCACCGGCCTCGGCGCCATCACGCAGGATGGTGCGCAGCTCCTTTTCGTAGGCCGTGCGCATGCGCAGGATCTGTGTCAGCCTGTCGGGCGAGAGACTGCGCAATTCCATGTTCGACACATGCGTGGCGTGGCGGCGCTCGATATGGAAAGCGATGTGGTTGCGGACATAGGCTGCAAGCTGCTCCGCCGGATCGGCGCCGGCCGGCCGGGCGCTTTCCCAGGCTTCGCGAAGCCCTTCCATGTGCTCGCGCATCAGCGTGAACAGCAGGTCTTCCTTGGTCGGGAAATAGCGGTAGAGCGCGGCCGCCTGCACGCCTACTTCGGCGGCCAGTTGGCGCATGGACATCGCCTCGTAGCCATAGCGTGCGATCAGGTTGACCGCCGCCTCGCGGACCGCCGCCTCCGTTCGCTCGCCATCGGATCCTGTGGTGCGCGCCATGATCGCCTCTTTAGACAATAATAAAACGAACGTTCAATTAATTCAAGAGGCTCTATTGGAGCCCGCCTATGCGACAACCCTGAAGTCTCCAGGCGCAATCCAACTCTCGAGTTCCTCTATGTCGATCTGGTGGACCGCGGCACCCGGCGGGCCGTGCCAAAGCCGCTCGATCATGGCCGAAACCGCCGTATCCGTGCCGGTCAGCCATGCCGTTACCGATCCGTCTCTTTCGTTGCGCACCCAGCCCATCAGGCCAAGCCCTGTCGCTTCGCCTCGCGTCCAGATCCTGTAGCCGACGCCTTGCACCTTGCCGTGGACACGCGCCCGCACTGCCCTTTTCCGGTCTTTCATGGCTCGCTCCTTGCATAGAGTCTGGCGCAGGATCGAACGAAGGCAACTGGTTTGAGGGGAAGAGTCTTTCGAATCGTCGAGCCGTGTTCGTCCGGAAGATAGATGATTTCATCCAATAAATAATTGACTTGGTCAACTTTATTGCGATGATCAGGCGATGTGGAAATCTTCAGGGGCGCCAGACATGCCGGCCGATCGGAATGCCTTGGTCAGCGACCTCAGGCGCTTCAACCGTTTCTATACCGGCCTGATTGGGCTGCTCGACGAAACCTTGACCCACAGTGCCTATACGCTGGCCGAGGCGCGGATACTGTTCGAACTGGGGCGCCGGACCAGCCTTATTGCCACAAACCCTGGCGGCAAGGCAGGCTTCCTGGCGCGGGTGTTTCAACTCGATTTCGCACCAGCCGCATCCGAAATCGCCCGGGATCTCCAGCTGGATCCTGCCTATGTTATGAGAATCTTTCGAAAATTCTCCGCCGCCGGCTTGATCGAAGCGCGTGCCGGTCCCGACACCCTGCGTCGGCACGTCCTCTCGCTCACCGCACACGGCCGCGCCGCGCTTGCCGAACTTCAGTCGGCAGCGGATCGCGACCTTGTCCGCTTGACCACGGGCCTGGGCGACGAGGAGGCCGCCGAATTGTCGGACATGCTGGCACGCGTCAGGAGGCTGCTCGGTGGCGCGACGGATTCCGAGCACGGCGAAATTGCCTAATTCCCTCGCGCCGCGGCCAGCGCGCCGGGCAATTCCTCGGCGAAAATATCCAGTTCGTGATCGAGGCCGACGCTGACGCGGATGCAGCGGTCGAGCCCCGGCGCCATCGGCTTGCGGATGAATATATCGCGCGACAACAGCCCCTGCAGCACTTTCAGCGCGAAGGCGCCATCATGCCCGCAGTCGATGGTGACGAAATTGGTCGCCGAGGCCAAGGGCTTCAATCCGTTCTGCTCGGCGATATCAGCGATGCGGCGGCGGCCGGCAGCCACCCGCGCCACCACGGTCTCGAGATAGGCCTGGTCGGCGAGAGCCTCGACGCCGGCGACCTGCGCCATGCGGCTGACGCCGTAGTGGTTGCGGATCTTCTCGAAGTCGCGGATCACCTGGGTTTCTGCGATCGCATAGCCGCAGCGTATACCGGCAAGTCCGTAAGCCTTTGAAAACGTTCGCATGCGGACAACGTTTGGCCGCGAGATGTCCATCGGTGGCAGGGCCGAGGCTGGCCCCAATTCGCCATAGGCCTCGTCGAGCACCAGCATTGTGGTTTCAGGCAACGCCTCGATGAAACGGATGATCTCGTCCGCCTCCCACCAACTGCCCATCGGATTGTCCGGGTTGGACAGGTAGACCAGCGGCGCCTTTTCCCTGATGGCCGCTGCGAGCAAACCCTCCAGACTTTCCTTGTCATTTTCATAGGGAACCGTGATCAGCCGCCCGCCGACGCCGGCAACATGAAAGTTGAAGGTCGGATAGGCGCCGAGCGAGGTGACCACCGCGTCGCCTGGCGCCACATACATGCGCGCCACAAGGCTGAGCAGGCCGTCTATGCCTTCGCCGACAACGATGTTCTCGGCCGCCACGTCGTGATGCGCGGCAGCCGCGACCTTCAGGTCGAGATTGTCTGGATCGCAATACATCCACATGTCGCGAGCTATCTCGGCCATGCGGGCAATGACACGCGGCGAAGGGCCAAAACTGCTCTCATTGGCACCGATACGGGCGCGGAAGGCGCGCCCGCGCTCGCGCTCCTGCGCTTCGGGTCCGACAAACGGCACGGTCGAGGGAAGCGCGGCGATGAGCGGCGAAAGGGGAGGGCGCAGAGGCATGACGGAAGCTCGCTTGGCAAAGGGAGTTTCTTGCTAGCGTGACCGGCCTGGCCGTGCAAGCACCCTGCGGCCTGCTGCCGTAACGCTGGATTCCGTCGCCTCTTTTTGCTAGCGAGGCACCATGAACAATCGTCTGCCGCCCGCCTGGTCCAAACACATCAAGCCTGGCCCCGCGCCGAAGCCAAATCTGCCGACGGCAAATTCGCTTTCACGTGGGCAGGCCGACGAAGCGCTGCTGCAACAGGCCTATGCCCTCAAGCAGGCCAAACGCCTCAACGAAGCTCAGGACCTGTGCCTTCGAGTTCTGTCGCGTGCGCCAAATCACCCCCTCGCTCTGTACATACTGGGGACCATCTGCCTGGGTTATGAGGATGAGGCGGCTTTGCGATATTTCGCGCGAGCGGTCGATGCGGAACCCAAGAATCCCTATTACCATCTTGGTCTGGCCTCGGCCTATGTGAAGGTAAGCGAGCATTCGTCGGCAATAAAGCATATGCAGTATGCCTTGGAGTTGCAGCCGGACCTTATAGAGGCACTTTGTGCATTGGGGGATGCCTATCTTGATTTTGACAAGCCCGAGATGGCTTTGCCGCTGTACGAGAAGGCACTGAAAATAAACCGGGATCATCCAAAGGTGCGGATAGGATTGGCCCGTGCGCTCACCAGTGTTGGACGCATGGATGAAGCCGCTGGCTACCTCCATGAGGCAATCAAACGTCGCATCGCCGTGCCGACAGCCTACAACGATCTTGTGCAGACGCAAAAGTTCACCGAAGAGGCCGGGGAACTCCAATCCATCCTCCGTGAACTCGGAAATCCCAAGCTTGACCCCGACGGCGCGGAAAAGCTCCATCTAGCGGCCGGTAAGGTGCTGAACGACCTCAAGCGCTACAAGGATGCGTTCGAGCATTTCAACAAGTCGAAAAAGGCCTCAGGCCGTAACTTCGATATCGGCGGATACCGTCTCTGGGTTGACGCGCTAATCGAGACTTTCACGCCTGAGATGCTGGCTGCCAGGACCGGCTTTGGAAATCCTTCCGAAGTTCCCGTGTTCGTGGTCGGCATGCCCCGCTCGGGAACGACGCTTACAGAACAGATTTGCGCAAGTCATCCCGATGTTCATGGCGCGGGCGAACTTATGAAACTCAGGCGGGTCGCCAATGCGATCGGACTTAGAAAGTCGTCGGCCAGGAATTTGAACCAGGCGATCGCGCCGATCACAAAAAACCTGTCCGCAACATTGGCCGAAGAGCACTTGGCTTATCTGAGGGAGCGGGCATCTGCCGCACTTCGGATCGTGGATAAGATGCCGCATAATTTTGAACTGATCGGTTTGATCGGCCTCCTCTTCCCCAACGCGCGCATCATTCATTGCCGTCGTGATGCTATCGACAATTGCGTGTCTTGCTTTGTCTTGAGATTCGGCGAGGGGCACAGCTACAACACCGATCTGAGAACGCTTGGCTTGTACTACCGCGAATATGACCGGCTGATGCAGCATTGGAACAAGGTTTTTCCAGGCTTGATCTTTGAAAATCGCTACGAGACGCTCGTTGACGATCAGGAGGCGCAGTCACGCCGGCTTATAGACTATCTTGGTTTGCCTTGGGATGACGCCTGCCTGCGCTTTTTCGACAGGGATGGTTCGGTCAACACCCCCAGCCGCTGGCAGGTTCGTCAGCCGATCTACAAATCTTCCGTCAAGCGCTGGAAGAACTACGAAGGCGAGATTCAGCCACTGATCGAAGCGTTGGGCGACTTGGCGGATACCTGATCGTAACAGCAGCTTACGGCTGGGAATTGAAAGCTGCGGCACAGGCTGCAGCGTCGGTTCCGAAGACCGCCCTGCTCGAGCAAAGGGCCCTGCGGCCAACGCATGGGCCTCTGCCGGGAAGCCGTCGATATGGTCAGATGTTCTGGATTCGATTGGCTTTTTTTGCTAGCTAGGAATGATGAATAATCGTCTGCCGCCTGCCTGGTCCAAACACCTAAAGTCCGTCGCCGCGCCGAAACCTGGATTGCCACGACCAGCCTCGGTGCAGGCAAGCCTGCCGAAAACAAATTCGCATACACGCGCACAGGCTGACAGCTTGTTGCTGCAGCAAGCCTACGAGCATCAACAGGCCAAGCGGCTTGGTGCGGCTCAGGACCTGTGCCTGCAGGTTTTGGCGCGCACGCCAAACCATCCGCTGGCGCTCTACATCATGGGCACCGTCTATCTGGGCTATGACGACGAGGCGGCTCTGCGTTATTTCGCACGCGCGGTCGGCGAGGAGCCGGGAAATCCCTATTATCATCTCAGCCTCGGTGAGGCCTATGGCAAGGTGAGTGAATTTTCAGCCGCGATCAAACACATCCGATATGCCTTGGAAGTGCAACCCGATCTTGTAGAGGCCCTGTGTGCCCTGGGGCGCGTTTATACCCAGTTCGACAAACCCGACCTGGCCTTGCCGCTTTATGAGAAGGCGATGAAAATCAACCGCGACCACCCCAAGGCGCGGATCGGAATGGCTGCCGCGCTCACTGGCCTTGGGCGCATGGAGGAGGCCGGCGTCTATCTCAGAGAGGCGATCGAACACCGCATTGACGTGGCGGCGGCTTACTACGACCTCGTGCAGAGCCGAAAGTTTACCGAAGAGCCTGCGGAACTCCAATCGATCCTTCGCGAGCTCGACGGTCCACGACTTAAATCGGAGGCCGTGCAGGATCTTCATTACGCAGCCGGTAAGGTCCTGAACGACCTCAAGCGCTACGCTGAGGCGTTCGACCATTTCAACAAGGCGAAACAGGCCGCCGGCTACAGGTTCGACATCGATCAGTATCGGCGTTTCGTGGATCTGACCATTGAAACCTTCACGCCGGATCTGTTTGCTGCAAGGTCCAGCTATGGGAACCCTTCCGAAGCGCCTGTGTTCGTGGTCGGGATGCCGCGCTCGGGGACGACACTGACCGAACAAATATGCGCCAGTCATACCGATGTTCATGGCGCCGGAGAGCTTGACAAACTGAGGCGGGTAGCGAACGCGATCGGTCTGAAACCCTCGGCTTCTGATTTCAACAAGCCGATTATGTCGATCACCGAGGGCTTGTCCAAGACGTTGGCCGAAGAGCATCTTTCCTATCTGCGGGAGCGCGCTCCGACCGCGCAGCGAATCATTGATAAAATGCCGCACAATTTCGAATTGATCGGCCTTCTCACCCTGCTCTTTCCCAATGCCCGCATCATTCACTGCCGCCGCGATGCCATTGACAACTGCGTGTCATGCTTTGTCCTGCCTTTCAGCTCGGCACACAGCTACAATACAGACCTGCGAGCACTTGGCCTCTACTATCGGGAATATGACCGCTTGATGCGTCACTGGAACGAGGTTTTCCCGGGTCGTATCTTTGAAAATCGCTATGAGACGCTTGTAGAGGATCAAGAGGCACAGTCGCGCCGGCTCATTGATCATCTCGGCCTGCCTTGGGATGACGCATGCCTACGCTTCTTCGATAGGGAAGGGGCGGTCACCACGCCCAGCCGCTGGCAGGTTCGTCAGCCGATCTACAAATCGTCCGTGAAGCGCTGGAAGAATTACGAAAGTGAGATCCAGCCTTTGATTGAAGCGTTGGGCGACCTCGCCGACGTTTGACGATAGTTCCCGGGCCAAGGCGTGTCAAAGAGCTAAGCGCAGAAGCGAATCTGAGATCGCGACGCGCTTTATAGAGTGGTTCGGCGCCTGGTAGAACCGCCAATGCGACGCCAGTGCACTGTCGTCATCCTCGGGCTTGACCGGCTTGACCCGGGGATCCTTGCTGTGACCTGAGAGCACCGCCGCGCTGCAGGACTTGCTCCACCGCACCTACCGGCAAAAGTCATGCATGGATACTTGGGGCTTCGCTTCGCGGCTGCCGAATGCAGCACTGCGCACCCTACGCATCAGAACAAAAAGAAAAACCCGGCGGTTGCCCGCCGGGTTCTCCTGTCTCCCCAGAAATATCTGGTCTTAGAAATCGCGCTGGAAGCGGATGATCGCGCCGACGGCGTTCTTCTTCTCGGCGCCAGCCCAAACGTTGCCGGCGTTAATGGCGCCCGAACCAACGTGCTGGTAGTCAACTTCGGGCGTGACCGTGAAGCCGGGAACGACGGTGTAGGCAATGTTTGCCGCAACCCCATAGTCCTTCCACTGATCACCCGACACCTGGAGGTTGAACGAGGTTTTCTCGTTGAACTTGTAGGTGCCGCCGGCCCAGAAGCCCCAGTTACCGCCCCACGGCTTGTAGAAGCCGCGGCCGTTAGCAAAGGAGCTACCGAGGGGGGGGACAGGGAGGTTGTTGGGGTTGTTGTCGTTAAGCTTTCCCTCGCTGGCGTAGCCGAACATGCCGAACAGTGACAGTGCACTGGAAATGTTCACATCCACGCGAACCTTGCCCGAGACGTATTCGTAGTTGCTGTCATAGGCGACGACGCCGACGATATCACCCCAGCCCTGCGTATACTTCAGACCGCCGACGACATGCGGAACATAGCTGTCGATCGTGGAGCGACCATAACCATAAGAAACACCTGGCACCTGGGAGGCGCCGCCCGAACCTTCTTCGAGAGAGGCCATCGCCGAGAAGCCGTTGCCGGCGTCGAAGTAGTACTGAACGACACCGGTCTTGAACCCGCCGTAGGGGACGATGGTATCGTTGATGACGTTGCCGGCGTAGCCGACGAACGTGTCGAATGCCGATTCGTCCAAGCCTACACGCAGGCCGCCAAGCTGGATCCAGGCGAAGTGCTGGTCGAAGCTGTTGGAAGCGTCATTAGCGTCGCCGTTGTCCAGGGGGTGATTCTGGAAATTCATGCGCGTTTCGGTGTAGGTCTTCAACGTGCCGAGTTCGGTTTCCTGGCCGGTCCAGGTCTTCAGCGTGAAGCGAGCGTCCTTGTACCACGTGCCCTGGTTCTTGCCGGTGACGACGTCGTCGGCGCGAGCGCCGGTGAACGTGCCGACATCGCCAAAGCCGGCGTCATAACGGACATAGCCGCCGATGCGCAGGCAGGTCTCGGTGCCGGGGATGTAGAAGTAGCCAGCGCCGTAGACGTCGCAGATCTTGACGTATTCAGCGGGTTCCGGCTCGGCGACGACGACGGCGTCGGCGGCGCGCGCACCGGAAACTGCGATCAGGGCCGCAGCGGAGCCGAGAAGAAGGCTCTTGATGTTCATTTTCTGACCTCCAGTCAGAATCGAACGAAATAAAGGCCTGTAACGGCCCTGACGCTGCCGCCGGAACGGCCAAGCGCTGGGTCATCTGTCTGTTATTGCTGGGAAAATATCGGCGCGGCGCGGCAGCGCGAGGCAGGGTGGCGGAGAGGATGGGATTCGAACCCACGAGAAGCTTTTGACCTCTACTCCCTTAGCAGGGGAGCGCCTTCGACCACTCGGCCACCTCTCCGTTGCGCCGCTGGATAAAGAAAAGCGCGGGCACAATCAACAAGCCCCCAGCCATTATCTCGGAAAAGAAGTCATTATATGGAAAAATAAGAGCGTACCGAGCTGCTGCCTGCGCAAGGTGCGGCGGTTCTGCGGCAAATCCCTGGCCGGCGACTCCAGGCCTTGCCTTGATTCCGTCGGCCGATTGCCGGATTCGGCAGGAAATAAGCGGTTGCGGCGAGCCTGATGGTTAACGAGAGCTTTCTGAGTGAGGCCAAATCGTGTCATTTGTGCAACAACGCCAGGGGATAGCAGCCGAACAGCCCTTTCGCCGGTACGATCGTTGTTGAACGCCGCCGCCTCATGGGTAATGTCGAATTCGAAGGAGCGGCGCGGTGCGCATCTTTTTCGGTAGTGGGGATGGGGCAGGGAACGCTGTCCTTCAGCAAAGAATACCCAGACCCGTTTTTTAACTTTTGACTGGAGGTCAGAAAATGAACATCAAGAGCCTTCTTCTCGGCTCCGCTGCGGCCCTGATCGCAGTTTCCGGTGCGCGCGCCGCCGACGCCGTCGTCGTCGCCGAGCCGGAACCCGCTGAATACGTCAAGATCTGCGACGTCTACGGCGCTGGCTACTTCTACATCCCCGGCACCGAGACCTGCCTGCGCATCGGCGGCTATGTCCGTTACGACATCGGCGCTGGCGATATCGGTTCGAACGATGGCGCACGCGCCAGCGACGTCAAGGACCTCAAGGACCAGGGTACCTGGAAGAAGAACGCCCGCTTCACGCTGAAGACCTGGACCGGCCAGGAAACCGAACTCGGCACCTTGAAGACTTATACCGAGACCCGTTTCAACTTCGGCAACACTCGCGACAGCGGCCGCTATACCCCCGACAATCCGGATACCGAAGCCGATGAGTTTGGCCCTGGGGCTGGTGCTACCAATTCGGGCATCTCGCTGAACTTCGCCTGGATCCAGCTCGGTGGTCTCCGCGTCGGTAAGGACGAATCGGCCTTCGATACGTTCATCGGCTACGCCGGCAACGTGATCCAGGATACGATCGTTCCCTACGGCGGCTTCGACACCAACGTCATCCAGTACTACTTCGACGCGGGTAATGGCTTCTCGGCCGTGCTCTCGCTCGAAGAAGGCTATGGCGCGTACACCATCGACAGCTACGTTCCGCATGTCGTCGGCGGCGTGAAATACACGCAGGGCTGGGGCGCGATCACCGGTGTTGTGGCTTACGACAGCAACTACGAAGAAGTGGCGGGCAAGGTTCGCTTGGACGTCAACGTCTCCAACGCACTGTCGCTGTTCGTGATGGGCGGCTATGGCAGCGACAACAACCTCAATGACCTGAGCTATGATCTGCCGGCTCATGGCCGCGGCATGTACAAGCAGTGGGGCGGCAATTGGGCAGTGTGGGGCGGTGGCACCTACAAGTTCAACGAGAAGACCTCGTTCAACCTCCAGGCCTCGTACGACGACTGGAAGAATATCGGTGTCGCGGCGAACGTCTCCTATGACATCGTTCCCGGCTTCAATGTCACGGCCGAAGTGGACTATCAGCGCGTTGGTCAGGGCTCCATCGACAACGAGTCCATCTGGATGCACGCCGAGAAGAAGAGCAACATCGGCGGTATCCTCCGCTTCCAGCGCTCCTTCTAAGGGCTGGTTCCTTACAGGTGAAATCCAGCCCGGGCGCACAAACGCCCGGGCTGTTTTTGTTTCGTGACTGGGTCAACGCAAACGAAGGAAGAGGGGGAATCGGTAGCTGAACAAATCCGCAGAGTGATTTCGTGGGATTCGCTGGTGGGCGAATGAGATCACAACCGCGTGATTAAAACTCTTGAAAGGACGCTTCCAAGCGGATAGGGCTGATCTATCCACTCGGGGGTGCGGCTAGACATGACCAACGAAGCGATCCAGGAGGCTAACCCCTCTGATCCGTTTTCGATGTTTTCTTCTCAGAATTCAAAGATCAAGTACACCTACAACAAGATAAGAGAAGTAAAGTCGTACCGAGTCGGAGAGCTTTTTTCAGCCTATCGGGACATACTGTGGGATGATGGGCGACATAAATACAATGTCAGCTCTTTCATCGGCGAAATAGATGAAATTCTCCTTGGGGAGCGTTTCAGTGCCTTTGACCAGAGTACCCTTGATAACCTTATCGGATCCCTGCGCCAGCGCGGCAACAGCAACGCAACCATCAATCGAAAGATGGCTGCTCTCAGCAAACTGCTGCGCAAGGCCTACAAGATGGGAGATATCCACAGCCTGCCCGAGTTTCGCCGCCAGAAGGAGCGGGCGGGACGGATTCGATTCCTCGAGAGGGACGAAGAGACAAGGCTGTTCGCCGCCATCAAAAGCCGCAGTGAGGATGCCTATAGGCTTTCCGTCTTCCTCGTCGACACCGGATGCCGTCTCGGCGAGGCGCTCGGGCTGATCTGGAACGACATCCAGGAGCATCGCGTCTCCTTCTGGATCACCAAATCCGGCCGCAGCCGTACCATTCCGATGACCGAGCGTGTCAAGGAGGTCATCAAGCTGCCTCCGGCCGAAGGGCGCCGGCCCAAAGGTCCGTTCACCAAGCTCAGCCAGGCACAGTTCCGTGCCATCTGGAATGACGCGAAGGCCGAAGTCGGTCTTGGCGCCGACGACCAGGTCGTGCCGCACATCTTGCGTCACACCTGCGCCTCGCGCCTTGTCCAGGGCGGCATCGACATCAGGCGCGTGCAGATGTGGCTTGGCCATCAGACCCTTTCGATGACCATGCGCTACGCGCATCTGGCCACCAACGATCTCGACGGCTGTGTTGTCGTGCTGGAGACGCCGCGAAGCGAGGAGGCGTCGCGTGGTGATGAAAGCTCGGCTTTCTCGTCACCGCTGACAGCGCCTTCGGCGCCAAAGCGGGGCAAAACGACCGAGGCGGGTGCGGCGAAGCCTGCAAAATCCCTGGGGAAAAGCTCGAAGGCCAAATAATTCCGACCGGCGCGGCTATACTGCTGCTGTGGCCTCAGGACCAGATCTGGTCTTGGAGTTTACTTTGTTCAATCTTGGCGCTCAGCCCGATCAAGAAAGGCCGCTATATCGCCAGGCAGACTGCCGGTTTCGAGGAATGGTGCGTGACCCTGACCCGTGACGGTGATCGTCTCGGTGCCAGGATGGCGCTTTCGCATCTCATCCAGCGTTTGGGTCGACAGCAATCTTGAATTGGCGCCGCGGACAGTGAGCAAGGGAATGGCCGCCAACGCGTCGAACTGCGGCCAGAGCGCCGGCAATGGCTGCGACAGGTCGAGACTTGCAACCGTGTCGACCAGCTTCGGGTCAAAATCCGGCAACAGCCCTTGACCCGTCTCACGGTAGAGCGCTCCCACCATCCGAGCCCAGTCGGCGTCGGTGAGTGCGGGAAAGTCCTGGCCATGAACATGGCGTTGGACATTCACCACTTCAGTGAAAGTCTTCGGCTTCGGCGCGCGTTCGAGATAGGACTGGATATGGGCGAGGCCGGCCGGCTCGATCACAGGCCCGATATCATTGAGAACAATGGCTTTGAGCACTCCCGGCCGCAGGGCGCCGAGCACATGGATGATCAGCCCGCCGCGTGAGGTGCCGATGAAAGCTGCCTCCTCGATACCGAGTGCGGACAGACCGGCAAGGATGTCGCTGGCCTCGACGCCGACATTATAGTGGCTGACATCGGGGTCGTAGGCTGATTGTCCGCGCCCGCGATAGTCGAAGGCAACCACCTTGCGCGGATTCGAGCCCGTCGAAAGGTGCTGCGCCAACTCATGAAAATCTCGTGCGTTGCGGGTCAGGCCAGGCAAGCAGACGACCGGCCAATGTCCGGAATTCGCCTCGCCATAGACGCGCGCATGAAGTCTCAGCCCATCCGGCGCGGCGTAGAAGAAGTCGGAAAAGCCTTCGGTACCAGGCATCTGGACATGCCACCTTCTTGCCGCGGGATCGTCTCGGACTGCTACAGGTGAGAGTGGGAGCGGTCAAATAGAAGGCGAGACTGAAGTTCCCGATCTCCTCCTGCGGCAGAGATGCCTTGGCAAGGGAGGGCTGTCCCGTCATTCCCCGGGATAGGACCATTCAAAGGACTGGACATCTTCCCACCCCTCTGGCCCGCAGTCCATCGAGCGATCGGCAGCTTTGGTGAAAGGGCCTGTCGAGCCCTCAGCTGCGCCCGTTCACGAGGTCGCCGACGATGTCGTATTTTCCGGAAATACGCATCTTGTAGACTTCGTAATTCTCCATCACGCGCTGCACGTAACTTCTTGTTTCCGTGTAGGGAATCCGCTCGATCCAGTCCACCACCGCATCGATGTCCTTGCCACGCGGGTCGCCGTATTTCGCCATCCACTGGCTGGCCCGGTTGGGGCCGGCATTGTAGCCGGCGAAGGTCAGCACATAGGAGCCGTTGAAGCGGTCGAGCTGTTCACCAAGGAACGCTGAACCGAGCGTGGCATTGTAGCCGGCGTCGGTGGTCAGCCGTGCCTGGGAAAACTGCAATCCGGCCTTCTTCGCCAGTTGCTTGGCGGTTCCCGGCATCAGCTGCAGCAGCCCGCGTGCGCCGGCGCTTGATACGGCACCGATGTTGAATTCGCTTTCCTGGCGCGCGATTGCATAGGCCAGCGCCTTGCCCGAGCCGGAAATATTGGCCGAATCAGGGATGACGCCGAGCGGATGCGACAGCGCGCCGACATCGATGCCGCGCGCGCCGGCGATCTTGCCGACTTTCAGCGCCATGAAATGGTTGCCCTGCTTCTCGGCAAGGACCGCGAGCAGCGCCAGTTCACCAGGGCTGGTCAACTGCCCGGCAAGGTCGCGATAGAGCGTTTCGGCATAGCGGTCGTAGCCTGCCTCCTGCAGGCGTTTGATGGCGCTGACGGCCTCGCGGCCGGCAAAGTTCTGCCGGTCTGCAGCGCTCGGCTGGGGATAGACGATATTGAGTGCCTGCCGGCCGACGCGTTCGGCGGCAAGCTGGCCGTAAAAGGTCGTGCCATAGGCAGCCGCACGCCCAAAATAGTCCTTGGCATTGCCCGGCCCGCCGACTTCCGCCGCACGACCGAGCCAGTAATAGGCGCGCGACAATGTCATCGGCCCCTGCGCGAGCTCTGCGATGCGCGAAAAATGTGTCGCGGCAAGCTTGGGATCGTTGAGGCCGCGCAGCGCATACCAGCCGGCGTGGAACTCGGCCTCGGCCGCATTGGCCGCGCTTTCGGCGGCATGCGTGGCGACGATCCGGTAAGCCGTCTTCATGTCGCCCTGGTCGACCAGTTCGCGCGACAGCACACGGCGTTCGACCCACCAGGCGTCCGGATCGACCAAAGCCTCGCGGTCCGTCGGCGCCTTCATCACAACGGCGGCGGCGCCGGCAAAGTCTTCCTGCTTGCGCAGATATTCGGCCTGGGCGAAGAAATAGCCGGCCGAACGCTGGGATGCCGGCACTGCCTTCAGCAGTTTCAGCGCATTCTTGTCGCCTCTGTCGGCCGCAGCCCAGGCGTCGGCGAACTGCTGGGCGCCGGCAAGGCCGGCAATCCGCAGGGCGGAGTTCACCCGATCGGCATAGAACATACGATCCATGCGAAAACGGTGGTCGGCGGCAGGGATCAGGCCGCCGAACTCCTTGATCAGCACCGTCTCGTCCTTGGCTTCCAGGATCGCGGTGCGCCAGAACGGCGACAGCACCGATCGTGCCGCCTTGACGTTGCCCGCCGCCACATAGGCGCGAGCGAGAACCATGACGCCTTCGAATGTTTGCGGCTGGCTGCCCTCGAAGGCCGCAATGACGATGCCGGGGGCGGGGTTTTCCCGATAGAGCGCGCGCTCGCTGTTCTTGCGCAAGGCGACGGTGCCCGGCCAGTTGGGCAGCATCCTCGCGGCCGCGGCGATATCGCCGCTCGGAACCTTGTCGCCGCCGTAAAGGGCGATCGCCCAAGCCAGAATATGCTGGTCGAGCGATTGAGCCGGAAGCGCGTCGCGCACACCGCGGGCGCCTGGAATATCGCCGGCCGCCAGTGCGTCCAACCCGCTCTTCAACATAGCGACGCTGGGTGAGGGCGCCTGCTGCGCCCCGTCCTGCGGGCTGGGCATCGGGATCGCCGAGGTGACCTGCACATCGACGCTGCCGCTGATCGCCACACCGGGCATCAGCGCGGCGATGGCGCCAAGCAGCGCGAAGAGGTGGGGCCGACTGGCCGGCATGATCTCGTGTCTTTCCTAATCCAGCATTTTATCAGAAGGCGAAGAAGCCTCGAAGCCTAAACTTAGGTCGTGAAGGGCTCGTAAACAAAGAGTTATCGAGGCCGTTCGAATTGCGCTTGCTGGCACCATGGCAATGCTTGCCGCGCAACCATGTCGAGACTATGGTGCGCCGCTTCGCTTTCGGCTAGAAGGCGCGCACGACAACTGATCGACAAAGCACCGATGCATGTCGCCCAAAAGTGGATACCGGTTTTGGGACAACGACATGCACAAACAAACAAGTCCCAAGGAGTTGGACGACATGCTGAGAGGCTCGCTTACTGCGCTCGTGACACCGTTCGAAAAGAGCGGGCGTTTCGACGAGAAAGCCTTTCGCGCATTTGTCGAATGGCAGCTCGCGGAAGGCACGACGGGCCTGGTTCCGGTGGGCACGACCGGCGAGTCGCCGACCCTGTCGCATGATGAGCATCGCCATGTCGTCAAGGTCTGCATCGAGGTCGCCAAAGGCCGCGCTCCGGTCGTCGCCGGCGCCGGTTCCAACAACACCGCGGAAGCGGTCGGGCTTGTGCAATATGCCGAGAAGGCCGGTGCCGATGCCGCCCTGGTCGTCACACCCTATTACAACAGGCCGACACAGCGCGGCCTCTACGAGCACTTCGCCGCCGTCGCCAGGGCGACCAAGCTGCCGATCATCATCTACAACATCCCGCCGCGCTCGGTGATCGACATGATGCCCGAGACGATGGGCCGGCTGGCGCACGACTTCAAGAACATCGTCGGCGTCAAGGATGCCACCGGCAAGGTCGAGCGTGTTTCCGAGCAGCGCATGACCTGCGGCAAGGATTTCATCCAGCTGTCCGGCGAGGATGCTTCGGCGCTCGGGTTCAACGCCCATGGCGGTGTCGGCTGCATCTCGGTGACGTCGAATGTCGCGCCGCGGCTGTGCGCCGAATTCCAGGAAGCGACGCTGTCCGGCGACAGTGCAAAGGCGCTTGAGTTGCAGGATCGTCTATTGCCGCTACACAAGGCGATCTTCCTGGAGCCCGGCGTGTCCGGCGCCAAATACGCGCTGTCGAAGCTCGGCAAGGTCGAGAACGTGCTGCGTTCGCCGCTGGTCACGGTCGAGGAGTCGACCGCGGCAAAGATCGATGCGGCCATGAAGCACGCCGGCTTGATTAATTGAGGATGAGGCGCCACCTCTCCACATCATGAATCAAGTCAGAAAAGCCGATCCCAACAACAAGACCGTTGCGGAGAACCGCAAGGCGCGGTTTTCCTATGAGGTTCTCGACACGATCGAGGCCGGCTTGGTGCTGACCGGCACCGAGGTCAAGTCGCTGCGCCAGGGCCAGGCAAACATCCAGGACAGCTACGCCTCGGTCGAAGGCGGCGAGATCTGGCTGATCAATTCCTATCTGCCGGAATATCTGCAGGCCAACCGCTTCAATCACGAGCCCCGGAGGCGCCGCAAACTCCTGCTGAACAAGCGCGAGATGGCCAAGCTGTCGCAGAGCGTGGACCGCGAAGGGATGACCCTGGTGCCGCTAAAGATCTATTTCAACGATCAGGGCCGCGCCAAGCTGCTGCTCGCCGTCGGTCGCGGCAAGAAGCTGCACGACAAGCGTGAGACCGAAAAGCAGCGCGACTGGTCACGCGAGAAGGGCCGGCTCTTGAAGGAGCGTGGGTAAGGAGCGGTCCGCGAAGCGGGCGAAAAGCCAACGATTTGGCTTTTCGCGCGACGAACGGTGAAGGCCCGGTCCGCCTTCGGGCGGATCAAAAGGTCCAGTGGACCTTTTTAAGGGGCTGAACGCCCGAAGGGCAGGGAGCCATAGCGAAGGGCGGGGTATCGGGCGGTAGCCCTAGAAAAGCCAACCGTTTGGCTTTCAAGTTTCGAACACACGGAGCCAGAAAATACCAGAGAGAGGGTCGTCTTGAAGAACCGGATAATCCTCTGGGGGACGGTCAGCCTGGTCTTTGCTGCGCTCGTCGCCGCCGGTGGCTTCGTCTATTTCCACACATACTCCCCGGACCGTGGCAGATATCCAGTCAGAGGCATCGACGTTTCCCACCATCAGGGCGAAATCGACTGGCGGCGCGTTGCCGCCGACGATGTCGCCTTCGCCATCATCAAGGCGACCGAAGGTGGCGATCACGTCGATCGTGCCTTTGCCACCAATCTGCGTGAGGCTCGCGCGGCTGGCCTCGCCGTCGGCGCCTATCATTTCTTCACCTTCTGCCGCCCCGGCGCCGACCAGGCGAAGAATTTCATCTCGGTCGTGCCGCAGGATCAGCCCTTGCTGCCTCCGGTCGTCGATATCGAGTTCGGCGGCAACTGTCCGCAGCGTCCATCGCCCGAACAATTGAATGCCGAACTCCAGGCTTTCCTTGGACCTGTCGAGGCGGCGTTCGGCAAGACGGCGATCGTTTATCTGACCGATGAGGCCGAGGCCGCCTATGCCGGGCAGATCGCCGCGCGCCCGCTGTGGCTTCGCTCACTGTTGATGGAACCGGACCGCCACGACTGGATCTATTGGCAGTATCACAACAGGGGGCGTGTGGATGGCATCCAGGGTGACGTCGACCTGAACGTTTTGCAGGGCGGGTCGGAGAAATTGGCGGCGCTGCTTGCATCAGCGCATTGAGGCCTTGCGGCCGAAGCGATCGCGATCGCGCGTCCGAATCGGTTTCTTCACAAACCGGGCTATGCTCTTGTGTGCATTGATGATCCGGCTGCGATCGGCATCGTCAGACCGCCCTTACAGCGCGTCTTGCCATCGCTGAAAAACCCATCCCTGCGGCCATGATCGCGACTGCCGCGAATTGGATCGGGGTTGGTGTTTCGCCGAGCACGACCATGCCGACCACCACCGTGGCGATCGGTACGCCCGGCATGAACAGCGACGCCGCCTGCGACCCGAGTTGGCCAACGATATAAGTGTAGAGGAACATGGCGGCCGCACCGGCAAGAAGCCCCTGGATAATGACCTGGCCGACGATCTCGGCGCCTGCCGCGGCATGCAAGCCGCTCGGCGCGAAGAGGGCGAGAAACGGCAATGGCAGGCAAGACAGAAGTAGTACGACGGCGGCGGTGGCCGTGACCGGATCGATACGCCATTGCCGCACAAGCGTTGCATAGGCCGAAAACATGAGGCCCGATCCAACGAACAGCAGATCGCCGAGGAGAACCTCATAGCTGCCGCGTGCCGGCGCGATGAACAGCAACAGCCCAACGATTATGGTGGCGACCCCGATGGTCCGTTGGTGCGAAGCGCGTTCCTGGAAGATCGACAGCAGGAACGAGAAGAAGACGATCGAGGCAGGGCAAAGCGCCGCCCCATGGACGGCAGGCGCATAGGTGAGGCCCCAATTGATGATCAGCGGATAAGGCAATCCCGCCAGCGCCGCCAATGCCAGTGCCCGCCTCCAGCCCAATGCCCTTATTCGGGCGAAGCCGCTTCGCCAGACGAGCGGTAGGAAGGCAGCACCCGCACCTGCAAAGCGCAAGACGACCATGTCGGTCACCGTCAGATGCTCTCTCAGGCTGAAGCGGGCCGCGACGAATTGAACGGCATAGATGCCGATCATGGTCAGCCCGGCGACTATCGCCAACCTTGCGCTTCCCGTGCTCTGTGCCACGTCCAGTCACCCACAACGACACCGCCGCTGGATAGATAAGGCGTTGCGGCATAAACACAGGCTATTGCCGAAGATCCTGTGGTAAAATACGCTCATTTTGGAAGAGTTGAGTGCAATTCACGCAAATATGCCGGTTAAAAAGTGAATTCAGAATCAGATGATCTTGACGCCATCGATCGCGGTCTCCTGCGGTTGCTGCAGGAAGATGGACGTCGCACCACGCTTGATCTGGCAGTGCGCGTCGGCCTGTCGCCGACCGGTACCAGCCAGCGCGTGAAACGACTGTTCCGCGACGGGTTCATCACTGCCGTCAGGGCGGTGCTCAATCCGGCAAAGATTGGCCGCGGCACGCTCGTCTTCATCGAGGTGCGGCTGGATCATACGGCTCCCCATATCTTCGACCGCTTCGCCGAGGCGGTGGCAAAGGCGCCCGAGGTTCTGGAATGCCACATGGTCGTCGGCGGTTTCGACTATCTGGTGAAGGCTCGCATTGCCGAGATGGCCGACTATCAGGACTTTCTCAAACGCGTGATCCTGCCATTGCCTGGAGTGAAGGAGACACACACCTATGCGTCGATCGGCGACGTGAAACCGGATGCCCTGCTGCCGGTATGAATTCCGTCAGTCCCTGCCGCCACCACTTCAAGCCGCCGCCCGCGATACCTCCGGCGCCAGCGTCACATTCGCATCGCCCCACACTTTCAGGGCTGTGATGACCGGCTCCAGGCTTCTGCCGCGCGGGGTCAGGCTGTATTCCACCTTCGGCGGCACTTCCGGATAGATCTTGCGGGCGATCAGCCCATCGGCTTCCAGTTCGCGCAGCTGGTTGGTCAGCATGCGCGGCGTGCAATTGGGAATGCGCCGGCGTATCTCGTTGAAGCGCAGCGTGCCCTCGAACAGATGGTAGAGCACGACGCCCTTCCACTTTCCGTCGATATAGCGGAGCGTTCCCTCCACGGTGCAGCCGGGGCTGCAATCGAATCGCTCATGGCGAATGCGCGGCATGACGGTATCCTTTTCGACACTATGTGCTTTATATGTGCATTCTTGCGCTTGGCGCGCATAGTCCGCATCTCTGCCCCAGACAAAGCTCAACAGCAATCGCGGAGATAAAAATGCGCGCCGTCGGGTATCAGATCCCAGCTCCCATCACCGATGAGGCGTCCCTCGTCGATATCGACCTGCCCAAGCCGGAGCCGAAAGGCCGTCAACTGCTGGTCGAGGTGAAGGCGATCTCGGTCAATCCGGTCGACACCAAGGTAAGGCGAAGCGCCAAACCCGAAGCTGGAACCTGGCGGGTGCTTGGTTGGGATGCCGCCGGTCGGGTCGCTGCAACAGGTCCGGATGTCAGCCTGTTCAAGTCCGGTGACGACGTCTTCTATTCCGGTGCGCTCGCGCCGCAAGGCACCAATGCCGAATTCCACCTTGTCGATGAGCGCCTTGTCGGCCGCAAGCCTGGCTCGCTCGACTATGCGCAGGCTGCCGCGCTGCCGTTGACGGCGATCACCGCCTTTGAGGCGCTGTTCGACCGTCTTGACGTGAAGAAGCCCGTCATGGGCGCCGCGAATGCCATCGTCATCATCGGCGGCGCTGGCGGCGTCGGCTCGATCGCGGTCCAGCTTGCACGCCAACTGACCGATCTGACGGTGGTGGCCACTGCATCGAGGCCTGAAACACGCGACTGGGTGCTTGGGCTTGGCGCCCATCATGTCGTCGATCATTCCAGGCCGCTGGCCGCCGAAGTCGCCGCGCTGGGCATCGGCGCACCAGCCTTTGTGTTCTCAACAACCAATACCGACCGGCACCTGGCCGAGATTGCCGAATTGATCGCTCCGCAGGGCCGGTTCGGGTTGATCGACGATCCCCAGACGCTCGATATCAATCCGTTCAAGCGCAAGAGCGTTTCGGTCCATTGGGAGCTGATGTTCACGCGCTCGCTGTTCGAGACGCAGGACATGGCCTTGCAAGGCGAGCATCTCAACGAACTGTCACGCCTTGTCGACGCCGGCATCATCCGCACGACGTTGGGCGAAACATTCGGCCGTATCAACGCCGCCAATCTGAAGCGCGCCCATGCGCTGATCGAGACCGGCACGGCCAAGGGCAAGATCGTGCTGGAGGGGTTTTAGAGCAATTCCGGGAAAGGCGCGTAGCGCTTTCCCTTGGGAATTGCGTCAAGAATAGTACGGCGTCATGTTCGCAGGAACGTCGCGATCTGGCTGAATACATTGACGAACATGGCTTCCGTCAAAACGCCGGTATTGGTGTTGTAGCGCGAGCAATGATAGCTCGAAAACAGCGTGATACGGCCAGCCTCCATCTGCCCGCCATGTTTGAATGGATAGGCGGCGACGCGTCCGCCCAGCGCGCGCACGGTCGACTGATGCGCGATCGATCCCAGCGCCAGAACGGCGCGCAGTTTCGGAAAGCGGGCGATGGTCGGCACCAGGAATGTTCTGCACGTCGAAATCTCGGCGCCGACCGGCTTGTTCTCCGGCGGCACGCAGCGCACCGCATTGGTGATCGCGGTGCCGACAAGCTCCAGCCCGTCATCGGGCCGTGCCTTGAATTCACCGCGTGCAAAGCCGTGCGCGATCAGCGTCGAGTAGAGCAGGTCGCCGGCATAGTCGCCGGTGAAGGGGCGTCCGGTACGGTTGGCGCCGCGCAGGCCAGGCGCCAGGCCGACGATCAGAAGCTGGACGGTATCCTCGCCGCCCAGTGGCAGGAAGGTTGGCACCGGTGCGTTGAACCAGGACGGCTCGCGCTGCCGCCATTCGGCAATGAAGTCATGCAGCCGCGGGCACAGCGGGCAGTCGCGGTTCGGTTCGGCATGGGAGAGGGCGGTCAAGGCGACCGGCCTCAGTAGTCGTCCTCTTCGACTTCAGCCGGCTCGGGCCGGCGCACCGGCCGTTCGGAGGGATCACGGCCGACTTCGTTCTTCAGCGTAGTCAGGTCGATGAAGTGGTCGGCCTGGCGGCGCAGATCGTCCGAGATCATCGGCGGCTGCGAGGCCATGGTCGAGACGATCGATACCTTGCGCCCACGCCGCTGCAGCGCCTCGACGAGCGTGCGGAAGTCGCCATCGCCGGAAAAGATGACATAGTGGTCGACGACGTCGGCCAGTTCAAGCGCATCGACGGTGAGCTCGATGTCCATATTGCCTTTGATCTTGCGCCGACCGGTCGAGTCGGTGAATTCCTTGGCTGGCTTCGTCACCACCTTGAAGCCGTTATAGTCGAGCCAGTCGATCAGCGGGCGGATCGAGGAGTATTCCTGATCCTCGACCAGCGCCGTGTAATAATAGGCGCGCAAGAGATAGCCGCGCTTCTGGAAGCTGGACAGCAGCTTGCGATAGTCGATGTCGAAGCCGAGCGCCCGCGACGTGGCGTAGAGATTGGCACCGTCGATGAAGAGGGCGATCTTTTCACGGGGGTCGAACATGGAAAATAGTCCTTTTTCGAAAATGCGGCCGTCTAAACGAAATGCGGTAGCGACTATCGGTCAGGCTCATAATAAACCGGCTGACCCTAGCCATCCGAGATAACGCCAGTTTGGGGGCAATCCAAGGCGTGATGGCACAATGCAAGCAATTGTGATCGCGGCGCTGAACCAAGGATGCGCCCCGGTTTTGCCAAATCCGGTGTCTGAACGGGGGATTGGGTGCCCAATGCTCCCGTCAATGCCATGATGCTTGTATTTTGGCGGCGTTCGGGTTATGGACCGCGCCTGTTTTCCATTAAATCCAGGCATGAAAGGGGCAGTCCATGGCCCGCGTAACCGTTGAAGATTGCATCGACAAGGTCGACAACCGCTTCGAGCTGGTGCTTTTGGCCGGCCACCGTGCTCGCCAGATCAGCCAGGGCGCGCAGATCACCGTTCCTCGCGACAACGACAAGAACCCGGTCATCGCCTTGCGCGAGATCGCCGACGAGACGCTGTCGCCCGACGATCTCAAGGAAGACCTGATCCATTCGCTCCAGAAGCATGTCGAGGTCGACGAGCCCGAAGCCGATGGCGAGGTGATCGCCGATCAGACCGGCGGCGCCGTTGCGGCCGCCGACACCGATGACGCCGAGGAGAATGTCACGTTCGATCGGATGACTGAGGAAGACCTGCTGGCCGGCATCGAGGGTCTGGTACCGCCTGAAAAGAGCGACGACTACTAAGCGAGCACTCTGGACTGCCCGGAATACGTTTCCGGCACTTCCGTCCAGTCAGTTTCGTGGCTATCTATGAGGTGCGCCGTACGCTAGTGCGGCGCATCAATCATTTCAGCACCGCGAGATTCCGCCCATGATGCGTCAGTATGAGCTTGTCGAGCGCGTCCAGCGCTACAAGCCTGACGTCAACGAGGCATTGCTCAACAAGGCCTATGTCTATGCCATGCAGAAGCATGGCCACCAGAAGCGCGCTTCCGGCGATCCCTATTTCTCGCATCCGCTCGAAGTCGCCGCCATCCTCACCGAAATGCACATGGACGAGGCGACGATCGCCGTCGCCCTGCTGCACGACACCATCGAGGACACCACGGCGACGCGGGCCGAGATCGACGATCTGTTCGGTCCCGAAATGGGCAAGCTGGTCGAGGGCCTGACCAAGCTCAAGAAGCTTGATCTCGTGTCGAAGAAGGCCGAGCAGGCGGAAAACCTGCGCAAGCTTCTGCTGGCGATTTCGGAAGATGTCCGCGTGCTGCTGGTCAAGCTCGCCGACCGGCTGCACAACATGCGCACCCTCGACCATATGCCCGAGGCCAAACGCCTGCGCATCGCCGAGGAGACGATGGACATTTACGCGCCGCTGGCCGGGCGCATGGGCATGCAAGGCATGCGCGAAGAGCTGGAGGAGATCGCCTTCCGCTTCATCAATCCGGAAGCCTACCGCGCCGTCACCGCGCGGCTTGCCGAGATCTTCGAGCGCAACAAGGGCGTGCTGACCGATATTGAAAAGGCGCTGTCGGCGCTGTTTGAAAAGCATGCCATCAACGCCAGCGTGAAGAGCCGGCAGAAGAAGCCTTGGTCTGTGTTCCGCAAGATGGAGGCCAAGGCGCTGTCCTTCGAGCAGCTGTCCGATATTTTCGGCTTCCGCGTCGTCGTCGATACGGTCGAGGACTGCTATCGCGCGCTCGGCGCCATCCACACCACATGGTCGATGGTGCCGGGCCGCTTCAAGGACTACATCTCGACGCCAAAGCAGAACGACTACCGTTCAATCCACACCACCATCGTCGGGCCGTCGCGCCAGCGCGTCGAACTGCAGATCCGCACCCGCGAGATGAACAAGATCGCCGAATACGGCGTCGCGGCGCATTCGATCTACAAGGACACCGGCGGCAAGACGAACGGCGCCGGCCATGCGATCTCGAAGGAAACCAACGCCTATGCCTGGCTGCGGCGCACCATCGAGCAGCTCGCCGAGGGCGACAATCCAGAGGACTTTCTCGAAAATACCAAGCTGGAGCTGTTCCAGGACCAGGTGTTCTGCTTCACGCCGAAGGGCATGCTGATCGCCTTGCCGCGTGGCGCCACGCCCATCGACTTCGCCTACGCCGTGCACACCGATGTCGGTGACACCTGCGTCGGCGCCAAGGTCAATGGCCGCATCATGCCGCTGATGACGGAGCTGAAGAACGGCGACGAGGTCGAGATCATCCGCTCCAAGGCGCAGGTGCCGCCGGCCGCGTGGGAATCGGTCGTCGTCACCGGCAAGGCGCGCGCCGCCATCCGTCGTGCCACCAAGAACGCCATCCGCAAGCAGTATTCGGGCCTCGGCGCGCGCATTCTGGAGCGCGCCTTCGAGCGGGCCGGCAAGAATTTCACCAAGGAAAGCCTGAAGCCGGTTCTGCACCGACTGGCGCGCAAGGATATCGAGGACGTGCTGGCGTCCGTCGGTCGTGGCGAACTGGCCTCCACCGACGTCATGAAGGCGGTCTTCCCCGACTACAAGGACGAGCGCGTCACGCCTGCGGCCCCCAAGCAGCGCGAGGAAGGTTGGTCGAAGATCCGCAACGCCGCCGGCATGCTGTTCCAGATTCCAGGCCGCGCGGCGCGCAAGGACAAGGACCAGCCACGCGACGGCGCTGTGCCGATCCGAGGCGTGCGTGGCGACCTGCCGGTGCGCTTCGCGCCGGAGGGTGCTGTGCCCGGCGACCGCATCGTCGGCATCGTCCAGCCGGGCACCGGCATCACCATCTATCCGATCCAGTCGCCGGCCCTGCAGGCCTTCGACGACCAGCCAGAGCGTTGGATCGACGTGCGCTGGGATATCGACGAGCGCACCAAGGAACGGTTCCCCGCGCGTGTCTCGGTCACCGCCATCAATGCCCCGGGGTCTCTCGCCGATATAGCCCAGGTCGTCGCGTCCAACGACGCCAACATCCATACGTTGTCGATGGTGCGCACCGCGCCTGACTTCACCGAAATGCTGATCGATCTCGAAGTCTGGGATCTGAAGCATCTCAACCGGCTGCTATCGCAGCTCAAGGACAATTCCAGCGTCAGCGATGCACGGCGCGTGAATGGCTAGAACCATGATCCCGAAACGGGGGAACCGTTCTTTGGGATCATGGTCAATCCAAGAGGGACACAGATGAATACCGATGAAGTGCTGGGCATTTTCCGCGAGGCGGGCGCTGTTCTGGAGGGGCATTTCATCCTGACGTCGGGCTTGCGCAGCCCGGTCTTCCTGCAGAAGGCACGGGTGTTCATGCATGCCGACAAGACCGAGCGCTTGTGCAAGGCGCTGGCCGAGAAGATCCGCGCCGCGGTGCCGGGCAAGATAGACTATATCGTCGGCCCGGCGATCGGCGGCCTGATCCCGGCTTACGAGACCTCACGTCATCTCGGCGTGCCGGCGATCTGGGTCGAGCGGGAAGGGGGCGAGTTCCGCCTGCGCCGCTTCGAGATCGCTCGGGGTGCGCGCGTCGTCATCGTCGAGGACATCGTCACCACCGGCCTATCGATCCGCGAAACCATCGAGTGCCTGCGCGAACTTGGCGCCGAGGTGGTGGCCGCGGCCTGCATCATCGACCGTTCGGCTGGGAAGACCCATGTCGGGGTGCCGCTGATCGCGCTCGCCGAATATGAGGTTCCGGCCTATCCGCCGGACCGGCTGCCGCCGGAGCTTGCCGCGATACCTGCGGTCAAGCCCGGCAGCCGCAACATTTGACTGTGCATGTCGCCCAAAAGTGTGCAGCGGTTTTGGGGCAACGGCATGCATGAAACAAACATGCATGTCGCCCAAAAGTGTGCAGCGGTTTTGGGACAACGGCATGCATGAAACAAACATGCATGTCGCCCAAAAGTATCCGGCGGTTTGGGAATGACGATATGCATGAAAGCAAATTGGCGATGATCGTCGGTATCGATCATTTCGTGTTGACCGTGGCCTCGCTCGAGGCGACCTGCGCCTTTTACCAGCGCGTGCTGGGCTTTGAGCGCATCGATGCGCCGGGCCGGCCGACAGCGCTGGCGTTTGGCGGCCAGAAGATCAACGTCCATGAGATCAGCCGCACTTTTGAGCCCAAGGCGAAGTCGCCGACGCCGGGCTCAGGCGATTTCTGCCTGATCACCGAACTGCCGCTCGGCGAAATCCGTGCCCGTCTCGAAGCCGATGGTGTTGTGCTTGAACTAGGACCGGTCGAACGCATCGGGGCGCGAGGCCCGATGATGTCCGTCTATTTCCGCGACCCGGACGGCAATCTTGTCGAGGTCAGCCGGTACCTGCGGTAGTATCTCAAGCACTCGACTGCGACAAAAAGCCGAAGGCACTTCTCAAATTCGCCGTGATTGTCCGGTGTTGGAAGGGTGAACCTTACCAAAGATTATGCTGGCGCGGCCGCTGTACAGGCAGCCTTCGGTTGTTGTCGGGGTTGCGTATCGCTATATCAAAGTGGCGATTGCCTTTCAGTGGCCGCAAAGCGCAAGATGTGGCGGTTGAAGCCCGGCTGGAGACGGCCGGCATGTAAGCTGTAAAGTATCGGGAATAGGAAGAGAGTGCTTTTTCGTCGCCGCAAGCCTGATGGTCTCCTGGAGCGGGTGCGCACCTATTTGTGGCCGCGCCGTTCGTTTTCGCGCTCGCTGCAGTATTTTTCCAAGCGCATCCTGCGCCTGAAGGCCACGCCGCATGCGGTGGCCGCCGGGGTGGCGGCTGGTGTCTTCGCCTCGTTCTTTCCCGTGGGCTTCCATTTCATCATTGCCGCCGTTCTGTGTTGGGTTATTGCCGGCAATCTGGTGGCGGCGGCACTCGGCGCTGTTTTCTTTGGCAATCCGCTGACTTTTCCCATTCTGTGGGGTGCATCCTGGGAAACCGGCAAGCTCATCCTGCACGATCGCCTGCCGGCGCATGGTCCGCCGGCGCATCTGGGCGAGATGATGCACACGCTTTCCTTCGCGAAGCTGTGGCATCCCGTTCTGGAGCCCATGCTGATCGGCGCGGTGCCGCTCGGGCTGGTGTTCGGCCTCTTGTTCTACGGTGTCACGCGCTGGGGCATGAATGTCTTCCGCGAGCAAAGGCGCAAGCGGCTGGCAGAGCGTGCAAGCCGCCGTGAGCAGTCGGCCCACCCCGGCGCAGGCATCGGTTCAGCCGCCCGATGATCATCGGCATCGGCAGCGATCTGATCGATATCAGGCGCATCGAGAAATCGCTGGAGCGTCATGGTCAGCGCTTCATCCAGAGAATCTACACCGAGGTCGAACAGGCGCGCTCGGAGAACCGCGGCGCGCGCGCCGCCTCCTACGCCAAGCGCTTCGCCGCCAAGGAAGCTTGCGCCAAGGCGCTGGGTACCGGTCTGGCGCAAGGCGTCTTCTGGCGCGACATGGGTGTCGTCAACCTGCCCAGCGGCGCGCCGACGATGGCGCTGACCGGCGGAGCGATGGCGCGACTGCAAAAGATACTTCCCCGAGGCCATCGGGCAGCGATCCACCTCACCATCACGGATGATTTCCCGCTCGCTCAAGCCTTTGTGATCATCGAGGCGTTGCCCGTCGAAGAAGCGCCACATTGATTGCATCTGACGTCCGGCATTGACGTTGCCCAGCGCGCGCCGAGACTCTATACATCCAACGCACAATCGAGGACGACATGAGCGTGGCTGAAAAATCCCAGAAGAAATCCGGCGGGCTTGGCGAAACCGTCAGCGTCATCGTCCAGGCGCTTTTGCTCGCGCTCGTCATCCGCACGCTCTTGTTCCAGCCCTTTTCTATCCCGTCGGGATCAATGCGGCCGACGCTTCTGGAAGGCGACTATCTGTTCGTCACCAAATGGTCCTACGGCTATTCGCGCTATTCGCTGCCTTTCGGTCCCGACCTCTTCTCGGGCCGTATCTGGGGCTCCGAGCCCAAGCGCGGCGATGTGGTGGTGTTCAAGTTCCCGCCGGATCCGTCCGTCGATTACATCAAGCGCGTGGTTGGCCTGCCTGGTGACAAGATCCAGATGAAGGACGGCCAACTGTTCATCAACGGCGTCGGCGTGCCGCGCGTGAAGACCGGCCAGATCGACAATCCCGATATCACCGAAATGCCTCAGCCGATCGATGTCTACCGGGAAACGCTGCCCAACGGCGTCAGCTACGACACGCTCGACCTCAATCCGAATTCAATCGGCGACAACACGCGTGAATTCGACGTGCCGCCCGGCCACTATTTCATGATGGGCGACAACAGGGACAATTCCGCCGACAGCCGTTTCACCGTCGGCTACGTTCCCGCCGAGAATCTGGTTGGCCGCGCCAACCTTGTCTTCTTCTCGATCGCCGGCAAGGCAAGCCCGCTCGAAATCTGGAAATGGCCGTCGCTGATGCGCGCTTCGCGCCTGTTTCATTTCGTCAACTAGGGATGGCAGCGGCGAAGCGGCTGACCGCCGATGCGCTCGCCGAAGCGCTTGTGGAACGCACGGGCCATGCCTTTGCCGACCGTCAGCGTCTGCAGCGCGCGCTCACCCATGCCAGTGCCAGGGGCGCCAATGCCGGCACGGACTATGAGCGTTTCGAATTTCTCGGCGATCGAGTTCTTGGTCTGGTTGTTGCCGACATGCTGCTGGCTGCTTTTCCCGATGCGGCGGAAGGCGAGTTGTCACTGCGGCTCAACGCGCTGGTCAACGCCGAGGCACTTTCCGAGATCGCCGAGCATATCGGGTTGCCGGACCTCGTCCGCGCCGGATCCGACGTGCGCGGGCTCGAGGGTCGCAAGCGCGTCAATCTGCGCGCCGACGCATTGGAATCACTGATCGCCGTGCTCTATCTCGACGGCGGCCTGGAGGCGGCGCGCGCTTTCATCCACAAATACTGGCAACCGCGTTCGCAGGCTTCGGGTGCCGCGCGCCGCGACGCCAAGACCGAATTGCAGGAATGGGCGCATCAGGCGGCGAGTGCCGTCCCGGCTTACAACATCGACAGCCGCGAAGGGCCGGACCACGATCCGTTGTTCACCGTCAGCGTCAGGGTTGGTGCGTTTCAGCCGGCGACAGGCAGCGGCCGTTCCAAGCGTGAAGCGGAGCAGGCCGCCGCGGCTGCCCTTCTGCTGCGCGAAGGTGTATGGAACGCAGCATGACCGATATTGAAACTGCTGAAGCATCCGCCACGCATTCCGGCTTCGTCGCGCTGATCGGCGCGCCGAATGCAGGCAAGTCGACGCTGGTCAACCAGTTGGTCGGCGCCAAAGTGTCGATCGTCACGCACAAGGTGCAGACGACACGCGCCATAGTGCGCGGCATCGCCACGCACGACAACGCGCAGATCGTCTTCGTGGACACGCCGGGTATCTTCAAGCCGAAGCGGCGCCTCGACACGGCGATGGTGACCACCGCGTGGGGCGGCGCCAAGGATGCCGATATCGTTCTGCTGCTGATCGACGCCGAGCGCGGCATCAGGGGCGATGCCGACGCCATCCTCGAAAGGCTGAAGGACGTGCGCCAGCCGATGGCGCTGATCCTCAACAAGGTCGACCGGGTCAAGCATGAGACGCTCCTGGCGCTGTCTGCGGCCGCGAACGAGAAAGTGCCTTTCAAGCGCACCTTCATGGTCTCAGCACTGACCGGCTCTGGCTGCAAGGACCTGCTCGACTATCTGGCGCAGGCGTTGCCCGCAGGCCCCTGGTATTATCCGGAAGACCAGATCTCCGATCTGCCGATGCGCCAGCTTGCAGCCGAGATCACCCGCGAAAAACTCTATCTCAGGCTGCATCAGGAGCTGCCCTATTCCTCGCATATCGAGACCGAGAAATGGGAAGAGAAGCCGGACGGCTCGGTGCGCATCGACCAGACCATCTATGTCGAGCGCGACAGCCAGAAGAAGATCGTGCTTGGCCACAAGGGCGAGACCATCCGTGCCATCGGCCAGGCGGCACGCATGGAGATTGCAGGCATCCTCGAGCAGAAGGTGCATCTGTTCCTGTTCGTGAAGGTCCGCGAGAACTGGGGCGACGATCCCGAGCGTTACCGCGAGATGGGTCTCGAATTCCCGCACTAGCGGCCCATGGATAGCAGGCTCATCATCTACACGGCTCTGGTCGCCGTTTGGTCGCCACGCAATTCCCCTTGTGGAAGGATCTTGTGGTCAGGCCGGTTGAGCTTGGCGGATGGGACAACAGGACCTTTCATCTTGGCGACGAGATGACCGTGCGGCTGCCCTTGCCGCCACCTGGCACGGGGCACCGGTCTGGTTCCATGGCGATGTCAGTTGGGGCGACCTGCTTGTCGAAAAGGATCGTTTGAGCGCGGTGATCGGTGTCGGCGATCTGTCCTGCGACCTGGCGATCGCCTGGACCTTGTTTGAGGGCGAGAGCAGGGAGGTTTTCCGCACCGGTCTTGCCGTTGATGAGGCGATCTGGGCACGCGGGCGTGGCTGGGCGCTATGGAAGGCGCTGATCACGGTCGCTGGCCATACGAACAACCAGGCAGAAGTCGAAAAATCCGGACACGTGATCGGCGAAGTGCTGGCCGACTACAGGAATTCAGCTTGATCTGATTCCGCCATCGCTCTTGTTTCTTGCCGCCTGCATCTGTCGCATTGGTTTGAAAAGTGGTCCCGCAGAGGCTCACGGTGAGGGGTGGCTGTCACAATCGACAGCGCCGGAGCGTGCGCCGGCCTGTCTCGACCGTCTTCGCGAAATTTGGCCGACCTTGCAGGCGGCGTTGGAGTTCCCCTGCGTCATCGCGAGGTGGAGGACACCAGCCTGTCATCTCCTGAGCGCAACGTAATGGTTATTTCTGAGGACAAGTAGCCAAAAAATGCCATTTTAAGGCCATTAATTGGAAACATCTCGTATTGAATGCATAGTTAGCCGCGAAACTATCAAAATATATATTGAATATATGACGTTGTGCCATTTGTGCCAGTCGTTATATATATCAGTGTTATTTGTGCAACACGGCATTAATCTGTTCGAAGAATCGCCTTTATTTCCAAAACCGTCATTGAAGGCGGAGGATTGATGGGTATGTTCGCCGCGAAAAGGGGACGCGGTGCGCGCCTTTTCGTTGTGGGGGTGAGGCGGGAAAACATATCCGCCAGCCACAAATCCGAAGCCATTTAAACTATGACTGGAGAGGTCAGAAAATGAACATCAAGAGCCTCCTTCTCGGCTCAGCCGCGGCCCTGATCGCGGTTTCCGGCGCTCGCGCCGCGGACGCGGTTGTCGTCGCCGAACCGGAACCGGCCGAATACGTCAAGATCTGCGACGTCTACGGCGCCGGCTACTTCTACATCCCGGGCACCGAGACCTGCCTGCGCATCGGCGGCTATCTCCGCTATGACATCGGCGTCGGCGATTCCGGCACGCTGGATGGTGTCAACAACGTTCCGGACCACATGAACGGCGATAGACACGACACCTACTACAAGAACATGCGTTTCGCGCTTCGGACCTATACCGGCCAGGAAACCGAGCTCGGCACGTTGAAGACCTTCACCGAGACCCGCTTTCAATTCGGCAACAAGTCCGGCGACTATACCAATCAAAACGCTAGCAGCGCCGATGACTGGCAGGCTGTCAGCAAGGCGGTAACGCTGAACTTCGCCTGGATCCAGCTCGGCGGCCTGCGCGTCGGTAAGGATGAAACAGCATACGATGCATTCATCGGTTACGCCGGCAACGTCATCCAGGACACGATCATCCCGTATGGCATCAAGGACACCAACGTCGTCCAGTACTACTTCGACGCTGGCAGCGGCTTCACGGGCGTGGTCTCGCTCGAAGAAGGCACTGGCGTGAACACTATCGACAGCTATGTCCCGCATGTCGTCGGCGGCTTGAAGTACAAGGGCGATTGGGGTGCGATCACCGGCGTCGTCGCTTATGACAGCAACTATGAAGAAGTGTCCGGCAAGGTTCGCCTGGATATCAACGTCACCAAGGAACTGTCGCTCTTCGTCATGGGCGGCTACGGCACAGACGACAATTCCAAGGACGACGCCGCCAACTTCATCAAAATCCATGGCCGCACTCAGTACAAGCCCTGGGGCGGCAACTGGGCCGTCTGGGGCGGTGGCACCTACAAGTTCAACGACAAGACCTCGTTCAACGTCCAGGCTTCGGCTGACGACGACAAGAACATCGCTCTTGCGGCGAACGTCGCCTACACCATCGTTCCGGGCTTCACGATCACGACCGAAGTCGACTGGGATCACTACGGCAATTACGGCAACCCCTCCGTCTACGGCAACTGGTCCAAGGCCGACAAGAAGGACGGCATCGGCGGCATCGTCCGCTTCCAGCGCAACTTCTAATCGATCGACTGACCTTACCAGACCGCCCGCAGCGTATTGCTGCGGGCGGTTTTTTGCGCGCATTCCGATGCCAGTCTGCTGGGCACAAAGCCCTATCTTGATTTCGCCACTCAACGGGTGAAAAGCTCTGGGCATGGAATGGCGCGACGAGGGAATCATTCTCGGCACCCGCAGGCATGGCGAAACCAGCGCCATTCTCGAGGTGATGACGCGTGCGCATGGCCGTTATCTCGGCCTCGTTCGCGGCGGCCGTTCGCGAAAGCAGCAACCTGTTCTCCAACCCGGCAATCGCGTTGATCTCTTATGGCGCGCGCGCCTTGACGAACATCTCGGTACGTTCCAGGTCGAGGCGATCGAAATGAACGCCGCCCGGCTGATGGACAGCGCCGTCGCCGTCTACGGGCTGCAGACCATGGCCACGCATCTGCGCCTGTTGCCCGAGCGTGACGCCCATGGCGGCCTTTACGAAGCGCTCGCCGTCATGATCGCCCATCTCGACGATGCCGATGCCGCCGGAGAATTGGTAGCGCGCTTCGAGCTTCTGATCCTTGATGAACTCGGCTTCGGCCTCGATCTCAGCCAATGCGCCGCCACCGGCACGAGGCAGGACCTTGCCTATGTCTCGCCGAAGTCGGGCCGCGCGGTGTCGCGCGACGCCGGCGCGCCCTGGCGCGACAAGATGCTGGTGCTGCCGGCGTTTCTGCAGCGCGGCTCCGGCCTGCGCGCTGATCCGGCGGCGGTCGAGGATGCCTTCCGGCTGACAGGGTTTTTCTTCACGCGCCACGTCTACGAGCCGCGTGCCATCGAACAGCCCGATGCCCGCGCCGGCTTTCTCGCCGCCTTGCGCAAGCACCATGCGACGCGAAAGACCATTGCCGGAGACAACGCAGCATGACCGAAGTCGAACTGTATCCGGGCCGGGTCTCGCCGCTCGGCCTCGGCACTATTCCGCACGCCGACATCCTGAAATACACAGGCCTGGAACTGCTGCAGCGCATCATCGACGGCGGATATCCGGCGCCGCCAATTTCCTTTCAGTTGAATTTCGCCCTTACCGAAGTGTCGGAGGGGCGGGCGGTTTTTCGCGGTATGCCGAGCGAGCGTCACCTCAATCCGCTGGGCAGCGTGCATGGCGGCTGGGCGGCGACGCTGCTCGATTCGGCATTGGGCTGCGCCGTGCAGACATTGCTTGAAAAAGGCGAGGCCTATTCGACGGCGGAGTTCAAGGTGAATCTCACGCGGCCGATCACGCCCTGGACCGGCGAGGTGGTCTGCGAAGGCAAGGTGGTCCACAAGGGCCGCACGCTTGCCGTGTCGGAAGCGACGCTGAAGGATGCCGGCGGCAAGCTACTGGCTTTCGGCACGGAGACATGTTCGATATTTCCGGCCGCCAATCTGGCGGCACGTTGAGTTTTCCAGCCGTTTAGCCGCCGTATTTGAATGTCAGTGAGATGAAACGTCAGTGAAAACTGGCCTGGTTTGGGGGAACCGCCATGTTTGAGAGCCTGATTGGCCTTGTCGCCATTATCGCCTTGTTCGTCATCATTTCGCGCCAGCAGAACCGTATCGGTCTGATCGAGCGCGAGCTTGGCGCGCTGCGCAGCCTTGTCCTTTCGGGTGTCGTGCCGCCGGTGGCCAAGCCGCCCGAGCAGGCCGCGACCGATGGCAAGACGGACGCCGTGCCGGTGGCTGCAGCGGCGGCCGATATCGCCTCGTCAGCGGTAAGCGAGCCGGCGGTAGCGGAGACGCCGACTGCAGGGACACCGACCACGGAGACAGAATCTCCGCCAGGCGAGATCGTGTCCGGCCCCTGGTCCGCGGGCGAGGCTCCGAAGGCAGTTGAACCTGTCGAGCCGGCCGTCGCGGCAAGGGCTCCCGGCAAGCCGGATATCGAGACGGCGCTCGGCACCCGCTGGGCCGTCTGGGTCGGCGGCATCGCGCTGGCACTGGGTGGCCTGTTCCTGATCCGCTACACGATTGAGGCCGGCATTTTCGGCCCTGGCGTGCGGCTCACCATGGCAGCGGTGCTCGGGTTGGTGCTGGTCGCCGGCGGCGAATTCATTCGCCGCACCGGCTTCAAGGTGCCGGTGCAAGGTGTTGCGGGCGCCTATATTCCGGCGATCCTGACGGCGGCAGGTGCCTTCATCCTGTTCGGCACCGTCTATGCCGCCCACGGCATTTACGGCTTCATCGGCCCGGCGCTCGCCTTTACGCTGCTCGGCGCCATCGGCGTTGCCACCATCGCTGGGGCTCTCGTCCATGGCCAGGCTTTGGCCGGCATCGGCCTTGTCGGCGCCATGGTGACGCCGGTGCTGATCGCCTCCCAGGCGCCCAATCCCTGGGCGCTGTTCGGCTATCTCGCCATAGTGCTCGCCGCCACCGGCGTCATCGCTCGCATGCGCGACTGGAAAGCGCTGATGGCGGCGGCCTTTTTCGGCACCGGCATCTGGACCATCCTCTACATGACGGATGCCCCGGGCGTGAATCTGTCCGCGATCCTGTTCATCGACGCCGTCACGCTGGCCATCCTCGCTTTTGTCTGGCTCGGCGGCCATCGCGACGAAACCGCCAGGGCCTTTGACTGGCCGTCCATCGTGCCTGGCCTGTTCGTTGCCTTCTCGGCGCTGGGCCTGTCGGTCGACCCGGCCTTCGCCGCCGCAGGCTATGCCTTGCCGGGCGCCGCGATCCTCGCGGCAATGGTGGCCGTTGCGCTCTATCGTCCGCTGGCGCTGCCGCTGCTTTACGCCGCAGGGCTGGCGACAGTACTGATCTATCTCGGCATCATCCCGCCAACCTCGATCGCGTCCGACTTTTCGGCCGGCGCTCTCGGCGTCGATGGCTTGCCCTTGGCCACGTCCAATGGTCTGACCCTGCGCATTGGCATTGCACTGGGCCTGGTCTTCATCGGCGCGGGCTTGTGGGCCGCCCGCAAGTTCGCGGCATCGTCCTGGTTGCGGTCCGCCTCCTGGGCGGCATCGGGTGTCATCGTGCCACTGGTCATCCTGCTGGCGCTCTGGTTCACCTTCGGCAACCTCGACCGCGACTTTGTCTATGCCGCCGCTGCAGCCCTGCTGGTCGTTGTCTTCGCCGCCGGCGGCGAGTGGATCGCGCGCGCCGAGGGGCCGCCACTCAAGGGCGGCATGGCGGTGTCGTTTTCCTTGAGCGGCGCGGCGGTCGCCGGCCTCTTGATGCTGCACATGGCTTTCGATTCCGGCTGGACCACCATTCTGCTCGGTGCCGCGGCCATCGTGCCTGCGCTGGCAACGCGCTGGCGCTCTTATCCCGTGCTCGGCTGGATTTCGGTTGGCGCCGTGATCGCCGTGCTTGGCCGCGTCGCCTTCGATCCGACGATCGTCGGCGCCGAATTCCTGTCGACGACACCGGTGTTCAACTGGCTGCTGCCGGGCTACGGCGTACCGGCGCTCGCCTCTGGCTTCGCCGCCTGGCAGCTCGCCCGCACCACCAATGGCCGGCCGCGCCTCGCCATGGAGGCGGCTGCGGCGCTGTTTGCGCTGCTGACTGTCGCCATGCTGGTGCGTCACGCCATGCATGGCGGCGTCATCGATACGGGTGCGATGACGCTCGCCGAACAGGCGATCTACACACTGATCGCCATCGGCGCCGGCGCCATCCTGGTCGCCATCGATATGCGCTCGCCAAGTTCGGTGCTGCGCTATGGTTCGATGGCCGCCGGGGTGGTTTCGGTCGCCCTCATCGTCATCCGGCATTTCGTGGTGCTGAACCCATTATTCACCGACGAATCGACAGGCCGGATCCCGGTCTTCAACCTGTTGTTCCTGGCCTATCTCCTGCCGGCGGTCGCTGCCGGCGGGCTGGCGCTCTACATCAGGGACAAGCGACCGAAATGGTACGCGCAAATGCTGGCGCTGGTGGCGGCGGTACTTGCCTTCACCTACGCTACGCTTTCGGTAAGGCGCCTGTTCAAGGGCGAGTTCATCGGCCTGTGGAGCGGGCTCGGCCAGCTGGAAACCTACACCTATTCGGCGCTCTGGCTGGTGATCGGCGTGGCATTGCTCACCGCCGGCGTCTGGCTGAAATCGCAGGTGCTTCGCATTGCCTCCGCCGTGCTGATAGCGGTTGCCGTGCTGAAGGTCTTCCTCTTCGACATGTCGGAGTTGGAAGGCGTGCTCAGGGCGCTGTCCTTCATCGGCCTCGGCGCCGTGCTGATCGGCATCGGCCTGTTCTACCAGCGGCTTTTGACCAGGGCGGCGAAGGAAAATGGATAAAGGCAAGCAAGAACAATAAGATTTCAGCCCAGCCGGGAATAAATCGGCCAGTGGGAACGTTATCTCATTGCTTGGGTGACCGGGGCGTCGGACCGCTTCGCGCTGGCCGCTTGCGTCGCGCCGGGAAGGCGCGTTGAATCGGGATCAATAAGGGCGATTTCAGAACCAGCGGTCATGGACGAAAAGAAGGCAGCAATCCTTGGCGAAATACCGCGCCTGCGCCGCTACGCACGCTCGCTTTTGCGCGACCGCGATTCTGCCGATGACCTCGTTCAGGACTGCCTCGAGCGCGCACTCATGCGGCTCGAAAACTGGCAGACGGGAGAAAGCCCCAGGAGGTGGCTGTTTACGATCATGCATCATTTGTTCATCGACCAGATGCGCAAGGTGAACCGTCGCGGCGAAGCGGCGATGCTGCCACTGGAAGCGGGCGAGGCGGTTGCCCAGCCGGCCGAGCAGTTGGACGGCATCGCCTCGCGCGAGATCATCGACGCGCTGCAGGCGATCAGCCCCGATCGCCGCGCGGCCCTTGTCATGGTTGCCATCGAAGGCTTTTCCTATGCCGAGGCCGCCAATATTCTGGGCGTGCCCGCCGGCACGCTGATGTCGCGCATTGCGCGCGGGCGTGAGGAATTACGCGGGTTGCTGGATGACACGGCACGCCGCCGCGCGATAAGGATCGTAGAGAAATGATCCGCCGCGATTTTTCCGAACGTGACATCCATATGGCGCTCGATGGCGAACTGCCGGCCGACGAGCGTACCGCTTACGATGCCTGGCTTGATGCCAATCCCGAGATGAAGGCCAGAAGCGCCCGCTTCACAGCCGACCGGGAGGCTTTGCGCTCCGCCTTTGCCGGTGTGCTGGATGAGCCTGTTCCCGCCCGCTTGCGCAAGGTGGTGCTCGGCGAAGCGCCTATTAGGACTGCGGTGCCCCGCTCGCGCTGGTGGCTTGCCGCGGCGGCGGCCGTGCTTCTGGCCGCGGGCGGATTTGGCGGCTACTTTGCCGGCATTGACGGCGTCGGGCAGGAGAATCCTGCCGAGGATCGGCTCGCCGAACAGGCGATCGCCGCTCATGTCATCTATGCTGCCGAGAAGCGGCATGCGGTGGAAGTGCTGGCCAGCGACAAGGATCATTTGCAGACCTGGCTGTCCAACCGGGTCGGGCTGAAGCTGGTGGCGCCGGACTTGAGCGCGAATGGCTTTCAACTGATCGGCGGCCGGTTGCTGCCGGCCGGCGACAGCAAGGCCGCGATGCTGCTCTACGAGGACGACAAGGGCGAGCGCATATCCCTCTTCGTCACCGCCGAATCGACGGAGAACGCCAAGGGCACCTACGCTTCGGCGCAGGATGGCCCGCAGGCCGTCTACTGGCTGGACAAGGGCTATGGCTGCGCCGTCGTCGGTTCGCTGCCGCGCGAGCAATTGGCGGTCGTGGCCAAGAGTGCCTACGGCCAGCTTCTGGCAGGCTTGGCAAGCTGAGTCCGCTGCAATCATCCGCCGCCGGCGACCTGTCGAAACAGCGATCCTGTTCAAAGCCCGCGAGCTTCCTTGCCGCCAGGGAACCTGTCACAATTCGGCCCTAATCAAGGAGCGATAGCGCTTGATGAATACCGGCGCTTCGGCCGGTGTTTGCGACGCTTTTGACTGGGGCCGTTTCCGCAACGCAATCGAGGTTTTCTCAAGTCGCATGCCTGCCGAGATCCGCACGGCCCGCGCCTCTGACGTCGATGATCTCGCCGCCATCGAGAAAGCCGTTTTTTCGAGCGATCGCATTTCCCGCCGCTCTTTTCGCCTGTTCATCGAGCGCGAGACCGCCGAGACGCTGGTCGCCGAAGTCGATGGCCGCGTCGCCGGCTATGCGATTGTGCTGTTTCGCAAGGGCAGTGGGGTGGCACGGCTCTATTCCATAGCCGTCGGCCCGTTCTTCGGCGCGCTCGGCATCGGGCGCCGGCTGCTGTCGGCGGCGGAGGAGGCCGCCTTCGAGCACGACCGTATGATGCTGCGTCTCGAAGTGCGCGAGGACAACGACCGGGCCATCCGCATCTATGAGCAGGCCGGCTACCGCAAGATTGGCCGCGAGCCCGGCTACTACGAGGACGGCGCGACGGCGCTTCGTTATGAAAAGACATTGCGCGGCGACCTTCCTGTCGCCACCAGGGTGCCATTCTATCAGCAGACCTGCGAGTTCACCTGCGGCCCATGCTGCCTGATGATGGCGATGGCCAATTTCGACCGCGACTTCGTGCCCGACCCGGTGATGGAAATCCGCCTCTGGCGCGAGGCGACCACCGTCTTCATGATGTCGGGTCCGGGCGGCTGCGAGCCGTTCGGCCTGGCTGTGTCGGGGTACGAGAGCGGGCTCGCGGCGGAAATTTTTGTTTCCTTCTACGGCGCGCTGTTCCTGCAGTCGGTGCGCAGCGAGGACAAGCGCCGGGTGATGGAACTGGCCCAGGTCGACTTTCGCCGCCGCGCGGAACTTTACGGCATCCCGGTGAATTACCGCTCGTTCGCCATCGACGATATCCGCACCGCGATATCAGAGGGAAAACTGGTGCTGGTGCTGATCAGCGGCTTCCTGATGTTCGGCAAGAAGGTGCCGCACTGGGTGCTGGCCATCGGCGATGACGGCGATCATATTCTGATCCACGATCCCTGGGTCGAGGACGAAAGGCAGGAAACCATCCTTGATGCCGCCAACATTCCAGTGCCCTACGGCATCTTCATGAACATGGCGCAGTTCGGCCGCGACGGACTGCGTGCCGCCATCACTCTGGGGAAGCGCGACACACAATGACCTGGGTCATTCTTACCGGCCGGCAGAGCGATCTCGACCAGGTGGCGACACCGCACAAGATCATCACCAACCGCGATTACCTCGCGCATCCCTCGCTGTTTCGGGGCCAGCGTCCGAAGGTCATCAACCTGTCGAACAATTACGGATACCAGAGCCGCGGCTACTATGCCTCGCTGCTGGCGAGCTCGCGTGGCCACAAGGTTATCCCGACCGTCGAGACGATGATCGACCTGTCGGAGCGCAAACTCTACGAACATGCGCTGCCCGAACTGGAACTGGCGCTCAACAAATGCCGCAAGGATCTCGGCGGCGCTTTTCCCGCCAAGGTCTGCATCTTCTTCGGCATCGGCCCGTCAAAGGTCTGGGACCGCTTCGCCAAGCTCCTGTTCGACTGGTTCCGGGCGCCGGCGCTCGAGGTCCACATCAAGGACAGCGCCGAATGGGCCTCGATCCGCAAGATCGGCTTTCATCCGCTGGCGCGCATGACCGAGGATGAGGAAAAGAGCTTCATCCAGTGCCTGGAGACCTACACCAACCGCGAATGGCGCGACACCAAGGGGCGCACGCCGGCGCGCTACACCTTCGCCACGTTGGTCGATCCGCATGAGGAACTGCCGCCATCGGAAATTTCGTCGCTGCGCTACTGGGCCAAGATCGCCGAAAAGATGGGGGTCGAAATCGAACCCATCACCAGGAAGGATCTCGCCAAGCTGGCGAACTACGACGCGCTGTTCATCCGCGAGACCACGTCGATCTCCAACCACACCTATCGCTTCGCCCGTCGCGCGCAGCAGGAAGGCATGCCGGTCATCGACGATCCGCTGTCGATGATCCGTTGCACCAACAAGGTCTATCTCAACGAGCTGATGTCCTACAACAAGGTGCCGGTGCCGCCGACGGTGATGATCGCCGGCACCTCGGATCTTGAACTCGCGGCGCAGACGCTGGGCTTCCCGCTGGTGCTGAAGATCCCAGATTCGTCCTTCTCGCGCGGCGTCAAGAAATGCGCCAACTTCGAGGAACTGAAGACGCTCGCCACCGAATGGCTGGAGGATTCCGACCTCCTCATCGCGCAGAAATTCATTCCCACCGAATATGACTGGCGCGTCGGCGTGCTCGGCGGCCAGCCGCTGTTTGCCGTGCACTATCTGATGGCCAAGAAGCACTGGCAGATCGTCAACCACAAGGCCAACGGCAAGCCCGACCAGGGTGGCATCAAGACCTTCACGCTGAAGGAGACGCCCACCCATGTCGTAGAGACGGCGGTGAAGGCGGCACGCTGCATCGGTGACGGCCTTTACGGCGTCGACCTCAAGGAAACGAAGGACGGCGTCTTCGTCATTGAGGTCAACGATAATCCCAATCTCGACCATGGCTGGGAGGATTCCGGCGAAAAGGACGAGGTCTGGATCCGGCTGACGCAGTGGTTTCTGGAACGGCTCGACCGGCCGGGGCGGCAATAGTTCTATCTCTTTGTTTTGAAGCAATTCCGGACGGAAAACCGCTTCACACTTTTCCTGAAATTGCTCCAGGGGGGAAACATGCAGTTCATCGTGATCGAGGATTTCACCGGCTGCGATCGCAAGGACATTTACCGCCGCTTTCGCGACCGGGGCCGTCTGAAGCCGGAGGAGCTTGTCGTGCACCACAGCTGGATCGCGGCGGATATGAGCCGCTGCTTCCTGCTCGTCGAGGCCGATGACGTCACGCTCCTGCAGCGCTGGGTCATCGAATGGGCTGATCTGGTCGAATTCGAGATCATTCCCGTGGCCACCAGCAAGGACATGGTGGTGGCCTTGAGCGGACACCTGTGACCATCGCGTATCAACGCAACGCCGGTGAGCCCACCATGCGCTGGCATTCCTTGATCAGCCAGTCGCGGAACGCCGCCACGACATCGCGTCTGGCGCTGCGCTCCGGGATCGTCAGGCAATAGGGCTGGCGTAGCGCAATTGCCCCGGCTGCCGGCCTTATCAGCCTGCCGTCCTCCACTGCCTCGGCACAATAGACCCCTTGTGCCAGCGCAACGCCCAGCCCCGAAATGGCGAGGTCGAGCGCCGCACGCGACGAGTTGGCCGACAGGCCTCGCTGCGCCGCCCTGCCAGGTTGGACACCGGCCGCCTCGAACCAGTTGCGCCAGGACGGAAACGATGCGCCGGTCGGACCCCAGTCGGTGTGGATCAGCGGCAGCCCTGCAAGCGGACCGTCGCCTGCGTTGATTGTGCTGGAAAGCGATGGTGCGCAGACGGGATAGGCGGCGTCCCGGGCGATATCCTCGGTCGGGTGCTCGCGATAGTGCGGACCGTAAGAGAGCCTGATGTCGATCAACTCGCGGTCGAACGGCACCGGGTCGTCGTCACCGCGCAGCGATATATCGGCGGCGCCATGGCTTGCGACAAAACCGAACAGGCGCTGCGAAAGCCAGCCCATGGCCATGGATGGCGGCACCGAGACCACCAGGCGCGGGCGAAATGCGTCGCCGCCCAGTTCGCGCGAGACACTGCCGATTTCCTGGAAGGCCATGGTCAGCCGTGGCAGCATCTCCACGCCGGCCTCGGTGAGGACCACTTTGCGGTTGACCCGATGAAACAGCCTTCGGCCCATCTGCTCCTCGACGGTGCGGATAAGCTGGCTGACGGCGGCGGCCGAAACCGAAAGCTCCTCCGCCGCCGCGGCAAAGCTGCCCGTGCGTGCCGCGGCCTCGAAAGCCTGAAGCCCTTTGAGGGATGGAGATGTGACCATGATCGCCATATAGATAAGATAACCTTATCCAAATTGCAGGAATCGTCGTTTTTGGAAAGCTTTTTCAGCGGATAGGGTAAGCCTCGTCAAATCGCCAGACTGGATCGAGCCGATGGATCATCGCGACATAATCGCGTCACTAACCCCGGAAGAACGCAGCCGTCTGACCGCCAAGTCCGACGCCGCGGGTCTCATTCAGCTCGGCACCCACTGGGGTGCGATTGTGATCATTGGATCGCTGATTGCCGCGAAAGTGCCATTCTGGCCGTTGCTGATGCTGCCGCAAGGCATCCTGATCGTGTTCCTGTTCACGCTGCTGCACGAGACGGTTCATCGCACCGCCTTCGAGACGCAGTGGCTGAACGATGCCGTGGCGCGGGTGTGCAGCCTGGCGCTTGCATTGCCGGCCGACTGGTTCCGCTATTTCCATTTCGCCCATCACCGCTTCACCCAGGATCCCGAGAACGACCCGGAACTGGCCTTTCCCAAGCCGGAAACGCTGCGGCAGTATCTCGTGCATGTCTCCGGCATTCCGCTGTGGTGGGGCCACCTCAAGACGCTCTACGCCAATGCGGCCGGCGGCAGCCAGGAAAGCTATGTGCCGCCGAAAGGTCGACCCAAGGTTAGCGCCGAGGCGCGCGCCATGATTGTCTTCTACGCCGTGCTCATTTTGCTCGCCGTCTATTTCCAGCTCTCCGTGCTCCTTTATGTCTGGATCATTCCGGCTCTGCTCGGTCAGCCGTTTCTGCGCCTCTATCTCCTGGCCGAGCACGGCCGCTGTCCGTTCGTCGCCAACATGCTGGAGAACACAAGAACCACGCTGACCAATTGGGTGGTGCGCAAGCTCGCCTGGAACATGCCGTTCCACGCCGAGCATCATGCCTATCCTGGTGTGCCGTTTCACCAATTGCCGCAGTTTCACGCGCTGATCGAGCGGCATCTCAAGGTGGTCGAGCCGGGCTATGTCAGCTTCCATGAGAAATACATAGAGACATTGCGCTGATGCCGGGCAGCCGGCAAACGGTCGCGTCCGGTTGAGGGCGCGACCGTTCGGCATGAGCGGTCAGACCTGGGCTATGCCGCCGTCGACGAACAGTTCGGCCCCGGTGACAAAGCTGGAATCGTCCGAGGCCAGGAACACTGCCGCCTTGCCGATCTCATCAGGATCGCCAAGCCGGCCCATCGGCACCTGGGCAGCAAGGAAGTCCAGCAAGCCCTTCTGGTTCTGGGCTTCAGGTCCGGCAAGCTCGGCGAGGCCTGTCGTACGGGTCGGGCCAGGACTGAGGATGTTGACGCGGATCTGCCGCTCCTTCAGGTCGAGAATCCAGCTGCGGGCAAAGTTACGCAGCGCCGCCTTGGACGCGCCGTAGACGCTGAACGCGGCCGCGCCGGTCGAGCCGGCTGTCGAACCGGTCAGGATCACCGAGGCCCCATCGGTCAGCAGTGCGAGCGCCTTCTGCACCGTGAACAGCACTGCCTTGACGTTACGGTCGAAGGTTTCGTCAAAATGCTGTTCGGTTATCTGGCCGAGCGGCAGCATGGAACCGCCGCCGGCATTGACCGAGAGTACATCGATGTGGCCGCTTTGCGTTTTCACCTGGGCATAGAGACGGTCGAGATCGGCAGAGCGGGTCGAATCCGCCTGGATTCCGGTGGCGTTCTTGCCGATTGCCGCGACGGCCTTGTCGATCTCGGCCTGTCGCCGTCCGTGATGTAGACATGCGCGCCTTCGGCGGCGAAGCGCTTGGCGATGCCAAGGCCGATGCCGCTGCTGCCGCCGGTAACCAGGGCGATCTTTCCTTCGAGCTTCCGTGTCATTTTCGCTACTCCTGTTGTGGGTAGCGAAGACATATGGACAGCCGGTTCTTTTCGAAATAGCAATGTTTGAAAACAATCGTTGCAGAATTGGTGATGTCGAAAGTTCCGGATTTCGAAGGCTTGGCCATGTTCGCCAAGGTCGCGGAGGAGCGGTCCTTTGCCGCTGCCGCACGCGTGCTCGGCCTGTCGGTGGCAACGGTGTCGCGTGGTGTCAGTCGGCTGGAGGAGCGACTTGGCGCGAGGCTTTTCAACCGCACGTCGCGGCGGCTGGCTCTTACCGATTTTGGTCAGCGGCTCGCCGAACGTGCGTCTCGACTCTACCGCGACGCGGAGGATGCCGAGAACGCGGCGCGAGAACTGTCAGCCAGCCCGCGCGGCCTGGTGCGTCTGGCCGTGCCGATGTCGTTCGGGTTGCGGTGGGTGGCGCCGTTGCTTCCTGATTTCTTCAAGCTCTATCCTGATGTGTCGATCGATATGCACCTGAGCGATGCGGTCGTCGATCTGATCGGTGAAGGGTTCGACGCAGCACTGCGGATTGCCGTGTTGCCGGACTCTTCGCTGGTTGCCAGGCGCCTGTGCGGCATCGCCCCGTATATCGTGGCTGCACCGTCCTATCTCGCCAGGCATGGCCGTCCAGGCACACCACGCGATCTCGACGCGCATCACTGCCTGGGCTATGCCTATCGTCCGCGGCAGGACGTCTGGCATTTCAGCAATGTCGTGGGTGATCAGGAAGTTGTCACACCGTCAGGGCCGTTGCGAGTAACCAACTCAGACGCCCTGGTTCCGACCGTTTTGGCGGGGTTGGCAATTGCCGAGCTGCCGGAATTCATTGCCAGCGAATACCTTGCCGACGGGCGCATGGAAGCCATCCTGACCGACTGGACTTTACCCAGAGGCGCGCTGTATTTCGTCACGCCGTCGGCCCGCTCGCGCCCGGCGAAGGTGGAAGCCGTCGCCGGATTCATGGCGGCGCACCTGTCGAGACCAAGCTGGGAACTGATCTCCAAATAGATGGCGCGGCGGAACAATAGAGGCCCGACGGCATGCTCTCGAACGGCTCGGTTCGGGACGGAGTGACAAAACGCCTTTGGCCTAAGTCAGCCGATCTGGCTGCGCAGTGTACGCGATTTCAACAGACGCTGAATATCCGATGCCTTTGACGGTACGCCGATCAGGTACCCCTGAGCCTCGACGCAGCCATTCTTGCGCAGCATGTCGAGCTGCACCTCGGTCTCGACGCCCTCGGCGGTGACAACAATGCCAAGCTCGGTGCCGAGCCCGATGACGGTGCGGACGATGGCCGCCGTGTCGTGATTGGCCATGTCGCCAATGAACGAGCGATCGATCTTGATCTTGTCGACCGGGAAACGCCTGAGGTAGCCGAGCGAGGAATAGCCGGTGCCGAAATCGTCCAGCGCGATTCGGATGCCGAGTTCGCGCAACTGCCGCAGCGTCTTGAGCACGGCTTTGCTCTCGTCCATCAGCACGGTTTCGGTGATTTCCAGCTCCAGCTGTGCGGCCGGCACGCCGGAAAAGGCCAGCGCCGAGATGACGCTGCGGGCAAAGCCGCCGCTTCTAAGCTGCACGGCCGAGACATTGACCGCGATGCGCAAGCCGGAAGGCCAGCTTGCCGCCGCCGTGCAGGCCGTTCTCAGCGCCCACTCGCCAAGCGGCACGATCAGTCCGGTTTCTTCGGCGACCGGAATGAATTCGTCCGGCGCGACAGTGCCGCGCGCCGGCGAATGCCAGCGCATCAAGGCCTCCGCGCCGATGATCTCGCCGGAAGCGATGTTCATGATGGGTTGGAAGTCGAGATCGAATTCCTGGCGCGGCAGCGCAGCCTCGAGGTCCACCTCGATCGCCCGGCGGGCCTGCACCACGGCGTCCATTTCGGGCTCGAAGAAGCGATACAGGTTTCTCCCTTCGCTCTTCGCCCGATAGAGCGCGGTATCCGCGTTTTTCAGCAGCGTATCGGCGTCCCTGCCATCGTCGGGGAAAACGGCAATGCCCAGGCTGATACCGATGTGCATCTCCCGGCTCTTGTCGCGAAACGGTTTTGCGATCGCCTCGACGATGCGCTTCGCCAGTTTCTCCGCCTCGGCGATGCCCCTGGAATTGAACTGCATGATGACGAACTCGTCGCCGCCGAAACGGGCGACGATGTCTGTTTCATTGCGCAGGCAGTGCTGCAGCCTCTCGGCCACGCTTTTCAGGAGCCAGTCGCCGGCAGGATGTCCCCAGGTGTCGTTGACCGCCTTGAAGCGGTCGAGATCGAGCGAGAAGATCGCCAACGGCGTAGCCGCCTCATCGTCCAGCGCCAGGTCGAGCCGCTCGCGAAACATCGAGCGGTTGGGCAGTCCGGTCAGCGTGTCGTGATGCGCAAGATGGGTCATGCGCTCTTCGGTGCGGCGGCGTTCGGTGACGTCGTCGAAGGTCACCACCCAGCCGCCGCCGCTCATCGGCTGGCGCGTGACCAGAACCGTCCTGCCGTCGGTTAGATACCGATAGGCCGAATGCATCTTTGCCGCCACCAGGCAGGCTTCGGTTTTGGCGACTTCGCTGTCGACATCGATCTTCGTATAGATGCCGAGTTCCAGCAATCGTTCCAGCGCGTCGCGGTGCGTTGTTCCAAGCGGGAAGTCCGCCGCGGTGACGTTGTAGAGCTCCAGAAAACGCCGGTTGCGCACGATCATCTTGCCGTTGCCGTCGTACATCAGCAGGCCTTGCGACATGTTGGCGAGCGCGGCGTCGAAGCGGCGGTGCTGCTCCTTGAGGTCCTGCTCGGCGCGTCGCTGTTCGGTGATGTCCTCGTAGATCGAAACCCAGCCGCCCAAGGCCAGCGGGCGGTGCGAGATGCTGACGATGCGGTCATCCGACAGCGTCTCCTCGTAGGTCGAGGGTTTCGCCTGGTCGATATAGGGTTTGCGGATGGCATAAAGCTCGTCCGCGGTTTGCGAGGCGATGCCGATGTCGGCGCTGTGCCGCAGGATATCGATGAAGCGGATGCCCGGACGTATCAGCTTGGCGTCGAGGCGAAAGATATTGAGGTAGTTGCCGTTGCAGATGATCATGCGTTCGTCGGCGTCGAACATGCACAGGCCGTGCGACATGTTCTCGACGGCGGCTGAAAAGCGTTCGTTCTGTTCGCGCAGCTCGTCTTCCATGCGGCGCGAGCGCTCCATGCCTTCGGCCGCCCGCTCCGGGACGACCGAACCATTCTTGACATCCACGACGGGCATGAGGCGCGCCTGCGGTGCGTGATCGAACACCGCACTGTTATCTTTTCCGGTTAATTTAGCGTTTTCTACCCTACCGCCGACGTCGCAACTGGGCGCCGCGACTTCTCGATCCCTGAAAACCGCTTCAGGAAGGCATTCTGCGCGGAGGTCACCGAGCGCGGTGTGAAGTCGAAGCGCTCGGCGGAAAAACCGCGCGGACGGCCGAAGAATTCGGTCGCTTCGGCGGTAGAGAAGCCGGCGAGCAGCGTTGCCTCGAAATAGGCGGCGATCTGGTCGGCGCGCTTGATCTCCCTGCGCAGTGCCGCGGCCGGTTCGGGCGGCAGCGAAAAGCGCAGATGGATGGCGCGCTGCAGGCGCAACTCGCAGTCCTTGTAGCTGCCGCCCATCACCGACTTGAACGGCGAGATCATGTCGCCGATGACATATTCGGGCGCATCGTGCAGCAGCGCGGCCAACTGGTCATCGGCCGAAGCCTGTGGCGCCAGTTCGTTGAACAGGGCCTCCACCAGCAGCGAATGCTGGGCGACCGAAAACGCATGCTCGCCGCTGGTCTGGCCGTTCCAGCGGGCGACCCGGGCAAGCCCATGGGCAATGTCCGAAATCTCGATGTCGAGTGGGGAGGGGTCGAGCAGGTCGAGCCTACGGCCGGACAGCATGCGCTGCCAGGCACGTGGCGGCGCACCGGCGCGGTCCGCCGCCATCAGGCTTCCTCCGCGCTGACGGTTTCCTGAGGAAAACGGAATTTGGCCCATGCGGGAATGGTCACCGTCACCGGGACATCACCCGCCAGGATCGGCTGGCCGGCGTCCAAGGCTGCCTTGACCCTGTCTATGCGGGCAATGGCAAGTCCCGTGCCGCCGGCACTCGAGCCGAGTGTACCGACCGGCCGTCCCTCGACGGTGAGGTCGGTGCCTGCGGCGGGCAGGGGAGGACTTGCCTGGACAATCAACACACGGCGCCTCGCCGTGCCGCGATGCTGCATGCGCGAGACGACTTCCTGGCCGACATAGCAGCCCTTCCTGAAGCCGACGCCACCCGTCTCGTCGAGCAGGACGTCATGGGGAAAGGCGTCGCCCAACGCATAATCGGCACCGCTCTCGGCAATGCCGTGGGCGATGCGGAAGGCTTGCCAGGCGGCGGCGTCGCCGGCGCCCGCAGTGCCGGCATATGAGCGCGTGACGCCTTCATTGGGAAAGCGTGTGTCGGCAACCGCGGTTGAATCATTTTCCGAGGCGATTGACCCTTTTCCCCACGCAACGGTGACAAGCGCCTGTTCCGACTTGGCAATCTCGACCTTGGCGCGAAGCCTGTAGAGCATCAGCCGGCGAATGAAATCATCCGAAATGTCGGCACGGCATTCCAGCCGGAAGGCGTTTTCACCGGCACGCGAGATCAGGAAATCGAACAGGATCTTGCCTTGCGGCGTCAACAGCGCGCCGGGCTTTGCTTCGCTTTCGCCAAGCGTATCGAGATCGGTGGTCAGGATGTTTTGCAGAAAGTGCTCGGCATCCGGGCCGGAAACGGAGATGAGCGCGCGGTCTTTCAGCAGGGCAAAGGGCATGGGGAGGATAAAAGCCTGATCTTGCAAAACGGTTGGCCATTACGTAAGCCGCTGACACTCCCCCCGCAAGAGAGCATGCCCATGACCTACGACCTCATCCTGACAGGCGGCACGGTGGTCAACCATGACGGCGAGGGGCAACGCGATATCGGCGTGAAGGACGGGCGCATCGCGGTCATCGGCGATCTCCACCGGGCCTCGGCCGGTGAGACAATCGACTGCCGCGGCTTGCACATCCTGCCCGGTGTCGTCGACAGCCAGGTGCATTTTCGCGAGCCTGGACTGGAGCACAAGGAAGATCTGGAAACGGGTTCGCTGGCGGCGGTGCTTGGCGGCGTCACCGCGGTGTTCGAGATGCCGAACACCAACCCGCTGACTACCAGCGAGGCAACGCTTGCCGACAAGGTCCGGCGCGGCAGCGGCCGCATGCATTGCGACTTCGCGTTCTGGGTCGGCGGGACTCGCGATAACGCCAAGGACGTCGGCGAACTCGAGCGGCTGCCGGGGGCAGCGGGCATAAAGGTCTTCATGGGATCGTCCACCGGCGATCTGCTGGTCGAGGACGACGAAGGCGTCGCTTCGATCCTGAGGAACACCCGCCGTCGTGCCGCGTTCCATTCCGAGGACGAATTCAGGTTGCGCGAACGTCTGGGCGAACGCATCGAGGACGATCCGTCATCGCACCCGGTCTGGCGCGACGAAATCGCCGCCTTGCGCTGCACCGAACGGCTGGTGCGCATCGCGCGCGACGCTCGCGCCCGGATCCACGTCCTGCACATCTCGACCGCCGAGGAGATTCTGTTCCTCGAACAGCACAAGGACGTCGCGACCTGCGAGGCGACGCCGCACCATCTTACGCTGAGTGCCGACGATTATGCCCGGCTCGGTACGCTGATCCAGATGAACCCGCCGGTGCGCGCCTCCCGCCACCGCGAAGGCGTCTGGCATGGCATCGCACAAGGCATTGTGGATGTACTCGGCTCCGACCACGCGCCGCACACGCTGGCCGAAAAGGCAAAGCCCTATCCGGCCTCGCCCTCGGGCATGACCGGTGTGCAGACGCTGGTGCCGATCATGCTCGACCACGTCAATGCGGGACGGCTTACCCTGCAGCGCTTTGTCGATCTCTCCAGCCACGGCCCGCAACGTATCTTCGGCATGGCTAGGAAAGGCCGCATCGCCGCCGGCTATGATGCCGACTTCACCATTGTCGACATGAAGCGGCGCGAGACCATCACCAATGCGCAAGCCGGCTCGAAGGCAGGCTGGACGCCCTATGACGGCAAGGAAGTGACCGGCTGGCCGGTCGGCACAGTCATTCGCGGCCGCCGCATCATGTGGGACGGCGAGATCGTGATACCTGGGCAGGGCCGGGCGGTGGAGTTTTCCGAGGCGTTGCCGGGATAGGCTTCCTCAATCTCCCTTGTCGAGGGGTAGGCCGCTCAGTCGCCGGCGACGAAGAACGTCCACTCCCCGGCGGGCGTGATGCCGACGCGATAGAAGATATAGGCGCCGAACTGCTTCATGTCGTCGAAATCGCCGGCGGTTACGATCTTGAACAGTTCAACTCGCTGCTTGGCGTCGAGCTTGTCCAGCGGCAGCGCGAAGAAATACGGCCAGACATAGAGTTCCTGCGGTGTTCCGGCATCGACATGAACATAGCCGGCACTGAGCACTTCCTCCAGGATGGCCAGGATCTCCTGGCCGTCCGGGTCACCCGACAGGCCTTTGAGGAAGGCGATGGCGTCGCCGTCGATGTCGGCCAGCGACAGCTGGGTCATGCTGTCGCCCTTGCCGATGAGGGGCCTGAGCTTTTCGATGTCGCCGCTCTTGCAGGCTTCGATGATGAGGTCGTGCATGCGCCGCACGGGCTCCGGCAGCTTGCCGAGGTCGTATACGACTTCCGGCAAGGGTGCTTCGGGATCGACACGCGGTCTGTTGCTGCCGCCATCCGCCGGGCTGTCGGGCTCCGCCGCGTCCGGAGCGGCCGGCTGCTGGCCGGTCGAAGGTGGCGTTCCCACCGGGTCCGGCATGGGAATCGCGCCGCCGGACGACGAAGCGTCGTTATCCGCTGACGGTGTGACGGGTGAGGGAAGCTCTTCGCGCTGGATTTCGCTCAGCGCATAGGCCGGGCTGCTTGGCAGGCACGTCACAAAGGCAATCGCGGCACAGCAAGCGGCGAGGCGGATGTGGAGGACCAGGCCCTTCGACCGGCCTGACATCGGAAAATTCACTGCCCGTATCTCCTTGGCTCCCGGGCATGATGCCCAAACGGCACTCGATCGTCAAAGAACCGGATGTCGGTTCAGTGCCGCAGCCGCTCGGGTTCGAAGGCGCCAGCAATAACCTTTTCACGCATGCGGTCGAGCAGGGCAAGGGCCGATGTCTCGCCATTGGCGCGCAGCATTTCACCGAACGCGGTCTCTAGCGCTGCCTCGGCAATGATCTCGGGCTCGATGCCGGCCGAAAGGCCTTCAGCCCAGGCTTCGCTGTGGCTCTCCACCGCCGTCAGGCGTTTTTCTTCCCTGACCAGCGCGTCGATGTCGTTGACACCATGTTCCATAAGCGATGTCCACCCTTTCAAGCGGCGACCCGTCAATGGGGATCATGCTTGATCTGTTCCGTTTACACGCAGCCTAAGTAAGTATCTGTAAATACGACATTTTTTTGATCGTCTTTTACAGGGGGCGGCTGTATCTGGCGAAGCTGCGTTTCAACCCGGATCGAACTTAGCCGATTAGGCCGGCCTGCGGGTTGAAAACCTTCAGTTTGAGTTAATTTCGCATTCGTGCGGTAACGTTTGATTAACGCTGTTGCAGAAGTGCAACATCAGGATTGCACCAAGACACAGACCGGTACAAGCCGGATTTCTCCAACATCACCGATGATGGCCCCGATACCTGTTGATGGATCGCCTAAAGCACGTGCGTCGAAACAGAGTCATGCAACGCGTTTCATGTCTTTGTACTTATGCATGTCGCGTCCCCAAAGCCGGGGCACTTTGGGCGACATACATTAGTTTCCATAGCGCGAAGCGATATCGCGCGACAGCGTCTCGCCTTCCTTCATGTAGCGGCTGATGGCTTCGGTGGCTGAAGCGGTGCACTGGGTATAGGTGCCGCCGAAGGAACGATAGCCGCGATTGAAGCTGGCGATGAAGCGGGCGCGGCGCTCCGGGTCCGGATTTTCCGAATCGAGCAGTTTTTCCATCTCGCCGCGCCACTGGTCGCCCTTCTCCCCGCACAGATTGCGCAGGAAATGCAGCGACCCCAGAACCTCTGCCAGCCGCATCAGCCCCGGCTCGAACGGCGACTCGGCGCTGAACGCCGGCCGCACGGCCACGGCGGTACTGACGGCAAGGCATAAAGCAACAAGAAGAGGAGCGCGGCTCATAGGTCTATGTGGCCAAACAATTTGTCGCCTGCAAGGCGTTTCCGGCGCCGCCGTTGAGGAATTCAGCGGCTTTCAGGGGAACCAGCAGGTCGGCCAAGCAGATCTTCCGCCACCGCGAACACCGAGCCGGCAAGCGGCAGCGCCGTCATCTCGCGGAGCGTGTAGAAGGCGGCTGTCTCGGCATCGTCGCTGGCCACGGCCTCGCCGCCGGCATAGGCGGCGCCGAAGACCGTGAGTCGGTAATCGACAGGGTGGGAATCATCCCTGCCGTCGATATGGATTTCCCGAAGCGGGCGGAAACCGGTGGCACGCAGACCGGTCTCTTCCAGCAGCTCGCGCTTCGCGGCATCCTCCAGCGTCTCGCCGGCCTCGACCTTGCCGCCCGGAAATGCATAAAGTCCCTGTGAGGGCTGCCGGGCTCGCTTGACCAGCAGCACGGTGTCGCCACGCACCACGGCTACGGAGACAGCCGGCAGTATCTTTCGCATGTCGTTCATGGCCCTCAATCGTTCGACCGCCGCAGCCCGCTGTGGACGGTTGGCGTCTGGCAGCTTTAGCGGTTGCAGTGCGGCTGTTCCATCGCCACTTTCTTGCGCAACCATTCCAGGGCAGGAGCAATCGATCATGTGCGGACGTTTTGCCTTGACGGCCACGCCGGATCAAACCGCTGCCTTTCTGGGCTTGGCCGAACTGGAAGATTTCCCGGCGCGCTACAACATCGCGCCGACCCAGCCGGTGCTGATGGCGACCGCTGGTGCGCCGCGCTCACCAGGCTCCAATTTGCCGGACCGGCAACCGATGCTGGTGCGCTGGGGGCTCATCCCGGCCTGGGTGAAGGACACCAGGGAGTTTCCGCTGCTGTTCAACGCGCGCTCGGAGGGCGCGATCGAAAAGGCCTCGTTCAAGGCTGCCATGCGCCATCGCCGCGCGCTAGTGCCGGCATCAGGCTTCTACGAATGGCGGCAGACCGGGGGCAAGAAGGGGCAGCCCTATTGGATCCGGCCCAGGCATGGCGGGCTGGTCGCCTTTGCCGGCCTGATCGAGACCTATGCGGAGCCGGGCGGCTCGGAAATGGATACCGGCGCAATCCTAACGGTCAACGCCAATGCCGACATCGCCCATATTCATGATCGGATGCCGGTTGTCATCGATCCCAGGGACTTCGCTCGCTGGCTGGATTGCCGCACGCAGGAGCCGCGCGACGTCGCCGACCTGTTGCGACCGGCGCAACTCGATTTCTTCGAGGCGATTCCAGTCTCCGACCTCGTCAACAAGGTCGCCAACACCGGACCGGAGATTCAAGTAAGAGGGGAGATCGGCCCGGAGCCCGAGAAGGCCAGACGCCAGAAACCTGGCACCGACGACAGTCAGATGACGCTGTTCTAGCGAAGCCTGTCGAGGGCCTTATTCCAGGATGCTTGTTTGCACCCTCATCGCCGGCGCTCGCGCCGGCGGAACATCATCTCAGGCGGCGCGCGGCGATACGATCTTCTGCGCCGGCTTCTTCTTCTTCGCGGTATGAAGAAGTGCGGCGACGATCGCGGCCGGGCCGATTGCGCGATAGTGGCTGGCCAGCGCGGGTTGCTTGGCGCGGTTGGCTTCCTGCTTGCTTCGAGGCATGTTCTCTTCCCTGGTAACGTTTTCGTGTCTGCGTTTGATGGCTGATTCCGACCAAATCGTGACGCTTGGTGATCTAGCCGGCGAATGTTTCATGACTGTGCCGACATGTTTAATAAAATGTTTCACTGGCTGATTCCGCGTGATCGAGCGACGGGTTTACCTGTCTTGGCGACGTTTTTCCCGGGATCAGCGACTTGACGGCAACACTGGCCAAGGCGATAAAGCCGCCCATGAAAACGTCTTTCGCCATTTGTGGCATTTGCATTATTGGCTAGCCTCGCGCTGGTCCGGACGTTTTCGCCTCATCTTTCCCCAGATTGGACAAACGCCCCGGCCAGCAGGCTGGAGCCTGATTTGCGCCTCGGCGCGAGGCTGGCTCCATGCAAACAAGAAGTTCTGAACCGGGAAGGCATGGAATGTCTGACGCATCGAAGGGCCTGCACCTCTACAACACGCTGACGCGTACGAAGACGGATTTCGTTCCGATCGATGCGCTGAACGTGCGCATGTATGTCTGCGGCCCGACCGTCTACGACTTCGCCCATATCGGAAATGCCAGGCCGGTCATCGTCTTCGACGTGCTGTTCCGCCTGCTGCGCCATCTCTATGGACAAGCCCACGTCACCTATGTGCGCAACATCACCGACGTCGACGACAAGATCAACGCGCGTGCGTTACGCGATTTCGGCGGCGAGATATCCACCGGAAAGCTGTCGCTCAACGAAGCGATCCGGCGGGTGACGGAAAAGACCGCCGACCAGTTCCACAGGGATGTCGCCACGCTCGGCTGCCTCGAGCCGACAGTCGAACCGCGCGCCACCGAATTCGTCGAGCCGCGCGCCGACGGCAAGGCCGACATGATCACCTTGATTCAAAGCCTGATCCAACGCGGCCATGCCTATGTCGCCGCTGGCGAAGTTCTCTTCGATACGGCGTCGATGCCGGACTATGGGCAATTGTCGAAGCGCAATCTCGACGAGCAGCAGGCCGGCGCTCGCATCGCCGTCGACGCGCACAAGAAGAACCCGCAGGATTTCGTGCTGTGGAAGCTGTCATCGCGGGAAGAGCCGGGCTGGGAGAGCCCATGGGGCAGGGGCCGGCCGGGCTGGCACATCGAATGCTCCGCCATGTCCGCGGCCTATCTCGGCGAGGTTTTCGACATCCATGGCGGCGGCCTCGACCTGATCTTCCCGCATCATGAGAACGAGATCGCCCAGTCGCGCTGCGCCCACGGCACGTCGGTCATGGCCAATGTCTGGATGCACAATGGCTTCCTGCAGGTCGAGGGCCAGAAGATGTCGAAGAGCCTCGGCAATTTCTACTCGATCCATGAACTGCTGGAGACCGAGACCTTCGGCGGCCGCAGCTGGCCGGGCGATGTTCTGCGGCTGGCGATGCTGATGACGCACTACCGCGAGCCGATCGACTTCTCCGCGCGCAAGCTGGAGGAGGCGGAGAACACGCTGCGCAAGTGGAAACGCGCGGCGGACCTGGCGCCGGCCGTCGGGCAACTGCCGGCAAAGGTCGTGGAGGCACTCTCCGATGACCTGGCCACCTATGCCGCCTTCCAGGTTTTGACGCAGTTGGCCGGTGAGGCAGCCGACGGCAACGAAGCCGCTGCCGCACTGAAGGCGTCGCTGCTGTTTCTTGGCTTCGATGTCGGCTTCGAAGAGGTGGATGAGGACAAGATCGCCAAGGCAATCGCCAATCGCCTCGCTCTCATCGCGGCGAAGAACTGGGCCGAGGCCGACCGCATCCGCGATGACCTTTTGGCGCAAGGCGTGCAGTTGAAGGACGGCAAGGATCCGGCGACCGGCGAACGCATCACGACCTGGGAGGTAAAAAGATGATCGACCATCTCGGCATCAACGTTGCCGATTTTGACACTTCGAAGGCTTTCTACGACAAGGCGATGGCACCGCTTGGCGCTTCGCTGATCTACATGGTGCCGCTGGAATACACCGGCGGTGAGAAAGTCGGTGGCTACGGCCGCGACCGCCCGGTGTTCTGGTTGCAGGCCGCAAAGGACAAGCCCAAGGCCCATCAGCACATTGCCTTCACCGCGCGCAGCCGTGCCGAGGTCGACGCCTTTCACGCGGCGGCGCTTGCCGCCGGCGGCAAGGACAATGGCGGGCCGGGGCTGCGCCCACACTATCACCCGAATTACTACGGTGCCTTCGTCTTCGATCCCGACGGCAACAATGTCGAGGCCGTCTGCCATGATCCGGAGTGAGACGCGATGAGCCTCGACAACCGGCCGGTCTACACAGGCGGCTGCCAATGCGGCGCGGTGCGCTTCCGCGTCGAAGGCACGCTTGGCGACGCCTCGATCTGCCACTGCCGCATGTGCCAGAAGGCGAGCGGCAATTTCTACATGCCGCTGGTCTCGGTGCATGGCGCCAAGCTCGACTGGACGCGCGGCGAGCCCAAGCGTTTCCGCTCCTCCAATGCCGCCTGGCGCGGCTTCTGCGCCGAATGCGGCACGCCGCTGACCTTCGAGGCGCCCGACGGACTTGCGCTGGCGATCGCCACCTTCGACGATCCGGCAGGCATCGCACCGACTGTACAGTGGGGCACCGAAGCAAAACTGCCTTATGTCGACACCATTCCGCAATTGCCGGGCGAAGATACGATGGCGGACATGGATTCGGCCCCTTATCTCGCCGAGCTTGTCTCCTATCAGCATCCCGATCACGACACCGAACAATGGCCGCCGGAGGAAAGACCATGACTGAGACCGTCCGAACCGGCGGCTGCCAGTGCGGCGCCGTGCGCTTCCGTATCAAGGGAGCGCTCGGGCGTCCGTCAATCTGCCATTGCCGCATGTGCCAGAAGCAGTTCGGCTCGTTCTTCGGCGCGCTGGTTACCGTGCCCCGGGATGACGTCGAATGGACCCATGAGGAACCGAGCTATTTCCAGTCGTCGATCAACATCGATCGCGGATTCTGCGCCCGCTGCGGCACGCCGTTGACCTACCGCCAACCCGGCGGGCTCGAGATCGCTATCGGCGCCTTCGACGACCGCTCGGATCTGGCACCGCAAATCCAGGTCAATTATGGGGCCCGGTTGCCCTGGGTGGAAAAGATCTTCGAGGCGCCGGTCCACGACGACCCCGACTACTACGCCAGGCAGGAGCAGATCATCTCCTTCCAACACCCCGACCACGAAACGGCCAACTGGCCGCAACAGGGCTTGAAACTATGAACTTGCGCACACTCTATCCGGAAATCGAACCGTTCGACTCAGGCATGCTCGATGTCGGCGACGGCCACACGGTCTATTGGGAGCGTTCCGGCACCAAGGGTGCCAAGCCGGCCGTGTTCCTGCATGGCGGGCCAGGCGGCACCATCTCGCCAAAACACCGGCGGCTGTTCGATCCAAAACTCTACGACGTCATCCTGTTCGATCAGCGCGGCTGCGGAAAATCTACGCCGAACGCCTCGCTGGAGGCCAATACGACCTGGCATCTCGTTGCCGACATCGAACGCCTGCGCGAAATGGCCGGCTTCGACAAATGGCTGGTGTTCGGCGGTTCCTGGGGCTCGACGCTGGCGCTCGCCTACGCGGAGACGCACCCTGACCGCGTCAGCGAGCTGGTGGTGCGTGGCATCTACACGCTGACGCGCGCGGAGCTCGAATGGTATTATCAGTTCGGTGTCTCCGAGATGTTTCCCGACAAGTGGGAACGTTTCCTGGCGCCCATCCCCGAGGCCGAGCGCGGCGATATGATGGCGGCCTACCGCAAGCGTCTGGTCGGCACGGACCGCAAGGCGCAGATAGAGGCTGCTCGCGCCTGGAGCCTGTGGGAAGGGGAGACGATCACGCTGCTGCCGGAGCCTGAAACCAGCGGTCCGTTTGGACAGGACGACTATGCCGTCGCCTTTGCCCGTATCGAGAACCACTATTTCGTCCATGCCGGCTGGCTGGAGGAGGGGCAGCTTCTGCGCGATGCGCACAAGCTCAAGGACATTCCCGGCACCATCGTCCATGGCCGCTACGACATGCCGTGTCCGGCGCGCTATGCCTGGGCGCTGCACAAGGCCTGGCCAAAGGCCGATTTCCACCTGATCGAAGGCGCCGGCCACGCCTATTCCGAGCCCGGCATCCTCGACCAGTTGATCCGCGCGACGGACAAATTTGCAGGCAAATGACCATGACCCGCGACCGCCTCTATCTCTTCGACACCACATTGCGCGATGGCCAGCAGACGCCGGGCATCGACTTTTCGGTCGAGGACAAGATCGCGATTGCAAAACTGCTCGACGACTTCGGCATGGACTATGTCGAGGGCGGCTATCCCGGCGCGAATCCGACCGACACCGCCTTCTTCCAGAAGAAGCGCACGGCCAAGGCGAAGTTCGTCGCCTTCGGCATGACCAAGCGGGCAGGGGTCTCCGCCTCGAACGATCCCGGCCTTGCGGCGCTCGTGCAGTCGAAATCGGACGCCATCTGCTTCGTCGCCAAGAGCTGGGATTATCATGTCCGCGTGGCGCTCGGCTGCACAAACGAGGAGAATCTGGAGTCGATCAAGACTTCGGTCGAGGCCGCCGTCGCCGCCGGCAAAGAAGCGATGGTCGACTGCGAGCATTTCTTCGATGGCTTCAAGGCCAATCCGGACTATGCGCTGGCCTGCGCGAAAACGGCTTATGATGCCGGCGCGCGCTGGGTTGTCTTGTGCGATACCAATGGCGGCACGCAGCCTTCGGAAGTGCGCACCATCGTCGCCAAGGTCATCGAAACGGGCATTGCGGGCGATCATCTGGGTATCCACGCCCATGACGACACCGGCCAGGCGGTTGCGAATTCCCTGGCCGCCGTCGAGACCGGTGTGCGCCAGATCCAGGGCACGCTGAACGGCATTGGCGAGCGCTGCGGCAATGCCAACCTGATCTCGATCGTGCCGACACTGGCGCTGAAGCCGGCATTCGCGGATCGCTTCGAGACGGGTATTTCGGCCGAGGCGCTGACCGGCATCTCGCGCCTGTCGCGCGCATTCGATGAACTCTTGAACCGTGCCCCGGAAGCGCAAGCGCCCTATGTCGGCGCCTCGGCTTTCGCCACCAAGGCCGGTATCCATGCCTCGGCGCTGGCCAAGGAACCGGCGACCTATGAGCATGTTCCGCCGGAATCCGTTGGCAACCGCCGCCGCGTCATGGTCTCCGACCAGGGCGGCAAGGCCAATTTCCTCGCCGAACTGAAGCGGCGCGGCATTGACGTGCCCAGGGACGATCATCGGCTTGATGCGCTGATTGCCGTGGTCAAGGAACGCGAGGCCGAAGGCTATGCCTATGAGGGCGCCGACGCCTCCTTCGAGCTGCTCGCGCGCAAGATGCTGCACGGCCTGCCGGAATTCTTCAATGTCACCTCGTTCCGTTGCATGGTCGAGCGGCGTTTCGATGCCAACGGTCAGTTGAAGACCGTGTCCGAAGCGATCGTGAAAGTGCTGGTCGACGGCGAGGAGAAGATGTCGGTGGCCGAGGGGCACGGACCGGTCAACGCGCTCGACATCGCGCTACGCAAGGATCTCGGCAAATACCAAAGCGAGATCGTCGATCTAGAACTCGCCGACTTCAAGGTGCGTATCCTCAATGGCGGCACCGAGGCGATCACCCGCGTGCTGATCGAATCGCATGACGGCACCGGTGCGCGCTGGTGGACGGTCGGAGTTTCCGAAAACATCATCGACGCTTCATTCCAGGCGCTGATGGATTCGATCGTGTACAAGCTGATGAAGAACCGTGAGATGGCTGGCTTGGTTGCCGCCGAATAAGGTTGACCCATCAGCGAAAGTCCATTGATCCATCAGAACTTTGTGATGGTCTTGCCAAGATTACTGGGCCATAGCGTTTGCCCATGGCCACTGAAGCAATTGCCCTGGACGCGGATTCAAAAGCCCGCCACGGCTTCTTGCTGGCGTTGGGCGCCTATCTCCTGTGGGGGTTGCTGCCTTTCTACATGAAGGCGGTGGCGCATCTGCCGCTTGCCGAGGTGATCGCCCACCGCATTGTCTGGTCCGTGCCGATCGCGGCGGCGGTTCTGGTCTGGGCCGGCCGCACGGCGGACTTCAAGGCGGCAATTCGCTCACCCCGCACCATCGCCATGGCGGCGCTGACGGCGGCGCTGATTTCGGTCAACTGGGGCATCTATGTCTGGGCGATCGCCGTCGACCGCACCGTCGAGACTGCGCTTGGATACTACATCAACCCGTTGGTCAGCGTCGTTGTTGGTGCGCTGCTGCTTGGCGAACGCCTCGACAAATTGCAGATCGCGGCGGTGGTGCTGGCGACGGTCGCCGTGGCGGTGCTGACAATCGAGGGCGGCAAGCTGCCCTGGGTATCGCTGGCGCTGGCCTTTTCCTTCGCCGCCTACGGCTTCTTCCGCAAGACGCTGCCGATCGGGCCAAGCCAGGGCTTTCTGCTCGAAGTGCTTTTGCTGTCCGTGCCCGCTCTCTTCTATATCGCCTACCTGATCGCGACCGGACAGGATCACATCGTGTCCGGCAACGGCACCGATACGGCATTGCTGATCGGCTGCGGCCCTGTCACATCGGTGCCGCTGCTTCTGTTTGCGTTCGGCGCCAAGCTTTTGCGCCTCTCCACCATCGGCATCATGCAATATATCGCGCCGACCATGGTGTTCCTGATCGCGGTCCTGATTTTCGATGAGCCGTTCGGCACCACCCAGGCCGTTGCCTTTGCCCTGATTTGGATGGCCTTGGCGATCTATTCCTGGTCGATGCTGATGACGGCCCGGCGGGCTGCTGCCCGATAGGCTTCCGCGCAAGATATTGCCGATGGGTTGCCGCTACAGGCCCCGGCCAAGCCGTCTGACGAACAGATAGGTGGCCGCGGCGATAGCCATTGACACCGCCGTCACCACCCAGAAGCCCAATGGCGTGTCGACAAGCGGCAGTCCGCCGACATTCATGCCGAACAGGCCGGAGATAATGGTCATAGGCAGCAGCACGGCCGTCATGACAGAGAGAACGTAGAGCAACTGGTTCGACTGCATGGTCAGTTTGGCCATCAGCTCGTCCTGCAGAAGCCTCGTGCGCGCCTGCAACTGCTCGCCGTCATGGTAGAGCGTCTGCGCCCGGTGCGAGAGTCGGGCCGCCATGTCGTTGATCGAATCCGGCAACTCATCGCGATGCGAATGGTCGAGATGCCGGAACAGGGTGGTCAGCGTTGCCATCTGCCGGTGGATGACCACGAGCTGCCGGCGCGCCTCGACCAGTGCTTGCCGTTCATTGTGCCATGCGTCGCGCACGACGCGGTCCTCGATGCCATCGAGCGTGTCGCCGAGCTTGCCGAGCTCGATCGCCATGCCATCAAGCGACTGGCCCATGACCGCCTCGATCAGGTCCGACGGCGAGCGGAATTTCCGCGATCCACTCTCCACTACCTTGCGCACGGCGTCGACCGACTCCAACGGCTGCTTGCGGGCGCCGATCAGCATCGTGTCGTTGAAGGCGAAGCGGAAATGGACGAGCCCGCGCGCTTCCGAAAAATCGTGCTTGAGGTCCGGCAGATCGCCGTAGAGCCAGCCATCCTCATAGTCGATGTGGCAGCCATGGCTGGGGGCGAGGAAAGCATCGCGCGCCGGGGTCGGCAGAGCCTTCTCGGCGCCGATCTCCTGGCGAGCGTGGAGGTCGGTGATCTGGTAGCTGCGCCATGTCCATCGCGCCTGCGCGGGGTCCTTGGTGCGGGAGCCTTCCGCCGTGAAATGATAGCTGAAGAACAACCCGTGCTCATCGGGTAGATAAGGCGACAGGTCGGAGCCTTCCGGAGCGAGGGCGATATCCATGGGCAGTGCCAGATACAGGTTGCGAGCGCAGCGCCGCACTGCGGCACCTCCCCGCGATTTCTAGCACGCGCGAACCCGGTTCCGTGTGACGGTTTCTTGACAGCCGATCACAGTGTGTCGAGCACCGAGGCCTCAATGCACCACAGTCATTTTCGACGCTTGGATGGACACCGCAACGGGGCTGTCAATCGTCGCCAACTGGACGATGCCAACAGTGCGGCGCGCTTGGAAACGAGACGGTTTCGATCATGCACCAATGCGTTCCGTTCGAGGCTGAGCTCTTGATAGGCGCGGCTGATTGCGTCGCGTTCGTCGCGTAAATGGTCTGCCTCTGCGGCCACGGCGGCGCCCACAACATCGCAGGCGTCATCGAATTTCGCTCGCATCAGGTCCAGTTCGTCGCGCAAGTCCTGGCTGTCGCCGTCGTCTGCCATGGTACATAGAATGTCGTAGGCGGTGCGGATCAGCGGTGTCACATCGCGATGGCTCCGCAATTCCGCGACTGTTGCCCGTTGATGATGCAGGTCCGCGGTCAGGAAGCGCCCTATCTCCGTCTCCGCCTGGTCGGAAGATGTTGGCCAGGTAATGGCGGTTTGCTCCGCCGCAAGGTCGACATGATGTCGCCAGTCGATCAGGAAGCGTTCGTGGCGAATGAAACAACGTGGCATGTGCCGCGAATGAAATTCCGCCTCGAGCAGGTGCCTGAGCCAGAGCAAAAGGGATTTTGCCAGGGGCAACCCATCCCGCCGCTCCAGCGAGCAAGCGACCTCGAGAGGGTTGCGGAGCGGAAGCAAGGCCACCGGGTCGATCTCCATCTCGGCAAGGATCGACGACATGAACGGAACGAACCGGCAGATCCTGGGGTCCTTGATGAAAAATAGCGGTTCATCGCCAAATTCGCTTGCAAGGATCGCCTTGATCTTGTGGCGGTGATGCTCCGCCGCAGGTGATCGCAGCCATTGCGGATCGAGCGGTCGCCAGTCATGCCACGAGGAGGCCGCCGCTGCGAGCAGATCATTGTTGGCGAAGTTGAGCGGGGCGCTTTCCCAGTATCCCCTGGGATTGTTGCCGTCCGCGCGCAATGGCTTTTTGGGAGGGGCCGATCCTAACGCGGCGATGGTGCCGGCAAGCATCGAGGTTCCGCTGCGATGCATTCCAAGCACGAGGATCGCTTTTCTCCGGGAGTGGCGCGCGCGGTCCGGTATCGACGCGACCGGAGGCTGGGCCTCCCGCAACGGCAACCGGGCTTCAAGCCATTCGCGTATTCCCGCGGGCAACGCCAGCGTTCCGTCCAGGATCGGGTTCGCTGCAGCGGAGCCCTCGTTGAACAGTCCATGATAGTGAATATGAACCAGCCGGGCCGGGTCTGGCGCCTTGGCCGGATTGAAGTTGTGAAGCGGAAAATTATGGGTCGCCGGCAAAAGCCGCACGGAATGGTTCCCGGCGACGGCTGCCAGTGAGAAGGCAGCCTGGCTCGTGCCCCAGAAGGCCGTAGCATCTCCCTGCAAAATGCCGGTCCCGGTGTTGTAGACTGGCTCGGCGCCGGCCCATGGCTTCATATTGGCGTCCACCAACCTTCTGAAAATGTCCTCGGTGCGCTGAAAGAGGCCACTGGCCCTTTTTGCGGCGATGAGCCCGCCATTGTAGCTGGCGCGCACAGCCAGACCGTTGACGCTCGCGCGCACGATGGGCAGGTGCTCATAGTCGACACCGGCAAGGGCGCATAGCTGTCTCCAGTAGGGGTCGAATGGGTCTCCAGGGCCTGTCGTGCACATCCCCTTGCTGTCCACCGGGCGGGCGGCGGCGGAGCATGTGCCCAACGAAAAGTCGGGCTCGGCGATGAATATCGCATCGCTGTCAAGCTGGATGATGACCGGCGGCCCGGTCCGTCTTTCGGCGTGAGCGAGAGAATGTATCCGGTATGAGGTGCCGTATTGCGGACAGCAGCTGTCGATCTCGATGGGCAGATAGTCCACGCCCAGTTGCTCGAGCCGGTCGATCGTCGACGGCGAGGGACGACGGCTGCTTCTGGGCGAAACCGCCGTTATCGGGGATTGCGAATAAGAGCCGGCGAAACACCTTATGCTTTCGCATAGCAGCAGGGCCTGGGCTTCGAGAATGCCAGCTTCGGCAATCAGCACGAACTCGACGTTTTCGGCTTGGGGTCTGTTGACGGGTTCTTCGCGCGGGACAGGAGATGGCCGAGTGGGAACTGCCGGGCGCTCATTCCTGCCGACGCCGATCTTCTGGATGATGATTTGTTCTCCTCGGTACAGCTCGCGGTATTGGCCGGCATGCACCGACAGGAAACCGTCGATCCCGAGTTTTGGACGCTCGACCTCGCTGGCAAAGAACGTCCATTCGTAATCGTCGAAAATGACGATCCCGCCATCCCGTACCATCGGCCAGGAGAACACCGCATCCGACTGGACGTCGGCACTGTGATGGCTGCCATCGACATAGACGAGGTCGAAGCGCCGCTCGTCGGTGATCAGGCGGGCCAATGCCTGGGACGAGGGACTTTTGATCTTCTCGACCCGTTCGCCGAACGCGGCGAGATTGCTGTCGAAGCGTTGCTCGACATGCGCAAGCTGGTCGCTCCACTTCTGGCGCTGGATGTGTTCAGGACTGCCACCGAATGTATCGATGCATGTGAGCCGGCACTTGCCGAAGTAGTTGAGAAAGAAGAGCGCGGAGCGGCCCTCCCAAGAGCCGATCTCCAGGACATCGAGGGCCTCGTCGCGGCGCGGCCGGAGCAGTGTGGCCCAGAGGGGAAAGAAGCCCGACGTCCAGTCGGTCGAAAGGCTCTTGCCGGCAAACCACGCAGAATAGTCAGGGTCCATAATTCTCACTCTTTAGCGCGGAGACGGCACTTTCGGTCTCCAGAAGCGGTCCAGTCATCTGCCTGTTTTGGGCAGCCACGCCTTGAGCCTGATCGCCAGCCGTTCTGTCACCGCGCCGGTTGCAGCGCGCCAGTCGAGCGGCCAGCACAGATAGCAGACGCGCAGCCTCCCCGTGAGACCCGGCGGCGGGTTGGCGAGCATGCGCGCGACGATGCCATGGGTCAGCTGTCTTGCCGCAACCGCATCCTCCGGGCGCCTGAAGGGCCGCGACGCTGCAAGGAAGGCCTTGAGTACGCCAAGCAACTTGCCGTAGGCGGCGGCGCGTCGGTCGACGGCGATCACTTGCCCGCGGATGAACTGGGTGAGATCCTGGGCGAAAGCGTCGTCATAAAGGTCATAGGTCAAGCCGAGGCGCGCCCATGATGCCTGGCGGATCGGATGCGTGCGATTGCGGGCATTCGTTGCATTTGTCGCGGTCAGCCCGAGTGCGTTCAGCCGGTAGCGCGTCAGCGGTTCGGCAAGATTTCGCGCCCGGCACAAAGGCAGCATGTCGAACCACAGATAATGGTCCTGCGAAACCAGTTCATCGATCCTGTAGCGTCCGGCGACCTCGAAGCAACCCCGGCGGTAGGCGATCGTCGAATGGTAGAAGGGATTGTGGAACAGGATCGTCCAGCGGATCTCCAGATCCGTCTCGGGCATGCGTTGCGTACCGACGACGCGGTCAGCTTCGTCGATCAGCGTCACCGCGTGTCCAACGAGGCCAAGCTCGCTGTCCTCGTCCAGCGCCGCGACCAGTCGCCCGACATGCGCGGGCTCGGCGATATCGTCCGCGTCTAGGCGCAGGATGATTTCGCCTCGGGCCGCCTCGATGCCGCGGTTGGCGGCGGCGGCGGTACCGAGATTGGTGGGATTGATGACCAGCCGGATGCGCCGATCGCGACGCGCCAGCTCCTGGAAGACCGCGTCCTGGCCGGTCCCGTCATCGACGATGATGAGTTCGAGATCGTCGAATTCTTGGGTCAGGATGCTGTTGACCGCGGCATCGAGAAAGCGCTGGTCCGTATAGACGGTCATGACGACGGAAGCGCGTGGAACGCGATCCGCATCGCCGCCTTTTCTATCCACCACCGTTGACTCCCCTTGCGCATCTTCCCGATAGCCAACCAGGAGATTCGCCGCAAATGGAAATCGCCAGAGCGGCCGTGAGGGCTCCAATTGCCGCTCGACCGGCGGCCGCCGAACAATGTCGCCGACCGCGCCGTCTGATACGGTTCAGCGCTTCGGCCCAAATCCCGGATAGGGATTGAGCGGCACGATCGCGGTGATCTCCATCATGCCGGCCTTTATCAGGGGCAACGTGGCGAGATGGCCGCGCACTTCGGCATCGTCGGATGCTTCGAACATCATGCCGCTGCCGGGAATGTCGCCACGGTTCCAGACCTGGCGCACCGCGCCTTCGGCGTAGAGCGTGCGCCGCTGCTCGGCCTCGCCCGGCAAAAGCGGTGCAAAGTCGGCGTCGCTGAACTTTGTGGTGTTGCGGGTGAGAAGGGCAAAGAACTGCATGTCGGTCTCCTTTGGTTGGGATGGCCGACTATCGCTTTTGGCTGGTCAGACTGTCCAGGACTGATTAGGCTAAAGTTGAGACCTGAAGAGACTGGAATTTCGGAGAAAAAGTGTTCGACCTGCGCCAGATCCGGTATTTCGTCACCGTCGCCGAGACCGGCAATGTTGGCCGCGCCGCCGAACTGCTGCACATCTCGCAATCGCCGCTCAGCCGGCAGATCATCCAGCTTGAGGAGCAACTGGGCTTTGCTCTGTTCGAAAGGGCAAAGCAGCGGATTCACCTCAGTGCTGAAGGTCGCGCCTTTCTCGCCGAGGCCAAGATGCTTCTCGCTGGCGCGAAGCGGCTGGAGATGTTCGGCCGTGACCTTGCGACCGGCGCGGCCGGCCGCCTTGCTGTCGGCTATGTCGAGGGTGCCGTGCATGCCGGGCTGGTCGCCGGCATGCTCAGGCAGTTTCGGCGAGAGCGGCCGCAATTGCATCTCAGCCTCATGAGCCTGCGCTCTGCCGCGCAGTTGGAAGGGCTGCGCCAGCGCACGCTCGATATCGGCCTGGTCTATTCGCCCCCGCCGGCCGACTATCCCGAAATTGCCTCGACGCTGGTCCGCCGCGAGTCGTTGGTGCTGGCGGTACCTGAAGGCGATGCGCTCTCGGCTGTGGCCGACATCCGCCCGCATCATCTCGATGGCCGCACCTGGATCACCGTGGTGCGCCAACCCGCCGATACCAACCGCGGCCAGTTCCTGGCCGCCTGCATCGAAGCTGGCTTCGTGCCCGACATTGCTTATGAGACGGCCGATCCCTTGACCTCGCTCGGCCTGGTCAGCGCCGGACTGGGCCTGGCGACGGTGCAGGAGAGCCTGCGAAGCGTCGCGCCGCCGGGGGTCGTTTTCCGCGACCTTCCCTGGTTCAAGCGCAGCGTGGCGATCCATCTCGCCTGGCGGCGGCAGGATGAGCGCGCGGTGATTGGGGATTTGCGGAGGGCAGTAGGTCAGTAGGTCAGTAGGTCAGTAGGTCAGTAGGGGCTGTCTTCCCTACTGCCTTACTCCCCTATTCCCTTACTCCCCTTACATCTTGTCTATCACCGACTGCACGCCCTCGGTCGGGGCGTCGACGGAGGAGCCTGCCACCATGATGGCGGCGACGATGGCCTCGGGATCGTTGACGACCAGCGGCTTGACCCGTTGCGCGGTGTGAATAAAGCCTTCCGCCGCCATGTGATCAAGCAACGCCGTCATCGGGTCCCAGAATCCGTTGACGTTGCCGAAGACGATCGGCTTGCGGTGATGGCCGAGTTGCGCCCAGGTCATGATCTCGACGATCTCCTCGACTGTGCCGATGCCGCCAGGCAGCGCCACAAAGGCGTCGGATTTCTCGAACATCTTGTGTTTGCGCTCGTGCATGTTGTCGGTGATCAGCAACTCGTCGAGCCGGTCAAGCGCGGTTTCGGTTGCTTCCCTGTTGATCAGGAAGCGGGGAATGATGCCCGTGACCTTGCCGCCGGCCTTGAGCGCGCCGTCGGCGACGGCGCCCATAATGCCTTTGGTGCCGCCGCCATAGATCAGCCGCAGGCCCGCTCTGGCGATTGAGCGCCCAAGCAGGTGTCCGGCCTTCGCATAGACCTCATCGCGGCCCGGAGACGAGCCGCAATAGACGCAGACGGATCGAATCGTATTCATACGGATGATTGGTGATTGGGTCTGAAAGCGTGGTCAAGCCCCAAGGGTTGACAAGCCCGGGCTTTTTCTTGCCGGCCCGTTTTTCTTGTCGATTTTGGGAAAACACGCTAGACCGGCATTAGGTGGCTAAGGGGTAGGGAAATATGGCAATTAATCCATTGAAGGCGTTCCTGTTCGCGGCGGGTGGGACCGTCGCGGCCGCGGGAACCGCCTATGTATCGGGCGCACTCGACCCGTATCTTCATCCAGCCGCCCCGGCGCAGGTCGCGGCCTTGACGCCGCCCGAGGCGCCGAAACCGGCTGATCCCGGCACGGAAGGACGACTGCCTGCGCCGGCGGTGCCGGCCGCTCCCGCCGCGGCGCCACAGACAGCGGCCCCGGCCGCGCCTGCAACAGAGGCCACGCCCCCAGCCGCGCCCGCGGCCGATGCGGCGGCGCCCGTTGCGCCGGCAGCGGCCGGTCCGATTGCGCCGACTTTCGATGTCGTGCGCGTCGAGAGCAATGGTTCGATCGTCGTTGCCGGCAATGCGGCACCCAATTCAAAGGTCGAGATCCTGAGCGGCACGACCGTGATCGGCTCGACCTTGGCGGGTCCGGATGGCGCCTTTGTCATCGTGCTCGACGACCCGCTGAAGCCCGGCGACTACACGATTGCCCTGCGTTCGACGCTCGGCACGGTTGTGACTGCCTCGGCGCAGACCGCCGTGGTCTCGGTTCCGGCCAACGCGGCCGGCCAGGTGCTGGCCATGGTCGAGGAGCCAGGCAAGCCGGCCGAACTGCTGACAGTTCCGGCACCCGAGGCCAAACCAGCCGCGCCCGCCGGAGATCAGGCAGCCGCTCCCGCTGCTCCGGCACCGACTGCTCCCGCCGCTGCATCGCCGGCACCAGCCGCATCCGCGCCAGCCGTCGCGGATGCAACACCGCCCGCCGCGGCCGTGGGCGAACCCAAGATCGTCGTCGAGGCGGTGGAGATAGACGGCAACAAGATCTTTGTCGCCGGCCTCGCCGATCCGGGCCGCAAGGTGCGCGCCTATGCCAATGACATCCTGCTCGGTGACGCGCAGACATCGCCGGATGGTCATTTTCTCGTCGAGGCAACGCGCGACATTCCGGTCGGCAGCTACACCATTCATGTCGACGGGCTCGATGCCGATGGCGTGAAGGTTGTGGCTCGCGCCGCCGTGCCGTTCGAGCGCGAGCCGGGCGAAGCGGTCGCCGCCGTGGCGCCAGCCGAAACCAAGCCAGCGGATGGCAAGCCAGCCGAGACCAAGCCGGCCGCACCGGCCGCCGCGGAAGCTCCTGCCGCTCCGGCTCCAGGTGCGCCCGCCACCGAGGCTCCGGCCGTCGTCGCGGAAGCCACGCCGCCAAGCGACGTGCCGGAGGTCGTATCGCCCAAGCTCGAACATGCCGACGGCGCCGTCGTCATCCGCCGCCACGATACGCTGTGGCGGATTTCGCGGCGCGTCTATGGCCATGGCGTGCGCTATTCCACAATCTACCTCGCCAACCAGGACCAGATCAGGAATCCTGACCGCATCTGGCCCGGACAGGTGTTCAAGGTCCCGGGAAAGTCCAAGGAAGGCGAAGCCGCCGACCTCAAGGCGATGGGCGAGCAGGCGACCACGGCTCCGGCAAAGACGCAGTAGAAGCCCACATCGATCAACTGGCATCGCCCACGCGGTTGGCGTGAAGCGCAAAACCGGTTGCACCCGGATCGCCCAGCTCAGGGCGGAGATTCATGCTCGGGATGAGATAATCTCCGCCATTTTGCCGACGGTATGGGATGGGCGGTGTCGTCGCCAGTGTCCGCATCCTGTCACGCAGGCGTTCGGCCAGGGGTTCGAAACCGGCCTCTTCGAGACGATCGACCTTGTAGACCACGAACGGCGGAAGTACGTCGTATCCAGGGTAGTAAAGGATCCCGTGATTGATCGGGAACAGCAGGTCATCGATGGGTCCGTTGATCCCGCGCGGCGTATAGTGCTCCTCCCAGCCTCCGGCGGTCACGATCAACATCGCGCGTTTTCCGGCAAGGGTACCCTCGCCATAGCGATCTCCCCAACGCCGATCGCTATGCTCACCAACGCCATAGGCGAATCCGTAGGCGAAGACACGGTCGACCCAGCCCTTGAGGATCGCCGGCATGGCGAACCACCAAAGCGGGAACTGCAGGATCAAGGTGTCGGCCCACAGGAGCTTCTCGATCTCGGCCTTTACATCTGCGGTCAGCGTGTTGGCCTCGAAACCCTTCTTGGAAGCCGCGACCGGGATGAGCCGCGCATCGGGTTCCAGTGATGGGAAGTCGGCGCGATCGACTTCGGACTTCCAGCCATCGGCGTACAGGTCCGATACGCGCACCTCATGCCCTTGAGCCTCGAGTTCCTTGACGGCGACGTCGCCAAGCGCGCCGCTCAGCGAGCGTGATTCAGGGTGAGCGAAGACAAGCAGGACTTTCATGGGTCAGATCCAACATTGAGGAAACTGACGGGAAGGTAGCCAGTGGCTGTTCAATCCACTATATGCCGGTAATGCATAATATTGTGCCGAATAATGGATAAGTCGGACATCACATTCGAGCGCATGCGCACCTTCATCCGCGTGGCCGAGCGTGGCAGCCTGTCGGCGGTCGCGCGGGAATTTGGTGTCGGGCAGTCAACTATCACGCGGCATGTGCGGGAGCTCGAGGAAGCAGTCGGCGTGCCTTTGCTCAGCAGAACGACCCGGCGTGTCACCATGACCGCCGAAGGCAGCCGCTATTATGCCAATAGCGTTCAGATCCTGCGTCTTGTCGAGCAGGCCAGCGATGAGGCCCGAGGCACGCGTGGCGCGCCCGCCGGCACGATCCGGATAAGCTGTACTGCCGCCTTCGGCGTCTTGCATGTCAGCCGGCTGATCTTCGCCTTTCAGGACCGTCATCCCGACATCGGCATTGACCTCAGCCTTACCGACGAGCGGGTGGATCTCGTCCGCGAAGGTGTCGATATCGCGCTTCGGCTTGGCCCGCTCACGGACAGTTCTTTGAAGCTGCGGGCCCTTGGCCGGTCGCGGCGTCTGCTCGTGGCATCGCCGGACTATCTGGCGGCGCGGGGAAGACCGGCCGTTCCTTCGGATCTGTCTCGGCATGAGGGTATCCGGATGTCGAACGTGGCGGGCAGCGAAACGCTTGCCCTGAAGGGCGCAGGCGGCGAACACCACACCGTGCCTTTCGCGGGGCGGCTGCGGATCGATCACGGGCTTGCCGCGCGGCAGGCCATGGTCGCTGGTCGAGGGATCGCGCCGGCGCATCGATGGCTTGTGGACGATCTTCTGGCGGCGGGCTTGCTGGAGACGATCCTGACGGATTATTCGCTGCCGTCCGTCCCGCTGAACATGTTGATTGTCCCGGAGCGCGCGGGCGTCGCAAGGGTCCGCTTGCTGGTCGAGTTTCTGGCTGAACAGATTGCCGCCATTCCAGGGATCGAGAAATCCATCTCGGGGCATTAGCGCGATACGATCTGCCCGCAAGAGCAGCTTGCGGCGGTGACGTCCATCGTCTATCGCCGATGAACGATGATAGAATCCACCCTTGCACCAGACAGCGCCGGCAGCGCGCTACCCAGCCGCATCTGCGACAGTCGCGCTGTCGCGGCGCGATTCGCGGCGCTGTCGCATCCCGCGCGTATCGAGATACTGAAGCACCTCTCGGCCAGCAATTCGTGCTGCTGCCGCGAGGTCGTCGATCGTTTCGATCTGGCGCAATCGACGGTCTCGCAGCATCTGAAGATACTGGTCGAGGCCGGCCTTGTCCGCTTCGAGCCCGACCGCCAGCGCTCTCGCTATGCCGTCGATCGCGCGGCCCTCGCCGAAACATCGGCATCGCTGAGCGCACTCGTCAATTCCTGCTGCTCCGGCCGCTGACCCTCCCACCCAAAAGGCAAGAAAAAGTGGCCGAAAAAACCGTCTCCGCCGAAACATCCACCCTGACGACATTGCGCAATCTCTGGCCCTATATGTGGCCGGCCGAACGCGCCGATCTCAGGGCGCGCGTCACCTGGGCGACGCTGCTGCTGGTCGTTGCCAAGGTAACACTGGTCGCCGGTCCCTATTTCTTCAAATGGGCGACCGATGCGCTGGCTGGTGGGGCCAGAACGCCGCCGCCATTGCCGTCCTTCCTGCTTGCCCCGGTGATGCTGGTCATTGCCTACAATGTCCTGAGGCTCGTCCAACTCGGTTTCAACCAGTTGCGCGATGCGCTGTTTGCACGGGTCGGCCAGCACGCGGTGCGACAGCTTGCTTTCCGCACCTTCGTCCACATGCACCAGCTGTCGCTGCGCTTCCACCTGGAGCGCCGCACCGGCGGCCTGTCGCGCATCATCGAACGCGGCACCAAGGGCATCGAAACGATCGTGCGCTTCATCATGCTCAACACCGCGCCGACCATCCTTGAATTCGCGCTGACCGCCGGCATATTCGGTTTCACCTATGGCTGGAAATACGTGGCCGTGGTGGCAATCACCGTCTGGCTCTACGTCTGGTTCACGGTCAAGGCGAGCGACTGGCGCATCTCGATCCGCCGCGACATGAACGACAGTGACACCGACGCCAACACCAAGGCGATCGACTCGCTGCTCAATTTCGAGACGGTCAAATACTTCACCAACGAGCGCATGGAAGCGGAGCGCTTCGACCGCTCGATGGCCCGCTACGAGGTCGCCGCCACCAAGACCTGGACCTCGCTCGGCTGGCTGAATTTCGGCCAGGGCGTCATCTTCGGCCTCGGCACGGTCGTCGTCATGTGCATGTCGGCACTGGAGGTGCAGGCCCACACGCAGACAGTCGGCGATTTCGTCTTCATCAACGCCATGCTGGTGCAGCTTTCCGTACCGCTCAACTTCATCGGCTTTATCTACCGCGAAATCCGGCAAGGTCTGACCGATATCGAGCACATGTTCGATCTGCTCGACGTGCCGCAGGAGATCGTCGACAAGCCAGACGCCAAGCCGCTCGCCGTCGGCGCCGGCAAGGTCGAATTCCGCGACGTGCATTTTTCCTATGACCCGAACCGCAAGATCCTCAAAGGCGTGTCCTTCGAAGTGCCGGCCGGCAAGACGGTCGCCATTGTCGGGCCGTCGGGCGCCGGAAAGTCGACCATTTCGCGCCTGCTGTTCCGCTTCTACGACGTGCAGGGCGGCCAGGTGCTTATCGACGGCCAGGACGTCAGGGACGTCACCCAGGACAGCTTGCGCGCGGTGCTCGGCATGGTGCCGCAGGACACGGTGCTGTTCAATGACACCATCGCCTACAACATCCGCTACGGCCGCGTCGGCGCGAGCGAGGAGGAGGTGCGCAAGGCAGCCGAACTCGCCCAGATCGGACCGTTCATCGAGAAGCTGCCCGAAGGCTACAAGTCGATGGTCGGCGAGCGCGGGTTGAAGCTTTCGGGCGGCGAGAAGCAGCGCGTCGCGATTGCCCGCACCATCCTGAAGGCGCCGCCGATCCTGATGCTCGACGAAGCAACATCGGCACTGGACAGCCACACCGAGCAGGAGATTCAGGCCGCGCTCGATCTCGTCAGCAAGGGCCGCACCACCATTGTCATTGCCCACCGTCTGTCGACGGTGATTTCCGCCGACGAGATCATCGTGCTCAAGGACGGACAGATCGCCGAGCGCGGCACCCATGTCGAACTGATGCGCAAACATGGCCTCTACGCCTCTATGTGGGACCGTCAGCGCGAAGCGACCGAGGCCGAGGAGCGGCTGCGCCTCGCCCGCGAGGGCGACGAGCTTGGAGTCATCGTTCGCCGGCGCACGTCGGAGGTAAATTGATTTTGTGCTTGACCTCAACTTAAGTTGAGATTGTACGCCGCCCTGGAGCCCGCAAACACCATGATCCAGGAACGGAACAATCGAAATGGACGACCTAAAGCAGAACGTTAACGGCGGCAGCGTGTTCAGGGTGGACAAGTTCGTCGTCCCGGCCTCGGCCCGCGAGGAGATCCTCGTCAAGGTCAGGACGACGCACGAATTGTTGCGCCGGCAGCAGGGCTTCGTGCAGGATTTTCTGCTCGAGCAATTTTCGGGGCCGGGCGAATTCAACCTGGTGACGATCGTCGAATGGGAAAGCCAGGCGGCCGTCGACAAGGTCGTGCCGATCGTCAAGGCCGCGCACGAGCGCGTCGCGTTCAATCCGCAGGAAACGATCGCCAGGCTTGGGGTACGCGCCGACATCGCCAACTATCAGCGGATTCCAGAGGCGTAACGCATGTCCCCCAAAAGCGTGTAACGGTTTTGGGACAACGACATACGCAAACAAAGAGAGTTAAAGCGCGTCGACGCGAAGCGCTTTAACCAGGCCAGCCGACGCCAGGTGCCGGCGCTTCAATGTTGAGCACCTGGCCGGTTCTGATATCGCTGATCATGTGCTCGAAGCCGCGCCATTGCGCGGCGGCGATGAACAATGTCCTTCGGTCCGCACCGCCCAGCATGCAGGCAAAGCAGCCGCGATCGGCGGTGACGGTCTGCAGCATCTCGCCGCCCTCGCGCACCCGCACGCAGTGCTTGTTGGGAACATCCGCGTACCAGACCGCACCTTCGGCATCGAGGCAGATGCCGTCCGGATAGCCGTCGAGATCGGCCCAGACGCGCCGGTTGGACAGGATGCCGTCGGCGGCGATGTCGAAAGCGGCCAGCCGGTTGCCGTGGGATTCGGCAAGGATCAGCGTCTTGTTGTCCGGGGTCACGGCCATGCCATTGGCAAAGGCGATGTTGTCAGCCACTTGCCGGACCGCACCGTCCGGCGTGATCAGCACGATGGTGCCCGGACCGAAATGCTCACCGGGCGCCGGCGCCGGCCCACCGCCATTGACATAGGCATTGCCGCGCCCATCGACGACGATCTCGTTCCAAGGGCTTTTCGACAGGCTGCGCAGATCGGCATGAGTGACGAGCCTGCCATCGGCTTCCTGCCGCAACAGCAAGCCTTCCCGGCCCGAGACAATGAGCAGGCGTCCATCCGGCAACCAGTCGATGGAGTAAGGCAGGACGGCGGGTACCGTGAGCATGATCTCGCGGTTGCCGTCGGCATCGACTGCGATGATCTCACCGGTGCCCCAGTTGCAGACCCACAGCCGTCCGTCATGCCAGCGCGGCGATTCGCCGAAGGCGAGGCCTTCCGTGACGAGACGAGCTTTGCTGCCGGATGATGTCTGCATGATCGGGAGCCTCCGTTGCGCCCATCATCGGCCCTTGAGGGTACGATCAGGCGCTTTCCCACCAAGGACGGGCGAGGAGGCGGTTCGCCGACAGTGGGCTATGGCTTTTCGCTCAGAAAAAACGTGCCATCGACATGGCCGTTGGCGCCGCATGATGGCGGCTCCGATCGGTCATCCTTGCCGGTGCCGCTCTGCTCCACGACAAGCGCATCGCCGCTGCGGCGGAAGGTGAAGACAAAGCCGGTCGGCCTGTCATTGTCGTCGGTGTCGACGAGCCGTAAGGCCTTGCGGCTCTCGACCGTGCCACCGATGTCGCACGCACCGCTTCCTGAGATAGGGTTTGCGACCACGTCTTCCGAAATCTCAAGTTTGCCCGCGCCCGCTGCCTTGATTTCGACCCCGCCGCGCACGCTGCTCCATGTACCGATGAAACCGGTGTCCGCAGGTTTGCGGATGCCGGCCAGTAAGGTCGCGCGGTCGCGCAGAAATTCGCCGAGGTCGAAAGTCTGCTGGTCCTTGGGCGTATTCTCGTTGAAGCCGGCGATCTGGTCGCGGTATGCGATGAAATCGCTCTGGTCGTCGCGCAAGGCCTTGCCGGCACGAGGGTCGAGTGTCCTGAGCAATGCCGCATAGTTCTTCGCCACGTCGGCGTCGGCCTTGGCGAGAACCGGGTCGGCGCAGATCGCCTTTTCCGCCACGTTGGCCGCCTTGGCGCAGTCGAAGGATGGCTTGCTCTGTGCTAGCGCATTGCCCGGCAATGCCGGCAAGATGGCCAGCGTCAGTATGGGAAAAACAACGCGGATCGTGAATATCCAGCTTTTCATGAGATCTGCTCCCGCCCCGGTCGGAGTCTTGACGGCAATGGCATGGGTACGCAAGCCGGCGGCGACTTCACGAAATGCGGAACGTCTGGCTTTCCGGCGCCCAGTGGGTTTTGCCCGTTCACCCGCGCCGCGGATTGTCGCGTTGCGGGCAGGGGGTGTTTCGGCTATTGAGGCCGAACCTGAAACAGGGACCGCCCCCATCCCATGAGCCTTGTCGACACGGTCAAGAACGCGTTCGTACCGATCCATCGCGAGGGCTATCCCTTCATCGCCGCCTTTGGCGCGGCTACGCTTTTCCTTGGCTATTTCTCTTCGATCCTGTTCTGGATCGGCCTGATCCTGACCGCCTGGTGCGTTTATTTCTTCCGCGATCCCGAGCGGGTCACCCCGGTGGACGACCGTCTGGTGGTGAGCCCGGCCGATGGCATCATCTCGGCGGTTGGTCCGGCCCTGCCGCCGCGTGAGCTCGGCCTCGGCAACGTCGAAATGACCCGCATCTCGGTGTTCATGAACGTCTTTTCCTGCCATGTGAACCGTTCGCCGGTGCGCGGCCGTATCGCCAAGATCGAGCATCGGCCGGGAAAATTCCTCAACGCCGAGCTCGACAAGGCAAGCACCGAGAACGAGCGCAACTGCCTAGTCATCGAGAGCCCCAACGGCACGGTGGCTGCCGTCCAGATCGCCGGCCTGGTGGCGCGCCGCATCGTCTGCTGGGCCGAGGCCGGCGGCTCGATCGGCACAGGCGAGCGGTTCGGCCTGATCCGCTTCGGCTCGCGCGTCGACGTCTTCCTGCCCCTGACCGCGACGCCTCGTGTTGCCGTTGGCCAGACGGCGGTCGGCGGTGAAACCGTGCTTGCCGAATTCGGTGGTGTCGCCGGCACTCCCCTTGTGCGGGTTTCCTGAGCCTTGGGCGCGCCGTTCAAAAAGTTCGAGGCACATGCCAGCGGCGGTCCGCGCATCCGCGAGATCCCGATGCGCATGGTGCTGCCCAACCTCGTCACCGTGCTTGCCATCTGCGCCGGACTGTCCGGCATCCGCTTCGGCTTTGAAGGCCGCTTCGAACCGGCGGTGGTGATGGTGCTGCTGGCCGCCTTTCTCGACGGCATCGATGGCCGCCTGGCGCGTATGCTCAAGGCGACCTCCAAATTCGGCGCGCAGATGGATTCGCTGGCCGACATCGTCAATTTCGGCGTGGCACCTGCTCTGGTGCTCTATGCCTTCCTGCTCGACCGCGCCGGCTCGCCGGGCTGGATCGCGGCACTCCTGTTCGCCATCGCCTGCGGGCTGAGGCTCGCCCGCTTCAACGTGCTCGATGATGACAAGGCCGAACGCCCCTTGTGGCAGTCCGAATATTTCGTCGGTGTGCCGGCGCCGGCGGGCGCGGTGCTGGTGATGCTGCCGCTCTATCTCTATTTCCTGCGGCTCGGGGTGGAGCCCAGCCGGCCGGCCGCCTTCGTCGCCACCGGCTTCACCATCCTGGTCGCCTTCCTGCTAGTCAGCCGACTGCCGGTCTATTCCGGCAAGAGCATCAAGATCCCGGGCGACAGGGTACTGCCGGTCATCCTGGCTGTCGTGCTCTACGTCCTCTTGCTGATGACCTATCCCTGGTACACGCTGACGGCGTCGGTCGCGGGCTATCTGATCTTTCTGCCGTTCTCCGTACGCGCCTACTCCAAGCGCGCCAAGCTCGAGGGCGAGAAGGTACCGCCTTCGGACATAGGTTAAAAGGTTCGCAGAAGTCCTTGATCTGACTCAGGCCGCGACGCCGAGCCCCAGCCTGTCGATCGCCAGCTTCCTGGTCGAGACATAGTCGGTCTTGCCGGAACCGAGCACCGGAATTTCCTCCACCTTGACGATGTCGTTCGGCACCATCAGTTCGGCTGCCCCGGCCTTTTTGCCAAACTGGCGCAGTTCTTCGGGATTGGCATCGTCGGCCGTGGTGACCAGCACGATGCGCTCGCCGCGCCTCTTGTCCGGCACCGCAACCGCAGCGTGGCGCTCCTCGGGCCACAGTGACTGCACCAGCATCTCGACCGCGCCCAGCGACACCATCTCGCCGGCGATCTTGGCGAAGCGCTTGGCGCGACCGCGAATGCTGATGAAGCCTTCGCGGTCGACGGCGACGATATCGCCGGTGTCGTGCCAGCCGGTCAGGGTCTGCAGTTCGCCGGGACGGTCCGCGGTCATGTAGCCCATCATGAGATTGGGTCCGTCGAGCCACAACTGACCGGCGTCCGCTATGCCCTCGACCGGCTCCAGCCTCATGCGCATGGCCGGTAAGAGCCGCCCGACCGTACCGTCACGGCCATGGATCGCGGTGTTGACGGCAACCACGGGTGCGGCCTCGGTCAATCCGAAGCCCTCGATGATTTCGGCCTGGAAACGCTCGCGGTAGACGCGACGCGTTTCCGGCTTCACCGCCTCGGCGCCGGCGACGATGAAGCGCAGGCTGGAGAAGTCGCCGTCCTTGGCTGTGCGCGCATAGTTGGCGAGGAAGGTGTCGGTGCCGAACATGATGGTCGGTTTCACCTTGCGGGCGATCTCGGGAATGATCTTGTAGTGGAGAGGCGAAGGGTAGAGGAACAGTTTCACCCCGGTCACCAGTGGCAATATGGTGCCGCCCGTCAGGCCGAAGGAGTGGAACACCGGCAGCACGTTGAGCAGGATATCGGCCGGCGAAATGGTGATGCGCGCTTCGGCCTGCATGGCGTTGGCGAGCAGGTTCTTTTGCGACAGAACGACCGCTTTCGGCGTGCCTTCCGAACCCGAGGTGAACAGGATCACCCCCGGCTTGGCCGCATCCTGCCGCTGCAGCGGCAGGCGCCAGAGCAGAGCGGCGGAAAGCTTGTCCAGCGCGGTGACGCTTTCCCTCAGATCTTCCAGCCACAACAGCCTGGCGCCGCCATTCTCGGCCGCGGCGACGATATCGGCGAGATCGGCCTTGTCGACGAAGGCGCGCGACGAAATGACGGTGCGGATGACGGCCGTGCGCACGGCCGCCGTGACGCTCGCCGGCCCGGCCGTGTAGTTGATCATCGCCGCGACTCGTCCGCCCGAGAGAAGGCCGACCAAGGACAGCACGACGCCATTGGCGTTGGGCAGCATTATCCCCACTGCTTCGCCCGGCGCCGTCACCGCCTCGAAGCGCCTGCCCAGCACGCGCGCGCCGATGAACATCTTGCGATAGCTCAGCGCGCCCGAGATGACGTCCTCGATGATCGGATGCGATGCGCCGACTCTGGCTGCCGCATCGCGCATGGCCAGGAACAGGCCGCGATCGAGGTCGGTACCAAAAAGCCGGGCCTCGGCGACGCGGTCGAACAGCGCATTGGTGTTCGAGGCCTGGTCCGGGTTGCGCGCCACAAGTTCGCCGATGGTCATCGGATCCAGCACGCTGATCGACAGTTGCGGAAACCAGTGCCGCGGCGCCTTGTCCGCAGGCGTCAGCGACACAGGCAGACTGCGCGCGCCAGCGACGAAGATCGGGACGATGCGGGCGTCGGCCTGCATGGCGATGCGGGTGACGGCGCGAAACAGGCGAAACGTCTTGACGTCTGGCTCGACCGCATCCGGCAGATAGACGGCGAGCCGGCCCTTGCCCTTCAGCACGCGCACCAGGCGGCGGCTGACGAAGAGGTGTTCCGCGTTGAAGGCAATGGTGCGGCCAAGTTCGCGCCAGGGTTCGAGCCAGGGCGAGCGTGCCGAGACCTCGTCGAGTATGTGCAGCGTGTCGTCGGGCAGCAGCGACAGCATCAGCGCCGGCTCGAAGCGCGACTGGTGCGAGATTACGTAGATGACCGGTACCTGCGCCTTGCGCGCGATCCTGATGCGGTTGTCGCTGATCCGGTAGGCGAGCTTGAACGGCACATAGAGCAGCGCCTGGGTGAAGCGCAGGCCGAGGCGGAATTTTTCCACCACGCCGATCAGCAGCCAGGCTGCAACAAGACCCGCAAGCAGCGCCAGTGTCAGGATCATGCCGCGTCTCTCCCAACAAGTTTTGTCATCGCGGCTCTTCCGCGGCCGCTTCGGGGCAGAAGGTAGCGGAAGTGGGCGTGAGGTCAATGTGGAAGAGGGGCTGTCCTTCTCCCTCCAGAGGGGGAAGGACAAGGCCGTCATGCCGCCTTCAACCGGCCGCTGATGAATCGGAACTCCTGGGTCTTGCCGCCATAGCCATAGGCGGCGGCAGGTACTTCATGCACGAAGGCATAGCTTTCCTCGTGCACACCGCCCAGCAGACGGTCGAAGGCATCGAAGAGAGCCTTGAGGTAGGCCTCCAGCTCGAGCTTGGTGTTGGTGCCGTCGACCACCTTGATATCCAGCCAGAACGTGTTGGAGCCATGCTCGGCCAGCGACTTGGCGCCGGCGAACCAATGCTGCGGATCGATATAGGATACGGCAACGGCCGTGATGGTCGGATCCTTGCGCAACTGCCTGGCGGTGATCTCGGTCATTTCCCCGGCAATCCTGGCCGATAAAGCGGCGTCTGGCTTGCCGGTGAGGCTGATGTTGATGATGGGCATTTTTCTTCTCCTGGTTGAGCGGCGTCTGATCGCCGTTGGAGGGACCATGTCACCATCCTTGAATCAAAAAAATCGAATTGTTTTCAAATGAAGATTCGATAATATCGAATTATGGAAAAGCTGGACCCAGACCTGCTCAAAACCTTCCTCGCTTTCGTCGACAGCGGCTCGCTGGCGCAGGCGGCGTCCAGTGTCGGCCGCTCGCCCTCGGCGGTGACAGCCCAGATGCAGCGGCTTGAGGAGATTGTCGGCGAGCCGCTTCTGGCGCCGCAGGGGCGGGGCCGTGGGCTGACGCCGGCCGGCGAGGATCTCGTTGGTCATGCCAGGCGCATTCTTGCCGTTCATCGCGAGGCGTGGCTGGCGTTGAAGGGGGCGCGGGCCGCCGGGCGTATCGCCATCGGCACGACACAGGATTTCGCCGACAGCGGACTGCCGGACCTTTTGCGCGCCTTCGCCACCAGCCATCCGCGCGTCAGGATCGAATTGCGCGTTGGCCGCTCCGCCGAACTGGCGCAGGCCCTGCAGGCCGGCAGCCTGGATCTTGCGATCGTCATGCGCCAGACGGCGGCGCCGGATGAGGTCGGCGTACTGCGCGAACCGATGATATGGCTGTGCTCACACAAAGGGCTGGCCTCGCGGCAGGAAGAACTGCCGCTGGCGCTGCTCGATCCCCATTGCGGTTTTCGCGAGGCCGCACTCGCGGCGCTCGATGCCGCCGGCCGCAACTATCGGATCGCCGCCGGAAGTGCCAGCCTGGCTGGGTTGCGCACGGCCGTGAACGCCGGCGTCGCATTGACGCTGCGCACCGCGCGCTTTGCTCATTCCGGCATTGTCGAGGCGCCGCGCGAGCTTGGCCTTCCGCAGGTTCCGATGGCGGAATTCGCGATCCGGTTGCGCGCTGGGGCCGATACTCCCGCGAGCGATCTGGCGACACTGCTCAGCGGTAACCTGGCTCTGGCCTGATCGCTTGGGAGGGCTCGGATCTCGTCGACAAACTATGAAAAAAGCCGACCTTACGGTGGAGCCTGTTTAGCAAAGAAAAAGCCGACCTTACGGTCGGCTTGGAGTAGGACGGGCCGAGGGGTTTGGGGGGACTTGGGGGGTTGGCCCGTCGCATCAATAATGTCTGAGTCCGGTGATGGTTCCGTGACTGTGTCACTTTTTTAAGAAATATTTGACGCCATGCGTTGGGAGCGGGCCGAGAGCCAGTCCCGGCCGGCATGGGCGAAGACCGCGCAGAGCACGATGGCGCCGCCAATCATGCTGGCTTCTGGCGCGATCTCACCAAGAAACAGGAAGGCAAACAGGATCGCGAACGGCACCTCGGCCGAGCCGAGCAGCCCGGATTCGGCCGCAGGGATAAGCCGCGCGCCCTCCGTCCAAAGGATCGACGACAGCGCGAAGGACGCACCGAAAGTGACGAGGAGCGCGACATCCCTGGATGAAACCGCCAGCGGGTCGGCGACAAACCAGCCGAGGACGAACAGCAGAAACGCCGACACAGCCCCAGCCCAGACCACCGGCGTATCGCGGAACGCACGCACCATGATCATGTAAAGACCGCTGCCTATGGTCATCAGCAGCGCCAGCCCATCGCCGAAGAGGTGGCCGGTGCCGAAGCCGGACCAAACCATGATGGCCACACCGCAAAGCGAGACGGCGGCGGCGACCATCGTCTGCATGCGGAAAGGTTCGCGCGTCAGAACCCAGGCCAGAACCGCGGTCACGAAAGGTGCGGTGGCATAGATGACAGCGACATTGGCGACGTATGTGAATTTGAACGCCGAAATGAAGGCAATGCTCGCCAGCGCCCCTTCAACCGCCAGCAGCCAGCCGCGCCAGCCAAGCCGCAGGCTCTCGCGCCCGCCGGATCGGCGTCGTCGCCACAACACATAGAGCGTGATCAGGATCGAGCCGACGAAACCGCGCCAGCAGATGATGGTCAGCGGGTCGGCATGGATCGATTTTGTCAACACGCCCGTCAGGGCAAAGACAGCCGCCGAACACGACACCAGGATAATACCCAATGTGCGCTCGGCGACAGTATCAGCAGTGGCTGTCTCGTCAGTCATGCCGATAGCCTACGCCGTCCGGTCCTGACATCGTACTGTCACCAATGATGAACATCACAGCCGCTTGCGGAAATGTTCGCCGCCGATGATCAGCAACCCGGCTGCGACGATCAGCGCCGCGCCGAGAAACACTTCTCGGCGCGGCACGTCGCCCCAGATCGCAAAGCCGAGCGCGAACGCCCACAGCAGCGAGCTGTATTCGAGAGGCGCGAGGATCGATGCCGGCGTGCGTTTCATGCCTTCGAAGAGGAGATATTGCGCCAGGCCGCCGAGCGCGCCGACACTGGCGAGAAGCAGCAACTCGTTCACATCAGGCGTATGCCACCACAACAGCGCCGGTACCGCCGAAAACACCAGGAAATAGAAATTGTTGAGGAGGAGCTGGATCATCGAGCGCTCGGCAAGCGCGGTCTTGCGCAGGAGCACGATGGCGATGGCCCACAAAAATGCGGCCGCCAGCACCAGCAGCACCGGCACCGACAGGCCGAGATGGGTGGGATCGCAAGCGACGAAGACACCGACAAAACCAATCAAGACCGCCAGCCAGCGCAGAACAGGCACTTTTTCGCCGAGCAGGAACACCGAAAGCACGGTGACGATGATCGGGGCCGCGTAATAGACGGTGGTCAGTTCGGCAAGCTGCAGGCTGCGGGCGGCGTTGTAGTAACAAAGCCAGGCGGCGAGCGTGAAGGCGCTGCGCACCAGCATTGGCCGCACGATCGGCGAGCGTAGCGTGTCGGCGAACAGCTGCCGCCCGCCGATCGCGGCGCAGGCGCTCAGAATGGTGATGCTGCGGAAGAACATGATCTGCCAGACCGTCATGCCGGTCACCAGCAGCTTGATCGAGGCGTCCTGCGTCGAAAACAAGAGATAGGCGGCACCGGTCAGCAGGATTCCGGCGAGAACCCTTTCACGTGTTTCAAGAATGGCGACATCGGCCATAGGCGCGGACCAAAGGTGCGGGAAGCGACAGGAATAGCTTGGGGACTCTGCGAAATCAGGCCTCGGCTCCCAGCTATAGGGGTGAAAGCCGACACAGCGCTACGCCAGCCCTAGGCTTGCGTTGGGGCAGGGGCCACTGCGACGTTCCTTATGAGTGCGAGCAGGCCTGACGCATCTGCCATGGTCTTGCAGCAGCGGTTGACAAGTCGCTTAGAACCTTGAGCTGACAATCTTGGGCGGTGCCTTGCGAACCCCACGGCCGTAGTCGAGAAGGGCGCGCTCCCAAAGCACGCTGCTCTCGTATTGATCATCGGCAAATTTCTCAAGACTGGCGTCAAAGATGATTCTGCCGTTGAAATTTGGGTTGCATTCAGCCGGATCTCGAATGACGCCTTGGGCATCGATCTGGCACCACATCCGGCGCACGTCGTCAGTGACCCAGGCAAGGCCGTTCGCGTAGCACCGTAGCGCTCGATACTTTGGCGCAACCAACACGGTCCCGTCGGCTGCGGCAAGTCCCCACAATGTTTCGCCGGCGGTGTCAGTGCTGAAGAGATGACCGCCATCCTCGCCGCAGGCGAGTACTGCTAATCGATCCCTCTTGCGACTCGGTTCAGGTACTTGCCGTCCCTGGGCATTGATCCATGACTTCTGACCATCGACGTTTGTTACGAAAACACCGTCATCATCGGGTCGGAGATTGTCAAACTGCGGAACTGCCGAATATCTGCCCTTGGCATCGATCACGCCCCACTTGCCACCTTCCTCGACAGCGGCATATCCGTCCTGAAAATTGTAGACGTTGTCAAAGCTTGGCTCCGACATCAGCAAATGGCCGCCTGTGTCGATAAATCCCCACTTGCCGTTGAGGGTGACCGGGGTTGGCCAGTCGCAGTCCAGCTTGAGAAAAGCCTGCTCAAACAGGTGGGGTTCGGTGGGTTTGCCATTCGCATCGACGACGCGAAACTTGCCTGACCGTTTTTCCACCTTGATGCCGGAGGGGCATTGGGAAAGGATTTCTCCGTCTTCCGGGTTCGCGACAATCTGGCCGCGCCGGTCGAGCCCAACCCATTCATCGTCGATGCGGACTATGCTGACGTCGCCTTTCTCGGCCAATCTGGCGTCGTCGAAATAACGGCCGCCAAGGAGTCGGCCACTTGTGTCGACGATTCCCTTTTTGTCACCATATTGAACCAGCTTGAGGCCATTTCGCCAATAGAAGGTGCCACCGAACTTGATCGGCACGACGAGATCGCCTTTGGAGTTCACCGCGCCGCATACCTTCCACTTCGACCGATCGGCCGGCGTCGGATTTAGATTGCACACGGTGGCGAACCCATCGATGAGCGGGGACACGTCGTCGTATCGGGGGGTGATTTGCCAGGTTCCATCCGATCGTAAGAGCCCGAACTTGCCCAGATTGCTGTCTTCGGTGCTGGCCCAAAGCAACAGGTGGTCCGGATCGTCGAAATATCGAAATCTGTAGATTTCCGAACTCCGGGATCGGGTCCGAACGTGCCACAGGCGATATTGCGGCGAAGGGTTTTTGACAAAGTCGAACTGCAAAGCCCGTTTGGCGTCCCCGAGGCTTTCACAGCCATTGAAACCTGTCGGCCGCCATGCACCTTCGCTGACGAGAATCGTGTCTTCTCCGAACGGCATCGCGCGCGCATAGTTGGGGTCGACGATGAAGTTGCCCGAGCGATCTATGACGCCTGCCTTGCCATCAAGCACAACCTCGGCACGGCCTTTTGTGAAGCCCGCAACCACGTCGAATTCAGCGGGAACCACGAGCTTGCCTGCACGATCGATGAAGCCAAACTTTCCGTTGATCCTGACGCCAGCGAGCCCGTCGAAAAAAGGCAGTGCGACTTCGAACTGCCGTGGGATGACCTGATTTTTTGACTGGTCAACGTAGCCGCACAGGTTGAAACTGCCACCACAGGCGATCGTCAAGCCATTTGGCTCTGTCGGCTTTCCCGCAAACTGGCCGGGTGAACAGGACATGAGGACGAATGAGGCGGCTTGGCCGGTCGGGGCAAAGACCGCCAAAGCGCCGAACCCCATCGCCAGTGTGTGCATCAGCCACTTTCCAACCAATGCCGAGCTCCCTCAAGCCGACTGAACGCGACAATCATAGCTTCGGGTTGTGGCGGAAATCCAATTCTGCAAATCTGCCGGAACTGTCTCGATCACGACGCGAGGCAAACAGACGAAAGAGGCAACGAATGGACGCCACCGAACTGAAGACCATGCAGGCGCCGCTGAAGCAGGCCTATCGCGAGGACGCCTCGCAGGCGCTGATCACGTTGAGAGCGAAGGGCTCGATCGACGATCAGTCGGTGGCCTGCAAGGTGGAGACGGGCAGGGCGGTCGCCATCGCCGGTCTGCATCCGGCAACCGGCGGCTCAGGGCTCGAGCTCTGTTCCGGTGACATGCTGCTTGAGGCCTTGGTGGCCTGTGCCGGCGTGACGCTGAAGGCGGTGGCGACAGCGCTCGAGTTCAAGCTCGGCGCCGCCACGGTGGAGGCCGAGGGCGATCTTGATTTTCGCGGCACGCTGGGTGTCGCCAAGGACGCGCCGGTCGGTTTTCATGCCATCCGGCTCAATTTCAGTCTCGACACGGATGAACCGCAGGAGCGGATAGACTCGCTCTTGAAGTTGACCGAACGCTATTGCGTGGTGTTCCAGACCATCAACCAGAAGCCGGAGCTGACGGTTTCAGCGCGGCGCTGAAATCACAAGCCCGTGGCAACGGCCGCGGGCCTTGTGATTTCTGATGTTTACTGCGCAGCCGGCTCTTCGGCATCACCCTCGTCGGTGAAGGGCGAGGCGCTCGGCACGCACTGCACGGACCAGCCGGTTGGTGTCGGCTGCTTCTGATACTCGGTGATGGCGGCGGTGCACTGTTCGCGCTTGTCGAAGGTGCTGGGCAGCACCACCATGCCGCCCTGCGGGCCGGCGATTACCAGATACCAGACCAACGCTGCGGTTGTAGCCATGGGGATTTCCTTGTTCTGCCCAGCGGGGCGCTTGTTGTGGGAGTCGTTCCGATCCTAACAACTCCTCGGAAATGACGAAAGCATGACCGCGGGGCAGCCTTTCCCCTTCAGGTCACAGCCGCGTGATCAATCGGCAGGCCGCCAAACCAGTTATGTTGCTGCGTGCAGCGCTCAGTCGGTCGCAAAACAATAAAACAGGCCGTCGCCGCCGGTGCCTTTCAACGCCTCCTGGCTGCAGCCGCCACGAGAGGCGTGCGAGGAATTCCACGACTTCGCCGCCGCCGAATCGTCGAGGCCGGTGCGGTCGTGATGACCCATCATCGCCGCCCCTTCGGCGCCGCCCATCGTCCAGTCGCCGCAGGTCTGGTCGGCGATCCTGGTGCCGTCGGGTTTCGATCCGGTCAGCATGTCATGCCTGTTCGGCGTGTCGCCGCGGCCATTGACCACTTCGCCCTTTTCGTTCAGCGCCGTCTGCTTGGTGATGCCGTTGGCGTCGCCATGCAGCGAGGCAACATCATCGGCGATCTTCTCGCCCTTGGCGTTGAACCAGGGCCCCTTGCCGATACGGTCGCGTGCATCCTCGGCGCTGGTCGACAGATAGGCATGCCAGGTCTTTCCGGTGATGCCGGCGGCTTCAGCCAGCGAAGCGCAATGCGCGTCGGCGCCCTTCAAGCCGCCAAGATCGGCACCCTTGCCCGAGCCGACACTGGTGACGAAGAAACTCATCTTGGCATCTTGGGAGACGGCCACGCCTGCTGTCGCGCCGAGAGCGGCCACAAAGGCGGTGGTGGCAATGAGAAGAAGTCTGCGCATATCGGTCCTCCGGTTTCGAATGTCCTACGTCAGGAGAACGTAGCCGGAGGCCCTTTTAATCCCTTTGGGATCCTTCAAACCGAAGGCGTGAGTTCATTCAGGCTGCCGGTAGGAGACGAACCGGTTGTGCTTGGCCTGGAAGATCAGCCCGGTCTCTTCCAGATCGGGGCTGGCCAGCGGCACGATGCGCTTGGCGATCTCCTGGGGATGCGGCAGCGTCTCCGGATCCTCGCCGGGCACGGCCTGGGCCCGCATGGCGGTACGGGTGGCGCCCGGGTCGGCGGCATTGACGCGCAACGGCAGGCTCTGCGTCTCGTGCGCCCAGGAGCGCATCATGGTCTCGACCGCCGCCTTCGATGCCGCGTAAGGCGCCCAGAAGGCACGCGCCGAATGCGCTGCGTTGGACGACAGGATGATGGCCCGGCCGGCATCGGAAAGCCGTAGCAGCGGGTCGACCGAGCGGATCAGCCGCCAAGTAGAGGTGACGTTGATGGTCATCACCTTCTCGAACGTCTTGGCCTCGACATGGCCGATCGGCGAGATGACGCCGAGCACGCCGGCATTGGCGACGAGAATGTCGAGTTTGCCCCAGCGCTCATGGATGGCGCCGCCCAACCGGTCGATGCCGGCCATGTCGGCGAGATCGAGAGGCACCAGCGTCGCCTGGCCACCGGCCGCCTTGATCTGGTCGTCGAGTTCCTCGAGACCACCGACGGTGCGCGCAACCGCGATCACATGCGCGCCGGCGGCGGCCAATTCCCTGGCGATGAAATAGCCGATGCCGCGCGAGGCGCCGGTGACGACCGCGACGCGGCCGGTAAGGTCGAGGGTCATGCGAGAATTTCCGTAAGGTCTGGCCTACGCCCCACTGTTCGCCAGCAGCGACAGTGTGCGCACATTGTCGTGGCCTTCGAAGTCGAGCAGGCGGGTCGGGTACTGGCCGGTGAAGCAGGCGTCGCAGAACTGCGGCTGGTCGTCATTACGGCTGGCTTCGCCGACGGCGCGGTAGAGGCCGTTTATCGAGAGGAAGCCGAGCGAATCGACGCGGATGAATTCGGCCATCTCTTCCACCGACATGCGCGACGCCAGAAGCTTCGACTTCTCCGGCGTGTCGACGCCATAGAAGCAGGAGGCGCTGGTCGGCGGCGATGCGATGCGCATATGCACCTCCCTGGCGCCGGCGTCGCGCACCATCTGCACGATCTTCTGGCTAGTAGTGCCGCGCACGATCGAATCGTCGACCAGAACCACGCGCTTGCCCTCGATCATGCGGCGGTTGGCATTGTGCTTCAGCTTGACGCCCATGTGGCGGATCGAATCGCCGGGCTGGATGAAGGTTCGGCCGACATAGTGGTTGCGGATGATGCCGAGCTCGAAGGGAATGCCTGCCGCCTGGCTGAAGCCGATCGCCGCAGGCGTGCCCGAATCCGGCACCGGCACGACGATGTCGGCCTCGACCGGGTTCTCCTGCGCCAGCTCGGCGCCGATGCGCTTGCGCACTTCGTAGACGTTGCGGCCCTCGACCGACGAATCCGGTCGGGCGAAGTAGACATATTCGAAGATGCAGAAGCGGGTCTTCTGCGGTTCGAACGGGAACAGGCTTTCAATGCCCTTGGAGGTGACGACGACCATCTCGCCAGGCTTCAGGTCGCGCACGAAGCGCGCGCCGATAATGTCGAGCGCGCAGGTTTCGGAAGCGAGGATCCAGGCGCCGTCGAGATCGCCCAGCACCAGCGGGCGGATACCGAGCGGATCACGGCAGCCGATCATCTTCTTGGCCGTCATCGCCACCAGCGAGAAGGCGCCTTCGACCTGACGAACGGCGTCGATGAAACGCGAGTTGAGGTCGCGCTCCTTGCTGGTCGCAACCAGGTGCAAAAGCGTCTCGGTGTCGGAGGTGGAGGAAAAGATCGCGCCCTGCTTCTGCAGCGCGCGCTGCACCGTCATGGCGTTGGTGAGATTGCCGTTATGGGCGACGGCAAAGCCGCCATCGGCGAGCTCGGCGAAGAAGGGCTGGATGTTGCGCATGCCGGCGCCGCCGGTCGTGGCGTAGCGCGTATGGCCGATGGCGCGGTTACCTTGCAGGCTGTCGATGACGCGCTGCTTGGTGAAAGTGTCGCCGATCAGGCCGACATGGCGTTCGACATGGAATTGGCTGCCATCATAGGAAACAATGCCGGCCGCTTCCTGGCCGCGATGCTGCAGCGCATGCAGTCCAAGCGTGACGATGGCCGCTGCGTCCTGTCGGCCGAAAATGCCGAACACACCGCATTCGTCGTGGAAATGGTCGTCGGCCTCGGCGGAAAGCACGTCGTCTGCGTCTGCCATCTTAAGCTCCGCTAAAATCGCCATATAGTGCGGGTTCGCGCCGAAAGCAACGCGCGCCGTGCAGTCGTTCACACCATCGTCAGTCCAGGCGCGTCAGTTTGCCGGGGCTGCCGGCGCTGCTGGCTTGGCCGTGTTGTCCGCCGGGCCGGCATCATTGTCGTCGGGAGCCGGTGCATTGGCGTCGTCGCCGCCGGCAGGAGCGTCCGCCGCCGGTGCGTCCGGAGCGGCCGGCGTCTCGGCAGCGGGCTGATTCGGATTGAGCTTCTTGAGGATGGCGTTTTCCGGATCCTCGGGCAGCAGGCTTTCAAGCTTGGCGCCGATCTGCTCCAGCAGCGGCCGCGACTTGGCCTCCGTCACCCAGGCCGGTGCCTTGGCGCCAGCCAGCCAGTTGAAGAACAGCAGCGCGACGGCGACGACCAGGATGCCGCGCGCGGCGCCGTAGAGGAAACCAAGCGTGCGGTCGAGCGCGCCGATCCGCGAATCGATGATCCAGTCGGCAAGCTTCATGGTGATGACCGAGACGACGATCAGCGCGATGATAAAGACGACGCCGGCGGAGGCCGCCATGGCGATCTTCTCATTGTCGATGTAGGGCTTAAGGTAGGGCAGGACCGGCTTGTAGAAGAAGAAAGCCGCCGCCGCCGCCGCCGCCCACGAGACGACCGACAGGACCTCGCGCGAGAAGCCGCGAACCATGGCGAGCATCGCCGAGACCAGGGTGAAGCCGACCAGGATTCCGTCAAGCAGCGTAATCGGCATGTCTTTCGCCCCACTCCGATCTCTTTTTCACGGCTCGACGAGCCGCGTTATTCTTCATCGTCGACGCGGCTGCGCCGTGAGCCGGCTATGCGCGCCACGAGGTCGGCAAGCTCAGTGGGCTGGAAAGCGCCGGCCCCGATCCCTCCAGCAAGTTCCTCGCTGCCCAAGGGCAGAACCGCGCTACCAAAACCCAGCTTTTCGGCTTCCTTGAGGCGCTGCTGCGCGTGCGCAACCGGCCTCACCGCGCCCGAAAGGCTGATTTCGCCGAAATAGACGCAATCGGCGGGAAGGGCAAGACCGGTGAGCGAGGAAACCAGCGCGGCGGCGACCGCGAGATCGGCCGCGGGCTCGCTGATGCGGTAGCCGCCGGCGACGTTGAGATAGACGTCGTGCTGGCCAAAGCGGACGCCGCAATGGGCTTCGAGAACCGCCAGGATCATTGACAGGCGAGCTCCGTCCCAACCGACGACGGCGCGCCGTGGCGTGCCGAGCGAGGATTGTGCGACCAGGGCCTGAATCTCGACCAGCACCGGCCTCGTGCCTTCCATGCCGGCGAAAACCGCGGCACCCGGCGATTTCGCATGCCGCTCGCCGAGAAACAGCTCGGATGGATTGGCGACCTCGCGCAAACCCTTGTCCGACATTTCGAAGACGCCGATCTCATCGGTCGGCCCAAAGCGGTTCTTCACCGTGCGCAGAATGCGATAGTGGTGACCGCCTTCGCCCTCGAAGTAGAGCACGGCATCAACCATGTGTTCGACCACGCGCGGTCCGGCGATCTGACCTTCCTTGGTGACATGGCCGACCAGCACGATCGCCGCGCCCGTGGATTTCGCATAGCGGATCATCGCCTGGGCGGCGGCGCGCACCTGGGTGACGGTGCCCGGCGCCGAATCGGCAAGGTCGGTCCACAGCGTCTGGATCGAATCGAGAATGACCAGATCCGGCCGCTTGCCGTCGGCGATGGTGGCAAGAATGTCCTCGACATTGGTCTCGGCTGCCAGTTCCACCGGTGTGTCGGCGACGCCGAGCCGCTGCGCCCTCAGCCTGATCTGCGCGACGGCTTCTTCGCCCGAGACATAGACGATGCGGTGGCCTCGCGACGCCAGCGCAGCGGCAGCCTGGGTGAGCAGCGTCGACTTGCCGATGCCGGGATCGCCGCCGACCAGAAGTGCGGAACCGCGTACAAAACCGCCGCCGGTGGCGCGGTCGAGTTCGCCGATGCCGGAAATGATGCGCGGCGCATCCTCGATATCGCCAGAGAGCGTGGTCAGCACCACCGCGCGGCCCTTGCGGGCATTGCGCGTGTTGGCCGGCCCCGAGCCGATGCCGCCGGACGTGCCTTCCTCGACCAGCGTGTTCCACTCGCCGCAGGCATCGCATTTGCCGGCCCAGCGCTGATGCACCGATCCGCAGTTCTGGCAGATGAAGTGGACACGCGATTTGGCCATCAGGCGAGGCCTGCGGCAAATGAAAGAACAGGTCGGTGAGACAGGGGGGCGCGCCGTGGAGCGCGGCCGGCCCGGATATTTGCTGCGATTTCGGCCAACTGCTTACTCGTCAAACCTCTCCGCGATATGGTGCTCTTCCGCCAGGTCGGAGAAGCGGGTGAACTCACCATGGAAGGCGAGCGTCACCGAGCCCGTCGGGCCGTGGCGCTGCTTGGCGACGATCACTTCGGCCTTGCCGCGCATCTCGTTCATCTCGTTTTCCCACTTGACGTATTCTTCCGTGCCGAGCTTCGGCTCACGGTTCTTGAGGTAATACTCCTCGCGGTAGACGAACATCACGACGTCGGCGTCCTGCTCGATCGAACCGGATTCACGCAAGTCGGAGAGTTGCGGGCGCTTGTCGTCGCGGCTTTCGACCTGACGCGACAGCTGCGACAGCGCGATGATCGGTACGGCCAGTTCCTTGGCCAGCGCCTTGAGGCCCGTGGTGATCTCGGTGATTTCCTGCACGCGGTTCTGCGAAGACTTGGCGGATGAACCCTGCATCAGCTGGATATAGTCGATGACGATCAGGTCGAGGCCGCGCTGGCGCTTCAGGCGCCGCGCGCGGGCGGATAGCTGCGCAATGGAGATACCGCCGGTCTGGTCGATGAAAAGCGGGATCTTCTGCATGGTCTGCGAACAGGCGACCAGCTTTTCGAAATCCATTTCGCTGATCTCGCCGCGGCGGATTTTTGAGGACGAGATTTCCGTCTGCTCGGAGATGATACGGGTAGCGAGCTGCTCGGACGACATTTCGAGCGAGAAGAAGCCGACCACGCCGCCATTGGCCGCCTTGAACGATCCGTCCGCCTGCTGCGCCGGCACATACATCTCGGCGATATTGAAAGCGATGTTGGTGGCAAGCGACGTCTTGCCCATGCCCGGGCGGCCGGCAAGCACGATAAGATCCGACGATTGCAGGCCGCCCATGCGGCGGTCGAGATCGCGCATGCCGGTGGCGAGGCCCGACAAATGGCCGTCGCGCATATAGGCCGCGTTGGCCATGTCCACGGCCGTCTTGACCGCGTCGGTGAAGCTCTCGAAGCCGCCATCATAGCGTCCGGTTTCGGCCAGTTCGAACAGGCGGCGCTCGGCATCCTCGATCTGCTCGGAAGGCGACATGTCGACCGGCGCGTCATAGGCGATGTTGACCATGTCTTCGCCGACGGTGATCAGCGCGCGGCGCGTTGCCAGGTCGTAGATGGCGCGGCCATAGTCGGTGGCGTTGACGACGGTGACGGCTTCGACCGCCAGCCGCACGATATATTGCGCCACCGTCATGTCGCCGACCTTTTCGTCGGCCGGCAGGAAGGTCTTGAGTGTGATTGGCGTCGCCACCTTGCCCATGCGGATGAGCTCGGCCGCGATCTCGAAGATTTTTCTGTGCAGGGGTTCGTAGAAATGGCCTGGCTTCAGGAAATCGGAGACACGATAGAAGGCATCATTGTTGACGAGGATAGCGCCGAGCAGCGCCTGCTCGGCCTCGATGTTGTTCGGCGCCTCGCGATAAAGCGGTTGCTGCTCCGCCACGCCGAATTTTCGTGCTGCCTCTGCCATGATATCCCCGATTTCGATCCCGGCTTCTCGATATCAGAACGACACGAAACCGTGCTGACCTTTCTGCATCACCGCACGACCAACCAACCTTGATGCCCGTTGTTCACAGGAACGGAAAACCGTCCACAGGACAGTGTTCCTGTGTCCCGATTCCGATTGACTCGGCAAGCAGTGATTCTTACGCGCGCTATTGGAACGAAGCAAGAACAATCGGCCGTTCAGGTACCGCGTGGTTCCAGCCTGTCACCCCAGTCCAGCCGCCGGGCCAGCTTGAAGTCCGCGCCGTCACGCTTGGTGAAGAGTTGCTCCACGGCTGTGCCGTCTTCCCGGCAAAGCTTGAGCAGAACCTTGCCCGAGCCGGATTTCGGCGGTGCGAGGACCCGCGCGGCGTGAGAGGCGGCCGGCTGGCGCGACGCGGCGACAAAAATGAATTTCTCGTCTTCCCACGGCACATCGGCGTCCTTGGCCAGCCGGTGCAGGCGCGAGCGGGCGACGCGGCGGGCAAAATGGCACCAGTCGGGCGGGTTGAGCGGGCAGGGCGCCTCGTGCGGACAAGGCGCCAGCACATGCGCACCGGCGGCGATCAGTTGCGCGCGCACCGCCAGAATGCGCTGCCAGCCCGCCGGCGTGCCCGGCTCGATGATCAGCAGCGTGTCTGTCGTCAGCTGCCATAGACGGTCGACCATCTTGGGCAGCGATGCCGGCACGATCTCGTCCAGCACATAGGCGCAGGTGACGAGGTCCGCCGGCCGAAGGTCGCCCAGGTCTGTTGTGACGTCGCCGGCCTGCCAGACGGCTCGGGCCGCGATGGCACCGGCGGCGAGCGTCTCGCCGACCTTGCGCACCGCCGCGCTCGCTTCCAGCAAAACGGCCTGTTCGAGATCGGGCCAGAGATCGTTGGTGGCCCAAAGCACCGTACCAGGACCGGCGCCGACGTCGAGCAGGGTTTTCGGCGCGAAATTTGGCTGGGCCGCGTTCAGCGTGTCGAGGCTGGCACGGACCGCGGCATAGGTCGCCGGCAGCCGCGTCGCCAGATAGGCCTTGACCGCCATGTCCTGCGCCATGTGCAGGCGGCCGTCGCGCAGTTCGGCGCGGTAGCGGTCGGAGAGTGTTTTCGCTGCCTGCTTCAGTTCCGGCAGCGGGACTTTCTCCAGGATGCGGTCGACGGCGTGTCGAAGAAGGGCCGGCAGTTCCACGCTAGGCTCCTCGCGGTGCGAGCAGGATGACCGAAGCGCCGGCGATGCAGAGCGCGGCACCACCAAGATCCCAGCGGTCGGGCCGCACGCCTTCCACCAGCCACAGCCAGCCAAGCGAGGCGACGATGTAGATGCCGCCATAAGCGGCATAGGCGCGGCCTGCGGCATTGGTGTCGACCAGCGCCAGAAGCCAGGCGAACAGCAGCAGCGAGACGAAGCCCGGCGCCAGCCACAGCGGCGATTTTTCGAGCCGCCACCAGGCCCAGACCGAAAAACAGCCGGCGATCTCGGCCAGCGCCGCGGCGGCATAGAGGAGATAGGTCATGAAAAAGGCCCCGTGACGATCACGAGGCCTTTTTCATGGCAGGGGCCGGGAATGGCAAGCGGCAATGGCGAAAGCGCACCAACGTTGCGTTCCTACTCCGCCACCTTGCGGCGCCGGGCGGGCTTGGCGGCCTTCTCTACGGGAGCCGCTTCGCGGCGGCCCAGGTCGCGCATTTCCAGTGCCTTTTCGCATTTTGCCATGTAGTCGCGGGTTACCGGCAGTGTGTCGTTCTTCTTGGCGATCTGGAACTGGAAGATGACCAGGTCCTGCCAGCGGAAGGCGGCTTCGGAAGCGGCCAGATAGAACTCCCACATGCGGCAGAAGCGTTCGTCGTAGATGGCCTTGGCCTTGTCGCGATTGGCGGCGAAGCGCTGGCTCCAGTGCTTCAGCGTGTCGGCATAATGGAGCCGCAGGATCTCGACATCGGTGACCACCAGGCCGGACTTCTCGATCGCCGGCAGCACCTCCGACATTGCCGGTATGTAGCCGCCCGGGAAAATATACTTGCGGATGAAGGCGCTGGTCGCCCACGGCACGCCGGAGCGGCCGATCGTATGCAGGAGCATGACGCCATCGGGCTTCAGCAACGTTGCCGCCTTGTCGAAGAAGGTGCGGAAGTGGTTCACGCCGACATGTTCGAACATGCCGACTGAAACGATGCGGTCGAAGCGTTCGTTGAGTTCGCGATAATCCTTCAGCTCGAAATGGACGTGGTTTTCCAGGCCTTGCGCATGCGCCCTGTCGGTGGCCACGCCATGCTGTTCGGTCGACAGCGTCACGCCCTGCACATCGACGTCGAAGGCCTTGGCGAGATAGAGGCCGAGCCCGCCCCAGCCGGAGCCGATATCGAGCACGGTCTGGCCGGCTTTCAGTCTGAGCTTGGCGGCGATATGGCGCTTCTTGGCGGCCTGCGCCTCGTCCAGCGTCATGTCCGGCTGCTCGAAATAGGCGCAGGAATACTGCATGTCCTCGTCGAGGAAGAGCCGATACAGGTCGCCCGACAGATCGTAATGACGCTGCACGTTGCGGCGCGAGCGCGAGGCGGTGTTGATCTGCTGCAGGCGGCGGAAGGCGTGGCGCAGGCCCTCGATCGCTTTTGACCATGTCGCGTCGATGCCGCCGCTGCCCATGTTCTGGAAGGCAATGCGCATCAGGCCGAGCACGCCGCCTTCGAGGATGTCGAGTTCGCCGTCCATGTAGGCTTCAGGCACCGCCAGCATCGGATCGAATGTGATGGCCCGTTCGGCGTGCCGGGTCTTGATGTGCATGTGCACTGGCTCGCCGCTGCCGTCGCCGAAGATGACTGTCAAGCCCTTGGGCCCGGTTACCTTGAGATTGCCCGTGCGAACCAGGCGATCGAGAACGCGCTTCAGCAGAATATTCATAACCAAATGTCCCCTCACGGTCAGACCGGCTGCCTTAATTCTGCAACAATATATAGGGGTTCGAAAAGTTCCATTTGGTATAAAAATGCCCGGGCGAGAGGCCCGGGCATTGGTCCAGAATGGCTGGATTACGACAAAGTGATCGGAGCTCGGCTCCTTCGCTTGTCGTGGGCGATCAGGCGTTGTCTTCGCCGCCTTCGAACTCGGCGTTCGGATCGAAGAAGTTTTCCGGCCGGGCATTGTCGTTGATGTCGTCGCCATAAATGGCTTCGGCGGTGGTCAGCGTCTCGCCCTTGGCCTGGCGTTCGGCCTCATCGGCCGTACGGGCGATGTTGAGCGTGATGGTGACTTCGACTTCCGGATGCAGCGCGATCGCCACATTGGTGAGACCGATGGTCTTGATCGGCTGGTTGAGCTGGATCTGGTTGCGGTTGACCGTGAAGCCTTCCGCCGTCAGCAGATCTGCGATGTCGCGCGTCGACACCGAACCGTAGAGCTGACCGGTCTCGCCGGCCGAGCGAACGGCGATGAAGCTCTTGCCGTCGAGCTTTTCGGCAACCTGGCCGGCTTCCGACTTGCGCTCGAGATTGCGGGCTTCGAGCTGGGCGCGCTGGCCTTCGAACTTCTTCTTGTTGGCTTCGTTGGCGCGCAGCGCCTTGCCCTGCGGCAACAGGAAATTACGGGCAAAGCCGTCCTTGACCTTGACGGTATCGCCCATCTGGCCGAGGCGGGAAACGCGTTCGAGAAGAATGACTTCCATGGTTTTGTTCCTTTTGGTTGGGCGTCCGTCCACAAGGCAGGCGCCGAATTCTCTGGAACAGGTCAGGAAGCAAAAGGGGCGTTGCCGCCGGTGTCGCTGTCCTGCCTGTCGCGGCAGTTAGAGGCCTTGACCTCAACTCGGGATTTGATGCCTGAACCGGTCATGCCCGTCATGGCCGGCGAAAGGAACGGGCGGCGAGCCGCCCGTCCGAGAGATTTAGCGGACCACGTAGGGCAGCAGGCCGAGGAAACGAGCGCGCTTGATCGCCTTGGCGAGTTCACGCTGCTTCTTCTGGCTGACGGCGGTGATGCGCGACGGCACGATCTTGCCGCGCTCGGAGATGTAGCGCTGCAGGAGACGCACGTCCTTGTAGTCGATCTTGGGCGCGTTGGCGCCGGAGAACGGGCAGGTCTTGCGGCGACGGTGGAACGGGCGCCGGGTCGGGATCTGGTTGATGTCGACCATTATTCTGCACCCCCTTCAAAGCCTTCGCGCGGACGGCGCGGACCACGATCACCACCGGCGTCGCCGAACGAACGCGGCGGACGATCGCCACGGTCGCCGCGATCACGGTCGCCGAACGAACGCGGGCCGCGATCACGGTCACCGAAGCTGCCGCGCTCGGAGCGCTCTTCGCGCTTCTGCATCATGGCCGAGGGACCTTCCTCATGCGCCTCGACCTTGATGGTCAGGAAACGCAGGACGTCCTCGGACAGACCCATCTGGCGCTCCATCTCGTTCAGCGCTGCCGGCGGGCAGTCGAGGTCCATGAGCGTGTAGTATGCCTTCCGGTTCTTGTTGACCCGGTAGGTGAGGGACTTCAGTCCCCAGTTCTCGACCCGGCCGACGGACCCGCCATTCGCGGAGATGACGCCCTTGTACTGTTCGACAAGCGCATCAACCTGCTGCTGCGAGAGGTCCTGCCGGGCAAGAAACACATGTTCGTAAAGAGCCATTATGGTTCAGTGCCTTTCTTCGTTTCTCTCCCGGTTCCCGGCGGCAAAAGCCTCTGCAACTTCTCTGACCCGAGCCCAGGAAGGCACGGAGAAGAAAGGAGCATGACGAGACGGTCGAGAGCGGAGACACGGGAGGCGGAAGCACTTCTGGCTTCACACGAAGGCTTTTGATAAAACCTCCGGCCCTCCGTTCAGCCCCCAGCTGGGACCGGCAGATTGGCGGCGTCTATACAGCAATCCACCGAGAAGGCAAGGGCAAGCGGCGTTCCCGATGTCGCAGGGCGCTGGAAAGGTAGCGGCCGCGTCGGTACCGCCTGGCGGTTTTCTCGCAACCAGCCTTTAACCACAATGTCAGGTTGCACAGGGTTGAGCCCCGCCGTCAACGGTCGATTCATCATGGAAGGCGCAAAAGCCCGGGCAATCCGCGCAGACCAAGCGGTGGGCATTTCCGGGGGTAAGGATGCTTCTCAACAGATTCTGGCGCTCGAAGAGCGGCAATTTCGCGCTTCTGATGGGGCTCGGTCTGCCGGCCATCCTGTCGGCCGTCGCCTTCGCGGTTGATGTGTCGACCATCATGCGGGCCAAGAGCAACCTGCAGAATGCGCTCGACGCCGCAAATCTCGCCTCCTCTCATCTCGGCGATCTCGATATTACCCGCACGGACGCCTTCGATCGCTATTTTCAGGCCAACATCGTCGGACATGGCGAACTCGCCAACGCGCAGGCGACGCTGACCGTCGACAGGGGCGTCAACTTCATCAAGACAAAGGCGGTTGCCTCGGCGGACGTCAATTTGAACTTCGCCTTCCTGTTCGGCCAGAACAAGCACATCGTCGTCGATGCCTCGGCTGTCGAATCGAACAACCAGCTCGAAGTCGTGCTGGTGCTGGACAATACGGGCTCGATGGCGGGTGCCCGCATGACGGCATTGAGGACGGCAACGAAGTCCCTGCTGGACACGCTTGAGGCGACAAAATCGCCGACGCGCCAGGTGCGTGCCTCGCTGGTTCCCTTTGTCACGGCGGTCAACGTCAATGGCGATGGGTTCGATCCGTCCTGGATCGACATGGACGGGAAGTCCTCGACCAACGGCATCAATTTCCCCGCCATCGACGGCAAGCGGCCGACCCACATGGCGCTGTTCAAGCAACTGGGGCTGAAGGGCGGATGGAAAGACACCGGGTGGAAAGGCTGCGTCGAGGCTCGCCCCGGCACCTACAACATTTCCGATACGCCACCGGATCCGAACAAGCCCGACACGCTGTTCGTGCCCTATTTCGCTCCCGACGATCCATCATCTGCCACCAAGCCGTCCGGCTCCTACGGCAACTCGGCGACCGGCTACAACAATTCGTACCTCGACGACACCATAGACAAGAACAAACTCAAGCAGTCCGGCATCAATGTGCTGGGTATCGACCTCAGCGGCCTGCTCGGAGGTGTGATCGACGCGTTGTTGGGCGCTGATCTGGAAAAGATCGCCAAATATGTCGCCTCGACGAACAAGCTCGTCACCGAGACCGGCACCGCCATCACCGTTGGGCCGAATCGCTCCTGCCCGACCCCTGTCGTTCCCCTGACCGACGACTTCGACAAATTGCGCAAGGCCGCGAGCCAGATGACGGAGTGGAACGGTTCCGGCACCAATGTCTCGGAGGGCCTGTCGTGGGGCATGCGGGTGCTTTCCCCAGGCGCGCCCTATACCGATGGGGTGCCATTCAAGACGCCGGGCGTCAGCAAGATCGTCATGCTGCTTACCGACGGCGAGAACGTCGTCTATGGCGCCAGCAATCAGCCGACCAAGTCCGACTACACGTCCTATGGCTACCTGGCGGGTGGCCGCTTCGGGTCGGACAATCAGACGACGGCGGCCCGCAACGTCGACGGCTGGACCAAAAGCGTGTGCACGCAATTGAAGAACGAGGGCGTGCAAATCTACACGATGGTGCTGCAGTCCGACACCGCCGCCAACCGCACGCTCTACAGCGCCTGTGCTTCCAACCCGAGCGACTATTATGCCGTCAACGACCCGGCCAAACTGCCGAACGTCTTTCAGCAAATCGCCAACAAGTTCTCGAAGCTGCAACTCACGAACTGAGTGCTCGATATCGAGAGGGCTGCCGCATCTGAAGGATCGGAACCTTCAACTCGTATGGGCGACGACCTTGTCGACCGTCTCGGGGAAGAAGTCGGGTGCGGCATGGCGCTTGCCGAACATCATGTCGTACTGGATGAGCCGGAAATCGCGGATTGCCGGGTCGATCTCCTTTTGACGTGACCAATCGGGCGTGGCCTCGCCGGCCGGGGTCAGCAGCAGGTTGCGGTCGACGACGCGGTAGCGCTCCCGCATCCCGCCCAGGAAGCCCGTGTAGTAAGGATGGCTGATGCCGGCCGCAGTGAGGATATGATAGGGCAGGAATGCCGGGCTGACCGTGCCGAGATCCGCGACCGGACCGGAGCGGTTCGACCAGATGATCAGCGGTGTCTCGTGATGCTCAAGGGCGGCTTGCGGTGTCGGCTCCTTGCGTGGCGCGACGTTGTCCTTCAGGAAGCCGGTCTCGACATAGACCGGCCCCAGCGGCGGCAGATGGTCGCCGAAGAAGGCGACAATCGTCGGCCGATCGCGCTTCTTGGCCCATTCGATCAGCCGTTCAAGGCCGTGGTCCGCGTCGGCTGAACCCTCCGCGTAGCTCAGCAGCGAATCGCGCGCCCACTGGCTGATCGGCGCCTGCACGGCGTGGGTCGGGTTGTAGTAGCGGTTCGGTTCATACGGGCCATGGTTCTGCAGGCTGACCGCGAAGAAGAACACCGGATCGTCACTGGCGTCGGCTTCCCGGATGATCTCATCCGTCATCGCCGCGTCCGATGCCAGCGGTCCGCGCTTTTCCATGGGCGGCAGCGTCTCTTCCGACTTGAAATCGTTGAAACCGAAATCGGCGTACACCGCGCCTCGGTTCCAGAACCAGTTGGTGCCCGGATGGATGGCGCGCGCCCGGTAGCCCTCGCTCTTCAGGAAGGTCGCCATCGATGGTGTCGGCGTGCGCACATATTGCTGGTAGGGGATGCTGCCGGCCGGCAGGAAAGCGTTGGAAAAGCCGGTCAGCGCCTCGAATTCGATGTTTGCGGTCATGCCGCCGAATTCAGGCGAGAACATCGAACCGGAACGCAATGCCCGCACGGTGGGAATGGGATCCGGTGTGATGGTGACGCCGGGCAGCTTGGTCGGATCCCAGAAGGATTCGCTCATGACGATAATGATGTCTGGCTTTTCATCGGGCACCGAGGCCGTTATCTGCGGCCGGTCGATCGCCGCGATCGCCTTTTCCGTATAGCCCGGGGGTGCCGAGACATGGGCCATCGGCACGTTGAGCGCGAAGGCCAGCGCAAAGCCGTTGGAGGCGTAGTTTTCCTTCTGGTCCCACATGATCGGGATGATCTGCAGCCGATCCCTGGTCCATGAGAAAGTGGCGTAGTCCATGATCGAGACGAAGAAGGCGAGCAGCGGCACCGCCAGCGTCAGCCGGGCAAGGCGACCCTTGTGGCTGAGCGCGGGAACCTTGCGGCGCCACAGCCGCCAGCCATAGACGAGCAGCGACAGGCCGGCGACGATGCCGACGACCATGGCGAGCGCGGTCATCGGCCGTTCACGCACCAGGAGCGGCAACAGGGCGAAGATCTGGCGGGCGTAGAGGAAATCCGTCGGGTAGAGCGGATCGCCGAGATAGTGCGATTTCTGGTGGCCGACAAAGGCCAGCGAGAGCGTCAATGGCGCGACGATCATCAGGCTCTGGTGGCTGCGGCCGAACACAGCGTCGAGGCCGATCAGGATCAGCGCGAACACGACGATGGTCGTCCATCCCGGCTTGAGCGGCTGCAGGAAGAAGGAGACGGTCCCGGCAAAGTCACCGCGCACGATCAATTCGATGGCGAACACCAGGATGGTTGAGATCGCCAGGCTGATCAATCCGTAACGGACGACCGGCCATGTCCGGCCCGGCAGATAGCCGGTGGACGGATCGTCTTCCAGGAACTGAGGCGCGGCTTTACCGGCGCGTTTCGAACTCTTTGCCACTTTAACTTCCCACCCAGCGACAACCCAAGTCACGCGATTGTCATATAATTGTCACGCAAAGCTAGCGCCTGTGGCGGAAATAAGAAGAGCCAGCAAACGATTCGTGAGCGGTTTTCATCAGGTGTGATCGCCAAAAAGCCCTTTCGGAACAGGCACTCGGCGCATGGTTCGGATTTGGACACGGGTCCAGCCGGGCTTGACTTGGCGGGCTGCCTTGCGCCACAGGCAGGAAAAATTCGTATTATCAGGCAAGCACAACCAGTCTTCGGGAGCCCTAGCATGGCCGTCGCATTCACCTTTCCGGGACAAGGCAGCCAGGCTGTCGGAATGGGCAAGGATCTTGCCGATGCCTTTCCGGAGGCGCGCAGGATATTCCAGGAAGTCGACGACGCGCTTGGCGAAAACCTGTCGAAGCTGATCTGGGAAGGTCCGGAAGAGACGTTGACGCTGACCGCCAATGCACAGCCGGCACTGATGGCGGTTTCGCTGGCTGCCGTGAGGGCGCTGGAAGCGCGCGGTTTCTCGCTGAAGGACAAGGTCGCCTATGTCGCCGGCCATTCGCTGGGCGAATATTCGGCCCTTGCCGCCGCCGGCTTTGTTTCCGTCGCCGATGCCGCCCGCCTGCTGCGCATTCGCGGCAACGCCATGCAGGCGGCGGTGCCGGCCGGCGAGGGCGCCATGGCGGCGATCATCGGACTGGAGCAGGCGGATGTCGAAGCCGCTTGCGCCGAGGCCGTGCAAGGGTCCGGCAAGGTCTGTCAGATCGCCAACGACAATGGCGGCGGCCAGCTGGTCATCTCCGGCGCCAAGGCCGCGGTCGAGCTGGCGGCGAAACTGTGCACCGAAAAGGGCGCCAAGCGGGCGCTGATGCTGCAGGTCTCGGCGCCCTTTCATTCCGCGTTGATGGCGCCGGCGGCGAACGTCATGCGCGACGCGCTCGCCGGGGTGGCGAAGAACGCGCCGGCGGTCCCCGTGGTGTCCAACGTCACCGTGACCCCGACCGGCGATCCAGATGAGATCGCCCGGCGCCTGGTCGAGCAGATAACCGGTCGCGTGCGCTGGCGCGAAACGGTGGAATGGTTCGGCGCCAACGGCGTTGCGACGCTTTACGAGATCGGCGCCGGCAAGGTGCTGTCGGGCCTGGCACGGCGCATCAACCGCGATATCGCTACATCGGCTGTCGGCACGTCGGCCGATGTTGAGGCGGCACTGGCCGCACTTGCATAATACACTGGCGATTTGACCCCTTCCGTGTGAAGGGTGTTTTCTCAGATCAGGAGACAAAAATGTTCGAACTGACCGGCCGCAAGGCGCTCGTCACCGGCGCATCGGGAGGCATCGGCGAGGCGATCGCCCGCGTGCTGCATGCGCAAGGCGCCATTGTCGGCCTGCATGGCACCCGCATCGAGAAACTCGAGACACTGGCCGCCGAACTCGGCGACCGGGTAAAGCTGTTTCCGGCCAATCTGGCGAATCGCGACGAGGTCAAGGCGCTTGGCCAGAAGGCGGAGGCCGATCTCGAAGGCGTCGACATCCTGGTCAACAATGCCGGCATTACCAAGGACGGGCTGTTCGTGCGCATGTCGGACGCCGATTGGGATAGCGTGATCGAAGTCAATCTGACCGCCGTTTTCCGGCTGACGCGCGAACTCACCCATCCGATGATGCGCCGCCGCCATGGCCGCATCATCAACATCACCTCGGTGGTTGGTGTCACGGGCAATCCCGGCCAAACCAACTACTGCGCCTCCAAGGCCGGCATGATCGGCTTCTCCAAGTCGCTGGCGCAGGAGATCGCCACCCGCAACATCACCGTCAACTGCGTTGCCCCGGGCTTCATCGAATCGGCGATGACCGACAAGCTCAACGACAAGCAGAAAGAGGCGATCATGGCGGCGATCCCGACGCGCCGCATGGGATCGAGTGTTGAAGTGGCGTCCGCCGTCGCCTACCTCGCCTCCAACGAAGCCGCCTACGTCACCGGGCAGACCATCCATGTCAACGGTGGCATGGCCATGATTTGACCAGACATGGCGGGGTTGTGAAAAGAGACCATTTCACCTTGGACCTCGGCCATTTTTCGTGTAATGCGGCCCGCAACCCGGCGGTTCGGGCAAAAACCGGTCCGTGGCCGTTGCGTTTCCGGCAGGACCATCTTTCAGCTTGATTAGCGGCATTCTGCCCGCTAACGAAGACAGACAAACAAAAGACGAGGATGCCCAAATGAGTGACACCGCAGAGCGCGTCAAGAAGATCGTCATCGAGCACCTTGGCGTCGATGCCGACAAAGTGACGGAGCAGGCGAGCTTCATCGATGATCTGGGCGCTGACAGCCTCGATACGGTCGAACTCGTCATGGCGTTCGAAGAAGAGTTTGGCGTCGAGATTCCCGACGACGCGGCCGAGACCATCCTGACCGTCGGCGATGCCGTGAAGTACATCGACAAGGCTTCGGCCTGACGCTTTCCGCAGTCATCACCGGGGAGGACCTGCGATGAGGCGTGTCGTCGTCACGGGCCTTGGGTTGTTGTCGCCGTTCGGCATGGGCTTTGAGCACAGCTGGAAGGAACTTCTGACCGGCCGCAGCGCCGCCAAGCGCATCACCGAGTTCGAGGTGGAGGATCTTGCCTGCAAGGTCGCCCACGTCATTCCGCGTGGTGACGGCAGCAATGCTACCTTCAATCCCGAGGCCGTGCTCGAGCCTAAGGAATTGCGCAAGATCGGCGACTTCATCCTGTACGGGATTGCCGCCGCCGACGAGGCGCTGAAGGATTCCGGCTGGGAGCCCAAGACGCATGAGGAGCAGTGCGCCACCGGCGTGCTCATCGGGTCCGGCATTGGCGGCATCGAGGGCATCGCCGAGAATGCGATAATCCTCAAGGAGCGCGGTCCGCGCCGCATCAGCCCCTTCTTCATCCCTGGCCAGATCATCAATCTTGTCTCTGGCCAGGTTTCGATCCGGCACGGGCTGAAAGGCCCGAACCATGCCGTCGTCACGGCCTGTTCGACCGGCGCGCACGCCATTGGCGATGCTGCCCGGCTGATCATGTGGGGTGATGCCGACGTGATGGTCGCCGGTGGCGCCGAAGCGCCGGTGACGCGGCTGTCGATCGCGGGCTTCGCCGCCTGTCGGGCACTGTCGACCGAGCGCAATGACACGCCGCAGACGGCCTCGCGTCCCTATGACCGTGACCGAGACGGCTTCGTCATGGGCGAGGGCGCCGGTGTCGTGGTGCTCGAAGAACTCGAACATGCCAAGGCGCGCGGGGCGAAAATCTACGCTGAGGTGACCGGCTACGGTCTCACGGGCGACGCCTATCATATCACCGCACCGGCTGAAGACGGCGACGGCGCTTTCCGTTGCATGACGGCGGCGTTGAACCGGGCCAAGCTTACGCCTTCCGACGTCGACTACATCAACGCGCATGGCACCTCGACCATGGCCGACACGATTGAGCTCGGCGCCGTCGAGCGGCTTGTCGGCAATGCCGCGTCGAAGATTTCGATGTCGTCAACCAAGTCGTCGATCGGCCATCTGCTGGGCGCGGCGGGTGCCGCCGAGGCGATCTTTTCGATCCTCGCAATCCGGGACAATATTGCTCCGGCGACCATCAACCTCGACAATCCGGAGCGTGAAACCGCGATCGACCTGGTGCCGAACAAGCCTCGCTCCCGCCAGATCGACGTGGCGCTATCCAATTCCTTCGGCTTCGGCGGCACAAACGCTTCGCTTGTGTTCCAGCGCTACAATGGCTGATCGTCCGGCCGCCGGACGATGCTTCGGCGTGCCGTCAATTTTGCCATATTCGCCCCTACTCTGCCGCAGGGGATTCGTTGGGCGATCAAACGGTAGGGCAAAATGAACACAAATCCGGTGGGCAACGGAGAATTCGGGCAACGGCCGGCGAACACCGGGCCGATCGTGCCGAAGACAGCCAGCGAGGCCTTGCGGCCGGAAGCCGGAACCCCGCCGCCGAAACGCTCGCGCGCTTCGCGCAGCCAGGTCGTGGTGTTCATGAACTTCGTCATCTCCTCGGTGATGCTGTTGGTTCTGGCGGCTGGCGTGGCGGTCTATTTCGGCAAGCAGGAATTCACCGAACCCGGCCCTTCGGCCAATGGCGACACCTTCCTGGTCAAGGCGAACACTGGCGTCCAGGATATCGCCGACCAGCTTGAGCGTCGCGGACTGATCAGCGACGCCCGCGTCTTCCGCCTTGGCGTGCGTGCCTTCGGCAATGATTCCGCGCTCAAGGCCGGCGAATACGAGATCAAGCCCAGGGCATCCATGCGCGACATCATGGAGCTCCTGAAAAGCGGCAAGTCGGTGATGTACTCGCTGACCATTCCGGAAGGGCTGACGGTTGAGCAGGCCCTGCAGCGTATCGCCGACGAACCCGCCCTGAGTGGCGACATGCCTTCGACAACGCCTGCCGAAGGCAGCCTTGCCACCGACACGCTGCGCTTCACGCGTGGAGCGACGCGCCAGCAGATGATCGACAAGCTGCTGGCCGACCAGAAGAAGCTGGTCGACGAGGTATGGCAGCGGCGCGCGCCGGATCTGCCGCTCGCCAATGTCGAGGACTTTGTCACCCTGGCGTCGATCGTCGAGAAGGAAACCGGCAGGGGTGACGAGCGTTCGCGCGTCGCCGCCGTCTTCCTGAACCGGTTGGCCAAGGGCATGCGCCTGCAATCCGACCCGACCATCATCTATGGTCTGTTCGGTGGCAAGGGAAAGCCTGCCGACCGCCCGATCTACCAGTCGGACATCCAAAAGCAGACGCCTTACAACACCTATGTGATCAACGGCCTGCCGCCGACGCCGATCGCCAATCCGGGTCGTGCGGCGCTTGAGGCCGTGGCCAATCCATCGAAGACCGACGATCTCTATTTCGTTGCCGACGGCACGGGCGGTCATGTCTTTGCCGCGACGCTGGACGAGCACAATGAGAACGTCGCCCGTTATCGTGCGCTGCAGAAGAAGCAGGCCGATGACGCGGCCAAGGCCGCTGCCGCTGGTGCCAACGGCAATGCGGACAAGCCTGCTGCCGACAAGCCTGCCGATGGCGCCGACAGCACCGGTGGCGACAATGGCGATGCCGGCGGCGATGCGGGTGATGCCCAGTAAGACGAAGAAAGGCGTTGCCCGGAAGGCGACAGCCTGACATTTGAAAGAACGCCGCGCGTCCGATTTCGACGCGCCCGCGGCGTGGTTGTTTTCAAGCAGCACTTGCCCTGTCCGGAAAACTGGTTTCGGGGTGATGCGCCAGGGATGTGCAGGCGACATGAATTTGCAGAGCATGACCGGATTTGCACGTGCCGTCGCCGAGCATGACGGCACCTCGATCGCCTGGGAGGTCAAGTCCGTCAACGGCAAGAGCGTCGAGGTGCGGCTGCGGCTGCCGCAAGGTTTCGAGCGGCTGGAGCCGGCGGTGCGACAGACGCTGCAGAAGCGTTTCGCCCGCGGCAATTTCCAGGCGACGCTCACAATCGGCCGCGCCGCCGGCGCGCAGGCGCAACCCGTCGTCAACGAGGCGTTTCTGAAAGACCTTGCGGGTCTCGCCAAACGTCTGCAGGAACAATTCGGCGTTGCCCCGGCGACAGCCGACGGATTACTGTCGCTGCGAGGCGTGCTCGACATTCCTGAAACCGTCGAAACCGAGGAGGCGCGCGCCGCGCTCGACTCCGCCATCACGGTTGCGCTTGACGTCGCGCTGAAAGGGCTGGAACAGGCGCGGCAGGGCGAGGGTGCGGCACTGGCTTTGCTGCTGTCCGGTCACATCGATGCCATCGAGGCACTGACGTTGCGCGCGGAGGCGGATCCCTCACGCGACACCGCGGCGATCCGTGAACGCATCGCCGAGCAGGTCAGGCTGCTGATGGACGCGTCCGCCAATCTGGACGCCAGCCGGCTGCACATGGAGGCAGCATTCCTTGCGACCAAGGCTGATATCCGCGAAGAGATCGACCGGCTGAAAACGCATGTGGCATCTGGCCGGGCCCTGCTTGGGGGTGGTGGCGCCGTCGGCCGCAAGCTCGATTTTCTGGCACAGGAATTTAACCGCGAATCGAATACGCTGTGCTCGAAGTCGAACGCCGCAGCCGTCACCGCGATCGGGCTGGAACTGAAGGCCGTGGTCGACCAGTTTCGTGAACAGGTCCAGAATCTGGAGTAGCCGATGGTTGCCAAGGAACCGATGGTTCCCAGGGATTTGGGGGGCCGCATCCGCCGCCGGGGGCTGATGCTCGTCCTGTCGTCGCCATCCGGTGCCGGCAAGTCGACGATCGCGCGCAACCTCCTGGAAAGCGATTCCAGCCTCGAATTGTCGGTCTCGGTCACCACCAGGCCGCGGCGCGGCTCGGAGATCGAGGGTGTTCACTACCATTTCCGCACCATGCGCGACTTCGAGCGGCTGCGTGATTCCGATGCGCTGCTCGAGTGGGCGGAAGTGCACGGCAATTGCTATGCGACACCGCGTGAACCTGCCGAACTGGCGCTGGCGCAAGGCCGCGACATGCTGTTCGACATCGACTGGCAAGGCGCCCAGCAGCTCAAGGAGAAGATGCGGGCCGATATCGTCTCGATCTTCATCCTGCCGCCATCGATGAAGGAATTGAAGGCTCGGCTGAAGCGCCGCGCCGAGGACCAGGAAGCGGTGATCGAGACGCGGCTGAAGAACGCCCGCAATGAGATCGAGCACTGGAAGGAATATGATTTCGTCATCGTCAATGACGATCTCGACCGCGCCTTCGCCGAGGTGCGCGGCATCGTCGTCGCCGAACGATTGCGGCGGGACCGCCGGCCCGGCTTGTTCGATTTCGTCTCCGGTCTGTTGGACGAGAAGACGGCGTGAGGTCTTTTTTCCTTCTCCCCGTTCACGGGGAGAAGGTGGCCCCAAGGGCCGGATGAGGGGCAGCGCCAAACCTGCGAAAAGTTCGTGCCGCCCCTCATCTGCCTGCCGGCATCTTCTCCCCGTGAACGGGGAGAAGCGAGCTAAACAGCGTTCGTCAGCCGCACAAATTCCTCGACGCTGAGCGTTTCGGCACGTCTTGTCGGGTCGATGCCCGCGCGCTCGAGCAAGGCCTCGCCGCCGAGGCTTTTCACGCTCTGCCGCAACATCTTTCGGCGTTGGCCGAAGGCGGCTTCGGTGACACGGCCGAGTTTCTTCACGTCAGTGGGCAGGGGTGTCGCGCGCGGCTCCAGATGCACCACCGAAGAGGTGACCTTGGGCGGCGGCGTAAAGGCCTGGGGCGGCACGTCGAAGGCAATCCTGGCTTGCGTGCGCCAGCCGGCCAGCACGCCAAGCCTGCCATAGGCATCGCTGCCAGGCGCGGCGACGATGCGCTGGGCCACCTCACGCTGGAACATCAGCGTCATCGAGGCGTAGAACGGCGGCCAGTCCATCACAGTCAGCCAGCGGACGAGCAATTCCGTGCCGATATTGTAGGGCAGGTTGGCCACGATCCTCACCATCCCACCATCTCCGGCCGCTGCCTCGGCGAGGACGGCGAAGTCGGTCTTCAGCGCGTCGCCGGAAATCAGCTCCAGCCGGCCGGGATAGTGAGCGGATACTTCGGCAAGCGCCGCCAGGCAGCGCTCGTCGCGCTCGATGGCGACAACCCGGCGGGCGCCGTTGGCAAGCAGCGCTCTTGTCAGGCCGCCAGGCCCAGGACCAACCTCGATCACAGCAGTGTTTGTCAGGTCGCCGGCGCTGCGTGCGATCTTGCCCGTCAAATTGAGATCGAGCAGGAAATTCTGGCCGAGCGCCTTTTTCGCCTGCAGCCCATGGCGCTCGATGACATCGCGCAGCGGCGGCAGCCCGTCGAGGCTCATGCGTTCGGACCCGAAACGGGAGCGCTCATGCGGCGGCGGCCTTGCTGTCGATGTCGGCGAGCCGTCTGGCGAGCTTCAATGCGGCGATCAGGCTATCGGGCCGCGCAATGCCCTTGCCGGCGATGTCGAAGGCGGTGCCATGGTCGGGCGACGTGCGGATGAAGGGCAGGCCGAGCGTGATGTTGACCGCTTCGTCGAAGGCCAGCGCCTTGGCCGGGATCAAGGCCTGGTCGTGATACATGCACAGCGCCACATCGTAGCCCGCCCGCGCCCTGGCATGGAACAGCGTGTCGGCCGGCAGAGGCCCGAAAGCATCGATGCCCTCGGCGCGCAGGATGTCGACCGCCGGGCGCACCACACGTTCGTCTTCCTGGCCCATGGAGCCGCCTTCGCCGGCATGCGGATTGAGGCCGGCAATGGCAAGCCTCGGCCTGGCGATGCCGAAACGGCTGGCGAGATCGGTGGCGGTGATGCGCGCCGTCGCCACGATCAATTCGGCGGTCAGCGACTTCGGCACCTCGGCCAGCGCGATGTGGATGGTGACGGGAACGGTGCGCAGATCAGGGCCCGCCAGCATCATGACCGGCTTCACCTCGACACCGCTGTGCCGGGTCGCCAGATGCGCCAGATATTCGGTATGGCCGGGAAAGCGGAACCCGGCATCGTAGAGCGGCTTCTTGGCGATAGGGCAGGTGACCACGGCAGCGGCGTCGCCGGCGAGGCAGGCAGCGACAGCGCGGTCGATCGCCTCGATCGTGCCGGCCGCATTGGCCGGATCCGGCTTGCCGGGGCTGTCGATGAACCGGGCCGCCAGTGGAACGATCGGCAGGCTGTTGACGAAAACTTGCGCCGTTTGCCCCGGCGTCGTCTCGACGATCGGCACCGACACGCCGAGGCGGCTTGCCCGCGATGCGATCAGCGCCGGATCAGCCAGGAGATAAAAGGCGGGCAAACCGGCTGTCTCGCGCGCCAGGAAGGCGGCGACAGCGATTTCGGGGCCGATGCCGGACGGATCGCCAACGCTCAGCGCCAGCGCCTTCATCGCGCTGCTCACGTCAGCGCTTGACGATGCGGGCTTTCGCCTTCAGCTCTTCGACATATTTCTTGCTGAGATCGTCGGCCGCCTTGTCATTGGAGCCTTCGCTCTGGAACACCATCTGGGCGGTCTTGTCGTCGGACACTTCGCGCGACGAGCAGATGCCGATGAACTCGACGCCGCGCTCGGTTTCGCGCGTGACGGTGGCGCCGCCAACCTTGGTGGCCTTGATCTGCTCGGCCCAGTCCGGCGGCAGTTGCGGCGCCAGCACCCGGCCCAGATCGCGAACGGTCACGTCGATCAGGCCCTTGGCGAACTCGCGCGTCGTGTTGCAGCCGTTGAAGCGGGCGCGCATGGCGTCGGCCTCGCGCTTGCGCTTGGCCAGCGTCGCGCTGCGTTCGGCGGCCGGCACGACGAAGATGACCTGCTGCAGCATGTACTCGGTGGCGCTTGGCTTGGCGCCGCCCTTGTCGAGCATGCGCCGGACCGCGTCCTGCTCGGTCACGCTGCCGCCTTCTCCGGAACGGTAGCGCGCGCTCAAGGCCTGGTTCCAGGCCATCTGGGCGCGGATAAACTCCTTGAAGTGTTCCTTGGTGACTCCGGATTTTTCCATGACGCCGTCGAGTTGGCTGAGTTGCATCTTGTTGCCGGAAGCAAAGCGCTGATAGGCAGCCTCGACCTGCGCGTCGCTGATGCGGATGCCAAGCCGCCTGGCCTCGGCAAGGCGCAGCGTCTGATCGATCATTTCCTGGGCGGCGTCGCCACCCTTCTTGTGCTGCAATTTCAGGAAGGCGGCACGATGCGCGATATCGCCTGACGTTATTGGTATGTCGTTGACGACGTACTTGATCTCGCTGGCGAAGGCCGGCGGCGTCATGACGGTCATTGACACGGATGTTGCCGCCACAAGCAGCGCGAACCCTGCTGAAAAGAGGTATTTCCTCATCATTAGCATCCCAATTCTATCCCGGTTCCGCCCAATTTCGTCCTCTACCGGGTGCGCGAATCCGTGCCAGCCCTATGCGGCGAAACGATGTCGCCGGCTACTGGATGGTGTCGATCGCGCTGGTCGACGAGCCGAAGTCGCCGAGGGTGCGGAACGACAGATTGAAGCCGATGCTCTGCGTCACTTCCCTGGTGTTCAGGTCACGCGACTGCGAGTACGTCATCAGATAGGTGAAGCAGGAATCGTTGTAGGCGAAGCCGACGCCATCCTTGACCAGCAGGCTTTCCTGCAGGTCGTAGGTTCCTGTCCCGAACACGCGCCAGTTCTCGGCAAGATGGGTGGACGCACCCAGCGTGACCTCATGACGGTCGGTCGTGAAACCATAGAGCGGCTGGGCCTGGATGAAGGCGTATTTGGCACTCAACGACACCGGCAGGCCCGAATAGGCGGCCTTCACCTCGGCGCGGCGAATCTCGAAGCTCTGCTCGTCGAAGCGGCCGCTGACGGAAGCCGCGAATCCATTCGGGCTGTTGATGCCAAACAGGCCGACATAGTCGGACTTGGTGTTCTGGAGGCCCGAATAGGCACCGACATTGACCAGATCCGGCGCGGCGAAGGAGTTGTCCCCGCCAATCTGGTAGGACTGGCCGAAAATCGCGTTAGTGCCCCAGCCGTTGATATAGGAGCCGGAATAGCGGAAGCCGACATTGGCGCGCGAGCCGCCTTCCACGCGGTCGTAACCGGAGAACTTGTCGCGTTCGAAGAGCGTGGTCGCATCGAACACCATGCTCTGGGCGTCTTCATTCGGGACGGCGAGACCGCCGACATACTGTTCGTTCGGACGCACGAATACCTGCGCCATCGGCTCGATGACATGGCTCGACCCGCTGGCCATCGAAAACAGCATCGGCCAACTCATTTCGAGGCCCGCTGTTGCCATGTAACGGGCAAACGACGACCGCATATCGTCCTGCTGCCCCAAATTCGTCGCCATCTGGTTGACTGCGGCGAGCGAACCCGATGACGCGTTGAGGTAGTCGACATCGCCCTGCAGCGCCAGCAGCGGTGTCAGCACTAGGCCGTCGTCGGTGACGAATGTCCGCTTCCACTCCGCTTCGGCCGTGAGACGGCTGGAGTCACCTGCGATGCCACGCACGCGCTGCACGGGTGTGGTGTCGTCGTATGGAGTCTTGAAAGCTTCATCGAGATCATCGCGGCGGATGACCCGCGTATTGACGTTCATCGACAATTGACCGCCCGCGATGGACGCATCGGGGATGTATGCATAATCCAGCGAAGGCAGCACCCAGGGCTGCTGGCCGCTTCGCGCCGCGAGATTGCTGTTGAGCGTATCTTCCTGGACCTCGAAATGCATGGCGCGCACGTCGAAATAGTTACGGCCATTGAGACCGGTCAGGTAGACCGACGACTGGTGGACGGCGGCATTGTACTTGTCGATGTTGTAGGTGTTGGAGAAGTTCTTGTCCGTCTGCAGGAGCACGTCCCAGCCGACATTCCAGCGTTCGTTGATCGCGAACTGTCCCTGCGTGCCCATCATGCCGCGGAACTTGTTCGGGTCGCCCGCGGCGCCGGAATCGACGTTGCGGCCCGCGCTGTCGATGAAGGCATCGGGATCCTGCTGCTGGATGCCGGCGATCTTCAAACTGTATTGGCCATTGTTGAAGCGCTGCCGCCACTCGGCCTCTCCGAGGAAGCCCTGCTTGGTGTAGCCGCTTCCCGACACCGTCAGGTCATAGGTCGGCGAAAGTGCGAAATAGTAGGGAACCTTGACGCTGTACCCCAGGTGGCTGTTGTAGCTGATGCTGGGGATCAGGAAGCCGCTCTTGCGCTTCACCGTCGGGTCGGCGATCTCGAAAGCCGGCAGGTAGGCGAGCGGAAAGCCGAAGAACTCGAAATTCGCATTCTCGAAGCGAACCGTCTTCTTCTCGCCGTTCCAGATGATCTTCCTGGCCTTCACGCGCCAGGTAGGCGCTTTGTCGGGCTTGTCCTCGCACGGCTCGCAGGCGGTGTAGACACCATTGTGGAAGGTGGTCAGCACGCCGCCCATGCGTTCGGCGCTTTCGGCGGCGAAATAGGCCTTGTCGACGGTTTCAACGCGAAGCGCGTTGACGAAGCCGTCGGCGAAATCGTCGGTGATATCGATGTGCTGCGAATTGATCTTGGTGCCGTCGCTGTTGACGATCTCGACATTGCCGCTGGCAACCATCCGCTTGGTGTTGCGGTTGTATACGACCTTCTGGGCGACGAGGCGGTTGCCGCCATAGTCGATCTGAACCCCGCCGACAGCGGTCACGGTCTGGTTGTCGTTGTTGTACTCGAGCGTATCGGCCGCGAGCAGCATCTGCGAGCCGGACGGAACCTTGGTCGCCACATCGCCGACTTCCTGCGCGAACGCAGGCAATGGAACGCCGCAGGCAAGCAGGCACGCCAAGGCGCTCGCCGCATAGAGGCGCGCCAAACTGGCCTGCCTGTTGCTGGGCAAAAACGCCTCCCTCACTAGCCGTCTTCCTTGTATAGCAGGAAAGTCACCCCGAAGAACATAGCTACCACAACTGGTACCCAGGCGGCTATGGCAGTCGGCACGAACCCCGCCACGCCGAATGCCTTCACCAGCACCGAAACGACATAAAGCAGAAAGCCGGCAACGACGCCACCCAGAATCATCGTTGCTGATTGTCCCATCCTCGCAAATCGCATTGAAACTGTTGCCGCAATCAGCGTCATGGCGACGAGGAGGAACGGCAACGCCACCAGCGAATCAAACTGCATGGCAAAGGCATTTGCCTTGAGGCCGAAGGAACGGGCAACCTCGATTTTTCCGGGCAGGTCGTAGAATGGAATGGTTTCCGGGCGCGCCAGCCGCTCCTGCACGAATTCCGGCTTCAGATTGGTCGGCACACGATCGCTTGCGGCGGGCTGGATGGTGCCGTTCTTGAAGGTCTTTACGTCCTGCAAGTCCCAATAGCCGTCCCGCAAGTAGGCGCGCGCGGCATCCTTGCGCTCGACGATATTGCCTTGCTGGTCGAGGACGAAAAAGACGGCGTCGGCCATCTCCAGGCCCTGGTTGAGAATGGCCCGTGCGCCGATGATGGTGTCACCATCGCCGGTTTTCTGACGAATCCAGGGGGCGGCATCGGCCGAAACCGTGTTCGATTTGCCGGAGCGCAACTGGGTCTCGATCTGTTCGGACAAGGAGAAGGCGTGTGCGGCCAGCGGATTGATGAGCCCGACCGACACGAAGCCGAACAGCAGTGCTCCGATGCAGCATGGCAAAAGGAATTGCCAGGCCGAAACGCCGGCGGAACGCGCGATGACCAGCTCGTAGCGGCGGTTGAGCGACACCAGCGTTGCCATCGCCGAGAACAGGCCGACAAACGGGACTGTCTGCAGCATGATCATCGGCATGCGAAGGCCCGAAATGGCCACGGCCGTTCCATAGGTGAAGCCGGGCAGGCCGGTGGTACGACCGGACAGTTCGGTGAAATCGATCAGGAACACCAGCGCCAGCAGGCCCAGGAAGAACCAGATCGTGATCGTCACGTAACGGAAGAAGAAATAGCGGCCCAGTGTCCAGCCCATCAGCCGATCCCCTGACCTGAAGTGCCGCGCCGTGACCAACGCAGCTTGAGGGCGTTCCAGCCGTCACCGAAGCGGCTGGCCAGGTTCGTCATCCAGTCAGCCCAGGCCACCGGCAGTTCCATGGTGCGGTTCGACACGATGAACCAGATGGCAACGGCGGAAGCCACGATGGGCACACCATAGACCATATAGGCATATTGCGGAATCTCATCCGCCTTGCTGGCGGCAAAGAAACCCAGCCAGCGCACGAACAGGGATATGGTGATCGCCGTGATCAGGGGATTGACGCGCGCCTCGCGATGCGAGCGCGCGTCGCCGGCGACCGCGAGCGCGATCAGCGCGAACACCATGGAATAGGTCCATTCCGAAAATCGCTGGTCGATCTCGGCCCTGTATTCCTGCGGTCGTTGCTGGAAATTCTTGTCGTTGGGGCTTGGATTGAGCAGGTACTGGGTTGTCTGGTCCTTCGGCAGCAGCGTCACCTCGGAGGCCGCCGCCATGAACGCCGACATGTCGAAGGCATAGGAGGTGAACCGGATGACGCTGAGGTCGCCGGTCAGCGTTTTGCGGTGGATGACGCCGTCATTCATCATCAGCACCTTTTCGCCGCCGCGTTCTACGATGCTGCCCGTCTTGGCATAATAGACGAGATTGACGCCTTCCTCGCGCGAATCGGCGACGAAGATGCCGCCCAGCCGATTGTCCGGAAGCCGCTCGCCAATCTGCAGGAAAAGGCCGTCCTCGATCTTGCGGAAAGTGCCTTCCTGGATGATCAGCGACAACAGGTCGGCGCGCGACTGCGCCACCAGGGCGCGATTCTTCTGCCTTGCATAGGGGTCGATGCCATTGTCGACGGCAAAGGAAAAAACGCTGGCCGCAAGGGCGAGAAGCATGATTGGCCGCACGATCGTCCAGCGCGAGGCGCCAGCCGCGTTGACGACGGCGAGCTCGGAATCCGAATTCATGACACTGAGTGTCTGGGCAACCGCCACCACCAGCGCGAAAGGCACGACGATCGGTATGATCGAGGGAAGAATGAGGGCGGCGACCTCGAAGAAGGTCAGCGACGACTGGCCACTGTCGGTGACGAGGTCGATCTTGGCCAGCACCTGCGTGGTCCACACGATGGCCAGTGTCCAGACCAGCGCTGCCAGGAAGACCACGAAAGCGCGGCGCATGATGTAGCGTTCAACGACCTTCATGAAGGCTTTACTCGATTTTCTCGAACGGCATCATGCCACCACGCTCAGGGTAGCTGTCCGGCGACGACCGCACAACTGGCTCCGATGGGCTCGATCAGGCAGGCGATCCGGTTCCCGTCCCACGTCGCGTGCCGCAGTGGACCGGAGTGTCGGAGGGAATGGATAAGAAAGGGCGAACATCGATGGTTAACAACATGTTGCGGCATGAAGCGGGGCCGTGCCGCGACGAATCGCCATCGATTCCGTGTGTCATATGGGTAGCCATTTTGGCAAAGTCTTGCCAAATGCCGGAAAACGACCAAATGTCGCGGATCGTTTCAAACCGCTTCGCGCATCATCGCGCAATCCCCGAAAGCAGGACATGATGAATCCGAGACCGTCGATCGCCTTTGCAAAATTTGCCGCGCCTCAGACGGCGGCGAACAGGAAGGGCACGGTCTTCGTGCTGTCGGCGGATGACGGAAGCCTGAGCGACATCGCCTCGGCGTACGATCAAGGCAAGACGCTGGAACGGGCGTTCCCGGTGGCCGAGTTCACGGGCAAGTTCGCCGGCGTCGTCGAGGTTCTGGCGCCGCAGGCAACGTCGCTCGACAGGCTGGTCGCGATCGGCGCCGGCAAGGCGTCGGGGCTCGACGAATATGCCTGGCTGAAACTCGGCGGTACCATTGCAGCCTCATTGCGCAAGGCAACCGACGTTGCCGTCGTGCTCGACCTTGCCGGCGCCTCGCCTGATGGCAAGGACGCCGCCAATCTTGCGGCGGGCATCCTCCTGCGCGGCTATTCCTTCGACAAGTACAAGACCAGGAAGGACAAGGATGACGCAAAGGCCGATCCGAAGAAGTCGGTCAAGATAACCATCCACACCGCCGACCCGGCAGGCGCCAGGAAGGCCTTCGCGGATGCCGAGGCGGTGGTCGACGGCGTGCTTCTGGCGCGCGACCTTGTCAATGAACCGGCAAATATTCTGGGACCGGTCGAGTTCGCCGCCCGGGCCAAGGAGCTCGAGGCGCTCGGCGTCAAGGTCGAGATCCTGGCCGAGAAGGAGATGAAGAAGCTCGGCATGGGCTCGCTGCTTGGCGTTGCGCAAGGCTCGCCACGTGGCGCGCGCATGGCGATCATGCAGTGGAACGGCGGCAAGCCCAAGGACAGCCCGGTCGCCTTTGTCGGCAAGGGCGTCACCTTCGACACCGGCGGCAATTCGATGAAGCCGGCGTCGGGAATGGAGGACATGAAGGGCGATATGGGTGGCGCTGCCGCGGTAACCGGACTCATGCACGCACTGGCCGCGCGCAAGGCGAAAGCCAATGTCGTTGGCATCATCGGTCTTGTCGAGAACGCCGTCGACGGCCATGCCCAGCGTCCCGGCGACATTGTCACCTCCATGTCGGGCCAGACCATAGAGGTTCTCAACACCGACGCCGAGGGGCGTCTCGTGCTGGCCGACGCGCTGTGGTACTGCAACGACCGCTTTGAGCCGAAATTCATGGTCAATCTGGCGACGCTGACCGGCGCCATCATGGTCGCGCTCGGCCTGCACTATGCCGGCCTGTTTTCCAACAATGACGAATTGGCGGAGAGACTGACGGGGGCGGGGCAGGCGACTCAGGAGCGGCTGTGGCGCATGCCGCTCGGGGCCGAATACGACAAGCTGATCGATTCCAAGAACGCCGACATGAAGAACATCGGCGGCCGCTATGGCGGCGCCATCATCGCCGCGCAGTTCCTGCAGCGCTTCGTCAAGGATACGCCGTGGGCGCATCTCGACATTGCCGGTACGGCCATGGGCTCGCCGTCGAGCGAGATCAACCAGTCATGGGGTTCGGGCTTCGGCGTCCGACTGCTCGACCGGCTGGTGCGCGATCACTACGAAAGCTGACCTCGATCCATGGCCGACGTGCTGTTCTACCATCTGACCGAATCGACGCTGGAGGATGCGCTGCCGGGCCTGCTCGAGCGCAGCGTCGATCGCGGCTGGCGCGCCGTGGTGCAGACCGGCACCGAGGAACGGCGCGACGCGCTCGACCAGCATCTGTGGACCTTCCGCGATGATTCGTTCCTGGCGCACGCGACCGATCGCGAGGCCTATCCCGGGGAGCAGCCTATCCTGTTGACCACCGGCGACGGCAATCCCAACCAAGCCAAGATAAGGTTCCTGGTCGACGGCGCGGCGGCGCCCGATCTTGCCGGTTACGAGCGCGCCGTGTTCCTGTTCGACGGCCATGACGCCGGCCAGGTCGAGGCGGCCCGCGCGCATTGGAAGACGATGAAGGACGCAGGCCATGCCGTGACCTACTGGCAGCAGACATCAGACCGCCGCTGGGAGCGCAAGGCCTAGGCGTCGGCGAAATGGCCGACATGGCGACCAGGTCGCAATCGGGTGTCGGTTGGATGGGCTCCCATGACGAGACCCGCCTTTTGGCGGGTCTCTTAGACGATCACAACCGTCATCGTCTGGTTCGCCACCTCACTGATTCCTTCTTGCCGGCAAGCCTGTTGCCCGCCCATTTCCTTCTTGCCGACGGGCTTATTGCCCGCCCATTTCCTTCTTGAACTTGTCGAAATCGACCTGCATGCCATTGAAGATGGTGCTCCAGTGGCGGGTCAGCGCAGCCATTGTCACGGCTTCCTGGATCTCCTCGTCGGTGGCGCCGGCGCGCTTGGCGTCCTGCGTGTCCGACCAGATGCAATAGCTGCACGGAATTTGCGCCGCCACCGCCAGCGAGATCAGCGACTTGACCTTTGGGGGCAGCGCCGTCTTGTCACTGAGTTCGATGGCCTTGACCTCGGCCCAGGCACCGGGCAGACCGGCTTTGGGAAACTGCTTCACAAAGCTCGGTACGCCACCCATGGTCGACTGGATGTCCTTGAGGGTCGCATCATAGTCGTCGGCATGGGCAGGTGCCGCGGCCAGCGTCAGTGCACAGCCGGTAGCGGCGACCAGGCAGGTCCGGCGGATGGAAGAAGGCACGGATGAAAGAATGCGATAGTCGAACATGACATTCTCCTCTGGTTTTTCCAAGCCTTACGGTGTAAGGTAATGCAAAAAATGAACCTTACAGTGTAAGTTGTCAAGCGGCGCCATGGACACATCGATAAAAAAAGCCGGAACGCGTGGCCGCCTGTCGCGCGAAATGATCGAGGACGCGGCCTTCGAGGTGATCGAGAAGGAGGGGCTCGCCGGCTTTTCCATGCGCAAGCTGGCGGCGGCACTCGGTTGCGAGGCGATGAGCATTTACCACCACTTTCCTTCGGTGGCGCATTTGCACGAAGCCCTCGTCGACCGGTTGATCGGTGTGCTCGAAATGCCCGACGCCAGCCTCCCATGGCGGCAAAGGATGCGCATCGCCATCGAGGATTTTCGTCGCATCGGCCGCGACCATCCAGCCTATGCTGCTTTCTTCGTCACCTACCGTATGAATTCGCCCATCTGCCTTGCCTGGCTGGACGGCATTATCGGCCTGTTCAGGGATGCCGGCTTTGACACCGAACTCAGCGCGCGGCTGTTTCGCGCCGTCGGCTATTATCTGATGGGCGCGGTGCTGGACGAGAACGCGGGCTATGCCAGGGGTCCGTCGGCTGTGAACACGGTCAACGACGAGCAACTGGCCCGGGATTTTCCCAATGTCACGGCGGCCGGTCGCTTTTTCGGCACCGCCGAATTCGACAAGACATTCGAACTCGGCCTCGACATGCTGCTGGATGAAATGGAACGCCTGCGCGACGGTGCCGGTACTGGCCAGTTGCCCGGCAAGGCATGATTGCCAAGGCATGATTACAAGGTGACTGTCTGAATGCGCTTTCTGTTTGTCCTGATCCTGCTGGCCGGCACCGGTATAGGCCTCATCTATCCCTGGGCGATGACCAATTTTTCCGGCCGCGAAATCGGCACCTGGCGGGTCTATGAACAAGGCCGCTTCAAACCAGTGACCGTGTCGCTCTCGGGCCGCGACGCGCCGGTGCGGGCATTGGTCGACTTGACCGCGAGAGCCGAGCGCATCGTTTCGCAGCAACGCACGGTGTTGACGCTGACCGCCGCCACCAATGGCCGCACGGTGCTTGCATCGACGTTGCAGTTCAACCATGTCGACAACCCGCGCCAGGCCAGCCCGCAACTGCCCGACAAGATCTTTCGCGACGAGGCGGGCGTCATCGCGACCGTCAGTCCCGGCCCTTATGTCTTCACTGTCGGTCCGGGCGATGCCGAGGACATACCGATGCGGGCGGTGGACCTTGTGCTGCGCTCCGGTGTCGGCGAGGCCGACCGTCGTGCGCGGCCGGTCGGCCTCTCGCTGATGGCGATCGGCCTGATCGGCTTCCTGCTGTCCCGGCGTTCCGGTGGCGGCCGGCCGGACAATCCGAACTCGCAACCGCCGCCGCGCTGGGGCAGGGGATCCAAGTGAACTACCGCCACGCCTACCACGCCGGAAACTTCGCCGATGTCGTCAAGCATGTCGTGCTGACGCGGCTGCTCGACTATCTCAAGCAGAAGGACAAGGCTTTTCGCGTCGTCGATACCCATGCCGGCATTGGCCGCTACGATCTGTCGTCGCTCGAGGCGCAGAAGACCGGCGAATGGCAAGGCGGCATCGGCAGGCTGATCGATGCCTCGTTCGACGCCAGGGCTGGCGCGTTGCTGGCGCCCTATCTGGAGGCTGTGCGGTCGCTCAATCCCGGGGATGGCGTGAAGAAATATCCGGGTTCGCCGATGCTGGCGCGCCATCTCCTGCGCAAGCAGGACCGGCTGTCCGCGATCGAACTGCACCCGAAAGACGCCGCCAAGCTGAAAGCGGAATTCGCCGGCGACTTCCAGGTGAGGGTGATGGAACTCGATGGCTGGCTGGCGCTGGGCGCGCATCTGCCGCCGAAGGAGAAGCGCGGCCTGGTCCTTATCGATCCGCCGTTCGAGGAGGAGGGCGAGTTCGGCCGCCTGGTCGACGGGCTCATAAGGGCGCACAAGCGCTGGCCCGGCGGCATTTACGCGCTGTGGTATCCGATCAAGGACCGCAAGGCGATCATCGCCTTCAGGAAGGCGCTGAAGCAATCCGGCATCCCGAAAATCCTCGACATCGAATTCGAGATCCGGCCGGCCTCTTCGGAACCCAGCCTTGATGGCAGTGGCATGGTGGTGGTCAATCCGCCCTTCACGCTGGAGGGCGAATTGCGAACGCTGTTGCCGGCCCTCCACAAATTGCTTGCGGTGGAAAAGCCGGCGCACTGGTCGCTGGAGTGGCTGGCCGGGGAGCAGGCGGGCACGGCTTGAACGCTGTCGCCCGAGGCGCTGCTATGCTCCGGTGGCGGCCAGTGCCGACGGCGTGATGCCGGACAGCCGCCTGCTTTCGCGTATCAAATGGGCCTGATCCGCATAGCCGGCCTCGACCGCCAAGACAGCGGTCGAGGCATTGCCGGATGCCTGCCGCAGACGCCGGAAACGATGGAAGCGAAGGATGCGGTCGAGCGTCTTGGGGCCATAGCCGAAACTCTCCTCGAAACGGCGACGCAGCGACCGCTCGCTCATATGCAAGCTGCGCAGCAGGAACGGCACCAGCGGCTTGCCGGCCGGCAGCCCCCGGTCGATGACGTCGAATGCATTGCCCATGACCACATCGGGCGCACGGTGTTCTTGCGTGTATTCCCCGATTGCCTTCTCCAATTGCCCCGCCAGCCAGGCAAGATCGGGCGTGTCCCGCACGCGGCATGCCAGATGGCGCGCCATGGTGCCACAAAGGTCAACGAGGTCGAGGCGTTCTCCGACGATCCGGTTGGCCGGCACGCCCAGCCACGCGGCGGCCGCTCCTGGCCGGAATCTGAATCCGACAATCGTCGCTCCTGACGGCAATACCTCGATCTGCGGCTCCCGGTCCGGCCCCGCGACCCGGAACCGGCCGTCGATCCACTGCAGGTCGATCGTCGCATCCGGCGTTATCACGACAGGTGGAGCGTCCTGGTCCTGCATGCGGTGGATCCAGACGGACGCGAAGACGGCACCCAGCCGCCTGTCTGCCGGGCGTTCCTGGAAAAAGCCGGTGGTCTGCGCCAGTACCGCTTCCATCCCTTCAGCCATCATCCGTCTGCTTGGCCAGCAATCATAAGCTCGCCGTTCGGCTCGCGCTCTCCGCCATTTTGGCCGAAATCTTCAATGCGCACCGCTCCAGCCATGGCAAATCACATGAAGCCTCCCGCTGGCATTAGCGACCACATCCGCGCTGACGTCACCGCGCAAGTCCCGAATATAGAAAGGAGAAGTCAAAATGAAAGCTCGCATCAGTGTCATCACCCTTGGTGTCGATAGTCTGGAAGCTTCGCTCGAATTCTACCGAAACGGACTTGGGCTTCCGACCGAGGGCATCATCGGCAGGGAGTTCGAGCATGGCGCTGTGGCCTTCTTCGATCTGCAGGGCGGCTTGAAGTTCGCGATCTTCGAACGTCCCAACATCGCCCGAGACGCTGGCATCGGCCAGACCGGCCGCAGCCCGACCGAGTTCACCATCGGTCACAACGTCACGAGCGAGGCCGAGGTTGATGCCGTGATGGCGCAGGCCGTCAGGGCAGGCGCCCGTCTCGTCAAGCCGGCCCAGAATACGTTCTGGGGTGGCTATGCCGGCTATTTCCAGGACCCGGACGACCATCTCTGGGAGGTCGTCTTCAACCCCGCCTTTCTTCCGGAAGACTGATACTGGAGAGGAACGCGTAGCCGGTAGGTACGTTGGTAGACGCTCCAGCTGGTTTCTGGAAACCATTGTCTGAGCAACCGCTTGACCGACGCCAAGCGAATCCGCACAGTGCGCGTAATCGACCTTGAGAGGCTGTCATGACTCGCTTCGCCAAATCCGCACTTGCTGCCTTGATTTCGCTCTGTACCCCGCTCGCCGCGCCTCTTGGCTTTACCCATGCGGTCCAGGCGGCTGACCTTGGCGTCTATTCGGACGACGATGGCGGCGTCTGCGGCCAGCCCTGGGTGCTGAGCAAGATCACCTCCCGCTTCTCCTACCAGGTGCATCATGTGCCGCATCTGCCGGATGTGCAGATCACCGACTTCCGGCGCATCCATCAGCACCGCTATCTGCCGGCCGACGACACTTGGCCGATCGGCCGCCGCTATTGCGGGGCCACTGTCAGCCTGTCCGACGGGCGCGACCGGTCCATCTGGTACCTGATCGAGGAAGGCCAGGGCTTTGCCTCGATCGGCGACAATGTCGAATTCTGCGTCTCAGGCTTCGACCGCTGGATGGTCTACAACGGCCGCTGCCGCGTCCTGCGCTAAGGGTGTGTTGATATTCAGGTGAGGCCGGCCTGCAAACGGTAGCTTCCTGCGCTTCCGGTGCTCTCGTACTTTGAGTACGCTCCGCTCCGGTTCTCGGAAGCTACCGTTTTCGACTCGGCCTGACCTGAATCTCAGCACACCCCAAGCGCGATCTTCCAAATTCTCGATTCTGTTTAAGGCCTGCGGCTTAATCAGCTGCAGGCCTTTTCCGTGCCGTGTTGACAGACGGTGAGATCCATCACATAGGTATGAGACAGACCTGTCTCATCACTTGGTGCGCATCATGACGCCGTCGCCTGTCTCCGACAAACGCCAGCACGTCGTCGAAACCGCTTATGCGCTGTTCAAGCGTGCCGGCTTCCATGCCACCGGGATCGACCGGATCATCGCCGAGGCCGATGTGGCCAAGATGACGATGTATCGCCATTTCCCCAGCAAGGATGAACTGATCGTCGCGGTGCTCGACTATCGCGCCAGGCGTTTTGACGATCAGCTCGACCAACTTGCGCGGGAGAGCATGACGTCGGAGCAGAAGATCGCGAGGATTTTCGACTGGCATGGCCGCTGGTTCCGTAGCCCGGATTTCCACGGCTGCCTATTCGCGCATGCGCTGGCCGAGTTCGGCGATCCCGGGCATCCCGTGTTCGAGGCTGTCGCCAGGCAGAAGAATGGCTTCAGGCAGCGCATGCGATCGATCCTCGCGCAGGTGATGCCGCGCGGGCGCGCCGAGAACGTGGCGGCGACGCTGTTGATGCTGATCGAAGGGGCCACCCTGATGGCGCAGATGGGGCAGGCGGGTACCGCTCTTCGTGAAGCCCGCAAGGCGGCCCTGGACATCATCGCTGCCTCGCGCAGGCCGCAATGAGTCCGCTGGTCGTCGGCCTCGCGCTGTTCGCGGCGATTCTGCACGCAAGCTGGAACGCTTTCCTGCGAACAGGCGCCGACAGGTTGTGGACCGTCACCGTCATGAGCTTCTCCAGCACGGTGCTGGCCATTCCCCTGGCAGTCTTCAACGGTTTTCCAGCCACGTCGGCCTGGCCCTATGTCGGGCTCTCGGCCTGCCTGCAGGTCGGCTACAGCGTGTTCCTGGTGGCCGCCTACAAACATGGCGAATTGGGACAGGTCTACCCGATTGTTCGCGGCAGCGTGCCTCTGCTCGTCACCCTTGGCGGCTTCCTGCTGGCCGGCCAGCAGCTCACCGTTCTGGAGACCGTCGGCGTCGCCCTGGTCGGCGGTGGCATCATGGGTCTTTCGCTCGGACGAGGAAGAGCCGCCACGACATCGATCCTCTATGCGCTGGCAACGGGAGCTATCATTGCCGCCTATGCGACGGTCGATGCAATCGGCGTTCGCGCGGCGGGCAATGTCGGCGCCTACACCGCCTGGGTCCTGCTGGCCTATGGCGCGTTGATGCCGGCGATCTTCATCGCCAGCCGTGGCCGGCTTGCTATCGACCCGCGGGCGCCGGAGACCTGGAAGGCACTGGGCGGCGGCCTGTTCGCGCTTCTGGCCTATGGCGTCGTGGTGGCGGCCTTCGCGCTCGGACCTGCCGGTCCGATCACCGCGATCCGCGAGACCAGTGTCGTCTTCGCGGCTTTCATCGGCCGGCTGTTTCTCGGCGAGACGCTGACACCCCGGCGGGTCGGCGCCTGCGCCGTCGTGGCGCTCGGCGCCATCTGCCTCGGCTATCAGCCGTGACGAAATCCATGCGCCTGCCTTATACGCGGGGCGCCGCCGTCATCGCGACGCGCCAACGGTGTTCGCTAAATTGCAGTGTTATTTCCCGCGCCGCGTTGCCTCCGCCTGATCGATGATCTTGCGAAGAAAGGCAATGTGACCGCGAAAGGCCCGCCGCCCGATCGTTGTTGCCTTGACCCGTGTCTGCGGCCGTCGCCCGACGAAAAGCTTTTCAATATCGACATAGCCCGCCCTGGCCAGCGTATCGAGGTGTGCCCCGAGATTTCCATCGGTGGCTTCGACCATGATCTTCAACTGGGTGAACTCCAGCGCCTCGCGCCTTTCCAGCGTGTTGAGGATGGCCATGATCCTGAGTCGCTTACTTTGATGGATGATGTCGTCGGCGCTCATCGATGGGCTCCAATGCGGCAAGGACTGTCGTCATGTGGTACGGCGCTCTCGGAAAGCGGCAGCGCCACTTGCTTCTTGCGCGATCGACAAAGCGCAATCGCATCTTTGCAGAATACTCTGTTATGCAGAGTTATCTGTCAATTGGAGGTATGGATGCATGCTTGACAAGGTGATCCTCAGATCGGTCGCCGTATCGCCCTCGTGATCCACATAGACCGTTCGCTTGCGGAAGATGATCGCCTCGGTGAGGTGGCAGGTCATGATATTCACGGCCGACGATCATGCGTAAAGTTGCTCGCTAGTCTTCGGAGTTCGATGGTGGGCTCGCATCGAGAATGCCGGTGTCAAATTGCCGGTGGTATCAGAAGATCAGCGACGGATTTTTGCGATGATGAGTGCGATCGCGTCTCGATCTCAACGAAAATTTAAGCTGAGAAAATCATACCATTGCTTCGCTGGCTAGCGAGCCGCGAGTCAGATATGCATTGCGCGCCGGGGTCATTCACGGCCATCGGCATAACGTGAAGGGGCATGACATGGCTAAGCAGTCATCTAAAGCGCCGGCTTCCAAAGCACCGGCAAAGAAAGCACCCGCAAAAGCAGTCGCGGCGAAGGCCGCAACGGCAGTGAAGAAAGCAGCGCCTGCGAAGGCGGCGGCAAAGCCCGCAGCAAAGCCCGCAGCGAAAGCAGCACCGGCCAAGAAGCCGGCAGCGGCCAAGGCTGTGGCGAAGCCCGCAGTGAAGAAGGCGGCGCCCGCCAAGGCAGCGGCAAAGCCTGCAGCGAAGGCAGCACCGGCGAAGAAGCCTGCGGCCAAGGCGGCGGCAAAACCCGCGGCCAAGAAGGCAGCGCCCGCCAAGGCTGCGGCAAAGCCCGCCGCGAAGGCAGCGGCAAAGCCGGCTGCGAAAGCAGCAGCGGCCGCTACAAAGCCCGCGGTGAAGAAAGCCGCCGCGCCGAAGGCCAAGGCAGCGCCTGCAAAGGCGAAGGCTCCGGCCAAGAAGTAGACCGGTCGTTGGGGCGTCGCGTGTCCTTCGGGGCTCGGCAAGGACGCTCTGACGAACTGGATCGAAGCAAGTCCGGCAGCGGGTTCAGCCCTCGGGGCTGAACATCGGGATCAGACCGAGGGGGCAAGCAAAGCGAGGCGCCGGTTGGCTGCCTCGCTCGCCCGTTGAACTGTCTCCTTGTCGCGCTTGGCGAAGGCCCCGGCGCAGTGCCTGGTTGGTGAGATGCGAATGCAGGTTTGAAGATAATCAGCCTGCTGCCGTAGCTTGCTCGTGTTTCCAACGTACCACTCTGTAGGCTATGCTTGGGGCGAAACCGCAATCGGTTTCTGGCAGCTCTTTTTTTGCGCTCTGGCGGTTGATCGCAAGTGCCCGTCCAGTCAACACTGGACGTCCGCAACAGGAAACCGATCATGTCGAAGCTGCTCTACGCATCCACCTCTCCCTACAGCTCCAAGGTCAGGATGGCTGCGGCCTATGCCGGGATCGAGATCGATCTGGTGCCGGTCAAGACCGAGGACCGACCGGCCGAATTGATCGGTGCCAATCCGCTCGGCAAGATCCCGGTGCTGGTGCTTGATGACGGCCGTTCGATCCACGACAGCCGCGCTATTACCCAGCACCTCAACCGGATTTCGAAGAACGCGTTGTTTCCGCGCAATCCCGACAAGCGGCTGGAGGCGGAAGTACTGGAGGCGCTGGCCGACGGCATTTGCGATTGCGCGCTGTCGATGGTCTATGAGCGCCGCACCCGGCCTGAGGAGATGGTCTATCAGCCCTGGCTCGACCGGCAGTGGGCGAAGATCACCTCCGCTCTCGACCTGCTCAACGCCAACCCGCCGAAACTGCCGAAGAAGATCACCGCCGGCCAGATGGCTCTGCGGGCTTGCCTCGGTTATCTCTCACTGCGCTTTACCGGCAAATGGGAAAAGGGCCGCGGCCGGTTGACCCGCTGGGCGGCGCGTTTCGACGAGAAATTCCCGGAGTTGAAGTCCGCGATCCCGGGTTGACCGGCGGCCACAAAAAAAGCCGGGCGCAAGGCCCGGCTTTTTCGTGTCGTGGCTTGAACGACTTAGAACTTCATACCGACGCCGAAGGTAACGCGGTTGTCGGTGGCCTTGACCTTGCCGATACCATCGAAGCTCTTGCTGCCGAAGTCGGTGTAACGATACTCGACACGGCCGAAGACATTGTCGGTCAGCTTGATGTCGGTGCCGACGCCCGCGGTCCAGCCGATCATCGTGCCGGTGTCGCTGGCGAGGAGGTCGGAGTCTTCCACCTTCAGGCTTCTGCCGGCGAGACCGCCAGTGCCGTAGAGCAGGATTTCCGGGGTCACTGCATAGCCCAGACGGGCACGCAGCGAACCTTCGAAGCCACCCTTGGAGTGGATGCCATTGTCGTCACCCTTGACGCCGTTGTAGCCGAGTTCGGCTTCACCGCCGTACACGAAGTTCTCCTGCTGCCACTGATAGCCGCCGAAGACGCTACCGACGAAACCCTTCGTGCTGGTGTCGAAACCGGTATCCTTTTCCTTGGTACGGCCGGAGAAGCCATAGCCGAGGTTGATACCGGCATAGGGGCCGGCCCAGGATGCCACAGGCAGTTCGGCAACCGGAGCGGGTGCCGGCGGCTCTTCCTGAACGACGTCCGCGGCATAAGCGGTTCCACCGAGGGCGAAGAGCCCGAGCGCGACGGCCAGCGGCCGTGCGAATTTGAGATTGGCTTGCATTGTTCTTTACTCCTTAAGCCACAGGACACAGGCTTGTTTCTTACGATCGCCATCAACCCGTCCGGGGGGTGAAACGGATCTGGCGTTCGTCGGTTCCAAATGTCGTGTCAAAATGCGGCTGAAGCGAACCTGAACTTGGGTCATTCCCCGGCACGAATGAGGCAGAACCTTGACGTTGCATCTTCGCAACAGCGAAATGTCAGCAGCTTGGCCATGTTGCGCTGCACACCGCTTGGTGCAAGGAGTCCAGCGCCCTATATGGGGATATGACTGGCCTTGGTATGAGGCGAGTCTGAATGCCCGCCAGGCGGTTTCGCCACAATGTTGCCCCAGGTGCGAACGCCATTTAACGGATGGCGGGCCATATTTTGCCGGCGCCGTCTTTTCGTGCTGAAATTGAGGATTGACTGAAGATGAGCAAAGCCACCGCGGCGCTGGTGACCGGCGGGGCGAAACGGATCGGCAAGGCGATCGTCGAAGACCTCGCCAGCCATGGTTTTGCAGTCGCCATCCATGCCAATCGCTCGCGCGGTGAGGCTGACGCCTTGGCCGCGGGGATTAACCAGTCCGGCGGCCGCGCTGCGGTGGTAAGCGCCGACCTGACCGATATGGATGCCGTCAGCGACCTCGTCGGTCAGGCGGAAGTCGCGCTGGGACCCATCTCGCTTCTGGTCAACAATGCTTCGCTCTTTGTCGATGATTCCGTTGACGATTTCGACTGGCAGGCCTGGGACCGCCACTTTGCCATTCATGTGAGGACGCCGGCGCTGTTGGCGCAGAATTTCGCGCGCGCCTTGCCGGAAGGGCAGGAGGGGCTGATCGTCAACATCATCGACCAACGCGTCTGGCGGCCGACGCCGCGCTATTTTTCCTATGCGCTGTCCAAATCCGCCCTGTGGACGCAAACGCAGATGCTGGCGCAGGCGCTGGGCCCAAGCATTCGTGTCAACGCGATCGGTCCGGGTCCGACGTTGAAGAACATGCGCCAGGATGATTCCGATTTTGACGCACAGGTCGCCGGCCTGATCCTGAAGCGCGGCCCGGAATTGCCTGAATTCGGCGCCACCATCCGCTATCTCTGGGATGCGCGCTCGGTCACCGGTCAGATGATCGCGCTTGATGGCGGCCAGCATCTTGCATGGCAGACGCCCGATGTGACAGGCATGGCGGAATGAGTCCACTGGATCACAAAAACAAGGCGCGCGGCGGCGCCGATGATCTTCCTCCCGAAATCGACCTCGAGGATGAGGCGCTGGAGGAGATCATCGAACCAGCTGGCCCGGATGTCGCCTTCACGGCCATCGACTGGACGCCGCATGCCGGCGATGCCGAAGGCATGGTCGGCGCCGAGGTGATCCAGACGCTGGTCAAGCGGCTGCCCAATGCGCCTGGCGTCTACCGCATGATGAACGCCGCCGGCGACGTGCTCTATGTCGGCAAGGCCCGCAGCCTGAAGAAGCGCGTCACCAACTACGCGCAGGGCCGGTTCCACACCAACCGCATCGGCCGCATGGTGCGCGAGACGTCGACGATGGAATTCGTCGTCACCCGCACCGAGATCGAAGCGCTGCTGCTTGAAGCCAACCTTATCAAGCGCTTGCGGCCGCGGTTCAACGTGCTGATGCGGGACGACAAGTCGTTCCCTTACATTCTGTTGACCGGCGATCACGTCTCGCCCGGCATTTACAAGCATCGCGGCGCGCGGTCACGCAAGGGCGACTATTTCGGCCCCTTTGCCTCGGCCGGCGCCGTCGGCCGCACCATCAATTCGCTGCAGCGTGCCTTCCTGCTGCGCAGTTGCACCAACTCGTTCTACGAGAACCGCACGCGGCCATGCCTTTTGTACCAGATCAAGCGTTGCGCCGGCCCCTGTACCGGCGAAATCTCGCATGAGGGCTACGCCGAACTGGTCTCCGAGGCGAAGGATTTCTTGTCTGGCCGTAGCCAGAAGGTGAAGACCGAGATTTCGACCGCCATGCAGCAGGCGTCCGAAGACCTCGATTTCGAGCGCGCCGCCATCTATCGCGATCGGCTGGCGGCTCTGTCGCACGTGCAAAGCCATCAGGGCATCAACCCGCAGACCGTCGACGAAGCCGATGTCTTCGCCATCCATCAGGAAGGTGGCCAGGTCTGCATCCAGGTCTTTTTCTTCCGCACCGGCCAGAACTGGGGCAACCGTGCCTATTTCCCCAAGGCCGACCCGGCACTGGAGGGATCGGAGGTGCTGGGCTCGTTCCTGGCGCAGTTCTACGACGACAAGCCGACGCCACGCACCATTCTGCTGTCGCGTGGGGTCGAAGACCAGGAGCTGCTGGCCGAGGCGCTCTCCACCCGCGCCGGCCGCAAGGTGGCGATTTCGGTGCCGCAGCGCGGCGAGAAGAAGGACCTGACCGACAACGCCCTTCAGAACGCCAGGGAGGCGTTGGGCCGCAGGCTGGCCGAAACGTCGACGCAAGGGCGATTGCTTGCCGGTTTCGCCGAGACCTTCGGGCTGGCCAAACCGCCGGTGCGCATCGAAGTGTACGACAACTCGCACATCATGGGCACCAATGCCGTCGGCGCCATGGTGGTCGCGGGGCCGGAAGGTTTTGTCAAAAACCAGTACCGGAAATTCAACATCCGCTCGACCGAGATCACGCCGGGCGACGATTTCGGCATGATGCGCGAGGTGATGGAGCGGCGCTTTTCGCGGCTGCTCAAGGAGCATGGCGATGTTGCCGTGGCCGACGACGCCGCGGCAGGCGAGGCGGCCGATGATATCGATGACGACATCTCCGGCAGCTTCCCGGCCTGGCCCGACGTCATCCTGATCGACGGTGGTCAGGGCCAGATGACGGCGGTGCGCAAGATTCTCGCCGATCTCGGCATCGAGGACCGCGTCGTGGCCATCGGCATCGCCAAGGGCCAGGACCGCGATGCCGGCCGCGAACGTTTTTTCGTCAGGGGCAGGGACTCGTTTTCGCTGCCGGTGCGCGACCCCGTGCTCTATTTCGTGCAGCGACTGCGCGACGAGGTCCATCGCTTCGCCATCGGTTCGCACCGGGCGCGGCGCAAGAAGGAAATGGTCAAGAGCCCGCTCGATGAGATTGCCGGCATCGGTCCCGGCCGCAAGCGGGCGCTGCTGCTGGCATTCGGCACCGCCAAGGCGGTCAGCCGTGCGGCAATCGAGGATCTGAGGAAAGTCGACGGCATTTCCGAACAGGTCGCCAAGCTGGTCTACAATCATTTTCACGAAAGTTGAAAAATTCGGCAGTTTCAGCTGGTCAGTCGAATCTGGCCTGTTGACCCCCTACATTCGCTTCTGATTTGAGTACGCAGGCAGAAAGAGTCCCCCTGACATGGCCCAGCGCGCGTTCAACTTGCCCAACATACTGACCTACGCCCGCATTATCGCGGTGCCGCTGGTGGTGCTGTGCTTTTTTCTCGAAGGCCATCTCAAATCCAGCGACTTCGCCCGCTGGTCGGCGCTGATCATTTTCCTGCTCGCATCCATCACCGATTATTTCGACGGTTATTTTGCGCGCGCCTGGCAGCAGACCTCCAACATCGGCAAGATGCTCGATCCGATCGCCGACAAGCTGCTGGTCGCCACGTGCCTTTTGCTGCTTGCGGCCGACACCGATCGCCATGCCGGCATCGCCGGCTGGTCGCTCTGGGCGGCAATCATCATCCTGTGCCGCGAAATCCTGGTTTCGGGCCTGCGCGAATATCTGGCGGCGCTCAAGGTCTCGGTGCCCGTGACGCAGCTTGCCAAGTGGAAGACCACCATCCAGATGGTCGCCATCGCCTTCCTGCTGGCGGGGCCGGCCGGCGACAAGATATTCCCGCTGACCACACAAACCGGCCTGGTGCTGCTGTGGATCGCGGCGCTCGTCACGCTCTACACCGGCTACGACTATTTCCGCGCCGGCCTCAAGCACATCATGGATGAGTGAGATGACGACCCGTCTCATCTACTTCGCCTGGGTGCGCGAACGGATCGGCACATCGGAGGAAGACGTTGAATTGCCGGCGGGCATCGAGACGGTCGCCGACCTGTTGCGCTGGCTGCAATCACGTGGCGAGGGCTACGAGCACGCGTTGCAGTATCCCGACGTGATTCGTGTTGCCATCAATCAGGAACATGTCGACCACCGCGAGAAGATTTGGGGCGCGCGCGAGATCGCGCTGTTCCCGCCCATGACCGGGGGCTGATACCCATGTCGGCCGTCCTGGTGCCGAGCGTGCGCATCCAGCGCCAGGATTTCGACGTCGCCGCCGAAATTGCCGGCATGACGCAAGGCCGCGCCGATATTGGCGCGGTGGTCACATTCTCCGGTCTTTGTCGGGATGAGCAGGGCGCCCTGTCCGCACTGGAGCTCGAGCATTATCCCGGCATGGCGGAGGCCGAGATTGGTCGTATCGCCGCTGAGGCGGTTCAGCGCTGGCCGCTGCAAGGCCTCACCGTCATCCACCGCCATGGCAAGATCGCCCCGGGTCAGAATATTGTTCTGGTGGTGGCCGCCTCCGCCCATCGTCAGGCGGCGTTCGAGGCTGCGAATTTCCTCATGGATTATCTGAAGTCGCGTGCACCCTTCTGGAAGAAGGAGCACCGCGCCGATGGCTCCGAGGGCGGCTGGGTCGAGGCCAAGGAAGCCGACGCCCAAGCGGCAGGGCGCTGGAAATCGCCTTCAGAATAAATCCCCGTCGCAGCCATGCATTGACCGCAATCCTTTGGCCAGATGGACGGCGTGGTCAGCTATTGGCAGCCCGGGGATTGGCGATCCCGGGCAAGGGAGGTGGTCATGCTGGACAGGCTCGCGGAGTTCTTCGTCTTCGGTTTCGTGCCTCTGATCATCGGTATCCTGGCGGTGCCGGAACTGTCCGTGGCCGCCGAAAAGGCGGTGAGGGGCGAGGTGATCTATCGCGAGCGCATCGCCCTGCCGCCCAGCGCCGTGCTTTCCGTCCAGCTTGTCGATGTCTCGCTGGCCGACGCGCCGGCCAGGGTCATCGGCGAGCAGACTATCAAGCCGACCGGCCAGGTGCCGATCAGCTTCGAGATCAAATTCGATCCATCGGCGATCCGGTCACAGATGACCTATGCGCTGCAGGCGCGGATCACTGTCGACGGCAAGTTGATGTTCATTTCCGATGTGCGCCATCAGCTCGATCCGCTGACCGACGCGCCGCAAAGCATCATGCTCAAGATGGTCGCGTCAGGCACCGAGCCGACGGCTTCCGTCTTTGGCCAGCTCTGGGTGGTCGACTATGTCGACGGCATCGGCGCCATCACCGCGCCGCAGGCGACATTCAGGATCAGCGAGGCCGGCAAGGCTGGCGGCAGTGGCCCCTGCAACGCCTATTTTGCCACGGCGAAGGTCGATGGCCAGGCGATCGCGATCAGCAATATCGGTTCGACCTACAAGGCCTGCGCGCCCGAGGTGATGGCCGAGGAAAAGGCGTTGTTCGATGCCTTGGCCAGGGCGGCTGCCTACAGGGTCGATGCCGGCAAGCTCACCATATCGGACAAGGACGGCCGCGAAATCCTTCGCTTCAGCGCCGCGAGCTGACCGCCAATGAAAAAGGCCGGCGAGGTGCCGGCCTTTTCGCATGGGACTTGGCGATGTCGGCTCAGCCGACGATCTCGGTGTCCGAGAACCAGTACTTGATTTCCTGCGCGGCGGTTTCCGGCGCGTCGGAGCCGTGCACCGAATTCTCGCCGATCGACAGCGCGTGAACCTTGCGGATGGTGCCTTCGGCGGCGTTGGCCGGGTTGGTGGCACCCATCACTTCGCGGTTCCTGGCAATGGCGTTCTCTCCCTCCAGAACCTGGACGATCGTCGGAGCCGAGGACATGAACTCGACCAGTTCGCCGAAGAACGGGCGGTCCTTGTGGACGGCGTAAAAGCCTTCCGCCTCGCGGCGGCTCATCCACACACGGCGCGAAGCAATGACGCGCAGGCCGGCATCTTCGAGCATCTTGGTGATGGCGCCGGTGAGGTTGCGCCGGGTTGCGTCCGGCTTGATCATGGAGAAGGTGCGTTCGAGCGCCATGGGTCGTCCTTGTCTGAGAATGGAATTGAGAGTGGCGGGCTCTATACAAGCCGCCCGACCCATTGCCAAGGGGTGAGGAGCGGTCCGCGAAGCGGACGAAAAGCCAATTGCTTGGCTTTCCGAGCGACGAACGCCCGCAGCGACAGCGAAGGGCCGGGCCTGCGGGACGCTTCCATGTCAGCCGGGTGCTCCCTGGGCCGGATCAGACGGCTGCACAGCAACGCTTTGCTTGCTATAGTCGCGTATCGGCGCCGCGCTGAAGTCGGCCCGAATGGAGACAACATGACCATGGCAGACGATCGTCAGGAGCGCATTCGCAATCGCGCACATCAGATCTGGCAGGAAGAAGGGCAACCAGCCGGTCACCACGAACGCCATTGGCACCAGGCGGCGGCCGACATCGATCGGGAGGACGCGGGCAAGCCGTCGGCGGCCAAGACGTCGGCGGCCAAGACGCCAGCCAAGAAGGCATCTGGCGCTGGCAAGGCAAAGGCCGCGCCCAAGGAAGAAAAGGCCGCCACGAAAGCCAGCAAGCCGAAAACCAGCAAGCCAAAGAAGGCGGCCAAGTAAGGCCAGCTATCCCGCCGCTGATTTCGCCATGGATTGACGGCGCCCGATCTGCCTTGAGGGCAGGGCAGGTGTTTTGCGGCCGTCACGCCGCCGCAGCCACCTTTCGTCCCAGCCCGCCATGCAGGTCGAGGCAGCGGCTGAACCATTGCGCCACCACGTCGCTGTTTTCGAGCAGCTGATAGGGCGTGGCAATGCGCGCCCATTGCAACGCGCCGAAGACGATATAGTCCGCAAACAGCGGCGAGGCACCGCCGATGAAGGGCTGATAGCTCAGCATCGAGCGCAGCGGCTCAAGCGAAGCCCGAAACGCCGCCAACCCGCCGTCGCGTGCCGCGACGACATCTTCCAACTGCTTGCCGAGACGCTGTTCCCGGCTCCGCCGGAAATATACAGCGTTCTCTTCGTCCTGCATGGCATGGAGGTCGGTGAGCGCGGCCGTGGTGACGTAGGGATGGATGGTCAATTGCGACCAGCGCTCGATGAAGCGCGCCATCGCCTTGCCGCCTTCGCCGCCAAACAGCGTAGGCCGGTCCGGATAGGCTTCGTCGAGATAGAGCGCGATGGCGAAGGAATCGATGACCACCTTGTCGCCGTCGCGGATCACCGGAACGCTTTTCGAAGCGCCGCCTTCTATGGTGGAGACCTCGAGAAAACGCGTCGGCGCGGTTGAGACATCGAGCCCCTTGTGGGCAAGCGCCATCGTTGCCTTCCAGCAATGCGGGCTGAACGGACGGCTCTCGTCACGCCCGACGAGATCATAAAGCAGAATGGTCATTGGCGCGGGTCCCTTTGCGGTCTGGAGCAATTCCAGGAAAAGTGCGAGCGGTTTTCCGTTCGGAATTGCGTCAAAACAAGGCTAGAGCAATTCGCCGTTTCCGTGAAACGGTGAATTGCTCTAGGTATCGCTTCCGACACCCCGAGACGGGGCGGCGGGAGAAAAGATGAAACAGCACTTCATGATGTTTGCGGCGTACAATCAATGGGCCAATGGCCGCATCTATACCGCCGCCGCCGATCTCGATGAGGAGGAATTCAATCGCGATGTCGGTGCCTTCTTCGGCTCGCTGATGGGCACGCTCAATCACCTGCTCGCCGCCGATCGCATCTGGATGAAGCGCTTCACCGGCGAAGGCGACGCGCCGACGGCACTGGACGCCGTGCTGCACCGCGCCTTGCCGAATTTGAGAACGGCGCGCGAGGCGGAGGACCGGCGGATCATCGACTGGCTCGCCGGCTTGAGCGACAAGGCGCTGTCGGGCCGCTTCACCTATATGACCGTATCGGACATGCGCACCGTCTCGCAGCGCCTGGCGCCAGCGCTGGCTCATGTCTTCAACCACCAGACCCATCATCGCGGTCAGGCGCATATGATCCTGACGGTTCTCGGTCGCCCTTCCGTGCAGCTCGATCTGGCTCATTTCCAGCGCACCGAGGAGGGCAGGGCTTTCGCCTGATCCAGTTCGAAAGCGGGCGGTTCGCCTCGTCATCGAGGGACGAATGAGGGTCGATCCGAATTTCAGACGGCCTCAGCAGCCAAGTCTCTGATTTCGCTATCCAATTGACGTTGCGTCAGGGCCGCTTCCGCCATGACCCATTGTTTGAACAACTGCACCTTGCGTGCGGCAAGGCTCTTGTGCGGGGAGACGAAATACCAGCCGGCCGTGTTCGGGTGGTGGACGGCAAAGGGAGCGACCAGCCTTTCGGCGCGGATGTCGCTGGCCATGTAGGCGCGGTTGGCGACGGCGAAACCCATTCCGGCATTGGCCGCCTCGTAGGACATCATGCACGAGTCGAAATAGATGCTCTTGGTCTCGCTGAGCACGAAGCTGGCACCGGCGAAGGCCAGCCAGGATTGCCAGTTCTGGGTGCAGGTATCGGAATGCAACAGCGTGAAGAGCTTGAGGTCGTCCGGTGTCACCTTCGACAGCGGCTTGTCGCCGAGTACCTCATGGAACAGCTTGCGGCTGCACACCGGCGTCAGGTCTTCCCGAAACAGCAGATCGGATGGCAGCCCGTTGAAGTGGCCGTCGCCATAGCGGATTTCGAGATCGAAATCGGAGGTCGTGAATTCATGCGTGGCATAGGAAGTCGAAACCCGCATCACGATATCGGGGTATTGCCGCTGAAACAGCGGCAGGCGCGGAAACAGCCAGCGTGCGGCAAAGGTCGGCAGCACGGATATTTTCAGCACATGCTCTTGCGATTGCCCGGTCGCTTCCATGCTGGCGGCAACGATTCGCTCCAGCGCCTCGCGAACGCGCGAGACATAGGTCTCACCCTCCGGCGTCAGCGACACCGCATTGCCACCGCGTTGGAAAATCTTGAAGCGCAGCTGGTCCTCCAGGCTCTTGACGCGCTGGCTGACCGCGGAAGCGGTGATGAACTGCTCTTCGCCCGCACGCGTGAAATTGCCGTGCCTTGCAGCACTCTCCACGATTTTCAGCGAATTGAGGTTGACCTGACTGAGCAGACGCACGGCTTTCGACCTTAAGCTGGGCTTACGGTAGCACTAGCATTCCTAATTTTACAGGGGGGACTAATTTAATCGACTGTTAACCAAGTGTTTGCCCCCACTTGGAGAAGTACAATGAACGCACACACCATACCCGAACTGCGCTATGCGATGAGCCGTGAGGCCATTATCGGACATGAAACCGCCTGGAAAGTGTCGAGTTTCGGCGTTGCGCAGTATCTGCATGGCTATGATCCGGCCCTGCTTGCCGCAATCGAGGAGGCTGCCCTGAAGCTCAAGGCTAGCCATGCCGTGCACAAGCACCTCGACCTGACCTTTATCACTGGCGCTGACCGTTTCATCCCCGAAATCAAGGAATTGCTGCACGACAAGCTGCGCCTGGAGCGACTGTCAGACATGATGGGCACGAAGCTGGAGCCCTATCCGCTATCGATCGTCGGCTCGACCGTCACCTTCATGAATCCAAGGGACGGCGCCGTCGAGTGGCATTGCGACGGCGTTCCGGTCACCGAACTCATTCCGCTGTCGATCAGCAATCCGCTGGTCGGCGGCCATCTCGAGATCTATTGCGACGATTCCGAGACCGGTCGGGCCCTCCTCGAATCCGGCCGCGAGATTCCGCGCAACCGCATCATGCGCATCGATCACAAGATGAACTACGCGACACTCGGGCAGTTCCTTGGCGTCCTGCATCGCACGGCGCCGATCCAGTATGGCGAGCGCGTCACACTGGTGCTCAACCAGCGTTCGGTGGCCAAGCCCTATGTCGACGACAACCGCATGTTCTATCTTGCCGCCGACAACGACCACGACCGCGAGTGGGTCAATGAACTCGCCGAAGATGTCTGGACCAACCAGTTGCCTGCCTATCGCCGGTTCGAGGCGGAGCATCCGACGCCCGCCCCAACAGCCGAAGCACAGGTTCCGGGCGGGGCACGGGAATCGTGGTAGCGAACCATGATTCCGAAAAGTGGGACCCGGTTTTCGGACAAGATCATGGTCGAGCCTGGAGATAGAGCCCCATGCCGATTCTTTCGGCATGGATCAGGCTCGATATCCGCGCTGGTCTTCGCCACCGGCGCGGTGGCCTTGTGGTCGACCAATGCGTTGGTCGGCAAATCCCTGCTGGCGACCCATCCGGTGTCGCAGGTGCAGTTCCTGCAATTTGCGGGCGCCGCACTGGTCTTTGCCCTGATCCGGTTCATGAGCCGGGAGAGGGATCCGCCAGTGGCGCCCCGTGCCGCGCTCGCGGCTCTCGCGGTCGGCCTCATCGGTCTGGTCGGCACCATGGTGCTGCAATATGTTGCCTTCGCATCGATGCCGGTGATCGAAGCCAATCTCGTGGCCTACACTTGGCCGTTGATGGTGGCCGCGGCGGTGATCATCTTCGAAAATCCGCGGCGTCCGGCTTTGCTGGGGCTTGCCGCGGCCCTTGGGTTCGTCGGCGTCGCACTGGTGATTTCCGGCGGGCGTGGGAGCGCCTGGTTCCAGGGCGATCTCGTCGGCTATTTCGCCGCGTTCGGATCCGCGCTGTGCATGGCCTTCTATTCGGTGATGGTGGGACGGCTCGCCACTTCGCCCGAGCGCCTGTTGCTGCCCTCGTCGCTGGTCGGCATCGCCTTGACACTTTTATGGTCGGCTCGCGAAGGCGTTGCATGGCCCGCCGGCATGGATCTGGCCCTTGGGCTCTATCTTGGCGCCGGCCCGATGGGCCTGGGTTATTACCTCTGGTCACGCGCCTTGAAGCTCGAAGGCAGCGGCAAGGTCGCTGTCATCGCCTATCTCACGCCGATCGCGTCGACGTTGCTGCTGACCCTGTCCGGCGAACGACTGACGACGACCGCTATCGCCGGAGCCGTCCTTGTCATCGGCAGTTGTATAGCGATCGGCCTGGAACGTTCGGAGGCACAAGACCATGTTTGACGAAAATGAACGTCTCGCCAGGCAGGAAGCGCATTGGCTGATCAAGGAATTCGGCATCGAGGCACCGCTTTACGCAGCGATGAAGGCCGAAAAGGCGATTGAACAGAAGGATTTCGGGCGCTGTGCCCGCTGGAAGCGTATTCTTGAGATATTGGCCGACGGCCGGACGACCAAGTCTGCCGCTTCCAAGTATTAGATTTTCTAATTTGCGTGACGTCGATTTTCCATAAAAGTAGTTGACGCCAAGTCTTGATTCGTTTTGGAACTTGGCGGCCCGTTGGGGGACGAGGTTAAAGAGATACATCGACAAAAGTCTTCGCTGGGGTGGATGACTTTGTCGCAAATAGGATGAAAGATTTGTCAAATATCGAGGATAAGACCGTTATCGAGCTGACGGCCGATATTGTCTCGGCCTATGTAGGCAACAATCCGCTTCCGGCCTCCGGCCTGCCTGACCTGATTGCCAGCGTCAGCGCCTCGGTTCGAAAGCTGGCTGGCGCGGCCGTCGTGGAAAGCCCGAGCCTGGTTCCGGCTGTCAATCCGAAAAAGTCGGTGTTTCCCGATTACATCGTCTGCCTTGAGGATGGAAAGAAATTCAAGTCGCTCAAGCGACACCTCAGGACAGACTATGGTTTGAGCCCGGACGATTACCGGGCCAAATGGGGCTTGCCGCCGGACTATCCGATGGTTGCTCCGAACTACTCGGCGACCCGGTCGGCGCTGGCGAAGTCGACGGGACTTGGCCGCAAGCCGGCGGCACCGGCCACCGTCGCCAAGGCGACAAAGCGTGGCAAGGCCACGGCCTGAGGCCTTGCTGGCCGGCTCGGCGAGCCATTGATCGGCGGCTGTGACGGCGCAATTGCATGCGCCGTTTTCAGACCTTGTGCGGCCAACCGGTCCGCAAGGTCTTGCGAAGCGTCGATGTCCGGTGCAAAAGCGCGGCCATGCTGATCATCAATGACCTTTCGCTCCGCATGGCCGGGCGCCTGCTTCTCGACCATGCCTCGCTGACCTTGCCGGCCGGCACCAAGGCCGGCCTTGTCGGTCGCAACGGCACCGGCAAGACGACGCTGTTCAAGGCGATCACCGGCGATTTTCCCTCCGAGACAGGCTCGATCAGCCTGCCCAAGAACACGCGCATCGGCCAGGTGGCGCAGGAAGCGCCGGGAACCGAGGAGCCGCTGATCGAGATCGTGCTCAAGGCCGACCTTGAGCGTACGGCGCTGCTCGAAGAGGAAAAGACCGCCACCGATCCGCATCGCATCGCCGACATCCACATGCGGCTGGCCGACATCGACGCGCATTCGGCCGAGTCCCGTGCGGCCACCATCCTGGCCGGCCTCGGCTTCGACGATGCGGCGCAGCGCCGTCCGGCCTCATCCTTCTCCGGCGGCTGGCGCATGCGCGTGGCGCTCGCCGCCGTGCTGTTTTCAGAGCCCGATCTGCTGCTGCTCGACGAGCCGACCAACTATCTCGATCTCGAAGGCACGCTGTGGCTGGAGAACTATGTATCGAAGTATCCGCACACGGTGCTTCTGATTTCGCACGATCGCGACCTGCTCAACCGCGCCGTCAATTCGATCGTTCATCTCGATCAGAAGAAGCTGACCTTCTGGCGCGGCGGCTACGACCAGTTCGAGCGCCAGTATACCGAGCAGAAGGAATTGCAGGAAAAGGGCAGGGTCAAGCAGGAAGCCGCCCGCAAGCATATGGAATCCTTCGTAGAGCGCTTCCGCGCCAAGGCCTCCAAGGCGAGGCAGGCGCAGTCGCGCATAAAGGCGCTGGAAAAGATGAAGCCGATCGCGGCCATCGTGAACGATTCGGTGCGGCCGTTCTCCTTCCCCGAACCGGTGAAGACGGTTGCCTCGCCGATCGTTGCGCTGAACAACGTCAATGTCGGCTACACCGAAGGCCAGCCGATCCTGAAGAAGATGACGCTGCGCATCGACGCGGACGACCGCATCGCGCTGCTCGGCGCCAACGGCAACGGCAAGTCGACCTTCGCCAAATTGCTGTCCGGCCGGCTCAAGCAGGAGAGCGGCACGATGACGGTAGCGCCCGGGCTGAAGGTGGCGATCTTCGCCCAGCATCAGCTCGACGATCTCCGTCCAGAGGAAAACGCCTATGAGCATGTCCGCCGGCTGATGCCGGAGGCTCCGGAATCGAAGGTGCGCGGCCGCGTCGCCCAGTTCGGTCTCACCACCGAGAAGATGAATACGCCCGCCAAGGACCTGTCCGGCGGCGAGAAGGCGCGCCTTCTTATGGGCCTGTCGGCCTTCGAGGGGCCGAACCTGTTCATCCTCGACGAACCGACCAACCACCTCGACATTGACAGCCGTGAATCGCTGATCCATGCGCTCAACGAGTTTCCCGGGGCCGTCATCCTGATCTCGCACGACCGCCACCTGCTGGAGGCGACCGCCGACCGGCTGTGGCTGGTCAAGGACGGCGCGGTCAACCCGTATGACGGCGACCTTGAGGACTACAAGACGCTGGTCACCGGCGTGTCCGGCGACCGCCGCGGCAAGCGCGAGGCCGACAAGGCGTCAAAAGCCGACCGCCGCCGCGACGCGGCCGCGCGCCGCGCCGCTTTCGAGCCGCTGGCCAAGGAAATCCGCGCCACCGAGGCGCTGATGGACCGCATCCGCAAGCGCATCGACGGCATCGAGGACGAGTTGGCCAATCCGGCGATCTACGAAAAGGACCCGTCGACCGCGACACGCCTGGCCAAGGAACGATCGCAGCTTGCCCAGACGCTGGCCGGCCACGAGGAAAAATGGCTGACCATGTCGGCTGAATATGAGGAAGGCACGGCGGAGTAGGAGCGTTCTTTCCTTCTCCCCTTGTGGGAGAAGGTGGCCTCGCGAAGCGAGGTCGGATGAGGGGTGTTCCAGGGAACGCCAACGCCTCACTCCGCTGGAACACCCCTCATCCGTCTCGGCGCTGCGCGCCGATCCACCTTCTCCCGCAAGGGGAGAAGGGAAGGCTCCTTCTGGCCCTACACGCCACCCGCAAAACCCGCTAAACACCCCCCATGAACCAGCACGCCAAGCTTCGCATCGGCCATTCGGCCTGTCCGCATGATTGCCCGTCGACCTGCGCGCTCGAGGTCGAGCTGCTCGATGGCAACCGCATCGGCCGAGTCCATGGCGCCAAGGCCAACAGCTACACATCGGGGGTGGTCTGCGCCAAGGTCGCCCGCTACGCCGACCGCGTCCATCATCCCGACCGGTTGCTGAAGCCGCTGGTGCGGGCCGGCGCCAAGGGCGACGGGCTGTGGAAGGAAGCGAGCTGGGAGGCGGCACTCGACCTCGTCGCCGAAAAGTTCATCGCGGCCGAAGAGAAATACGGCTCGGAGACTGTGTGGCCCTATTTCTATGCCGGCACGATGGGACTGGTTCAGCGCGACGGCATCCACCGGCTGCGCCACGCCAAAAAGTATTCGGGCTTCTTCGGGTCGATCTGCACCAATCTGGCCTGGACCGGCTGGATGATGGGGGCGGGCGCCTTGCGCGGGCCCGACCCGCGCGAGATGGCCAAATCCGACTGCGTGGTGATCTGGGGCACCAACGCGGTGGTTACCCAGGTCAATGTGATGACCCATGCCATCAAGGCGCGCAAGGAACGCGGCGCTAAAATCGTCGTCGTCGACGTCTATGAAAACGCGACCATGAAGCAGGCCGATATGGGCCTGGTCCTGAAGCCCGGCACTGACGGCGCGCTGGCTTGCGCGGTCATGCATGTGCTGTTCAGGGAAGGCTTGGCCGACCGTGCCTATCTCGAAAAATACACCGACGACCCGAAGGGTTTGGAAGAGCATCTGAGGACGCGCACGCCGGAATGGGCAGCCGCGATCACCGGCCTTTCGGTGGCCGAAATCGAGGCCTTTGCCCGCTTGGTCGGCACGACCAGGAAAACCTATTTCCGCCTCGGCTATGGCTTTGCCCGTCAGCGCAATGGCGCGGTGAACATGCATGCCGCGTCCTGCATCGCCGCGGTCACCGGCAGCTGGCAATATGAGGGCGGTGGCGCCTTCCATTCCAATTCCGGCATCTTCAAGCTCAATCAGGACGTGCTGGAAGGCTCAAGGATGCGCGATCCCTCGATCCGCTATCTCGACCATTCGCGCATCGGCCCGGTGCTGACCGGTGCCAGCGACGCGCTCTATGGCGGACCGCCGGTGACGGCCATGCTGATCCAGAACACCAATCCGGTAAATGTCGCGCCGGAGCAGCGGCTGGTGAAGCAGGGCTTTCTCCGCGAAGACCTGTTCACTTGCGTGCACGAGCAATTCATGACCGACACGGCCAAGCTCGCCGATGTGGTGCTGCCGGCGACGATGTTCCTCGAGCATGACGATGTTTACAGGGGCGGCGGCAACCAGCACATCACGCTCGGTCCGAAGCTGATCGACCCGCCGGAAGGGCCGCGAACCAACCATTTCGTTATCGAGCAGCTGGCCGAGCGCCTGGGTGTCGCCGATCGGCCGGGTTTTGGCCTGACCGAACAGCAGCACATCGACATCATTCTCGGCAAGCGCGGGTTGGGCAGCTTCGACAGCTTGAAGGAGCAGAAATGGGTCGATTTGCAGCCTGATTTCGAGACCGCGCATTTCATTAGAGGATTTGGCCACGCGGATGGAAAATTCCGTTTCCGTGCCGACTGGACCGGTCAGGCGGCTCCCAACCGGCCGCCGAAGAGCATGGGCCTGTTCGGACCGGTGGAGCGCCTGCCCGAATTTCCCGACCATGTCGATCTGATCGAGGTCGCCGACGAGGCGCATCCGTTCCGGCTGGCGACCTCGCCGGCGCGCAACTTCCTCAACTCGACCTTTGCCGAGACGCCGGTGTCGAAGGAAAAGGAAGGCAGGCCCGCACTGCTCCTGCACCCCGACGATGCGGCGGACCTTGGACTTGCCGATGGCGATCGTGTCGAGGTTGGCAACCGGCGGGGCGACCTGGTGCTGCACGCGAAATTCTTCGACGGCATCAAGCGCGGCGTGGTGATCGCCGAAGGCATCTGGCCAAACAGCGCGCATGAGCGCGGCGAGGGCATCAATGTGCTGACCGGCGCTGATGCGCCGGCGCCCTATGGCGGCGCCGCCTTCCACGACAACAAGGTCTGGCTGCGCAAGGCAAGTTGAGCCGGGCGAAGCGCTGGGCCGACTATACCGGCAGGATTTCGGTGGCCTTTTTTCTGTTCAGCCGGTGATGGATGTCGTCGGCGATCGCCTGGGCTTCGATCGCGATCTCGCGCAACAACCCGGTGACCGCATTGTGGAAGCCAACGAGGTAGAGGCCGAGATCCGAGGCCTGTGCGGTGACGCCACTGCGGCCCGGCTGGATGCCGGGCTCGAGAAATTTGGCATAGCCCGGCCGGAAACCGGTGGCGAAGATGATCGCGTCGAATTCGCCGTGCTTGCCGTCGGCGAAACGGGCGCCGCGTTCCGAGATCTCGGCGATATCGGGCGCGACCTTGATCGCGCCTTCGCGGATCTTGTCGATGGTGCCCACATCGATCACGGGAATGCGCGATGCGACCGCAATCTGTTGCAGCAGTCCTTGTCTCGGCCGTTTGAGCCCATATTTTTCCGGCCTTCCCAGCACCAGGTCGAGGATGATGGGGAAGAGAACGTCATTGACGCGTTGCGGCCCCAGCCGCGCCGCCATGCCAACCATCTGGATGGGCACGCCGAACAGTTCACGCGGCACGATATGAACGCCGCCGCGCACGGAAATCGTCGGTCGTGCGCCGTTTTCGGCCAAGTCGAGCGCAATCTCCGCGCCGGTGTTGCCCATGCCGACGACCAGCACCGACTGACCGGCGAAAGGCGTGGCATTGCGATAGTCGGCGCTGTGCAAGGTCTTGCCCGTGAAGGCGTCGATGCCGGCAAATCCGGGCCGCAAGGGCTCTGCATTGTAGCCTGACGCAATCACCACATGCCTGGCGCGCACCGGGCCGGATGTCGCCTCCACACGCCAGCCGTGGTTCTCGCGGGCGATCGCTTCCACCGTTTCCCCAAATTGGGGTCGCAGGTCGAAGCGTTGCGCATAGGCATCGATATAGTCGACGAAGAGATCGCGCGGCACATAACGTGGATAATGCTTCGGGAAGGGCGCGAAGGGCAGGGACGAATAGCGCTTGGTGGTATGCAGGTGGACGCGCTCGTAGTGCCGCCGCCATGCGGGTGCGGCCTGCTGCTCTTTTTCGATGATTATGAAGTCGACACCGGCCTGGCGCAGGCATGCGGCAACAGCCAAGCCCGCCGGCCCGGCACCGATGATAGCAACTGGGATGGTGTCGTCCAAGCGCGCCTCCGCCGCTCAGTTCGCTTCCTTAGAATGTCAAAAGCATGGCGGGCCTGGCTGGAGTCCTGCCTGCCGGCAAGGCTCAGTCCGGCAACGGCACCGTCAGCCCGACCTTGACGCGGTCCATGGCGACGAAGGTGCGGAATTTCCGGACATTGTTGCTGCCGAAAAACAGTTTTCGCGTCAGCGCCTCATAGGCGCCCATGTCGGCCACGGTGATGACGAGGATGAAGTCGGCTTCGCCGGTGACGTAATAGCATTGCTGCACTTCAGGCGTTTCGGAGAATTGCCGCTTGGCGGCGTCGATCAGTTCGGTGCGTTCGCTCTCCAGTTCCACCTCGACGAAGATGGTGATGGGTTGGCCGACTGTCGCGGGTTCGATGATCGCGACATTGGCGGCGATGACGCCGGTCTGCTCCATGCGCTTGATGCGCCGCTGTACCGCTGGCGCCGACAGGTTCACTGCTTCGCCGATCAGCCTCTGCGGCGTGGTATTGTCCCGTTGCAGGATGGCAAGGATGGCGAGGTCGAAACTGTCGAGCGGGGGCGGCGATGGAGGCAATGGAGCTATCCCGGCGAAAGAAACTTGCATTTTGAAGGCCTAATTACAGCGCTCTTTGCGCCTGCCTTGCAATATATTCTCGCTGACTGCCAAGGAGACCGCCAGTGTTCCTACTCAATCGCAATGCCTTGCACGGTAAGCCGCTTGATGTGGCCGATGCCGAAATCCTCGGGGTCACGGGCGCGGACACGGTCGAGCGCTTCCTTGCCCACCGTGAAAATCACACAATGACGCCACTGCACGCGCTGCCGGCGCTGGCGAGTGAATTCGGCCTTGGCGCATTGCATGTCAAGGATGAGGGCTTTCGTATCGGCCTTGGCAGCTTCAAGGCGCTGGGCGGCGCCTATGCGGTCTTCCAACTGGTGCTGGAACAGGCAGGCAAGCGCCTTGGCCGCTCTGTCGATGTCAGTGATCTCGATCGAGCCGATGTTCGCTCGGTCGCCGCAAAGATGACTTTTGCCTGCGCCACCGACGGCAATCATGGCCGCTCTGTCGCGCAAGGCGCCGAGCTTGCCGGCGCCAGGTCCGTGATCTTTGTCCATGCCGGGGTCAGCGACGAGCGCATCTCGGCAATAGCGCGCTATGGCGCGGAGATGGTTCGTGTCGACGGCAATTATGACGATTCGGTCAGGCAAGCCGCCGAAGTCGCGGCCGAGAAGGGCTGGACCGTGGTGTCGGATACGTCATGGCCGGGTTATGAACGCATTCCTGGCCTTGTGATGCAGGGCTATACGGCGATCGTGCGCGAAGCGCTGCGCCAGCTCAGCGAACCGCCAACCCACGTCTTCGTCCAGGCCGGCGTTGGCGGCATTGCCGCCGCGGTGGCTGGCCATCTCGCCATCGTGCTTGGCGAAGCCAGGCCAACCTTCACTGTCGTCGAGCCCGCGCGTGCCGCATGCATCGTCGCAGCCGCTGTGGCTGGGCGTGTGGTCAAGGTGGCGCACGATCAGCCAACTGTCATGGCGATGCTTGAATGCTACGAGGCCTCGCAGGTCGCCTGGCGTGTGCTGGCGCGCGCCGCCGATGCCTTCATGACAGTGGACGAGGACGACGCCGTCGCGGTGATGCGGCGGCTGGCACGGCCGGCCGGCGACGATCCGGTGATCGTCGCCGGCGAGAGCGGCGGCGTCGGCCTTGCCGGGTTGATCCGGGCGATGGCCGAAAACAAGACCGACCTCGGCCTTGACGGCAAATCCCGGGTGCTGGTGATCAACACCGAAGGCGCCACCGACCCGCGTCGCTATGCCGAACTGGTCGGCATGAGCCCGGCCGATGTGCTGGCCGGCAAGCTTGCCGCCGAGGCAACACCATGATCGCCGTCGATGCACAGCGCCTGCTTGGCCGCATCCGAGAACTGGGCGCGATCGGCCGCGACAGTGAGGGCAGGCTGACCCGGCTGGCCGCTTCCGACACCGACAGGCAAGGCCGCGATCTTTTCGTCGGCTGGCTGCGCCAGGCTGGGCTCGATGTTGCCATCGACCGTATCGGCAACATTTTCGGCATCTGGCAAAGCGCCGGCAACGCAGGCAAGGCGCCGCTGCTGATCGGCTCGCATATCGATACTGTCATCGACGCCGGCATCTATGATGGCTGCTACGGCGTGCTTGCCGGGCTGGAGGTGATCGAGACGCTGAAGGCGTCGGGCCTCTCGCCGTCGCGCCCGCTCGCCGTCGCGGCCTTCACCAATGAGGAAGGCGTACGCTTCTCTCCCGACATGATGGGCTCGCTGGTCCATGCCGGCGACGTCGATGTCGAGGCGGCACTCGCCGCTGTCGGGACCGACGGCAGCACGCTTGGGCAGGAGCTCGCCCGCATCGGCTATGCCGGCGACCGCGAACCGGGATTTCTCAAGCCGCACATCTATGTCGAGCTGCATATTGAACAGGGGCCGGTCCTGGAGCGCGAAGGCATTCCAATCGGCGCGGTGGAGACGCTGCAAGGCATCTCCTGGCAACGCATCACCCTCGATGGCGTCGCCAACCATGCCGGCACCACGCCGATGTCGATGCGCCGCGACGCCGGATATGCCGCGGCACGCGTCGTCACCTTCCTGCATGACCGGGCAGCGGCCTCCAATTCGCCAACGGTTGCCACTGTCGGCACGATGCGCTTCGAGCCGAACGCCATCAACGTCATCCCCTCGCGCGCCGTCTTCACTGTCGATCTGCGCGATCCCGATGAGCAGCGCTTGCAGGCGCAGGAGGCGGCACTGGCTGCCTTTCTGGAACACCTCACTCTCGATGGCATCACCGTGACGGTCGAAAGGCTCGCGCGCTTCGAGCCGGTTGTCTTCGACGGCCGAGTGGTCGAGCTGATCGAGACCGCCGCGAGGAAGCGCGGGCTCGTTTCAAGGCGCATGACCTCGGGCGCCGGCCATGACGCGCAGATGATCGCGCGCATCGCCCCGGCGGCGATGATTTTCGTGCCGAGCGCCCGAGGCATCAGCCACAGCCCGCTTGAGCACACCGAGGATGCAGAGCTTGTTGCCGGCGCCAACATCCTGCTTGATGTGATCACTGAGCTTGCCGAACTCGAAGGGTGAGGACATGGCTGAACTCGATCCCGAAACGCTGAAGCGCGAGATGACCGGTTGGCGGCGCGACCTGCACGCGCACCCGGAATTCGGCTTCGAGGAGAAACGCACATCTGCCTTCGTCGCGGCCAAACTGCGCGAATTCGGCCTCGACGATGTCGCCGAGGGTGTCGGTGGCACCGGCGTCGTCGGTACGTTGAAGCGCGGCAGCGGCAACCGCGCCATCGCGCTGCGGGCCGACATGGATGCGCTGCGCATATCAGAGCAATCGAGCGCGCCCTATCGCTCCGGCAATGCAGGAATAATGCATGCTTGCGGTCATGACGGCCACACCGCCATGCTGCTTGGCGCGGCCAAGCTGCTGGCAAGCGAGGGCGGTTTCGACGGCACCGTGCGCTTTATCTTCCAGCCGGCAGAGGAGTGGGGCAGGGGCGCCCTGGCCATGCTCGACGATGGCCTGATGCAGCGCTTCCCCTTCGACGAGATATTTGGCCTGCACAACATGCCCGGCCTTCCCGTCGGGCACTTCGAGACCCGCGCCGGTCCCGCGATGTCGGCGGAGGACAATTTCGAGATCGTGCTGAAGGGGCTCGGCGGCCACGCGGCGCGGCCGCATTCGGGCAACGAGACACTTGTCGCCGCCTGCGCGCTGGTCACCAATCTGCAGACCATCGTCTCACGCCGGCTGAGCCCGGCCGACATAGCGGTGGTTTCGGTGACCGAATTGATCACCGACGGCACGCGCAATGCATTGCCCGGTCTTGCCCGCATCCTTGGCGATGCCCGCAGCTTCCATCCCGAGGTTAGCGCCGGGATCGAACGCCAGATGCGCGTCATCGCCCAGGGCACCGCTGCTGCCTACAATGTTGCCGCGGAGGTTACCTATACGCGCGAATTCGTGCCTTTGCGTAACGATGCCGAACTGGTTGATGCGGCCTTCGCCGCCGCGGGAAATGTCTTCGAGCCCGGCAATATCGCGGTCGCCCGGGAGCCGATGACGGCATCGGAGGACTTTGCCCGTTTCCTTGATCACGTGCCGGGCTGCTTCGTCTTCCTCGGCAATGGCGAGGCTTCGGCACCGCTCCACAATTCCAGCTATGACTTCAACGATGACGGGCTGTTGTTCGGCGCCAATTTCCATGTCGCCATCGCCCGGCTACGGCTTGAGGTTTGACAGGCTACGGATGCATTTGGCGGGGGAAAACGCCTCGAAAAGGCCGAGATCCGCGATCCCGCATGACGTAGCGGCAAGACTCAGCTAGCCTTACCCTGCGGCGGACCTGATATCCGCCTGGCCGGCGCTATCAGACACCTCCCAAGCGGCGCCGGCCTTCTTCTTCGCGGCGAACGCCTGCTAAATTAGCACTAATTAAATTTAGAATATTCGCACTTGCAGGAAATTAGGGTCTTTCTGGCATGCAAGCCGCAGGTCTTTGGGGTGTTGCGGGAAGACAGATGCGCGGGCGGAGCTGGATAAAGGCGTTGCGTCAGGAGGAGGCACGGCAGGTGCGCGCACGCATCGCCGAACTGGAGAGAAACCTGACGGCGGCGTCCCCGACCCGAGCCCGTCAGCAGCGGCAGGAGGCCGGGCACGAACTGCGCAATGCCAAGTTCCGACTCGAGCGCCTTGAGGAATGCATCGCGTCAATGCCTTGAGGTTCAATCTGCGCGAACCGCGTTGTGGGAACCAAGCACCATCTCTCCGGTTGATGCTGATCACAGGAGAACCGTCACATGATCCGTTTGCTTCTGGCAGGTACCTTTGCCTTTCTTGCCTACCGCCTCGCGCGCAAGATGATCGATGACGTGCCCGGCGACATCGATCCCCTGTTGCTCCCCGCATCGAGAAGTGACCGCGACGCTCTGCGCCGCCAATCGGCGGCCATGGGTGTCGATCCCATACGCTAATTCGTCGTGCCGCTTCCTTGTTGCGAACAAAGCGGAAACGATGCTTGATGGGCGATGAACCTTGCCGCCCATGATTCGACTTTTCTGGAGCCGACTGCCCAGCCTGCCTATCTCGCCCGGCTGAACGACGCTCAGCGTCAGGCCGTCGAGCATGGTGACGGCAAGATCGCCGGGCCCTTGCTGGTCATTGCCGGCGCGGGCTCGGGCAAGACCAACACGCTGGCGCATCGCGTCGCCCATCTCATCGTCAGGGGAGCCGACCCGCGCCGCATCCTGCTGATGACCTTTTCGCGCCGCGCCGCATCCGAAATGGCAAAACGTGTCGAGCGTATCGCCGGCGAGGTGCTCGGCCGCGACGCCGCTGTCATCACCGATGCGCTGACTTGGGCCGGGACCTTTCACGGCATCGGCGCGCGGCTGTTGCGCGACTATGCGCTGGAGATCGGCCTCGACCCGGCCTTCACCATCCATGATCGCGAGGATTCCGCCGACCTGATGAATCTCGTGCGTCACGAGCTCGGCTTCTCCAAGACCGAGGCTCGCTTCCCGACCAAGGGCACCTGCCTTGCCATCTACTCGCGCGCCGTCAACGCGCAGGCGCCGCTCGGCGAAGTGTTGGGGGCGGCCTTCCCCTGGTGCGCCGGCTGGGCGGGAGAACTGAAGCAGCTGTTCGCCGGTTATGTCGAGGCCAAGCAGGCGCAGAACGTGCTCGATTACGACGATCTGCTGCTCTACTGGGCGCAGATGGCGGCCGAGCCGGAAATCGCGGCGCATCTGGGCGGGCGTTTCGACCATGTGCTGGTCGACGAATACCAGGATACCAACCGGCTGCAGGCGTCGATCCTCATGGCGTTGAAACCCGACGGTGCCGGGCTGACGGTGGTCGGCGACGATGCGCAGTCGATCTATTCCTTCCGCGCCGCGGAGGTGCGTAATATCCTCGATTTTCCAAAACAGTTCGCGCAGGCCGCCGATGTGGTGATGCTGGAGCGCAACTACCGCTCGACCGAGACCATTCTGGCGGCCGCCAATGCGGTGATCGGCGAGGCTTCGGAGCGCTTCACCAAGAACCTGTGGTCGGAGCGCAAATCCACCGACAAGCCAAGGCTGGTCACCGTGCGCGACGAGGTCGAGCAGGCGAACTTCGTCTGCGATACGATCCTTGCCGAGCGTGAGGCCGGCACGGCACTGAAATCGCAGGCGGTACTGTTTCGCGCCTCGCACCATAGCGGGCCGCTGGAGATCGAGCTGACGCGGCGCAACATTCCCTTCGTCAAGTTCGGCGGGCTGAAATTCCTCGATGCCGCCCATGTCAAGGACGTGCTGGCGGTGTTGCGCTTCGCCGAAAATCCGCGCGACCGCGTCGCCGGCTTCCGCGTGCTGCAGCTGATGCCGGGGATCGGCCCTTCAGCCGCGGCACAGATCGTCGAGACGATGACGACAGCACTTGATGAGGCGATGGGGCTGGCCGGCTGGCGGCCGCCACAACGCGCGGCGGATGACTGGCCGAGCTTCGTCGCGCTCTATTCCGGCCTGCGGGCCGGCGCCAAATGGCCTGCGGATCTCGAACAGGTCAGGCTCTGGTACGAGCCGCATCTGGAGCGCATCCATGAGGATGTCATCACGCGCCGTGCCGACCTGCTGCAGCTCGAGCAGATCGGCTCGGGCTACGCCTCGCGCGAACGGTTCCTGACTGAGCTGACCCTCGATCCGCCGGACGCCACCAGCGACCAGGCCGGACCGCCACATCGCGACGAGGACTATCTGATCCTGTCAACCATCCATTCGGCCAAGGGCCAGGAATGGAAGAACGTCTTCGTGCTCAACACGGTTGATGGCTGCATTCCGGCCGATCTCGGTGTCGGCACAAAGGAGGATATCGAGGAGGAGCGCCGGCTGCTCTACGTGGCAATGACGCGGGCCAAGGACAGCCTCAACCTGGTCATGCCGCAGCGCTTCTTTCCGCATGGCCAGGCGGCGCGCGGCGACCACCATCTCTACGCCTCGCGCACGCGTTTTATCCCGGCCTCGATCCTCGCCGCGTTCCAGCAGATGTCGTGGCCTGGCGTGCAAGCGGCGCAGGGCAGGGCACCCCGACCGGAAGTGCGCGTCGACATCGGCGCGCGCATGCGCGGCATGTGGAAATAGCTGAAATCATGGCGCGGCCACCGGTCAGGATCGCCATCGCCGGCGCGTTGGGCCGCATGGGCCGCCAGATGGTGGAGGCCGTGCAGGCCGATCCGCGGCTGGCGCTCGTTGCACGCTTTCATCGCCCGGATAGTGTCGGCGACGGGCTGGTGAGCCGCGACGACGCGCTTGCCATGGCCGACGTGGTGATTGATTTCACCACGCCGGCGGCTTCGGCCGACCTGGCGCGGTTTTGCGCGAACGGGGGCGGCCCCGCTTTGGTGGTTGGTTCGACGGGTTTCGATGCCGCCGAACTGGCTGATATCGCCGACGCCGCGAAAACGATTCCCATTGTCCGCTCCGGCAGTTTTTCGCTCGGGCTCAATATGCTGGTCGGATTGGTGGAACAGGCGGCGAGAGCGCTCGATGCCGATGACTGGGATGCCGAGATTTTCGAGGCGCATCATCGCCACAAGGTCGATGCGCCGTCGGGCACCGCACTGATGCTGGGCCAGGCCGTTGCCGGTGGACGCGGCGTCGAACTGGACGCGGTCGCAAGGCGCGTTCGCGACGGGCTCATCGGCGCACGTCCGGCCGGCGAGATCGGTTTTGCGGTGGCACGTGGCGGCAGCATAATCGGCGAGCACAGCGTCAGCTTCTGTACCGAGGGTGAACTCGTTACCTTGTCGCATGCGGCCGGCGACCGCGTCATGTTCGCCCGTGGCGCGATCGCCGCGGCACTTTGGGTCGCCGATCGGTCACCCGGCGAATACGATATGCGCGACGTGCTTGGTTTTGCCGCCTCGTGACCCACGGCGGCTTCCCTTTCAACAACCGTCAAAACGACTGAAAGCCAGCTGAAAGCTTGGGCGTGCAATGACGGCATTGCGGCGTTCGCCGTGTGACCGGTGCGGGAGCGGCCGGCAAGGAGGAATGCGGCACAGCCGGGATGGCGCGCCGCCCAGGTGGAGGAAATAAAGTGACCGGTTTCATCTCGAAACGCGTTTTGCGTTCAGCAGCCCTGACGCTTGCCCTCGTCGCCACTGGTGCGACGGCAGCATCGGCGGCGGACAAGATCACCATCATCGTCGGCGGCATGGAAAAGCAGATCTACCTGCCGGCCATGCTTACCCAGCAGCTCGGCTACTTCAAGGATGAAGGGCTCGATGTCGAGCTCGTCAATTCCCGTGCCGGCGTCGAGGCCGAGAACGAATTGCTGGCCGGTGCCGTGCAGGGCGTCGTCGGCTTTTACGATCACACTGTCGACCTGCAGTCCAAGGGCAAATACATCCAGTCGATCGTCCAGTTCAGCCAGGCGCCGGGCGAGGTCGAGCTGGTCTCCGCCAAGCATCCCGAGATCAAGTCGCCGGCCGATTTCAAGGGCGCCACGCTCGGCGTCACCGGTCTCGGCTCCTCGACCGATTTCCTCACCCAGTACCTTGCCGTGCGCAACGGCTTGAAGCCCGGCGACTACACGCTGCTGCCGGTCGGCGCCGGCAACACCTTTATCGCCGCCGTCAAACAGGATCAGATCCAGGCCGGCATGACCACCGAGCCGACCATCGCGCAATTGCTCAAGACCGGCGAGGCCAGTGTGCTGGTCGACATGCGCACGCCCGAAAAGACCAGGGAAGCGCTGGGCGGCGACTATCCGGCGGCGTCCTTCTATGTCCAGTCTTCCTGGCTCGAAGGCCACAAGGACGAGGCCCAAAAACTCGCCAATGCCTTCGTCAAGACGATGAAATTCATCGCCACGCATTCGGCCGAGGAGATCGCCGACAAGATGCCGAAGGACTATTACGCCGGCAACAAGGACCTCTATGTGCAAGGCCTGGCCGGCGGCAAGGCGATGTTCACGCCCGACGGCCGCATGCCGGCCGATGGCCCGGAGACGGTGCTGAAAGTTCTGTCGACTTTCTCCAAGAGCCTCTAGGGCAAGCAGATCGACCTGTCGAAGACCTTCACGACGGAATTCGTCGACGCCGCCAAATAGCGCCGTCCGATGGGTGCGGATTTCCGCTCCGCGCGTTGAAGAACAACAAGTTGCGCCGCTTGGCTGAATCAGTTCGGCAGCGGCGCCTTTCCGGATGCCGATGACGGTAAGCCTGCTGGCCGACCGGCGGCGTCTCCGCGCCAACACCTCAGGAGTGCGCCATGCAAGTGCAAACCATGGCGGCCGAGAAGCTGTCTCAGGCCGCGCCACCCGCCGACGCCGCTATCGCCATCGATGATGTGACGCTGCGCTTCGTCACGCCCGACGGCCATATGATGACGGCGATCCGAGACTTCACCATGACCGTGGCGCGCGGCGAATTCGCTTGCGTGGTCGGGCCGACCGGCTGCGGCAAGTCGACGACGCTCAACCTCGTCACCGGACTCCTGCGGCCGACAACCGGTGATGTCCGCGTCATGGGCAATCCGGTCACCGACATCAGCCGCGACATTGGTTTCGTCTTCCAGGCCGATGCGCTGTTCCCGTGGCGCAGCGTCCTCGACAATGTCGCCGCCGGTCCGCTCTATCGTGGCACGCCGAAAGCTCAGGCCTATGAGCGGGCGCGCGACTGGATCGCCCGCGTCGGCCTCGGCCGCTTCGAAAAGCACTATCCGCACCAGCTTTCGGGCGGCATGCGCAAGCGCGTCGCACTGGCGCAGACCTTCATCAACCAGCCCAAGATCCTCTTGATGGACGAGCCGTTCAGCGCGCTCGACATGCAGACGCGCACCGCCATGCAGGACGAGTTGCTCGACCTGTGGTCGGAGCAGAAATCCTCTGTCGTCTTCGTCACACACGACCTGGAAGAGGCGGTGGCACTGGCCGACAAGGTCTATGTGCTGACCGCCGGGCCGGGCACGGTCAAGAGCGTCTACCGCATCGACCTGCCGCGCCCGCGCGTCATGGCCGACATCCGCTACGACCCGAAATTCATCGAGATCGCCAAGGTGATCTGGAGCGATTTGCGCGAGGAAGTGCAACTCGGCCAGAGCCGTGGCCTGCAGGCCAGCCATTGAAAGGAGAAACAGCATGACCGCAATCTCTCCGACCGCCAATCAGGCCGCCGTCCGCGATGCTTCGATTGCCGTTGCCGAAGCCCGGGCGAGGGCACGGCTGCGCCGGCGCCATGCACTCGTCATCGGCCTGCGCCTGGCTATCCTTGTCGTCTTCCTTGGCCTGTGGGAACTCGGCGCCGACTACAATGTCATCGACCCGTTCTTCTTCGCCAGCCCTTCCGGCATCTGGGACCAGATCTGGGTGTGGGTCACCGAGGGCACGTCGCAAGGGTCGCTCTGGCTGCAGATGTATGTGACGCTGGAGGAGACCTTCCTCGGCTTCGTCATCGGCGCCGTTGGCGGTATCGCCGCCGGCATCATCCTTGGCCGCAACCGGCTCTTGGCGGATGTCTTCTCGATCTACATCAAGATCGCCAATTCGGTGCCGCGCGTTGTGCTGGGCTCCGTGTTCATCATCGCACTCGGCCTCGGCATGGCCTCGAAGGTGGCGCTTGCGGTGGTGATGGTGTTCTTCGTCGTCTTCGCCAACGCCTTTCAGGGCGTGCGCGAGGCCGACCGTGCGATGATCGCCAACGCCCAGATCCTCGGCGCGTCGCCGTTCCAGATCACCACCTCGGTGATCATCCCCTCGGCGATGAGCTGGATCCTTGCCAGCCTGCATGTCAGCTTCGGCTTTGCCCTGGTTGGTGCCGTCGTCGGCGAGTTCCTCGGGGCCAAGCAAGGCATGGGCCTGCTGATCTCGACCGCGCAAGGTGCCTTCAACGCCAATGGCGTTTTCGCCGCCATGATCATCCTGGCTGTCATGGCGCTGGTGGTGGAGTTCATCATCACCCGCTTCGAGAACTATGTCGTCAAATGGCGCCCGGCGCCCTTCAACGAACAGGGCGCCTGATTGGTCAGGCCAGGGGCAACCTGACCTCGACCACCAGACCGCCGGCCGCGCCATCCCGCAGGGTGACGCGGCCGCCGGCGTTTTCGACGACCTCGCGCACGATGGCGAGCCCCAGGCCGCTGCCCTCCTCGGTCGAGCCGGCGATGCGGTAGAAGCGCTCGAACACATGGTCTCTTTCGTCCGGCGGAATGCCAGGCCCGTCATCAGCAACCGTCAGCACGGCTTCGCCATCGACGGCCGCCAGTCTCACCGTGACGCTGCCGCCTGACGAGGAATAGCGCAGCGCATTGTCGACCAGGTTGACGATCATTTCGCGCAGCATGGTGCCGTCGCCGACGATCGGCACGGGGCCGGTCTCTTCAAGGCCGAGATCGATATTGCGGGCGATCGCCGCCGGCGCCTGCGTTTCCAGCACGTGCCTGGCGGCCTCGGTCAGGTCGATGCGATCGGCGCGTGGCCGCCGGCTGCCGGGCTCGGCCCGCGATAAGGTGAGCAACTGTTCGGCCAGCCGGGCCAGCTTGCCGGAGCTTGCCTGCAGCGCCACCAGCGCTTCCTGGCGTGCGTCGGGCACAGTTTCTCTCAAGGCATAGCTCGCCTGCGTCGAAAGCAGCGCCAGCGGCGTGCGCAACTGGTGGGCGGCATTGGCGATGAAGCGGCGCTGCGCCGCCATCTGCCCCCGCACGCGCTCCATGTAGACGTTCAGCGCGTCGATCAGCGGCCGGATCTCGCTTTGCGCGCCCGGCACTTCAACCGGGTCGAGATCGCTGCGGCTCGGCGAGCGCACCGCGTCGCGCAGCCGGATCAGCGGCGCCAGGCCCCGGCGCAGGCCGAGCAGCACGAACACGCCGGCAATCGCCACCAGAGCCAGCTGCTGGGCAAAGGCACTGAACCACAGCCGCTTCACCATCGCGTCATGGCCGGCAAGCGTAACGCCCACGGTGACCGATATCGGCGAGTCGTCGCCGGCACCGATGACGGCATGGCTGAGGGTAAGGAGCCGTAGCGCGTGGTCGCGATAGCTGGCCCCGACGCTGGCATGCTGCGGCGCCTCGGGGAGGTCCGGATAGCCGGTCAGCAAGCGCCCGCCGGCGGTCTCGACCCGGTAATAGACGCTGTCGCGGTCGCCGGTGTCGAACATCTCGATGGCAGCCGGAGGCACCGTTGCGTCGAGCACGCCATCGACCATCGCGACCTGCTCGGCAATCGCCCGCGCCGAGCCGACCAGCATTCGGTCGGTGACCAGATCGGCGGTCGCCAGCGCATTGCGCTGGCTGGTCCATAGATTGATGGTTGCCAGCCCGGCGAGCGGCAGCACCACCCAGGCCAGCAATTGCAGCCGAAGACTGTTAATCCTCATGGCGCAACAGATAGCCGAGGCCGCGCAAGGTGGCGATCTGGACCCGCGACCCTTCGAGCTTCTTGCGCACACGGTGCACATAGATCTCGATGGCGCTTGGATCCGCATCGGTCTCGAAGTCATAGATGGCAGCCGACAGTGCGGCCTTGCTCACGGTGCGCCCGGCCTTCACCATCAATTGTTCAAGCACCGCGTGTTCTCGCGGCGTCAGTGCCAGCATGTCGCCAGCGAGCGAAAACAGCCGCGTGTTGGTGTCGAAGACGAGATCGCCGCAGGTAACGACAGGCGCGGTGCGGTCATTGGCGCGGCGCAGTTGCACGCGGATGCGCGCTTCGAGCTCCTCGATCTGAAACGGCTTGGCGAGATAGTCGTCCGCGCCTTCGTTGAGGCCTTTGACCCGGCCATCGAGACTGGCGTTGGCGGTCAGCACGATGACCGGCACTGCGTTGCCGCGTGCCCGCAGCATGCGCAGCACCTCCATCCCGCCCATTCGCGGCAGCGCCAGGTCGAGGATGACGAGCGCATGATCGCCGGCCGCCAGCGCATGCTCGACATCCTCGCCGTCATGGACGATGTCGACCACATAATTCGCCTGGCGCAAGGTCTTGCCCAACCAGTCGGCGAGTTCACGATTGTCCTCAACAAGCAGCAGTCGCATATCTATGGCGGCCCGGATCCTATCTCCCAGCGGAACGCCCAAGGCTTGATCGGCCGCGGCCCCCCTGATCTCTCTTGAATGAGCGACAGTATCGATCTCAACGCAAGACAAATGCGGCTCTGGCGCGGGGTAACAGCAGACCCTTCCTGGTTCAAATCAGCCTGTTTTCGCATACAAATCGAACCGAACGGTTCGGTTCTGATTGACAGATTGTACCGCAAACGGTGAACAATGGCCTCCAAAATCACTAGGCCTTCGTCAGAAGGGAAGAGTTTAACAGAATGAAATAATTGGATAATTTGCGTCTGGTTTGCCGCGGCGCAATATTCATTGTCTATAATATAACGAAATCCTGCAGGACCGGGGCGACTGGAAATCCCAAAAGGCATTCCCTACTTCGGGGTGGTCCGAGCGACGCGAAATTCCTCCCAAGGGCACGCCACTAGACGGACAGGACAGATAAATACTGGAGTAAAGAAAATGACCAAGATCGCTCTTACCGCAGCCGCCATCCTCGTTGCCACGGGCGCCGCTTTCGCCGGCAGCGACAACTTTAACTCGGCCAACGTCAACCAGCCCGCCGCCACTGTCGACCATTCGGTCACCGCTTCGATCTCGAAGTCGACCGCAACCGTCCAGACCCAGGCTCCGCAGGGCGCTGACCGTAACCTCTTCGGCCGCTAATCGCGACTGTCGATTTCAATCCGACCTTCAATTCAGGAGTACTTAAAATGACCAAGATCGCTCTTACCGCCGCCGCCATCCTTGTTGCCACGGGCACCGCTTTTGCCGGCAGCGACAATTTTGGTTCCAACAATGTCAACCAGCCGGTTGCCAACCAGTCGGTCTCCAACGTCGACAACACGCATACCGGTTCGATCGCCAAGTCCGTAAAGGTACAGGGCGACGCCAATGCCAACGTGCCGGCTCAGTCGGGCCAGGGCATCTGGGGCCGTTAATCCCTTCAAACCACGGTAGACGACAAAGAGCGGTGGGCTTGGCCCGCCGCTCTTGTTTTTTGTGCATGGGGATAAGTGCCAATGCCGATCGAGTTATGGGGAAGGCAGGGCTCCGCGGTTCACATGGGGGTTGATCGAAATCGAACCGGTCGGTTCAACTTATGTTGACGAGCCGTGAGGGGATGGGGACTGCTGATTCAGCAAATCGCCGTACCATGCATTGGGCGATTTCCTATAACCATATGATATTGATCAATAAAATTTCTGGTGTTCTGCCATTTGGCCGAGGTCGGACGTCTCGATCCGGTGTGTGATGGAACATCTTCGTGATTGGAAGTCGGCGAATGAAAAAACCACTTCCAGCCTGTCCGAGCGACGCGAAATTCCTCCCAAGGGCACGCCACTAGACGGACAGAACTGGAAATACTGGAGTAAAGAAAATGACCAAGATCGCACTTACTGCCGCCGCCATCCTCGTTGCCACGGGCACCGCCTTTGCCGGCAGCGACCATTATAATTCGGACAACGTCAACCAGCCGGCCATCACGGCGCCCGCCGGCAATATCGACCACAGCCACACGGCTTCGATCCGCAAGCCGGTCGAGCATCACGGCTTCAAGCTGACGCCCGATTCAAACCAGCCGGAATCCGGCCAGGGTATCTGGGGCAACTGAGCCGACGCTCAAGCAGGCTTCGATAATAACAAAGAGCGGTGGGCCTGGCCCGCCGCTCTTGTTTTTTGTGCGACAGGGCAGGTGGCATCGGTATGGCCAATCTGCGCATCCGGCAGAAAAAGCGTCCACCTCCAGGAATAAAACCGGGTGGCCCCGGGTCTTATCCCCAGCGGAACCGTCCTCCCAAGACGCCGCACAACGGATGAACAGGAGATTGAAATGAACAAGATTGCTTTCGCTGCCCTCGCTCTTCTCTTTGCGACCGGCGGCGCTTTTGCCGGCAGCGACCACTTTGGCTCCGACAATGCCAACCAGCCGGTTGCTTCGATTGCCGGCGTCGATCATGCCGTCACCGGCGCGGTCAAGAACACGGATATGGCCGGGCACAAGGCAGCCGACGCCAAGATGAAGACCGCCACCGACTGGCCGGAACCCGGCCAGGGCATCTGGGGGAACTGAGGGTTCGGATGCGGCGGACTTGTCCGCCGCATCCGCCCGGCATGGGCTTTTAGCCCAAATCCTTCGGGCGCAGGCAATGCGTCAGCCGCGCGGAGACCAGGGTGGACCACTCGCCGTCGGAGACAAAGCGCGCGAGGGCTGCCGTGGGGAACTTTTCCTCGAACCTCTTGTGCGCCTTGGCATCCGAGCCCGGACCGGCGAGCTGTTTTGCCAGGTTCTCCAGTCCAGGATTGTGGCCAACCACCATCAGGCAGCCGCTCGACCGGTCGGCCTTGTGGATCTGGCCCAGAATATCAGCAGCCGAAGCTTCATAGAGCGGCTGGGCAAACGCGACCCGTGGATGCGCGGGCAACTCCGCGGCGACCAGCCGCCAGGTGTCGCGGGTGCGCAGCGCCGACGACACCAGCACCTGGTCCGGCAGCCAGTCGCGCGCCGCAAGCTCGCGCCCCATCAATTTGGCCGCCTTCAATCCGCGCTCGGCGAGCGGCCGATCGAAGTCGTCGAGATCAGGATCGTCCCAACTCGATTTGGCATGGCGCAGGAGAAGAAGTTGTCTCATCGCCGCACTCTCGGCTCAGGGCGTGATCCGCGCCAGATGTTCCAGGTCGGCTTCCTCGCGCAGCGGGTCGGGCGCCATCACCACCGAGGTGCCGTTGTCGGCGTCATCGGCAAAGTGGGCAAGCACCGTTCGCCCGCCCTCCATGCGCGCCTTGCCCTCGGCGACCAGCCCGAGGGCCAGCGGATAAAGCCGGTGCTCGGCCTTCAGCACCCGGGCAGCCAGCGCATCCGCATTGTCGCCAACCATCACCGGCACGGCCGCCTGCGCGATGATCGGCCCGTCATCCATCTCGGATGTGACGAAATGCACGGTGCAGCCATGGATGCGCAGGCCGGCGGCCAGCGCGCGCGCATGAGTGTCCAGGCCCTTGAACGCCGGCAGCAGGGCAGGGTGGATGTTGATCATGCGGCCTTGCCATTTCTGGACGAAGCCTGATGTGAGGATGCGCATGTAGCCGGCCAGCGCCACGATCTCGGCATTGAAGGCGTTAAGCGCCGCGTCGATCGCCGCGTCATGCGCCTGCTTGCTGCCATGGTCGGCGCGGGCAATGACTTGCGTGGCGATGCCGCGCGCCTTGGCGATGCCGAGGCCGGCGGCGTCCGCCTTGTCGGAGATGACGCCGACGATCTCGGCCGGGAAGGCCGGGTCGCTGGCAGCGGCGATCAGCGCGGTCATGTTGGAGCCGCGCCCTGATATCAGGACAACTGTGCGTTTTCTGCTCATAGGCCGATCGAGCCCCGATAGATGACGCCGGCATCGCGGCGCGGCACGATGCGGCCGATCGGTGTCACTGTCTCGCCGGCTTCCTGCAGCACGGCGGCGACCTGTGCCGCCTGGCCGGACGCGACCGCCAGGATCATGCCGACGCCGCAATTGAAGGTGCGCATCATCTCTTCCGGCGCCACGCCGCCGGTCTTGGCCAGCCACGAGAACACCGGCGGGACGTCGATCGCTTCGAGATCGAGCTCGGCCGAAAAGTCCTTGGGCAGCACGCGCGGAATGTTTTCCGGGAAACCACCGCCGGTAATGTGGGCCAGCGCCTTGATGCCATGCGTGTTGCGGATGGCCTTGAGGATCGATTTGACATAGATGCGGGTCGGTTCGAGCAGCGCTTCGGCCAGCGTCGCCTCGTCGTTGAATGGCGCCGGATCGCTCCATGCCAGGCCGCTGGCGGCGACGATGCGGCGCACCAGCGAGAAACCGTTCGAATGCAGGCCGGAGGAGGCGAGGCCGAGCAGCACATCGCCTTCGACAATGTCGTCCGTGGGCAAAAGCTGGCCACGTTCGGCCGCGCCCACGGCAAAGCCGGCGAGGTCATAATCCTTGCCGTGATACATGCCTGGCATTTCCGCCGTCTCGCCGCCGATCAGCGCGCAGCCGGCCTGACGGCAACCTTCGGCGATGCCGCCGACGATCGCCGCCCCCTGGTCGGGGTCGAGCTTGCCGGTGGCGAAATAGTCGAGGAAGAACAGCGGTTCGGCGCCCTGCACGACGATGTCGTTGACGCACATGGCGACGAGGTCGATGCCGATCGTGTCGTGCTTGCCGGCATCGATGGCGATCTTGAGCTTGGTACCGACGCCGTCATTGGCGGCGACCAGCACCGGATCGGTGAAACCGGCGGCCTTGAGGTCGAACAGGCCGCCGAAACCGCCGATCTCGCCATCGGCGCCCGGCCGGCGCGTGGCGCGCACCAGCGGCTTGATCTTCTCGACCATGAGATTGCCGGCATCGATATCGACGCCGGCCTCGGCATAGGTGAGCCCGTTCCTGCGCTTGCTCGTTTTGGACTGGCCCGTTTTGTGCTGGCCAGTTTCGCGCTTGCTCATCACAATTTTCCTGCTCGTTTGCGGGCTCTTCGCATGAACGGTTTCGGTCCGCAAGGATAACGGCCGAACCGAGCGCCATTTGGCCTGACAAAAACGTGGATAGCCTGGCATCCCGCATGGCGCTCGCGCTTGGAACGGACTGCTTCTCCCTTGTGTCGCCCTTCCGTCTCCCTCATCTATCCCGAAAGAGAATATGGCGGGACAACACGTTGACCATCCCCAACCTGATCAGCATCCTGCGCCTTGTCCTGGTGCCTGCCGTGGTGCTGGCCATGCTGCAGGCGCGCTGGGACTGGGCCTTTGCCGGTTTCGTCATTGCCGGCGTGTCGGATGGTGTCGATGGCTTTATCGCACGCCGTTTCAACCAGCAGTCCAGGCTTGGTGCCTATCTCGACCCGATGGCCGACAAGCTGCTTCTGGTTTCGGTGTTCGTCGTCATGGGCTTCACCGGGCAGTTGCCGCTGTGGCTGGTCGTCACCATGGTATCGCGCGATGCGCTGATCGTCTGCGCGATCCTGTTGTCCACGGTAATGGCTCATCCCGTCGAGATAAAGCCGTTTCTGGTATCGAAGGCCAATACAGCCATCCAGATCGTGCTGGCGGCGGTTGTGCTGGGCGAACTCGCCTTTGCCGTGCGCCTCGACCCTTTGAGGCAGGGCCTCATATTGCTGTCCGGGGTCTTGACCGTGGCTTCGGCCGCAGCCTATCTCGTGGCTTGGCTGAGGCATATGAGCGGCTATGGCGAAAGCTCCAATCAGGACATCTGAGAAAGAAGCGGCAGTGATCGAGGCTGCGGCTGCCGATCTTGCCGCGTCCTCCGCGTTCCGCCGCCAGATCTTCTTCTGGCTGGCCGGCGCGGCGATCCTGGCGCTTTTCCTCTATGTCTTCAGCGCCATCCTGTTGCCTTTCGTCGCCGGCATGGTGCTTGCCTATTTCCTCGACCCGGTCGCCGACCGGCTGCAGCGGCTCGGCCTGTCCCGCTTCATGGCGACGGTGGTCATCCTCATCACTTTCCTCATCGTGCTGGTACTGGCCTTCGTCATCCTCATTCCGGTGCTGGCGACGCAGATGGCCGATTTCGCCGGCAAGCTGCCGGAATATCTCACCCGGCTGCAGAGCCTGATCACCTCCTTTGATCCGAAATGGCTGGAGCAGAGATTCGGCGTCAATGCCAATGGCTTGCGTGACGGACTGAATTCGCTGCTGACCTCGGGCTTCGGCCTGATCACCACCGTATTCACTTCGCTGTGGAGTTCCGGCATGGCACTGGTCTCGGTGGTCAGCCTGTTCGTGGTGACGCCGGTCGTTGCCTTCTACATGCTGCTCGACTGGGACCGCATGGTGGCGGTCATCGACAGCTGGGTGCCGCGTGACAACGTCGCGACCGTGCGCGCCATCGCGCGTGACATCAACACAGCGACCGCCGGCTTCGTGCGCGGCCAGGGCACGCTCTGTCTGGTGCTGGGCGCCATGTACGCCACTGGCCTGACGCTGACCGGGCTGAATTTTGCGATCCTCATCGGCCTGTTCGCCGGGTTGATCTCCTTCATCCCCTATGTCGGCTCGCTGACCGGGCTGGTGCTGGCCGTCGGCGTCGCCTTCGTCCAGTTCTGGCCGGATTGGACGATGATCGTCGCCGTCGCTGTGGTCTTCTTCATCGGCCAGTTCATCGAAGGCAACATCCTGCAGCCCAGGCTGGTGGGCAAAAGCGTCGGCCTGCATCCGGTGTGGCTGATGTTCGCGCTGTTCGCCTTCGGCGCGCTGTTCGGCTTCGTTGGCCTGCTGATTGCCGTGCCGGCTTCCGCGGCCGTTGCTGTGCTGGTGCGGTTTGCCATCGCCCGCTATCTCGAATCGCCGCTCTACAAGGGCCGCGCGACCGAGCCCTTGCCGCCATTGCCGGCAGATCGCGGCGGCGGCCACCGCACGCAGCCGCGTCGCTGAAGTGACTGCCCAGCGAACCGATCCGCCGCGCCAGCTGCCGCTCGATCTCGGCCACGGCACCGGCTATTCGCGCGACGAACTTGTCGTCTCCGGCACCAACAACCAGGCGGCGGCGCTGGTCGACCGTTGGCCCGACTGGCCGGCGCCGGTAGTGGTGCTGGCAGGTCCCGCCGGCTCCGGCAAGACGCATCTGGCTGCCATCTGGCGCGCGCGTGCCAACGCGGTGGCCGTGAATGCCGGGCGCATTGGCGACGGCATCGCAAACCTTGGCGCCCGGCCGGTGCTGATCGACGATGTCGACACAGGCGCGATCGACGAACAAGGCCTGTTCCATCTGATCAATGCGGTGCGTGGCGCCGGCTCGACGCTGCTGTTGACGGCGCGCCGTTTTCCGTCGGCCTGGGGTGTTTCCCTGCCTGATCTTGCCTCGCGGCTGAAAGCGGCGGCGACGGTCGAAATCCACGAGCCCGATGATCTCCTGCTCGCCGGCGTCATAACCAAGCTGTTCGCCGACCGCCAGGTCGAGGTCGAGCCGCATGTCGTGCAGTATCTGGTGCGGCGCATCGAACGCTCGCTGGCGACCGCCATGCGCGTGGTGGAGCGGCTGGACCGCACCGCGCTCGAGCGCAAGACGCCGATCACGCGGGCGCTGGCGGCCGAAGCGGTCAGCGCCATGGACGAAGGGCAGGGCGCGTTCTAGATTTGACGCATGTCGCCCAGACGTGCCCTTGGGACACGACATGCACAAACAGGACATGGGGCGGGCCGCATCGATCTGTTTTGGTGCAACGCGCTCCGGGTGACTCGGTGTTCAGACGGTCGGCAAATGCGAAGCGTGTCCCATTTTGGGAAATAACAGCTGGCATCCATCTTGCAGCGCGAGGTTGCCGGCTGACCCCGGTCCTGATTGCGTTCCAAATCAGGTTGTAGGCTCGCCGGGAATGAGGTTGTTGGGGTTCTCGCCCGGCGAGCTTACCTTCAAACGCATCGAGCGATCATCTGTGCGGCGGCCGCGACCATTCTGACCCGCCACGGCCATGCGGCGGCGCGGCTAGTCGATGTCCGGCAAGAAAGGCCGCCGAGGCCTGATCGCCGCAGCCCACCGTGGCATCGCCGCACGGCCGGCAGCGGCCAAAGATGGCAATGCGATCACGCCAATGGCTATCGATACGGCATTTTTCGAAAGGGATGGTCGGAGTGGAGAGATTCGAACTCCCGACCCTCTGGTCCCAAACCAGATGCGCTACCAGCCTGCGCTACACTCCGAACGGTCTGTTGCCTATTCATTTCGGTGCTGCATGGCAAGTGCAAAAACCTTGCCGCCATGCGCATTGCGCAGTAATGACGGGCAAAGGGCGGCGATGCTGCCTTGCACAACAATGAGGTGGCCATGTCCGCGCGCATTTTCAGCCCAGCCAAAACCGCGATGCAGTCCGGTAAGGCCAAGACCGGCCACTGGGTGCTGGAATTCGATCCCGAGATGCGCAAGAAGATCGATCCCCTGATGGGCTATACGACCTCTGGAGATATGAGAAGCCAGATCAGGCTCACCTTCGACACGCGGGAAGAGGCCGTGGCTTACGCCGAAAAGGAAGGGCTTGCCTTCCGTGTCGAGGAGCCGAAAGAGACCAAGCGCCGCCAGATTTCCTATGCGGAAAATTTCCGCTATGACCGCAGGACGCCCTGGACGCATTGAACGGCGGCCAGCGCCAGATATCCAGCCGGCCCTTTTTTGGCCGGCCAGCGGTCCCGTAGCTCAGCTGGATAGAGCACCGGCCTTCTAAGCCGATGGTCACAGGTTCGAATCCTGTCGGGATCGCCAACAATTTCAAAGATACCCGATCTGCGAGCAGAATCTGCCTGTCGAACCGTCTCCAGATCAACCGGCTGGTATGTCTTTGGAGGGCGTTCGATGTCGAGATCGAACTCCGGCCGACGTCCGGCTACTGAAACAAACGCACGATTCGTGTTCCGAGCCCGATGGTGAACTGGCCTTCGTGAGCGGCGAAGTCCCAACCGAAGAATGCCAACCAGCAAAAGAGTAGAATGGAGAAACGCATAATGAGCGGATGCTAAATTAGAGATCTTAACGAATGTTAACGCGCGTGTGCAGTTCCCCGTTCCCACGGCCGTTCGGACGATCCGGCCCCTGGTGTCCTGGCGTTTGCTTCCGCGCCCGTGATGGCTGCTTTGCTAAACACGCAAACAGCTTTCGCATAAAGTCTGCCACCTTTCCGGTTTTTCGTTTCGCAATGGAACTTGGAGGAACGGGTCCGCTGGTAAGGCATGGCTAAACCCGCTAGTTGGGTTTGGATCATAGTTTTCCACCGTTAATCCGGGCACCCGGACCGATTTTCTTGCAGGAGTTTCCGAGACTCGACTATTAGGACACCCTTATGCAGCGTCGGCACGCAATTCGAAGGGTCAAGGATGGGCTCTGGGAGGTCTACGACATAGACAACGACGAGGTTGTGCTCGTGGGTGGAGTGGCCTTGACAAACTTGCTGGATGAAGAGGCACTCGACGCCTTAGACCTGATAATGGGTGGATTCCTGACCCCGAGCCAGTCCAGAAGGGCAAAGCGCTAAACAGGATCTCGCATCGTTCACTGCGCCAAGGTACCAGTTCCGCACGACTAGATGCTCGTGGGATTTTGCAATGTCAGACGCGCACGCTGATCCTCAGCGAAAGCGACTGCATCGGCCTCCCGTTCGAAGGCTCTGGAATACGTGTTGCGGTTCGTTCTTACGATGCGGACAAACCACTCGCCCAGGGATCGGGAGATTTCTACGGATGGGGAAGACGGTTTGTTGTCGGCCATGGACTTACCTTAAAAACCGGCGGCTTCGGAACATCTCACGAAACCCGTCGCGCCTCTCTCGGCGGCAGGTCGCCCGCCCAGGGATCATGCCGGGTGCTTTGTTCCCCCTGCTGATCCCGGCCACGCAATTGCGATGCCAACTTGGCTGATCCAGAACGAGACAGCATCCAGATGGCTGTTGACGGTGCGCAAAGCTCGACGGGCGATCCGGAATTATTTCGTGATCTGCCGAGATTGGAACCTTAGGCCCCATGAGGCGTTCGGGGCCTTGTATTCGCGGAACCTCATAAAAGGGCAATGTGCGGGCCAGCGAATGGGCGGGGCAAAACAAGTGCGGGTTGGGGGAGGAGAAGCCAGGCCATGTCGAAACGAGAAATTGGAACGTCCCCTGCCTTGGGGCGGCGTATCGCTGAACTCAAGGCCAGAATGCAGGATGCCGAAATTTCCGACTATGAGATGAAGACCTTCCACAAGGTCGCCGCCATCATGGGAGCAGGCGACGGCTCGCTACGACTGGATGCCGACGACTTGATCGCCGCATCCTTCGTTGTGGAGGCGAGTCGACCGGCGCCCGGCCGTTGACGTTCGGGAACTCCCGCATCGCGCGAAATTTAAGCACCGAACTGCTTTCACCGCCGGAGCACGACCACCGATTGGCGGGCGTGCTCCGGCTCACTGATCTCGAATTGAAGGGAAAGTCTTATCATTTTGTTTGCGTTGGCACGTCATAGTAGAGGCGGCTAACGGAGTGGAATGGGATGAAGCTCGACCTGTCGCCGACCAGCTGGGGCAGGGTGATCGCTGTCACCGCGGCCGGCACGGCATTCTTCATTGCCGTGGCGTTTTTTGTTGATTCGTTCAATTTCCCCTATCTCTCGCCCGAGGCTGTCTGGCGCGCGCAACTTACGGACCTGCTTCTTCCCCTGGTGCTGGGCGGCTCGTTTCTGTTTCTTCTCATGTGGAAGATCCGCCAACTGGCCATAGCCCAACGCGAACTCAGCGTCATCGCCGCGACCGACAGTCTTACGGCGGTGCTGAACCGCGGCGCCTTCTCGATGCTGGTCGAGGCCTATCTCGAGGAGACCCGCAAGCAGGAGCATGCCCGTTCCGGCGCGCTGCTGATCATCGATGCCGACCACTTCAAGTCGATCAACGACCGCCTCGGTCATGACTGCGGCGACCAGGCGCTCAAGCTGATCGCGCAGGCAATCAAGGGGCAATTGCGCGGCAGTGATATCGTCGGCCGCATCGGCGGCGAGGAGTTTGGCGTGTTTCTTCCCGGTGTCGACCCCTCGCAATCCTGGCTGGTTGCCGAAGGCATCCGCCGGCGGATCCGCGAGATGGACTTTTCGCCCGGCGGCCGCGCCTGTCCGCTTTCCGTCTCTATCGGCGGCACCAGCTTCAGTGGCCCGACCACCTACGAGGCGATATTCTCGGCCGCCGACCGACGGCTCTATGCCGCCAAGTCGAATGGGCGCGACCAGGTCAGTTTCGACCCGGCGGAAGCCGCTCTGGTATCTCAGCCCAGCGTCGCCACGGTGCATTGAAGGCAGCCTTGCAACGCGTGAAGGCGGCCGCTTCCTTGACGCCTTCCTGTCGGTGTGCTTCCTCCGGGTAAGGTGATGTATTGGGCATCGCCAGAGACATTTCTGCTTTCTTGATCTCCTCGGTCTTCCGGCCCGCTGGCGCAGTCGCGACCTTTCGGTGCCGGCGAACGAGTGGCGGGATGGCCCCGGGCAAGGCCAGGCAAGCGCGGCGATCATGATCCATCTCTTCAACAGTTTTCAAAACCCGTTTGGCGGCAGCGAGCGCGAAACCCTCGACCTGTACCGGCTGTTGAGCGCCGACCAGCAGGTGCGTCTTTGGGCAACCTCTTCGCGCGTGTCCGACGAACTGATGCGGCAATTTCCGATTCACCGCGTCTCGCCGGCAAAGCGCGACGTGCCGGACGGCGGCACCTACGTCTTCCTCGGCGCGCATTGGCGCAACAAGATCTGGCCTTACCTGATCCGGCGGCCACGCCGGCTGATCTATGTCTTCAACACCTTCCACCCAAAAATCATCGCGCTGACGAGCGGCATGCCGCGCCTGCTGGGCTGGCCCGACGCCGAACTGGTGCTGATCTCCGATTTTCAGAAGCGCATGCTGCAGGTCGAAGGCGTCGTGCATCCGTCGCCGATCGATATCGAGCGTTTCTCGCCATGGCCGGCAAGGTCGGATCGACCGTTCACGGTCGGGCGTCTGAGCCGCGACACGGCGGACAAGCATCATGCCGACGATGCGGCGCTTTATGAGGCATTGCTGGCCGATGGCGTTGCGGTGCGGATCCAGGGCGGGACGCCGCTCAAGGACAAGCTCACGCCACATCCGCAGCTGGAACTCCTGCCGCAAGGCCAGCTTGCCGCCGAACAGTTCTTGCCGACGCTCGACGTCTTCTACTACCGCACCGGCTCGCATGTGGAGACCTTCGGCCGCGTGGTATTCGAGGCGATGGCTTGCGGTTTGCCCGTGGTCTGCCATTCGCATGGCGGCTATGCCGACCATATCATCCATGGCGAGAACGGTTTTCTCTTCGAGACGACGCAACAGGCGGCGCAATTCCTGGCCGAGCTCAAGGCCGATCCGGCGCTGAGGGCTGGTGTGGGCCACAAAGCGCGGCAGACTGTCGAGCGGCTGTTTTCGCCGCAGGCATTGCAACAGCGACTGGATTTCTACCGACGTTAGCGATACCGCCCGCAACGACGGCTGCCCACTCCGTTTGTCATCAATCTCGACATCGCCAAAGTTGACATGCAAAAGAACCACCGGGCGGACCGCATCGGCGCCACCAGATCGAGCGGGGCTTCTTACCAATGACATTGATGGGCGCGGCGGCACTGCTGATCCTGGTCCTGACCTATGCCGGCGTGGCTGTCGGCCGCATACCTGGACTGCGTCTGGACCGGGCGGGGATTGCGCTGCTTGGCGGCGCCGCGATGATCGCGATTGGCGCGATCAGCATGGAGGATGCCTACCGCGCGATCAATTTCGACACCATCACGCTTCTGCTCGGCATGATGATCGTGGTGGCGCATCTGAAGGTCTCAGGCGCCTTTCGCGGCCTTGGCGCCATCGCCATCGAACACGCGCACGCGCCGTTCATGCTGCTGGTCATGGTCACGCTGCTGACCGGCGTGCTGTCGGCCTTCCTGGTGAACGATGCCATCTGCCTGGTCATGGCGCCGATCGTCGTCCACGTCACCCGCGTCATCAACCGCAACCCGATCCCCTATCTGATCGCCACCGCCACCGCGTCGAACTGCGGCAGCGTCGCCACCATCACCGGCAATCCGCAGAACATGGTCATCGGCGCGCTGTCGGGCATTTCCTATCCCGCCTTCTCGGCGGCGCTCGCGCCGGTCGCCCTGTTCGGCCTGGTCGCGGTCATCGTCATCGTGCGCATCGTCTATCGCACAGAATTCACCCGCAGCGCTGAGTTGACGCCGCATGTGTCGCGCGGGCGCATGCATCGCGGGCAGGTGCTGAAGGCGGTGATCGTCTGCATCGGATTGGCCGTTGCCTTCTTCGCCGGCGTTCCCGTCGCCAAGGCGGCATTGATCGGTGGCGCCATTCTCCTGCTCACCCGCGCCATCAAGCCCGCGCGTATTTACCGCGAGATCGACGGACCGCTGCTGTTCATGTTCGCGGGTCTGTTCGTGGTGGTTGCCGGCGCAGAAAGGACGCTGCTCACGCCCGACATCATCGCCTCGGCCAAGAATCTCGGCCTTGATGACGTCTGGCGGCTATCCGGATTCACCGCGGTGCTTTCCAACATCATGAGCAATGTGCCGGCCGTACTGGCATTGCGACCCTTCATACCCGGGCTGGAAAATCCCGAACGGGCCTGGCTGGTGGTGGCGATGAGTTCCACGCTCGCCGGCAATTTCACGCTGCTCGGCTCGGTCGCCAACCTGATCGTCGCTGAACAGTCCAAGGCCGCCGGCACGCAACTGTCTTTTGGTGCCTTCTTCAAGGTCGGCTTGCCGTTGACGCTGATCACGCTCGTGGTCGGCACGGCATGGTTGGCGCTGGGGCATTAAGAAAAAGCAGCAGTTAGCTCTCGGAACCAATTCGGCAGCGCACCATGAACACAAACTCGGCGTGCGGACTTGATATCTGGCGCCGGCGTGCTCACGATTGATTTTGGGGCAGTTTCTGAGTTGTGGTGGGAGAGGTGATCCTTTGGGGGCGGTGGTCGCAATGGCACGTCGATGGCGTGCATACAGCGCTTTTGTACGGACCGAATTCGAGGACCCAGCGCCAAGCGGCCTGTGGCGGTTGCGCGGCTTGCTTCGAGGCCACCAGTCGCAAGCATTGATCATGCTCGAGAAGCAGGCGTTTCTTCGAAAAGAATATACCCCCCTCAGTTTGTACACTCGCCGGCTCGCAGCCTACAACAATCGCATTGACCAGTTCTTGTTCAATAAGCTGAACCAAAAGGCATGGCTTGACCATGTCATGCCCTCCGTAGCGCCGCCAATGACCCACTATGTCGCCGGCCAGCATCTTGTTGATCTCGCGAAACCGGAAGAACGTCTTGAATTTGGAACGATACTTTCGCTCGTAAATCAGAAGGGTGAATTGTTTCTCAAACCTGCTGCGGGCGGACACGCGAAAGGTGCATTAAGGCTCGTTCATGCCCCCGAAGGATTGCAGGTCAATGGCCACAAGGTGCACGCCCGGGAATGGCTTGACGGTTTCTTGCGCCAGAAGCCGGATGCCTACACGATCTCGGAGATCATCCGACAGGGAACATGGAGCGAGACATTTTTTCCATCCACGTTGAATACGCTTCGGGTGTTGACCGGGACGCATTTTTCCAACCACCGCACTGTCATATTGGCGGCGACCATGAAGATGGGCCGTCCGGAAACCTATCCGACCGACAACTGGAAGATCGGGCGTGGCGGAATCTCGGCGCTGGTGGATCCGCTGAACGGCGTTCTTGGCCCCGGCCTCTCTTACAATTCGGAAACGAGGGGCCGCCAAGTCAGTGAACGTCATCCGGACTCTGGTGCCCAAATCCGCAACGCGGTCATACCCAACTGGGATGTTGTCAAGTCGCGTATGTTGAGGCTGGCAAGCCAACTACCCTATCCGGGCCTCATCGGGTGGGATGTCGCATTGACGAACGATGACATCGTCATTGTCGAGGCCAACACCACCCCTGGCCTGGCAATACATGAAAGTCATGCGAGCTTGAGACGAACACCCGAGCAACGCGCATTCTGGGCTGAAATGGGAATTAGGGACAAACCAAGAAGCACTTAGTTCCTGCCTCAAATGCGCGCCCTGACCAGAGTGGCGGCGGCGTGCCCGGCGGCTTCTATATAGTCGGGATTGCGGTGGATCAGCATGATCGAAAACGAGCCGTCTATCAGCAGCACGATCTCGCGGGCCACCGCCCGTGGTTCCTTGATGCCGTGGTCGGACAACGCGCCAGCCAGCCAGGCTTCAAAATTTGACTTGTGACGTGCTCCGACCTTGACAGCCGGGTGGCCGGGCATCGAGGCGAGTTCGGCGGCCGTGCGCAGAAAGCCGCATCCTTTCCATTTTGGATGACGCGCGACCCGCGCAAGGTTGGTGAAGATCGCTTCGACCCTGCGATCCGCGCCACCTTCCGCCGCATCGAACCAGCCGGCCATCTGCCGCAGATTGGGCTGGTCGCGACCATCGAGGTAGGCGGCGATCAGGTCGTCCTTGCTCTTGAAGTGATAGTAAAGCGTCCGTTTGGTGAACCCCGCCTTTTCGGCGATGGCATCAACGCTGACGCGGCCGATTCCCTCTGCGTAGAAGAGCTTGGTCGCGGCTTCGACGATGCGTTCGCGGGTGGGGCTTTGTGCCTGGATCATACGTCATGTATACCGACTAGTGAATATACATACAATCGAAAGCGTGGTCCCTTCCCATCGTATTTGGAAAGGAAGAACCATGACCGATCTTGTCCTGAACGAGACCCGCGACGGGGTGACTGTTCTTACCCTCAACCGCCCTGAAAAGCTCAACGCGCTGAACTATGCCCTGATTGATCGCCTGCTCGCGATCCTCGATGACATTGAAGTCGACGACGACATTCGCGCGATCATTCTGACCGGTGCGGGAGAGCGGGCCTTCTCGGCCGGCGGCGACATCCACGAGTTCTCGGGCAGCGTTGCCGCCGGTACCGACACAGCGTTACGGGACTTCGTCATGCGCGGCCAGCGGCTGACGGCACGGCTCGAAGCCTACCGCAAACCCGTCATTGCCGCCGTCAACGGGATTGCCTTCGGCGGCGGCTGCGAGATCACCGAGGCCGTGCCGCTGGCGATCGCCAGCGACCGCGCCCTGTTCGCCAAGCCGGAAATCAACCTCGCAATGCCGCCGACCTTTGGCGGAACGCAGCGCCTGCCGAGGCTCGCCGGGCGCAAGCGGGCGCTCGAATTGCTTTTGACCGGCGATTGGTTTCCGCCACCGCGTGCTCTTGAACTCGGTCTTGTCAACCAAGTCGTCCCCCACGACGACCTGATGCCGGCGGCTTTTGATCTGGCCAGGCGTATCCTTCGGCACTCCGGACCTGCGGTCGCGAGCATTCTCACCGCCGTGGCGCGCGGGCTCAACCACAGCATCGCCGAAGGCCTTCTGGTCGAAGCCGAGCAGTTCGCCCGCATGGCTCCGACCATTGATTTGCGCGAAGGGCTCGATGCCTGGATCGAGCGGCGCAAAGCAAGTTACGACGGCTCGTGGACGCATGTCGCCCGGCCTGACGAGGCTAGGCGCGCCTCGCTACGGCTCGACAGGGCCGCTGATCAGGGCGACACGTCGAGATGGCCCTTCATGTTGGGGTGAAAGCGGCAGAAATAGGCGACCGCGCCCGCCGCCTTCAACGTCAGGCTTGCCGACTTCTTCGGCGGGATCATCACCTCCCAGCCGCCCTTCACCGTGGCCGTGTGGGCAATCACGTCCTTGTTCACCCACTCGATCGTGTCGCCGACCTTCGCATCGATGGTCGCCGGCGAGAAGACGAGTTTGTCGATGGTGACCTCTATGGTCGCGGTCGCCGCCGGCGCCGCTGAAAGCATCAGCGCAAGGGCGGCCAGCCATGACGGATGGATCAAGACGTCCGCTTTCATTTCAGCATGCCGGCGACGTGTTCGGCGTGCTGTTCGTGGCCCTGGAAGATCTTGAGGCCGGTCTCGAGCAGGCTCTTCAGCTCGGCATTGCTGGCCGAGGGGATGAGGAGGGTTTCGAGCGCACCGTTGACCTGCTTGTGATAGGCCACCTCATTCTCGATATAGGCCTTGTCGAAGGCTGCGCCCGTCAGCTTGGCGAGCTTGGCGCGTTCGGCCTCCGCCGCCTTGCTCAGCGCCTGGCTGGTGGCGTTGTCCTCGGGCTTCACCTTGAGCTTCTTTACCAGGTCGAGCGCCTGCTTGTTCACTGCCTCGTGGTCGCGCTCCATGTCCTTGGCGAAGGCGACGACCTCCTTGTTCTTCGATGTCTTGATCGCCTGCTTGGCCGCCTCGATGTCGAGGACGCCGGCTGTATAGGCGATATGGGCGATCTGCGGGTCGGTCGGCTTGTCGGCGGCTTGCGCGAACGGAGCAGCGCTGACGAGAAGCAGGGCGGCAAGGGCCGCGGTATATCGGGTGAACATGGCATCCTCCTTCGCCCGGCCGCGCGGAGGCGCCGGGCTCGATTTTCAGTTGACGCTGATTGGATGCGCGGCCGGCAAAAACGTTCCCGCAAAATCAGAGCAGGATCATTCGAAGCCAAGGCGTCTCATCACGGACTGGGTCAGCCGTTCGCAGCGGCGGCCGGCGAAGGGGAAGGCGTCGAGCAGCACCGGGCCGATCTCGTCGTCCAGCGCCTTGCGCAACAGGGTGCGCGCCCGGTGCAGCCTTGTCTTGACGGTCTCTCGCCGCACGCCGAGCAGATCGGCGGTTTCCTCCATGCTGAGGCCCTCTATGACACGGGCCACGAAGACCACGCGGTAGATGTCGGGCAGGCTGTCGGTCGCCCGTTCGACAAGTGCGAGAATCTGCCGCTGCGCCATGGTCCGCTCCGGGTCGTCGCTGGGATTGATGGGAAAGCGGATGATCTGCGCTTCCGGGTTCTCGGGCATCGCCACGGTGTGGCGCCTCTTGCGCAGCCGGCCGAGCGCTTCGTTGATGACGATGCGCGACAGCCAGGTGGCGAGCGAGGAGTCGCCGCGAAAGGAGCCGAGGCTGGCGAAGGCCCGCATATAGGCCTCCTGCACGATGTCCTCGGCCTCAGCGTCGTTGCGCACCACGCCGCGGGCGATCCGGTAGAGCAACTGGTTATGTGTCTTGATGATAGCGCGAAAAGCACCAGCCTCGCGTGCGAGCGCGCGCTGCACGAGCAGCACGTCGCCGGAAGGGCCTTCAGCCGCCTCCGGCATTTTGGCGGGCATTACGAGTTTGCTCATCGCGACCGGATCTCCCCAAACAGCGCATGACTGCACGTTGGATGCGCCCGCCGGAAAAAGGTTCCCGGATTTCGGCAACCTGGCTTCGCTATTCTAAGCCGCCGCCAATCCCTTGTCTGCGGCCTGAACGCGCGCGGCCGCCGCCAGAAGATCGGTCTGGGTGATCAGGCCGAGAATGCGTCGTTCGCGGTCGACGATGACCACGGCGTGGCTGCGCCCGTCGGTCAGCACGGGAAGCAGGCTCATCGCCGGCGTATCGGGCGAGGCGGTGCCGGCCTTCGACATGACGCCCTTCACCGTGTCGCTGGCCCTCGTCAGTTCACGCAGGCCGACGGCGCCCACCAGACGGGCGTCCGCGTCGACCACCGGCAGGGTCCGGATATTGTGATCGAGCAGTTGCTGGCGCGCCTCCTCGATGGTGGCCTGCTCCGGCACTGACACGACGTCGCGGGACATGATGTCCTCGCAGAGCAACGTCCTGTGCGAGCGCACCATGGCCTGCAGCTCGACTTGTCTCAGGAGCCGCTCGAGGTCGTTGCGGTCGATGTCGAAGGTTTCGTCGAGCGTGGTCAGTGCCGCGTCGATATCCTCGGGCCGGAAGCCGACGCGCTGCTGCGCCGGCGGATCGGCTGTCCCATGGCTGTTGGCGGGGGGGGCGGCGACATGCGGATAGTTGCGCCGCGCCAGCCTGTGGAAGAGGAAGCCGAGCGTGACCAGGATGATCGAATTCAAGGCCACCGGCACGAAGGGGAACAGGAAGCCCGCGCTGACAACGGCAGGCCCGCCGAGCACGGCCGTCAGCGCCGCCGCGCCGCCTGGCGGGTGCAGGCAGCGCGTGAACGACATCGCCGCGATGGCGAAAGCTACAGCGAGGCCCGAGGCAATGACCGGATCATGGACGAAATGCGCCACGGTCACGCCCACCAGCGCCGATATGGAATTGCCGCCGATGATCGACCAGGGCTGCGCCAAAGGGCTCGCGGGCACGGCGAAGAGAAGCACGGCGGAGGCGCCCATCGGCGCCACCAGCAGGGCCACGTGCGGGCCGCCACCCATCGCCAGCCCGCTGATCACGCCGGTCAGCGCGATGCCGATCGTGGCGCCGATACACGCCAGGATGCGTTCGCGCAGCGTTGCGCCGGCAAGGATGGGGACAAAAAGACGAAAGGTCATGGCAAGCTTTGTGACAAATGGATTGGTCGGGGATGCCGTGCAGCACGCAATGCGGCCGAATCCGCGGATTTGAAAGTCAAACAAATCCGGAAAGTCGCGGCCCGAGAGAATAATATTGCGCGCCGCGCGGCAATGGGATGCCGCGAGCGGCTCGCGCTTTGTCATCAGCGTCAAGGCCTTGCGACCGTTTGCCGACTCTGTGCGGCAGTCAGCTCGCGCGCACCGCTCAGGCCGCGGCTGCGGCCAGCCCGCGCATGATGTCGGCTTTCAGGTCGTCGACATCCTCAAGGCCGATCTGCAGGCGGATCAGCGGGCCTTCATAAGCGGCTTGTGCCACGACGCGGTCGCCAAGCCAGACCGGCACCGCAAGGCTCTCGTAGCCGCCCCAGGAATAGCCGAGCCCGAAGATCTGCAGCGCGTCCAGGAAAGCGTGCTGCTCCTTCTGGCCGCCTCCGGCGAGCACGATGGAAAAGATGCCGCTCGAACCGCAAAAGTCGCGCTTCCACAATTCGTGGTCCGGGTGGCTGGGGAGGGCAGGGTGCAGCACGCGCGCCACGCCCTTCTGGCCTTCGAGCCACGACGCGATGGCAAGCGCGCTGCGCTGATGATGTTCCAGGCGCACGCCCATGGTGCGCAGGCCGCGCAGCACCTGGTAGACATCGTCGGGGCCTGCGCAGCAGCCAAGCGTGCAGAAGCTCTCATAGAGATGCTTCCAGTGGCTTTCATTGGCCGACACGGTGCCGAGCAGCACGTCTGAATGGCCGGCCGGATACTTGGTCGCGGCATGAATGGAGATGTCGACGCCATGGTCGAGCGGCCGGAAGTAGAGCGGCGTCGCCCAGGTGTTGTCCATCATCACGATGGCGCCGGCCGCATGCGCCGCCTTGGCGATCGCCGGGATGTCCTGCACCTCGAATGTGTTGGACGCCGGCGATTCCGTGAACACCACCCTGGTGTTGGGCTTGATCAGGGCGGCGATGCCGGCGCCGATACGCGAATCATAATACTCCACCTCGACGCCGAGCCGCTTCAGCATGGTGTCGGCGAAATTACGGGTCGGATGGTAGACGCTGTCGACGATCAGCAGATGATCGCCGGTCGATACGAAGGCGAGCAGCGGAATGGTCACCGCCGCAAGGCCCGACGGCACCACGATCGTGCCGGCGGATCCTTCCAGCGCGTCGATGGCCTGGGCAAGGGCGTCCGTCGTCGGCGTGCCGCGCGTGCCGTAAGTGTATTTCTGGCTGCGGCTCGCCATCGCGGCGGCATTGGGAAACAGCACCGTCGAGGCATGCACGACCGGCGGATTGACGAAACCGAAATAGTCGTGCGGGTTGTTACCCGAATGGGCAAGCCGCGTGTTGATGCCCACTTTGCCTGAACCCTGCTCGTTGCCGTCTTTTGCCATTCATCTTGCCTCTTCTGGTAAGCCGCTAGCCATAGTGCGGCGGCATGGGCCGTGCAACAGCATGGCGTTCGCCAGGAAACCGACTTCGGATATGCCAATTTCTTTCGCGGAGGCCGTCTTCTGTCACGTGCCCGCCGACCTCGCGCGATTTGTCGGGCAGCAGCAGCGGCTTGATCCCGGTCCAGTCTTAATCGCTTCCTAGCGCATGGCTCGGGCTCCGGTCTCGAAGCTTGGATCACGTCTCGGGCAACGCCATCAATCCCCTATGCTCCACCGCGCAGCCGCTGATGCTCCGACCTTACGTTCGCTTCGGCGTAACACGGACATCGCCAGACTTGCCGCCGATTTGACCGGTCGCGAGTGGGCCGAGGGCGACATGCCGCGGCATTGCTTTGTTTTGTAAAACAGGGTCCATTCATTTCATGCACATCGTCACTTGGACGGTCGGCAAAGACGGTCTGCTTACAAGGTCAGGGGGAGCGGCATGCGCGTCCTATTTTCATCCATGCGGATGACAGGCCACATACGACCATTGCTGCCCTACGCGCATACGCTGACGAAGCACGGCCATCAAGTTTTGTTCGCCTCACCGGAGAGCGCCGGTCCAATACTTCGGGACACAGGGTTGGCGCACGCGCCTTTCGGTCATCCGGGTGACGAGAAACTTGGCAAGGTCTGGGCGGCGACCTCCAACATGACCGCCGAGGAAATGGGCCGCACAATGGTCCGCGACGTTTTCGCGGACCTCAACGCGCGAGCCGCACTGCCAGGGCTTCGCGAAACGTTCCGGACCTGGAAGCCGGACGTTATCGTGCGTGAGTCGCTGGAGTTTGCGGGCGCGATTGTGGCCGCGGAGAATGACATTCCGGTTGCCAGCGTCGCGACCATCAACGGTCTTTCAGAAGCGGTCGCAATGGCAAGCGCAGTGGCGCCGGTTGACGTCCTGCGTCAGGAAGCCGGACTCGAATCGGATGTCGGGGCGGCTCTGCGCGCCACGCCGACTTTCACGTCATTTCCCGCGTCCCTGGATGGCGATGTGGAGACGGTCGGCTCATTGGCGCCGTTCCGTGTGCGGACGGAGAGGGAGAGCCTGGACCCGGAAAGTGCCGTTCCGACATGGGCGCTCGACGATGGAAGACCGCTGGTTTTCATTACGTTTGGCACGCTGGCGGCGGGATCGTCCAAGAATCACGAGCTGTTTCGCACGGCCCTGAAATCCGTCGCGGACTTGCCTGTTCGGGCGCTGTTTTCGACCGGCGCGGAGATGGATCGGTCGCTGCTCGGTGCCGTTCCCGAGAATGTGACGGTCGAGGCTTGGGTACCTCAGCGCGAGATATTTCCACGGGCAGCGGCTCTCGTCTGCCACGGCGGTGCAGGCACGGTCCTGGCCGGATTGGCAAACGGGTTGCCGATCGTCCTCACACCCTTGAACGCCGATCAGCCCGAAAATGCGCGGAGGGTGGAAGCAGCCGGCGCAGGCATCGCGCTGCCGAACCCCGATACGACATCGCTGCGCGCGGCAATAGAGAGAGCACTCGCCGATTCCAGAATTCGAGCCGCTGCTGGCCGGATCGCTCACGAGATCGGGACCATGTGGAGCATTCACGATGCTGTCGGCAAAATCGAGCGCTTGAGCGCCAGCTGATCAAGAAATGTCGGCTGTTGGTGCAGCGTTGATGCGCTGCTGTGCAGTAATAATAAGTTGGCTATCGGGTCACAGAGGATCTTGCATGCAGTCCGCCCGGCAGATTTATGGGGTCACGGCTTGGATATCGAGCGCGTTTGTCTGCGGTTCGGGCATTTCAGGCAATCGATTTTCAAACACGTTCGGATTCGGTCATTTTCCTTGACCTCACAGGAATTATCGCCTTCGATGCCATTCGTGAATGGGAGGCGGCGCGTCGGTTACGATGCGGGGTTCCGGAAATGGGCCGGGATGGGAGCTGCGTTCACAAGGGAAAAAAGATCAGGGTTTGCCTGAAAAACAGAGAAAAGGGTCTGTGGGTCATGAAACATATTGCTATCGGCATTCTTGGCGCCGCTACGCTTGGATTGATGGCGTCGGCCGCGTCGGCCACGACGCTCGACACCGTCAAGGCGAAGGGCTTCATCCAGTGCGGCGTCTCGACCGGTCTGGCCGGCTTCTCGGCGCCGGATGACAAGGGCGACTGGCAGGGCATCGATGCGGATTTCTGCCGCGCTGTCGCGGCCGCCGTCTTCGGTGACGGCACCAAGGTCAAGTTCACGCCGCTCAGCGCCAAGGAACGCTTCACCGCGCTGCAGTCCGGCGAGGTCGACATCCTGTCGCGCAACACCACCTGGACCATCAATCGCGACACCGCGCTCGGCCTGAATTTCGTCGGCACCACCTACTATGACGGCCAGGGCTTCATGATCAACGCCAAGAAGCTGCCAGGCGTCAATTCGGCTCTCCAGCTCTCGGGCGCCGCCGTCTGCGTGCAGAGCGGCACCACCACCGAACTCAACCTCGCCGACTACTTCAAGGCGAACAAGATGGAGTACAATCCGGTCGTCTTCGAGAAACTCGAAGAGGTCAATGCCGCCTATGATGCCGGCCGCTGCGACGTCTACACCACCGACCAGTCGGGCCTTTACGGCATCCGCCTGACGCTCGGCTCGCCGGCCGATCACGTCGTGCTGCCCGAGATCATCTCCAAGGAGCCGCTCGGCCCGGCCGTGCGCCAGGGCGACGACCAGTGGTATCATATCGTCAAGTGGACCTATTTCGCGCTGCTCGACGCCGAGGAGCTCGGCATCACCAAGGCCAATGTCGATGAGATGAAGAATTCGGCCAGCCCGGAGATAAAGCGCGTGCTCGGCCAGGAGGCCGATACCAAGATCGGCACCGATCTCGGCGTCTCCAACGACTGGGTCGTCAACATCGTCAAGGCCGTTGGCAATTACGGTGAAATGTTCGATCGCAATGTCGGCTCGGGCAGCCCGCTCAAGATCGCGCGCGGCATCAACGCGCTGTGGACCAAGGGCGGCCTCCAATACGCTCCGCCGATCCGCTGACCGAAATGTGATCCGGAAGGCAGATACTCTGCCTTCCGGTTTCTCTTTCCAGGGGACGGTCACATGGCATCGCAGGAAGTTCTTCGCGAGGAGCCCAGCCGGGCTTCCTTCATCAATGATCCGAAAGTCCGCAGTCTCTTCTTCCAGACGCTGGTCGTCATCGTCCTGTTCGGCTCTGTCTGGTGGATCGTGCAGAACGTCATCGACAATCTGCAGCGCCTGCACATCGCCTCCGGCTTCGGCTTCCTCAGGGGACGCGCCGGGTTCGACATCTCGGATACGCCGATCGCCTATACGTCGGACTCGACCTACGGCCGCGCCATCCTCGTCGGCCTGATCAACACCATCATCGTCGCCGTCGCGGGCATCATCACCGCAACGATCATCGGCTTCGTCATCGGCATCGGCCGCTTGTCGCAGAACTGGCTGATCCAGAAGATCTGCACGGTCTATGTCGAGGTCTTCCGCAACATCCCGCCGCTGCTGGTCATCTTCTTCTGGTATTCCGGCGTGCTGGCGGTGCTGCCGGCACCGCGTGACAGCTATCATCTGCCCTTCGGCTCCTTCCTCAACCAGCGTGGCTTCTATTTTCCCCGCGCAGTGTGGGGCGAGGGCTCCTGGTTGATCTTCGTCGCTCTGCTTGTCGGCATCGCCATGGCGTGGTTCGTCGCCCGCAGGGCGCGTCAGCGGCAGATGGTGACAGGCCAGCAATTTCCGGTGTTCTGGACTTCCGTGGCGCTGATCGTCGGCCTGCCATTGCTCGCTTACATTCTGAGCGGTTTTCCGCTGAGCTTTGATCTTCCGAAACAATCCACCTTCAACCTGACCGGCGGCTTCCAGGTCAAGCCGGAGTTCCTGTCGCTCTATCTGGCGCTGTCCTGCTACACGGCGGCATTCATCGCCGAAATCGTGCGCGCCGGCATCAGGGGTGTCAGCAAGGGCCAAACCGAGGCGGCGGGAGCCCTCGGGCTGCGATCCGGGTCTATCCTGCGGCTGGTTGTGGTGCCGCAGGCAATGCGCATCGTCATCCCGCCGCTGACCAGCCAGTATCTCAACCTGACCAAGAACTCGTCGCTGGCGATCGCCATCGGCTATCCGGACCTGACGGCGACAGCCGGCACGGTTCTGAACCAGACCGGACAGGCGGTCGAAGGCGTGCTGATCATGATGATCGCCTATCTCATCCTCAGCCTGGTGACCTCGGCCGTCATGAACGTGGTCAACGCCAGAATGGCGCTGGTGGAAAGGTAGAGCCATGCAGGAACACGATATGTCCTGGGTGCGCACCGAAATGGCCTTGGCGCAGCCCGCGCCCACAAGCGTCCGCGGCCCGATGGCCTGGGTGCGCAAGAATCTGGTCGGCACGGTTGGCGACACCATCCTCACCATCCTTGGCATCGTCATCGTCGCCTGGATCCTGCCACAGGTCGTCAACTGGGCGTTCCTCAACGCGCAGTGGACAGGGCCGGACCGCACCGTCTGTGCGACCGTTGCACAAGGCGGCATTCAGCCGGATGGCTGGACCGGCGCCTGCTGGGCTTTCGTCAATGCCAAGTTCGGCCAGTTCATGTTCGGCACCTATCCGATCGAGGAACGCTGGCGGCCGATCCTGGTTGCCATCCTGTTCGTGGCGCTGCTGGTGCCGATGCTGATCCCGCGTGTCCCCCGCAAGGGGCTGAACGCCATCCTGCTTTTCCTGGTGCTGCCGATCGTCTCCTTTTTCCTGCTGATCGGCGGCGTATTCGGCCTGCCGCATGTCGAGACCTCGCGCTGGGGGGGCCTGCTGGTCACGCTCAGCCTGTCCTTCGTCGGCATTGCCGTGTCGCTGCCGCTGGGCACGGTGCTGGCGCTCGGCAGGCGTTCGAAAATGCCGATCATCAAGACGTTGTGCGTGATATTCATCGAAACGGTGCGCGGCATCCCGCTGATCACCGTTCTGTTCTTCGTCAGCGTCATGCTGCCGCTTTTCCTGCCGGCTGGCGTCACCTTCGACAAGTTCCTGCGGGCACTGATCGGCGTGTCGCTGTTTGCCGCCGCCTATATGGCCGAAGTCGTGCGTGGCGGCCTGCAGGCAATTCCCAAAGGCCAGTATGAGGGCGCCGATTCGCTCGGCCTCGGCTATTGGCAGAAGATGGGGCTGATCGTTCTGCCGCAGGCGCTGAAGCTGGTCATTCCCGGCATCGTCAATACGTTCATCGGCATGTTCAAGGACACCAGCCTGGTCCTGATCATCTCGATGTTCGACCTGCTCGGTGTCGTCAAGCAGAACTTCTCGGACGCCAACTGGGCGACGCCGCAAACGGCCCGGTCCGGCCTGGTGTTCGCCGCCTTCGTCTTCTGGCTGTTCTGCTTCGGCATGTCGCGCTATTCAATGTACACCGAACGCCGGCTCGACACCGGCTACAAACGCTAAACGAAAGACCAAGGGGACCCTGTCAATGGCCACCGAAAATGCCGTCAGCGCGGAAGAGATCAAGGTCAACGCCGCCAAGATGCACATCTCGACCACCGATGTCGCCATCGACATCATCGCCATGCACAAATGGTATGGCGAATTCCATGTGCTGAAGGACATCAATCTGAAGGTGATGCGTGGCGAGCGCATCGTCATCTGCGGGCCCTCAGGCTCCGGCAAGTCGACCATGATCCGCTGCATCAACCGGCTGGAGGAGCACCAGAAGGGCAAGATCATCGTCGACGGCAAGGAACTCACCAATGATCTGAAGAAGATCGACGAGGTGCGCCGCGAGGTCGGCATGGTGTTCCAGCACTTCAACCTGTTCCCGCATCTGACCATCCTGGAAAACTGCACGCTGGCGCCGATCTGGGTGCGCAAGACGCCCAAGAAGCAGGCCGAGGAAATCGCCATGCATTTCCTCAAGCGCGTGAAAATCCCGGAGCAGGCCAACAAGTATCCGGGACAGCTTTCAGGCGGCCAGCAGCAGCGCGTGGCGATCGCGCGCTCGCTGTGCATGAACCCGCGCATCATGCTGTTCGACGAGCCGACCTCGGCGCTCGACCCGGAAATGATCAAGGAAGTTCTGGAGACCATGGTGGGGCTCGCCGAGGAAGGCATGACCATGCTGTGTGTCACGCACGAAATGGGCTTTGCCCGCAAGGTCGCCAACCGGGTGATCTTCATGGATCAGGGCCAGATCGTCGAGCAGAACACGCCGGCCGAGTTCTTCGACCATCCGCGCCATGAGCGCACGAAGCTGTTCCTGTCGCAGATCCTGCACTGACCGGTCCCAAACCGAGCGCAAGAGCCCGGCCGCAATGCGGCTGGGCTCTTTTCTTATGGATCGGCTGATGCGATTGGCGGCAGGGCAGCGGGCGTCATCGATGAGAAAAGTCCTGCGTTTCCTTTCCATGTCGCTTGCCGCGATCCTGCTTGCAGCGGCCCTCGGCACGCTGGTGCCGCGTCCGCTCTGGCCGGCGGCATCCGCGGGCGAGGGCACGCGGCACATATTGGTGCTGAAGAACCCGATCCACACCGACATCGCCATCCCGGTGGACGATGCCGTGCGTCAGCGCTTTCATTTTCTGGTCGAGGCCGGCATCCCGGCCGATAGTCCGGAGGTGCGCTACATCGTCTTCGGCTGGGGTGGCCGCGCCTTCTATCTGGAAACACCGACCTGGTCCGAACTCAAGGCCGGTCCGGTGATGAAGGCGCTGACCCTCGATGCCTCGGTGATGCATGTTGATGTCGCAGGCGCCATCGCCGAACCACATCCGGATGTCGCGGGCTTCGACATTGACGGGAGGCGGTTCGCGGCGTTGCTCGATTTCATCCAGGCCAGTTTTCAGCAGGGGCCGAACGGTCCGATCCATGTCCAGAACGCCGCCTATTCAAAATTCGACGGCTTTTTCGAAGCCAACGGCCACTTTAACGCGCTGGTCGGCTGCAACACCTGGACCGCTGCCGCTCTGCGTACCGCAGGCCTGCGGACCGGCTGGTGGAACCCGCTGCCGGTGTCGCTGGGGTGGTCGATGCGGTTGTATAACTGAGACTCGGCAACGTTTCCGAGATGGACGCCGGCGCCAAAGCCGCCAATCTCCCCCCAGGGTGGAGGAGAGGTCCGGAAGGACAAAGGGGGGCGCTGTCCCGCCAGGCCATCGGGCTGACTTGTCTCGACGTCCTACCGTCTGACGACCTTCGGTTCCTCCCAGCCATAAAGCCAGTCGAGATCAGCCGCGAGCTTCTCCGCCGGCCGCGTCGCCAGCACCAGGTTGCGGGCCAGCGCCACCGGGCCTCGGGCGTGCCAGGCAAACCGGTTGAGCGCACCGCGCTTGAGAACCTTCTCCACGCGCGGCCGCCGCAGATTCTCCCAGATGGTGAGGCTCTGTCGCGGATCGGCGGGGAAGTCGGCGACCAGAGTGGCAAGCGTCGCGGCATCCTCGATCGCCATCGCCGCGCCCTGTGCCGCGAACGGCGTCATCGCATGCGCGGCATCGCCGATCAGCGCAATGCCGGCCGGCGTTGTCCAAGGCTGTTTCTGTTCGACGGTATGCAGCGGCCAGGTCAGCCACGGCCCGGCTATTTCCACCAGCTTCACGAGTCCTGGCGCGGTGCCGCGCATGGCGGCGGCGAGGATGCCGGGATCGGCATGGCCGGACCAGCCCTCGGCAATGCGCTCGCCCTTGGTGAAGGCGACGAGGTTGAATGCGTCGCCCTTGCTGACGGGATAGGCGACCATGTGGAAACCCGGATGCAGGAACGTCGTGACGCAATCGACTGCGGAGATCGCGGCGAAGGCCCGCCCGGCGCTGCTGTCGGCCGCGACGGTGGTGCGCCATGCCAACTCTCCCGAAAAACGGCTTCTTGGCGATGCCATCCTTCTTGCATCGACAAGCCCGCGCACCGACGACCAGACGCCATCGGCCCCGACCAGCAACGAGCCTTGTTCCTCCGCAGTCTTGCCGCCGATCTCGACGGTCGCCGTGACACCATGGCTGCCAGTCGCAATTCCTTGGACGCGCGCCCCGACGGTGAGATGGATATCAGGCATCTCGGCAGCACACGCCATCAGCGCGCTCTGCAGGTCGGCCCGATGCGCGACGAGATAGGGAGCGCCCCAATGGTCTTCACCCGACTGCCCCAACGGCACATGCGCCAATTCGCGCAACGTCCTCGCATCCTTCAGCACCACTGCCTCCGGCCGCACCGCCGCCGGCAACAGCCGGTCGAGTACGCCGAGGTCACGCAGGATGCGTGTCGCGTTGGGGGAAAGCTGGAGGCCGGCGCCTACAGCTTCCAGGCGCGGCGCTTGCTCGAACACCCGCACTGGGTAGCCGCGTCTGGCAAAAGCAAGTGCCGAGGTCAGCCCGGCGACGCCCGCTCCGGCGATGACGATTTGCCGGGAGCCTTTGTCGTCCATCAGGTCCGTCGCGAGGGAATCAGGCGGCCTGGTCGATGTAGAGGCAGCCGGCAGGCAGCGTTTCCGTCGCCTTCAGCTTCGGCGAATAGCGGTAGAGCGTCGAGCAATAGGGGCAGACCTTCTCATTGTCGTCGCCCATGTCGAGAAACACATGCGGGTGATCGAAAGGCGGGTTGGCGCCCGTGCACATGAATTCCTTGACGCCGATGTCGATCGCCGGATGGCCCGCATCGTTCTGGAAATGGGGAATGGAACCGCCTGCCATCGTCGTCTCCTTAACGCAGTCTCGCATGCATCTGGATCATAACAGGTCTCTTTGCAAGATCGATGAAATGAAACTGTCGCAAAAGCCTGTCAGAGGATAAGTTAAGCCGGTTAACCGGCTGAGCGGTGGAAAGAGCAGGAACCATGAACGAACTGAAGCCGGTGCAGAGCGAATTCATCAATGTCGAAGCGGCGAGCCCGGAAGGCGGCAATCCCGATCGTTTCGTCAATCGCGAGTTTTCCTGGCTGCAGTTCAATCGCCGCGTGCTCGAGGAATCGCTGAACACCCATCATCCGCTGCTGGAGCGCGTCCGTTTCCTCTCGATCTCGGCTGCCAATCTCGACGAATTCTTCATGGTGCGGGTCGCCGGCCTCGCCGGCCAGGTCCGCGAGGGCATCGTGCTGAAGAGCCCTGATGGCCGCACTCCCGAACAGCAGCTCGAACAGCTGCTGCGCGAGGTCGAACGGCTGCAGGAAGACCAGCAGAAGAGCCTTTCGGCGCTGACTGTGCTGCTCAACAAGGAAGGCATCGAGACCATCACCCGCGACGCTCTGACCAAGGACGAGAAGATCTGGTTGGAAGAGCATTTCCAGGATCAGGTGTTTCCGGTGCTTACCCCGCTGTCGATCGACCCGGCGCATCCGTTCCCGTTCATTCCCAATCTCGGCTTCTCGATGGCCCTGCAGCTTCGCCATCGCAAGAACGGCGAGGAAATGAGCGCGCTCCTGCGCCTGCCTGTGGCGCTGAAGCGCTTCATCCGTCTTCCGGATCGCAAGCACCATGTCCGCTTCATCCCGCTGGAAGAGGCGGTCGGGCTCTATATCGGCAAGCTGTTCCCTGGCTACGAGGTCAAGGGCTCAGGCACGTTCCGCATCATCCGCGACAGCGATATCGAGGTCGAGGAAGAATCGGAAGATCTGGTGCGCCTGTTCGAGACGGCGCTGAAGCGCCGTCGTCGCGGATCGGTGATCCGCATCGAGTTCGACAAGCTGATGCCTGACGAATTGCGCGATTTCGTGGCCAGCGAACTCGGCGTCTCATCGAGCCGCATCAGCGTCCTGACCGGGCCGCTGGCGCTCAGCCAGATCTCCGAGATCGTCGCCGTGCCTCGCGACGACCTCAAATTCAGACCCTACAATCCGCGCTTTCCCGAGCGCATCCGCGAACATGGCGGCGATTGCTTTGCCGCCATCCGCGAGAAGGACATCATCGTCCACCACCCCTACGAATCCTTCGACGTGGTGGTGCAGTTCCTGCGCCAGGCAATGGCCGACCCCGAAGTGGTGGCGATCAAGCAGACGCTTTACCGCACCTCCAACGACAGCCCGATCGTGCGCGCGCTGGTCGACGCGGCCGAGGCCGGCAAGTCGGTGACCGCACTGGTCGAGCTCAAGGCGCGCTTCGACGAGGAAGCCAATATCCGCTGGGCGCGCGACCTGGAGCGCGCCGGCGTGCAGGTCGTGTTCGGTTTCCTCGAACTGAAGACCCATGCCAAGATGTCGCTGGTGGTGCGGCGCGAGGACGGCAAGCTGCGCAATTACGTGCATCTTGGCACCGGCAACTACCATCCGGTCACCGCGCGCATCTACACCGACCTGTCCTTCTTCACCACCGACCCGACGATTGCCCGCGACGTCGCGCAGCTGTTCAATTTCATCACCGGCTATGCCGAGCCGACCGCCGAAATGCGGCTCGCGATCTCGCCGTTCACGCTGCGCAACCGCATCCTGCAGCACATTTCCGACGAAGTCGCCCATGCGCTGGAAGGCAGGCCGGCGCGCATCTGGATGAAGATGAACGCGCTTGTCGACCCGATCATCATCGACGCCCTCTATGATGCCAGCCGTGCCGGTGTCGAGATCGACCTCGTCGTGCGCGGCATCTGCTGCCTTCGGCCACAGGTGCCGGGCCTGTCGGAAAACATCAGGGTCAAATCGATCGTCGGCCGCTTCCTGGAGCACAGCCGCATCTATTGTTTCGGCAACGGCCATGGCCTGCCGTCGGACGAGGCGATCGTCTACATCTCCTCGGCCGACCTGATGCCGCGCAATCTCGACCGTCGCGTCGAGACCATGGTGCCGATCACCAATCCAACTGTGCATGAACAGGTGCTCGGCCAGATCATGCTCGGCAACATCATGGACAATCAGCAAAGTTTCGACGTATTGGCTGATGGAACCTCCCGGCGCGTGGTGCTGGAGGAGGGCGAGGAACCGTTCAACGCGCAGGAATATTTCATGACCAATCCGAGCCTGTCCGGACGGGGTGACGCGCTGAAGTCGCATGCGCCCAAACGCATTGCGCAGTTCAAGCGCCGCAAGAAGAACGCCGCAGCGTCCACCTGATGCTGTCTGATTCCCAGGGCCGGCTGCAGGACCGCCGACCGCTGTCCATCATCGACATCGGGTCGAATTCGATCCGCCTCGTTGTCTATGAAGGGCTGGCGCGCTCGCCGACCATGCTGTTCAACGAAAAGATGCTGGCTGGTCTTGGCCGCGGCATCGTTTCGACCGGCAAACTCGACCCCGAGGCGGTGACGCGCTCGATGGAAGAGTTCCGCCGCTTTCGCGCGCTGTCCGATCAGGCCGGCGCAGAGCATATGTATGTCTTGGCCACCGCCGCCGCGCGCGAGGCAATCAACGGACCCGATTTCATCCATCGGGCCGAGGACGTGCTCAAGACCGAGATCCGGGTGATCAGCGGGCGTCAGGAGGCCCACTATTCGGCGCTCGGCGTCATTTCCGGCTTCCATCCGGCCAATGGCATCGCCGGCGATCTGGGCGGCGGCAGCCTCGAGCTTGTCGACGTCAGTGGCGAGGCAATCGGTGACGGCATAACGCTGCCGCTCGGTGGCCTGCGCCTGCAGGACATGGCGAAGAACTCGCTCACCCAGGCGCAGAAGATCGCGCGCGAAGAGCTTGCGCGGGCCAAGCTGTTGAAGGGCGGGCAGGGCCGGCCCTTCTACGCCGTCGGCGGCACTTGGCGAAACCTCGCCCGGCTGCACATGGAGATGACCAACTACCCGCTCGGCGTCATGCACCATTACGAGATATCAGCCGACAGTGCGGCGAACTTTCTCAAGCAGGTGGGCAAAGCCGAGATCGAGAAGGTCAAGGGCATCGAAGGCGTCTCGAAGAACCGCCGTTCGCTGCTGCCCTACGGCGCCATCGTGCTGCAGGAGATCATGGCGGCGATGCAGCCGTCGAAGATCATCGTCTCGGCGCTCGGTGTGCGCGAAGGCTTCCTCTATTCGTTGCTCGACGAGGCGGAGCAGAAGGCGGATCCGTTGATTTCGGCGTCCGAGGAGCTCGCCCGGTTGCGTTCGCGCTCGGTTACCCATGCGCATGAACTGGTCGACTGGACGGCCAAATCCTTCGCCGCCTTCGGCATCGACGAGACCGAGGACGAGGCGCGCTACCGCCATGCCGCCGCACTGCTGGCCGACATCGGCTGGCGCGCGCATCCCGAGTATCGCGGCAGGCAATCGCTCAACATCATTGCCCATGCCTCTTTCTTCGGCGTCGACCATCCGGGCCGTGCCTTCCTGGCGCTGGCCAATGCGTATCGTCACGACGGCATCTTCAACGAATCCATCGCGCCGGAAATCAAGGCGTTGGCGACGCCGCGCTACCTAGAGCGTGCCAGGGTGCTGGCGGCGATGATGCGCGTCGTCTATCTGCTGACGGCCTCGATGCCCGGCATCATGCCCAGGCTGAAATGGGAGCCGCGCGCCAATGGCGTGCTGGCGCTGGTGTTGCCGGCCTCGCTCTCCGACCTCTACGGCGAGCGGCCGGCCGGCCGGCTGGCGCAGCTGGCGCGGATCACCAACCGCAGGCTGGTGCTGGCAGTGGAAGGCGGGCCGAGCGTTTCGGTCAAATAGCGCGTTCCGGTGGATCGAGGCTCAGGTCGCGTCCGCACCGATGCCGAAACTGCGTCCATCGGCCGACCAGGCTCCGGCACCGGCCATGGCCAGCGCCAGGAAGCCACCCGCGATCGCAATGTCCTTCATCAGCATCTGCTGGTGCAGGAAGGCGAGCGTCGCATCGTCAGCGCCCTGGCCGTAATGGCCGATGAAGCCGGCAACGACGCAGAAGGCTGCCAGCAGCAGCGCCACGACCCGGGTCTGGAAGCCGACGAGGACCAGCAATCCGGCGATCAGCTCGAACAGGCCCGTGCCCCAGGCGGCAAGGGCTGGCAGCGGCAGGCCGAGGCCGGCGAAATAACTGGTCGTGCCGGCAATGTTGGCGAGGGCCTGGAAGCCGGACGGTACGAACAGCACGGCAAACAGCAGTCGCGAAACCAGAAGCAATGCGTTGCGGGTCATGGCCACCTCCCTTGCCGGCGCCCGATTGGGATCGAGCCGGCGCCGCGCAGCTTACGCCTGCGAAGCTGGAGCCGAAACCGAACTGGCTATTCCAGACAACGAAAAAGCGGCGCGGAAAATTCCGCACCGCTTCTCTCAGGTATGGGAAGAAGGATTAGCCGCGCTTGGCGTCGATGGAGTAGGCGCCGGCGCCCGATGAAGCCAGCAGCAGGAAGCCGCCGGTGATGGCGAGGTTCTTGAGAAACTGGATCATCTGCATCTGGTCGGCCCAGCCGGTGTGCGCGACCAGACCGGTGGCGACGGTGAAGACAGCGAGCACCCAGGCGGCGAGCCTGGTCTGGAAGCCGACGAGGACGGCAAGGCCGCCAAGCAGTTCGATCAGACCGACGATGACGGCCGTTGCCGTTGGCGCCGGCAAGCCGAGGCCGCCGAAATAGGCGGCGGTGCCGGAAATGGCGGTGAGCTTGCCGAAACCGGAAAGCAGGAAAATGACCGCGAGCAGGATGCGGCCGAGGAGGATGGTGACAGAGCTGTTGGACGCGGTGCCGGCGCCGGCGGCTGAAGTGTTGATGGACATGGTGGCTCTCCGAATGGGTTGAATGAGCCAGAGATAGACGATGCCGACTGTTCACCAAAGCCGCCTATCTGGCGACACATTGTTCACAGTCCGTACATTTCCATGATCGGGCAAGACGCGCGAAATTCGTGTCGAAAGGCGGGGCGGCGGGAGGAAATTCTCCCGCCGAAAACACCTTATCCCGGATGCGTCATGTCCTCCGGCCGCACCAGCCGGTCATAGTCAGCCTCGCTGACCAGCCCGGTGGCCAGTGCTTCCTCGCGCAGCGTGGTGCCCTTCTTGTGCGCCGTCTTGGCGATCTTGGCGGCGTTGTCGTAGCCGATGGTCGGGGCCAGCGCCGTTACCAGCATCAGCGAGCGGTCGAGGGCCGCCTTGATGTTGTCTTCGCGGGCCTCGATGCCGACGACGCAATTGTCGGTGAAGGAGACCGACGCGTCGGCGAGGAGCTGCACCGACTGCAGGAAGTTGTAGGCCATCAGCGGATTGTAGACATTGAGCTCGAAATGGCCCTGGCTGCCGGCGAAGGTCACCGCGGCGTTGTTGCCGAACACCTGCACGCAGACCTGTGTCATCGCTTCGCACTGCGTCGGGTTGACCTTGCCGGGCATGATCGAAGAGCCGGGCTCGTTCTCCGGCAGCGACAATTCGCCGAGCCCGGAGCGTGGGCCGGAGCCGAGGAAGCGGATGTCGTTGGCTACCTTGAACAGTGCTGCGGCAGCCGCGTTGATGGCGCCGTGCGAGAACACCATGGAATCGTGTGCGGCGAGCGCCTCGAACTTGTTCGGCGCGGTGACGAACGCGATGCCCGTGATGGCGGCGATGCGATCAGCCACCCGCTCGGCGAAGCCGACAGGCGCATTGAGGCCGGTACCGACGGCGGTGCCGCCCTGCGCCAGTTCCTGCAGGCCGGGCAGCGTCATTTCGATGCGCTTGATCGAGGAGGCGACCTGCGCCGCATAGCCGGAAAATTCCTGGCCGAGGGTGAGGGGAGTCGCATCCTGCGTGTGCGTGCGGCCGATCTTGATGATGTGATTGAAGGCCCTGGCCTTGGCGTCCAGCGCCTTGTGCAGGTGCTTCAGCGCCGGCAGCAAATCGTGCACGATGCGCTCGGCGCAGGCAATGTGCATGGCCGTCGGATAGGTGTCGTTCGACGACTGGCTCATGTTGACGTGATCGTTGGGGTGCACCGGCTTCTTCGACCCCATCACGCCGCCAAGCATCTCGATCGCCCGGTTGGAGATCACCTCATTGGCGTTCATGTTGGACTGCGTGCCGGAGCCGGTCTGCCAGACCACCAGCGGGAAATGGTCGTTGAGCTTGCCGTCGATGACCTCTTGCGCGGCCGCGATGATCGCCTTGCCGATCGCCGGATCGAGCCGCTTCAGCTCCATGTTGGCTTCCGCCGCGGCCCGCTTGACGATGCCGAGCGCGCGCACGATCGAAGCCGGCTGCTTTTCCCAGCCGATCTTGAAATTGCCCAGGGAACGCTGCGCCTGCGCCCCCCAATAACGGTCGGCTGCAACCTCGATGGGGCCGAACGTATCGGTTTCGGTTCTGGTCTTTGGCGTGCTCACGGCAAGTCTCCGGTCTGTCGATTTGGGCAAGGGCGTATCGCGTTGCACAATGGCCTTCAAGCGGAGATTGCGGGTGGTGTGAATGCAAATCGGTTGAAGGAGCATTCCTCCTTCTCCCCTCATGCCCCGATCGTCAGCCTCGGACCTTTTTCTTCCAGCGACGCAGCCGCGTGCGCAGGAAGGAGATGCGGCCGAAAGGGAGAATTGGCCGTCCCGATGGCGGATTTGGCCGTTCTTCCCGGCGTTGACCCACAAGGTTCATCAACCCACAGAAGGCAGGGATTTCCAAGCCTTGCAGACGTTTGACGAGACTGTCGGGCAGTGGCGTCGAGCGCCAGGCAAAGTAGGTCTCGTAGTCTTGCGGCGTTTCGATCAGATGCTGGAGATAGGCCGCCAGGTCCCTGGCGTTGGGGAAAGCGTTGGCGTCGATATATGAATTTGCAGGGACGAATTCATCAACATTCGGGGCGCCAAGGTAGATCGGCACGGTGCCGGCCGCGAATGCGTCGTAGATCTTCTCGGTGACATAGTCGGGCTCTATCGAGTTCTCCGTGGCAAAGCAGAATTTGTGCCGCGCAATGGTTTCGATCTTGGTCTTCTGACCGAGATCGGGGCCGATGATCGACCGGTTGTTGAAGTGTCGGCCATAGGAATCGATCTTGATGTAGCGTGACAGTTCGGTCGCCAGATCGACGCGACCGCTGTGGTTCAGCCCGGCCGATTGAAAGAGTGCGACCGGTGCCTCTTCCGTCTTCGGCCCGATTGGTTTGGCCAATATTTCTTCCCACCATTGCTTGGGCGGAAGGTAGGGCACCCAGACGTCCGACCCGGATTCATGCGTCATCGTGAGGTCGAAGTGCTGCATGATCTTGGGATCGGCGATGCGGCTGTGGTTTTGGCGGCTCTCCATGGACCAGGCCACCCAGTATTGGCCAGGGTACTTGTAGGCGTCGCCGATTTCGCGGAAGTTCGGAATGTGGCAAACAACCGCCGCCGCCTCGGAAATCCGGCGTTTGTCCAGCGTCCACCGCCCCGGCAATTCGCAATGGATGGACCCAATGTCGACGGGCTTGCCGAAGAACGTCGTGTAGAAGAGGATCAGCGGATCGTCTGACGACATGGCGGCACGCGTGTCCGGGATATTCTCGCTCTTCGTGACAGACGCGGAATCGGACGTCGGTCAAGTACACCGGCTTGTTACACCGGCTTGTCCACGGCGCAAGACGCCAGCCCGCAGCTCACCCCGCGGTGTAGCCGCCGTCGATGGAGAAGATGCCGCCGCTGGTCCACGCCGCCTCATCGCTCGCCAGATAGATCGCGATGCCGGCCAGATCGCTCGTCTGGCCGATGCGGCCGAGGGGATAACTTCGCTCGACATAGGCCTTGAGATCGGCCTGCGCGGCCGCCGGCAGGTTCTCGATCGACCGGCGCCGCATGGCTGTGTCGACCGTGCCGGGCGCGATGGCGTTGACACGGATGCCGCGCGGGCCGAGCTCGAAGGCCAGCGATTTGGTCAGCGAGTTCAACGCGCCCTTGGACAGGGAGTAAAGGCTGGACGGCCGCTTCGGGATCATCTTGTTGGCGAGATAGGAGGAGATGTTGATGACGGAGGCGCCAGCACCAAAATGCTGCAGCAGTCCCTGGGTGAGGAAGAACGCGGCTGTCACATTGAGCGCGAAGGAGTGCTGGAATTGTGCCTCGCTTACGGTCTCGAATGGCACGAGATAGGCCACACCGGCATTGTTGACGAGAACGTCGAGCGGCCGGCCGGAGCCTTTCACGTGTTCGGCAACCGCTGCGATGCCGGGGCTTGTGGCAAGGTCGGCCGACAATGTCTCCACGGTTCCCCCTGGGCCGGCAGCCGCCAGTTTCTCGCGCGCGGCTTCGAGCTTGCTGGCGTCGCGGCCGACGATCAGGACATCGGCGCCCTCGCGCAGGAACGCCTCGGCGATTGCCAGGCCGATGCCGTCCGAGCCGCCGGTCACCAGCGCATGCTTGTCTTGAAGCCTCATTTGGCGCTCCGAAGTTTTGGGTCAGGCCAGAGCACCGCATGGTCGCGGCCCGGGTCAAGCCGCAGGCCTATCCCACGGTATGAACTTCGTCAGGTGCCGACGCCGGGATTGTCTGCCCTTGCATCCGCCGCGCCAACGGGATAGCCGCGTTTGATCGAAACGGGCCGCGGCGAGCGTCTTTTGAAAATGGCACCACTCAAGAATGGACCGAAAGCGCTTCCCATGGCTGTCGATGTCGTCGAGGTTGGCAGGCGCTTTCTGCCTGGGCTCAATCGCGGCGAGATCCATTGCCGTTTCGAAGGCGGGACGCTCAAGGTGAGCTCCCGCGCTGCCTGGCTTGAGCGGCACGTGCAGGTCCTGACCTTGATCGCCGAGGCATTGGCGTCCCTGGGCGTCGAAAGCCTGCCGCCCTTCTATATGCTGCTCGGCGATACGCCGTCGCGCAGAAGGTATCGCTATTTCCGCACGCGCTTTGCCTTCTCTCAAGCCGACGGCTATGGCGAGGTAGCCGCGCCGGATTTCGTTTTCGATGGCTGGCCGGACGCGAAGTTCGACGATTACGACCAGAAAACGCGGGCGATGGCTGCCGCCTCCGAAGAGCCGCCGCGCGATGACAGATTGTTCTGGGCGGGGCGCTGCATGAACCATGCTCGCCAGGCGATAGTCGAGATTGCAAAGGCGCGGCCGGATCTGATTGAGGCCTACAACACCGAGCCGAACTACAACACCGACATGAACCGGTATTCCGCGACCTTCAAGACAATGGAAGACCAGGTCGCCACCTACAGGTACATGATCGACGTCGAGGGCGCGGGCTACAGTGGCCGCTTCAAGATGCTGCTCCACACCAAACGGGTCGTGCTGTTGCAGGATCGGCCGTGGCGCGAGTGGTTCTTCGACGATATCGAGCCGTTTCGCCACTATGTCCCGGTGGCGCGCGACCTGTCCGATCTGGCCGAACGCATAGAGTGGCTGCGCGCCAATCCGAAACTGGAGGCCGAGATAGCCGCGGAGGCGCAGGATTTTGCCAGGACCCGCCTGACACGCGCGGCAGCGGTGGCGGCGTGGGCGAGGCTTCTGAAGGATCACGCCGACGCTGGCGGCAACCTGAAATCCGGCCTTGAGCGGCGCAAGCGCGCGACCGGCTGGCCGCCCTGACGGCGCGCCCTTCACTTGGCGTGGAATTCGGCCTGCCCAAAGGCCGGGGCCGGCCTATGCGCTGACGGTAGCAGGCTGCTGCATAGCCAGCCGCGCGGCAACGAAATCCTTGACCTGGCGGATGGCCTGCTCGCGCGACACGCTGCCCGGCTCCAGGCCGAGCCGCAACCAAAGCCCGTCGATCAGCGCGGTGACGCCAAGCGCGATGTCATCGGCAACCTTGGGCGAGGTGAGGCCGTGTAGACCGGACAACAGGTTCGAGCGCATGCGCGCGTGAAGCACCTTCTGGATCCGCGCCAGCTTCTCGTCGCGCGGCACCTCGGCGCAGAGCGAAAGCCAGGCATGGCAAAGCGATGGCTGGAACAGATGCTCCTCGAAATTGCCATCGATCACCGCATCGAGGCGTTCCCTTGGCGTGCGCGCCCGACGAAGCCGGGCGACCACGGCGTCGCGCAGCACGGCGTTGGCTTCGCGCATCGCATGTTCGAACAATTCCTGCTTGTTGCGAAAATAGTGCAGCACGATGCCCTTGGAGGCGCCGGCATGGGCGGCAACCTTTTCCAGGGTCGCGCCGGCAATGCCTTCGCGCTCCAGCACCGCGAAAGCGGCTTGCCGCAACTCCTTGCGACGTATGTCACCGAGACGCTTGAGTTTCACGGGTTCGATCCAGGCATTGCGAATCCACGTTGACATCTTAGTCCGTCTAGATCAACTATTGACCGGTGGGACAATAAAAAGACCAATTGGTCAATTGAGGACAAGAGGAGAACCGAAATGTTGCGCATCCTTGCAAATGGCGTGTGCCTTGCCGCTTTGGTGCTGGCGTCTCACGCGGCCCGGGCGGCAGAGGCCGAAGAGTGCAGGACCGTTCGCATGGCCGAGCCTGGCTGGAACGATCTCGCCTTCACCACAGGAGTGGCCAACGTCCTGCTGCAAGCGCTCGGCTATCAGTCGCAGAGCGAAGTGCTCGGCATCAACGTCATCTACGAGGGCATGAAAAACAGGGATCTCGACCTGTTCCTGGGTTACTGGGATCCGGCGATGGTCACCTATTACGAGCCCTACAAGAAGGACGGCTCGATCGAGAATGTCCGCGTCAATCTCGTCGGGGCCAAATACACCTTCGCCGTACCGACCTATGTCTGGGAGGCCGGGGTCAAGGACGTTTCCGACCTGCACAAATTCGCCGACAAGTTCGGCAAGAAAATGTACGGCATCGAACCCGGTTCCAATCAATTGATGATGGACGCCATCGCCGATCCGGCCTTCGGCCTTGACGGCTGGCACGTGGTCGAGTCGAGCGAAGCGGGCATGCTCTCGGAGGTCGGCTATGAGATCAAGGAGAAGCAGTTCATCGTCTTTCAGGGCTGGGCCCCGCATCCGATGAACACCATGTACGATTTCAAATATCTGACTGGTGGCGACAAGTTCTTTGGCCCGAACTTCGGCGCCGCGACGGTGACGACGCAGGTCCGCAAGGGCTATCTGCAGCAATGTCCCAATGTCGCGCAGTTCCTGAAAAATCTCGCCTTCGACATCGATTTCGAGAATGTCGGCATGGGCTACCTGATCAATGACGGCATGAAGCCGGAGGACGGGGCCCTGAAGGCGATCACGCTGAACAAGGGCCGCCTTGACGCCTGGCTCGCCGGCGTCACCACCTTCGACGGCAAGCCCGGCCTTGCCGCGGTCAAGGAGAAGCTCGGCCTGTGACGGCGGTCGAACTGAAGGCGGCATCGGCTGCGGAGCAGGACGCCTGGGTCGGCCGTAAGCAATTCGTCAATCCCGGCGGCCTCGAGATCGCCTATGTCGAGATATCGGGCGCCGAGCCGGCGCTGGTTCTGGTGCACGGCTTCACCGACACCAGCCGCAGCTTTTCGCTGCTGGCGCCGCACCTGGCCGGCCGCCGGCTGATCATGCCCGACCTGCGCGGCCATGGCGCCTCGCCGGCGGGCAAAGGTTGCGGCATTACCGACTTCGCCGATGACATTGCCGGGCTGATCCGGCATCTCCAACTCGATCGGCCTGTTGTCGTGGGCCATTCGCTGGGCGCCATGGTGGCCATCGCTCTGGCTGCGCGATACGCCGAGCTCCTCGGGGCGCTGGTGGTCATGGCAGGCACGTTGAAGCCCGATTTCGCACGCGACCATCCACTCGTGACGGGTGTTCAGGCCCTGCGTGACCCGATATCGCCAGCCGACCCGTTCTATGACTGGTGGCATGCCTGCCGGTCCGATGTGCCCCAGCCGTTTCTAGCCGGCCTGGCGAAAGACGCATCGGCCATGCCCGCGGCGCGCTGGCGCGCCATTCTGGAAGAGATATGCCCGGCCGACCTGACCAGTGCGGCGCAGGCCGTGCGGACCCCAACGCTGATCATCGCCGGCGCGTGCGACCCGCTGTTCGGCGAGGCGCACCAGGAGGCGCTGTCGCGCAGCTTGGCGGTGGCGAGACTCGTGCGCGCCGAAGCCTGTGGCCACAACCCGCATTGGGAGGATCCGGCCTTTGTCGCCGGGGCCATCATCGAGGCATTGGAAGCCTAACGCCGGACCAATGATCGCGAAGTTGGCGAGGGCGGGCCAACGGACCCGCGCTCAAAGATCGATGTTGGCAGAATGAGTCTTTCCGCCGGGCGTGGCTCTCCCTTCAATCGCCGGATAAGCAATTCCGCGACACTCTTGCCAAGCGCGTAGACGGGCTGGTCGATGACGGTGATGGGTGGCGTTGTTACGCTCGTCCAGTCCGCATCATGGAAGGTGATCAGCGAAATGTCCTCGGGAACCCGCAAGCCGCGCTCGCGGATCACCCTGAATATCTCCAGTGCTATGACGCTGTCGGAGGCAAGGACCGCCGTCGGCCGATCCGGCCCGGACAGCATCTCGTCGGCAGCCCTGCGCGTTTCGGCGGGGCTTGTTGCACCAAGGCGGACATAACGTTCTGGCCGATCAATTCCGGCATCTCGGCACACGGTGAGGAAACCGTCGATGCGCTCGCGAACCGACGAGGTATAGATTTGCCCGAGATCGCGGTACTCGTGCCCTTCGGCGTCGACCGCGGTCACATAGGCGATCTTGCGGTGTCCGGCATCCACAAGAATGCGGGTCGCTCGCATGGCGATGCCGCGATCGTCGACCGTGACTGTATCGACATCCAGATCGGGCAGCGCCCTGTCGAGCAGGGCAAGCGGCCGGCCTGAACGATGAATGTCGCGCAGGTGCGAGATGTCACGCGATTCCGATGGCGTGACGATCAGCCCGTCGACGCGCTTGCCGATCAATAGCCGCACAGCTGCCTTTTCAACCTCGATCCGCTCGCCGGAGTTAGCCAGAATGACGTTGAACCCGGCTGCCCTTGCGGCGTCGCTGATGCCACGCACCGCGAGGCTGAAGAACGGGTTCTCAATGTCGCCGACAACCACCCCGATGATGCCGGACCGGCCGGTCGTCATGCTGCGAGCCAGCTCGTTCGGACGGTAGTCCAGTGCCTTGGCCGCGGCCACGACATCAGCGCGGATCGTGTCGCTGACGACGCCGTATCCGCCGAGCACGCGCGCGGCTGTCGCCTTCGAGACGTTTGCCGCGCGGGCGACATCGCTGACCGTTATCGACGGGGTCTTGGGCGCGGTTCTTTTCATCGGATGAACGACTACAAGAGTTGTTGACGGAAGGTCAATCTGGCGATAACGATTATCAAAGAGACCGGTCTCAAGCAACAAGAGACCGGTCTCTTTTAGAGAATTGCGAGCCAAGAGGCTGTGACGGAACGTCCCGCGATTGCGGTGGCGGGCGATGTCAGGCGCGAGAGTGCGGGCTCGACGCAAATACCAAGAAGAACAGACCTTCAGAGTGGAGAGAAGACATGAGCAGGATAGGAATTCTCAAGTCGTTGATGTCACCGGTGCGGACCGGCGCAATGGCTCTTATGGCCGTGTGCATCGGCGCCGGCTTGCTTTCGACAGCCGCCGCCGCGGATGACAATCCCTACGGTCTTATTGATGCGAAAGTCATCAGCGTTGGGACGATGGGCGATGCCAAACCCTACGCTTTCACCCAGGCGGATGGCACCTTCACCGGTTTCGACATCGAACTGTTCCGCAACGTCGCGAGCCGCTTGGGATTCAAGCCGGACCAGGTGATCTTCACCGGCCAGGAATTCTCGGCGTTGATGCCTTCGGTTGCGAACGAGCGCTTCGATGTCGCGGTCGCGGCAATCGGCACGACGGAAGCGCGCAAGAAGACCGTCGACTTTTCCGACGGGTATCTTGCAGGCTATCTCTCCGTGCTGACCGCCGACAAGGCGATCACGTCGGCGGAAGGGCTCAAGGGCAAGCGCCTCGGCGTCGTGCAGGGGACGCTCCAGGAAATCTACGCGGCGAAGAATTTTGTCGGAACCGATCTCGTCAAATTCCCCGACAACAATTCTGCCGTTTCAGCACTCAACAACGGAACCGTCGACGCGCATTTCCTCGATTACGAGGCCGCCAAGGACTATGGCGTTCGCTATCCGAACCTGAAGATCGCGGTCAATATTCCTTCCTTTGACGCGCCGGCCGGCTTCGTGGTGCGCAAGGGCAACGACAAGTTTCGCGAGGCATTGAACACCGCCCTTCATGCGGCCATGCAGGACGGTACCTGGAAGACGCTCTACGAGAAGTGGTTCCCCGGTTCGCCGATGCCCGACCAGTATCTCCCCAAGAAGTAATCGCACCCGGCCGCCGGCTTTCACACCGGCGGCCGGGCCTTATGCTGCCGCACTCGATGGCGGACGATGCGGACAGCGCAACCGAAAGGGGTGCGAATGGACTGGCTTGAAAACCTGCGGCGCAGTTTCCTCGACTGGCAGGCCATGGCGGACGTGCTGCCCAGCATGATCACCATCGGATTGAAGAACACTTTGATCCTCGCGGCCGCGTCCACGGTACTGGGTGTCGTTCTCGGCATGATCCTGGCGGTCATGGGCATCTCGCAATCGCGCTGGCTGCGCCTTCCCGCCCGGGTCTACACCGATATTTTCCGTGGCCTTCCGGCGATCGTCACCATCCTGCTGATCGGCCAGGGCTTTGCCCGCATCGGCCGTGAGATCTTTGGGCCTTCGCCCTATCCGCTCGGCATTCTCGCCCTCAGTCTGATCGCCGGCGCCTACATCGGCGAAATCTTCCGCTCGGGTATCCAGAGCGTCGAGCGCGGGCAGATGGAGGCCTGCCGGGCGCTCAGCATGAGCTACGGCCAGGGCATGCGCCTGATCGTGATACCGCAAGGCGTCCGCCGTGTCTTGCCGGCCCTGGTCAACCAGTTCATCGGCAACGTCAAGGATTCGAGCCTCGTCTACTTCCTCGGCCTGCTCGCATCGGAGCGCGAGATTTTCCGTGTCGGCCAGGACCAGGCGGTGGTCACCGGAAACCTCTCGCCATTGCTTCTGGCCGGCGTGTTCTATCTCGTCATCACTGTGCCATTGACCCACGTGGTCAACTACATCGACAACTCGCTGCGGGTTGGAAAGCAAAAGGCCGGCCACGTCACCAGCGGTCTTGCCGAGGTCGATGAACTGGAAAACGCCGTCAGCAATCCACCTGCGCAGAGCGGTCTTGAGGACAATTCCGCGCTTCCCCGCTTCAAGGGCGGCAGTCTCACCATCACCGATCTCGACATGGCCTATGGCAATCTCGATGTCCTCAAGGGCGTCAGCCTGGCGGTCAAGCCGGGGACGGTCACCTGCGTCATCGGCCCGTCAGGGTCGGGCAAGTCGACCTTGTTGCGCTGTCTCAACCGCCTGGTCGAGCCCAAGGGTGGTGACGTGCTGCTCGATGGCGCGAGCATCCTAGCGATGAAGCCTGAAAAACTGCGCCGGCGTGTCGGCATGGTTTTCCAGCATTTCAACCTGTTTCCGGACCATACAGCCCTGGAAAACGTCATGCTGTCGCTGACCAAGGTCAAGGGCATTCCGGTGCAGGAGGCCGAGCGCATCGCCGAGGCGCGCCTTGCCGATGTCGGGCTCGCCGCCCGCAAACACCATCGTCCCGGCGGTCTTTCCGGTGGACAGCAGCAGCGCGTGGCGATCGCCCGCGCGCTTGCGATGGACCCGGAGGTTATCCTGTTCGACGAGGTGACGAGCGCTCTCGATCCTGAACTGGTGAAGGGCGTTCTCAACCTGATGGCGGACCTCGGCCGGCGCGGCATGACAATGGTCGTGGTGACGCATGAAATGGGCTTTGCCCGCAAGGTCGCCGATCAGGTCGTCTTCATGGATGAAGGCCGCGTCATCGAGGCCGGCACGCCCGCCGCGATCTTCGACACTCCAAAGAGCACGCGTCTGAAACACTTCCTTGCCGAAGTGCTTTGATCCCACGATCGCAGACCCTGAGACGGTCGCCCGATCCAACCTCCACCAGTGAAAGAATATCCCATGGCTACATCACGTTCGGTCTCAAAGGTCATTGTTGTCGGGGGCGGCATTTTCGGTGTCTCCTCGGCCGTTCATCTTGCGAGGCTCGGGATCGAAACCGTTTTGGTCAATAATGGACCGCTCGCCAAGGGAGCTTCCGGCCGCTCGCTCGCTTGGCTGAATTCCGCGCGCAGGCGATCGGCGGAGTATCATCGCCTGCGCATGATCGGTATCGACCGCTACCGCACGCTGTCGGCAAGATATCCCGATGCTGCCTGGCTGCGCTTTGACGGCGGCCTGACATGGGATGCCGATGACGCCTCGAACGAGATCGCGGATGTCTTCGCCCATGAAAAGGGCCTCGGCTATGACGCGCAACATCTGTCCGCGGGCGCGATAGCTTCAGCCACGCCCGGCATCGCTGCAAGCGCTGTCACGCCTCAAGGCGCGATCTTCAATCCGGGCGAGGGTTGGGTCGACCTGCCGTCGCTGATCGAGATATTGATCGCGGAATTTCTGCAGCGCGGCGGGCAGCTGGTCACCGACGCCGGAAGCGCCGCGGTCACGGTCATCGACGGCCGCGCCACTGGCGTCACCACGACAAGCGGCGCCAGCTTCGCTGCCGATGCGGTACTGCTGGCGACCGGCGGCGACGTGCCGCGAATGGTTGCGGTCACCGGCAAGCATATCGCCGACGGAACGCCGATCGCGCTGCTGGTCAGGACCAGGTCGGTCGACTTGCCCCTCCGGGCCGTGCTCAACACACCGCGCGTCGCCATCCGCCCGACGCCGGACGGAGCCCTGGTGCTCGATTCCGCCTGGTCGGAAGAAGAGGTGGCCGTCAATTCCGACGGCACCTATGGTGTGAAGGGTTCGACCGTCCAGGGGCTTCTCGATGAAGCCTCGAAGGTTCTCGAAGGCCATCCGAAACTGGAACTGGAAAGCTACGGCGTCGGCCCCAAGCCGATCCCCGGCGACGGCGAGCCGGTCTTCGGCCAACTGAAGGACATTCAGGGATATTACGTCGCCTTCAGCCACAGCGGCGCAACACTTGGCCTGATTGCGGGCGAACTGCTCGCCGGCGAGATCGCCAGCGGCACTGAGCATCCGCTGCTTGCGAACTTCCGTCCAAGCCGCTTTTGATCAGACCAGTCCAAAGGCTTCCTGCGCTTCATTTCAATTTCCACTCATGCGTGAGGGGTACGCACATCGACTGACGACATCGCCGAAACTGGACGGACGGACGCCGCTTGTGCTGAAATTCCGCCGATGATGAATCACCGGCGGCCAAAATTGCTTTCACGACGCAGCTTTCTGATGCAGGCCGCCGGTCTTGCCACGGCTGGTGCGGTTTCACGCCCGGCGTTCAGCCAGACAGGGCAGCGCATCCAGCCCATCGACGCCACCTTCCTGTTCATCGCCGATATCCATGCCTGCCGCATGGCGAGTGGCTTGAGTCCCAACTGCCAGCAGGAGGGCAAGACCGATGCCGCACTGCTGCGCAATGTCGCGGCACTGAATGCCATCGGCGACAAGGACTGGCCTGCCGAGATCAATGGCGTCGCCACCCGCTTGCGTTCAGCGGGCCGCCGGATCGGCATGCCGCTCGGCCTTGTCATCGGCGGTGACATCACCGACGACGGCGGCGGCCAGATCACCCAGCCGAGCGAGGGTACGCAGCTGCTTCAATTCAGCCAGCGCTACAGCCAGGGCGTCGGCCCGGATCGCGTTCACATGCCGGTCTATATCGGGCTCGGCAACCACGATCTCGACCAGAACGGTCCGCCGCATCATGTCGACTGGTATCGGCGCGAACTGCGTGACTATGTCGAAGTCAACCATCGCGCCGGCGTGTTCTTCAAGCCGCCCGTGCCGGCCACCGACTACGATGTCGAGACCGACTGCTATTCATGGGATTGGGGTGGCCTGCATCTTGTCCAGACGCATCGCTTCGCCGGCGATACCGGCCATGGCGCCGATTCGAGCCTGCCATGGCTCAAGCAGGATCTGGCGACCTATGCGTCGGATGGCCGTCCTGTCATCCTGTTCCAGCACTATGGCTGGGACACATTTTCGACGGAGCGGTGGGATCCCGCCAAGCGGACCTATGACGATGGCGGCGCCGGTGCGCCGCACTGGTGGGGCGAGGCCGACAGGCAGGCGCTGGTGGCGGCGCTGAAGGGTTACAATGTCATTGCCGTCTTCCACGGCCATCAGCACGAAACCTCGCTGATCTACCGTCGTGACGGGCTCGACCTGTTCAAGCCGAAGGCTGCCTATATGGGAGGTTTCGCTCTGGCCAGGGTGACCAGCGACGGCATGGACGTGGTGCTGGGCGAGGCGACCGACGACCACGGCGAGATCGCTTTCACCAACGCTTTCAGCAAGGGCTGGAGCACATGAAAAAGGCGGCCTCGGGTAGCCGCCTTTTCCGATCTTCCTTTTCCGATCTTCCCGATGCTGAATCAGAACGCCTTCCTGACCTTGTCCTTCACGTCGCCATAGGCCCTCTGCACCTTGCCCGCGACCTTGTCGGCCATGCCTTCGGCCTGGGTCCGCCGGTTGCCGGTGGCCTTGCCGGCTGCTTGCTTGATCGAGCCCTTGACCTGCTTGGCCACGCCGGCGACCTGATCCTTGTTCACCATTTCGCATCTCCTGGGATTTCGGGATTTTCACTCGCGAAAGGCAAACGGTCCAGCCTTGCTTAGGTTCCGCAGGCCGCAGGGTGCCGCCAGACAACTGGTTGCCTCTGGCGAGGCAATGCGGCTAGGGTCTGCGCGGGACCAGCCTACGGGCGGCCGGGGGAGTTCTATGCGTTTTCTGTTTCGCCTTGCCTTGGCGGTCGCCGTCTGCGTGCTGACGGCAGGTTGCATCGCCGACGATGTCGGACCGATCAACGTCCTGACATCCGAAGCAGGCCACCCTTCACCGACCTTCATCCCCGATCCGGGTGACGATGGTTCGACCGTGGTCGGCCTCGCCTTTTCCGGCGGGGGCACCAGGGCAGCTGCCTTCTCCTATGGCGTGCTGCAGGCGCTGGACGACATCGTCATCGACGAGCGGCCGTACCGCCGCACGCTGGTCGACGACATCAGGATGATTTCCGGCGCGTCCGGCGGCGCCATCGCGGCGGCTTATTTCGGCTACAAGGGCAAGGACGGCTACCAGGATTTTCGCCAGCGTTTCCTGATCCAGGACGCGGAAGCCGATCTCAGGACATCGGTGTCGCCGCTCAATCTCGTGCGCGCCTATTATGGCGGCGTCAATGACCGCAGCGGCTTCGCCAAATGGCTGAACGACCATCTTTTCGACGGCGCGACCTTCGAGGCGTTCCGCAAGCCGGACCGGCCGATCGTCTGGGTTAACGCGTCCGATATCTACAACCGCACGCCGTTCATGTTCACCTACGACACCTTCGCGGCTCTGTGCAGTGACCTCGACAAGGTGCGGCTGGCCGATGCGGTTGCCGCCTCCGCCGCCGTGCCCATCGTCTTCGCCCCGATCGTGGTCGCCGCCACCAAGCCCGATTGCGGTTACCGCAAGCCATTGTGGCTGAGCCGGGCGCTTGCCGACCGCAACGCCTCGCTCAGGCTGAAGGCCTACGCCAGCGCGCTCGATTCCTACCAGAACGCCGATCCGCTCGATTATGTGAAGCTGCTCGACGGCGGCTTGACCGACAATATCGGCGTCACCGGCTTTTCGCTCGAGCGCTCGGCCGCCGGCACGCCCTACGGGCCGCTGTCGCCTTCGGCGGCCGTTCGCCTGACGACGCTGATCTTCATCGTCGCCGATGCGGGCAGCAACAGGGATTTGAGTTGGGCGAAATCACTCCATGGGCCAAAGGCCTCGGAACTGCTCGACGCCGTGACCAGCACCACGCTTTCTTCCTCGGTGCGCGACGAATTCGATGCCCTGACCCTGGCCGTCTCGCAGTGGAAGGAGGAGTTGGTGCGCTACCGCTGCGCCTTGCCGACCCCGACGGTGGCCGCCTATCGAGGCTCGACGGGCGGCTGGAATTGCCGCGACGTCCGGCTCGTGGTGCAGCACCTGTCTTTCGCCGACCTCGATCCGGCGGTGCAAATCAGGCTCAACGCCATACCGACCCGGCTGAAGCTGCCGGTCGAAGAGGTCGACCTCACCATAGAAGCCGGACGCGAGGCGCTGCGCGTCAATGCCGATATTGCCAGCGCGGTCGCCGCGATCCGCGCCCGCGCCGGTGTTTCGCCTGGGGCGCAATTGGCTGCGCAGGCAAACTGAGTTCATCGCCGGGTGAAAGCTGCAAGGCGGCCGAAACGCTTTGCTGCCATTGCGTTGCGTGGCTGGAACAGTTCATCGTTTCACGGAAACACCGAACTGCCCTAACTCTTTGTTTGGACTCATTTCCCAAGGGAAAGCGCTACGCGCTTTTCCCGGCAAAACCGCTACACACTTTTCCTGGAATTGCTCTAGTGTGACGAAAATTTGGGGGAAATCGCCTTGGCTGAATTCACGCTCTACATCGGCAACAAATGCTTCTCCTCCTGGTCGCTCAGGCCATGGGTGGCGATGAAGCATCTGGAGATCCCGTTCGAGGAAAGCTTCGTGCGCCTGCGGACGCCCGAGACCTTTGCCAATCTTGCTAAGGTTTCGCCGACCGGACAGGTACCCGTCTTGGATCACAAGCCGTCGCAGGGCGGGGGCAGGATCGTCTGGGAAACCCTTGCCATTCTTGAATATCTTGCCGACCTGTTTCCGGACAGAGGGCTCTGGCCCGACGATATCGGCGCCCGGGCCTTGGCCCGCTCGGTGGCCACCGAAATGCATTCCGGCTTTCGCGAGGTCCGTTATGGCTGGCCGATGAATCTGCGCCGGCCCAAGGGCCACAAGCCGCTCGACGCCGAAGGCGAAGTGCAGCGCGCTCGCATCGAGGCCATCTGGCGCGCGTGTCGCGAAAAATACGGCAAGGGCGGCCCCTTCCTGTTTGGCCATTTCACCGCGGCCGATGCCATGTACGCGCCGGTCGTCACCCGCTTCGACACCTATGGCGGTGAACTCGCGCCCGACACCAGGGCCTATGTCGACGCCGTGCTGGCCACGCCGGCGATGCGGCACTGGTACGCGGAAGCGGCGAAGGAGCCCTGGCCGGAACCGGGACCGGACGAATAGGTCAATCGAGGCGGAATACCGATGGCCGATTGACGGGGTTTTGGAGAAGGGCCGATGGCCAGCAACGACGGACCGCCCACAGCGCCATTGATATTTCATTGCCGGCTGATCCCGCCTCGACCGGATTTCGCCTTCACAATGACCGAGGAAGAAAAGGAACTGATGGGGCGGCACGCCGACTACCTGCGCGGCAAGCTTCGCGAGGGTACCATGATCGTGGCTGGCCCGGTCGCCGACCCGGCCGGCCCCTGGGGCCTATTGATCCTGCGTGTCGGGAGCGAAGCCGAGGCGAGGGTCGTGATCGATGGCGATCCAGTGTCGCGTTCCGGCCGCGGTTTCCACTACGAGATCCTGCCGCTGATCAGCGCCATTATATAGCCAGGCTCGCGGCCCGGCTTCGGCCTCCTGGCACATACAAGTTGGTGGCGGCGTGGTGCGTTTTTTTACCTTGTCTTTCGGCCGTTTCGCCAGTTGAGGCCTCATGTCAAAGCAACCATAGATTGAATTCAGGCCGATGGAAAACCAGAAATTGACTCGGCGGCAAAAGAAGCCTACAAGAAATATGTCGATATTTGTTTGACTGACTTTTGTTATCCGCGCACGCATGCGCGCCTTTGACGAACTTCCCCATCAAAAATCGAGACAAAAATCGTTGTGCATTCGCACCGCGATTAACGAATATTTGCCATGGAAAGGGTTCGTTTATGAGCACCGGCACAGTTAAATGGTTCAACGCCACCAAAGGTTTTGGTTTTATTCAGCCTGACGACGGCTCGGCCGACGTTTTCGTCCACATCTCGGCCGTAGAGCGCGCCGGCATGCGCGACATCGTCGAGGGCCAGAAGCTCGGCTACGAGATGGTCCGCGACAACAAGTCGGGCAAGATGTCCGCCGACCAGTTGAAGGCGGCCTGAAGAAAGAATTCAGCCCTCCCGGTGACCACGGATGTACTGGCACCGGTGATGGGCGAATTCGGGCGCATGGCCTCGGAAACCTGAGTTTCCAAGGCACATCATGCGCATGAACGGAGTGTTCCTGTGCATCCATCTGGATGTGCGGTACTCCTACGGAGGTCAGGCGGTGCCTGGCCTTTTTCATTTTACGCTTGTTGCCGCCGAAAATGCGCTGCGCGTCGGGCTGAACGTGCTAAGGAACGCCTCAGCAATTTGAATCCGCTGCCCTATTGCCCCAATGCCGTGTTGCTTCGTGCGTGGTCCTGACCGAAGAGCCGGTCTCGTCCTATCGGCACCAGGCTCCTGACAGGAGAAAGATTTTGACCGCCCATTCGAAGACCGCCGATCCGGCGGTGTCGCTGTTCAGCAGGACGCAAACCCAGTCAATGTCGCTCAACCGCATCATATCCGAGCGCGATGCCGTAAGTGAGGCGCGGGAAGCCAAGACCGCCCGTTTGCGCGAACTGCGCCTGGAAAAGGAAGCCGACGAGATGGCTGCGGCGGCAGCACTTGCGGTGCAGCCGAAACGAGCCGGAAAACGCTGATGGCCACCAAGCGCGTACCACAGACGCCGATCGCGGCCGATGCGACCATTGCCGACATGGTCGAAACCCTGGACAAGCCGGTCGAATACGTCCGGCGCGTGCTGGAAAAACTCGAACGCTGCAAGCGCGCCCATGGCGATGCCCAGGTGCGCGTTGGAGTGCGTGGCCGTGCCGAAGCCCCGAACTACCTGATCGAATATGTCCGCGAGGACAAAAAGACCCAGGAGCGGGTGACCTACCAGGATGCCGCCTATAGCGGCAGCACACATCGTGAACTGGCGCCGCATCACATCGCGGAAGCCAGGAACTGGTCGCCCGAGGAAATGAACATCACGGCGGTTTCGGCGCTGATCGGCCGCTTGCGCAATCCGCGCGCACCATCATCGCGTTTCGCCGACGAGGACTGACATGGCCATTAAATTCTCCGCCAAGGACCAGCCGGCAACGCCGGCTCCCGCTGCAAAGCCGGCCAAGCCGGTTGCCGCGAAGGCCAGCGAAGCTGCCGACGCCGCGACTGATCTGTTCAAGTCGCCCGTTGAAGCGCCGGTGCGCAAGACGGCTAAGAAGAAATAGCGCCTTGCCGCAGGACGCCGATCGCAATTCTGCCACGCCAGGGCTGCTCGCCCTGGTAGCTGCCGCAAGCCTTTCGTCGTCGCAACGCGACACCGCTTCTGCCTTCGACTGTCAGAGTTGCGGCGCGTGCTGTTCCTATTCAGCAGAATGGCCGCGCTTCTCGACCGAGGATGACGCGCAGCTCGACCGCATCCCTGAGAAATATGTAGCGGCCGACCTGTCGGGCATGCGCTGCGAGGGCGTGCGCTGTTCGGCCTTGTCGGGCGAAATCGGCAAGTCGACCGCATGCGGCATCTACGAATTGCGTCCGGATGTCTGTCGCGCCTGCATGCCTGGCGACGCGGAATGCCTGATGGCAAGGGCCGCGCACGCCATGTAGCTGACCAATCTCTCCCCTTGAGGGGGAGATGGCCGCGAAGCGGCCAGAAGGGTCGGTGCGACCGGGCTCGACGTTCTCCGTGACAAGAAGGAGGTTGGCGTTCCACGCGCGGTGACCCCCTCTGTCGCCTTCGGCGACATCTCCCCCTCGAGGGGGAAGATTGCGCTGCGCTTGTGCGGCGCCCGCTGGCCCGGTACCTTCCCGGCCGGGCAGGGCCGTGGAGGAACCATCGTGAGCATCGAATTCCTGTTGACGTCGCTGATCGTCGTGGCTTCGCCCGGCACCGGCGTTCTCTACACGCTGAGCGCCGGACTTTCGCGCGGTGCGCGGGCCTCGATCATTGCGGCCTTCGGCTGCACGCTCGGCATCATCCCGCACATGGCGGCCGCCATCACCGGCCTCGCGGCACTGCTGCACACCAGCGCGGTTGCTTTCGAGACGCTGAAATATCTCGGCGTCGCCTATCTCCTCTACATGGCCTGGAACACGCTGAAGGAGAAGGGCGGCTTGAGCGTCGAGGACAATGTCGCGCCGCGCTCGGCCGGCAAGGTGATCGCCACCGGCATCCTCGTCAACGTGCTCAATCCGAAACTGTCGATCTTCTTCTTCGCCTTCCTGCCGCAATTTGTCAGCACCACCGAGCCCAATGCGCTGTCGAAGATGCTGGAACTCAGCTCCGTCTTCATGCTTTTGACCTTCGTGGTTTTCGTCGGCTACGGCATCTTCGCCGCCTCGATCCGCAGTCATGTCGTGTCGCGGCCGATGGTGCTGACCTGGATGCGCAGGACGTTCGCGGGCGCCTTTGTCATGCTCGGCGCCAAGCTGGCACTTGCCGATCGGTAGCTCCACGCCCTTGTTTCGATGCGTGTCGCTCTCTCAAAACCGAGATCGCTTATGGGCGAACTGCATCAGGCACCCTGATTTGGGAAGCAAGCCTTGGCGCTGAGGTTGGGGCCATTCGCCAGCGAGGTCAGGAAGGCCGGCAGCACGGTCGCGAACGTGTAGGAGACCTGGACGCTCGAAAAGCCGGACAGGCCCGAGCAGGTGGTATTGTTGCTGACGGTGATGTTGGTCGTGCTTAGGACAATGCCGTCGGTTGCCGCCCTGTTGCTGATATAGCTGATGGCGCTGGCGGCGTTGTAGGCGCCGTTCTGTGTGCATCCGCTCTGCAGCACGCCGACGCAACGCGCCCCCGCGGCGGCGATTTCATTCAGCACGTGCTGCGCCCAGTACATGCGACCGAACTCGAACGTGCCCATCAAAACCATCAGCAACGGCACCGACAGCAGCGCGAACTCGACGGCGTTGGCGCCGGATCTGTCGCGCAGGAACAACCGGCAACGGCTCATTGCGGCTGCACCACCGAGTTGACGGTGATATTGCCGTTGGTGACGATGCCGAAGCCGCCGAAAAGCGGCGTGTAGGGCTTGCTGGCCGCGATCGTCACGAATTTTCCGGCAATCCCGCCGGCACTGCAGATGCTGGCGCATGCGACCGGGGTGCTCCAGGCAACGGTCCCGGAATTGCCCGGGCAGTAGCAGAGGTCCGCATTCGCGGCCGTGCCGCTCTGGGTCGCCTTGGATGTGCTGGCGTCATACGCAATCGTCGGGCCGTTGTTGATGACGACCTGAATGTTGCCGGCATTGCCGCTCAGGCCGCTCGTCACCACCGTGGCGATGTTGCCGGCCAATGCGCTGCCGCCGGAGGAGTTGACCTTGTCGCCATTGAGCAGCGCATAGTTCGAACCGGCCGAGACCGCCGAGCTCAGTTCGAACTTGGCCTTCAGCGAGCCGCCTATGTCGACGGTTCCGGCAAGGATGACGAGCAGCACCGGAGTGACGAGCGCGAACTCGACCGCCGATACGCCTGCTTTCTGACGCCGAAGGAAGTCCGTGAATGAAAGAGCCCCGCCGGCGAGCAGGCTGAGGCAGAGGCGTGACGGATTTCTCATTGCACGAGGCTCACCTTGCTGCTGGCGCCGGTGCTCGGGGCGGCGATGCATTCCGAAGCGGCCGCGGTCCCGCCCGATAGCGTGATGCGCGAGCCGATCATCTGCAGGCACTTGGTCGAGTCGGTTTTCGATCCCAGCACGCTCGAGCCGCCATTCATGACGATCGGGCCATAGGGAAAGTAGAATGCACCTGATATCTGGGCGTTGGAGCCGCCTTCGGCGAATGTCGCGCCGCCGGTGTTTGTGGTCGCCGTCGGACCGATAACCGCCAGCTTTGCCGTTGCTCCCGACTGCGGTGCGGTGAGCACGATGTTGCTGTAGCCGGCGGCGACGCAGAAGACATAGCCGTTGCAACTTCCCGAACTGGACTTGGCCTTGCCTGACAGCACAAGCGTCACATTGGCGCCGCTGACGCTGATCGTGCTGCCGTTGCAGTTGGCGCTGCCGCCGCCATTGCCGCCAAGCGCGAAATAGCCGTCCACTGTATAGACGCCGGTGCCGAGCAGGATGGCGCCCGAGCCGATGAAGTTGCCTGAGATGTCGTGTTGTGCCGCGGCGCTGACGACAAAGCAGCTGCCGCCGCCGCCGCCATTCACATTGCCGACGACCTGGAAGACGCTGCTCGCGCCGGTCGCATCGGCCATGATGGTCGTGGACCCGCCGCCGATCGTGATGGCATCGCCGTTGCTGCCGGGGCCGATCTTGTAGGAATTGGTCGTGCCCGAGCCGAAGGTGAGTGTCGAGCCGCCGGTGTTGGTATAGCCGCCGGGCAGCTCGAAAACGCTGGGTCCGCCAAAGGTCAAGGTGGAGGTATTGCAGATGCTGACCTGCCCCGAGCCGCTGCAGGCGGTGTCGCTGCGGCCAATCTTGAAGGTGCCGGCTCCAAAGGTTGTGGTGGCACCGCCGCCGGTGGTCAAACCCTTGGTGAAGTTGAAAGTGCCGGCGCCAAAGGTGGTGGTTCCGGCGGTGGTCACCTGCTTGCCGAAATTATAGGTACCGGCCTTGAAAGTGGTCGTTCCCGCCGTCGTCAGGGTCTTGGCGAAATTATAGATTCCGGGACCGAAACTCGTCGTGGCGCTGGTGGTGAAATCGCCGGCGAAATTGTAGGTGGTCGTTGCCGCACCGTTCAGGGCGAAATTCAGGTTGATGCCGCCGCCGATAGTGACGGTCCCCAGATTGACGGTCGTCTTGCTGACACAGCTGAACGTCCAGGTCGGCTGCGACCAGGACGCGGTACAGCCAGCGGCCGCAGCTGCGTTCATTGTCGCGGTCTGGTCCCACGCGAAGTCGATGTTGGTGCCGGTCGTATTGGTCGGAGCGGAAGGGGCGGTCGTCGCTGACAGGGCGGCCACGGTTGAAAAGCGGGCCACGGCGGCCGTGACCGCGGCATTGCCGGCCAGCGGGTCGGGGGTTGATTTCTTGGTGATCACGGCCGCCGCCCCGCCAGGGCCGGTGATGCCGTTGCAGGGCTGGCTTGGAGCCGCGGCGGAATTGTAGTTGACGCCGATCGCCGAAATGCTGGTGCCGCACGGGACGGTCACGGTGTTGTTGGAAGAGACGGTGCATTTCGGCGCCGAGATCGAGGTGCCGCCGCTCAGCGTCACGCCGGTCTGCGTGCCGTCGAGCGCGAGCATGCATCCGGGCGTCTGTGGTTGCGCGCCGACCTCGGCCACCGAATTGGCGTAGATCTGCAACTGCTGGCGATCGTTCAGGATGCGGGCCAGGAACAGGGTCCTGTAGGTGTTGACCGACACCGAAACAGCGTTGACGCCGGCTGTCCTGGGGGAGGCAACCAGGCTGACCTGGACATTGGCGGCGGCGACGCCGTTAAGCACCGCGACGCCGACAGCTGTGGCAGTCATCTGGTCGGTGGACTTGTTGGCATTGTAGGCGAGCGCGCCTGCATAGGCCGACAGGTCGGCAACGCGCTGATTGTCGGCCTGCTGGACCAGCGCGGCGCCATATTCAGTCACCAGGGCGGCCATGCCGATCAGGACCGGCATTACCAGTGCCGAGATGATCAGGATGTTGCCGTCGCGGTTCCGCAAAAATCGCCGGAAAAATTGCATCGCTGGTTACCCGACACCACACGCTTGAGCAACTTCGCCTTGCTCTCACCCTTTAGTAATGGCGAATGTGTTAAAAAATATTGTCCGGCAGTTTTTGCCGGATCACGGAGAATTGATGGAAGTATCTGATTTTGTTGACGAAACAGACCGATGAATAGTCCGTCGTTCTCCTTGATGGCAGGGGTGGCCGCGCAAGGCGGTGCATCTCCGCCATCGCGCCATGCCGCGGATTGTCGTGTCACGCTCCTAGTGCGGGAGCAGCGCGGCTTCGCCGATCCGCTTCCCCGTATTTGTCGTCGCCCGGTACTTGATGGAAAGCCGCCAGGAAATCTTCTGTCGAGTGGCCCGAAGCACTACCCCTTAACATAGCCCATAGCCTCGACGATCCGTCCGTCCGCGACGCGCATCAGGTTGACGCCGCGCAGTGAGTTGCCGTCCGCCATCCAGTAGCGCCAGCGGATGGTCGCGCGGTCGCCGGCCACGAAAGTCTCTTCGATGTCGAAGCGCGTGTTCGGCCCGGTGGCGATCGCCGACCACAGTTCGACGCATGCGGCCTTGCCGGCGCGACGGCCACCGTCCGGTGCCGGCGTGGTGTTCTCGATCACGCAGTCCTCCGCCACCAGTTCGTGGAGCGCGGACGGATCGTGGCGCTGGAACACGTCGTTGTAGCGCTGCATGATTTCGGCCGTTTCGCTGGAGCGCTTTGCGGTGGCGATGTCGATGATGACTTCCCTGGTCATTGGATGGGTTCCTTCTTTCCGTGGTCAATGGCGGCGTCGACGAGGTCGGCCTTCAGCGTGATCGTGGCGACGCCGGCCAACGCCCGTGAGACGAGGCAGCCCGCCTTGGCCGATTGCGCCAGCCGCTCGAAGTCCTCAGCCGCCAGGCTGGCGACGCTTGCCTGCGTCTTCAGTTCGATACGGGTGATGGTCGGGCCGGCGGTCGTGGCGCCGAGATGCACCTGTGCGATCGTATGGATGCAGCCGGGCGTGTGGCCTTCGCTGCCGAGGACGGCGACAAGCGCCATCGAGAAGCAGTCGGCGTGCGCGGCCGCGATCAGTTCCTCCGGATTGGTGCCCGGACCGTTGTCGAAACGTGGGGGGAAGGAATAGGCGCCCTCGAACACGCCGCTGCCCAGCCGCAGCCGGCCGGCTCCTTCCTTGAGCGTGCCCTGCCATTGGGCTGATGCTTCGCGGATTGTCATGGCTGATACTCCTCTCTGGTTTGGGGAATGCTGCTGTCACGCGCCGTCGATGACGACCTTGCCGAAGACGTCGCCCTGCTGGAAATGGCGGTAGGCCTCGCGCGCATCGGTGAACGGGAAGATCCTGTCGATGATCGGCTTCAGCCGATGCGCGGCGACGGCGGCGAGCATCGTTTCCAGCCCGTTGCGGCTGCCAGGAGAGATGCTCCGGCAAGCGGACCGCCCATTGCTCGTCGAGCAGGGCGAATTCGCTCAGCATGCCGTCCAGCGTGCAGCCGAGCTGGTCGACCACGCCCGGATGCATGCGGCCGTCGATCCAGCGCGCGAAATAGCTGCCGGTCACGCGATCGCCGACGGCAAGCGGGTGACGGCATCGCCGATGGCGACAACTTCACCGGCCCCGTCGCTCAGCGGAACGACGCCCTGGCGCGGCGTCAGCGGATAGGTGCCGTTGAGGATCATCGTGTCGCGCCGGTTGAGCGAAGTGGCGTGAACGCGCACCACGATCTCATGCGAGTTCGGCCGCGGCTGCGCCCCGTCGCGCATCACCAGGCATTCGGTGCCACCGGACCCTTCAAGACGATAAGTTCGCATGTCGGCTTCCTCTAATATGTAGACTGATCTACATATTATGTAGACCGATTGTCATATTAGGTGCAAGGCCTATAATGACCGCTGCTGACAGAGGTTGACATGGCGAACGACACCCGCACCCGCATACTCGAGACGACGGCGCTGCTGCTCCGGAAGCGCGGCTATCACGGCACCTCGCTCAACGACATATTGAGCGCCAGCGGCGCGCCGCGCGGCTCGCTCTATTTCCATTTTCCCGGCGGCAAGGATCAGCTGGTCATCGAAGTGACGCGTGACAGTGTCGCCAAGGTGACGGAGAGGCTGGGCGAGGCGCTGGCCGCTGAAAGGGATCCGGCGGTGGCCGTCCATCATATCTACCAGTCGGTGGCGCGCATGCTGGAGGACAACCAGTTTTCGCTTGGCTGTCCGATCGCACCGGTGGTGCTGGACTCGCCGACCGACGTGCCTGAGCTGGCGGATTTGTGCCGCTCGGCCTTCGAGCAGTGGATAGGCCTTCTGCGGGAGGCCTTCGTCAGGGCAGGGGTGCCCGAGCGCCGCGCCCACGCTTTGGCATTGCTGGTCGAATCGTCGCTGGAAGGGCTTATGGTGATCGCCCGTGCCACGCGCGACCGCGCCCCGTTACACGCGGTCGCTGATGAGGTGGCGGCGCTGATTGAAGGCGCGGTGCTGGCTGGAGAGGTGGCGCAGCAAGCAGAGACCGCCGCATAAGAGAGCTATTGCCGGCCGGGCCAACCGCACAGCAAAAAGGGCGGCATCGCTGCCGCCCTTTCCGTATGCATAAGCCAAGTGGCTTGGATTAGAAGTCCATGCCGCCACTCACGCCCGCTTGCGGGCTTGAGCAACGCTAGCTCATGGGCGTGCTTTATGGACTTCTTAGAAGTCCATGCCGCCCATGCCGCCCATGCCGCCGCCGCCCATGCCGCCAGGCATGCCGCCGCCAGCCGACTCCTTCTTCGGAGCCTCCGCGATCATGGCTTCGGTGGTGACGAGCAGGCCGGCGACCGAGGCCGCGTCCTGGAGAGCGGTGCGCACGACCTTGACCGGGTCGACGATGCCCATCGCGATCATGTCGCCATACTCGCCCGACTGGGCGTTGTAGCCGAAGGTCGCGCCCTTGTTCTCAAGGATCTTGCCGGCAACGATCGATGCTTCCGCACCGGCGTTCGACGCGATCTGGCGGGCCGGAGCCTGCAGTGCGCGACGCACGATGTTGATGCCAGCAGCCTGGTCGGCATTGGCGCCGGCAGCCTTGATGTTGGCCGAAGCGCGCAGCAGGGCCACGCCACCGCCGGCGACAATGCCTTCTTCCACGGCCGCGCGGGTCGCGTTCAGGGCGTCATCAACGCGGTCCTTCTTTTCCTTGACTTCGACTTCCGTCGCGCCGCCGACGCGGATCACCGCAACTCCGCCCGCCAGCTTGGCGAGACGTTCCTGCAGCTTTTCCTTGTCGTAGTCCGAGGTGGTCTCTTCGATCTGCTGCTTGATCTGGGCAACGCGGCCCTGGATCTCGGCCTTCTTGCCGGCGCCGTCGACGATGGTGGTGTTCTCCTTGGAGATCGACACCTTCTTGGCGCGGCCGAGCATGTTGAGGCCAACATTCTCGAGCTTGATGCCGAGGTCTTCCGAGATGACCTGGCCACCGGTGAGGATGGCGATGTCTTCCAGCATGGCCTTGCGGCGATCGCCGAAGCCCGGCGCCTTGACGGCGGCGATCTTCAGGCCGCCACGCAGCTTGTTGACGACGAGCGTGGCCAGAGCCTCGCCTTCGACGTCTTCCGAGATGATGAGCAGCGGCTTCGAGGTCTGCACGACGGCTTCGAGAACCGGCAGCATGGCCTGCAGGTTGGAGAGCTTCTTCTCGTGGAGCAGGATGTAGGCGTCCTCGAGATCGGCAACCATCTTGTCGGCGTTGGTGACGAAGTAGGGCGAGAGATAGCCGCGGTCGAACTGCATGCCTTCGACGACTTCGAGTTCGGTCTCGGCGGTCTTGGCTTCCTCGACGGTGATGACGCCTTCGTTGCCGACCTTCTGCATCGCTTCCGCGATCATCTTGCCGACCGACTCGTCGCCATTGGCCGAGATCGTGCCGACCTGGGCAACTTCCTCGGAGGTCTTGATCTTTTTGGCAGCCTTGCCGAGAGCCGCGACGACTTCGGTGACGGCCAGATCGATACCGCGCTTCAGGTCCATCGGGTTCATGCCGGCGGCAACCGCCTTGTGGCCTTCCTGGACGATCGACTGCGCCAGAACGGTCGCGGTCGTGGTGCCGTCGCCGGCGATGTCGTTGGTCTTCGAAGCGACTTCGCGGACCATCTGCGCGCCCATGTTCTCGAACTTGTCCTCAAGCTCGATTTCCTTGGCGACGGTGACGCCGTCCTTGGTAATGCGCGGGGCGCCGAACGACTTGTCGATGACGACGTTGCGGCCCTTGGGGCCGAGGGTCACCTTCACCGCGTCGGCGAGGATGTTGACGCCGCGCAGCATGCGCTCGCGGGCATCACGGGAGAATTTTACGTCTTTGGCAGCCATTTTTAAGCTCCTGGCAGGGGCTTGGGGTAAGCCCGGAATTCAGTTGACGGTGAGGCCGATAATCAGCCGATGATGCCCATGATGTCGGATTCCTTCATGATCAGAAGGTCTTCGCCATTGAGCTTGACTTCGGTGCCCGACCACTTGCCGAACAGGATGCGGTCGCCAGCCTTGACGTCCAGGGGCACGAGCTTGCCGCTTTCGTCGCGGGCGCCGGAGCCGACGGCGATGATCTCGCCTTCCTGCGGCTTCTCCTTCGCCGTATCGGGGATGATGATCCCGCCGGCGGTCTTGGATTCGGATTCGACCCGGCGAACGACCACGCGGTCATGAAGCGGGCGGAACTTCGACTTTGCCATTTTTTCTTCCTCGAATGAGAACGGTGAGAAACAGTTCCTCCGTCCGGCGAAGCCGGACATATGGTTAGCACTCACCAAGGGCGAGTGCTAACGTGGCGCTGAAATAGGCCGCCGACCTGCGAGAGTCAAGGCGCACGGGAAGGGGCAGTCACGGGAAATTTTTCTCGCGCTGACCGGCGGTGCCGAAAAATCCCGGTTGCCGCGCGAACTCCCGTTCGAATGCAGTCCTGTCGAGCGGAACCCGGTATCCGAGGCACAAGCCATTTTCCGGAGTGTCAAGATCGAACCACGGGCTGTTCTTCCTGCCGGCACCTCGGCGATTCAAGCACCAGAAGCGGGCAGCGTTCGGCCAGAGGGTAAGAGCCGCTCGGCACGACGCGCACCTGGTCGAACCAGGCGCTTGCCTCATCCAACAGCGTGGAAAGCGTCGCAAAACTGTACCTGGTTTCGGAACCTGCATAGACGTCGATCGTGTTGATGGACACCATGCTCCATCCCGTCCGTGCGGCAAGGGCTTCGCGATCCGGAAACAGCCTGTCGAATGTTGCACGGATTGCCTGTACTTTGACGGTATTGTCGCCGTCGTCCGTCGTGCATGCCATCGCGATGCGCCATTTGAGCGCGTGAAAATTCTCGACCCCGCCAGCCAGCACCGAAGCTTCGATGTCGAGCAGATCGTCCGCCGCTTCCGGCCGGGCGAAAACGCGGATCGCCGCACGCTTGCCAGGCTTCAGCACTCTTGCGATTTCGCCCAGCAGCGCATGGCGGGCGGCTTTGGAATCGACTGCCGACAAGCAGCCGTCGCCGATGACCGCGTCGAAACTGGCCCGTTCCAGGGGGAGGCTTAGCCAATTGCCGGCCATCGCCCTTCGCGAGGCGTTGTCGCCGGCCCACACGCCGGAAATCATGGTTGCCGATTGATCGATCGCCAGCATCGATCTGCCCAGGATTGCCAACTCGGGCGTCACGCCGAGCAGAAGGACATCGGCATTCCCGAGATCAAGTTCGCGATCGAATATGTCGACGGTTTCCGCGGTTGGCCGGAGCGGGGCGTCCAGGAGCTTCCAGTGCCGATGATAATTATCCCAATGATTTGGCATTCAAACCCGTTGGAGCCCAGGAAAGTCTAGCATCGACCTATGAGAGCCGCTTAATGGAAGCGGGTATGGAAGCCAAGGGGAATTGCTGTGTCGCATATCGTCGTCATAACGCATGAGCATGACCGGTTCCTGGGCAAGCGCAATCTTATGTTGCGGAGGGGCAGCCCCTATTTGCTCTTCGATGTTCTGGAAAACCTGAAACGGCGCGGCCATTCGGTCCGGATCCAGCAAGGTCCATCAATGACATACAATGCTGATATCGCGGTTTTGCATGTCGATGCGACAGTAACGCCCGCGGACCATGTCGACTATGCCAAGGGCTTTGCGTTCTGCCTCAATGTCGGGGCGTCCGATATCTCGAAACGGCGGATCAGCGGGGCCCTGATATCGGAAGGCGACGCCTGGCAGGGCCCGGTCATCGTCAAGAGCGACCTCAACAATCGGGGTATTCCGGAGACACTCCTCAACCGGCGATCGAGGCGCGCCGGGAAGCCGCCGCCTTTTCCGCATCTGCCAACCTTGCAACCCTATGAGGTCTATGGATCTCTCGGTGAGGTTCCGGACGGCATCTTCGGGAACGACGATCTGGTCGTGGAAAAGTTCATCCCGGAAAGAGAGCCCGACGGTTTTGCGGCGCGCTTCTGGGTGTTTTGCGGGGAGCGCGAGCGCTGTACCCGCTACGTCTCGCCAAACAGCCTGGTCAAGGCATCCGAAACGATCCGGCGTGAGCCCGTCCCGGTTCCCGACGAAATGCGTGAGCGGCGGCGCGAACTCGGCTTCGACTACGGAAAGTTCGATTTCGTCCTGCATGAGGGCAGGGCCATTCTGCTTGATGCCAACAAGACCCCCGGCCGTCCCCAGAATCTCGCGAAGATGTTCGCGGCCGGCGCCGCCGATCTGGCCGACGGCTTCGAAGGCCTCATCCGTCAGGCAAGATAGGCTAACAAGCGGCTCAGGCCGACGCTCCGTCTAAAGAAACAGCCGCAACTGGGTGTGGATGATCGACCGGTAATCCTCGATGGTGCGGCGGCTTTCCGCTTCGCCCTCCGCAAGTGCCAGGCGCACCACGCCGCCGGCGAGCTGGAAGATCAGCAGAACGATGCGTTCGAACTGCTCGTGCTTCGGCGGCTCGATCAGGCCGATGACGTGGTCACAGAACATCCTGGCCTGGTGCCGGGTTTCGGCGATGTCGAGATTCTTGAGCGCCTTGTCGGCCTGGATGGCGTTCTGCAGATCCTGGATGGCCGGATCGCCGGCGACGCGGCTGAGGTAATCGTCAAGCAGCCGGTCGGCCGCGACGATGACGTCCTTGGCTTCGCGGACATCGGCGATGATATCAGTCAGTCGCGCGCGGCTGACCTCCGAAAACCGCTCATAGAGCATCGCCAGGATCGCCGACTTGTTGGGGAAGTAGTGATAGACGGTGGCGATCGGCCCGCCCGCCAGCATGCCGACCTCCTTCATGGTGACGGCGTCGATGCCCTTCTCGCCGATCAGCTTCATGGTCGTCGACAGGATGGCGTCGATGCGCTCGCGGCTGCGCTCCTGCTTCGGCATGCGCCTCGGTTCGGTCGCTGTTCGCCTTGCTTGTGTCATGCACCGGTCTTTCGCTCGAACTGCCAAATTCTGGTTGACAAGAAATATGATCAAGTATCAGGTCCTGAAAATGCTGACAGATTGTCAGCTTTTCTGCCGTGCGGCAAGGATGTTGGGAGGCGCCTTTGACATCTGGTGACTCGCATACCGGGAGCGGCGACTGGCTGGTCGGCAACCCGACCGGCGGCCAGCTTGCCTCCGCCCTGTGGATCGGATCGGTCGGTCTGCTCATTCTCGGTATGCAGCCGGTTTTGCTCGGCGCCCTTTATACAGAGGGCCATGTCAGCGGCGATGAACTGGCACTGGTCGCCACCGCCGAGCTGATCGCCATCGCGATCGGTTCGGCGATCGTCGCGACGCTGCTCTCGGCCCGCAACATGCGCTGGAAGAGTGCGGCCCTCCTGCTCCTGCTGGCGCTGGCGAATGCCTGGACCGCCTATGCCGCCGGCGCCAACATGTTGATGGCGGCCCGCGCCGTGGCCGGCCTTGCCGAAGGCGGCCTTGTCGCGGTCGCCACCGAACTGATCGCCCGCTCGCGCCGGGCCGAGCGCATCGGCGGCTATTTCGTCACCATGCAGACGCTGGCGCAGTGCCCTCTGGCCCTGCTGCTGGCGCTCTATGTCATTCCAGCGGCCGGGTCGGCCGGCGGCTTCCTGGTTCTGGCGGTCGTCTGCATCCTGTCGCTGGGGGTCGCCTTCACGGTCCCCGCCGCCTACGCCGATCTGCCCAAGGACGAGGATCTGGCCAATGTGCTCACGGTTCCTTCGATCACGGCGTTGTTGTGCATCTTCTGCTACTTCATGTTCTTTGGCTCGATCTGGGCCTTTCTGGAGCCGCTTGGCGCCCAATTCGGCATCGACGGCCGCACCGTTGGCCTGATCGTATCGGCCAGCCTCGCGATGCAGGTTCTAGGCGCGATGACCGCGACCGTGTTCGAGGCGCGCATCGACTATCGCCTTGCCATAGCCGGAATTGGCACCGTCGCACTTGTCGCCTCGCTCATCCTCGCCAGCGGACCTGGCCTCACCACGTTCTGGGTCGCCGCCCTGGTCATGGGTTTTATTCTCCTGTTCATCGTGCCCTATCAGATCCGGCTGACGATCACGGCGGACGAGACCCGCACGGCCGTGCTCTTGGTGCCGGCCGCGCAGCTCCTTGGCCTGGCGGTCGGGCCGGTCGCGGCGTCGCTGCTCATTGACGGCAAGGATTTTCGCCCGGTTCCGGAATTCGCTGTCGGCAGTGCCTTGGCCAGTGTGCTGCTGCTCGGCCTGTTCGTCCTCGTCTCGCGGCACCGCCGCGCCGTTGCCTGACCGGGGGGTAATATGTCCAGCTGGAGCAACTGGTCGGGCTATGTCACGGCCGAGCCGCGGCTGATCGCCAGCCCCGCCGATGCCGGTGAAGTAGGTGATCTCATTCGCACCGCACCCGGCCCGATCCGCGTCGTCGGTGCCGGTCACTCCTTCACGCCGCTGGTGAAATCGCAAGGCACCATCCTGTCCCTGGAGAAACTGGAGGGGCTGGTCTCGCATGATGCTGAAAAGCATCAGGCGCGCGTGCGGGCGGGCACGCGGCTTGGTTCGCTCATGCACATCCTGCAGGATATCGGCCAGGGCCTGCCCAATATGGGCGACATCGACCGCCAGGCGATCGGCGGCGCATTGGGCACCGCGACCCATGGCTCGGGACCGACGCTCGGCGCCTATCACACGCAATTGGAGACGGTGCAGATCGTCGACGGGCTTGGCAAGGTTCGCGAATTCACCAGGGCAGGGGATCAGGACACGATCCACGCCATCGGCGTCGCGCTCGGTGCCTTCGGCGTCATGAGCGAAATGACGTTGAACAACATTGCGACCTACAGGCTGCGCCGCCGTAAATGGGTGCTGCCGATCGCCGACATGCTGCGCGATTTCGAAACGATGATGAGCGCGCACCGGTCGGCCGAATTCTACTACATCCCGTTCTCCGGCCATGCGCAGTTCATCGCCAGCGACTTGAGCGACGCGGCGACCACCGCGCGTCCTACCGAGAATGACGAGGCCGGACTGCGGACACTGCGCCGGCTGCGCACCGGGCTCGCCTGGCTGCCGTCACTGCGCCGCCGGCTGATCCAGGGTGCCGTCGCCAAGGTGCCGTCCGAGGACTATGTGCAGGACTGGCTCAATGTCTATGCCAGCGACCGGCAGACCAGATTCAACGAGATGGAATATCACCTTCCGTTCGAGGAGGGACCGAAGGCGCTGGCCGAAATCATCGAGCTGACCGAAAAGCGCTTTCCCGAAGTCTATTTCCCAATGGAGGTGCGCAGCGTCGCGGCCGATCAGTTCTGGCTCTCGCCCTTCTACAACAGGCCGACCTGTTCGATCGCCATCCACCACGATGCGGCGAACGATCCGTTGCCGTTCATGCAGGCGGCCGAGCCGGTCTTTCGCAGATATGGCGGCAGGCCGCATTGGGGCAAGATGCACAGCCTGAAGGCGGCGGACTTCAAGAAGCTCTATCCGCGCTGGGACGATGCCATGGCGGTGCGCCGCGACATCGATCCGCGAAACCGTTTCGTCTCGCCCTATATGGCTGGCTTGTTCGGCATCGAACCATGAGCGCCTATTTCGCCACTCTATCGCAGGCGCTGAAGCAGGCCGGTATCTTCCAGCCCTGTCTGGTGCTGGACCGCGACCGGCTGGACAGCAACATCGCCCTGGTGAAGGACAGGCTTGATCCCAGCCTTGCCGTGCGGCTGGTCGACAAGTCGCTCGCTTGCCTGCCGCTGCTTTCGCATATCGGCAAGGCGCTTGGAACCGATCGCTTCATGACTTTCCATCCGCCGATCAGCGCGGCGGTGCTGAAGGCGTTCCCGCATGCGGATCTGCTATACGGCAAACCGATGCCGGTCAGCGCGGCAAGAGCGGTGCTGGTGAAGGGCGACGCCGACTGGTCGCGTGTCTGCTGGCTGGTCGACAGCGACGAAAGACTGGCGGAATATGGCGCTCTGGCCGCTGATCTCGCTATCGAACTGCGTATCGCCTTCGAGGTCGATGTCGGCCTGCATCGCGGCGGGTTTGCCCGCCCGGCCGAGATCAAGGCGCTGACGGTGCCGAAGGGCCTGTGTTGCGAAGGCATCATGGCCTATGAGGCGCATGCGCCGGAAATCCCCGGGCTGTTTGGCGGTGCTGCCAAGGCGTTGATGAAAGCCTCGGCGCTGGCGGCAGATTTCGTCGTGGCACTCGAACCGGATCAGCGCCGCATCCTCAACATCGGCGGCTCGAAGACGGCGCTGCTGCATGGCGCGGGCGTTGCCAACGAAGTCTCGATCGGCTCGGCTTTCGTCCTGCCCAGCGATTTCGACAAGCCGGGGCTCAACGGATTCCAGCCGGCCGCCTTCATCGCCACCCCGATCCTCAAGGCGGCCGATGCGGCGCTGCCAGGCCCGGTCTGGTTCTCGAAGGCCTTGCAGGCGCTCGGCCTCTTCCCGCGCAAAGGCTGCTATCTCTATGGCGGCAAGTGGATGGCCGAAGCGGTGTTCCCGGAAGGCATGAAACCAAACGGTCTGATGGGGTTTTCCTCCAACCAGCAATTCATGAGCCTGCCGGCAACAGCGCAGGTGAAGCCGGGGGATTATGCCTTTCTGAGGCCGACGCAGAGCGAGGCTGTGCTGCAGCAATTCGGGCCGATCGCGGTATTTTCTGGCGGCAAGATCGTTGATCGCTGGCCGGTGTTGCCGATGGGTTGAGGGGCGCCACTGCGGTCGTGATTGGCGCACCGACCCCGCGATGTCGTCATTCTAGGGCGGAGCGACGCGAAGCGGAGCGCAGATCCTAGAATCCATGCCGTTACCCTTCCGCTATGCAACGAAATGGATTCTTGGCGCCTAATGCAGACCCATGAAGCCCGTTCTGCGGCGTGGCGCGCTTCGGCCACCGTCACGGAATGGATTCCAGGGTCTGCGCGCGTCGCTTCGCTCCTTGCTCCGCCCTAGAATGACGAAGTTGTGAGGTGCGTCGGGTCAACCATTTTATTGACTAAGTCAACCAAATGATCAATCCTGTGCGGACAGGAGATGCCCATGACGATTCACCATCAGCCCGGTAACGAAGCGCCCAACAAAGACCTGATCGACGCGGTGCGGGCTTTCAACCGCTTCTACACCCGCCAGATCGGGCTGCTCGACGAAGGGCTGCTGAAAAGCGCCTTCTCGCTGACCGAGGCGCGCGTGCTCTACGAACTGGCGCACCGCGACGGTCTGACCGCGACGGACCTCGGGCGCGACCTCGGTCTCGACGCCGGCTATGTCAGCCGTCTGCTGAAGAAGTTCGAGCGCCTTCACCTCATCTCCAGGTCGACGGTGGTTTCGGACGCCAGGCAATCGTCGATTGCGCTGACGCTGGCGGGCAGGAATGCCTTCGCGCCGCTGAACAAGGATTCGCACGACCAGGTCGCGGCGCTCCTCGATCGGCTGCCTGCGTCGGAGCAGGACCGGCTGGTGAAATCCATGCGGACGGTCCAGGCTCTGCTGGGTGAAAGCGCCGAGCCAAGGATCCCTTATCTGTTGCGGCCCCTGCAGGTCGGCGACATTGGCTGGATCATCCGCCGGCAAGGCATGCTCTACGCGCAGGACTATGGCTGGGACGAAACCTATGAGGCGCTGGTTGCCGAAATCCTCGCGGCATTCGTCAAATCCTTCGACCCGAAATGGGAACGAAGCTGGATCGCCGAGCGTGATGGCGAGGTCGTCGGCTCGGTCTTCGTCGTGCGTAAATCGCCCGAGGTGGCGAAGCTGCGCCTGCTCTATGTCGAACCTTCGGCGCGTGGCCTCGGCATCGGCAGGCGGCTGGTCGAGGAATGCATCGGCTTTGCCCGTGCGAAGGGCTACAAGACGCTGACCTTGTGGACCAACGATATCCTGATAGCCGCCCGGCACATCTACCAGGCGGTCGGCTTCACACTGACCGAGGAAGAACCTCACCACTCCTTCGGCAAGGATCTGGTCGGCCAGACCTGGGACTTGGAATTGTAGTGCCGGTCAATCCTTGATCGGCACCCAGATCTCCAGTCCGCCATTGCCGCTGCGCGGATCGAACTCCGGACCGTAGCGTTCGAATTCCGGCGCGTCCGCTATCTCGTGCCCGGAGGCCGGCAGCCATTTGTTCCAGATCGTGTTGACGGTGCGGCGGATGGTCGAGATGTGCTCGCGATGCGCAAACACCGCATATTTCTGGGCGGGTATGCGCACGCGGCTGAGTTCCCTTGGAAGGTCGGAAAAATCGGTGACCTCGACACCGGCGACGTAGTCGAAATTGCCGGCATCGTCGCCGTTGGCGCAGACGCCGTAGGCGACGTCGCCGGTCTCGCCCGGAATGTTGCAGATATAGGGACCGAAGCGTTGCCACTGCATCGGAATGGCGGCGCTGGTTTCACAGGTGTAGCGTTCGCCGAGCCCAGCGATCAGCAACGGCCGGCTGGTCTCGAAGCGTGGTGGTTCGAGAGCGGAAAGAAAGGATTGGTCCATCAGGATCGGCTCCACGAGGTCGAGGGTCTTGGTCGAGCCTTGCGCGCGCACCATCTCGGGCGTGGTGCCGAACTGGTCGCGGAAGGCGCGGGTGAAAGCCTCATGCGAGCTGTAGCCGGCATCGAGCGCCACCGAGAGGATGTCGGGGGCTCCGCCGGCCAGCCTGCGCGCCGCCTCGGTCAGCCTGCGTGCGCGCATGTAGCCCATGACCGAGCGGCCGGTGGCAGCGCCGAAGGCGCGCGTCACATGAAAGCGCGACACGCCGCTGCTTTGGGCGACATCGTCGAGCGAGATCGCCTCCGGCAGATGGCTCTCGACAAACCACAGCGCTTTCTCGGTCGGGTTCATGGGTTCCTCGCATTGAGCGGATCATCTTGCCGCCTTCGCGCGCGGCAGTTTGATCGAAATTGCGCTTGCCGTGCAATCCGGACGGCAACGCTCCGCGGCCAGCCGCATCTCCAGGAGCGAGACTGGCTCGATGTCTTCTTTCGGGCAGAAGCCTCACTTGACTTAGCCGAGCGGTACGATTTAAATCGTAATGTAATTACATTACGTCTGTAAGTTCAGCGCCGCCGCGGGATCGACAATGCACCGAGAAATCCGTTGCGAAGCAATTGGGGGAAAACTACGATCGAGTGGTGATGGTCCCCGAGTCGAAAGGCGAGGGGTGAAAAGGGAACACGGTGAGACCCAATAGGTCGAAGCCGTGGCTGCCCCCGCAACTGTAAGCGGTGAGCAAGATCCGAAATGCCACTGGCCGGCAAGGCTGGGAAGGCAGGATTGCGCAACGACCCGCGAGCCAGGAGACCTGCCATCACTGAGTTGACCGGACGGGGTGTGCCGGGAGGAAACGTGGACGTCGGTCTTGTCGGCCGTCTCGCCAACATCCTTCCGTCGCCAGTTTTGGAAAGTGACGGAAGTTGGACGGCGCTATCGATCACCGCATCATCGTGTGCACGCTTTGCCGTGACGTTCCGACCGGTATCCGGTCGGGCGAAAGCCTGTGCGCCGATTTGTGCTCCCGGCTCTCGGCCCATGATGAACCCGCCGTGGCGCATGGCTTCACGATCGAAGGCGTCGAATGCATGGCGGGCTGCGCACGGCCGCTGACGGTAGCCTTCCAGGCGCCGGGCAAGGCCACCTATCTCTTCGGCTCCGTCGATGCCGAGGCCGACGCCGGTGATCTCGTGCGATTTGCCAGGCTTTACGCCTCGCTCGCCGACGGTTGGTGCAATTCCGGACAACGTCCGCCGCGGCTGGCCGGCAAGACGCTGGCCCGCATCCCGGCGCCGGGCAAGCTGGCGGGTGATAGTCGATGACAATGCCACTCCTCGAGGCGCGCGACCTGGGTGCCGTGGCGAATGGCCGGAATCTGGTCCATGCGGTCAGCCTTTCGATCGCCACCGGCGATCGTCTCGCCATCATCGGCCCCAATGGCGCCGGCAAGACGACGCTGCTGCGCATGCTATCGGGCATGCTCAGGCCAAGTTCGGGCGAGGTGACGCTTGGCGGGCGACGCCTGGACAGGATCTCGACAGCCGAGCGGGCCTTGCACATGGCCGTCGTCGGCCAGACCGACCAGCCGGATCCGCGGCTGGCGGTGATCGACTATGTCGAACTTGGCCGCGTTCCGCATGCCGGCCTGAGGCGCAGGAGCGAGGAGCGTGACATCGTGGTGGACGCGCTGCGCCGGACCGGCCTTCTGCCGCTGCTTGGCCGCACCATTGGCTCGCTGTCTGGCGGGGAGCGCCAACGCGCCCAGCTGGCGCGCGCCATCGCGCAGCAACCGAAAGTGTTGTTCCTCGACGAGCCGACCAACCATCTCGACCCGCGTGCTCGCGGCGAGCTTCTCGAACTCGTCGCCGGCTTCGGCATGACGGTGATCGCGGTGCTGCACGACCTGGCCCTGGTGGCGCCGTTCGCCACCAGGGTCGCGGTGATGAACGAAGCGCGGCTGCACGCGTTGGCCGCACCGCGCGAAGCGCTGACGCAACAGCTGATCCGCGAAATTTTCGGCGTCGACGTGTTTCGCCTGCGCCACCCCACCGAGGACCGTGAACTGACGGTGTTCGATGTTCCGAACCGCGCCGCGCCGCCATCCTGATCGAACCATCCCTCATCAGCACTGTTCAACCAAGGAGCAAAATCCGTGAAACGTCTCGCCTTGTTGCTCGTCTTTTCCTTGCTGGCCTCTACCGCCTTCGCTTTCCCCGTCACCGTCGACAGTTGCGGCAAGCCGCTGACCTTCGACGCGCCGCCCAAGCGCGCAGTCATCCATGATCTCAACATGGCCGAGATGGCCTTCGCGCTGAAGCTGCAGCCGTCGATCGTCGGCCTGACCGGCATCACCGGATGGTACAAGGTCGGCCCCGAATTCAAGGCCGAGCAGGGCTCCATCCCGGAACTCGCGCCCAAATACCCGACGCTCGAGAACCTGGTCGCCGTCGAGCCCGATTTCTTCTTCGCCGGCTGGTACTATGGCATGAAGCCGGGCGGCGACGTGACGCCCGACACGCTCGCCCCGCACGGCATCAAGACACTGGTGTTGACCGAGAGCTGCGTCCATCTCGACAAGAACCGCCCGGCGGCTTCCATGGACCTGCTCTATGGCGATGTTGAAAAGCTGGGCAAGATCTTTGGCAAGGAGACCGAGGCGCAGAAGCTTGTCGCCGGCTGGAAGGCGCAACTCGCCGACATCACCGCGAAGGTCGGCGACGCCAAGGGAACCCGCGTGTTCCTCTATGATTCCGGCGAGGACAAGCCGTTCACCGCCGGAAAGTTCGCCATTCCCAGCGCCATGATATCAGCCGCCGGCGGTGACAACATCATGGCCGACATGGACACCAGCTGGGGCAACACCGACTGGGAAACCGTGGCCTCGCGCAATCCGCAATTCCTCATCCTGCTCGACTACCAGGATGGCGGCGGCTACAGGAAACTGCTCGATTTCCTGAAGGCGCATCCGGCGATGAAGGAGACGGACGCGGTCAAGAACGAGCGCTTCGTGGCCCTTCGCTATGCCGAACTGACGCCTGGACCGGCAAACATCGAGGCGATCGCCAAGATCGCCAAGGCGATGCATCCGGAAGCGTTCTGATGCTTCTTGCCCCAGGGCAAAAATCCGGCGCGCTTTCCGGGCACAAGGCATTCGCGCTGGCCATGGTGGCGGGCACGGTGGCGGTCGTCGCCCTCGTGCTGCTGTCGATAGCCTATGGGTCGACGCTGATCCCGCTGACCGACGTCATCGCCTCGCTTGGCCATGCCGTCGGGCTGCATGAACACCAGGTGTCGGGCCCGGTCGGCAAGATCGTCGTCGATCTCAGGCTGCCGCGCACGATCCTGGCGGTCTGTGTCGGTGCCGGCCTCGGTATAACAGGTGCTTTGCTGCAGACGGTGACCCGCAACGATCTCGCCGATCCTTTCCTGTTCGGCCTGTCGTCGGGGGCCGCCGCCGGCGCTGTTTCCGTCATCACCGTCTTCGGCGACAGTTTTGGCATCTGGACCTTGCCGGTCGCCGCCTTCACCGGCGGCATACTGGCCGCCTGCATCGTCCTGCTGCTGGTCGCACGGGTCAGGGGGCAGGGGCCGGAACGGCTGATCCTCGCCGGCCTTGCCGTCTCCTTCCTGTTCACGGCATTGACCAATTATCTGGTCTTTGCCGGAGACCAGCGCGCGGCCCATTCGGTGCTGTTCTGGACGATGGGCGGGCTCGGACTGGCGCGCTGGGACAATGTCTGGCTGGGCGCCTTGGGAGCCGGCACGATCGCGGCCTACGGGCTGTGGAACCACCGCAGGCTGGACGCCTTCCTGGCCGGTGAAAGTGCTGCCGAAAGCCTTGGCGTGCCGGTGGCGCGCATGCGCAGGGCGACGTTTCTCGTCGCAGCCTTCTCCACGGCAATTCTCGTCTCGGTCGCCGGCGTCATCGGCTTTGTCGGATTGATGATCCCGCATCTGTCGCGGCCGCTGGCCGGTCCCTTGCATCTGCGCCTGATCGCAAGCTGTGCATTGTTCGGGGCTGTGCTCTTGCTGGCAAGCGATCTTCTCGCCCGGACGCTGCTGCCGCCGCAGGAACTGCCGATAGGCATCATAACCAGCTCGCTCGGTGCCTTCTTCGTCGTCACGCTGGTCGTCCGAAACCGCCTGTGAAAAGGCCGATTCCTGCCTGGCCGGCTGTCTCCAGCGGTTCACTGATTGCCAGCCGCGATCGCGTTGCAAGACCGCCATGCACATTTGCCGGCTTCGGCCGTCACGTGACATCTTGAATAGTAAGCACGCTTATTATATGTATCGCTCATGGTTTCTGATGGCATAGATAGACTGGGCTTTTTGATCCACGACGTGCAACGTCTGCTGCGCAAGCGCTTCGAGACGCGTGCCAGCGGGCTTGGCCTTTCGTCGGCGCAATGGCGCCTCATGGTGCGTGTCGCTAAGGAGGCAGGCGTTACCCAGGCGCGGCTCGCGGAACTGCTCGAAATCGAGCCGATCAGCGTCTCGCGCCTCGTTGACCGGATGGAGGAGGGCGGCTGGATCGAACGCCGCGCCGACGCCGCCGACCGCCGCGTGCGCATGATTTTCCCGACAGCCAAGGCGAGCGCCGCCTATGCCGAGGTCAAGAGCCTCGCCGGCGAAGTCTATGAGGAATCGCTTGTCGGCGTTTCGCCCGAGGACCGCCGCGTCCTGATCAGGGCGCTCGATGTAATCGTGCAGAATCTGACGGACGGCGAGGCTTCGTCGCTTGAAAAGGTAAAGAGTGCGGAAGGCGCAGCAGCATGAATGCGGTAGCCAAGGTCGACGAAAACGCCCCCAAGGTCGAGATGGAAGCACCGGCCCAGCCGGTTGCCGCCCCTGTCGCGGTCGCCCCGCCCGTAGTGCCGGTGCCGGCGGCGCCGAAGAAGAAGCGCCGCATGGGCCGCTTCTTTTTGATGTTCGCCTTGCCGGCCGCGCTGATCATCGGCGGCGGCTATGTCTGGGTGACCGGTGGGCGCTATCAGGAGACGGAGAACGCCAATCTGCAGCAGGCCAAGGTTTCGATCGCCTCGGACACGGCAGGCCGCATCGTCCAGGTCGCCATATCGGACCATCAGTTGGTCAAGCAGGGGGATCTCCTGTTCGCAATCGACCCCGAGCCTTACCGGATCGCGCTCGCCCAGGCCGACGCCGCGGTTGCCGCGGCACGCCTCAATGTCGAGCAACTGCGTGCCGCCTACAGCCAGTCGATGGCGCAGGAGAAGTCCGCCAGCAGCGAGGTCGACTACGCCCAGTCGCAATATGACCGCGCCGCCGATCTCGCGCAGAAGGGCATCAACGCCAAGTCGTCGCTGGATCAGGCCCGCAACGACCTCGACAAGGCAAAGCAGCAGGTCGCCGTCGCCCAGCAAGGCATTGTCAGTGCCAAGGCAGCACTTGGCGGCAACCCCGACATCGAAACCGACAAGCATCCAACCGTGATGTCGGCGCTCGCCGCGCGCGACAAGGCCGCCTACGACCTGGCGCAGACCACGGTCAAGGCGCCCGCCGATGGCGTCATCTCGCAGGCCTCGTCGTTCAAGGTCGGCCAGTTTGTCGGCTCCGGCACGCCGCTGTTTTCGCTGGTCGAGACCGGCGACACCTGGATCGATGCCAATTTCAAGGAAACCCAGCTCACCAACATGAAGCCGGGCCAGAAGGCCGAGATCGTGGTCGATACCTATCCGGGCAAGACCTTTGAGGCGACGGTCAAGGCGATCGGTGCGGGAACGGGTGCTGAATTCTCGCTGCTGCCCGCACAGAACGCCACCGGCAACTGGGTCAAGGTCACGCAGCGCATCCCGGTGCGCCTGGAGCTTACCGATCCCGACGCCAGGATGGCGCTGCGGACGGGCATGAGCGCCTCTGTCACCGTCGACACCGGCGTTGCCCGCGGTTTCCCCGCGATATTCGGTCACGCCAAGGCTGGCGAGGCCGCGCAATAAGTCAGCGGAAGCCCGCGCGGACCAGGCGGGTGGACGTGGATAAAAGGATTGGTCTGATGGGAGGAGTGGGAAGGATCAGCGCCTGGTTCGAGCCGTGTTGCGGCTTGGCCGAATCTGAAATCTTCGACACGGACCCGTCGGTCCTCATGTTTCCGGGCGGCAGGCATCCGCTCATCAGAGAGTCTCGGTCGATGTAACCCCCACATCGATAATCGCGTCCCACCGCGATGAGGCTCTCTCAACGGAAGGCTTTGCCGCCCGGAAACCCTATGTACACGTTTTTGTTACCGGCTGGAAGTTCCGCGGATGAGCACGCCCGAATCCTTCAAAGAAGTGCCGCATCGCGGCCTGATCACGGTCGCGCTCATGCTGGCGACCGTCATGCAGGCGCTCGACACCACGATTGCCAACGTCGCCCTGCCGACCATGACCGGCGATCTCGGCGCCTCTCCGGACAACATCAACTGGGTGCTTACGTCCTACATCGTGGCCGCCGCCATCATGACGCCGGTCACCGGCTGGCTCTCCGACCGCTTCGGCCGCAAGGAGCTGTTCCTGACGGCCGTGGTCGGCTTCACCATCTTCTCCATGCTGTGCGGCCTGGCATGGAGCCTCGAAACCATTGTGCTGTTCCGGCTGATGCAGGGCGTGTTCGGCGCCGCCATCGTGCCGCTGTCGCAGACCTTCCTGCTCGACATCAACCCCAAGGAGCGTCACGGCCAGGCCATGGCCATCTGGGGCGCCGGCATCATGCTGGGACCGATCCTGGGCCCGACGCTGGGCGGCTGGCTGACCGAGAATTTCAACTGGCGCTGGGTGTTCTTCATCAACCTGCCGGTCGGCATCGTCGCCTTCCTTGGCATGGCCGCCTATCTGCCGGCCGTTGCCCGGCGGGTGCGCAGCTTCGATTTCTTCGGCTTTGCCATGATATCGCTCGGCGTCGGCGCGCTGCAGCTGATGCTCGATCGCGGCGGTGAGGTCGACTGGTTTTCCTCGGTCGAGATATGGATCGAACTCGGTTTGGCCATCACTGGCTTCTGGGTGTTCATCATCCACACCATGACGGCAGAACATCCCTTTATCGACCCCAAGATCTTCCTCGATCGCAATTTCGTGACCGGCCTGGCGTTCATCTTCGTCATGGGTGTGCTCATCCTGGCCTCGATGTCGCTGCTGCCGCCGATGCTGTCGACCATCTTCGGCTATCCGACCATCACCATCGGCATCGTCATCGGTCCGCGCGGTGTCGGCACGATGATCTCGATGCTCGTCGTGGGGCGCATCATGGGAAAGATCGACGCTAGAATTCTCGTCGTCATCGGTTTTCTCCTGACCGCGCAGTCGCTCTACACCATGGCCAGTTTCACGCCGCAAATGGACAACTGGCTGATCATCAGCTCCGGGGTGATCCAGGGCCTGGGCATGGGCATGGTGTTCGTACCGCTGTCGACGGTTACGTTCGCCACGCTCGACGTACGCTTCCGCACCGATGCGACCGCGTTGTTCAGCCTGGTGCGCAATCTTGGCTCGTCGATCGGCGTTTCGGTCGTGACGGTGCTGCTGGTGCGCAACACGCAGATCAACCACGCCGAGCTTTCTGCCTTCATCAACCCGTTCAATCCCAACCTCTGGGCAGTCTCGCCCGCGGCAGCCGGCGGCGATCCCACGGCGCTGTCGGAGGTCGATCGCATGGTCAATATCCAGGCGATGATGATCTCCTACGTCAACGACTTCAAAATACTGATGATGATGACGCTGCTCGCCATCCCGTTCGTCTTCCTGCTGCGCAAGCCGAAAGCCGGCCCGGCCGGCGGCGGCGCACCCGCCGCGCATATGGACTAGGCCCCGCGGCAGGCAATCTGTCTGCCGCCGATATGGACTAGGCCGCGGCAGGCAATCTGTCTGCCGCCGATATGGACTAGGCCGCGGCAGGCAATATGCCTGCCGCCGATATGGACTAGGATTGCCGCGTCGGTTGGTGCTAGCTCATTGCGGAAGCGGCCTGCATCGTTTGGCCGTTGACCCAGCGGGGCGTAAGAACGATGCGGCACCAGACATTTCCGGTATTCGATCTCGGGCGGTTCGAAGACGCCGGCGCCGAGGAGAAGCAGGCGCTCGGCGCCGAGGTCGACCGCATCTGCCGCGACACCGGGTTCCTGGCTGTTACCAATCACGGCATTCCACAGGCGGTGATCGATGCGGCATGGTCGAAGGCACGGGCCTTTTTCGATCTGGCGCCGGAGCAAAAGCAGCGCTCGAAGGCGCCCTACAAGGGCTATCCCTACGGCTATCTTGGCCCTGAACTCGAAGCATTGGCCAAATCCCGCAACGTCGACACGCCGCCCGACCTCAAGGAGAGTTTCAACGGCGGCCCCCTGAGCGTGCCGCAAGGCATGTCCGATCCCGAGGCGCTCGCCTTCTGCTATGCCGAAACGATCTGGCCCGGAGAACCGGAGGGGTTCGTCGACGCCTGGAAAGCCTACTATGCGGCGCTCGAGGATCTGGCGCTGCGCGTCATGCGTGTCTTCGCCACCGCGCTTGGTCTGCCCGAAAATCATTTCGACAGCTATCTCGATGCGCCGATCAGCGCGCTTCGGGCGCTCAACTATCCCGAACAGCATGCCGCGCCTAAACCCGGCCAGATCCGCGCCGGCGCCCACACCGACTATGGCAGCCTGACCATCCTCCTGCCGCAGGCCGGATCACGCGGCCTTCAGATCATCACGCCGGATGGAGAATGGACCGAGGTGCCGCCGATCCCGGGAGCCTTCGTCATCAATATCGGCGACCTGATGGCGCGCTGGACCAACGATCGTTGGGTCTCCACCGTGCATCGCGTGGTCAATCCGCCGGCGGATGAGGGTGGCAAGGACCGGCGCCAGTCCATGGCCTTCTTCCACCAGCCGAACTGGGACGCGGAGATCAAGGTGCTGCACGCCTGCCTCGCCGACGGCGAAGCGCCGAAATACGAGCCTGTGCGCTCCGGCCCCTATCTGATGGGAAAATTCAAGGCGACGACCAAGTAGGCCGGGCAGGGAAGTTCTATTTTCCGAGCACGAGAGCCCAGTAGCGCAGGCTGGAGTCGCGGCCGTCGCGCACATAGGCAAGGCCGAAGCGGGTGAAGCGCGGGTCGAGCATGTTACGGCGATGGCCGGGCGAATGCGCCCAGATGTCGAACAGCTTCTGCTGGTCGAAGCGGCCCTCGGCGATGTTTTCGGCGGCGGCACCGGCAATGCCATTGTCCTTGACGCGCGAGGCAAAGTCCTTGCCCCAGCCCGTGGTGTGGCTCATGCGCTCCCGCGATGCCATGTAGCCGGCCTGCTGAAGCGCCGCCTGTTCGAGTTGGGCGTCGGGAACGAGCGGGCCAAGCCCCGCCGAGGCGCGCAGGCTCGCCAGCGTGCCGGTCGCGGAGGAGGAAACCCCGGCGCCTTGCCCGGTCGGCAGCGAGACGGTGCCGCAGGCGGCGAGCCCGGCCAAGGCCGCGAGGCCGGCTGCCTTGAGCCATGTGCGCCTGTTCAGGCCTTTTTGACGGATTTCGACTTTTTCAGCTGTCATGCCCGTCTGACATAGTCGCGATCATGGCTTTTGCCGGGCAGGGCGGCGAAAATCGCGACCACAGGCCACGAGCCGATTCGAAAAGGAGATCCAAGACATGCTGCATCACATCTCCTTTGGCGTTTCAAACATCGAGCGCTCTGCTGCCTTCTATGATGCCGTGCTGGCGCCGCTCGGCTATGTCAGGGTCTGGGACGATCTCAGACCCGGCGAGCCCGATCAGGCCGTAGGCTACGGTATTGCCGGTGGCGGCGACAAGCTGGCGCTGAAACTTCGCCCGAAAGGACAGCACCCGCCCGGCCCGGGTTTCCATCTGGCTTTCGCCGCGCCGGATCGTCAGAGCATCGCGCGGTTCCATGCGGCCGCGCTTGCTCACGGCGGGCGCGACAACGGCGCGCCAGGCCCGCGGCCCGACTATGGCCCGCACTACCATGCCGCGTTTGTCATCGATCCGGATGGCCATCACCTAGAGGCGGTTTTCAATTCGCCCTGATAGCGGCCGGATTGGGTTCTGCCGGGCCGGAGACGAAAATCCCGTGAGGAGAGCCGAAACGCCGTCCACGCAGCGACAATCCCGGGAAGATCGGCTATGATGCCTTCGTTCATGAAGTGGCAGCTACGGGCGGCCACCCCAGGCGGTGACCGCCCCCCGAAGAAAAACGGAGGATGGTTATGGCCGGCTTTCATGTCATGGCGGACGCTTACGGGATGCATGTGCAGCCCACGGTGCGCCGCATCACCACGGCGGATCTCTGGGACGCGCTCAGGCTCGGTGCCGAGGATTTCTGGGCCAAACCCTCGCACTACGTGTTCCTGTGCCTGATCTACCCGGTCGTCGGCCTGATCCTGACGCAGTGGACATCGGGCTCCAACGCCATCCAGCTTGTCTATCCCTTGATGTCGGGCTTTGCCCTGGTCGGGCCTTTCGCCGCGATCGGGCTTTACGAGATCAGCCGCCGGCGCGAACTCGGCATGAACACGGATTGGCGCCATGCGCTCGATGTGCGCCGCTCCCCGGCGCTGCCGTCGATCGCGGTCATCGGCATCATGTTGTTTGCACTGTTCCTGTTGTGGCTGTTCACCGCCCAATCGATCTACACCAGCCTGTTCGGCGACCAGCCGCCGGCTTCGATCGGCGCTTTTGTCCGCGATGTGCTGACGACCAGCAAGGGCTGGACGTTGATTCTGCTTGGCAACGCGGCCGGTTTTGTCTTTGCGGTGGTGGTGCTGGCCACGACGGTGATCGCCTTTCCGCTGCTGCTCGACCGGGATGTCGGTGCCGTCTCGGCAATCGAGACCTCGGCCCGGGCGGTGATGGCTAACCCGCTGCAGATGGCGCTGTGGGGGCTGCTGGTCGCCGTGCTTCTGGTGATCGGTTCGATCCCGCTGTTTGCCGGGCTGGCCGTGGTCATGCCGATCCTGGGTCACGCCACCTGGCACCTCTACCGCAAGGTGATCGAGCCGGCGCAGATCCGGCCGATCCGCCGGCCGATGTAGGCTAAGGCATGATCCTCAAAAGTGGGAACCGGTTTTGGGAAAAGATCATGCTTGGATAGAGCATGATCCTCAAAAGTGGGAACCGGTATTGGGAAAAGATCATGCTTGGATAGGGCATCATCCCCAAAAGTGGGAACTGGTTTTGGGAAAAGATCTTGCTGGAGGGACTCAGCGCTGCGCGTCGGTCGCCATCTTCAGCGCCAGTGCCGTCAGCACGGTTCCCATCATCCAGCGTTGGATGACCAGCCACAGCGGCCGTCCGGCAAGGAATGTGGCGATAGAACCGGCCGTCACCGCGATGATGGCATTGACGGTCAGGCTGATCGTGATCTGCGTCGCGCCCAGAACCAGCAGCTGTGACAGGACATGGCCTTTGCCGATGCTGATGAATTGCGGCAGCAGCGACAGATAGAGAACGGCCACTTTCGGATTGAGCAGATTGGTCATCAGCCCCATGGCGAACAGCTTGCGCGGCCCGTCTTTCGGCAGGTCGCGCACCTGGAAGGGCGAACGTCCGCCAGGCTTCACTGCTTGCCAGGCCAACCACAAGAGGTAGAGCACGCCGGCAAAGCGCAACGCATCGTAGGCATAGGGCACGGCGAGCAGCAGTGCGGTGATCCCGAACGCCGCCGAAAGCACATAGAACAGGAAGCCGACCGCAACCCCGCCAAGCGAGATCAGTCCGGCCTTTGGCCCTTGCGACAGCGAGCGTGAGATCAGGTAGATCATGTTCGGGCCTGGCGTCAGCACCATGCCGAGGCAGACCAGCGCGAAGGCGAGATGGTTGGCGGTATCGGGCATTGTTTGTCCCCAAGCGTGCCGCGATGGATGCGCGATCCCGCGAGCGGCCAATATCTGCCTGTCGCGGCGGGCGCCCGCAAGGGCTTGGGCGGCGCAGGCATTGCGCCAGCGGGTGCATGATTCCGTTCGACGCGACGCGCTCTAGCCGACCACCCGAAGGTTCGACAGTTCATTGCCGATTTCCTTGAAATCATTCGACAGGCTGGCGCCGGTCGCATTCCAGAACAGCTTCGCCGGTTTGCTCGGGTTCGTCGGATCCTTGCGGAAGCGCGAGTCAGAGGAGCAGGATTTCAGCGCATCGATTGCCAGCTTGTCGCTGGCCTTGGTCGTCGACAGGTCGAGCGCCACCGTCATCACCATGATGTTGGCCGCCTTGGCGTTGTTGCAAAGCGCTGCCATCTGCTCGTTGAGCGCGTTGGTGTAGTTGCCGTTCGAATAGTCGAACTGACCGATGGCGCTCGATGTGCCCATGAACAGGCGGCCGACCGAAGTGCCGTTGTAGCCGGGGTTGAGATAGCCATAGGACGCATAGGTCGATTTCGAGTTCGCGGGATCGGAATAGCTCAGCGAGGACGGCGTATAATAGGTGTTGGCGCCGTCGGTCAGCACGATCACTACCTTGTCATTGCCTTTCTCGGTTTCCGCCCGCCCTTGCGTGAACGGCTCGCCACTCGAAACCACGCGCCAACCCCACGCCATGCCCTCGGGAACATTGGTGCCGCCATTCGGCTGCATCAGGTCGATGGCGGCCTTGATCGAGGTGAGCCCATCGGTGACGCTGACATCGGTCAGCGGCGTGATTGGATTGGTGGTGCAGCTGTAGTTCGGGCCGTTGCCGGCAGGCAGCGCCGGCGCATTGATCGGCCGCGGCTGGAAATACTTGGCCATGTTGCGCAGCCGCGATTGGCCGGTGCTGCTCGAAGGATCGTCATTCCACCAGCTGTTCACCGCGCCATAGGTTACCGGTGCGGCCTCGTCGGGATCCTGGGTGAGCTTCCAGTGGTTGCCGGGCTCGTCCGGGGCGAACATGGGCACGAACATCGTTGCCGGATCGCCGACGCCTATGCCGGTGTTGGCGGTGCCGCCGGATGGCGGCGTGTCGTTGATATTGTAGGGGTAGGGCCGGGCCTCCACGCAGCCTTGCCAACTGGCGAACGGCCCGTAGGAGTCGATGTAGTCATATTCGTCGTGGCTGCGCTTGCAGGTGTTGTTCGAATTGTATGCGTCGCAAACCACCCGCTTGCTGTTGACGACGCGCTCGTGGTTGGTGACGACCTGCATGTCCCGGTAGAGCGAAAACCGGGTCAGCATCTGGCCTTCCTCGCTGCCCCAGCCGGTGCCGCGCTTGTACCAGATGCCGTTGGTCTGCTGGGCGTATTTGTTGGCCGCATTCAGCGTCGACCAGTCGAAATTCTCGTTCGACACCGGCGACAGGCCCTCTGTGTCCATCCACGACGCGTTGCCGTTGCCGGGGCCGACATTGACCGAAGCGGCAAAGGGCACGAGGCCAAACTGCACCGGCTTGTCGACCTGCTTGATCATGGCCGCCTGCTGGGCCAGCGTGTCGACCAGTTGCTTGGACGCGGTCTTGAGAAGATCGATGCGCTTTTGTCCGGAGCCGGTGCCGAGTGTGGTCATTGACCCGGAATTGTCGAGCACCAGGGCAACTTCCAGCGTGTTCTTCAGCCGCACCTGGGAGGTGACGTTGAAGCTGATCCTTTGGTTCGCGTCGATTGCGGATTTACCGACAAGCTGCGCGAAGGCCGGGTAGAAATAGGGCTTGTAGGCAAGCTGCGCCGTCATGGTGAGCAGGCCACCACCGCTGGTGTTGCTCGGCAAGATGACGTTGAGCGTCGTGCTGGCGGGATCGACATCGTTCAGGTTGGCGTTGAAGAAGTCGAGCGCGTAGGCCCTCAGCTGGTCGTCGGTCGCGCCTTCCGTCAGCCGGCGCGCCGTGGCGAAGTTGGCGGCGTCGAGCGCATTCGTCACCATCTGCTTTTCACGGTTCATTTCCGTGAAGTCGACCGCGATCGCCAGGCCGCCCATCAGCGGTACCATCGCCACGACTGTCATAAGAGCATAGTTGCCGCGCCGGTCGCGGCGAAACTGACGCCAGATTTCATGCATGTCTTGCAGCGGCCCCCGCCGGCGGATTCTCGGTCTGCGCCAGCTTTTCACAAAACGCTGAAAGACGGGTTTGGGAAACCGCTCTATTGCTTGGTCGGCGCTTCACCAACCGCTAACCAATCAAAAGGCCACAGCCCTGACGCCGCCCAGAAAAACGCCTGCCGACGCAGGACGTGGGCATATCGGGCTGACAAATAACAGGGATAAGACGGCGCTCATGGTCGTCCAGTCCAACTCTCATTGATCAATTGACGAGGCTGCCAGGCGAAAGCTGGTGACAGCATGGAGCGGTTCGGATAATTCGAACCCGCTGCGGCGACCCGTCGGCCGCGGCACTCGCAACGCTCATATTGAAGGAAACGGCATGGCGAATTCGCCTGAAATCGTCGGCTCGCTCGAAGACGTCTCGAAAGCCTATTCGGCAATCCTTTGCGATGTCTGGGGCGTGGTGCACAATGGCGAATGGCATTTTCCGGCGGCCGCGGCGGCGCTTGCCGAGGCCAGGACAGCCGGTATCCCGGTTGTCCTTATCACCAATTCGCCTCGCCGCAGCGCCGACGTCGTGGCTCAGATGAGCGTGATCGGCGTTCCGCCATCGGCCTACGACCGTGTGGTGACCTCGGGTGATGTGACCCGCGACCTGATCGCGGAGGGCCCGCGCAAGATCTTCCACATAGGCGCCGAACGCGATCTGACCCTTTATGACGGCCTCGATGTCGATCTCGTCGAGGAATTCGAGGCCGCCGGTGTTGTTTGCACCGGGCTGTTCAACGACGAGATCGAGAAGCCTGAGGATTATACGGATCTTTTGCGCCGATTGCGTGCCAGGAACCTGCCGTTCATCTGCGCCAATCCCGATATCATGGTGGAGCGCGGCGAACGGATCATCTGGTGTGCGGGTGCCCTGGCGCGCGACTATGCCCAGCTCGGCGGCCGCACGCTGATCGCGGGAAAGCCTTACACGCCGATCTACGACGTCGCGATGAAAGAAGTGGCGGAGGTGCTTGGGCGGCCGGTTGAGCGTTCGCAGGTGCTGGCCATCGGCGACGGGATGATGACCGACGTGAAGGGCGCGGCCGACAATGGTTTCGACGTTCTCTATGTCTCCGGCGGCATCCATGCCCGCGACTACGGCGAAGCGTCCCGGCCGGATCCGGCAAAGCTCGGTCTCTTCCTGGAGCGGCACGGCTATCGTCCGGTGGCCGTCATAGCCAGACTGCAGTAGGTGACAATGGTGGCCTTCCAGCATCTCTCGGCAACCGCGCCGCTGCCAGCCGATCTGCGGGGTGGCGTTGTCGCGATCGGCAATTTCGATGGTGTCCACCGTGGCCATCAGGCGGTGCTCGAGCGGGCGTTGGCCGAGGCTGGGCGGCGCGACGTGCCGGCCCTGGTGCTGACCTTCGAACCGCACCCGCGCAAGGTCTTCAGGCCCGACATTCCGTTGTTCGTGCTGACCCCGCCGCCGATGAAGGCGCAGCTTCTGTCGTTGCTCGGTTTTGCCGCGCTCGTCAAGCAGCCGTTCACGCGTGACTTCGCCTCGCTGTCGGCGGAAGCTTTCGTCACCGACGTGCTGGAGAGGACGCTCGGCATCACCCATGCCGTGACCGGTTTCGATTTCCATTTCGGCAAGGACCGCCAGGGTGGACCGGCCTATCTGATGGCAGCCGGCGAACTCCATGGCTTTGGCGTCACGCTCGTCGACGCTTTTCGCGACGAGGGCGCCGAGGTGGTCTCGTCAAGCCGGATCCGGGGCTTGCTCTGCGATGGCGAGGTGGCCGAGGCCGCCGGTCTGCTCGGCTATCGCTTCACTGTGGAAAGCGAGGTGGTCGGTGGCCAGCGGCTCGGCCGAACGCTCGGCTTTCCGACCGCGAATATGCGGCTTCCCGCGGAAGCCACCCTCAAGGAAGGAATTTATGCCGTCCGCTTTCGGCGCGCCGACGGCACGTTGCGTGATGGCGTCGCCAGCTTCGGCCGCCGCCCGACCGTCGACGACAATGGCGCGCCGCTTCTGGAGACCTTTGTCTTCGATTTTTCCGGCGATCTCTATGGCGAGATCTGCCAGGTCTCGTTCTTCGGCTTCCTGCGCAGCGAGATCAAATTCGACGGGCTCGACGCGCTGGTCATGCAGATGAAGAGGGACGAAGCCGAGGCGAGGGCGCTGCTTGCAGGCGTCAAGCCGCTTTCACAACTCGACGCTGCCATCGCCTTTTAAAAGCGCTATCCCGGACCGGATATCCGCGCCGGCGGACCGGTTTTCGCGCAAGACCGTGCCCGGGAAGGCTCTACTTTACTTTTTCAGCGCCAGGCCGACGGCGATGAAGGTCCAGCCCTGGAAGATCAGGTCGATCGCCAGGAACAGTCCGAGCACCCACACGCTGTTGACCGGCCAACCCATGGCGATGATCAGGCCGGCAAGCACGCTGATGGCGCCTGCCGCGACAATCCAGCCCCAGCCTTGTTCCGGACGGTGACTGAAGCCGACCCATGCCCGCAGCGCGCCGGACGCGACGAGCGCGACGGCCAGCAGGAAGGTCAGCACCGCCGAGGCCAGCAGCGGATTGTCGAAAGCGAAAAACCCGGCGACCGCGTAAAGCAGGCCGCTGAGCAGCCAGTAGAAGAAGCGCCCCCAGGTCTTGACCCCGAAAGCATGCATGATCTCGATGATGCCGGCCACCAGCATCAGCCAGCCGACGACGTAGACGGAAGCCACAGTGGCGATGAACAAATTGCCGAAGGCAATGCCGCCGAGGATCAACAGCAATACGCCCAGACCGACAAACCATCCCCACTTTGCTCGCGTCTGGCCGATCGCGTTCTTCAGTGTATCGCCGTGCAGTGTCATGTCGCCACCTCCGTTGAGGACTGCCAGAATAAAACGAAGTTACCCTTGGGGCCGACCGGCGTCCAGCCGAGAGCGGATCGGATGATGCAAGCAATGCGAGGCTTATGTCTCTGCTTTAAATCAAATTTTACCAAAGCCTCGTCAAAGCTGTCGCCGAAGGGCAGTTGTATCGTGTTAGTGGAGTAGCCATGAGTCCGTTCGGAAAGATTTCTGCAGCCTTGGCTACCGTCATGCTGGCCACATCGGGCGCGGCCGAGGCCGGCGACGGCGCTTTCGGCTGGCTGTCCGGCGACTGGTATCTGACGGTTGGCGCCACTGGCCTGGTTGCGCCGAATTTCGAGGGCGGCAAGAAATACATGCTTAGCGCCCAGCCCATCATCTCTTTGGGCAAGGCCGGTCCCCAGGCACGCTTCACCTCGCGCAACGACAACATCTCGCTGGCGCTTGTCGACGACGGCGGCGTTCGCGCCGGTTTGACCGGCAAGTTCCTGTTTTCGCGCGACGACGGCGATGCCGACGAGCTCAAGGGCCTGGATCCGGTCCGTTGGGGTGGTGAAGTCGGCGGCTTTTTCGAATTCTATCCGACGGACTGGATGCGCGCGCGCGCCGAATTGCGGCACGGCATCCGTGCCCATAATGGCTTTGTCGCCGATATCGCCGCCGACGCCTTCTACGATGTGACGCCAACCGTCAGGATTTCGGGTGGCCCGCGCGTGTCCTTTGCCTCGGCCAACTATTTCGACGCCTATTACGGCGTCAACGCGCAGGAAGCCGTGGCCTCGGGCCTGAGCCAGTATAATCCTGGTGGTGGCCTGAAATCCGTCGGCCTCGGCGGCGCGGTGACCTGGAAGGTAACCGATCCGATGACCGCCAGCCTGTTCGGCGAATATTCGCGCCTGGAGGGTCCGGCGGCCGATTCCAGCCTGGTCAGGGAGCGCGGCGATCGCAACCAGTTCATGGTCGGTGTGTCGACCACCTATCGCTTCGACTTCAAGATGTAGGCGAATCGAACGAGACGCTTTATTCCTGCGCCTATCTCCGCTAAAAGCCCACCAATGACGAGCTTTTCGCGCTTTCGTGTGCTGACGATACGAATTACCGGCCCGGTGTTCCGGGCGGCCTGAGCGCCGCCGGAGCCGCCGGGACTTTTGCGCGCACCCTCGCGCTTTTTCCAGAACATCGACGCATATCGCCCAAAAGTGGGTCCGGTTTTGGGAAAACGATATGCATCAACCAAAGACTTCAAGCCCCGGGGCTTTCCCGCCGCCGGGCAATTGAGATGGCAGATCAATGACCGATACCCCTACCGCCGACAAGGCCGAGACGATCGACTATTCCAAGACGCTTTACTTGCCGCAGACGGATTTCCCGATGCGCGCCGGCTTGCCCGAGAAGGAGCCGGTGCTGGTCAAGCGCTGGCAGGACATGGACCTCTACCGCAAGCTGCGCGAGAGTGCCGCCGGCCGCACGAAATACGTGCTGCATGACGGCCCGCCCTACGCCAACGGCAACATCCATATCGGGCACGCGCTGAACAAGATCCTCAAGGATGTCATCACCCGCTCGTTCCAGATGCGCGGCTATGACTCGAACTACGTGCCTGGCTGGGACTGCCACGGCCTTCCCATCGAGTGGAAGATCGAGGAGCAGTATCGCGCCAAGGGCAAGAACAAGGACGAGGTGCCGGTCAACGAATTCCGCCAGGAATGCCGTGAATTCGCCGCGCACTGGATCTCTGTGCAGGGTGCGGAATTCCAGCGGCTCGGCGTCGTCGGCGACTTCAAGAATCCCTATACAACGATGGCCTTCCACGCCGAGTCGCGCATCGCCGGCGAGCTGTTGAAATTCGCCATGTCGGGCCAGCTCTATCGTGGCTCGAAGCCGGTGATGTGGAGCGTCGTCGAGCGCACCGCATTGGCCGAGGCAGAGATCGAATACCAGGACTACGAGTCCGATACGATCTGGGTGAAGTTTCCTGTCGCCAATCTTGTCGTTGCCAGTGTCGTGGACGGGCAGCCGGCGGAACTCAATCCGGATCTGAGCGGGCGGTCGCTGGATTTGCTGGATGCACATGTCGTCATCTGGACGACGACGCCTTGGACCATCCCGGGCAATCGCGCCGTCAACTATTCGCCGCGCGTCGCCTACGGGCTCTACGAGGTGACAGCGGCCGAGAATGCGTTTGGTCCGCAACCGGGTGAGAAGCTGATCTTTGCCGACGCCCTGGCCGAGGAAAGCCAGGCCAAGGCCAAGGTGACCTTGAAGCGCCTTCACGGGATCAGCACCGAACAGCTTGGAAATCTTGTGCTTTCGCACCCCCTCAAGGGCCTCGGCGGCGGCTACGAATTCCCCGTGCCGATGCTTGCCGGCGACCATGTCACCGACGATGCCGGCACCGGTTTCGTCCACACGGCGCCCGGCCATGGTCGCGAGGATTTCGACGCCTGGATGGATGCGGCGCCCGGACTGCGCGCGCGCGGCGTCGATACAGCGATCCCGTTTACCGTCGACGACGCCGGCTTCCTGACCAAGGACGCGCCGGGCTTTGGCCCGGATCGCGAAGGCGGACCGGCACGCGTCATCGACGACAATGGCAAGAAGGGCAACGCCAACCAGGCGGTCATCGACGAGCTGATCAAGCGCAACGCTTTGTTCGCGCGCGGCCGGCTGAAGCACTCCTATCCGCATTCCTGGCGGTCGAAGAAGCCGGTCATCTTCCGCAACACACCGCAATGGTTCGTCTACATGGACAAGGACCTCGGCGACGGCTCGACGCTGCGCAGCCGCGCGTTGAAGGCCATCGACGACACGCGCTTCGTGCCGGCTGCCGGCCAGAACCGCATCCGTGCCATGATCGAGGAGCGCCCCGACTGGGTGCTGTCGCGCCAGCGCGCCTGGGGCGTGCCGATCGCCGTATTCGCCGATGAGGACGGCAATGTGCTGAAGGACGAGGCCGTCAACCAGCGCATCATGGATGCCTTCGAGAAGGAAGGCGCCGACGCCTGGTTCGCCGCCGGCGCCAAGGAGCGTTTCCTCGGCAATCACGACGCCTCCCGTTGGAAGCAGGTGATGGACATCCTCGATGTCTGGTTTGATTCGGGCTCGACGCACGTCTTCACGCTGGAGGACCGTCCCGACCTGAAATGGCCGGCCGACGTCTATCTCGAAGGTTCCGACCAGCATCGCGGCTGGTTCCACTCCTCGCTGCTCGAAAGCTGCGGCACCAGGGGCAGGGCGCCTTACGACACCGTCGTCACCCATGGCTTCACCATGGACGAGGACGGGCGCAAGATGTCGAAATCGCTCGGCAACACCGTGGTGCCGCAGGACGTGATCAAGCAATCCGGCGCCGACATTCTGCGCCTGTGGGTGGTGACGACGGATTATTGGGAAGACCAGCGGCTCGGCAAGAACGTGCTGCAGACCAACATCGACGCCTACCGCAAATTGCGCAACACCATTCGCTGGATGCTGGGCACGCTCGCCCATGACGATGGCGAGGCGGTGCCGCTGGAAGAAATGCCGGAGCTCGAACGGCTGATGCTGCATCGGCTGGCCGAACTGGACGAGGTGGTGCGCCAGGGCTACGACGCCTTCGAATTCAAGCGCATCACCCGTGCATTGCTCGATTTCATGGTGGTCGAACTGTCGGCCTTCTATTTCGACATCCGCAAGGACGCGCTTTACTGCGACGCGCCGTCGAGCGTGAGGCGCAAGGCCTCGGTGCAGGTGGTGCGCAATCTCTTCGACTGCCTGGTGAAATGGCTGGCGCCGATGCTGCCCTTCACCATGGAAGAGGCCTGGCTCGACCGGCATCCTGATGCCGTTTCGTTGCATCTCGACCAGTTCCCGGAAATCCCGGCGGATTGGAAGAATGACGCGCTGGCGGAAAAATGGCGCAAGGTGCGGCAGGTCCGCCGTGTCGTCACCGGCGCGCTGGAGATTGCGCGGGCGCAGAAGGTGATCGGCTCCTCGCTCGAGGCGGTGCCGGTGGTCACGATCAACGACGCTGCGCTTGAGGCTGCCATATCGGACGTCGACATGGCAGAGATGGCGATCACCAGCGATCTCGTCATTGCCCATGGCCAGGCGCCGGACGGTGCCTTCACGCTCGACGACGTCAAGGGCGTTGCCGTGGTGGTCGAGAAGGCCGAGGATCGCGGCCTGGTCAAATGCGCGCGTTCCTGGCGCTACACGGCCGATGTCGGCCAGGATGCTGCATTTCCCGATGTCTCGGCGCGCGACGCTGCCGTGCTGCATGAGCTGCAGGCGCTCGGCCGGCTCTGATGCATGTCGCCCAAAACCGCACCCTCGGGCCTGGCCCGAGGGTGCGGCGGTTTCGGGATCACGGCACGCGTGGCCGGAATGCGCGGCATATCGGTGCACAAATGCCACGCCGGGCGGCGCGGATCCGCCCGTGCGTTGCCCTTAACGAGCGGTTGAGGTAAACACGCGAAACTCCGGAAGACAAATTGTCGCCGGATTTCCGTCGCAAGTGCTTGGACGATGGGGGCCGGACATCAAGACCGGTGGCGATCGAGAGGCTGTCTAGAGTGGGACTTTTTGGCATGACCGAGAGATATAACGCGCGCCTCGCGCTGCTGGCGCCGCTTGTCGCATCGGGCCTCGCTTTGTCCGGCTGCATGGGATCTCCGACCTATGGCACCGACAAGACTGCCGCCGAACAGCTCGCCGGCGATCTCACCGGCGCCGTTTCCTTCGCGCCGAAGCGCAGGGACCCGATCGACTACAAGCCGCGCCCCACCTTGGTAAAGCCCGCTCCCGGACAGAAGGAAGCCCTGCCTGCACCGCAGGACAGCATGACGGCAAGCGCCGAATGGCCCGAATCGCCCGAGCAGCGCCGCGCGCGCTTGCGTGCTGACGCCACCGCCCACCAGAACGATCCGAACTACCAGGCGGAGATCGTTGACGATGTGCAGACGGATCCGGCCGCGGTGAAAAAGGCTATGGAAGAGTCTGGCTCCAGCCACCCGCCGGCTTGGTCGCCTGCTGATTCCGACAAGGGTCGCGCCGCTGAAATCCAGCGCCGTCTCGCCGAGAGCAAGCAGGGCGATCCGAACACGCGCAAGTATTTGAGCGAGCCGCCCTTGGCCTACCGTGTCGCATCGGACACCGCGCCACAGAACGAAATCGGCGAGGACGAATACAAGAAGGAACGCCGTTTGAAGAAACAGGCGGAAGGCAAGAAGGGCGGCTGGTTCGACTGGCTGCCGTCGCTGTAGAGCAATTCCAGGAAAAGTGTGAACGGTTTTCCCGGGAAAAGCGCGTAGCGCCTTCCCTAGGCAATTGCTTCGAAACAAAGAGTTGGAGCATTTCACCGTTTCCGTGAAACGGTGAAATGCTCTGAGAACGCCCGTGCTGCCTTTTCGGACGGCGTGGCGTGGGATCAGTCGCGACGGTCCCTGAAAAATTCCTTGAGCAGCAGGGCCGCTTGGGTCTCTCCCATACCCGGATAGATGTCGGGCGTGTGATGACAGGTCGGCGAGGCGAAGAAGCGCACGCCGTTCACGACCGCACCGCCCTTTTCGTCAGCGGCACCGAAATAGAGACGGCGCAACCTGGCGAAGGAAATGGCGCCTGCACACATGGCGCACGGTTCCAGCGTCACATAGAGATCGTGGCCGGTAAGCCGCTCGCTTGCGAGTTTCCCACACGCTTCGCGGATGACCAGCATCTCGGCATGCGCAGTCGGGTCCGCCAGTTCGCGGGTACGGTTGCCGGCACTGGCCACGATTGTGTTGCCCGTGGCGATGACGGCGCCGACCGGCACTTCGCCGCGCAAGGCTGCCGCTTCGGCCTCCTTAAGCGCCGCCGCCATGAAATCCGGCCGCTTCACGCGGTTTCCATTCCGATTATCTCCTCGCCACTCCAGACTTTTGATTTTCGTTCGTCTTGCCGGAAAAACCGGTCTCCACTTTTCCCTGACAAACTCTGATGATCCTGTTATTGAGCGCATCAGCCTGAAAATCGGACTCGATTTTCAGAAAAGATCATGCGCCAAATCAAAGTGCTACAGCGTTCGTTGCGCGCCCGAAAGGATGCGCCACGCTGTAGCAGCGCAAACGGACAAAGGCCACATGGACGACAACGACAAGAAATCTCCGCGCCAAAAAGGTCCGGGCAAGAAACCCGCGGCTCCGCGAGGCGACAGGGGCGGCAAGCCATCCTTTGGCGCCAAGAAACCCTACGCGCCGCGCGGCGATCGTCCGATGGCCGCCGAGGGCGAGCGCCCGAAGCGTGACCTCAAGGGCGGCGACAAGCCGTTCAGCAAGGGGCCGCGCCCAGCGGGCAAGCCGTATGAGAAGCGCGAAGGACCGCGCAAGCCCTACGCGCCGCGCGGCGACCGTCCGATGGCGGCTGAAGGCGAACGCAAGCCGTATGAGAAGCGTGAAGGACCGCGCAAGCCTTACGCCCCGCGCGGCGACCGTCCGATGGCGGCTGAAGGCGAACGCAAGCCCTACGAGAAGCGTGAAGGGCCGCGCAAGCCCTACGCGCCGCGCGGCGACCGTCCGATGGCGGCCGAAGGCGAACGCAAGCCGTATGAAAAACGTGAAGGGCCGCGCAAACCCTACGCGCCGCGTGGCGACCGTCCGGTTGCCGCTTCGGCAGAGGGTGGCGAAAAGCGTTTCGACCGCCCGAAGCGTGATTTCGGCGATCGTCCAAAGCGTGACTTTTCTGACCGTCCGAAGCGCGACTTCAGCGATCGTCCCAAGCGCGACTTCAGTGATCGGCCGCAAGGGGCTTCAGGCGGCTTCAAGCCGCGACCGCGTCCCGCCGAGGCCACGGAAGAGGCCGGCGAACGCATCGCCAAGCGGCTGGCGCGCGCCGGACTTGCCTCGCGCCGCGATGCCGAAGAGCTGATCGCCGCCGGCCGCGTCAAGGTCAATGGCCGGGCGCTGTCTTCGCCGGCGTTCAATGTCATGCCTGGCGACATTATCCATCTCGACGGCATGGAGATCCCGCCGATCGAACGCACACGCCTGTTCCTGTTTCACAAGCCGGCTGGCGTCGTTACCACCAACCGCGATCCCGAGGGCCGCAAGACCGTCTTCGACGTGCTGCCGGCCGAATTGCCGCGGCTGATGACCATTGGCCGGCTCGACATCAACACTGAAGGCCTGCTGCTGCTCACCAATGATGGTGGCCTGTCGCGCGTGCTCGAACTGCCGGCCACCGGCTGGCTGCGCCGCTACCGTGTGCGCGTCCACGGCAAGGTCGAGGAGAGCGCGCTTGCCGGCCTGCGCGAAGGCATTGCCGTCGACGGCGTGTTCTATGGCGCCATCGAAGCCAGCCTCGACCGGGAGCAGGGCTCCAATGCCTGGCTGACGATCGGCCTGCGCGAAGGCAAGAACCGGGAAGTGAAGAACATCCTCGGCGCGCTCGGCCTCGACGTGACGCGGCTGATCCGCATCTCCTATGGTCCGTTCCAGCTCGAGGACCTTGCCGAAGGTCACGTGCTGGAGATCAAGGGCCGCGTGCTGCGCGACCAGCTTGGCGAACGCCTGGTGGAGGAATCCGGCGCCAATTTCGACGCCGAGATAGCAAAACCCTTTTCCAACAAGCCGGTGCGGCGCACTGAAGTTCGCGAGCCGGAACCCGAACGGCCGAAATTCACGCGTGATGGCGAGCGCCGGCCGATCGGCGAGGGCGGGCTGATCAAGAACCGCAAGCGCCGGGAAGGCAGCCGCGACGAGGCGCTCGGCAAACTGTCGACAAGCCCCGACAGAAGCGAGAGGCCGGAAAAGAGCTTTGGCGAGCGTGGTCCGAGGCCAGAGCGTGGTGGCTTTGGTGACAAGCCACGCGGCAGTTTTGGCGACAAGCCGCGCGGTGGCTTCGGCGACAAACCTCGTGGCGGCAAGAAATCCGAGCGCGAGCAGCGGCAGATCGAGCCGCCCGGCCAGCGCAAGGCCAATGTCTGGATGGCGCCTGGTGCCCGGCCGATCGGCAAGGGCAGGGCGGAAGCCGATGCCGCCAAGGCGGCCGACGCCAAGGCGCGCAAGGCGTCGTTCAAACCGTCCTATGGCAAACCCGGCGGCAAACCGGCAGGCGCAAAGCCGTTCGGCAAGCCGCGTGGCGAGCGTCCTGGCGGCGCCGGCGGCGGTGAGCGGCCGCGCGGTGGCCCCAAGGGTCCCCGGACAAGATGAGAATCGTCGGCGGTGAGTTTCGCGGGCGTCCACTGGCGACGCCTCGCAGCAGCGCCATCCGTCCGACGACCGACCGGACCCGCGAGGCCGTCTTCAACGTGCTGGCGCATCGTTTTGCCGAACACTTGGAAAGTGCGCGCGTGCTCGACCTGTTCGCTGGAACCGGCGCGCTGGGTCTGGAGGCGCTATCGCGCGGGGCATCCTATGGTGTCTTCATCGAGGAATCGGCCGAAGGCCGTGGCCTGATCCGCGACAATGTCGAGGCCTTCGGCCTGACCGGCCGCACCAAGATTTTTCGTCGCGATGCGACAGGCCTTGGCGAGGCGGGCACGCTGGCGCCGTTTGGCCTCGTCTTCGCCGATCCGCCCTACGGCAAGGGCCTTGGCGAGCTTGCCTTGCGGTCGGCGAAAGCCGGCGGCTGGCTGCGCCCCGGCGCGCTGTGCGTGGTCGAGGAGACGGCGGTGGTTCCCTTCGAACCAGGCCTGGGCTTTTCCGTGCTGGATGAGCGCAATTACGGCGAAACCGTCATCCGTTTCATCGAGGCTGTCTGATACACCCGCGCTTGTGATCCCTTCCGAAGGCAACGGGTAGGCCGAGTGCCTTCAAAATGACGAACAAATTCGCTTTGCCTCGACTGGCAACCCCGCCTATCGTCCCCGCCATGACAACCGGAGCCATCGATGAAACGTCCTGAATGGCTGCGCGCAATGCTGCTGACGACCGCTCTGGCACTGATCAGCCCCGCCGTTGCAGCCGATGATGGCACGGTCACCAACTTCCTGCTCGACAACGGCATGGAAGTGGTCGTCATTCCCGACCATCGCGCGCCGATCGTCACTCACATGGTGTGGTACAAGATCGGCAGCGCCGACGAGCCGCCAGGCAAATCCGGCATCGCCCATTTCTTCGAGCATCTGATGTTCAAGGCGACGACAAATCACGCGGCCGGCGAGTTCGACCGCGCCGTCTCCGACATTGGCGGCTCCAACAACGCCTTCACTTCCTACGACTACACCGCGTTCCACGAGACGGTGGCGCCGTCGGCGCTCGAGCAGATGATGGGCTTCGAGGCGGACCGGATGCGCAACCTCATCCTCACAGATGATGTCATCAAGACCGAGCGCGATGTCATCCTCGAGGAACGCCGTTCGCGCATCGACAACAATCCGCAGGCGGTGCTCGACGAGGAAGTCGATGCCACGCTGTGGCAGAACCAGCCCTATCGCATTCCGGTCATCGGCTGGATGCAGGAGATGGAACAGCTGAACCGCACCGACGCCACCGCCTTCTATGACAAATACTACCGGCCCAACAATGCCGTGCTGATCGTGGCCGGCGATGTCGAACCGGAGACGGTGAGGGCGCTGGCTGAGAAGACCTATGGCAAGGTGGCGCGCGGCCCGGACCTGCCGCCGCGCGTGCGCCCGGTCGAGCCGGAGCAGAACACCAAGCGCACCGTCACACTCTCCGACGCCCGCGTCAGCGTGCCGAGTTTCTCGACGCAATGGGTGGTGCCGTCCTACCACACCGCCAAGGCGGGCGAGGCCGAGGCGCTTGACCTGCTTGCCGAAATCCTTGGCGGCGGCAACCGCAGCCGGCTCTACCAGGCGCTTGTGGTCAAGCAGGGCATCGCGTCCAATGCCGGTGCGTATTTCCAGGGCACCATGCTCGACGATACCAATTTCACCGTCTATGGCGCGCCGCGCGGCGACGCCAAGCTGGCCGACGTCGAGGCCGCGGTCGATGCCGAGGTGGCGCGTATCATCAGCGATGGCGTCACATCCGACGAGCTTGAAAAGGCCAAGGACCGCTATATCAGGTCGATGGTCTTTACCCGCGACAAACAGGACTCCATGGCCGAAATGTATGGCTCGACGCTCGCCACCGGCGGCAATGTGCAGGATGTCCAGCAATGGCCGGACCGTATCCGAAAGGTCACGGCCGACGAGGTCAAGGCCGTCGCCGCACGCTATCTGGTGCTGGCTCGCTCGACCACCGGCTATCTCTTGCCGCAGCAACAGGCGGGGAATTGATGATGAACTCTATGCATATGCGCGAGGCGGTGAAAGCGCCTTCCCTTCTCCCCTTGTGGGAGAAGGTGGATCGGCGCGTAGCGCCGAGACGGATGAGGGGTGCGCCACGGAGTGCCGTCCTCGCCAAGCTGGAACACCCCTCATCCGACCTCGCTTCGCGAGGCCACCTTCTCCCACAAGGCGAGAAGGGAAGACCGCGCGTGGCCACCGCGCTCGCAACCCTCTTCCTCACCATCCTCTTCCTGGTCCTGCCGGCGCTTGCCGCCCGCGCCATGGAAATCCAGTCCGTCACCTCGTCGAAGGGCGTCACGGCCTGGCTGGTGGAGGATTATTCCGTACCGGTCGTCGCCGTTCGTTTCGTCTTCGGCGGCGGCTCGACGCAGGATCCGGTGGGCAAGGAAGGATTGGCCAATCTGATGACCGGCCTGTTCGACGAGGGTGCCGGGCCTCTCGATTCGGAAGCCTTCCAGATCAAGCTCGACGATGCCGGAGCCGAGATGAGCTTCGACGAGAGCCGCGACGGCGTCTATGGTTCGATGCGCATGCTGGCCGAGCAGCGCGACGAGGCGTTCGACCTGTTGCGGCTGGCGGTCAACGAGCCGCGCTTCGACCAGGCGCCGATCGATCGCATCCGCGCCCAGATCCTGTCCGGCATCATCGCCAACGAGAACGACCCCGACACGATGGCGCAGAACAAATGGGCGCGCGCCATCTATGGCGACCATCCCTATTCGCGCTCGGACCAGGGCACCAGGCAGAGCATCGCGGCCATCACGCGGGATGATCTGAAGGCCCTGCACAAGGCGGTGTTCGCGCGCAGCGGCCTGCATATCGCCGTGGTCGGCGCCATCGACGCCGAGACGCTGAAGAAGAAGCTCGACATGGTGTTCGGCGACCTGCCGCAGAACCAGGCGCTCGCGCCTGTCGCCGATATCGAGCCCAAATTGGCGCAGCATCTGGAAGTCAATTACGACTTGCCGCAGACCTCGCTGCAGCTCGCCTGGCCCGGCGTGAAGCGCAAGTCGGCGGATTTCTTCCCGGCGGTGCTGATGAACGAGATCCTCGGCGGCGGCACCTTCACCTCGCGCCTGTTCCAGGAGGTGCGCGAAAAGCGCGGGCTGGCCTATGGCGTCAACTCTTCGCTGGTCAACCAGGACCACGCCAACGCACTGATTGTCACCACCGGAACGCGCTCCGACCGCGCGGCCGAGACGCTCGGTATCGTGCGCGATGTCGTCAAGCAGCTGGCCGAGAACGGTCCGACCGAAGTAGAACTCGCGGCGACCAAGAAATATCTCATCGGCGCCTATGCCATCAACAATCTGGACTCATCGAGTTCCATCGCCGCGACGCTGGTCGAATTGCAGCTCGACGATCTCGGCATCGACTATATGCAGCGCCGCGCCGGCTACATCAACGCGGTGACGCTCGACCAGGTCAAGGCGGCTGCGCAGAAGCTGCTGACGGCCGAGCCGACCATCATGGTGGTCGGGCCTCCGCTGGCGGGGGCCGGCAAGGGATGAGCCCCACCTTCGGCATAGCTTTCGGCGGCGGCGGCGCGCGCGGGCTGGCGCATATCCATGTCATCGAGGTGCTGGACGAACTCGGTATCAAGCCGGTGACGATCGCCGGTTCATCGATCGGTGCCATCATGGGCGCCGGCATGGCCGCGGGCATGACCGGCAAGGATATCCGCGACTATGCCCGCTCGATCCTCGGCCGGCGCGCCGAGGTGGCGAGCCGCATGTGGCGCGCTCGTCCGGGCACGATCGCGGAAGCCATGCAGAACGGCATCCGTGTCAGCCAGTTCAATGTCGAGCGAATCCTGAAGGCGTTTCTGCCCGAGGCCATCCCCGAAACCTTCGCCGAGTTGAAAATCCCGTTGAAGGTGACGGCGACCGATTACTTCGGCCACAAGCTGGCGGTGTTCGCGGATGGCGACCTGCATTCCGCGCTGGCCGCTTCGGCGGCCATTCCCGCCGTGTTCCGCCCGGTGATGCGCGACGGCAGGCTGCTGATCGACGGCGGCATCTACAATCCCGTGCCATTCGATCTGATCGAGAATGACGCCGACATCATCATCGGCGTCGACGTCGTCGGCGCGCCGGAAGAGGTCGACCGCAAGCAGCCCACCTCGGTCGACCTGATGTTCGGCGCCACGCAGCTGATGATGCAGTCGATCATCGCCAACAAGCTGCAACAATGCCGCCCCGACATACTGGTCCGCCCGGCAGTATCAAAATACCGCGTGCTCGATTTCCTGAAGATCGACGCCCTGATGAGCGAGACGGCTGATATCAAGGATCAGCTCAAGCGGGAGCTGGAGAGGGTGGTGGAGGCGCGTGAGAAGCGTGTCATCCGCCCGAAACGACAACCGTCTTCAAGCCGACGCCTTGCACCCTGAAATAGTCGCGTGCACCGGCGGATGCCGAGCTGGCAGCTTTTCCTTCTGCCTTGTCAGGCCGAGATCGGTTGCCCGGTCATCTGGCTGCCGAGATTGGTGAAGAACTGGCCGGCAAGCTTGCGCGAGGTCGAATCGATCAGCCGGCTACCGAGTTGGGCGATCTTGCCGCCGACATCGGCCTTGACCGTGTAGGAGAGGATCGTGGCATTTGGCCCATCCTCGGCCAGCGAGACATCGGCCCCGCCCTTCGCGAAGCCGGCAATGCCGCCCTTGCCCTCTCCGGAGATTGTGTAAGAGCGCGGCGGGTTGAGATTGGTCAGTTCCACCGTGCCTTCGAAACGCGCCTTGATCGGTCCGACCCGCAGCACGACGGTCGCGGTCATGTCGGTATCCGACGTCTTCTCCAGCGTCTCGCAGCCCGGAATGCAGGCACGCAGCGTCTCCGGATCGTTCAGCGCTCGCCATACCGCGTCGATTGGCGCCTCGATGCGCTCTTGCCCGTTCATGTCCATCGTCTATGCCTTTTCTGCTGCGGATTGATGTGCCGCCGTAGAGCGCTGTCCTTCGCGGCGGCGTTGTGTGATTTCGGCGAGGATCGACAAGGCGATCTCCTCGGGTGTGATGGCGCCGAGGTCGAGTCCGGCCGGCGCCTTGATGCCGTCCAGCGCCACAGGCGAGACGCCGTCGGCTATCAGTTTTTCGCGCAACGCCGCGATCTTGCGGCGGCTGCCGACGAAGCCGCGGTAGTCGGCATCCATGCCGAGCGCCGCTTTCAGTGCCGCCTCATCGCCTTTACCTTGCGTGGAAACGACGACGAAGCGTCTTGCGCCATGATGTGCTTCGGCCCGAAATCCGTCGACGAGCAGATCCGCGTCGGGCATGGCGGACAGGTCCGCCATCGGCGATGCCAGCGTGACGTGGTAGCCGAGAGGCCTCGCCTGCTCGATCAGTGCCAGCGCCACCGGGCTGGAACCCAGCACGACAAGCGACGGGCGCGGCAGCACCGGCTCCACGAAGATGTCCATCGTGCCCTTGGACGGGCACATGTTCCTGGCGAATTTTATCCCGTCACGATCGTCGCCCGCGTGCACGCCCAGTTCCTCCAGAAGATTTTCCGGTTGAATCGAGATCAGCCGCGACTGCCCGTCGGCCAGCGCCTCGCGCGCCGCCTTGAGCGTGGCCCCGCGTGCGCAGCCGCCACCGATCCAGCCGGCCTCGATGCGGCCGTCCGGACGGATCACGGCCTTGGCGCCCGCCTTGGCCGCCGTCACCGACACGGTGCGCACCACGGTGGCGAGCACAAAGGGCTCTTCGGCCGCCTTCAGGCGCGATACGATATCGAGCACATCGACATGAGCGTTCATGGCAAAACCTCCCGTCTCCGTCACAGTTTGCTCAAATAGGGTTCGAGCGCGGCCAAGCTCTTCAGCGTATGCGCCGGCGCGAACAGATCGACATGCGGCAGCGCTGCCTTGATGCCGGCGGCCTCCGGCGCGTAGCCGTCCCAGCCCATCATCGGGTTCAGCCAGACGATGCGCCGGCAACGTCGCCCAAGCTGCTCCATCTCGCGGCCGAGCAGGGCTGCGTCGCCGGTCTCGTAGCCGTCCGAGACGATCATCACACAGGTGCGTGAATGGATGACGCGGGCGGCGTGCCAGCGGTTGAAGGTCTGCAGGCTCTCTCCGATCCTCGTGCCGCCACCAGCGCCCTGGGCCATCATCGACAGACGGTCGAGCGCGCGCGCCGCATCCTTCTCCTTCATGGCGTCGGAGACATGGGCAAGCCTGGTGTGGAACAGGAAGGCGTCGGCTTCGCGGAAGGCGTCGAGGACGCCGTGGATGAACCGCAGGAAGGCGCCGGTATACATGCTCATCGAACCCGACGCGTCGAGCAGGATCACCAGCCGCAGCGGCTTTTGCTTGCGCTGCCGCCTGACTAGGCTGACTGGCACGCCGCCATGGCTGATGTTGCGATGGATGGTGCGCCGGAGGTCGAGCCGGTAGCCGCGCCGACGCGCGAGGTCGCGCCGCGTCAGCCTTGTGCGCATGAGACGCGCCAACCGTTCGGCGATGGCATGCGCCTCGGCGATGTCGGCGGGGTCGGAGAGTTTGCGGAAATCGGTTTCGGCGATGGTTTCCGTCCGCGAGGCGCCCTCGGCGCGTCCTTCGCCGGACCGTTCCTCGGCGCTCGCCTCGCCGCCGGAGGCGATCTGGTCGAACGCCTCGTCACCCTTCTGCTTGTCCTGGCCGTCCTGAAGCGACTTCACCGACGGATTGTTGGCGTTGGCGGGCCTGCCTGAAGCGGCAATGCGCGAACGCACGCGCTTCTTCAGCCAGAACGCATCGAAGATGCCGTCGAATTTCTCCCAGTCGGCCTTGCGGGCCGAGAACAGATGCTTGAAGGCGGAGCGTAGCAGGCCGGGCTTTTTCCCGTAGCCAGCGGCAAGCAGCGCCGCGGCATCCTGGCCTTCACGCGCCCCCACCGCGAAGGCGGCGCCGCGCAGCGTGGCAAGGAAGGCCGAGAGTTTGCGCGAGACGAGGCGCGAGACCTCGTCCATCTCGTCGAGGGTCGGAGGGGTGCCGCAGCAACTCATGCCACTCTTCCCAACATGCGCTGCGTGACCTCACGCGTCATGCGCGCGCTGTCCTCCCGGGTTTTCATCAGGCAGATCAGCGTCTCGTGCACGTTTTCGGGCTTCTCGTGCAAGTCCGTCACATCGAGGCCGACAAGCGCCGCGGCCCAGTCGAGCGTTTCCGCGATGCCCGGCACCTTGCGCAATTCCTCCTTGCGGATGCTTTCGACCATGCGGGCGATCTGCAGCGAGAGCGCGGCGCCTGCCTGCGGGATTCGCGCCATGATGATGCGTGCCTCGCGATCGACGTCGGGATAGTCGACATAGTGGTAGAGGCAGCGCCGGCGCAGTGCATCGGACAGTTCGCGGGTGCCGTTCGAGGTCAGCACGACGTGCGGAACGGATATGGCCGTGATGGTGCCGAGTTCAGGGATCGAGATCTGAAAATCGGAAAGCAGTTCGAGAAGAAAAGCTTCGAATTCCTCGTCGGCGCGATCGACCTCGTCGATCAGCAGCACCGGCGGCTTTTTCCTCCGGATGGCGGCCAGCAGCGGCCGCTCAAGCAGGTATTTTTCGGAGAATATCCTGTCCTCGATCGTGTCGGCGTTGCGGTCGGTGCCGGCCTTGTGCGCCTCGATGGCAAGCAACTGGCGCTGATAGTTCCATTCGTAGAGCGCCGCCGATTGGTCGAGGCCCTCGTAGCACTGCAGGCGGATCAGTTCCGTGTCGTGCACGAAGGCCAGCGCCTTGGCGACCTCGGTCTTGCCGACGCCCGCCTCGCCCTCCAGCAGCAGCGGCCGTTTGAGCAACTGCATGATGCCGATGGCGGTCGCCAGTTCGGCGTCGGCAATGTAGCCTGCCGCGGCAAGGCGGCCGGCGATCTCGTCGCGGGGGAGGGCCATGGGAAGGACTACCCCACCGCCCCCAGCTGCTTCGCCACCCGCCAGTTGCGCCAGTAGTCATGCGGCATCTGGATGTGCGTGGAGCCGAGGAACGAGAAAGCGTCGTTGACGGCGTTGGAAAAGGCCGGCACGCCGCCGACATTGGGGCTTTCGCCGACGCCCTTGGCGCCGATCGGATGATGCGGCGATGGCGTCACGGTGAAGTCGGTTTCCCAGCGCGGCGTTTCGACCGCGGTCGGAATGAAGAAATCCATGAACGAGCCGGTGGTGACGTTGCCGGCCTCGTCATAGGCGATCTCCTGGCCCATGGCGATGGCGAAGGCCTCGGTCAGTCCGCCATGCACCTGGCCCTCGATGATCATCGGGTTGATGCGCGTGCCGCAATCGTCAAGAGCGTAGAAGCGGCGGACTTTGTAGACTCCCGTGTCGACGTCGATATCCATGACGCAGATATAGGCCCCGAACGGATAGGTCATGTTGGGCGGATCGTAATAGCTCACCGCTTCCAGCCCGGGCTCCATGCCGGGCGGTGGGGAATTGTAGGCGATCCAGCAGATGTCCTTCATGCCGAGGAATTTCTCCGGCAGTCCCTTTACCCGGAAGCCGTCGATGTCCCATTCGAGATCGTCTTCATGGACCTCGAGCTTGTAGGCGGCGATCATCTGCGCCTTGGCCTTGATCTTGCGCGCGGCCATGGCGATGGCGGCGCCCGCCACCGGCGTCGAGCGCGAGCCGTAGGTGCCCAGTCCGTAAGGCGCGGTGTCGGTATTGCCTTCCTCGACCATGATGTCGTCGGCCGGAATGCCGATCTCGGTCGCGATGATCTGAGCCCACGTCGTCTCGTGACCCTGGCCCTGGCTCTTGGTCCCAACCCGCGCGATGCCGGCGCCGGTCGGGTGCAGCCTGATCTCGCAGGAATCGAACATGGCGATGCCGAGGATGTCGCAGTTCTTCGACGGGCCGGCGCCGACGATCTCGGTGAAGAAGGAGACGCCGAGGCCCATGATCTCGCGCGTCTCGCCGCGCTTGAACGCTTCGCGCCTGGCGGCCTGTTCCTTGCGCAGCCCGGCGTAGTCGACCGTCTCCATCATCTTCTTCATGGCGGTGTGGTAGTCGCCGGAATCATATTCCCAGCCGAGCGCGGAATGGTATGGGAACTGCTCCGGCTTGATGAAGTTCTTGAGCCGCAACTCCGCTGGGTCCATGCCGAGCTTCTGGGCAAGGATATCCATGCCCCGCTCGATGCAGTAGGCGGCTTCCGTCACCCGGAACGAGCAGCGATAGGCGACACCGCCCGGCGCCTTGTTGGTGTAGACGCCGTCGACTGCCAGATGCGCCACCGGGAAGTCGTAGGAACCGGTGACGATGTTGAAGAAGCCGGCGGGCCATTTCGACGGATCGGCGCAGGCGTCGAAGGCGCCGTGATCGGCCAGCACGTGGACGCGCAGCCCGGTGACCTTGCCTTCCTTGGTCGCCGCGATCTCCGTCGTCATGTGGTAGTCGCGGGCAAAGGAGGTCGCAGTCAGGTTCTCGATACGGTCCTCGACCCATTTGACAGGTTTGCCCGTCACGATCGATGCCACCGCCGCGCAGATATAGCCGGGATAGGCGCCGACCTTGTTGCCGAAGCCGCCGCCGATGTCGGGCGCGATGACATGGATCTTGTGTTCCGGAATCTTGGCGATCAGCGCCACCACGGTGCGGATGACGTGCGGCGCCTGGAACGTGCCGTAGATGGTCAGTTCGCCCTTCACCTTGTCGAAGGAGCAGAGGCACTGGCAGGTTTCGAGCGGCGACGGGTGGGTGCGATGGTAGGAGATCATCTCCTTGATCGTCACCTCCGCCTTGCGGAAGGCGGCGTCGGTGAGATCCTTGTCGCCCACCGTCCATTCGAAGATATGGTTGTGGTGCTTGCGCGGGCCATGCGCACCGGTCGTCTTGCCGGCAAGATCCTCGCGCAGCACGGGCGCATCGGTGTCCATCGCCTTGAACGGATCGACCAGCGGCGGCAACGCCTCATACTCGACCTCCACGGCATTGATGCCGTCGTCTGCGGTGTAGCGGTCGGTGGCGACGACGAAAGCGACTTCCTGGTTCTGGAACAGGACCTTGCCGTCGGCCAGCACCATCTGCACATCGCCCGCCAGCGTCGGCATCCAGGCCAGATTCACGGTCTTCAGCGTCTCTGCCGTGATCACGGCGAGCACGCCGGGGATTTTGAGCGCCTTCTCGGCGTTGATCGACTTGACGCGGGCATGGGCGTGTGGGGAGCGCACGAAGTCGCCATGCAGCATGCCGGGCAGCTTGATGTCGTCGACATAGTTGCCCCGGCCTTGTGTGAAGCGGATGTCTTCGACCCGCTTCCTCTTGCAGCCCATGCCTTCCAGTTTCGCTTCGCGCTGTTCGCGCGTGGGGGTCATGTCGTTCATTCCGCTGCCTCCTGGAATTCCGTGCCGTTGATCTTGGCGGCTGCGTACTGGATTGCCCTGACGATGTTCTGGTAGCCGGTGCAGCGGCACAGATTGCCCGCGATGCCGAAACGGATTTCTTCTTCAGTGGGGTTCGGGTTCTCCTGCAGAAGCCGGTGCGCGCGCACGATCATACCCGGAGTGCAGAAGCCGCATTGCAGTCCGTGCATCTGCCTGAAGCCTTCCTGCAAAGCCGCCAGCGTGCCGTCCGCATTGGCAATGCCCTCCACCGTGGTGATCTCGGCGCCGTCGGCCTGCACGGCAAAGATCGTGCAGCTCTTCACCGACATGCCGTTGAGATCCACCGTACAGGCGCCGCAATGCGTCGTTTCGCAGCCGATATGGGTTCCGGTGAGTTGCAGGTTTTCGCGGATGAAATGAACGAGCAGGGTACGCGGCTCGACGAGGCCGTCGACCTCGACACCGTTCACCTTCATGCTGACCTGGGTTTTCCTTGCCTGGGTTGCCATCTGGGTCTCCTCCTCAGGCCGCCTTGGCCGCGGCGCGTTTCAACGCCCGCTGGACCATGATGCCGCCGACATGTTTCCTGTATTCGGCCGGCCCCCTGCCGTCGCCGGCAGGCTCCATCACCGCCTCCGCCGCCTCGGCCGATCTCTTCAAGGCAGCGTCGTCGAGGCTGGTGCCGATGACCGCTTGTGCGGCGTCCTCGGCCAGCAGCGGGGTCTCCGACAGGTTTGTGAGCCCGATCACGCAGGTCGCGACCTTGCCGCCGCTCATCGTCAGCATCACGGCGGCAGCGGCGGTCGCATAGTCGCCGATCTTGCGTTTCAGCTTCTCGTAGGCGTAGCCATGGCCGACCGGCGGTACCGGGACCGACACCGAGGTCAGTATCTCGCCGGGTTCGAGCGCCGTGAAATAGGCGCCCTGGTAGAACTCCCGTGCGGCCACAGTGCGGATGCCGTCGGGACCTTCCAATAGGTAGTCGGCGCCGAGCGCCATCATCAGCGCCGGCATGTCGTTGCCGGGGTCGCCATTGGCGACATTGCCGCCGATGGTGCCGCGATAGCGCACCTGCGGGTCGGCGATCATCAGCGCCGTCTCGTGCAGGACCGGCAGGGAGGATGCGATCACGTCCGAGGCGAGCAGGTCGTGCTGGGTGGTCATGGCGCCGATGACGATACGGTCGCCATCGCGTCTGATACCCTTGAGGTCATCTATTCCATGCAGGTCGATCAGATGGTCGGGCGTCGCAAGCCTGAGTTTCATCATCGGGATCAGGCTGTGGCCGCCCGCCAGCGGCCGCGCCTCCTCGCCAAGGTCGGCGAGCAGCTTGATCGCACCGGCGACGCTCGCGGGGCGGTGATAGCTGAAAGGTCCTGGAATCATGTCGGTCTATCCTCCCTCGAGCCGGAACTCGGATGCGGTTCCGGTCACGAATAATCTGGTGGGGGAGGCTGTTCCCGCTGTCCGGCATGCGCAAGACATGCGGCCTTCAGGCGTCACGAAGAGCGCGGAAAGGCACGAAATGCGGTAAATTCCGCACGAATTGCGTCAGTCATCGTGACCTATGCCGGGGAGGTGGTCAGGTGGCGCGTCGGATCAGGCCCAGCCTCGCCCTGAGTTCGGCGATCTTGGCACGGCTAACCGGCACAAGGTGCGGTACGACGCCGTCGAGTTCCACCACGGCGCCGTCCCCCTCCTTGCGGATCATCGTGACGTGCGGGATCGAGACGATATGACTGCGGTGGACTCGGATAAAGGTGGCTGGATCGAGCTGCGTTTCGGCCTGCGAAATCGCCCATGGACACATGCGTTCGCGATTGCCGTCATGGACGAGCGTGTAGTGGGCGTCCGCCTTGACGCTGCGGATCTCTCCAACATCGATGAAATGCGTGCCGTCGCTGCCCTCAACGGGTAGTCGCGTCGCGGCGGTGATACGCGGTTGTCCCAGTCCTCGCAGCGGCAAATTCCGTTGCGCCTGCAGGCCCATGAGGTCGAAACCGCTTCCCTCGGGTCCGGTGCTTTCCGCGGCATCGAAATCCTGCCCATCGGCCGCGCCGGACGCGACCGAAACGCGAGGGCGCGGCTCGGGGACGAGGAACAGCAGAAAGCCGGCGACGATCAGGAAGCACAGAAGCGAGACGATCAAGGACAGCACCTGCGGCGAGGCGATGAGGCCGTCCGAGGCGTGGTCGAGAGCCGGTGCCGGCACGAAGCGCATGCCGTACATGGCGGTGTAATGCATGCCGGAAACCGCAACCCCGAAAGCCGCCGCGCTGAGCGCCAGGCGCCTGCCGACATGGCGCGCCAGGAACACGCGCAGGCCGCCATAGGCCGTACCGACAGCGATCAGCACCGCCATCAGCACCATGGCGCGCTCGTGCTCGACGCGGAAGGCGCCGGCCAGGCCGTGGATGCCGACATAATGCATCGACACGATACCGGCCCCGAGCAACAGCGCCGACGCCATGACACGGCCGTCCGAGGGCTCGCCCACCGAGACGAAGAACAGCGAAACGCCGACGACGAGGGCGCAGATCAGGAAGGAGACGATGGTCGGCAGGACGAGATAGACGGCGTCGCTCGGGAGCGGTGCCGCCAGCACACCGACGAAGTGCATGGTCCAGATACCGACCGCCAGGAAAAAGGCCGCGCCGGCAAGCAAAAGCCTACGCCCGGCACCGGCGGTACCGCGCACGCGGGCTGCGAGCCCGAAACCTGTGTATCCTCCCAGGATCGCGATCACCACCGAGAGCGCGACCAGGTAGGGGTTATGCCCTACGAACATCTCGGTACTGGGCCCGCGAGACATCCACCTGTCCGCGCACCTTCTCCCGAGTGATAGTTTACATCCGAAGGCCCTATTTGCAATGCGGCTGTCGGCCGTATTCCAGCAGTCGCCGCGTCAGTGAGCGCAACGAATTGCCAAGCCTTGCGCCATAGGGCGCCAGGCCATCACAAGACGTGCTCTGGCGCGGGCCTAGAGCAATTCCAGGAAAAGTGTGAGCGGTTTTCCCGGCAAAAGCGCGTAGCGCTTTCCCTTGGGAAATGCGTCAAAACAAAGAGATAGAGCGTTTCGCCATTTCCGTGAAACGGTGAAACGCTCTAGTCCTTCGCGCGCTCCACATAAGCCCCATCGGCTGTCATCACCACCACGCGGGTGCCCGGCGCGATGTGCGGCGGCACGGTGGTGCGAACGCCGTTGGAGAGCACGGCGGGCTTGTAGGAGGACGAGGCCGTCTGGCCCTTGGTCGTCGGCTCCGTCTCGACCACTTCGAAGGTGGCGCGCTGCGGCAGCACCAGGGCGATCGCGATGCCGTTGAACTGCGAGACCTGTACCGGCATGCCTTCCTGCAGATAGGGGGCGGCGTCGCCGACCACGGCTTCCGTCACCGCCACCTGGTCGTAGGTCTCCGGGTTCATGAAGTGATAGCCTTCGCCGTCGGCGTAGAGGAAGGTGTGCTCGCGCTCCTCGACATAGGCGCGCTCCACCTGTTCGGTGGTGCGGTAGCGCTCCGAAACCTTAACCCCGTCGCCGATGCGGCGCATGTCGAGCTGCGTCACGGGCGTGCCCTTGCCTGGGTGGATGTTTTCGGCAAAGAGGATCACATAAAGCTTGCCGTCCTTGTCGACGACATTGCCTTTGCGGAGCGAACTGGCGATGACTTTCACCACGGTTTTAAATCCTGCGAGAGTTGACGGGCGTTTGCCGGCTTGTGCGGCGCTGGTAGCGCATCTTGGCGCGAACCGCCAGCCCCCGCTGCAAACTGACATGGCCTGCACCAGCACGCCTTCAGTCCGCTCATGACCGCCGCTTCACCCTGGTGGACGCCGCATGTCCACGCCGACCGCCGCCCGCGCCTGATGCTGCGCAATGGCCTGATGGCCGCGCTGCGCGACTGGTTTGCCCGCAACGATTTCATCGAGGTGGAAACATCGGCCTTGCAGGTCTCGCCCGGCAACGAGGCGCATCTGGCGGCTTTCGCCACGGAAGCGGTCGGCCCGGATGGCGCGCGCTCGCCGCTCTATCTCCACACCTCGCCGGAATTCGCCTGCAAGAAGCTGCTCGCCGCCGGTGAGGTCAGGATTTTCAGCCTGGGTCCGGTCTACCGCAATCGCGAACGCGGCCCCTTGCACCATCCCGAATTCACCATGCTCGAATGGTACCGGGCGGGCGAGACCTATGAGAGCCTGATGCGCGATTGCGCCGATCTGCTGGCGCTGGCCGCGACGAGGGCAGGGGCGACGCGCTTTTCCTTCCGGGGCCGTGACTGCGATCCGTTGGGCGAGCCCGAACGGCTGACGGTGGCGGATGCCTTCACCCGCCATGCCGGCATCGATTTGCTGGCCACCGTCGCCGCCGATGGCGGCACGGACCGGCACGCGCTTTACGCCGCCTTGACCAAGGCCGGCCTGCGAACCGCGCCTGACGACAGCTGGGCCGACCTGTTCAGCCGGGTGATGGTGGAAAAGATCGAGCCCAACCTGGGCATCGGCTCCGCCACCATCCTGTGCGAGTATCCAGTCGCCGAGGCGGCGCTGGCGCGGCCAAGCCCGCGCGACGCCCGCGTCGCCGAGCGCTTCGAGCTCTACTGTTGCGGCGTCGAGCTCGCCAATGGCTTTGGCGAACTGACCGATGCCGAAGAGCAGCGTCGGCGCTTCATCCTCGAGATGGACGAGAAGGAGCGCATCTATGGCGAACGTTACCCGCTGGACGAGGATTTTCTCGCCGCCCTTGCCATCATGCCGCAGGCCAGCGGCATCGCGCTCGGTTTCGACCGGCTGGCGATGCTGGCGACCGGTGCCCGGAAGATCGAGGATGTGATCTGGACGCCCGTGGCGGAGCCGTGAACCGGTCAGCCACCGGCCTTGCCCTTGATCTGCCCGCCAGGAAGCTGGCGCGGACACCTGCAATCGATCCACTGATTCCGGCCTTCGCCATTGCACAAGCCGGATTGGAACAATAGATGGTGGGCGGCGGCCATGGGCTGGCCGTAGCAGCAGGATCCTGGGCATGGCCGATACATCAGATGCAGCAAAACTGACCGACCGCGTCGCGGCGCTAGTCGAGGCCGCCAAGAAGGCAGGCGCCGATGCAGCCGACGCTGTGGCCGTGCGCGGCCGATCCACCGGCGTGTCGGTGCGGCTCGGCAAGGTCGAGGCCACCGAATCGTCTGAGGCCGAGGACGTTTCGTTGCGCGTCTTCGTCGGTCAGCGAGTGGCGAGTGTCTCGGCCACCGCTGCGTCCGACCCGGCAGCGCTTGCCGAGCGCGCTGTGGCCATGGCGAAGGTCTCGCCCGAGGACCCCTATCAGGGGCTGGCCGATCCGGCGCTGCTGGCAAGGCAAACGCGCGATCTCGACCTGTTCGATGCCACCGAAGTGTCCGCCGACCAGTTGAAGGAAGCGGCCCTTGCGGCGGAAGAGGCAGCGCTTGCCGTCAAGGGCGTGACCAATTCGGCCGGCGCCAGCGCCGGCGCGGGTCTTGGCGGCCTGGTGCTGGCCACCTCGCACGGGTTCCTTGGCCACTATGTCGGCTCGCGTTTCTCGCGCTCGGCCAGCGTCATCGCCGGCGAAGGCACCGGCATGGAGCGCGACTATGAATTCTCCTCGCGCCAGCATTTTGCCGATCTCGATGCGCCGGCGGATATCGGCCGCAAGGCCGGCGAGCGCGCGGTACGCCGGCTTGGGGCGCGCAAGGCGGCGACCGGGCCGGTCGACGTGGTGTTCGATCCGCGCGTGGCGCGCGGCATCGCCGGCCATCTTGCCGGTGCCATCAATGGCGCCTCCGTCGCGCGCAAGACCTCGTTCCTGCGTGATATGATGGGCAAGCAGGTTGCCGCATCCGCGATCACGGTCACCGACGAGCCGCTCAGGCCGCGTGGCCAGGCCTCGCGTCCCTTCGACGGCGAAGGCGTCGAGGGCGAAAAGCTTCTCATGATCGAGAAGGGCGTGCTCAACCACTGGTTCCTGTCGACTTCGGCGGCGCGCGAACTGGGACTGATCACCAACGGGCGCGGATCGCGCAGCGGCTCCTCCGTTTCGCCGTCCTCAACCAATCTCGCCATCGAGCCGGGCGAGCGCTCACCCGAGGATCTGATCAAGTCGCTCAAGACCGGTTTCTATGTCACCGAAGTGTTTGGCCAGGGTGTCGACATGATCACCGGCGAATACAGCCGAGGCGCTTCCGGTTTCTGGATCGAGAATGGCGAACTGGCCTATCCGGTCGCCGAAGTCACCATCGCCTCCAACCTGAAGACGATGTTCCTCAACATGGTGCCGGCAAGCGACCTCGACCGCAATTTCGGCACCGCGGCGCCGACGCTCCTGATCGAAGGCATGACCCTTGCCGGAGCCTGAGCTGACCACCGCCGGTGCCCCTTCTGACGCCGCTGGGGATCTGCCGCTGCTGCAGGATGCCGCCCGCGAAGCGGGCCTCATCGCCATGCGCTATTTCGGCAACAGCCCGCAAGTCTGGATGAAGGGCGGCACCTCGCCGGTCAGCGAAGCCGATCATGCGGCCGATGCCTATCTGCGCCGCACCCTGCTGGCGGCGCGGCCGGATTATGGCTGGCTGTCGGAAGAGACGGTTGACGATCCGGCACGGCTTTCGGCGCGCCGCACCTTCGTCGTCGATCCGATCGACGGCACGCGCGGCTTCCTGGAGGGCCAGCGCACCTGGTGCGTCAGCGTCGCCGTCGTCGAGCAGGGCCGCACGCTCGCCGGCGTGCTCGAATGCCCGGCAATGGACGAGACCTACTGGGCGCTGCCCGGCCAGGGCGCGTTCCGCAACGGCAAGCGCATCGCCGTGCGCGCGCTTGGCGACAAGGCTGAGATATCTGGGTTGAAGCAGTTGATCGACCTGGTGCCGGCCGGCTGGCAGAAGCGGCTGACACGGGCGCCCTACAGCCCATCGCTTGCCTATCGCCTGGCTATGATCGCCAACGGCACGCTCGACGCCACCTTCGTCAAGCCGAACGCGCATGACTGGGACATTGCCGCCGCCGATCTCATCCTGCGCGAGGCCGGCGGCCGCTTGCTTGACCCGAATGGCCGCGCGCCGCTCTATGCCGGCGAGGTGACCCGCCACGGCGCGCTCGCCGCCGGCAGCGGTGAATTGCTGGCGGTGCTCGTCGATGTCATCGCCGGGCTGGATGCGTGAAAGCATTTTCGAAGGTTCCAAAGTCGGCGGCTTTGGTCTAGACCTGTCACAAACTCACAATATGTGAAGGACCGACATGACCGCGGAAGACGGTAAGAAACAGCTTTTGCATCTGGTGTTCGGCGGCGAACTGAAGAAACTTGGGGGTACCGAGTTTCGCGATCTCGATGGGCTCGACATTGTCGGCATCTATCCAGACTATCAATCCGCGCACACAGCGTGGAAAGCCAAGGCGCAAGCCAGCGTGGACAATGCCCATATGCGTTATTTCGTCGTTCATCTGCACCGCCTGCTGGATCCCGACAGCAAGGACGCCGGTTGACTTCGATGGAGCAGGACCTGGCGAAAGGGCCAGCCAGCGACGCCGCGCCCAAGGGCAGGGGCGGCAGCCGCCGTACGACCAAGACCTTCTGGCGCAAGATACGCGAACCGCTCGCGCAATCGCGATTCGTCAAGAACGCCGTTGCCAGCCTGCTCGCCCAATTCGTGCGCCTGGTTCGCCTGACCAGCCCACTGGTCGCCGGATCGGCGCGCTTTTCGGGCGGCGCCTACGCCGAATTCGAGCCCGGCATCATCGCCTTGTGGCACGGCCAGCATCTTTTGACGCCGGCCTATTATCCGAAGCGCAAGCCGCTGGTCGCCATGGTGTCGCGCAGCGCCGATGCCGAGCTCAACGCGCTGATGCTGGAGAAATTCGGCATCGAGGCGGTGCGCGGTTCGGGCGGCCGTGACAATGCAAGGCATCTCGACAAGGGCGGGGCCAAGGCCTTGATCGCCCTCAAAAAGTCGCTCACGGCTGGCAAGAACGTCGCCATGATTGCAGACATTCCCCACGGCACGCCGCGCGACGCAGGGCTCGGCATCGTTCTCCTGGCGCGCCTCTCGGGCCGGCCACTCCTGCCTGTCGCCATTGCCACCAGCCGCCGCAAGGTGCTGGAAAGAAGCTGGGACAAGACCACCATCAACCTGCCGTTCGGCCGTTCCGCGGTGACCATCGGCGAGCCGATCTTTGTGGCGGCGGACGCCGATGACGCCGAAATGGAGCGCAAGCGCCAGGAAGTCACGACCGCGCTCAACGCCGCCACCGCCGAGGCCTACCGTCTCGTGGATGGCCGGCGATGAGTGGCCGCTGGGCGCGCGCCATGCTGGGGGCATACCGTTTCGCAGGTGCCGCGGCCTATCCGCTGGTCGGACCGTATGTCGCGTGGCGCACTTCGCGCGGCAAGGAAGACCGCAACCGCCGCCGCGAGCGCTACGGCGTCGCTGGGCGTCCTCGCCCCGAAGGGCCTGTTATCTGGATCCATGCCGCGAGCGTCGGCGAAACCATAGCCGTCGTGCCCCTGGTCGAGAGCATTCTCGACTATGGCGTCAACATCGTGCTGACGACCGGCACAGTGACATCGGCCCAGGTTGCCGACGAGCGGCTCGGCGACCGCATCATCCACCAATATGTGCCGCTCGACCTGAAGCCGGCGGTCAGCCGCTTCCTCGATCACTGGCGGCCGGACCTGGCGATCATCGCCGAATCCGAGATCTGGCCGATGACCATCCTCGAGCTTGGCGCGCGCCATGTGCCGCAGGTTCTGGTCAATGGCAGGCTTTCCGACCGCTCGTTCAGCTCCTGGAAAAAGCGCGCCAACATCGCCGAGGCGCTGTTTGAGAACCTTGCCCATGTCGTTGCCCAGTCGGATGTCGACGGCGAGCGTTTCCGCGCGCTGGGTGCCCGGCCGGTCACGGTCTCGGGCAACCTCAAGGTCGACACCAATCCGCCCCCGGTTGACCAACGCGCGCTGGCCACCTTGCAGCGGCAGATCGGCGGCCGTCCGACCTGGGCGGCGATCTCGACCCATGATGGCGAGGAAGTGGTCGCGGCGGAGGTCCACGCCACGCTGCACAAGCGCCACCACGGCCTGCTGACCATCGTCGTGCCGCGCCATCCCGATCGCGCCGAGGCCCTTGCCGCGCAGATTTCGGGCATGGGGCTGAAGGTCGCGCGGCGCAGCAAGGGCGATCGTATCGGACCCGACACCGATATCCTGCTCGGCGATACGATCGGCGAGATGGGGCTCTATCTCCGGTTGACCGAGATCGCCTTCGTCGGCCGTTCGCTGACCTCCGAGGGCGGCCAGAATCCGCTCGAACCGGCCATGCTCGACACCGCGGTTCTTGCCGGCCGCAATGTACAGAATTTTCGCGAGGCCTATCAGCGCCTGATCGACAGCGGCGGCGCCAAGCTGGTGCGCGATCGCGACATGCTGGCCGGCGCCGTCAACTTCCTTTTGACCAACGAAGTGGCGCGCCATGAGATGATGGCAGCAGGGGTAGCGACCGTCGATGAGATGCGCGGCGCGCTGGCGCGCACGCTGAAATCGCTCGAACCCTATATCCAGCCGCTGGTTGTCAAGTCGCGCCTGAAGGGCGCGAACGGGCGTTAAGGTGGCCTCCGAAGCACCACCATTCTGGTGGGAAGAGCCGGACTGGAAAGTCCTGGCGCTGTCGCCGCTGTCGGCCGTCTATGCGCTCGTCGCCGGCCGTGGCATGCGGCGGGCCCGGCGCGAGAAGATCGAGGCGCCGGTTCTGTGCGTCGGTAATTTCACCGTTGGCGGCACGGGCAAGACGCCGGTCGCCATCGCACTCGCCGAACAGGCCAGGCGCATGCGGCTGAAGCCCGGTTTCCTGTCGCGCGGCCATGGCGGCTCCTTCGCCGAACCGCATGTCGTCGATATCAGCCATGACAGCGCCAGGCATGTTGGCGACGAGCCGCTGTTATTGGCCGAACACGCGCCGGTGGCCGTGACGCCGAACCGCGCCGCCGGCGCCCGGCTGCTGCTGGAAAGGCACGGCTGCGATTTCCTGATCATGGACGACGGCTTTCAGAGCGCGCGCATCCATATCGACTACGCGCTGGTCGTCGTCGATGCCCGCTACGGCATCGGCAATGGCCGCGTTATCCCTGGCGGCCCGCTTCGGGCCAAAATCGTCGACCAGCTGGTCTTCACCAGCGGGCTGTTGAAGATGGGCGAGGGCACCGCCGCCGACGCCGTGGTGCGCCAGGCGGCGCGCGCCGGCCGGCCGATCTTCGAGGCCCATACGCAGCCCAGCAGCAAGACAGGGCTTGCCGGCAAGCGCTTCCTCGCCTTCGCCGGCATCGGCCATCCCGACAAATTCTTCGACACGGTACGCGAGGCCGGCGGCGAGGTGGTTCTTTCAAAGCCCTTTCCGGACCATCATTTCTACGCCGAGGACGAGCTTGCCGAACTGGTGGCGACGGCACGCACCGAAGGTCTCGGCCTCATCACCACCGCCAAGGACGCCGCCCGGTTGCGTCACGGCGCCCCGCAAGGCTTTCTCGATGGTCTCGACGTGCTGGAAATCGACACGGTTTTCGAGCTTGACCACGTGCCTGAACGCATCATCGAGGAAACGCTCGATGCCTGGCGGCAGCGCAAGCTGAGAGGGTAAGGCGCGATTGGCGTCGCCCATGACGAACTCAGAGGTGCTTCCACCTGCTCAGCGCCGGCTGCGCAGCTCCGGATGCGCTTCGATTTCGCGGCGCAGCGAGGCGGCGGCGCTGACGTAGGGCTCCTGCCTGGCGACGCTCCAGTATTTCAGTTCATCCAATGGGATGTTTTCCCCGGTCACGGCGCAGCGCACGAACGAGCCGGGGCTGGTGACCTGGAAATCGCCATCGAGGTAGCGGATGCGGGCTTCCTTGCCGCCCGGGCCTTCGAAACGGTTCATCATGCGGTGGTGCCGAGGTTCATGGAGATTTCATCGCCACAAATCTCCGGTCAGGTCAAGCTGGCGACAAGCCTCGGACAATGCTGAGGCGCTATGAGAGGCTGAAAAGCGCTTTTATCGGGGGCATGATGGATATTTCTTCCGCCCGCCTGGCTTCCTTGCTCAAGGAGGCGATGACGCCGCAACCCGTGCCGTTGGCAAAGGCAGATCCGGTCAGGACGGCCCTGGTCAGGGAACTGGTCCAGCCCCCGGCGCCTTCCCTGTTCGCGGAACGTACGGCGCCGGCCCTGTTGGCAATGCCCGCCGCGCCAATGGCCGTCAAATCGCAGCAGATTGCGTCGGCCGGTATCGTCGAGGCCTATCAGGCCCAGATCGAGACGAGGGATGAGGCGGCGTTGGCAACCGTCGTGGCCAGGAAAGCGGCGCCGCAAACCGAAACGCAGCGAGGCGCCTTGCCACCCACGGCAACCGCCAATGACAACGCTCCCGTCAGGGCTGCGGGAGTGTCCTTGCTGTCGTTTATCCCGCCGCAGGTTCCGGTCCCGAAAAACGCAGCCGCCCTGGGTACACCGGCGGGACACGGAAGGCCTGGCAATCAATCCCGTGGTGTGGCGCCGAACCCCGAGCGCATGCTGGTGAGGATCGGTTTTGTTTCGATCATGACCGGTCTATTGGCAACCGTGATTTTCGGGTTTGTTCTGTTGCTGCTTCGCTGAGTTGCGAACCGGTTGACGGGTCTACCGGCCTGGAGGCCTATCGTTCCGCCTCGATAAACGCTTCGATCTTCTCCGGCGCCAATCCGGCCTGCTGCGCGATGCGGCGGGCGAGATCGGCCGCGGCCGTGCGTGGCCGTCCCATTGGCCGGTCGAGCCAGTAGGACACCGGATTGAGCGCGGTGCGCTCTTCGACCGCGATGATGCGGCCCGATTTCAGCTGATGCCCGGTCAGCGGCGGACGTGCCAATGCGATGCCGAGCCCGTAGGCGGCGGCGTCCAGCACCAGATTATAGTCCTCGAAGCGCCGGTCCTGCGGACGCGGACGGTAATCCATGCCTTGTGCCGCGAACCAGGCGCGCCAGCCTGAGGCGTCGGAATCGTTGATCAGTGGGAATTTGAGCAGCCGGGCCGGGTCGCCGCGGCCGATCTCGCGTGCAAGCTCCGGCGAGGCGACAGGGAAGACATGCTCCTCGAAAAGTTTCACCGAGACGCGGCCCGGAATGCCGCCGCGGCCGCAACGGATCGACAGATCGATGCCTTCATCGGCAAGGTCGGCCTGGCGGATGTCGACATCGAGCACGATGCGCAGCTTGGTGGGATTGTTCTCCAGGGCCGCCATGCGTGGCATCAGCCACAGCCCGCTCACCGAGGGGATCGAGGTCAGCCGCACTACCGCCGTGCCGCGCGGCTCGACCCAGCGGTCGGAATGGGTCGATATCAGCGCGAAAGCTTCGGACGTGCGCAGATGCAGCCGGTTGCCTTCGATCGTCAGCGTCACCCCGCGCGCACCGCGATCGAACACCTTCAGCCCCAGCCAGTCCTCGAGCTTGGCGATCTGCCGGCTGACCGCGCCATGGGTGATGTTGAGTTTTTCGGCCGCCGCCGAAAAACTGCCTGTCCGGGCCGCCGCATCGAAGGCACGCAGGGTTTCGAGCGGCACCATTGCGTCTGAGCTGTGATCCATAGTCACAGGTGATCCTCGATTTGGTCGTTTGTCAACAAGCGGGAAAGGGCGTTTTGTGGCTTTCAGGACGGGCAACACGAGGACAGTGAGATGAGCGCAATGACGGGCACGTTGAATCAGACACAGCGGATGGACACCACGGCCGCCGTCGCCGTGGCGTTGACGGTTGTCGGCTGGGCGTCGGCCTTTCCGGCGATCCGTGCCGGCCTTGCCGCCTTCCAGCCGCTGGAGCTTGGCGCCCTGCGCTTTGCCATCGCCGCGGTGCCGGCGGCGATCTTCCTTGCGGTCAAGCGCCCGGCGCTGCCCAGAGTTGGCGAATTGTGGCGCTTCGCCTTTGGCGGCGCCATTTTCGTCGCGCTCTATACGGCGATGCTCAATTTCGGCGAACTGACCGTCTCGGCGGGCGCCGCCGGCTTCATCATCAATGTCAGCCCGATCTTCACCGCCATCATGGCGATGGCGCTTCTCGGCGAGCGTTTCTCGCGTCTGGCCTGGCTTGGCACGGCCATCTCCTTCGCCGGCATCGGCATCATCGCCGTGGCCGACGGCCATGGCTTGCACTTCAATGCCGGCGCACTGCTGGTGCTCGGCTCCGCGCTCTGCTCGGCCGTCAACACCATCGTCCAGAAGCCGCTGTTTGCCCGCCACCATCCGCTGACCATCGCGGCGTCCAACATGGTGCTCGGCGCGCTCTGCCTGGCACCTTTCCTGCCCGCCGCTTTCCAGCAGGCGGCTGTCGCCAACACAGCCGGCCTCGGCGCCGTCATCTATCTCGGCATCGTGCCGAGCCTGATCGCCTATGCGGCCTGGGCGACGGCCCTGTCGCGCCTGCCGGCGGCGCGTGCATCGAACTTTCTCTACCTGGTCTCGCCCATGTCCGCCCTGATCGGTTTCTTCTGGTTGGGCGAAGTGCCGACGCTGCTCGGCATCCTCGGCGGCGTGCTGGCGCTCGGCGGCGTCATCGTGGTGAATTTGAAGAGGTAAAACAGAAGGTTGGAGGCGTTTGCGGATTCAAACCAAAAACCTTTTTTCGCCAGCATGCAGACACCCCGCGGAAGCGCAGCTATGGTGGGCTGCCTTGGCTGGGGGACGGAATGGGAAGACTTTTCATATCGGTGGTTTTCTGCCTGTTGGCGCTGACCGGGCAAGCTGCCGCGGGTTGGTATCAGGTAAAGAATTTCGAAGGCTCTATCGGACCGAGCCCGGTTCATCTGTCGCTGCAGAGATATGACGGCTTCGGCAGCGGGATCACGGTCGAGGGAAGCTACTTCTATGATGCCAAGCAGAGCCCGATCGCGCTCTACGGCAAAGCCGAAGGAACCAAACTCACGCTTTGTGAGATCGCGGACGACAAGGAATTGGATCGCGTGCTGGTGGTGGGATCAAAGACGCCCGTCGACACCACGGGATGCCCGCTTTCGCTCGACATCAGCGAAAGTGGCGCGACGGGGTTCTGGGTAAAGGGAGCGGATACGCTCCCGGTCGTGCTTAAGCAGGTTGCGGGCCTCGACGATACGGCCGAGGGCAAGATCAATGGAATCGTCGAGATTCCCTTTTGGACGCAGACGGCCGCCCATCGATTTGCCGGTATCTTCACCAAAACCGACGCCGGCATCTGCATGACCAAACTGCAGGTCATCAGCAAGAAGACAAGGAAAGCCGTTCAGAGCATCCGGTTCGACGACGATGACTGCAATGCAGGCATGTTGATGACGCCCATCTATATGAACGTTCAGAAGCAGGATGAAGAGATCATTTTCGTGAATTTTCGCGGTGGAAACGGGGGCTATACGGCAGAGTATGGCCTCTCTTTCAAAACCGGGAAGTATCACCGCTTGGTGCACTGAGTGGCCCGCTTTATTCGCTCCGGCTTCTGTGCCCGGGCGAACTGCTCACCGCCGCCCGAACAACCGCTCGATATCCGCCAGCTTGAGCTCGATATAGGTCGGGCGGCCATGGTTGCACGTGCCCGAACCCGGCGTCGCCTCCATCTGGCGCAGCAGCGCGTTCATCTCCTCGGCCTTGAGCAGCCGGCCGGAACGCACCGAGCCGTGGCAGGCCATGGTGGCGGCGATCTTGTCCAGCCGTTCTTTTAGCGTTTCGACCGTGTCATTATCGGCGATCTCGTCGGCGAGATCGCGCACCAATTGCGGGACATTGGTCTCGCCAAGCATCGATGGCGTCTCGCGCACGGCAACGGCGCCCGGGCCGAAACGCTCAATGCCGAGGCCGAAGCGGGCCAATGTTTCAGCATGCATGGCGAGCCGCTCGGCATCTTCTTCCGGCAGATCGATGATTTCTGGCAGGAGCAGCATCTGCGAAGGCACGGGGCGCGAATGCAGGGCGTTCTTCAGCGCTTCGTAAACCAGCCGCTCATGCGCCGCGTGCTGGTCGACGATGACGAGCGAATCCCTGGTCTGGGCAACGATGTAGTTCTCGTGCACCTGGGCGCGTGCGGCACCCAGCACCGCGCCAAGCAGCGTCTCCGCCGCCTCGCTCTGCCCGGCGCGCGCATCGGCGCTGGCAAGCGGGCCGGTATCGAAAGCGGCCTGGCCGGGTTCCCCAAAGCCGCCATGCCTTGCGCCGGCGCGTTCAAAGCCAGAGCCTTCGAATTGCATGTCGAGCGGCCGCTGTGGCGAGCGCGAGGGGTCGAAACCGGTGGAGCCGGATGCGTGGAATGCCGCTTCGTAGGAGCGATGGCCGTTGGCCGGGCCGCCATGATTGTAGGGAGCGGCGCCCGGCCGGAACGCCGCCATCATGCCGGCGGCTCCGGTCGTGGCTGAGCGGATGCCGGCGTCCGCCAGGGCCTGGCGGATGGCGCCGACGATCAGCCCGCGAACCAGGCCCGGATCGCGGAAGCGCACATCGGCCTTGGCCGGGTGGACATTGACGTCGACGATGGCCGGATCGAGCGAAAGGAACAGCACCGTTACGGCGTGGCGGTCGCGCGGCAGCACATCGGCGAAGGCGCCGCGGATGGCGCCGGCGATCAGCTTGTCGCGCACCGGCCTGCCGTTGACATAGGCATATTGCTGCAGCGCATTGGCGCGAGTGAAGGACGGGATCGACACATGGCCGGTCAGATGCACGCCTTCGCGCATCGCGTCGATGGCAATGGAATTGTCGGGAAATTCGCTCCCCATCACCTGGGCGACGCGGCGCAGACTGCCTTCCGGACTGTCATCGGTCGCCGGCAGTTCCAGCGTCGAGCGGTCGGAACCGGCCAGCGTGAACCGCACGGCCGGGAAGGCGATGGCGATGCGCTTGACGACATCGCTGGTCGCCGAGCTTTCGGCGCGCTCGCCTTTCATGAATTTCAGCCTCGCCGGCGTGGCGAAGAACAGGTCGCGCACCTCGACCGTGGTTCCCCGATTGGCCGCCGCCGGCTTGACGGGCAGGACGCGGCCGCCCTCGATGCCGATTTCGGCGGCGCTGTCACTCAATGCCGTGCGCGAGCGGATCGACAGCCGCGACACCGAGCCGATCGACGGCAGCGCTTCGCCGCGAAAGCCGAGCGAGCGGATGTCGTTGATATCCTCGGCGAGCTTGGAGGTGCAGTGGCGGGCAATCGCCAGCGCCAGCTCCCGCTGGGGGATGCCGGAACCGTCATCGGTGACGCGGATCAGGTTCAGCCCGCCGCCTGCCGTGACGATTTCGACGCGCGAAGCACCGGCATCGAGCGCGTTCTCGACCAGTTCCTTGACCACGCTTGCCGGACGCTCGATGACTTCGCCTGCGGCGATCTGGTTGATCATCGTTTCGGAAAGCTGACGAATGGGCATGGGGCACTATAGGCGGATTCGGGCTTCGCGGGAGAGGCAGAATTGCGTTGGCGGTGGATCAGTTGGCGGTACGGATTTCGCGCACACCCTTGCGCAGCCGCCGGCGCAGCAAATTGCGCAACGTCACCCCCTCGCTATAGCCGACCTTCGCGGCGATCTCGTCGACGCTGTCGGATGTGGTTTTCAACAAATGCACAGCCTGCTCGACGCGCAGATCCTGAAAATAGGATAGCGGCGTCTTGCCGAGCACTTCGTTGACCCGTCGCGACAGCGTGCGCTTGCTGGCGCCGAGTGCAGTGGCTGCTTCGTCGAGATTGAACCCGGCGGCGAGATGGTCGCGCGCCCAGCGTTCGAAGCGCTCGACCAGCGGGTTGGAATGGGCAAGGTGGTCGGAGATCGCGTAGGCCGATTGCAACGGCCGGCTGTCGACGATGAGGTATTTCGCCGTCAGCGCAGCGAGTTCCGGGCTTGTCTGGCGAATGATCATCAAAGCGAGATCGATGTGGCCAAGCGCGGCTCCGGCGGTTGCGAACTGCCCGTCATTGATCAGCATGCGCGCGGCATCGAGCCGCACTCGCGGATAAAGTTGCCGGAACATCGGCGCCAGCCACCAGGTCGTCGTTGACGGCCTGTGGTCGAGCAGGCCGGTTTCCGCCAGGATGAAAGTGCCGATACAGGCAGCTCCGATGCGTGTGCCTGTTTCGGCGGCCGCGCGCAACGCCTTGGTTGCGTCGGCGATATCGCTGCGTTTCAGGGCGTCGGCAAGCGGGCCCGGCATCTTCTGGCCGATCGCCGGGATCACCAGCCAATCGGGATCTGGCTGGCTGCCCATCGCGACGACCGGCACTTGAAGGCCCTGTGCCGTGCGGACCGAGGCGCTCACCCCGACGATAGTCGTTGTGAAGCGCCCGGGCGGCGAAACCAGCATCCCGACCAGTTCGTTGGCGGTGCCGAACACGTCGAGCATCGTGGCCAGTCCGGTGTCGAAGACGCCATCAAGCGCAAGGACGGAAATGTTCATGGCGATAATGGTATCAAAGATGTCATTTTTGCCAATACGCTTTGCGACTTGATGCTGCAACTGTTGTTTCGACGGCCGCCTCGGCCGCACAAACGACGAGGAGAAGACAAATGATCAAACTCGCATTGTTCGCACGCTTCGAAGCCAAGCCGGGCAAGGAGAAGGACGTCGCCGCGTTCCTCGAAACCGGACTGCAGCTGGCCAATCGGGAAGCAGGAACACCGATCTGGTTTGCCTTGCAGCTTTCGCCAAGCGTCTTCGGTGTCTTCGATGCCTTTCACGACGAGGCAGGGCGGCAGGCCCATCTCACTGGCGAGATTGCAAAGGCGCTGATGGCCAATGCCGAAACGCTGTTCGCTGGCCCGCCGACCATCGACAAGGTCGACGTGCTGGGCCTCAAGAATGACGGTTCGGTCTGATCGCTCCAGCCTGCGAATGCAATCCGGCCACGCACCGGATTGCATTGAACTCACGCCTGCGCCACCAGCCAATCCCTTACCTTGCGGGCATTCTCGCTGAGGTCGCGGTTCTTCGGCCAGATGACGTAGAAAGCGATGCCGGTCCTCATCACATGGTCGGTGACCGGCACCAGCAGGCCGGATGCCACGAGCCGCTCGACGAGATGCCGCCAGCCGAGCGCGATGCCTTGCCCCTCCATGACCGCCTGGATCACCAGGGCATAGTCATTGATGCGCAGTCCGCGCTCGGCATTGCGCAGGCTGGTTCCGGCGGATGCAAACCATTCGTCCCAATTGGGGGCCTCTCGATAGGGCTCCTCAAGATGGATGAGCCGGTGCGCGGCCAGTTCAGCGACCGTCCTGGGCAGGCCGAACTTGGCGAGATAGCTGGGGCCCGCGACCGGAAAGATCTCCTCGTCGGAGAGCGGCATCGAATGATAGTCCGGCCATTGTCCGGGCACGCCTCCGCGCACGCCGAGCGGGATACCCTCGGCGATGATGTTGAGGTCGCGGTCTGCGGTCTGGATGCGCAGATCAATGCCCGGCAATTCGTCGCGGAACTGCTGCAGGCGCGGCATCATCCAGAAGGAGCCGAAAGCGGTCGATGCGGCGAGCGTCACATGGCCGCCGGTTGCCTGCAGGCGCAGATCCTCGGCCGACTTGCGGATGTGCGACAAGCCCAGCGAGACATCGGCGTGGAAGCGTTCGCCGGCTTCCGTTAGGCTGACCTGCCGATGACGGCGCTGGAACAGCTTGGCGCCGAGCTGTTCTTCCAGTCCGCGCACCGCATAGGAGACGGCTGCCTGCGTCATGCCGAGCTCGCGTCCCGCGGCGGTGAAGCTCGACAGCCGGCCGGCTGCCTCGAAGACGATCAGGCTGCCGGCGGACGGCAGGAGGTGGCGCAGGCTTCGCATAAGCACAGCTTATACAGAAGATCAGGATTTTCCAGCGTCACAGCCATATTTCGGGTCGCTAACGTGTGTGGCGGGAAGAAGGAGGCTCCATGAACGCACCGGCCGTCGAATTGACCGAACAGACCCATCGCCGCGGCGGTGGCCGTCTTGGCCGCAAGGCGCTCAGAAGCGCTCCGATCGCTTCCTTTCCGACCTTGGTGCGCAAGATCCCCGCCTATGAGATCGTGCCTGACGAGGCGGTGGAACTGATCCACGAGGAATCGCTCAAGATCCTCGAGGAAGTGGGCTGCGAATTCCGCGACGACGGCGCGATCGAGCTCTGGAAGGCGGCCGGCGCCGATGTCAGGGATACGCGTGTCCGCATCGACCGCGCGCTGCTGATGGAACTCGTCTCGAAGGTTCCATCGGAGTTCACGCTCCATGCGCGCAACCCCGAGCGCACGGTGCGCGTCGGCGGCACGAACTCGATTTTCGTGCCGATGTATGGCGCGCCCTACGTCCGCGACCTCGACAATGTCAGGCGTTACGGCACGCTCGCCGACCTCAACAATTTCCACAAAATGGCCTACATGGCGCCGGCGCTGCATTCCTCGAGTTCGGTCATCTGCGAGCCGATGGAGATAGCGGTGCCGAAACGGCATCTGCACATCATCCACTCGGCGCTGAAGCATTCCGACAAGCCGTTCATGGGCATAGTGACGTCGAAAGAGCGCGCCGAGGACACGATGGCGATGGCTGGCATCGTCTTCGGCGAGGAGTTCGTACGCGACAACCCTGTGCTGGTGGCGATCACCAACTGCAATTCGCCGTTGGTATGGGACGCCACCATGATCGACGCCATGCGGGTCTACGCGAGCCACAATCAGCCGCTGATCCTGGCGCCTTTCGCGCTCTGCGGCGCTTCGACCTCGGCTTCCGCCGTCGGCGCGGTGGCGCAGGTCAACGCCGAGGCGCTTGCCGGCGTGGCGCTGACCCAGCTCATCCGCCCAGGCTCGCCGCAGATCTACGGCCAGTTCATGGTCACGGTCGATATGAAGACCGGCGCGCCGATGGGAGGCACGCCGGAAGCCGCCCAGATGATGTACCTGATGGGCGCCTTGGCACGGAAATATCGCCTGCCATGGCGCACGTCGGGTTTCCATGTCGGCTCGAAGCTGAACGACGCCCAGGCTGGCTACGAATCGAACATGCTGATGCATGCCGCCATTCTCGCCGGCGCCAACTACATCTGGCATTCCGCCGGCTGGCTGGAAGCGGGCCTGACCTGCGGCTATTCGAAATTCGCCACGGACTGCGAACAGCTTGTCGGCTGGTACAAATACGCAGGCGGGCTCTCCTTCGACGATTTCAAGGAAGCGATGGCGGCGATCCGCGAGGTCGGGCCGCAAGGCCATTTCCTCGGCACCCAGCACACGCTCGAACACTTCGAGTCCGCCTTCTTCATGCCCTCGATCATGGACTTCAATTCCTACGAGCAGTGGAATGCCGAAGGGGCGAAGGATCACGATACACGCGGCCGCGAGAAAGCGCGCAACATGCTGGCCGATTATGAGGAGCCGAAGCTGGATGAGGGGATCGCCGAGGGTCTCAGGGATTTGATCGCGCGGCGGGAGGAGAAGCTGCCGGACACCGTCAGTTGAGAAAGAACGGGCAACGACCCGACGGAACCAATGGGAGAGAGAAATGACATTCTTCAGAAGCAATGGCGATCGTGTCCCAAGCGCTATCGAGGCGATGGCGGAAGATGCGCGCGCGGGCCGCATGGACCGGCGTGAGTTCCTGGCCCTGGCAAGCGCTTTCGGCGCATCGACGGCCTTGGCCTATGGCATGATCGGTCTTGCCGCCCCGCAGCAGGCTCTGGCCGAGGAGCCGAAGAAGGGCGGCACGCTGCACGTCTCGATGTCGGTAAAGGCGCAGAAGGACCCGCGCACCTATGACTGGGTGGAGCTTGCCAATATCTCGCGCAGCTGGCTGGAGCCGCTGGTGCGCTATACCAGACAGTTCACCTTCGAGCCGGTGCTGCTTGAAAGCTGGGACATCAACGACGACGCCACCGAATACGTCCTGCATGTGCGCAAGGGCATCACCTGGAACAATGGCGATGCTTTCAACGCCGATGACGTGGTTCACAACGTCACGCGCTGGTGCGAGAAAGGCGTCGCCGGCAATTCGATGGCCGCCCGCGTCGGCGCGCTGATCGACGCAAAAACCGGAAAGGCGAGGGATGGCGCGATCACCAAGGTCGATGACAACACGGTCAAGCTGAAGCTCAGCGAACCCGACATCTCGCTGATCCCGAACTTCACCGACTATCCCGCGCTTGTCGTGCACCGCAACTTCGACGCCGACGGCGCCGATCCGATCAAGAAGCCGGTCGGCACGGGACCATTCGAACTGGTCTCCTACGATGTCGGCCAGAAGGCGGTGGTGAAGCGCCGCGAGAACGGCAAATGGTGGGGCGGCGAGGCGCCGCTCGATGGCGTCGAGTTCATCGACTACGGCACGGATTTCAACGCCACGGTCAACGCGTTCGACTCCGGCGAGATCGACCTCAATTTCGAATCGCCCGCCGACTTCATCGACATTCTCGACAAGATGGGTCTGCAGAAATCCGAGGTCGCGACGGCGACGACACTCGTTGCCCGCACCAATGTCACCCATAAACCCTATGACGACAAACGGGTGCGCAACGCGCTGCAGATGGCCGTCGACAACAACGCCGTGCTGCAACTCGGCTATAACGGGCGCGGCACGGTCGGCGAGAACCACCACGTTAGCCCGATCCATCCTGAATATTATCCCCTGCCGAAGAAGGAGCGCGACGCCGCCGGCGCCAAGAAGCTGATGGCGGAAGCCGGCCAGGCCGACTTCGAGCACGAGCTGATCACCATCGAGGACGATTGGCAGAAGAACACCGGCGACGCGATCGCCGGTCAGCTGCGCGACGCCGGCATCAAGGTAAAGCGCACGGTGCTGCCGGGTTCGACCTTCTGGAACGACTGGACGAAATATCCCTATTCGATGACCATCTGGTACATGCGCCCACTCGGCGTTCAGGTGCTGGCGCTGGGATATCGCACCGGCGAGGCGTGGAATGAATCCGCCTTTTCCAATCCCGACTTCGACGCCAAGCTCAAACAGGCGCTGTCGCTGATCGACGTGGCCAAGCGCAAGGAGGTGATGAAGGACGTCGAGCAGATCCTGCAGGATTCGGGCGTCATCATTCAGCCGTTCTGGCAGAAGCTCTTCAGCCACACCAACAAGAAGGTCAGGAATTACGGGGTCCACCAGACCTTCGAAATGGATCTCCAGAACGTCTGGCTCGACGGCTGAAAGGAGGCCGGGCAGGGACTTCATGAGCCGCAAAAAAGCCGATATGCAGGATGCGTGGTGTTGATAGCTTCAAGCCATCAAAAGCCGGAGATTCTGCATGAGACGGACAGTGCTTCTTGCCGCCCTTACGACAGCCTTGCCCGCGGCCGCCTTGGCGGGGCCAGCGTCCGACGCCGTGAAGTTCTTCTATGTCCCGGCGGTCAGGTTCGAGGCCGACGCACAATACCGGGACCGCTTCACCGAGCCGGTGACGAAACTGTTCGATCTCAACGACCAGGCGACCAAGAAAAATCCCGACCAGGTCGCCTGTATCGACTTCGATCCTGGCCTGGATGCGCAGGATTTCGACCAGAAGACCGTCTCCAAGACCTTGAAACTGTCCGAGACGGTGGATGGCGATACGGCGCAAGTGGTGGCGAGCTTCAGCCTTTTTTCGGACGGAGACGATTCAAAACGCGAAATGAACTGGTCGCTGAAGAAGGTCGGCGGAAAGTGGAAGGTCTCGGACATTGCGTCGAAGACCAGCGACTGGACGCTGAGCCAGCTCGAATGCGTGGCGGGCCAAGATCCGGAGTGATGCGATGGCCCGTCGCGTGTTCTTGGCTCTGTCGGCAATGTGCCTGCTGGCGGCGGGTTTGAGCGGCGCTGTTGCCCAGGGACTGTTCGGCGCCCCGCCGGCAAACGCCCCGGCGCAGGCCACGCCGGGCAGCGGCGATGCACCGCCTGCAAACCCACCCGGCAACGCGGTGGAACCGGCAACGCCACCTCTGGCATGGCCGCCATCCGAGCCGGCCGCGCCCGTGTTGCCGGGCTCGCCGACGGCGGTGGTCAAGCCGTTCTACGACCATCCCGGGCTGGAGCTCGATCCGACCCAGCGCAAGAATTTTGTCGATCCGGCCAAGACAGTGCTCGACAAGAGCGATGCGCTGCGGGCTTCGGGGCAGGGCGAGTGTCTGGACCCCAATATGGCGCTCGACAATGCCGACTACGACAAGCTCGCAATCGACAAGAGCCTGAAGAGCATCGAGGCCGTGAACGGCGATCAAGCCAAGGTGGTGGTCGCCTTCGTCGTCGAAGGCCATCAGCACCGTCTCGAATGGAAGTTCAAGAAGGTCGGCGGCGACTGGAAGATATCGGACCTGCTGTCGGTGACGGGCGAATGGGCGCTCAGCCAATATCAGTGCGAATGATGGCTGAACTAGCCGCGCCCGCGATAGGGGGCCACTCCGATGTCCGGCAGCCAGGCGCCTTCGGGTGGCGCGCCGGTCTGCCAGAAAACGTCGATCGGAATGCCGCCGCGCGGATACCAATAGCCGCCTATGCGCAACCACAGCGGCTTGGTGGCCGCCACGATGCGGCGGCCGATCATGACGGTACAGTCTTCATGGAAGGCGCCATGGTTGCGAAACGAGGTCATGAACAGCTTCAGCGACTTCGATTCCACCAGAGCCGCATCGGGTGCGTAGTCGATGACGATATGGGCGAAATCCGGCTGGCCGGTCACCGGGCACAGCGAGGTGAATTCCGGGCAGGTGAAACGCACGATCGCCGGCGGACCGTCGCCGCGCGAAAACGGCACGGTCTCCAGGATCGCCTGTTCGGGGCTCTGTGGCGTCTCGACGTGGGCGCCGAGCTGGGTGAGGGTCTTGGTATCGATCATGGGCGGGATCTCTTTCGATTTTCGCCGCTCCTTAGCATCGGACCGGAAAGTGCGCAGCGGTTTTCGGATAAATCCGATGCTTAAATAGGAACTGGAGCGGCACATGTTGCTCCAACACAATTTGAAACGGCAGGAAGACGATGACCAGCAGCGACCCGCTTCTCCAACCCTACCAGCTCAAGCATTTGACGCTGAAGAACCGGGTGATGTCGACCAGCCACGAGCCGGCCTATTCCGAGGACGGCATGCCGAAACAGCGCTACCGGCTCTACCATGCCGAAAAGGCCAGGGGCGGCATGGCGCTGACGATGACCGCTGGCTCGGCGATCGTCTCGCGCGACAGCCCGGCCGCCTTCGGCAATTTGCATGTCTATGACGACCGCATCGTGCCGTGGCTTGCCGAACTCGCCGACGCCTGCCACGAGCATGACTGCAAGGTGATGATCCAGATCACTCATCTCGGCCGCCGCACCGGCTGGAACAAGGCCGACTGGCTGCCGGTGCTCTCGGCTTCGCCCGTGCGCGAGCCGGCGCATCGCGCTTTCCCCAAGACCATCGAGGACTGGGACATCGAACGCATTGTTGCCGACTATGCGTCGGCCGCGCAACGCTGCCAGGCAGCCGGCCTCGACGGCATCGAGTTCGAGTCCTACGGCCATCTGATGGATGGCTTCTGGTCGCCGGCCACAAATCATCGCGATGACGAGTATGGCGGCTCGCTCGACAACCGGCTGCGCTTCACCAACATGGTGCTGGACGCGGTGCGCGCGGCGGTCGGCGAAAAATTCGTCGTCGGCATCCGCATGGTCGCCGACGAGGATTTCGAGAAAGGCCTGTCGAAGGAGGAAGGCGTCGAGATCGCCAGGCGGCTGGCCGGCTCCGGCAAGGTCGATTTCCTCAATATCATCCGTGGTTCGATTGAAAGCGACGCGGCATTGACCAAGGTCATTCCGGTGGCCGGCATGCGATCTTCGCCGCATCTCGATTTCGCCGGCGAGGTGAGGGCGGCGACAAAGTTCCCGACCTTCCACGCGGCGCGCATTTCCGATGTCGCCACCGCGCGCCATGCGATCGCCACCGGCAAGCTCGACATGGTCGGCATGACCCGTGCGCACATCGCCGATCCGCACATCATCAGGAAGGTGATGGAGGGCCGCGAGCATGAGATCCGTCCTTGTGTCGGCGCCACCTATTGTCTCGACCGCATCTATGAGGGCGGCGAGGCGCTGTGCGTGCACAACGCGGCGACCGGCCGCGAGGCCGAGATTCCGCACATCATCGTCAAGACCGAAGGGCCGAGAAGAAAGGTCGTTGTCGTCGGCGCCGGGGCCGGCGGACTGGAGGCGGCGCGTGTAGCGGCCGAGCGCGGCCACCAGGTCACGGTGCTTGAAGCATCGAGCCAGGCCGGCGGCCAGGTGCGTCTGGCGACGCAGAACCCGCGCCGCAAGGAACTGATCGGCATCATCGACTGGCGGCTGGCCGAACTCGACCGGCTCGGTGTCGAAATCCGTTACGACACCTGGGCGGAGCAGGATGATGTCCTGGCGCTAGCGCCCGATGTGGTCGTCGTCGCCACCGGCGGCCTGCCGCAAAACCCACCGCTGACGGCGGGCGACAATCTCGTCACTTCGAGCTGGGACATCATGGCCGGCAGCGTCAAGCCGGCCGAGAACGTGCTCATCTATGACGACAATGGTGGCCATCAAGGCATGGGTGCGGCCGAGTTGATCGCCAACAGCGGCGCGAGGCTGGAACTGGTTTCGCCGGAGCGTTTCTTCGCTCCTGAAATGGGCGGCATGAACCACGTGCCTTATATGCGCGCCTTCCAGGAAAAGGGCGTCACCATCACCATCAACACGCGCCTGCGCTCGGTGCGCCGCGAGGGCAATCAACTGGTCGCGGAACTCGCTTCGGACTTTGCCGATGGTTGGCGCGGGGAGCGCAGGGTCGACCAGGTGGTGGTCGAGCACGGCACGGCGCCGCTCGACGATCTCTATCTCAGCCTGAAGCCGCTGTCGAAGAATGGTGGGGCGGTCGACTACGAACGTCTGGTCGGCGGCGGCGACATTTTCCCGGCGCGCAATCCAGGGGCGGGCTTCGTGCTGTTCCGCATCGGTGACGCGGTCGCCTCACGCAACATCCATGCCGCCATCTATGACGGGATCAGGTTCGGCCTGCGGATCTGATGCACCGTCTGCTCAGGCCGGCATGTTGAACGGCGTGATGATCTGGATGTTGGACGCGCCCGGCGCGACCGATTTCGGCAACGCGCCCTGTGCCCGCATGATGTGGATGCAGGCCGAACGCATGTCTTGCCTGAGATCGTGATGCAGCACGGCCGAGATGTGCCGGCTTCGCAGCAAGTCGAGATTGTCGGCGTCGAGATCGTGGCCGATGAACACAAGGCAGGGCCGCTTCATCTCGGCGAATGCCTGCACGATGGAGGCGTTTCCGCCGCCGATCGAATACACGGCCGCAACATCGGGATGATGTGTCAGCGCGGTGCGGACCAACTCGCCCGTCGCGCGATCGATCCCGTGGCCCTCGCTGATGTCGACGATCCCAAGGTCGGGGAAGTTTTCGCGCAAGGCGCGGCGAAAGCCGATTTCGCGCTCCTCCTCGCCCCGGAACCGGTTGCTGCTCAAGGTGACCAGGACATCGGCACGACGTCCGCCAAGCCATGCGCCGATCAGATAGGCAGCCGTTTCGCCGGCGGCGCGGTTGTCGATGCCGACATAGGCCAGCCTCCGGCTGTTCGGCAGATCGGTGACCAGCGTCACGACCGGTATTCCCGACCTGACGACCCGGTCCACCGCGGCCGCTATCTCCGGAATATCAGGCGCCTTGAGGAAAATCCCGTTGCTGCCGCGACGGGCGATCGCGTCGAGCAGCGCGACGGTGTTCGCCGCCACGCGCACTTCGGCAAGGTGGTGGCGCGCGCGGAACACCGCCGGATGGAGGCCCGGCATCTCGGCCTCCAGCGCGGCGCGTACCGCCTCGGTGAAGCGCACTGGAGCCTCCATGACGAGATCGAGAATGAACTTGCGGCCCGACAGGCCGAGTTGGGAGCGTTGCGTTTCCAGTTCCCGAATCGCCTGCTCTATGCGGCGTATGGTGTGCTGACGCACGCCGCCGCGCCCATGCAGGACGCGGTCGACCGTGGCGATGCTGACGCCGGCCTGCAGGGCGATGTCCTTCACCAGGAACGGATGCGACATCGGCCGCCTCGATCAATCTTGAGGTGTTTTTGAGGTGTTTCAGCTGTAGGCCACCTCTCAGCCAGAGCTATACTTTCGCCATCCAGTCGAAACAAGACCAAGGGGAGGATGCCGTGAAGGCCGACAATTATGCCGAGCTCAGATCCGATCGTGTCTGGCTTGCCGCCGATGTGTGCAGCATCGACGATTTTGCCGCGTCGACGCAAAGGACGACAAATCCAGCAGACTATCCGTTCGCGTCCGAGGTCCGGAAGAACATCCTGATCTACGATGGTGCGCCGGTTCGCACGGCCGCCGGCGATCCGGTCCGGCGCAAGGCGCTTCTGGCCGAGTGGGTCGAGGCGATGACCGACGGTCCAGGTGTCGTCGTGTTTCGCGGCGCCTTCGAGGATGTGGCGCCAGTCGACGCAGCCACTGAAGCGTTCAATGCCATCATCGCCGAGGAGCGTGCGGCCGGAGCAGGCGGCGGCGATCATTTTGCCAAGCCCGGCGCCAACGACCGGGTGTGGAATGCGCTGGAGAAGCTGTGCCTGCGCGATCCCGCGACCTTCGCCGCCTATTACGGCAACGATATCATCGCGCTGATATCGGAAGCTTGGCTCGGCCCGGCCTATCAGGTGACGTCGCAGGTGAACAATGTCAGGCCGGGTGGCGCGTCGCAGTCGGCGCACCGGGACTATCATCTTGGTTTCCAGACTTCGCCCATCATCGAACGCTATCCGGTGCACGTCCATCGGATATCGCCGGTGCTGACGCTGCAGGGCGCTGTCGCTCACTGCGACATGCCGGTGGAAAGCGGCCCCACGCTCTATTTGCCCTATTCGCAGACCTACCTGCCTGGGTACCTGGCGATGAACCGCCCCGAATTCCAGGCCTATTTCGCCGAGCATCATGTTCAGCTGCCCCTGAAAAAGGGCGATGCGGCCTTCTTCAATCCGGCGCTGTTCCACGCCGCCGGCACCAACCGGTCAGCCGACATCCAGCGCATGGCGAATCTCTTGCAGGTCTCATCGGCCTATGGCCGCGCCATGGAGAGTGTGGACCGGACCCGCATGAGCGCGGCCCTCTACCCCATTCTGCAGCGTATGCTGGGCGATGGCAGCCTGACCAGGCAGGCGGCTGGCAATGCCATCGCGTCGTCGGCGGAAGGTTATTCCTTTCCGACCAATCTCGATCGCGACCCGCCGCTCGGCGGGCTCGCGCCGGAGACACAACAGGCGCTTGTCCATCGTGCTCTGGATGCAGGATGGAGCCCGGCCGTCTTCGTGGGCGAACTCGAGAAACAGGCGCGTAAAAAACTGACCTGAGAAGCGGCTGCCGCGGCTGTCGGGGTTGGTGGCGCGCGGTCAGACCTGCATACGAGAGCCCATGTATGCCGGCCTGGCCGCGCGCCCGCACGCCGTTGGCTCATCGCCTGATAACGTGCGATCTTGTGAGCTGCGGTGCGGACGACGCTCAGACCATCCTGGCGATTGCCATGCAAAGCACGGTGACCACCAGAAGCCATGCGGCAATGCGTTCGCCGATCGCCATTCTGGCGCGCAGCTGCGTTTCGATTTCCGCATTGGCGCCGGTAAGCCGCCTGCTCGGCGCCCTGACCATGGCGCCGAGCACGCCGGCCGCGGCAAACGCGGCCAGGATGCCGAGCGCCAGCACCATTTCCATCGAGCCGAAATAAGCGCCGTGGAAGAAATACCACAGCAGCGCCCCGGTCAGGAAAACCATGCCGGCCGCGCCCATCTGCGGCTGGATGAATCGCTCCGCCTTGATCTCGGGATCGCGGGCGAGGGTGATGGTGGTGCCAGCCCAGAACACGCCGGCCATGACGTGAAGACCGATAACCACGATATAGACATATTGCATGCCGGCTCTCCTCTCTCGCTCGCTACCGCACTAATAGTTAGATATCTAACAGTTAGATGTCAATGTATAAACGCGAACCTGTTCCATCCGCGGAAAACACCGTCTTTGTCGGAGGCAATTCCGGGCGGAAAACCGCTTCACACTTTTCCTGGAATTGCTCTAGTGTCCCGCGATGACGCCCTTTGAACGCCCGCCAGTCGGCATGAATCTCGGCCGCACCGCCAAGCTCGTTGCGCAGGCCTTCGACGCCGCTTTGGTTGAAGCGGGCGGCACATTGCCGGTCTGGCTCACCCTGCTGTCGGTCAAGTCGAGCAAGCTTGCCAATCAGCGCGAACTCGCCGGCATGATCGGCATCCAGGGCGCGACGCTGACCCACCATCTCAACGCGATGGAGGCGCAGGGCCTGCTGACGCGCCGCCGCGATCCCGTCAACCGGAGGGTCCATCTGGTCGAATTGACAGAAGCGGGAGAAGCGCTGTTCGAGACATTGCGGCAGGCCGCGCTTGTCTTCGACAGGCGGCTCCGCACAGGACTGCCCGACGACCGTCTGGCGGAGTTCGCGCAGGTATTGGCAGCATTGCGCGACAATGTCGAAGCGCCAAGCTTCGGACAATTGCTGACGGCTTTTCCCGGTGACAAGAACGATTTACCGCCTCGTTCCCGCAAACCGGCTCGCAAGATCAAATCATAACGGCCCGCTCAGTCATAGGTCGGGATCGTTCCAAAGGCGTAGCGGCGCAGTTTCAGTGCGGTGATCAGGTTGGTCAGTTTCGTCTTGCCGTCGAAACTGTCCTGGAACATCTCGTCATGCATCAAGAGGATCAGCTTGCCCGGCTTGGCGAAGCGGCCATAGCCGAACAGGTGATCGATCTCGCTGACCAGATGGTCGACGCTCTGGACCGGCTCGCCATTGTCCTTGTGCACCCACTCGTGGTCCCAGCCGTAGAGATAGAAGCCGGAAGCCGCGACGAATTCGTAGTCGGGATCCTCGCGGCCGGCTTGCGCGGGTCCAAGCGAGTTGTCGTCCTTTGACATTGAAGGCAGCCGGAATACATCGCGCCCCGGCAGTCGCGCGTGCACCGCGGGCTTAAGGCCCAGCACGGCATTGGCCATGAGCATGTCGGCAACCACCCCTTCCGTGTCGCTGTAGAAGTGCCGGTAGTGATTGTAGGCGTGGCTGTAGCTGTGGTTGCCGATCGTCACCAGCGGCATCGCCTTGGCGCGCCGGACCAAGGCCTTGTTGGACGCACTGGCCTCGGCGTGCATGCCGACCATGAACAGCGTCGCCGGAACCTGTTCCGCCGCCAACACATCGAGGATGTTGCTGGTGCCGTTCAGCGGACCATCGTCGAAGGTGAGATAGATGGTGCGATCCGCCCCATAAGCCGGCGGCGCGGACAACAACATGGCCGCCAGCACAAGCCGAAAGAATGTCATGGGCCGCTGTATCCGTTTGCGATCAGCACAGGCCGCCATCTCGGCGGCCGGTTGTCAAGGCGGGCCAGGTTTCGCCTATTTCAGGCTGCCTTGCAGCACCGTCAGCCTGGCTTTCTTCGGCATGCGCGCGGTCAGCCATTCGAGCGCCTTGTCGTGCGGCATCGGGAAGGCGATGGAATAGCCCTGTACCTGGTCGCAGCCGATCGCCATCAGCGAGTCGAGTTCGGCCTCGGTTTCAGCCCCCTCGGCGACGATCGAGATGCCGAGCCCGCGGGCAAGCTCGGTGATGGCGCGCACGATCTTGGAGTTGTCGCCATTCTCATGGATGTTCTGGACGAAGCGGCGGTCGATCTTGAGCCGATCTATCTCGTTGGGATTGACGTGGCTGAGCGACGCATAACCGGTGCCGAAATCATCGAGTTCCAGATGCACGCCCGCGGCTCTGATGTGGCGCAGCTTGGCGGCGATGCCCGTCTTCTCGTCGTCCAGAATGACGGATTCGACGATTTCCAGCGACAGTTTCTGTGGCGGCAGCCCGGCCTTTTCCAATGTCTCGAACAAGAACGCGTCGAAATCGTGCTCGCGCAGTTCGGTGCCCGAAACGTTAACGGCAAGCCGGCCGAAGGCAATCCCGGCACGGTTCCACTCGGCGGCTTCGTTGATCGCCTTGCTGATCACGATGCGGCCGATCTCCGGCATGAAACCGCATTTCTCGGCGACCGGAATGAATTCGCCCGGCGAGATCATGCCGCGCTCGGCATGGTTCCATCGCACCAGGGCTTCGATGCCGCTGATGGCGCCGTTGGTCAGGGAGACCTGCGGCTGGAAATAGACCTGAAACGCTTTTTCTGAAATGGCGACCTTGATGTCGTGCTCGAGCTGCTTGCGGTAGTCGAGTTCGCGGCGCAGCTCCTCCGAGAAGAACGAGAAGTTGCCGCCGCCCATCTTCTTGGCGGAGTAAAGTGCCAGATCGGCATGGACGAGCAGGTCCTGAGCATTGTCGGCATCGATCGGATAGACGGCGATGCCGCCGCTGGCACCCGGAAGAATCGTGGTGCCCTGGAAGATGATCGGCTCGTTGATATGCGCCAGGATCCGCCGTGCCAGCATGTTGATGTCCTCGGTGGTGCCCGCGCCATTGAGGATCATCACGAATTCGTCGCCACCGAGCCGCGCGCACAGATCCGACGCCCGGCACGAATCGCGCATGCGCTGCGCCGTCACAACCAGGACATAGTCGCCGGCGGCGTGGCCGAGCGTGTCGTTGATCTGCTTGAATCGGTCGAGGTCCAGCTGGACCACGGCCAGGCGTTCGCGCCGCCGGTGCGCACCCTTGATCAGCGTGTCGAAATGGTCGGTCAGGAAAGTGCGGTTGTGCAGGCCGGTCAGGCCGTCGTGAACCGCGATGAAGGCCATTGAGTTGCGAGCATCGACCAGTTCACGCGTCTTGCGCAGGATCGCATTGGACATCGGCCTGAAGATGAACAGTGCCACCAGCAGGATAACGCCGAGTGTAGCGTAGAACAGCGTGCGGTGGAGGGCGAGCAGCTTTTCGGAGCGCTCGTCGGCCTCGGCGCTGATGCGCTGGCCAAGGGCGGCATAGCCCGACAAGGTTGCGTTGGCGACCGACGTATCGAGGTTGACGCGTTCAGCGCCGCCCTTGTAGCCGTCATTGTCGAGATTGAGTTTCGATTCAAGGGCGGAGATCAGACGGTCGCCATTGGCGATCAGCCCAACCGAGAAATAGTCGAGATGGAAGGGCTTGGCGAAAAGCACGCTCTCGATCGATTTCGCATCGAGCTTGGCCGGCGACTGCGGATCCGCGCCCGTCTGCTTGAGCAGCAGATCGTAATTGGTCTCGAACTCAGCCGTGGCTTGCTTGAGCGCGCTGACCAGCGCCGGCTGCTTGTCGCGCGACGCGGCACCCGTTGCGCTGGCAAGGAAGACGATGCGCTGCGACAATGTCTTCTGCGTGCCGACGATATCGAGCAAGGTGTGGTTGTGTTGCTGCGTGGCCATCGTCTGCTGCAGCAGGACGAAAGAGGCTGCTACCATGGTGGCAATGATCAGCAGCGCCAGCCAGTAGCCAGCCTTGATCAGCAGTATGAGCTTGCCTGAAACGGTTTGCACCGGCTGCTGCGACATTTTCGGGGGCGGCCCTCTCGCCAACGGATTCCTGTATGGTCACCATTGAGCCGCAAACGTTAACAGGACTGGAAATTGACAGCCCGCCGGCAAGGGGAGAGCCGCAAAGATCGCTAAATGGTTATCGGCTCCTTTCGCCGCCGGCCTGCATTTGAGTATTGCTTGTCGCGTGCGTTATCGAGTGGCCGCTCGCGCGATGCCCGTCGCGTCTCGGTTGATGCAGTCCGGCCACCCGATCCGGTCGCTTTTGCGATGGATTTTTTGCGCAAGCGGGACGACAGTCTGCCCACGTTAAACGAGGCCTGATCATGACCGCAGCATTTCTCTCCCATATCGACAGTGAGCTTGCAGGGCTCAAATCGGCCGGGCTCTACAAATCCGAGCGGGTGATTTCCTCCATGCAGTCGGCGCAGATCGAGGTCGGCGGCGAGAAAGTGCTGAACTTCTGCGCCAACAACTATCTCGGCCTCGCCGACAGCGCCGACCTGCGAAAGGCGGCCACGCAGGCCCTCGATCGCTACGGCTACGGCATGGCCTCGGTGCGCTTCATCTGCGGCACGCAGGAGGAGCACAAGCAGCTCGAGGCGACGATTTCCTCCTTCCTCGGCCTGGAAGACACCATCCTCTACGGCTCCTGTTTCGACGCCAATGGCGGACTGTTCGAGACGCTGCTTGGCGAGGAAGATGCGATCATTTCGGATGCGCTGAACCACGCCTCGATCATCGACGGCGTCAGGCTGTCCAAGGCCAAGCGCTTCCGCTACGCCAACAACGACATGGCCGATCTGGAGGCGCGATTGAAGGAGGCGAAGGATTGCCGCTTCCGACTGATCGCCACCGACGGTGTGTTCTCGATGGACGGCATCATCGCCAACCTGAAGGGCGTCTGCGACCTTGCCGAGAAATACGATGCGATGGTCATGGTCGACGACAGCCATGCGGTCGGCTTCGTCGGCAAAAATGGCCGCGGCTCGGCGGAGCATTGCGGCGTCGAGGGCAGGGTCGACATCATCACCGGCACGCTGGGCAAGGCGCTTGGCGGCGCTTCCGGTGGCTACACCTCCGGCAAGAGCCAAGTGGTCGACTGGCTGCGCCAGCGCTCGCGGCCCTATCTCTTTTCCAACACGCTGATGCCGGCGATCGCCGGCGCCTCGATCAAGGTGTTCGACCTGATCCGCAATGGCGACGCCTTGCGCGAACGCCTATATGCCAATGCGGCGCGGTTCAGGTCGCAGATGGGCAAGCTCGGCTTCACGCTGGCCGGTGCCGATCATCCGATCATTCCCGTGATGCTTGGCGAGGCGACGCTGGCGCAGGAGATGGCGACGCGCATGCTGAAGCGCGGTATCTATGTCATCGGCTTCTCGTTCCCGGTGGTGCCTAAGGGCCAGGCGCGTATCCGCACCCAGATGTCGGCGGCGCATTCCAGCGCCGACATCGACCGAGCGGTGGAGGCGTTCGGCGCGGTCGGTAGGGAACTGGGCGTGATTTCCTGAGCGGCCGGCGCCGAAAAGCGATTCCGGATCAAGAGATTCAAGGGACAAGAGAATGTCGAACATGATGAAGGCGCTGGTGAAGGCCAAGGCCGAACCGGGCATCTGGATGGAAGAAGTGCCGGTGCCGGAGATCGGCCCCAACGATGTGCTGATCAAGGTCAAGAAGACAGCGATCTGCGGCACCGACGTCCATATCTACAATTGGGATCAGTGGGCGCAGAAGACGGTGCCGGTGCCGATGGTGACCGGCCATGAATTCGTCGGCACCGTCGCAGATTTCGGCGCGGCCGTCACCGAATACAAGGTCGGCCAGCGCGTCTCGGGCGAAGGCCACATCGTCTGTGGCCATTGCCGCAACTGTCGTGCCGGGCGAGGGCATCTCTGCCGCAACACGCTCGGCGTCGGCGTCAACCGGCCAGGCGCTTTCGGCGAGTATCTCGCTATCCCGCAGCACAATGTCGTCCCGATCCCCGACGATGTGCCGGACGAAGTCGCGGCGATCTTCGATCCGCTGGGCAATGCCGTCCACACGGCATTGTCCTTCGATCTGGTCGGCGAGGACGTGCTGGTCACCGGCGCCGGGCCGATCGGAATCATGGGTGCGCTGGTGGCGCAATGCGTTGGTGCGCGAAAAGTGGTCATCACCGACATCAACCCGGTGCGGCTGGCGCTGGCGAAGAAGCTCGGCGTCCAGCATGTCGTCGACGCTTCGAAGCAAAAGCTGCGCGACGTCATGCCGGCGCTCGGCATGACCGAGGGTTTTGACGTCGGCCTCGAAATGTCTGGCGCCGCCCCCGCCTTCCGCGACATGATCGACACGATGAACAATGGCGGCAAGATCGCCATTCTGGGCATTGCGCCTACCGGCTTCGAGATCGACTGGAACAAGGTCATCTTCAAGATGCTGCACCTCAAGGGCATCTATGGCCGCGAGATGTTCGAGACCTGGTACAAGATGATCGCGCTGGTGCAGGGTCCGCTCGATGTCTCGGGACTGATCACGCACCGCATCGGCATCGACGATTTCCAGACAGGCTTCGATGCGATGAGGAGCGGCAGTTCGGGCAAGGTCGTGATGGACTGGTAGGCGCCTCCGGCGAGCCCAGCCAGGAAAACGCCTCAGGGGCTCCTGGTTCTCAACCATCGCACTTGTCGCCATGCGCGGCGCAGCGCGGTTGCGGCGGAGCCGATCGCGATGACGGCAAGCGCGAGCGTCAGGACCTCATTGCGGCCATGCCAGAGGAACTCCACTGAAGACAGCAGCGCAGCAATGGTTGCAACCGCCATGCGATGCGGTTTGGCCATCGGGCCGGAGAAATCGCTCGGTGCTTCGTTGGCCCGCCCTAGTTCCCGCACATAGGCGGTGAGAACCGAAAAACAGGCGGCTGCCCAGCCAAGGCCAGGCATGGCGATGCCGTAGCCTATTCCCACCATGATGGCGATGTCGGCGATCCTGTCCGGGAACTCGTTCCAGAAGGGGCCATCGGCCGACGCCTTGCCGCCTTCGACGGCGACCATGCCATCGAAGAGGTTGCACAGCAGGCGCAGTTGGCAGAACAGCGCGGCTCCCGGCAACAACAGCAGACGCGCCATGCCGTCGCTCTGCCCGCCAAGCCAGAAGGCGGCGCCGGCCAGCGCGCCGGCGAGGATGCTGGCCTGCGAAATCTGGTTGGGCGTCACCGAGAGTGCGGCGAGACGTCTGGCCGTCGCCTGTGCCCAGCGCGTGTCGCGGCTTGCAAGGGGTCTGCGATCGCCCGTGTTCATGACTGCCTCATGCCGGCGACCAGAAGTAACGCGTGAGGTGGAAGAAGATCGGAGCGGAGAACACCACTGAATCCAGCCGATCGATCAGGCCGCCATGGCCGTCTATCAGATGGCCCCAATCCTTCACGCCGCGGTCGCGTTTGATGGCGGACATCACGAGGCCGCCGAAAAAGCCCATCAACGTGATCAGGAAGGCCATTGCGCCGGCCTGAAGCGGAGAGAACGGCGTGATCCACCACAGACCAGCGCCGACGAGGCTGGCGCAGGCGATGCCGCCGACGAAACCTTCGACAGTCTTGGACGGCGAAAGCCTTGGTGCGATCTTCGTGCGCCCGATCATCTTGCCCCAGATATATTGCAGCACATCGCTCAACTGAACGACGATGACAAGGAAGGCTATCAAAAGCACATTGCGGCCCTCGTAGCCGGGAATGTGCAACGTCAGGAGAGCCGGCACGTGCGAGGCGCAGAAGACGCAGATCATCAGCGCCCATTGCACCTCCGCGATTCGAACCAGGAAGTGCTGCGTGTCGCCTCGCACCGCCGAGATGATGGGCATCAACAGGAAGGCGTAGACCGGAATGAAAACGGAAAAGATTTCGTAGTCCTCGATCCAGAGCAGGACATACTGCAACGGCAGCACGACGAAAAACGCGGTGGCCAGCGCCCAGTGGTCGGCACGGCGCGTATTGGTCAGCGTCACGAACTCGCGAAGGGCGGCGAAGGAGCAGAAGCCGAAGAGGAGCAGAACGCCGATTCGCCCGGCGACGAATGCGATGGCGATGAGGATCGCCATCACCCACCAGGCATTGATGCGGGCGTTGAGGTTCTCGATGGCCGGGTTCGAGCCGTCTGGCGACAAGCGTCGCTCCAGGATCTGGCCCACGAAGGAGGCCGTAAGCAGGATCCCGCAGACACCGAGCACGAGAACCATCATGTCGAATTGGGTCGAGCTCATTCCTCTACCCTCTCGGCCGCTGCCTTTTTCGGCGCCAGCGCGAGTAGCGCTTCCCGTGCTCGCTCGAGAAACATGTCCTTGTCCTCGCCATCAGCCAGATGCATTGGCTCGCCGAACGTCACCGTGCAGATCAGCGGTATGGGCACGAACTCCCCCTTCGGCATCACTCGGTTGAGATTGGCGATCCATACCGGCACCAACTCGAAGTCCGGGTGCAATGCCGCCAAATGGAACAGGCCGGATTTGAATGGCTGCAAGGACGCATCGGACTGGTTGCGCGTGCCCTCCGGGAAGAGGATCAGCGAAGAGCCTTCCTTCATCGCTTCCCCCATGCTCTCGACAGGATCCATCGTGCGTGCGTCGCGATTGCGATCGATCAGGACGGCATTGAAAACGTCGCGCCCGATGAAGCTTCGGAGTTTTGATTTCAGCCAGTAGTCGGCGCCCGCTACGGGACGGACCCGCCGACGCAGGCGCGGCGGCAGAACAGCCCAGATCAGGATGAAATCACCATGGCTGGAGTGGTTGGCAAAGAAGATCGAGCGACGGCGAGGCAGCCTGCCTTCGTGCCAGAACGGCCGCACAGCGGTGATGGCACGCGCAAACAGCAAGACGATCACCGCCACCGGCTTGGCAATCAGCGACTTCATCCATCCCCCAATTCGCTCATGGATCATCCGCCAGCTGACATGCAGGCGCAGAAAATCCGCTACCGGACAAGCAGGGATCGCGAGACCCGTGGCTGCCTGAACGCGCTACCCCTTCGCGGCGACCGTCTTATATCCCCTCCGGCGACGGCGGCTATCTCCTATCCAATGCGGTTTCCAGCGACAAGACGCCCTTTACGATGGAAGTTCGTTCGTCGGCGCTCAATTTGGCCAGCAGCGCCTGCTCGAACGCCTTCGCCAGCGGCACCATCTCACGATAGGCGGCAAGGCCCGCTTTGGTAAGCCTCAAATGCTCGACACGGCGATCGTTCTCATCGGGAGTCCGGATGAGCCAGCGCCGCCTTTCAAGCTCCGCCACCGCGCGCGACACTTTGGTCTTGTGCATGGCCGACTGCTCGCCGAGCTCTGTCGCGGTCATCGTCCCGCGCTGGCCAAGTCCGGAAAGCATGCGCCATTCCGGCCGCGTCAACCCGTGACTGTCCTTGTATATCCGCGAGAACTCGCGGCTGACGGCGTCGGCAAGACGATACAGCCGGTAGGGCAGGAAGCTTTCGAGCTCCAGGATCTCCGGGTCCATGGTTCATTTCCTTGCGCGCCATGGTGGCATTGATAGTTACATTTTCGATGGTTACAAATGAAACCAGTTTGGTCAATGCGGCTGGCGTCTGGCCGGATGCGCAAGGGAGGAAGCGATGGCCTTTTCCTACATGCCGGGCTTCGGCAACGATTTCGAGACCGAAACCTTGCCCGGCTCGCTGCCGCAGGGGCGGAACTCGCCGCAACGGCCGGCCTACGGCCTTTACGCCGAACAGCTTTCCGGTTCGCCCTTCACCGCGCCGCGCGGCACCAATGAGCGGTCATGGCTCTATCGCATCCGGCCGAGCGTCAAGCACACCGGCCGCTTCAAGGCGGCGAGATATCCCCTGTGGAAGACCGCTCCCAATGTCGGTGACCACGAACTGGCGCTTGGCCAGTATCGCTGGAACCCGGTGCCGATGCCGAAGGAGCCGACCGATTTTATCCAGGGCATGCGCAGCATAACCACGGCCGGCGACGTGCTCGGGCAGACCGGCATGGCAGCGCATGTCTATGTCGCCAACACATCGATGGTCGACGATCATTTCTTCGATGCCGACGGGGAGTTGCTGGTCGTGCCGCAGGTCGGCGCCCTGCGTCTGGTGACGGAGATGGGCGTCATCGAGCTTCGGCCCGGTGAGATCGCCGTTTTGCCGCGCGGCCTCGTCTTCAAGGTCGAATTGGTCGACAGGCAGGTGCGCGGCTACGTCTGCGAGAACTATGGCGCCAAGCTGACCTTGCCTGATCGCGGCCCGATCGGCGCCAATTGCCTGGCCAACCCGCGCGATTTCAAGACGCCTTGCGCCTGGTTCGAGGAGAAGGAGACGCCATGCCGGCTGATCGTGAAATGGTGCGGCAATTTCCATGTCACCGAGATCGGTCATTCGCCGCTCGACGTCGTCGCCTGGCATGGCAATTACGCGCCTTACAAATATGATCTGGCGACGTTTTCGCCGGTCGGCGCCATCCTGTTCGATCACCCCGATCCGTCGATCTTCACCGTGCTGACCGCGCCGAGCGGCGAGGAAGGCACGGCCAATATCGACTTCGTCATCTTCCCGCCGCGATGGCTGGTGGCCGAGGATACGTTCCGGCCGCCATGGTACCACCGCAACATCATGAGCGAATTCATGGGCCTGATCCATGGCCAGTACGATGCCAAGGAAGAAGGCTTTGTTCCCGGTGGCATCAGCCTGCACAATCTGATGCTGGCCCATGGCCCGGATGCCCCTGGCTTCGAAAAAGCCTCGCGCGCGGATCTGAAACCGGTCAAGCTCGACAACACCATGGCCTTCATGTTCGAGACCCGCTTCCCGCAGATGCTGACCCGCTACGGCGCCGAACTGGAGACCCGCCAGGACAACTACATCGATTGCTGGGCAGACCTGAAGAAGCGTTTTAATGGCACGCCGGAGGGCGACTGGTCTTGAGCCGCAAGCCAATGCCGGATCGGTTGGTGCTGCTGGGCTCAAAGGGCGGCCCGGCGCTGCGGCCTGGCGGGCCATGGCCGAGTTCGTCGCTGCTTGAAATCGGAGGGCGAACCATCGTCGTCGATTGCGGGCTTGGCGTGACGCGCGCTCTGGTCGATGCCGGCATCAGCCTGAAGGCGCTCGACCTGATCTTCATCACGCATCTGCATTCAGATCATGTGTTGGAACTGGGACCGCTGATCCACACCGCCTGGACGGCGGGGCTGGCGACGCCGGTCCGCGTGTTTGGTCCGCCCGGCACCGGCCACTACTGGCGGCGCTTTTGCCAGGCGATGGAATTCGACATCGAGATCCGCATCGTCGACGAGGGCCGGCCTGACATTCGCGAGCTGGTTTCGATCGATGAGTTCGGCGAGGGCCAGGTGGTCGAGCAAGGTGGCCTGAAGGTCACTGCGCTGCGTGTCGACCATCCGCCGGTGACCGACTGTTTTGCCCTGCGCTTCGAGCATGGTGCGAAAAACGTGGTCTTTTCCGCCGATACGGCCTTCTTTCCACCGCTCGCCGATTTCGCCGAGGGTGCCGACCTTCTCGTCCATGAAGCCATGCTGGAGGAAGGGATCGAGCGATTGGTCGCCAGAACCGGCAATGGCGCGCGGCTCAAGGAACATCTGCTCGCCAGCCACAGCTTTGCCGAGGAAGCCGGGCGCATCGCCAGCGATGCCGGCGTCAAGAGGTTGGTGCTCAATCATCTCATTCCCGCCGACGATCCCGAGATCGGCGAGGCGAACTGGCTTGCTGCTGTCAGGAAAACATGGGCCGGCGATTTGACGATCGCCCGTGACGGCCTTGTTGTGGAACTAAGCGGTGTCAAAGCCGCATCAGGAGAGGAAATCGCATGAAGCTTGCCACATTGAAGGACGGGACGCGCGACGGAAAACTCGTCGTCGTCTCGCGCGACCTGACGCAGTACACCGATGCTTCGTTCCTGGCGCGCACGCTGCAGGCGGCACTCGACGACTGGCGCAGGATTTCGCCGCATCTCGCGACCATAGCGGAATCGCTGGAGAACAATGCGATGCCATCAGCGCGCTTTCACGAGCACGACGCGCATTCGCCGCTGCCACGCGCCTATCAATGGGCCGACGGGTCGGCCTATGTGAACCATGTCGAACTGGTGCGGAAGGCGCGTGGCGTCGAGATGCCGGCAAGCTTCTGGACCGATCCGCTGATCTACCAGGGCGGCTCGGACTCCTTCATCGGGCCGCGCGATCCGATCCATATGACCGACGAAGCCTTCGGCATCGACATGGAGGCGGAAGTCGCCGTCATCGTTGACGACGTGCCGATGGGGGCGAGCCTCGATGAAGCGCGCGCCGCCATCCGGCTGGTCTTGCTGGTCAACGATGTCACCCTGCGCGCACTCACCGGGCCGGAACTGGCCAAGGGTTTCGGCTTCTTCCAGTCGAAACCGTCCTCGGCCTTTTCACCCGTGGCGGTGACGCCGGACGAACTGGGCGATGCCTGGGATGGCGGCAAGGTCAGCCTGCCGCTGCTTGCCGATCTCAACGGCAAGCCTTTCGGCCGCGCCAATGCCGGAGTTGACATGACCTTCGATTTCCCGACCCTTATCGCGCACGCCGCGAAGACGCGACCGCTTGTCGCCGGCACCATCATTGGTTCGGGCACGGTTTCCAACAAGCTCGACGGCGGCCCGGGAAAACCTGTCTCGGCCGGCGGCGCGGGCTATTCCTGCATCGCCGAACTGCGCATGATCGAGACCATTGCGTCAGGCGAGCCCAAGACGCCGTTCCTGCGCTTCGGCGACACGGTGCGCATCGAGATGAAGGACAAGGCCGGACATTCGATCTTCGGCGCCATCGAGCAGAAGGTCGAGAAATACGAACGATAGCGGGGATGGAATGACGGGAGAGATATTCTATCTGATGGCCGGTGTCTGGGCGCTGGCTATTCTGGCTGTCTTCATCCTGGCGATCCGGCTGAGCTATCGCATCGAGGCGCGCTCGCCGGACCTGACCAACCGCAGCGGCCTTCCGCGCAAGGCGATGATGTTCCACACCATCACCAACATGAATGTCGCGCGGGACGAGGAAACGCAAGCCATGCGGCGGCGCATGAACGGGTTGCTATTGATCGTGCTCGCCGGATTCGTGGTTATGGGTGCGGGTTTGCACCTGGTTCGGTCCGCAGGATGACGTCATGACCCTGCTCGATCATCTGTGCCGCATGGCCGGTAACAATCTCTGGTCGAACGACCGGCTCTATCGCGCCGTGCTTGCGCTCAAGCCCGGTGAGTTCGAGGCCGAGCGCACCAGCTTTTTCCCGTCGATCAAGGCAACGCTCAACCACATCCTCGCCGTCGATTATCTCTATCTCGATTTTCTCGAAGAGGGCGGCATCGGCGCCGCGGCCCATGATGATTTTGTGCCTTTCGACGAGCCCCATGCGCTGTTTGCCGCGCAGATCGCGGCCGACCGGCGACTGATCGCCTTCTGCGATGGCCTGTCGGAGGCCGATCTCGACCGCCGCGTCATCACCGACCGGCGCGAGGACGGCATGATCCCCGAACGCATCGGCGATATCCTCGCCCATGTCTTCCTGCACGACATCCACCATCGCGGTCAGGTGCACGCCATGCTGTCCGGCACCTCGGTGGCGCCGCCGCAACTCGATGAGTTCCTGCTCGATTATGACATTAAGCTGAGGGAGGCAGAGGTCGAGAGGTTGGGATTGTGAGCCGGTTTTTTCGCCTATCAGGCCAGAGCGATGCCGTAGCGGGCTAAATGCGGGTCAGATGTTAGGATGGTCAGGTTCTCCACCTGCGCCTGCGCGATCAGCAGTCTGTCGAACGGATCACCATGGTGCTGGGGTAGGCCGCTGACGGTATTCGCATGATGTAAAGTTACGGCGAGCGGCTGAAATCGCATCCTTGGAAGCAACGTTGGCAGATCGTCCGGCGTATCGAGTTTTCCGATCGAACGTTTGATGGCGATTTCCCACACGCTTGCCGCGCTGGCGAACACCACCGCGTCCGAAGCCAGGATAGCGCGGTGCTGTTCGCTGAGACGTCGGTCGTCCGAAATCGACCAGAGGATGATATGGGTGTCGGCGAGATACTGGCCGACCGTCATTTCACGTACTCGTCCCATTCGGGACCGAGTTCGTCAAAATCGTCCGCAATCCAGATCGTGCCCTTCAAGGCGCCGATACGCAGCAGCGTTTCGGCGGCCGCCGGCGGTACAATGCGCGCGGCCACTTTGCCGTGGCGTGTAAGTATGATCTCCTCGCCGGCTTCAGCGCGGCTGACGAGTTCAGACAATTTAGCCTTGGCCTCGGCGATGGAAACATTCATAGCGCGATCCTTTATGACCATAATTTAGGTCATAATGGCTCGCGCCGTAAGAAAGTTCGGTTCGGGGCAGCCTACGCTGCCTTGCCGTCCACCCTGATCACACCGCGCTTGATCTGGTCCTGCTCGATCGATTCGAACAGCGCGCGGAAATTGCCTTCGCCAAAGCCTTCGTCGCCCTTGCGCTGGATGAACTCGAAGAAGATCGGGCCGATCACGGTTTTCGAGAATATCTGCAGCAGGATCTTGGTCATGCCGCCGTCGACCACGCCTTCGCCGTCGATCAGGATACCGTGCTTCTTCATCCGCTCGATCGGCTCGTCATGGCCGTTCACCCGGTCGTACGACATGTCGTAGTAGGTCTCCGGCGGGCCGGGCATGAACTTCAGCCCGTTGGCGGCGAGTTTGTCGGTGGCGGCGTAGATCTCGTCGGTGCCGACCGCGATGTGCTGGATGCCTTCGCCATTGTACTTCTTCAGATACTCGGCGATCTGGCTGGTCTCGTCCTTGGATTCGTTGAGCGGAATGCGGATCTTGCCGCAGGGCGAGGTAATCGCTCGGCTGACCAGGCCGGTGATCTTGCCGTCAATGTCGAAGAAATGGATCTGCTTGAAGCCGAATAGATTGCGGTAGAAATCCCACCATTTATCCATCTGGCCGCGATAGACATTGTGGGTCAGGTGATCGAGGAAATAGAAGCCGACGCCTTGCGGCCGCGGATCGCGCGCACCGAGCCATTCAAACTCGGCATCGTAGGCCGAGCCCTTCTTGCCATAGGCATCGATGAAATAGAGCAGCGAGCCGCCGATGCCTACGATCGCCGGAACGTCGAGCGCCTTGTCGTCGCCTTCATACGGCGTGGCGCCCTTCGAGACGGCGTGGTCGAAAGCGTGCTTGGCGTCGACCACGCGCCAGGCCATCGAGGCGGCGCACGGACCATGCTTGTCGGCGAATTTCATCGCATGCGAGCCTGGCTCGGCATTGATGACATAGTTGATGTCGCCCTGGCGCCAGACGGTGATGTCTTTCGTGCGATGCTTGGCCACCGCCACATAGCCCATGCGGGTGAACAGCTCGGCCAGCTTCTGAGGCTCCGGATGCGCGAATTCGACGAACTCGAAACCATCGGTGCCGGCAGGGTTTTCCTTGCTGATCTTGGCGGGCGGGGCGTCGTGCGGGAAGGGGCCCATGGTATTCCTCCGGAAGCTGGCTCGGTCTGAAACGGCCATTTGACGCCATCATAGCGCGCAGTCGGCGCATGGTGCTTGCATTCAAACGCTTGAAATGATCATCTCATGCGTGAAGCATGCATGTTGAGAGAAAAAATCATGGATGAGACGCGCATTGATCAGTTTGACCGCAAGATAATGGCGCTCCTGCAGGGTGACGCGCGGCTGACCAACAATGATCTCTCGGAGCGGGTGAACCTGTCGGCATCGCAATGCTCGCGCCGCCGCCAGCGGCTGGAGGAAGACGGTTACATCAAGGGCTATCGGGCGGTGCTCGACCGCGACAAGCTCGGCTTCTCGCTGGTCAACGTCATCTCGGTGACCTTGGCCACCCACAACCGCGACAACGCCCGGCGCTTCGGTGAATTGGTGGCGCGGCTGCCCGAAGTGCAGGAAGCGCACGCGCTGACTGGCGAGATGGATTACATCCTGAAGGTGGTGACGCCCGATCTCAAATCACTGTCGGAATTCGTCAACGCTGTGCTTTTGCCACATGAATCGGTGCAGCATGTAAAGACAGCGATTGTGCTGGAGACGCTGAAGGAGACGAGTAGTCTACCTTTGTGACGTCGCGGCCAGCCACGAAAGTAATTTCCTTGGGCTAGTGCCGGTAATAGGCCATTGCCGCGAAGATGGTTCCGAACACTAAGGCGAGTCCATAGGCAATGATGCTGTATCCCGGAATGTGCAGCTTCCAGTCGATCACGAAATCCCGGGTCAGTTGGTTGCTTTCCCAGTCGACGGAAACAACCCCTGCGTGTCCAACTCTGGCGAATTTCCCCAAGCCACCATGCCGCTTCACGATTCTGTAGCGCTGGTATGATAACCAATGGATTGGGAGCACTGCACCAAAAAGCGCAGCTAAGGTAAGTGCGGCGTAGATCCGATCGGTCATTGCACTGCTGGCGCCAAAGGATCAGCCCTTCGACTGCTGGATCAACCCATACAAATTCGTGCAGCGCGCGCCGGAGCGGCAATAGGCGAAGACCGGCCCTTCCAATTCGTCCAGCGCCTCGGCCTGATCCTCGACATTCTCAGCTGTGATCTGGCCGCTGATGACCGGGATGTAGCGGAAGGCGAGGCCTGCGGCTTCGACCGCCGCCTTGAGCGTGTCGGCCGAAGGCTGGCCGGGCTGTTCGTCATCCGGCCGGTTGCAGATGACGCTCTTGAAGCCGGCGGCCTTGATGGCCGCGACGTCTTCGGGCTGGATCTGGCCCGAGACCGAATAGTCTTCGCTGATCTCGCGGTATTCCATGGCAACATCCTCGCAATCTGGTTTGTCGAGGAGTCTTGCCACTCCCCGACGTGGCCGGCAATCCGCGCCGACAGAAATCATTCAGCGCAGATAGACGTTTCCCGCTGAGAATCCAACTCAGGCTGCCCAGGCCGGGAACGGATCGGGCAGCGCTCGCCACTGTTCAGGCCGAAAATCCTCGGCGTCGACCAGGCAATCGTCCAGTTCGGCGCGGATTTGCGCCTCATCCATCGGTTCGCAGCCGATGAAGACCAGTTCCTGGCGGCGATCGCCCCAGACAGGGTCGAGATAGGGGGCCATGCTTTGACGCCATTCGGCATGGTCGGGCCAGCGGCTTTGCGGCACGGCAGCCCACCACAGGCCGCGCTTTTCGGTCCGCACCAGTGCGCCCGCCTGGCTCATTTCGCCGACATGGCGCGGCCGTGTCGCCAACCAGAAGAAGCCTTTGGCCCGCACCACGCCCGGCCATGCGCGGCCCATGAAGGTCTGGAACCTCGCCGGCTCGAACGGTTTTCGCGCTCGGTAGACGAAGGAACGGATGCCGTATTCCTCGGTCTCGGGAACATGGTCGCGAAAACCGTTGAGTTCCTTGAACCAGAGCGGATTCTGCTGCGCTTTGTCGAAATCGAAGCGGCCGGTGGCGAGCACCTTGTCGAGCGGCACCTTGCCGAAATCGGCTTCGACGATCTCGGCACTGGGGTTGAGCGCCCGCACGATCAGCCTTGCCATGTCGCGCTGGTGCGGGCTCGCCACGCCGATCTTGTTCAGCACCACGATGTCGGCGAACTCGATCTGCTCGACCAGAAGGTCGACGAGCGCCCGGCCGTCCTGCTCGCCAAGCGACTGGCCACGCTGCTTGAGGAAATCCGACGAAGAATAATCCTTGAGCAGATTGAGCGCATCGACCACGGTCACCATCGTGTCGAGACGGGCGACGTCGGACAGGCTATTCCCAGTCTCGTCGCGGAAATCGAAGGTCGCGGCGACGGGCAGGGGCTCGGAGATGCCGGTCGATTCGATCAGCAGATAGTCGAAGCGATCTTGTTCGGCGAGTGCGCGGACCTCCTTCAACAGGTCGTCGCGCAACGTGCAGCAGATGCATCCATTCGACATCTCCACCAGTTTCTCGTCGGTGCGCGACAGGTCGGCGCCATCGCGCACAAGTTCGGCATCGATATTGATCTCGCTCATGTCGTTGACGATGACGGCGACGCGGCGGCCCTCGCGGTTCGACAATATGTGATTGAGCAGCGTGGTCTTGCCGGCGCCGAGGAAGCCGGAAAGCACGGTGACGGGAAGGCGTTTGAGACCGGGCATTTTATTCATGATTGGGTTCCGGGATTTTAGTCGATCTGTTATGTTATTTTATTACGTATTGAATGCTAAAAAAGGCGGAGACTGGCTCCGCCTTTCCGAGCACGGCGCTCCTCAACTGCCGAGGATGGCGCCTTTGATCTGGCGGATGTTGTTGTGCATCATGTCGATATAGGTCGAGCCCGGGCCATCGGGCTGCGACAGCGCATCCGAATAGAGCGTGCCGCCCACCTTGATGCCGGTCTCGCTGGCGATCTGCTCGATCAGGCGCGGGTTGGTGATGTTCTCGACGAAGATGGCCGCGGCCTTGTCCTGCTTCACCTGCTCGACCAGTTTGGCGACATCGGCGGCAGACGGTTCAGAGTCGGTCGAGATGCCTTGCGGGGCGAGGAAGGTCAGGCCATATTCGTGTTCGAAATAGCCGAAGGCGTCATGCGAGGTGATGACGACGCGCTTGGCTTCGGGAATCGACTGGATCGCCGCCTTCACTTCGCCTTCCAGCGCATCGAGCTTCTTGGTGTAGGCGGCGGCATTGGTCTGGTAGCTGACGCAGCCCTCGCTGTCGGCCGCGCAGAAGGCCTCGGCGATGTTCTTCACATAGATCTTGGCATTGGCGATCGACTGGAAGGCGTGCGGATCGGTGACCGTCTTGCCGCCGCCGGTGCCGGCGCCTTCGGCCGCGTCGGCGTCGGCGAATTCAGGCTTGAAGTCGATCGGCGTCACGCCCTTGGTCAAGGTGACGATAGAGGCTTTGGTGGCGCTGGCATCGACCAGCCGCTGCAAGAAGCCTTCGAAGTGCAGGCCGTTGACCAGCACGATGTCGGCCTTGGCCATGGCGACCGCGTCGGCCGGGCTCGGCTCATAGACATGGGCGTCGCCATCCGGCCCGACGATGGTGGTGATGTCGACACGGTCGCCGCCGACATTCCTGGCGAAATCGGCGATGACGGTGAAGCTGGCGACCACTTTCAGCGGTGCCGCGAAGGCCGAGGAAGCGCCAAAAGCAGTTAATGTTATAACGCTCATCGCCAGGGCGGCACGGATTGATTTCAGCATAAGCGGGTCTCCTTTCGAGGGGCGGGGATCAGGCCGTTCTGTGACGGTGATGGATGATGCGCGCGCGCAGAATGCCGCGCGTGCCGAACAGGATCGAGGCGAAATAGACGACGCCGGCCGACAGGATGATGGCCGGGCCGGACGGCAGCGAGGCGTGATAGGACAAAAGCAGTCCGGCGATGCAGGAGGCAAAGCCGATCAGCACGGCCAGCACGCACATCGGCTCGACGCGCACCGTCCAGAAGCGGGCGGCGGCCGCCGGCAGCATCATCAACCCGACGGACAACAAGGTGCCCAGCGCCTGGAAGCCACCGACGAGGTTGAGCACGACCAGGCCAAGGAAGATGAAATGCACAGGGCTGCCCATGCGGCTGACCGAACGCAGGAACAGCGGATCGAGGCATTCGGCGACCAGTGCCCGCCAGAAGACGGCGAGGCTCACCAGGGTTACCACGACGATGCCGCCGATCAGCGTCAGCGCTTCGTTGTTGAGCGCCAGCACGGTGCCGAACAGCACATGCATGAGGTCGACGCTGGAGCCGCGGATCGAGACCATCAGCACGCCGATGGCGAGCGAGATCAGGTAGAAGGCCGCCATCGAGGCGTCCTCGCGCTGGATGGTGAAGCGCGAGACCGCGCCGGCGCCGAGCGCGACGATGACGCCTGCGATCAGGCCGCCAATGGTCATCGGCAGGATTTCGAGGCCATAGAACAGGAAGCCGGCGGCCGCACCCGGCAGGATGGCGTGCGCCATGGCGTCACCCGACAGGCTCATGCGCCGCAGCATAAGGAAGACGCCGATCGGACACGCGCCGAGCGACAGCATCAGCGAGCCGAACAGCGCCCGCTGCATGAAGGCGAAATCGGCGAAGGGCGCGATGAAAAGACCATAGAGCGTGTCCATCAGGCAGCCCTCGGTCCGGCGCCATGATGATGGTGGTCGTGATCGTGGCCGTGATGATCGTGGCCATGCGCATCATCGTCGGTGTGCTCGTTCGGTTCACACCAGGGCGCGTTTTCTTCCCAGGCTTCATGGAAGCGGCGCGCGCGTAGCAGATTTTCCGGCTTCAGCGTCTCGCGCGTTTCGCCCCAGGCGATCGGCTGGCGGGCCAAAAGCAGGGTTTCCGGGAAATTCTGACGGACCAGATCGAGATCATGGACAACGACCATTATGGTGCGTTCTTCGCCATGCCAGCGCTTGATCAGGGCGATCAGGTCACCGACAGTCTTGGCATCGACGGCGTTGAACGGTTCGTCGAGCAGGATGAGGTCGGCATCCTGCAACAGCACACGGGCGAACAGCGTGCGCTGCAACTGGCCACCCGACAGCGTGTCGATCGGGCGCTTTTCGAAGCCGCCAAGGCCGACCGCCATCAGCGCCTGACTGACCGCCGCGCGATCCTCCGATGTGTAGCGGCCGAGCATGCCGCGCTTCGGCCAGAGCCCCAGCGAGACAAGGTCGACAACGCGCGCCGGGAAAGAGCGGTCGAGTTCCGATTGCTGGGGAAGGTAGGCGGCACGCACGCCGGGTGCGCGAACAACCTCGCCGGCCATCGGCTTCAGCACGCCGACAATACCTTTCATCAGCGTCGATTTGCCGGACCCGTTGGCGCCGACCACGGCCGTCAGCGAGCCCTTGCGGATCGCGCCGTCGAGGTGATGGATCGCCGGGTGACTGTTGTAGCCCAGCGTCAGGTCACGGAATGTCAGGCAGGTCTGGGTCATGTCGTTCCGTGGCGATGCCATGTCCGGCAGGGGTGGCGGTTTGGATATGTGATGTTATTACATTAGTCAACAAGCCAATCGGGCGGAATTGCGAACGGCGGCTCAACTTGCCGTGAATCTCACCCTTGCTGGTCCAAGGGGATTTGGCCCCGGCGGCCTTGCTCGAAGCGAACCGCAACTCTAAACAGTCGCCACCCATAACAGGAAGGAACCTCCCATGAGCATTCGACGCATCGATGTTGGCCCGCGCATGAGCCAGATCGTCATTCACGGCAACACGGTCTATCTGGCCGGCCAGGTCGGCGAACCCGGCGGCAACGTCGCCTCGCAGACCCGTGATATTCTGGCGGCCATCGACGAATTGCTGGCCAAGGCCGGCACCGACAAGACCAAGATCGTTCAGGCGATCATCTGGCTGGCCGACATGGGCACCTTCGCCGAGATGAATTCGGAATGGGACAAGTGGGTGCCGCAGGGCCACACTCCCGCCCGCGCTACCGGCGAAGCCAAGCTCGCAGGCCCGGAATATCTGGTCGAGATCATCATTACGGCGGCGATTTAAGGCACGGCCGCCTTCTACCTCCCCCTTGTGGGGAGGTCGGACCGCAGGTCCGGGTGGGGGGCTGGCGCCGCCCCCACCCCGCTGCTTCGCAGCGACCCTCCCCACGAGGGGGAGGGTGAAGAGGCGCTACCCCTGCGACGGCGTAAACCTCGCCACCAGCGTGTGGCTTTCCGCGGGATAGACAAACCGGACATGGGTGACTGGATGTTCCGCGCTCCAGGTGCGGCGCTCGACCACAAGGCAGGGCGCGCCGGGATCGATGTCGAGCGCGTCGGCAACGCTCTCATCCGCGGCCATGGCGCGGATGCGGTGTTCGGCCTCGCTCCAGGGCACGCGGCCGATCAGCCAAGGCCCGGCGGCGATTTCCACGAACTCTTCGTCCCCCGCTTCCGGAACAGCCGAAAGATTGATCAGGCGCTGCTCGAGTGCGAACGGCCGCTCGCCGGCAAAATGCAGGCCTTCGACCCACAGCAATGGCCCTGCCGCGGACAGCCCTAGCAGCGCTCTGTCCTCCGCGCTGCCGCGCCGTTTCAGGCGCTCCAGCCGTTCGTAGCGATAGGGCAGGCCGAGCGCTTCGACCTCGATCCTGATGTCGTGAAGTTCCAGCACCGCCGCCTGCGACTGCGGCTGGCGTACAAAACTGCCGGAACGGCGACGGCGCTCGATCAGGCCGGCCTTCGCCAACTGCGACAGCGCCTTGTTCACCGTCATGCGCGAGCATTTGTATTCGGCGGTCAGCTCGTGTTCGAACGGGATGCGGTGACCGGGCGCCCAGGCCCCGGACAGGATTTTTTCGCGGATATCGGAGAGGATGCGCTGGTGCAGCGAGACGGTCTCGCTGTCCTCGATCTCGGTCGTTTCGGCCATGCTCATCTGGGATCAGCCTTCGGACAGCGCCGTCATCACTTTGCGGAATCGCTCGCCTACCGCGTCTCGCTTCAGGTGCCTGCCGCCGCTGACCTGTTTCTGCCCATGCACCCAGACGCAGTCGACCTTGCTGCCATTGGCGAAGATCCAGGCGTCGAGGATGGCGTCGCCGGACTTGCCGGCCAGAGAGGGGGTCTTGGCATCGAGCGAGACGAGATCGGCGGCCGCGCCGGCGGCGATCCGCGAGGCACCGGCACCGAGCGCGACGCCACCGCCTTCAAGCGCCGCATCGAACAGCGCCCGCCCGGTCGAGCCGCCGGCCACCGCCAGCACGTTGCGGGCGCGGTGCGCCAGGCGCTGAGAATATTCGAGCTGGCGCAATTCGTCGGGCAGGCCGATCAGCACGTTGGAATCGGAGCCGACACCGAAGCGGCCGCCATGCTCCCTGAACAGCGGCGCCGCGAACGTCCCGTCGCCGAGATTGGCCTCGGTGATCGGGCAAAGACCGGCGATGGCGCCGCTCCTGGCCATGCCTGTGGTTTCGGTGTCGGTCATGTGGGTGGCATGGATCAGGCACCAGCGCTGGTCGACATCGGCATGGCCAAGCAGGAATTCGACTGGCCGCGCACCGGACCAGGCCAGGCAGTCCTCGACTTCCTTGACCTGTTCGGCGACATGGATGTGGATCGGTCCATTTGGAGCCAAGGCAGCAACCTGGGCCAGTTCTTCCGGCGTCGCGGCGCGCAGGCTGTGCGGCGCGACACCGACGACGGCTTGATTCAACGCGCGAACCGATTCGCCAGCCTTCTCAACAAGCCGGGAGAACCGATTCACATCGTTGATGAATCGGCGCTGGCCTTCATTTGGCGCTGCGCCGCCGAAGGAGGAGTGCGCGTAAAACACCGGCAGCAGCGTCAGGCCGATGCCGGTTTCGCCAGCCGCGGCCGCGATGCGCTCGGCCATCTCGGCGAGATTGGCATATGGTTTCCCGTCGCGGTCGTGATGCAGATAGTGGAATTCGCCGACGCGTGAAAAACCGGCTTCCAGCATCTCGACATAAAGCTGGGCCGCAACCGCCTCGACTTGGTCCGGCGTCATTGACAGTGCGAAACGGTACATCACCTCGCGCCAGCTCCAGAAACTGTCGGCGGAGGGGCCGCGAAGCTCGGCAAGACCAGCCATGCCGCGCTGGAATGCGTGGCTGTGCAGATTGGGCATGCCGGGCAACAGGACGGAATGGCGCTCGTCTCCGGCTGACGCGGTGGCCCCGGACGCAACGGCCGTGATGCGTCCGTTGGCGCAGGTGATCCGCACATTGTTGTGCCAGCCATTGGGAAGAAGCGCCTGTTCCGCAAAGATGTCAGTCACTTTTCTCTCCGCTTTCCCGTCTCTCATGCGATGATGGCACTTGCAGTGCGTTTCAATATGTATATACATAATCGCCACCGATTGAAACGGAAAAGATGATGGCTGCAGAGAGCAAAAGCCGGGCAGGGGATCTTCGTGTTTGGCGCAATGCGCGCCTGGCGACCTTGGCCGAAAGTTCCGCCGGTCTCGGTATTGTCGAGCATGGCGTCGTCGCCGCGCGGGATGGCCGCATTGTCTACGCCGGGCCGGAATCCGAGATGCCCTCGGCGCTTGCTCGGGGCGACACGGTCGATTGCGAGGGCCGCTGGATCACGCCCGGCCTGATCGACTGCCACACCCATCTGGTCCATGCCGGCAATCGTGCCAACGAGTTCGAGATGCGGCTGGCTGGCGCCACCTATGAGGAAGTCGCCAGGGCCGGCGGCGGCATCGTGTCCTCGGTCAAGTCCTTGCGCGCCGCCACCGAGGACGAACTGGTCGCCCAGACGCTGCCCCGCCTCGATGCGCTGATCGCCGAGGGGGTCACATCGGTTGAGGTCAAATCGGGCTACGGCCTCGATGTCGACAATGAGAAGAAGTCGCTGCGCGCCGCCCGCCGGCTGGGCGGCGAACGGGCGGTGACGATCCGCACGACCTGTCTGGCCGCCCATGCGCTGCCGCCCGAAGCCAAGGGCGACAAGGACGCCTTCATCGACCTTGTTGCCGGAACCATCGTACCGGCGGTTGCCGCCGAAGGTCTGGCCGACGCGATTGACGGTTTTTGTGAAGGCATAGCGTTCTCGCCGGAACAGATGGCACGCGTGTTCGATGCGGCAAAGGCAGCCGGTCTTCCCGTAAAACTCCACGCCGACCAACTGTCCAACCTGCATGGCGCTGAACTCGCCGCGCGCTATGGCGCGCTGTCGGCCGATCATCTCGAATACACCGATGAGGCCGGTGCCGTGGCGATGGCCAGATCAGGGACCGTGGCCACGATCCTGCCGGGCGCCTATTACTTCATTCGCGAGACGAAGAAACCGCCGATCGGCCTGTTCCGCCAGCATGGTGTCAGGATGGCTGTCGCCACCGACAACAATCCCGGCACCTCGCCGCTGACCTCGCTGCTTCTGACCATGAACATGGCGGCGACCTTGTTTGCATTGACGGTCGATGAGTGTCTGGCGGGCGTTACCCGCGAGGCCGCCCGCGCGCTGGGCCTGTTGGGGGAAACCGGCACGCTGGAAGCGGGAAAATCCGCCGACCTGGCGATCTGGGACATCGAGCGCCCCGCCGAACTCGTTTACCGCATGGGCTTCAACCCGCTTCATGCCCGCATCTGGAGAGGACAATGACCGAACTGACCTTGAAGCCCGGCAATGCGACGCTGGCCGACTGGCGCGCCATCTACCGTGGCGCAGCATTGAGGCTGGACGATGCGTGCCGCCCGAAGATCAAGGCGAGCGCTGAGGCTGTCGCCAGGATCGTCGCCAAGGGCGAGCCGGTCTATGGCATCAACACCGGCTTCGGCAAATTGGCCAGCGTGCGTATCCCCGCCGGCGATCTCGAGACCTTGCAGCGCAACATCGTTCTGTCGCATGCCGCCGGCGTCGGCGAACCGATGCCGGTTGCCGTTGCCCGCCTGATGATGGCGCTGAAACTTGCCAGCCTGGCGCAGGGCGCCTCTGGCGTTCGCCCCGAAACCATCGAGTTGCTGGAAGCGATGCTTGCCAATGACGTCATCCCCGTTGTGCCGGCGCAAGGCTCCGTCGGCGCTTCCGGCGACCTCGCGCCGCTGTCGCATATGACGGCGGTGATGATTGGCGTCGGCGAATGCTTTACTCCGCATGGCCGCTTCCCTGCCAAGGTCGCCTTCGTCTCGCACGGCCTCGAGCCGGTGACGCTTGGCGCCAAGGAAGGTCTGGCGCTGCTCAACGGCACGCAGTTTTCCACCGCCTATGCGCTGGCCGCTCTGTTCGACGCTGAGGTTCTCTACCAATCGGCGCTGGTCGCCGGCGCGCTGTCGACTGATGCCGCCAAGGGGTCCGACGCGCCGTTCGATCCGCGCATTCATCTCTTGAGAAAGCACCGTGGCCAGATCGAGACGGCGGACGCGCTGCGCAATCTGATGGCCGGCAGTGCCATCCGCGAGTCGCACCGCGTCGGCGACGAGCGCGTGCAGGATCCCTATTGCCTGCGCTGCCAGCCGCAGGTGATGGGTGCCGCGCTCGACGTGCTGCGCAAGGCCGCCGATACGCTCGAAACCGAGGCCAACGGCGTCACCGACAATCCGCTGATCTTCGCCGAGGACGACACCGCGCTCTCCGGCGGCAATTTCCACGCCGAGCCGGTGGCCTTTGCCGCCGACATGATCGCGCTTGCCGTCTGCGAGATCGGCTCACTCTCGGAACGCCGCATCGCCATGCTGGTCGACCCGGCACTGTCCGGCATGCCGGCCTTCCTGACACCGAAGCCCGGCCTGAACTCCGGCTTCATGATCCCGCAGGTGACGGCGGCCGCGCTTGTTTCGGAAAACAAGCAGAAGGCCTATCCGGCATCAGTCGATTCCATCCCCACCTCGGCCAACCAGGAAGACCATGTCTCGATGGCCGCGCACGGCGCGCGCCGTCTGATCGGCATGGTCGAGAATGCCACGGCGGTGATCGGCATCGAGTTGCTGGCCGCCGCGCAAGGCTGCGATTTCCATGCGCCCCTGGCGTCGAGCGCCGCGCTCGAAGCGGTGCGCAAGCTGGTCCGGGCCGAAGTGCCGCATCTCGACAATGACCGGCATTTCCACCCTGACATGGAGAAGGCAATCGCCATGGTGCGCAGTGGCGCGACCGTGAAGGCTGCCGGCGCGGTGGCGCTGCCGTCGATTGCGGGAGCGGCATGATGGCCGCCACACCCTGGCTAACAGTCAGCCAAGGCACCGCGCCGCTGCTGGTGTCGATCCCGCACACCGGCATCGACCTTGCCGGCATCGAAAGCCGGCTGGTGTCGCCCTGGCTCGGCCGCCGCGACTGCGATTGGTGGATCGACAAGCTCTATGACTTCGCCAACGACCTCGGTGCAACCGTTGTGCACACCGCCATTTCGCGCACCGTGATCGACGTCAACCGCGACCCCTCAGGCGTTTCGCTTTATCCCGGACAGACCACGACCACACTTTGCCCGACCGACACATTTGACGGCGATCCGCTTTATCGCATGGGCGAGGAGCCGACCCCGTCCGAGATTGATCAGCGCCGCGAAACCTATTTCAAGCCCTATCATGCCGCGTTGCAGGCCGAGATCGGCCGGCTGCGCGGCATGCATGAAAAGATCGTACTCTACGACTGCCATTCGATCCGCTCGGTGCTGCCGCGGCTGTTCGAAGGCACGCTGCCGGTCTTCAATCTCGGCACCAATGACGGCAAGAGCATCGACCCCATTCTTCAGGATAAGGTCGCCGCCATCCTCGCTGCGACCGGCGAGACCTGGGTGGTCAACGGTCGCTTCAAGGGCGGCTCTATCACCCGCGGCTTCGGCCAGCCGCATAACGGTGTTCATGCGCTGCAGATGGAGCTCTCCAACCGTGGCTATATGCGCGAGCCGTCGCAGAAGGGGTCGCCGGAGAACTGGCCGGTCCCTTACGACGCCACCTATGCGGCGCCGATCCGCGCGACGCTGAAGACCATCCTCGAAACCGCGATCGACTGGGCAAGGCGCTGACGCGCCGCCCGTCTTGAAAGGGACAATGATGAACAATCCCCGCCACAACATCCGTGAAGTCCGTGCGCCGCGCGGCGACAAGCTCAACGCCAGGTATTGGACGACCGAAGCGCCGCTGCGCATGCTGATGAACAATCTCGACCCCGACGTCGCCGAAAATCCCAACGAGCTGGTCGTCTATGGCGGCATCGGCCGGGCGGCGCGCACCTGGAATGATTTCGACCGCATCGTTGCCTCGCTGAAGACGCTTGGTGAGGACGAGACACTTTTGGTGCAATCCGGCAAGCCGGTCGGCGTGTTCCGCACCCATGCCGATGCGCCCCGCGTGCTGATCGCCAACTCGAACCTCGTGCCGCACTGGGCGACCTGGGAGAAATTCAACGAGCTCGATAAGAAAGGTCTGATGATGTACGGCCAGATGACGGCCGGCTCCTGGATCTACATCGGCACGCAAGGCATTGTGCAGGGCACCTACGAGACCTTCGTGGAGGCCGGCCGCCAGCATTATGGCGGCAATCTCAAGGGTAAATGGATCCTGACCGGTGGCCTCGGCGGCATGGGCGGCGCCCAGCCGCTCGCCGCCGTCATGGCCGGCGCCTGCTGCCTGGCGATCGAATGCAATCCGGACTCGATCGATTTCCGCCTGCGCACCCGCTATGTCGACGAGAAGGCCGAGACGCTCGATGAAGCGATGGAGATGATCGAGCGCTGGACCAAGGCCGGCGAGGCGAAGTCGGTTGGGCTGCTCGGCAATGCCGCCGAGATCGTGCCGGAAATGTTCAGGCGCGGCATCCGCCCCGATATGGTCACCGACCAGACCTCGGCCCACGACCCGATCAACGGCTATCTGCCGAAGGGCTGGACCATGGCCGAGTGGCGCGAGAAGCGCGTCAGCGACCCGAAGGCTGTCGAGAAGGCTGCCCGCGCGTCGATGCGCGAACATGTCGAGGCGATGGTGGCGTTCTGGAACGCCGGCGTGCCGACGCTGGACTACGGCAACAACATCCGGCAGGTCGCCAAGGATGAAGGTTTCGAGAGCGCCTTCGCCTTTCCCGGCTTCGTGCCGGCCTATATCCGCCCGCTCTTCTGCCGCGGCATCGGCCCGTTCCGTTGGGCGGCACTCTCCGGCGATCCGGAAGATATCTACAAGACCGACGCCAAGGTGCGCGAACTGACGCCTGGCAACACCCATCTGCACAACTGGCTGGACATGGCGCGCGAGCGCATTTCCTTCCAGGGCCTGCCGGCCCGCATCTGCTGGGTTGGCCTGGGTGACCGCCACCGGCTCGGCCTCGCCTTCAACGAGATGGTCGCCAAGGGCGAACTCAAGGCGCCGGTCGTCATCGGCCGCGATCACCTCGATTCCGGCTCGGTCGCTTCGCCGAACCGCGAGACCGAAGCGATGAAGGACGGCACCGATGCCGTGTCCGACTGGCCGCTGCTCAACGCACTGCTCAACACCGCGTCCGGCGCCACCTGGGTGTCGCTGCACCATGGCGGCGGCGTCGGCATGGGTTTTTCGCAGCATGCCGGCATGGTCATCGTCGCCGACGGCACGCCCGATGCCGCCAGGCGCCTGGAGCGCGTGCTGTGGAACGACCCGGCGACCGGCGTCATGCGGCATGCCGATGCCGGCTACGACATCGCCATCGAGTGCGCCAAGGAGCATCAGCTCAACTTGCCCGGCATTCTCGGCTGAGATCATGCGCATTCTTCGTGCCGCCGACTACCGCGTCATGCCGTGGAAGAACGGCGGCGGCACGACGACCGAGATCGCCGTTTCACCCGACGGGGCGGGCCTCGATGACTTCGACTGGCGCGTCTCGATGGCCCGTGTCGAGGGCAGCGGGCCATTCTCCACCTTTGCCGGCATCGACCGCACACTGTCGGTGCTGGAGGGCGAGGGCATCGTGCTTGATATCGCCGGCCTGCCGGCGGCGCGGCTGACACCGGCTTCCCGGCCTTTTTCCTTTCCAGCCGACCAGCCGACCAGCGCCGCCCTGATCGCCGGCCCGATCACCGATCTCAACGTCATGACCCGCCGTGGCCGCAAGCTGCATTCGGTTGAGCGTCTGGTGATTTCGCGGCCTGCGGAAATCGCGACCCAAGCCGCTTCGACTCTCATCCTTTGTCACAAGGGCGAAGCCGCTTTCCCCGAGGCTGGGTCAATTCGCCTCGGGCCGCTCGACACGCTGCTGCTCGGGCCGGATGCCTCCGCGCTGCGGATTGAGGCTGCTCGGGATACGACGGTGTTCGTGATCCGTATAACGATCGCTGCCTGACGCCTTCGCGCCAACGGTTACCGCCTGTTTCCAAACATGATCGTGCTGCCGGTGAAATATAGCGTAAGCTCTTGCCGGCATCACGAAAAAGCCCGAATCCTCTCCGCCGATCGATCTCGACGGGAAGAGGGGCGCTCGTCTTGGAATTTTGCCGAGAGATGACGCCCTGTCGCGGTGCGGAAACAAACTTTCGGCAAGTGGGATTATGCAACCAATTGCATTTGAACCGGTTTTAGGGCCATTGCCGTGGCGGTGACGCCGCTGAGTGCCCGCTTACGGAATTTTCAATGAATATTCAGACGAACCCAGCCCAGATCGAGAAGACCAGCGCCAGCTTCCCGGCCATCACGGAAGAGCCGATAAGGTCGACATTCCTGCCGGAGGAACGGCTCCGGCTGCTCGGCGAAAGCCTGGCAAAAGGCGATCTCACCGACCTTTTCGGGCTTATTCCGTTCGACTTCCAGGCGCGTATCCGCGACAGCGCCAAGAAGATCCTCGAAGTCTATCGCTCGACCAATGCGGCGCAGGCCAAGGGCGAAACGATCACTCCGGCCGCGCAATGGCTGCTCGACAACAATTACCTCGTCGAAGAAACCATTTTCCAGGTCAAGCGCGACCTGCCGCGCCGCTTCTACCGGCAATTGCCGACTCTGAAACTGCCTGATGGCGGCACCGTGCCACGTGCGCTGGCGCTGGCCTGGACCTATGTCGCGCATTCGGACAGTTCCGTCTCCGCGACCATGTTCAAGTCTATCGTCCAAGGCTTTCAGTCGGTCGAGCCGCTGAAGATCGGCGAACTCTGGGCGCTGCCATCGCTTCTGCGCTTCGTGCTGATCGAGAATCTCCGCCGGCTGGCGGTCAGGGTCAATCGCACCCGCCAGATGCGCCAGATCGCCAACGATGTGGCCGACAAGGTGCTGGCGACCGACGACAGCGCCGACCGGCAGGCGATCCTGGCCAATTTCAGCGCCCACGCGCAGGACACCACCTTTGCCACCCAGCTTCTCTATCGCCTGCGCGATGGGTCGCAGAATGCCGGCAAGGCCCTGGAATGGCTGGAAGGCGAGCTCGAAAAGACCGGCTCCGATGCCGAGGAGATCATCATCTCCGAGCATCACACGCTGTCCAGCGGCAATGTGACGACCGGCAACATCATCCGCGGCCTGCGCCTCATCAACGACGTCGACTGGACAGTATGGTTCGAGGGCGTCAGCCGCATCGATACCGTGTTGCGCGAACGCACCGATTTCGCCGCGCTCGACTTCTTCTCCCGCGACCAATACCGGACCGCGATCGAGGAACTGGCGCGCCGCTCCAACCTGTCGGAATACCGCGTTGCCGAAAAGGCGATCGAACTGGCCGGCCACGCCACCGGCGAGACAGGATCGGGCAGCACTGAAGAGGGTGATACGCCGCCGGCATCCACTCACACCGATGTCGGTTTCTATCTCGTCGGTCCGCGCCGTCTGGAGTTGGAAAAGGCGATCGGCTATCGGCCGACGATCAGCCAGACAGTCAAGCGGGCCTTCGCCAAGACCGGATGGCTTGGTATCGTCCTGCCGGTCTTCGCGCTGACCGCCCTGCTTCTTGTCCTCACCGGCAATGCCTTGGCTAACCTCGGCCTCTCGGTAACCTCGATCGTCCTGATGCTGGCGCTGTTTGCCGTGCCGGCGAGCGAGGGCGCGCTCGCCTTCTTCAACACCGTGGTCTCGCTGTTCCTCAAGCCGACACGCCTGATCGGCTATGACTACAGGCACGGCGTGCCGCCCGAGGCGCGCACCCTTGTGGTCGTCCCCTCACTGATCGGCTCGCGTGACGATGTCGAGGAAAACATCCGCAACATCGAAGTGCATTACCTGGCCAATCTGGTGGACGAGATCCATTTCGCGCTGCTGTCGGACTGGCCCGACAGCAAGATCGAGATCGATGCGGCCGACACCGAGATCCTCGAATACGCCCGTGCCGAGATCGCCCGTCTCAACGCCCGCTATCCCTCGGAAGGCGCGCCGCGTTTCTACATCCTGCACCGCCGCCGGCTCTTCAACGCGGCTCAAGGGTCCTGGATGGGCTGGGAGCGCAAGCGAGGCAAGCTGCATGAGCTCGACCTCTTGCTGCGTGGTGACAGCGATACGACCTTCCTGCCGCTGGATGTGCCGCTGCCGGAAAAAGTCGTCCATGTGATGACGCTCGACGCCGACACGCGCACGACCCGCGATGCGGTGGCGAGCCTCGTCGGCAAGCTCTGTCATCCGCTCAACCGCCCGCATTTCGACGCCACCAGGCGCGTCGTCACCGCCGGCTACACGATCCTGCAGCCGCGCATCACCGCTTCGCTGACATCAGGCGACGAGGCCTCGTTCTTCCAGCGCGTGTTCTCGGCCAATCGTGGCCTTGACCCCTATGTCTTCGCCGTCTCGGATCTTTATCAAGACGTGTTCAGTGACGGCTCCTTCACCGGCAAGGGCCTCTATCACGTCGATGCCTTCGAGGCCGCCCTGCAGGGCCGCATCGAGGAAAACACCATCCTCAGCCACGATCTGCTCGAAGGCGCGCTGGCGCGCGCGGCGCTCGTCACGGACGTCGAGTTGGTCGAGGACTATCCGACCCGCTACTCGGTCGACGCCTCGCGCCACCATCGCTGGGCACGCGGCGACTGGCAGCTTCTGGGCTATATCCTCGATCCGCGCTCCGGCGTCCCGGCCCTGTCGCGCTGGAAGATGGTCGACAACCTGCGCCGCTCGCTGACGCCGATCTTCTGGGTGATGGCTGCGATCGCCGGCTGGACCCTGCTGCCCTTCACGCAGGCCGCGCAGTGGCAGGCGCTGCTGATCCTCAGCCTGTTCATGGCGCCGACCTTCGACGTCGTCAACGCCATCCTGCCCAAGAGCGGCGACCAGACGCCACGCGGCCATTTCTCGGCGCTCGCGCGCGACGTCGCATTCGGCACCGCGATGGTGGCGCTCAAGATCGTGCTGATGGCGCACAATGCCTGGATGATGGGCGATGCCATCGTGCGTACGCTCTACCGGCTGTTCGTCAGCCGCCAGAACCTTCTGGAATGGCGCACCGCCTCGCAGGCGCACAAGGCCGGCGACAATGATGTCGGCTCCTATTACGGCATGATGTACGGCGCCGTGATCATCGGCTTCGTCGGCCTCGCCATTCCGGTGCTGGCCGATTCCACCGGCGCCTTCGTCGCCTTCTTCTTCGCCCTGTTCTGGATCGGATCGCCGGCGATCGCCAGCTGGATCAGCCGCTCGGCCGAAACCGAGGACCGCCTGCGCATATCGCAGGCCGACATCCACGCGCTGCGCACCGTGGCGCGGCGCACCTGGCACTATTTCGAAAGCTTCGTCACGGCGGAGCATCACAATCTGCCGCCGGACAATTTCCAGGAAAGCCCGGCACCGGTCGTGGCACCGCGCACTTCGCCCACCAATGTCGGTGTCTACCTGCTGTCGGTCGTCTCGGCGCGCGATTTCGGCTGGATCAGCCTGTCCGATGCCATCACCCGCATCGACGCCACCATGACGACCATCGAGAGCATGCCGCGCCACCGCGGCCATCTCTTCAACTGGTACGACACCACGACGCTGAAGCCGCTCTACCCGCTCTATATCTCGGCTGTCGACAGCGGCAATCTCGCTGGCCACCTGGTGGCGGTGGCAGCCGCCTGTGCCGAGTGGGCGGAAGCGCCTTCCGTTCACCTCCAGGGCGATTTCGAAGGCATTCTCGACACGGTGACCATTCTGAGCGAAAGCCTCGACGAGTTGCCTGACGATCGCCGCCAGTTGCGGCCCTTGCGCCAGCGCCTGGTTGACCGCCTGGACGGCATGCGGCGTGCCGTGGAGACGATCAAGGCGCAGCCGGAAATGGCCTCGATCCGCACCATCAACCTTGCCGTGCTGGCGGGCGAGATCCGCAAGTTGGCCACCGCCATCCACACCGAGGCAGTGTCGGCACAGAGCGACGTCATCGTCGATTGGGCGGCAAGGCTGGAAGCGACTTGCGAGGCGCATGTCCACGACGCCCACAGCGACGACAACGCCGTCGAGGCGCTGCGCGCCAAGCTCCTGACCTTGCGCGAGCGTACGCGTCGCTTCGCCTTCGAGATGGAATTCGCCTTCCTGATGCGGCCGGAACGCAAGCTGCTGTCGATCGGCTACCGGGTCGAGGAGCACCAGCTCGACGAGAGCTGCTACGACCTTCTCGCCTCCGAGGCGCGGCTGACCAGCCTGTTCGCCATCGCCAAGGGCGACCTGCCTACCGAGCATTGGTTCCGGCTCGGCCGCCCAATCGTCGAAATCGGCTTCCAGGGCGCGCTGATGTCCTGGTCGGGCTCGATGTTCGAGTACCTGATGCCGCCGCTGGTGATGAAGGAGCCGCAGGGCTCGATCCTCAACCAGACCAGCAAGCTGATCATCAAGCGCCAGATGCAGTACGGCCGCCAGAAGAACGTGCCGTGGGGCATTTCGGAAGCGGCCTACAATGCCCGCGACCGGGAACTGACCTATCAGTACACCAATTTCGGCGTGCCCGGGCTTGGGCTGAAGCGCGGCCTTGGCCAGAACACGGTGATCGCGCCCTACGCCACCATCCTGGCGGCGCAGTTCAACCCGCGCGAAGCCGTGCAGAACCTGTCCCGGCTGCGCGAGATCGGTGCGCTTGGCCCTCATGGCTATTACGATGCGGTCGATTTCACGCCGCAGCGCGTGCCTGAAGGGACCAACCACGCGGTCGTGCTGAATTACTATGCGCACCATTCGGGCATGTCGATCGCGGCGGTTGCCGACGCGATCTTCGAGGGTCGCCTGCGCGACCGTTTCCACAGCGATCCGGTTATTGAATCGGCTGAATTGCTGCTGCAGGAAAGGGCGCCGCGCGACATCCCGACCGCCACCGTCAGGACCGAAGCGGACGAGCGAGCCAAGGACGAGACCGAGACCGAGAGCCCCGACACCCGCATCGTGCTCGATCCGTTGCGGGCGTTGCGATCGACCAATGTGATGTCGAACGGCCGTTATTCGGTGATGGTGACCGCGACCGGTTCCGGCTACAGCCGCTGGGGCGATCTGTCCGTGACCCGCTGGCAGCCGGATCCGGTCGAGGACCGTCTGGGCTCCTACATCTTCCTGCGTGACGTCAGCACTGGAGACTGGTGGTCGGCAACGGCGGAGCCCAAGCGCGCGGCCGAGGAGAAGGTGCAGACCCTGTTTTCCGACGACAAGGCGAGCTTCGTCAAATCGGTCGGCACGTTGCGCTCCGAAGTCGAATGCATCGTCGTTTCCGAAGGCAATGGCGAAGGCCGTCGCATAACGCTATACAATGAAAGCACATCCGATCGTCACATCGAGGTGACGTCCTTCGCCGAACTGGTGCTGGGTTCGGAGGCTTCCGACAACGCGCATCCGGCCTTCTCGAAGATGTTCGTGGAGACCGAAATCGCCGCCAACAACGGCGCGATCTTCGCCACGCGCCGCAAGCGCGAAACCAGCGAGCCTGATATCACCCTGGCGCATTTCGTCACCGATCCGTCCGGACCGGCGCGCGATGCGGAGGCCGAGACCGACAGGCGTGCCTTCATCGGCCGTGGCCGCTCCATCGTCGATGCCGCCGCTTTCGATCCAGGCGCGAGACTCGGCGGCCATTCCGGCTTCACGCTCGATCCCATCGCCTCGCTCCGCCGCCAGGTGCGCGTGCCCGCCAACAAGAAGATATCGCTGACCTTCTGGACCGTGGTCGGGGCCAATCGCGCCGAGCTGGACGAGGCCATCAATCGGCTCGACCATCAGGAGAGCTTTGCCCGCCAGGCGATGCTTGCCTGGACGCGGAGCCAGGTGCAGACCCGCCATATGGGCCTCAGCCTGACCGATGCCGCCAATGTGCAGAAACTGGCACGCTATCTGATCTATCCCGATGCGTTCCTGCGACTGCCGGCCGAATCCATCGCTTCGGGCCTGGGCAAGCAGTCGAGCCTGTGGCCGACCAGCATTTCGGGCGATTTTCCGATCTTCCTGGTCAGGATCGGCGACGTAGCCGACCTGGAAATCGTCGCCCAGGCGCTGCGCTTCCAGGAATATATGCGCACCCGCGGCATGATGATCGACTTCGTCGTCGTCAACGAGCAGGCCTCGTCCTATGTCCAGGACCTGCAGCGGGCAGTCGAGACGCTGTGCGAAAACAGCCGTCTGCGCGGCAAGGAACTAGGCCCCCGCCAGCACATTTTCGCGGTGCGCCGCGACCTGATGGAAGAGACCACCTACAAGACGCTGCTCGCCGTCGCCCGGGTGGTGCTGCATACGCGCAACGGCACCATCTTCGATCAGATAGAGCGGGCCGAGGCGGCCGCCTTGCAGGCGCGCGACGCGCTTGTGCCGGCCGGGTTGCCGACGCTACGCGAGATTCCGGCGCCAGCGGCGCATGCATTCGCCTCGCAGGCCGTGGCGGATGTCAGCGCCGACGGCACCGGCCTCAACCAATGGAACGGCTTTGGCGGCTTCGACGGCGACGGACGGCACTATGTGGTGCGCCTGGCTGGCCGGCGCAGCACGCCGCAGCCCTGGATCAACGTCGTCTCCAACGCCTCGTTCGGCTTCCACACCTCAGCCGAGGGTGCCGCCTTCAGCTGGAGCCGCAACAGCCGCGACTACCAGTTGACGCCGTGGTCGAATGATCCGGTCTCGAACCGACCGGGCGAGGGCATTTATATCTACGATCAGGCCAGCGGCAGGGCGTTCTCGCCGCTCGCCGCCATGGTGCGCGATCCCTCGATGACCTACGAGGCCTGGCACGGGCAGGGCTTCTCGACGTTCCGCTCGAAGCGCGGGCCGTTGTCGATGGACCTGACCCATGTCGTGGACCCCATTGATCCGGTGAAGATCACGCGGCTGCGCATCCAGAATTCCGGCTCGGTACCGGCGCGGCTGCGCGTCTATGCCTATGCCGAATGGGTGCTTGGCGGGCACCGGTCACGCACCGCGGCGACCATCGTTCCCTCCCGTGACAGCGCGACCGGCGCTTTGCTGGCGCAAAACCCCTACGGGCTCGATTTCAGCGAGCGCGTGGCCTTCCTCGCCGCTGATGCCGCTGTTCATTCGGTGACGGCGGATCGTTCCGAGTTCCTCGGCCGGCACGGGTCCAGCGAGCTGCCGCAGGCGGTGCTGAGCGGCGCGGCGCTGTCGGGTCGCGTCGAGGCCGGAGACGATCCCTGCGCGGCGATCGCCCGCGACATCGAGATCCCGGCCGGCGGCGACGTCACGCTGCTCTGGCTGCTCGGCGATGCCGATTCTGCGGCGCAGGCGAGCGCGCTGGTGCAAAGGCATCGGGACAAGGATTTCGACCAGCGCCTGGCCGACAACGAGCGCGAGTGGCGCGGCTTCCTCGACACCATCCAGGTCGAGACGCCGGACAAGGGGCTCGACGCCATGGTCAATCACTGGCTGCCCTATCAGAGCCTTGCCTGCCGCATCCGCGCCCGCTCGGCCTTCTATCAGGCAAGTGGCGCCTTCGGGTTCCGCGACCAGTTGCAGGACACGCTGGCGCTGTTGGCGCATGATCCGACGCTGGCGCGCGACCAGATCCTCAACGCCGCGAGGCGTCAGTTCCCGGAGGGCGATGTGCAGCATTGGTGGCTGCCCCGCACCGGAGCCGGTGTGCGCACGATGATCTCCGACGACGTGGTCTGGCTGGCCCACGCCACGGCGCGCTACCTGACGGTGACCGGCGACGCCGCGATCCTGAAGGAGCAGCTGCCCTTCATCGATGGGCAGGCGCTGGGCGAGGGCGAGCACGATGCCTTCTTCACCCCGGAAATCTCGAAGAAGACGGTGTCGCTCTACGACCATTGCGCGCGGGCGCTCGACCTTGCCATCAAGCGCAGCAGTCCTGCCGGCCTGCCGCTGATCCTTGGCGGCGACTGGAACGACGGCATGAACCGTGTCGGTGAACACGGCAAGGGCGAGAGCGTGTGGCTGGGTTGGTTCCTGCTGAAGACGCTGGGCGACTTCGCCACCGTCGCCAAGGCCGAGGGCGACAGCAAGCGCGGGCAGGCCTGGGCAAAGCATGCCGATGCGCTGAAGCGGGCGCTTGAAAGCACGGCATGGGACGGCGAATGGTACCGGCGCGGCAGCTTCGATGACGGCACGCCCTTGGGCTCACGCACGTCCGAAGAGTGCCGGATCGACTCTATCGCCCAATCCTGGAGTGTGCTTTCGGGTGAGGGCGACCCTGCGCGGTCGACGACGGCGATGCGGCAGGCAACCAGCCTGCTCGTGGATGACAAGCTCAAGATCGTCAAACTGTTCACGCCGCCCTTCTCGAAGACACAGAAAGACCCCGGCTACATCAAGAGCTATCCGCCGGGTGTGCGCGAGAATGGCGGCCAGTACACCCACGCTGCGACGTGGTTCGTCATCGCGCTCGCCGAGATGGGACAGACCGACGAAGCCTATCGCTGCTTCTCGATGCTGAACCCGGTCAACCACGCAATCGACGAGGCCTCGACCGAACACTATCGCGTCGAACCCTATGTGGTGGCGGCGGATATCTATGCCGGAGAGGACAAGGGCGGGCGCGGCGGCTGGACCTGGTACACCGGCTCGGCGGGCTGGCTCTACCGGGCGGCGGTCGAGGGCATCCTCGGCATCGAACGGCGCGGGAAGCAGATCACGTTCCGGCCGAAACTGCCCAGCCATTGGGATGGCTACCACGCCACGCTCAAGATGCTTGGCGCCGAGATCAAGGTTGATGTCATTCGCGACAAAAAGACCAAGACGATCTCGCTTGAAGTCGATGGTTCGAAAACAAAGTCCGCTTCGTTCGAGCCCAAAGCCGGCACTCGGACCGAGGTCGTGGTCAAGATACCGGCGTAAAATCAGTAGCTTAAATCGACAGATCGCGCGTCCTTCGGGACGCGCGACGCGGTCCCTCGTTACTTGCACACGACCCGTGAAGGCGTCCGCCAGACGCTCCCAAACCAGGCCATGCGAGCCTGTTGTGATTAAAAATGTGGCAGTGCTCCGCCGCTGCCATGATTTTGCCGCAAGGCTGGCATTTCACCTTTTATCTCAAACCGTTAGGTGATCACGTCAGATTTCGTATCGTCGTCATCTTTTGTTCGCTAAATGGGAACGGAAGCGATAGACGGGCATTGTTTTGCGACGCATCAACCGTTACGTGTCAGGGAATGGTGCAGTGCACAATACTGGTATTGGGCACAATAGAGAGTTGGCGGAGTAGCTGAAGTGTCACTTCTGCAGATCTATTGGAGAGCGCTGGGCTATCTGGCCGCCGACAAGAAGCGTGTGGCGCTGATCTGTTCGGCCAACGTCGCCCTTGCCGCCATCGCCATTCTCGAGCCGATCATGTTTGGCCGGGTCATCGATGCGATTTCCGAGCACGGCTCGGTATTCTCCACGCTTGCAGTATGGGCCGGCCTGGGCGCCTTCAATGTCATCGCTTTCGTCCTGGTGGCGCGCGGCGCCGACCGCTTTGCCCACGCCCGGCGTAGCGAAGTGCTGTGCCAGTCCTTCGAACGCGTTATCACCATGCCGCTCGCCTGGCATCATCAGCGTGGCACTTCCAACGCGCTGCACACGTTGTTGCGCGCCGTCGAGACGCTGTTCAGCCTGTGGCTCGAATTCATGCGCCAGCATCTGTCCACCGCCGTTGCACTCGTGCTGCTGGTGCCCACGGCGCTCAGCATGGATGTGCGCATGTCGATGGTACTGCTCGGGCTCGGCGTGCTCTATGTCTGCATCGGCCGGCTGGTCATGAAGCGCACCAAGGCAGGCCAGGCCGCCGTCGAGCGTCACTACCACAAGGTGTTCGCGCATGTGACGGACTCGGTGAGCAACGTCGCCGTTCTGCAGAGCTACAACCGTCTGGGCCATGAGGCCGAGACGCTGCGCCGCTACGTCAAGAACCTGCTCGACGCGCAAAACCCAGTGCTCGACTGGTGGGCCATCGCCAATGCGCTCAATCGCCTGTCGTCGACGATCTCGATGATGGTGGTGCTTCTGATCGGCGCCTATCTGGTCACGCATGGCCAGTTGCGCGTCGGCGACGTGATCGCCTTCACCGGCTTCGCCACGCTGCTGATCTCGCGGCTCGACCAGATGTCGGCTTTCGCCAACCAGATCTCCGAGGCCCGCGCCAAGCTTGAGGACTTCTACAAGCTCGAGGATTCGGCCGCCGATGCCGCGGAGCCCGATGGCCTGCGCGATCTCACCAACGTCACCGGCCATGTCCGTTTCGAGGATGTCAGCTTCGAATTCGCCAATTCGGGGCAAGGCGTCAGCGACGTGTCCTTCGAGGTCCAGGCCGGCCAGACGGTCGCCATCGTCGGACCGACGGGTGCCGGCAAGACCACGCTGATCAATCTGCTGCAGCGCGTCTTCTCGCCGTCCAGCGGCCGTATCCTGATCGATGGCATCGATACCCGCACCGTGACCCGCAAGTCGCTGCGCCATTCGATCGCCACCGTGTTCCAGGACGCCGGGCTTCTCAACCGCTCGATCGAGGACAATATCCGTGTCGGCCGCGCCGATGCGAGCAATGACGAGATCCATGCCGCCGCCGTCGCGGCTGCCGCGCAGGACTTCATCCTGGCCAAGAGCAATGGCTACGACACGGTGGTCGGCGAGCGTGGCGGCCAGCTGTCGGGTGGCGAGCGCCAGCGCATCGCCATTGCCCGTGCCGTGCTGAAGGATGCTCCGATCCTGGTGCTCGACGAGGCGACCAGCGCGCTCGACGTCGAGACCGAGGACCGCGTCAAGGAAGCGATCGACGAACTGCGGCGCGACCGCACCACCTTCATCATCGCGCACCGCCTGACCACCGTTCGCGACGCCGATCTGGTCGTGTTCATGGACAAGGGCAGGGTGGTCGAAATGGGCGGCTTCGCCGAACTGTCGCTGCGCAACGGCCGTTTCGCCAGCCTGCTGCGCGCCGGCGGCCTGCTCAACGACGAAGAAGTCCGCCGCCTCAGCCGCTCCGTGCAGGGCGAGGCCGCCTGAGCGGATGACGCTTCTTCCTTCTCCCCTTGTGGGAGAAGGTGGCCTCGCGAAGCGAGGGTCGGATGAGGGGTGTTCCAGGGAACGCTAACCTCTCACTCCGCTGGAACACCCCTCAACCGTCTCGGCGCTGACGCGCCGATCCACCTTCTCCCGCAAGGGGAGAAGGAAGGCGCTTCCACGCCTGCGACACCACCGCTCGATTGCCCCAATCGCGCCGGCGGTCTATGTAAACTCACATGAGCGACACGACTTCACGCCTGAGCGGCTGGATGGACCTTGCCAACCCGACGCGCTTCGTCGCGCTGGTGGACAGGGTCGTGCCGTGGCTGGCGGCGATCGCCGCAGTCATCCTTGCCGTCGGCCTCTACATTAGCTTCACCGCGCCCGAGGATTTCCAGCAAGGCATCACCGTCCGCATCATGTACATCCACGTGCCTTTCGCCTGGCTCGCCATGATGTGCTACACGCTGATGGCGGTTTCCGCCCTCGGCACGCTGGTATGGCGCCATCCGCTGGCCGATGTCGCGCTGAAATCGGCGGCACCCATTGGCGCGGTCTTCACGGCACTTGCGCTGATCACCGGTTCGATCTGGGGCAAGCCGATGTGGGGCACCTGGTGGGTGTGGGATGCCCGCCTGACCTCGGTCTTCGTGCTGTTCCTGATGTATCTCGGCATCATCGCGCTGACCCGCGCGCTCGACGACGCCAGCCGCGCCGCCTGGGCCGCCGCCATCATCACGCTGGTCGGCTTCATCAACATCCCGATCATCAAATTCTCGGTCGACTGGTGGAATACGCTGCACCAGCCGGCCTCGGTGTTCCGGATGGATGGCCCGACCATCGATCCCAGCTTGCTCTGGCCGCTGCTGGTCATGGCTATCGGCTTCACGGTGCTGTTCTTCGCGCTGCACTTGATGGCAATGCGTACGGAAATACGCCGCCGCAGGGTCATCGCCATGCGCAGGGTCGCCGCACGGCAGGCCGAGAGGCACGATGTGACGGCTGGCTCATCCTGATTGCCACCCGAATTGCCGCCGGAGCAATAGTCACGCGCCTGGTGCTCGTTTCATTAGGAGTTGCCGCTATGTTGCTGTGCGGCAACAAAAATCACCAAAGTACGGCCTCGGCCCGTTCGTTCTCTTGACGCTACAGCTCCCGTTACGGCAGAAGGTCATGGGCTTTGTTTTGGCGAGGGGATTCTATCATGAAAGCGTGCCTTTTGGCTGGTGTGTCAGCGATTGCCTTGGGGCTCGGCTGGAGTTCCGCACACGCGGCTGATGCGGTCGCCGACCTTCCGGCAGCACAGGATTTGTGGTATGTTACCCTGTTTGGTGGCGCCAGTTTCCCCAACAATGTGAAGACTCAATTCTATGGCGACGAGTATTCGGTTGATCTTAAGACCGGCTTCGTAATTGGCGGCGCTGTCGGCCGACGCATCAATGATGTGTTCCGTGTCGAAGGCGAACTGTCCTACGCGCGCTACAAGGCAAGCGAGTACAGCTACGGCGGCTCCAACAACTACCCGGCTTCCGGCAATTTGTCGGCCACCTACCTGCTCGCCAATGTCTGGGCCGATGTCGCGCATTTCGGCGATGCCAAACTCTATGTCGGTGGTGGTCTCGGCGCCGCCTATGTTACCGCTGATACCCACTTTGACGGTAACGACTATGGCTATGGGCCTGGCGGCTGGGGTTTTGCCGGCCAGGTAGGTGCCGGCGTCGCCTACGCGCTGACGCAGAATGTCGATCTCGATTTCGGCTATCGGTTCAAGGCGGTCACCGGCGTCGATCTGGACGACAATGACGGCGGCGGCACGTACGAGGATGCCAAGCTGTATTCCCACAATGTTCAGGTTGGCCTGACGCTCAAGTTCTGATTTGTTCGGCGTGTCGCAAGCCGCGACCGAGATTTGATCGATGCCGCTCCTGCCGCGCCGGCAGCCCCTGGGTTTGCCGGCACTGTCCCCGATATCGCTTCCATCCGCCGGCGAGCCGGCGGAACGGACGTTGCAGCGTGGCATCGACCTGCAGCGGGGGAAGCGCTTTCGCGAAGCTGAATACTGCTATCAGACAGTGCTTCGCCTGCAGCCCAAAAATGCCATGGCGCTCAATCTGATGGGCACGCTGGCTATCGAGGCCGGCCACAATCCAACCGCCATCGACTATATGGAAAAGGCGGTCAAGCTGGAGCCTGGCAACGCCATCTTCCGCAACAATCTCGGCAACGCCTACAACCTTACAGGCAACGTCGAGCGGGCGCGCAAACATCTGCGGAAAGCGATCGAGCTTGACGGTCGGCTTGTCGAGGCGTTGTGCAATCTCGGCCGCTCCTACCGCAACCAGCTCGAGGGCGGCACTGCCGAGGGTTTCTATCGCCGGGCACTGACAGTGGACGGCCGGTCGCTGACGGCGCTGGTCGGCATGGGCGATCTGCTCACCGACATGGGCCGGCAAGACGAGGCGATCGAATGCTTCAACAACGCTCTCGCCATCGACCAGGCAAATGTCGAGGCGCTGGCTGGACTTGCGCTGGCGCGCAAATCGGTCAAGGACGATCCGGCCCTGGCTTTGGTGCGGGCGCGCCTGGACCTGCCGATAACGACCGATCGCGAGCGGGTTCTCCTGCATCATGCCGCTGGCAAGATGCTTAACGACCAGCGGGAGTATCGCCTGGCCATTCGCCATTTCACCAAAGCAAAGGCCATCTCCGGTCACGACTTCGACATCGCCCGACACACGCAGGTTTACGACGGCTTCATCCAGAATTTCGACGCCGGCTTCTTCGAGGCGCGGCTGAAATTGGGCAACCCGTCAGGGCGGCCCGTTTTCATCGTCGGCATGCCACGTTCCGGAACAACCCTGACCGAGCAGATATGCGCCAGCCATCGCGATATCCATGGCGCCGGCGAATTGCCGACGATCCGTTCTTTGGCCGCCGAGCTTGGGTTCGACAAGCTCGATCCTGCGATTTTCACCAAGGCCATGGCGGCACTCACGCCGGCCAAGGCCAAGGAGCTTGGCTCGAAATATCTGGACGATCTCAACAAGCGTAACAGCAAGGCGCGGCTTGTCGTCGACAAGATGCCGCATAATTTCGAGCTCTTGGCCTTCATCAGCCTCATCCTGCCGAACGCACACATCATCCATTGCCGGCGTGATCCGATGGATAATTGCACGTCCTGTTTCATGCATAATTTTTCCGAGGCGCATGGCTACAATGCCGATCTGGCCAAGCTTGGGCAGTATTACCGGCAGTATGACCGCTTGATGCGCCATTGGGCGGAGGTTGTTCCGCTTGATATCCACGACATGCCCTACGAAGAAACGGTGGCCGATTTTGAAAGTCGTGCGCGGGGTTTGATCGGATTTCTCGGGCTTGAGTGGGATGATGCCTGCTTGCGCTTCCACGAGACCGACCGCACGGTGCGGACACCGAGCCGCTGGCAGGTGCGCCAACCGATCTATTCATCCTCAGTCGAACGCTGGAAACTATACGGCGATGCTCTCGATCCTTTGAAGACCGCTCTGGGGCCGGTTTTTCAAAGCTGAGCTCAACTGGGTTCCGTCGAACACCCTGATATTCACCCCATCAGCCCGCGTGCCGCCACCGGCAGCGTTTCCAGCACATTCTCGCCGTCGATCAGGTTGACCTGGTTGAACAGATTGGTGACGACACAGCAATGATCGGGCACCACGCGCACACGCTCACCGATGCGCAGTTTCGCGTCACCGGAAAGCGTGACCGTGCCATGCTCTTCGCTAAGCCCGGTCACCCTTGCGTCGGCGGCACCAAGCAACTCGCCAAAATCCTTTAACCCGAGCGTGTCGCTGGACAGCGCCTTGCTGCCCGCATCGAGTATGGCACGCGTCGGCGTCGGGTGGCTGACCACCGTCGACAGCACCGTCAGCGCGCAATCGTCCAAGGTACCGACACCTTTGGCGACCTGATAGCGGTCGAGATAGATGTAAGTGCCGGGCCGATATTCGGTGACGACAGATGTATCGCTGGAGCGCCACATGTCCGGCGTGCCGCCGCTGGAGATGCGTTCGCAGGCGAGACCCGAAGCGGTCAGCGCCTGCTTGGCGTCGGCGAGCCACGCTTCGGCCTCCGCCGCGCGGCCGGCCGCCGGATAGGTCATCAGCCCGCCAAAGGTGAGGCCGCCGGCCTTGTCGATCACACGTGCCAGCGCAACCGCCTCATCGGCCGTCTGCACGCCGCAGCGGCCCATGCCGGTGTCGCATTCGACCAGCACCGCGAGACGATGGCCGGCATCGGTGAAAGTGGCGGCCAGTCCTTCCAGCGTTTCCATGCTGTCCGCCGTGACCGACAGGGTGACGCGACCGTGCAGCGCCTTCAGCCGCTCCAGCTTGGCGCGGCCGAGGATGTTGTAGGGAAGAAAAATGTCGGACAGCCCGGCATCGGCCATGACCTCGGCCTCGCCGATCTTCTGGCAGGTGATGCCGACAGCACCCGCCGCTACCTGCTTTTTCGCCCAGTAAGGAAGCTTGTGCGTCTTGATATGCGGCCTGAGCTTCAGCCCGTTTCTGTCGGCATGGGCCTGTGCGCGGGCAATGTTGGCTTCGGCGCGCGCCGCGTCGATCAGGATCGACGGCGTATCGAGGTCGTGAACGGTCGGCATGGTCTATCACTCTGTGAGAATTCGCAGGGGTTATGAGCCTGAAAGCGGGTGATGTCACGCTGCCAGCGAACCGGATCGGTGGGCCATCCGCGCCTGGCGCGGCGCCGGGCACGCGCGAGATGGATCGACACCGCATCGGCGTTCGGCTATGCGATTTGCAATGCATGTCGCCCGAAAGTGCGCAGCGGTTTTGGGATGACGACATGCAACAACCTAAAGCGTGTCGACACGAAGGGTTACGATCATGAAACGCTCCGCCATCAATGACATCATCCGCGAAGCCGACGCTTTCATCCGCTCGTTCGGCTACATCATGCCGCCCTTCGCCTATTGGTCGCCCGAGGAGATGAAGACGCGCCAGGTCGACTCCTCCGCCATATTCACCTCGCGGCTCGGCTGGGACATCACCGATTACGGCCAGGAGAAATTCAAGGAACTCGGCCTGTTCCTGTTCACCGTGCGCAATGGCCGCTACGAGGACATGAAGAAGGGCATGGGCATGCTCTATGCCGAGAAGATCATGATCTCGCGCAAGGACCAGCTGTCGCCCATGCACCGCCACAACATCAAGGCCGAGGACATCATCAACCGCGGCGGCGGCAAGCTGGTGCTGGAACTGTTCATGCACGATCGCGACGGCGGTATCGACCCCAAGGCGGAGGTGTCGGTGCCGGTCGACGGAACCATCCACAGGCTGCCAGCGGGCGGCCTCCTGAAGCTCGACCCGGGTCAGAGCGTCACTTTGCTGCCCGGCGTCTGGCACGCCTTCTGGGCCGAGGGCAAGGACGTGCTGATCGGTGAGGTGTCGACCGTCAACGACGATCTGACCGACAACGTGTTCCGCGAGCCGATCGGCCGCTTCTCCAACATCGACGAGGATGTTGCTCCAGTGCATCTGCTGGTGGCCGACTATGAGAAATGGCTGGGCTGAGGGCAGGGCGGCGGCGGTCGCCTATCGGCAGCTTTAATGGCAGCCTGGCGCCGGCAGCGCGCTCGTCCGGCACGGGTATGACCAAGGCTGGTCGCCAGTTTGAGCCACGGCGCTCGATGAAGCCGAGGCTTGAGGTGTGAAGGATAACTTTGCCGAGGCCCGAGGGTAATTGCGGCAGCCTCATCAAAATGGATGGCGACTCTCGTCGGCGCCTGTGGTGGCATCCAGCCCAGGTGGAGAGCGGAAACCCGGAGCGACAGGTGGTCCTCCGGTAAGGGGCCAACTCCCTCATTGAGTGGGCCTCTTTGCGCGCTCCGACCGAGGAGAGCAGAGAATGCAGTATCCTGGCGAGTGGAACAAAAGGCTGCCTCGTGCTCAGCCAGAAGATGAGCGTCAGGCGCGGCTCGAGAAAACAGCCAGGCTCAAGCGGCTTCGCTCTTACGCTTCCTGGCTGGCGCCTGACCCACACGCTCAACTTCATGATGAGATAGACTGCTCTGTGCTAATTGAGGAAAACCGGTCAGGTCTGGCCTGATCAACGACAGCGCGTTTCGCGAGCCGATGGGCCGTTTTTCCAATGTCGACGACGGAGTCGCTTCGGTACACCTACCGGTGGTCGGCCATGAGACGTGGCGAGGCGAGGGGGGGCACGCCTGCCGTAGCCTCAATGACAGCAGCTTGCCGCCGATTGCACGCTCGTCCGGCACAGGCATGACGAGCTGATCGCCACATCCGCCTTGGCCATCGCCTTGGCGAGCCTTGCCTGCAGGGCCGGCAGTTCTTCGCTTTCGCCGCGGCGCCTCAAGCATTCCACCAGCCCGTGCAGCGCCCAGACATTGTCCGGATGCTGGGCGCAGCGCTGCACCTTGGCGCTCAGGCCGAGATCGTCGCGATAGACCTGCTCGGCCTCCTGCGCATGGCCCTGGTCGAGCAGCAGCGCCGCCAGCGCATGGCGCGGCGGGTGCATCCACGCCCATGGCTCGGTGTAGGAAAGGTTGTCGTCCAGCTCGACCGCCTGCCGCAACTGGGCATAGGCCTCCTCGTGCCGGCCCTGATGGTAGGCGAGCTCGCCATCCAGCAAGGCGGCACCGACGGCCAGCGAGGCGCGGGTCGGGTTGCTGAGGAAACGCCGCTCGGCCGGTATGTTCTCCACATGCCGGTGGAACCGCTCACGCTCGCGCTCGGCCTCCGTGAATTGCCTGAGCGTCGCATGCGCGACACCCTTGGCGTAGTGCTGCATGGCCGCCGTCAGTACATAGAGGCCGGGCTCTTCAACCACCGGTTCGTCGATGATCTCCTGCCAGCGGCCGAAGCGCACCTGCACATGCGATTTCATCGCATGATAGCCTTCCACCGTTTGCGTGAGCTTGGGCCGGTCCTGGATGGCGACCACGTCTCGTGTCACCAGGCTGCGCACCTTGTCGGCGGCCCACAGGGCCGGCCGGTACTGGCCAAGGAACATGCAGGTGAACATCATCAGATGCAGGTCGTGGCAGCAGCCGAGCAGATAGTAGGTCGGCTCTTCGGCATAGGCGAGATAGAGATCGTTGGCGCGGACCGCCTTTTCGCTGGCGATCCTCGCCTTCTCATAGGCGCCGCACAGCACATAGATATGTCCCGGCATGTGGTTCATGTGCCCGGCATCGGGGCACATCTCGCCGAGCCGGTCGGCTGAGCTAATGCCGCGTTCCGGCATGGTCGACATTTCCAGGAGATGGATATGCAGGTGCAGGATCGCCGGGTGCTGTGCCGCGCCGGCCTCGTCAGCGAGCCGGATTGACCGCTCGCAAACCTCAAGCGCCTCGACGACATCGGAATTCGGCGCCGGTTCACCGGTCTTGAGGTTCCATAGCCGCCGCACCGTGCGCATCATCAGCGCCTCGACCAGCAGCGCCATCACATCATGGTCGTCGGGAAACTTTTCATAGACCCGCCGCATCGCGGCGGCGTAGGCGTCATCCCAGTGTTCGAATTCCTGAGAACTCACCCGGTGCGGCTTTTGAAAGCGGCTGGACAACGCCTCGATCAACCGCCGTTCGACATCGCTGGCGCCAGCCGCGTTGGCGCGCGCCAGCTGGACATGCTCGAAGCAGCGCTTCGTCGCGCTGTCGGCCTCGGCCTCGCCATGCTCCTTCCAGGTCAGGTTATAGAAAGGCCCCGCCGCATAGGCGATGCCCCAATGCACGAAGGCGCAGCCGGGATCCGTCTCCAGCGCCTTCTCGAAGCACTTGATGCCTTCCTCATGGTTGAAGCCGTAGCACCAGTTGAGCCCGATATCGAACCAGCGCTGGGTCTCGGTGGAGCGGGTGGAGATGGGACGGCGATAGGTGCCGAGGTCGAAGCGGTCCATGTGTTCTCATGCAATACGACCGTCAGGCTCGAGGCCCCTCGGCCAGGTTTGTATTCTGGCAATTTGTAACGAATGCCTGCGCTTGGCAAACGCCATGCCAGACACCATGGCGACGCGGACGGGATCGGATTCAGCATGTCAAACACACGCTGACAACGCTCATCGCGAAATTCACGATCGTTTCACGCCGACCCTGCAAGAAGAGAGATGCCTCCAGGCAAGTGAATTTATTGGCATGTAACTGGAAAGGCGGGAAAAATGACTGGGTTCAAGACGTTGACGAGCGTTGCTATCCTTGCATCGGCCTGCATGGATATGTCCATTGCCGAAATCGCATACGCGGACGAGCCGGCCCGTGCCCCTATGATCTCGGACAACTGGACTTGCGGAAGTCCAATTGAAGTCAGTCGGGAAATCGTTGCGTCCTTTCACCCGACTTACGTCCATACCGCGAAGGACAAGCTTCCAGAGTTCGTCGGTGGTTTTGTCAAAGACGTGGAAAACGGCGGCGTTTATTCCACGATATTTGTAAAAGAGGCGGACGCGTGGAAGGCCTTTGCCGTGCAGGAACAGGCCAGTTTTTCGAACGTCTATGTGCATGCGGAAACCGGGCGGGCGATATTTTTCTCGATGATAAGTGTCGAGGGCCCGGGGCAATCCTACCAGGTCCTGTCGACACGAGATGGCTTCAAGACGGTGAACTGCGGAGAATTGCCCGCGCCGAAGACACGACTTGATACGCTGGATTACATGCAGATCAGATCGGTTCTTCTGGACGCCGCGGGCCATGGCAGTCTGGACGGCATCGTCCAATTCTCCGAAGAGCGAAAGCCGGAATGCTTCACGGCCAGCAGCACGGATGGCGGGCTGAATTGGTCGGCCCCCGAAAAAACGGATCAATGCATCGACAGTGTTGTCGAGCGATTGGCCCCGTTCGATGAGGGATCCGGCCCGGTACAGGATTTGAGGTCGTTGGCGCGGTAACAGCAGGCCCGCCGAGACAAGCGGGAAGGGCCCTTGATGGGCGAAAATGGGAGAGAAATCATGAGTTTCGATCGTCCCTTCTTCTTCAACAGGATTCGGTCTTTGTTTGGCAGTCTCAGCCAGGCTCAAGTCAGCGGAATGTCGGCGGTGCTGGATCAGTGGGAGATCCGGATGCCCAACGCCGACATGCGCTGGCTCGGTTACATGTTTGCGACCACTTTTCATGAGACCGCCAGACAGATGGTGCCGGTTCGCGAGGCCTACTGGCTGTCGGAACAGTGGCGAAAGACGCATCTGAGCTACTACCCATATTATGGGCGCGGCTACGTTCAGCTGACTCATCAGACAAACTACAAAAAGGCCGGCGACTTTGTCGGCGCAAACCTGGTTCAGTCTCCGGACCTTGCCTTGAGGCCCGATTATGCCGCGGCGGCGATGTTCGTCGGCATGGTGCAGGGCTGGTTCCGGGGCGACGCGCACGGCCCGCACACGCTGACGCGCTACTTCAACGCCCACACGAATGACCCGATCGGGGCGCGCAAGATCATCAACGGCTATGAGCCCGGCATTGCCGAGGCAATAGCAGGCTATCACAACCGTTTCCTCTCCGCGCTGCGGCCGGCGGGTGCGGTGGCGGTGACGATGGGGGCGATGTCGGTTGATGGTCCTGCCGGCGACGGACTGGCGATGACCGAATCCGCGATGGCGCCGAGCGTCGGACAGGACATCGGCTTCGACACCATCGCGCGGTATACGCCGTATACAGGGATGAGCGAGGCCGTTCCGTCTCCCGGGACGATCTCTCCTGAAAGCCCGGCGATGACCGTTCTTTCGATGACCACGGACATCATCACGGCCTATGTGGAATCGAACTCGATCGACGCCGCGGTACTTCCGGGGCTGATCACCGATGTCTATGCCGCGCTTGCAAATGCCGACAAGATCGTGGATCGCGGCCGCGGGATGCAGGAAGGGGAGCCTGCCGCTGCCGAAAAGGAACCCTCGGTCCGCCCGGCAAAACGGCCTGGGAAGGTGCCGCCCAAGGTTGCCGAGCCGTCTCCGCAATAGAAGGCCGGGTCGGGACTGGTTTCCCAGAAGAAAAGCCGCCGGGCTCATGCGAGCGCCGGCGGCTTTTCAAAATGGAGGTCTGAATGGGAATTGAACCCATTACGTCGGTTTTGCAGACCGATGCGTCACCGTCCCGCCCTCAGACCGTGCCGGTCTTACGGCCACCCCGTCAGCGTTTAGAGCGTTTCGCATTTAGGTTGACTTGTATCCAGCGCTTTGGATGTAGTTGTTGCATTCATTTGGGGTGACGTCGTCGAGGGTGCTGGCGATAGCGTTGTGTACGGCCTTGATGCTGCGTCTGGCGGCGCGTCGCATGCAGTGCTTGAGCTTGGCGAAGAGCTTCTCGATTGGATTGAGATCTGGACTGTAGGGCGGCAGGAAGAAGAGCCGCGCTCCGGCGGCCCTGACGATGTCGCGGACGGCTTGGCCCTTGTGAGACCCGAGATTGTCGAGAATGACAATGTCGCCCGGCTTCAGTGTCTTGATGAGTTCGGTTTCGACATAGACCCGGAAGGCCTGCGCGTTGATGGGTCCGTCAATGACCCAAGGCGCCTCTACCCGATCATGCCGCAGCGCGGCGATGAAGGTCATCGTCTTCCAATGCCCATATGGCGCGTGAGCCATCAGCCGCTTGCCGCGCACACCCCAGCCGCGCAACGGCGCCATGTTGGTCTTGACCCATGTTTCATCCAGGAAGACCAGGCGTGTGGAGTCAATGCGGGTCTGGTAGCGCATCCATTGCGCGCGCCGACGCATCAGCTTCGGCTTGAGCTGCTCAGCCGGCAGAACGGTTTTTTTTGAAGCTCTTGCCCTCGCGATGCAAGAAGCGACCGACGCTGGCGGGGTGGATGATGAGACCCCTGTCAGCCAGTGCGGCCGTCAATTCATGAAGCGTTATGTTGGCATCCCGCTCGACCTCGCTCAGGACGAAAGCACGATGCTCCCCGTCAATCAGATAGGGTCGATGACCGCCCATCTTGCCGGGTGCCGCATTGCCCAGCCGACGCTTGCGCGCCGCCCACTTGATCACGCTCGAAACTGCCACCTTCAGCGCTGCAGCCACCTCTCGGCTCGTCTCGCCTTCCTCAAGGCGAGCCAGTGCCCGTTCCCGCAAATCCATCGAATAAGGCTTGGCCATCTGTCCCGACCTCCAACAGTCAGAACATCGAATCTGATTTGCTCAATCTTGGGAATCCTGATTCAGATAAAATGCAAACCGCTCTAGTCAGCCTGCTGCGGGTGGCTTCCGGTTGCGCCGTTGTGGCGCCGCTTCACTTTGCCAGCCGGCCAGCTCGGGCAGGTCGTCAAGCCAACTTTTCTCACTCATCAAGGCATCGCTGGCCTGTGGTGCAGCCTCCGTGGCGTTTTGAATGAGCCAGTCCATCCACTTCCGATAGGCAACCGCATCCAGTTGGGGCGGCAGCACCTTGGCCTTCAGCAGCATCCGCTTGCGGAAGCTGGTCTGCCGGCGGAGTTTGGTCGTCGTGAACTTGATGACCTTGCCTTGATAGTCAACCGTCCAGCGGTCGCCTCCAAGACTGACCAGGCTGTCGATGGTAAAACCGGCATCGACCGGTCTATCCCGCCAGGGAAGCTCGATGGCGCTCTTTCTCAGATCAAGAGCCCATCGCCTGTAGGTGGCTCCGGCACGCTGGGGCGGCAGCACGCCGGCCTGTTCGAGCATCTTCCTTCGGAAGGTAGGCTGCTTCTTCAACTGGCCGGTCGTGAACTCGACACGGTGCCCACGAAACTCGACATGCCAACGGATCCTTCCGTTGCCGACATACTTCACCAGCCTGTCGATGACGAATTCGCCATCGGCAAGCATCACGCAGCCTTGGCGGATGCTTTCAAGAATGAACTGGCTATCGGTGACCATTATGGAGCCCAGTGCGGGAAACTTTCAGGAGCTTAGCCAGTGGCACCCGCGGCCACCAATCTTTTTCGCTCTGGAAATCTCAGCTGCTTCAATCAGCCAAAGTGATGATCTGCAAGGCGACAGCTTGCGCACCGAAGACAAGCCCAAGGGGCAGAACTTATAGAAGTGGCTGGAAGCCTCCGCGTCGGTCTATCAAACCTAAGCTCTTTACCACTTTTGAACGCAGACGTTCGATCGATTCCCCCTGTCCTAAGTGTCATCATTTCGTGCTGACTTTTAGGGCAGGGGGAACAAGAGAAGGAAGCAGGGAAGTATCTATAGGTACCGGAAAATGCCCCCCGTTCCGCAGAACGGCTCGGAACTTCGAGCGCTCGGGAAATCGGCGGTTGCCTATTTCGGGATCACCTTGCGTTTTTCAGAATGACCGCAGTCAGCATTTTGGCACGTCAGTGTATGTTCCTGATGGCCCATAACGCCGAATATTGGGTGTCCCCCTACAGCAGTGATCTTCAGCTTTCCCATTTGACAAATCGGGCAGATGTCACCCGACTTCAGCGCTTCAATTTGGTCCTTTAGTTTCTGTATCTGCCCGTCTTTTTTGTGCAGCGCTTCTTTGGCGTCGCTGAGCGCCATCTTGATATCGGCGAGGTTGCTATAAAGCTCAGCCATCATCGCCTTGTGACTCGCGGAATCTAGATCCCGCTCAAGGTCTTTCAAATCCTTCGCGATCTTGATTGTTTGGCTCACCGTCGCGAGCCCGGTCATGATGTCCATTGCCACTCCTCTTAGATTCGCCGGCTAGGATCATTGTAACGGCGGGAAATGAGGTTGCACATCTATCGGGGCTTCCAGTTATTTGCGCGCAAACGCCCGCGACCTTATGTCTGCTGCGGGATAGATGGGAAGGGGGCAATCATGAACCTTAAGATGCCGGAGGAATACCCCACTAGGATCGCACGGGTTGGTTCAGTGTTGGCGTTGCTGGGGTCGTTGATATGGGTTCAATGGCCGGTCGACTTCAGCAGATTCAATGTTGCCGCTGTAATTTTGTTTGTAGCAGCTTTGGTAGCGTGGGTGAGCATTGAGCTTGCGGACTATCGAACAGGCGCCAAAATTGACGACAACGTGATGTCTGACGACGTATCAAAACTTAATTCTGTCATAAGCATAATAGACAGAAATCAATATTACATTATAAGACAAAAAGCTATACAAACTTATATGGAAGATGATGATTATGATGGGATACGCAAGTTAATATATTACAAACAGAATGACATATTTCCATTTCACAATAAGATAATACAGTAAATATATGAGAAATTCTGCACTCAATCAAATAGATTTTATATGGATTTTTATGGTCTTTATACATCGGATGGTTCCGGGAGGTCGACGTGGCGCCCGCATGGCGATCGATACGTAAGCAACGAAATCTACGAAGAGATAATGGCGGAAATTGCGAAGTTAGATAACAGGGCGTCTAAACTCGCTGACCTGTGGGAGGAGTTTATCAATGTTTCCCGCCAGGAGCTTAAGGGCGCTTCAAAGGCAATCGAGCGCTATGAAATGTGATTAGGCAGCGCGCGGTGTCTGCACCGCAGCGGAACCGTGGCAGAGAGTGTTGGGCCTTGGCCCCCTGAATGTGCCGGGGAGCCTACGAGAATAGGGGAGCCGCTCGATTTATTTATACATGGAAGGCGCCATCCCGGCCTTGTTCTCAGCCTGATCTTCACAGCACCTCTCTGTATCGCATTGCCAAAGGCCCCATGACCTTGGAATTTCGCGCTTACATTGGCCCAGAATGCGATCGTAAACCTCGCGCGGTGTGTTGCCGAAAGCGCCGTGACTAATCTTATAGTTGTAAGCGTAGTGATTATAGCCTGCCCAAACAGCCAAGCAGCACACAAGTATGGTTCCGACGTTGATCATCTTGGCACCTTCAACTCCGGCCGAGGATTGGAACCATCTCCCAGGCGGGCCACCTCGAACAAATTCTCCAATGAATGTCGGTAGCAAATACAAAGGTGCAAGACCGAGGATCGCTAACCAGACCGTTAAAATCGCTAGAAAGTAGACCATAAAACTTTCCCCGCCCAAAATGGAGCAACGTTAACAGGCATCCTATCTTACGTCAGTCCAAGGCGATTTCCACAGGCAGAACGCCATGTGGATCACCCGCTTGTCTGTAACACTTAGCATTTTCTAATGTTAACTGGGGCGGTTGAAATATATGGAAAAAAGAAGCTTGGCTGGGGAACCTGGATTCGAACCAGGACTAACGGAGTCAGAGTCCGTGGGTCTACCGTTAACCTATTCCCCAGCAGGCGTGGTCATGAACCGCGCGGGCCGAACGGCTGAGCCGCTTGAGCGCTGCCTTGTAGCCGCCAGCGGAAAATAGTCAAGCCTGCTTTGCGCTTCAATTTCGGCATTGGCACAAGTTTGCGCTGCCCTTCATCAGCCTGCCGGCGTTCGCCGTTCGAAAGCCTAGCAGTTGGCTTTCCGTCCGCTGTGCGGACCACGTCTGAACTCCCCGTGAACGGGGATACGTCTTCTGGCCGTGCGTCAACTCTCCGTCCGGCTGAACTGCGAGCGCTCGAAGAACAGCACAATGCCCAGGCCCAGAAACAGCGGGATGATGAGATAAAACAGCCGGAACACCAGCAGCGCCGCCAGCACGCCGACCGGGTCCATGTCCGAAAGCCCGGCCAGGAACACCACCTCGAACACGCCCAGCCCGCCCGGCGCGTGCGAGATCTGGGCGACGGAGAAGGAGACGAGGAAGACGCCGAGCACGACGAAATAGCCGGGATTGTGGGCCTCGGGCAGGGCGAAGAAGATGATGGCGGCCGCGGCAAGCAGTTCGATCGGGCCGATCAGCAATTGCCTGGCGACGATCGGCAGCGCTGGGTAGTGCAACTGGAAGCTGGCGATCTTCAGCGGGCGCAGGTGCAGCCAACTGCCGAAGACGTAGGCGGCGACCAGAAGCAGCATGGCGATGCCAGCCGCTTCCGACAGGCCGTGATGGGCGATGCCCGAAAAGCGGTCGATGATCTGAGGTTCGAACACCAGCACGAGGCCGGAGGCCAGAATCGTCGACAGCACGAAGGTGATCCAGCAGATCGCCACCAGCACGCCGACATCCTGGCCGGTCAGGCCCCTTGTGCCATAGGCGCGGTAGCGGATGACGGCGCCGGAGAACACCGAGCCGCCGATATTGTGCGACAGCGCGTAGGTGGTGAAGGAGCATAGCGTCACGAACAGCCACGACACCCGTTTGCCGATATGCAGCAGCGCGATGTGGTCGTAGCCGGCGAGCGCGGCATAGGCGATGACCGAACTCAGCGCTGCCAGGATCCAGCCGCGGGTTGGAATGGCGGCGAGCCCGTCCCAGACATCGTCGAGCGAAATGCCGCGCAGTTCGTGCCAGAGCAGCAGCAGCGAGAAGATCACCGCGGCGATGCCGACGACCGGCCAGAAATAACGTCTCCAGTTCATTGCCTGACTGCCATGCGCTGCGCGTCCGCTTCCTTTTCGCTTGGTGGTGGAAGGCCGGTTCCCGGCGACTTCCGTACATTTCAGAAATGCCTCATTGAAGCCGGCTATTCAACCTCGAACACTTGTCGCGCCGCAGCCGGCAAAGATTCGCCCGCAGCGATGATGGCGCGAAGGAGCCGGCATGCGGTGACAACATCGGCTTTGACAGGAGATTGTCTTCGCCGGCATCGCATGCCAACCGCGGCCTCGCGGCCACATTTGGCGGCGGAGCGAAAGGCGGTTCGCGTCCAGCCGGCAAAATTCGGCGTGCGGCTCTTGGTGATCGGGCACGGCACTGTTAGTCTGGCGGCAACTTGAAACATGCCAAAGCGCCTGCTGCGTCCGTCACCGGTTCGCGCGGCGCCGGAAGGAACGACAGTGGAAGACCGCGACACCGGCGCAGGCGCGTCGGAGGTGGGCGCGTCCAGCGCTTCCCCAGGGCCATCGGGCTCGGGGACAGCCGGTTGGCAGCAACGCCGCCCGACGGAGCCGCGCTCCGCCGACGGGCAGGCGGGCGACGCGACCCATCACCAGAAGGGCAAACCCAAGAAGCGGCGCAAGCGTAGGCGCGGGCGCAAGGTTTTCGCGCGCGACGAAGCGCAGGACAATCGATCGCCGGTGCCAGGCAAGGCGGCTGCTTCGGCCGTGGAGGCGAAGCAGCAGCCGGCCGGCCCGGTGATCTCGCCCGTTCTCCAAGCGCCGCGCCACGAGCAGGGCACCCGCCGGCCGCCGCTGCACGAGCTTCCCGTATTCGCCGCCCTCGACCTCGGCACCAACAATTGCCGGCTGCTGGTCGCTGTTCCCACGCGGCACGGCCAGTTCCGCGTCATCGACGCCTTTTCGCGCATCGTCAGGCTGGGTGAGGGGCTCACCGCCAATGGCCGGCTCGGCAAGCCGGCGATGGACCGCGCTGTCGAGGCGCTGAAGGTCTGCGGCGACAAATTGCGCAGCCGCAAAATCAGGAAGGCCAGGCTGATCGCCACGGAAGCCTGCCGCTCGGCCGAGAACGGCGTCGAGTTTCTTGAACGCGTCGAGCGCGAGGCCGGGTTGAAGCTCGAGATCATCGACCGCCAGACCGAAGCGCGGTTGGCGGTTTCCGGCTGCGGCTCGCTGGTCGAGCGTGACACGCAGGGCGTCGTCCTGTTCGACATCGGCGGCGGCTCTTCCGAAATCGCGCTGATCGATCTCACCGGCCGCCGTTCCCCACGTCTGGCCAACCACATCGTCTCGTGGACGTCGCTGCCAGTCGGCGTCGTCTCCTTGGCGGAGCGCTTTGGCGGCCGCACCGTGACGCGCGAAATCTTCACCGCCATGGTCGACGACGTCGCCGGCCGGCTGGCCACTTTCGATGGCCGCGACCGGCTGAGCCATCTCAAGGCCAGCCCCAACTTCCACCTGCTCGGCACCTCCGGCACGGTCACGACGCTGGCCGGTGTTCACCTCGATCTCGAGCGTTACGATCGGCGTCGGGTCGACGGATTGTGGATGGACCGCGACAGCGTCGACCGCATGGTGGAGAGACTGGTGGGCTGGGATTTCCAGCAACGCTGCGCCAACCCTTGCATCGGTGCGGACCGCGCCGATCTGGTGCTGGCCGGCTGTGCTATCCTGGAGGCGATACGCGCCGTCTGGCCGTCGGAACGGCTGCGCGTCGCCGACCGTGGCCTGCGCGAAGGTATATTGAGCGAGCTGATGGCCGATGACGGCGTCTGGCGCAACGATGGGCGTGGTGGCCGGCAATGACCAAGAAACCGGAAAACCCAGGGTCCGCCGGCATTCGTGTGCTGAAGACGCGGATCAAGAAAAAGAGCGGCCTGAAGGAATCGTCGCGCCGCTGGCTGCAGCGCCACATCAACGATCCCTATGTCCAGCGGTCGAAGGCCGACGGCTACCGCTCGCGCGCCGCCTACAAGCTGATCGAAATCGACGACAAGCACCATCTCCTGAAGCCCGGCATGAAGGTGATCGATCTCGGCGCTGCCCCCGGCGGCTGGTGCCAGGTCGCGGCCGCGCGCACGAAGTCGACGGCGGAAAATCCGCATGTCGTCGGCATCGACTACCTGGAGATGGATGCCGTGCCCGGCGCGCCGGTGCTGTTGATGGATTTTCTCGATCCGGATGCACCGCGCAAGCTGTCCGAGGCGCTGGGCGGCGATCCCGATGTCGTGCTGTCCGATATGGCCGCGCCCACCACCGGCCACAAGCGGACCGACCACATCCGCACCATGCATCTTTGCGAGGTGGCGGCCGATTTTGCGCTGTCCGTGCTGAAGCCGGGCGGGCATTTCCTGGCCAAGACCTTCCAGGGCGGCGCCGAAAACGAGCTGCTTTCGATGCTGAAGAAGAATTTCCGCTCCGTGCATCACGTCAAGCCGCCGGCCTCGCGCGATGAATCGGTGGAGCTGTATTTGTTAGCGAAAGACTTTAAAGGGCGAGAAACAGCCGGCGAGTAGCGCCTTCCCTTCTCCCCTTGTGGGAGAAGGTGGCCTCGCGAAGCGAGGTCGGATGAGGGGTGTTCCAGCTTGGCAATACGCTTGCGATCAGCGCCTCAATCCGTCACGCACCCCTCAACAGTCTCGGCGCTGCGCGCCGATCCACCGTCTCCCACAAGGGGAGAAGGGAAGGAGCCTCATTCCCCCGGCGACCGGACCGGTTCCAGCGTCTTGGGCGTTGTCAGCCGGCCATGGCCGGAGACGGCGTTGCCCGCATCGGGCGCCAGCCGCATGAACGACAGCGATGCCGTCGCGGACACCGCCGCCACGATGAAGAAGGCGATATGGAAATCGCCCAGCGTCAGCGGGCCGCCATGGATCGAGGTCGAGACCTCCAGAATGCCGCCGGCGAGCGCCACGCCGAGCGCGATCGACAGCTGCTGGAACACCGCCGTGATCGGCGTTGCCTTGCTGGTGTCCTCGGCCGACACCTCGGCATAGGAGAGCGCGTTGACGCCGGTGAAGAACATCGAGCGGATGAAGCCGCCGACCAGCAATATGGCCAGCATCAGCACGTAAGGCGTTTCGGGGGTGAAGAGGCCGTAGATGGCGATCGATGCGGCGGCGACCAGTGAGCCGACGATGAGCACGCGGCGGAAGCCGGCAACGCGAAAAATCAGCGCGGTGACGAATTTCATGCCGATGGCACCAATCGCCGAGACGAAGGTGATCATGCCGGATTGGAACGGCGTCAGCCCGAAGCCGATCTGGAACATAAGCGGCAGCAGGAACGGCACCGCCCCGATGCCTATGCGGAACAGCGAGCCGCCAAGCACCGACGAGCGGAACACCTGGTTGCGGAACAGTTCGAGTGCCAGCAGTGGATTCCTGGCGTGGCGCGCGTGCATCAGGTAAAGCGCGCCAGACAGCAGCCCGACGGCCACGGTGATGAAGCCGGTCGCCGGCGGCAGATAGGGCAGGCTGACCACCGACAGGCCGAACACCACACCGGAGGCAGCCACCCCGCTCAGCACGAAGCCGACGAAATCGAGCGGCGGCGTCTCCATCGATTCGGTTTCCGGCAGGAAGCGTGTGGCCAGCCAGATGCCGATCAGGCCGATCGGCACATTGATCAGAAAAATCCAGTGCCAGGTGAAGTAGGTGGTGATGAAGCCGCCGATCGGTGGACCGACAAGCGGTCCGACCAAGGCGGGAACGGTCAGCCAGGACATGGCGGCGACCAGGTCGCTCTTGGGCGTGGCCCGCACCAGGACCAGGCGCCCGACCGGCGTCATCATGGCGCCGCCGATGCCTTGCAGGAAGCGCGACACCACGAAGGCCGGCAGCGAACCTGACAAGGCGCAGGCGACCGAACCGACGATAAACACCGCGATCGCGGCGCGAAAAATATTCTTGGCGCCGAAACGGTCGGCCATCCAGCCGCTGATCGGAATGAAGATCGCCAGCGACACCAGATAGGCCGTCAACGCCAGCTTGAGCGCGATAGGGCTGGTATGGATGTCGACGGCGATCGCCGGCAGCGATGTCGCGATGACGGTCGAATCCATGTTCTCCATGAAAAGTGCGACCGCCAGGATGAGCGGAATGGTGCGATTCACGAGCGTGACCGTTTCAAATTTTCTTTTCGGCCCAATTCTCGTTCAAGAAAGAAAAGGGAGGGAGCCGATACAGGGGCGCGGTTATCACGGCTGGACACCAATGTCGTGTTAATTTGCTGTCACTTTTGTGCGACCGCAACCAGTGGTGGCGCCAGGTCACGCGATAACGCTGTTGTGCGATGCAACGATCGGCTTTTCATCCGCCCCGCGACGTGTTACCAGCCAGCGCCAATCCTGAAAGGGAAGAACGAGTCGGCGCTGTCCATCCCGGTCCAGCGCTTTTTCCGCATTCTAAAGGGCTGGCCATGGCAAAAATCATCGAAACGTCCACCGGCGCACTGGCGCTGACCTTTGACGACGTGCTTTTGCAGCCGGGTCATTCCGAGGTCATGCCCGGCGAAACCGATGTCCGCACCCGCATTGCCGGCGACATCGACCTCAACGTGCCGATCCTCTCCGCCGCGATGGATACCGTCACCGAGGCGCGTCTTGCCATCGCCATGGCCCAGGCCGGCGGCATCGGCGTCATCCACCGCAATTTCTCGCCGGCCGAACAGGCCGAACAGGTGCGGCAGGTGAAGAAATTCGAATCCGGCATGGTGGTCAACCCGGTCACCATTGGCCCCGACGCCACGCTGGCCGACGCGCTGTCCCTGATGCGCACCTATTCGATCTCGGGCATTCCGGTGGTCGAGAACGGCGGCACCGGCGGCCACAAGACCGGCCGGCTGGTCGGCATCCTGACCAATCGCGACGTGCGCTTCGCCTCCGATCCGGCGCAGAAGGTCTACGAATTGATGACCCGTGAGAACCTGATCACGGTCAAGGAGAATGTCGACCAGGACGAGGCCAAGCGGCTCCTGCATCAGCACCGCATCGAAAAGCTCGTCGTCGTCGACAAGAAAGGCAACTGCGTTGGCCTGATCACCGTCAAGGACATCGAGAAGTCGCAGCTCAACCCGCACGCCACCAAGGATGCGCAGGGACGCCTGCGCGCGGCGGCTGCCACCAGTGTCGGCGACGATGGCTTCGAGCGCGCCGAGCGCCTGATCGACGCCGGTGTCGACCTTCTGGTCATCGACACCGCGCACGGCCACTCGCAGCGCGTGCTGGACGCGGTGACGCGTGCCAAGAAGCTTTCCAACTCGGTTCGCATCCTGGCCGGCAACGTCGCCACCGCCGAAGGCACGCAGGCGCTGATCGATGCCGGCGCCGACGCCGTCAAGGTTGGCATCGGCCCCGGCTCCATCTGCACCACCCGCATCGTTGCCGGCGTCGGCGTGCCGCAACTTTCAGCCATCATGTCGGCCGTCGAGACGGCGCACAAATCAGGTGTGTCGGTGATTGCCGATGGCGGCATCAAATATTCCGGCGACCTTGCCAAGGCGCTCGCCGCGGGCGCCAGCGCCGCCATGATCGGTTCGCTGCTGGCCGGTACCGACGAAAGCCCGGGCGAGGTCTATCTGCACCAGGGCCGCTCCTTCAAGGCCTATCGCGGCATGGGTTCGGTCGGCGCCATGGCGCGCGGCTCGGCCGATCGCTACTTCCAGGCCGAGGTCCGCGACACGCTGAAACTGGTGCCGGAAGGCATTGAAGGCCAGGTCCCTTACAAAGGACCTGTGTCTGGCGTGCTGCATCAGCTTGCAGGCGGGCTAAAAGCCGCTATGGGTTATGTTGGTGGCCGCGACCTTGCCGATTTCCGCGAGCGCGCCACCTTTGTGCGCATATCCAACGCCGGACTTCGTGAAAGCCACGCCCATGACGTCACGATTACCCGCGAAAGCCCGAACTATCCCGGCGGAGCCTGAGCAATACGGGCTCGGGCGAAGCCTGACCGCGACGATCCTGCGGCTGTCTCGCCACGCGGCAGCGCTTTGTTTCCTGTCGGCGTCGGTTTTCATCGCCATGACGCTGATGGAATTCTTCTATTTCCGTCAGTTGAGCGGCGGGCTGCCGTCGCTAGACATGCGTTATTTCGGCTTCACGCCCGACGAAGGCATGGCCTGGCTGACGGCGCTCGGCCGGCGCGGCGGCGAGATCATTCTCGTCTGGCACTACCTTACCTTCGATCTCTTGTTCCCGGCGCTGCTGTCGCTGACCTTGGTGAGCCTGATCCTGGCCTCCGGCCGGCGCCTGAAGAATTTCCGCGTGCTGCCGCCGCAGGTGCAGTCGATCTTCGCGCTGGTGCTGGTGCTGCCCTATACGCTTGCCGACTATGCCCAGAATATCGCCGTGGCGCGCCTTCTGTCCGATTTCCTGTCGGCCAACCCGGATTCGCTGTCTTTCGCCTCGTCACTGATCGTCACCAAATTCGCGCTTCTTGCCATACCGGTGGTCGTCATCGCCGCTTTCTGGCTTATGGGCCAGAGACCCCAGGCTTGATGCTGGACAGGGCAGGGGAAACGTCATGAACCAGACCGCGATCTTCTGGCCAGTTCTGGCGCATGTGCTGCTGATCTACATCGTCTACGGCGTGTTGGGTCGTCGCAGATATGGCGCAGTCAAGTCAGGCGAGGCCAAGGTTGGTCAATACAAGGTCCGCTCGACCGAGCCGGCTTCCAGCGCCACCGTTGCCGCCAATCTCAGCAACCAGTTCGAACTGCCGGTGCTTTTCTATGTGTTGTGCCTGACGCTGCATGTCACCAACGGCGTCAACTATCTGACCCTGGCACTGATGTGGATTTTTGTCGCCTCGCGCTGCTTCCACGCCTGGGTTCATCTGACCAGCAACAATCTGCTGCTGCGCAGCCGCTCTTTCTCTTTTGGAGCCGTGATCATCCTGTTGGGCTGGATCTGGTTCGCCCTGCATCTGCTGGGTGTGGCCTGAGATAGAGTCACGCCGAGGTCGCGGTCCTCGACATCAAGCGTGCCGCATGGATTTCGATCCTCCGTCGAAATCTATGCTCGACCGCCCATGCGATGAACGCGGCAATGGCCACCACGGTGCAGAACGCTATGCCTATCCGGACATACGGGGAGCCGATCCACGGAGCCAGCCATCGTATGATTGCGACACCGACATTCTGGTGCAGAAGATACAGGGGATAGCTGATCAACCCGATGTAGCTCACGCCTCGCCAGATCTTGATATCGCGCAACTGAACCCCGATGACACCAAGAATTGAAAGCGCGATGACCCACGCACTGAATGATGAGCCGCCCCACAGCTTGATGACGACCACCAGGCACCCGGCCGTCACGACCGTCTGGACAGCCCGGGTCGATCGCCTCGCCGCGATGCCCATCAAAAAGAAGAGGCTGTAGGGGAAGAAAAAATACGACGTGGCGATGCCCTTGAAGGGATAGATCAAGGCCTGATGGTCACTCCACAACCCTGAAAACTGTGCAATTGCACCCAGAACGGTAAAGCCGATGAAGAGTGCGAGAACACGATCTGGCCAGAGATGGAAGATCAGGCCGAACACAAAGTAGAATTTTGCTTCCTCAAGCAGCGACCAATAGGCGCCGTCGACAAGCGGCGTTGGAACAAACAAGGGTACCCAACTTGCGTTTTCCAGGCCGTCGAGCGCTGAAACGTCTCTGCCCGGAAGCCCCAAAGCCGCAACCACGACCAGCGTAACCGCGATGCAGGAGATGAGCGCGGGCTCCAGCCGCGTAAATCTCTGCAGCCAGAACATCCACACGGTTCCAGCCCGCTCGGCTGTCATCGCGATGCAGTAGCCGCTGATGATGAAAAAGAGGTAGACACCAACCACCCCTTGCCACGGCAGTTCCATCTGGTGATCGAACCGGATGTAGTCGGCGGGGAAGCGGGACGTGTAGTGGAAGATCAAAACCAGCATCACGGCGATTGCGCGCAATGCGTCGATCACCTCGTATCGTCGGTTCTCATCCTGATCCGAACCCATCGGCCGGAAAGCCTCTAAAGGTCGAACACCGCGATCTTGCGTTTGTCGAACTTGATGCCGATCTCGCCGCGCACCAGCTTCAGCGCCTGTTCGCCGAACACGGCACGCCGCCATCCCTGCAGCGCCGGCACATCGGCGTCCTCGCCCTCGGCCGCGATGTGATCGATGTCGTCGCTGGATGCCAGCACTTTCGAGGCCACGCCCTGCTTCTCGGCAATGATCTTGAGCAGTACTTTCAACAGTTCCGCCGCGGCATTTGAGCCTTCCGGCGGCTGAAAATTCTTCGGCAGCTTCGGCATCTGCTCCTTGGGCAAGGCCAGTGCGGCATTGACCGCCCCAAGCAGGGCCGTCGCCGTCGAGGAGCGCTCCCAGCCCTTGGGCGTGGTGCGCAGCTTGGCAAGCGCCGCCGCGTCACGCGGCGCCTGCTGCGCCACCTCGTAGATCGCGTCGTCCTTGAGCACGCGGCCGCGCGGCACGTCGCGTTCCCTGGCCTCGCGCTCGCGCCATGCCGCCACGGCCTGCACGATCGCCAGTTCCTGGGGCTTGCGCAGCCGCATCTTCAGCCGCTTCCAGGCGTCTTCGGGATGCGGATCGTAGGTTTCGCGCGAGGTCAGCACATCCATCTCTTCGTTCAGCCAGTGAGCGCGGTTTTCCCGTGTCAATTCGGCGCTCAGGTGCTGATAGACCTCGATCAGATGAGTGACGTCGGCCAGCGCGTAATCGAGCTGCTTGTCGGACAGCGGCCGGTGGCGCCAGTCGGTGAAGCGCGAAGATTTGTCGAGCCGTGCACCGGTGATGCGCTGCACGAGCTGGTCGTAGGAAACGCTGTCGCCAAAGCCGCAGACCATCGCGGCGACCTGTGTATCGAACACCGGATGCGGCACCAGATCGCCGAGATGGACGATGATTTCGATGTCCTGCCGGGCGGCATGGAAGACCTTCACCACCGCCTCGTTGGCCATCAGCCTGAAGAAGGGCGCCAGGTCGATGTCTGGCGACAGCGGATCGATCAGCGCCGTCACGCCTGGGGCCGCCATCTGGATCAGGCACAGGATGGGCCAGAAGGTCGTTTCGCGGATGAATTCGGTGTCGACGGTGACGAAATCCGACTTTTCGAAAGCGGCGAGAACGGTCTCGAGTTCTTTCTGGGTGGTGATGACGTGCATCAAATCGCTTTTGGCAGGAGTAAGGTCTTCCTAGATTTCAGCCGGAAAGGCTTTCGTCAAGCTTTGGCGCCTCCATCATGGGCTTCCCGGGTCGTCTGAATCACCATTCCGTCTGGCCAGCCGCGCGAAAATGGTGGAGGTGCGCAACAGAGCGGTGAAGCGGCTGCGTTTGCCAAGGGGCACGCCGGACCGGGCCTGCATGCGGTAGAGGATGACGGCGATGAAGATCGCATAGACGATGGCGCTGAACACGAACAGCGCGCTCGGCCCGAAATACTGCATCGCCGTGGAGGCCGCGAACGGACCGCCAATGGCGCCGAAGGAGTAGAACAGCATCAGCGCCGCATTGATCAGCACGAACTCGCCTGTGTCGGCGCGGTCGTTGGAATGCGCGGCCGACAGCGAATAGAGCGGCATGGCGAAACAGCCGAAGATGAAGATGATGACGAAGTTAAGCAGCGGATTGCTGCCGGCGATGAACACCAGCGCCAATGCCGAAAGCATTGCGCAGCAGGTCGTCATCAACAGCACCCGGCGCCGGTCCCAGCGGTCGGACAGATAGCCCAGCGGATACTGGATGATGGCGCCGCCGAAGATGCCGACGCTGACGAAGGTAACGACATCGGCGACCGACATGCCGATCTGCTCGGCATAGACCGGTGACAAGGTGCGAAAGGCGCTGTTGGTGACGCCGACGGCAATGCAGCCGAAGCAACCCAGCGGCGAAATGCGCCAGACGCGCGCCAGGTCGAGCTTGACCTCCTCCGGCGGCGTCGGGTTGGAGCGGTCGCCGAGCGACACCGGCACCAGCGACAGCGTGATCATGATCGACATGATGGCGAAGATGGTGAAGCCGCCGGCGCCGAAGATCGGAATCAGGAACTGAGCGCCGGTTACGGAACCGGTGTCGACCATCCGGTAGATCGCCAGCACGCGTGCGCGGTCGTGATTGCTGACGCCGGAATTCAGCCAGCTTTCAACGATGGTGAACAAACCGGCGAAACAGAAGCCGCCGGCAAAGCGCACCGCGCACCACATCACCGGATCGAGGACCAGCACCAGCATCAGGGTGCCGGCCGAGGCGATCGCGGCCAGCGCCGAAAACGCCCTGATATGGCCGACCGCCTTCATGATGCGGGTGATGGCCAGGCAGCCGAGCAGGAAGCCGGCGAAATAGAAAGTGCCCATCAGGCCGATGTCGGAAGCGGAAAACCCCTCCTGCGCGCCGCGCAGCGCGATCAGCGTGCTCTGCAGCCCATTGCCGCCGAGCAGGATGCCTGCGGCGAGAAGAAGCGGGATCAGCGGGCGGATGGAGGACATGAAAGGCGATCACGTATCAGTGATCCCTTCTTGAACCATTGCCTCCATCAATGCCAGCGGCAATTCCCGCGCTGTTCAGGATGCGAGCCCACGGATTTAGAGAATCGCCGTATGCGATTTGACAGATGCCTTTCCATTCAGCCCGCTCCCGGACAGTGCCTGCGGGGAATGAACGTTCTGCGCCCGGGGGTGTCGACGGTCTTCAGCCGCCGTATGGCAACCGTATCCACAACATCCTGCTAAACGTCGCTGAGGATAGGCATGCGATCTTCAACGGCACCTCGCTCGAAAGCCTTGGGCGGACCGAACTGCGTGGCTCAAGCCGACATCGCTATCGCTGGACACTACATAAAATTCACCTCGAAATTTTAACGAATTACACATCATGGCGCTAAACGCTAAATTATCGCATGTCATGTATCGTCTGCTTCATAACAGAGGGCAGGGACATGAAAATAAAAACAACAATATATGCGGTTGCCATGGCAGCATTGCTGTCTGGAAATGTACAGGCGTCGGACTTTTATTCTCCGGCTTACGTAAATCAGATCGGATCCGGTTCGTATTCGCGCTCATTCGCAACAATGAGCACGGAAGACATCGTGAAGCCGATGTTCCAGGTGGCTACGGCGATGTCTGCCTTGCGGCCGAGCCAAGGCAATCTCGGATTGGTATGGCAGGATGGCGATACCAACAATGCCTCGATCACCCAGGATGGCGTCGGCAATGTCGGGCTCATCCGCCAGATCGGCTTGGAAAACACCGCCTCCATCACGCAGAGCGGCTCAGGCCATCAGGCGCTGATTTTCCAGCAGGGACGCGGCAACGTGGCGATCATCCACCAGCGCTGAATTCGCCAACTTCAAGCAAAAGGCCGGGTCTTTCCCGGCCTTTTCGATTCCAGTTGGGGTTCAGTTACCCGTTCCGTTGACGGGAGGCAGATCCGTCGGATCCGGATTGGGCTGCGGGATGCCACCGAAATCGGGGAAATCGATGGAGAATCCCGGAGAGCCGCCACCCGCCGTCTGCGCCGTCGCCTGCGAAAGCAGCCAATTACCGTTCAGCGGATCGCCGCCGAAGGTCGGATTGACCGGCTTGTAGACGAGTTCCGACGCCGTGGAGGTTCCGATCGCGGCGATTGCCGCGATGCCAGCGGCGAGCACGATGGTGCGTAACATAGTCAATCTCCTTCTTCACTAGGATCAATCAGCGGCCAACCGCATCACTTCTTGGGAATGACATACATGCGGCCCGGAACAATGACGACGACCGCATTTTGCAAGCCGCGAAGGCCCGTGGGCATCAGGTAGTTTCCGGATTGTGGCGTCTGGATTGCCAGGACGGTAGAATTGCTGGCATTGGTCACATCGAGAGCGCCTGCGAGGTCGTTTCCCTTCTGCAGGAAGGCTACGCTGTTGTTGTTGCCAGAAACGCCGACAAGCTGGAAGTTCCGGTCGCCCTGGCTGGCCTGCAGCACATTGTTGTTGGTGCCGCCCTGTACCAGCAGAAGCGCGGAGTTGCTGCCCTGGATCGACTGGACCGCGCGGTTGTTGCTGCCGGCCTGGTTGATCGAGGACAGGTTGCTGGCGCCGTCGATTGAAGACATGGCGTGGTTGGTATCGCCGATCTGCGCGATCGATGTTGTGGTCTGCGCCTGGCCCAGGATGAACGGGCTGATTGGCTGCATCAGCACATTGAGGGTGGCCTTGGCGTCCGGCGAATTCTCGACCAGCAGGTCCTCGGCCGAAGCAGACGCTGCAACCAGCGCAAAGACCGAAACGGCCGCGGCGCGCCCAAGCGCCTTGCTCCATCTGCCCAGTTTACCCATCTGTCTCTCCTTGCGCTGCCCGAAGGCGTGCGGTTGCAAGCTTGTCAGGTCCGGGTGCCCGGCGCGTCGAAGTCGATATTTTCCGAGAGTCGGCATAGTTCCGTGCCTCCGGATGTGGCGACCATCTCGATGCTGATGCTGCTCGGCTGTCCGATGGCGATCAGGTTGTTGCCCGGAAAACTGACGGTCTGGCTGGTGAAATTCGTGTTCGTCCCCGACCGGCCACGCACCGTGATGGCGAACTTGCCGGCGACGCTCTCGCTCGTTTCGATAAACGGCCTGATCCTGGTCATGGCGCCGCTTTCGATCGTGACGCCGCACTTCACGACGCGACGGTCGACGATCCTGGCGTCAAGGGTCTGGCTATCCATGGAAAAAGCACCGGTGTTGCCGCCGAGAACAAGGGCACTTGCCAGAAAGCCGGTTTTCCAAGCCATCCGCAGCCTCTCTTGCCTGTCGGGTTGAAAGGGATGTGGGGCGCCCGAAGCGCCCCACATCGTTGCAAGTCTAGTTCTGCACGACCGCGGCGACGTTGCCGCGACCGGACTGGAAGACCAGCGAGTTGTTGCCGCTGTTGTGCTGGGTGACGGAGGCGATGTTCGGGTTCGACCCGGCACCGATGCCGTTCTGCAGCACTGTCGAGTTGTTCGAGCTGCCATCCTGGATGATGTAGGCGAAGCTGTAGTCGCCAGCCTGAGCAACAAGCGACGACTGCGAGGAGCCGCTTTGCGCTACGGCTGCTCCTGAGTTGCTCGCATCCTGCACGATCAAGGACGAACTGCCCAAGCCCGTTTGGTAGGTACTGGCCGAGTTGTTGTTGCCATTCTGGATCGTGGCGGACGTCGCTCCCGCGGCAAGATGTTGAGTGGTCGCCGCAGTGTTGTGCTGGCCATTCTGAGCCGTCAGCGCAGCTACACCGACGACACCGGACTGCACGGTTGCAGATGTATTGAAGTCGCCGATCTGAAGCGTTGCAGACAACGCGCCAGCGCTCGCTAGTTGGAACGTCGCCGCGTCGTTGTTATCGCCGAACTGGGCGATCCCGGCCACCGAGCCGGCAGCAGGTCCAGGCAGCCTAACGGCTCCAAGCGGGCCAGATGTCACGTCGATCGAACCGCCCTGAACGTTCAACGCCTTGTTGTCATCTCCGGACTGTACGATAGCCGCGGCCGACAGCGTTGCGGGTGAATCAGCGGTCGACACCGGCACTCCCAGAACTTCCAGGGTTACGGTCTTTGCACCCTGCACGTTGGCCGCGGTGTTGTCGTTGCCGTCCTGCACGATGGCAGCCACAACCTGCGAGCTGCCATTCTGCTGAGTGTTGGCAGCAGCATTTCCGTTGCCGATCTGGACAGCGGCGGCAAGTGCGTCGGTGGCGCCAGTCTGCGTGTTCAAGGCGGTGTTGTTATCGCCGAACTGGACGACGGCGGCATTGGCCGAAGTCGTGCCAGTCTGGACGTTGCCGGCGCTGTTGTCATCGCCGATGGAAGCGATGACGGCGAGCGAGTCGGCGGTGCCCGTCTGCGTGTTGACCGCACCGTTGCCGTCGCCGACCTGGACGGTTGCGGCATTGGAGCTGGCGGTCAGTGTCTGCGTGTTGATGGCAGCGTTGCCGTCACCGACCTGCAGATTGGCGGCGGCCGAGTCGACCGTCAGCGTCTGCTGGTTGATGGCCCCGTTGTGATCGCCGATCTGGACCGACGCTGCGTCGGCGCCAGATGTAGCGATCTGGCTGTTGGACGCGATGTTGTTGTCGCCGAACTGCCCAATAATGGCGTTGGAGGCGATGGCGGGGGTCGTGCCTCCGGCCGACTGCAGCGCAAGTGGGACTGGCAGACTTTCGGTTCCTGCAGCCCCATCAAGAGCCCATGCATTCCAAGGAGCGGACCGCTTCCACTTCTGGTAGGTCGCAGTGTAGGTCGCAGGTATTGCGGGCTTGAATTGGCCGATCTGAACATTCGCGGCCTGATTGTTGTCTCCCACCTGAGCAACTAAGGCGCCGGAATCCACCGCAGGTGCGGCACCTGTTCCAACGAAACTGAACGGTGCGTAGACTTTTTTCTTGGTAGACAACGCGTCTATGCCGGCGTTGTAGACGGTGGCGGCTGTTGGCACAGAAACATTATATGCGCTTGTTCCGCCTTGGGTGTTGGCTGCCACGTTGCCGTTCCCAGCCTGGACAATGGCTGCCTTGACGTCCGAACTGCCGGCCTGCTGGGTGTTGACGGCGCCGTTGCCACTGCCGAACTGGGCGACGAAGGCGCTGGAGTCGATGACGCCGTTCTGCACGTTGAAGGCGACATTGGACAGCCCGCCCGTACCGAACTGAACGATGGTCGCATCCGAGTCGACGACCGTAGTCTGGGTGTTCGCACCGACGTTGCCGGTGCCGCCCTGAACGATCAGGGCCGATGTTGGATCAACATTGGTCTGCAAATTGGCTGCAATATTTCCGGTGCCGCCCTGAAGGATCAGCGCCGTCGCATCCGAACCGCCAGTCTGGGTGTTGGTGCCAAGATTGTCCGCGCCGATCTGCACGATGCCGGCGTGGTTGTTCGAGCCACCGGTCTGAGAATTGCCGGCCAGATTGTGATCGGCAAGGGTGTTTCCGACGCCGACCTGCAATATGCCTGCGCCATTGCCGGTGCCCGCCGTCTGAACGTTGTAGCCTTCATTCAAATTGCCAAACTGGGCAATGCCGGCCGAGTTGGACGTGTCCACGAAAGTCCCGACCACATCGACCTGTGTGTTCCCGGCGATATTGCCATCGCCGAACTGCGCAATGGCGGCCGCATCGGCTTTGCCGCCGGTTTGTGCATTGGCCGCCACGTTGGAACTGCCGCCCTGAACGATGCCAGCCTGATTGGCCAAGCCATCGGTCTGCAGGTTGGCTGCCTTGTTGCCGTCGCCAATCTGTACGATCGCGGCTTTGTTCGCGACGCGACCGGACAAGTTCGAGCCGCCCCTCAACTGCTCGTTGCTCGCGGTATTGCCGTTGCCGACCTGGAGGATGGCGGCATCGGCCACCGTGGTGGTCTGCTTGTTGACAGCGACATTCGACGTGCCGAACTGGGCGATAGCGGCGTTGCTGGACCCGGAATTCTGGATGTTGGCGGCACCGTTCGACGTGCCGCCCTGGACAATAGCGGCGTTCAGTTCAGCGCCGACCTGTGCGTTCGATGCAACGTTGGTCGTTCCGCCCTGGACGATGCCAGCATTGTTGTGGGCACCTTGCTGTGCGTTGGTCGCAAAGTTGGATGTGCCAACCTGGACGATCCCGGCACTCAAGTAGCTGCCCGTCACAGGCCCTCCTGGTCCGGTGTAGATATCCTGGGTGTTGAACGCGAAATTGGTCGTACCTGCCTGGACAATCGCCGCTTCGGAATTGACCGCGCTGTCCTGGAGATTAGTTCCGATGTTGCCGGTACCTCCTTGGATGACTACCGCGGAAGTCGGGTCGACATTGGTCTGGGTGTTGGAGGCGAAGTTGCCGGTGCCGCCCTGAACAATCAGCGCAGTGGCGTCGACACCTCCCGTCTGGGTATTGATGCCGGTGTTCGAACTGTCGAACTGCACAATGCCTGCGACATTGTTCTTACCGCCGGTCTGGGTGTTGAGGCCGGCGTTGCTGGTTCCATCCTGAATGATGCCGGCTTTGTTGTTGCCGCCCTCGAGTTGTGCAAGCTGCAGGTTGGTGGCGCCATTGCCGTTGCCATGCTGGAGGATGAGTGCAGTGTTGCCCGTGGTGCCAACACCCGGGACAGCAACGTCGTTCGCTGCGCCGACCTGGCTGTTGAAGGCGGTATTGCCATCGCCATTCTGGACGATGCCGGCGACGTCACCGAAGCCGTTCTTCGAATTGTTCACCGCAGTGTTGCTATTACCGACCTGCAGGATGCCGGCCTTGTTGCCGGTGTTGAGGTGGCCGCCGTCACGGCTGAGGTTCGTCGCCGTGTTGTTGTCGCCGAACTGGGCGATGGCCGCGTCGTTGTCGGTGCCGCCTGTGTGCAGGTTGTAGCCCTTGTTGCCTTCGCCGCCCTGGACAATGGCGACCAGCCCACTGGTGCTCGAATCCTGGCTGTTGATGCCGAGATTGTCTTTGCCGACCTGCACGATGCCGGCCTCGTTGCCATGGCCGATATCATATTGAGTGATCAACGGACCAGTGTTGTAGGCGTCGATGAACTGGCTGTTGTAGGCCTGGTTGTTCTCGCCGCCCTGCGCGATGGTCGCGGTGGAGCCTTTCTGTTGGCTCTGCGCGTTCGACGCAACGTTGTTGGAACCGCCCTGCAGAATGCCGGAGAAAGAATCGGAGGCGGTGACATTCGGACCCGACAGCTGCGTGCTGAAGGCATAGTTGCCGACCTTGTTCGAATCCGGATTGAGCTGGATGATGCCGGTGTCGTTGTGGCTGCCTTGCTGCTCGTTCTGAGCAAGGTTGGCGTGACCGCCCTGGAAGATGGCCCCACGGTTGTCGCCGGTCTGCAGGAATCGGTTGACCAGGTTGTGGTCGCCGAACTGGGCGAGGCCGGCGATGTTGTTGCCGGTCTGGAGAAACACCCCGCCAATGAAATTGGCATCGCCGAGCTGCTCTACGCCGAGAAGGTTGGTTCCGGTTTGCGCTACCGTCGGGTTGTTGGAACCATCGAGCGGCAGGAAGAAGTTGCCCGTACCATGCTGGTAGATAAAGCCATCGTTCGAGCCTACCTGCGACAGGTAAGCGAAATTGCTGTTGTTGAGCTGGCCGATGAAGGCGGTGTTGTCGGCCAAGGCGGCTCCCGCCATCGGCATGATCGCGGCACTGGCCAAGAGACCGGCGCGGAAAAGTTTGGAACGTGTCATTCGATAATCCCCCTTTGATGGAGCTCTAGAAGCAAACCATAGACCCAACCTGACCGTCCGAACGGCCAGGTTCCCAAGCGTCAGCTAATACGCATTTTCAGAGAAGCGCAAGTCTAATTTGTTAAAAATTCGTTAATAGGTAAATGGCGGGAAGAGGAATTGGCGAATCAGCCGCGCAAATCGTGGATTTAATCCAGATATCTCGCCGGAATTAGAATTTAAAATTTTAACAATACTTTTGATTTGTCTGTACTTGCGATTGTCAATTTGAAGAGATCGTGTGGGATCCGGGTGGCGACGACCTCAGGATCCGGGTCGCTCTGTCTTCGCATAGGTCTTTGCGAATTCGCCGATGAGTGCCGGGGCGCGGCTTTGGTCACTCAGTTTCCAGAGGCCTTGCTTCACTCCCTGTACGATGAGGGAATAGACAGCGAGTTCCATTCCTTCACGCACCGCCAGGTGGCCCGGGTCGTTGTAGGACGTTCCGATCTCGGCCTCGAGCAACTCCGTCGGCGCGGCAAATGTATAGGCGCCACCGCGAACCTCGAAGGAATAGATCTGCTTGGACGTTGTCGTGGAGACAAGTATTTCGCCGGTCTGCACGCTCACGGCCCGCAGCGATATGGTCACCAGATCGGACCGGTAGGTTACATCGCCACCAATACCGAGATAGCGCGCTCCCGCACCTCCGGTTTGCTCGTTCGAGTCATAGCCGACAATGCCACCTTCCAGGATCAGGCCGGCAAAGCGAACAGGCGGAAGGTTGGGCAGTCCCTTCCCATAAGCACGCTGTGTGTTCTCAATCAGGGTCCGTTCCTGGACCAGGTTCTTCAATCCGCCGCGCTCGACCACCCGGAACCAGTTGCCGCGACCAGCGGATTTCAACACATCGATCAGGATGTTGGCACCGCCTTGCGTCACCGCGCGACTGTACTCTGCGAAGTTCTCGTTGGGCTTTGCTTGCCCGGTCAAGTCCGGGAAATCGTAGACGGCAACATCCACAGGCACGGCCGGTGCGGGAACATCCGACAATCTATGGGTTGTCTTGGTCAGGGATTCGAGATGAGCGGGAGGTGTCGGCAGTTGTTGGCCGGTTTGGCAACCTGACAACACAAGGCCAGTGAGGGCCAAAAGGCCCGCAACCTTGAATGAATGCATTTATATTCCCCCCACGCACGTGACCGACTAAATCCGGCCACTCCTGCGTTAACGCCCTATTAAGCATTAGCGTTTCGCCTGGGGGGTTACAAGAGTATTTGCTACTTTAGCGCGATTTAACGTTAATTTGTGGCTGACTTTTTTTGAAATGGGCGGTTTTCGAGGCTATAAAACATATATTAGCAATAATTAAATTAGCTGTAATTCACCTTTTATTTGATCAACGCTTCACGACACCACGACCGACTGTCGGCATCTGCTTGTCGGCGTTTGCGGCCGCCAGTGCCAACGAAACACCAGGGCCGACATTGGGATAGGCAAACCGTTTCCTGGCCGCCAGTTCGTGCGCCCGGCTTTGGGCGGCTGCATTCGGTCGGTTTCTCTGCGGGCGAACGACCGCAGGGCGCGAATCCGCGGGCAGTTGCTGGATATAGGCCGGCCCGGTGCCCGTGCTCATTTGTTGTAGCCCCTGGCCGCCTGTGCTCTGGTCAAGCTGGTTGACATAGGCATCGGCCGAAGCGGCGGATACCGCCATGATACTTGACATGGCGAGGATGAACGCCTTCCCGAAAAATCGATCCAAGCTGAAACTCTCCCCTCGGTTCTTGCTCTACAAGTGTTGTAGCTGGACGAAATTCTATTGTCCTGGCCAGAAAGTCATCCCTCGATGACACCCTGTCAAGCTGGCTGTCGAAGCGGCTGGCTGTTCTGCTTGTTTGGCATTAGAGTAGCCTAAACAACTCACTCATACTAAAGCAGGATCTGACGATGATGCGCCCGATTTATGTCTTGTCCGCTCTTTTCCTTACCGCGATGTCCGTTCCGGCCTTTGCACAATCCCAAGGCCGCCAGGGCCTGGACACGATCGTCGAGCCGATCGTACCGGAACGGCAAATTGGCCTGCCCGACAAGGCACCGTCCGATCAACAGCCCGTTTTGAATGCTCCCTTGGCCGCACCGCGCGCGCGAAAAGCCGAAGCTCCTGCCGCTCGCGAGGCTCAGCCGGCCAAGGCCGCGTCGGTTTTTGGGACATGGAAGACAGAATGCTTGGAAAAAGCGGCCAAGCCGAATTGCCAGGTCATCGTGCGTTCCGCCGTCGGCGATCAGATCGCGCTGGTGTTGGGGATTGCCAGGCCGGCGAAAGGCGGCGCCCGGATGCAAATGGCCGTGCCGCTCGGTCTCGCCATCGAGAAGGGCGTGACGATCAAGGTCGGCGCGTATAGCAACGCCTTCCCGATCAGCCGCTGCACGGCGCAAGGATGTCTTGTCGAGGGTGAGGTGCCGCAACCGCTCATAGAGGCATTGCAGAAAGGCACCGATGGCGCCGCACTCATCTATTCGTCGGATGGCCAGGCCATCAAGCTGCCATTGCCGGCTAAATCCTTTGCCGAAGCCTACGCATCGATCAGCACCACCAACTGATCGGACGGTGGTGGCGCATAACGTTGCGTGACTGACGAACCCGCCTTGGCTCCATGATGCCGGAGGCTCGGGTGGGTGAGGGCGCGCGCGGGTGCTCGCCTTGACAAATCCGGCCTCCCATGCGCTTTTCGCGCAAATTTTGGGCCGGGCTTTGATGCTTCGGCCTGCCACCCAGCACCCCGGACTTTACCAATGACCATGCACCGTTACCGCAGCCATACCTGTGCCCAGTTGAGAAAGAGCGATGTCGGCTCATCCGTCCGCCTGTCGGGCTGGGTGCATCGCGTGCGCGACCATGGCGGCCTGCTCTTCATCGACCTGCGTGATCACTACGGCCTGACCCAGATCGTTGCCGATCCCGATTCGCCTGCTTTCAAGGTCGCCGAGACCGTGCGCGGCGAATGGGTCATCCGCGTCGATGGCGAGGTCAAGGCGCGCTTGCCGGAGACGGTCAACGCCAACCTGCCGACTGGCGAGATCGAGATTTTCGCCCGCGAGATCGAGGTGCTGTCGGCGGCCAAGGAATTGCCGCTGCCGGTGTTCGGCGAGCCGGACTATCCCGAGGACATCAGGCTGAAGTACCGCTTCCTCGACTTGCGCCGCGACACGCTGCACAGGAACATCGTGGCGCGCACGAAAATCATCGCCGAGATGCGCAAGCGCATGAACGATGTCGGCTTCACCGAATTCTCGACGCCGATCCTGACTGCCTCGTCGCCGGAAGGTGCGCGCGACTTCCTCGTCCCGTCGCGCATCCATCCCGGCACCTTCTACGCGCTGCCGCAGGCGCCGCAGCAGTACAAGCAGCTGATCATGGTGTCGGGCTTCGACCGCTATTTCCAGATCGCGCCCTGTTTCCGCGACGAGGATCCGCGCGCCGACCGTCTGCCCGGCGAATTCTACCAGCTCGACCTCGAAATGAGCTTCGTCGAGCAGGACGACGTGCTCAATACGATGGAGCCCGTCCTCCGCGCGGTCTTCGAGACCTTCGCCAACGGCAAGCCGGTGACGCAGAAGTTCCAGCGCATTCCCTATGATGTCGCCATGCGCAAATACGGCTCCGACAAGCCGGACCTGCGCAACCCGATCGAGATGCAGGCCGTCTCCGATCATTTCCGCGATTCCGGCTTCAAGGTGTTCGCCAACATCCTGGCCAACGACCCGAAGGCCGAGGTATGGGGCATTCCCGCCAAGACCGGCGGCAGCCGCGCCTTCTGCGACCGCATGAACTCCTGGGCGCAAGGCGAGGGCCAGCCGGGGCTGGGTTACATCTTCTGGCGCAAGGAGGGTGACAAGCTCGAAGGCGCCGGCCCGCTCGCCAAGAACATCGGCGAGGAGCGCACCGAGGCGATCCGGCAGCAACTCGGCCTTGCCGACGGCGACGCCGCCTTCTTCGTCGCCGGCGACCCGAAGAAGTTCGTCTCCTTCGCGGGAGCGGCGCGCACGCGCGCCGGCGAGGAACTGAACCTGGTCGACCGCGAACGCTTCGAATTGTGCTGGATCGTCGACTTCCCGTTCTTCGAATGGAACGAGGAGGAGAAGAAGATCGACTTCGCCCACAACCCGTTCTCGATGCCGCAGGGCGGCATCGACGCGCTAAACGGCGAGGATCTGCTCGGCATCAAGGCGTTCCAGTACGACATGGTCTGCAATGGCTTCGAGATCGCCAGCGGTGGCATCCGCAACCACCTGCCCGAAACCATGGTCAAGGCGTTCGAGACGGTCGGGCTGGACCGCGCCACGGTGGAGGAGCGTTTCGGCGGCCTCTACCGCGCCTTCCAGTACGGCGCGCCGCCGCATGGCGGCATGGCGGCGGGTGTCGACCGCGTCGTCATGTTGCTGGTTGGCGCCAAGAACCTGCGCGAGATCACGATGTTCCCGATGAACCAGCAGGCCTATGATCTGTTGATGAGTGCACCGTCGGAAGCCTCGCCGCAGCAGCTTCGCGAACTGGCCCTGCGTGTCGCGCCGACTAAGAAGGACGCCTGATCGCAAGCTTCGGACGGCACTTTAAAGAACCGTCCGAACCGATTCTTTTGATTCACTAATCCAAAAAAATAGCCCGGCATCGCTGCCGGGCTATTTTCGTATCTTGAGGCCGTTCGATCAGTCTTCGTTGGCCTTTACGGCCACACCGAGCGTCTTCGGCAGATCGAGCGGGTTGGACATGGCGCCCGCCATGATCAGCGCGAACGGCACCGATGCCGGCGGCTCGGCCGAGATTTCGAGGCTCTTCGGGTCGTCCAGATATTTGCTGACCGCTGCCGTCACCTGCGCCGTCAGTTCGGGATTGTTGAGCTGCGCCATGCCGAACGGCACGATCGCCTTGGCCTGGTTGGCGATGTCCTTGGCCGACATGCCTTGCTGCTTGCCGACATATTCCAGCACCTTGCCGGTCAGCGAATCGTCGTCGAAGCGGATCGAGGCGCTGTTGAAGGAAAGCTGCTGCAAGAGGCCGAGCATGGCCATGCCTTGCGCCGAATTGTCGGCGCCTTCCGGCTGAGCCGCCATCTTCTTCTGCATCTCCTGCAGCGACTTGACGAAGTCCAACGTATAGCCGCCGAGATCGAAGGTCATGCCGAGCGTGCCCGCATTTTCGACGGAGATGTCATATTTCGACAGTTCCATCTTGCCGTCCGAGGGCTGCCAGGTGCCGGCCATTGCGAGATTGCCGGAGATGTTCTGGTAGCCGAGCGCGTCGATGACTTCCTTGGACTTGGGATCCTCGACCAGCGAGAGATCGGCCGTGAACTTTTCCGTATTGCCGGTGAATTCCATCTCCTTGCCGTCCGCGGGCGGCGTGATCTGGATGGCAAGCCCGTCCATCGAGAAGGCGGTCTTGTCGGCGACCTTGACCGTCATGTTGGAAAGTTCGGCCGACTTGTACATCAGCAGCGAGCCCAGCGGGCCGGTGGCGCCTTCGGCCGGAACCGTCATGTCGTGGATGACGAAGGGGCTCAGGTTGAGGGTGACGCCATCCTTGCTGTGTTCGAAGGGGGAGGTCGAGACGGTGCCGATGTCGTAGCCGCCATTGGCCTCGGTCACGCCCTCGAGCTTGACGTCGCCGATCGGCAGGGCTTCCTTTTCCGCCGCCGGTTTGATGGACACGCCCTGCAGCACCATGCTGGTGTTGTCGCCGGTCACGCCGGTCCAGGAAATGTTCACGCCCTGAGCCGCCAGCGCCGCCTTCAGCCGATCGGCAACGGCCGCGTCCTGGGCAAGGGCCGCATTCAGCGGCAGTGTGAACAGGAAGGTCGAAAGAGCGAATTTCCGGAGAGTTGAGCGTTTGATTGTCATCGCAAGGTCCCTGAGAGTGTCCTGAAATTGTTTTTCAATTCTTCGCGCCATCACCATTCCGTGACGAACTGGACGGGAAAAAGGCATGTCCCGGCACAATGGTCAAAAATCGCGGTGAAAGGCAAACCCGATCCGAACGCCATTTGAGAATGCGGTGAATTTGGCATGAAGGTCGGGCCGTCGAGCGTTATCGTGCTTCGCAATAGATGCGGCGTGTAACAGATTGATGTTGGCCGGCAAGTGCGACCTTGCGGTTTCCTGTTGCAGAAAAGCACGCAAGTCGACCGGCCGGGCGCGCGCCTCTTGCCGCGAATCACCCGCTCGGCTAGTCCCAGCCCATGGGAAAAAGGCTTTTGCCGCCTCAAGATGGCGGTGGCGATCACATCGAACCGGTCGATCTGAAGAAGGCGCTGGAAGAGCGCTATCTTGCCTATGCGCTGTCGACCATCATGCACCGGGCGCTGCCCGACGTTCGCGACGGACTGAAGCCGGTCCACCGCCGCATCATGCACGCCATGCGCCTGCTGCGTCTCAACCCCGACCAGGGCTTCGCCAAATGCGCGCGTATCGTCGGCGAGGTGATGGGCAAGTTCCACCCGCATGGCGACCAGTCGATCTATGACGCGCTGGTGCGGTTGGCGCAGGATTTTTCGATGCGCTACCCCCTGGTCGACGGTCAGGGCAATTTCGGCAACATCGACGGCGATAACGCCGCCGCCATGCGCTACACCGAAGCGCGCATGACCGACGTGGCGACCGAATTGCTCGCCGGCATCACCGAGGACGCCGTCGACTACCGGCCGACCTACAATGAAGAGGACGAGGAGCCGGTGGTGCTCCCCGGCGCCTTCCCGAACCTCCTGGCCAACGGCTCGTCCGGCATCGCGGTCGGCATGGCGACATCGATCCCGCCGCACAATGCGGCCGAGCTCTGCGACGCGGCATTGCATCTGATCGAGCATCGGGATGCGTCGGTGGCGAAGTTGATGGATTTCGTCCAAGGCCCGGATTTCCCGACCGGTGGCATCATCGTCGACAGCCGCGCCTCCATCCTCGAAGCCTACGAGACCGGCCGTGGTGGTTTTCGCGTGCGTTCGAAATGGAGCCAGGAGGACCAGGGCAGGGGCACCTGGAGCATCGTTGTCACCGAAATCCCTTATGGCGTGCAGAAGGCGCGGCTGATCGAAAAGATCGCTGAGCTTCTGATGGCGCGCAAACTGCCGCTGCTCGAGGACGTCAGGGACGAAAGCGCGGAGGACATCCGCGTCGTGCTGGTCCCCAAGAGCCGTTCTGTCGATCCGGGCATCCTGATGGAATCGCTGTTCAAGCTCACCGAGCTCGAAAGCCGCTTCCCGCTCAACATGAATGTGCTGTCACGCGGCAAGGTGCCAAATGTCCTGTCCCTCAAGGGCGTGCTGCAGGAATGGCTGGACCACCGCCGCGACGTTCTGATCCGCCGCTCGAAACATCGCCTCGGCGAGATCGAACGGCGGCTGGAAATCCTTGCCGGCTACCTGATCGCCTATCTCAACATCGACGAGGTGATCAAGATCATCCGCGAGGAGGACGAGCCCAAGCAGGTGATGATGGCCCGCTGGTCGCTCACCGACACCCAGGCTGAGGCCATCCTCAACATGCGCCTGCGCGCATTGCGCAAGCTGGAAGAATTCGAGATCCGCAAGGAATTCGATGGCCTGAGCGCGGAGAAGAAGCAGATCGAGGCGCTGCTGGCGTCCGATGCCAAGCAATGGTCGACGATCAAGTGGGAAGTCGCCAATCTGCGTGAAAAATTCGGCCCGGAGACGGAAATCGGCAAGCGCCGCACCCAGTTCGCCGATGCGCCCGAGCACGACCTGACCGATATCGCCCACGCCATGATCGAGCGCGAGCCGGTCACCGTGGTGGTTTCGGAGAAGGGTTGGCTCAGGGCCATGAAGGGTCATCTGGCCGACCTTTCGACACTCACCTTCAAGGAAGGTGACAGCCTGAAGCTCGCCTTCCATGCCCAGACCACCGACAAGGTGCTGGTCTTCACCACTGGCGGCAAGTTCTACACCATCGGCGCCGATCGGCTGCCAGGCGGACGCGGCCATGGCGAGCCGATCCGCATCATCGTCGACATGGACAATGACCAGGACATCGTCACCGCCTTCGTCCACGATCCCAAGCGCAAGCTTTTGCTGGCCTCGCATGACGCCAACGGCTTCATCGTGCCGGAGGAGGAAGTGGTCGCCAACACCCGCAAGGGCAAGCAGGTGATGAACGTCAAGGCGCCGGACGAAGCCAAGCGCTGCGTGCCGGTCACCGGCGATCATCTCGCCATCGTCGGCGAGAACCGCAAGATGCTGGTGTTCGCGCTCTCCGAAATTCCGGAAATGGGCCGCGGCAAGGGCGTGCGGCTGCAGAAATACAAGGATGGCGGCCTGCTTGATCTCAAGCCGTTCACATTGGAGACGGGCTTGTCCTGGCAGGATTCGGCCGACCGCACCTTCACAAGGTCGCGCGAGGAACTGGCCGAATGGATCGGCGCCCGGGCATCGGCAGGGCGTATGGTGCCTAAGGGTTTCCCGAGGACGGGCAAGTTCGGGTAGCTGAGCCTTCTTCCTTCTCCCCCTGTGGGAGAAGGTGGCCTCGCGAAGCGAGGTCGGATGAGGGGTGCTCCAGCTTGGCACCAACGTCTCACTCCGCTGGAACACCCCTCAACCGTCTCGGCGCTACGCGCCGATCCACCTTCTCCCACAAGGGAGAAGGAAGAGACGCCACCCAATCATTTGGAGTATCGTCACGATTGCTGCACTATATCAGTGCATAACGGAGAAGGGTGTTTGGGAGACACGGGCGTTTGAAGGAATCCAGGATCCAGAAACCGGAACGGCAGCAGCGCCTGTTCGGCCTGTCGACGCCGTTGCGGTCGGCTGTCATTCCGCCGCTGTCGGCGGCGCGCTGGCTGCTGGTGCTGATCGTCGCCGCGGGCGTCTACTTCTTCCACGGCTTCCTGTTCCCGGTGCTGGCCGCGCTTGTCATCGCTTTCGCCAGCTGGCCGCTCTACCAGCGGCTGCTTGCCGGCGTTGGCGGTAACCGCACCGTCGCCGCCACCTTTGCCATCCTGTTCATCCTTGCCTTCCTGGTGATACCGATCGCGCTTGCCGGCACCTATGCGATCAACGAGGTGCGCGAGTGGGTGGCCTGGGCGATCGAGACCAACCGGCATGGTGCGACCACGCCACACTGGATCGCGACCATGCCTGTCATCGGCGACTGGCTGAACGAGCAATGGACGACCAATTTCGGGCATCCCGGCGGCATTGGTGAACTGATCCAGCTGGTCAGCGGCGCCAATATCGGCAGTATCTATCGTGGCGCGCTCGCCGCCGGCGGCAGTGCCTTTGGTCTGCTCCTGACGTTGCTGTTCATGATGATCGCACTGTTTTTCGCCTACCGCGATGGCGAGCATTTTGCCGGCCAGGTCGACCGCCTTGGCGAGCGCATCCTGCCGACCAGATGGGAGCGGATTTCGCGCGTCGTGCCGGCGACGATCTCCTCGACCGTGACCGGCATGACCGTCATCGCCATCGGCGAGGGGCTGGTGCTGGGCATTGCCTACTGGCTGGCCGGCGTGCCGTCGCCGGTGACGCTCGGTGCCCTGACCGGCGTCATGGCGCTCATCCCCGGCGGCGCACCTTTGTCCTTCACCCTTGTCTCGATCTACCTCGCGGCCAGCGGCTCGCCCATGGCCGGCCTGGCGCTGTTCCTATGGGGTGCGGTCGAACTGTTCATCGTCGACAAGACGCTGCGCCCGAAGCTTGTCGGCGGACCGATAAAACTGCCTTTCCTGCCGACCTTTTTCGGCCTGATCGGCGGCGTCAAGACCATGGGCTTCCTCGGCCTGTTCATCGGTCCGGTGCTGATGGCGCTGCTGGTCGCCATCTGGCGCGAGTGGCTGCGCGAGGTGGAACTGGTCGACGAGTTGGCCGCCGGCTCGGCGGCCGAGATCGAGGCCAGCCCACAGATCGAGGTCCTGCCGGAACCTGGCGCGGCAAAGAAGGCCAGCGCCTGATCCCGAAACGCGACTTGCGCCAGGCCCATCAATTACAATTTAGGCTGGATGGTGCACCGCAAGGTCACCCCGTTGCCTACGACCATCATGCAACTGCCAGAGCGAATGGGCGACCAGCGTGACGATCAGGATCGCGCCGCCGATCAGGCTGTTGCGGGTCGGTGCCTCGGCAAAGATCATCCACACCCAGACGGGCGCCAGCACCGTTTCGAGCACGTAGAACATCGCCACTTCCGGCCCCGAAATGTATTTCGGCCCGGCGGCAAGACAGAAGAACGAGATCGGCATGATGACGGCGCCGTTGAAGATGATCCACCACGGCGCGTTCACGTGGAAGCCTTCGCCCGATACCATGAAGGCTGCCAGCGCCATCGGCAGAAGCACGCCGACAAGTGAGGTGAAGCCCATGTCCTTGCCGCTGGCACGTGAGATGGTGATGGCCACCGCGATGAAGAAAGCCGAGCACAGCGCCATGAAATCGCCGAACAGCTTGCCGGTGCCGACCGACCCACCGACGATGACCAGCACGCCGAGGATCATGACCAGCATCGCCACGATGGTCACCAGCTGTGGCCTTTCCCGCAGGAATATCCAGGACAATAGCCCTGAGAACACGGTGTTGAAGGCCAGGATGAAGACGAGATCGGCGGTCGAGGTGTGATAGACGGCGGTGACGAAGGTGATCCCTGTCAACCCGTAGCATATCGCAACGATCAGGCCGGACCAGCCGGGAATGAGCGGCGGGGCGTTACGGCTCAAAGCCCGCCAGACCGACCAGATGACCATGGCGGCGACGAATGTGGTGCCGGTGCGCAGCAGCATGATCGTCCATGCGCCGCCGTCGGCGAGACGGATCAACGGTATGTCGACAGTCAGCGTCAGTCCGCCGATGGCGGTGATCAAAAGACCCTTCTGGTGGTCATGGTGGGAAGGCATGCAGGAACTCTCGCAATGAAATGCAGGCTGGCGGCTGACCGGTGCAGTAGCGCACTCTCTCCAGCCAACTGGCTGAAAGACCAGCATCCCCTGCCTTGAAACTGTTTAAGCGCGGATCGTGGAAAAACTCAGCGTGAAACCGCTTCGTTGGTGTAGCGCTCCCAGCCCTTGGGGCCGAGATGCTCCTGCGGCATGAAGCGCATCTTATAATTCATCTTGCGCGAGCCGTTGACCCAGTAACCGAGGTAGACATGGGGCAGGCCCATCGCCCTGGCGCGGGCGATGTGGTCGAGGATCATGAACGTGCCGAGCGAACGTTCCTCGAATTCGGGATTGAAGTAGGAATAGACCATCGACAGGCCGTCGGCCATCTTGTCGGTGAGCGCCACCGCGATGAGCTCACCTTGGCCCTTGCCGGTGATGAAGGTGTCGGGTCCGCGCCGCCGGTATTCGATCACCTTGGTGTCGACATGGGTGTCCTCGACCATCATTGCGTAGTCGAGCACCGTCATGTCGGACATGCCGCCGCGGCGGTGGCGGGCATCGAGATAGCTGCGGAACAGCGAATATTGTTCGGTCGAGGGTTCGGCATTGTGCATGGCGCCGACAAGGTCGGAATTGTGCTGCAGCACGCGCTTCATGTTGCGGCTGGCGGTGAATTCCTGGGCGAGGATGCGCACGGAAACACAGGCGCGGCAGGTCTCGCAGGCCGGCCTGTAGGCAATGTTCTGCGAACGCCTGAAGCCGCCTTGCGTGAGGAGGTCGTTCATCTCCGACGCCTTGTCGCCGACCAGATGCGTGAACACCTTGCGCTCGAACTGGCCGTCGAGATAGGGGCACGGCGATGGCGCGGTCAGGAAGAACTGTGGCGACTGGGTCGGATGCTGCGTCATCTAAGTCTTGGAAACACTCCTTCGAGTCGCTCTACCTTTGGCGCGGAAAGCGAAAAATTCAACAGGATTGTGAAGGCACGTGCAAGCTGATGCCTTCACATTTGCGCCGACAAGGCGGGGAACGCTTCCGGAAAACGCCTCAACGGCCGGTACGGCTGACCACCGTGCCGAGCAGAAGGTCGTGCAGCGTGCGCTTGCGGTCGGAAAACAAGGTCACCAGCAGGACCAGCGGTGACAGGATAACGTTGCCAGCCCAGAACAGCACTGAATGGACGACCGCGGTCAGGCCGTCGATCGGCCGGCCGTCGAGACGGTCGAGGCGGATGCCCATCATCTTCATGCCGGTGGTCGCCTGGTCGGCGCTGCCCAGCGTGTTCCAGATGTAGAGGATGGCGACGGCCGGCACCAGGACGCCGAACAGCATCCAGCCAACGCCAAGCGTCAGAAGCCCGAGGAAAAACACCAGAATGGCGAAGGGAATGGTGAGTAGGGCGACGATGATGTAGTCGAGCACGAAGGCCAGGATGCGCCTTGTGCGCACGCCCTCATATGCCCTGACGTCGTCAAGCCGGGTGTTGATGATTTCGCCGTCGAGAACGCGCGCGTTCATGTCATTTCCTCGTAACAAGGCCCGACATAGGGTGCGGACCGCTCGATGATGAAATGGTGAAGGCTTGCGGCGGAATCAAGGTCGAGCGCTTCGAGGAACGCGAAGTCTGAAAGCCGTGCTCCACGATCTGAATCGGTTGAATTTGCCGCGTGGATGGCATTAGCTTGTTGCGGCGCAACAAAGCGTGCTGGGGCAGAAGTGAGGGGACGGGCACTATGGACTACGACATGTTGGTCATCGGCAGCGGCCCCTCCGGACGCCGCGCCGCGGTGCAGTCGGCCAAACTCGGCAAATCGGTGCTGGTGGTCGATCGCGGCCGGCGTCTCGGCGGCGTCTCGGTGCACACCGGCACCATTCCCTCGAAAACGCTGCGCGAAACGGTGCTCAATCTCTCGGGTTGGCGCGAGCGCGGCTTTTATGGACGCGGCTACAGGGTCAAGCAGGACATTTCCGTCGGCGACCTGATCGAGCGCCTGCACAAGACGCTCGATCACGAGGTCGAGGTGCTGCAGCACCAGTTCATGCGCAACACCGTCAAAAGCGCCCGCGCTGCGGTGAAATTCCTCGGCCCCAACAAGGTCAGCCTGACATCGGACAATGGCGATTACAGCGAGGTCGGCTTCGCCAACGCGCTGATCGCGGTCGGCACCAGGCCGCACCGGCCGCGCGACGTGCCTTTCGATAAGACCCGTGTCTTCGACAGCGACGAGATGCTCGAGCTCGACCGCCTGCCGCGCACGCTGACGGTGATCGGTGGCGGCGTCATCGGCGTCGAATACGCCACGATCTTTTCGGCGCTCGATGTGCCGGTGACACTGGTCGAGCCGCGCAATTCCATCCTCGATTTCGTCGACCGCGAGATCGTTGATGATTTCATCCACCAGATGCGCGATCGCGGCATGACGATAAGGCTGGGCAGCGCGGTGAAGGAAATCCGCTCCAAGCCCGAGACCGCCGAGGTGGAGCTGGCCGATGGCCGCACCATCCGCTCCGAGGTCGTGCTTTACGCCGCCGGCCGCACCGGCAATGTCGGCAGCCTGGGCCTCGACGTGGTCGGCATCGAGGCCGACTCCCGAGGCCGCATCAAGGTCGATCCGCAGACGTTCCAGACCAGCGTGCCCAACATCTACGCCGCCGGCGATGTCATCGGCTTTCCGAGCCTTGCCTCGACCTCGATGGAGCAGGGCAGGGTGGCCGCCTGCCACGCCTTCGGCGTGACGTTGCCGCCGCCGCCGGAAACATTCCCGTACGGCATCTATGCGGTGCCGGAGATCTCGACGGTTGGCCAGTCCGAGGAACAGGTGCGTCAGAGCGGCGGCGCCTATGAGGTCGGTGTCGCCCGCTTCCGCGAGACCTCGCGCGGCCACATCATGGGGGTCGACACCGGCTTTCTGAAACTGTTGTTCTCGATCGAGACGCGGCGCCTGCTCGGCGCGCATATCGTCGGCGAGGGCGCCACCGAGCTCATCCATATCGGCCAGGCCGTCATCAATCTCGGCGGCACGGTCGACTTCTTCGTCAACAACACCTTCAACTATCCGACGCTTGCCGAGGCCTACAAGATCGCCGGGCTCGATGCCTGGAACAGGATGGGGCGAGGCTGAATTTTAACCGTCCATCTGGTCAAGCAGCGCAAGCATCACGTCGGCTGACGGCATCGGCAGCACCGCCTCGATTTCCGCCGGCCGTACGCCGGCTATGGCGTCGGCATCACCTGCTACGGTGCCGAGCGGCCCGCGGAACCCGTGCTTGGACCAGGCGAGCTCTTGCAGCTTCGGGCTGGTCAGCGCCTCCAGCAGGCGGTCGACCGCGGGATCGACGACGATCAGCGGATGCGCCGAGTAGACGGTTGGTCTGGGGTAGAGGATTTCCGGTTTGGCGCCGGTCCCGGCCTGCACCCTTTGCCAGCGCGCCGGATCGGCGAGCGCCCATTCGACCAGCTGGTTTTCGTAGCCGATCACCATCGGCTCGGCGCCAAGGCCGCCGGCGATGTACTGGTCGAACAGTTTTCCCGAGGACGACGACTTCAGGCCCATGCTGCGGAAGATCGCCTTGGCCTGGTCGCCATGCTGGGCAAGCAGCTCCTGCGTCGCCACGTCACCGCTCATCAGGCTCAGCACCAGTCCGGCGAACATGAAGCCGGAATTGGAGCGGTTGGGATCCGTGGAGACGATGCGCGCCCGACCATAAAGCTCGCCGATGCCGAGATCCGACCAGTTCTTGCCGGCAAGAATGGCGTCGAGCAGGGCCTTGAGATCGAGCTGGTTATAGCCGCCCTTGGCGGCGACCGTGACCAGCCCACTCTTCTTCAGCCCTTCGACCACCGGCCCCCAAGTGTAGACGACGATCGGCGAGTTCAGAACCACCTGGTCGTTGCGTATCGCCACGCCGCTCTTGCGGGCGAGATCGACCATGATCGAGGAGGATGGCCACAGGAATTGCGGTTTTTGCGACAAAAGTGCTGCTTCCCGCACCATCTCGACAGAACCCGCGACACGCGCGTTGAGCTCCAGCCCATAGCCGGCGAGCGCATGGACGACATCAGGATCGGCCAGGAACGCCTGCTTTTCGCCACCGATAAAGCCGAACAGATGCGCCTTGTTGCCGAGATAGCCACGGAATTCGGGGCGATCCTTGAGCGTCAGGTAACCGCCGGTGCCGGCGGCGGCGGCGCCCAGCAGACCCAGTCCGAAAGCGCGGCGCGAAATGGCCATCAGCGACCAATATCCTCTTTCAGCGACTCCTGAATGAGTCGCAGGTCCACGTCGAGCGTGCCGAGTTCGGAGTCGGCCAGGCTGTCGGCATAGTGCACGAACCCGTCCTGAAGCTTGGTGATCACCGCGCCGACATTCGCCAGCCGTGCCTGACTGGGCGCGCGTCGGTTTGCCAGCGTCGCATAGCCCTCCGCCACCTCTGCCGCCTGCGGCACGTAATAGGTGAGGAACCGCCGCACCGAAGGCGCGCTGTCGGGCTTGGCCTCGACCCTGGAAATCACATCGGCGGCGATGTCGGAGAGGTTCTTCACCTTCGCCTTCATCTCCTTGTCGGTGATCGTGCCTGCCGCAGCGGCAAGCCGATCCGCGGCCGGCTGCGCCTGTGCCAGAAGCTCGCGGGCGAACGCCACCCGGCTGCCGGAGAACGAATTCAGATCGAGGCCTTCGAACAACTGGCGCGGTGCCAGCACGAACACCAGTCCGGCAAAGACAAGTGCTGCGATGATTGCCGACACCAGGAACGGAAAATGGGTAAGCAGGCTCAGCCCGATCAGCAACGCCGCCGAGACGAGGCCCGCCACGATCCAGTTCCAGTCGTTGCCGAACAAGCCACGCATCCTAGCCGCGCATCTCAATTGTAGCCGCGGGCAGCGCGGAAGGCGCCCGCCAGATCGCCGCTGCCATCGAATACGCGTGCCGAAGTCGCCTTGGCAAGGCTGTCGAGCTGGCTCTTGTCGGCATCGCCGAAGGTGATGCCGAACACCGGCACGCGCACCGGCGCGTCGCGCCACTGCTGGAGGAAGAGATCGGCGCTGCCATCCGTCCTGCCATCCGTCATGATGATGATGGCGGGCAGGTATTTCGACAGATCCGGTGTCGCGGTGATTTTTTGCAGCGCCTGCTGGGCGCAGGCATACATGTCCGTGCCGCCGCCGGCGTGCTGGTCGGCGACGGCAGCGAGCAACTGGGCTTGCCCTGCCGCATCGCCGGTCGCATCGAAACTGGCGCGCACGACGCTGTCGAACGGCAGCACGAAGATATGGTCGGATGGTGTCCACTGCACCAGCACCTCACTGGCCTTTTCCGGTGTGAACAGGAATTGCGCCGCGGCCTGCAACTGCTTTTCGCCCTGGTCTTCCATCGAGCCGGAAAAGTCGAAGCACAGCGCCGTCAGCGACGGCTTGCGCAGCGCCTCCTGATAGAGGTCGAGCGCCTTGCGGATCACCACCGGCTCCGGCATGCGGATCGACGTCACCAATTTGCTCGGGTCGAAATTCCAGTCGGGCTCGGCCGTGGACTGGATCGCCGAGCCGCCAAGCGGTAGCCGCCGGCCGGTATCGGCGATGCGTTTGCGCACCGCGTCCGACTGCAGGTAGGCGAGCAGGTCGGTGAAGAATTTTTCGACGTCGGCGCCGCGGCCGTGGTCGATGAAGCCGAGTGGGGAATCGCCGACCGCGACGCCGTCAGCCGGATAGACGGCATAGAGCGGCTCCTTGCCCATCTGCTTGAGTTTGTCGTTGGTCTCCTTCAGCGTCGCCTCATAGTTCCACATCGCGTCGTAGACCGTGCCCTTGCCGGCGCTGTCGACATAGAGATCGGCGAGCCAGCCCGACGAACCGGAAGAGCGTTCGACGCCTTGCAGCAGGGCGCTCACCGCGTCGCGCACGTTGGGATTGTCGAGATCGCCGGGCTCGATGACCTCCTTGCTGCCGAGCGCGCTGGACAGCATGGCGAGATAGGCGCTGGCGCCCGAATTGGACTGCGTTGCCGACGTCATCAGGAATTTGAGCTTGCCGTCCTTCACAGCGGCCAGGATGTCTTTCATGAAGACCGGCTTGCCGACCCAGCCCAGTTCCGCGGCCTTCGATTTGCGCACGCCCAGAATGACGGGCATCTGCGCGATCGAGGTCAGGTTGCGAACCTTACGGCCGGAATCGAACAGATCCACCCATACACTGGAGGCCGGCCAGACGGCGTCCTGGTCGAGGCCGGCGGGCCGTTGTAGGCCAAGGCCGATGTCGAGCGAGCCTTCATAGGCAAAGGTGCAGGTGGCGCCTTGCTTGGCGCAGAATTCCTGCACGATCGGCTCCAGCACCGTGTTTTCGGACCCGGAGACGATCGAGAATTTGACGTTGTTCGAATTGCAGGCCGCCAACAGCACGGCGAAGGCCAGCAGCAGAGCGGACGTCAGCGTCTTCGGCATGGCGGTTCCGATCAGCCTTGAGTCAGCGCTTTCTTCAGATCGAGCGTCATCTGGTCCATCTGCTTTTCGGCGTCGGCCCGCTTCTGGCGGCCCTCCTGTTGGACCTTCAGCACGCCTTGCACCGTGTCGATGAGGTCGCGGTTGGCCTGCGCCAGCGTCTCGACATCGACGATGCCGCGCTGCGCCTGCTCCTCGATCGAGATCGCCTGGTCCTTCATCATCTTGGAGGTCTGGCGGATCATCTCGTTGGTGGCGTCGGTCACCGTCTTTTGCAGTTCGAGCGCCGATTTCTGGTTGGTCAGGCCAAGCAGGATGACCATTTTCTGCTTCCAGGCCGGCACGGTCAGCGCCGATGTCGCTTGCAGATTCTCGATCAGCGTCTCGTCGCCGGACTGGACGATGCGGATCTGCGGCAATTGCTGGATGCCGAGCTGGCGCGCCTGCACCAGGTAGAAGACGCGCTTTTCCAGACGATCCAGTGCCTGCACCGCGTCCTGATAGGTCTGTGCTTCCAGCGTGCCGCCGACATCGCCGCCGGTCGAATCCGCCGCGGCCTTCAGTTTCGGCAATTCGTTGGTGCGATAATCGTCGACGAATTTCTTGCCGGCCTGCACATAGGCATCGAGCTTGAGGATGGAGTCCTTGGTCTGCTCATGCAGGTCGTCGAGCACGGCGATGTCGCGCCGCAGCGTATCCTTGTGACGGTCGAGTTCCAGGCCGATGCGGTCGATCTGCCCCGCCACGTCCTCGTATTTTTCCTTGAAGCGTTCCAGCCGGGCCTTGAACGAGGAAAACAGATTGCTCAAAAAACCCTGGTCCTTGAGCGAGGCTGGATCGAGGTTCTTGGCCTTCATGATGATATCGGTCAGGAGCTCTCCGGTGTCGCCAAGATCACGGTTGCGCAACTGGGACAGGATCTTGTCCGCATAATCGCTGACGGCTTGCTGGGCGCGGTCGCCAAAGACCGAAATCGCAGCGCGGTCGCGCACGTCGATGCTGTTTTCAATCTTGGCAATTTCAGCGGGATTGGCCGCGATGACAGGCAATTGCGAAGTGTCGTCGAGCAGAGTGACGCTGTTCTTGTCGGCCATACAGACCTCCCATCAGTGAACAGTATCTCGATAGACCGGATGTAACAGAGATATGTCGCCGCTGTGGATAATGGGAGCGACGGGCCGTTTCGATGGCGAATAGTTGTTTTTTCGCACTTATTCTGCTGCGAAACGGGCTGCCCGGCGCTTACACGCGGCTCGACCTACACAATGGCAGCCGATCTCGCCAACCAATCCCTGACGATCGCGGCGTCCGGATCACCGATTTCATGGCCCGAGGGAATGATGCGGGCGTCGATCGCGGCGCCGTGCTGGCTGAGCAGCGTCACCAGTGCCGGCGCGAAGGGCCCGTAGGTCTCGTCGGCGGCGCCGGCGATGATCAGCGTCCGTATTCCCGCGAGGTCCGTCGCCGGTACGTGGTCGAGTACAGGCATTGTCCTCAGCAGCGCCGCCCTGCGGACGATGCCCGGATGGAGCAGCATCAGGCTGGAAACCAGATTGGCTCCGTTCGAATAGCCGAGGAATGTCGCGTGATCGAGATCAAGCCCATGGCGCGTCGCGGCCTCGTTTGCGAATGCCGCGAAGGCGGCCGTTTCGGCCAGGATGCTTTTCTGTTCGAAGCGCGTCGGGGTTATACGCTCGAACCAGCGAAAACCGTCCTCCTGGGGAATACGGCCACGCGCCGCGATCAGGATGGCGTCGGGAGCGATGCGTCTTGCCAGCGGCACCAGGGTGGTCTCGTCGACACCCGATCCATGCAGCAGGAAAAGGCATTCTCGGTTGTTTCCGCCGGCGCCCAGGAGCCGATAGGGAAAAGCCAGATCCGTGAGCAGCGGGCTGTTTTCGGTGCTGTCGCCGGTCATCCCGCATCCTCTTGATTATATGAGGCTTCGCTCAATTTGCCGGCTTCAAAACGCAATATTTTCATGCTCCGCGAAAGTTGATTGAACCAGGCTCATTCCAGCCCGTTTATGCGCCGATATACTCCGCGTGGGAGGAATCGAAGCGGTGCGCCGGGGGTCGCATTGCTGGACATGAACAACCAGCTTTGAGGCCTTTTGTCGATGACTGCCCCTGTCTTGCCGGATCGCAATTTGCGTATCCCCGAACGCGATACGCGCATCGATGTGCTGCGCGCATTGGCGCTGCTTACCATTTTCATCGACCATGTGCCGGGCACGGCCTTCGAGGTCATGACCTACAAGAATTTCGGTTTCTCGGACGCGGCAGAGGCGTTCGTGCTGATTTCCGGCATCTCGGTGGCGCTGGCCTACGGCACGAAGTTCCGCTCGGGTGGCCGGCTTCTGGCCACGTTGAAGATGTGGCGGCGGGCAGGCATGCTCTATGTCGCCCATATCGTCACGACCATGGTTGTGATCGCCTTGTTCTGTACCGTGGCCGTGTTCACAAGGCGGCCGGAATTGCTGAAACTGATCAACATCGAGCCCTTGATGAAGAACACGCCGGAAGTGCTGGTCGGCATCGTCACGCTCGGCCATCAGCTTGGCTACAACAATATCCTGCCGGTCTATGCCGCGCTGCTTCTGATGGCACCGGCCTTCGTCCTGTTCATCAGCTACAGGCCTGTCGCGGCGCTTGTCGTGTCCGGCGCGCTGTGGCTGGTCGCCGGCATCTGGCAGATCGCCCCGCCAAATTACCCTGAGCCCGGCTTCTGGTTCCTGAACCCTCTCTCCTGGCAGTTCCTGTTCAACATCGGCCTCGCCGCCATGCTGCATGTCAGACGCGGCGGTGTCATTCCGATCAACCGCTGGCTGGTTGGCGCGGCCGCGGCCTATGTGCTGACGGCGCTGATATGGGTGCACAGTCCGCTCTGGGGTCAGATAACGTGGTTCAAGCTGCCGGTGGTCATCGGCGGTTTTGACAAGACCTTCCTGTCGCTGCCAAGGCTGCTGCATATCCTGGCTGTCAGCTATCTGATCGTCGCCTTGCCGGCGCTGTCGAACCTGTTCCGCACCAGTCCTGACCATCCGCTGGCGATACTCGGCAAGCGCTCGCTGCCGGTCTTCATCGCCGGAACGGTGATCGCCATGGTCGCGCAGGTGATGAAACTGATCAATCCGGGCGGGCTTGCCTATGACAGCCTGCTGCTGTCGGCCGGCATCGCCATGCAGTTCGCGCTCGCCTTCTATCTCGAATGGCTGTCGACCATCAGCGCTTCGGGCAAGGTCGGTACGACGCAAAAGGATGTCACGCCGGCGCGTGCGTCTTTCGGCATCTCCGCCATGGCAAGAGCCAATCGCTGAGCGGCGCGCCGTTCAGCCGCGCGGCGGAGCCGACGAGGCCCGCACAACCAGTTTGACCGGCAGCAGCTGCCGGCTGACCTTGCCGTCGCTCTCCAGGATCGCCTTGACGGCAAGGCGGCCCATTTCGGCTATCGGCTGGGCGATCGTGGTCAAGGGCGGCTCGGACACGGCGGACTCCGGAACACCGTCGAACCCGATGACGGAAACATCGTCGGGGACGCTGAGCTTGCGCGCGCTCAGCCATTCAAGCGTCACCAGGGCTATTTTGTCCGACATCGCCAGGATGGCCGTGGGTGGCTCCTTGGCCGCGAAGATGGTTTCGAGCGCCGCTCTCGTGCTGGTCGCGTCGTTGGCGGTCTCGTAGACGGGCACTGTGGATGTATCGACGCCAACCCGCGAAAGCTCCTGGAGATAGCCGGTGAGCCGGTCGCGCGTGCCGGCATAGGTCGCTGAGCGAACCTGCTCGGGTGAAACGAGACCCGTCCTGCCGTCGACGAAAGGCAGTGCCAGAACGGCAAAGCGGCGATGTCCGAGATCCGTGAGATGGCGCGCCGCTAGGCTGGCGCCGGCGATATTGTCGACACCGATCGCCGCGACCGCCCCATCCTCGGAGTCCAGGTCGAGCGCCACGAAGGGCAGTTTGCGCTCGCGTGCCAGTTCCACCAGCCGCGAACCGCCTTCGATGCAGAACACGATGAAGCCGTCGACCAGCGCACTCTGGATATTCCAGGCCAGTTGTTCGTTGTTGGCTGCCGATACCAGGGAAATGCCGGCTCCTGTTGCATCGCAGGCCTGCGAGATGCTCGCCATCATGACCCGCGCAAAGGGATCGTCGAAGAAGTAGGAGAGGGGTTCGGCGGTGGCGACGCCGATGGCGTTGACCTTGCCTGCCCGCAACAGGCGGCCCTTGGGATCCGGCCCGCCATAACCCATCGCCTCGGCCGCCGCCTTGACCCGCTCGCGGACTTCCTCGCGCACGATCTCGGGGCGGCTGAAGACATTGGATGCGGTGCCGTGCGAAACACCGGCGGCCTTGGCGATATCGGCCAGCCGGACGGGTCTTCGATTGCCTGCGGTGAGTGACGCCATTGTGCGTGCCTCCTGACATGCATTTAGCATGTTCCGGATTTGCATCTAGCACTTTCGTTGGATCGAATCAAATTTTGCTTGACCGAGAACAGTCGGAGGCCTATCCTTGAATCGATCCAAATCGGTGGGTTTGGCCTGCCTGTGTTTCAGGGGAGGTGCGCGATGCATCCCGTCAATTACCTGTTTGAAGACATCTACCGCAACGACTGGAGTATGGGGTCGGCTGCCAACAGCTTCAGGCGTCGGGGCGGGGCAAGCCCGTGGATTCGCGACCTTCGCTTCCTGGTGGGGCGTACGCGAAGCTGATCGGCGCGTTTTTTTGCCTATGTATTGGATCGATTCAACCCGAAGGGAGAAAAATCATGCATCCCATCAAGCATCTGTTTGAAGACATTTATCGCAACTACTGGGGTATCGCTCCGGCCGCCGAGCGACCGGAGGCGCGACGCCTGACGAGGCGGGCCTCGCGCAATCGCGATCTGTGGATCAGCACCGGACGTCCCAGGGATTGATCGCGACCGATTCGGCCTCAAGAACGCCGACGTACCAGGGCAGAAATCGCTATCCCCAGCCAGCCGGCGATGAGCAAGGTGCCCCCTATCGGCGCCGACATCGGGAACAGTCTCGATCCCAGGAAATCGCGGGCGAGAAGATCGCCCGCGAAAAGCAGCAGCCCGGCAAGCAAGGCGACGATGGCGACCCGCAGAAAGCGATTCGCGCCGGTGAGGCCGACGGCGAGCAAGACAGGCGCGTGCATCAAGAGGAACGACGCGGCCGTGCCGGTGAAGGCGCCGCCGAGATGCGCGGCGGCGGCTGACAGCGCCACGCCTGCCGCGCCGACGAGACCGCCGGCGAACACGAGGGTAGGGCTGGCGGTTGGTTCGGAGGAATTCATGTCGGCTGGTTCCCTGTTTTAACGACCTGAGCCCTCAGGACTCGCTCGCTTCCAACGCCATATGCCGTGTGCGCCGCGACTGGACAATCCAGTTGTAGACGGCACCGCCGGCCATCAGCACCGATGTGGCGAGAAACACCGAGCGCATGCCGAAGTGACCACCGACGAAGCCACCCGATAAGGGTCCCGCAACCTGCCCGACATACTGCGCCGAGATGGCCAGCCCAAGCACATTGCCGCCGACGCCGTCGGGGATGTTGTGGCGGATGACGCTGGTGATGCAGGGCAGCAGGCCACCCAGCGCCAGTCCCATCAGAAAGCGCAGGCCGATCAGTTGCCAGCCATTGCTGACGAAGGCCTGCGGGATAAGCAGCAGGGCCGATACGGCCAGCGCTCCGACGACGACATTCCAGTGGCCGACACGATCCGCAAGCTTGCCGAGCCAGGATGCCGACAGGATGGTGCCCAGCGCCGTCGCCGACATCACCACGCCTGCGATCATCGTCACCCGCCTCTGGTCCTCTATGAGCTGCTGTACGTAGACGGTGATGATCGGCTCGATCGACATTGTGGCGAAGGCGAGCAGCATGCCGGTTGTCAGCATGGCCACGACGGGGCGCTTGTCCGGGATCTGCGACCAGCCGCTTTTCGGCTTTGCCGCCGACGCTGCCGTGGCCGGCTTCGGGCGCTGGGTCTCCTTGATGAGGAACGTCGTCGCCAGGAAGGCAAGGAAGATGACGCCGCCGGACAACAGGAACGTGGCGCGAATGCCGATGACTGGCGGCAGCGCTCCGCCGAGCAGGGGGCCGACAAGCGAACCCGCCGTGATTCCTGCCGACAGGACGCCGAGCGCCCAGCCGGAGCGGTCCTTGGGCGTCTGCATGGCCACCAATATGGTCGAACCCGAGGAATAGCCGCCGGCAAACCCGATCAGCAGGCGCAGCAGCACCAGTTGCCAGACCGTCTCGACCATGCCCGTCAGCGACATGCAGATCGCCATGCCGAAGGAGGCGCGCACCAGCATCACCTTGCGGCCGTAGCGGTCGCCCAGCCGTCCCCACAACGGCGCGACCAGGGCCGCGGCGAAGAAGGTGGCACCGTAGGCGATGCCGGACCACTGCACGATCGCCGCATGGCCTTGCGCGCCAAGCTGTTCGACATAGAGCGGCAGGAAAGGCAGCAGCAGCGTCATGGCGATGAGCGTGCTGAACGAGCCCGCGAAACAGACGGCGAGATTGCGGCGCCAGTGAATGTTGTAGCCGCCTTGTTGCGTATCTTCCTGTGCCATGTCCTGCCTGCTCGATATCAATGCTTGTTGCGGATACCATTTTGGGATACCAAACCGGTATACGTCATGAACTTCAACCCGGCTGCTGTCAATGCGGCTTCGAAGAGGCCAGCGCGATGTCACAGATGCAGAATGTCGAACGACAGTTGCGGGAGATGATCCTGGGGCTCGAAATCGGTCCAGGCGAGAAATTGACCGAGCGTTGGATCGAAGGCCGCTTCGGCGCCTCGCGCACACCGGTCAGGGCGGCACTTCTGCGGCTGGAGACCGAGGGGCTGGTTGGCAGGGATGGCCGCGGCTGGACGGTGTCGCCGATCAACCTCGCCGAGCTCGAGCAGATCGCCGTCTATCGCGAAGCCGTCGAGGTCGCGGCCGTGAGGCTGACATGCATCCACGCCGAAAGCAGCGCCATCGATATCATCGAGGCGATGCTCGATTCATGCGACGAAAACACGCCGCGCGAGGAATGGCATCGTGTCGGCATGGATTTTCACATCGAGCTGGCGCGCCTGTCAGGCAACGAATTCCTGTTCCGGGCGGTGCGCGATGCCATGACGCGCCTCTCGCGGGCCCGCTGGCTGGAGGTGCGTGACGAGGCGGCTCTGGGTCGCGCCTGGGCCGAACACCGTGCCATTCTGGCGGCGGCCCGCCTTGGCGAGGCCGATGAAGCGGCCCGCCTGCTTTCGGCCCATATCGTCGGCAGCCGCGACCGGCTGGTGACGTCGCTCGCCAACGATCGACGCGGTCTTCGCGCCAGGGGATTTGCCGTCGTTGCCGCTTGAAGCAATTCCGAGAAAACAGTGAAGCGGTTCCCGTCCGGAATTGCGTCAGCATAGAGAGACAAAGGCGGTTCGGCGTTTCCGTGAAGTCGCGAACCGTTCTGTACGGGCAGGGCGCTGCCGGGCAAAAGCGGCGTCCGCAGGCGAAGCACACTTTCGGCCTCGCTTCACGGGCGCCGATGGCGTAAGAGCGGCGATGGAAAACAACCGATTTGAAACACCCGTGACCGTCAAGTCCGTCACGGCGGGAAGCACTCAGCTCTTGCGCACGGCCCGCGAGGCTTCCGATTACCTCCTCAACAGCTGGCCCGGCAAGCGCAGTCCCAAGCATCGCGCGGCGCTGCAGGCCTGCCACGATGCGCTGGCCGGCGACAAGCCGGCCATGAATGCCAGGCGCGCCTTTATCGCCGCGGCGCGGGAAGTGGACGTTTTTATCAGCGACAAGGCGCCCGCCTGACGCAGGGCGACGAACTGGATTGAGGCAAGGCCCGCATTTGCGGGCCTTTTGCCGTCATTCCGCTGTTTCGTTTTCGATCTCGGTCTCGGGCTTTGAACGTTCGCGCGCGGCAACCTTGGCCGCCAGCTTTTCGGCCTTCTTCGCCGCCTTCTGCCGGTCACGTTCCTTGCGTTCCTGATCGTAGTTTGGTGCTCGCGCCATATCGGTTCCTTTTGACCTGCCTTGCGGCTCTGACCCTGCCTAGGAGCATTAGCCGTCAAACACAACAGCTGAAGCGGTTCTGCACGGGCGCGGCGTCGCGGATCCGCAGGGGGGGCTTGCCAGACGGGCGCCATAATGATGTAGAAAACGCGGGGCGCCAGCGTATTGAGAGCTGCCCGTTTGTTTTGATCAAGTGGACCATGGCCACAATTGCGCGGACGTCGGCAAAGGTTTTCTACTATGCGCGAAACGTCGCGCGCGATGTCATTCCGCAAGCCTTGTTTCGCCGCAGACTGGCCGCTCGCCTCGAAAAGGCCAGGCTTTCCGATGAGGCGGCGCGCCGGCGGGTGAATTACTACAACAAGCTGCAGGATGGCTTCGCCCCCAGCGCCAATGCCATGCGCATCAGCAAGCTGCCCTTCACGCCGACCATGTACTATTACGACCTGAAGGAATTCGCCCGCTACTTCGACCCCGGATTGCTCATAGACCTCGAATTCGGCGACGTCAGGAGGCTGCCGAAGGTGCCGACGATCGTGAAGGACCGGCCGATCCGTGATGACGACCAGAACGCGGTCATCATGAAGCTCGACAAGTTTCGTCACTTCCAGATGCCGGCTGATGCCATCTCGTTCGCCGACAAGCTGCCTGCCGTGGTCTGGCGCGGCGATCTCAACAATCCGATCAGGACGAGATTTCTGAAGGCGGTGCGCGACCTGCCGTTCTGCGATGCCGGCTCGCACAAGCCGAACGCTCCGGCCGAATACGCCAAGCCGTTTCTCAGCATCAGCCAGCACCAGCGCTATCGCTACATCGTCTCGCTCGAGGGCAACGACGTGGCGACCAACCTCAAATGGATATTGAGCTCGAAGTCGCTCTGCCTGATGCCGCCGCCGACATACGAGACATGGTTCGCCGAGCGGCAGCTCGAGGCCAATGTCCACTATGTGCCGCTCGAAGCTGATTTCTCGGACCTTGCCGAGCATGTGGCCTATTTCGAACGGAACCCGGAGAAGGCGGAGCGTATCACCGCGGCAGCGAACGCCTATTGCCGGACCTTTGGGCACGAACAGACCGAACAGGCGATCTCCCTGCTGGTGCTCTACAAATATTTCGTGCTCAGCGGCCAGATCAAGCCGGATACCGAGGTCTGGCGCTGCATAACGGGCTAGTACCCAGGGTCTCTCGTCGAAGCCGGTCGGCACGCGCTGGACGACCGCCGCTCTCGGTAAATGCCTGGCACAACGACGCGTAAGCGTGACGCGGCCAATGCCTATTGCCGGACATTCTCCAATGAGCGGGACGAGCAGGCTGTCTCCCTGCTCGTGCTCTATAAATATTTCGTGCTCAGCGGCCAGCTCGAACCCGATCGCCAACTCTGGCACTTCATCGAGGGCTAGCGCGGCTCGGCCTAGAGCAATTCCAGGAAAAGTGTGAAACGGTTTTCCCGGGAAAAGCGCGTAGCGCTTTCCCTAGGGAGCCGCTCTAACGGTCAGATGACGCTGCGGTCGAGAACCATGTCGGCGGGGCCGAAGCGATCCTTTGCCGTCAATTGCTGGTGCCAGTAGGGGTAGAGCAGAGGCGGGCGGCTGACGGCGTCGAGGCGCTGGCGTTCTTCAGGGTTGAGCTCCAGGGCCGCCGCGGCGAGATTGTCCTTGAGCTGGGCATCGTTGCGGGCGCCAATCACCAGCGAGGAGACGGCGGGGCGTCCGAGCAGCCAGGCAAGTGCCACCTGCGCCGCCGAGACGCTGCGGGCCTTGCCGATCTCCACCAGCACGTCCACGATCCGCCACAGTCGATCCTCGTCCCGGATCGGCGGCTCGGACCAGCCCGCGAGCTGGCGCGCGGTCGGGCTGTCGCGGCGGTATTTGCCGGACAGCAAGCCGCCGGCGAGCGGACTCCAGACCAGCACGCCCAGCCCCTGGTCGACCGAGATCGGCAGCAGTTCATATTCGGCCTCGCGTGCCTCCAGCGTATAGTGGATCTGCTGGGTGACGAAGCGTTGCTGGTGACGGCTGTCGCTGATGGAGAGCGCCTTCATCACCTGCCAACCGGACCAGTTGGAACAACCTATATAGCGCACCTTGCCCTGGGCGATCAAAGTGTCGAGCGCGGCCACCGTTTCCTCGACCGGGGTAAGACCGTCCCACTGGTGGACGAAATAGATGTCGATGACGTCGGTCTTCAGCCGCTTCAGGCTCTTTTCGCATTCACGGATCAGATGGTGGCGCGACAGGCCTTCGTCGTTCGGCCCGCTGCCGATCCGCATGCGCGCCTTTGACGCGATCAGCACGTCGTTCTTGCGCTTGCCGCCGAGTGCCTCGCCGATGATCTCTTCCGACAGGCCGTTCGAATAGACATTGGCGGTGTCGATGAGGTTGATGCCGGCGTCGATGCACATGTCGATCATCCGCTTCGCTTCGGTAAGATCGCTGTTGCCCACCGCGGCGAAGGGCCCGGTGCCGCCGAACGTCATGGTGCCCAAAGTCAGTGTCGAAACCTTCAGGCCTGAACGGCCAAGGGTGCGGTATTCCATGTCAGTCCTCGCGATTGTGTTGAATTGGGGCGCCGCGAAGGGCAGCCCGGAATGCGACCGGGGATTTGTAGGACAATTTGCCCGGCTTGTCGCCATGCAATGATGATGGATCGATCACGCATGGCGGAGCTTTTAAAGGCCGCGGTCGCGTTCCGGACTGCAATAAAACCGTCACCGCCGGCCTATATTGAATTCGGCTAAGGTGTTTCCATTCCAGGCCACGGGCCTGCAGTTTGGGGTGCCGGACATGAATCGACAGGGCTTGCTAGCGGAGCGACTGATATGACCGAGCTAAGACAGAATTCTCCCGCCAAGGATTGGCTTGAAGCCGAGCTCGCCGACACGCTCGACGAAGACTATGAGCTCGAAATGTCGGAACCGGCGCTGTCGATGGAGATCGCCAAGATCTACAAGAACTCGCATCCGCCTTCGATCGATCGCATGCAATATTTTCGCGACCTTATCACCTTGCAGTCCGAACTGATCAAGCTGCAGTCCTGGGTCGCCTATCACAAGAAGAAGCTGGTGGTGGTTTTCGAGGGCCGTGACTCTGCCGGCAAGGGCGGCGTCATCAAGCGCATCACGCAGCGGCTCAATCCGCGCATCTGCCGCGTCGTGGCACTTCCGGCGCCGACCGAACGCGAGAAGTCGCAATGGTATTTCCAGCGCTATGTCCCGCATCTGCCGGCTGGCGGCGAGATCGTGCTTTTCGACCGCTCCTGGTACAATCGCTCCGGCGTCGAACGGGTGATGGGCTTTGCCTCGCACGACCAGGTCGAGGAGTTCTTCCATGACGTTCCGGAGTTCGAGCGCATGCTGGTGCGCTCGGGTATCACCGTGGTCAAATACTGGTTCTCGATCACCGATGAGGAGCAGCAGATGCGCTTCCTGATGCGCATCCACGATCCGATGAAGCAGTGGAAGCTGTCGCCGATGGATCTGCAATCGCGCGTGCGCTGGGAGCAGTACACCAAGGCCAAGGAAGAGACCTTCGCCCGCACCAACATTCCGGAGGCGCCCTGGTTCATCGTCGAGGGCAACGACAAGAAGCGCGCGCGGCTGAACTGCATCGACCATCTGCTCAAGCAGATGCCTTATGAAGAGGTGCCGCACGAGGAGATCACGCTGCCCGAGCGCGTCTTCAATCCCGAATACGAGCGCCAGACATTGCCGCGCGAACTCTACGTGCCGGAGAAGTATTGAGCACCTTGTCCTTCTCCCCGTTCACGGGGAGAAGGTGCCCGAAGGGCGGATGAGGGGCGGCGCCAGCGTTGGCGATTGAGCCCCAATTCGCTGCCATTGGTAGCTTGCCGCTAGTCTCCAAAGGCCGCGCCGCCCCTCATTGCCCTGCCGGGCATTTCTCCCCGTATAGTGACGGGGAGAAAGAGCTGTAGTCACGCCCGCCCGATCACCACATGCGTGGCAAGCGCCGTCGCAACCTGCTCGGTGCACTGGTAGCCGAGCTTCAGCATGTCGAGGCCGGCGAACAGATTCTCACCTGTGCCAAGCAGGATCGGCGAGATCGCCAGGTGCATCTCGTCGATGAGCTTTTCCTGCAGATATTGCCGGATTGTCGAAACGCCGCCACCAACCCGCACATCCTTGCCGCCAGCCGCGACCTTTGCCTGCTCGAGCGCGGAATGGATGCCGTCGGTGACGAAGTGGAAGGTCGTGCCGCCTTCCATGACGATCGGATCGCGTTTGTAGCGCGTCAGCACGAAAGTCGGCACGTGATAGGGCGGGCTGGGGCCCCACCAGCCTTTCCAGCTGTCGTCAGGCCAATCGCCTCGGATCGGCCCGAACATGTTGCGGCCGAGGATCCAGGCGCCGACATTCTCGAAACTGCGTGCCGCGAAGCTGTCATCGGTGTCGGTGGTCCCGTCGTTCTTGCCGAGCACCATCTGGCGGAACGTGCGGGTGCCGATCATCCATTTGTGCAGATTTTCGCCGCCGACGCCGAGAGGATGTTCAAGAGTCTGATCCGGACCGGCGCCGTAACCGTCGAGCGAGAGGGTGAATGCATTGACACGAAGTTTTGACACCATTGCCTCCTGAACCGCATGTAATTTGCAACCAGTGGCCGTTTAACCTAACTGCTTGCAAAAAGCAATTGGTTTCATGTGATGCGCAACGGGCTACAGAAGGCTCCTGACAGCCAGCTGGGAACGATCGTTCAAAACAAAGATAACGGTGCTGATACGCCGCATCGCCGGGCTTCGGCGGCTTCCTCGTTCAGGTTTGGTGCAAGCTACCCCTTCAGCATCTCCGCCACCTCAGGCGCGAAATAGGTCAGGATCCCATCACAGCCGGCGCGCTTGAAGGCAAGCAAGCTCTCCAGCATCGCCTTTTCGCCGTCGATCCAGCCATTGGCGCCCGCGGCCTTGATCATCGAATATTCGCCCGACACCTGGTAGGCGAAGGTCGGCATCTGGAATTCGTCCTTCAGCCGGCGGATGATGTCGAGATAGGGCAGGCCGGGTTTGACCATCAGCATGTCGGCGCCTTCGGCGATGTCCTGCTCGGCTTCGCGCACCGCCTCGTCGGAATTGGCGTGGTCGATGTAATAGGTCTTCTTGTCGCCCTTGAGCAGTCCGGCGGTGCCGACCGCCTCGCGATAGGGGCCATAGAAGGCCGAGGCGAACTTCGTCGCGTAAGACATGATCGCCACGTCCTGAAAACCGTTGGCGTCGAGCGCGTCGCGGATGGCACCGATCCGGCCGTCCATCATGTCGGAAGGCGCGATGATGTCGGCGCCGGCGGCCGCCTGGATGACGGCCGCAGCCGCCACCTGCTCGACCGTCTCGTCGTTGACGATGATGCCGTCGCGCAGGATGCCGTCATGGCCATGGCTGGTGAACGGGTCGAGCGCGGCGTCGGTGATGATGCCGATTCCGGGCACCGCGTCCTTTATCGCGCGGCTGGCGCGATTGATGATGTTTTGCGGGTCGAGGATGTGCGAGCCGGTCTGGTCGCGTAAGGCCAGGTCGACATTGGGGAAGGTGGCGAGAGCCGGAATGCCGAGCTTTGCCGCCCGTTCGGCCTCCTTGACGGCAAGGTCGACCGACAGGCGGAAGACGCCGGGCATGGCCGCGATCGGCTCGCGCACATCCTTGCCCTCGACGACGAAGATCGGCCAGATCAGATCGTCGACCGTAAGCCGGTTCTCCTGCACCAGGCGGCGCGACCAGTCGGCCTTGCGCATGCGGCGCAGGCGGCGGCTGCCGGTGATGTCGTCGACGCTGCGCGCGCCGGCTGGCTTTGTCGGGGTGAATTTGTTCATGGCCAAAACTCTCTTTTCGGCGGCTTTTACCACGAGCCCTTGTCGCTGACCAATGCGACACGATTGTGCCAAGCCGGCGGAAGGGACACCGTCCCGCCATGCCTATCCGGTCAGGGCTGCCCATTGCCGGAGAGAATCTGTGCGGCACCCCCGATTGCCACACGGAACGCCTCGTCGAAGCTGACGCCGCGGATCTGCCAGCGATAGGTCTTGCCGTGATCGGCCAGTCGCCAATCGGCGATCCAGCCGAGCTCCTTGTCGCTCCATACGATGCTGCCGGAGAGCGCTTGCGCGCCACCGGTCTGTTTGGCCAGCAGATCCAGCCTTGCCATGTCGTCGGTGCTTAGCCCTTTTTTGCCGAGCTCTGCCAACTGCGCCGCCTTCGGAAACGCGACATGCATCAACAGCGGATCGGCGGCATTGGCGAAAGACTCGCGCATCGTCTCGCCACGCTTCTCTTCGGCACTGAGCATGAAATACCGAGCGCCCTGTTCGGCGGCGAGAAAGACGGTAAGCGTCGGTCGCTCGCCAAGCCAAGGCCTGCTGCCGAGCTGTGCCAGCAGCTTGTTGACCGTGGCCGGCTTGTAGAGACAAATCAGATCGTGCGGCCGGTCATGCGTGCCTTGCTCGTCATGGATCGGAATGCCTTCCAGCCGGTCATGGTAGCGGAAGCTGTCGATGAAATCGCCGGCCTTGTCGCGTAATGCCAGCATTTCCGGCTTTTTCAGTAGCCGCTGATCGCCTGAAACCCTGACCAGGACCCGGTCCAGGCAATCCCTGAAGCCTATCTGGCGGTTCTCTTCGCCCTGGCCGGTGACGATGGTCCGCGACTGGTAGAGATCGTCGGTCGTGACGGCGAACGCGGCGCGCGGTGCAAGGCCTGCGATCATGAGCCCGATCGTCAACAGTGCGGGACGAAGAAATCCGGACATGGCCAACTGTCCCCAAATCCGCCTGCGCGCAGTATCGGCGCGTCGCTTGCAACGGCAGCGATCTTCGTAGCATTGCTCACCGCTGGCCGCCAAGGCTGTGGTGGAGAGGCTGCCGCCATTGACGCACCCATGCGCCGCCTTTAGCACTTCAGTCCCGCAGGCGCGGGGGAAGGATTCTCTGGCGATGGATTTTGGTGGGGGCGACGAAATTCGCTTCGAACGGTTGGGCAGGGCCGGTCTCGTGACGCTGACGCGGCCGCAGGCGCTCAACGCCGTCACCCATCGCATGGTCAAGGCGCTGGGCAAGGCCTTGCATGCCTGGGAGCGCGATGACGGCGTGGACGTCGTCCTCGTCAAGGCCGAGGGCAGGGCGTTTTCGGCCGGTGGCGACATCCTGCATATCTACGAGGCCGGCCGGGCCGGAAAGCCGCCGGTCGAGTTCTTTGCCGATGAGTATCGGCTGAACGCCCGCATCAACAGCTTCAAGAAACCCTATGTCGCCCTCATCGACGGCATCGTCATGGGCGGCGGCGTCGGCATTTCCTTTCACGGTTCGCACCGGGTGATGACCGAGAATGCTCAGTTCGCCATGCCGGAGGTCGGTATCGGCTTCTTCCCCGATGTCGGCGCCAGCCATCTGCTGCCCGACCTTGGCGGCTCCTTCGGCATGTATCTGGCCCTGACCGGCAACCGCATCCGCTATGGCGACGCGCTGTGGTCGGGGCTCGCCACCCACACGATCAAGGCCGAAGACCAGGCCAGCTTCCTCGATCGGCTGGTGCTGACCGGCGATCCGGAATCGGTGCTGCGCGGTTTCTTTGTCCAGGCAAAGCGGGAGACCGACAGGCCGACGCTCGAAGCGATATCGCGCCATTTCAACCAACCGTCGCTGCAGGATGTTCTCAACAGCCTGGACCGCGCGTCGGGCACCGATGAATTCGCGGCCAAGACGCTGGCGACGATCCGCATGCGCTCTCCGACCAGCCTTCGCGTCGCCTGGCGGCAGATCAGCGCCGGGCAGACCTTGTCGATGGACGAGTGCATGAAGATGGAGTTCCGCATCCTCAACCGCATGCTTGCCGGCCACGATTTCTACGAAGGCATCCGCGCCGCCATCATCGACAAGGGGTCGAAGCCGCAATGGCGGCCGGCAAGCCTCGATGCGGTCGGCGAAGCGGATGTCGAGGCCTATTTCGCTCCGCTCGGTGAACGGGAACTCCCGCTATGAGCGAGGTGACGTCGCGACGCGTCGTACTCCAGCCGTCGACGGTCGAGGTCATCTTCGCCTGGTTCCAGCGCGTCATCGCCGGCTACTGCCTGCTGTTCGGCATCCTGTACTGGATCAAGCTGATCGGCTTTTACCCTGGATCGCTCTGGCGCTTCGACCTGATGCCGGTGCACTGGCAGGTGGCGGCGGTGATGCTCGCCGTGTTCTTCCCCTTCGCCGCGGCGGGGCTTTGGATGCTGGCCTCCTGGGGCCCGGTGATCTGGTTCATCTGCGCGGTCACCGAAACCGTCATGTACGCCGGCTTTCCCGAGCTTTTCGGCCATCGGCTGCTGATCGTCGTCTCGCATGCGGCGGTGGCGCTGCTCTACATCGTCTTTCGCGTCGTCATCTACCTGCAGAAACGCCCCGCGCGGCACTAAGCTCTTGCCGCCATTGACGACTTCGCGGCCACCTCGATCCGGCCTCGCGATCATTGCCTAAGCCTTTAGGTTAATTATCCTTGCTCGGGTGACCGTTCGTTAAGCCTCTTTCGAAACCTGTTACCGGTAAGCTCTTGTTAGCCCTAGCGTTTAAGTCGAATTTTATGAGTATTCGATAGTGTCGCGATCAAGGTGAAAAACAAAAAATCACCAGGGCGACAAACGAGAGGCAAAGACAATGATCAATTCGCGTCCGGCGGCGAAGACCGCCAACGTTTCCGACGATCGCCGCGAGGCTATCCGTTCGCTTTACATGGAATCGCTGCAGCTCGTCGAGCGGCTGCACCGCCGTCTGCTTGACGTGATCAAGGACGAATTCGACCGCAACGGCCGGTCCGACATCAATGCCATCCAGGCGCTGCTGCTGTTCAATATCGGCAATTCCGAGCTAACCGCCGGCGAGCTTCGCTCGCGTGGCTACTATCTCGGCTCGAACGTGTCCTACAATCTGAAGAAGCTGGTCGATCTCGGCTTCATCAACCACCAGCGTTCGCGCATCGACCGCCGTTCGGTCCGCGTCTCGCTGACCCCGAAGGGCAACGAGGTGGCGGACGTCGTCGCCGGTCTCTATGAGCGCCATGTCGGCTCGATCGAGCAGGTCGGCGGCATCAACACCGACGAGTTCAAGCAGATGAACCGCGCGTTGCAGCGGCTCGACCGCTTCTGGAACGACACCATCGCCTACCGGATGTAAGGCGCCGCATCAGATCTGGCCCGCGCCACAGAAGCGCGGCCGAAATAGCGACCTTCAGTCAGGGCCGGTGCCGAAAAGCATCGGTCCCTTTCTTTTCGGAGCACCGGCCCGGCCGATTTGGGCACAAGGCCACGTTGCCGCCATATTCCAGTGGAACCGAGGGTGGCAGTGATGCTGTCGTGAAGACCATGCGTCCACCCGCAACCGTATCGCGCCTCGTGCGTTTCTCGCCAACGTGATACGGGCCATGGTTGGCTAATTGTTAAGATTGCCAATTTTAGAGTGCGGGCGAGATCGCCCGATGATCGACGCAGCAAGTGATCGAACCGCTACCTATGTCTGGAACGTCCATGAAAACCAGCCGCCGCTTTTTCCTTTCCGGAGCCTCGTTGCTCGCCGCCGCCATGGTGGCCGGCCGTGCGAGCGCGCAGGATGTGATCGGGGATATTCTGAAATCTTCCGCACGCGGCAATTGGGACGACCAGTTCGACGCTCGCGCCAGCGAAGGTGGCAAAGTGGCTTCGACGCTGCCTATCTTCAGCCCGCAGACCGTTGCGTTCACGGAGCAGGCGGTCGCGCAATATCAGAACATTGTCGGGCAGGGCGGCTGGGTGGAAGTCCCCGCGACCAAGAAGCTGCAACTCGGAGTCGATGATCCCGATGTCGTGCCGCTGCGCAAGCGGCTTATGGTCGCTGGCGACCTTTCGCAGAGCGCCGGTATTTCGACGGCCTTCGATTCCTATGTCGACTCGGCGGTCAAGCGCTTCCAGCTGCGTCATGGCCTGCCAGCCGACGGCTCGATGGGCAAATACACTTATGCGGCGATGAACGTTTCGGCGCAGGTCCGGCTTGGCCAGCTGCAAACCAATCTGCAGCGGCTGAAGGAGAAGGCCGGCACGCTGGGCAGCCGCTATGTGCTGGTCGACATTCCGGCGGCGCAGGTCGAAGCGGTCGAGAACGACCGCGTCGTGCTTCGCCACACAGCGATCGTCGGCAAGATCGATCGCCAGACGCCGATCGTCAATTCCAAGATCAACGAGATCATCGTCAACCCGTACTGGAACGCGCCGGTCTCGATCGTGCGCAAGGACATCATTCCGCTGATGCGGAAGGATCCCGACTATTTGAAGAACAGCCATATCCGCCTGTTCGCGCCGGACGGCAGCGAAGTCGATCCGATGAACGTCGACTGGTCGACCGATGATGCCGCCAAATACCGGTTCCGCCAGGATCCCGGTTCGGAAAACGCCATGGCCTCGGTCAAGATCAACTTCCCGAGCCCGGACGGCGTCTACATGCACGACACGCCCCAGCAGAGCCTGTTCGGCAAGATGATGCGCTTCGACTCCTCGGGCTGCGTGCGCGTCCAGAACGTCCGCGATCTCGTAACCTGGATCTTGCGCGACACCCCCGGCTGGGACCGTCAGCATTTCGAGGCGGCGATCAAGACCGGCCAGAACACGCCGATCCAGGTCACCAACCCGGTGCCGGTGCACTTTCTCTATCTCTCGGCCTGGTCGACGGGACCTGGCGTGATCCAGTTCCGCGACGACGTCTACGCGCTGGACGGCGCCAGCGAGCTGCAGATTACATCTTCGCTGTAAGGCTTTGACATTCATAACGAAAGGCCGCCGTGAGGCGGCTTTTTTGTTTGGCGGGAGCGTCGTTAAATCAAGCGCTGGTTCACCAGCCGCGCCACCGCTTGCGCGCGATTGACGGCGCCGAGCTTGCGCCTGGCATTGTCGACATGGAAGCGCACAGTCGCTTCGGCAATGCCGAGAATGACCGAGATTTCCCAATCCGTCTTGCCTTCGGCGACAAGCGCCAAGGCATCACGCTCGCGCACCGTCAGCCGAACGATGGCGGCGGGTGGTGGCATCGTCAGGTTCATCAGCCGTTCCGTCAGCACGAGACCGGCCATCTGAATGGCAAAACTCTCTTCTGCCGTGAATTCACGCTCGTGGAAGCCGAGATGCAGCGAGGCTATGGCGCCATCGGCGCCGTAAGAGGTGGAACACAGCGCATCATTGATCCCAGCCTCGCCGAGCGCTTCCCAATAGACGCCGAACTGAGGGCGGTCGCGCGGAGCAAAGTCGGAGAACCGGTAGCGCGTGCGGCTTTCGCGGATCGCGCCCAGCAGCGGGTTGCACTCGAAGCACACATAGTCGAACGCAGGGCTGCCTGGCCAGTCCGCCGGTGCCAGCCGGGTGATGAAGCCGCCGGCCGCCCAATGGCTGGCGGACGTCAGCGTCGCCGCCGGCCTTCGATAGAGGCGGGTCTGCAGATAGGAAGCGCCGAAGGTTTCCATCGCCGCGAAATAAGCGATGCTTGCATCCTCGGCCGTTTCCGACGTCAGGGCCGGTTCGGCATGTGCCATGATCCGCGACAGCATAGATCGAACCCCCGCTCGCCAGCCGTGGTGCACGGTGGCACAACCGCATATGACCCGCAAGGCTGCTACCTGGCGAAAGCCACCTGTCAACCTCGCGCCATCGGGAGGTTGATGCGGGAACATACCAGCGTATCCAGGAAGGGAACGGCGCTCGCTTTCGGCATCCACGTCTGAATGTCTGGACATCGGCGCCCCAGCATACGCACGTCGACCGCGGGGGCTGGCGTGCGGCCGGCCACCTGGTGCCCCTAGGCAGCCTCGCGTTGACGCCAGGTGCCGGCTTTCTTTCTGACATTAACGGCATGCTTTGCCATGCGGTCGGTTCGCTCATGCCCTGAACCCGGCCCGCCCTTCGGCCGTCGTCGCGCCGGCGCTGTCTGGACGGGAGGTCGACGATTGCGCATGGTTCGCGAAACAGCCGGAATCGCACCATGCAAGCCGCCATCTTTGTCCTCGCCGTGCTCGTTTTCGTCGCCGTTTCCGGCGCGCTAGTGCGGCTGGTGCGGGTGCCGCTGCCGATCCTGCAGATTGCGATGGGCGCCGCGCTCGCATGGCCGGTGCGCGGCATCCATATCGAGATCGATCCGGAACTGTTCCTGCTGGTGTTCATTCCACCGCTGCTGTTCAGTGACGCTTTTGGCGCGCCCAAGCGCGAGCTGATGGCATTGCGAAGACCCATCCTCGACCTTGCCATCGGCCTCGTCTTCTTCACCATTGTCGGCTTCGGCTATGCCTTGCACTGGCTGGTGCCGAGCATTCCGCTGGTCGTTGCCTTCGCGCTCGCGGCAGTCCTGTCTCCGACCGACGCGGTAGCCGTCTCCTCGATCGTCGACAGGAGCGTGGTCCCGGCGCGGTTGATGCACATTCTGGAAGGCGAGTCGCTGCTCAACGATGCGTCGGGCCTGGTCATGTTCCGCTTTGCCGTCGCGGCGGCATTGACCGGCAGTTTCTCCTTCGCCGAGGCCTCGCTGAGTTTCCTCTACGCCGTGGCGGTCGGCATCCTGGCTGGGGTGGCGGCATTGTTCGTCGCCGCCAAGGCGCTGCAACTCCTGAGCCGCATCGGCGGCGTGCCGGCCGAGGCGCAGGTGCTGATCACCATCCTGCTTCCCTTTGTCGCCTATCTCGGCGCCGAGCACTTCGAGGCTTCGGGCATCCTGGCCGCGGTCACCGCCGGTCTGTTGACCGGGAGCACCGGCATATTCCGCTTCCTTGGTGTTTCGGCGCGCATGCAGACGATCTCGCTCTGGACGACGTTTTCCTTCGTCTTCAACGGCGCGCTGTTCATCGTGCTCGGCCTGCAGCTTCCCGAAATCATCCGCAAGGTGCCACCGGAGCTCACCGGCAACTATCCACTCATCCAGCCGGTGCTGACCGTGATGGCGCTGACCTTGTGCCTGATCGCGCTGCGTTTCGTCTGGATCTGGATTGGCGACATCATGGCGGGGCTTGCGGCTCGGCTCGGCAAACGCAAGGCCGAGCCATTCGGCCTGCGCGTGCGGCTCGCCGGGTCGGTGGCCGGCGTGCGTGGCGCCATCACGCTGGCCGGCATATTGTCGCTGCCGCTGGCCCTGCAGGACGGTTCGCCGTTTCCCGCGCGGGACCTTGTCATCTTTCTCGCCGCCGGCGTCATCATCTGCTCCCTGGCGATCGCAAGCCTGGCCTTGCCCGTCATCGCGCGCGGCCTGGTCGAGCCAGGTGAAGACGCAGGCGCCGCCGAGGAACGCATGGCGCGTGTCGGCGCGGCGAAGGCCGCGATCGCCCACCTTGAAAGCATCGCGCAGACCGATGAGGAGGAGGGCGATGTGCCCGGCGTCAGGCTCGCCGCCGCCAATGGGATTGTCGCTGCCTACCGGCGGCGCATCGCGGCGGCCGACGAGGCCGATGAAGCGCGCGCCGAGTTGCGCGAGGCGGGGAGGCTGGAGATCGATCTGAGGCTCGCCGGCATCGCCGCCGAACGCGACGCCTTGCGCGCCATGCTTCGCCGTGGCGAGATCAACGATCACACCGCGCGGGCGTTGTTCACCGAGATCACGCTTACCGAAGCTCTTCTGGACGGCAGGCAGTCACGAAAATAGGGCCTACGATGCCCAAGGGGCATGGATTTGCAACCTCTGCCGCAAACCGGCCAGCAAATTTCGCGCTGCAAACGTGGCGGCTCGAAAACAACTGTGTTAATGGCGCGGCAATGCGTGTCGCCCAAAAGTGTGCAGCGGTTTTGGGGCAACGGCAGGCATAAACAAATTGCCCCCGAACCGAGGATTTCAGGCCATGGCAACAGCAGCGGCAGCGTCGAATAAATTCGAATCCTTCTTCGAAACCACGCTGGAAGACGCCGATCCGGAGATTTTCGGCGCCATCCGTAACGAGCTCGGTCGCCAGCGCCACGAGATCGAACTGATCGCTTCGGAAAACATCGTCTCGCGCGCGGTGCTTGAGGCGCAAGGGTCGATCATGACCAACAAATATGCCGAAGGCTATCCGGGCAAGCGCTATTACGGCGGCTGCCAGTTCGTCGACGTGGCCGAGGAACTGGCCATCGAGCGGGCGAAGAAGCTGTTCGGATGCAATTTCGCCAACGTCCAACCGAATTCCGGCAGCCAGATGAACCAGGCGGTGTTCCTGGCGCTGCTGCAGCCCGGCGACACCTTTATGGGCCTCGATCTCAATTCCGGTGGCCATCTTACCCATGGCTCGCCTGTGAACATGAGCGGCAAATGGTTCAAGGTCGTCTCCTATGGCGTGCGCAAGGACGACCACCTGCTCGACATGGACGCGATCGAGAAGACCGCGCATGAGACCAAGCCGAAGCTGATCCTGGCCGGCGGCACCGCCTATTCGCGCATCTGGGACTGGAAGCGTTTCCGCGAGATCGCTGACGCGGTCGGCGCCTATCTGATGGTCGACATGGCGCACATTGCCGGCCTCGTCGCCGGCGGCGTGCATCCCTCGCCGCTGCCGCACGCCCATGTGGTGACAACCACCACGCACAAGTCGCTGCGCGGCCCGCGCGGCGGCATGATCCTGTGCAACGACGAGGACATTGCCAAGAAGATGAACTCGGCCGTGTTCCCCGGCCTGCAGGGTGGCCCGCTGATGCATGTCATCGCCGCCAAGGCGGTGGCCTTCGGCGAAGCGTTGAAGCCGAGCTTCAAGGTCTATGCCGAGAGCGTGGCCGCCAACGCCAAGGCGCTGGCTTCGAGCCTCAAGGAAACGGGTCTCGACATCGTCTCCGGCGGCACCGACAACCACCTGATGCTGGTCGATTTGCGTCCCAAGAACGCCACCGGCAAGCGCGCCGAGGCAGCCCTTGGCCGCGCCAACATCACCTGCAACAAGAACGGCATTCCCTTCGATCCGGAAAAACCCTTCGTCACCTCGGGCGTGCGCCTCGGCACCCCCGCCGGCACAACGCGCGGCTTCGGCCAGGCCGAATTCCGCGAGATCGGCAAGTTGATCGCCGAAGTGCTGGATGGTCTAAAGGTCGCCAATTCCGACGAGGGCAATGCCGCGGTCGAGGCGGCGGTCAAGGCCAAGGTCGTGGCGCTGACCGATCGTTTTCCGCTCTATCCTTATCTCGGTTGATCATCCTTATCTCGATTGACCAGGCGCGAAGCGTCATCTCTTATTCGCCGTCGGTGCGTCACCCCTGATCGGGTGACGCATGGAACTGGAGACCTGATGATGCGCAATTTTCGTCTCGCCCCGCTCGGCGTTGTCGGCTGGCTGGCCGTTTGCGGATCCGCCGTGGCGCAGACACAGCCCGCCCCGGAGACGCCGGTTACCAACACCTTCGGCAAATGGACGACCATCGTCGATGTGCTCGACACCGGCCAGGATGCGAGCAAGACCTGTGCGGCTTCGACGGCGTTCTTCGATGCGAACGGCAATTCGGGCACGCTGACCTTGTCGATCTCGACCGGCGATGCGCTGCCGCCCGATGCCTATCCGGCCATCATGCTCACTGTCGACAACAAGGAGCTGCCGACCGGCAAGAAGATCGCGGCGACGTTCGGCGATCCCGGCGTCAAGGTTTCGGCGACGGTCTATTCCAACGATGCCGTCATCGGCCGCCCGAGCTGGACGGTCGATAACCAGGCCAAGACCAGTCTCGCGCTGCTGCGTGCCATGCGCCAGGTTGTCTCGCTCGACGTGACTTTCGGCAAGCAGGCTTTCGCCAGTATCCCGATGGACGGCTTCACCAAGGCCTACCGCAACCTGGGCACGTCCTGCGGCTTTCCGACCAAGGACGTCGCGCCGTGACCGGACGGCCGGGTCCGCAATAGGTCGACTATCGCCTGGCCGTCGCCGGCGGCATCGCCGTCCGGCTGGTTGCCGCGCTGGCAATCTTCCTCGCGCCTCGCTATCTCTGAAGAAACGGAACTGCTTCAATCCCGGCTGGAAAGGCTCTAAGCCTTTCGCCTCATCAGATTCGCGAACCCAAGGCTTTTCATGCGCTGTCCCTATTGCCAGTCCGAAGATACGCAGGTGAAGGATTCGCGCCCCGCCGAGGACGGCGCGGCGATCCGCAGGCGGCGTGTCTGCCCCGATTGCGGCGGCCGCTTCACCACTTTCGAGCGTGTGCAGTTGCGCGATCTGGTCGTGGTCAAGAAGTCGGGCCGGAAAGTGCCGTTCGACCGCGACAAGCTGCTGCGCTCGGTCGAGATCGCGGTACGCAAACGCAATGTCGATCCCGAGCGCATAGACCGCGCGGTGACCGGCATCGTGCGCCAGCTCGAAAGTTCCGGCGAGACGGAAGTGGCTTCCGGCGAGGTCGGCCGGCTGGTCATGGAGGCGTTGAAATCGCTCGATGACGTCGCCTATGTGCGCTTTGCCTCGGTCTATCGCAATTTCCGCGAGGCCAAGGACTTTCACGAGTTGCTGGGCGAACTGAAGGGCGACGAAGACAAGACTGAAGAGGACGCCGGCTGAGCATGGCAGCACCGCAACTGAGCGAGGCCGGACAAGCGGCCCTTGATCGCCGTTTCATGGCCGCGGCCCTGCGGCTTTCGCGCAGGAATGCGGGCAGGACCTCGACCAATCCGTCGGTCGGCACGATCATCGTGCGTGACGATGGCGCGGGGCCGATGATTGTCGGCACCGGCGTCACCGCGGTCGGTGGCCGTCCGCATGCCGAGACCGAGGCGCTGGCCGAGGCCGGCGAGCTCGCGCGGGGTGCCACGGCTTACGTCACTTTGGAGCCCTGCGCCCACCACGGCCGCACACCGCCTTGCGCCAATGCGCTGGTCAATGCCGGCATCGCGCGCGTCGTGGGTGCCGCCAGCGATCCGGACACGCGCGTCTCCGGCAAGGGCTATGCCATTTTGCGCACCGCCGGCATCGAGGTGGTGGAGAAGGTGCTGGCCGCGGAAGCCGCCGAGCAGATGGCGGGCTATTTGATTCGATCTCTGCGAAAACGCCCGGAAGTGACGCTGAAGCTTGCGCTTTCGAGCGACGGCAAGATCGGCAGGAAAGGCGCTGGCCAGGTTGCGATCACCGGCGAGATCGCGCGTCGCGACGTCTATCTGATGCGCGCGGAGTCGGACGCCATCCTGATCGGCATCGGCACGGCGCTGGAAGACGATCCGGCTCTGACCGTGCGTCTGCCGGGTTTGGAAAACCGTTCGCCGGCGCGCATCATCCTCGATCGTCAGATCCGGCTCCCGGAAGCCTCGAAGCTGGTTTCCGGTGTCGACCGCGTGCCGCTTTATCTCGCTGCCTGCCTTGAGGCTGATCCGCATCGTCGCGCCGCGCTCGAACGCGCGGGCGTACGCTTCATCGGCACCGAGACCCATGACGGCGTTGTCGCCTTGCCGGAACTGCTCGAAGACCTGGCGGCGCTCGGCATGGCAAGCGTGCTGGTCGAGGGCGGCGCCCAGGTCGCCAAGGCATTCCTGGACGAGGGCCTGGTCGACCGCATCGTGTTGTTCCAGGGACCGGAGGCGATTGGCGAGGATGGCATTGCATCGCCGGTCGATGCCGACCATATCCCGGCTGGCTTTCGCAAGCTGCGCGAGATGCGCTTCGGCGAAGACAGCTACGCCGAATGGGTAAGAGACATTTAGGAATCAATCGATGTTTACCGGAATTGTCACCGATATCGGCACCGTTGCGGCCGTCAAGCCGCTCAGCGAAGGCGTCGGCCTGCGCATCGATACCGCCTATGATCCCGAGACCATCGCCATAGGCGCCTCGATCTCCTGCGGCGGCGTCTGCCTGACGGTCACGGCTTTGCCCGAACATGGCTCGAACGCGCGCTGGTTCGAGGTCGAAGCCTGGGAAGAGGCCTTGCGGCTGACCACGGCCTCGGGCTGGAAATCCGGCACCAAGGTCAATCTCGAGCGAGCGCTGAAGATCGGCGACGAACTCGGCGGCCACATCGTGTCGGGCCATGTCGACGGCACTGCCGAGATTGTCGAGCGCAAGGACGAGGGCGACGCGGTGCGCTTCACGCTGGAGGCGCCGCGCCAACTGGCGAAATTCATCGCGCCGAAGGGCTCCGTCGCGCTCGACGGCACCTCGCTCACCGTCAACAAGGTCGAGGGCACCCGCTTCGACGTGTTGTTGATCCACCACTCGCTGACCGTGACCACCTGGGGTGAGCGCAAGGCCGGCGACCGCGTCAATCTCGAGATCGACACCATGGCCCGCTACGCCGCGCGGCTGGCGGAGGCGGCGAAAGAGGGGCTTTGAGTGTTACCGGCCTCAGCCTCGACCTCGACTTAATCAGTTTTAATCGCTATGATTAAATCTGATTGTGAGGCTCAGATGGATACAAAAGTAATCACCGCTCACGTTCCGCTGCCGCTAGCCGAAAAGGTAGATCAGCTAGCTGCTCGCCTTGAGCGCCCGCGCGGTTGGATCGTCAAACAGGCTCTTTCCGCGTGGGTGGATTTGGAGGAGGAGCGCCGGCGGCTCACGCTTGAAGCATTGGCCGATGTGGATGCAGGACGGGTCATTGACCACCAGGCCGTTCAGGCGTGGGCTGAGAGTCTTGGCACCGACAAGCCGCTGCCGGTGCCTCGTTGATGGAGTTGAAATGGACCAACAAGGCTTTGTCCGACTTGGTCCGGCTCCATGATTTTCTCGCGCCGGCAAATGGCCCAGCCGCCGCCCGTGCGGTGCAGCCGCTTACTGCCGCGCCGACACGGTTGCTCGAGTATCCGCGTATCGGCGAGAAACTGAAAGAGTTCGAGCCACGAGAAGTGCGACGCATTTTGGTAGGCAGCTACGAAATTCGCTACGAAATACAGGACACGACAATTTCTGTGTTGCGCCTGTGGCATACGCGAGAGGATCGATAGGACCGACGTCCATCCCACAATCTTCCGCTTGCGATCAATCCGGCTTCGGCCTAAGTCACCGGCAACCCCCCGGAGATTTTTATGGCAGGCACATCCCAACACGGCAAAGCCTTCATTCGTCCGAAGGCGAAGGCGCATCTGCTGATTGTCGAAGCGCGCTTCCACGACGACCTTGCCGACGCGCTGCTCGAAGGCGCGACAAGCGCGCTCGATGAAGCGGGCGCGACCTATGACGTCATCACTGTTCCAGGTTCGCTCGAGATTCCCGCGGTCATCACCTTCGCGCTGGATGGCGCGGCGGAAGGCGGCACGAATTACGACGGCTTCGTTGCGCTCGGCACCGTCATCCGCGGCGACACCTATCATTTCGACATCGTCGCCAATGAATCCAGCCGCGCGCTGATGGATCTGTCCGTGCAGGACTCGGTCTGCATCGGCAACGGCATCCTGACCACCGAGAACGACGCGCAGGCATGGACGCGGGCCAAGCGCTCGGAAGGCGACAAGGGCGGTTTTGCCGCGCGTGCGGCGCTGACCATGATCGCGCTGAAGGAACAACTGGGAGCGCGATCGTGAGCGAACCCGCTTCGCCCGGACAGCCCGCGATACGCCACGCCAACAAGCGCGGTGCCGCCCGTCTGGCCGCCGTGCAGGCGCTCTATCAGATGGATGTCGCCGGCAGCGGTGTCTTCGAGATCACCGCCGAATACGAGGCGTTCCGGCTTGGCAAGGAAGTTGACGGCGCGCTCTACCGCGAAGCGGATGCGCAATGGTTCCGCGCCATCCTGACCGGCGTCGTCGAGAACCAGAAGACCATCGATCCAATCATCCGTCAGGCGCTGACCGATGATTGGCCGCTGTCTCGGCTCGATTCGACGCTGCGCGCCATTATGCGCGCCGGCGTCTATGAATTGATGAAGCGCGAAGACGTGCCGGTGGCGGTCATCGTTTCGGAATATGTCGACATCGCCAAGGCCTTTTACGAGGAAGACGAGCCGAAGCTGGTCAATGCCGTGCTCGACCGGGTGTCACGCCGGGTGCGCGGCGAAGGGCGCGGCAAGGACGCATCGTGACGGCCATCACCGTGGAGGTGGGCAAGGACGCGCGGCACACCGCTTTGATCCTCGCTGCCTCGCAGGCGATTATCGGCTCGGCGGCACCGATAGCCATCTCCATGGGCGCACTGGCCGGGCAATATCTGCTCGGCGCCGACAAATCGTTGGCAACGGCGCCGGTCACCGGCTTCAACCTTGGCGTGGCGCTCGGCGCTTTGCCGGCCGCGGCCATCATCCGCCGGCTGGGCCAGCGCGGCGGCTTCATGACCGGAACCGTCGTCACCGCGCTTGGCGGCCTGATCGCCACTCTGGCGCTTTTCCACGGCAGCTTCTGGCTGTTCGCGTTCGCGCTGCTCGTGATCGGCGTCGGCGGTGCCTTCGTCCAGCAGTTCCGCTTCGCCGCCGCCGACAACGCGCCGCCGGAATTCAAGGCGCGCGCCATCTCCTTCGTGCTGGCCGGCGGCATCGTCACAGCCATCCTTGGGCCGCAGATCGTCATCTTCACCCGTGAACTGTTCGCGCCGGTGATGTTTGCCGGGTCATTCGCCGCTATCTTGCCGCTTGCCGCGGTCGGAGCCGTTATCCTGTCGTTTCTGCGCCTTCCGGCAAAGGCCGCCAGCAAGGTTGATGTTGCCGGCGGCGATGCCAGGCCCCTGGCCGAAATCGTCACCAGGCCGCGCTTCGTCGCCGCACTGTTCTGCGCTGTCGGCTGCTATGCGCTGATGAGCTTCGTCATGACCGGCGCGCCGCTGGCCATGGTCGGGTGCGGGCTGTCGGAGAATGATGCGACGCTGGGCATTTCCTGGCACGTCATGGCGATGTTCGCGCCGAGCTTCTTCACCGGCTCGCTGATCCATCGGTTTGGCGCCGAGCGCATCGTCGCCACTGGCTTGCTGCTGCTGATCGGCTGCGCTGCGGTAGCCTTGTCGGGCCTGGCGCTGTGGCAATTCTGGACGTCGCTTATCCTGCTCGGTCTCGGCTGGAATTTCGGCTTCATCGGCGCCACCGCCATGGTCGCTGCCAGCTACCGGCCGTCGGAAAAGGGCAAGGTGCAGGGGTTTCACGACTTCGCCCTGTTCGGCTCCGTCGCCTGCGCGTCGCTGCTGTCGGGCATGGTCTACAACGCCTGGGGCTGGGAGATGCTGAACTGGATGATCTTTCCGGTCGCCGTTCTGTGCTTTCTGGCACTTGGTACGTTGAAGCTGACGGGCCCGCGCAAATCCGACGCCTGAGCCTCGCCTTGACGTGACATGATGCTGTCAGGATGGCTTCGGTCGAAGTCGCCGCTTCAGAACAAAATTATTGCGCTGATACCCACTCTTATGAAACCGTATGCCCCGACGCCGCGTTTGGGCCATGCTCATATGCGGCCACCGTATTTCGGTTCATAGCAAGGGATTTTCACAATGTTTTCAATCAAGGCTCTGGCTGGCGCGGCGCTCGCGCTCGGCATCACGGCGGCTTCCGCCAGTGCCCAGGTGGTCGTCTCCTCGAAGATCGACACCGAGGGCGGCGTGCTCGGCAACATCATCCAGCTCGTTCTCAACGCCAACAACATCAAGACCACGGACCGCATCCAGCTCGGTGGCACGCCGGTGGTGCGCAAGGCGATCACAGCGGGCGAGATCGACATCTATCCCGAATACACCGGAAACGCCGCTTTCTTCTTTGAAAAGGCCGATGATCCGGTCTGGAAGGATGCAGCCAAGGCCTATGAGACGGCCAAGAAGCTCGACTATGACGCCAACAAGATCGTCTGGCTGTCGCCGGCGCCGGCCAACAACACCTGGGCGATCGCGCTGCGCAAGGAAGTGACGGACGAGAACAAGCTCGTCACCCTGTCGGACTTCGGCAAATACGTCGCCGGCGGCGGCAAGGTGGTGCTGGCGGCTTCCTCCGAGTTCGTCAATTCGGCGGCAGCCCTTCCGGCCTTCCAGACCACCTACGGCTTCACGCTGAAGCCGGACCAGCTGATCACGCTCTCGGGCGGCGACACGGCGGCGACCATCGCCGCGGCGGCCAACCAGACCAGCGGCGCCAACGCTGCCATGGTCTATGGCACCGACGGCGGCATCGCGCCGTCCGGCCTTGTCGTGCTCGAGGACGACAAAGGCGTGCAGCCGGTCTACCAACCGGCCCCGATCATCCGCGAATCCGTGCTCAAGGAACATCCCGAGATCGAGACGCTGCTGAAGCCGGTCTTCGCCAAGCTCGATCTCGTCACGCTGCAGGAGCTGAACGGCCGCGTGCAGGTCGGCGGTGAGCCGGTCAAGGGCGTCGCCGAGGACTTCCTGAAGAAGAACGGCTTTCTGAAGTAGGCGATTCCGGCGCGCCGCATGCGTGGCGCGCCGGAACGACCGGCGGGGGAGGGCGTGAATATCCGTTTCGACAAGCTCGGCGTGGTCATCGCCGCGATCGCCGCCTATGCGGCGTTCCTCGCCCCCTTCGCCACCTTTCGCGCCAACCGGATCGTTCCGGGCCAGGCGCGTTCGATTCTCGAGGCGCTGCCGGCAACCGCCGGGCCATTGCTTTTGGCTATCGTGGTCGTCGCCGCGCTCATAGCACTTTTCAGGACACCGCTTGTGCTGCGCCTTGCCGCCGGTGTGGTCGCGCTTGCCGCGCTGGCGCTGCTCGTCGGCGTCGCCGGCACGTTCTTGACGCCGGCCGGCAACACTTTCGCCAGGGTGTCTCCGGCCTCCGGTTTCTGGATTCTCGTCTTTGCCTTCACGCTCTTGCTGGCCGACGTGCTGACGCGCCTGAATTTGTCGCCGTCGGCGCGCGTCGGCGTGCTGGTCGCAGCCGTGGTGGCGATCGGCCTGCTTCTGGTGTCGGGGGCCTGGAACGACCTTTCCATCCTCAAGGAATACGCCAACCGTGCCGACAGTTTCTGGGCCGAAGGCTCCAAGCACGTGACGCTGGCGCTTGGCTCGCTGGCCGCGGCAGTGATCGTCGGGCTGCCGCTCGGCATCCTCTGCCACCGCGTCGAAAAGCTGCGCGCCGGCGTGCTCAACGTGCTCAACATCATCCAGACCATTCCTTCGATCGCGCTGTTTGGCCTGCTGATCGCGCCGCTCGGCTGGGTCGCCATACATGTGCCGGGAGCGGCCGCGCTCGGCATCCGCGGCATCGGCACCGCACCTGCCTTCGTCGCCCTGTTCCTCTATTCGCTGCTGCCGGTGGTGGCCAACACGGTTGTCGGTCTCGCCGGCGTGCCGCGTGCCGCCAACGACGCCGCGCGCGGCATGGGCATGACGGACCGCCAGCGCCTGTTCGGTGTCGAATTTCCGCTGGCCTTTCCGGTGATCCTCACCGGCATCCGCATCGTGCTGGTGCAGAATATCGGCCTTGCCACCATCGCCGCGCTTATCGGTGGCGGCGGCTTTGGCGTATTCGTCTTCCAGGGCGTTGGCCAGACGGCGATGGACCTGGTGCTGCTTGGCGCGGTGCCGACGGTCGCGCTCGCCTTCGCCGCCGCCATCATCCTCGATGCGGTGATCGAAATGACCGCCACCAGGCGCAGGGTTGAAACGGCATGATCGAGATCGAAGGCATTACCAAGCGCTATGATGCGACCACCGTTGTCGACGACGTGTCGATGGTCATCGAGCCACGCACGGTTTGCGTCATCGTCGGCACCTCCGGCTCCGGCAAGACGACGTTGCTGCGCATGATCAACCGGCTGGTCGAGCCAACCGCCGGCATCATCAAGCTCGACAGCGCCGACAACCGCTCCGTGCCCGGCTACGAACTGCGCCGCAGCATCGGCTATGCCATCCAGGGCCATGGCCTGTTTCCGCATCGCACCGTGGCCCAGAACATCGCCACCGTGCCGGTGCTGCTCGGCTGGGACAAGGCCCGTATCAAGGCCCGCGTCGATGAACTGATGACGCTCTACCAGCTTGATCCCGAGGCGTTCGGGCCGCGCTATCCGCATGAATTGTCGGGCGGCCAGCAGCAGCGTGTCGGTGTCGCCCGGGCGCTCGCCGCCGAGCCCAACGTGCTCCTGATGGACGAACCGTTCGGCGCACTCGACCCGATCATCCGCACCAAGGCGCAGGAAGATCTGCTGGCGATCCAGAAGCGTTTCGGCACCACCATCATTCTCGTCACTCACGACATGGAAGAGGCCGTGCATCTGGGAGACAAGATCGCTGTCATGGATGCCGGCAAGCTCGTGCAATACGCCAAGCCCGCCGAGATCCTGGCAAACCCGGCCAGCAGCTTTGTCGAGACCCTGGTCGGCGCCAGCGAGAGGCCATTCAGGCTGCTCTCGCTCGGACGGGTGCGCGACGCGGTGGAAAAGGGCACCGCCGATGGCGAGGCGATCCCCGGTGATGCCAGCCAGCGCGATGCGCTGGCCGAACTCCTGTGGTCGGGCCGGCCCGCGCTGCCGGTAAAAGGCGCCGACGGCAAACCGCTCGGCCGCGTCACGGTGGACGGGCTGGTCAAGCGCGCGGCGAGGCCGGCATGAAAGCCTGGCTGCCTCTGCTGCTGAGGCTTGCCCTGGTGGTGCTGCTCGTGGCCTTTGTCACCAATCCAGGCTGGTTCGAGCCACTGCTCAAGCCGCTGACAGAAAACAACGCTCCCGCGATCTATAATCAAGGCAGCCTGCTGACGCTGACGCTGCTGCATTTGCGCACCGTGCTGATCGCCACCGTCGCCGCGACCATCGTTGCCGTGGCCCTGGCCATCCTCGTCACCCGGCCAGCCGGCGCCGAATTCCTGCCGCTGTCGCGCAGCCTGGTCAACATCGGCCAGACCTTTCCGCCGGTGGCGGTGCTGGCGCTCGCCGTGCCGGCTGTCGGTTTTGGCGAGAAGCCGACGCTGATCGCGCTGTTTCTCTATGGTCTGCTGCCGATCTTCGAGAATGCCCTGACCGGACTGACGACGCTGCCGGCCAACGTCATGGAGGCGGCGCGTGGCGCCGGCATGACCGGCTGGCAAAGGCTCACCAAGGTCGAACTGCCGCTGAGCGCGCCGATCATCCTGGGCGGCATCAGGCTGTCGGTGGTGATCAGCCTGGCAACGGCCACCATCGGCTCGACCGTGGCCGCCAAGACGCTGGGCGAGGTGATCATCGCCGGGTTGTTGTCCAACAACCTCGCCTTCATCCTGCAGGGTGGCCTGATCGTGGCGGCCCTTGCCGTGCTGATCTATGACGGTCTGTCGGCGGTCGAACGCTACACCGCACGCCGGATGGGCCGCGAGGCGGAATAGTCCTTAGGGGAGCCGGCGGTCCTGCCGCAGTGATTCCCTTGCGTCATTTCAATCGATCTAAATGAAAGGCCCATGCGGGCATTGTGGTCGCGGCTTTGTCTTTTGGGCGAAAGCCGGGCAAAAACTGAACAATATCTTGACGTTCCGAGCCCTGTTTCGCATACACCGATGCGAAGAGGTGGATTCCGTGCGCGGATTCCGGTCTTTGTCTCAACGGCCCAGGGAGGGGTTCATTTGGGCCAACAATCGAGGAAAATTTGGCAATGACCATACTTTACGCCGTCATCGCCTGCGGTCTGCTTTCTGTCCTTTACGCTATCTGGGCGACACGATCGGTTCTCGCGTCCGATCAGGGCAATGCACGCATGCAGGAAATCTCCGCCGCCATCCGCGAAGGCGCGCAAGCCTATCTGGCGCGCCAGTACACCACCATCGCCATCGTCGGCGTGGTCGTGCTTTTGCTCGCCTGGTGGCTGCTTTCTATCACCGCCGCGATCGGCTTCCTGATCGGCGCCGTCCTGTCGGGCGCCGCCGGCTTCATCGGCATGCATGTTTCGGTGCGTGCCAATGTGCGCACCGCGCAGGCGGCCTCCAACAGCCTCGCCGCCGGTCTCGACATCGCCTTCAAGTCGGGCGCCATCACCGGCATGCTGGTGGCGGGCCTGGCATTGCTTGGCGTCTCGATCTACTACCTGATCCTGACCGGTCCCATGGGCCTGCAGCCCAATGACCGTATCGTCATCGACTCGCTGGTCTCGCTCGGCTTCGGCGCCTCGCTGATCTCGATCTTCGCCCGTCTCGGCGGCGGCATCTTCACCAAGGGCGCCGACGTGGGCGGCGATCTGGTCGGCAAGGTCGAAGCCGGCATCCCGGAAGACGATCCGCGTAACCCGGCCACCATCGCCGACAATGTCGGTGACAATGTCGGCGACTGCGCCGGCATGGCCGCCGACCTGTTCGAGACCTATGCGGTGACGGTCGTCGCCACCATGGTTCTCGGCGCCATCTTCTTTGGCGGTACCGCCGTTCTCCAGACTGCGATGCTCTATCCGCTCGCCATCTGCGGCGCCTGCATTCTGACCTCGATCGTCGGCACCTTCTTCGTCAAGCTCGGCTCCAACGGCTCGATCATGGGCGCCCTCTACAAGGGGCTCATTGTCACCGGCCTGCTGTCGATCGTCGGCCTCGCCATCGCCACTTCGGCAACGCTCGGCTGGGGCGAGGTCGGCACTGTCGCCGGCATCGTCATCACCGGCAAGAACCTGTTCATCTGCGGCCTTATCGGCCTCGTGGTGACGGGTTTGATCGTGGTGATCACCGAGTACTACACCGGCACCAACAAGCGCCCGGTCAACTCGATCGCCCAGGCTTCGGTCACCGGCCACGGCACCAACGTCATCCAGGGCCTCGCGGTTTCGCTGGAATCGACGGCGTTGCCGGCCATCGTCATCGTCGGCGGCATCATCTCGACCTACCAGCTCGCCGGCCTCTACGGCACGGCGATCGCGGTCACCACCATGCTCGGCCTTGCCGGCATGATCGTGGCGCTCGACGCCTTCGGCCCGGTCACCGACAATGCCGGCGGCATCGCCGAAATGGCGGGCCTGCCCAAGGAAGTGCGCCACTCCACCGACGCGCTCGACGCGGTCGGCAACACCACCAAGGCCGTGACCAAGGGTTATGCCATCGGCTCGGCCGGCCTCGGCGCATTGGTGCTGTTTGCCGCCTATTCGAACGACCTGAAGTTCTTTGCCGCCAATGGCGACAAATACCCCTACTTCCAGGGCATGGGTGAAATCTCCTTCGATCTCTCCAACCCTTACGTCGTCGCCGGCCTGATCTTCGGCGGCCTGATCCCGTATCTGTTCGGTGGCATCGCCATGACGGCCGTTGGCCGCGCGGCGGGCGCTATCGTCGAGGAGGTTCGCAAGCAGTTCCGCGAAGATCCGGGCATCATGGCAGGCACGTCCAAGCCGAACTATGCGCGTGCGGTCGATCTTCTGACCAAGGCGGCGATCCGGGAGATGATCATCCCGTCGCTGCTGCCGGTGCTGGCGCCGCTCGTCGTCTATTTCGGCGTGCTGCTGATCTCCGGTTCGAAAGCGTCGGCCTTCGCGGCCCTCGGAGCCTCGCTGCTCGGCGTTATCGTCAACGGCCTGTTCGTCGCCATCTCGATGACCTCGGGCGGTGGCGCCTGGGACAATGCGAAGAAATCGTTCGAGGATGGGTTCACCGACAAGGACGGCGTCAAGCACCTCAAGGGCTCCGAGGCGCACAAGGCTTCGGTGACCGGCGATACGGTCGGCGATCCCTACAAGGACACCGCGGGCCCTGCGGTCAACCCGGCGATCAAGATCACCAACATCGTGGCCCTCCTGCTGCTGGCCGTGCTCGCGCACGGCTAACCGGCCGGGCCGGTGGTCCGAAAAAGCCCGCGGGGAGCGATCCCCGCGGGCTTTTCATTTAATGCGTCGGCTTCGACGGGATTTCAACCGCCGCTGGCGTCCGTATCCGGGCGGCTGCCGTAGATCTCCGACAGTTCCCGCACACCCGGCTCGCGCTCGGGCATTGGCGGGAGGCCGCGGATCTCGCGCAGCAGCGCGACGAATGCGCCACGTTTGTGTCGATGACGGAAGGACCGCGCCCTGGGGTGGATGCCGCAAGCCGCGAGCAATCTACGCCTGAGATAGGTGGCTCTTGTCGAGCGAGGCGGTCCGTCAGCACCGGCAAGAACTCTGACACGCAAGGTGTTGGGCGTCTCCATTGCCGCGACGAGCTCTTCCTGTTCCGTCGCCAGGTCTTCGACATAGCTGCCTCGGCGGTTGCCGGAATGCAGCTTGAGCACGGTCAGATGCGGCATCGTCGCGATGGCCGCACCCTTTCGCCAGGCTCGGAACAACCAGTCCTGCGATGACTCGCAGAAGCACTGACTGGCCGGACGCCAGAGCCCCAACCAGTCCAACGCCGTCCGCCGCACAATCTGGGCCGATCCGAACCCGGTCGTTGACGCGGGATCGTAGAAGCCGCCCTTGCCGATCCCGAATATCGAGTTCTTGACAGGCTTGCCATCGACCAGCGGTGGTTCGACAACGACGCCCCTTGCGATCACCACGTCGGCGCCGGTCGCATCGATCCATCCCGTGGTCGCCGCGAGATGGTCCGGAAACCAGAGGTCGTCATGGTTGAGCAAGGCGACGAACCGGCCGCGTGCCCTGGCAAAGCCGATATTGTTGGGGCCGGACTGCTCGCCGAAATTGACCGGGAGGTTGATATAGACGATGCGCGGATCGGCGAATTCGGCGATGACCCCCGCCGTGTCGGGGCGGCAGGCGTCGCCAATCACCAGAATTTCAAAGTCCTGCAGGGTCTGGCCCAGGACGCTGCGCAATGCTTGCCGCAAGGCGGCCGGGCGGTCGTGGGTTGCGATCACCACCGAGACGAGCGGCGACTTCTGCCCGGCTGCATCGGACTGGCCGGGGCGCACCACGCTACACCAGCTTATAGGGGATGTGATCGGTGTCCGGCGGCAGGCGCCAATGGTCAGGCGCGTCATACGCATAGGCCTTGTCGACGAGATTGAGCAGCAGGGCGATCTCCGGCCCGAGCGCCGTCACACCGTGCCACACGCCGGGCGGGATGATGACGATCGCCGGTCGCAACGCGCCGACGATCTTGTGCCAGACAGTGCCGAAGCTGGGCGAGGCCTTTCGGCCGTCATAGAGCGATATGCGCACGCTCCCGACACAGCAGAAGAGCCGATCCAGCGTCGCCTCATGCGCATGCCAGCCGGTTACCGCACCTGGATACATCGTGCGCTGGAAGACCTGGCCGACCGGCGACTGATCGAGATTCCACTCGTCCCGGAATACCTCGGTGAGATAGCCGTTGGACGTCGCGACAGGCCTGATTTCCTTGACCCTGACGCCGTCGATTGCCGGAGGATCGATGGCAAGCCAGTCGGAGGTGACGGTTTGCCTGTCAGACGTGCCGGTGGCCATCCAGCCGTCCGGCGCTACGCGTTCGCCACTGCTCATTTTCAAAAACCCAAAGCCCGGGGGATTTGATACGGGCTTGCCCCATTGCTGGCAAGCTGGCCTTGCCTTGGCCAAACAAAAACCCGTGAGATCGCTCCCACGGGTTTTCGGTCGCCTGAGATGTTGCTGCTTTCCGAAAGGAAGCAGGGTTCTGATGATCAGGGAGTTCCGCCGCCGGGAATGCTGGGCGCCAGCTTGCTGGCGCCGTTGATGATCTGGCTGAGGAAGTTCTGGTCCTTGCCGCCAGTCGGCGTGGTGCGCGAAATGAAGTCGAAAATCTTGCCGTCCTTCAAGCCGTAATTGGCGATCTGGCTGACGCGGCCGTCGGCCCCGAAATAGACCGCGAGCACTTTCTGGTCGACGAGCCTGGGCTTGTCGAAGGCGACATAGCGTTTGCGGGTTTGCGAAATGTAATAGAACGCCTCGTTGTCGAACGTCGCCGTCGTCGATGGCGTGCCAAGCGCCAGAAGCACCTGCTCGCGGCTGGAGCCGACAGGCACCGAATCGACGGCCTGCTGATCGTAGACATACCCTTGCGTAAACGTCTCGCTTGGATTGAGGTCGCCGATCATCTTGTTGGTGTGGCACGCCGAGAGCGCCGATACGACGAGCAGCAGTGAGATCGCGCCAGCAGGCCTGGACGAGAAGGTCGACTTGAAATTCAGCGCGCGCAACAACAATTCTCCATTATATCGCCGCAACTTGCGCTGGGCCGCAAAACCGGTAAACCAGCTTGCCTGCCGATGCAACAAGGCCAATTCAACAAACGGTCCCCGGAGACCATCCCCATGTTCCAGCGCCTTTTTGGTCGCGAACGCCACGCCAACCGCGCCATCACCGACGCGCTCTACGCACAAATCGTGGCAGCGGCGCGGCAGACTGTATTTTATTCCCATTGGAATGTACCGGACACGCCGCTCGGCCGTTTTGAGATGCTTTCTCTGCATATGTTCCTGTTCCAGCATCGCTTGCGCGGTGAAGACGGCGTGGCGCAGGAGATCGCCCAGGTGCTGATCGACGAGTTCTTCCTCGACGTCGATCATTCGCTGCGGGAGTTGGGCATTGGCGATGTGGGCGTGCCCAAACGCATGAAGAAGCTGGCGAAGATGTTTTATGGCCGTACCGCCGCCTATGATGATGCGCTGGAAAGAAACGACCAGGACGGGCTGACCGCGGCACTTGCCCGCAATGTCCGGCCCGACACCGGCGCGTGGCCGGAGGCATCGCAATTGGCCGACTATGTCGCCGACGCTTGCCGGCAACTGGCCGCTCAGCCGTCCGAATCAATCGTTTCCGGTACGGCGACGTTTCCGCTCGCCAAGGGAGGTGCTTGATGAAACACGCTGATACGCGAAGCCCGGTATCGTTTTTCGCCAATGTCGCCCGCCTGCCGCAGAAGGGCCTGCCCGTGGTGATCGAGGCCGATGCCGCCCAGCGCGCGGCGCTCGCCGGGGAGCATGGGCTGCTTTCGGTGGAAGCCTATCGTGCGGAGCTCCTGGTGGTGTCCTGGAAGCGCAATGGCGTGAAGGTCAGCGGCCGTGTCGAGGCCGACATCACCCAGGCCTGCATCGTCACGCTCGATCCGGTCCAGGCGCATATCGACGAGCCGGTCGAGGCGCTGCTGTTGCCCGAGGACTCCAAGCTTGGGCGGCAGGGATTCGAAGGCGGCGGCGAGATACTTCTCGATGCGGACGGGCCCGACAGTCCCGAAACATTTTCCGGCGACACCATCGATGTCGGGGCACTCGCCGAACAGTTCTTCGGATTGGCGATCGACCCTTATCCGCGCAAGGCGGGCGCGTCGCTGGACCCCGGCGGCAGGACCGAAGCGGCTGAGAATGAATTTCAGCAAAAACTGCGATCCTTGCTGGGAAAATCCTGAAAACCTCGCCCGCGATGGAAAAGTCGGTTGTGTGAAAACCCAAAACCGCTATTTTCGCCGAACCTTCGCGATCACTAAAGCGACCTGCCGCATAACCGTGAGATAAATACCGCGTGATCAGGATTTCCATCGATGCCATGGGCGGCGATCACGGACCAGCCGTGGTCATTCCGGCGCTCATGACGGTCGCGACCCGCCGTCCCGACATCCGCTTCGTCATCTACGGGCGTGAGGAACTGGTGCGCCCCGAACTGGCCAAGTTCCCCAAATTGGCCGAGGTGAGCGAATTCTTCCACTGCGAGATCGCGGTAAGGATGGACGACAAGCCCAGCCAGGCGCTGCGCCATGGCCGCTGGAAGTCGTCGATGTGGAAGGCGGTCGAAGCGGTCAAGTCGGGTGCCGCGGACGCCTGCATCTCCGCCGGCAACACAGGCGCGTTGATGGCGATGTCGAAATTCTGCCTGCGCACCATGGCCACCATCGATCGCCCGGCGATCGCGGCATTGTGGCCGACATTGCGCGGCGAAAGCGTGGTTCTGGACGTCGGCGCCACCATCGGCGCCGATGCCCAACAGCTCATCGATTTTGCCATTCTCGGCACCGGCATGGCGCGCGCCGTGTTCGGCATCGCCCGACCGACGGTTGGCCTGCTCAATGTCGGCGTGGAAGAGATCAAGGGCCAGGAAGAGGTCAAGGAAGCAGGACGCATGCTGCGCGAGGCCAACATGGCCTCGATGAACTATCATGGCTTTGTCGAAGGCGACGATATCGGCAAGGGCACGGTCGACGTGGTGGTGACCGAAGGCTTCGCCGGCAATATCGCGCTGAAGACGGCGGAAGGCACCGCGCGCCAGATCGCAGGTTATCTGCGCGCCGCCATGAGCCGCACCCTGATGGCCAAGATAGGCTATGTCTTCGCCAAGGGCGCCTTCGATCGCCTGCGCGAAAAGATGGATGTCGGCCGCTCCAATGGCGGCGTGTTCCTGGGGCTGAGCGGCATCGTCGTCAAAAGCCATGGCGGTGCCGATTCGGACGGGTTCGCCGCCGCGATCGAACTCGGCTACGACATGGTTCGCAACAATCTGCTTGACCGGATCGAGGCCGACCTGGACCTGTTTCATGCGCGCAACCCGCGTGCCCTGTCATCTCGGAAATCCGACGTCGTTACCGACGCGAAGGAATAGGAAAGAACTTTGATCAGATCAGTCGTGCGCGGCACGGGCGCCGCGCTGCCCCGCCGCATCATGAAGAATGCCGATTTCGAGGGCATGGTCGAAACCTCGGACGAGTGGATCGCCCAGCGCACCGGAATCCGCCAGCGTCATATCGCGGCCGACGACGAGACGACGGCTTCCCTGGGCGAGGCCGCGGCCCGTGCCGCCCTTGCAAATGCCGGGCTGACGCCGGACGACATCGACCTGATCGTGCTGGCGACGTCGACGCCCAACAACACATTCCCGGCCACCGCGGTCGAGATCCAGAACAGGCTCGGCATGCATCACGGCTTTGCCTTCGACATGCAGGCAGTGTGCTCCGGCTTCGTCTATGCGGTGACGACAGCCGATCTCTATATCCGTGGCGGCCTCGCCAAGCGCGTACTGGTCATCGGCTCGGAAACATTCTCGCGCATCCTCGACTGGAATGACCGCTCGACCTGCGTCTTGTTCGGAGACGGCGCCGGCGCGCTGGTCCTGGAAGCGGGCGAGGGGGCCGGCACGATTGCCGACCATGGCGTTCTGGCGGCCAGCCTGCGCTCTGACGGCGCGCACAAGGACAAGCTTTTCGTCGACGGCGGACCGTCGACAACGGGAACGGTCGGGCACCTCAGGATGGAAGGCCGCGAGGTCTTCAAGCACGCGGTCGGCATGATCACCGACGTTATCGAGGCGACCTTCGCGGCCGCGGGCATCACCGCTGACGATCTCGACTGGTTCGTGCCGCACCAGGCCAATAAACGAATTATTGACGCTTCCGCCAAGAAGCTCGGGATAGCCGAGCAGAAGGTGGTGGTTACGGTCGATTTGCACGGTAACACCTCGGCTGCTTCCGTGCCGCTGGCACTGTCTGTGGCCGTTGCCGATGGTCGCATCAAGAAGGGAGACCTCGTCCTCCTGGAAGCGATGGGCGGCGGCTTCACCTGGGGTGCCGTTCTGGTTCGCTGGTAAGTGCCGAACGGGTCGGTTTCGGTCCTTGACCTTGCCGGATCAATTACTTAGGCTCAGCCGTTGTTGTGCCGATTTTATGTTTGAGCTGATGGGACGGTCGCATGGGGGGAAAGACACTTACGCGTGCCGACCTTGCGGAGGCCGTCTATCGAAAGGTCGGCCTGTCGCGCACTGAATCCGCCGAACTCGTCGAAGCTGTGCTGGACGAAATCTGCGAAGCCATCGTGCGTGGCGAGACGGTCAAGCTGTCGTCCTTCGCGACGTTTCACGTCCGCTCCAAGAACGAGCGCATCGGGCGCAATCCCAAGACCGGTGAAGAGGTGCCGATCCTGCCGCGTCGGGTGATGACCTTCAAATCGTCCAACGTGCTGAAGAACCGCATCCTGCGCTCGCATCAGAACAGCAAGGCCAAGGGCGGCAAATAGCCTCCATTGGCGGTTGAAAACCGGCGCCGCCATGACGCCGGGCTTGAATATTGCTTCACAAACCGCTGAAATAAGGTCCGATTCGGCAGCATGGCCGGATTGGTGTTCCGCGTATGGTCCATTCCGCGCAACTGGAATGAGCTTTTCTCTTTGGTGAGCATGATCTCGCTGAATACCGTTCCGGATCACGCTCCAGCGTGAGGATTTCGCCCATGGACAAGAGCCCTGACGCCTTCCGCACCATCAGCGAGGTCGCTGAAGATCTCGACCTGCCCCAGCATGTGCTGCGCTTCTGGGAGACGCGCTTCAACCAGATCAAGCCGATGAAGCGCGGCGGCGGCCGTCGCTACTACCGGCCGCAGGACGTCGAACTGATCAAGGGCATTCGCCACATGCTCTACGACCAGGGCTACACGATCAAGGGCGTGCAGAAGCTGCTACGCGAAAACGGCAATCACTTCCTCGTAGCCATCGGCAATGGTGACATGGCCGCAGTCGAGGCGATCTCGCAACGGAAGCAGGCCGATCAGGTGCCGCTGACACCGGCGGCGCAGCCGCGTGGCGGAGATGATGAGCTGGTTGGCCAGCCAAGGGTCAAGCCCAGCCGCCGCTTTTTTGGCCTGGGCAAGAGCGACGAGGAAGGTCCGGTTCAGCCGGATGCGTCGAAACTCTCGCGCGACAACCGGGCGCTGCTGCAGGAGGCGCTGTTCGACCTGCTCGAATGCAAGCGTCTGCTTGACCAGGTGCGCTGACCGCCGCACGACGCGTTTTGAAGCCTTTGGGCCGGAACTCGCCTTCGGGTGAGGCGTTACGTTTCCTTCTGCAAGACGCTCAGCAAGACAAGGAAACGCATGATGGCATCATTTTCGACCCTTTCGGACATCGACCTCGAGAAGCAGGTCGCGGCCCTCTCGAGGGAACTCGCGGCGTTGCGCAAGGCAATGTCAAAACGGGGCGGCGCTTACTATGAAGACGGCCGCGATGCCGCTCTTGATACATATTCGGATCTTGCCGGACGTCTGCGGGATGCCATGCCGGCAATCCGCAAACAGGGCAGGGTGATCGAGAAATCGGCCCGCGACCATCCGGCGGCCGCCGCCGCGGTCGGCCTTGTGGTACTCGGCCTGGTCGCCAGCCTGCTTTTCAGCCGACGCTGAGGAGTCCTCTGGTCATAAGACAAGGGATTCAGCCAAGAAAATGGCGGCCGACCCCGAAGGGCGAGCCGCCATTGATCCCTGCGGCTTCATCAGGAGTGCTGCGCGGCGTCGGCCTGGCCATTCGCAATGTTGCTCCGGCATCTGGCGCGAAGCGCGTCGGCATAGAGGCGCACAGCCCCCTTGTGAGGCCGGCACAGGAAGGCTGATTGGTCGAGCCGCCAGAGCCGCTCGATTTCGCTGGCGAACGCCGGATTGGTGGTGGTGCCATAGCCAGCACCGGGATAGACGACGATCTCGCCGGCATAGAGACAAAGGTCGGTGACAAGGAAGTCGACCCGGATGTAGTCAAGGTTGCCGGCGATGGCGGGGGCGATGGATACCGCCTGACGGACATAGTCGAGAAGCTGCGTATTGACGGGCACCGCCTGATCCTCGCGGGGATAGTCTGGATCGCGCCCGGGCAATGGATTGGCGTCCCGGTCAAAAAGCAACGAACGGCCGGCGGCCTTATCCTCGACCCAGGCATGCGTTACCACGCTGCCGCAGACGTGCACCTTGATGTCGGTTGCGACCCTTGCCCCGGAGAGCGCCAGCCGCTCTTCCACGAAAACGGTGGGAACGATCGGCCAATAAGCCCATTCGCCATTGCGGCGGCCATAGCGTTTTCTCAGCCAGTGCCTCGTCTTGGCGATGATGAGGCCGCGACTGGGGTTGCCATCGGCGACGAATATGTTCATCGCGCAGCCATGGTTTGTCTTGACCACCACGGCGCCGGCCAGCAGACCCGGCGGGATGTCGGTGGCGTCGCGCCCGCGCCAGAGCGTCTTCGGTATGGGGATCCCGGGGCAGACTTCACGGATATGAGCCTTGGCCGCCAGCTTGTCGGTCAGCGTCACGAACAGCGGGTTGCGATCGAGAATCTTTCGCCAAAGCAACAATTCATGGTAGCGCACGGGCGCCGCCGGATTGGGCAGATAGCCCAGTTTCATGAAGAACCGCACGACAAGGGCAGGGTGGCGAAGTGTGAGCCACAATCGGGCAACCGACAGGACAAGGCGGTCTGTCCGGGAGAGGTCGGCCTTGGCCGTCATCGGGATACCTGGCCTGTTCGCGAAAGCCTGATCCGGTACAGTTGCCGGTCAGAAGCATCCCTTGCCGTATCGCGATTTGGCGCGGCGTGAAAGTCTCGCTTCTCGAAGTATTGGAATTGGCGCCGAAATCCTGGCCAGCAGTGTCGTCAGGCGAAATTCGATAGGCCCGGTTCATGTCGGGTCTGGCGGCGCAACCAAGAAGACCAGCCTTGAACAAGAAGCCAAGGCCGGTCTTCTCGTTGGCAGTGTGGTGTCAGGCCTTCTTCATCGTCTTCATGTGGTGGTGATGATGGTGGTGGTGATGGCGGTGATGATGACGATGGTGGTGATGATGACGATGATGCTTCGCCATCGGGGCCGCATCCGCGCTCGTCACGCCGATAGCCGGCACGGTGAAAGCAACTGCAACCGCAAGCCCGAGAGCCGAGAGGAGGGACTTCTTCATGGATCGTTTCCTTTTTTCGCAGGCAGATATTAAATCGGGTCGATAGCCCGACCGCCGCACATGGGATTACGCTCCCGAATTTTTTCGTCAGTATTTCCCGATTGTAGAATTTTGTTTCTGGACTGTTTCCGAAGAAGCCGGCTTTCCAACCATCATCACCAAGGCCGAAAAGCCGCGCTCTCTCCGGCTGTTTGGCTACATCGGCGGGACCACGCCATTGTTTCCCACCACGACGCGGCTGGAGCTCAGCGTCCCGTCGGCCTCACGCTGGGCGGTCACGAAAACCGTTGCGCCCGGCTTGAGATCGGTCGGCGTGGCCGGGGCAAAGGTCACGACGGGCGTGCTGTCGGGGATCGAAATCTTCTTGGTCTGCCCATTGTCGTAGGTCAGCGTCACGGCTCGCCCGCTTATGTCGGTGACGTCCGCCACCGTGCCGTTGGTCATGCGGCTGTTCGGCTGCAGGTCCCATGGGCGGTCACCCTCGCCGGTGCCTTTCAAGGCAGCGGGGAAAATCACGACTTCCAGCGCCCCGCTGCCGCCATCCGCCTTTGAAACGGAAGCGATGCCGAGGAAGTCGCCTTGCTTGATGTCCTTTTCGGAGGCACTGGCGACGCCCGAGATCTTCCAGCCGGTATTGAGCTTGATCGCGGAGGTGTCGCCCTGGCGGGTTTTGACGGTGAGCAGGGAGGGCTCGAAGCTGATCACAGTACCACGAACGCGCAACGCGTCCGCCGCCTGAGCGGTCGCCGCACCGGCGATGAAAAGACTGGAGACCGTGCCGAGCACGAGGAGGGATGCCTTGACGTTCATTGCAGATATCCTTCTGGGAATGGCCTGGCTGGAACCGGATGGTTTTCACGCCAGTGCATCAGAACAACGAACAGGTGGGCCCAAACCTTCGAGCAAAAAGGTGCCGGTCGTTCAAAAGAACTTGATGGCACCGATGTGCGTAAGCTGGCGCGAAGGCGTCCGGTTCACGATAGCGTGACGGTCCGTTTGGCTCTTGGCAAATCACTGGCGAGCGGGCATCTTCCTGCTCGTCTCAGGCAACACTCCATTTTGATCAAACTCTTTCAGCCACCGGAGTTGCCAATGCCCCAAAATGCAAAAATCAATGCCCTCTCCGAACCGTTAGTCAGTGAGATCGGGCCAGATTCCAGTAGTAGCCTCAGAGCAATGCGGGAAACCCGCGGATACAGCTTGGAAGAGCTTTCCCTGACCTGCGGTCTCGCGGTCGGCGAAATTGAGGACATTGAGAACGGCAGGGCTGCCGATCCGGCGAAGCTGCGTCGTATCGCGGCCGCGCTTCGGCTGCCGCAGGATGCTCTCATCGCTTTCGCTGCACCGACACCGGCCGCACAAGGTCGCCCCCTGGCATAAAACCGGCAACCAGCAATGCCGCGGAACCCGTCAAGGCCAGCTTGGCGGGTTTCTTGTTGATGCATCGGCGTTCCCCGGCGGCCGGGCTTGCCGATTCATGAATCGCACGTGTTTATACGTGCCGCATCCAGATTTGCGCCAATCGCTCTGTGTGTCGGGCGCCCTGTGTGTCGGGCGCCCTATGTGTCGGGCGCCTTGTACGTCGGATTTTGAACCGTGAGTTTTTCGATATGAGCCTGGAATCCGTTCGTGCGTTCTTTGCCGCCCATGCGGCTGATGTCGAAGTCATCGTCACGCAAGCGAGTTCGGCAACGGTGACGCTGGCGGCGGAAGCGCATGGCGTTCTTCCGGGGCAGATCGCCAAGACGATCTGCCTGCGCGTCGGCGACCGCACCATGCTGGTCGTGACCAGCGGCATCGCCAGACTGGACAACCGCAAGTTCAAGGACCGGTTCGGCGGCAAGCCGCGCATGCTGGATGCGGAGGAAGTTGTCGCTGCCACGAGCCATCCGGTTGGCGGTGTTTGCCCGTTCGGCTTGCCGGCGCCTCTGCCGGTCTACTGCGACGTGTCGCTGCGCGAATTTGAAGAGGTCGTGCCGGCCGCCGGGGCCACCAACGCCGCGGTGCGGATCGCCCCGCAGCGCATGGTCGATCTTATCGGTGCGGAATGGGTCGATGTGTGCCAGGGTTAAGGTAAGGTACTGACGCAGCCGGCCGCCATTGTCTCACAATCTACCTGCAAGATAGTCGCGGAATTCGGTTGACCCGAGCGGGGTTATCACGATACATCGCGACCGGTCCGGAGTGTAGCGCAGCCCGGTAGCGCACTTGACTGGGGGTCAAGGGGTCGTCGGTTCGAATCCGGCCACTCCGACCATTAGTTCCTTGAAATCCCTGGTTTTACCGAAGGCGCCTTGGGCGCCTTTTCTCGTTTTTGAAGCGAAAGGCGCTCCAGTCGCCCGTTTCGGACACGGCGTTCCGAAGAAGTCCCTAACACACAGCGAATGTTCCTGCGTCGGCGATTCTGGAATTCGTCGGCAAATCCCCTCGAACGTGTAGCACCGTTAGGCGAGAGAGGTGGGCTCCTTACGAATCCGTAAGTCGCGCCCTTGAGCCGATGTCTCATATGTTGACCGCGAACAGCGAACTGATTCAGCCCTTCGCTGTTCCTTGGGTGCCCACACCCGCAGCCCGCTGCACCCCCAAAGAAGTCCCAGCAGCGGGCTGGTCCCCACTGCGAACCAACATTTGTATTTTCATGATGGTGGTTGAGCCGAATTCATTCGGCGAGCGACCGTGTAGGCGAATACTTCCCCACGAGCCTCATCAGTTACGCGAATCCAGTCCCGCGCCCACCTTTGCGAGGCTGCCTCGCAGGTATTCATTTCCGATGCGGCCACGGCAGGACTAGTCGCTTCGACTGCCTTGCATCTGATTACCCGATCGTAGCGCATTTCTGCGACATCGTAGATTGGCATGCTACTCCCCTGCAACCCTTTACCCCAAGAGGTAGTATTGCGCAGCGCAAGCTCGACCGCAAGTGGCAGGCATGGAACAAAGCCGGCTTAGGATATCTCGTCGACGCTTGGGTCGAGACCAAATCCCGGGATTTCCGAAGCTCAAGGCGGCCCGGTGCCTGCGTTGGGATGAATTGGGACACCGGGCCTGACCGGCGGACTGTTTAGGGACCGAACCGCCGGCTGGCAAATCTATGCACTGATACTAATATGGCCGAAGCATGCAAATGAAGGAGCCGCGCGATGAACGAAAAGCCGGAAACGACCTTCGTCGTTTCCGTTTTTGAGAGCCACATTGGCGCACGGTGTTGACGACGAAAGACAGGGCCCAAGCGTTCGCGATGGCAAAGGGGATTGGTTACAAGGTGCGCATTGAGACGATCCCGCCGAAGTCTGGCGAGCGGTAGGCTTTGTCGCCATCAATGGCCCGAACGGTGAAACCTGGCCATTTGGAAATGGCACTTCTTCCGGTTCGTCTTGGCTGAACCCTGGGCAGATCGCGCCTTCAGCGTCCTGCTTGAGCCAGAGCCGGCCGCAACAGCCGCTGATGGCGGTACTCCAAGGCGATGGCGCCCCAGATCAGGCCGAGCAGCAGGTAGACGTGGCGCCAGTGATCGATATCGATGAAGGTGCCGAGCCCGATATTGCCGATGAAGGCGACATAGGCGCACAAGAGGTAAGGCTGCCACGGCCGGTCGCGCAGCAGGATGCGGAACCCGGAGGCTATGGTCCACAGTACAAGCGTCAGGAACGACACGAAGCCGAGCCAGCCATAATCCATCAGCATCTTCAGCCAGATGTCGTGCGTGTCCTCGCCGAACATCTTGCCGAAGACCAGCGGCCCGATGCCGAATGGACGCTCCATCGCCATCTGGAAGCCGATTCCGTAGCGGGCGAAACGGCCGAGGCGGGCGGTGTCATAGCTTTGCTCGAGATGCGCACGGTTGGAGAACATCTCCGACACGCCGGGCAATTGCAGGATGACGATGACGGCGATCGTCAGCAACGACAGCGCGGCGATGGTCATGATCACCACGCGCAACCGGAACTTGCCGCTGTTGCTCTGCAGGAACAGGCAGCCGGTGAGCAGGATCGCCGAAACGGCGAACATGCCCCAGGCGCCGCGCGAGAAGGAGAAGAAAATGCCCGATGCGATGATCAGCAGCGGCACCGCCAGCAGCGGCATGCGCGAGACCGGACCGGTCAGGAGCAGATAGAGCAGATAGATGCCGGGCAGCACCAGGAACGGCCCGAAGACGTTCGGATCCTGGAAGGCGCCGGCGGCGCGGTCGTATTTGGTGAAGATCTCGGCGCCGGGAAAGGCATGGAAATAGCCTGCTATGCCGAGCAGCGACGTCGCCACGGCCGAGACGACATAGGCATTGAAGATCAGCCGGTAGAGACCTGGTTGCGTGGCGGTGACCGAGGCGAAGAACACCGCGCTGAAGGCCAGGAACAGCGACACGGAGAGATAGAGGGGCGTGAAGGCGAGGTCCGCCATCTGCGTCATCGAGATCATGCCGCCGATGTTCATTGTTACCAGCAGCACCAGCAGCGGCATCGCAGCGCGGGAAATCCGCAAGCCGAAGAGCGCCCAGATGGCGATCAGCCCGGCCATGTAGATTTCGTAAGGCGCCGGCTCGCTGATGACGAAGCCGGACAGGAGGATGCCGAACACCACCGCACTGGAAGAAATCAGCGCGATCAGCTTGGCGTTGACCGCGGCCGGCGGCAACTCATGGGAAATCGCGCTCAATAGGCGTTTTCCGTGTTGAGCAGCCGGATCGGTGTCAGGAACAGGATCCGCAGATCGAACAGCAGCGACCAGTTCTCGATGTAGTAGAGGTCGTATTCCGTCCGCATGCGGATCTTCTCGTTGGTGTCCATCTCGCCGCGCCAGCCGTTGATCTGCGCCCAGCCGGTGACGCCCGGCTTGACCTTGTGGCGGGCGAAATAGCCGTCGACTACCTCGTTGTAGAGAAGGTTGTGCGATTGCGCCGCGATCGCATGCGGGCGCGGGCCGATCAGCGACAGCGATCCCAGCAGCGAATTGACGAACTGCGGCAGTTCGTCGATCGACGTCTTGCGGATGAAGCGGCCCACGCGGGTGACGCGCGGATCGTTCTTGGTCACTGTCTGCTTGGCGGTCGGATCCGACCGGTCAGTGTACATCGAGCGGAACTTGTAGACCTCGATGATCTCATTGTTGAAGCCGTGTCGCTTTTGCTTGAACAGCACCGGTCCCTTGCTGTCGAGTTTTATGGCGATCGCGGTCGCCAGCATCACCGGCGAGAAGACGATGATGCCGATCAGTGAGAAAATGATGTCGAAGGCGCGCTTGGCGACGGAATCCCAGTCGTTGATCGGCTTGTCGAAGATGTCGAGCATCGGCACCGAGCCGATGAAGGAATAGGCGCGTGGGCGGAACTGCAGCGCGTTGGAATGCGCCGAAAGCCGAATGTCCACCGGCAGCACCCACAGCTTCTTCAACAGCTGCAGCACACGCGTTTCTGCGGTCAGCGGCAGCGACACGATCAGCATGTCGATGCGGGCGATGCGAGCGAACTCGATCAGTTCCGAAATGGTGCCGAGCTTGGGATAGCCGGCAACGATGGGCGGCGAGCGCTTGTCGCTGCGGTCATCGAATATGCCGCAGATGCGGATGTCGTTGTAAGGCTGTTTTTCGACCGAACGGATCAGGATTTCCGCCGCCTTGCCGCCGCCGACGATGACGGCGCGCCGCTCCATGCGTCCATCGCGGGCCCAGCGCCGGATCAGCTTCGACATCACCAGCCTGAGGCCGAAGAGGAAGACGAAGCCGACCACGAACCAGGTGCCGAACAGCAGTCGCGAATAGTCTTCCGACATCTTCATGGTGAAAGCCGTCAACGCCATCAGCGCGAAGGTACCGGCCCAGACCAGCAGGATGCGGCTGAAATTGGCGATCGGCCGCATCAGGGAAACGACCTGGTAGCAGTCGGTGACATCGAGCAGAACCACGGCGAGGAACGACGCGGCGGCGATCGTCACCGGATATTGCCAGGCGAGATAGTTGAAGAACCCGACATAGTAGAAATAGACGCAGAGCCCCGAAAGGAACAGGATCGCGAACTCGATCATGCGCAGGACGCCGCTGACCATGATCGGCGACATCGTATCGCGCCGGTATTGCGACGCGACCTGTCGGGCAACATCGTTCATGCCCCCGGGCGCATCGCCATCGGCCGGGCCGTCGAATTTACGCACAGCTTCTGCTGAAAAGCGGCGCGCGGGGTCAATCTCGTTCATGGAACAGTCCGCAAGCTTCCCCAGGGTGATTAGCAAAAGAGAGCTAAGAAACCCTTGAAACAACGCGTGGCTTTGGAAAGGCTTGGGGTGTCACCTGCCGAGCGCGGCGAAATAGGCCTTTTCGATTTCGGCGGCCATGACGTCGGCGCCGAAGCGCGCCTTGAGGTCGGCGCCGTCGGGCATCAGCTTGCCGTAGGCTGCGAGATCGGCCAGCGCTTCACTCATCTTGTCGGTGAGTTCGACGGGATCAGGCCTGATCAGGGCAGGGGAGCCGGCAGCGAAAATCTCCGGTATGCCGCCGACCGAGGTTGCGATCATGGGTCTTGCCGCTGCGAGTGTCTCAAGCACGATATAGGGCATGGCTTCGGCGCGGGAGGGAACGACGACGAGCGCCGCCAGCGCGAAGGCCTCCCTGGCCGGCATTGGTGGCAGGAAGCGGACATGGTCCTGAAGCCCAAGGCGCTTCACCTGCGCGTGGTAGCGCGGCAGGTCGTCGCCGTCGCCGACCATCACCGCGCTCAGCGCACGGCCAAGCCGGGGACCTGCGGCGGCCAGCGCATCGATGAAGATGTCGGGGCCCTTCAGGTCCCGCATCATGCCGATATAGAGCAGATCCGCCGCATCGGGGCCGACGGCCACCGGTTCGAATTCCGTGGCGCGCAGTCCGTTGTAGACCAGCGTGTTCGGGATCGGCGGCTCGCCCACCTTCCGGCGATAGGTTCGCCGCTCATAATCCGAGACGAAGAGCAGGCAATCGGTGAAGCGCGCCATGGAGCGCTCCAGAGCGAAGAACAGCCTCCCCGTGGCTGTTGTTTCGTCATAGTGGAGGGAGCCGCCATGCGGCGAATAAAGGCGGGCTACGCGAGACCTTGATACCCGCAACAATGAGCCGAACAGACGGGCATAGGCGCCACCCTTGGCGCCGTGCCCGTGCAGGACGTCCGGCTGCAATTCCTTGATGATCCTGTAGGTGCGCCGGGCCGAGGCGAGATCGCCCGGGCCGACATGGCGCTGCATTGGCGTGCGATGGATACCGAGCGCCAGCGTGTCCTTCATCTGCTCGAACAGGCGTTCCTCGAATTCGCCGCCGGTGGTCGAATCGCAGACGATCCCGACCACATGACCGGCCGCGACCTGAGCTTCCGTCAGGTCGCGCACATGCCGGAAAATTCCTCCGACGGGTGAACGAAAGCAGTGGACGATCCTGAGCTTGTCCGCCACGTGGTATCTGTCAGAACAGGCGTTCGCGGACGAAGACGGTATCTCCGGGCAGCAGCGGGTCGGAGGTGACCACGCGCCCGGTCATCACCTTGCCGTTGATGTCGCGGGTGATGTCGACGCTTTCCTGGTTGGCGCGTGGCGTGAAGCCTCCGGCAATGGCGATGGCCTTCTGCACCGTCAGGCCGGGCACGTAGGAATACTGGCCGGCAGCACCCACTTCGCCCATGACAAAGATCGGCCGGTAGCGGTCGATCTCGACCGAAACGTCCGGATCGCGCAGATAGCCTTGCCGCAATTTGTCGGCGATCTCCTTTTCCATCTGCTGCGCGGTGTGACCACGCGCGGGCACGGCGCCGACAAGCGGGAAGGAGAGATAGCCGGACTGGTCGACACTGTAGGTGTTGGTCAGGCCGTCCTGTTCGAACACGGTGACGCGGACGCGGTCGCCGGCGCCGAGACGATAAGGCTGGTCGAGGACCTCGTGGAAGGCCGCCGGCGGCGGGCGGTAGCTGGAGCAGCCGGCGAGCATCGATACGGCAAGCAGCGCGCGAACAAGGGAAGCAGTGCTTTTCATGACCGGATACGTACCTTCGACTGGCCGCTGCGGCGTCGCAGCAAACATCTGGGATCGGGTTCGTTATCATCCTGTTAGGGTTAATGGCCGGTAAAGGCGCCGGCCGTTAGATCTCGCGCCGGCAGGGATTTTGCCATTTTGTCGTTTTTTCTAGCCGCTCGCCAGTAATCCCTAATGGAGTATTACCGCGATCTTAACTGCTGAGTTACCATAGTTGTTTACGGTGCATCCTGACCCAGTTTCGGAGTAGGGATGCATGTCCGTTCAGTCCGCGGCCGCAGATGTCGATGTCGACCTCAGGCAGCTTTTCGCCAGCCTGGCGAGGAACTGGCTGCGCATATTGCTCTTTGTTCTCGTGGTGACAGGCTTGGCGTTTGCGTTCGCTTCGCTCGCAACGCGGCACTACAAGGCGCAGACGCAGGTGGAAATCGCCCCGCGCGAATCCGTTTATACCCGCCCGGCCGGCAGCAACAATGACGGCGACAAGCCGATCCTCGACGAGCAAGGCGTCGCCACCCAGGTTCAGATCATTTCGTCCAACGAAATCCTCAAGCAGGTGGCGCAGAAACTCGGCTTGGCGCGGCTGCCCGAGTTCGACGAAACGATCAACATGTCGTCGCTCAGCCGCGTGCTGATCCTGCTTGGGCTGAAGAACGATCCGATGGATATTCCGGCCGACGAACGCGTGTTGAAGAAGATGCGCGAGAAGCTCAACGTCTTTGGCGTTGAGAAGACGCGCATCATTGCCATCGAGTTCTCCTCCGAGGATCCCAAGCTCGCCGCAGCCATCCCCGACGCCATTGCCGCTGCTTATATTGCGGGGCAGGGCGCGGCCAAGAGCGAATCGAACACCGCCGCCGCGGATTTCCTGGCGCCTGAGATCGCCGACCTGTCTAAGCAGGTCAGGGACGCCGAGGCCAAGGTCGCGGCGTACCGCGGCCAGTCGGACCTCCTGATGGGCGGCAACAATTCCACCCTGGCCACACAGCAACTGGCCGAGCTGTCGACCGAATTGTCGCGGGTGCGGGCCAACCGCGCCGCGGCCGAAGGCACCGCCGACAGCGTACGCAAGGCGCTGCAGAATGGCGGCTCGCTGGATTCGCTGCCGGAAGTGCTGTCGTCCGACCTGATCCAGCGTTTGCGGGAGCGCCAGGTCGAGCTGCGCGCCAACATCGCCGATCTGTCGACGACGATGCTCGACAATCATCCGCGCGTTCGCGCTGCGAAATCACAGCTGGCCGATCTCGATGCGCAGATCCGCAGCGAAGCGCAGAAGGTCATGAAGGGCCTGGTTATGCAGGCCGATGCCGCCAAGGCGCGTGAAAACCAGCTCGTCGCCGACGTCAACACGCTGAAGGCGGCCTCGGCACAGGCTGGCGAACAGCAGGTCGGTCTCGACGCGCTGCAGCGCGATGCGGCGGCCAAGCGCCAACAGCTCGAACTCTATCTGACCAACTACCGCGAGGCAGCTTCGCGCCAGGACCGCAACTATGTGCCGGTCGACGCTCGTGTCTCCTCGCCGGCTTCGGTTCCCTCCGAGCCATACTTTCCCAAGGTCGGGCCGATCGTCGGCGCCGCCGCCGCGGCTTCGCTTCTGCTGGCGGCGGTCTTCACGCTGCTGCGGGAACTCTTCTCGGGCCGTGCCATGCGCCCGGCCACGGGCGCCCGTTTTGAGCCGATCGATGAAGTGGCGATGCCGACAACTGCCCGCCAGGAGCCGGCCGCTCCCCTGGAACCAGCTGCCCGCCTTGAGCCAGTTGTCGCCAGCGAGTTCGCCAATCGTGGTGCTGAGGCGCCATGGCCCGAAACCGTCGCGGATTCCGAGATGACGGTGCGACCCCAGCCCATCACCGAGCCTGCGCCTGCAGCCGACCCTGAGCCTGCCGCGCAGGCGGAGCCTGTCGCCGAGGCCGTATCAGCTGCCGAGCCGGAACCCGTCGTGGAGGTCCAGCGGCCGCGCTCCGTGCTCGGTGAAATCGACATCGAGAAGGCCGCGGAAAAGCTGATCGCCAGCGGGGCCGCACGCGCGATATTCGTTTCGCCCGAAGGCGATGAGGCAGCCGCATCGGCGGTCCTGGTGGCGCGCGAGGTGTCCGACGCCGGCCTGCGCGTCCTGCTGCTCGATCTTACCGCCTCGGGTGCTGCTTCGCGACCGATGCTGGACAGCGAGCTTTTCCCGGGCATCACCGATCTGCTCGCTTCGCAGGCGCAGTTCAGCGACGTGATCCATGCCGATCTCTATTCCGACTGCCACGTCATTCCGGTCGGCACCGCCGATCCCGTCCGCGCCATGCGCGCCGCCGACAGGTTGCCGATCATCATGCAGTCGCTGACCACGGCCTATGATCTGGTGGTGGTCGAGTGCGGGCCGGCCGATGCGCAAGGCATCAGCCGCCTGGGTGGCGACGCGACCGAAGTGTTCTTGTCCATGCTCGAGCCGGACGACGAGGTGACGCGGGCCGCGGTCAAGCTGATCGAGGGCGGTTACCCCGACCTGACGCTGGTGACGCCGCTTGGCCACGAACCGCCCGGCACCCCGGGCCGGCGTTCGGCGGCCTGAACAGCCGCTGTTCGCAGACCGCCTGGCCTATCCCAGTTCCAGCGTCGTCACGCCGAATACCCTGTTGGCATCAAGCTTCGGGGGTGGGCCTTGATACATGCGGGTGGTGGTGAAGGTCGGTGAGAGGCCCGCCGCATCGAGCGCTGCGATGAAATCGACTTGGGTGGCCGGGACGTCGATGTTCAGTTCGCCGCCTTCGCACGCACTTGCCAACTCTGCGAGCAATTCGAGCGCCGTCTGCGTGTCGTCGGCGAAGAGCGGGCCGACCTTGAAGCCGCTGCGGCAGGAACGGGCCACCGCGTAGCCGGCCACCCCGCACGATTGGATCGCCGCCAAGGCACGGTGAGGCGGCTGCAGCCATTGCTGCAGGAAAGAGCGCCGGGGCGCGGGAAAGCAAAGCGCGTCATAGCCGACGATGTCGGGCACCGGTTGCGCACTCACCATGCGAGGCCGCCCGGCGCCGACGGGCGAGCCCGCAAGGCGCCCGCTGTAGCGGATGGTCTCGTAGACCGGCCTGAACCCTTTGCTCTGGTAGTTGGCCCGCTGCTCTTCGACGCCATCCAGTCCGACGGTGCGCCCGGCCAACCTGGCCATGCCGGCGCTCCACACCGCCTTGCCATAGCCCTTGCCGCGCATGTCCGGACGGCTGATGTAGAGGCCGATGAAACCAAAATCGCGCCCATAGGCCACCGCCGAGATCGCGGCGACCATCTCGTCGCCGACAAAAGCCCCGATGAATCCCTCCGGATCCGCGGCCTGGAACATCGCCGCGTCTTCAAGGCCCGGGTTCCAGCCCTCGGCGGCTGCCCAGTCGATCAGGTCAGTCAGTTCCCGGAGGGTTAGCGTGCGGATGGTCGGCTTCATGGCGCTCATTTCGAAGCGAGCTTAACTGTCGTCCTCGACAGAAGCGGGCGCAGGCTGTCCGGCTGCCTTGCGGCGCAGCATCTTTGTCAGTTTCCAGATCGTCGGGCTGTTCTTGATGAAGGCCTTCAGCCGCGCGCCCTGGCGAAGCGTCTGCGCCAGGGCGCGGCCCTTCAGTGTCAGCGGGGCCAGCACCTCGAAATGCCGCGTTTCGATATCGCACCACTGCCGTTTGTAGGCCTCGTCGCCGACGGAGAAATCATAGACGGCAAAACCTGTGTCGCAGGCTTCCTGTATGTTGTCGAAGAACAGGAAGTCGCCGGGACTGCTGTTCGCGAGATCGTCCTCCGCGATAGCGCCGAATTCGCAGATCAGGCGCTTGCCCGAACGGCTCGACCCGGTGACGGCGCGCAGCTTGCCGGCGACCTCCAAGCCATGCAGCACGAAGGACGGCTTGTCCTCGGATAGGGCTTGCGTGAACAGCCCCCGGAAGAAGGCGCGTGTCCGAGCGTCGCCGAAGACATTGGCAATGCCCATCTTGCGGAAGCGATGTTCCTTCATCTCGAAGAAGGCGTCGAGCAGCCTGTCCACGTCGTCCGAAGTTCGCGCCTCGATGCGCCGGTGGCTGCCGACGGCCTCGAATTTGCGCGTCTGCGAACGATGCTTCTTGCGTTTGCGCTTGCCGCTGGCGCGCAGCAGCAATGCATCGAACCCACCGGCAAGGTTCACGGCCAGTGAAAGATTGGGGCTGGCAAAATGGTCGAGCGACGCAAGCGGATTGGCGATGCCGTCGAGATCGGGCAGCAACCGTTCCAGCGCGATGAGATCGATGTCGGGACGAGCCTTGGCGATGGCTGCGAACATCGCGCGGACGGTCGCGCGATCCGCCCTGGTCAGCCATTGGGTGTCGGCTGCCGCGAAATTTCCATTGGCGTGGCGGTCGCCCATGAAACGGGCGACCCGGAACGGGCCGCGGCTGACAATCTCCAGCGCCAGCGCGAAGACCGGCTTGCCTTCGAGAGTGAGCGTCGCCACGAGCAGATCCGGCTTGACCTTGGCGGCCCAGTTCAGGATCCATGTCGCGCCCTGTGCCGGCGCGCTAAGCGCCGACCGGCAGAACTCCGCATAGGCCGCTAGCCCGTCCGTACCCACGACGGAAACCGACAGCCCCTCGGCATCCTTCGGCAGGGCGCGTGGCGACGCCTCGGTCGCCGCGAGCCGATTGCCGTCAAATGACGCCATTGCGTCAACCATACCTCAATCCTTAAGGCGTATTGATCCCGATTTGGGGGGCGCTCAGGCGTATTCCGTGCTTGGATCAGCCTAGGCGCAAAAGGTGAATGAATGATCGACGGTGGGGAGGCAATCCGGAAACTGGCGCTCAACGTCGCCCGTTATACCGGCCTTGCACCGCTGGCCAGGCCATTTGTCGGCGGCATCGGCGCCATCCTGATGCTGCACCGCGTGACGGCGACACCGGAAAAGCCCGACAGCGTCAACCGGCATCTCAACATAGCGCCCAGCTTCCTCGACGCCGTGATCGCCGACATGAAGGCGGACGGCTATGCCTTCGTCTCGATGGACGAAGCCGTGGAGCGCATCAAGGCAGGCGGCAAGGGCGGTCGGTTCGCCACCATCACCGCAGACGATGCCTATCGTGACAACATGACCGAGGCCCTGCCGGTGCTGGAAAAGCACGGCGCGCCGATAACCATCTATGTCGCGCCCGGCCTGATCGACGGCACCGCCGATCTGTGGTGGGACGTAGCCGAGGACATCGTCAATGCGTGCGAGCGCCTGACGCTCGCGACCCCGAACGGTCCGGCGGTGATCGATTGCGCGACCCCTGCCAGGAAAACCCAGGCGGTAGCCCGGCTGCATGCCTATCTCGCCACCGAGGTTCGCGAGGAGGATTTGCGGACCGTGCTGCGCGATCTGGCCAGTTCAAATGGCGTCGACGCGGACGCTCCGCGCCTGCGGACACTGATGAACTGGGATGAGATTCGCACTGTCGCGGCGCATCCATTGGTGACGATTGGCGCCCATACGATCAACCACAGCAATCTGAAGCGGCTGTCCGAAGCCGATGCGCGGCATGAGATCGGCGCGGTAAAGGACAAGTTGCGCGCCGAGCTCGGCAGGGAGCCTCGCCATTTCGCCTATCCTTATGGCTACGCGAGCGCCGTCGGCTGCCGCGAAGTGGGCTTTGCCCGTGACGCCGGCTATGTCTCCGCCGTGACGACCCGCCATGGCGTGCTGCGCGCCGAACATGCCGGCTTCCTGCATGCCTTGCCGCGCATTTCGATCAATGGCCGCTACCAGAGCCTCGCCCACATCCGCACCATGCTGTCGGGCGTGACCACGCCGCTCGCCAATGCCGGCAAGATGGTTGTCACCGTCTGACGGGCTGCCTTGTCGGGCAAGGCGATCGAGCCGGCGAACATCCGCAACGTGTCAGCATTTGTGGAAATAGCGGTAGGTGTCCGGTGCGCTCATCCATTTGAAGTCGGCTGTCAATCCGCCATGCGCGTTGATCCAGCCGCGGATGTCGGAGGCATAAGCGTTCCACAACACGCCGGTCATGTCGGTGCGGTGCGCGAGGTGGAAGCCAAAGCTCGCCGCCGGCATCACGCATATGCGGCTGCGGGGGACATAGCCGAGCAGCACCGTGCAGGCGGACTGGCATTTGCCGACAATGCGCACATTGACGCCGCGCGCCGCCAACGCTTTCCACCGCTGGCTGTAGGCGGCGACGCTGCCGCCATGGTCGTCCGAGACGTTGATGGTTTCGGCTGCCGCGGCCGACACGGCCAGTGAGGTGAACAGCAAGGCCAGCCCTGCGAACATCGCTTTCAGCATGCCGGCCTCCCCAGGTGAGAGCGGTCAGGATAGTCCCTTGTTCGTGGGTCGATGAATCACATTCGCGTTCTTGACGCGTGACCCTGTAAACCGACGCGGGCCTGTTTCAGCCTTTCGAGCGCGGATCCAGCATCAGCCACTTGATGATGCCCATCGCCGGCAGCACCCACAGCAGTCCGCTGAGCAGGAAGAACAGGAATTGCACCAACGCGCTCGATTCCGACAAACGGGCGACCGCGAAGATCGATGCGACGAGCGCATAGATGATCACCAGCGCCACCAGCAGGAACATTCCGATCAGCTTCTTCAGGCGAATAGGCATGGCTTGGCCTCGTTGATCGCTATCGCTTAAGCCGAACGCAAGATGCGTGCAACCCGCTGCGGGCGGCGCGACGGCGTGCCGCGCCGGATGGCCTTGCCAGCAGGGGTGCGATGGTTCACCTATCCGCGACTTCAACCGGACGGGACAAGATCATGGCTGCCATATCAGCCGCCGCGCCATACGTCGCCCGCGACCGCGACCTGCACAACCGCGCACTGGTGCGCGGCTGGCTCTACGTCGTGCTTCTGGTGCTGTTTGCGCTGGTGCTGGTCGGCGGCGCCACGCGGTTGACCGAGTCCGGCCTGTCGATCACCGAATGGCAGCCGATCCATGGCGTCATCCCGCCGCTTAACGACGCCGAGTGGCAAGAGGAATTCCAGCGCTACCAGCAGATTCCGCAATACACCGAGCTCAACAAGGGCATGAGCATCGAGGCCTTCAAGTCGATCTTCTGGTGGGAATGGGCGCACCGTCTTTTGGCGCGCAGCGTCGGCCTGGTCTTTGCCTTGCCTCTGCTGGTCTTCTGGGCGACACGCCGCATCGAGCGCGGCCTGGGGCCGAAACTCGTCGGCATCCTTCTCCTTGGCGGTCTGCAGGGCGCCATTGGCTGGTGGATGGTGGCCTCCGGCCTGGTCGACCGTGTCTCGGTAAGCCAGTACCGGCTGGCGACGCATCTGACGCTGGCTGCGCTGATCTTCACCGCCACGATGGTCGTGGCGCGTGGCCTGGCGCCGCATTCCGAACCGGCCGCTGATCGCTCGACGCAGAGGCTGGCCGGCTTCATCGTGCTTCTGGCGCTGATCCAGATCTATCTCGGCGGCCTGGTCGCCGGGCTCGATGCCGGCCTGAGCTACAACACCTGGCCGCTGATGGACGGCAAGATCATCCCCGGCGATCTGCTGATCCTCGAGCCGGCATGGCGCAATTTCTTCGAGAGCCCGAAGACGGTGCAGTTCGTTCACCGGCTCGGCGCCTATACGGTCTTCGCCGTCGCACTCTGGCATATGATCGCCACGCGTCGGCGGCTACCCGGCTCAACCCATGCGCGGCGCGCGACGCTGTTGTTCGTGCTGGTGCTGGTGCAGGCGTCGATCGGCATCGGCACGCTGCTGATGCATGTGCCGCTGCACATGGCGCTCACCCATCAGGGTTTCGCGCTGATCGTGCTGGGCTTTGCCGCCGCTCACTGGCGCGGCACCAAGGGCGCTTACCCCTTGCCCACAAGGCCTCCGATGAGGCGCAGGTATATTGCCATACCTGTTCTGGTTTTGCTGGCGGGCTACTTTGTAGCCGGCACCGTACATATGGCGAGCAAGTAGCTGCCCTAAACTGAATTCCGGTTGGCCCGTCACATCCAGAATTCGTTCGACTGCGTCGTTGTCTTCTGGCCATCGAATTCCGCCTGACGCACCGCGGCGGCGGACGGCGTCGACTGACTCTGCGCGGCCTTGGCCGCCTTGTCTGCGTCGGCGGCCCTAAGCGCGTCGAGCTTGGCCTGGGCTACGGCGATGTCCTGCCGCACCTGCGCGGCCTTGACCTCATCGGTGATCGCCTTGGCTTGGTCTTCCAGGTCCTGAATCTGCTTTTCGAGCGCGGCCTCCTGGGCGGCATTGCTCGCGGAACTGGACGAGGAATACTGGGCTGCGGAGGAGGAGCCCGAGATCGCGCTGACCATGAGAAATCCTTGGGTGGGAGCCAAGGCTCATCGGTAGCCGATCATGGTAAATAAGTGTTTACCAATAGCCCCGCTTGATCAGAAACTCGGCCGCACCGCGCGGATCGCCGCAGCGATGGACAATTCGCGGTTCTCCTCGACGGCATTGTCGTCCTCGTGGTGCCAGGCCGCGGACAGGCAGCCATAGGAGATGGCATGGTCCAGGATCGCCGCCGGTGACTGCCCAAGCGTCGCGGCAAAGACTTCGGCCACATACGCGATCCGCAGGGGATCGAGGCAGAGCGCGTCGCGGTCGAGCGGGTTGTAGAACATGTTGGCGGCGTCGAAGCCGGGATCGCCAAGCACGCCCTTGGGGTCGATCACCAGCCAGCCGCGCGGCCCATGCAGGATGTTGTCGTGATGGAGATCGCCATGCAGCGGCTTGATGTCATGCGGGTTGGACAGCAGCCGTTCGGCAATTGCCGCGGCCTCGACATAGAGGCTGTCATGACCCGCATCGCGATCGGTCGTGGCTTTCCTGAAAAGGCTGGCGTACCGCTCCCTCAGCGGCTGAAGCTCGGGCGGGTAGGGATCTTTCCCAGGCGAAAACAGTTTTGCCATCACCTCTGCCGCGATCGCTGTCGCGGCATTGTCGCCCTGCAGGTCAAGGACTTCCGTAAGCAGGGTATCGCCGGCATATTCGAGCAGCATCGAGTGGCCGTCGCGGCCAAGCAGGCGCACCGCGCCTTCGCCGCGCCGCCAGGCAAGGAAATGCTCGCCGCGCAATTCGTCGGCGACATCGTCGAAAGGCTTGAGCGCCTTGACGACGGCCGGCGAGCCGTCCTCGCGAACAACCTTCCAGATGCGGCTCGAAAAGGTCTCGGCAATGAGTTCGGGCGCGCTGACCTTCCAGCGCGCCGGGAAGCCCGGTGCGTCCATCAAAGGCCGAGCATCAGGTCCATGTTCTGGACGGCCGCGCCCGAGGCACCCTTGCCGAGATTGTCGTAGACCGCCAGCAGCAGCGCTTGCGCTCTGTTGTCGTTGGCAAAGACATAGACCTTCATACGGTTGGTGCCGTTGTAGATCTCGGGATCGATCTCCGGCACACGCTCCAGATGGGCGTACGGCGCCACTTCCACCACGCCGCCCTTGATCGCGGCGAAATGGTCGGCAATGGCCGCATGGAGCTCCGCGCCTGTCGGCACATGGTCCAGGCCGCCAAGCTGCAACGGCACCACGGTGATCATCCCTTGCGCGAAATTGCCGACCGCCGGCTGCATGATCGGATCATGCGACAGCTTCGCATAGGCCCTCAGTTCCGGCACGTGCTTGTGGTGCAGGGTCAGGCCATAGGGCAGGAACTCCGAGGCGTCCTCGCCCTTGGCGACATAGTCCTCGATCATTGGCCGACCGCCGCCCGAATAGCCCGAAATGCCGTTGACGGTGATGGGGAAATCGGTTGGTAGCAGGCCTGCGGCAACCAGTGGCCGCAGTGTCGCGATCGGTCCCTGCGGCCAGCAGCCGGGATTGGCGACGCGCTTGGCCGTGGCGATCACCTTGGCCTGATCCTTGTCCATCTCGGCGAAGCCATATGCCCAGCCTTCGGCGACGCGATGCGCGGTCGACGCATCGATGACTTTGGTGGTGTCGTTGGCGATCAGCGAGACGCTCTCCTTCGCCGCATCGTCCGGCAGGCACAGGATCGCGATATCGGCGGCATTGAGGAATTCAGCGCGCGCCGCCGTCTCCTTGCGGCGCTCGGCGGGAATGGAAATGATCTCCAGGTCGCCACGCTCGGCAAGCAGCGCCCGGATCTGCAGGCCGGTGGTGCCGTGCTCGCCGTCGATGAAGATTTTCGGTTTCATGACCTGATCAAATTCCCTGATATTTCAACACTATATGCCGTGACCTTGATTCACCGCGGCACCATTATGATTGCCGTTGTTCATCTCTACCTGTCGTGCCTTTCGTTCAGCCAGCAGGCCGAGATATTGCATGGCGACCATCGAGCCGGCGATCGCCGTTATATCGGCGTGATCGTAGGCCGGCGCAACCTCCACGACGTCGGCTCCGACAATATCGATTTGGTTGAGCTGACGCAGCGTCGACAGGATCTTCGCCGACGAAGGCCCGCCGGCCACTGGCGTGCCTGTGCCGGGCGCATAGGCCGGGTCGAGGCAGTCGATGTCGAAGGTCAGATAAGTCTTCTTGCCGCCCGTGCGGTCGACGATGGCATAGGCGATGTCGGATGCACGCATCTCCTCGATCTCATGGCCGTAGAGGATCTTGATGCCGAACGTGTCGGGCGCGTGCGTCCGGATGCCGATCTGGATCGACCGGTCGGGGTCGATGATGCCTTCCTTGACCGCACGGCCGACGAAGGATCCGTGGTCGATGCGCTTGCCGTCATCTTCCCACGTATCCTGGTGCGCGTCGAACTGCACCAGGGCGAGCGGCCCGTGGATCGCGGCGTGTGCCTTGAGCAGCGGCCAGGTGACGAAATGGTCACCGCCAAGCGTCAGCAGAAAGGCGCCCGACTTCAGGATTTTCGTCGCTTCGCGCTCGATCGTGCCGGGCGTCTTCTGGTGGTTGCCGGAGTCGAGCAGGCAGTCGCCATAGTCCACCACAGCCAGATGCTCGAACAGATCGCGCGAGAACGGGTATTGCGGGTCATTATCGAGGATCGCAGAGGCACGGCGAATCGCCTGCGGCCCGAAGCGGGCGCCAGGCCGGTTGGTAACGGCTGCGTCGAAGGGAATGCCCCACACCACCGCGTCCGCGCCCTTCACGTCCTTGGTGTATTTGCGCCGCATGAACGACAGCGCGCCGGAATAGGTCGGCTCAAGGGCGCCGCCGGTTTTGGAGCGGGCGGTGAAGGCATAGTCGATGTTCTTGGTCGCCATTACTGGTCCTCGTTTTCATCGGGGTGCAACAACTACAGAACCGGCACGGAAGATGCCAGTCACAGCTTGGGGAGACGAAACGGTGCCGCCCGGGTACCACGGCAAGACAGGATTTGTATCATCATGACGCAGACCGCGTTTCTTAATCCGTCCCATGCCGTGGTGTCGACCCATGCCGGTACGGTAGCGGGAGAACGCTTCCAGGTTCTCGATTCGTGGCGCGGCATCTGCGCGCTTCTGGTGGCGCTGTTTCATTTCCCAACCGCCTCGTCGATCTCGCAAAGCGCCTTTGTGGGTTCGTCCTACCTTTTCGTCGACTTCTTCTTCGTTCTTTCCGGTTTCGTCATCGCCAGCAGCTATGCCAATCGGCTGAGCCGGCCGGAAGAGGTCGCCCGCTTCACGCTGGTGCGTTTCGGCCGCATCTACCCGCTGCATCTGCTGATGCTTGCGGCCTTTGCGGGGTTCGAGTTGCTGCGGCTGATGCTGCCGCAACTGCATGGCACCGGCGCAGCCCCTTTCACCGGCGGTTTCGATTTGAAGAGCCTGCTTGCCAATCTGTTCCTGCTGCAAGGGATGGGCTTCGAGGACCGGCTGACCTGGAATGCGCCAAGCTGGAGCATTTCGGCCGAGTTCTTCGCCTACCTCTTGTTCGCGGGCGTGGTCTTCGTCGCCGGCGCGCGTGCCTGGATATGGTTTGTCGCCGCCGCCGTCACCGCGCCGCTGTTCCTGCTCGGCTTCTCCACGCATCATATGGACGTGTCCTACGATTTCGGCTTCATCCGCTGTCTTTACGGCTTCTCGCTCGGCGCCCTGCTGGCCTGGTTTCAGCATGATTCCATTGCAGGGGCGCGACAGCTTCTCGCCAGGCGCGGCCCGCGGATGGACTGGACCCTTGCCGAAATCGTCATGGTGGCGGTCATCGTCCTTTTCGTCTCGCTGGCGGGCAGCAATGATTTCGGCATCGCCGCACCTGTGGTGTTCGTACTGGCGCTGTTTCTCTTCGCCCATGAAGGCGGCTGGATCTCCGCCTTGCTGAGGGCGCCGTTCATGCTGACGCTCGGCGCGCTGTCCTACTCGATCTACATGGTCCACATCTTCGTCCAGGCGCGTCTGATCAATCTTGCCGGGCTCGTCGAGCACAAGCTCGGCCTCGGCCTGATCGGCGACTTCGTGCTGCGCGGCCAACCCGCCACCGGCTTCGGCACCGGCTGGGCCGGGACCGCGGCAATCGTCATCATGCTCGTCGCCACCATCGCCGCCTCCTGGATGACCTGGCGCCTGGTCGAGATGCCGGCCATGGCATGGTTCCGCCGGCTGTCCAGGCGCATCTGACGCACCATCCGCTAGCCGGCTTCGTTCACCTCCCTGTCACGGGCATCGCCTATCCCGGTCGCGATCCGGCAAGGAGCGATTCTCGATGCGGACAATCTGGCTGAGCCTTCTGCTTTCCACGGCCTTTGCGGTCGCATCCGGCCAGGCCCTGGCCGGCGAAAGCCGCGCCAGGCAGATCCTCGACCGCTTCGAACATGCCAACCAGTGGCGCGACCATGTCATGGTCGCCGCGCACCGAGCCGGCAGCATGCAGGCCGGCAAGACACTCTATGCGGAAAACTCGCTTTCCGCCGTCGAAGGCTCGATCGCCATGGGCGCCGAAATCGTCGAGGTCGACATCAGGCGCTCGAAGGACAACGAATTCGTCGTCATGCATGACAGCTGGCTCGACCGCACCACGACCTGCAAGGGCGAGGTGGTGAAGTACACGCTGGCCGAACTGAAGGATTGCCGGCTGGTGATCGAGGGCACCCACACCGTCACCAATGAGACGGTCTCGACGCTGCGCGAGATGCTGCTGGCGACCAGGGACAGGATCCTCATCAATCTCGACAACAAGCTCGAAGTCGGCGACCTCCCGGGCATGATCGCGGTGGCGCGTGATCTCGGCATGGCCGACCAGGTCATCGTCAAGGAGAACCTCTGGAACCAGAACCGGATCACCACGGTCAAAGCGGCCATGGCTGCCATCGGCGGCGGCGTCCAGTTCATGCCGATCATCGCCGATGACGCGGTGCATGATGCCGGTTTCGCCGAGACGGTCGACCACGCTTTTGCGCCGCGCGCGATCGAGCTGATCAACTGGCGGGCGGGCGCCGAAACGCTGACGCAAACCGGCGGACCGCTGTTCAGCACGCGCATGCGCGCCGCTGCGGTACGCGGCAACTGGCACATCTGGGCCGACACCTACGCCATCGTCAACAAGCCCGGCGGTTTCCTGGCCGGCGGCCGGGGCGACGAACTGGCTGTGCAGGCCAGCCTGCCGCGCGAAGCCTGGGGTTTCTGGGTCGATCGCGGCGCCACCATCATCCAGACCGACGAGCCGAAGGCGGCCATCGACTGGCTGGCGGCGAACGGTTTTCGCGTGCCTTATGCCGGGATGGGCGAACGCCTCGAACCCGCCGCGACCGCCAGCATCAATTGAGCCAGAGCCACGAGCGCATGGTGCTGCTGTTCAACGGTAACGATCCGGCCGCACTTGCGCGGAAGCCGGCCAAGCCGAAGGCGAAGAAGAAAGCGGCGACTTAAGGCGCCGCACGCATTAAGCGGCCTTTCGCCCCTTGATCGCCGTCGACCAGGCGTGAACCGTGATCGCTCCCGTGGCGCTTGCCGGCAGTCTGTCCTTTAGTCGGCGTTTCAGCTCCGCGCTCTCCGCATCCGACAGCTTCCCGACGATTCCGCTCGGGCTGCTCACGACCATGGATAGCCAATAATCGTCGAAGTCAGCGAAGGTGCGTTCGACGACAAGCTCGCGCGTTTCGACATCGCGGATGCCGAGCTCCGCCCAAAGCGCCTTCAGCGCCGCGAAACGCGAGACCTCCGCGCTCGGCGGACGTGCGGCCGGTTTGCCCATCGCGTCCATCTCCTCCCACAAATGCTGCGTAGGGGTGCCGCCGCGCATAACGTCCCAGGTGTAGGACGCGACGATGCCGCCGGGCTTCGTCACGCGGAGCATTTCCGAGGCGCCCTTGCGCGGGTCGGGGACGAAGAACAGCACCAGCGCCATCACCGCGACGTCGAAGCGGTTGGCGTCGTAGGGAAGGGCCATCGCATCGCCAATCGACAGCTCGACCTGCTTTGCCGAGATTTTTTGCCGAGCAGTCGCAATCTGCGCGTCGGAGGGATCGATCGCGCAAACGGACGAAGGGGCGGACTTCGCTAGAATGAGCTCTGTGAACGCGCCGTTGCCGGCACCGACATCAACCCAGGTCCGTCCGGAGTCCGGCGCCAGCCAGTCGAGGAACAAAGCCCCGGCGGATCGGCTCCATGGAGCCATGAAGCGCTCGTAAGCCGCGCCGTCGGTGAATTTGATCGGTTCGGGTGACGACATCTGAGATCTCCCCTAAGAATTACCTATCCAGATATCCTTTGGACCGAAAAGGCCGGTCCCTGTTTCGTAGCATGGTGCCGCGCCGCGCGCGACGGACCGCGGCGAATTTGCCCATGGCAAGCAACTGGCGTTCCTCGCTCTGCGCTCGCCGTGGCCGGTGCGGCGCTCTGCGCGTTCCTGTTCATCCGCGACGCCGATCATTCCGCCGGCTGAGAGCGCACAATGCAAAAAGGCCGCCCGGAGGCGGCCTTTCGGTATTCGGAACGTTCGAGACGCCTAGCGCTTCGAGAACTGGAAGGAACGACGGGCCTTCGCCTTGCCGTACTTCTTGCGCTCGACGACGCGGCTGTCGCGGGTCAGGAAGCCGCCCTTCTTGAGCACGGCGCGCAGCGCCGGCTCGTAGTAGGTCAGCGCCTTGGAGATGCCGTGACGAACCGCACCGGCCTGGCCGGAGAGACCGCCGCCGACGACGGTGGCGACGATGTCGTACTGGCCCGCGCGGTTGGAGGCGATGATCGGCTGATTGAGGATCATCTGCAGGACCGGACGCGCGAAATAGGTCGCGAATTCCTTGTCGTTGACGACGATCTTGCCGGAACCCGGCTTCACCCAGACGCGCGCAATGGCGTTCTTGCGTTTGCCGGTGGCATAAGCGCGGCCCGACTTGTCGAGCTTCTGGACGTGGACCGGAGCCGCGGCCTGGGTGTTGGTGTTGCCGGTGGCGGCGCCCAGTTCTGCGAGCGAGGAAAGCTCAGCCATCTTATGCGACCTTCTTGTTCTTGGAATTCAGCTTGGCCACGTCGAGGACTTCTGGCTGCTGGGCGACATGCGGATGCTCTGCGCCTGCATAGACGCGCAGGTTCTTCATCTGGCGACGGCCGAGCGGGCCACGCGGCACCATGCGCTCAACGGCCTTCTCGACGACACGCTCGGGGAAACGGCCCTCGAGCAGCTGGCGCGCGGTGCGCTCCTTGATGCCGCCGGGGTGGCCGGTGTGCCAGTAATAGACCTTGTCGGTGAACTTCTTGCCGGTGAACACCACCTTGTCGGCATTGATGACGATGACATTGTCGCCGTCGTCGACATGCGGGGTGAAGGTCGGCTTGTGCTTGCCGCGAAGATGATTGGCGATGACAGTGGCAAGACGACCAACGACGAGACCTTCGGCGTCGATCAGGATCCACTTCTTCACCACATCCGCAGGCTTCTGCGAAAAGGTTGTCATGTTTTCTGCTCTCGGTTCTGACCTTCACGAGGAAGGCGTTTCTTGTTGCTTGGATTGGCGATGGGCGCTTGCCCGCTGCCAATAACAAAACGGCGGCCTTTGCGGGCCGCTGCTTCGTGAGGGCTTATAGGCGAGGGGGAATTGCGCGTCAAGCCGATCAAAAGGCTCTCAAGCGGAGAAATGATAGCAAAAACAATAGTCTAGGAAAAAGGTATTATTTTACCACATCGCTGATGCGCTTCGGCGGGATCGAATAGGTTCCCGTGGCATGCGCGATCGTGTGTCCTTCCGGGCCGGCGACGATGTCGATGTCGAACACCATCAAGCTCTTTCCCAGCTTCAGGATGCGGCAATGGCCGTCGATCGGTCCGGCCTCGGCCTTGCGCACGAAGTTGATATTGAGGTTGGTCGTGACCGAGAGCGCATCCGGCCCGGCATGGCTGAGCACGCACACATAACCGCCAATGTCGGCCAGTGTGAAAAGGGCAGGGCCGGACACCGTGCCGCCGGGACGCAGATGCCGCTCGCCGGCGTTGAGCCGCACGATGCAGCCGCCGGGAAACACCTCGACCGCCTCGTAGGCGGCGGAATTCTCGTTGAGTTGCGGAAAGACGGTCTCCATCAGCGTATTGATCTGCGCTGCGGTCAGCACCGGTTTGAGATTGGTCTGGGCGGGCATGTCGGTCTCTCGTTCTGCGCAGGCCTGTATGGGCGCAGCCGGGCGTTGCTGGCAACACCTTCGGTCTTCTGGCGCAAGCGATGGGTGTTGGATGAAACCCGATCCGATATTAGATAGTCTGCCAGCCCGTTCGGAATCGCGGAGACCTTAGCCATGGCCGAAATCCTTGCCATCAAGCCTGTCGCTGTCGAGGGGCCGGTGACGACCAGACTGGACAAGGGCGTGCTGCGCCTGACGCTCGCCAATCCTCCCGCCAACGCCCTGTCGCTTGGGGTGATGGCGGCACTGACCGCCGAACTCGACCGCGCCAAGGATGACAAGGCCGTTCGCGTCATCGTGCTGTCGGCGGCCGGAAAAGTGTTCTGCGCCGGCCATGATCTCAAGGAAATGACGGCGCGCCGCGCCGACGCCGATCGCGGCAAGGCCTTCTTCGAAGAGACGTTTGCCGCTTGCGCTCAACTGATGCAGGCGATCGTGCGCCATCCCCTGCCTGTCATCGCCGAAGTCCATGGCCTGGCGACCGCCGCCGGCCTGCAGCTTGTCGCCAGTTGCGACCTGGCGATCGCCTCCCATGAGGCGACCTTCTGCACGCCGGGCGTCAACATCGGGCTGTTCTGTTCCACGCCGATGGTGGCGCTGTCGCGCAACGTCTCGCGCAAACAGGCGATGGAGATGCTCCTGACCGGCGAGACGATCGACGCGGCGACCGCCAAGGAATTCGGCCTGGTCAACCGCGTCGTGCCGCGCGAATACCTGAATCAGATCGTCACCAAATACGCGCAAACCATTGCTTCCAAATCATCTTTGGTGGTGAAGACCGGCAAGGAGGCCTTTTACGCGCAGGCCGAGATGGGTCTGGCGGATGCCTATTCCTACACCGGCCGCGTCATGGTCGAAAACATGCTGGCGCGCGACGCGGAGGAGGGCATCGGCGCCTTCATCGGCAAGCGCAAGCCGGAATGGACTGACGAGTAACCGTGGAACCGCGCATCTCCATCGTCACCATCGCCACGGACGATCTCGACCGTGCGGTGCGGTTTTATGAGGCGATGGGCCTGAGACGGCATGCCGGCATCACCGATGGCGTCGCCTTCTTCCAGATGGGCGGCGTCATCCTCGGCCTGTTCCCGCGCGCCAGCGCCGAGGCGGATTCGGGCATCACCTTCGCAAAGGCAACCTCCGCCGTCTATCTTGCCTACAACACCCGCTCCGACGCTGAAGTCGACGAGGTGCTGGCGATGGCTGAGAAAGCCGGCGGCCGCATCGTCAAGCCGGCCGGCCGCGCCTTTTGGGGCGGCTGGTACGGTTATTTCGCCGATGCCGACGGGCATGTCTGGGAAGTGGCGCACAATCCGGCCTTTCCAATCGCCGAAGACGGCACGATTTCGCTGCCTGATTGATGGCCTACCGCAACCAGCTGACACGGCTCAAGGCGCCCTATCTCAAGCGTATCCTGCTCGATCCAGAGCGGGTGTCCGACTGGGAAAAATATCCCTGGAACCTGCCGCTGTTTCGCGGCCGCGAATTCGAACTCGAATTCACCACCCCGATCACCATCATCGTCGGCGAGAACGGCACCGGCAAATCCACGCTTCTCGAAGCGATCGGCGCTCTGGCCGGCTACGACGAGGCTGGCGGCGGCAAGGGCTATCGACCGGTCGACCACTCCAGCGCCATCGACAAGAGCGGCGCTGCATTGGCAAACACATTCCGTGGCCCCTGGCTGCCAAAGGTCACCGCCGGCTGGTTCTTTCGCGCCGAATCCTTCTATTCGGTGGCCCGCTACCTCGACCAGGCGGCACTGGAAGACCCGTTCAAGCCACCACCGCCGGATTTCCTGTCCTGGTCGCACGGCGAGGGATTCATCCGCTTTTTCGAGGAGCGCTGCCGCAGGCAAGGCATCTACATCCTCGACGAGCCGGAGAGCGCGCTTTCGCCATCGCGCCAGATCGAACTGCTCAAGATGCTGCGGCGCATGGACCAGTCCGGCACCGCGCAGGTGATCATGGCAACACACTCACCACTGTTGATGGCCTGTCCCGGAGCGCAATTGTTCCGCATCAGCCGGTTCGGCCTCGACCCGGCAGATTTCACCGACACCGATCATTTTCGCATGATGCGCGACTTCTGTAGCGACCCCGACATGTTTATGGAGGAAGCGCTGCGGGAAGACGACGCGTGACGGGCGCATGACTGACGACGATCTCAATGGCGGATGGAAGAGGCGTGCCGGGAGGCCTGGCCGGCGGCGACCGAGACGGTCGTCGATGGCTGGGTCCTGAGGCGCTCGGGTGGCAGGACCCGGCGCGCGAACTCAGCCAATCCTTTGCGAGGCAGGCGGGGAGCGCCTGAAGCAGTGCTCGACGCTGCCGAGGCGTTTTATGTCGGCCATGGCCAGACGCCTCTCTTCCGCGTGCCTGATATCGCCAACGAACTGGTAGCGGCGCTCAACGGTCGCGGCTACGAGTTGGAAGGCGGAACCATCCATCTCCATGCGGGGATCGACGATTTGGCGGAGGTTCGCGACGAACACGTCACGGTTTCGCCAATGCCATGTGAGGACTGGTTTGCCGCGCGGTTCCGCATGGGCGCCTATGACGACACCGACAGCCGCGTCTTTCGCGAGATGACTGGGCTGATCGTTGGTGACCGGGCGTTCGTATCCTGCGAACACGACAGCGAAATTGCCGCCTTGGCCTATGGCGTCATTCGCAATGGGCTGCTTGTGGTGGAATCGGTTGAAACGGATGGCCGCTTCAGGCAGCAAGGCCTGGGGCGCAAGACCGTTGGCGGCCTGATCGACTGGGCGCGACAGGCGGGTGCCTCGGCGGCATGCCTCCAGGTTGTGGCCGACAATGTGCCGGGCCGCGCGCTCTATGCCTCGCTGGGGTTCAATCGCGAACTCTATCGATATCACTACCGCAGGAAGCCGTATGAACCACGATAGCTACGACAACACCTACATTGCCGGCATCCTCAATTCGGTGAAGACCATCGCCATGGTCGGCGCGTCCGCCAACGACGTGAGGCCAAGCTATTTCGTCCTCAAGTACTTGCTGGCCAAGGGCTTTTCGGTGTTCCCGATCAATCCTGGCCAGGCCGGCAAGGAAATCCTCGGCCGCATGACCTATGCCAGCCTCGCCGATGTTCCCGGGCCAATCGATATGGTCGATATCTTTCGCGCCCCGGCGGCTGTGCCCGGCATCGTCGACGAGGCCTTGCGCCTCGACCCCTTGCCGAAGGTCGTCTGGATGCAGCTTGGCGTGCGCCATGACGAGGCGGCCGCCCGCGCCGAAGCCGCCGGCATCAAGGTTGTGATGAACCGTTGCCCCAAGATCGAGTACGGCAAGCTGTCCGGCGAGATCGGCTGGACCGGTGTCAATTCCGGGGTGTTGTCATCAAAGAAGCCGCTGATGCGCCAGGGCTTCCAGAGCTTTGGCGTGCGCCAGAAATGATGCATGTCGCCCAAAAGTGCGCAGCGGTTTTGGGATAACGACATGCACAAAAAGGATGCCTAAGGCGCGTCGCATGGATTCCTTCAAACGCGACGTGCCTTAGGCGCAAAATTATTCCGGGAAGAAAGGTATTTTCTGGCGCGTTCATCGCAGATCGTTTGCCAAAAGGTATTTTCTTCTTTGCATTCATGCGCGGCCTTCGCCAAGAATGCGCGGCCAATTCGAGAAGTTCAAAGGGAGGTTTAAGTGACCCGTACGCCCGGTTTCAACACGCTCGCCGTCCATGCCGGCGCCAAGCCCGATCCGGCCACCGGCGCGCGCGCCACGCCGATATACCAGACGACCTCCTTCGTCTTCGATGACGCCGACCACGCCGCCTCGCTGTTCGGCCTGAAGGCGTTCGGCAACATCTACACCCGCATCATGAACCCGACGCAGGCGGTGCTGGAAGAGCGCGTCGCGGCACTCGAAGGCGGCACAGCTGCCCTTGCGGTCGCGTCCGGTCACGCCGCGCAGGTCATCGTGTTCCACAATCTGATGCAGCCGGGCGACAATTTCGTCGCCGCCAACAAACTCTATGGCGGCTCGATCAACCAGTTTGGCCACGCCTTCAAGAATTACGGCTGGGAAGTGCGCTGGGCCGACACCAACGACATCTCGACCTTCGAAAGCCAGATCGACGGCAGGACCAAGGCGATCTTCATCGAGAGCCTTGCCAATCCGGGCGGCACTTTCGTCGATATCGAAAAGATCGGCGACATCGCGCGCAAGCACGGCCTGCCGCTGATCGTCGACAACACGCTGGCCTCGCCCTATTTGATCCGGCCGATCGAGCACGGCGCCGACATCGTCGTCCACTCGCTGACCAAGTTCATCGGCGGCCATGGCAATTCGATCGGCGGCGTCATTGTCGACGGCGGCACCTTCGACTGGTCGAAGTCGGGCAAGTACCCGATGCTTTCGGAACCGCGCCCCGAATATGGCGGCCTCGTCCTGCATGAGACCTTCGGCAATTTCGCTTTCGCCATAGCCGCGCGCGTGCTCGGCCTGCGCGACCTCGGCCCGGCGATCTCGCCTTTCAACGCCTTCCTCATCCTGACCGGCCTCGAAACCTTGCCGCTGCGCATGCAGCGCCACTGCGACAATGCCGTCACGGTCGCGGGCTGGCTGTCCAACCACCCCAAGGTCGCCTGGGTGAATTACCCCGGCTTGCCCAGCGACAAGAACAATGCGCTGCAGAAGAAATACTCGCCCCTTGGCGCCGGCGCCGTGTTCACCTTCGGCCTCAAGGGCGGTTATGAGGCCGGCGTCAAATTCGTCGAGGCGCTCGAACTGTTCTCGCATCTGGCCAACGTCGGCGACACCAAGTCGCTGGTCATCCATCCGGCGTCGACCACGCACCGCCAGCTTTCCGACGAGCAGAAGGTCAAGGCCGGCGCCGGCCCGGACACGGTGCGGCTTTCCATCGGCATCGAGGACGTCACCGACATCGTCGCCGACCTCGAACAGGCGCTCGCAAAGGTCTGATTCTTTTACCTCCCCCTTGCGGGGAGGGTCGGCGCATAGCGCCGGGGTGGGGGTGAGCCGGCGTGACGCCGGCTCTTTCATGGAGGCAAATTCTGTCCGCGCATTACCTGACAATATCAATCGACGGCGTCGAACCCGAATCTGGCGCGCCGGCGCCGGATCGTCTGATCTCGGGCGACCCGAAATTCCGCACCTGGAATGCCGAGGAGCGTGACGACGGCCTCTATGCCGGCATATGGGAGTCGACTCCAGGCAAATGGCGCATCGCCTATGACGAATGGGAGTTCTGCCACATCCTGTCCGGCGTTTCGGTGATCGCGGAAGACGGTGGCGAAGCGCGCACCGTCAAGTCCGGCGACAGTTTCGTGCTGAGGCCGGGCTTCAAGGGCAGCTGGGAAGTGCTTGAAACGACCCGCAAGGAGTATGTGATCAAGCTGTGATCACTTCGCCGGAAACTGGCTGAGGCAGGCTTCCGACGCCTTGTCGTGCGCCGTCAGCAGATCGGCGTCCTGCGCTTCGAGATCGGAATCCGATATCTCATCGCGATAATATTGCGCCAGGAGGTCGAGCCCTTCCTGGCTGACGCCATAGGTCGGGATCTCACGGGCAAGGCAGCCGCAGAGGCCGAGCGCACGATCGGGCGAGCCGGTCTTGTGGTTGGTGAGGATGAAATCCTGCGCCGGGCAGGCGTCGAGAAAGCCGTTGAAGTCCAGCTTTTGCTGCGGCTGGTCACCATGGTTGAAATAGGCCGGCGGCCATTGGCGCTTGCCGCTCGCGACATCGCAGCCCGTGGCGATGTCCTGGGCATTTCTCGTGAGGGTGAGCCAGGCATTCTCCTTGTCGCCTGTGGGGTACTTGAAATCCTGGCCAACCATCGAGGCCGTATAGGCATCAAGGTCGGCCTGTGTGAAACCGAGCGTCTGAAATCGGTTGATTTGGCACTGGCAAGCGGCACTCACTTGCTCTGTTTCACCCTTTAACGACTGTTGGCTCAGCTTGTTTTCTTGGCAAGCCGAGACAAAGGCGGCGCCATTCAACGATGAAGTAGGAAAGGTGGCTGCATCGACATAGTGCGTTCCATCCCAGCCGATCGTCATCTTGTCGGACTGGATGTCGAAAAACCCGCTTCGTTTGAAGGGGCTGAGCGCGATCTTGTCTTGCGGCACCAGCCGCGCGCCGGGAATGCCGCCGAGAACTTCCTGATAGCTGTCGCCTTCCAGGACGAACAGGAAGTTGCCGCAATTGACGCCGTCGCAGTTCGGTGCGTAGCGGTAGGCGAAGATTTCGGGCAAGCCGTCGAGGTTGAGATCGACCTCGATGGCGAAGGACGCCAGCGGCAGGCCCTTCGACCCGGTCTGCCGCTCCAGCAGGCTCATCGCCATCTTCTGGGCGATGGCCATGCTGTTCTCCCAGGGGATGTTTTCCGGCTGTTGCTGGGCGCGTGCCGCTCCCATGCAGGCGCATAGAAACGCCAATGCGAACGCCGTCGCTGGTCTCCAAAACAGTCTCATCGCGCAGCCCCAGGCCCGCGATCGTCAGAAGCCGACGGCGAGCGTTTCCAGCCCATGGAAGTGGTAAGTGTCGCGGAAGCGGGGCTGTTCGGCAAGATGCAGTCGAGGGTGCCGTTCGAACAAAGTCTTCAGCGACACCTGCAGTTCAAGCCGGGCCAGCGGCGCACCGATGCAGAAATGAATGCCGGCGCCGAAGGACACGTTCTTCTGGTCCGCACGAGCCGGCCGGAAGGCCTGCGGTTCGGCAAAGGCGCGCGGATCATGATTGGCCATACCCAGCAAGAGCCCGATAGTCTGGCCCGGCTGTACGACGATGCCGGGCGCCACTTCGATCTCCTGATAGGCATAGCGCGTGAACATGTGCAGCGGCGCATCGAAGCGGAGGCATTCCTCGACAGTGGCGGCGGTCGCTTCGGGCGAGGTGAAGAAGCGGCCGGGGTCACCGCCTTGCGCCAGGATCGAGCGCACCGCATTGCCGGTCTGGTGCACGGTCGCCTCATGGCCGGCATTGAGCAGCAGGATCGCCGAGGACACCATCTCGTCTTCTGACAGCCTCTGGCCGTCTTCCTGCGCCGAAATCAGCAGCGAAAGCAGGTCGTCGCCAGGATTCTTGCGTCGTTCAGTGACGTAGCCGCGCAGGAAATCGGCGAATTCGCCCGCCGCGCGGTTGGCCGTCTCCTCGGTTTCGCGAGTGCGGCCATGGATGTACATGGCGACCATTTGATGGGACCAGTCGAGCAGTTGCGGTCCCATCTCGACCGGCACGCCGAGCATTTCGGCGATGATGGTGATCGGAAGGGGCGAAGCGAAGGCGGGCAAAAGGTCGACTGGACCAGCCGGATCAAAACGGTCGATCAGCTCATTGGCGAGTGCCTCGACCCGCGGTCGCAGCCGTTCGACCTGGCGCGAGACAAAGGCCCGGTTGACCAGCGTCCTCAGCCGCGTGTGCACCGGCGGCTCCAGCTCCAGCATCGAATTGGCTTCGATGCCGTCGAATGCCGTGAGATGGCTTCGGTCCCGGCCGACGCCGCGGCTGTCGGGAATGCCGGCCGGGTTCTGGCGGCCGAAACGGCGATCGCGCAGCAGCCGGTTGACATCGTCGAAGCCGCCGAAGCACCAGAAGCCGAACTCTTCCCAGTAGAACGCATTCGATGCGCCGTGCAGGAAGGCATACGCTTCATACGGATTCAGGAAGAAAGCCGGCTCGTGCGGGTCGAGCCTCAGCTGTCGTGTGGCTGGATCAAAGGCGATGTAGGGGAGCGTCAATTTGGTCATGCCAGACCCATAGCGCGGCTTGCCAGCCTCATTCCAGACCGTATGTTGGCGCGCGACAACCCATGAATTGAGCCAGCCGAAGCGGCTGCGGAAGGTCTGAGCGGATGAATGTGATTGTCGTCGGTGCGGGTATTGCCGGTCTCTCCACTGCGTGGTCGTTGGTCAAGGCCGGCCACAGCGTGTCGATCGTCGAGCAGGGACCGATCCCCAATCCGCTGGCCGCGTCGGGCGACCATCACCGCATCATCCGTCGCGCCTATCGGGCCGGAACCGGTTACGGCCGGCTGATCACCGAAGCCTATGAAGCCTGGGACGAGATGTGGGCCGATCTCGGCGAAAACCATCTCGATGCGCGCGGTTTCGTCTGCATTTCACGCGAACCGGGCGACGAGGCCGAGGAATACCGCGAGGGCCTGGAAGAAGGGAATTTTCCCTTCGATCTGTTCGAGCCCGACGCCGCGGTCAAGCGTTGGCCTTTCCTTGAGCCAGGCTCGTTCCGCTATGCCTATTATTCGCCGGAAGGCGGCGCGCTCCACTGCCGCAAGATCGCGGCGGGATTGGCAAGCTGGTTGCGTGCCAACGGCGCCAATGTCTACGAGCACAGCAAGGTCACCGCGATCGACTCCGAGGCTGGTCATGTCGTGCTCGAAAGCGGCGAAACCATGCGGGCCGACCGCATCGTCGTCGCCGCCGGCGCCTGGGTGCTGAAGCTGTTTCCGGAACTGGACGGTGAGTTGAAGACCTATCGAACAGCCCTTGCCTATGTCGAACCGCCGGCCGATTTGAAGGCGGCCTGGCAGGCCGCTCCCGTCATTCTCGATGTCGGTGGTAAGACCGACGGCTACATTGTCCCGCTTTCGCGCGGCACTGGCATGAAGTTCGGCTCGGGCCTGCACAAGGTGCCGACCAGCGATGCCGACTGGAACCGTGAGCCGGTGCCGGGCGAGGGCGAGGCGATCCGCAACCTGTTTTCACCGCCGATCGCCCGCATCGAGGAGTATGAGGTGACCGAGGTCGTCACCTGCGCCTACACTTTCACCGAGGACGAGAAATTTCTGGCCCATGAGAAGGGCAGGTGCCTTGTCGTCTCGGCCTGCTCTGGTCATGGCTACAAGTTCGGGGCGGCGGTCGGTCGGCGCGTTGCGGCTGCGGTCGGCAATGGCGACATCGCGGGGCTGAAGCAATGGTTGCGGGCGGAGGTGGCTTGAGTGCAAGCCAGGCCGAGGACGTGCGACGGCTCAGTGATTGAGCTCGTCAGCGGCGGCAATGACTTCGGAAACAATCGCCCGTACGTCATCTGGCGTCGTTCGGTGATTGACGAAACACGCCCGCAGCACGAACTGGCCGTTGATCGAGGCATTTGACAGATATACCCGGCCGCGCGCAATCACGCGGCGCAGGATCGCTTCATTGTCCTTCGAGCGGTGGCGAAAGCAGACCGCGCTCAGCGATACCGGCGCAAGCTGTTCCAGTTCAGGCCTCGTTGCGATTGCCTGAGCCAGCATTTGCGCATGGTGGAGATCGCGCGCAATGGCTTCGCGATAGGCACTGCGTCCGTGATATTGCAGCGACATCCAGAGCTTCAGCGCGCGGAAGCGTCGCGAGAGCTCGATCGATTCCTCAAAGAAGGCAAATGCTTCCGTGGGGTCTTCGCTCAGTATCCTGACGTAATCGTCGCTATGCGAGAACGTCGTGCGCGCAATGTCTGGATGGCGATTGAGCAGGCAGCCGCAATCGAGTGGTTGATAGAGCCATTTGTGTGCGTCGAGCGACAGCGAATCTGCCAAAGACAATCCCTGGAATTTCTCCGGAACCGCCAGGGCCGCCAGTCCCCCATAGGCACCATCGACGTGCATCCACAGGGCCTCTCTTCGGGCGATGTCGGCAATTTCGGGGAGGGGATCGATCGCGCCGGAGACGATGGTGCCGACCGTGGCCACGATGGCGATTGGCGTGTTGCCGGCCTCGCGGTCGGCAGCTATTGCCGCCCGGAGGGCATCCGGGCGCATCCTGAATTTATCGTCGACAGGGATCAGTCGAAGATTTCTTCTGCCTATGCCCAACAGCGCGACGGCCTTTGGAATCGACATGTGCACTTGTTCGGAAGCATAGACTACGCAGGGTCGCGCGCCTGTTTCGTTGGCGGGCAGCTTCGCTTCCCGCGCCATCGCCAACGCCATGAGGTTGGCCATCGAGCCGCCACCGCACAGGCTGCCGGTAAATCCCGCGCAGCCGACGGCTTCCGCCAGCCATTCAACAACGGTGCGTTCGATCGACGTCGCCGCCGGCGCCGACCGCCACGACGTCACATTCTGATTGAGCACCGCGGCCAGCAATTCGCCGAGGGCGCCGATTGGTTCGCCTGAGCCGAGGACGTAACCAAAGAATCTGCCGGTTGCAGGCCGCGCATGCTCAGTAATCGACTTGAAGTCCTGGAGGACGTCCCGGCCACGCGCATTCTCCGCCCAAGGCCGCGAGAAGAGTTCAGTCGTATTCTTGCCGCTGGTCGAGGGATACGCCCGACGTTCCTCGACGGACGCCCAATAGCTTTTGGCCAGATCCAGGGCTTCTTCCGCAAGATCAGATAGTTCTTGATTGGAAATTTCCAGGTCGCGCATGTCCTCGGCCCAACGGAGATCCGCTGTGGCGCAGGCTATGCTATCCCCGCTAATCCTGGCAATGCCTGGGAATATGCACGCGCCGCCAGCCTGACGATCCTTCGCGGACCAGCACGCGCCGCGCCACGGTCTGGTAGGAAGCGGGGACGTCGATGATGCGCCTTTGCTCCGGCCGCACCAGCACTTCCTCGGCGATCTGGTCGTATTGCGCCGGAATGACGACCCGCCGCGTGCGTTCAGGCTGGATCACCACCGTCTCGGCGACGCGTTCGTAGCGTGCCTTGTGCCAGATCTTGCACAGCACCTTGCGGCCGTGGATAACGCGCCATTCCCAGGAATAGCCGCCGCCATCGACCCTCACCGTGTGATAGACGGTGCGGGTGACTGCGGGCACGACCTCGTAGGTCACCTGTGCCGGAGCGGTCATCACCACGCGTTCGCGCGTGCCGTAGATGGGTGGGGTGTAGTCGACCTGCTGGCCGGGTGGGCTGACCATGACGTCTTCATAGACAGTGTCATAGAGATCAGGCGTGCGGACCGGTTCGTAGCATTCCACGGCGCGGCCGCCGGCCGCCGTCTGCGAAGTCGTGCCGAGCATGGCCAGCCCGGCAATGGCGAAGGATGCGCTTCTCCTGAACATGACACTCCCCCTGTTTGAACCGCAGCCACAAGTTCAACGTTGAATTGTAGGGTAAGCGGTCCAGGAGAAAAGCGGTTTCGCCGCATTTCGTTAAGTGACGCGGTTAAGAAATTGCTACGCGCCGGCGGCTTGGTTGTGCGGCTCGGCGCGTTGGAAGCCGTCACTGTGACGAATCCTTGGCCGTAAAGCTTGATTCGACTTACCCAGATGGCTAGGACGGGTCGGCCTTGCACAAGGATGAGCCGGCATCCTATCTACGGAACAACGATCCAGAACCGATTCTGCCCGATCTGCCGGCATTCCCGGCGCCGGAATCCCACCGCGAGATAAGAGATATCAGATGAAGAACCCCGTCGAAACCTACATGAACCTCGTTCCGATGGTGGTCGAACAGACCAATCGCGGCGAGCGGGCCTACGACATCTTCTCGCGCCTCCTCAAGGAGCGCATTATTTTCATCACCGGTCCGGTCGAGGACGGCATGGCGACGCTGGTTTGCGCGCAGCTCCTGTTCCTCGAAGCCGAGAATCCGAAGAAGGAAATCAACCTTTACATCAATTCGCCAGGCGGCGTCGTCACCTCTGGCATGGCGATCTACGACACCATGCAGTTCATCAAGCCGGCCGTGTCGACGCTCTGCATCGGCCAGGCGGCCTCGATGGGCTCGCTGCTTTTGACCGCCGGCCACAAGGACATGCGCTTCGCCACGCCGAATGCCCGCATCATGGTTCACCAGCCGTCCGGCGGCTTCCAGGGTCAGGCCTCCGACATCGAGCGCCATGCCATGGATATCGTCAAGCTGAAGCGCCGTCTCAACGAGGTCTACGTCAAGCACACCGGCAAGAGCTACGAAGAGATTGAACGCACGCTAGACCGCGATCATTTCATGACCGCCGACGAAGCCAAGGATTTCGGCCTCATCGACAAGGTCATTTCGTCGCGCGAACCGGCCGAAGGCGCCGTGGCATAAGGGCTTGGTGGCAGTTGGATGGCACCATCACGCGCTTTTGGTGCCTCTTGCGGCATTTCGGCCACAATTGGCTGTTCCCTCGACGGTCGGGATTGCCTACGTTAAGGCTATGTTGATTTTCGACGGCTTAGCTTTGTGTGGGGTTGCTGCGAATCATTGCCACGTTTTCTGATTTGTGTTTCGTACGGAATACGTTGCGGGAGCCGGGATACTGGCGGCGGCGGATTCCCGCGATAAATAGAGTATGCGCCCTTTCAGCCAGACCATCGGCGGGCGGCCATGAAAGGACAGGAAAATGAGCAAGGTCGGCAACAACAGCGGTGACTCGAAGAACACGCTTTATTGCTCGTTTTGCGGCAAAAGCCAGCATGAGGTGCGCAAGCTGATCGCCGGTCCGACGGTCTTCATCTGCGACGAATGCGTCGAGCTCTGCATGGACATCATCCGTGAGGAGAACAAGACCTCGATGGTGAAGTCGCGCGAGGGCGTGCCGACACCGCAGGAGATCCTCAAGGTTCTCGACGACTATGTCATCGGCCAGCCCTACGCCAAGCGCGTGCTGTCGGTGGCGGTCCACAACCACTACAAGCGCCTCGCCCATGCCGGCAAGAACAACGATGTCGAGCTGGCCAAGTCCAACATCCTGCTGATCGGTCCGACCGGTTGCGGCAAGACGCTGCTTGCGCAGACGCTGGCCCGCATCATCGACGTGCCCTTCACCATGGCGGATGCCACGACGCTGACCGAAGCCGGTTATGTCGGCGAGGACGTCGAGAACATCATCCTGAAGCTGTTGCAGTCGGCCGACTACAATGTCGAGCGCGCCCAGCGCGGTATCGTCTACATCGACGAGATCGACAAGATTTCGCGCAAGTCCGATAATCCCTCGATCACCCGCGACGTGTCGGGCGAGGGCGTGCAGCAGGCACTGTTGAAGATCATGGAAGGCACGGTCGCCTCCGTGCCGCCGCAGGGCGGCAGGAAGCATCCGCAGCAGGAATTCCTGCAGGTCGACACCGCCAACATCCTGTTCATCTGCGGCGGCGCCTTCGCTGGGCTGGACAAGATCATCTCGGATCGCGGCCGCAAGACCTCGATCGGCTTCGGCGCCATCGTCGCCTCGCCCGAGGATCGCCGTACCGGTGATGTCTTCCGCCTGGTCGAGCCCGAGGATCTGCTGAAGTTCGGCCTCATTCCGGAGTTCGTCGGCCGTCTGCCGGTTCTGGCGACGCTGGAGGACCTCGACGAGCCGGCGCTGATCCAGATCCTGACCGAGCCGAAGAACGCGCTGGTCAAGCAGTATCAGCGGCTATTCGAGATGGAAAATGTCGACCTGACCTTCCACGAGAACGCCCTGTCGGCGATCGCCAAGCGCGCCATCGAGCGCAAGACCGGCGCGCGCGGCCTGCGTTCGATCATGGAAGCGATCCTGCTCGACACCATGTTCGAACTGCCCGCCCTTGAGGGCGTGCGCGAAGTGGTGATTTCGGAGGAAGTGGTGACCGGCAGCGCCCGGCCGCTCTATATCTATTCCGAACAGAAGGAAAAGAAGGGCAACGTCAGTGCCTGACGTGGCACTTCACCCTATATTTTTATGGAACGGCGCCGTTGCGGCGCCGTTTTGCTGTGAAGGGCACGCGACTTCGGCGATGTAGTGGATTGCGGACGATGTTAACTCTTGATCTTTGCCCCGCCTGCATCCACCTAACACCAGAAGGCCGAGGTGCCCGATTTCCGTGCTGTAAAACTCCCGTCACAAACGGTGGTAGGCGGAACGATCCCCGGTCGTTAATATAAGATTCGCGGTTGGCCTGATGGCGACCGCGACATGAAAGGTTGGACAATGGCCAAAATATCCAAGGCTCCCAGCGACGGCGTCTACGCAGTCCTCCCGCTGCGCGACATCGTGGTGTTCCCGCACATGATCGTTCCGCTCTTTGTCGGACGCGAAAAGTCGATCAAGGCGCTGGAAGAGGTGATGGGTCAGGAGAAGCAGATCCTGCTTGCCACCCAGATGAATGCCGCCGATGACGATCCCGAGCCCGATGCGATCTTCGACATCGGCACGCTCGCCAATGTGCTGCAATTGCTGAAGCTGCCCGACGGCACCGTCAAGGTTCTGGTCGAGGGCGCCTCGCGTGCGAAAATCGTCTCCTTCACCGACCGTCCCGACTTCCACGAGGCCCGCGCCGCTGCGCTGGTCGAGCCGGAGGAGGAAGAGGTCGAGGTCGAGGCGCTGGCCCGCTCGGTCGTCACCGACTTCGAGAACTACGTCAAGCTGAACAAGAAGATCTCGCCTGAAGTGGTGGGTGCCGCCAGCCAGATCGACGACTATTCCAAGCTCGCCGATACGGTTGCCTCGCATCTCGCCATCAAGATCCCTGAAAAGCAGGAAATGCTGGCCACGCTCTCGGTCAAGGAGCGGCTGGAAAAGGCGATGGGCTTCATGGAAGCCGAAATCTCCGTCTTGCAGGTGGAGAAGCGCATCCGCTCGCGTGTCAAGCGCCAGATGGAGAAGACGCAGCGCGAGTACTACCTCAACGAGCAGATGAAGGCGATCCAGAAGGAACTCGGCGAAGGCGAGGACGGCCGCGACGAGGCCGCCGAGATCGAGGCGCGCATCAAGAAGACCAAGCTCTCCAAGGAAGCCCGCGAAAAGGCGGAAGCCGAGTTGAAGAAGCTGAGGACGATGTCGCCTATGTCGGCGGAATCGACCGTCGTGCGCAACTACCTCGATTGGCTGCTGTCGATCCCGTGGGGCAAGAACTCCAAGGTCAAGCAGGATCTGGCCTATGCCCAGAACGTGCTCGATACCGATCACTTCGGCCTCGACAAGGTCAAGGACCGCATCGTCGAGTACCTGGCCGTGCAGAGTCGTCAGAAGAAGCTGAAGGGGCCGATCCTGTGCCTCGTCGGCCCTCCCGGCGTCGGCAAGACCTCGCTCGGCAAGTCGATCGCCAAGGCGACCGGTCGCGAATTCATCCGCATGGCGCTCGGCGGCGTGCGTGACGAAGCCGAGATCCGTGGCCACCGGCGCACCTATATCGGCTCGATGCCCGGTAAGGTCATCCAGTCGATGAAGAAGGCGAAGAAGTCCAACCCGCTCTTCCTGCTCGATGAGATCGACAAGATGGGCCAGGACTTCCGTGGCGATCCGTCGTCGGCGCTGCTCGAGGTGCTCGACCCCGAACAGAACTCGACGTTCATGGACCATTACCTCGAGGTCGAATACGACCTGTCGAGCGTGATGTTCGTGACGACGGCGAACACGCTGAACATCCCTGCGCCCTTGATGGACCGCATGGAGATCATTCGTATCGCCGGCTACACCGAGGACGAGAAGATCGAGATCGCCAAGCGGCACCTGATGCCGAAGGTGATCCGCGATCACGCGCTGCAGCCGAAGGAGTTCTCCGTCGGTGAGGATGCGATCCGCGCCATCATCCAGACCTACACCCGCGAAGCGGGCGTCCGGAGCCTGGAGCGCGAGCTGATGAAGCTCGGACGCAAGGCGGTGACCGAGATCCTGAAGACGAAGAAGAAGACGGTGAACATCACGGCGGCGAACCTCGCCGACTACCTTGGTGTCCAGCGCTTCCGCTTCGGCCAGGTCGAGGCTGACGATCAGGTCGGCGTCGTTACCGGGCTTGCCTGGACGGAAGTCGGCGGCGAACTGCTGACGATCGAAGGCGTCATGATGCCCGGCAAGGGTCGCATGACGGTGACCGGCAACCTGCGCGACGTGATGAAGGAATCGATTTCGGCGGCGGCCTCCTATGTCCGCTCGCGGGCCATCGATTTCGGCATCGAGCCGCCGCTGTTCGACAAGCGCGACATCCACGTGCACTTGCCGGAAGGCGCCACGCCCAAGGACGGTCCGTCCGCCGGTGCTGCCATGGCGACAGCCATCGTGTCGGTACTGACGGGCATTCCGGTCCGGGCCGATGTGGCGATGACTGGCGAGATAACGCTTCGCGGCCGCATCTTGCCGATCGGCGGCCTCAAGGAGAAGCTGCTCGCCGCTCTGCGCGGCGGCATCAAGAAGGTGCTGATCCCGGAAGACAACGCCAAGGATCTGGCGGAGATTCCGGACAACGTGAAGAACGGCATGGAGATCATTCCGGTCTCACGCGTCGGTGAGGTGTTGCGCCACGCGCTGGTGCGTATGCCGGAGCCGATCGAATGGGTCGAACCGGTCAATCCTCCGGCCTCGACGGACAGTGCCGATGATGCTGGAAAGTCGCTTGCACATTAGAGCGCCGCGCGTCCGATTGGACGCGTAAAGGACGCTCTAACACTGCAGACTTGCGCATGGTCTTTCCGAAAACCGGCTACGGTTTTCGGGGCCATGCGTTAGAAATTTCTAAGGTTGCAGCGCACAAACAGAAAGCCGGGCCTCGCGCCCGGCTTTTTCATGTGAAAAACCCCGGATTTCCGGGCTTTTTCCCACTTTTTCCTGCCTTTTCGACTTGGTTGCGGGAACGCTTCTTTCTAAAGTCCGTTTCCTGCCGGATGAGTCGTTAGTTCCGGTGTTCTCATGGAAGGGAATTTTTATGAACAAGAACGAACTGGTGTCCGCTGTCGCCGACGCCGCGAGCATTTCGAAGGGTGACGCGCAGTCGGCGGTCGATGCGGTGTTTTCCGTCATCACCGGCGAACTGAAGAAGGGCGGCGATGTCCGGCTTGTCGGCTTTGGCAATTTCACCGTGTCAAAGCGTGCGGCCTCGACTGGCCGCAACCCCCAGACCGGCGCTGAAGTGAAGATCCCGGCACGCACCGTGCCGAAGTTTTCGGCCGGCAAAGGCCTCAAGGACGCCGTCAACTAAACGCGTTTTTCTTTTTCAGAGACCAGAAAAGCCGGGCTTGCCTCGGCTTTTCTTTTTTGTGCCCGACGCCGACGCGAATGGCCCCCGCTTATGCGGTCGGCGCACCGGCGCTCATCAGGCCTTCCTTCTTGAGGTCGGCCCAAAGGGCTGCTGGCAGTTTCGCGTCGAGCAGCGTCCGGTTGCTTTCGACTTCGCTCGGTCGCTGGCCGCCGGGGATCACCGAGACGACCGAGGGATGCAGCAACGGAAACTGCAGCGCCGCCTCGATCAGCCTGATGCCATGGCGTTTGCAGACAGCCTCGATGCCGGCGACCCGCTCGAGAATGTCCTTCGGCGCTTCGGAGTAATTGTAGTAGGCGCCGAGTTTCGGTCCCGTCGCCAGGATGCCGGAATTGTAGGGTCCGCCGAGAACGATGCCGATGCCGCGTTTCTGGCAGAGCGGCAGGAAGGATGTCAGCGCTTCCTGTTCGAGCAGCGTGTAGCGCCCGGCAAGCAGGAACAGGTCGAAATCGCCGCGCTCGGCCAGCGTCTGGGCAACCTGCCATTCGTTGATGCCGCCGCCGAACGCCTTGATGACGCCCTGGTCGCGCAGCGACAGCAGCCCGTAATAGCCCGATTGCATGAATTCCTCGATGCGCTGGTCGGACGCCTCCTTGCTGCCATGGGTGAAGATGTCGACATCGTGCACGAACAGTATGTCTATCCGGTCGACGCCAAGCCGCTCGAGCGAGGCCTCGAATGAGCGCATCACGCCGTCATAGCTGTAATCGTACACCTCGCGGCGCGACGGCGTGTCGAAAAACTTGCCGATGCCCGTGCGCTGCTCGGGCGGGCAGGCGCGCATCAGCCGGCCGACCTTGCTCGACAGCACATAGTCGTCGCGCTTCTTGCCGCGCAGGAAGGGATTGAGGCGCGTTTCAGACAGGCCGAGCCCATAGAGCGGCGCGGTGTCGTAGTAGCGGCAGCCGGTCGCCCAGGCGGCATCCAGCGTGGCATTGGCATCCTCGTCCGAAACGGTGCGGTAGAGATTGCCGAGCGGTGCCGTGCCGAAGCCGAGCTCGGTGAAGGTGATGCCGCCATTGCCGGTGCGGTCGAAATGCCGTGTCTTCATGTCCTGCAGTTTCCCGGGTTGATTTGTCTGACATGACACTATCACGCCTGTGATCAGGCAAAAGCGTTGCGCGGCGTTGGACACGCATTTTCGCGGTTGCTAGCATGAACCAGATCAAGCTGTTCGTGAAAAAATTCCCGGACGATTTCGAGGGTGGATTTGCCGTGAGCGGCCGGAACGAAAACCTGTTCAAGACCGCGCTCGATGAGCTCGGCGGCGTGCTGGCACGTGTGGATGAAGGCAGCATCGACGCCGCCTGCAAGCTGCTGGCCGATGCAGGGCAAATCGTCGTCTATGGCTGCGGCCGCGAGGCCTTGCAGGTCAAGGGTTTCGCCATGCGGCTCTACCATCTCGGCCTGCCTGTCTCGGTGGTCGGCGACATGACCACGCCGCCGCTGGGTCCAGGCGATGTTTTCCTGTCCAGTTCCGGGCCGGGAGAAACCTCGACAGTGCTGACCTTGATGCAGGTTGCGCGCAACGCCGGCGCGACCAATCTGCTGCTGACTGCCCAGGCCGGCGGCAGTGCCGCGGGACTGGCCGACACCACGCTGCTCATCCCGGCCCAGACCATGGCCGATGACCAGGGTCCGCAAAAGACTTCGGTCCTGCCGATGGGCTCGGTGTTCGAAGGCGCCCTGTTCCTGCTGTTCGAGGTGATGGTGCTGAAACTCAAATCCCTGACCGGTGCGTCGCCGCAAGCCATGCGCGCGCGCCACACCAACATGGAATAGACCATGCGTTATGAACTGATGCTGCCACACCAGATCCGCAAGGCGATCGCGCAGAATTGGCCGGTCGCGCTGCCGCTTGGCGTGCTCGAATACCATGGCGAGCACATGGCTGTCGGCATGGACACGCTGGCCGTCATCAAGACGCTGGAGCTGTTCGAGAAGGAGAGGGACGTCGTCATCCTGCCGCCCTTCTACTACGGCGCGGCGAGTTACGCGGTGGCGCCGCCGGAAGGCACTGGTTCGGTGCAGGTCGGCGGCAATCAATTGGCCCCATTCGGCGAGGAGCTGTTCTACAGCCTGCTGCGCATCGGCTTCCGCAACATCCACGCCATCGTCCATCACCAGACCGAGAACTTTGCCGCCGGCATGCCGACCGATCTCGCCTTCAAGACCGCCGGCCGTCAGGCGATCTTCCGTTTTCTGGAGAAGCAGCGCGGCGAGGGCTGGTGGGGTTCCGAGACGATGGCCGACTATTATGCCGGACATGCCGAGGGGGAAAACTTCTTCAACTGGGTGCAGGTGCATCCGTTGATGCCGGCCGCCATGAACGGCAAGTATCCGTTCGACCATGCGGGCATCGGCGAGACATCGCTGATGCTGGCGCTATGCCCTGAAGCTGTCGATGCCGCCCGCTTCGCCGACAATACCGGCTGGTATACGGCTGGTGCCAAGGACGCATCGGCGGAACTCGGCCAAAAGGGCGTCGCCATGATCATGGATCACCTGCGGTCCATCCTGAAGGCCTAATCACGGGTTTTCAGCCGTTCCGCCCGGTAGGTCCGACCCTGCCAGGCGATCGGCATGACACCCTTGCCTAGCGGTCATGGCCTTTGTGGCCAACGCGGATATTGCGCCTCGAGCCTATTTCACCGCTCCCGCAGTCATGCCCATGATCAGATAGCGCTCCAGCGCGATGCCGATGACCGCCAGCGGCGCAATCGCCGCGGTGGCGAGCGCCGCCATCGACCACCAGTTGATGCCTTGCGAGCCGGTCTGGCTCGCCACCATGACCGGAATGGTCTTGGCGTCGGTCGAGGTCAGCAGCGCGGCGAAGAAATACTCGTTCCAGCATAGCACCATCGCCAGGATGAAGGCGGCGACCATGCCTGGCAGCGCGATCGGCATGACGATGCGGAAAAACGCGCCCCAGATCGACAGGCCATCGACGAGGGCCGCTTCCTCCAGCTCGACGGGGATGGAGTTGAACTGGTCGCGCATGATCCAGATGACGATCGGCAGCACCATCAGCGTGTAGAGCAGGATCAGCCCGACGCGCGTGTCGAGCAGGCCGACTTCCCGGTAGAGCACCAGGAAGGGCAGGGCGAGCACCACAGGCGGCAGGATCAACTGCGACAGGAAGAAGAAGGAGATGTCCTCGTTCTTGAACCAGGCGAATTTGTAGCGGTAGCGCGTCAGGCCGTAGGCGGCGAGGCTGCCGATGACGATGGCGAGGCTCGATGCGCCGACCGAGGTGATGACCGAGTTCATGAAGCGCTTGAAGAACTCATCGCGCACCGTGGAGGTCTGGAAGATCGAATCCGGCGACAGGCCGAGCGAACGCCAGCCCTTCCAGTCCGGCCAGAAGTCGACGAAGGGGATGAGATGGCCTTGCGTGACGTCGACCGCCGATTTGAACGAGGTCGTTATCGTCCAGTAGATCGGGAACAGGCAGATGAAGGCCCAGAAGACGAGCGCCCCATAGATGAAGACGCGGCTGGTGATGAAGCTCGCCGGAGAGCGGATTTCGGAGACGGTATAGTCGGTGGTCTGAACGCTCATGATCCGGCCACTCAGTTGACGTTGCGCACGAAGCGGTTGGCGAGCTTCAGCAGCCAGGTCACGAACACGACGATGATGACGAGATAAGCCATTGCCAGCATGGTGCCGTAGCCGACATTCGAACGGTCGCGGTATTCGCGGTAGATGAAGCTCGACACGGAATCGGTCGCGCCGCCCGGGCCGCCCGATGTCACCGTGATGATGATGTCGGCAAGCTTCAGCTTGAAGATGATGCGCAGGATCACCGCCGTCACCGAAACCGGCAGCATCAGCGGGAAGGTGACCTGCCAGAAGGTCTGCCATGCGGTCGCGCCGTCAACGCGCGCCGCCTCCAGCACCTCGCGCGACATGGCCTGCAGGCCGGCCAGCAGCATGATCATCATGAAGGGAATGAAGGTCCAGGCATCGAGCAGCATGATCGAGATGCGCGCTGTGATCGGATCGGAGAAGAAGGCGGGATTATCCCAGCCGAGATGGCGCGCCAGCGTCGCCGCCGGCCCGAACCGGTATTCCATCAGCGATTTGCCGATCATCCAGGATACCGCGACCGGCGACAGCATCAGCGGCATCAGGAAGACGACGCGGAAGAATTTTCGCGCCCTGATCTGTGCGTTGAGCAACAGCGCCAGGCCGAAGGCGATGACGTATTCGACCAGCACCGCCAGCACATAGAGCACCATGTTGAACAGCGCATTGCGGTAGTAGGGGTCACCAAGCATCTGCCAGAAATTGTCGAGCCCGTTGAACCTGCGGCCACTGAAGGAGGAGAGGTTCCAGTCGGTGAGCGCGATGTAGAAGCCGAACAGCGTCGGGAAGATCACCATGGCGATGGTGAACAGCAGCGCCGGCAACAGGAATAGCGCGCGCTGCCCGTCCTCGCCGCGCGTCAGCACCTGGCCGATGCCGAGCGCCACGCCCCATAGCACATAGGCGTAGACGACGGGACGCCATGTCTCGAAGCCGATCGTGTCGACTTCGCTCTTGTAGAGGATCTGTACCAGGATCGTTGCCAGGAGGCCGAACGTGGCCAGCGCCATCAGCGCCCAGCCAAGGCGTTTGCGGCCTGGCGGGATCAGGTCGGATGGGACGGCGTTTGCCGGCCAATCATTGGTGGGCAAAATCTGGTCAGCCACGCGTCTCGTCCGGTTGCAGAAGGCACTTCGCGACCGGCGTACCGGTCAAGACAGGGTCCGGCGGCTCTCGTCGCCGGACCCAGGTTCAGGCTCTGATCAGGCCAGGCCGAGCGAGGCCTTGTAGAGCTTGATCTGCTTTTCGCGGCCGATTTGGTCGGTCAGCTTCTCCCAGGCCGCGGCAATGGCGTCGGCGCCTTCCTGCGCCTTCATCTTGCCGGCGAAGGTATTGGCCAGAATGTCCTCGGCGGCGGAATAATACTGGAAGATGCCGGGGATGCGTGGCTCGATCGCCGCATTCGGATGGTTGTAGCTGTCGCCTTCCGACTTGAGGTACGAGGTGATGAAGGCCTCGTCGTAGCCGGCCGCCACCCATTCCGGAATGTCGAAATGGGAATTGCGGTAGGGCTGGAAGCCGGACGGATACATCGCCGTCCAGATCGACAGGTCCTTGCCGCCGAGATGGGCGGCGGCGGACCATGCCGCTTTCTTCTTCTTCTCGTCGCTGTCGACGCGGGCCATCACGTAAACGCCCCAGCCGAGATAGGCGCAGTTCGGCGAGTAGTTCGGGCCGCTGGCGAGCTTTTCCCAGGCGCCGGTCTTGGAGTTGTAGACGTCGTCCGAACCCGGCAGGATCGAGAAGCCGGTGACGTCGCCGATGACAGAGGAATCATTGGTCTTGACGTTCGAGCCGACGTCACCCCACCAGGGGATCATCGAGCCGGTGCCGGCCAGGAACTGCTGGAAGGCGGTGGTGTTCGGATCGGCGTTGATCTGGTCGGCGGGTTCGGACGGTAGCGCGTCGATCACGTCCTGGATGGCGCGCACCCAGGCCGGATTGTTGACGCGCGGCTTCATCGTGTCGGCGTCGAACAGCCAGGCCTTGTCGTCGGGATGCTTGGCATAGGCGGTGGCGCGGCTGCCGAGGAAGTAGAAGCCGAAACCACCCCAGGGCTTGGGCGCATCGAGATAGCCGTAGACGTCCTGGCCCTTGAATTTCTTGCCCTTGAGGAACTTGGTCACGGCCTGCACCTGCTGCCAGGTCTTCGGCACGCCCCATTCGCCTTCACCGCCGCCGTCCTTCCACTGCTTGGCGAGGTCGGCATCGGCGAACACGTCGGTGCGGTAGTTGAAATTGTGCGTGTCGCCGTCGATGGTCACGCGGTACTGCTTGCCATCCCAGGTGCCGACCGGCGGCTTCAGATAATTGACCAGATCGTCGAAATCGATCTGCTTCTTGACCCAGTCGGGCATTTCCGAGGTCAGGCCCTTGCCGCAGACATCGCCCTCGAAGGGGGCGCCCATCTCGATAATGTCGAAGTCGACGGTGCCGGTGGCGATCGACTGCTGCAGGCGGGCGTTGTAGTCGGCCTGCGCCAGGTCGATCCAGCTGATCTTGGCGCCGGTATAGGCCTCCCATGGCTTCAGGAAGCCGCGGAACAGCACATTGTGCAGGTTCTGGTTGTTGAGGCCCATGAAGGTCAGCTCAACGCCGGCGAATTCGCCTTCCTTGACATTGGCCTTGGTCGCGTCGAGGCAGAGTTCGCCGACCTTCTGGAAATCGGCATCGGTCGGCTGGCCTTTGCCAACGCCGGGAATCTGCAGGATCTTCGAGCGAAGCTCGCTTGCCGCGGAGGCAGGACGCGTCAGTGCACCGAGCCCCGCGCCGGATGCCGCCGCGATCGCGGCCATGCTGGCCGCGCCCTTCAAGATGTCGCGCCTTGTGGCGCCGGCGCGGACCAGTTTATCGTAAAGACCTGTTCTCATCGACTATTCCTCCCAGAATATCAGTGTGAATGGATGTGGCCACCTGTCGGACGTTGGAGCGCAATTGTGCTCCAGGCTGGGCATTGAATTAGGCAGGACCCCACCCTGCGTCGATTGAAGTTCCCTGCGGATCGTTACCGACATTTGGACCAGCGCCCGCCACTATTCTCACAACCAAACGCCGTGTCAACGAGAACAGGTTTTTATCTATAAGAGACCGACTTGCCCTGGCAGGTCGCGTTGGTTAGCTTCTGCGCCTACGGCCAGTGGGGCCGATGGGGGAGATATGGCTCAAGTCGCGATCAGCAAGGTGGCCAAGGCTTTTGGAACCGTCAAGGTTCTGCACGAAGTCAGCGTCGACATCGCTGACGGACAGTTCGTCGTGCTGGTCGGTCCTTCAGGTTGCGGCAAGTCCACGCTGCTCAGAATGGTGGCCGGGCTGGAGACCGTTTCCGGCGGCACGATCGCCATCGGCGACCGTGTCGTCAATCATCTGCCGCCGGCAAAACGCGACATCGCCATGGTGTTCCAGAACTACGCTCTCTATCCGCACAAGACGGTGGAGCAGAACATGGCCTTTGCCCTCAAGCTGCGGAAAACCGATCCGGCCGTGGTCGCGGAGCGGGTCAAGCGCGCCGCCGACATTCTCGATCTCAATCCCTATCTCAAGCGCTATCCCCGGCAGCTTTCGGGCGGCCAGCGTCAACGCGTGGCGATGGGGCGTGCCATCGTGCGCAATCCGCAAGTGTTCCTCTTCGATGAGCCGCTCTCGAACCTCGATGCCAAGCTGCGCGTGCAGATGCGAACCGAGATCAAGGAACTCCACCAACGGCTGAAAACCACCACCATCTATGTCACCCACGACCAGATCGAGGCGATGACGATGGCCGACAAGATCGTCGTCATGCGCGACGGCCGCATCGAGCAGGTCGGTGCGCCGCTGGAGCTGTTCGACCGGCCGGCCAATTTGTTCGTCGCCGGTTTTATCGGCTCACCTTCGATGAACTTGCTCAAGGGTGTTCTGCGCAAGGGCGACAAGCCCGGCGTCGACATATCAGGTACATTGTTCCCGATTGGCGACAATGCCGCGCAGGACGGGCAGGCCGTCGTCTATGGCGTGCGCCCGGAGCATCTCGAGATCCATCCTGATGGCGTCCCGGCGAAGATTTCGGTGGTCGAGCCGACCGGGTCCGAAACGCTGGTATTCCTGCGTTTCGGCGACGGCGAGATGGTGGCCTTGTTTCGCGAGCGCCACGACTTCAAGCCGGGCGATACGCTCAAGCTCCGGCCCAGGCTCGACCATATCCACCTGTTCGACGCCGAGACCGGCAAGCGTCTCTGATCTCAAACGGACTTCACGAGGACCATCATGCTCAAAGGGATCCATCCGTTGCTCAATGCCGACGTGCTGCAGGCATTGCGGGCGATGGGACATGGCGACGACCTGATCATAGCCGACACCAATTTCCCGTCCGATTCGGTGGCGCGCCAGACGGCGCTCGGCCGCCTGTTGCGCATCGATGCCCCGGCGGCGCAAGTGGTGAAGGCGGTGCTGTCGCTCTACCCGCTGGATACGTTCGTCGACGACTCCGCGGCGCGCATGGAGATCGTCGGCAAGCCGGACGAGATTCCGCCCGTGCAGAAGGAAGTGCAAAAGGAAATCGACGCGGCCGAGGGCAAGTCCTGGCCGATGCTCCCGGTCGAGCGCTACGCCTTCTATGAGCGCGCCAAACGGGCCTATTGCGTGATCCAGACCGGCGAGCGCCGCTTTTACGGCTGCTTCGCCTTCCGCAAGGGCGTCGTGCCGCCGGACGCGGCGTAGCAGCATGGCCTCCGGCAAGCCAGTTGTCATGAAACCTGTCGTCGTCCTGGGCGTCTTCGTCGCCGATACCGCCTATCGCGCCGATCGCCAGCCGCGCATGGGCGAGACGATCCTCGGCAATTCGTTCAAGCTCGGGCCGGGTGGCAAGGGTTCGAACCAGGCGGTGGCCGCCGGCAAACTCGGTGCCGATATCACCTTCCTGACCCGGCTTGGCGTCGATGCCTTCGCCGACATGGCCAGGCGGACCTGGAAGGATGCCGGCGTGAAAAGCGCCGTCATCGATACGCCGGATAGCTACACGGGCGCCGCCTACATCTTTGTCGAGGAGGGAAGCGGCAACAACGCCATCATCGTCAGCCCTGGTGCGGCCACGCTGATTTCGCCGGCCGATATCGAGGCTAATGCCGATCTGATCGGCGGTGCCGGGGTCTTTGTCACGCAGCTCGAACAGCCGATCGACGCGGCGCTGAGGGCACTGGAGATCGCGCGCGGGGCAGGGGTGACGACTATCCTCAACCCCGCTCCCGCGGCCAGGCTCCCCGACCGCATCTTTACGCTCTGCGACTATCTCACGCCGAACGAGACCGAGACTGAGGAATTGACGGGGCTGAAAGTCTCCTCGGTCGATGACGCCCGGGCCGCTGCCGGCAAGCTGCTGGAAAAGGGCGTCGGCGCCGTCATCGTCACGCTCGGTGACAAGGGCGCACTGCTGCACACCAGGGACCGCTCCGAGCATGTTCCCGCCATCAGCGCCGGGCCGGTGGTCGAAACCACGGGAGCCGGAGATGCCTTCAACGGCGGCTTCGCCGCCGCGCTTTCGCGAGGCGTGGAGCCGCTGCAAGCGGTGCGCTTCGCCTGCGCGGTCGCCGGCATTTCGGTGACGCGACCGGGCACAGCGCCGTCGATGCCGACACTGCGCGAGGTCGAGGCGCTGCTGGCCCGGAACTAGGATCGGTGTCGCCGATCGACTGTTGTCGTTGCCGCCAGCGGCCGTGCGCGAGAGAAGCGCCGGCCAATACCATCTGTTCTCGCTGCTCATGATGCCAACCACAACCGCCCGCAAGTTCATGATTAACAAATTGCGTAATTGCTAATTTAGTGGCAACTTAAATAACAGATGCGGGGCACGTGGATATCGATCTCGAACCGAAAGGTTGGGGGTGGGCGGGGCAATCGAGATGTACTTTCCGCAATTTCTGGTCGGAATGCTTGCAACGACAATCGGCATTTCGATCTGGGTTTACTTGGAGTCCGGGTCGATCTGGGCGTCCCTTGGTTGGGCGGTACTGACGTTGGTCGTCTTGCAGGTCGGCTACGTCTGCCTGGTCATTCGCCTGATTTCCAGGCGATCGGAGAAAACCTCGGAGGCACGGCCGGCTGTTGATCCCACAAGCCCCCTCTTATTCTGGCCTTTCCGAAAAGGTTGAGGCCGAATGCCCCATTGGGGTACCGTCCGAACCAGATTCCCTCCCCAAGGGCGCCAATCAGCGGTGACGGAGCATGGCTGAGCAAGAGAGATGGAAGGAACTGTCGAAAGCAGCCGGCAGTGCGAGCGTTCCCCGGCCGGTAACCTTGACCGGAGATCATATAAGTCTGGTTCCGCTCTGTCGCGAAGATGCCGATGATATCTTCCGGCTAACACATGCCGGCGAACGCGACGTGATCTGGGCCGATATGAAAGTGGGACCGTTCGACGGGGTCGAATCTTTCCGGGCGCATGTCGGCGACCTGCTTGGCGACCAATCGCGCACATTTCTGACACTACGAACCGCCGCAGGGCCTGTTGGCTGGCTTTGCCTGATGGAGGCAAGGCCGGCACACAGGGTGATCGAACTGGGCTATATCCTCTTCGCACCGGCTCTACAAAGGACTGTCGCGGCCAGCGAGTCGCTGTTCCTCATCATGCGACACGTGTTCGAGGATCTGGGTTATCGCCGCCTGGAATGGACCTGCACGACGGCCAACGCGAAATCCAGGCGAGCAGCCGATCGGCTGGGTTTCGTCTTCGAGGGCATATTGCGTGAAGGTCTCACCTTGAAAGGGCGCCCATGCGACATCTGCATGTATTCCCTCCTGGCGCGGGAATGGGTGGCTGCCAACGCCGCCTTCTTGATTTGGCTGCATCCCGACAATTTTGTCGATGGACGCCAGGTGCAGTCCCTGGAGCAGGTCAGGGTGCGGGTATGAAGGTCGTGGCGGTCCGATAATGTCCGCGCGGCCTCGAGGGCCGAAGCAGATGAAAAAGCTCCGCCAGTCCGCCGCTTGAAGGGAAGGGGCTGGGCAGCCGACTACCGTGGCGGTCGCGTTCGCGGAAATGGAACGATCGTCAAGGGCGCCTTCTGAAATTCCGCGGCTGCGATCTCTTCAATCAGGACATCGAGCTTCGCGCGGACGCTCCGGCTTGTTTCGTCGTTTCCGGATAGGCGGTTTTGCGCGCATTCGAGCAGCTCGCGCGCCGCTGCAAAGTCACTTTGCATCGCAACACCCAACTGTCGACCCAACGCGGAGTATGGTCGTCCCACTTAGTTGAGAGATCGCTAATGTAAATCTCTGCAATTTAGGGAACGGCGCCGGGCGTCTTGGAAGGGTGAATTGGAGTCCAGGCCATCAGCCCGATACTTATCTGGCACGACGGGAGTTTTTCGAATTGGGAGACGGTTTGAGCCGCACCGCTGCGAATGACAATCGACTTCGGGTGCCTCGGTCCGCTTTGCGGTTGAGCCTCTCGACGAGGCTTTAACCTTCCGCTCTAGAACCTTCGGCCCCGGCTCTAAAGCAGGGCGCCCGGCGGCAGGAAAGTTGAAACTTCTTATGCGCGACAAAGGCCAAGTCCTTGAAAAGACTTGGCGCGAGTGACGGGGCTCGAACCCGCGACCTCCGGCGTGACAGGCCGGCACTCTAACCAACTGAGCTACACCCGCGCATTGACGAGCACGTGTCAGCCGTGTTCGTCGTTGGGGCGGTGGATAAGGGGTTCGCCTCCGGGTGTCAAGCGCACCAAACCATCATAAACACAAACTGGAGAAGGTTTTTTGACAGTCGCCATTCTGTGGACAAATCCGGCCTGCGAACAGGGCGTCGGCTGCTCATTTGGCCTTGCGAACCCGGTCCCGACCGCTTAAAGGTCCCGCCGGAGCGGGCGATTAGCTCAGTTGGTAGAGCGCTTCGTTTACACCGAAGATGTCGGCGGTTCGAGTCCGTCATCGCCCACCAAATAGCCTTATGGTTTTGATAGGTTATTTCGCATCGTCGGCTGGCCGCTTTTTGCGAAGGGTGCCGCGAAAAGAGACACCGAGCCAAGATTTGAACGTAGATGTGATGCGTTTTTGGATATTCCCCGTTCGTCGCAACATCGTGGTGTCGCTGGTCGGATGTCTGTTGGTGGCGGGCTGCTTCGACGTGAAGCAGGATCTGGCATTCCGGCGCGATGGGACCGCGACGGCCAATATCCGGATAGCGGTGGATTCTTCACTACTGGCGATGGCCAAGAACGAGACCGGCAAATGGTGCAGTACCGACAAGCTGTTGTCGTCGCCGGGCATAACCGGAACCGCCGAGCAGAAAACCGAGGGCCGCGATGAGGTCTGCTCGCTGTTTTTCTCCGGCAAGACAGACGATCTCGTTGCGGCTCTTTCGAACGCCAATGTCGGAGGAGACAAGAAGCAAGGCGTGCAGCTCAATCGAGTAGGGGACAATTACGAATTCGTCGTCAATTTCCCCAGTCTCAAGCCAACCGACAAGTATGACGACGATCCGATGGCGCAAGGGCTGCAGACCCTCATATTGGCGAAGATGTCAGGCAGGCATATCGCATGGACGGTGACGGCTCCGCGCATCATCGAGACAAGCGGCACGATATCGGATGACGGACGCACGGCATCCTATTCTCGACCGCTTGCATCGGCATTTTCCAGTGATCGGCCGACGACATTTCGCGCCGTGTTCTCGCTGGAGCCGCCCGGAATGCTCGAACAACTGTTCAACTGGTTTCGGTAAGCCTTTGCAGGAAGCCGCGGAACGGCGACGGAAAGAGCGGCGACTTTCCGTCTAAGGTTTACGGATCACGGCGGCGCCATCCGGAAATCCTTGCCCTCGGGCAGCAACTGCCCGCCGTCGACGACGATGGTCGTGCCGGTGATGTAGCTGGCATCGTCCGAGGCCAGGAACAGGAAGGCATTGGCGACGTCGCGCGGACTGCCGAGGCGGCCGAGCGGGATGGAATCCTCCATGTTCTTGATATAGGCGGCGCCGCGATGCTGCTGGATGGCCTCTGTGAGGATATTGCCGGGCTCGACGCCGTTGACGGTGATGCCGTAGCCGGAGAATTCCAGCGCCGCTGCCCGGATGAAGCCGTTGATGCCGGCCTTGCTGGCCGAATAATGGCCATGGCCGGGACTGGTCACGTGCGGGCCGGTGATGGAGGAGGTGTATAGCATGCGCCCGGAGCGCTGCGCTTTCATTGGCACCAGTGCCGCGCGGCTGGCGTTGAACGTGCCGCGCAGATTGACGGCCATCACGCGGTCCCAGTCGTCGGCGCTGGTGTTTTCGATCAGCTGCCAGGGATAGATGCCGGCATTCTGCACGATGATATCGAGGCGGCCGTGATGCTTCAGTGCCAGTGCCACCGCGGCCTCCGCGTCGGCCATTTGCGAGATGTCGGTGCGGATGAAGGGCACGCCCAGTTCGTCGGCTGTCGCTTGCCCGGCCTCGGCCTCGGTGTCGGCGAGTACCAGACTTGCGCCTTCTTCGGCGAAGCGTAGCGCGATTCCCTTGCCGATGCCGCGCGCGCTGCCGACGATCAGCGCCACCTTGTCCTTCAATCTTCCGGTCATGCGAGCCGTCCTGTCATGCGAGTCTCTGGCGAATGGTTTGCTTGAATGCGTCCAGCAGCACCGCGGCCAGCACCAGCAGGCCATGGATGACCTGGGTGAAGTTGGCCGGCAGTCCCATCAGGTTGATCGCCGTGTTGATGGCCGACAGCAGGAGCACGCCGGCATAAACGCCGGGCAAGGTGCCGACGCCGCCTTTCAGGCTGACGCCGCCGATGACGACCGCGGCAAAGGCGTTGAACAGCAGACCGACGCCGAGATTTGCCGTGGCGCCCGAGGTGCGGATCGCCAGCAGCCAGCCGGCAAGGCCGGCGATGGCGCCGGCAAGCACGAAGGCGATGATGAGGTTGCGGTTGACTCGGATGCCGGCGCGGAAGGTCGCCGTCTCGTTGCCGCCGATCATCACGAGGTGCCGGCCGAACGGCGTCTTGGCCATGATCAGCGAGAAGACGACGAAACACGCGATGGCGATCCAGGCGGTCAGCGGCAGGCCGATCAGCCGCTGGATGCCGAACCAGCGGATGGCGGGGGCCAAATCCTGAGCCGAGCGGCCGCCCGAAATGACCAGCACCAGGCCGCGCACCCAGATGTAGGACGCCAGCGTTATGATGAAGGCGCTCATCTTGACCTTGACGACCAGAAACCCGTTGAAGGCGCCGATGAGACCGCCGACGGCCAGAGCCAGCAGCAGCGACACCGGAACCATCAGCCATTCCGGGTGCAATTGGATGCCAAGGCCGATGCCGGACGAGCAGAACAGGATGCCCACCGCCATGGCACTGAGCGCCGCGACGGATTCGACCGACAGATCCATGTGGCCGGCGATGATGACCAGCGCCAGGCCGATCGACATGACGCCGAGCACGCTCGAGGCCTCGATGATGTTGGCGAAGATGCCGAGCTGGAAATAGTTCGGGATGAAGATGGAGAAGACCACCAGCACGAAGACCAGCATGAACCAGACAAGGTTGTCGAGGACGAACTCCAGGGCTTGGCGGGTGCGGGGGTTCATGAGTTGATCCGGCTGGCGCATGAACCCCGAAAACTCGATTTCGGCGGCGATCTTGCGCGGATTGATGTTGCGGGGAGGCGGCTCCGGACCACTTTGGTCCGGAGCGCTTAAGTGACCGGCCTATTCGACCGGTTTGACGGTGTCCGTCGGCGCCTTCTGGTTGCCCCAGAAGGCCGGATTGTCGACGTTTTCCTTTGTAATGGCGGCACCCGGGATCTTGATGTTCGGCCCCCACGCCTCTTTGGTCACGGTCGATTTCAGGCCCAGCACGTCATATTCACCGGGCTTGATCTCCTGCTTGTTGGCGACCTTGTCCATGAACATGGCGACGGCCGCGGCCTGCGCGTAGAGCGGCTGCTCGACTTCGACGTTGAGCCAACCCTTGCGGATCAGGTCGAGGCCGACCGGCGCGCCATTCGAGCTCATCAGCATGACGTCGCCCGGCTTTTTGCCGGCGGCCTCGAGCGAGGCGACGGCGGCGACCGAGAGATGCGCGGCATGGCTGAAGATCAGGTCGATGTCGGGGTTGGCCAGCATCTGGTCGGCGACGATGGTGCCGGCGTTGCTGGCTTCCCACTGCATGGCAGGCAGCGAGATGATCTTGACGTCCGGGAACGCCTTCATCTTCTCCTCGAAACCCTTCTGGATGTCGAGCGTGTAGGGATCGCCGGGATCGCCGAGCACCTGCAGCACCTTGCCCTTCACCGATCCGTTCTTCGCCTTCAGCAGCTTCTCCGCCTGGTCGGCGGCGATATGGCCGATCTCGACGGTACCCGCCACCGAGGTGAAGTCGGAAGGCGTCGACGTGATCTGGCGGTCGAACTCGACCACCGGGATGCCGGCGGCACGTGCGGCCTCGATGGACGGCTTCAGCGCGTTGAAATCGACGGCCGCCAGGATGATCGCCTTTGGCTTCAGCGCGATGACGTCGTTCATCTGCGATTGCTGGGCGTCGGTTTTGTTGTCGGCGTTCAGCGTCTTTATCTCGTAGCCGACCTGTTTCAGGAACAGCTCCAGCGCGGTCACCGAGCCGGTCTGGAACTCGTCCAGCAATGTCGGCACCATATAGTAGACGGTTCCCTTGGACTGGGCGAATGCCGGCGTGAGCGTGGCAAAGGCCAGTGCCAGGATACCGAAGACAGCAAGAAGTATTCGCTTCATGTCGTTCGCTCCTGTTGAGCCGGACCCCTCTTTTTGTCCCTCAGCCAGCCGGTCCGGCACCGGCAAGCGTCGCGCCGGTGATCATGTTGATCACCGCATCGGGACTTGTTCTGTTTCTGGCTACATCGCCGGCCACGACCCCTTGCCGGATCACCACGATCCGGTCGGCGACCTGAAAAGCCTGCTGCATGATATGGGTGATGATGACGACGCCGATGCCCTGGCTCGCCACCTGGCGGATCATGTCGAGACCGCGCCGCGTCTGTTCGACGCCCAGCGCCGCGAACGGCTCGTCGAGGAGTACCAGCTTGCCGCCCCAATGCACGAAGCGGTTGAGCTCGATGGCCTGGCGCTGGCCGCCCGAGAGATGCTCGACATTGGTGCGCAGCGATGGGATGCGGGTGCCCGCACTTGCCAGCGCCTTTGCGACGACGGCCTCCATGGCGCGCTCGTCGAGCACGGGAATGCCGAGCACCTTCCTGGTGATCTCACGGCCCATGAAGAAATTAGCCACCACGTCGACATTGGTGCACAGCGACAGGTCCTGGTAGACGGTTTCAATGCCCGCCGCCTTCGCCTCGGCCGGCGATCTGGCAAGAAACTCCTTGCCCTCGAACAGCATGCGGCCGGAGGTCGGCTCCAGCCCGCCGGCGATGATCTTGACCAGTGTCGATTTGCCTGCGCCATTATCGCCGAGCAGCGCCACGACCTCACCCTTGCCGATGGAGAAACTGATCCCCTTGAGCGCTTCGATCGCGCCGTAGTTCTTGGTGACGTTGTCGAGTACCAGCAGCGGTTCGCTCATGCGGCAATCTCCTTGGCCGCGAGGAGATCGCGGCCGCGTTCGCGCTCGGCCGTGAACATCTGGCCGAAGCGGGGCGACAACACTCCGGAAACCGCGAGGGCGGCGGCACCGCGCAATACCGAATGTTGACCGCCGCGTGCGACCATGACCCGGGGCGTCGTGCGGTCCTTGCGCGCGGAAACGGAGTTGTGGAGACCGTCGGTCGAGCCAGCCAGCCGTTCGAGCAGGTCGGTGGATGCCAGCCCGCCGAGGATGACCGTTTCGGGGTCGAAGAGATTCTCGATGACGGCAATGGCATTGTGAAAGATCGGTGCGACTTCCGCGACCCAATCGGCCTCGCTGCCATTCCAGCGCCGGAGCGCCTCGAGCGATAGGTATCTTTCGAGACAACCCTGGTTACCGCAGGGACAGGCCTCGCCGCCGGGAACGACAGGGATGTGCCCGACCTCGCCGGCATTTCCCCAGGCGCCACGCAGCGGGCTGCCGTCATGAACCATGACGCCGCCAAGGCCGACGCCGAAATAGAGGTAGTAATATTCAGAGAATTGAGCGCCGAGGCCGTAGAGCCGCTCGCCCATGGCTGCCGCCGCCATGTCGGTTTCGAAGAAGGCCGGCAGCCCGGTCGAGGCCGCCAGCCGCTCGCGCAGCGCCACATCCTTCCAGCCGGTCATGGTGGTCGGGCCGACAAAACTCATGGATTCGACGCCGAATGGTCCGGGCAGGGCCAGGCCGACCCCAAGCACCCGTCCTCCGGCCCGCAACCTGGTCAATTCAATCACCATCGCGCCGATCAGGTCGAAGGCATGGTCCGGTGTCGCGTTCGGGGCATCGCGATAGGTGCTCTCGATCACGTCGCCGCTCAGATTGATCAAGGCGGCATTGATGCCGAGCGGGGTGATGTGGATGCCGACGGCATAGCCGCCCTCGGGATTGATCCGCAGCGTCGCAGGGGGCAGGCCGCGCCCCTTCGGCTCTTCGCGCACCGAGAGGATGTAGCCCTGTTCTTCCAATTCACGAACGATGGTCGAGACCGTTTGGACGGTAAGGCCGACGCGGTTGGCGATCTCGCCACGGGCGATCGGTCCATGAAGGCGGATGGACTCAAGCACGATGCGCCGGTTGTACGGCCGCCCGAACTCCTGATTGGTCCCCCGCAATGCCACGCCTTGCGCCCTCGGTTGACGCGAGGTTCGCACCAAAGATTTATTCAGTCAAATGGAATTCAAAAATAAATTGAAGCGGCATTCCAAGCTCCCGGTGGGTGTAGGTCGTATCCGGCCTAGGACCTGTTCACCTGTCGCCCTTGGCCGATTGCCGTCACGGCAAAACGCTTCAATGGTGGAGCCTCGCAACCGTTGAAGAGAGCATGGAGCAAAGATGATCGAACTGCCGTTTGCCCGCGACGAATACCAGCAGCGGCTTCGCAATATCCGCACCGAGATGGCGAGGCGCGGTCTCGAGCTTCTTGTCGTCAACGACGTTGCCAACCAGCATTACATCACCGGCTATGATGGCTGGTCATTCTACACGCCGCAGGTGGTGCTGGTTCCCTTGGAAGAGGTCGAGCCGGTCTGGATCGGGCGCGCCATGGATGCGGCCGGTGGTCTTCTGACGGCATGGATGAAGCCCGAGAACGTGGTTGGCTTCCCGGAAGATCATGTTCAGCGGGCCGATCGCCATCCCATGGACTGGATCGCGAACTGGATCTCCGCCAAGGGATGGGGTGTCAGGCATATCGGCATCGAGCTCGAAGCCTATTATTTCTCGCCAAAGGCACATGCCAGGCTCGTCGCCGGCCTTCCCAACGCCAAATGGCACGATGCCGACCTTCTGGTGAACTGGATCCGCGCGGTCAAATCGGCACCCGAGATCGCCTATCTGCGCAAGGCATCGACTCTGGCCGAGGCGGCCGTCGCGCGGGCCTTCGAGGTGATCGCGCCTGGTGTGCGCGAATGCGATACCATTGCTGCCATCCAGACGGCGCAGATCGCCGGCAGTCCGGATTTCGCGGGCGACATCACCGCTCTTCCGCCGACCATCCTCGGCGGCGAGAATGCCTCGGCCCCGCACATCATGTGGAGCGACCGGCGGTTTGGAGACAACGAGACGATTGCGCTGGAACTGGCCGGTGTCTGCCGCCGCTATGCGGCCGGCCTGGCAAGAACGATGCAGCTCGGCAAGACGCCGACGCGTGTCTCGGACACGGCGAAGGCGGTGATCGAGGGCATGGACGCGGTTCTCGATGCGGTCAGGCCGGGAACGTCGGCCGAAGCGGTCGAGGGTGCGTGGCGCAAGGTCATCCAGCGCTACGGATTGAAGAAGGAATCGCGCATTGGCTATTCCATCGGCGTTGCCTATCCGCCGGATTGGGGCGAGCACACGATCAGCCTCAGGCCCGGCGACAAGACGATACTTCAACCCGGCAACGTCCTTCATTCCATCCTCGGCATGTGGATGGATGGCTGGGGCATCGAGGTCTCCGAGACCATCCTGGTGACCGAAACCGGGCACGAGACGCTGACGAAGTTCCCGCGAGAGATCCATGTCAAATCCTGAGGGTTCGGCCACGGCAGGCGATGTTGCCGGTCCCGGCGCGGTCGATATCGACGCCGGGCTTCTCGACCGCATGATCGAGATACGGCGCCATTTGCACCGCAATCCCGAACTGTCGAACCGCGAGGCCAACACGCAGCGTTATCTCAGGCAGATGCTGGCCGGCGAGGGAATGTCAGATATTCGCGATGTCGCGGGCTTCGGCCTGGCCGTCGATATTGTCGGCACCGGCAAGCCGTCAAATCGAAAGATCGCCATTCGCGCCGATATCGATGCCTTGCCGATCGAAGAAGAGTCCGGCGTCGATTATGCCTCGACCAATCCCGGCGTGATGCATGCGTGCGGCCACGATGCCCACGCATCGATGGGTTTCACGGTTGCCGCGCACCTCCATAAATCAAGGGCCGATTTTGGCGGCACCGTGCGTCTCATCTTCCAGCCGGCCGAGGAGGACTCGCCCTCGGGCGGCAAACGTGTGGTGGAGGAGGGGCTGCTCGACGATATCGACGCCGCGATCTGCCTTCACGTCGATCCGTATACGCCATCAGGCAAGATCGCGGTCCGCTCGGGCCCCTACACGCTGGCCTGCGATACGTTCGACGCCGTCGTGATCGGCGAGGCGGCCCATGCGGCAAAGCCCTATGAGGGCATCGATGCGGTCGCCGTTGCCTGCTCCATGGTGAGCGAATTGCAGAGGATCGTCTCGCGCGAGATTGATCCCTACGATCCGCTGGTCATTTCAGTTACCGGTATCAATGGCGGCAGCGCCTACAATGTGATCGCCGGCAAGGTCACTTTGAAAGGGACCATCCGCAGCGGCAGCGATGCAACCCGCGAACGGGCCTGGCGGCGTGTTCGCGAAATACTGGAGGGCATGGCGGCCAGCCACGGCGCCAGTGTAGAGCTTGCCATCCACAAGGGCGAACCGGGGGTCGTCAACGACGGCGAGATGGCCGAACTGATTGCCGCCAGCGGCAGGGCTTGCATCGGCGCCGACAATGTCCTCAACACGCCCGGATGGACCATTGCCGACGATTTTGGCTACTACAGCGAGAAGCGCCCATCGGTCTATTTCCGGCTCGGAATCCGTAACGAGCAGGTCGGGTCGGTCTTTCCGCTGCACCATCCCCGGTTTCGGGTGGATGAGGCCGCCTTGAAGATTGGTGCGGCCACGTTGGTTGCAGCGTGTACCAGGTTTCTGTCGACGCAGCCGGGATGCACAGACTGATCAGGCGATCCAAGAGCGGCTCATGCATGGTTTGCATGAGGGCCCCTTGAAATGCATGTTCAATATTGCTGATCCAACCCGGGCTGGCGCGCCTCAGAGATACTGGGCAACCTTCTTGCCGACGGTGAGGAAGCGCAGGGGATCGATCGCTTCGCCATTGTGGCGCACCTCATAGTGCAGATGCGGGCCGGTCGAGCGGCCGCTGCTGCCGGTCTTGCCGACGATGGCGCCGGCGTCCAGCTTCTCGCCCACGGTCACGTCGATTTCGCTCAGATGTCCGTAGCGGGTGGCAAAGCCATTGCCGTGGTCGACTTCCACCATGCGGCCATAGCCTCCGTTCCAGCCGGCCTTCGTGACAATGCCGGGCGCCGTGACCTTGGCCGCCATGCCGATGGGAGCCCGGAAGTCCATTCCCGAATGCAGCGCGGCAGTGCCGAGGATAGGATCGGTGCGCACGCCGAACGGACTGGTGACGGAGTGGCCAGGGGCGGGGTTGGCAAGCGGCAGCCGGCGCGCTTCCTTCTTTAATTGATCAAGCGTATCCAGGGCTTCGTCCAGTTCCTTGACCTTGCTGTCGAAGATCATCGAACTGTCGAGCGGGATCAGCGGGCCGCCGACATCACTCTCGTTCTTGCCGAAATCGCTGTCGACCGGCAGCCCGGCCGCCGCCAGCGCCTGCTGGATGGCATCCGCGCTCTTGTAGGCATTGTCGGAGAGCGTGCTGATGCGCGTGAGTTGTTCGTTCTCGATGGATTTCAGCGACTGGTTGATCGAAACGAACAGCTTGTCCGCGCGATCTGCTGCGGAATCGCTGGGCAGTGGATCGGTACGGGTCGACCACAGGGAGAACGGCCTGGTGTCGGCGGCACCCAGGTCCACGCCCAGGCTGGCGACCGCGTAGCTCGGCGCCGGCTGGTTGATGCTGCCAGTCACTTCGGCGTGCTTGTCGGGCTTGGCAGCTGCTGCGGGATCCTCGGCGGGCTCCGTTCCGACCTCATTCTCAGCGCGTTCGAGCAGCGGGCCGAGACGGCCGTGCCGCTGGCTGAGCTGTGTCTGGCGTTCAAGCAGTTCGCTGACCTTGGTTTCCATCAGCTGCTGGTCGAGCAACTGGCGGCTGGTGATGCGGTCGACCTGGGCGCGAAGCGCCGAGATGCGGTCTTCATAGGCCTGCTGCATGCGCGCCTGGCGCGCGGTGGTGGCGCCGATCAGGTCGTCGCGCAGCACGAGATAGGACGTGGCCAGCAGGTAGCCGATGGCAATGGCGGCGAATGCTGAACCGATGAATGCCGCGAGCCAGGGCCGGATCGTGAAATGCCTGATCTCGTTGCCGCGCGCGATGATTATCGTGTGAGGTTCCTTGCGCCTGCCGAAGACTGCGGACTGACCGGTTGCGTTCACGGGACCAAGCTTTCGTTTACGACATCACGACGCCCTGACTACACATTATTAAGGTTAACAAAGCTTTGCGGGATTGAATGCGCGGCGACGAATGCACGCGGGGCGGGCGGGAGGTTGCATGAAAACCGCCAAGTTGAGGCCCCGGTGTCGCGAAATCCCTGGCAATCGTCACCAATGTGCTGGCAGGAGAAGCGATTGTCGCTCGCGCGTTAGAGGTTAGTTTCTTAACTGTCTTCGATTGCTTTTAGTTGACAGTTTTCGAGTAAAAGCGTGCCGGGATTTGGGATTCATTTTGGCTATGGGAATGCTGAGCGATCTGGTTGGCAAGATCCTCGACAAGATTTCGGGTACTGGTCTGCTGGCGATGGGGCTTTTGCTGCTGACTGCCTTTGTCAGCGCGCTCGTGGCCTATTGGCGCACGGTCGAGAATAAGAGCTGGAAGGAGTTTTTCGAATTCGTCATCCCGCACGAGGTCATCACCCATCCCTCGGCGAAGGCCGATCTGCTGTTCTGGGTGACGAAGAAGGCCCTGATGCCCTTCCTGATGCTGCCCGCCGGCATTGTCTTCGTCACCGCGGTTGGCTACGCGACCAATTGGCTGTTTTCGACACTCTTCCAGTTCCAGCCGCCTCTGATCGAGGGGCCGGCGGGGCCGGTGACGGTGCTGATCTTCACCATCACCATGCTGCTTGCCTACGACATTTCCTATTATCTCTATCACGTCGCCCAGCATCGCTATCCGCTGCTTTGGGAGTTGCACAAGGTGCATCACTCGGCCGAGGTGATGGTCGGGATCACCAAGGATCGGGTCCACCCGCTCGACGAACTGATGAATCGGGCCTGGGACGGCCTCATCGTCGGCATCTGCTTCGGCATCTGGTCGCTGATTTCGCTGAACCTTGTCGAACTGACCGTCTTTGGCGTGAACGTCTATGTCATGCGCAACATCCTGATGATGGATTTCGTCAGGCACACGCATTTCAAGATCTCGTTCGGCCCGCTCAACAATGTGATCCTGTGTCCTCATTGGCACCAGTTGCATCACAGCACCGATCCACGCCACTACGATAAGAATTTCGGCCTGCTGTTCTCGTTCTGGGACCGGCTGTTCGGAACATTGTGCGTGCCGAAGCCCGACGAGGACTTCAAGTTCGGACTGATTGACCGCGATGTGCGCGATTATCAGTCGCTCGCCGGCCTCTATGTCATGCCGCTGAAGCGGATGTGGAGGCACATCGCCAGGCGCATGCGACCTGGAAAACCAAGGACCTCACGATCATCTGAAGGGACACGGCCATGAACGCTCCTTTCGTGCTCGCCATCCCGCGGACACGCACCTTCGAAGTCGTGACATCGGCGGAGCGGCTGGCCGAGATCACGCCGGCCTGGAGCGCACTTTGGCGGCGCGTCGGCGGGCTGGTCTTCCAGCACCCGGAATGGATCGCGGCCTGGTGGCGCACGACGCCGCAGCAGGAACTGCGCACGCTCAGGATCGGACTGGCCTGGAACGGCGACCGGCTCGATGGCGTGATTGCGCTCGCCACTTTCAAGCGCTCCGGCATCCGTATGCTCGAATGGGCGGCGAAGGATCACAGCGACTATGGCGACGCGCTGCTGGCCCCCGACTGTGATCCGCAGGTGCTCTCCCGGCTCTGGCAGTATGTTCTTGATCAGGGTGGCTTCGACCTGATCTATCTCAACCGTCTGCTGCCGGATGCCGGTGTTGGTGCTCTGCTGGACCCGGCCTCGCGCCATGGCAAGGCACTACGGCCCAACCACCGCAGTGAAATCAGCTACCGTGTCGCCGGTTCCTGGCAGGGTGGGGCGAAATGGTTCGAGACGCTGTCCAAGAAGGCCCGGCAGAACTACCGTCGCGGCCGCAAGTTCATGGAGGAAGGCGGGGAATTGCGTTTCCGCCTGCTGGATGCGGACGAGCCGCGCGAGCCTGTGCTCGCGCGGGTTGCGGCGCTGAAGCGCCTCTGGCTCGCCCGGCATGGCCGCGTCTCGGACCTGTTCGACGAGGGCTCGCCCGTTCTCGCCGCGCTTGTTTCCGTGCTGGCCGAACTCGGGCTGTTGCGCATCTTCGTGCTGGAGCTTGACGGCACGATTATCGCAGTCTCCATCAATTTCGAGCAGCACGGCACGATGATGGCTTTCGTCACCACCTACGATCCCGAATACGAGCGCGCCTCGCCGGGCATGGTGTTGATGATGGACTACATCCAGTGGTCGCTCGACCGCGGCTTGGCCAAGGTTGATTTTCTCTGCGGCGGCGAGGACTTCAAGCGCCGCTTTGCCACGGAATCAGTAACGCTGTGGTCGATGATGGGCGCGCGCGGTCTGCGCGGCCATCTCGCCGCGCTGGCCGATCATGCGAACCATGTTGCGAAATCCTGGCGGGAGCGGCGGCAGCCGAAGGCGGAAACACCCGACGAGTAAGGCCGGCTCATGTGAACGTGGCATCGCGCGCTCAAAGCGCGCGAACGGCTTCCAGCACTTCCTCGGCATGGCCCTTGACCCGGACCTTGCGCCAGATCCTGGCGATCCGCCCGTCGCGGCCGATCAGGAATGTCGCGCGCTCGACGCCCATGTATTTGCGGCCATACATCGATTTCTCGACCCAGAGATGGTAGGCGTCGATCACCTTGCGTTCCTCGTCGGCGGCGAGATCGATGGTGAGATTGTATTTCGACTTGAACTTGTCATGCTTCTTGACGGGATCGGGCGACAGGCCGATCACGACGGCACCGGCCTTCTCGAAGTCCGGCTTCAGCTGTGAAAAGCTGATCGCCTCCTGCGTGCAGCTTGTGGTGTCGTCCTGCGGATAGAAGTAGAGCACCACGGGTTTGCCGGCCGACGCGGCCAGGCTGAGCGAACCGCCGCCATCTCGCGGCAGGTCGAATTGCGGCGCAAGATCGCCCACGTCGAGGTCAGCCATATCGATGCCCTTGTTTGAGGTTACGCGCGAAGCCACACCGATATAGTGTCGAGCGGGGATTCGTCCACGAGCGAATTCGTACAACGGAAGATGGCGTGGATCAGGAGCAACCGCAGCACGAGAAGATCAGGTTCAGGCGGGATGAAATCACCGACCTGGGGGCTTTGCCGTCCGCGTGCCGCGTCCCGCCGCTCGGTCAGGCGTCGATCGGCCGCGGCTTCCGCATCCTTTCGCGCGTGTTCGCCGGCGTCGTCAGCCTCGTGTTGCTGGCAGCAGTCGTCGTCTATCTGGTCGGAGCGTCCGGCATCGGCTCCGAGCGGCTTCGGACGGAAGCCGAGATCGCCATCGAGAGACTTGCCGGCGTCGATGTCCATGTCGCTGTCGGGCCGGCGCGCATCACGCTCGACAGTTCGAGCTTCGTCGCGCTTCAGGTCAGCGACGTCAGCCTGAAGACATCGGATGGCAAGCCGATGGCAGATGCCGGCCGTGTTCGCTTCGGCATGCGCCTGATACCGCTGCTGTGGGGGGAGGTGCGGCTGACCAGCGCCAGGATATCCGACGCGCGCATCGTCACGGCCGCGATGCCGTCAGGCGGTGACTGGACAGCCGGCTTGCGCAATGAGGATGGCCTTGTCGACCCGGAGAAACTGTCCGACGCGGTGTTCGGCAATATCCATCAGGCGCTCGACGCCGTGCGGGAGGATTCGCTGCGCCGGATCGATCTCCGCAATGTCGAATTCGTATTGCCCGAAACCGGGGCGGTCAGGCTGATCACGATCACCGACGCCACCGTCGTACAATCGGGTCCGGGCGGTATGGAGTTTTCCTCCGAGGCGAATGTCGACGGCAGAAAGGTTACCCTTGCCGCTTCCGCCACCCGCGATATCGCGGCGCACCGCGTGACGGCGCTGACAGCGAACATCGACCTGGCGCCTGCCGACAACACCACTGCCGGAGCCGGGAAGCTGGGTGCGGTCGCATTGAAGCTGACAGGATCGGAAGGATCCGGTGCGAATGCATCGCGGCTGACAGCCGCGATCTCGTCCGCCGGGTCCGTGCTTGATCTTGGCACGCGCGGCCTGCTGCCGGCCGATTTCGACGTAGATGCCACGCTTGTCCATGGCAGCAACAAGATCCAGGTCGACAGGCTCCTGCTGAAGACCGGGCGGTCTTCTTTCAATTTCGGCGGCTCGATAGGGCCGAAGCCGGCGACAGGGGCGGCGGGCGAGGAACCCTCCTATCGTTATGACCTGACCAGCGACGGTTCGACCCTGGCGCCATCGGAATCGCCCGAGCCCGCGCTGGCGTTTATCGCCCGTATCGCCGGCGTCTATCAGACCAAGAGCCATAAGCTGGTGGCCGAGCAGATCGCGGTTCGGTCCGACGCTTCCGGCGAGGTGCTTGGCACCGCGGCCGTGGAATTCGTTGACGGCAAGGCTCCCGGTATCAATCTGGCGCTCAACGTCCATGACATGCTGGTCTCGCACGTCAAGCAGCTGTGGCCGTGGTTTTCGGCGCGCAACGCGCGGCTCTGGGTGCTCGATAATCTGTTCGGCGGCCGCGTCGTCGATGCCAATCTTCAGTTCCAGGTCGTGCCGGATCGCCTCGGCAATGGTGTTCCGCTTTCTGCAGACGAAGTGTTCGGCCGCTTCCAGATCGAAGGGTCGCGCTTCGACACGGCCGGGCGCATTCCGCCGATACGCGACGCGGTCGGCGTCGTCGCCTTCCACGGCAACGACGTCGACATTTCGCTCTCCTCGGGCACCGTCTTCATGCCCAGCGGCCGCACCGTGGCGGCCAGCAACGGCACACTGTCGGTCAAGGCGGCGAACCACCCGCCGGTCATCGGCGCACTCGACATTGACGTGGAGGGAGAGGCGTCGGCTGTCGCGGAACTCGCCTCCTACGAACCGATCAACGCCATGCGCCATGTCGGCTTCCTGCCGGAGGACCTGTCCGGCAGCGTTACCGGCCATGTCAGGGCCGACATTCCGTTGCAGTCCGGTGTCGACACCTCGAAACTGGACTGGCTGGTGTCCCTCGACTACACCGGCCTGTCGCTGGCCAAGCCGTTCGAGGGACAGACCGTCACCGATGCCGACGGCTCGATCACGGTCGACCCGGAAAAGGCGGTGATTTCCGCCAAGGCGTCGTTGAACAACATTCCGGCCGAACTCGACCTCGTCGAGCCGCTGGTGGATAACGGGCCGCCGCGCAGCCGCAAGGTAGCCCTGGTGCTTGACGACAAGATCCGCGCCGCCGCCATGCCCGGCCTGACGCCGCTGCTCGGCGGAACGGTGAAGGTCGCGATCGACAAGAGTGGTGGCGGCAATCAGAACGTCTCGGCCGACCTGACCAATGCCAGGCTGGACATTCCCTGGGCCGGCTGGAGCAAGGGGGCAGGGGTCCCGGCCAGTGTCACCTTCGTCATGACCAAGTCCGGCGACACCACGACACTGTCCGACTTCAACCTCGACGGCAAAACATTCTCCATCGACGGCAGCATCGTGCTGGTCAACGGCGCCCTGTCGTCGGCAAAATTCAGCAAGGTCACCTTGAACAGAGGTGACGATGTCGCGATTTCGGTGAAGCGGTCGGGCAAGGGCTACGCGGTCGACATCAATGGCAATGCGCTCGACGCCCGATCGCTCATCAAGCAGTTCATGTCGGATGTCGACACCGCAACCAAGACCACCGGAACAGACAACATCTCCGTCAGCGCCGACGTCGAACAGCTTACTGGTTTCCACGACGAACAATTGTCCAACCTGAAGCTGGACTACAGCGCGGCCGGTTCAAGGGTGAACGGCCTGAAGGTCAGCGCCACGGCCAGTTCGGGCGCGGCCATAGCAGTCAGCAACACTGCCGGCGACGGCCGGCGCTCGCTCAACGTGCAGTCGGCGGATGCAGGCGCTATCCTGAGATTCCTCAACATCTACGAGCATATGGAAGGCGGGTCGATCACCTTGGCGCTGACGGGGGCAGGCGACGGGCCGATGAAGGGCAAAGTCGATACCAGCAACTTCTTCATCGTCAATGAACCGAAACTGGCCTCCATCGTCTCGACCACGCCGGCCGGCGACAACCGCAGTCTCAATCAGGCGGTCAAGGGCAATCTCGACACGTCGCGGGTCAAGTTCGAGCGCGGCTACGCCGAGATCGAGAAAGGCAGCGGCTATCTGAAGCTTGCCAATGGCGTGCTGCGCGGCCCCCGCATCGGCACGACGTTCCAGGGCATCCTCTACGACCAGAACAACAATATGGACATGACGGGCACCTTCATGCCGGTCTATGGCCTCAACCGCATCTTCGGCGAGTTGCCCATCGTCGGCGCGCTGCTTGGCAACGGCCGCGACCGCGGCCTGATTGGCGTCACCTACCGGCTCAGGGGCAATGCCAACAAGCCGGTGCTCGACGTCAATCCGCTGTCGGTGATCGCGCCGGGAATATTCAGGTCGATCTTCGAGTATCGCTGAGCAATTCCAGGAAAAGTGTGAAGCGGTTTTCCGTCCGGAATTGCGTCAAAACAAATAGTTAGAGCCGTTCACCGTTTCCGTGAAATGGTGAACGGCTCTAAGCGGCCTCAGGCCGGCCGCACCAGAACGTGTTTTTTCTTGCCGAGTGAAAGCTTTACGACGTTTTCCGGACTCAGATCCTGAAGCGTGACCATGCGGCGATCATCACTGACCGACTGGTCATTGATGCGAACCGCACCGCCCTGGATGTGCCGCCGCGCCTCGCCATTGGACGATGCCAGCCCGGCCGTGACCAGCAGCGACAGGATGCCGACGCCGGCCTCCAGCGATGCCTTGTCGGCCTCGACCGTCGGCAATGTCTCCGCTAGAGCGCCTTCCTCGAAGGTTTTTCGCGCGGTTTCCTCGGCCTGGTTTGCCGCTTCGCGGCCATGGACGATCGCCGTCGTCTCCGTGGCCAGCACCTTCTTGGCTTCGTTGATCTCGGAGCCGCCGAGGGCCGCCAGGCGGGCGATCTCATCGAGGGGCAGGCGGGTGAATATCTTCAGGAAGCGCTCGACATCGGCGTCCTCGGTGTTGCGCCAGTACTGCCAGAAATCATAAGGCGAGAAGAGGTCGCCGTTGAGCCACACCGCTCCCTTCGCCGACTTGCCCATCTTGGCGCCCGACGATGTCGTGAGCAGCGGCGTGGTCAAAGCGTAAAGCTGCGGCGTGCCCATGCGATGGCCGAGATCGACGCCGTTGATGATGTTGCCCCACTGGTCCGATCCGCCCATCTGCAGGCGGCAGTTCTGGCGCCGGGCGAGCTCGACGAAATCATAGCCCTGCAGGATCATGTAGTTGAATTCGAGGAACGACAGCGACTGCTCGCGGTCGAGCCGCAGCTTGACGCTGTCGAAGGTCAGCATGCGGTTGACGGAAAAATGCCGGCCGACGTCGCGCAGGAACTCGACATAGTTGAGTTTCATCAGCCAGTCCGCGTTGTTGACCATGATGGCGTCGTTCGGGCCGTCGCCGAAACGCAGGATGCGGCCGAAGATGCGCTTGATGCCCTCGATGTTGGTGGCGATCGCCTCGGGTGTCAGAAGGCTGCGCTGGTCGTCACGGAAGGACGGGTCGCCGATCATCGACGTGCCGCCGCCCATCAGCGCGATCGGCCGGTGCCCGGTCTCCTGCAGCCAGTAAAGCATGGTCGCGGAGATCAAATTGCCGATATGCAGGCTGGTGGCGGTGGCGTCGTAGCCGACATAGGCGGTGACCGTTTCCTTGGCGAAAAGTTGGTCGAGGCCGGTCTCATCCGAAATCTGGTGGATGAAGCCGCGCTCGCTCATCGTGCGCAGGAAATCGGATTTGAAGGCAGGCATGGTTTCTTTCCCGAAAGCGTCCGCCCGGTCCGGCGCGGGCGTATGTGAACGGGCGCGTTTAGCATCCAAGCGCGATCAGCAAAAGTGGAATCCAGTTTTGCGTCCGATCGTGCGGCAACCAGGAGTTCGCGATCAGCAAAAGTGGAATCCGGTTTTGCGTCCGATCGCCTGCGCGCGAAGGAGCACAAGATGTCCTGATGATCACCGGTTGTTGAAACGGCGCAACGGACCGCCCGGCACCAATGCTTGCTTCATCGTTTCGGCTGGCGTAATGAGGCGCCGCGCCAAAGGTTCTTGCAGCCCACGACCTCGAGCGGCACCGCACGGCATCCAAGAATGCCATATCCGACGACAGAGCCCCGACGCGACATGCCGGACGCATTGATATCCATCGTCATTCCTTGCAGGAACGAGGCGGCAAACCTGCCGCTGCTGATCGACGAGATCGAGACGGCGATGGCCGGGCGCGACTTCGAACTGATCATCGTCAACGACGGCTCGACCGACGAGACGGCTGCCGTGCTGACCGAGCAGGCGACGCTTCGCTCCTTTCCGGTACGGGAATTGCGGCACCAGAAATCCGCTGGCCAAAGCCTCTCGGTGCGTTCGGGCGCCTGGGCGGCGCGCGGCAGCATCGTTGCCACGATCGACGGTGACGGCCAGAACGATCCGCAATACATCCCCATGCTGGTGGACGCCTTGCGGCAGGCCGGCCCCGATTTCGGCGCCGCCCAGGGGCAGCGCCTCAAGCGCCGCGACAGCAAGGTCAAGCAACTGGCGTCGCGCTTCGCCAACTGGCTCAGAAACGCCATCCTGCATGATGAGACGCGCGATACCGGCTGCGGCCTCAAGGCCGTCCATACCGATATCCTGCGCAAGCTGCCGTTTTTCGACGGCACGCACCGCTTCGTCCCCGCTCTGGTCATCCAGGAGGGCTATCGCGTCGTGCATTGCGATGTGGTCGACCGCTCGCGCCGGCACGGCAAGTCGAACTACGGCATTTTCGACCGCGGCCTGCAAGGCGCACTCGATCTCGGTGGTGTCTGGTGGCTGCGCCGCAGGCGCCGCAGAATGCCAAAAGTAGAGGAAATCAAGCGTGTTTAACGTGCTTCAGGAACTGGCGACGTGGCTTCACCAGGTTTTCATCAAGCAATTCGATGCGTGGGTCCTGCTCGGCTTCATCGCCCAGTTCTTCTTCACCATGCGCTTCGTCGTGCAGTGGCTCGCCTCCGAAAAGGCCAAGCGCAGCGTGGTCCCGGTGGCCTTCTGGTTCTTCTCCCTGTTCGGCGGCGGCCTGCTTCTGATCTATGCCATACAGCGCCAGGACCCGGTGTTCATCGCCGGCCAGGCCATGGGTATGTTCATCTACATCAGGAATCTCTGGTTGATCGCCAATGAGCGCAAGGCGGCGATGACCAAGGTCGATTGAGCGGCCTGTCACATCAAGAAATGACCAGAGAGGCTCGAGCATGGCGTTGAACAGGAACTACATCTTTCTCTTCCTGTTCAGTCTGGTGATGACGGTTTCGGGGTTGGCATCCTTGCCGCCGATCGACCGGGACGAGTCGCGCTTCGTCCAGGCCACCAAGCAGATGGCGGAGAGCGGCGACTATGTCGACATCCGCTTCCAGGACGCCTCGCGCTACCAGAAGCCGATCGGTATCTATTGGCTACAATCTGCCGCCGTGACCTTGAGCGGTAAGGGGGCCGAAGCGCCGATCTGGGTCTACCGCACGATCTCCGCGCTTGGCATTGCCATTGCGGTGCTGGCGATCGCCTGGACAGGGACCAATCTTTTCGGCGCCAATGCCGGCCTCGCCGCCGGCTTGGTGATGGCGGCGATCTTCGCCACGGCCTTCGAGGGCCGCGACGCCAAGACCGATGCGATGCTGCTCGCCTGCTGCGTGGCGGCGCAAGGCGCAATGGCGCAGATCTACCTGGCAGCGCGCCGCAACGAACCTGTCGCCGGCCATCTCTGGTGGATATTCTGGATCGCGCAAGGGGCAGCGATCCTCATAAAGGGGCCGATTGCGCCGCTACTGTCGGCGCTGACAATCGCCGCGCTGTTTGCCTTCGAGCGTGACGGGCGCTGGCTGTCGAAACTCAAGGTCGGGCGCGGCCTGTTGCTCGTCGTGCTGATCACACTGCCCTGGCTCGCCGCGATCACCTGGAAAAGCCATGGTGCTTTCCTGCAGCAGGCTGTCGGCAAGGACATGCTTGGCAAGGTCGCGTCGGGCGAGGAATCGCATGGCCTGCCGCCCGGCTTCTACATGCTGACCTATTCGCTGTTCATGTGGCCTTTCGGCCTGATCGCCGTCGGCGCCGGCCTCCAGGCCCTCAACCGTCTGCGCGACGATGTCAGGCTGCGCTTCTGCCTCGCCTGGTACATCCCTTTCTGGCTCGTATTCGAGCTCATTCCGACGAAGCTGCCGCACTATGTTCTGCCGGCCTATCCCGGCATGGCGCTGCTGATCGGCTGGCTGCTGACCCTGCAGCCGCAGGATGCCAACGCACCGCTCAGGCGCTGGCAACAATGGCTGTGGTGGGCGACTGCATTCGGTCTGGTCGTGGTCAGCCTTGGTCTGGCGGCGGTCTGTATCGGAGCGCCGATCTACCTCACCCACACATTTTCCTGGTGGAGCATTCCGGCCGCCGCAGCCGCGCTCGGCACTGGCTACCTGGGTTTTTCGCGGCAGTTGCAGGTGCCGCTGCCCCGTATCGGAGCCACCGCCGCCGGCGCCGGCATCACCTATGCCTTGCTGTTCGGTGTCATCGCCCCATCCCTGACGCCGATCTGGCTGAGCCCGGCGATCAAGCAAGCGGTGCTTGCCAACAAGGCTTGCGACACGACGGTGCTGGCCTCGGCGCGCTATCAGGAACCGAGCCTGGTATTCCTGGTCGGCACCAAGACGGTGCTGACCGATATCGGCGGGGTGGCGGAACATCTGCTTGCCGATCCGGCCTGCGCGTTGGGGCTGGCGCCGATCGAGGATGAGCAGAAACTGAATGGCATGCTGTCGGTGCGAGGCAAATCGGTGAACCGTGTCGCCGAAGTCGACGGCATCAACTATTCGTCGGGAGACAAATTGTCGCTCGGCCTTTATCGTATCGCGCAATGACTTCGGCGATGAGGTCGACTTCCCAATGCTCGTGAAATCGCGCCCACCCGTTTCTGGCAGGCTCCTGGGGACAGGGCGCCGGTCGGTCGACAATTTTCTCGACACGATGCGGATCGTGAGAGGGCGCTTTGCCGCCCGTCCCGCCAGGTACCCGAATATAGTATGGTCGGTCTGGGGCGTGGGCTGGGTTCTGCTGACCGCTGCGGCGTTTGTGCGTCTCGACACCCCGGCGGGGATGCTTCGAGATCAATGGTCGCCGGGATTCGTCCGTTTGGCCGACTTTTTCACGCAGTTCGGCCTAGGCGGCTGGTATCTCATTCCGCCCGCGCTGTTGCTCGTCGCGGCCAATCTGATCGATTGGCGAAGTCTCTCGAGACGATCATTGATGCTCGCCTACAACTGGACTTGCCTAGCTTTCCTGGTGCTGAGCGCCGTCGGCCTGTCCGGTCTGACGGTCAATGTCCTGAAATACGCGATCGGCCGGGCCCGCCCGCTCTACTTCCAGGATTTTGGTGTGCTGGCCCTGCATCCCTTTGCTTTCGATGCACGCTTCGCCGGCTTTCCGTCCGGCCATGCCACGACGATGGGCGCTGTGTTCGGCGTTCTTCTGCTCTTGTTTCCGCGACGCTGGTATATCGCGCTGGCGGTGACGGCCTGCATCGCCTCGACCCGGGTCTTTGTTGGCGCCCACTATCCGAGTGACACGGTCGCCGGCTTCGGCCTTGGCTGCGCCTTCGCGCTCGCCTGCGGGGTGATGTTTGCCCGCCTCGGCTTCATCTTCCGGCCGATGCAGTCGGGATTGCCGGTCCGCAAAGCCTCGTTCCGGCTGGTTGCCCCGGAAAGATAGGTCGCAGGGCGGATTGGTCTAATTGCTGTCCAGTCCGCCGTAAGATCTCACCAGGCGAGCCATGTCGGACGAATTGGCGGTTTCGCTTTCGAGCCCTTGCGCCACGCCCGCGCGATCGGCGACGGGACGGTTCTGGCTGACCTTCCACTTGCCGTGGATCTCGCTGATCTCGATCTCCAGTCCGATGATGCCCTTGATCTGCGACTGGATGAAGGGCGGCGGTGCATCAGTCACCGCCCAGGGCGCCTCGCGGGGGCCTTCCTGCGATAGGGTCAGGTCGGCGATCTGCTGGGCCAGCCAGTCCTGATCGTCGATCACTTTGGCCGTGCCGCGCACCTGCACGATGGCATAGTTCCAGGTCGGCACCACCTTGCCGGTCTCGCGCTTGGTCTCGTACCAGGAGGGCGTCACATAGGCGTCGGTGCCCTGGAAGACGATCAGCAAGGGCGATGCCGGATTGTCGGCAATGAGGCGCCATTGCGGGTTGGCCTTGGCCAGGTGAGCCCGCAGCCTGCCGTTCGGCGCCGCTTCGGCGTCGAGCAGGAAGGGAATGGCGTTGGCGACCGGGCCGTCAGGCCCGTTCGAGATCAACATGCCGAGCGGATGCGCCCTGATCAGTCCATGCACGACATCGGGGCGCGTTTCCTGGAAATGGGGAGGCTCGTACATCGGCGTTGGCGCCTTCCCCTGTTTATCTCAGCCGCTTCGGCCGCGGATCGGACAACTCGCCCGCCAGCCGGCGATCGAGATAGTCGGCGCATTCCTCGATCAGCAGGTCGGCGTCGTTGGCAAAAAAGTGGTTGGCGCCGGGCAACGTCTTCTGCGTGATGGTGATGCCCTTCTGCGTGTGCAGCTTGTCGACCAGGCCTTGCACGTCCTTCGGCGGCGCCACCTTGTCGGCATCGCCATGGATGATCAGGCCCGATGACGGGCAGGGCGCCAGGAACGAGAAATCATAGGTGTTGGGTTGCGGCGCGATCGAGATGAAGCCTTCGATCTCCGGCCGGCGCATCAGAAGCTGCATGCCGATCCACGAGCCGAAGGAATAACCGGCGACCCAGCAGCTCTTGGAATCCGGGTGCAGCGACTGGACCCAGTCGAGTGCGGCCGCCGCATCCGACAATTCGCCGGTGCCGTGGTCGAACTCGCCCTGGCTGCGGCCGATGCCGCGGAAATTGAAGCGCAGCGTGGTGAAATCACGCTTCTGGAACATGTAGAAGAGGTCGTAAACGATCTTGTTGTTCATCGTGCCGCCGAATTGCGGGTGCGGATGCAAGACGATGGCGATCGGCGCGCTCTTTTCCTTGGAGGGCTGGTAGCGTCCCTCCAGGCGACCGGCCGGACCGGTGAAAATGACCTCAGGCATGAAATACTCCACTTGGTATACGAATGCGCGGCGCCCGGAACGTGTCTTCCTCTGGCCTTGACGCAGGGCGAGCGTCTTCTTAGAAGCTAGTTTAGAACTATTCAAAACTGAGTGGCCAGACGTCGAGCCCGGCCACCCGCGCCGCAAGCCGCGTAAATAGGACGGCTCGCCTTGGAATTTCAAGGAAATAACGCCATACGACGACCGAATGGCTTCTGACGGGATCAACTGGACGAAAATGGCCGCAAAACGTGCCTATCTCGACTACAATGCCAGTGCGCCGCTGCTTGCAGCGGCGCGCGAGGCTATGGTCGCGGCGCTTGACGTGGCGGCCAACCCGTCGTCGGTCCATGCCGAGGGCCGCGCCGCGCGGCGCCTGATCGAGACGGCAAGGCGCGAGGTCGCGGCACTGGTGAATGCCAGGCCCGAACATGTCGTGTTCACCTCCGGTGCGACCGAAGCCGCCTCGACGCTGCTCTCCCCCGATTGGCAGATGGGGCGCGGCAGCGTGCGCATGAGCCGGCTCTACGTCTGCGAGGCCGATCATCCCTGTCTGTTGAATGGCGGCCGCTTTCCGGCGGCGCAAGTGACGCGCATCGGCGTTGACGCAAATGGCATTGCCGATCTTGCGGCCTTGGCGGCGGCCCTTGCCGGTCATGACAAGGCCGATGGCCTGCCGCTGGTGGCGATCCATGCCGCCAACAACGAGACCGGCGTTATCCAGCCGATCGATCGTATCACCGAAATCGTCAAGGCCGCCGGCGGCATTCTTGTCGTCGATGCAGTTCAGGCCGCGGGCCGCGTTTCGATCGATATGTCAGCGGGTTACGCCGATTATCTGATTCTGTCTTCGCACAAGATCGGTGGCCCCAAGGGCGTCGGTGCCATCGTCGCTGCCGCCGACCTGATGATGCCGAAGCCCCTGATAAACGGTGGCGGCCAGGAAAAGGGCCATCGCGGCGGCACGGAAAACCTCGCCGCCATATCAGGCTTTGGCGCCGCCGCGCGCGAAGCGCTGGCAGGACTGCCGGCGATCGATGCGGTGCGCGAGCGTCGCGACGAGATCGAGGCAATAGTGAAAATGCTGGTCCCGGACGCGGAAATCTTTGGAACCGGTGCGCCAAGGCTTGCCAACACGACATTCTTCGCTATTGCGGGCGTCAAGGCCGAAACCGCGCAGATCGCCTTTGATCTCGCCGGTGTTGCGCTGTCGGCCGGCTCCGCCTGTTCGTCGGGCAAGGTCGGGCCGAGCCACGTGCTGAAGGCCATGGGCTACGGCGACAGTCTCGGCGCCTTGCGTGTGTCGATTGGCCCGGCGACGGGTGCCGAGGACATCGAACTGTTCCGCATCGTGCTGGCGGGTATCGCAGCCCGTCGGGCGGATAAGGAAAAGGCCGCGTAGCGGTTGGACGATTTTGGGCCTTTCGGCCTGGTAGAGCCGTGCGTTTCATGCTGGCCGGGTGAATTTCCGGTCGAGGCGCACTATATGGAACTTACGCTGCCGCGAGCGCTTCTTCGGCGCTCATTTCGGCGGTGCCATAGTTTGAAAACTGTCGGGCCTTGACCCCGGCGTGGATGGAGAACGCATATGCCTGCTGTGCAGGACACGATCGATCGGGTCCGAAAGATCGACGTCGACCAATACAAATACGGATTCCAGACGGAAATCGCAGTCGATAAGGCCCCCAAGGGCCTGAGCGAAGACATCATCCGTTTCATTTCGGCCAAGAAGGACGAGCCGTCCTGGATGCTGGAATGGCGCCTGGAAGCCTATCGGCGCTGGCTGACGCTGGAGGAGCCGACCTGGGCGCGCGTCCACTATCCGAAGATCGATTTCCAGGACATCTACTATTACGCGGCGCCCAAGAGCACGCCCGGCCCGTCGTCGCTCAGCGACGTCGATCCCGAACTCTTGAAGGTCTATGAAAAGCTCGGCATTCCGCTGCGCGAGCAGGAAATCCTTGCCGGCGTTCAGAAGACGGATGCCTCCGATCTCGAGGAGCCTAGCGACAATGTCTACAAATCGGGCCGTGTCGCTGTCGACGCGGTGTTCGATTCCGTCTCCGTCGTCACCACCTTCAAGAAGGAACTGGCGCAGGCCGGCGTGATCTTCTGCTCGATCTCGGAAGCCATCCGCGAGCATCCGGAACTGGTCCAGAAATATCTCGGATCGGTCGTGCCGACATCGGACAATTTCTACGCCACGCTGAATTCGGCGGTCTTCACCGATGGCTCGTTCGTCTTCGTGCCCAAGGGCGTGCGCTGCCCGATGGAACTGTCGACCTATTTCCGCATGAACGAGAAGAATACCGGCCAGTTCGAGCGCACGCTGATCATCGCCGAGGAGGGGGCTTACGTCTCCTATCTCGAAGGCTGCACGGCGCCGCAGCGCGACGAGAACCAGCTTCATGCCGCAGTGGTCGAACTGGTGGCGCTCGACGACGCTGAGATCAAATATTCGACGGTGCAGAACTGGTACCCCGGCGACGCCGAGGGCAAGGGTGGTATCTATAATTTCGTCACCAAGCGCGGCGATTGCCGTGGCGACCGTTCGAAGATCTCCTGGACGCAGGTCGAGACCGGTTCGGCGATCACCTGGAAGTACCCGAGCTGCATCCTGCGCGGCGACGATTCCTCCGGCGAGTTCTATTCGATCGCCGTGTCGAATGGCTACCAGCAGGTCGACAGCGGTACCAAGATGATCCATCTCGGCAAGAACACATCGAGCCGCATCATCTCCAAGGGCATCGCCGCCGGCTTCTCGCAGAACACCTATCGTGGCCAGGTTTCCGCGCACCGCAAGGCGACCAACGCCCGCAACTTCACCAATTGCGATAGCCTGCTGATCGGCGACCAGTGCGGCGCGCACACCGTGCCCTACATGGAAGCCAAGAATTCGACGGCGCAGTTCGAGCACGAGGCGACGACGTCCAAGATTTCCGAGGACCAGAAGTTTTACGTCATGCAGCGCGGCATTCCCGAGGAGGAAGCCATCGCGCTGATCGTCAACGGCTTCGTCAAGGACGTTATCCAGCAGTTGCCGATGGAGTTCGCCGTCGAAGCGCAGAAGCTGATCGGCATCTCGCTTGAGGGCTCGGTCGGCTGACCGGACAGATATTCAGGAAACAAAAGAATGCTTGAGATCAAGAACCTGCACGCCCGCATCGTCGATGACGGCACCGAAATCATCCGCGGCCTGAACCTGACGGTGAAAGCCGGCGAGGTCGCCGCGATCATGGGCCCGAACGGCTCGGGCAAATCGACATTGTCCTACATCCTCGCTGGCCGCGAGGATTATGAGGTGACTGAAGGCGACATCCTGTACAATGGCCAGTCGATCCTCGAAATGGATCCGGCCGAGCGCGCGACGTCGGGCATCTTCCTCGCTTTCCAGTATCCGATGGAGATACCGGGCGTGGCGACCATGGAATTCTTGAAAGTAGCCATGAACGAGCAGCGCAAGGCGCGCGGCGAGGAGCTGCTGAAGATCCCGGAATTCCTGAAGCGCGTGAAGGAAGCCGCCGCCTCGCTCAGCATGGATATGGCCATGCTGAAGCGGCCGCTCAACGTCGGCTTCTCCGGCGGCGAGAAGAAGCGCGCCGAGATCCTGCAGATGAAGCTGCTGGAGCCAAAACTCTGCGTGCTCGACGAAACCGATTCCGGCCTCGATATCGATGCGCTGAAGATCGTCTCCGACGGCGTGAACGCGCTGCGCGCGCCGGACCGGGCTTTCCTGGTCATCACCCACTACCAGCGCCTGCTCGAACACATCGTGCCCGACAGCGTGCACGTGCTGTACAAGGGCCAGGTCATCAAGTCCGGCGACAAGTCGCTGGCGCTCGACCTCGAGGCCAATGGCTATGCCGGCGTGATCGGCGAAGCCGCGTGAGATGCCAGAAGGCAAGGTCAAACTGATGAACATGCACACACAACCGCAGCGGACACCGGCCGAAACCGCGTTGATCGACGCGTTTGGCGACCGGCTGTCGCTGCTGCCGGGCGATGGCGCGGTGATGCTGAAGCGCGACGACGCGATCGAGGCGATCAAGCACGGCCTGCCGACGCGGCGCGTCGAATCCTGGCACTACACGGATCTGCGCCGGCTGTTGAACGTGGTGCCGGACTTCGACCCGGCCGCCATGGCCAAGGCCGTCGCACCTATAGTCGAAGGCTCCGCCGTTCTGCCGGTCCTGAACGGCAAGTCCGACGCGAAGGTGCCGGTCCTTGAAGGCGTCACCGTGCAGCGCCTGTCGGAAAAGCTGATCGACGGCAGCATCGCGCCCGGGCTCGATCCCTATGGCGCCGATGATGCGATCGGCGCGCTGAACACCGCTTTCGTCGCCGATGGCTACTTTGTCGATATCGCCGATGGCACGGAACTCGAAAAGCCGATCGAATTGCAGAATGTGCAGGCCGGCGGCCAGAGCCATGTGCGCTTGGCCGTTCGCGCGGGCGCCGGGGCCAAGGCGATCATCGTCGAGCGTCAGGCGGGAGACGGGGCGGCCCTGGTCAGTTCGGTCAGCCAGCTTGTGCTGGGTGAGGGTGCCGAGGTGACGTGGCTGATCGTCCAGGAGCAGCCGGAGACGGCGACTCATCTGGCGCAGTTCAAGGCCCATATCGGCAAGAATGCGAAACTGACCCTGTTCGTGATGAACGCCGGCGGCAAGCTTGTGCGTCAGGAGGTCATGGTCAGGACGACGGGCGAAGGCGCCGACTTCAAGCTGCGCGGCATCAACCTGCTGGCCGGCGATACCCATAGCGACGTGACGATGGTGCTTGACCACGCGGTGCCGCACACGACCTCGACCGAGATCATCCGCAACGTGGTGACCGGCAAGGCGCGCGGCGTCTTCCAGGGCCGTATCAACGTCCACCAATATGCGCAGAAAACCAACGCCAAGATGGCCTGCAACACGCTGCTCCTGTCGGACGATGGCGAGTTCTCGACCAAGCCTGAACTTGAAATCTTCGCCGACGACGTCGTCTGCGGCCATGGCGCGACCGTCACCGAGATCGACCACGACCATTTGTTCTACCTGATGGCGCGCGGCGTCGACGAGAAGTCGGCCCGTGGCCTGCTGGTCAAGGCGTTCGTCGCCGAGGTGATCGAGGAACTGGATGACGAGACAATCGTCGAGGCGCTGGAAGCGCGGCTGGACGATTGGTTTTTGACACACGGGTGAAATGATGAACGCTCCAGGCAAGATCGGAGATTTCTACGACGTCGAGGCGATCCGTCGCGACTTCCCGATCCTGTCGCGGGAAGTCTACGGCAAGAAGCTGGTCTATCTCGACAATGGTGCCTCGGCGCAGAAGCCGCAGGTGGTGCTGGATACGATCCAGCATGCCTATTCGCAGGAATACGCCAACGTCCATCGCGGCCTGCATTTCCTGTCGAATGCCGCGACCGACGCCTATGAAAAGGCGCGCGAAACGGTGCGCCGCTTCCTGAATGCGCCGAGCACCGACAACATCGTCTTCACCTCGAACACGACCTCGGCGATCAACACGGTCGCCTATGGCTATGGCATGCCCAATATCGGCGAGGGCGACGAGATCGTGCTGTCGATCATGGAGCACCACTCCAACATCGTGCCCTGGCATTTCATCCGCGAGCGGCAGGGCGCGAAACTCGTCTGGGTGCCGGTCGACGATCTCGGCGTCTTCCATATCGAGGAATTCGAGAAGCGGCTGACCGACCGCACCAAGCTCGTCGCCATCACCCAGATGTCGAATGCGCTGGGCACGGTGACGCCGATCAAGGAGATCGTGCGCATCGCGCATGCGCGCGGCATTCCCGTACTCGTCGACGGCAGCCAGAGCGCCGTGCACATGCCGATCGACGTGCAGGATCTCGGCTGCGACTTCTTCGTCTTCACCGGCCACAAGGTCTACGGCCCCTCGGGCATCGGCGTGCTCTACGGCAAGAAGGACATTCTCCAGGGCATGCGCCCCTTCATGGGCGGCGGCGAGATGATCGAGGAGGTGACGGAAGACATCGTCACCTACAACGAGCCGCCGCATCGCTTCGAGGCCGGCACGCCGCCGATCGTCCAGGCGATCGGGCTGGGTGCCGCGCTCGACTACATGGAAAAGATCGGCCGCGAGCGCATCGCGGCGCATGAGGAAGACCTCAAGACTTACGCCCATGAGCGGCTGCGCACCATCAACTCGCTGCGCATCTTCGGCGATGCGCCCGGCAAGGGCGCGATCATCTCCTTCGAACTGCAAGGCATTCATGCCCATGACGTGTCGATGGTGATAGACAGGCAGGGCGTGGCAGTGCGGGCGGGCACCCATTGCGCCCAGCCGCTGTTGAAACGCTTTGGCGTAACCTCCACATGCAGGGCATCGTTCGGCATGTATAATACCAGGGCCGAAGTCGACGCTTTGGCCGAGGCGCTTGAAAAAGCGCGAAAGTTCTTTGGGTGATGACGACCATGGACGATGTGAGCACAACCGCAGAGACCGCGCCGGAAACGGCTGCAAATGGCATCGTATCGGCCTCGGCCATCCCCGCCGACGAACTGGCGCGGCTGACCGACGATATCGTCTCGGCGCTGAAGACGGTCTATGACCCGGAAATCCCGGCCGACATCTACGAGCTTGGCCTCGTCTACAAGATCGACATCGAGGACGACCGCTCGGTCAAGATCGACATGACGCTGACCGCACCGGGCTGCCCGGTGGCCGGCGAGATGCCTGGCTGGGTGGAAAACGCCGTCGGCGCCGTCGAAGGCGTGTCCGGCGTCGAGGTCAACATGACCTTCGACCCGCCCTGGTCGCCCGACCGCATGTCGGAAGAGGCACAGGTGGCGGTGGGCTGGTACTAGTGTCGAGGTTGGTACACTTGCGCCAGTGGTAAAACTTCACCATTTTAGGTGAGGAATCATTCGGCAGGCCTTGAACCTGCATGGAATGGAGAAGGAAAGAGAATGGGACGCTTCGCCGTCATCACGATGACCGAAAAGGCCGCCGACCGGGTGCGCGAGATCGTGGCCACCCGTGACAACGCGCATGGCATTCGCCTCGGCATCAAGAAGGGCGGCTGCGCCGGCATGGAATACACGGTCGACCTTGTGACCGAACCCAACACCAAGGACGACCATATCGAGCGCGACGGCGCCCACGTCTATGTCGCGCCGGAGGCGGCCCTTTTCCTGTTCGGTACCGAGATGGATTTCGAGCAGACGACGCTGCGCACCGGCTTCACCTTCCACAATCCGAACCAGAGTTCTGCTTGCGGCTGCGGCGAATCCGTCGAACTGAAGCCGGCGGATCTCAAGGCGCTGGCAGAGGCACGCGCCTCGGCCTGATCTTTCCTTCGCCCTGCTTACGGGGCGAAGAACACTACTCCACCCACATACCCGTCCGCTTGTGCCAGTCGGCGATCGATTCTTCCGGATAGACGTCGAACACCTTGTCGCGCTTGCCGATCTCGGGTTCGACCCAGTTCGCCTTGTATTTTAGCATCAGGTGCACCTTTTCTGGTGGTGTCGGCAGGTCGCTGTCGATCGCCGAGGCGAAGGGATGCACCAGTTCCGGCCAGGTCGGATCGTAGAGCCAGAGCGCCGACCCGCATTTGCGGCAGAAATTGCGTTCGCCGGTCGAGACCTCGCAATGGGGATGTTCGTCGTCCTCGATCTCGGCACGGTAGACGCCAAGGCTCCTCTTGCCCCTGATGTTCAGCGTTTCGTAGTCGGCGCCGAGATTGATGGCGAAACCGCCGCCGCCCTGCTGCTTGCGGCAGATCGAGCAGTAGCAAAGCATGAACGGCACCGGCGTGTGGCTTTCCACCTCGAAACGCACGGCGTTGCAGCGGCAGGATCCCTTGAGCAGAAGCGGCATGACAAAAAACTCCGACGGAATGATCTCAACCTGTCAGCATGATCTTGGTTGCGCGATGACAATGTCAAATGCCGGTGACATGATCGCGGCATGGACAATGAACGCATCGCCGAACTGTTCGCCGGCCTCGGCCCGGTCAGCATCCGCAGGCTGTTCGGCGGCAAGGGCATCTATTTCGACGGCGTCATCGTCGCCATCGTGCTGCGCGGAGAATTGCTGCTGAAGGCCGACGAGCAAAGCGCGCCCGACTTCGAAGCCGAGGGCTGCAAGCAATGGACCTATACCGGCTCGCGCCACGGCAAGCTGGTCGCCATGCCCTATTGGAGCATTCCCGACAGTGCCTTTGACGACCCGGACGAGATGACGGTGTGGGCACGGCGCGCCTGTGAGGCTGGAAGGCGCGCCGGCAAATAGCCGCGCGAACCTACAGCGCCTTTGCTATCTCGGCCGCCAGCCTCGCATTGTTTTCGACCAGCGCGATGTTGGTCTTCAGGCTGCGGCCGCCGGTGAGCTCCAGGATCTTCGACAGCAGGAACGGCGTCACCGCCTTGCCGGTCACGTGCAGAGCCTCGGCGGCCTTTTGCGCCGCTTCGATGTAGCCCGCCATCTCCTCGGCCGGGATTTCGTGGTTCTGCGGCACCGGGTTGGCGATCAGCATGCCGCCGCCGAGCCCCAGCGCAGCCCGGGTCTGGTAGAAATGCGCGATGTCTTCAGGCTTGTACAAGGTGAGAGGCGCGCGGAACGGCGACTGCCGCGACCAGAAGGCGGGCATGGTCTCGCAGCCATGGCCGATGACAGGCACGCCGCGCGTCTCCAGAACTTCCAGAGTTTTTTCGATGTCGAGGATGGCTTTGGCGCCGGCCGAGACGACGATGACCGGCGTGCGCGCCAGTTCGTCGAGGTCGGCGGAAATGTCAAAGCTCTTTTCAGCGCCCTTGTGCACGCCGCCAATGCCGCCGGTGGCGAACACTTTTATCCCGACCATATGGGCGGCGATCATCGTCGCGGCGACCGTGGTGCCCCCGGTGCGCCCTTGCGCGACGGCGAAGCCGATGTCGGCGCGCGACAGCTTCATGGCGTCGCCGGTCATGGCCAGCGATTCGCGCTCGCCGTCGGAAAGACCGATCTTTATGCGTCCGCCGACCACGGCGATCGTTGCCGGCACGGCACCACCGTCGCTGATGATCTTCTCGACGTTCGCCGCCATGGCGCCATTGTCGGGGTAGGGCATGCCATGGGTGATGATGGTGCTTTCCAGCGCCACCACCGGCCGGCCGGCGGCCAGGGCTTGCGCCACCGGCGCGTGGATATCGATGAAGGGGCGGGCGGTTTCCGGGGTCATCTCAGGTCTCCAATCCGGTGTGCATGCATCCATCAAGGTGCGCGCGGCGGCACTCCGGTACTATGAATTTGCCGGTCTCATGCCACTTCCTGCACATCGGGCACAAGGGCCAGCGCTTCCATGAAGGCGGCCGCGGTGAAATCGGGAACGGCGTCGGCGCTCTCGATGGCCAGCGTTGCCGCGGCGACACCTTCCCGCAACGCCGCCCGCAAGGGCATGCCGCGCAGCAAGGCGGCGACCGTTGCCCCCGCCAGCGCATCTCCCGCGCCGGTGACGTCCACAACTTTCCTCGGGGCGGGCGGCATGATGGCAAACATGCCGTCGCGATCAAAACCCAGCACCGGGCCGCTGCCCGCCGTCACCACCGCGCTGGTGAGGCCGGCGCGCTTCAAACCGTCAACGATGCCCCGCTGGGAAGCCGCGCCGTCCAGGCCTGCCAGCGCGAGGGCCTCGCGCTGGTTCATGAAGACGACGGCCAGATTGCCGAGCACCGGCTTCAGGCGCACGATCTTGGCCGGCGAAATGGCAATGGCGAATACGGGCTTGCCGGCGGCAAGCGAAACCAGCCGCTCCAGTGCCGCTGATGGCAGATTGGCGTCACACAGGATGGCGTCGGCGGCCAAGATCGCCTCCCGCACCTTGGATCGGCGGATCTGCTTGGGAAACGCCAGATCGTACAGCGCCATGTCGGCAAAGCCGACTATCAACTCGCCTTCGCGATCGATCAACGCGGTATAGCTCGGTGTCGTGCGGTCGAGGAACACCGCCGACAGATCGGCGATCCCTGCCTTGGCTATGGCGCGGGAAACGGTGTCGCCCGCCGCATCGCCGCCCCGCATCGACAGCAGCGAAGCGGAGACGCCGCGCAGCACTGTGCTGCGCAGCGCGTTGAAGACGCCGCCGCCGACATCCTCGCGCATCGTGCCGGGGTTGGACGCGGCCGGCACGTAGAGGCCGGACACCTGGCCGCGCCGGTCGATATGGGCCCCGCCCACGGCAAGTATCTCTGCGGATTTCACCATGGCGGCGATATGACCTTTGTTGTTGCAGCCGCACAAGCGCTAGGCTGCGCGACAGAGCTTCGCATGCAAGGCAGCGATTCGGCAGGCCGGGACAGCGGTGCCGGCTGGCCTAATGCGAGGTGGGTTGCTGCCCGCGTTTCTGGGACGAAAAAAGAACAAATCCGGATATCGCTTGTTTTTCAAATGCTTGTTGCCTCTTGCCAAATGAGAACAAAAAAGGTACAAAATGCCAGGGATTACGGATTGTCCGGCCTTCATTGACGACCAAGGGGTGATGTATCATGGCTCAGAATTCTTTGCGGCTTGTAGAGGATAAGGCAGTGGACAAATCAAAGGCTCTGGATGCGGCGCTGTCGCAAATCGAGCGGGCTTTCGGCAAGGGCTCGATCATGCGGCTCGGCGCCAACGAGCAGGTCGTCGAGATCGAAACGGTGCCGACCGGTTCGCTCGGCCTCGACATCGCGCTCGGCGTTGGTGGCCTGCCGCGCGGCCGCATCATCGAGATCTACGGGCCCGAAAGCTCGGGCAAGACGACGCTGGCGCTGCATACTGTGGCCGAAGCCCAGAAGAAGGGCGGCATCTGCGCCTTCGTCGATGCCGAGCATGCGCTCGATCCGGTCTATGCCCGCAAGCTCGGTGTCGATCTGGAAAACCTGCTGATCTCGCAGCCCGACACCGGCGAGCAGGCGCTGGAGATCTGCGACACGCTGGTGCGTTCCGGTGCCATCGACGTGCTGGTGGTCGATTCGGTCGCGGCGCTGACGCCGCGCGCCGAAATCGAGGGCGAGATGGGCGATTCGCTGCCCGGCCTGCAGGCCCGCCTGATGAGCCAGGCGTTGCGCAAACTGACCGCCTCGATCTCGCGCTCCAACACCATGGTCATCTTCATCAACCAGATCCGCATGAAGATCGGCGTCATGTTCGGTTCGCCCGAGACCACGACCGGCGGCAACGCGCTGAAATTCTATGCATCGGTGCGCCTCGACATCCGCCGCATCGGCTCGGTCAAGGATCGCGACGAGGTCGTCGGCAACCAGACCCGCGTCAAGGTCGTCAAGAACAAGTTGGCGCCGCCCTTCAAGGTGGTCGAGTTCGACATCATGTATGGCGAGGGCGTGTCCAAGACCGGCGAACTGGTCGATCTCGGCGTCAAGGCCGGCGTGGTCGAGAAGTCGGGTGCCTGGTTCTCCTACAATTCGCAGCGTCTCGGCCAGGGCCGCGAAAATGCAAAACTGTTCCTGCGCGACAATCCCGATACCGCGCGCGAGATCGAACTGGCACTGAGACAGAATGCCGGTCTGATCGCCGAGAAATTCCTCGAGAATGGTGGCTCCGAAGGCAACGGCGACGACGGTTTTGAGGACGAAGCCGGCGCGATGTAAGGCAACGGCCAGAGTTCGGCCATAAAGTCGGCTTATGACCTGATGCTTAAGTAATCGAGTTCTTTAGTACCGCGTTCAAAACCGCTGGCCTTCGAGCCGGCGGTTTTTGTTTTTGGGCGGTGTGGAGCCGGCCTGATAAGCTCCTGAAGCGCTTCGCGCCTGAGTGGATTCACGCGACGCGCTTCAGGTCTTTATTCTCATGCATGTCGCTCTGCCAAAACCGAGGTCGTTTTGGGCGACGTGCATTGGATTGGCCTAATTCCGTGTTTCTGGACAGGGTGCGGTGTGCCCGCTAAAAGGCCAAGTCAATCTTCTAAAAAGCAGAGACCAGTTTCCGCCGGCCGCGCCGGCGGTTTTCGCGAAAAGGCAGCAGTCATGAGTGGCGTGAACGAGATTCGGTCGACATTTCTCGACTATTTCCGCAAGGAGGGCCACGAGGTCGTGGCCTCGAGCCCGCTCGTGCCGCGCAACGATCCGACATTGATGTTCACCAATGCCGGCATGGTGCAGTTCAAGAACGTCTTCACCGGTTTGGAGAAGCGGTCCTATTCGCGCGCCACCACCGCCCAGAAGAGCGTTCGCGCCGGCGGCAAGCACAACGACCTCGACAATGTCGGCTACACCGCGCGCCACCTGACCTTCTTCGAGATGCTCGGCAATTTCTCCTTTGGCGACTATTTCAAGGAGCGCGCCATCGAGCTTGCCTGGAACCTGATCACCAAAGAGTTCGGGCTGAAGAAGGACAAGCTGCTGGTCACCGTCTACCACACGGACGATGAGGCGGCGGGCTTCTGGAAGAAGATCGCCGGTTTCTCGGACGATCGCATCATCCGCATCCCGACCTCGGATAATTTCTGGGCGATGGGCGACACCGGTCCTTGCGGGCCGTGCTCGGAAATCTTCATCGATCGTGGTGAGCACATCTGGGGTGGCCCTCCCGGCAGCCCGGAAGAGGATGGCGACCGGTTCCTCGAATTCTGGAACCTGGTGTTCATGCAATATGAGCAGGTGACGAAGGAGGAGCGCATCGACCTGCCGCGTCCGTCGATCGACACCGGCATGGGCCTGGAGCGCATGGCGTCCATCCTGCAAGGCGTGGAAAGCGTTTTCGAGACCGACCTGTTCCGTCACCTCATCGATGCGGCGTCTTCCGCGCTTGGGCGCGCTCCGGATGCCGAAACGGTCGCGTCTTACCGTGTCATTGCCGATCATTTGCGCTCGTCCTCCTTCCTGGTCGCCGACGGCGTGCTGCCGTCGAACGAAGGCCGTGGCTATGTGCTGCGCCGCATCATGCGCCGCGCCATGCGCCACGCGCAGTTGCTCGGGGCGAGCGAGCCTCTGATGTGGAAGCTGGTGCCGGCTCTGGTGCGCGAGATGGGCCAGGCCTATCCCGAATTGCTGCGCGGCGAACAGTTGATCACGGAAACGCTGAAGCTCGAGGAGACGCGCTTCCGCAAGACGCTGGTGCGCGGCCTCGGCCTGCTCTCCGAGGCGACGGAAACGCTGCATGCCGGCGACATGCTGGATGGCGAGACGGCCTTCAAACTCTACGACACCTACGGCTTCCCGCTCGACCTGACGCAGGACGCGCTGCGCCAGCGCAGCATCTCGGTCGATCTTGCCGGCTTCACCAATGCGATGGAGCAGCAGAAGGCCGAGGCGCGCAAGCACTGGACGGGGTCTGGCGAGGCCGCGACCGAGACGGTGTGGTTCTCGGTGCGCGAACAGACCGGCGCCACCGAATTCCTCGGCTACGAGACTGAAGCTGCGGAAGGCCTCATCCAGGCGTTGGTGCGGGACGGCAAGACCGTCGACAGCGCCGGCAAGGGTGACGCGGTTGCGGTGGTCGTCAACCAGACGCCATTCTATGGCGAATCCGGCGGCCAGATGGGCGATACCGGCGTCATTTCAGGCGAAGGCTTCTCGATCGAAATCTCCGATACGCAGAAGAAGGCGGATGGGCTGTTCGTGCATCTGGGCAAGGTGGCGAGCGGCACGGTCAAGACGGGCGCCGCCGTTGAACTCAAGGTCGACCATAACAGGCGCTCCAGGCTGCGTGCGAACCACTCCGCCACCCACCTGATCCATGAGGCGCTGCGCGAGGTGCTGGGCACTCATGTCGCACAGAAGGGCTCGCTGGTCGCGCCAGAGCGCCTGCGCTTCGACATCTCGCACAACAAGCCGATTTCGGCCGAGGAACTCGAAGAAGTCGAGCGCATGGCCAATGAAATCGTCGTGCAGAACGGCCCGGTGACCACGCGCCTGATGTCGGTCGACGACGCCATCGCCGAGGGCGCCATGGCGCTGTTCGGCGAGAAGTATGGCGATGAAGTGCGCGTCGTGTCGATGGGCATCGGGCTGCATGGTGCCAACCGGCCCTATTCGGTCGAACTCTGTGGCGGCACCCATGTCAGGGCGACCGGAGATATCGGCCTGGTGCGTGTCGTCTCCGACAGCGCGGTTGCCGCCGGCGTGCGCCGCATCGAGGCGCTGACTGGCGAGGCGGCCAGAAAATATCTCGATGAGCAGGATCGGCGGCTGAAGACGGCGGCAGCGACGCTGAAGATCTCGCCAGCCGACGTGCCGGCGCGCGTCGAGGCTTTGCTTGAGGAGCGCAAGAAGCTCGAGAAGGAACTTACCGAAGCCCGCAAGAAGCTGGCGCTCGGCGGCGGTGCCGCGGCCGGCGCGCCTTCGGAGAACGAGACGGTCGCGGGCATCGGCTTCCTCGGCAAGGCCGTCTCCGGCGTCTCGCCGAAGGACCTGAAGCCGCTGGCGGATGCTGGCAAGACCTCGCTCGGCTCCGGCGTCGTCGTCTTCGTCGGCGCCGGCGAGGACAACAAGGCAAGCGTCGTGGTCGCGGTGACCGATGACCTTGTCGGTCGCTTCAGCGCCGTGGACCTGGTGCGCGTGGCCTCCGCCGCCTTGGGCGGGCAGGGCGGTGGCGGGCGGCCCGACATGGCCCAGGCCGGTGGCCCTGACGCCTCCAAGGCCAATGATGCGATTGCGGCGGTCAGGGCGGCACTCGAGGCCGCCTGAAAGCCGAGACATGAAAATACTCGTCCTCGGTGGCTATGGGTTGATCGGGGACGCCGTCATTGGCCGTTTGCTTCGCGACGGTCATCATGTGACCGGTCTCGGTCGCGATGTCCGGGATGCCGGGCGGCGCCGGCCGGCGGTTCGCTGGATAGCGGCGGACATGTCGAAACTGCTTGCCGCTGAAGACTGGCTGCCGGTGGTTGCCGGCATGGACGCGGTGGTCAACGCCGCGGGCGCCCTGCAGGACGGCCCGCGCGATCGCCTCGACGCCGTTCACCGGGGTTCGGTGGTGGCACTTGTCGCGGCTTGCGAACAGGCCGGTGTGCATCGCTTTGCGCAGATATCCGCGATCGGCGCCGATCTCGCTTCGGCAAATCCTTTCTTCAGCACCAAGGCGCAAGGCGACAAGGCCGTCGCAAGCTCATCCCTGGAGTGGACCATTCTGCGGCCGGGCTTGGTGATCGCGCCCGCCGCCTATGGCGGCACGGCACTTCTGCGCGCCCTTGCGGCATTCCCCGGTTTTATTCCGGCCGTCATGCCCCGCCAGCCGATCCAGACCGTATCGGTCGCCGATGTTGCCGAAGCGGTATCGCGCGCGGTCGCCGGATCGCTGCCGCCCCGACTTGCCATCGATCTCGTCGAGGGCAATGCCAGATCTCTTTCCGATGCTCTGCTGGCCTTTCGCGCATGGCTTGGTCTGCCGCAAGCACGGGTCATGCCGATGCCGGCCATCCTTGGCCGGTTCGCCAGCGTCGTTGCCGACGCCGTTGGCGCCCTTGGTTGGCGCTCCCCTCTACGCAGTTCGGCACTTGCCGCGCTGGCGGACGGCATCACAGGCAATGCCCGGTCTTGGAATGCTGTTTGCGACCATCCGCTTCAGTCGCTGGAGGCAACGCTGGCCGATATGCCGGCACATGTTCAGGAGCGATGGTTCGCGCGCCTTTGGCTGGCGAAGCCTGTTATCTTCGCTTGCCTGTCTCTGTTCTGGCTCGTTTCCGGCATCATTGGCATGATCCGGCAAGATCAGGCCGCGGACATTCTCGCCTCACGCGGCGTGTCCGCGGATTTCGCGCATATCTGCGTTCTGGTCGGCAGCGCCGCGGATATCCTCGTTGGCGCGGCGGTTCTGGTCCGGCCTTTCGCCAAGCCGGCGCTGCTGGCGATGATTGCGATCACGCTGTCCTATCTGGTGGGGGCAACGCTTTTTGTTCCAGGTCTATGGCTTGATCCACTGGGACCGCTGGTCAAGACGATACCCGCGCTTTGCCTGGTGCTGGTGGCGCTCGCGGTGCTCGACGAGCGATGAGCCTCTGGGCCGACATACTGCGCTGGGCGCATGTCATCGGCGCCACGGTTCTGTTCGGCACGGGTGCCGGCATCGCCTTCTTCATGCTGATGGCGCAACGCACCGGCCGCGCCGATTTCGTCGCCCATGTCGCGGGTACGGTCGTCATCGCCGACACCATTTTTACGGCGACCGCCGTCATCGTGCAGCCGATCACGGGCGTGCTGCTGGCGCAGGCGGTCGGCTGGCCGCTCTCTGAAGGCTGGATTGTGCTGTCCTTGCTGCTTTATGTCGTCACCGGTCTGTTCTGGTTGCCGGTGGTCTGGATTCAGATCCGGATTCGCAACCTCGCGCGACAGGCGGCCATCGAAAACGTGGCGCTGCCCGCCGAGGAGAAGCGCCTGTTTCGCATCTGGTTTGCTTGCGGCTTCCCGGCCTTCGCCGCCGTGCTTGCCATTCTCTGGCTGATGGTCACAAGGCCAGAGATAGGGTTTTAGCGTCACATCGAGTTCTCAATCGGCCTTTTCGGTCACGGCAACGGCTTGTCTGTCAGCGATCCGACCCCACCAGGCCTGAATCTCGGGAAATTCGGCCAGCAGCTTTTGCCCGTCGGCAACCTTGAGGAAATAGGCGATGATCGGCGCCGCATGCAAATCGGCCAGCGTCACCTGATCGCCGAGCAGCCACGGCCCCGGTGGCTTGAGCGAGCTCAGCACTTTCAGCACAGTCTCAGCTTGGTTCAGGCCGCCCGCGATCAGGCTCTCATCCGGCTCCGCCTTTTCCAGCCGCTCGACGGCGACGTCCCAGACCATGGCGCGATAGCCATAGGCGTCGAGCATGCCTGTCATCTGGCCCATCCTGGCGCGGCCGCGCGGATCGGCGGGCTGTAGCGCCGGGCCGTCGAAAGCCTCGTCGACATAGCGCGCGATCGCATTCGTCTCGAAGAGCCGAAACCCGTTATGCTCGAAGGCTGGGATGCGGCCGAACGGGTGATGCTCCAGATACCAGGCCGGGATGCCTTCGGCGGCGAAGATGTCGAGCGGGACGAGTTCGTAGGCGACGCCTTTTTCCTCCAGCGTCATCCGCGCGATGCGCACATAGACACTGTAGTCCGCGCCGTAGAGGATTGGCTTGGTCATGCTGCCGGCCCTTCGTCGCTTTCATCGGCCCAAAAAACGAAGGCTCCTTTCGGAGCCTTCGGGGTGTAGAGCTGCGAGTACTTACGCCATCGCCTTCTGCAAATTCTCGTCGATCTTGTCGAGGAAGCCGGTGGTCGAGAGCCAGGGCTGGTCCGGGCCGATCAAGAGCGACAGGTCTTTGGTCATGAAGCCGCTCTCGACGGTCTGGATGCAGACCTTTTCCAGCGTCTCGGCAAAGCGCTTCAGCTCGGCATTGTCGTCGAGCTTGGCGCGGTGCGCGAGGCCGCGCGTCCACGCGAAGATTGAGGCGATCGAATTGGTCGAGGTTTCCTCGCCCTTCTGGTGCTGGCGATAGTGGCGGGTGACGGTGCCGTGCGCGGCTTCCGCTTCCACCGTCTTGCCGTCCGGCGTCATCAGCACCGAGGTCATCAGGCCGAGTGAGCCAAAACCTTGCGCCACCGTGTCGGACTGCACGTCGCCGTCATAGTTCTTGCAGGCCCAGACATAGCCGCCGGACCATTTCAGGCTGGAGGCCACCATGTCGTCGATCAGCCGGTGCTCGTACCACAGCTTCTTCGACTTGAACTCGGCCTCGAATTCAGCCTCGTAGACTTCCTGGAAGATGTCCTTGAAGCGGCCGTCATAGGCCTTGAGGATGGTGTTCTTGGTCGAGAGGTAGACCGGATAGTTGCGCAGCAGGCCGTAATTCAGCGAGGCACGGGCGAATTCGCGGATCGACTCGTCGAGATTGTACATGGCCATGGCGACACCGGCGCCGGGCGCATCGAACACGTCGTGCTCGATTACCTTTCCGTCTTCGCCGACGAACTTGATCGTCAGCTTGCCCTTGCCGGGGAAGCGGAAATCGGTGGCGCGGTACTGGTCGCCGAAGGCGTGACGGCCGACGATGATCGGCTTGGTCCAGCCGGGCACCAGGCGCGGCACGTTCTTCATGATGATCGGCTCGCGGAAGATGGTGCCGCCGAGGATGTTGCGGATCGTGCCGTTCGGCGACTTCCACATCTTCTTCAGCTTGAATTCCTCGACGCGCTGTTCGTCGGGGGTGATCGTCGCGCATTTCACGCCGACGCCGTACTTCTTGATGGCGTTGGCCGAATCGATCGTCACCTGGTCGTTGGTGGCGTCGCGGTGCTCGATGCCGAGGTCGTAATATTCCAGCTTCAGGTCGAGATAAGGGTGGATCAGCTTGTCCTTGATGAACTGCCAGATGATGCGGGTCATCTCGTCGCCGTCGAGTTCGACGACCGGGTTCGCCACCTTGATCTTCGCCATGGAAAGAATGCCTCGTTGCTGGGATATGGGACGGCCTTGCCCGCGTGGCGTTCGGCCGGGAGATGCCGCCCGTATATCAAAGGGTTTTTGGCCGCGCAAACGGCGATCGGTCACGAATGCGAGGCGATGGCCGCCGTCATTTGCGAATGCTTCATTTTCGCGGCCGAATATGGCAGGGGACGCTGAAATGCCGCAAACAGCAGTTCTTTGACAATCATGCCCGTCACCCAAGATCCCGATAACATCCCACCCGCCGGCCCGGCGATCATCCTGGTCGAGCCGCAGCTTGGCGAGAACATCGGCATGGTTGCACGCGCCATGGCCAATTTCGGCCTGGTCGAACTGCGCCTGGTCAATCCGCGCGACGGCTGGCCGAGCGAGAAGGCGCGCGCCGCCGCCAGCCGCGCCGACCATGTCATAGACGCCGTGAAAGTGTTCGACGACCTGGCCTCGGCGCTTGCCGATTTGAATTTCGTTTTCGCCACCACCGCCAGGCAGCGCGACGGCTTCAAGGCCGTGCGCGGCCCCGTGGAAGCGGGCAGGGTGCTCCGCGCCCGTCACAGCATGGGGCAGCGCACAGGCATCCTGTTCGGCCGCGAGCGCTTCGGCCTCTACAATGACGAAGTCGGGCTTGCCGACGAGATCGTCACCTTTCCCGTCGATCCCGATTTCTCCTCGCTCAACATCGCCCAGGCGGCCTTGCTGATGTCCTATGAGTGGATGAAGTCGGGCCTGGAGGACGAGACCAGGACCAATTTCACCGGGCCGGAAATGAAACCGGCAAGCAAGGAAGAATTGCACGGCCTGTTCGCCTATCTCGAAGGCGCATTGGAAGCGCGCGGCTATTTCCGGCCAGCGCCGAAGAAGCCGAAAATGGTCGACAATCTGCGTGCCGTGCTGACGCGTGCCGGCTTTGCCGAGCCGGAGCTCAAGGTGCTGCGCGGCATCATCTCGTCCCTCGACAGGTTCTCGCCGGCGATGCCGCGCGGCGATGGTTCGCCGGGCGATGATCCCAGGCGGCTTCCGGCCGCCGCGCGCGCCGGCAAGGCGGAAGCCGATCGCCCGGCGCACCGGCCTGCCGGTGACGATGAGGACGCACCGCCGCTGGGCGGCAAGGGAACCGACAATGACTGATCTGCCGATCCTGATGTTCGATTCCGGCGTCGGCGGGCTGACCGTGCTGCGCGAGGCGCGCGTGCTGATTCCGGACCGGCGCTTCATCTATGTCGCCGACGACGCCGCCTTTCCATTCGGCGCCTGGGAAGAACCGGCGTTGCGCACCCACATACTCGATCTCTTCGCCAAACTGCTCGACAGGTTCACGCCGGCGATTTCCGTCATCGCCTGCAACACCGCCTCGACGCTGGTGATCGACGCCTTGCGCGATGCCTTTCCCGGCCATCCGTTCGTCGGCACCGTGCCGGCGGTCAAGCCGGCGGCGGAGCGCACCCGCTCGGGCCTGGTCTCGGTGCTGGCGACGCCGGGCACGGTGAAGCGGCAATACACACGTGACCTGATCAGCAAGTGGGCGCAGAAATGCCATGTCCGCCTGGTTGGCAGCGACAGGCTGGCGGGTCTTGCCGAAGTCTATATGCGCGAGGGCTTTGTCGACGAGGAGGCCGTGCGAGCCGAGATCGCGCCCTGCTTCATCGAGCGTGACGGTATGCGGACCGACATCGTCGTGCTCGCCTGCACGCATTATCCGTTCCTGGTCAATCGCATGCGCAAGACCGCGCCCTGGCCGGTCGACTGGATCGATCCGGCCGAAGCGATCGCCCGGCGAGCGCTTTCACTGCTGCCGCTCGTCGATGGAGCGCTGCCGCAAGGCGAACCCGATATCGCGGTCTTCACCTCGGGCAAGGCGGATTTCGCCGTCAGCCGGCTGATGCAGGGCTTTGGACTGGTGGTGGAAACGTCCGCCGCTTAAACAGGTTCGAAGACGACGCTGCGTTGATCCGGATCGGCCGAGGCCAGCCTTAGCGTGAGGCTGTCGCCCTGCCTGAACCCGGTCGCCTTTACCGTGGCAACGACTGGCATGTCGGCAAGCTGAACGCGTACGCCATGGTCGACGAAGTCGGTGACTGCGGCTTTGAATGTTTCCCCTTCGCGTCCCCTGAGCATGACCGCCTCGGCAAGGTCGATGGCCGCATGGTTGATCTGCGAAGCGCGGGCATCCGCGCGTCCCATCACCTTCGGCAATTTGGTGAATGCATCGGTGACGACCTGCGGCACGGGCTGGCCGTTGGCGATTGCCAGCGCGCAGCGCACGACATAGCGATCGGCCAGCCGCCTGAGCGGCGCGGTGGCGTGGGCATAGGTCGCGGCCATCGCCTCATGCCAGGGAACGACACCTTCCTGGTAGGGCTGGTAGGACGCGCCGTTGCCTGCGCGGCGGATTTCCAGCATCAACGCCGCCTGTTTCGGGTCAGCCGGATCGAGCGTGCGCTGGTAGTCGCGCAGGCTGGCTGAGGACGGCCAGGACAGGCCAAGCGCCTGTGCCGCGTTGCGAAGTCTCTGCACCTTGGACGCGTCCGGCCCGGACATCACGCGGAACAGCCCGGTCTTGTGCGCAAGCATGGCGTCGGCGATCGCTATGTTGGCGGCCAGCGAAAGCGCGGCATTGTCCTGTTCGGATTGCAGGAGCGGTCTGAAGGACAGCCGGAATGTGCCATCGGCGAGCCTTTCAACCTCCTGCTCGGGTGGGTCGACGCGTGACGCGCCACGACGTTTTTCGCTCATCGCCATGCGCCGCGCCATTTCAGCGAAGCCGGCCGGAACGTCGGAAGCCTTCACGCTGTCATAGGCGAGCTTCGCGCGGCTTCGAATGATTGCCCGCTCCGCGCCGTCCAATTTCGTCGCGCCGTCTTCGGCGACCCGGACGGTGAAGATGACAGCAGGACGCGGTCCATCCGGCAACAGGCTCGCCGCACCCTCGGCAAGGGCCGGCGGGTAGAGCCCGGCCTTGCCGTCCGGCAAGTAAAACGTCTCGCCCCGCGTCCAGGCTTCGAGATCGATCGCGTCACCGTCCTCGACGAACCAGGCCACGTCGGCAATGGCATAATGCAGCAGAAGATCGCTGCCGCTCGCCTCGATCGAGAACGCCTGGTCAAGATCGGTGGAGGCTGCTGGATCGAGCGTGACGAAGGGCATGTCAGTTCGATCGGCATGCTGGTTCGGCACACGTCTGGCCGCTGCGTCCGCCGCGGCCATTACGTCAGCTGGAAATCCAGCCGGCACGTGGAATTCGGTGCGGATTTTCGTCAGGCCGGAGGAGAGAGCTTGTGAGGGGTCCGTCAGAGACTTCATTCAGCCGTCCTACACTGGAGTTCCGGACACGGGAAGACTGCGAACGAAATCGCCAAAGCCGGTCGCCTGATCCGGACGAGGAGCTGGGCCATCGGCGCTGGAACTGCCGCCGAAGCACGGCGTTTGTCCTGACAGAAAAGGAGAAAGCGTCATGCCTGCCACCTCGAAAGCCCAGCAGAAAGCCGCCGGCGCCGCGCTCTCCGCCAAGCGCGGCGAGACCAGGAAGAGCGAGCTCAAAGGCGCCTCTCGCGAAATGTACGAATCAATGAGCGAACAACAGCTCGAGGAATTCGCCGAGACGAAGCGCAAAGGGCTGCCGGAGAAAAAATCCAAGGATTGAAAAATCCAAGGATTGAGGGCTTGAAGCCAGGCTCCGGCAATCATTGAATAAAAAGGGCCAGCGACAGTTCGCTGGCCCTCGCGGATTGCTGCTTTGTTCGCCTTACCAGCGGTGGCAACGCCGCACCTTCTGCACGATTACCTTGCGATGGCCGTGCCGCCACACCACCCTCTTCTTGACGATGACGCGGCAGACTTGTTTGTGGCCGTGCCAATGACGGGCCATCGCCGGCTCCGGCGCAACCGCCATTGATCCGGCCAGTACCGCGGCACCGGCCAGAGTAAGGAAGAACTTCTTCATGCTAATTGAACTCCTCTAGGTCCAGTCCCTTCCTGGTGCCGTTGGCGTAAAACCTCCCGCCACATCCGGCATTGCTCAACGTCGTCAACGTTGTATGGTTGCGCCAACGACAAGCTACGCGGAAGCTTGACACCGGTTAAATCTCGGTTTAACCACCCGCCAACGCCGGGCAGCGATGTCCGGTGTTTGTTTTATATGCGCAAGACCGGTTGCCTTGGTTGTTTCTGGTTTTGTTTGAACTGACGTGTCCCGTGGGTTTTCCGCCGCGTTGCGTGGGAAAACCCTGTCAGGTCTCGAAAACGGAGGCCAGAGGAGGGCGCGTTTCCTTCACCCGGACCATGAGGTGCCGGGTGTGTTGTTTTGAAAAGGGAATGCGATGAGCAAGCGCGAATCCGCGAAATACAAGATCGACCGCCGTCTTGGCGAAAACATCTGGGGCCGCCCGAAGTCCCCGGTCAACAAGCGTGAATACGGCCCCGGCCAGCATGGCCAGCGCCGCAAGGGCAAGCTTTCCGACTTCGGCCTGCAGCTGCGCGCCAAGCAGAAGCTGAAGGGTCACTATGGCGACGTTTCGGAAAAGCAGTTCCGCAAGGTCTATGAAGAGGCCGACCGCCGCAAGGGCGACACCTCGGAGAACCTGATCGGCCTGCTCGAATCGCGTCTCGACGCGGTCGTTTACCGTGCCAAGTTCGTGCCGACCATTTTTGCTGCCCGTCAGTTCGTCAACCACGGCCACATCAACGTCAACGGCAAGCGCGTCAACATCGGTTCGTACCGCTGCAAGCCGGGCGACGTCGTCGAAGTGCGCGAGAAGTCGAAGCAGCTGGTCATCGTCCTGGAGTCGGTCGGCCTCGCCGAGCGCGACGTTCCGGACTACATCGAAGCCGATCACAACAAGATGGTCGCGACCTTCTCGCGTATTCCCGGCTTGGCGGACGTTCCGTTCGCCGTCCAGATGGAGCCGAACCTGGTCGTCGAATTCTATTCGCGCTAAGCGAACGCTTTTCTGCGATATCGGAAAGGCCGCCCTCGAGGCGGCCTTTTTGTTTCTGGCATCCCGCTTTGCCGTTTCGATTTTCCGGCCGATGCGCTAATCCGGGCGGACGTCACATCTCCGGGGCCGCTGCGCCATGAATATGCTGCCAGACATCGAAGCGCTTGAACCGGTCGCCGAAGGCGGCTCCCATCCGCTGTTCGCCGATGTGCCGTCCTCGGTCGAGTTCAACAAACTGCGCAAGCGCCTGCTGCGTCTGACCCGCCAGGCGATCGAGGATTTCTCGATGGTGGAGCCGGGCCAGCGCTGGCTGGTCGCGCTGTCGGGCGGCAAGGATTCCTACGGCCTGCTCGCCATCTTGCTCGATCTCAAATGGCGCGGGCTGCTGCCGGTCGAGTTGCTGGCCTGTAATCTCGACCAGGGCCAGCCGAATTTTCCCAAGCACATCCTGCCGGACTACCTCAACGCCAATGGCATTGCGCACCGCATCGAGTACCAGGACACCTATTCGGTCGTCACCGACAAGCTGCCGCAGGGCAGCACCTATTGCTCGCTCTGCTCGCGGCTGCGGCGTGGTCATCTCTACCGCATCGCGCGGGAGGAGGGCTGTTCGGCGCTGGTTCTCGGCCATCATCGCGAGGACATTCTCGAGACCTTCTTCATGAACCTGTTCCATGGCGGCCGTCTCGCCGCCATGCCGCCAAAACTGCTCAACGACGAAGGCGACGTCATTGTGCTGCGGCCGCTGAGCTACAACGCCGAGATCGATCTCGAAAAATTCGCCGCGGCGATGCGCTTCCCTATCATCCCTTGCGACCTGTGCGGCAGCCAGGAAGGCCTCCAGCGCAATGCCATGAAGGCGATGCTGGAAGACATCGAAAAGCGCATGCCCGGCCGCAAGGACACGATGATCCGTGCGCTGTCCAACACCAGGCCGTCACATCTGCTCGACAGAAAACTGTTCGACTTCGCCGCCCTGAACCAGACCCTCATCACAGGACAAGACGCTTCCGATGACATTTGACGACAACGCGATCGACTGGTTGGCCAGCCTGCTGGCCGAGGCGGCCGACACCGAAATCATGCCCCGCTTTCGCCGGCTGGGCGATGGCGACATCAGACAGAAGACCTCCGCCGCCGATCTGGTGACGGAAGCGGACGTCAACGCCGAGCGGCTGATCACCGCCAGGCTGCGCCAGCGCTATCCCTCGGCCATGGTTGTCGGCGAGGAAGCATGTTCCGACGACCCGACACTGCTTGATGGGCTCGGTGATGCCGATCTGGCCTTCGTCATCGACCCGGTCGACGGCACCTTCAATTTCGCCTCCGGTGTGCCGCTGTTTGGTGTCATGCTTGCCGTCGTGGTCAAGGGTGAAACGGTCGCCGGCATCATCCACGATCCGGTCGGCAAGGATTGGCTGATCGGCGCCAAGGGAGCAGGCAGCCATATCCGCCATGCCCATGGCACGCTGGAGCAGGTGCGGGTTGCCACAAGTGTGCCGATCTCGGAGATGACCGGCGCGGTCTCGTGGCAATACATGGCCGAGCCGGACCGCACGCGGCTGGCCTGCAACCAGACCAAGACGCTGTCGCAGTTCAACTACCGCTGCGCCGCCCACGAATACCGCTTGCTGGCCAGCGGCCATGGCCATTTCGTCGTCTACAACAAGCTGATGCCCTGGGATCATCTCGCCGGTGCGCTGATCCATGCCGAAGCCGGCGGCCATGCCGCGCGCTTCGACGGCAGCCCTTACCTGCCGTCACATGTCGGCGGCGGCCTGCTGGTCGCTCCCGACAAGGAGAGCTGGCTGGAGCTGCGCCGCGAGCTGTGGGCCGAGTAGGATTAATTCCTGCGGCAGACGGCAAGATCTAGTGCAGGTCGGTGATGTGCCCTGAAACGGGTGGGTTGTGCGGCTGGAACATCTTGCCGCGCTCGGCGATAAGGATCATCAGCAGCGCCGCGACCGAGACGCTGCAGAAGCCGGCGGCAAGCGGCGTCACCGTGCCGTTGAACGCCTGGCCGATCAGCGTGCCGAGAATGCCGCCGAGAAACGTTTGCATGAAGCCGAGGATGGACGACGCCGTGCCTGCCAGTTGGCCGAGCGGCTCCATGGCCAATGCGTTGAAATTGGCGCCAAGCGCGCCGAAGGGAAGCATGGCGCTGGCAAAGAAGGTGACGAACAGCCAGAGCGGCATCTTGATTTCCAGCGAAACGACCAGCCAGGCCAGGCTGATAACCAGAAACAAAAGCAGCGCGCTCTGCGACAGCCGGCGCATGCCGATACGGCCGACAAGGCGTGAGTTCAGAAAATTCGAGAAGGCGAGCACGCCCGCCACCCCGGCGAAGATGACGGGGAACATCTCGCCGACATGGAAGATGTCGACATAGATCTGCTGCGCCGAGGCGATGAAGCCGAACATGGCGGCGAAGACGAAGGTGCTGGCAAAGGCGTAGCAGAGCGCGATGCGATTGGTGAGCACGATGCGGAATCCTCCGACGACGGAGGAGACCGTCAGGGACCGGCGATATTCGGGGTGCAGCGTTTCCGGCAGGCGCAGCAGCGACCACGCCGACACGATCAGCGCGCCGATGGCCATGGTGACGAAGATGTAGTGCCAGGTCGCGAACAGCATGATGAACTGGCCGATGCCGGGCGCGATGACCGGTATCGCCATGAACACCATGAAGATCAGCGACATGACTTCGGCCATGCGCCGGCCGTCGAATGTATCGCGCACGATCGAGACCGCGATGACGCGCGTGGCGGCCGCGCCAATGCCTTGCACGGCGCGACATATCAGCAAGGTTTCAAAGCTCGGCGCGATGGCTGCCGCCGCAGCCGCCGCCACATAGATGATCAGGCCCGCGACAAGCGGTGAGCGGCGGCCGAAACGATCCGATATCGGTCCGAAGAACAGCTGGCCGCCACCAAAACCAAGAATGTAGGCGGTGACCACATATTGCCGGTGGTTTTCATTCTCGACGCCGAGCGAGGCGCCGATCTGCTGCAGCGCCGGCAGCATGATGTCGATGGCCAGGGAATTCAGCGCCATCAGCGCTGCGCACAGCGCAATGAACTCCCAGCGCGGAATAGGCAGTTTGCTTGCCGATTGCGGCGCTGATGATTGCTGATCCACGGCAAGTCCGATCTTCTAGAGCAATTCCAGGAAAAGTATGGGCGGTCTTCCCCGGGACAAGCGCGTAGCGCTTGCCCTTGGGAATTGCGTCAAAACAGAGAGTTGGAGCGGTTCGCCGTTTCCATGAAACGGTGAAACGCTCCAAAGCAAAAATGCGCCGGCGGGCCGGCGCATTGGCTCGTCTTGGTCCCGATATCGGGACATAAAATTGCCGAGGTGGGCTACCCCGATACTCAGCGCGGTCGCTATGACCGGCCTGAAACCGAAATCAGGCGGCGCCTTTGACGCTCACGCCCTTTTCGACCAGGAAGGTCTGCAACTCGCCGGCCTGGAACATCTCGCGGATAATGTCGCAGCCGCCGACGAATTCGCCCTTGACGTAGAGCTGCGGGATCGTCGGCCAGTTGGAGTAGTCCTTGATGCCCTGGCGCAGTTCAGCCGAGTCCAGGACATTCACGCCTTTGTAGTCGGCGCCGATATAGTCGAGGATCTGGACAACCTGGCCGGAGAAACCGCATTGCGGAAAACCGGGCGTGCCCTTCATGAAAAGGACGACGTCGTTGCCCTTCACTTCATTGTCGATGTAGTCGTTGATACCGCTCATGGAACATCCTTTCACGCCTGTGGGAGTCAGGCTCGAAGCATGCCTTTCAAATAAACCCATAGGTTGCCCGAAACAAGACATTAGCCGTGCCATGGCCGAAATGGCGCAAAGGATGGGCCGTATTGGGCCAAGCGGGTATGGGCTGGAACTGCCTCAGTCGGGGACGCTGGTCTGCAGGGCAAGCGCGTGCAGCACGCCGCCCATATTGCCCTTCAGCGCGTCATAGACCATCTGGTGCTGCTGGACGCGGCTTTTTCCCCGAAAGCTCTCGGCCACGACTTCCGCCGCGTAGTGGTCGCCATCGCCGGCGAGGTCGCGGATCGTCACGCGGGCATCCGGTATGCCGTCCTTGATCAGTTTTTCGATGTCGCGGGCGTCCATTGCCATTGCAGAATTCCTGTTTCGGGCGGGCGGCAACGCGCCCGTGCGATGAGAGTCGGGGTAAACCTAAAGCCTTTCCGGCCGGGATTGAAGCCGTTCCATCCGGCACTGGCGCGATTGTCGCCTAGGTCGCATTCTCGTCCGGACGGTTCGGGTCGGCCGCAGGGTCGTCTTCGCGCATCGAGAAGGCGCGGCCGAGGCTGAAGACCAGCACGTAGAGGGGGAGGTTGACCGCCAGATTGGCGATCGGCAGATAGCTGGTCATTTGCCAGGCGGGCGAGAAGAACGGTTGGCCGTAACCATCGCAGACCAGCGAAGAGCCATACTCCCACAGGGCTCCCAGGACGGCCGCGACGGCGAAAAGCTTGATGCAGGTGACAATGTGCCTCGTTCGGGCTGGATCCGGCAAAAGCCGGCTCCAGAGCATCAGGCAGGCGATCGGAACCGCATAGAGGAGGGTCTGCAGGGCCAGCATAGGAAGCGTGCCGTTGGCCGCGCCAAGGAACTCGGCGCGCGTTTCCAGCCTGGGGCAAACTTCGCTCGAAGTCGTCGACAGCAGGAAGAAGACGAACGGCCCGAGAAACCAGAAGAAGAACAGCGACGGCCAGAAGACGACTGCGATCAGCGCCCGGCCAGCCAGTTTCCTCTGATTGAGCATGATCTTTTTCCGAAAACCGGGTTCCACTTTTCGGGATCATGCTCTGCTCAAGTGGCTTGGTCCATGAAGCGCGGGAACCAGCCTTCGTGGGCGGCGGTCAGGTCGCTGACAGGGATTGCCCTGGCATCGCCAAGCTTCAGCGCATCGCCGCCGGTCGAGCCGATCCACGGCGCGAAGATGCCGAGTTCGCCCTGCTGCTTGCGGATGGCGTCCCATTCCTCGCCATGCGGGTCGATCGACAGCGTCAGGAGATAGCGGCCCTGGTCCTCGCCGAACCAGACCGGGATCGGATCGGTTCCGACAAGGCCGGGAACGGTCGCGCCGATGCCAGACGCCATCGCCATTTCGGCTAGCGCCACGGCGATGCCGCCATCGGAAACGTCATGCGCCGCTGTGACGATGCCGGACGCGATCAACGAACGCACATGGTCGCCGACACGCTTCTCATGAGCGAGGTCGACCGGCGGCGGCGGACCGTCCGTGCGGCCATGGATGTCCCTGAGATAGGCCGACTGGCCAAGATGCGTTCCCCAGGCGGCGGGGGCGCCGACCAGCAGGATCATCTGGTCTTGCGCGGCAAAGCCGATCCGCACCATCTTCGACCAGTCTGATATCAGCCCGACGCCGCCAATGGTCGGTGTCGGCAGGATGCCTTGGCCGTTGGTCTCGTTGTAGAGCGAGACATTGCCGGACACGATCGGAAAGCCGAGCGCGCGGCAGGCATCGCCGATGCCCTTCACCGCGCCGACCAGCTGGCCCATGATCTCGGGTCGCTCCGGGTTGCCGAAATTGAGGTTGTCGGTGGCCGCCAGCGGTAGCGCGCCGGTGGCGGTCAGGTTTCGCCAGCATTCGGCCACCGCCTGCTTGCCGCCCTCATAGGGATCGGCTTCGCAATAGCGCGGCGTCACGTCGGACGAGAAGGCAAGCGCCTTGGTTGCATGGCCTTCCACCCGCACCACGCCGGCATCGCCGCCCGGAAGCTGCAGCGAATTGCCCTGGATCAGCGTGTCGTACTGCTCCCACACCCAGCGGCGCGAGGACAGGTCCGGCCCGCCGAGCAGTTTCAGCAGCGCGTCCGCGACATCGGCCTGGGGAACATCATTGGCGGCAAGCGGCGCCGGCTTCTTCGGCTCTATCCATGGCCGGTCATATTCCGGCGCCTTGTCGCCGAGATCCTTGATCGGCAGGTCGGCGACCTGGTCGCCTTGATGCAGAACGCGGAAGCGCAGGTCGTCGGTGGTCTTGCCGACGATAGCGAAGTCGAGGCCCCATTTGTGGAAGATCGCCTCGGCTTCCTTTTCCTTCTCGGGGCGCAGCACCATCAGCATGCGCTCCTGGCTTTCCGACAGCATCATCTCATAGGCGCTCATGCGTTCTTCGCGCACCGGCACCTTGTCGAGGTCGAGCTCGATGCCGAGGTCGCCCTTGGCGCCCATCTCGACCGCCGAGCAGGTGAGGCCGGCCGCGCCCATGTCCTGGATGGCGATGACGGCACCCGAGGCCATCAGTTCGAGGCAGGCCTCCAGCAGGCATTTTTCGGTGAAGGGATCGCCGACCTGTACGGTCGGGCGCTTCTCGTCGATCTTGTCGTCGAATTCGGCTGACGCCATGGTGGCGCCGCCGACGCCGTCGCGTCCGGTCTTGGCGCCGAGATAGACGACCGGCAGGCCGACGCCCTTGGCTTCCGAAAGGAAGATGGCGTTGGTCTTGGCGAGACCGGCGGCAAAGGCGTTGACCAGGATGTTGCCGTTGTAGCGGGCGTCGAAATTGACCTCGCCGCCGACCGTCGGCACACCGAAGGAATTGCCGTAGCCGCCGACGCCCGACACTACGCCCGCGACGAGATGCCTAGTCTTGGGGTGGTCGGGGGCGCCAAAGCGCAGCGCGTTCATCGCCGCGATCGGCCGCGCGCCCATGGTGAAGACATCGCGCAAAATGCCGCCGACGCCGGTCGCCGCGCCCTGGTAGGGTTCGATGAAGGAAGGGTGGTTGTGGCTCTCCATCTTGAAGACGACGCAGTCGCCATCGCCGATATCGACGACGCCGGCATTCTCGCCCGGCCCTTGGATGACCTGCGGGCCGGTGGTCGGCAGCGTGCGCAGCCACTTCTTCGAGGATTTGTAGGAGCAGTGCTCATTCCACATCGCCGAGAAGATGCCGAGTTCGGTGAAGCTGGGTTCACGTCCGACGAGATCGAGGATGCGTTGATACTCGTCGGGCTTCAGCCCGTGGGCGGCGATGAGCTCGGGGGTGATCGGCACGGAATTGGAAATGGTCATGGGCGGCGATTAATGTCCATGGAAGCGGGGATTTTGAGTCTCCTCTTATCGCAAGCTTTGCGGCCGATACACCCGTCGATCGAGGAAAAAGACAGAAAGCAACAAGGTGAGGACCAGGGCAGGACCGCCCAAGGTCTTTCCGGGCGCCTCGGACCATCGGTCGTGGCGAGACCGCCGAATGCGGAACGCTATGATGTCCCGGCCGTTACGTCTCCAACCATTCAGGAGATCGGACCATGGCTACCAAGCAAGGCAAGAAAGACAACCGCCTCTCGGACAAGGAGGCCATGCATATCGCGGAGACCACTGACGTTTCGCCCGGGCAGGCCAAGGAACTGGCCGAAAAGCACGGCAAGGACAAGGCCAGGAAGGAAGCCAGCAACTTCAAGGCCGAAGGCTGATCCGGGCCCAGCGCTCTCAGGAGAAGCTGTCGTAGCCGGCACGGCCCTCATCGAGAAGCCGACGGAGGACCGCAACGCCGTTGGCGACATCACCGCGCTGTCTCGGCTGCGAAACGCCGAAGCGGACGCCGTGAAAGACCTGTTCGGAGCGGCCTGCCTTGAACTCGTCCTCGTCGTCAATAAGCACGCCATGTTCGAGGCAGGCATTCTTGAAGGTGCCGGAAAGCCACGGATCGGGCAAAGTCAGCCAGACAAAGGGCACCTTGTCGTGTGACTTGAACGCGAAGCCGGCCAGCGTCTCGCGCACGATCGCGATGCGGGCGCCGATTTCGGCGATGCTGCGCTTGCGGATTTCGCTGGCCTGACCTGAGAGCACCAGACGGGCATTCACCTCCGCCAGCAGGAAGGGCATGCCGCCGGTCATCATCTTGTGGGCGACACGGATACGGTGACGATAGGCGGGGGGGCAGGAGAGCCAGCCGCCGCGCACGCCGGCCGCCACCGATTTCGACAGGCCGCTGGCGACGATGGTGCGTTCGGGCGCGAATTCGGCAAGCAGCGGTGTCGTGTCGTCGGTGAGGTTGCCGTAGAGGTCGTCCTCGACCAGGACGACATTGTATTCGCGCGCTATCCCCGCAATTGCCTCGCGGCGCGCCGCCGACAGCGTCACCAGCGTCGGATTCTTGGCAGTCGGCATCAGGAAGATCATCCTGGGATGTTTTTGCGCGCAGACGCGCTCGAAATCCTCGGGATCGAGACCTTCGTCGTCCGACGCCACCAGCGCGGTGCGCCGGCCGATCAACCCGGCACTGCGGGATATCTGCGAATAGGTGAGGTGTTCGAAGGCGACGTAGTCGCCGGGCGTGGTGAGTGCGGCGATCGCCGCCATCACCGCGGCGTGAGTGCCGAGCGTCGGAACGATGCTGTCGACGGCTGGGCGCAAGGAGTTGCGCGACAGCCAGCGGGCGCCGGCTTCGTGCCAGCGGGTTGGAAAATCGCGCGTATAGCTTGAAATCTCGTGAGGATGATCTTGCGCGGTGCGTGACAGCACATCGGCAACGATGGTGCCCTGGCCGACATCGGGTGCCGCCGTGCTGTCGAAACGCAGCTTGTCCTGTGGCGCATCGACGTAGCGGGTGCCTTCCACGCTGACGTCGGGCGCATCCGGCTTCACGCCGTCGGCGTGCTGGCCAAGCACATAGGTGCCACGGCCCACTTCGCCGCTCACCAGCCCGCGCTCGCGCAGCAATTGGTAGGCCCGGCCGACCGTGCCGACGGTGGCGCCGATGTCGTAGGCGAGGTCGCGCTGTGGCGGCAGTTTTGTTCCGGCACCGATCACGCCCTGGTCGATGCCCGCTTCGATGGAGTCCGCAAGGCGTTGATAGAGCGGCCCGGTGCTGGCGGTGAGATCTGGAAGCCAATTTGTCATGGTGACAATTTTCTATATTGCACCGAAATGTGAGTCAATACATATCAATCGCGCACCAAAAGGGGTGCAATTGATAATTTTGGCAGAAAGAAAATGGATACAATCGCGACAATCCGTCCTTCAAGAGCCGTATTTCCAGGCCAGGCGCTCCGTCCGTCGGGTCGTCGCGGCTTTGTCAACCGCCTGGTGCGGGTGGTCGGCTCGCTGGCGACATGGATAGACCATTTGCTGGAACGCCGGCGCACCCGGCTGGCATTGCTGGAAATGACCGATGATCAGCTCAAGGATATCGGCATCTCGCGCTGCGACGCCCACCGTGAAGGTATCAGGCGTTTCTGGGAATAGCTCCGGTCCTACCGGACGCTGTTGGTCCTGAGACGCGCGACGCCGTGATCGGCCAGAACGGCAACGAAGCATATCACCAGAAACAGCGCGGTGATGGCCAGTGCCGCAATGGCGACACTGGTTGCGCCGTTCTTGGCGACATCGAGGAAGGGGTAGGGCACCTCGCCGGCGAACGGCGCCCTCGCCAGCGCATAGGCCAGGTAGGCGATGGGATAGAGCACCCACCAGGAAATGTCGCTCCATCTCGTTCTGCCGTCGGCGCCTGATATCAGCCACCACAGCACGAACACAACGGGCGTCACGTAGTGCAGCAGCACATCGCAGATCAGGAACAGGCCCTGCGGCTGCCACAGACGCGCCAAAACGGTGGCATAGACGATGAAGACCAGGGCGATCGACACGGCGACTCCCGCGCGCATCCGGGGCCCGGCGAAAGCGGGCAGCCACGCGTAGCCGCTGGATGACAGCAGCGAGGTGTAGACCAGAACGGCGCCGATATTGGTCAGGATGGTGAAGAAACTGAAATAGAACACGATCGAGCCGAGCAGGCTGCGGCCGGCTTCCATCGACGCCGGAATGGTGATGCAGAATTGCAGGACAAGGCCGGCCAGACCGATGGCCAGACCCGCTACCTGCAGGAAGCGGCCCATCGTCAGGCGGTCGCGGCGCAGGCCGGATTACCGGCTTGCCAGCGCGCTATATCCGAACCGATGCGCGCGCCGAGCGGGTCGTTCATCAACGGTCCGAACACGTCGACGCGGCTCGAATTGCCTTGCGCCTGCACGACCAGCAATGGCTTTCCGCCATAGTGCTTGGCCGGCACCAAAAGGAAACGCGGCGTGCCGCTGAAGGAATTCAACTCATTGGCCATCTGATATTGCTTGAAGGCCGGGTCCTTGCTGGCGATCCAGCATTTGTGGGCTGCGATTGCGACCTGTTCCATGGCCAACAGCGACGCACTCTTGCCCGAGGGCACAGGCGTGCTTTTCGGGGTCGATTGGCAAGATGCCAGGGCAAGGCCTGCGGCAGCGACGAGGACGATCGTCTTGCTCTTGATCAAGCGGCACCCATCTCGAGTTCGGACAGAAAGATTTTCAGGCCGTCGGTCATCTCGCCCCATACGCGCGACAAGGCCGGATGCTGCGAGGCGATCTGCTCATAGGCATCGAATTTGGGATAGGCGTCGAGCAGGTCGTGGCGGCCCGTCATGGCGCGGAAATTGTTGAAGATGAACCGGGTCGGCGTCAGCCAGGCATCGGCGAAGCTAATGTCGTTGCCGAGGGCGAAGGGGCCTTGCGCCATGCGTGCCTCGATCGCCGCCAACCCGTGGTGCAGGCGTGCGAATTGGGCGTCGATCTCGGCATTGTTGCGCTTCGGCACGGAATGCAGCTCGAAAAGCTTCATTGTCGGCGTCAGCACGTCGAGATCGGTGATGCGGGCGAACATGCGCACCAGCGCGCGGTCCTTGGAATCGGGTGGCAGCAGCGCCGGTTCCGGAAACCGTTCCTCCAGATATTCGGCGATGACCACCGATTCGACGATGGTTTCGCCCGAGCCGGTGATCAGCACCGGAATCCGATTCATCGGCGAGATGGCGCGAAACTCTTCGGGGATCGGAAAACCCGGCGGCGGCGCGATGATCTTGAGCGGTACGTCCTTGATATAGGCCAGCGCGCGCACGATAGATGAGTAGGGCGACAACGGCCGCGAATAGAGTTTCATGACCGTCTCTCTCCCCAGAGCAATGGACTTGATGTCCTTGTAATTCTTACCGCATTCGCGGCTGAACGCGTCAAGCGGCGATACCGAGCGCACCTTCGAAGAGTGCACGGCCGTCGCTGCCGCCATGGGCGGCTTCGATCAGGTTTTCGGGATGAGGCATCAGGCCGAGCACATTGCCTTGCTCGTTGATGATGCCGGCAATGTCGTTGATCGAACCGTTGGGATTGGTGCCTTCCGCATAGCGGAACACTACCTGGCCTTCGCCTTCGACGCGGGCGAGCGTCTCGGTGTCGGCAAAATAGTTGCCGTCATGGTGCGCCACCGGCGAGCGGATGATCTGGCCCGGCTGATAGCGGCGGGTGAACATGGTGTTGGCGTTGGTGATCTGCAGTTTTACCTGCCGGCAAACGAATTTCAGCGAACTGTTGCGCATCAAGGCACCCGGCAGCAGGCCAGCTTCGACCAGGATCTGAAAACCGTTGCAGACGCCGATGACCATCACGCCCTTGGCCGCCTTTTCAGCGACTGCCCGCATGACCGGCATGCGTGCGGCAATGGCGCCACAGCGCAGGTAGTCGCCGAAGGAAAAGCCGCCGGGAATGGCGATCAGGTCGACATCGGGGATCTCGGTGTCGGTCTGCCAGACGGTGGCTGGCGCCTTGCCGGAAATCTTGGTCAGCGCCGCGATCATGTCGCGGTCGCGATTGAGGCCAGGCAGAAGGACGACAGCAGATTTCATGACAATTCCCGTTCGAGCATCTGAGTGAGATACCGGGGTGAAACGTGGTTGGTCAACCAGACACCGTTGTCAGAGAGAAAGAATGACGCTCCGTCCGTCGTCATGGCTACCGAGTCGACCCGCAGGATAACACTTTTTCCGGCGCGACGACGCACGACGATCAGAGCCGTTTCGACATCTTTTGACAAGTGAACATGCTGGCGTGACTGGCTGGTCAGGCCTTCGCGCAGAATGGCGGGGAGAAACTCTTCCTTGGTGCCGTGGTAGAGAACATCCGGCGGAACCGACGGCGGCAGGCCGAGATCGACATCGACGCTGTGGCCTTGCACGGCACGGATGCGATCGCCGTCGACAGCAAAGCGCTTTTTCGGATTCTCTTCGACAATGCGCAAGACATCGACGCCTGATGCGCCGAATTTCGTCTGGATGACCGCGCAAAGCGCGCCAAGATCGGCCCAGCCGTTTTCGTCGAGCGACAATCCCGCTTCGTGCGGCGCGTGCCTAAGGACCAGGCTCATGAATTTCGAGATTTGCGTGTCGTTTGGCATTTGTAAGAAGCAGTCGCGCCACTGTGATTGGGCGGCTTTTATTTCAGCCCGTCCATTTGAGATATCGCTTGCCGGTCTAACGAGTGGGAGCCCGCCGGTCAAACCGCTCATACCAAGATTTCTTGCTGAAAAGCGCCCACGAAGGTTTCAGGCGGTTACTGTTGATTAAGTTTACGCCCACGTCCGTGGGCTTTGAGAGACCATATCGAAGATTTTATACAGTACGAATCCCGTCGTTAACGCCTCTACTCACAAGATGAAGTTGCATACAAAGGACTGAGGCTCGAGTGGACAGCGACAAGATCAAAGAGCGCGAAAATGTTCGACGCTGCATGTGGGTATCGGCAACGATCATAGCATCGCTCTGTGCGTTTACCTTCATGCTGGTCTGGGACGTCAACCCTTCTACCGGAACGCTTTTTTCAAACTGGCTTTCTCTCGATACCGACCTGGGAGCATGCGCCGTCTCGTTCACACGCTTACTGCTGGCAACCGCAATCATTTCAGTCGGCCTGGGTGTCATTTCCGCAGGGCTGATCGTCTCGGATCTGATTGACGTTTTCAGCTACAAGAGAAACTTTCGCCCTTACCGCAGGCTTTTCCTGGCAGGGGCGGGCCTTACGGTATTGTTGCTGCTGCCGCTTCTTTCGAAGGACGCTGGGTGGTACGCTGGCGGCCGTCACGGCATGTCGCGGATCGATCTCGCGAACGCCTGCGTCGCCAGCCACTACACCACTTTCTACAGGCTATACTGGCACCTTCTCATCGTCGTGATCCTGGGTTGGGCCAACATGATGGTGTTGACCAGCCTGCGGCGCGCAATCATTGACGGGCGCGATCCGAACCAGCTTTCGGACGATCCGCGAGTGAGGGAAATCCAGCTGCGAACGCTGAAATGGTCTCAGCGCCGCACGGCAGTTGGACGAATCACGTTCAAGCTCGCGGCGACCATTCTGGCAGCGGCGCTGTTTTTTGGCGGCGCGTCGTCCATGAAGCCCGCCATTGCCCGGTTCATTCATACATTCACCTGGGAACGGCAAAAAGTGAATGTGGTCGAGACCGGCATGCAATGTGTGCTCGAAGTCAAAGTCAGGCGCGAATGGGTGGAGCGGTCCCGTGCCGATTGCTCTCCTTACGCCGAAATGATCCCTTCAACGCCGACGCCGGGCACGGGTGTCTGGCGCATCACGAAAGTCCCGACCGCAAAGCTTGCCTATCGTGCTCCGGACGGTGGCCAATACTCGTTCGACGTGGTCGGAGATTTTTATGTGAATTTCCCGACATCAATCGGCACCGAGATCGAGGTGCTGCGCAATCCGGCCAGCCCGGAGGGGATCGACAAGGTATTCGACAACGGTGACATCAGACGAATGGCCTACAAGCTGCTCATGATCGTCATTGGCGCCGCCGCGATCTACTTTTTGTGGGTTCGCAGGCAACAGAACCCGCGCCCGGTCTAAAGCAGATCATTGCTCATGGGCAGGGCCTGGCGGTGTTTCCAGCCCCGCGATGCCAACTCCCAATCATTAGAGAAGGGCGGCTTCAGCTCAGCGTTACGCTATAGTTCTCGATCACCGTGTTCGCCAGCAGCTTGTCGCACATGGCCTTGAGATCGGCCTCGGCCTTGGCCTTGTCGCTTTCCGCCAGTTCGACGTCGAACACCTTGCCCTGCCGCACCGCGCCGACGCCATCAAAGCCAAGCCCCGACAGCGCGTGTTCGATCGCCTTGCCTTGCGGGTCGAGAACGCCGTTCTTGAGAGTGACGGTAATGCGGGCCTTGATCACGCTGGACATGCTCCTGTTCTGAGTATTGGGTCGCAAGCCGCTCTTAGTGCGGCTTGCCCTTGAGGCCGTCGGTCGAGGCGACAAGCACCGGACCGGTGGGGCGGGGTGGCTCGTTCTCGTTCATGATACCGAGGCGGCGGGCGACTTCCTGATAGGCCTCTACAAGGCCGCCCATGTCGCGGCGGAAACGATCCTTGTCGAGCTTGTCCTGCGTCGCCACGTCCCACAGGCGGCACGAATCCGGCGAAATCTCGTCGGCGACGACAATGCGCATCATGTCGCCTTCGAACAGGCGGCCGCACTCGATCTTGAAGTCGACGAGCTGGATCCCTACGCCCATGAACAGGCCAGAGAGGAAGTCATTGACGCGGATGGCGAGCGCCATGACGTCGTCGATCTCCTGCGGGCTGGCCCAGCCGAAGGCGGTGATATGCTCTTCCGACACCATCGGATCATCGAGCGCGTCGGCCTTGTAATAGAATTCGATGATCGAGCGCGGCAGGACCGTGCCTTCCTCGATGCCGAGGCGCTTCGACAGCGAGCCGGCGGCGACGTTGCGCACCACCACTTCGAGCGGAATGATCTCGACTTCCTTGATCAGCTGTTCGCGCATGTTGAGCCGGCGGATGAAGTGGGTCGGAATGCCCATGCGGTTCAAGTGGTTGAAGATATACTCGGAAATGCGGTTGTTGAGCACGCCCTTGCCGTCGATAACCTCGTGTTTCTTCTTGTTGAACGCGGTTGCATCGTCCTTGAAGAACTGGATCAGCGTGCCCGGTTCGGGTCCCTCATAGAGGATCTTGGCCTTGCCTTCATAAATGCGGCGGCGATTTTTCATCTGAATTTTTCTCTGGATTTGCGGGCAGGCGGCAAGCGACCAGTTCCTGTCCGTCTGCCTAAATTAGTGCGGCGACGGTTGGGTTCAATGCCGGGTCTATCCCAATCACATCGTTTGCTCAATCGGCAAATCCTTCCAATCAACCGCTTTCGGGACTGAAATGCCGCAGCGCAGCATATGACGAAGCGTATTGACCGGCTCGCGACCTTTTGGTTTGTGCTTTGGCAACACACATATCACCTGCCAACGAATCGGATTTAACCCGGAGGGACGCCATGAGCAGCATGAAAGACCGCGAAGAGGGCTTCGAACGCAAGTTTGCATTCGACGAGGAGCTTCGATTCAAGGCCTCGGCGCGCCGCAACAAGGCGCTCGGCCTGTGGGCCGCCGAAAAGCTCGGAAAGTCGGGTGCCGACGCCGACGCCTACGCCAAGGAAGTGGTTGTTTCCGATATCGAGGAAGCCGGCGACCACGACGTGTTCCGCAAGATCCGCAAGGATTTCGATGCCGCCGGCATCGATCAGTCGGACCATCAGATCCGCCGCACCATGGACGAACTGATGGCGCAGGCAATCGAGCAGATCAAAAACACCTGATCCGGGCTGAGCAGGTTCCGCAAAAGTGTCCCACGGTTTTGCGGCCGAACCTGCGACAAGCAAAAGGAAGCAGGTTCCGCAAAAGTGTCCCACGGTTTTGCGGCCGAACCTGCGACAAAACAAGAATGACTGGACCAATCGACCGCCCGGCCAAACCGGGCGGTTTTTCTTTGCCTTTGCCGTGGTTTCCGGCTGAAACTGCATTAGAACGACGTGCGTCCTGTTGGACCAACAAGGTTCGCTCTGACGCTGATAGCGTTGTCGCATCGTGCTTTCCGAAATCGAACCGATTTTCGGGCCGATGCGACGTTAACGAGGAAAGAGATTAGATGTCGCTTAAGTCCCGCCTTGCCGCCGATGAAACGCTGATCACCGCCTGGTCGGGTGTGCCGGATGCCCTGACCGTCGAGATCCTCGCCAAACAGGGCTTCGACGCCGTCACGCTCGACATGCAGCATGGCGGCCATCATGAAGACAGCGTGCTGCGCGGTCTGGCGCCGGTGCTCGCCACCGGCAAGCCCGGGCTGGTGCGTATTCCCGTCGGCCGTTTCGACATGGCCAGCCGGGCGCTCGATTTCGGCGCCGAGGCGGTCATCGCTCCGATGGTGAATTCGGTGGCCGATGCAAGGCTGTTCGCCGCGGCGATGAAGTATCCGCCGCTCGGCGAGCGCTCATGGGGTCCGACCTATGCCTTTCCACGCCACGGCAAGGGCGACTATGCCGAATGGCTGCGCGATACCAACCAGCGCACGATGGCGTTTGCGATGGTCGAGACGCGCGCCGCACTCGACGCGCTCGACGGCATTCTCGACACGCCGGGCATCGACGGCATTTTCCTCGGACCATCGGATTTCTCGATCGCCTGGACCAACGGCGCCACGGTCAATTCCACGCTGGAGAGCATGATGGAGACGGTGGCGTCGGTTGCCGAGCGCACCCGCAAGGCCGGAAAACATGCCGCCATCTATGTCGTCGAACCGGCAATTGCCGGCCGTGTCGTCTCGATGGGCTATCGTCTGCTCGCCACGGGATCCGAGCATGCGTTGATTTCGCTGGGGGCAAAGACCCTGCTGAAGAGCATACAGGACTCGATCGGATCCTGAATCCAAGCCGGACCAACTGCCGTCACGGCGTCGGGCGGTCAGGCGCTCGCTGCAGCAGGCGCGGCGATAGGGCTGCCGCGCCTGAACCTGAACAGGGCGCCGAGCACCTGGACCCACCAGTTGTTGAAGGTCATCAGCGGCAACGCCACGAGGATGGAACCCAGTATGGCGGCGGCGGCACCGAGTGCGGTGGAGCCGCTGACCAGCAGGGCCCATGAACCCAGCGAGCAGATAACGGGTACATGCACGAGGTAGAGCGGGAAAGACAGGTCGCCCAGGAAACGTGCCCCCTTGCCCGAGAGCCATGATGGAGGCTCATCCACACTCAGCACTGCGTAGACCAACATGATGCTTGCCGGGATGGCCACGCAGGCTTGCCGTAGGCCGACATCATCAGAAACTGCGGTCTCAAGCAGCACGAAGGGCTGGTATATGCCGACAGCACTCCCCGCATAGCCCAGCAGCGCAAGGGAAACGATCACCATGGCGCCTCTTACCCAGCGATTCGGACGCAAACCCATGGCGAGAAGCGGATAGAGCATGAAGCTGGCCGGAAAGGCACAGAAGAAGAAGCTGACTTGCAGCGCCAGGAAGACGCCTGTCGCTATGCAGAACAAGGAGAGCAGCGTCCAGCGGCCTTGGAGGAAAAAGACGATCGGTGCGAGGGCGAAGGTGAGCATGCTCCCCCAGAACTCGACCATCATGGTCCACAGGCTGGTGTCATAATATTTGTCGCCGTAGATAAATGTCCGCCAGGCCCCCTGCAGGAAGGCGTCCGAAAAGCTCGCTGTCTCCGGCGACAGCACCTTCGAGGCATTGCCGAATCTGCCCAGCCACTCGGATTGGGTGACCGCAGCCGCATCCTGGAAGAAATACAGATCGAGCTTGAAGATGGCACAGGATAACAGAACCGCAACAAGCACTGGTCCGGCCAGACGAGGCAAACGCTTTATCGCACCCAGCAACAGGTCTTGCGCCTTTCGGGACTGGAAATAACGCCTGACAAGCACATAAGAAGAGAGGACGAAAAACAAGTAGACGGCAGAGCCGCCATTGAAGGCGATGAAAGCCAGACCTGTCTTGAGGGATTGCGCGGCGTTGTCTTCGCCCTCCGCTACCGGCGCAAAAGCGCGCAAAGTATGCCCATTCACGACGACAAGCGCTGCGGCACCCCTCAAGAATTCGAGTGAAGCGTCCTTGCGCAAGCGCTTACCTTCGTTTGAGCGTGAAGAGTTTTATTTAGCAATCTTGCATATTTGCACGTGACGAACAGAGTTCGCCCCGCGTAAGAAGTATCGCGAGCCGCCTTAAATTATTGTTTATTGGGACTCGACGGTTTCTTCGGGTATTTTCTGCGCCGGCTTTGGGCCTGAATCACAGATCCGTCAGGAACTTGGCAAAGGTCATCGAGCCTTCGGGCCAGGGGCCGAAGCCTGAATCCTGGTTGAGATGGCCGGTCTCGCCGGCATCGATGAACAGCGAACCCCAGGCGCCGGCAATGTCCTCTGCGACATCGAAGGCGCAGAACGGATCGTTGCGGCTGGCAATCAGGATCGAAGGAAAAGGCAGCGGCTCGCGCGGATAGGGGCCGAAGGTCATCAGGTGCTTCGGCTTGATCATGGGGTTGGCGACATCGGGCGGCGCCACGAAGAAGGCGCCGGCAACCGGCTTGACGAATTGCGGTATGGCCTGCACGGCCGCAGCCACACCCAGCGAATGCGCGACGATGACGACAGGCCTCTCGGCCTCGTTTACCGCCTTGGCCACACTTGCGGTCCAGTCGTCGCGCACCGGCTTCGACCACTCCGCCTGCTCGACGCGGCGCGCCGTCGACAGCTTCGACTGCCAGCGGGTCTGCCAATGCTCGGGTCCGGAATTGGTGTAGCCCGGAACGATCAGGATATCTGCGTCTTTGACTTTCATGGCGCTGAGATAGCGAGCGCGATTGTCTCATGCAACCGTCGACAGGCAAGCTCATGAGCTGAAATGGTGAACACCATGTTCGCTTTTCGCTGTCTTGTGTGAACGATGGCGATCGACGATCTGTGGTGAGGAGAAAAACAGCCGTGGAGGACCGGGATTTTGGCACTGACACGACGTACAATGATCGGCGGCGCCGGGCTTCTGGCTTTGGGAGCTTCATCAAGCGTTGCCGAAACGGAGACAATGATGAGTGAATTGCCATTTGCCGCCACCACGCCGGTGAGCGTTGCCCGCGTCGGGCTGAAGGCGCGCGATGCCGAAAGCCTCGCTGCCTATTACCGCCGGGTCGTCGGCCTGCAGGAATTGAGCCGTGCCGATGGCGCGATCACGCTCGGCGCCGCTAACCGACCGTTGCTGGTGCTCGAGCCGGATGCTTCGGCCAAGCCGGACGATCCGCGCAGCGCCGGCCTGTTCCACACGGCCTTCCTGCTGCCCAGCCGTGCCGATCTCGGCCGCTGGATCAACCACGCCATATCAGACAAGATCGCCATTGAGGGCGCCTCGGACCATTTGGTCAGCGAGGCGCTGTACCTGACCGATCCCGAAGGCAACGGCATCGAAATCTATGCCGACCGCCGTCCACAGGACTGGAAATGGAATGGTGACAAGGTCGCCATGGCGACGGAGCGGTTGAACGTCCCTGCGGTCGTTGGCGAAGTGCCGGCGGGCGATGCGGGCTGGCAAGGTGCGCCGGAAAACAGCATTATCGGCCATGTCCACCTGCGCGTCGGCAGGCCGGAAGAGGCAGAGGCCTGGTGGAACCAGGAGTTCGGCTTCGACACGGTGGCCAAGTATGGCGGCCAGGCGGTGTTCCTGTCGTCAGGCCATTACCACCACCACATCGGCGCCAATGCCTGGCAAAGCGCCGGCGCCGGCCGCCGCGACCCGGCCCGCTCGGGCCTTGCCTGGGTCGAGATGCGTTCGGACAATGTTACCGGCGAAACGACCCGCGAGGACCCCTGGGGCACCGTGATCAGGACTGTGCCTGGAAAGGCCTGATCGGCTTTTCCATCACAAGTGCGAATACGAAAGGCCCGCCGGCAAGGCGGGCCTTTTCCCTGAGGACTGGGCTCTCAAGCTTCCCCAAACACCCGCCTGAAGATCGTGTCGACATGCTTGGTGTGGTAGCCAAGGTCGAATTTCTCGCGGATTTCCGTCTCGGGGAGCGCGGCGGTCACTTCCTTGTCGGCCAAAAGTTCCTCAAGAAAATCAGCGCCTTGTTCCCACACCTTCATGGCGTTGCGTTGCACCAGCCGGTAAGAATCCTCGCGCGACAGGCCGGCCTGCGTCAGCGCCAGCATCACGCGCTGCGAATGCACCAGGCCGCGGAACTTGTTCATGTTCTTCAGCATGTTCTCGGGATAGACGACAAGCTTTTCGACGACGCCGGTCAGGCGTGACAGCGCGAAATCCAGCGTCACCGACGCGTCCGGCCCGATCATGCGCTCAACCGAGGAGTGCGAGATGTCGCGCTCGTGCCAGAGCGCCACATCCTCCATCGCCGGCAGCGCCATGGAGCGCACCATGCGGGCAAGGCCGGTGAGGTTTTCCGTCAGCACCGGATTGCGCTTGTGCGGCATTGCCGACGAGCCTTTCTGGCCCGGAGAAAAATACTCTTCCGCTTCCAGCACCTCGGTGCGCTGCAGATGCCTGATCTCGGTCGCCAGCCGCTCCATCGACGAGGCGATGACACCGAGCGTGGCAAAGAACATGGCGTGGCGGTCGCGCGGGATCACTTGCGTCGACACCGGTTCCGGCTTCAGCCCAAGCTTTGCCGCGACATGCTCCTCGACATAGGGTTCGATGTTGGCGAAGGTGCCGACCGCCCCGGAAATGGCGCAGGTGGCGATGTCTTCCCGCGCATGCACCAGCCGCTCGCGGCAGCGCGAGAATTCGGCATAGGCCTGCGCCAGCTTGATGCCGAAGGTTGTCGGCTCGGCATGGATGCCGTGGCTGCGGCCGATGGTGACGGTGTCCTTGTGCTCGAAGGCGCGTCGCTTGAGAGCGGCAAGCAGGCCGTCAATGTCGGCGAGCAGGATGTCGCTGGCGCGGGTAAGCTGGACCGCAAAGCAGGTGTCCAGGACATCCGAAGACGTCATGCCCTGGTGGATGAAACGCGCGTCCGGTCCGACGAATTCGGCAAGATGGGTCAGGAAGGCGATGACGTCATGCTTGGTGACGCGCTCGATCTCGTCGATCTTCTCGACGTCGAATTTCGCGGCATTGCCCTTTTCCCAGATGGTTTTTGCCGCTTCCTTCGGGATCACGCCGAGTTCGGCCAGCGCATCGCAGGCATGGGCCTCGATTTCGAACCAGATGCGAAACCGGGTTTCGGGCGACCAGATGGCGACCATTTCCGGCCGGGAATAGCGAGGGATCATCGGTCAGTCCTGATGTATCTAGAGCAATCCAGGAAAAGTGCGCAGCGGTTTTCCCACGGGAATTGCGAAAAAGAAGGAGTTAGAGCGGGTCGGCGGTTCTACCAAACGCTGAACCGCTCCGGGTTAGCCCGCGTCCTAACAGAGGCGGAGGAAATGCTCAACGCCGCTGCCGTGCAAACCAGAGGCTGGCGGCAAACAAGGCGATGAACCCAAGCGGAAAATAGAGCCGGATGCCCAGCACAACGAACTGGTAGAGCGCCACCGCCATTGTGAAGGCGAACTGAAACCCCCAGGTGAGAGTGAAGACGGGCGCATGCCATTCGGCATAGTAGGACCGGTACTGCAAGGCATAGAGTCCGGCGGTCAGCCCGATCGTCACGGCGGCAAGGCACACCATTGCTGCCGCGAAGGCGACCTCCCAGCCCCTTCCGAGCGAGACCAGCCGTGCCGCGAACAAGCCAACCGGAAAGGCCAGGGCGCCGCCGCCCGCGAACAGCAGCGACACTGTGCGGATTTTATCCGGCGTCACCCAACTATCCAGCAACGACAGGTTGACGAGCGCGCTGGCACCCATCGTGGCAGCCCACAGGAGGGCACCGAGAAGGGCCGTGCGCGGCGTTGGTGTCGCGTGGCGAAAGCGGGCGAGGGCACGATTGGATGTGGCGAGTTGAGCAAGCGGTGTCACAGGCGACCGGTCACCGCGATCCAGCGATAGTCCGGCCCCTCGAAGCCATACTGGCGCACAGCGATCAGCACCGCATAGGCGCTGAGGCTGTCCATCGAGAATGTCTGCACCGCGCCGATGCGGTAGCCGTTCGGACACCCCCGACTCTTGGGGATCGATTTGTCTTCATGCAGCAATTTGGTGGTGCCGCCGTCCTGCGCTTCGATGCGCAGCAGTTTGAAGCCATTGATCTCGCCCTGGCTCTGGCAGCTTTCGGTATTGTTCATGCCGATCTCGTCCAGCCGGAACTCGAGCGGCTGGTCGACCGGAGAGAAGATCGGTCGCGGATTGACCACCATGCGGTGCGGATCGGCCGAAAGCTCGGTCACCGGGTTGAAGCCGGCGGTGATGCCGCGATTGGCGCTCAGCTCGGTCTGGCTGACAATGGCCTCGCCCTTTTGCCGGACCTGCAGGCGGGCGCTGTCGAGCGTGGCATTCTCGTCGTCAAGCCGGACCCTGATTGGGGTGCCCTTGAGAAAGCTGTCATTGCTCGTGTCGATGTAATAGCGGTTGGCATAGGGAAAGCCCGACCCGTCCTGGACACCATATTCCTCGAAGGCGAACACGCCGCCGTCCTTGGTGAAGCCAAGGATTTCAAGCTCGGCGACATCGCCGGCCTGGGCGACGATCGATGCCGCAAACTGCACGGCCAGGGAAACGGCAAACAGGAAAAGCAGTCGCATTGTTTCACTCCGACAGCCGCGATCGTTCAATCCCTAGCACGACCGAATCAAAACGTCGTGCGGGTCGAAAGCCGATGCATCCAAACGGCTTGTCATTTGTTATTGTCGGCAGTCCCAATGGAGAACCACCATGACCGACACCAGCAAGATTCGTGAGCATATGGAAGTCGTCGGCGCCGATGGCGTGCATGTCGGCACCGTCGACAAGGTTGACGGCCAGCGTATCAAACTGACCAAGGCCGACAGCGGCGAGGGTGCTCACAAGGGCCATCATCACTACATTCCCCTGGCCTTGGTTGCCGAGGTCGACGGCAAGAAGGTCTGGCTGTCGGCGAATTCCGATGTCGCGGTGACGTTAGAGGAAGAAAAGTCCGATCCGACCTGATCGACGCCTTCAGCTCCGGCGCGACCAGACCGGGAACAGATCGTTCTCGGCTGGCGTCGCGGCAAACACGCCGCGGCTGATGGCGCGTGCCATGGTGGCGCCGGCCGCGGCATAGAGGTCGATTGCCGCATCGGCTTCGAGCCGAATGCCGCTCGTTCCCGTCGCCAGTGCAAACACGAGATCGCCATCGGCCGGCGTGTGTGTCGGCCAGATGGCGCGCACGAAGCCGTCATGCGCCGACATGGCCAGGCGCTTCGCCGCGGCCTTGGTGAGGACCGCGTCCGTGGCGATGACGGCAATGGTGGTGTTGCCGCCGGTTTCCATCTGCATGCCTGCCTGCTTGTCGCGGTATTTCAGCAAAATCCGCGTCGCATCGTCCGGCATCGGCGAGGGATAGCCAAGCCCGCCGAATTCGCCGCCGATTTCGAAGGGTGCTGCCCAGAAATGGCGGGTGCGGCCGACGGTCACCGATCCGGTCGGATTGACGGCGGCCAGCGCCCCGATGGTGACGCCGCTATCGAGCAGCGTCGAGGCCGAGCCCAGGCCGCCCTTCAGCCCCGCGGTCAGCGCGCCGGCGCCGGCGCCGGCCGTGCCGAGCTGGAAATCGGTGGCGGCGGATTGCGCTGCCTCATAGCCAAGGTCGCGGTAAGGGGGGTAGCGGCCCCAGTCTTTGTCGCCGCCATTGCGCAGGTCGAACAGGATCGCCGCCGGCACGATCGGCACGCGAAAGCCGCCGACCTCGAAGCCGATGCCGCGCTCGCGCAGCGCCGCCTGCACGCCGGACGCCGCATCAAGGCCGAAAGCCGAACCTCCCGACAGCACCACGGCATGGACCGCCTCGACCGAATTGTGCGGTTCGAGCAGGTCCGTCTCGCGCGTGCCCGGCGCGCCGCCCAGGATCTGGACACCGGCCACCGCCGGTTCGTCGCAAAGCACCGTCGTCACGCCGGACTTCAGCATGGCGTCGGAAGCGTTGCCGACGCGCAGGCCGGCAACATCGGTGATAAGATTGCGCGGGCCGGTGCGGAACATCAATTGCCTTCCAAGGGCACGAAACGCGTGCCGTCGAAGCGGAAGACGCGGTAGAGGCTCTGGCTGAGGTCGCCCTTGGCGTCGAAGCGGACTGGCCCGATCGCCGTGGTGAAATCATGGCCGGTCAGTGCGTCGGCGAGGGTCCCGCCCGATCTCCCGGACGAGGCCGCTGCGGCCTTGGCGATCTCTATCGCTGCATAGGCCGGCAGCGTGTAGCCGTCCGGCACGATTTTCTGCGCGGAGAAGTTTTCCAGCACCTTTGCGTCGGCGACATCGGCCCATTCCGGCGGTGCGATCATCAGCGTGCCCGTCGCATAGGGCACGTCAGCGGGTGGCGTGCGCAGATTTTCGCCGCCGGCAAAGACAATGCCGGCCTGGAGCTGCGCCGCGTCGCGGCCCATGATGGCGATGTCGTCGCCGTCGCCGCCGGCAAAGACATGCGTGGCGCCGGCCTTCTTCAGCCGCCCGATCATCCCTATCTGGTTGTCGAGCTGCGGCCGGAACGTATCGACGAACACCGGTTTCAGCGCCGCTTGCTCGGCGGCCGCGCGAAATGTTTCCGCCATCTCGCGCCCGTAGATGGTGCCGTCGTCGATGATGGCGAACAGCTCGTTCTGCCACAGGCGGGTGAGGGTGGAGGCGACGGCGTTGCGCTCGTCGTCGCCGCGCGGTCCGAGGCGATAGACCGGCCAGCCGGTCTTGGCGCGGCGGTCGGTCAGGCTCTCGGTTCGCACGCCGACGGTGATGACCGGTATGTTGGCTTCCTTGAGGATCGGCATCGCCGCCTCGATGGATTCGGTACAAAGGAAGCCGACCACGACACTGACCTTGGCCGCGGCAAAAACCCTGGCCGCGGCTGCACCGCCATCGGCGGTGCAGGCATCGTCTTCAGTCTTGAGTTCGATGCCGTTTGCCTGCGCCGCCAGCCCGGCGCCGGCCTGGATCTGTTTGCCGAGGATGGCCGATGGACCTGACAAGGGGGCGGCGACGCCGATCGTCAGCGTCTGTGCACCGGCGGTGCCGGTCAGGAACAGCCAGGCCAGTGCGGCCGATATCGTTGCCCCGGGTCGCATCCTGCCGAAGAGTTCCTCCAGACCCGCGATGACAGCGCGGGCGCCAATTACCGCCAAGACCTAAAGGCTGCCCGGCCTTGGTGCAACACGCGAATTCAGGGATATGGGCCAAGCACTTCGCTTGTGGCATGTCATGTCTGGCCATATATAGCGGTAGGGGTTCTGACTGTGGAAAAGTTCTTGTGCTGAAGAAGAATGACATTGGACCGCAGGCCTATCGCGACGCGATGAGCCATTTTGCCGGTCACGTCCATGTGGTCACGACAGACGGCCCTGCCGGCAAGCGCGGCACCACGGTGATCGCCGCCTGTTCCGTGTCGGACACCCCTCCGACCATCCTGGTCTGCCTCAACCGTGAAAATGCCAAGAATGAGCTGTTCGTGAAAAACGGCAAGTTTGCCTTGAACACGCTGGCTTCGCACCAGGAGCCGCTGTCGATCGGCTTTTCCGGCATTACCGGTCTGCCGGTCGAGGAGCGTTTTGCGCTCGGCGAATGGGATGTGATTTCCACCGGCGCGCCGACGCTCAAGGGCGCGCTCGCGGTCTTCGACTGCGAATTGATCGACACCAAGGATCTGGCCACCCATCGTGTGCTTTTTGGCAAGGTGACAGGCCTGCGCATGGGCGATAATTTGCGGCCGCTGATCTACCACGCCCGCGGCTATCACGTCCTGGACAGCGGAACGGCGGCGTTCACGGAGAAAGAATGACCGAGCTGAACCCGCGCCCCGTGCCGCGGACGATCGACGAGACGCTCGATCTCCTGACCGGCGCGGACTATGTGGCGGACCGGTCGCTGGCGACCGTGCTTTTCCTGTCGCTGCGCATGAACCGGCCCTTGTTCCTCGAGGGCGAGGCCGGAGTCGGCAAGACCGAAATCGCCAAGGTGTTGGCGCAGGCGCTTGGCCGCCGGCTGATCCGGCTGCAGTGCTATGAAGGGCTCGATGTCTCCTCCGCCGTCTACGAGTGGAACTACGCCGCGCAGATGATCGAGATCCGCATGGAGGAGGCGGCCGGCAAGGTCGACCGCTCCGCCATGGAGCGCAACGTGTTCTCCGAAAAATACCTGATCCGCCGCCCGGTGCTCGATGCGCTGACCGGCAAGGCAGGTGCCGCGCCTGTCTTCCTGATCGACGAGCTCGACCGCACCGACGAAGCCTTCGAGGCCTTCCTGCTCGAAATCCTCTCCGACTACCAGGTGACGGTGCCCGAACTCGGCACCATCAAGGCGGAAGAGCCGCCGATCGTCATCATCACCACCAACCGCACCCGCGAGATCCACGACGCTTTGAAGCGGCGCTGCCTCTATCACTGGGTCGATTATCCCAATGCCGAGCGCGAACTGGAGATCGTGCGCCGCAAGGTGCCGCGGGCCAACCAACGGCTTTCGGCGGAGGTGGTCTCCTTCATCCAGAAGCTGCGCCAGATCGAGCTGTTCAAGGTGCCGGGCGTTGCCGAAACCATAGACTGGGCCGGCGCGCTGACGGAACTCGACAAGGTGGCGCTCGACCCGGGGACCGTATCCGACACGATCGGCGTGCTGTTGAAATACCAGGACGACATTGCCCGCATTGGTTCGGGCGAAGGCCGGCGCATCCTCGACGAGGTCAAGGCCGAGCTCGCGGCGGCCGAGTAGCGCGATGAAGGCGCCGGGTGCTTACCCCAAAGAGGCTGACCCCACGGACGCGACGGCGGATGGGCGCATCGCCGACAACATCGTCTATTTCGCCCGCACCTTGCGCAAGGCCGGCATGCGGGTCGGGCCGGCTTCCGTCAAGGATGCCATCGAGGCGGTGCTGGCCGCCGGCATCGGCTCGCGCGACGATTTCTATTGGACCCTGCATGCCGTGCTGGTGTCCAGGCATGAGGATCACCCGACCTTCGACGAGGCCTTCCGGCTGTTCTGGAAATCGCGCGAACTGATCGAGAAATTGCTGGCGATGTTTTCCCCTGTGGCGCCTGACGTCAGGGAGAAGCAGAAGCCGCGCGCGGCCGAAAACCGTGTCAGCCAGGCGATGTTCGAAGGCCACCAGAAGAACCAGCCGCCGCAGGAAGTCCCTGAGATCGAGGTCGATGCCCGCTTCACCTTTTCCGGCAGCGAGGTGTTGCGGGGCAAGGATTTCGCCCAGATGAACGCAGCCGAGATGGCCGATGCCAGGAAGGCGATCGCCGAGCTGCGGCTGCCCGTCGACATGGTGCGGACAAGGCGCTTCAAGGCCGACGCGCATGGCCGCCGCATCGATCCGCGCGCCATGATGCGCTCAGCCGCGCGCACCGGCGGCGAATTGATCCTGCCGAAATTCCGCTCGGCGCGCGAAGTTCATCCGCCGCTGGTGGTGCTGGCCGACATTTCCGGCTCGATGAGCCAGTATACGCGCATCTTCCTGCATTTCCTGCACGCCCTGACGGAAAAGCGCCGGCGCGTGCACACCTTCGTCTTCGGCACGCGGCTGACAAACCTGACCCGGCAGATGCGCCATCGCGATCCCGATGCCGCCCTTGCCGACTGTTCGATGGCGGTCAAGGACTGGTCCGGCGGCACACGAATCGGTGACACGCTGGCCGAGTTCAACCTGATATGGTCGCGGCGCGTGCTGGGGCAGGGTGCGGTGGTGCTTCTGATAACCGACGGGCTGGAGCGTGACGATGTCGCCGGCCTCTCGGAGGAGATGGAGCGGCTGCACAAATCCTGCCGGCGGCTGATCTGGCTGAACCCGTTGCTGCGCTTTGATGGTTTTCAGGCGCGCGCCCGCGGCGTCAAGGCGATGCTGCCGCATGTCGACGAATTCCGCTCGGTGCACAATCTCGATGCGCTCGCCGACCTCTGCGCGTCACTCGACAAGAAGTCGGCACAATCGGTCGATCCACGCCGATGGATTGACGCTGGCGAGAGACACGCCGCATAGCCATATGTTTTCTCGGCCCTTGGAAAAACAGACCCTGAGAGAAGCAACGATGAGTGACAGTCTTTATCTCGATGAGGCCCGCGATCCGCTGATCATCGCGGAAGGTTGGATGAGGGACGGCAAGGATGTCGCTATCGCGACGGTGGTCGAGACCTGGGGTTCGGCGCCACGCCCGGTCGGCAGCCACCTTGTCATCGATGCTGACGGCAATTTCCACGGTTCTGTCTCCGGCGGCTGCGTCGAGGGCGCCGTGGTGACCGAGGCGATCGACGTCATCGGCTCCGGCAACGCCAGGATGCTGGAATTCGGCGTTGCCGACGAGACCGCCTGGCAGGTCGGCCTGTCCTGCGGTGGCCGTATCAAGGTTTATGTGGAAAGGCTTGGCTGATCCAATGGATCCCTACGCGCTGAAAACGCTCAACGAAGAGCGCCGCGCCCGCCGCGCAGCGATCCTCGTCACCGATCTCGGCGATGGCCGCGACCGCATCGTGCGTGAGGGCGACCAGGTCGCGGGCGATCTTGGAGCCGCGATCGCCAGGGCATTTCGATCGGGCAATTCCGGTTCCGTCGAGGCGGAAGGACGGACCTTCTTTCTCAATGCGCATCTGCCGCAGCCGCGCCTCGTGGTGATCGGTGCCGTCCATATCAGCCAGGCGCTGGCGCCGATGGCCAGGATCGCTGGCTATCCCCTGGAGATCATCGATCCGCGCACGGCCTTCGCCACATCGGACCGCTTTCCCGACATTGCCCTGCATGCCGAGTGGCCGGAGGATGTGCTGAAGCGCCAGCCACTCGACAGTTACACGGCGCTTGCCGCCGTCACTCATGACCCGAAGATCGACGACTTCGCGTTGAAGGCGGCGCTCGACGCCAACTGCTTCTATATTGGTGCGCTTGGCAGCCGCAAGACCCATGCAAAGCGCGTCGAACGCCTGCTGGCGCTGGGCGCGACTGCCGACCAGATCGCCCGCATTCATGCGCCGATCGGCCTCGACATCGGTGCCGCCAGCCCCGCCGAGATCGCCGTCGCGGTGCTGGCGCAGACCATCTACGCCTTCCGCTCGCGCGGCCTTGATGCCTCCGCATCGGCCCAAGGATCGGAATCGATTTTGGAGAAGCACGATGCGTAGATTCAAAGCAGCAGAGCGTTCTTTGCGCGTCCAAGTGGACGCGCGGCGCTCTGCGGGCGCTGTGGCGTGAAATTCGGTCCGGTTGCCATTGAAGAGGCCGAAGGCGCGGTGCTGGCGCACGCCACCACCGCCGGCGAAAAGCGGTTTCGCAAGGCGCACAGGTTGAGCGCCGAAGACATCTCCCTGCTCAAGCGGGCAGGTATCTCGCAGGTCGTCGCTGCCGTGCTTTCCTCCGAAGATCTCGGCGAGGACGCCGCGGCGCAAAAAATTGCCGAGAGCATGAGCTTCAGCGGCATCGATGTCAGGCCGGCCGCCACCGGCCGGGTCAATCTCCACGCCAGGGCATCGGGCATCTTCACGGTCGATGCCGCGATGATCGACGCCATCAACGCCGTTGATCCCGCCATCACCCTTGCCACGCTGGCGCAGCATGCGCCGGTCGAAAAAGGGCAGATGGTCGCAACGGTGAAGATCATCCCATTCGCGGTCAGCTCCGCGCTGGTCGATGCGGTCGCGAAAATCTGCGCCGGCGGCGAGATCTTTGCCGTCAATGCCTATCGGCCGGTGCGTGTCGGGGTCATCCAGACGGTCCTGCCGGGCATCAAGCCCAGCGTACTCGACAAGACGCTGCGCGTCACCGAGGCACGGTTGGCGCGTTCGGGCGGCAGGCTGACGGCGGAGCGCCGCACGCCGCATGAGATCGCGCCGGTGGCGCAGGCTGCGAGCTCGCTGGTGCGCGAGAACGACATGGTGGTGATCTTCGGCGCCTCGGCGATGAGCGATTTCGCCGATGTCGTTCCGGCGGCGATCGAGATGGCGGGCGGGACTGTCATCCGCGCCGGCATGCCTGTCGATCCCGGCAATCTTCTGGTGCTGGGAACGCTTGCCGGCAAGCGCGTCATCGGCGCGCCCGGCTGCGCCCGCAGCCCCAAGGAAAACGGCTTCGACTGGGTGCTTGACCGTCTGGTTGCCGGCCTCGACGTCACCGCGAAGGACATCGCCGGCATGGGAGTCGGCGGGCTGTTGATGGAAATCCCGACGCGGCCGCAGCCGCGCGAACCCCTGCCGGCCAAGACCCATCTCAAGGTCGCCGCCGTGCTTCTTGCCGCCGGCCGGTCGAGCCGCATGGGTGGACCGAACAAGCTCATGGCGCTGTTCGACGGCAAGCCGCTGGTGCGCCGCACCGCCGAGCGCGCGCTTGGCTCGAAGGTATCGGGCACGATCGTCGTCACCGGCCATCAGCGCGAACGGGTGCGCGCGGCATTGTCGGGTCTCGACGTCACCTTCGCCGACAATCCCGATTTCGCCGATGGCCTGTCCACCTCGCTGAAAGCCGGCATTGCCTATCTGCCCGAAGACATCGCCGCTGCGATGATCGTTCTGGGTGACATGCCTGGCGTTGAGTCGGACGATCTTGACCGGTTGATCGATGCCTTCCGTAGAGCCGGGGGCAATTCCGTGGTCCGCGCCTCGCATGCGGGCAAGCGCGGCAATCCGGTGCTTTTACCGCGCTCGCTGTTCCCGGCCATCGCCCACCTCGAAGGCGACACCGGCGCTCGCCATCTGGTCGAGGCCGAAGGGCTCGATGTCATCGATGTCGAGATCGGCGAGGGCGCGTCTGTCGATGTCGACACCCGCGAAGCGCTCGAAGGCGCCGGCGGCGTGCTGCAGGATTGACAAACCCGAGTTTCATTACGCATGCCTGCGTTATGGCTCTTCGTATCCTCTCCCCATTCCACGGCTTTCTGGTCGCAGCGTTTGTTCTTTGCGCTGTCGATTACGCCCATGCTCTCGAACTGAAACCCTTCAAGGATGATCTTTTCGCCTATCCGGCGACATTATCCACCGGCGACGGCGGCGCCTATACGGTCATCGACTATCGCGAGATGCGCGACATCAACCAGCGTGACGAGGTGCCGGAAAAGCGCGTCCACCCGCAATACACCGACGCCAGCGTACGCAAGGTGCAGCAGGATCTGATGTTGAAGACCGACGCCGGCGATGTCAGGCATGTCGCCGTCGGCAAGACGCAAGGCGCCGCGATCATCGTGCTCTACCTGCACGGGCAGGGTGGCAGCCGCAAACAGGGGGTCGACGACTTCACCTTCGGCGGCAATTTCAACCGCATCAAGAACCTGATGGCCGGCAATGGCGGTCTTTATCTCTCGCCGGATTTTCCCGATTTCGGCGACAAGGGTGCCGCACAAGTCGCGGCTCTGATCGATCACTATGCAGAGCAGTCGCCTGGCGCGAAGATCTTCGTCGCCTGCGGCTCAATGGGTGGTGCGCTGTGCTGGAAGCTTGCCGGGCGCAAGGATACGGGCGGCCGCATAAATGGCTTGCTGCTGCTCGGATCGCTATGGGACGAGAGCTTTTTTGCCAGCCCCGCCTTCAAACGCCGCGTGCCGGTCTTCTTCGGTCAAGGCAGCCATGACGTGGTCTTCCCCGTGGCGAACCAGGAAGCGTTCTTTCGCTCCATCCTGGCCAAATCGAAGACCTACCCGACCCGCTTCGTCCGTTTCGAGACGGGCACCCACGGCACGCCAATCCGCATGGCCGACTGGCGCGGAACGCTCAATTGGATGCTGTCGAAGGCGCCTTGATCGACTGGCTGGCCTGAAGCCGTTCGGTGCTCAAGGCGCGGTGTTGTAGTCGACAACCGTCTGCGGGTTTTCCTCGCCGTCATAGGACGCGTCGACATCATACTGGACCAGCGAGAAGTCGCCATTGCGGAACAGATAGGTGCCCGATGAAGAGGCATCTCCGACGCCGCGCCATTTGTCGAACGTCGTGATCGTGTGGGCATCCTTGTCATAGTTGGAATTGGTCGCCCAGCCTGTCGTCCGGAAGCCGACAATGTGCATGGATTCGACCTTGCCTTCGCTGTCATTGTTCACGTAGCGAATGTCCATCTCGGGCTCGGTGAACTGTAACTGCCGCACCCCTGACACATCGTCGCTCATGTAGTAGACGGAGTTTTCATTGTAGGCTGCGGCCGAGCAGGAGAAATGGAAGAGGCGTGTTTCCTTGTCGGGGTCGGCGGGCTGCGCATCCTTGTCCTTGTATTTGATCGAAAAAGTCTCCGGCTCATTGGCCAGAAGCTCCTTGTCGCACTGGTCGCCATAGGTCGCCAGGAATGCCTTCTTGGCCTGCTCCAGCGCGGTGTCCTTCTTGGGTGGCGGCGGGCCGTCGCCGCAGCTTGGCGGCACAGCTTCCTCGAAATTGGCGGTCGAAGGTTTCAACGCGCCTTTTTCGATGTGGATCGGATCAAAGGGCGGCGCCGCCTGGATCTGGGCATTCACCTGGCGCAGCGTGTAGCAGCCGGCAAAGACCTTTTCGCCGCCGCTCTTGTCCGTGGCACGAATGGCGACTGGGACGTTATAGAAGATGCTGCCTGCGGCACCTTCGTCCGAAATGGCACCGGTCGCGACTTCCACCTTGTTGGTGCCGTCATAGCCTTTGACGAAGCTGTCAAAATCCTTAGCCGGCTTCGTATCGCCGTAGTAACCCCAGGCGCGGGCGAATTCATGTCGGTTGATGGCGCTGTAGAGGGAGCGGATCACCGCCTCGGCGCTCGAGCGGTCGTCGACATAGGGCGCTTCGGGCGCGGTGTCATCGGCGGCCAGCGCCGTTTGGCCAGACATGGCAAGGGAGAGAAGGGAAGTCGCTGCGAGAAGGACGCGTCTCATCGGGAATCTCCGCTCGATAACGGAAATTCTACCACGGCGATTGCGGCGGCGTGGTGACGCGGTGCCCGCGGCGCTTGAAGAATCGTTCGCATAGGCGCTACGTCCCTTCGCCGGCACTCGGACCGGACAGGAGATTTGACGTGACGATATCGATGTATGAGGCATCCGTGCCCGTGTTTTCAGCCAGGCTGAAAGCACTTTCCAGTGTGCTGGTGGCTGCCGAACAAAACGCGCTTGACCGCAAGATCGACCCGCAGGTGTTTTTGACGGCGCGGCTTGCGCCGGACATGTTCGCGTTGACCCGGCAGGTGCAGATTGCCACCGACCATGCAAAGGGGGCGCCGTCGCGCCTGGCCGGCCGCGAGGTGCCGAAATACGAGGACAATGAGGCAAGCTTTGCCGATCTCGAGGCGCGGATAGCCAAGACGCTCACGCTTCTGGCAACGTTCTCGGCCGCCGATATCGACGGTTCCGACGACAAGGTGATCGAGTTGAAGCTTGGCGGGCGCGAAACGACGTTGGGCGGCATGCAGTATCTGCTGCATGTGGCCATGCCCAACTTCTACTTCCACCTCACCACCGCTTACGACATCCTTCGCCACAATGGCGTGCCGCTGGGCAAGGCGACATTCCTGGGATCGCGTTGAGCGGCTGACGTTTCGAGATGTCCCGGATCGATCCGGGACATCTCGCAGGCTGCTTTAGCGAATGGACATTTCGCGGGCGATGCGCGGAAAATCGGCGGGTTTGATGCCGATATCGGCGCGGTCGGCATTGCTCATCGAGTGAAGCAGCGCGAGCGCCGCGCGGTATCTCAGATGTTCCTGTGGACGCGGCCGGGCGAACATTTCCGTGAAGAAACCCATGATTCAGGCTCCTGATTGGTCCTCCACGGCTGCCAATATAGGTGAATCGTGACAATTGTGCAGTGCAGCATTTGCATGCCTGCTATGTCCGGATGATTTTCATCAAACTTTTTTGCGGACCAGTGAAACTTCCGGGCCGCACGAACCGTAGGCTTCGACGCTGGCTCATGGCCAGTTTTTCCTCGCCACTCCTGGCGAATTTCCGGACTGCATGAAAGTGCAGTCCGGCTTTTTGTTTGAGCGCCCGGTGCGATCCTTCGAATGGCTAAATTCATCAAGATCGGTGGTATGTATTTTTAACGAGCCGGTTCTATGTTCCTGGAAACCTGACAGTCGGGCAAGGGGAGGCTGACATCGCTACCAGCGCCAAGCGCGATTTTGCTTCGCTGCTCGACGACCTCTTCGTTGCCTCCGACAAGGGCGACGGCATCGAGGGCGACGAGGCCGGTGCGCGTCCTTCCATTCCATTCGACTATCTCTCGGTTGCCGATGAACTCCATTCCGGCCGCATAAAAGTATCGGCCGCCGAATATCGCGAGGCCGGCGCTGATCTGGCGAGCGAATTCGCTGCCTTGCTCGACCACGCCAAACTGGCCCTGGCCGGCGAGGAACCCAAGCCTGAGGAAAAACTGCCGCCGATCGATCCTGAATCGATCGCGGCCGAACTGGGGCTGGACAAGCCCAAGGGCGTTGCCGATTTCGGCCGCATGCGCCGCAGCTTTGCTTTCAGCAACCATCCCGATCGCGTCGCCCCGCATCTGCGCCAGCGCGCCATGATCCGCATGCAGGTGGCCAACATGCTGATCGACGAGGCCAAGCGCCGCGCAGTGGCCGGCGCTCGCCGCTAGTCAACCAGCGCTGGTTCACGCAAAAGTCGGCCTGGCGAGGCTTGGAGAGCGCCTTGGCTTTCCCTATAGATGCAGCCTCCCGCGCACGCTTTCCCTCCGGAGCAGAATTTCATGCACAAACGCCGTCTCGGTCGGACCGATCTTCTTGTTACCCAGATCTGCCTTGGTTCGATGACCTGGGGCCAGCAGAACACCGAAGCCGAGGGCCACGCCCAGATGGATTTGGCTTTTTCGCGCGGCGTCAATTTCATCGACACCGCCGAGCTCTATCCGATCCCGCCCAAGGCGGAGACGCAAGGGCGGACGGAAAAGATCATCGGCAGCTGGATGAAGGCCAAGGGCAACCGCGACCAGGTGATCCTGGCCTCCAAGGTCGTTGGTCGCACAGCCAATAACTGGTTTCGCGGCGACAGGCCGTCGCAACTGGTGCGCGCCGATATTCTTGACGCCATCGACAAGTCGCTGGCCAAGCTCGGCACGGACTATCTAGACCTCTACCAGATCCACTGGCCGGAGCGGGACATCCCCTGGGGCGCCAACCCGACGCGTGTCGGGGCGGTGGCGCGGCGCGCCGATGCTGACGGCGCACCAGCCAACGAAACGCCGATCGCCGAGACGCTTGGCGTCTTCGATGAATTGGTGAAGGCAGGAAAGATCCGCCATTTCGGCCTGTCGAACGAAAGTTCCTGGGGCGTCATGCGTTACCTCTCAGAGGCCGACAAGGGGATCGGCCCGCGCGTGGACTCGATCCAGAACGCCTACAATCTCGTCAACCGCACCTTCGAGGTGAACCTCGCCGAGGTCTGCGAGCGTGAGGACGTCTCATTGCTTGCCTATTCGCCGCTGGCGCAAGGCTATCTGACCGGTAAATACGACCATGGCGCCCGACCGCAGGGCTCACGCTCGCAGCTGTTCAATCGCGGCCAGCGCTACGAGACGCCGAATGCCGCCGCGGTGCTGCTCGAATACAATGAGCTGGCGCGCACCTTTGGCCTGGAGCCGGCCTTGTTTGCCAACGCCTATGTCTCGAGCCGACCCTTCGTCACGTCGAATATCATTGGCGCGACAACCATTTCGCAACTCGAAATGGCATTGTCTTCGGTGGATGTTGTCTGGACCGAAGAGATGCAGAAGGCGGTGGATGCGGTCCACCAGCGGGTCGGCAATCCCTGTCCCTGATTGGAGGGGATGGATTATCGAGGAATAACAAAAGGGGGTGGAGACGATGGTGGACTTTCCGATAGAGGCCGTGCGCGGAAAATTCCCCGCACTTTCCCTGAGCGACAAGGGACGCCGCCGCATCTATCTCGACAACCCGGCCGGCACGCAGGTGCCCCAGGCCGTCGCCGATGCGGTATCGCGCTGCCTGCTCACGACCAATGCCAATCTCGGCGGCTACTTCGAAACGACGGTCGCCGCCCAGACCGTGGTCGACGAGGCGCATCAGGCTATGGCCGATTTCCTTGGTGCCGCGAGCCCCGATGAAATCATTATCGGCGCCAACATGACGACGCTGACCTATCATATGTCGCGCACGCTCGGCCGCTCGCTGAAGCCCGGCGACGAGATCATCCTCACCCGCATGGATCACGAAGGCAATGTCTCGCCCTGGCTGCAACTGGCCGAGGACCTTGGCCTCGTCGTGCGCTGGCTGCCATTCGATGAACAGAGCTGGCAGGTCGAAGAGGCGACCCTGGCTGGTCTGCTCTCCGACAAGACACGGCTGGTCGCATTGAACTACGCCAGCAACCTGACCGGCTCGATCAACCGGGTCAGGTCGTTGACTGCCATCGCAAAACAGGCCGGCGCGCTGGTCTATGTCGACGCCGTGCAGTTCGCGCCGCACGGCTTGATCGACGTGCAGGACCTCGGCTGCGATTTCTTGATCTGCTCGGCCTACAAATTCTTCGGCCCGCATATGGGCATATTGTGGGGCCGGCGTGACGTCATCGAAGGCCTGAAACCCTATAAATGCCGCTGTTCGTCCAATGGCCTGCCGGAGCGATTCGAGCTTGGCACGCCGCAGATCGAGCTGATGGCCGGCCTCACGGCGGCGGTCGATCATTTTGCAGGGCTGGGCGAGGCGGCGGGCGAGACTGGCTCGCGCAGGCAAAAGATCGCCAAGGCGTTCGAAGTGTCCATCGCCTATGAAAACCCGCTGGCGCAAAGACTGATCGATGGCCTGTCCGACATTCCAGGCCTGACAATCCATGGCATCACCGATCCGAAGCGGCTCGGCGATCGCGTGCCGACAGTCTCGTTCACCGTCGACGGCATCGTACCGGAGACGATCGTGCGGCAGATGAATGCCGAGAACATCTTCCTGTGGTCAGGCCACAACTACGCCTGGGAGATCGTCCACCAACTCGGCATTCCAGCCGAGCAGGGCGTCGTGCGCATCGGTATCGCCCACTACAACACGGCGGCTGAGATCGACGAGACGCTGGAGAGCGTGCATCGGGTCATCGCCATGCTCAGGCAGCAGCGTTCCTGACGCAAGCGTGAACCGTCACCGCGCCTTGCCGCCGAAGCCGGTGAGGAAGGCGGTGAGATTGTCGCCAAGCGCGTCGCAGAGATAGCCGCCTTCCTGGACGATCACCGTCGGCAGGCCAAGCTTTGCGATCGCTTCGCCAATGCGTGAGAAGCCGGGCGTCGTCACCGAAAGCCCGCCGAACGGGTCGCCCTCGAAGGCGTCGAGGCCGAGCGCCACGACCAGCGCATCCGGTGAAAAGGCGCGGATGCGCTGGAAGGCCACCGCCAGCGCTTCCAGAAACGCCGCGTCGGCGGATTTGCGCGGCAGCGGCAGGTTGAAATTGTAGCCGAGGCCCGCGCCTTCGCCGCGCTCGTCGGCGTGTCCCCAGAAGAACGGATAGAAGCGCACCGGATCGGCGTGCAGCGAGACTGTGAGCACGTCGGGCCGCGCATAGAAGATGCCTTGCGTGCCGTTGCCGTGGTGCAGGTCGACATCGAGGATCGCCACACGTGCTGCCTGCTTGCGCAGCACCTGCGCCGCGACCGCCGAATTGTTGATGAAGCAGAAGCCCCCGGCGACATCGGAAAAGGCATGATGGCCGGGCGGGCGGCACAGCGCATAGGCCGCCGGCGCGCCAGCAATTACCGTTTCAGCGGCTTCGACCGCGCTCCAGGCGCTCCACAATGCGCTGTGCCAGGTCTCGCCCGAGATCGGGCAGGCTGTGTCGGCCATATGGTAGCCGGCCTGGCCAACCGCCGAGGCCGGATAGGAGCCGTTACGTGCGATCGGGTGGATGTTGGGGATCACTTCGGCGGACGCGCCGTCGATGCGTTGCCAGCGCTCGAAAATGTGTTCGAGGAAGTCGAGATATTCGGGCGTATGCACGGCGGCAACCGGACCGAGCCCGTGATTTCGCGGTCGCTCGATCGTGCAGCCGGCGGATTTTGCGCCGGCTAACAATCTTTCGACGCGCTCGGGTTTTTCCGGGTTTGGCTGCGGCGCGCCGCTGGAAAGAAAGGCCTTGGGGTCGTGCCGCTTCTGCTCCTCGGCATAAAAAGCCTTCATTCCTGTCCCCCATTTTCCGGCGCGCCGGCGAAGGCAAAGAAGGCTTCGCCGACGATCTTCTGCGTTTGTTCGTAACTCGACCAGGCGACGCCAAGCTTCTCGTAGAAGGCCTTGGCGCCTTCATTGTCGGTGTCGACCGACAGCCTGAGATAGACGCCGCCTTCTTTCCGGCATTCCGCCGCGACGCGCCGCAGCAGCCGTTCGCCGATCTTGCGGCCGCGAAAGCGGTCCTCGACATAGAGGTCCTGCACATAGACGCCGGGCCGCCCCATCCAGGTCGAGAAGATCGGGAAATGCAGGCAGAGGCCGGCGAACTCGGCGCCAATCTCGGCAATCAGGGTCGAGAAGGCGGGCTTTTCGCCAAAGCCGTAGCGGCGGAGATCATCTGATGTGGACGTGATCTCCTGATGCGCGCCGATATGGGTGCCGAGTTTGAGAAGGGCGGCGTGGATCGTTTCGGCGTCTTCGATCCGTCCGGGGCGGATCAGGACGTCACTGAGGGTTGGATTGGTCACGGTCTTGCCTCAAAACGCCACCCGGTCGCCGCCTTTGAGCGCCAGCATGTCGCGCGCCTCGGCTGGCGTGGCAACCTCCAGCGACAGCCCGTCGAGAATGCCACGGATACGGCGCACCTGGTCGGCATTGGATTTCGCCAGCTGGCGGCCATCGTAGAGACTGTCTTCCAGCCCGACACGGACGTTGCCCCCCATTGCCGCGGCGATCGAGATCAGCGGCATCTGGTTGCGGCCTGCGGCCAGCACGGAGAACTGGTAGCTGTCGCCGAACAGTTTGTCGGCAATCCGCTTCATATGGATGAGATTGTCCGGGTCGGCGCCGATGCCGCCCAGAATACCCAGCACGAACTGGATGAACAGCGGCCCCGACACCAGGCCCCGATCGCGGAAATGCGCCAGCGAATAGAGGTGGCCGACATCGTAGCACTCGAATTCGAAGCGCGTGCCGCAGCCCTTGCCCAGCCTCTCAAGCACGCCCTCCATGTCGGCGAAGGTGTTCTTGAAGATGGTGTCGCGGGTGGCTTCGAGCAGCTTTGGCTCCCACTCATGCTGCCACTCCCGTGGCTTGTCGAGCATCGGGAACAGCGCGAAATTCATCGAGCCCATGTTGAGCGAGCACATTTCGGGCTCGGCTCGGAGCGGGGCCTCCAGCCGCTGGTCGAGTGTCATCAACGAGGAGCCGCCGGTGGTGATATTGATCACCGCGTCGGTTGCCTGCTTGATGCGCGGCAGGAACTGCATGAACACGCCCGGATCGGCCGTTGGCCGTCCGTCCTTGGGGTCGCGGGCATGCAGATGCAGGATCGAGGCGCCGGCTTCCGCTGCCGCGATCGCGTCGGTCGCGATCTGGTCCGGCGTCACCGGCAGATAGGGCGACATTGACGGCGTGTGCACCGAGCCGGTGACGGCGCAGGTGATGATGACTTTTCGCGGCGCCATTTCCTTACCCCCGGCCTTCGACCGGCAGGTCGAGCTCGGAAGCCAGAACCTCCAGCGAGTCGCCGATGATGGAGACGATCTCGCCGACCTGTTCGCTGGTGACGATCATCGGCGGCGCGACCATGAAATTGTCGCCGTCGACGCCGCCCTTGACCCTGCGGCCATAGATGATCAGCCCGCGCTCATAGGCAAGGTCGAGCAGACGCTGCGTGGCTTTCTTGCCTTGGTCGATCGGCCGCAATGTCTCCGGATCGGCAACCATCTCGGCTCCGGTCAGCAGGCCCTTGCCGCGCACGTCGGCAACGAACGGAAAGCGCGTCGCCAGCCCCTTCAGCCCGTCCATCAGAACGTCGCCCATGGCAGCGGCATTGGCGATCAAGTCGAGGCGGTCCATTTCGCCGAGCACGGCGAGACCAGCGGCGCAGGCCAACGGATTGCCGGCATAGGTGTGGCCGTGCTGGAAGCCGCCGGAGGCAAGCAGCGGCTGCACCAGCCGCATTGGGGCCGCCAGCGCGCCGAGCGGGGCATAGCCCGAGCCCAGCCCCTTCGACAGCGCGACGATGTCGGGCTTGCAGTTCCAGTGATCGCCGCCGAGGAATTTGCCGGTGCGGCCGGCGCCGCTCATCACTTCGTCATGGATCAGCAGGATGCCGTAGCGGTCGCAGATCTCGCGGATGCGTGCGTAATAGCTGTCGGGCGCCACAAGAGCGGCGGTGGCGGCACCGCCGATCGGCTCCATGATGAAGGCGACGACACTCTCCGGTCCTTCGGCGAGGATTTTTTCCTCCAGCATGTCGGCATAGCGGACGCCGCGCTGCTCCATCGAGAGATTGTCGCGGTCGCGCCAGGCGGTTGGCGCGGGCACGGTCGGCATCACCCGCATCATCGGCTCAAAGGTTTCGGCCAGCGCATCGTCGCCGGTGATCGAGAGCGAACCCAGCGTGCCGCCATGATAGGAGGGAAAACGCGTGATCACCTTCCAGCGGCTGGCCTGGCTGGTGGCGACCGCCCATTGCCTCGCCAGCTTGATGCAGGATTCCGTGGCTTCCGAGCCGCCCGAGACGAAAAAGATGCGGTCCATGCCTTCCGGCAGTTTGCCCGCGAGCTCGCGCGCCAGTTCCTCCGCCGGCTCGTTCTCGAAGTGCAGGCGATAGGCGAAGGTGGCACGGTCCATCTGCCGCTTCATGGCGTCCAGAACGTTGCGGTTGGAATGGCCGATATTGGCGACCATCGGCCCGCTGGATCCGTCGATGAAACGGCGGCCGTCCTGCGTCCACATGTAGATGCCCTCGGCGCGGTCGATGAGCGGCCGGCGCAGGCTGGAGAGGTAGAACAGATGCGATTCTCGGCGCGCCTCGGTTGCTTGGGCGGCGGTCTGGGTGTTCGACATGTCAGGACTTTCCAAGGTAGCGATCAAGGACATTCTGGGTGACGCGTTCGACCATGGGGTCTTGTCTTAGCAGGCCGGCGACCCATTCGCAGCTTCCGGCATGAAAGACCTCGCCCTTGCCACGCGGGAAGTTGACGATCATGCCGTTGCCACGTTTGACTTTTTCGAGATTGGCGTCGCTCCTGTCGCCAAACAGCGTCTCGGCGCTGAAACGGCCATCCTCGTCGGTGAGGAACTGGTCCTCGATCGGGATATCGGCGCTCTCCTCGACCTGGGACGCCATGCCGACGGCGAGGACCTGCAATCCATCAGGTGCACCGCTGGTCGCGGTAGGGTAGGGCAGGCCGCCGCGGATCTCGAAATCGAGCCCGTCGACCTCGTAGCCATAGACATGGCTGTCGGCGCCGAGCAGGTCGCCATAATAGATGCCGGCGCCGGCAAACGCCCAGTGTTCGGGCCGGTAAACCGGAAAGCCGCGCACGCCGCGCGGCGCGCAGCCGCCCCAGCCGGCGTAGAGGCCGCGTGTCGCGTCGAGCCCGAAGGTTGCCGAACCCGGCCGGCCGATTTCCGGCGCTTCCCAGGAATTGGTGGCGCGGGTGACGTCGCCGCCGCGATAGGCCGGGTCTTCGGCGCGGGCGCGGTATTTGTAGCAGACCTGTCGGCGGCCTTCGTCCTCCAGCCGTGTCTGCCACATGAAATTACCGGCAAAGCGCGCCGCATGGCCGCCGCGTTCGACGTAGCTGTCGACCGCATCGCGCATTTCCCAGGTCCAGTACTCGTCATGGCCAACGAAGACGGCGCAGTCATAGCCGTCGAGAATATCGGGCGAGAAATGCAGATCGTGCTGGCTGGCGAGGTCGACCTCATAGCCGGCCCGTTCGGCGAAGCGGAAGAAGTGGCTGTCGTAGCTTGCCCAGCCCGACGAGGCGTATTTCTTCGAATGGCCAGTGGCAAGCGCCCATTCCATATGGGGGTAACGCGGCACCGTCTTCGGCGGCACGGCGACCTCCAGCGGCACGCGCGGCGCATCCTTCGGCAGCACGACGAAGCCACGGCACCAGGGCCGCTGCGTCGACACGATGGGGGAATACTGGTCGCGATCCGGCCCGGTGATGCCCTGATAGTGGTTGGAGCCGCCCCAGGTGTTGTAGGCGAGCCAGGTGCCCGTCGCCGCCACTTGCAGCACACGGCCGGGCTTCTTGCCGGCCTGGGGAGAGACAATGAAGAGATGGTGGCTGCGGATCGGCTTGCCGTCTCGCCCCTCGGCACTCAACGTTATCCGATAGGCGCCGGACGGCCAGCTGCCGTCGACACGAAATTCGAAGGACGCTTCCCAGCCACAGCCTTCTGCCGAGCACTGGTCCGGACTGTCCTGCCAGCGCGCCGCGATTCCCGACTTGTCGAACACCTTTGTCTCGCTGCCGCCGTCGCGGACGATCGTCATGCCGAAGGAGGGAGCCGTGGAACTGACATGCAGCGTTACCGTTTCGCCGGCACGATAGGAGAAGCGGTCGCTGTAACACCAGATTTCGCCACGCTCGCCATCCATGCCGGGCCACTCGTAGTAATGGCCGCGCACCGCGTGGCGGCGCTGCTCTGGCGTCAGTCCAAAATCGGGAAATTCCGTGGGCAATCTGGTCATCGTCGTACTCAGGCGGAAAGATATTTCTTGAGAAAAGTGCGCGTGCGCTCCTTCTGGGGCGCGCGGAAGATCTCGCCCGGCGGGCCTTCCTCGACCACCACGCCGCCGTCCATGAACAGCACCCTGTCGGCCACCTCGCCGGCAAAGCGCATCTCGTGCGTTACGATGAGCATGGTCATGTGTTCGGCGGCAAGCTGTTTCATCACCGCGTTGACCTCGTCGACCAATTCCGGGTCGAGGGCCGAGGTTGCCTCGTCGAACAGCATCACCTTGGGCTGCATGGCCAGCGCACGCGCAATCGCCACGCGCTGCTTCTGGCCGCCCGAAAGCCGCGACGGATAGGCGTCGATCTTGTCGGTCAGCCCGACCTTGGACAGGAGGCCATGCCCCAAGGCCCGGGCTTCGTCTTTTGCCATGCCCTTCAGGATCACCGGTCCCATGGTGATGTTCTCGATCACGGTCAGGTGCGGGAACAGGTTGAAGTGCTGGAACACCATGCCCATGTGCTGGCGCACCTTGTTGATGTGCCGCTCGAAGGCCTGGCCGTGCAGTCTCTGGTTGACCTGCACGCCGTCCAGCCACACCTCGCCGCCGTTCAAGGTCTCAAGATGGTTGATGGAGCGCAGCAGCGTGCTCTTGCCGGAACCGCTCGGTCCGATAATCGCGACGATCTGCCCCCGATCCACTGACAGGTCGATGCCTTTGAGGACCTCGACCGCGCCGAACGATTTGCGCGCGCCGCGGACCTCGACCATTGGCCGCCGCGTGCTCATCGGGAAACCTCCACATGTCTTTCAAACCGATGCAAGGCCGCCTCGAGCACTAGGTTCAAGATGTAATAGAGCGCGGCGGCCGTGATGTAGAACTCGAACGGGCGGAAGGTTTCGCTGATCGCCAGTTGTGCTGAATGGACAAGCTCGGCGATGCCGATGACCGAGACGATGGAGGACTCTTTCAACAGTGCGATCAAATTGCTTCCGATCGGCGGTGCCGTGTTGCGGATGGCTTGCGGTATCACGACGTAGCGCAGCGCCTGCCACTTGCCGAAGCCGATGCTGCGCGCGCCTTCCGTCTGACCGGGATCGACCGCCACGATGCCGGCACGGATGACATCGGCATTGTAGACGGCGAAGTGCAGGCCAAGCCCGATTATGCCGGCGGCCAGCGCGGGGATGTCGATGCCGATTTGCACAAGGCCGAAATAGATCAGGAAAAGCTGCAGCAGCAGTGGCGTGCCCATGAACAGCCACATGAAGGCGCGAACGGGGTAGGCGAGGATCGCTGGCGCATAGAGCACGATGACCGCGAACAGGATGCCGAAGATGAAGCTGAGCGCTCCGGCCCAGACCGTAAGCAGCGCGGTCCACCAGGCGCCCGTCAGCAAAAGGTCCCAATAGGGAGCGACGACGGTGAAATCCAAACCTTGCATCGCACTCCCTCAGACGATGGCGAAGCGCTTGTCGAGCAAGTCGACGATGCGGGCGACGGCGTAGACCATGACCATGTAGAGCAGGGCGGCGACGCCGAAGATCTCGAACGGCTTGTAGGTCGAGCCGATGAAGCGCTGGGCGGTATAGGTCAGTTCCACGACCGAGATGGTGGAGACCAGTGCCGAACCCTTCAACAGCGCGACCGTGTTGACGCCGAGCGGGCGGATCATCAGCCGGGCGGCCTGTGGCAGCACGACCTTGCGCAAGGTCTGGAAGCGGCTGAAGCCGATCGTGCGGGCAGCCTCCGTCTGACCGCGGTCGATCGCTGTTAACGCGCCACGGATCGATTCCGCCATATAGGCGCCGATGTTGAGGCCAAGCCCGACGACCCCGGCCGTGAACGGATCCAGATTGATGCCGATCTGCGGACCGCCGAAATAGAGCACGAAGAGCTGTATCAGGCAGGGCGTGCCGCGAAACAGGCTGACATAGGCCGTACCGATGGCGCGCAGGATAGCCGACCTCGACATTCTGGCGGCCGCGGCCAACGCCGCCGCTGCCAGCCCCAGAACCAGGGCCAGCGCTGTCAGTTCCAGTGTCACCAGCGCGGCTTCCACAAAGAACGGGAAGACACGGCTCATCAAGGCGAAATCCATGGAATGACTCGGCTGGAGTGGCGGTCGGCCCCAGGTGGTTTTCACCGCCTGGAGCCGGCAAGGATTAGCGGATGTCGCTGCCGACCCACTGCTTGGAGATCTTCTCGTAGGTGCCGTCGGCCAGCATCCCGTCCAGCGCCTTCTGCATGGCGGCCTTGAGTTCGGGATTGTCCTTGCGGATGGCGATGCCGATGGCGACGCTGCCGCCCTCGATGTTGGGCGTGTCGAGCTTGCGGACCTTTTCGCCGGTTTCCTTGACGGCCACCATGACCGGAATGTTGTCGACGACGATGGCGTCGACGCGGCCGGCCTTCAGTTCGAGCAGCAGCTCCGGCAGGCCCTTATAGGTGCGGATATCCCAGCCGCCCTGTTCGCGCGCCCATTTCTCATGCGTTTCGCCGAGCGTCACGCCAAGGGTCTTGCCCTTGAGGTCTTCGAGGCTCTGGACCTTGGAATCCTGGCTCACGAAAACCGCGCGGCCGGCATGGTAGTAGGGGCCGACGAAATCGACCACTTTCTCTCGCTCGGGCGTGATCGTCATCGAGCCGACGACAGTGTCGTATTTGTTGGCGAGCAGGCCGGCGATGATACCGTCCCAGGCCGTGGTGATGATGGTGCCCTTGACGCCGATGCGCTCAGCGATGGCCTTGCCGATATCGGCGTCGAACCCGACGACCTCGTTCTGGTCACTGACGAAGTTGAAGGGCGGATACTGCCCGCTCATGGAAATCTTCAATTCGCCCGCCGCCTTGATCTTCTCGAGGTCGTCGGCCCTTGCCGAAACGGTGGTGACGGCCGATGCAAGCAACAGCGCGGCAACCGCAATGCCGGAAAATACCCTGTTCATCTGAATTCCTGTCCTCTGGATGGAGCGCGAAGGCTTGTTCTTGGGAGGCGTTGGGGCGCTCTCCTGATGTCAATGATTGCCTTTGCATCAGCATTGCGCAAATAGATAATGGGAATAGGGAGCATAGATATCAGGAATGGCATTGCCTCGCCCCGAACGTCTGGTCTGGGATCTCGACTGGAACCTTCTGCGTACGTTCGTCGTCATCGCGGAGGTCAAGAGCATCACCCGCGCCGCCGAGCGTCTCAACCTCAAGCAACCCAGCGTCAGCAATGCCTTGCGGCGGCTGGAGGATCGGGTTGGCCGGCGGCTGGTCGACCGCGACGCGACGCGCTTCGAACTCACGGAGGTCGGGCGGCTGATTTATGAGCAGAGCGTCGAGGTATTCGGCTCGATATCGCAGCTGCCGCTCTTGATGCGGGGCATCAGCGACGATGTCACCGGCCATGTCATGATCGCCACGGCCAGCCATGTCGTCTCGCCGCTGTTCGACCGGGCGCTGGCGGAATTTCACCGCAACTATCCGCGTGCCAGCATCACCATTTCGGTCGCGGCAAGCACGGAAGTGGCCAAGCAGGTGCGGGAAAGGCGCGCCTCCTTCGGCATCTGCCTTGTCAGCCAGCGCGATCCGGCGTTGGACTACGCGATGGTCTATCGCGAGTTCTTCGGCTTCTTCTGCGGCCCGCAGCACAGGCTTTACGGAAAGGCCGGGCTGAAGCTTGCCGATCTGCGCGGCGAGCCCTCTGTATCCTTCCAGACCGACCATATTTCGGACGCGCTGCGGCCGGTCGCCCTGTTGCGCAGCGAAGCCCGGCTGAACGCCGATGTCGTCGGTGTCTCCTCGAGCCTGGAGGAAGTCAGGCGCATGATCGTCGCCGGGCTCGGCATCGGTCCGCTGCCGCTACACGTGGCGCGACGCGACGTGGCCGACGGCACGCTGTGGCGGCTGCCGCCCTACCACACGCCGCCGGCCATCGACATCTTCCTGCTCACCAATCCCGACAAGGCGATGAATCGTGCCGAGAAGGCGCTGCTGTCGGGGCTGCAGGCTCTGATCACCGAGACGCCGCTGGACGAGCGCATCTACAACGGCTGATCGACGCAGGCCTATTCGACTAGGAAGGCCGCCGCGCGGCCGCGCATCGCTTCGTCCAGCGCCACCGAGGCACGCGCGGCAAGGTCGAAGTGTACGCTGGTGGTCCGGCTCGATGCATGGACGATGCCGTCGAGCGATCCCGACATGACCTGTTCGAAGGTGACGGAGGTGCGGCCGATCTTCACCACATGCGAGCGGATGGTGAGAAGTGAGCCGGCTTTTGTCTCATGCCGGTAGTCGATTTCAGTGCGCACATCGGCCCATCCCGTTGCCGAGGCCTGGCTGCTGTCCTGTCCGGCGATGTGGCCAAGAAGCTGGAAGCTGGCATCATCGAACATCGCCGCGTAGTGCCGCACATTCACGTGTCCCATCACGTCGCACATCCAGGGATGAGCAACACCGACAAAGGTGACAAGGGACTTGCTCATGGGGACTTGCTCATGGGGATTGCTCCGTGGCCATCGTTGAGGATCGCGAGACGCCATATCGAAACGCGCGGCGACAGGCAAACCGGCGGACCTGGTCGATGGCCTTCGGACCGGGAGTGGCCTTGGGACCGACATTCGTTAGCCGTGCCCTTGGCCCTCCGAACCAAACCGACTATCTCAGGGGACGGCGGCGTTTCCGCCACGGGGACAGGCATGCTCAGAGTGCAAAAGGTCAAGGTCGACGACATCTACGTGCCGACAGCGCGCAAGAAGACATTACACCCCGAGACCGTCCGCCATCTCGCCGAGGACATATTGGAGAACGGCATGAAGACGCCGATCCAGGTCCGCCACGACGGCAAGCGCCATATCCTTGTTGAAGGACTGCACCGGCTGGAAGCGGCCAAGTGGCTCGGCGAGACCGAGATCGACGCCTATCTTGTCCAGGCCAAGCGTCACTGACGCTTCCTTGCTTTGACGACAGCCTTCTGGCGGCAATCGCGTTCGGACTACGATGCCTTGGCGCGGCGCGGCTGTCTGAGATTCTTGATGCCGCTCATCTCGACGAAATTCGTCGCCGACTCCCAGAGATAATCGCCATAAAGAAATGGCTCGAAGGGCTCGGCGCCGCTTAGTGGCAAGGGGGCGATCTCGGCGTTAACACCCGGTTCATAGAAAAACGGGATCGAAAACCGAGTTGTCTTCGGCGCGATCACCCGATGCCGCGTCGCCCGCACGCGACCGCCGGTCCAGCGTTCCAGCAACTGGCCGAAATTGACCGCCAGCGTGCCGTTGGCCGGCGGCACGTCGATCCATTCGCCGGTGCGGTTCTTTGCCTGCAAGCCTTCGACGCCATCCTGGGCCAGCAAGGTGACGAAACCGGAATCGGCATGTTCGCGGCCGATGATGGTGCGTAACTCTCCCTTGTGGACCACCGAGAACTCCGGGCCGCTGGTGTCGATGCCGGCAGTGGCGTCGCGCAAGGGATAGCGGATCAGGCGCAACGTCGAGATGCCGTGCTCGAAATACGGATCGAAGATCGTTTCCGGCAGACCAAGCCCGCGCGCTATCGACCGCATCAGCGCGTTGCCGACTGTCTCCATCGCGCGATAATAATCCGCCGCGGCCGTGCGCCAGCCGGGCACGGTGCCTTCGGCCGGCAAGGGTGTCGGCTCGCACAGCGGATCGTCGGCAGCCGAGACGCGCGCCGCATCGGCAATATCCGGTCCCATGTCGATGCCTTCCTTGTAGGATACGGCTGCAGGCTGGAGTGGGAACCAGCCGCGATAAAAGTTCTTCCTGGTGCTGTCGAAATTCCAGCGCAGCAATTTCTGCTTCTCGGTGTCGGGAAGGGCGAAGATGCGCAGCAATTGCGATCTTCTGTCCGGTGTCAGCCAGGCGTCGCCGGGAAAATCCCGGACCGCCATGAAGCCTATTCCAGAGGCCGCGGCCATGATGTGGCCGTCGGCGCGGTCACGGGCGGGCGAGGGTGGCCCGAACAGATCCGCAATGCCGATGGTTTCGATATCTTGGGTCATGATGAGCCTCGCATCACGGTTATCGATGGCATCGTATCAAAGCATTTCAATTGACCCTATCGGCCGGACGACTAACCTTGACGCCTATTCTCTCCATTTTGGATCAAGGCCATGACAAGGTATGAAGGCGGGTGCCTGTGCGGAGCGGTGCGTTACAGCACCGAGGCGGCTCCCATCAACGAGCGCATCTGCCATTGCCGGCTTTGCCAGAAGGCGATTGGCGCCGCCTTCAACGCGCGCGTACTGTTTCGCATCGATGATGTAACGATCGAGGGACCACTGGCAACAGTCAACACCTCGCCAGATCTCAAGCGCGGTTTTTGCCCAGGCTGCGGCACGACAATGTTTTCGCGGCGCGACTCGGCCGGCATCATCGGCGTCACCACGGGCTCGCTCGACGACCCTTCGCTGTTCCGGCCGCAGATGCATATTTTCACCGCCTCGAAGCAGCCTTGGGTGCTGCTCGACGACGACCTGCCGCAACATGAGGGCGCTCCGCCGGCCTAGCTCTTTCGTTCCGCCTTCAACAGCGGAAGCGGGCCCGACCATGACAAAAAATTAATCCAAATCGACACGCGATAGCCGGCAAAGCGTCATTGGCGAGCCATCTTTGTCGTCCTATCTATGCTGCGCGGGCCGGCATTCGAGGAGACGACGGATGAACGACAGCATCAGCACCCTGGACGAGCTTTTGAGCGATCCGATGGTCCTGCTTGTGATGGAGCGCGACCGTGTCCGCCCCGAGCAGGTACGCATGCTGCTCGAACGGGCCCGCAGCCGGGCGGTTGATGACGCACCCGCGGACCAGCCGGTCGTTCCACCGGCGCATATGGTGGTCAAGAGCTGTTTCCAGCAATGGCTGCGCAATTAGCGGTCAGTTCGAGTTGGCTGGCAAATAGCTGTAATGGCTGCGGAAATAGGCGATCCTGAAGTCGAGGCGGGCATAGTTGCGATAGGCCGGTCCGTCGCGCTCCTCGTGCGGCGCCTCGATGTCGGCGACAAACAATTTTGCGCCAGCCGCAATGCCGTCGCGCACCAGCGCTTCTCCAAGCACGGCGTCCAGATCGAAGCTCGACGTCATTATGCCGGGCACCGGCGCGTCGATGCCGCTCCAGGCAGCACCGTCGGCGCCGATGAACAGCGAGCGCACCGCCGCCACCGCGCCATCTCGCTTCGCCATGTAGTGATGCCAGCCCGGCCGGCCGACCAGAGCCAGCAGCCAGGGCGAGGTGGGCAGCCGATAGCTTCTGTCGATGAAAGCGGCCCAGTCGCTTGCCGTTGCCGTCGTCACGCGTTCGATCGAAACGCCGTCAGCCGAGAAGAGCGGCTCGGATGGCAGGGGTTCCGCCCCGCGATAAATCCGCTCCCAGCCGCCCTGGCGCTGCAGGCCGCGCGCCTCGAGCCAGCATCTGAGGCGCGATGGTTCACTGTGCGGATTGACATGGAACCAGGGCCGCGAAATCCCGGCGGCGCGGTAGTGCGCCAGCAGCGCGTCGAGCTGGCCTTCGGTGGCCGCGCTGTCGACGCCAAAATTCTTCACGCAGTTGAAATGGATGAACGGGATCGTCGCACAGGTGGTCCAGGCAAGGTCGCCTTGTCTCGCTAGCGAAAGTTCTTGCCGCGCGGCGAAATCGGCCGGCGCGGCGGCGTAGAGGTCGAGCCAGGCCTGCACTTCGGCACGCTCGAGAATACGGCTGAGGTCGCGCGAGACATCCTCGATCGCGATGACCGGCGGATGGGGTTCGGGTGGGAGTTGCAATTCTGACAGGGCGGTCTGCATGCTCTCCTCCATCGCCAGACTTACAGTGTAAGATTAGTGAATAATAATATTCAGGCGCGGCTTGTCAACCGGAAAGACGCCTTACAAATCGGTAAATTGGCTTTCGGGCGTCGCGAGTCTATTGCGAGGCGGGGATTGCCCTTACGATTATCCAACGGAAAGGCTCGACATGGCTGACATCTGCACCCAGGGCGTTGACACCGGCTTCGTCGGCCTGGGATTTGCCAAGGTCGCCTTCCTCGGCCTGGTGCAGGGCATCACCGAATTGCTGCCGATTTCGTCGACCGCCCATATGCGCATCGTGCCGGCGGTGCTCGGCTGGCAGGATCCGGGTTCCGCCTTCTCCGCCGCCATGCAGCTTGCCGCTCTTGCCGCCGTGATCAGCTATTTCTGGGGCGATGTCAGGGACCTCCTGTTCGGCTCGCTCGACGCGCTCACGCGGCGCGATTTCGCCGACCGGAATTTCAGGCTGGCTTCCTGGATCGTGCTGGCGACGATCCCGATCATTATCGCGGGCGTCGCGCTGTCGGGCATTCTCAATGCCTGCAATTCTCCGCTGCGCAGCCTGAGCGTGATCGGCTGGTCCTGCATCGCCATGGCGATCCTCTTGGCGCTTGCCGAGATTTTCGCCCGCCACAAGCGCACCATCGGCGAAGCGTCGCTCACCGATGCGCTGCTTGTCGGCGTCGCCCAGGTCGGCGCACTGATCCCCGGCGTCTCGCGCTCGGGCTCGACCTTGACCGCGGCGCTCGGGCTCGGTTTCAAGCGGGCCGAGGCGGCGCGTTTCTCATTCCTGCTCGGCCTGCCGGCGATCGCGCTTGCCGGCCTCAAGGAGTTGTGGGAACTACACAAGGTTCACCTCGACGCCCATGGCTGGTCGGTTCTTGCGACCGGACTGGTCGTCGCCTCGATTTCCGCCTTCTTCGCCATATGGGGCCTGATGCGCGTGCTGGAGCGCTTCTCCGCCTGGCCCTTCGTCATCTATCGCGGCCTGCTCGGGGTCGTCCTGCTGCTGGGCGTGGCGATGGGGTGGCTGGCTTAGCCAGGCCCGGTGTTGCGCGCGGGCAACCACCTGGATGCATGCATCGATCCGCAAAGATGTGATCGGCCAGGTTCATTGACTTCGGAATATAACAGCCCTTAACGTTCTGTTAACAAAACAGATGGGTGGGGCCGCATGGCATCCTCGATGGGTTGGCGCCGCAAGGCGAAGGGGCTGGGGCTGGCGTTTGCCCTGACCGTTTTCTGTGCGGCGACGGGTTCGGCCTATGCCGCGCCTGCTTCCATGGTTGTCGGCGGATCGACTTCGCAGCCGATTGGCCACTATGATTTTTGCAAGATCCATCTCGACGAATGCTCGATCCGCTCGCCTAACAGCGTGCCGGAACATATGACCAGCAAGCTGCTGCACGATATCTCGGCCGTCAATTTCTCTGTCAACACGCGCGTCAAACCGATGAGCGACATGGACAATTACGGCAAGGACGAGTGGTGGGCCTATCCGGACAACGGCTTCGGCGACTGCGAGGACTACGCGCTGGAAAAGCGGCGCGAGCTCAACGGCATGGGCATTGCCATAGCCAATCTTTTGATGACGGTGGTTCGCAAGCCGGATGGCGAAGGCCACGCCGTGCTGACGGTGCGCACCGACAAGGGCGACTTCATCCTCGACAATCTGACCGACAAGGTCCGCCTCTGGAACCAGACGAGCTATCGCTACCTGAAGCGGCAGGCGAGCGACAACACAGGGCACTGGGTCTCCATTCTTGGCGGCGACGAACAGCTGGTCAGCGCCGTCAAATAGTCTGGTCGGCTCCGCTGCGCCCGGGCATGAACCTCGGCCCGATCTTTTCGTGCCGGACTTCCATGGTGCCAGCAAGTGGTGATAACCACGAAAGCTGATTGAAGCTGGCATCCGCAGGCGCATGGACTTTCTGACACTTCTCAATTCGGCGCCCCTGCTTCTGGGGCTGGTCAAGGCGGCGCTGCCGCAGGCAGTCGCCACGACGATGACATTCAGCCAATGGTTCGTGTCGCTGCCACCGTGCCGCGACCTTACCTTCGAGGCGACCAGCTACCTCATTTGCGAGGTCGATCCGAAGCTGTATTCGATCGAACTGTTCTGGAAGGATCCGGCTGGCAAGCCTTTCCAATCGCTGCACAATCTCGACAACGCCCAGCGCGCGGCCGGCCGCACCATGCTGTTTGCCATCAACGCCGGCATGTACCACCCAGACCTCAGGCCGGTGGGCCTCTATGTCGAGCGTGGCCAGGAAATGGCTGGTGTGAAGACAGGATCGGGAAGCGGCAATTTCTCGCTGCAGCCGAATGGCATCTTCTACATCAGCGGCGGCAAGGCCGCGGTCCGGGCGACGTGGGATTTCGTCAGCAAGCGGCCGTCCACCGACTATGCGACGCAATCGGGACCGATGCTGGTGATCGACGGCCAGTTGCATCCGAAGTTCCAGTCCGACGGCACCTCGCGCAAGACCCGCGATGGCGTCGGGGTGCGCAAGGATGGTGTCGCGGTCTTTGCCATTTCGAACGGCACGGTGAATTTCCATGCATTCGCCCGCCTGTTTCGCGATGCGCTCGGCTGCGACAATGCGCTGTTTCTCGACGGCACGATTTCGAGCCTGTTCGCGCCTGCCATCGGACGCAACGACGACTACTGGAATCTGGGGCCGATGATCGGCGTGTTCAGGAAGCGTGGCTAGGCTCGGGCGGACCGCCTGCTTCGGAGCTTGAGGGCAATCACCGCCATGATGATCAAGACAACCACGCCGATCGCCGCCAACCCGAAAAGGCTGGTCGCATCGAGCTCGGGGATGTTGCCGGCGCCCTTGGCCACCAGCCATCCCGGCGACAGCACGACCGGAGCCCAGATGATCGCCGACAGGATGTTGGCGATCTGGAAGCGGCGCCGGTGCATGCCCATCATGCCCGCGACCAGCGGCACTGTGGCGCGGACCGGGCCGAAGAAGCGGCCGATGAAAACCGCGGCAAAACCATAACGATGGAAGAACAGCCGCGCCCTGGCGACCTCGCGGCGATAGCGGTTGAGGGGCCATTTATGGACGACGCCGCGCCCCAGCCATCTGCCGAGGAAATAGGAGATGGTATCGCCGAGCGCCGCCCCGATCATCGCCGCCAGGAGGACGGGCAAAGGCTGGACGATACCGGCCCCGACCAAGCCGCCGACGATGATGAGCACCGTGGTGCCGGGCAACAGGATGCCGACCAGCACCAGCGACTCGCCAAAAGCCAGCAGCCCGACCACGAGACCGGCCCACGCCTGATGGTTCTCGATGAAACAAACGCTTTGGTCGATGAACGACTGCACGCAAGCTCCTGCTTAAAATTGTTTCTCAGCTGCCGCTGCCGAGCAGGCTCCTGAGTTCGTCGAGCTTGTCGTTGACGAGCCAGCCGTAATAATTCTCGACCGGCAGCTTGCGGCCCTTGCCGCTGGTGAGCGCCGTGCGCAGATCCGCCGCCCGCTGCCGGGGCTGGCCGACATTATAGAGCGTGGCCGTGATGCCTGGATTGCCTGATATGTCGAAGCCCTGTTCCTTGTAGGCGTCGATGGCGTCGCGCACGATCGCGGCGATGTAGACGATGCTGCGGTCGGGATCCATGACATCGCGATAGATGGCCTGCGGATGATCCGGTGTGAGCTTGTCGTAGCCGCTGACCTTGTTGACCAGGTCGGTGACCTCGAGCGCGGTCAGCGGGCTGATCTGGCCGAGGCCGAATGTCTGGCCGGCGAAGAAGGGCTGGAAGAACGCCTGCTGGAAGGTCATCGCGTCATAGGTGACGCCGTCGACCGTCTTGCCGCGGAAATGGTCGACCCAGACCCTGTCGCGGCAGCTCCACAGGGCGGCACTGCCCCCTGCCTCGGCGCAGGCCGCGAACTCCGGCCGCTGGACAAAGCTCTGCACCGGCACGCCCTTGTAGCGGAAGGAGAAATCGAGACCGGAATAGGACAGCGCTTTCACATAGTAAGTTTGGACCGAGCCGACGGCGGTCACATTGTAGGTGTGTTCGCCGACCAGCGCGCCGACGATATGGATGGGGTCGATATCGTAAGCCGCGGCCGCCTGCTTGATATGCGCTATCAATTTCTTCTCGCGCTTCAGCAGCGCGACGATCTTCTCGTATTTTTCCGCGTAGGTGGTCTTGAAGGCGCGGGTTCGCGTCGCTGATGCATCCGGGATCGGCGGTTGCGTCTCGGAGCGATTGCCGGGGGGAACGACGACCAGCCCGCTGGCATGCGCTGTCCCGGACAAGGGCACGCCGCCGCAGGAAAGGGCCGCGAGCAGGAGGATCGGGAGAAGCCGCTGCAACGCAATCATCGGGCGCCTTTTTCAAAATCGCGGGTAATGCCGGCGCGAGACGCCGCCTCCCGTCTCAACAGCCACATCATGGCGCTGTCAAGGCTTGGCCGGCCTTCGCTGGCGAATGTCTGAAATGGGTCACACTCATGGTAAAAATCTGATTCAAACTTTATTGGTAATTTCTCGTTCATAACTAGCGCTGGTTGTCCGTGGGCCGTTGCCTTCGGTCTGTTGTGTTTTGAGTACAGGTCCAGATGCGGTTACCAGGCGTCATCAGTTTCGTGATCGCATCCCTGTGCCTTGCCGGCTGTTCGTCGACATCGGGCATGGACGCGCTCGACATGCAGAAGCCGTCGAATGAAACCACCAGTTCGGTGGTGCGGCCAAGCGCACCGATCGCATCCGTTCCCGCAACCAAGGCCGGTAAAGCGCGCAAGCTGGCCGAGGCGGCGCCGGCGCAAGACATTGATCGGCCCTTCGGCCTGGCGGAAGAAGAGACGGTGGCGTTTCCGGCGCCCGAATTGCCGGACAATGTCGATCCGCCCATCGAGCCCGCGGCTCTGGTCTCGCCGCCAAGGCTCTTGTCGCGGGCAGCACCGCCGATGCTGGCGGGGCCGGTCACGCGCTACGGTTTTCGCGATGCCAAGCCGATCAATTTCGGCCGCTCCTCGCCTCGCCACCTTGCCGTGCACGGGGTCGACGTCTCGCGCTGGCAGGGCGACGTGAACTGGGAAAAGCTGCGCGCCCAGGGCGCCAACTTCGCCTACATCAAGGCGACCGATGGTGGCGACCATCTCGATCCGATGTTCATGAAGAACTGGCGCAATGCCGACGCCGCCGGGCTGAAGCGCGGCGCCTATCATTTCTTCTACTGGTGCCGCGTTGCCAGCGAGCAGGCCGATTGGTTCATCCGCAACGTGCCGAAGGTCGACGGTGCCTTGCCGCCGGTCATCGACGTCGAGTGGAATGGCGATTCTTCCTGCAAGCGGCGTCCGTCGCGCGAAAAGGTGCTGGAGAAGATGCAGGTGTTCATGGACAAGCTGGAACGTCACTACGGCCAGCGTCCGATCATCTATACCGCGCCGGATTTCTATCGCGACAACCTCCAGGGTGCTTTCCCGGACTACCCCTTCTGGCTGCGCGCCGTGGCGCAGCATCCCTCGAAAGTCTACCCGGGCCGCAAATGGCTGTTCTGGCAATATTCCGGCTCCGGCCTGTCGCATGGCGTGACCGGCCGCATCGACCTCAACGTCTTCCATGGCGACGAACGGCAATGGCGCGCCTGGGCCGGCGGCGGCGGCCGTCAGATGATGGCCGACGCGGACTAGGTTCGCGTCGGCCTTCGCTCTGGTCCTGCCGCCTATTGGAGCTGGCTGCTCCCGGTATTCTTGTCCTCGCTCAGCCGCAGCTTTCTCCTCAATGCCATGATCTCGGCAATCGCGGCATCGATCATGGTGAGAAGTGTCAATGTGTCGTGCTGGCTTGGATCGGCTCTGACATAGGCGAGCTGATTGACGATGTCGGTGTCGTCGTCGGTTTCGTCGCTCATGGCCATCTTCCGGCTGTTCTCGCTGTGGATTTCTCCATCGGATCGCATCGGCCGTCAAATTACCCTTCCATCACGTCATCGTGTCGATGGGCATATGCAACGCTGCGGCTTTGCGCTTCGTCGTCCGATGCTGGACCTTTTCACCGCGCCGTTCAGACCCCGCGGGCGCGGCCTGCTTGACCAGTGTTCGCTGTCGGATCATTTCCTGTGCGATATCGGCGTGCTCGACTGACATGTGCGTTCCGGCACCATTCGCCGAGGACGATCTTTGACCGATAGGACGCGAGGGAGGAAAGATGAGTGTGCCATCCGAGGCTCTGGCGAAGAGCCGTCAAACGATCAGCGCCTATGAGGATTATGCGGAACGCTACGATGCCATCGTGCGGCATGTTCCCAACGAGAGAGAGCAGGCATCGCTGAAGCGCCTTGTGGCGATTGCCGGCACGGCCGGCCGGATTCTGGAAGTCGGCTCGGGAGCCGGCTACGACGCGGACTTTCTGGAGGGCCTGGGCGTCAAGGTTCGCCGCACCGACGCGACAAAACGGTTTCTCGAACTGCAGGCCGCGCGCGGCAAGCATGGCGAGCTTCTCGATCTCCTCACCGATGATCTCGGCGGGCCCCATGACGCTGTCCTGGCGCTCGCCGTCCTGATCCATGTACCGCGCGACCAGATTGACCAGGTGCTTGCCAGGATAGCCGGGTCGCTGCGGCCAGGCGGCGCCTTCCTGGTATCGATGCGCAATGGCGATGGCGAGACATCAGGCGAATATCATACGGTCTACTGGCGCAGGGACGATTTCGCGGCCCGTCTCGAAGCCGCCGGGCTGGTCCTTCTCAGGGACGACTTCAACCTGGGCCGCAACGACGAGGAATGGAATACGTTCCTGACGGTGCGGCCGTTGTGAAGGGAAGGGCGCGTCACGCCTCGTTGACCATCGCCTCGATGTTGTAGCCATCGGGATCAAGCACGAAGCAGGCGTAATAATTCTTCGCATAGTCCGGACGCGGGCCGGGCGCGCCATTGTCCTCGGCACCCGCTTCAAGCGCCGCGCGATGGAATGCATCGACCTCCGCCTTGCTCTTGACCCGGAAAGCGACATGCAGATGGGTGAGCGGCGTCTTCTCGCCCGTGCGCTGGATTTCGAACAGGCAGCCATTGCCGACATCGAAGGCCCAGAACACGCCCTCCTTGCCGAAGGACAGGCGATACCCCAACGCCGCGAAACCGCGTTCATAGAAAAGCTTGCTCTTCTCCAGGTCGCCCACTTCGATGGTGATGTGATCGATCATGTTGTGTTTCGCCTGGGATGTTGAACATTTGCTGGGCCGGTCACCCCGGCGCCCCTACGAATAAGCAAGACATTGCCGCCGCCGTGCTGTCTAGTGCCGGTTCCTGCAATCCGGGGGGATCAGGGTGGAGCTGGAACTCAAATTTCTGCTGATCGGATTTGCCTGCGTGGTCGCGGGCAGTCTGTCGCTCATCACCTTCGTGAAATGGCGAGAGGTGCAAGCCCTCAGCCGCTGGCTGCCGACGCCAGGAAAGATCATCTCGTCGCGCGTCGAGGCGCGTGAAGTCAGAAGCTCGGGCGTCGGCTCGGACAGCAGCGACACCACCGAGATGCGCAATTTTCCGGCGATCACCTTCGAATACAAGGTGGGCGGCAGGAAATTTCAAAGCTCGCGCTACAGCGTGAAGGAAAATCTGGGGAATTTCGAAGTCACCGAGACCCTTGCGCAGTTTCCTCGCGGGGCGGAGGTGACGGTCTTCTACAATCCGGCCGATCCCGGCAAAGCCGTGATCGAGCGCACCATGCCGGATGGCGCCTTCAAGTTCATGCTTCAGCTCTCGGCCGGGTTGGTGATCGGCACGGCGGTGCTGGTGTTTTCCGTCGGCGGCGTGCTGGAGGCGATCCGGCCGCATCTGCCCAAGCCGCAGAACCTCGGCGCCGCGGCACTGCTGCTGTTCATGGGGCTGTTCGCCCTGCGCATGGGTTTCGCCCAGAAGTCGTTGGCCGAACAGGCGGCAAAATGGCCGGTCGCCGCCGGCCGCATTGAGTCCTCGGGTCTGCAGGCGCTGCGAAACTATAGCGGCTATCGACGTTGGCGCACCGTCTTCAAATCCCGCATCGTCTACAGCTATGGCGTCGCCGGCCAGCGCTACAGCGCCGACCGCGTGACGTTCGGCGCCACCGTGACGGCTTCGCTGCCCGGCCTCGTCAGCGGCCAGGCCCGGAGCTATGCCGAGGGCAGCAAGGTCGACGTGCACTACGACCCCGCCAACCCCGCCTCGGCCGTGCTCGAATGCCGGGTGCGCGGGCTCTGGCTTCTATGGGTCTGTTCGGCAGGCTTCCTCGGCGGCGCGGCCCTGCTCGTCGGGTTGGTCTGAGTGTCGGCGCTTTCAGCAGCGGACCAGAGGGCCGCTGTCGAATCCCCGCCAGGTGAACCGCACCGTCGCGCCATGTTTCTTGATATGGATGATGCGGGAAAATGGCTCGTCGAGCGACGGGTCCGCGCCATAGCACTGGCTGGCGCGGACCACCCAGCCCGTGGCGGTTTTGCGGAAGGTCGCGTGCTCGCAGCCGAGGTCGGGAAACGACAGGGCCGACTGATCCACGGTGTAGACGGTCTGGCGTTGGGCGTCGGCGGCCGCATGGCAGTTCAACCTGTCCGTCGACCACGTCCCGACATAGGGCGTCGCCGCCAGCGATGGGATCGCCGCAAAAGTGGATATCGCCATCGCCATCACAAAACGCTGCATCACCGGGCTTTCTCCTTCGCCATTTCTCGCGACCATACAGACTGTCGGGATCGGTACCCGGATAAGTTTTCGTTCGGGAGCGGTCGAGGGCGCTCGTTCCGGATTTCGCTTATGGTTTTGCACGGATGATGCGACTGTGCAGCCCGGCAGCCTCGCTTCACAACGCTTTTCCCGAGATATCGATGATCATTTACAGACTGGCCTTTGTTGTCCTGGGTTTGCTCGGCTCCTTGCAGATGGCGAGCGCCGGGGAATGCCTGCTGAGCCACGCCACCTACCGCGAGCAGCGCTCGGGCGCCGTTCTACAATTCCGGCCGCTGGACAATGAGCCGGCGGCACTGACGGCGCAGGTGTTTTCGCTGAGCGTGCCCAACACCGACAAAAGCCTGCCGGCCGACATCACCTGGACCAATGGCAGGAATTCGTTTCCGCTCGGCACCATCCGTCACACCTGCACCGACGACGACCGCGAAGCGGGCCTGCAGGATGGCAGCGGGCTGTGCAGGATATGGGATGGTCAGGTCTACGCCTTGACCGGCGGCGGCGCCGAGCAGCTGGCTTCGCGCGAAGCGACACCGGCGCCGAAAGGGCTGTTGCTGCCCGATTTCGGAGTGGCTTTCACCGAATGGGCCGATTTCGCCGACGCCAATCCGAACGGCTCGGCCTGGGATGCCTTTACCCTGACAGGATGCAGCGATGACTAGCGCCATGAGATCGATCCTTTGGGCCTGCGCCTTGCTTGCATCCGTGACGATATCCGCCGCGGCACGCGCGGATGAGCCGGCGCCGTCGCGCCCGCCGATCGACAAATGCGTCTGGGAAAAGCTGGCCGACAAGACGATCGGCCTTGCCGCCTGGGCGCAGCGCTGCGATTTCGGCTTCCGCCAGATCCATTTCGAATTCGCCGGCAACGCGCTCGCCATCAAATACAGCGATGGCGGCGCGGCTGATCCTCTGGTCGAGGTGTTCGACATCAAATCAGGCGAAACCGCCGAGGCTGCGCTGCTGCGCCTGTTCCTGGAAAAGACCGACAAGGCTGTCAGTTCGCGCTGCGTGTTGGCGGCTTACACGGAAGGCACAGTGCCTGCCGGCGTCAAGCGCTACACGTTCAGCCCCGACGCCGCCTATGCGAAAGAACTGAAAGCGCTTGCCAACCCCGACGAGGTTCCAGAGCCGCCCTGCGGCGACTGGGGCGAAATGCCGGACGGCATTCAGTATTTCGAGGTGCCGGCGGGTGAGGGGCGGAAGGTGCTGTTTGTCCGGGTGGGGCAGGACGAGCCGTTGTTCGACGAGCAGACGCTGCGGGTGTTGCCGCCGAATTGAATGGCCTTTCCAGCCAAAGGGGAGGTTGCGAAAACGCCGTCATCATAACCGATCTTGATCGAGAGCAGGCGCTCAAAAGGTCACGAGATCCGTGTGGCCGAAACCCTTCGAGTAGTCGAGCACGGAGATGACGGAAGGCACCACACGGAAGATGCGCACCTGCTCCGGTGTCGGCATCGCGAATGGCATCGAGGCTTGTGGCGGATATTTCATCGGCATCATCCCCAGGACCTTCTCGGCCTCGGCCCTGTCCGTGACCGGCTGTGCCCGTGCCGCCATGGAAAGGCCAGTGATCTCCATCACCTGAGGCGCGTCGTGATCGATGGTCAGCGACAGGCGATCGTCCCGCGCCAGATTCGCCGCCTTCTGGCTGTCGAGCCCGCAAAGAAAATAGAGGGAAAGGCCGTCATTGACGTAGCCCACGGTCGTCGCCTGGGGCCAGCCGTCCGCCCTCAGTGTTGCAACCGTCATGATGCGGTGCTGATCAAGAAGCGTCTGAATCTTGTCTCTGATCTCTGCGTCCATCGCTCGTCTCCAACGTCATTCCTGGCGGTGAAGATAGTGAGGCGTGGATCGCCTGGCCTTGACGCACATCAAACGTATGGAGGAAAGACGCCGCTCTGACCGGCGGGCTGAGCCTCGCCTTATGCCACCCGGTGTCAAGCGTTATACGTTCAGCCCAAACGCCGCCTATGCGAAAGAACTGAAAGCACTTGCCGACCCCAACGAGATTCCCGAACCGCCCTGCGGCGACTGGGGCGAAATGCCCGACGGCATCCAGTATTTCGAGGTGCCTGCGGGTGAGGGGCGGAAGGTGCTGTTTGTCCGGGTGGGGCAGGACGAACCGCTGTTTGACGAGCAGACGCTGCGGGTGTTGTAGGCGGAATAAGCGGCCGACCATAGCCTGGTCAGTATTTCACATACGGGCTGTTAGCATTGAGGCCAGCATCTTTCGTAGCGACGACGAATCCCGACACAAATAGTGGCGCCTATTTATTGCTGGTGAAAAAGTCGCGGTAAGTTCGAGCAAGAGCTATCAGCTAAATAGGTGATTTACGCCTGCCGCTGCGAGAATCGCATCGAGATAGCGAGCTTTATCGTCTCGACTCTCCAGGTTAAAAGAATCTGAGATGTTTTTCCGTGCGATTTCTAACGCGGGAAAGACTGCTGTTTCAACCAATGACGAGGCAGCATAAACCAGATAGCATCTGGTTTCTGTTCCACCCAAAACCTCGCGAGCGTGTTGAAAGGTAACATTTGCCAGTGCTGCATTCTTAAGCTCAGCAGGCCCGGCGTCTTCCGACTTTCGAAAATCGATTGTCTCAGTTGCGTGATAAGCTCCGTTTCGAATTAAGAAATCGACGTGAAGCTTTCCAGATGGACCAACAGGCATATTGGCTATCACTTTATGTCTATCGATATCTTCGATCTTGCTACTAAATATCTGATATTCCTGAAATATTCGTTTTAGATCGCGCGAAAGGTTAGACGAAGCCCTACGAATTCTCGTCTTTTTCGGCTTTTCCACGTATTCCGAAATAATTTCCGAGATTCTTAGCTCATACTGTCGGTCATCATCAGTCGAAAACCATCCGATGTCAGACAATTGAACGCCAGCAAAGCGAGAAATCTCATGAGCTCGGTCGCTTACGGATGATTTGCCTTCATCCAAATTGATCAGGTTTTCAGCCAACCAATCAAGGGTCGCACTTTGGACGCCAAAATATTCCAGCAAAGATGGGGACGCGCTAAAGCGTACGTCCAGCCTTTCGCCAAAAACGACAATGCCAACGTTTAGTGTTTCGCCGCGATGAGCAAAAGGCATCAGTCGAATGATGGCGTAGTTATAGATATGTGCCATCAGTGAGTCCTTCGCCGATCAACTTCAGCCGGTGCTCGAACTGCGCGCTTACAAACCACTTTGCAAACGACTCTCTCTGTTCCTTCGACAACCATTCGCTTGGCATTCCAAAAAGCGCTCGTTCCAAAAGGAATTTGCGACCATCCCTCAACCGAGACAATAGCGTGTCAGCCGCAGAATTGGCAAATCCATGAGCCGCACGAATCTGGCGACCAATGCGAACGGTAGGTGACATTGGAGCCAGGGGCAAAGGAGTTCTGCCATTATGAAGCAGATCAGAGCAACCAAAATCAATGAGATGAACATGCCCAATTTGCTGGCCGGCTCCGCTCGCTGACTCGACAGAAATTATGAAATTGTCTTGATGACGGTCGATATTTCCGATCACGAGATCGAGGGCATAGGTCGACGAGAGGATGTTGGCCATTTCAGGGGTGAAAATGTCGTTCCCTGCTTTGCCCAGAAGCACTCGAGCAGCCTCAATTTCTGGAAGTCTGGGGGTGATTTCCTTAGTGCCATAGATGCGTGTGCCATCAGCGCCCTGCAGGATTTTGGGGCTCGCGACTGGGAGGTTCAGCGAATCGGCGAGGGAGTTGCAAATCCACTCGGTAGCCGAGACGAGATCATCCTTCGCGCCGCCCTTCAGGACATAATAGCTACCGTCTTCACCCAACGCACGTCCCATAACGTGCATTGTTTGATTCGTTCGGACTGGCCGATATTCAACGATTCGAAGTGGAATAACTTCCAACTGAGTCATGAAGTCTCATCCCGTATCAACAGCCGTCATAAATATCCCCTTCTCTAAAATCAGAACCGAACTATCCTTCCTCAGCTGCATCCGCTCGTGGCGCCGCACGTGTCGCACTTCTCGCACGTCCCGTTCCGCACCATCGTAAAATTCTGGCACTCGGAGCAGGAATTGCCGGTGTAGCCTTGCAGCAGTGACTTGGCGCGGCGGTCGGCGGCGAGTCTCTTCGCTTCGGCCGCTTCATTCGCCGCTGCGTCGGTGAACAGCGCCGCCGTGGCGTCCGAGGCCACGGAAGCAGAACCTGCCGCTTCCTCGAAGGCGATATCCTCGGCCAATTCCTTGGCCCGCTCCTCATAGTCGCGCTTGTAGGCGATCGCCTCGTCGCTGGCCGGCTTCAACGCCAGCACGTTGGAGCCGGAGAAGGCGGTCGGCGCCGAGCGGGCAGGGGTTCCGGTCGAGCCGCTGGAAAAGCCCTTCGGCTCGCTGCCGATTGCCCTCGACACCAGCTTCACCGGCGAACCACGGGTCAGGCCCTTGGAGACGGCGTCGGTCTTGCCTTCGCTGATGCCGCGGCCAAGCGCGGTGTTGGAGAAGTCCGATTGGTCGACATGGGCGAGGTCGTTGCGGCCGAGATAGGAGATGGCCAGTTCGCGGAACACGTAGTCGAGGATCGACGTCGCGCTCTTGATGGCATCGTTGCCGATGACCATGCCGGCCGGCTCGAACTTGGTGAAGGTGAAGGCGTGCACATATTCATCGAGCGGCACGCCGTACTGCAGGCCGAGCGAGATCGCGATGGCGAAGTTGTTGAGAAGGCCACGCAGTGTCGCGCCTTCCTTGTTCATGTCGATGAAGATCTCGCCGAGGCGGCCATCATCATATTCGCCAGTGCGCAGGAAGATGGTGTTGCCGCCGATCTTGGCCTTCTGCGTATAGCCCTTGCGGCGGCCGGGCAGCTTTTCCTGCTCGCGCGAGACGCGCTCGATGATGCGCTCGACGATCCGCTCGGTGATCTGCGCCGCGCGCGCCGCGGCCGGAGCCTGGATCAACTGCTCGACCGCATCGTCCTCGTCCTCCTCGCCATCGGCGAGCAGCGAGGCATTGAGCGGCTGCGACAGCTTGGAGCCGTCGCGGTAGAGCGCGTTGGCCTTCAGCGCCAGCTTCCACGACAGCATGTAGGCGCCCTTGGCGTCTTCCACGGTCGCGTCATTGGGCATGTTGATGGTCTTGGAGATGGCGCCCGAAATGAAGGGCTGTGCCGCCGCCATCATCTGGATGTGGCTGTTGATCGAAAGCGAGCGCTTGCCGATCTTGCCGCAGGGGCTGGCGCAGTCGAACACGGCGAGGTGCTCGGCCTTGAGGAAGGGCGCGCCTTCCAGCGTCATGGCGCCGCAGACATGGATGTTGGCGGCCTCGATGTCCTTCCTGGAGAAGCCCATCGCCGGCAGCATCTCGAACGAGAAGTCGTTGAGCTGCTCGTCGGTGAACCCAAAAGTCTCCTTTACCCAGTCGGCGCCGAGCGTCCACTGGTTGAAGACGAACTTGATGTCGAAGGCCGACTTCAGCGCCGCGTTGAGCGCCGTGATCTTGTCGTCGGTGAAGCCCTTGGCCTTGAGCGAGCCGGGGTTGATGGCTGGCGCCTGGTTGAGATTGCCGTGGCCGACCGCGTAGGCCTCGATCTCGGCGATCTGGCTCTCGGAATAGCCGAGCGTGCGCAGCGCTTCCGGCACGGCGCGGTTGATGATCTTGAAGTAGCCACCACCGGCGAGCTTCTTGAACTTCACCAGCGCGAAGTCGGGCTCGATGCCGGTGGTGTCGCAATCCATGACCAGGCCGATCGTGCCGGTCGGCGCGATCACGGTTGCCTGCGCATTGCGGTAGCCATGCTCCTCGCCAAGCTCGATGGCGCGGTCCCAGGCGGCCTTGGCATGCTCGGCAAGCGCCTGCTGCTTGAGGTCGGAAGCGACCAGCGGCACCGGGTTGACGGCGAGCTTCTCGTAGCCGTCCTTGTCGCCATAGGCGGCGCGGCGATGGTTGCGCATGACGCGCAGCATGTTCTGGGCGTTGCGGTCATAGTCGGGGAACGCGCCGAGCTCGGAGGCCATTTCCGCCGAGGTGGCGTAGGCGACGCCGGTCATGATGGCGGTGAGCGCGGCGCAGATGGCGCGGCCCTCGTCGGAATCATAGGGAATGCCCGAGGTCATCAGCAGGCCGCCAATGTTGGCGTAGCCGAGGCCGAGCGTGCGGTAGTCGTAGGAGAGCTTGGCGATCTCCTTCGACGGGAACTGCGCCATCATCACCGAGACTTCAAGCACGATGGTCCACAGCCGAACCGTGTGCTCGTAGGCGGCGATGTCGATCGTGCCGTCGGCGTTGCGGTAGGGCAGCAGGTTGATCGAGGCGAGGTTGCAGGCCGTGTCGTCGAGGAACATGTATTCCGAGCACGGGTTGGAGGCCCGGATCGCACCGGCCGAAGCGCAGGTGTGCCAGTCGTTCATCGTCGTGTTGAAATGCAGGCCGGGATCCGCGGACGCCCAGGCGGCGTAGCCGATCTTTTCCCAGAGGTCCCTGGCCTTCAGCGTCTTCAGCACCTTGCCGTCCTTGCGGGCGGTCAGGTGCCAGTCGGCATCGTCCTCGACGGCGCGCAGGAAATTGTCCTTCAGCGACACCGAATTGTTGGAGTTCTGGCCTGAAACCGTCAGATAGGCATCCGAATCCCAGTCGGTGTCGTAGGTCTTGAACGACATCGACGTGTAGCCCTGCTTGGCGAACTGGATCACGCGGTAGATGTAGTTCTCCGGAACGGCCGACTTCTTGGCCGCCTTGATCTCGCGCTTCAGCGCCGTGTTGATGGCCGGATCGAAGCAGTCGTCGTCATGGCCTTCGCAATTGACGCAGGCCTTCATGATCGCTTCGAGGTGCTTCTTGACGATCTTGGAGCCAGTCACCAGCGAGGCGACCTTCTGCTCTTCATTGACCTTCCAGTCGATGAATTCCTCGATATCGGGGTGGTCGGCGTCGACGATGACCATTTTCGCCGCACGGCGCGTCGTGCCGCCCGACTTGATGGCGCCCGCTGCGCGGTCGCCGATCTTGAGGAAGCTCATCAGGCCGGAGGAGCGGCCGCCGCCCGACAGTTTTTCGCCTTCGCCGCGCAGCAGCGAGAAGTTCGAGCCGGTGCCCGAGCCATATTTGAACAGGCGCGCCTCACGCACCCACAAATCCATGATGCCGCCCTCGTTGACGAGGTCGTCCTGCACGCCCTGGATGAAGCAGGCATGCGGCTGCGGATGCTCGTAGGAGGATTTCGACTTGGTCAGCTTGCCGGTGAAGGGGTCGACATAGAAGTGGCCCTGGCTCGGACCGTCAATGCCGTAGGCCCAGTGCAACCCAGTGTTGAACCATTGCGGCGAATTCGGCGCGACGCGCTGGGTGGCCAGCATATAGGCGAGCTCGTCGCGGAAAGCGCGCGCGTCTTCCTCCGACTTGAAGTAGCCGCCCTTCCAGCCCCAGTAGGTCCAGGTGCCGGCCAGCCGGTCGAAGACCTGGCGGGCGTCGATCTCGGAACCATAGCGCTCAGCTTCCGGCAGCTTGGCAAGTTCGGCCTCGTCGGCCACGGAGCGCCACAGGAAGGAGGGGACATCGTTCTCCTCGACCTTCTTCAGGCGCGCGGGCACGCCGGCCTTGCGGAAATACTTCTGCGCAAGGATGTCGGCGGCAACCTGCGAGAACTGCGCCGGCACATCGATATTGTCCAAGCGGAACACCACCGAGCCATCCGGATTCTTGATCTCGGAAAGAGCCTTGCGGAATTCGATCTCCGCATAAGCTGATTGGCCTGGCTTGGTGAAACGACGCTCGATGCGCATTGGTCCGGTCCTTTTGTCTATATATAGCGCTTTCGTCAGGGGATTTCTGCCCCCCGGGGCGAAAAGCGCAGTCCGCCGTTTGCCGGCATCGCGAACAATGCCGGCATCTCCTCGTCGCAAGCGCCCGCAGCAACAGGCAACCGAGCACCTTCCCAGGCGCCTACCCAAGCTGCAAACCGACCCCGCGGGTCCTCAACTGAAACTTTTGCGATTCCCTACGTAGAGGGAAATTCACACTATCTAGGGTCGAACCTATCTGCAAACACTAAATATAGTATTAACAGACAATTTATTCCAGTCCGACAATTGTCCCTTTCGTCGCCCCACCACCCACAATCCCAACGCTTCCGCCGGCCTCGTAAACAGGCGGAAATGCGGGCAAAAACACACATAATCCGGGAAAAAGACCGGGCTCAGAACTTTCCGGTCGCGCTCTCAACAGGAGCACATGGCCTATAAAAGGCGACTCGTTTTGCGCCGTCAAGGATTCGTTTGCGTAGCTTTTGTGACCCCAACATCTTGTGTGTCACACATGTGGATAACGGGGATAGAAACGCGCCGCCGCGATTGTCATCTCCGGCGGCGATTTACGCGCCGCCGACAGGCACGAGGCCTCGTCGGGGATGCGCCCCGGCTGCAAGGCCTCTCGGGCTGGCAGGTGCGGTTCAGCCGTAATGCAGTTTCGGCTTCGGCTCGGTGCCGGTGAACTGCACGCCGATCCGGTCATTGCGGCGCCAGCGGACCTCGCAGCGGTAGGCCACGCCGTCGAGCGGCACATAGAGAAGGAAACGATCGGGAATCCGCGCCTCGACCGGTATTTTCAATTCGGCGCCGCTCGCATGCTGGTTGCGCAGCGTTACGGCGACTTCCGAGTTTTGAATCCCGGTGATGACGGAACCGCCCTTGAGCACGCGGGGACGGTGCTCGCGTTGCGGCTCGCCGGGTTCTTGCTGAATTGGGTTTACGGGATTCGCCATCGATCAACGCCAGGTTAGCCATTTTCTAGCGAAGAAAAATTAGCAAACCATTCATGCGGCACATCACAGGGTTGTGAGCCTGCCATGGCGCACGCGGAAGAGGTCGGCGGTCGGCTCTAGGAGAATCTGTGCGGGTCGGCGCAGAAATAGGCAATGATCTGGCAAAGGTCGGGTTCATTGACCATGCGCACCGCTTCGCCGGAATTGACCCATTTGCGGGTGCGGGAGTGCTTTTCCTTCCAACGATCGGCGATCTTGTCGACGTGCAGCGGGAACACCAGCACCTCGCAAGGCACCTCCTCACCCGAAGCCAGCACCTTGGCATAGAAGTAACGGCCGGCTTCGAGATGGGAAACGCTTCCGCGCAATCCGGCTTCCTCGCCAGCCTCGCGGGCCGCCGCTTCGCAAAGCGGCTCCTTGGCCTCCGGCCAGCCCTTCGGCAACACCCAGCGGCCGGTATCACGGCTGGTGATGAGCATGATCTCGACGCCGTTCCCGGTATCGCGCCAGGGCAGGGCGGCAACCTGCAGGCGGCACGGCGCGGTGCCGAAGAGTCGCCGGACCCGTTCAGCCAGATGGTTGTGCGTCGTTGGCCTCGTCAACATCGGAGAAGCTAGCCCCAGCCTCCAGAATCGTTTGCCGCCTCACGAATCTTACGGCTAATTGTCACCAATAAAAGTAAAAACTTTGGTCAGGCTGGCCGATTCCCGCCAATAAGCGTCGATTTCACAGGATATCCTGCCCCGCGGAGCCTTTCGCGGAAGCAAATATTGTCATCGGTGACGGCTTAACTGGAAAAAGCGGTTTGTCGCGAATCAGCCGACGTGATCGTCGGCGATCGGCTTCTGGTAGGTGAAGCCCATGTCCCATGGGAAATAGATCCATGTGTCCTGGCTGACTTCGGTGACGAAAGTATCGACCAGCGGCCGGCCCTTGGGCTTGGCGTAGACAGTGGCGAAGTGGGCCTTGGGCATCATCGCCCGCACGATGCCCGCGGTTTTGCCGGTGTCGGTCAGGTCATCGATGATCAGCACGCCCGCGCCGTCCTCGGCAAGCAGTGCGGGGGTGACTTCCTTCAGCACCTGCAACTGTCCCTGGCTGGAATAGTCGTGATAGGAGGCGACGCAGACCGTCTCGATGATGCGGATGCCGAGTTCGCGCGAGATGATGGCGGCCGGAACCAGCCCGCCGCGCGTGATGCACACGATCGCTTTCCATTGACCCTTGTTGGCGCCGGCAAGCCGCCAGGCGAGCGCGCGGGCGTCACGATGGAACTGGTCCCAGGAGACCGGGAAGGCTTTTTCGGGAAGGGACATGTCTCGCGCACTCCGCAGCACGCGAAGGCCGCGTGCAAGAAAACCAAGGGAATGCGCGCGGAATTAACTGGAAACCCTTGGCCTTGGCAAGGGCGACCGGATACGATCGCTGTGGACTTACCGCGACAGGAAGGCCGCCACCGGCGCGGTGCGCAACACCGAGCGTGTAACTCCGCCGAACAGGAGCCGACGCAGCCACGAATGGCTGTAGGCACCAAGAACGAGCAGATCGGCGCCGGTCTCGACGATCCTTGTCTGGATCATGTCCTCGACCGGGATGCCTCCCGATTTTTGTACGCTGACGCCGACACTGGCGCCATGACGTGAAAGGGACGAAGCGATTTCGGTTCCGGCGGCCTCCGGGCTGTCATCGAGCGTATCGGGCGGGTCGATGATCAATATCTCGGTCTTCTCGGCCTCGATGATGAAGGGCAATGCGTCAAAGGCGGCGCGCGCCGCCTCCTTGCTGCCGTTCCAGATGAGCAGCACGTGCTTGAAAGTGGTGAGCAATGGCCCCTGGGGCGGCACCACCAATACCGGTCGGCCGGCATCGTAGACCAGCGTGCCCACATCCGCGCTCGGATCGCTGCCGGTTTCGCTCTGCGCCGCGATGATCAGGTCGGCAGCGCGCACGCTCGAAATACCGGTCAGGGCGCTGTCGCCGGAGAAGCTCTCCAGGCTGCGCCATTCGAAGGACAGGCCTGAATCCTCGATTTGCCTGAGAAAAACCGCCTGAAGCTTTTCGGCGCGTTCGCGGCTCATATCGGCCGATACCTGCAGGAACTCCGTGTCGGGAAAACCGGTTGCCGAGGTGTACGGCACCGGAAGCGCCTCGGCATGGATACCGATCAGGTGGCTCTGGAAGCGGCTGGCGAGCGGAATGGCGCAGTCGAGCACGCGTTCTGCGTCCTGCTCGTTCTGCAGAATGGCAACGATGGTCTTGAAGCGCATGGTGATCCCTCAATCTGGCGAGCCTTGGAGCACGCGTGCAGGGAAACGCCGCGGCGCCGCGCTTGGTTCCGGCTAGAGCAATTCCAGGAAACGTGTGAGGCGGTTCTCCGTCCGGAATTGCGTCAGCTGCTTCAGGGGGCGATCAGCTCGCCTTGGCGGCGAAACCCGCCACCATCGCCTCGACATCGGCGCGCGCGGCATCGAGTGCCTCCTGGCTGCGGGCGCGAACCACCAGTTCGGTCCAGAATTTGCCGTCGCCATACTTTGGATAGGAGCCGATGATCGTGTCCGGATGCGCTTTCTGGATCTCACCCAAGGGGCCACCGACAAGGCCCTCGCCGAACGGACAGTGCACCGCCGCCGACAGCATCTTCGTGCCGGTCTTCAGCGTCGGCACGACATTGTCGAGCATGGCCTGGAAGATCGAGGGCACACCGGCCATGACATGGACATTGCCGATGCGAAAGCCGGGCGCCACGGACACCGGGTTGTCGATATGGTCGGCGCCGCGCGGCATTCGCGCCATGCGCTTGCGCGCCTCGGTATATTCGAGGCCGCGTGCGGCATAGCTCGCCTCCAGCATCGCATAGGCCTTGGCGTCGTATTCGCAGGGAACCCCGAACGCCTTGGCGATCGAATCGGCTGTGATGTCGTCATGGGTCGGGCCGATGCCGCCGGTGGTGAACACATAGGTGTAGCGTGCGCGCACCGCATTCACCGCAGCTACGATCTCGTCTTCCTCGTCGGGCACGATGCGCACCTCCTTGAGGTCGATGCCGATCGCCGTCATGATATCGGCGAGGTGGCCGATATTCTTGTCCTTGGTGCGGCCGGACAGGATTTCATCGCCGATGACGAGCATGGCGGCGGTAACGATTTCGGTCATGGAGGGCTCCGGCAGGACGGGTCGCCTGAGATAGCGCGGCGCGTGGCTGTCGGCAATGCCAACCGGGCGGGGAACAATCCACACCTGGACGCGCCCGCTTCGACGCAAGGTTGCGGCGTGACCGGATGCGGCTAAGCTCAGGCTGGTTCTGGTCCGGGTGAACAATGCTGATATCGATCCTGTCGTGGCTGCTGGCCCTGCTGTTCCTGCTGGCGGTTCTGGGGATTGCCTGTCTGGTGCTGGCGACGCTGTGGATCGCGGCGAAGGCGCGGAGACTGGTGCCGCCCATCGGAAAATTCGTCGAGATCGATGGCAACCGCATCCACTATATCGATGTGAGCGAGGGACGGCCGATCGTTTTCCTGCATGGGCTTGGCGCTCAACTCCATCATTTCCGGCACACGCTGTTCGCACATTTTGGCCCGGGCTACCGGCTGATCGCGCTCGATCGTCCGGGATCGGGCTATTCGGTTCGCGCCAATGGCGCCACGGGCCGGTTGCCCGAACAGGCGGCCTTGGTGCGGCGCTTCATCGAAAGACTGGGGCTGGAAAGGCCGCTGGTGGTGGGCCACTCGCTGGGTGGCGCCATCGCGCTGACCTTGGCCGTGGAATATCCCTCGGCGATTTCGGGCATCGCCTTGCTGGCGCCGCTGACGCATCTGGAAACCCGGGCACGCCAGCGATTTGACCTGCTCTACATTCCCTCACGCCTGTTGCGCCGGATCATGGCCTATACCGTGGCGATACCTCTGAGCCTGCGCTATGCCCGGCCGACAATGGAGTTCATCTTCGGGCCGCAGGCTTTTCCCGCGGACTACATGGTCGCCGGCGGCGGGTGGCTCGGGCTGCGGCCAGGCCATTTCCAGGCAACATCAGCCGATGTCGTGGCCATCGAACAGGATCTCGGTCGCATCGAACAACGCTATGACGAGATTGCCATGCCTGCAGGCATGCTCTTCGGAACCGCCGACCGCGTCATCGATATCCGCATCCATGGCGAGCCTGTGCGAGGCAGGATCGAAGGGCTCGATTTCGAACCTGTCGACGGCGTTGGCCATATGCCGCAGTTTGTCGAGCCCGAGCGGGTGACCGGTTTCATAGAGCGGATCGGCGCCCGAGCGTTTCCATCACCTCTGCCTCACGACAATTTCAATGAACCATCCGGCTGACTGACGGGTTTACCCCGTGTCGCACCCAAGGCGACCAAGACACGGAGTAATTCAATGTACACGAAACTTCTCGCAGCATCGGTTCTGACGATCGGCCTCGCCACATCGGCGATGGCCCAGTCATCCGAAGGCGCATATTCCAATCATCACAACTGGTGGCCGTTCGGCAACGAAGAGTCGTCAGGCGTTGACCAGAACACGACCGGAAGCATCAATGGCGACCGCTCCGGGCTGGACACCCTTGGCAGTTCGGGTGCGGTCGGCCCTTGTGCCTACAACACGGCCGGGCCTGACGCGAATGCCCAGGGCAACGTGAACGACCAGTACTGCGGCAAATAGTCGGCCGCTGGGCAGCCGTCGACCGTAGGACGCCGTCTCTCCTGGCGTCCGCGGTCGGCGCCCTGCCTTTTCCGGCAGGCAAGCTCTCTTCTTCGGAAATTTAGTCTGACACCTCGGTCTGCGGCCGGTCGCGGCCGTCAGCCAATTCCTCGTGCCATTTGCCGTCGGCATCCTCATACTGGATGCCGTCCGTAGCGCCTGCCACCTGCTGCTCGGCCGAAGCGATCTCGGCGGCGCGCAGTGCGTCCTGATGGGTGGGAAATGTCTCCGAGAAGGTCGAACCGACCTTGTAGGCCCAGCCGCCGTCATGCTCGACGATCTTGTAAGTCAGCTTCGCCATCAAAACCTCCGGTTGAAAGGTCCGCCTGCTCAATGCAGCCGGTCGTCGGACAGCTTGTCTTCGGGCACCAGCACTTCAGACTCCCTGGCGGCCTCGATCAATGCCCGTCGCGCATCCGCTGTCGAACGATAACCTTCCAGCACTTTGAGGCAAGTGTCGAGGGCATCACGATGACGCGGGCCGCGATTAAGCGGCCACACCGTCATCAGACACTCCGCCGCTTCCTGGGTGCTGCGGATATGGCGATACTTGCCGACATGGCCGAGTTCGACCACGACCGGCGTTTCAAAGGGTTTGTTGTTGTCCATCATGGCCGCAACGCAAAACAGCCAATTTGGTTGCAAAAGTGGCTTTCGGCCTGCGCCCAAAAGTCGCGTCGCGTCTGCGACGCGCTTTAGCTCTTTGTTCGATGCATGTCGTTGTCCCAAAACCGCATCCACTTTTGGGCGACATGCACGGGCGTCTCAGTAGCCACAATCGTTGCGCAGCCAGCGTGCGTTTGCCCAACCGGTCGTGCCGCCGATTTCGACCTGGTACCAGTTGCCGCGCCGGTCGAATATTTCGGTATGATCGCCGTTGAACAGCTGGCCGATCATCCGCGACGACGAGTTCGGTCGCGCCCGCACGGCGAGAAAGCCACTGCCGGTCGCCAGATTGTAGCGCCCGGACAGGCCGTGCACCGTACCTTCGCAATATTGCGCGACGCTCGGCGTCGATGCGCCGAGCCAAAACCCGGCCATCGCCACAAGCATCGCAGCCGGCAAGAATGCCCTGAACGACATGATTTCCTCCCAAGCCCGGCCGCGCCCGCCGCAGCCTCACCCAACGTAACAGTTTGCGAACGAAATTGCAGCCGGGCTGCGGCACCTTCTCGGCAAAGAAGGCAAATCCCGAACCTTTTCAACGCCAGCCGGTTCGCATGCGGCCCATCTTTGACACGCGGTGGCTTGGCTCGACCTGTCTCAACGCTCGCTGGAAGCGCTGCTCCGCGCCATTGCGGCGTTATTGCTTCGACAGATGAAAGATAAACATCGAGAACAGTTCGGATTGGCTAGAGATATCAAGCTTCTGGTGAATATTCTTGCGGTGGATTTTTACCGTCCCCTCGGCGATGTTCAGCGCATCGGCGATAGCCGCGCTCGAATGTCCACGCAGGATCAGCGAGGTGATCTCGATCTCGCGCGGCGTCAGCACGCCGCCTGTCATCCGGTTCAGAGTCGCGTTTATCGGATCGACCGGTTCGCCATCGGTTTCCCTCGAACTGAGGCGAGCGTTGCTCCAGTTCCGTTCGATCAAAAGGCGGATCACCGGTTCGGCATCGTGGATAGCCTTGAGGTCGCGCCGTCCGAAGGCGGGTGATTCCATCGGGCGGGTGAAACTGATGACGATGGCCGCGCTCCCCGCCGGCCGGCAGACGATGCCAACCTCGTCGCGGATTTTTGTCAGGCCGTAATGCTGGCGGAAATATTCCGAACTGTAGAACTGGTCCGGCGCCATCCTTCTCAGTTGCCTGACCCCGATGACCTTGGGGTCCGTCGCCGCGCGATAGAAGGGATCGAGCAGATAGGGTCCGTTTGCATAGGCGGTGATCACGGTCGCCGCGCGTACGGGATCGATATTGTGGTAGAGGCAGATCGGCTTTTCCGTGCCGGAATAGGCGAAGATCATCACGATATCTAGGTCGATGACCGCCTTCAGCGCCTCTTCGATACGCTGCGGGAAGTCCGGCGTGCCGACCTCCTGGATCGCCGCGGCGATCTTTCGGTTCCACGGCGCAAAGCCTGCAATCACCACGATCTTCTTGTCCTCTGGCCGGGTTTCTAGGGCCTGTTCGAGGCTGCCCGAATTTTCGTCTCGTCTATCCCTATCGGGATATTCAGTTGCGTGCAGGTCGACCCTAGCCTCGGGGCGAAAATATCGAGGCGGGCATATATGTCGACAGTCAATGAAGCCGGTGCGGCCTTCGCGTCTGGTGTTGAAAAGCTTGGCGCCAGGGCCGTGCACATCGGCATGATGGACCCGGCCGGCGAATTTCGCGACAAGCTGGTCTCTGTCGACAAGGCAGTCAAGCTGGCCGCCAGGGGCTATCCGTTCTGCGAGGTTCTCTATTTCTGGGATATCGCCGAGAAAACCTTCATTGACGGTGCTTTCGTCGACCGGCCGGCATTCCTCGATGCCGCGAGCCTGCGCAAATATCCGTTCGCGGAGGATGCGGCGCTCTGCATCGCCGATTTCTCAGGCGATTTCGGCAAGCGCTCGCCGCGCAATCTTTGCCAAAGGCTGATGGGGGAGGCCGCTGAACTTGGCTTCGACGTGTTCTCGGCCTTCGAATACGAGTTCTTCCTGTTCGACGAGACGCCCGAAAGCCTGCGCGCCAAGGATTATCGCGACCTTACCTATTTCGCGCAGGGTAACCGCACCTATTCGCTGCAGACATCGGCCATCCATGGCGACCTCCTGCAGGGCCTGCACGATACGATGACGACGATGGGGATCGGCCTCGACGCCATCCACACCGAGCTTGGTCCGGGCTGTTTCGAGGCACCGCTCACCTACGCCAAAGGCTTGAAATCGCCCGATGACGCGGCGCTGTTCAAGAATTTCGCCAAGGCCTATTTCTCGCGCCACGGCCTGACCGCCGGCTTCATGTCGAAGCTTTCGCCGGCGCTGCCTGGCCAGTCCGGCCACCTGCATGTCTCCATGCGCGACCGGCAGGGCAATCCGGTGTTCGCCGATGCCGGCGCGCAGGATGGTCTCAGCAAACTCGGGCGTCATTTCATCGGCGGCTTGGTCAGGCTTATGCCGGAATTGCTGGCTATGTGCGCCCATACCGTCAACGCCTACAAGCGGCTGGTGCCTGGCGCCTGGGCGCCGACCGCGGCCAATTGGGGTGTCCAGAACCGGACGGCGGCGGTGCGCGTCATCAATGACGAGCCCGAATCCACCCGCGTCGAGTTTCGCGTGCCCTCGGCCGACGCCAATCCCTATCTGGCGCTGGCGCTCTGCGTCGGCGCCGGCCTTTACGGCATCCGCAACGAGATCGAGCCGCCGGCCGGCAGCGGCGAGAATTTCTATGCCGCGAAGCCTTCACCGGAGGCGGTCTTCCCGTCCGATCTCGGCCAGGCGGCGGAGCGGCTCAACGCAAGCACAACCGCCCGCGAGATCTTCGGCGAGGACTTCATCGACAGCTTCGTGACCGGACGACGCTTTGAATATGGCGAGTACCAGAAACAGGTAAGCGAATGGGAGATCAGGCGGTACCTCGGCATCGTCTGATCGGGAGTTTTTTGGGCTGATAACAAAGGAAGGGAACAGGCAAATGAAAAAGGAAACATCAGGCATCGAGGGCGTCGATCGCCGCGCGGTGCTGAAGGGCATGGGCGGCCTCGGGCTGGCGGTCGCGGGCGCCGGCATACTCGGCATGCCGAAAGGCGCATCCGCCGCCGAGAGCCTCAACTACATGTGCTGGGAAGGCTACAACGCGCCGTCCATCCTGGACCCGTTCCAGAAGCAGAAGGACGTCTCCATTTCCGTCGACCTGATCACTGACTCCGCGGGCGGCTTCGCCAAGCTCGCCGCCGGTGCGTCGAAGGATTTCGACCTCGTTTCATCAGACAGCCCCTGGATCGCACGCATGGGGCCGGCGGGCATCTGCCGCTACATCGACGACAAGGATTTCGCCGACCAATACGCCGAATTCTACCCGCAGTTCCGTGCGCCCTTCACGCCGCTGCAATTCGAAGGCAAGGCAACCGGCTTGCCGACCCGCTGGGGCTGGGTCGGACCGACGGTCAACACCAAGTTCGACAAGCTCGAGACCTGGTCGAGCTACGCGCCGGTTTTCGACGCCGCCTACAAGGACAAGATCTGCCTGCTGGACTGGGGCGATTGGCCGATCATGCCGCTGGCCCTTTACGCCGGCGTCAATCCCTATGTCGAACTCGACCAGGCAGCACTCGACGAAGTGCGCAAGGTGCTGCGCGCCGCCTTCAAGAACACCCGTGCCATCGTCGCCGACCTGGCGATCGCCCAGAAAGGCCTGATCGACGGCTCGTTCCGGGCGCTGATCGGCGGCGGCACCTACGCCACTTCGTCGCTGCGCATGAAGGGCCACGACTACATCCAATCGATCGTGCCCGAGCCGAAGAATGGCCTCAAGCAGGGCATCATCTGGATGGAGGCAACGGGCCTGATCGCAAACGACCGCGACTCCAAGGTCGCCGCCGACTTCCTGAAATACATCGTCTCGCCGGAGGTGGCCAAGCAGCTATCGATCACCGAGGCGACCTGTAATCTCGTTCCGAACGCCAAGACGGAAGCGCTGTTCTCGGACGCCGAGAAGAAGGCGCTGCAGATGGATTACATGTGGACGGCCTGGGACAACAGCCACTTCCACACGGTCGCGCCGAACATCGACGACATGCTGGCGATCTGGCAGGAAGAACTGGCCGCGCGTTGAACGTCATTTATTGAATTGAAGCCCGCGCGTTCCGGCGCGCGGGCTCCATCATATTTTCACCCACATTCAGGGCGGGCGAGTTTTGACAACCGCAATCATCAACGCGCCGATCATCAATGCGTCTGGCATAGTCAAGGACTATGGCTCCATGCGAGCCTTGCATGGCGTGTCCCTCGACATCGGCGCGGGCGAATTCATGGCGCTTGTCGGCCCTTCCGGTTGCGGCAAGACCACGCTGCTGAAGATCCTTGCCGGTTTCGAGGACCCGACCGCCGGCGTGCTGGAAATCCAGGGCCAGAATATGCAGGGCATGCCGGCCGCGAAGCGGCCGACGCGCATGGTCTTCCAGAAGCTGGCCCTGTTTCCGCACAAGACAGTGTCGGACAATATCGGCTTTCCGCTCAAGCTGCAGAAGGTGGCGAAGGCCGAGATGGACCAGCGCATATCAGCCATGCTCGACCTCATGCATCTTAAGCGCGAATACCTGACACGCTATCCCGTACAGCTTTCCGGCGGCGAACAGCAACGCGTGGCGCTCGCCCGCGCGCTGATCTCGCGCCCGAGCGTGCTTCTGCTCGACGAGCCGATGAGCGCGCTCGACGCCAAGCTGAAGAAATCGCTGCAGGCCGAGCTGAAGAAGCTGCATCGCGAACTCGGCACCAGCTTCGTCCTCGTTACCCACGATTTGGAAGAAGCCATGATGCTTGCCGATCGTATCTGCGTCATGCGTGCCGGCGAAGTTGTGCAACTGGGCACGCCGTCGGATATCTACTACCGCCCGGCCAACATGTTCGTCGCCGGCTTCATCGGCGAAACCAACTTCTTGCCGGTGTCCGTCTCGCGCGACGGTTGCGACGCAAAGGTTACTTCACCGCTGGTTGGCGACAACGCAGCCGTGATCGCCGGGGAGCGGATTTCTCTCTTCCTGGGCAGCGGCGCGACAGCCCTGCTGGTTCGTCCCGAGACCATCCGTTTCGTCACCGGCGCGGCTGAACCCGGCGAATGGGTGCTGAACGGCACCGTCGAGGAGTATTTCATCAAGGGTTCGTCCACGCAGTATCGCGTGCGCGTCCCCGGCCTGGACAAGGCCGTGGTCATGGATCTCGCCGGTTCGCTCGATCTGCCCGCCAAGGTCTCCGACAGCGTCAGGATCGGCTTTCATCCGACCCGCAGCTTCCTGCTTTCGGAGTGAGCCGTGCGGACCGATAGCAAGCGCTGGGGTGATCCGGTTCTCGTGGGGGCGGTGGCGCCGCTCGCGGTCGTGATGCTGCTGTTCTTCATCATTCCGTTGCTGATGACGGTGGTGCTGTCGTTCCAGACGACGCAATTCTATCGCCTGTCCTGGACCTCGGACCTCAAGGTCTGGACCGAAGTGTTCTCCAAGCCGCATTACTGGACCATCATGGCGCGAACCGTCGCCATGGCCTTGGTGTGCGTGGTCGTCTGCGTGCTCATCGCCTTTCCCGCCGCCTACGCGCTGGCGACGCGGCTCAGGGCCTATAATGCGCAGATCCAGATCCTGATCATCTTCGCCTTCCTGACCGACGCGGTGCTGAAAACCTTCGGCTGGATCCTCGTGCTCGACAAGAGCGGCGTCGCCAACTGGCTGCTGGCGCATCTGGGCCTCGGCCCGGAAGCGCTCAATCTCCTGTTCACGCCGACCGGCACGATGATCGGCATGGTCTATGGCCTCGTCGTCTATCCGATGTTCACCATCTATTTGTCGCTGGCACGCATCGACCGGGACCTGGTGCTGGCCGCCTATGATTCCGGCGCATCGCGGCTGCGCGCATTCTTCGAAGTGACGCTGCCGCTTGCCCGTCCGGGGCTCTATTGCGGCGCCGTGCTGGTCTTCGTGCTCAGCCTCGGCGCATTCCTCGAACCGAAGGTGCTCGGCGGCGGCACCGCGCCATTGGCTTCCGAGCTGATCCGCCAAAGCTTCGAGACGCGGGTCAACTGGCCTCTCGGTGCGGCGCTGACGCTGGTGCTGATCGTCATCGGCGCTCTGTCGCTGTCGCTCGCTGCCTTTATCCTGATGCGCGGGTCGGCCAACCACGAAAGGTCTGTCCGATGATCCCGGAACGCCTGAAGAACAGGGTTGTCGACGTTTTCCTCGTCGGCACCATGGCGCTGCTGATCCTGTTCTTCTACGTGCCGATCCTCACGCTGGTGGTGTTTTCCTTCACCGACAGCCGCGTGCTGACCTTCCCGATCGAAGGTTTCTCGCTCGAATGGTATGGCGAACTGTTCCGCAAGCCCGACTTCCTGCCGGCGGTCGCGAATTCCGCGATCGTCGCGGCGATCTCGACGGTCTTTGCCACGGTGCTCGGCTCGGCCGGAGCCGTGGCGTGGATCCGCTATCGCTTCCGCTTCCAGAACATCTTCCGCACCGTCAGCTTCCTGCCGCTGCTGTTCCCGCAACTGCTGCTCGGCGTGGTGATGCTGCTGTGGTTCTCGGTGCTCGGCAACTGGCTGGGTTTTTCGACCGGGCTGGCGACGGTGATCATCGGCCACATCGTCTACATCACCCCCTTTGCGCTGGTTATCGTGGCCGTGCAGGTCTATGGCTTCGACGAGACGCTGGAGGACGCCGCGCGCGATGCCGGCGCCACCGGCTGGGACGTGTTCCGCGAAATCACTTTCCCGCTGCTGTGGCCCGGCATCCTCTCCGCCGCGACCTTCGCGTTTCTCCTTTCCTGGGGAAATTTCTACGTCTCCTATTCGCTGGCAGGTACGGCGCGCACGCTGCCGATCTTCGTCTACAGCGGCATCGCCGTCGGCTCCTCGCCGATCTATCCGGCGCTCGCCACGCTCAATTTCATCCCCGCCCTGATCCTGGTTTTCCTGGTCGATTTCCTGCGACGCCGGGCGCTCAAACGACAGAAGCTGGCGACAGCCTGACCTCAAGCCAATTTCCAAGCCAATTCAAGGTAATGATCCCATGACCGCTTTCACCCCGGCCGTCTCCGGCAACTGGAGCTTTCCGACCTCTGTGCGCTTCGGCAATGGCCGGATCGCCGAACTGGCCGGTATCGTTCGTGAACTCGGCGCGAAGCGGCCGCTGGTCGTCACCGATGATGGCCTGAAGACGCTCTTTCCAGTGCAGCGCACGCTCGAAGTGCTGAAGGCGAGCGGGCTGGATGCCGGCTTCTTCCACAACGTCAAGCCGAACCCGACCGGCGGCAATGTCGCCGACGGCGTGGCCGTTCTGAAGCAGGGCCAGCACGACCTGGTCGTCGCCATCGGCGGCGGCAGCGCGCTCGATGCCGCCAAGGCGATCGCGCTGATGGCGACGCAATCCATCCCGATGTGGGATCTGGAGGATATCGGTGACAACTGGAAGCGTGCCGACACGTCCCACCTCGTTCCTGTCATCGCCATACCGACGACCGCCGGCACCGGCTCCGAGCTCGGCCGCGCCTCGGTCATCACCAACGAGGCTGAGAAGCGCAAGGTCATCGTCTTCCATCCGCGCATGATGCCGGATGTGGTGCTCATGGACCCCGAGCTGACCACCGGACTGCCCGCCCATATCACGGCGGCCACCGGCATGGACGCGCTCTCGCATGCGTTGGAAGCCTATTGCGCGCCGAGCTATCACCCCATGGCCGAAGGCATCGCGCTCAATGCCTTGAGGCTGATCAAGACCTGGCTGCCGGTCGCCGTGGAGGATGGGCAGAACATCGAAGCCCGCGCGCAGATGCTGATCGCGTCGGGCATGGGCTGCGTGGCCCTGCAGAAGGGCCTCGGCGCGATCCATGCGCTCGCCCATCCGCTCGGAGCTCTCTACGACACCCACCACGGCCTGCTCAACGCCGTGCTGATGCCCTATGTCGTCGAATTCAACGCCCCGGTGGTGGAAGAGAAGCTCAGCCTGCTTGCGCGCTTCCTCGACCTTCCGACGCACGATGCTCGAGCGGTCGTGGACTGGATCATCGAACTGCGGGTCCGATTGAACATCCCCGCCACGTTGCCGGGGATCGGGCTGACCGACATCGACGAGGAGCGCGTCGCCACGATGGGCGAGAGCGACCCTTGCGCCGGCGGCAACCCGATCAAACTCGATCGCGACAAACTGCGAGCCATCCTGCGGGCCGCCATCTCAGGCTGACCCGCAAAGGCCCTGGGCAAAGGCCGGTCAGCCGGCTGCCTTCATCCAGTGTTCCATGGTCGTCACCGACCGGGCGAGTTGCGGCGCCGGATGAATCGTTTCGCTGAATGTTGCGGCCGCACGCCATCCCCAGCGCGGATCGGCAAGGAAGGCGCGCGCCAGCGCCACCATGTCGGCGCGGCCCTCGGCGAGAATTGCCTCGGCCTGCTTGGGATCGTCGATCAGCCCGACCGCGCGGGTCGGGATGCCGGCACCCTTGCGCACCGCTTCCGCCAGGTGCACCTGATAGCCGGGGCCGGTGGGCAATTTCTGCAGCGGCGAATTGCCGCCGCTGGAGCAGCAGAGATAGGCGACGCCCTCGGCCTTCAGTGCCTTCGCCACCTCGATCGCATCCTCGACTTCGAAGCCGCCATCGACCCAGTCTTTCACCGACAACCGCGCGCCGAGCATCAGCTTCGGCACCGCTTTCTTCACTGCCTTGGCGATTTCGACGACAAGGCGCATCCGGTTTTCCAGCGAGCCGCCCCAGCGGTCGGTGCGTTGATTGGACAATGGCGAGAGGAACTGGAAGATCAGGTAGCCATGCGCGGCATGCAGTTCGATGAAGTCGAAGCCGGCGCGTTCGGCCCGCCTTGCGGCTTGAGCGAACCGTTCGATGAGCTGCAGGATCTCTTCCTCATCGAGCGCGCGCGGCACATTCCAACCGGTGTCGTAGGCGATGGCCGAAGCCGAGACGGTCTGCCACGGATCCTCGTTTGGCTGCAGCGGCCCGCCACCTTCCCAAGGCTTGCGGTTCGAGGCCTTGCGGCCGGCATGGGCAAGCTGCGTGCCGAACTTCGTGCCGGGGGCGGCCACGCGCCTGGCGGCGTCCAGGGCACGACGGGCGGCGGCTTCATTGTCGTCGGAATAGAGACCCAGGCAACCATGCGAAATGCGCCCGCGCCGCTCGACATCGGTCATCTCCACCGTGACCATGCCGGCACCAGACATGGCCAGGTTCATCCAGTGGTAAAGATGCCAGTCGCTGGCGCAGCCGTCCTCGGCGGAATACTGGCACATCGGAGCGACAGCGATACGGTTGAGGAAGGCGAGGCCGTCGAGCGTGATCGGCTGGAAAAGCGATGTTGTCATGAAAAGGGGCTCCGGGAGAGGTAAGCAGCTGTCTAGGCAATGGATCGAGAGCGCGCCAGACACGAGACGGTGAAACGTATTTTTGAACCATTCGCCTGCATTGCGCAAATACCGGTTGGCGGCTACGCCTCGACCCATAGCATGGAGACCATGATGGAAGACCGCATCCGCATCCGTTCGGAAGAAATTCTCTCCGACGACTGGGCTGTCCTGAAGAAGACTGTCCTCGATTACCGCCGGCGCGACGGCCAGTGGGAGACGCAGGTCCGACAGACCTATGATCGCGGCGATGGCGCGGTGATCTTGCCATACGACCCTCAGCGCTCGACGGTGCTGCTGGTGCGCCAGTTCCGCTATCCCGCCTACGTCACCGGTCACCGCGAACCGCTGATCGAGGCCTGTGCCGGGCTGCTCGACGAAAACGATCCGGAGACCGCCATCCGCAAGGAGGCCGAGGAAGAACTCGGCTACCGGCTGCAGCATGTGGAACGGCTGTTCTCGCCTTACATGAGCCCGGGCAGCGTCACCGAGCGGCTCTGGTTCTTTGTTGCGCGCTATTCGCCCGCCGACCGTATCTCGGCCGGCGGCGGCGCACCGGAGGAGGGGGAGGACATCGAGGTTCTGGAAATGCCGCTCGACGAGGCGTTGGCCGGCATTGCCGACGGCCGCATCGTCGATGCCAAGACGATTATTTTGATCCAGCATCTGAAGCTGAACCCGATCCTTGCCTGACCAGTGGTCTGGCACTCCCGGGCGACCTCATTGAGGCGTATATTAGCAATAAACGATATATTAATGGCTGTGATGCAGCCTTTGGCACAGAATGGGACACCTCCTCATCGACGTTCCCAGCGCCCTGGAGGGCCGGGACGCCTGACCAATGCGGAGCAAGCGCATGAGTGTCGGAGCAGCTCTCGAACAATTGCTGCGGTTGATTTATCGCCGAGCCATGAAATTGTCTGTGTTGCCGGAGGATGAAAGGGATCCGCACTACGATCTCATCCGTCTGTCATGTTGCGCGGCCGCCGAACACATTGGGCAGAGCCCTGACCAGGCGGCCATAACGGCAAACGACATGGTTGAGTTTGTTCGCGCACTGGTCGGAATCATTGAGGTGGGCTGTGGGCCAGACCATGGCCGAAGCGCCGATCAGCCGTCGCCGGTGCAACGTCCTGATGGCCAAGAGAGTGGCACCACGCGCATCTAGCAAACAGGAAGAAGGTCACCTGTGACGGTCGTATGGCTTTCATTGTGGTGCGGACGACGGGAATCGAACCCGTACGATCAGAGATCGAGGGATTTTAAGTCCCTTGCGTCTACCAATTCCGCCACGTCCGCAGGCCCGCCCTTTTCAGATGTCAGACACAGGCCGTCAAGTCGTGTTCTTGAGCTGTCTGAACGCGCACCCCAGAGGAGGAGGCGTGGCGATACTGGTGTGATCGCGGAATTATCCGCGCCGCGCGCAATGAGTAAGGTGTTTGGGCGGTGGACTTGCTCCGCCGAGGCCGGCGTCTACCAGGCCCAACCCATTCCCCCGCCCACTGGGGGCGCCGGCCGCCCCTCTCGTCGAATTGCCGACTGCGTTACAGGCGTCGCGCGCCGATCGATATCGGCAGGGATCAGAACTTGTAGCTGAGATTGATCCCGACGGTGTTCAGCTTCGTATCCTGGTCGCGGCCGACGAAATCGGCGGATCCATCATAGTGCTCGGAGCCGAAATCATAATAGCGATACTGCGCGCCGACGACGAACTTGTCGGTCAGCGCATAGTCGACGCCGGCACCTACGGTCCAACCGACATTCGTGCGTGTCTGGGAGAAGGCGGAGCCCGAGGCTTGCGAGGTTTCGATACCGGCAAAGGCGATGCCGCCTATGCCGTAGACCAGCACCCTGTCCATGGCGTAGCCGGCCTTGGCGTTGACCGAGCCGAACCATTTGATGTCGGTGCCGAAATTGTTTCCCGGCTCCGCCTCGGTCGTGCCGTCTACAGCGGAATAGTTGAGGTCGGCTTCCGCGCCGATCACCGCCTGGTCGAACTGCCAAAGCCCGGCGACGTGCCCGCCGACGAAACCGCCATCGACGTCAGGCGAGACGGAAAACGGTTCGCCCTCCGTTCCTGAGATGTCGGATTGGCCCCAGCCATAGCCTGCCTGCAGGCCGGCGTAGTATCCGGTCCAGTCAAAGCCTGGCGCGGTCATCGGCACGTCGACTGTCGGGTCGGCCGCGAAAGCCGGCATGGACAGGGCGGCAAGAAGACCGGCGCTTGCGACCACTAGGCGATGCATCGAACTCCCCGGATGAAGAGCCAGAAAGATCCTTGGCAGGCAGGGTAGACCGATTTACGACAAAACGGAATCCTATTTCTGGTTGCGGCCTGTGCCGCTCGCCGACCCGCGGTTTGGCGCTGGTCAAAACCAGGCAGGCTTGGCACAGTCGTGCAAACAGGAGTCCCTTCATGGCAAAGAAGCCGGCGGCGCATGCGACGAAACCCAAGCCCTGGACCGAGATGGCGACGCATCTGGTCGACGTCGCCATGGGTCGCAAGCCCGCCGACCTCGTCATTCGCAACGGCCGCTGGGTGAATGTTCACTCGGGTGAGATCATCGCCGGCACCGACATCGCCATTGCCGGCGGCCGTTTCGCCTATTGTGGGCCGAATGCCAGCCACGCCATCGCCCAGGGCACCAAGGTGGTCGATGCCGGCGGGCGCTATCTGGTGCCAGGCCTCTGCGACGCGCACATGCATGTCGAGAGCGGCATGGTGACGGTCACCGAATTCTGCCGCGCCGTCATTCCGCACGGCACGACGTCGATGTTCATCGATCCGCACGAGATCGCCAATGTGCTCGGCTTGCCCGGTGTGCGGCTGATGCATGACGAGGCGGTGGCGATGCCCATCAACGTGCATGTGCAGATGCCGTCCTGCGTGCCTTCGGCGCCTGGGCTGGAACATGCCGGCGCCGAGTTGACGGTTGCCGATGTCGCGGAAGCCATGACCTGGGAAAACATTATCGGGCTCGGCGAAGTGATGAATTTTCCGGGCGTCGCCGCCAACGATCCGGTCATGTCGGGCGAGATCGCGGCGACGGTCCATGCGGGCAAGACGGTCGGCGGCCACTACGCTTCGCGCGATCTCGGCCTGCCGTTCCACGGCTATGTCGCCGGCGGCCCCGAGGACGATCACGAAGGCACGCGCGCCGAGGACGCCATCGCCCGCGTGCGCCAGGGCATGAAGGCCATGCTGCGGCTGGGCTCGGCCTGGTACGACGTCGCCTCGCAGATCAAGGCGGTGACGGAGAGCGGCATCGATCCGCGTAACTTCATCCTGTGCACCGACGACAGCCATTCAGGCACGCTGGTGCACGAAGGTCACATGGATCGGGTGGTGCGCCACGCCATCAGCCAAGGGCTGAAGCCGGTGACGGCGATCCAGATGGCCACGATCAACACCGCCCAGCATTTCCGGCTGGAACGCGAGATCGGTTCGATCGCGCCGGGGCGGTTGGGCGACCTGCTGATTGTCTCCGATCTCGCGGCAATGACCATCGACGAGGTCTATGCGCGAGGCGTCAGGCTGGCCAAGGGCGGTAAGCTCGACATCGACATTCCGGCTTACGACTACCCGAAGACGGCGAAGAACACCGTCAAGTTGGGCAAGAAGCTGAAGGCCGGCGATTTCGATATCGCCGCCCCCAAGGGCGCCAACGAGGTGCGGGTGCGGGTCATCGGCGTCATCGAGAACCAGGCGCCGACGCGGGCGCTGGAAGCGGATCTACCGGTCGAGGACGGGCTGGTCGCCATGGATCGCCGCAACGACGTCTGCCAGATCGCGCTCGTCGAGCGCCACAGGGGAACGGGCGGCGTCACCAACGCCTTCGTCTCCGGGTTCGGCTACATGAGCGATTGCGCCATGGCCTCGAGCGTGGCGCATGACGCCCACCACATCATCTGCGTCGGCACCAACAAGCGGGACATGGCGCTGGCGGTCAACCGGCTGGGCGAAGTCGGCGGCGGCGTCGTGCTGTTTTCCAAGGGCAAGGAACTGGCGCTGGTCGAAATGCCGATCGCCGGGCTGATGTCGGACGAGCGCGCTGAGATCGTCGCCGCCAAGGCGGAGAAACTGACCGAGGCGATGCGAAAGATGGGCTGTTCCCTGAACAACGCCTACATGCAGCATTCGCTTTTGGCGCTGGTGGTCATCCCGGAACTCAGGATTTCCGATGTCGGCCTGATCGATGTGACGACCTTCCAGAAGGTCGACCTGTTCATCTGAGACCAGGCACCGGCGCCTCGCTCACCCGCCGGTGACGATGGTCAGCACCTTGAACGGCGTGGTGATGACGACCTCGGCGACCGAACCGACGGCCTTGCCGAGGCCTTGGCCGAGATTGTTGAGCTGTGCCGGGTCGGGTTCGTCGGAGGCCAGGCCGGCAGGGGTGCGCAGCCGGTCGCCAAGCAACTGCACCAGGATCGGATTGTCGGCGAATTTTGCGTGGTTGAGGCCACCGTCGCCGCCCTTGGCCTTTGTCAGGTCGACCACGGAGACGCCATAGCTGGCGAGATCGGCCGCATTGCCATAGTCGCCGACACGCGGCTTGTCGCCAGAGATAAGGGAAGACAATTTGAGCGCCCGGTCATCGCCCGAAAGCAGCACGGCAAACGGCTTGTCCGGCTTGCCGTAGCGTATCATCTGCTTCTTGAACACGTCGACATCGATGTCGGGCGAAGCCAGGACGACATAGCCGAGCTTGCCGTTGAGATCGCGGTCGCCGGTGATGGCGAGCTGGCGCAGCGCCTCCATGGTCAGCCAGGTACCCATTGAATGGGCGATGATGTCGATGCTCTTGACCCGCGTCTTGGCGAGCATCCTCAGCGTCGCCTCGAGATCGTCGCGAGCGGCGTTGGCGCTGTCCTTGTCGTAGATATAGCCCGTCGTCTTGGCGCTCGACGCCCAGGAGAACAGAACCGGCGTGCCGGGATATTTCGTATCGTGGGCGATCTGCGTCAGCCGATAGATGCCGTCGTCGAAGCCGTTGTTGAAGCCGTGCACGAACACCAGGGCGCGATCGCCGCGCATGGCGATGTCGGCGCCGACCGCCTTGGCGAATTGTGGGGCATCGCCATAGTGGACGACATTGGTGGCGGTGAATTGCTTGGCCGGGTTCGAATTGGCCGAGCCCTTGGCCCGCTCGATAGCTCCGACCTGGTGGACCTTCGGCACGGTGACATCGACGCGGGCGTAGCTTGTGGTCAACGAGCGATCGCCGTCGAATACCTGCCGCGGATCCTTGGTCGCCTGCTGGCGGGTGGTGGCGACAAAGATCTCGTGGGTGGCCGCTATGTCGTAGGCAGGTACCGCGACCGTCGTCTTGTTGAGCAGATCATGCGTGTTCTGGCCAGCACAGCCGGCAACGGCGAGCGCAAAGGCGACGACGAAACTGTTCAAGCGCAAGGTCAAGCGCCGGCTCCCGCGACGGGGACGTCAAACGCATGACGTCGCACACCATTCCGATATAGCCAGAGGTCGGCGCGGTCCAGTTCAAAGTGACCGGATACTGCCGCAAGGGTGAACGGACACGGCGAAATCCGTGGTGCCGCATCTATTGCCCGAGCAGGCTGATACGGTCGGTCACGTCCCGGTCGCTGGCAAAGCCGTCATCCTCGCGCAGCCGCTGGCCGATCATCTTCACCAGGGCCGGATTGTCGGCGAATTTCGTGTGGTTGAAGCTGTCGCTGCCCTTGACCTTGGAGAGATCGACGACCGTCACGCCATAGGAGGCAAGATCGGCGGCATCCTTGTAATCGCCGACGCGCGGCCGCGAACCGGCGATCAGGCCGGAGAGTCTCAGCGCTCGGTCGTCGTCGGACAACAGCAGGATGAACGGCTTGTCGGGCTTGCCATAGCGGCGCATCTGGCTCTTGAACACATCGACATCGATGTCGGGCGAGGCAAGCACCACGTCGCCGAGCTTGCCGCCGAGATCACGGTCGCCGCTGATGGCCATCTGACGCAGCGTTTCCATGGTCACCCAGGTTCCCATCGAATGCGCGACAATGTCGATGCGCCGCGCGCCGGACTGCTCCAGCATGCGCAATGTCACTTCGAGCTGGTCGCGTGCGGCGCTGGCACTTTCCTTGTCATAGACATAGTCGGTGGTCCTTGCGCCCGAGGCCCAGGAAAACAGCACCGGCGTGCCCGGATAGCCGGAATCGTGGACGATCTGGGTCAAGCGATAGACCGCGTCGTCGAAGCCGGTGTTGTAGCCGTGGACGAAGACCATGACGCGGCCGCCGCGCGCCGCGATATCGGCGTTGAGCGCGCTGGAAAATTTCGGCTGCGCGTCGTAGCCAACGACCTCGGAAGCCATGAAATATTTGGCCGGATCATCCGACTTGCCGCGTGAGCGCCGTTCGATCTGGCCAGTCTTGTGAAGCCCTGGGACGGTGACATTCACGCGCGCATAGTTCAGCGTCGCCGAGCGCTCACCGTCGAAAACCTTGTTGGGATCATCGGATTTCTTGCGTGTCGTGGCGATGAAGATGGAGTGGTTGCCGGCGATTTCTGTCACCGGCGCGGCGACGATGGCGCTGCCAAGCAATTCCTGCGTTTGCGGGCCGGCGCAGCCGGCGACGAGCAAGGCGATAACAACGGTAAGTATCTTCTTCAAAGGCACGTCTGAATTCCACTCCGGCCAAAAGGCCCATCTACCCCCGCGACACCTCCCGGACAGGGAGAGTGCGGCAGAACTAAGTCGTGTCCAGTCGAAATGTGGTCAGCGGCTGGCTACGGCCATCGCACTGTTGCGCGAAAGCCAAAATGGCGGAAGGAAAGCCGGAATGTTGGAGAAGGGCAGCACCTCCGGCTTGAGGCGGATGCCGAGCACATCCGACATGAAGGCGCGCCGCGCTTCGATGCGGCTCCAGGCTTCGGGATAGCGCGCCGCGATCTCCTCGCGCAGCGCGTCGTCGGCGAGCGCGATGCCATCCTCGATGTTGGTGGTGAAATAGTCGCTGCCGGTCGCCGGGATGATGTCGACCTGTAGCGCCATGCCTGATCGCAGCTTGATGTCGGAGCCGGAAAAAACCGGCGAATGCATCCACTCATCGATATGGACCAGATGGCCGGGATTGAGGGAGACGCCGAAGAACGGGTCGCCGATACGATCATGCACCGCCTTCCACAGAGCGCCGCCCGTCGTGCCGATGCCGATCGCTTCGTACCAGTCGACGACGGCCGCGAAATAGGGCGCGACCAGCTTTTCGACATAATCGCGGATAGCGGCAGGCAGCTCTGAGGCATCCTCGGCCAAAAAGCCGGCACGGGCGTTGAGCGCACCCTGGATGCCATAGGCCATGGTGATCGGGTCACCGCGCCGGATGACGTCGAGGCGAGGGCTTGGCAGGCCATAGGCGGCGCGTTTTCCCGCCGACAGCATGGGATGACAGCCATGCGGCAGGCCGTTCATGCCCATCAGCCTCGCCGCCTGCAGTTCGGTCATGCCGGGTTCAATGCCTTGCAGGACGTTGCGCAATCCCTGCGAGGTGAAGGTCGCGGCAAATTCGAAGCTGGCCAACTGGTCGGCTTCGTTGATGGCGCGCAGCCCGTCGGTGGGGTTCATCAGCAGATTGGCGGCATTCAGAACCGCGCCCTTGTCGCCGACGAAAGCGCGCAGCGTGTCGGCAACGAAGGAGGGCAGGTCGAGCGTCGTCTCGTCGAACCCGGCATCGCCGGCGCCGAAAGGCTTCCAGCCGATGGCGCCGATCCTGTGGCCGGGCTTCAGGCCGCAGCCGGCGAGGATGTCAGGTAGCGCATCCGAGCGGTCGCGTGGTTGCGCCGGCAGTGAGAAGGTCTGGTAGAGAACACGCTCGTACGGTCCACCGCAGATTTCGGCGTAGCCCCAGCCTTCATTGCCGACGAGAAGTCGTGGCCGCTTGCCGGGAACGATGACCAGCAATGTCTCCTCGAAGCGCGGATCGTAGCCTGAGAGATAGGCGACGTTGGCGGCGTGCTCGCGGTCGCCATAGACGGCGAAGGCATCGAAACCGGCCTTGGCCCCGCGCGCCATCAGCGCATCGATGCGCGCTTCATGGGTATTTCGGGCAACCAGCGGCATCACCGTCGGTTCGCCGAATTCCGGCAGCGACATGGATTTCAGACCGACCGATGCAACAGGCATGAACAAACGCCCCCAAGTGCTTGCAAGGATTCTGCGAATGCCCTTTGCGCAAGGGCATGAAGGGCCGGACAATGGCGTTGCGGAGCCGGATATGCAATAGGCAGGATCGGCTGCGCCAGATCAGCGTGCAACAGATAGGCGCTGTGCGGCTAGATCGATAACAGGTCTGTACGAAACATGCGGCACAAGGTGGCTTTCCGATGAGCAGTTTTTCCTCCCGCGTCGCCGTTGCTGCCGCCGCGATCCGCCAGATCTTTCCTGAAACGCCGCTACAGGAAAACGACTACCTGTCGAAAAAGACCGGCGCTCGGGTGCTGCTGAAGCGCGAGGATTTGAGCCCGGTGCGCTCCTACAAGATCCGCGGCGCCTTCAACTTCTTCCGCAAGGCGCTTGCCGCCGGCAACCAGGCTGACTTGTTCGTCTGCGCGTCGGCCGGCAACCATGCACAGGGTTTCGCGTTCGTCTGCCGTCATTTCGGAAAAAAAGGCGTGGTATTCATGCCGGTGACGACGCCGCAACAGAAGATCGACAAGACCAGGCTGTTCGGCGGCGATTTCGTCGAGATCAGGCTGGTCGGCGACTTTTTCGACGACTGCTATCGCGCCGCCTTCGAATTCACCGAAAGCTCCGGTGCCCACATGGTGCCGCCCTTCGACCACAAGGACATCATCGAGGGGCAGGCGACGGTGGCCTATGAGATCGCGGACCAGATGGCCGGTGCGCGCATGCCTGACATCATCATGCTGCCGGTCGGTGGCGGCGGGCTTGCCGCCGGCGTCACCCACTATTTCGCCGATCAGGGCAGGGAGGCGCGCTTCGTCTTCTGCGAGCCGGCCGGGGCGCCGAGCCTGCACGACAGCCTCGCGGCCGGAAAGCGGCTGAAGCTCGCCAAGGTCGACAACTTCGTCGACGGCGCGGCGGTAGCCGAAATCGGTCGCGAACCCTTGCGGCATCTCAAGGAATTCGCCGCCGACACGGTGCGGTTGATCCCGGAAAACCGGCTCTGCGCGACCATGATCGAGATGCTCAATATCGAAGGCGTCGTGCTCGAGCCGGCCGGTGCGCTGGCGATCGATGCGCTGAAGGATTTTTCCAGGAAGGAGATCCGGGGCAAGACCATCGTCGCCGTGGTCTCGGGCGGCAATTTCGATTTCGAGCGGCTGCCGGATGTCAAGGAAAGGGCGCTGCGCTTCGAGGGCCTGAAGAAGTACTTCATCATCCGCTTCCCGCAACGCCCTGGCGCGCTGCGCGACTTCCTCGAAATGCTGGGTCCGGACGACGACATCGCGCGCTTTGAATATCTGAAGAAGTCGGCGCGAAATTTCGGCTCGGTTCTGATCGGCATCGAAACCAAGGACCGCCGCAATTTCGACCTGCTGAAGGCAAACTTCGAGGCAGAAGGCGTCCAGTATCAGGATATCACCGACAATGAGACATTGGCGGGATTCATCATATGAGCGGTAAGGTTTTCATCGCGCTGTTTTCAGGCATCAATGTCGGCGGCAACCGCATCGTCAAGATGGCGGAGCTCAGGTCGTTCTTCGAGGATCTCGGCTTTTCCGATGTCGCCACTTATGTGCAAAGCGGCAATGCCGTGTTCCGGGCCGGCAAGGGCGACGCGGCCGCGCTGACCAAGCAGATCGAAGCGGCCTTCGAGAAGAAATGGGGTTTTCATTCGCGCATCATGGTGCGCGATCTCGCATGGTTCGAACGTCTGGTGCGTGAAAATCCCTACCCGGAAGCGGCCGCCGACCACACCAAGCTCCATGCCTATGCGCTGGAGCGTGAGCCGACCGTCGACGAGGTGGCGCGGCTGGCCGAGAAGTGCACCGGCCCCGAACGCTTCGAGGTAAAGGGCGACGTGCTATACCTCAGCGCGCCCGATGGGCTCGGCAAATCCGTGTTTGCCAACCTCATTCCGCGCGTTCTGAAGGTGCCGGGCACCGCGCGCAACTGGCGCTCGGTGCTGGCGTTGCTGGAGATGGCCGATCAGGCGGGCAAAAACTAGATCACGCCGCCGGCTTCCAGTCGAAGGTCAGTTCCTCGCGGAAGGCGAAGCGCTTGATGTGATCGGCGACCACGCTTTCCAGGCGCTCGAGCGATCCTGCCTCATCGGTCGACACCGTGATGTGCAGCACGGCCGCATCGGCATCCATGACGGTGCGGCCGAGCGAGAGATCGATCGCGCCATGGTGCGGATCGAACTCGACCGGGAATTTGTGTGCCCAATGCTTGCACAATTGCTGCAGGTAACGGCTGGCATGTTCGGTGGCGACGTCGGCATGGCTGGACGGCATGGGGAATTCTCCGCGGGCGGGTGCCCGTTCGCATGACAATGGGCCGGCGCTGGTGCCGGCACGACATCTCACAGATAGGCATTGTCTCGCCGAGCGCCAAAGGGTTGCCGGGCGCTGTCCGCCCGGTGCCGGGTCAACGCCTACCAGCTTCCGGTGTTCGCCATCGAAGCCCAGGGTTCGGCCTTGGCCTTGGCCGGGCCTTTCTGCAAAAGCTCGATCGAGATGCCGTCCGGCGATCTGATGAAGGCCATGTTGCCGTCGCGCGGCGGCCGGTTGATGATGACGCCACTGTCCATCAGGTGCTGGCAGGTGGCGTAGATGTCGTCGACCTCATAGGCGAGGTGGCCGAAATTGCGCCCGCCCTTGTAGTCTTCGGGGTCCCAGTTGTAGGTGAGTTCGATCAGCGGCGCCTTCTCGTCGATGCCGCTCTGCTCGTCTTCGGAGGCGGCAAGGAAGATCAGCGTGAAGCGGCCCTGTTCGTTTTCATAGCGGCGGACTTCCTTAAGCCCGAGCTTGTTGCAGTAGAAATCGAGCGAGGCATCGACATCGGCGACGCGGACCATGGTGTGCAGATAGCGCATGTGTTTTCCTCGTTCTGTTGGGATGCGGCGCAACATAGGGTCGACCCGCTCAAAGGGCAATCTGCCGGCCGCGGGCAATGCCGGCAAAGAACAAATCCGGTATTCGCGCAATGAACCGTGAAAAAAGGCACGGCAGGTCTTGCACACACCGGAAGCCGCAGTGTTAATCTGGTGTCAAGAATCAGTTGCGGTGTTCTTGCAAAAAAGGGGGCATTCTTATGGGGGAAAAGGCCTCTTTGACGGGGCGGGCCGGAACCCTTGGCGACGCCTTGAAGCGCGATGAAGGCGGCGATGCCGCCGACCTGACCGAAATTGCCGGCGCCATCAAGTGGTTCGATGTGGCCAAGGGCTACGGGTTCATCCTTCCCGATGACGGTGTCTCGGGCGATATCCTCCTCCATGTGACATGCCTTCGAAAAGACGGCTTTCAGACAGCCTTGGAAGGGGCGCGCGTCGTCTGCCTGGTCAAACAGGGCGATCGCGGTCTGCAGGCCTTCCGCGTGCTGTCCATGGATGTCACCACCGCCGTCCATCCCGCGGAAATGCAGGAACAGCGCACCCATGTCGCGGTGACGCCGGAGAGCGGGCTCGAACGCGCTTTGGTCAAGTGGTTCAACCGCACCAAGGGTTTCGGATTCCTGACGCGTGGCGAGGGCACCGAGGACATCTTTGTCCATATGGAGACCTTGCGCCGCTACGGCATCACCGAGCTTCGGCCGGGGCAGGTTGTGCTTGTCCGTTTCGGTCGTGGTGACAAAGGCCTTATGGCCGCCGAAATTCACCCCGATATGGGCACCTTGCCGGTCTCGCACTAGGGCGATCCCGGCCGAGGATTTCATATGGCTCACAAGAACTGGCTGACGGCGGGCGTGTTGTGCGCCGCTGCTGCCGTCATCATCGCCGCAGGCGCCTTCTTCTATTTCCAGGTCCCCAGCGCGGCCGACGGCCGGGCGATGATCCTTCCTGTCGACCCGACGCCGCTGGTCGCGGTGACGAAACAAGGTGAACGCTCCTTCTCGATCGAAGTCGCCGACACCGAGGCCGAGCGTGAGGCCGGCCTGATGTTTCGTGAGGACATGGCTGCCAATCATGGCATGCTGTTCGTCTTCGACGAGACACGTGATGTCAGTTTCTGGATGAAGAACACGCCGATGCCGCTCGACCTGATCTTTGTCGGCCAGGACGGCAGGATCCGCGCGATCAAGCAAGGGGAGCCGCAATCCGAGGCGATTGTGTCGCCCGGCGAGCCGGTCCGCTTCGTACTTGAGCTCAAGGCCGGCACGGCCGCCAAGGACGGTATCGTGGACGGCGATCTGTTGCGCCATCCCGTGATCGGCACCGCGCCGGGTTCCGGCATGCCGCCGGCGGACAAGGGCGATTCTCCGAACGTCGATTCCGACTGAGAGCAGGGGATCGCCTTCCGATGCAGTTTTTTCCCCATGACGGGTTCGATCTTGCCTTCCTCGACCGCCAGCCGGCGTCAGGCGAGGGCGATCCCGTACTCATGATCCACGGCTTCGCTTCGAGCCACTATGTCAACTGGGTGTCGCCCGGCTGGTTCAAGACGCTCAACGATGCCGGCTATCGCGCCATCGCCTTCGACAATCGCGGCCATGGCTCGTCGTCCAAGAGCTATGACGAGGCCGATTATACACCCGCGAAGATGGCGTCCGATGCCGCCGCCTTGCTTGACCATCTCGGCATCGAACGGGCCCATGTCATGGGCTATTCGATGGGCGCGCGCATCGCGGCGTTCCTGGCCCTGTCCGATCCGGACAAGGTGGCGACGCTGGTTTTTGGCGGCCTTGGCATCGGCATGATCGACGGCGTCGGCGACTGGGATCCGATTGCCGCGGCCCTGCTTGCCGAGGATCCAGCCGCGACCACCCATCCGCGCGGCCGCTCCTTTCGCGCCTTCGCCGACCAGACCCGCAGCGATCGCCGGGCGCTTGCCGCCTGCATCGCCAAATCCCGGGAATTGCTTGATGAGGCGGACATTGCCCGCATCGCCCAGCCGACGCTGGTTGCCGTCGGCACGACAGACGATATCGGCGGCTCGCCCGACGAGCTTGCCGCCTTGATGCCGAACGCCAGGGCTTTTCACATCGAAGGCCGCGACCACATGCTGGCGGTCGGGGACAAGACCTTCAAGCAACGCGTGCTTGAGTTCTACGCCGAAAATCCGCTTTGAGCCGCCGCGCTGGTGCTTTCGCCTAGTCCGGTGCCCTTGCTGCCTGGACAGACTTCGCCAGTACGCACAGCAATTCGAACATGATCGTGGCACCCGCCAGCGCCGTCATGCCGGCGAGATCGAATGGCGGCGCCACTTCCACGACGTCGGCGCCGACAATGTTCAGCCCGTCGAGCAGGCGCACCATTTCCTGCGCCTCGCGGGTGGTGAAGCCACCGAGCTCGGGCGTGCCTGTTCCCGGCGCCATCGACGGGTCGATGCAGTCGATGTCGAAAGTCACATAGGTCGGGCCGGTTCCGGAGATGGCGCGCGCTTCCTCCATGACGCTGGCGGCACCCCGCCTGACGAATTCCTCCATGTAGATGATGCGAATGCCCTGGGCGACCGCCCAGTCGTGCTCGCCGGGCTCGTAGATCGAGCCGCGAATGCCGATCTGAACGACCCGTTTCGGGTCGAGCAGGCCTTCCTCGATGGCACGGCGGAATGGCGTGCCGTGCGTATAAGGGTTGTCGCCGAAATAGCGGTCGTTGGTGTCGGAATGCGCATCGAAATGGATCATGCCGACCGCACGCTCCCTGGCGACGGCGCGCAGCACCGGCAGCGTCGTCAGGTGGTCGCCGCCGGCGGCAAGCGGAATGGCGCCTGCCGTCACGATCGCAGCGATGCCTTCCTCGATGCGCTTCAACCCGTCTAGGAGATTGATCGGATTGACCGAGAGGTCGCCGACATCGGCGACATTGGCGATGCTGAACGGTTCGGTCCCCGAAACGTGGTGGACGCGCCGCATGAGGCTCGACTGGTTGCGGATCTCTCGCGGGCCGTGGCGGGCGCCGGCGCGGTTGGTCGTGCCGCCATCCCACGGTATGCCGACGAGAGCGATATCGAGTCCTTCGGCACTCGCCACCGCCGGCAGCCGCATGAAGGTCGACAGCCCGGCAAAACGGGGAACGGCCGAGGCGTCGACCGGCTGGAAGAAATTGCTGCTCATAATGTCGGCACCTCTGAAGAATTCACGTTTGACGATTTCGGCGTCTCGCAGTTCTGCCTTGTTGGGCCGGATGCGAAAGCCGGGAGAACCAGAGCGAAAATCACGACGGCTTTTGCAGGGTCTCCAGCGAGCGCGCCATGTTCAGCCTGGCCTGAGGCTCGAAGCGCTGGCGAAATTCCTGCGTGTGGAAGATGTGCGGGCGGGCAAGGAAATCCTTCAGCACGGCAGCCCGTCCGGCACGCCACATCGGCTCCTCCACCCAGCCATATTCGCGGCGGACCGCGCGTTCATAGGCGTCGAAAGCACTAGGCGCGCTACCCAGGATCGACAGGTCCATGTCGAGGAAGAGGCTGGCGTCGCGTGTTGCCGCCGCGTTGTCGAACAAAGGCAATTGGTGTGTGGCGGTGGCGAGGATCATCGCGCTGATGCGGTTCAGGCGCCCGGCATCGGTGCTGCCCGCGAGCTTTTTCTCGGCAAGAGCGGCACTTCTGGCCTCATTGTCCTTGGCCCTGCTGTCATAGATGGCGTCGTGGAACCAGATTGCCGCTTCAACAGCTTCGGGGTCATGCAGCGACGCTCGATAGTCGCCGGCCAGCGCCAGCATGGCCTCGATATGGGCGAGGTTGTGGTAGTGGCGATCCTCGGCTCGGTAGAGCGCCGAGAGTTCCTGTTTCAGCGGTTCGGCGATCAAGGACTGGTCTTTCATTTTCGTCATCCGGCCAGTTAATCGATCTCGGCCTCTTCGAGCCAATCATTTCGAACCTTGCACGGGCCGGGGCTCTGGAGAATGTTGCCATCCAGGAATATCCAACCAGGAGGCTGACATGACCAATACGCCTGGCAGCGAGAACCCCGGACCGGGGACCATCGACATGAAGCTCGAGGCCGTCATCATTGCCGTTGCGGATGCGGATCGGTCCAAGCGTTTTTACAGTGGCCTGGGTTGGCGGCTCGACGCGGACTTCGTCGTCGGCGATGTGTTTCGAGTTGTGCAGTTCACGCCACCGGGTTCGCCCTGCTCGATCCATTTCGGCAAGGGTCTGACATCAGCCGCGCCAGGCTCGGCCAAGGGGCTTTATCTCGTGGTATCCGATATCGAGGCGGCGCACGCCGAACTCGTGGCGCGCGGCGTCGAGGCGAGCGAGGTGTTCCACCGCACAGGGCCTGGCCAGCCGCCGGTCAGTGGCCGGCATCCGGAAGGGCGCAGCTATTCCTCCTATGTCACGTTCAGTGATCCGGACGGCAACAGCTTCATCCTGCAGGAAATCACCCAGCGATTGCCTGGACGCGTCGATCCCAGCGATACCGTGTTCACGTCGTCGGGCGAGCTCGCCGCGGCGCTGCGACGTGCGGCGGCAGCACACGGCGAACACGAGAAACGGACCGGCGGACAGCATGATGTGAACTGGCCCGACTGGTATGCCGAATACATGGTGGCCGAACAGGCCGGCACGTCGCTGCCGACTTGAACTGCGTCGATCTCGGCGCGGCGTCATCGGCGCCGCGCTGACCGTGCCCGCCACCAGATCGTCCTACGCCTTGCCGGCAACTGGCGCGGACGGCCGCTTTCCGGGGGCTCGGCGATCAAGGGTTCGTTTTCCATGGCTGCTTGAATTCCTGCGAACCAAATCCATTTGACGAAGCACTAAGGAAAATTGAGTTCAATCGTGCTATGATCTGGCCTATATGTGCGGCCAGACAGCAGGCAAGCCAGCAGGACGCAGGACGAGACGTCGATGAACAGCATCAGCATTTCCCGCCACAGCGCGTTGCAGCCGGTCGATCCGATCTGGCGTTCGATCCGCGACGAGGCGATGGACGCGGTCAACCGCGATCCGTTGCTCGCCGCCTTCCTCTATTCGACGATCCTCAACCAGGAGAGCCTGGAAGAGGCCGTCATTCACCGGATCGCCGAACGGCTTGCCCATCAGGATATCGGCTCCGACCTCATCCGCCAGACCTTCAAGACCATGCTGACCGACGACAAGGACTGGCCGACCACCGTGCGCGTCGACATCCAGGCCTACTATGACCGCGACCCGGCTTGCGACCGGTTCATCATGCCGGTGCTGTATTTCAAGGGTTTTCACGCCATCCAGACCCATCGGCTGGCGCACTGGCTGTGGAACCAGGGCCGCAAGGACTTCGCGCTCTACCTGCAGAGCCGTTCGTCCTCGGTCTTCCAGACCGACATCAATCCGGCCGCACGCATCGGCAAGGGCATCTTCATCGATCATGCCACCGGCTTGGTCGTGGGCGAGACCGCGGTGATCGAGGACGATGTATCGATCCTGCACGGCGTGACGCTGGGCGGCACCGGCAAGGCCGGTGGCGACCGCCACCCCAAGATCCGCCGTGGCGTGCTGATTGGCGCAGGCGCCAAGATTCTCGGCAACATCGAGATCGGCCATTGCTCCAAGGTCGCCGCCGGATCGGTGGTGCTGTCGCCCGTGCCGCACAACAAGACGGTTGCCGGCGTGCCGGCCCGCGTGGTTGGCGAGACCGGCTGCGATCAGCCTTCGCGCCAGATGGACCAGCTCCTGCCGTCGCAGAAGATGGACCAGGTGATCAGTTTCGACATCTGATTTCCGCGCCGGCGCGCTGTCCGGCGTGATTGCGATTGTGCCCGGTAGCCGCCGCTTCCGGTGCAATACGGCCGGCTTGCCTTTACATCGCCATTGTCGACGTGCCAGAAGCGCCCTTCAAACCAGCAAGCCCGATGATCGGAGAAGACTGTTGAAGCCGGACGAAATCAGAAAGCTGGACGCCTATTTCAAGCGCGTCTTCCAGAACCCCAAGCTTGAGGTCAAGGCACGGCCGCGCAAGGAAGATTCGGCCGAAGTCTATGTCGGCGACGAGTTCCTCGGCATCGTCTTCAAGGACGAGGATGACGGCGACTACAATTTCTCGATGGCGATCCTCGACATCGATCTGGGCTGAGCCCGCAATCCAAAGACAGGCCGCGCCGGGCGTGGCCTGTCTTTGTCTGTCAATGTCCGGTTTTCAGGAATCGCCCGGTCTCGGCCGTGATCGCCGCGTCGAGCGTCTGCCAGTCACCGAGGAATTCCTTGGGAAAACGGTAGGTGAGGCTGAGATCGTTGCCGACATGGACGTCCCGCTCGCAAGGCGCCAGGGATTGACCGGCACTCGGCCCGCTCAGGCAGCGGGCGACGAAGGGATCCTTGCCCGGGCGCTTGCCGACCACCAGCACCTCGTTCAGATACCCTGATTTCTCGTTGAAACCGTAGACCGTCGTGCCGCCAGGTCCCGGAATGCCGGGCTGGACGATGAGCGCGCTGTAGATCGGCGCGAACCGGCCACTCATGTCGCGCGACATCATCTGTGGTTCGAAGGACAGGAAGACGATGTTCCTGTTGGCTTCTGAGTGGTTGAAATCGTCGCGAGCCGCCTCGCTGTAGCCGTCCATCTGGGGATAGCGCAGATAAAGGTCGAGACGCGAGGCGATGCCGTCGCGCCGTGCCTGGGCGAAACGGATGAAATTGGCCGGCACCGCGATGACATTGTTGCCGATCACGACCTGGCGGATGGTCGGATCATCCGTGTATCCGGCCATGGCGATCGAATGGCCGAACCATTTGCCGCCAAGGCTGATCGCCACGGACAGCAAGGCAAGTGCGGCGAAGGCGTAGAACACCCGCTTCATCAGCATGGAATCGACCACGGTGAGTTCCGGGCCGTCGGCGATCGCTGCCTGCTTCATCTCGGTCCTCATCCCAACCGCCCGTCCGCCGTTCCAGCTGTGCCTCGGCGGCACACATCGCACGGCACGGCTCTTGCAGCCTTCCTGAAACGACTGTGCGATTTCATGGTAAATGGAAGGTTAAGATGGCCCAGATGGAACTCTTCCTGTTTGCTTTTCTCGTCGGGCTGACGGTTTGCGGGCTGACGGGCTCGACGATGGAACTGATGTCAGGCCGCAAGGTCGCCTTCACCGAGCCCTACGTATCGCCCTCGCATGTGCTGCGCTCGCTGGCAGCCACGGCTGGCGCCGGGCCGTTCATGCTGGTCAACGATGCCCTCGATGCCCGGCGGGAGGGTCGCATTTCGACCGTCGCGCTCTTGTCATGCGGTTGCACGGCGATTGCCTGGTCCCTGGCGCTGGGCATTGTCACGCTCGCCATTGCCTCATGGACGATCAGTCTCCTAGGGTCCGGCATCTGAGACGATTCGGAGACCGACAATGCCGCTTTATGCGATCGACGGAGCAGAGCCCAACTTCGAGGATGCGGGTTCAAACTGGATCGCGCCCGATGCGACGCTGATCGGCAATGTGCGCGTCGGCCGCAATGCCGGCTTCTGGTTTGGCGTCGTCATTCGCGGCGACAACGAACCTGTTGTGATCGGCGCCGACACCAATGTGCAGGAACACACGGTCATGCACACCGATCCCGGCTTTCCGCTGACCATCGGCGAAGGTTGCACGATCGGCCACCGGGCCATGCTGCATGGCTGCACCATCGGCGACAACAGTCTGATCGGCATGGGCGCCATTGTGCTGAACGGCGCCAGGATCGGCAGCAATTCGCTCGTTGGCGCCGGCGCGCTGGTCACCGAAGGCAAGGAATTTCCCGACAATTCGCTGATCGTCGGCTCGCCGGCCAAGGCGATCAGGGTGCTGGACGACGCGGCCGTCGCCAGGCTGCGCGGCTCGGCCGCGCACTACGTCGCCAACGGCAAACGCTTCAAGGCGGGGTTGAAGAAGCTCTGAGGTCACGATCCAGCCGGCAGTTGCTAGGACGGCGGTCCCGTATGGATCAGGCGGATTTGTTTTTTCCTTTCCTCGCGGTCGCAGGCTTGATTCGAATGCGCATGGCTCCCCCTTTGGGCGCTTCGATCTCGAATTCGGCTGTATTCCTCACCAGGTCACTCAGTTTGCCGAAACCATAGGTGCGAGGGTCAAAGTCGGAGAAGAGGTTCGAGAGCTGCTTTCCGAACGTGCCGAGCAGCACCCAGCCGTCTTCACTGTCCATCTGGCCAATGACTTTCTTGAGTATCGGCAGCGCGGCACTGGATGATTGAAGCGGCTTCGATGCGGGCGCGGCGTCCGGGATGTTCGCCGGGCCACGTAGAAGGTTTTCGGTGTAGATGAACCGGCGGCAAGCCTGCCGAAAGCTCTCCGGGGTTTTCTGCTCTCCGAACCCAAAGACATCGACACCCTGTTCGCGTATGCGCGCAGCAAGCCGCGTGAAATCGCTGTCGGAAGAAACCAGGCAGAAACCGTCGAAACGGCCGCTATGGAGCAGGTCCATCGCGTCGATCACCAGTGTAATATCGGAAGCATTCTTGCCAGTGGTATAAGCGAACTGCTGCTGCGGAATGATCGCGTGCTTCGCCAATATGTCTGCCCAACTCTTGGACCGTGTGCTGGAGAAGTCGCCATATATACGGCGTACGCTGGCCTCGCCGATCTTCGCGATCTCCTCGAACAAACCGTCGGCGATCTTGGCGGAGGTGTTGTCCGCGTCGATAAGAACCGCAAGACGCGGTGATCGAGCTTCGGTCGGCATAAGGCCTCCTGCTGCTGATATCCTCTGGAGATATGGCGGCGCGAATGCACATGCCATGGAAATTGGGATCAATTTTAGCAGCTATCCCGGAAATGGCGGAGCCGGCCCGGGGACGGGGCCGGCTCCTTTGACCCGGTCGTTGGGGACGGGGAGGGTGGGGACTCGACCGGGTTTCTCCTTAAGCGCGTCGCGATGCGCTTAACCTCTGTTGCATGCATGCCGCAAACCGCTGCCCCTTTGGGCGGCATGCATTGGCGCTCTAGCGGACGCTGGCGACCGCGTCGGAACGGCCGTCGTTGATCGTCACCCAAACGCCGGAATTTTCCGTCGATTGACGCTTGAGATAGGTGTAGTCGGTGTCCGTCCAGGACAGCACCTTGGTTTCTAGATTGTCGAGGATGAACTCGCCGAGGCTGGTGCGCACGGTCAGCACGGCGTGGCCGTCGCCATTCGGCTGGCGTGCAACCGTCATCAGCAGATCACCCGCCGGCACGCCTGCGTCCATCAGTTCGCGGCGCTTCTCCAGCGCGTAGTCCTCGCAATCGCCATAGCCGTTGTCGGGATAGGCCCAGTACTCCTCGACACCGTAGTTTTCCATGTCGGTGCGCGGCTTGATGCGGGTATTGACCGAATTGTTGATGCTGACGATCGTCGCCCAGAGTTTGCGGCTCAGGTCGACTGGCGCGCCCTTGGGCGTCTTCTCGTTGCATTCGCCAGGGATGCGCCGGCAGAATTCGTAATGGCCAACAGGCTGCGTGGTACGGCCGCCGGTGTGCATATAGGCCGGTCCCGCGGCATATGCTGATCCCCAGGCGGAAAGCTGCATCGCCATTGCCATCAGCAACAGCTTGCCCCTCGTTTCTTTCATTTCTAGTCTCCCCGTTCGAAGGAGACATTGCCACATGTGGATTTATTTGACGCAAAGGCGCGAAGCAGACTTTAAGTAAAACGCCAGTAGAATAAACATAAAATTTGAATCATTTTAGTATTTAATTGTTTGGATTATCGGCTTGTCAAAGGCGTGAGGGCTTCGCTGTCCATGGGGGCGGATGGCCACCTTTGGGCTGCCGCGCGGTTCAGCCGCTTCCGGAAATTTTCTTGGGTGATTGCCGCAACAAAAAACCGGCCGCGAAGGGCCGGTTTGATTGCCTGTCCGTGCCGGTCAGGCGCGCGGCGTGTTGAATTCGGAATCGAGCGTTTCGGGACGTTGGATGACGGCGAATTCGATGGCGACGCCATCCTCGAAATGACGAACGACTTGCCCACGCATGGTGCCCAGCATGACCTGGACGCCGATCGCCGGCTTGACGTCGATCTCGATCGCCGCGCCCGACAGTGACAGATCGATGATCCTGCACTGGTACTGACGGCCGTCGGTGAGTTGCAACACGCTGGTCGGGTTGCGCGGCGCGACGCGCTCGTGCCGGCGGTCTTCCGGCAGGTCGAGTTCATGCTTGTTGGCCAGCCAGGTCAGCTGCGCCGCCAGCTTGTCCTTCTTGCGGTCGGAAGCAATGACCGTCATCGCGAAGCCGTCCTGCAGAGTGCGTGTGACGACGCCTTCGATGCGGCCGATATGGTCGATATAGGCGATCACTTTTTCGCCGGGCATGCCGATGCGATCGGTGCGGAGCGCGACGTTGCCGGGCGACATGTCGACGACCTGGCAAGGATGCTCGGTGCGGTCTTCCAGCATGAATCGTCCGTATATCTTGACCCGGACGCGCTGAAAGTTACGCCTTTCAGCTTGGGACGGCGCATAGTCGACCGCCGCTGACCTCATGACTGCCTACACCCCGTTTGGCATCCCGCGCGTCGATGCGAAGGACTTCATCGGAGAATTACAACAAAGCAGGTTAACAAAGGGGAAAAACGAGCCTGCGGGACCCGAGGGATGATCAACTATTCCTCGCGCCCGCCGTCGAAGACGACGAGATGGCGGATGCGGCGCGCCCGGCCAAGCGCCGAGATCGTATCGGGCGCATCGAGTTCGGCCGGAACAAGCGAGGGGACGTCGATCGCCGGACGGTTGTTGAGCAGCTCTTTCTCCGGATCGATGACACGGATCGAATCGATCAGTGCGTCCGTGATCGGGTCGGCACCCAGCCAGAATGGTTTCTCCACGGCGCTGACCACGCCAAGGCAGCGCTGGTTTTCGATGCCACCGTCAAGCGGCAAGGCAAGCAGTTCGAATTTGTTCGAGCGACCGTTGCGGCTGAAGCCCTCGAATATGATCAACACGACCGATTTCTGATCGAAAACCCCATGAATCAGCCTTGAAACCAGGCGCTGATCCTTCTCGCGCCACAGTGACGGGAAGGAGAAACCCTTCAGTTCGCGGCCATAGCAGGCGCAGAGCCTGGTGCCGGCCAGGCGGAACACGGGTTGCCCGCGGGTGTCCCTTTCCAGGATGAACGTATCGGCCAGCAGCGACTTGATATCGGCCGGTTCGACTTCCGATCGCTTCGGGGCAGGGCGTCCGTCACGCAGGCGGTTCCAATATTGGAACAGCGTGATCGATCCGTTTTGGTTCATGTTATGCTGCTCCGCGCATTCTGTCGTCTGATGTCCCATCGGTGAACAGAAGGGCGCCCTCCGATGACCTACATGCGTTGGGGAGCAGGAAGCGTGCCAGCGTCGTTAGCACTTGTTCACGGGTCGGGACCGTTAAGGTTAACAACTGGTTTACGTTGCGCCCGGGCAGGCGCTGTGGCACACCAAAACCACTCCAGAAGCGGTCGTTTCGCGACGATCGGCAGCACTTCAGTCAAGAGTTCTAGGGGAGCAGGGGGCTCGACCGGCCGTTCAAGGGAAACCTTGGACGGCTTCTTTTTTGATTCGCGCCAAGGCGATTCGCTGTTTGCGGTTCCATTGACCATGATCTAGATGCTGGCCAGATCGAACCAGCCCCCAGATCGAACCCAGCAGAGTGCGATTGCAGATGAGCGAACCGCAAGATCCTTCCGAGGCCGAACACGCCGAACCGATGCCGGAGCCCCGGCGCGAGCCGGTGTTCAATCTGCCGCCCGTCGTGCTGGCGGTGATCGGCATTTGCGCGGTCGTTTTCCTGCTGCAGCAATATGTGCTGAACGACGCGCAACAGATGACGTTGTTGTACGACGGGGCCTTCATCCCGGTTCTCTACACCGGCCAATACGGCTTCGACTGGTTCCTGCTCACGCGGCCTTTCACCTATGCCTTCATGCATGGCGGTTTTGCCCATATCGCCATCAATATGGTCTGGCTCGCCGCCTTTGGCTCGCCATTGGCCAATCGTCTCGGCGGGCTCTGGTTCGCCCTGTTCTTCGCGGCCACCGGACTGGCTTCCGTGGCGCTTTTCTGGGCCATGCACCCCTATGGCGAGGCACCACTGGTCGGCGCATCCGGCGCCATATCAGGCATGATGGGGGCCGCGGCGCGTTTTGGTTTTCGCACCGACCGGTCGGCCGGCAAGGCTGCCTTCGCTGGCCCCGTGCTGCCGATCGCAACTGTCCTGCGCTTGCGCGGCGTCGTGATCTTTCTCGCCGTGTGGATGATCATCAATCTCGCCACCGGCCTGCTCGGCTTTGCCCCTGGAGTAGACGGACAGATCGCCTGGGAGGCCCATATTGGCGGCTTCGTCGCCGGCTTCTTCGGCCTGCGCTGGTTCGACCGGCGATGGCAGCCCTCCGAATGGGAGGCCACCGACCGCGGCACTTGAAATGCAGCCGATCACGGCGCACGATGTTCACTCTTACGTGAAAGCCGGTCTGGGCAGGGGGTCGGCAGGCGAAGCAGAGGAGGACGCCATGACGGTTAAGGCAATTCTGGAAAGAAAAGGCCACGACGTATTGACGCTCGGGCCGAATGAAAAGCTCAGCGAAGCCATCCGCATCCTGGCCGAACACAAGATCGGCGCGCTGGTCATCACCAATGGCGATCGCAAGATCGTCGGCATTCTGTCGGAGCGCGACATCGTGCGGGTTGTCGCCAAGGAAGGTGGCGCGGCGCTCGATATTGCGGTGCGCTCGGCGATGACGCCGAAGGTGAAGATCTGCAATGAGAACCACACCGTCAACGAGGTGATGGAGATCATGACCAGGGGCCGCTTCCGCCATCTGCCGGTGGAAAAGGACGGCCTGCTCGATGGCATCGTCTCCATCGGCGACGTGGTCAAGCGCCGCATCGAGGATGTCGAGCGCGAGGCCGACGAGATCAGGGCCTATATCGCCACCGCCTGAACGGTGAACGGAGCCGCCGGCCGGAAACCGGACCGGCGGAACCATATGCTATCTGTTGTCGAGTTCGGAGCGCACGAGCTCGAGCCCGCGCCTTGTGATGCGGTAGGGACCGCCGCCAGACGACGAAACCGCCTTCTTGCGTTTCAGCTTTCGAAACAGGTCGAGATCGACGCCCGGATAGTGCCAGCCGTCGCGGGTCAGGCATTTGACGGAGGCGATCCGTTTCTTCTGGTTCTTTTCAATTTCAATGCGTCCGCCCTGCGCAAGCAGGTGCAGGATGCGCTGTTCAGTGCGCGAAATATCCATGTGGAGAGTTTTCCGGGAAAACAAAAAATGCCGCCGCCGCGAAGCTTCGCGGCACGGGGTTTCAGGTTTTCTGCCCTGCCTCGCTAGGAGGTCAGGGCCCTACCGGGACTGAGCGTAAGTGGACATCCACTCTCCATTGGGACGGGCGTCCTATAGGCGAAGGCGGCTGAAAAGGCCAGCCTGCGGCTTTGCGCTTGTCTCTTTTGGCGGTTTGCACTAGCGAATGACTTTCACTTTAGACGTGAAAGTCACGTTCAAGCGTGAGTTCACTCACCGTAATTCGCAGGCCACCATGACCCTCATCGATACCCGCACACCCGACGCGAAACGCCTGATCCCCGGCGCCACCGGCGACTGGGAAATCATCATCGGTCTCGAGGTGCACGCGCAGGTCGTCTCGGAAGCAAAATTGTTTTCCGGCGCCTCGACCGCTTTCGGTGCCGCTCCCAACGCCAATGTCAGCCTGGTCGATGCGGCAATGCCGGGCATGCTGCCCGTCATCAACGAGGAATGCGTCAAGCAGGCGATCCGCACCGGTCTCGGCCTGAAGGCACAGATCAACCACAAGTCGGTTTTCGACCGGAAGAACTATTTTTATCCCGACCTGCCGCAAGGCTACCAGATTTCACAGTTCAAGCAGCCGATCGTCGGCGAGGGCACGGTGATCGTTTCGGTTGGGCCTGATCGCCAGGGCGAATTCGAGGACATCGAGGTCGGCATCGAGCGGCTGCATCTGGAGCAGGACGCCGGCAAGTCGATGCACGACCAGCATCCGACCATGTCCTATGTCGACCTCAACCGCTCGGGCGTGGCGCTGATGGAGATCGTCTCCAAGCCTGACCTGCGTTCCGGCGATGAGGCCAAGGCCTATGTCACCAAGCTGCGCACCATCATGCGCTATCTCGGCACCTGCGACGGCAACATGGATGAAGGCTCGCTGCGCGCCGACGTCAACGTCTCGGTACGCCGGCCCGGTGGCGAGTTCGGCACGCGCTGCGAGATCAAGAACATGAACTCGATCCGCTTCATCGGCCAGGCCATCGACTATGAGGCGCGCCGCCAGATCGCCATCCTGGAGGATGGCGGCAAGATCGACCAGGAAACGCGGCTGTACGATGCTGTCAAGGGCGAGACGCGCTCAATGCGCTCGAAGGAAGAAGCGCACGACTACCGCTACTTCCCCGATCCCGATCTTCTGCCGCTGGAATTCGATCAGGCCTATGTCGATGCTTTGGCCAAAGGACTGCCGGAACTGCCCGACGACAAGAAGGCGCGGCTGATCACCTCGCTGGGTCTCTCGACTTACGATGCTTCGATCCTGGTCTCGGAAAAGTCGGTCGCCGACTATTTCGAGAAGGTGGCCGCCGGACGTGACGGCAAGCTCGCCGCCAACTGGGTCATCAACGACCTGCTCGGTCAATTGAACAAGGCGGGCAAGGACATTGAAAATGCGCCGGTTTCGCCCGACCAGCTTGGCGCCGTCATCGACCTGATCAAGGATGGCACCATCTCCGGCAAGATCGCCAAGGACCTGTTCGAGATCGTCTGGAACGAAGGTGGCGATCCACGTCAACTGGTCGAAAGCCGTGGCTTGAAGCAGGTCACCGATACCGGCGCCATCGAGAAGGCTGTCGACGAGGTTATCGCGGCCAATCCGGACAAGGTCGAACAGGCGCGCGCCAAGCCGACCATGGCCGGCTGGTTCGTCGGCCAGGTGATGAAGGCGACAGGCGGCAAGGCTAACCCGCAGGCGGTCAACGACCTCGTCAAGGCCAAGCTCGGCATAGAGTAGAACCATGTTCGTCCGCACCGCCGGAGATCGCGACCTCGCCGCCATCCGGGCGCTGCTGGTTGAAACCTGGCATGCGACCTATGACGCCATCTATGGCGCTGCCAAGGTCACCGAAATCACCGACCAATGGCACTCGATTGCTTCTCTGAGAACCAGACTGACACGGCCGAACAGCGAGTTCCTCGTCGCTGATGACGGCAAGCGCATTGGCGGCGTGGCTTTTGCCGAAGGCGTCGATGGCGGAGAACTGGTTGTGCTGAAACAGCTCTACGTGCTTCCAAGCCTGCAGGGCAGGGGCATCGGCGGCATGCTGCTCGACGAGATCATCGAGAGTTTCCCTGAAGCTCGCGCCATCCGTCTGGAAGTGGAGGAACAGAACAAGCGTGCCATTGCCTTCTACGAGGCGAACGGCTTCGTGCGATCCGGCGATGCCGGCGAGCACACGGGTGCGTCCGGCGAACCGACACTGGTCTATCGCAGGCCGCTTGCCGGCTGACCGCCATCTGCTGGCACTCCAGATCACCTTCTCGCGAGCGGCGCGGCATGCGCCCCGTTTTCGTTTGACGGTCCGAGGGTCACGCACCAAAGCTGCTGCGGCTGACCGTGCGGGAGCCGGAATAGGCTGGCGCGCAAGGCGGCGAGGGGGGAACCATGCCAAGCTTGCCGGAACTGATGCCGACGCAGGTGTCGGACGAAACTTTTGGTGGCGTCACCTATCACATAGCGGGCGAGCTGGTGCCCGTGCTTTCGGTCGACGTGACACGGATGCCGGTCTATTTCGAGCACCACATCCTGCTGTGGAAAAATTCCACCATCACCATCGGCCTGAAATCGCTCAAAGGCGCGCTGAAGCGCATGATGGCCGGTATGCAGATCTTCGTCACCGAGGCGTCGGGGGCGGGCATCATCGCCTTCAGCCGTGACGGGCCCGGCCACATCGTGCCGATCCATCTCAGGCGCGGCGAGGAGATCCAGGTGCGCGAACACCAGTTTCTCGCCGCTACCGGCAATGTCGACTACACATTCGAGCGGGTACGCGGCCTGGCGACGATGCTGTTTGGCCAGAGTGGCTTCTTCATCGACCGTTTTCGCGGCGATACCGGCGACGGTATCGTCTGGCTGCACGGCTACGGCAATGTCTTCGAAAAGACGCTTGCATCGGGCGAGACCATCGACATCGAGCCCGGCGGCTGGCTGTTCAAGGATGCCTCGGTCAGGATGGAAACCAAGATCGACCGCCTGTCGAGCGGCTTCTTCGGCGCCAACATGAATTTCATCGTCAATCGCTTCACCGGCCCGGGCCGGGTCGGCATCCAGTCCATGTATCTGCACATGCCGACAGAGGAGTAACTCCGACAGGGCTAGAGGCTGTGGATTGTTTCACTCTGGGCGAACAGTCGTGCCAGTCATGCATCGCTGTTCGCTATGCGCATTCCCGTTCGGCTGGGGCTGGCCGATCGGGTCCCAATCCGCTCCTGCGTCATTCCAGCATTTGCTGTGCCGGCTCACGACGGATATGCAGGGACATGATCAAACTGTTCCGCATCGCGGCGCTGGTGCTGCTTATCATCATCATTTTCGCGACCTTGTCGCCGATCCAGATGAGGCCGCACATAGCCCAGGCGAATATCGAGCGTGCCCTGGCCTATGTGCTGTTGGGCTTCGCCCTGGCGCTCAGCTTCCCCAACCGAGTGTATCAGACCTTGATCCTTGTGGTTGCGACTGCCGGCATACTGGAATTGCTTCAGATCATCGATCCCGGCCGCCACGCGCACCTTGCCGATGCACTCGTGAAAGCATCAGCTGGGATTATTGGGGTCGTCGTGGGGCAATTGTTGGTGAGGACCAGCGGGCGAATAGGAGTGAGGGTAGGCGCGGCAGGAAGCCGAATGCAGTCGGTCGACCCTTTGCCCTAGGCGGTGGGAACTTCCACATTGTCGATCAGCCGCGTCTTGCCAAGCCAGGCAGCGGCGAGCAGGCGCCCCGTATGGTCGCGGCTCCAGGGCGCAAGCGTCAGGCTTTCGCGGGCCTCGACATAGTCGATCTTCTGGAAACCGGCGGCGATCAGGGCACGACCGGCTTCGCCGGTTGCGTCGTCTCGATGTACGCCGGCCGCCAACGCCGCTGCCGCCTTGCGCAGAATCACGTTGAGTTGGCGAGCGACCGCCAGTTCACCCCCGTCGAGATAGGCATTGCGCGACGACATGGCGAGGCCATGCGCGTCGCGTATGGTCGGGGCACCGATGATCTCGACGGGCAGGTCAAGGTCGCGGCAGAGCTGCCTGACGACGCAAAGCTGCTGATAATCCTTTTCGCCAAAGATCGCGTAGTCTGGCGTGGCCTGGAGGAAGAGCTTGGCCACCACGGTGGCCACGCCTTCGAAAAAGGTCGGGCGAAAGTCCGATTCGAGCCCGGCGGAGGGGCCGCCGACCGAGATCCTGGTGGCAAAGCCGGCGGGATACATCGCGCCAACCGTCGGCGTGAAGGCAAGATCGGCCTTCACCGTCGCCAGCAGATCCAGGTCGCGGGCAAGCTGGCGCGGGTACTTGTCGAGATCCTCGCTCGGTGCGAACTGCGTCGGGTTGACGAAGATCGACACCACGCAGCGCTCTGCTTTTTCGCGCGCGATCCTGATCAGGGAGAGATGCCCCTCATGCAACGCGCCCATGGTTGGCACCATGGCGACGCGCAAGCCGTCGCGCCGCCAGTCGCGAACCCTAGCGCGAAGTGCGGCAACGCTATCGACGATATCGGGCCGGCTCATGCTCGGTCTCCGCCATTGGTGTTTGAGCCGGAAAAAACATGGGCCGGACCGGGGAATGTCCGGTTTCGCACCTCCGATGCGTACTGCTCGGCGGCATGCGCGATCACGCTGCGCAGGTCGGCGTATTCCTTGACGAATTTCGGCACACGGTCGACCGTCAGCCCCACCATGTCGTCGATGACCAGAATCTGGCCATCGCAGTCGCCACTGGCGCCGATGCCGATGGTTGGAATGGCGATGCGGTGGCTAATGTCGGCGGCGACCGCCTCGATCGTGCCTTCGATGACCACCGAGAACGCGCCGGCCTTTTCTACGGCAAGCGCATCAGCCATCAACGCCGCGATCGTCTCGTCCGTGCGGCCCTTGATCTTGTAGCCGCCATCCTTCTCAACCGATTGCGGCAGCAGGCCGATATGGCCCATGACCGGAATGCCGGCGGCCACGATCGCCGCGATCTGCAAGGCCATGTCGACGCCGCCTTCGAGCTTCACCGCCTGGCAGCCGGTCTCGCCAACGATGCGCCGCGCCGAGGCCACCGCCTGCGCCGCCGAGTCCTCGTAGCTGCCGGCCGGCATGTCGACGACAACACAGGCCCTGGCCGAGCCGCGCATCACGGCTTGCCCATGTGCGATCATCATCTCGAGCGACGCGCCCAGCGTCGTCTCGTGACCATGCAGGACCATGGCGACGCTGTCGCCGACGAGGAGCAGGTCGACATGGGGATCGAGCAGGCGAGCGACGGGATAGGTGTAGGCCGTGAGGCAGACCAGTGGCGTGCCGCCCTTGCGGCGGCGAATCAGCTCGGCGTCGATCCGAATGTCGGTGGTCTGCAATTTCGTGGCCAATCGTCACCTCCTTCGGCCCATGGCCGGATTGATACCCGCATGGGCGCGCTGAGCTTTAGAAAGAGCGGAAAGGCTTGGCAAGCGTGCATCCTGTCACCTCTGGAGATCACAGGCTTGTGTCGCGTCCCTGGCGCGCCATTTGTGCGCTCCCCGCGGCAAAACCCTTGCCTTCCCGAAGGCCTGACGCCATAAGCAGGAAACAGTCGCCGCCGGCGCGAGGGTTCTGAGATGAAGACTTTCCTGACGCAGTTTTTCACCTGGTGGAACAGCCAGACGCTGGGAACACGCCTGCACACCTGGCGGTACGGCAAGAGGGTCGGCCAGGACGAGGCCGGCAATGTCTACTACGAAGGCGGTATCGATTCGGAAGGCCGCACGCGCCGCTGGGTCATCTATCGCAACTATTCCGAAGCCTCGGCCATCCCGCCCGGCTGGCACGGCTGGATCCATCACCGTGTCGACGTCGCGCCGCCCAGTGACGAGTACAAGCCGCGCGACTGGCAGAAGCCGCATCAGCCTAATCTGACCGGCACGCCGGCGGCCTATCGCCCGAAGGGCTCGGTGCTGACGAACCAGCATCGTCCGCAGGTCACGGGTGACTATGACGCCTGGACGCCCGGGTCGTAACGGCCCCGGTCTGTAGCGGCGCAAAGTGCAGGCGGGTCCTTTATCGCCACAATTGGTGTTTAGCTGCTTGCTGATCAGAAAACGGCGACTAGCCTTGGTGGTTGACGGAATCACCCGGGCGCGAACCACCGGTACCCCCATATGAGCTTTTTCAACCTGATATCGACGGGCGGTCTGACGTTAGCCGCCGGCCTCGCCGTCAGCACCGCGGCGTTTGCCGCTTCGCCCGCACCTGCCGCGCCCGCACCCGCGCCGGCGGCCCCTGCGGGATCGGATCGCATCAGCAACCCGGTCGCCGAGTTCGCCGGCATCGACAAGATCACCGGCCGCATCATCACCTTTGATGTCTATATCGACGAGACGGTGCAGTTCGGCGCTTTGCAGGTGACGCCGCGCGTCTGCTATTCCCGGCCGCAGACAGAGGAACCGAAGACCGATTCTTTCGTCGAGGTCGACGAGATCACGCTCGACCGCAAGATTCGTCGCATCTTCACCGGCTGGATGTTCGCCGAAAGCCCGGGCCTCAATGCTGTCGAACATGCCGTCTATGACGTTTGGCTGAAGGAATGCAAGCAGAAGTCGGATGTCCCTGCGCCCGGCGCCACCAAGGCTGACGCGACCAAGGCCGACGCTTCGAAACCTGCCGCGACCAAGCCAGCCGCAGCCAAGCCTGCCGCCACCTCGGATGTGGAACAGTCCGCTCCCACAGAACCGGATACGTCCGACACCAACTGATCCCCCCGGAACCGTCGTGTCCATCATGCGTTGGATCACGAACGATTGCGCATCGATGCGCCCGGAGGATAGACCGATGTCGGACAGCAAGCGGATCACGGCCAGCAAGAAAGAGCTGCTTGAGCTCGAAAGAGGGTTCTGGACCGGCGACGCAGCCTACTACGCCGCCAATGCCGACACGGAATGCCTGGTGGCGTTTCCTCAGATGGCACGGGCGATGGACAATGCAGACCTCGCCAAGACCGCGACCAAGCCCAACCGCTGGCGCGATCTCGATATCGAACTCAAGGGAATAATCGAGCCGGGCAGCGATATCATCATGCTGACTTACGAGGCGCACGCGACGCGGGAAAATGGCGAACCCTACGCGGCATTGGTCAGCACCGGCTATGTCCATCGCGTCAACGGCTGGAAGATGATGTTCCATTCGCAAACGCCGATCGAGGCCGCGGCCAAGTAGGGTCTCGACCCCTACGGAAAAAAGGTCGCCTCGCCTTTCAGTGCTTCGGCCAGCATCTTTTCGTATTTGCCGCGCGGCACATCGACGGCGCCGAAGTGTTTCAGATGCTCGGTGGTGAATTGCGTGTCGAGCAGTGCGAAGCCGCGCGCCTTCAGGCGCTCGACGAGGTAGACCAGGCAGATCTTCGAAGCATCCGTTTGTTTGGAAAACATGCTTTCGCCGAAGAATACCCGTCCAAGCGAAACGCCATAAAGGCCGCCGACCAAGTTGTCCTCGCGCCAGGCCTCGACCGAATGGCAATGGCCCATACGGTGCAACTGCACATAGGCCTCTCGGATCGGCGCGTTGATCCAGGTCGAGCGCCGCTCCTCGCGCTTCTCGGCGCAGCCATCGATCGTCGCCTCGAAATCGAAGTCGAAACGGATGTCGAATGGGTTTTTGCGGATTGCCTTCTTCAGGCTTTTGGGCGTGTGAAAGTCATCGAGTGGAATGATGCCGCGCGTCTCCGGCCGCACCCAGAAAACCTCCGGATCCCCAGCACTTTCAGCCATCGGGAAGACGCCCGAAGCGTATGCCTTGAGCAGGAGGTCGGTCGGGATGCGATAGCCGGGCGCGTAGGGACGGGTCATCGCGTCCCCGGACTACTCTTCCTTGGCCAGGTATTTTTCCAGCCAGTGGATGTCATAGTCGCCATTGGCGATGTCGGCGTTGCCGACGAGATCGCGAAACAGCGGCAAGGTCGTCTTGATGCCATCGACGACGAACTCATCCAGTGCCCGCCGCAGCCGCATCATGCATTCGACGCGGTTGCGCCCGTGAACGATCAGCTTGCCGATCAGGCTGTCGTAATAGGGCGGGATCTTGTAGCCTGAATAGACGCCTGAATCGACGCGAATGCCGAGGCCGCCCGGCGTATGGAAATGCGTGATCGTGCCGGGCGAGGGGGTGAAGGTGCGGGGATCCTCGGCATTGATGCGGCATTCGATGGCATGGCCGTTGAACTTGATGTCTTCCTGCTTGACCGAAAGACCGCCGCCGGAAGCGACACGGATCTGTTCATGCACGAGATCGATGCCGGTGATCGCTTCCGTCACCGGATGCTCGACCTGCAGGCGCGTATTCATCTCGATGAAATAGAACTCGCCATTCTCGTACAGGAACTCGATCGTGCCGGCGCCGGAATAGCCGAGATCGGCAATGGCCTTGGCGCAGATGCCGCCGATGCGGGACCGCTCCTCGGCGTTGAGCGCTGGCGAATTGGCCTCTTCCCAGACTTTCTGGTGGCGGCGTTGCAGCGAACAGTCACGTTCGCCGAAATGCACGCCACGGCCAAAACCGTCACCGAACACCTGCACCTCGATGTGGCGCGGCTTCTGCAGATATTTCTCGATATAGACGGCGTCGTCGCCGAAGGCGGCACCGGCTTCCGTGCGCGCCGTCTGCAAGGCGATCTCGAGGTCCGCCTCGGTGAGTGCAACCTTCATACCGCGCCCGCCACCACCGGCCGAGGCCTTGATGATCACGGGATAGCCGATCTCGGCGGCAATGCGCTTGGCTTCCTTCTCGTCGGTCACCGCGCCGTCGGAACCGGGCACCACGGGAATGCCAAGGCGCTTGGCGGTACGCTTGGCCTCGATCTTGTCGCCCATGATGCGGATATGGTCGCCGGACGGGCCGATGAAGGTGATGTTGTGCGCGGCCAATATGTCGGCGAACTTGGCGTTTTCCGACAGGAAACCGTAGCCTGGATGCACGGCGTCGGCACCGGTGATCTCGCAGGCCGCGACGATCTGATGGATATTGAGATAGCTGTCGCGCGATGGCGGCGGCCCAATGCATACGCTCTCGTCGGCGAGCCTGACATGCATGGCGTCGGCGTCGGCGGTCGAATGCACCACCACGGTCTGGATGCCGAGTTCCTTGCAGGCACGCAGCACCCGAAGCGCGATTTCGCCGCGATTGGCAATGAGGATCTTCTGGAACATCCTGCCAGCTCTACTCGATCACGACGAGCGGCATGCCGTACTCGACCGGCGTCGCGTCCTCGAACAGGATCGCCGTCACCGTGCCGGCGCGCGGCGAGGGGATCTGGTTCATCGTCTTCATCGCCTCGATGATCAGCAACGTCTGGCCTTCCTTGACCTTCTGGCCGATCTCGATGAACGGCTTGGCGTCGGGCGAGGGCGCCAGATAGGCGGTGCCGACCATCGGCGAGGCCACCGCGTTCTTCGATACGTCGGCCGCTGCCGGCGCGGCCGATGCCGCGGGCTGTGCGGCAGCCGCGGGCGCATAGGCTGGCTGGGGTGCGGCGATGGCATGGACGGCGGGTGCCTGCCGCGACACGCGCACCTTCAGGTCACCCAGTTCGACCTCGATTTCGGTCAGGTTGGTGTCGTTCAGTATGCCCGCCAGATCGCGGATCAGCTGCTGGTCAACACCGGTCTTCTTTATCGACATTTTCGAGCCTTCTGTTTGTTGGCCGGTCATAGGCGTGCGGCCAGCGCCTGTAGCGCCAGCGTGTAGCCGAGCGGCCCAAAGCCACAGATCATGCCGACGGCGACCGGCGCGACCATGGAGACGTGGCGGAATGATTCCCGCGCATGGATGTTGGAAAGATGAACCTCGGCGACCGGCAGCGGCGCGACCGAGCGGATGGCGTCGTGGATCGCGATCGAGGTATGGCTGTAGGCGCCTGGATTGATGACGATGCCGGCGGCCTTGTCGCCTGCTTCCTGGATCCAGTCGACGAGATCGCCCTCGTGGTTCGACTGGCGGAAATCGATCTCGAGCCCGAGCGCTGTGCCCGCCTGCTTGCAGTCGTCGGCGATGGCGGCAAGCGTCTTGCCGCCATAGATGCCCGGCTCGCGCTTGCCAAGCGCGTTGAGATTGGGACCGTTCAGGACGAAAACCGTTTTCAAAAAAGCCGACCTTTACCGGCGCCGGTGTCAAACCGGCGCGCTGGCTCTCTATAATGGGCATAGTCGCCCGCGGAAAGAGCGCAAGTGCGTTCTTTCACTGTCCACAACAGGCCGAAATCCGCCCGTGAAGAAAACTCCCGGCCGATCAAAGCGCGGCCTTCGCCGCCTCGATCTTTTCGGCCAGCACTTCCTGCCCGAGAGCACCGAAGACGACCTCGTTGCCGACCACATAGGACGGTGTTCCGGTGATCGAGAGCTTGTTGGCAAGATCATAGGTCTTGGCGAAGGCTTCGGTGATCGACGGGTCCTTCATCTTCTCGCGCAGCTTCGCCTCGTCGGCGCCGAGCGAAAGCGCGACCTTGATCGCGGCCGCTTCGGTAGCGCGTCCCTGGCCGCCGAGCAGAGCATTGTGGAACTCGCCGTATTTTTCCGGCATCATCAGGTGGAACGCCATCGAGACGACGCTCGCCTTCTGTGAGTCCGGCCCGAGGATCGGAAATTCCTTGAGCACGAAGCGCAAATCCGGATCGGCCTTGGTCAGCGCCCGCATGTCCTCGATGGCGCGTTTGCAGAAGCCGCAATTGTAATCGTAGAACTCGACGATGGTCACCTTGCCGTTCGGGTTGCCGACAATGCCGTCGAAGCTGGAGTTGAAGATCTGCTCCTTGGCGTTCTTGATGACGCCGAGCGCGGCGAGGCGCTGCTCGTCCTTCTGCTTGGCCTCGAGCGCGTCCTGCACTTCCAGCAGCACTTCGGGGTTCTTCAAGAGGTAGTCGCGGATGATCCCTTCGACCTCGGTGCGATCGATCTTGGTATCCGCCGCCTTGGTATCGGCCGCCGCGGTCTGGACAGGCTGTGTCGTCTCGACGGGCTGCGCCGTCCCGGCCTTGGCAATCTGTGGGCTGCCGGCCACGAAACCGAAAGCCAGCATGGCAAGGGCTACAGCGATCCCCGTGGTACCCAGCAACAGTGCCTTTTTCATCGTTCTCGTTCCTTTTGCCTGTTTCCCGGTCCGGCTGTGTCGCAGCGCGTGGCCGGAAGGTTCACTAGATTTTGCCTGACGATTTGTAGTTTATGATGTCCTGCGCGCGGATCCAGCGCGGCTCGCCCCGCTTCATCTGCTGCTGCGCCCGCATGGCGAAGATCTTCGCATCCTTGTAGTTGCCGGAATAGAAATGACCCTCGGCCGTGGCAAGCTCGGCGCCCGGTATGTCACCCAACTCGCCATAAGCCTGCGCCAGGTAGCGATATCCAGCGGAATTTTCCTTGTCGCGCCCCAGGCCGTTGTTGATCTGCACGACGGCCTTCTTCAGCGAGTCGGGCGTGCCTACGGCCATCAGGGCCTGGCCGAGCGAGACAGGCAGCAGGCCGGACCGCACCGGATCGAGGCTGACCGCCTTGGTGTAGGCTTCGGCCGCATCCTTGGGCTTGTTCGCCTTCATCAGTATGTCGCCGCGCAATTCCTGGAAGTAGGCATTCTTGGGTTGCGCCTTGATCAGGGCGTTGGTCTTGACGAGCGCCGCGGCAAGGTTGCCGTAAAGATAGGTGGACTGGGCATCGCCATACTGCGCGGCGAGGCTGCCCCGCATCTTTTGCATCAGTCGCGCCGCCCCGGCCTGGCCGTCCATATAGACTGCGATCTTGACCCGCATCATGTCGTGGCGCTGCTGCAGCGCCGGAGAGTCGACCTTGTCGACATTGGGGCTCTGCTTCACCAGCACTTCGAGATTGGCGATGCGCTCCTGCGGCATCGGATGGCTGATCCGATAGGGATCGACCTGCGTGCCCGACAAGGACAGCGCGCTCTGGAAGCGGGCGAAGGTCTTCAGCATGCCCATGCCGGACTGGCCGGTGGCGTTGAGATAGGTGATCGCCGAGCGGTCGGCGGTCGTTTCTTCGGTGCGCTGGTAGGCGAGGATGCTGCGTTGCGCCATCTCACCGCCGCCAGCCGCCACGCCCATGCCGGCGCCGGCAAGACCGCGGCTGTTGGTGGTCGCGCCAGCGACCATGGCGCCCGCGCCAAGCAAGGTGGCGATGATGGCCATCGTCTTGGCGCGTTCAAGCTGGTCACGCAGTTTCTGCTGGTGGCCGCCGGCGATATGACCGGCCTCGTGCGCGATGACGCCGATGATCTCGTTCGGCGTTTCAGCCGTCATCAGCGCGCCTGTGTTGATGAACAGCCGGCGTCCGGTGACGAAGGCGTTGAAGCTGGAATCGTTGACCAGAACGATGTCGATGCCGTCATTCGCCAGCCCGGCGGCCTTGAAGATCGGCCGAGCGTAATCGCGCACCAGAGCCTCGATCTCGGCATCGCGTATAACAGGCACGTTCTGGGCGAAGGCGGTGACCGAACTCGCCACGGCAACGGCGACGCCGAGCGAAAACGTCGCGAAAACGCGTGCTGCCTGGGCAATCGTCGATCTGGGTCGGCTCAACATGACGTGTCAACTGGTAGACGAGCGGGCGAAAGATGAAAAGTCGGCACCGGAAAAACTTCCTCAACTTGTGATCCTCACATCAATCGGGCATTTGTGCGGCGCATGCATCAAGGGAATGGCGTGCTCAACTGTCTGGACAGGGATAAAATGGTCGTTTCGCTCTCACGCCGTGGCAATGTCGAGCCGTTCCACGCCATGGATGTCCTGGCCGAAGCGAACAGGCTGAAGGCTCAGGGCGTGCCAGTGATCTCAATGGCGGTCGGCCAGCCCTCCGACCCCGCGCCCGCAAGGGTTCGCGCCGCGGCTGCCAAGGCCTTGCAGGACGGGCGCATAGGCTACACTGACACGCTGGGGCTGGCCGGTCTGCGCAAGGCGATCGCCGAGCATTACGCGGATCACTATCGGCTTGAGGTCGAGCCCGGCCGGATCGCGGTGACCACAGGATCGTCGGCGGCCTTCAATCTCGCCTTCTTGGCGATGTTCGATCCGGGCGACCGCGTAGCCATCGCGGCCCCCGGCTACCCCGCCTATCGCAACATCATGGCGGCGCTCGGCATCGATGTGGTCGAGATCGAACTCGGCGACGCGGCCTATCTGCATGCCGGTCATCTGGAGGCGGCGCACCGCGAGAAGCCGCTGAAGGGGGTTCTTTTCGCAAGCCCCGCCAATCCGACCGGCGCGGTCATACCGGCCGACGAACTGTCGGCGCTGGTCAATATGGCGGAGACGCTGGGGATCGCCGTCATTTCCGACGAGATCTATCATCGATTGGCCTATGGCGCGCCCGACACCACGGCACTCGCTTTCGGCAACAGCGTGACCGTGATCAATTCCTTCTCGAAATACTATTGCATGACCGGCTGGCGCATCGGCTGGATGGTGTTGCCGGAAGAGCTGGTGCGGCCGGTCGAGCGGATTGCCCAAAGCCTCTACATCTCGCCGCCGGAACTGTCGCAGATCGCTGCGATCGAGGCCTTTGCCGCAACCGAGGATCTGGAGGTGGTCAAGGGCCGCTACGCCTGGAATCGTGAGCTCTTGATGAAACGTCTGCCCGAGCTTGGCTTTCCGCTGGCCGCGCCGATGGATGGCGCTTTCTATGCTTTTTGCGACGTCACCCGGCACACCAACGACAGCATGGCCTTCACGCGCAAGATGCTGGCCGAGGCGCATGTGGCGGCGACGCCCGGCCACGACTTCGACACCCAGGCGGGGCATCGCACGATGCGTTTTTCCTATGCCGGCAGCCACGACGACATGGTCGAGGCGATGTCGCGCATCGAACGCTGGTTGAGGTAGCGCCATGCCGGAACTCGAACAGGCCCCCAAACTTGATCAGGCATTGGCCGAGGTCGCGGCCGAAATGGCTGAACGCACCGATCGCGGCGATGTCGCGACCTACATTCCTCAATTGGGCAAGGTCGATCCAAGGAAGTTCGGCATTGCCGCCGTCACCAATGACGGTCGTGTGCTGACGGCGGGCGATGCCGACCAGCCTTTTTCCATCCAGAGCATCTCGAAGGTGTTCACATTGACGCTGGCGCTCGGCAATGTCGGCGACGCGCTATGGAAACGGGTTGGACGCGAGCCGTCGGGCAATCCGTTCAACTCGATCGTCCAACTCGAGCACGAGAACGGCATTCCGCGCAATCCGTTCATCAATGCCGGCGCCATCGTCATCTCCGATATCCTGCTTGCCGGCCATCAGCCGCGCGAGGCGATCGGCGAGATCCTGCGCTTCATCCAGTTCCTCGCCGACGACGAGACCATCATCATCGACCGCGAGGTGGCGGCGTCCGAACGCGCTACCGGCTATCGCAACTTCGCGCTGGCCAACTACATGAAATCCTTCGGCAATCTTCATCATGCACCGGAACTGGCGCTCGGCGTCTATTTCCACCATTGCGCCATTGCCATGAGTTGCCGGCAACTGGCGATGTCCGGCCGCTTCCTTGCCAATGGCGGCAAGAATCCGGCGACCGGCCATTCCGTGGTGTCGGCGGAGCGCGCGCGGCGCATCGGTGCCATGATGCTGACCTGCGGCCACTATGACGGATCCGGCGATTTCGCCTTCCGTGTCGGCATTCCGGGAAAAAGCGGCGTTGGCGGCGGCATATTGGGCATCGTGCCGGGTGTCGCCTCGCTCGCCGTCTGGTCGCCCGGCCTCAACGCCAATGGCAATTCCAAGCTGGGGTCGATCGCCCTGGAGAAACTGGCCAGGATGATGAACTGGTCGATTTTCGCGCCTTAGCGCAATTCCAGGAAAAGTGTGGGATGGTTTCCCCATTTCTCGCACTGTGGGAACACATGACATGAAAAATCCCGCGCCATCCTTCGATCGGCGCGGGATTTTCTTATCAAAAAATCACTTCAACCAGTTGAAAGGCTTAGAAAAAGCCCTTCCGCTGCCACCAGCCGGCACGCTTCGGCTTTTCTTCGGTCTTGGCTTCCGGCTCACTGGCGACGGTCGAGGAAACCACAGGCACGACCGGTGCATCGATCGCCGCTGGCTTGCGTCGTGACGGCCGGGCCTTCGAGGGCTGTTCCTTGACGGCCGCAACCACTGTTTCCTCGGTGGCCGCCGCGGGAGCTTCGGCCGGCGTTTCCACAGCCGCTTCGACAACGGCCGTCTCGACGGCGGCCTCGGCGGCTGCCTTCTTCGGCTTGGCTGCGCGACGCGGCTTCTTGGGCTTCTCGGTGCTCGGCACCTCTTCGCTCACCGCAGCCACCGGCTCTTCCGCCACAGCAGCAACAGCCACCGGCTCGATCGAGGCAGGCTCGCTTTCCGAAGCATCAGCTTCGGAAGGTTCGGTCGTTTCGCCGGCACTTGCCTCGGCCTCGCCTTCGCCGTCCTCGCGACGGTTGCGCTTGCCGCCGCGCTTGCCGCGCCGACGCTTCTTGCCCTGGCCGTCATCCGAAGCCTGCGCCGCCTCATCGGAGGCGCTGGCGGCGATCGGAGCGGCGTCGTCCGTTTCGGTGTCGTCATCGTCCGCCGCGTTTGCCGATTCGGCGAAATCGCCGGCCGGAGCCGAGGTGGATGAGCCATCCGTAGGAGCGCCATGTTCGCGATCGCGATCCCGGCCGCCGCGACGTCTGCGGCGCTTGCGGCGCTTGCGGTCGCGGCCTTCGCCGTCCTCGCCACCGACAGGCCGCGGCTGCTGGTTTTGCTGCGGCTGCTGGCGTGGCTGCTCGGCCTGGACCGATACCTCGTCATCTTCCTCGACGACGACAATCTCGTCCTCGGGCTCTTCCGGCTCGACATAGGCCGGCAGGCTGCGCACCTCTACAAAGCCCTCGGGCTTTTCAGCCAGGGCGCCGCGGAAGATCGCATAGTGCTGCGCGCCGACCGTGTCGTCGGCCTCGATGGTGATGGTCAGGCCGAAGCGGCTTTCCAGTTCCACCAACGTACCGCGCTTGTGGTTGAGCACGTAGAGCGCGGTCGCGGCCGGCGTGCGGACCGTGATGTGGCTGCGCGAATCCTTGAGCAGGAATTCCTCGATCGCCCGCACCACCATCAGCGCGACCGACGAATCGGACCTGACATGGCCGGTGCCGCCGCAATGCGGGCAGGGCTTCATGGTGGATTCGAGCACGCTGGCGCGGATGCGCTGGCGTGACATCTCCATCAGGCCGAAATGCGAGATGCGGCCGACCTGGATACGCGCACGATCGTTCTTGAGGTGATCCTTCAGCCGCTTCTCGACGGAGCGGTTGTTGCGGTTCTCCTCCATGTCGATGAAGTCGATGACGATCAGGCCGGCGAGATCGCGAAGCCTGAGCTGGCGGGCAACCTCTTCGGCCGCTTCCAGATTGGTGTGGAGTGCCGTGTCCTCGATCGAGTGCTCCTTGGTGGAGCGCCCCGAATTGACGTCGATGGCAACCAGCGCCTCGGTCTGGTTGATGATGATGTAGCCGCCGCTCTTCAGCGTCACCTGCGGCTGCAGCATGCGGTCGAGCTGCGCCTCGATACCGTTGCGCACGAAGATCGGCGTCGTGTCGCGGAACGGCTGAACCACCTTGGCGTGGCTCGGCATCAGCATGCGCATGAAGTCCTTGGCCTCGCGATAGCCTTCCTCGCCCGAGACAAGGATCTCGTCGATGTCCTTGTTGTAGAGGTCGCGTACCGAACGCTTGATCAGGCTGCCTTCCTCATAGACGAGGGCAGGGGCAGTGGACTGGAGCGTGAGATTGCGCACGTTCTCCCACAGCCGCATCAGATATTCATAGTCGCGCTTGATCTCGGCCTTGGTGCGGCTCTCGCCAGCGGTGCGCAGGATGACGCCCATGCCTTGCGGCACTTCGAGATCAGCGACAACCTCCTTCAGGCGCTTGCGGTCGACCGCGCTGGTGATCTTGCGGGAAATGCCGCCGCCGCGTGCCGTATTGGGCATCAGCACCGAATAGCGGCCGGCAAGAGACAGATAGGTGGTGAGGGCGGCGCCCTTGTTGCCGCGCTCTTCCTTGACGACCTGCACCAGCAGGATCTGCCGGCGCTTGATCACTTCCTGGATCTTGTACTGGCGGCGCACGGGCTTGCGGCGATTGCGCACTTCTTCCAGCGCATCCTCGGCGCCGACCGATTCGACCTCGTGGTCATCCGGATGCGAGGACTGTACTTCCTCCAGCATGCCGCGGTCATTGTCGCCGGACGTTGCTTCAGTGCCCTGTTCCGTCTGCGGGACAGGTTCGGAAACCACATCGCCTTCGACAGCGGCGGCTATCGATGTCGGGCCGCCCTCGCGGGTTTCGGCTTCGTCCTGCTCGGCGGAACCTTCATCATGGCCGGACGTATCGGCATGCTCCGACGTATCTGGATGTTCTGACGTGTCGGCTGCGTGTTCGATGATCTGGGAGGTGTGGGAGATCTCTTCGACAACGATGTCGCCATTGTCGCCGCCTTCACTCGGCTCGCCGGAGCCTTCGCCTGCCTCGCTCGCATCGCGCTTGTGCTCGGCCCGGTCACGGCTCTTGCCGCCGCGCCGTCGCCCGCGCCGGCCGCGATCGCGGCTCTGGCGGTCATCGCCGTCGCCGTCCTCGTCCTCTTCGTCCTCGGCCTCCTGCGCTTCGGCGCGCAGCAGTGCCTGACGGTCGGCGACCGGGATCTGGTAGTAGTCGGGGTGTATTTCACTGAAGGCGAGAAAACCGTGACGGTTGCCGCCATATTCGACAAAGGCTGCCTGAAGGGAGGGTTCGACGCGCGTTACGCGGGCGAGGTAAATGTTTCCTTTGAGCTGCTTCTTGTCCTGGGATTCAAAGTCGAATTCTTCGATACGGTTACCGCGTACGACGACAACTCGTGTTTCCTCCGGGTGGGAGGCGTCTATCAGCATTTTGTTGGGCATTATTTCGTTTCCCCCCGGCAGCCGTCAGCCGCAGCTGGCGGGGTAAAACCCGCTGCTGTGTGTCTGGATGAGAGTGGGTGCCGGATAATTGAATGTCCGCCGGACGGTGCCTGCGTGTCATGGCGGTGCCGCCCGCAGCCATACTGGCGCGGTTTGATGCGGACCTTTCCATGATTGCGCTTGAAGCCATCGTCACCAGCAGAACCTTTTGAACCAAAGCCCGGAAACCGGACCAGCTTGTTTGCTCGTACAGAGCCGGCACGGGAACAAACCCGGCCGTTTTCCTCACGCAAGCGATTCCCCCGCCACGGGAGCACACCTGCGAAATTCGTCGCAATCACTTGAAGCCTTTTCGCGTGAAGCGAAAGGAGCCGCCTTTCATCTAACCCTGTAGCAGGAAGCTGCGGAGGAGGGCGGTTCCAGGATTGCAGTGATCCACTATCGCTTTTATGATTTGGCGGGGTGGAAGGCAACCCCGATTTCCGATGCCGGCAAAAAGCAGTTCCGTAACGTAAGCCTGGTTCTGATCCTTGCGTGAAAAGGCTTGGTTAACCTTCTCTGGATACCAATCGTTAATCGAGTTCGCGGCCTAACCGGCACTTCGACGAAACGAGCGGGCGCCTGGCGCCAAACCGGGAGCGACTGGAAGAGAGATGGGACTGGCGGACTTCACAGACAAGGGATGTCGTGTTGGCGGCCGGATTCTCGGCGCCTTCTGTCTCCTGCTGCTGGTCGTGATTTCCCAGTCGCTTTCCTCCGTTGCCAATGCCGCCGACGCGCCGCTCGTGGCCAAAGGCTACAAGATGGCGGGCGATGCCACCAAGATGCGCATCGTCGTGGATTTCGATCGCGAGCCGGACATCAAGTGGTTCCTGCTGCGCGGACCCAATCGCCTGGTCATCGACCTGGCGAATACCAGGCTGGCGATCGACGCCAAGGACTTGAAGCCGCGCGGCCTGGTCAAGAGTGTGCGCCTGGGTGAGCTCGGCGAGGGCGTTTCTCGGCTGATCCTCACCGGCAAGGGACCGTTCGCGGTCGACAAGCTGGATGTGCTCAAGAATGAAGACGGAACCGGCTACCGCATTGCCATCGACATGTCGGCCGCCTCCGAACGTGAGTTCGACGCCGCCCTTGCCAACCAGGCGCTGACCACCGGCTCGACGGTTTCGACCGACAAGGGCGGACGGGTCGGCACCGGGCCGGTCTCCAATCCGGGCCATCGCTTCACCGTCGTCATCGATCCCGGCCATGGCGGCGTCGACGGCGGAGCCGAGGGTCTGAACGGTACGATCGAGAAGAATGTGACGCTGGCCTTCGCCACGGAGCTGCGCGACAAGCTCACGGCGATCGGCAAATACGATGTCTTCATGACGCGCGACACCGATGAGTATCTGCGTCTGGACGACCGTGTGCGCATTGCCCGCCAGCATGAGGCCGATCTGCTGATTTCGATCCATGCCGATACGATCAGCGTCAAGGGCATCCGCGGCGCCACCGTATATACGGTCTCCGACAAGGCATCCGATCCCGAGGCGCAGGCGCTTGCCGACCGCGAGAATCTCTCGGACCAGTTTGCCGGTATGGTTATCAAGGACGATAACAAGGAAGTGACCGACATCCTGATCGACCTGATCCGCCGCGAGACGCACACCTTCTCGATGAGTTTCGCGCACACGCTGGTCGGCCAGCTTTCGACCAGCGTCGGCCTCATCAACAATCCGCAGCGTTCGGCGGGATTCAAGGTGCTGAAGGCGCCGGACGTGCCATCCGTGCTGGTCGAACTCGGCTATCTCTCGAATGCCAAGGACGAGGCGCAACTGCTCGACGCCGAATGGCGCGGCAAGGCCGCACAAAGCATCACCAACGCCGTTGCGCTGTTCGCTTCCGCTCGTGCCGGAACGGGGACCGGAGGTTGACATGCCTGGCGGCGCCTGCAACCTAAGGCGGCGTTGCTGGATGACAACACCCGGTGCCTTTATTTCCGGCTCGAGGTCATGAAAGCAAGCCTTGCCGTATTTTGTCCACATGGTGGCGACATGGGTTTTCGATTACGGATTGGGACCGGTTCGAAAGCTTGCGTGGAAGGCGGCTTCGTTTAGGAAATTCCCGACCAAGGACTGGAGCGGGTATGATTCGTCTCATTGGCTACTTCTTCGGCATCGGCACGACGCTGGCCCTTCTGGTCGCGGCGGGCGTTGCCCTGTACATCGGCCATGTCGCAAAGGATCTGCCCGACTACGAAGTGCTCGCCAAATACGAGCCGCCGGTCACCACCCGCATCCATGCCTCTGACGGCTCGCTGATGGCGGAGTATGCGCGCGAACGGCGCCTGTATCTGCCGATCCAGGCGATCCCGGACCGCGTCAAGGCGGCCTTTCTGTCCGCTGAGGACAAGAACTTCTACAGCCATCCTGGTGTCGACATAACGGGGTTGGGTAGAGCGGTGCTCACTTACGTTTCGGGTGGACCGATGCAGGGTGGTTCGACGATCACCCAGCAGGTTGCCAAGAACTTCCTGCTCACCAACGAGCGCTCCCTGGAACGCAAGGTCAAGGAGGCCATCCTTTCCTTCCGCATCGAACAGGCTTACCCGAAGGACCGCATCCTCGAACTCTATCTCAACGAGATTTTCTTCGGCTTCAACGCCTATGGCGTGGCCGGCGCCGCGCTGACCTATTTCGACAAATCGGTGAATGAACTGACCGTGGCCGAGGCCGCGTATCTGGCATCGCTGCCGAAAGGTCCGGCCAACTACAATCCTTTCAAGCACGCCGATCGGGCGATCGAGCGGCGCAACTGGGTCATCGGCCAGATGGTCGAGAATGGTTATGTGACGCCCGAAGAGGGGGCCAAGGCCAAGGCCGAGCCGCTTGGCGTTTCGCCACGGCGCGCCGGCTCCTATCTTTTCGCCGGCGAGTATTTCACCGAAGAGGTCCGTCGGCAGATCATCGCCCGCTACGGCGAGAATGCGCTCTATGAGGGCGGCCTCTCCATTCGCACCACCCTCGACCCCAAGGTCCAGCTCATTGCCCGCAGGGCGATGCAGAACGGCTTGATGAAATACGACACGCTGCGCGGTTATCGCGGGCCGGTGAAGACGATCGACGTATCCGGCGACTGGGGCGTGGCGCTGGGCGCCGTCAAGGGCCTGGAAGACGTCCCCGAATGGTCGCTGGCCGTCGTGCTCGACAGCTCCGCGACTGGTTTGTCGATCGGCCTGCAGCCCGCACGTCAGGCGTCGGGCGACATCGTCAAGGAACGCGTCGAGGGCACCGTCAGCAAGGACGACATGGGTTTTGCCATGCGCCATCTGGTCGACGGCAAGACCGTCAAGGCCAAGTCGCCGGCCGACGTGCTGAAGCCGGGCGACGTGATCTTCGTGCAAAAGAACGAAGGTTCCGACACTGCCTACAGCCTGCGCCAAGTTCCCGAGGTGGAAGGCGGCCTGATCGCCATGGATCCGCATACCGGCCGCGTGCTGGCCATGGTCGGCGGCTTCTCCTATTCGCAGTCGGAATTCAACCGCGCCACCCAGGCGATGCGCCAGCCGGGCTCCTCGTTCAAGCCGATCGTCTATTCGGCGGCACTGGACAATGGCTATACGCCGGCCTCGGTGATCATGGACGGACCGATCACCATCCAGAGCGGCAACACGACCTGGACACCGAAGAACTATGACGGCACCGTCGCCGGGCCGGCAACGCTGCGCTCCGGTATCGAGAAGTCGCGCAACCTGATGACCGTGCGGCTTGCCAACGACATGGGCATGAAGCTGGTCGTCGAATATGCCGAGCGCTTCGGCGTCTACGATCATCTGGCGCCGTATCTGCCGATGGCGCTGGGCTCCGGCGAGACGACCGTCATGCGCATGGTTTCGGCCTATTCGATCATGGCCAATGGCGGCAAGTCGATCAAACCATCACTGATCGATCGCATCCAGGATCGCTACGGCAAGACCGTGTTCAAGCAGGATGAGCGTGGCTGCGAGGGCTGCAACGCGCCTGAATGGAAGAATCAGCCGGAACCGGAACTGGTCGACAATTCCGAGCAGGTGCTCGATCCGATGACTGCCTACCAGATCACCTCGATGATGGAAGGCGTGGTGCAACGCGGCACCGGCGCCACCATCGGCGAACTGGGACGGCACATCGCCGGCAAGACCGGTACCACCAACGACGAAAAGGACGCCTGGTTCATCGGCTATACACCGAACCTCGTGGTCGGCCTGTACATGGGCTACGACACGCCGCGCGGCCTTGGCCATGGCGCCACCGGTGGCGGTCTCGCCGCCCCGATCTTCAAGGACTTCATGCGCGTGGCGCTGGACGGCACGCCCAATGTCGACTTCAAGGTGCCGGATGGCATGAATCTGATCGCCATCAACCGCAAGACCGGCATGCGTGCCACGTCGGGCGATCCGGGCACCATCATCGAGGCCTTCAAGCCGGGCACCGGTCCTGCCGACAGCTATTGGGTGATCGGCATGGGTGCCGACGGCTCCAACGCATCGGGCGGCGCACTGTCGCCGCAGGCGAACCAGGCCATCCAGGACGGCGGCGGCGGCCTCTACTGACGGGGCTCGATGCAGCCTGTTGGGCTGGCCTGGGGCCGGCCCATTTCGCTTTACACATGGCGACGCCGTCCCTATGTATCGCGCCGACCCAAGCGTCACTTCAGCAACAGGACGAAATACCAGGCCATGCGCGCGGAAACGCAGAATATTGTCGACGAGATCAGGCAGGCGATAACCCTGCTGAGGAGGCATCTTTGACTGGGATCAGGCCATAAAGCGGCTTGAATACCTGAATGTGCGGGCCGAGGACGCCAGCCTCTGGAACGAACCGCTGGAAGCCCAGAAGCTGATGCGCGAACGCCAAGGCCTCGAGGAAGGCATCGCGGCGGTCAAGGGCCTGACGCAGGCGCTGGAAGACAATATCGGCTTGATCGAGCTTGGCGAGGAAGAAGGCGACGAGGGCGTCATCGCCGAGGCCGAAGCGGCGATCCGATCGATGCAGGGCGAGGCGAAGGCCCGACAGGTCGAGACGCTGCTGTCGGGTGAAGCCGACGCCAACGACACCTATCTCGAAGTTCATGCCGGCGCCGGCGGCACCGAGAGCCAGGACTGGGCCTCGATGCTGTTGCGCATGTACACGCGCTGGGCCGAGCGCCGCCGCTTCAAGGTCGAGGTGCTGGAAGTGCATGATGGCGAAGAGGCCGGCATCAAATCCGCTACGCTCTTGATCAAGGGCCACAATGCCTATGGCTGGCTGAAGACGGAATCGGGCGTCCACCGCCTGGTGCGCATTTCGCCCTATGACAGCAATGCGCGTCGCCATACGTCCTTCTCCAGCATCTGGGTCTACCCAGTCGTCGATGACAGGATCGAGATCGATGTTTCGGAATCGGATGTGCGTATCGACACCTATCGCTCGTCGGGTTCCGGCGGCCAGCACGTCAACACCACCGATTCGGCCGTGCGCATCACCCATATCGCCACCGGCATAGCGGTCGCCTGCCAGGCTGAGCGTTCACAGCATAAGAACAAGGCCAAGGCCTGGGAGATGCTGCGCTCGCGACTCTACGAGGAAGAGCTGAAGAAGCGTGAGGCCGTCGCCAACGCTACCGAAGCCTCGAAAAGCGACATCGGTTGGGGCCACCAGATCCGTTCCTACGTGTTGCAGCCCTATCAGCTGGTCAAGGATCTGCGCACCGGCGTCGAAAGCACCAGCCCGTCAAGCGTACTCGATGGCGATCTCGACGACTTCATGGAAGCCTCGCTGTCGCAACGCATCGAGGGTGGCGCGGGTGAGGCCGTGGCGGATCTGGACTAGCCCGTCCGCCACTAACCTGGGTTGCGATGGCTTGCACCTTCTTCAGGAGGAAGCGGGCCATCTCAGATGGCGATCTGCCATGGTTGTCAGCGGCAAGTTGTTGCTGCTTACGAGCCTCACGCAGCGATTTCTTGCGCCGACTCACATTTCGGCTCACCATCAAGGCGGGAGAAGACAAAAGCATTTATGGCCGGTCGCGGCATATCTGCTGACGATTTGGCCGCTGGGAAGACACGTTCCGGGAACGGGCAAGCAAGAAACGCTTGAACCTCGTTTGAAAGGAACGTTCCCATGTTTGCCGCCAATTCCAGATCGGCCATCGCCGTTCCATCGGTTGGCCAGCTTGTCATTCCCCTGTGCGCGGCGTGTGTGATCGCGCTTCTGTCGGTGCCTGCCTTGGCGCATGACGCCAAGCCGACCGCGGCCAAGCCGCAAGGCTGGAGCTATCCGTTCGCCTGCTGCGCGAATTACGACTGCCATGAGGTGTCGCAGACTTCGATCAGCGAGCGCCCGGAAGGCTATGTCATCAAGGACACCGGGGAGGTGCTGGCTTACAGCGACAGACGTATCAAGGATTCGCCCGACGGCGAGTTTCATTGGTGCGCGCATGAGGCCGGGCTCGATGCCGGCAAGACCATCTGCCTATTCGTGCCGCCATCGTCCTACTAGGATTTCCCGTCAGGTGTGGAGCCTGCTGACGGACAGTTGTCAGGATCGCTTCTTTATGGTGCCCTGCCGCATGGGCGGCGGACAACGGAGAGGTGACGTCGATGACCATCAAGGGAAGCTGCCACTGCAAGGCGACGACATTCGAGGTTTCAGAGGCACCGCGGACGGTGACGCAGTGCACCTGTTCGTTCTGCTCGAAACGCGGCTCGCTCTGGGCCTACTACACCCCATCGCAGTTCAAGCTCATCACGCCACTGAAAAACGTTGCCTTCTATCAGTGGGGCTCGAAAACCGTAAAGCATGGTTTTTGCAACACCTGCGGCTGCGGCACGTTCACCGAAACACCGGATTGGTCGACCGGCGAGCCGGATTTCGACAATCCCAAGATCAGCATCAATTCGCGGCTGTTCGATGATTTCGATCTCGACAAGGTCGAAGTGGTGGTCATTGACGGCAAGAATCTCTGGTGACCGGCCAAGGCGGTCGTCACGTGACTGACCCCGGGAAAAGCCGTCGCGGGCGTTTTTCCTGTTCCGCTTTTCGCCGCAATTCATGTTACAAGTCGCGGGAAGGGTTGATTTGGCGCCGTCGAAAAAGGCGCGACTTGGAGAGGGATCATTTATGAAGAAGACCGTGCTCGTCGTCATGGCGACGGCTTTGCTCGTGAGCGCCTGCACCACCACCGATCCGTATACGGGCGACCAGAAGATTTCCAACACGGCCGCTGGTGCCGGTCTCGGCGCCCTGGCAGGTGCGAGCCTCGGTCTGCTTGCCGGTGGCAATGACCGCCGCAACGCGCTGATTGGCGCTGGCATCGGTGCGCTGGCCGGTGGCGCCATCGGCGCGACGATGGATCAGAACGAGGCGGAATTGCGCCGGCAGCTCCAGGGCACCGGCGTCAGCGTCACCCGCAGCGGCGACCAGATCATCCTCAACATGCCGTCCGACATCACCTTCAATGTCGATCAGGATGCGGTGAAGCCCGGCTTCTACCCGGTGCTGAATTCCGTCGCGCTGGTGCTGAAGAGGTTCCGCCAGACGACCGTCGATGTGTTTGGCCACACCGATTCGACGGGCGGTGAGCAGCACAATTTCGATCTGTCGCAGCGCCGTGCGCTGGCGGTCGCCAACTATCTGTCTGGGCAGGGCGTCGATCAGCGCCGCTTCGCCGTCACCGGCTTCGGCAAGACGCGTCCGATCGCATCCAACGCGACGGCCGAAGGCCGCGCCCAGAACCGGCGCGTCGAGATCCAGCTGTCGCCGCTCACCTGATTGTTCGGCAAGGGAATGCGAAACGGCCCCACGGGGGCCGTTTTTGTTTGAGGGGACTTCGACGCTCCTCAGATTGGCGTGCCTGAGAATTAGCTAGTTCTAAATAACAGCTTTCCCACAGGCCTGGAAAGGAATAGCATCATTGCTGTTCCAGAGGGGATGAGGCGGTACAACTGGCCGCGCAATCAAACATTTTCCCGCCTCGGTCTTGCACGGCCAGATGAAGTATCTGGGAGGAATGCATGACAAGAACAGCTCGCCTTGGGCGTTGCGGCGTCCTCGTATTGGCCGGCCTTCTCGGCGTATCGTTCGACGCTGCCACGGCCCAAGCCGAAGAAGCCAACAAGGCCGACATCGAAGCCTTGAAGAAATCATTGGCCAAGTATGAAGACTATACCGCAGCTGTCCGCGACCTTTATCTGTCGACCGTCGGGTGCGTCTACTATGCCGGCGAAAAGATATCCGGCGCGATGTTTTATCCGAAAGGGGCCATGGGCATCCATTTCGTCAACGTCCCAAGTGTCGGCCAGAAACTCGACCCGATGAAGCCCAACGTCCTGATCTACGAGCCGACCAGGAAGGGCCTGAAATTGGTCGGTGTGGAATGGCTGGTGCCGCTGACGCCGGATATCAAAGAGCCGCCGAAGCTGTTTGGCCAGACCTTCATGGGGCCGATGGAGGGACACTATCCGCTCATCCCGAGGGAGTTCGTCCACTACGATCTTCACGCCTGGCTGTTCAGGGATAATCCGAACGGCATGTTCAGTCCGACGAACCCGAACGTGAAATGCAACAAGGCCGAGTTTCCGATGCTGGAGAAACCGACCAAGATGATGCCCGGGCCAATGTAACGGGCGAGCCAGGCCAACCGATGGCGTCCAGCAATGACGCCGGTTTCAGCAGGGCGACATGCATGAAGCGCGTCGTCCAGGCCGGTTCGAACCGATGCACGTTTGGAGTTCGCCCAAGGGGCATGCCGGCTGGCCGGCGTGCCCTCGAAAGCGGTCTGGATTATACCTTGGCGACGATGCGCATGAAGGCCGGCATGTCGTCGCCGAAGCCCACGGTGGCGTCGTTGTCTTCCTGCCGGTGGCGGGCAGGGCGGTTGCCATCGCGCTGAGGCCTAGTATCGCCCCGTTCCGGCGCGCGATCCGCAGAGCCCTTGCGCTCGCTGTTTTCCGAGCGGATCGCATCCTTGCGCGCGCGCCGCTCGCCGATATCGGCGACGGCCGTCTCAGCCACATCGGGCTGTTCCTGCTGTGCGACTACCGGAGAGGCCTCTTCCTCGCCATGTCTGGCGCGGCGTTCGCCGCCCTTCTTGCGCTCGCCCCTGTCCTTGCGGTCATCGTCCTTGCGGCCGGCGCGGCGCGGCGCGCCTTTGCCCCGGCGCGGCGCATCGTCTTCACCTTCGCTGGCGACCACGGTCGACAGGTCACCGTCATGCCACTCGATCTTGTTGCCGATCAGCCGTTCGATGGCGTCGATATACTTGGTGTCGGACTTGGTCGCGATGGTGAAGGATTTGCCGGAGCGTCCGGCGCGTCCGGTGCGGCCGATGCGGTGGACATAGTCTTCTGCATGGATCGGCACGTCATAGTTGAACACATGGCTGACATCGGGGATGTCGAGGCCGCGCGCGGCGACGTCCGAAGCCACGAGATAGCGAAGCTTGCCGTCACGGAAATTGGCGAGCATCTGCATGCGGGCACGCTGGTCCATGTCGCCATGCAGGGCGCCGGCATCGAAATCGTATTTCAGCAGCGAGCGGAACAGTTCCGACACCTCGACCTTGCGGTTGCAGAAGATGATGGCGTTCTTCAGCTCCGCGTCCTCGGCCCGTATCAGGTTGCGCAGCGTCTCGCGCTTGTCCCACGGCTTCGAACCGGACTTCACCAGCCGCTGGGTGATGCTGGTGGCGGTGGAGGCTGCCTTGGAGACCTCGACACGCACCGGCGCGTGCAGGAATTTCTCCGTCAGCTTGGTGATTTCCGGCGGCATGGTCGCCGAGAAGAACAGCGTCTGCCGGGTGAACGGGATCATCTCGCAGATGCGCTCGATATCGGGAATGAAGCCCATGTCGAGCATGCGGTCGGCCTCGTCGATGACGAGGATCTCGACGCCATTGAGCAAAAGCTTGCCGCGCTCGCGGTGGTCGAGCAGGCGGCCGGGCGTCGCGATCAGCACGTCGGCGCCGCGCTCCAGCTTCTTGTCCTGTTCGTCGAACGATACGCCGCCGATCAGAAGCGCGATGTTGAGCTTGTGGTTCTTGCCGTATTTGACGAAATTCTCCTCGACCTGCGCGGCAAGCTCACGCGTCGGCTCCAGGATCAGGGTGCGCGGCATACGGGCGCGGGCGCGCCCCTTTTCCAGCCGGGTCAGCATCGGCAGCACAAAGGAGGCGGTCTTGCCGGTGCCGGTCTGGGCTATGCCCAGCACATCCTTGCCGAGCAAGGCGTGCGGGATGGCACCGGCCTGGATCGGAGTCGGCTGCGTATAGCCGGCATCGGTAACTGCGGAAAGCACCTTCGGCGACAGGCCGAGGTCTGAAAAGGTCAACGCTTCTTGAGCGATCGTGGTGTCTGAGGACAAGTGTTGTTGTCTTTGGCTGGTTCGGGGAGGCGCAACGTCATTCGTCGCGGCAAGCGCCACGCGCTTGCAAGATTGGCATTGCGATTAGGCGCAAGTCCGCGATTTGTCAACAGAAACGGGCGGGATTGGTGCGATTGTGAACTTGTAACCTTAATCGCTATGCCTAATCCGGCCGCTTGTCTGTGTGCCGGCTCAGTAACGGAACTGTTCGGCCAGGATGCGCTCGTTCCAGGAATGATTGGGATCGAACAGCAGGGTCGCCGTTGCTGTCGGCGACTCGCGAACCGTTACGGAGGTCACCGCCTTGACCTCCGTATGGTCGGCGGCGGCGTTCACCGGCCGCTTTTCCGGCTCCAGAATGTCGAAGCGCACGGTCGCCTTGTTGGAGAGCAATGCGCCACGCCAGCGGCGCGGGCGAAACGGGCTGACCGGCGTGAGCGCCAGCAGTGGGGCGTCGAGCGGCAGGATCGGCCCGTGCGCGGAAAGATTGTAGGCGGTCGATCCGGCCGGCGTCGCGATCATCACGCCATCGCAGTTCAGCTCTTCGAGCCGTATCTGCTCATCGATGGTAATGCGAATCTTTGCCGTCTGGTAGGACTGGCGCCAAAGCGCCACCTCGTTGATCGCCAGTGCGGAAACCGTTTCACCCTCCGAGGTGACGGCTTGCATCTCCAGCGGGCGGATCGTCTCGGCGACGGCTGCCGCGATGCGTTCGGTGAGGCCGCCGGAACGATACTCGTTCATCAGGAAACCGATGGTGCCACGGTTCATGCCGTAGACTTTCTTCCCCGTCCCCATCGTGTCGCGCAGGGTCTGCAGCAGGAACCCGTCGCCGCCCAGAGCCACGACTACCCCGGCATCGGCGACCGGACATTGGCCATAACGGGCCGACAGGCTCTCCAGCGCAGCCTTGGCGTCTGCTGTGTCGGACGAGACGAAGGCGATGCTGTTGGCGGCTGTGCTCATGGCTCCCCGATCGCGACCGATTGGCGGCGGCGGGTCTGGCCGCGCCAGCGCCGGGGTAGCATGGTGCGGGTAGGTCTGCAAAGGGAGCCGTCGTGCCAGCCGGCAAGGCCATGCCGCGACGGCATCGCCCGGACCGGCAGGTCGCGCTTGATGTCATGGTTTGAGCGAATGTGATGGTTAAGAGGGGGCTTAAGCTCTCGTAAAGCCCGATCGATCATGTTAGCCGGCATGGGTGGCGTGGGGCGCCCGCAGCATCGCTGTATCCTTCGGGAGACCAAGAGGACGCTGTGGCACTTTTGTTTTGTGCGCAAGATCTCCTGGATGATTCCGGTCTTGGGGGCACGCACCAGCCAGACGAGGCCGACATATTGCCGGTAACACGCCTGATCATCGTCTTTGTCATGCTGGGTAGCTTCGCGCTGATCTTCGCCGAGCTTGTGCGCCAGTCTGAAGAATTGAGCATCAGACCACAGCCCACGGCGTCGCGCTGCGGCGATGCCGCGGGAATGCCTTGCCCGCAAAAGGCACTGTAACCCGCGAAAATACACTTACCCATCCGCACCATATATCCGGCGATGGTCTCATCCTCGGATAGCCGGCCACCAATTGGCGCGGAACAAGTTTGATCGTTGCAATTGCGGTATCGATGAAAGCACTGCTAGAAGTCCCTCGGATCTGGATAGGACATGGTTCCCATAGTTTCTGGGAACGGGCCTATCCGGGGCGTTGAACGAAGAGTTTCTGGAGGGGGGGTGGGCATGCCACGCAGCGTGTTGGTTTCTGGTGGCTGCGGCTTCATTGGTTCCCATCTTGTCGATCGTCTGCTGCGGCGCGATGATCTGGAAACGCTTGTTGTCGTCGACAATCTGTGGACCGGATTGCAAGATAACATTGCCCATGTCTCGGACCCGCGGTTCAGCCTGCGGATTGCCGATGCCGAAAGCTTCACCGCCAGCCGGCATTTTGACGAGATCATCCATCTGGCGTCACCGGCTTCGCCCGTGTGGTATATGCGCGAGCCGGCGCGCACGATCAGGGCCAACATAGGCGGCGCGCTCAATCTTCTGTCGCTGCTCAAGCCCGGCGGTCGCTTCTGCTTCACCTCGACTTCGGAAGTCTATGGCGATCCCCTGGTCTCGCCGCAGCCGGAGACCTATCGAGGATCCGTGGACTGCACCGGGCCACGGGCCTCCTATGACGAGAGCAAGCGCTGCACCGAGGCGCTGCTGTTCGAAGAACAACGCGTCAACGGACTCGATGTGCGCGTCGTCAGGCTGTTCAACACCTATGGGCCGCGAACGCGCATCGATGATGGCCGCGCCGTTTCGAATTTTGTCTGCCAGGCGCTGACCACGGGAATCCTGACCGTCTATGGCGATGGCTCGCAATCGCGCAGTTGGGGCTACATCGACGATATCGTCGACGGGTTGGAGCGGTTCTTCTGGCGCGACGGCATCTCGCACCGGGGGCCCTTGAACATCGGCAACAATCGCGAGGTCTCAGTTCTCGAGACCGCGAAATTCGTCAGTTCGCTTGTTCCGGGCAGCCGCATCGAACACCATGCGCCTGCCCCGCAGGATCCGACAAACCGGTGCCCTGACCTGACGATGGCAAGACAGGTGCTTCCCGATTGGGAGGCAAAAACCGGCTACCAGGAGGGGATCCAGCGCACCTTCGAATGGTTCCGCCGGCAGATTGCGACTGACGCCAGATCGGTGGCGTCAGCCTGAGCGCCTGACGCTTTTTACGAGTTCAGGCCCGACCAATCATAGCGACCGTGAGACTGAATCGAGCTTGCCGGTAAAGTAGGGTTCAAGCACGGTTTCGAAGGCCTTCAAGGCCGCGCCGATCGCCTGGTGCATGTCGAGATACCGGTAGGTGCCCAACCGTCCGCCGAGATGCAGGTTTTTCTCGGCGGCCGCCCGTTCGAGATAGCGACGGTAAACCGCCTGATCCCGGCGTGTGTCGATCGGATAGTAGGGCTCGTCGGCGCGGCCGGCAAAACGGGAATACTCGCGACCGATGAGTGTCTTGTCGCTCTTGTGTTGGCGTTCCGGATTGAAATGCCGGAATTCGACCACGCGGGTGTAGGGCACGGCTTCGTCGGCATAGTTCATGATGGCCGTGCCCTGATGATCCGGCGTGTCCATGACCTCGAGATCAATGTCGATGGTCCGCCAGCCGAGCTCGCCCTCCGAGTAGTCGAAATAGCGGTCAATCGGACCGGTGTAGACGACCGGCAGGTCTTTCGGCAGCAAGGGTTTGATATCGAAAAAATCGACGCCAAGCCGTGTCTCGATGAGCTCGTGCGCGAGCATTTTTTCGAAGATCGCCGTATAGCCATCCACCGGTTGGCCCTGGAAGCGGTCGTTGAAGTAGCCATCCTCGAACGTATAGCGGACCGGCAGACGGGCGATGATCTGCGCCGGCAGTTCGCGCGGATCCGTCTGCCATTGCTTGGCGGTGTAGCCTTTGATGAAAGCCTCGTAGAGCGGACGGCCGACGAGGGAGATCGCCTTTTCCTCGAGATTGGCCGGCGGGCGATCGCCAAGCTCCGCCGCCTGTCCGGTGATCATGCTGCGCGCCTCGTCCGGGCTCAGCCGCTTGCCGAAGAACTGGCAGATCGTGGCAAGGTTGATCGGCAGCGGATAGACCTTGTCGCGATAGGTCGAAAACGCACGATGGCGATAGGCCGTGAAGCCGGTGAAGGCGCGCAGGTAATTCCAGACCTCTTCGTTGGATGTGTGGAACAGATGCGGCCCGTACCGGTGGATTTCGACGCCGGTGGCGGGATCCTGTTCGGTGTAGGCATTGCCGCCAATATGCCGGCGCCGGTCGATCACCAGAACGCGCCGGCCGAGTTGCGTGGCGATGCGCTCGGCGAGCGTCGCGCCATAAAAGCCCGCGCCGACAATGAGAATGTCCGCTTCGCTGAGCAGGTTCTTGTCCATTCGCGGATCTGCCGACTTATGGTTAGAGTTTGATCTGAGACAGTTCGACCGGCTTGGAATACTGCCTGCGCAGCAGGTGCCAAAGTCGCCTTTTCCACTTGTGCACCTGACGAAAGGCACTTCGGCCCAGAACATAGTCAGCCACCATGCGCAAGCCGATAATCGGCCGCGATCGCCAACGCCTGCCTTTGAGGTCAACGGCCTCGTAAGACAGGGGAAAGAACTCGCCAAATCCATATCGCAACCCCAGTTGGCGGAGTTCCGACTCCGCCGTGTGGCCGGACCCGAGCATCGTGGTAGCCAAGTGAACTCCCACTGGCCGCGTGTGGCGGACAGGTAGGGCGTCGAATACGGCTGATCTTCCAAGGTTTCGTACGGCAAGCCGCGTCCACAAGGAGTCGAGACCGAAACCGCCCATGGAGTGTTCGAAAAGCGGTAGCATCTTGGCCACGATGTCGGTCCTTATGCAGGGAGCCATGACCTCGATCTTGTCGACCAGGCGAAATTCGAAACTCTTGCAGCGAAGAAACGGCAGGTGGGTATAGTAGCTATCCAGCGTCAGTGCCGGTTGGCCGACGTGCAGGTCGAACCGGCGCATACTGACGAACAAAGCTTCGATGGTCGCCCGGTCGGCCTCGATATCGTCGTCCGGGAACCAGATATATCGGTAGTGATCTAGCAGTTCGGGCCGCTCTGAGAACAGAGCGTGTATGCCGTCCCATTTTCCGCCCTTGTAATCGACACGGTTTTCACAGGGCAGACGGAAAGCTGACGGATCGCTGCCGTAGTAGCTGACGATCAAATCGAATTCACATCGGGGATCGTCCGCCCCCCATCCGCGATGGAGAGAGTTGTCATCGGCCCTGACGACGACGAGATTGCGGCAGGCAGCGTTCGTCATGGCCCCGCTGTCGGCATTTATGCCTTGGTCCAATACTGTCATGGCGAGCCCCTACACCAAAGCCGGATGAATGCGAAGAGCTGCGGGCTGTGAGGGAATTGGCCGTCCGGCAGCGGAACGCGCCGCGATCTTGCCACTCGGCGGGAATCTGGATTCGTCATACGATAGGTTCTAGGCTCGCCATCGGCTGTAAAGCTGATCAGAACACGCGCCCATTGCTGGCAGGACCTCATGAAGCTGATTGTTGTGACCCCGGCAGGCCGCGAGAAATATCTGCGCCTGCTCAGCCACCATGTTCTGAAAAGTCCTGAGGTGCACGAATGGCATCTGTGGGACAATTGCCGCAACGAAGCCGACCGGGCCTATCTCCAGCGATTGGCTGCCAGCGATCCGCGCTGCAAGATAAAGACGCTTCCGAGCGCCGACGGCAGCATCGATGTCATCGGCAGGTTCTTTCGCTTCTGTGACGACGCCGACGCTCTCTATCTGCGCCTCGACGATGATGTGGTTTTTCTGGAGGAGGGCTTCCTTCCCAGATTCAAGGCGCGGGCCTTGGCGGAAAAGGGAGCGGCCCTCTGGTATGCGCCGCTCATCATCAACAACGCGGTCTGCAACAGCTTGATCAAGAATCTTTCCAGGGTTCTGATCGAAGGACCGCTCACCTGCCAGGCGATGTGTCCTTATTCCTGGGCTCATGCAAGCTTTCCAGAGGCGCTTCATCCGGTCTTCATCGAGGCTGTCCGGACGAACCGGCTGGGTGATTTCCGTGTGCCCGACCGGGAAGTCAGGCTGGGGCGCTTCTCCATCAACGCGATCGGGTTTTTCGGGTCGGATATCCTGGAGATCGGCGAGCTTTTCTTCCCGCCGGGAAATGACGAGGAGGAATGGCTGTCAGTGACCTTGCCGACGAAGCTCGATCGGCCGGGAAAGGTTTTCGGCGATCTGGTCGCCGCGCATTTCAGCTTCTTCACCCAGGAGCAGCGTCTGCTGCAGACCAGCATCCTTGACGACTATTATGCGCTCGCCGGCCTGCCGGCTCCGCTTTACGAGAAGCCGGTTGTCCAAACGAGATTGAAGGACCGTCTGAGGCCATGGCGCAAGCCAAGGAACCGCGGTCCGGACTATCGGATTTCACTTCCCGCCAGCAGGGATGGCTGAAGTCCCGCTGCCTTCGTCCGCTCCTCACTGTGTAGACCCTGCCGGGTGACCGGCAGCGGCGCGGCAATGCTGATGAAAAGATATTGACTGTATAGTTAGTTATAATCTAGCTTTGAACAAACGACCAAGTTGGCCAGCTGGTATCCGCAGTGAATGGCCGCGAAGAGGGGAATTTTGACAGCCAGTCGGCTCGCCATGGGCCGAAAGGCATCGCCAGGCTTGTTCATCAGCAGGAGACGGACCGAGGCGGCAACGCGGCCGGTCCCAACAATGGGAGCACTAGCATGAACTGGAAACTGACCGCGGCGGCCCTGGGGCTGTCGCTGCTTGCCGTGACAGGCGTGGCCCGCGCCGATGGCGAACTCAACATCTACAACTGGGGCAACTACACCAGCCCGGACCTCATCAAGAAGTTCGAGGAGATCTACAAGATCAAGGTCACCGTAACGGACTACGATTCCAACGACACCGCATTGGCCAAGGTCCGCCAGGGTGCATCCGGCTATGACATCGTGGTGCCGTCAGCCAGTGTCGTGCCGATCTGGATCAGCGAAGGTCTGCTCCTGGAAACCGATCCCAACAAGATGGAGAACTTCAAGAATGTCGATCCGCGATGGGTCGATGTTCCCTTCGATCCGGGCCGCAAATACACAGTCCCATGGCAGTGGGGCACGACAGGCATTTCGGTGAACAAGTCGGTCTATGCCGGCGACCCGAACACGTCAGCGATCTTCCTCGATCCGCCGCCTGAGCTCGTCGGCAAGATCAATGTCGTGCCCGAAATGGGTGACATCATGTTTCTCGCCATCGCCTATGAGGGCGGCAAATACTGCACCGACGACATGCAGGTGCTGAAGAAGGTGCATGACAAGCTGGTCGAGGCAAAGGCGAAGTGGCTTTCGCTGGACTATGCGGCTGTCGACGGCCTGGGCAGGGGCGACATTGCAGCCGGCGTCAACTGGAACGGCATATCGCTGCGCGAGCGGCTCGAGAACGCCAAGATCGTCTACGGCTATCCCAAGGAAGGTTTTCCGATCTGGATGGACAATGTTGCCGTCCTCAAGGACGCCAGGAATGTCGAGAACGCCAAGCTCTTCCAGAACTTCATCATGGACCCGAAGAATGCCGCCATGATTTCGGCTTTCGCCCGCTATGCCAACGGCATCAAGGGTTCCGAGGCTTTCATGCCGGACGACATGAAGACGGCGCCTGAAGTGGCGGTTCCGGCTGAATTCGCCGCCAAGGGCCAGTTCATGCCGGCCTGTCCACCGGATGTGCAGGCGCTCTACACGAAGATCTGGACCGACCTCCAGAAATAGCGCCGCCAACACCAACGAACAGCCACCGGGCCGCGACACGCGGTCCGGCAACCCTTCATGCCAAGTGCGATCTCACGATCGCGGGAGACTTCCGATGTCCGATCTCGACCTTTGCTACATGCCGGCCAATGAGGCGCTGCGGCTGTTCAAGGCGAAGAAACTGTCGCCCGTCGAATTGATGCGGGCCACCATCAGTCGTGCCGAAGCCACCAGATCGGCGATCAACTGCCACACCTTCACGCATTTCGAGGAAGCGATGGGATTGGCCGCCAAGGCCGAGGCGAAATATGCAAAGGGCGCCAGGACCGGCGCGCTCGAAGGCCTGCCCATCGGTATCAAGGACGAGAGCTACATCAAGGGCAAGCCGACCTCGCACGGCTCGCTGCTGTCGAAGGACGCCGTTGGTGGCCATACCTCGACCATGAACGAACGCATCATGAAGGCTGGCGGCATCGTCCATGCCCGCACGGCGACACCGGAATTCAGCTGCGCCGGCTATACCTGGTCGAAGCGGTGGGGTGTCACCCGCAACCCATGGAATCGCGATTTCACGCCAGGCGGCTCGTCGGGTGGTTCGGCGGCAACGCTCGCTTCCGGCACATCGTCGATCGCCACCGGCTCTGACATCGCCGGATCCATCCGCATTCCCGCCTCGGCCTGCGGTCTTGTCGGCTTCAAGCCGCCTTACGGCCGCAATCCGGACGAGCCGCCCTTCAACCTCGATTTCTATTGCCACACCGGACCGCTGGCGCGAAACGTGAGGGATGCGATCCTGCTGCAGAATGTCATGGCCGGACCGAGCCCGCTCGACATCGCCACGCTGCGTCCCAAACTGCGCCTGCCGCTCGACTACAAGCCGATCAAGGGCTGGAAGATCGCATTGTCGATGGATCTCGGTTCCTTTGAAGTCCATCCCGACGTGCGGAAGAACACGCTTGCCGCCTGCGATGTGTTCCGCTCGCTGGGTGCCACTGTCGAGAAGGTCGACCTCGGCTGGGGCGATGAAGTGCTCAAGGCCGGCATTGCTTATCTCGAGCACCTGTTCGGCGCCTCCCTGTCGCAACTGCTCAAGAAGCACGGCAAGGACATGACCAGCTATGCCAGGCAGTTCGCCGAGGACGGGCAGAAATCCAAGGCCACGGAGTTTGTTGCGACCCTCGATGTGGCGGCACGGATGTACCAGACGCTTGGCCCGTTGCTCGAGACCTACGATGTGCTGATCTGCCCGACGAACGCGCTGCCCGCGGTGCCGGCGGAGTTCGACCAGACCAGGGACAAGGTCGAGATCAACGGCAAAGAGGTGAACCCATCGCTGGGCTGGGTGATGACGACGCCGTTCAACATGCTGAGCCGCTGCCCGGTTCTGACCATACCGTCGGGCCGCGCCGCCAATGGCGTGCCGACTGGCATGCAGATCGTCGGCCGCACCTACAGCGATGCCGATGTCTTCCGGGCAGGGTTGGCCTATGAAACGGCTCAGGGCCAATGGTATGGAAACGCGCAGACACGTCCGGCGCTTTGAGCGACTTCCGGGATGAGCCGGCGTACCATATGCCGTAGTAACTTATGCGGCGGATAGTTCCGCCGCGGGTCCGAAAGGCCTGACGAAAATGGCGCAACGCAAGCCAACCGCAAAGCCGGAGAAACGCAAGGCTGTGGCGACGAAAGGCGCGGCAAACGATGCCGCGCCTCCCAGGGACCGTCGGCGCGAGCGTGGCGAAGCGAGCGTGCAGCGCATCATTGACGCCACCATAGAGCTCATCGCGGAGGAGGGCCTGGCGAGCGTCACCATGCAGCGCATTGCCGAACATGTCGGCTCGTCCAACGCGCTGGTCGTCTTTCATTTCCGCAGCAAGGAGAATCTGTTCCGGGCGGTGCTGCAATATCTCAGCGATCAGTATGACGCGCTCTGGGTCACGCTGGTGCGGGCACCCGGCCTGTCGCCGGTTGAACGGTTATTGGGCGCGGTCGATTGCGCGCAACGCTTCGCCCGGCAGCATCCGAAATGGGTGTCGGTCTTTGTCGTGTTCTCCAGCGACCGCAAGAGCATGCAGATTTACAATGAAATCGGGCTGCCGAGCGACTTGGCCTATACCGCCGAAGCGCGCGAGCTGCTGGTCGAGATTTCACGCAGCGGCGGCTATGCCGGCGTCGACATACAAACCTTGTCGGAGAGCCTGAATTATCTGGTTCACGGCGCATGGTATTGGGATCATCTGAACCCCTCCAGCCGTGACACCGATGTGCTGCGCAAGACCATGCTGCTCCTGCTGCATCAGGCATTTCCACGGCATTTCGAATTGATGCGTTGATCCGATCTAACGGGTGCGCCGCAGATGGCAGCCGGCCTGCCGCTTCCGCGCCAGGTATTCGTCTACAAGCTGGCGGTAGCGCACCTTGCCGAAGCTCGGAAAATGGCCGCCATGCACGACCGAGACATCAAGGTCGCGCATGGCGAGCAGGGTCGCCGCATAGTCCGGGACATCCGAGTGGTAGGCGTCGTCGATCAGCGGGCCATCATAGATGATGTCGCCGGACAGCAGGATGCCGGTCTTTCGCTCGTAGAGTGCTATGCCGCCGGGTGAATGACCGGGCGTGTGGATCACCTCGAAGGCGCGGTCGCCGAGATCGACGACGTCGCCATGTTCGAGCAAGCGGTCGGCCGGGGCGGGCAGGATCCGGTAGCGGGACGACTCCCAACCCCGCGGCAATCGATCGAACATATCGTCGGTCGCATAGCGGTCGGCCACTGTCCATTCATTGCGCGGATCGGCGAGGATTTCCGCCTCGGCACGGTGCACGCAACGGTCGGGAAATTCGTGATGGCAGCCGATATGGTCGAAATGCGTGTGGCTGGCGACGCAGGTCAGCTTTCGCTCGCTCACCAGAGGCACATGCGTGCGCAGGCTGAAATGGCCAAGACCGGTGTCGAACAGAAGATCGCGGTCGCGGCCGCGCACATGCCAGATGTTGCAGCGGAAGAACGGCTTGAGCCATGGCTCGTGGATCAGCGTGACGCCGTCGGCCATGCGGATGGTCTCGTACCAATCAGCGGCGTCGATGGCCGGAAAACTTCCCATTTCAGTCCGCCAAAACGATGATCTGGTCGGTATTGCACGAAACGGCAACCGTGTCGCCGGGCTGGACGGTGGCTGACGCTTGCAGCTTGGCGATGAACTGCAGCGAGGGATCTTCGGCGGAAATGGCCAGCACGCGCTTGAAACTGCCCTGGAAAACGACGTCGCTCACTTTTGCCATGCCGAGACCCGCGGTGCCCGCGGCTCCGCCGAGAATGAGATGCTCCGGCCGTATGGCCAGCGCAATGGCCGAACCCGCAGGCAAAGTGCCGGCCACCAAAACCGGTCCAACCGGCGTCGCGACGGTGATCGTCCTGTCCTTGGCCTCCGTCACCTTGCCGGCAAGGATCGTGCTTTCACCCATGAAGGTGGCGGAAAAACGCGTCGCCGGCCTGTGATAGACGCGCTCGGGCGGCCCTTCATCCTCGATGCGGCCGTCATTCATCACCACGCAATGGTCGGCCAGCGCCATTGCCTCTTCCTGGTCGTGGGTGACATGGATGAAGGCGGTGCCGACGCGCTTCTGGATCGCTTTCAACTCGTCCTGCATCTGGCGGCGCAGTTTGAGGTCGAGCGCGCCGAGCGGCTCGTCGAGCAGCAGCACCGCCGGCTCGATCACCAGCGCCCGCGCCAGCGCCACGCGTTGCCGCTGCCCGCCGGAGAGCTGGTGCGGTTTCTTGTCGAAGGCGGAGCCCAGCCCGACCAGCGCCAGCGCTTCGCGCGCCCGGGCGGCGCGTGTCGTCCCGTCAACACCTTGCATGCGTAGCCCAAAGCCGACATTGCCGCCGACGCTCATATGCGGAAACAGCGCATAATCCTGGAACACGGTCGTCGTTGGACGCTTGGCCGGCGGCAAGGCGGTGCAGTCCTCGCCGCGGATGAATACCTTGCCTTCGCTTGGGGTGACGAAGCCGCCGAGAATGGACAACAGCGTCGTCTTGCCGGAGCCCGACGGCCCGAGCAGGATCGTGTAGCTGCCGGGCTCGATCCGCAGCGAGATGCCTTTCAGTACGGCCAGCTGCCCGAAACGGTGCGAGACGTTGCGGATGTCGACCAGGGGCGCGCTCATGCCGGCTTTCTCCGCAACAGGGTCAGTTCGAACAGCACCACCAGCACGATGGAAACGGCAAAGACCAGCGAACCGACGGCGTTGGTTTTCGGGTTGAGGCCGGAGCGCAGCAGGTTCCAGATTTCCACCGGCAGCGTGGTGTCGAAGCGCGTCAGCAGGAAGGAGATCACGAACTCATCCCAGGAGAAGGTCATCGACAGGAAGAAGCCGGCGAAGATGGCCGGCGCCATCACCGGCACGGTGATGAGGAGCAGTACCTTCCATTCCGGCGCGCCGAGGTCGCGCGCGGCGCGCTCGATGTTGATCTGGTGGTTGCCCATCTGGCTGTAGATGATGGCGAAGCACAGCGGCAGGTTGATCACCACATGGCCGATGCCGGCGGCAAGCAGCGATTTCGGCACGCCGGCCCAGTTAAACAGCACCAGAAGCCCCATGCCGATGATGAGGTAGCTGACGGTCAGCGGCAGTGTAATCAGCCCGCGCAGCAGGCCCGAGCCCGGCAGCACGAAGCGGGCGAAACCCCAGGCGGAGAGGAAGCCCAGCGTGACGGCGGTGGCCGAGGAAAGCACCGCTACCATCAGCGAATTGACCAGCGCCGAAGTCAGCCGCGCGTCGGAGAGCACCGCCTCATACCAGCGCAGCGACGGGCCGGTGAAGGGCGGGATCGGAAACGACGTCGCCTGCAGCGAGAACAGCACCAGCACGACAACCGGCAGGAAGATGAAGCCGTAGACGGCAAGCGCGTAGACCCAGGAAGCAACGCGGACGATCTGGCGCATGGTCACGCCCGCTCGATCTTCAGCCAGCGCGCGCAGGCAAGATAGGCGATGGTCACCACCGCCATCAGGATGATCGACAGCGCCGAGGCCAGCGGAAAATCGCCGCGCCGGCCGATCTGCATCATCACCAGTTGCGGCATCAAAAGCTCGTTGTTGCCGCCAAGGATCTGCGGCGTGATGTAGTCGCCGATGCACAGCACGAAGGTGAGGAAGGCGCCGACCATGATGCCGGGCAGGGTCAGCGGCAGAATGACATGCAGGAAGGTTCGCACCGGCCCTGCGCCGAGATCGGCGGCCGCCTTGCGGTAACTCGGGCTGAGCTGCTTGAGGTTGGCGAAGATGGTCAGCGTCAACAGCATGACGAAGAAATGCACGAAGCCGGTGACGGTGGCCAGGCGTGTATTGGCCAGCTGCAGCGGCTCGGAGATAAGGCCTGAACCGGTCAGCACGCGGTTGATGACGCCGTTCTGCGCCAGCACCAGCAGCCAGGAATAGGAGCGCACCACATAGGACGTCCAGAACGGCAGCACGGCCAGCATCAGCGCCAGCCGCTGCCAGCGTTCCGGCACCTGTTCGGCTAGGATCCAGGCAAAGGGATAGGCAAGCAGCACCGAGACCACGGTGACGATCGCCGTCACTTGCAACGAGTTCACCATCGCCTGCCAGTAGGAAGGGTTGGTGAAGAACTGGCTGTAATTTGTGAGCGTGAAGCCGCCGCCCTCATGCGCCGTGAGACTCGAAAACCCCATGGCGATGAACGGCAGCACGAAGAACAGCAGCGTCCAGCCGAGCGCCGGCGTGACCAGCGCCCAGGGCAGAGCATCGCTCGCCCGGGGCAAGGCACGGTCCGTCCGAGGCGGGGCACGTCCGCTGTTTGCCGAAGCGCTCATCAGCGGCAGGCGCTCACTTCGCCTGCAGCATTTCAGTCCACATGTCCTGCATCTTCTTGTCGAGATCGGCATTGGGCGCCGGATAGGCTTGCGCGCGGGCGAGGAAGCCCGGCTGCTCGTCGAAACGCAGGATCTTCTTCTGCTCGTCGGTCAGCGCTGCCTTGGTGTTCGACGGCATGCCCCAATAGCAGGAGGAAGTGGCAAGCCGCGCCTGGCCTTCCGGGCTCAATATGTACTGGATGAACTTCAGCGCCATGTCCTTGTTCTTGGAATCCTTGAACATGGCGAGCGATTGCGACCACAGCACCGCGCCCTCTTTCGGGATCGAAAAATCCAGCGCCGGGTTTTCCTTCGCCAGCCCCGCCGTCACCCATTCGCCGCCGCCGACCAGAATATCGACTTCGCCGGTGGCGAGTGCCGTCTGGCTGGCGGTCACTTCACCGACCAGCTTGGCGTTGGCCTTCATCTTGAGAAGCTCTTCCTTGAGGGCGGGCAGGTCGGCTTCGGTCAGATCCGCCGTCTTCTTGCCGATGGCGAGCGCCGCCATGCCGATGACGGGCAGGTAATAATCGTAGATGGCGACCTTGCCCTTGTATTTGTCTGATGTCAGCGACGCCAGGGACTGCATGTCGGCCGGATCGACCTTGGTCTTGTTGAAGCCGATCGTGTTGTAGCCGAACTTTTCGGTGATGCCGTAACGCTTGCCGCCCACCACAGTGGAGCCGTCCATCTTCACCTGTGGGAAGAGGTCGGCGAAGGGCAGCTTGTCTTCCGGCAGCGGCTCGAACAGGCCCTTTTCGACACCGCGCGGCACGTCGATCGAGTCGATCACCATCACGTCCCAGTCGCCTGGCTGCGACTGCTCGACGATCGCCAGACCGGCGCCGGTGCCCTCGAATTCCTTGACGTTGACCTTGACGTTGTTGGCTTCCTCGAAGGGCTGCAGCAGCGCCGGATCGGAATGATCGCACCAGATCAGCGCGTTGAGATCGGCGGCCTCGGCGAGGCTGCCGGCGGCAAGCAGCAGTGCCGTGGCGGCGCATGCCGCGTGCAGGTGGCGCTTCAGGACGGACAGCGGATTCCCGGATGCGGATTTGATGGACATCGAGTGTTCTCCCTTGCCTTTGTGGCTTCTTGCAAAAAATTGAACCAATTCTAAAATTGAGTCAATTCTGTTTTTATGGCAAGAGGCCGATATGAGCGGATTGCGGGCAAGGCAAAAGGCGGACCGGCACAGGCGCATCATCGAGGCGGCGGCGGCGCTTTTTCGCGAGGCCGGCTATGAGGGTGCCAAGATCGAGGCGATCGCCGCCCAGGCTGAGGTCTCGGTCGGCACGATCTACAATTACTATGAGAACAAGGGCGATATCCTCGGCGCCATCGTCTCGCTGGAGGTCAACGAGGTGCTCAATGCCGGGCGCGGCGTCGTCGCCCGGCCGCCGGCCAATGTCGGCGATGCGCTGGACACGCTGGTCGGCATCTATATCGAGCACTCGCTACACTATCTCAGCAAGGAGATGTGGCGGCAGGCGATGGCGATCTCGACGCAATTGCCCGACAGCCCGTTCGGCCAGGCCTACACCGCGCTCGACCGCTCGCTCACCGAGCAGATCCGAGCGCTGATCTCCCGGCTGCAGGAACTAGGCCTGGTGCGCCGGGACATAGACGGGGCAGCCCTCGGCGAACTGATCTTCAACAACATGAACATGATGTTCATCGAATTCGTGAAGCGCGACGAGGCCAGGATACCGGAATTGCGCGCGGCGATACGCCGGCAGAACCGGATCTTGGTAGCGGCGATTGGGGTGTGATGGGGATTACGGCCGGATCGGCTGAGCGGTTGACAGGTGTCTTTGGCGCAGTCTGTGCGAAAACCACTCGAGAGCCGGTCATAGAGGTGCCTAAGTTCGGTGCCCAGCTAGCGCATGTGGCATGTGAATAGCTTGTAGAAGGGGCAATGCGCAGCTTTTTCGGCGCTCTCTTGGCATCCGGTATGTTTTCCGCTCCAGCATTTGGCGCTGACATCGAAGGGCCCATGAAGCAATTCGGCCGCGTTGGAGCGTGGTCGGCGGATTGCAGCAGGGACGTTTCCCAGCCGACGATGGATAGAGTTACTTTGCGGCCCCGCCTGGCGGAGAGGCGACGGCGACCATCCTCGACAAGCACGGCGGGGTGTTGGTTACCACTGTCGATCAAGTCACTCGATCGGCACTCGTTGCCAGCGATGAAATCGGGATCGGCCTTCATCCCCTAACGGTCACCCGTTCAGATGGCAAAACGGCATCCCGACACGACTACGACAACATGCATCTTGTCTTTCAGAAGGTTGGATCAAGGATCGAAGTGGTTCGGATTCAGTTCGAAGGCCTGCCGGAAATCCAGCGCTCCGCTTTTTTCGAGAAATGCCCGAACTAGGGCATTGGGCGGTTAGCGGCGCTGCCGTGTCGTTCCCACCAGTTCGTAGGGCCGGAAGATGTCGGCGCAAAATCAACGCCCAGCAGCAAGTTTTGCATGTGCGGCTTATCAGCTCTCACTACATGATGGCGCGGCCACTCAAAATCGGGCAGGAATGCCCAAATGCCAGTTTCCAGCCGCAAAATTGTCCGACTCACATCCGCGTCCCTGCTCATAGGGTTTGCGGCGCTTATGGCCATCGTCGCCACCAACTTCTGGCTGGGGCAGAGAGCTCAATCCTATTTCGACAATGCGATTGAGGCGCGCGACACGCGTATCGCGGCCGTCGAGTTGAGAAATGCAATGCAGACGGCGGAGGCGAGTGAGCGCGGCTTCGTCATCACCGGGAACGAGATCTATCTGGGGCCTTACCAGACCGCCAAGGCGCAAGCGCAGCGTCATCTGCAGACTTTGCAAACCTCGCTGACATCCTACCCCAATTCGCAATCCACGCTGCAACGGCTATCCGCGATCATAACCACCAAGTTTAATGAGCTCGACCAAACGATAGCTCTCAAGCGTGATCAGCGCGACGCCGAGATACTGGCGATATTCCGCACCAACAGAGGCAAGGCTCTGACCGACGAAGCCAACGTGTTCTTTTCGGGGATCATTGGACGAGCCGATGACCGGCTGACGTCAGGGGTCGCCGAACAGCGTGCCAACAGCGCATGGCTGCGGCTCGTTTCGGCAATCGGCGGGTTCGTCATCGTCGCGGTGGTTGGCGGAGCAGCCTATGGTGCCGCTCGGTACACCAGAGAACTTCGCGACACGCGCGACGAGGTCAATGCGCTCAACAGCGAGCTAGAGCAACGGGTCGCCACCCGTACCGAGGACCTGGCCAAGGCGCGCGATCGGGCCGAAGTGCTCTTGTCGGAGGTCAATCACCGCGTGGCCAATAGCCTGGCTCTGGTCTCGTCGCTGGTGAACTTGCAATCGAAGGCCGTCGGAGACCGCGCTTCGAAGGATGCGCTCGCCGAAACCCAGGATCGCATCTTTGCGATTTCGCTCGTTCACAAGCGGCTCTACGGCTCATCCGACGTCCGCTCGGTTGATTTGGACGAATATCTCATCGGGCTGCTCGATCACCTGCGAACCTCGCTGCGCAGCCAAGTCCATGGTGTGGGCCTGTCTTACAACATCGACCAGATCAAGCTCGAAACCGACATCAGCATCAACCTTGGCGTGGTGATCACCGAACTGGTCACCAATGCCTTCAAATACGCTTATCCGGATGGTGTCGGAGAAGTCCGCGTCCGGCTCAGCAAGCTGCCAGGCGAGCAAGCGGAATTGGTGGTTGAAGATGATGGGGTCGGAAAGGTTGAAGGTACGCCCGCCAAAGGGACCGGTGTTGGCAGCAGGATCATCCATGCCATGTGCATCAGCCTGGGTGCCAAGATCGAGTATCGAACGCTTCAGCCAGGAACAGCCGCTCATTTGCAGTTTTCGACGAAACCACGGCGCTCTACCGCCGCATAGTAGACCGCGCCGTCGCGAGGTGGAAAAATTGACTGCAGCAGCACCGGGCGTGTGATGTGATAATCATGGCGCCAGCAATTGACGCCGACGGGGGCAGACGTGTTTGATCATAAGAAGATTGCCTGCCGATGGCCAACCGGGTCAGCGATAGCTCTGCTTCTAATTGCCACGATGAGCGGGACTTTCGCGAGTGCCGGGGAAGGCGGCCCGGGCATTACGCAGCGGACAGTATTCCCCGCCTTCGATCCAAACGCGCCCTCATGCAACGCCCCGGCTGGTCTCACAAAAGTGCTGGCCTATGTGCAGGAGAACGACCGCGACTTCCTGCAGGGGGTCGACCATGGCCTGACCATGGCCGCAAAGAATCGGGGCTTGGAATATCGAAGAGTTCTGGTGGAAAATGATGTGGGAAAGGCGATAGCACAGGTTCAGTCCTTGGTGGCGGCAAAGGTTGGCGCCATGGTTGCCACCTCTCCGGATCCGGCGGCTTTCAGTCCCGCCCTTCAGCAGGCAATCTGGTCGGGTGCGTTTGTCGGCACCATCGTACCTCCGCCGGCAACACTGCTGCTCAATGCACCGCAATATCGAACGGGCAAGGTGCTGACCGACGCAGCGATCGATCACATCAAAACCAAGCTCGGCGGGAAGGCCAAGGTCGTTCTGCTGACCCAGGATACGATGGAGTTTCTGGCGCCTCGGTTCGAGGCAATGCGCGCCGGCCTGAATGCGATGCCCGGCGTGACGATCGTGGCGGATATCGCGCCGAAGCCGGTTAGCAAGGAAGGCGGGTTCGCCACCATGCAAACCGTCCTTCTTGCCAATCCCGACATCGACGTGGTGCTCGGCGGCGACGCGGTCGTACTTGGTGCGCTGGAGGCGTTGCGTGCGGCGGGGAAAGATCGGCCCGACCAATTCCTCGGCGGAATTGACGGCGAGCCGGAGGCTGTCGCTGAAATCAGGAAAGGAAACAGCCCTTACAAGGCGAGTATCTCGTTGTCCTCGCCGGTTTTCGGGTATGCCATGGGAGAGTTTGCAGCCGACTGGCTTGGAGGCAAAAGTATTCCCCAGGCGATGGACATCCTTCCCATAGCGCTGACGAGCGCCAACCTTGCGCAGTATGAGGCCGACCTGAAGGACCCAGCCTCGGTTTATGCGGACGCGGTGCGACGGGACGCCTATCTGAAAACGTACGGGAACATCTGCTACGACAGCCGCGACAGATACGTAAACTTCCCTTGGTCGTCGGAGCAGAAGTAGCCGATTGCTGCTGGGGTCTTATCCTCGCTGCTTGGCAGGCGAGTGAGCAACAAAAGCCGAACTGTCTCGGGTGAACTGGTGCCCCCGGCAGGAATCGAACCCGCGACCTTCGGTTTACAAAACCGCTGCTCTACCAGCTGAGCTACAAGGGCATGGCGCCCCGTTAGCATATTTCGTGCGCCAGTAAAGACAAAACTCCATTTTCAGTTACCCGCAGCGTGCTGAAATCCACGAAGACAGTTCCTACATGGATGTCAGGTGCAATCGCTTCGGACTGGAGTGTCGCATGATCAGGCTTGTCATCATTCTCCCCATCGTCGTCATCGCCTGGATGCTGCTGGTGAAGCTCATCAGCGACGTGAAGAAGGCCAATGTCGACTGGACCGGCGTGACCACGATCGTGGGCTTCATCGCGCTCGCCTTCTGGCTGCGCCACATCACGGGCATGGGGTGAAGGGGGTAGCCAGTAGTGGTCCGCGACCCCATGTGATCCGCCTCTCGCTACTCCTCCGCCTCACCGAAAAATCTCCTCGACCTTCGAACCTTTTCCCGCGCCACGCCGACTGAGGTTCGGAGGCGAATGGGTCGCCTCGATCAAGGATCCAGGAGATCATCGTGTTCAAGCGCACTCTGACATCAGGCCTCGTTGCCATTTTCGTCGCCATCGGCGCGCTCGCCGGCACCGTCGGCACATCGTCTGCCCACGGCATGCATAATCATCATCACAACCATCACCACAATCACCACAAGAAGCACTTCAAGAAGCATTGGTGGTGGCACCACAACCATCATCACCACAAGCACGGCAAGGTGATCATTTTCCTTTGATGGAGGGACCCACTTCTCCTCAAAAGGGCGGCTTCGGCCGCCCTTTTTCGTTCGCCACGCCCACCTTTCGATCGTCTGGCGAAGTGGGAGATACCTGGTGAGGGGATATCGGCCGGCTCTGCAAAAAATCGAAAAAAGATGCGAACCTTTTCCTGCGCGGCAACGACAGATGATCAAGAGGCGGATGGATCGCCTCGGTCAACGAAGCAAGGAGATCATCATGTTCAAGCGCACACTCGTTTCCGGCCTCATCGCCACCACCGCTGCCACCACCATGCTTGTCGGTACCGTTCAGCCTTCGGCGGCTCATTCGCATCACCACGACCTCGGCATCGGCATCGCCGCCGGCGTCGGCGGGTTCGTGCTGGGCAGCCTGCTCGCCCAGCAGCCGCCACGTACCGTCTATGTCGACGAAGACGGCGGTTCCTGGCACGTCCGCCGCTGCTTCGATCGTTACTCCAGCTACGATCCGGACTCGGACACCTATGTCGGTTACGACGGCTATCGCCACTACTGCCGGCTCTGAGGGAGGACTGTTCAACAACAGAAAGGGGGGCTCGCGTGAGCCCCTTTTCCGTTGCTTCACAAATGCTTACAGTTGCGTTTTCGAGCTGGGATCAGAGATTGGCAGTCCGGCTGCGTTGCATGTGCTGCTGACGATATGCCTCGTTTCCGAAGCGTCGCCCATGGCGACGAGTTCGAGGCTGCTTCCCGAATCCGGGTAGATCTTGGCAATGAAGGCTTGGTCGCCGCCGTAGCGGCCGGAAGAATCCTTGCCGTTGACGAAGCCGCAGACGACGATCTCCTTGCGGCCGTTCAGCGTCCGCTCGCCGGCAAGCATCCTTCCAAACCTGGCGGAAGCAGGATCCGGCAAGTGCTGACGGATGCCGGTGGTTATGATCTCCTCCAGGGTAAGCGGGATCGGAATGGGATCGACCCGCTGGCCGCCGGCATCAGGTCGAGGTGCCGCCGCCACGCATCCGCAAAGTGAAGCCGTAAGCAAGAGCTGAACCGTTTTCCGCATCCGTGCCCTTTCGCATGCATTCGAATGCCGCGGCAAGGCGGCGTCATGCTGCCGGCGATGTCGAGCGATTTTGCGAACGTCCAATCGGCCATTCGAGCGCCAACAGAGGGGAGAGTGACCTTGGACGAGCAGGACCCTGACTGCGACCAGGAGCGCGTTGCCCTGGTCAAGCCGCTGATCAACCGGCTTGCGCGCCGCCGATCATCCTGGTCACTTCGGCCGCGGCACTGCGCACCATCGGGCCGATCTCGGCCAGCCGTTCCGGCGTCACCCGCACGGTCGGCCCCGATACGGAGACGCCGCCGATCGGTTCGCCGAATTCGTTGAAGATGGCGGCGGCCACGCAGCGCATGCCGGGATGCCGCTCCTCGTCGTCGACCGACCAGCCGCGCTGCTTGATGATAGCCAGGTCGTGGGCGAGGGCAGGAATCTCGGACAGCGTCTTGTCGGTGAAGCGCTGCAGGCCGGCCTTGCGCAGGATTGTCCCGACGCGCTCCGGTTCGAGATGCGCCAGCACCGCCTTGCCGATGCCGGACGCGTGGAAGGGGCTGCGCGTACCCGGTCGGAAGAAGGCGCGGATAGCCTGGTGCGTCTCGACCTGGCTGACGAACACCACGCAATCATCCTCGGCGACGCCGAGATTGGCGGTCTCGCCGGTTCTTTCCATCAATTCCTGCATGACGATGCGGGCGCGATCGACCAGCTTGCGGCGGCGCAGGAACGCCGCGCCCATGCGATAGGTCTCGACGCCGATCGACCACAACTGGTCTGATGTGTCGAACTCGACCATGCCGTGGTTTTCGAGCGTCGTCAGCATGCGGTAGGCGGTGGAGGCGGCAAGGCCGCTTTGCGCCGAAATCTCGCTCAACGACAGGCCGCTGCCCTCCGCGACGATGGCCAGGATGCGCAAGGCCCGGTCGAGCGATTGCACCGAACCGGCCTCGGATGGTCCGTTGAAAGCGCGCGGACGACCACGCTGCCGTTTCTCAGTGGTTTCCATGGCGCCAGTCTCGCAAATTTCACCGAACACGCAATGAAAAAGTTTTTCAATTAGGCGAGGCAGAAAATCCTGGAAAACCGAAAAACAAATAAAATCAGGGCACAGGAGCCATTTTCTAGAAATGAAAAAATATTCTGAAAAAATTGAAAAATAGCCGGCTTGCTGCCATCCTCGGCCATCCAACAATGACAACCCTAGTGGAGGGCCGGAAAATGGCCAGGATGCGCGCTGTCGATGCGGCGGTTCTCGTTCTCGAAAAGGAAGGTATTTCCTGCGCCTTCGGCGTGCCGGGCGCGGCGATCAATCCGCTCTATTCGGCGCTGAAGGCGAGGGGCACGATCCGCCACGTGCTGGCCCGTCACGTCGAGGGCGCCTCGCATATGGCCGAAGGCTACACCCGCGCCAAGGCGGGCAATATCGGGCTCTGCATCGGCACTTCGGGGCCGGCCGGCACCGACATGATCACTGGGCTCTATTCGGCATCAGCCGATTCCATTCCAATCCTGTGCATCACCGGGCAGGCGCCGCGGGCACGGCTGAACAAGGAGGATTTCCAGGCCGTCGACATCGCCGCGATCGCGGCACCCGTCGCCAAATGGGCGGTCACCGTCATGGAGCCTTATCTCGTCCCGATGGCTCTGCAGAAGGCATTTCACCTCATGCGCTCGTCGCGGCCCGGCCCGGTGCTGATCGACCTGCCGGTCGACGTGCAACTGGCCGAGATCGAATTCGATATCGACGCCTATGAGCCGCTGGCGCCGTTCAAGCCGGCGATGACGCGCGCCCAGGCGGAAAAGGCGCTGGCAATGCTGAACGCGGCCGAAAGGCCGCTGATCGTCGCCGGCGGCGGCATCATCAACGCCGACGCGTCGGATCTGCTGATCGAGTTTGCCGAAATATCAGGCGTTCCGGTCATCCCGACGCTGATGGGCTGGGGCGCGATCCCCGACGACCACCGGCTGATGGCCGGCATGTGCGGACTGCAGACGTCGCATCGCTACGGCAATGCGACGATGCTCGAGGCCGACTTCGTCTTCGGCATCGGCAACCGCTGGGCCAACCGCCACACCGGCTCGGTCGACGTCTACACAAAGGGCAGGAAATTCATCCATGTCGATATCGAGCCGACGCAGATCGGTCGTGTCTTCGCGCCGGACCTCGGCGTCGTCTCGGATGCGGGTGCCGCGCTGAAAATTCTGCTCGACGTCGCCACCGAGTGGAAGACATCAGGCAAGCTGCGCGACTGGTCCGGCTGGGCAAAGGAGTGCCAGGGCCGCAAGAAGACGATGAAGCGCAAGACGCATTTCGATCAGGTGCCGCTGAAGCCGCAGCGCGTCTATGAGGAGATGAACAAGGCGTTCGGCCGCGACGTCACCTATGTCACCACGATAGGCCTGTCGCAGATCGCCGGCGCGCAGTTCCTGCATGTCTACAAGCCGCGCAACTGGATCAATTGCGGCCAGGCCGGGCCGCTCGGCTGGACGCTGCCCGCTGCCCTTGGTGTTCGCGCTGCCGATCCGAACCGCACCATCGTGGCGCTGTCGGGCGACTATGATTTCCAGTTCATGATCGAGGAACTGGCGGTCGGCGCGCAGCACAAGCTGCCCTACATCCACGTCGTCGTGAACAACGCCTATCTCGGCCTGATCCGCCAGGCGCAGCGCGGTTTTGCGATGGACTACGAGGTGAGCCTTGCCTTCGAGAACATCAACCGGTCAGGCGATCCAGAAGCCGGCTATGGCGTCGACCACGTGGCGGTCGCCGAGGCGATGGGCTGCAAGGCGGTCCGGGTGCGCACGCCCGAGGAGTTTGCGGGTGCCTTCAGGCAGGCGCAGCGGCTGATGAAGGAGCACCAGGTTCCCGTCGTGCTCGAATTCATCCTCGAGCGCGTCACCAACATCTCGATGGGCACCGAGATCGACAAGATCACCGAATTCGAGGAACTTGCCGAACATCAGGAAGACGCCCCGACCGCTATCGTGATGCTCGACTGATAAGAAGGACAAGAAGAATGCCACGTTTTTCGGCCAACCTATCGATGCTCTTCGGTGAGCATGATTTCCTCGATCGCTTCGACGCAGCCGCACGCGCGGGCTTCAAAGGCGTCGAATATATCGGGCCCTACGACCATGCGCCCGAGGTGGTGGCGGCGAGACTGAAGAAGAACGGCCTGACCCAGGTGCTGTTCAACCTGCCGGCCGGCGACTGGGGCAAGGGCGAGCGCGGCATTGCCGTACTGCCGGACCGCGTTCCGGAATTCCGCCAGGGCATCGCCAAGGCGATCACCTATGCACAGGCGCTCGGCTGCCCGCAGGTGAATTGCCTGGCCGGCATCGCGCCCGCCGGCGCCGACCGCAAGGTGCTGGAGGATGTTTTCACCGAGAACCTTGCCTTCGCGGCGGAGAAACTGGAGCAGGCCGGCATCCGGTTGCTGATCGAGCCGATCAACACCCGCGACATTCCGGGCTTTTTCCTGAATTACTCGGATCAGGCGCTGGCGATCATCGACCGCGTCGGCTCGAAAAACCTGTTCCTGCAATACGACATCTATCACATGCAGATCATGGAGGGGGATCTCGCCCGTAAAATCGAGGCCAACCTCGGCCGCATCGCGCATATCCAGCTTGCGGACAATCCCGGCCGTCACGAGCCGGGAACGGGCGAGATCAATTATCCCTTCCTCTACGACCACATCGACCGCATCGGCTATTCCGGCTGGATCGGTGCGGAATACAAGCCGAGGGCCGGCACCGACGCCGGGCTTGGATGGTTCCGGGATCTGGCCGGGCAGGGAAGCGCTGCGGCTTAAGATCGGGCGCCGAAGCTGCCAATCTCCCCACCTGTCGGGGAGATGGCCGGCAGGCCAGAGGGGGCGCGAAGGAACGCGGCCCAACAAAAGACGGAGAAAAACAATGGAAACCATAGGCTTTATCGGCCTCGGCATCATGGGCGCGCCGATGGCGGGGCATCTGCTGGATGCCGGGTACAAGGTCATCGCCAGCGACCATCGCTCCAAGCCGCCGGCGGATCTCGTCGCCAAGGGCCTGAAGTCAGTCTCCGGCCACGCCGCCGTCGCCAAGGCGGCCGACATCGTCATCACCATGGTGCCGGATACGCCGCAGGTCGCCGATGTGCTGTTCGGCGACAATGGCGTCGCGGACGGCCTGTCCAAAGGCAAGCTGGTCATCGACATGAGCTCGATCTCGCCGATCGAGACCAAGGTGTTCGCCCGCAAGATTAACGAGCTCGGCTGCGACTATCTCGACGCGCCGGTCTCCGGCGGCGAGGTCGGCGCCAAGGCGGCGTCGCTGACCATCATGGTTGGGGGCGAGGACAAGCCCTTCGAGCGCGCAAAACCCGTCTTCGAGAAGATGGGCAAGAACATCACTTTGGTCGGACCGAACGGCGTTGGCCAGACCACCAAGGTGGCCAACCAGATCGTCGTCGCGCTGACCATTGAAGCCGTCGCCGAAGCGCTTGTTTTTGCATCGAAAGCCGGTGCCGATCCGGCCAAGGTCAGGCAGGCGCTGATGGGCGGGCTGGCGGCCTCGCGCATTCTCGAAGTGCATGGCGAGCGCATGGTCAAGCGCACCTTCGCGCCGGGCTTCCGCATCGAACTGCACCAGAAGGATCTCAACCTGGCACTGGAGGGCGCCAAGGCGCTCGGCGTCTCGCTGCCCAACACTTCCACAACGCAGCAGCTCTTCAATTCCTGCGCCGCCAATGGCGGCGCGAAGGAGGATCATTCGGCGCTGGTGAGGGCACTGGAACGGATGGCCAATTTCGAGGTCGGCGGCGAAGTGGCCGCGATCAAGGGCAAAGCGGCATAGGTCGGGAGAAGGCGGCGTAACGTTCCCAAGCCGCCAACTCCTGCCCGTCGAAGAACGGGTTTCGGCGTCTGTCGCCGGAACCCGTTTCTCGTTTGGAACAAATAGTCTGCTTGTTTCCGGTTCAGCCGCGCTTCAAGAATGCCCGCGCCGCGTACAAGCTCACCGCTGCCGCGTTCGACACGTTGAGCGAGCGGATGGCGCCGGGCATATCGAGCCGCGCCAGCGTCGTCACCGTCTCGCGCGTCTTCTGGCGCAGGCCCTTGCCTTCGGCACCGAGCACCAGCGCGATCCTGTCACCGGCAAAGCTGGTCTCGAGTTCCGCCGGCCCGTCCGAATCAAGTCCGATCGTCTGGAAGCCGGCCTCATGCAGTTGCCCGAGCGCGTCGGCCAGGTTCTTCACCTCGATCTGGTCGATATGCTCCAGCGCGCCGGAGGCGGATTTCGCCAGCACGCCCGATTCCTGCGGGCTGTGGCGCGCCGTGGTGATCAGCGCGCCGGCCCCGAAGGCGACCGCCGAGCGCAGGATGGCGCCGACATTGTGCGGATCGGTGACCTGGTCGAGCACCAGCACCAGCTTGGTGTCGCCGAGCGCGTCGAGGCGCTTGGGTTTCAGCGGTTCCGCCTCGATCAGCACGCCCTGATGCACGGCATCCGATCCGGTTATCTTGTCGATGTCCCTGGGTTCGACCAGTTCCGCCTTGAAGGGCAGGGCGGCAAGATCGGCAATCTCAAGACGCTCGGCCGCATTGCGTGTCACCAGCATTTTGCGAATCTTGCGGCGCGGATTGTCGAGTGCGGCGCGCACCGTGTGCAGGCCATAAAGCCGCACCAGGCCGTCGGTGGCGTTTTCGCCGGGCGGAACGGGTTGGCGCGGCCGGAACGCAGGCCCGCCGCCGCTTTTCTCGTCGCGGTGCGCGCGGCGCAGCTTGGCGTAATGGGTGTCTTTGGGGGTATTGGTCTTGTTGCTCATGGCCGGCTTCTATAGCCGTCTGCCGCGGCCAAGGATATGGCCCGTCGCCGCAGCCGGCGAACAACATCGAAAAACCCTTCCTGCGCGGTTGACACCCACTGGCCTTGCCGCCATAAGGCGCTTCGCTGATTTCGGAGAAGACATCTATCTCGGGCTCCGGGATCGGCAAGAATGCCTCGTTGCATGGCTCCGGCGGCAGACTGGAGAGGTGCCCGAGTGGTTAAAGGGGACGGACTGTAAATCCGTTGGCTTAGCCTACGTTGGTTCGAATCCAACCCTCTCCACCACTGCCGGCCCGGAAGCCCTGAAACGAGAAAAGCATCGGGCCGAAAAGTGCATGGCGCTTTTCGGGTGAATCCGATACTTCAGTGCAAGGCGCGGGTATAGCTCAGTGGTAGAGCAGCAGCCTTCCAAGCTGAATATGCGGGTTCGATTCCCGCTACCCGCTCCAGATTTTCATCCCCGCGATCGGTAAGCCCGGACACTGCGCGGCAATCCGCGCAGCGCTTCAGGGCATCAATGTGCGCCGCGTCAGCTGTTGAACGCCGAAGCCACCTGGTGCTGGTGCGGCACCTGGCCGTTCGGTGTCAGTTTGTCGACGATGCCGGGCAGGGCGGTGGACAGCTGCTTGAGCAGTTCCTGCTCGTCCAGTCCGGTGCGTTGCGCGATCTCGTGGATGACTTGCGGCCCGAGTGCTGTTCCGAGATCATTGGCGTTGATCGACTGGTTCTGCCCGGTGCCGACCCAGGAATCGGCGACATTGCCGTGGCCGGCATCTTTCAGTTTGTCCAGCAGGCCGCCCAGTCCGCCGAGCAGGCCGCCGTCGCTGGCGGTGGTTGCGGCCGGGTCGGATGGCGCCGGTGCTTGAGGCTGGTCAGGCTGTTCGGCACTTCTGCCGCTCAGCATCTTTCCGACCAGCAGCGCGCCGAGCGCGATCATCAGCGGTTTGGTGATGTTGCCGCCGGGAACGGCGTTGTCAAAAAGTCCCATAGTGGATCCTCCATCTCGACCAAGCCCAGCCCATCTACAACAATGGCGCATCCGGGCGGAATTTCAAGCTGGCTTGAGGTTTTGACAATCATATGAAAATGTCGGGGCGGCGGGGGATGGAGAGGAAAAAATGTCAATCATCAGCTGGATCATACTCGGCGTCATCGCCGGCTTCCTGGGCAGCAAGATCGTCAACAAGACCGGCCAGGGCATGATAATGGATATCGTGCTTGGTATCGTCGGCGCCATTGTCGGCGGCCTGATCTTCAGTGCCTTCGGCGCATCGGGCGTCACCGGCCTCAACATCTACAGCCTGATCGTCGCGGTGGTTGGCGCGGTGGTTGTCCTGTGGGCCTACCATCAGTTCAGCGGACGCCGGACGCTTTAGCGTAGTTCCAGGAAAAGTGTGAAACAGTTTCCGTCCGGAATTGCGTCAAAACAAAAGGCTTGGAGGGGTCGCCGTTTCCGCGAAACGGCGGACGCTCCAAGCGTCTGACATTTTGAATTTTTGCCGAGGCAAGACCAGCTTCGGGCTTGCCTATGGCATCAGCACCGCATCGGCCGCGGCGAAGAAGATCAGCGTTCCCGCGATGAATACCACCCAGCCGACCAGCGATTTGCGAATGGCGGCCTTGTGCTCGGCGTCGGAATTCTTCTTCTGGTCAAAATCGGTCATGGGGAACCTCCCTTGGCTGAATTGATCATGTCTTCGCCGGATAGACGATACATAGCCGAATAGACGATCAATCTGGCCTCTGCAACAGCGGCGGAAGACAGGCGCAATGGCGCCGATACTAGGCGACGACAGTCAGCCTCCGTTTGCGCTGATCCAGCGACACGATGGTCAGTCCGCTGCCCACCACCAGCAGGATGCCGCAGACCGCCAGCGTGTTGGGGAACTGCCCGAACACCAGCAGGCCTGAAATGACGGCCCAGACGGTGAAGCAGTAGTAGAACGGCGCCACCGCGCTGGTCGGCCCGACGCGATAGGCCATGAAGATGAAGAAATGGCCGAAGATCAGGAAAAACCCGGCACCGGCCATCAGCAGCAAATGGCGCCCCTCGGGCATGACCCAGCGCTCGGATATCAGATGCGCGGCACCCGCGCCGACCAACACCACCAAGACGGCGGAAATCGCCACGATCATCCCCGGCACTTCCGCCGGGACATGCCTGCCGGCCAGGTCGCGCGCGGCCGACAGCGCCGCGTTGCCGAGCGCCAGCAGGGCATAGATCGAAATGCCTTGCATGGTCGGCTGCGCCACCATCAGGGCGCCGATGAAGCCAAGCCCGATCAGCGCCATGCGCTGGCCGCCGATGCGCTCGCCAAACAGGATCGACGAGCCGACCAGCATCAGCAGCGGCGTGATTTGTCCGAGCGCGGTGGAATCCGCGATCTGCATGTTGGCGAGCGCAACGACATAGCAGAGGATCGCCGCCAGCTCGAGCAGGTTTCGGCGCAGCACATGGCCGTCGAAGATCAGTGGAATCTGTTTGCCGTAGCCGAGCAGGAACAGCAGCGGGAAGCCCCAGAGCGTTGCCGCCGCCCCGCGCAGGAACAGCACTTCGTAGGAGGGCAGCCCCGCGGTCGCGAGCTTCATCATCGTGTCGTTGACCAGGTACGACCCGGTCGAAACGATCATGAACAGCGGGCCTCGGATCGAGGTAGGGATGAAATGCATGGGGTCAGGAGATCAGACCTCGATGGCCGCCGCAATGGGCCATCAACTGGCCGTGATCGAGACAGGGACTGACGGACAAGAGCATGGGATGCAGGCCGTGGTCGATCGGCCGGCCAGCCCATTTCATTTCACCCATCGACTACCTATATCATCGCCACATCCCCGCAATCGGATCCCAGGTTCAGACTGAGTGAGACGGCACCCGGCCAAAAGACGCTTGTGTTTTTTGGCCTTTGTCGCTAATCGCCCCGCATTCGACTGAACTGAAGGTCAAGGCCGTCCAAGGAAAGAGACTATGGCAAAAGGTAAATTCGAGCGCACTAAGCCTCATGTGAACATCGGCACGATTGGTCACGTTGACCATGGCAAGACGTCGCTGACGGCGGCGATCACGAAGTATTTTGGCGAGTACAAGCGCTACGACCAGATCGATGCGGCGCCGGAAGAGAAGGCGCGCGGCATCACGATCTCGACGGCTCACGTCGAATACGAGACGGCCAACCGCCACTACGCCCATGTCGACTGCCCCGGCCACGCCGACTATGTGAAGAACATGATCACCGGTGCCGCGCAGATGGACGGCGCGATCCTGGTGGTTTCCGCTGCTGACGGCCCGATGCCGCAGACCCGCGAGCACATCCTGCTCGCCCGTCAGGTCGGCGTGCCGTCGATCGTGGTGTTCCTGAACAAGGTCGACCAGGTCGACGACGCCGAGCTGCTCGAACTGGTCGAGCTCGAGGTTCGCGAGCTTCTGTCGAAGAACGAGTTCCCCGGCGACGACATTCCGATCGTCAAGGGTTCGGCGCTGGCCGCTCTTGAGGATTCGAACAAGACGATCGGCGAGGACGCGATCCGCGAGCTGATGGCTCAGGTCGACGCCTACATCCCGACGCCGGTTCGTCCGCTCGACAAGCCGTTCCTGATGCCGATCGAGGACGTGTTCTCGATCTCGGGCCGTGGCACGGTCGTGACCGGCCGCGTCGAGCGCGGCGTGGTCAAGGTTGGCGAGGAACTCGAGATCATCGGCATCCGTCCGACGACCAAGACGACCTGCACGGGCGTGGAAATGTTCCGCAAGCTGCTCGATCAGGGCCAGGCTGGCGACAACATCGGCGCGCTGCTGCGCGGCGTTGATCGTGAAGGTGTCGAGCGCGGCCAGGTTCTGGCCAAGCCGGGCACGGTGAAGCCGCACAAGAAGTTCGTGGCCGAAGCCTACATCCTGACCAAGGACGAAGGTGGCCGTCACACGCCGTTCTTCACCAACTACCGCCCGCAGTTCTACTTCCGCACGACGGACGTGACCGGCATCGTGTCGCTGCCGGCTGGCACCGAGATGGTTATGCCTGGCGACAACATCACGGTCGATGTCGAGCTGATCGTGCCGATCGCCATGGAAGAGAAGCTGCGCTTCGCTATCCGTGAAGGCGGCCGCACCGTCGGTGCCGGCATCGTCGTCACCATCAAGGAATAATCGACACCGGCATTAGCCGGATCGACAAGGAAAGGGCGGTCTTCGGGCCGCCCTTTTTCGTTTCCGGGCAGCCCGGGACAGCCGCCAGCCGTGGTCATTTCAAAGCTGTTGCAAGCGCCATCGCGCCAACTAGTATAGGTTGCATTGCGGGAGCTTGCCGAAGAGTGGTTCCAGGGCGCTGTTTCGATGGGAAGGCATGGCGGGCACTGGTCCGTCTCGTGCTGTTGGTGGCCGTGGTCTTTGCTGTCCCGCCGGCGCTGGCGCAGGAGCAGTCGCTGGATATCCCCCCGATGCGGTTTGCCGTCGTGCGCAGCAACGCGCCGGGCTGCGAGCCCAATTGCCCGGAATGGATATCGGCGGAAGGCACCATCGACGCGGGCACGCCGTCGTTGCTCAAGCGCACACTCAAGGCGCTCAAGGGCCGGCAATTGCCGGTGGTCGTCAATTCCCCTGGCGGTAACGTCGATGCTGCGGTGACGCTCGGCCAGATGATCCGCAAGAACAAGCTCGATATCGCCGTCGGCACGACTGTGTTTTCCGGCTGCGAGCCGCAGATGAAGAATTGCAGGGACAACCAGGGCAAGGGTGCCGAATATTTTGGCATGGCCTATGACAGCGGCGCCATGTGCAATTCCGCTTGCCCGCTGATGTTTTCCGGCGGTGTCCGCCGCGTTGTCGGGGATTTCGCTTATCTCGGCGTTCATCAGGTCACCACCACCTACAGGCGCGAGAAGCTGCTCTACCGGACGACCTATCGGATCGTGAACGGCAAGAAGAAGATCATCAGCACCAAGGTCGTCAGCCGCAAGAACGCGGGCAGCTACAAGACCTACGAAATGAGCAAGGCGGTCGAGAAGAGGCTTTCGGCCTATTTGCAGGGGATGGGGATAGGCGAAGGCGTCTTCACAACGATGAAGAACACGCCGGCCAGTGAAATCCATCAACTGGTTCTCGAAAACATGCTCCGCATGAACCTCGTAACCTCCCTCGACAGCGTCGAGCTTTTCACCGGGGGAACCATCTGCAAGGCAAACCCGATGCCGGCGAATTGCCGGGAGATACCGGCTGACAAAGAGGCGACGCCGGCCAATCTCCCGACCGCCCAGGCAAAACCCACTCTCGCTGCGCCGGTCGAGGCCACGACGCCGAAGGAGGCCGACATGCGCTTCGTGCTTGTCCGCGGCAGCAACCCGCTCTGCAATCCCGACTGTCCGGAATGGATCTCGGCGGAGGGCTCGATCACCGCGCAGACGCCGGAAAAGCTTAGACAGGCCCTCGATGCCATCGCCGGCCGGCGGCTGCCTATCGTCATCAACTCGCAGGGCGGCGATGTCGAGAGCGCGCTCGCCGCCGGCAGGCTGATCCGGGAACGCAAGCTCGATGTCGTTGTCGCCCACACGGATTTCGCGGATTGCGATCCCTCGGCGGAGTGCCTGGCCAAGGATGGCGTCCATAGCGGGCTGACCATTGAATCCGAGAGCGAATGCGCTTCGGCCTGTCCGATCATGGTTGCCGGTGGCGTCAGGCGTTTCATCGGGCCTGCCGTGCGCCTCAGCGTGAGTTCAGTTGGGCTTGGCGACAAGGTCAAGGCGTATCTCGAGGAGATGGCGATCGGACCCGGCCTGTTCGCCGCCATGCAGCTCTCCTCATCCAAACGGCAGCTCCATCAGCAGGCGATACTGAAATTCGGGCTGGCGACCGGGCTCAGTCCGCCGACGAACTGACGGGCGCCACCATATGCCGGTCGGTTCCGAGGCCGGACAATTGCCGGCTCGTCCCGTCAGCCAACGCCGAAGCCGACATGCCGGCCAAATTGTAACGCCGCCTGTGTTGGACTGGCCATCGAGGCAGGTTGAGGCCGGTCGGGTCTTTCCGCTACCGTCTGGCGATCGAGGACAAGGCGACCGCCATGCGCAAGGATGTTCCGACACTTTACGAATGGGCCGGCGGCAGCGACGCGCTGAACCGGCTGACGCGGACCTTTTATGACAAGGTGGCAAAGGACCCGGTCGTCGGGCCGGTGTTCAAGGCCATGTCGCCAGACCATCCCGCCCATGTCGCGGCGTTCATCGGCGAGGTCTTTGGCGGACCGAAGACCTACAGCGAAAAGTTCGGCGGCCACCGGGAGATGGTCATGCATCATCTGGGCAAGCATTTGACCGAAGAGCAGCGCCGCCGCTGGATCAACCTGCTCGCCGATGCAGCCGATGCCGTTGGTCTGCCCGACGATCCCGAATTCCGTTCGGCCTTCATGGGCTATGTCGAATGGGGATCGCGGCTGGCGAAGATGAACTCCAATCTCGGCGAGACCTGCGATCCGGAAACCGAACCGATGCCGGCCTGGGGCTGGGGCGTGCCTGGCGGGCCATACAAGCCGCCGGCCGGGAAATCTTAGTCGCAACCGTTGCGAACAGGCCGAAGCGGCGGCCAGTCATCGGTGGTCCGGATTTCCGGCAAGGGGATGAAGGCGCGTTTGCGTGCAAACCACTCTTTACAGAGAGCTCGGAAGCTTTTAGGAAACCCCTGCTGCGCCGAGGCGCGCACGATACGGGCATAGCTCAGTTGGTAGAGCGGCGGTCTCCAAAACCGCAGGTCGTAGGTTCGAGCCCTGCTGCCCGTGCCATTTCCCAAGGGAAATCAGGCATTTAGAGATCGTCTTGCTTGGCAAGGACGCCTCAAGCCGCCTTACACATCTCTTGCACAAACTTGAACGCGCGCAGGGAGTGCCTGGCGATAGCGGAAGAACATTCGATTCTCGAAGGCAAGGTCCACGTCCATAGGCGTAACGACAGCCCGATTTGGCACTGTTCGAGGTATGTCGAAGCCAAGAACCGCCGAGTCACCATCAAGGAAGAAGTCTTGCCAGGCCAAGGATTGGGCCGAGGATTGGTATTTCGACCTGAATGACGAGGGCCGGCCACGGCGATCGCCAATCCACTCGACCGTATTTGATGGCTATCGAGTAGCATTGCCGCACGTACGCGCTGCAGTTGAGGCGATGGCGAGAATGCGTTTAGGGAGGACAACTCAATTTACAACCAAAGGTTAACCTTGATCTACTCGAATACAGCGCATGGCAATGATTCGAGCGGTCATTGACTCGGGCTTTGCCGGGTGCGTCGCACTTCTATGGTGAAGCGGGGCTTGGCGGGGAGCGGCGCAAGGGATGAGACGAACGGCAAAGGACGGCGCCAATACGGTCGGCTTCCGCCGATCCTTTTTTTTGACCACGGCAATCATCACACTCGTCACCGCGATTGCCGGCATGCGGCCGGCGTCCGCGCAGTCGGTGTCAGGCACCGGTGATCTATCGCCGGACGTAAGCACAATTCAAACGCCGGATTGGACGGTCGGGGCCGATCTCGTTGTCGGTAATATCGCCACAGGCACGCTGGACATCCAGAATGGCGGCGCGGTCACCAATGACACTGGCTTTATCGGCTATGGTGCCCAAGGGACGGTCACCGTCTCGGGCACCGACGGTAGCGGCAATGCCTCGACCTGGACCAATAACGGTGACCTCGTTGTCGGTCAGGACGGCAACGGCACGCTCAATATCGGAAATGGCGGCCAGGTGAGCAATGCTGACGGCTATATCGGCGTCGCGGCCGCCAGCCAAAGCGATGTCACTGTCTCGGGCCACGACGGTAGCGGTCACGCCTCGACGTGGACCAATACAGGCACGCTTTATGTCGGCGACAACGGCAAAGCCTCGCTCGCCATCCAGGATGGCGGGATCGTTAACAGTGCATTGGTCGTCATCGGCAACAATAGCGATGGCAATGGCACCGGCACTGGCATGGTTGCGGTCACGGGCCGCGACATAGACCAACATGCCTCGACCCTGAACATTACCAACCAGATTTATGTTGGTAGCGGCGGCATAGGCAACAAGCTCGACATCCTGGATGGCGGGCTGGTGAACAGTGGACAGGCTTCTATCGGCTACGGGAGCGGTAGCGAAGGCACGGCCACCGTCTCGGGTCGCGACATCAACGGCAATGCCTCGGCCTGGAACGCCGCCAACAATATTTACGTGGGTTTCTCCGGCAGCGGCACACTCAACGTCGCGGACGGCGCCGCGGTGGCCACGAGTGCAACTGGAGGCGGCGCTGCCTCTGTCTATATCGGCTACACGAACGGCGGCACGGGCACTGTCAATGTCTCGAGCAGCACGGGCAGCGTCTCAAGCTTGACCGCGACCGACCGCATCGATGTCGGCTACGATGGCGACGGCACGATGACCGTTGGAAAAGGTGGCTTCGTAAGCGTCGGTACCGATGTTCATATAGCCAACGGCAGCACAGCCACTGGAACGCTCCATCTCGACGGCGACGCCACCGGACGCGGCGTTGTCGAAACCGGCTCCGTGATCAAGGGAGCCGGCGCCACCGCTATCCTCGACCTCAACGGCGGCATTCTGCGTGCGAACCGGGATGAAGCCGATTTCCTGAACGGCTTCACGGCACTGAGTGTGGCAGCCGGAGGAGCCTGGTTCGATACCAACGGGCACGACATCGGCATCGGCACGGATTTTTCCGGTTCGTCGAACTTCAACAAGCTTGGCCTCGGTCAACTGACGCTGATCGGGGACAGTTCCGGCTTTACCGGCGCATCGACCGTGTCGGCCGGCACGCTGGCCGTGAACGGCGTGCTGGGCGGCAACATGCTGGTCGACACCGGCGGACGGCTCATCGGCACGGGCGGCGTGGGCAATGTCGTCAATACCGGCGTCGTCGCGCCGGGCTATGGCAATGCCATGGGCACGCTCACTGTCCAAGGCGACTATGTCAGCACTGGCGGACGCCTCGAAATCGCGACCGTTCTGGGCGACGACAGCTCGCAGACCAGCCGCCTGGCGGTGAACGGCACGACTTCAGGCGTTACGCATGTCAGCATCATCAACCGTGGCGGCCCTGGCGCGCCGACGGTGGAAGGCATCAAGATCGTCGACGTGACGGGTGCGTCCAACGGTGCTTTCGTGCTCGACAGCAACTATGTCTTCCAGGGCGCACCGGCGGTGATAGCCGGCGCTTATGCCTATCGCCTCTATCAGGGCGGCGTCTCTACTCCCTTGGATGGCGACTGGTATCTGCGTTCCTCCCTGGGCGGTCCCGGCGCGCCGCTCTATCAGCCCGGCGTGCCGGTTTACGAGGCCTATGGCTCCAATCTGCAGTCGCTCAACACTCTCCCGACGCTGCAGCAACGTGTCGGCAACCGTGTCTGGGGCCCCGGCGCCAATGGCGACGGCAATGGAATTTGGGGCCGAGCGGAAGGCTCCCACGGGCGCTTCAACAGTGCCGCCGTGTCGGCGACTGGTTTGGATCAGGACGTCGATACCTGGAAGATGCAGGCGGGTGCCGATCGGGTGCTTGTCGATAGCGACACGAGCGGGCGTCTGGTGGCAGGCGTCAACGTCTCCTATGGCGAGGCCAACAGCCGGATCAACTCGGCGTTCGGCAATGGTGCGGTGAAAACCGACGGCTACGGCCTTGGCGCGACTTTGACCTGGTATGGTGTCACGGGCTTCTATGTCGACGGTCAGGCGCAGCTCAACCGCTATGGCAGCGACCTCAATTCCGAACTTCTCGGCTCGCTCACCCACGACAATGGCGGCAGCGGCGAGGCGTTCAGCATCGAAGCGGGCAAGCGGATTTTGTTCGGCGAGCACGTTGGCATCACGCCGCAATTCCAGATCGTCTATTCCAATGTGCGGTTCGATCACTTCGTTGATCCGTCGGGTGCCGACGTGGCCGCCGGCAGGAACGACAGCCTGAAAACGCGCTGGGGCGTCGCGCTCGATCATCAGGGCGCCTGGGAAGGCGGCCGCAGCCACATCTACGGAATCGCCAATGTCAGCTATGAATGGCTCGATGGCACGCGCACTCTGGTCGCGGGGACACCCATCATCAATGCCGACGACCGGCTGTGGGGCGAACTTGGCCTCGGTGCGAGCGTAAGCTGGCGCAAGGATCTCACCTTCTATGGCGAGTTCTCGGGCAACACGCCGTTCCGTGGTTTCGGCAACAGCTACATCCTCAAGGCCAATTTCGGTCTCCGAACGCAATTCTGACCGCAAGGGCGGTAGCAGTAGCTCTCGTCATCGCCATGGCGCAACGAGATGCGGCAAGGCTATTCGGTCTCCAAACAAATTCAGGAAAACGTGCGAGATCTGGATAGCGCGCTACCTTCCCCAAAGTGAAACTTGGACGCGGGCTAGAAGTCTGCCTGTCTGGGAATAGTTGTTGGAGGTGGCGGTGGTCTTTCGGCTTGGCAAGAAATATCAGGACTACGTCTGTTCTAATGGCTGCCTCTGCGGCAATTCAGATCAATGGGCCGGGATACTTTCGCGACGCGGCTTTCTGATGGGAAGCGGCGCGGCTGTCGCCGCCGCCCCCATCATCCTGGCGGGAGGCACGTCTCCGGCTCCCGCGCAGGAATCAGATAATTCTGCCCCTGCAAGCAGGATTTCAGGCGATCTCGCCGAGAGGATCAAGGCTGCCGTCGACGGCGACAACGACCGCCTCGTCGCTCTCTACAAGGATATCCACCAGAACGCCGAACTGGGTTTCATGGAAGTCCGCACTGCGGGAATCATCGCCAAACAACTTTCGGACCTTGGTTTCGAGGTCAAGACCGGCATCGGCAAGACCGGCGTGGTCGGCATCATTCGCAATGGCAATGGTCCGACGGTCATGTATCGTGCCGACATGGATGCCAATGCCGTGGCAGAGGCGACCGGCCTCCCTTATGCCAGCAAGGTGCGTGTACAGAAGGACGATGGCACCGAGGCCCCGGCTGCGCATATGTGCGGGCACGATGCCCATGTCACGTGGATGCTCGGCCTGGCCAAGGTGATGGCTGGCTCAAAGGATAGATGGAGCGGAACGCTGATCCTGGTCGGCCAACCCGCCGAGGAACTGATCCTTGGTGCGCAGGCAATGATCGATGATGGGCTTTACACAAAGCACGGGGTGCCGGTGCCCGATCATCTTCTCGGCATCCACACCGCGCCCATCCCGACTGGCATCATGGCGCTGCGCGGCGGCACGATCATGGCCGGTACCGACCAGATGGATGTCACCTTTCATGGTGTCGGTGGCCACGGCTCGATGCCGCAGATGACCAAGGACCCGGTCATCATGGGTGCGATGGCCGTCGTCGAATATCAGATGATCTTGTCGCGTATTCTCAATCCGCTTGACGCGGCGGTACTGACCGTAGGTTCCTTCCAGGCTGGATCGGACAACAACGTCATCCCCGAGAGTTCGCTGCTGAAGCTCAATCTCAGGTTCTTCGACCTCAAGGTCCGCCAGCAGATGATCGATGGCATCACCAGCATCAACAACGGCATTGCGACAACCTACGGGATGCCGCAGGATCAGTTGCCGTCCATTGTCATGAAAGGGTTTTCCCCGCCCCTGACCAACAACGACGATCTGGTCGCCAGGCTGCATCCGGCTCTCATGACGCTCATGGGCGAGAAGAATGTCGTGACGGAATTTCCGCCCGCGACCGGCTCGGAGGACTTTCATTTGCTGGCAGGAGGCAACGACAAGGTCCAGATCACCTACATGGCGGTCGGCATCGCCGATCCGAAGCTTTTCACACCGGAACTCATCAAAAGCGGTCAATTACCGTTTTCGGCCCACAACCCGGATTTCCGGGTGGACCTGAACGCAATCCCTCTTGGCGCCAAAGTAGGGACGACAGCCGTGATGGAGCTTCTGGCGAAGGCATAAGCCGATATCAAGGTTTTTGGTCGATGCGGAAAAGAACCTGAAAGTGATCATGAAGGACGGCCGCATCTACAAGAATGCCTTGGCCGCGTGACCTTTAACGTCCATGTGGGAAAGCCCATCGCTGTCCGATGACTTTCTTAAGTGTCTCGGACGGCGATTCTCCATAGACCTGCCGATAGAATACGGAAAAGCGGCCGAGATGGGTAAAGCCCTGATCCAAGGCTGCGTTGGTGACTGTCGTACCTGTGGTAGGGTTGAGTAGTGTTCTACGCACGAACGTGAGCCGACGGCGTTGCAAATAGGAATGCGCCGTCATGTCCATGCGCCTGCGGATGATGGACTCGATTGTTCTCAGCGAGAGATTAGCTTTCTCGCACAAATCCTGTAGCCCGATCAATTTGTCGGAATGTTCGTCAATTAGACGGTCGATGCGCCGCATCGACGCTGTTTGCAGCTGATGGGCCATATGATCGACCTTGAGAACACCGCTATCCAGAACGTCAACCAAAGAGGCCGCGATCTCTTCGCGTATAAAGGCGATATTTAATGGATTGTCCGACAGGGTTTGCCAGTGGGGGGCATTGACTATCCTGCTCACGTCAAAATAGTGTTTTTGCAACTTGGCCAATTGACTTGCCCCGACCTGTTTCACTGCCGAGGGCGTCAGAAGGATCTTGGCGTTTTCTTTGCCCGTCAGTGCTGCGAATGTACGTCGTAGCGACTCGTGAAGAACGCAAATTGCGGCGATCTCGAGTGCCCCTCCTGTTTTTAGGCTGGGCGTATCGCCAGGGCCTCGCGAAAAGACGCTGACTTCGTTCAAGTGAATACCGTCGACTGCCGCCTTCGGCTGGCTGCTCAAGGTAAACATATAGGTGATGTTTGGCGTACTGCCGCCCGTGAACTCCGTCCGTAGGGCGATCGGTTCGGAAGCCGCGAATGTACGAACGGACACACCACCGCCCAGGTTGACCAACCCGGCCACGCCATGAAACTGCCGAGCTTCCATCGGCACGATGTCGAATTTCCCGCCTGGTATGCTGGAGGCGAAAGCCTCGCGATCATAAAACTCCTTGGAAAAAGAGACGGTCGGCGAGAACCGTTTCTCTTCATCATCGGTCATTGTCCCGCTCTCCTCGCGGCTGTCGCCGGCAGGCAAACACCTTGATGATGACCATGCGCCCGGCGATCTCTACCTCGCCGCACGCGCCCATCTCGCGCAGCGGGTTCGCTCTTCGGCCCAATCCGATCATGCCAAGCCTGTTCGCTGATAGATGCGAAGCGGCCGTGGCGTGTGATCGACGGTTGTAGCGGAGGCTGTCCTGTCTGGTTGAGGGCGAAGCTGTTGATCTTCACATAAAAACCAAGGCTTCCTTCATTCACCGTCCTGGGCTTTGCGGCGCCGCGATCGTGGCGACGCCGCACACATAGGCCTTTCACTAAGTCTCAGGCCTTACAAGCTTGTTTCAGGAGAGTTCTATGGACACCGTGTCTTGACAAGCCAGCTAGTGCTTGCCCCCTCCGAAAACGAGCGGCCCCGCCTTCTCCAGCAATCCAGTGACATTGCCGTTGAGCGAGAAGATTTTCTTCTCGACCGGCAAGGCCATTTCAGGGCTGCCCTCACTGAAATCCAACTTGCCATAGTCCACCCACACCACATTTGGCGCGTACGAACTCTCAAAGAAATAACGATCGTTCTTGAGATCGATCACACTGCGAAAGATCGTATTGGACACGTTCGGTTTATCGGGATCAGCCGCCCCGAAAGGCACGGAGATGTTGCGAATGACGCTGAACATGTAGGCCGCACCCACATCGGCGTTCTCAGGTTTCGGCAGAGCATTGGTGTAATAAGCAGCACGGACAAATCGATCGCTGGGGGTACGCTCGCCCGGCAACGCCTTGTCGCCACCGAATGAGCGATATTGTTTCAAATTCTCGATCTGCTTGTCATAGGTCGGCTCGTTCGTCATGACAGTGAAGCGCCTGTCATGATAAACTTTCGGCTTGCCGTCCACATATTCGATCACGGCGGAATCGCCTGTCCTGTCTTCAAGCGACAGATGCATGAGCGTTGGTTTGCCATTCGGCAGGATCATTGGCTCGATCTGGATCGCATCCTTGTTGATCGCATCTACAGCTTCGGCAACCGTGGCGAAGTTATCGAGGTAATATTGCGCCCACTGCATGATGCCGATTGCTTCTCGCTTGGGGTCCCGCTCGCCAAAGCTGGAATCTTCCGCAAGATAAAGTACGTGGGCGCTAAGGCCTTTTTCATTCACACCTTCATGCGTGCCCATGTCATAGCCAGTGATGACCAGGCTGCCATATTTCGACGTCCATTTATGCGGATTCTCCGCAACCGCGCCGACACGCTGGATACCGCGAGGAAACTTGCGAAAAGAGGAATTTACCTTCTCAGTCCAATCCTGAGTCCGACCGACGAAAACTTGATCTCCGTCGGCCCACAGAACCCGGCTGCACGCATAAGCGGCAGGCGCTACGAAGTTAAGTGCCATAGCGAGGCCGCTGATGGTGGCGAGATATTTTGTAGTTCTCTTTCCCATGGTCCCTTAATTCTCCCTGCTGCGAAGGCATTTCGGTCGAGGCGAGGCTGGCGCCGACCCCTATCGGCCGGCGGATGCGCCCGGTTCGAGAGGATATGGCAGCCCTGCCGTGCCAACTATCCATATCGCGCAGGATTTCAGGCAGATCAGGCGTCTCTTCGGAGAGCGGAAGATGTTGAGAGGATGGCAGCTCAATGCCAATGCCGCGATTGGTTCGGAAGCCGCGACCGTGCGAATGGACACGCCGCCGGCTAGATGGACCAACCCGACAACACCGTGAAGTGGGCGAGAGTCCATCGGTACAATGCTGAATTTCGCGGGCGGCCGCTCCCCACCGGCAGGATGAGCGCCAGTGCCATGCCCGCCCGGGCGCGAGAGCGCAACGACAAGCCGAGCGCGAGCAGGATGTTCCAGCCCGGCTGCCCGTGCCATTTTCCGAAATGGCTGCCAGAAACGATATTTCCGCGGGCCGCCCTTTGAAAATCGGCGACACGCTTGCCATATTAGCCCGATTGGGGCATAAGGGCGCCATAGCCGGGACGGAACGACTGGATGGTTCCGAGGCGGCGTTTGGTCATAAAGCGGACACTTGCCACTTGCGTGGATCAAGAATCGGTTTTATGTAGACGGAACAGGCACGCGACGCGTGAAGCTGGGAAGCCGGCTTTACGCGTCTGATTTGCATGGGCGAAGTGATTGCGCTGATTCGGCGTGAGACTGGGCTCAGGCGGCACGTCCCGGCCAGCGGGATCATCCAGGAGGCCCGGCCAACGGGTCTTGAAGACAGGCGGCATATGGCTTCGAAAACCACAAATCCTTTCGTCTTTCTCCAGCAGGTTCGCTCGGAGACCGCCAAGGTGACTTGGCCGTCGCGGCGCGAAACGATGATCTCGACGGTGATGGTTCTGGCCTTCGCTGTGATTGCGATGATCTTTTTCTTTAGTGCCGATCAGTTGATGGGCCTCGCGATCGAACAGATTCTGGGCATTGGACGCTAAGTCCGGCGATTACGGAGAAGTCTAAAAAATGGCTGCGCGCTGGTACATCGTCCACGCTTATTCGAACTTTGAAAAGAAGGTCGCCGAGGACATCGAGAACAAGGCCAAGCAGAAGGGCCTGTCCGCCGATATCGAGCAGATCGTAGTTCCGACCGAGAAGGTCGTCGAGGTTCGTCGTGGCCGCAAGGTCGATGCCGAGCGCAAGTTTTTCCCGGGCTACGTGCTCCTGAAGGCCAACCTGACCGATGCCGTGTTTTCCCTGGTGAAGAACACGCCGAAGGTCACCGGCTTTCTCGGTGACTCCAAGCCGGTGCCGATCACCGAGGCGGAAGCGCAGCGCATCCTGAACCAGGTGCAGGAAGGCGTCGAGCGGCCGAAGCCCTCGGTCACGTTCGAGATCGGCGAGGCGATCCGCGTTTCGGATGGTCCTTTCGCGTCGTTCAACGGTTTCGTCCAGGAAGTGGACGAGGAGCGGGCGCGGCTCAAGGTGGAAGTTTCGATCTTCGGGCGCGCCGTGCCCGTCGATCTGGAATTCGGACAGGTCGAAAAGGGCTGATCCGAAATCCCCGATGTTGGGCCGGCGATGCCGGCTCGGCGATCGGGGGAGGCGGTGCGGAAACGCACGGCCTGAGAACGGTGGGAGGCGAATGTGGCTTTAGCCGGCCACGCGAACCGCACCACCAGACTGCAACCGCCGGTGTTTTCCCTGATGGTGGGACCGGCATAAACAAAGGCAGGAAAAGAGATGGCTAAGAAAATTGCAGGCCAGCTCAAGCTCCAGGTCTCCGCGGGTTCGGCTACGCCGTCGCCCCCGATCGGCCCGGCGCTTGGTCAGCGTGGCATCAACATCATGGAGTTCTGCAAGGCGTTCAACGCGCAGACCCAGGAAATGGAAAAGGGATCGCCGGTTCCGGTCGTCATCACCTACTACCAGGACAAGTCGTTCACCTTCGTCATGAAGACACCGCCGGTGAGCTACTTCCTGAAGAAGGCCGCGAACCTGAAGTCGGGCTCGAAGGAGCCGGGCAAGGTCAAGGCTGGCACCGTTTCGCGCGACAAGGTGCGCGAAATCGCGACCGCCAAGATGAAGGATCTGAACGCAAACGACGTCGAGGCGGCCATGCGCATGGTCGAGGGCTCCGCCCGCTCGATGGGTCTGGAAGTGGTGGGCTGAGATCATGGCAAAGATTGCAAAGCGTGTATCAAAGACCCGCGAAGGCATTGATCCCAACAAGGCTTATGCCCTGGGTGAAGCGCTGAAGCTGCTCAAGGACCGTTCCTCGGTCAAGTTCGACGAGACCGTCGAAGTCGCCATGAACCTCGGCGTCGACCCGCGCCATGCCGACCAGATGGTCCGCGGCGTGGTCAATCTGCCGAACGGCACCGGCCGCTCGGTTCGTGTCGCCGTGTTCGCCCGTGGCGACAAGGCCGAGGAAGCCAAGGCCGCCGGCGCCGACATCGTTGGTGCTGAGGACCTGGTCGACATCGTCCAGAAGGGCACGATCGATTTCGATCGCTGCATCGCCACGCCGGACATGATGCCGCTGGTCGGCCGTCTCGGCAAGGTGCTCGGCCCGCGCGGCATGATGCCGAACCCGAAGGTCGGCACCGTCACCACCGACGTCGCCGCCGCCGTCAAGGCATCGAAGGGCGGCGCGGTCGAGTTTCGTGTCGAGAAGGCCGGCATCGTTCATGCCGGCGTCGGCAAGGTCTCGTTCGACGTCAAGGCGCTCGAAGAGAACATCCGTGCCTTCGCCGATGCGGTGACCAAGGCAAAGCCGGCTGGCGCCAAGGGCAACTACGTCAAGAAGGTGTCGGTCACCTCGACGATGGGCCCGGGCCTCAAGCTCGACGTCGCGACGCTCGCTGCGTCCTGATTAAGACCATTTGGATCGGCCGCTGGAAGGCCGATCCGTGACTGAATTCCGGGCCCCGGATTTATCCTGGGCCCGGTGCCGGAAGTCGAAAGGCTTCCGGACATCCTGTCCGAGATTGCAGGCGGCCCAAAAGCCTTAATTCATGTGGGCCTGCATGAGACGGGTGAAGACCCGACAACGGAGCAAGTGCTCCAATGAAAGGTTCGAACCGTGTTTGCCTTTTGTCTGCGCATCGTCGGCTTGCCGGCGGTGTGGCGAAAGGGGGCAGGATCCTCGAGCGTCGTTCGGGAGATCCGTTACTGGATGGCCCGGCCGGCAAAAGGCAACCCGACGCCTGTCCTCGAAATAGGGCAGGGGTCAACTGGAGATAGGCAGTGGACAGAGCGGAAAAACGCGAACTCGTCACGGGCCTGAACGAAGCGTTCGGAAACGCAGGTTCAGTCGTCGTGGCCCACTATGCCGGTATCACCGTCGCGCAAATGAACGACCTTCGGTCGAAAATGCGCGCTGCCGGTGGCACCGTTAAAGTCGCGAAGAACCGTCTCGCCAAAATCGCTCTTCAGGGCACGGACTCCGCATCGATCATCGATCTGTTCAAGGGACAGACGCTGATTGCTTATTCGGAGGATCCGATTGCGGCGCCGAAGGTCGCGTCCGATTTCGCCAAGGGAAATGACAAGCTTGTCATTCTCGGAGGCGCTATGGGCACCACCTCGCTCAACGCCGACGGTGTGAAGGCACTCGCCACACTTCCGTCGCTCGATGAGCTGCGCGCCAGGTTGGTTGGCATGATCGCCACGCCGGCAACCCGGATCGCCCAGATCGTCAATGCGCCAGCGGCCTCGGTCGCGCGCGTCATCGGCGCTTACGCCCGGAAGGACGAGGCGGCATGAGGCCGTTCCTCGCTATCAAAAACACACGTTCGAACCTAACGAAGGAATACAACAATGGCTGATCTCGCAAAGATCGTAGACGACCTTTCGAAGCTGACCGTCCTCGAGGCGGCCGAGCTGTCGAAGCTTCTGGAAGAAAAGTGGGGCGTTTCGGCTGCTGCTCCGGTGGCGGTTGCCGCTGCCGGCGGCGCTGCCGCTGCTGCTGCTCCGGTCGAGGAAAAGACGGAATTCGACGTCGTCCTCACCGACGCTGGCGCTCAGAAGATCAACGTCATCAAGGAAGTCCGCGCCATCACCGGTCTTGGCCTCAAGGAAGCCAAGGACCTGGTCGAAGCGGCTCCGAAGCCGGTCAAGGAAGGCGTTTCCAAGGCCGACGCTGACAAGTTCAAGGCCCAGCTGGAAGCAGCCGGCGCCAAGGTCGACCTGAAGTAAGCGTAAAAGCGGCGGGCGGCCTCGCGCCGTCCGCCACTCCCTTCGCATGGAGGGAGGACGCGTAGCGCGAGATGTACGAGAACCTCTTTCCTGAGGGCCGCAACCGGCCTTCAGGAAACGGGTTTTCTCCCGTTTTAGCCGGCCGCCGACAAGCAATTCGTTGGGCGGACGGAGAACAGACAGAGAGCCGCCGCCCAGGCGGCTCGGTATGCAAGGCGGACCGCGGCGAGGTCCGCCCCGAGTTTAGAGCTAAGGAGCGACGATGGCCCAGACCCAGACTTTCAATGGCCGCAGACGCGTACGCAAGTTCTTCGGAAAGATTCCGGAAGTTGCGGAGATGCCGAACCTGATCGAGGTTCAGAAGGCATCCTATGACCAATTCCTGATGGTGGACGAGCCCAAGGGCGGACGTCCGGACGAGGGACTGCAGGCTGTTTTCAAGTCGGTCTTCCCGATCTCCGATTTTTCCGGCTCCTCGATGCTGGAGTTCGTGAAGTACGAGTTCGAAGGACCGAAATTCGACGTTGACGAATGCCGTCAGCGCGACCTGACCTATGCTGCGCCGCTGAAGGTGACGCTGCGCCTCATCGTGTTCGATATTGACGAGGATACAGGCGCCAAGTCGATCAAGGACATCAAGGAGCAGGACGTCTACATGGGCGACATGCCGCTCATGACCTTGAACGGCACCTTCATCGTCAACGGCACCGAGCGCGTCATCGTCTCGCAGATGCACCGTTCGCCGGGCGTCTTCTTCGACCACGACAAGGGCAAGTCGCACTCGTCGGGCAAGCTTCTGTTCGCCGCGCGCGTCATTCCTTATCGCGGCTCCTGGCTCGACATCGAGTTCGATTCCAAGGACGTCGTGCACGCCCGCATCGACCGCCGCCGCAAGATTCCGGTGACGTCGCTGCTGATGGCGCTCGGCATGGACGGCGAAGAGATCCTGTCGACCTTCTACAACAAGATCAGCTATGTGCGCGCCGGCGACCACTGGCGCATTCCGTTCAACGTCGAGCGCTTCCGCGGCCTCAAGGCCGTCGGCGACCTGGTCGATGCCGACACGGGCGAGATCGTTGTCGAGCAAGGCAAGAAGATCACCGCCCGCCAGGCCAGGGCGCTTGGCGAAAAGGGCCTCAAGGCGATCAAGGCAACCGACGAGGATCTGCTCGGCAACTATCTGGCTGAGGACATCGTCAACTACGCCACCGGCGAGATTTTCCTCGAGGCCGGCGACGAGATCGACGAAAAGACGCTCAAGGTGCTGCTCGGCACCGGCGAGCAGGAGATCAAGATCCTCGACATCGACCACGTCAATGTCGGCGCCTATATCAGAAACACGCTCGCCGTCGACAAGAACGAGAGCCGCCAGGACGCACTGTTCGACATCTACCGTGTCATGCGCCCGGGCGAGCCGCCGACGCTCGAGACCGCCGAAGCCATGTTCAACTCGCTGTTCTTCGACAGCGAGCGCTATGACCTGTCGGCTGTCGGCCGCGTCAAGATGAACATGCGCCTCGAACTCAAGGCCGAGGACACCGTGCGCGTGCTGCGCAAGGACGACATCCTGGCGGTGGTCAAGACGCTGGTCGAACTGCGCGACGGCAAGGGCGAGATCGACGACATCGACAATCTCGGCAACCGCCGCGTGCGTTCTGTCGGCGAGCTGATGGAGAACCAGTACCGCGTCGGCCTGCTGCGCATGGAGCGCGCGATCAAGGAGCGTATGTCCTCGATCGAGATCGACACGGTCATGCCGCAGGACCTGATCAACGCCAAGCCGGCGGCCGCCGCCGTGCGCGAGTTCTTCGGCTCCTCGCAGCTGTCGCAGTTCATGGACCAGACCAACCCGCTGTCGGAGATCACCCACAAGCGCCGCCTGTCGGCGCTTGGACCGGGCGGTCTGACCCGCGAGCGCGCCGGCTTCGAGGTGCGCGACGTGCACCCGACGCATTACGGCCGTATCTGCCCGATCGAGACGCCGGAAGGCCCGAATATCGGCCTGATCAACTCGCTGGCCACCTTCGCACGCGTCAACAAGTACGGTTTCATCGAGAGCCCGTACCGCAAGATCGTCGACGGCAAGCTGACCAATGACGTCGTCTATCTCTCGGCGATGGAAGAAGCCAAGCACCATGTCGCGCAGGCCAACGCCGAGCTCGACAAGAATGGCGGCTTCGTCGACGAGTTCGTCATTTGCCGCAGTGCCGGTGAAGTGATGATGGCGCCGCGCGAAAACGTCGACCTGATGGACGTTTCGCCCAAGCAGATGGTGTCGGTGGCCGCGGCCCTGATCCCGTTCCTCGAGAACGACGACGCCAACCGCGCGCTGATGGGCTCGAACATGCAGCGTCAGGCCGTGCCGCTGGTGCGTGCCGAGGCGCCGTTCGTCGGCACCGGCATGGAGCCGATCGTCGCCCGTGACTCGGGCGCCGCCATCGGCGCCCGCCGCGGCGGCATCGTCGACCAGGTGGATGCGACGCGTATCGTTATCCGCGCCACCGAGGATCTCGATCCGGGTAAGTCCGGCGTCGATATCTACCGGCTGATGAAGTTCCAGCGTTCGAACCAGAACACCTGCATCAACCAGCGTCCGCTGGTGCGTATGGGTGACCGGGTCAACAAGGGTGACATCATCGCCGACGGTCCGTCGACGGAGCTCGGTGATCTGGCGCTCGGCCGCAACGTGCTGGTCGCGTTCATGCCGTGGAACGGCTACAACTACGAGGACTCGATCCTGCTCTCCGAGCGCATCGTCGCCGACGACGTCTTCACCTCGATCCATATCGAGGAGTTCGAGGTCATGGCGCGCGATACCAAGCTCGGTCCGGAGGAAATCACGCGCGACATTCCGAACGTTTCGGAAGAAGCGCTGAAGAACCTCGATGAAGCCGGCATTGTCTACATCGGCGCGGAAGTGCAGCCGGGCGACATCCTGGTCGGCAAGATCACGCCGAAGGGCGAAAGCCCGATGACGCCGGAAGAGAAGCTTCTGCGCGCCATCTTCGGCGAAAAGGCTTCCGACGTGCGCGACACCTCGATGCGCATGCCTCCGGGCACTTTCGGCACCGTCGTCGAGGTGCGCGTGTTCAATCGCCACGGTGTGGAGAAGGACGAGCGCGCCATGGCGATCGAGCGCGAGGAGATCGAACGCCTCGCCAAGGACCGTGACGACGAGCAGGCCATCCTGGACCGCAACGTCTACGCGCGTCTTTCCGACGTGCTCGTCGGCAAGGAAGCGATTGCCGGACCGAAGGGCTTCAAGAAGGGCTCGACGCTGTCCAAGGATACGCTCGACGAGTATCCGCGTTCGCAGTGGTGGCAGTTTGCCGTGGAGAACGAAAAGCTCCAGAGCGAACTGGAAGCCCTGCGTGGCCAATACGACGACTCCAAGAAGGCGCTCGAACAGCGCTTCATGGACAAGGTCGAGAAGGTGCAGCGCGGCGACGAAATGCCTCCGGGCGTCATGAAGATGGTCAAGGTCTTCGTGGCGGTGAAGCGCAAGATGCAGCCGGGCGACAAGATGGCCGGCCGTCACGGCAACAAGGGTGTCGTGTCGCGCATCGTTCCGGTCGAGGACATGCCTTTCCTCGAGGACGGCACGCATGCCGATATCGTGCTCAACCCGCTGGGTGTGCCGAGCCGCATGAATGTCGGCCAGATCCTGGAAACGCACCTGGGCTGGGCTTGCGCAGGCATGGGCAAGAAGATCGGCGAGCTGATCGACACGTACAAGGCGGCCGGCGACATCAAGCCGCTGCGCAAGACGCTCGAGAGCTTCATGCCGGCCAACGACCGCAACGAGCCGGTTCGCGAATATGACGACGAGAGCATTGTTCGCCTCAGCGAGCAGATGCGCCGCGGCGTCTCGATCGCGACCCCGGTGTTCGACGGCGCACACGAGGCTGACATCAACATCATGCTCGAGCAGGCGGGCCTGCACACATCAGGTCAGTCGCAACTCTATGACGGACGCACGGGCGAGCCGTTCGATCGCAAGGTGACGATGGGCTATATCTACATGCTCAAGCTTCACCACCTGGTGGACGACAAGATCCACGCGCGTTCGATCGGTCCGTACTCGCTCGTCACCCAGCAGCCGCTGGGCGGCAAGGCGCAGTTCGGCGGCCAGCGCTTCGGCGAAATGGAGGTCTGGGCGCTGGAAGCCTATGGCGCCGCCTACACGCTGCAGGAAATGCTGACGGTGAAGTCGGACGACGTCGCCGGCCGCACCAAGGTCTACGAGGCGATCGTGCGCGGCGACGACACGTTCGAGGCAGGCATTCCGGAGAGCTTCAACGTGCTCGTCAAGGAAATGCGGTCTCTCGGCCTCAATGTCGAGCTGGAGAACACCAAGCTCGACGACAACCCTGTCCGGTTGCCCGACGCGGCCGAGTAAAGGTTACGGCGCGCCGCGCAAGCCGCGGCGCGCCAGACGAATTCGACGGCCAGTGGCCGACAAAGACGGCGGGCGTTTGGCTCGCGTTAGATGCAAGGGGTTTTCGAGGACCCCGAAAAGGAGAACGGCATGAACCAAGAGGTCATGAATCTCTTCAATCCGCAGGCGCCTGCGCAGGTGTTCGATTCCATCCGGATCTCACTGGCCAGCCCTGAGAAGATTCTGTCCTGGTCGTTCGGCGAGATCAAGAAGCCGGAGACCATCAACTACCGCACCTTCAAGCCGGAGCGTGACGGTCTGTTCTGCGCGCGCATTTTTGGCCCGATCAAGGACTATGAGTGCCTGTGCGGCAAGTACAAGCGCATGAAGTACAAGGGCGTCATCTGCGAGAAGTGCGGCGTCGAAGTCACGCTGTCGCGCGTCCGTCGCGAGCGCATGGGCCATATCGAGCTCGCCGCTCCCGTCGCTCACATCTGGTTCCTGAAGTCGCTGCCCTCGCGTATCGGCACGCTGCTCGACATGACGCTGAAGGACATCGAGCGCGTCCTCTACTTCGAGAACTACATCGTCACCGAGCCTGGCCTCACCGCGCTGAAGGAGCACCAGCTGCTCAGCGAGGAAGAGTACATGATCGCCGTCGACGAATATGGCGAGGATTCTTTCACCGCCATGATCGGCGCCGAGGCCATTCATGACCTCCTGGCCGGCATGGACCTGGAGAAGATCGCCGGCGACCTGCGTTCGGAACTGGCTTCGACCACGTCCGAGCTGAAGCAGAAGAAGTATCTGAAGCGGCTCAAGGTCGTCGAGAACTTCATGGAATCCGGCAACCGTCCGGAATGGATGATCATGAAGGTGGTTCCGGTCATCCCGCCGGACCTGCGCCCGCTGGTTCCTCTGGATGGTGGACGTTTCGCCACGTCCGATCTGAACGACCTCTATCGCCGCGTCATCAACCGCAACAACCGTCTGAAGCGGCTGATCGAACTGCGCGCTCCCGGCATTATCGTGCGCAATGAAAAGCGCATGCTGCAGGAAGCTGTCGATGCGCTGTTCGACAACGGCCGTCGCGGCCGCGTCATCACCGGCGCCAACAAGCGTCCGCTGAAGTCGCTGTCCGACATGCTCAAGGGCAAGCAGGGCCGGTTCCGCCAGAACCTGCTCGGCAAGCGCGTCGACTATTCCGGCCGTTCGGTCATCGTGACCGGTCCGGAGCTCAAGCTGCACCAGTGCGGCCTGCCGAAGAAGATGGCGCTCGAACTGTTCAAGCCCTTCATCTACGCCCGTCTTGACGCCAAGGGTTATTCCTCGACCGTCAAGCAGGCGAAGAAGCTGGTCGAGAAGGAGCGCCCGGAGGTCTGGGATATCCTCGACGAGGTCATCCGCGAGCATCCGGTGCTGTTGAACCGCGCGCCGACGCTGCACCGCCTCGGCATCCAGGCGTTCGAGCCGATCCTGATCGAAGGCAAGGCGATCCAGCTGCATCCGCTGGTCTGCACGGCCTTCAACGCCGACTTCGACGGTGACCAGATGGCTGTTCACGTGCCGCTGTCCTTGGAAGCGCAGCTTGAAGCCCGCGTGCTGATGATGTCGACCAACAACATCCTGCACCCGGCTTCCGGCGCGCCGATCATCGTGCCGTCGCAGGACATGGTTCTGGGTCTCTACTATCTCTCGATCGTCAACCAGAACGAGCCGGGCGAGGGCATGGTGTTTGCCGATATGGGCGAACTCCAGCATGCGCTCGAGACCAAGGCGGTGACCCTGCACGCCAAGATCAAGGGTCGCTTCCGCACGGTCGACGCCGAAGGCAAGGTCGTGTCGAAGATCCACGACACCACGCCTGGCCGCATGATCATCGGCGAGCTTCTGCCGAAGAACGTCAACGTGCCTTACGAGACCGCCAACCAGGAGATGACCAAGAAGAACATCTCCAAGATGATCGACACCGTCTACCGCCATTGCGGTCAGAAGGAGACGGTCATTTTCTGCGACCGCATCATGGCGCTCGGTTTCGCTCACGCCTGCCGTGCCGGCATTTCGTTCGGCAAGGACGACATGCTGATCCCGGATACCAAGATCAAGCTGGTCTCCGACACCGAGGCTTTGGCCAAGGAATACGAGCAGCAGTACAATGACGGCCTGATCACCCAGGGCGAGAAGTACAACAAGGTCGTCGACGCCTGGGCCAAGTGCTCGGAAAAGGTCGCCGACGAAATGATGGCCCGCATCAAGGCGGTCGAGTTCGAGGACAATGGCCGTCAGAAGCCGATGAACTCGATCTACATGATGTCGCACTCTGGTGCGCGTGGCTCGCCCACCCAGATGCGTCAGCTCGCCGGCATGCGCGGCCTGATGGCCAAGCCGTCGGGTGAAATCATCGAGACGCCGATCATCTCGAACTTCAAGGAAGGCCTGACCGTGCTCGAGTACTTCAACTCGACCCACGGCGCCCGCAAGGGTCTGGCCGATACCGCCTTGAAGACGGCGAACTCGGGTTATCTCACCCGCCGCCTAGTCGACGTGGCGCAGGACTGCATCGTCAACTCCGTGGATTGCGGCACCGACAAGGGCCTCACCATGCAGCCGATCGTCGATGCCGGTCAGGTCGTTGCTTCGGTCGGCCAGCGCGTGCTGGGCCGCACCGCGCTCGACGACATCAACCATCCGGTGACCGGCGACCTGCTGGTCAAGGCCGGAACGCTGATGGACGAGCGCGACGTGGAGCAGATCGAAAAGGCCGGCGTCCAGTCGGTCCGCATCCGCTCGGCACTGACCTGCGAGGTCAGGGTTGGCGTGTGCGCGGTCTGCTACGGACGCGATCTGGCGCGCGGCACCCCGGTCAACCAGGGTGAAGCCGTCGGCGTCATCGCGGCGCAGTCGATCGGCGAGCCGGGCACCCAGCTCACCATGCGTACCTTCCACATGGGCGGTACCGCGCAGGTGGTGGACTCTTCGTTCCTTGAAGCCTCCTATGAGGGCAAGGTCGAGATCCGCAACCGCAATGTGGTGCGCAACTCCGACGGCCAGCAGATGGTCATGGGCCGCAACATGGCGGTGCTGATCCTCGACGAAGCCGGCAAGGAGCGCGCCACGCACCGTGTCACCTATGGTTCGCGCATCTTCGTGGACGATGGCGACAAGGTGAAGCGTGGCCAGCGTATCGCCGAGTGGGATCCCTACACCCGCCCGGTCCTCACCGAAATCGAGGGCAAGGTGTCGTACGAGGATCTGGTCGACGGCATTTCCGTTCAGGAAACGGCCGACGAGTCGACCGGCATCACCAAGCGTGAGGTCATCGACTGGCGTTCGACACCGCGCGGCAACGACCTGAAGCCGGCGATCGCCATTCTGGACGCCAAGGGCAAGGTCGGCAAGCTGTCGAAGGGTGGCGATGCCCGCTTCCTGCTCTCGGTCGAGGCCATTCTCTCGGTCGAGCCGGGTGCGCAGGTTCGTCCCGGCGACGTGCTGGCGCGTATCCCGATGGAAAGCGCCAAGACCAAGGACATCACCGGCGGTCTGCCGCGTGTTGCCGAACTGTTCGAGGCACGTCGTCCGAAGGATCACGCCATCATCGCCGAGATCGATGGCACGATCCGCTTCGGCCGCGACTACAAGAACAAGCGCCGCATCATCATCGAGCCGCATGACTCGACGCTCGAGCCGGTCGAATACCTGATCCCGAAGGGCAAGCCGTTCCATCTCCAGGACGGCGACGTCATCGAGAAGGGCGACTACATCCTCGACGGCAATCCGGCGCCGCACGACATCCTGGCGATCAAGGGCGTGGAGGCACTCGCGTCCTACCTCGTCAACGAGATCCAGGAAGTCTATCGCCTGCAGGGCGTGTCGATCAACGACAAGCACATCGAGGTGATCGTCCGCCAGATGCTGCAGAAGGTCGAGATCACCACGCAGGGCGACTCGACCTACATTCCGGGCGACCACGTCGACGTGATCGAGCTGGAAGAGGTCAATGAGCGTCTGATCGAAGACGGCAAGAAGCCGGCCGAAGGCCAGCCGGTGCTGCTCGGTATCACCAAGGCCTCGCTGCAGACGCCGTCCTTCATCTCGGCCGCCTCCTTCCAGGAGACGACCAGGGTGCTGACGGAAGCCGCGGTTGCCGGCAAGACCGACATGCTGCAGGGCTTGAAGGAAAACGTCATCGTCGGCCGGCTGATCCCGGCCGGTACGGGCGGCACGATGAGCCAGATCCGGCGCATCGCCACCTCGCGCGACGAACTTATCATCGACGAGCGCCGCAAGGCCTCCGGTGTGGAAGTCGCCGAGCCGATGCTGGCCGATATGACAACCGCCGCGCAGTAAGCGCGGCGGGAGCAGTTCCAGGAAAAGTGCAAAGCGGTTTTCCGTCCGGAATTGCGCCACAACAAAAGATAGAGCGGTTCGGCGTTTCCTTGAAACGATGAACCGCTCTCGGAAATCTCAGGCAACAGGGCCGTCGGGGCAACCCGGCGGCCTTTTTGTTTTCCGGGGCGCGGCGAAGTTGGTATCCATGACGGTAAGAGGGCCCACTGGGTCCCACCTTTCGCGTTTCGGCTTTCGATCGGAGAAGAAAACGATGAGCAGGAAAACCTGGGCCGCTGTCGATGACTACATCGTTGATGCCCTGCTCGAGGCGGATCCCGCCCTCGACGCTGTCCTGGCGACCAATCGTGACCAAGGTTTACCGCCGATCGACGTCTCGCCGGCGCAGGGCAAGCTGCTTTCGCTCCTCGCGCGAATCCAGGGAGCGAAGAAGATCCTCGAAATCGGCACGCTGGGCGGTTACTCCACGATCTGGATGGCGCGAGCGTTGCCCATGGACGGAAAGGTCGTGACGCTTGAACTCGATCCGCACCACGCCAAGGTCGCGGGGTCTAATTTTGTCCGTGCGGGCGTGTCGGAGCGCGTGGAGTTGCGGGTCGGGCCGGCCCTTCAGTCGCTTGCGGCGCTAAGCGCTGAGAATGCCGGGCCGTTCGATCTCATCTTCATTGATGCCGACAAGCCGAACAACCCGAACTACCTGTCCTGGGCCATGCGGCTTTCGCGGCCGGGGACGGTGATCATCTGCGACAATGTCATCCGCGACGGCGCGGTGATCGATAAGGGTGGCCATGACGCCAATGTCGTGGGCGCCCGGGCGGCGTTCTCGTTCATCGGCGGCGACAAGCGTCTGGATGGCACCGCCATCCAGACAGTCGGCGCCAAGGGATATGATGGCTTTGCGATTGCGATTGTCAGTTGAAAATCGAGCGACGGTCGGCCGGCGCATCCCTGTTCAGTCAAAAAACGCCTCGACCACATTGCGCTTCCCGAGCATGAAGGCGTCGGCGACATGCTGCAGCGGCGCGAGATCGACGTCCGAGGCTCCGGCGCGCACGATCTCCGCGAAACGCTTGTAAAGCATCGGGTATTCCGCTTCCGGCTCGTCATGAACGACATGGCCGTCAATAGCGAGCTTCGAGCCTCCGCCGGAAAGCACCATCTTGCCTGCATCCGTGTCGGCCAGGATGTCCCAGCTTTGCGGGCCGGTCTGCAGCCAGTCGAGGTCCATCGTCACCGGCAATCCGTTCGAGGTGCGGAAGGTGACTTGCGCCGCGACCGGGGCAGCGCGGTTTTCGGGAAAGTCGAGCACGGCCGACGTGATGAACATCGCCGGCAGGATGTGGGTCACGATCGACAGCGCGTTGATGCCGGGATCGAAGACACCAAAGCCGCCCGGTGCCCAGATCCAGTCCTGGTTCGGATGCCAGCGGCGCACATCTTCCTTCCAGACGATCGCAGCCGAGCGGATCCGGGTCGATGCGAGAAAGCTGCGCGCGGCCTCCACCGCCGGCGCATAGCGCGAGTGCCAGCTGGCGAACAGGGAGACGCCGTTTTTCGCGGCCAGCACCTTCAGATCCTCGACCTCGCTGACCGTGGCGCCCGGCGGCTTTTCCAGGAAGACATGCTTCTTCGCCTCGATCGCGGTGCGCGCGGCATCGTAACGGAATTGCGGTGGCATGCAGAGCGAGACGGCGTCGAGCTCCGGCACTGCGTCAAGCATCGCCTCGATGGTGGGAAAATTCGGGATGCCGTCGACCTTGCCGTGCCGGCTTGCCGCGGCGGCGAGGCGATAGTTCTGGTCCTTCGCCAGGGCCGGCAGGTGCTGGTCGCGCACGATCTTGCCGACGCCGACAATGCCTATCTTGATGGGATTGCTGTTCGAGGACATGGGGGCTCCGAGATAGGAAGGGCAGATTTTTTCCAGGCGTGAGACGATAGCCTGGCAAGTTGCAATGGATGGAGCATCGGTCTGGCCGACGTCAGCCGCGTCCGGACATGATTCTCAGATCGGCTCGTCGAAGGTGACGATCGACACTTCGCCTTCGAGCGCGCCCTGGTAGGCCGACAGGTGCGGCTCGTCATCGGGTACGCCTTCCATGTCGCCGATCTGGTCGAGCTCGGCCTCCGCGTAACCTTCCGCGGCAAGCGATTCGAGAGCGCGGCGCACCGCCGAATCGTCATCGGGAGCGACCAGCATGACATGCACCCCCTCCGCTTTGCCGCCTTTGCGCTTCCACACCCGGCCGGTAATGATGGTGACCGGGCGTTCTTCATTGTCGTTCACGGACTGATTCCTCCTGGCAAAGGGCAGGCGAGGGGATTTTGAGTTGCTCAGGCGGCTTTTCGCATGAAGCGAGGTCGCGCAAAAGCCAAAAACCGGTCACTTTCTTCCTCGCCCTTGCAAACTGGCGAAAGAAAATTACATGCGGTTTTCGCATGGCTGCCAAGCCAGGGCTTCAATGCAATATTTGCCGTTGCGGGGTTGACGCTTCGCGGGCTTGCGAGTAGAAGCCGGCCAGTCAGAACCGATGTGAGGCTCTCCTTTCCGAAGCGACACGCTTTGGAGTTTGCTTCAAACAGGGTTCGTTTTACGAGCGAAAAGACATTTCCGGCGTGCATGAAGCGGCTTCCGCTTCCTCTGCCATTTGTTCGGGCAAGACCGCGAGGCGCGGTTTGTGGCCCGAATTTGCGTATGGAAATGACGCTTTGAGCGGCCCTGACCGGGCGAGACACGGAATTGAGAGACAAGAGGGTTTAATGCCTACCGTCAACCAGCTGATCCGCAAGCCGCGCATTGCGCCGGTGAAGCGCAACAAGGTCCCGGCCATGCAGCAGAACCCGCAGAAGCGGGGCGTCTGCACGCGCGTCTATACAACGACGCCGAAGAAGCCGAACTCGGCGCTGCGCAAGGTGGCCAAGATCCGCCTGACCAATGGTTTTGAAGTGATCGGTTACATCCCCGGCGAAGGTCACAACCTTCAGGAGCACTCCGTGGTGATGATCCGCGGCGGCCGCGTCAAGGATCTTCCGGGCGTCCGCTACCACATCATCCGCGGCGTGCTCGACACGCAGGGCGTGAAGAACCGCAAGCAGCGCCGTTCGAAGTACGGCGCAAAGCGTCCGAAGTAAGATTTTCCGGCCCTGGCGCTGCTTCAATGCGTCGGGCTACGAGATTGAGAGACAAAAGCCATGTCGCGTCGTCACAGTGCAGAAAAGCGTGAGATCAATCCGGACCCGAAGTTCGGCGATCTGATCGTTACCAAGTTCATGAATGCCGTCATGTATGACGGCAAGAAGTCGGTCGCCGAGACCATCGTCTATGGCGCGCTCGACCAGGTCCAGTCGAAGACCAAGCAGGAGCCGGTCACCGTCTTCCATCAGGCGCTCGACAATGTCGCGCCGCATGTGGAAGTGCGTTCGCGTCGCGTCGGCGGCGCCACCTACCAGGTTCCGGTCGACGTGCGTCCCGAGCGCCGCCAGGCATTGGCCATCCGTTGGCTGATCGCGGCTGCTCGCAACCGCAACGAGACCACCATGGTCGACCGCCTCTCGGGCGAGCTGATGGACGCGGCCAACAACCGCGGCACCGCCGTCAAGAAGCGTGAAGACACCCACAAGATGGCTGAAGCCAACCGCGCTTTCGCACACTACCGCTGGTAAAGCGCGAACAGGACTGAGAGGCAGCTACGATGGCCCGCGAATACAAAATCGAAGACTACCGCAATTTCGGTATCATGGCGCATATTGACGCCGGCAAGACGACGACCACCGAGCGCGTCCTCTATTACACGGGCAAGTCGCACAAGATCGGCGAAGTGCACGACGGCGCTGCCACCATGGACTGGATGGAGCAGGAGCAGGAACGCGGCATCACTATCACGTCCGCCGCGACCACGACCTTCTGGAAGGGTCGCGACGGCAAGATGCACCGCTTCAACATCATCGACACTCCCGGACACGTTGACTTCACCATTGAAGTCGAGCGTTCGCTGCGCGTGCTCGACGGCGCCATCGCGCTGCTCGACGCCAACGCCGGTGTCGAGCCACAGACGGAAACCGTCTGGCGCCAGGCCGACAAGTACCGCGTGCCGCGCATGATCTTCTGCAACAAGATGGACAAGATCGGCGCCGACTTCTATCGCTCGGTCGAGATGATCGGCTCGCGCCTCGGCGCGCAGGCTGTCGTCATGCAGCTGCCGATCGGCGCCGAGACCGAGTTCAAGGGTGTCGTCGACCTCGTCGAGATGAACGCGCTTGTCTGGCGTGACGAGACCCTGGGCGCTGCCTGGGACATCGTCGAGATCCCGGCCGACCTCAAGGCTCGTGCCGAGGAATACCGCGAGAAGATGATCGAAGCCGCCGTCGAAATGGACGAGACGGCCCTCGAGAACTACCTCGAAGGCAAGATGCCGTCTAATGACGAGATCCGTTCGCTGATCCGCAAGGGCACGATCGCGGTCAAGTTCTACCCGATGTTCTGCGGCTCGGCTTTCAAGAACAAGGGCGTGCAGCCGCTGCTCGACGCCGTGGTCGAATACCTGCCGTCGCCGGCCGACGTTCCCGCCATCAAGGGTGTCGATGCCAAGACCGATGCTGAGATCGAGCGTCATGCGGATGACAACGAGCCGCTCTCGATGCTCGCCTTCAAGATCATGAACGACCCGTTCGTCGGTTCGTTGACCTTTGCCCGTATCTATTCAGGCAAGCTCACCAAGGGCGTCTCCGTTGACAACACCGTCAAGGGCAAGAAGGAGCGCATCGGCCGCATGCTGCAGATGCATGCGAATTCGCGCGCCGACGTCGAGGAAGCTTTCGCCGGCGACATCGTTGCCCTGGCCGGCCTCAAGGACACGACCACTGGCGATACGCTGTGCGATCCGTTGCACCCGGTCATCCTCGAGCGCATGGAATTCCCCGATCCGGTCATCCAGATCGCTATCGAGCCGAAGACCAAGAACGATCAGGAAAAGATGGGCCTCGCCCTTCATCGCCTGGCTGCCGAGGATCCGTCCTTCCGCGTCAAGACCGACGAGGAAAGCGGCCAGACCATCATCTCCGGCATGGGCGAACTGCACCTCGACATCATCGTCGACCGCATGCGCCGCGAGTTCAAGGTCGAAGCCAATGTCGGCGCTCCGCAGGTGGCCTATCGCGAGACGATCACCCGCAAGCACGAGCAGGATTACACCCACAAGAAGCAGACCGGCGGTACCGGCCAGTTCGCTCGCGTGAAAGTTGTGTTCGAGCCGAATGCCGAGGGCGAAGACTTCGTGTTCGAGTCCAAGATCGTCGGCGGCGCCGTGCCGAAGGAATACATTCCGGGCGTCGAGAAGGGCATCCAGAGCGTCATGGGCGCTGGTCCGTTCGCGGGCTTCCCGATGATCGGCGTCAGGGCGACGCTGATCGACGGCGCTTACCACGACGTCGACTCTTCGGTCCTGGCCTTCGAAATCGCGTCCCGTGCCTGCTTCCGTGAAGCCGCACCCAAGCTTGGCGTGCAGCTGCTCGAGCCGATCATGAAGGTCGAGGTCGTGACGCCGGAAGATTATGTCGGCAGCGTCATCGGCGACCTGAACGGCCGTCGTGGCCAGATCCAGGGCCAGGAAGCGCGTGGCGTGGCCGTCGTCATCAACGCGATGGTGCCGCTCGCCAACATGTTCAAGTACGTCGACAACCTGCGCTCGATGAGCCAGGGCCGCGCGGCCTACACGATGCAATTCGATCACTACGAGCCGGTTCCGACCGCGGTCGCCCAGGAAGTCCAGAAAAAGTACGCGTAACTCGAAAGAGCTGCCGCGGTAACGCAATTCAAAGCCCGCATGGGCGAGCAGGAAATGGAGACATCACATGGCAAAAGGTAAATTCGAGCGCACTAAGCCTCATGTGAACATCGGCACGATTGGTCACGTTGACCATGGCAAGACGTCGCTGACGGCGGCGATCACGAAGTATTTTGGCGAGTACAAGCGCTACGACCAGATCGATGCGGCGCCGGAAGAGAAGGCGCGCGGCATCACGATCTCGACGGCTCACGTCGAATACGAGACGGCCAACCGCCACTACGCCCATGTCGACTGCCCCGGCCACGCCGACTATGTGAAGAACATGATCACCGGTGCCGCGCAGATGGACGGCGCGATCCTGGTGGTTTCCGCTGCTGACGGCCCGATGCCGCAGACCCGCGAGCACATCCTGCTCGCCCGTCAGGTCGGCGTGCCGTCGATCGTGGTGTTCCTGAACAAGGTCGACCAGGTCGACGACGCCGAGCTGCTCGAACTGGTCGAGCTCGAGGTTCGCGAGCTTTTGTCGAAGAACGAGTTCCCCGGCGACGACATTCCGATCGTCAAGGGTTCGGCGCTGGCCGCTCTTGAGGATTCGAACAAGACGATCGGCGAGGACGCGATCCGCGAGCTGATGGCTCAGGTCGACGCCTACATCCCGACGCCGGTTCGTCCGCTCGACAAGCCGTTCCTGATGCCGATCGAGGACGTGTTCTCGATCTCGGGCCGTGGCACGGTCGTGACCGGCCGCGTCGAGCGCGGCGTGGTCAAGGTTGGCGAGGAACTCGAGATCATCGGCATCCGTCCGACGACCAAGACGACCTGCACGGGCGTGGAAATGTTCCGCAAGCTGCTCGATCAGGGCCAGGCTGGCGACAACATCGGCGCGCTGCTGCGCGGCGTTGATCGTGAAGGTGTCGAGCGCGGCCAGGTTCTGGCCAAGCCGGGCACGGTGAAGCCGCACAAGAAGTTCGTGGCCGAAGCCTACATCCTGACCAAGGACGAAGGTGGCCGTCACACGCCGTTCTTCACCAACTACCGCCCGCAGTTCTACTTCCGCACGACGGACGTGACCGGCATCGTGTCGCTGCCGGCTGGCACCGAGATGGTTATGCCTGGCGACAACATCACGGTCGATGTCGAGCTGATCGTGCCGATCGCCATGGAAGAGAAGCTGCGCTTCGCTATCCGTGAAGGCGGCCGCACCGTCGGTGCCGGCATCGTCGTCACCATCAAAGAGTAATTTGGACTTAAACCGATCTGTCGCGGGCGCGGAAGTTGCCCGCGCCGCGCCAGAACAAGGAAGTGACGCATGAACGGACAGAATATCCGCATCCGCCTGAAGGCGTTTGATCACCGCGTGCTCGACGCCTCGACGAAGGAAATCGTGTCGACGGCCAAGCGCACCGGCGCAAACGTCCGCGGCCCCATTCCGCTGCCGACGCGGATCGAAAAGTTCACGGTCAACCGGTCGCCTCACGTCGACAAGAAGAGCCGCGAGCAGTTCGAGATGCGCACGCACAAGCGTCTGCTCGACATCGTCGATCCGACCCCGCAGACCGTCGATGCTTTGATGAAGCTCGATCTGGCCGCCGGCGTCGACGTCGAGATCAAGCTCTGAGGGAATGAGAGCGCGGTAAGGGGCGGTGCCCCTGGCCCGGAACTCTAAAGGAATTGAACCGATGCGTTCAGGTGTGATTGCAAAGAAGGTGGGAATGACCCGCATCTACAACGATGCCGGGGAACATGTTCCCGTCACTGTTCTCCAGATGGAGAACTGCCAGGTCGTGGCGCAGCGCACGCAGGAGAAGAATGGCTACACCGCCGTTCAGCTCGGCGTTGGCCTCGCCAAGGTGAAGAACACGTCGAAGGCGATGCGCGGCCATTTCGCGACCGCTTCCGTCGAGCCGAAGGCGAAGGTCGCCGAGTTCCGCGTCTCCGCCGACAACATGATCGATGTCGGCGCCGAGATCACCGTCGAGCACTTCGTCGCCGGCCAGAAGGTCGATGTGACGGGCACGACGATCGGCAAGGGTTTCCAGGGCGTCATCAAGCGCCACCACATGGGTGGTGGCCGCGCGACGCACGGTAACTCGGTCTCGCACCGTACGCACGGTTCGACCGGCCAGCGCCAGGACCCCGGCAAGGTGTTCAAGGGCAAGAAGATGGCCGGCCATATGGGCGACACCCGCGTCACCACGCAGAACGTCGAGATCGTCTCGACCGATGCCGACCGCGGCCTGATCCTGATCCGCGGAGCGGTTCCCGGATCGAAGGGCGCCTGGATCCTGGTCCGCGATGCGGCCAAGGTGGCACTGCCGGCCAATGCGCCGAAGCCCGCCGCGATCCGCCCAGTTGCAGCAGTAAGTGCTGCTAAGAACGAGGCTCCGGCCACAGAGGGAGCGGAATAATGGATCTCAAGATCACAACGCTTGGCGGCAAGGACGCCGGCAAGGTGAAACTCTCCGAGGAGATTTTCGGCCTTGATCCGCGCGAGGACATCCTGCAGCGCGTCGTGCGCTGGCAGCTTGCCAAGAAGCAGCAGGGCACGCACAAGGCCAAGGGCCGCGCCGAAATCGCGCGCACCGGCGCCAAGATGTACAAGCAGAAGGGTACGGGCCGCGCCCGTCACCACTCGGCACGCGCTCCGCAGTTCCGCGGCGGCGGCAAGGCCCACGGCCCGGTCGTTCGCAGCCACGAGCACGACCTGCCGAAGAAGGTGCGCGCTCTGGGCTTGAAGCATGCTCTCTCGGCCAAGGCCAAGAGTGCGTCGATCATCGTCATCGACGAGCTGAAGCTGACCGAGGCCAAGACCAAGGCGCTGATCGCGAATTTCGCGACCCTGGGCCTGAGCAATGCCCTGGTGATCGGTGGTGCCGAGCTTGACAAGAACTTCAAGCTGGCCGCGACCAACATCCCCAACATCGACGTACTGCCCATCCAGGGCATCAACGTCTACGACATTCTGCGCCGCGGCACGCTGGTCCTTTCCAAGGCCGCCGTCGAGGCTCTCGAGGAGCGCTTTAAATGACCGACCTTCGTCACTACGACGTGATCGTCAGCCCGGCGATCACCGAAAAGTCGACCATGGCTTCCGAGCAGAACCAGGTCGTCTTCAACGTCGCCAAGAAGGCGTCGAAGCCGGAAATCAAGGCCGCCGTCGAAGCGCTGTTCGGCGTCAAGGTGATGGCCGTGAACACGCTTGTCCGCAAGGGCAAGATCAAGCGCTTCCGCGGCACGATCGGCCGCCAGAGCGACGTCAAGAAGGCGATCGTGACGCTGGCCGACGGCCAGTCGATCGACGTCGCGACGGGTCTCTGAGCAAGGCCGCGAGGACAGAACAATGGCACTGAAAAAATTCAACCCGGTAACGCCGAGCACCCGCCAGCTGGTCATCGTCGACCGCTCGGGCCTCTACAAGGGCAAGCCCGTCAAGGGTCTGACCGAGGGCCTGACCAAGTCGGGCGGCCGCAACAATTACGGCCGCATCACCGCCCGCTTCATCGGCGGTGGTCACAAGCGTTCGTACCGCATCATCGACTTCAAGCGCCGCAAGTTCGACGTCGTCGGCACGGTCGAGCGCATTGAATACGATCCGAACCGCACCGCCTTCATCGCGCTGATCAAGTACGACGATGGCGAGCTGTCCTACATCATCGCCCCGCAGCGCCTTGCCGCCGGCGACAAGATCGTGGCTGGCGAAGCGGTCGACGTGAAGCCGGGCAATGCGATGCCGCTGGCATCGATGCCGGTCGGCACGATCGTCCACAACATCGAGCTGAAGCCGGGCAAGGGCGGCCAGGTTGCCCGTTCGGCCGGCGGTTACGCCCAGCTCGTGGGTCGCGACCAGGGCATGGCGATCCTGCGCCTCAACTCGGGCGAGCAGCGTGTCGTTCACGGCTCCTGCATGGCCACCGTCGGTGCCGTGTCGAACCCCGACCACGGCAACATCAACGACGGCAAGGCCGGCCGCACGGTTTGGCGCGGCAAGCGTCCGCACAATCGCGGCGTGACCATGAACCCGGTCGACCATCCGCACGGCGGTGGTGAAGGCCGCACCTCCGGTGGCCGTCATCCGGTCAGCCCGTGGGGCAAGCCGACCAAGGGCAAGAAGACGCGGTCCAACAAGGCGACCGACAAGTTCATCCTGCGCTCGCGCCATCAGCGCAAGAGCTAAGAAGAGGTAACGCCAAGTGACTCGTTCTATTTGGAAAGGCCCCTTCATCGACGGCTACCTTCTCAAGAAGGTGGACAAGGTTCGTGAAGGTGGTCGCAATGAGGTGATCAAGATGTGGAGCCGTCGCTCCACCATCCTGCCGCAGTTCGTCGGCTTCACCTTCGGTGTCTATAACGGCCAGAAGCATGTTCCCGTTTCGGTGAACGAGGACATGGTCGGTCATAAGTTCGGTGAATTCGCTCCGACGCGGACCTATTACGGTCACGGCGCGGATAAGAAGGCGAAGAGGAAATAATCATGGGCAAGGCCAAAGCTCCGCGCAGGCTTGCTGATAACGAAGCGCGCGCCGTGTTGCGCACGATCCGTATCAGCCCGCAGAAGCTGAACCTCGTTGCCGCGCTGATCCGCGGCAAGAAGGTCGCGACAGCGCTTTCCGACCTCGAATTCTCGGCCAAGCGGATTTCCGGCACGGTCAAGAAGACGCTGGAATCGGCGATCGCCAACGCGGAAAACAACCACGACCTCGATGTCGATGCGCTGGTGGTGGCGGAAGCCTATGTCGGCAAGTCGATTGTCATGAAGCGGTTCCACGCTCGTGGCCGTGGTCGCGCCAGCCGTATCGAGAAGCCGTTCTCGCACCTCACGATCGTTGTTCGTGAAGTCGAAGAAAAAGGGGAGGCCGCATAATGGGCCAGAAAGTCAATCCGATCGGTCTTCGCCTCGGCATCAACCGCACCTGGGATTCGCGCTGGTTCGCGAACACCGGCGAGTACGGCAAGCTGCTGCATGAGGACATCAAGATCCGCAAGTATCTTGAGAAGGAACTCAAGCAGGCCGCGATCTCCAAGGTCGTGATCGAGCGCCCGCACAAGAAGTGCCGCGTCACCATCCATGCCGCGCGCCCGGGTCTGATCATCGGCAAGAAGGGCGCCGACATCGAGAAGCTTCGCAAGAAGCTGATGGAGATGACGAAGTCCGAGACGCACCTCAACATCGTCGAAGTGCGCAAGCCGGAAATCGATGCGACCCTGGTCGCCCAGTCGATCGCCCAGCAGCTCGAGCGCCGTATCGCGTTCCGCCGCGCCATGAAGCGCGCCGTGCAGTCGGCGATGCGCCTCGGTGCCGAAGGCATCCGCATCAACTGCTCCGGCCGTCTTGGCGGCGCTGAAATCGCCCGCATGGAGTGGTACCGCGAAGGCCGCGTGCCGCTGCACACGCTGCGCGCCGATGTCGACTACGGCACGGCCGAGGCGAATACGGCGTATGGCATCTGCGGCGTCAAGGTCTGGGTATTCAAGGGCGAGATCCTCGAGCACGATCCGATGGCTTCGGAACGTCGCGCGACCGAGGGTGATGCTGCGCACGGCGGTGGTGGTGATCGCGAACGCGGTCGTCGTCGCGAAAACGCCTGAGACATTTAGGAATTTGGAGTTAGAACGATGCTGCAGCCAAAGCGCACAAAGTTCCGCAAGCAGTTCAAGGGCCGTATCCATGGTACCGCAAAGGGCGGCACCAACCTGGATTTCGGTGGTTTCGGGCTGAAGGCGCTTGAGCCGAACCGCGTCACCGCGCGTGAGATCGAGGCGGCCCGCCGCGCGATCACTCGCGAAATGAAGCGCGCCGGCCGCGTCTGGATCCGTATTTTCCCGGATCTGCCGGTCACGTCGAAGCCGACCGAAGTCCGCATGGGCAAGGGCAAGGGCGCCGTCGACTACTGGGCGGCGCGCGTCAAGCCGGGCCGCATCATGTTCGAGATCGACGGCGTCAGTGAAGAAACCGCCCGTGAGGCGCTGCGTCTCGGCGCGGCCAAGCTCTCGGTCAGGACGCGCTTCGTACAGCGCATCGCAGAATAAGGACGGGCTGATCATGAAAGCCGAAGACATCCGGACCAAGACCCAGGACCAGCTGACCGACGATTTGGCCAGCCTGAAGAAGGAGCAGTTCAACCTGCGCTTCCAGAAGGCCACCGGCCAGCTCGAGAAGACCGCGCGCGTGAGGCAGGTCCGCAAGGACATTGCGCGTATCAAGACCATCGCTGCGGAAAAGTCCGCGGCCAAGAAGGCTTAAGGACGAAAACCATGCCAAAGCGCATTCTGCAGGGCACCGTCGTCAGCGACAAGAACGAGAAGACGGTTGTCGTCAAGGTCGAACGGCGCTTCACGCATCCCGTGATGAAGAAGACCGTGCGCATGACCAAGAAGTACAAGGCGCACGACGAGAACAACGCCCACAAGGTTGGCGATCAGGTGTTCATCCAGGAATCGAAGCCGATTTCCAAGGACAAGCGCTGGATCGTTGTGTCTTCGGACCAGGCGTAAACAAACGAATTTTGGACAGACCGGGGAGGGGTGAAAAACCCGTCCCGTTAGAAAAGAAGAAGGCGGCCAGTCATGATTCAGATGCAAACAAACCTCGACGTGGCGGATAATTCCGGCGCGCGTCGTGTCATGTGCATCAAGGTGCTGGGCGGCTCGAAGCGGAAATACGCTTCCGTGGGCGACATCATCGTGGTGTCCATCAAGGAAGCCATTCCGCGCGGCCGCGTTAAGAAGGGCGATGTGATGAAGGCGGTCGTGGTTCGCACGGCCAAGGACATCCGCCGCCCGGACGGCAGCGTGATCCGTTTCGACAAGAACGCGGCCGTTCTCGTCGACAACAAGAAAGAGCCGATCGGCACGCGTATCTTCGGACCGGTTCCGCGCGAACTCCGCGCCAAGAACCACATGAAGATCATCTCGCTCGCGCCTGAAGTGCTGTAAGGAGCCGGACCAATGCAAAAGATTAGAAAAGGCGACAAGGTCGTCGTGCTGGCCGGCAAGGACAAGGGCCGTTCGGGCGAAGTCCTCTCGGTTCAGCCGAAGGATGACACCGCGCTGGTGCGCGGCGTCAACATGATCCGTCGTCACCAGAAGCAGTCCCAGTCCCAGGAGGGCGGGATCATCACCAAGGAAGCGCCGATCCAGCTGTCGAACATCGCGCTGGCCGACCCCAAGGATGGCAAGCCGACCCGCGTCGGTTTCATCTTCCAGAAGGACGGCAAGAAGGTGCGCGTCGCCAAGCGCTCGGGAGAAGTCATCAATGGCTAAGGCTCAAACCAAGCAGGCGACTGCCACCAACACGCCGCGCCTCAAGCAGGTCTACAACGAGACCATCCGCAAGGCGCTGCAGGAGCAGTTCGGCTACGACAACAACATGCAGGTTCCGCGCCTCGACAAGATCGTGCTGAACATGGGTGTTGGCGAAGCGACCGCCGACTCCAAGAAGCCGTCGGTTGCGGCCGAAGATCTGGCGCTGATCGCCGGCCAGAAGGCCGTCGTCACCCGCGCCCGCAATTCGATCGCTGGCTTCAAGGTCCGCGAGAACATGCCGATCGGCGCCAAGGTCACGCTGCGCAAGGAACGTATGTACGAGTTCCTCGACCGCCTCGTGAACATCGCGCTGCCGCGCGTCCGCGACTTCCGCGGACTGAACCCCAAGAGCTTCGATGGCCGTGGCAACTACGCCATGGGCATCAAGGAGCACATCGTGTTCCCGGAGATCAACTACGACAAGGTTGATCAGATCTGGGGCATGGACGTCATCGTTTGTACGACTGCGAAGACGGACGACGAAGCCAGGGCATTGCTCAAGGCCTTCAACTTCCCCTTCCGCCAGTAACGGCAGCGAGAAAAGGAAAAATCTGAAATGGCAAAGACCAGCTCAGTCGAGAAGAACAACAGGCGCCGCAAGCTTGCCGACCAGTACGGTCCCAAGCGCGCTGCCCTGAAGGCGATCATCATGGATCAGTCCAAGCCGATGGAAGAGCGCTTCCGCGCTCAGCTCAAACTTGCTGCCCTGCCGCGCAACTCGGCCAAGATCCGCATCCGCAACCGCTGCGAAGTCACCGGCCGCCCGCGTGCCTACTATCGCAAGCTCAAAGTATCGCGCATCGCGCTTCGTGATCTCGGCAATAACGGCCAGATCCCGGGCCTGGTCAAGTCGAGCTGGTAAGGAGGACATAACATGTCATTGAGCGATCCTCTCGGCGATATGCTGACCCGCATCCGCAACGCCTATGGCCGCAAGAAGTCGAGTGTCTCGACGCCGGCCTCGCGTCTGCGCACCCGCGTCCTCGACGTGCTGAAGGCTGAAGGCTATATCCGCGACTACAGCCAGACCGACTTCGACAACGGCAAGTCCGAAATCGAAATCGAGCTGAAGTATTTCGACGGCGCCCCGGTCGTGCGCGAAATCGCCCGCGTCTCGAAGCCGGGCCGCCGCGTTTACGTCTCGGCCAAGTCGATCCCGCACGTCGCCAACGGCCTCGGCATCGCCATCCTTTCGACGCCGAAGGGCGTGATGGCCGATCACGAAGCACGCGAACAGAACGTCGGCGGCGAGATTCTCTGCCAGATCTTCTGATCTGGCAGCTGAGCGCAAAGTGGAATCCGGTCTTCGGATCGTTCCGAAGACAGAGACCTGAAACAAGAGAAGTGACGAGGACAACAAAATGTCTCGTATTGGAAAGAAACCCGTTTCGCTGCCGCAGGGCGTGACCGCGACCGTCAACGGCCAGACCGTTACGGCGAAGGGCCCCAAGGGCGAGCTGAAGTTCGTGGTGAACGACGAAGTCCTGGTCAAGATGGAAGGCAGCGAGATCGCTGTCCAGCCGCGCGACCAGACCAAGACCGCCCGCTCCAAGTGGGGCATGTCGCGCACGCAGATCGTCAACATCCTGCAGGGCGTGAAGGACGGCTTCGAGAAGAAGCTCGAGATCACCGGCGTCGGCTACCGCGCCGCGCTTCAGGGCAAAAACCTGCAGCTGGCACTTGGCTTCAGCCATGACGTGGTCTACGAGACGCCGGCCGGCATCACCATCACCGTGCCGAAGCCGACCGAGATCACCGTGGCCGGCATCGACAAGCAGCAGGTTGGTCAGGTGGCTGCCGAGATCCGCGAATACCGCGGTCCCGAGCCCTACAAGGGCAAGGGTGTCCGCTACGCTGGCGAGAAGATCGTCCGCAAGGAAGGCAAGAAGAAGTAGTGGGCCTGGCCCTGAAAAGTCTCGGACTTTTCGGAAAGGGCCAAGCCAGGGAAATGTAACGCCGCGGGGAGCGGTCGCGGGAGGCGCTTTCGCCTACCGCACATGGCGGCCCCCGTTTTTGAAGGCAAGGAAGACCATCATGGGTACCAAGGAATCCACGCAGCGCCGCGCGCAGCGCGTCCGTCGTCAGATCAGGAAGGTCGCCGGCGAGCGTCCGCGTCTGTCGGTCCACCGCACCTCGAAGAACATCTATGTGCAGGTGATCGACGACGCCAAGGGCCACACTATCGCCGCTGCCTCGACGCTCGAGAAGGACCTCAAGGGTTCGCTCAAGACCGGCGCCGATACCGCTGCCGCCGCCGCGATCGGCAAGCTGATCGCCGAGCGCGCGACCAAGGCCGGCGTCAAGGAAGTCGTCTTCGACCGCGGCCCGTACATCTATCACGGCCGTGTCAAGGCCCTGGCTGAAGCTGCTCGCGAAGGCGGTCTCAGCTTCTGATTCTTTCACCGTCGGCGACCCAAAGTGGCGTCGACAATCATCAACCCGTGCTTCCGGAAAAGAACAAGGAACAGGATATGGCACAGGAACGTAGGGAAGGCGGCCGCGGCCGCGAGCGTGAAGAGCGCGACGACGGCATGGTGGACAAGCTGGTCCACATCAATCGCGTCGCCAAGGTCGTCAAGGGTGGCCGTCGCTTCGGTTTCGCCGCACTCGTCGTCGTCGGCGACCAGAAGGGCCGCGTCGGCTTTGGTCACGGCAAGGCGCGCGAAGTGCCGGAAGCGATCCGCAAGGCAACCGAGTCCGCAAAGCGCGACATGATCTTCGTGCCGCTGCGCTCGGGCCGCACGCTGCACCACGACGTCGAGGGACGCTGGGGCGCCGGACGCGTTCTTCTGCGTGCCGCCAAGCAGGGTACCGGCATCATCGCCGGCGGCCCGATGCGCGCCGTCTTCGAGACGCTCGGCATGCATGACGTGGTCGCCAAGTCGATGGGGTCGTCGAACCCCTACAACATGGTTCGCGCGACCTTCGACGCGCTGAAGAGCCAGATGCATCCCAAGGATGTCGCTGCCGCTCGCGGCATCAAATATTCGACCCTTCAGGCCCGCCGCGGCACCGCCGTTGCGGCTGAAGAATAGTCGACTGACCAGGGATTTTGACCATGGCCAAGAAAGCAACCAAGACCATCACCGTTGAGCAGATCGGTTCGCCGATCCGCCGTCCGAAAGAACAGCGCGCGACGCTGGTCGGCCTCGGCCTCAACAAGATGCACAAGCAGCGCACGTTGGAAGATACGCCTTCCGTGCGCGGCATGATCGCCGCCGTTCAGCATCTCGTCCGCGTCGTGGACGAGGGCTGAGCCAAAGCGCAGGAGAACCCAGATGAAACTCAACGATCTGCGTGACAAGGACGGCGCGACGCACTCCAAGAAGCGTCTCGGCCGCGGCATCGGTTCCGGCTCGGGCAAGACCGCCGGTCGCGGCGTCAAGGGCCAGAAGGCACGCTCCGGCGTCGCCATCAATGGCTTCGAGGGTGGCCAGATGCCGCTCTACAGGCGCCTGCCGAAGCGCGGCTTCAACAACCTCTTCGCCAAGAGCTTCGTTGTCGTCTCGCTGGCCCGTATCCAGCAAGCCGTCGACGCCAAGAAGCTTGACGCCAAGGCAACCGTGACGGCCGAGGCGCTTGTCGCCGCCGGCGTCATCCGCCGCGTCAAGGATGGCGTGCGCGTGCTGTCCGACGGCGAGCTCAAGGCAATGCTCGCCTTCGACGTGGCCGGCGCCTCCAAGGCCGCGATCGAGAAGATCGAGAAGGCCGGCGGCTCGGTCAAGTTGCCGGAAAAGGCAGCTGCCGAGTAACGGCGATTTGAAGCGCGATCGGCAAGAGTGGGACCCAGTTTTTGCTCACGATTGCGCTTTGACCTGCTCAATTAGGCGGCCGCGTCAACGCGGCCGCTTGCATGTTTACAGCCCGGAGCTTATCTCGTGAGCTTCGGTGAAACGCACCGCCTGACCTCACGGGCCATCAAGCGTTACCAAGCGGAGAATCAGGCATGGCTTCGGCTGCTGAACAACTAGCTTCGAATCTGAATTTCTCGGCCTTCGCCAAGGCGGAGGACCTGAAGAAACGCATCTGGTTCACCATCGGCGCGTTGCTCGTCTATCGTCTCGGCACCTACATTCCGCTTCCCGGAATCAACCCCGACGCCTTCGCCCAGGCCTTCTCCTCGCAGAGCAAGGGCGTGCTCGGCATGTTCAACATGTTCGCGGGTGGCGCCGTGCAGCGCATGGCGATCTTCGCGCTCGGCATCATGCCCTACATCTCCGCCTCCATCATCATGCAGCTGATGACTTCGGTCATCCCGTCGCTGGAAGCGCTGAAGAAGGAAGGCGAACAGGGCCGCAAGGTCATCAACCAGTACACGCGCTACGGCACCGTGCTTTTGGCGCTTGTGCAGGCCTATGGCATTTCGGTGGGCCTGGAAGGTGGCAACGGCATCGTCAGCGATCCCGGCATGTTCTTCCGCATCTCGACCGTCGTCACGCTGGTCGGCGGCACCATGTTCCTGATGTGGCTCGGCGAGCAGATCACCGCGCGCGGCATCGGCAACGGTATTTCGCTGATCATCTTCTCCGGCATCGTCGCAGGCCTGCCGCATGCCATCTCCGGCACGCTGGAACTCGGTCGCACCGGCGCCCTGTCGACCGGTCTGATCCTGGCGATCATCGTTCTGGCCATCGTGGTCATCGCGCTCATCGTGTTCTTCGAGCGCGCTCAGCGCCGCCTGCTGATCCAGTATCCGAAGCGGCAGGTCGGCAACCGCATGTTCCAGGGCGATACCTCGCATTTGCCGCTGAAGCTCAACACGTCGGGCGTCATTCCGCCGATCTTCGCGTCGTCGCTGCTCTTGCTGCCGGCTACCATCGCCGGCTTCTCGCAGACGACCAACATGCCGGCCTGGGCGAGCACCATCCTGGCTTCGCTTGGCCACGGCCAACCACTCTACATGCTGTTTTATGCGGCGATGATCGTTTTCTTCGCCTTCTTCTACACAGCGATTGTCTTCAACCCGAAGGACACCGCCGACCAGCTCAAGAAGCATTCGGGCTTCATCCCGGGCTATCGTCCGGGCGAGCGCACCGCCGATTATATCGATTACGTTCTCACCCGCATCACCGTCGTCGGCGCCATCTACCTGGTGCTGGTGTGCCTGCTGCCGGAGTTCCTGATCTCGGCGACTGGCGTACCATTCTACCTTGGTGGCACATCGCTTCTGATCGTGGTCAGTGTCACGCTCGATACGGTCGCGCAGATTCAGGGTCACCTGATTGCGCACCAGTATGAAGGCCTGATCAAGAAGTCGAAGCTGCGCGGGGGGAAGAAAGCCAGATGAGGTTGATTTTGCTTGGGCCGCCAGGAGCGGGCAAGGGGACACAAGCACAAAGACTGGTAGAAAAACACGGCATACCCCAGCTCTCGACGGGCGATATGCTGCGTGCCGCCGTCCAGGCCGGAACCGAGGTCGGCAAGCGTGCCAAGGCGGTGATGGATGCCGGTGAACTGGTGTCGGATGCCATCGTCAACGCGATCGTTGCCGAGCGGATCGATCAGGCCGATTGCGCCAAGGGGTTCATCCTCGATGGCTATCCGCGCACGCTGGTGCAGGCCGATGCGGTTGATCAGATGCTTTCCGAACGTGGCATCGGCCTCGACACGGTCATCGAACTGGTCGTCGACGACAGGGCACTGGTCGGCCGCATCGTCAAGCGTGCCGAGGATGCCAAGGCCGCCGGCCAGCCGGTGCGCAAGGACGACAATCCGGCGGTGTTCGAAGAGCGTCTGCGCGAGTACTACAAGAAGACCGCTCCGCTGACCGGCTACTATTACGCCAAGGGCAAGCTGAAGACCGTTGACGGCATGGCCAGCATCGATGCGGTGACCACCGAGATCGAAGCTGTTCTGGCAGCGGCCGCCAAGGCGCGGTAAGGGAATTTAAAGATTAAGCTTGACGGGGGCGGTCCGCTGCGGTATGGCGGCCCGTCTTCCTATCAGGTGCGAACTTTGCTTGTCCGCAAGGGCAAGGCAGTCGCTTTGAACTGGAAACTCCCGCAAGGGCCGGCCTCCACCGGACGCGGGGCAACTTTGACAGCGCCGGGTCTTCCTTGTTTTGAAGGTTGGCCGGCCCAGATGGAGCAGAGAAGAACATGGCTCGTATAGCCGGCGTCAACATTCCGACCAACAAGCGCGTCGTCATCGCGCTTCAGTACATTCACGGCATTGGCAAGAAGTTCGCCCAGGAGATCGTCGACAAGGTCGGCATCCCGGCCGAGCGCCGCGTCAACCAGCTGACCGACGCGGAAGTGCTGCAGATCCGCGAGACCATCGACCGCGACTACCAGGTCGAGGGCGACCTGCGCCGCGAAGTGTCGATGAACATCAAGCGTCTCATGGACCTCGGCTGCTACCGTGGCCTGCGTCACCGCCGCTCGCTGCCGGTTCGCGGCCAGCGCACGCATACCAATGCGCGTACCCGCAAGGGCCCGGCCAAGTCGATCGCCGGCAAGAAGAAGTAATTTAGGGCAGTAAGGGAGTAGGGCAGTAAGGCAATAGGAACGGCAGACATACTGCCCTACTGCCATATTCCCCTACTACCTTCTCCTAGGTGGAGCCGCTGGCATTACGGCGGTGTAGAGATCAACTGAAAGGACTATCATGGCCAAGGAAGCCGCTCGTGTTCGCCGTCGCGAACGCAAGAATATCTCGTCGGGCGTTGCCCACGTCAATTCGACCTTCAACAACACGATGATCACCATCACCGACGCGCAGGGCAACTCGATTGCCTGGTCGTCGGCCGGTGCCCAGGGCTTCAAGGGTTCGCGCAAGTCGACCCCGTTCGCTGCCCAGATGGCTGCCGAAGACGTTGCCAAGAAGGCCCAGGAACACGGCATGCGCATGCTCGAGGTCGAGGTCTGCGGACCTGGCTCCGGTCGTGAATCGGCACTGCGCGCCCTGCAGGCGGCCGGCTTCACCATCACTTCCATCCGTGACGTGACGCCGATTCCGCACAATGGCTGCCGCCCGCGCAAGAAGCGCCGCGTCTAAGCAATTATCGAACGCCGCGTGAGCGCCTCAACGGCGCTCCTCCGCGGCATTCCAGGTCGCCCGCCACGATTGGATGGTGGCGGGTCAACGGAAGGAAAGCATCATGATCCAGAAAAATTGGCAGGAACTGATCAAGCCGAACAAGATCGAGTTCTCGTCGAAGAAGAAGACGCTGACCACGCTGGTCGCCGAGCCGCTCGAGCGTGGCTTTGGCCTCACTCTCGGCAACGCGCTGCGCCGCGTGCTTCTGTCTTCGCTGCGCGGTGCGGCCGTTACCGCCGTGCAGATCGACGGCGTTCTGCATGAATTCTCGTCCATCGCCGGTGTGCGCGAGGACGTGACCGACATCGTCTTGAACATCAAGGAAATCGCCATCCGCATGGAAGGCGACGGCCCCAAGCGCATGGTCGTTCGCAAGCAGGGCCCGGGTGCGGTTCTCGCCGGCGACATCCAGACGGTTGGCGATGTCGAGATCCTCAATCCCGACCACGTCATCTGCACGCTGGACGAAGGCGCTGAAATCCGCATGGAATTCACCGTCGATACCGGCAAGGGCTACGTGCCGGCCGAGCGCAACCGCGCCGAGGACGCGCCGATCGGCCTGATCCCGGTCGACAGCCTCTACTCGCCGGTCAAGAAGGTCTCCTACAAGGTCGAAAACACCCGTGAGGGCCAGGTTCTCGACTACGACAAGCTGACCATGACCATCGAGACCGATGGCTCGATCTCTGGCGAGGACGCGGTGGCATTCGCCGCCCGCATCCTGCAGGACCAGCTTGGCCTGTTCGTCAACTTCGACGAGCCGCAGAAGGAAGTCGCGGCGGAAGCCGTCACCGAGCTCGCCTTCAACCCGGCGCTGCTCAAGAAGGTCGACGAACTCGAGCTTTCGGTGCGTTCGGCCAACTGCCTGAAGAACGACAACATCGTCTACATCGGCGATCTCATCCAGAAGACCGAAGCCGAGATGCTGCGCACCCCGAACTTCGGCCGCAAGTCGCTGAACGAGATCAAGGAAGTCCTGGCTGCGATGGGCCTGCATCTCGGCATGGAAGTGCCGGATTGGCCGCCGGAGAACATCGAAGACCTCGCCAAGCGTTACGAAGACCAATATTGAGCATGAATTCCAAGGATCGGCGGCGTGAGCCGCTCGATCCGACGGTCATGCGGAAAACCATCAGAGGCCTTGGCCTCTTGAACAACTGAAGAAGGAAAAGAGCCATGCGCCACGGTTTCAAAGGCCGCCGCTTCGCCCGCAGCATTAGCCATCGCAAGTCGATGTTCGCCAACCTCGCCGTGTCGCTGCTCGAGCACGAGCAGATCGTCACCACCCTGCCGAAGGCGAAGGACCTGCGTCCGATCGTCGAGAAGCTGGTGACGCTCGGCAAGCGCGGCGACCTGCATGCCCGCCGCCAGGTGATCGCGCAGATCGGCAATGAAGGCGTCGTCAAGCGCCTGTTCGACACCATCGCCCCGCGCTACGCCAACCGCAACGGCGGCTATCTGCGCATCATGAAGGCGGGCTTCCGTCACGGCGACAATGCCGCGATGGCCGTCATCGAGTTCGTCGATCGCGACATCTCGGCCAAGGGCGCCGGCGACCGCGCCCGCCTCGAAGCCGAAGGCACCGACGCGGAAGCCGCGGCCGCATAAGGCACCGTCTTTCCGGAATGAATTGAAGGGGCCTGCGGGCCCCTTTTTCATGTTCTGCATGCGTCGAGGCGCGCACATAAAGATCCTCTGGCGCGAAAATAATCGGATTTCAGCGGCTTAGCCTTTCATTTTGCACAATCGTCGGGACAATGCGCCCGAACTTGCCTTGGAGGATTCGCGAATGCGCGCCAAAAGACTGTCCTTTGTTCTGCTCTGCGCCTTCATGGTGGTCGCAGCCGCACCGGCAGTCCGGCAGGCGCTGGCCGAAGACGCCGCCAAGCCCGCGGATCCGGGCCTGTCGGACGTGTTGACCGATCTGTTGCATGGCGTTGAAGGCGAGAATGCCACCTCTGGGCCCGACAAGCGCGTGCCGTTCGGCCGCGAGGAGGTGCAGCTTTCGTTCGCGCCGCTGGTCAAGCAGACCGCGCCGGCCGTGGTCAATGTCTATGCTTCGCAGACGGCCAAGGTCACGTCGCCTTTTGAAGGCGATCCGTTCTTCGAGGAGTTTTTCGGCCGCGCGCAGCCGCGGGCGCAGTCCTCGCTCGGCTCGGGCGTGCTTGTCGATCCGAGCGGTGTCATTGTCACCAATTTCCACGTCATCAAGGATGCCGATGAGGTCAAGGTGGCGACCGCCGACGGGCGCGAATTCGCCAGCAAGATAATGCTCAAGGACGAGACACTCGATCTCGCCGTGCTCAAGATCGAATCCGACAAGCCGTTCCCGGTCATCGCCATCGGCGATTCCGACGCGCTTGAGGTCGGCGACCTGGTGCTGGCCATCGGCGACCCCTTCGGCGTCGGCCAGACCACCACCAGCGGCATCGTTTCCGCACTTGCCCGCAGCCATATCGGCGTCTCGGATTCGGGCTATTTCATCCAGACCGACGCCGCTATCAATCCCGGCAATTCGGGTGGCGCGCTCATTAACATGGGTGGCCAACTGGTCGGCATCAACACAGCCATCTACAGCCGCAGCGGCGGTTCGATCGGCATCGGCTTCGCCATCCCCGCCAACATGGTGCGGGCCTTCGCTGACGCCGCCAAGGCCGGGCTCGATTTCTTCGAACGGCCCTATATCGGCGCCGAGTTCGAAGCGGTGACGCCGCAGATCGCCGAATCGCTCGGCATGGAAAAGCCGACAGGCGCGCTGGTCTCTTCGGTCGATGCGGCTGGCCCCGCCGGCAAGGCAGGGCTGAAGCCCGGTGACGTCGTGATGCAGATCAACGGCAAGCCGGTCGAGAGCATCGCGGCGCTGGACTATCGCATGGCGACGCTGTCGATCGGCACCAAGGCGAATTTCGCGATCCTGACCAAGGGCCAGCAGGCGGCGATGGATATCGCGCTGGAGCGTGCGCCGGAGGGGGCGAAGGCCTCGGAAGTGACGCTGCATGGCCGCAGCCCGTTTTCGGGTGCCAAGGTCGCCGAACTGTCGCCGCGGCTTGCCCAGAAGCTCGGCCTGCGTACAGATCTCAAAGGCGTGACGGTGATCGATATCAATCGCGATTCGCCGGCCGCCGATTTCGGCTTCCAGCCGGGCGATATCGTCCGCGAGGTCAACGGCACCACCATCGACACCGCCGCGACGCTGGCGCAGGTAGCCCAGCAGGATACGCGCTGGTGGCGCTTTACCGTCGAGCGCGGCGGGCAGATACTGCGCCAGGTGTTGCGTTACTGAGTTCGGCCCGAGCGGTCGTGCTCCAACCTGAAGACATAAATGGCCGATCTGTTCAGCGTCGATGAACCGGAAAAGGCGCCGCCCGGACGGCCGCTGGCTGACAGGCTGCGGCCCAGAAATCTTGGCGAGGTCGTCGGCCAGGAGCATCTGACCGGCCCCGATGGCGCGCTGACCCGGCTGATCGGCTCCGGCTCGCTGGGCTCGATGATCTTCTGGGGGCCGCCGGGCACCGGCAAGACCACGGTGGCGAGGCTGCTTGCCGGCGAGACCAGCCTGGCCTTCGAGCAGATATCCGCGGTTTTTTCCGGCGTCGCCGACCTCAAGAAAGTGTTCGAGGCGGCGAAGCTGCGCCGCGCCAACGGCCGCCAGACCCTGCTTTTCGTCGACGAGATCCACCGCTTCAACCGTGCCCAGCAGGATTCGTTTCTCCCTGTCATGGAGGATGGGACGGTCGTTCTGGTCGGCGCCACAACCGAGAACCCGTCCTTCGAATTGAATGCCGCTTTGCTGTCGCGCGCGCGCGTCATGGTCTTTCATTCACTCGGCGAGGAGAGCATCGCCAAGCTGATGACGCGCGCGGAGGCCACGGAGGGCAGGGCGCTTCCGCTCGACGACGAGGCGCGGGCGATGCTGATCCGCATGAGCGATGGCGACGGACGCGCATCGCTGACACTCGCCGAGGAAGTCTGGCGCGCAGCCAAGCCTGGCGAGATATTCGATCCCGAAGGGCTGCAGCGTATCGTCCAGCGCCGCGCGCCGATCTACGACAAGGGCCAGGACGGCCACTACAATCTGATCTCGGCGCTGCACAAGTCGGTGCGCGGCTCGGACCCGGACGCCGCGCTCTACTATCTCGCGCGCATGTTCGATGCCGGCGAGGATCCGCTCTATCTCGGCCGCCGGCTGGTGCGCATGGCGATGGAGGACATCGGCCTTGCCGATCCGCAGGCGCTGGTCGTCGCCAATGCCGCCAAGGACGCCTATGACTATCTGGGCTCGCCTGAGGGCGAACTGGCCTTTGCCGAGGCCACTGTCTATCTCGCCACAGCGCCCAAATCCAACGCCGTCTACACCGCCTTCAAGGCAGCCACGCGCGCTGCCAAGGAGCATGGCTCGCTGCTGCCACCAAAGCACATCCTCAACGCGCCGACCAAGCTGATGAAGGAAGAGGATTACGGCGCGGGCTATCGCTACGATCATGATGAGCCGGACGCTTTTTCGGGCCAGGACTATTTTCCGGAGAAGATGGGCCGCCAGACGTTCTACGATCCACCTGAGCGTGGTTTCGAGCGCGACATCAGGAAGCGGCTCGACTACTGGGCAAAGCTGCGCAAGGAACGGGGCTAGCTGACTTTGCGCGGCCCGGTGGTCGTCACGCTTCGAAGCGAGGCCTCGCCATGGGGTATCTCGACCTCCGTCGTTCTCCACACGCTGCTTGCCGCGACGCTGGCTCTCATGCCGCTGCCGAAGCTACCGAAGCGGCTGGAAGAGGAGCGGGTGTCGGTCGGCATTCTGACGCCCCAGCAGTTCGAGGCGTCGACAAGGCCATCGCCAGCGCCAGCACCACCCTCGACACCAGAGGCGCCAGCGCCATCACCACCGCCGAGTACTCCTCCTCAAACTCAACCACCCACCGCGCCGGCCATGATCCGGCCGACCGAAATGCTGTCGGGCAAGACGCTCGCCGATCCGCGCAGCCGGCAGGCGCGCGCCGATCTTGCGACCTTCGCTTCCGACGAGCGCATGGTGCAGTTGTGCAATCTCGAAGCCATGGACCAGATACGGCGATGGCGCGCGGACTTTCAGCCGGAGCGCGTCGTGCCTTACGCAACGGCCGAGGAGAGGGTCCGCGGCACCACGATCGCCGCGGATGGCGCGGCTTTCCGCAGTCGCAAAAACTGGTATAACCTCAAGTTCAAATGCCAGCTCGCGCAAGACGGCGAAAGCGTCATCGGCTTTGAGTTCCTGGTCGGCGATCCCGTGGCCAGGGAGAAATGGGACGAGCTCGGCTTGCCGGCGGTGCATTGACCCCAGCGGTTCATTGACCGAAGTCTGGCAAATTCCACCAGGCAGCTGCCAGGCCACGCAGTCGTGGCGTTGTGCGGCGACCCAAAAAATCTTATCAAGGCGCACGGTCGGGCGGTGGCCGTTGCCGAGATTTGGCACACTCATTCGCAACAGGATCGCGCTCCGCGCGTGGAAAAATGACAAAAACCCTTCGCAAATCCCTTCGCAAATTCGCCATCGCCATCCCACTTCTCGCCCTTGGCTTTTACTTCATCCCCATCCTCACGACGATCTTCATCGTTTGCGGGCTGATCGACGTGCTGCGCAACGACAGGAAGGATCTGGCGCTGTTCAGCGGTTATTTCCTTGGCAACGGCCTCTTCACCTGGCTGCTTTCGCCGTTCAACCTGCTGGTTGATCTCCTGTGCTACCGGAACCCCGGCGTGTGGAAGCTGGAGCAGTTTCCGGACGATTATCAGCGCGAGGTCAACGAGGTCCTGGACATCTTCAAGGCGCGCAAGGACGAGATCATTGCCGATATCGATGCCAATTTCGGCGCCGGTCGGCGCGGCATGTATGTCTATCAATGGTACGGCAAGCACAAAATAGACAACGTCGCCGAATTCAACAAGGATTTCAAATACATCAAGACCATCGCCGTTTCCGTTTTCAGCAAGCGCGAATCGACCTCCTGGCACTTCGGGCCGCTGCGGCTCAGCCTGCGCATCCTCTACAATCTGATCCCGGTGAAGGCGGAAATCTTCGTCGAATGCGGCAACGTCAAGAACTATTGGTACGACAATCCGCAGTTCATTTTCGACGATACGCTGCTGCATCGCTCGGTCAACGAATATGACGGCCGCCGGTACTGCGTGTTCATGGACATCATCAGGCCGTCCCCGTTCCCAAGACTCATCGCCGGCATGCTCGCCGTCGTGTCGGTCAGTGTCGAGCGCATCAATTCGATGTTCTACAAGAACTGGAAAATGATCGGCTCGACCAAGCCGAAGAAGGTGGAAACCACCTGAACTGACAATACGTCAACGTAGCCGGCAGCAGTTTGCAAGCAAGCATCTCTGCCGGCTGCTTTGCGGATCGCTGGTTATTGGCGTTCTCCATGCTTGCTGCGTGGGTACTTAAGCATCAGCTCATTTGGCGTCGGCCCATGGGCTCTCAACAATTCATTATATGAATCTTGTCACAAGATTCGCCGGAGCGGCTCCTGGCGGCGTCAGGGGACGACTTCGGCGTTGGTCCCGCGTTTCTGTCTCTTCCTTCCTTGGCGGTCTCAAGTGACAAAGAACAAAATCTTCGGATTCTGGACGGGTACCTACCTATGCACCCTGTTGTTTGGGCTTGCCCTCAGCGCTGCATACATAAATCTCGAAGAGTCCGTCTACTACTGGGACTTCGCCGCCTACTTCAACATGTTCAACCAGCAAGGCGCCCTCCTGGTCGAGAGCCCTTCCAAATGGCTGAGCCAATTGAGCACCTCCATCGCGACGGAAGATTACGGCGTGGCGATCCTGGTGCCCCTGATGCCGTTTCACCTCGCTTTCGGCGGTTCAAGGTTTTCCTTCGTCGCTGGAATAGTCGCGGTGTACCTGGTCCCGGCGGTGCTTTTCATAGGCAGAATAAGCTATCTGGAGGCGGTCTCCGAAACACCCTCCCGAGGTTGGATCGCCGTCTGGATCGCGGCCTTCCTGTATACTCCGTTCTGGGCGCCGACGCTTCGTGGATTGCCTGACGTCGCCGGCTGTCTCGCTTTGACCGCGGCAACCTATTTCCTCTGGAAATCCAAGTTCCTGACCCGCGAACCGGTGATAAGCGGAATATCTGTAGGCGCGTGCCTGTGGTTGGCGTTCATGCTGCGCCGCTGGTACGCCTACGCCGCAATAGGGATCACCGTTTCCGCGGCCTTGCTGGGTCTGCTGCAGATCGCAAGGGATCGGGATTTGCCGGCCTTCCGGAACGCTGTGTTGGGCGGCGTGTGTGCGATTTTCCTTATTGCCGCGACAGCGTTGAGTTTCCAACTGCCGCTGATCGCCAAGATCCTGGGAACCAGCTACGCCGACCTTTACAGCGGATACAGGACGACCTTTGTCAACCAACTTGGTGGAATAGGCTCCCGGCTCAGCTATCTGAACTGGGCGTTGGTCATAGCAGGCCTCTACATCTCTGTTGTGCGCGGCAACAGATTTTCCTTGCTCTGTGCCATCGCCGCCGGGCTCACCTTCCTGATCTTTATCCGGACACAGGATCCCGAACGGCATCATTCTCTACCGATGTTGCTGTGGCTCTTTCCCGCCTATGCCCAGGCGATCGTTTCGATCGTCTCCGCGCCGGCACTGAAATCGCGATGGTCGGCCGCCGCCATGGCCGTTGTTGCCGGACTTGCGTTTCTGGGCACGTTTTTTCCCGCTGGCCGTCAGTTGTTGTCGCCGGTCGGCTTCGTCTTCGCCAGGGAAGCCACGCTTCCGCTTCACCTCGACAATCTCCCCGAGTACCGGCGCCTGATCGATGACCTCATCGCCAGGATGGGACCGGAGGACCGGTTTTCGGTGTTTGCCTCGGGTCCTGTGATGAGCGACGCACTCTTGTTCGGCATGAAGCGGGATCTTGTTACCCATGTCGGATGGATTTGCCAGGTGGACAGTCGCGATCAGTTCCAACCGGACGCATTGAAATCCAGATACGTTGTCGTGACGGACCGTCCGGTTACCCATCTGCAACCGGGTGCCCAGATCTGCGTCACGATTCCGAACCAGTACATTGTCGAGGGAAAAGGCATCGGGGCTGCATACAAGCGTATCGCGGAATATCAATTGTCCGGCGTTACCGGTTACCTCTACGAGCGGGTGCGCCCGGTCAGCAGAGCCGAAGTCGATGCCCTCTACAGTGAGTTCAGGAAAAAGTATCCGGGCTGGGCAACGCCTGACTGGTGACGAGCATCTTGGCGGTTTCGGGCACAGGCCGCCTTTCTCGTCTGTTGCACCATCGTCCAATAGCGTCGCCGGGCTTCGGTGCCTACAACTCCATACTGCGGATATATCTGAGTGGATATAACGCAGCTCGGGTTGGAAGCGACAATCGCCTTTGGAGGATAAGGTGAGCGGACGGCAGCCTACGGTTCATCATGCGGATTTCATCCAGGCGGCCATCGCCGGCAGCGATGCAGCGCGTTCGGCGCTGGTTGCGTCCTGGCGGCGCTCGCTCACATTGCACGGCCTCGATCCAGCCGAACGAAAGGCGCCGCAGCGTCTCACCAAAAGCGAGTTGAGCAAGGCCCGGCAACGCATAGAGCCGCTGCTGCGCGCCGCGGATGCGAGCCTCGATCGTCTCTACCTCGCCGTGGGCGGCGTTGGTTGCTGTGTGCTGCTTGCGGACCGTGACGGCATTCCTGTCGAGCGCCGCGGCGCCGTTGCGGATGACGACACGTTCGACGAGTGGGGGTTGTGGACGGGCACGGTATGGAGCGAGGACTCCGAGGGTACCAATGGCATCGGCACCTGTCTTGCCGATCAGCGTGCCCTCACCATCCACCGCGACCAGCATTTCTTTTCGCGCAACACATTGCTCAGTTGCACCACGGCGCCGATCTACGATCATGAAGGCAATCTGGCCGCCGCCCTTGATGTGTCATCTTGCCGGTCGGACCTGACCGAAGGCTTCGTCAACCTGATCGCCATCGCGGTGGGTGACGCCGCGCGTCGCATCGAGGCCGAGAATTTCCGCCTGGTGTTTTCAGACGCTCGCATCCTGCTGGCACCGGTCGCCGAGCGCAGCGCCAGCGCATTGATCGCCGTCAATGGCGATGATTTGGTGATCGGCGCAACACGCTCGGCCCGCCTTGGCCTCGGCATCACCCAGCAGATCCTCGCCAGGGGTCTCCCTGCCGCGGACATTTTGGGCAACTTGGCCAGGGCGGCGGAAGATCTGGACGAAGCCGAGCGCGGCGTGGTCCAGAGGGCCATGGCGCGCGCCGAGGGCAATGTGTCGGCGGCTGCCAGCAGCCTCGGCATTTCGCGGGCGACCCTGCACCGCAAGCTTGCCCGCTTCGGCATCCGCCGTCCGCACTGAGCTTTGAGCCCGTGACTGTCGCAGATCTGCGACAGTCCGCGCTGGCGGATGCCGGAGCCGGGGCTGACAAAGCTGACCCCGTCCGCGACTCTTCCCAACGACGCGCCACATCCCGTGACGCTGCCACTTGGGAGGAAGACAATGAACAAGGTGGAATTTTCCCGCACGGCCAAGGTTCCCTTCGCCAAGCGTTATGACAATTACATCGGCGGCAAATGGGTTGCCCCGCTTTCCGGAAAATATTTCGAGAACATATCGCCGGTGACCGGCCGGCCGCTGGGCGAAATCGCTCGCTCGGACGCCAGGGACATCGAGGCAGCACTCGATGCCGCGCACAAGGCCAAGGACGCGTGGGGCAGGACCAGCGCCGCCGCCCGCGCGCTGATCCTCAACCGCATCGCCGATCGCATGGAAGACAATCTCGACCTCCTGGCGCTTGCCGAAACCTGGGACAATGGCAAGCCGATCCGCGAGACGACCGCTGCCGACTTGCCGCTGGCCATCGACCATTTCCGCTATTTTGCCGGTGCCGTACGCAGCCAGGAAGGCGGCATCTCGGAGATCGACCACGACACCGTCGCCTATCATTTCCATGAGCCGCTTGGCGTCGTTGGTCAGATCATTCCCTGGAACTTCCCGCTGTTGATGGCGGTGTGGAAACTGGCGCCGGCACTTGCAGCCGGCAACTGCGTGGTGCTGAAGCCGGCCGAACAGACACCCGCCACCATCATGCTGTGGGCGGACCTGATCGGCGACCTGTTGCCGGATGGTGTGCTCAACATCGTCAACGGCTTTGGCCTCGAGGCCGGCAAGCCGCTCGCTTCATCGAACCGCATCGCCAAGATCGCCTTCACCGGCGAGACCACGACGGGCCGGCTGATCTCTCAGTACGCCAGCCAGAACCTCATCCCGGTGACGCTAGAACTCGGCGGCAAGTCGCCCAACATCTTCTTCCAGGACGTGACCGCGGAAGATGACGACTTCTTCGACAAGGCCATCGAAGGCTTTGTCATGTTCGCGCTGAACCAGGGCGAGGTCTGCACCTGTCCCAGCCGCGCGCTGGTGCATGAGAAGATCTACGACAAGTTCATGGAAAAGGCATTGAAGCGCGTCGAGGCGATCGTGCAGGGCGACCCGCTCGATCCGGCAACCATGATCGGCGCACAGGCATCGAGCGAACAGCTGGAAAAGATCCTGAGCTACTTCGACATCGGCCGCAAGGAAGGCGCCGAAGTGCTTGCCGGCGGCGAACAGAACCATCTGCCGGGCGATCTGGCCGGCGGCTATTACGTCAAGCCGACCGTGTTCAAGGGCCACAACAAGATGCGTATCTTCCAGGAGGAGATTTTCGGGCCGGTGGTCTCGGTGACGACCTTCAAGGATGACGACGAGGCATTGTCGATCGCCAATGACACGCTCTATGGCCTCGGCGCCGGTATCTGGAGCCGTGACGCGAACCGCTGCTACCGCTTCGGCCGCGCCATCCAGGCCGGCCGTGTATGGACCAACTGCTACCACGCCTATCCCGCGCACGCGGCTTTCGGTGGCTACAAGCAGTCCGGCATCGGACGGGAAAACCACAAGATGATGCTCGACCACTATCAGCAAACCAAGAACATGCTGGTCAGCTACAGCCCGAAAAAGCTGGGTTTCTTCTGATTGCCTCCCGAGGCGGCGCATGATCCTCCCCCGGGGAGGATCATGCGTGATCCGAGGCGTGGCTCCATTAGTCGCGCCTCGGATGGTTTGGAGACGGAGGAGGACGGCATGTCCGACAAGGTTTCACTCGGAAAAGTCTCGGCCACGCCGGAAGCCATCGCCTTCCTGGCGGAGATCATCGCCGACCACGGCCCGGTGCTGTTTCATCAATCGGGCGGCTGTTGCGACGGCTCCTCGCCAATGTGCTATCCCCGCAGCGACTTCATCGTCGGCGACAATGACGTCATGCTGGGCGAGATCGGCGAAACGCCGGTCTACATCAGCGCTTCGCAATATGAAGTGTGGAGGCACACCGACCTTACCATCGACGTCGTGCCGGGCAGGGGTGGCATGTTCTCGCTCGACAATGGGCGCGAGAGGCGGTTCCTGACGCGCTCGACCATCTGTGCCGTTCCGGAGAATGCCGTCAGGGGCTTGACGGGTTGACGCCGCCGCCCTCGCAAGGGCAGTAAACGGCGATGTTCAATCTGCTTCTTGTTGTCGTCGGCGGCGGCATCGGCGCCGGCATCCGCCATCTCACCAACATGGGCGCGCTGCGCCTGGTCGGCCCCAACTATCCCTGGGGCACGATGGCGATCAACATCCTTGGCTCCTTTGCCATGGGTCTGTTCATCGCCATCATGGCGCGCCGCGGCGGGCCGAACGAAGTCAGGCTATTTGTCGCCACCGGAATCTTGGGCGGCTTCACCACTTTTTCCGCCTTTTCGCTCGATTTCGCCACGCTGTGGGAACGGGGAGCCACGCTGCCGGCGTTTGGATATGGCCAGCGTCATTGGCGCCATCATCGCCCTGTTTTTGGGTCTTTGGCTCGCAAGAAGCCTGCCTTAATGCTATTGCCGCGCCAAGCGCAGGCCGAGCCCTGCTTTGGAAACGGGTAAGCGAAGAAAAAATGGCAGGCGTTGAACAGATCACGGTGGAGGCCGGCGAGGCGGGCATGAGGCTCGATCGCTGGTTCAAGACCCATTTTCCGGGCCTTGGTTTCGGCCATTTGCAGAAGCTGCTGCGCTCCGGCCAGATCCGCGTCGATGGCGGCCGCGTCAAGGCCGACAGCCGTGTCGAGCCTGGCCAGGTGGTGCGTATCCCGCCACTCGAGGTCGACAAGAAGGGTGAAAGCGCGCTGACCGGCCATTCGATCCGCAACCAGGGCGATGCCGACGTTCTGGCGAAAATGCTTATCCATGAGGACCCGAAGGTTTTCGTCTTCAACAAGCCGGCGGGCCTTGCGGTGCAGGGCGGTTCGGGCGTCACCCGCAATGTCGACGACATGCTGGAAGCCTGGCGCAACCAGAAGGGTGAGAAGCCGCGGCTGGTTCACCGGCTCGACCGCGACACGTCGGGCGTGCTGGTCGTCGCCCGCACAAGGCTCGCCGCGATGAAGCTGTCCGAGGCGTTCCGCGCCCGCGAAACGAAGAAAACCTACTGGGCCCTGGTCAAGGGCGTGCCGCCCAAGCGTGAGGACAAGATCTCGACCTGGCTGATCAAGGAACCAACGCCCGACGGCGACCGGGTGCGCATTGCCGCGCATGGTGAAAAGGGCGCCGATCACGCCGTATCCTACTACCGCATCATCGAGCAGGCGGCGCAGACAATGACCTGGCTGGAGATGGAGCCTTATACCGGCCGCACCCATCAGCTTCGTGTGCACGCCGCCTATATCGGCTGCCCGATCATCGGCGACCCGAAATATTTCGAGGCCGACACCAACTGGGACTTTCCGGGCGGCATTCAAAACCGACTGCATCTTCACGCGCGCCGCATCATCATTCCGCACCCGGACAAGGGCGTCATCGATGTTACCGCGCCGATGCCGCCGCATATGCGCCAGAGCTGGAACCTGATCGGCTTCGACGAGCAGAACGCGGAGGACTGACCTTGAGCGGCGCCACCGACGCGCTCGATCGGCGCGACACAGTCGACATGGCCGCCGCCGCCATCATGGTCGGCCTGACCTTTTCGTGGGGCCTGAACTACGTCGCCGCCAAGATCTCCTATGCCGGCTACGACCCCGTCTTCCTGTCGATCGCACGCTCGATCATCGGCGGCTTCTGCGTCTTCCTCTGGTGCCGCTGGCGCGGCATTGCTCTGTTCACGCGCGACGGCACATTGCTCGCCGGCATTGTCGTGGGTGCGCTTTTCGGCGTCGAGTTCCTCTGCCTCTATGTCGGCCTGGAGCATACGACGGTTGCCCGCAACACGCTGCTGGTCAACACAATGCCGTTCTGGATGCTGATTGGCGGTCATCTCCTGCTTGGCGAACAGATCACCATGCGCAAGTTCCTTGGCCTGCTGCTGGCCTTCGCCGGCCTTGCCGCTGTCTTTTCAGACAAGCTTGGCGGCGGCGGGGACATGCTGTTCGGCGATCTCCTCAGTCTCGGCTCCGGATTTTTCTGGGCCTTGACCAATATTCTCATCAAACGCTCGAAACTGGTTGAAGCCAGCGCCGAAAAGCTGCTGCTCTATCAACTCGCCGGTGCGGCGGTCGTCGGCATATTGGTGTTGCCTCTCGCCGGTCCGCCGGTGCGCGATGCCTCCTTGTTGCCGACATTGGCGCTGCTTTTCCAGGCGATCTACATCGTCGCTTTCACCTATGTCCTGTGGTTCTGGCTGCTGCGTCGCTATCCCGCGTCAAGCCTGTCCAGCTTCACGTTCCTGTCGCCGGTTTTTGGTGTCTTGTGCGGTGCGATCATCTTGAACGAACCGCTGACCATTCGCATTTTTCTGGCGCTTGGCCTGATTGCAGCGGGCCTGATCATCGTCAACCGGCCGGCGCGCAAGCTGACACCGGTGTGAGAGAGATTTTTCATGCGTGACATCCTCAACGACCTCGAAGCGGGCAAGTATCTTTCGGATCCGGATCCTGTGCGTCGCGCCCAGATCCAGATGAAGACGCCGCTGCCCAAGCGCTTCTACAAGACCGTTTCGGTTGCGCCGGTAGAGCAAGGTTTCGCCGTGCATCTCGACGGCAAGCCGGTGCGCACGCCCGGCAAGGCGCTGCTGGCGCTGCCGACCGAGGCGGCGGCGGTGCTGGTTGCCGACGAATTCGCTGAACAGGGCGAGACGATCAATCCGGTGACGATGCCGGTAATGCGCCTGGTCAACACAGCCATCGATGGCGTCGCCAGTGACCCGCAGGCGGTGCTGGAAGACATACTGCGTTTTGCCTCGTCCGACCTGCTTTGCTACCGCGCCGACGCGCCGCAAGGGCTGGTTGACCGGCAGAACGAGCAGTGGGATCCCGTCATCGATTGGGCGCGCGCCGCATTCGGGGCGCGCTTCAACCTTGCCGAGGGCATCATCCATGTCGAGCAGCCGCGCGAGACGATCGCCGTTCTGGGCAGTCATCTCAATCAGCGCGCCGAGCCGCTGCGGCTGGCCGCCATCCACCTCATGACCTCGCTGACCGGTTCGGCGCTGCTGGCGGTGGCCGTCGATTTCGGTGAACTCGACGCGGAGGCCGCCTGGGCCGCCGGCCATGTCGACGAGGACTGGCAGATCGAGCAATGGGGGCAGGACGCCGAAGCGGTCGCGCGCCGTGCCGCCCGTAAGCGCGACATGATGGCCGCGGCCGGCCTTCTCGAGGCGCTCAGGGCCTGAGCCCGGGCCGTTGCCGCACCGCACCTAATACCAAAGTCATAATCCCATCGTCGCTCTGCCGCCGGCGGACGCTTTCTGCCATTTTTTGCCTGATGGCTCCGCTTTTTTGAGTCTGCGTTCGGAGGAGAACGCGGACATTGGCGTTGCATCGAGGGCAAGGGTCTCACGGGAGGACATATCAATGGCAATGGCATCGACCGCCAGCGGAACGAGCCGCGGCATGACGCGAGAGGAGAAGAAGGTCATCTTCGCTTCCTCGCTCGGCACTGTTTTCGAATGGTACGATTTCTATCTCTACGGCTCGCTGGCGGCCTTTATCGGTTCGACCTTTTTCAGCCCGACCATTCCCGAGGCGACGCGCAACATCTTCGCGCTGCTGGCCTTCGCTGCCGGTTTCCTCGTGCGCCCGTTTGGCGCGCTGGTGTTCGGCCGCCTTGGTGACCTTGTCGGCCGCAAATACACATTCCTCGTCACCATGACGATCATGGGCCTGTCGACCTTCCTGGTTGGCCTGCTGCCCGGTTATGCGACTTTGGGCATCGCCGCTCCGGTGATCCTGATCTTCCTGCGCATGCTGCAGGGTCTGGCGCTCGGCGGCGAATATGGTGGGGCGGCGACCTACGTTGCCGAGCACTCGCCGGATGATCGCCGTGGCTTCTACACGTCCTGGATTCAGACGACGGCGACGCTCGGACTGTTTCTGTCGCTGATCGTTATCCTCATCGTCCAGGGATCACTGAGCAAGGAAACCTACGCTGCCTGGGGTTGGCGCATTCCGTTCATCGTCTCCTTCGTGCTGCTCGCCGTTTCGATCTGGATTCGGCTGTCGCTTTCGGAATCGCCGACCTTCCAGAAGATGAAGGACGAAGGAAAGGGATCCAAGGCGCCGCTTTCGGAAGCCTTCGGTCAGTGGAAGAATGCCAAGATCGCTCTGCTGGCGCTGTTCGGCCTTACCGCCGGCCAGGCCGTGGTCTGGTATAATGGTCAGTTCTACGCACTGTTCTTTCTGCAGAACGTGCTCAAGGTCGACGCGCAATCGGTCAACATCATGATTGCCGTTGCGCTGGCGCTTGGCTCGATCTTCTTCGTCGTCTTCGGCTGGCTGTCCGACAAGATCGGCCGCAAGCCGATTATCATGGCTGGCCTTGCGCTCGCCATTGTCAGCACCTTCCCGTTGTTCAAGGCGTTGACATGGGCCGCCAATCCGGCGCTCGCCAAGGCGCAGCAGAACACGCGGGCGACGGTGACGGCGGCACCCGGAGACTGCAGGTTCCAGTTCAATCCGGTCGGCACAGCCAAGTTCACGACGTCCTGCGACATCGCGACTTCGTTCCTGACCAAGAACTCGGTTCCCTATGACGTGGTGTCGACGGCCGCGGCCGGAACGGCTGCGTCGGTCAAGATCGGCAACGAGACGGTGACGTCCTACGACGCGGTCGCCGCCGGCGATCAGGCCAAGGCCAAGGACTCGGCCTTCGTCAAGGCCGTCAACATGTCGTTGCAGGACGGCGGTTATCCGTTGAAGCGGGCAGCGATCAAGGTCGCGGACCAGAAGCTCGACGCTTTCATCGCAGCCAACCCTGAGCTGAAACTTGATGCTGCCGCCATCCGCGGCGGTGAAAAGGCAGCGGTGCCGACCGATCAGGCGGTCAAGGACAAGCTCTTGACCACGGATGAGGCGGCGGGCGCCCCGGAGGTCACCGTCTATAATATACCGGGTGGCGGCGCCTTCGCCATGTTCGCCGATCCGGCGGCCGTGAACTGGCCGATGACAATCGGCATCCTGTTCCTCCTGGTGCTGCTCGTTACCATGGTCTACGGCCCAATCGCGGCGATCCTGGTCGAGATGTTCCCGACCCGCATCCGCTACACGGGCATGTCGCTGCCCTATCACATCGGCAATGGCTGGTTCGGTGGTTTGCTGCCTGCGACGGTGTTCGCGCTCAGCGCCTACAGGGGCGACATCTACTACGGCCTTTGGTATCCGGTGGTGATCGCGGCGATCACGCTCGTCATCGGCATGATCTTCGTCAAGGACACGCTCGGCACCAACTTGCACGCCAAGGATTAGTCGATCGGATCCATGTGCCAATGAAAAGCCCGGCGTGAGCAGTCACGCCGGGTTTTTCATGTCGGAAACCGGAAGAAGCGGATCAGCTCTTCCGATGATTTTCTTCCTCGACGGCCGCTTCGTGATACCAGCCGTCAAAATCGGCGTATGTGGTACGCAACGAGGCGAGCTCTGCCGCGAATTTCGCCTTCGCGCCTAAATTTGAGGCAGATTTACGCGCTGCCAGGGGGAACATCAGAATTTTCGCCGACGGACGGGTGGGAACGATTTCCATGGGCCGTCTCCTTTCTTCTTCAGGAGCTTGTCGATTCAGCTTTCTCAGAAGATAGGTCCTGCGATTCCTTTAGGCAATATGCCTACGAAAAGATCATTATTTGCCTAATATTTGTGCGAGTTGCGCGTTTGATCGATCCGAACCCACTGATGAGGCGGCTCAGCAAATTCGACGCGATATCGCGGCCATTTTGCCGCACCCGCCAATACCGGAGTGGCACACGAATTGCATTTTAGTGATCGGCAGCGCCGGCTGCCGGCGGCAGACGCATGTCGATGCCGTTTGGTGTTCGGTGATCAAGCAACGAGAGGCTAGAATGACGAAATACAAGCTCGAGTACATTTGGCTCGATGGATACACCCCGGTCCCCAACCTTCGCGGCAAGACGCAGATCAAGGAATTCGCGGAATTCCCGACGCTCGAACAGCTGCCGCTGTGGGGGTTCGACGGTTCCTCGACCATGCAGGCCGAGGGCCGCAGCTCCGACTGCGTGTTGAAGCCGGTGGCGCTTTACCCGGATCCGGCTCGCACCAACGGCATTCTGGTCATGTGCGAAGTCATGATGCCCGATGGCATAACCCCGCATGAATCGAACAGCCGCGCGACCATCCTCGATGACGAGGATGCCTGGTTCGGCTTCGAGCAGGAGTATTTCTTCTACAAGGACGGCCGTCCGCTCGGCTTCCCCGAGAGCGGCTACCCGGCACCGCAGGGTCCGTACTACACCGGCGTCGGCTACAAGAACGTCGGCGACGTCGCACGCAAGATCGTCGAAGAGCATCTCGACCAGTGCCTTGCTGCCGGCATCAACCATGAAGGCATCAACGCCGAGGTGGCCAAAGGCCAGTGGGAATTCCAGATTTTCGGCAAGGGCTCCAAGAAGGCCGCCGACCAGATCTGGATGGCGCGCTATCTGCTTCTGCGTCTGACCGAGACTTACGGCATCGACATCGAGTTCCACTGCAAGCCGCTTGGCGATACTGATTGGAACGGCTCGGGCATGCACTGCAACTTCTCGACCAAGTTCATGCGCGAAGTCGGCGGCAAGGCCTATTTCGAGGCCCTGATGGCACAGTTCGACAAGAACCTCATGGACCACATCGCCGTCTACGGTCCGGACAACGACAAGCGCCTGACCGGCAAGCACGAAACCGCGCCGTGGAACAAGTTCAGCTACGGCGTCGCTGACCGCGGCGCTTCGATCCGCGTACCGCACTCCTTCGTCAAGAATGACTACAAGGGTTATCTGGAAGACCGCCGTCCGAATTCCCAGGGCGACCCCTACCAGATCGCCTCCCAGGTTCTGAAGACGATTTCGCAGGTTGCGACCGACGCGTCGGTTTCGGCCGCCGCCTGATTGTTTTCGCGGCGCGGGCCATGAGATGACCCGCGCCCGCAACTTCAGTGACAAAAAGCCCCGGCAGGAAAACGCCGGGGCTTTTTGTGTTTTTTGGGGCGAGGCAGCGCACGCATCCACCACGACGCCTTCGGGTAACCTCCTAATTCAGGGCGTCGACGGATATCCGCTTGATGCTTGTTCCGAACACAGCCCACACCGCACCGACGACCATGCCGATGAGACGCCCACCCTGCGCTATCCCTGTTCCGTGAGAACTTTGGTCCTTGCCAGCAGCCTTTTTTGACGGCGCCGGCCCGGTAGAATGAATTCCCCCAAAAAAAGTCAGGTTGAAAAGGACCGGCCAAAACGAGGCGCCCGTCCGCCCCGGCTAACGTTTGGTCACCGTGCTCTCCGGGCCGTAGGCGCGGAAATTGCCTGAAAAGCCCGGAAAACCGCCAGTTCGAGCGGTTTTGTAAACTCAAAGGCTCTTATATAAGTCTCTGTTAAAACACTAAGATCGACCGTTTGCACCACCGGCTGGCAACGTTGACAGATCGCGCCGCGGCATGCGTATCGTGCCTTGGGGTTACGCCAAAGCGATGCTGTTCGAACGGGGCGGGGTTTCTTGAACGACGGCATTGGCGGGGGCGCCGGACGAGCGGGCATTGCAGCCTGAGGCAGTGCGCCGCTCGCTCCTGGCGGCTTGTTGCGCCCTAGAGCCATCCGCCAACGCGCCTGCCATGGCTTTATAGTGCGACCATGAAGCCGCGTGTTTCGGCGGCGGTCACAAGCGGGCAAAGCCCCGCGATCCCGACATCCAAAAGCAATTCACTGATGTGACTGACCATGCGCATCCATCAGTGAGCGTTGGCGCAGCAAAAAAGCCCTTGAAGGGGGAAATCCTTCAAGGGCTTTGCAAGCTATCCGAACGGGCTCTTAGACCGAGTAGTACATGTCGTATTCGACCGGATGCGGGGTCATTTCGAAGCGCATCACCTCGGCCATTTTCAGTTCAATGTAGCTGTCGATCTGGTCGTCGTCGAAGACGCCGCCGGCTTTCAGGAAGCCGCGGTCCTTGTCGAGGCTCTGGAGCGCCTCACGCAGCGAACCGCAGACCGTCGGGATCTTCTTCAGTTCCTTCGGCGGCAGGTCGTAGAGATCCTTGTCCATCGGCTGTCCCGGATGGATCTTGTTCTTGATGCCGTCGAGACCGGCCATCAGCAGCGCGGAGAAGGCCAGGTAAGGGTTCGCGCCCGGATCGGGGAAGCGGACCTCGACGCGCTTGGCCTTCGGCGACGAGCCGAACGGGATGCGGCACGAGGCCGAGCGGTTGCGCGCCGAATAGGCGAGCAGCACCGGCGCTTCATAGCCGGGCACCAGGCGCTTGTACGAGTTGGTCAGCGGGTTGGTGAAGGCGTTGATCGCTTTGGCATGCTTGATGACACCGCCGATGAAGAACAGGCAGTTCTCCGACAGGCCGGCATATTCATTGCCGGCGAAGGTCGGCTTGCCACCCTTCCAGATCGACATGTGGACATGCATGCCCGAACCATTGTCGCCGAAGATCGGCTTCGGCATGAAGGTTGCCGTCTTGCCGTAGGCATTTGCGACCTGGTGCACGACGTACTTGTAGATCAGCATCTTGTCGGCGTTGCGCACCAATGCGTCGAACTTGATGCCGAGTTCGTGCTGGGCGGCCGCAACCTCATGGTGATGCTTTTCGACGCGCACGCCCATTTCGGCGAGCACGGTCAGCATTTCGGAGCGCATGTCCTGCGCGCTGTCGATCGGCGGCACTGGGAAATAGCCGCCCTTGACGCGCGGGCGGTGGCCAAGGTTGCCGGTTTCGTAGTCGGTGTCGTCATTCGACGGCAGTTCCGTGGAATCGAGCCTGAAGCCGGTGTTGTAGGGATCGGCCTTGTACTTGACGTCGTCGAAGACGAAGAATTCGGCTTCCGGGCCGACATAGATGGTGTCGCCGATGCCTTCGGCCTTCATGTAGGCTTCGGCCTTCTTGGCCGTGCCGCGCGGATCGCGGTTGTAGGATTCGCCCGAGACCGGGTCGAGGATGTCGCACAGGATGACCATGGTCGACTGCGCGAAGAACGGGTCCATGTGAACGGTGTCCGGATCGGGCATCAACACCATGTCGGACTCGTTGATGGCCTTCCAGCCGGCAATCGACGAGCCGTCGAACATGACGCCGTCGGCGAACATGTCTTCCTCGACTTCGACGACATCCATCGTCACGTGCTGCAGCTTGCCCTTCGGGTCGGTGAAGCGCAGGTCGACGAATTTCACGTCGTTGTCCTTGATCTGCTTCATGATGTCTTTGGCTGTCGTCATGTCATGTATCCCTGTGTGATGACGTGTTTTTTGATGGATGACGTTTCGAACGGTGGCCGGGTCCGATCAGACCGCGTCCATTCCGGTTTCGCCGGTGCGGATGCGCACGACTTCCTCGATGTTGGAGACGAAGATCTTGCCGTCGCCGATACGGCCTGTCTGCGCCGCCTTGCGGATGGCCTCGATGGCGCCTTCGACCGCATCGTCGCCGAGCACGACCTCGATCTTCACCTTGGGCAGGAAATCGACGACATATTCGGCGCCACGGTAGAGTTCGGTGTGGCCTTTCTGGCGTCCGAAGCCCTTGGCCTCGGTGACGGTGATGCCTTGCAGTCCGGCCTCCTGAAGCGCTTCCTTCACTTCGTCCAGCTTGAATGGCTTGATGATCGCTTCGATCTTTTTCATGTAAAAAGTGGCCTCCACTGCCAAAAAAACGGGTTGTGAGCCCCCGCTTGCGCCTCCATCAAGCACGAACTGTGCCAATTCAGCGGAACAGAAGCGGTCTCATACGATTTCAAAGCCGTACCGCGCCGGGATGCAAATTCGCGTCATTCACTGCATCGGATGCGGCACCGGCTTCTTGAGTCTCCACGGTGCCAAGGGGTGTCGCGGCACAATAATTGAGCATATCGCCTAAATAGAAGGCATTTACCGTCTGCAATGCCTCCCATCCGAACACTATGGTCGCAGTCGCGCCAACTCCTCTTGGTTTGCTTCGGATCGAAAACTGGACAATGCTTGATCGAATGCGGATGGGCAATCCATGAGCGATGAACTTCTTACTTCCGTCGAAATGGGCGAGGCGGACCGGCTGGCGATTGCCGCCGGTCCAGTCGCCGGCATCGGCTTGATGCGGCGCGCCGGTGAAGCGGTCGCGGCCGAGGTTTTCACCCGCTATCCCGAAGCGACCCATGTCCATGTGCTTTGCGGGCCGGGCAACAATGGCGGCGACGGTTATGTCGTCGCCCGCATCCTGGCCGACAGCGGCGTCGCCACGACGATCTGGGCGTCCGAAGCGCCGAGGCCAAAAAGCGATGCGGCGCTCGCCGCCGCGGAATGCCTGATTGCGCCTCGGCAGCTGTCCGGCTTCGAAGCCGAGCCCGGCTCGATCGTGGTCGACGCGCTTTATGGGGCAGGGCTGTCCAAGCCGCTGTCGGGTGATGCCGCCAGGGCGGTCGATATCGCCTCCAACCGACGTCTGCCGGTTATCGCGGTCGATCTGCCTTCGGGCGTTTCCGGCGACAGCGGCAGGGTTTTGAGCGTCGCATTCACCGCGGCCGTCACCGTGACCTTTGCGCGCAAGAAACCCGGCCATCTGCTGCTGCCGGGCCGCGAGCGATGCGGTGCGATCGTGCTTGCCGATATAGGCATCGGCGACGACGTCATTGCACGGCTCCGGTCCCGGGCGTTCGAGAACAGCCCGGCCCGCTGGCTGCGCGATTTCCCGGTGCCGGCTGTCGACGCGCACAAATACAAACGCGGCCATGTCGGTGTCTTTTCCGGCGGGCCGAGCGCCACCGGCGCGGCGCGGTTGTCGGCGCTTGCCGCGGCCCGAAGCGGGGCAGGGGCGGTGACCGTGCTGTCGCCGGGCAACGCCATGCAGGTCAATGCCGCCCATCTGACGTCGATCATGCTGCGCAAGACCGACGATGTCGCGGACATCGAGGAATTTGCCGGCGAACGCCGGCCTTCGGCCTTCGTGCTTGGACCCGGCTTTGGTGTCGGCGAAAAAACGCGGACTTTCGGGCTCGCGCTGCTCGCTGCCGGCCAGCCACGGAATTCTTCCGCACAGGTCGAGGGACTTGTGTTCGATGCCGACGCGATCACCTCGTTTCGTGAGGCGCAGGACGTCTTGTTCGAAGCGGCGCGTAGGCCGAATGCGCCGGCGTTGGTGATGACACCACACGAAGGGGAGTTTGCCAGGCTGTTTCCCGACATAGCCGGTGATGACGCCTCGTCCAAGTTGGACAAGGCGCGTGCGGCGGCCGCACGTGCCAATGCCATTATCGTCTACAAGGGCGCCGACACGGTGATCGCCGCGCCCGATGGCCGGGCGGCGATCAATTCCAACGGCGCGGCCTGGCTTGCCACCGCCGGGTCGGGCGACGTGCTGTCGGGCATATCAGCCGGCCTGATGGCGCAAGCCATGCCGGCGTTCGAAGCAGCCTGCGCGGCGGTGTGGATCCATGCCGAGGCCGGTAGCCGGTTTGGACCGGGGCTGATTGCAGAGGATCTGCCGCTGGCGCTGGTGCCGGTTTTGCGCGAACTGGTCGAGGCACGGCGCAAGGTGCCTAACGGATGAACCGTTTCGCGCTCACCGTTGCGGCTTTCATCGCGCTGCTCACCTCGCATGGCGCGCGCGCCGAGCAGCCGGTGACCATCGTCGATGATCCGGCGGTTCTCGCCACCCTCGATGCCAAGGGCTTTGGCTTCGCCGGCATTTTCGCCGTCGATGGCGCGGACGACCTGAAGGCGCTCTATGACGAAGCGCCCGCCTATCATGCGATCGTCGATACGGTGGCATCAGACATTGCCACATTGCGGGCCGAGATGAAGGCCGGCGGGCGCACGCTTTACGAGGTAACCGATGGCAATGTCGGTCGCATCATGGACATGCGCTGGCTGAAGACGGAGGCGGCACGCTTCCGTCTGGTCGCCGTCGTCAACCGGCTCGACCGGCGTGATTTCGCTGCCCTGGAAGGCGACAAGAGCTGTGGGGAGGTGCGTTTCATCTATCGCCTCGCCTACAGCTTCAAGAAGGGCGGCAAGGTCCTGGCCTCGCGGCTGCCGTTCAATTTCAACGCGGTCTACAGTGCTGCACCGGATGCCGATGGCGGCTGTGTTGGCGTTGCCGGACGCTGGACGCCGCAACTGGATGAGAGCATCGACGCTGGCTGGCTGAGCGGCGGGCCGCTGGAGCGGGCCGGGCTCACTTTCAAGCAGCTCGAACTCAATGCGCAAGTGGTGCGCTTTCCCTCGGGCCAGGAGACTGAATTCGGCGGCCAGGCCGCCTACCTCATGCGGATCTTCGGCATCGATGGGGCTACGATCAGCGAGAAGCCGCTGGAGAACACGCCTGATACCGCGCGGCTATCGCAGGATGCGGCGCTGAAGAAAGAGCTTGCCGATTATGTCAGCGCCAATGTCGCGGCGATCGATCTCGGCGTCTACGAAATCCCGAACGAATTCCTGGCCAAAAAAATCATCTCGTGGTCGACCTTCGGCAGCGCGCGGCAGGCCAACCATCCGTTTACGCAAATATTCCAATCCAAGGAATTCATATCGCTCGATTATTCCTCGATGAAGCTGGTGCGAACGCCGGAGGCGCTGGTCGAGCGGCTCGACAACGGCGCCTGCCAGGGCTGTCACCAGGCGGGTTCCACGGCCGGCTTCCACTTGATCGGCCTCGACGACAAGACGACGTCGCCGCTCAACCGCATCGAGGTCGGCATCTCGCCGCATCTCCATGCCGAGATTCCCCGGCGCCAGGCCTGGCTGCGCGCAACGCAGGAAGGCAAGGAGCCGAACCGTTATCGGCCGCTGTCCTTCGCGCCGCCAGCCGCCTGGGCTGATACCGGTGACGTCGACTACGCGCCGGCCGAGATGGCGATGCCATGCCTGATGCCGGACGATGCCAAGCGTTTCGGCGCGACTTGGGCATGCGGCGGCGGCACGGTCTGCACGCCGCTGGCGACCGCGTCTGGCGTGGGCACCACGCTGGCGCAGTGTCTGCCGCCCAGGGAGAGCGAAAAGATGTTCTCCGGCCATCCCTGCCTGACCGGGTCGATTGCCAGCAACCAATCGCAGCCTTTCAACGATCGCTACAAAATCACCGGTCAGTTCGCCGCCTTCGCGCCGGGGATTTCGCGCACAGCCTATACCTGCCGACCGCCGAAGATCGGCGTGCCGGCCGGCATCGCCTACCGCGCCTGCGACGACAAGGACCGCGGCTTTGCCGCTTTCAAGAAGGGCAAGCCGATGCCGAACGAAATCTGCGGGTTGGTCGGCGGCAAGAAATTCGACACTTGCGTGGCAACCAACAATTTCGACCAATGCCTCGGCGGCGCGGTCAATCGCGGCAACCGGCCGGCGTGTTCGGCCGATCATTTCTGCCGCGAGGACTATATGTGTCAGTCGCTGCCGTCGGACACGCCGGGCGCGGCCAAGGTCAAAGGCATCGGCTTCTGCTCGCCGACCTATTTCATCTTCCAGATGCGCATCGACAACCATGCGACGCCCTGGGCAAGCGCGACCGCCACTACCAGGGATGCAGGGTTCGGCGCGGCGGAAGAGGAGTGAGTGTTCGACAGCTACTCTGATAGACGCTTCAGAGCGGGATGTTGTCGTGCTTCTTCCAGGGGTTCTGCATGTCCTTGTTGCGCAGCATCCGCAGCGCCCGGGCGATACGGCGGCGGGTCGAGTGCGGCATGATCACCTCGTCGACATAACCGCGCTCTGCGGCGACGAAGGGCGACAGGAAGCGATCCTCGTAAGTCTTTGTATGGGCTGCGATCTTTTCAGCGTCGCCAATGTCCTTGCGGTAGATGATTTCCACCGCGCCCCTGGCGCCCATGACAGCGATCTGCGCCGTCGGCCAGGCATAATTCATGTCGCCGCGCAGATGTTTGGAGGCCATCACGTCATAGGCACCGCCATAGGCCTTTCGGGTGATGACGGTGATCTTCGGCACGGTCGCTTCGGCATAGGCGAAGAGCAGCTTGGCGCCGTGCTTGATCAGCCCACCATACTCCTGCGCGGTACCCGGCAGGAAGCCTGGAACGTCGACGAAGGTGACGATCGGGATCGAAAAACAATCGCAGAAGCGCACGAAGCGCGCCGCCTTGCGGCTGGCGTCGGAATCGAGCACGCCGGCCAGCACCATCGGCTGGTTGGCGACGAAGCCGACCGTGCGGCCTTCGACGCGCCCGAAGCCGGTGACGATGTTCTTGGCGAAATTCTGCTGGATCTCGAAGAAGTCGCCCTCGTCGGCGACCTTCAGGATCAGTTCCTTGATGTCGTAGGGCTTGTTGGCGTTGTCGGGGATCAGGCGATCAAGCGACAAATCATGGTCGGTCACCGACTGGTAGCATTCGATCTCGGGAATCTCTGATGTGTTCGAAGCGGGCAGGAGATCGACCAGCCGGCGCATCTGCAGCAGTGCCTCGACATCATTGTCATAGGCGCCGTCGGCTATGGAGGATTTCGTGGTGTGGACCGAGGCGCCCCCGAGGCTTTCGGCGGTCACCGTCTCGTTGGTGACGGTCTTCACCACATCCGGCCCGGTGACGAACATGTAGGAGGTGTCGCGTACCATGAAGATGAAGTCGGTCATCGCGGGCGAATAGACGTCACCGCCGGCGCACGGGCCCATGATCACGGAAATCTGCGGAATGACGCCGGAGGCCAGCACATTACGCTGAAAAATCTCGGCATAGCCGCCGAGCGCCGCCACACCCTCCTGGATGCGCGCGCCGCCGGCATCGTAGAGCCCGATGATCGGAGCGCGGTTGCGCAGCGCCATCTCCTGCACCTTGATGACCTTTTCGGCATGCGCTTCCGACAGCGAGCCGCCGAACACGGTGAAATCCTTGGCGAAGAGGTAGACCGGGCGGCCGTTGACCGTGCCCCAGCCGGTAACGACGCCGTCGCCGGCGATCTTGGTCTTCTCCATGCCGAAATCGGTCGAGCGATGCTCGACATACATATCGAACTCCTCGAACGAACCCTCGTCGAGAAACACCTCGATGCGTTCGCGTGCGGTCAGCTTGCCCTTCTTGTGCTGGGCGTCGATGCGGGCCTGGCCACCGCCCATGCGGGCGATCTCGCGCCGGCGCTCGAGTTCCTTCAGCACGTCCTTCATCACCTGGTCCCCAGAAACGGAAAGCTGCGTTTGTGGTAATGATGCCCGCCGGGGAGCGCAAGCGTCGGCTTTGGCCGGTTTTTGCTGCGCTGCAACATGACACCCCTTGCATTCCGGGGCGAACTCAGCCATATGCAGCCCATAGGCGCTTGGGCCGGGAGATTCCGGCCTTCTCGACAAATGAGACTGGTTGCGTCTGTTTTCCCTCTTTCCGGTATATCGGCCCTCTTTCCGGTACATCACAAAGCGGCGAAAAAGCCCCGTGGCATGATGCCTGCGGGCACGACAGCGCAGCCGAGTGGACGATACCGTCCGCCCGCCTTGTCGTTTCATATCCAATTTTTCGACGGCAGGTTGCGCCCTGCCGCCATCGACGTTTGCGGCCAAGAAGCCGCGTGAAAGAAGATTATTTTGACCAACGAAAACACATTGCCCGGCAACGTCACTGCGGAACTCACCGGTTTCGCTGCGCTGGGAATTACCGGTGCGCTGCTCAAGGCCACCCACAATGCCGGCTTCGCCGAACCGAAGCCGATCCAGGTGCAGGCCATCCCGCCGCAGCTGGAAGGCCGTGACATTTTCGGCATCGCGCAGACGGGCTCCGGCAAGACCGCGGCCTTTGCGCTGCCGATCCTGTCGAAGATCATCGCGCTCGGCACCAAGCGGCGCGCCAAGACGACGCGTGCGCTGATCCTGGCGCCGACCCGCGAACTCGCGGTGCAGATCGAGGACACCATCAAGATCCTCGCAAAAGGCCAGCATGTCTCGACCGCACTGGTGCTGGGCGGCGTCTCGCGCTTCAGCCAGGTGAAGAAGGTTGCTCCCGGCGTCGACATCCTCATTGCCACGCCGGGCCGGTTGACCGACCTGGTGCGCGAGGGCGACCTCATCCTCTCCGACACCAAATGGCTGGTGCTGGACGAGGGCGACCGCATGCTCGACATGGGCTTCATCAACGACGTCAAGCGCATCGCCAAGGCGACCGCGCCTGACCGCCAGACGGCGCTGTTCTCGGCCACCATGCCGGACGAGATCGCCGAACTGGCCAAGGGCCTGTTGAAGAACCCGGTTCGCATCGAAGTCTCGCCGCAAAGCACGGCGGCGGCCGAGATCGTGCAGGGCGTGGTTTTCGCCCGCACCAAGCAGAAGCGCCAGGTGCTGTCGACCATGCTCGCCGACGAGGCGATGAAGTCCGTCATCATCTTTTCGCGCACCAAGCATGGCGCCGACCGGGTGACCAAGGACCTCGAGCGCGACGGCTTCAAGGCCGCCGTCATCCATGGCAACAAGTCGCAGAATGCCCGTCAGAAGGCGCTGAACGATTTTCGTGATGGATCGGTGCGCATTCTGGTCGCGACAGACATCGCCGCGCGCGGCATCGACGTGCCCGGCATCAGCCATGTCGTGAATTTCGACCTGCCGGACGAGGCTGAAAGCTACGTCCACCGCATCGGCCGCACCGGCCGCAACGGCATGGACGGCATCGCGATCACGCTTTGCGATCCTTCGGAAAACAGCAAGCTGCGTCAGGTCGAGCGCATCATCCGCACCAAGCTGCCGATCGTCGCCGACCATCTCGGCAGCCCCGATCCGCAGCGCAATCCGGCGGAAAAGAACGAGCGCTTCGAGCCCGCCAATGACCGCAACGACCGCAATGGCCGTCGCGACGGCAGGCGTCCGGGCGGCGAGAACAAGGGCAGCGGCTTCGGCAAGAAGCGTTTCGGCGACAAGCCGGCTTTCGCCGGTGAGCGCAAGCCCGAAGGCGCCAAGCCCTTCAAGGGCAACAACAAGCGCCGCTTCGGTGGCAAGCGTCCGGCGGCGCGCGCTGCCTGACTAAGCCTCGCGGCGGTCGGCCAAGCCTTGGCGCTTGGCTGGTTGCCTGACTGATATAGAAGAGGGCGGTTGAAGCGATGCTTCAGCCACCCTTTTTCGTCTCTACACCTTACTTCGCGACCGCCTCGGCCCAGACGGCAATCCGTTGCGCCAGAAAAGCCGTGGTCGATGGCGACAGCGCATCGCCGGCAATGACATGATTGTCGGGGTCACCAGTGCTTTCGACGGGGACGAGCTCATGCGCGCCACCCCAGCGCGCGGCGATTTCGCGGGTGCGGTCAGGCCGCACCACTTTGTCCGAATCCGAGAAGATGAACAAAGCAGGGATATCAGCCTTCTCCACCGGCGCTCCATAGGCGAGTTCGGTCAGCGCCTGCATCGGCAATGTCGCGGCAACCGGATATTTGGTGGTCCAGAATTTCTCGTGCAGCGCGTTGCGCGGCACGAAACTGCGTTCCTTGCCGATGACGAGTTCGGCGATCTGCTTGCCCCACGGCATGGTCAGGGTCTCGGCGCCTGACGCCTTCACACCGAAATTGGGCGAGATGAATGCAATGGCGGCCACACCATCCGACGCGCTAGGCTGTGTTGCCGCCCACGCCGCCAGCGAGCCGCCGGTCGAGGTCGAGATGACGATCACCTTGTCGCCGATCGCCCGGCCGATGGCGAGCGCCTCCTCATAGTCGTTGATCCAGGCATTGACGCTGCCCTGCGCCATTGCCGCGCCATCCTGCCCGTGACCGGTGAGGCGGGTGTAGAAGAGGTTGGCGTCGAGCTGTTCCGCCACCTCGTCGGGCAGGGGGCGGACTTCACCTTTGGAAGCGGAAAAACCGTGGATATAGACGATCGATAGCGGCGTCTTGGCATGCACCATCGGGTTGGCCCAGACGATCTCCTTCTCCAGCCCGTCGCGGATACCGGGCACGGCGGCTTCCACCTTGGCCACATAGGCCTGCGGATCGTCACCGATGACGGAAGGATCGAAGCGGATCGTGGTGTCGACGGGAACGCGTGGGCCAAGAACAAAAGCCAGAGCAAGGACGGCGATCAGGCCCAGCACAGCAAGCACGATCCGTCGCCCCATCGCAGACTCCACGCAACAACAACAAACCTATGGTGATGGCCGCAAACAGGCAACGGCCGTTCCCGCAGCCACGCCACCAATCCTGTGGGCATCCTATTTGCTGGGCGGTTTGCGCTCGTAATGCAGCGGTCGTGCTTTCCAGCTGGTCGTCAGACTGATCACCGATCGGGTGATCGGTCTGGGCAGCAGGCTGAGAAATTTCAGCGGCCAGCTCGTTCGATACGGAAAGGTGACTTCGAAGCCACCGGATTTGATTGCCTTCACCATGCGGCGCGTGGCTCGGCTGACCGGCATCAGGCCCGGCATCGGCAGCATGTTCTTTTCAGTCAGCGGCGTGTCGACAAAACCGGGGTTTATCACCTGGACGCGGATGTTCATCTTGTCGAAATCGTACTTCAGCGACTCTGCCAGGATGTTGATCGCCGCTTTAGTGCCGCCATAGGCAGCGGTGGTTGGCCAGCCGAAATAGGCGGTGACCGATCCCACCAGCACGACATGGCCGCGTGATCGCACGCGCATATGCTCCACGACCGGCACCAGCCCGTTGATGATGCCGAAATAATTGACCTCGAAGGACTTGCGAAAGTCCTTGACGACGAGGGCCTCTCCGGGCGTGGAGATGTAGTTTCCGGCATTGAAGACGGCGAGCACGATCGGGCCGAGCTCGTTCTCGATCGCGGCGACCGTTCTTGCCATGCGCGGTTCGTCGGTCACGTCGCAGGGAAAAGCGGTGACGCTGCCCGGCATCTGCGCGGTCTCGACAATGAGCGTATCGATCGGATCGTCGTCCAGTGCGGTTACCGCCACCGCGTAGCCCTGGGACGCCAGATCCCTGGCCAGCGAGCGGCCAATGCCGCTGCTGCCGCCCGTGACCCAGGCGACGCCGTGTTTCGGATCGGCCCGATAGAGTGTCATGCTGCGCCCTGCCGAGTTTGTTGGTGCTTTGCTCTAGCGGTCAGGAAATCGAATGAAAAGAGTGCTTCTCGACATCGGGTGCAAATGAACTGTGCGATACCGAGCCCGGCCTCGGGAACGCCAATGCAACGCAATGCTGGAAATGCGACTGGACCAGGCGAATTCTTGCCTTGAAACCGCAGCGTCGGGTTTCTAGGGTTTCGGCGCACGCACACAAGGAATCCTGAATGCCCCGTTCTGTGATCGACGCGATCGGCAACACGCCTCTGATCCGCCTCAACAAGGCTTCTGAAGAAACCGGCTGCGAGATCCTGGGCAAGGCCGAGTTCATGAATCCGGGCCAATCGGTCAAGGATCGCGCCGGCCTGTTCATCATTCGTGACGCCGAACAGCGCGGCTTGTTGAAGCCGGGCGGTGTCATCGTCGAGGGGACGGCCGGCAATACCGGCATCGGCCTGACGCTGGTCGCCAAGGCGCTGGGGTATCGCACCGTCATCGTCATCCCGGACACGCAGAGCCAGGAAAAGAAGGATACGATCCGGTTGCTCGGCGCCGAGCTGATCGAGGTGCCGGCCGTGCCCTACAGGAACCCCAACAATTATGTGAAACTGTCAGGGCGGCTGGCCGAGCAGATGGCCAGAAGCGAGCCGAACGGCGCCATATGGGCCAACCAGTTCGACAACGTCGCCAACCGCGACGGCCATATCCGGACCACGGCGGAGGAAATCTGGAGCCAGACCGGCGGCAAGGTCGATGGTTTCGTCTCGGCGGTGGGATCCGGTGGAACGCTTGCCGGCGTTGCCTTCGGGCTGAAGGCCAAGAGCAAGGATGTGAAGATCGCGCTCGCTGATCCACTGGGTGCCGCGCTTTACAGTTTCTACACCAGCGGCGAATTGAAGTCGGAGGGCAGCTCGATCACCGAGGGCATCGGGCAGGGGCGCATCACCGCCAATCTCGAAGGGTTCACGCCGGACTTCTCTTTCCAGATCAAGGACGAGGACGCATTGCCGATCGTCTTCGATCTCATTCAGGAAGAAGGTCTTTGCGTCGGCGGCTCGACAGGCATCAACATTGCCGGCGCGATCAGGCTGGCCCGGGAATTGGGCCCCGGCCATACCATCGTGACCATTCTTTGCGACTACGGCACACGCTATCAGTCGAAGCTGTTCAACCCGGAATTCCTGCGCGAGAAGAACCTTCCCGTGCCAGGCTGGATGGAACTGCAGAGCAAGATTTCGGTGCCGTTCGAAAAGGTCTCGTGATGGCGCACAAAACGGAAGCGCTGTTTCGCGACGATGCCTACCTGCGCACGGCGGATGCGACGGTTGTTGCCGTCAATGATCGTGGTGGCATCATTCTCGATCGGACGATCTTCTACGCCACCTCGGGTGGACAGCCGGGAGACACCGGTTATCTCGAACGCGCCGACGGCAGCCGCATCGCCATTGCCGCCACCATCACGGGTGAGACCAAGGACGAGATCATCCATGTGCCGGCGCCCGAGCAAGCGGCCCTGGCGGCTGGCGAGAAGGTCAAACTCGCCATCGACTGGGAACGCCGGCACCTGTTGATGCGCATGCACGCGGCCTGTCACCTGCTCACAGTTGTTTGCCCGTTCCCGATCACGGGTGCCGCGGTTTCCGAGGACGACAGCCGTGTCGATTTCGACATTCCGGACGCCAGTTTCAGCAAGGAAGAGGTGACCGCGAGCCTGATGGATCTGGTGCGGGCCGATCATCCGATTTTCACCAGGCTGATCAGCGACGAGGAACTCGCCGCGAACCCCGGCCTGGTGAAGTCCAAGAACGTCCGGCCGCCGGTCGGTACCGGCAGGATCCGCCTGGTCTGCATCGGTGAGAATGGCACGGTCGACAGCCAGCCCTGCGGCGGCACGCATGTGAAAAGCACCGGCGAAATCGGCGAAATCCACATAGGCAAGATCGAGAAGAAAGGCCGTGAGAACAGGCGCTTCCGCATCCGCTTCGGCCCGATGCCGGCCGCCTGACACACAACCCTTTACCTTACCCGGGATAGAGAGAACCAAAATGGCCGAAGACAGTCCTTTTATCGTCGACGCGGACTGGCTGCAGGGGCGCCTGGGCGAGCCCGGCCTGACAATCGTGGACGCATCTTGGTATTTGCCGGCGCAGAAGCGCGACGCGCGTGCCGAGTATCAATCAGCCCACATCCCCGGCGCCCGCTTCCTGGACCAGGATGCGGTTTCGGATCCTGATGCCACCTTGCCGCATACGCTGCCGTCGCCTCGGCATTTCGCGCAATATGTCGGAGCGATGGGCGTCTCGGCCGACGACACCATCGTCATTTATGACGGTCCGGGGTTCTTCTCGGCACCCCGGGCATGGTGGATGTTCCGCGTCATGGGTGTTTTCCAGGTCTACGTTCTCGACGGCGGCTTCGACGGTTGGAAAGCGGCCGGGCGGCCGGTCACGGCCGAGCCGACTAGGATCGCGCCGAGTGTGTTCCACGCCGATTTCGACGCAGGTCGCGTCGCCAGCCTCGCCGACATGCGCCGGATCGTCGAGACCGGCGCCAGCCAGATTGCCGATGCCCGTGGACCAGGCCGCTTCACCGGTGCCGAGCCCGAACCCCGTGCCGGCATCCGTTCAGGCCATATGCCGGGCGCGCGCAATGTGCCGTATTCCGCACTGTCGGAGAGTGGTTCGCTGCTGTCGAAGGACCGTTTGCGCAAGGTGATCGAGGACGCCGGCATTGACCTGTCGAAGCCCATCGTCACATCTTGCGGCTCCGGCGTCACCGCGGCGGTGATTACGCTTGCCCTGGAGACGCTTGGCCACACCGACAACAGGCTCTATGACGGTTCATGGACCGAGTGGGGCGGGCTCTCCGACACGCCTGTCGCAACTGGCCCCGCGACGACCGGCCCAGCGAAAACTGGCAAGGAATGAACGCGATGGAAAACGGCGTGCTGCAGGACATTGAAGTCACGGTGACTTTTCTGGAAATGCATGCCCCTCCTGCCGTCTCGCCGCCAGTGCCCTACAACCGCCAGGTCGCGCTCTTGAAGACCAGGGACATTCCCTTGCATTTTTATCGCTACCTGATGGACCGGGTGGGGCGCAAATGGCACTGGGTGAATGTTCTCAGGCTGAATGACGATGAACTTTCGGCCGGCATCCACCGTGAGGATCGCGACATCAGGGTGCTTTATCTCGACGGCGCGCCGGCAGGTTTCTTCGACATCAAGCCGCATCTGCCGGAGGAAGTCGAACTTGCCTATTTCGGCATGATGGAACATGCCACCGGGCAGGGCCTCGGCCGCTGGTTCCTGGGTTCGGCGATTGCGGCCGCGTGGTCATATGGGCCGAAACGGGTGACGGTACAAACCTGTACGCTTGACCATCCGGCGGCACTCCCACTTTACCAGAAGCTCGGTTTCAGGCCGGTCGCGCAGAAGAAGGAGGTCGTGCACCCGCTGCCTTTCGCCGAGCGTTCGGCCAGCGTCATGCGGCCGTGACACCAGCGGGAATCTGAACCTTTCGTTCATCGGCGCTTCAGCCTGCCTTTGGCATGTTGCCCGCATCATCAATGCGGCAGAGGCCGAAGGAGAAAAGATATGCTGACACGCCGTACACTGGCCGCTGCGCTGATCGCTGCGATTGCCATGCCGAGCCTTGCCGCCGCGCAAGCGACGACGCCTTCCGCCGCGACGATCGAGCGCAAGCTCGAGGCGGCGCCCCGGGTGAAGCTGCGGCCGAACGAGCGCGTCACCATTCGCGAATTCAAGCGCCGGCCGGATCTGCGCCGCATGGCGCGCTCGATCGACATCCAGTCGATCAATTTCGCCTTCGGCTCGGCGGCCATTTCCAGTTCGCAATACGACAAGATCGAGACCATCGCCAATGCGCTTCGGCGCATCCTGCGCCGCGATCCCGGTGCGCGCGTGCTGATCGAGGGGCATACCGATGCGGTCGGATCCTTTCAGTCGAACCAGATCCTGTCCGAGCAGCGCGCCGCCTCGCTGAAGCGCACGCTGGTGCGTGAATTCGGCGTACCGGGCTATGCCCTGGAAACCGTCGGCTACGGCGAGGAGTTCCTGCTCGTGCCAACGCAGAACGAAAACTGGCAGAATCGCAGGGTGACTCTGCGGCGCTTCGACGATTTCATCCGCTGATTCGGGGTTTCGCTGCTTTATCTGGCCGGCTTATTTCATAGATCTGGTGCGATCACGCTGCTTGGTATGAGGGGATCGATCGCCGACATCGGATCGGTCCCCTCGATCCTCGGCAAGAATCGGGTGGGACGCATCGGCCAGAGCCGGTAGTTTCCGGTCGACGAGCCGGAGATCTCCATGATGACCATTCAGTTCAAGGCGCTACCCACCGAACATGTCAGAGCCCTGCAGCGCGGTGGACCCGATTCTTACGGCCACACGCCAGAGCGGAACATCTCCGACGGCGATGGCATGCCTTGCCGGCACTGTCTCAAGAATATCGCAGCCGGCGACGCCTATCTTGTCCTGGCTTTCCGTCCATTCCCGGATCTTCAACCCTATGCCGAGACCGGCCCGATCTTCCTGCATGCCGAAGAATGCGAGAGCGCGGCCGAGACAGATGCGCTACCTGAAATCCTCGAAAGTCCGCACTATATCGTGCGCGGCTATGGCAGGGACGACCGTATCGTCTACGGCAGCGGCGGCGTCATCCCAACCAACGCGATAGCCGCCCGGGCCAAAGCCTTGTTCGAGCGCGATGATATCGCCTATGTCCACGTTCGTTCGGCGCGCAACAATTGCTATCAGTGTCGCATCGAACGGGCCTGAGCCGCGGGAATTGTCGCCAGGAATTCTGTCGTACTCCCGTCGCATAGATACGATAAAAAGCGATTGTCGATCGATTGGCCGACCGCGGATGAACCGGCGGCAATCTCGATATCGAGGAAGCGGGGCTTTGGCTCCGCTTTTTTGTTGCCGTTCAGCACGAAAGTCTTCAACGCAAAGAAAAAAGCCCGCCGGCTGGGCCGACGGGCTGCAACTATTGCCTGGAGGGCCTTTTAGTTGAACTTGTACTTCAAGCCCAGACGCACGGTCTGGAACGAAGGGGTATCTTCCAAGATGCCGTCGGAGCCGAAATCTTCCTTCGCATACTGCGAATAGCGGTATTCGAGGCCAACGGTCATATTGTTGGAAACGGCCGTTTCAAGACCACCGCCAACCGAGAAGCCACTGGAACCCCAGTCGTAGATATCGCCGCTGGGGCCGCCAGGTGCGGATGCATGCAGATTGAAGTGCTGCCAGCTATAGCCGCCGATCACATAGGCAAGCGTCGACTCGTTGACCTTGGCGCCGACTCGGGCGAGCGCATCGAATCCATAGTCGGCGTCACCCTTGATCGATCCGCCGAAAATATCGAGCTTGGTCCGGATGCCTGAGTAGCGACCGTCAAGCTGGACACCGGCGACCCAGGTGCCGAAATCATGGTCGTAGCCAACGCTGCCTTCACCGAAGACACCTTCGCCCCCAATGCCGTTCAGCTCAAGTGCGCCGCCGAGCGTCAGATCATGCACCATTGTGCCGGCGCCAAGTGCGCCACCAACATAGAAGCCGGTCCAGTTGTAGGCCGGAGCTGCGAAAGAAGCGCCGCTGCCATTCTGAGCGCCAAAGCGATAGTTGGCAGCGATATGGAACGTGTGCGTTGACGGCTCGACGTTCAGCGAGTCGCCGCCGACATCAAGAACCGACTTGTCGCCGTAGTCGGCATAACGATATTCGGTCTTGAGCGTCCAGTTGCCGCGCAGCACGGTTTCCATACCGACGCCAAGAACATAGCCGCCGCGGTTCTCGGTGAATTCGAGCCCATCGGCGTCTCCAGACCCGTCCAGCTTGAAATGCTGCCAGCTATAGCCGCCGAGCACATAGCCGAGCGTGCTCGGATTGAGGAGATAGCCGGCGCGCAGGCCGACGTCGAAGCCGTAGGAATTCGTGAGGTCGATATCGGCACCCGGAACGCTCAGCGAAGGGCCGATATTGCCGTAGTTGGCATCGATGAAACCGCCGAGCAGGAAACGCTCGTTGACCATGTAATCATAGCCGGCGGTCAGTTCGCCGAACACGCCGTTCCCACCGATGCCGTTGAAGCTTGTATCCGGAGCGCTGACCTTGTGCACGGTCGCGCCAAAGCCGCCGCCGATGCCGATATAAGCACCGCTCCAGTTGAAACCGCTTGCCTCGACCGGCTGTACGACGTCTGCCGCATGGGCCGCGGACATCAAAGCCACGACAGAAACAGCACCGAGGAGAAAAGATTTCGCGGAAACGCGAGTAAGCATAGCCCGTACCCCTAATAATAAACCCGAGCTGTTCCTAACAGGGAGTCGGTCAATTTGGGTATGACAAAAATGCAACAGTTTCAGGCAACCTGCCTCTGCAGCTGACACCGATCTGCCGGGTAACCAGGCTGTCGGCCAAGATAGGCAGCAAAAAGCCCGCCGGAGAGAACCGGCGGGCAACAATCGTAAGTTGACTTTTTCTGGGTGTATTACGCGGCCAGAACGGCTTTCGGCTCAGCCAGTTCGTAGCCGAGCGCCTCAGCGACCGCCCGGTTGGTGATCTTGCCCTTGTGGACATTGAGGCCGTTGCGCAGATGATGGTCGTCGACCAGCGCCTTCAGGCCCTTGTCGGCGAGTTGCAGGCCGTAGTGCAGAGTCGCGTTGTTGAGGGCATGGGCCGAGGTGACCGGCACGGCACCTGGCATGTTGGCGACGCAATAGTGGATAACGCCATCGACCTCGTAGGTCGGCTCGGCGTGAGTCGTCGCATGCGAGGTTTCGAAGCAGCCACCCTGGTCGATGGCGACGTCGACCAGCACGGAGCCCTTCTTCATGCCGGACAGCATTTCGCGGGTGACCAGCTTGGGTGCCGCGGCGCCCGGGATCAGCACGGCGCCGACGACGATGTCGGCCGAGAAGCATTCTTCCTCGAGCGCCTCGACGGTGGAGTAGCGGGTGTGCACACGGCCAGCGAAAAGGTCGTCGAGCTGGCGCAGGCGCGGGATCGAGCGGTCGATGATGGTGACGTCGGCGCCAAGACCGGCAGCCATGCGGGCGGCATGCAGGCCGACGACGCCGCCGCCGAGCACGGTGACCTTGCCGGGAAGCACGCCGGGCACGCCGCCGAGCAGCACGCCACGACCGCCATTGGCCTTCTGCAGCGCCGTGGCGCCGGCCTGGATCGACAGGCGGCCGGCGACTTCCGACATCGGAGCGAGCAGCGGCAAGCCGCCACGGTCGTCGGTCACGGTTTCGTAGGCGATCGCGGTCACGCCGGAAGCGAGCAGGCCCTTGGTCTGCTCCGGATCCGGAGCCAGGTGCAGATAGGTGTACAGGATCTGGCCGTCGCGCAGCTGCGCCCACTCGTTAGGCTGCGGCTCCTTGACCTTGACGATCATGTCCGACTTGGCGAACACGTCGGCGGCGGTCTTGGCGATGGTGGCGCCGGCGGCGCGATAGGCGTTGTCATCGGCGCCAATGCCGGCACCGGCGCCGGTCTCGACCAGCACTTCGTGGCCGTGCGCCACATATTCGCGGACCGAGCCGGGCGTGAGGCCGACACGGTATTCGTGGTTCTTGATTTCCTTGGGGCAGCCGACGCGCATTGTCTTCTCCTGATCCGGGCCCTTTTGGGCTCACTCCCTGTATCGTCTGAGTGAACCACGAATCGGCGCGCAAGTGTTTGCGAATGCGCTTGCGCGGACAGGCAGGTTTCGATAATTGTTGCGCTAAATGGCAGGATATTCGCAGGATTCACGAAAAATGCCGCTCGACAGGATCGATATCGCCATTCTCGAGACATTGCAGAAGGATGGCAGGATACCCAATGCGGCGCTCGCCGAGAAGGTTGGCCTGTCGCAGTCGGCCTGTTCGCGCCGGCTAGACAATCTGGAAAAATCCGGCACCATTCGCGGCTACCACGCCCGGCTTTCCAATGCGGCACTCGGTCATCAGATGACGGCGATCGTGCATATATCGCTATCGGGCCAGTTCGAGAAGACGCTGTCGGATTTCGAGGCGGCGATCAAGCGTTGCCCCAACGTGCTGTCCTGCCACCTGATGTCGGGCGAATACGATTACATCCTGCGCATCGCGGCAAAGGACCTTGTCGACTATGAGCGCATCCACAAGGAATGGCTGTCGGCCATGCCGCATGTCACCAAGATCAACTCGTCCTTTGCCTTGCGTGAAATCGTCGACCGCACCGCCATGGGCATGAAGCCGGAAATGGCTTGAACTCGAAACGGCTGGCCGCTTCGTCATCCGCGGGCGGAGCAAGGAGCGAAGCGACGCGGCGCAGACCCCTGGAACTGCTCCGCAGCCCAAGGGATCCATGCCGGGATTCGGGAGCGTTACTACGGTGCAGAATTCTGCTCTGCTGCACCCTCGATGGAGGTCACGGAATGGATCCCAGGGTCTCCGCGACGCCGCTACGCGGCTGCTTCGCCCGGGGATGACGAAATCGGGAGCCTCGGCCTAGTTCCTTGCTTCCGTGACAATCCGATCCATCGGAATGTCGTGCGGCTGCGGATAGATGGTCGCGATGCGCTGCAGTTCGTAGCCGACGCCGATGACCAGCGGCTTGAACGGCATGGCGGCGAGCGTGCGGTCGAAGAAGCCGCCGCCATAGCCCAGTCGATAGTTTGCCGGATCGATGCCGACGATCGGCGAGATGACGATGTCCGGCAGAACCGGATCGCCCTCGGCCGGGATCGGGATGTTCCAGATGCCTTTTTCCAGCCGGTCGCCTGGTTTGTAGGCGCGGAAGATCAGCGGTTGCGCTTTCTCCACGACGATGGGCAGCGCTGCGCGGCCGCCTTGTTCATTGATCGCCGCCATCCACGGCCGCAGGTCCGGTTCGCCGCGAAACGGCCAATAGAGGCTGACCATACGGCCGGCGATATCGCCGATGATCGCGTCGAGCCCTTCGGCGATGCGCTGAGACATTGCCGTTCGCGCGTCGGCCGAAACTGCGAGCCGCGCTGCAATCAGGCGTTCGCGCTCGGCCTTGCGCCAGCGTCTCACATCGGTCCAGTCGGATAGCGGCGCTTGGAATGCCGGATCGAGTTCATGCATGAAGCAGGGCGGCGAGGCATATTGCGCCGGACCCTGGTCGTCATGATCGTTAGCCATGCGTCACCTCATCGCGTGTTCGATGACGCTATACCTCGCGACACGATACATCTTGTGTATTCACGACATGGGACGACGAGTCCCGGGCACCGCCCTTCTGTTGCTGCAACGCACAAAAATACCTACATCTAGCGCAGGCGATCTTGCCGTCAGGGGTGAACGAGATGACCGGACCCAGCCACCATGTCGTCGTTGTCGGCGCGGGTTTCGGCGGCCTCGAATTCACCCGTGCGCTCGCCGGCGCACCGGTGCGCATCACCATGATCGACAAACGCAACCATCATCTTTTTCAACCGCTGCTCTACCAGGTTGCCACGACCGCGCTGGCAACCTCCGAGGTTGCGTGGCCGATCCGCCATCTTCTGCGCAAGCGCAAGGACGTGACGACGCTGCTGGCCAATGTCACCGGCGTCGACCGTGCCGGCAAACGCGTGCTGCTTGATGACGGCAGCGCGGTCGCCTACGACACGCTGGTGCTGGCCACCGGCGCGCGACATGCCTATTTCGGCCATGACGAATGGGAGCCTTTTGCGCCGGGTTTGAAGACGCTGGAGGACGCCACCACCATTCGGCGGCGCATTCTCCTGGCCTTCGAGCAGGCCGAGCGCGAAACCGATCCCGCCAAGCTCCAGGCGCTGCTGACGATTGCCATCGTCGGTGGGGGACCGACCGGCGTGGAACTGGCCGGGACCATCGCCGAACTGGCGCACGAGACGCTGCGCGGCGAATTCCGCAATATCGATACGCGGCAAACGCGCGTGGTGCTGATCGAGGCCGGCGACCGCATCCTTGCCAATTTCGCGCCGAAACTCTCCGGTTACGCCAGCAAGGCGCTGGAACGTCTCGGCGTGACGGTTGAGCTCGGCCGTGCCGTTACGCGCTGCGACGCCGAGGGTGTTGTGTTTGGCGACAAGCAATTGGCAGCCCGGACGATCCTGTGGGCGGCCGGCGTTGCCGCTTCACCCGCCGCCGAATGGTTGGGCGCGAAGGCGGACCGCGCGGGCAGGGTGCTCGTCGAGCCTGACCTCAGCGTGCCCGGCAGCCCGGAAATTTTTGTCATTGGCGATGCCGCCCTTGTGCTGAAGCCAGATGGACGGCCGGTACCTGGCGTGGCGCCCTCCGCCAAGCAGGAGGGCCGACATGTCGCGGCTACCATCAGGGCCAGGCTTGGCGGCGATACGACGGCACGTCCTTTCCACTACAAGCACGCCGGCGATCTGGCGACGATCGGCAAACGCGCGGCCGCGATCGATTTCGGCTGGATAAAGCTCACGGGCTGGCTCGCTTGGTGGCTGTGGGGCATTGCGCACATCTATTTCCTGATCGGTTTTCGCAACCGGCTTGCGGTTTCCCTGAGCTGGCTATGGATCTACGTCACAGGCCAGCGCAGCGCCCGGCTGATCACCCAGGGCGACGACGACAAGACCTGACTTTCCTTCACTGTTCCATTCATCCGCGCGTCATCTCCAGCTGATGGACTGATGTCCGCATGCGCGCGACTTCTTGAGTGGACTCGAGCCTATTTCGGCGCGAAGTTCGCTCCGGGGCAGGGCGTCAGCTAGTCGAAGGAGAAAACATGTCGCAACTGCTCCATCCCGTCTCCCGCCGCGGTCTTCTCGCGGGCGCCGCAGCCGCAGGGGCGCTGATCGTGCTTCATCCCTTCTCCGCCCGCGCTCAAGCTAACCAGGCGCATCTTCGGATCATGGAAACCACCGACATCCATGTGAACGTGCTGCCCTATGATTATTACGCCGACAAAGCCAACGACACGATGGGCCTGTCGCGCACTGCGTCCCTGATCGACGCGGTGCGCAAGGAAGCCGTCAACTCGATGCTGATCGACAATGGCGACCTGCTGCAGGGCAACCCGATGGGCGACTACATCGCCTACGAGAAGGGCCTCAAGGACGGCGACCTGCATCCGATCATGAAAGGCATGAACCTGCTCGGCTACGAATGCTCGACGCTCGGCAACCACGAGTTCAACTACGGCCTGTCCTTCCTGGACAAGGTGCTGGCTGGCGCCAATTTCCCCTTCGTCTGCGCCAATCTGATCCGCGGCACCGAGCTTGCCGCCAACCCGCGTGACGACAAGCTCTACCTCAAGCCCTATGTGATCCTCGACAAGAAGATCAAGGACGGTTCGGGCGCCGAACAGCCGATCAGGATCGGCATCATCGGTTTCGTGCCGCCGCAGATCATGGTCTGGGACCTCAAGAATCTCGAAGGCAATGTCAAGACGCGCGACATCGTCGAGGCGGCCAAGGCCTGGGTGCCGCGGATGAAGGAAGAGGGCGCCGACATCGTCATCGCGCTCTCGCATTCCGGCATCGATGTGAAGCAGGGCGACATGATGGAGAACGCCTCCTTCTTCGTCGCCGGCGTCGCCGGCATCGATGCCGTGTTTACCGGTCACCAGCATCTGGTGTTCCCCGGCAAGAAGGATTTCCAGTCGCTCGAAGGCGTCGACACGCAAAAAGGCACCTTGCAGGGCAAGCCGGCCGTGATGGGCGGTTTCTGGGGCTCGCATATGGGTCTGATCGACCTGATGCTGGAGCGTGACGGATCGAAATGGAAGGTCGTGTCCGCGACCTCCGAGGCGCGGTCGATCTTCGAGCGCGTCGACAACAAGAACAAGCCGACTGTCCCCAACGACAAGCGCATCATCGCCGCCCTCGAGCAGGATCATCAGGCGACCCTGGCCTATGTGCGCCGTCCGGTCGGCAAGACCTCCGCGCCGCTCTATTCCTATTTCGCGCTGGTCGCCGACGATCCCTCGGTGCAGGTCGTCAGCCAGGCGCAGACCTGGTACTTGAAGGACATTCTCAAGAGCACGCAGTGGAAGGATGTGCCGCTGCTGTCGGCTGCCGCTCCCTTCAAGGCAGGCGGGCGCAACGGCGCCGACTACTATACCGACGTGCCGGCCGGCGACATCGCCATCAAGAACGTCGCCGACCTCTACCTCTACCCCAACACCGTGCGCGCCGTCGAAATCACCGGCGCCCAGGTCAAGGAATGGCTGGAAATGTCGGCCGGCATCTTCAACAGGATCGAGGCAGGGAAGCCCGACCAGACGCTCATCAACACCGATTTCCCGTCCTACAATTTCGACGTCATCGATGGCGTCTCCTACAAGATCGATCTGTCGCAGCCGCCGAAATATGATGCCAAGGGCGGCGTGGCGAATGCCGGCGCCAATCGCATCGTCGACTTGATGTTCGACGGAAAACCAATTGATCCCAATCAGAAATTCGTCGTCGCGACCAACAATTACCGTGCCGGCGGCGGCGGCAATTTTCCTGACATCAATGCCTCCAAGATCATCTACGAGGCGCCAGACACCAACCGCGACGTCATCGTTCGCTACATTGTGAGCCAGGGCACGATCAACCCGTCGGCCGACGGCAACTGGTCGTTCGCATCGCTGCCGGGAACCAGCGTCGTGTTCGAGACAGGCGTCAAGGCAAAGGACTTCATCGCCGATGTGAAGTCGCTGAAGATCGAACCGGCGGGCGAGGGCGAAGCCGGTTTTGCGAAATACCGCATCCTGCTTTGATCCGGTGGTCTGAAACGGTTCGGCGGTTCACGGAAAAGCCGAACCGCTCCATCTCCTCGATTGAAGGTAATTCCGGATCGTTTTCACCGGTTCCGGAATTTGCCTTGTTTCCTGGGATTGCCCGGGCTGGTGCGCATAGCGCGGCCCTCAGTTTTCGGGCGTCAGCGGCAGTGCCGTCGCGGGGGCTTGCGGGCTGACTGGCTGCGTCGGCTCGAGCGACGTGCCAGTCGGGTCGCTGGGCACGGTCAAGGGCGTCATCCCGGCCGGAGCATGAACCTCGTGGATGGTCGAGGTTGGTGTGTTGTCGATTAGGTCGCCGGCACCAGGTCTTATGGTTGGGCTGATGCTGACGCCCAGCGGATCGTTCATGACGGTCGGTGGGGTTATGCGCCGTGCATCGGCAGCGGATATGGCGGCAAGCAGGATGGCAATGGCGGTAAGTGTTCGCTTCATGGAAGCCTCCTATGGTCAGAGGCGCTCGGCGTAATCTTGGCGCGGGGCGTCGGATGCTGAGAACGGCCGACGCGCGATCGCGGTTTCATCACGTCGCATCAAGACGCCGCGATTGGCGCTTTGACTTAACGCCACAAGTTCGACGGTGCGGGGATGCTCACCAAAGGCGGCCTGCCGACATATCGACCTAGGCCTTGTAGACCACCTGGCGCACGTCGATGTAGCTGGCGCGGAAGCCGGCTTCGCAATAGTGCAGGTAGAACTCCCACAGCTTCTTGAAACGATCGTCGAAGCCGAGTGGTACGATCTTCTCCCACGACGCCCAGAAGCGGTGCCGCCATTCGGCGAGCGTGCGCGCATAGTCGTCGGGGAAAACGCGCTCACGCAGATGCGCAAGGCCATGATCCTTGCCGAGCGCCTTCAGGATTGACGGTGTCGGCAGCATGCCGCCGGGAAATACGTAGCGCTGGATGAAATCCGGCCTTGCGCGATAGGTGTCGTAAGCGGCTTCGTTGATGGTGATGATCTGCAGACCCGCGGTGCCGCCGGGTTTCAGGCAAGCTTTCATCTTCGAGAAGAACACCGGCCAGTATTTTTCGCCGACCGCCTCGAACATCTCGATAGACGCGATGCGGTCGTAAGTTCCTGTTTCGTCGCGGTAGTCCTGCAGCTTGATGTCGACCTTGTCGGCAAGCCCGGCCTTGGCGATGCGTGCCTTGGCGAAGTCGTGCTGTTCGCGGCTGATCGTCAGTCCCGTAACGCGGCAGCCGATTTCGCGTGCCGCGAATTCGGCAAAGCCGCCCCAGCCGCAGCCGATCTCCAGCACATGATCCCTTCCGCCGATACCCGTATCCCTGGCCAGTGCCCGATATTTGGCGGCCTGGGCGCTTTCAAGATCATTGGCTCCATTGGCGTAGAGCGCCGAGGAATAGGTCATGCTCGGGTCGAGCCACTCCTTGTAGAAGGCGTTGCCGAGATCGTAATGCGCCGAGATATTGCGCTTTGAACCGGTGTGCGTGTTCTCGTTGAACCAGTGGCGGATGCGCTGGACGGTGTTGATGAGCCAGCTGGCGCCGCCGGCGACGCGTTCGCCGATCACCGAGTTGACCACGAACAGTTCCAGGAAACTGGTCACGTCAGGGCTTTCCCAATCGCCGTCCATATAGGATTCGGCAACGCCGATCGTGCCGCCGGAAAAGGCGCGGCCTGGCAGGCGCCAGTTCTTCAGCACCAGTTCGGCATCGGGGCCGGGCGCCTTGCCGCCAACCAGAACGGCGCGGCCGTCCGGCATCCTGACCTTGAGAGAACCGCGCGGCAGGTTCATCGCCGCCGACAGCACCATGCGCGCCTTGGCCGGCAGGCCCTTGACGATCTCGGCGAAGTTGAACTCGTCGAGCCTGACCGCTTCGCTCAGCGCCGCGCCGTGATGTTCCCCATGTGCCATTTCACGCCCCTGGATTTCCGTGGTTCCGGCGCAAATTGCCGAGCCACGATTCTCTTGGATCATTCGCCAGGTTCGAACACCCTTGCCTGGCCCGGTAGCTCATGGGTTCGGCACGAGGCGGGCTCGAACGAAAGCGCGCGCCTGTTGGCCAAAGCTTCAGCGCTTCCCAGCGAATGCCTGTCACAATCTTCCACGTCATGAGGGGGAACTTCAAGAGGCAGGCCATTGGCTGGGCTGTGCCACGTGGCGATTGGTGTCTGCGCCCTTGCGTCGAGTTGCGGCTTCCCGAACCCAAAAACGTCTATGACCGCCGCCGCGCCTGTGCGATAGCTTTAGCCATGCGTTACGTAATCGTCATTGCCGCCGTCGCCTTCTTCCTGATCTGGGATGGCCTGTACAATCAGGGCCGGTATCTCGACATGTCGGTCAGGGAACTCTCCCATATCGTTCGTTACGTCACCGGCAAGGCCTGAACAGCCCCTCCCGACCTGGACGTCCCTTCCGAAGATCTCAGGCGTTGGTCACCGCGAGATGAGGCCCGGCACCGTGCGGGCGCGTCGCAAGGACGCGTGGCGCCATGAACGGTTGACGCGAGGGGACCGCCGTCACTAAAGACCCCTGCATTCAGATCGAGGAGGCGGAATTGATCCGGCATATCGTTTTCTTCAGCGCCAGGCGCAAGGAGGATGTGGAGGCAGTGCGCAGCGGGCTGTTGGCGCTCGGCAATATTCCTCATTCCAGCCTCTTCGAGGTCACTTTGAACACCAAGGTCGACCCGCTGTCGGATGAAGTTGATGTCGTCGTCTACGCTGAGTTCGCCGATGACGCGGCGCTGGCCGCCTACAAGGCGCATCCGCTCTATGCGCAGACCACCAGCAAGGTCAAACCCTTGCGCGAACTGCGCTATTCCGCCGATGTCGTGGCCGGCAGCTGATCAAGCGCCTGTGGCAGCTGATCCAGCGCCTGTTCCAACAGGTGCCGTTGTCGACGCCCCATCAGATAGCCCAAGGCGCGCTCTTCGAAGGTGAATCGCGAAGCCGGCACAATCGTCGAAGGCGCGGATCGGAGCATCTCCCGCACGGGGGATGCCGCGGCGTCAAATCCTGCTGCGGCGGATGAGAAGAACCTTGAACCGTTTTGCGGAATGATGCACATCGCGCCTGCATGACCCGAACAACAGCAGCCGGCATTCATCCGCTCGATCATCTGGTGCTGCCGACGCAGAACCTCGATGTGGCGCGAGCCCGGCTCACTTCGCTCGGCTTCGTCGCCGCCCCGACCGGCATCCATCCCTTTGGAACGGAAAACTGCTGCGTTTTCCTCGCCGACGGCACCTATCTGGAGCCGCTCGCGATTGGCAGCGAACAGGCCGCGATCAAGGCCGCCGCCGAGGGCAATGTCTTCGTCGCGCGCGACCGTCTCTACCGCGAAAGCCGCGGCGATGAGGGATTTTCCGCGGTGGTGCTGGGAACCGACAGTGCCGATGCCGACCATGTGCGCTATGTCGAGGCCGGCCTGTCGGCGGGAGGCACGCTGAGCTTTTCACGCGCTTTCACCGATACATCAGGCAAGAGCGACGTGGCGTCATTCAAGCTGGCCTTCGCCTCGGCCAATGACACAACCGATGCGTTCCTTTTTGCCTGCCAGCGCATCAATGCGCCTGATGTGGACCGCGCGGCCTTGCAGGCCCACACCAATGGCGCGACAGGTATTGTGGAAGTGGTGGCGATCAGCGACCACCCAGCCGAACAGTCTCGGCTGATTTCCGTGGCGGTGGGGAATGCCGCTGCCGGCGTGCAGGGCTCAGCGTTTCATTTGCCAAATGCAACGCTGAGCGTGCTCGATCCCATGTCTTTCGCCGCGCGCCTCGGTGTTTCGGCCGGTTCACCCACCAAGCTCCGCTTCGCCGCGATCGTCTTCGCGGTGCGCAGCGCCGATGCCACATCGAGCATGCTTGCAGCCAATGCCATCCATCACGATATAGCGGGCACTGACATTGTCGTGCAGCCCGCATCCGGACAGGGCGCGGCTTTCATCTTCCGGGAGATCCAATGAGCAAGCCCAGTTCGACGACGCCCAATTCGTCGGTAACGGTCGGCAATGTCGTCTTCGACAACAATGCGGCCTTGGCGCTGATCGCGGGCCCGTGTCAGTTCGAATCGCGCCAGCATGCCTTCGACATGGCTGGCGCGCTGAAGGAACTGACCGGCAGGCTCGGCATCGGCCTCGTCTACAAGACAAGTTACGACAAGGCCAACCGCACCTCGCTGTCGGCGACGCGCGGCGCCGGCATGGATGCCGCGCTTCCCGTCTTCGACGAGCTGCGCAAGGCGTTTTCGCTTCCCGTGCTGACCGATGTCCACACCGAGGAGCAGTGCGCGATCGTCGCTCCGCATGTCGATGTGCTGCAGATACCTGCCTTCCTGTCGCGTCAGACCGACATGCTGGTCGCCGCGGCAAGGACCGGCAAGGTCATCAACGTCAAGAAGGGGCAATTCCTTGCGCCCTGGGACATGAAGAACGTGGTCGCCAAGATCACAGGTTCCGGCAACGCCAATGTCCTGACTACCGAGCGCGGCGCGTCCTTCGGCTACAACACGCTGGTATCCGACATGCGTGCCCTGCCGATCATGGCTGAAATCGGCGCTCCGGTGATTTTCGATGCCACGCACTCGGTCCAGCAGCCGGGCGGGCAGGGCGGTTCGTCAGGCGGCGAGCGTCGCTTTGTCGAAACCCTGGCTCGCGCGGCCGTCGCCGTCGGCGTTGCCGGCGTCTTCATCGAGACCCATCAGGATCCCGACAATTCGACCTCTTCCGACGGGCCGAACATGGTGCCGCTGAAGGACATGCCGGCGCTTCTCGAAAGGCTGATGGCCTTCGACCGGATAGCCAAGGGCCGCTGAGCGGGCGCTTCCTGCCGGCGCTTGTGGTGGACAGGGGCCGGTTGTACGCTTGGCCGGCAAATGAGCGTCTTGGCAGGAGGAAAGCCATGTCTGTTGCCCGCGTCACCGAAATTACCTCGTCATCGAAGAAGAGTTTTCAGGACGCCATCGAGAAGGGAATTGCCCGCGCGTCGAAAACCCTGAAGAACGTGGAAGGCGCCTGGATCCAGGATCAGAAGATCGTCGTCGAGGACGGCAAGATTTCGGCCTACCGCGTCAACATGAAGGTGACTTTCATTCTCGCGGAGTGACTGTCCGACGCTTAAAAAGTCGGGAACTTTCGCCCGTCCCCCTCATTGTCAAAGCAGTGTTCAACGTCAATGAGGAGCAGACCATGACAACCCAGACAGGCCACACCGAAGCCATCGCCGCTTCGCGAGTCATCGGCACATCCGTCTACAACACCGAAGGCAAGAGCATCGGCAGCATCGAGGACATCATGCTCGACAAGACGTCGAACGGCATCATGTTCGCGGTGATCGGCTTTGGCGGTTTTCTCGGCATCGGCGAGAAGTACCACGCCGTTCCCTGGGCGAGTCTCGACTATGATGAAGACAAGGGCGGTTACGTCGTGCCCTTCTCGAAGGAACAGCTGAAGGCGGCGCCCGCCTATTCGATCAATGAACTGGCCGGCGCGGACGGTGAAAGCGCGCGTGATGCGTCCTATGAGTATTACAAGGTCACGCCCTACTGGCATTGACCCCACAGGCAAAAAGGGCCCCGTTTCGACGGGGCCCTTTTTGATTCAGCACAACCTCATTCACTGATGCTCAAGGCCGGCAAGGTAACATTGGCCTTTGGCGGCGACTGCTGATTGTCGCATGATGTCAGCAACGCGACCGCGATCAGAAACAAACTGACAATACCGCTCAACTCGGACATGGCGAAACTCCTCCTGTTTCGCCCCGCGCGACAATAGCCATAACCCGAAATCGATGTCCGGGCGCATGACTTATGATGACAGAAATTTGCGCTTCGTGAATCGGGCCGGCGGCACTATTCGGCCATGGCCGGATTGCCTTTTGCGTCGCTTTGGCTAAGACGGGCGCGACCTTTCGTCAGATCAATCGGGGACATCGCAATGACCGCCATCATCGACATTGTCGGACGTGAAATCCTGGACAGCCGTGGAAACCCGACCGTCGAGGTCGATGTTGTACTCGAAGACGGTTCGATGGGCCGCGCAGCGGTGCCGTCAGGCGCCTCGACCGGCGCCCATGAGGCCGTCGAGCTTCGCGACGGCGGTGCCCGCTATCTCGGCAAGGGCGTGCTGAAGGCCGTGGAGGCGGTCAACGGCGAACTGTTCGAGGCAATCGGCGGCATGGAAGCCGAAAACCAGATCCACATCGACCAGACGATGATCGAACTCGACGGCACGCCCAACAAGAGCCGGCTCGGTGCCAACGCCATTCTGGGCGTTTCGCTGGCGGTGGCCAAGGCCGCGGCCGATGCCGCCGGCCTGCCGCTCTACCGTTATGTCGGCGGCACCAAGGCGCATATCCTGCCTGTGCCGATGATGAACATCATCAATGGCGGCGCGCATGCCGACAACCCGATCGATTTCCAGGAATTCATGATCCTGCCGGTCGGCGCGCCGACGCTGCGCGAAGGCGTGCGCTGGGGCTCTGAAATCTTCCACACGCTGCGCAAGAAGCTGAAGGATGCCGGCCACAATACCAATGTCGGTGACGAGGGCGGCTTTGCCCCGAACCTGAAGAGCGCGCCGGTGGCGCTCGATTTCATCATGGAATCGATCGAGAAGGCCGGCTTCAAGCCGGGCGAGGAGATCGCGCTCGGCCTCGATTGCGCCGCCACCGAATTCTTCAAGGACGGCAACTACGTCTATGAGGGCGAGAAGAAGACGCGTGACCCCAAGGCGCAGGCCAAGTACCTTGCCAAGCTTGCCGCTGACTATCCGATCATCTCGATCGAGGACGGCTTGGCCGAGGACGATTGGGAAGGCTGGAAGTACCTGACCGACCTGATCGGCAACAAGACGCAGCTGGTCGGCGACGACCTTTTCGTCACCAACACGGCGCGCCTGCGCGACGGCATCCGCATGGGCGTTGCCAATTCGATCCTGGTCAAGGTCAACCAGATCGGCTCGCTGACCGAAACGCTCGACGCGGTCGAGACCGCCCACAAGGCTGGCTACACGGCTGTCATGTCGCATCGTTCCGGCGAGACCGAGGATTCGACCATCGCCGATCTCGCCGTCGCCACCAATTGCGGGCAGATCAAGACCGGTTCGCTGTCGCGCTCCGACCGCATGGCCAAGTACAACCAGTTGATCCGCATCGAGGAAGAGCTCGGCAAGCAGGCGCGCTACGCCGGCAAGTCGGTGATCAAGGGCTGATCCGAAACCATTGAACTCGGACGTTGAACGAAGGGCGGGATCATTCCCGCCCTTTTTCATTTCGCTGTCGCCGGGCAGGGCTCCGTAACCGTCCGTTAAGCACAATCGGGTGAAAAAGATCGTGAGCCGCATGAGTTCGCGGCCGCGAGGGAACGGGCGATGTGGACGCGTCAGCATAAGCAGAGAAATACCGGCCGGCTGATCATCCCTTCGCTTTGCGTCGTGTTCCTGGCCTATTTCGGCTTCCATGCCTATCACGGCGAATTCGGCATCAATTCGAAATATCAGCTGGAAGCCCAGACGGTTGCGTTGCAGGCGCAGCTCGATGCCGTCAAGGCGCGCCGGGTGGAGCTCGAGCGGCGCGTTCGGCTCATGCATGACGGTACGCTGGAAAAGGACATGCTCGACGAGCAGGCGCGCAGGGCGCTTAATCTGTCCCAGGCTGATGAGATCACCATCATGTTGCCGGCTTCGTCGAAATAACTGTATTTCAGTTAATCACCAATATTTTCAATGATTTTAATCGCTTAGGCGCATGCCAGCTATGCAAATTCGTCATGGCGCAACGCTGTAACGCGTGTTAGCCTTGCATAAATCGGTGGGGAGAGCTGATCTTCCCAGGGCGGATTTCATCCTGCCCTAATGTCCGCAAAGAGACGCCAACAGGGAGTGATGCATGGCCACCGCAGCCAGAAAAGCGCCTGCCAAATCGAAATCCGACGGCAAATCGGGTCTTTCCGCGCCCAAGCCCGCTGAATTCACCAAGGACGAAGAGCTTGCCGCCTACCGGCATATGCTGCTCATCCGCCGCTTCGAGGAAAAGGCCGGCCAGCTCTACGGCATGGGCTTCATCGGCGGCTTCTGCCATCTCTATATCGGCCAGGAAGCGGTCGTCACCGGCATGAAGATGGCGCTGATCGAAGGCGATCAGATGATCACCGCCTATCGCGACCACGGCCACATGCTGGCGATGGAGCTTTCTCCGCGCGGCGTCATGGCCGAACTGACCGGGCGCCGTGGCGGCCTGTCACGGGGCAAGGGCGGCTCCATGCATATGTTCTCCAAGGAGAAGCATTTCTACGGTGGCCACGGCATTGTCGGCGCGCAGGTGTCGCTCGGCACCGGGCTGGCTTTCGCCAACCGCTACCGCGACAACAACAATGTCTCGCTGACCTATTTCGGCGATGGCGCGGCCAACCAGGGCCAGGTCTATGAAAGCTTCAACATGGCCTCGCTATGGAAGCTGCCGGTGATCTACATCATCGAGAACAACCGCTACGCCATGGGTACATCGGTTTCGCGCTCTTCCGCGGAGACGGATTTCTCGCACCGGGGTGCGTCCTTCAAGATTCCAGGTATCCAGGTCGATGGCATGGATGTGCGCGCGGTCAAGGCCGCCGGCGAGCTCGCCACCGAATGGTGCCGTGCCGGCAATGGCCCGCTGATCCTCGAAATGCAGACCTATCGCTATCGCGGCCACTCGATGTCGGATCCGGCGAAATACCGCTCGAAGGAAGAAGTACAGAAGATGCGCTCCGAGCATGACCCGATCGAGCAGGTCAAGGCGCGGCTGATCGAGAAGAAGTGGGCGACCGAGGACGAATTGAAGACCATCGACAAGGAGGTTCGCGACATCGTCGCCGACGCCGCCGAGTTTGCCCAGAACGATGCGGAGCCGGATCCGTCCGAGCTCTGGACCGATATCGTATTGTAAGGGAGGGCCAGGACATGCCGATCGAAATTCTCATGCCCGCTCTCTCGCCGACCATGGAAGAGGGCAATCTTTCCAAGTGGTTGAAGAACGAGGGCGACAAGGTCGTCGCCGGCGACGTCATCGCCGAGATCGAAACCGACAAGGCGACGATGGAAGTCGAAGCCGTCGATGAAGGCACTCTGGCTAAGATCGTGGTTCCAGCCGGTACCGAAGGGGTCAAGGTCAACGCGGTGATCGCCGTTCTTGCGGTTGAAGGCGAAGACACCGACAAGGCCGGCGAAGGCATCGGCGAAGAGCCTGCCAAGGCTGAAACGGCTGCACCGGCACCGGTTGCGGCCAAGAGCGAGGCCGCGGCACCAGTCGCGGCGGCGCCGAAGACCGAGATCGCCGCCGATCCGGATATCCCTGCCGGCACCGAGATGGTCTCGACCACGGTGCGCGAAGCGCTGCGCGATGCCATGGCCGAGGAGATGCGCCGCGACGGCGATGTCTTCGTCATGGGCGAGGAGGTCGCCGAATACCAGGGCGCCTACAAGATCACGCAAGGGTTGCTGCAGGAATTCGGACCGCGCCGCGTCGTCGACACGCCGATCACCGAGCACGGTTTTGCCGGCGTCGGCGTCGGTGCGGCGATGGCCGGGCTGAAGCCGATCGTCGAGTTCATGACCTTCAATTTCGCCATGCAGGCGATCGACCAGATCATCAATTCGGCAGCCAAGACGCTCTATATGTCGGGCGGCCAGATGGGGGCGCCGATCGTGTTTCGCGGACCGAACGGCGCCGCCGCCCGTGTCGCCGCCCAGCACTCGCAGTGCTACGCCGCCTGGTACAGCCACATTCCGGGCCTGAAGGTGGTGATGCCCTATACGGCCGCCGATGCCAAGGGCTTGCTGAAAGCCGCGATCCGCGACCCCAACCCGATCATCTTCCTTGAGAACGAAATCCTCTACGGCCAGTCCTTCGACGTGCCCAAGCTCGATGATTTCGTGCTGCCGATCGGCAAGGCGCGCATCCACAAGCAAGGCAAGGACGTCACTATCGTCTCGTTCGGCATCGGCATGACCTATGCGGTCAAGGCGGAAGCGGAATTGCGGGGCATGGGAATCGACGCCGAGATCATCGATCTCAGGACCATCCGACCGCTCGACCTCGACACGATCATCGCCTCGGTCAAGAAGACCAACCGCCTGGTCGTGGTGGAAGAGGGCTTCCCGCAGAACTCGGTCGGCGACCACATCGCCAACCAGGTCTCGCAGCGCGCCTTCGATTTCCTCGACGCGCCGGTCATCACCATTGCCGGCAAGGATGTGCCGATGCCTTATGCGGCCAACCTCGAAAAACTGGCATTGCCGAATGTCGGCGAGGTCATCGAGGCGGTCAAAGCCGTCACGTATCGCTGAACCGGGCGGGAGGTCAAAATGCCAATCAACATCACCATGCCGGCGCTCTCGCCCACGATGGAAGAGGGCAATCTTTCGAAGTGGCTGGTCAAGGAAGGCGACAAGGTTTCGCCGGGCGATGTCATCGCCGAGATCGAGACCGACAAGGCGACGATGGAAGTGGAAGCCGTCGATGAGGGCACGGTAGCCAAGCTCGTCGTCCCCGCAGGCACCGAAGGCGTCAAGGTCAATGCGCTGATTGCTGTCCTTGCTGCCGAAGGCGAGGACGCAGGCGCCGCCGCGAAAAGCGGTGGCGGTGCCGCACCGGCGAAAGCCGAGGCGCCGAAGGCGGATGCCAAGGCTGAAGTACCAAAGGCCGAGGCGCCGAAGGCCGAACCTGCCGCCCCCGCGCCCAAGGCTGAGGCGGCTCCGGTCGCCAATGGTCATGCGGCTGGCGAGCGCACCTTCGCCTCGCCGCTCGCGCGCCGCATCGCCAAGGAAGCCGGCGTCGATGTGTCTGGTGTGACCGGCACCGGCCCGCATGGGCGGGTGGTGAAGGCCGATGTCGACGCGGCGATTGCCGGTGGCGGTGCCAAGGCGGCCCCGGCTGCGGCTCCTGAAGCTCCCGCCACCGCTGCTTCCGCTCCTGCCGTGAAGGCGATGTCGGACGACCAGGTGCTGAAGCTGTTCGAGGAGGGTTCCTACGACCTCGTCCCGCACGACAATATGCGCAAGACCATCGCGCGCCGCCTGGTCGAGGCCAAGACCACCATTCCGCATTTCTACCTGACGCTCGACTGCGAGCTCGATGCGCTGCTGGCATTGCGCACGCAGATCAATGCTGCAGCCCCGATGAAGAAGACCGACAAGGGCGAGGCTCCCGCCTACAAGCTGTCGGTCAACGACATGGTCATCAAGGCGATGGCGATGGCGCTGAAGGCGGTGCCGGATGCCAATGCGTCATGGACCGAAACCGCCATGGTCAAGCACAAGCATGCCGATGTCGGCGTCGCCGTCTCGATCCCCGGCGGCCTGATCACACCGATCATTCGGCATGCCGATGAGAAGTCGCTGTCCACCATCTCCAACGAGATGAAGGATCTGGCGAGCCGTGCGCGCAGCCGCAAGCTGAAGCCTGAAGAGTATCAGGGCGGCACCACGGCGGTGTCGAACCTCGGCATGTTCGGCATCAAGGACTTCGCCGCCGTGATCAACCCGCCGCATGCGACGATCCTGGCGGTCGGTGCCGGTGAGGAGCGGGCCGTGGTCAAGAACGGCGAGATCAGAATAGCCACCGTGATGTCGGTGACGCTGTCGACGGACCATCGTGCCGTCGACGGGGCACTTGGCGCCGAACTGCTGGTCGCCTTCAAGCGGTTGATCGAAAACCCGATGGGCATGCTGGTCTAGGCAAGGGGAGAGGCGGTGCGGAAATTCTTCACCAGCCTTTTCGCCTTCATCCTTTCCGGATTCGCCGGCGGCGTTGGGGGCACAGCAACCGGCTGTCATCGCCAACGCACAGGAAGAGTACATCCTGGTGTTCTTGCTCTCAGCATTGGTAACGGTTGTCTTCACCCTCGTCTTTTCGTTGAGCGATGGCTTTTCGTGCGCTGGCGAGCAGGGCGCGGTTTGATTGAAGCAAGGACGGGTTGAACGGATGAAGACGGTGCTTTGCTACGGCGATTCGCTGACCTGGGGTTACAATGCCGAGGGTGGCCGCCATCCGCTGCAGGATCGCTGGCCAAGCGTGCTGCAGGCTGGGCTTGGCGGCGGCGTCCAGGTCATCGCCGACGGCCTCAATGGCCGCACCACGGCCTTCGACGATCATCTGGCTGGGGCGGACCGCAACGGCGCACGGCTGTTGCCGACGGTGCTGACGACACACGCGCCGGTCGACCTGATCGTCATCATGCTCGGTGCCAACGACATGAAGCCGTGGATCCACGGCAATCCGGTCGCGGCCAAGCAAGGCATCCAGCGGCTGATCGACATCGTGCGTGGCCATGACTATCCGTTCGACTGGCCGGCGCCACAAATACTCATTGTGTCGCCACCCGTTGTAAGCCGCACCGAAAATGCCGACTTCAAGGAAATGTTTGCCGGCGGCGATGAGGCATCCAAGCAGCTTGCCCCGCAATATGCGGCGCTCGCCGACGAAGTCGGTTGCGGCTTCTTCGATGCCAGCACCGTGGCGCAAACCACACCGCTCGACGGCGTCCATCTCGACGCCGAAAACACGCGAAACATCGGCAAGGCGCTGACACCGGTCGTGCGCGTCATGCTGGAATTGTGATTGAAGGAGAAAAATCGTGGCTGAGAACTACGACGTCATCATCATCGGCTCCGGCCCGGGCGGCTATGTCACGGCGGTGCGTTCCGCCCAGCTCGGCTTCAAGACGGCGATCGTCGAGCGCGAGCATCTCGGCGGCATTTGCCTCAACTGGGGCTGCATTCCGACCAAGGCGCTGCTGCGCTCGGCCGAGATCATGCACTATTCGGATCATCTCAAGGATTACGGCCTGAAGCTCGACGGCAAGGTCAGCGTCGACACATCGGCCGTTGTCGACCGCTCGCGCAAAGTCTCGCTGCGGCTCAATGGCGGCGTTGCCTTCCTGATGAAGAAGAACAAGGTCGACGTCATCTGGGGCGAAGCCAAGCTGTCGAAGCCGGGCGAGATTGTCGTGTCCAAGACCGCCAAGAAGCCGATGGAGCCGCAGCCCCCGGTGCCGAAGGGCGTCAAGGGCGAGGGCACCTACACCGCCAAGCACATCATCCTGGCGACCGGTGCGCGGCCGCGCGCGCTGCCTGGCATCGAGCCGGATGGCAAGCTGATCTGGACCTATTTTGAAGCCATGGTGCCGAAGGAGATGCCGAAATCGCTGCTGGTGATGGGCTCGGGCGCCATCGGCATCGAATTCGCCTCCTTCTACCGCACCATGGGTGCCGACGTGACGGTCGTCGAATTGTTGCCGGCGGTGATGCCGGTCGAGGATGCCGAAGTCTCGAAATTCGCGCAAAGGCAGTTCGAGAAGCAAGGCATGAAGATCATCCTCGAGGCCAAGGTGACCAAGGTCGAGAAGGGGGCCAATTCGGTCACCGCGCATGTCGAGATGAAGGACGGCAAGGTCGAGAAGATCACCGCCGACCGCATGATTTCGGCCGTCGGCGTGCAGGGCAACATCGAGAATCTCGGCCTTGAAGCGCTTGGGGTGAAGACCGAGCGCGGCTGTGTCGTGGTCGACGGCTATGGCAAGACCAACGTGCCCGGCATCTACGCCATCGGCGATGTCGCAGGCCCGCCGATGCTCGCCCACAAGGCCGAGCATGAGGGCGTCGTGTGCGTCGAAAAGATCGCCAATTTCCCTGGCGTGCATGCCATCGACAAGCTCAAGATCCCCGGCTGCACCTACTGCAACCCGCAGGTCGCCTCTGTCGGCCTGACGGAAGCCAAGGCCAAGGCCGAGGGCAAGGATATCCGCGTCGGCCGCTTCCAGTTCGCCGCCAACGGCAAGGCGATCGCGCTGGGCGAGGACCAGGGCTTCATCAAGACAATCTTCGACAAGAAGACCGGTCAACTGCTCGGCGCGCACATGGTCGGCGCCGAAGTGACCGAACTGATCCAGGGTTTTGTCGTGGCTATGAACCTCGAAACGACCGAGGAAGAACTGATGCACACCATCTTCCCGCACCCGACACTGTCGGAGATGATGAAGGAAAGCGTGCTCGACGCCTATGGCCGCGCATTGAACGCATGATAGATTCGCCACAAGAGACTCAGCCGCGAAAGCCGCAGGATCTCTTCGGCAGCGTAGTTCGTTTCCGGATGCATTTTTACGTGCGCAAGGAGAAGGCAAATGCACTTGAACGGCGTGGGCTGGATCGCAGCCATCATCATCGGCGGCCTGGCAGGCTGGCTCGCCGAGATGGTCATGAAGAGCAACACCGGCATTTTCATGAACATTATCATGGGTATCGTCGGCGCAGTGGTGCTGAACGCAATCCTGCAGGCTCTCAATATCGGCGTGTTCGGCGTCGGCTGGACCGCCTATCTGATCACCGGCTTCATCGGTGCCTGCCTGCTGATCTGGGTTGGACGCCTGGTGCGTCGCTAAAGGCATATCGTTCCGGCTATGCGAAAACGGTTGTAGCGGCATGCGCCGCTGCAGCCTTTTTCTTTGTACCGAAAAGTCCTAGATGACGTAAAAGTGACGATCGCCGACGGGCGATCGCGAGAAAAGCCAGGGTTCAGATGGTCACTGTCCTCGATACGATCGCCAACGCGCCGCGACTGCGGCATCCGGAGAAGGCGCACAAGCCCGACCAGGAAGTTTTGCGCAAGCCGGACTGGATCCGCGTCAAGGCGCCGGTCTCGAAGGGCTATGCCGAGACGCGCGAGATCGTCAAATCCCACAAGCTGGTGACGGTTTGCGAAGAGGCCGGGTGTCCCAACATTGGTGAATGCTGGGAAAAGAAGCACGCCACCTTCATGATCATGGGCGAGATCTGCACCCGCGCCTGTGCCTTCTGCAATGTCGCCACCGGCATTCCGACCGCGCTTGATCCTGATGAGCCTGCCCGCGTCGCGCATGCCGTCAAGCAGATGGGGCTCAGCCACGTCGTCATCACCTCGGTCGACCGCGACGATCTCGCCGATGGCGGCGCGCAGCACTTCGCCGACGTGATCCGGGCCATCCGCGCGGCAACGCCGTCGACCACGATCGAAATCCTGACGCCCGATTTCCTGCGCAAGGACGGTGCGCTCGAGATCGTCGTGGCGGCCAGGCCCGACGTCTTCAACCACAATCTCGAAACCGTGCCGTCCAACTATCTTAAGGTCCGGCCGGGTGCGCGCTATTTCCACTCGATCCGGTTGTTGCAGCGGGTCAAGGAACTCGATCCGTCGATCTTCACCAAGTCCGGCATCATGGTCGGGCTGGGCGAGGAGCGGAATGAAATCCTGCAGCTGATGGACGATCTGCGTTCAGCCAATGTCGACTTCATGACCATCGGCCAATATCTGCAGCCGTCGAAGAAGCACCACCCGGTGATCCGCTTCGTCACCCCGGAGGAATTCAAATCCTTTGAGACGATCGGCCGGACCAAGGGTTTTCTGCTGGTGGCATCGAGCCCGCTGACGCGTTCATCGCACCACGCCGGCGACGATTTCGCCCGGCTACGCGCGGCGCGGGAAGCGCAGCTCCAGAAATCGCTCTGATGCATGTCGCCCAAAGTGGCCTCGGTTTGGGAGAACGACATGCATAAAAACGAAGATTCTGAAGCGCGTCGCATGAATCCGTTTCGACGCGACCCGCTTTAGAGCCGTTCATGCCGAAATTCGAAGCCACCCGCCGCGTTACCCACACGCCGCAGCAGATGTTTGCGCTGGTTGCCGATGTCGAGGCCTATCCGCAATTCCTGCCGCTTTGCGAAGCGCTGACGGTGCGCTCGCGCAAGGAGCGTGATGGGCGTACCGTTCTCGTCGCCGACATGAGCATCGGCTACAAGGCCATCCGCGAAACCTTCACGACGCAGGTGCTGCTGAAGCCCGACGAGAACGCCATCGACGTGAAGTACATTGACGGCCCGTTCAAATATCTGAGCAATGTCTGGCGCTTCGAGCCCGATGGGGCCGGCTGTGCCGTCCGCTTCTTCATCGACTATGAGTTCAAGAGCCGCATCCTGGGCGCGGTGATGGGCACCATGTTCGACCGCGCCTTTCGCATGTTCGCCGAGGCTTTCGAAAAGCGCGCCGACGTCATCTATGGGGTTGCGCCGTCGGCCTGATGCTGGCCAAGCGCACGCAGACCCAACTCCAGCGCGTGCCTGACCGTCTCGCTGCGGATGAAAGCACGGCCCTTGTCGGCGAACAGCTGGCGTTCGGCGGTCACCGTTTGGCCAGCCAGGCCGACGCCAAACCAGACCAGGCCGACAGGTTTTTCCGCCGAACCGCCGCCAGGCCCGGCGATCCCGGTGACCGCCAGGGTCAACCCTGCGCGCGAGCGGGAAAGCGCACCGGCCGCCATCTCGATCGCTGTCTCCCGGGAAACCGCGCCATGCGCGTCGAGTGTGGCGGCGGAAACACCGAGCATGTCCATCTTGGCTTCGTTGGAATAGGTGATGAAGCCGCGATCGACCACGGCGGAGGAGCCTGCAATGTCGGTCAGCGCGGCAATGATCATGCCGCCGGTGCAGCTTTCCGCCGTCGCCACCATGATGCCGCGCGCGCGACAGGCCTGGAACAGGGCAATTGCCAGCTCGCCGTTGCTCATTCCGGCACCTCGCCGGGGAAGACCACGCTGGCGGTGGCGATCGCCGCAATACCTTCCTCGCGGCCGACGAAGCCGAGTTTTTCGTTGGTTGTCGCCTTGATCGAGATGCGGTCGGCGGAAATCCCCAGCATCTGCGAAAGGGCCGATGTCATCGCCTCGCGGTGCGGGCCGACACGCGGCGCTTCACAGATCAGCGTGATGTCTGCATTGGCGATGCGTCCGCCGCGCTCGCGCACCACTCTCGCCGCATGTTCGACGAATATCCGCGACGCAGCACCCTTCCACTGCGGATCGGACGGGGGAAAATGCGTGCCGATGTCGCCGGCGCCGCAGGTCGCCAGCAGCGCATCGGTCAAGGCGTGCAGGCCGACATCGGCATCGGAATGGCCCGACAATTTCTTGTCGTGAGGGATGGCGACGCCGCACAGGGTCACGTGATCGCCGGCCTCGAAGGCATGGACATCGTAGCCGTTGCCGGTGCGGATGTCGGGGAAGTGTGTTCGTTCGCTGGAAAGTCGCTGGTGCGCCATGGCGATGTCCCGTGCCCAGGTGAGTTTGACATTGTCCGGCGAGCCCGGAACGAGCTTGACCGGAATATGCGCCCATTCGGCGATGGCCGCGTCGTCGGTGAAGTCGAGCTTGCCCAGCTGATGGGCCTTGTCGTGCGCGGCAAGGATCGGTTCGTAGGGAAAACCTTGCGGGGTTTGCGCCGCGTGCAGCCCGCTGCGGGAAACCGTTTCCGCGACGACGCCGGATGCAGACTCGCGCTTCAGCGTGTCGGCGACGGGCAGGGCAGGCAACGCCCCCTCGTGTTCGCTGATGGCCGCGATCGTGCGGTCGATCAAGTCCGCGTCGACGAAAGGGCGGACCGCATCGTGAATCAGAACCTGGTCCGGCGCGTGGCCCTTCAGCGCCAGCAGCCCGAGCCGGACGGACTCCTGTCTGGTCGGCCCGCCAATGACGGCGATGACACGCTGGGCGTGAGCACCCGCCGCCTGCCGGAACAGTTCGTGGTCGTCGGCGTGGATGGCGACGACAATCTTACCGGTTCGCGGATGGGCAAGAAACATCTCCAGCGTATGCGCAATGACGGCGCGGCCGCCGATGTTCTGGTATTGCTTGGGTCCGTTGGCCTGTCCGGCACGAGCGCCGCGGCCGGCGGCGACGATCACCACCGCAACCCCACCTGTCGCGCTCGAGTTTTCACTTCCGTCAGTCATGGCGATTGGCTTAGCGCACGATCCCCAAAAGTGTAATTGGTTTTCCGAAAAGATCGTGCGTCAAATATGAATTCCAAAGTGTCCACGGCGCGTCCTCGAGGGCGCAGGGCGGTCCGGGTCACGACAACACCCAAGGCCGGCATTTTCCCAATTGCGCCTTAATGTGGCGTCATTCCGCGTTGCACATTGTGGCGGTTCTGGCTAGAGAATGTGCAACGAATGGACGTGCTTGGTTTTTGTGCATGGTTAACCTGACCAAATTGGCCGCGCCTCTCGACGTCGGCGGCGTGGGAATCCGCAATCGCGTGTTCCTCGCGCCGATGTCGGGTATTACCGACGAGCCTTTCCGGCAGCGCGCCCATGCGCATGGCGCCGGCCTTGTCGTGTCCGAAATGGTGGCAAGCGGCGAACTCGCCAAGGGCAGGGCCGGCTTCGACCTGCGCATACGTCATTCCGGCCTGCCCGTCCATATGGTGCAGCTTGCGGGCCGCGAGGCCGCCCATATGGCCGAAGGCGCGCGGATCGCCGCCGGCGAGGGCGCCGACATCATCGATATCAACATGGGTTGCCCGGCCAAGAAGGTTACCGGCGGCTATGCCGGCTCGGCATTGATGCTGGACCTCGACCATGCGCTGTCGTTGATCGAGGCCGTGGTCGGCGCGGTCAAGGTGCCGGTGACGGTCAAGATGCGGCTGGGCTGGGACGAAGGTGCGCTCAATGCGCCCCTCCTGGCGCGCCGTGCCGAGCAAGCGGGCGTCCAGATGGTGACGGTGCATGGGCGCACGCGCTGCCAGTTCTATCAGGGCAAGGCCGACTGGCGTGCCATTGCTCGCGTCAAGGAAGCGGTGTCGATTCCCGTCGTTGCCAACGGCGATGTCTGCTCCCCGGCCGAAGCGGCCACCATTCTCGAGCAATCCGGCGCCGATGCCGTGATGGTCGGCCGCGCGCATTATGGCGCGCCCTGGATCGCCGGTGGCGTCGCGGCCGCGGCGGCAGGTGAAACGGCGGTCGACATACCACAAAATCCCGCGGAATTGGCCGACTATGTCGTCGCCCACTACGAGGACATGCTGGCGCTTTATGGCGTCGAGAGCGGTTTGCGGCAGGCGCGCAAGCATCTGGGCTGGTATCTCGATCGCCATGCCGTTGGCGTTACCGACGACGACCGGAAAGCCATCCTGACCACGTTCGAGCCGGCCCGCGTCATTGCCTTGCTGCGAAATGTGTTCTCGCACGATCCGCAACCCTTGAACCTGCGGAGCGCCGCATGAACGCCACCGCAGGCCAGGTCGCTGAAATGGCGGATGCCGCCCAGATCGTTCTCAACACCATCCGGCGTCCGGTGATCATGATCAGCGAGGAGGGGTTCATCACCTTTGCCAACGCCGATGCCGAGGACTTCTTTCGCTCCAGCGCGACCATGCTGGCGCGCAACACCCTGTCCAAGCTGATCCCCTTCGGCAGTCCGCTGCTGACCCTTGTCGATCAGGTGCGCGAGCGCCGGGCTCCGGTCAACGAGTATCGCGTCGATGTGTCGTCGCCGCGCCTCGGCATCGAGAAGGTCGTCGATCTCTATGTCGCGCCGGTGCCGGAATTCCCGGGCTCCGTCGTGGTCATGTTCCAGGAGCGCTCGATGGCCGACAAGATCGACCGGCAGATGACGCATCGTGGTGCGGCGCGCTCGGTGACCGGCCTGGCGGCGATGCTTGCCCATGAGATCAAGAACCCGCTCTCGGGCATTCGCGGTGCCGCCCAGTTGCTCGAACTGTCGGCCTCCGACGAGGATCGCGCGCTGACCCGGCTGATCACCGACGAGACGGACCGTATCGTGTCGCTGGTCGATCGCATGGAGGTGTTTTCCGACGAGCGGCCGATCGACCGTTACCCCGTCAACATCCATGTCGTGCTCGACCATGTCAAGGCGATTGCAAAGAACGGTTTTGCAAAGAAAATCAGGATATTGGAAGACTATGATCCATCATTGCCTCCGGTATTCGCCAACCGCGACCAACTGATCCAGGTGTTCCTGAACCTGGTCAAGAACGCCGCTGAGGCGATTGGCAGCGACCCGCAGGGGGAGATCGTGCTGTCGACCGCCTTCCGGCCGGGCATCCGCGTTTCGGTTCCGGGCACGCAGGACCGCGTATCGCTGCCGCTGGAGTTTTGCGTACGCGACAATGGCTCCGGCGTCTCGGAGGACATCCTGCCGATCCTGTTCGATCCCTTCATCACCACCAAGCCGAACGGCTCGGGGCTGGGGCTGGCACTCGTCGCCAAGATCGTCGGCGAGCATGGCGGCATCATCGAATGCGACTCGACCCCGCGCGGAACCACCTTCCGCATCCTGATGCCGGCCTGGAAGGAAACGCCATTCGGTGCCGATGAAGACGGCGAAGGAGACCGCAAATGACCGCCCGCGGCAATATTCTCGTCGCCGATGACGATGCGGCGATCCGCACCGTGCTCAATCAGGCCCTCTCTCGCGTCGGCCATGAGGTGCGCGTAACCTCCAATGCCTCGACCTTGTGGCGTTGGGTGGCGGCGGGTGAGGGCGACCTCGTCATTACCGACGTGGTGATGCCGGACGAAAACGCCTTCGACATGCTGCCGCGCATCAAGAAGGCGCGGCCGGAGCTGCCGGTTATCGTCATGAGCGCCCAGAACACGTTCATGACGGCGATTCGCGCATCCGAAACCGGCGCCTATGAATATCTGCCAAAACCGTTCGACCTGACCGAACTCCTCAACATAGTCAACCGGGCGCTGTCGGAGCCGCGACGCCCGAAGATCGATGCGCGGCCGGATGAGCAGCCTGAAACGATGCCGCTGGTCGGCCGCTCGGCGGCCATGCAGGACATCTACCGCATGCTGGCGCGCATGATGCAGACCGACCTGACGGTGATGATCTCGGGTGAATCCGGCACCGGCAAGGAACTGGTGGCGCGTGCGCTGCATGAATATGGCCGCCGTCGCGGCGGCCCGTTCGTTGCCATCAACATGGCGGCGATCCCGCGCGACCTGATCGAATCAGAGCTGTTCGGGCACGAGAAGGGCGCTTTCACCGGCGCCCAGAACCGCTCCACCGGTCGTTTCGAACAAGCCGAGGGCGGCACCCTTTTTCTCGACGAGATCGGCGACATGCCGATGGAGGCGCAGACGCGCCTGCTGCGCGTCCTGCAGCAGGGCGAATACACGACGGTCGGCGGCCGTACACCGATCAAGACCGACGTGCGCATTGTCGCCGCCACCAACAAGGATCTGCGCACCCTGATCAACCAGGGACTGTTCCGCGAGGATCTGTTTTATCGCCTCAACGTCGTGCCGCTCAGGCTGCCGGCATTGCGCGAGCGGTCCGAGGACGTGCCAGACCTCGTGCGCCACTTCTTCAAGCTTGGCGAGATGGAGGGGCTGCAGACCAAGCGCATCTCGTCCGGCGGCATTGAGCTGATGAAGCGTTACCCATGGCCGGGCAATGTACGCGAACTGGAAAACCTCGTTCGCCGGCTGGCCGCCCTCTATTCGCAGGACGAGATTTCCGCCGAGATCATCGAGGCGGAGCTCAAGACCGGGGAACGGCCCGTGGTCCCCGGCGGCGGTAACCTCATCCCCGACGACCTCTCCATCGGCCAGGCTGTCGAGCATTTCCTGCAGCGCTATTTCGCCTCGTTTGCCGGCGAATTGCCGCCGGCCGGGCTCTATCAGCGCATCCTGTCCGAAGTCGAATATCCGCTGGTACTGGCCTCGATGACGGCGACTCGCGGCAACCAGATCAAGGCGGCGGAGCTGCTGGGCCTGAACCGCAACACGCTGCGCAAGAAGATTCGCGAACTCGGCGTCAATGTCTATAAATCGTCGCGGCCAGGCTGAGCGCTGATCCGATCCGGCTCTTTTCAGGGGACTGAGCGGCGAAAGATTTCCGCCATTGTCACACTTGTTGCATAATCGCCACAATGCGTTGCATAGATCGGACGCAATCATTGGCTCCAAGACGGCGACATGGCTCCGCAGGCACCTGTAATCAACCAACCGCTCTTCAGCGAACCCGGCGCGCGCGACGGGCGCCGCTTGCTGGCGCTGCCCGGCGTGGTGGCGGTCGTCGGCGCGCTGGTCATGGCGGCCATCTCCTTCACCATCCTGGTCGGCGCGACGCCGATCGCGCCTGATGCCAGGACGACCTGGGCGCTGATCGCGCTCAACGCCGCTTTCGTGCTCTTCCTCAGTGCCCTGGTTGGACGCGAGGTGCATCGCATCGTGATGGCGCGCCGGCACGGCAAGGCGGCCTCGCGGCTGCATGTGCGCATCGTTGCGATGTTCGCGCTGGTTGCCGCCATTCCCGCGATCATGGTGGCGATCATTGCCTCGATCACGCTCGATATCGGCCTCGACCGCTGGTTCGAGATTCGCACCAAGACGATCGTCAATTCCTCGCTGTCGATCGCCGATGCCTATGTCCAGGAAAACGCCCGCAATCTGCAAGGCACCACGCTGTCGATGGCCTATGACCTCGATGCGTCGCGCACGCTCTACGGCCTTGACCGGACGGGCTTTCTCGACCTCCTCAACAAGGAGGCGGTAGGCCGGTCGCTGGCCCACGCGGCGCTGATCAAGCCCGACGGCTCGTTCGTCATGAGCGCCCAGACCGATGCCGATTTCGCCATGCCGGAGCCGCCGGAAGGCTCAGTCAGCAGCGCCACCGACGGCAGACCGGTGCTGATAGAGCCGCGCACCCGCAACATCATGGGCGCCATCGTCAAGCTGCGTGAGATCGAGGGCCTCTACCTCTACACCATCCGATTGGTCGATCCCGAGGTGATCAAGGCGCGGCAGATCGTCAGGTCCAATACGGACGAGTACCGCAATCTCGAAGACAACAGGCGCACCTCGCAAGTGGCCTTCGCGCTGCCGTATCTGTCGCTGACCCTGATCATCATCCTGTCGGCGATCTGGACCGGCATTGCCGTCGCCGACCGTCTTGTGCGGCCCATTCGCCAGCTCATCGGTGCCGCCGACGAGGTGGCCACAGGCAATCTCGACGTCGCTGTCCCCGTCAGGCCTTCCGATGGCGATGTCGCCTCGCTTGGCGACACTTTCAACAAGATGCTGCTCGAGCTCAAATCGCAACGCAACGAGATCCTGTCGGCAAAGGACCTGATCGACGAGCGGCGGCGCTTTTCCGAAGCCGTGCTTGCCGGTGTCACCGCCGGCGTCATCGGCGTCGATCCCTACGGCATCATCACCATCGTCAACCGTTCGGCCGAATCGATGCTGGCCATCTCCGCCAGTGCTGCGCTCGGGCAGAACCTTTCCGCCATCCTGCCGCATGTCGGCCGCGTCTTCGAGATCGGCCGCCAGTCAGGCAAGCCTGTCTACCGTGAGCAGGTGACGTTCTTCCGCGCCGGCACCGAGCGCACGTTCAACGTGCAGATCACCATCGAGGCCGGTGACGACGGCTCGGAGGAGAAATCCTACGTCGTGACCGTCGACGATATTACCGATCTGGTCCAGGCACAGCGTTCTTCCGCCTGGGCCGACGTGGCGCGCCGCATCGCCCACGAGATCAAGAACCCGCTGACGCCGATTCAGCTTTCGGCCGAGCGCATCAAGCGCCGTTACGGCAAGGTCATCACCGAGGACCGCGAGGTTTTCGACCAATGCACCGACACCATCATCCGGCAGGTCGAGGATATCGGCCGCATGGTCGACGAATTCTCCGCTTTCGCGCGCATGCCTAAGCCGGAGATGAAGGCCATCGATCTGCGCGAATCGCTGCGCGAGGCTTCGTTCCTCGTCGAGGTCAGCCGCGCCGACATCACCTTCGAGCGGATATTCGGCAACGAACCGCTCAAGGGCACGTTCGACAGCCGCCTTCTGGCGCAGGCTTTCGGCAATGTGATCAAGAATGCCGCAGAGGCGATCGATGGACTGGAACAGAAGGATGGTTCGCACGGCATAATCCGGATTCAAGCCGGCCGTCAGAATGGCGCGATTCGAATCGACGTCATCGACAATGGCAAAGGCCTGCCGCGGGAGAATCGCCAACGGCTGCTCGAGCCCTATATGACCACACGAGAGAAGGGCACCGGGCTTGGTCTGGCTATCGTCAAGAAGATCGTGGAGGACCATGGCGGCAGGCTGGAACTTCATGATGCACCTGCGGATTTCCATGGCGGGCGCGGCGCGATGATCAGCATCATTCTGCCGCCCGCGGCTGCCACGCCGCCGCGCGGCGAGGCCAAGACGGAACACGAAAGAGAAACTGAAAAGGTCGGTAATGGCGTCTGATATTCTCATCGTCGATGACGAGGAAGACATCCGCGAGCTCGTCGCAGGCATCCTGAGCGACGAAGGTCACGAAACCCGCACGGCATTCGACGCCGACAGCGCGCTGGCTGCCATAGCTGATCGTGCGCCGAGGTTGATTTTCCTCGACATCTGGCTGCAGGGTTCGCGTCTGGACGGCTTGGCACTGCTGGACGAGATCAAGACCATGCATCCCACCTTGCCGGTGGTGATGATCTCCGGCCACGGAAACATCGAAACGGCGGTCTCCGCCATCCGTCGTGGCGCCTATGATTTCATCGAGAAGCCGTTCAAGGCCGACAGGCTGATCCTCATTGCCGAGCGCGCGCTTGAAACCTCGAAACTGCGGCGCGAGGTGTCCGACCTCAAGCAGCGCAGCGGCGAGACCTTCGACCTGATCGGCATGTCGTCGGCGATGAGCCAGCTGCGTCAGACCATCGAGCGCGTCGCGCCGACCAACAGCCGTGTCATGATTATCGGTCCGTCCGGCTCGGGCAAGGAACTGGCGGCGCGCGCCATTCACACGCTGTCGGCGCGCAAGGGCGCGCCGTTCGTGACGCTGAGCGCCGCCAACATCACGCCGGAGCGCATGGAGATAGAACTGTTCGGCACCGAATCGAACGGTGTCGAGCGCAAGGTCGGCGCGCTGGAAGAGGCTCATCGCGGCATCCTCTATATCGATGAAGTGGCAGACATGCCGCGCGAGACGCAGAACAAGATCCTGCGCGTGCTGGTCGAGCAGCAGTTCGAGCGGGTAGGGGGCACAAAGCGGGTCAAGGTCGATGTCCGCATCATCTCCTCGACCTCGCAAAACCTGGAAGCCATGATCGCCGATGGCCGTTTCCGCGAGGATCTCTATCATCGCCTGGCAGTGGTTCCCGTGATGGTGCCGGGACTGGCCGAGCGGCGCGAGGACATTCCCTATCTCGTCGACAACTTCATGAAGCAGATCGCCCGCCAGGCCGGTATCAAGCCGCGTCGCATCGGCGACGACGCGCTGGCTGTGCTGCAGGCGCACAACTGGCCGGGGAACGTCCGCCAGCTGCGCAACAATGTCGAGCGCCTGATGATCCTGGCGCGGGGCGACGACGTCGATGCGCCGATCACCGCGGACCTGCTGCCGTCCGAGATCGGCGATGTCATGCCGCGCACGCCGAATCAGTCCGACCAGCACATCATGGCGCTGCCGCTGCGCGAGGCGCGTGAACAGTTCGAGAAGGACTATCTGATCGCCCAGATCAACCGCTTCGGCGGCAATATCTCGAAGACGGCCGAGTTCATTGGCATGGAACGCTCGGCCCTGCACCGCAAGCTGAAGTCGCTGGGCGTCTGACAGGCGCGATGTCTGTTCAGCCACGCCTGGGCCAAGCATTTGCCGGTTACGGCCAAGGCGGAATCGCATAAGAAAGCCCGAGAGTTTTCCAGGGGTCGCCAATGCCGCGCATTGCCTATGTCAACGGGCGCTACGTCGCTCACGCGGATGCTTCCGTGCATATCGAGGATCGCGGCTATCAATTCGCCGACGGTGTCTATGAGGTCTGCGAAGTGGCGCGCGGCTTTATCGTCGACATGCCGCGCCACCTTGCGCGGCTGAACCGCTCGCTGACCGAACTGTCGATCGCCTGGCCGGTCGCGCGCAATGTGCTGCCGCTCATCCTGCGCGAAGTGGTCAACCGCAACCATGTCGTCAACGGTCTGGTCTATGTCCAGGTGACGCGCGGTGTCGCAAGCCGCGACTTTGTCTTCCCGTCGGCTGACACCAAGCCATCCCTGGTGGTGACAGCCAAGAAGGCCGATCCCGCCGCCGGTACAAAGCGAGCCGAAACAGGCATCGCGGTCATCACCGTGCCCGAGAACCGCTGGGACCGGGTGGACATCAAGAGCGTCGGACTGCTGCCCAATGTATTGGCCAAGCAGAAAGCCAAGGAAGCGGGCGCCCAGGAGGCATGGTTCGTCGACACCGACGGCGACGTCAAGGAAGGCGGGTCGTCGAACGCCTGGATCGTTACCAAGGACGGCGTCCTGGTCACCAGGCCGGCCGATCATGGCATCCTGCGCGGCATCACCCGCACGACCATGTTTGAGGTGGCGGCAAAGCTCGGCCTGAAGATCGAGGAGCGCGGTTTTTCCGTTGCCGAGGCCAAGGTGGCGCGCGAGGCTTTCATCAGTTCCGCGACCACGATTGCCATGCCGGTCGTATCGATCGACGGCGATCCGGTCGCCAATGGTCACCCCGGCTCAATAACACTTTCGTTGCGGCAAGCCTTTTTTGACGTTGCGGAAAAAAGTCCAGCCTGATAACCGCACAGGTGGAATGAACATCAATATATCTCGTTCTGCTTGTCGTTACTGACGACAAGACGGTGTTTGCGCGCTTGACATGTGCCCGACAATTTGGCGCATTGGCTAGCAAACCGAAGGGGATCGGCGAAAGACAAGAACAATGGCGGAACGATCGCAAAACCTTCAGGACCTGTTCCTGAATTCAGTTCGCAAGAGCAAGAACCCGCTCACCATCTTCCTCATCAACGGCGTGAAGCTGACCGGCGTGGTCACTTCGTTCGACAATTTCTGTGTCCTGCTGCGCCGCGACGGCCACTCCCAGCTCGTCTACAAGCACGCCATTTCCACGATCATGCCGAGCCAGCCGGTTCAGATGTTCGATGGCGAGGAAAGCCAGGGCGCCTGATTGGCACGTGAGAAAGACGCGGACGCTACGGTTCGCGGAAAACCAGCACATCATCCCGGGACGGAAGCCAAGGGGCCGACCCGGGCTGTCGTCATTGTACCTGTGCTTACCCGCCAGCCGCGCGGCGACGACGATACCAACCGTCCTCGCTTGACGCGGTCCGCTGAAGCCCGCCACGACGAGGCGGTCGGCCTTGCCCGGGCCATCAATCTCGACCCCGTCCATACGGCTGTAGTGACCGTCAACGACCCACGCCCGGCGACGTTGCTCGGCAGCGGCAAGGTCGAAGAGTTTGCCGAGATCGTCAAGGAGAAGGACGCGGAGCTGGTCATCGTCGACCATCCTCTGACCCCGGTGCAGCAGCGCAATCTCGAGAAGGAACTGCATGCCAAGGTGTTGGACCGCACCGGATTGATCCTCGAGATCTTTGGCGAGCGCGCCCGTACCAAGGAAGGCACGCTGCAGGTCGAACTTGCCCATCTCAACTACCAGAAGGGCCGCCTTGTCCGCAGCTGGACCCACCTTGAACGTCAGCGCGGCGGTGCCGGCTTCCTCGGCGGCCCCGGCGAAACCCAGATCGAATCCGATCGGCGGCAGTTGCAGGAAAAGATCATCAAGCTGAAGCACGAGCTGGAAACGGTTCGTCGTACCCGCGACCTGCACCGCGCCAAGCGCAAGAAGGTGCCGTTCCCGGTGGTGGCTATCGTCGGCTACACCAATGCCGGCAAGTCGACGCTGTTCAACAGGCTGACCGGAGCGGACGTGCTGGCGCAGGACATGCTGTTCGCCACGCTCGACCCGACGCTGCGCCGCGTGCGCCTGCCGCATGGCACGCCGATCATCCTGTCGGACACGGTCGGTTTCATCTCGGATCTGCCGACGCATCTGATCGCGGCTTTTCGCGCGACGCTGGAAGAGGTGGTCGAGGCCGATCTCGTCATCCATCTGCGCGACATCTCCGATCCCGACACGGCCGCACAGGCAGAGGATGTCGAGCGCATCCTGGCCGACCTCGGCGTAGACGCCAGTGATACCAAGCGTGTGATCGAGGTCTGGAACAAGATCGATCTTTTGGACGAAGGCAACAGGAGCCGGCTGCTCGCCGATGCCGCCGACGGCAGCAAGGGCCCGCCGATCGCCGTGTCGGCGGTGACCGGCGAGGGCATCGACGCGCTGAAAGCGCTCATCGAGACACGCATGGCGGGCGAGCTCGAAGACCTGACGGTGACGATCGAGCCGGCGCAGTTCGGTCTTGTCGACTGGCTTTACCGCAATGGCGATGTCGTTTCGCGCACCGACAATGATGACGGCAGCGCCACCATCTCGCTCAAGGCCACGCAAAGCGCCCGCGAAGAGATCGAGAGCCGATTGCGTCGTAAAAACAACGGGTAGCCCGGAGCAATTCCAGGAAAGCGTGCAGCGCTTTCCGTCCGGAATTGCCGGTTGACAGGCCTACTTCGCGCCCTTCGCTTCCTGCCAGAGCGCTTCCATCTCGGCCAGGGTGGCCTTTTCCAGCGTATTGCCTGACTTTTCCAGGGCCTGCTCGACATAGTGGAAGCGTGAGCGGAATTTTTCATTCGTACCGCTCAGCGCCGCTTCCGAATCGAGCTTGAGATGCCGCCCGAGATTGACGACGGCGAACAGCATGTCGCCGAATTCGTCCTTGATCGCGGCCATCTCGCCCTTGGCCAGCGCCTCGCGCAACTCACCGATCTCTTCCTCGATCTTGTCGAGGATGGGTGCCGCCTCGCTCCAGTCGAAGCCGACACGGGCAGCCTTCTCCTGAAGTTTCAACGCCCGCGTCAAAGCGGGCAGGGCGACCGGAACGCTGTCCAGGAACCCCTTGCCATTGTCCTCCGGGTCGAGGCCGCGCGCGAGGCGGGCTTGTCGCTTCTCCGCCTTCTCCTCGGCCTTGATCTTTTCCCACATGCCCTTGGCCATGCCGGCGCTGCGCGCCTTCTCGTCGCCGAAGACATGCGGATGGCGACGGATCATCTTGGTGGTGATGGCCTGGACCACGTCCGGGAAGGCGAATTCACCCGCTTCCTCAGCCATTTGCGCATGATAGACGACCTGCAGCAGGAGATCGCCGAGTTCGTCGCGCAGGTCATCGAGATCACCACGGGCGATGGCATCCGCCACCTCATAGGCTTCCTCGATCGTGTAGGGGGCGATGGTCGAGAAATCCTGCTCGATGTCCCATGGACAGCCTGTCTTCGGCGCGCGCAGCGCCGCCATGATCTCGATCAGGCGCGAAATGTCTTTCGATGGCGTCATGCGGCGGATGCTACCCTGCGGCCCGACGCGCGGCCAATGTTGTCAGCCGGCGAGGGGGCCTTGTCCACAGGTGAGCCGCTTCAGTCGAGTACGGAGACGATGGCCTTGGCGAGGTCATCCATGCCGTCTTCAGGCAGCCCGGCGACGTTGATGCGGCTGTCGCCGACCATGTAGACGCCATGTTCGGTGCGCAGCCGCTCAACCTGTGCTTCCGTGAGGCCAAGCCGCGAGAACATGCCGCGATGGCTGGCAACGAAGTCGAAGCGATCGGAGTTGGATTGCCGGCGCAGTGCCTCGGCGAACTGGACGCGAAGCCGAAGCATGCGCAGGCGCATCTCTTCCAGCTCGGCTTCCCAGTCGGCACGCAAGGTGGCGTCTTCCAGGACGATGCGCACGGCCGCCGCACCATGGTCCGGCGGCATCGAATACATGGCGCGCGCCGCCGACAGCATCTGGCTCATCGCCACATCGGCCTGCGCGCCATCCCTGGCTAGGACCATCGCCGCACCGACACGGTCGCGGTAGACGGCGAAATTCTTCGAGCAGCTGGAGGCGACGACCATTTCCTGCACTTTCGCCGCCAGCAGGCGCAGGCCGAGGGCGTCGGCCTCGAGGCCGTCGCCAAAGCCCTGATAGGCAATGTCGACGAACGGCAGCAGACCCCGCTCTACGACCAGATCGGTGACGGCCTCCCACTGCGCCGCATTCAGGTTGGCGCCGGTCGGGTTGTGGCAGCAGCCATGCAGCAGCACCACGTCGCCGCTCTGTGCCGTCCGCAACGCCGCCAGCATGTCGTCGAAACGAACCGCACCCGAGGCCGCGTCGAAATAAGGATATTCGCGGATTTGCAGGCCGGCGGCACGCATCACCGGCATATGGTTCGGCCAGGTCGGGTCCGACAGCCAGACGGTTGCGTCCGAACGCGTCCGCTTGAGCAACTCCGCCACAAGGCGCAAGGCACCGGAGCCGCCGGGCGCCTGTGCCGCCCGGATGCGCGTCATGTCCGCGCCCGGGCCGAAGGCGAGCTTGGCCATCACCGCGTTGAAGCCGACATCGCCGGCGAGCCCAAGATAGGTCTTGGTGTCCTGGCTGTTCAGCAGCCGCTTTTCGGCCTCACGCACGGCGCGCATCACCGGCGTCTTGCCGTCGCGATCCTTGTAGACCCCAACGCCGAGGTCGACCTTGTTGGGGCGCGGATCGGCGCGATAAAGGCCGATCAGGGCCAGGATCTTGTCGGCGGGAGCTGGCTGCAGGTCTTCAAACATCACTATGGTTCCGTTGGCGCGGCGGAGTGATACGCAAATAGAAGGCGCTTCGCCAGCGGTTTTAGTTGTGCGAAACAGAAGGCGGCACCCAAGGGTGTGGTCTTTCGATCGAAACGATAGCCGCTATTCTAATCGCTGCGTATGCGCCGCTTCGAAAGCGGCTTAGGGATGACTGCTTCATGCTCGTACGGCTGACGATGATCTGCAACGGCGCCACGGCCGCGACCCGGAAGGGTGCATTCCAGGGTGACGAGCCGTTGGAGCCGCGATCGCTGACGCTGGCGAAGGCGATGCGCGGCACGCTGCGCCGTGCCGATCGGGTATGGACAGCGCCCTCGCTTCGTGCTCGGCAGACCGCCGAGGCCCAGGGGCTGGAGGCATCTGTCGAACCGCTCCTGGCGGACCAGGATTATGGAAGCTGGGCCGGCAGGAGCTTTGAGGAGGTTCAGGCGAAACAGCCGGAGGATATCGCCGCCTGGCTCGCAGACCCCAATGCAGCGCCCGACGGCGGCGAGTCGCTGGCCGACGTTGCCCATCGGGCCTCCAACTTGATGAACCGGCTAATCGCCGAGCGCGGTCACACGATCGCGCTGACCCATGCCAGCGTCATTCGCACCGCAATCCTGCATGTTCTCGGCGCGCCGCTTGCCGCCAGCTGGAAGATCGACATCGAGCCGCTGAGCATCACCGATTTTCGCAGCGACGGCCGCAGATGGGTGTTGCGCGCCTGCGGCGTGACTACGCCCAAACCGGCAAAGCCGCTTCGCCCCTGAGAGCCGGGCGGGCGACGGGCGCAAATGCGATCCTCCGGCGGAGCCCGTCGAAGAAAAATGGCGAGGTCGGGATTAAAATCCCCACATGCTCCGTAAACAGGGCATGAAACGGTCGATGCCACGCTTTGACATCATAGGACAGCTCGGATCGCTAAGGCGCTACGCGCAGTCGCTGACGCGCGACAGCGCGGATGCCGAGGATCTCGTGCATGACGCGCTGGTGCGCGCCTATGAGCGGCGCGGCACTTTCCGCTCCGGCGGAAACCTTCGCGCGTGGCTGCTCTCGATCGTCCACAACGCCTTTGTCGACCGCATGCGCTCGCGCCGCTCGGAAGCGGCGCGCATCGAACAGGCCGGATATCTCGCCGACACCGCCACGCCGGCGCCGCAGGAGCATTCGGTGCGCCTGGCGCAGGTGCGGGAAGCCTTTTTCAACCTGCCGCAAGAGCAGCGTTCGGCGCTGCATCTGGTCGCCATCGAAGGGCTTTCCTATCAGCAGGCGGCCAATGCCACGGGTGTGCCGCTGGGCACGCTGATGTCGCGCATCGGCAGGGCGCGCGCCGCCTTGCGCCAGATGGAAGACGCCGCCCCGGGGCGCGGCAAGAATCATCTCAGGATCGTGGGAGGTGAGCAATGACCGCTCTTGTCGACCCCGTTACGGACACCGACCTCGACGCCTATGTCGATGAGCAACTGGATGTCACCCGCCGCATCGAGGTGGAAGCATTCCTGTCCACGCGTCCGGAGGCTGCCGCCCGCGTGATGTCGGATCTGCGGACCCGCGACGAACTGCGCGTGGCGCTCGCCGGCTCCAAGGGCATGGCGCGGCCGGCGACCGCTGACGCGGCGCGGCGTCTGGAGAGGGGGCTTGCCCGCGGCCGCATCTTCGGCGTGTTGCAGCGTGCCGCCGCCGTTGCCGCCTTCGTTGCCGCCGGCTGGCTGGCGAACGGCATCATCGGCCCGATGTCCGTGACCAAGGTCGTCGCTTCGCCGCAGCCGCCCGCTTATGTCGACGAGGCGGTGCGGGCACACAGGACGACGCTGGTGCGCGAAGCCATGCCCTCGCAGCCGGAAGCGCCCAATTACAATGCCGGAGAGATCCGCGCCGCCACCGCGATCGTCATGCCGTCGCTGCCCAAGGACTGGAAGGTGCGCGACGTGCAGATCTATCCGTCGCGCTTCGGCCCGAGCGTCGAGATGGCTGTCGACACCAAGGATATGGGTCTGGTGTCGCTGTTTGCGATCCGGCCGGGAACCTTCGACGTGGTCAAGCCGACGGTCGCGCCCTCGGGCGATATTTCCTCGGCCTATTTCCAGATCGGCGAAGTTGCCTACGCGGTGGTCGCGAAGAGCGGAGTTCATGACCTGGACCGCGCCGCCGAGACGCTCGCCAGAACACTTTACTGACCGATCCAAAGGAGACTGCAGATGAATACGCCCAATCTGGGATATCGCGTTGGCACCGGCGCCCAAACCGGAGCCGTCTTTGACGAGGGCCTGCGCCAGCACATGCTGCGCGTCTACAACTATATGGGCCTTGGCCTCGTGGTCACCGGCCTTGTCGCCTTCCTGGTGTCGTCGACGCCGGCGCTCTACGTGCCGATCTTCTCCAGCCCGCTGAAGTGGGTGGTGATGCTGGCGCCGCTCGCCTTCGTCATGCTGTTTTCGTTCAAGATGCAGACCATGTCGGCGGCCAGCGCCCAGATGATGTTCTGGGCCTTCTGCGCGGTGATGGGCCTGTCGCTCGCCTCCGTGTTCCTGGTCTTCACCGGAACCAGCATCGCCCGCACCTTCTTCATCGCCGCAACCATGTTCGGCGCCACCAGCCTCTATGGCTACACGACCAAGCGCGACCTGACGCAGTTCTCGTCGTTCCTGATCATGGGCCTGATCGGCGTGGTGATCGCCAGCATCGTCAACATCTTCCTTGGCTCGACCGCGCTGCAGTTTGCCATCTCGGTGATCGGCATCGCCGTCTTCATCGGCCTGACCGCCTGGGACACGCAGACGATCAAGGAACAGTATGCCGAAAATTTCGACGCGGAATCGCGCCAGAAGCTCGCCGTCTTCGGCGCCTTCTCGCTCTACCTGAACTTCATCAACATCTTCCAGCTGCTGCTGAATTTCACCGGCGAACGGGAGTAACGACTGTCCGCTGTGGGCAAGGGTGGGGTTCTCGCCCTTGATGCGGAGAGGTGGCCGGAGGAGAGATCCTCCGGCCACAATTCGTTCCGGCCCAATCCGTTCCGACACGACCCGGCTTGAGTCCCCGGGGGCTTTTGCTAGTCTGCCGCCAGCTTCAACGCCGGCCCGCGAGGACATATGGCACAGGACAGCCAAACGCTCCGTGGCGACGGCATCTCGGCCGTCATAGTCGGGCAGGGCGCCGAACTGGTTTCGCTGCAGGATGCGCAAGGGTTTGAGTTCCTGTGGCAGGCCGGTCCAGAGTGGCGACGCCATTCGCCGGTCCTGTTCCCGATCGTCGGCCGGCTGAAGGGCGACCAACTGCGCCATCGTGGCCGCACCTATCCGATGACACAGCACGGCTTCGCCCGCGACAAGCCGTTCACCTGGGAGGAGAGGGGACCCCACTCCTGCACGCTGGTCCTCACCGACGACGCCGACACGCGCGCGCACTATCCCTTCGCCTTCCGCCTCGCCGTGACCTACACGCTCGACCGTCAGCAGCTTGGCGTGACCTTCGCGATCACCAACACCGGCGACGAGCCATTGCCGGCTTCGGTCGGCGCGCATCCGGCATTCAACTGGCCATTGCTGCCGGAATTGCCCAAGGAGGCCTATCGGCTGACCTTTGCGGAGGCCGAGCCGGCGCCGATCCGCCGGCTGAAGGATGGCCTTTTACTCCCGGTGGCGTGGCCGACACCCATCGAAGGCAAGACGCTTCCACTATCCGAACGCCTGTTCGATGACGACGCCGTCATTCTCGATCGGCCCGCCAGCACGAGCGTGCGCTACGCCGCCGACCACGGTCCAGCGATCGAAATGTCATGGCAGGGAACAGAGGAACTCGGCATCTGGTCCAAGCCGGGCGGCGCGCCGTTCCTGTGCATCGAACCGTGGCACGGCATTGCAAGCCCAGCCGATTTCGACGGCGAATTCAGCGAGAAACCTGGCGTGATGCTGATCGAGCCGGGAGCGAAGCGTTCTCTGGGCTACCGGATCAGCCTGGAGCTGGGGCGGCGGTGATCACCGGACGGCCAACCGCATAACCAACGCCGTGGGGCATCAAATGAAACTTGGCTTCATCGGCACAGGCACGCTCACGGCTGCCATCGTTACCGGGCTCAAATCCGTAGCCGACGATCCGGTTTCGGTCGTGTTGTCGCCGCGCAACGAAGAGATCGCCTCGAATCTCGCTTCCCGCTATCCGAATGTGCATGTCGCCGCCGATAATCAGGCGGTCCTAGACGCGTGCGACACCGTCATGCTGGCGGTCCGGCCGCAGATTGCCCATCAGGTGCTGCCTGAATTGCGGTTCCGGCGCGACCATCACCTGATCAGCCTGATCGCCACGTTGTCACGCGAGGAAATCATCGGCCTGACAGCCCCAGCGACCCGCGTGACAAAAGCGCTTCCCATGCCGATGGTCGCTCACCGGTTGGGGGCGACAATTATTTACCCGCCTGATCCGGATGTGACGGCGTTGCTCGGCGGGTTGGGGAAGGTGATCGAGGTCGAGAACTCGCAAGAGTTCGATGCGTTGAGCGTGGCGACCGCGACCTATGCCGCCTATTTCAAATACCTCGATACGATCCATCACTGGTTGAAAGCGCATGGCGTTCCAGACGCGAAGGGGCGCGATTATATCGCGGCGCTGTTCAAGGGGCTTGGGTACGCGCCGGAGACGGCGCCTGATGCGGATTTCGCCCATCTGGCGCAGGACTATGCGACCCGTGGCGGCATCAATGAGCAGGTTCTGAACGAGCTCACGGCCCACAACGTCTTTGAGGCGTTGGCGGAAAGCCTGGACGGTGTCCATCGGCGCATTTCGGCGGCCGGCGCCACTTGACGGGCCAGACGAGAAGCGTTCCCGACTCTAACCGATTTCGGCCGGAGCAGGGGACTCGGCCGAGCTCTTCTCGGGGGCAACGACCATGTCCGGCGCGAGGCCGGGCAAACACGATCCGATCTCTGCTAGGGCCATTCCAGGAAACTTGCGAAGCGGTTTTCCTTCCGGAATTGCGTCAAAACAAAGAGTTAGAGCGGCTCGCCGTTTCCATGAAACGGTCAAATGCTCTAGCCGCCGAATTTGTAGCTCAGCCTGGCCACTACGGCATCCGCCTTGGCCGATATCTTGTAAGTCTCAGGATTGCTTCCCAGCGTGCCGTCATCAAACACGTTGTTCCCGGTGCTCGTCTTGGATCCAAGATCTATGTGTGTGTAATCCACGCCCAGAGTCAGCGAGTGGGTGAGGGCATAGTCGATGCCAGCACCCACGGCGTAGCCATTATGCCAGTCACTCTGCTCATAGGTGACGCCCTGGGCCAAGCTGCAACAATCATGCGCTCTGAAACCGACTTCGCCGCCAGCGTAGCCGCCCTTGGCATAGATCATGAAACGGTCAAAGGCATAGCCAACGCGACCAACAACCGTCGCATAGTGCTTGATCTTGCCGGTCTCGGTATCACTGTCTGGGAAATAGGGGCTTGTGATCGTCTTTTCGACGCCCGTGGCATCCCATGTGGCCTCGCCACCAAAGACGAATTGCTCCCACTGATACTGAGCGCCTACATGCACGCCGCCCGCGACATTTGCATTGTGAAAGTCGAAACCCTCTGCTCCAGGATCAATGTCGTCGGTAAAGAAACCACCGTTGGGTAGCGAAAAGTCTGTCGCCGTGATGTCGCCATTGGCGACGCCAATATGCGCGCCGACGTAGAAGCCGCTCCAGTCATAGGCAGATCCCGCGACCGGCGCGGCCATATCCGTTGCCGATGCCGTGGTGGCACTGAGTCCGGCCAGCGCAATGATTGCAAGAAGTCGTTTCACTGAATACCTCCCGTCCTGTTCATCAGTGAAGAGGAAAATACACGAATACAATAAATGAGCTGTGATTATTGCGCCCCACTGTCTCTGAAATGAGCAGTTCGGACGATTGTGCCGATCACATTCACGAGAACACGCGCTGCGGTCAGGGCCGACATTCCGTCGATATCGGCGGGCGGATAGAGTTCGACAAGGTCGAATCCCGCGATCCTGGCCCGCTTGCCGAGACCCGCGATCAGGTCGATCGCCTGCGTGTAGGTGAGGCCGCCCGGCGTACGCGCCGCCACGCCTGGCATGATGCCGGGATCAAGACTGTCGCAGTCGAAGGTGACGACGACCCGAGCGCCTTCCGGAATATGCCTGAGCGCCGCTTCCACGCCTTGAGCATGAATTTCGCGGGCGGTCACGAAATGGCTGCCATAGCGCCGCGCCGCTTCGATTTCAGCGAGGCGTGCGCTGCCGACGCTGCGCAGACCGACCTGCACCATGCCCGCGACATGCGCCATCTCGCTCGCCCGCCGCATCGGGCTCGAATAGCCGTAGCGTTCGCCATGCACCTCGTCGCGCCAGTCGATATGGGCATCGATCTGCAGGATCCAGATCGGTCCGTGATCGGCAAAGCCGGCAAGGAACGGCGTGACGACGGAATCGTCACCGCCAAGCAGGATTGGCACGGCCGGCAAGGCCAGGACCTCACGCGTCCTGGCTTCGATCCGGACCCTGTTTTCGGTATTGTCGTGCAGGATGGTCGAGATGTCGCCGGCGTCGACGCAGCAGACTGGCTTGCCGTCGAACAACGGACCGCCGAGATCGAAATCCCAGTGCTCAACGAGCGGAGCATCACCCTGGCTGGCCGCGCGTATGGCGTCGGCGGCCAAGGCATGGCCGCTGCTGTCCTGGCCGGGATAGGTGCTGCCATGGCCGGCTCCGAAGATCACCGCACGGGGCGTGCGGCCGTCGGCGAGGCGGTCGGGAAGGCCGAGGAATGATGGCGACATTTTCTTGATGGTCCTGATGAAACGGACTGGGAGGTTATCGCGTAACAGCGGTTGCCGCAAAGTAGGCCGACTTTGTGGATCGGGAAGCTCGACGCCTTCGATCGCCCCCTGAGCTTTTGCGATTGTAGTCGATTGTCCTGTCGTCGATCTCGCGACGGATCTGTTCCAGGCACCTCTCGAAAAGGCGACCTACCTCATATTAGTGGCCTCTTGTGAACTCCTTCACATACAAATTCGTGTGTGGCGTACAAGATATGCCAGAACAGAAATTTATCTGCCCTTTGCAAATAGATCTTAGAGCAAAAAAACATCAGATCAAACGAGAGAGATGGTCTTTTGCAGATAGGATGAATTTTCGTTCTATTCACAATAATTGTGGTGAAACCAAACAAAGGAGATCAAAATGTACAAGATCATCACAGCTGCGTCAGCGTTGCTTATGCTCACGGCGCCTTCGTTCGCGATCGACTCGACCTTCGTCCACAGCCTTCGTGCCGACAATGGCGACTTCGAGGCCCCGGGAGAGGTCAAGGGCCAACATCCATTGGCTTCGGAAGAAGCGGTGTATGGGTTCCAGACAGGATCGATCGGGTTGGCTGGTGGCGTTTCGAACTCCAGTTGCATGGGGGTCAGCCCGCACCAGTATGACCCTGTCAGTCCCAATTGCCGCAACTGAGATACAAGTGGGGAGCGGTGGTCAGCGCCACCGCTCTCCCGCCTCAGGCGGACATTTCCACGGACTGTCAGGATCCGATGTGGTGGCCCTCATTCCACCCTTGTGAATTGGCGACTTCAGTTGTCGTTCTGTGTCTCGGCCAGATGACGAAGGGCGCCGAAATTGGTTATTCGCAGGCCACCACGCTTGATTGCGATGATCGAGCGGTTGCGCCAATTGTTGAGCGTCTTGTTGACGGACTCGCGCGTGGCGCCCAGGAATTCCGCCAGTTCAGACTGGGAAATCGGTATCCAGCCTGACCCATCCGCCATTACGCCAGCCAGGAAGACCAGTCGCTTCGCCAGCCTCGCTTCAATGCCGAAGAAGGCATGATCCCCAAGTTCGCTGCTGATCCAACGCAGCCGTGCGCACAACAGCTCAATCATGGCACGTGCCAGCGATGGGTTTCTTTCAATGCGATCGAAGAGTTGCGTCCGGCCGAGCGAGGCCAGATCGCAAGCGGTGAGGCAGATGGCGGTTGCGGTGCGCGGGCGCCCGTCGAGCGCGCCAACCTCTCCGACCAGGCTGTGCGCAAGCTCGATATTGGCCACCAGCCTCTGGCCTCCCTGCGAATAGATCGAGATCTCCACCGTCCCGCTCATCACCCCGTAAATACGATCGGATGGATCTTCCTGAACGAAGAGATGCTGACCAGCCGCGTAGCGTTCGACCTTGCAGCCGCTGAAGAGAAGATCGAACAGGCGTGGGTCAATCCGTGCAAGGCGCGGCAGATCATTTCCATCGTTCGCGCTGCCGGAGGCCATGTTGATTTCCCAATTGCCGCCTCGCTACCCCTGTTCGAGGATCTCCTCGATCGTCGATGGAAGAAGCGTGGCGCCATGCATGGCGGAGATGCCCATGACGGTTTCGTGCTCGGCTGTCAGGGGCAGGGCGTCGATCGTGCGGTAGAGCCGGTCGCGGTGTCCGGGATCGAGCTCACCGTGGTCGATGAGCGTCTGGAAAGCCGCATGCGGAAACCCCGTCGCGGAAATCAGCGTCTGGATCAGCGTCGGTGTCGGCGGGTGTCCCTCCATCAACGCGACGAAACCAAGGAACGCAACAGGGTGATGGTGATGGATCCAGTAGTACTGCGCTCCCACCAGGCTCGCGACCGAGGGAGATGGTATGCGGCTCAGCGCCGTCGCCCGCTTCACACCCAGCAGTTCGAGGTCGTCGAGCAGCAAGTCATCATGCCCCAACTCCTCCTTGACGTGCTCCTCCAGGTATCGGACCAGACCGGACGCGATAGGGTCAGTAGCCGCCATTTTCTCGGCTCGCTCCGCTGCTACTTCCGTCAAGGGCACTGTCGCACGAATGATTTGGTGCTGAGTGAGCAGGAACTGCGGCCAAAAGTCAGCAAGCCTCGGATGCGTCACAAGGGTGCGACATGACTTTGCGTATGGTTGGACCACAAGATCGATCTTCCGCCGGAGACGAACGCTCGGCGTAGTAGCGGCCCCAACCTCGATCCCGCCCATGCCGGCATCCCGGTGGTTAAGAAGCATTCCGCTGGTTAAGAAGCATCCCGTGGGTTACGAAGCTCGGCTAGTGAACCTTGATGACGATGCCGTCATCTGCTTCCTCCAGGTCCTTCCCCAGCTTCCTTAGAAGGGCTATCTCGCCCCCCGAGAGACTGGCAAATGTCTCCCACGCGTCCTCTGGGAGGGCATCCGCCGAGACCTCCATGTCGTCGAGATACTTTTTGACGTGTGCTGGCAATTCTACTGCCATCGCCCATCCTCCAGTTATCTTAGACCATCCTAAACTATCGTAGACTAAGATGGGCCTGTCAAGAGGGCGGCCTTGCGGGGGACGGACTTGCCCTCCGCAAGGCCTGGCCGTACAGTCCATGAGCACAATGAGATATGCTCTCGGGAGCTCGATCTGTTCGACATGCGGATCTGCCAATGCAGCCGAATTGCAGTTCTGTGCGTCCTGTGAATCGCCGCTGACCCAACGAGCTTCCGGTGCCGCCGATACGCGCAAGGTGGTGACGGTCCTCTTTGCTGATATTGTCGGCTCGACGGCGTTGGGAGATGAGCTCGATCCCGAGTCGCTTCGCAATCTCATGACCCAGTACTTTCGGGAGATGGCCGCGGTAATTCGTGGCCACGGGGGGACAACCGAGAAGTTCATCGGGGATGCGATCATGGCGGTGTTCGGCATCCCGCTCCTCCATGAGGACGACGCGGTGCGTGCGGTTCGAGCCGCGGTTGCAATGCTTCATGCGCTTCATCGGCTGAACGATGAGTTCGAGGCGCGTTGGGGCACCAGGATCGTGATCCGGATAGGTATGACCACGGGTGAGGTGCTCGCCGGGGATCCGGGCCAGGGCGAAACTTTCGCGGTCGGAGACGCGGTCAACATTGCTGCCCGGCTCGAACAAGCTGCCGAGCCAGGGCAGGTTCTGATCGGAGACGCGACGTATCGGCTTGTCCGCGATGTCGCGATGACGTCGCCGATCGAGCCGCTTCGCGTGAAGGGGAAGTCAGAGCCCGTCGCCGCGTGGAACCTCATGGATGTCGCCCCCGCGGCCCCCGCTGCCCGTGGTCTCGAATCCCCTCTGATCGGTCGCGACAAGGAAGTCGCCGCAATCGGAGAGATGTTCGAAAGGACGGTCAAGTCTCGAGTATGCGAGATCGTAACGGTGATGGGCCCGGCGGGAATCGGCAAGTCGCGGCTGACGCGTGAATTTCTTCCCCGACTCGAAAGGACAACGACGGTCGTGGGGGGGCGGTGCCTGCCATACGGCGAGGGGATTACCTTTTGGCCCATTATCGAGGTGCTCAAGGCCGCGGCGGGCATCACAGATAGTCACTCGCCCGACGATGCTCGCGCAAAGATTGGCAAGTTGCTGGAAGGTCCCGATGCCGCGCTGGTCGTCGAACGCCTGTCCGCACTCATGGGCCTCACCCGTGCGACGCCTGGTGTTCAAGAGACGTTCTGGGCCGTGCGCAAGCTGTTCGGCAAGCTGGCAACGCATCGGCCATTGGTCGTCGTGTTCGACGACATTCACTGGGCCGAGCCGACGTTCCTCGATCTCCTCGAATATCTCGCCGATTCGCTTGACGGTGTGCCGGCGTTCTTCCTCTGCCTCGCTCGCCCTGAGCTGCTCGAGGTTCGCGCCGGCTGGATGACGTCGAAGGCGAACGCGTCCCTCATCACCCTGCGCTCGCTGAGCGACGCCCATACGGATGGCTTGATCCGGAACTTGCTCGGAGGCGCGGAGCTCGCGAACGAGGCCCGCGCGCGGATCGCCGATGCCGCCGAGGGAAACCCTCTCTTCGTGGAGGAGACGCTGCGGATGCTGATCGACGACGGTTTGCTTATTGCCGTCGACGGCACGTGGACGGCGGCTGACCACCTGTCGAGGCTGACGATTCCACCCACGATCAACGCCCTTATCAACGCGCGCCTGGACCGGCTCGGTGGCGAGGAGCGCTCTGTGATCGAGCGGGCATCCGTGATCGGACGCATCTTCTGGTGGGGCGCCGTCGAGGAGATGTCGCCGGAAGAGCAGCGGCCCCGCGTCGGCGGCCAGCTTCAGTCGCTGGCGAGAAAGCAGCTGATCCGCCCGGATCGCTCGGATCTGGAGGAGGAGGATGCCTTTCGCTTCACTCACAGTCTCGTCGGGGACGCGGCCTACAATGGCATTCCAAAGGGCGTGCGAGCCCACATGCATGAGCGCTTCGCCTCATGGCTGGAGGCAAGGATGCGCGAGCGGGCCCGAGAGTACGAAGAGATCGTCGGCTACCACCTTGAGCGAGCCTACAGGTCTCTCGCGGAGCTCGGTCTATCGAACGAGCGCGTCGAGTCGCTGGCACGACGTGCGAGCGTGCCGCTGGCTTCTGCCGGGCAGCGCGCCTTCGCGCGGGGCGACATGCCAGCCGCGGTCAACATGCTGTCGCGCGCCATCTCGCTCGGACCTCGCGACGATCCTGGGCGGCTGGCACTGTTGCCGGAGCTCGCATTTGCACTGCTGGAGACTGGCGACCTCGAGCGCACGCGTGGCGCGATCGCCCAGATGCGTGAGGCCGCGACCGCCTCCGCCGATCGTCGACTGCAAGCGCATGCGCTCATTCTCGATCTGTGGGTGCGCTTCCTGTCAGAGCCGGAGGGGTGGGCGGACGAGGCGTACCGAGAGGCACGGCAGGCCATATCGATGTTCGAGCAGGAGAACGACGAGCACGGCTTGGCCAAGGGTTGGTCCTTGCTTGGCCTGTTTCACCTGACAAAGTGCAATTTCGGCGCCTCTGAAGAGGCGTGGGAGAGCGCGGCGGCGCATGCGTTTGCAGCGGGCAACGACAGAGAATGGCTCGAGTCGCTCTCATGGGTGCCGCTTGTCGTGTGGGCCGGCCGTATGCCGGTCAAGGCGGCGATCGGCCGGTGCAAGGACGTGCTCGCCAGGGCGCAGGGTGATCGCAAGGCGATGTCGGCAGCGCTCTTCAGCTGGGGGAATCTCGAGGCGATGCGCGGCAGATTTGGCGAGGCGCGGCAGTTGATAGCGCAGGCCAGGTCAGCGGTCGAGGAAGTCGCACTGACCGTGTGGAGCGCGGGACCTCTTACGGAGATGAGCGCCCTGGCCGAGCTCTGGGCGGGCAACGCGGCAGCCGCCGAGCGGGAGCTTCGCTGGGGTGTAAGGACCCTTCAACGCACCGGCGAGTTCGCATGGTTGCCTACGATTGCCGGCATCCTCGCCCAAGCCATCTATGTCCAAGGCCGGTACGAGGAGGCCGAAACGTTCGTTCGGTTGGGCGAGGGGATCGCCGGCAGTGACGACACATACTCGCAAGGCCTGCTGCGATGCGTCCGGTCAAAGATCTCGGTCCGTGTGGGCGATGTGGAGGGAGCTCTCCGTATGGCCCGGGAGGCTGTCGCGATCGCCGAGCCGACGGACTTTCTGTTCCTCCGGTCGTTCGTCCTCGACGGTCTTGGAGAGGTTCTCCACATCGCCGGCCTCCCGGAAGAAGCGGATGCGGCGCTTGCGAGCGCTGTTCGCCTGTGCGCGCAAAAAGGCTTCGTCGTCGGTGCACGACAGGCTCGGGGGCGACTAAGGAAGCCCGCGCCGTAGGGCGGCCGTTATGTCCTCGCTTCGTCTCCGCCGCCGCAGACTCCATTCGGCTGAAACTTACCCGCTATCCGGGCCGCTCAGGGGCCCGAAGCGTGCGCATGAAAAAGTCGCATAAGATAGATTATGGAACTTACGAATGAAGGTGGCGCAGCAATCAGGACAGCGCTTTCCGCATCGCGCCCGCCAGTCCGGCCGGATTCTCCCATGCATGCCATCGAATGCCCGGCCTGCGGTACGACGCTGATGGCGATGCGTTGCTGAGGCAAGCGTTGCGTATCTTCGTCCGGCAATAATTTTTCGCCGAAGATCACAGTCCTTGGCATTGTCATCCTAAGCAGCAACTCACGCCAGGTCGGTTTGCCGCCGGCAATCAGCGATGTTGCCCCACGGCGCACGGCATACGGTGCGCTTATCGACAATGAAGGCAGCCCAGATGCCCACCGCCATCCGACCTGGGATTTGCTCACCAGATCCCTCGTGACCGTGGGCCAGATAGTCACGATAGAGCAGGTTTCCGAGGTTTCTACCCAGCTTGAACGATTTCATGGCTCGCAGCTCGCGAGAAAATCGATCTATCACTCTGACTCATAAGGGATTTCTATCATCATCCCGTCATAGGCAGGTGCCACGTTGGCCGGCGTCTCGGCCATCACAGTGGCATAGTCGAGCGGCACGTGCATGTGGGTTAGCACTGCATTCTTCGGCGCCAGCTTCTCGATCCAGCCGAGCGCCTGGCCGAGTGACAGATGGCTGGGGTGGGTCTTGTACTGCAGCGCGTCGATGACCAGCATCTCCAGGCCGCATAGCCGCTCGGCGGTGGCGTCGGGAAAGTCGCTGATGTCAGGGCAATAGGCCAGCGCTCCAATGCGAAACCCGAGCGAGATGATGTCGCCATGGACCTGCGGCAATGGCTCAAGGGTGAGGGCACCCCCCTCTCCTTCGATCACCACCGGCTTGGCGTGGTCGATGATATGGGCACTGACGATCGGCGGATAGGAACTGCCGGGTGGCGTCTCGAAGCAGTAGCCGAACGCCTGGCGCAGCCGCAGCATTGTCGGCTCGTCTGCGTGAATATCGATCCGCTGGCGCTGATCGAGGACGAAGCCGCGCAGGTCATCGATGCCGTGGATGTGATCGGCGTGCGGATGCGTGTAGACGGCCGCGTCAATGCGCCTGACAGAGGCCATCAGCATCTGCTGGCGAAAATCGGGACCAGTGTCGATGACGACGGTCGTGCGGTTGCCATTCGTCGCGATCCGTTCAACCAGGACGGCCGTACGCATGCGCCGGTTCTTCGGGTTGTCCGGGTCGCAATTGCCCCAGTCGCCGGTGATGCGCGGCGTACCTGGCGACGAGCCGCAGCCGAGAATGGTCAGGCGCAGCCGGTCAGTCATCGGTCAGGCGCTCAGCTCGGCAGGTCGCGGCATCTTGCCGAACAGCCGGAAGAAATTGTTCGTCGTCAGATCGGCGATTTCAGCCTCGCTGACACCAATCGTCTCCGCCAGCACCTTGGCGGTGTGCGCGACATAGGCCGGCTCATTACGCTTGCCGCGGAATGGGATCGGCGCCAGGTATGGCGCGTCGGTTTCGACGAGCAGCCGGTCATGCGGCACGTCAGCGGCGACGGCGCGCAATTCGGCCGAGTTCTTGAAGGTCAGGATGCCCGAGAACGACACATAGCCGCCGAGCGAGACGCCCACCTCGGCCAGCCGGCGTCCGGAGGAAAAACAGTGCAGGATGAAGGGGAAGGCGCCCTTCCCTGTTTCGTCCTCGAGAATGGCCGCCATGTCGTCATCTGCGTCGCGTGAATGGATGACCAGCGGCAGCCCGGTCACGCGAGCCGCCGCGATGTGATTGCGAAAGCCCCGCGCCTGCGCATCGCGCGGCGCCTTGTCGTAGAAGTAATCCAGCCCAGCCTCGCCGATCGCCACCACCTTCGGGTGATCGGACAGGCGAACGAGGTCCGCAGCGGTGACGTCGAGCTCTTCGGCTGCATTGTGCGGATGGGTGCCGATTGAGCAGTAAACTTCATCAAAAGTTTCAGCGATTTCAAGGATTTGCTGAAACCGCTTTACGCGAGTGGAAATCGTCACCATGCGGCCGATGCCGGCCGCTTTGGCGCGGGCGACAATGGCCGCCCGCTCCTCGGCGAAATCTGGAAAGTCCAGGTGGCAGTGGCTGTCGACGAGCATCAGGCGTTCGCGCCCGGCTGTTCGACGTAGCGCGGAAACACGCCTTCCGGCACAGGCAATGTCGTGCCGGGCACAAGCGCATAGTCGGCGTGGACATGCTCGAAGTTACGCTGGTCCGCCGGCACCGCCAGCAGATCGAGCAGCTTGGCGGCCGACCCCGGGATGTAGGGCTGGCTCAAAAGTGCGACGCGACGGACGATTTCGGCGGTCGTCCACAGCACCGTTTCCATCCGCGCCGGATCGGTCTTCTTCAGCGCCCAGGGCTCCTGAGACGTGAAATAACGGTCGGCTTCGGCGGCCACGCCAAAGATCGCCGCCAACGCCAGATGAATGCCCTGATCCGCCATCGCCTTGCGCGCCGTGCCAAGCGCTTCCACCGCCTGGTCGAGGATCGCACTGTCGGCTTCCGTCAGTTCGCCACGCTGCGGCACCACGCCACTGCAATTCGCGGCGATCATCTTCAGCGAGCGTTGCGTCAGATTGCCGAGACCATTGGCGAGGTCGGCATTGGTGCGGTTGACGATCGCTTCATGGCTGTAGCTGCCGTCCTGGCCAAACGGCACTTCGCGCAGGAAGAAATAGCGCACCTGATCGAGGCCGTAATGCTCGACCATGGTGAACGGGTCGATGACGTTGCCGACAGACTTCGACATCTTCTCGCCGCGGTTGAACAGGAAGCCGTGGCCGAAAACGCGCTTCGGCAGCGGGATGCCGGCCGACATCAGGAAGGCCGGCCAGTAGACCGCATGGAAGCGTACAATGTCCTTGCCGATGATATGCGCGTCGGCCGGCCAGAAACGCCATTTCTCATCATTTTCATCGGGATAGCCGACGCCGGTGATGTAGTTTGTCAAGGCGTCGACCCAGACATACATGACATGCTTCTCGTCGCCCGGCACCGGCACGCCCCAGTCGAAAGTGGTGCGCGAAATCGACAAATCCCTCAGCCCCGACTTGACGAAGCTCATTACCTCATTGCGGCGCTCGGCCGGGCCGATGAAGTCGGGCTGGCTTTCGTAAAGCGCGATGAGCTTGTCCTGATAGGCAGAGAGGCGGAAGAAATAACTCTCTTCCTCGACCCATTCGACCGGCGTTCCCTGCGGCCCGTAGCGGATATTGTCGGGACGGACTTCTGTCTCCTCCTCACCGTAATAGGCTTCGTCGCGCACCGAGTACCAGCCGGCATAGCCGCCCTTGTAGATATCGCCATTGGCGTCCATCGCCTTCCAGATCGCCTGCGAGGACGCGTAGTGCCGCTCTTCCGTGGTGCGGATGAAATCGTCATTGGAGGCGTTGAGCGCGGTCGCCATGCGCTTGAAATCGGCCGCGTTGCGGTCGGCCAGTTCGCGCGCCGAAATGCCTTCGCGCTTCGCCGTCTGCAGCATCTTGATGCCGTGCTCGTCGGTCCCGGTGAGGAAGAAGACCTGCTTGCCGTCGAGCCGCTGGAAGCGGGCGAGCGCGTCGGTGGCGATCAGTTCGTAGGCATGGCCGATATGCGGCTTGCCGTTCGGATAGGAAATCGCGGTCGTGATGTAGAATGTGTCGCGTGACATGAATGAACCGTCATGAATGTCTGAATGGAAGCCGTGGCGGTGGATATCGCATCGGAATGGCATTTGCCATCCCGGTGCCGATGCATGCCGCCCAAAAGTGACCCCGGTTTTGGGGCAACGGCATGCACCAAAAAGGCCGTCACATTCGCATCGCAGAATTCAGGCGGTCTATCATGGTCAAGGCGTGCTGCTTCTTGTCGAGATTGTAGGTGTCGGTCTCAGATATCGCGTCCAGCGCCTCATGCCAAGTGTCCGACAGCGTTTTCGCCCGCGCGAGGTCGCCTGACAGTGCTGCCTGGCTTGCCGCATCCGACAATAGGTCGAGCGCGCGGCGGTTGAAGATATCGAACTGGATCGCCTGGTCGCGGCCGGCGACGGCTTCCGCGAGCCGACAGGCTCCGCCGATATCGGTCTTTCCCGCTGCCACCAGCGCATCGAGTGTCTGGGCGATTTCCAGCCCGCCATATTGCGTCAGCAGGATCGCGTTGCGCACACTGCCCCCTGCCCGTTCGACCAGCGCTGCCCGTGCGGCCGGGTCGTTCGGTGGCGGCGGCTCCGCGGTCTCCAGCACTGCCAGCAGCTCGTCGGCCCCGAGCGGAGTCAGGCGCACCACCTGGCAGCGCGAGCGGATCGTTGGCAGCAGGCTGCCCGGCGCATGGACGATGAGAATGAACAGCGTTCGTGCCGGCGGCTCCTCAAGATTTTTGAGCAAGGCATTGGCGGCATTGGCATTCATGTCGTCGGCGGGATCGACGATGACCACCCGGTAGCTGCCATCATGCGAGGTCATCGACAGGAAGCGACTGACCCTGCGGATCTCGTCGACGGTGACGACGGTCTTGAAGCTCTTGGTCTTGTCGTTCAGCGGCCGGGTCAGGTGCAGCACGCCCGGATGCGCTCCGGTCGCGATCTGGCGAGACAGCGACGAGGTCGGATCGGGAACGGCAAGGCTTTCCGGCGCCTGCGCGAAGTCTGGGTGCTTCAGCAGGTGATGCGCGAGATGGAAGGCCAGTGTCGCCTTGCCGATGCCGACCGGCCCGGCGAAGATCAGAGCATGCGGCAGTTTTCCGGATCGATAGGCGGCGGCAAGCATCTCGGCCGCCTGCCCGTGTCCGACCAGACGAGGCGTTTCGGCCGGCTCGGGCACGCCATCCAGCGTATCATGCTGTTCCGGCGCGATGCGTTCGAAGATCATACTGGTGCGGCCTGCCTGTTGCGCGCGGGCGCCCTCGCCTCCAGCGCCGCGAACACGGCGGCGGTGACGACATGCTCCACCGTATCGGGATCGGCGGACGCGTCGACGACGATGCAGCGCTCCGGCTCGGCCGCGGCGATCGCCAGAAAGGCCTCGCGCCGAGCCTGATGGATGGCCAGCGTCTCCTTTTCGAAGCGGTCGGCGCCGGCGTCGCTGCCGCGCCGCAGGGTCGCGCGCCGGAGGCCCTCGGCGGGATCGATATCGAAGATCAGCGTGATGTCGGGCACCATGCCGTTGATGGCGACCTGTTCGAGCGCAGCCATGAATGCCGGGTCGATCCCGCCGGTGACGCCCTGGTAGACGCGCGAAGAATCCAGGAAGCGGTCGCAAAGAACGATGGAGCCACGCTCGACCGCCGGCCGGATGACCTGCTCAACATGGTCGGAACGGGCGGCGGCGAAGAGCAGTGCTTCCATCTTCGGCCCGAATGGCTCCGCGGCACCCGAAAGCAGCACATGCCTGACCGCTTCCGCGCCTGGCGAGCCGCCCGGTTCGCGGGTGACGAGGACATCATACTTCTTGGCGCGCATCTTCCTTGCCAGCCGCTCGATCTGCGTCGACTTGCCTGCGCCCTCGCCGCCTTCGAAGGTGATGAAAAATCCGCGCGCCAATCGAAACGGCCTTTGTCCATGTTGGAGTGGATTGTTGCGCTCTAGATAGTCCGCGTTCGGGGAAACGTCCATGCCGTCAGATTTTTGCTTTTATGCATGTCGTTGTCTCAAGACCGTGGCCACTTTTGAGCGACATGCATTAGCGCAGCCAGCCGATCGCCAGTTCCTTGACGGCATCGAGCGCGCGCTGTGGCAGCGTGCCGACACCGATCGACTCGGCGGCGAAAAGCGGTGTCTCCTGGCTCAGCGTGTCGCCGATCCAGACGCGCAGTGCACCCACTGGCTGGCCCTCCTCCACCGGTGCGGCGACCGGGCCGGTATAGACGATCCTTGCCGTCAGCTTGTCGCGGTTGGTGATCGGCAGGAAGATGGCGATTGGCCCTTTTGCCTTCAACGTCACGCCGGATTTCGCACCGCCAAAAACCTGGGCCTCGCCAACCACCTCGTCCTTGGCGAAGATCTCGGTCTTCTCGAAGGACCGCGCGCCCCAGTCGAGCAGCTTTCGCGCCTCCTCGGCGCGTTCCTTGTCATTGGCGAACCCGCTCATCGCCGCAACCACCCGCGTGCCGTTGTGGCTGGCCGAAGCGACGATGCCGAAGCCGGACGCCTCGCTTGCACCGACCGCCAGGCCATCGGCACCGATGTCCATGGCCAGCAGCGGGTTGCGGTTCCTCTGCGAGATCTTGTTCCAGGTGAAATCCTTCAGGCCATAGTAGCGATAGAAATCCGGGTAATCGCGCCACAAATGCAGGGCCAGCTGCGCCAGTTCGCGCACGGTCGTCTGCTGGCCATCGGCCGGCAGGCCGGTCGAATTGACGAAGGTCGATGTCTTGAGGCCGATCTGGCGGGCACGCTCGGTCATCTGCGCGGCAAAATTATCTTCTGACCCGGCCATGCCTTCGGCGATGACGATGCAGCCGTCATTGGCGGCCTGCACGGTCACGCCCTGGATCAGGTCCTCGAGCCGGATCGCCGATTTGAGCTTGGCGAACATCGTCGATGTTCCCGACGGCGCGCCGCCCTTGCGCCAGGCGTTTTCGCTCACCACGAACGTGTCGTCGAGCTTGAGCCGCCCGGATTTGATGGCGTTGAAAACCACTTCCATGGTCATCAGCTTGGCCATCGAGGCCGGCGGGATCGGCTTGTCGGCATCTTTCGAGAACAGCACCGTGCCGGTATCGGCATCGATCATGAAGGCCTGTGTGGCCTTGGTCTCGAAAAGCTGCGCGTGAGCTGGAGCAAGGGAAATCAGGAGACCGAGAAGAAAAAACCCGGCAAAAGGCTGAAGCAAGCGAAACTGCATGAAATTCGACCCGTTGGCCGGTCCCTCCGGCAAGCCCGCGAAACTATCGGGCTTTTTCCGGGACGGATCAACTGTTCAGCGGAAAACCGGCTCGTGAATCAGTTGCGCACGGCCAGCGCATCGGGCGCGCCGTGCGACCATGCCGCCTGCAGCAACTCGTCCAGCCCGCCATGGCCATTCGGATAGAGATTGACCGCGTACCAATCATTGCCGTCGAGATCGGAACGCTGGATCTCCGTTCTGCCGAAGGGTTGAAGTGCTGCTGCCACGCGTTTGGCTTCCGCGGCACTGTCGAACGTGCCGGCTGCGACATAGTCGGCGCTGGACGGCGCTGCTTGCGGATTGGACTTTTTCCACGACCGCAGGATGTCGGCTGGCGACATGCCGTTGTCGTCGAGTGCGGCAAAGACATCCGCGCGCCGCATGCGGTCATCCGCGTAGGACAGCGAGGCAATCGCGAATGGCGACTGCGGCGGCAGGCCGATTTCCGGGCGCGAGGGAACGATCGGTCCGAAGTCAGGCAGCGCCAGGTCGCCTAAAGCCGGTGCCTGCGCGGACAGAGCCGGCTGCGTGGCGAACGCCTCGCCGGAATTCGTCAACTGACCCGGAAACGGTACGGCTGCCGCACCCACGGGCAGGCTTGGCGACGGTCCGTTCATGGCCACCATGACACCGGTCGGCAGGCCATCCGACGGATCCGGAATCCGGTTGCCCGGATGGTAGGATGCCATCAGATACTGATCGTCATTGCCGTCGAGCGGTGCGCGACCGACATATTCGACCTTGACCTTCGCGGTGCCGACCTTGTCGTAGTCGAGCATCTGCGCCGCGCGCTCCGAGACGTCGATAATGCGGCCCTCATGATACGGCCCGCGGTCGTTGACGCGCACGATGACCGAACTGCCGGTGTCGAGGTTGGTGACACGGGCGTAACTCGGCAGCGGCATGGTCGGATGCGCGGCGGTCAGTTGCGCTGTGTCATACACTTCGCCATTGGCGGTCAGCCGGCCATGGAAGGCGTCGCCATACCAGGAGGCCAGGCCGACCTTCGCGTAATGCCGATCTTCCTTGGGATAGTACCACTTGCCGCGAACCTGGTAGGGCTTGCCGAGCTGGTCGCGACCACCGCCGCGCCGCATGAAGTTGGCGCGCGGGCTCGCCTTCACGCCATATTCGGTCTCGGCGAAATATTCCTTGGAACGAGGTTTGGGATTCACCATCGCTTTCGGCTCGGGCTGCGATGCGCATGCTGCCAGCAAGGCAGCCGACGCAGCAAGCAGCGTAAGCGTGGAAGCGCGACGAAGACGCGGGCGCGTCGTAGCCTGCATTTTCCTGAAATCCCCTACAGTCTCAATCAAGACGCCGTCGTTTGAACAACAGAGGAGCCAAAGCACTCACTCGACGATATCAACGACGCCCTGAACCCCGATCCTTTGTGCGCAGGAATTGTTTATCACGATATTAATCGATTGTGGCCGGAACCGGGCAAGATTGTGACGGCGCTTGCTGCGTGAACCAGCGCTTTTGCGCGCTCAAACGTCGTCAATCAAACTGCGAAAGGGCAGTGACGAGCGGGGCTTGCGTAGAGCCCGGCGCGAGCCTGATGGCCGACGATAAGGATCGGGAGCCTCTGATGGTGATGGGATCAGCCCGTTGCCAAGCTTGGGGGGCAGGCAAAGGCAACGGGCTGTAGGGTGGTCTGTGCACACCCCGTGGAGCATCGACGGGCATCGCCGCTCCGACCTGCAGCCTACGAGACAATGCCCATATGCGCGACTTACGGATTCGTAAGGGTGCGTAAAGGACGTACGGCCTGAACAGTTTCGTCCAGCCGGCCGCATCGGTCCTGAAGTGCTCCACTGGATGAGCGCTACTTCGCTAGGCTACTCCGCTGTCCGCCTTAGCCCTGCTTTAAAGGCCAGTCATGATCCACGGATTGGCGTCGTATCCCAGGCGCGGCTTTTCCGGCGTTGTTCCACCTGGTAATTTAGTTGTTCCGGTCAAGTTGCAGTCCAACTCCGGCCTCGGCTTCTTGCTCGAATGTTTCGTGGAACACAGGGCCGCAGCATCGCTGACCGCGACCTTCTTCTCCTTGGCAACGGCGACACCAGTCGCAGCGATCACGAGTGCCGCGCAAAACAAGATCACTCTCATCGTACTTCCCCACGGTTGCGCATCCCCAAGATGCTGGGGAGTGACGTTACGTCACTTTTATATTAGTGCAAGCGAATATTAAGACCCTCAGTCCGCCGCTGCCACGCTTCCACGACCTTCGGCATACCCACGCGACACAGATGCTTTCAGCCGACACTCACCCGAAGATAGCGAGCGCCTGGGCCATCCCCAGCCTCCATTCGCTGGCGATAAAACCGGACAACTCATGTGCTGCCTAATCCGGACAACTCATGTGCTTACGACAGATGCAGCAGAGCAAGTTGACGTTGCGCTTCAGGCCGCTATAAGCAGCGAGCGAAAAGGCAAACAGTTGCAAGCTGCGTAGCAACGGGCATTCCACGGCCCCATGCAAATTGTCAAAAGCGCAATGATTGCAATTGCTTGGAGGGATGGCCGAGCGGTTTAAGGCACCGGTCTTGAAAACCGGCGTGGGCGCAAGTTCACCGTGGGTTCGAATCCCACTCCCTCCGCCACCTCGGCCAAAATGGCTGGTTTTGAGAACGGCTTGCCCCGATCACCGCCGTGTTCCTCTATGACCGCACGGAGGCGGCAGAACCTGCGTCTCGCATCAAAGAAGCTGCCGCTTAAGCAGCGCTTCAAGCCAATCGGCAAAGACCTGCAATCGCCGTGAGAGATGCTGGCGATGGGGATAGAGCAAAGTCATGGACATGGATTCCGCCCGGTGGTTGGGCATGACCTCAATTAAACCTCCCGCACCCAGGTTTTGTTTCACATCATAGGCGGGGATCTGGATCAGGCCGAGACCCGCGAGGCAACAGGCGATATAGGCTTCGGCGCTGTTGACGGTGACCCGGCCACGCATTGGGACTGTGTACGCATTCCCATCTTCCACCCACTCCCAATCCTCAATCCGGCCGCTGGATGGAGATGCATAGTTCACTGCCCAGTGATCGCCGAGGTCGTCCGGCGCCCGCGGGGTGCCGTGCCGCGCTAGATAGCCGGGGCTGGCGACGTTGATCAATGGCAGCTTGCCGATGGGGCGTGCAATGAGGCCGGAATCACCAAGCGGTCCGACCCGCAGCACGCAATCAACACCATCTTCCACCAGATCGACCGCTCGGTCTGTGACACCGAGGCTGATGTCGATCTCGGGATATCGGTCCAGAAAATCGGGCAGCGCCGGTGCAATGATCAGTCGTCCGATCCGGCCAGGGACGTCGATGCATAGCCTGCCCGATGGCTGTGCTGCCGACTGCCGAAACAGATTCTCCGTATCCTCGACATCGGCGATGACCCGCTGGCAGCGTTCATAAAAGGCGATGCCGTCCTGGGTAGGAGACACCTTGCGGGTCGTACGATGAAGCAGCCGCGCGCCAACACGCCCCTCCAACTCCTGAACGGCCGCTGAAACGGAAGACCGCGGGACGCCCAACGTATCAGCGGCGCGGGTGAAGCTCGCGCATTCGACGACACGGGTGAATATCCGAAAGAGGTCGATACGGTCCAAGGGTTTGTTTCTCTATTGTGCTGGTTTTCTGACAGGTGATGTCAGAACAGCCGCCTTTATCTCTCAAATCTAGACGATAAGTCTCTCGAACGAAAGCGGCCGTGGATATGGTCGCCAACCGGCAAAGGAGGCCACCCATGACCGACCACAGCATCAAAGGCAAAACCGTCATCATCGCCGGTGGGGCAAAGAACCTCGGCGGACTGATTGCGCGCGATCTCGCCGGCAATGGCGCGAAAGCGATTGCCATCCATTACAACAGCGCGGCGACCAAGGCCGATGCGGACGCTACCGTGGCGGCCGTCAAGGCCGCTGGTGCCAAGGCGGTCGCCCTCCAGGCGGACCTGACGACGGCCGGTGCGGTCGAGAAACTGTTCACCGATGCGGTCGCTGCCATTGGCCGTCCCGATATCGCCATCAACACCGTCGGCAAGGTGCTGAAGAAACCCATCGTCGAGATCAGCGAAGCAGAATATGATGAGATGAGCGCAGTCAATGCCAAGACGGCTTTCTTCTTCATCAAGGAAGCCGGCAAGCATCTAAACGACAACGGCAAGCTGGTGACGCTCGTCACCTCGCTACTCGGCGCTTACACGCCCTTTTATTCGAGCTATGCCGGGACCAAGGCTCCAGTGGAGCATTTCACCCGCGCGGCGTCCAAAGAATTCGGCGAGCGCGGCATCTCGGTGACGGCGATCGGACCGGGTCCGATGGACACGCCCTTCTTCTACCCTGCCGAAGGCGCCGATGCGGTCGCCTACCACAAGACGGCGGCTGCGCTGTCGGGTTTCTCGAAGACAGGCCTTACCGACATAGAGGATATCGTCCCCTACATCCGCTTCATGGTCTCGGACGGCTGGTGGATGACCGGCCAGACCATCCTCGTCAACGGTGGCTACACCACCAAGTAAGCCGCCAGCCGGCCGCCTCCCAGGAAACGGCCGGCGCCATTGTCGGAGGAGGCCGGCGATGACCAATCCGTTCCAGTCGCTTCTCGACGTTCAACGCGAGCATTTCCTGTCCGATGCGACGAGGAGCTACGAATGGCGCCCGCGCCGGTTTTGAAGACCGGTGCCTTAAACCGCTCGGCCATCCGTTCCATGCGATCAAGCTGGTCGAGACGCAAGTTCACGGTGGGTTCGGGTCCCACTCCCTCCGCCACAATATTGAGCTATTCGGCGGCCTCATGCAGGCGCATTGCAATCAACCCGACCCCAAGCAATCTTTTGTCTTTAGGCACCACCCTCGATGCGGGTATGGGGCCGCCCTCGGGCCTCAGGTCGATCGTCGTGAAGCCCGTCTGGGGCAGAAGCCGACGGGAAATGACGATGCGTTGCTCTTCCGGATGCATCGGTTGTGCAACACCCAATGTGGTGACCAGGGTTTGGTTGACGCGCACTTCGACGCGCGGAATTCGGCCGGCATTGTCGGCAAGCTGGAGGATTTTGAGATCCAGGATAAGGTCGTGGCTACCCAGGCCGCGATTGGGCAAAAGTATGCGATGCATCGCGTCCTTGCCCCAACGTCCCCATGGCTCCGGCGAATGCCATCCCCGATCGAGGAGTGGCTCGAGTTCCCCGCCCTTGGCGGCGCTGAGCCATCGATCGAATGGCAACAGCGGTTGCGAACATTCCGAAGTCGGCAAGCGATAGAGGCGGCGAACCGGATCATCGCTGACCAAGCGCGCTCCGGATGCGGTCAGCCGGCTGTCCCACGCCGCGAGTTCGGCGGCACCGTAGCCACGGCGATCGATCAGCACGGCATCGTAGCTGGATGCCAGCTCGGCAAGCGCGCAGGGCCAGTTCGCGACTTTCAGCAGGGCTTGCAGGCGCGACAGGCCATCGCTTCCCGCGAATGCGCCGTAACTCCAGTGTCGGGAACTGCCCGGAGCGCTGAAGATAAAAGGCAAGAAATGATTGTAGGGTGCGAAGCCGCGTATGGCGGGCGATTCAGGCCATGCCGCTATCGGCAGCTCGAGGATCCGCTGCAGCCCTGCTGAATCCGCCGCAGCCAAAGTCGCGCGAATGCTCGTCATCTCCGCGGCGAAAGCCGGCTCGCGCAGCAAGGCGCGCTGCTGCCGCGCAAAAAGCGCTTCGCTACCGACGCTGTTTACAAATAGCAGCGCAATCAGGCCCGCCGTGGCTGCTACCCCGCCGATCGAGCGGCCGAATCTGAACTGCAGCCAGAGCGTTACACGCCGCCATAGGCCGAGGAACACAAGCAGTGCCGCGAATGCAAAAAAAGGTGAGATCCGATTCTGTGCGCGGATTTCTGGCGCGATCAGCAGATTGAAGATCAATCCCAGACCGAAGGGCACGCAATAGATCATGCAGAAGACGAGATACGCGTTGAATATTGGCGCCAGGCCTTCGTAGTCCGGCTGGGCGCCAGGACTGCGCCTTCGCAACAGCGATGAACCAAACAGGACAGCCAGCAATGCAAAAGCCGACAGGATGGGACCGGGCCAGGCATCTGTTCCCTCGGCCGTGCCGCGGATGGCCATGTAATCGGAAAGTGCGTTCGGCGCGATGCCGAATTGCTTCAGCCCGAGGACTACGTCGGAGATACGAAAGCCATACAGTGTCTGCTCGGATGCTGTTCTTGCGGCGAAGCCGCCGGCGTTGTCTGGCGCGACCGCGACAAAGAACGCCAGAATCGGCAGCAACGTGACCAACATCACCCCGGCTGGAAGGGCCAAGGCTGGCAAATAGCGCCAGTTTCGTTCCTGTGCAGCCAGGGCCAGACCGGCAAATGCCCAGGTGAGCAGGGCAAAAAAGCTGTAATAGATTCCTGAAGTCGCGATCACCACGCAGCACACGAGCGTGACCGGGTCCCTCACGATGCCGATGAGGGACTGCTTGCGAACAGCCGTGACGATCCGAGGCAGGATCAGGAACGCAAGCGGGGCCGAATAATAGGCGGCCAGATAATCGTGCCCGGTTGAACGTTTGGCGAAATAAGGAATGAATGCAAAAGCGAAAGCCCCCGCGAGGCACCACCAGGGACGAATCTGAAAGGCACGCAGAGCGTGGAATGCGGCTGCGAAGTTCGCCGCGACGATGACGACAAGATACAAATTGGCACCGACGACGACATCACCCGACAGGCGCGTAGCCAGAAATTGCACCACGCGTTCAGTGAGGTCGGTGAACGGAAAGCCGAGCAGATCCAGCCGATCGGGAAAGCCGACGGCATCTGTTCGAAAAATATGTGGCCAATCGAGAAAAAGCCTGCCGTGAAGCAACAGGAAGATACGATCGCCCCACAATTCGGTCGGGACGTCGAACCTCATGAACGGGACGCCCGCCATGAACCAGGCAAGCAAGATTCCTAAACAGAGAAGAAGTACAGGCCGCCTTTCAAGATCGGCGAAGAATGCGCTAGTGTGTCGTATCATACGAGAGGGCAGCCGCATGATGTCGATCACTACCACGGACATGGCAGGCTGTCATGGAGCCTGATCAGCCACTCGCTGATCAGCAAATTCTGAGTTCGCGGGCTCTCCGCAAGCTGATTCTTGAAGAATCATATCGCGCCCATGTCGGACACATCGGATCGGCGCTGTCCGTGGTGGATCTGCTCGCAGTTCTCTACGGCGGCGCGATACGATTGAAATCGCCGGACGATCCGGATCGTGATCGCTTCATCCTGGGAAAAGGGCATGCCGCCCTGGCGCTATATGCCGCTCTGTTCTTGCGCGGATGGCTTAGCCGCTCCGAGTTGGCAAGCTATTGCGCTGATGATTCTCGATTGGGCGTGCACCCGACCCGTCACCTCCCCGGCGTCGACTTCTCGACGGGCTCGCTCGGTCTTGGTCTGTCGATCGGCGCGGGATCGGCGCTCGCCGCACGCCTGCTCGGCAAGGACCGCCGCACCTATGTCCTGCTGTCCGATGCCGAGTGCAATGAAGGGTCGACATGGGAGGCGGCGATGTTCGCCGGGCATCATCGGCTCGCGAACTTGATCGTCGTCGTCGACGTCAATGGACAGCAGGCGTTGGGCAGGACCGCCGAGATCATGGATCAAAGCCGGATGCCGGAGCGCTGGATGAGTTGCGGGTGGACGGTGCGGGAGGTGGATGGGCATACGCCCGCGGCCGTTCTCGAAGCGCTTCGCCCGCACCACCAGGAGCCGCTGGTGGTGTTGGCGCAGACCGTATCGGGGCGTAGCGTGAGTTTCATGGAGGGCCAGGTGCGCTGGCACTACCTGCCGATGTCGGATGAAGATTATGCCATTGCCCTGGCACAGAGCGAGGCGCTGCCGTGAGGCGCGAGTTCATTGCCAAGCTCTGCGAACTGGCCGCGCGTGATCCGCGCATAGTGCTGCTGACCGCCGACCTCGGCTTCTCGGTCGTGGAGCCGTTTGCCCAGGCGTATCCGGACAGGTTCGTCAATGTCGGTGTCGCCGAACAGAATATGATTGGTGTCGCAACAGGTTTGGCGGAAGCCGGATTTCTTCCGTTCTGTTATTCGATCGCGACCTTTGCAACGTTGCGGCCTTACGAATTCATTCGCAACGGCCCGGTGGCGCACGAACTGCCCGTCCGCATCATAGGCGTCGGCGGCGGCTTCGACTACGGTACGGGCGGCTCGACACATCATAGTCTCGAGGACATCGCGGTCATGCGCGCACTGCCCGGAATGATGGTTATTGCGCCTATCGATGGACCTCAGGCCGCCGCGGCGCTGGAGTGCCTGTGGTCGGTGCCCTCGCCAATCTATTTCAGGCTGGGCAAGGACAGTCCGCAGGTCGCGATATCGGGTGGCCTGTTCGAACTCGAGCGGGCTCAGACCATGCGTCGAGGCGCCGATGTGCTGCTCATTTCGACCGGTGCCCTGGTTGCGGAGACCATGACGGCCGCAGAGGGACTGGCAAATGCCGGCGTGCAGGCGACGGTGTTGTCAGTGCCTTGTCTTGCGCCTGTGCCATTGGCGGATCTGCGAACCGCACTGGCGGATGCCAGCGCCGTCCTGACAATCGAGGCGCATCAGCAGACAGGAGGACTTGGCTCATTGGTCGCCGAGGTTCTCGCGGAAGCCGGATTGGCAAGACCGTTCCGCCGCCTCGCGGCAACTCTACCCGGCGCGGGCCATGGCGGCAGTGCGGCCTGGCTGATGGAACGCAGCGGATTGACCGCCGACCGCATTTCAGCCGCTGCTCAGGCACTGCTTTTGTAGATTTGCGATGAACCCGACAATCTCGATCATCCTTCCCATTCATAACCAGGCCGACCATGTCGTCACCGTGATTGACGAATATCATACCGCTCTGCGTGGTCTTTCGGTGCCCTGGGAAATTATCCTTGTCGAGAATGGGTCGCGTGACGAAAGCGCGGTACGCTGTACGGAGTTGGCAACCCACCACGCCAATGTGCGTGCGTTGCGCGCCGATTGCGCCGGTTGGGGGCGCGCCGTGAGGGCTGGCCTGGCGGCTGCCCAGGGAGAGTTCCTATGCTACACGAATTCGGCCCGCACCAGGGGCGATGACCTGCGGCGGGCGCTGGAGGCCGGAATAAGCAGGCCGGATAGTGTCCTCAAGGCTGAGCGAAAACAAGGCCGGGCATGGCTTCGTGGACTCGGTTCGTGGCTGTACAATCTCGAGGCGAGGCTGTTGTTCGGACTGCGATTGCGCGACATCAATGGCACGCCGAAACTGTTTCATCGTCGCTTCAAGGCGCTGTTGGACCTGCAGCGCGATGACGATCTGATCGATCTGGAATTCTGCGTGGCCTGTCACCGCCATGGATACTCGATAGTGCCATTGGGCGTGGCATCAGGCCACCGACACGGTGGTCGCTCGACAACCGGATGGCGGACAGCCATGAGGCTTTATCGCGGTGCCTTGCGAATGAGATTGCAGAATTGAGCGACCAGGAGGATCACGCACGCTTCCAGGCCGACCATGAGGCCTGGCGCGACCCGGCCAGTGTCGTGGCGCAGTGGCAAGATGGGGAGGCGGTCCGAAGCAGCCTGCTTGAATCCGAGATAAGCGGACCATGGTGGGACGTTCTTGCCGAGGCCGGCCTCACCTTGCTGGTCAGCCGCGAATACGAGCATCTCCTGATGGCGCTCTCGACGGCCTCTGGATCACCTCAGGTAAGTTATTTGCGGCTGCCGCATCCGTCCGGCATCGCCTTCGACGCGGCACGCGCGGAAGTCCACGTCGCAAGCACGCGCAATCCGAACATGTTGTACACGTTGCGACCGGCGGAGCGGCTTCTGCCACGCAGAGACCTCGAGTCAAAGGGCATTGCCGGCCGCGTGCTGATGCCTGCGAGTACCCGGTACATGCCTGGCAGCACCTATCTGCACGATCTGGCGATGATCGGCCCTCAACTCCACGGAAGCGCGGTCGGCGACAACGCCGTTGTGTCATTTCCGGCAGGCGGCGATCACCAGCGGGTATGGTGGCCGGCATGCATCGAGGGGACGGCGGGCGCTGATTTTGGCCTGAATCATTTGCAGCTTAACGGCATCGCGGCCGGAGAGAGCCTCGCCGAAAGCTATTTCACGGCGTCCAAGGACGATCTTGTCGGCGCGCGGCCAGGCCAGATCGAATTTGCCCCTGAAGGGCGCGGTGTCGTTTTCAGCGGCGCGACTCGATTGCCGATAGCGCGAGGATTGACCCGCCCGCACTCGCCCCGCTTCGTCGGCGGCGACTTGTGGGTAGCCAATAGCGGGTATGGCACCGTTGTGAACTGCGGGCGGGATGGCCGCGTCGAGGTCGTCGCGCGCCTGCCGGGCTGGACCAGGGGCCTGTGCGCGCTCGGTGATCTTGCCATCGTCGGCACCTCAAGGATCATTCCGCGCTTTCACGCCTATGCGCCGGGGCTCGAAGCGGACAAATGCGTCTGCGGACTCCACGCGGTCGACATCAAAAGCGGACGTATCGTGGCCAGCCTGATCTGGCCGGCCGGCAACCAGATTTTCGCGATCGAGGCCGTCCCTTCGTCGATGGTCGATCGCCTTCCGTTTGATGCCTTTGATCGGATGCCTGACGCGGAGCACGCGCTGTTTTATGCGTGGCAAGCCGTGCCCAAGCCGTCCCAATGAATAACGTCGAGAGGAATTGATGACCGACGACTTCCGCTTGCTGATGCTCGGCGCCATGTATGAGAATGGCGGAAACACCACACATCGGTTTCTTGACGGCCACCCGGAGCTGTTCGTCTATCCGTTCGAGTCGCAGATCGGCACGCGGTTCGTCAGTGATGCCTTGACCTCGCTGTTCCCGGTCAAATACCGCTGGCCAGTCTTCCCGCTCGATGCGAGTCCAATGGACGATTACAGGCTGATCATCGACGAAGAATGCAAAGTGCGTGCGCGGACGCCACACGTCAGCAAGTTTCGTGACATGGCCTTCGACTTCAACGACGATGCCCGGAGCGATCGATACATCGAGTGCGTGAAGGCTAGCGGCCGCAGTGCCGAGAACAACGTCGCGGCCTTCTTCAGGTCTACATTCGATAGCTGGAAAGACTATAACCGCAGCGGCCGCGAGAAGGTTTATGTCGGCTACAGTCCGATCATCACGGTGGACTCCGAGGCAATTCTCGCCGCAATGCCCACCGCTCACATGATGCATGTGGTGCGTAATCCGTTCTCTGCCTACGCCGATACAAAAAAGCGGCCGGTTCCCATGCGCCTGTCGGACTATATGCGGGCGTGGTGCCTGAACCAATACCATGCCCTGCTTGCGCGGCATCGTCATCCAGACCGGGTTCACATCGTGAGGCTGGAGGATACTTTGTCCGACCCGCGCAAGGCTCTGGCGCCGGTTCTGTCCGCGCTGGGCATCGAGGATCACGTCGCGCTTTCGGTGCCGTCATGGAACGGTCTGGCGTTGCGTGAAGTCTACCCTTGGGGAACGATCCGCCGCGCCACACCGGAAGCCAATCGGGCGACAGCCGCGGAACTCTCTGTCCAGGAGCATGCGGCGGTGGCGCAGGCCGCCTGGCAATATCTCGATGTCTTCGACTATGGAGACTTCGCCGGAATGCGAGCCGTCTGAGATGCAACGCGCCGTTGTGACGGGCGGCAGCGGTTTTGTTGGCGCGAGTCTGGTCAGACGGCTGCTGTCGATGGGGTGGCATGTCGATCTGCTGCTGCGCCCGGGCTACGCGACGTGGCGTATCCCCACACAACAGTCGCAGCTTTCGACGCATGTGGTCGATCTGACGGACGCTTCGTCGGTGGAGGTGCTGTTGCATCGATTGCGCCCCCACTACGTGTTCCATCTGGCTGCGCACGGCGCATATTCATGGCAGACAGACGCAGCCAGGATTGCGCGTACAAACCTGGAGGCCACCCGCGCATTGGCTCTTGCCGCGCTCAAGGCGGACGTCGAGGCATTCGTGCATACAGGCAGTTCGCTGGAGTACGGCCGCAAGAGACACGCCCCCTCCGAGGACGAGCCAACCGAGCCCGAAGGGGCCTATGCCGTCTCCAAGGCCGCGGCGACCGCGTTCTGTCGCGATCTCGCGCGAAAATCCGGCATTCGCATGCCGACGCTTCGTCTCTATTCGATCTATGGGCCATGGGAAGAGCCGCGACGCCTTGTGCCGTCACTGCTTGTTCATGCAACAGCCGGGAAATGGCCGCCGCTTGCCAATCCCAACACGGCTCGTGATTTCGTCTGGGTCGAAGATGCGATCGACGCCTTGCTCATCGCAGCCAGCCGTCCGCTGGCGGATCCTGGGGCAATATTCAACATCGGCACCGGTAGACAAACCACACTGGGAGAAATCGTCGATATCGTGCGCGCCATGACAGGTTGCGAGGCTGAACCGCATTGGCAGAGCATGCCTGATCGAGGCTGGGACACGGACATCTGGCAGGCTGACACCCGACACGCCGCGACAGAGCTGGGCTGGACCGCGCAAACGCCATTGCGCACCGGTTTGCGGGAAACGGTTCAATGGTTGGGGAAAGATCGCGATCGTCTCGATTTCTATAGAGCAAACCTTGATCTGGCAGACAGACGGCATCGACAACCGCCGGCGTCGGACCGCGGATAGAACGGGCAATCGCGCTGGACGGCTTCACTTTCGACCCATCGTCGGTTGCGCGACAACGATCATGTCGGTTTGTCGGGCGGCGTATCCCTGGCGATGGGCGCGTGGTTCCTGAAATAGAAAACCCCGCCGGCAGGGACCGGAGGGGTTAGTCCTGGGAGGACGCGCGACGCGCTGCGTTCGCCACCGCGCGCCACCAAGATATCGCCCGGTTGCGACGCTGGTGTGACATGCCGGCGGGCGCATCCCTCACCTGCCCGGCTGCAAAGACGAAAGTCCGGTATCAAGCCTTTGGAAAGGAGAAATATGGTTCTGTTCAGAGGCTGAAGTGCGAGCGGGTGCCGGCCAAAGGCTGGGCAATAGAGGCGGGCGAATGGATATTTTTGGCATCAAGGCGCTGTTGATCTCCGCGTTGATATTCATTCCGTTCGAACATCTGTTCCACGAGCGGCCCCAGAAGACCTTCCGCAAGGGCTTGGGTGTCGATCTGATCTATGTGCTGTTCAACGGCTTCATCATAAAAGTAGCCATCGTCCTGATAGCGGCCTACACGCTTGACGCCGCCGCAATCGTGGTCCCGCAATCAATGATGCGCGCCGTCGGCGGTCAGCCCGTCTGGTTGCAGGTCGCGGAAATCATCTTGATCACCGACATCGGTGTCTATTGGGCACACCGGGCCTTCCACAAAATCCCTGCGCTCTGGAGGTTCCACGCGGTACATCACGGCATTGAGGAACTTGACTGGCTCGGCGCTTTCCACTCCCATCCGGTCGACGCGATTGCCACAAAGGCGATATCGCTGACGCCGATCTTTTTCCTCGGATTCTCCGAAGCCTCGATCGCCGCCTTCTCGGTCATATATTTTTGGCACACGCTGCTTGTGCATTCGAACCTGCGGATTCCGTTTGGCCCCTTGAAGTGGCTGATCGCCAGTCCGCAATTCCATCGTTGGCACCATGCCAACCAGCGCGAGGCTTATGACAAGAACTTCGCTGGCCAACTCCCCCTCCTCGACATTGTGTTCGGCACCTACAATGCCACCGGCAACAAGGTGCCGGAAAAATACGGTGTCGATGATCCGATCCCGTCCAGCTATTTCGGTCAGGTCGGCTACCCGCTCGTGCCTCGCGGCAAGCGATCGAAACGGGCGGTGGCGAGCACGGAAGCCTGACGGCTAATATCAATGGCGACTGCCATCTGCTGCTCGAAATGGCGCTGTCGCCTGGTAGCGGAGATCGCGTCGTGGGTTGGTTTTGGCGGGCACCAGCAATAGTCATAGGTGTTTCGCGTTGGCCTCGATGCGTGAACTATCGGCAACGCCGGGCCAGTTCGACGCATTCGTCAAAGCCGTCGGCCTGATGATGAAGACCGAACCCAATTATTCCGCCGCCGACATGGCGCGGACGCGCGTGCCCGTGGCGATCGTTCAAAGTGAACATGACGAGTTCATCAGGCGGGAGCACGCGAACTATCTGTCCCAAAACGTCCCAGGATCGGAATTGATTATCCTGCCTGACGTCAGCCATTTCGCACCGCTGCAACGCCCCGGGCTGTTCAACAGCGTGCTCCTAGCCCTCCTCGGAAATATCCATTCCTGAGCATCCGGCGCGCTGCGCTTCCTGAAGCGGGAAGGCTTTTTGCCTCGAATCGGCTAAGCCTTGGGGCATGAACGAGACCTCCCTTTATGCGCCGGTGAAGCGGTTCCTCGAAACTCTCGACTTCGTGGTGAAGGGGGAGATTGGCGGCTGCGACATCGTCGCGTTGCGCGAGGGCAAGCCGCCGGTGGTCGTCATCTGCGAACTGAAATTGCAGTTCAACCTCGAACTGGTGCTGCAGGGCGTCGACCGCGCGGCCGTTTGCGACGAGGTGTGGCTGGCGGCGCGTATGTCGGCACGGGGCAAGGGGCGCGAAAGCGACGCCCGGTTTCGCAACCTCTGCCGCCGGCTCGGTTTCGGCTTGCTCGGTGTGACCGCGAATGACAAGGTCGAAGTGCTTGTCAGCCCGGCCGCGCCTGAGCCACGCAGGAATGCGCGGCGGCGCTCTCGCCTTGTTGACGAACACCAGCGCCGCCGCGGTGATCCTGTCGCGGGCGGAGGATCGCGCAATCCTATCATGACCGCCTACCGCCAGAGCGCCCTCACCTGTGCCGCCGCGCTTGTCCACGGCCCCAAACGGCCGCGCGACCTGAAGGCGCTGACGCCGATCGCCCCGAAAATCCTGCAGCACAACGTCTATGGCTGGTTCGCGCGCGTGGACCGCGGCCTTTATGATCTCACGGATGCCGGCCGCGCCTCGCTGGTGCGTTGGCCGCAGGCCTCGCACGAGGATGTCCGACACGAGATTTTGATTGCGTCGACCCCCTGAATGCGGCTGCTTGCCCGGCATGAAACGCCCCTCTTGGTTGATTTTTCAGACAAAATATGCTGCTTGTCCCGCCCATGAAGACACTCTGCATGATGGCCATGGCGTCCCTGACGCTAGCTTTCCCGGCCAGCGCAATGGACAACGCCTTGCGTGCCGGGCTGATGAAACTTGATCCGCAAACACGCCTCGAGCAGCGGTGCGATGCCGAAATCCTAGACCGGATCACCCACGACGATCGCAAGTTCAAGGCCGACCGTGTTGTCGCCTACGCCTTCGCCACGCCTGAGATGAGCGCCGATGCGATCAGGAGCCCCGGTGCGGCGTTCCGCAGCAAGGGGCAATGGTACCGGCTGAAGTTCAAATGCCAGACGGGGCCGGACCATATGGAAGTTCTCCAGCTTCGTTACCGGATCGGCGATGAGATTCCAGAAGCCGACTGGGCAAAATACAATCTCTACGACTAGTTTTTTCGCGGGCTTGTGTCGGCTTCGGTTCACGAGCCGGCGGCGGCTGAAAATCTCCTGTAATGCCACTGCCACGAAAGTGGTTTTCCAGCGTTGTCCAATGCGGCGCCTTGACGGCAGCGGACCATGCCTTTAGGCCCGTCGCAATAGTCGACGACGAACACTCGGCGAAGGGCTTCCAGGTCGATGGAAATATTTACCGCCGCAGGCCTATCGGCCCTTCTTCAGGTCATTGCCATCGATCTTGCGCTTGCGGGCGACAATGCCATCGTCATCGGCCTCGCCGCGGCCGGACTGCCGGCCAGCCAACGCAAACGGGCCATTCTCGTCGGCATCGCCGCGGCCACCGTCCTTCGCATTTTCTTCGCCTTGATCACGCAATGGCTGCTCACCATCGGGCCCATGTTGCTTATCGGCGGCGGCCTGCTCTTGCTGTGGGTCTGCTGGAAGATGTGGCGTGAATTGCGCGTCAGCCACGAGCAGGAGCGTGACGCCACGGAAGCGCTATCGAACGGCGACTTCGACAAGGATGGGGTCATCGGCGGCAAGGGGCCAAGCAAGACCTTCTCGCAGGCAGCCTGGCAGATTGTCATTGCCGACGTTTCCATGTCGCTCGACAATGTTCTGGCCGTAGCCGGCGCGGCCATGAACCATCCGACGGTGCTGATTGTCGGGCTGGCCCTGTCGATCGCCCTGATGGGCTTTGCCGCATCGTTCGTCGCGCGCCTGCTCCACAAATACCGCTGGATTGCCTATCTCGGCCTGGTGATCATCCTCTATGTTGCGGTCAAAATGCTGCTTGACGGGGCCGTGCAGCAATTCCCCGAAAACTTCGCTTTCCTGGCACCCTGGTTCGGATCCGGAGGCCACTGAGCCATCCTTATGGCGCGGATCGGCCTGTCGGCCGGTTTGCTTGATTGTGGAAGCCATGCTATTGCGCCGCGCGTATTGGCTCCAGCCACGCGCCACAGACCGACATTTACAGCGACTTGAGGCCGGATCAGCGTTCGGCCCGTACCCCCAATGGAAACTAGCCTATGTCCGCCCCTCGCGTCAGTTTTGTCAGCCTTGGATGCCCGAAGGCGCTCGTGGATTCCGAGCGTATCATCACGCGCCTGCGCGCCGAAGGCTATGAGATCGCCCGCAAGCATGATGGCGCTGATCTCGTTGTGGTCAACACTTGCGGTTTCCTGGATTCCGCCCGCGACGAGTCGCTCAATGCCATCGGTTCCGCGCTTTCGGAAAACGGCAGGGTCATCGTCACCGGCTGCCTTGGTGCCGAGCCGGACGTGATCCGCGAGAAGCACCCCAACGTGCTGGCGATCACCGGACCGCAAGCTTACGAGAGCGTGATGGCCGCCGTGCATGAGGCAGCCCCGCCTTCGCACGATCCCTATATCGACCTGCTGCCGCCGCAAGGCGTCAAGCTGACGCCGCGCCACTATGCCTATCTGAAGATCTCGGAAGGTTGCAACAACCGCTGCACCTTCTGCATCATTCCCGCCCTGCGTGGCGATCTCGTTTCGCGCCCGGCCGCCGACGTGCTGCGCGAGGCCGAAAAACTGGCCAAGGCCGGCGTCAAGGAACTCCTCGTCATCTCGCAGGACACCAGTGCCTACGGCATCGACATCAAGTACCAGACGTCGATGTTCGGCGATCGCGAAGTGCGCGCGAAATTCCTCGATCTCTCGGAAGAACTGGGCAAGCTCGGGATCTGGGTGCGCATGCATTATGTCTACCCCTACCCGCATGTCGCCGACGTCATCCCGCTGATGGCCGACGGCAAGATCCTTCCCTATCTCGACATCCCGTTCCAGCATGCTTCGCCGCAGGTGCTGAAGAACATGCGGCGTCCGGCGCATGGCGAAAAGACGCTCGAACGCATCCGCAGCTGGCGCGACGTGTGCCCCGACCTCGCCATCCGCTCGACCTTCATCGTCGGCTTCCCCGGCGAGACGGACGAGGATTTCGAGATGCTGCTCGACTGGCTGGACGAGGCCAAGATCGACCGTGCCGGCTGCTTCAAATACGAGCCGGTCAAGGGTGCCCGTTCCAACGACCTCGGCCTCGAACAGGTTCCGCAGGAGGTCAAGGAAGCACGCTGGCACCGCTTCATGCAGCGCCAGCAGAAGATTTCGGCGACGCAGTTGGCCAGGAAGGTCGGCAAGCGCCTGCCGGTGCTGATCGACGAGGCGCACGGCACCTCGGCGAAGGGCCGCACCAAATACGACGCGCCCGAGATCGATGGTTCGGTCCACATCCAGTCGCGCCGCCCGATGCGTGCCGGCGACATTGTCACGGTGAAGATCGAACGTGCCGACGCTTATGACCTCTACGGTTCGGCTGTCTGAGCCTTCCGTCCATTTCTCCAGGCACATAAAAAGGGCGCCTCGCGGCGCCCTTTCCTATTCGAAACGTGGTGCACAGCTTACTGCGGCAGCTTGTCGTCGACGCCCTTCACGTAGAAATTCATGCCGAGCAGCGTGCCGTCGTCGGCGACCTCGCCGTCCTTCAGCCACGCCGAGCCGTCCTGCTTGGCGATCGGTCCGGTGAAGGGGTTCCAGCCGCCGGCGATCTTCTTCTCGGTCGCCTCGGCCATCGCCTTCACATCGTCGGGCATGTTGGTGTAGGGCGCGAGCTTCACCGCGCCGTCCTTGATGCCGAGCCAGACATTGTCCGGCTTCCAGGTGCCGTCGATGGCTGCCTGCACGCGGCTGATGTAATAGGGGCCCCATTCGTCGGTCAGCGAGGTCATCTGCGCATTCGGCGCGAACTTGATCATGTCGGACGACTGGCCGAAGCCGTGCAGCTTGCGCTCCTCGGCCACCTGCAGGGCAGCGGTCGAATCGGTATGCTGGACGATGATGTCGGCACCCTGGTCGAACAGCGCCTTGGCGGCGTCGGCTTCCTTGCCCGGGTCAAACCACGAATTCACCCAGACGATCTTGGCCTTGAAGTTCGGGTTGATCGACTGAGCGCCGAGCATGAAGGAGTTGATGCCCATCACCACTTCCGGGATCGGGAAGGAAACGATGTAGCCGGCGACGCCGGACTTCGATTCCTTGGCGGCGATCTGGCCGAGTACGTAGCGGCCTTCATAGAAGCGGGCATTGTAGATGCCGAGATTGTCACCGGTCTTGTAGCCCGTGGCGTGCTCGAACATCACCTTGGGAAACTTCTTGGCGACCTTCACTTCGGCGTCCATGAAGCCAAACGACGTGCCGAAGATGATCTTGCAGCCTTCGCGTGCCAGGCGCTCGAAGGCGCGGTCGGCATCGGGACCTTCGGAGACGTTCTCCAGATAGGCGGTCTCGACCTTGTCGCCGAGCGCTTTCTCGACCTCAAGGCGGCCCTGGTCGTGCTGGTAGGAGTAGCCGAAATCGCCGATCGGGCCGGTATAGACCCAGCAGGCCTTCAACTTGTCGGCAGCCTCTGCGGACGCGGCCAGCGACAATGCCGCTGTCGTCGTCATCAGGGCAATAAGCAGTTTTTTCATTGTGTTACCTCTCTGTGTTAAGCCTTGGAGCTTCCCGTTTGTTATTATTGTCAACGATCCGGAACGAATGGCTGCCCCAGGGATGCCGGCGTGTTCATCATCGTCAGACGCTTGTTGCGCGAGATTAGAACGAGAACCACGACGGTTGCCAGATAGGGCAGAGAAGAAAGCATCTGCGAAGGCACGGGAATGCCAAAAGCCTGTGCATGAAGCTGGCCGATCCACACCGCGCCGAAGATGTAGGCGCCGGCCAGCACGCGCCACGGCCGCCACGAGGCGAACACAACGAGAGCCAGAGCGATCCAGCCGCGGCCCGCGGTCATGTTCTCGACCCATTGCGGCGTGTAGACCAGCGACAGATGGCCGCCGGCCAGACCGGCACAGGCGCCGCCGAAGATGACCGAGAGATAGCGGTAGCGGATGACCTTGATGCCGAGCGCGTGCGCCGAAGCATGGCTGTCGCCGATAGAGCGGAGTGTCAGGCCAGTACGCGTCTTGAACAGGAACCACATGACGGCGGCGGTCAGCGCGATCGAGATGTAGAAGATCGGATCCTGGCCGAACAGCAGCCTGCCCACGACCGGGATCGAGCTGAGGCCGGGAATGTCGAGATTGGGCAGCCTGACGCCAGGCTGGCCGACAAAGCTCGTTCCGATCATGCCGGAGAGGCCGAGGCCAAGCAGCGTCAGCGACAGGCCGGTCGCCACCTGATTGGTGGCCAGCGACAGCGTCATGACCGCGAACAGCAGCGAGAACAGCGCGCCCATCGCGATTGCCGCCAGAAGGCCGATCCAGGGCGATCCGGTCAGGTAGCCGGCCCCGAACCCGCCGACCGCGCCCATGATCATCATGCCTTCGACGCCGAGATTGAGCACGCCGGAGCGTTCGACCACCAGTTCGCCGATCGCCGCGATCAAAAGCGGCGTCGCCGCCGTGGCGATGGTCAGGAGGATGTTGACGGTGATGTCCATCAGCGGGCTTCCTTCAACTTCGGCGCGGCTTCGAGCGGTGCCGCGCCCTGCGGCTTGGTCAACGCCAGGCCGATCAGCCGGATGCGGTAGTGGATGAGCGTGTCGCAGCCGAGCACGAAGAACAGCAGCATGCCCTGGAACACCCTCGCCACCTTGTCTGAAATGCCGAGCGCGCTTTGCACCGCTTCGCCGCCGAGATAGGTCAGCGCCAGAACCAGGCCCGCAGCGACGATGCCGAGCGGGTTCAGGCGTCCGAGGAACGCCACGATGATGGCGGTGAAGCCGTAGCCGGGAGAAATCACCGGCTGCAACTGCCCGATGGCGCCGGAGACTTCCGAAATGCCGGCAAGGCCGGCCAGTGCGCCCGACAGCAGGAAGGCGAAGAACACCATGCGGCTGAGACCGAAGCCGGCGAAGCGCCCTGCCCTCGGGCTGGAGCCCAGCACGCGGACCTCGAAGCCCTTGAGCATGCGGCCCATCAGGATCCAGATCAGCACCGCGGCAACCAGCGCGAACACAAAACCCCAGTTGGCGCGTCCGGCGTCCGGCATCAATTCCGGCAGGACCGCCGAATCGCCGAACTGGATCGTCTGCGGGAAACCATGGCCCTGCGGATCGCGCCATGGGCCGCGCACCAGCCAGTCGAGGAAGAGTTGGGCGACATAGACCAGCATCAGGCTGGTCAGGATCTCATTGGTGTTGAACCGGGTCTTGAGCAAGGCCGGGATCGCCGCGTAGGCGGCACCGCCGACCATGCCGAGCAGAAGCATCAGCGGCAGCACCAGCGGGCCTTCGAACTGAGGAAACAGGACCGGAATGGCCGAGCCGAAGATGGCGCCGAAAATGAACTGGCCCTCGGCGCCGATGTTCCAGATGTTGGCCTTGTAGCAGACCGACAGGCCGACCGCGATCAGGATCAGCGGCGCCGCCTTGATCGCCAGCTCATGCAATTGCCAGACCTGACTGATCGGCTCGATGAAGTAGATCCGGAACGCGGTCAGCGGATTGACGCCGAGCAGGGCGAACATGATGGCGCCGGCGATAATGGTGAGCGCGAAGGCGATGAACGGTGACAGCATCGAAAACAGCGCCGAGCGCTGCGGGCGTTTGACGAGTTCAAGGCGCATCATGCCGTCTCCAGCGTGTGTTCGGCGTGGCCGGGCTCGGCGCCGCCCATCAGCAGGCCGACCTTCTCGAAGGTCGCCTCGGCGATCGGCATCGGCTTGGACAATTCGCCATTGTGCATGACCGCGATGGCGTCCGATATCTCGAACAGTTCGTCGAGATCCTGGCTTATCACCAGAACCGCCGAGCCGCTGCGCGACAGCTCGATCAAGGCCTGTCGGATATGGGCGGCAGCACCGGCATCGACGCCCCAGGTCGGCTGGTTGACCACCATGACGCTTGGGCGGCGGTCGAGTTCGCGGCCGACGATGAATTTTTGCAGATTGCCGCCCGAAAGTGCGGCCGCTTCCGGATCCGGCGCGCTCTTGCGCACATCCATAGCCACGATGATGCGTTGCGCGGCAGCGTAGACGGCGCCGCTTTTGACCATCCCGCCAGTGCCGACAAACGCCTTGCCGTCGGTCGCGTGGCGCGACAGCAAAAGGTTCTCCGAGAGTTTCATGCGCGGCGCGGCACCATGGCCGAGGCGCTCCTCCGGTACGAAGGCGGCACCAAGAAGGCGCCGTCCGGTGATGGTGAGACCGCCCGCATCCTTGCCCCGGATACGCACCGAGGCGGCATCCTGCTGCAAGACCTCGCCGGAAACGGATTCAAAGAATTCGCCCTGGCCGTTGCCGGCAACACCGGCAATGCCGATCACCTCGCCGGCGCGGACATTCAGGCTGATGTTCTTGAGCGGAATCGAAAACGGCGTCGCCGGCTTGCGGCTGAGGCCGCGGATTTCGAGCAGCGGCTGCGCGGTTTCGATCCCCTCGACCGGCGCGCGCACCACGGCCTGCACTTCGTTGCCGACCATCATGCGGGCGAGCGAGGCGGCTGTCTCCTCGCGCGGATTGCAGTGACCGACCACCTTGCCATGCCGCAACACGGTGGCGCGGTCGCAGATCCGTTTGACCTCTTCCAGCCGGTGCGAGATGTAGAGGATCGATTTGCCTTCCGCGCGCAGCCGCTCCAGCGTCTCGAACAGCTTGTCGGCTTCCTGCGGCGTCAGCACCGAGGTCGGCTCGTCAAGGATGATGAGCTGCGGCGTCTGCAGCAGGCAGCGGATGATTTCGATACGCTGGCGTTCGCCGACCGACAGGTCGCCGACCAGCGAGTCCGGATCGAGCGGCAGGCCGTAGCTGTAGGAAAGCGCCCTCGCCTTCGCGGCGATGCTGCTGATCGGCGAGCCGTCATCGAGCGACAGCGCGATGTTCTCGGCCGCGGTCAGCGCCTCGAACAGCGAAAAATGCTGGAACACCATGCCGATGCCGAGCTTTTTGGCGGCACCCGGGCTGGTGATGCGCACTGCCTGGCCGTTCCAGAAAATCTCGCCGGAATTGGGTTCCAGCGAGCCGAACAGCATCTTGACCAGCGTCGACTTGCCGGCGCCGTTCTCGCCAAGCAGCGCGTGGATTTCACCCTTGGCGATGTTGAGATCGACATGATCGCACGCGGTCAGCGTGCCGAATATCTTGGTCAGGCCACGAACCTCAAGCAGGTTCGCCCCATCATGATCTGCACTCACAGTGCCTCCCATCTGGTTCGCCAGATATGTTCTGTGTTCCCGCAAGCATGGTAGGCGCCGCCGGCTCTCGACGGAAAGCGGCACGCGTCTTGAAAGAGCTTCAAGAATTTCAGCGGAAATTCAAGGGATAACAAGGCAGGCGGGACTAAGGAATGAGAATAGTCGTCCCCGTTGTCCTGCGGCCTTCGAGATCCGAGTGTGCCTTGCCGGCTTCCTTCAGTGCGTAGCGCTGGTTGATCTTGATCTCGACGGTGCCGCTGAGCACCACGTCGAACAGCGCGGCCGCGGAGGCATCGAGGTCCTCACGTTTTGCGTTGTAGACGAACAGTGTCGGCCTTGTGGCGAACAACGAACCCTTCTGCGCCAGGAGCGACATGGAAAATGGCGGGATCGGTCCCGACGACTGGCCAAAGCTGACGAACATGCCGAGCGGCCTCAGGCAGTCGAGCGAAGCCGGGAACGTGTCGTTGCCCACCGAATCGTAGACGACGTCGCATTTCCTGCCGCCGGTGATGGCGGCGACGCCGGCGACGAAATCCTGCTCCTTGTAGTTGATGACATGGTCGAAGCCGTGCGCCTTGGCGAGCTCGATCTTGTCGGTCGAGCTTGCCGTGCCGATGACGGTCGCACCGAGATGTTTCGCCCATTGGCCGAGAATGAGCCCGACGCCGCCGGCCGCGGCATGGAACAGGATCGTGTCGCCCGCTTTCACCTTGAAGGTCCGGCGCAGCAGATATTCGGCCGTCATGCCCTTCAGCATCATCGCGGCCGCCTGTTCATCGCTGATGCCGTCCGGAACCTTGACGACCCGGTTGGCATCGATGACGCGTTCTTCGGCATAAGCTCCCGTCGTCACGGCATAGGCGATCCGGTCGCCCGGCTTCAGCCAATCGACGTCCTGCCCTACCTCCAGCACCACGCCGGCGGCCTCGCTGCCCGGAATGAGCGGAAAACCTCCGGGCGGCGGATAGAGACCGGAGCGATGATAGACGTCGATGAAGTTGAGGCCGATGGCCGTATGCCTGACCAGAATCTGCCCGGAACCTGGCTGGCCGGGATCGACGTCATCATAGGTCAGAACTTCCGGACCGCCATGGGCGTGGATACGGATCGCTTTGGACATGGATTGGGATTCCTCTGGCTGATCAGGCCTTCTTGGCACCGAGATTTGGAAAGAACTGCATGATGCCACCGATGCAGGCCAGATAGAGCCCGGTAATGGTAATGCCGATCTTGGTGAAAGTGCCGACCTGTTCGCCCAGCACGCCGATCTGATCGTAGAAGGCTGCGAGAGCCGCCTGCGCAAGCGCAAGCGCGCCGAAGGCGCACCACAAAAGGGTCATTGTGAGATTGATGCGTCGCAGCCGCACCACCCGCACCGGATGAATGAAATTGATCGGGATGAAAGTCAGGATGCCAGCCACCACCACGACAGCGAACGACACCCATTGTCCCGGTTCGATGACGAACAGCGTGAACACCACCATGTTCCAGACCACGGGGAAGCCCTTGAAGAAATTCTCCTTCGTCTTCATGCCGGTGTCGGCATAATAGATCGCGCTGGAAACGACGATGATCGCAGCCGAAAGGAACGACAGTCCCTCGCCCATGAAGCCGCGCTGGTAGAGCGCGAAGGCCGGGATCAGCACATAGGTCACATAGTCGATGATGTTGTCGAGGAGTTCGCCCGACCAGGTCGGCAGGATTTCCTTGACCTCGAGCTTCCTGGCGATCGGCCCGTCGATGCCGTCGACGAACAGCGCCAGTCCGAGCCACCAGAACATTGCCGTCCAGCGCTCCTCGCTCGCCGCCACCAGCGACAGGAATGCAAGGAACGAGCCTGACGCGGTCAGCAGGTGGACGGAGAACGCCCTTGCCTGCGGCCAGGTGACCTTCTTCTTCGGCCGCGGAATCCGGTCCGCGATCTTCTTGGCGGCCTTTCTGGCCGTTGTGTTCTTGCTCACGGGCCCCGCCAATCCAGCTTGCAGATTTCGGCCGAGCGGCCAGCAAAGTTCCAATTGCGGCCGAAGGCGCGCATCTTGCTCTTGTCGGACCTCGCCACGATGATCTCCGGCGCGATCCAGTATTCCGAGTTCGTGATCACCGTATCCTTCTCGCGATCCTTGCCGGCGATTGGCGTCACCGCGCCATCGATGATCTTCGGTATCTGGAAGATACGCGTCTTGTCCCGCGTCTCATAGGTGATCGGCACCTGTTCCACACCCAGGAATTTTCCGACGAGGATCGACAGCAGCGACGTGGTCCCGCCTGCCTTGCCGGTGAAGATCTTCGTCAAGGCCTTGACCGCATAGATCGAGGCGCGTTTGTCGATGAACAGGCCGGCGGTCCAGTTGCCTCGGCTCATATAGCCGGGGATTTCCATGATCAGCCCAAGGTTTAGGCCTGACAGGTCGACCTCACCGAAATGACCGGCATCGATGCGGAAACCCGCCCAGGTCTGGCAATAGCCCTCGGTCGGAGGGTGACTGCCGAGCGACAGCACGCAAGGGCAAAAAACCGTGCAATTGCAGGAGAGTACGAGCTCTCCATTCATTGCCCAGCCCTGATCTGTCATCGAATTTCCCCCACTGAAAGCGAGACTACTAGCAGCGCGGCTGCCCAGACAAGCAGTATCGCACCGGCCAGCCGGGTTGGAAGACTGCCCGTCATCTGTTTTTCAATCAGGGTGAATACGCCGATCAGCGCCATCCAGAAGATGTTCATCACGCCGACGGCGAACATCACCAGCATGAGCGCCCAGCAGCAGCCGAAACACCAGATGCCTTGCACGACACCAAGCCGGAAGACGCTGCTGGCTTTGGCGCTCCAGTTCGAAAACAGGATCGAGAACGGGTTGCGGCATTTCTTCAGGCAGGCCTCCTTGAGGCCGCTGAACTGATAGAGGCCGGCGACCAGCAATGCGAGCGCGCCGGCAATCCCAAGCACCGGATCGTAGATCTCGCGGGACGCGGCGAATGTGTGCACGCTGAGCGTCAGTGCCGAGAACAGGACCGAGGCAGCGAGCCAGACGCCGAGATACCCGGCAACCAGCACCAGAGGATGAACGACCGGCTCGCCCTTGATCCGGGCTGTATCGGCGATCTCGCAATAGGTGCGGATCATCGGGGCAGCGGACGGCAGCATCGCCGCGATTGCCATCAGGAACCACATCACGGTGAGAGCAACGGCACGAAAGCCGATGCTTGCGTCCAGTGGCGCCGGCGATAGGCAGAGGGCGAAGAACCGCTCCAGGAAATCGGGCAGCGGCAGCTGTGGCAGGCCGTGCAGGAGGGTGTCGCCGGGCGCGCTGCCTCGGACATCGGCGCCCCGAATCGCCATCGCCCCCAGCAACAGCCAGGCGAATGCGATGCCGGCGCCGACGACGATGTTGACCGTCAAACGCGGGTTGCGCGCGACATTTGCCATGGCGCGGCCGGCGCGGTCGAGATGGCTGAAATCGTCCTGATGGCCGGTCATGACAACCGAATGGGCCGAATCGCCGCGTTGATCAAGCCGCATGATCTGACCTATATGCCTATCAACTGGCAGGTCTGGTGGCCCGCCTCGCATCATAAGCCGGAAGCCGACCTTGGAGCATCAGGAAACAGCGCGCATACTGATTGCCGGCACCGGGCCCGCGGGCCTGATCGCGGCGCTCGCTTTCGCTGATGCCGGCTTTGCTGTGACGCTTGTCGGGCCCGAGGCGTCGGCCCCCGATGGCCGTACCACGGCGCTGATGAACCCTGCCCTGAAAGTGCTTGAGCGGCTTGATCTCCTCGAAGACATCAAACCCAAGGCCGCGCCGTTGAAAGTCATGCGCATCGTCGATGCGACGAGCAGGCTGATCCGCAGTCCCGTCGTCACCTTCCGCGCCGCCGAGATCGACGAGGAGCAGTTTGGGCTGAACCTGCCCAACAGCGTGCTTGGCCCGGCGCTTGCCGCCAAGGTGGCCGCGCATTCCGGGATCGAATGGCGCAGGTCTATGGTCAAGGCCTGGCATCTCGGCGCCGACAAGGCCCACGCCGACCTCGCCGACGGCAGTGAGGTTGGCGCGTCGCTGGCGGTTGCCGCCGATGGACGCCAATCGCCCGCGCGCGAGGCAGCAGACATCTCGACTGCCGCACGCTCCTACCCGCAAGCCGCGCTCGTGCTCAATTTCGGCCATGGCCGAGACCATGCCTTCACCTCGACGGAGTTCCACACAGAGACAGGCCCGTTCACACAGGTTCCGCTGCCGGGCAATCGCTCAAGTCTCGTCTGGGTGGTTAAGCCCGAGACAGCCAAGGCGCTTGCCGCCCTGGATGACGCAACGCTTTCAATGCGGGTCGAGCAGCAGATGCAGTCAATGCTGGGTCGGGTCACCGTGGAACCGGGCCGGCAGATCTATCCGCTTTCGACCGTGACGCCCCTGCGCTTCGCACGAGAGCGGGTGGCGCTCGTCGGCGAAGCCGCCCATGTGTTTCCGCCAATCGGTGCGCAAGGCCTCAACCTTGGCATCAGGGATATTGACGATCTGGTTGGTATTGCGAGCGAAAATCGTGAGGACCCCGGCGGCGCCAAGGCCCTTGCCGCCTACGATTTCAAGCGTCGCCCCGATATTCTGGCGCGCAGCGGTGCGGTCAATCTCCTCAACATGTCGTTGCTTTCCGACATGTTGCCGGCGCAGATCGCGCGGGGCGCTGGTCTGGGCGTTCTCGGCGGTTTTGCGCCGCTGCGCGCCTTCTTCATGCGCGAAGGGCTTCGTCCGGGCAGCGGCTTTGCAGCACTCGTGGGTGGCCTGCGAAAGCCGGTGCGGCATCGGTAGCGACTTGCGGACTTTATCGCGGCATCGCGACATCAACCAAAACCTTTGCGCCGAATTCTGCGTAGCTTGAAGACGCTCAGACGCTTCGGGATTGAATTGACTCGGAGTCTGCGCCAAATAAAGTCAAGGAATTCAGTGGTGAGTACGATGAAAACGGCCAAATTCGCGATCGGACAGGTGGTTCGTCACCGGCTGTTTCCGTTTCGGGGCATCATTTTCGACGTCGATCCGCAATTCGCCAACACCGACGAATGGTACGAAGCCATCCCCGCCGATGTGCGGCCTCGCAAGGATCAGCCATTCTACCATCTGCTCGCGGAGAATTCGGAAACCGAATACATAGCCTATGTGTCCGAGCAGAATCTGCTCGAGGACCGGTCGGGCGAGCCCGTTCGCCACCCGCAGATCAAGGAGATGTTCGACAAGAAGCCGGATGGACGCTACGAGCCGAAACGGCAATCCAGGCACTGACCTCCCGGCACTCCAGCTATCCGCCGGGAAATTCAGGCCGGAAACGAAAAAAGCGGGGCATGGCCCCGCTTTTTCTTTGGCACCGGGATTGGCCGGATGCCGGTGATCAGTTAGCGGTCTTCGCCTTGTCCTGCTCGTCCTTGAGCTTCTTGGCGAAGTCCTGGTTGTTCTTGGCCACGAAGTCCTGAAGCTTCTTCTGCCGGTCCTCGATGTCCGACTGCTGCAGCGGCGGGCCGTCATAGGCACCGCTGAAGCCCTGCAGCGCGATCTTGATCGGGTTGGCCTGGTTCTGGAAATTGATCGAGGTCAGCGTGATACCCTGACCTTTCTTGAACGAGGCCACGAGTTGGTCGGTCAGCGGCACTTCCGCCACGCAACGATCCGGGAAGCAGATGACATAGTCGAGCTTCTGAGCCTTGCCGGTGTCGATCTGCAGGCCGATGCCGGGAGGCACGAGGCGGCCGGTCGGCACCGTGACCTGGAACACCTTGCGGTTAACCTTGCCCTTGAGCTCGATCAGGCTGACACCGGTGACGAGCTGGCCGTTGCCGGCGGTGACGATGTTCTGGACGTTGCAGATATCGACGTCTTCCTGCTTGGTGCAGGCCTTGAACCAGCCCTGGGGTATCTGCTGCTGTTGCTGCGCGGAAGCCGCGGGAAGTCCTGCGCCCAGAAAGCCGATCACGCCAGCGGCCATGACCGACAGGCGGTACGCGTTGCTGTTCAGGCTCGTCATGTCGTGCATTTCCTCTCAAATGATCCCGGAACCGGCTTCTCTGCGCCGTGTGGTCCAGCTACCTGTTGCCGAAATGAGGCAACAGAATGACTTCGGACGGCGTGTTACACTGCAAGCGGTGCCGAATCCAGCCCGCTCACTTGTAATTCTTGATGACACCATTGGCCGGCACGCAGCTGCCTCATGCTAGGGTGCGCACCGAATCATCAAGCCGACCTGTTAAGGAGACGGTCATGGGCCGCGTTCTTGTTTGGCTGATCACCGCGATATCGTTTCTCACCCTGCCGCTGCCGGCGCTGTCGGAGCCAAAATACGCGATTGCCATGCAAGGCGAACCGGCCCTGCCGCCGGACTACGCGCATTTCAGCTACGTCAATCCCGACGCGCCGAAGGGCGGCAGCATCACCTACTGCGTCGTCGGCAGCTTCGATAATCTCAACCCTTTCATCCTGAAAAGCCTGCGTACGACCGCGCGCGGCATGATGGACACGATCTTCGGCAATCTGGTCTTCGAGCCGCTGATGCAGCGCAGCGCGGATGAGGCATTCACGCTCTATGGGCTGCTCGCCGATACCGCCGACATGGACCCGGAGCGCAAGAGCATCGAATTCCATCTCAACCCGAAGGCCAAATGGTCGGACGGACAGCCGGTGACGCCGGAAGACGTGCTGTTCACCTATGATGTCTATACGCAAAAGGGCCGCCCGCCCTACAGCGACCGCATGGCCAGGATCGCCAAGCTCGAAAAGACCGGCGACCACAGCGTGCGCTTCACTTTCAACGACAAGGCCGATCGCGAATTTCCCCTGATCATCGCGCTGACGCCGATCATCCCCAAGCATGCCTTTGACATGGACACATTCGACAGGACGACGCTGAAGCCGCTGATCGGCAGCGGACCCTACACGATCGCGCAGGTGACGCCCGGCCAGCGCATCGTCTTCAAGCGCAATCCGGACTACTGGGGCAAGGACGTACCCGCCAAGCGCGGCTTCGACAATTACGACCAGATCACCATCGAATATTTCCTCAACGCCAACGCCAAGCTCGAAGCCTTCAAGAAGGGCCTTTGCGCCATCGACGACGACAGTGATCCGGTGAAGCGTGAGCGCGATCTCGACTTTCCCGCCTTCCACAGGGGCGAGGTGGTTTCCGAAACTTTCGACACCGGCATTCCGCCTGTCGTGACCGGTTTCCTGTTCAACACCAGGCTGCCGAAATTCTCCAACCCGGTGGTTCGGCGCGCGCTCGGCATGCTTTATGATTTCGAATGGGCGAACAAGAACCTGTTCGGCGGCAAATACACGCGAACGATGAGCTATTGGCAGAATTCCGAACTCTCCGCGCTTGGCCATCCGGCCGACGACAGGGAAAAGGCGTTGCTGGCCCCCTACCCCGGCCGCGTCCCGGCCGAAATCATGGACGGCACCTGGAAACCGCCGGTGACCGACGGTTCAGGCCAGGACCGCAAGGTGCTTAAGGCCGCTTTCGATCTCCTGAAAAGCATCGGTTACCACGTGCAGGACGGCACAATGCTCGATCCCGAAGGCAAACCTTTCGGATTCGAGATCCTGACCGCTTCGCAGGACGAAGAACGCCTGGCCGGCATCTACCAGCGCACACTGGAGAAGATCGGCATCAACGTCAGCATCCGCAGCCTGGATGGCGACCAGATCCAGTCGCGCAAGCAGCGTTTCGACTTCGAGGTGCTGGTCGGCTCGAGCGGCTTCAACAATTCCTTGTCCCCGGGCATCGAGCAGATCGGGCGTTGGTCGTCCGCCGCGGCCAAGACCGAAGGATCATTCAATCTTGCCGGCGTCGCCGACCCGGCAATCGATGCCGCGATCGACGCCATGCTGAACGCACACACCAAGGAGGATTATGTCGCCGCCGTTCGCGTTCTCGACCGGCTGCTGATCTCGGGCAACTACATGGTGCCGATGCAGTACAACACGCAGCAGTGGCTTGCGTATTGGAATTATCTGGAACATCCGCGGAAGACGCCCATATTCGGTTATCAGCTGCCGACCTGGTGGCGCAAACCGAACTGAAAATCCGGAGATCGAGATGAGCGAAGCGAACGCCATAACCGTTGACGTGGTGTCGGACGTCGTCTGTCCGTGGTGCTTCATTGGCCAGAAGCGGCTTGACAAGGCGGTTGCCGCGGCCGGCGATGTAGATGTGCACATACGCTGGCGGCCGTTCCAGCTCGATCCGACCATTCCGCCGCAGGGCAAGGACCGCCGGGAGTATATGCTGGCCAAGTTCGGCAGCGACGAGCGCATCCGCGAGATCCATGCCCGCATCGAACCGCTTGGCGACGCCGAGGGCATTTCCTTTGCCTTCGATGCCATCAAGGTGGCGCCAAACACGCTGGATGCGCACCGCCTGATCCGTTGGGCTGGCGCCGCTGGCGAAGCCGTGCAGAACAGGCTGGTCCGCCGCCTGTTCCAGCTGAATTTCGAGGAGGGCGTCAACATCGGCGACCATGCCGTGTTGGTCGAAGCCGCCCGCGAGGCCGGCATGGACGCATCCGTGGTGGCGACGCTCTTGCCGACCGACGCCGATGTCGAAGCGGTGCGCACCGAGATCGCCACGGCATCGCGCATGGGCATATCAGGCGTGCCGTGTTTTCTGCTTGAAGGCAAATATGCCGTGATGGGCGCGCAGGACGTCGACACGCTGGCCGATGCCATCCGCCAGGTGGCGGCGGCCAAGGCCAGCGGCGAGCTGGACACGGTCGGCTGACGCCTGTCATTCCTTTCGCCTGCCGCAAAGACTTTTTCAGGTCATTGCTCGGCCTTTGGGACAGGGCCGCTGACACATTATGACGGCCTGCTTTCCGGAATTTTGGTTAGCCGCAATGAAAAATCGGCCGACCGAACAATCCAAAACGGGTCACGAAATCGTGTGATTACCTTCCCCAAGGGAAGGTGTGTGCGTCCTGTTATCGGGCCCGGTAAACAAATGATATCACTGTATTAAATCGCCTTTCGGCGGGCTTGCCCGCGACGCATGGAAATCTCGTTCTGTTGCCTTGCCGACACGGCGGGGACCTTTATCCCGCCGTCCCTCTACAAAAATTAATGGAAAATGATCAATTGGTGTTACCATCCGTAACAAAACAAAAAAGGTTTGGGCGGGATCGTGATTCGGATCGGCAGACGATCGCAGGAGTCAGTACCGGATGGACTACACAGCGGCGCCGCGGGGCGGTCGCATTTGACGCCGGTATCCTCGATGCGCAGTTTCTGGGGGCTGATGCGGGCCTACTGGTTGTCGGATCGGTGGAAAGAAGCCTGGACGCTGACCATCGTCATCGCGCTGCTCACCGCGCTGTCCAGCAAGGCGGGCGTCTGGTTCGCCGAAGCTTCTGGTGAGCTGGTCAACTCGATCGCCTTCTTCCACGACGCCGCCAACACCACGCCGCTTCGCACACTGCTGGTCAATGCAGGTATTCTCGTTTTGCTGGTCGTGCTCAAGGACGCCGGCTTCACCGGCATCCGCAATCTTGTCTCGGTGACCTTGCACCGCAAATGGCGCGGCTGGCTGGACAGCCGTTTCAACGAGGCGCTGCTGGACGGCAACCATACGCATTTCCATGCCCAGCATGCTTCGACCGGCGGCGGCGCCTCCGCTCCCGACAACATCGACCAGCGCGTGCAGGAATCGATCAAGGACATGACAGGCGGCGCCATCGGCCTCGCCATGGGCGTGCTTGGCGTCGCCACCTCGCTCTATTTCGTCGGTCAGAAGCTGCTCGAAACCTCCGTCGAGGTGAAGGGACTGGAATTCCTCGGCAGCTACGGCAGCGCCATCCTGGCCTTCCTGGCGGTCGCCACTTACGTGCCGTTGAACACATGGATCGCGGTCAAGCTCGGCAGCCTGCTGGAACGCCTCAATGTCCGGATGCAGCAAGCCGAAGGTAGCTACCGCGGCGAACTGACCACCTTCCTGCGCCGCAGTTTCCATGTCGCGGCATCGCATGGTGAAGGTGTGCAGAAGTCCATGCATCGCCGGCTCTACGTCGATATCGACGGAACCTGGTCGCGGCTGAACATTGTCAACACCGTCTATATGTCGTTCGAGCTGATCTACAATTTCATCGGCGCCCGCATCGTCGCCTACGGGCCAGGCTTGGTACCGTTCATTCACAACGGACTCGATCTAAAGGGCTATATAACCGGCTCCGAACTGGTCAATTCGCTGATCGGCCAATGTTCCTGGTTCATCCATGTCATGCCGGCAATCGCCACGCTGCGCGCCAACAGCCAGCGTGTCACCGAACTGGCGAATGCGATCGAAAACGTCCAGCATCCGCAGGAATTCTACAGCCAGACCGGCCGCTCCGACTTCCACTATGCCAGCCAGAACCCGGTTTTCGGCCTGACCATCCAGAAACTCGAACTGGCGCATCAGGGCGAGGATGCGACACCGTTCCTCAGCGCCGCGAACCTGCGCTTCCGGCGCGGCGAGTGGACCTTCCTGAAAGGCGAATCCGGCTGCGGCAAGACCTCGCTGATAAAGGCGATCAACGGCCTCTGGCCGTATGGCCGCGGCACCATCGTCTTCCCTGACGGGGTGAAGAGTTTTTATGCCGCCCAGGAGGTCAAGCTGCAGCAGGTGTCGCTGAAACAGTTGGTCTGCCTGCCGGGCTCCGAACACGACCATGGCGATGCTCAGGTCGCGTCGGCGCTGCACAAGGCTGGCCTTGGTGACTTCATCGAACACATGGCCAATGAAAACCGCGAGGGCAAAAGCTGGGATCAGGTCCTGTCGGGCGGTCAGAAACAGAAGCTGGTGGTAGCCCGCATCATCCTGCAGCAGCCGGGCCTCCTGTTCCTCGACGAGGCGACCGGCGCGCTCGACCCGGAGGGCAAGATTGCCTTCCACCAGGCGATCAAGGACAATTGTCCGGATGTCACTGTGATCAGCGTCATGCACGAGGCGGTCGCACCCAGATCGGCTGCCGGTACCGAGTTCTACCACTCGATCGTCTTGATCGCCGACGGTGTCGCCACCAAGAAGCCGCTGGCTCCGACCCTGCCCGTCGAACTCACCACGATCCTGGCCCAGCCACGGCCGGTCGAAGACAAATGGCTGCGTTTCTCGCGCCGGCTGAAACAGAAATAACGATGCGTTCACTTCGACTTGCCGGACAAAACGGCAGTCGGCGATCACAGTGTCGCGATCGAAGCCATCAGGCACCGTTTTCCATCGTCACCACGATTGACTCGGCAAGGCGCGCTCCTATGTTGCGCCGGCTTGCTGATAGTCAAACGCGAACCCGCAAGCAGAAAGGTCACCGCGCCATGCCTGGCGACAGTATTAGTCGAACGCAACCGCCGTCCGCCTAGACGTGACCTGAATGGTTCATGTCCTGCCGGACGGCAAGGAGTGAGCCATGAACGATTTCTTCCCTGTAGCGGACGACGAGGCCGTCGCCATCGCCCGCATCCTTGCAAACGACCATGTCGCCGACGTGGTCGAGGCGCTCAACCATGAATCGCGCGAAACCGCGACGGATCTGCTTTGCGCCGTACCCTTCGAGCGTCTGGTCGAGATTTTCGATCAGCCTGAACTCGAGGGTGCGCCCGAACTCGCGGAGGCCCTGCCTCGCCCCAAGGCAAGCAAGCTGCTCACCGCCATGTCCGTCGACCGCGCGGCCGACATCCTGCGCGAGCTCGATGAGCCGGCACGCTCCGAACTGCTCGGTGCGCTGGCGCCGCCATTGCGCGCGACCTTGCTTTCCATTCTGGGCTATCCCGAAGGCAGCGCCGCATCGATCATGACGACGGAGTTCGTCAGCGTACCCTCGGACTGGACCGTCGGGCGCACGCTCGACTACATCCGCAAGGTCGAGCGGACGCGCGAAACCGTCTACGCGATCTACATTGTCGATCCGCAGACGCACCTCCTGGTGCGGTCGACCGGCTTGCGCCGGCTCATCACCGGCGAGCCGGACGATCCGATCCTGTCGGTGGCGCCGGACCGCATGCCGGTCACGGTCACACCGCTGACGGATCGCGAAAACCTGGCGCAGACGATCTCCAAATACGATCTGCTCGCCGTCCCGGTTGTCGACCATGGCAAGATCCTCGGCATCGTCACCATCGACGACATCATCGATACGATGATCGAGGAGACGACCGAGGACGTGCACCGCTTCGGCGGCATGGAGGCGCTCGACGAGCCCTACATGAAGATGAGCTTCCTCGCCATGATCCAGAAGCGGGCTGGCTGGCTCTGCGCCCTGTTCCTCAGCGAAATGCTCACCGCCAACGCCATGCAGAGCTACGAGAGCGAGTTGGAGAAGGCGATCGTGCTCACCCTTTTCATCCCGCTGATCATGAGTTCCGGCGGCAATTCCGGCTCGCAGGCGACCTCGCTGGTCATCCGCGCGCTGGCACTGCGCGAAATCGGCCTCGGCGACTGGTGGCGGGTTGCGCTGCGCGAACTGCCGACCGGTCTCGTGCTGGGATCGATCCTTGGCGTTGTCGGTGTCTGCCGCATCACGCTGTGGCAGTATTTCGGTTTCTACGATTACGGCCCGCACTGGCCGCTGATTGCAGCGACGGTTGGGACGACACTGGTCGGCATCGTTACCTTTGGTTCCCTCTCAGGGTCGATGCTGCCGTTCGCCCTCAAACGGATCGGGTTTGATCCCGCCAGCGCATCGGCGCCATTCGTCGCGACGCTGGTCGATGTCACCGGGCTGGTGATCTATTTCTCGGTGGCGCTCGTCATCCTGCGCGGCACCCTGCTGTAGCCGCGCCAGTTATCTCCGCCGCTGGCCGGCGTCGCGCAGTTCATCGGGGGCCGGCAATTGCTGCGTTTGTCAGTGCCGCCACCGTCAGTTCCAATGCCTGGTGGTTACGGGCATTGATTGCTCCCTTGGGCGGGCGCTGCCGGCAGGCGAAGTCAGACGCGCTGGCCGTCCTTCACGCGGTAGGTCGGCTTGTACATGGTGACAAGCTCTTCCGCCGCGGTCGGGTGCACGGCCATTGTGCGGTCGAAATCATCCTTGGTCAGGCCGGCCTTCAGCGGAATGCCGAGCAGTTGCGCCATCTCGCCCGCATCCGGCCCCAGAATGTGGGCACCAAGCACCTTGCGGGAAGTGCCGTCGACCACCAGCTTCATCAGCATCTTTTCGTCGCGGCCCGACAGCGTATGCCGCATCGGCCTAAAGCTGGCGCGATAGATCTCGATATCCGCGAAACGCTTGACGGCCTCGTCTTCCGACAAGCCCACCGTACCGATTTCCGGTTGCGAGAAGACGGCGGTCGCGATCGTTTCGTGGTCGGGCGCGGTCGGGTTGCTCTTGAAGGCCGTCTCCACGAAGCACATCGCTTCATGGATCGCCACCGGCGTCAGCTGCACGCGGTTGGTGACATCGCCGATCGCCCAGATATTGTCGATGTTGGTGCGGGAATAGTCGTCGACCTTGATCGCGCCGGTCGAGGTCATCTCGATGCCGACGCCTTCCAGCCCCATATTCTCGGTGTTGGGGATGCGCCCGATAGCCAGCATGACCTGGTCCACCGTCAGCGTCTTGCCGCTGGTCAGGAGGGCGTCGAGCCGGCCATCCGGCCGCTTGTGCACCCGTTCGGTCACCGAATGGCAGAGTATCTTTATCCCCTTCTTTTCCATCGTCTCGTGCAGGGTGTGACGCAGATCCATGTCGAAGCGGCTGAGGATCTCCTTGCCGCGATAGACCAGGGTCGTGTCGACGCCGAGGCCATGGAAGATGTTGGCGAATTCGACAGCGATGTAGCCGCCGCCTTCGATCATAATCGCCTTCGGCAACGCCTTAAGATCGAAAGCCTCATTGGAGAAGATGCAGTATTCGTGGCCGGGCAGCGCCGGATGCGCCGCTGGACGGCCACCGGTGGCGATCAGGATCTGTTCGGCGGTGACGGTGCGGTCCTCGCCCAGAAGATGGATCACGTGCGGATCGACGATCATCGCCCGCGAATGAAAGGTCTCGCCGCCGGCGCCCTCGACATTCTTCTTGTAGATCGCCTCCAGCCGGCTGATCTCGCGATCCTTGTTGGCGACCAGTGTCTGCCAGTTGAAACTGGCCTCCGGCACCGTCCAGCCATAGCCGGCCGCGTCGGCAAAATGCTCCGGAAATTGCGAAGCGTAGACATAGAGCTTCTTCGGCACGCAGCCCCTGATGACGCAGGTGCCGCCGAAGCGGTATTCCTCGGCGATGCCGACGCGCTTGCCGAGTGCCGCCGCAACGCGCGCCGCCCTTACCCCGCCGGAGCCGCCGCCGATGACGAAGAGATCGTAATCATAACCGGCCATGAGGCAGCTCCTTGAACGTCGGAAAATGTGAGTGACAGGTAGGCCGCCAAAGGCCAAAAGAAAAGCCCGGACAAGCCGGGCTTCACAGATGGCCGCAAGGCCGTATTTGAAAACGCAGGATCAGTTCTGCGTGCCGTCGGCGGGAGCCGAACCATCAGCGGGCGCGGCGCCATCCGCCGGAGCAGCGCCATCCGCCGGAGCAGCCCCATCAGCGGGTGCCGGCGCAGCCGGCGCCTTGGCCTTGGCGGCCGCGGCCAGCGTTTCGCCGACCTGCTGGGCGAGATCGCGGGCAAGGCCGTTCTGCCAGATGTCGGCTGCCTTGACCAAATCACGCGTCACGGCCGGACCGTTGTCGAGCAGCTTCTTGCCGGCCTCGGAGCCGTAGAAGGCCGCGATGTCGTTGAGATCTTTTTCGGAAAACACCTTCGCATAAGCCAGGGCCGCTTCCTTCTCGAGATCGGCGCGGCGCGAGGCCATCGCCAGCGCCTTCTCGTTGATGGTCTTGCCGATCAGCTCCTGCATGTCCGGGTTCTTCTGGATGAGCTGCGATTCGAGCGCGGCCGCCGCCTGCGGCAGGATGTTGTCGAACGGGTCGGTCGCATGGATCGCCGCGACCGCCGCCCGGGCCGCCTTCAGGTGCGACTCGGTGACGTCCTGCGAAAACGCCGGCGAGGAGAAGGCGAAAACGGCCGAGGCCGCCAGAACGACGCAAAGGCCGCGAACCCGGTTATGCAACATCATGATCGGTAGAACTCCCTGGTTTTCGGGCGGCATGGACGGTTTGGATGCCGTCGCCACCGGCGATGATGGCCGCTGACGCCAGCCCGATGAAAAGACCATGCTCGACCACGCCCGGAATGGCGTGGAGAGCATTCGAAAGCGCTCTTGTATCCGGAATGCGGCCAAAAGATGCATCGAGGATAAAATGGCCGCCGTCTGTAACAAAAGCCTGGCCTCCCGTCATCCTCAATGTAATCGGACCGGAAAGGCCGAGATTTGCAGCCGCCGCCGCTACCGCGATCTCGGTGGCGCGCAGGCCGAATTGGTTGACTTCGATCGGCAGCGGAAACCGGCCGAGCGTCTCGACCATCTTCGACCGGTCGGCGATGACGATCATGCGCTGCGAGGCCGCGGCCACGATCTTCTCGCGCAGCAGCGCGCCGCCACCGCCCTTGATCAAGGTCAGTTCCGGGTCGACCTCGTCGGCGCCGTCGATGGTGAGGTCAAGCTCGGGCGTTTCCTCCAATGTCGACAGCGGCACGCCAAGCTCGCGGCACAATGCAGCGGTGCGCTCCGACGTCGGGACACCGATGACGGTCATGCCCGTCGCGACCTTGTCGGCGAGCAGCCGTACGAATTCTTCGGCAGTGGTGCCGGTGCCGATCCCGAGCCGCATGCCATCGCTGACATGGGCAAGAGCCGCCCGCGCGGCCTCGACCTTCAATTGCCTCGCATCCATGCTGCTTTGCCGCCCCGAAACCTGATGCATGTCGCCCAAAAGTAACCTCGGCTTTGGGAACCACATGCGACGCGCTTTAGTGTTTTGGGCTCCTAGCATTTTTGCCGGTCCGGTCAAAGCCCCTGGCAGCCATACCACCGCCCTGCTTGCCTTGACGCGCGCCAGCCTTTATCGCCTGCCAGTTGTACAAACCTGCGTGGGACAGACAATGATTCGCCCGACAATCGTGTTCGACCTCGACGGTACGCTGATCGATACAGCGCCGGACCTGCTCGACAGCCTCAACCACAGCCTGGCCGCCAGCGAACTCGCCGCCGTCGACGAGGCCGGCTTCAAGCGCTTCGTCGGCCATGGCGGCCGCGTGATGATAGAGCGGGCGCACGCCGCGCAGCAGCGGTCGCTCGATGTCACCGAGCATGACCGGCTGCTGAAACTGTTCCTCGATCACTATACCGACAACATTCCCGGCAAGTCCCGCCCCTACCCGGGTGTCATCGAGGCGATCGCACGCTTCGAGAAGGCGGGCTATCTCCTGGCCATCTGCACCAACAAGTACGAGGCCAACTCGCTGGCGCTGATCGAAGCGCTCGGCCTGACCAGGCATTTCGCGGCCATCGCCGGGCAGGACACATTCGCCTTCCGCAAGCCCGACCCGCGCCACCTGACCGAAACCATCAGGCTGGCCGGCGGCGATCCCCACCGCGCCTTGATGGTCGGCGATTCGCAAACCGACATCGACACCGCCAAGGCCGCCGGCATTCCTGTGGTGGCCGTCGATTTCGGCTACACCGACCGCCACGTCCGCGAATTCGAGCCCTCGGCGATAATTTCGCATTTCGATGCGCTGACCGTGGATCTGGCGGAAAGGCTGATCAGCGCCGCTGGACATTGAACGGGCAGCGACCGGCATCCTGTCGGAACAGACCCGAAAGGGTGAAGAATCCGATCGCTGTGAGAATGCCAGACACCGCCTTGACTTAACCGGTTGGCCTCCCTTATATCGCGGCTCGCTTGGCCTTCGGGCAACGAGCGGGCGATTAGCTCAGCGGGAGAGCACACCCTTCACACGGGTGGGGTCGCAGGTTCAATCCCTGCATCGCCCACCATTTTTCCCGGAAATGGTTTTTCAGTCTCAGCCCTGCTTCGACGCTCTGGCGAATTGCAACCCGCGAGCGCGGCCTGCCAAGCATTGCATCCCATCTGGAACCAACCCCCACACCAGCGAGTTTCCTTGCGTCGAAACTTGAGGGAAAACCATGTCCAGATTTCTCGTGGCAACCAGCGTTGTCGTTCTTCTCGCCGCCGGGCCGGCTCTGGCCGCGGATGACAAGCCGCTGCCGCCGCCCAACGCCAAGAAGCTTTCGGAGATCATCGCCAAGGTCGAGCAGCGCGACGGCTTCCGCTATGTGAAGGAAGTCGACTGGGACAATGGCGCCTACACCGTCACCTATTACACGTCTGACAAGGCGAAGGTGGAAATCACCTACGATCCGGTGACCGCCGAGCCTAAGTAGGAGCCGCCGGCAGACACTCTCCATTCGACGGGCCTGCGGTTTTCTCCGCGCGCCTTCATGGCCAATCGGATTGCCGCAAATTGTCCATCCTTGGAGTGTGATATGCACGCCAGGGCGCGGGCAGTGCCTTGGGCAATGCTGTTGGCTTGAGGGCAGTCATGCGATTTTCCGTTCGAACCGATGTCTTGCTCGTCCTCGCCATCATACTGGCCGGCAGCATCCTTGCCGCGCCCTCGGCGCGGGCCGACGGGCCGTCCTTCGATTGTGCCAAGGCAAGCCTGCCGGCTGAGAAGGCGATCTGCGCCGACCCGCAGCTGTCGGCCATCGATCTGCTGGTCGCCAATGCCTACAAGGGATTCGAGCCGGCATTCGGCGGCGACAAGCGCAAGATCGCCCGCGGGCTGATCGCCGACCGCAATGCTTGCAAGACCGACACCGCCTGCATCGTCAGCGCACTCAACAATGCCTTGCAGACTTACGGCAACGCGCCATCATGGGTGCAGGATTACAACATCGCTCTGGTCGGCAAGAAGGCGCTGGACGTCGCGTCTCGCAACCCCGGCAACAAGGATCAGCCCCTGCCCTCCGCGGTCGGGCAATGCGCGTCCACGCACATCAAGACGCTGACCACGCGGCTCGGCGACGATCCGCTGGAAACAGCCAGCCCCGACGCAGGCAGCGCCGCGACATTCACCAATGGCGGCGGGGCGGTCTCCTATGATCGCGAGCCTCGCCTCGCCGCCTCGAAGGTAGGCGAACCCGTCGTGATGTGCCTGATCGCGATTCCCAGGGACTGCCCCAAGGACGACGACCGCGGCCGGGTCTATTATTCGATCGATCTGGTTGCGAAAGGTTCCTGGGCCTTGCCGGACTCCGAGCATCTGTGTGGCGGCGCGTGATCGGCGTGTTTGGTGTTTGAGAAAAGCCTTGCATGCCGGCAAGGCGCCTGCCCTTGCGCCGGATCGTCTTTGATGGCTGACTGAACCGGTTGACTGCGCCGTATGGGGGATGGGCATGGCGACGGCGAAGCACGTGATGAAGCGCATCCTGATGATGCTTGCCGGCTATCTCATCGCGATACTGGTCGGCCTGTTCGCCGTGGTGGCGATCTACGCCGCGCTGAGTTCCTTGCCCAATGCGCCGGCTTATTTCGACGTGATGGGCGTTACGCCGATCGCCGCCCTGGTGGTGCCGCCACTTGGCATGTTCATCTATTTCCTGACGATTGTGGTGACCGCGCTGCAGACGCTGATCTTCGCGCTGATCGCCGAATTCTTCTCGTTGCGCAATGTCCTGATGCACATGGTCTTCGGCGCCGCTGCCGCCGCCGGCGGCTTCTTCCTGATCTGGCCGAGTTCGGCGGAGGACATGGATCCGGAGCGATGGGCCGACATCGGCATCATCGCCGCCGCCGGCCTTGTCGCCGGCTTGATCTACTGGCTGATCGCCGGGCGGGAAGCGGGCTTCCGCCGCCCGTTGTCGCAGTTCTGAACGATCAGCTGGACGGTGAACGCACCGCCTCGGTCGCGTCCAGGGCCTGCTTCAGCCGCGAATCGCGATCGTAGACATCGTTGAAATACTCGACCTTGCCGGACATGTCGGGCCATGCGGTGAAATAGGCGACATAGACCGGGATCTTGCGCGTCACATCCTCGGTCGAGTGTCCGTGCTTCAGCTTCTCGGCCACATAGTCGACCGAGGTGCCAAGCACAGCGGCCGCCATGCCGCGCGGGTCCTGCAGGCGCACGCAGCCATGGCTGAGCGCGCGCATGTCCTGTTTGAAGAACGATTTCTGCGGCGTGTCGTGCATGTAGATCGCGTGCTTGTTGGGGAACAGGATCTTCAGTTCGCCCAGGGCATTGGCCTCGCTCGGCTGCTGGCGCACGCTGTAGGGAATGTTGGCGCCATAGGCGCCCCAATTGACCGCCGACGACGGAATGCGCTTGCCGCGCGAGTCCGTCACCTCGTAGCCGGCCCGGTCGAGATAGCCGGGATCACTGCGCAATCTGGGCAGCATCTCGTTGACGATGATCGACTGCGGCACGCCCCAATAGGGATGGAAATCGACCTGCTTGATCTGGTCGTAGAAGAACGCCGTCTGGTTGGTGACCCGACCGACGACGGCGCGCATCTTCAGCTTTTCCTCGCCATTGTCGATGTAGCTGGCGGTGAATGCGGGCTGGTTAATGAAGACACGCGGGCTGCCGAGATCGGAAGGCAGCCAGCGCAGTTCCTCCAGCGCCACCTGCACCTTGAGCAGCCTGTCGGCCTTCGACGTACCGGCCAGCAAGGCGACGGTGCGCGGACCGATGACGCCGTCGCCCTTCATGCCTTCCTTCACCTGCACCGCCTTGATCAGCGGCACCAGTTCGGGGACGTAGACTTCGCTGGTCGCCAGCCGCGACAGGATCTCGCCATAGGTGCCGCCCATGTCGTCATCGAGATTGCGCGCGATCAGCGACAGCAGCTTCGGCAGTTCGGGGCTGGTCTGCCCCGGCTTCAGCAGCAGCTTGGGATCAACGACGATCTCGTTCTCGGCACTTGCCTGCAAGGATTCCAACTCGACGCGCAGCGCCTGGTATTCCGCATTCTGCGGATGCCGCGATTCGAGGTAAGTGCGCACTTCCTGCGTATGCGCGAGCGTCTTCAGTACGCCGACCATGTCGAGCGGTTTGGCCGGGAAATCATAATAGCCGGTCATCCTGTTGGGCTCGACACGGCCGCTCTGGGCATCATGGGCGTAGCGCAAGACGCGCGCCGAAAGCGACATTTCGAAGCGCACCAATTCCTTCAACTTGGCTGCGTCGTCCACCGAGGCCGAATTCACGGCCGGCACGTCGACTGTATAGTCGGCTGGCGTCAAGCCATAGCTCGCAGCCTCGCCGAGCACCCGAACCGCATCCTGGGCGCGGTTGTTGAGGCTGGCTCCGCTCACCCAGATGAAGTCCGGATTGGCCGAATAGTAGGCAATCAGTGCCTTGGCGATGTCGGGCTCGGCATAAAGCTCGTAGTCGCTGAGACCGGCAATGGCGTCGTGGAAAGCAGCTCCAGTGGCGGATGGAACGAACGCTGCGTCCTGCGGCGTTGCCGGTTGCGGCGCCGCCGACAGCGTCGAGAAGTCGACGCGTACCAGCCTGTCAGCCTTGTAGGTGTAATAGGACGGGCTGCTGATCTTTACGCCGCCACCGCCGCCAGCCGGGACTTTCGGCTTGGGTTTGTGCTTTGGCGGAGGCGGAAATTCCCCCTGCGGCTCATGCCTGACACCGCCGCCGAACAGCATGTCGAAAAGCCCTTGCGCACCGGCTTGAGGCGCGCCCAGGGCGAGCGTTGCCGCGATCGCCATCAGCGGCATCGCGGTTGCTTTGTTTCCGAGGAATTTCATGAATCACCCGCTCCGGTCGCAACCGGTTCCCGTTCCGCACGCTAGACCGTCTCGCTCACCGCATGGCGGATGTAAGGCGCGACTATACCGATTCATACCGATTTCGTTAAGCTTTCATAAATTTCGGAAAGCCTGTTGCAGAACGGTTTCACAACATCGTGACGGCGGGAGCGCGGGTGTTCCCGCTCCCGCCTGGGAACTCCGCAAAATTCAGGCGTTGGCACCACCATCGATGGTCAATGCGGCGCCGGTCACGAAACGCCCCTCAGGTCCGGCAAGCCACGCGACCATGCCGGCGATGTCGTCGGCCTTGCCGAATCGCGGCGTAGCCATCTTCTGGCGCTGGTGCTCGGCATGCGGTCCGTCCGCCGGGTTCATGTCGGTGTCAGTCGAGCCGGGATGGACGACATTGGCGGTGATGCCGCGCGGACCGAGGTCGCGCGCCAGGGCCTTGGTCAACCCGACCAGTGCCGCCTTGCTGGCGGAATAGGCGCCAAGGCTGGTGTCGGTGACGCGTTCGGCCAGATTGCTGCCGATCGAGATGATCCGACCGCCCTCGCCCATATGAGCCGCCGCGGCTTTCGAGGCGATGAACGGGGCTCTCAGATTGACCGACATGGTCTCGTCGAAATCGGCAAGCGACAGCGTATCGATGGGTGCCGTTCGCCAGATGCCGGCACTGTTGACCAGGATGTCGAGCCGGCCGAAGGCGCCAACGGCCTGATCGACGGCTCTGTCTATCGCCGCCGCATCCCGGTTGTCGGCCCTGATCGCAAAGGCACGACCGCCCTTGGCCTCTATATCGGCAACAACGGAGAGAGCCTGCTCCTCGCCGTGCACATAAGTCAGTGCGACAGCCGCGCCATCGGCGGCCAGGCGCCGTGCAATCGCCGCCCCGATGCCGCGACTGCCACCCGTGACGAGGGCGGCCTTGCCGTTCAAATTGCTGGAAGACATCTGTTTCTCCATTTTTGTATCGATCAATACATAAATGTCTGGCAGCCTTGCCCGGTTGCGTCAACTGATTTATGTATCGATCAACACAGAAAAGGCGCCATGTCGGAAAGAGGCCGTCCCCGTACCTTCGATCGAACCGCGGCCCTGCGGCGCGCGATGGAGCTCTTTTGGGCCAAAGGCTACGAGGGCACTTCGATTGCCGAACTGACCGCTGCGATGGGCATCAATTCGCCCAGCCTTTATGCCGCCTTTGGCAGCAAGGAGGCGCTGTTCCTCGAAGCGACCGAATATTACACGCAAGCCGAAGGAACAGAGATCTGGGCCGCGTTGGACCAGGCATCGACGGCATGCAAGGCGATCGAGAACTTCCTGCGGCAGACAGCCAAGGCTTATTCGCGGACCGATCGCCCGCAGGGCTGCCTGATTGCACTGGGTGCACTGCACGAAGACTCAAGCAGCGGCGCCATCTGCGCGGATTTGCGCCGGCGTCGCGCCGGAAACCTCACAGCCTTGCGCAAGCGCCTCGAGCGCGGCGTGGCCGAGGGCGAATTGCCGGCGAAATTCGACTGTCGTGCCGTGGCGACTTTCTTTGCCACGGTTCAGCACGGCATGTCGATCCAGGCGCGGGATGGTGCATCGCGCGCCGCCCTGCTGGCGACCGTGGCCGGGGCGATGGCGGCGTGGAAGACGATGGCCGCAACCGAGGCAGCGTGACAAACGCAGGCTGGTGTGCTCGAAATTCGGACCTGCCAGCAAGGCCGGGAGGGACGACGGTGAAAAAGGGTTATCGCGAACTGCTGGACGAGGCCAATGCCGAGATCGAAGTGGTTTCGCCTGAAGAAGCGGCGGGATTGCTCGAAGATGAGGGCACGATCTTCGTCGACCTGCGCGACCCTCGCGAGGTCGAACGTGACGGGAGAATACCCGGCGCCAAACATGTCACCCGTGGCATGCTGGAATTCTGGATCGATCCCGAAAGCCCTTATCACAAGCCGTTTTTCGCCTCGGGAAAGAGCTTTGTCTTCTTTTGTGCCGGCGGCTGGCGCTCGGCGCTCGCCACCAAGACCGCGCAGGACATGGGATTGACGCCGGTCAAGCACATCCTTGGCGGCTACACCGCCTGGAAGGCGGCCGGACTGCCGGTCGAGCCCGGCGAGAAGAAGAAGTAGCCCAATGCATGTCGCTCAAAAGCGGTCCCGGTTTCGAGACAACGACATGCATGGAACGAGGACCGCGGCTCAATGCAGTAATGACGGCTCGTGGTTCCCCGCGACGAAGGCAACGGCGCGTTCGACAACACCCTTGTCCGCAAGAATGCGGCGGTGGCCGAGCCCGTCGGCCCAGTGCACCCGCACATGACCGCCGGCGCCGGCATAGCGTCTCGCATGCTCAGCTGGCACCTCGCGGTCATCCGGCGCGTGGATGATAAGCGTCGGCACGGGCGCCTGTGCGAGCTGGCGGTCGCCGGTGAATTCGTGCAGTGGCCGGCCGGACAGGTGTTCGACACGGTCCGCCATGGCAACCTGCGAGCGGGGACCGACATTGAGCATGCGGCTGAAGTCGGCAAAGATCGCCGGCAAGGAGCTTGGCGCCGCGATCAGCACAAGACGCCCGGCTGTCAGCGGCGGAACGTTTTTGACCGAGCCGGCGATGGCATTGGCGGCGACGGCGCCGCCGAAGGAATGCCCCACCGCCGCCACGAACGGACCGAACCATTCGCCAGCAACCCGCACAGCGTCAACCGCATTGACCATGTTCAGGTGCCGGCCCTGCGAATGGCCGTGGCCCGGCAGGTCCAGCGAAACGACCCTGTAGCCGGCGGCGCGATAGCCTTCGATCAATGCGCGCATGTATTCGGTGCGCGAACGCCAGCCATGAACGACAAGTACGGTGCCGGGAGCCGCCCTGCCCGGCTCCGGCCGGAATTCATGCACCACCACGCAGCCGGTCGCCGTCTTCAGCCGATGATGGCGCGCCTCCGTCATGAATTCGGCGGCGCGGCCGATGGCGCGGCGCTCACCGTCGGTCAGCGCCCTGGCGCTCGGCGTACGGCAGAAAAGTTCGAAGGCCGCACGCCCGGTGATGCGCGGCGCAATATGTTCGGCCGCACCAAACACACCTCGGATGACCTTCAGCCCGAATGATGCCATAGTGAGAATCCATCCATACGTTCAAGCATGAACATAATAGTTCAAAGATGAACAATAAACAAGAGCTGCCCTGGGACAACCCGCGTTTTCGCAACTGGGTCGCGGTGGCGCGCGCCTGCCATGTGCTGGAGCGCACGCTGGCGGTGAAGCTCGCGCCGCTGGATCTCAAGCCGGCGCAGCTCGACGTGTTGATGAACCTCTACCGCCATCCCGGCATGTCGCAGCACGACCTTGCCCGCAAGCTGCTCGTCGGCCGCTCCAACATCACCATGCTGTTGCCGCAGCTGGAGACGCGCGGCCTGCTGCGCCGCGAAGGCGACGAGAAGGACAAGCGCATCCTGCGGCTGGCCCTGACCGAGGCCGGCGAGGCGCTGCTGATGCAGGCGCTGAAAGTGCATATGGCTCTGATCGAAAAGGCGATGAGCCAGTCGACGCCGGAACAATGCGACATGATCGGCGAACAGATGCGCAAGATCTACGAGGTGCTGAAGGAAGCCTGACGGCCCGGTCAGTCACCACATCGTCTTCTTCGCCCGCTCCGGCCATTCCTTGTCATAGGTTTCGCCGTCGATGTTCTTGCGGCTGGTGATTTCCAGGATTTTTCCTGGCGTCGGCAGTGATTTCGGGTCGACATGTTTCGCCGGATTCCAAAGTTCCGACCGCACGATGGCGCGGGCGCACTGGAAATAGACCGAATCGACTTCGATGACGGTCACCGAACGCGCCGCCTTGCCGTCGACCATGAACGACGCGCAAAGGGCGGCATCCGTGGTGAGGTGCGCGCGGCCGTTGATGCGCAACGTCGTACCGGAGCCCGGCACCAGGAACAGCAGTCCGACGCGAGGATCCCTGATGATGTTTTTCAGCGAATCGGCGCGGTTGTTGCCGCGCCGGTCCGGCATCATCAGTGTCTTCGGATCAACGATGCGCACGAAGCCGGCGAGATCGCCGCGCGGCGAACAGTCCAGCCCCTCCGGGCCGCTGGTGGCAAGCGCAACAAAGGGCGAAGCCTCGATGAAGGCTGCGTATTCGGGAATGACGTGGTCGAGTTCCTTGACCAGCGAGGCTTCGCCGGGAAAGCCATAGAGCGCTTCGAGCTGTTCGACCGTGGTGATGAGCGACATCGTTTCGTCTCCGAACCTTTGCCGGCGCTACTCCAGATGTGTGACGCCTTTACGACGCCAGCTCAGCGATCCCGGCTCAGCCCTTTTTCCGCAAGCTCGGCAAGATAGGCATTCCAGCGCTCATCCCTCTCATGGCCGAGCGTATGCAGGTAGTTCCAGGTGAAAATACCCGTGTCGTGGAAATCATCGAAGGTGATGCGCACCGCATAGTTGCCGACCGGTTCGATCTTCAGGATAGCCACGTTGCGCTTGCCGGGAACCGTCACACGCTGCTCCGGGGAATGCCCCTGTACCTCGGCCGATGGCGAGGCAACGCGCAACAGCTCCGCCGGCAATTCGAATGGCTGGTGATTGGGAAAGGTGACCGACAGCAGCTTGCGGTCCTTGGAGACCCTGAGTTCTTTTGGCGCGGTCATGCAGTTTCATCCCGTATCGATTGCCCTTCCCTACGCCGCTTCGCGAAAGGGGAAAAGTCCTGATAGACGACCGACACACCGTGTCGGCTCCGGGATGTTACCAAAGATCGAGACGCGGTATCTTGAATGGCGGGCTGGATCGTATCACATAGCTGTATATAACGACGCCGATAACGGCCACGGAAACGCTCGAACATGAACATGATCGACCCCTTCGGTCGCACGATCAGCTATCTCAGAGTGTCGGTCACCGACCGCTGCGATTTCCGTTGCACCTATTGCATGGCCGAAGACATGGCCTTCCTGCCGAAGAAGGACCTGTTGTCGCTGGAAGAGCTGGACCGGCTCTGCACCGTCTTCATCGAGAAGGGCGTCAAACGGCTGCGCCTCACCGGCGGCGAGCCGCTGGTGCGCAAAAACATCATGCATCTGGTGCGCCAGCTCTCGCGCCACCTCGACAGCGGCGCGCTGGAAGAACTGACGCTGACCACCAACGGCTCGCAGCTGTCGCGCTTCGCCGCCGAGCTCGCCGATTGCGGCGTCAAGCGCATCAACGTCTCGCTCGACACGCTTGACGCCGACAAATTCCACCAGATCACCCGCTGGGGCCATCTCGACAAGGTCATGCAAGGCATCGATGCCGCTCAGGCGGCCGGGCTGAAGGTCAAGCTCAACGCCGTGGCGCTGAAGGAATTCAACGACGCCGAATTGCCCGACATGATGCGCTGGGCGCACGGCCGCGGCATGGACCTGACCGTCATCGAAACCATGCCGATGGGCGAGATCGACGCCGACCGCACTGATCAGTACCTGCCGCTATCGCTGCTGCGCGCTTCGCTGGAGCGACAGTTCACGCTGACCGACATTCCCTTCAAGACCGGCGGCCCGGCCCGCTACGTCCACGTCGCCGAGACCGGCGGAAAGCTCGGCTTCATCACGCCGATGACGCATAATTTCTGCGAAAGCTGCAACCGGGTTAGGCTGACCTGCACCGGCACGCTCTACATGTGCCTCGGCCAGGAGGATGCCGCCGATCTGCGCGCGCCCTTGCGGGCGTCCGAAGGCAACGAATTTGTCGCCGACGCGATCGACGAAGCCATAGGCCGCAAGCCGAAAGGCCACGATTTCATCATCGACCGCCGCACCAGCCGCCCGTCCGTGTCCCGGCATATGAGCGTGACGGGCGGATAGTCCTCAGTGACTATACCGCGGTAGCGGCGACACTACCTTGTACTGTAAACTCAAACTCGCGATCGCAATCGGGGGATGGGTTATGGTGTCGGGCACGGGAGCAATGGATCCTGCTGAGCTTGAGATGATCAAGAGCCGGTGCGCACAAGCTACGCCCGGGCCTTGGAAGTCGTTTGTCGAAGGTAGGGACCATACCAGCGGCTCCAACTTCATCATGACGGGAAACGGAGGAGAAGATTTTGAGCTAAGTGGTGGTGGAACGGTAGCCGATCAGGATTTTATCGCGCACGCCCGCCAGGATATCCCCAGACTGCTCGCGGAAATCGAACGCCTCAGACGCAATGCAGGAGAGGTCTAGATGTTTGCCCGCGATGCCCTGTTTCTCATGATAGCGGGAAGTGGCTTTGTCCCAAGTGCAGCCAACGCCACACCGTCCACCTATGTGAACGAGCGCTTCGGCACGGTCTGCACCTTTCCCGACGAGATCTTCACCGATCGTCAGCCCGAGCCGGAAAATGGCGACGGACAGGTATGGCTGAGCGCGGATGGCGCCAGCCTGACCTGCTCCGGCATCCTCAATGTCGACGACGACACGCCGAAGGGCTTTGTCGCGGAAGAAAAGGCGAGCAAGGAACCCGGCTATACCGTCACCTACAGCAAGACAGGAAAGGAGTGGGCGGTGCTGTCGGGGATGAAGGATGGAAAGATTTTTTACGAGCGGCGCCTGTTCGGCAGGGATGGCGTCATTCGCACGGTCTGGATCGATTACCCGCCTGCCCTGAAGTCGAAATACGACCCGCTCGTTGGCGCCATTGCGGGCAGCCTCGAGGGACAGTGAGTATTTCGGATCACACCCCAGAAAAAGTCTCGTTCGCGACCACCGCCGGATTTACGGCCAGCTTGTTCCGGCCTAGCTTTTCGCCTGAAAGCGGCTCTTCGCTGATAGGGGGAAAACGTCATGCGCAAACTCATTCTTTCTCTTGCATTGCTTGGCTTCACGGCCCTGCCCGCGGCAGCGCAGTCGATCGGCGGCACTTACACCGTCGCCGGCACCAACTTCGATGGCTCGGCCTATGGCGGCGAAGCCACCATCACGCTGACCAGCGGAACCACCTGCACGATCCACTGGGAGACGGGCGGCTCCTCCTCGGACGGCATCTGTATGCGCAATGACGACGCATTCTCCGCCGGCTATGTCATGGACAAGGATATCGGCCTCGTTGTCTACAAGGTCGAGGAGGACGGCTCGCTGCATGGCCTGTGGACGATCGCCGGCAAGGAGGGCAACGGCACCGAAGTGCTGACGCCGAAGAAATAGGGATCGCCCAGGCTAGTCGGTTTCCGGGAGGCGAAGCGGCCTCCCGACACGATCCGTGACGAAGCCGGGATGTGATTTCACCCCGGCGACGACGGATTCTCCCTGTTCTGGCACAGCCCTTTGCCATTGCTGTTTCGCGGCGGGCTGTTACAGGCTTGCTTGCTCAGGCAATCGGTAGATCTCTTGCCCCTTTCTCCAAATCTTCGCGGCGCGTTGTTCATGATGGTGGCGATGGTTGGCTTCACGCTCAACGACGCCATCACCAAATATTCTTCGCAATCGATGAACATGGCGCAGGTCATGCTGATCAGGGGAGCTTTTGCCTCACTCTTCGTCGGCCTGCTGGCCTGGCAACGTGGCGCGCTTTTGCAGCCGCGCCTGATGCTGCAGCCATTGGTGGCAATCCGAGTCCTGGGCGAAGCGGGTGCCACCGTGTCATTCCTCGTGGCGCTGGCCCATTTGCCGATCGGCAGCGTCTCGGCGGTTCTTCAGGCGCTGCCGCTGGCGGTGACGATGGGTGCCGCGCTGTTTTTCGGCGAACCAGTCGGCTGGCGACGCTGGATGGCGATCGCCATCGGTTTTGCCGGCGTGCTGATCATCGTGCGGCCGGGTTTCGACGGCTTCAGCATCTATTCCCTTGTGGCACTGGTCAGCGTTGCATGCTGCACCGTGCGAGATCTCGCCACCAAGCGTATCCCTCAAGCCATACCGACAATGCTGGTCTCGACCGCCACCGCGCTGGCAATGACCGTCGTTGGCGCGGTGCTGTTGTCGCCGATGGGTGGCTGGACGCCGATGACCGGCAAGAGCACGACACTGCTGGCTCTGGCTGCGGTGCTCGTGCTCGTCGGCTATCAGTTCATCATCATGGCGATGCGCTCGGGCGAGATCTCCTTCGTCGCGCCATTCCGTTACACCGCTCTCCTCTGGTCCATATTGCTTGGCTTGATCGTCTTCGGCGATTTCCCGGACATGCCGATGATCGTCGGTGCGGCGATAGTCGTCGGCTCGGGTCTCTATACGCTTTACCGCGAACGGCTGGTCGGCCGGAGAAGAATCGTCGCCGAAAGCACCGGGCCGGCCATGGCGCCGGACGGAATCTAGCCCTTGAAGCTGCTTGCGATTTCCGTCGGCTGGCGTAGAGGCTGGGCGGCATGAAACGGGATGTCGCGGGGATCATTCTGGCCGGCGGCCAGTCACGGCGAATGGGAGGCGGCGACAAGAGCCTGTTGCCGCTTGGCGCCGGCTGCGTGCTTGACCTGGTCCTGTCGCGCTTTGGCCCGCAGATTGAAACCCTGGCGCTCAGTGCCAATGGCGATCCGGCACGCTTTTCCCGTTTCGGACTGGCCGTGCTTGCCGACACCGTCGAAGGCTTTGCTGGCCCGCTTGCCGGAATTCTGACCGGCCTCGAATGGGCCGTTGCCAGCACACCTTGCAAGGCTGTCGTCACCGCTGCCGGCGACACGCCCTTCCTGCCGCTTGATCTCGTCGACCGCCTGGCGGCGGCGGCCGGCCGAAGCCCCGGTTCGATCGCTGTCGCCTCCTCGGCCGGACGGCTCCACCCGACCTTCGCGCTGTGGCCAACCGATTGTCGCGACGCCTTGCGGCATTTCCTCGTCGATGAGGATAGTCGGCGGGTGCTGGCCTTCATCGAGCGCCACGGTCATGTCGAGGTGGAATTCCCGATCCAGCAATTCACAGGGCTCGATCCTTTCTTCAACATCAACGTGCCGGACGATCTTGCCGAGGCCAGACGCCTGTTGCAGAGCATGACATCATGAACATCTTCGGCATCACCGGCTGGAAAAACTCCGGCAAGACCACATTGACCGAAAAGCTGGTCGCCGAGCTTGTGCGACGCGGCTGGAAGGTCTCGACGGTCAAACATGCCCATCATGACTTCGACATCGACAAGCCTGGCGCCGACAGCTTCCGCCATCGGCAGGCCGGCGCCACCGAGGTCGCGATCGTGTCCGGCAACCGTTGGGCGCTGATGCATGAATTGCGCGGCGAGGACGAGCCACCGCTGGAGGGCATCCTTTCGCGGCTCGCCCCATGCGACATCGTGCTGATCGAAGGCTACAAGCGCGAGTCTCACCGCAAGATCGAAACGAGGCGGCTGGAGGCAAAGGACCGGGCGCCGCTTTCGGCTGACGATCCCAATATTGTCGCCGTCGCCGCGGATTTCGCCGTCACGGACAAGAGCCTGCCGGTATTCGACCTCGACGACGTAAAATCGATAGTCGACTTCATCGAGCGCACCACCGGCCTCGTTGCTTGAGATCTAACGTAACGGCAGAACCCCGTTACCGATTTTGGTGGTTTTGCAGTTGCTTTTTTCTTTGAAAGAGTGGGAGTATCGCTTCAGCGGGCGGTCAAAAGCACCGCCCCACAGAGCCGTTTCGGAACGACGGCCGGGACCATAAAGAGAGGACTATCATGCGTATTGCACTGCGTATCGCGCTCGCCGCATCGGCCGCGCTGCTGACGCTCGGCGTAGCCCAGGCCCAGGAAAAGACCCTGCGGATCGGCACCGAAGGCGCCTATCCCCCGTTCAACAACCTAACCTCCGACGGCAAGCTCGTCGGCTTCGACATCGATATCGCCCAGGCGCTGTGCGACCAGATGAAGGTCAAGTGCACCTTCGTCGCCCAGGATTGGGACGGCATCATCCCCGCGCTTCAGGCCGGTAAGTTCGACGCAATCGTCGCCTCGATGTCGATCACCCCCGAGCGCAAGGAGAAGGTCGACTTCACCCACAAATACTACAACACGCCTTCGGCTCTGGCAGTGCCGAAAGACTCGACGCTGAAGGGCGTGACCAAGGAAGATCTCGCCGGCAAGACCATCGGTGTCGCCACCACGACCACGCATTTCAACTATGCCTCGAAGACCTACACCGACAGCACCGTGAAGGGTTATCCGAGCAGCCCCGAGGAGCAGGCGGATCTTGCCAATGGTCGTCTCGACGCGATCGAGGACGATATCGTCGTGCTGCAGCAGTGGCTGGACTCGCCCGATGGTGCCTGCTGCAAGATTCTCGGCCAGCCCTCGCCGCAACCGGTCGAGATCTTCGGACCTGGCGCCGGCATTGCCGTGCGCAAGGGCGAGACCGACCTGGTCAACAAGCTCAATGAGGCCATCGACGCCATTCGCGCCAGCGGAAAATACAAGGAAATCAACGACAAGTACTTCAAGTTCGACGTCTACGGCGCCGAGTCCTGATAGACTGGATCAAGACGGCGGGGAAATTCCCCGCCGTCTTTCTATTCGTCTTGGGAATGCCGTGGAGATAAGACCCGTCAATGCCAGCCCAAAGCATATGGACACTTCTCAGTTGGGGACCCGATGGCTGGAGTGACGATATTGCCTATGGCGTCGTAGTAACGGTTCTGCTGGCGCTGGCGACGCTCCCCATTGGTTTGACGATCGGCTTTTTCATTGCGCTCGGCAAGCAATCCGAAGAGCCTTCGCTGCGCCTGGCCGCCAACATCTACACCACGGTCTTTCGTGGCCTGCCGGAACTGGTCACGCTCTTCCTGTTCTTCTTCGGCGTGCCGATCCTGCTGCAGCACATCATCCGGTATTTCCGCCCCGAAGCGACCATCGACGTCAACAGCTTCGTCGCCGGCATGATCGTGCTTGCCCTGATCTTCTCGTCCTACGCCAGCGAGGTTTTCCTGTCGGCCTTCCGTGCCATACCGAAAGGTCAGTATGAGGGTGGTTATGCCATTGGTCTTTCCTACGGGCAGACAATGCGCCTTGTGATCTTGCCGCAGTTGCTGCGCATAGCGTTTCCTGGTCTCGAGAATTGCTGGCTCAGCCTGCTGAAGGACACCTCACTGGTGTCGGTCGTCGGTCTAGCAGAGACGTTGCGCAACGCCGGCGTGGCCGCTCGCGTCACTAAGCATTCGTTCCTGTTTTACGGCGTGGCGGCACTGGTCTTTCTTGGTCTGGCCGTCGTGTCATCCTTCGCCACCAACGCCATTTTGCGCTCGCTCGGCAAACGCGAGGCACAACGATGAGCGCGACAGCCACCATGGTCGAACGGCCACCACCGCGAGCTCGCGGCTGGCCGCGACGACGCATCGTCGGCTACGCGCTTGTTTGCCTGTGGATCGCCTTTGGCCTCGGCATCGTCAGCTACTTGTTCTTTGCCTGGAACGCAGCCTTCTTCGCCAAATATGCGCCGGCCTATCTCAGAGGGCTTGGCGTCACCCTGTCGCTGGTCGCCATTTCAATGGTGCTTGGCGCCGTCCTGTCGGTGCCTGTCGCCTATGGGCGCATGTCCAGGAACCGGATCCTGTCCGGTCTTGCCTATTGTTACGTCTATTTCTTCCGGGGCACGCCGCTGCTGGTTCAGACATTTCTGGTCTATTACGGGGTGGGTTCGTTCAGACCGGAGCTCAGTGCGGTTGGCTTATACCTACCGGTCGTCAGCGACTGGGTCCAAGTTCTGCCTCACGTAAGCATCCCGGTCGGATTTACGATGGGATGGTTCACGCTCTGGGATTTCTTCAAGGACGCCTTCAACTGCGGCGTCTTCGCCTTTGCGCTCAACACCGCCGCCTACCAGGCCGAAATCCTGCGCGGTGCCATCGAAAGCGTGCCAAGAGGGCAATGGGAAGGGGCAGCCTCGCTCGGCCTGCACAAACTGCAGACGCTGCGCAAGATCGTCTTGCCACAGGCGTTGATTGTCGCCTTGCGACCCTATGGCAATGAACTGATCCTGATGGTCAAGGCATCCGCCATCGTCGCCATCATCACGGTTTATGATCTGATGGGCAATGCAAAGCTCGCCTTCGCGAACAGCTTCGACATTCAAGCCTATATCTGGGTCGCCATCGTCTATCTGGTGATGGTCGAGATCTTGCGTCATGCCATCGAATGGATCGAGCGCCGCATCACCATTCACCTGAAACGCTGACCTGTTCTCGGCTTCGGCTGCACCAGTCGATCGTGTTCCCTCGCGTCTTGACGAATTGAACCCAGAGTCTAGAACGGTTCATCGTTTCGCGGAAACGGCGAACCGCTCTATCTCTTTGTTTTGACGCAATTCCTGTGGGAAAACCGCTTCACATTTTTCCAGGAATTGCTCTAGAGCTTTCGCAGCAAATTCCATTTTCAGTCTGAAGGGCAAGCTTATGGCATCCGTGGCATTTCTCGGTCTTGGCGTAATGGGTTATCCGATGGCCGGGCACCTCAGGAACAAGGGGGGCCACGACGTCACTGTCTACAACCGCACCAAGGCCAAGGCCGAGCAATGGGTTGGCCAGCATGGCGGCAGCCTTGCGGTGACGCCGGCGGAGGCAGCCAAGGACAAGGACTTTGTCTTTTCCTGCGTCGGCAATGACGACGATCTGCGCTCGGTGACGACAGGCCCCGATGGTGCGTTCAAATCGATGAAGAAAGGTTCGGTCTTCATCGATAACACCACGGCCTCGGCCGAGGTCGCGCGCGAATTGGCGGAGGCCGCGCAAGCCGGCGGCTTCTCGTTTCTCGACGCGCCGGTCTCCGGTGGCCAGGCTGGCGCCGAGAATGGCGTGCTGACCGTCATGGTCGGCGGCGACCAGGCCGCGTTCGACAGGGCCAGGCCGGTTATCGACGCATATGCCCGCATGGTCGGGCTGATGGGATCGGCGGGCGCCGGCCAGCTGACCAAGATGATCAACCAGATCTGCATCGCCGGGCTGGTGCAGGGCCTGTCGGAAGGCATCCATTTCGGCAAGAAGGCCGGGCTCGACATCGAGAAGGTGATCGAGGTGATTTCCAAGGGTGCGGCCGGATCCTGGCAGATGGAAAACCGGCACAAGACCATGAATGCGGGAAAATATGATTTCGGTTTTGCCGTCGACTGGATGCGCAAGGATCTCGGCATCTGCCTGGAGGAGGCTGATCGCAACGGCGCCAGGCTGCCGGTGACCGCGCTTATCGACCAGTTCTACAAGGACGTGCAGGCCATGGGCGGCAAGCGCTGGGACACGTCCTCGCTGCTGGCGCGGCTGGAGAAGTAGGATTTGCAATGGCCGAGCTTTCGCCCCAATCCAGTGCCGACGAAATCGTCGCGCATCTGCGCTTGATCGGCTCGGAGGAAAATCGTCTTGGCATGCTGCGCTACGGTATCAGGATCGAACGCGCGCTTGGAATCCCACATGGCGTCCAGCGGCAGATCGCCCGGAAGATCAAACGCAACCATGAGCGCGCTTTTGAGCTTTGGGAGTCAGGCATTATGGAGGCGCAGTTCATCGCTTCCGTTACGGCCGACCCGAGCCGGTTTTCCGCCGCGAACGCAAGGCAATGGGCGTCGAGTTTCGATTCCTGGGATATCGTCGACGGCGTCTCCGATCTCTTCGTCGACACGGGCGCCTGGAAGGATCTGATCGGCGAGTTCGCGGCCGATGAACGGGAATTCGTTCGACGCACGGCCTTTGCCATGATGGCCTGGTCTGTCGTCCACCGGAAGAAAGAGCCGGAGGCGACCTTTCTCACCTTCCTGCCGATCATCGAGGCGCATGCCACTGACGACCGTAATTTCGTGAAGAAAGCCGTGAACTGGGCGCTTCGTTCGATCGGCAAGCGATCGATGGCCATGCACGGCGCGGCCCTTGCTGTCGCTGAACGGCTCGCGCGATCGACCGACAAGACGGCACGCTGGAACGGCAGGAATGCCGTGAAGGAGCTGACCGATGCCAAAACGCTCGCGCGGATCGCCGCCAGAAACGTTTGACCTCGCCAACATCCGCTTCACCGAGGTGACGCGAGCGACCCGTGGCGGCTTCGAGACTTTGTTCGAGCAGCCGGGGGCGCCAAAATATTGCTGGTGCATGGTCTGGCGGCAGTCCGGCCGCGAGCACATCCAGAGCGACGAGAAGAAGCGGCGGATGATGGCGCTCATCGATGCCAGCACCCCGGTCGGCATAGCCGCCGAGCTCGACGGCAAGACCATCGGCTGGTGCTCGGTCGCGCCACGCGAGACCTATCGCAAGCTTTCAAAGCAGCAGGATGACGGCGAGAGCGGCGTATGGTCGATCGTCTGCTTCTATGTGCCGAGGGCTTTGCGCGGCGGCGGCCTTGCTTCGGCGTTGCTCGATGCCGCCATCGATCATGCCTTCGCCAAGGGCGCGCGTATCATCGAGGCCTATCCGGTGTCCGAGGCGTCGCCGAGTTACCGTTTCATGGGTTTTCGCGACATGTTTGCATCGCGTGGCTTCCGCGAGGCCGGCATGGCCGGTTCTCGCCGACATGTGATGCGGCTCGAGCATTGACGTCATTGGGCACGGCGTCTCTACTCGCCCGCAAAGGAAGCGGCATGAGCATCCATTTCAAATCAATGCTGGCGCTCGCGGCCGCGCTGTCTCTCTGCGCCGCCGGTGCCTCGGCCGAGACCACGCACATATTCTGGAAGGATCTGCGCCCGGCGAGCCAGGCGGTTGCCGAAGACGCCGGCCTGCCGATGATCGCGGCAAAATTGCCCGATCATGGCGAGACGCTGTCGCTTGGCCTGCAGGACAAGACGGTACAATTAGCCGGCTATGCATTGCCGGTCGATCGCGACGGTGACCTTGTGTATCAGTTCCTGCTGGTGCCATGGACGGGCGCGTGCAGCCACATGCCGACGCCGCCACCCAACCAGATCGTGCTGGTCACGCCAGCCCATCCCTACAAGATGTCGCAAGCCTACCAGTCGGTCGCCGTCACCGGCGCCCTGAGGCCGGACATGGAAAAGAGCCAGCTGTTCATTCTGGATGGCGTCAGTGTCATCCAGTCCGGCTATACCGTGCGCAAGGCGGAGGTTGTCGGCGTCGACACCGTGCCGGACACCATCGTCCTGCCGGTGAATTCGCCCTGGAGTTTCCTCAACAAAAAGAAGAACTAGAGCAATTCCAGGAAAAGCGTGAACGGTTTTCCCACAGGAATTGCGTCAAAACAAAGAGTTAGAGCATTTCGCCGTTTCCGCGAAACGGTGAAATGCTCTAACGGTTTGGCGCTCAGGCAGCGTTGGCACCCGATTCCTTGTCCAACACCATGTAGTCGAGCGGGATCTCTGTGGTGTACTTGATCTGCTCCATGGCGAAGGACGACGACACGTCACGGATCTCGATCTTGGCGATCAGCCGCTTGTAGAAGGCGTCATAGGCGGCGATGTCGGGCACCACGACGCGCAGCAGGTAATCGACGTCGCCGCTCATGCGGTAGAACTCGACCACCTCGGGAAATTCCTGGATGACCTCGGAAAACCGCCGCAGCCACTCATGGCTGTGTGAATTGGTGCGGATCGAGACGAAGACAGTGACCCGTACATTGACCTTCTCATGGTCGAGAATGGCGACGCGCCGCTTGATGACGCCTTCCTCCTCGAGCTTCTGGATGCGGCGCCAGCAGGGCGTGGTCGACAGGCCGACTTTCTTGGCGACATCGGCGACCGCGAGCGTCGCGTCCTCCTGCAGGAGGCGTAGAATTTTTCGGTCAAGGCGGTCCATGAGAGGCTCCTGGGGAATAGTTTATCTATATTCCCTCTTATTCGAGGCTTTAACAAGAAAGAAATTCTGCCAATCGCCACTAAAGCGAGTGATTTCTTGCTGAATGCCTAGCCAATGCGATAGCGGATTTCCGACCGAAGGAAAGGCAGCAAATCCATTTCAAACCATGGATTCTGCTTTAGCCAGCCGGTGTTGCGCCAGGACGGATGCGGCAGAGGCAGCACTTTCGTGCCGACCGAATCCTCCCAGATGGCACGCCAGTCCATCACCGTTTCCGTCAGCGAGGGTCGGCGCGCGGCGCCCATGTGCCAGGACTGCGCATAGATGCCGATCGTCAGCACCAGGTCGATCGCCGGCATCAGGGCCATCAAGGGCGCGCGCCATGCCGGTGCGCATTCGCGCCTTGGCGGCAAGTCGCTGCCCTTGGCATCCTGACCGGGAAAGCAGAAGCCCATCGGCACGATGGCGAATTTCTCTATGTCGTAGAATTCGTCGCTGGTCACACCAAGCCAGTTGCGCAGGCGGTCGCCGGAGGCATCGGTGAACGGCATGCCTGACAGGTGCACCTTGGTTCCCGGCGCCTGGCTGGCGATCAGGATGCGCGCGCTGGACGACGGCCGCAGAACCGGCCTTGGCTCATACGGCAGCGGCTTGCCGACGGGATTCTCGACGCAGATGCGGCAGGCCCGGACCGTCGCAGCAAAGCTGTCCAGTTCCACACTCAAGCGGCGGCACTCGTCCGGCTGGAGATCGCCTGATGCCAGCGCAACACATTGGTGCATTCCTCCGGCACCTTGATGCGGGCCGGCTTCATGAAGTCGATCGCGATCAGGCCGGTAATATCGGCAATCGAATAGTTGTCACCGGCGGCGAACTCACGGCTCGCCAACTCGCGGTCGAGGATCTTCAGGAACTCGACCGCCTTCGGCTTGTTGGCCTCGCCCCATTCCGGGACCTGCGGGATTTCCCATTCCTTCATGGCCGGATGGATATGGCGAAAGGCCTGCGCGACGCTGCCCAGCAGATTGAGCTCCATCCGCCTCTGCCACATCTCGACCTGCGCCTTGCCGAGCGCGCCGCGTCCGAACAGGGCCGGTTCGGGCTGCAACTCCTCGAAGTAGCGGCAGATGGCGACTGATTCCGTGATGATGGTGCCATCGTCAAGTTCCAGCACCGGCAGGCGTTGTAAAGGGTTGCGCGAACTCACTGTTTGGCTCTTGTGCTCCAGCGCGCCCATGTCGACGGACACGATTGGAACCGCGATCCCTTTCTCGGCAAGGAAAACGCGTACCCGCCGCGGGTTGGGCGCCCGGCCGCCGTCGAAAAGCTTCATTCGATCCTCCTTCCCTTCCGCCAGATGCGTTTCACCAGAAGCGAAAAATCTCCCGCACGGCATCCCCGATCGATGCCAGCGTGCCGTGTTTTCGCTCCACGACTTCGCCGCGATGGCTGTCGCGCCAGTCCTGCGGCCGGTCGAACGTCCCCGCCCAGATGCCGACCTTTGCCGCGCGAGCAGTCGCTTCCTCGCTTTCGAAATCGCCATAGGCAACGGCCCAGCCAGCCTCGACCTGGGCGCGGTTCAGATCCGTGTCACCCGCATTGCAGTTGCCAAGCAGCCGGCCATAACGATCCCGCTGCCAGCCGCTGCAAGTGACCGGCCTGCCGGCGATCAGGCGCACCAGCGACTGGCGCGCAAGCGTGCCGCAGGCATAATCGGCGCCGTTCCTGCGGCAGGTCTGGGTGTATTCAGGCGCGTCGATGCCGCGCATGCGGATGCGCTCGGTGCCGAGCGTGATCGAATCGCCGTCATTGATGACGGCCGCGCCTTGCGTCTTGCGCGTCTCGACCCGGTCGAGGCGTGCCGCCAGCAGGATCAGCAGCCCCAGAATGACGATAGTCAGCCCGTAGTCCATGAGCTTGCGCCACAGGCTTCTCGGGCGCGGCGCCGCGTACCGGCGCGATCTTGGCGACCAGGAACGGCTCATATGGCAAACGGTTGGTTAATCATTCGAACGTAGCTTAACACCTTGGAACCGCTGCACGCATAAATTGAAGTTTTTGATGCCCTTGCAACGCTCGAACACAGCGGACAAGTTCATTGTGGACCGCAGGAAACCTCATCGCAACAGCGATGTGGCGCGCGCGGTGCGCAAGACGCGCGACCGTCTTTCGCAGCAGGCGGGCAATCCCGATTTCGACCGTGAACTGCTGAATCTCCACGCCCGCGCCATGACAAGCGGCGCCGTGGCCATCCCGCTGCTGGTCCTGGCGATCGCCGCGGCTGGCCGGCTGGCCGGCGTCGGCAACGAGATCGGGCTCTGGGCGCTGTTCACGCTCACTTGCTATACCATCGTCGCCTTCATGGCCCGGCGCATTGAGCGCACGGAAGCGTCCGAGCTCAACCCCTTGCAAACGCGAAGGGAATTCCTGGTCGGCCACTTCCTGTGCGGCCTCGGCTGGGCCTGGTTCGTCCTGCTCGGCTGCGCCGCCTGCGAGGTCGACCAGTTCCAGGTGGTCAAGGCGGTGGTGATGCTGCTTGCCATGGCCGGGACGGCTCTCATGGCCTCGTCGCTCAGCGGAGCACTGCTGGTGACCTTTGCCGTTCCTGTCGCACTCTATGCCTATGTCGGCACCAGATTGTGGATGCCGGTCGAGGCGATCATGGCAGGGCTGCTTGTCGTGTCGCTGCCTTTCTTCGCCTATGTCGCCCGTCAACTCAACCGCTCCTCCCTGATGCTGTTGTCGTTCCGCTCCGAAAAGGACGCGCTGATCGCCGAACTCGAGACGGCGAAATCGATGTCGGACGAGGCGCGGCGGCGGGCTGAGGATGCCAATCTGGCGAAGTCGCGCTTCCTCGCTTCGATGAGCCATGAATTGCGCACGCCGCTCAACGCCATTCTCGGCTTTTCCGAGGTGATGGCGAACGAAGTGCTGGGCCCGATGAGCAACCCCACCTATCGCGACTACGCCCATGACGTGCACGACTCCGGCCAGCATCTGCTCGACTTGATCAATGAGATCCTCGACCTGTCGCGCATCGAGGCCGGCCGCTACCAGCTCAACGAGGAGCCGGTGATGTTGCTGAACATCGTCGAGGATTGCTGCCATATGATGGAGTTGAGGGCGCGCAACAAGGACATCCGCGTCATCCAGGATTTCGAACAGACATTGCCGCGTCTGTTCGCCGACGAGCGCGCCGTGCGCCAGATCGCGCTCAACCTTTTGTCCAACGCCATAAAATTCACCGCCACCGGCGGCGAAATCCGCGTCCGCGTCGGCTGGACGGCGGGCGGCGGGCAATACATTTCGATCAAGGACAATGGCCCGGGCATTCCCGAGGACGAGATTCCGATCGTGCTTTCAGCCTTCGGCCAGGGCTCGATCGCCATCAAGAGCGCCGAGCAAGGCACCGGGCTTGGCCTGCCGATCGTGCAAGGGCTGCTTGCCATGCATGGCGGCGAATTCGAGCTCCATTCCAAGCTGCGCGAAGGCACCGAGGCGATTGCCATCTTCCCGCTGAGCCGAGTGATGGAAGAGCTGCCGGCATTGCCGACCGCGGCAGTAGCGGCACGGCGGCGATAGGCGCTACCTCGTCAACGCCGCGTATGCCTCGTGGCTAACCCCGAACAGCCGCCGCCATGCCCGAACTGGTCAGCGCCGCCGCCTTGACGAGGCCCGCGCCAAGCGCCGCCCCCGCCCCTTCGCCATGGCTTATGCCGAGGTCGAGCAGCGGGCGCAAATCAAGGAGTTCGGCGGCTCTTGCATGCGCGGGCTCCGGCGACAGGCTGGCGAGAAGACAATGGTCTAGCGCTCCGGGGTTCGCGACATAAAGCACCGCCGCTGCGGCCGTTGCCGCAAGGCCGTCGAGCAGCACGGGAATCTTCTGCATCCGCGCGGCGAGGATGGCGCCGGCTATCGCCGCGAACTCGCGACCGCCGACCCGGCGCAACACCTCCAGCGGGTCCTCTAGATGGTCGCCGTGAAACGCCAGTGCCGCATCGACCACCTCCGCCTTGCGCGCCTGCATGGCCGCATCGGCGCCGGATCCCGGGCCGACCCAATCAGCACCCCTGCCCCCGAACAGTGCCGCAAACAGCGCGGCAGCGACGGTGGAATTGCCGACACCGAGATCGCCGAGGCAAAGCAGGTCGGTGCCGCCGGCGATCGCTTCCATGCCGAAGGCCATGGTCGCCGCGCAACCGCGCTCGTCAAGCGCGGCATCATCGGTGATGTCGCCGGTCGGGATGTGCAGCGCAAGATCGAACACCTTCAGCCCGAGATCGTTGGCGATGCAGATCTGGTTGATAGCCGCGCCACCGGCCGCGCAAAGCTCGACCGCATTGGCTGTTGCTGCCACCGGGCGTGGCGAAATGCCATGTCTGACCACGCCATGATTGCCGGCGAAGACCGCCATCAACGGCCTTGTCACGGCGGGCGGAGCCCTGCCGCTCCAGGCCGCAAGCCACGCGGCGATCTCCTCGATGCGGCCGAGCGAATGCGCTGGCTTGTCCGCCTTGGCGAACAACGCATGCACGCGCGCTTCCGCCTTGAGATCGGCTGCCGGCAAATTGTCGAGCAGGTTGCGAAAATCGTCGAAAGGTAACGCGCTGGTCATGTCGTGAGCAATCATTCCTGGATTTGGTGAGCGGCATAGCCGCGTTGCGTGATCGGCACAACCTCCCCCAAACATCCGCCTTGATTGCCGCAAAGATGGCCCGGGACGGCGCGATTGCGAGGGCTTGCATTGGCTTTGCCGTTGCACCATGTGGAGATGGAAGAGCGGATTCCAAACGGGTCGCTCGTGAGAAAGTCATGACGGCCATCGAATCGCCCTGCATCCTCGTCTGTTCGATCGACATGAAAACCGGCTTCTGTTTCGGTTGCGGCCGCACGCGCGAGGAAATCGGCGCCTGGATGGGGATGACGCCCGAAACGCGCCGCAATGTGATGGCCGAACTGCCGGCCCGGCTGGAAACGGTCGAGCGCCGGCCGCGCCGGGAAACGCGCCGCACCCGCATGGCGCGCGAACGCGACGCACTCTAGCGAGGCACGGATGAGCAGCCGGCTGTTCTGGATTATGATGGCGGTGATCGGCGTGGGCGCGGTCCTGCTCATGCTCAACGATTCCGCCGGCAGCACGCTTGGCGTGGCAAATTACGATTTCGGCCGGCTGATCTGGCTTGGCGCCTTCGGCGCCCTGATCGGTGCCGGCCTGCTGCGGTCAGGCCGCCCGCTGGGCGCGATGGCCCGCAACCTTGGCGCCTGGGCGGCAATCGTGCTCGCCCTGATCACCGGCTACCAGTATCGCTACGAACTGCAGGACGTCGCCAGCCGGGTGACGGCGGGCCTCGTTCCCGGCAGCCCGCTGGCGCTTGGCGTCGAAGACGGCCACGCCACCGTGACCCTCGACAAGGCCGACAACGGCCATTTCGAGGCGCGCATCCTGGTCAACGGCAACCCGGTGCGGGCCGTGGTCGATACTGGCGCTACCAGCACGGTGCTGACGTCGGAAGACGCGCAAGCCGCCGGCTTCAACCCTGCCGCGCTCAACTACACGATACCGGTTTCGACAGCCAACGGCATGGCGCGCGCCGCGGCGGTCAAGACCGACGCGGTGGCGATCGGCGGTATCGTGCGCAAGGACATGTCGGTGATGGTCGCGGCCCCTGGCATGCTGAGCCAGAGCCTGCTCGGCATGAACTTCATCGGTTCGCTGTCAGGCTTCGACGTGCGCGGCGACCGCATGATCCTCAGGGACTAAAGCAGTTCACCGTTTCATGGAAACGGTGAGCTGCTCCCACTCTTTGCTTCGACGCAATTCACGGACGGAAAACCGTTTTACACTGTCCTGGAATTGCTCCAGCTCAGGCCGCTTCGGCGGTCCCTGCGCCAAAGTCGACGGCCGCAAACGCCGTCTTCAGCACATCAGGCCCGGCACCGGGCCGGTTCGCGTCGGTCGACAGGATCTGGCGGTAACGGCGCGCGCCGGGCAGCCCATGGAACAGCCCGACCATATGGCGGGTGACATGGCCGAGCCGCCCGCCCTGCTCGATGTGGCGCGCTGCATAACCGGCCATCGCGTCGATAAGCGCTGCGAAGTCGAACGCCTCGGGCTTTGCGCCATAGAAGCCGGCATCGACGCCGGCCAGAATGCCTGGTGTATGGTAGGCGGCGCGTCCAAGCATGGCGCCATCAACCTGATCGAGATGCGCCCGCGCCTCTTCAAGTGACTGAATACCACCATTGATGCCTATGAATTTGCTCGGTTTTCCAGCCTTCAGCCTATAGACCCTGTCATAGTCAAGCGGCGGAATGTCTCGGTTTTCCTTGGGGCTCAGCCCTTCCAGCCATGCCTTGCGTGCATGCACCCACAACGCGTCGGCGCCGGCATCGAAGACCCCGTCGGCCAGCGTGTCAAGCGCCGGCTCGGGATCCTGTTCGTCAACGCCGATGCGGCATTTGACGGTGACGGGGATCGTCACCGCAGCTCTCATCGCCGCGACGCACTCGGCGACAAGGTTGGGCACTTTCATCAGGCAGGCACCGAACGTCCCCGACTGGACGCGGTCGGACGGGCAGCCGACATTGAGATTGATTTCGTCATAGCCGAAAGCCTCGCCAATGCGCGCCGCCTCGGCAAGTTTCGCGGGATCGGAACCGCCGAGCTGCAAGGCGACCGGATGTTCCACCGCATCGAAGCCAAGCAACCGATCGCGCGCGCCGTGGAGGACCGCGTCTGCCACCACCATTTCGGTGTAAAGCAACGCACGGTTCGTCAGCTGGCGGTGGAAGAATCGGCAATGCCGGTCCGTCCAGTCCATCATGGGCGCTACAGCCACTCTATGATCTTGATTTTTCATCTTTTTTTACATCAAATCGTCAGAACCTGCCGGGTGCACACGAATTTACGCCAGAGAGACGACGCGCGGCACTGGGCAACCGAAACCGAGCGCCAAGTCGATCGCGGTGAGACGCCGACAAAGTCCCGTATAGCGCGCCTGAAAACCTTCGGCGAACTCATCGACCTTCATATCGACGACATGTGCGATGTAGGCAAGTCCCCTCGCCGCTCCAAGGCCGTGGCCCTCGACATGCTCCGAAGACATTTGGGGAAGTGCAACATCGCAGCATTGGATCGCGAACGGCTCATTCGATTTGGTCGAGAACGGGCCGCCCAAGGTGCCGGACCGATGGCTCTCGGGATTTACAATTGAACAGGTTGCACTGGTCACAGGTCACAGGGATTGGAAGATATTGAGGCGTTATACGCATCTCAAGCCGGAAATGCTTCACACTATCCGAGCCGCGAGGGCAGCGTAATCCGCGCAAGTGAGGTTGGCGGCAGGAACAGCAGAATGCGCGAGTCGCCAGCGGAGTTACGGCTTGGTGGCCTTCATCTTTTTCCCGACCGCGACCGACGGCGCTTCGGGGGGCGGCGCTGCTTGCGAAGGCTTGGGATCATCGGCCAATGGCTTATCCGGCGCCTGTGGTCCGCCGGGGGTAAGGTTGACCGAGACACCAAAAATCTTCCACTGCCGGCTAACCGGCTCGAAGAGCAGTTCGAAGTTCACCTGCAACGGTGCCGAAGGAAAAAAACCGGCCATGTGCAGCATGCCGTTGGGCTCGATCTGCGGCAGAAGGGTTAGCTGCGGCTCCAACACCGCCACCGCGCTGAAATCGAGCGCCTGCTTGCGCTGCGCCGCAAAGATATCGCCGAGTCCAGCTGCGCTGTTGGCCTGGAAATTGGGCGAGCCAAGGTCGCGCAGCACGGTGTAGTTGCCAGTCTTGTTGGCTTGGTCAAGCGCCAGCAGGACGCTCCGCGTCAGGATCAGCACACCGTTTCGGTCGATCTGGGCCGGCTTGGGCTGGGCCTTCTTGTCCGGCGTGCTGGAGGCCTGGGACATAGCTGGCGATGCGATGGGAGCTGCAGGCACCGCCAGTAACAGTGCGCCCAGGGCGATGCCTTTCCACATTGAGGCCCCCAGGTCGACAACGCTCATAGCCAACAGCCCGGCCTGACCCTTACTACCAGGCCACCGTCACGCCCGCCCGCCCGCCAACAGTATGGTTGCTGGCGCCGACGCCAATGCCGCCGCTCAGGACAACGTTTTCGCTGATGCGGGCCTGTGCACTGCCTGCGAAGGCGTTCTCGCCTTGGAACGTGCCCCAGTTCAGCGAGACAGCATAGTTCTTGTCGCCAGGAAGGCCGCTCCCGGCCATAGCCAGTGCCATGGCAGTGCCCTCGAACGCCTTGTCGATTCTGCCGTTGACCGCATTCAGACCGCTTTCGAGGCTTCCCACCCGGCCATCCAGCAATGCAATATTGGTGGTGTTGGTGGCGATATCGGCGGTGTTAATGGCAATATTGGCGGTGTTGATGGCTATGTTGTTGGTATTGGTAGCGATGTCGGCAGTGTTCGTGGTCACTCTTGTGTCGAGCGAGGCGATCTGGGTCGTGTGCTGCGCAATACCGCCCTCGGCGTTGGTGATGCGCGTTTCGTGGTTGGCCAGTTCGGTGGTGTGGCCGCTCACGGTGCCTTGCAGCGCGGTGATGTCGGAACTGTTCTGCGTCACCTGCGCGGGCAGTGACGACAGCGTTGCCAGGTCGAATGTCGAGGCCGCCAGATTCCCGGCGCTGTCCGTCGTGACCATGTAGGTCGTGCCGGACTGGGCGTTCGTGCTGGCCGCCGACGGCAGGCCCGCGAGCGTGTAGGTTGCCTGGCTGCCGCCGATGGCGACCTGGTCTGCCCTCGTCGTGGCAACGCCCTTGCCCACGGCTGTGGACCCAGCGAACCCCGCATTGCTGCCTTGGCCGACAGCAGTGGTGTCGTTGCCGAACGCGGTGGCACCGGCGCCCACGGCCGTGGCGTTGGCCCCGTTGAAGGCACTGGCGGAGGCGCCGAGTGCGGTGTTGCGGCCACCGTCAAAGGCGTGAGCCTCATTGCCGAACGCGCTGTTGGAAGCACTGCCCGATGCCAAAGCGTCAACGCCGCAGGCATAGGCACCGTCTAGACCGTCGCCGTCGCCACAGTCGTCGGCACGGGCCGAGGTCCCTGAAGACATCATGATGCCGAGCACGACCGAGGAAACGCCCAGCAAAGATCGCATCTTCGGCGGGGATCCGGAAAAAGAGCCATCCCTCGTACCGCAAGCTTTAAACGCGTCTCTCGCCCCGCCGCACTGTTTTGTCATCCCCAAACGCCCCCGCCTGATCAACAAGATTCGCAATCGGCTGGAAACTAGTCGTCGGGGCGGACGACGGCATCCACCAATTGGTGGATACGGCGAGGCCGGAGACAATGTATCAACGACGAATTGGACAAGATCACTGTCCTAACTAGCCAACGTACCCACACTATGCTGTATTTCACCCATTGGGCGCTTTCGGGGGAGAGCATACCTTGCCAGATAAGTTTTCCGAACTCACCGCCATGATAGGCACTTTCTACGATGCGGTCATTGAGCCCCGTCTCTGGCAGAAGGCGCTCGACGATATGCGCGGTCACTTCGGCTTCCATCTCGGGGCAATCTCCGTGATAGCGATGCCGACCGGCACCGCCGTGGTGCAAGTGACTACCAACATTCCCGACGAGTACCTTGCCGGAATGCAGGCTTACAATGACGATGTGATCGAGCTTTGGGGTGGCGTTGCGCGCATGGCCGAGATGCCGCTGGAGGAGCCCATTCTCCAGTCGCGGATCACAGGGCCCGACGTATGGGAGGGCAACCGATTCTATGAAGAATGGGTGCGCCCGCTCGGCCTCGTCGATCAGGTCGGCATCATGTTGGCGCGCGACCGCACAATGGTGGGCAATATCGGGCTTGGCGTTCACGAGTCCTCGCAACCGCTTACCGAGGCACACATGGAAGGGTTGCGCTTGATGGCTCCGCACGTGCGGCGCGCAGCGATCATCAGCCGCATGCTGGACGGCGCGGCGTCGGCCGCCGCGACATTCGAAGCCGCGCTCGACGCCACGCGATCGGCCGTGGTCCTGGTTGACGCGGAAATGGCGATAGTTCATGCGAACTCCGCAGCCCGAGCCATGCTGGGGAACGGTGATCCGATCGCCTCCGTACGCGGCAAGCTCTCCTTGCCACGCGAACTCGTGCCGAACCGCCTCCAGGCAGCGGTTCAGGCCGCGGCGCGCGCAGAACATGAGTTGGGAAGGCGCGGAATTGGCATCGCGGCCAAGTCCCGCGATGGTACGGCACTTTCTCTGCAGGTGATGCCGCTCGAAAAGCGTACGATGCGCGGCGGTCTGGACCGCCGGGCCACGGTGGCCGTATTCATCGCCGACGCCACTGCGCCGCTCGAGATGCCCGCCGACGCGATGCGCCTGCTTTACGAACTGACGCCGGCCGAACAGCGGATTTTCGAACTCGTCGTCTCGGGTGAAACCACGGCGAGCATCGCACGCTCGCTGGGCGTGGCGACAAGCACCGTGCGAAGCCATCTGCTGAAGATATTCGAGAAGACCAACCGCCACACCCGGGGTGACCTGGTCAAGCTCAGTCGCGAAATCATCTTGCCGGGCTGAGAACCCCGCGTGAGGCGGAGCAGATCCAGCACCTCACCCAAGGTCATGGCAATCGTCTCAATGGATCGGCCAAATTGGGGTGTCGCGGCCCTATCTAGCCTATTGCTGCCTCTTTCAACCGGTTCGCTTGGTAGGCGTTGCTACAGCTCCCGACAAACCTCGACGCAGAAATCGACGAAGGCCCGCACCTTGGCAGGCGGATGCTTGCGCGACGGGTGAAAGGCAAACAGCGGGAAGAGCTCGCCATGCCAGTCCGGAAAGAGATCGATCAGCGCCCCTTCCGCGAGCAGATCCCCGACGCCCCAACTGATAACCTGGGTGACACCAGTTCCAGCGATGCATTCCTCCAGCATCGATTTGGGGTCGGTGAAGGTCAGCGGTCCGCTGGTTGGAACCTCGATCGTTTCCTCGCCGCGTACGAACGCCCAGTCGAATGGCGTGCCGCTGTGCGGGTCCAGGAATTGCAGGCATCGGTGCGCTGAGAGATCCGCGGGATCGCCGGGCCGTCCATGGCGCTCGATATATCGCGGGGAAGCGACCGTCAGGATCGGCGCCTCGATCAACTTGCGCGCAACGAGGGTCGAGAACCGTGGCTGTCCGAAACGGATCGCAAGGTCGATGCCATCCGACACCAGGTCCCCGAACTGCTCTTTCGACACGAACTCGATCGTCAGCTCGGGATGGCGATCACAGAAGGCGCCGAGCCGGCCGGCCAGAACCAACGGCAGGAAGAAAGGGTCGATGTCCACCTTGAGGCGGCCTCGTACGGCCGAGGCCGTACCGGAGGCGACAATTGCCGCATCCTCGATCGCGTTCAGGTGGGGTTTTACTTCTTCGTAGAAGCGTCGGCCCTCATCGGTAAGCGACAGGGATCGCGTGGTGCGCTCGAGCAGCCGCACGCCAAGACGCGCTTCAAGCCGTCCAATGGCCCGGCTGACGCCTGAATCGGTAATGCCGATGAGCTCGGCGGCCTTGACGAAAGTGCCGCCTTCGACCACCGCCGCCAGCACGCTTACCCCTGACAAGATCCGACCATCGAACGCCATTGGTCATTCCTGATTTTCAGTCAGGAAGTATCGGACATATCAGCACTTAATTCAAGCTCGCCCAGGAGCGATAAGGCCGGCCATGCGGAACCCGCCACTCGTCCCCGCGCACCTGGAAAGGAATAGAGCCATGAGCACGCAAAAGAATCCCCGCACGTTATTCAAGGGCGGCACCGTCATAACGATGGATGCCGCCGTCCCCAATCTCGCGACAGGAGACGTTCTTGTCGAGAACGACCGCATCGTCGCGGTCGGTGCAAACATCCAGGCGGATGGCGCCGACGTGATCGATGCCACGGCAAGCATCGTCATGCCGGGGCTGATCGATGCGCACCATCACATGTGGCTTGGCGTGATGCGGCGCCTGATGCCTGATGTCGACGATCTCTTCGCCTATATCGGTGTCGTCGCCGAAACGCTCGGCGCGCATTATCGCCCGCACGATATGTATGTCAGCACCAGCCTGACGGCCGCCGCTTCGCTCGATGCCGGCATAACGACGATCATCGACGCCTGCCACAGTTCGCGCAGCCCCGAACATACCGATGCGGCACTTGACGCGCTCAAGGGGGCCGGCATCCGCGCGCTGCATCTGGCAGGTGCCGCCATGGACAAGAATGCGTCCAGCGCGCACTTGCCTGGCGATCTCGAACGCCTCGCCCGCACTTGGAACTCCACCGGTGGTCTCGTGCAGGTTGGACTGTTCGGCCAGTTCAATCTCGACTGGTGGAAGGTCGCGCGCGACCTCGACATGCGGATCCTGACCGAGTTCATCGGCGACCTCGCGAAGCTGCCCGCGGAAGTCACCGAGAATGGCTTGTTGGGTCCGCACAATATTTTCAATCATTGCACGCGCCTGCCCGAAGACACCTGGAAGCGCTTTGCCGATGCCGGGGTCAGCGTGACCGTCAATCCGCGCTCCGACGCGCTGTTCGGCTTCGACGACGACCGCTTCGCCTATCAGCAGGCCATCGACCATGGTCTCACGCCGGCGCTTGGCATCGACCTCGACACCGCTTTCGGCAGCGACCTGTTCGGCGAAATGCGTGCATTGTTCGGACAGCAGCGTTCGGCAATGCGCTATCGCCGCTTCCGGGGGGAAACCAACGTTCCGGGGCCGATTTCCGTCGAAGCGGTGCTGCAAGCCGCCACCATCAACGGCGCCCGTGCCGCCGGCCTCGAAGCCGCCATCGGCACGCTGACATCAGGCAAGCAGGCCGATATCATCATGGTGCGCACCGACGATGTCGCCGTGTTCCCGCTCACCAACGCGATCGGCACGATCGTCCAGGCGGTCGAACGCTCTGACGTCGACACCGTGATGGTCGCCGGCAAGATACGCAAACACGCCGGCAAACTGGTCGACATCGATCTTGTCAGGCTGGCGTCCGAGGCAGTCGCCTCACGCGACCATTTGCTCGAAACCAGCGGTTATCGCGCCAGCCTCTTCGGAGCCGCTGCGAAATAATCCGCCTGATCCGGCTGGCCGCCCAACAAGCTGCGGCCTGCCGGCCTCACCCATCCCATGGAGGCTGTCATGTCAGCACTCGCTACCCCTGCGTCGAACCGGTCGAATGCCGCGCCGGCTAATCTTTCCCGTCCCGCACCCGGGATCATCGCGGCGCTGTTCTGCGGCTATCTCTGCGTCGGCTTGCCGCTGCCGGTGCTGCCGCTGTTTATCCATGACAAACTTGGATTCAGCAGCCTGATCGTCGGGCTGGCCATCGGCATCCAGTTCCTGGCCACGGTGCTGACGCGCGGCTATGCCGGGCGCGTCACGGATCAGCAAGGCGGCAAGCGCGCGGCGGTTCAAGGTGCGATCGTTTGCGCTTGTGCCGGCCTCCTTTATTTCGTCTCCGCGCTGCCCGGCCTGTCTCCTGCAACCAGCCTCGCCATCGTGGTTGTCGGCCGCCTGGCGGCCGGGTTCGGCGAGAGCCAATTCGTCACGGGTTGTGTCTCGTGGTCGATCGCCTCCGTCGGTCCGCAGCGCGCCGGCATGTCGATGTCCTGGACCGGCATTGCGATGTTCGCCGCGCTTGCCGTCGGTGCGCCGGTCGGCATGGCGCTCTATCAGGCCTATGGGCTCGATGCCGCCATGGTTGCCTGCGTCGTGGCACCGCTTATTGCCGCCGTGATCGCCTTTGGCTCGACCTCTTACATGACGCCTGGCGGCCAACGACGGCCCTTCCACCGCGTCGTCGGTCAGATCTGGCGCGAAGGTCTCGGCCTCATGCTGCAAGGCGTCGGCCTTTCCGGCCTCACCGCCTTTGCCTCGCTCTATTTCGCCGCGCTTGGCTGGGGTCATGCCGGTCTGGTGATGACCGCTTTCGGCATCGGCTTCATTCTCATGCGGGTCTTGTTCGGGCATCTGCCCGACAGGATCGGCGGCTATCGCGTCGCTCTGTGGTCCATGGTCATCGAGGCGATCGGACAGCTGATGATCTGGAGTGCCCCGCATGAGAGCATCGCACTGGCGGGCGCCCTGGTCACCGGACTAGGCTGCGCGCTAATCTTTCCGGCCCTTGGCGTCGAAGCCTTGAAGCGCGTCCTGCCGGCAAACAGAGGCAGTGCGATGGGTGCCTTTGTCGCATTCCTCGATATCGCCTACGGGCTCGCTGGACCTGTCGCGGGCTTTGTGGCCGGTCAGTTCGGTTACGCTGCCGTCTATCTGCTTGGTGCCGCCAGCGCATTGCTCGGCGTGGTGTTGGTCTCCACGGCACGCCGTCGTGAAAACTGACCGCCGACCAGGCACCATCGCCGCGCACCAACGCGGCCAGTTTCAAGGAGAATTGCCATGTCTCGCATCTTCATTTCCGGTTCGTCCGCCGGCCTCGGCCTGATGGCGGGCGAACTGCTCGTCAGCCAAGGCCATCAGGTCGTCCTTCATGCTCGCAACGCAGTTCGCGCCAGCGACGCCCGCCGGGCGTTGCCTCAGGCCGAAGAGATCGTGGAGGGCGACCTCGATACAGTTGCTGGAGCTAGGCAAGTCGCCACGCGCGTCAATGGACTTGGCCGCTTCGATGCGGTGATCCACAACGCCGCCGTCGGTTATCGCGAAAGCCATCGCCTTACGGCGGATGGCTTGCCGCACGTCTTCGCCCTCAACACATTGTCGGCCTATATCCTGACCGCCTTGATCGAGCGACCACACCGGCTGGTCTTCCTCAGTTCAGGCATGCACCATCATGCGGACGCCAATCTTGACGATATCCTCTGGCGCAAGCGCCGCTGGAACGGTTCGACCGCCTATGCCGAGAGCAAATTGCATGATGCGATGCTGGCATTCGCGGTAGCCCGTCGCTGGCCCGACGTGCTGTCGAACGCGCTCGAACCGGGCTGGGTACCCACAAGAATGGGTGGCCCCGGCGCGCCCGACGATATGATGCAGGCGCACTTGACGCAGGCCTGGCTCGCTGCCAGCGACGAACCGCAAGCCACTGCAACCGGCCGCTATTTCTATCATCTGCGTCCGCTGGCCGCCAACCGCCAGGCCGACGACAAGGCGCTTCAGGATCATCTGCTTGAAATCTGCGCCGAGCTTTCCGGCATCAATCTGCCTGCCTGATCCAGAACATTCCGTGAGCTGTCACGAATACAAAGGGGCATTCTACGGTAGGATCTGGTCGAAGCAGAAGCGAAGCCGGCATGGGCGATTCAGTCGCAAGAAAACCAGTCTACGATCCGCAGGATCTGGAGCCGCTGCTGATTTCGCGGCAGCATGCCGGAGATGTCGATGGCATGACCGCTTTGTTCGAACCCGATGCGGTGATCGACTGCGGCGGCGGGCGTTTTCTGCGCGGCCGCGAAGCCATTCGCCGCTACTATGCCGAGATCCTCGCGTCCGGACGGAAGTTTGCCATGGGAGAACAGCGGCCTGCGCTTATTTGCGGCGACCTGGCACTCACCTCGACCCGTCTTCCCGATGGCGACATAACCAGCGAAGTGGCACGGCGGCAAAGCGACGGCTCGTGGCTCTGGGTGATCGACCGTTATTCCGTCGCTTGAGCAGACAGATAAACAGGCGTTATGGACGCGGTCCATAACGTTCAGCAAGACGTCCAGCAGTCCGACGCGTCTATCGCCGTAGCGCGTATACGCCTGCCATGGTTTCGCCGGCGACAGGCAACGCCATGTCATCGTCCAGAAGGCGCGTGATCCGGGCAAAGCCCGTGAATGCCTTCCTCGCCTCTTCAGCCGACATTTGTCCCGACAGGGCGGCCGAACAGCAATTCAGCGCGCACTGATACACAGGTCCACGTCGTCCCGTCGGCCATTTACGCAAGAAAACCATCGCCTCGGCGACACTATCCACTTCTTCTACAGGGTGTCCCTGCCCGCGCGAGATCCGCACGGGCGAAAAGAAATGCAGGTAGTCCATCGTTTCCTCCCGGTCGATCGCGATGCGCCCGATCGAACCCATTGAAACGCGCCGCCTGGCAGTCGGTTCCATGCAAAAAACGGAATCTTTAAAAATCTTTTGGGCGAATGCGATCGCCGACACGAGGATGACCGCTCGGCTACACCGTTGGGAAGTGGCAGGCAACTTTCCGCCCGGGCCGATACTCCCTCAGCTCCGGCCGCTCCGTGCGGCAGCGCTCGGCCGCGATCGGGCATCGAGGGTGGAAACGGCAGCCGGATGGTGGCTTGAGCGGGCTCGGCACATCGCCGGTGAGGATGATGCGCTTGCGCGTCCCGCTCGGCGTCGTCTCGACCACGGGCACCGCCGAGATCAGCGCCTGGCTGTAAGGGTGGGCCGGGGCCGCGAACACCTCCTCCGCCGGCCCTTCCTCGACGATCGAGCCGAGATACATGACCGCGATGCGGGTCGACACCTGGCGCACCACCGAGAGATCATGGGCGATGAAGATGTAGGTGAGGTTGAGCTTCTCCTGCAGGTCGGCGAGCAGGTTGACGATCTGCGCCTGCACCGACACGTCGAGCGCGGAGACCGGCTCGTCCAGCACGACAAGATCGGGGTTCAACGCGATGGCCCGCGCGATGCCGACACGCTGGCGCTGCCCGCCGGAGAATTCGTGCGGATACCGCATGACATGATCCGGCAGCAACCCGACGAGGTCGAACAGTTCGGCGACGCGCGCGGTGATCTCGCGTGACGAAAGTTTGCCATGGATGCGCAACGGCTCGGCCACCAGATCGCCGACACGCCGGCGCGGATTGAGCGAGGCTGATGGATCCTGGAAGACCATTTGCAGGCGCCGCCGCAGCGGCCTCAGTTCGGACAGCGATTTTGTGGTGATGTCGTCGCCTTCGAAGAGAAGCTTGCCGTCCGTAATGTCGTAGAGCCTCACCAGGCAGCGCGCCAGAGTGGACTTGCCGCACCCGGACTCGCCGACTAGCCCGACCGTCTCGCCGCGCCGCACGCTCAGCGAAACATTGTCGACCGCATGCACGGTTCGCATGCCTTCGGCGGAAAAGCGGGTGCCGATCGAAAAACGTTTTCCCAGCGAACGCGTCTCGAGAATCGGGCGGTCTTTGTCGGTCATGGGTCCGCTCATGCCTGTGCCACCCGAAAGCATGCCGCGGCGTGGGTACCGGCCCCAAGGTCGGGCTTGCCGGTCACGCAGGGTTCGTAATGCACCGGGCAACGCGGGCCGAACGCACAGCCTTGCGGCAATCGAAGCAGCGATGGCGGCGAGCCGGGGATGGCAGGCAGGCGGCGCGGCTTGTCGCCGGTCAGCGGCGGGATCGAACCGAGCAGCGCCCGCGTATAGGGGTGTCGCGGATCGGAAAACAGCTCCATCCGGCTGCCGCGTTCCACCACGCGGCCCGCATACATGACCATCACCCGGTCGGCGAGTTCGGAGACCACGCCCATGTCGTGCGTGATGAAGACGACAGCTGATTTGTGTGTCGCGCGCAGCTTGCGCACCAGGTCGAGAATGCCGGCCTGCACCGTGACGTCGAGCGCCGTGGTCGGCTCGTCCGCCACCAGCAGCGCCGGATTGCAGGACAAAGCCATTGCGATCACCGCCCGCTGCCGCATGCCGCCCGAAAGCTGGTGCGGGTAGCGCGACATCGCCTCGTGCGGGTTGGGGAAATTAACCTCGGCCAGCAGTTCTTCCACCCGCTCCATCGCCTTGGCCTTGCTGATGGTGCGATGCGCGCGGATCTGTTCGGCGATCTGCCAGCCGATCGTGTAGACAGGCGTCAGCGCCGTCATCGGATCCTGGAAGATCATCGCGATCTCGTTGCCGCGTAAACGACGAAGCTCCCGCGCGGGCAGCCCCACCAGTTCGCGGCCCTTGTAGCGGATCGAGCCTTCGATGGTAGCGTTGGGATCGGTGATGAGGCCCATCACGGCCAGCAGCGACACCGTCTTGCCGGAGCCGGACTCGCCGACGACACCAAGGATCTCGCTTTCCGCGAGGTCGAAGGAAACGCCGTCGATCGCCCGCACCAGGCCGTCATTGGTGCGGAAAGATACTTTGAGGTCGCGCACCGACAGTATCATGATGTCCTCAGGCGCGGATCGAGAAGGATGTAGACGAAATCGACGACCGCGTTGGCGATCACCACGAACATGGAAGCATACATCACCGTTGCCATGATCATCGGCAGATCGAGGTTCTGCAGTGCGTCATAGGTGAGCTTGCCGATACCGTGCAACCCGAACACCACCTCGGTCAGCAGCGCCGAGCCTCCCACCAGAGCGCCGAAGTCGAGGCCGAACAGGGTGACGAAGGCAATGAGCGACGTGCGCAAGGCATGGCGCAGCAGGATGCGGGTCTCCGACAGCCCCTTGGCTCGGGCCGTGCGGATATAGTCTTCCTGCAGGGATTCGATGATCGCCGCGCGCAGCACGCGCCCATAGATGCCGATGTAGAGGATGGCCAGCGTGATCCATGGAATGATCAGCGTCAGGAACCAGCCCTTGGGATCGTCGGAGAAATTCTTGTAGCCGAGCGGTGGCACCCAGGAGAACGCCCAACTGTCATGGTAGCGGCTCTGGGTGATCAGGTTCATCACCTCGCCCAGCCAGTAGACCGGCATGGAAATGCCGAGCAGTCCCAGCGCCATCAGAAGCTTGTCCAGCCAACTGTCGCGGGTGGCTGCGGCGACGATGCCGATGATGATGGAGACAACCACCCACAGGATCGCAGCCCCGAACACCAGCGAGAGCGTGACGGGAATGGAATCCATGACCGCCGGCACCACCTTCCAGCCACGATTGACGAACGAGGTCAGGTCGCCCGTGACGAAGATCTTCTCCATCATCTTCACATATTGCACGTAAAGAGGCCGGTCGAAGCCGAAGCTGTGGCGCACCGCCTCCAGCACTTCGGGCGACGCATTGCGGCCGGCGATGCGCGCGGCCGGGTCGGCGCCCGGCGTCGCGAAGAAGATCAGGAAGACGATGACCGAGATGCCGAACATGACGAACAGCATCTGACCGAAACGGCGCAGGATGGCGTAGATCATCAGTCGCGCCCCAGCCGAACCTTGGAGCGCGGGTCGAGCGCGTCGCGCAGCCCGTCACCGAAGACATTGAGCGCCATGACCGAAACCGCGATCGCCAGGCCCGGAACCAGCGCCACCAGCGGCCTGGTGTAAAGCAGCGCCTGTCCGTCCTGGATGATGGTGCCCCAGCTCGCCGCCGGCGGCTGCACGCCGATCGACAGGAAGGAGAGTGCCGATTCCGTCAGCATGTTCAGCGCCATCATCAGCGGCACGAAAACGATGAGCGTGGTGGTGATGTTGGGCAGGATATCACGCCACAGGATGCGCCATCCCGGCACGCCGAGATTGATCGCGGCGAGCACGAACTCGCTGTGGCGCAGCGACAGGACCTGCCCGCGTATCGGTCGAGCCACATAGGGCACGTAGACGATGCCGATGATGATGACCGGCAGCCACAGGCTGCCGGACTCGATATCTATCGGCCCGATCCTGATCCCCTGCGCGATGGTGACGATGGAAAGCGAAATCGCCAGCAGGTAGATCGGAAACGCCCACAGGACATCCAGCAAGCGCGACAGCACCGTGTCGGTGACGCCGCCGAAATAGCCAGCGATCAGTCCCGCCGCCGTGCCGATGATCAGCGTGAAGATGGTGGCCGCCCCTGAGATCAGCAGCGAGCTCAGCCCGCCATAGAGCATCCGGGCCATGACATCGCGCCCCTGACTGTCGGCGCCGAGGAAATAGTTGCCGAGCCGCCAGGTCGGACCGATCGGCGTGTAGCCGAGCCCGAGCCCCTCGGTCGATTGTTCCATCACCGGGACGTCGGCACCGTCGATCTGGATGACGGCGTCGAGCGTCGAGGCGAAGGGGTCCACGCCTGCCCATTGCGCATAAAGAGGTGCACTGAGGCAGGCAAGGACGATGAGGAGGAACACGGCCAGGGACGCCATCGCGGCCCTGTCCCTTGCCAGCTTCGCAAACGCGACGGCCCAGGGCCCTCGCGTCTTGCGCGGCATGGCGACAGCTTGGTTCGACACGGACGTGTCCCTCCAAAGGTCGTTACTGCACCCAGGACTGGGTGATCATCCAGTTGAACTGCCGGTTGAACTTGAAATTGCCAACCCGTTTGCTGACGAAGTCAAGCCGCTTCGGCGTGAAGAGGCCGACGGCCGGTGCCTTGTCCGTGACTTGCTTGTCGATTTCGGCCCACAATTTGTCGGCGGCTTTCTGGTCGGTCACGCCAAGGTCCAGCGCCTTTTGCATCTTGGCATCGATATCCTTGTCGCAGAAGCCGGCGATGTTGATCGAAGCATCCGAACCTTCACGGAAGGAAGCGCAGCTGAACAGGATGTTCAGGAAGTCCGAAGCCGCCGGATAGTCCTTGTACCATTGGGTGACGGACATCTGCACTTTGTTGTTGGTGTTCTGGATGTAGGTGAACTGGATATTGGACGAGATCGGCTTGACGTCGGCCACATAGCCGATGGTCGTCAGCACACTCTGCAGATAGACGCCGATCGACCGAGAAATGGCGGTATCCTCGACAATGATGGTCACCTTCTGGCCCTTGGTTCCCGATTCCTCGACGAGCTGCTTGGCCTTGTCGAGATCAGGTGCCGACCATTTGGCGCCGGGGTCCTTTGTGAAGGGGCAATAGTCTTCATGGCCGGGGAAGTCCGGCGGCAGGACCTGGCAGACCGGCGAGGCCAGCACCTTGCCGCCGAACAGCTTGACCAGTGTGTTGCGGTCGATCGCATAGGCAACGGCCTGGCGCGCCTTTTCATTGTCGAATGGAGCGAGGCGGTTGTTCAGCGGGGCGTACCACCAGGCCGAAAGCGGCGAGATGTGCAACTGGTCCATGGACTTGCTGCCAAGTTCGCCCAGGCGGTCGCTCGGCAATGCGTCGAACATCCAGTCCGCTTCGCCGTTCTGGATCGCGGTGACGGCCGCTTCCTCGGACAGGCCGAAATCATATTGGACAACATCCGGATAGCCGTCCGGCTGCGCTTCCTCGCTCCACTGCTTGAAATTGGGATTGCGCGAAACCGTCATGCCTTTGTTGGGGTCGAAGGCGGAGATCATGTACGGACCGGTGCTGGGGATGGGCTTGGAGCCCATGTCTTCTGCTGGCGTATCCGCCGGCAGGACCACGGCATGTGGCAAGGCAAGCTTGTAGAGGATTTCGGCGTCGGGCTTGGTGAGGTTGACGGTGATGGTGCCGGCCGCCTCATCGCCGACAACGCCGCCTTCCAGCGTGCAGCCCTTGGTGTCGGCCAGGCATTTGTCGGCGCCGACGATGCCGGCATAGAACGTGCCGGAGGTCGGCCCTGAAACCTTGAAGATGCGCTGGAATGAGGCGACGACATCCTTCACGCCAAGATCCTGGCCGCTGGAGAACTTGATGCCCTTGCGCAGCTTGAAGGTGAAGGTCTTGCCGTCATTGGTGACCTCGGGCAGCGCCTCGGCCAGGTCGGGAACGATGGTGAAGCCGTCCATGCCCTCGGCCTTGCGGAAGGCCACCAGCCCGTCATAGATCGGCTGGTACATCTGCCAGCCCTGGTCGGTGTAGTTGATATGCGGGTCGAGCGTTCCCGCCGCGGAGCGGGCCAGAAGGCGGATGGTGCCGCCTCGGTGCTCCTTGAGATATTCGGCCTGTGCCGGAGCCAACCATGTGCCGGCCAGCAATGCCGCGGCTGATGCCGCCAGAAGCAGTTTCTTCATGTCTTGATTCCCCTTTTCTCAGTTGTCGTTGTGGTCCAGGAAGTCTCCCACCGCCCGAATGCACGCATCCTGTTCTTCGACATGCGGCATGTGGCTGGAGTGCTCGAATATCTCCCAGCGCGATCCTCGGATGCCGTCCTTGAAGGGCTGCACGGTCGTGGGCGTGGCCTCGTCGTGACGTCCGGAGATGATCAGCGTGGGAACATCGATGGCCGGCAGGCGGTCGATGATGCTCCAATTCTTCAGGGTTCCGATGACGTGGAACTCGTTCGGCCCATTCATCAAATTATAGACGGTGGGATTGCGCACGACCTGGGCGAATGTCTCCGTCACCTCTGGCGGGAACGGCACGACCCGGCAGACATGCCGCTCGTAGAAAACCATCGTCGCCGCCTGGTAGGCCGGATCGTCCGTCGTGCCGGCCTGCTCGTGGCGGGTCAGCGTCTCCTGCACGTCCTCGGGCAGGTCGGCGCGCAACCGGTTGGCCTCTTCGACCCACAGCTTCATCGAAGCCGGCGAGTTGGCGATGGTCAGCGACTTCAGACCTTTCGGCCGCGTGACCGCGTATTCGGCGCCCAGCATGCCACCCCAGCTCTGGCCAAGCACATGGAATCCCGCGCGAATGCCAAGACGGTCTACGAGGTTTTCAAGCTCGTCGATGAAAAGCCGAGGTGTCCAGAAGTCGGCGCCTTTCTCGGGCAGCAATGTGGAATTGCCGCAGCCCAACTGGTCGTAGTGGATGACGGCGCGATCTCCTCGGGCAAGAAGCTTGTAGGCATCGACATAGTTGTGGGCGGCGCCTGGCCCACCATGCAGGATCACCACCGGCGCCTTGGCGGCGTCGATGTCGCCAGAGATCCGATACCAGGTTTCGTAGCCGCGGAAGGTGGCCCGCCCTTCCCTGCCAATGATCTCAGACGACATCCCGGTTCCCCATCACGTTCGAACGCATCTCTTTGCTGTCCCTGACGGCAGGCGCCTAATTTACCCTGCGGCTGGCCTGCACCCACTCTTCCAGCATCTGCACGCCGAAGGCGGTGGCACCTTGCCTGCCCAAGGGCCGATCGGTGTCGGTCAACTCCTTGCTGGCGATGTCGAGATGCACCCATGGGCGATCTTCCGTGAAATGGCGCAGGAAAGCAGCTGCATAGGGAGCATCGCCATCCTCCATGTCCTTGGCATGGTGGCGGAGGTCGGCGAATGGCGATTGCAGCCCCTCGTCATAGGCACGGTCGAGCGGCAGCCGCCAGAACCGCTCGCCGACGGTTTCACCGGCCGTGATCATCTGCAAGGCAATCGCATCGTCGGTGCTGAACAGGCCGGCGAATATCGATCCCAGGCCGCGCGTCACCGAATAGGTCAGCGTCGCCAGATCGACGATCACCGACGGATTGAAGCGTGTTGCCGCGTAGTGGAGGCAATCGGCCAGGAGCAGGCGCCCTTCGGCATCGGTGTCGAACACTTCCACGGTCTGTCCCGAGGCCGTCGTGATGATGTCGCGCGGTTTGAGCGCGGTGCCGGACGGCATGTTCTCGGCAATGCCGAGGACGCCGACGGCGTGTACCGGACTGCCTTGCCGGGCGAGCGCGATCATCAGGCCGACCACCGCCGCCGCTCCGCCCATATCGGCCTTCATGTCGAACATCTGCTCGCCGCGCTTGATGCAGAGGCCACCGGAATCGAAACAGACGCCTTTACCGACGAACGCCATCGGCTGGGAGGGAGCACCCTTGCCGCGATAGCGCAGCACAGCCACCCGTGGCGGCCGCGCCGAGCCGGAGCCGACCGCCAGCAGCGCGTTCATGCCGAGCTCTTTCAGTTGCGCGGCATCGAGTATTTCGATGTCGATGCCGGCCTCGCGCAGCGGCTCCAGATGATCGTGGAAATTGTCGGGGTGAAGATGGTTCGGCGGCAGGTTGACCAGCGTGCGCGCGTATTCGACGCCATCGGCGATTGCATTGACCCGGGCCAGCGCCGGGGTCAGCTCCGCGCTGCTTGCTCCGACCAGTTGCACCCGCAGGGTTCGATCCGCTCCCGCCCCCTGGCGCCGGTTGCGCATGTCGAAACGATAGCGCCGCAGCCGCATGCCAAGCGCGACGCGCGCCAGGATCTCGGCTCCGGGCAAGCCGACACCGGCAATAGGGTCGAGGACAAGCGTGGCGGCGCATTCGCCCTTGCCTTCCAGATGCGCGGCAAGCAAACCGCCGGCGCGCGCCAATGACAGGGCGCTCACGGCTTCAGCTTTGCCCAGGGCCAGGACGACTACGCGCCGGGCCGATACGGCCTGGGGGGCGATGAGATCGATGCAGGTGCCGGATTCGGCCAATGCGGCCGGGTCGGAGCAGGCGCGGGACAGAATCCCACCCATTTCAGTATCCAGCGCCGCTGCCCGGGGGCCAAAGCCTGTTTGGGCGGTTTGCAAGATCACGACGACAGAGGCTTCCGCGGAAATCTCGTCCACCGTTTCGAAGACCGGCACTGGCGATTGAGGCATATGCAGTCGTTCTCCCATTTGCTGATGTGCGCAATGCATCCACCGCCGGCGGTGAAACCGATCAGGCCGGCCTCCGCCATTGTTGGTGCCAGAGGCCCCAAATCATTGTTTTTGGACGGCGACTTAGTCGCTCTTGTCTTTGGGTATCCCCGAACAGGCCAGGCGATCAAACGCCAATTTTGCCCAAGTCGATTGACAAAAACTCAACTGACAATTCATGATTGGCCCATGGCCTTACCGTCACTCAATGGCATGCGCGCTTTCGAGGCCGCCGCACGTCTCGGCAGCATCAAGGATGCGGCCGAGGAACTGCACCTGACGCCCTCGGCCATAAGCCGCCACATCCGTGCGCTTGAAAGGAATCTCGGCCAGGATCTGTTCGAGCGCGGCTTTCGCCAGATAACGCCGACCATCAGGGGCTCTTACTATGCGCGCAGCCTTTCCGAGGCGTTCGAGGCCATCTGGCGCGCCACTGACGATGTCAGCCTCACCGATGGTCCGGGTCACGGCAGGACCCAACGTGTCCGGGTGTTGTGCGTGCCGGCCGTTCTAAACCTTTGGCTGGCGGACCGACTGCCGAACTTTCGCCGGTTGCACCCGACGGTGGAACTGGAGATCTCAACGTCGGGCAAGCGCGCCAACTTCGATTTGGCCATTGTCGACGAGTTCGTCTACAAGGCCGGCCCGGCTCTGACGTTGCTCATCCCGCTGGTTCTGACGCCTGTCTGCGCGCCCTCACTGCTCGAAGGGCCCGTGCCGCTGCGATCGCCCGCCGATCTGGTCAATCACCACCTGATCCATGAATGCGAGACCATGAGATGGAAGCGGTGGCTTGAGCAGGAAGGTGTCTCGGATACGACGCCGAAATCCAGCACGACGCTGGATGATTGCACACTGATCATGCGCGAGGCGATCAATGGCGCCGGAATAGCGCTTGCCGACACGATGATGGCACAGGATTTTCTTGAGCAGGGCAAACTCGTCGCCCCGTTTCGTGCCCGCCACACCTACCCGGCCGGCATTTATCTGCACCAGCGACGCAGCATCGGCAACAAGCCAGGCACCGGCCTGTTTCAGGATTGGCTATTATCCGAAGTCGAGGACCACAAGCGGGTAATGGCCATCACCTAGCCCGAGCCGTTGTTGCCGAATCCGAATCACCGGACCGCCTTGTTCAACAACGGCCCACCAATGCGATCCGTCGATAATCGCGGTTCATATTGAATATCTTTAAGGCCAAAGCCGGCAAATGGGTTGCTTGTCGGTTCCCCAGCGTCAGGCGTAACCTCTTCGGCCAACGCGTGAGGGCGCGTGCTGCAAGAAGGGGATATTGCAATGACAATACAGGGCGCATCGCCTGGCCTATACAATGAGGACCTCGCTCCGGCCAAAGTTCGAAACTGGGGAGCGTTTTCGATCTTCAACGTCTGGACGTCGGACGTCCATAGTCTGTGGGGCTACTATCTCGCCGCCAGTCTGTTTCTGTTCTGCGGCGGCTTCGTCAATTTCATCATAGCCATCGGCATGGGGTCACTGATCATCTACGCGCTGATGAACATGGTCGGCTATGCCGGCGTGAAGACCGGCGTGCCCTACCCTGTGCTTGCTCGCGCCTCCTTCGGGGTCTGGGGAGCCAACATACCGGCGCTGGTGCGCGCCATCGTCGCCTGCTTCTGGTACGGCGCGCAAACGGCGGCCGCATCCGGCGCGATCGTGGCATTGTTGACCCGTATCCAATGGTTCGACGAGTTCAACAAGACGTCGCATCTTCTCGGCCATTCCACACTGGAAGTGATCTGCTTCGTCATTATCTGGGCGCTGCAACTGCTGATCATCCAGAGAGGCATGGAAACGGTACGCCGCTTCCAGGATTGGGCTGGGCCTGCGGTCTGGGTGATGATGCTGCTCCTGGCCATCTATCTCTGCGTCAAGTCAGGGACCTTCGCCTTCACCAGCGATATTCCAATGGATGTGCTGCGCGAAAAGACCGCCGATGCTGGCATTCCGGGCGATCCCGGATCGTGGACGGCACTCTTCGGGGTTGCCGCGATCTGGGTGACCTATTTCTCGGCGCTTTATCTCAATTTCTGCGACTTCGCCCGCTACGCGCCGGATAAGGCTGCGCTGCGCAAGGGCAATATCTGGGGCCTGCCGGTCAATCTGATCCTGTTCTCGCTGGTCGCTGGCGTCACCACCATTGCAGCCTACGACGTCTATCACGAAGTGCTGCTGCATCCCGACCAGATATCGGCCAAGTTCGACAGCTGGTTCCTGGCGGCCCTTGCCGCGCTGACCTTCGCGGTGGCGACGCTCGGCATCAACGTCGTCGCCAACTTCGTGTCGCCGGCCTTCGACTTCTCCAACGTCTTCCCGCGCCAGATCGACTTCAAGAAGGGCGGCTACATCGCGGCGTTGATCGCGCTGGTGCTCTATCCCTTCGCACCGTGGGAAGGCGGCGCGGCGCATTTCGTCGGCGTCATCGGCGCGACGATGGGACCGATCTTCGGCGTCATGATGGTCGACTACTATCTGATCCGCAAAGGCGAGGTCGACGTCGAGGCGCTTTATCGCGAGCATGGCGAGTTCCGTTTCCAGGGCGGCTGGCATGTCAATGCCTTCATCGCCGCCGGCATTGGTGCTGTCTTCTCGTCGATCCTGCCGAACTTCACCAACTGGCTGCCTGCCTGGTGGGGCGTCTACGGCTGGTTCTTCGGTGTCTCCATCGCCGGCGTCATCTACTACGTGCTGCGCACCGCCGCCGTGGGTGCGGGCGCCAGGACGGCGAAAGCCTGAAAATGAGGGAGTAGGCGGTAGGCGTCAGGGAATCCCTACTGCCTACTGCCCACCATCTCGGCCAGTTTGCGCACCGTGTTCCAGTTACGCGATGTGCCTATGCCCATGCGCTTGTGATTGGCGGCCGCAAGCAACCGAGAGCTTGGTCTTTCCCGCGAGAACACGAGCCATATGTCGCCGCCGACCAAGAGCACCTTCTCGTCCTCGGCGGCATGGGCCTGAAGCCCTGGCAGGACATCTTCGGCCACGGCTTTGCGCATCACGCGCACCGCGACCTGATCGCCGGCGCCCGTCGATTCGCTGGGGAATGGATTGCGTGACGCGAGTTTCAGCCAATCTTCGGCGCCGCGGACGATGATGTCGACATGGCGGCCAAAGGCCGTTTCGAAAGTGGCCTCCAGCCGCCTTTCAAGGACGGGGATGGCAGTCTTTTCACTCTCGAAGACAAGGTTGCCGGTCGCCACCAAAGTGCGAACATTGCTGAGGCCGAGGCTTTCCGCCATGGCCTTGAGGTCCGACATGACGACTCGCCGCCCCGCGCCAAGAATGATGCTGTAGAGGAGCGCCACATAGGTCTGCATCAAGTGGGCCTCGCCTGAGCAATTCCAGGAAGGTTTCCGACAGAAATTGCGTCGAAACAAAGGGATAGAGCGGTCCACTGTTTCCGTGAGACAAGGCCGCTTTATCGGGTGCCTACACCAATCGGCTCTGCTCGACCGCCGCCTCGATGAAGCTGGCGAACAGCGGATGCGGATCGAGCGGCCGGCTCTTCAACTCGGGATGGTACTGCACGCCGATGAACCAGGGATGGTCGGGATATTCGACCGTTTCCGGCAGCACGCCGTCCGGCGACATGCCGGCAAACACCAGGCCGCAATCCTCGAGCCGCTCCTTATAGTCAATATTGACCTCGTAGCGGTGGCGGTGGCGCTCGGAAATCTGCGTGTCGCCATAGATGTCGGCGATCTTCGACCCCTTGGCGAGCTCGGCCTGATAGGCGCCGAGCCGCATCGTGCCGCCGAGATCGCCGGTCTCGCGGCGTTTCTCCAGCATGTTGCCTTTCAGCCATTCGGTCATCAGGCCGACGACCGGCTCGTTGGTCGGGCCGAACTCGGTCGAAGACGCATGCTCGACGCCCGCCAGCGACCGCGCCGCCTCGATGCAAGCCATCTGCATGCCGAAGCAGATGCCGAAATACGGCACCTTGCGCTCGCGCGCGAACTTCGCCGCCAGGATCTTGCCTTCGGAGCCACGTTCGCCAAAGCCGCCGGGAACCAGGATGCCATGCACCTTTTCCAGCCACGGCGTTGGATCTTCCTTTTCGAAGATCTCCGATTCGATCCAGTCGAGCTTGACCTTGACGTGGTTGGCGAGCCCGCCATGCGACAGCGCCTCGATCAGCGATTTGTAGGCGTCCTTGAGGCCGGTATATTTGCCGACGATAGCAATGGTCACCTCGCCTTCCGGGCTGTGGATGCGATCGGAGACCTTCTGCCAGGGCTCCATGCGCGGCTTCGGCGCCGGATCGATGCCAAAGGCGGCCAGCACTTCCGAATCGAGCCCTTCCTTGTGGTAGGCCATCGGCACGTCGTAGATATGCGGCACGTCGAGCGCCTGGATGACGGCGCTTTCCCGGACATTGCAAAACAGCGACAGCTTTCTGCGCTCTTCCTTGGGAATGGCGCGGTCGGCACGCACCAGCAGGATGTCCGGCGCGATACCGATGCCGCGCAATTCCTTGACCGAATGCTGGGTCGGCTTGGTTTTCAGCTCGCCCGCCGTCGGGATGTAGGGCATCAAGGTCAGATGCACATAGACGGCATTGTTGCGCGGCAGGTCGTTTCCGAGCTGTCGGATCGCCTCGAGGAACGGCATCGCCTCGATGTCGCCCACCGTGCCGCCGATCTCGCACAGCACGAAATCATAGTCGTCATTGCCGTTGAGGACGAAATTCTTGATCTCGTCGGTGACGTGCGGGATGACCTGGACGGTGGCGCCGAGATAGTCGCCGCGCCGTTCGCGCTCGATGATGTTCTTGTAGATCCGGCCGGTGGTGATGTTGTCCTGCTGATTGGCCGAGCGGCCGGTGAAGCGCTCGTAATGGCCAAGATCGAGGTCGGTCTCCGCACCATCATCGGTGACGAACACCTCGCCATGCTGGTACGGCGACATCGTGCCGGGATCGACATTGAGGTAAGGGTCGAGTTTTTTGATGCGTGCGCGATAACCTCGCGCCTGCAGGAGAGCCCCTAGGGCCGCTGCGGCAATGCCCTTTCCAAGTGAGGAAACCACGCCGCCTGTGATGAATACATATCGCGCCATGGGAGTCATCGCTTAACGCGGCCGGATTGATTCCGCCAGAGAAAAAACCACCGCGAAGGCTTTTTCCCAAAAAGGCGCTTGGACCGTGATCCTGAAAAGTGGAATCCGGTTTTCTCGGGCAAACGGTTTCCGTTTGTCCAGGGATCACGACCGAACAGGCTTGATCGTGAACGAGGCAAAACAAAAGGGCCGGCTGGGCCGGCCCTTTCGGCATGATGGTGAAAACGTCAGATGATGACGACTTTGGTGCCGACCCTGACGCGGCTGTAGAGGTCCATGACGTGCTCGTTCATCATGCGGAAGCAGCCATTGGAGGCACTGGTTCCGATCGACTGCGGCGCGATTGTGCCGTGGATACGCAGATGCGTGTCCTTCTTGCCGTCATAGAGATAGATGGCGCGCGCGCCGAGCGGGTTCTGGCCACCGCCGGGCATGCCGTCCTTGTACTGGGCGTAATGCTTCGGTTCGCGCTTCTGCATGTCGAGCGTCGGGATCCAGCGCGGCCATTCCTGCTTGTCGCCAACGGCAACCGTGCCTTTGAACTGCAGGCCTTCACGGCCGACCGCGATCGCGTAGCGACGCGCGGTGGTCGATGATTCGACGAGATAGAGGCGGCGCGCGCTGGTGTCGATGACGATGGTGCCGGCATCGTAGCCGGTGAACTCCACGTCCTGCGGCACGAATTCCGGCTTCACCTTGAACGGCTTCTTGGCATCCTTCTTGGCAAGCGCGGAGTCGAGCGCGCGGGTCTCGGGCAGATAGCTGATCGACGAACCGGACGAGGTACCGCCGAACAGGCCGGCGAACAGGCCGCCGCTGCTCGGCCGCGTCTGGCCGACGACCTCGCTGCGCAGTTCGCCATTGTTGCCGGTCAAGGCGACGTTCATCGCCTCGGCCGGGAGCGGCTCGGCCGACTGGATTGGCGTAATCGGTTCAATCGGCTCGATCACCTTGGTGGTCTTCTTGGCAGGCTTGGCCTCGGCCACTTCGGTTGCCGGAGCAGTCTTGCCCTTCTGGGCCAGGAAGGCCTGCCGGTCCGCGTCGGCCCTGGCCTTGGCTGCTTCACGCATCGCCAGCTTCCTGGCTTCGAGCGCCTTGGCCTTGGCGTCTTCCTTGTCGGCAACGATCTTGGCCTCGATCTTCTTGATCTGGGCGAGATCGTCCGGTGTCGGGCTTTTCTTCTTCTTGAGAAGCTTCAGTTGCGCCGCATCGCTCTTGGCTGCGACGTTGATGGCGTCGGTTTTGTCGACCGACTGGTTGGCGGCCAAATTGGCCGGCACGCCGGCGAAAGCCGGGGAACTCAGGCCGAGTACGGCGCAAAGTCCCAGGAAAATGAAGCTGCGAAGCTGCATGGCGAAGATCCGATCGTTCAATGCTTGTTGCCCACGGCGCCGCCCGGCGCCCCCCAAGGACACCGAAAATGCCGCCTGCAATCTATAGTCGAATAAGCGCGTATGCCTCAAGCGCGAGACCGCGCTGCCGCCCGTCGAATCTTCGTGATCGCGCAGCATTTGCCGCGACTGTGTTCAAACGATCACAGATCGCGGCTTGGACCAGGTGGGAGCTTACTGGTTCGGGACTTGCGGTGTCGCCGGCGCGGTGTTGGTGGTGCCGTTGCTTGCCGGCGGCGTCGCGCCGGCAGCAGGCGCGGTCGCCGGGGCAGTTGCCGGAGGCGTCGCCGCGGCGTCATTGCCGGATGGCGGCGTCGGCGCGGTATTGCCGGCGGGCGCCGGGGTCGTCGTGCCGGGCAATTGGTTGAGCACGCCCTTGCCAGCACCGTCCGAAGTCGCGGGAACGCGGTCGAGAATGTCGATCGGCTTCTCGCCGTAGCGGGCAATGATCGACAACGTCAGCGACGTAACGAAGAAAGCCGCCGCCAGGATCGCCGTCGCCCGCGTCAACGCATTGGCGGCGCCGCGCGCCGTCATGAAGCCCGATCCGCCACCAATGCCAAGGCCGCCACCTTCAGAGCGTTGCAGCAGCACCACGCCGACCAGGGCGAGCACGACCATGAGATGGATGACGATCAGTACGGTTTGCATAGTTTATCCTGGCAAGGCCTTGCCCGGCCGCGGACACGACCGGTGAATTGGAGGCGGCTCAATACAATGCTTTCACGGCATTTCCAAGCCCGTGGCCGGAATATGGGAAGCAACGCGCCCTTTGCAACGAATTTGGACGGGATGAGCCCCGTCCAGCGTCATGGATCTCAGCCGGGAATGCTGCGATAGGCTTCAGCGATACCCAGGAAATCAGCCGCTTTCAGGCTGGCGCCACCGACCAGGGCGCCGTCGACATTCCTGACACCCAGCAGTTCCACCGCATTGGACGGCTTGACCGAGCCACCATAGAGGATGCGTATCCTGGCAGCGGCGGCGCCGAGTTTTTCCGACAGCTTTTCGCGGATATGCGCATGCGCTTCGGCCACATCGGCCGCGGTCGGCGTCAGGCCGGTGCCGATCGCCCATACCGGCTCATAGGCAATGACGGTGTTGGATGACGTGGCACTCGGCGGCACCGAGCCTGCGACCTGGCGCGACAGCACGTCGAGCGTGGCGCCCGCTTCGCGCTGTTGCTGCGTCTCGCCGATGCAGACGATGGCCACCAATCCGGCGCGCCATGCGGCGGTTGCCTTGGCCTGGACCGTCGCATCGTCCTCGCCGCGTTGTTCGCGGCATTCGGAATGGCCGACAATGACATGGCTCGCGCCCGCGTCCTTCAGCATCTCCGCCGAGATACAGCCGGTGTAGGCGCCGCTTTCCTTGGCGTGGCAGTCTTCACCCCCGGCATGGACGGGCGTGCGCGACAGAATCTCCGCGGCATGGGAAAGCAGCGTCGCGGGAACGCAGACCAGCGCCTCGGTCTCGGCGTCGAGCCCGCTCATGAACCCGTTGCCGATCATCCTGAGCTCGTTCAGCGAGGCGCTGGTGCCGTTCATTTTCCAGTTGCCGGCAACGAGCGGGCGAATTCCTGGCGTCATGGTCTGCTTCTCCGGGCGATATCAGGCTCTGGCCCTCACTACCAAAATCAGGCCACAAAGCAATCGACAGTGGACCGGAAGGGCGCTATTGCGCTTGTTTCAGACTCGGCGCCTGCGAAAAAGGCGCACAAATCGGAAGTAACGATGCTTGGTATATTGAGAAACGCGGCGGGTACCTGGGTCGCGAAAGGTCTACTGGTGTTGCTGGTGCTCAGCTTTTTGGTCTGGGGCATCTCCGGGCGGCTGATGGGCGGCTTTGCCGGCCACGATTCGGTGATAACGGCTGGTGGCACCAAGGTATCGATCAACGAATATCGCCTCGCCTATGACCGCCAGTTGGCCGTCATGTCGCAGCAATTCGGTCAGCGCCTCACCCATGAACAGGCAAAGGCGCTCGGCATCGACAACCAGGTGCTGGCGCAGCTCGTTTCCGGCGCCGTTCTCGATGAACAGGCACGCAAGCTGGGCCTCGGCCTGTCCAAGGACCGGCTGGCCGAGTTGACGCGCGAGGATCCGGCCTTCAAGGGGCCGAGCGGTGAGTTCGACAGGAGGACGTTCGAGTACCTGCTGCGCGAAGTCGGCATGCGGCCCGAGGATTATCTGAAGAACCGCGCCCAGGTGGCGGTGCGCCAGCAGATCGTCGAGGCGGTCTCGGACGGCCTCAAGGCGCCGGACGCCTTCTTCAAGGCGGTGGCGCTCTATCGCGGCGAGGACCGCACCGTCGACTATCTGACATTGCCGAAGGCCCTCGTCGAGCCGATCGAAGCACCGGGCGACAGCGTGCTTCAGGCCTACTTCGAAGCCAACAAGAAGACCTATGCCGCACCCGAATATCGCAAATTCGCTTACGTCCGCCTGGAGCCGGTGGACATCATGGATACGACCGCGGTTACCGACCAACAAGTCAGCGACGATTACAACAAGAACAAGGCGCGCTACACCACGCCCGAGATGCGCACCATCGAGCAGCTTGTGTTCAAGACACCGGATGCTGCCAAGGCCGCGCTCGATTCGCTAAAGGCCGGCGCCACTTTCGAAAAGCTGGTGACCGCCGAAGGCAAGACACCGGCAGACACGCTGCTTGGCACGCTCGCCAAGGACAAGATCGCCGACAAGGCGGTCGCCGATGCCGCGTTCACGCTCAATGCCAATGAAGTCAGCCAGGTCGTTCAGGGTGCCTTTGGTCCGGTGCTGCTGCGCGTCACAGAGATCAAGCCCGAGGTGGTGAAGCCGCTCACCGAAGTCTCCGACCAGATCCGCAAGGACCTGGCGCTGGGCGAGGCAAGTCGCATCCTGCTGGATGTCCACGACAATTACGAAGACACCCGAGCCTCCGGCAGTTCCTTGGCCGAAGCGGCCGCCAAGCTGAAGCTGAAGGACGTCACCATCGAAGCCATCGACCGCAACGGCCTCAGGCCGGACGGCTCGGTCGTCAAGGATCTGCCTGAATCGCCGGCGCTGATCAAGGCGGTCTTTGACGCTGAACCCAACACCGAAAACGAGGCGCTGACCACGGCCGACAACGGCTTCGTCTTCTATGAGGTCGGTTCGATCACGCCGGCTCGCGACCGTACTCTCGATGAGGTCCGCCAGAAGGTCGTCGCGGACTGGACGGCGGCGGAGACCACCAAGCGGCTCGCCGCCAAGGCGGCCGAACTCGAAAAACGGCTCAAGGCTGGCGCCACGCTGGACGTCATCGCCAGCGAGCTCAAGCTGGAGAAGCAGACCAAGCGCGGCCTGAAGCGCGAAGCCGACGATGCCGATTTCGGCAAGGAGGGCGCTGCCGTGATGTTCGGCGTCGGCGAAGGCGGCACCGGGCTGATCCCCTCGCCCACCGGCGACGGACAGATCCTGTTCAAGGTCGCCGAAGTGTTCGAACCCGCCGGGGCCGATGCCAGCTCGGTGCCGGAGGACGCACAGAAATCCTTCACCTCCGGCATGTCGGACGATCTGCTCGACCAGTTGGTGGCGCAGTTGCAGACGCAGTATGACGTCCGCATCGACCAGGCCGCCGTTGCCCAAGCCTCGACAAGATGAGCGCGCTGAAAACCCATATCGCCAAGGTCGCGGGCGGCAGCGCGCTTTCCTTCGAGGAAGCGCGCGAGGCCTTCGACATCATCATGTCGGGCGACGCGACACCCGGGCAGATCGGCGGCTTCCTGATGGCGCTACGCGTACGTGGTGAAACGGTGAGCGAGATTTCGGGCGCTGTCGCCACCATGCGGGCCAAGATGCTCCGCGTCGAAGCGCCCGCCGGAGCCATCGACATCGTCGGCACCGGCGGCGACAATTCCCACAGCGTCAACATTTCGACGGCATCGGCGTTCGTCATCGCCGGCAGCGGCGTTCCTGTCGCCAAGCACGGCAATCGCGGCCTGTCCTCGCTGACCGGCGCCGCGGACGTCCTGATCGCCCTTGGGCTCAAGATCGATATCTCACCGGAAACGATCGGTGGCTGCATCCGGGAGACTGGCCTCGGCTTCATGTTCGCGCCGGCGCACCATCCGGCGATGAAGCATGTCGGCCCGACCCGCGTCGAGCTCGGCACCCGCACCATCTTCAACCTGCTCGGGCCGCTCTCCAATCCGGCTGGCGTCGTCAGGCAGATGGTCGGGGTGTTCCTGCCGGAATGGATCCTGCCAATCGCTGAGACGTTGAAGGCGCTGGGCACCGAGCATGCCTGGGTCGTTCACGGCGACGGCTATGACGAAATCACCACCACCGGCGAGACGCAGGTGGCGGAACTGATCGGTGGCGAGATCCGCAGTTTCACGCTGACCCCGGAAGAATTTGGGCTGAAGCGCCATACCAAGGACGAACTGCGCGGCGGCGACGCCGCCTACAATGCCAAGGCATTGCGCGACATGCTGGGCGGCGCTGCCGGCGCCTATCGCGACACCGTGCTGATGAATGCCGGCGCCGGACTGGTGATCGCGGGCAAGGCAACGACACTTGGCGACGGCATCGCGCTCGCCGCGCAAGCCATCGATAGCGGCCGGGCGCTGCAGGTCCTCGACCGATTGGTCGAAGTTTCGAACGGGTGAACCGTGTCTGACATTCTGCGCAAGATCGAAGCCTACAAACGCGAGGAGATCGCCGCCGCCAAGGCACGCGTGCCGCTGGCCGAGATCAAGGCGCGCGCAAAAGATGCAGACGCACCGCGCGGCTTTCTCGCGGCCCTCGAGGCGAAGCGCGGATCAGGCAGCTTCGCCCTGATCGCCGAAATCAAGAAGGCAAGCCCTTCCAAAGGGCTGATCCGGGCCGATTTCGATCCACCGGCTTTGGCTCGGGCCTACGAGAAAGGCGGCGCCGCCTGTCTTTCGGTCCTGACCGACGCACCGTCCTTCCAGGGCGCACCGGAGTTCCTCACCAAGGCACGGGCTACAGTCGCCCTGCCCGCGCTGCGCAAGGATTTCCTGTTCGATCCCTATCAAGTGTACGAGGCGCGCGCCTGGGGTGCCGATGCCATCCTGATCATCATGGCCAGTGTCGACGATGCCCTGGCGAGCGAATTGGAAGCGACCGCATTCGAACTCGGCATGGATGCGCTGATCGAGGTGCATGACGAGGCCGAAACGCAGCGTGCGGTAAAACTGTCGTCGCGGTTGATCGGCATAAACAACCGCAATCTGAGAACATTCGAAACCAGTCTTGAGACTTCCGAGCGGCTGGCGGCAATGGTGCCGGGCGACCGCCTGCTGGTCAGCGAGAGCGGGATCTTTACCCATGACGATTGTCTCAGGATGCAGAAGAGCGGCATCGGCACCTTCCTCGTCGGCGAGAGCCTGATGCGACAACAGGATGTCACAGCGGCGACGCACCTGCTTTTGACGGGCAAGGCGGCGGTAGAGGCCGCCTGATCATGACATCGGCCCTCACCCATCTCGGCGCGCAGGGCGAGGCCAACATGGTCGATGTCGGCGACAAGGACGAGACGACGCGCACCGCGATCGCTGAAGGGTTCGTCTCGATGCAAGCCGAGACGCTGACAACCATCCTCGCCGGCAATGCCAGGAAAGGCGATGTGCTCGGCACCGCGCGCATCGCCGGCATCATGGCGGCCAAGAAGACGCATGAGCTGATCCCGCTCTGCCATCCGCTGCTCCTGACCAAGGTTTCCGTCGACATCGAGCCCGACCATGCGCTGCCCGGCCTGAAAGTCACTGCATTGGCGCGCGTCACCGGCAAGACGGGCGTCGAGATGGAAGCACTGACCGCCGCTTCAGTGGCCTGCCTGACCATTTACGACATGGCGAAGGCGGTGGACCGCGCCATGGTCATCTCCGGCATTCGGCTGGTCGAGAAGACCGGCGGCAAGTCCGGCGACTACAAGGCCGACGCCTGATGGCGCTGGTCCCGGTCGCGGAGGCGCTCGAACGCCTGCTTGATGGTGCCGCGCCGCTGGCCGGCGAAAGCGTTCCCCTCATCGAGGCGGTCGACCGCGTGCTGGCCGAACCGGTCGTGGCGCTTCGCACCCAGCCGCCCTTCAATGCCTCGGCCATGGACGGTTATGCTGCCCGCGCCACCGACGTGGCGTCCGCGCCATCGAAACTCTCGGTGATCGGCATGGCGCCGGCCGGCCGTGGCTTTGACCGCGCGGTCGCCGAACGCCAGGCGGTGCGCATCTTCACCGGCGCCCCGCTGCCTGACGGCGCCGACACCATCGTCATCCAGGAAAACGTCCGGGATCTTGGCGGTGGCAATATCGAAGTGATCGAGCCCACCGCCGAATGGCGCAACATCCGCCGCGTCGGGCTCGACTTTTCCCAAGGCGACGTCTTGCTGGAAAAAGGCCGGGTGCTGGATCCGGCGGCTCTTTCGCTGACGGCATCGGCCAATCATCCGCGGGTGAACGTGGTCAGACGGCCGCTGGTCGCCATCATCGCCACCGGCGACGAGTTGTTGCCGCCCGGCAGCGAACTCGGGCCGGACCAGATCATCTCGTCCAACGCTTACGGTGTTGCTGCCGCCGCGCAATCGGTCGGCGCCCGAGCGCTCGACCTCGGCATTGCCGCTGACCGCCAGGAGGCCATTGCCGCGCTGGTCAGGAAAGCGGTCGCGGCCGGTGCGAATGTCATCGTCACGCTTGGCGGCGCGTCGGTCGGCGACCACGATTTGATCCATGACGTGCTAACCGGCGAAGGCATGACGCTCGGCTTCTGGAAAATCGCCATGCGCCCCGGCAAGCCGCTGATGTTCGGGCGCCTCGGCGATATCAGGTGCATCGGGCTGCCAGGCAACCCCGTGGCAAGCCTGGTCTGCTCGCAGTTGTTCCTGAAACCGCTTCTGGCAAGGCTCGGCGGCCGCAACTATCGCCAGGACATTCGTCAGGCACGGCTGGGCGTCGGGATGCCGGCCAATGACCTGCGCCAGGATTATGTGCGGGCGGTGGTCGAGGAGAACGATGGCGAACTGGTGGCGACACCGTTCGGCATCCAGGATTCCTCGATGCTGAGGATGCTCTCCGACGCCAACGGTTTGATCGTGCGGGCTCCTTTTGCTCCCGCATCCGCTGCCGGAGACTCCTGCAACGTGCTTATGTTACGCTGAAGAATCGTCCCATAGATCGCTGATAATATAGAAAAATGATCTCGGCTATTCCGAGATCAAGGTCTGTGTCAGCCCATGCGCCGGATCGGCTAGGCCATCGAGGACATCGTAATGATGCCGGTCGGGCTCAACCACGGTGCTGGTGACGGCGCCAAGCCCGGTCCAGATGTTGGCCAGCAGCGCATTCTGGCGCAGGAACTCGGACCGTTCCCCGCCTCCGGCCCAGCAGGTGAGGCGAACGCCGTCCATGGGGCGCAGCAACGCCGGGCTTTCTGCCTGGGCCTCGGCTTCGTCGATTGCCAGGGCCTCGTTCATGCCGGTGCGCATGAGCGGGCGCAGGTCATGGAGGCCCGAAATCGAAACGACATGGCGTATACGCTTTGCCACATCAGCGGCCAGAGGCGTTGATATCGTCACCATGCGACTGGCGAGATGTCCGCCGGCCGAATGCCCGGTCAGCATCAGCGGCCCGTCCACCATTGCCGCCGCCGTGCCGATCGCCACGCCGATTTCGCGCACGATACCGGCGATGCGTATGTCCGGGCATTGCGTGTAGGACGGCATCGCCACCGCGAAACCGCTGCTGACCGAGCCCTTGGCCAGGTGCGACCAGGTGCTCTTGTCGGACTCCATCCAGTAACCGCCATGGATGAACACGACGAGCCCCTTGGGCGAAGCCTCTGGAAGGAAAAGATCGAACCGATTGCGCGGTCGCTCACCATAGGCGATGTCGATGCGTGCCCGGCCTTGCGCCGACATCGCGTCGCGAAAGGCTTGCGCGGGTTCCGTCCACGCGGCCGGCCAGCGGTCACTGCGGGCAATGTTCGCGCTGTTGGCGTAGGCATTGTCCCAATCCTCAATGCGATGTCCAAGCATCCGCACCCTTCCCCAAGCGCTTCGGTTTTCACGCTAGCAATGGCCACCACCATGCCATGCGTCAATGCTCCAGCGCAAAACATTTTAGGCTTGAAACAAATTTCGACTGGTGCGATCCTGCCTCACGAACAGCCGACAATGGGAGGTCTGCTGTGCTGTCCAAACCTGCGGATGTTCACCCTTTCCCGGTGGCGTCGCCGAACAGGTGTAGCTGGCTGCACGAAGCCTCTCGCGAAAAGACGGGAACTTCAGATCCACCACCTCGGACATGTGCTTCTCGCGCACTGGCCAGGCAGCAGACAGGATGGCGGCGACATGCTTGGGCCTTCAGCGCATATCGACACGTTCACGCGCGATCATCTGCCGCCGCCGGATCAATGGCCGGATTTCCTGCTCGATGGCTTCGACTATCCCGACCGCCTCAACGCCGGCGTCGAGTTGACCGACAGGCTGGTCGAGAAGGGCCTCGGCGACCACACCGCGCTGATCGGCAATGGCCGCCGCCGCACCTACAAGGAACTGTCCGACTGGACGAACCGGCTGGCGCACGCGCTGGTCGAGAATTACGGCGTCAAGCCGGGCAACCGGGTGCTGATCCGCTCTGCCAACAACCCCGCAATGGTCGCCTGCTGGCTGGCCGCCACCAAGGTCGGCGCCGTGGTCGTCAACACCATGCCGATGCTGCGCGCGGGCGAACTCACCAAGATCGTCGACAAGGCGGAGATCACCACCGCGCTCTGCGACACCAGACTGATGGACGAGATGACCGCCTGCGCCAAGGACAGTGCGTTCCTGAAGCAGGTGATCGGCTTCGACGGTACCGCCAACCATGACGCCGAACTCGATCGCGCCGCCCTCGACAAGCCGGTTACCTTCACTGCCGTCAACACCGGTCGCGACGACGTCGCCTTGCTCGGCTTCACCTCGGGCACGACGGGCGTGCCGAAGGCAACGATGCATTTCCACCGCGACCTTCTGATCATCGCCGACGCCTATGCGCGCGAAATCCTCCAGGTGACGCCGGATGACATCTTTGTCGGCTCGCCGCCACTCGCCTTCACCTTCGGCCTTGGCGGCCTCGCCATCTTCCCCCTGCGCTTCGGCGCGGCGGCAACACTGCTGGAACAGGCGACGCCGCCCAACATGATCCACATCATCGAGACCTACAGAGCGACCATCTCCTTCACCGCGCCGACTGCCTATCGCGCCATGCTGAAGGCCATGGATGAAGGCGCCGACCTGTCATCGCTGCGCGTCGCCGTTTCGGCCGGCGAGACCTTGCCGGCTCCGGTCTTCGAGGAATGGACCAAGAAGACCGGCAAGCCGATCCTCGACGGCATCGGTGCCACCGAAATGCTGCACATCTTTATCTCCAACCGTTTTGACTACATGAAGCCCGCGTCCACCGGCAAGCCGGTAGCCGGCTACGAAGCGCGCATCGTCGACGACGCGATGCGCGAAGTGCCGCGCGGCGAGACCGGACGGCTGGCGGTGCGCGGGCCCACCGGCTGCCGCTACATGGCCGATGACAGGCAGAAGGACTATGTGCGCGACGGCTGGAACCTCACCGGCGACACGTTTACCCAGGACGAGGACGGCTTCTTCCACTTCGCCGCGCGCTCCGACGACATGATCGTCAGCGCCGGCTACAACATTGCCGGCCCCGAAGTCGAAGCGGCGCTGCTGTCGCATCCCGATGTCGCCGAATGCGCCGTGATCGGCGCCGAGGATGGCGAACGCGGCCAGATTGTCGAGGCGCATGTCGTGCTGGTGCAAGGCGTGGCAGCGGATGCATTGACCATCAAGCGCCTGCAGGACCACGTCAAGGCGACGATCGCGCCCTACAAATATCCGCGCTCGGTCAAGTTCATCGCCGCGCTGCCCAAGACCCAGACCGGCAAGATCCAGCGCTTCCGCCTGCGCACGGAGAAAATCCATTGAGCGAGCCCTACGATCCGGCGTCGGAAGGCGCGCAGATGTCGTTCAAGGAACGCATGTCCTACAGCGACTATCTGCATCTGGAAAAAGTGCTGGAGGCACAGACGCCGCTGTCGTCGGCGCATGACGAGATGCTGTTCATCATCCAGCACCAGACCTCGGAACTGTGGATGAAACTCGCCTTGCATGAGATCGCCGCCGCGATCCGCTCCATCCGCGCTGATCGGCTCGAGCCTAGCTTCAAGATGCTGTCGCGCGTCGCGCGCATTTTCGAGCAGTTGAACAACGCCTGGGACGTGCTGCGGACCATGACGCCAAGCGAATACACCGAGTTCCGTGACGCGCTCGGCCAATCCTCGGGCTTCCAGTCCTGGCAGTACCGCGCCATCGAATTCATGGCCGGCAACCGCAACCTCGCAATGCTTGGCCCACACAAGCATCGGCCAGACTTGAGCGGCAAGTTGGAAGCCATCCTGGCCGAGCCGTCGCTCTACGACGAAGCGCTGCTCCTATTGGCGCGCAACGGGTTCGACATCGGCGCCGATGCCAAGCGCACTGACTGGCGTGAAACCCGCACCGAGAACGAAGAGGTCCTGGTTGCCTGGCAGACCGTCTACCGCGATCCTCAGCGCTACTGGATGTTTTATGAGCTTGCCGAGAAGCTGGTCGATTTCGAGGATTATTTCCGCCGCTGGCGTTTCAACCACGTCACCACGGTCGAGCGCATCATCGGCCTGAAGCGCGGCACCGGCGGCACCTCAGGCGCTTCCTACCTCAAGAAGATGCTCGAGGTCGTGCTGTTTCCGGAACTGTGGACGGTCCGAACTCGGCTCTGACTTTTTGCTTGGCGCAATTTCGGACGGAAAACCGCCAACACTTTTCCTGAAATTGCGCCGACGTCTCAAGTCACCGCCGTTTTGACCGCGAAACGCGCCTCCTGCCAGGCGCCGGTGCGCAGGATGTCCTCCAGCACCTCGATCGCCTGCCACACGTCCCTGTAGCCGACATAGAGCGGCGTGAAGCCGAAGCGGATGGTCGACGGCGCGCGGAAATCGCCGATCACGCCGCGCTCGATCAGGGCCCGCATCACCTGGTAGCCATGCGGATGAAGGAACGACACCTGGCTGCCGCGCGCATTGCCGTCGCGCGGGCTTTCCAGTTCGAGCCCATAGGCGCCGCATTTGGCTTCGACGAGCTGGATGAACAGGTCAGTCAAGGCAATGCTCTTCTCGCGCACCGCCGCCATGTCGACCTCGTCCCAGATATCCAGCGCGCCCTTCAGCGCCCGCATCGACAGCACCGGCTGCGTGCCGCACAGGAACCGGCGGATGCCGCTGCCGGCGGCAAAACTCTGCTCGAAGGCGAACGGCCGCGCATGGCCCCACCAGCCGCTCAGCGGCTGATGGACATCGTCGTGATGGCGTGTCGCGGCATAGATGAAGGCCGGCGCGCCCGGGCCGCCATTGAGATATTTGTAGGTGCAGCCGATGGCGAAATCGGCATTGGCGGCATCGAGTTCGACCGGCAAGGCACCAGCGGTGTGACAGAGATCCCAGACGATCAGCGCGCCGGCCTGATGGGCCTTGCGCGTCAGGGCTGCCATGTCGCGCAGCTGTCCGGATTTGTAGTTGACGTGGTTGACCAGGATAACCGCGACTTGGCTGTCGATCAGCTCTTCAATGGTCGGCGCATCGACACCCTCGAGCCGCAGCACCGTGCCCGGCCGTGTCGAGGCCACGCCCTCGGCCATGTAGAGATCGGTTGGAAAGCTGTCGCCCTCGGCGACGATGACCGTGCGGTCCGGCCTCATGTTGAGTGCGGCATGCAGCACCTTGTAGATGTTGATCGACGTCGTATCGCAGACCACCGTCTGGCCCGTCGCTGCTCCGATCAGGCGCCCCAGCTGGTCGCCAAGCGCGACCGGCATATCGAACCAGCCGGCGGTGTTCCAGGCGCGGATGAGGTCCTGCGCCCACTCCTGCGTCGCGGCCTTCTGCAGCTCGTTGAAGACGGCTGGCGCCGCGGCGCCCAGCGAATTGCCGTCGAGGTAGATCACGCCTTCCGGCAAGATGAACCGGTCGCGCATGGCACGCAGCGGATCCGCCGCATCCATGGCTTCGACTGCTGCGAGATCGAGCGTTGCACGCATGATTTGTGGCGTTCCTCGGTTATTCAAGTCTGATTATTCACGGATCGCTTCGCGCGCGGGTGCCGGGCCCCGGCTGCGCTTGAGGCTGGGCAGAGCAAGCATGGCGAGCACGAACAGGCCCGTGGCAAGCTTCAGGTCGGGAGGCGGCATGCCGGCGGCAAGGCAGAACGACACCAGCTGGTAGTAGATGATCGCGCCGGCAAAGGGCGCCAGCAGCTGGCGCCAGACCGTCTGCTTGCCGACGACCGCCTCGCCGATCATCAGCGCGGCAAGCCCGTTGATGAGAATTCCCAGCCCCATATTGACGTCGGCGAAGCCCTGCGACTGCACCATCAGTGCGCCGCTCGAGGCCGAAAATGCACTCGCCAGCCCGACACCACCAATGGTCGCCGCCCAGACATTGATGCCTTGAGCCTCGGCCATATCGGGGTTGGCGCCCACGGCACGCACGGCAGTCCCCTTCTCGGTCCTGAAAAACATATAGAGCGCAAGGAAGACGATGAGCGCGATGAAGCCGGCGACAACGATCTTGCTGGCCGGAAAACCCGGCCGCGCGAACGGCACCCAGTCGAACACGGTGGGCGAGCCGAAGACGGAGAGGTTGGACTTGCCCATGATGCGAAGGTTGATGCTGTAGAGCATCGTCATCATCAGGATGCCCGCGAGAAGCGTGTGGATGCGGAAACGCAGGTGGATGAAGGCGGTGCAGCAACCCGCCGCGAAGCCCGCCGCGAACGCAACCACGATGGCCGCCAGCGGTGATACGCCGGCAGCCAGCAGCACGCCACAGACGCAGCCACCCAGCGGAAACGCGCCTTCGCTGGTTAGGTCGGGAAAATTCAGCATGCGAAACGGGATCATGATCCCGAGTACGACGAAGGCCAGGATCAGGCTTTGCGCCAACGTGACCGGTATGATCGCGACGAAGCTGGTGAGAACCTCCTGAACAAAGCCCATGATGATCAGCTCGCCAGCAACATGCGGTCGGTCTTGACCGAAAAATGGCCGATCAGGTCGATGACCGTGACCCTCGCCTTCTCCTCGCCAGTGACCTCAAGCAGGACCCGGCCCGCATCGAGCATGATCACCCGGCTGCCATAGTCGACGGCGTGTTGCATGTTGTGGGTCACCATCAGGGTGGTCAGCTTCAGCGCGTTGACGGCGCGCACCGTCGCTTGCATGACGATCTCGGCTGTGCGCGGGTCGAGCGCGGCCGTATGCTCGTCGAGCAGCAGCAAATCCGGCGATCCGCCGACGGCCATGATCAGCGACAGCGACTGACGCTGTCCGCCCGAGAGCAGGTCGACACGGGTATCGAGGCGATTTTCAAGGCCGAGGCCCAATATCGACAGGCGCTCCTTGTAGGACGTTAGCCGCGTGGCGTTCAGCCCTTGCCGCAGCGTGCGTTTTTGGCTGCGCAGGTCGGCCAGCAGCATGTTCTCCGCCACCGTCATGCTGGCGGCTGTGCCGCGCATCGGATCCTGGAAGACGCGCGCCAGTCTTGTCGCCCGTTTGTACACCGGCATGGCTGTCACATCGGCGCCATTGATCAGGATTTTGCCGGAATCCAGGACAAGAGCTCCGGAAATGGCATTGAGCATGCTGCTCTTGCCGGCTCCGTTGGAGCCGATAACGATGCCGAACTCGCCCGTGGCCAGCGACAGGCTGAGACCGTCCAGCGCGATCTTCTCGTCGGCCTGGCCCTTGTAGAATACTTTGCGCGCGGATCGGATCTCGAGCATCGTTCCTCCCTGACCTCAGGATGACGGCGCCGGCGCCGTCATCCTTCAGTGCCGATGTCAGTCGACGATGCAGCCGCAATCGGCCATCGACGCCGGTATCTCGATGCCGAACGCGGCCATCGCCTTGCGGGAAATCGTTGCCATGTGATCCTTGTAGGCCGGGCGCGACGGCGCGATCGTCTTGGGATCCTTGCCCTTGAGGATTTCGGCGGCGATGTTGCCGGCGTTGACGCCGACCTGCGTGTAATTGACCGCGAAGCTTGCCGGCACCGTGCCATTGCGGACCGCGCTGTCATCGGAGTTGACGATCGGGATTCCGGCCTGGCGAGCCGCCGCGGAGACAGCGGCGATCGCCGGCTGGATCAGGTTCGAAGCCGGTCCGTAGATCACGTCTGCCTTGCCGGCGAGCGCGGCGATGCGCTGCTGGATGTCATTGACGTTGTCGACGCCGACTTCGACGACTTCGAAACCGGCCGCCGGTGCGGCCGCCTTGATCTTCTCGACCAAGGCAACGTCATTGGCCTCGCCTGGATTGTAAGGCACGCCGAAGCGCTTGGCGTTCGGCAGCAGCTTCTTGGTGAAGGCCATGACAGCGGCGACGTCCTGCAGATCGCTGGCGCCGGTCATGCCTTCGTCTCCGGCGTCCCACGACGGCACCAGCTTGGCCGCGACCGGATCGGTGACGGCGGCAAAGACGATCGGAATGCCGGAACCGGCAAGCGCCTTCTTGGCGATCTGCGAGACCGGCGTGGTGATGGTGTAGATCAGCTTGGGCTGCTCCGCCTGCAGCTTGGCGATCATCTGCGGCACCAGCGATGCATCGAAATTGGTATGGCTCTCCGTGTAGACGACATCTTTGCCCTCGACAAAGCCATTGTCGGTCAGCGCCTTCTTGAAGCCGGCTATGGCGGCGTTGAGCTGCGGATGCTCGCCGAAATTGGCGATGCCGATGCGAATCTGGTCGGCGGCGGCACTCCCCGCGCTGACCATCAACGCGCCTGCCAGGGCCAATCCCGACAGCCAAGCGGATTTCGACTTCAACATCATTTCCTCCCAGATTTGATCAGCGCCGCTTATCGGGACGGCAACTGTGGCGATCATGGTCAGTCCGTCGCCACCTGTCAAACATTATATATAATTCTTGCCATGGGCCGCCATCATATATAATTTTCGCATGCCGACGATGGACGGATCGCGATGCAGGATCAGAACAACTCCACGAAAACCGAGGCGGCCTATCAGCTGCTGCGGCGCGATATCCTGACCACACGCCTCATGCCGGGCGCACCGCTCAAACTGAGCGCGCTGCGCGGTCTATACGGCGTCGGCTGGACACCGCTGCGTGAAGCCTTGTCTCGACTTGAAGCCGAGCGCCTGGTTACCGCCATCAGCAATCGCGGCTTTGCCGTGGCTCCGGTGTCGCGGGCCGAGCTCGAGGACCTGGCTCGTGCAAGGATGGTTGTGGAGATGCCGCTGTTCCTGGAATCGATCGAGAAAGGCGGCAGGGAATGGGAGGACGCGGTTGTCACCGCCCACTACCGGCTCTCCCGCTGCAAGACCGCGGTCGACGACCCCTCGGATGCGGCCGTCGATCAATGGGACGAGAGCCACGAGGCCTTTCACGCGGCACTGCTGAGTGCTGCGACGTCCAACTGGCTGTTGCGCTTCCGTTCGACAATCGCCGATCAGTTGCGGCGGCATCATCGTTTTCTCGGCCTGGCGCCGACATTGCGGGCGGCCGCCGGCCTCAAGGATGGCTATGGCGAGGCAATGGACGCCCTGCGCGAGGCGATCGCGATCGAGCATCACACCGCGATCATGGAAGCGGCCCTCGATCGCGATGTCGAGCGGGCAAAGGCGCTGATGACGGCGCATATCGGCTACACGCTGCATGTCTACGTTCACAGCGAGGACGGCGGCGCGAACAACTACACCGCACGCGCCGGCAGCCTGAAGGCAATTTCGGGATGACTTCAGCGCTTCCGCGACGTCCGACTCTCGATGAGGTGGTCGCGGCCCGTGACAGGCTGGCCGCCTGGTTGCCGCGCACGCCGCTGCTGCGCCTCGATCTCGGTCGTGCCGATCAGCGGATATTCCTCAAGCTCGAGACATTGTCGCCCATTGGCGCCTTCAAGATCAGGCCGGCGCTCAATGCCTTGCTCTGCCGCGATGCCGATGAACTCAGGCATGGCGTTGCGACCATCAGTTCCGGCAACATGGCCTACGGAATGGCCTGGGCGGCACGGGCGCTTGGCGTTCCGGTGGCCGCCTACATGTATGCCGATGCACCCCAGACCAAGATCGACGGGGTCCGCGGCCTTGGTGGCGACGTGCGCTTCGTCTCGCACGAGACATGGTGGCGCCACATCATCGGAACGGAGCGGCCGGAGGGCGCGGAACTCCTGGTGAACCCGGTCACCGACCAGGCGGTGCTTGCCGGCAACGCGACCATTGGCCTCGAGATCGCCGAAGATCTGCCCGAGGTCGATTGCGTCCTGACACCTTATGGCGGAGGGAGCATGACAACCGGTGTCGCCAGTGCGGTCAAGGCGATGCGGAGCCAGACGAAGGTCTTCGCCGTCGAGGATGAGAATGCGGCTCCGGTCACGGCGGCGCTGGCGGCCGGACGCATTGTCGAGATCGAGACGCGCCCCTCCTTCATCAAGAGCATAGGCGGCCCATCGCTGGTGCCCGGCCTATGGCCATTGGCAAGCCAGTCTATCGACGGCGCCATTGCCGTCAGCCTCGATCAGGTCACGGAAGCGATGCGCCTGTTGTTCTCGAAGGCAAAGATCGTGGCCGAAGGCGCGGGTGCCGCCTCGCTCGCCGCCGCGCTCCGCAGCGAGCGGGCAACCGGCAACGTCGTCTGCGTTATCTCCGGCGGCAATATCGATGCCGGCGCCTATGCGCAGATTCTGGGCGGAGCGATGCCGGAAGCCTGAACGCGTTCTATCCCCGGATAGCCAGCGATTGTTGGCGTTTTGATTTCGTTTCGTTCCGCTCGAAATGGATCGATTGGCCCCTGCAATCCGCCCTGTGAATGCCCTTCAAACGCTGATGCCAAGCGGGACAAGAGGGTGGACCACAGGCCATTAACCAAAATGATTTCAATGCTCGCCTTGGCGCGGAGGTGGTCGATTGCTGCCCACTGCCGGCAGCGGATAATTTCAGATGCCTTAACAAATTCACTAAACTTTAAACAGTTGCGGAACACAACTGGAACAGATAGTGTTTGTTCTGGGTTTGTTTTTCGATTCCGATTCACACCCTTCGTTCAATGCCTGGGGGGCGCCATGCTGACGCGCAAGCAACATGAACTTCTGATGTTCATCCATGAACGGCTGAAGGAAAGCGGTATCCCGCCCTCCTTTGACGAGATGAAGGAAGCGCTCGATCTCGCCTCCAAGTCAGGGATCCATCGCCTGATCACGGCACTGGAGGAACGCGGCTTTATCAGGCGGCTGCCCAACCGGGCGCGGGCATTGGAAGTGCTGCGGCTGCCGGATTCGATCGCGCCCGGCCTCAACGCCGCAAAGAAATTCTCGCCGAGTGTCATTCAGGGCAGTCTCGGTCAAGGCGGCCTCGGCCGCCAGATCAAGCCGGCGCCGTCGCGCTTGCCTTCTGCCGGCAATGACGACGACGCGGTCTCCGCCGTGTCGATCCCGGTGATGGGCCGTATCGCCGCCGGCGTGCCGATCGATGCGATCCAGCATCAGACGCATTCGATCTCGGTGCCGCCGGACATGATCATGGGTGGCGAGCACTATGCGCTGGAGGTCAAGGGCGACTCGATGATCGAGGCCGGCATCTTCGATGGCGACACGGTCATTATCCGCAACGCCGATACGGCGAGCCCGGGCGAGATCGTCGTGGCGCTGGTCGACGAGGAGGAAGCGACCTTGAAACGGTTCCGCCGCAAGGGCGCCTCGATTGCCCTTGAGGCCGCCAACCCGGCCTACGAGACACGCATTTTCGGGCCGGATAGGGTCAAGGTGCAAGGCAAGCTGGTCGGGCTGATCAGGCGCTACTGAGCAGGAGCAGCCGGCGTTTCGGCTTTTTGATAGGGTGGCAGCCCCCTCGCCTCACGCGAAAACTTTCGTTGCTCGTGCCAGGGCCGATACGGCCCGTCCACGGCGAAGCTGACGGTTGGCGGACCGGTCGCCGATTGGCGGTCAAAGAAGACGGCGGCACTGCCCTTGCGTGCAAGTTGCCGCTTGGTGATGACGAGGACCAGCGGGTTGTGGCAGGCATCGTAGCCCGTCGCGTCATTGACAACGATCAGGTCGGCGAAGCCGCAGGCCTTCCAGGTAGCCTTGCGGTCTTCGACATGCGCGATGATCGCGCCAGACGGATGCCGGGCGAGACAGATGCCTTCCGTGCAGTAGAACGGTGCCCCTGGCGGTAGATTGACGACATCGGCAATGTCGAATTGCCCGTCCGCCTTGTTGAACATCTCCGGTGTGACAATGGTTTCGGACACCAACGCGCGATTCCAATTGTCGACGGTGAATTCGTTCGGCCGAGCTCGGCTGACCGCGAGTTCGCCACCGCCGATCGGCACCGCGACCAGCCGCGCGTCTTCGGAGATCAGCACATCCGGCATGCGCGTATCAGACACGGTCAACAGGCCGGCGAGCGCGAATGGCACTGCCGCGAGCCGCAGCCATGTCGTCGCCATCGTCGCGATGACCAGGGCAATCGTCACCAGCAGCACGGAGTGTTGTGAAATCAGCCCGATCGCATCGACGGGGGAGCGTTCCGATATCCACGCCGATATGGAGATCATCACGGTCAGGCCCTTGCCCATCACGTAGAGAAAGGGACCATCGGCACCAAAGGGCATCGCAAGAGAACTGAGAACAGCGAAAGGCATGACAATCAGTGACACGATAGGCATGACGGCGAGATTGGCGAACAGGCTGAGCGGTGACACACGCTGGAAATGCCAGATGGCAAACAGCGCCGTGGCGCAGCCGGCAATGATGGAGGTCATCGCCAACCCGCCCGTCGCCAGCAGGAATCTTCGCGTCAGGAACCCCGGCAGGGACCGCTTTGGCGGTGGCGGTCTTGCCTTTCCCGCACGGTGATCCGCCCAGCCGGCATAGGCGCCGACCAGCGCGGCCGTTGCGGCGAACGACATCTGGAAGCTCGGGCCGACAACTTCGTGCGGCGACACCACGATGACGGCGATCGCCGAGATCGCCAGATTGCGCATGGTCAGCGCCGCGCGATCGAACAATACGGCAATCAGCATCACCGCCAGCATGATGAAACTGCGCTCGGCTGCAACGACGACGCCTGAGATGATGAGGTAGGCGGCGATCGAGAACAGTGCCGCGGCGGCCGCATATTTCTTCACCGGCCGGCGTGCGGAGAAATCCGGGAACAGCGCGAAGGCACCGCGCAGCAGACCCATGATGGTGCCGGCGACCAGCGCCATATGCAGTCCCGAAATGGAGATGATGTGATAGATGCCGGTGCGCCGCATCGCTTCGTTGATTTCATTGGGAATGCCGGCGCGCACGCCAACGATCAGCGCTGCCGCGATCTCACCTTCGGCACCGCCAACAACGCTCCTGATATGGTCGGCGATGGCTTCGCGGGCATTTTCTATCCCTGAAAACAGGCGGGCAGACAGCGGCATCTCATCGTCGTCGGCGGTGACGATTCTTGGATTGCCGAGAAAGAAGCCGCTGCCACCGATGCCGGCAAAGTAGCTGTCGAAGGAGAAATCGTAGCTGTCCGGCCGCACCGGACCGGTCGGCGGCAGCAGTTTGGCATAGCCCGATATCAGCGAGCCGGCGGTCATGTCGTCAGGTATCTTGCGCGCCGAGAGCCGGACCCTTTCCGGTGCGTAACGCAGTTTTGGCCGCGCCGTCGACGTCACGTCTATGGTCAACCGGATGCGGCCGGTCTCCATGCGGTCGAGCGAGACGACGCGGCCGGTCACTTGCGTCGAGATTTCCGAACCCAGCATCCGGGTGCCCGCCCGCCAGGTCTCGACCTTGGCGGCAAGCAGGCCCAGCGCGCACAACAATGCCGCCATGAAAGCCAGATGGGTTTTTGGCCAGGAGCGCGAGACAAGCGCACAGATCGCCATCAGCACGACGATCGCCACAGGCTTTGCAAAGTCAGGCTCCGCCGCCAACGAATAATAGCCGATCGCACCAGCGGCCAGGCAGACCGGCACCAGCAGGAAGGCGACGCCTCGGTCAAGTTCCAGTTCCGCTGCTGTCGTCACACCGTGGCGCAGGCGAGGCAAGGAAGCCTGGCCGATTTGCCGCCCGATACGCGCAATCCTGCCAGTGGCGGGCGGAATTGGTGCTGGGGCACCCGCTGGCAAAGGTCGGCTGCCGGAGCCGGGAACGAGAGGTGATGGCGGCAGCGAGGCCGGCGGCGGGATCGCAAACAGGGACCGCTCGCTGACGCCAACAACAGCGTCCTCGCCCTGATCCGAGCCCCGGCCACGTCCAGCCATCGGGTCTGCCCCTTGCACCCCTGACGCCCTATGCTACATGAACGCGCAACGCGCGAAAGTCCGCGCCGCCGCGCCCCGCTTCAGATGGTTTCCGAGAGTTTCATGTCCGACAAGGTCGTCACCCGTTTTGCCCCCTCGCCCACCGGTTACCTGCATATCGGAGGCGCGCGCACGGCGCTGTTCAACTGGCTCTATGCCAAACATACCGCCGGCACGATGCTGCTGCGCATCGAGGACACCGATCGCGAGCGTTCCACCGATGCGGCAACGGCCGCCATCCTGGACGGACTCACCTGGCTCGGTCTTGGCTGGGACGGCGATGCGGTTTCGCAATTCGATCGCGCCCCGCGCCACCGCGAAGTCGCGGAGGAGCTCGTGCGCCTGGGCAAGGCTTATTACAGCTACGAGACGCCTGCCGAACTGGAGGCAATGCGCGAGGCGGCTCGCGCCAAGGGTCTGCCGCCGCGCTACAATGGCCAGTGGCGCGATCGCGATCCGTCCGAGGCGCCAGCCGGCGTCAAGGGCGCCATCCGCATCAAGGCGCCGACCGAGGGCGAGACGGTCGTCCACGACCGCGTCCAGGGCGAGGTGCGCTTCCCCAACAAGGATCTCGACGACTTCATCATCCTGCGTTCGGACGGCAACCCGACCTACATGCATGCCGTCGTCGTCGACGACCACGACATGGGCGTCACCCACATCATCCGTGGCGACGACCACCTGACCAATGCCGCCCGCCAGACGGTGATCTACAATGCCATGGGTTGGGACGTGCCATCGATGTCGCATATCCCGCTGATCCATGGCGCCGACGGCGCCAAGCTCTCGAAGCGTCACGGCGCGCTCGGCGTCGAGGCTTATCGCGCCATGGGCTACCTGCCGGAGGCGCTGCTCAACTACCTGGCGCGCCTGGGCTGGAGCCACGGCGACGACGAGATCATGTCGATCAAGGACATGATCTCCTGGTTCGATATCGGCGACGTCAACAAGGGCGCTGCCCGCTTCGATTTCGCCAAGCTCGAAGCGATCAATGGCGCGCATATGCGCCGCATGGCCGATGCCGAACTGTTCGACATCTTCATCGCCACGCTGCCCTATCTCGAGGGCGGCCCGGCGATGGCCGCGCGCCTTGACGACGCGAACAAGGCGCAGCTGCTGGTAGCCCTTCCGGGGCTGAAGGAGCGCGCCAAGACGCTGGTCGAGCTTGTCGATGGCGCGGCCTTCCTGTTCGCCACGCGCCCGCTGCCGATCGACGACAAGGCGGCGCTCTTGCTCAATGACGATGCGCGCAAGATCCTGCGTGGCGCTCACGAAGCTTTGAACGCGGTTTCTGGCGACTGGACGGCTGCCGCGGCGGAGGCCGCGATCCGCGATTATGCGCTGGCCGGTGGCCATAAGCTTGGCGCCGTGGCCCAGCCCCTGCGGGCCGCGCTGACTGGCAAAAGCACCTCACCGGGTGTGTTCGACGTGCTTGCCGTGCTTGGACGCGAGGAGAGCCTGGCGCGCATAGCGGATCAAATCGATTAGGAGCAAACTGGCCCAAGAAGATTGGCATTGAAAGGCGCGTTTCGCAGTGCAACATTAGGCCTTGGCCCAATCTGGCACGCACCTCCTAAAATGCGGTGGCGAATACGCGCATTGCGGTGATTTCGACGTGTCGCTCTGCAGAAATTTGCCTTTGCCGGCATGAGGAAACAAGAAGGAGTTTGCAATGACCGAAGCTGCGAAGAAACTGGATGTGGGCGGCAAGAACCAAGAAGCTACGGCAACGCTTGAATTCGCCGGCAAGACTCATGAATTCAAGGTGCGAAGCGGCTCCGTCGGACCTGACGTCATCGACATCGCCTCGCTCTACAGCACCACCGGCGCCTTCACCTACGACCCCGGTTTCACCTCGACCGCAAGCTGCGAGTCCGAAATCACCTTCATCGACGGCGATGCCGGCATCCTCTTGCATCGCGGCTATCCGATCGACCAGTTGGCTGAACACGGCGACTTCCTCGAAGTCTGCTATCTCCTGCTCTACGGCGAACTGCCGACCAAGGCGCAGAAGGACGATTTCGATTACCGCGTAACGCGCCACACCATGGTGCATGAGCAGATGTCGCGCTTCTTCACCGGCTTCCGCCGCGATGCGCACCCGATGGCGGTCATGTGCGGCGTGGTCGGCGCGCTGTCGGCCTTCTATCACGACTCCACCGACATCTCCGACCCGTACCAGCGCATGGTCGCTTCCATGCGGCTGATCGCCAAGATGCCGACGATCGCGGCCATGGCCTACAAATACCACATCGGCCAGCCCTTCATCTATCCGAAGAACGATCTCGGTTTCGCGGCAAACTTCCTGCATATGTGCTTTGCCGTGCCGTGTGAGGAGTACAAGATCAACCCGGTGCTGGCGCGCGCCATGGAGCGCATCTTCATCCTGCACGCCGATCACGAGCAGAATGCCTCGACCTCGACGGTTCGCCTCGCCGGCTCTTCTGGCGCCAACCCGTTCGCCTGCATCGCCGCCGGCATCGCTTGCCTGTGGGGCCCGGCCCATGGCGGCGCCAATGAAGCGGCGCTCAACATGTTGGGCGAGATCGGCCATGTCGATCACATCCCGGAGTTCATCGCCCGCGCCAAGGACAAGAACGATCCGTTCCGGCTGATGGGCTTTGGCCACCGCGTCTACAAGAACTACGATCCTCGTGCGAAAATCATGCAGAAGACGGCGCACGAAGTCCTGGGCGAACTCGGCATCAAGGACGATCCGCTGCTCGACATCGCGATGGAGCTGGAGAAGATCGCGCTGACCGATCCCTATTTCATCGAGAAGAAGCTCTATCCGAATGTCGACTTCTATTCCGGCATCACGCTGAAGGCGCTGGGCTTCCCCACCACCATGTTCACCGTGCTGTTCGCGGTCGCCCGCACCGTGGGCTGGATCGCGCAGTGGAAGGAGATGATCGAGGATCCGCGCCAGAAGATCGGCCGCCCGCGTCAGCTCTACACCGGCGCGCCGGAGCGTGACTACGTGCCGATCGCCAAGCGGTGATCGGAAGAAGTGAGTAGTCAGTAGTGAATAGTGATAGTCTACTTCACTACTCACTACTCACTACCTCGCTCTCTTGACGTACCCCATCACCACCTGCGCCGCGATCTCGCCCGACGGCTTGTCCGTCGCCATGCGCCGCGCGATCTCGGCAAAGCCGTCTTTCTGCCAGGCGCGCATGCCGCTGTCGGCGAACAGCGCCTCCATCTGCCGGGCCAGATTGTTCGGCTTGACGTACTCGTTGTAGAACTCCGGAATAAGCGCACGATCCGCAATCAGGTTGGGCAGCAGCGCCGACCAGACGGAAACGAAATAGGGCGCAACGGCGCGTGCTATGGGATCGAGCCTGTAGCACGAGACCATCGGCACACCCGACAGCGCCAGCTCCAGCGATACGGTTCCCGATGCGATCAGCGCGGCATCGGCCTTGCCGAAAGCCTGCCATTTGCGTTGGGGATCAACGATGATCTCGGGCTTTTCATCCCAGCGGTTGACCGAGGATTTTACGAGGTCGGCGACGTGGGGAACCGTCGGCAGCAACAGCCGCAGCCTATGTCCGCGCGCGCGCAGCATCGACACCGTCTCGCCGAATGGTTCGATCAGGCGGCGCACCTCGCCGCGCCGCGAGCCGGGCAGCACGAGCAATGTCTTGATGCGGTCCTGGGCAAGATCGCGCGGCAATTCCTGCGCCTTCGCGGCAGCAAGCACGCCCGCCTCATGCGTGAGGCGATGCCCGACATAGGTGCCGGGCGGGCCACCCAGCCGCTCGAGTTCCTTCACTTCGAACGGCAGGATGCACAGGATATGGTCGACGTAAGGCCTCATTGCCACCGCCCTGCCCGGCCGCCACGCCCAGACGCTTGGACAGACATAGTGGATGATGGGAATCGACGGGTTGGCCGCACGCACCTTCCTGGCGACACGCAAGGAAAAGTCGGGGCTGTCGATGGTGACCAGGCAGTCCGGCTTCTCGTCCGCGATGGTTTTGGCCAGTTGGCCTATCCGCCTGATGAGGCGCGGCAGATCGCGCAGGACGGCACTGAACCCCATCAGAGCGATCTCGCCGGCATCGAAGGGCGACACCAGGCCCAATTCGCCGAGATGCCGGCCGCCGAGGCCGACGAGTTGCACCTCGCGGCCCGTCATCTGGCGGAGAGAACGCACGATGTCGGCTCCAAGCAGATCGCCTGATTCCTCACCCGCGACGATCGCGATCTTGAATACCCTGTCAGCCATGCGCCGGCTCCGCGGCGGCCAGGCCGACGATGAACAGACCGAGTTCATTGGCGCGCGACAGGGTTGCGGGACCCTCGAGGATCAGCGAGCGTCCCGCCTCGACGGCAATGCCCACAAGCCCGGCCGCGTGGGCTGCTTCGACCGTCTGCGGTCCTATGGACGGAAGATCGGCGCGCAGCTCCTGGCCGGGCTTGGCGCATTTGACGAGGACGCCGCGCGTCTTGCCGGCGATGCGGCCGTGGCCACGCAGCAGCCTGGCGCGGTCGAGCAACCCGGCCGTGCCCTCGATGCCCTCGAGCGCGATGGTCCGGCCGCCGACCGCGATCGCCGCCTGGCCGATATCCAGCGCTCCGATGGCCTTTGCCGCCGCAAAGCCGGCCTCGATGTCGCGCCAGTCGGGCTTCTGCGGCTCCACCTTGGTCAAGGTCCCTTCGGCTGCCACAAGGTTCGGCACGATTTCATGGGCACCCACGACCTTTATTCCTCGTGTCTCAAGGCCTCGCGCCACCACTTTCAATAGGCCATCATCGCCGCGCGCCAGTGCCATCACGACAAGGGGTATCACGGCGAGCAGGCTGAGGCTTGGGCGCAGATGCGTCAGTCTTGGTCGGCGTTTGATCTCGCCGGCAAGCACAAGATGGGTAATCCGGTGGCGCTTGAGCAATGGAACAAGCGAGCCGATCGCCTCCAGGGCCAGGGTCTCATGGTCATACTGGCGCAATTCCACCAGTCGGTCGGCTTCGCCGTCCATGAGGACGACGAAGGGCGGATACCCCTGCTCGGCCGAGCCGGCCGCGACTTCAACGGGAAGACTGCCGCCGCCGGCGATGATGCCGACCCTGGCATCAGGCGGGAGATCAAGACCAGCAGAAGCCGTCTCAGTCTTCATCATCGGCATCGTCGCCGTCGCTGCCCTTGAGCGATGGCACCGCATAGTGCCGCTTGCCGCGACTGGTGATGAAATCGATGATCTTCATGGCGGTCGGCGAAGAGGCGAACTCGGCCTTGGCGAATTCGATGTTCTCGCCGACGGTGCGGGAGCGGTCGAAGATCGTCCTGTAAGCCTTGCGCAACAGATAGATTTCGGAACGCGGCAGACCGGCGCGCTTGAGGCCGATGATGTTCAAGCCGCGCAAGCTGGCGCGGTTGCCGACGGCAATGGCATAGGGAATGACATCACCGACAAAAGCCGAGCACCCGCCAAGAAAGGCGTTATCGCCGACGCGCACGAACTGATGAACGGCGCTGAGGCCGCCAATATAGACGTTGTCGCCAATCTCGCAGTGTCCGCCCAGCGTCGCGCCATTGGCGAAGGTGGCGTTCTTGCCGACCACGCAATCATGGGCGATGTGGGCATAGGCAAGGAAATTGCCGTTGTCGCCGACCGTCGTCTCGCCGCGGCTGGTATCCGTGCCGACATGCATGGTGACGCCTTCGCGGATGGTGCAATTGGCGCCGATGACCAGCGTGGTGCGGCCGCCCTTGTGCTTGGTGTTCTGCGGCGGCGCGCCCAATATCGCCATCGGATAGACCTTGGTGGACGCCCCGATAGTGGTCGCGCCCATCACCGAGACATGGCTGACCAGTTCGACGCCATCACCGATCACGGCATCGGCGCTGACATGGCAGAACGGCCCGATGCGCACACCCTGGCCGATTTGAGCGCCCTCTTCCACGACGGAAGAAGGATGGATTGAAGTCTTGATTTTCATAGGCACTCGATCGTCAGTCGCCGGTGACCATCATGGCTGAAATCTCGGCCTCGGCCGCCTTGGTGCCATCGACCAGGGCTTCACAGGCGAATTTGAGCAGGTTGCCGCGCTTCTTGATTTTCTTGACGTGGATCTTCAACTGGTCGCCGGGAACGACCGGTTTGCGGAATTTGGCGTTGTCGATGGTCAGGAAATAGACCAGCGACGGCTTCGAGGCCCCAAGGCTTCGGATGCAGATGGCGCCCGCCGTCTGTGCCATGGCCTCTACGATCAGCACGCCCGGCATCACAGGCTGCTCCGGGAAATGCCCTTGAAAATGAGGCTCGTTGATGGTGACGTTCTTGATGCCGATGGCAGATTCATCGCCATCGATGTCGACGATGCGGTCGATCATCAGGAAGGGATAGCGGTGCGGCAGAAGCTTCATCAGCCCCAATATGTCGACCGCTTCCAGCGTCGTCGCCGCCACCATATCAGCCATTGTCCTTGCCCTGCTTGCGTGCCCTGGCCATCGTGCGCAACATGGCTATCTCCCGCATGGCTTCCGCCATCGGCTGTGCCGGATAACCGCCCCAGATCTCGCCGGCAGGGACATTGCTCATAAATCCACTTCTGGCGGCAAGCTTGGCTCCTGTGCCGATGGTCAGGTGATCGGCAAGTCCCACGCCGCCGCCCATCGTGACATTGTCACCCACGACCACGGAACCGGAAATACCTGAAAGCCCGGCCACTATGCAATTGCGACCGATGCGGACGTTATGGGCGATCTGGACGAGATTGTCGATCTTGGTACCTTGGCCGATGATCGTATCGGACATGGCGCCACGATCGACGGTGGAATTGGAGCCGATCTCGACATCGTCCTGGATGACGACCCGCCCGATCTGCGGCACCCGCTCCGGCCCCTTGGCGCCGCCGACAAAGCCGAAGCCGTCCTGGCCAATCCTGGCGCCGCCATGGATGATGACCCGGTTGCCGATCAGCGCATACTGGATGCTGGCTCCCGGGCCGACATAGCCGTCACGGCCGATCTGGCAGGACTGCCCAATGACCGCGTTGGGTGCGACGACGGTCCCGCTGCCGATCGAGACGCCCGGTCCGATGACCACGCCGGCCTCGATGATAGCGCCGGCTTCGATATGCGCGGTCGGATCGATGTGGGCATGCGATGAAATACCGGTTTCACCTGTCATTGGCCCCGGCGTGGCGGCTGTCGGGAACAGCAGCCGGCCGACGAGCGCGAATGCCTGTTGCGGCCGCGGGTGTATCAGCACAGCGACCCCGGCCGGCGCCTTGTTGGCGAATTCCGCCGGGCACAGGACCGCAGCCGCCCGCAGCGAGGGCATCAGCGCGGAATTGCGTCTGCCGTCGACGAAGACGAGCGCATTGGCAGCGCCTTCGTTGGCTGGTGCCAGCGCTTCGATCGACACGTCGGACTGGCCGGAATCGACAAGCACCGAGCCGGTCAGATTCGCGACTTCGGCCGCCGTATACCGGCGTGATGGCGCGAAGAACACCGGGTCGGTCATTCCAGAAGCTATATCCAGCTAGGTCGGAACATTTCTCCCGGATCCAGAAAACCCGGGAGCATCGTTGGCCGCCGATCAGAAGCGGGTCGATATGCCGAAGTTGAATTCCTGCACGTCGTCGCTCGCTTCCTTCTTGACCGGGATCGCATAGTCGATACGGATCGGACCGAACGGCGAAGCCCACATCAGGCCGAGACCGACCGAAGCACGCAATTTCATGCCGGTAGAGTCTTGGTCGACCAAGGCCTGATTCGCAATCTTGCTGCCATAGAGCGTCGCCGCATCGGCAAATACAGCCCCGCGCAGGCCGAAGCTCTCAGGAATGACCGGCAGCGGGAACTGGGCCTCGGCCGACGCATTGAAATAGGTTGTACCACCGAGATGGTCACCGCTGGTGCCTTCTGCGACAGGGCCGATGCCACCGTAGGCAAAGCCGCGGATCATGCGGTCGGTGCTCTGGAAGTGGTCGAAGATGCGCAAATCGCCGTCGCTGCCGTAACCCTCGACGTGACCGGCGCCACCCGAAAGGAGACCGACAAGATCGAGCTGCTCGGACAGCGTCTGATAGATGCTGCCGCGTCCCGTGATCTTCACGAACTTGGCATCGCCGCCAAGACCCGCGACCTCGACGGTCGTGTTGGCATAGATACCCTCATGCGGGTTCTTCATGTCGTCGATGGTGTTGTAGACCAGCCCCAGGCTGACCGACGACTTGATCCACGGACTCTGCTCGATACCGTCCAGGACAGCCTGGGAGATGTTACAGGTGCCCCCCGGAGGATTGGGAAAATCGGTAGGGCCGCAACTGTCGTCGACCTTATACTTCTCCTGAGAGATATTGTACGCCAGCTGGGTGGTGATGTTGTTGGTGATCGGCAGTCCGAAGCGGACCGTCGCACCCGTGGTGTCGCTGTCGTAGTTGTTGTTGTACTGCCTCGTCGACTTGTAGATGTCGAAGCCGGCAGCGATGCGCCGCCCGAGGAAATAAGGCTCGGTGAACGAAATGCTGTAGTCGCGCGAATTCTTGCCGCCACCCGCCGACAGCTTGATGAACTGGCCGCGGCCGAGGAAGTTGCGCTCGGTGATCGATCCTTCGACGGACGGACCCGCCGCATCGCCACCGGTCGAATAGCCGGCGCCAATGGAGAATTCACCTGTCGACTTCTCGACCACATCGACCACCAGCACGACCTGGTCCGGCTGCGAGCCGGGCACGGTCGAGATGTCGACTTTGTCAAAATAATTCAGGTTTTCCAGGCGCTTCTTCGCGCGCTGGATGAGCACCTGGTTGAACGCATCGCCTTCGCTGACGTCGAATTCGCGGCGAATGACATAGTCGCGCGTGCGATCGTTGCCTCGGATCTCGATGCGCTCGATATAGGCTTTGGTGCCCTGGTCGACCGTATAGACCACCGAAATCGTATGGTTCTCGAAGTTGCGGTCGCCGCGCGGCGTCACCTGTGCGAAGGCATAGCCGGAGCCGGCCACCTTCTCGGTCAGCGCGATGATGGAGTCTTCGACGTTCTTGGCATTGTAGACGTCGCCCTTGCGGGTCTCGACCACAGATTCCAGTGACTTGGAGTCGACTTCCGGGATCGTGCTTTCGACGCTGATGTCACCGAAGTTGTAGCGCTCGCCTTCCTGGACGGTGATGGTGACCGTGTACTTATTCGTGGCGCTGTCGAGTTCGCCGACTGCCGACACGACCTGGAAATCGGCATAGCCGTGATTGTAATAGAAGCGGCGAAGCAGCTCCTGGTCGGCGCGCAGCTTGTCCTCGTCATAGACGTCGTCACGCAGGATGAACGAAACCCAGGACGAGCGCTTGGTGTTGATCACGTCCGACAGGCGACGGCTCGAATAGGCGCTGTTGCCGACGAAGTTGATCGCCGCGATCTGCGTGCGGTCGCCTTCCGTGATGTGGAAGACCACATTCACGCGGTTGTCGCCGAGATCCATGATCTGCGCGGTCACGCCGGCATCGTCGCGGCCGATGCGCTTGTAAGCGGCCTTGACCGCCTCGACATCGGAATCGAGCGTCGCCTGAGAGAACGTGCCGCGCGGCTTCAGCTGAACCGCGGCCTGAAGCGCATTGTCCTTGAGCTTCTTGTTGCCCTGGAACAGAACCTGGTTGACGACCTTGTACTCGGCGACCTTGACCACCAGCGTCGAGCCGACCTGGTTGATCTGGACATCCGAGAACAGGCCGGTGCCGAACAGCGCCTTGACCGCGCTGTCGATATCGGAACTGGAGAAGGCCTTGCCCGGCTTGATGGTGATGTAGTTGCGGATGGTCTCGGCGTCGACACGCTGGTTGCCGGTCACCTCCACCCTGCTGACGACAGCGGCTTCAGCCGCCGATGTGGCAACGAATTGCACTGCGAGCGCACCTGGTACGACCAGAGCGGCGGACAGTGCCGCCGCTGACGCGGCGTTCAGAAACTTGGATGCTGCCTTCATCGGGCTTAATAACCTTTTCTCGTAGTCCCCACGGCGAGAAAACCGGACGTGCGGTAATTTCCCCTACCGTATTAACCGGATTTTCCCTACACGCAAGGCTTCTGGTTAATTTGTATTTACTTAACCCTGGTGCGTGGCTTTCGCGTCACTCATATCCCCGTGCATGGTAAACGGCGTCTCAACATTGGCCATGCCGAAGCCGAATTTCTTCATGATTTCAGCATCCAAAGAGATCATTCCAGAACACGAAACCCATGAAGCACAGGACAAGGAGCAGACCGGCCCGATAGGCCATTTCCATCATCCGTTCCGACACCGGTCGGCGAATGACGGCCTCCACCCCGTAGAACAAGAGATGGCCGCCGTCGAGGGGGGGAATCGGCAAAAGGTTGAGAATGCCTATCCCGACAGACAGCAGCGCGACGAGCTGAACCAGCCACTCGAAACCCAGTTTCGCAGCCTTGCCCGCCATGTCGGCGATCTTGACCGGACCACCCAATTGGCACTTGTCCTCGCGGCCCGCGGCGAAACGCTGCAGGAACTGGCCGGTGCGCTCGATGACGTGGCCCGTTTCCTCAACGGCCGCCGCCACGGCACCGACCGGCGTGTAGGTGATGAGGCGGGGCTGGCCGAGTTCCTTGTTGTTGACGACACCGATCACGGCGACCTTGACCTTGTTGCCGAGCGCGTCTTCCTGCTCCATCAACTGCGGGGTCGCGGTGACCGTGACTTCCTTGCCATCGCGCAGCATGACGAAGGTGATGGTATCGCCGGCCCGGCCCGAGACCAGCCGCTGCACATCGCCGAAGGTTTCGACCTTGCTGCCGTCGACGCTGACGAATCGGTCCCCGGGCAGGATGCCCGCCTTCGCCGCGGGACTGTCCGTCGTAACCTCCGCCACCATGGGCTCCGCGACATAACGCCCATAGGCCGCAAACAGGACGGCAAACACGACGATCGTCAGCAGGAAATTGAACAGAGGCCCGGCCGCGACCGTCGCCGCGCGCTTCCAGATCGCCTGGGTATGAAAGGCGACCTTGCGCTCCTCGTCGGTCAGCGTCTCGAGTTCATCCGAGGTGGGCTGGCTGGAGGTGGCGTTCATGTCGCCGACAAATTTGACATAGCCGCCAAGCGGTATGGCGCAAAGCTTCCAGCGCGTGCCATGCCTGTCGTTGAAACCGATGAGTTCGGGACCGAAGCCGATCGAAAAGGCCTTGACCCCGATGCCGCACCAGCGGCCGACGAGGTAGTGGCCCATTTCGTGGACGAACACCACCACGGTCAGCACGAAGAGAAACGGCACGAGCGTGCCGAGAAAGAAACCTTCCGTGCTGAAAATCGCGTGAAGAATCTCGTTCAATTCAGGCCCTCAAATTCTTCCGCAGTTGCGCCATGACTGTGACATCAATCCAGGCGAATCCAAGGCGCGTCCGCACCAGATCGTGGAACGGCATCATTCAAATCGGAAACAGCCCCTGTGCCGGATGATCGGCGCCCGCCGAAATCCAGCCGATGACGTACAGGGCGAGAGCCGCCGCGACAAGCCCGTCGACACGGTCCATCACGCCGCCATGCCCCGGAATGAGCACACCCGAATCCTTGCGGCCGTGCCGCCGCTTTACCCAGGATTCGAACAGGTCACCGGCTTGGGCTACAATCGAAAGCACCAGCGCCACAAGGCCGAGCAGCGCCAGGTTCCCGGCACCGGCGACGGCTGCCAGCGTAACCCCGGCAACGACACCACCGACAGCACCGCCAAGCGCGCCGCTGCGCGTCTTGCCGGGCGAAATCGCCGGCGCAAGTTTGGGACCGCCAACGGCGCGCCCGACGAAATAGGCAAAAATGTCGGTCGCCCAGACGACCGCGAACAAAAACAGGATGGCGACGAGGCCCGCATGGTCGCCATCGCGCAGCAGGGCGAGCGACAGGCCGGACACGCTGGCATAGGCAAGACCGCTTGCCTCCCACTGCCCGGTCTGGCGAACCAGGGCGGCAATCGCCGTCACGGCAATCAGAATCACGGCGAGCAGCAGCAGCCAGAACGCAGGAAGCCCGGCGATCAGGGCGCCGATGAAAACGACCGCCAGAGCTTCGGGCAGGAAGCCCAGCCCATGGGCAGTGACAGGCCGCGACATGCGTGTCCACTCGTAAAAGATCATCGCCACCATGGCTGCGCACAGCAGTCGGAAAGGCAGGCCGCCAAGCCAGGTCAGGCCAAGGGCGATGACGGCAAGCACGACCGCTGAAATGACGCGGAGCTGAAGGTTGCTCATCCCGCGGCCGGTCGCGACGCGACGTCTTGCGGGCCCAGTCCGCCGAAACGGCGCTCACGGCCGGCAAATTCGCGCAAGGCCTCGGCGAGGTGCTCGCGGCTGAAATCGGGCCAATAGCAAGGCAGGAACACCAACTCGCTATAGGCGGCCTGCCACAAGAGGAAGTTGGACAGGCGAAGCTCGCCGCTGGTGCGTATGACCAGTTCCGGATCGGGGATGCCTTGCGTGTCGAGACAGCCGGCAAAGCTTTCGGCGGTGATCGCGTCGCTGTCGATCTCGCCGCGCGCCACGGCCGAAGCAAGCTTGCGCGCCGTGCGCACGATCTCATCGCGTCCGCCATAGTTGAAGGCGATGACCAGCGTCAGCGCTTCGTTGCCGGCGGTGAGCGATTCGGCTTCGTCGAGCAGCCCTCTGATGTCGGCCTGCAGCCCTGCCCTGTCGCCGATGATCCTGACCCGTACACCGCTCTGATGGAGTTCGGCGAGATCGCGGCGGATGAACAGCTTCAACAGTCCCATCAGGTCGCTGACTTCGGACTTCGGCCGCGACCAGTTCTCCGACGAGAAAGCGTAGACGGTCAGGAAGGAGATACCGAGATCCGGTGCCGCGCGCACCGTCTTGCGCAGCGCCTCGACGCCGGCGCGATGACCGGCGAGCCTCGGCATGCCGCGCGACTTGGCCCAGCGTCCATTTCCATCCATGATGATCGCGACATGCGCGGGCGTTGTCATGATCTCGCTTTCGGGTCAGCCTGCGGCCAACCCTAAACCTGCATGATTTCAGCTTCCTTGTCGGAAAGCAGATGATCGATGGTGCTGATCGTTTCGTCTGTGAGCTTCTGAACCTGGTCAGAACGCTTGCGCTGATCGTCCTCGCTGATGGTGCCGTCCTTCTCCGCCTTCTTCAGGAAGTCCATGCCGTCGCGGCGCACATGGCGCGCGGCGACGCGGGCGTTCTCGGCGTAGCCGTGCGAGATCTTGACCAGTTCCTTGCGGCGCTGTTCGTTGAGCTCCGGCAGCGGAATCCTGAGATTGGTGCCGTCGACGATCGGGTTGAAGCCCAGATTGGATTCCCGGATGGCGCGGTCGACGGCTCCAACCATCGACTTGTCCCAGATCGACACCGAGATCATGCGCGGCTCCGGAACGGTAACGTTGGCGACCTGGTTGATCGGCATGGTGGTGCCGTAGGCCTGCACCTGGATGGCATCGAGCAGATTGCTGGAGGCGCGACCGGTCCGCAGCGAAGCCAGGTCATGCTTGAACGCGGCGATTGCCCCATCCATGCGCCGCTTGAGATCGTCGTACTCACCACTCATCTTAGTCTCCTCGACCCGTCTGCCGCGGGTTCACTGCCTCGGGGCAAGGCCCCGTTCGAGCCTGATTTTCGAAAAGCCGGTTTCCCTTTTCTAGGGATCAGGCCCCGGATCAATCGTCCGCGACGACCGTGCAGCGGCCGCCGCCCCTCAGAATATCGCCGAAACCACCTTTTTCGTGGATCGAATAGACGATTATCGGAATGTTGTTTTCACGCGCAAGTGCAATCGCAGCAGTATCCATGATGGAAAGGCCGCGATTTATGACTTCGGCATGGCTGATGCGCTCGAAACGCGTCGCATGCGGGTCCTTTTTCGGGTCGGCCGAATAGACACCGTCGACCTGCGTGCCCTTGAACAGCGCGTCGGCGCCGATTTCAGCCGCGCGAAGCGCTGCGGCCGAATCAGTAGTGAAGAACGGATTGCCGGTGCCGCCGGCAAAGATCACCACCCTGCCCTGGTTCATGTAAGCGTCCGCCTGGCGTTGCGAAAAACTCTCGCAGAGTTCTGGCATGGCGATCGCCGACAGCACCACAGCATCGACGCCGATTTTGTGCAGCGAGGTGCGCAGTGCCAGCGAGTTGATGACCGTGGCAAGCATGCCCATATGGTCGCCGGTGACGCGGTCACCGCCCTTGGAGGCGACGGCCACGCCGCGGAAGATGTTGCCGCCGCCGATGACGACTCCGACCTCGATGCCCAGCGCGCGGGCCTCGGCGATGTCGGCGGCAATGCGATCCACGACCGAGACATCGATGCCGAAATGCTGTTCGCCCATCAACGCTTCGCCCGACGCTTTCAACAAGACACGTCGGTAGAGGGGCTTCACCGTCATCTGGTCCTCGTCATTTTGCATGTGGCGCGCCTGGGCTGGCCGCCCTCGCGCAGGCGCCGCGCCCCGAACATTGGCGCGATGCCGAGTTCCGATACACGAAGGGCGCCGCGATGTCACGCGGCGCCCAATCGGCGAATTCACGGCAACCCCTGGCCGATCGATCAGTCGGTGGATACGCTGGCCGGCTCGCCCTCGACAAGCACCGGCGAGGCGTAGCCGGGAGGCTTATCGCCCGTTGCCGCGCCGCCGGTGACGCGCGCCTGTATCTGCGGCCCGAAATAGGAATAGGGAAACGGCGCCGGCGTTGCGCTGACCGAATCCAGCCGGTTGCGAAGCCCTGCCGGTATCTCGAAGTCCAGCGCGCCAAGATTGTCCTTGATCTGGCCGAGCGTCGTCGCACCGAGGATGACGGCGGCGATGCCGGGCTGCGTCGCCACCCAGTTGAGCGCAACCTGCGGCATGCTGCGGCCGAGCTCGCACGCAACCTTCTCGAGCTCGGCCACGATGGTCCAGTTATGCTCCGTGAATTTCTGGAAGCCCGGATGCGTCGAGTTGCGAAACCCGTCGAGCCGGCCCGCGTTTCCGGCCTGGACCGGCCGGTATTTACCGCTGAGCAGCCCGCTGGCCAGCGGGCTCCAGACCATGATGCCGGCGCCATGGCGCGTGCCGAACGGTACGAACTCATTCTCTATCGAGCGCTCGGCGAGGGAGTATTCGAGCTGCAGGGCCGAAACCGGTTCATATCCGCGCAGCTCGGCGATCGCCTGTGCCCGCCCCACATACCAGGCCGGCACGTCGGACAGGCCGACATGGCGCACCTTGCCCACCCGCACCAGGTCATCCAGGGTGCGCATGACCTCTTCGGCCGGCGTCAGCCTGTCCCACACATGCATGAGGTAGAGATCGATATAGTCGGTGCCCAGCCGCTTCAGTGAGGCGTCTATCGCGCGCATGATGTTCTTGCGGCCGTTGCCGCCGGCATTGGGATTGCCGGGCTGCATGCTCATGGTGAACTTGCTGGCGATCACCGCGGTATCGCGCAAGCCCCGCTCGGCGATGAATTCGCCAAGCCAGGCTTCGGCGGTGCCACCGGTGTAGAGGTCCGCCGTGTCGAAGAAATTGCCGCCTGCCTCGACATAGGCGTTAAACATCGCGCGGGCCGTGTCCCTGTCTGCTCCCCAGCCCCACTCCTGGCCGAACGTCATGGTACCCAGCGCCAGCCGGCTGACCCTGAGGCCGCTGTTGCCGAGCGTGTAATAGGTCATGGTCATGATCGTCTTCCAATAATTGATGGTGAATGCCGCCGCGTCACTGGCCCGGCGTCGCCTTGACCCAGGGGTTGCCGCGCTCGTGCGTCATGCGGAAGGCGAAGCCATCGACCTTCCAACCGGAGGCGGCGCGCGTCAGCTTGTGCTCATACGTACCCCAGACCTCCCAAAGCGAGTCGCCATTGCCTTCCATCCGGTTCCAGGCATAACCGTTGGACAGGACGGTCGCCGTGTCCGCCTCGAGAACGACCTGGTGATTGGTGCGCAGGTGCAGGCTTGTCTTGGAACCCTTGAGGTTGCCGGCCCAGGCGCCGATCAGATCGTCGGAGGCGATGATGGCCGCGGGCTGTCCCGACAGGCTGCTGAAGTCGGCGGCAACCCGATCCGCGAAATAGCTGCGCGCGAGTTTCCAGTTCTGCGCGTCGACGGCGCGGTCGATGGCATCGGCGATCCGGATGACCGCGCGTTCATCCGCTAGCGCCTGCCAGCCGGATGGTTCCGCCCCGCCGGCATCGACCGGCGACAGCGCCATGCCGGCCGCGAAAGTTACGTGCTTCAACGCATTCATCTCTCTTCTCCTCAATGCCATCAGCCAACCGCGGATGTGTCGGCGACAATGTGGATCGGTGTCTTGGCATCGATAAGATTGCATTGTTCGCAAGGACCATGCGATATCATTCATGAATGGATCGGGATCTGCTCAGCCATCTGCCTGTCATCGTTGCCGTTGCCCGGCGCGGCGGCTTCGCGCTTGCAGCCGCCGAACTCGGCATGAGTCCGTCCGCCGTCAGCCATGCGGTGCGCCTTGTCGAGGAGCGCATTGGTCAGCCGCTGTTTGCGCGCACGACGCGCAGCGTTTCGCTCACCGAGGCCGGCAAGGCACTGGTGGAAACGGCGGCCCCTGCCCTCCAGGATATTGCCGAACGGATGGATCGTATCCGCAGCGTCAAGGGCAAGCCGTCCGGCCTGCTCAGGATCAATGCCTCCAACATCGCGATCCCATTGGCGGTGACGCCGGTCGTTGCCGCCATGGCCGAGCGCTATCCGGACATCACGGTGGAGGTCTTCGCCGATCAGGGACTGGTCGACATCGTCGGCGAAGGTTTTGACGCCGGGATCCGGCTGGGCGAGATGATCGCGCAGGATATGGTCGCTGTGCGGCTCACGCCTCCGTTCAAAGCCGTCATCGTCGCCTCTCCCGCCTATATCGGACGCCGTGGCCGCCCGCGCAGCGTAGCAGATCTCGCCAACCACAATTGCATCGGCTACCGGCTGGTTCGCTCCGGCGCGCTCTATCGCTGGGATTTGGCGGAGGACGGCAAGGATGTCGTCATGGAGACCGGCGGAACGGCCATCGTCACGGATTCGCTGGCCGCGATTGATCTCGCGCTTGCCGGAGTGGGCCTTGCCTACATGTTCGAACCGCTGGCGCGCGCGGATCTTGCGGCCGGCCGCCTAGTGCGGGTGCTGCCGCAATCAGCGATCGAGGAACCTGGCCTGTTCCTCTACTTCCCGCGCCGGGCGGCGATGGCGCCGAAGCTGAGGGCGTTTATCGACACCGCACAAGAAATCGGCCTGACATCCATGCGGACATCAGGCCGAAAAACACTGTCGGAATAAAGCGGTAGGAAGCTTACTTCTTGACCGCCGCCGCGACTTCCGCCGCGAAATCGGTCTCTTCCTTCTCGATACCCTCGCCAAGCGCGAAGCGCAGATAGGCGGTGATCTTGGCCGGCGCGCCAATCTCCTTCTCGGCATCCTTCAGCGCCTTCTCGACGGTGATGTCGGGATTGAGCACGAAGGCCTGCTTCAGGAGCACGACTTCCTCGTAGAACTTGCGCATGCGGCCTTCGACCATCTTCTCGATGATCGCTTCCGGCTTGCCGGACTGACGCGCCTGGTCGGAGAAGATCGCCTTTTCGCGTTCTACCGCGGCCGGGTCGATCTGCTCTGCCGTCAGCGCCATCGGGTTGGTGGCGGCGACGTGCATGGCGACCTGGCGGCCGAAGGCGTTGGCCGCATGCTCATTGCCCGTGGTTTCGATCGCGACCAGCACGCCGAGCTTGCCAAGGCCGTCGGCAACCGCGTTGTGGACGTAGGTCGCCACAGCGCCATGCGGAACGGTCAGCTTGGCCGAGCGGCGGAAGCCCAGGTTCTCGCCGATTGTGCCGACAGCGTCCTTGATGGTGTCGGTGACCGACTTGTCCGAACCCGGATATTTGGCGGCGGCAACCGCCTCGGTCGTGCCATAGGCGAGAGCGACCTTGGCAACGTTGGCGACGATTTCCTGGAACGCGGCGTTGCGGGCGACAAAGTCGGTCTCGGAATTGACCTCGACGACCGCGGCCTCGCGCACGCCATTGTCGACTCCGATCAGGCCTTCAGCCGCAGTGCGGCCAGCCTTCTTGTCGGCCTTCGAAATGCCCTTCTTGCGCAGCCAATCGACGGCCTCTTCCATATTACCGTTGGTCTCGGTCAACGCCGCCTTGCAGTCCATCATGCCCGCGCCGGTCAAGTCGCGGAGTTCTTTGACCTGTGCAGCCGAAATGCTCATTGTCGCCTCTTTGTTTTTCAAATGCACCGACGCACCATCGGTGTTCGATGGTGCGTCTGTTTAGCGTGCCAAAATATGAGAAAGATGAAGGCCGTGAACCGGCCTTCGATTATCAAGCCCGGGTTGTTATCAAGCTTCTGGGGCTTCCGATGCCGGAGCCGGATCGAGCGCCGGCTCGACCGGAGCTTCAACCGAAGCGCCGATGTCGACGCCGAGCGCCCCCTGCTGACGGGCGATGCCGTCGATCGCAGCCTTGGCGATCAGGTCGCAATAGAGCTGGATGGCGCGGGCCGCGTCGTCATTGCCGGGGATCGGGAAATCGATCTTGTCCGGATCGCAGTTCGAATCGATGATGGCGACGACCGGGATGCCGAGACGCTTGGCCTCGAGGATCGCGATCGCTTCCTTGTTGGTGTCGATCACGAACATCAGATCAGGCGTCGAGCCCATGTCCTTGATGCCGCCCAGTGCCTTGTCCAGCTTCTCGCGCTCACGATCGAGGTTCAGGCGCTCCTTCTTGGTGAGGCCCTGGGCCTCGCCGGCCAGCATCTCGTCGAGCTTGCGCAGGCGCTGGATCGAATTCGAGATCGTCTTCCAGTTGGTCAGCATGCCGCCGAGCCAACGCGAGTTGACATAGTACTGGGCCGAACGCTGAGCCGCATCGGCGACGATGTCCGACGCCTGGCGCTTGGTGCCGACGAACAGCACGCGGCCGCCCTTGGCGACGGTGTCGGAAACCTGCTTCAGCGCCTGGTGCAGCAGGGGCACCGTCTGCGAGAGGTCGATGATGTGGATGTTGTTGCGGGCGCCATAGATGTAGGGCGCCATCTTCGGGTTCCAGCGGTGGGTCTGGTGGCCGAAGTGAATGCCAGCTTCCAAAAGCTGGCGCATGCTGAAATCAGGCAGAGCCATTCTTATTTTCCTTTCCGGTTAGCCTCCACGGACACAGGCATTTTCGGACCAGGTCCTCGAACGCCACCGGAGGTTTCAGCCGGATTTCTCCCGGGCAGACACCAAAGTCCGTGTGTGGAATGAGCGCGCATATAGAGGGGAAGCGCGACAAACGCAAGCGGGGTGCCGTTTTACGGCTCAGCGTGCGGCAATCAGCGCTCCGGTACCGATCATGGCGCTGCCGGCAAACCGGTTCATCAGCCGCATGCGCCTGGGTGTCCTGAACCAGCCCGAAGCCCGGCCCGCAAGCGCCGCATAGGCCCCCATGGTGAGGACGTTGACGCTGATGACGACGGCCACCACCAGCAGGCCATCGACAAAGGTGAGCGTGTCGAGGTTGAGGATCAACGGCATGATCGAGGCATGGAACAGGATTGCCTTCGGGTTCCCCAGCGCAATGGATGCGCCAAGCAAGAAGGACCGCGACAATCTCGCCTCGGCCGTCCGCGGCTCATCCGATTGCGCGGCCGAGGCGCGCCACATCCTCATCCCGAGAAAGATCAGATAGGCAGCACCGGCATATTTCAGCAGGAGAAAGATCCATTCGAAGGTCTGGGCCAGCGCCACCAGCCCGAGCAGCGCCAGGGTGACCAGCACCGCATCGCCGGCGGCAACCCCAATGCCGGCCATGAAGGCACGAAGGAAGCCGCGCGACACGCCATTGGTGATGACCGCGAACATCGCGGGTCCCGGTGTGGCGGCGGCGAGTGTGACGGCGGCGCAATAGGCGAGAAATGCAGTTGGCGTCATGGCTTGGCCTTTCCATTGGGCACCCGCACCCGCCGGAAGATCGCGACGATCTCCTCGCGGCTGCATTCGATGGCGCCGAGCCGCACCGCGCGGTCGCGCTCCAGGCCGGTTATGTCATAGTGCGGAGCCGATGTCTTGGGCGGGCCCTGGTAGGACGAGCGCTTGACGCCCAGTTCGGCGGCGAATCGATGCAACTCGTGGGTATCGTCGGCCATCAGGTGGCACCAGCGATGGCCGGCCCACTTCCAGATCGCCGCATCGACGTAGACCGCCATCAAGCCCGCCGCGGCCAGCTCAATTGCGCGCCCCGGCTATTTCGATACCGGGCAAGGCTTTGTCTGGTCGAACAGCGAAAGATTGACCAGTTTGCCCGTCATCGAGAAGTCGCCATAGTCCATGGTGAGATCGCGGGTGATGCCGTTCTCGTGCAGCTTGAAGCTGATCCGGTATTCCGGCACCTCTTCACCGTTCTGGGCGCTGTCATCGAAATAGGCGATGTCGACCGGCCAGTATTTGTCGGTGGCGAGTTTCGCCAGCGCCGGAGCTTCCGGATCGGCCTTGTCGGCTTCGGTCTTCTTGCCGACGACGACGGTGGTCGTCATCACCTTGTTGGCGTCCTCGGAGCCGTCGAACAGGTTTGTCTGGTAGAAGTTTTCGCCTTTCTCGGCCTTGCCGATCAGCTCGACCAGATGCTGGGTCGGAAACTGGGTGGCGGCGAGTTCCAGGCTGTTCTTCTCGGGCTTGTCGATATCGACCTTCAGCCCTTTCGCATCTTTCGTGGCGATACCCTTGACCTCCTTGTCGAGGTTCTGGTCGACAAAGGATTTGGTCACGAACGAAAAGGTCTTGCCTTCGGCATCCTCGAAAGTCGTCGTTTGCTGGTCGGTGAGTCTCGTGTTGTCGTTGGTGACGATCTGGGTCACGAAACGGAACTTCACCGTATAGCCTTCGCAGGCCGAACCGTTGAATTCGTAGACCATGCGGCCGGATATGCCTGTTATGCCGGACCGGTCGGAGGCCTTGTTGAGGGTGAGGTCATACACGGCGCGGTGCGCCTGCAGCGCCGGAACGGCGAAAGCGGGTCCTATCGAGAAGACCGCCGACAACAGGACGGCGTGGAATGCAAGGCGCGTTGCGCGCATGAGGTACTCCGATCGTCGCGGCTGATGGCAGGCCGCAGGGAAAGATGGTCCAGCTTAAAAAAAGTCGTGGCGGAAGCGAGGCAAAAATAGCAATTTCGGCCCGGCCAGCGCGGCGCCTTCCAGCAATAGGGAAAAGCAATGAGTGAAACAATCGAAAAGCGGCTAAACGATCTCGGCGTGGCGCTTCCTGTCGCCGCCGCGCCTGCCGCCAACTACGTGCCCTATTGCAGGTCAGGCAATCTGCTGTTCACCGCCGGACAATTGCCGCTCAAGGACGGCAAGCTGCAGGCGAGCGGACTGCTCGGCCGCGACGTCGACACGGCAAGCGGCAAGGACGCGGCAAAATACTGCGCAATCAACATTCTGGCACAGGCCAAAGCCGCGCTCGGCGATCTCGAGAAGATCCGCCGGCTGGTCAAGATCACCGTCTTCGTCGCCTCCGCGGCTGACTTTGTCGAGCAGCATCTGGTCGCCAACGGCGCCTCTGATTTCCTGGTCGCCGCCCTTGGCGAGCGCGGCAAGCACGCCCGCTCGGCCGTCGGCACCGCTTCCCTGCCGCTTAATGCCGCAGTGGAAATCGAAGCGATCTTCGAAGTCGAATGAGGCTGACATGACCGACCTATCCTGGCTCACTGCCCGGCCGGTTGCCCATCGCGGCTTCCACGACATGAACAAGACGCGCTGGGAAAACACGCTGTCGGCCTTCGCCGCCGCGGCCGAACGGGGCTACGCCATCGAATGCGACGTGCATCTGTCGTCGGACGGCGTTCCCATCATCATCCATGACGACGACCTGAAAAGGCTGACCGGACAGGATGGTTTCGTCTGGCAACGCAGCGCGGCCGAACTGACCGCGCTCAAGGTTGGCGGCACATCCGATCATTTGCCGACGCTGCAGGAAGCGCTCGACCTGGTTGACGGCCGCGTCCCCATGGTCGTCGAACTGAAAGGGATTCCCGGCCGCGATGAAGGCCTGGTGGCGCGTGTCGGCAAGATGCTCAAGCGTTACAAGGGCAAGGCGGCGATCATGTCGTTCGATCACTGGCTGATCCGCGATTTCCCGAAACATGCGCCAGGCATTCCCGCTGGTTTGACCGCCTACGGCAAGGACCTCAAACTGATCGAAGCGCATTTTTCCATGCTGGCGCACGAACTCTCCTTCACCTCCTACGCCGCCGGCGACTTGCCGAACCCGTTCGTCAGCTTCGTGCGTGAAAAGCTCAAGATGCCTGTCATCACCTGGACGGTCCATGACCAGCCCGCGATCGACCTGACCTTCAAATATGCAGATCAGATGACATTCGAAGGGTTCGAGCCCGACCCGGTGAAGGTCGCCTGAGCGGTGTGTCTGAAACGTGACTTGTAGCGGCCCCGATGGAGCTTAAATAAGCCTCATGGATCAGGGTGACGACGGCGACGGGCAAACAGCAAACGCGGACTATTCGGTCCGCATCGCCGCCGGCATTGGTGCTTTCACCTGCGATGAATGGAACGGCTTTGCCGGGACCACGCGCGGCGATGCGGAGAATGGCTATAACCCGCTCGTTTCATTCGCGTTCTTGAGCGCACTGGAAGATTCCGGCTGCGCCGTGCGGCGCACCGGCTGGCAAGGACATCACCTGCGGCTGGAGACCGCGCAAGGCAGGCTGCTGGGGGCGGTCCCCTGCTATCTCAAATCGCACAGCCAGGGCGAATATGTGTTCGACCACGGCTGGTCGGATGCCTTCGAGCGCGCCGGTGGCCGCTACTACCCGAAACTGCAATGCGCCGTGCCGTTCACGCCCGTCACCGGCCCTCGCCTGCTGGTCGGCAAAGGCGAGGATCCCGATGCGGTCAAGGCCGGGCTCGCCGCCGGCCTCAAAATGGTGACCGACAAGCTCGGCGTGTCCTCGGCGCATGTCACCTTCGCGCAGGAAAGCGACGTCGCGACGCTTGAGGCCGCGGGCTTCCTGCATCGCACCGACCAGCAGTTCCACTTCTTCAACGAAGGCTTTTCGACTTACGACGACTTTCTCGCCACACTTGCCTCGCGCAAGCGCAAGGCGATGAAGAAGGAACGGCGCGAAGCGCTTGCCGATGGCATCACCATCGAGTGGCTGACCGGCAAGGACCTGACCGAGAAAGCCTGGGACGACTTCTTCACCTTCTACATGGACACCGGCAGCCGCAAATGGGGCCGCCCCTATCTGAACCGCCAGTTCTTCTCGCTGATCGGCGAACGCATGGCGGACGACATCCTGCTGGTGATGGCCAGGCGCAACGGGCGCTACATTGCCGGTGCCATCAATTTCATCGGCTCCGACGCGCTCTATGGCCGCAACTGGGGCTGCATCGAGGATCACGCCTTCCTGCATTTCGAGGTCTGCTACCACCAGGCCATCGATTTCGCCATCGAACGCAAGTTGAAGGTGGTCGAGGCTGGCGCGCAGGGAGAGCACAAGCTGGCGCGCGGCTACAGGCCGGTGACAATGCATTCCGCCCACTACATTTCGCATCCTGGCCTGCGCAACGCGGTCGCCGACTATCTCAGGCGCGAGCGGCGCGAAGTCGAGCGGATGGGCGAATATCTGGAAGAGCATACCCCGTTCCGCAAGGACTTGGAGGAGGAGTAAGCAGGTTTTGGCATGGTCGATCTCGCCTGATCGCCCGCCGCATCGTCTTGCCGCTCCGGAAGAGCTTCGCTACACGGGATGGCGAGGTAGAATCCGGAGCGTTCGCCATGGCCCAAGCCGCCTATGACACCGACAACATCTTCGCCAAGATCCTGCGCGGCGAAATTCCTTCGCACCGCGTTTACGAAGACGATGCGGTCGTGGCCTTCATGGATGTGATGCCGCAGGGGCCGGGCCACACGCTGGTGGTGCCAAAGGCGCCGTCGCGCAATCTGCTCGACGCTGCCCCGTCGACCTTCGGCCCGCTTTTCACGGTCGTCCAGAAAGTGGCGCTGGCCGTGAAGAAGGCTCTCGACGCCGATGGCGTCACCATCCTGCAGTTCAACGAACCGGCCTCCGGGCAGACCGTTTACCACCTGCATGTGCATGTCATCCCGCGCTTCGACGGCATCCCCCTGAAGCCGCATACCGGTGCAATGGAAAAGCCCGAAGTGCTGGCTGAGAACGCCGAAAAGATCCGCGCCGCCCTGTCGGCCGAATCTTAAGCCTTTGTAAACCGAGCGATCATCGCAGCGACTGGGACATCACCCGGCGGCGGCATTCTTAATATTCCAGCAAGCCCTTGCGAGGCATTTTTCCTGCGCGAGGGACATGCATTGCAAGATACTTTCGAATATTTGAGCCGGCGGTCCGGGGCCAATGGTGAGGCCGCTTTTTCAAAACTCTTGGTCGAATCGTTTCTTCGGCACCGTATTATTCATGCGGTTGCGCTGTTTACTCTGGGATTAGGCTTTGCGGTTGGCGCCCGGGTCGGAAATTTGCCGGATTTCGGGTTGCTTTACGAATATGCCTTTTATCTGGTGGTCTATTTCTGGATTTTTGGATGTGCATATGCAGCCTTCCGGCTGCTTCAACTGGCGTTGGTCCACCGCGCAAGATCGCCAGCCAACCATTTGTTGGTTTCCTTCCGGCAATTGCTGGCCGATAGAAACCGCATTGCCAATGGCGTGAACGGCCTTGTCGCGATCCTGATTTTTGTTTCGGGCTTTTCAGTGCTGAAGGGCGCGATCGCGGTACTGGCGCCTTTCTCCTGGGACCAGGCCATCGCACACTTCAGCACCAAGCTGCATTTCGGGCGCGCTTCTTACCAATGGCTTTGGTGGATTATTGAAAGCCCGCTAGCCCTCCGTCTTCTCAATTTCTGCTATAATTTTTGGTTCGCGGTGCTGATCGTGACCGTCTTTTCAAGTGTCGCGGCGACCCGCGATACTCTTCTGCGTCATCAGTTCCTGCTCAGCTTCATGCTGCTCTGGCTGATCGGCGGCTTCTTCGTTGCTTTGACATTCTCATCCGCCGGCCCCTGCTACTTTGCAAGGTTGGGCTTCGGCGATCTCTATCAGCCGTTGATGGACGCACTTCAGTCGGCGAATAACCAGTATCCGATCTGGGCCCTGTCCCTGCAGGACCGGTTGTGGAACGGCTATGAGGGTGTGTCCTCAGGAACCATGGGCATATCAGCGTTCCCTTCCATTCATGTCGCGTCATCCGTGCTTTTTGCACTGTATGTAACGAGGCTGTCTCCACGGCTGGGCGTCGTACTGTGGATATTCGCGGCGATCATCATGCTCGGCTCCGTGGTTCTTGGGTGGCACTACGCCCTGGACGGTTACGCGGGCATACTGATCTCGGTCGCCATCTGGAAAATCACCGGCGTGGTATTGTCCCGGACGACGATTGCTTCACGTTTCGCGAGCGAGGTTCCTTTGGCCCGCCCGGAAGCTGCGTCGGTATAGTCAGGAACGCTGGTGGGTTGCGGGGGACGGATCTACAAGCCCCTGAAAGGCTGTCGGGTTCGCCGCTCCCGGTAGAAGCCGTTCGCGGATCGCATCCGCACATTGCACCGGGCTCAGCAACGAAGTGTCGACCTCAAGGTCGTATACGCCCGGCCGGTGTACCTCATCCTGCCACAGACGCACCGGCGAAGGTACGGGATCGGCCGGCGAGCCGGTGACATAACCCCTGCCCGCCTCGCTGGCGGCTCGCCTTTCCATGATGATTTCAATTGGACAGCGAACGCCGACAAACAGCACTGGCAGGCCGGCGAGCCGGTGCGCACAATCGATCAGGCAGTCGAGGGGCTTCGAATACGCATCGTGATGGCCGACATCCGTCACGACATTCAGGCCCAGCCGGCTATGCGCCGCGATCGATTCGTAGAGGGCCGCATAGAAGCGGGGCACGAAGACCTCGAGGTCAGGTCGCTCGCCGCCAGGGCGCAGGCCTATTCCCGGACGATATCGCGGGGGTGTGATCCGCTCATAGCTATCGACGCCCAGATTCATCCACGGGCCATCGAAGCTTTCCTGAATGGCTCTGGCGATGCTCGACTTTCCCGATCGCGGCGCGCCGTTGAGGATGATGATCTGGCCGGCCATGGCCACCCCATTGTTCAAATGAAAAAAGCCCCGTTTCCGGGGCTTTTCTCGACTGCGAAATGATCAGTTCTTTCTTGGCAGTTGGGGTACAAGGCTGCGCTTGCCGCCATCCTTGCCCTTGGGCTCCGGCTTCTGCGCCACAACCTTCTTCGCCGCGGGCTTCTTGGCCACCGCCTTCCTTGGCTTGGGTGCGTCTTCCGGCTCTTCCTTCTTCGGCTGCACCGGCGCCTCGTCGGCCAGCGATTCGAGCTTCAGGCCGGTCTCGCCGGTTTCCTTCTTCTCGACGGTGACGCGCACCGTGCCGCCCTTCTTCAGCTTGCCGAACAGCACCTCGTCGGCCAACGGCTTCTTGATGTGCTCCTGGATGACGCGACCGAGCGGCCGCGCGCCCATGCGCTCGTCATAGCCCTTGTCGGCGAGCCAGGCGATCGCATCCGGCGACAGATCGAAGGTGACGCCACGCTCGGAGAGCTGGGCCTCGAGCTGCATGACGAACTTCTGCACCACCTGATGGATCACCGGCACCGGCAGCGAGCCGAATGGGATGATCGCATCGAGACGGTTGCGGAACTCCGGCGTGAACAGCCGATTGATCGCCTCGACATCGTCGCCTTCGCGCTTGGTCGAACCGAAACCGATCGCCGCGCGCTGCGCATCCGATGCACCCGCATTGGTGGTCATGATCAGGATCACATTGCGGAAGTCGATCTGCTTGCCGTTGTGGTCGGTCAGCTTGCCGTGATCCATCACCTGCAACAGGATGTTGAACAGGTCCGGATGTGCCTTCTCCACCTCATCCAGCAAAAGCACGCAGTGCGGATGCTGGTCGACGCCATCGGTCAACAGGCCGCCCTGGTCGAAGCCGACATAGCCGGGAGGCGCGCCGATCAGCCGTGAAACGGTATGGCGTTCCATGTATTCCGACATGTCGAAGCGGATCAGCTCGACACCGAGCGAGGCGGCGAGTTGCTTGGCGACTTCGGTCTTGCCGACGCCTGTCGGGCCTGAGAACAGGTAAGAGCCGATCGGCTTCTCCGGTTCGCGCAGGCCGGCACGTGCCAGCTTGATCGCCGAGGTCAGCGCGGTAATGGCGGTGTCCTGGCCATAGACGACACGCTTCAGTTCGATGTCGAGGCCTTGCAGCACTTTCTCGTCATCGGCCGAAACGGTCTTCGGCGGGATGCGCGCCATGGTGGCGATCGTTGCTTCGATCTCCTTGATGCCGATGGTCTTCTTGCGCTTGGCTTCAGGCACCAGCATCTGCGAGGCACCGGTCTCGTCGATCACGTCGATCGCCTTGTCCGGCAGCTTGCGGTCATTGATGTAGCGCGCCGACAGCTCGACCGAGGCCTTGATGGCTTCGCTCGTGTAGCGGACCTTGTGGAATTCCTCGAAATAGGGCTTCAGCCCCTTCATGATCTCGATGGCATCCTCGATGGTCGGCTCGTTGACGTCGATCTTCTGGAAGCGCCGCACGAGAGCGCGATCCTTCTCGAAGAACTGGCGGAATTCCTTGTAGGTGGTCGAGCCGATGCAGCGGATCGCACCCGACGACAAGGCCGGCTTCAACAGGTTGGACGCGTCCATCGCGCCGCCCGACGTGGCGCCGGCGCCGATCACCGTATGGATCTCGTCGATGAACAGCACGGCGCCCGGATAATCCTCGAGCTCCTTGACGACCTGCTTCAGCCGCTCCTCGAAATCGCCGCGATAGCGCGTGCCGGCCAGCAGCGTGCCCATGTCGAGCGCGAAGATGGTGGCGTTGTGCAGCACTTCGGGAACGTCGCCCTCGACGATGCGCTTGGCCAGGCCCTCGGCGATCGCCGTCTTGCCGACGCCGGGGTCGCCGACATAGAGCGGGTTGTTCTTGGAGCGGCGGCACAGCACCTGGATGGTGCGGTTGATTTCCGACTCGCGCCCGATCAACGGGTCGATCTTGCCGGCCTTGGCCTTGTTGTTGAGGTTGACGCAGTAGGCGGTCAGCGCGTCCTGCTGCTGCTTCTTCTTGCCGCCTTCCTCTTGCGGCTCGGCGCCATTCTGGCCGCCCTGTTCGTCATCGGCACCGCGCGGCGAGCGCGTCTCCGATGCGCCCGGGCGCTTGGCGATGCCGTGCGAGATGTAGTTGACCGCGTCGTAGCGGGTCATCTGCTGTTCCTGCAGGAAATAGGCGGCGTGGCTCTCGCGCTCGGCGAAGATGGCGACGAGCACGTTGGCGCCCGACACTTCCTCGCGGCCCGACGACTGCACATGGATAACCGCGCGCTGGATGACGCGCTGGAACCCCGCGGTCGGCTTGGAGTCCTCGTCGTATCCGGTGACGAGGTTGTCGAGCTCGGTGTCGATATAGGTGAGAACAGTGTGCTTCAGCTCGTCGAGATCGACGTTGCAGGCGCGCATGACGGCGGCCGCCTCGGTGTCGTCGATCAGCGCGAGCAGCAGATGTTCTAGGGTTGCGTATTCATGGTGCCGCTCATTGGCGAGCGTCAGCGCCTGGTGAAGCGCCTTTTCCAGGCCTTGGGAGAAAGCCGGCATGTTACCTCACTTCTTCTCCATCACGCATTGCAGCGGATGCTGATTCTGTCGGGCGAAATCCATGACCTGAGACACTTTGGTCTCGGCCACCTCGAATGTATAGACCCCGCACTCGCCCACTCCATGATTGTGAACATGGAGCATGATGCGTGTGGCGGCTTCGCGGTCCTTCTGGAAAAAACGCTCCAGAACGTGAACCACGAACTCCATCGGAGTGTAGTCGTCGTTGAGGATGAGGACCCGGTAAAGGCTGGGCTTCTTGGTCTTGGTTTTGGTGCGCGTGATGACGGCCGTCCCGCGGCCGGCCTCATTGCCGTCGCCGCCGCCGTTTTGCATCCGCGCCACTTGTTTCGTGGCAGTCAAACCGATCGTCACGTAATCCTGCCTCTTCGAATCCTCATGCGAGTTCGACATGTAGGTGTTCGATGGACGATTTTAAGCCCTTCTGGTTAGCTGACAATATGGCTAGGTGACCAAACTTCGCGGATTTTCGCAATCGTGAAGCGCTACGCCGCCCTGGAGCGGAAATTGGCATGAAAAAACCCGGCCGCGCTTCCGCGACCGGGTTTGTCCCAGACCCAAAGGGCCTGACTTGCAGCTGTCGGGCGAAAACTACTTCGCCTTGGCAACGATCGATTCGAACGGCTTGTAAGCTTCCTTGGCGAGTTCGGCATAGAGATCGCCAATCTTGGTGGCCTCGGCGACGAACGCCTCGTAGGACTGCTTGGCGTAGTCAGACTGGATCTCGATCGCCTTTTCCAGCGACTTGGCCGAAAAAAGCTTCTCTGCAGCGGCGCTGCCGGCCTCGAAACTCTTCTTGGTGTATTCACCGGCTTCGGTCGCGATCGCCTGCGCGCCCTTGGAGAGCGAAGCGAAGCTCTTCAATCCGGTATCGGCGAATTCCTTGCCGTATTTGCTGAAGTCCTCATAGGTCTGGGTCATTTCACGATTCCCTTGACGGTTGAGGCGTCCTTCTTCGGGGCGCCCTTGTGCAATGCACTCAAATATATTGTGCGCCGCACAAAAGTCAATATTTGGCCTGCGTGCGGAGCCTGCCTGCGCAGGCAATGGCTAAAAATCAAATAAAGTGAGTTTCAAGCCCGAAGAAAATGGTGAACGCGGCGGTTACCATAAACGGATTGGTAACGCTGCCCCGGTAGCTTGGCCGGAAGTGAGGCAGGACCCTTTGCCGCCTCCAGCGCAACGAAGAATTCAAGGGAAATATCAGTGCGTCAGGCGTTGTTGGGCATCGTTTCCAAATCCACCTCCCCCCTCAAAGCGATCATGGTCTTCGCCTTGGCGATGACATTCGTTTGCGCTGACGTCGCCACGTCGCTGGCAGCGCGGCCGGCAGCCATTGTCGTGGACGCCAAGACGGGCAAGGTGCTGTACTCCGCGGATGCCAACGGCAGGCGCTATCCGGCGTCGCTGACCAAGATGATGACGCTCTATCTGACCTTCGAAGCCATGGCGAAGGGCAAGATCAGCAGAAACTCGCCGGTGGTGTTTTCGGCCCATGCCTCCGCCGAGGCGCCGACGAAGCTTGGCGTGAAGCCGGGCGGTTCGGTCACGGTCGAGACCGCGATCCTGTCGATCGTCACCAAGTCGGCGAATGATTCGGCCACCGCGCTCGGCGAAATGCTCGGCGGTGATGAAACCACCTTTGCCCGCATGATGACCGCCAAGGCGCGGCAGCTCGGCATGAACGGCACCGTCTTCCGCAACGCCAACGGCCTGCCCGACCCTGGCCAGTTCACCACCGCGCGCGACATGGCCACGCTGGGCATCGCACTGCGGGAGCATTTTCCCCAGTACTATGGCTATTTCTCGCAGCGCTCCTTTCTCTACGGCCGCCAGCGCATCAACGGACATAACCGCCTGCTTGGACGCATCAAGGGCGTCGACGGCATCAAAACCGGCTACACCCGCGCCTCCGGCTTCAATCTCGTCTCGTCCGTCTCCGACGGCAACCGCCGGCTCGTCGCCGTTGTCATGGGCGGAACGTCGGGCGGCAGCCGCGACAACCAGATGGCAAGCCTGATCAACACCTATATGCCGAGGGCATCGACCCGCGGTGGTGGCGATCTGGTCGCCCAGGCTGACAGCAACAATCCGATCAAGGCACTTGCCAAGGTTCTGCTGCCCAAGCACGACGCGCCGACCCCGGATGAAAAGCCGGTAGCCGTCGCTGAAGACGACACAGCTGTCGCCGACGACGCAACCGTCGCCCAGGGCGACAGCGAGGACGAGGAGACCGCTCAGGCCGAGGCACCCAAGCTGGTAGTCCCGGCAAAGAAGGTGAAGACCGTCATCGTCGCTGCCCCCAAGGTCGCCACGGCACAGGTCGTGGCCGCCTATGCCGAACCGACACCGGCTGTCGATCCGGTCAACACGGCGTCGGTACCGTCGGGCTGGGCCATCCAGGTCGCATCGTCGCCTAAGCAGTCGGAAGCCCAGGCATTCCTCGACAAGACCACCAAGCAGGCGCCCAAGGTGCTGGCGGATGCCGCCGGCTTCACCGTCGCCTTCGACAAGGACGGCGTCACCTATTACCGCGCCCGCTTCGGCGGCTTCGGATCGAAGGACGCCGCCTGGAAGGCCTGCACTGCTTTGAAGAAGAAGAAAATCGAGTGCTACGCCGTCCAGCAATAGGACGGCGTGGAAGCGATCTCCCGGAAAATTGCTGCGTCGAAGGAGAACTAATTGTGATTGGAGAGCAAGACGTCCTTGGCTTCGTTAATTCGCGCCGCCAGGAAAGACGTGCCGCCGACATCGGGGTGCAGGCGCTGCATCAGGCGGCGGTGCGCCTTGCGGACATCCGCCGCGGCGGCCCCCGCTTCAAGACCAAGGACCTTGTAGGCCTCCTCCTTAGTCATGGAGCCCGGACCTGGCGCAACACCCAGCCCTTCGCCACCGTTCGCCTCAGTGTTTTTGCGCCAGACGGGAAATCTGCCGTCAAGATACGTCTCTAGCAGTTGGCGACTCTCCGCATCGCCGGAGAGTTCGCGGTAGAGATGCTGCAGTTCCGCAAGGCCCATCGCGCCAAGCATCTTGCCGTCGTGGCGGCCGGCCAGAACCAGTCCTTCAAGGCCGCCCGTATTGTGATCCAGTTCCATCTCGAGTGCTGCCGTCCGCACCGTTGAGCGTTTTCCCGACGCCGAACTGACCTTGGGTCGGTTCGCGTGCGTGGCGGCATACCAGCCGATTGCCACGAACAGGATGACGCCGCCGATTCCGCTTCGACCGACCAGAAGCACGGCGCCGCCCGCCAGTGCCAGCAGCACCGGCCCCAGTGTTCTCGTCGCGCTCGCGAGCCGGGCCGGGTCTGCCCGGAGGAAGGCCGAGACTACGGCCAAGAACACCAGCAGCAATGCGACCAGAACGATAATTGCGCCTAACATTTCCCACCGCCCCGCGGATACCCTGTCGGCCCGGACAGCCGCGTGATGTCATCAAACACTTTTTCTGCGCCGGAATGATGGCCTTCCCTCGGGCGGGAAGAGGCCGCCAAGCAGGCCGGCCCGGCGAGCGCCGCGGCTTTCGTCGAGTTCGACAGCTTTTGATCGCGCATGAATTTCAAGATGTGGCGTTGTGGCTCCGCTTGCAAGTCCAGTGCGAGGCAAGATTGAGGGCCAGAAACAGCCCGCGCCGGGACAGGCAACGCTTGTGCGCGGAGACCTACAGCAAGCCGAGGTCGGCAAGCTCGCGCCTGAGTTTCGGCGGCATCTCGACCAGTCCGGCCTTGCCCTTGCCGAGATCGAGTGGCGCGTCCGAAGGTTTCAGGTAGCGCCAGCCCTGGAAAGCCCGGCGCGGCTGCCAGTCGGTGCGTACGACTTGCGGATCGAGCATCAAATGGCAGCGGCCGATGCCCTCATCGTCGGTGAACGGCCGGATTTCGGTGATCAGCTGGCGGCACTGCACGTTGCCCTTGATCACCCAGTAGAGTGAGCCGCCATCGGTGATCTCGGCGCCCCGCGTCGGCACCATGCGCGTGGTGTGCCAGTGTTCCACCGGTTCACCGGCCCGGCGCCGTTCGTCGAGACGGAACTCGATCCATTCCTCGAGATCCTCGACGCTGTCGCAGCCGACGCACAGTTTTAGGAGATTGAGAGCCATTCGCTAAGGTTAGTCCGGAGCGCCGACACGTCAACGGCCTGACGAACTTCTCCACAGTGCCAGACGCCCTCAGCACTCCACGACATTGACGGCGAGCCCGCCGAGGCTGGTTTCCTTGTACTTCTCGTTCATGTCGAGGCCGGTCTGGCGCATGGTCTCGATCGCCGAGTCGAGCGGCACGAAGTGAACGCCGTCGCCCTTGATGGCCAGTGACGCGGCGGTCACCGCCTTGACCGCGCCGAGAGCATTGCGTTCGATGCATGGCACCTGCACCAGCCCGCCGACCGGATCGCAGGTCATGCCGAGATGGTGTTCGAGTGCGATTTCGGCCGCATTCTCCACCTGCATTGCCGTACCGCCCATGACGGCGCACAAGCCGGCCGCGGCCATTGCCGAGGCGGAACCGACCTCGCCCTGGCATCCGACCTCGGCGCCCGAGATCGACGCATTGGTCTTGATGATGCCGCCGACGGCCGCTGCCGTCAGCAGGAAGTCGCGGATGCTCGGCTGGTCGGCCTCGGGATGGAAATGCAGCCAGTAGCGAAGCACCGCCGGCAGCGTGCCGGCTGCGCCATTGGTCGGCGCGGTGACGACGCGCCCGCCCGCCGCATTCTCCTCGTTGACCGCCATCGCGTAGATCGACAGCCAGTCATTGGCGAGCAGCGGATTTGGCCGGTTCTGTTGCCACTGTTCCTGCAGCTTGTCGTGGAGTTGCCGGGCGCGGCGCCGCACCTTCAGCCCACCAGGCATGATGCCGTCCTGCGACAAGCCACGGTCGATGCAGCCCTTCATCGCGTTCCAGATCGCGTCGAGGCCGGCATCGAGCTCCTCGCGCGACATCTGCGTTTCCTCGTTGACGCGCTTCATCTCGGCGATGGAAAGGCCGCTCTTGGCCGCCATCTTCAGCATCTCGACCGCGTTCTTGAAGGGATAAGGCACTTTCTTGCCTTCAGTCGTCACCGACCCCTTGGCCTTCATCCGCTGCAATTCTTCTTCCGAGACCACGAAGCCGCCGCCGATCGAATAGTAGATGCGCTTGAGAAGCAGACGGCCACCGGAATCATAGGCATAGAACGCCATGCCGTTGGCGTGACCCGTGAGCGGCGTCTTGCGGTCGAGCACCAGATCCGTGGCCGGGTCGAAATGGTAGGACGGGTGACCGGGCGGTGAAATCAGCCTGTCGGCGGTGATGCGGCCGACAATGCCGTCGGCCTGGTCGGGATCGACTGTTTGCGGCGTCTGGCCGGCGAGGCCGAGGATAACGGCGCGGTCGCTGCCATGGCCGATTCCGGTATAGGCGAGCGAGCCGTGCAGGCTGGCCCCGATGCGGGCGACCTTGGCGCCGGCGGGACGCGGCCAGTCGTCCCCCGCGACCTCGTCGAGAAACCGACGCGCGGCAGTCATCGGCCCCATCGTGTGAGAGCTGGAGGGGCCGATGCCGATCTTGAACAGGTCGAAAACCGAAAGGAACACGCTGTCTCCTGGGGGCACGTCGAGGACTTCATACAGATATAGGAATTCCCCGGATGTTTCCGCTCTTTTGGCAATCGCGGCGCAGCACCTGCCGACCTTGTTTGCTCCGGCAGCGACATTGCTGTCGATCACGTGAGCCCGCATCGAAGCGACCACGCTGGATGTGATAAATTCTGCCCATGGGCGATTCCTTCTATCTTTCGATGGCTGATTTCGGGGCGCTGGCCTTCTTCCTGATCGCGTGGCTGCTGCACACGCTCGCCTCCGACGGCAAGCTGGTCAGCCGCATGTCGCTGACGACGGCGATGAATGCGCAGCGCGAAGCCTGGATGCGCACCATGGCCGAACGCGAAATCCGTATTGTCGACACCGCCATCATGAGCGGCCTGCAGCAGGGAACCGCCTTCTTCGCCTCCAGTTCCCTGATCGCGCTCGGCGGCTGCTTTGCCTTGCTCGGCGCGTCCGACCGGGTGCTTGAAGTGCTGAGCAACCTGCCGCTCGGCGGAGCGCCGTCGCGTCCGGCCTTCCAGATCAAGGTGCTGGGACTGGTGCTGATCCTCGCCTTTTCCTTCTTCAAATTCGGCTGGGCCTACCGGCTGTTCAACTACTGCTCGATCCTGATCGGCGCGGTGCCGATCCCGCACGGCGAAGCCTCACGCAATCCGGTCACGGAAACGGCGGTGTGGCGGGCGGCGCAGATGAACATGCTGGCCGGCAAGCATTTCAACTCGGGCCTGCGCGGCGTGTTCTTCTCGATCGGCTATCTCGGCTGGTTCGTCGACCCGGTGGTGTTTGTGCTGTCGACGCTGCTGTTGCTGGCCGTGCTGGTGCGCCGCCAGTTCTTCTCGGCGGCGCGGCGCGCCGTCATCGGTCAGCCGCCCGGCGCCGGAAACGGCTGATCGATGCGGCCCGAAAGCCAATAGGCTAAAAGCCCGATCCATTCGCGGAGCGCTATGGTGGTGTTCTGCACGGAATCGATCGGATTGTCGCGAAACAAACCGACACCTTCCTTGCCGGACGTGTGATAGTCGACCGGCCATGGAACGGTTGGAAACCCGGCCTTGTCGAACAGCGCCTTGGCCCTTGGCATGTGGAAGGCGGAGGTCACCAGCAGCCAGGTCTCGCCCGGCTTCGGTTCGACGAGTTTGCGGCTGAAGACCGCATTTTCATAGGTGTTGCGGGACTTGTCCTCGAGGACAAGACGATCGGCCGATACACCAAGCGGAACTAGCAGGCGGGACGCGGTGTCGGCGTCCCCCTCGGCGTCGATGAAAAACGAGCCGTGTCCGCCCGATACAACCACCTTGGCCTGTGGGAAGCGCCGGGCGAGGATTGCGGTCTCGATCATGCGGTCGCCGCTGCTGCCCAATTCATAGCCGCCACGCGCCAAGTTGATGGCGCCCTCGAAGCCGCCGCCAAGCACGATGATGCCATCGACCTTTTGCGGCAACGGAGGGCGCGGAAAGCGTTCTTCCAGCGGGTTGAGCATCATCGCGCCAAGCGACGTCCACGTCGAGAGCGCAAGGATCAGAAACCCAAGTACGCTGCCGGTGACTGCCAGCCGCCGCCGGCCGATCATCCCGGCGATCAGCCCCGCCAGAAGCAGGAAGATCGTCAGGTTGAGTGGCTGGATGAAGAACCAGAAGACCTTGGAAAGAAGGAAGAACATCGCTCACCCCATTGCGGCGTCGCGCATCCTTTTACGCGCTAGACGAGCGATACCCTTACCACCACTTTTCCGGCTGGAATGTGCCGGCCGCCTGCTCGATGACGGCGGCGGTCTGGAACAGCGTCTCTTCCTCGAACGGCCTGCCGATCAGCTGCAGGCCAAGTGGCAGGCCCTTGGGATCGAGACCGGCCGGCACGGCGATGCCCGGTAGGCCGGCCATGTTCACGGTGACCGTGAAAATGTCGTTGAGGTACATCTTGACCGGGTCGGCGGCCATGTCCTCGTCGGCAATGCCGAAGGCGGCCGACGGGGTCGCGGGGGTCAGGATGACGTCGACGCCGGCCGCGAAGACGTTTTCGAAGTCGCGCTTGATCAGGTTGCGGACTTTCTGGGCCTGCAGATAGTAAGCGTCATAGTAGCCGGCCGACAGCACATAGGTGCCGATCATGATGCGGCGCTTGACCTCGCGGCCGAAACCGGCCGCGCGGGTCTTCTCATACATCTCGACAATGTCCTTGCCTGGCACGCGCAAGCCGTAGCGGACGCCGTCATAGCGCGCGAGGTTGGATGAAGCTTCCGCGGGCGCCACGATGTAGTAGGCCGGCAGTGCGTATTTGGTGTGCGGCAAGGAAATGTCGACGATCTCGGCGCCGGCATCCTTGAGCCAGGCAATGCCCTTCTGCCACAGCGCCTCGATCTCCTCGGGCATGCCGGCGACGCGATATTCCTTGGGAATGCCGACCTTCATGCCCTTGATCGGCTTGCCGATCGCCGCCTCATAGTCCGGCACCGGCCGGTCGACCGAGGTCGTGTCCTTCGGATCGACGGAGGCCATCGACCTGAGCAGGATCGCGGCGTCGCGCACGTCGCGCGCGATCGGTCCGGCCTGGTCGAGAGACGAGGCGAAGGCAACGATACCCCAGCGTGAGCAGCGGCCATAGGTCGGCTTGATGCCAACGGTTCCGGTGAAAGCGGCCGGCTGACGGATGGAACCGCCAGTGTCCGTGGCCGTGGCGCCGGCGCACAGGAAGGCCGAGACAGCGGTCGCAGAACCACCGGAAGAGCCGCCCGGCACCAGTTGCGCATTGTCCAGGCTGCGCTGGGTTTTCGTGCCGCCGGCCGATACGAAGCCGCCATCGCCCTGATGCGTCGTCGGCATCACCACCGTGTCGAGGCGAGAACGCCGCCACGGGTTTATGACCGGGCCATAATAGGATGTCTCGTTGGACGAGCCCATGGCGAACTCATCCATGTTGAGCTTGCCGAGCATCACCGCGCCATCGGCCCACAGATTGGCGGTGACAGTCGATTCGTAGCGCGGCTTGAAGCCGTCGAGTACATGGCTGCAGGCCTGGGTATGAACGCCTTCGGTGCCGAACAGATCCTTGATCCCCAGCGGAATGCCTTCCAGCGCACCGCCCTCGCCCTTGACCAGCCTGGCATCGGACGCCTTGGCCATGTCGCGCGCTCTGTCGCCGGTCACAGCGACATAGGCATTGAGCGCCGGATTGGCGCGATCGATCGCCGAGAGATAGGCGTCGGTGATCTCGGTCGCGGTGATTTCCTTGCCGCGCAGCTTGGCGCGGGCCTGCGAAATCGTCAGTCGGGTCAGGTCGCTCATCAAAGGCTCTTTTCGTAAAATACCGACCACTCGGAATCGGGATAATCCAGCACCGGGCCGCAGCGCGAGAACCCGGCACGTTCGTAGACGGCCCAGGCCGCGGGATGACGATCGCCCGTCTCCAGCACCAGCCGCTTCAGTCCTTCCTGCCGCGCCAGCGCCTCGACCCGTTCGACGATCCCAGCGCCGATCTTGCGGCCGCGATGCGAAGGCCGCGTGTACATGCGCTTGACCTCGCCGATGGCGTCGCCATGGCGTTTCAGCGCCCCACAACCGATGGCGATTCCGTCGTCGCGAGCGATGAAAACGGTCGTATCCTGGCCCGCCATCTGCTCGACCGTCAGATGGTAGCAATGCTCAGGCGGCGTCAGTTCGAGCAAGGTCTCGTTGAGTTCCTGGACCAGCCCGCGCACATCGTCCTGCAGCGGCGTCTCGATGGCGATCTCGATTGCCATCGGCGCCCTACTCCACGACCTTTGGCACGAGGAAGAAATTCTCTTCGGTCGCCGGAGCATTGGCGACGATGTCGGCCGCCTTGTTGCCGTCGGTGACGACGTCCTGGCGCTTCTTCATCTCCATCGGCGTCACCGAGGTCATCGGCTCGACGCCGGACACATCGACCTCGTTCAGCTGCTCGACAAAACCAAGGATGGCGTTCAGCTCGCCGGTCATGCGCTCTGCATCTTCTTCGCTGACCGCAATGCGGGCGAGACGCGCCACGCGCTTCACTGTCTTGACATCAACGGACATACATTTGCCTCGGGGAAAACCAGTCCGGGCTATAGCGGCGCGGCGCGCACTGCGCAACATGCATCGTGCCTGGCATCGCGCTAGGCAGCGGTGCCGACCCGGTCCTTGGAGCGCCGCAGCGGGTTGGGCAACTCGAACAATCGCTTCGTGGACGAACACATGCCGCATGCGTCCTCGTCTTCCAGCGCCGCGAAGGCTCGCAATTCCGCCATGGAGCAACCTGGCTCAAGCGGTCGATATGCCAGATAAGGATCCCATTTGCCGGAAAGCCGGTATTTTGCCTTCTGCATTGGCAGATAGGCGAGAGGCCCGCATTTCCAGATCTGCCCGTCGTGGAGTTGCTTGCAATGGCGAGCCGGGCAGATTTCCCAACTGGCGCGAGGATCGCCATCTTCGAACGGCGACATGGTGTCGCCGAAGCCTTCGTAGCGACGGGTCCAGTTCTTGTCGGATGGGCGGATCTCGATATGCAGCCCGTGTTCCCGGCGCCACGCCTCCACGAGATCGAAGACCGGTTTCAATCTCGCCTGGTACTCCTCGGAGGAGTGATGAACCGAGACGCACAATTGGGTATTGCCATCGGCGGCCAGAATTGCCGGCAATGTCGGGTGTCGGTGCAGGAAGAAGCCGTTGCTGACGATTTCTATGCGCGCACCCGGCCAATGCCGCCGGACCAGCCCGACAAAGGCAGGCAGCTCCGGATGGATGGTGGGCTCTCCGCCCAGTAGGGAGAACCAGACAACGTCTATGCGCCGGCTCCACAATCCCATCCAGCGATCCGCCTCATCGAGCGAGACGGTGCCGGAATGGGCGTGATTGGAGTAGTGCGAGCAACTTTCGCAAGACAGATTGCAGCCATGCGCGACGTGCAGTTCCAGTTTTGGGAACACCAGCCGCTCACGGCGAAAAAGCGACCTGACGCGTTGCATCATCGTCATGGCAGGGCAACGCCCTCGCACAGATAGTAGCTGCCGCTGTTGCCGCTCGCCTCGCTTTCGTCGTCGATCGGCCGGACCGACACGAGATCGAGTTGCGTCGGGCTGATCCGCGTCACCGACAGGAGATCGGGAAAGACATAGCCCGGTTCCTGGCAGATGGCGGTCACCGCCCAGCTCGGCGAGCGCGTCGCCTTGCTGACCTGGACGAACTCGCAATTGTATTCGACGCCCTGCAGGCCGTGCACGGAAAGCACGATGTTGCCGGCGTCGATCAACGTCTGCAGCGTGTCCTTCCTGGCCTGCGTGCAAAGCTCCTCGGACTGAAGGTAGACGCCTTCAATAAAGTCATCCGCGGCGAGCGCGGGCGACGCCGCGACAAACATCGACACACAAAGAGATCGCCCCAACGCCATGGATTTGTTCCGCTTTGGCTGTTTCTAGATCGTAATCGTCTGACCGATATCAGGCAATGCGACCTTCACGCCGGACCCTTCCAGACCGGCCTCGAATTTCTCGGGCGTCGGATCGATCATTGGAAACGTGCCGAAGTGGCAAGGCACGACCGTGTCGAACTTGAAGAAGCGGCGACATGCAAGTGCCGCCACCGCGCCGCCCATGGTGAAACGGTCGCCGATCGGCACAATGCCGATCTTCGGCTCATGCAGTTCGTTGATCAGCGCCATGTCGGAAAAAATGTCCGTATCGCCCATATGGTAGAGCGTCCGGTCTTCCGGGAAATGCAGGACCAGCCCGCCGGGATTGCCGAGATAGACATTCCTGCCGCCGTCTTCGCCAAACGAGGAGGAGTGCAGCGCCTGGACGAAAGTGGTGGTGAAGCCGCCGCAATCGACCGTGCCGCCGATGTTGCCGGGATTGATCTTGTTGCCGTCCACACCCTTGCCGACCAGATACATGCAGATCTCGAAATTAGCGACCAGCTGGGCACCGCTCTTGCCGAGCACTTCCAGCGCGCCGCTGATGTGGTCGCTATGCCCGTGCGTCAGCAGGACATGCGTGATCCCTTCCGCCGGCCCTTCCCAACCGCCCGTCCAGGATGGGTTGCCGATCAGATAGGGGTCGATGAGGATCTTGGCATCAGCGGTTTCGATACGGAAGGCCGAATGGCCGTACCAGGTCAGTTTCATGTATGCATTCCTCGATTTTTGCCGGGCCAAAGGATAGAACGCCGATAGCCCCGAGATCAAAGGGTATAGTGTCCGCCGCCCATCCGGAAGGATGCGTGCCGCTGAAAAAGACAAGGAAAAACCGTTGGCTATCATCACGATTGAGCAATTGCCGGCGCGGCTCGCCAATGGCAGGACGCTGGCGGGGCTCGATCTCGGCGACAAGACGATCGGCGTCGCGGTTTCCGACCGGGGATTCTCCTTCGCCCATCCACGCCCGGTCATCATGCGAAGGAAATTCTCCCTAGACGCCGCAGTGCTTCTGGCCTTGCTGGAGAAGGAGAATGTCGGCGCGGTGGCGATCGGGCTGCCGATCAACATGGATGGGTCGGAAGGTCCGCGCGCGCAGAAATCGCGCGCCTTCGTGCGCAACATGGCGCAGCTGAGCGACCTGCCCTTCGTGTTCTGGGATGAGCGGCTGTCGACGGTCGCGGTCGAAAGGACGCTGATAGAAATGGATTTCTCGCGCGCCAAACGCGCCGGCAAGATCGATTCGGCGGCGGCCGCCTTTATTCTGCAGGGAGTTTTGGACCGGCTTCGGTCGCTCGATGCAGCCGAACGAACGGAACCTGGACCGCCCAACGCCGACTGATCCAGCCGGCGATTTCGCGACGGCGGCGAAACGCCCACAGGGCCAGCAGCAGAAACCCGTCGAAGATACACGTCTTCGCTACCATTCCCGGGATGATCGACGGGTCGATACCCAGCATCTGACCGTAGAGCTGGAAGAAGAAGTCGTGCGTCTGCCGGCTGAGCATGACGTAGCCGAAATTGAGGTCGTTGGCCGACAGATAGAACCAGCCCCAGAAGATCGCCATCGGGGCCGCCCACATTCCGAAGATATAACGCATCAGCGGCCTCCCTTCCCGTTCGGTCCAGTTCGGCCCGATATCAGGGAGAGCAGCGAATTATGGGCCGCTGCCTTCGCCATGCTGTGCGCCATGGCATGGAAATCCGCGTCATCGGACGCGGCTGCCGAGCGCCGCTCGGCGAGCATCGCGACATAGGAGGCCAGAAGCGCGGCCAGTTGCACCGCGACGACCATGAAAAGCCCGTTGATGCCCTGCGCGGCGCCACCGATCAGGATCATCGACAGCACGCCTGAAGCGGAAATGAAGGCCATGCGAACGACGCTGTCTGCGCCCGGATTGGCCGCATCGTTGATCAAGGAATCGACAAAGGCCCAGAAGAACAGCACCGAGACAACCAGCAATGCTGTCGCCAGCGGCGCGACAACGATGACATTCTCCAGATTGACGAACCGGGCGCTCTCGACGGTGACGCCGAGCACGCCGAGGGCTGCGGCCACGCCGCGGTTTCCATCGATGCAGATCAGTGCCAGCAGGGCGAAAACAATCGCCCAGTGCACGGACAGAAAGGAGGTCAATACGTGTCGCATCGTGGATCCTGCTTCGGCAGGCATGACAGTGGGCTTTGCCGCCCGCCGCCGCAATGGAAACCATTTGTTAAGGTTAACAGCGATCCACAGGGCGCACAGCGACCCGGCGGTTCCCGGCTCAGTTCACCGGCGGATAGAGCGTGTCGATGATCATGCGGGCATCGTGGCGCGAATCGAGCATGCCATAGGTGTTGCGCCACTGGCCGGCCAGGCGCGTCTCGACGAAGGCATCGGCGATCCGCCCTGCCCCCAGCCGGCGCAATTCCGCCGCCGCTGCCGACAGCGCCAGTTGTTCGGTCAGCAGCCGGGCCGAGCCCTCATCGGTTGAAGCAACCTGCATTGCCGCCTTCAGCACGCCGATCGTGCCGCGCCCACCGGCGCCGAGATCGCGGTCGATTCCTGCCAGCACCTCTTCGAACAGGCCCGGCGCGCGGCCGAGCACACGCAGCACGTCGAGCGCCATGACGTTGCCCGACCCTTCCCAGATCGCGTTGACCGGGGCCTCGCGATAATAACGGGCGAGCGGCGCTTCCTCGACATAGCCATTGCCGCCGAGGCACTCCATCGCCTCGAAGAGCAGCGGCGGCGCGATCTTGCACACCCAGTATTTGACGACCGGCGTCATGGCGCGGGCAAATGCCGCCTCGCCGCGATCGCTGGCCGCTTCGTCGAACGAGCGCGCGAGCCTGAACGACAGCGCGGTTGCCGCGGCGACATCGAGCGCCATGTCGGCCAGCACGCGCTGCATCAACGGTTGCTCGATCAAGGTCGAACCGAACACCTGGCGGTGGCGGGCATGATGAACCGCTTCCGCCAGCCCTGCCCGCATGATCGCCGAGGACGCAACGGCACAGTCGAGCCGGGTCAGGGTCACCATGTCCATGATCGTCTTCACGCCGGCGCCGGGTTCGCCGACCATCTCGCCGATGGCGTTGACGAACTCGACTTCGGAAGACGCGTTGGAGCGGTTGCCGAGCTTGTCCTTCAGCCGCTGGAAGCGGAAGCCATTGCCCGATCCATCACCGAGAACACGCGGCACGAGGAAGCAGGACAGTCCCTCCGGCGCCTGTGCCAGCACCAGGAAGGCATCCGACATCGGCGCTGACATGAACCATTTGTGGCCGGTCAGGCGATAGAAGCCGCTGCCGGCGCGTTCCGCCCTTGTCGTATTGGCGCGCACATCCGTGCCGCCCTGCTTCTCCGTCATGCCCATGCCGAGCGTCAGCCCGGTCTTCTCAACCGGCGGCTTCTGGCTCTGGTCGTATTTGCGCGTCGTGACCCGCGGCGCCCATTCGCGGAACAGTTTCGGGCTGGCCATCAACGCCGCCAGCGAGGCGCTGGTCATGGTGATCGGGCAGAGATGCCCGGTCTCCAGCTCTGCCGTCAAATAGAAGCGGGCGGCGCGCACCTGATGGCGGCGGCCGATCTCGGCATCGCCATTTTCCCAGACCGAGGAATGCAGGCCGTTCGCCACCGAACGGCGCATCAAGGCGTGATAAGCGGGGTGGAATTCGACGAGGTCTATGCGTCGTCCCTGGCGGTCATGGGTCCTGAGCTTCGGCGTCTCGACATTGGCGAGGCGGGCCAGTTCCTGCGCCTCCTGCGTCAGCACGAAACGGCCGAGCCCGTCCAGGTCCTTGCGCACCGGGTCGGAAAAGCGCTCGGCAAGCTGGATCAGCAACGGATCGCCTCGCCAGGCGTTGCCGCCCGTCAACGGCGGCGGCTGGTTCGTTACGTCGTCGGTCACGCCCAATCCTTTTATCGGTAGACCTTTTGTCGGTGCGAAAGCCACGAATCCGAGGCCCTCGGCTAGATATAGCCAAGCGTCGCCGCGCGCGCGACGAAAATACCGGCCGATATAATCAGCTATCTACACGAAAAAATTGAGGAGAACGGCGCCAATCGAAAGCTGGTGCTTGCGGGCGCAAAATCCGCACCCTATAGCAGCCCCTTGAGATGACCGACGCTTCGTCCCTGCCACTCTATCCCCACCGCCATCTTCTTGGCATCAGCGATCTTTCGCCGGCCGATATCGAGCTTTTGCTAGACAGGGCGGACAGGGCGGTCGCGATCTCGCGGCAGTCCGAGAAAAAGACCTCGACGCTGCGCGGACGCACCCAGATCAATCTCTTCTACGAGGCCTCGACCCGTACGCAGTCTTCGTTCGAGCTGGCCGGAAAGCGGCTCGGCGCCGATGTCATGAATATGTCGGTGGCGAGTTCTTCCGTGAAGAAGGGCGAGACGCTCATCGATACCGCGATGACGCTGAACGCCATGCGGCCCGACATCCTGATCATCCGCCACCAGTCGGCGGGTGCCGCCGCTCTTCTGGCACAGAAAGTCGGCTGCTCGGTGGTCAATGCCGGTGACGGGGCGCATGAACATCCCACACAAGCGCTGCTCGACGCGCTGACCATCCGCCGCGCCAAGGGTCCGCTGTCGAAGCTGATCGTGGCGATCTGCGGCGACATCCTGCATTCGCGCGTGGCGCGCTCCAACATCATGCTGCTCAACGCGCTTGGCGCGCAGGTGCGGGTGGTGGCGCCTTCGACATTGCTGCCCTCCGGCATTGACAGGATGGGCGTCATCGTCACGCGCTCGATGGCGGAGGGCCTGAAGGACGCCGACGTGGTGATGATGCTGCGCCTGCAGCGCGAGCGGATGGAGGGCGCTTTCGTGCCTTCGGTGCGCGAATATTTCCGCTATTTCGGCCTCGACGCCGAAAAGCTGAAGGCGGCCAAGGAGGACGCACTGGTGATGCATCCGGGCCCGATGAACCGCGGTGTCGAGATCGCCTCGGAAATCGCCGACGGCCCGCAAAGCGTCATCCAGGAACAGGTGGAGATGGGCGTCGCCGTTCGCATGGCGGTGATGGAAGCGCTGCTTGATCCCCGTCGTAATCAAGAGGGCCGTAATCAAGAGGGTCGCGGCGCATGAGCACGACGGTCTTTGAACGCGCCCGCATCGTCGACCCGTCGCGCGGCATCGACGAAGTCGGCTCCGTCATCGTCGATGGCAAGAAGATCGTTGCCGCCGGCAACGCGGCGTTGAACCAGGGCGTGCCCGGGGGAGCGACCGTCATCGACTGCGCCAACAAGGCGATCATTCCCGGCCTGATCGACGGCCGCGTCTTCATCGGCGAACCAGGTGGCGAGCATCGCGAAACCATCGCTTCGGCGAGTGTCGCCGCCGCGGCTGGCGGCGTCACCTCCATCGTCATGATGCCCGATACCGATCCGGTGATCGACAATGTCGCGCTGGTCGAGTTCGTGCTGCGTACCGCCAAGGACACGGCGATCGTCAACGTCTTTCCGGCGGCGGCGATCACCAAGGGCCTCGACGGCCGCGAGATGACGGAATTCGGCCTGTTGCGCGAGGCGGGCGCCGTCGCCTTCACCGATGGCCGCCACACCATAGCAAGCGCGCTGGTGATGCGCCGGGCGCTGACCTATGCGCGCGACTTCGGCGCCACCATTGTGCATGAGACGCAGGATGCCGACCTCGGTTCGTCCGGCGTCATGAACGAAGGCCTGTACGCCAGCTGGCTCGGCCTCTCCGGCATTCCGCGTGAAGCCGAATCCATCCCGCTGGAGCGCGATCTGGCTTTGGCGCGGCTGACGCGCGGTTCCTATCACGCGGCGAAGATCTCGACGGCTATGGCGGCAAACGCCGTGACGCGCGCCAAAGCCGACGGCGCTGCCGTCACCTCGGGCGTTTCGATCCACAATCTGTCGCTCAATGAAAACGATGTTGGCGAGTACCGCACCTTCTTCCGCCTGACACCGCCGCTGCGCGCCGAGGAAGACCGGCTGGCGATGATCGAGGCGGTCAGGGACGGCACGGTCGACATCATTGTCTCCTCGCACGATCCACAGGATGTCGACACCAAGCGCCTGCCCTTCGCCGACGCCGCGGCCGGAGCCATCGGATTGGAGACGTTGCTTGGCGCCGCCTTGCGGCTCCACCACAATGGCGATGTGCCGCTGCTGCGTCTGATCGAAACCCTGTCCACCGCGCCGGCAAGGCTGTTCGGATTGCCCGGCGGCACACTGAAGCCTGGTGCTGTCGCCGACCTTGCGATTGTTGATCTGGACGAACCCTGGATCGTCAGTGAAAGCGGCATTCGCTCGCGCTCGAAAAACACCTGTTTCGAAGGCGCGCGCCTGCAGGGCAAGGTCTTGCAAACACTGGTCGCGGGCCGCACAGTGTACTCGGCATAGACCGGGAACAGGTATCGCACCTTATCCGGCTGGCCAGGGGAAATGCGGGGGAAACAATGACTTACGGCCTGATCCTGGCATTGGTGTTCGGCTATCTGCTGGGCTCGATCCCATTCGGCTTGCTACTGACCCGTGCCGCTGGCCTCGGTGACGTGCGCAAGATCGGCTCGGGCAACATCGGTGCCACCAACGTGCTGCGCACCGGCAACAAGGGCCTGGCCGCCGCGACACTGCTGCTTGATGCGCTGAAGGGCACGGCCGCCGTGCTGATTGCAGGCCATTTCGCGCAGGAAATGGCGGTCTGGGCCGGCCTTGGCGCCTTTCTCGGCCACCTCTTCCCGGTCTGGCTGGGCTTCAAGGGCGGCAAGGGCGTCGCGACTTATCTCGGTGTGCTGATCGGCCTTGCCTGGCAGGTGGCGCTGATCTTCGCCGCCGTCTGGCTGGTGATGGCCTTCCTGTTTCGCTTCTCCTCGCTGGCGGCGCTGACGGCGGCCGTCGTCGTGCCGATCGCCCTGTATTTCATGAGCGCACCGCAAACAGCCGTCCTGTTCGTGGTGATGAGCATCATCGTCTTCATCAAGCACAGGGCGAACATTTCGCGGCTGCTTGCCGGCACCGAGGGCAAGATCGGAGCCAAGGGATGAGCGAGCCAGCCGCCGGGCCGCGCCTCAGCGACCGGCAGCGGCTGAGCTGGCTGCGGCTGATCCGGACCCAGAATGTCGGCCCCGCTTCCTTTCGCGATCTGATCAACCGCTTCGGTTCCGCCGAAGTGGCGCTGGAGATCCTGCCGGAACTGATGATTTCGGGCGGCGCCAACCGGATCGCCCGCATTCCCTCGATCGCCGAAGCCGAAGCCGAGCTCGAGGCAGCTCGCAAGGCTGGCGCGCGTTTTGTCGGTATCGGCGAGCCAGACTATCCATCCTTGCTGAGAACCATGGACAATCCTCCCCCGCTTCTGGCGGTCAAGGGCAATGCCGCTGTGTTCCGGTTGCCGGGGATTGCCATCGTCGGCGCCCGTAACGCATCGCTGGCCGGCATAAAGATGGCGCGCAAGCTGGCGGCCGATCTTGGCGGCGACGGCTACGGCATCGTCTCCGGCCTGGCGCGCGGCATCGACACGGCGGCGCACCAGGGCAGTCTGGCGACTGGCACGGTCGGTGTGCTCGCCGGGGGCCTCGACCTGCCCTACCCGCCTGAAAATGCCGGCCTGTGCGAGGAGATCACCGCGCGTGGCGCCATCATCTCTGAAATGCCATTCGGCTGGCAGCCGCGCGCCCAGGATTTTCCACGCCGCAACCGGCTCGTCGCGGGGGCTGCCCTTGGGCTGGTGGTGGTCGAGGCTGCGCAGCGTTCCGGCTCGCTGATCAGCGCCAGGCTTGCCGGCGAAATGGGCAGGCTGGTCTTTGCCGTGCCCGGCTCCCCACTCGATCCGCGCGCCGCAGGCTGCAACGGCCTGCTCAAGGACGGCGCCACGCTGGTCACCGAGGCATCGGATATTTCCAGGGCGATCGCACCGCTGACAGGCATGCGGGCGCCTGATGTGCCGCCGTTTGAGGACCCGCCCGACTTTTCAGCCACCCCGCCGCCCGGCGAAAGTGACCGCGCCCGCGTCAGCGAGGCGCTCGGCCCGACGCCGGTGCCGGTCGACGAAATCATCCGCCACACCGGCCTGCACCCGGCCCAGGTTTTCATGGTATTGCTGGAACTCGACCTTGCCGGTCGGCTCGAACGCCATGCCGGCGGCAATGTTTCGCTGGTTTTCGCGCCTTAAAGCCGATCGTCAGTGCCGATTGGTATTTTTGTCCTGATTTTCCGCATAGTCCTGCGTGTTCGCTCCAAAAAGATCCCTTTCGACAACCCCGCGCCAGACCATGTCCGCATCCCCCGGGCGGGACGGATCGAAGTCGGGATCGGTCTCATGCACGTTCGGGCGCGAGCGCCGCCGCAGCCAGGCAGGCATGATCTCCCGGATGAGGCTGGTGAACTGGGTCATTGCCGGCTCCTTCGTTCCGTGGGGCGACCAGTCGATCTCTCCGCGTTGCCGTGGCTAACGGCATCAAGCCAGGCCAGCGCCTCGTCGACCCCGGCAAGCGCATGGCGCGCGGCGGTCGGTCCGCGCGGTCTGATACGCACGGAGACGCCATCCATTTCATTGATGACGTCAAAGCCGCTTTCATCCGAAGTGTCATCACCGAGGAATACAGGGCTGCGGCCAGCAAAAGCCGGTTGCTCCATGAAGCGCCGGATGGCCGCTCCCTTCACCGCCTCCAGCGGCATCAGTTCAACCCCTGCATTGCCGGCCAACACCCGATAGCCTGCGGGCAGCCTGTCCAGTGCCTGTTCGACCAGTTGTATGGCGTGCCGCAGCAAATGCGGCGCCGCGCGTGTATGAATGGCCAGGATCGGTCCCTTGCGCTCGATATAGACATCCGCACTGCCCAATTCCGCTTCGATTTCCCGGGCAAGGGCCGCGATGTCCGCCGGTTCACCGGCCGCCTCGACCGCACCATCGCGCGCCAGCCTGTGCTCGAGACCATAAAGCCCCGCGGCGCGCAATCTGAGGGGTTGGAATAGATGGTCGACAGCGGCGATCGACCGTCCCGTGATGAACGCCAATGCTCCGTCCAGTTGCGCTTCGAGCCGTGCTAGCAGCATGCGCAACTCCTCACTGACAACCACCGCATCGGGATGCGCGGCATGTTCGAGAAGCGTGCCGTCAATGTCCAGGAACAGTGCCCACCGTGCTTGCGGTACGTCCGGCACGGACAGGTTTGGCGATATCGACATCACAGCGCCGCCACGCGTCTGCGATCGAGCAACGATATCACATTGCCAGGGGGCGTCGGAGCGACGCCCACGGCACGATCGACCGCATCACGCTTGCGCAGGCGCGCGGCATCGAGAAGCATGCTGCCCGCCCACCGATAGACATTGTTGTCGCGCACGATCTCGCGCATGCGTCGCATGCGCTGGAGTTGCTCGTCCTCGGACATGGTCAGGGCCTGCAGCAAGGCATCGCCCATCATAGCCGCGTCATAGGGATTGACGATCAGCGCCTCCAGCAGCTCCTTGGAGGCGCCGGCGAACATGCTGAGCAGCAGCACACCTTGTTCATCCTCACGCGCCGCGACAAACTCCTTGGCGACGAGGTTCATGCCGTCGTGCAGGCTGGTCACCATGCAGATATCGGCCGCGCGGTAGATTTCGTAGACCTGTTCTTGCGAGTGATGTTCCGTCACCATCAGAACCGGCGTATAGCCTTCGCGACCGTAGCGCTGGTTGAGATCCTCGGCATGGCGCAGGCACTCCTCATACAATTGTTGATAGGCAGGAAGAGTGCCGCGGCTGGGCGCCGCGATCTGCAGGAATGCCACCTTGCCGATCCATTCCGGATGAAGCGTCAGCAGTTCATCGAGTGCATTGAAGCGATCGAGGATACCCTTTGTATAGTCGAGACGTTCGACGCCGACGCACAGTTTGACGTGTTCGGCCAGGCCGAATTTCTCGCGGACCTGCCTACGGCATTGCGCCACGTCAGGCAGCTTGGCCAGTTGCGCCGGCGGCCATTCGATGGAAATCGGATAGGCATGAACCAGGCTGATCTGGCCGCCATAGGAGATGGCCGAGTCCTCGCGCTCGATCCTGCTCTCCAGGAAACGGTCAACGCTGTCGATGAAGTTGTTGCAATGAAACTGGGTGTGAAAACCAACGATCGAACTGCCAAGCAGGCCCTCGAGAATCTTCTCGCGCCACGGGCATATGCTGAACACCTCCGAGTTCGGCCACGGAATATGCCAAAAGGTGATGATGATCGCCTCGGGCAGGCGCTCTCGGATCATCCGCGGCAGCAACGCGAAATGGTAATCCTGGACCAGCACGATCGGCCGCTCGTTGCGGGCTTCCGCGACGACTGTATCGGCGAATTTGCGGTTGACCGCCTCATAGGCTTCCCAATCCGAGGCGCGGAATATCGGCCGAGTGAACGCGATATGGCACAGCGGCCAGAGGCCTTCATTGGCAAAGCCGAGATAATAACCTTGCTGCTCTTCCTCGCTCAGCCAGACGCGGCGCAGCGTGTAGGAAGGATTGTCGGGCGGCACCTCGATCCGATCGTTCTTGTCGACCACGAGCGCGTCGGCCGAACCGCCGCCATAGGCGATCCAGGTGCCGGCACATGCCCGCGTGATCGGCTCCAGGGCGGAGACGAGCCCACTGGCGGGTACGACCAGCCGGATGTCGTCGCCTTCGCGGTTGTGGATATACGGCTCGCGGTTCGAGACGACGATCACCTGGGCATCGGGAAGTTCGGTCGCAAGGATATGACGCAGCGTTTCGGGCGACCACTGCACCAGTGCCGCGGCCGCCGACTGCCCATTTTTCTCGAATTCCGGCAAAGGGCTGCGAGCGGGTTCAAGCTCCGAGGCGGCAGGCCTGCTGCCCTTGCGCGCCCGTACCACCATCGTCACCAGCACAACGGCCAAAACGCAGACGGCGACAAGAATAAACAGCCACAATGCGAACACGGGAACGACGAGGTACGAACTGTTGTCAGGCATTGAAATCGATGACCCTTCGATGGGATGCCGCAGCGGCTTTATCGGCTGGAGTTTCGGCACCCCATAGTCTGGTGGTCCAACGCCTGCGGGACGTGATGGTTCCGATTTTTTCAGCTCCTGACCACGAGCGGCACCAGCCCCTCATGCGGTTCGGCAAGGAAGGCGCCGACACGGTCTCCCACGCGCTGGAATGTCAGATCCACCGCCGCCTGCCCTACCGAAAGATGGCGGATGACGAGGTTGTCGATGCCGATAGGCAGGCGCGGCCGGGTCACATGGATCTCGCCTGTCCAGCCATCGATCCGCAGGCCGAGGCACGACTGCATGAGCATGAAGGCGGAGCCGGCGGACCAGGCTTGCGGCAGGCATGCCACCGGATAGGCAATCGGCGCTTCACCTGCCGCGCGCGTGAAGCCGCAAAAGAGTTCCGGCAGCCGCATGTTGAAATGAACGGCGGATTCGAAGGTGCCGCTCATCAGCCGCACAACGCTGTCACGAATGCCGTATCGCGCCAGCCCGGCTGCGCAGATCGCCGTGTCGTGCGGCCAGATGGATCCGTTGTGATAGGACATCGGATTGAAGAAGATCGCGTCGTCCGCCAGCGTCCGCAGTCCCCAGCCCGAATGGAACGAGGCCGACAGCAGTTGGTCGGCGACCATGCGCGCGCGATCCGGTTCGGGAAGGCCGACATAAAGCAGGTGACCGGCATTGGATGTGCGCACCTTGCAGGGTTGGCCGTCGCCATCCAGCGCCAGCGCATAGTAGCCGAGCTCCTCGATCCAGAAATGGCGCTCGACTTTTTGGCGAATGGCGTCGGCACGTATTTCCCAGCCCTCCGCCCGCTCCGCTTCACCACGCAGCCGTGCCAGTTTCGCCAGGCCCTGGAATGCCGCAAAGACATAACCCTGCACCTCGACCAGCGCGATCGGCCCCTTCGGGATGCGGCCATCGGCGTGAAAGACGGAATCGAAACTGTCTTTCCACCCCTGGTTGGCAAGGCCGGATTCCGCGGCACGCTGGTAGGTGAGGAATCCCGTCGAACGGCTCGCCGTCTCGATCCATTCGGCCGCGGCGCACAGCGAGGGCCACAGGTCATCGATGAAGGCCGTGTCTCCCGTGCGGTCCGCATAGGCGCAGGCAAGATGGATATAGAGCGGCGTCGTGTCGACACCGCCATAGTAGCGCCCGAAAGGCAGCTCGCTCAGCGCCACCATCTCGCCCTTGCGCGTCTCGTGCATGATCTTGCCGGGTTCGGAATCGCTGAAGGGAGAGGTCTCGGTCGCCTGGTGCTGGGCGAGAAACGCCAGAACGCCGCGCGCCAGGCCAGGATTGAGCCAAAGCATCTGCAAGGCTGAAATCACACCATCGCGGCCAAAGGCGGTGGAAAACCAGGGAATGCCGGCATAGGGATAGGGCCCGGTCGCCAGTTCCGTGGTGAGCAGCGCGACATCGGCGCGAGCCCGCGCCATCCAGTCATTGAAAACGCGGCCCGAACTGTGCAGCGTCGCGCCATGCCGGCGTTTGGCGCGCATGCCGAAACGAGCACGGGCAGCGGCAGCGCGAAACCGCTGGCTTTCGGGACTGGCAACCGTCTCGTTGCCCACTTCCACGTAAAGCGTCTGGCTGCTGCGCTTGGTGACGGCGATGATGAAATCCGCCCGCTCGGAGGTCAGTTGATCGGGCGTCTGTGAAAATGAAATCGCCGATGTCCGCACCACGTTGTCCAGGCCTTCGTAGCGGAGCACGACCGCGCTCCTGGCGATCTCGGCCGTATGGGCGGTTCCGCGCTTCGAGCGGGTCGAGCCCCGAACCTCGAACATGTCGCGAAAATCGGCGGCAAAACGCAGCGACAACAGGATCGTCGAATGCTCACGGCTGTAGTTGGACAGCGTTATGCGTTCATACAGCCGTTCCTCCCACAGCAGCCGGACGCGCTCGATATGGATAGCGCCTTGCGGTATCTGGCGACCCGCCGCGCTCTCGATCGGCAGATTGGTCAGATTGGAGGTGAACAGCACATTGTCCTGGCTGAGCGACGCGCCAAGCAACGATGTCGACCGCCCGCCGACGGTCAAGCGAAATTCGGAAAGCACGCGCGTGTCGTCGCGGAAGAACCCGTCGCCGACACCGCGTATGTCGCCATAGGCGTCGGCAACGGCGAAGCAGTCACCATGCTTGAGCGCGAAAAGACGATGCGGCTCCCTGGGCGCGGTTTCGTCCAGGGAAGCCAGTGCTATGGCAGGATCGAGCTTGCGCTCGTCGAGGTGGGTGATGGTCAAAAGATCGTCCCGTGCTGGTTTCGAACGGGTGAAGGCCTACGAGGCTCTGCTTTGCTCATGTCCGTTGTTCAGCCGCGAATAGGCCGCGACGTAATCCCTGGCCATTCTGTCGGCTGAGAATCGCCTCTCGAACACCGCTCTTATGCGCCGCCTGTCGAGTTGCAGGAGAGCCGGCATCGAGGCGACGGCATCTTCGATGGTTTCGACGACGAAGCCGGTAACCCCATAATCGATGATCTCGGGCATGGCGCCGCAACTCCAGGCCATGACCGGGGTTCCGCAGGCCATGGCCTCGATCACGGCAAGGCCGAAGGGTTCGGGCCAATCAATGGGAAACAAGAGGGCGGCCGCGTTGCCAAGAAATGTGCTCTTCTGGTCCTCGCCGATCTCGCCGACATATTCGACCCTGTCGCCATCGATCATCGGCTGGACGACTTCCTCGAAATAGGCGCGATCACCATCGCCGACCTTGGCCGCAAGCTTGAGTTTGAGCCCGGTGCGGCGGGCGATCTCGATCGCCCTGTCCGGCCGCTTGTCGCGCGACATCCTGCCGAGAAAGGCGAGATAGCCGCCGTCCGAACCTGCCTCGAAATCGGGTTCGTAGAGATCGACGGGCAGTCCGTGATGAATCGTCGCCAGCCAGTTCGCGGACGCGAACCGCGCCCGCTGGCTGCGGGATATGGAAATCATCGGGAAGCGCGGGAACCGGTCATAGGCTTGTGCGAGGTCGGCGTAATCCAGCCTGCCATGCGGCGTCGTCACCGTTCGTTGCGACATGTCGCGGAAGAACGGGAAATGCAGGAAATGGCTGAGATGGAAGTGAATGACGTCGAAATCGTCGGCCCGCTTCCTCACCTCGTCGAGCATCGACAGATGCGCCGCGATCTCGGATTTCAGTGGACGCGGATCAAGACGAAGCGCCCGCTCGCGGCATGGCACGAGCCTGGCGGAGGTCTTCGTGTCGCCACTGGCGAACAATGTCACATCGTGGCCAAGGGCGACGAGAGCCTCGGTCAGGTAGGAAATGATGCGCTCGGTGCCGCCATAGAGCCTTGGCGGCACGGACTCGTATAGTGGCGCGACGTGGGCAATCTTCATGGCCCGGCCTTCCCTCAATGAGCTGGTGATGCAGCGTGAATGCCTCAGCCGCAGGATCGTTCCGGCCTCATTCGCAGATGCGTCAAATGGTCGGGAGCATTTGATGTTCGATCAAGCCGCCCTATTTCATTTGGCTGCCGAGTTGCACTCGGCTCAAGGAGGCCTCAGTGCAGGAGCCCAGGGATATCGCGGCCCGACGCCTGAGCATGATCATCGAGCAATATGTCGAGGCCAGAAAACGGCGTTATGGCTTCGTATCGACGGATCAGGCTGCCAGGGTTATCCGCAAGATGCTGAAACCAGCGGATCCAGCCCTTTCCGACCGCGAGCTCGACGATATGGTCGCCGCACTCGCGGTGAAGAATCGCCTGGCGGTCGTCTTCGATCGCGGCGCCAGGGGACCGGCTGATGGCACCGAGGCCGACCTGAACAGAAAGGAACCGCCCATGCGAGCACCAACGGAGACTCCGGATGTTGCCGGCGCGGTGGATGCCATTCTGGGCACCCGGACCGCCCCGCTTTCCCAAACAACTCCACTTTCGATGAGCGCTGTGATCTCGCTGCTGCGCGAACGGACCGGCACCAAGCGCTCGGACGCGGATCTGGAAGGCCTGATCGCCAAGAAGGCCGCCGTTCTGGACGTGCATCTGTCGCGGAACGGCTGAGCGTCGATCGCGGCGCGCTACGGAGGCTTACGAGCAAGTCGAATGTCCTCGCTGGCGACATTCGGTTGCAACTGAAAGCCACGGATCAGCCTCACAGCGCCTTCGAACGAAACAAATCCTGTCTCCGGCCTTTCCCATGGTCGGCACATCCTGTAATTGCCCGCAGACTAGGGCTGCTGCGCGTCAACTGTAGGCTGGCCTGAACCAGAACGTTGTCCGATTGGATTTTCCAGCTACAGGAACGCATGTCTCGTCCAATGGCCGATAATTTTGGTTCGACCTCGGAACGCTCGTCGAAGGACTACCTGGCTTTCCTTGATGGCCTCCGGGCCATCGCGATCCTGTCAGTCGTATTCTACCATCTGTATGGCGACCGTCTCCCCAATGGTTTTTTGGGGGTTGATGTTTTCTTCGTAATTTCTGGTTTCGTCGTCAGCTATACCGTGTCGAGGCGCTACCGGGGCCAGTCCGCTTTTCATTTTGTCTTGGAATTCTATGCGCGCCGATTCACGAGAATTATGCCGGCGCTGTTGGTGTGCTTGCTGTTCAGTGCGCTCGCCACCTTTCTGTTTGTTCCAGACGCCTGGCTCAGCACATCAATCAGTAGAACCGCCTCTTCCGCCTTCGTCGGCCTGAGCAACATCTTCCTGGCCAAGGGAACCGACTATTTTTCACCCGTGACCGAGTTTAACCCATTCACCCACACCTGGTCTCTTGGGGTTGAGGAACAATTCTACGTTGTTTTCCCGCTGCTGTTTTTTCCTTGGGTTATAGGACCGCGCGGGAAGAGATTCTCGGCGCTTGTTTATGGTGCGCTCGCTGTCGCGTCGGTGGCGATATGGCTTCATCTTCTGGCTGCGAACCCGCTTCACGCCTTCTACATGCCCTATGCTCGCTTTTGGCAGTTGGCATGCGGCATATTGTGCTTTCAGCTTGTCAGCCGGATAGGGAAGCGGCCGGGCTTCGAAAGGCATTGCAATCTTGCAGCCACGATCGCGTTGATAGGGCTCGTGGCGACATTCGCGTTCGACTTTGGCACGGGTTCGCATGGGCTTGAGAACATCGCCGCAGTTGCCTGCACAACTGTCTTGATCGGATGCCTCTACCATCTGGGAAGCAATCGTGCGCCGCACTTTGCGGCGTTGGAGATAAAGCCGGTCAGGTTCGTCGGGTGGATCTCATACTCTCTCTACCTATGGCATTGGCCAGTCTTCGTGATCGCAAGATGGACGATAGGCACCGAAACCACCGCCACAAAATTGGCAGCGTTGCTGGTCGCGGTGGCGTTCAGCCTCGGCTCGTATTTCTGGATCGAAACACCGACGCGTCGTTTGCGGCTTCTGAGGACCGTCCCCGACATAGCCGTTGTTGCCCTCTTTTTGGTTGCCATCGCTGCTGTGTTTTGCGGCTTCAAACTGATGCGTGACCATCGATATGACATCGCCTTGAGCACAGTCATGAGGAATCGAGGCGAATGGTATGCGACCTCACCAGACACCTCTCCCCAGTCTGCTGGCTGCGCCGTCGTCACAGAAACCGTGGAAGAAGCACTGTTCTTCACCAAACACGGGTGTCCGGGCGAAGGGCGCAGTGAGACCTTGTTCGTGCTGGGCGACTCTCACGCCGGAGCCTACATTCCTCTTCTGAAGCGCTTCACGCTCGAAACCGGCATCCGAACAGTGGTGGTGTCGACCGCCGGTTGCCCGTTTGTCAGCTTGAATCTTCGCCACGACACTGACCCAACGTGCGCTCATGCCACGACTGCCAGTGCAGCCTACATAGCCAAGATTGCCAAGCCTCGCGACCTGCTGTTCCTGCCCTCGCTCCGTCTACCCCGACTTAGCTTTCAAGAGGCTGCAGGCCCCAACAGTAGCGCGGAGAGCAGCGAGCAGCAGAGAGAACAAGCCGTCAAGAACGCTATCAATCAACTTACCCACCTCTCCAAGGCGGGACTATCGATTGTTTTCGAAGCCCCAAAGCCAATCTTTAGGGCCCCGGCCTTTCGATGCAGTGATTGGTTCAATTCAATGAATCCGTCCTGTACTAACGGATTCGACATCGATCGAAAGTTGATAGAAAATCTTCGATCACCAATTTTGAAGGGCTACGCTGAGATATCAGCGGCTCTGAAGAACATTCACGTCTGGGATCCTTTGCCTACGCTTTGCCCGCAAGTTACATGTTCGGCGTTCAGGGATGGACACCCGTTGTTCTTCGACGGCGATCATGTCACTGCCTACGCCAATTCGCTTCTGGTGGAGGGCTTCGTGTCAGAGATCGAGGCCATAATTTCTAAAGACCAAGCAGCGGACTTTGGCATGTAAACTACCTGCCGGCCGACTTGGCGCCTGCGCATGCGGTCCGCCAACTGAAACCCGAAGACGTTTTCGGGAAACAATGGTGAGCGCGATGGGATTCGAACCCATGACCTACTGATTAAAAGTCAGTTGCTCTACCGGCTGAGCTACGCGCTCCCGCGGGCTTGAAGGGCGCCCTCGAAATTGCGCGGAACATAGGGAGAGTGCCTCGACCGGTCAACCGGAAAAAGAGGTCCACTGGCCAGACTTCTCAAGCATCGCCGCCGGGCTTCCCTGCCCGCTTCGGTTACGAGTGGCGGGCTCCTGGCAAAGCAGAGGCGCAGCCTCCCGTCGGCACCGGCGGCAGGCCGGAGAAACATTACAAATCAGCAACTTGGGATTTGGCGAGGAACCTTCGCCCACATCACCCGTTGTCTCGCCACAAGGGACGTCAATCACCCTTTCGAAGGAGAAGACCATGAATAAGATCGTAACGGGTATACTGGCGACCACACTTTCAGCTTCGTTTGCCGCGGCTGCTGTGCCTGCCAATGCAGCGCAGATGTTCGTGCCGCAGGCGGCATCGGCTTCGAGCGATGTGCAGACGGTCGATTACAAGCCGTGGATGAACAACCGTCACGTCAACCGCAATTTCGGCAACCGTCATTTCAACGGCAATCGTAACTTCGCTCGCAACAATGACGACGGCGGCTATTGGAACGGCCATCGCGGTTATCGCGAATACCATCGCGGCTATCGCCGTCATGGCGACTATTGGTTCCCGCTCGCAGCTTTCGCGACTGGCGCCCTGATCACGGGTGCGATCGTCAACAGCGAGAACCACCGCGTCTACGAAGGCAATTCCCATGTGCAGTGGTGCTACGACCACTACCGCAGCTACCGTTCCTCGGACAACACCTTCCAGCCGAACTACGGCCCGCGGCAGGAGTGCCGTTCGCCTTACTGACCCAGGCGAATATCAGTAGCTGGAAACTCTGAACGGAAGGCCCGCGCCGGAAATGGCGCGGGCTTTTTCCGTTGGAATTGCACCATCCCGATCGGCGGAATGAAGTTGCTGTCAGCTGCCCCAGCCTGCGCTTTTGAGGATCAGATAAAGACCGCCCCTTCCCCGCGCGGAGAGCGGTAAGCACCGAGTGCTTCGCAGACACGCACCATCGCTGCTGTCAGTTCCCAGCCGAGCGCTTCCAGATCATCTTTCGTGTCGGTCACATAGGCCTGCTCAAGTTCGGCGATATCGTTCTTCTCACCGAAGGAACGAACCCGCTTGGCATCGCCGAGAAGGTCGTCGGGCAGGTTCGAATTCGACCAGGCCCAAAGCCAGTTACCAGCTTTGGCGCTCGTCGAGCCTGCAATCTGAATCTCGGTGACGACTTTTACGACACCCTGGTCCGAGAACAGAAGCCTGCCGGTCGTCAGGTCGTAGTCATAGCGCGGCCAGTGACCGAGGCGGAACTCCTTCTCCAAACGGGCATTCTTGGCGCGTAGCTGTTCAAAAGCCTCGTCACGCCAAGCGGGATACCAGTCTGGCTGCATGCCCCACCTTCAGCTCATTCCGTGGTGAGCGTTATGGCACGCTCAACGTCCTGCGCACAGCATCGCGCCAGCCCGCCAGCTTCGCGGACCGCATGGAATTGTCCATCTCCGGCTTGAAACGCCGCTCCAGTGCCCAGCTTTTCGCGAACTCCTTCGCCTTCGGCCAGACCCCTGCCTTGGAGCCGGCGAGCCAGGCCGCACCCAGCGCGGTCGTCTCGAGGATGGTCGGGCGGTCGACCGGCGCGTCGAGAATGTCGGCCAGGCGCTGCATCGTCCAGTCCGACGCCACCATGCCGCCGTCGACCCGGAGAACTGTTTTGGCCGAAGTCCCCTTCCAGTCCTTGCGCATGGCGTCGAGCAGGTCACGGGTCTGGTAGGCGACGGATTCGAGTGCGGCGCGCGCAAATTCCGCCGGGCCGGAATTGCGCGTCAGCCCGAAGATGGCGCCGCGCGCGTCGGCGTCCCAATGCGGCGCGCCAAGACCGACGAAAGCCGGCACGAGGTAGACATTCTGCGTCGGGTCGGCCTCGGCAGCCAGTTGCCCGCTATGCTCGGCCTTGCCGATCACCTTGATGCCGTCGCGCAGCCATTGCACGGCCGCCCCGGCAATGAAGATCGAACCCTCCAGCGCGTAGGTGGTCTTGCCGTTCAGCCGATAGGCAATGGTGGTCAAAAGCCGGTTCTTCGAACGCACCAGATCGCTGCCGGTGTTGAGCAGCGCAAAACAGCCGGTTCCATAGGTGGATTTCATCATGCCGGGCTCGAAGCAAGCCTGGCCGATGGTCGCGGCATGCTGATCGCCTGCAACACCGAGGATTCTTATCTCGGCGCCAAACAGATTTTTCTCGGTCGCTCCATAGTCATCGGCGCAATCCTTGACCTCAGGCAGCATTTTCGCCGGGATGTTGAGAATGGCCAGCAACTCGCCGTCCCAGGCGTTTTCCGCGATGTTGTAGACCAGCGTGCGCGAGGCGTTGGTGGCGTCTGTGGCGTGGACCTTGCCACCGGTCAGCCGCCAGATGAGAAAACTGTCGATGGTGCCGGCCAGCAACTCGCCTTTCTCGGCACGTTTCCTGGCGCCCCTCACCTTGTCGAGCATCCAGGCGATCTTGGTGCCGGAAAAATAGGGATCGAGCAGCAGCCCGGTCTTGCGCGTGAATTTCTTCTCCAGGCCTTGCTTCTTCAGTTTCTGGCACAGCGGCGCGGTGCGGCGGTCCTGCCAGACGATCGCGTTGTGGATCGGCCTGCCCGTCGCCTTGTCCCAGATGACGACGGTCTCGCGCTGGTTGGTGATACCGATCGCCGCGACATCCGCAGCCTCGCGACCGGCGGCCTTCAGCGCACCTTTGACCGTGGCGACGACACTCGCCCAGATCTCCTCCGGGTCGTGCTCGACCCAGCCGGAGGCAGGATAGTGCTGGATGAATTCCTTCTGTCCGCTGCCCACGACTTTCATCTGGCCATCGAACAGGATCGCTCGGGTCGACGTCGTTCCCTGGTCGATTGCCAGCACAAAACCGTTCATTCCCGCGTCCTCCGCCTTGACACAAAGAAGGGAGACGGCAACGCGCCGCCTCCCCCAATTTCACACGGGCGCGAACGCCCGCATAGACAGTCCTATTTCTGCCAGCTCTTGACCAGCTCATCGTAATTTATGGTCTGCGGCTTTTCCTTCTCGTTCTCGATCTTCAGCTGCGGCGCGAGATTGCCAGCCTTGACCGCGTCGGCGTTCCAGTAGGCGAGATCATGTTCCTCGGCGAGCTTCGGCCCGATGTCACCCTGGACGCCGGACTTCTCGATGCGGCCCATGACCTTTTCCTGCTCGGCGCAAAGCGAGTCCATCGCTTCCTGGGCCGACTTGGCACCAGAAGAAGCGTCACCGATCGCCTGCCACCACAGCTGTGCCAGCTTCGGATAGTCAGGCACGTTGGTGCCGGTCGGCGACCACTGCACGCGGGCTGGCGAGCGGTAGAACTCGATCAGGCCGCCGAGCTTCGGCGCGCGTTCGGTGAAGCTCTTGTCGTGGATGGTGGAGTCGCGGATGAAGGTGAGGCCGACATGGCTCTTCTTCACATCCACGGTCTTCGAGGTCACAAACTGGGCGTAGAGCCAGGCCGCCTTCGCCCGGTCTTCCGGCGTCGACTTCATCAGCGTCCACGAACCGACGTCCTGGTAGCCGAGCTTCATGCCGTCCTTCCAGTAGACGCCATGCGGCGACGGCGCCATGCGCCACTTCGGCGTACCATCATCATTCATCACCGGCAGGCCGGGCTTGACCATGTCGGCGGTGAAGGCGGTGTACCAGAAGATCTGCTGGGCGATGTTGCCCTGCGCCGGCACCGGACCCGATTCGGAGAAGGTCATGCCTTGCGCTTCCTGCGGCGCGTAGGCCTTCAGCCAGTCGAGGTATTTCTGGATCGAATAGACGGCCGCCGGGCCGTTGGTGTCGCCGCCGCGCGCCGTGCAGGAGCCGACCGGCTGCGATTTCTCGTTGACCTTGATGCCCCATTCGTCGACCGGCAGGCCGTTCGGGATGCCCTTGTCGCCGTTACCGGCCATCGACAGCCAGGCGTCGGTGAAGCGCCAGCCCAGCGAGGGATCCTTCTTGCCGTAGTCCATGTGGCCATAGACCTTCTTGCCGCCGACATCGCGGCCGGTGAAGAATTCGGCAATGTCTTCATAGGCCGACCAGTTGACCGGCACGCCGAGGTCATAGCCGTACTTGGCCTTGAAATCGGCCTTGTTCTTCTCGTCGTTGAACCAGTCGTAACGGAACCAGTAGAGGTTGGCGAACTGCTGGTCGGGAAGCTGGTAGAGCTTCTTGTCCGGCGCGGTGGTGAAGGAGGAGCCGATGAAATCCTTCAGGTCGAGGCCCGGATTTGTGACATCCTTGCCTTCATTGGCCATCCAGTCGGTCAGGTTGCGCACCTGCTGATAACGCCAGTGGGTGCCGATCAGATCGGAATCGTTGACCCAGCCGTCATAGAGGTTCTGGCCGGTCTGCATCTGGGTCTGGATCTTCTCGACGACGTCGCCCTCCTGAATGACGTCATGCGTGACCTTGATGCCGGTGATGGCGGCAAAGGCCGGAGCCAGCACCTGCGACTCATACTGGTGCGTCGTCAGCGTTTCCGACACGACCTTGATTTCCATGCCGGCAAACGGCTTGGCGGCGTCGATAAACCACTTCATCTCGGTTTCTTGATCGGCGCGTGATAGGGACGAAAGGTCGCCTATCTCCTTGTCCAGAAAGGCTTTTGCCTCATCCATACCGGCATAGGCGTTGCCCACGCCGAGCAATAGCGCAAGGGCAGTCGTTGATGTTAGGAATTGCCGTCGCATTGTGTTTCCTCCACTTTTCAAGGTTCAAGTGCGATCTGGAGCGGTCGCCAGCACGCGGCCGCTCCAACAGTTTCCCCCTCTATACGTAGCGGAACACGCCGATGGCGTAGACCACGGAGAGAGCGAGAGCCCACCACAGGCTGGGCCCAATCAGACCCAGCCAAGCGAGATGGATAAAGGCGCTGCCAAGCAGCGAAACGAAGAGGCGATCGCCGCGCGTCGTCTCGAAGCGCAGCACGCCGACACGCGGATTGCCGCCGGGCGACGCGTATTCCCAGACCCCCATGCCGACCAGCAGCAGCGCGATGACGATGAAGAAGGCGGCCGTCGGCCAGGTCCACGCCATCCAGGAGAAGTCGAGATTCATGGTCAGACCCTCCCCAGGGCAAAGCCCTTGGCGATATAGTTTCGCACAAACCAGATCACGAGCGCGCCGGGGATCAGCGTCAGCACGCCGGCGGCGGCCAGCAGCCCCCAGTCCATGCCCGATGCCGACACTGTGCGGGTCATGGTCGCCGCGATCGGCTTGGCGTCGGTCGTGGTCAGCGTGCGGGCGATCAGCAGTTCGACCCACGAGAACATGAAGCAGAAGAAGCAGGCGACACCGATGCCGCTGGCGATCAGCGGCATGAAGATCTTGATGAAGAAGCGCGGGAAGGAATAGCCGTCAATATAGGCGGTCTCGTCGATTTCCTTCGGCACGCCCGACATGAAGCCTTCGAGAATCCACACCGCCAGCGGCACGTTGAACAGGCAGTGCGCGAGCGCCACCGCGATATGCGTGTCGATCAGGCCGAAGGCGGAATAGAGCTGGAAGAACGGCAGCGCGAACACCGCCGGCGGCGCCATGCGGTTGGTCAGAAGCCAGAAGAACAGATGCTTGTCGCCAAGGAAGCGATAGCGCGAGAAGGCGTAGGCCGCAGGCAAGGCCACGGATACCGAAATCACCATGTTCATGACGACATAGGTGATCGAGTTGATATAGCCGGAATACCAGGCCTTCTGCGTGAAGATGGTGACGTAGTTGGCGATGGTCGGCGCGTGCGGATAGAGGGTCAGCGAGTTGACGATCTCCGCATTGGTCTTGAAGCTCATATTGATGAGCCAGTAGATCGGCAACAGCAGCACGAAGATGTAGAGCGTCGGCACGATCCACCACCAGCGCGATTCCTCGCCGCGGCGGCGCATGCGCCTGTCGAGCTCGCTCTGCGACAGCGAACTGGCGAGACCCTCCGCGGCGGCGGCCCCGTTCATCGCATTGCGCTCGGTTCGTTCATTGGCGCCGGCCATCTCAGCGCTCCGCGTCGTAATTGGTCATCACGGTGTAGAACACCCATGACAACAACAGGATGATGAGGAAGTAGACCAGCGACATGGCGGCCGCCGGACCGAGGTCGAATTGGCCAAGCGCCGTCTTGACAAGGTCGATCGACAGGAACGTCGTCGAGTTGCCCGGCCCGCCGCCAGTGACGACGAAGGGCTCGGTGTAGATCATGAAACTGTCCATGAAGCGCAGCAGCACGGCGATCAAAAGCACCCGCTGCATCTTCGGCAACTGGATGTAGCGGAACACCGCCCAGCGCGAGGCGCCGTCGATCTTGGCCGCCTGGTAGAAGGCGTCCGGGATCGAGACCAGGCCGGCATAGCAGAGCAGCACCACGAGGCTCGTCCAGTGCCAGACATCCATGATGATGATCGTCACCCAGGCGTCGAAAGGGTCCTGCACGTAGTTGTAGTCGATGCCGAGCGCATTGAGGTAATAGCCGAGCAGGCCGATGTCGTTGCGCCCGAACACCTGCCAGATGGTGCCGACGACGTTCCACGGGATCAGCAGCGGCAGCGCCATCAGCACCAGGCAGACCGGCACCCCCCAGCCCTTCTTCGGCATGTTGAGCGCGATGAAGATGCCGAGCGGCACCTGGATGGCGAGGATGATGAAGGAGAAGATGAGGTTGCGGCTCATCGCCTCCCAGAAGCGGCTGGAATGGAGCAGTTCCTCGAACCACTCGGTGCCGGCCCAGAAGAAGACGTTGTTGCCGAACGTGTCCTGCACCGAATAATTGACGACGGTCATCAGCGGGATGACGGCCGAGAACGCCACCAGCACCAGCACCGGCAGCACCAGGAACCAGGCCTTGTTGTTCCAGGTCTTGTCCATCTATGCCCCCATCTCGACACGCCAGGAATCGGCATAGATGTTGATGCCCGCAGGCTCGAACCGCACCTTCGGTTCGGCTGGAACGGCCTCGTCCTCGCCGATGACGGCGGCGATGTCGCGCCCCTCCAGTTTGGCGCGCACCACCTTGTGGCGGCCCAGATCCTCGACCTTGCTGATTGAAACAGCCATGCCGTCGCGGCCGAGACGCACATATTCGGGACGGATGCCGAGTTCGACGGCACCGCCGGCCGCCTTGGGTGCGCCCGGCAATTCGATCCGCTGGGAGCCGAGCGTCGCCGTCTTGCCGTCGATCGCCACCGGCATGACGTTCATGCCGGGCGAGCCGATGAAATAGCCGACAAAAGTGTGGCGCGGCCGCTCGAAGAGCTCCGCCGGCGTGCCGATCTGGACGATACCGCCGTCATACATGACCACGACCTGGTCGGCGAAGGTCAGCGCCTCGGTCTGGTCATGGGTGACGTAGACCATGGTGTAGCCGAAGCGGCGATGCAGCAGCTTCAATTGCGAGCGCAGCACCCACTTCATGTGCGGGTCGATGACGGTCAGCGGCTCGTCGAACAGGATGGCGTTGACATCGGAGCGCACCAGCCCGCGGCCAAGCGAGATCTTCTGCTTCTGGTCGGCGGTCAGGCCCCTCGCCTTCTTCTTCGCCCACGACGCCAGGTCGATCATCTCCAGCGTCTCGCGCACCTTGCGGTCGACATCGGCCTCCGGCACGCCGCGATTGCGCAGCGGGAAGGCCAGATTGTCATAGACGGTCATGGTGTCGTAGATGACCGGGAACTGGAACACCTGCGCGATGTTGCGCTCCTGCGTCGACAGATTGGTCACATCCCTGCCGTTGAACAGCAACTGGCCGTGCGAGGGATGAAGCAGCCCCGAAATGATGTTGAGCAGCGTGGTCTTGCCGCAGCCGGACGGGCCGAGCAGCGCATAGGCGCCGCCATCCTCGAAAGTGTGGTGCACTTCCCGCAGCGCGAAATCGGCATCCTTCCGCGGGTTCGGCAGGTAGGAATGCCTGACATGGTTGACGTCGATGCGCGCCATATCGTCCTCCTCAAGCCGCCAGCTTCGGCGCGGTCACGGCGCGGCCGTGCTCGTCGAAGACCATGATGTGACGCGGGTCGATGAACACCTCGACCACCGCGTCGGTCTCGAAATCGCGAATGCCGTGGGTCAGCATCACCCAGCGCACATCGGCGAAATCGAGATGGATGAAACTCTCGGACCCGGTGATCTCGGTGATGGTGACCTTTGCCCGCACCGGCACCGCCGAGGCATTGGGCCGTTCGAGCGAAAGATGGTGCGGCTGGAAGCCGATCGTGTAGTTGCCGTCGGCGATGCCGACGAGTTCGGACGGCACCGGCAGCTTCACCCCGCCTTCGAGCAGGAAGTCGGCGCCTTTCTTGGCCAGCACGATGGTGTTCAGCGGCGGATCGGCGAAGGTCCTGGCCGTCACCAGGTCGACCGGCCTGCGGAAGACGTCGATTGTCGGCCCGAACTGGGTGATGCGGCCTTCCGATAGTGTTGCCGTGTTGCCGCCGAGCAGCAGCGCTTCGTGCGGCTCCGTGGTGGCATAGACGAAGATGGTGCCGGCGGCGGCGAAAATCCTCGGCAGCTCGGCCCGCAACTCCTCGCGCAGCTTGTAGTCGAGATTGGCCAGTGGTTCGTCGAGCAGCACCAGGCTGGCATTCTTGACGATGGCGCGCGCCAGCGCTGTGCGCTGCTGCTGGCCGCCCGACAGGTTGAGCGGTGTGCGGTCGAGATAGGGCGTCAGCTTGAGGAGTGCGGCGGCCTCGCGCACCTGGCTGTCGATCTTGCCCTGCTCGACGCCGGCCACCCTCAGCGGCGAGGCGATGTTCTCATAGACCGTCATCGCCGGATAGTTGATGAACTGCTGGTAGACCATGGCGATCTTGCGCCTCTGCACCGGCGTGCCGGTGACATCACGGCCATCGAACCAGACCGAACCGGAGGTCGGCGCATCGAGGCCGGCCATCAGCCGCATCAGGCTGGTCTTGCCGGAAAGCGTCGGCCCAAGCAGGACGTTGAGCGAGCCGTGCTGAAGGGTCAGCGACACGTCGTGTATGTGCTCCACCGCACCGACTGTCTTGGTGACGTTCCTCAGTTCAAGCATGACGCCTCCTCCCAGGCTTTCTGCATCAGCTCAAAATCTCCTCATTCGGCGGCCGCGACATGCCGGCGGCTTATGCCGCGCATGAATTCATCGAGGGCCGCGACCTGCTCGCGGGCGAGATGCAGGCCGCGCTTGGTCCGGCGCCACAGCACATCCTCTGCCGTGATGGCCCATTCGTTTTCAACGAGATAGCGAACCTCGGCCTCGTAGAGGTCGCCACCGAAATTGCGGCCGAGCTCGGCATTTGACTTGGCAAGTCCGAGCAGAACCTGAGCGCGCGTCCCGTAGAGCCGCGTCAGCCGCCGGGCGAGGCGCGCATCGAGGAACGGATAGGCAGCCTTCAGCTTGGCCACCTGCGCATCGAAACCGGTGGCCGGGAAATCCCCGCCCGGCAGCGGTGCATCCGACGTCCACGGCTTGCCGCGCTTGCCGAGAAAACCCTCTATCTTCTCCAGCATCGATTCCGACAGCCGGCGGTAGGTGGTGATCTTGCCGCCAAAGGCATTGACGAGCGGCGCAGCGCCCTCGCCGCCATCGGCCTTCAGCACGTAGTCGCGTGTTGCTTCCTGCGCCTTGGAGGCGCCGTCATCATAGAGCGGACGCACCGCCGAATAGGTCCAGACAATGTCCGAGCGCTTGACGGGTTGCGCGAAATACTCGCTGGCCGCGGCGCAGAGATAGTCGATCTCGGTATCACTGATCTTCACGTCGTGCGGATCGCCGGGATAATCCCGGTCTGTGGTTCCGATCAGCGTGAACTCTTCCTCGTAGGGAATGGCGAAGATGATGCGGCCATCCTTGTTCTGGAAGAAATAGGCGCGCGGATCGTCGAATTTCTTGGCGATGACGATATGGCTGCCCTGCACGAGACGGACATTGTGCACATCGTTCAAGCCGACGACGCCGGACAGCACGTGATCGACCCATGGTCCGGCGGCATTGACCAGCAGCCGGGCCTTGACCTCCTCGGTCTCGCCGTTCTGCAGATTCTCGATCTTGATTGTCCAAAGGCCGTCTTCGCGGTGCGCGCCGACAACCTTCGTACGAGTTCGAATCGTCGCGCCACGATCAGCGGCATCGCGTGCGTTGAGCGCCACCAGGCGCGCATCGTTCACCCAGCCGTCGGAATATTCGAAGGCCTTTTTGAACAGCGGCTTCAAAGGCTTGCCCGCCGGATCGCTCGCCATGTCGAGCGTCCTGGTCGCCGGCAGCAATTTGCGGCCACCAATGTGGTCGTAAAGGAAAAGGCCGAGCCGGATCAGCCAGGCGGGCCGCAGGCCCTTGGCATAGGGCAGCACGAAGCGCATCGGCCAGATGATGTGCGGCGCGTTCTTCCACAGAACCTCACGCTCCATCAGCGCCTCGCGCACCAGGCGGAATTCATAGAATTCGAGATAACGCAGGCCGCCATGGATCAGCTTGGTCGAACCTGAGGAGGTTCCGGAGGCGAGGTCGTTCATCTCGGCGAGAAAAACCGAAAACCCGCGCCCAACGGCATCCCGGGCAATACCGCAGCCATTGATGCCGCCGCCGATTACGAAAATGTCCCGGACCGAAGTTGTGTCCACTTAACGCCTCCACGATTTCGCATTGCACCATTTTGGTCTTTTGCGAAACCGTGGCGGAATTATTTCGAACTGATAACGAATGTCAAACGAAATATCACGACACCGTGAGGCGGCCGTGACCAGCCTCAGCCAAGCGACGTCTCGATCAGCTGGACTTCGGCCTCCTGGCAGATCTTGCGCACCGATGCGATGTCGCAACGATCGGTGATGAAGGTGTTGACCTGTGACAGGTGGCCGATACGCACCGGCGCCGTGCGTTCGAACTTGGTCTGGTCGGAGACCAGGATGACGTGCCTGGCATTGGCAATGATCGCCTGCGCCACCTTCACCTCGCGAAAGTCGAAATCCAGCAAGGCGCCATCATGGTCGATGGCCGAAGCGCCGATGACGGCGTAGTCGACCTTGAACTGCCGGATGAAATCGACCGCGGCTTCGCCGACGACGCCGCCGTCCGAGCCGCGCACGACCCCGCCCGCGATCACCACCTCGATCGAAGGATATATGCGCATCCTGTTGGCAACATTGATGTTATTGGTGATGACCATGAGGCCGTTATGATCGAGCAAAGCCTTGCTGACCGCCTCCGTCGTGGTTCCGATGTTGATGAACAGCGAAGCATTGTCGGGAATCAGCCTTGCCGCGGCGCGGCCGATCGCTTCCTTCTCGTCCGCCGCGATCTTGCGCCTCGCCTCATACTCCATGTTCTCGATCCCGGAAGGGAACAAGGCGCCGCCATGGATGCGCGAAAGCAGCCGCTGGTCGCAGAGATCGTTGAGATCCTTGCGAATGGTCTGCGGCGTCACATTGAAATGAGTGGCCAGGTCGTCGACCAGCACACGGCCATGGTCCTTGGCCATCTGGATGATCTCGGCATGGCGCGGAGACAGATACATAAGGCAAGCTCCCGTTTTCGTTTTTCCTGTCTATAGACGAAAGCGAAAGCCATGAAAAGGCATAAGCCGGCTAACGGAAATTACCTGATCACCAAGACAAAGCCGAAACGCAACGCCATCAAGGCTGGATCACGCCATTCCTGGCGATTTCGGTGATGATGGCAAAAGCCGCGTCGACGTCACCAGCGGTCGTTTCGAACTGGCCAACCTGGAACCGTATTGCCACCTGGCCGTCCACCCTCGTCTGCGTCAGGTAGATACGGCCATCGTCGTTGATCGCATTGACCAGCCGCAGATTATGCTCGTCAGCGCTTGATGTCGTTTTGTGCCGAAACGAAAACAGTGACAACATCGGTTCGCTGACGATCTCGAAATCCGGCTCTCCTGCCAGCCGTGCGGCAAGCCCCTCGCTCCACGCGACATGGTTGCGGATCATTGCGCGCAGGTTCTGCAGCCCGTGAGCGCGCAGCAGGAACCACAATTTCAAGGCGCGGAAGCGCCGGCCGAGCGGCACCGACCATTCGGAATAGTTGATGATGCCGTCACGTCCGTGCGTCTTGAGGAATTCGGGCTTGATCGCCAGCGTGCGCACCAGGTCTTCTGGCTGCCGCAAGAACTGGATGGAGCAGTCGAACTGCGCGCCCAGCCATTTGTGCGGGTTGAAGACGACAGAATCCGCCTGTTCGACGCCGGCCCAGAAATGACGATACTCCGGGCAGATCATTGCCGACCCGGCCCAGGCGGCATCGACATGCAAATAGAGCCCATGCCGGCGCGCCACACCGGCGATCGCGGCGATATCGTCCGTGCCGCCGATGCTGGTTCCACCGACGCTGCCTATGATGCCGGCAGGCAGCATTCCAGCCGCACGATCAGCGACGATTGCCGCTTCCAGAGCTGTCGCATCCATGGAGCGGAAACGGCCGCTGACGGGAATGCGCACCAGATTGTCCTCGCCGATGCCCGAAACCCATATCGCGCGGTCGATCGAAGTATGCACCTGATCCGAGGAATAGACGCGCAGCCGTGCCTGGTCGGACAATCCCTCTTTGTTGCCTTGCCAATCCAGCGCCCGCTCGCGCATGGTCAGCACCGCATTGAGTGTCGCCGACGAGGCCGAATCCTGGATCGCGCCGGAGAACTCTTCGGGTAGGCCGAGTGCCTGGCGCATCCAGTCGACGGTGCGTGTTTCGAGTTCGGTCGCAGCCGGCGACGTCTGCCAGAGCATGCATTGCGCGGCCATCGCCGACACCAGATACTCGGCGACCACCGAGACCGGCGCCGCGTTGGCCGGGAAATAGGCGAAGAAGCGCGGATGCTGCCAGTGCGTCATCCCCGGCACGATCTTCTCCTCGAAGTCGGCGAAGATCCTGTCCATCGGTTCGGCGTCTTCGGGCGGAGAGGCTTCGATGCTCCTGAAAATGTCGCCCGGATCGACCAGCGGCCGCACCGGCCGCTCGCGCAGTGAATTGCGATAGTCGGCGCCCCAGTCGGCGGCACGCTGCGACCACTGCCGGAACTCGTTGTTGTTCATCCTGTCCTCCCGACATGATCGCAAATCCGGCACTCTTGGCCCGGCTCTCGAATTCCGCCATTAATTACATGTGAAATAGATGCAGCACTATCGCCTGCCGTGCCGCGCCCTGAAGCACATCGCATTTGATCGGATCGACGGCGATGCGTTTTAGGTCCTTGTTTTCATGCATGTCGTTTGCCCAAAACCGGAGCCGCTTTGGGCGACATGCATTAGCCCGGGAAATCCGGCAGGCTGGCAAAAGCCGTCTTCAACGCATTCGACCAGCCATCGGAGATCGTGCGGTAATACTGGTCGTCCTGACCGATCCGCTTCTTCAGGCCAACCTTGAAAGTATCCTTCTCCAGGAACAGCAGGTCGAGCGGCAAGCCCACCGACAGGTTCGATTTCAGCGTCGAATCGAACGACACCAGGAGCAGCTTCACCGTCTCGGCCAGGCTCATGGTCCGCTCATAGGCGCGAATGATGATCGGCTTGCCATATTTGGTCTCGCCGATCTGAAAGAACGGCGTGTCGTCGGTCGACTCGATGAAATTGCCCTCGGGATAGATCATGAACAGCCGCGGCGGACTGCCCTTGATCTGCCCGCCCAGGATAAAGGAGGCATTGAAATAGGAATCGGCCTTCTCGCCGGCCGGCGAGGATTGCGCGATCACCTCCTTGACCGTGTCACCGACCAGCCGCACCGTCTGGTACATGGACGGCGTGTCCAGGAGTTTCTCGTGACGATCGCCGACCGCCTTCGTACGCTCGTCGAGCAGGCTGACCACGGCCTGTGTCGTCGCCAGATTGCCGGCCGACATAAGCACGATGACGCGTTCGCCGGGCTGCTCCCAGACATGCATCTTCTTGAAGGTCGAGATCGAATCCATGCCGGCATTGGTACGCGTGTCCGACATGAACACGAGCCCGCGATCGATCTTCAGGCCGACGCAATAGGTCATGGAATCTCTTCTGGCACTAATCCTTGCGGGATTACTGCTCTACCGTGACGGTGACCGCAAGCTGTTCTTCCGCCTGCCCCAGCCGAATTCCCGATACCGGCGAGGCATCGCGGTAGTCGCGGCCGGTGGCCACCTTCACATAGCGTTCGTCGGGAGAAATACCGTTGGCGGGGTCGAAGGCGACCCAGCCGAGGCCCGGGACATGCGCCTCGGCCCAGGCATGGCTTGCCGCTTGTTCGACGGCATCCATCATCAGATAGCCGCTGATGTAGCGCGACGGAAATCCCATGGCGCGCGCGGTGGCGGCAAAGATATGGCTGTGGTCCTGGCAAACCCCGGTTTTTAGCGCCAGCGCCTCTTCAGCCGGCGTTGTCGCATTGGTGGTGCCCGGCGTGTAGGCGACGCGCTCGCCGATCATTGCCATCAGCCGATGCAGCCTTTCGATATCGGTGCCCGCACCGACCGCTTCGGCGAGAACGCGAATGCCGCCGCCTATGGTGGTCAGCGGTGTCTCCTGTGCAAACAACCACAGCGGCGCGAAGCCGTGATGCGGCCCGCTAACGCCTGACGTGTCGCGCGTCACCACCTCGCCAGAAGCCTCGACCGTGATGAAGTCATGGTCACCCTCGACGCTCAACAGTCGGGTGTCGTTGCCGTAGTGGTCGGTAAATCGCACTTCCTCGCGCGCACCCTCCACCTTCAGCGCCCATGACAGCACTGTCTGTGTCTGCCCACTCACCGGCAGCAACCGCAGCCGCTGCAGCAGATATTGCACCGGCGCGTCATAGCGGTATTCGGTCCGGTGCGTGATCTTGAGCCTCATGGCTTCCTCAATAAAACCGGTAATCCTGCGCGATCTCGTCGCCGAGCCTGGTGTTGTCGCGAATGAAGTTGGCCAGGAACTCATGCAGGCCGGCATCAAAAATGTCCTTGATCGACCCTGCCCTCAGCATGGTCTGCGTCTTCTCCGCCGTTGCGTGGCAGGCGTGACGCTCGCCGTAATCGTCGCTGAGGAACTTCAGATGCTCGGACAGGAAGCGGTAGCAGAAAGTCAGCGAACGCGGCATGCGTACGTTGAGGATCAGGTAGTCGGCGATGTTGGTCGGCTTGTAGTCGGCATCATAGACCCAGCGGTAGGAGCGATGCGCCGACACCGAGCGCAGGATCGATTCCCACTGATAGTTGTCGAGGGTCGAGCCAACCCAGGAGATCGACGGCAGCAACACATAATATTTCACATCGAGGATGCGTGCTGTGTTGTCGGCGCGCTCGACATAGGTGCCGAGTTGCGAGAAGTCGAAGATTTCGTTGCGCAGCATGGTGCCGTAGAACGAACCGCGGATCAGCGCCGTCTCGCGCTTGATCGCATCGAGCACGCTTGGCAGGTCGCGCTCGTCGATCGGCCTCGCCAGCATCCGCTTCAGCGACATCCAGGCTTCGTTGATGCTTTCCCAGGTCTCGCGCGTCAGCGCGGTGCGAACCATGCGGGCATTGTTGCGGGCCGTCTCGATCGACGACATCGTGCTCGACGGGTTCGAGGTGTCGCGCAGCAGAAAATCGGCGACGTTCGCGGCCGTGTAGTCCGAGTACTTCTGCGTGAAAGTGACATCCGAGCCGGCGCTGAGCAGAACCGAGTTCCATTCCTCCGACGCGCTTTGCGTGCGCGTCAGCGCCATGCGCAGCCCGGCATCGACCAGCCGCGCCATGTTTTCGGCCCGCTCGATATAGCGGTTCATCCAGTAGAGCCCGTTGGCGGTGCGGCCGAGAAGCATGGAATGGCCCTTCGGGCTAGTGAGTAGGGAACAGTGAGTAGTCCGTAGCAAATAGTTGAATTTCAATGGAATATGGCATGCGTTTCCCCTCTACAGCTGACCACTCACTACTGACTATTCCCTACTCACTCATCTCAATCATCCAGCACCCAGGTATCTTTCGTTCCGCCGCCCTGCGAGGAATTGACCACCAGCGAGCCTTCCTTCAACGCCACGCGCGTCAGGCCGCCCGGCACGATCTGGATGCGGTCGGAAACCAGCACGTAGGGCCTGAGGTCGACATGGCGCGGCGCCAGCCCCTTGTCGGTCAGGATCGGACAGGTCGACAGCGCCAGTGTCGGCTGGGCGATATAGTTGGTAGGCTTCGCGGCCAGTTTCTTCGCGAACGCCTCGCATTCCTTCTTGGTCGCCGCCGGGCCGACCAGCATGCCGTAGCCGCCGGACCCGTGCACTTCCTTGATCACCAGTTCGTGGATGTGCTCGAGCACATATTTCAGGCTGTCCGGCTCGGAACAGCGCCAAGTCGGGATGTTGCCGAGGATCGCCTTGCGGCCGGTGTAGAATTCGACGATCTCGGGCATGTAGGAATAGATCGCCTTGTCGTCGGCGATACCGGTTCCCGGCGCATTGGCAATGGTGATGTTGCCGGCGCGGTAGACATCCATGATGCCGGGTATGCCAAGGGCCGAATCCGGCCGAAAGGTCAGCGGGTCGAGGAAGGAATCATCGACGCGGCGATAAAGCACGTCGATCTGCTTGTAGCCCTCCGTCGTGCGCATCGCGACATGGCCGTCGACGACGCGCAGATCCTGCCCCTCGACCAGTTGCACGCCCATCTGGTCGGCAAGGAAGGCGTGCTCGAAATAGGCCGAGTTGAAACTGCCTGGCGTCAGCACCGCGATGGTCGGCGCGCCCTTGGTGCTCTGCGGCCGCACCGCCGCCAGCGACTGGCGCAGCAGCTGCGGGTAGTTCTCGACCGGCCGCACCTTGATCTTTTGGAACAGCTCGGGGAACAGCTGCATCATCGTCTCGCGGTTCTCCAGCATGTAGGAGACACCCGACGGTGTGCGTGCATTGTCCTCCAGCACGTAGAATTCGTCCTCGCTGATGCGCACGATATCGACGCCGATGATATGAGTGTAGACGCCGGCCGGCGGCCGCACCCCGATCATCTCCGGCAGGAAAGCCTCGTTCCTGGCGATGAAGTCCCTAGGGACACGGCCAGCGCGCAGGATCTCCTGACGATGGTAGATGTCGTCGAGGAAGGCGTTCAGCGCCTGCACACGCTGCTCGATGCCTTGCGTCAGGCGGCGCCACTCATTGCCTGAAATGATGCGCGGAACGATGTCGAAGGGAATAAGTCTCTCGGACGCCTCTTGCTCGCCGTAGACGGCAAAGGTGATTCCGGTTTTGCGAAAGACGCGTTCGGCGTCCTGCATCTTCTCGGTAAGCCTGGCTGGATCCTGCTCCTTCAGCCAGCGGTCATAAGCCGAATACGGTCTTCTCAATCCGGAGACTTCCGGAAGCATTTCATCGAACGCTGCCAATCGCATACTCCCCTGTGACGCCATTTCACTGGCGTCGCCGGAGAAAATCAAGCGTAATCGGTGATTTGGGAGATCCGGGCGATCAGTATGTCGCGCCTGCCTAAAATTGAGGCAGCTGAAATACGGCCTTGATCAGGCTTTGCCTCGCGCCCGGGCACATGCATTCCCGGCTAGAAGGCGCGAAACGTGACGACCGTGAACGTGTCCTTGATGCCGGGGAGAATCTGCACCTTCTCGTTGACGAAGTGGCCGACATCTTCCTCATCGTCGACATAGAATTTGGCGAGCAGATCGTAATTGCCGGCGGTGGAGTAAATCTCCGAGGCGATCTCGGCATCGGCAAGCGCGCTGGCAACCTCATAGGATTTGCCCAGCTCGCATTTGATCTGCACGAAAAACGCCTTCATGGCTTCGTCCCGCTAAACGTCCAAGTCCAAGCGGCCCTTCTGGCAGACTGGAGCCGGCCTTTCAAGCATTGGAATCCGTACTTAGCCGACACTGGCACTGGCCGCGGCCTCGCGCAGCGCCGCAACCGGCATGACATTCCGGTGGCGAATATTCGCGATCGGTGAAACCGGGATGCATCGCCAAGCGTATGTTATCGTGGGTCTCGGACATCATTTTGAGGGACCATTCCGAGGAACGACGGAGACAGGCCATGCGCCGCGCCTTTTTCGCATTCGCAGTCATTCCATTCATCTTCATATCCTCGGCCTTTGCCGGCGATGCCGAAATCAAGGCTGGCCAGGCTGTCATCGACGGTCAGTTGAAGGCGCTGCTGGCCGATGATGGCGCCAAGGCCTACAGCTTCGCCGCCCCGAACGTGAAGCAGGTGTTCCCGACCGTCGATGCCTTCATGAACATGGTGACCAATGGCTACCCGCCAGTACTCAAGCCACAGTCCTATGCCTTCGGCAAGGTCGAGCAGACAGGCCCGGGCTCGATCATCCAGCAGGTGCTGATCGTCGGTCCCGACGGCAAGGATTATGAGGCGGTCTATACGCTGCAGCAGCAGCCCGACGGCACGTTCCAGATCACCGGCTGCAGCCTGCGGGCATCGAACTCGTTGAGCACCTGAGGTCTTACAGGACGGGGATGTCGCCCCTCGCCCAGCCCTCGGTGATCTCGGCCCCACGCGTCTCGAAACTGCCGGTCTCGATCCCGGCGCGAATGTCCTGCATCAGCTTCTGGTAGTAGGAAAGATTGTTCCAGGTGAGCAGCATCGCGCCAAGCGCCTCCTGCGAGCGCACGAGATGATGCAGATAGGCGCGCGAATAATCCCGCGCTGCCGGGCAGTCGCTTTCCTCATCCAGCGGGCGCGGGTCGTCGGCATGGCGCGCGTTGCGCAGATTGACCTTGCCGCGCCTTGTGTAGGCAAGGCCGTGCCGGCCGGCTCGCGTCGGCATGACGCAATCGAACATGTCGATGCCGCGCGCCACCGATTTCAGGATATCGTCAGGCGTACCGACACCCATGAGATAGCGCGGCTTGTCGTCAGGCAGTTCCGGACAGGTGATGTCGAGCATTTCGAGCATCACCGCTTGCGGCTCGCCGACGGCCAAGCCGCCGACCGCATAGCCCTTGAGATTCATCGCGCTCAGCGCCTGCGCCGAGCGCACCCTGAGCGCGGCGTTGTCGCCGCCCTGCACGATGCCGAACATCGCCTTGCCGGGCTGATCATCGAACGCCACCTTGCAGCGCTCGGCCCAGCGCAGCGACAGCTCCATCGCGCGCTCGATCTCCTTCAATTCAGCGGGCAGCGCCGTGCATTCGTCGAGCTGCATCTGGATATCGGAATCAAGCAGGCCTTGAATCTCGATCGAACGCTCCGGCGACATCTCGTAGGCTGCGCCATCGATATGCGAGCGGAAGGTGACGCCTTTTTCGGTCAGTTTCCTCAGCTTCGACAACGACATCACCTGAAAACCGCCGCTGTCGGTCAGGATCGGATGCGGCCAGCGGGCGAATTCATGCAGGCCGCCGAGCCGCGCCACGCGCTCGGCGCCCGGCCGCAGCATCAGGTGATAGGTGTTGCCCAGGATGATATCGGCGCCGACGCCGCGCACCTGGTCCATGTACATGGCCTTGACGGTGCCGCCGGTGCCGACCGGCATGAAGGCCGGCGTGCGGATTTCGCCGCGCGGCATGTCGATGACACCGCGCCGCGCCTTGCCGTCGGTCGCCAGAACCTTGAAGCTGAACGGCTTAGCCATTGAATTCCTTGTCATGAACCGGCGCGTCAGGCGCCTGCCTGTCGAGCGACTGGCGGTATTGCACGCAGCCGCGCATGAATTTTGGCCAGGGCGGCACGGCGATCGATGGCTCGGTCTTTTCAGGCAGCAGGTCCCACAAATCCGGGTGATGCCAGCAGAGATCATGGCCTGACGTGTCACGATGCGCGCGAATGCCGGCGCGCAGCTTTTTGACTTCGGCGATCAGGCCTTCACGATCGAGGGTTTGCAGATCATCGTCCATCGCTCATCTCCGCTCGATAAAGCAGGCTTGCGTCTCCATAGGAGTAGAACCTGTACCGGTTCGCAATGGCATGCGCATAGGCGGCACGCATCGTATCGAGACCGCTGAAGGCCGAAACCAGCATGAACAGCGTCGAGCGCGGCAGATGGAAATTGGTCATCAGCATGTCGGCCGTGCGAAAGCGGTAGCCGGGCGTGATGAAGATGTCGGTTGGGCCGGACCAGGCAGGCACCGTACCATCTTCACGCGCGGCACTCTCCAGCAGACGTAGCGAGGTCGTGCCCACGGCTATGATGCGCCCGCCCCTCGCCTTGGCCGCGTTGAGCGCGTTGGCAGTCGCCTCACTGACCGAACCGATCTCGGCATGCATCTTGTGGTCGGCGGTGTCGTCGGCCTTCACCGGCAGGAACGTGCCGGCGCCGACATGCAAGGTCACGAAGTGGCGCTCGACCCCCCCGGCGTCGAGAGCAGCAAAAAGCTCCGGCGTGAAATGCAGGCCGGCGGTAGGGGCGGCAACGGCGCCTTCCTCCCTTGCATAGATCGTCTGGTAGTCGGCCAGGTCGCGCTCGTCGTCATCGCGCTTCGAGGCGATGTAAGGCGGTAGTGGAATGTGGCCGACGGCGTGCAGCGCTTCGTCGAGGAAAGGCCCCGACAGGTCGAAGCCGAGCAGCGCCTCGCCGCCCTCGCCCTTCTCGATCACCGTGGCGTCGAGCTGGCCGAGGAAACAGGAATTGCCGTCATGACCGAACTGGATGCGGTCGCCGGCGGCGATACGCTTGCCTGGCCGCATGAAGGCCAGCCAACGGTCCGGCGCAACGCGCATATGCAGTGTCGCTTCGACCTGCGCCGCCGCTTCGCCGCGCCGCCTGATGCCTTTGAGTTGCGCCGGAATGACCTTGGTGTCGTTGAACACCAGCACATCGCCGGCCCTGAGCAGGGATGGCAGGTCGCCAACCGCCCGGTCTTCAAGCTCTTCGCCCGGCTTGACCACCAGCATCTTGGCACTGTCGCGCGGCTCTGCCGGGCGGAGCGCGATGCGCTCTTCCGGCAGGTCGAAATCAAAGAGATCGACGCGCATCAGTAGAGCCGGACGAGCAGCGCTCCGACCAGCAGCAGCACCGCGCCGGCGACCCGGCCGAGCGAGATCTCGCGCACCGCGACGCCAAGGAAGCCGACGCGATCGATAAGCATGCCGGCCAGCAGCTGGCCGGCCACCAGGAACGCCATCAAGGCGGCGGCCCCGATGCGCGGCGTCAGGATTGTGGAGAGCGTGACATAGAAGCCGCCGAGCATGCCGCCGGCGACGAACAGCCACGGCGCCGGCGCCTTCCAGTCGAGCGAGATGCCTTGCAGCTTCACCACCGTGACGGAGATGATGCCAAGCACGATGGCGCCCGACAGGAACGAGAAGGCAGCAGCCGCGACCGGGAGACCCAGGCCGCGCGCCAGCTGCGAATTGATCGGGGCCTGAATGGCAATGAAGGCGCCGGACAGGATGCCGAGAAGCGACCAGACGACGCCCATCATTGTCGTTTCGCCTTACTTGACGTCGGCCGCGACCTTCAGCGACACGATCTTGTCGGGATCGACCACCGGCTCGCCGCGCTTGATCTTGTCGACATTGTCCATGCCTTCGATGACCTGGCCCCAGACCGTGTACTGGCGGTTGAGGAAGGCGGCGTCGTCGAAGCAGATGAAGAACTGCGAGTTGGCCGAGTTCGGGTTCTGCGAACGGGCCATCGAGCAGGTGCCGCGGCCATGGTTGGCGTTGGAGAACTCGGCCTTCAGGTCCGGCTTGTCGGAACCGCCCATGCCCGCGCGCGAAGGAGCAAAGGTCGGCTTGCTCGAATTGCCGAACTTCACGTCGCCGGTCTGCGCCATGAAGCCGTCGATGACGCGGTGGAAGACCACGCCGTCATAGGCGCCTTCCCTGGCCAGTTCCTTGATGCGGGCGACATGGCCGGGAGCCAGGTCGGGGAAAAGTTCGATGACGACCTTGCCCTTGGTCGTTTCCAGGATGAGCGCGTTCTCGCGGTCCTTGATCTCAGCCATGTCAGATATCCTTTTTCTCAAAAAACAGAATTACTTGTCCGCGGCGATGCGCACCTTGATCATTCGGTCAGGGTCGGCGACCGTACCGTTGTCGGCCTCGTCACCCTTCTTGATCTTGTCCACCAGTTCCATGCCGCTGACGACGTTGCCGACGATGGTGTACTGGCCGTCGAGCGGCGGCGCCGGCGCGAACATGATGAAGAACTGCGAATTGGCGGAGTTCGGATCCTGCGAGCGGGCCATGCCGACCACGCCGCGCTTGTAGTGCTCGGTCTGCGAGAACTCGGCCGGCAGGTCGGGCAGGTCCGAACCGCCGGTGCCGACGGCTTGCGAGTTGAAACCCTTTTTCATGTTGCCGAACTTGACGTCGCCGGTCTGCGCCATGAAGCCGTCGATGACGCGGTGGAAGGCGACATTGTCATAGGCATGGTCACGCACGAGCTTCTTGATCTGCGCGACATGCTTGGGCGCCAGGTCGGGCCGCAGCGCGATGGTGACGTCGCCGTCCTTCAGCGTGATGATCATGGTGTTTTCGGGATCTGCGGCATAGGCGGAAACGGAAGCGGTCAAAAGACCGGCGAGCACGACAAGGAACGAGGCGAGCCTTTTCAGCTGCATGTGTTTTCTCCGAGGCTTATTTCGCGAATTTGGCGGTGAGCGCGCCAGCAACTGCCGCCGGCACGAAGGGGCGGATGTTGCCGCCCATCGAGGCTATCTGCCGTACAAGTGTGGCGGTAATGGTGCGTACCGACGGGCTGGCGGGCAGAAAGACCGTCTGCAATTCAGGTGCCATGGTCTCGTTCATGCCGGCCATCTGCATCTCGTAGTCGAGATCGGTGCCGTCGCGCAGGCCGCGGATCATGATCGAGGCGCCCTGCTTCCTCGCGGCATCGATGACAAGCCCGTCGAAGGCCACCACCCTGATGCGGGCGCCATCGCTGCCAAATTCGGCTTTCGTGGCAGCTTCGATCAACTGGACCCGTTCCTCGAAGGAGAACAGCGGCTTCTTGCCGGGATGAATGCCGATCGCGGCATAAACGATGTCGGCAACCGCCAGCGACGCCTTCAGCACATCGAGATGGCCGTTGGTCAGCGGGTCGAAGGAGCCGGCATAAAGGGCGATGCGTTCGGTCATGGCGGAGCTTCTAGCGAGCCTCTCTCACAAAGGCAAATCCGATTGGCGGGCGGGTCGTGAACCTTTTCCGGCGCATGAACGACAGATGAACACGCTGATCACCAAGCCTTCACGCAGCGTTCACTAGATTGCACCTTAATAAGATGAAACCAAAATCCCATATACCCGTTGTAAGGCGCAGGAGAACACGCAAATGCTGATCTACATGCTCGCCACCGCAATGACCGTCGCCATGCTGATCGCCACCGTTTTTGGGCTGCATCAGGAGGCACAACGCGTCCGCGTCAAGGCAACCGTCAAGCGCTTCGAAGGCTTCGGCCCGCGCAAGCCGTATCGTCACTACTAAGTCATTCCAGACTTGCTGCCGCGCCGGCCAAATGGGCCGGCGTTGCTATGTCAAAAACCGGTCCAGGACTTATTCAGCGCCATCCGAGCCAGTATCCGTCACCGGACCGGACTCAGCGCCACCCTCAATAGTTTCTTCGCTCTCTTCGTCCGCTTGCGGCTCCGAGATCCGCTCGACCGAAACCACCTTCTCGCCCTCAGCCGTATTGAAGATGGTCACGCCCTTGGTGGCGCGGCTGGCGAAACGGATGCCGTTGACCGGCACCCGGATGACGGTGCCGCCATCCGACACCAGCATGATCTGGTCGTCATTGCCGACCGGGAAGGTTGCCACCAGCCGGCCGATTTCGGCCGTCTTCGACACGTCGGTAGCCCGTATGCCCTTGCCGCCGCGCCCGGTCAGGCGGAAATCGTAGGACGACGAGCGCTTGCCGTAGCCATATTCGGTAACCGTCAGCACATACTGCTCGTGCGCCTTGAGGAACTCGTAGCGTTCGTCGGAAAGCTCCGTCTCCTCGCCGACCTCTTCATTGGTCAGCGCGATTTCTTCCTCTTCGCCGGCCGCGATACCGGCGGCAAGCCGCCGTTCGGCCGCGGCCCGCTTGAGATAGGCGGCGCGTTCTGCCGGCGGCGCATCGACACTCTCGATCACCGACATGGAGATGATGCGGTCGGTCTCGGCCATGGTGATGCCGCGCACGCCGACAGAGTTGCGACTCTGGAAGACGCGCACGTCACCGACCGAGAAGCGGATGCACTGGCCGGAACTCGCGGTCAAAAGCACGTCGTCATTGTCGGTGCAGGTCTCGACGCCGAGGATCTCGTCGCCTTCCTCCTCCAGCTTCATGGCGATCTTGCCGTTGCGGTTGACCTGGACGAAGTCTGACAGCTTGTTGCGGCGCACTGTGCCGCGCGTGGTGGCGAACATCACGTCGAGTTCGCCCCAGCTCGTCTCGTCCTCGGGCAGCGGCATGATCGTGGTGATGCGCTCGCCCTGCTCCAGCGGCAGCATGTTGATCAGCGCCTTGCCGCGTGACTGCGGATTGCCGATCGGCAGCCGCCAGACCTTTTCCTTGTAGACGATGCCGCGCGAGGAGAAGAACAGCACCGGCGTATGCGTGTTGGCCACGAACAACCGGGTGACGAAATCCTCTTCCTTGGTCGACATGCCGGAGCGGCCCTTGCCGCCGCGGCGCTGTGCCCGGTAGAGCGACAGCGGCACGCGCTTGATGTAGCCGGAATGGCTCACCGTCACGACCATGTCCTCGCGCTGGATCAGGTCCTCGTCTTCCATGTCCGCGCCGCCGTCGGTGAGTTCGGTGCGGCGTGGCGTGCCGAACTCGTCGCGCACGGCGGCGAGTTCGTCCTTGACGATCTGCTGGACGCGCGCGCGCGACGCCAGGATGTCGAGATAGTCCTTGATCTCGTCACCGATCGTGTTCAACTCGTCGGCGATTTCGTCGCGGCCGAGCGCGGTCAGGCGCTGCAGGCGCAGTTCGAGGATGGCGCGCGCCTGCTCCTCGGAGAGATTGTAGGTGCCGTCCTCATTGATGCGGTGGCGCGGGTCGTCGATCAGAAGGATCAGCGATTCGACGTCACCCGCGGGCCAGCGCCGCTCCATCAATTGCTCGCGCGCCGTCTGCGGATCAGGCGCGGTGCGGATCAGCTTGATGACCTCGTCGATATTGGCGACGGCAATGGCAAGGCCCACCAGCACATGGGCGCGGTCGCGCGCCTTGCGCAGCAGGAATTTCGTCCGCCGTGTGATGACCTCTTCGCGGAAGGAGACGAACGCCTTCAGCATGTCGGTCAGGGTCATCACTTCCGGCTTGCCGCCATTCAGCGCCACCATATTGGCGCCGAAAGAGGTCTGCAGCGGCGTGAAGCGGTAAAGCTGGTTGAGGATGACGTCGGCGACGGCATCGCGCTTCAGCTCGATGACGACGCGATAGCCCTGGCGGTCGCTTTCGTCACGGATGTCGGAAATGCCCTCGATGCGCTTGTCGCGCACCAGTTCGGCCATCTTCTCGATCATCGAGGCCTTGTTCACCTGGTAGGGAACCTCGGTGATGATGATCGATTCCCGGTCATTGCCGCGCTGCTCGATGTTGACCTTGCCGCGCATCACGATGGAGCCGCGGCCGGTCGAATAGGCGCTGTAGATGCCGGAACGGCCAAGCACGATGCCGCCGGTCGGGAAATCGGGGCCTGGAATGATCTCCATCAGCGCCGGCAGGTCGATCGCCGGATTGTCGATGACGGCGATGGCGCCATTGCAGACTTCGCCAAGATTGTGGGGCGGGATGTTGGTGGCCATGCCGACGGCGATACCGCCGGAGCCATTGACCAGCAGATTGGGAAAGCGCGCCGGCAGGACCTTCGGTTCGGTATCCGAGGCATCATAGGTGTCCTGGAAATCGACGGTGTCCTTGTCGATATCCTCCAGCAGCTCATGCGCAACCTTGGTCAGCCGGGATTCGGTGTAGCGCATCGCCGCCGGCGGATCGCCATCGATCGAGCCGAAATTGCCCTGCCCGTCGATCAGCGGCACGCGCAGCGACCAATCCTGCGCCATACGCACCAAGGCATCATAGATCGAGGCGTCGCCATGCGGATGGTATTTACCCATCACGTCGGCGACCGGGCGCGCCGACTTCACATATTTGCGGTTCCAGTGGTAGCCGCTCTCATGCGCCGCGTAGAGGATGCGGCGATGCACCGGCTTCAGGCCGTCGCGCACATCGGGCAGCGCACGGCTGACGATCACGCTCATGGCGTAAGAGAGATAGGAGCTCTGCATCTCCTCGATGATGGAGATCGGCTCGATGCCGGTGGGGCCGCCGTCGGCGCCGCGCGGTGTCTTTTGGTCGGTCAAATCGGATCACAATCTAATCAGGAATCACTGACCGCTTATATAGGAAGCACGGCCGAAACTCCAATGTTAGCGGCACTTTTCCAGTGTCATTTTTGGTGGTAATTTCAAAAGGATACCGCTAATTGCGACGATATGGCCACAACGCTTTTCGCCGCCACAAGGCAAAAGCCGGCAATGGACCGTTTTCCCCAAGCGAAAGCCGCAAGCACGATGAATCGGAGCCGGTGGCTGCCTTTGCGAGCGCTGAGCGGCTGGCAGCCTCGGGATCTCAATGGTGATCTGGTCGCGGGTTTGACACTGGCCGCGATCGCCATTCCCGAGCAGATGGCAACGGCCCGGCTCGGCGGCTTTGCTCCCGAGGTCGGCTTCTTCGCTTTTGTTGCCGGTTCGGTGGCGTTTGCCCTGTTTGGCGCCAATCGTCACCTCTCGGTTGGCGCGGATTCGACCATCACGCCGCTGTTTGCCGGCAGCCTGGCGCTGCTCGCCACATCCGGCTCGCCGCATTATCTGGCTCTGGCAGCCATGCTGGCCTTGATGGTCGGGGCGATCGTGACGCTGAGCGGCGTCTTTCGCCTCGGCTGGATCGCCGATCTCCTGTCGGTGCCGGTCACGACGGGTTTTTTGGCCGGCATCGCCGTCCACATCATCGTCTCGCAAATGCCAGGGCTGCTCGGCCTGCCTGCCGAGAGCGGCGAGACCTTGCGGCGTATCGGCGAAATTGCCGGCAGTCTCCATCTCACCAACCCCTGGGCCCTCGGCCTCGGCCTCGGCGTGTTCGCGATCGTGTTCTGCTCGGAACGGATCAGCGCCCGCATCCCTGGCGCCCTGATCGGCATGGTGCTTGCCACGCTCGCGGTCATCGTCTTCGACCTCAGGGATCGCTGCGTCGAGGTGCTCGGCGCCGTGCCAAACGGCCTGCCGCGAGCCTACCTGCCGGAGGCTGGCCTCGATGATGTACAGGCGCTGGTTCCGCTGGCGCTGCTGATCGCCATTGTCGTCATGGTACAGACGGCCGCCACCTCGCGTTCCTTCGCCTCGCAGCAGGACGATGCCCCCGACGTCAACCGCGACTTCGTCGGCGCCGGCGCCGGCAGCATCGTGTCAGGCCTGTTCGGCGCCTTTGCCGTCAATGCCAGCCCGCCGCGCACGGCAATCGTCTCCCAGTCGGGTGGCCGCTCGCAACTGTCCGGCCTCATTGCCGCGGCCATCGTGCTGGCGCTCGGCGCCTTTGGTGGCGGCCTGCTCGCCAATGTTCCGCAGGCAGCCCTTGCCGGCGTCCTGATGTTCGTTGCCCAGCACATACTGCGCTGGAAGGTATTCGCCAGCGTCTACCGGCAGGCGCCGGTCGAATTCGCCTTGATCCTGATCACCATGGCGGCGATCGTCGTGTTGCCCATCGAGACCGGCGTGGCAGTCGGCATCGGCCTGTCGCTGTTGCACGGGATCTGGAGCGCCACCCAGACGCAGCCTATCGAACTCGAACAGGTGCCGGGGACTTCCGTCTGGTGGCCGCCCGGCAAGCCAAGCGCCGGCGAGCAGCTCCCAGGCGTGCTGGTCGCGGCCTTCCAGGCGCCGCTGTCCTTCGTCAATGCAGACCGTTTCAAGCGCGGGCTTTGCGATCTCATCGATGCCAGGAACGAAACCGTGAAACTGGTCGTGCTGGAGGCCAGCAACATCGTCGAAATCGACTACACCGCCGCGCAGGCGCTGATCGACACCATCCTTCATTGCCGCAAGGCGGGCGCGACCTTTGCCATAGCGCGGCTGGAATCGCTGCGCGCCCAGGCGGCCCTGGCGCGGTTCGGCATCGCTGAAATGGTCGGCACGCAGCGCATATTCCACAGCGTCGACGCGGCGATCAAATCACTTGGTCCGGGGCAACAGCAGCAGCAAGAACAGGATGGAGTGCCATGATTGACCCCCGAGAACCCATTGTCACGCCGGTTCCCGTCGAGGACCTCAGGCCGACGCAGATAACGGTCGGCATGCGGGAAGTTGCGTTGAAACGTCAGATGATCCGGGAACAGGACGCCAAGAAGAAGACCGGCGCTTTTCTCGGCAGACACATGGTGCCGGTCGTATTGGGGCCCAAAAATCGAAACTACGTCACCGATCACCATCACCTCGCTCGCGCCCTGCTCGAGGAAGGCGTCAAGGACGTTCTTGTGACCGTGATCAGCGACCTGTCCGCGCTCGACAAGGACGCGTTTCTTTTCGTGCTCGACAACAGAGGCTGGATGCACCCGTTCGATGAGAACGGCCGGCGCCGCGACTACTCGGCAATTCCAAAGACAATCGGCGAGCTGATCGATGATCCCTATAGGAGCATGGCCGGCGAGTTGCGCCGGCAAGGCGGCTTCGCCAAGGACACGACGCCGTTCAGCGAATTCATCTGGGCGGATTTCCTGCGCCGGCGCATCGATCGCAACGCGATTGCGAAGAATTTCGACAAGGCGATGAAAGAGGCGTTGACGCTCGCCAAGGGCAAGGACGCGGACTATCTGCCGGGCTGGTGCGGACCGACCTCGGATTGAGCTTGTCTCCGTCGAGGCACCCGCATGCCGGAACTGCTTGATCGGCGCGCGCGATAGTCGCCTGGCGTCTCGCCCATGACGCGTCGGAACCGGCGGTTGAAAGTCGACAGGTCGTTGAAACCGGCGTCGAAGGCTATCGCCGAGATCGCATCGTCCGACAGGCGCAGCCGCACCGCTGCCCGGTGGAGGCGGGTCTTGAGCAGGAACTGGTAGGGCGTCATGCCGGCAACCTGCCGGAAAATACGCAGGAAATGATAGGGACTGGTCGCCGTCTCATCCGCCAGTGCCGACAGAGAAATCGGCCCTTCGGCATCCAGCTCGATCCGCCGCACGGCTTCGGCCACCCGTTTCTGGTCGCGGCGGCTCGGTCCGCGCCTAGCGGACGTGGCGCCGGAAATCGCGGCCACGGCCGCACCCGCGATGCGCAGGGAAAGTTCCCGGAAGGCATCCTTGTCGGCCATCTCACGCGCGGCTTCCGCCTCGGCCAGCAGCGGTGCCAAGGCCGGCAAGGGCGGCAGGCGCGGCGCCTCGAAGGTGAGTGTTCGGGCGCCCGGCACGCCGGCGACGATCCGTTCCATGTAGGCCGGTCCAAAATGGAACGAGAGGCAACGGTCGCCGCTGCCATGCTCGTGCCCGCATTCATAGCATGTGCCGGAATTGCCGAGCAGCAATGCGCCCGGCGCCAGCATCGCCGTGCCTTGCTGCGCACGGTAGCGGAACGTGCCGCTGGTGACCGCCGCGACGCAGAAATCCTGATGGGCCTCCTCGAACGGCCGGTCGCCGGCGCCGGCCGTGCAGATCACGTCCGCGACGTGCCAGCCGGGTCCGGATGCGAGAGTGCGGGTCGTCGCGGTCATGCTGAAATATAGCAGTTTTTCCCAAGCCCAGAACCCCGTCAGCGCCTACTCCTTCCGGTCTCCTGACAGAAAGAGACCGCAGCCATGTTCGCCCCCTTCGCCGAAGCCTTGCACAGTCCCGGACCGATCGGCGGGCTTGCCGAAAAACTGAACCTTTACGGCCGCTTCGTCGGCGCCTGGACCTTCGACGCCTCACGCCACCTCGAGGATGGCACCGTGCTGACCGAGCGTGGCGAGGTGGATTTCGGCTGGGTGCTGGAAGGCCGCGCCATCCAGGATGTCTGGATCCTGCCCGCGCGGAACACCGGTTCTCAGCCTTCCCTCGGCAAATGGACATTCTACGGCACGACGCTACGCGTCTATGATCCCGGCGCGGACGCCTGGCACATCTTCTGGAGCGATCCACGCAACCAGTATTTCAGCCGCCAGCTTGGCCGTGCCGAGGGCGACACGATCGTGCAGGTCGGCGCCGACGGCACCGGCTCCTCAGTGCGCTGGAGTTTTTCACGGATCACCGAAAACGCCTTTCGATGGCTTGGCGAGCGCTCGCACGACGGCGCGGACTGGCACCTCGAAGTCGAGTTCCTGGCGCGCCGTCAATCTGCCAGATGACGTCGCAACACTTTGTAACAATGGAGAAAACCATGTTCGACCATATTTCGATTGGCGTTCGCGACAGCAATGCTTCGAAGCGCTTCTATGACGCAGCGCTGAGGCCTCTTGGCTACAGCTGCATCAGCCAGTCACCGGGTTCGCTCGGTTATGGTGCCCACAGCGTCGCACTATGGGTCAACGAGGCATCGAGGCCGGTACCGGCGGACGAAAAATCCGGCCTGCATTTCTGCTTCGCCGCACCGACGCGGGACAGCGTCGATGCCTTCCATACCGGTGCGTTGCGCGAAGGCGGAAGCGACAATGGCGGTCCGGGTCTGCGCGCCGACTATGGTGAAAACTACTACGCTGCCTTTGTCGTGGACCCGGACGGCTATCGCCTGGAGGCCTATTGCGACGCCGCCGGCTAACCCTGCCGGGAGCCCGTGCTTTCGCGGCCCTGACTGTTTCCACCGACCGGGCTTTGCTCTACCAATGTGGAGCGGGCTCGGCCCGGCGGGAGGGATCAGCGATGCCGAGTTTCGACAGCCTGTTCAATGCCTTCGTCACCATTCTCGTGACCATCGACCCACCCGGGCTGGCGCCATTGTTTCTCGCCGTGACACGCGGCATGAACCGCGAGGAGCGCCAGCAGGTTTCGGTGCGCGCCTCGGTCATCGGCTTTCTGGTGATGGCGCTGTTCGCGGTGGCGGGCGCCTCCATCCTGTCGGTGTTCGGCATCACCCTGCCGGCCTTCCGCGTCGCCGGCGGCTTTCTGCTGTTCTTCATCGCCTTCGAAATGGTGTTCGAGCGCCGGCAGGACCGCAAGGAGAAGATCGGCGACGTCGCCATCACCAAGGACATGATCCACAACATCGCCGCCTTCCCGCTGGCGATCCCGCTGATCGCCGGCCCCGGCGCGATTTCAGCGACGGTGCTGCTCTCCGGCTCGTTTCAGGGCTTTGCCGCGCAGGCCGCCCTTGTCGGCATCATCTTCGTCTGCCTGGCCATCACCTATCTGGTGTTCGTGTTGTCGGAACGCATCGACCGCATCCTCGGCCAGACCGGCCGCTCGATCCTGACCCGCCTACTCGGCGTCATCCTGGCGGCACTCGCCGTGCAATTCGTCGCCGACGGCATCAAGGCGCTGATGGTGGGGTGAACGGCAGCCCCTACTGCCCTACTTCGCCGACGTGTCTACCACCTCGAAATCATGCGTGATCGTGGCCGTCTTGGCCATCATCGCCGAGGCCGAGCAGTATTTTTCGATCGACAGGTCGATCGCCCGCTTGACCTTGTCGGGCGAGAGCGCCCTGCCCTTGACGATGAAATGCATGTGGATGCGGGTGAACACCTTTGGCTCGGTCTCGGCCCGGTCGGCATCGAGTTCGACGACACAATCCTCAACCGCCTCGCGTCCCTTTTCGAGGATATGCACGACATCATAGGCCGAACAGCCGCCGGTGCCGATCAGCACCAGTTCCATCGGGCTCGGCCCCGGTGTCTTGCCTTCAGGTCCGAACGCCGTTCCCAGCACCAGCTTGTGACCGCTGCCGGACTCGCCGACGAAGGTGCGCTCCTCGACCCATTTTACCCGTGCCTTCACCGCCTTGTCCTTTCAGTCCCAGATCGCGCCTGCTGTCAGGCCAATCAACAACGCAAAACCCCGAAAGTCCATGCAGGACCCTCGGGGCGTATCGATCACGTAACGTCAGTCATATGGCGACGTCAGCCGTTCGGTATCGCTTTCGATCAGAATGGGATCTCGTCATCCAGCTCGCGCGACGAACCGCCGCCACCGCCGCCCCTGGGAGCGCCGCCGCCACGGTTGAAGCTTTCGTTCGGGCCGGACTGGCCGAAATCGGAACCGCGGCTGCTGCCGCCACCGGAATAACCGCCGACCTGGCCGCCCTCACCCTGGCCGCGCGCGTCGAGCATCTGCAGTTCGCCACGGAATTTCTGCAGCACGACTTCCGTCGTGTACTTGTCGGCGCCGGTCTGGTCCTGCCATTTGCGCGTCTGCAACTGGCCTTCGACATAGACCTTCATGCCCTTCTTCAGATACTGCTCGGCCACCTTGGCGATGCCCTCATTGAAGATGACGACATTGTGCCACTCGGTCTTTTCCTTGCGCTCGCCTGAATTCTTGTCGCGCCAGCTTTCCGACGTGGCGATGCGGATGTTCACGACCGGCTCGCCCGAGTTCAGGCGACGGATTTCCGGATCCGCGCCAAGATTGCCGACCAGAATGACCTTGTTGACGCTACCCGCCATGATTTTTCTCCGCGCTCATCCGAAACAAATTTTTGTCGCAGCACCTTACAGGCTGCGCAGGTCTGCCGCCTGCTAAGGCTGGCTTTTCCCACAAGGTTTTTGTTCCCTTTTCGTTCCTATATGCACTGCTGCTGATTGTCAAGGAATGGCAGCAATGCCCGGCACCTTCATATGGGTTTCAAAACAGCGCTTGCCAAATCAATAAGTGTCGACTTATGCTTTTGTCATGATCGAAGCAGAGATTTTCCGCGCCCTGGCCGACCCGACACGCCGCGCCGTCTTCGAGCGCCTCGCCACAAGTGAGATGAGCGTGTCGGAATTGCGCAGCGGCCTGACTGTGTCGCAGCCGGCCGTCTCACAGCATCTGGCGGTGCTGCGTGGCGCCGGCCTCGTGGTCGAGCGGCGGGCCGGCCGCAACGCCTATTACCGTGCCGATCCGCAGGGGCTTGCCCCCTTGCTCTCCTGGATCGAACGCTACCGGACCTTCTGGCCGGAGCGCATCGAAAGGTTGAAGACGGTTTTGAAGGACATGGACCAGTGAAGGAAGTCGGATCAATGAACGCCGAAAGCCAAAGCGAAGCCGCCTCGGATGCGCTCGAGTTCGAATACGACCTTGCGGAGCCGCCGGAAAAGGTTTGGCGGGCGCTGACGGTGCCGGAACTGCTCGCCGCCTGGATGATGCCCAACGACATCACGCCGGAAATCGGCAATCGCTTTGCTTTCGCCGGGACGGACGCTGCGATCGAGTGCGAAATCCTCGACGCCGAGCCCGAACGCCTCCTGCGCTATTCCTGGCGAGAGCAGGCGGACGATCCTGCACGGCAGGATCCTCTCGACAGCGTCGTCACCTTCACGCTCGCCCGCACCGTTTCGGGCGGCACGCATCTGCGCATCGTCCATGACGGATTTTCCCGCAAGGCGATGCCTGCCGTTGCCATGGCGGGCGCCGGCTGCCGGCTTTCGCTCGGGCTGCGCGGGGCCGCCGAAAAGCCCATCGCGGCGAACACACCGCGCCTTATGCTGCGCGCGGCCTGAATACGGAATTGGAGAAGAAAATGAGCGGTATTGCCAGTCTGGTGCCGATGGTGATCGAGCAGTCGAGCCGCGGCGAACGCGCCTTCGACATTTTCTCACGGCTGCTGCGCGAGCGCATCGTCTTCATCAATGGCGAGATCAACGACGACGTCTCGGCGCTGGTCTGCGCGCAGCTCCTGTCGCTGGAGTCGGACAATCCCGACAAGGAGATTTCGCTCTACATCAACTCGCCGGGCGGCGTGGTGACCAGCGGCTTCGCCATCTACGACACGATGCAGTATGTCAGTTGCCCGGTGTCGACCGTGTGCATGGGATTTGCCGCCTCGATGGGGTCGTTCCTGCTGATGGCGGGCACGCCGGGGCGGCGCATCGCGCTGCCGAACGCCACCATCCTTCTGCATCAGCCGCTGGGCGGCTTCCAGGGCCAGGCTTCCGACATCCAGCGCCATGCCGAGCGGATCGGCAAGACCAAACGGCGTATGGCCGAACTCTATGCCCAGCATTGCGGCCGCAGCTATGAGGAGGTCGAACGCACGCTCGACCGAGACCACTTCATGACCGCCCGCGAGGCCCAGGCATGGGGCATTGTCGACCACGTTTTCTATACGCGCAAAAAGGCGGCCTAAGCCCAAGCCAGATCGGAGTCCTGGCGGTTGTCGAAGATTTGACGACACCGGTCTGGCTCCGGCAGCGGCTCGTCCCTATAATCCTGCAATGGCCGACACTCATTCACCCAGGACGTCGCATCGCGTCATCGCCGCCGCGGTGCTCACTTTCGCCAGCCTTGCGAGCGGCATGGCACTCGCCGACGACAGCGCAGCGCCGGCGCAGAAAGGCGCCCTGCCCGGCGTGGCCGGCGATTATCGCATCGCCAAGCCGGCTCCCCAGCCGGAACCCGACGACGCATTCCCCAGCAACGGGAACGGCACGTTCAAGATCGGCGATACCGATGTCAGGATTTCCGGCAGCATCACGGTCGATATGGCCACGGGCGGGTTTAAGCCCCCGAGGTGAGCAGCCCTCCGCAAGGGCCGGTTCAGCCATTTCCTCAAAAGAACAGCCCCGCCGTGCCTTGGGCAAACGGACGGGGCTTTTCTGGATCTCAAATCCATTTTTTGCCGGGAGTGTACTGCCGGCGTTTGATTTCGGATGCTTCGCGGCGTCAGCCGACGATCCGACTAGCAGTCTCTGATTTTTAGGGAATACGGCAAGTCACGGTTTGTCGGGTGGCGCAAACGCTAAACCCTGGCACTTATGCCTGCCGCGGCTCCAACGAGGCGTGGAGCCCTTGGGGACTGTCCGGTGGCGTCATGCTCCGCTCCTGTGTCCGTTGCGACATTGCCGTCGCGAAGCGCAAATCGCAAATGCCTGCGGCGTCTCGCAGGCCGCCTTTGGGCGGCGAGGCCATCGAAAGACGGCCGGCTTCGCTGACTTTTGAAGACTGCTCCCATGCGCCGGCCGCGTCAACCATCAATAGCCGGTTACCGAAAAACGTGATCGCTGGGAGGTTACGTCCAGGTTAGGTTTTTACACAGCTTTGTCAGGAGCGTGTTCAGCCTTTGTTCTTTCCGCTTGCCCGTTCGCGCGAAAGGCGGTTAAACGACTTCTGTCGGGAGTTGTGGCGTCTCTCGACGTGGCGGCAAAAAGACCTACATAGGGGATGGCCGGGAAGAACCCGCCAATCCCACGAATTCCAGATCTGAGGCGGCGACCGGCTATGGCCGACCATAAATTCCTTTCCATTCGCGGGGCGCGCGAACACAATCTCAAGAACGTCGATCTCGACCTGCCGCGTGACAGCCTGATCGTCATGACCGGCCTGTCCGGCTCGGGCAAATCGTCGCTCGCCTTCGACACCATCTATGCCGAAGGCCAGCGCCGCTATGTCGAGAGCCTGTCGGCCTATGCCAGGCAATTCCTCGAAATGATGCAGAAGCCTGACGTCGACCAGATCGACGGACTGTCGCCTGCCATCTCCATCGAGCAGAAGACCACCTCGAAGAACCCGCGCTCGACGGTCGGCACCGTCACCGAGATCTACGACTATATGCGCCTGCTGTTCGCCCGTGTCGGCGTGCCCTATTCGCCGGCCACCGGCCTGCCGATCGAGAGCCAGACGGTCAGCCAGATGGTCGACCGGGTGCTGGCGCTCGAGGAAGGCACGCGCCTGTTCCTGCTGGCGCCGATCGTGCGCGGCCGCAAGGGCGAGTACCGCAAGGAATTGCTGGAACTGCAGAAGAAAGGCTTCCAGCGCGTAAAGGTCGACGGCGTCTTCTACGAGATCGCGGATGTTCCGGCGCTCGATAAGAAATATAAGCACGACATCGACGTCGTCGTCGACCGCATCGTGGTGCGTGGCGATCTCGCCACGCGTCTCGCCGACTCGATTGAAACAGCGCTGAAGCTCGCCGAGGGGCTGGCGGTGGCCGAGTTCGCCGACAAGCCGCTCGACGCCAGCCAGACCGGCGAGGATTCGGTCAACAAGTCGAAGAACGAGACGCATGAGCGCATCCTGTTCTCGGAGAAATTCGCCTGCCCGGTGTCGGGCTTCACCATTCCGGAGATCGAGCCGCGCCTGTTCTCGTTCAACAACCCGTTCGGCGCCTGCCCGACCTGCGATGGTCTCGGCAGCCAGCGCGCCATCGATCCCAATCTCGTCGTGCCCGACGAGAACGTGTCGCTGCGCGACGGCGCCGTCAGCCCGTGGGCGAAGTCGACCTCTCCCTATTACGTGCAGACGCTCGAGGCCTTGGGCAAGGCTTACGATTTCAAGCTCGGCGACAAGTTCAAGGATTTGAGCGCGGAAGCACAGGACGCGATCCTGCGCGGCACCGGCGAGCGGGAAGTCACCTTCCAGTATGATGACGGGCTGCGCTCCTACAAGACCACCAAGACCTTCGAAGGCGTCATCCCCAATCTCGAACGGCGCTGGAAAGAGACCGAATCCGCCTGGATGCGCGAGGAGATCGAGCGTTTCATGTCGGCGACGCCCTGCCCCGTGTGCAAAGGCTATCGGCTGAAGCCCGAGGCGCTGGCGGTGAAGATCGGCGGCAAGCATATCGGCGAAGTCACCGAACAGTCGATCCGCAAGGCCGACCAGTGGTTCACCGACCTGCCGGCCCAGCTCAATGACAAGCAGAACGAGATCGCGGTCAGGGTGCTGAAGGAAATCCGTGAACGGCTCCGCTTTCTCAATGATGTCGGGCTCGACTATCTGACGCTGTCGCGCAATTCCGGCACGTTGTCGGGCGGCGAGAGCCAGCGTATCCGGCTGGCGTCGCAGATCGGTTCCGGCCTCACCGGCGTGCTTTATGTGCTGGACGAGCCGTCGATCGGCCTGCACCAGCGCGACAACACGCGCCTGCTTGATACGCTGAAGCACCTGCGCGACATCGGCAACACGGTGATCGTCGTCGAGCATGACGAGGACGCCATCCTGCATGCCGACTATGTCGTCGACATGGGACCGGCGGCCGGCATCCATGGCGGCGAGATCATCGCCCAGGGCACGCCGCAGCAGGTGATGGCCAACCCCAATTCGATCACCGGCAAGTACCTGTCGGGCGCGCTTGAAGTCGCCACCCCTGGTGTTCGGCGTGAGGCGAAAAAGAACCGGCGCCTGAAGATCGTCGGCGCGCGCGGCAACAATCTGAAGAACGTCACCGCCGAAATCCCGCTCGGCACCTTCACCGCCGTCACCGGCGTGTCGGGCGGCGGCAAGTCTACCTTCCTCATCGAGACGCTGTTCAAGGCGGCCTCGCGCCGCATCATGGGCTCGCGCGAGCATCCGGCCGAGCATGACCGCATCGAGGGCCTCGAATTCCTCGACAAGGTCATCGACATCGACCAGTCGCCGATCGGACGAACACCGCGTTCGAACCCCGCCACCTATACCGGCGCCTTCACGCCGATCCGCGACTGGTTCGCCGGCCTGCCCGAGGCCAAGGCGCGCGGCTACCAGCCGGGCCGTTTCTCCTTCAACGTCAAGGGCGGCCGCTGCGAGGCCTGCCAGGGCGACGGCGTCATCAAGATCGAGATGCACTTCCTGCCCGACGTCTACGTCACCTGCGATGTCTGCCACGGCAAGCGCTACAACCGCGAAACCCTCGATGTCCTGTTCAAGGGCAAGTCGATCGCCGACGTGCTCGACATGACGGTCGAGGAAGGTGTCGATTTCTTCGCCGCCGTGCCCGGCGTGCGCGACAAGCTCGACACGCTGAAGCAGGTCGGTCTCGGCTACATCCATATCGGCCAGCAGGCGACGACGCTTTCGGGCGGTGAAGCGCAGCGCATCAAGCTCGCCAAGGAATTGTCGCGCAAGGCGACCGGCAAGACGCTCTACATTCTCGACGAGCCGACCACCGGCCTGCATTTCCACGACGTCGCCAAGCTGTTGGAAGTGCTGCATGAATTGGTCGACCAGGGCAATACGGTAGTGGTCATCGAGCACAATCTCGAAGTGATCAAGACCGCCGACTGGGTGCTCGATCTTGGTCCTGAAGGCGGCGACGGCGGCGGCGAACTGGTTGCCTCGGGCACGCCGGAAGCGATTGTGCGCGAGAAGCGCAGCTACACCGGCCAGTTCCTCAAGGAATTGCTGGAGCGGCGCCCCGGAGGCAAGCGCGAAGCGGCGGAGTGATGGCTGAGGATGGTCTCATCACGGTCCAGAGCCGTTTTGGCGTGACCGAAACCATCGACCGCCTCACCGAGGTGGTCAAGCGCGCAGGGCTGCTTGTCTTCGCACGCATCGATCACGCAGCCGGCGCACGCGATGTCGGCGCCTCGCTGCGGCCGACCGAGTTGCTGATTTTCGGCAACCCCAGAGGTGGCACACCACTCATGCAGGACAGGCAACTTGCCGGCATCGACCTGCCGGTGAAGGCGCTGGCGTGGGAGGATGAGGACGGCAAGATCTGGCTGTCCTACAATGATCCGCACTGGATCGCCGAGCGCCATGGCCTGGGCGAAGCCAGCCGCGCCGCGGTCGAGACGATGGTTGCCGGCATGAAGAAGGTGATCGCCGCTGCCGCTGGAATGGATCAATCATGAGGCTTGCCCACTCCGAAGATCTCGCCGCGATCGTCAAGCTGACGAAAGCAGCCTACGCTCCCTATAGCGCAATACTCGACGCGCCGCCGATCCCGGTGACCGAGGACTATGCGCCGCGCATCGAGCGAGGCGAGGTCTGGTTGCTGGAGAGCAGCGACGAACTTGCCGGAGTGATCACGCTGGAGCGGCATGAGGACCATGCGATGATCTTCTCCGTCGCGGTCTCGCCCGCCTTTCAAGGCAAGGGGTTCGGTATCGCATTGCTGAAACACGCCGACGAGCAGACGGGCTCGTGGGGCCTGCCGGAGATACGGCTCTACACCAACGCGAAAATGGAACGGAACATCGCGCTCTATCTCGCTTACGGCTATCGCGAAACGGGTCGCCGGCCCAATCCTTACAGGCCAGGATGGGTGCTGGTCGACATGGCAAAACCGGTCGACGAAACCACGACGGTCTGATTTTTTGGCCAGACTTCTGCACTCGGGAGGACGACAATGAGCAAATCGGGAACAATCCGCTCCGGCATGGGCGGCTGGACCTTCGAGCCCTGGGACACGTCCTTCTATCCGGACAAGCTTTCGAAGGCCAAGCAGTTGCAATACGCCAGCCGGCAGGTGCCGAGCATCGAGGTCAACGGCACCTACTATTCCAGCTTCAAGGAGCCGACCTTCGTCAAATGGGCAAGCGAGGCGCCGGACGGCTTTGTCTATTCGCTGAAAGGCAACCGCTTCGTCACCAACCGGCGTGTGCTGGGCGAAGCCGGTGAATCGATGATGCGCTTCCTCGGTTCCGGCGTTGCCGCGCTCGGCGACAAGCTCGGCCCGATCCTCTGGCAGTTCGCGCCGACCAAGAAATTCGATCCGGACGATTTCGAAGCCTTCTTGAAACTGCTGCCGGAAAAGCAGGATGGTGTCGCGCTTCGCCATGCACTCGAAGTGCGCAATGACAGTTTCATCGTGCCGGAATTCGCCGCGCTCGCGCGCAAATACAAGGCGGCGATCGTCTATGCCGACCATGCCAAATATCCCGATATCGCCGATGTGACCGGCGATTTCATTTACGCCCGGCTGCAGACCGGCTCAGACGACAATCCCGACTGCTATACGCCGAAGGGGCTCGATGAATGGGCGGCGCGTGCAAGGATCTGGGCGGAAGGAAAGCAGCCGTCCGACCTGCGGCGTGCCGACCCTGCAACCGACGCTCCGGTGCGGCCGCGCGACGTGTTCGTCTACTTCATCACCGAGGGCAAGGTGCGCGCGCCCTTCGGGGCGATGGCGCTGATGAAACGGTTGGCGGACTGACGAGCAAGAGGCCACATGCCATAGGCGCCACCTGTGCGTTTTGCGCTTGGCAAAGCGCCTTTTGATGGCATCTTCGCCTCCATCGTAACCTTATCGACACTTCCTTGCTGCATGAATGCGGCGACGCCAAGCCGCAGAGCTGGAACCGCCGCCGGCAAGGAAAGAGGGGCATGTCGCTCGACTACACTTCGCTTCTGCTGGCTGTCGGATTCTCCGCGGCCTGCCTTAGTCTGACATTGTTCGGCATGTGGCTAACCGCTCGCTCCGAGCGTTTCCTGCTGACATGGGCAATCAGCCTCGTGTTCGTGGTCGGCGATATCTTCTTCTATGACGCCTATATCGACATGCCCGGGCGGCTGCTCGGCATCGCCGCGCTGGGCTTCCTGCTGATCGGCTTTTCAACCATGCTGGGCGCTGCCTATCAGTTCAGAACGGGCGGCTCACCGGTCAGGCGAACGCTGTTGGGTTGTCTTTCGCTGGTGGTGACGCTGCCCCCCATGGCGCTGGGCTATGACGGCCTGGGCTTCATATTCGAGAACTCGTTCGCGGCCTTGCTTCTGTTCGCCACCGCCTTCGAATATTGGAGGTGCCGGAACGAGGCCCCTGCCCTGACGATCGGCATCACCGCGCTCTATTCGGCCACCGCCACGTCTTTCGCGCTCTGCGCCATGGTTCTTGCCTGGGATGGAAAACTGGTCCTGGGGCATGCGCCAAGCAACTGGGCGGAGGAACTGAGCCTCATCGTGGTCATCGCCAGCATGACGGGTATTGGCGCCCTTTCGCTTGCGCTCAATCAGGGTCGTCTAGCGAGGCACCATCGCCGCGATGCCCTGACCGATCCCTTGACCGGACTGCTCAACCGGCGCGCCCTGTTCGACATGCATGGCAATGTCCCGGTCGGCGCCTTTACCGCTGTGGTCGTCTTCGACCTCGACAACTTCAAGGCCATCAACGACGAATACGGCCACGCGGCGGGCGACGAGGTGCTGAAAGTGTTCGCCGGGGAACTCGCCGGCAATCTTCGCCAGGCCGACGTCGCGGCGCGCATGGGCGGCGAGGAATTCGCGCTGGTGTTGAAGCGCACTCTGCCGGAGACGGTTGAAGAAGCCGCCGAGCGCATCCGGACCGCTTTCGCGACGCGCTTGATTGAGACCGAAAACGGTTCCCTGAACTGCACGGTCAGTGCCGGCTTTGCATTCGGCAGCAAAGAAGGCCTCAGCTTCGACAAGGTGCTCAGCGCCGCCGACAAGGCGCTCTACGACGCCAAGCGTGGCGGCCGCAACCGCGTCACGGCCTCCCCCTTCCGACGCGCGAGCTGATGGCGCTTACCGCCGCTTTCCGATGCGGCCAAGATGGGTGTGGTCAAAGCCTTCCGGCAATTTCAGGCCATAGCCCAGCATGCGGTCAAATCCCGCATGGGCAATCCAGAGCCACCCGAAACCGGCAAGAAGCGGAGCCGGCGCGAGGAGGCCAATTGCAAGCACAGCCGCGCCGAAGCCGTATATGTGGACGGCGTTGTAAATGAACGCGCCCGTCTTGGCCCCCAGAAGATAGCCAAGGAAGCTGAGGTCGGGAGCGAAAAACGCCGGCAGCGCTCCCCACCATGGTATCGACCCATTGCCGTGCCAGAAGAGCAGGAGACCTGCCCCGAACAAGATAGCCCCCTCGAAGCGCTGCCATAGGACGGTCTCGACCATCATCTGCTCCCTGTTGAGTTTGCTCGTTCGACGATCTCGCGGCTAAGAGGCGACCTCTTCATGCGTCGCCCCCCGGATCGCGGCCACGACGCCGGCCAGATTGTTCATGCCCCAGTGTTCGGCGTAGCGGCCGTCGCGGACGCGCACGATGTCGATGACATCGATGGCGATCGGCGCATTCGTCGGACCGGCTCCCAGCAATCGCCCTGTGAGGATACCGGTGACGGACTTGCGCGTCGTCACCATGTCGCCCTCGGCGATCTGGTCCTCGATCCTGACGCGCAATTCCGAAATCGCCGGTCGGAGGATGTTTTCGAAGGTGCTCCACATGCTTTCCGGCCCATTGGGCGATCCGGGCGGAGCCGCGTGATTGACGAAATCCGCGGCCATCAACTCGGCAAAGCTCTGTGCGTTGCCCTCTTCGATCACCTCTGCATTGAAGCGCCGGACGATCTCTTTCGGATTGGGTTTGGGCATGATTTACCTCGCAAAACAATACAGCCATACTGTATATATTCCCGACCGGAGTTCAATCCCTATGTGCATGTGCCGGATGGCCCGTTGCATCGGCCCCGTGCTGATGCGATTGGTTGGATCAGCCGGAGACAGGAAATTCGATGACATGACGAATAGCGCGAATTTCGAGCTTGCCGAGCGCCTGAGGGCAGCCATCGGTTCTTTTGTCAGGCGGACGCGCGAATGCGCCGGAACGCCTTCGGATGCAAGGTCGGAGACGCTTGGCCTCCTGGATCGCAAGGGTCCGCTCAGCGCGGCAATGGTGGCGAAAGCGCGAGCGGTCACCCATCAGAGCGCGCGCAAGGTCCTGTCGGACATGGAAGTCGGGGGGCTTGTCACCGGCGAGCCGAGCCCCCGGGACGGACGGGAGCGGCTGTATCGTCTTTCGGAGGACGGCATGGTTGAACTGAGGCAATCGCGATCCGCACGGGCGCGTTGGATTGCAGTCCGGCTGGAGAACATTCTGGACGAGGACGACCGCGAGACGCTGGCAGCAGCGATCGCGCTGCTGGAACGCATGGCATCGCCCGGGCCGGATTGATGGCAGTGGATGTCAGCCAGGTCGGGAAGGAAACGAGCCGGCTATCGGCCCAGCCCATCTATGCTGCCATGACGATCTCATTGAAGGCATCGAGGTCGACATAGAAGACCTTGGTGATCTCCTCGATCAGGTCGTCGTATTCGCAGCCCTGTGACCTCAGGATGTTGATGGCGGCAATGATGTCGACGCGTTCGGTAAGCCGCCGCTTCTGGTAGTCCTCGACGTAACGTTCCATGGCTGTCCCTTAGCCTGTGTGCCCAAACGCGTTTGAACGACAAAGATCGCAGGAGGGAAGCTAGGAAGCCTTGCTTGCGTGGAACTTGCCCGGCCTTCGCCGCGCCCTCGATCTGCGATAACCAGACTGGTACGGAAGCGGCCGACTCACAAAGCCAAGAAAAAGACTAGCATGCAGTCCCTGATGCACCAGAGACGCGAATGGCTGGATGAAAGAAATATTGGACTTGCCAAGGAATTCGGACCGGAAACTGAAGTCCAGTGCCGATTCTAGACCGTGAGAAATTTGCGGACATCAGCCCGGTCCAAATCTTCTGCCGGGCCGGTGTGGACGATCTGGCCACGATCCATGATGTTGACCTCGTCGGCAAGCTCGCGACAGAAGTCGAGATACTGTTCGACCAGCAGAACCGCGATGCCGGCCTGGTCGCGCAGGTAGCGGATGGCGCGGCCGATATCCTTGATGATCGATGGTTGGATCCCTTCTGTAGGCTCATCCAGCACCAGAAGCTTCGGCCGCATCACCAGCGCCCTGCCGATGGCGAGTTGCTGCTGCTGGCCGCCGGAAAGATCGCCGCCACGGCGGCCAAGCATCTGCTTCAGCACCGGAAACAGCTCGAAGACATGCGCCGGCACGTTGCGGTCGGCACGCTTCAATGGCGCAAAACCCGATTCCAGGTTCTCCCGCACCGTGAGCAGGGGAAATATCTCCCTGCCCTGCGGTACGAATGCGATGCCCGACCGGGCGCGGTCATACGCCGCGCTCCGGTCGAGCGCCTTCCCCTCGAAGGCAACGCTTCCGCTCGTCAGCCGATGATGGCCAACGATCGATCTCATCAAACTGGTCTTGCCGACGCCGTTGCGGCCGAGCACGCAGGTGATCTTGCCGGCGCCCGCCTTCAGCGAAACACCACGCAACGCCTGGGCGGCACCATAGTGGAGCGTGGCGTTTGAAACCTCGAGCATGTCTCAGCGCCTTTTCCAGAACCGGAGAAAGGCCAGATCGAAGCGATGGAATTGGACCCGCCAGACCATGCTCACCTCCCCAGATAGACTTCGACGACACGTTCGTCGGCCGAGACAAAATCGAGTGTGCCTTCCGAGAGCACCGAGCCCTCATGCAGGCAGGTCACCTTGACGCCGAGTTCGCGCACGAAATGCATGTCGTGCTCGACGACAATGACCGAATGGTCGCGCGCAATGTCCTTGAGCAGCCGCGCGGTCTCCTCGGTCTCGGCATCGGTCATCCCGGCCACCGGTTCGTCGACCAGAAGCAGCTTCGGATCCTGTGCCAGGAGCATGCCGATCTCCAGCCACTGCTTCTGGCCGTGGCTGAGGTTGGCCGCCAGTTCGTTGCGTTTGTCGCCCAGCCGTATGATGCCAAGAATATCGTCGATCTGGCGCGCCTCGGCGGCGGAGCGGCGGTGGAACAGCGCCGGGAAGATCGAACGCGGCCCCTTCAGCGCCAGCATCAGATTTTCCTCGATCGTGTGGCTCTCGAACACCGTCGGCTTCTGGAATTTGCGGCCGATGCCCATCATGGCGATCTCGGCCTCGTCATGCCTTGTGAGATCCACTTGGCCGTCGAAGAACACCTCGCCTTCGTCGGGTCGCGTCTTGCCGGTCACGATGTCCATCATCGTCGTCTTGCCGGCGCCATTGGGGCCGATGATGGCGCGCATCTCTCCCTTGTCGAGCACAAGAGACAGGTTGTTGATGGCGCGAAAACCGTCGAAGGAGACCGAGACGCCGTCGAGATAAAGGATGGTGTTCGACTTCGACATCGCTTACTCCGCCGGCTGCGGTTCGGGGCTGGACGACGACCAGTCTCCGGGCTTTGTCGCCGCGCTGCGAACGATCTTCGCTGGCGCCGGGTCGCCATCGGTGCCGGCCTCTTCGGCCAGCGATGCGGCCCGCAGCGCCCTGGCGTTGCCGCGCCAGGAATCCCACATGCCGATTATCCCCTTCGGCAAGAGCAGCGTGACGGCGACGAACAGCCCGCCCAGCGCGAACAGCCAGAGTTCCGGCAGCACGCCGGTGAACCAGGACTTGCCGGCATTGACCAGCAGCGCGCCGATGATCGGCCCGACAATGGTGCCACGCCCGCCGACGGCCGCCCAGATCACCACCTCGATCGAATTGGACGGCTCGAATTCGCCGGGATTGATGATGCCGACCTGCGGCACGTAGAGCGCGCCGGCAATGCCGGCCATGACGGCCGAGACGGTGAAGGCAAACAGTTTCACGTTCTCCGCCCGCCAGCCAAGGAAGCGCGTGCGGCTCTCGGCATCGCGCACCGCCATCAGGAGCTTGCCGTATTTGGAACCGACGATCGCCCAGGTGACGAACACGGCCAGCGCCAGCATCACCGCGCTGACGGCGAAAAGGGCCGAACGGGTCGCATCGGCCTGCACGTTGAAGCCCAGAATATCCTTGAAATCGGTCAGCCCGTTATTGCCGCCGAAACCCATGTCGTTGCGGAAGAAGGCCAGCAGCAGCGCATAGGTCATCGCCTGGGTGATGATCGAGAGATAGACGCCGGTGACGCGGCTGCGGAAGGCGAACCAGCCGAAGACGAAGGCAAGCAGGCCGGGCACGGCAAGCACCATGACCGCAGCGAACCAGAAATGGTCGAAGCCATACCAGAACCAGGGCAATTCCTTGTAGTTCAGGAACACCATGAAATCCGGCAGGATCGGATTGCCATAGACGCCGCGCGAGCCGATCTGGCGCATCAGATACATGCCCATCGCGTAACCGCCGAGCGCGAAGAAGGCGCCGTGGCCAAGCGAAAGGATGCCGCAATAACCCCAGACCAGGTCAAGCGAGAGCGCCAACAGCGCATAGCAGAGATATTTGCCGGTCAGCGCCACGATATAGGGCGGGATGTAGAACGCGCTTGCCGGAGAAACAGCAAGGTTGAGCAGCGGCACGATGATGGCCGCCGCCAACAGGACGAAAATGGTGATAGCGATGCGGCGGTCCGCGCCGGCGGCGAAGAAGTGTCCCGTGATCATGCTTCCACCGCCCTGCCCTTGAGCGCGAACAGGCCGCGTGGCCGCTTCTGGATGAACAGGATGATCAGCACCAGCACGACGATCTTGCCGAGAACCGCGCCGGCATAGGGCTCGAGGAACTTGTTGACGATGCCGAGCGAGAAGGCGCCGACCAGCGTGCCCCACAGATTGCCGACACCGCCGAAGACGACGACCATGAAGCTGTCGATGATGTAGCCGCGGCCGAGATTGGGCGAGACATTGTCGATCTGGCTGAGTGCGACGCCGGCGATGCCGGCAATGCCGGACCCGAGCGCGAAGGTCAGCGCGTCGACCCATGGCGTCCTGATGCCCATCGAGGCGGCCATGCGGCGGTTGGCGGTGACGGCCCGCATCTGGAGGCCCCAGGGCGTACGCTTCATCACGTAGAGCAACACGCCGAAGACGGTGAGCGCGAAAACGAGGATCCACAGACGGTTCCAGGTGATGGCCAACTGGCCGACATCGAACGAACCCGACATCCAGGAGGGATTGCCGACCTCCTGGTTGGTCGGCCCGAAGATCGAGCGCACCGCCTGCTGCAGGATCAGCGATACACCCCATGTCGCCAGCAGCGTCTCCAGCGGTCGGCCGTAGAGAAAGCGGATGACGCCGCGTTCTATGGCAAGACCAACCAGTGCGGCGACCAGGAAGGCAAGCGGCAGCGCGATCACCAGCGACCAGTCGAACAGGCCGGGAAAGGATGTGCGGATCACCTGCTGGACGACGAAGGTGGTGTAGGCACCGAGCATCACCATCTCGCCATGCGCCATGTTGATGACGCCCATCACGCCGAAGGTGATGGCGAGCCCGATCGCGGCGAGCAGCAATACCGAGCCCAACGAAATGCCGTACCAGATGTTCTGTCCGGCATCCCACAGGGCCAATGTCGAATTGATGTCCGCGATTGCGGCTGTCGCGGCTTCCTTCACGGCGCCCGAGGCGTTGGCCTCGACCGAGGTGAGCAAGGAAACCGCATCGCGGTCGCCACGCGCGCCGATCAGTGCGACCGCCGCAAGCTTGTCGGCATCCGGACGGTCGGAGACAAGAACCGAAGCGGCGCGGGCCTGTTCGAGCAGAGCCTTGACGCTGGCAACCGTCTCCTTGGCGATCGCCGCGTCGAGTGGCTCTATGTTGGCGGCGTCGGGCGTTTTGAACATGGTGTCGGCGGCGGCGATGCGGACAGTCGGATCCTTGGCGCCAAGCGTCAGCGTGCCCAGCGCGTCGCGGATGACGCGGCGCAGCGTGTTGTTGACCTTGATCTTGGTGATGCCGTCCTTGGCCGCCTCGCCGGACGCTTCACCGCTCAGCGGGTCGGAAAGCTGGACGGTTTCGCCGGCTTCCTTGCCGACGAACACCAGGGAATCGGCCTTGCGGATATAGAGATTGCCATCCGCGAGTGCGGAAAGCGGGGCCTCCACGGCCGGGTCGCCGGTGGCCGCCAGTTCGTGAACGACAGTTCCGATCTCCGAAAAACCCTTGGCCGTCGCGAATTTGGCGATGATGCCACGCAGATCGGCTTCGCCTGCCCCCGATGACGAAAGCGTCGCCAGCAGGAACAACAGCGTCAGCCCAATCATGCGGAACAGGTTCATCGCTTCAGGTGACTTCCGAAAGGTTGATTTCGCGCCCGGGCGGACTGGAGGAGAAAGCCCGCCCGGCGCGCTTGCGGTCATGGGCCTGGACCGGATGGTCCAGGCCGGGGAGGATCAGTTCGTTCCCTTGCCGCCGCACTTGCCCGTGGCAACGTTGAAGTTGCCGCAGGACAGGGGCGCGCGCCAATCGGAGATCAGGTTCTTGGAGTCCGGCAGGTAATCGGACCATTCGTCACCCATGACCAGGCCAGGCGTCCGCGAAACCGTCTCGAACTGGCCGTCGGCCTGGATTTCGCCGATCAGCACCGGCTTGGTGATGTGGTGGTTCGGCATCATCGTCGAATAGCCACCGGTCAGGTTCGGCACGGAAACACCGATCATGGCGTCGATGACCTTGTCCGGATCGGTGGTGCCGGCCTTTTCGACCGCCTTAACCCACATGTTGAAGCCGATATAGTGGGCTTCCATCGGGTCGTTGGTGGTGCGCTTGTCGTTCTTGATGAACTTGTGCCAGTCGGCGATGAACTTCTTGTTTTCGGGCGTGTCGACGCTCTCGAAATAGTTCCATGCGGCGAGATGGCCAACCAGCGGCGCGGTGTCGAGACCGGCCAGTTCTTCCTCGCCCACCGAGAAGGCCATGACCGGGATATCCTCGGCCTTGATGCCCTGGTTGCCGAGTTCCTTGTAGAACGGCACGTTGGCGTCACCATTGACGGTCGAGACGACGGCGGTCTTCTTGCCGGCCGAGCCGAACTTCTTGATCGCCGAGACTTCGGTCTGCCAGTCGGAGAAACCGAACGGCGTGTAGTTGACCATGATGTCTTCGGCCGCCACGCCCTTCGACTTCAGATAGGCCTCGAGTATCTTGTTGGTGGTGCGCGGATAGACGTAGTCGGTGCCTTCCAGCACCCAGCGCTTCACCGAGCCGCCATCCTCGCTCATCAGGTAGTCGACCGCCGGAATGGCCTGCTGGTTCGGCGCGGCACCGGTGTAGAAGACGTTGCGCTCGCTCTCCTCGCCCTCATACTGGACGGGGTAGAACAGGATGTTGTCGAGCTCGGAAAACACCGGCAGCACCGATTTGCGCGACACCGAGGTCCAGCAGCCGAACACCGCCGCGACCTTGTCCTTCGAAATCAGCTCGCGTGCCTTCTCGGCGAACAGCGGCCAGTTGGACGCCGGATCGACGACAACGGCTTCAAGCTTCTTGCCGAGCAGGCCGCCCTTGGCGTTCTGCTCGTCGATGAGCATCAGCATGGCATCCTTCAGCGTCGTCTCCGAAATCGCCATGGTCCCCGACAGCGAATGGAGAATGCCGACCTTGATCGTGTCGTCCGCCGCCTTGGCGGGAGCTGAAATCAACAGGCCAGCGGCGACCACGCTTGCCGAGAACATTTTTGTTATTGTCGAGAAATTACCCCTCATACGGAAGACTCCCAAGCTGGTTGATTGCACCGCACCAATGCAATGCAACCCCCATGCCAACCGCTGTGCGGATGCCGAAAAACGGCAAATAGGCAAATATTATCAGACTGTTATTATATTAGACGGAACAAACAAAGGAGAGCCGGTTAAAAATTGGTTGAGGGAAATTTGCGCAACGCACAAGGCATCTGCCTAATTTTCGCCCAATTTGGCCAAATGCCTAGATTTTGATCGCCACACACGGGGCACGGACGACAAATGTTGCGGTACGGCGCAAAAATGGGGCAAGCTCGCGTCTCAACCGAGCAACGTCATGGCATCCCTGATTTATCGCATTTTCATCGGCATGGTGCTTCTGGCGGCAGCGACCGGGATCGCACGAGCCGACTTCAGCGACGGCAAGATGCCCGATGGCACCTATCACTGCGAGGTCTACCTGCTCGGCATGTTCATCAACCTCGGCGACATCACCATCAAGGGCAATGTCTACACTGGTCCGGTCACCTTCGGGGCCGCCCAGCAGGGCTACAACTACCAGATGGATGCAAACGGCGTGATCTCCTGGCTGGGACCGCTCGGCGGCTATACGGCGGGCGGCAACTCGCTGTCGCTGACCCAGGCAACGCTGGACGGCCAGAGCCCGCCCTCCTTCGACATCATCATGAAGCAGCCCGATGGCGCCTTCACCGCGTCGACCTGCACCAAGGGAGGCAATCCGTAGGCCCTGCCTTGGCGGGTGCCGCTTCCGTGCGGGCTGCCTGCCCTTCTGCTGCAAGCCCGCCCTCTCATGTCATCTGGATGTTGCCGAAGCTGGATAGGCAGCGGTGCGCCGTCACCCATCCACATCGAGAGGCAGACACATGGCCAACTTCCCGTTTTCGTCCTCCCCTGTCATTCGCGAAATCATCGCCGAGCGCGTCTCGCGCCGCACGCTCCTCAAAGGCAGCCTCGCTTCCGGCGCGTTGATCGCCGGCGGCGGCTTTGTCGGCTCGTTGTTCGCCGGCGAGACACATGCCGCCGCGCTTTCCACACTGGGCTTTCCCGAACTGAAGCGGGTCTATGACAAGACCCATGCCGCCGCCGAAGGCTATGAAACGACAATCGTCGCACGCTGGGGCGATCCGCTTGTCGCCGGCCTGCCGGATTTCGACGGCAACACGGTCGCGGCCACCGAGCAGGAAAAGCGTTTCGGCTACAATTGCGATTACATTGCCTTCCTGCCGTTGCCCAAGGGCTCGGTGAACTCCGATCACGGCCTGCTTTGCGTCAACAACGAATACATCTCGCCCAATGTCATGTTTCCCGGCATGACCGAGGACGACGCCGGCAAGACAATGAGCAAGGAGCAGGTCGATCTCGGCCTGGCGGCGATGGGCCACTCGATCGTCGAGGTCATGTTCAAGGACGGCAAGTGGCAAACCGTCGAGGACAGCCCGCTCAATCGCCGCATCACGGCCAACACCGAGATGACCGTTTCCGGGCCGGCAGCCGGCCACGCGCTGCTCAGGACGTCCGCCGACGCGACCGGCACGAAGGTGCTCGGCACCAGCTACAATTGCAGCGGCGGCTTTACCCCATGGGGCACCGTGCTGACCTGCGAGGAAGGCGTTTCCGATCTGTTCGGGGGCGACCCGAAAAAGGCACCGACCGCGGACATTCTCGACCGCTATGGCTTTGATGGCTCCGATATCTATGGCCGTGGCCGTTTCCATGACCGCTTCAACATCGACAAGGAACCGAACGAGCCTAACCGCTTCGACTGGGTGGTCGAGATCGACCCTTATGATCCCCAATCGAAGCCGGTGAAGCGCACGGCCCTTGGCCGCATGTCGCATGAGGCCTCCACGGTCGTGCTCAACAAGGACGGCCGCATCGTCGTCTACATGGGCGACGACGACTATTTCGAATACATGTACCGCTACGTCTCGAACAAGGCTTACGACAAGACGAATCCGGCTTCCGGCAACGGCCTTCTGGACGATGGCGTGCTCTCGGTCGCCCGTTACGACGCTGATGGCTCGCTGACATGGCTGCCGCTGGTTCATGGCCAGGGCAAGCTCACCGCCGAGAACGGCTTCGCCGATCAGGCCGAGGTGCTGTTGAAGACAAGGCTAGCGGCGGACGCGCTCGGCGCGACCCCGATGGACCGGCCGGAGGACATCGAGACCAACCCGGTCACCGGCCGCGTCTACGCCGTCATGACCAAGAACAAGAAACGGGACGAATCCAAGGTCAATCCGGCCAACACGCGGCCCGAAAACCTCTGGGGTCATATCGTCGAGCTGATCCCGCCCGGTGGCCGTGGCGCCGAGGCCGACCACACATCAGACAAATACGCCTGGGACCTGTTCGTGCTCTGCGGCAACCCAAAGGACGCCAAGGTCGGCGCAACCTTCCATCCCGACACGTCGGACAATGGCTGGTTCGTCTGCCCCGACAACATCACCTTCGACCCTGCCGGCCGTCTCTGGGTGGCGACCGACGGTGCCAATGATTTCGACCTGCCGGACGGTGTCTATGGCGTCGACACGGAAGGCGCGGCACGCGGCCTGCCGAAGCTTTTGTTCACCTGCCCGCATGGCGCGGAAGCGACCGGTCCTTGCTTCACCCCGGACGGCACGACGCTGTTCCTTTCGGTGCAGCACCCCTCCGAGGATGCCCAAACGCTCGACAAGGCGCAGTCGCTGTGGCCGGATTTCAGGGACGGCCAGCCGCCGAGGCCGTCGGTGGTCGCCATCCGCCGCAAGGACGGCCAGCCGGTCGGGGCATAGGTTCCAGCACACAAAAAAGGCGCGGAACCCGGTCAGGTTCCGCGCCAGCAGGCAGTCGGGAGGTTAGATCGTCTTGGCCGACATCTGGGCGGCGATGTAGTCGGCCTGGCGGATCGCCAGCGACACGATGGTCAAGGTCGGGTTTTCCGCGGCACCCGTCGTGAACTGGCTGCCGTCCGACACGAACAGGTTCTTGATGTCGTGCGTCTGGCCATGCTTGTTGACGACACCGTCGGCCGCCTTCTCGCTCATCCGGTTGGTGCCGAGATTGTGGGTCGAGGGATAGGGCGGCGTCGGGAAGGTGCGCGTCGCGCCGACCGCCGCGTAGAGCGCCGAGGCCTGCTTGTAGGCGTGGTCGCGCATCGCCGTGTCGTTGGGATGGTCATCGAAATGCACGTCGGCGATCGGCATGCCATGTTCGTCTTTTTCGTCGGCATGCAGCGTGATGCGGTTTTCCTCGCGCGGCATGTCTTCGCCGACAATCCACAGGCCGGCCATGTGGTCATAATGGTCGAGCGCCGTGGTGAAGGAGCGCCCCCAGCCGCCTGGGTTGAGGAACGCCGCCATGAACGGCAGGCCGAGCGACAGCGTCTCGAACTCATAGCCGCCGACGAAGCCACGTGACGGATCATGCCGCGCCTCGTCGCGGATGATGCCGGCCATGGTGGTGCCGCGATACATGTGCACCGGCTTGTCGAAGATCGCGTAGACCGAGCCCGTAGTGTGGCGCATGTAGTTCTTGCCCACCTGCCCCGAGGAATTGGCCAGGCCATGCGGGAATTTGCTCGATTCGGAATTGAGCAGCAGGCGCGGGCTTTCGATCGAATTGCCGGCCACCGCGACGATGCGGGCCTTCTGCTCCTGCAGCTTGCCGTCCTTGTCCGCATAGACGACGCCGGTCACCTTTCCCGACGCATCATGGTTGATCTTGATCACCATGGCGTTCGGTCGGACTTCAAGATGGCCTGTCGCCTCGCCCTTGGGGATTTCGGTGTAGAGCGTCGACCATTTGGCGCCCCATTTGCAGCCCTGGAAGCAGAATCCGGTCTGCTGGCAGGAGTTGCGGTCGTCGCGCTCGACGGAGTTGATCGCCATGTTGCCGGTATGGCATTCCTTGTAGCCGAGCTTGTCGGCACCGGCCTTGAGAACCTTGAAGTTGTTGTTGCCCGGCAGGCGCGGCCAGTCATTGGTGCCGGTCACGCCCATCTTGGCTTCCGCCTTGGCGTAATACGGCTCCATTTCGGCCAGCGTCACCGGCCAGTCGAGGAGGTTCGCACCCTTCACCTTGCCGTAGGTGGTCGCCGTCTTGAACTCGTGCTCCTGGAAGCGAAGCGAGGCTCCGGCCCAGTGCGTCGTCGAGCCGCCGACCGATTTGACGATCCAGGCCGGCAGGTTGGGGAAATCCTTCGCCACGCGCCAGTCGCCCGATGTGGTGCGCTTGTCCTTCCAGGCGAGTTGGGCGAACGAATCCCATTCGTCGTTGATGAAGTCCTCATATTCGTGACGGGCGCCCGCCTCGAGGATGACGACGTCTATGCCCTTCTGGGCCAGTTCGTTGCCAAGCGTGCCGCCGCCGGCGCCCGAGCCGATGATGACGACCACGCCGTCGTTCTTGAGATCAAATTGTGCTGCCATGGTTTCCTCCCATGAGATCGGTCAAAAAGCGATTGCGGACAGAGTGGCTCAGAGCCACTCGATGTCGTTGAAACCGCGCGCGATGTAGCCGCCCTTGGAGTAGGACTCGCCCTCATAGCCGAAGATTGGCCATACCTCTTTCTGGTTGTAGAGACTGACGACGAGGCCGCCGCGCACCGTCTGGAAGAAAGGCGTCTTCTCTATCTCGGTGAGCAGCGCCACACGCTGCTCTTCCCAGCCGAGCCCGCGATAACCGCCCTTGCCGGCCTTCTTGTCGAGTTCGGCAATGCCCTTCTCGATCAGTTCCTTGTGGGCGGGATCCTTGGCGGCTGTCTCGTCATGGCCCTTGACGGCGATGGCGTAATATTTGTCCGGCACTTGGTCGTGCGGATAGATGTCGCGCGCGACCTGGATCAGCGTCGCCATCGTCTCGGGCTTCAGCGCCGAGGTTTCCAAGCCCCAGGCGTGCTCAGGGCTGATGATGGCGCTGCCTGAAATGACAAGCAGCGCACCGACACCGCCGCGTTTGAGAAGCTCGCGCCGTGACAGGCCAGGCTTCCTCTCATAAATCGTGACCATAGTTTCCTCCCTGCTTGCTGTTCGCACCCCTTGGGGGTGCCGTTGCTGGCGCCGCGCGGTGAGCGCGGCTGGTTGTCCCCTATTGGAAGCGCCCTCCACGCTGCAGGACCTCGATCTTGTAACCGTCGGGATCCTCGATGAAGAAGAAGCGGGCGATGAGCGACCCGTCACGGTTGAACTCGACGATCTTCTTCGGATTGAGGCCGAGCGCGCCGAGCCGATCGTGTTCGCCGTCGAGATCGGCGACCGACACTGCGAGGTGACCATAGCCGTCGCCAAGCGCATAAGGCTCCTGCCGCCCCTTGTTGACGGTCAATTCCACTTCGAAAGGGGTATCGGCATTGCTGAGATAGATCAGCGTGAACGTCTCAAAATCCAGTCGCTGGGCGACCTCAAGGCTGAACGCCTTGGTGTAGAAATCGATGGACCGGGCCTCGTCGAGAACCCGGATCATGGTGTGGATCGCCTTCGCCAAATCAGACTCCGCAGCTTTCATGCTTTAGAGGTGATTATGCGCGCCGTCGAAGAAAGGTGGTGGCAGCCGATTACCACGTGTAGGATAGGAAAAACGGTAATGTCGATCTAAGGACGAAAGTCCGATTGCCGTTGTCGGCCGTCCGGACGAAGATGAAACCGCAGGCAGTGTCAAAAAAGGCGTCGACCACTGAGTCGGCACCCAAGACCAACAAAAACGGGAGGTAACGATGTGCAGAGTCTTTGCCGCACAGGATCCGGAAGGCTATCGTCAGATCAACCGGTCGATCCGCATAGATGGACATTCGACCAGCATCCAGCTCGAGGCGACGTTCTGGGCCCTGCTTGACGAAATCGCCGAAAGCCAGAACCTGACGACGCCCAAATTCATCTCGAAGCTGTACGACGAAGCCATCGAGATCAACGGCGAAATCCCCAATTTCGCGTCCATGCTGCGCACCACCTGCGCGCTCTATCTGCGCGGCCATCGGCCCGACCTGGACGAGCGGATGGCGCCTAGTCGAGAAGCGGCCTAGAGCATTCCAGGAAAAGTATGAAACGGTTTTCTCGGGACAAGCGCGTAGCGCTTGCCCTTGGGAATTGCGCAAAAACAAATAGTTAGAGCAGTTCGCCGTTTCCGTGAAATGGTGAACTGCTCTAGCGCCCTTCCCCAGCGATTTCGAGCGCCAGCCGGGTCATGTCCGTGAAAAGCCGCTGACGTTCGGAATAATCGGTCAGTTCACCGGTCTCGATATTGTCGACCACCGTGCAGATCGACAGTGCACTGACCCCGAAATGCCTGGCGATTCGGTAAAGCGCGCTGGTTTCCATGTCCACCGCCAGCGCTCCTGCCGCCTGGGCCTCCGCAAATCGGGTGCGCCCGTCCGGGTGGTGGAAGATGTCGCTGCAAAGTGTCAGGCCGGCGTGATGTTCGATGCCGAGTTCGGCCGCCTTGGCCAAGGCACGGGCCAGCAGCGTCGGATCCGGACCGGCGGCGGTCCCGTAAAGGCCGAAGACTTGACCGCTTTGAGCGCTTTCGGGCCGAACCGATTGCGAAATGACAAGGCTGCGCAGCTTTGCCTTGGCGCTCAGGCTACCGCAGGTGCCGGTGCGGATCAGCGTTCTTGCGCCATAATAGTCAAGTAATTCATGAGCATAGATCAGGAATGATGAAACACCGATACCTGTCGCCTGAATGCTGATGGGCTGGCCGCGAAACAGGCCGGTAAAGCCGAGGGCACCCCGCCGGCTATTGACGCAGCGTGGCGCTTCCAGAAATGTCCGCGCCATCCATTCGGCGCGCTGCGGATCACCCGGTAACAGCACCGTATCGGCGTAATCGCCTCTGCGCGCTTCGATATGTGGCGTCAACAGTTGCTCCCCCAAGCCCGCTTGCTCCTTCACCCGCAATCATGGCGTTGTGAGGGCGTTGCACAAGGGCAGAGAAGCGGAAGCGCCTAATGCATGTCGTCCAAAAGCGACCCCCGCTTGGGCGAACGCCATGCCCAAAAGCAAAGGCCCGAAGCGCGGCGCATGGATCCGTTTCCAACGTGAGGCGCTCTAGGACTCGAGCATATCCTTGACGATTGTTGCCAGTTGCTTGAGCGAGAACGGCTTCGGCAGGAAGCCGAAATGCGCCTCGGCCGGCAGGTTCCTGGCGAATGCGTCCTCGGCATATCCCGACACGAAGACGAACTTGATGTCGGGCTGGCGCTTGCGCAATTCGCCCAGCAGGGTCGGCCCGTCCATTTCGGGCATCACCACGTCGGAGACGACGATGTCGACCTTGCCGCCCAGTGCTTCGAACACTTCCAGCGCCTCGACGCCGGACGATGCCTCGTGCACGGTATAGCCGCGCGAGGTCAGTGCCCGCACGCCGCCCATGCGCACGGCGTCCTCGTCCTCGACCAGCAGGACCGTGGCCGACCCGGACAGGTCCTTGGTGCTGTCGACCGGCTTGACCGGCGCGGCGCTTGGCGCTTCACCGGGCTCGGCTGCCTTTTTCGCTTCCGCGATATGACGCGGCAGGAAGATGCGGAAGGTCGACCCCTTGCCGACTTCGGAATCGCAGAAAATGAAGCCGCCGGTCTGCTTGATGATGCCGTAGACCATGGACAGGCCAAGGCCCGTGCCCTTGCCGACCTCCTTGGTTGTGAAGAACGGCTCGAAGATCTTCTTCAGCACATCAGGCGCGATGCCGCTGCCTGTATCCTCGACTTCGACCACGACGTAGTCGGCCGCGGCAAGTTCGCGGTAGGGGAAGGTCTTGCACTCCTCGGCGGTCACGTTGCGGGTACGCACGGTGAGATCGCCGCCGGCCGGCATCGCGTCACGCGCATTGACCGCCAGATTGACCACCACCTGCTCGAACTGGCCGATATCGACCTTGACCGGCCACAGGTCGCGGCCGTGGTCGACCTTCAGCTTGATGTCATTGCCGACCAGGCGGGCAAGCAGCATCCTGAGATCGGCAAGCACGTCGGTCAGGTTCAGCACCTCGGGCCGCAGCGTCTGCTTGCGCGAGAAGGCCAGCAACTGCCTGACCAGCGAAGCGGCCCGGTTGGCGTTCTGCTTAATGTTCATGATGTCGGGGAAGGACGGGTCCGACGGCCGGTGATTGGTCAGAAGCAGGTCCGACGCCATGATGATGGCGGTCAGCACATTGTTGAAATCGTGGGCGATGCCGCCGGCGAGTTGGCCAACCGCCTGCATCTTCTGGCTCTGCGCCATCTGCCCTTCGAGTGCCTTCTGCTCGGTCGTCTCGACGGCGTAGACGATGGCCGATTCCTCGGCGCCCTCGCCGCCGGTGCCGTCGGCGACGGCGTTGACGTAAAACCGGATGTGGCGCTCTTCGTTGCCGGGAAGCACGGTGTCGATCGGCTCGATGTCGGCCTGCCGCTGGCGGGCTTTCTCGAATGCGGCGGCAAAGGCCGGCCGGTCGCGCTCATGGATCACCGTATCGAGCCGCACGCGGCGATCCACGGCGTCCCGGTCGACGACCGAGGAAAACAGCGACAGGAAGGGTGCATTGGTACGCAGGATGCGCCCGCTGGCATCGACACCCGCTATCGCCATCGGCGTCGAATTGAAGAATCGGGTGAAGCGCACTTCCGAAGCGCGCAGATCGGCCGACGCATCCTCGCCCTGCGTGCGGTTGAGCACGATCGTGCGCGTCGGGCCGCCGACACCTTCGCGGCTGGCCGAAACGCGATGCATGAAACGCACCGGCAGCGCCTCTCCCGTCATCGTTGTCAGGTCGAGATCGATGACCGCGTTGCGCGTCGTGCCGGGATCGGCCTTGACCGAGCGCACCAGCGCCATGCCGTCACCGGCAACGATATCCGGCAAGGTCACGGCACCGGGCGTGAAACTGGCGAGATCAATGCCAAGCCATTCCGCGAGCGTGGCGTTGATGTAGGTGACGCGGCCGTCCTGGTCGGCGGAAAAGAAACCGGCCGGGGCATGGTCGAGATGGTCGATGGCCTTCTGCAGGTCGAGGAAGAAACGCTCCTGCTCGGCCCGTTCCTGCGAAATGTCGGCGAGTTGCCAGGCCAGCATCGGCAACCGCTGGCCCGGAACGCTGAAGGTTCGGGCGCGCGCCCTGTACCAGCGGGCACCCGGTTCGGCGCCGGGCCGGATCGATTGGGCCAGCCGAAACTCGCCGTCGCCCGGCTGGCCGTCACGCAGGCCGGAGGCCAGCCGGTAAATGGTCACCGAGGCCTCGGGAACATCCGAGAGCAGCCCTTCGACCGTCTTCAGGTCGGCCGCCGAGGAGGCTCCGGTCATATCAGCATAGGCCCGGTTGGCGTAGACGACGCGGCCCTTGGTGTCCGTCACCAGCAGGCCTTGCGACATGGAATCGACAAAAGCCTTGGACAGCTCATCGCCGGTCGAGCGCGGCGTGACCTGCACGAAGCCGATCGCGGTCGCGAACAGAAAGCCGACGCCGATCATCGCCAGCACGCCCAGCATGCCGAGCAGGAACGGATCGCCGAGGCGCTCGCGGAACAGGCCGAAGACGATCGCGGCCCCCGTCAGAACGACGATGAAGATGATGAGCCGGGTGACCGCGCCCGGTCGCGTGTTCTGGTCGACGATCGGTACCGGATAGAAATCGCCGCGCGCTTCCTTGGCCATATGCCCCCTGCTCGTGAAGTCCGCTGTTCCGACACCCGCCCCTAATGCATGTCGCCCAAAAATGACTTCGGTTTTGGGAAAACGACATGCATGAAACACAAGGACCTGAGCGCGTCGCATGAATCCGTTTCAGCGCGACGCGCTTTAGCCGGTTGAATCACATTCTCCTAGTCCGGAAAAGGCCCGGGCGGCAAATGTCAGATAAAAATGATGCCTGCGGGCCGTAGAGTGTTTCAAGCTGTTCACGATGCGTGAAAGGCAACTTGCGGTGGCCAGCCGCAACGGTCTAGTGTCGCGTCACTTTCCAAACCGATCAGGGGAAACCAATGCAGTGGCTGGATAGCGTGGCAGGCCCTGGTTATGCGGCGGCACTCCTGTGGACTTTCGCGGCGCTGATCCTGCTGGTCATCGTGCTCGTCATCATCAGGCTCGTGCGCAACCTGACCTTCGGTACGTTTGTCGCCGGTGGACGGAACCGCAAGACGCGGCTTGCCGTCATGGACGCCACGGCCGTCGACAGCCATCGACGACTGGTGCTGGTGCGCCGCGACGACATCGAGCATCTGCTTCTGATCGGCGGCCCGACCGATGTCGTCGTCGAACGCGACATCCGTCTGGCTGCGCCCCGCCGTCCGGCGCTGACCGGAGATAGCGGCCTGCAGCCCGTCCCGGCGGCCACGGCCCCGGCAGCAAAATCGCGACCGCCTCAGCCGGCTCCCGCGCCGGCACGTCCCGCACCACCTCCGCCTCCGCAGCCGATGACCGCTGCACCGCCGCCTGCCCGCCAGCGCCCGGCGGCGCCACCGCCGGCCCCGGCGCCCGCACCGAAGCCGGCGGCGCAAACCTATCAGTCGGCCAACGTCACGCCACTGCCTGCCTACGGCTCCGCCAACGCCAATGCCATCAGGCACGCGCCGCCACCGCCGCCAAGGCAGGACACCATCGACGACACGTTGATGAAGGAACTCGAGGTTTCGCTGGACCAGCCCCGCTCCGGCGGCCCGGTGGGCAAACCGGCAGCCAAGGCGCCGCAATCGCTTGACGATGAAATGACCAAGCTTCTGGGCGAACTTTCAAGCCAGAAGAGATGACAAGCGCCTGAGCGGGGGCCGGCGACCTGGCCGAGATTGAGTACGCTGTCGCCCGGTTCTGCCTAGCGAAGCACCAACGAAAAATGGCCGGGAAACCCGGCCATTTTGATGTCAACTTCGTTGTAGCTGCCCGGAATCGCGGCCCCGAAGCGATGTGTCAGTCGTCGCGATAGACTTTTTCGCGGCGCTCATGCCGTTCCTGCGCCTCGATCGACAAGGTGGCGATAGGACGCGCATCGAGACGCTTCAGCGCGATAGGCTCGCCGGTTTCCTCGCAATAGCCGTAAGTGCCTTCATCGATGCGCTGTAGCGCCGAATCGATCTTTGAGATCAGCTTGCGCTGGCGATCACGGGCCCTGAGCTCGATGGCGCGGTCGGTTTCCGAAGAGGCCCGGTCGGCGAGGTCAGGGTGGTTGGCGTTTTCTTGCTGAAGGATTTCGAGAGTTTCGCGCGCTTCGCGCAATATGTCATTTTTCCAGGTGACGAGCTTTAGGCGGAAGTAGGATTTCTGCCGTTCGTTCATGAACGGCTCGTCTTCGGAGGGTACGTAATCGGCGGTAACGATGTCGTTCATTCGACTCACCCAAACTGCCCCAAATTTGGCGCCTATATATTCGCCGGTCGACGCCTGCACAAGCGCAATCGCCCACCGTCTCACGCAATTGTTAAAGTACGCCGGCGGCCGCCGCTGAAGCGAGCCGCAGCCGATTCCATGGCCAAAGCGCGCCACCCTTTGCCATCCATCCCATGCAATTCATTGGCGGGAGAACGCGGGACCATTGTGCGAACCGCCCTTCTCGTGGCTAATCGCGGTGCGGCTTCGGCTTTCGGCATCATTGGAGGTTGGGTGAGCAGGCTCTATCTGTTGCGACACGCCAAGGCCGGCTGGGCGCTGCCCGGCATGCGCGATTTCGATCGCCCGCTCGACGCATCGGGCCGCGCCGATGCCGAGATCATAGGCACGGCCATGCGGTCACGGGGCTATGTCCCCGACCTGACATTGTGCTCCAACGCCAGGCGCGCCAGGGAAACGCTCGAAGGACTGGCCGGCCAGACAGATACCGGCAAGGTGCTGTTTTTCGACACGCTCTACAGCGAAGACGCGGCCGGCTATCTCCGCCTTATCCGGGAACATGGCGGGCCGGGTTCCCTGCTGGTCATCGGTCACAACCCGATGATGGAGGATCTTGCCATGGCGGTCTCGGGCGACGGCGAGGAGACGGCGCGGGCAATGCTCAATCATGGTTTCCCGACTTCGGGCCTGGCGGTCGTGCGCTTCCTGGACGATCTGACCAAGGTAGCCCAGGAAGCAGGTTATCTCGAAGCGTTTCTGACACCGGCCGATCTCTAGTGTCGCTTCCCGGCGCCATTTCAAAGCCTGGTTCCAAAGCCTATATCGCAGGGACGGAAGCCCGAGAGAGCACATTTTGGCATCATCGCTAACCACTATCACCGACGAGGCAAGAATTGCCCTCGATACGCTGTCGGGACGCGCGACAGGGCTTTTTTCTCCATCGTTGAGACTGGGCGTTACAGGCCTTTCCCGCGCCGGCAAGACGGTATTCATCTCCGCGCTGGTCCATAATCTGATCCACGGCGGACGCCTGCCATTGTTCGAGGCACAGAAATCCGGGCGCATCGCGCGCGCCTTCCTTGAAGAGCAGCCGGATGATGCCGTCCCGCGCTTCCAATACGAGGACCACATCGCCGCATTGGTCAACGACCGCGTCTGGCCCGATTCGACACGCGCCATTTCTGAACTGCGGCTGACCATCGAATACGAATCGGCTTCCGGCTGGAGCCGCATGTTCTCTTCCGGCAAATTGTCGGTCGACATCGTCGACTACCCCGGCGAATGGCTGCTCGACCTGCCGCTGCTCGGCAAATCCTTCACCGATTTTTCACGCGAGGCCATCGAGATGGCCGCCTTGCCGGTGCGGGAGGATCTGTCGCAGGCCTGGCGGGAGATCTCGGCGCGGATCGACCCGAATGCCGACGCCGACGAGATGACGGCACGCCGCCTGGCCGAAAGCTTCGCCGCCTATCTCAAGGCCTGCAAACTCGACGAGCGGGCGCTTTCGACCCTGCCGCCGGGCCGTTTCCTGATGCCCGGCGATCTCGAAGGCTCCCCCGCGCTGACTTTCGCGCCGCTGGCAGGCCTCGGCGACAGGCGTCCACGCCCGGGGTCGCTGCATGCCATGATGGACAGGCGCTACGAGGCTTACAAGACGCATGTCGTCAAACCTTTCTTCCGCGAACACATCACGCGGCTGGACCGCCAGATCGTGCTGATCGATGCCATGCAGGCGCTGAATGCCGGCCCTGGCGCCATGGCCGATCTCGAGCGCGCCGTGACCGAAATTCTCAGCTGCTTTCGTCCCGGCCGGGGCAGCTTCCTCACCGACCTCTTTTCCCGGCGCATCGACCGCATCCTGATCGCCGCGACGAAGGCCGACCACCTGCACCATGAAAACCATGACCGATTGCAGGCAATCGTACGGCGGTTGGCCGACCGCGCCGTGGCACGGGCAAACTTCACCGGGGCCGACGTCGACGTGGTGGCCATGGCGGCGGTGCGTGCGACCCGAGAAGGCACGGTCAAGCAAGGCCGCGAGACGTTGCCGGTCATTATCGGCACGCCGATCGCCGGCGAGAAGATCAACGGCGAGATGTTTGACGGAAAGACCGAAACCGCCATATTTCCCGGTGATTTACCGGAGAAGATTGATGCGTTGTTCGATATCTCCGGGCCCGACCACAGGCAGGATTCCACGGACCCGGCAATCCGCTTTGTCCGGTTCCGTCCGCCAAAGCTCGAACGCACGGCCGAGGGCGTCACGCTGTCCTTGCCGCATATCAGGCTCGACCGTGCCTTGCAGTTCCTGATCGGAGACCATCTGGCATGACCGCGCCCCGCAAGCCGGCGGCCTTCCGCATAGAGCCGGAAGCCACGCCAACACAGCATGCGCCAGAAGCGCGCCAGGCCGAGCCTTCGCGCAAACCCCGTGCGCTCAAGACAGATGTCGCGCTGGTCATACCGGCGGAGATCGACGTTTTCGACGAGCCAGACATTGTTGCGGCCGAGCCGCCACCGGCGATCGCCCCCAGAAAGCGCTCGCTGTTGGGCAGCATCTTCTTCGGCGCCATGGGCGTGCTGGTTTCACTGGCGGTCGGCCTGTGGACCGACCAGCTGATACGTGACCTCTTCGCCCGTGCCGAATGGCTGGGCTGGCTGGCTGCCGGCATGGCTGTTGTTGCCGTGCTGGCACTCCTGGTGATCCTGATCCGCGAGTTCCTGGCGATCGCCCGGCTTGCCGAGGTCGAAAAACTGCAAAAGCGCGCGCTCGATGCCATCGCGCGCGACGATCCAAAGGCGGCACGATCGGTGGTCGACGAGCTGTCAGCTTTCGTCGCGGCCAAGCCGGAAACAGCGGCCGGCCGGCGCGCGCTGGCCGAACTGCGCGGCGAAATCATCGATGGCGGCAATTTGGTGCGCCTGGCCGAAGCGGAAATTCTCGGGCCCCTCGATGCCCGGGCCAAGGTGATGATCCTCGAGGCCGCCAAACGCGTCTCGCTGGTAACGGCGGTCAGCCCGCGTGCGCTCGTCGATGTCGCCTATGTCGTGTTCGAGGCAGGCCGCCTCATTCGCCGTCTTTCGGAACTCTATGGCGGGCGGCCGGGAACGCTGGGGTTCTTCCGCCTGGCGCGCAGCGTTCTGGCACATCTGGCGGTCACCGGCTCGATCGCCGTCGGCGACAGTTTCGTACAGCAGATCGTCGGCCACGGCCTGGCGGCGCGCCTTTCGGCAAAGCTTGGCGAGGGTGTCGTCAACGGCATGATGACGGCGCGCATCGGCATAGCGGCGATGGAGACGGCGCGCCCCCTGCCCTTCAGCGCGGCCAAACGTCCTGGACTGGGCGATTTTCTCTCTGCATTGACATCGTTCGCCGCGAAGAAGGACACCGGAACGACGGGCTCCGGCAAATAGCGTCCTGTTCTTCCGGACGATGAGCAGATTGCGGTTTCGACGCCCTGCGGTGACGAAGCATTAACCAATCTTCTTCATGGTCAAACCGGTTCCAAACAGCCTCTTTGTTGCCGGGTGTCGTCGATGAAAAGCGTAATTCTGTCCAGCGTCTTGCCCCTGGCCGTCGCGATCACAGCAGTCGTCGGTGTCACCTCGGAGGCTTCCGCCGCGGAGCCGGACAAGCAGTTCTTCCAGTCGGCCGAAGGCAAATGGGTCGGTCCGGGCGAAATCATCGCCGGCAAGTACAAGGGCACGAAATTCAACTGCAGTTTCACCGGCTCCACGCCCGACGGCAAGACGGGCATGACGCTGGACGGCGGCTGCCGGGTCGGCGTGTTTACCCAGCCGATGTCGGCCAAGATCGAGCGTAAGGGCCGCGACTACAAGGGCTCCTTCATGGGCGGCTCGGCCGGTGCAGGCCTCGATATTATCGGCGGCAATGTTGTCGACGCCCGCAAAGTGGTCTTCACCATCAACCGCAACCAGTTGCGCGGCGTCATGCAGGCCCGCATTCCCGACGACAATTCGATGACCGTGACGGTTGCCGTGCGTGTCCAGGACCAGTTGGTGCCGGTCATCGGCATGAACCTGAAGCGCGTCGATGCCGTCGAAGTCGGCTCCATCGCGCCGAACTGAGCGCGCATCGCGCCGCAATACACCTCAAAAAACAAAGAGGCGGCAGCCCATCGCCACCGCCTCCTTTGAAACAGTCGAACGGGGCGTCAGCCCTTGATCGCTGCCGTCACCTCGTCATAGGCCTTACAGGCGTCGGCAAGTGTCGTGGTGCCCTGGTACTTGGTTGTCACCGCCTGGACCTTGGCGGTCAGGTCAGCTGCCTTGGACGGGTCCTTGGTGATCGCTTCCTGCAGTGCGGCAGCCATGTCCTGCGCCTTCTTGGTCGCGATCTCGGCCGTGCATTCCGGTGCCTTCGAGCAGGCCGAGCCGGCAAGCACCGCCAGGCCGACGGCAACAAGCAAAAACTTCTTCATGTCAGTCATCTCCTCAAAAGGGCGCGACTTGATCGTCGCTCACCCTCTAATGGCCGAAGCCGAGCGTGCTCTAACGCTCGATTATGGCAAGATGCAACGCGGCCTCAGCCTCAACTTGTGTAACGCGCCTGCAATATTGTCCGGGCTGGATTCAGGCTGTTCGATCCGCACCGAAACCCCTATCCTTCCGGCCAGGCGCCGGACCTGAAAATCGGAATCGATTTTCTGATCGGATCATGCGCAAAATCAAAGTGCTACGGCGGCCCAGCGCATCCCTCGATCCGCGCGGCGCCACGGTTTTGACCGCATCGGCCGCGGTCCTCGAACAAACGGAACGGTGGGAATGGCGGTAGAAACATCAGGCAGCGATCTCATTCAGGTGGTGGCGCTGCTTGCCGCGGGGGTCGTCGCCGTCCCGATCTTCAAGCGCATGGGTCTCGGCTCGATCCTTGGCTATCTGGCCGCCGGTGTGGTGATCGGTCCGTTCGGCATCGGCGTCTTTTCCGAATCGGGCGCCATCCTCCACGTCGCCGAACTCGGCGTCGTCATGTTCCTGTTCATCATCGGACTGGAAATGCAGCCGTCGCGGCTATGGGGCCTGCGGCGCGAAATCTTCGGCCTCGGCGCGCTCCAGGTCGGGATCTGCGCTGTCCTTCTGACCGGCGTGGGAATGGCCGGAGGTTTTTCGATCTCGCAATCCTTCGTAGCCGGAGCCGGTTTCGTACTGACCTCTACGGCGATCGTCATGCAGCTTCTGGAGGAGCGCGGGGAAATCGCCTCGCCGAAAGGCCAGCGCATCGTCTCCATCCTGCTGCTGGAAGATCTGGCCATCGTGCCGCTGCTGGCCCTGATCGCGTTCCTGGCGCCGGGCGGCGCCGACACCAGCCTGTCGGAAAGACTGACCGAGGTCGGCATCGGCCTTGCCGCGATCGTCGGACTGGTGCTGGCCGGACGCTACCTGCTCAATCCCTTCTTCCGCATCCTGGCGGATGCCCGTGCCCGCGAGGTGATGACGGCGGCGGCCCTTCTGGTCGTGCTCGGATCGGCACTCGCCATGCAGCTCAGCGGCCTGTCGATGGCGATGGGAGCGTTCCTGGCCGGCGTTCTTCTGTCCGAATCGACCTTCCGCCATCAGCTCGAAGCCGACATCGAACCGTTCCGCGGCATCCTGCTCGGCCTGTTCTTCCTTGCCGTCGGCATGTCGCTCGACCTGCATGTGGTGGCCGCGAACTGGAAGCTGATCGCCGTCTATGTCGTGGCCTACATGGTGATGAAGGCGCTTGGCATCTACATCGTCGCCCGCATCCTCAAAACCGGCCATCGCGAAGCGCTCGAACGCGCCGTCTTCATGGCGCAAGGTGGTGAATTCGCCTTCGTCCTCTACTCAGCCGCCGCTGCCGTCGGCATCATCGACGGCCAGGCCAACGCGACCCTGACGGCGATCGTCATCATCTCCATGGTGCTGACGCCGCTGGCGATCATCGCCTTGCGCTATGTCACCCCGCGCGACGAGCAATCGTTCGACGGGGTCGATATCGCCGACGGCCTGACCGGCAGCGTGCTGATCATCGGCTTCGGCCGCTTCGGCCAGATCGCCAGCCAGCCGCTGCTGTTGCGTGGCATAGACGTCTCGATCATCGACAATGATGTCGAGATGATCCAGGCGGCGGCCGATTTCGGCTTCAAGGTCTATTATGGCGACGGCACGCGGCTGGATATCCTGCATGCGGCCGGCGCCGGCCGGGCACGCGCGGTGCTGATCTGCGTCGACAAGGCCGATGCGGCTGTTCGCATCGCTCAGCTGATCAAGGCCGAATTTCCGCTGCTTACAGTGCTGGCCCGGGCTTTCGACCGCGGCACCGCGCTGCAGCTCATTCGCGCCGGCGTCGACTATCAGCTGCGTGAGACCTTCGAATCGGCCCTGGTTTTCGGTGGCTCGGCCCTGGAATCGCTTGGGGTTGATCCCGAAGACGTGGCTGAGACGATCGAAGACGTCAGGCGCCGCGACACCGACCGCTTCGAAACCCAGCTCGCCGAAGGCATCCGCGCCGGACAACGCTTCTTGCGGGGCAATATCGGCACGCCGATTCCGACACCGCTCTCCACGCCGCGCCGCCCCGGCCAGGCACTCAATGAAGAGACGGCCGGCGTTCTGCACAAATCCGAAACCGCCGATTGAACAGGGAAGCATGCATGGAATTGGACAACAGGGCCCTGTCGATCACCAAATTCTGGCGTGACGCCGGCGAGGATGCATGGTTCGAGAAGAACGATGCCTTCGATGCCGGTTTCCGCGACCGCTTTCTTGATCTGCACTACGCCGCCGCGCGTCGCGAATGCGATGACTGGTCAGAACACGCCGAAGGCTCGCTGGCGCTGATGATCCTGCTCGACCAGTTTCCGCGCAATTGTTTTCGCGGTACCGGCCACATGTTCGCCACTGACTCGCTGGCCAAGCATTTTGCTCGGAAGGTGGTCGCCGCCGGGCATGATCTGGCGCTGGAACCCGAAGTCCGCGTGTTCCTGTATTTGCCGTTCGAACATGCAGAAAACCTTGCCGACCAGGACATTTCGGTCGAACTGCACACCGCCAGGGCCGAGTTCAACCTGAAATACGCGCTGGAGCATCGCGACATCATCCAGCGCTTCGGCCGCTTTCCGCACCGCAACAGGTTGCTTGGCCGCGAAACCACGGCGGAGGAAAAGGCATTCCTGGACGCAGGCGGTTTCTCAGGCTGACGCCTGTCTATCTCGTTGTTTCGACGCAGTTCCCAAGGGAACGTCGTCTCGCACTTTCCTGAAATTGCTTCAGGCTAGAGCATGATGCCGAAAAGTGTGAAACGGTTTTCGGATGACATCATGCTCTATCTCTTTGATTTAGAGACGGATTCAGATTTCCACCACTCACGACCGGATGGCAATCGCTCGATGCCGGCGGCGTCAACGGCGCCCAAGCGCTCCGACACGCTTCGCCCGCCGACGGCAAGATCCGGCGCGATCTCGGCCAGCGGCGCCAGCACGAAGGCGCGCTCCAGCATGCGCGGATGTGGCACTTCCAGGCCGGTCTCATGGATGATGCGGTCGCCGAACACCAGAATGTCGATATCGATCAGGCGCGGCCCCCAGCGCTCCTCACGCACCCGCTTCAGCTTTCGCTCGGCATCGAGGCAGAGATCGAGCAGCGCCCGCGGCGAGAGCCGGGTCGACAGTTCAGCGGCGGCGTTGAGGAAATCCGGCTGATCGAGCTTGCCCCAGGGCGGCGTGCGGTAGAGCGAAGAAACAGCGGCGACGCGCGTGTCCGCATCGGCATCAAGAATACGCAATGCAGCTGCCATCGAGGCAGCCGGGTCGCCCAGATTGCCGCCGAGGCTGAGGTAGACGGTGTTACTCCGGCCAGACAACGGTCACCTCGACATAATCGAGCACGCCAGGCACCGGCGCGTTCGGCTTGCGCACGGTGATTTCGGCTCTCTTGATCTGGGGAAATCGCTCCGTCAGCGCCTTTGCCACTTCCATTGCCAGGGCCTCGATCAGGAAGCGCCGCTCGCCGGTGATGATCTTCTCGATCACCGTGAAGGCAATGCCATAGTTGACGGTTTCCCCGATGGCATCGTCGACAAGCGCGCGGCCGGGTTCGACCGACAGCACCGCGTCGACGTAAAAACGCTGGCCAAGCGCCTCCTCCTCGTCGAGCACGCCATGCCGTGCAAAGAAGGCGCAGTTCTTCAAGCGGATGACATACATGGCTCAGCGTCCCGATCTAGAGCGACGTGCGTTCCACTTGGACGCACAAAGTACGCTCTAACACTTTTGAATCTATGCACCGCGCTTTCCGAAAATCGATTCCGATTTTCGGGCCGATGCGGCGGTTTCACGCGCCAGCATAGCATCCGCCACGGCCAGCGCGTCCACGTTGATTGCGACATCATGGACGCGAAACAGATGCGCACCCTTGAGCCTGAGAATGACGCTGGTCGCCGCCGTCCCGGCGGCACGGTCGGCCGCATCGCGGCCGGTGACGGTACCGATAAAGCGTTTGCGCGAGGTGCCTGCCATCAGCGGAAAGCCAAGCGCATGAAGCTCGGCAAAACGCGCCATCAGGTCGAGATTGTCCTCAGCCGTCTCCTTGGCGAAGCCGAAACCGGGGTCAAGCACGATGCGCTCGTCCGCGACGCCGTTCCGACGGGCGATCTCCAGCGATTTCTCCAGGAAGGCGAATTGGTCGGCGATCACGTCGGGCAATTTTTCTCGATCCCGGCCGGTATGCATGATGATGAGCCCGGCGCCGGTTTCGGCGGCGACCCGCGCAATGTCGGGCTCGCGCTGCAAACCCCAGACATCGTTGACGATATGCGCGCCGGCAGCCACCGCAAGCCGCGCCGTCTCGGCACGATAGGTATCGACCGAAATCAGCACCTCGCCGGAACGCGCCAGCGCCTCGATCACCGGCAGGATACGCGCCTGCTCCTCGCTGGCCGATATTGCGGCGCCGCCCGGCCGGGTCGATTCCCCACCAACATCGATGATCCGAGCCCCTTCGCTGACCATGCGACGCGCCTGGGCCAGTGCCGCCTCGGGGGCATCAAACAGGCCACCGTCGGAAAAGCTGTCGGGGGTGACGTTGAGGATCCCGACGACCACGGCCTTGCGGCCAAGGTCGAGATGGCGTCCATGGGCCAGCTGCCATCGCCCCGCCGTCATTGCTCATCAACCATGGGCTCATCAATGATGTGTGATCCGCAAAGGATCAATTCCGTTGCGTTGGCAACGGCCGTAAAGCAAGGTGGTCGAAGAGGCAATATGATGAAACGAACCCTGCTCTGCGCGCTGCTGCTTGCTGTGACGACCGCCATTCCAGCGGGCGCGGCCAATCTGGTGAAGACATACAGCTATTTTTCCATTGGCGGCAGCACGCTCGAGGATATCGAGAAGCAGCTCTCCAAACATGGGCCGCAGGTCAAAAGCACGGGCTCGCGCCACCCCGGCGCCACCCAGATGGCCTTCACCACCCGTATCAGCTACGCCCGGCAGGCTGGCTCCTGCCGGATCGCCGACGCGGTTGTGACCCTCAAGGTCAAGGTAATCCTTCCGGAATGGCGCCGCCCGCGCAAGGCGGATGCCGATGTCAAGCTGTTCTGGGACACGCTGGCCGCCGACATCAAGCGCCACGAAGAACGCCATGTCGAGATCGCCAAGAATCATGCCCGCGAGCTCGAAGACGCGCTGAAGGCGACCTATCCGCAGAAGGATTGCGATGCGGCCAAGGCAAAGGCTGCCGAGATCACCGCCGCCGTCCTCGCCAGGCACGACCGCGCCCAAGTGCAGTTCGACCGCGTCGAAAGCGTCAATTTCGAAAGCCGTATCCTGCGGCTCATGCGCTATCGCATCGAGCGCATGCAGAATGGCCAGCTGCCGCCGGCCTGAATTTCGTGGGCGCACTGAGTGGCGCCGACGCAAGCCAACCGGGCCGAAGCGTAGTGCCAGCTTCGAAAAATTTTCGAACGGCAGTCGAAATCGGCCTATACGGAACGACATATCACGGGTTGGCAGGGCACAACCCTCCAAGCACGGGCATCACGGCCGACCGCGCGGCGCACCCACCAGACAAGCCCAATCGGTGACCCGGACAGCGCGCAAGCACATGGACAAAAGACTATGGACCAGGCTGTCGACAAGCAGACCATCGCGGCTGCCGCAACACCGCTGACCGAAGCTGAAAAGAACGCCATCATCGGCGGCGTGCTTTTGTCGATGCTGCTGGCGGCGCTCGACCAGACCATCGTCGCGCCCGCCATGCCGACCATCGGGCATGCGCTAGGCCATGCGCAATACCTGCCCTGGATCGTCACCGGCTACCTGCTGACCGCGACCGCCATGGCGCCACTCTACGGCAAGATCTCGGATGTCTATGGCCGTCGGCCAACGGTCTATGCCGCGATCCTGATCTTTCTCCTGGGATCGCTTGTCAGCGCGATGGCTCCCAACATGTTCATGCTGGTGGTCGGGCGCGCCATCCAGGGCGCCGGCGGCGGTGGCCTGTTCGCCCTGGCGCAAACCGTGATCGGAGACCTTGTGCCGCCGCGAGAGCGGGCACGGTACGCGGCCTGGATTTCGGGCACCTGGGCGGTCGCCAGCATCGCCGGGCCACTGTTGGGCGGCACCTTCGCCGAACACCTGCACTGGTCGCTGATCTTCTGGATCAACATCCCGCTCGGCATCGCCGCGATGGCCATCATCAACAAGCCGCTGAGGAAGCTGCCGGTCGCGGCAAAGCGGCATCGCATAGACGGACTTGGCGCGCTGCTTTTGATCGCGGCCACCGCCTTAGTGCTTCTTGCCTTGAATTGGGGCGGCAGCGAGTATCCATGGCTGTCTCGCGAAATCCTCGGGCTGGTGGCGAGTTCGGCCATCATCTGGTGTGCGTTCGCGCTGCGGCTGTTGCGTGCTTCCGAGCCGCTGATCTCGCTCGAAGTGCTCTCCAATCCGATCGTTCTAGGGGGCACGCTTTCCCTGTTCCTCCTGCAGGCCTCCAATATCGGGCTGTCGGTCTATCTGCCGGTCTACCTGCAATCGGTCATCGGCTTGTCGGCGAGCGAATCCGGCACCGCCCTGCTGGGGCTGATGCTGGGCACGGTTGCCGGCGCGACATTCAGCGGGCGCACAATTCCACGCTTCGTCCACTACAAGCGGATCGCCATGATCGGGTTGGCCTTCGCCGCCGTGTGTCTCGGCATCCTCACGCTTGTGGCCGGGCACGCCTCGCTGCTGGTCGTCGAGATCCTGACGACATGCATCGGCATTGGCAGCGGCACCACCTTTCCGGTCGCCACGGTGTCGGTCCAGAACGCGGTCGACCCCAAGCATCTCGGCGTCGCCACCGGCGTGATGACGTTCCTGCGCTCGCTGGGCAGCGCGCTCGGCGTGGCGATCCTCGGTGCCGTCGCGCTGGGCAACGGCCTGCCGCTGGCTGGCGAAGGCGCCCAGACGGGCGGAGCCGTGGCTGGGACTTCGGCGTTCTGGGTGATCTTCGCCGCCGCCGTGGTCATGCTGGTACTGGCGCTTCTGACGCTCAGCCTGATGCCGGAAAAGCCGCTGCGCGGCCGGCCCGAAGCTCCGGTACTGGCGGACTAGACTGGAGCCATTCCAGGAAAGTGCGAAGCGCCTTCCCCTGGGAATTACATTAAATCAAGGAGATAGGGCGTCTTCCCGTTTCCGCGAAACGGTGAAACGCCCTAGGAAGCGTCCACCACGCCGAGCTTCTTCTGCAGGCTCGTGGACGAGGTCGTGTACTGGAACACGATGCGTTCGCCGGGGCTGATGATGCGCTTGGCGGCCTGCGCCATCAGCGCCACTTCATGGAAGCCCGACAGGATCAGCTTCAGCTTGCCCGGATACCAGTTGATGTCGCCGACCGCGAAAATGCCGGGCACCGATGTCTGGAACTTCTCGGTGTCGACCGGAATCAGGTTCTCGTGGAGATTGAGCCCCCATTCCGCGATCGGGCCAAGCTTCATGGTCAAGCCGAAGAAGGGCAGCATGCGTGTGCATGGCACTTCGATATCACCGTCCGGACCGCCCTTGATGGTGGCCGATGACAGCTGGCCGTCGGCGCCGGCGAGGCCGGTCACCTGGCCGACCCTGAATTCCAGCTGCTTCATCTCCTGCATGGCGTACATCTTGTTGACGCTGTCGGGCGCGGCGCGGAACTCAGGGCGCCGATGGACCAGCGTCACGCTTTTGGCCACAGGCTGCAGGTTCAGCGTCCAGTCCAGCGCCGAATCGCCGCCGCCGACGATGACGAGGTCATGGCCGCGAAAATCCTCCATCCGGCGCACCGAATAAAAGACGCTCTTGCCCTCATAGGGCTCGATGCCCGGAATCGGCGGGCGCTTCGGCTGGAACGAGCCCCCGCCAGCGGCGATGACCACCACCTTGGCCTCGAACACCTCGTTCTCGTCCGTGGTCACGCGAAAGCTGCCATCCTCCAGCTTCTCCAGGCTGGAGACCATGCGGTTGTAGGTGAAGTCAGGCTTGAACGGGTGGATCTGTTCGAGCAGCTTGTCCACAAGTCCTTGCGCCGAGATCGAAGGCCAACCGGGAATGTCGTAGATCGGCTTTTCCGGATAGAGCTCCGCGCATTGGCCGCCTGGCTTGTCGAGAATGTCGATCAGGTGGCACTTCATGTCGATCAGGCCGAGTTCGAACACGGCAAACAGCCCGACGGGCCCCGCTCCGACAATGAGGACATCCGTCTTGATTGTTTCGGTCATGCTGTGTGTCCCCTTGGGAATGGGGCGAGACTGCATGAGCCGCGGCCTGCTGCCAAGCGGCAGCTGGAAAAATCGGCTTCAGCCCTGCCGTTCGGGCACCCGCACCACCAGACCGTCGAGCGCGTCGCGCACCTTGATCTGGCAGGACAGCCGCGAATTCGGCTGGACGTCATAGGCGAAGTCCAGCATGTCCTCTTCCATCGCCTCGGGCTCGCCGACCTCCTCCGTCCATGCCTCGTCGACATAGACATGGCAGGTGGCGCAGGCGCAGGCGCCGCCGCACTCGGCCTCGATCCCCGGCACGGCGTTGCGGATGGCGTTTTCCATCACCGTCGAGCCGTTTTCGGCATCCACGTCAAAATGTGTGCCGTCATGGGCAATGAAGGTCAGTTTGGTCATTTGTCACCTGAAGGGAGTTTCAGCCGAGATAATCACTCCGGCAAACAAGTCAACTGCCGCGCGAAAGCGGCGCTCGGTGACGTTTTTCCACAAACCGGGGTCAGCGATTGATCGCGGCGATGAAATCGCGCACTTCGTCGATCAGCGTGCCGAGCCGCTTGAGCGTCTGGCTGTCTTCCGGCCGCCGCTCGATCTCGGTGGCGCAATTGGCGATGGCGAAGGCGCCGACGCCGCGAGCCGAGCCCTTCAAACCGTGAGCCAGCAAAAGCCGGTCCTTGAGATTGGCGTCGACTATTTTGTCGCGCACGGACAGTGCCTGCTGTACAAACAGTGCCAGCACCTCCTGCTCAAGAGCGCGGTCGCCCATCGTCTGCCGGGCAAGGTGTGCCAAATCGACCGGTCGGGACTGCCTGGTTCCCGATACGTCGCCCCCGGGCATTGAGAAGGCAATGCCGCTTTCGCCACGCATGAACTCGAACTCCGTTTTCTTCGGCCGCCTGAAAAACTAGGCGAATCCAATGGACAACGGGTTAATGAATGGCCGGGAAAAATGTTGCGAAAGCGGCGCCCAAATCACGCTTCCGTTAACCTTATATTTAAAGTTTTACGTATCCCGCGGAATGCATGTTTTCTTTACCCCCCTGTGTCATTACGATACGAGGGTCCATTTTCAGCCTCCTGCGCGGGGGTAAGACAAAACAGAATTATAAGCCCGCGGCAGCTAGTACAGGGTAGCGAAGGCATGGCGAAGAAACCAACGACGAACACGAGAACTCTCGACAGCGACGTGGCCAGGGAACTGGAAAAAGCGCTCGATCTCGACCTCAGCGGCGACATCGGCAGCGGCGATCTCGATATCGCGGCTTCGATGGAAGATCTGGAAGCGCAGATATCCCAGGCCGCCGACGAGCTGGCTCGCGAGGGACGCAACCAGAATCCGGCACCCGTCGCCAATCAGGCGCCCGTGGTCAATCAGGCCCCCGTGACCAATCAGGCCGCGAAGCCCGCGCCAAAGGCCAAGCCCGCTGAACTGCGCCCCGTGGAGACACGCAATGGCAATGGCACGCAGCCCACGGGCTTTGCGCCGGCCAACGACGATCGTCAGAAAGATTACAAGACCCTGCTGCACAGCCTCAACAGGCGCGCTTCCAACACCGTCTACTGGATCATCGCGTTTGTCTCGCTCGCCTGGATCGCGGGCGCCGGTGCGCTCGCCAACCTGCTGTTCGGACCGAGCATCTGGCGGATCCGCACGCTCGACCAGTTCTTTGCCCGTCCCGAGCTGATTGGCCTCGCCGTCGCGGCGATCGTGCCGATCATCCTGTTCTGGGCCTTCGCGGCCATGATTCGCCGCGCCCAGGACATGCGCATTGCCGCGCAGTCGATGACGGAAGTGGCCTTCCGCCTGACCGAGCCGGAAAACATGGCGCAGGATCGCGTCATGATGATCGGCCAGGCTGTTCGCCGCGAAGTGGCGGCCATGGGCGAAGGCATCGAACGCACGCTTGCCCGCGCCGTGGAACTGGAAACGCTGGTCCACAGCGAAGTCAACCAGATCGAGCGCTCCTACTCGGAAAACGAAACCCGCATCCGTTCGCTGGTCGACGGGCTCGGCAGCGAGCGCGAGGCCGTCGTCACCCATGCCGAGCGGGTCCGCGCCTCGATTTCAGGTGCGCATGAGACGCTCAGGGATGAAATCGGCGCCGCCAGCGACATCATCCGCGACTCGATCCTCAACGCATCGACCAAGCTGTCGATGACGATCACCAATTCCGGCGACACGCTGATCGACCGCATCAATGAAAGCTCGATGTCGATTTTCGATTCGGTGGAAGGCCGGCTCGACAACATCACCGACAGGCTTACGACCTCTGGCGAGGCCTTCGCCAGCCTGCTCGACACGCGCATTGCCAAACTGACGGACACGACGGACGGCCTTACCCGGTCGCTGACCGATCTGCTCGACGATCGCACCACCGGCATGGTGTCGCTGCTTGGCGGCGCCGCGCGCACCCTCAATTCGGAATTCGAAGCCAGCCTCAACGGCATCGAGCGCACGCTCGCCGAACGCGGCCAGGCGCTGATCAGCGAGTTCCAGACCCGCGCCGAAGCGCTGGACACCGGCACGCAGAAGCTCAATGCCGCGCTTGAGGCGCGAGCCCGCCAGATCAACGAGACGCTGGTCGAGCGCGCCCGCGAAATCGCCCACACTTTTGCCGAGAGCAGGGATACGCTGAGCGCGATGATCGATCAGGGCAAGACCCAGATCGGCGCCGACATGGCCGACATCGTCACCTCGACATCGAGCATGCTGGAGGCCCGCGCCAGCGACTTCGCCGGGCGCATGGAAGCGGCGCGTCACGTCGTCTCGCGCTCCTTCGACAGCGACATCCAGCGGCTCGCCGACGCTCGCGTCGGCATCGAGGAAGCCGTCGAAAACCACAGCCGCAAGCTTTCCGAAAGCCGCGAACGCATGGCGGCCGCGATGGAGGCGGATCTTGCGAAATTCGCCGAGGGCCGCGCCGGCATCGATGCCGCCGTGACCAACCAGGTGCAGAAGCTGGCCGAGGGCCGCAGCCTGATCGCACGCGCCCTCGAAGAGGACCTGCGCAAGGTCAACGAATCGCGCGCTGCCATCGATGCATCGCTCGGCAGCCACCTCGAGAGGCTGGAAGAAGGCCGCAACCGGCTTTCTCTGGCCCTCAATGAAGACTCCGGGAAACTCGTTCAAGCTCGTACGATCATTGATGAAATGGTCGCCGGACACGTCGGAAAACTTGCTGAAGGCCGCAACATCCTGTCGCGCGCCCTGGAAGCAGATCTCGGCAAGCTGTCCGACAGCCGCGCCAGCATTGACGGGCTGGTCGCCGGCCAGGTCGAGAAGATCGCCGAAGGCCGTGCGGTGCTCGCCAAGGCGCTGGAAAACGACATCATCGGCATCAAGAACCTGATCGAGACCCATTCGGCAAAGCTGGTGGAAGACCGCACTCAGCTCGGCCGTTCGCTTGAAAGCGACCTCTCGGGCATCAGGGGCCTGCTTGACGATCATTCCGGAAGGCTTGTCAACGACCGCAGCCTGCTGTCGCAGACGCTCGAAGCCGACCTTGCCAAGCTGGCCGAAAGCCGCTCGAGCATCGACGGCCTGGTCGCCGGCCAGGTCGAGAAGCTGGCCGAGGGCCGCGACATTCTCAAGCGCGCGCTGGAATCGGACCTCAACACCATCAAGGGCGTCATTTCCAGCCAGTCGGAAAAACTGGCGGAGGACCGCGGACAGCTTTCGCGGGTCCTAGAAGCCGACCTGCAGAATGTGAACAGCGTCATCGCCGACCACATGAACAGGCTGGTTCAGGATCGTTCGACCTTGTCGAAGGCTCTCGAGGACGACCTCGCCAAGCTGGCCGACAGCCGCTCCAGCATCGACGGTCTGGTCGCCGGCCAGGTGGAGAAACTGGCCGAAGGCCGCGACATTCTCAAACGCGCGCTCGAAGCCGACCTCAACACGATCAAGAACACCGTTGCCGACCAGTCGCAGAAACTGGTCGACGACCGCGCCCAGTTCGCCAAGGCGCTCGAAGCCGATCTCGAGAGCGTCAACGGCCTCGTCAACAGCCATTCCGAGCGGCTTGTCCAGGATCGCTCGACCCTGTCGAAGGCGCTGGAAGTCGACCTCGAAAGCGTCAACAGCCTCGTCAACAGCCATGCCGAGCGCCTGGTCCAGGAGCGCTCGACCCTGTCGAAGGCGCTGGAGACCGATCTCGACAGCGTCAGCGGTCTGGTCGCGGGCCACGCCGACAGGCTTGTCCAGGAGCGCTCGACCCTGTCGAGAGCGCTTGAGGACGATCTTGCCAAGCTCGCCGAAAGCCGCTCCAGCATCGATGGCCTGGTCGCCGGCCAGGTCGAGAAGCTGGCCGAAGGCCGCGACATTCTCAAACGTGCCCTTGAAGCCGATCTCGCCAAGCTGGCCGAAAGCCGCTCCAGCATCGATGGCCTGGTAGCTGGCCAGGTAGAAAAGCTGGCCGAAGGCCGCGACATTCTCAAGCGCGCGCTGGAATCGGACCTCAACACCATCAAGGGTGTCATATCCAGCCAGTCGGAAAAGCTGGCGGAGGATCGCGGACAGCTTTCGCGGGTCCTGGAAGCCGACCTGCAGAAGCTGACCGAAAGCCGCGGTGAGATCGACAACATCATCGCCGGCCATGTCGGCAAGCTGGCCGAAGGCCGCGACATGTTGAGCCGTGCGCTGGAAGACGATCTCGGCAAGCTCGCCGAGACCCGCAAGGACGTCGACCGCTCGCTGTCGGGCCATATCGACCAGATAGCAGCCCGGAGCACCGACATTTCGGCCGCGATCGCCGCCGATGTCGACAAGATCGAGCAGGCGTTCAGCCGTCAGACCGGCATCATCGAGGAACGCGCCGGAACCATGGAGCGTGCGCTTTCGACCGGCGTCGACAACGTCCGCAACGTGCTCGAGAAGAGCGCGGTCTTCGTCGCCGGCGCATTGCGCGAAAAGGTCCTAGAAGTCACCAGCACGCTGCATGAGCAGGCCGGTGCGGCCTTCAGTGACGCCGACCGCAAGATCGCCGAGCGCGCCGAGCAGACGTCGGCCGCCCTTTTGGCGCGGGCCGAAGACATCGCCCGCACCTTCGAGGAGGCCGATCGTCGCCTCCACGCCCGTGCGGAAGACACGTCGAACGCGCTGCTTGCCCGTGCCGACGACACCTCCAGCACGCTGCTGGCGCGTGCCCATGAAACAGCCGATCAGCTGGCCGCCCGCGCCGGCGAGATCGCCGGCACCTTCGACCTGGCGGACCAGAAGCTCGCCGCCCGCGCCCAGGCAACCACCGACCAGTTGGCCGCCCGGGCTCAGGACACCGCGGATCATCTGGCGGCCCGTGCAAGCGAGATCGCCGGCACGTTCGACGCGGCCGACCAGAAACTGGTTGCCCGCGCCGTCGAGACGGCACAGTCGCTGGCCGCCCGCGCCGGCGACATCCTGCGCAACTTCGAAAGCGCCGACCAGAGGCTCGGCATGCGAATCGGCGAATCGGCCGAGGCGCTGGCCGCCCGCGCTTCGGACCTCGGCCGCATCTTCGATGCCGCCGACCAGCAACTGGTTTCGCGCATCGCGGAAGGCTCGGACGCCCTGTCCAGCCGTGCGTCGGAAATCGGCCGCATCTTCGACGAGGCGGACCAGCGCCTGGTCTCGCGTATCGCCGACAGCTCGTCGACGATCGGCGAACATGCGCAGACCATCGTCGGTGCTTTCGCCAGCACCGAGCAGAGGGTCGCCGACCGTGCCCGCCAGACCGGCCAGGAACTGGCCGTGCACGCCCGCGAAATCGAGCAGGCGCTTGCCGGCGCCGACGAGCGTCTTGCATCGAGCGCGGCGGCCGCGGCCGCCCGTGTCGAGGAACAACTCTCGAGCGTCGAGAACCGGCTCGCCTACACCACCGAGACGATGGGGCAGAGGCTCAACGAACAGGTTTCGACCGCCGAGGCGCAACTCGTTTCGCGCGCCAATGTGATCGCCGAGACCTTCACCGCGGTTGGCCAGCATATCGGCCAGAGCACCAACGACGCCGCCAAGACGATCGGCGCCAACACCCGCGAACTCAACACCATGCTCGCGGCCCGCTCCGCCGAAATGTCGAGGATCCTCGACGAAACCGCCCGGCCGTTGGTCGAGCGCTTCGCCCAGGGTGGCTCGGAACTGCAGAAGAGCATGGAAGAGGTCACCGAACGCGCGACCGAGAAGCTGCGCAGCGAAAACGCCGCCCTTGTCAACGCGCTCGCCAGCCGCACCGCCGAGACCTTGTCGGCGGTTGAAGGCGCCCGCTCGTCGCTGTCCGACAGCGTTGCCGATCTCATCGGCCGCATGACCAACTCCAGCTCGCAGCTCGGTCAGCTGATCGAGCAGGCCGCGCTCAACCTCGGCCAGGTCGACGAACGCCTGACCGGCAGCACACAGAGCTTCGCGGCGACCACCGAAAAGGCGGCGCAGACCTTCGCCAGCTCGGCGCGCCTGGTCGACTCGAACACCACAAGGCTGACGGAACTGTCGTCGTCGACCTTGCGCGAAGTGGCCTCTATCGCCACCAAGTTCGATGAACACAGCCGTCTGCTGGCCAGTGCCTCGGACCTGTTGAGCTCTGCTCAGAGCAACCTCGAGCACACGCTGGAAAGGCAGTCGTCGCTCGAGGATCTCGCCGTCGGCCTGGTCAAGAAATCGGAAGATCTCGAAAGGGTCATGCGCTCCTTCGAAAATCTCGTCGGCCAGACGTTGCAGAACGCCGAAGGCAAGACGCTGGAATCGGCCGACAAGATCCGCAACGCCATCACCGATGTCGTGGATTCGGCCACCAAGCGCTTCGCCGATGCGACCGAGGAGATGCGGCGTACCGCGGGCTCGATCAAGAGCGAACTCGACCTCACCCGCGCCGAGCTCAAGAAAGGCGTCATCGAGATGCCGGAAGAGGCAAAGGAATCGACCTCTGCCATCCGTCGCGCCGTTTCCGAGCAGATCAACGCGTTGAAGGAGCTTTCCGACATCGTTGCGAAGTCCGGTCGTGGCGGCGACACCTCGGAGCCGCGCACCTTGCGTCCGGCGCCGCAAGCGCCGGCCACCCGCGCTGCCGAGCCGCCGCGTCGCGCGCCGGCGCCACAGCCGGAGCTTCGCACGCCTCAGGCGCCGCTGGGCGGTGCCGCACTGCGCGGCACGCTCGACCTCGAGCGTCCGGTTGAGGCGGCACCGCGTCAGCAGCGTCCCGACGCCAACACCCGCACGCCACAGGGCGGCTGGGTGCGTGACCTCCTGACCGCGGCGTCGAACGATGCGGATCTCAGGCCGACGGCTCCACCCTCGGCGCCTGCGGAAGCACCGCGCGCGGCCCCTGCCCAGCGCTCGCCGCTGCATGTGGTGGAATCGCTGAATTCGCTCTCTGTCGACATTGCACGGGCCATCGACCACGACGCTTCGATCGAGCTGTGGAACCGCTATCGGCGCGGCGAGCGGGACGTGTTCACGCGCCGGCTCTACACGCTGAAGGGCCAGCAGACATTCGACGAGATCCGCCGCAAATACCAGGGAGAGGCCGAGTTCCGCGCCGCCGTCGACCGTTACTGCGACGACTTCGAGAAGCTGCTGAAGGATGTCTCGCGCAACGACCGCGACAACATCATGGCGCAGACCTACCTGACGTCGGACACCGGCAAGGTCTACACCATGCTGGCCCACGCCAGCGGCCGCTTGCACTGAGCTGGAATTGAACAGGCGGGGTCCCGCCCCGCTTGTGACTGCCTCAAAGCTCCGTCGCTGAAACGTTCTCGCAGCTGCGAGCCGACGCATGCGCTCGATACGCTCGCGGCGCGAAGTCCGATTTCCCGACGGCGCGAAGACTACGGGCCTGCCGCCCTGATCCTCGATAAAAAGGGGGCCGACCGTGAAGACGGCAATCATATTCGACTGCGAGTTTCTCTGCCTTGAGGGTTCGCAACGCAGATTCTGGTGTGCTGCCCACGATCCCGACCCGGTCATCGCCCAGATCGGCGCTGTCAGACTTGGGCTCGAAGATGATTTTCCGCTGCTCGGTACACACAAGGCCTATATCAGACCGATCGACCGGTTTGGCCGGAGATATGCACTTGACCCGTTCTTCACCAAACTGACCGGTATCACTGAGGAAAACATCGAGACCGAAGGGGTCGCGCTGGGAGAAGCCCTTGCCGATATCGATCGTTTTTCCGGAGGCGCGCGATTCTGGTCCTGGGGCAAGGACGAACTGAACATGATCGCCATCTCCTGCTATGTCGCGGGCATTCAGCCTTCCATCCCGGCTACCCGGTTTGACAACGCCGTGAAGTTGCTGATCGCGGCCGGGATGCCGATCGAGGATCTGGCGAGGACGCCGAGCAACAAGCTTGCGGATTATTATGGTGTCGAACACCCGCCACTACAGGGCCACGACGCGCTCGACGATGCGCTGTCAGTGACCTACACCTTGCAGCACCTGATAAAGACCGGAAAGCTGGGGCCGGAGGTCTTCGACCGCCTTTAGCCCGGAAGCGCCGGTGTATCCGGCGCGCCGGTCGCTCAGATCACCGAATCGGTCCAGCGGACAATCTGCTTGGCTGCATCGCCAAACGCAGCGTCCAGCCCACTGACATAGGCGGAATTGCCGCTCCCCGAAACCGGTGCGGTCGCGGTGAAGCTCTTGGACGCGCGCACCTCGCCGTTGCGGTCGTTGAGGATGCGCACGAACAGGTCGACTTCGGCGTGCTCACCACCATCGACGCGCACCTCGAACGAACGGATCTCGACGATGACTTGGTAGTCGATCGCCAGCCCCTCGCCCGGCTTGCCGACACCGGCAAAGCTGCCCGAGCGCTGGAATGTCTCGGCCAGTCGCGCCTGCACGATCAGCGGCAGGCGGTCGGCCCATTGCGCGCCCTTCAGATACTGGATCGAGCGGTCGGAGGGTTTGATGACGATATTCTGGCTGTCCAGCGCCTTGAGCGCCGAGGGCTGGGCGATCAGGATTTGCTTGCGGCTGTGGCCATGCGCGTCGACCGAAGGCGCCGACAACTCAAACGTGTCGAGCGGCGCGGGTCCGCCACCGGGCAACGCCGCGCAGCTGGCGAGGGCTAAGGCAAGCAATGCCAGGCCCGATCTGGACACAATCGACTTCACGCGCGACCCCTGCTGTCCCCGTTATGTATCGACCTCAAAATAACCCGCATCCGCAATAACTGTTTCTGAGGCGAGCGGACGTCGAAGTCAACGCCGCGCCCTGCCATCGAATTGCCGAACCTCGCCGTCGCCACCGGAAAGAATGCGCTGCGGATTGCGGCTGAGATCCGTGACCGCCTCCTCGATGCGCGAGATCGAGCGGCGGCTGTCCTGCACCAGCGCCTCGACATTCGACAGGCCCTGGCCCGAGAAACGCGCCAGATTGTCGGTAATGACACCTAGCCGCGCATTCAGCGTATCGGCAACCTGCTTGAACGACTTCAGCGTATCCCTGGCGTCGGCCATCACGCCGTCGGCCTGCCCCGATCCAAGCAAGGTGTCGACCCTGGCAAGGATGCCGTCGACGCGCACCGAGGCATCGTTGAGCCGCTGCGCCAGTTGCTTGGCGTCCTTGATCGTCTGGTCGATATCGTCGGCGCGGTTGGCGAACTTGTCGGTCACCACGGCGATGTCGGCGGCGGCCTTGTTGGCGTTTTCGCTGGCCTTCTGGATGTTGGCCAGGGCCGCACGCACCTGCGCCGGGTCGACACCGTCCAGCACGCCGTCGACCTTGGCCAGCGTTCCCTGCGTCTGCTTGGCGAAGTCATTGACGGATCCGACCGCGGTGTCGACATTCTTGATCACACCGTCGAGCTGCTGCGATGTCTGCTTGAGGTTCGCGGTCACCGTATCGACATTGGCGACGATGCTCTTGATCTTGTCCCTGTCGACGGCATTGAGCAGGCCTTCCGCTGCCTTCAGCGTGCCGTCGAGCTTGCCGGACACGCCCTTCAGTTCGTCGGACAGCGCGCTGACGCTGGACAGGAACTTGTCGATGCCGTCGGAATTCTTGGCCAGCGCATCGGAGAACGTCTGCACGTTCTGGACCGTCTGCGTCAGCGGCCCACGAACATCCTTGGTGAAGCCCTCGAGTTCGGTCAGCACCTTGTCGGCACGGGTGAAGATGTTCTGCGCCGTCTGCAGCAGATTGGTCACAGCGGACGGATTGGCGACAATCTCGGCGACCTTGCCTTCCTTTTCGGCCTGATCGAGGAGTTTCACTTCCTTGGGGTCGGCGCCCTTGAGCTCGATGTTGGCCTGCCCGGTGAGGCCGGCAAGGCCGATATCGGCCTGCGTCGACTTGGTGATCGGCGTCATCCGGTCGATCTCGGTGTCGGCGATGGCGACAGTCGGGTTGTCCACGTCGATATAGACGCGCTTGACGTCACCGACCTTGACGCCGTTGAACAGCACGAAGCTGCCGCGGCCGAGGCCGGAGGCCGAACCTGGAATGCGCACACGCAACAGCGTCGTCTCGCCCCTGTCACCGATCGCCGCCGTCCAGTAGACGAAGCCGAACGCCGCCAGGATCGCAACCAGCGTAAAAATGCCGACAATGACGTAGTTGGCTCTGGTTTCCATTGCTTCACTTATGGCTATGCACGTGCGGCAAGATCAAGTTGGCGGGCGCGTTTTCCGCGGAAATAGGATTTCACCCACGGTTCCTCGCTCTTCAGCATGTCGTCGATAGTGCCTTCGACCAATACTTTCTTCTTGCCCAGCACCGCCACGTGGTCGCAAGCGGTAAACAGCGTGTCGAGGTCGTGCGTGACCATATAGACGGTCAGGTCCATGGTGTCGCGCAGCTTGACGACGAGTTCGTCGAATTCGGCGGCACTGATCGGATCGAGGCCGGACGTCGGCTCGTCGAGAAAGACGATGTCCGGATCGAGCGCCAAGGCGCGCGCAAGAGCTGCGCGCTTGATCATGCCGCCGGAGAGTTCGGAGGGAAATTTCTGCGCCGCATCCGGCGGCAGCCCGACCAGCTCGATCTTCAGCAGCGCCAGTTCGTCCATCAGCTTCCTTGGCAGGTCGAGATATTCGCGCATCGGCACCTGCACGTTCTCCTGCACGGTCAACGCCGAAAACAGCGCGCCATGCTGGAACAGCACGCCAAGACGCATGTCGATGCGCAGGCGCTCGATATCGCTTGCCTTGTCGACGTCGACACCAAACAGCTTGATCGTTCCCGACTGCTTGGGCATCAACCCGAGAATGGTTCGCAACAGGACGGACTTGCCGGCGCCCGAAGCACCGACGAACCCCAGGATCTCGCCGCGCTTGATGTCGAGCGAAAGCTTGTCGAGGATCAGCTTGTCCTCGATGGCAACGGTGACGTCGCGCACCGAAAGGACGATTTCGCTTTCGTCCTCTTCCCCAACCGTGATGCCGTTGCCCTTCGCCATCATTTCAGAACTCGATCGCTGCGTAGAACATGGCGAAAAGGCCATCGAGGATGATGACGACGAAGATCGACTTCACCACCGAGGCGGTCACGTGCTGGCCGAGCGATTCGGCACTGCCGCCGACCTTCATGCCTTCGACCGAGGCGATCGTGCCGATGATCATGGCCATGAACGGCGCCTTGATCAGGCCGGCGAAAATCGTGCTGAGATCGATGGCGACACGCAGCCGGTCGATGAATGCGGCCGGGGGGATATCGGAGTAGAGCCAGGCCGCAACAATGCCGCCGCCGAGTGCCGCGAAATTGGCGATGATCGTCAGACACGGCAATGCGATCACCAGAGCAACCAGACGCGGAAAGACCAGAACGCCAATCGGGTTGAGACCGATGACCTTCAGCGCGTCGACCTCCTCGCGCATCTTCATCGAGCCGATCTCGGCGGTGATCGCGCTGCCGGAGCGGCCAGCGATCATGATTGCCGTCATCAGCACGCCGAGTTCACGCAGGATGAGCACGCCGACGAGGTCGACGACGAAGATGTCGGCGCCGAAATAGCTGAGCTGGTAGGCGCCTTGCTGGGCAACGATGGCGCCGACGATCGCCGACATCAGCACCACCACCGGGATGGCGCCGACACCCATGCGGTCGATCTGGTTGAAGATCGCCGCCGGGTTGACGGCGTGGCCGCGGCCAAGCTTCATCTGCGCGCCGCGGATGGTGGCGCCAAGAATATTCATCGAAGCAAAGAAATCGTCGCGCATCTCGTAGACGCGCCGCCCAACCGCCTCAAGCGCCCGGATGACGATGTTGGGCGGCCGCGCCGGCCCGGATTCGGGCTCGCGCCGGACAGCCTCGCCGACCGCGTCGAGCAGGATGGAAGCGATCTCGCTCTGGCCTTGCAGCCGGACCTCGACGTTCTTCTTCTCGAAGACACTGACGAGGCGGTCGATCAGCCAGGCGCCGGCGGTATCGATCTTCTCGATTTTCGAAAGATCCAGCGCCAAAGTCTTGAAACCGCTTCGTTTCTCGATCTTGCGCATGTCGGCGTCGATTGACGCCACCGTTCGTGTCGTCCAGATTCCGGAGAACGCGCAGCCGAGAACGCCACCCTCCTCGCCGACCGCTACGCGCGGTTGGTGGTCAGCCTCCGAGGCGGTCGTGCCGCTTGCGTCGCGCTTGCCGATGGTCAACATGGCGTCCTGTTTAGCCTGATGGGTCCGACCTTGTCGATTTGCCGACAACCCTTCTCGCACAGCCGGAGCAGAAAAATATGGCGCGTGTCATTTCGGTCGAGGCGGAGCGCTTTCCGATCGCCGGCACCTTCACCATTTCGCGCGGCTCGAAGACCGAGGCCGAGGTCATCACATGCACGATCAGCCAGGATGGTCATAGCGGTCGCGGCGAATGCGTTCCCTACAAGCGCTACGGCGAGACCATGGACGGGGTGCATGCCGCGATAGAGGCGATGCGCGAGCGGATAGCCGGTGGCATCGACCGGACCGCCCTGCTCGGCGCAATGCCGGCGGGAGCGGCCCGCAACGCGGTCGACTGCGCCCTCTGGGACCTTGAAGCCAAGATGGGTGACAGTCCGGTTGCACGCGCAATCTGGCCAGCTCCGCCGCGTCCATTGGAAACTGCCTACACGCTATCGCTCGGCGAACCCGAGGCAATGGCGGCACAGGCCCGTGCCAACGCCGGCCGGCCGCTGCTGAAGGTCAAGATCGGCGGCGACAACGACATCGCCCGGATCCAGGCGGTGAGACAGGCGGCACCCGGGAGCCGAATCATCCTTGATGCGAACGAAGGCTGGACCGACGACAACATCGTAGCGAACCTCGCCTTTGCCGCGGAGCAAGGCATTGCGCTCATCGAACAACCCCTGCCCGCCGGGCAGGATGAGATCCTGCGCCATATTGCGCATCCGGTGCCGATCTGCGCCGACGAAAGCGTGCATGAGGCGAAGAACCTGGAAGCGCTTGTCGGCCTCTACGACGCCGTCAACATCAAGCTCGACAAGTCCGGCGGGCTGACGGCGGCGCTCGTGCTGCGTGACCGCGCCCGCGAACTGGGTTTTGGCATCATGGTCGGCTGCATGGTCGGCACATCGCTTGCCATGGCACCGGCGGTCCTGCTCGCCCAGGACGCCGATTTCGTTGACCTCGATGGTCCGCTGCTGCTTGCGCGCGACCGGGTGCCGGGTCTCGTCTATCAGGGTTCGCTCGTCTCACCCCCGGACCGCGCGCTTTGGGGCTGAGCGCGCGGCAAGCCCGATCAGCACGAGGCCAATGATCGCGATCGGGATCATCACCAGGAAACCATCGACGCCGAGACGGTCATAGAGCGGACCGGACGCAAGCGTGACGGCGGCCATGAAGAAGCCGTTGAAGAAATAAGCAATGCCTTGCGCGGCGCCCGTGCGCTCCTCGGAAACGGTCTCGGCGATCATCTTCTGCAGGCCGATCAGCACCATCGCGACAGACACCGAATGCAGTGACTGCACGGCGAAGAAGCCGGCGACGCCGAGGCCGAGCGGCCATACCAGTGGGAAGATGATCCAGCGCACGATCGACCCGATGCCGGCGATCAACATCACCCTGACGACGGATATGGAGGCGAAAATGCGATTGAAAAACAAAAACATGCAGACTTCGGACACCACGCCCCAGGCCCACAGCAGACCGACGACGGAATCGCTGATGCCGATCGATTTCCAGTAGATGGAAACGAAGCCGTAAAGGAAGGCATGGCTGGCGGTGATGATGCCGACGCCAAAGGTGAAGTAGAGGAAATAGGCATTGAACAGGCTCGGCGCCGCGTGCTGGATGTCCGCGGCAGAAAGCGGCGAGGCCTTGCGCGGCCGCCCCATGCGCGGCGCCAGCAGCCCGGCGACGAGTGCCGCGCCAAGGGCAAGGAAAATGATCACCGGAACAGCTTGAGGACCGGTGGCCGCCAGGATGAAGCCGCCCGCGACATTGGCGCAGAGATAGCAGATCGAACCCCATTTGCGCATGCTTGCGTAGTTCGAACCGAAGCGGCGCACGCCCGAAAGCGCCAGCGAATCGGCGATCGGCGAATGCGGCGTCCAGACAATGGTCAGGGCAAGCGACACCGCCAGCACCATGGCGTAGGTCGGCGTCAGGAAATAACCCGCCGAGAGCAGCAGGGACGCTGCCACCAGCGCGACATAGACATCGGCGCGGTCCCGCGCCCGGTCGGCGAGCGTCGTCAGCAGCGGCGTCGTCACCACGCGCAGGAACATGGGCGCCGCCAGGATGACGGCGATCTGCTCGGCGTGAAAGCCCTTGGCCTGCAGCCAGAGCGGGAAATAAGGCAGATGCGTGCCGAGCGATATGAACAGCGTGCCGAAGATCAGGCTCATGCGCAGTTCGAAATGGCGCGGCTTGACGAGCTGTTCTGGCGAAAGCGGCGGCAGGGACATGAATCGATCCAATTACGCCGCACTTGGCCGGCCGGCCAGCAACGCAGATCGATCCCTTAACATGGCGAAAAACCAGGCGAAACCGGCTGGACTAATCAATTGACACCGAAAACCAGCGAGAATTCGGTCAGGCCGCCTGCCCCACCCGATCTTCGATGAGCATCGGGATGAAGGGCTCGTCCGGCGCTTCCGGCAGGATTTGCGCCCAGGTCAGGATTTCCATCCGGCCGTCGAAGTGCTCGACCACGGCCGTGCAGCTTTCCACCCAGTCGCCGGTGTTGATGTAGCGCACATCGTCGAAATTCTCGATCGCGGCATGGTGGATATGGCCGCAGATGACGCCGTCGACATGCGAGCGGCGGGCTTCCTCGGTCAGCACGGTCTGGAACGAGCCGATGAAGTTGACCGCTTTCTTGACCTTGACCTTTGCCCAGGACGAGAACGACCAGTAAGGCAGGCCGAGCAATTGGCGCAACCGCGTCACCACGCGGTTGACGATCATCGCCGCGTCATAGGCATGATCGCCGAGATAGGCGAGCCAGCGCTGATTGTGAACGACGGTGTCGAACTGATCGCCATGGATGACGAGAAGGCGCTTGCCGTCGGCTGTTTCATGGATCGCGCGGTCGGCGACGACGATGCCGCCGAAATGCACGCCCTGGAACTGGCGGGCGAACTCGTCATGGTTGCCGGCGATATAGGTGATGCTGGCGCCCTTGCGCGCTTTGCGCAGCAATTTCTGTACGACGTCATTGTGGCTTTGCGGCCAGTGCCAGCTCCGCCGCAGCCGCCAGCCATCGACGATGTCACCGACCAGATAGATGATGTCGGCGTCATGGTATCTAAGGAAATCGATCAGGAACTCGGCCTTGGCCGCCTTAGAGCCGAGATGGACGTCGGAAATGAACATGCTGCGGAAAGTGCGGGGCTCTTGGCCTGACATCGCGATTCACCCTTGCTTTCGAGCAGCCTATGCCTCGATTCATGCAACAACCGTATGACGGTTGCGATTGGTCCAGTCTAAGGACTAGCTTGCCGGCCTAATCACAGGAGAAATCGTCATGGATCTCGGTATCCGCGGAAAGAAGGCAATCGTCTGCGCTTCGAGCAAGGGGCTTGGGAAAGGCTGCGCCATGGCGCTGGCCGAGGCCGGTTGCGACATCGTCGTCAATGGGCGCAATGCCGAACTGGTGGCCAAAACCGCTGCCGAGCTGCGCGAGCGCTATGGCGTGACGGTGACGGAGGTCGTCGGCGACGTCTCCAAGCCCGAGGTGCAGAAGGCGCTGCTTGCCGCCTGCCCCGAGCCCGACATTCTCGTCAACAACAATGGCGGCCCGCCGCTGCGCGATTTCCGCGAACTCGATCGCGCGAAAATCCTCGAAGGCGTCACCCAGAACATGGTGACGCCGATCGAACTGGTGCAGGCCGTCCTCGACGGCATGGCGAAGCGCGGCTTCGGCCGCATCGTCAACATCACCTCGCTGTCGGTCTACGTCCCCATTCCCGGTCTCGATCTTTCGTCGGGCGCGCGCGCTGGTCTCACCTCTTTCCTCGCCGGCGTGGCGCGAACGGTGATCGATCGCAACGTCACCATCAACAGTCTCTTGCCCGGCAAGCTAGACACCGACCGGCTGCGCGGGCCGCACGAGGCCGGCACTGTCGAGGATCCCGCCGCGGCCGCCGCGCGCAAGACCCGCATCAGCGCCGACGTGCCAGCCAAGCGGCTCGGCACGCCGGAGGAGTTCGGCCAGATCTGCGCCTTCCTGTGCTCGGTCCATGCCGGCTATCTGACCGGACAGAACATCCCGGTCGACGGTGGTCTCTACGTCAGCGCTTTCTGATCAAAAGGTCGGCAGAGCGGCGAGATTAATCCGGCATGAAACAGCCGTAAGCATCTGACATCCAGTGATTTTTGACGCGCCACGGTTTAAAGCCGACGGCGCGTCAATTAGCGTCGCGAAAAACCTTGGCCGCATGCTAAAAGGAGCCTCGAAGCAGGTTTCGAGGGAGCGGCCGGATGGAAGGCGAGAACAAGAAAACGGCACGTTCGGACCTCGACGAAGCCGCCCTCTACTTCCACAAGCACCCGACACCGGGAAAGCTCGAAATCCAGGCAACCAAGCCGCTTGGCAACCAGCGCGACCTGGCGCTCGCCTACTCGCCCGGCGTCGCCGCCCCTTGCCTTGAGATCCGCGACAATCCGGCAACCGCCGCCGACTATACGGCGCGCGCTAACCTGGTCGGCGTCGTCTCCAACGGTTCGGCGGTGCTCGGTCTCGGCAATATCGGCCCGCTGGCCTCCAAACCCGTGATGGAAGGCAAGGCGGTGCTGTTCAAGAAATTCGCCGGCATCGATGTCTTCGACATCGAGATCGATGCCCCCGAGATCGAACGCATGGTGGAGACCGTCGCCGCTCTTGAACCCACTTTCGGCGGCATCAACCTCGAGGACATCAAGGCGCCGGAGTGTTTTGAGGTCGAGGAGCGGCTGAAAGCCCGCATGAGCATACCGGTGTTCCACGACGACCAGCACGGCACCGCCATCATCGTCGCCGCCGCCGTGCTCAACGGTCTGGAATTCGCCGGCAAGACCATTTCGGACATCAAGGTCGTCACCTCAGGCGCGGGTGCGGCCGCCCTAGCCTGCCTCAACCTTCTGGTCTCGCTCGGCGTACGGATCGAAAACATCTGGGTCACCGACCGTTTCGGCGTCGCCTACAAGGGCCGAACCGACGAGATGGACCGTTGGAAAGACCCCTATGTGAAGGACACCGAGGCGCGCACGCTGGCCGATGTCATCCCGGGCGCCGACGTCTTCCTCGGCCTCTCCGCGGCCGGCGTGCTGAAACCGGAACTGCTGCAGCACATGGCGCCGAAGCCGCTGATCCTGGCACTGGCCAACCCCAATCCCGAGATCATGCCGGAAGTGGCGCGCGCTGCACGACCCGATGCCATGATCTGTACCGGCCGGTCCGATTTTCCCAATCAAGTCAACAACGTCCTGTGCTTCCCCTATATCTTTCGTGGCGCGCTCGACTGCGGTGCCAGCGCCATCAATGAAGAGATGAAGATGGCCGCCGTGCGGGCCATTGCCGCCCTTGCCCGCGAAGAGCCTTCGGACGTCGCCGCACGCGCCTATTCGGGCGAGACGCCGATCTTCGGGCCCGATTTCCTGATCCCCTCGCCCTTTGATCCCAGGCTCATCCTGCGCATCGCGCCGGCCGTCGCCAAAGCGGCCTGCGACACCGGTGTGGCGACACGGCCGATCACCGATTTCACCGCCTATATCGACAAGCTCAACCGTTTCGTCTTCCGCTCCGGCCTGGTGATGAAGCCGGTGTTCTCATCTGCCAAGGCATCGAGCGCCAAGCGTGTCATCTATGCCGATGGCGAGGATGAGCGCGTGCTGCGCGCCGCCCAGGTTGTGCTCGAGGAAGGCATTGCCGAGCCGATCCTGATCGGCCGTCCGCACGTCATCGAGGTCAGGCTGAAGCGGTACGGGCTGCGCATCAAGCCGGGCGTCGATTTCGGCCTGATCAACCCCGAGGACGATCCGCGCTACCGCCACTATGTCGACCTGCTGATCGAACTTGCCGGCCGGCGTGGCGTGACGACGGAAGCCGCACGCACCATGGTGCGCACCGACAATACGGTGATCGCGGCGCTCGCCCTGAAACGCGGCGATGCCGACGCCATGGTCTGCGGCCTCGAAGGACGCTTCGAGCGGCATCTGCGCAACGTAACCCTCATCATTGGCCCTCGCGCGGGCATCAAGGACTATGACCTGTCGACCCTGTCGATGCTGATCTCGCAGCGCGGCATCATCTTCCTCACCGACACGCACGTCTCCGTCGACCCGACGGCCGAGGAGATCGCCGAGATGACCGTACTGGCGGCCGAGGAAATCCAGCGCTTCGGCATCGAGCCGAAGGCGGCACTGCTGTCGCATTCGGATTTCGGCTCGCGCGATTCGCCAAGCGCGCTGAAAATGCGGCAAGCGGCGGCGATCCTGGCGCGCATCGCGCCGGACCTTCAGTGCGACGGCGAAATGCATGCCGATTCAGCCTTGTCGGAACATCTGCGCCAGCGCGTCTATCCGCATTCGCGGCTTAAGGGCGAAGCCAATCTGCTGGTGTTCCCGAACCTCGATTCGGCCAACATCACGCTGACGGCGCTGCGCGCCATGATGGATGCGCTGCATGTCGGGCCGATCCTGCTTGGCACCGATATGCCGGCGCACATTCTGACGCCCTCGGTCACATCGCGCGGTGTCGTCAACATGACAGCGCTCGCCGTGGTCGAGGCCGCGCACAAGGCGCAGGCTATCGCCAATCTGGACTAGGCCGAAGCCGGCTTCAGCGGCTCGGCCTGGTCTTTCGGGCACACCCCTCCTGTCCTGGCGACAACTCGTTGCAAACCGAGGTGTTGCGCACCAGCAACTTGCGATTGCGGAAATTCGGCGTTGGCCGGAAGCGGATTTCGCCGGGAAAGCCTACCTGATATGGTTGTCCATCTCATTTGACGGCGAGGACGTCGTGAAGGGCCTGTTGCTCGCATCCGCATTGCTGTCGCTGATCGGCGGACACGCGCTGGCCGCGGACGCCATCAGTGCCGAGCCCACAACCGTCCATGATTGGTCCGGCGTCTATGTCGGCGGGCAGATTGGCTACGGTTTTGGAAAAACCGACGCGGCTTTCAGTTCGCCCAACACGCCAACGTTTCAAGCAAGCCAGGACTACGACATCGACGGATTCCTAGGTGGTGTTCAAGTCGGCTATAACTACCAGATCAATTCCCTGGTTCTCGGCGTCGAAGCTGACATTGCGGGCTCGGACATCAAGGGACACTCGGGCGAAATCAATGTCGGCGTCCGCGGCGATACATACGACACCAAGGTGGACTGGTTTGGGACGCTGCGCGCCAGGGCCGGATATGCGTTCGACAGTACCCTGGTCTATGGAACCGGTGGCCTGGCTTACGGAAGCGTCGAAAACCGATATCTTGGCGGACCCTTAAATAGCTTTTCAGAAAAGGGCACCAAGACTGGCTGGACTCTTGGCGCAGGGCTGGAACAGGCATTCACCGATCATTGGTCCGCGAATGTCGAATATCTTTATGTCGATCTGCGAGACCAGACCATCGACTACGGTGGCAGCAACACTGAGTTCGACAACAAGTTCAGCACAGTCAAGATCGGCATGAACTACAAGTTCTGACAATCAGCGCGAACGGTTTGCCGTGATCCGTTGCCGCAACTTGACGGCTTTCAGCCAAATCGCTGGACGGCATCCGAAACAGACGATTAACCGAGAACGGGGTAGCTTGGCGGCCACAGGCAAGCGGGATTTGAGGCGGATGATAAGCGCAGGGTTGAAGCGGGCGCATGCTGCCATGCTGCTTGGCCTGCTGCTGTCCGGCGCCACCATCTCCGAGCCACAGGCCGCTTCGCGGGTCTGTCGTCAGTTGGAGGCCGATCTTACCGCGGCTTCGCGTGGCGGCGGCGGTGGCTCGGCAATGATCCGGAAATACGACGCCGCGATCGACCGGCAGCGCGAACAGATCTCCAAGGCCCGTGGCCAGGCGGACAGCGCCGGGTGCGGATTCTCGCTGTTTTCCCGCAACGTCAACCAATGCGCCGGGCTCAACGCCACCATCGACCGCATGAATGCCAATCTCGACAGCCTCCAGGCCAAGCGCGCCCAGCTCGCCGGCGGCGGATCTCGTCGCGACCGTGGCCGCATCCTGGCCGCGCTCGACGCCAATGGCTGCCGAGACGACACGGTTGCGCCGCGCCACGCTCCGCTGCAGGAAGCTGATCGTGGAGAGGACAGCAACGCGAACCTGTTCAACCAGCTTTTCGGCAATGACAGCCAGCAGGGCGACACGCTTGACCAGCCCGACAGTCCCGATGGGGAGCGCAATATCAGCAGGGTTTTGAACCAGCCCGGGGTTCCCGATTTCCCGAGCACCGGCGGCGAGTTCCGCACGATGTGCGTGCGTACCTGCGACGGCTACTTCTTCCCGATGTCGAACGCGGCCTCGGTCAGCGATTTCGAGCGCGACCAGAAGAACTGCGAATCGAGCTGCCCAGGCACCGAGATGCAGGTCTTCTATTCGCGCGGCATGGACGACGATTCCGCCGCGATGACATCATCGGTCACCGGCAAGCCCTATAGCGAACTGCCGACCGCCTATCTCTACAAGCAGTCCAACATGCCGCGCCCACCGGCTTGCGGCTGCAATGCGGCGCAGAACTTCCAGATCATTGGCGGCAACCCGCCAAATCCGCAACAGTCGCAGCCCGAAACCGAAGCGGCACCGTTCATTCCGGTCCCGGCCTCCAAGCCCGATCCGGGCGCCGACCCGGAAACCCTGGCCAATATGGAAGGCGGGCTCGACCGCGAAGCCATCAAGCGGCTTTCCGCCAAGCCGGTGACATCGCCCGTATCCGCCTTGCCGCCGGAACAGCGCAAGGTCAGGGTCGTCGGGCCAACGTTCCTTCCCGACCCATCAGCGGCAATAAATCTGCAAGCTCCGGCCCCGAAGGCAGTCCGGTAAGCGCAAGTCTGAGCGGCATGAACAGCCCCTTGCCCTTGCGCCCGGTCGCTTCCCTGATCTTGCCGGTCCAATCCTTCCAGACTGTCCCGTTCCAGGGCTCTTCCGGCAGGACATCGAAGGCCTGATGAAGAAAATCGCGGTCGTCGGCGGAAAAATCGGACCGTTCCTGCGGACCCTCGCGCAGGATGCGCCACCAGCCCACCGCATCGGCGAGCCGGTCGAGATTGCCGCGCACCGCCAACCAGAAAGGTTCGGCCTGGTCGCCCGAGATGCCGAGCACCATCAGCCTGTCTCGGGCCTCGTCGAAGGGCATGTGGTGCAGCAGCACGCGGTTGAGCACGAACAGCTCGTCCGGATCGAACTTGGCCGATGATTTCGAGGTCGCGGCCGGGTCAAAATGGCCGGCGAGTTCGGCCAGGTCATGCACGGCCGCGACATTCTCCGAAGTGCCGACCAGCACGGCCAGCGAAGCGACGGCCATCGGCTCGATACCGTCCTCGCGCAGGCTTTCAATGGAGAGAGCCCCGGTGCGCTTCGACAGTCCCTCGCCCGAGACGGTGGTCAAAAGATTGTGGTGACCGAAAACCGGCGGTTCGGCGCCCAGCGCCTTGAACAGGACAATCTGCACGCCGGTATTGGTGACATGGTCATCACCACGGATGACGTGGCTGATGCCCATCTCGATGTCGTCGACGACGGACGGCAACGTGTAAAGGTAGGTGCCGTCCTCGCGCACCAGCACTGGATCCGAGAGTGAAGCGAGATCGACCGTTTCCTCGCCGCGCACCAGATCGTTCCAGTGGATGTCGGTGCGTTCGGGCTGCTGCGGATCGTCTGAGAAATTGGGCAACAGGAAACGCCAGTGCGGCCGGCGCCCGTCGGCCTGGTATTCGGCCACCTGCTCTCTGGTCAGCGCCAGGGCCTCGCGGCCATAGACCGGCGGCAGGCCGCGCGTGCGGCGCACTTTTCGCCGGAGATCGAGTTCCTCCGGCGTTTCGTAGCAGGCATAGAGAACGCCAGCCGCCTTCAGCCGCTCGACGGCCGCGTCGTAGATCTCGAAGCGCCGCGACTGATATTCGGTGGCGTCCGGGAAAATGCCCAGCCAATGCAGGTCGTAGAGGATGGCGTCGGCGAATTCCTGCTTCGAGCGGGCGATGTCGGTGTCGTCGAAGCGCTGGATGAAGCGGCCCTTGTTGTTCAGGGCAAACAGCCAGTTGAAGAGAGCGGTGCGCGCATTGCCGATATGGATGCGGCCGGTCGGTGACGGGGCGAAACGAACGGTAACTGTCATGGATGGGGCGTACCGGATGCCTTTGTGATTGACAAGATGCGCCCCCGCGCTGTGCCGCAGACATAGAACATGGCGCGCGCAATGAAAAGACCGGGCGGCGCGTGCCACGTTCGAGCGCAGCCGGCGGGCGGAGCCGACGCCGGTCGAGCCGAGGCTGATCAGCGGCCGAAATCATCGGAACTGAGGCGGGTCCAGCGGTCGCCCATCAAGCCACCGATGAAGATGTCGCCGGAGCGGACCGCTTCCGTGACCTCGGCGATCCGCGAGCGGACCATCGTCCCCCCGGCATAGCGGAGGAGGACATTCTTGTAGCCGAAGAGCTGAGGCATGAACCTGCCTTGTGTCTGCCCGGCGATGCCCACGCAGCCCATATTCCGCGCGTCGGCGATCAAGCCATCCAGCGTCGCACCCCAATGAGATCCGGAGGCCTGGATTTGCAACAGGTTCGCGATGCCGCCGGCTTGGCCGTAGAAAGCGTAGCAGCCGAGTATTTTGCCTGTTTCGTCATAGGTCCCGCCGAAATGAAGGGGACCGTCGGCCCGCTTCTCGGCCGCCAGCGCGAGCAGCCGTGGCAGCTCGCCATCCTGCCAGCGCGGCCGAAGCGCGTAATCGGACACCAGCGTCGGCAACCGCTCCGCAAACTGCGCGGCATCCATCGGCTCGCGATGGACCCGGTGTGACGAGGAATGCTGGGCGGGCGGCTCGAACCTTTTTCTCGTAAAAGTGTCGAATGCCCTGGCGCAAGGATCGAGTGCGAAGCGAGGCAGGCCCGGCCATTTACCGCGCGCCACGGCGGCTGCCATCGCGGCCGGCCGGAAAATGCAGGTCCATCCCAGACAATGCACCGGCAGCAGCTGATACTTCATCGGGCGCGCGAAGGCCAGGGACACCCGGTTGGCCGAATCGGTCAGGTGCAGATCGAATGCGCCTTGATGCACGGCACGCAGCAATTGCGGTCCGGCCGAGCCGTGATCGGTGCCGGGGTCGGCCATGAGCGGTCCGATGATCGCCGCGTTCAATGCCGCCCCGTTGAGCTCGTAGCGGGCCTTCAGGACCCCGAGGAAGCCACCCAGACGGCCCTGCGGGGTGATCTGGACAAGCGCGCTGCTCTCACCGGGCTGGCCGGCAGGCTCAAGATAGATCTTTTTCATATACTCGGCCGTCTCCGCGATCGCGCGATCGAGAAGGTGACGTCGCCGCCGAAACTTCGTCAGGAAGAGTGCGGCGACACGCTCGAGGTCTTCGGCTGCGAGCGGCCGAACCGTGCCGTGCTGCGTCTCCCGCACCGACGGCGCAGCCACGCTTTTCACACCGGCATTTACAGAACCAAGATGCATCGTGAGGCCTACGGAGGTCGTCTGCCGGAGGGCGAAACCCTGCGCTGATCAATCGGATCCCAGGAGACGCGAAGATCTCCCCTGAGTTGCTTTGAGAAAAGCAATATCAATCAATGGTTGAGACAACGTATCTCGATCGGCACCATAAATAAAATGTCTCACGCTCAGGATCCGCAGGGGACCTGGATATCGCTTCACGTCACGGATTGGCTCGGCCAGCATAGGCTGGGTGACGGGGAGCCACCGCCGATGCGTTCGCAACAGGTTCGGCTCCGCCCGCGGTTGCCTGCCTCCGTGCCACTCTCCCGACCGGTTGACGGCGCCTGATAGAGGTGGCCTCCGAACGAAGCCGAAGGCCACCCCAGGTCAGATGGCAAGTCCCTTGGTCAGCTCGAGCGCCTGGCGCTCGAACAGGCGTCGGTAGATGCCGCCCTTCAGCCGGATCAGTTCGTCATGCGAGCCTTCCTCGACGATGTTGCCGCGATCGAAGACCAGCAGCCTGTCGAGGGCCCGCACCGTCGAAAGCCGGTGCGCGATGACCAGCGTGGTGCGGCCGACCATCAGCCGCTCCATCGCCTGCTGGATTAGCACCTCCGATTCCGAATCGAGGCTCGATGTCGCCTCGTCCAGGATCAGGATGCGCGCATCGGCAAGGAAGGCGCGCGCGATCGCCACGCGCTGCCGCTCGCCGCCCGACAATTTCACGCCGCGCTCGCCGACCAGCGTGCCGTAACCCTTCGGCAGGTTGACGATGAAGTCGTGCGCGCTCGCCAGCCTGGCGGCATGTTCGATTTCGGCCTGCGTCGCGCTCGGCCTGCTATAGGCGATGTTTTCGGCGAGCGACCGGTGGAACAGGATCGGCTCCTGCTGGACGATGGCGATCTGCCCGCGCAGCGACGCTTGCGCCACCTGCGAGATATCCTGGCCGTCGATCAGGATCTTGCCCGCATTCACGTCATAGAGCCGCTGGATGAGCTTGACGAACGTCGTCTTGCCCGACCCCGAGTGACCGACGAGCCCGACACGTTCACCCGGTGCGATATCGACCGAAAAGTCGCGATAGAGCGGCGTCCGGTGATTGCCATAGTGAAAGGTGACGTTGTCGAAGCTGATGGCCCCTTGCGTGATCCGGATCGGCCCGGCGCCGGGCCCGTCCTCGATGCCGAGCGGTTCGGACTGGAAATCGACCAGTTCCTCCATGTCGTTGATCGAACGCTGCAAATTGCGGATATGCGTGCCGATATCGCGCAAATAGCCCTGCAGCACGAAGAACGAGGTCAGCACGAAGGCGACGTCGCCGGCGCTCGCCTGCCCCCATGACCACAGCATCAGCGCCAAGCCGATCACCGCGGCCCGCATGGCCAGCAGCAGCACCCCTTGCGTGGTGCCGTTGACCGTGCCGCGCACCCAGGTGCGGCGCGTGCGTCCTCGCCATTTGGCGACGACCCTGGCCAGGCGGCGCTCTTCGCGCTCCTCTGCGCCAAAGCCCTTGACCACTGCGTTGCAGCTCACCGCGTCGGCCAGCGAACCGCCCAGGCGTGTATCCCACGTATTGGCGAGCCTTGCCGCCGGCGCGACATAGCCAAGCGACAGCATTGCGGTCACCATGATGAACAGCACCGAGCCGGCGGCAACGACCGCCCCCATCAGCGGCCAGAACCAGCCGAGCAGCAGCGTCGAGCCGACAAGCATGACAACGGACGGCAGCAGCGCGATGAGGATGGTGTCGTTGAGCAGGTCGAGCGCCCACATGCCGCGCGTCACCTTGCGCACGGTCGAGCCGGCAAAGCTGTTGGCGTGCCAGTCGGTGGAAAACCGCTGGACGCGATGGAAGGCATCGGCGGCGATGTCGGCCATCATCTTGAGCGTCAGTTCGACGATGCCCATGAACGCAAGGTTGCGCAGCACAACGCCGGCCAGCGCCAGCGCCATCAGAATCGAGAACGCCGTCATCGCGGCATTCCAGGCAATGGCGTCCGCACCGGCGCTGCTGGCGACGGCGTCGACCAGCCGGCCGGAATAAAGCGGCGTCAGGACGTCGGCCAGCGTCGACAGCAGGAAACCGCTCATGATGAGCGAAAGCCGCCAAGGCTGGCGCCGCCAGTGGGTGAGCGAGAAACCAAGAACGCTGCGAAACGCGCTCGCGCGCAAATCGATCTTAAGACGAGCCATGATGTCATTCGGGCGCAAACGAGCCCGATCCCAGTAAAGTCGAAAATTGAAGAAGCCGCGCAAAGGGCTAATGATTGCCCGGAAGCGGACTGGCATATTTTGGCGTCACGCCCTTGTCAGGACGGCGACCGGCATCGGCATAAGCCTGTGCCCAATCCGGCTTCGGCGCGAAGAGTAGACCTTCGCGGAGCGCCGGACGGGACCTAGGCTTCGCGGCCTCGCATTACCATGTGAAATACTGCCATTCGGACCTCCCGCAAAGAATCGCGGAACGGCCTTTATAAAGACGGCCCGATGCATCGCCAAGACCAGCTCCGGACCAAAGCGTATCTGGTCCAAGCACTGAGATTATTTTGCAACAATGGCGGATGGAAGCTTTCGCCGTGTGCCCGTCATTGGGGCGTGCGATCAAGGCGCATGTATCGGCCGTCCGTCGAGGGTTTGAAACCCAGTTTCTCATAGACGCCATGCGCGTCGCTGGTCGACAGGCTCCAGTGCGAGACGGTGCCGAGTTCGGGATGATCGATGAGCCCCCGCACCAGCCGCAAGCCGATGCCCTGCCCGCGATGCCGGGGCCAGACGATGATGTCGGCGAGATAGGCGAACACCGTGCGATCGGTGATCGCCCTGCCGAAGCCGACCTGTTGGCCATTGATGTAAGCGGCGGCGCAGAACGAATTGGCAAAGGCCCGGCGATGAAACTCGTCGTTGCGTCCGGCGCCCCAGTAGCTCGTCATCAACAGGTCCGAGGTCGCACGGAAGTCGATCCGCGCGAGGTCGAAACTGATCTCACAGTCTTGCATGGCTGTGTCCTCGCCTCGCGGCACCGCGCATTTTCGCCCAGTGGACGAACCGCGCCTTATCCACGATCCCTGAAACGGTTGGTGATGGGATAACGGCGGTCGCGGCCGAAATTCTTCCTGGTGATCTTCACGCCAGGTGCGGCCTGCCGGCGCTTGTATTCGGCGATATAGAGCAGATGCTCGATGCGCGTCACCGTCGCCCGGTCATGGCCGCGCGCCACGATGTCGTCGACGCCCATCTCGTTTTCGACCAGGCATTCGAGGATGTCGTCCAGCACCGGATAGGGCGGCAGCGAATCCTGGTCGGTCTGGTTTTCCCGCAATTCCGCCGACGGCGCCTTGTCGATGATGTTCTTCGGGATGACCTCGCCCGACGGTCCGAGCGCGCCGGGCGGCACATGGCTGTTGCGCCAGCGCGACAACGCATAGACCTGCATCTTGTAGAGATCCTTGATCGGGTTGAAGCCGCCATTCATGTCGCCATAGAGGGTGGCGTAGCCGACCGACATCTCGCTCTTGTTGCCTGTCGTGACCACCATCGAGCCGAACTTGTTGGAGATCGCCATCAGGATGGTGCCGCGCGCGCGGCTCTGCAGGTTTTCCTCGGTGATGCCTTCCTTGGTGCCTTCGAAAAGCTGCGTCAGCGCGTGCATGAAGCCTTCGACGGGCTCGAAGATCGGTACGATGTCATAGCGGCAGCCGAGCGCGCGGGCGCAGTCCTCGGCATCCTTCAGCGAATCCTTCGACGTATAGCGGTAGGGCATCATCACCGCGCGCAGCCGCTCCTCGCCAAGCGCGTCGACGGCTAGCGCAGCGCAGATCGCCGAATCGATGCCGCCAGACAGGCCCAGCACCACATTCTTGAAGCCATTCTTGTTGACGTAGTCGCGCAGGCCCAGCATGCAGGCGCGATAATCGGCCTCTTCCCGCTCCGGGATCTTCGACATCGGCCCTTCCGAGCAGACCCAGCCGTCCTCCGTGCGTTTCCACGTGGTGACGTCGACGGCGTCCTCGAACTGGCTCATCTGGAAAGCCAATGTCTTGTCGGCACCGATGGCGAAGGAGGCACCGTCGAAGATCAGTTCGTCCTGGCCGCCGAGCTGGTTGGCATAGATCAACGGCAGGCCGCATTCGATGACCTGCTTGATGACGACCTGATGGCGCACGTCGATCTTGGCGCGATAATAAGGCGAGCCGTTCGGCACCAGCAGGATTTCAGCGCCGCTCTCGGCCAGCGTCTCGCAGACCGCAACGTCGCCCCAGATGTCCTCGCAGATCGGGATGCCCAGCCGCACGCCGCGGAAATTGACGGGGCCCTGCAGTTCCGGCCCGGCCTGGAAGACGCGCTTTTCGTCGAACTCGCCATAGTTCGGCAGGTCGAGCTTGTAGCGTTCGGCCAGGATCTTGCCGCCATCAGCGACGATGATCGAATTGTGCGTGCCGCTCTTGCGCTTCAGCGGTGTGCCGATGATGACGCCCGGACCGCCATCCGATGTATCGGCGGCGAACTCCTGCGCCGCCTTTTCGCAGGCCTTGAGGAAGGCCGGCTTCAGCACCAGATCCTCCGGCGGATAACCGGCAAGGAAAAGCTCGGTATAGAGCACGAGATCGGCGCCCTGGCGCGCGGCATCCGCCCTCGCCTCGCGGGCTTTGGCGAGGTTGCCGGCGACATCGCCGACTGTCGGGTTGAGCTGGGCGATCGCGATGCGCAGTATGTCGGGCTTCTTGGTCATGCCTGCTGACTTAGCGCGGCGGAATTGCCCGAGCAATGGCGTTCGTTTGGACCACCCCAGACCGTGCCGATCCGAATGACCTGGGGTCACTCGCGCCCAGACCGGCGATCAGTCGTCGCCCATATATTCGCGCAACGACTGCGGCGAATTGTTCTCTCCGATCGACATCGCCAGGATGCGCGAAATGTGCCGGCGCGGCAGCCTCGTGTCCGCCACCCATTGATTGATCTGGGCCTGGATCTTGTCGAGGTCTCTCTTCGAAGTCGGGCTTTCGGCGATATCGAGGCCAGCATCACGAAGGGCCGCCGCCATGTCGGCCGAAATGACGAAGGCGTCCCAGCCAAGCCAGCGCAGGAAATACTGGCCGGTGTTGCCGCCGAGCCGGCTGCCATGCTTGCCGAGATAGGCCATCAGCCCAACCTGATCATCTGCTGGCCAATCGGCAAGGAAATGGCCGAAGCCGCCATGTTCCTTGGACACGCGTTCGACGAAGGCGGCATTGTCGCGGACCGATTTGATCTTCTGCGGATTGCGCACGATGCGCTGGTCGGAAGCCAGATCGTGCCAGAAATCATCAGGTTGGAACAACAGCCGCTTCGGCTCGAAACGCAGAAACGCCTCCTCGAAACCCGGCCATTTCTGTTCGATGACGCGCCAGACAAAACCGGCGGCAAAGATTCGCTCCGCCATGGTCGACAGAATGCGATCGTCCGGGATGTCGGCGACGGCGGCATTGTCGGGCACGGGCCCCAGCAACGACGAAAGCTCCGCCTCGCCGCCCTTGCGTTTTGCCGCGCGCTGACGAATTTTCTTGAAATCAGCCATGGATCCCTCGCTGTTGGCTTGAATGTAACACTTCCCGCGAGGGCCGGCAGCCTCTACGTCTATCTCCACTGACGACGGAGACTGCCATGTACAAGACGATCGACGACCTGGCGAACCGCTGGCTCAAGCGACGCCCGGATGGCCTCAGCCTATTGGAAAGCCGGGTGCTGCAATCGACGCTCGAACGCACCACGATCTCCAGGGACACCAACAAGGCGATTGCTTTCCACCAGACCTTCGGCGACCGGCTTGCTGACACCATTGCCCGCATCGGCGGCTCGTGGTCCTTCATCCTCGGCTTCCTTGCCTTTCTGGTCCTGTGGACCGCGGGCAATGTCTGGCTGTTGACGCGCGATGCCTTCGACCCCTACCCGTTCATCTTCCTCAACCTGGTGCTGTCGATGGTCGCCGCCTTGCAGGCGCCGGTGATCATGATGGCGCAGAACCGCCAGACCGAACGTGACCGCATCGATGCCGCCCACGACTACGAGGTCAATCTGAAGGCCGAAATCGAGATCATGGCGCTCCACGAAAAACTGGATGAACTGCGCCACAGCCAGATCATCGGCATGCGCGACGAGATCGTGCGGCTGGCCGAAGTGGTCAAGCGGATCGACGAGAGGCTGGCGCAGCAGAAGTCGACCCCATGACCGACGCGATCCATCATTTCATCGAACAGTACGGGCTGCTCGCCGTCTTCGTCGGCTGTGTCGCCGAGGGGGAAAGTGCCGCGATCCTCGGCGGCTTCTTCGCCCACCAGCATGTTTTCGTGCTCTGGCACGCCTTTGTCGCGGCAGCGCTCGGCGCCTTCGTCGGCGATACCTTCTTCTTCATCCTGGGCAGAAGTTTCGCAGACAACCGTCATGTCGTCAGGCTGCGCAGGCGGCCCGGCTTCCGCCGCGCCTATCGCCTGCTCAACACCCACCCCAACGTCTTCGTGCTGTCGAACCGCTATGTCTACGGCATGCGCCTGGTCGGCGGCATCGCGGCCGGCCTGTCGACCATAGCAGCACCCCGCTTCGTCATCCTCAACGCCATCTCATCGATAATCTGGGCGGTGCTGTTCAGCACCATTGGCTACGTTTTCGGGCTGGGCGCCGAGCATTTCGTTGGCCAGGCCTTGCTGCGCCACGAACGACTGCTGATCGGGCTCGGCATCGGCCTCACCGTGGCCGTGCTGGCCTGGCTTGTCGCCCGCCACATCGCCAGGCGCGAGCGTCGCCGGGAACAGTGACGGCGCCAGCCTCCATGGTCGGGCGGAAGGTCAGATGGGAAAGCCTGTGACCCGCTCGATGAGCGCGATGCCCCAGACGCCGGCGACGATGAACACCGAAATCAGCACGGCCAGCGAACCGCAATCCTTGGCCAGCTGGATGTCGACGTTGAACTCGCGGCTGAACGCATCGCAGGCGGCCTCGATCCCGGTGTTGAGCACCTCGACCATGATCAGGAGCAGCACCGCCCCGATCAGCAAGGCGTAGCCACGCCACGAGACGGAAACGAACCACCCCGCCGGCAAGGCGAGCAGCAACAGCAGCAATTCCTGCTGGAAAGCCTTCTCGCTGGCAGCCAGCTTGCGAAACGCCCGTACCGAATTGAAAAAAGCGTCGATCAGCCGCTGCATGCCCAAACCTCTTTCCGAGTTACCGGCACGAGATAAAGCAACGGCCCGATCAAGGGAATAAGGCGTCTCGTCCAAAATTCATTCGGCGACCGCTATCGAAGGCGTCGACTTTTCAAATTGCGGCAGCCCGTCGTCGATCGAATAATAGTCGCCCTTGTCGCCAACGAAGATGTGACAGTCGCCCTTGAGGCCTGTCGGCTTGTCGAACGATCCCGCCATGACCGAAATGTAGCCTTGATCCCTCGGCTTCCAGAAAAGCACCGACCCGCATGCCTTGCAGAAGCCGCGCCTGGCGAAAGCGGATGCTTCATACCAGGTGATGCTTTCGGCGCCCTCGATGACGATGTCGGCGTCGGCAACATTGGTCGCGGCATAGAAATGCCCGCTCTGCTTCCTGCATTGCGAGCAATGGCAGTAGACGACACCACGCAACGCTCCGTGCGTCCGGAAGCGGACCGCTCCGCACAGGCATGATCCCCGGTGACTGTCGCTCATTTTGGCACCCCTTGAAGAAACCTCGTCCAGCATCGATGCCAGGATTCCAGCTTTGCGGGGACTGCGCGCAAGCAAATACGACATCGATTGGCGTGGCGAATTTCGAAATTCAGTTTCATTTCCAGCAGCGCGCCGCACGGATTTCGAATCCAACACGCCGAATTGGGTCTTGTCTCGCGACGGAGGTGCGAAAATTTACGCTTCTACAGCCACAGGTAGAGAAAACTTGTGGAAATCGTGCAAATTAAGGAAACTTTAGCGCTGCCGCATTTATGGTTACACCAAGCGAAGGTCGTGGGTGGGGACAGGTCTCTTCGCAAGATGTTTCGGACTATCGGGTAGCGCTCCCCAGGGCGGCGATCAATGGAACCCGCAATTCCGCGTCGGGATCCGAGGGGACGAGTGAATTAGACATGCAGCCGGCATCCGCCCCAACCGAACAAGGCACCGATATCGTATCTGCCGTGGTCGCCACGATGCGCCAGCTTGGCGTGCTTGGCCTGCCGCGCAACTACGAGATCTTCTACGAGGCCCTGAGCGGCACCAATCGCGAGCTCAGCCTTGCCGTGCTCTCGCTGAGCAACCGGCCGACACAGGACGAGTTGGACAAGATCGGCCGTTCTTTCTTTGCCCATAACCATGGCCCCGACATTGTCGAGCATGCGCGGGACGTTATCGCCAGGGAGCTCGAGGAAGTCGCATCGCTGTTGCGGAGCGAGCGCGGCCACATCGAAAAATACGGCAGGATTCTCGATGAGACATCGAGCGGCCTGAGTAACCGAAGCCTGCTTTCGCAGGATCTCCTGCACAAGATCGCCAACGCCATGTCGGTCGCCACCAACTCGACCATTGATCATGGCCGACAGGTCGCCTCGACGCTCAACGACAAGACGACCGAACTCGAGAGCGTCAAGTCGAAGCTCGAAGAGTACAAGCGGCTCGCCGACACCGATCCGTTGACCCATATCTGGAACCGGCGCGCCTTCGACAAGGAAATCACCCGGATCTACAACAGCAACAAGGGCATTCTGTTCAATGCCCTGATCCTTGCCGACATCGATCGGTTCAAGGATATCAATGATCGCTATGGTCACCCGGTCGGCGACAAGATCATCCAGATCATCGCCGACATTTTCCAGACCAGCATCCGCGGCGGCATGTTCGTCGCCCGCACCGGTGGCGAGGAGTTCGCGCTGATCATCGAGGGCGCCAGCGAAGACGCCACCTGCGAGATCGCCGAGCGCATTCGCGCCCTGATCGAACAGACGCCGTTCACCAGCAGCCAGACCGGTATGAATTACGGCACCGTGACGGTGTCGATGGGCATCTGCATGGCGTCGGAGGCCGAAGGCCCCGAGGACCTCTACACGAAAGCCGACCGTGCGCTCTACCGCTCCAAGGTCAGCGGCCGCAACCGCGTCACCAAGCATTCCACCATGGCCGGCCGCGCCGGCAAGAGCTGGCTGCTCTACAAGAAGGACTGATCGCGCCCGGCCCTGCGCCCGCGACGAATGCCCTTGGGCCATGTCGGACCGAAGCGCCAGCGCAATCAAACATAGGCGAAGCCGGCGGCGATCGCGCCCAGGGCGCCAAGAGCCAGCGAGCCTATCCACGGCCAGCGCTTGCCACGGGTGATGATGGAAAGTGTCGCGACGGCGATCGAGATGTGCAGCAGCGTCACGGCAAATGTCAGAACATGGTGCCGATGTTCCCGCAGGTCGCTGTCACGCAGCTTTTCATCGACCTGCTTTTCAAATTCGGTCGCCTTGGCCTCTATCTCCGCGCCGTCGGCTTCATTGCGCTTGGCGTTGGCCTGGAATTGGCCGGCAGCGGGGCCGCCCATTGCCGCCGCGATCTCATAGCTGTTCTTCTTGATGCTCTTTGCCTGGAAGAAGCTCCACTGATCGCTGGCCTTGTTCTGGAGGTAGGCCGCCTCGCTCTTGTCGTTGATCGCCTCGGCGGTTTCGAGCGACTCGAAGCTGCCGACCGTCGCGGCAAGAACCGCCAGCACCGCAATGGTCACGGAGACCGTGGTCAGAAAGGGATTGCCCTCATGCGCGGCATGTTCGGCATGCTCGGCGTTCTCGAGATGCTCCTGGGTGGAGTCTTCCATGGTCATTTGCCGATCCCTCGCCGGATAACATCCTGTCGGCGGGAACCTTCATCTTAATCTTGGTTTTGCGGTGATCGCGCCGGCATAAATTTTCGTAAGGTTTGACACGACGATGGCCACGAAAGCATGGCCCGACACGAAAAAAGGCGCCTGATTTCTCCGGCGCCTTCCTGTTTCGATCGGTCGGGATCGACCGTTCAGCCGTTCACAGCCTGCTTGTGCTGCACCGGATGGCTTTTCTTCAGGAGGTCCGACACCAGGAAGGCCAGTTCGATCGCCTGGTCGGCATTGAGGCGCGGGTCGCAATGGGTGTGGTAGCGGTCCTGCAATTCCTCTGCCGTGATGGCGCGCGCGCCACCGGTGCATTCGGTGACGTTCTTGCCGGTCATCTCGACATGGATGCCGCCCGGATGCGTGCCTTCCGCGCGGTGCACCTCGAAGAAGGTCTGCACCTCCTTCAGGATGCGGTCGAACGGCCGCGTCTTGTAGCCGGCTGCCTCGATGGTGTTGCCGTGCATCGGGTCAGACGACCAGACCACGCTGCGGCCTTCCTTCTGCACCGCGCGCACCAGCTTCGGCAGATGATCAGCGACCTTGTCCGAACCAAAGCGCGCGATCAGCGTCAACCGGCCGGGTTCGTTCTCGGGGTTGAGCAGGTCGATCAGTTCCAGCAAGCCGTCAGAGGTCAGCGACGGGCCGCATTTCAGGCCGAGCGGGTTCTTGATGCCGCGGCAATATTCGACATGGGCATGGTCGGGCTGGCGCGTGCGGTCGCCGATCCAGATCATATGGCCTGACGTGGCGTACCAGTCACCGGAGGTCGAGTCGACGCGGGTCAGCGCCTCTTCATAGCCGAGCAGCAACGCCTCGTGGCTGGTATAGAAATCAGTCTCGCGCAGCGCGTAGTTGGTTTCCGAGGTGATGCCGACGGCCTTCATGAAGTCCATCGTCTCGGTGATGCGGTTGGCGAGCGACTCGTATTTCTCGCCCTGCGGGCTGTCCGACACGAAGCCGAGCATCCAGCGATGCACGTTCTCCAGGCTGGCATAGCCGCCCTGCGCGAAGGCGCGCAGAAGGTTGAGCGTCGCCGCCGACTGGCGGTAGGCCATTTCCTGGCGGGCCGGATCGGGAATGCGCGACTTCTGGTCGAATTCGATGCCATTGATGATGTCGCCGCGATAGCTCGGCAAGGTCACCTCGCCCTTGGTTTCATTGTCGGACGAGCGCGGCTTGGCGAACTGGCCGGCAACGCGGCCGACCTTCACCACAGGCTGTGCGCCGGCAAAAGTCAGCACGACCGACATCTGCAGGAAGACGCGGAAGAAGTCGCGGATGTTGTCGGCGCCATGTTCGGCAAAGCTCTCGGCGCAATCGCCACCCTGGAGCAGGAAGGCTTCGCCGGCTGCGACCGCGGCGAGTTGCTTCTTCAGCTTGCGTGCCTCGCCGGCAAAAACCAGCGGCGGAAAGGTGGCGAGCTGGGCTTCCGTGTTTTTCAGTGCGGCAAGGTCCGGATAGGCAGGAACCTGCTTGATCGGCTTTGCTCTCCACGAATTCGGCGACCATTTCGTCATCGCTGCACCCAACGCTCTTTCCGGCGAACACCCTCGCCCGCATTTCCACCCCTATATGGGTTGGCGGCTCCATACACGAAGCCGATTTCCTATTCTAGACCGGAATTTCAGCGCTGGCGAATGGGCAGGGTGGGCTATGCCGCCTTCTCGACCAGCCTTGCCAGTTGCGTCATGACCACCGCCGAGCCCGCCAGACGCTTCTCGGCCGTTGGCCAGTCGCGGGTAAAGACGACACTGTGGTCGGGCCGGATCTTGGCCAGTGAACCTTGCTCGCCGATGAACTTTACCAGCCCGACCGGGTTGGAGAATTCGCGCTTGCGGAAATGAATGACGACGCCCTTCGGCCCGGCATCGAGCTTCTCGACATTGGCCTTGCGGCAAAGCGCCTTGATGAAGACGATCTTCAGGAGATGCTTCACCTCGTCCGGCAGCGGGCCGAACCGGTCGATGAGCTCGGCGCCAAAGGCGTCGATCTCCTCGGTGTTTTCGAGATCTCCGAGACGGCGGTAGAGCGCCAGCCTGAGCTGCAGGTCGGGCACATAGCTTTCCGGGATCATCACCGCCGTGCCGACGGCGATCTGCGGCGACCAGCCGCCATCCTGGACCTCGCCGGAATCCTTTACCTCGGCGACGGCCTCCTCCAGCATCTGCTGGTAGAGTTCGAAGCCGACCTCCTTGATATGGCCGGATTGTTCCTCGCCCAGAAGATTGCCCGCGCCCCTGATATCGAGATCGTGGCTGGCGAGCTGGAAGCCGGCGCCGAGCGTGTCGAGCGACTGCAGCACCTTCAGCCGGCGTTCAGCGGTGTCGGTCAGCTTGCGGTTGGCCGGCAGCGTGAACAGCGCATAGGCGCGCACCTTGGAGCGGCCGACGCGGCCGCGCAACTGGTAGAGCTGCGACAGGCCGAACATGTCGGCGCGGTGGATGATCAGCGTGTTGGCGGTCGGGATGTCGAGGCCAGATTCGACGATTGTGGTCGACAAAAGCACATCATATTGCCCGTCGTAGAAAGCGTTCATGATGTCGTCCAGTTCACCCGGCGGCATCTGGCCATGGGCCACGGCCACCTTCAATTCGGGAACAGATTCCTTCAGGAAATCATGGATTTCCGCAAGATCGCTGATGCGCGGGACGACATAGAAGGAATGCCCGCCGCGATAACGCTCGCGCAGCAGCGTCTCGCGAATGACCAGCGGATCGAAGGGCGAGATGAAAGTGCGCACCGCCATGCGGTCGACCGGCGGCGTGGCGATCAGCGACAGTTCGCGCACGCCCGTCAGCGCCAGTTGCAGCGTACGCGGGATCGGCGTCGCCGACAGCGTCAGCACATGGACATCGGTCTTCAGGTCCTTGAGCCGCTCCTTGTGCTTGACGCCGAAGTGCTGCTCCTCGTCGATGATCAGCAGGCCGAGATTCTTGAACGAGATCGAGGATCCGAGCAGCGCATGGGTGCCGACGACGATGTCGACCTGGCCCTCGGCCAGCGCTTTCTTCGTTTCGGCCAGTTCCTTGGCGCCGACCAGCCGTGAGGCCTGGGCGACACGGATCGGCAGGCCTGAAAAACGCTGCGAAAACGTCTTGAAATGCTGGCGCGACAACAGCGTCGTCGGCACCACCACCGCAACCTGGAACCCTTCCATGGCGGCGATGAAAGCCGCGCGCAGCGCCACTTCGGTCTTGCCGAAGCCGACATCGCCGCAGATCAGCCGATCCATCGGCTTGCCGGCGCCAAGGTCGTCGCGCACCGAATCGATCGCCGTCTGCTGGTCGTCGGTTTCCTCATAGGGGAAACGGGCTGAGAATTCGTCATAGAGGCCTTCGGCCGGCACCAGCGCCGGCGCGGCGCGCATCTGCCGCTCGGCGGCGATGCGGATCAGCTGCCCGGCCATGTCGAGCAGGCGCCGCTTCAGCTTTGCCTTGCGTGACTGCCAGGCACCACCGCCAAGCTTGTCCAGCGTCGCTTCGGCCGAGTCCGAACCGTAGCGCGACAGAAGCTCGATGTTCTCCACCGGCAGGAACAGCCGGTCGTCGCCGGCATAGTGGATTTCCAGGCAATCATGCGGCGCACCGACCGCCTCGATGGTGCGCAAGCCGATGAAGCGGCCAATCCCGTGGTCGGCATGGACGACGATATCGCCGGCCGACAAGGCCGAGGCCTCGGCAATGAAGTCGGACGCGCGCTTCTTGCGCTTCGAGCGCCGGATCAGCCGGTCGCCCAGAATATCCTGTTCGGCAACGACGACCAGTTTTTCGGTCTCAAAGCCGGATTCGAGCGGCAGCACGGCAAGAGCCGCCTGCCCCGGCTCGAGCCGTTCGGCTTCCGCCAGCGTCTCGACCTGCTTGAGATTGCCGAGATGATGCTCGGCCAGGATCTGGCCAAGCCGGTCGAGCGAGCCTTCGGTCCAGCCGGCGATGACGACACGGCGGCGCGCGGCGCGCTCGTCGGCGATGTGTCTGACGACCACATCGAACACGTTGACGTTCGGATCGGCGCGCTCCTCGACGAAGCTGCGGCCATGGCGCGAGCCGGCGTGATAGACCTTTTTGGCGCCGGCATCGGGCGCATCAAAGGGCGTGAAATCGATCGCTTCGCGCGGTCCGAGCGAGGCGATCAGGTTTTCCGGCGACAGGTAGAGCAGATCGGGTGCCACTGGCTTGTAGGGCACCGCATCTTTCAACGCAGCGTCAGCCTGCTTTTTACGCGCCTCGTAATGATCCAGGATCAGCGTGTGACGCTCAGCCAGCGCCTCATGCGCCAGATGGTCGAAAACAACCGGCGTGTCCGGCAGATAGTCGAACACCGTCTCCAGCCGCTCGTAGAAGAACGGCAGCCAGTGCTCCATGCCGGCAAAGCGCCTGCCCTCGCTGACCGCCGCGTAAAGCCCGTCGTCGCGCTGCGGCGCGCCAAAGGCTTCGATGTAGGAGCGGCGGAAGCGGCTGATGGTTTCGGGCGTCAATGCCACTTCGCTCATCGCCTGCAATGCCATCGACTTGCGCTGGCCGGTGGTGCGCTGCGTGGCGGCGTCGAAGACGCGGATCGATTCCAGCGTGTCGCCGAAGAAATCGAGCCTCAGCGCCTCGGTCCAGCCCGGAGCGAACAGGTCGAGAATGCCGCCGCGCACCGCGAATTCGCCGATGCCGCGCACCGTCGGCACGCGTTCGAAACCTGACGTTTCCAGCCGCGACACCAGCGCATTCATGTCGATCTGGTTGCCGGGCCTGGCGTGAAACGTCTGTGCCTCGACCAGTTCGGCCGGCGGAATGCGCTGCAGCAACGCATTGGCGGTGGTGAGGATGACGGCGCGGTGCGGCTTCTTGGCCAGCGCGATCATCGCGGTCAACGCATCGAGGCGTTTGGCGGCGGCATCCGAACCGGGCGAGACGCGGTCGTAGGGCAGACAATCCCAGGCCGGCAGTTCCAGCACCGGCAGGCCAGGTGCCGCGAAGGCCAGCGCCTCGATGATCGCCGGCAGGCGTTGGCCGTCGCGCGCCACGAACAGCACCGGCTTGTCGGGCGCGATTTCCAGGGCCGCCTGCACCAGCGCGAAGGCTTCATAGCCATCGGCGACGCCGTCGACGATGAACTGGCCGGCGCGGCCTTTCGGCAGACCAATGGTGGGAATGAGGCTCATCAGATCACGGTCTTGTCTATCGCAATTCCGGGCGGAAAACCGCTTCGCACTTTTCCTGGAATTGCTTGTTTTCAGTTTGTCGCAATTCCGGACGGAAAACCGCTTCGCACTTTTCCTGGAATTGCTTGTGTTCAGAAAGTCATGGTCCGGCGGGACGCCAGGATCTTTTGCAGGACGGCACAGTCGATATCCGCCGGGATCGGCCGTTCGCCGGTGATCAACGGCAGGAATTCAGTGTCGGGAATGTCGAGGAGCCTCTCATATTGGTCGATTTCCTCGTCGGTCAAGGCACCGATCTCGGCGTCGGCAAAGGTGCCGAGGATCAGATCCATCTCGCGCATGCCGCGATGCCAGGAACGGAACAAGAGCTTGCGGCGGTGGGTGTCCAGCCCCTCGCTTGATCGTTTCGTTCCGGTCATTGTGCCGCATCCTCGCTTGCTGCGGCGCATATAGCGTGGATAGAAGGTGCTGTCAGCCTTGCGCTGAGGCCGTCGCGACATAAGCTGACATCATGCGTCCTTTCATCCTCGATCCGCTGTTCGTCCCGATCACTTCGCTTGCCGGCGTCGGGCCGAAGGTTGGCGCGCTGATCGAGAAGGTCGTCACGGCTGATCTTGGTGATCGCGCGGCCCGCGCGGGCGACCTTCTGTTCGTGCTGCCGCATACCGTTATCGACCGCCGCAGCCGGCCAGGCATTGCTGGGTCCGCGGAAGGCCAGATCGTCACGCTCGACGTGCGCATCGACCGCCACCAGCCTCCGCCGCGCGGCAACAGGTCGGTGCCCTACAGGGTCTACGCTCATGACGATACCGGCGAAATCGGCCTGACCTTTTTCCATGCGCACGCCGCCTACCTCGAAAAGGCGATGCCTGTCGGCGAGCATGTCGTGGTCTCGGGCCGCATGGAATGGTTCAACGGCCGCCCGACCATGGTCCATCCCGACCATATCGCGCTGGCCAGCGAGGCGGAAAACCTGCCGCTGGTCGAACCGGTCTATCCGCTGACCGCGGGGCTCTCTGGCAAGGTGCTGCGCCGGGCGATCGGCCAGGCGCTGGCGCGCTTGCCCGAATTGCCGGAATGGCAGGACGGCGCCTTCATGCGCCGGCACACCTTTCCCACCTTTGCCGACGCGCTTACCCGTATCCACAATCCGGCGGACCCGATCGACGTTTCCATCGACGGCGCTGCCTGGCGGCGTCTTGCCTATGACGAGTTGCTGGCGGGCCAGGTCTCGCTGGCGCTGGTGCGGGCAAAGATCCGCCGCCTGTCTGGGCGCCCCCTGGTCGGCAACGGCCGCATCGTCGAGAAACTGCGTGCGGCCCTTCCCTATTCACTCACTGCAAGCCAGGAATTCGCGCTCGCCGAAATCAATGCGGACCTCGCCGACCCCGAGCGCATGCTTCGGCTTCTGCAGGGCGATGTCGGTTCGGGCAAGACGGTGGTCGCTCTGCTTGCCATGGCGCGCGCCGTCGAGGCGGGCGGCCAGGCGGCACTGATGGCGCCGACCGAAATCCTGGCGCGCCAGCATCTGGCGACGATCGCGCTGCTTGCGGCCAAGGTCGGGCTGCGCATCGCCATCCTTACCGGCCGCGAGAAAGGCCGCGAACGCACCGAAACGCTGGCTGGCCTGGCGAGCGGCGAGATCGACATCGTCGTCGGCACCCATGCCCTGTTCCAGGAGACGGTCACCTTCCACGACCTGGTCCTGGCCGTGATCGACGAACAGCATCGCTTCGGCGTTCACCAACGGCTCGCCATCACCGCCAAGGGCGATGCGCCCGACATGCTGGTGATGACCGCGACGCCTATCCCGCGCACGCTGGTGCTGACCGCCTTCGGCGACATGGATGTCTCGAAGCTGACGGAAAAACCGGCCGGCCGCCAGCCGATTCGCACTGTCACACTGCCGCTCGAGCGTCTCGACGAACTGGTCGGCCGCATGGAGGACGCGGTCGCCGGTGGCCAGAAGATCTACTGGATCTGCCCGTTGGTGGAAGAGTCGGAAGAGATCAAGTTGATGTCGGCCGAGGATCGCTTCGCTTCGCTGAAGCCGTTGTTCGGTGACCGCATCGGCCTCGTCCACGGCCGCATGAAGGGCGCCGAGAAGGACGAGGCCATGCGCGCCTTCAAGGAGGGCGAGACCCGCATCCTGATCGCCACCACGGTCATCGAGGTTGGTGTCGACGTGCCGGACGCTACCGTCATGGTCATCGAGCATGCCGAACGCTTTGGCCTTGCGCAGTTGCACCAGCTGCGCGGCCGGGTCGGGCGCGGCGACAAGCCCTCCTCCTGCGTGCTGCTCTACAAGGATCCGCTCGGCGAGACCGCAAAACGCCGGCTGTCGGTGATGCGCGAGACCGAGGACGGCTTTTTGATCGCCGAGGAAGATCTGAAATTGCGCGGCGAAGGCGAACTTCTGGGGACCCGCCAGTCCGGTACGCCGGGGTTCCAGGTGGCGCGCATCGAGGCGCATGCCGATCTGTTGGAAGCAGCCCGCGACGATGCGAGGCTGATCCTGTCGCGCGACCCCGAGTTGCAGTCCGACCGGGGTGAGGCGCTGCGCCTGCTGCTCTACTTGTTCGGCCGCGACGAGGCGGTGCGGCTCTTGCGCGCCGGATGAGGCCCTAGCGGCGGATTGGCGACCGTTCCGTTGATCGGCTCGCCGTTCAGCGTCACCAATTTCGTCTTCACCTCGGGCGCCACCAGCCCGGCGGAGACGATCAGCTTGGCGCCGTCCTCGATCGTCATGTCGAGCAGCACGATGTCCGACTTCGGCACGTACATCAGGAATCCGGTTGTCGGATTCGGCGTGCAAGGCATGAACACGGCAATCAGCGGATCGCCTTCCTGGTCGAGCTTCTCATTGATCTCGGTTTCTTTTTCGCTGGCGACAAAGACCAGCGACCACACGCCCTTGCGTGGATATTCGACCAGCCCGACCTGGCGGAACATGTCGCCCTTGTTCGACAGCACGGTCTCGAAAATCTGCTTCAGCGAGCCATAGATACCGCGCACCAGCGGCATGCGGCCAAGCAGGCGCTCGCCGAAACCGACAATGGCGCGGCCGACAATGTTGGCGGCGAGGAAACCGATCAGCGTGATCAGGATCAGGGCGACGATCAGCCCGAATCCCGGAACCGGAAATGGCAAATAGGTGTCGGGGCTGTAACGCGCCGGAATATAGGGCTTTACCCAGGAATCGACCCAGCCGATGAACGACCAGGCGATATAGGCGGTGATCGCCAGCGGCGCGCAGACGATGAAGCCCGTGAGGAAATAGTTCCTCAGCCGGGTCATGCCGGAGGTCTTCGGAGCATCGGACATGGTTCACCGGGGCGCGGGTTGCGGCGCAACATTAGTGAACCGGACGGCCGTTTGGAACTGCGAAGTTTTTAAAGAGCGCCTGTTGAGGCGCCCCTACTCCACCGTGACAGATTTCGCCAGGTTGCGGGGCTGGTCGACGTCGGTGCCCATGAAGACGGCGGTGAAATAGGCCAGCATCTGGATCGGCAATGCGTAGATGATCGGCGAGATGATTTCGGGCACGTCCGGCAGGATGATCGTCTCCATCGTCTTCACGCTCGCCTGAGCCGCCCCCTTGCTGTCGGTGATCAGGATGATCTTGCCGCCGCGCGCCGCCACTTCCTGCATGTTGGACACCGTCTTCTCGAAGATCCGGTCATGCGGCGCGATCACGATGACCGGCATGTTCTCGTCGATCAGCGCGATCGGCCCGTGCTTCAGCTCGCCGGCCGCATAGCCTTCGGCGTGGATATAGGAGATTTCCTTGAGCTTCAGCGCGCCTTCCATGGCCAGCGGGAAATTGGTGTCGCGGCCGAGATAGAGCACATCGGAATAGCGTGACAGCTCCCGCGCGATGCGCTCGATCTGCTCCTCGAGCTTGAGCACCTGGTTGGCATAGCGCGGCGCTTCCGAGAGCGCCCGCACCAGGGTCTTTTCCTGCTCCTTCGAGATCGCCCCGCGCGCCACGCCGGCGCGCACCGCAAGCGATGCCAGCACCGAAAGCTGGCAAGTAAAAGCCTTGGTCGAGGCGACGCCGATCTCCGGTCCGGCCAGCGTCGGCAGCACGACATCGGATTCGCGCGCCATGGTCGATTCCCGCACATTGACGACGGCGCCGATCTTCATGCCGGCCTTGCGGCAGTAGCGCAGCGAGGCCAGCGTGTCGGCGGTCTCGCCCGACTGCGAGATGAAGAAGGCGGCATCGTTGGCCGACAGCGGCATCTCGCGATAGCGGAACTCCGAGGCGACATCGATGTCGACCGGCAGCCGCGCATAGCGCTCGAACCAGTATTTGCCGATCAGGCCGGCGAGATAGGCGGTGCCGCAGGCCGAGATCGCCAGCCGGCCGATCCTGGCGAAGTCGAACGGCAGGTCGAGCGGCTTCGAAACACCGGAGACGAAGTCGACATAATGCGCCAGCGTGTGCGAGATCACCTCGGGCTGCTCATGGATTTCCTTCTCCATGAAATGACGGCGGTTGCCCTTGTCGACCATGAAGGAGGTCGACAGCGACTGCTGGCGCTTGCGCTCGACTTGTCTGCCGTCGATGTCGAAGATGGCGACGCTGTCGCGGCGCACCACCGCCCAGTCGCCGTCCTCCAGATAGGTGATCGAATTGGTGAAGGGCGCCAGCGCGATGGCGTCGGAGCCCAAAAACATCTCGCCGTCGCCATGGCCGACGGCCAGCGGCGGGCCGTTGCGGGCGCCGACGATCAGGTCTTCGTCGCCCTTGAACATGATGGCCAGCGCAAAGGCGCCTTCGAGCCGCTTCAGCGCCTGGTGCGCGGCCTCGACGGGCTTGCGCCCCCTGGCCAGTTCGCGCGCCACCAGATGGGCGACGACCTCGGTGTCGGTCTGCGAGGAGAAGGAATAGCCGTCGCGCGTCAGTTCATCGCGTAGTTCGGCGAAATTCTCGATGATGCCATTGTGGACGATGGCGACACCGTCGGAAAAATGCGGGTGCGCATTGGTTTCGTTGGGCACGCCATGGGTCGCCCAGCGCGTGTGGCCGATGCCGATCGTGCCCTCGAGCGGCTCGTCCTTGAGCCGGCGTTCGAGATTGATCAGCTTGCCCTCGGCGCGACGGCGGCCAAGCTGCCCCTTCTCGATGGTGGCCACACCGGCCGAGTCATAGCCGCGATATTCCAACCGCTTCAGCGCGTCGACGATGAGCGGTGCAACCTGCGAGTGGCCGACGATTCCAACGATACCGCACATGCAGACAGTCCCCAATTCCCCATGGAAAACCAGCGCTATTTAGGGATGGCCGGCCTGCCGTGAAAGTCACATTGCATTTCGTCCGGTGTAACGGACGTTTCTCAACGCATGCACCATGCCAGACCGCTCTTGCAATCCGGTTACTGCAATTGATCGGATTTCAATTGCTTCAGGAAGAAAGCAGCCCGCCGACTGACCGCTAATGATCGGCGCCAGCGGCCTTCTTCTTCGCCGCCGCGGCCGAGGCAAATCGCTCGCGCAATTCCTTGCCCTTGCCGGGAATGGTCTTCTGGCGGGCGCGGCCGAAGGCCAGCGCATCGTCGGGCACGCTTTCAGTGATGACGCTGCCCGACGCAATGTAGCCGCCCTTGCCGATCGATACCGGCGCCACCAGCGACGAGTTCGAGCCGACAAAGGCGCCCTCGCCGATGTCGGTGAAGAATTTCGAATAGCCGTCATAGTTGCAGGTGATGGTGCCGGCACCGATATTGGCGCCCGCGCCGACACGTGCATCGCCGATATACGTCAAATGGTTGACCTTGGCGCCCTCCTCGACAACAGCCTGCTTGACCTCGCAGAAATTGCCGACCTTGGCCTTCTGCCTGAGATCGGCGCCTGGCCGCAGCCGAGCGAATGGCCCGACATCGCAATTGGCCGCGATGGTGGCGCCTTCGATATGGCTGAAGGCATGGATCTTGGCGCCGCCGGCGATCTTCACGCCCGGACCAAACCAGACATTGGGTTCGACCAGCGTGTCGGCGCCGATCTCGGTGTCGTGCGAGAAATAGACCGTTTCCGGCGCGATTAGCGTCACGCCCGACAGCATCGCCTCCTGGCGTCGACGCTGCTGCCAGATGCCCTCCGCCTGCGCCAGTTCGGCGCGGTTGTTGATGCCGAGCGCATTCTCGAAACTGGCTTCGGTGGCGACGACATCGAGACCTTGCGCGCCCGCGATCTCGACAATGTCGGTCAGATAATACTCGCCCTTGGCATTCTTGTTGCCAACCGCGTCGAGCAGCTTCAGCGCATGGGTGCCGGCGACCGCCATCATGCCGGCATTGCAGAAGGTGATTTTCTTCTCAGCTTCGGAACAGTCGTTCTCTTCGCGGATGGCGATCAGCTTGCCACCTTTTTCGACCAGCCTGCCATAGCCGTTTGGATTTGGCGTTCGGAAGCCGATCACCGCGACGGCCGCGCCTTCGGCGAGCTTCATCCGCGCCAGGGTCAAAGCCTCCGCATCGATCAGCGGCGTGTCGCCGAACATCACCAGGATGTCGTCATAACCCCTTGATATCGCTTCACGGGCGGCAAGAACGGCGTGCGCCGTACCCAATCGCTTGTCCTGCACGAAGGTCTCGGCCTTGGGTGAGAACTTCGCCACCGCCTTGCGCATCTCTTCCGCGCCATGGCCGATGACGATCGCATCGCTGCTGGCACCGGCGGCGTCGGCCGCCTTCACCACATGGGCGACCATCGGCAGGCCTGCGATCGGATGCAGCACCTTCGGCAGCGCGCTCTTCATGCGCGTGCCTTCGCCGGCGGCGAGGATGACAGACAGGCAGGATCTCTGGCTCATGGAAGGACAACCATAGGAAAAGGGTTGGGAATCAAAACAGGATAGCAGCGGCGCCATGCTGCACCAATGCGGTTAAATTCCGGTGAGATGGTCGAGCAGCTGACTCTTAATCAGCTGGTCCACGGTTCAACCCTGCGCCTATCCCAGCCGCCCCAGCACCGGGAAATTCTCAAGCAGCCAATACGACACCGTCTGCACGCCTCCGGTAAGGAAAAACACGCCGGCGACCACCAGCAGCGCGCCGATCGCCTTTTCGACGCGGCCGAGATGGACGCGGAATTTGCCAAGGAAGCGCATGAAGGCACCAGAAAACAGCGCGGCGATCAGGAAGGGTATGCCAAGCCCCAGCGAATAGGCGGCGAGCAGCAGAGCGCCCTCGCCCACCGTTTCGCGCCCGCCGGCCAGCGTCAGGATCGGTCCCAGCACCGGGCCGATGCAGGGCGTCCAGCCAAAGGCGAAGGCCAGCCCCATGACATAGGCGGCGACGGCGCTGGCCGGCTTGCCCTGCGACTGGAAGCGCGCCTCGCGCGACAGCAGCGGAATGCGCAGGATGCCGAGGAAATTCAGGCCCATCAGGATGATCAGCACGCCGGCGGCCATCGCCAGCGGCTCCTGCCAGACACGCAGCAGCCGGCCTATGGTCGAGGCGCCGGCGCCGAGCGCCACGAACACGGTCGAGAAGCCGAGCACGAAAGCGATCGAGGAATAAAGCAGCGCGCCGCGCGCGCCCTGCCTTGCCGTCACGCCCGCATTGCCGCGGAAATCCTCGACCGACACGCCGGCCATGTAGCAGAGATAGGGCGGCACCAGCGGCAGCACGCATGGTGACAGGAACGAGATGGCCCCCGCCCCGACCGCGCTGACATAGCCGATATCCAATGCCATTCCCTGAGCTCCGACTGTTTGGCGACGATATAGCGGCACGCGGGTTTGTCCGCCAATCACCATCATGTGGCAAGTCATCGCGGGGAAGAAAGCACCCGCGGCTGGCGTTGATAGGACGAGACCGCGATTTCCCGCGCGTCTCCAGATATCAGCCAGGGAGATTTCCATGAAAACGATAGCCGCAGGGTTGGCCGCACTCCTGCTCAGCACCGCCGCGTCCTACGCCGCCGAAGCGTGGAAGGAAGCCAAGGTCAATGGCACCAAGATCTACACCGACGCCAAGGGCATGACGCTTTACACCTATGACAAGGACGAGAAGGGCAAGACCAATTGCTACGACAAATGCGCCGCCAACTGGCCGCCGTTGAAGGCCAAGGCCGGCGCCAAGGCGCAGGACGAATGGAGCGTGGTCGACCGAACCGACGGCACCAAGATGTGGGCCTATGACGGCAAGCCGGTCTACACCTTCATCAAGGACAAGAAAGCCGGAGACATGAGCGGTGACGGTGTCGCCGGCGTCTGGCATATCGTCAAGGCCGACTGAGCCTCCATTCCCGTTCCCGCTAGCTGGCGGGACATGGAGCTGGTCGCCGGCGTCCCCCAATGCATTTGGCGGCCAGCTTCTTCTTGCGCAATGTGAGCCAGGCTCCCCGCGCAACACAATTCGTCGACTCATCGGACGCGCGCGGTCGTTTTCGCCGACTTGCGACCGCCAACTCTCCTAATCGAAATTCTGTGATTTTCTCCATACACTCTTAGAGTGTATTGCTGCCGGCGACCTCGCAATTTGGGCGCTTCCCCTTGACCGGATGCAAAAGCGCGGCCATGTGAGCGACAAACAGAAACGAGATTTCGTCGCGCGCAGCGGAATTCTTCTGGCGCATCACAGCAGATAAGAGACCTCATGGACGTCGTCGTCGTCGAATCGCCGGCCAAGGCTAAGACAATCAACAAATATCTGGGCAGGAACTACAAGGTTCTGGCCTCGTTCGGCCATGTCCGCGATTTGCCGGCCAAGGACGGCTCGGTGCGCCCGGATGAAGACTTCGCCATGTCCTGGGCGGTCGACACGGCATCGGGCAAGCGGCTCGCCGACATCGCCAAGGCGGTCAAGGACGCAGACGGCCTGATCCTCGCCACCGACCCTGATCGCGAAGGCGAGGCCATCTCCTGGCATGTGCTGGAAGTGTTGAAGCAGAAGCGCGCGCTGAAGGACAAGCCCGTCAGCCGCGTCGTCTTCAACGCCATCACCAAATCGTCGGTGCTGGAAGCGATGGCCAATCCGCGCCAGATCGATGCGCCGCTGGTCGATGCCTATCTCGCCCGCCGGGCGCTCGACTATCTCGTCGGCTTCACGCTGTCGCCGGTTCTGTGGCGCAAGCTGCCTGGCGCCCGTTCCGCCGGCCGCGTCCAGTCGGTGGCGCTGCGTCTGGTCTGCGACCGCGAATCCGAGATCGAACGCTTCATCCGCGAGGAATATTGGCAGATCGCCGCGATCCTCGGCACGCCGCGCAACGAGAATTTCGAAGCACGGCTGACCGCCTTCGAGCGCAAGAAGCTGCAAAAGCTCGACATTGCCAACAAGGCGCAGGCCGACGACATCAAGGCGATGCTCGAGGGCGCGACCTTCAAGGCGCTGTCCGTCGAAGCCAAGCCGACCAAGCGCAATCCCGGCCCGCCCTTCACCACCTCGACGCTGCAGCAGGCCGCCTCGTCGGGCCTCGGTTTCTCGGCCACGCGCACCATGCAGGTGGCGCAGCGCCTCTATGAAGGTATGGAGATCGGCGGCGAGACCACCGGCCTGATCACCTATATGCGAACCGACGGTGTGCAGATGGCGCCCGAGGCCATTTCTGGTGCTCGGGACGCCATTGCCAAGGAATTCGGCCCAAAGTACCTACCGGAGAAGCCGCGCCAATACACCGCCAAGGCCAAGAACGCCCAGGAAGCGCACGAAGCGATCCGGCCGACCGACTTCATGCGCACCCCGGCATCGGTGAGGCAGTATCTCGATTCCGACCAGTTGCGGCTCTATGAGCTGATCTGGAAGCGCGCCATCGCCAGCCAGATGCAGCCGGCCGAGATCGAGCGCACCACCGTCGAGATCGAGGCCGTCAACGGCGCCCGTACCGCCGAGCTTCGCGCCGTCGGTTCGGTCGTTCGCTTCGACGGCTTCATCGCCGCCTACACCGACCAGAAGGACGACGACGCCGAAGACGAGGAAAACCGTCGTCTGCCGGAGATCCGTGCCGGCGAGCAGCTTGCCCGCCAGGCGATCAACGCCACCCAGCACACGACCGAGCCGCCGCCGCGCTATTCCGAGGCCTCGCTGATCAAGAAGCTGGAAGAGCTCGGCATCGGCCGGCCGTCGACCTATACGGCAATCCTGAAGACGCTCGAGGACCGCGACTACGTCACGATCGACAAGCGCCGGCTGGTGCCGCAGGCCAAGGGCCGTCTGTTGTCCGCCTTCCTCGAAAGTTTCTTCGAGCGCTATGTCGAATACGACTTCACCGCCTCGCTCGAGGAAAAGCTCGACGAGATCTCCGACGGCAAGCTCGCCTGGAAGGACGTGCTGCGCGATTTCTGGAAGGATTTTTCGGGCGCGGTCGCCGACATCAAGGAACTGCGCGTCACCGACGTCCTCGACGCGCTCAACGAGGAACTGGCGCCGCTGGTCTTTCCCGCCCGCGAGGACGGCTCGAACCCGCGCATCTGCCCGAAATGCGGCACTGGCAATCTGTCGCTGAAGCTCGGCAAGTTCGGCGCCTTCGTCGGCTGCTCGAACTATCCCGAATGCTCGTTCACCCGCCAGCTCGGCGACGCCGCCAATCCGAACGGCGAGAATGGCGGCGGCGAGGACGGCACCAAGGTGCTCGGCAAGGATCCTTACACGGCTGAGGAAATCACCCTGCGCTCCGGCCGCTTCGGCCCCTATATCCAGCGCGGCGACGGCAAGGAAGCCAAGCGTTCGAGCCTGCCCAAGGGCTGGACGCCCGACTCCATCGACCATGAGAAGGCGCTCGCGCTTCTGGGTCTGCCGCGCGACGTGGGAAAACACCCCGAGAGCGGCAAGATGATCTCGGCCGGACTCGGCCGTTACGGTCCGTTCGTCCTTCATGATGGCACCTACGCCAATCTCGACAGCATCGAGGACGTGTTCTCCATCGGCCTCAACCGCGCCGTCACGGTGATTGCCGAGAAGCAATCCAAGGGCAAGGGCGGCCGCAATGGCGGCACGGCCGCGGCCCTGAAAGAACTTGGCGACCATCCGGACGGCGGCGGCAAGATCGTCGTGCGCGACGGCAAGTACGGGCCATACGTCAATTTCGGCAAGGTCAATGCCACGCTGCCCAAGGGCAAGGATCCGCAATCGGTGACGATTGAGGACGCGCTGGCGCTGATTGCCGAGAAGGAAGCCAAGGGCGGCGGCGGCAAGAAGCCGTTCCGCAAGGCGGCAGCGGCCAAGGCACCGGCGGCCAAGAAAACAGCGGCCCCAAAGCCGGCTGCGAAGAAGCCGACCGCGAAGAAAAAAGGGTAGGACAGCGTGGCGCGCAGGATCACCGGAAGAAGCCACGGCGATCCGCGCACCGCCGACACGAGGGCCAAGGTCAAGGACGACTACAAGCCTTCTCGTGACGAGATCCTGCGCTACATCGCCGAAAATCCCGACCGGGCGGGAAAACGCGACATCGCCAAGGCGTTCGCGCTGCGCGGCGACGACCGCATCTGGCTGAAAGATCTCCTGCGTGACATGCAGGATGAGGGCGTGCTCACCAAGGAGCGCAAGCGGCTGGCCCGCGTCGGCGCCCTGCCCCATGTCGCCGTGCTCGACATTTTTGGCCGCGACGGCGACGGTGTCCTGCTGGCGCATCCAGCCGAGTCCGTGGGCTCGGGCGAACCACCCGTCGTATCGATCCGCGTGTCGCGCGGCGGCAACGGACCGGCGCCGGGCATCGGCGACCGCGTCCTGGCCAAGACCTTCCCGACCGATGACCCGTCAGGCCCCGCCTATACCGGACGGGTGATGAAGATCTTCGAGAAGCGCAACGATGCCGTTCTCGGCGTCTTCCGCGTGCTGCAGGACGGTACCTTCCGCATTGAACCAGTGGAACGGCGCCAGCCGGAGCTGATCGTCGACAAGGAATTCCAGAACGGCGCCAAGAATGGCGACCTGGTCGAGGTCGAGCCGGCACGCGCTTCCCGTTATGGGTTGCCGAGAGCCAAGGTGCTCAACGTGCTTGGCTCGCTGACCAGCGAAAAGGCGGTCTCGATGATCGCCATTCATGCCCACGACATTCCGCACATCTTCCCGGCCGACGTCATCGCCGAGGCCGAGGCGGTGAAGCCCGCGACGATGGCCAATCGCGAGGACTGGCGCGACCTGCCACTGGTCACTATCGATCCGGCCGACGCCAAGGACCATGATGATGCTGTCTTCGCGACGCCTGACCTCGACGAAAAGAATCCGGGCGGCGTGATCGCCACCGTCGCGATCGCCGATGTTGCCGCCTATGTCCGCTACGGCACGGCACTCGACCGCGAGGCGCTGAAGCGTGGCAATTCGGTCTATTTCCCGGATCGCGTCGTGCCGATGCTGCCCGAGCGCATTTCCAACGACCTCTGCTCGCTGCGCGAAGGCCAGGACCGGCCGGCGCTGGCGGTGCGCATGACCTTCTCCGCCGACGGCCACAAGATCAGGCATTCCTTTCACCGCGTGATGATGAAGTCCGCGGCGAAGCTCGCCTACCCCCAGGCCCAGGCGGCGATCGACGGCGCGCCGGACGACAAGACCGGCCCGATCCTCGACACGGTGCTGAGGCCTCTATGGGATGCCTATGCGATCCTCAAGCGCGGTCGCGATGGCCGCCAGCCGCTCGAACTCGACCTCCCGGAGCGCAAGATCCTGCTCAAGCCGGATGGCACGGTCGATCGCGTCATCGTGCCGGAACGGCTCGATGCCCACAAGCTGATCGAAGAATTCATGATCCAGGCCAATGTTGCCGCGGCCGAGACGCTGGAGGCGAAGAAGCAGGCGCTGGTCTACCGTGTCCACGACGCGCCTTCGCTCGCCAAGCAGGAATCGCTGCGCGAATTCTTGGCAACGCTTGGCCTGTCGCTGGCGCGCGGGGCGCAGATGCGGCCCAGCCAGTTCAACGGCATTCTCGAGCGCGTGCATGGCGCCGACAACGAGGCGCTGGTCAACGAGGTGGTGTTGCGCTCGCAGAGCCAGGCCGAATATTCACCCGGGAATATCGGCCATTTCGGCCTCAACCTCAGGCGCTACGCGCATTTCACCTCGCCGATCCGCCGCTATGCCGACCTGATCGTGCATCGCGGACTCATTGCCGCACTCGGCCTCGGTCCCGGCGGGCTGACGCAAGAAGAGGAAGCGCGGCTGGAGGATGTCGCGGTGCTGATCTCCGGCACCGAACGTCGCGCCATGGCGGCCGAGCGCGACACGGTCGACCGGCTGATATCAGCCTATCTCGCCGAGCGCATCGACGACCGCTTCGACGCCCGCATCTCCGGCGTCACCAAATCAGGACTATTTGTCCAATTGCCGCAATATGGCGCCGATGGTTTCATCCCCGTCTCAACTCTGGGCGGCGATTACTATATATACGACGAAACGGCCCGCTCCCTGTTCGGGGAACGCTCGGGAAAAGGCTACCAGCTCGCGGACCGCGTCGAGGTTCGGCTCGTCGAGGTGGCGCCTATGGCCGGCGCGATGCGTTTCGAGATGTTGACCGACCCGAAGCCCCTGCCAGGCTCCACCAGGTCGTTTCACAAGGCTAAGGGTCGTGCCCGTGCATCGCAATCGCGACCGGGGTCGCGCGGCAGGAGACGATGATGGAACAACAGGTTTTCGGCGGCGAGCATCAGTCGGGCCGGGTTGCCCGCCCCTTGTGGACGGCAATGAAGCGCGGCTTTTTGGGGCGCTGCCCGAACTGCGGCGAAGGCAAGCTGTTTCGCGGCTTCACCAAGACCGTCGAGACCTGCAGCGTCTGCGGCGAGGAGATCCATCACCATCGCGCCGACGACCTGCCGGCCTATCTGGTCATCGTCATCGTCGGCCACATCGTTCTCGGTGCCTTCATGGGCGTGGAAGCGACGTCGACCTTGTCCACCTGGCAGCACATCCTCATTTGGGTGCCCCTGACCATCTTGCTGTCGGTAGCGCTGCTGCAGCCTGTCAAAGGCGCCGTCATCGGACTGCAATGGGCGTTCTATATGCACGGCTTCGGCGGCGAAAAGGATGGGATTGAGCCTCATCCGAGAGCCTAAAGCTCTGGCTGGCGCAACATACCGACCGTGAAGGCCACTTTCGCTTGCCAGAAGTTTCCGCTAGGTCCCTGCGCATGGAAGCAATGACCAAGGTGGACGTCGACAAGCTCGACAAGGGTCTTGCCGCGCATAGCGGCCGGCCTCCGCGTCCGCGTGACGCCGCGACGCTGATCCTGCTCGACCGCAAGGGCGATGAGGTGCTGGTGCTCATGGGCCGCCGTCACGCCGGCCACGCGTTCATGCCAGGCAAGTTCGTGTTTCCCGGCGGCCGCACGGATCCGGCGGACAGCCGAATCGCGACCGCCACCGCATTGCACCGCGACGAGGAAGCAAAGCTGCTTGCTGGTCCCGGCCGCACCAGTGCGGCGCGAGCCCGGGCAGTCGCGCTGTCCGCTATCCGCGAAACCTATGAGGAAGCCGGGCTGCTGATAGGCCAGAAGGCCCCCTTTGCCACCGACAAGCGTGACTGGCAGGGTTTTGTCGAACACGGCGTAAGGCCGTCACTGGAAACGCTGCGTTTCATCGCGCGCGCCATCACCCCACCCAACCGGATACGCCGCTTCGACACCCGTTTCTTCAGCGCCTGGCGCAACGATGTCGCCGTCGAACTGCCCGGCGGCGGGCCGACCAACGAACTCGAGGAACTGGTCTGGCTGCCGCTCGCCAAGGCCCGGGAAGCCGACATACCCGACATCACGCGAATGATCCTGGACGAGCTGGAAAAGCGCCTCGCCCACGATCCACTGCTGCGTCCGGGTGGCCCCGTCCCCTTCTACCGACTTGTCCGAAACCGCTTCACCCGCGAACTTCTGTAGGGCAATTCCAGGGAAAAGTGTGACGCGGTTTTCCCGGGAAAAGCGCGCAGCACTTTTCCCCAGGGAATTGCGTAAGATCAAAGAGACAGAGTATTCAGCATCCCATGACGGTCGATACCCAACCCAAGGGCGACGAACGCGTACACTGGCTGCCGATGGTGGCGGCGATCTCGTCGATCAGCGTCGTCGGCATAGCCATTGGCCTCGGCATGCCCCTGCTCAGCGTCATCCTGGAAACGCGGGGCCACTCGGCTTCGATGATCGGCCTCAACACCGCCGTCGCCGGCCTGGCCTCGATCGCCGGCGCGCCGTTGGCCACACCGCTCGCCATGCGCTTCGGCGTCGCCTGGACCATGATCGGGATGATCGCCGCCGGCGCCCTGGCCTTCGTCGGCTTCCATTTCGCGCCCGACTTCTGGATGTGGTTTCCGCTGCGCATCGTGCTGCATATCGCGTTGACGGTGCTGTTCATCCTGTCGGAATTCTGGATCAGCACGTCGGCACCGCCGCACCGGCGCGGTCTTGTGCTTGGCATCTACGCCACCGTCCTGTCGCTCGGCTTTGCCGCCGGACCGTGGCTGTTCGCCCATCTTGGCAGCTCCGGCTTCAGGCCGTTCGGCGTCATCATCGTGCTGGTGACGCTGGCCGCGATACCGGTGCTGGCCGCGCGCAATGAAAGCCCCTCCATTGTTGCCGATGGCGAAACCAGCAACTTCCTTCGCTACATCTGGCTAGTGCCATCGGCGACCGCCGCCGTGCTTGTATTCGGTGCGGTCGAAACCGGCGGCTTCGCGCTGTTTCCGATCTACGGCAACCGCATCGGCTATTCGGAAGCCGACGCCGCATTGCTGCTGACCATGATCGGTCTCGGCAATGTGCTGCTGCAGATCCCGATCGGCATGATCAGCGACCGGGTCAGCGACCGCCGCTATCTGCTGCTCGCCTGCGCCACGGTCGGCCTTGTCGGCACGGTCTTCATGCCCTTCTTCGCCCAGAATTGGCACCTGATGGCCGCCCTTCTGTTCGTCTGGGGCGGCGTAGTCGCCGCTATGTACACGATCGGTCTTGCCCATCTCGGCTCGCAGCTTTCCGGTCATGAACTGGCATCCGCCAACGCCGCCTTCGTGCTCTGCTATGGTGTCGGCATGGTGCTTGGCCCCCAGGCGATCGGCATCGGCATGGACGCCTTCGGTCCGTCCGGTTTCGGCTGGTCGCTCGGCCTGTTCTTTGGCGCCTACATGGCGCTGGTTGGCGTCAGGCTCGTCCGCAAAATTCTCCTTTGACCCTTTGAGACAGCGACCGCTGCTGACAGAACCGTGTCAGCAGCGTCAGGTTAAAAGAGTGTCCCCCAAGAACGGAAGTTGAGGACACTCCCATGATCGACAGCGGCTTTGAAACCACATCATTGCGAATGACGCTCCTGCTGCTTGTGACCTTCCAGGCCCCGGCCGCGGATGTCGACCGCATCATGGACGCGGTCGTAGCGATCGCCCCGCTGGCCATGGGCAAATACGACCGCAACGCCTATCAGTCGGCACACGGCATCGAGCGCTACAGGCCGCTTGAAGGGGCCGCGGCCGGCGCCGAAATCGAATTGCGCCGCCGCCCGGGCACGGTCGAGGTTTCATTCGAACTGCCTGACGACCAGGCGCTGGCAAGCCGCGTCGTCGAGGCGATTTTCCAGGCCCATTCCTATCAGGAACCGGTGATCCGCCTCCAGCCGATCCTCGCCAGCCGATCAAAGGGGCTGGATGACCGCGCCAATCCGAATCGTTGGTGGAACACGACCGGAGACTGGAAGAAGGTTGCCGTGCCAGAGACGGAAAACGTCTGATTTACGCGTAATGGGCCACCCGGACGGGCCACATCAGGTCCGCCGGGCTTGACTTTCCAGGCACGTTCTTTATGTGTCGCGCCAAGTTTCCCGCGTCCGGGTGTTTTCCCCGTGCTCCAGCGGCCAAAACTCCACGAACAAACGGACTGATACCATGGCCAAAGCCGCAAACATCAAGATCAAGCTTCTGTCGACCGCCGACACCGGTTTCTTCTACGTGACCAGCAAGAACAGCCGTACCAAGACCGACAAGCTGTCGTTCCGCAAGTACGACCCGGTCGCCAAGAAGCACGTCGAATTCAAGGAAACCAAGATCAAGTAATCTGGGTTTCCCCTTGCAAACAAAAACGCCGCCCATCGGGCGGCGTTTTTGTTTGCCAAGGCAGAGGCGGCGGGCTCGCTCCCTCAGCCCGGCTGAATTTCCTTCAGCCGATGCGATCGCCGCTTTTCGGATCGAACAGATGCAGCGACGCCGGGTCGGCCGCCAAACGCACGGTGTCGCCGGGCTTGACGCTGGCGCGGCCCATGGCAAAGACGCAAATCTGCTGGCCGGCCAGCGTGACGTAGAACTGTGTCGAGAGGCCGAGCGGCTCCACGACCCCTACCTCGCCCTGCAGCGCGCCGTCATCGGCCAACCGGATATGCTCGGGCCGCAGGCCGATGGTAATGGCATCGCCGTCGCTGAGCGGCAGGCCATCCGGCAGTTTCAGCGCCTGGCCATCGGCCAGCACCACTTCCAGTACCTTGCCCTTGCGAACCGTCGCCGGCAGGAAATTCATGCCCGGCGAGCCGATGAAACCGGCAACGAACATGTTGGCCGGATGGTCATAGAGATCGAGCGGCGCGCCAACCTGCTGGATCAGCCCGTCATGCATGACGACGATCCGGTCGGCCATGGTCATGGCCTCGATCTGGTCGTGCGTGACATAGACCGAGGTGGTCTTCAATTGCTGGTGCAGCGCCTTGATTTCGGCCCGCATATGGACGCGCAGCTTGGCATCTAGGTTGGACAGCGGCTCGTCGAACAGGAAAACCTTGGGATCGCGCACGATGGCGCGGCCCATCGCGACGCGCTGGCGCTGGCCGCCGGACAGCTGCCGCGGCAGGCGCTGAAGGTAGGCGTCCAGGCCAAGCCGCTTGGCCGCGCCATCCACCCTGGCATCGATCGCCGGCTTCTCGGCCTTGCGCAGCATCAGGCTGAAGCCCATGTTCTTCGAGACATCCATGTGCGGATAAAGCGCATAGGACTGGAAGACCATGGCGATGTCGCGGTCCTTGGGCGCCACATCGTTGACCAATCGCTCACCGATACGGATTTCGCCGCCGGAGGCTTCCTCCAGCCCGGCGATCATGCGCAGCAGTGTCGATTTCCCGCAGCCGGACGGACCGACCAGGACGACGAATTCGCCGTCGGCGATTTCAAGGTCGACCGCATGCAGGACGCGGACGGCGCCGTAATCCTTGCGGACCTTTTCGAGCGTGACAGAGGCCATCGGTCTATCCTTTGACGGCGCCGGCGGTCAGGCCGGTGACGAGATAGCGTTGCAGGAAGGCGAAGAAGATGCAGACCGGGATCAGCGCCAGGATCGACGCCGCCATCATCTGCCCCCAGTCGACGGCGAATTTGCCGATGAAGGTGAGCAGGCCGACGGCGAAGGTCTTCTTGTCGTCGCTGGAGATCAGCATCAGCGCGAACAGGAGCTCGCTCCAGGCGGCGGTGAAGACAAAGCCGAGCGTGGCGCCCATGCCGGGCAGCGTCAACGGCACGATCACCCGGCGCATTGCCTGGGCACGCGTACAACCGTCGATCATCGCGGCCTCTTCCAGATCCTTCGGGATGCCGTCGAAGAAGGATTGCATCAGGAAGGTGGCGAAGGCGGTGTTGAAGGCGGTGTAGATGATTATCAGCCCGGTCAGGCTGTTGATCAGGCCGATCTGGCCCATGACGCGGTAGATCGGCGGAATGACCATCACCAGCGGAAAAGTCTGGGTCAAAAGCAGCATCAGCGCCAGCACCGCCTTGCCGCGAAAGGTGAAACGCGACATGGCGTAGCCGGCGAGCGTGGCGATCACCGTAACCAATGCCGCCGTCGACACCGAGACGATGACGCTGTTGAGGAAATAGCGCGGGAAATCGGTGGCCTCGAGCACGGTGACGAAATTCTGCAACGTCGTGCGCGACGGCCAGAAGGTGATGCCTTCGGAATAGAGCAGCCGCTCCGGCGTCACCGAGATCTTCAGCGTCCAGTAGATCGGGAACAGGGCGAAGATCACATAGGCGGCGATCGCCGCGTAGAGGCCGATACTGCCAAGGAACCGTTGTGAAGCAGAGCGCCCCGCGATCATCAGACGTGCCTCACCAGGGAGCGGCGGATCGCGATCAGCGCGATCGCATAGGCGATCAACAGCACGAGCAGCAGCACGGCCACCGCCGAGGCATAGCCCTTGTCCAGCGATTTGAAGGCGCTGACATAGATATAGACCGGCACCGTATTGGTGGAACCAGCCGGCCCGCCCTCGGTCATGACGAAAATCAGGTCGGCGAAGGTGGCGATCCAGATGGTGCGCAGCATCACCGTGATGGCGATGGTCGGCGCGAGGAATGGCAGCGTCACCTTGGTAAAGCGCTGCCAGGGCGAAGCGCCGTCGATCGCCGCCGCCTCGTGCATTTCGGACGGGATAGACTTCAGCGCCGCCAGAAGCGTGATGGCGAAGAACGGAATGCCGAACCAGACATTGGCGACGATCGGCCCCCACATCGCCGTGGCGGGATCGGACAGCACATTGGTCGGCTCTGCCTTGAGCCCCAGCGCGTACAACCAATGCGGCAGCGGCCCGATGATAGGGTTGAACAGCCAGGCCCAGGTCAGCCCGGACAGGAAGGACGGCACCGCCCAGGGCAGGAACACCAGAGCCTGCACCACCTTGCGGCCCCAGAACGGCTTGTCGAGCAGCAGCGCCAGGCCGAGGCCGAGGAAGAATTGGAAGAACAGGCTGGCGACCGTCCACCACAGCGTGTTGACCAGGGCTTGCCCCAGAACCTGATCCGACAGCATCGCCCGATACTGGCCGAGCCCGACATATACCGACTTGAAGGCCGAGAATTTGCGGAAGGAGTAGCTGATGCCGATGATCAGCGGCACCAACAGCACCACGATCAGCAGGATGATCGCCGGGCTGAGATAGAGCCAGGGCTCGATGACGGCATGCGATAGCCGCTTGCGGCGCGGCTTGCCGGCGGATCGTATTTCGGGCACGGCATAGGTCATTGGGGCTCAACAGTGATGAGTGGGTGCCGGCGAAGGCGACAGCACCCTTCTCCCGTTTACGGGGAGAAGATGCCGGCAGGCAGATGAGGGGCAGCGCTAACCTTGGAAATGCTGCTCCGCCCCTTATCCGGCCCTATCGGGCCACCTTCTCCCGTAAACGGGGAGAAGGAAAAAACCTGCGCTTACTTCTTGTTCTTCGCCAGCCAGTCCTGCTGTTCCTTGGTCAGGAAGGCAGCCCATTGGTCCGCGACGTCCTTGGCGGTCTTCTGGCCGAGCAGCACTTCCTGAAAATTCTTGATCGCCACTTGGTCAACGAAGTTGCCGAGATTTTCCAAATGCGTCGGCGGCGTCACCATTTCATATTTGGAGCTGTCGCTCAGTTCCGTGAACCAACCCTTGAACTGCTCGGTCTTGAAATGGGGATCCTGGTCGGCGCCGTTGTGGATCGGGACGACGCCGACTTCCTTGGCCCATGCCAGATTATCCTTGGGCGAAAGCAGCGTCGCCATCAGCTTCCAGGCGTCGTCCTTGTGCTGCGAATTGGCGAACATCGCCCAACCGGCATAGCCGAGCGTCGGATACGACTTGCCGCTCGGACCGGTCGGCAGGGGCGCAACGGCGAAGTCATCGGCGCTCATCTTGTCGGCGATGCCGAGCAGCGCGTCCGGGTCCTGGTTCAGCATGGCGCAGGTGCCGGAATAGAAGCCGGTGACGGTTTCGTTGAAGCCCCAGCTCACCGCGTCCTTGGGCGCCAGCCCGTCCTTGTACATGTCGGCCAGCATCTGCAGGCCCTTGACCGAGCCCTCGTCATTGATGGTCGAGGTCCCGTCCTCGTTGAAGTAGCCGCCCTTGCCGGCGGCGATGTTCATGAACATGTGCATGCCGTTGAAGGCGCCCGGCCCGCCGCGCAGGCAGTAGCCATACTTGCCCGGGATGGCGGAGATTTTCTTGGAATCGGCGACGAACTCGTCGAGCGTGGCCGGCGGACCGTCAAGGCCGGCTTCCTTGAACAGCTTCTTGTTCCAGAACAGCGCGTTCACATAGTAGCCGTAGGGGATCATGAACTGCGTGTTGTTGACCGTCGAGCCAAACTGCTTGGCGCGGTCGCCAAGCGTCTTGGCATCGTCCCACTTGGCCATGTAGGGGCCGAGGTCCTCGAGCTGGGCATTGTTGGCATAGAGACCCATCCAGCGTTCCGGCATCTCGACCACGTCGGGCGTATCGCCGGCCTGCACCATGGTCAGGAACTTCTCGAAAGCCTGCCCCCAGGGCAGCGAGATCAGCTCGACCTTGACGCCGGGATTGGCCGCCTCGAACTCGGCGATCTGCTTTTTCAGGAATTCGGTGCGCGGCGGGCTGGTGATGACTTCGACCATCTTCAGGGTCGAATCGGCCAGCGCGCTCCCGGCGGAAATCGCCAACCCCGCAACGGTGGCAAGCATGATGGTCAGTTTTTTCATGTTCAAGACTCCCATTTTGAACCCGCTTGTTATTTTCTGGCTTTTTCGAAGGCCTGGGCGACGTCGGCCCAGAGGTCTTCGACACTTTCCAATCCGACATTGAAGCGGATGGTTCGGGGGCTGACGCCGAAGCGCGCCATCGAATTCAGTCCCGGCGTCTGCTCCAGCGACGCCTTGGCCGGCACGACCAGGCTTTCATGCCCGCCCCAGCTAACGCCGATGCGGAAAAATTTCAGCGCATCGACGAAGACCGGGATGTCGATATCGTCCGTCACCTCGAAGGAGAACAGACCGGCATAGCCCGCCAGCGTCGCCTTGCCCGGATGGTTCGAATAGACGGGATGGTTGACTCGCTCGACATTGGCATGCGCCTTCAGCCGCTCGGCGATGGTGAGCCCGCTCTTCATATGGTGCGGCAAGCGCAGCGGCAGCGTGCGCAGGCCGCGCAGCAGCAGCCATGCTTCGAACGGCGACAGCTTGCCGCCGAGATAGGAATAGGTCTGTTCGTTGATGTGCTTGATATGCGCCGCGGAGCCGGCCACCACGCCCGCGACGGTGTCGCTGTGGCCGCCGAGATATTTCGACGCTGAATGCAGCACCAGGTCGACGCCATGCGCGATCGGCTTCTGGAAAACCGGCGTCGCCCAGGAATTGTCGATGGTGGTGACGATGCCCTGCTCCCTGGCAAGCCGTGTCAGATGCGCGATGTCCTGCAGCTCGAACATCATCGAGGTCGGGCTTTCCAGATAGAGCAGCTTGGCCCCGGGAAGTGCCGCGGCAACCGCATCCGGATCGGAGCCGTCGACATAATCGACCTTGATGTTGAGCCGAGGCAGAAGCCGCTCGAACAGGCGATAGGCATCGCCATAGCAGTTCCGCACGGCCACGATGCGCTCGCCCGCCCCGACAAAGGCAAGCACCGTGGCGCTGATCGCCGCCATGCCGCTGGAAAAGCCGCGCGCGGCCTCGGCGCCCTCGAGGGCGGCAACGCGCGCTTCGAATTCCATTACCGTCGGATTGTCGCCGCGCGAGTAGATCGGCTGCTTTCGTTTGCCGGCAAAGGTGTCGGCCATCTCGGCATAGTTGGCGAAGGTGAACAGCGAGGTCTGGTAGATCGGCGGCACCACCGCGCCGCCGGGGAACGGTTCGTCATGCGCCAGCAGCGTCGCCGCCTCGGCAAGATAATCGTGATCGAAACCGCTCGGATGCTCGTTCATGTCTGGCTCGGAAGTTTGAGTTTGGCTGCACCGCGCTTGAGATCGTCCTCGACGGTGGCGATCAGCTTGAGTGCCTCGGCGCGGGCACCCTGCGGGTCGCGCGCGGCGATGCACTCGTAGATGGTGCGGTGGTAAGGAAAGCTGGCGTGACCGAAATCGCGCACGCCCAGCGGATGCTCCCAGAAGCGGTGGAACAGCTCGTGCATGGCGGCGATGATCTGTTCGAACAGCGGATTGCCCGAGACCCGATAGATCGACTGGTGAAACTCCCAGTCCTCTTCCGACGACATGCCGTCGCGGGTACGGAATGCCTGCTCCATGATGTCGAGCTTGCGCTTGATCTCGGCGATGTCGGCCGGGCTCGCCCGCTCGGCGCAAAGAGCCGCGGCCTCCGCCTCCAGCGCGCGGCGGATTTCGAGCGTGTGCATCAGGCTGGTGAAATCATTGCCGCCCGCCAGCGTCAGCGGCATATGCAGCATGTCGGGCGACACAGCCGCCTTGAGATAGGTGCCGCTGCCTTGCCGCCGCTCGACGAGACCAAGCCCTTCCCACCGCGTCAGCGCTTCGCGCACCGTGTTGCGGCTGACCTTCAGCCGCTCGGCCAGGATACGCTCGGTCGGAAGCCGCTCGCCGGGCTGCAAGGCTTCGGCGCGAACAAAGCCCACCAAAGCCTTCAGCACAGCGTCATCACGCGCCGTCGTCTGAATGGGTGGCAGGCTGTTCTGGTCCACACTTCCTCCCCGAAGCGACGCACAAGTGGTCCAATGGTCCAACCAATTTCTGCATAGTCGGAGAGACGTGTCAACAGCCGAAACGAGGACGGGCCGAACGGCGAGCCATGGCGCCGTTCGGCTCGTCAGTTCAAGCGTGGCTTCGCGCCGGCGTGGCGGCCGTGGCGCGCCAACGCGCGAACATGTCCTCACGAACCCGCCTCGAACCCGCGAGCCGCTCCTTTGCTTCCGCCAGCACGGAAGGCGAAGCCTGTGCGGGCGTGCCCGATTGGAACGGGGGCGCCGGGGCATATTCGAGCGAGAGCTGCACCGTTTCGGCCTCGGCCTGACCGAGAAGCCTGGCAACCAGGAGGAGGCCGAAATCGATCCCCGAGGTGACGCCGCCGGCGGTTATCAGCTTTCCGTCCTCGACAATTCGCTCGTCGACTGGGATGGCGCCGAACTCGGCAAGGAAATCATGCGCGTACCAATGCGTCGTCGCCCGCTTGCCTTTGAGCAGGTCGGCGGCACCCAGCACCAGGGCACCGCTGCACACCGAGGTGACGTAGCGCGCCTGAGCCGCGCGCTCCCGCACGAAATCGAGCACAGCCTGATCCTCCAGCAGCGTGTTGACGCCGCCTCCACCCGGAATGCACAGCACATCGAGAGGCGGGCAATCGTCGAAGGTCGCCGTCGGGTTGAGCGACAGTCGCGTCGACGACATCACCGGATTGCGATCCTTCCAGATCAATTCCACCTCGGCGCCCTTTGCCGATGCCAGGACTTCATAAGGGCCGGTGAGGTCGAGCTGCTGGACATTGGGGAAGACGAGGATGCCGAAACGAAGGGTCATGGAACTCTCCATAGGTTGACTCCAGCCAATCTAAGGCACCATGCTTTGGCACGATCGCCAATCATCCCTCGTTTCAAGCCAAATCGCCATGCGCCATATCGAAATCCTTGCCTATCCCGACGTCCAACTCCTCGATGTCAGCGGACCGCTTCAGGTCTTCGCCAGCGCCAACGACTTCAGGACGCAGGCCGGCGAACCCGCGCCCTACGAGGTCACGGTCGTTGCCGCCTCGCCGCGGATCAGGACATCTGCCGGTCTCGTGCTGGAGGCAGCGGCGCTGCCGGCGCACGGGCCAGGGATCGACACGCTGATCGTGCCTGGTGGATGGGGAGTCAACGCGGCCTGCGAGGCCCCCGAGCTGATCGATTGGGTGACCGGCCGCTCGCGCGACGCCACGCGAACGGCGTCCGTCTGCAGTGGCGCCATGCTGCTGGCGACGGCAGGCCTGCTCGACGGCCGGCGTGCCGTTACCCACTGGGGACGCTGCGCCGAGTTCGCGCGGCGCTTTCCGGCGGTCCGCCTCGAACCCGATCCGATTTTCATCCGTGACGGCAATGTCTGGACCTCGGCAGGCGTGACGGCGGGCATCGATCTTGCCCTTTCCTTCGTCGAGGCCGACCTTGGCCGGCGCGTGGCGCTTGCGGTGGCGCGCGAACTGGTGGTCTTCCTGAAGCGCCCCGGTGGCCAGGCGCAGTTCAGCCAGACGCTCAAGCTGCAACTGGGCGACGAACGCTTCGACCGGCTGCATGGCTGGATCCAGGACAATCTGGATGGCGACCTTTCGCTGCCGAACCTGGCCGAGCGCGCCAATATGAGCCCGCGCAGCTTCTCCAGGCACTATCGGGAGGCAACGGGCCGGACACCTGCGCGCGCGATCGAGGAGATTCGGATCGAGGCGGCGCGACGGATGCTGGAACGAGGCCAGGCGGTCAACCAGACGGCCCGCCGCTGCGGCTTCGGATCGGAAGAGACGATGCGGCGCGGCTTTCTCCGTGTCCTCGGCACAAACCCGCGCGATTATCGCGAACGCTTCTGACGCAAAGGCCTGCGGCACTGCAGGAGGTCGCCGCTTTGATCGTGTCGCTAACGCGCCGCGGGCGGCCCGAACCAAGCGGTCAGCGCCTCGGTCAACCCCATTTGGGTTCCAGCCCCGACCCAGGCCACATATCCATCCGGCCGGATCAAGACGGCGTCGGGCGCGGCGACCGTCCCGAGAGCCGGCAGCTTCCAGATGCCGTCATATCCAGCCTCGATCTGGCGGACCCGATCCGCCCAGGGCGTGATATCCAGCCAGCCTGGTCTACCAAGGTTGAGGAGCACCGGTCGGGCGTCGTGCAGCAGGCTGAAGACCCGCGCCGGACCGCGGGCTGTGACAAGGTCGAGGTCGGGCATCCGCCGCCCAAGCAACGGGTGACCCTCGCCGAGATCGTAGCGGATACCCAGGCCGGACATCTCCGCGGCAATCCGTTTGCGCGGCTCTTCCATGCCGAGCAACTCGGTCATCGTGTCGCCCAAGGCCTTGGTGCGCTCATCCGTGCGGCGAAGCGCGACCTGCGCCATCGTGTTGCGCAACACGCGGGCAGCGACCGGATGGCGCTCGGCGTGGTAGGTGTCGAGCAGGCTTTCCGGTGAGATCCGCTTGACCACCTGGGCCAGCTTCCATCCCAGATTGACCGCGTCCTGCACGCCGATATTGAGCCCCTGCCCGCCCATCGGAGGATGGATGTGCGCGGCGTCGCCCGCCAGAAGGACACGCCTGTCGCGGTAGGTGGCGGCCTGACGTGTCATGTCGGTGAAGCGAGAGAGCCAGGTCGGACTGTGGACCCCGAAATCGGTGCCGTAGACGGCGACAAGCGCCTCGCTGAGATCATTCAGCGTCGGCTCGCCGCCGATGGTCAGCTGCCTCTCGGTCAGCACGACACCCACCCTGTCGCCGTCCTCGATCTTGCCTATCGCATGAATACCGGAGGCGTCGTTGCGAAAGCCCAATGCCGGTTCCCTAGACATTTCGACCTCGGCGATCATCCAGCTCATCGTCGGATCCCATCCGGCGAACTCGATGCCAGCCGCCTTGCGGATCGTGCTGCGTCCTCCGTCGCAGCCAACGAGGTGTTGCGCCCTCAAGCGTTGGCCACCGGACAAATCCAGGTCCACACCGTCGTCGTCCTGCGCGAAGCCAGTGACTTCCTGCGCGCGATAGATTGGCACCCCCAACTCGTCGATCCAGTCGGCCAGTATCCGTTCCATATGGCTTTGCCGCAGCGCCAGCAGATAATTGTGCCGGCTGGGAAAGTCGCTGATGTCCAAACGGATCATGTGGAGGCCGACGGTCGGCAAGCGCTGCCCCTGTGAGAGAAACCGGTCGGCAATTCCGCGCTGATCGAGAACCTCGATGGTGCGTGCGTGCAGGCCACCCGCGCGCAGGCCGGCCAGCTGCTGGGTCGGGCGCCGCTCCACAATGGCGACGTCTATGCCTGCCAAAGCGAGTTCGCCGGCCAGCATCAGCCCTGTCGGACCGCCTCCTGCGATCACCACCGCATGATCCCGACGCAATCCGTCCATAGGCGACACAATCCCCATTCTCGTTACTCCCGTTTTCCGCTGGCCAATGCATGTCGCCCAAAAGTGACCTCGGTTTCGGGAGAACGGCATGCATGAAGACAGAGACCCAAAGCGCGTCGCATGAATCCGTTTCAACGCGACGCGCTTTAGACAGCGGTTTACGAGAACAGGCGGGTCTTGCCGCAAGCCCCTTGTGCGCCATATGTGCAAAGTGGAGAGAGGTGTTTCCCTTGTCCTGGGTGACAGCCAAAACGGCAGCTCGCGGTCATGGCTGCCGCAGCAGACACTGCTCCTGATACAGGGCGCGTTGCTCAGATTTTTCCGCATAAGAAAAAAGCCCCTTTCGGGGCTGCTGCAGAGGTTTTGAGACAAAGGGGGCCGGTCGGCGGTTGGCAGCGGTACGAGGAGGCCACTATGTGCCAGCGCCGGCCGGCCGACCCCACGGACCCAGGAGATGCGGCGGACCTGAGCATCATGGGGTATTTCAGGATCGAGCCGGCTATCTACCCTCGTGCCGGCTTCGTCTTCCCCTGCACATTTGCGCACAGGCTTAGGAAAATCAACAGTTTCTTAACCAAGGCTCGCGAATCGCTTGGATTAAGGTAAATAGCTAACCTTGTTGGATTGACCGGGGAATCGGCCGCGGACGCTTACGCCGCCTTGGCAACGACGCGGTTGCGGCCGCCGCTCTTGGCTTCATAGAGCGCGAGATCGGCGCGCTTCATCAGCGCCGCCACCGTATCCACCCCCTTAAGAACCGACGACACGCCGACGCTGACGGTGACCTCGATCGTCTTGCCGTCGGCACCGACGGCGAAAGGCTTCTGGGCGATTTCGGCGCGGATGCGTTCGGCCACTTTCTCCGCCACGGCGCCGTCGGTGTCCGGCATCACCACCACGAACTCCTCGCCACCAAAGCGGCAGGCAAGGTCGATACCCCTGACATTCTTGCGCAGCCGCCGGGCGAATTCCCGCAGCACCTCGTCGCCGCCATCATGGCCGTACGCGTCATTGATCGACTTGAAGCGGTCGAGATCGGTGATCATCACCGACAGCGGCCGGCGCCGCGCCACGGCGCGGTCGAACAGCGTCTGCAGATGACTGTCGAGGTAGCGGCGGTTGTGCAGCCCGGTCAGGCCATCCGTCACCGCCATTTCGATGGTCTGGGTGACGCTGGCGCGCAATTGGTCGTTGTAGCGCTTGCGGCGCACCTGGGTGCGCAGCCGCGCCGTCAGCTCCTGCTGGTCGATCGGCCGCATAAGATAGTCGTTGATGCCGAGTTCGAGGCCACGGATGATGCGCTCCTCCTCGCCCTCCTCCGCCAGAAGGATGATCGGGACGAAACGGGTGCGATCGAGCGAGCGCAATTGCGAGCAGAGCCGAAGCGGATCGAAATCGGCAAACGCCGTCGAGATCATCACGCATTCATAGGGGGTTTCGGCCGCCTGGAAGAACCCGGCATGCGGATCGTTGGTGACGTCGAGATCGGCGCGGTCGCGCAGCATCTTCTGGATGCGCTCGACCGACGATTTACGCTCGTCGATCAACAGCACTTTCGGCGTCGTGTCCTCGGATGCGAAATTGCGGCTGAGCAGCTCTTCGATGCCGATATTGCGCGTCGTCGAGGCCCGCAGCCTGAGCTCGTCGGTCAGCGATTTCAACCGGACCAGGCTCTTCACGCGTGTCATCAGCTGCAGGTCGTTGACCGGTTTGGTCAGGAAATCGTCCGCGCCGGCCTCGAGCCCGCGCACACGGTCGGACACCTGGTCGAGCGCGGTGATCATCACCACCGGGATATGCGACGTCGCGGGATCGCTCTTCAGCCTGCGGCAGACCTCGAACCCGTCCATGTCGGGCATCATCACGTCTAGCAGCACGACATCGACCTTGCCGTTCTCGCAGGTCTCGATCGCGTCGGGCCCGTTGGTGGCGGTCAGCACTTCGAAATATTCGGCCAGCAGCCGGACCTCCAGCAGCCTCACATTGGCAGGGATGTCGTCGACGACGAGGATCCGCGCGGTCATGTCACAAGGCTCCGGCTCGGCTGGAATGGCACATCAGGCATCGCCCAGATAGGATTTGATGGTCTCGATGAAACGCGGCACCGAGATCGGCTTCGAAATATAGGCCTCGCAGCCGCCCTGGCGGATGCGTTCCTCATCACCCTTCATGGCGAAGGCCGTCACCGCGATGACCGGGATGACGTGCAGATCGTCATCTTCCTTCAGCCATTTGGTCACTTCCAGTCCCGATACTTCGGGCAGCTGGATGTCCATCAGGATGAGATCGGGCCGGTGCTGGCGCGCCAGGTCGAGCGCCTCCAGACCATTGCGGGTGCGCACCGTCTCGTAACCACTTGCTTCGATGAGGTCCCGAAAGAGCTTCATGTTGAGCTCATTGTCCTCGACGATCATGACCTTCTTAGGCATCGACATCCCGTCCCGGCCGTCCTTCCACTCGAAGGTGGCCGTCATGCGCCCCTGGTTGAACGCACCAAACCCTGCTTCACTATACGGCAATATGATTGACGAAACGGAAACCCTCGGGCTGCAAAGCAGCGCGAATTCCACATCGCCTCCCGGCGCGTCCAAAAGGCGCGCCGCGCTGTAAAGGCTTGCCGCAAGCAACTCTTGCCATTACTGCGGAAGAGACTCATTCCACATGCCGAAGGTAGTGATGGCAAACGCGGCGTCAATGCGCGAAGAGGCGGAAACCATCGCCGTGAAGGCGCTGGGCTTCGTTGCCTCCGATCCGGAGCTGTTGCCGCGTTTTCTGGCGATCACCGGAATAGAGGCGCATTCGATCCGCAAGGCCGCCGGCGAGCCGGGTTTCCTGGCCGGCGTGCTGCAGTTCATTCTCGCCCACGAGCCGACGCTGATGCGCTTTGCCGAGGAAACGGGCACGCCGCCGGCGGCCGTCGGCAAGGCATTGCGCGCATTGCCGCTCGGCGACGACAACCATGAGCATTCCATATGAGCGATGATCCGGAGACCGCCCGCCAGATCGAGGAACTGGCGGCCGACGACCGGCCGCTGCTGGTGCTCGACGTCGACGACGTCGTGCTCGAATTCATCCGCCCCTTCCCGCATTTCCTGAAGTCGCGCGGCTATGGCCTGACACTGGCGTCCTTCCGGCTGACCGGCAACATAGCCGAAACGGCGAGCGGCCGGCTGATCGAACAGCCCGAGGTCACGGCCCTTCTGGGCGATTTCTTCGACGCGCAAGCCGATTGGCAGAGCATCACCGACGGTGCGGCGCAAGCCTTGGCAGGGCTTGGCAAGCGCGCGGAAATCATACTGCTGACGGCCATGCCGCACAGGCATCGTGCGGTGCGTCGCATCCATCTCGATGCCCTGGGTCTAGACTATCCGCTGCTGACCACCGAGATGGCCAAGGGACCGGCGGTGGCCAGGCTGCGCGGCAAGAACGGCCGGCCGGTGGTCTTCGTCGACGATCAGCCGCACAATCTGGCGTCGGTGCGGGACTCGGTCGCCGACGCAAATCTTTTCCACCTGATGGCCGACAATTCGCTGCGTGCGTTCCTGCCGCCGGTCCCGGACGATGTCTTCATTGTCCAGGACTGGCACGAAGCCGCGCCCAAGATCGCGAACGCGCTGGGGCTCTAGCGTCAGGCGCCTTTCCTGAATTGCTTGAGGGCTGAACCCTCAAGGATTCAGTTTCGCCCCCGCCCCGCCATTGTCGCTACCACCACTATCGTCGCCACCGCTATCGTCCGCGCCGTCGCCATTGTCGACGCCGTCGTCCACCGCCGGATCAGCGGGCTTCAGCATGACGCCGTTGACCGTGACCGAGCCGTCAGCCTTGGTATTGACGGCCCATTCCAGCCGGCCGTCCGGCAGCGTCTTGGCAAACCCCTTGGCCATGAGAGCGACAGGCACGTACTGCCCCACCTCCGGCTCCGCCTTCGCAGCTTCCTGCAGATGGGTCATGATCTTGTCGAAGCCGGCGACATCGACGGTGAGAGTTGCGTCGGGCTTCTGGCCGAAGCTCGTCATCTCACCTTCCAGCGCGATCTCCATGTCCTTGTTCTTCACAATGCTGTGGCCGATGACGACCTTCGGCGCCTTGGCCAGGAAATCCGCTTTGAGCTGGTCGCCGAACTCGGCCGACAGCGGCGGATCCTGATTGAGATCAAAGGCTTCGATGGCCTTCTTCGCCATGCTGTCGAGATCGATATTGGCACCGCCGAAGTTCAGGTCGATATCGGTGGGCAGCAACGCCACGCTCCAGCTCGGCAAAAGCTGCTGCGGGACGGTCAGCCCCGACACCTTGATGCCGTAGGTGAGCTTGCCGTTCTGGGCAACGCCATCGGAACCGAAGGCGGTGCTGAGCTGCGTCGCCCCGAAAGTGCCGATCGGGCTGTCGACCGCGAAATCCTTGAAACCATAGGTGCCGTCGATGCGCTCCCACACCGGAAGCGCGGCGAGCAGAAGCGACTTCAGCTGCGTCTGGTTCGCCTTCAGCGTCTTCTCGTCCTCATTGGCCACGGCAAATGCCAGGAGGTCGAGCAGCGGCTTGGTCTGCACACCCTTGCCGCTGGCCTCGACCGACAATTCCGGCGACTTCACGGTGACAGGAAAATTCAGCCCGCTCTCGGGATCGTTGAATTTTATCGCCTCGACGAAATTCGAAATTCTCTGCGACGTCGTGAAATCGACGCCGCCATTGGCGGCCTTCGTGGCGGCGATGGTCGCGGTGCCGGCACCGGCACTGACGTCGATCTGCTGCTTGGCATCCTTCGATGCCATCGTCATGCTCGCGATCGAACTGGTGCCGCTGATGAAGGCCGCCAGATTGGGGTCGTAGACGCCGGAACCCTTGCCGTCCTTGATCGAAAACTGCGTGCTCTGCGGTCCCTCCGGCCCTTTGAACTCGAACGAAGCGCTTTGCGAGAAATCCATCGAGACGTCCCAGGTCCCGTCGCTGCGCGGCTTGACCAGAAGGGCGTAGGGGGCAAAGTCGAATTTCACCTGTTCCTGCTTGGGCAGGACCCCGGCCAGTGCCTTGAAATCAAACACGATCTTGTAGGCATCCCCTTCGACCGAAACCTTCAGAATGCCGGTGTCGAGCGCCTGTTTGCCGACATAGTGGGACAGGTCATCGGACAATTGCTTCGCGCCCTGGCTGTCGACCGTCTGGCCGAAAGCGGGCGCGCTGAAGAGAAGCGCGGTAAAGGCAACTGGCAACACACGGTTCACGGGAATTCTCCGTTTGGTCGAAAGGCAGAAATCGTTTCGTACGTCTGGTAGGGAAATACCATCACAACTGCAAGACGATGTGATCAGGTTCCAGGCCCCAGCACCAGCCGCATCAGCGGTCGGCCCGCCTTGCGCTCGACCAGCCTCTCGAACCCGGCCTTCTCGAACACCCCTGACGAGCCGACGAACAAGCCGATCGAACGCGAATCGCGCGACAGGTCGATCGGGCAGGCCTCGACAAGCCGTGCACCATTCCTGCGAGCGAAATCGACGCCACCTTCAACGAGGCGATGCGTGATACCCCTGCCGCGCGCTTTGGCGCGAATGAAAAAGCACGAGATCGCCCAAACGGCCGGATCTGAAGCGTCGGCGGGGTCGATCGGCGCCGAGCTCCTGCCCTTGTTATTCCATTCGGGCACGTCGGCGCGCGGCCCGATCTGCATCCAGCCAACCACCTTGCCGTCCTCGAAGGCCAGCAGGCCGGGCGGCGGGCCGGCTTCGACGCGTGCCTTGATATGGTCCTTGTTGCGTTCGCGGCTGCTTTCGCGCCGGGCCGCCGGCGCCAGCCTGAAATGCGTGCACCAGCAGCCGTAGCAGGCGCCCTGCTTGCCAAAAAGGTCCTCGAAATCAGGCCAGAGCTCAGGCGCCAGCGGCACTATGGTCGTGCTCATGCGGTTCTCCCCAGGCCAAGCTTGTCGCTGGCCTTGCACTGTCGTACCATTGCTTCTGTTCTCTTTATGTTCGCAGTGATGGCGGCCCCTGTCAACAATCCCGATCACGGTTTTTGCCGTGACTGCCTGACGTTTCAGCGCAGTGAGACGCGCCGCTGCGAGCGCTGCGGCAGCCCTCGCCTTGCCCGCCATCCCGAGCTTTATCGGCTGCATCTGGCCCATATCGATTGCGACGCCTTCTACGCGGCGATCGAAAAGCGCGACAACCCGGCGCTCAAGGACAAGCCGCTGATCGTCGGCGGCGGCAAGCGCGGGGTCGTCTCCACCGCATGCTACATCGCCCGCATCCGCGGCGTGCGCTCCGCCATGCCGATGTTCAAGGCGCTCGAGGCCTGCCCCGAGGCGGTTGTGATCGCGCCCAACATGGAAAAATACGTGCGCGTCGGCCGTGAGGTGCGCGCCATGATGCAGGCGCTGACGCCGCTGGTCGAGCCGCTGTCGATCGACGAGGCGTTTCTCGACCTCGCCGGCACCGAACGGTTGCACGGCCTGCCGCCGGCCGTGGTGCTGGCGCGCTTTGCGCTGGCCGTCGAGAAGGAGATCGGCATCACCGTTTCGGCCGGCCTGTCCTACTGCAAATTCCTCGCCAAGATCGCGTCGGACTTCCGCAAGCCGCGCGGCTTTTCGGTCATCGGCGAGGCCGAGGCGGTCGGCTTCCTGGCGGCACAGCCGGTGACGATGATCTGGGGCGTCGGCAAGGCGTTCAACGCCACGCTCGAGCGCGACGGCATCCGCACCATTGGCCAGCTTCAGAAGATGGAGCGTGGCGACCTGATGCGCCGCTATGGCGCGATGGGTGACCGGCTCTACCGGCTTTCGCGCGGCGAGGACGTCCGCCGCGTCGATCCCGACCAGGACGCCAAGAGCGTGTCGGCCGAAACCACCTTCGACACCGACATCGCGTCGCTGGAAGAGTTGGTCGCGGTGCTGCGGGGCCTTTCGGAAAAGGTCTCGGCGCGGCTGAAAAAATCAGGCATTGCCGGACGCACCGTGGTGCTGAAGCTGAAGACCCAGGATTTCAAGCTGCGCACGCGCAACCGCCAGCTCGGTGACCCGACCCGGCTCGCCGATCGCATCTTCTCGACCGGAGTGGAGCTTCTGCGCAAGGAAACGGACGGAACGAAATTTCGGTTGCTCGGCATTGGCGTCAGCGACCTCTCCGATGACGACAAGGCCGACCCGCCGGATCTGGTCGACGTTCAGTCGCGCAAGCGCGCCATGGCCGAAGGCGCGATCGACGCGCTGCGCGACAAGTTCGGCCGCAAGGCGGTCGAGACCGGCTATACATTCGGCAGGGGCCGTGACGCCCACCCGCCGGAGCCGCTCGAGGACTGATCCGGTGCCGGGTGTGTTGAGATTCAGGCCAGGCCGGCATCACCTGAATATCAATGCACCCGTCAGGTGCGCTTCAGATCGATACGACTGGTCACAACGTTCTTGCCGGTTTTGGGATCGCGGTCGGTGACGGTCAGCAGAATGCCATTGACGCCCTTTTTCTGCACCGTCAGCTGCGCGCTGCGGTCGCCATTGACCAGCTTGGCCCAGCGGATGGCGAGGTTGATCGCGTTGCCGGAGCGGCTGCCGTTGAGCTGCGCCGGACCGGTGCGCGATCCGACATAGACGCCGCTGTATCTGGCACCACTGGTTTTCAGATGGGCGCTGATGGCACGCGTGACCACAACAAGGCCGCGGCAGTTGCCGTCGAGAGATAGCGAGGACGCTGTCGCATCCGATTTGAAAGTGCAGGAAACGCTGACGGTCGGCGCCTGCGTCGTCACTTGGACAGTCCCCTTGCCGGCAAAATTCCCTTGGAAGGATTGGAGAAACTTGCTCTCATCGGCATGTGCCGCATTGGCCGCGACCAGCAAGCAGCCGGCAAGTGCGAACCGCGCTGGTGATATCATCGAAGTTCTCCTCGTCAGGCAGACATGCAGACATCAAGGCTTGGGTGGATACTGCAACTCAACGCCCCTTGGCGTATCAGGTTCCGCCGGCAACGCGACCATTTGCAACGTCCCCACGACTGGTCCAGAAGAATCAACCGGCTAGCGATTGCGGCAAAGGCTCCTGCCTGCGAGATAGCGGCCATGAAACCCACCCCATCGATCCCCAAGGCTGCGTTCTGGATGGCGCTGTCGGTCACCTCGTTCCTGGGGATGTCGGTCGCCGGCCGCGCCACGACAGCCGAGCTCAATGTCTTCCAGGTGCTGGAACTGCGCTCGGTGATCGGCTTCCTAATTCTCCTGCCGCTGGTGCTGACAAGCGGCGGCTTCGCGGCGATGCGCACGCAGCGTCCCCTCGCCCACATCGCCCGCAATGTCGTTCACTATAGCGGCCAGGCGGCATGGCTCTACGCGCTGACCCTGATTCCGCTGGCGGTGCTGATCTCGATCGAATTCACCACCCCGATCTGGACGGCGATCCTGGCGGTGACTTTTCTGGGCGAACGGTTGAGCCGGCCGAAACTGGCGGCGGTCGTGCTCGGACTGATCGGCGTGGTGGTCATCGTGCGCCCGGGCGTCGGCTCTGTCGATCCGGGACACCTCGTCGTGCTGGGCGCCGCGGTGTGCTTCGGCATATCGCTGGTCATGGTCAAATCACTGACCCGCACGGACAGCGTCGTACGCATCATTTTCTGGATGCTGATCATCCAGTCGGTGCTCGGCCTCGTCCCCGCGCTCTATGTCTGGCGCACCCCTTCACTCGAACTCTGGCCATGGATCGTGCTGATCGCCTTCACCGGCATGTCATCGCATTTCTGCATGGCCCGCGCGCTCACCTATGCCGACGCGACCGTCATTTCGCCGATGGATTTCCTGCGGGTGCCCTTGTCCGCGCTGGTCGGCTGGCTGCTTTATCACGAGCAGATCGACGCCTTCACCGCCGGTGGCGCGCTGCTCATCCTGATGGGCAATCTGCTCAATCTGCACCGCAAGCCGGTCGAGCCGGCTGAAGTGGCGGCGTCATAGCCGGCATCGCCTGAATATTCATGCGCCTAGTCGCCTGCGTCCGGTATGTTGAGAACATGCCCGCAGGCCTTGCAGTGCACCGCGTCCGGTTCATGCCGCTGCAGCCCGCATTGCGGACACGGGAAGAACACCTTGGCCGGCCGGAAGATCGCCTGCGCCAGCCTGACGAACAGCGATATACCGATGATCATGGTGACGATCGCGGTCAGCTTGCCGGCCATGCCCGGCAGCACGATGTCGCCGAAACCGGTCGTGGTCACCGTGGCGACGGTGAAATAAAGCGCGTCGATGTAGTTTTCCAGCCCGGCTCCGTTGCGGAAGAAGAAGGTGTAGACGAAGCCGGTGATGACAAAGAGAAAGGTCAAAAGGTTGATGACCGCGTGGCTCGCCTCCCGCCATGGGCGCAGGCCACGCATCTCGAAATGCCGCCAGATCGAACCGCTGCGCGACAATGACCACAGCCGCAGTATGCGCAGGAAACCGAGATTGGCGAGCGCCGTCGGCATCAGCAGCGTCAAAAGGATGAAGACATCCACCCAGGAGGTCGGCTGCTTCATCAGGCGCAGCATGTCGTTGGAGGCCAGCAACCTTGCGATCAGGTCGACGCCGACGAGCACCGCCACGGCATAATCCAGCCACAGGAACGAAGCCGATTGCTGGATGACGGGTGTCGCGATGAAGAAGGCGATGATTGCCAGATCGATGACGATTGCCGCCAGCTGGAACCGGAAAGCCGCCGGCGTGCGCCCATGGTAGAGCCTGCGCAGCGTGTCGCGCAGGCGCGCAATTGCGGAAAGATCCTGGGATGAATCCTTGTCTGGGGTCTTCATGCGGATCGCGATTGCGTGCACGGCGGATGCCGCCCGCAGGATCGCCACCGCCCACCAAGGGCGGCGGTCACACCAATTCCACTTCGACCACGCCGGGCACGGCGCGCATCGCCGAGGCGATCTGCGGCGAGACGCGGTAGCCGCCCTGCAAGGCGATCTCGACCTCGCCCTGCGCCTCTTCCTTGATCACGATAATGCTCACCTGGCTTTCGCCACGCTGGGTGAGCTGAGATTGGATAATCGAAGCAGGTCCATCGTTCCTGACGAAAATGCGCAGCGCCTTCTGGATGCGGCTTGCCTCATCCTCCAGGGACTGGACCGAGTTGATGCGCAGATTGACGCCCTCGGGCCTGTCCTCCGCCGCGACAGTGATGACGACGGAGCGGCCGGCTTCCAGGAGGTCGCGATACTGTGCCAATCCTTCCGAAAACAGCACGGCCTCGTACTGGCCGGAAGTGTCGGAAAAGGCCACCACGCCCATCTTGTTGCCGGTGCGCGTCTTGCGTTCCTGCTTGCTGGTCACCGTGCCGGCAAGGCGGCCGGCAGAAGCGCCGCGCTTGACGGCGGCTGAGAACTCCGCCCAGTTCTGCACCCGCATCTTCTGCAGCGCCGCCTTGTATTCGTCGAGCGGATGGGCAGAGAGATAGAAGCCGACAACCTGGAATTCGCGGTGCAGCCGGTCGGCGGCGAGCCACGGATCGGTCGCCGGCAGGTTGAGCGCCTGCGACTGCGCGCCGAGCGAAGCGCCGAAAATATCGGCCTGGCCGGAAACGGCATTCTGCTGCGCCAACGATGCAAGCCCCATCATCCGTTCGACGCCAGCCATCATCTGTGCCCGGTCATGCCCGAAACAGTCGAGCGCGCCGGCCATGATCAGGCTTTCGAAGACACGTTTGCCGACGATCTTGGGATCGACCCGCTCGCAGAAATCTGCAAGGTTCTTGAATGGCTTCTCGCCACGGACAGCAACGATGTGCTCGACCGCCGCGTCGCCGACGCCCTTGAGCGCCGCCATCGAATAGTAGATGCGGTTCTCACCGACCTCGAAAGGCCGAAAACTCGTCATGACCGACGGCGCCAGAACTTCGATGCCGAGGCGCAGGGCATCCTGGCGGAAATCGGCGAGCTTGTCGGTATTGCCCATGTCGAGCGTCATCGACGCCGCCAGGAACTCGACCGGATAGTGCGCCTTGAGATAGGCGGTCTGATACGAGACCACGGCGTAGGCGGCGGCGTGCGATTTGTTGAAACCATAGTCGGCGAACTTGGCCAACAGGTCGAAAATGAAGTCGGCTTGCGGTTTGCTGACGCCACGCTCGACAGCGCCGGTGACGAAGCGCTCGCGCTGCTTGTCCATCTCGGCGCGGATCTTCTTGCCCATGGCGCGGCGCAGAAGGTCGGCTTCGCCGAGCGAATAGCCGGACAGCTCCTGCGCGATCTGCATGACCTGTTCCTGATAGACGATGACGCCTTGCGTCTCCTTCACCAGATGGTCGATCTTGGGGTGGATCGAGGCCATCTCCTCCTCGCCATGCTTTCTGGCGTTGTAGGTCGGGATGTTCTCCATCGGGCCCGGACGGTAGAGCGCGACCAGCGCGATGATGTCCTCGATGCAGTCGGGCCGCATGCCGATCAGCGCCTTGCGCATGCCGGCACTTTCCACCTGGAACACGCCGACCACCTCGCCGCGCGACAGCATGGCATAGGTTTCGGGATCGTCGAGCGGTATCGTCGCCAGGTCGATGTCGATGCCGCGCCGGCGGATCAGTTTCACCGCCGTCTCCAGCACGGTCAGCGTCTTCAGGCCGAGGAAATCGAACTTCACCAGCCCGGCCTGCTCGACATATTTCATGTTGAACTGGGTAACCGGCATGTCCGAGCGCGGATCGCGGTACATCGGCACCAGTTCCGACAAAGGCCGGTCGCCGATGACGATGCCGGCGGCGTGCGTGGAGGCGTGGCGGTAAAGGCCTTCCAGCTTCTGCGCCATGTCGAGCAGCGTCTGGACGATCGGCTCCTTCTCGGCCTCTTCGGCAAAGCGCGGCTCATTGGCGATGGCGTCGGCGAGCTTGACCGGATTGGCCGGGTTCTGCGGCACCATCTTCGACAGCTTGTCGACCTGGCCATAGGGCATCTGCAGCACGCGGCCGACGTCGCGCAGCACGGCGCGGGCCTGCAGCGTACCGAAGGTGATGATCTGGCCGACCTGGTCGCGCCCATATTTCTGCTGGACGTATCGGATCACCTCTTCGCGGCGATCCTGGCAGAAGTCGATGTCGAAGTCGGGCATCGACACGCGGTCCGGATTGAGGAAGCGCTCGAACAGCAGCGAGAAGCGCAGCGGATCGATGTCGGTGATGGTCGTGGAATAGGCGACCAGCGATCCGGCGCCCGAACCACGGCCCGGCCCGACCGGAATGCCTTGCGCCTTAGCCCATTTGATGAAGTCGGCAACGATCAGGAAGTAGCCGGGGAATTTCATCTTCTCGATGATGCCGAGCTCGAATTCGAGCCGCTCGCGATATTGCTCGACCGTATAGCCCGGGGTTGGTCCATGCAACGCAAGCCGCGCGTCGAGCCCCTCGCGCGCCTGGCGGGCGAGTTCGGCGGCCTCCGCCTTTTCGGCGGCGTCCTTGTCGGCACTGTCGCCGCCGGTGAAACGCGGCAGGATCGGGCTGCGGTTCTTTGGATAGTAGGAGCAGCGCAGCGCGATCTCGACGGTGTTGTCGATCGCCTCGGGCAGGTCGGCGAACAGCTTTGCCATGTCGGCCTGGCTGCGCAGGAAATTGTCCGGCGACAACCGGCGGCGAGTATCGACGGCGACGACGGAGCCCTCGGCGATGGCGATCAGCGCGTCATGCGCCTCATAATCATCGCGCGACGAGAAAAAGGCCTCGTTGGTAGCGACCAGCGGCAGTTCATGCGTATAGGCGAGATCGATTGTTGCGTGCTCGATGACCCGGTCGTAGCCCGCAACCCGGTCCAATTCGACATAGAGCCGGTCGCCGAACAGCGACTTGAGGGCCAAAAGCCTCACCTCTGCCAGATCGCGGCGATCCTCCTTCAAGGCGTTGCCAATCGGGCCGCGCGGCCCGCCGCTGAGGCAGATCAGTCCTTCGGTCTGTCCATTCAGCGTCTCGGTGGTCAGGTGGACCGCCTCACCGGGCGGTGTCTCCAGGTACACCCCGCTGACCAGCCGAACCAGGTTGGAATAGCCGGCTTCCGTCGCGGCGAGCAGGACAACCGGCCGCATCTCCGGCCCTTGCCGCCGACGGTCGCGCTGGCCGTCGCTGTTCTCGCCGGAAAAGGCGAGCGCGATCTGGCAGCCGATGATCGGCTGGATACCGTCCTTGACCGCCTTCTGTGCAAACTCCAGCGCACCGAACAGGTTGTTGGTGTCGGTGACCGCAATGGCCGGTGCCTCGTCCTTCACGGCGTGGCCAACGATCTTGCCAAGCTGAAGCGCGCCCTCGAGCAGCGAATAGGCCGAATGCACCCGCAGATGGACGAACGGCCGCGCCGGTACCTCCGGCCGCGCCGCCGCGATCGCGGCTTCGCGCTTCAGGGGATCGCGTGGAAGTCTGTCATCGGCCATGGTTTCTCGCGCTGTCGAAGGCTTTGAGTCGGTGAAGATGTATTGTCCGGGACCGGGCGATACCAGTCCAGCACAAACGACCGACAACCACAGGCTTCCGCGACCCTGCGCGACTTGCTCAAGCGAATTCCATGATCACCGCGTCAACGGCCAGGCTGTCGCCCGGCTTGGCGTTGAGCTTGGACACGACGAGATCTCGTTCGGCGCGCAGCACGTTTTCCATCTTCATCGCCTCGACCACGGCAAGCGTTTCGCCGGCCTTGACCTCCTGGCCCTCGGCAACGGCGATCGACACGACGAGGCCGGGCATCGGGCAGAGCAGCAGCTTCGACGTGTCCGGCGCCACCTTCTCCGGCATCAGCCTTTCAAGCTCGGCGATACGCGGCAGCATGGCGCGGGCGGTCACCGACATGCCCTTCCAGGCAATGCGAAGACCGTTGGCGACAGGCCGGATCTGGGCGACAACGGAGCGCTTGCCGACCGTGCCGCGCCAGATCAGATCGCCCGGCCGCCAATCGGATGAAACGGTCAGCGCCTTGCCGCCGTCGATCGACAGGTCGATCTCCATCGGGATCGAAATCATGCCTTCCAGGATGGACGCCTGGAGATAATCCTCGCCGATCTTCACCACCCAGTCGCGCTTCAGCGCCCCCGAATGCGGCGCCAGCCGCCCGCCCAGCCGGTCGAGCCTGTCGCGGCGCAACAATTCCGTGGCGGTGGCGATGGATGCCAGCACGGCCTTTTCCTCGCTGTTCGGCACGACGGGGGCAAAACCGTCGGGATATTCCTCGGCTATGAAGCCGGTCGAAATCGCCCCTTCCCGCCAGCGCGGATGCTGCATCAGCGCCGCCAGGAACGGGATATTATGCTCGATGCCGTCGACCACAAAACTGTCCAGCGCTTCCGACATGGCATCGATCGCCTCGAGGCGGGTCGGCGCCCAGGTACACAGCTTGGCGAGCATCGGGTCGTAGAACATCGAAATCTCCGAGCCTTCGGTGACGCCGGTGTCGTTGCGGATGACGACATCGCCAAACTGCCCCTCCTCCGGCGGCCGATAGCGCGTCAGCCGGCCGATCGACGGCAGGAAATTGCGATAGGGATCCTCGGCATAGAGCCGGCTTTCCACCGCCCAGCCATTCAGCTTGACGTCGCTTTGCTTCAAGGCGAGCTTTTCGCCGGCAGCGACGCGGATCATCTGCTCGACCAGGTCGATGCCCGTGACAAGCTCGGTCACCGGATGCTCGACCTGCAATCGTGTATTCATTTCAAGGAAATAGAAGTTCTTGTCCTTGTCGACGATGAACTCGACCGTGCCGGCGCTCTGGTAGTCGACGGCCCTGGCCAGCGCCACCGACTGCTCGCCCATGGCCTTGCGCGTCTTGGCATCGAGGAATGGCGACGGCGCCTCTTCGGCCACCTTCTGGTTGCGGCGCTGAATCGAGCATTCGCGCTCGCCGAGATAGAGTGCGTTGCCATGCGCGTCGGCCAGCACCTGGATCTCGATATGGCGTGGATCGACGACGAATTTTTCGATGAACACGCGGTCATCGCCGAACGAACTCTTGGCTTCCGATCGCGCCCGGTCGAACCCGTCGCGCACTTCCGATTGGTTCCAGGCAATGCGCATGCCCTTGCCGCCGCCGCCGGCCGAAGCCTTGATCATCACCGGATAGCCGATCTCGCCGGCGATCTTTTCAGCGTGGTCGGCATTCTCGATGACGCCAAGCCAGCCCGGGACCGTCGACACCTTGGCGGCGTTGGCGAACTTCTTCGATTCGATCTTGTCACCCATCGCCTTGATGGCTTTGGGTTTCGGGCCGATGAAGACGATGCCTTCGGCTTCGAGCGCTTCGCAGAAGGCGGCCCGTTCCGACAGGAAACCGTAGCCTGGATGCACGGCCTGGGCGCCCGTTTCCTTGCAGGCCGCGATGATTTTTTCAGGCACGAGATAGCTCTGCGCGGCGGGCGAAGGCCCGATATGCACCGCCTCGTCGGCCATCTCGACGTGAACCGCATCGCGATCGGCATCGGAATAGACGGCGACCGTGGCAATCCCCATTTTGCGCGCCGTCTTGATCACGCGACAGGCGATCTCGCCACGATTGGCGATCAGGATTTTCGTGAACATGCTGAGGTCATTCCCCTCCGGTCGGTCGTTCCTTTTATGGCCTGTGCTTGCAGGGTCAAGCCGACCATGCAAATCACTGCCTTTCAATCGATTTGCGATTCCAATTCTTCGCTGTGGCCCAGTCCCGGCACCAGCTTCCAGTTGATCGTGTCGACAAAACCTGAAACCTTGGAAAAAAATTCGCATTGGAGGACGCCTGATGAAAACCCGCGCCGCTGTCGCTGTCGCCGCCGGAAAGCCGCTGGAAATCATGGAGGTCGACCTCGATGGCCCCCGCGACGGTGAGGTGCTGGTCGAGATCAAGGCGACCGGTATCTGCCATACCGACGAATTCACCCTCTCGGGCGCCGATCCCGAAGGGTTGTTCCCGGCCATTCTCGGCCATGAGGGCGCCGGTGTCGTGGTCGACGTCGGCAAGGGCGTCACCTCGGTCAAGAAGGGCGACCATGTCATCCCGCTCTATACGCCCGAATGCCGGCAGTGCCCGTCCTGCCTGTCGAGAAAAACCAATCTGTGCACGGCCATCCGCGCCACGCAGGGGCAAGGCCTGATGCCCGACGGCTCGTCGCGCTTCTCGATCGGCAAGGACAAGATCTTCCATTACATGGGCTGCTCGACCTTCTCCAACTTCACCGTGCTGCCCGAGATCGCGGTGGCCAAGGTCAATCCGGACGCCCCCTTCGACAAGATCTGCTACATAGGCTGCGGCGTCACCACCGGCATCGGCGCCGTCATCAACACCGCCAAGGTAGAACAAGGCGCCACGGCTGTCGTCTTCGGCCTCGGCGGCATCGGCTTGAACGTCATCCAGGGCCTGAAGCTGGCCGGTGCCGACATGATCATCGGCGTCGATTTGAACAACGACAAGAAGGAATGGGGCGAGCGGTTCGGCATGACGCATTTCGTCAATCCGAAGGAGATCGACGGCGATATCGTCCCCTACCTCGTCAACATGACCAAGCGTGGCGCCGACCAGATCGGCGGCGCCGACTACACGTTCGACTGCACCGGCAACACCAAGGTGATGCGCCAGGCGCTGGAAGCCTCGCATCGCGGCTGGGGCAAGTCGGTCGTCATCGGCGTCGCGGGCGCCGGCCAGGAGATTTCGACGCGGCCGTTCCAACTCGTCACCGGCCGCACCTGGATGGGCACCGCCTTCGGTGGCGCGCGCGGCCGCACCGACGTGCCGCGCATCGTCGACTGGTACATGGACGGCAAGATCCAGATCGATCCGATGATCACCCACACGCTGAAGCTCGAGGATATCAACAAGGGGTTCGACCTCATGCATGAGGGCAAGTCGATCCGAAGCGTCGTCGTTTATTGAAGCAAAGCCACACGCCGCCGACCCACCGGCCAGCGACCTCTGTGGTTCACAACTGGGAGGAGAATGGAATGGCGGAGAAACTGCACCCGAAAATCGACAATGGCCTGCCCAAGGAAAGCGCAAGCTTTGCCGGCGGCACGCTGGTCTGCGCCTGCACCAGCAAGCCGGTCAAGGTGAAGGTCAAGGGGCAGATCGCCCACAATCACGCCTGCGGCTGCACCAAATGCTGGAAGCCGGAAGGTGCCGTATTCTCGGTGGTTGCCGTTGCTGGTACCGGCGACGTCACCGTCACCGAGAACGGCGACAAGCTCAAGGTGGTCGACCCCAGCGCGCTGATCCAGCGCCACGCCTGCACCGGCTGCGGCGTCCACATGCACGGACCGGTCGAGCGTGACCATCCGTTCAAGGGCTTGACCTTCATCCACCCCGAGCGTTTCGAGGAGGACGGCTGGTCGCCGCCGGGCTTCACCGCCTTCGTCTCATCGATCATCGAATCCGGCGTCGATCCGAAGCGGATGGACGGCATCCGGGCGCGGTTGAAGACGATCGGGCTGGAGCCCTATGACTGCCTCAACCCCGGCTTGATGGACTATATCGCCACCTGGACGGCGAAGAAGTCCGGCGCCCTGCCGGCCTGAACGCTGTAAGATTTCAGGCAGGGGCCGGACATGTTTCCGGCCCCTGTCCGTTTCGGAGAGACAATGACCGCACCCGCCATCTACGTCGACGCCGACGCCTGCCCAGTCAAGGCCGAGGTCGAGAAAGTCGCCGAGCGCCTTGGCATCGTCGTCACCTACGTATCCAATGGCGGCTTGCGGCCATCGCGCGATCCGATGATCCGCAACGTCGTCGTCTCCAAGGGAGCTGACGCCGCCGACGACTGGATCGTCGAGAACGCCAAATCCAACGATGTCGTGGTGACTGCTGATATTCCGCTCGCGGCCCGCGCCGTGGCGCTGGGCGCCCACGTGCTTGGCCCCACCGGACGCCCATTCACACCCGAAACCATCGGCATGGCGGTGGCCATGCGCGACCTCAAGCAGCATTTGCGCGAGACCGGCGAAAGCAAGGGCTACAATGCCTCCTTCGCACCGCAGGACCGCTCGCGGTTCCTCGGCGAACTCGACCGCATCTTGCGGCGCGCCCTGAAATCCGCCACACCGAGCTAGAACAGAGCGCCATTCAGGGTCGGAACCACCATGGCTGCCGAAATCCCCGTGCAAAAACCCATGCAGCGCCACATGCTGTTCGCCATGTCCGCGTGTTTCGGCGCGCTTGCGCTGCTTGTGGCGTTGCTGCTGCACGCCCCGCTCGCCTACTCGATCGGCGCCAACGCCTTTTTCGCCACTTACGTCATTCTTGTCGTCAGCCAGATGCCCAAATTCACCGGCAAATATCTGAGCAAGAATGCGCGGGCCACCGATCAGCCGGTGCTGGTCATCTTCGCCGTCACGCTTGTCGTTGTCGGCGTCGCCCTTGTCTCGTTGTTCCTGCTGATCAACCAGAAGGACAAAGGCCACCCGGTCGAACTTGGCTTCGCGCTGCTGTCGATCCCACTCGGCTGGTTCACTATCCATGCCATGGCGGCACTTCATTATGCGCATGTCTATTGGATGGACGGCGACGAGGTCGACACCAAGACCAAGACAAAAATCCCGGTCGGCGGATTGCTGTTCCCGGGTGACAAGCGTCCGGAAGGCTGGGATTTCCTCTATTTCTCGGCGGTCATCGGCATGACGGCGCAGACCGCCGACACGAACATCTCGACGACGCATATGCGTTGTGTCGTGCTTGTCCATTCCATCCTGTCGTTCTTTTTCAACACGGTCATCGTCGCCGCGGCCGTCAATCTCGCCGTCAGCCTTGGTGGTCCGTAATAAATCCGTGATCGGATGAAACATCGGTTTGGATCGCGACGTATCAGGAGGACAATGAACGCGCAGGCCACGCCGCGAGGCCGGGAGACGAGACAAGATGGAATCCGTTGCCAGAAGCCAATCCGCCACCGGACCGGATGCTCCCGCGTCGAGTGACAGCACACTGATCTATCGCCAGTCGCGCTGGACACGGCTGACGCATTGGATCTGGGCCATCTCGCTGTTCTTCATGCTGCTTTCCGGCCTGCAGATCTTCAACGCCCGGCCGCAACTCTACATCGGCAAGCAATCCGGCTTCGAATACAACAACACCATTTTCGAAATCGGCGCCGCGAACACCGATGCCGGTCCGCGCGGTTACACCGAGATCTTCGGGCACCGCTTCGACACGACGGGCGTTCTAGGCTGGTCGGGTCCGCCAGGCAACGAAACGGCGCGCGGCTTCCCGTCCTGGGCAACCATTCCCTCCTACTATGATCTCGGCACCGCCCGCGTCGTGCATTTCTTCTTCGCCTGGATCCTGACGACGACCTTGATCGTCTGGCTGGTCGCCAGCCTGATCAATGGCCATATCAGGCGCGATCTCGCCCCGCGCCTCGACGACCTCAAGCGGCTACCGCGGGACATCGTCGACCACGCCAGGCTGAAATTCCACCACACACGCGAATACAACACGCTGCAGAAGATGGCTTATGGTGGGGTGCTGTTCGTGCTGTTGCCGCTGATGATCATCACCGGCCTCGCCATGTCGCCCAGCATGAATTCGGTGCTGCCGTTCCTCAACGAGCTACTCGGTGGCCGGCAGACGGCGCGTACCATCCATTTCACTGTCATGCTGTTGCTCGTCGGCTTCTTCATCATTCACATCCTGATGATCCTGGCCGCCGGCCCGATCAACGAACTGCGCTCGATCATCACCGGCTGGTACCGCACGGACCCTCCCGCGCATGACGATAAGACGACCGAAAGGAGTGCCTGAGATGGCCAAGTTCCAGATCAGCCGCAGAAAATTCCTGACCGCCGCCAGCCTTGGCACCTCGGGTATCATGCTGTCGGGATGTGACGCTTTCGACAGCCAGCTGAGCATCGGCAGTGGGCTGCGCAGCTTCCTCGAAAATGCCAATGGCCTGACATATCGCGCGCAGCGCTTGCTTGCCGGACGTGACGCGCTGGCGCCGGAATTCACCGAGGCCGATATCCGCCAGCCGCAGCGGCCGAACGGCGTCACCGCCCCTGACGATGACACCTACAAGGGCCTGCTTGCCAACAATTTCGCCGACTGGCGGCTGGAAGTCTCGGGACTGGTTGAAAAGCCGCTGTCGCTCAGCCGCGAGCAGCTTCAGAACATGCCGAGCCGCACCCAGATCACCCGTCACGACTGTGTCGAAGGCTGGAGCTGCATCGCCAAATGGACCGGCACGCCGCTGTCGCTAGTGCTCGACCAGGCGGTGGTCAAGCCGCAGGCGCGCTATGTCATGTTCCATTGCCTCGACACGATCGACCGCAGCCTGTCCGGCGACATCAAATATTACGGCACGATCGACCTCATCGACGCCCGCCACCCGCAGACGATCCTGGCCTATGGCCTGAACGGCAAGCCGTTGCCGGTCGAGAACGGCGCGCCGCTGCGTGTGCGCGTCGAGCGCCAACTCGGCTACAAGATGCCGAAATATCTCTACAAGATCGAACTGGTCGACAGCTTCGCCAATGTCGGCGGCGGCCGCGGCGGCTATTGGGAAGACAATGGCTACGACTGGTACGGCGGCATCTGACCCGCATCCCAAAAAGAGGATCGGCCCGTGGAGACCACGGGCCAATGACCAACGCTATACTGTGTTTTGCGCCCCCGGCTCAGCTCAATAGCCGGCGTAGATCCACTGACAATTGTTGTAGGAATCACAGCTGTAGTACCAATAGCCGTCGCTGCGCGCGGTTTCACCGTTCGACGTCGCCATACTGGCGACGGCATCGGCCTTCTTGACGTCGGCGCCCATGTCCTTGGCCATCTTGGCCATCTTGCCGGTGTCCATCAGCGTCGGCTTGCCGTCCTTCACCTTGGCGCCCTGCTCGGCTACCGGGCCGGCCTGGGCCAGCAGTCTGGCGGCGACGAGCATCGCCTCGCCATCCTTGTCGGCCTTGGCGATGTTGGCCAGCGCCACGGCTGTTTCAACCTTGGTGCGGGCATCGGCCTGTTGTTCCGGCGTCATCCCGCCGGCAAAGGCCAGCGTTGTCGAGCCAAGGCCGGCGGCAAAGGCAAGCACAAGCATCTTCCGAAATGCGGTCATGTGTTGTTCTCCCCCTGAGAGTGGACGTCCCCACCCGACACTAGAGGAGTTTCATGGCCGGCGAACCCTATCGAAACCGAGAGGGAGTGACGCGCAGCGTACGCTTGTTCTTTCAGGCAACCTTGTCGAGCAGCGGCTTCAACGCCGGATGAATCTCCGGCGAGGCATGCTTGATCAGGGTCAGCAGCGCGCGCTCGTTCTCGTAGAGAGGACGGTTCGCCCCGATATGTTCGACCAGCCATTTGGCTTCCCCGGCATCGATCGTCTCGGCGCGACGGGCCAAAGCCTCGGCTGCCCTGTTCTTGGCTTCCCATTCCGCCTCGATATCGTCCGGGGACCGGTAGGCTTCGATGATTCCGGCAAGGCCGCCGGAGACCATGCGGCTGAAGAAGCCGCCGATTTCCGGATCGGCGTGCTCGAGGAAGGTTTCCTGGCGCAACGCCACATCGCGAGTCGGGGCTTCATAGCCGGCCGAGCACATGACGAAATTGGCGATCGCCTTGACGAACAATTCGTTCCAGGACGGATCGTTCTTGGCCTGGGCGGTCTGTTCGTTGATCCTGAACAGCACCTCGGCCTCGCTCCGGGTGATGGCGATGTTACCGTCGCCGCCATGGGCGTGGAGGATGCGGCGCAGCAGCTCGACTTCCGCCCTGGCGATCAGTCCGGGCACCAGCGCGCCGCCCAACATCAGCGGCCCCTTGCCGTCGATGACGGCGTGCGCAACCTGCTCCAGCGCATAGACGCAGAGCTTGCTCGGCGAGGATCTCGCCTCTTCCAGCACATGGACCAGCAATTCGAGTTCGGTGCGGCTGTCGACCATGCCGTCGCGCGAGATGGTGCGGACGAGCCAGTCGGCATTGTCCTGCGAGATATAGCCCGACGGCTTCTCCTGATGGACGATGTAGTCGGTCACCGCCTCGACGAAGAACGGCGCCCAATCCGCGCATTTGTCCCGCGCCGTCTGGTCGAGCGCGAACAACGCCTCGGCCTCGCCTCGCGTCACCACGCCATCGGCGAACACCTCGCGGCGCAGCATCACCACGTCCTCCGAGGCAATGCGGTTCTTCGAGGTCAGCCCCGCCACCGGCGCGCTCATGATCAATTCGCCCATCGTCGTCCCCGTCCGCCCCAAAGCGTTACATCGGCCTTCTATATCAGGAGTGTCTTGAAAAACCGGCAAACGGCGTGGTTAGCGAAGACTTGTCGGCCAATGCATGTCGCCCAAAAGTGGGCAGCGGTTCTGGGAGAACGACATGCATCAAAACAAGGATCTAGACCAGGAGTTGAAGAACGCGACGGTCCCGCGAATGGTGAACACGCGCCACTTCAGCATCGCATGCGCAACGAACATGACCCCAAGGCAAAGTCGAATGAGCAATACAGCGTAGGGCGCGATCACAAGATCGATCACGAAAACCTCTGTGACAGGGCTGCCGCCGATCAGTTGGCAGCCGCGACCGCACCGAAAAACACAACGCAGCGACTGCGCTTAGACACTTGAAACGTCGTCAGGCGTCTTTGGGAAGCACCTGAAGGACCCGTGCAATAAACATATGGAACTCGGCCATGTAGGTGCGCAAAAACTGCTCGGTGGATTCAACCGTCACTTCGCCGCTGTCCGTGATCAGGCCCGGCGTGAACTGTATGTAGGCTTCCGGAGCATTCATCTGCGGCGAATTGCAAAAGCTCAGCACGCTGCGCAGGCTCTGCTGGGCCACGGCGGTTCCAATAGTTCCCGGTGATGTCCCAATGACGGCCGACGGCTTGCGAGCGAAGGAATTCTTGCCATATGGGCGGCTCGCCCAGTCGATCGCGTTCTTCAGCCCGCCTGGGATCGAGCGGTTATACTCGGGTGTTATGAAAAGCACTGCCTCCACAGCGGTGATGGAGTCTTTGAAAGTACGCGCGACAGGTGGAAAGTCAGCATCGTAGTCGTAGCTGTAGAGCGGCAAATCCTTGAAGGAAATCTCCGACATCTCAAGCTCTGGCGGGGCGAGTTGCACGAGTGCTTTTGCAAGCTTGCGATTTATCGATGCCTTGGCGAGACTACCGATCAGGTAGCCGACCTTGTGTGTGGTCATGAGGCCCTCCAGGGTTTCCCACCGACCCAGAAACAGTATCCGCTTAATCAAGGACAGGCGCCAGTTAAATTCCTTCAGATTGGACTGCCCCCGGATTGGCAGACAATTCCCAGCCTCACGCCGCGGCGCTTTGGAACGCCTTGGGACTGACGCCGCCGAGATGGCTGTGGCGACGGGTTCGGTTGTAGAAGACTTCGATATAATCGAAGATGTCAGCCCGGGCGAGGCTTCGGGTTTTGTAGATGCATTTTCGGATGCGCTCCTTCTTCAGGCTGCTGAAGGATGATCCCGCGACGGCGTCGTCCCAGCAATTGGCGCGTCTGCTCATGCTCGCCGACAGGGCTTACGGTTCCGCCGCCTTCCGACGGGCTCTGGCCAACAAGGGCATCGCTCCATGCATCCCGCCCCATGCCAGCCATCGCATCCAGCACGAATACGATCCCATTCTACCGACAGCGCCACAAGATCGAGAACATGTTCGCCCGGCTCAAGGACTGGCGGCGCATCTACACACGATACGACCGATGCGCGCACACCTTCCTCTCGGCAATCGCCTTCGCCACAACATTCATCTTCTGGATCAACGAGTCCTGACCCTAGCTAACGCGCGGCGCGCTTTAGATGTCGCAGGGAGGTGACAAGGTGTCGCCGGCGGGCTATGGATGGCGCGTCGAGGACTTGAGGTTTTGAGTCCTACCTGTTTGCGGGAGAGAGCAGCGAGAGCTGCCGCCGAAGGGGAAATCGCCCGAAATCTCTCAGGCAAAAGAACCGTAGACGGGAAAGACACTCTGGAAAGTCGGGGCTTGCCCCCGCGCCGAAGGTGTAAGCGCCGCTGACAGGGTTCCGGCTGCGCGAGTCTCTCAGGCTTCAGACAGAGGGGCACGGACTGGTCGCCATTCGCGGCCGATTGCGTGCGACTCTGGAGACGACATGACGGGCGACGACTCAAAACACCTTCCCCTCGAGGATATCCACACAGCCGCCGGTGCGCGCTTCGGCGCCTTCGCCGGTTGGTCGATGCCGTTGACCTACCCGGCCGGCGTCATGAAGGAACATCTGCATACCCGCGAACATGCGGGCCTGTTCGACATCTCGCACATGAAACTGTTCGAGGTCAGCGGACCGCAAGCGGTCGCGCTGCTCAACCGTGCCTGTCCGCTGGATGCCGGCGCGCTCGAAATCTCGCAATCCAAACTGACGTTCTTCCTCAATGAGGCAGGCGGCATCCTCGACGACCTGATCGTCACCCGTCTCGGCGCCGACCGCTTCATGGTCGTCGCCAATGCCGGCAATGCCGTCGCCGACGAAAAGCATCTGCGCGAGCTGGCCGCGAATTTTAACGTGAAGGTCGACCCGCTCGACCGCGTCTTCCTGGCCATCCAGGGACCCGAGGCCTGGGCCGTGCTGTCTCGTGCCGGCATCGAGACCGGTTCGCTGCTGTTCATGCACGGTGTCGAACCGCGAAAGAACTGGTTCATGAGCCGGTCCGGCTATACCGGCGAGGACGGTTTCGAGATCGGCCTGCCCGAGGCCGATGCGCGCGACCTTGTGGCGAAGCTGCTCGAGGATGAACGCGTGCTGTGGATCGGCCTTGCCGCGCGCGACAGCCTGCGGCTGGAAGCGGGGCTTTGCCTGCATGGCCAGGACATCACGCCGGAGACCGACCCGGCGGCGGCCGCGCTGATGTGGGCAATCCCCAAGGACATCCGCGCGTCCGGCGCCTTCATCGGCGCGGACGCCCTGCGCGCCGCCGTGGAACGCGGCCCAGCGCAAAGGCGTGTCGGCCTGAAGCCGGAAGGCCGCCAACCGGTGCGCGCTGGTGCTGCCTTGTTGGACGCCGACGGCAATCCCGCCGGCCATGTCACATCGGGCGGCTTTGGCCCCTCGGCTGGCCACCCGGTCGCCATGGGCTATGTCGCCGCAGCGCTGGCAAAGCCCGGCACACGGGTCTTCGCCGACGTGCGCGGCACGAAAATCCCTGTCGATATCAGTTCCCTGCCCTTCACCCCTCATCGCTACCGCAAAGGATAGACCGCATGGCAAAGACCTATTTCACATCGGATCACGAATGGCTCCGCGTCGAAGGCGGCATCGCCACCGTGGGCATCACCGACTACGCGCAGGAGCAGCTCGGCGACCTCGTCTTCGTCGAACTGCCGGAAACGGGGAAGAAGCTGACCAAGGGCGATACCGCCGTCGTGGTCGAATCCGTCAAGGCGGCCTCCGACGTTTACGCGCCGGTCGACGGCGAGATCACCGAGGCCAACGGCACGCTGTCTTCCGACCCCTCGCTGGTCAACTCGGCGGCAACCGGCGCCGGCTGGCTGTGGAAGATGAAGCTTGCCGACGAAAGCCAGCTCGCCGGCCTCATGGATGAGGCCGCCTACAAAGCCCATATCGGCTGATAACAGGATTTTAAGACGATGAGCGCAGCACTTACCCCCTTCTCGGCCCGCCATATCGGTCCTGATGTCAGCGACGTCAGAGCCATGCTTGCGGTGATCGGCGTCCCCTCTGTCGAGACGTTGATCAGCCAGGCCGTGCCGCAATCGATTCGCCTCGACCTGCCGCTGGCCCTGCCGGCGCCGGCGAGCGAAGCCGAAGCACTGGCCGAATTGTCGGCGACAATGGCTGGGAATACCGTGCTGAAGAGCTTCATCGGCGCCGGCTATCACGGCGTACACGTGCCGCCGGTCATCCAGCGCAATCTGTTCGAGAATCCGGCCTGGTATACGGCCTATACCCCCTATCAGGCCGAGATCAGCCAGGGCCGCCTGGAAATGCTGTTCAATTTCCAGACGCTGGTCACCGAACTGACCGGCCTGCCGGTGGCGTCGGCCTCGCTGCTCGATGAGGCAACCGCTGTCGCCGAAGCGGTCGGCATAGCGCTGCGCCACCACCGCGACAAACGCACCAAGGTGGCACTTGCCGGCACGCCGCATCCGCAGACGCTGGATGTGGTACGCACCCGCGCCGAACCGCTCGGCATCGAGATCGACGGCGAGACGATCGACGACAACACGGCTGCCCTGCTCGTCTCCTGGCCCGATACGTCAGGCGTCTATGGCGACCACAAGGCGGCGATCGACAAGGCCCGGGCCACCGGCGCACTGGTCGTCTTCATCGCCGATCCGCTGGGCCTGACGCTGACCGATGCGCCGGCGAAACTCGGCGCCGACATTGCCGTCGGGCCGATGCAGCGCTTTGGCGTTCCGATGGGCTTTGGCGGCCCGCACGCCGCCTATTGCGCCGTCTCCGACAGACTGACGCGGCTGATGCCCGGCCGCCTCGTCGGGCAGTCGACCGACAGCAAGGGCCGGCCCGGCTACCGCCTCGCCCTGCAGACGCGCGAACAGCATATCCGCCGCGACAAGGCGACGTCCAACATCTGCACCGCGCAGGCACTCCTCGCCAACATGGCGACGGCCTATGCCATCTGGCATGGACCCGCCGGGCTGCAGGCGATTGCCGGGCGCATCCACGCGCTGGCCAACCGTCTGGCAGGCGGCCTCAAGGCGGCAGGCGTGCCGGTGCTCGGCGCCAGCCGTTTCGACACGGTGACGGTGGAGGTAAAGGGCAAGGCCGCTGAGATCGCCGAAGCCGCCGAAAAAACCGGCCGGCTGCTGCGCATGCTTGACGCCGACCATGTCGGCATCAGCTTCGACGAGACCTCGACCGATGCCGATCTCGACGCGATCGCGGCCTTGTTCGGTGCCAAGGCTCAGTCTTCGGCCGGCAGCACGGTGCCCGGCAAGCCGCGTGGAAAAGAGTTCCTGACCCAGCCGGTTTTCAACGAGAACAAGTCGGAAACCGATATGATGCGCCTGCTGCGCCGGTTGGCTGACAAGGACCTGGCGCTCGACCGCTCCATGATCCCGCTCGGATCCTGCACCATGAAGCTCAACGCCGCGGCCGAAATGATGCCGGTGAGCTGGCCAAGCATCGCCAATCTGCATCCCTTCGCGCCATCAGCGCATTCGGCCGGCTATCGCGCCATGATCGGCGAGTTGGAAGGCTGGCTGTCGGAAATCACCGGCTTCGACGCGGTCAGCCTGCAGCCCAATGCCGGCAGCCAGGGCGAATATGCCGGCCTGCTCGCCATCCGCGCCTATCACCGCTCGCGCGGTGAAGGCCACCGCACCGTCTGCCTGATCCCCTCTTCCGCGCACGGCACCAACCCGGCCAGTGCTGCGATGGCCGGCATGAGCGTCGTCGTCGTGCGTTGCCTGGAGGACGGCAATATAGACATGGACGATATGCGGGCCAAGGCCAACGAGCATTCCAAAAACCTAGCGGCGCTGATGTTCACCTATCCCTCGACGCACGGCGTCTACGAAGAAGGCGCCCGCCACCTCTGCGCCCTCATTCACGAGCATGGCGGCCAGGTCTATTTCGACGGCGCAAACCTCAACGCGCTGGTCGCCCTTGCCCGTCCTGCCGATATCGGCGCTGATGTCTGCCATATGAACCTGCACAAGACCTTCTGCATCCCGCATGGCGGCGGCGGCCCCGGCATCGGCCCGATCGGCGTCAAGGCGCATCTGAAGCCCTATCTGCCGGGCCATGTCACCGAAGGCTCGGCGCATGCGGTGTCGGCCGCACCTTTCGGCAGCGCTTCCATCCTGCCGATCACCTGGATGTATATCCGCATGATGGGTGCTGCAGGCCTGAAGCAGGCAACGGAGACCGCCATCATCTCGGCCAACTACGTGGCGACACGGCTCGCGCCGCACTTCCCCCTGCTCTACAAGGGCCGGCACGATCGCATCGCGCATGAATGCATCCTCGACACGCGTGTGCTCAAGGAGAGCGCCGGCATCAGCGTCGATGACATCGCCAAACGCCTGATCGACTACGGCTTCCACGCACCGACCATGTCGTTTCCGGTTGCCGGCACGCTGATGGTCGAACCGACGGAGTCCGAACCCAAGCGCGAGCTCGACCGCTTCTGCGAGGCGATGATTGCCATCGCCGGCGAGGCAGCCAAGGTAGCGAAAGGCGAATGGCCGCTGACCGACAACCCGCTGGTCAACGCCCCGCACACCGCCGCCGAGGCACTGGCCGGCCAGTGGAACCATCCCTATTCGCGGCTGGAAGCGGCCTACCCCGCTGGCGACGCCGACACAGCGGCAAAGTACTGGCCACCGGTGTCGCGCATCGACAATGTCGCCGGCGACCGCAACCTGGTCTGTTCCTGCCCGCCGCTGTCGGATTATCTGGGAGCAGCTGAGTAACTAAGCTGAGCGCAAGGCCGGCTCGACCGGTTCGGCCTTGCCCATCCTCTTGCGGCTGACGACGCAATTTCGGCCGGCGCGCTTGGCCGCGTAAAGCGCGGCGTCCGCCTCGGCCAGAACCTCGTCGAGGCTGCTGCCGTCGGCGCCACCAAAGCCGATGCCGCCGCTGACCGTGCTGCGCAACGGACCGAGCGGGGTGGCGACGATTTCGGTGCCGAAGGCCACCCCGATCTTGCTGGCGAGATCATAGGCCCGCTCTTCCGTCATCCGCGACATGACGACGGCAAACTCCTCGCCGCCCAGCCGAAAGGCGTCGACGCCGGTCCTGGCATATTTCCGGATGACGGCGGCGAATCGGCACAGGACCTGATCCCCTATGGGGTGACCGTAGATGTCGTTCGTCCTCTTGAAGTGATCGAGGTCGAACATGACGATCGCCGCGAAGGGACCGAAGGACCGCTCGCCGTGGAGCGATGTCAACCCACGACGGTTCATCAGCCCGGTCAATGGATCGGTCATCGTCTCGGCCTTCAGCTCGATCTGTGCCTGCAGATGATGCAGCGAGAGCGTCAAGGCGCCGAGGCCGGTCATGCAGGCCACCGCCACGACGGAATTCAGGCGTTCGGCCCAATTGTCGGGCGCCACCCCGAGCGTCCATTGCGCCTTGGCCAGCAGAACCATGCCGCAAAGGGCAAACGACAGCGCACAGGTGCCGCTCAGGAACGAGACCACCAGCAGGATGCGGCGATCATGGCTGCCATTGACCCAGAACATGGCCCCGATCGTCGACAGCAGCACGGTCACCGTCGCGTAAGTGACGATGAAGCCGACACCATCAAGGCCGAGGAGGGTCAAGGCCGCGCAGATTGCCATGGCGGCAAGTGTCGGCACGACCGCACGCTTGTGGTCCGGCACGCCAAGGTACTGCATGGCCGAAATGCAGAGGATCAGGAAGCCCAGGCTGAGCAGCGCCAGCGCGATCTGGCAAAGCAGCGGATCCGGCTCCTTGGAGTATCGCCAGAACAGGATCACATGCGCGACGAGCACGAGGATGCCGCACGCCACCGTCAGCACGAAACGCGCCCGCGGCGCGGTGAACCAGATTGCAAACATGGTGACGGCCAGACAGGTGCCCGACAGCGCGGCCGCGAGCAGGAGCGAACTGAAATCCAGCATATCGGGCGGGGGCCTCTCGAGAGTCGGCGGTTACGCCGCATTCTAGGTCAGCGGCAGCCCTCGATCATGGTTTTCAGCCGATCTTTCGACCGAAGCTGCGGTTAGGGTTTACAAAGCGTCGATACCACCTGTCCCGAAACCGTACCCTTGGCCGTCGCGAGGACGGCCATCAGCCCTTGTTGAGCAGTGCGAGATTGGCGTTCACGACCGTGGGATCGGCCATGCCGGCTTTCGCCTCCAGCAGCAGCGCCCTGGCCTTCTTCTTGTTGCCGCGCAGCAGTTGCGAATAGCCCATATTGTTGACGATCTGCGGTTTGCGGCCGGCGACCTTCAGGAGCTGGCCGTAGGCGCGATCGGCAAAGTCGAAGCGGCCGAGTTCGTCATAGGAGGCGGCGAGTCCCATCCAGGCCTCCGCATTGTCGGCCTTCAGCTCGACGGCCTTGCGGAAATGCTGTTCGGCGAGGCCATAATTGGCGTCGCGAAACTGCGCCTTGCCTTGCGCCAGATCGGACGTATCGACATCCCTGGCGGCCGGCTGGATCGCGGTGGTCTTGGTCGTGTCGACGTTGTTGTTCGTCGTGCACCCGGTGATCATCAAGATGGCCACCATCGTGGCCACCGCCGCAAATTTCGTCTGACGCATGCCCTGCCCCGTCGCCCGATTTGTCGGGTCGTTCTTCAGGGAAAGACACTACAGCACAGCCATTAAGCTTCGGTGCCGAAATGCCCCTAAGATTTGGTTTCCGCAATACTGGCCGTTAACCATTGGGCTGCAAGGCCTCGAACAGGTGCGAACCGCGTTCTTACGGCGGGTCCATTGCCTTGAGCGCGGCCGGAACCGGATAGCGGCTGCCGTCATAGCGCAGCCGGTGGGTCCGGCTCACCGACTTGCCGGGATGCGACTGGCACTCGCCATCCTTGTCGGGGAGCGGCTCGTCGGTATCCTTCCGCTCGACCACGATGATGTCGTGGTAGCCGCGATGGATCTTCGGGCTCATCGCCAGGCTGACCTTGCTGGAATGAAAGGATCCGGCGCAATTGGTGTCGCCTTCGCCGCCAAAGCCGGCCACGGCAAGCCCATCGAGCACCGCGTGCAGCGCATTGTTGGCGATGGCGTAGAGCCGCAGGTCGGTTTCACCAAAGGGATTGGGCTGCGAATGGTTGGCCATGTCGATGCGCAGGCCGAAGGCGGTGACACCGGGCGCCAGCCCATAGCGGCCGGTGTCGAATTCGATGCCGCGGATGGCGATGGCATCGTCGTTCATCAGCTTGGGCTGGAGCAGGCGCTGGCGTATTTGCAGGGTCTTCCTGTCGACGATCAGAAGCTCGATATCGCCGACATGCTGGCCGTCGACGGATTGGACGCTGTCGATCAGCGGCACCGCGACCAGCAGCAGATCGTCGTGGGCGGGCCAGACCTTGCAGACCAGGCCCGGCATACCGTCCTGCGGGTCCGCGAGCGGGATGCTGGTATGCGGTTCGAGCGTGAATGAGCGGCCGTCGGCGCTTTTCTGGACCTTGGGATAGGCCTGCCGCAACAGCGCGGCGGCATCGCCGCAATCGTCGGCCGCGGCCTGCGCCGGCCACAGGCTGGTGGCGGCGAGAGCGAGGGAGACGGCACACAACAGTATTCGCATGGGGTTCTCACGTCGCAGGGCCGCGTTCGGGCCGGATGATGCGTTGTCGGCCCCGGATCCAGAGCATCAATATTGGCTAGTGGCTACCCGTCATTTTGACGATGATCGGAATGACCGCGATCATCAGCACCACCGGCAGGATGCACACCGTCACCGGTATCGACATCTTGGCCGGCAGGGCATGCGCCTTCTCCTCGGCCAGCGACATGCGCTTGTGGCGCATTTCGTCGGAGAAGACGCGCAATGCGCCCGACAGGCTGGTACCGAGTTCCTTCGACTGCTGCAGCAGCGTGGCGAAGGAGCGGACCTCGTCGAGGCTGAGACGGTCGGCGAGTGCCTTCAGCGCATCGTCGAGGCTGCGCCCGGCCCGCAGTTCCAGCGACACCAGCTGCAGGTTCTGGCTGAGCGCGGGATAGGTCTTGGCGAGTTCCTTGGAGACGCGCTCGATGCCGGCCTCCATGCTCATGCCGGCATCCGAGCAGACGATCATCAGGTCCATGAAGTCGGGAAAGCCGTTGCGGTATTCGCGCATCTTCTCCCGCACCTTCTGGGTCAGCACCAGGCCAGGCAGGAAATAGCCGGCCACGCCCGACAGGATGACGAACGCCCAACGGCTGGCCATCGTCGCGTCGGCATTGGCCAGCCATTGGTTCAGAACAAACGCGCCGATCGCGGCGCCGACCAGCGCCGAGAAGCGTATGATGAAGAACGTGCCGACGGCGCGCGGCTCCATGTAGCCGGCCTGGATCAGCTTCATGCGCAACCGGGCGACATTTTCGGGATCGCTCTTGGCGTAGAATTCCTGTGCCCGCCTCACCGCCTTCTCGCGCACGACGTCGGCATTCTTCTTCTGCAGCGGCTCGGGTTTCGCGGCCGCGGGACCATGGTCGACCTTGAGCCGGCGCTTCACTTCGTTGCGATCGCCCTTCGCCGCCACCATTGGCCAGACGACCGCGCCACTGCCCAGGGCCAGCAACAGGACGGCCACCGGCATCAACGAGGTCGGAGCAAGCGAAGCGAGGAACTCGATGAAGCCCTGCATGTCAGAACCTGAAATTCGACATCTTGAACATCATCAGATTGCCCAGCATCAACCAGGTCACCGAGCCGCCGATCAGGTACCAGGTTTTCGGCTCGTCCCAGACATCGCGATAGAAGCCCGGCATCAGCGCCATGATGGCGGCAAACAAAAGCGCGGGTATCGCCGTCAGGATATAGGCCGACATGCGGCCTTCGGTCGAGATGGCGCGCACCTTGCGGCGCAGCTTGCCGCGCTCGCGGATCGTCAGCGCCAGGCCGTCCAGAATCTCGCGCAGATTGCCACCCGAACTGGACTGGATGGAGACGGCGGTGATGAACAGCGGCAGATCTTCATGGCCGACCCTGTCGAACAGTGAATTCAGCGCCGAGACCAGGTCGGAACCATAGGTCACCTCATCGGCGATGACGCCGAATTCGGTGCCGATCGGATCGGGCATCTCGCGCGACACCATGGCAATGGCCACCGGCACGGGATGACCGGCCTTGAGGCCGCGCGTGATCAGCTCCAGCGCCTCCGGCAGCTGCATGCCGAAGCGCTTGAGCCGACGCTTGCGCTTGAAGCGCATCACCACCACCGGCAACAGCGGCACGAGCACAACGAACAGGACAAGCCCCATCAGAAGCGGCAAGCCATGCCAGATAGCGACCAGGGCCATGGCCAGCGCCACACCCGAGGTGATCATCAGGAATCTCGACAGCGGCATGATCATGCCCGACTGCGTGCGCAGGGCACGGAACCGGTCCGGCGAGAACAGCGAGGTGCCCGCATCGAGGCCGCGCTCCTTGCGCAGCTGGATCAGCACCTGCTCCTGGCTGATCTTGTTTTCCTGCAGCTTCATGCGCCGGTTGATGGCGGTGCGCTTGTCGCTGCGGCCGGCGTAGAGGAGATAGCAGGCCTCGGCGATCATGATGCCGGTGAGTGCTGCCCCGGCGTAGACGACATAGATCGCGCTCAGACCGTCGAACACCTGGTTACTCCTGCGGCCGGCCGGGTTCGAAATAGCGTCCGGGAAACTCGATGCCCATGGCGCGCAAATCCTCGAGGAAGCGCGGCCGGATGCCGGTCGCCTCGAAATAGCCGAGAATCCCGCCATCGGCATCCATGCCGGTGCGCACGAAGCGGAAAATCTCCTGCATCTGGATGACGTCGCCTTCCATGCCGGTCACCTCGGCGACGCTTGTCACCTTGCGCTTGCCGTCGGAAAGCCGGGTCAGCTGGACGATGATATCGATGGCGCTGGCGATCTGGCTGCGGATCGACTGCACCGTCATCGGCATGCCGGTCATGCCCAGCATCTGTTCGAGGCGCGAAATGGCATCGCGCGGCGTGTTGGCATGGATGGTCGCCATCGACCCCTCATGGCCGGTGTTCATCGCCTGCAACATGTCGAAGGCTTCCTCGCCGCGGCACTCGCCGAGGATGACCCGGTCCGGGCGCATGCGCAGCGCGTTCTTGACGAGATCGCGCTGCTTGAGTTCGCCATGGCCCTCGATGTTGGCGGGGCGCGTCTCCATGCGCGCGACATGCGGTTGCTGCAGCTGAAGTTCTGCCGCGTCCTCGATGGTGATCAACCGCTCGTCCTCGGGGATGAAGGCCGACAGCGCGTTCAGCATCGTCGTCTTGCCGGTACCGGTGCCGCCCGAAATGATCGTCGTCTTGCGGGCGTGGACCGCCGCCGCCAGCACCTCAGCCATGTTCTGCGTGATGGCGCCGAATTCGACCAGCTTGTGAAGGCCGAGCTTGTTCTTGGAGAATTTGCGGATCGACACCAGCGGCCCGTCGACTCCAACCGGGCGGATGGCCGCGTTGAAGCGCGAACCGTCGAGCATGCGCGCGTCGACCATCGGCTGCGATTCATCGACCCGGCGGCCAACCGCGGCGACGATCTTGTTGATGATTCTAAGCAGATGCGCCTCATCCTTGAACGGGATATGGATCTGCTGCAGCTTGCCCTTCTTTTCGATGAAGCAGTTCTGGTGGCCGTTGATCAGGATGTCGTTGATGTCCGGATCCTTGAGCAGCGGCTCGAGCGGACCGAGGCCGACCATCTCGTCGACGATATCGTCGACCAGCGCCTCGAGTTCGACGGTGTTGATCGCCATCCGCTCCTGGCGGGTTTTTTCAGAAACGAAATCATGCACCTGCCGGCGCATCTCCTCCTTGGGCAAACGCTCCAGCGCCACGAGATTGATTTCTTCGAGCAGCATGCGGTGAATGCGGACGCGCGCGTCGAGCACCTTGTTGGCGTTCTTTGCCGGTGCGACGTCCGGCTTTGCGGGCGCCTTTCGGCTGGTCGGGATGACGACAGCATGATGCGCGACCGGGGCTGATTCCGCCGGACGCTGCGGACGCGCGTCACGGTTCTGCAAGGTTGAAAAACGGCTGGTCATCCGGCCTTCCTCTTCAAGAAGCCCTTGCCGAGACTAAACAGCGACTTCGACTTGGGTCCAGTCGCGGCCGCCTCCTCCGGAAGAATGATCCTCTTCAGGTCGTTGACGACATTGGCATTGGGGTCGATTTCGTGCAGCGGCACGCCACGGTCGACCGCCTCGCGCACCAGCCGGTAGTTGTTGGCGATGCCGCCGACGAAATGCTCGCCAAGGATCTCCTGGACGTCGGCCTGCTTGATGCCGTTGTCGAACATCTTCTGCTCGAAACGGTTGACGATGACGTTCGGCTTCACTTCCTTGCCGGCGGTCTCATAGACAGCCTGGATCAGCCTTTGCGTGTGGCGCAGGCACGGCACCGTCATCTCGGCCACGATATACAGCTTGTTGGAGCCGAGCAGCACGGTCTCCGTCCAGGGAAACCAGGTGCGCGGCATGTCGATGACGACATTGTCGAAATAGGCCGAGACGAGGTCCAGCATGCGGACCACGACATCGGTCTTGAACGAGCGCATCTCCGCCGGGTGGGTCGGCGCGGCCAGCACGCACAGCCCGCTGGCGTGCTTGGACAGCATCACGTCGAGCAGTTGCCGGTCGAGGCGTTCGGGCTGGTTCTCGATCTCGGTGATGTCGAAACGTGGCTCGAGGTCGAGATATTCGGCACAGGCGCCCTGCTGGAAATTGAGATCGACCACGCAGGTCGAGGCGCCACGCGTCACCGAATGATGCAGCTGGAAGGCGGTCTGCAGCGCCAGCGTCGTTGTACCGACGCCGCCGGCGGCAGGCATGAAGGTGTAGATCTGCGACTCGGTGTTTTCCTCCCGCCCCGGCCCCTGCAACGCCCGCACGACCGAGCGCACCAGGTCGGCCGTTGTGATCGGCTTGACCAGGAAATCGGCGACCTTGAGCTGCACCAGGATGCGCACCGCGGCGGCGTTGAACTCCTGGGTGACGACGACGACCGGTGTCTTGCCCTCCAGCCGGCGCATGATGCGCTGCAGCGACTCGACCTCCTCCAGCCTCGCCGCGTCCATGTCGACGATGATGGCGCCGAAATCGGCCTCCTGGATTTCGCCACGCAACTCGGTGACACTCTTCTCCACCGCCGAGAGCTGGATGATCTCGGAGGCGGCGAATGCGGTCCGCGTGTCCTGCACGAAGGTCCTGTCCGTCGATACGAGCAGGATTTTCCGGGTCTTGATGCCGTTTGCCATTTTTATCAGCCTGTGGGCTCGATCGCCCTTTGGGGTCAGTTGCCCGTGGTCGTCTGCGATGCCTTCGAAGCGGCGGCCTGATCGGGGGTGACAGGTCCGGCATCGCCACGCTTGGCAGGCACGAGAAGCCTGGTGTTCTGGACACCGTACTTCCACGGATCGACCATCTGCATGACGGTGTTGGCGGCCTGGGCGTTACCGGCGCCGGTCGTCAGCCCTTCACTGCGCACATAGTCGTCGCTGGTGCAGCCGGCGGCAAAGCCGGCCAAAAGCAAGGCAATGCTCGACCTCAGGATCAAACGCATGGCACTTCAGTCCTTCGGCAGGTCGAGGAAATGCCCGACCGTGGTGGCGGGAGTGGCTCTTGCGGCACTGCCATCGGCCAGCGCCAGCGCGCGACCGCTGTCCGATGCCTTCACTTCCTCGGTGTTGTTGAGGAAATAGTCGACGTTGCTGGCCGGCTGCGTGCCATCGGTCGGCTCGGCCATCTTCTTCGATGGATCGACCGGCTTGACCAGATAGGGCGTGACGATGATGACCAGATCGGTTTCGCGGCGCTGATAGGACTTCGACGAGAACAGCGGTCCAAGCACGGGCATCTTGCCGAGGCCGGGAATGCGCGATGTGGTGATGTCGTTTTGCGACTGCAGCAGCCCCGCGATCATGAAGCTCTGGCCATTCTTCAGGTCGACCGAGGTCTTGGCGCGGCGGACGATGAAACCGGGCACGGAGATGGTGCCGATGTTGTAGGAGGCCGACGCGTCGATTGAGGACACTTCCGGCGCGATGTCGAGGCTGACCAGCCCGTCCTTGAGCACTGTCGGCGTGAAGTCGAGGCTGACGCCGTACTTCTTGTAGCTGACGGAAATCTTGCCGTTTTCCTCGGAAACCGGGATCGGAAATTCGCCGCCGGCGAGGAAGCTCGCCGTCTCGCCCGAACGGGCAATCAGGTTCGGCTCGGCCAGCCGCCGGGCAAGGCCGCGCTCTTCCAGCGCCTTGATGGCGACATCGATCGACACGCCGTTCGACAACAGCCGGCCGATGATCTCGCCGGTTCCGGCCGCCGGCACGGTTCCCGGATCGATGGTGACGTCGCGCCCACCGATACCGTAGGCGAAATTGGCGCTGTATTTGGCGCCGAGATCCTGGCTTGCCTGGCGATTGATCTCGACGAAACGGACGTTGAGCTGGACCTGCTGCGAGGACGAGATGTTGACGGAGTTGATGACCTCTTCATTACCGGAAAAGCGGCTGGCGATCTTGCTTGCCTTGTCCGCGGCGACAGCGTCGTCCGCCTCACCCGACAGCACGACACGGCCATTGGCCGAACCGACCTTGATCTTGGCGTCCGGCACGCTGGCGCGGATGGTGCTGGCCAGTTGATCCGTGTCGAGCGTCACCTCGATGTCGACGGTGCCGACAAGCTGCTTCTTCTCGTCGAACAAAGCGATGCCGGTGGTGCCGAGATTGTTGCCCAGCACATAGAAGGATTTGTCGGTCAGCGGATTGACGTTGGCGATCTCCGGATCGCCGATGACAATCTGGTAGAAAGCGGCGCTCGTCACGATCGTCTTGGGCTTCCCCTTGGCGACCTTGATCGACGCATTCTTGGTCGCCGAGACATAGACGACGTCATTGTCCGCCCTGGCCGCGCCAGGCAAGGCAAGCATCCCGCTCACAGCCAGGGCAACCGCCATCCCCAGGATGCGCACGAAGCGCAACCGGTCTGCCATTCGATATAGGGTACGCATCAACATTGCCCTGTCCCGCCCGGTCCCCACCGGCCTTTACTTCTGGTCCCGCGCAGGAACCTGATATTCCTCGGCTTTCGTGCCGCGCGTCACGATGACCGTCTTGAATTTCGGCTTCTCCGGCTCCTTGGTCATTGCGTCGAACAGGGAGCCGGCCGCGGCCTGAGCCTTGGCCGCAACCGATCCGCCAAAGGAAGAGATGGTGGTGACGCCATTCTTGCCGTCGCCGCCTTCACTGGCCGAGCGCAGCGACAGCGACAGCGTGCCGACGGTGCGGGCAAGCGCCACTTTCTGCGCGCCCTCGGTCGTCACCTCGATGGTCACGGAATTGGCCACCTGCGGCGTGGTCTGGCGCTCGTCGGCGCCCTGCCCGACGCTCAGCACCTTGGCGTCCGCAACCACGATCTCGGAAGTGATGGTCGAACCGGCCGCCCCTTGCGCGTTCTTGGCGACTTCCTGGATTTCGCCGGCATCGCGCGTCAGCACGACATCGACCCGGTCGCCCGGCGTGACGAAGCCGCCGACACCGGCGATCTCGTCGGTGCGGATGGTGACCGCGCGCATTCCGGGCGTCAGCATGTTGGAGAGCGTCGCGCGGCCGTTTGGCCCCGACAGCTTGGTCAGCAGCACCGGTTCGTTGACCTCGATCGGCGACAGCACGACGCGGCTGCCTTCGCCAAGCAGCCCGTCGATGGTGGCAAAGGCGCCCTGTGGCAGGGAATCCTGAGGCCACGGGATTTCGATCAGCTTTGCACGGTCGAGTTCCATGCCGTAGCGCAACGACGCGTTCGCCACCACGATGGTCTTGAACTCGATCCTCGGCGGGGCCGGAGCTGCGATCGACGACGTCTTCTCCTCGGCGTCGGCCTTGGCCTGGCTTTTGACCCAGAAATCCGCGGCAAAGATCGATATCGCGCCGAAAACGGCGGCGATGCCGATCATCGTTATGGCCTTGCCCCTCACGCCGAAACCCCTGCTGCCCGTCGTTTCTTGTTATGTTGGGCTCACGCTAGGCCGCTTTGTTAAAGAAACAGGAATCCCGGCCAACCGTATCGGACCTATTTCCGCCCGCTTGGTTATCGAATGGTTTTAAGGTAAGAGGGGGTCAAATCCCCGAACGTAACAGGAACTTCCGTCGCTTGGCGCTGAAAAGCGTGGCAGTATCGGCGGGTGATTCGCAGCACCGGACCCTATGGCAGGCATGGACGACAACAACGATCTCTTCGGCAATATGGACAAGCAGCCGCAGCCGGTTCGCACACCAGCGCGCCCGGCGGATCCCCTTGTGCAGGCGGCGGCCAAGCGCCCCTCAGCGACCAAGGATGGTAGCGAGGGCTACAGCGCCGCCGATATCGAGGTGCTCGAGGGCCTGGAGCCGGTGCGTCGCCGGCCAGGCATGTATATTGGCGGTACCGACGACAAGGCGATGCACCATCTGTTCGCCGAGGTCATCGACAATTCGATGGACGAGGCGGTTGCCGGCCATGCCACCTTCATCGACGTCGAGCTTTCGGCCGACGGGTTTCTGACCGTTACCGACAATGGCCGCGGCATCCCGGTCGATCCGCATCCGAAATACAAGAAGCCGGCACTCGAAGTCATCATGACGACGCTGCATTCGGGCGGCAAATTCGATTCCAAGGTTTATGAAACCTCGGGCGGCCTGCACGGCGTCGGCGTTTCCGTGGTCAACGCGCTGTCGGACCATCTCGAGGTCGAAGTCGCGCGAGGTCGTCAACTATACCGCCAGCGCTTCTCGCGCGGCATTCCGGTAAGCGGTCTGGAGCACCTCGGCGAGGTGCACAACCGCCGCGGCACCAAGACCCGGTTCCATCCCGACGAGCAGATCTTCGGCAAGGGCGCGGCTTTCGAGCCGGCGCGGCTCTACCGCATGACGCGCTCGAAAGCCTATCTGTTTGGCGGCGTCGAAATACGCTGGACCTGCGATCCCTCGCTGATCAAGGAGAAGGACCAGACGCCGGCCAAGGCGGAATTCCATTTTCCAGGCGGCCTCAAGGACTATCTCAAGGCATCGCTCGGCGACGACTTCCAGGTGACGCGGGAAATCTTCGCCGGCAAGAGCGAAAAGCAGGGCGGTCATGGCTCGCTCGAATGGGCTGTGACCTGGTTCGGCGGCGACGGCTTCATCAATTCCTACTGCAACACCATCCCGACCGGTGAAGGCGGCACCCACGAGGCCGGTTTCCGCAACGTGCTGACGCGGGGCCTGCGCGCCTATGCCGATCTCGTCGGCAACAAGCGCGCCTCGGTCGTCACCTCCGAAGACGTCATGATCTCGGCGGCCGGCATGCTATCGGTGTTCATCCGTGAACCTGAATTCGTCGGCCAGACCAAGGACAGGCTGGCAACGATCGAGGCGATCCGCATTGTCGAGACCGCGATCCGCGATCCATTCGACCATTGGCTGGCCGACAATCCACAGGAAGCCTCGAAGCTCCTGGAATGGGTGATCGCGCGCGCCGACGAGCGGGTGCGCCGGCGCCAGGAGAAAGAGGTGTCGCGCAAGAGCGCGGTACGCAAGCTGCGCCTGCCCGGCAAGCTCGCCGACTGCACGCAGAACGCGGCGGCCGGTGCCGAACTGTTCATCGTCGAAGGTGACTCCGCCGGCGGCTCGGCCAAGCAGGCACGCGACCGTGCCAGCCAGGCCGTATTGCCGCTGCGTGGCAAGATCCTCAACGTCGCCAGCGCCGGCAACGACAAGCTGGCCGCCAATCAGCAGATATCGGACCTGATCCAGGCGCTCGGCTGCGGCACGCGCTCGAAGTACCGCGACGAGGATTTGCGCTACGACCGCGTCATCATCATGACCGACGCCGACGTCGACGGCGCCCACATCGCCTCGCTGCTGATCACCTTCTTCTACCAGGAAATGCCGGCGCTGGTGCGTGGCGGCCATCTCTATCTGGCGGTGCCGCCGCTTTACTCGATCAGGCAAGGTGGCAAGGTCGCCTATGCCCGCGACGACGCGCACAAGGACGAACTCTTGCGCACCGAATTCACCGGGCGCGGCAAGGTCGAGCTTGGCCGCTTCAAGGGCCTGGGCGAAATGATGGCCTCGCAGCTCAAGGAGACCACCATGGACCCGAGGAAGCGTACGCTGCTCAGGGTCGACGTGATCGACGCCGAGGCCGCGACCAAGGACGCGGTCGACGCGCTGATGGGCACCAAGCCGGAAGCCCGCTTCCGCTTCATCCAGGAGCGTGCCGAATTCGCGGAGACGGAAGTGCTGGATATCTGAGCGCCACCCGGTCCATAACACGGGCTCCAGTTGCGGAGACGAGCATGTGACCCGGGCACGGCTGAAAGCCTATTTCGAGACAAGCTTGGCCGGACTGACACAGCCGACGCACTCGGACTGGATTTTCGCCCTGCGAACCGTTTCGGCCGGGCTTATCGCGCTTCTCGCCGCCTATGCGCTGCGCCTCGATCACCCGCAATGGGCGATGATGACGGTATTCATCGTCGCCCAGCCCGTTGCCGGCATGGTGCTGGCGAAGGGTTTTTACCGTCTGCTCGGCACGCTCGCCGGCGGCGTCGCCGCAATCGGCATCACCACGATCTTTGGTACCGGCCCCTGGGTGCTGGTGACGGTGCTGGCGGTCTGGATCGGCATCTGCACCTTCGTCTCCTCGCTGCTGCGCAACCCGGAAGCCTATGGCGCGGCCCTGGCCGGCTACACGGCCATGATCATCGGCCTGCCCGCCTTCGGGCAACCGCACCTTGTCGTCGACCTTGCAGTCGCGCGCTGCGCCGAGATCGTACTCGGTATCGTCTGCGCCGGCCTGACCAGCCGGCTGATCCTGCCGAAACTGGCCAGTGACGCCATCATCTCGCGGCTGAAACGCTGCATTCTCGACCTCGCCATCTATGCCGGCGGTGCGTTCTCCGGCGGCGATCGGGCAACGCTCATCGGACTGCACCGCAAGCTTGTCGCCGACACCCAGACGCTTGGCGAGATGCGCGCCTATGCCAGGCTCGAGGCAGCAAGCTTCGCGCCCCGCGCCCATCCGGTCCGGCGCACCATCGGACAGCTGCTCTCGGCTCTCTCGGCGGCACGTGCGCTGCATTCGCACGCCGCTCCGAAGAACGCCGCGCTCATTCCGGTACGCTCGGAGTTGCAAGTGCTTGTCGGTGAACTGGCGGCCAAACCCGGCGCGTTGGATGATATCGCGCCCTGGGTGGCACGGCTCGACGCGATCTCGGCCAAAGCCAGGCAAATGCCCGATGCCTCGGTCGACCAGGGTGACGACAGGGTCGGCACCATCACCCGCCTCACCATCGCCGCCGATTTCGCCGAGGCGCTGAAACAGGTGCTGCGCGGTCTGGATGCGCTGCGCTCACCAGCCACGCGCCGCCAAGGTCGCGCCAGCCGGCAACCCGCCCTCGTGGTGCATCGCGACTATCCCGGCGCGGCACGTAACGCCGTCCGCGCGGCCCTTGCCACATTGCTGGTCGCCGCATTCTGGCTGACGACGAAATGGTCGGAAGCGGCAGGCACCGTCATTCTGGTTGCCGTCGTATCGAGCCTGTTTGCCGCTCGCCCCGACCCGGTGCAGGTATCCTGGGGCTTCTTCAAGGGCACCCTGCTCGCTTTGCCCTTTGCCTTTCTCGTCGGCCAGATAGCGCTTCCCGCCCTGCCCGGTTTTGGCTGGTTCACGCTCTTTGTCGTTCCCATATTGGTGCCGGCGGCGCTCGCCATGGCCAATCCGCGCTATGTCGGCGTGGCGACAGCCTTCGCCATCAATTTTCTCGCCTTCCTCAGTCCCCATCAGGCGATGACCTATGCTCCTGGCCCCTTCCTTGCCGGCTCGGCATCGATCCTGGTCGGCATCCTGCTGGCGATCGGGGTCTTCCTCATCGTGCTCCCCGCCGATCCGTGGCTCGCGGCCAATCGCATCGTGCGGGCCATGCGCGAGGATCTGGCTCGACTTTGCCTGCACGAGCGCGTGCCGAGGCGATCGGCCTTCGAGAGCCTCGCCTATGACCGGATCAACCAGTTGATGCCGCTGGTGCAGAATTCCGGCAGGAAGGGCGAAGCGGTTCTGGGTGGCGGCGTTGCCGCAGTCACGGTCGGTCTGGAGATCCTGCGGTTGCGCAGCGCAAGCCAGAACCACGCCATCCCGTCCGAGACCGCGCTTTCGGTCGCCAACTTCCTGAGAGGGCTGGCGCGCGAACTGCTTTTCCGCGCGCCCGGTGACCCGCAGACAGCGACTGTCGCCGTGGCCCGGCAATATGCGGCGGGCATAGCCCAGCGGAACGCCAACAGCGACGCGCTGCAGATCGCGGCATCACTGCGCATTATCGCCGCGGCGATGGAGGATTTCCCGGATTTTTTCGCCAGGGATAAAGGCTAGGCCGCAGCGATCGCCAGTGCGTGCCCCCGCGCGTTCTCGCGCAGGGCGTCAAGATGGATCGACTTGACCAGAGCGGCGAGATCGCCTTCCGCGGATTGCCCGCCCAGTTCCTTGAGCATCAGCCAGCTGACTTCCTGCACGCCGGCAACGCGCTTGCCATTGGCAACTTCCCGCCAGATTTTCAGCGCGCGCAGGATGATCGCATGCGTGGCGGCGGCAAGGCCGGCGCTGCGGAACAGGGCCTGCAAGGCGACATCGTGCCCGCCGGCCAGCAGCGCCCTCACGCGCTGTTCAGACTGCTGGCCGAGGGCCACCAGCGTCGAGCCGAAGAAATCGACCTTGCCATGCGCGATGGTGCGGATAAGGAAGCTTGCGGTGAGATCGCCGCGCAGCCTGAGATGCTCGATCAGAGCCGCGTGTTCTTCCTGGCGCGTGCCCTCGATCAGCGTCACGGAGGCTTTGACGCAAGCGTCCCGCATGACGCGGTCGGCACGCGCGGCGCCCATCAATGCCATGACCAGTGGCGATGTCTTCAATGTTTCGCCAAGCTTGATCAGCAGCATATGCCGGCAGTCGGCAGGCAGGCGTGCATCCGATATCAGTGCCTCGCGCACCAGAGGCAGATGCCCGTGCCGTTCGGCCATGCGGCGGAAACTGAGGGAGGCGATGTCGGCGCCGCTGTTGGCCAGCAGCACCGCGCAGGCTTCAGCCTCGCCAATCTCGGCGATGGCCGCCGACAGCGCCATCGAGACAACAGGACGGTCCGCGATCAGCTTCTGCGTTGCCTTCTGGCTCGCCGCCACACGGTTGATCAGATCGGCGTCGGTGAGCAGCGGCGAGCGCGCCAGCACGACACCGGCGACTTCAGGCTGGTCGGAAGCCAGCGCGCTGATGATCTGCAGCGGCGCGTGCTGGCTCATCGAGAGTGCTTCGGCCATTGCCAGCCGCACTTTCGACGACGCATCGTCGAGCAGCAGCGTCAGCGCGGCCTCCGCGGCGCAGCGATCCTCGAACGGCAATTCGGAATTGACATAGGCCCGGGCCAGCGCGTTTGCCGCGGCGGCACGCTCGGACACCCTGGCCGTGTAGATCCACTTCAGGAAATGCGAAACAACAACCATGCCCGCCTGCTATGCCCCTTGCCAGAAGGTTTCCGGCCCCGCTGAAGACGGTAGGCAGAAATGGTTTACGAACGGTTCACCATGTTCATTAACTGGCTTGCGACTGCTGAATGCAGCGCCTATCAACCCTCAGACAGCGGAGGAAACAGCAAATGGCCGGGCTATATCTTGAGGAATTCGTCGTCGGCCACGTCTTCCAGCACACGCTGCGCAAGACCGTCACCGAGAGCGACAACATGCTGTTTTCGGCGATGACATTGAACCCGCAGCCGCTGCATATCGACTTCGACTTCGCCGCCAAGAGCGAATGGGGCAAGCCGCTGGTCAACTCTCTCTTCACGCTCGGCCTGATGATCGGCATTTCGGTCAATGACATCACGGTCGGCACGACGGTCGCCAATCTCGGCATGAAGGAAACCGTGTTTCCGCATCCGGTCTTCCACGGCGACACCATCCGTGTCGAAACCTCTGTCGTCTCGGTACGCGAGTCCAAGTCGAAACCCGATCGCGGCATCGTCGAATTCGAGCACCGCGCCTACAATCAGCATGGCGACCTCGTCGCCAAATGCACCAGGCAGGCGATGATGCTGAAGAAGGCCGCCTGATGCGTTCGCTGCTGTTCGTTCCCGGCGATTCCGAGCGGAAGCTGGAAAAGGGGTTTGGCGCCGGCGCCGACGTGGTGATCGTCGATCTCGAGGATTCCGTGGCGCCGCAGAACAAGGCGACGGCGCGCGCGGTCGCCGCGCGCTTTATCGTCGAACGCAGGGGACAAACCACCTCGGCCATCTATATCAGGGTCAACGACCTCTCGACCGGGTTGACCGACGACGATCTTGCCGCGCTCGTTGCGGCAAAGCCGGACGGCATCATGCTGCCCAAATCCAACAGCGGCCAGGATGTGCAGCACCTCTCGGCAAAGCTCAGGGTTCGGGAGGCGGAGAACGGCCTGTCCGACGGCTCGATCAGGATCCTGCCGATCATCACCGAAACCCCGGCGGGAATACTCGCCGCCGCGACCTATGCCGGCGCAAGTGCGCGGCTCGCCGGTCTGACCTGGGGCGCGGAAGACCTGTCGGCGGCGATCGGCGCACGCTCCACCCGCGACGAGCAGGGCCGTTACACCGACGTGTTCCGCCACGCCCGCCTGGCGACTATCCTGGCGGCCGGAGCCGCCGAGGTCGCCGCGATCGACACCGTGTTCCCGAATTTTCGCGACATGGCGGCATTCGCCGCGGAATGCGCGGAGGCCGAGCGAGACGGCTTCACCGGCAAGATGGCGATCCATCCCGACCAGGTGCCGGTCATAAATGCCGCCTTCACGCCCTCGGTCGAGGCGGTCAAACAATCGGCGGCAATCGTCGCGGCGTTCGAGGCAGCCGGAAATCCCGGCGTCGTTGGAATCGACGGCAAGATGTACGACCGCCCGCATCTGCGGCTGGCCGAAAGGCTGCTTGCACGCGCGAGGGCGGCAGGCATCTCCGCCTGACCGCTACCAGACCTTCGGGATCAGGCGGTAGCGGACCTCAGCAGCATAGTCATCATAGCCGCGCAGGCCGATGCGAAGCGTTTTCTCTTCTATGAACGTGCGGATGGCCAGGAGAACGACGAACACGAGCACCGATACCAGCCCCCACCAGGAGCCAAGCAGGAGTGCCGTGCCGGCGAAGAAGAGGATGGCGCCGGCATACATGGGATGGCGGACATAGCTGTAGGGCCCGGTGGTGATCACGCGTTGTCCCCGTTCATCCTGGATCTTCACCACGGGCGCAGCAAAACTGTTCTCCAGCATGGTCAGATAGCAGATCCAGATTCCGATCAGCAGGACCAGCGCTCCAACCCCCTGCGCCCAGACAGGAACCGCCGACCAGCCGAAACGGAAATCGAATCCCATGAAGATCTGCCAGCCGAAGATGGCGATGAGAAGTATGGATAGCAGGACCTTGTCGGCCGCCGTCTGATTCTTCTGGATGGGAGGGCTCAGCCGCTCATTCATCAGGCCGGGATCGCGCCGCGCCAGCACCACACCCAAGGTGAGGCTGAGCCCCACCATCACCACCAGATAGACCCAGGCTCCTGGCCAGTGCAGCGTTCCGGCCGACAGGAAGAGCAAGGCGCCCATGATGCCGAACCAGATGAATGTCTGAAGAACCAATTTCGCGATCATGATCGACCTTCCACGGTATGCCCCTCGCCGGCATTGGCAGAAATAGACCAATGGTCTACCATACCGACCGATGGTCTAAAATTCAAGCAGGCTCCGCGCTGGACGGAAACGGCCATCACGTGCAGAAGGTTGGTCATGCCCCGCATCATCAAGCATCCAGAACTCAGGCGAGAAGAACTTCTGGACCATGCCCAGGCTCTGTTCCTGACGCACGGCTACGACAGAGCGAGCCTCAACGACGTGATTGCGTCAGCCGGCGTCTCGAAGGGCGCCTTCTATCACTACTTCGCCTCCAAGGAGGCTCTTCTGGAAGCACTGGCCGACCGTTTCGCGAGACAGGCACTGGCTGGGGTTCAGGGCGTGCTCGACGATCCCGGCCTCGACCCGCTTGGCCGTCTGAACGGCCTGCTCTCCCAGTCGCGACGGGCCAAGATCGAGACCGCGACGGAAGCCTGGGCTCTTTTCGAAACGATGTTTCGGCCGGAGAATCTGGTGCTTTTCCACCGCATCAACCTGGCGGCCAGCGCGTCGTTTTCACCCTTGCTGGTCAAGATCATCCGGCAAGGTGTCGAAGACGGCACTTTCAGGACCTTCGATCCGGAGGGTGTCGCCGACATCGTCATGCAGTTCGGCTTGGCCACGCATGATGTCGTCGCCAAGGCGATCGCCGGCGGCAGCGACGCCGATATGGAGGTCGCGATCGAAGTCCTGGAGAAACGCGTCAGGCTCTACGAGATCGCTCTCGACCGTATACTCGGCCTTCCCGACGGAAGCATTCGGATCGGAGAACCCGGCTACATCAGAGCCGTCATGACAGCCCGACGGAAAACGAACCCCGTCAAGGCGCGCTGAGCGGCCTGGATCCTACTCCTTGCCCCAGCGTGGCCGGCGCATCGAAAAGACCTCTTCGACGCTGGCGTAATCCATATAACCGAGACGAGCCACATTCCCGGCCTTGGTGATGTCGAACAGGCCGTCTTTCAGGAAGGCATCATCAATGTGCACGCCGACCACCTCGCCGGCGACGACGACGGCGCTGGTTGGCGTTCCGTCCAACGCCCTTGGGCGGAAGACTTCCGTCACCCGGCATTCCAGCGCGGCAGGCGCTGCCGCCACACGCGGCGGCCTGACGAGACGCGAAGGCGCCATGGCGAGATCGGCATAGACGAACTCGTTGACGCCAGGCGGCGCGTTGACGGACGTGTAGTTCATCTTCTCCGCAAGATCGCGGCTGACCAGATTGGCGACGAACTCGCCGGTCTCCTGGGCAAAGGAGGCGCTGTCCTTCTCTCCTTCCGACGAGGACCAGACGATGAAAGGGCGCGTCGAAACCGCATTGAAGAAAGAGTATGGCGCGAGATTGATCTCGCCCGCTCTGTTCAGCGTCGATATCCAGCCGATCGGGCGCGGCGCCACGATCGCCTTCGACGGATCGTGCGGCAGCCCGTGCCCTCTGGATGGTTCGTAGAACATTCAGCCCGCCCAGGGTCCTGCGTAATCAGCGTAGAGCTTGGCCGGATCAGGCCGTGGCCGCTCCGGCGCCGGGCCGGCATAAGAGCCGATGTGGATGAAACCGACGACGCGCTCCTGCGGCGCCAGTCCGAGGATCGCCCTGCCCTCCGGCACGTCGGAATACCAGTTGCTGATCATGTTGGTGCCATAGCCCAGCGCATTGGCCGCAATCATCAGGTTCATCGCCGCCATGCCGCCGGACAGGAACATTTCCCATTGCGGGATCTTGGGATTCTCTTTCGGCACCGACACCACACCGATCACCAGCGGCGCACGGGAAAAGCGCGCCAGCTCCTGGTTGCGGCGGCCTTCGGGCAGCGGCCCTTCCCGCTGCTCGGCAAGCTCCGCGAGCCTCCTGCCGATCTCGATGCGGACATCGCCGCGATAGAGGATGAATCGCCAGGGCTCCAGCCGGCCATGGTCGGGCACGCGCGTTGCGGCGGCGATCATCGTCGCTATATCGGCGTCGCTGGGCGCCGGATCCTTGAGGTCCGGAATCGGTGCTGAATTTCGGGTCAGCAGGAAGTCGATGATCGGCGACGCCATGGGCGCAAGTCTCCTAGACACTCTGTTTTGAGCTGAAGCGCACCATCGGGAATTCGGGCGGCTCGGGCAAAGGCGCGCGAGCGCCGGGCTGAAGAGTCGTGGATCGGACTCTTAAGCCTTGAAATTGCCACCGCCATGGGCTTCAACGCAAGGCATGTTTGAGGGGCGACTGCGTCTTTTCCTGGTTTGGCTCTGCGCCGCGCTGTTCCTGCTGCCGGTCTCCTTGGCTGCTGCGCAGGAAAAGGACGGCGTCAGCGACCTGAAACTCCCCGGAATTTCGAGCTATGCGACGCCCAAGACCGAAGCCCCGCTGGCGCTCGGCGGCGGTGGCGCCATCACTTTGTCGGCCCAGCTGACCGACAAGGGCACCGACATCACCCGTGGCCTCGTCTGGCGTGTCTTCAAGCCCGAGCCCGTCAACGGCAAATTGCCGATGGTCGCCTCCGCGCATGGCGGCAGTGCCGTCTTCCAGCTCGAGCCCGGCAGCTATCTGGTCCATGCCTCCTATGGCCGCGCCGGCGCCACCAAGCGCATCACTGTCGGCAAGGAAGCCAAGCGGGAAAGCCTGGTGCTCGACGCTGGTGGCCTGAAGCTCGACGCGGTTCTATCCGGCGGCGTGCGCATTCCCCCGAAAAAACTGCGCTTCTCGATCTATGAGGGCACCGCCGAGGCCAATGGCGACCGCGCGCTGATCATTCCGGATGTGGAACCCAACAGCGTCGTGCGGCTCAATGCCGGCATCTACCACGTCGTCTCGACCTATGGCGCGGTCAACGCGGTGATCCGCTCCGATATCCGCGTCGAGGCCGGCAAGCTGACCGAAGCCACCGTCGAGCATCACGCCGCCGAGATCACGATGAAGCTGGTGCGCGAAACGGGCGGTGAAGCGATCGCCGACACGTCCTGGTCGCTGCTCAACGAATCCGGCGATCCGATCAAGGAAACAGTCGGCGCCTTCGCCTCGATGGTGCTTGCCGAGGGCGACTACACCATCATCGCCAAGAACCGCGACCGCATCTACCAGAAGGATTTCACGGTGGTGGCCGGGCAGAACCAGGAGATCGAGGTTCTGGCGACCGAGGCCGCGGCGATGGATCCGGAAGAAGGCGCGGATTAGCCTTCTACGACCCATTCCCCTATTTCAGGCCGCCAGCTTCAGCTTCGTCCGCGCCGGCAGGAAGGGAATCCGGCGGCGCGGCAGCTGCGGCGCCAGGTCGAACACGCCGCGGTAGAGACGCTCGAGCAATGCCTTGCGGTCGCGCAGCGGCTCCAGCTCACTCCAGCTCAGCACATCGCCGACGCGCACGTCGATCGCCCTGCCGGACAGCCGTGCGAATTCGCGGATGAGCAGCGACGTGCGCAATGTCAGCGAGGCCTTGCCGACGAATTTGGCCACCCGGCCATCGCGCTCAGCCATGTTCATAGGCCCGCTGACCAGGTGGAACAGCCTGCCATTCTGTCCGGAAAAATGCATGGGAACGACCGACGCCTTCGCTTCCTGGACGAGGCGGGCGGGAAACATTTTCCATGGCAGGTCGCGCGCCCGGCCAAAGCCTTTCGGCGCCGTGGCGACGCCGCCGGCCGGAAACACCACGATGGTGACGCCCTCCTTCAGCAGGCGTACCGCCTCGTGGCGCACGGCCATGTTGTTCTTCAGCGCTTCCTTGGTCTCGGAAAAGTCGATCGGCAGCGAATAGGGCTCCATCTCGCGAATCCTGAGCAGATCCTTGTGGATCATAACCCGGAAGGGCCGCCCGAGCTGCTCCGCCAGTGACAGCACCGCAATGCCGTCGCCAATGCCGAAGGGATGGTTGGCAACGATCACCAGCGGCGTATCGGGCAATTGTGCGGGCGGCCATTGATCGGCGGTTCGCACGCCGACATCGATCAGGTCGAGCATGCGGCTGAACACGCGCTCACCGGTCGGTACGACCTCACGGCGCCAGAAATCGTAGAGTGCCGCAAAGCGATCGCGGCCGGAAAGGCCTTCGACGGAATGAATGAACCACCGCGCCAGCACCGGCTGGTGCGGATTGGCGTAGGAAAGTTCGGGAAAGGACCGTTCGCGCAATTTCAGCTTGAGCATAGTGGCTCGTTACAAGATCGGCGTGACAGGGATATGAAAATGGCGGTGGATCGCTCCACCGCCACCATCAAAGGTGCTGCTCAAATCAGGCGGCGCGCTTGCGCCGGCGATCGGGCGTGATCGCTTCTTCGGTCAGCCGATCGATTGCCTGGGCAAGGCCCAGCGACTCCTGGTCACGCGATCCAAGCCGGCGCATGTTGACCGTCTGCTCTTCCGCCTCGCGCTTGCCGCAGACGAGGATGACCGGAACCTTGGCCAGGCTGTGTTCGCGGACCTTGTAGTTGATCTTCTCGTTGCGCAGATCGGCCTCGGCCGACAAGCCCGCGGCCTTGAGTTTTGCCACCACTTCGGTCGCATAGCCGTCGGCGTCGGACGTGATCGTCGCCACCACCACCTGCAGCGGCGCGAACCACAGCGGGAAGTGACCGGAATAGTTCTCGATCAGGATGCCGAGGAAACGCTCCATCGAGCCGCAGATGGCGCGGTGCACCATGACCGGCTGCTTCTTCTCCGAATCGGAGCCGATGTAGAAGGCGCCGAAGCGTTCCGGCAGGTTGAAGTCGACCTGCGTCGTGCCGCACTGCCATTCGCGGCCGATGGCATCCTTCAGCACATATTCGAACTTCGGCCCGTAGAAGGCGCCCTCGCCCGGATTGATCGAGGTCTTGATCCGATTGCCGGATCTCGTCCTGATCGTCTCCAGCACGCTGCCCATGATCGCTTCGGCGTGATCCCACGCCTCGTCGGTGCCGACACGCTTGTCCGGCCGCGTCGACAGCTTCACGCTGATCTCGTCAAAGCCGAAATCGGCATAGGTCGACAGGATCAGGTCATTGATGCGCAGGCATTCCGACGCCAGTTGCTCCTCGGTACAGAAGATGTGCGCATCGTCCTGCGTGAAGCCGCGCACGCGCATCAGCCCGTGCAGCGCGCCTGATGGTTCGTAGCGATGCACATTGCCGAATTCGGCAAGTTTTACGGGCAGATCGCGATAGGACTTCAACCCATGCTTGAAAATCTGCACATGGCCCGGACAGTTCATCGGCTTCAACGCGAAAACGCGATCGTCGTCGGTGTCGTCGCCGGCAACCGTCACCTTGAACATGGCGTCACGATACCAGCCCCAGTGGCCTGACGTTTCCCACAGGCTCTTGTCGAGCACCTGCGGAGCGTTGACCTCCTGGTAGCCCTGCTCGTCGAGCCGGCGGCGCATGTAGTTGACCAGGTTCTGGAACATCTTCCAGCCCTTGGCGTGCCAGAAGACGACGCCCGGCCCTTCTTCCTGGAAATGGAACAGGTCCATCTCGCGGCCAAGCTTGCGATGGTCGCGCTTCTCGGCCTCCTCCAGCATCGTCTGGTAGGCATCAAGCTGCGCCTGGTCGGCCCAGGCCGTGCCGTAGATGCGCGTCAGCATCGGGTTGTTCGAATCGCCACGCCAATAGGCGCCGGCCACCTTCATCAGCTTGAAGGCATTGCCGATCTGGCCGGTCGAAGCCATGTGCGGACCGCGGCAAAGGTCGAACCAGTCGCCCTGGGCGTAGATCTTGAGATCCTGATCCTCGGGAATGGCGTCGATCAGTTCGAGCTTGTAGCGCTCGCCCTTGTCGGCGAACACCTTCTTGGCCCTGTCGCGCGACCAGACCTCCTTGGTGAACGGCTTGTTGCGCGCGATGATCTCGCGCATCTTCTTCTCGATCACCGGAAAATCATCCGGCGTGAACGGCTCGTTGCGGGCGAAGTCGTAATAGAATCCGTTCTCGATCACCGGCCCGATGGTCACCTGCGTTCCCGGCCACAATTCCTGCACGGCTTCCGCCAGCACGTGGGCGGTGTCGTGACGGATAAGCTCAAGGGCGCGCGCATCGTCGCGAGTGATGATCTCGACCTTGCCGGACTTGCCGAGCGGGTCGCTGAGGTCGCGCACGGTGCCGTCGATGGCATAGGCGACGGCCTTCTTGGCCAGCGACTTCGAGATCGATTCGGCAAGGCCGGCACCGGTCATCGCCGCGTCGTAGTCGCGGACGGAACCATCGGGGAATGTCAGGGAAACGGAATTCAGCATCATGTATCTCCTATCCAGTCCCGCAAACGAGCGCGGGTGGTAAAATGCAGGTCACCGGCGGCTTGCGGCTGCGACCTGCATCAGGTTGGCCGGAGGCGTCCGGCGGCGGCAGTCTTTTATGAGCAGATGCCGCCGCCGTAAAGCCCAGCCTACTTCATCAGTTGCGGCAGATCCCTGAGGAACGCGGCCCTGGTCGCCAACCCTTTCGGCATATCAGTCCGATTGGTATCGACAACCAGCCGGGCGAACACGATCTGGCGTCCGTCTTTCCGGGCCCAACCGACAAACCAACCGAGCGAGCGCTTGTCCTTGCCGCCCTCGCCGAGCCTCGTGCTGCCGGTCTTGCCCTGAACGGCCCAATCACCAGCCTTGAAGCTCGGTATGATTGCGCGTGTCATCTCATGCGCCTTCGCCGACACCGGCATCTTGCCAGCGAGCAGTTGGCGCAGGAAGGCAACTTGTTCGACCGGCGTGATCTTGAGCGAGGAGTTGACCCAGGAACGGGTGAGCCCGTCATCCTTGCCGGGATTGCCTGAAACGTCGCCATTGCCGTAATTGAGCTTCGATACGTAGCCGGCAAATTTCTCGCCGCCCAGCCGGCGGGTGATCTCCCGGGAATACCAGATAATCGAATCGCGTTCCCAGATCACCGGGTCGACGGCCTTCTGATCCCTCTTCACCGCATTGAATTCGGGTTTGTAGTCCCAGGTCGGCGTGTGCTCGTCGCTCAGGATACCGGCGTCGTAGCCGATCAGCGAAAGCGGTACCTTGAACGTCGAGGCCGGGCTGAACCGCTGGTCGCAGGTTCCGTCCTGGTAAAGCGTCTTGCCGGTCGCCGCATCGGCGATCAGCGTGCATTCCACATCCCCAAGCGGCGCCGATTGCGCGCGCATCGGGAACCCCAGCAACCAGGCGAGCAGGAACAGGACTCCAGCCAGGATAAAGGGAAGACGGTCGATGTTACGCATTGATGCTCGCTCCAGAAGGGTGTTCGCGAGCGGGCTTAGCGAGGTCTCTTGTCTCGATTTTGTCTCAAATGCGCAGTCTTTGTGCAGGCTTGCGTTAACCCTACCGAATTCTAAAAATCTGTCCTCAAATCGAGATCCGTATAATGCTGGCCCATCAAACACGCGTTAATTCAACGCGTGTTGTACTTCAAATTTGAGGAGCTCATATCGTCTCCGGTTAACCCATCTGGACAATGTCTGCGTCGACTGCTCGAATGCCGATCAGAAATGAAATTATGGCCTTGCTCTCCATGAGTGTTTGGAAAAAACTTATAGCCTATATCGCGTTGACGAGCCTGATCGGGTACACGATGGGCATATCAGTGTCAGCGCTGGCATCTGGAGAAATAAGAGATAAATTCAGCTGGATTAAATTCGAAAAAAACCCGATAGAATTCATGCTATCTTTAGTTGGAACAGTCACTTTCACTGTTGTTTTGTTTTTTATTATATATCTTATATACCATCATGAACGCTATATAGTATATATGGCGACCAAAATCTGGAGAGAATATAAGAAAATGACTGGGCCTCGCCTGTGACGATCACCTTATCGGCAACTGGTTTTGGACAGGAGTCGCGTCGTCGTGGTTGTAGGGTTCCATGTATCAAAACGACGACCCAGCATGATGCTGAATGGTACGAAATAGTCCGACTTTGAAGTTAGGCCACCGTCAAGCCTGGGCTTCGCCGCGTTTCCGGCCGATCCACCAATAGCGCCAGGGCATGAACCAGACATAGCGGTCCGCCAGCACTTCCGGAACCAAATCGACGCCGTGCGTGCCGAATGGGCCGCAGCGCAGCACGCGGAAAAATCCCATCCAGCCACCGGCCCACAGGCCATGGCGGGCGATCGCCTCATGCGCGTATTCGGAGCAGGTCGGCAGATGCCGGCAGGAATTGCCGACAAAGCCGGACAGCGTCAGCTGGTAGAGGCGCACGAGCGACGTGCCGAAGAGACGGCCAGGCGTCTTGCGCCACGGGCCGGGCCAGTTGCGGCCGCGTCCCGGCGGCCTGGCAGTGTGGGCATGCCCATGCGGGTCGTGCACCGCAATCTCCGTATCGCGTTCCTCCCGCGATAGATGTGAGCTTCGCCGGGAGAACGCAATCCCCACCCGCTGTGCGTCATGGGCGGAAGCGGCGAAACGGCTGCCGGTCAACCGCAGGCATCGAGCGGCCGGGGCGGATCGGCTCCTCGCCGCACTTTGTATGCAGCCTTTCGTCACGCCATTGGAACGTCGCGATCCGCATCACATCGCCGAAGATGTTCAGGAACTGGTTCATACTCGGTCTCCTTTGATGCGATTAGACCGCCGCTGGCCTTGGCCTTCAAACGAGTATAATTTCCACTTCGGATAACCCTGGATTATGCGAATGAAGCGCGGGCGCTTGCCATTGACGGCATTGAGGAGTTTCGAGGCGGCGGGTCGGCATCTGAGCTTCAGCCGGGCCGCGGAGGAACTTTTCGTCTCCCAGGCTGCGATCAGCCGGCAGATCCGCGAGCTCGAGACCTTCCTGCGCCAACCTCTGTTCGAACGCCATCATCGCCGTGTCGAACTGACCGATACCGGCCGCCGGCTGCTTGCCCAATTGGTCCGAAGCTTTGACGATATCGACCGGCTGCTGTCGGAACTGGTGGCGGTCCCCGCGCAGTCCCTGGTTCGTGTCAGTGTCGAGCCGTCGCTTGCATCCGTGTGGCTGGTGCCCCGGCTCAACCGATTCCGCCAATTGCGGCCCGATATCGACGTGTCCCTGGAAGTTGATCCAAGGCTGATCGATTTCCGCGGGGATCAGCCCGAACTTGCCTTGCGCTTCAGCGCCCATGCCACCTCGTGGCCTCGCAGCCAGGCCGAGCGGCTTGCCTCGACGGTCGATTCCCCGGTTCTGTCGCCGGCGCTGCTCGCTTCGGGCCCTGCCCTCGAGAAGCCGATCGACCTTGCCCGCTACACGCTTTTGCACGAGGAAAACCGCCAGGGCTGGGCGCGCTGGTTCGAGGCGGCCGGCGTGCCCGCCGACGCCGTGCCGGCGCGAGGTCCGATGCTGGCGGATGCCTCGCTGTCAAAGCAGGCCGCGCTGCTCGGGCATGGCGTGGCGCTGGGTGATCTGTTGCAGATCGGCGGGGAAGTCGCATCCGGAGCGCTGATCAAGCCGTTCGACATCGACGTTGCGTCGGGCGCCTACTGGCTGGTGGCCAGGAACCTGAAGGATCTGTCGGAACCGGCCGCCGCGTTCGCCGACTGGCTGAGAGGCGAGTTCGCCGAAAGCAGACACAAGCTGCAGCAGCAGGCCTAAGCCGCTTCTTCGGCGCGCTTCTTCTCGATCTGGCCGATGGCGTCGACCACGGCGTCGAAGGTCAGCATGGTCGAGGCATGGCGCGCCTTGTAGTCGCGCACCGGTTCCAGGTACCTCAGGTCGGCAAAGCGTCCTTGCGGCGGCTCGCCATTTTCCTTCAGCATCTTCAGCATGGTGTCGCGCACCGCGCGCAGTTCCTCGGCGTTCGCGCCGACGACATGCCGCGCCATGATCGAGGACGACGCCTGGCCGAGCGCGCACGCCTTCACGTCATGGGCGAAGTCGGTGACCACGCCGTCTTCCATCTTGAGGTCGACGGTAACGGTCGAACCGCACAGTTTGGAATGTGCCTTGGCGGTCGCGTCGGGATGGTCGAGCCGGCCGATCCGTTCGATGTTTCCGGCAAAGCCGAGAATTTTCGCGTTGTAGACGTCGTTGATCATTATTTTCCAATCCGTCGCCGCCAAGCGAACAGCGATTGCCGCTGCTGCGTCTTCCTTTCGCTCGCTACGACCTTATATAATGCTGGCAGTCCGGTAACGACAAGGCGATGAGCGCCGCTGTTCTGGCCGGGAAGTTCACGCCGCTTACGGGGCTGGAAACGGGGCGAGTTTCCGACACCGAAAGGTCGTGGTCCGTTCAACTCGTTCCTCCTTGGAGAGGAACTACGGGAGACGCCTTTTATGGATGCCGTCATCAAGAAATTCATGCCCCAGTCCGCTTACATGGAAAAGCCGGTCACCGACCGGCCGAGCGAAGCCGAGGTCGAGGCCGCGGTGCGCACCCTGCTGCGTTGGACCGGCGACAATCCGGACCGCGAAGGGCTGATCGACACGCCCAAGCGCGTGGCCAAGGCCTATCGCGAGATGTTCGGTGGCTACGACATGTGCCCGGCAGAGGAACTCGGCCGCACCTTCGAGGAGGTCGCAGGCTATGACGACCTCGTCATCGTCAAGGACATCCAGTTCCATTCGCATTGCGAGCACCACATGGTGCCGATCATCGGCAAGGCGCATGTCGGCTATCTCCCAGACGGCAAGGTCGTCGGCCTGTCCAAGATCGCGCGCGTCGTCGATATCTTCGCCCATCGCCTGCAGACGCAGGAAGCGCTGACCGCACAGATCGCCGGCGTCATCCAGGACGTGCTCAACCCTCGCGGCGTCGCCGTCATGATCGAGGCCGAGCATATGTGCATGGCCATGCGCGGCATCCGCAAGCAGGGTTCCACCACGCTCACCTCCACCTTCACCGGCGTCTTCAAGGATACGCCCGAAGAGCAGGTTCGTTTTGTCACCATGGTGCGCGGTGGCGGGGCGTAAGCCCGGCACCGGCATCGCCCAACCATGATCCCGAAGAACCGGTTCTCGGACAGGATGGTGGTCAAACAGGAAAATGCACCGGCGATGTCGGCACTGGAATTTCCCGAAGCTCCGTCAGACAAGAAGGCTCTCGAAGAAGGCGCGGTGTTCTCGCCGCGCTTCGACGCGGCCGGTCTTGTCACGGTGGTCGTCACCGATGCCGAAGACGGCATGCTGCTGATGGTCGCCCATATGAACGCGCAAGCGCTCGCGCTGACATTGGAAACGGGCATCGCCCATTACTGGTCGCGTTCGCGCAACGCGCTTTGGAAGAAGGGCGAAACCTCGGGCAATTTCCAGCATGTCGTCGAGATGCGCACCGACTGTGATCAGGATGCATTGTGGCTGCACGTGAAAGTGTTGGGCCACGACGCAACCTGTCACACCGGCCGGCGTTCATGCTTTTATCGGACGGTGGGTCTGGTCGATGGCAAGGGGACGCTTGTCGACGACGGCAGCAAACCGCTGTTCGATGCGGAAAAGACGTATCGGAAGCCTGTGTGAACCATTCCATATTCACAAACCACTCATGTTCACTATTCTCAAACATCCTTCTGATACAAAGGATGTGGGACAAGGGAGATCATGATGCTCGAGTGGGCGTCATTGCGTAACAGATCAGACGTTCGAGAAGCCAACGGCCTCTCCTCGTCCGGCGGCGCACCCCAACCAAAACCCGAAAAGAAGACAGGCATCTCACTGGCATTGGGTGGAGGCTGCGCACGTGGCTGGGCCCATATCGGTGTGCTGCGTGCACTCGACGAAGCCGGTATCGAAGTGTCGATGATAGCCGGCACATCCATCGGCGCGCTGGTCGGCGGCTGTTATCTCGCCGGCAAACTGGACGAGTTGGAAGAGTTCGCCCGCAGCCTCACCAAGCGGCGCATTTTCGGCCTGCTCGATCTCAATCTGCGCGGCAGCGGCCTGTTCGGCGGCATGAAGCTCGACGCCCGCCTGCGTGAGCATGTGGCAGGCGTTCGTTTCGAGGATCTGCCCAAGCCATTTGTCTGCGTCGCGTCGGAAATCCGCACCGGCCACGAAATCTGGGTGTCGAGCGGCTCATTGATCACGGCCATGCGCGCGTCCTACGCACTGCCTGGCGTGTTCGAGCCGGTGAATTGCAACGGCCGGGTGCTGGTCGACGGCGCGCTGGTCAATCCGGTGCCGGTGTCGGTCTGCCGCGCCTACGAACAGCCCCTCGTCGTGGCGGTCAATCTTCACTACGACCTGTTCGGCCGCGCAGCGGTGATAAAGCACAGCGCCGGCGAACTGGTTGTCGAAAAGGACGCGCCGCGCGCCGGTCACTCGGACCCCGACCACCAGTCGCATCAGAGCCGCCTCGGCATCACCGGCGTCATGGTCGAAGCCTTCAACATCATCCAGGACCGCATCTCGCGCGCCAGGCTTGCCGGCGATCCGCCCGACATGTCGCTTCAGCCCAAGCTCAGCCATATCGGCCTGACCGAGTTCCATCGTGCCGATGAGGCGATCCAGCTCGGCTACCAGGCGACGATGGCCCAGATCGGCGAACTGAGCCGGCTGCAGACGGTTTTGGCTTAGCCAGCCACCCTTACGCCCGCGCCGCGTCGATAATGCGGAACTGCACGGTGCGGTTGCCGTTCCAGTAATTGCCCGACAGCGAGCCGGCGACATGCACCGTCTTGCCCCGGTTCTTGAACAGGAATTCGCCAAGTGCGGTGTCGACGGCGCGAAAGGCGATCCCCTGGATTCGGCCGCCGCTCTCAGACTGCAATTCGGCGCGGATATGGTTGGTGCCGACCGGCCGGGCGTCGGCCAGCCGATGGCGTGGCAGCGCGAAAACCGGTGCGACATGGCCGGCGCCGAAGGGGCCGGCCTTTTCCAGCGCATCGAGCAGGCTGAGCGTCGCGCCTTCGGCGGCAAGCGCGCCGTCGATTGCCAGGCTTTCCTCGTCCTGCAGCCGAAACACGTCGGCGGCCGCGCGCTCCTCGAAAAACGCCCTGAGCTCGCCAAGCCTGGCGCGCTCCACGGTGATACCGGCCGCCATGCCATGGCCGCCGCCCTTGACGATCAAGCCGGCATCGGCGGCTTCGCGCACCAGCCGGCCGAGGTCGAAGCCCGACACCGAACGGCCCGAACCGGTACCAATGCCCACAGCGTTGAATGCGATGGCGAAAGCCGGCCGCCGGGCATGATCCTTCAGTCGTGAAGCGAGCAGGCCGACAATGCCGGGATGCCAGTTGTTGCTGGCGGTGACGACGATGGCCGGGCCATTGCCGCCGGCAAGCTCGGCATCGGCTTCGGCGCGGGCAGCCGCAAGCATCTCCTGCTCCATCAGCTGCCGCTCCTGGTTCAGCCGGTCCAGCGTCTCGGCGATAGTCCCTGCCTCGACCGGATCGTCTGTCGCAAGCAGCCGACTGCCAAGGGCCGCGTCGCCGATGCGCCCGCCGGCGTTGATGCGCGGCCCGATCAGATAGGCAAGATGAAAGGTGCCGATCGGTTCGCCGATGCGAGAAACCCGCGCCAACGCGGCAAGCCCTTCATTCTTCTGCTGGCGCGCCACTTGCAGCCCTTTGACGACGAAGGCGCGGTTGACGCCGGTCAGCGGCACCACGTCGCACACGGTGGCCAATGCAACGAGATCGAGCATGGAAAGCAGATCCGGTGGCGTGGTCTCGGTCAAGCCACGCAGGACCTTTGCGGTTTGCACCAGGGCAAGGAACACGACACCGGCAGCGCAGAGATGACCCTGACCGGAAAGATCGTCGTCGCGGTTTGGATTGACGACGGCAACCGCTTCCGGCAAGGCGCCACCGACCTGATGGTGGTCGAGCACCACGACATCGGCGCCGGCGGCATTGGCCGCATCGACGGAAATGGCGCTGTTGGTGCCGCAGTCGACGGTGACGATCAGCGTCGCGCCGCGCGAGACCAGTTCGCGCATGGCATCGGGATTGGGGCCGTAACCCTCGAAAATACGGTCCGGAATATAGATTTCCGACGGCACCGAGAAATGCGTCAGAAACCGTTTCAACAAGGCTGACGAGGCCGCGCCGTCGACATCGTAGTCGCCGAAGATGGCCACCTTTTCCCTCGCCATCACCGCCGCCGCGATGCGGGTGGCGGCCTTGTCCATGTCGGTCAGCGAGGCCGGATTCGGCAACAGGTCGCGGATCGTCGGATCGAGGAACCGCTCGGTTTGCTCGGCGGTAACACCGCGTCCGGCAAGGACGCGTGCAACGATGTCGGGCACGCCATGGCCTTGCGCGATGGCCAGCGCGATCATGTCCTGTCGCTCGGTCAGCCGATGCTCCCAGGAGAGACCGGTAGCCGATTGCCTGACATCGAGGAAGAGGCGCCTGTCGCCCATCATGCGCTTTGCCAACTCATAGTTGGCCGCAGGATAATGCATGTCGCCCAAAAGTGTGCAGCGGTTTTGGGATAACGACATGCACAAACAACGGCCTAGAGCGGTTCATCGTTTCACGGAACCGCCGAACCGCTCTAACTTGTTGTTTTGACGCAATTCCGGACGGAAAACCGCTTCGCACTTGTCCTGGAATTGCTCTAAGGAGCGTCGCGTGAACACGACGGGCTTTGGCGCCAAAGGCGGGCAAAGCCAAGCGGTTCGCGGCGGTAGGCATCGCATGAGAACTCAAGAATAACTACGCTTTCCGCTTTTCAGCCTGGCGCCGGACCCATTCCTCGGCCGCGTCCCCCATTGTCTTTTCCCGATCGTTCTTGAGCCAGGCCATGAAAGACCGATCGAACCTGAACGTATCGCCGCATTCGCGGATGAAAAAGCGGCGCACATTCTGGGTGTTGCGGTAGGACTTCGTGATGGGCGTGGCACGCGAAATCGGATTCGCGTGCCAATCGAACGCTTTCATCGTCGGTCCTTGCGCGCCAAGGTTCAGATGCGGCCAATGGCTAACAACTGCGGCGCGGCTTCGCAAGCAGGCTTAAAGCAATTCCAGGAAAAGTGTGAAACGGTTTTCCCGGGAAAAGCGCGTAGCGCTTTCCCCTTGGGAATTGCGTCAAAACAGAGAGCTTTAGAACTTATCCAGATCCTGGTGCCGAGCCTTGATCTCCCGCACGGTTCGCGACGACGAGCGCAGGACGATCGTATGCGTGGTGATGTATGTGCCGCCGAACTTGACGCCGGCCAGCATATTGCCGTCGGTCACGCCGGTGGCCGCGAACAGCACATCGCCGCGCGCCATGTCCTCGGCATGGTAGATCCGCTTCGGATCGGAAATGCCCATCTTCGCCGCGCGGGCGACCTTCTCCGGCGTATCGAGGATCAGCCGGCCCTGCATCTGGCCGCCGGTGCAGCGCAGTGCGGCCGCCGCCAGCACGCCCTCGGGCGCCCCCCCCGTACCGAGATAGATATCGATACCGGTTTCGTCTGGGTCCGTGGTGTGGATGACGCCGGCGACATCGCCGTCACCGATCAGCCGGATCGCGGCACCCGTGGCGCGCACGGCATCGATCAGCTTGGCGTGGCGTGGCCGGTCGAGGATGCAGGTGGTGATGTCGGACACCGCGACGCCCTTGGCCCGGGCCAGGCTGGCGATGTTTTCGGCCGGCGATGCGTCGAGGTCGATGACGCCTTCGGCATAACCCGGACCAATGGCGATCTTATCCATATAGACGTCAGGCGCGAACAGCAGACTGCCCTTCTCGGCGATCGCGATGACGGCAAGCGCGTTAGGGAGGTTCTTGGCGCAGATCGTCGTACCCTCGAGCGGATCAAGGGCGATATCGACGGCCGGGCCTTTGCCGGTGCCGACCTCCTCGCCAATATAGAGCATCGGCGCCTCGTCCCGTTCGCCCTCGCCGATCACCACCGTGCCCTTGATGGCAAGACGGTTAAGCTCCTGGCGCATGGCGTCGACAGCGACCTGGTCAGCCGCCTTCTCGTCGCCGCGCCCACGCAGCCTGGCTGCCGCGACCGCGGCCCTTTCGGTGACGCGCACCAGTTCCATGGTGAGTATCCGGTCAAGGCCGGCGACGATGTTCTGGGCCACATTCATTTCGGCAAATCCTCGTTTGCATGCCACCTCCCGCCGGAGGCGGGCTTGTTTTGTCAAACGAGCATGACAACGGCAAGACCTGCCGCGAGTTTTATCGAAAGATAAGCAATATCAATCGATTGAACCTTATTCCGAACAAGATTGCGGCCCGGCTGGAAACAGCCGGGCCGCCCTTGAAGATACAGAGATAACGCCGGGATCTAGAAAACCGCGAGGTATTTGAGCAGCGAAATGATGCCGATGATGATGACGATGATCTGCACGATCTGCCGCATCCGGGCATCGAGAGGCAGGCGCTGCACCAGATAAAGAACAAGGATGATGACGAGAAATGTGATCAGGATGCCGATCAGCACGGATGAAGCCATGGTGCCCTCCTAAAATGATTACCTGAGAAACCGCGAAACGAACCGGCAACGCCGGCTCGATGTCGACGCGGTCAATACCAGCGGCGCGAACTGTCGTTGTTCAACGACTGGCCGACGGCAATCCCGGCCAGAAACCCGAGCAGGCCGATCACGCCGACCAATGCGGTCGTGGTACCCGGGTTTTCGCGCGCCACGTCCGAAACCGCCTGGGCCTGGGTGCGCAATTGCTGCGCTGTCCGCGAAGCACGCGCGGCGGCCGTCTCGTAGAAATCCGAAGCCTGCTCGCTGGCATCGTCGAGCATTTCCGCGCCCCGCGCCGAAATGCTCTTGTTGATCTTGGTGATCTCCTTGCGCAGTTCGGCGATCTGCTTTTCCAGCGTTTTCTGGATATCGTCGATGTGAGGGGTGTCGGATTTGTTGGTGTCGGCCATGGAGCGGCTCCCTTGGTTGCTGACCAAGAGAACGGCGCCGGCGCGGATTCGTTCCGGCTGATCGCGGCTGCGCGACGGTGGGGGCGGAGCTACCCTGCCCGCTCGATGCGGATGACCTGCGGCTTGTCGGTCAGGTGACCGTCCTTGGTGATGCCGTCGACGGCCTTGCGCACGGCGGCCTCGGTGGTCTCGTGGGTGACGAGGATCACCGTCTTCTGTGCCGCCGCCTCGCCGCTGACCGCATGCTGGACGATCGATTCCAGCGAAATATCGTTGTCGGCCATGCGCTTGGCGATCGCGGCGAACACGCCGATGCGGTCATGCACGGTCAGCCGGATGAAATAGCCGCCGGCATGGCTGCGCATCTGCGCCTTCTTGTAAGGCCTCAACTCCTTTGCCGGCCGGCCGAAGACCGGGCCATGCTGGAAGCCCGGCCGGCTCTTGGCGATGTCGGCGATGTCGCCGATGACGGCCGACGCGGTGGCGTTGCCGCCAGCGCCGGGGCCGGAAAGCAGCAGTTCGCCGAGGATGTCGGTCTCGATCGCCACCGCGTTGGTGACGCCATGCACCTGCGCGATGACGGAGGCGGTCGGCACCATGGTCGGATGCACGCGCTGCTCGATACCGCTTTCGGTGCGCTGGGCGACGCCCAGCAGCTTGATCCTGTAGCCGAGGTCGCCGGCGGCACGGATGTCGGCCTGGGTGATGTTGGAGATGCCTTCCATATAGATGTCGTTGGCGGCGATCTTGGTGCCGAAGGCAAGGCTGGTCAGGATCGACAGCTTGTGCGCGGTGTCATGGCCTTCGATGTCGAAGGTCGGATCGGCCTCGGCGTAACCCAGCCGCTGCGCATCCTTCAGGCAGGCATCGAACGAGATGCCCTCGGCCTCCATGCGGGTCAGGATGTAGTTGCAGGTACCGTTGAGAATGCCGAACACGCGGGTGACCGAATTGCCGGCCATCGCCTCGCGCATCGTCTTGATGACGGGAATGCCGCCCGCCACCGCCGCCTCGTAGTTGAGCAGCACGCCTTTCTTCTCGGCGATCTCGGCCAGCGCCACGCCATGCTTGGCGAGCAGGGCCTTGTTGGCGGTGACGACATGGCGGCCGGCTTCGAGCGCCGCCTTCACCGACAGGCGTGCCGGCCCCTCGTCGCCGCCGATCAATTCGATGAACACGTCGATCTCGGCGGTCTGCGCCATCTTCACCGGATCGTCGAACCATTTTGCGGAACTGACATCGATGCCACGGTCGCGCTTCGGGTCGCGCGCCGAAACCGCTGCCACGATGATGTCGCGCCCGCATTGCCGGGTCAGTTCCGCCGCCTTGTCGCGCAGCACACGTGCCACCGATGCACCGACCGTACCGAGGCCGGCAATTCCAACACGCAGTGCTTCAGCCATGGAAGGCGACGTCCCTCAAATCAGATAGAATTTTTGCTTACCGGTGGGCGGAGAGCGGCACCACATTGTTGGGCTGCTTGGCGCTGGTCGACAGGAAGCGCTTGATGTTGCGCGCCGCCTGGCGGATCCGGTGCTCGTTCTCGACCAGCGCCACGCGCACGAAATCATCGCCATGTTCGCCGAAGCCGACACCGGGCGCCACCGCCACGTCGGCGTGCTCGATAAGCAGCTTGGAGAATTCGAGCGAGCCGAGGTGACGGAATGGCTCCGGGATCGGCGCCCAGGCGAACATCGAGGCCGCCGGGGCGGGAATATTCCAACCGGCGCGGCCGAACGCATCGACCATCACGTCACGACGCTTGTGGTAGATGTCGCGCACCTCGGCGATATCGGCGCCGTCGCCGTTGAGCGCATGCGCGGCCGCCACCTGGATTGGCGTGAAGGCGCCGTAGTCGAGATAGGATTTCACCCGGGTCAGCGCCGAGATCAGCCGTTCATTGCCGACCGCAAAGCCCATGCGCCAGCCGGGCATGGAGAAGGTCTTCGACATCGAGGTGAACTCGACGCAGATGTCGATGGCGCCCGGAACCTGCAGCACCGAAGGCGGCGGATTGCCGTCGAAATAGATCTCCGAATAGGCAAGGTCGGACAGGATGATGATGTCGTTCTTCTTCGCGAACGCCACCACGTCCTTGTAGAAATCGAGCGAAGCGACCAGCGCCGTCGGGTTCGACGGATAGTTGAGGATCAAGGCCAGCGGCTTCGGGATCGAATGGCGAATGCCCCGCTCGACCGCCGGAATGAAGCCGTCATCGGGCTCGACCTGCAGCGAACGGATGACACCGCCCGACATGATGAAACCGAAGGCGTGGATCGGATAGGTCGGATTGGGGCATAGGATGACGTCGCCGGGCGCGGTGATCGCCTGCGCCATGTTGGCGAAGCCTTCCTTCGAGCCGAGCGTGGCAACCACTTGCGTGTCGGGGTTGAGCTTCACGCCGAAGCGGCGCTGATAATAGGCGGCCTGGGCGCGGCGCAGCCCCGGAATGCCGCGCGAGGAGGAATAGCGATGCGTGCGCGGATCGCGCACGACTTCGCACAATTTGTCGACGATGGCCTTCGGCGTCGGCAGGTCCGGATTGCCCATGCCAAGGTCGATGATGTCGGCGCCGCGCGAGCGCGCACTGGCCTTGAGCCGGTTGACCTGCTCGAAAACGTAGGGCGGAAGGCGACGGACCTTGTGAAACTCTTCCATGGCGGTTCCAGACAGCAAAGGGGGTATTGGGCGCGCGCTATATACTCATTTGCAGGTAGGGTCGAGGGCGGGATCGCATTTGCCTTCGATCTGCTTCAGCGTCTGGGGGCCGTGTTTCTTGGCCAGATCCGTCAGCGCCGCCTGATCGGTGACGGAGCCGCCGCCGCTTTTGGCACCCTGCCCGCCCTTGTCGGCCTTGAGTTCGGCAAGCTTGGCGTTCCGCTCGGCCTCGGTGAACTGCTTGTTCGCCACTTGCGGCGGGATGTTCAGGTTCGGAAAGGTGCCCGTATCCTTCGGCCCCGCATTCTCCGCCATCGGCACCGGACCGCTGGTATTCGTGGTCGAACATCCGGCGATCCCCACGAGGACGATCGCCACGCCGATGCGGCAAAAGCGTGCGGCACCAAAAAAAACAGTCTCGCCAATATTAATCGTCATATTGTTTCCTTGGCAGCCGAGGTAGAGCGAGATTGGACCCTGTCGGATGTCCCATGTTAATATGTCAAGAAAACGCTTCGGGAGGAACCCCGCGAACCATGTCCAAAACACCCGATTCGGGCAAAACGGAAGATGACGAGCCTTCGACCGTCGAGCAATATCTGGTGAAGGATCCGGAACGCTTCGCGTTGAACATGGCGCGCATGGTCGAGCAGGCCGGCAAGGCGGCGTCCGCCTGGGCCGAGCCGCGCGAGAAAGGCGAGGTGCGCGACCACGTCGCCGAACCGGTCGTCGACATGGTCAAGACCTTTTCCAAGCTCAGCGAATACTGGCTTGCCGACCCGCAGCGCGCGCTCGAGGCGCAGACGCGGCTGTTCGCCGGCTATATGACCGTGTGGGCGAACGCCATCCAGCGTGTCAGCCCAAGCGCCGAGGGTGCCGACGATGCCGTCAAGCCGGAGCGCGGCGACAAGCGCTTCCAGGATCCGGAATGGGGCCGCAACGCCTTCTTCGATTTTCTCAAGCAGGCCTATCTCGTCACCTCGCGCTGGGCGTCCGAACTGGTCGAGCACGCCGAAGGTCTGGACGAGCACACCCGCCACAAGGCGAGCTTCTACGTCAAGCAGGTGTCCAACGCCATCTCGCCGTCGAATTTCATCCTGACCAATCCGGAGCTGTTTCGCGAAACCGTCGCCTCCAACGGCGAGAACCTCGTGCGCGGCATGAAGATGCTGGCCGAGGACATCGCCGCCGGCAAGGGCGACCTGAAACTGCGCCAGGCCGACTATTCCCCCTTCGAGATCGGTCGCAACATCGCCACCACGCCCGGCAAGGTGGTTGGCCGCAGCGATGTCGCGGAGATCATCCAGTATGATCCCGCCACCGAGACGGTGCTGAAACGGCCGCTGCTGATCTGCCCGCCCTGGATCAACAAGTTCTACATACTCGACCTCAACCCGCAGAAATCCTTCATCCGCTGGGCGATCGAGCAAGGCCATACCGTCTTCGTCATCTCCTGGATCAATCCGGACGAGCGCCACGGCGCCAAGAACTGGGAAGCCTATATAAGGGAAGGCCTGCAATACGGCCTCGACACGATCGAGAAGGCCACCGGTGAGCGCGACGTCAACGCGATCGGCTACTGCGTTGGTGGCACGCTGCTGGCGGCGGCATTGGCGCTGATGGCCAGCGAAGGCGATGACCGCATCAAGTCGGCGACCTTCTTCACCACGCAGGTCGACTTCACCTATGCCGGCGACCTGAAAGTGTTCGTCGACGAGGAACAGGTCGCCGCGGTGGAAAAGTCGATGAACGAAAAGGGCTATCTCGACGGCACCAAGATGGCGACCGCCTTCAACATGCTGCGCTCCGGTGACCTGATCTGGCCTTATGTCGTCAACAACTACATGCGCGGCAAGGATCCCCTGCCCTTCGACCTGCTCTACTGGAACGCCGATTCGACCCGCATGGCGGCGGCCAATCACTCCTTCTACCTGCGCAACTGCTATCTGGAGAACAACCTCTCGCGCGGCACGATGGAATTGGCGGGCCGCACGGTCTCGCTCGGCGATGTCACCATTCCCATCTACAACCTCGCCTCGAAGGAAGATCACATCGCGCCGGCGCTGTCCGTCTTCCTCGGTTCGAAATATTTCGGCGGCAAGGTCGACTATGTGATGGCCGGATCCGGCCATATAGCCGGTGTCGTCAATCCGCCCGCATCCAACAAGTACCAGTACTGGACCGGCGGCGCGCCGATCGGCGATTTCAACCAGTGGATAGCCACGGCCACCGACCATCCGGGATCCTGGTGGCCGCACTGGCAAGGCTGGATAGAAGCCAAGGACAACACCCGCGTGCCTGCCCGCAAACCCGGCAAGCATATGAAAACCTTGGGGGATGCTCCCGGTACCTATGTCAAGGTGCGTGTGTAACGGACTGTAATGTCTGGTGAGTTGACGGCTTGCCAAAAGCGGGCGAAATGGTGTCGTCAACCGTCGAGCGGCCGTAATTCGGCAATCGCTGCAAAAATACTTTCAAGCTTGCGGATTTGACACAGGTCTCGTTTCCGGATCGGAGACAAAGGTCACCTTGGACTGCGGCGGCCAGTGCTGCGCCAAGGATTACCGGCCGGGTATCGAGGGGGAATTTGACTTTGAAATCAGCAGGATGGAGCCTCGCAAAGGGAGAACGCCGCGCCATCGTGGCAGCGCTCTGCTCCGTGCTCCTGGCCTCCTGCACCTCGGCCGGCGACCCGACAATGTCGGTCGGAATGCCTGGCTACAATGCCTCTTCCTCGAACATCAATGCGGCCGCCACCGGCAAGCCCATCACCACCACCGATTCGACATCGCAAACCACGACCACCCAGACCACCGTGATGAGCGAAGGCGATACGGCGCTTCCCGAAACGGTCGCTTACGTCCCGGTCGCCAAACCCGAGGCTGCCTTTCCACTGACAACGCCGGCCGGGGCTGAAACGATCGCGGGACAAACGCCGCAGGCCCTGCAGCAGCCGGCCCAGACGGCGCAGCAGACCGACGCGGTCGCCCAGAAGATCGCCGCCGCCGATGCCGAGGTGACGGCGCCGAAGCCTGCCGCGGCACCGGCGATGAACAATCCGGTCTATGTGACGGCGGGCGAGATGCCGCAAGCCGAGGCGCCGAAGAAGCGGGGCTTCCTGGCCTCGATGTTCGGCGCCACGCCGGCTTCCGCAACCCCCGCTCCGCTGGTCAACACGCGCACGGGCGAACAGCCGGCCGTGCAGGCCAAGCCAGCGCCGGCTCCGGCAAAGCCGATCATCACACTGGCCTCGGCCGATTCCGCCGCAAAGCCGATACAGTTGGCTTCGACCGGCGACGAAGCCGGCCACATCACGGGCGGCGACGCGTTGCCCGGCGTGCGCCAGACGGCGCTGTTCGAGATCAAGCGCAAATCCGGCCTCGACGACGAAAGCGACGTCGACCTCAATGAGGACGAGGGTTCGGGCGGCAGCTATCAGGTAGCGTCCGCCGCCGGCATGGCCCGGCTCGCGCCCAACGGGCTGCTGAAGCAGAACGAAAGCGTTGATGTCGCCTGCCTGAAGCCGTCGCTGGTGCGCGTGCTGAAGACGATCGAAGGCCATTACGGCCGCAAGATGATGGTGACGTCAGGCTACCGCGACCCCGCCCGCAACCGCCGCGCCAACGGCGCCAAGAATTCGCTGCACATGTACTGCGCCGCCGCCGACATCCAGGTGCCCGGCGTTTCCAAATGGGAACTGGCGAACTACATCAGGACCATGCCGGGCCGTGGCGGCGTCGGCACCTACTGCCACACCGAATCGGTCCACGTTGACGTCGGCCCTGAGCGCGACTGGAACTGGCGCTGCCGCCGGCGCAGCGGCGGTGGCGACGGTGGTGGCGACGGCTAATGGGCCGAAGCCTGTTGGCTGCCAAGGCCGTTCAGGCAATGTCGTTCCGGCGGACAATTCCAAACATTCGAGATTGGCCGAAGCGTCCCCCACTTCGTCATCCACGGGCGGAGCAGGAGCGAAGCTCCGTCGCGGAGACCCGAGGATCCAGTCCGCACCCCCTGTCGAAGAGCGCAGCGGAGCAGAATTTGCTCCGTGGCAGCGCCTTGAAATCGCGGCATGGATTCTGGGGTCTGCGCCGCGTCGCTTCGCTCCTTGCTCCGCCCCAGAATGACGAAGCGATGGGCGTTTATGCTAATCGCCAGGCCGTGCAGTCGTGATGAAATCCCTGTATTCCCAAGGCCCACAAAAAAGTTGTCCAGGGCGGCACTTGACGGGTTGCCGGTTGCGCACAACGCCAGTATAAGCCGCTTCGTCTGAGCGCGCCCATCGTCTAGCGGTTAGGACACCGCCCTTTCACGGCGGTAACAGGGGTTCGATTCCCCTTGGGCGTACCAGTCTTTTCAAGCACTTAGCTCTTTACCCACATTGCCGTGTCCAACAGATGTCCAATATACGGGTTTGGACGCGGGTAGAATCAAGGGGCCGAAAGTCCAGCTTGCCGCAAATTTTTGGCCGATTACGCACCTGCTTTGATCAGCATGGGAGATGATCAATATGAATTGGGGAGCATGGGTCCCGGCGCTGTTGTCGAGCGGCGTTCTAGCTGCGCTAGCCCTGGCCGGTAGTTATCTGCTAAAATTGGGCATCGAGAAGGGAATTCAACACGGGCTGGATCGCGAGCTTGAAAAGCTAAAAGCACAGCTTCGCGCCAAAGACGAACAAATTAGCGCCGTTAGAAGCACCGCGCTCACAGCACTTACGTCACGGCATGAAGCGTTAGATTTACGGCGGTTGAAGGCGGCGGAGGCGCTTTGGAATGCCACCATCTATCAAACGAAGTTTCAAATGGCCGTGAGTTCCGTTTCTAACCTAAAGATAGATGTTATTTTGAAGGGAAGCGCAAAGCGCGATATTGACGGCGAAAAGATTAGACAATTTGGCGAGGTTTTATGGCAAACTTCTTCAATAGAAAAGCTAATTAACGAACAGCCTTCTGTCACTGATACAGAGCGTCTTTTTGTGCCACCTTTAGCCTGGGCCGCGTTTGAAGCATACCGATCGATCGTAGGCCACGCAGTTGTGATTCTTGCCACGATAAAGTCTGGGGTTGGCCCCGATCTTTTAAAGGAAAACGATAGTATCATTAAGGCGGCGAAGCTTGTGCTTCCACATCAGGCCGACTTTCTTGAGAAATATAAGGAAACCGGCATTTATTATCTCGTAGACGAGCTAAAGGAAAAGATTTTTTCCGAACTCGTGGCGTCATTCACTGATCCAAATGCCGGTCAACGCGCAATTGATCAAGCGTCCGACATAATTCGGTACGCCGACTCGAAAACCGCTCCTGTTATGAATGCGGAATTGCCGGCGAAATACGTTGCTGAAAAGCCGGCCCTCTGAAACACAACGCTTTCAGATTTTGTGAAACCCGTCTCTAACCGCCTTGGTTTCCAGCGCCTGTTTCGTAATCCTATCCACGTGATGTAGAGGGAAGATAGCTTCGACGGCTGACAGCGCTTCATCGACTGTGCGTAGATTGGTAGCGATGCATTCCTCCAAGACCGTTTTGCGGGCAATCATGTCGCCAGCCATTTTCTCGGCCTGCCGATTGCGGAGCATCGCGCGCTGATCATCCGAAAAGCCAGTTAGAAACGCCGGGCCGATCAGAACAGCGGCCATGGTTTCCTTGTCGCCGGCATCAATGGCCTTCAACGCAACCGTAAGACGATCATTTTCCTTCAGCCCGAGAAGATGGCGACGAATTTCGTTCGAACGAGGGCCATCTTCAATTTCAAGCTTTGCGCGGATATCGTTGTCGATAGCCTCAATCGTTCGCTTCGCTTGCGTGCTGGCATCTGTGGCGAGTTTTGCAACACTGTCTAGCCAGCCATCGGAGCGCTTTTTCATGTCCATAAAGTTGGCTTCGGGAGTCATCGCCGGGTCTTGGGATTGCAACGCCGCTTTCAACGCCGTGAAACCGCTCCGCAAACTGTCGTGCGCCGCCTTCATCTGACTCACAACGGCATCGGTCTTCGCGGCTTCCGCGAGATTGGGCTTTAGATAACGCTCGCCTCGCAGATAATCGCCACCAGCTTCCGCAACAACGACAGGATCAATAAGCGGTTCGCGGTGTTCTGGTGTGAGATACGATGCGCGCTGGTTTTGCGGGAGAACCATGGAAATTCCTTTCACATTTTAATGCGGAGATTTGCGGGCCAGATCAGGCCAGCATCTGTCAGAATGCGGCGAAGCGCGTTCGTTGCGGCGGTGAATTCGACAATGTTGTAGGGCTCACCGTTGGCCATCCTGGCTTCGGCGTCTTCACACCAGATCGCCAGGAGCGCGGCTCGTCTCGCCAGCATCACTCGCGCTTCAGTTACCCTGCCCTCTTGCGTCAATTCGACGGTAAGCTGAGCCAACAATTCCTTGTAGCGGCGAGCGCCACTAGTGCGACCATCAATGCCGGGCAGAAGCGCGCTTCCGTTGCCCACACGGCTGCGAGCCTGTGGCGGTGCGAATGCTAGTGCACGCCTTTTCATAATCTATGCTGCCTCTATTGCTCAGCAAGACGCTATAGCGGCATGCACAGAAAGCAACTACCTAAACAGTATTATAGACAACGGTAGATGTTGATAGGCAAAATAAATATTTCGAGAAAAAATAGCTGAAAATCGCATCGGTGAGCGGCGAACGGAGATCGCCCGGCTCTGGCTTGCCCACACATACTGTAGGAAGCGATAGGATATCGATAGGAAGGCCAATAGGAAGGTTAAGTTATTGAAATATATATAAATAGGAAAAATAGGAAGGAATTCACTCGTACTCTCCCCTTACCCAGCCTTCCCCTGGACAGCCTCCTACCGTCCTATTTTTCCTATTCGCAACAAATTCAATACGTTACCCATCCTATCATTGCCCCTATTTCGTCCTATCAATCTTGCTCGTTAAGCCAATCGGGCTTTAAGATCAGGAATATCATTCCGCTATATTTACTCATCAACTGAATGATATGATTGTAATGATCGGAATTCGTTTTATCTAATTTCCGCTTTTCCGCGATAACGTTCAGGACAACTCCCATCTCGCAAAGCGTCGTCATAGTTGCCTTGATAGCGGCAGACGATTTTCGGTGGTCCTTTTTGAAAGCCGCCAGCTTAGCAACCGCCTTGTGGATATAGGAATAATCGACAAGAAGCGCCTCTCTCAGCGCTCTAGTCTTGTCGTCCTTAATTTCGGCAGGATCGCGGAAATAGTATTTCTTCAAGACTTTCCTGACTTCGGCAATCTGCTTATCGTTGCCAGTCTCATCAACTATGCCCATTTCGCCGGCTTCAAATTTCGCCAACAACCGCCGAGTGTCGGTTAGTACGAGAGACGCTGCCCAATGGATCATATCGCCCGTAATCACCGGTGCTCGCCAATTGTCGGCAACGGCCAATAGCGCTGCCAATCTTCCCGTCTTCTGCGCTACCCGCGTCCAGATATTGTTTACGACTTCTCCGGACTTTGAATTGATTACGGCGCGGGCATGTTCGCGAATGGTGTTCAAGCTGGCCTCGGCATCCGGATTAATGCCGACAACCGTAACCTGTTCATTCTGCGCAAGCTCGGAAACGTGCTGATATAGTTCGTCAAGCTGCGAGATTAGCGGCTCGCCAACGTGCGCAAATTGGTGACCTTTATTGTACTCCGGGCAAAGGCCGGCATATTCGATAATGGTGAAGCGCGAAATCAATCCGTTTGTAACCTGGGTATCGTCAAGCGCCTCATAGACCGTTGCGCCTGTGCCCTCCCCGAGCAGTGTAAACGCGGGAGAGATTATCGCAGAAGTCGTTTCCTTTCTGTCCGAATACTCGTAGGGCTCAAGGATGCGCCCGCCACCGGAAAGCGTGAACAGCTTCAGCAACTCTCTTTTTAGGGTTTGGGAGTGCTCTGAAGATCGCGGGTTCGCCATCTGTTGAAGCTTAATGCCGACCTCGCCGGCAACGCAGACGAAGCAAGGGTAGGAACGCCGCGCGATCGATTTCACCAGAGCGGGGCCGCTGGCGAAATCCGCTGGCCCCATGATGTTAGTCGCGACAGGGCGCTTCTTTGCGAGCTTAGCAAGAATCTTCGACATCCCGGCTTTCGCCGCGTCCTTACCCATGCCGGTATCCGCCACCAGCAATATGTATTGGTTCAATCCATCATCTGAAAAATTGAATTGCCTACCCACAATTCCTGCGAACAACGCCATTGCGCCAGCAAGCGCAACTTCATGAATAGGGTGCGGCGCTTGTGCCAGGATGAAATCATAGATTTCGCCAATTAGGCCGGGAGGTCGATGGTTATGAAAGCCTAGAGTTATGTGGGCAATGCTCATGACCGCGATCCGGCCAGAAATCTGGCTAGTTCGTCGGCATCCACTCCGTTGCGGCGGAAGCATTCAATCGCGATAGCGGCAACGTCAGCGTCACTTGAAACGTCAGCGTAGAAACTTCGGTCCAAACGGAAGAAATCACCACCACGATAGAGGAAGATTGCCAAATGCGTATTTGACGAGAGTTTTATGATCAGCACCCATCCTCTTGGTACGCCGATTGGTTCGCCGGCAAATCCAAATTCGCTCACATCGCATCTGCGAATTGCGAGAGTGCGGCTTTTTCGACCGGGCTTGCTGAAGTAAGCGATATCGGCGTTATAAGCAGATATGTATCCGCTCGCTGGTGAGTAAAGGATGGCGTTTCCGCTTTGGGGCACGGTTGGAAATAGCTGATAGGTCATCGCTATCGATCCCTGAATTTGGGTTGCTTTCGCGGGCGATAGAGAATATCTTCCTATCTTCGATAGTGCCCGCATAAAGGAAGCCGGCTTGGTGAGAGGCCGGCTTTCATTTTGGGGCTAGGCCGCCTTCGCTGAGGCCGCCTCGCGCGCCCTACGCCAGTCTGTGGCGGCTTCCTTCGACACCAGGACGCGCCCGCCTACTTTCATGATACGCGGCCCCTGGCCGGCCTTCTGAAGGTTGTAGAAGCTGGCGCGGCAAATCCTATGCGCGGCGCAGAATTCAGGCACTGTATAGGCTTCGGTTTGAAGGTCCATATCGGTCGCTCCTGTTTAATGACAGGCTTATATGGACACGAGGAGAAACGAGCGTCTTGGTCGTTTTATAATAAAAACTCAGCCTTTAATTTGCGCCTTAAACGACAATACAGTGAATTATGATCTTCTTTATCGACAACACGAAATGCCATAGCGATATCATAAGCGGCCTGTGACTTTGTACTGTAAATTCCGGCCTTCTTTCCTAAAATCGCTATCTCAATGTACTTCCTATCATCGTATCCACGCGGCGGAATGCGATCTTCAAGGGCTGGGCCCCATTCGAATTCAAATTCCGTCATGTCGCGGCATCCTCAAATCGGAGAACGTTCGCAGTCTCGGCAACATCAAAGCGCGGCGCGCCTGCCCGAATTGCATCTGCAATGTATGACGGAGCCATATGCCCGTAATGCTTTTCGACCATGCGCGTATCGGCGTGACCGAGATTTCTAGCGACAACCATCAATGGAACGCCGTTCATGACCGCGTGTGATGCCCACGTATGGCGCAGGCCGTGAAAGCCGATCGTCGGGCTGATCTTCCCGTTTGTGCAGGCTTCGGCAATCGGGCGCGACTGGTGCGACTTTCCCCACACTTGACCGTTCGGCCCCGTAAACAGCCTGTCGCTGCCAGCGCGGCCCGCTGTAACGCCTTTGAAGAACTTCGCACCCTCTGCCGTCAGGACCACGTGACGCCCGCTACCGGCCTTGCTCTGCCGGATATGGATTGTTCCCGCATCGGGGTTGAAATCTTCGACCATTAGCGCGGCAAGCTCGCCGTACCGTGCGCCGGTTTGAAGCGCGGCTTGAACTAGTTTTCGAAACGCCGGCTCACTCGCATTCATGAGGCGCTGGGCTTCGGCAATCGTCAGGTAGCGCACGCGGGCGCTGTCTGCATTCTCGAAGGGCTCAACGCGCCGCCATTGATCATCAGACGCGACCTTTCCCCCCTCGCGCCACGCTCGATTGAGGGCCGCTTTCAAAATCGTGAGTACGCGGTTTGCACTCGCTTTCCTGCGCCGCTTCGCGTCGTCATCGCCAGTGAGCGCGCGGAATTTCTGCTCGCCACCCTTCTTTGTCCGAACGCGGGGCGCTGTTTCCGCGATCTTTTTATGCCACGCGCGAATATCCTTCGCCTTCAACTGGAGAACTTCCTTCGCTCCAAGTGTGGGCAATATTAGCGCGTCCGCGCGCCACCGGGCATCCTTGGCGGATTTCCGAGCGCTTTCCATCCATAGCAAGTAGTCATCAATGGCTTCTTTGACGGTGTATGAGCCGGAAACCGCCTCGCCAATTCCCGAGAGTGATGCGTGCATTTTGCGCGCGCTATCTTGTGCCTGAAAAAAATCCAGAACCGTTGCGCCGTTCGCATCAAGCCTGTCGTCGGCGTCGGCGATCGTCTCGACTGAGTAGTCTTTTTGGCCTTGTGTGACGTAGAGGCGCACAACCCATCGCCCGCCGCCGGTCTTGGCCTTCCGGTAGCCTAGATGCAGGCCAGGGCCGATCGCCTTGTAGTAGGGCTTGCCGCGCGGCGGGAGCTTCGCTCGCGCTGCCTTGCTGTCAAGAATAGCGTCCGTTACCCGCCTAGCCATTGCGCCCGCTCCGTGCCGTGTCCAACAGATGTCCAATATATAGCGTTGGACACGGATGGGCAAGAACAGGCTAATTTTACCATATATATCTGAAATCAAAGCATTTTATTGGACAGAGACAAACAGACATATACTATTTAGCGTCTCTTTCACGGCGGTAACAGGGGTTCGATTCCCCTTGGGCGTACCAGCAACTTCAAGCAATTAGCAAAAAACCTCCGCTCCCTGTCCCAATTTTTGGCGAATATCCGCCGAATCGCAAACCTGAAGCCGAGCGGCCACCGTCTCGATGCTCGCTGGCGCTGTCTGGCGCCGTGCTACGTCCTTCGTTCGCATGTTTCACCTACATCTGACAGCAGTGCATATCTTTGCCATGCGGCACCTAAAGCGGAGGCCTAAATGGGCGGCTATAAGCCCTGGCATGATGCTATTCACGACCATCAGGTCGAGTGTTTCGCTTCGGAGAACGGTTTGACCGCGGACCTGGTCTGGGAGTTGATCCTCAAACACGGTAACAGCCGCAAGGCCGTGATCAAAGCTGCGCAGGGTTTGGAAGGTGATGTCAGGCAATACGGCGGATCAGCACCCTACTCCCCCGTGAAGCCGACGCCCCTCCTGACGACAATTGGGCCGATGAAAGCAACAGCCGGCTTGCACGGAAGGAAGCCCCAAGTCGGCTAGGCCATGCGCCCAGCAGTCCGTGATCGCACCATATCGCAGGCTTCTTGAATCAGTCATGCCGTTCATGCGGCGGACCTGATTGTCCGCTTGGCCGGCGTCCACCCCCCACCCAACGGTCCCCAACCGACGGGCGCCGGCCATTTTGTCCCCTGTCCTCGGATAGGCTCGCCGAGAAACCCCAACGAAATCTCGGCGAGCCAGCCGCCCTGGCATGAGGGACATAAACAGAGCGACCAATTGCTCTACGAGTCCGCTGTCCGCAAAGTTGCCGGAAATCGACATACCCCTGGCAAATTGAAGCCCGCGCCCCTCTGGCGGCGAAAAGGCGCGGGCCCGATCGGAGACCCGATCTTCGGCAGGACGATGGAGGGCACCTACCTGCCGCACGGATCAACTTTTAGAGATGGCTAATGTTCCGCATCAAGGTGCGGTTGGAGGCCGCACCCGCCCCGTGGTGTGCCACCGGATAAACGCGACTTCCTTCCCGGTGACATCCCGCACGACCTTCAACAGCGCCTCATGCAGGGTCCGCATTGCCCGGCGGCGGTCGCACTGTGGCGACAGAACGGCTTCACGATGCTCCTGTGCAGCGCTTCCGCTACCTCCAGGAAGCACTCGATTTCAGCCTGCGATAGCTGCTTCTGGCCAGGCGATCTCCATTTTTGAGGGGTTCGCCGCAACGGGAGGATCCCTTACTCTGCCCCGCTTGCCACCAGCCGCAGGTTGCGTGATGCTGGGTCAGCTTTCGCGAGGGTTGGTTTGATGTTTCTGAGACTAACGCTTACCGACGGATCCTACATTCTCCTAAACTCAGATCACATAATCGGAATCGAGCCGGTTTCGAATGTCGCAGTCTGCTATGTCTATCTGACGGGGGTAGGAGCCGCTTCAAACGAGACCGCCGTCAGGGTGACTGAAACCATTGAGCAAATATCCGATTTGCTTCATGCCGCCCACGTCTAACGCCAATGGCGCGCGCCAGAGCTTGGCGTCAGTCGCATTGGGGCTATTCGCCTTCAGACTGCCCGCTGCTCGCCTTCGCTGATCCTGGCCTTCCGCTTGTCCTTACGCCGCCGTATCGTCCGGACCGCACAGGCGCCTCCCGCCGGGCCAATGCGCGCTGTTCGGCCGCCTGCCGTTTTCTCAATCTCATAGTCGCCTGGACCCGTCGCCCATGGCGTCCAGCCCTTGCCAGGCCGCTCTGTCAATTCGCTGTCGTGCATGGGAATTTTACGGCTCCCGGCCGCGGCTCATTCGTTAACGCCTTGTTTGCCTGACGTCTGTTAGCTTCGGCGAATGGAAACAACCTTCGACGATCTCGGCAAGGCTCTGGAACGACACCGGCACACGCCTGGAGCCAGCGTCGCTGCGGTCGCTGTGGCCCTCGCGATAGGCCTGGGTATTATCGTTGCTCTGGTCGGCATGGCGTCAACATCCGGTCCACAGGTTCCTCACAATGTCGGCTTGTGGGGCGAGCAGCACGCCATAGGTTAGGGGACCACACCAGCCCGACAAGCATGCCGAACTGGAGCTTGCTTTAGGGCTTTGTCCTTCTGGGTTTGGCCGGGGTCAGAAAGCCATCCCTTATCAGATCCAAGGCATCGAGCGCGTCTTCATCCAACAAGTTTGTCAGGGGCACTCCGCCCACGCGCACAACCTTGTTGTTGTCTATGTCGTAGACCTCCCAGAGCCCATCCCTGACTCTCCGCATTGCGTGCCGTCGCTCCATAAGGGATTCCTAATAAGCGACGCATCGAAGCTCCTGCAAGACAACTCGATCCACAGGCTGGAGTTAACGGTGGAAAACTGCTCGCTGCTCGACAGGGCTGAACGAAGCCCGCCCCAGACAGTTTTGCCCCCGTCCGAGGCGGGCTGGTTGGAAGCTGATGGAGGCAGCTTCCTGGCCTTGGCCCACGGGGATCAAAACCAAGGCGGATTCAGAACTTCACCAAGCGAAGAATGTTCCGGCGGCAGGATCGATCCGCCATGCCGTCTTTAACCCCTCGGAGCCATCTTCTTGCGCCTAGCCGCCAACCAGCGGCACGGTAACGGTGGTCGCGTAGTTGATCGGGAAGGCGCTGAGGTAAGGGAAGTCGACGACGAAGGCATAGGTGGCGGTCAGATGCGCCATGCGGAAGCCACCGCTCGCCGGGTCGATAGCGATCGTCACGTTCACATCCTTCAAACCCAGGGCCTGCAATTTCTGCGTGGCGATCGATTGGATGTCGGCTTGGGTCAACGTGTTCTGAAGCTGCAGCGAGCGTGACGATGTCTCAAGCGTATAGCGAACGCTGGAGACCGAGTTCATCGACCAGCCCAAGGCGAAGATTCCGAACAGCAATATGATGAGGAATGGCGCGATCAGCGCGAACTCCAACGCCGTTCCACCCGATCGATCCCCCTTGAAGGCGCTTGCCTTAGCGGACACGGATCACCTCCAGGTGGCCGATGACGCTGGACGCGGAAAAAACGCCGAAGGTGAAGGGCGGCGTCCAGGTGGCCGATGCCTGGATCTGGACATAGACCGATGGAACCTTCGGCCCACTGCACAAGGCGGAAGCGTTGACCACGGTCGTCCCGCACATATAGATCCGGCTTAGCGTGACCTGGCCGTCCGTCGGCCGCTTCTCCCAGCTCGAGATCGCAACCGCCTGCGTCGCCGTGTCATTGGTCGATCCTGCCATGATCAAATTCGCGGCGGTCTTCACGCCGGCGCGCATCGACAGCGAACTCGTCACATAGGACCAGCCGTCGATGATGCCGAGCAGCGCCGCGCACAGGAAGGGCAGGACCATGGCGAACTCGACCGCGGCAACGCCCGAACGGTCGCCAAGCATCGGCTTTGATCGGCGTTCCACGGGAGGCTACTCGACCAGTGCCACGGACTGCGCGGCCGGAATGTCGCGCATTCCGAGGCTGGTGCAATCCTGATTGATGGTTGAACTGCCTGACCATTGGATCGTATCGGCGACGACTTGGGTGCAGCCGCCGTTGCCCGCGAAATTGCCGAGATAGCTGATCTGCTGTCTTGGGAAGTAGATGGCCCCGGTCAGCAGCGAGTCGGCTGTGCCGTTGAAGGTGCTGGATGCACTGCTGCCGGCCCTGTCGCCATAGAACAGAACGCCTGAATAGGCTCCCGAAGTCGGCGCACTGAGCTGCACGGAGGCGTTGCCGTTCATGCTGACCGTCGAACTGCCTGACATGAAGATGGTCACCCCGCTGCCGGTGACGGAAGCGTTGGCGTTTATCTTGAGATTGCCCTGAACGACATAGACGCCCGGCTGGAGGGTAACGCTGCCGCTAAGGCTCAGTCCGCTGCAGTAGGTGCCAGGTTTCAGCGTCGATTTGTTGGTGTTCTGGCAGGGATTTGAAGCGGCCGGGGTCGGCAGGTCGGCGAATGGATCGGCGACAGGCAGCGCCTGGGTGATCGGGGCCGGGCAAACGGTGGTGACCGGATTGTTCAGTGAAACGCCGCCCGCCGATATCAGGCAATCGACCTGCAGTGCTGCCGAGCCCTGGAGCTTGATGGCGTCCGAAGCGTTCGAATTGGACATCACCACGCAGCCGGTGACCTTCACGCTGGTGTTGCCGGAAAATAGTACAGCCTGCGAGGCGGTCGGATCGAGCGCGGTCATGCAGGACTTCGAGGCGTTGGTGATAAGGGCCACCGCCCTCGCCTGTTCAGGCACCTGGCCCTGCGTGAAGATCGAGGTGAACATCCGGTCGAGCTTCTGGCCGACGATGACCTCGACCGCTTTCTTCGCCGTATTCGGTCCGGACGCTGGCGGCGTATTGACGACGATCGTGCCCGAGCCCAAGCCATTGGACGTAGCCGACTGTGTCGCGGCCGCGACGATCGTCGGCTTGTCGGACCCTGAGATCTGTTCAAGCGCGCCGGCATAGGCGGCGGCATCGGCCGTCGCCTGCAGTTTCAGGCTGTTGTAGTACCAGTAGGAGGTCTCCACGCCGAAGCCAGCGGCACCGACGACGATCGGCAGGCTGAGGGCGAAGATAGTGGCAACATTTGCCCTGGTACTCCGGCGTATACCGGTCGCCATGAGCCGAATTCGGGTGAAGCAATTGCAAGCCATGGATTAAATTAGAAAGCACGCATATATGAACGAACGGCTAAGAAGTTCGGTTCATTTTTGATCACGGCTTCGATTGGCTTCAAGCAGCCGGCCGTTCGCTGATCGGTGCGCGGACGACGGCGATTGCCGTTCCTGACGGCACGGTAGCGCTCCGCGGACGAATGAAAGCGATCCGGCTCAACCGGATGCGGTCAAATCCAGCGCGCCGGCAGTCTTGGTTTGCCGGCAGCAGTCTTGGCTTCAGGCGGAAAGGACGGGCACTGGCTCTGAGGTCACTCCAGCCGACAACTCTTTCTGTACGGCCAGGAAAAATCTGCGGACTTCGTCACCGGCGGTGGCTCTGTCCCTGCCCGACCCGACGACGAGGTCAAGCAGTTCCGCTGCCTTGGCCCTCCAGAACGAGGCCGCGGTCTCGCCATGCAGATTGTCGAGCTTGGCCGCAACTTCTCTGACCAGGAATAACTGACGGTCGATCGGGAACGCACGGATTTTTTCTGCAGACATCTTCCGAACCATGAGACTGACGCAACGAATCAACATTGCTGAACAAGCAATGGCGTAGCCGCGAAGGTGGAAACGGAAGCTTAACGCCGCTATTGATGGATATCCGCGACACGAGACAGGGCACTCAAGCCGAACTGGTTATCGAGGCAAGCGAAGCTGCCCTCAAGCCTGCAGCGCCCTCGCCTCGCCGCCGCGCTTGCGCGGCGCCATCATGTCGCTGGCCATCAGTCCGGTGACGCGGCAGAACGCCATGAATGCCCGGCAGGCATCCTCGGTCTTGACCACGTCCACCGTGGCGCCAAAGCAGGCGTTGAAGGCTTTCTGATACACCGGCCCCTGCCGGCGTGCCGGCCAGTCCTGGAGAAAATCCAACGCCTGCTCGACGCTGTAAATCTCCTCGACGGGCAAGCCGGGCCCTTGCGCGATGCGCACCGGCACCTCGAACTGCAATCTGTCCATCCGAAATCTCCCGAACTGGCGTCGCCCAGCAACGCCGTCCGTCGTCAAAAGTTGCTTTGACCGGTTTGTGCCACGGAAATGTGTCGTCACTGCGGAAGCGGCCGCTTCTGCTGCAAAGGGCGAGGAAAGTTCTGCCGGCATGAAGGTACCCGGCAGAACTTTCCGATCCGGCGGCGCAATTTACTGATTGGCCGGGTCGGTCTCGGCGTCGAAGGCCATGCGCACCACCATCACCAGAACATAGGCCGACGGCAAGGCGAACAGGGCGCCCAGCACGAGCGCTCCGGTTCCCGACAGATAGAGCGTCTCGGCGATCGCCCAGTAAACGGTTCCGATACAGATGAACGCCTGAACGGACAGAAATGAAGCAGCCGAGGCCGCACGCGACAGGCTTTTGAATGTCTTGATACGTTGTTGCATTGCGATAATCCGGAAATGACGCGCCGCGCGACCAATGCGCGGCTATGGCCGCCGCACGGATCGCGACACGAATGGCTGGAATGGATGGCGTACGTGCGGTCTTGGACCGCTCAGGCCTGCGCGGACGGCGGCGCGCGCGGCTGATTGGTGCTGGTGCACGGAGCCGAGATCGTCCCATGGCCGGCGACAAACACCGCCGGCGACGTCGGGGCGAGCCAAAGGAAAACAGTTTCTGGAGCCGGCAATGCCGGATGGCCGCCCGCGAACTTGGCCAGCACCGGCCTTGCGGTGCGAACCTCAAGGGCCTGTGCCTTGTTGGTGACGCGCAGCAGCGCCGCGACTTCGCCCGACCGTTCGATGCCAACGCTGGCGCTGCCCTGGGCGGGGTCGGCGAAAATAGGGACGTCCGGCCGGCCGAGGCACAGCATCGCCAGCAGCACAAGGCCCATCAGACATGAGCAGGCTGCCGTCAGCGGCGCTTCAAGCGATCTGGCGCGCTTCAGGGCTGGACGCGATCTCCAAAACATCGTCCCGCCCTAGCGCACGACGGGCGGAAAGGAAAGCAAACCGTGCAAAACCGGCAAAAGACCGGACCGACGCGACGAATATCCCGCCGGTTCGGGCTGCATCAGGCAGTTCTTCCTTGAACCTTTTGCCCCCAAGTGCCAAATCTGGTGGGATTTTCACGCCAGCACCCCTGCAGCGCCCTACCTTCCATACGGACAAAATGGTCACCTATCTCGACGCCGCCACCGCCCCCCTCAGGAACACCGGCCAGATCCGCCTCTATGGCGAGGACGGTTTTGCCGGCATGCGCAAGGCATGCGACCTCACCGCGCGTTGCCTGGACGAGCTGGTGCCCATGGTCGCGCCCGGCGTCACCACCGATGCCATCGACCGTTTCGTCTTCGAATTCGGCATGGATCACGGCGCGCTGCCGGCGACGCTCAACTATCGCGGCTACACGAAGTCGTCCTGCACCTCGATCAACCATGTCGTCTGCCATGGCATTCCCGACAACAAGCCGTTGAAGGATGGCGACATCGTCAACATCGACGTCACCTACATTCTCGATGGCTGGCACGGCGATTCCTCGCGCATGTATCCGGTCGGCACCATCAAGCGCGCCGCCGAGCGGCTGCTCGAGGTCACCCATGAATGCCTGATGCGCGGCATCGCCGCGGTCAGGCCCGGGGCCCGCACCGGCGCCATCGGCGCCGCCATCCAAACCTTTGCCGAGGCGGAGCGCTGCTCGGTGGTGCGCGACTTCTGCGGCCACGGCGTCGGCCAGCTGTTCCACGACGCCCCGAACATCCTGCACTATGGCAACGTCAATGAAGGCGTGGAAATGCGGCCCGGCATGATCTTCACCATCGAGCCGATGATCAATCTCGGCCGGCCGCATGTGAAGGTGCTGTCGGACGGCTGGACGGCGGTAACCCGCGACCGCTCGCTGTCGGCGCAGTACGAGCACACGATCGGCGTGACCGACGCCGGCTGCGAGATTTTCACGCTCTCGCCCAACAAGCTCGACCGGCCCGGCCTGCCGGCCTGATTTTTTGACCGTCGGGCGACTGCTGCGCCCGATCGATTGCCGGATGCGGGGGCGGATGGGGAAAGCCAACGACGACGAAGACGAGCGGAGTTTCTTCTCCGACGTACCGGTTCGGCCGGCGGCGAAGGCAAACCCGGCTCCAGCCGAAAAACCTGGATATCTCGGCCATCGCGACCGCTTGCGCGAGCGCTTCGTCTCAGCGGGTCCAGACGCCCTGCCCGACTATGAACTTCTGGAGCTCCTGCTCTTCCGGCTGATCCCGCGCGCCGACACCAAGCCGGCCGCCAAGGCGTTGCTCACGCGCTTCGGTACATTGGCCGAGGTCCTTGGCGCGCCCGTCAACCTGCTGCAGGAAGTCAAGGGCATCGGCCCGGCGGTGGCGCTCGACCTGAAAATCGTCGCGGCGACGGCGCAGCGCATGGCGCATGGCGAGGTGCATGGCCGCGAAGTCCTGTCGTCCTGGACGCAGCTTCTTGCCTACTGCCGCTCTGCCATGGCCTTCGAGGCGCGCGAACAGTTCCGCATCCTGTTCCTCGACAAGAAGAACGCGCTGATTGCCGACGAGGTGCAGCAGACCGGCACTGTCGATCATACGCCCGTCTATCCCAGGGAAGTGGTCAAGCGTGCGCTTGAACTGTCGGCCACCGCGATCATCCTGGTGCACAACCACCCGTCAGGCGACCCGACGCCGTCGCGCGCCGACATCGAGATGACGAAAGAGATCATCGAAGCGGGCAAACGGCTGGGTATCGCCGTGCACGACCACATCATCATCGGGCGCAAGGGATACGCCAGCATGAAGGGCCTGCTGCTGATTTGAGCGCCGGCCGATATGGCGAACAAATCATCTTCGCCGAGAGCAGAGCCAGGCCGTTCGCCCGCAACGCATCCGACCAGGCTTTCGTCATCGACTTCCCGCATTCCAGCGCCTTTCGGACGGGCCGCTCGACCATCATTGGTTGGCAGCCAGGACCATGGTCCGGCCGGGATGGGACTTCAGTGCCATAGCCGTCTCATGGCGCTGATTTACGTGTAATATCAAGTAATTACGCCTCCTTCGGTCACCGGCCTCGCGCATTGCGACCGCATTTGTCTAAAGTTTACTCCGTACAGTTAGCGGTTTCTCATATTACGCTGCCCTAGCGGTTGGGCGGAGGTGGCGATTCCCCGAGGAGACACCATGACAAACCGGAAAACTCTGTTCGCGGCCCTTGCCGCATTGGCGCTTCTGGCGTCGCCGGCGCTCGCCGGAGGCGGCAATGGGCACGGTGGCGGCAACGGGCACGGCGGTGGCAACGGCAACGGCGGTGGCAATGCCGGCGGCAATGGCAACGGCAATGCCGGCGGCAATGGCCATGGCAAGAGCGGCGCTTCGCATGGAAAGTCTACGTCGGCCCCAGGACAGGTAGCCAAGGCGGAAACAACGGACACAACAACCGATACCACGGTCGATACCACGGTCGACACCACCCAGGTTGCGTCCGTGCCCAAGGACAAGAACATCCATGCCAAGCTTGGTCGGCTGAACTCGCTGCAGCGCAACATCAACGCCTATATGAATTCCAAGAGCAAGAAGTTCGCCGCCATTCAGGCCTTTGTGACGCAGTCGGCGAAAGCCAAGAACGCCGAGGCCACGGCTGAGGCGGCTGCCGCCACGGCCGCCGCTGCCCAGGCCCAACTGGATACGCTGAATGCACAATTGACCGCCCTGCAGGCGGATCCGACCGCCACGGCCGCACAAGTCCAGGCTGTGAACGATCAGATCTCGGCTCAGCAGACCGTTGTAGACGCCGATAACGCGGCGGCCGCCCAGGCAGAGGCGGCGGCGGCCGCGGCGACCGTTGGCACCGATCAGGCGTCGCTCGGCGCGGCGCTGACGGACATGGCCAACAAGCCCGTAGACGCCGAGGTCACGGCCTGGGCCCAGGGCGTCCTTGCCGGCAAGATCGACCAGATGGCGACCAAGATCGGAGCGGAGACGACGCCGTAGGCGTCTACCAAAAACGGCAGTATCCTGATTGTGGAAGGCAATGCCGCCGGGTTCGCCCAGCGGCATTGCTGTTTCTGGCCGTAGAGAAGACGCCCGAGGGCCATTCAAGCGTGGCAACTGCTTGCTGGATTGCTGGAAGGGGCTGCGATGAGCGTCCGATCAGGCGCAGCGGATCGAACGAAATACGGAAATTTGAAAATCGTTCAATCCTGGAAAGAGCAATCCAGCCATCTCGGTCAACTTGGATCAATCTTCCAATCAACAAGCGCAATCTCCTATTTTTTGGAAAATGGTTTCGTTGAGGCGCCGCACTTCCGCTGCTACCGTTTGAAACGCTTCAATCGGAACTAGGCAATTGCAACGCAAGCGCCCTACCATAGCGGATGTCGCACGGACCGCCGGTGTTTCCATCGGCACGGTCTCGAACTTCATCAATGGCACAGCCGGCCTCAGGGAAGACACTCGCGACCGCATCGAGAAGGCGGTCGCCGCGCTGATGTACCGGCCGAGTTCCTTCGCGCGCTCCCTGCCCGGCCGCGCATTGCGCAGACCAAAAAACCTCGATCACCTGCCAAGGCTTCTGGTCGCCGGACGCGTCAGCGTCGACTTCCTGTGCCGCGTCGACGTGCTGCCGCATAGAGACGACCGGATCACCGCCAGCCATATCGAAAAGGCGCTGGGCGGCCCAGCCGCCAATCTCGCGGTTGCCGCGGCCGGCGTCGGGGCGCCCTACGCTCTTGACGTGGAACTGGCGACGGCGGTCGGCAGGGATGCGGAAAGCGACTGGGCGCTGGGCGAACTTTCCAAGCTGGGCGTCCACGCCCTCCCCATCCGCAGCACGCCCAACAACCGGCTTTCGCAGGCGATCGTCATCATCGAGCGCAACGGCAGCCGCACCATCATCAGCGAACCGTTCGAACTGGGTGAGGTCGACCTGACCGCCAATCTGGACATCCAGCCCGAACAGCGCCCGGCCTGCCTGCATATCGAAGGCTTTCACTATGAGACGATGACCGCCTCCATCACGCGCTTTCATCAGGCCGGCTGGAAGGTCAGCCTGCATTCGGCCGGCCTGCCCAAAAGCGCGCGCACGCCGGAAACCTTCGCGCAGATGGTCAGGCAGATCGACCTGACCTTCATCAACGACGTGATGATGCGCGAGATTTTCGGCTTTCGCACCGGAATCGCAAGCATGATCGATGAGGTGCGGCTGATGCTGTCACGCATCAAGCCGCGTGGCACCGTCGTGCTCACCCTTGGCGAGTTTGGCGCGGTCGTCTTCCCGGCTGGCGGCGGCCCACAGATCGAGGTGCCGGCACTTCCGGTCAACCGCGTCGATGCCACCGGCGCCGGCGACAGCTTCGCCGGCATCTTCCTGAGCCTGTGGCTGCATGGCGCGTCTCTGGACGCCGCCGCCCGCTATGCCGCGATCGGCGCGAGCCTGACGACCACGGTCGAAGGCGCGCAGGGCTACATCGCGGATTTCGCGACCCTGAAGGCCGCCGCCTTGGCGAGCAACACTGTTATGGCAAGTTAAATCAAAGACTTATCGATTTCTGGACATCCGCCCATCAAGCGAAATCAGGAGAATATGATCATGGCGAAAGCAAAAGTCCTTCTGGTCGGCGAGAGTTGGATGAGTTCGGCAACCCACTACAAGGGCTTCGATCAGTTCGGCAGCGTCACCTTTCATCTGGGTGCGACACCGCTCGTTGCCGCCCTGAAGGACAGCGAGTTCGATCTCGATTACATGCCGGCCCATGAGGCTGTCGAAAAGCTGCCTTTCACCATGGAAGGCCTGTCGCAATACAGGGCGATCATCCTGTCCGACATCGGTGCGAACTCGCTGCTGCTCCATCCCGATGTCTGGCTGCACGGCAAGACGGTCCCCAACCGGCTCAAGCTTCTGCGCGACTGGACGCTGGCCGGCGGCGGACTGATCATGATCGGCGGCTATTTCTCCTTCCAGGGCATCGACGGCAAGGCGCGCTGGCACCGCACGGCTGTGGAGGATGCGCTGCCGGTCACCTGCCTGCCCAATGACGACCGGCTGGAAATTCCCGAGGGCTTTCGGCCCGAGATCACCGGCCCCAGGGATCATCCGCTCTTTGCCGGCATCGACGGCGAATGGCCCATTCTTCTCGGCGCCAACGAGGTTGTTGCCCGCGAGCGGGACGATGTCGAAGTCCTGGCGCGGCTGCCGCAGGACCAGGGCGGCCACCCGCTGCTGGTCACCGGGCGCCATGGCGAAGGCCGCACCCTGGTCTGGACATCGGACATCGGCCCGCACTGGCTGCCCAACAGCTTTGTCGAGTGGCCCGGCTATGCGCGCCTTTGGACCAATGTGCTGCGCTGGGTGAGCAAGACCATCTAGCCACTAAGCCCGATCAGCAACGCCGGGGAACCGCCATGACAGCACCGTTTCTTGTCGCCAGAAACATCGCCAAACGCTTCGGCGCGCTGACCGCGCTGGCGAATGTCGACCTGGAGATCCGCTCCGGCGAGGTGCTGGCGCTGCTCGGCGACAATGGCGCGGGCAAATCGACCTTCATCAAGATCCTGGCCGGCGCCCATGCGCCGAGCGACGGCGAACTCGTCATCGAAGGCAAGCCGGTCGCCTTTTCCTCCCCCAAGGATGCAGCGTCCTCGGGGATCGCGACGATCTTCCAGGAATTGGCGCTTTCCGAGAACCTTTCGATCGCGGAGAACGTGTTTCTCGGCCGGGAATTGAAACGCTCCATTTTTGGCGTTCCGTTCCTGAAGCGCCAGGAAATGCGCCAGCGCGTCGACGGCCTGCTGAAAGAACTCGATGCCCATATCTCCGACCCGGAAGCGCCTGTCGGCAGCCTGTCCGGCGGCCAGCGCCAGGCTGTCGCCATCTGCCGGGCGCTCAATCTCAATGCCAAGCTGGTCATCATGGACGAGCCGACGGCGGCCCTTGCCGTGGCCGAGACCCGCAAGGTGCTGGCGCTGACACGGCGGCTCGCCGCGCGCGGCTGCGCCGTCGTCCTTATCAGCCACAATATTTCCGAAGTCTTCGAGGTTGCCGACCGCATCGTCGTGTTCCGGCGCGGCCGCAAGGTGGCCGAACGGCTGGCCACCGAGACCAATCACGAGGAAGTCGTTTCGCTCATAACAGGCGCTCATCCCGACGTGCGGGCGCTCGAAAAAACAAACTGAAACGCACGTCATTTCCAGAGAGGATCAAACCAAAATGCTTTCACAACTCAAGAAAGTGCTCGCCGCCTCCGCATTGTCACTCGTCGTTGCCACGGCGGCGCATGCCGCGGACAAGCACAAGGTTGCCTTTGTCCCGCAGCTGATCGGCATCCCCTATTTCAACGCCATGGAAGCCGGCGGCAATCGCGCCGCCAAGGATCTCGGCGTCGACTTCATCTATTCCGGCCCGGTCGACACCAACCCGGTCGACCAGTTGCAGATCGTCCAGAACCTGATCGACCAGGGCGTCGAGGCGGTCTCGGTCAGCGTGCTTGATGCCTCAAGCATCGCCCCGGTGGTCGAGAGCGCCAAGGCCAAGGGCATCAAACTGTTCACCAGCGACAGCGATGCGCCCGACAGCGGCCGCGCGGTCTATGTTGCCCAGGCAACCGACGAGGGCCTTGGCACGACCATCGTCGACGAACTCGTCAAGCGCGTCGGCGAGGACGCGACGATCGGCATCGTCTCCGGCGAGGCGACGGCGTCCAACCTCAACGCCTGGATCGGCTTCATGCAGAAGCAAGCCACGGCCAAATATCCGAAGCTGAAGCTGCTCGCCCCGCAATTCGCCGGCGGCACGGCGGAGCGCGCCGCGCAAATATCAGGTGATCTCATGGCCGCCAACCCCGACATCAAGGCCATCATCGCCGTCGCATCCTCGACCTGCCCGGGTGTCGCCCAGGCCATCGAGACCGCCGGCAAGATCGGTTCGGTCATCGGCGCCGGCTATTGCAGCCCGAACACCGCGCGTTCCTACCTGAAGAGCGGCGCCTTCGGCTTTACCGTTCTGTGGGATCCCGAGCAGCTTGGCTATCTCACGGTGTGGGCCGGCAAACAGCTGATCGACGGCAAGACCTTCGAGACCGAGAACAAGATCGCCGGCCTGGAAAAGCCCGTCACCTATGACGCCGCCAAGGGCATTTTGCTGCTCGGGCCGCCGGCTGTCTTCACCAAGGACAATGTCGACAAGTTCAACTTCTGAGCCTGACATGAGCGCGGTGCGACAATCTGCAAACGGTGTCTTCTCCATGAACGGACGAGAGTGGTCTCTGCTTGTCGCCTGTTTGCTGGCGATCGTCATCTTTTCCGTCGCATCGCCTCACTATGCCACCTCCGGCAATGCGGCGACGGTGCTGCGCAACAGTGTCGAACTGCTGCTTGTCGGCCTTGGCATGACCTTGCTGCTGGCAATGGGCGGCATCGATGTGTCGATCGGCATCGTCATGGGGCTCGCGGCCATCGCCATCGGCCGCGTGCTCGGTGCCGATGGCAGTCCGGTGCTGGCGATCATTGTCGGTCCGCTGGTTGGGGCGTTGCTTGGATGCGTGACGGCAATTGTCGTCGTTCTCGGCCGCGTCCCCGCCATCGTCGGCACGCTTGGCCTGCTCGGCGTCTACCGCACCGCTGTCTTCGTCCTGCTCGGCGGGCAATGGCTTTCCGGCCTGCCCTCGAGCCTCACCAACATCCTTGCAACAACCGTACTCGGCGTCCCCGTTCCCGCCCTGGTGATCGCCATTGCCTATCTCATCGTCTGGCTGGCGTTGCGGCGGACGCCCTACGGGCTGCATCTGCTGGCGATCGGCAATTCGGAGGAAAAGGCGCGGCTGTCGGGTATACCGGTCATCAAGACCCGCTTCATGACCTTCCTCATCAGCGGCCTTCTGACCGGTATTGCCGCCACTTTCTATGTCGCCACCTATCGCAATGTGGAAATGACGGTCGGCAGCACGCTGGCGCTCGATGCCATTGCCGCGGTCATTCTCGGCGGCACGAGCATATTGGGCGGCAAATGCAGCCTGATCGGCACCGTGCTCGGCGTGCTGCTTTTGAGAATCCTCCAGAATGGGCTGCTGCTGATCGGTGTCCCCTCGCTCTGGCAGCCCGTCGTCACCGGCGTTCTCATCATCGGCGTGCTTGGCTTCGAAGCCGTCTCCAACCGGCTGCCGCTTGGCCTGATACAGCGGGCTCGCGCATGAAGACGCTCCGCAATCTGCAGGGCCCAGCCCTCACCCTGGCCTTGCTCTGCGCGCTCTGGCTGATCGTGATTGTCGGCCTGCTGGCGCTCAGGCCTTCGGTCTTCAATCTCGGCACGGTCACCACCATTCTTCAGTTCTCGACGATCCTGGCGCTGGTTGGCCTCGGCCAGGCGTTGGTTATCCTGGCCGGTGGCGCCGGCATCGACCTGTCGGTCGGCGGCGCGGTCTCTTTATCCGCCATCGTCGCAATGCTTTGCATCAAGCTTGGCCTGCCACCTGTCCTGCTGCCGGTCGTCTGCATCCTGGCCGGGGCGGTGCTCGGCGCATTGAACGGATGGCTGGTCAACGGGCTCGCCCTGCTTCCCTTCATAGCGACGCTCGGCACATTCTTCGTCTATTCGGGCGCGGCACTCGCCGTCACCGGCGGTGCCGCCCAGGCCGGCGTGCCGTCATGGCTGCTTGTCTGGGGGCGTGGCGTCGTCATGGGCATTCCCATGCCCTTCCTCACACTTGCCATCCCGTGCTTCGTCCTGGCTGGCCTAGTGCTGATCTCGACGGCCTGGGGGCGCTGGATCTACGCCATGGGCTTCAATGAACGCTCGGCCAAGCTGGTCGGCATTCCGGTCGATCGCGTGCGCTTCATTCTTTATTGCTTGAGCGGCGCGCTCGCCGGTGCCGCCGGTCTGGTTTCGCTCGCCTGGCTCGGTAGCGGCAGGCCCAATATCGGCCAGAACCTCGAACTTGAATCGCTGACCGCCGCCATGTTGGGGGGCATCGTCATCACCGGCGGGCGCGGTGGCGTCGGCGGCGTTTTCGCGGCCGTCCTGCTGCTGGTCACGCTGAAGACCGGTCTTCTGCAATTGAACATCAACACGGTTTGGCAGGTGGGGATTGTCGGCGCCCTTCTGGTTTTCGTCCTTCTCGCCGACCGACTTTCCCAACGTTGGAGATCATGATGCCGTCCAAAGAAGAGATCATCGCCGCACGCGTCGAGGCAGCAGCCGACCGCATCGTCGCAACGCTGAGCGATCTCGTTGCCTTCCCTTCGATCGTAAAATCCAATCCCAAGGAGGCCGGACCGGGTGAGCGCGATTGCCAGCTCTATCTGCAAAAACGCATCGAAGCGCTCGGCTTCACGACCGATCTCTGGGATCCGGACGGTCCGGCGCTCTATGAAAAATACAAAGGCCGCGCCGGCGCCAACAAGGGCCGGACCTTCGACGGCCGGCCCAATCTCGGCGGCGTCCTGAAAGGCACCGGCGGCGGACGTTCCATCATGCTCACCGGCCACATCGACGTCGTGCCGCCCGGCGCCGCCGGCCACTGGGCGACCGACCCGTTCCAGCCCGTCCTCAAGGATGGATTTCTGCACGGCCGCGGCACGGTCGACATGAAGGGCGGCGTCGCCTGCATGCTGATGGCCGTCGAGATCCTTAGGGAGCTCGACATTCCCCTGTCCGGCGACATCGTCTTCACCACCGTCGTCGACGAAGAGATCGGCGGCATGGGCTCGCTCGCCATGGTTGATCGCGGCTTTCACGCCGACGCCGGCATCATGACCGAACCGACGGCAAACAGAATAGCGCCGCTCTGCCACGGCATCCTGTGGGGCAGGATCATCATCGACGGCATAGGCGGCCACGCCGAACTCACGCCGAATGCCTGGTATTCGAGCGGCCCGGTCGATGCCGTCCAGCTTTGCCGGCAAATCCTCGACGGCATCGACATTCTCAACCGGCGCTGGATGTTCGATCCCAGGAAGAACCATCCGCTGATGGACCTGCCCAACCAGATCATCGTCACCCAGATCAATGCCGGCGAACACCCCTCCTCCATGGCAGGACGCGGCGAGATCATCATCGACGCGCAGTATCTGCCGAGCGAGCATGACGAGTTCAGGCTGGGCGGCAACGTCAAACGCGAAATCGAAGAACACATTGCCAATGTCTGCCAGGCGGACCCTTATCTGCGAGAGCACCCGGCCCGCGTCGAATGGATCCTCGACGCCGACTGCGCCGAGATTCCGTCGGACAATCCGTTCGTCGGCGTCTTCCAGCAGGCGGTCGAGGACGCCAAGCTGTCACCGATCCTCAGTGGTTTCGGCGCGCACAGCGACATCGGCCTGCCGACCGGGCTTGGCAACACGCCGACCGTCAATTTCGGCCCAGGCGACCCGGCACAGGCACATCAGCCGAACGAACGGGTCTCGGTGCGCGATCTCGTCGATTGCACAAAGGCGATTGCGATCGCCGTCGAGAAATGGTGCCGCTAGAGCAGTTCCAGGAAAAGGGTGAAGCGGTTTTCCCAGGAATTGCCTCAAAAGCGCGCCCCTCACCCGCCAAATCGCGGTTCTGGGGATGGCCCGTCTCGAAGGGTCGCGGCGGCAAAAGACAGCATTTTTCGCGTCAAGATAGTCGCCTCTGGAATTGCGACCCCAAAATAAGCTATGATGCGCTTGGTATTTGTTGGGTCGGCTTCGCCCCCCCTCGAATGCCGGAGGAACGGGACATGGCCGTAGCGCTTGTACTCGTTTTGATCGTAGTGGGCTCTGTGTTGTTTCACCTCCTGAGCCCATGGTGGTGGACGCCGATTGCCTCGAACTGGGCCTATATCGACAACACCATCATCATTACCTTCTGGATCACTGGCGTCGTCTTCGCCGCCGTCGTGCTTTTCATGGCCTATTGCGTGTTCCGCTTCCGTCATCGGGAAGGCAATCGCGCGGCGTACGAACCGGAGAACAAGCGGCTCGAATCGTGGCTGACGATCGTCACCGCGGTTGGGGTCACGGCGTTGCTGGTTCCCGGCCTGTTCGTCTGGAGCCGGTTTGTTACCGTTCCGACCGATGCGACTGAGGTCGAGGTCGTTGGCCAGCAATGGCAGTGGAGTTTCCGCTTGCCCGGCAAGGACGGCAAGCTCGGCACATCAGACACGCGCGACGTCAGTGCCGACAATCCGCTAGGCATCATCGCCAGCGATCCCAATGGTCAGGACGATGTCGTGGTCGAAGCGGCCGATCTGCATCTGCCGGTCGGCAAACCGATCAAGATGCTGCTCCGCTCGATCGATGTGCTGCATGATTTCTATGTACCGGAATTCCGCGCCAAGATGGACATGATCCCGGGCTCGGTGACCTATTTCTGGTTCACCCCGACCAGGACCGGAACCTTCCAGGTCCTGTGCGCCGAACTTTGCGGCCAGGGACATCCGATGATGCATGGCGTCGTCGTGGTCGATACCCAGGCGGACTATGTGGCCTGGCTCGGCCAGCAGCAGACTTTTGCACAATTGTCGCCCCCCCAGCAGACGGGATCGGCGGACAAGGCGACGGGACGGACGGCGGCGCCGGGTCCCGAAATTGCAGCAAGGCTCGAAACGGTCGAGGCTCGCTGAAAAGGACACGGAGGTGTTCCTATGGTCGACATCACGCCTGCAGATGGAATCCCGCCGGCCGAAGTCGCGGAAATGGAACTCTACCATCCGCACAGTTGGTGGACCAAATACGTCTTCTCGCAGGACGCCAAGGTCATCGCCATCCAGTATTCGGCGACGGCAACGGCAATCGGCCTGGTCGCCCTGGTGCTGTCCTGGCTGATGCGACTGCAGCTCGGCTTTCCCGGCACGTTCGACTTCATCACCCCGGAAGCCTACTACCAGTTCATCACCATGCACGGCATGATCATGGTGATCTACCTGCTCACCGCCCTCTTCCTCGGCGGCTTTGGCAACTACCTGATCCCCTTGATGGTCGGCGCGCGCGACATGGTCTTCCCCTATGTCAACATGCTGAGCTACTGGATCTACCTGCTCGCCGTGCTGGTCCTGGTGTCCGGCTTCTTCGCGCCCGGCGGACCGACGGGGGCCGGCTGGACGCTCTACCCGCCGCAGGCCATCATGAGCGGAACGCCAGGCGGCCAGGACTGGGGCATCATCCTGATGCTCTCCTCGCTGATCCTGTTCATCATCGGCTTCACGATGGGTGGCCTCAACTATGTGGTGACCGTGCTGCAGGGTCGCACGCGCGGCATGACAATGATGCGCCTGCCGCTGACCGTCTGGGGCATCTTCACCGCGACTGTCATGGCGCTGCTCGCCTTTCCGGCGCTGTTCGTCGCCAGCGTGATGATGCTGCTTGATCGCGTCCTGGGCACCAGCTTCTTCATGCCCGCGATTTCCGAGATGGGTGAGCAACTGCAACACAATGGCGGCAGCCCGATCCTGTTCCAGCATCTGTTCTGGTTCTTCGGCCATCCCGAGGTCTACATCGTGGCACTGCCGGCGTTCGGCATCGTGTCCGACCTGATCAGCACCCATGCACGCAAGAACATCTTCGGCTACCGGATGATGGTCTGGGCCATCGTCGGCATTGGCGCGCTGAGTTTCGTGGTCTGGGCGCACCACATGTATGTCAGCGGCATGCACCCCTATTTTGGCTTCTTCTTCGCCACCACGACGCTGATCATCGCCATTCCGACCGCCATCAAGGTCTACAATTGGGTGCTGACCCTGTGGCGCGGCGACATCCATCTCACCATACCGATGCTGTTCGCCCTGGCTTTCATCGTCACCTTCGTCAACGGTGGGCTGACCGGCCTGTTCCTCGGCAATGTCGTCGTCGATGTTCCGCTGTCGGACACGATGTTCGTCGTCGCCCATTTCCATATGGTCATGGGTGTCGCCCCGATCCTCGTGGTTTTTGGCGCGATCTACCATTGGTACCCGAAGGTCACCGGCCGGATGCTCAACGAAACGCTGGGCAGGTTCCATTTCTGGGTCACCTTCCTCGGCGCCTACCTGATTTTCTTCCCAATGCACTATCTCGGTCTGATGGGCGTGCCGCGGCGCTATGCCGAGCTGACCGACATGACGATCATGACGGAGTCGGCCCATCACCTGAACTCGTTCATCAGCGTCATGGCGTTCATCGTCGGCTTTGCCCAGATGGTGTTCCTCTTCAACCTGATCTGGAGCATCCGCCATGGCCGCGAGGCCGGCGGCAATCCGTGGCGGGCCACGACGCTCGAATGGCAGACGCCGCAAACACCGCCGGCCCACGGCAATTTCGGCAAGGACCTGCCGATCGTCTATCGCTGGGCCTACGACTACAGCGTACCGGGCGCCAAGGAGGACTTCATCCCGCAGAACATGCCGGGCTCCTTCGGCCCCTCAAGGGAGCCGGCATGAGCGTCATCCTGGTCTTCCTGCTCGTCATTGCCGGTTTTGCCGGTTGGTGGCTTTCGCACCAGAGGCTGATGACGAAGCCATGGCTTGAGCAAGGTCTGGCCGGCGATTTCGTCGGCCTCGACCGGTCGGCCCTGCCAACCGCCAAGATCGGCCTCGGCGTTTTCCTTGCTGTCGTCGGCTGCCTTTTCGCGCTTTTCACCAGTGCCTATTTCATGCGGATGGCGGTGTCGGACTGGCAACCGCTGCCCTTGCCGCGCCTGCTCTGGCTCAACACCGGCGTGCTGATCCTGAGCAGCGTGGCCCTGCAATGCACCTCGGTGGCGGCGCGCAGGGGCCAAATCGACACCGTCAGGCTCGGCCTCGCCACGGCCGGGCTCACGGCCCTGGCCTTCCTGGTCGGACAGTTCATGGCATGGCGGGAACTGACCGCCGACGGCTATTTTGTGGCCTCCAATCCGGCCAACAGTTTCTTTTACCTGATAACCGGCATGCATGGCCTGCACGTGTTGGGAGGGCTGGTGGGTCTCGGCAGGACCACCACGAGCGCCTGGACTGGAACGCGGCCGGAACGGCTTCGCCTCGGCGTGGAATTATGCGCCATGTACTGGCATTTCCTGCTTTTCATCTGGCTTGCCATCTTCGCGCTGCTGGCCGGCTGGGCCGCGACGTTCATCGACATTTGCCGGCAATTGCTGACCTGAGAGGATCAAGCGAATGGCAGGGACACTGACACATATCGGCCAGACGGAGCCACGGCCCACAGGCTGGCGAGGCATTGCCGCCGATTGGTCCTCGGATCAGCGCGCGTTCAAGAATGTGTCCTGGGGCAAGGCCATGATGTGGATCTTCCTGCTCAGCGACACCTTCATCTTCGGCTGCTTCCTGCTCGCCTACATGACCGCGCGCATGTCGACACGCGAGCCGTGGCCCAATCCGAGCGAGGTCTTTGCGCTGCGTATCGGCGGCTCGGAAATCCCGCTGATCCTCATTGCCATCATGACCTTCGTGCTGATCTCAAGCAGCGGAACGATGGCCATGGCGGTCAATTTCGGCTACCGCCGCGACCGCCGCAAGACGGCAATCCTCATGCTTCTGACCGCGGCACTCGGCGCGACCTTTGTCAGCATGCAAGCCTTCGAATGGACCAAGCTGATCAGTGAAGGGGTGCGGCCCTGGGGCAATCCCTGGGGCGCCGCACAATTCGGGTCGTCGTTCTTCATGATCACCGGCTTCCACGGCACCCATGTGACGATCGGGGTGATCTTCCTGATCATAGTGGCACGCAAGGTCTGGCGCGGAGATTTCGACACCGGACGGCGCGGCTTCTTCACCAGCCGCACGGGTCGCTACGAGAATGTCGAGATCATGGGGCTGTATTGGCACTTCGTCGACCTGGTCTGGGTGTTCATCTTCGCATTCTTCTATCTTTGGTGAGAGGCAGACATGGCTGAAGCAACCGCAAACGGCCTCGGACAACACGCACTTCATGCTGGAGCGCCGGCGGCCGTCGCCCGTGCAGACGTCCATCAGGCACATCCGATCAAGCTCTATCTGGTGGTCTGGGCGTGGCTGTTCATCCTCAGCACCTGCTCCTACCTGGTCGATTATTTCGGCCTCCACGGCTATCTCAGATGGTCGCTGATCCTGATCTTCATGATCCTCAAGGCAGGGCTGATCGTCGCCGTCTTCATGCACATGGCTTGGGAACGGTTGGCGCTGGCCTATGCGATCATCCTGCCGCCGGTACTGGTGCTGGTGTTCATGACAATGATGGTCTTCGAAGCCGACTACACGCTTTTCACCCGGCTGGCATTTTTCGGAGCCGGCCCCTGACGCGCAAACCGCATTCAGATCTTGCCGCCGCGCCTCGAACCATCGTCGCGAACGCCGGCAAAGGGAGGCCAAGATGACGATCGCAACCAGACTGAAGGACTTTATCGACGGGAAGGGAATTTCATACGACACAGTCGCCCACCATCGCACATCCACCAGCAGACAGTCCGCCATTGCGGCGCATGTACCCGGCAGCATAGTGGCCAAATCGGTGGTTGTTCACCACGAACTCGGCTATGCGCTGGCCGTGGTTCCCAGCACGCACAGGATCGAGCTCGGCACACTGCAACACGTCATGGACAAGCGTCTCGGGTTAGCCTCCGAAGACGAGGTGGTTTCGCTCTTCGCTGATTGCGACACCGGCGCCATCCCGCCGATCGGCGCCCCCTACGACGTGCCGGTGATTGTCGATGAAAGCCTTGGCGATGCCGCCGACATTTACTTCGAAGGCGGCGACCACAGAACGCTGGTGCATGTCAGCGGCGAGGATTTCCGCAACCTGACGATGGGCGCATACCGCGCCCGCTTCAGTCACCGGGCTTACTGACGGCTTCGATCAAACCCGCACCGGCACCCTGAGCAATTCCAGGAAAGCGTGATCGGTTTTCCCGGGAAAAGCGCGTAGCGCTTTTTCCCTTTGGGAATTGCGTTAAAACAAAGAGATAGAGCGTTCTACCGTTTCCGTGAAACGGCGAAATGCTCTGGCCGGTGCGATGAGGCAGAACGTCCTCACTTCGTCGGTCTGGCGGGCGACTCCACAACCTTGCGGTAGACGTGCCAGGTGGCGTGACCGAGGATCGGCAACACGACGGCAAGACCGACGAACACCGGCAGCGAGCCGATGATCAGGCCGACGGCGACGATCAGCCCCCAGACAGCCATCACGACCGGGTTCGCCATGACCACGCGCACCGAGGTGTGGATCGCTTCATAGGCGCCGACATCGCGGTCGAGCAACAATGGGAAGGCGACGACCGTCGTGCACAGCACCACCACGGCGAAGACGAAGCCGATGGCGTGCCCCAGTATGATCAGCGTCCAGCCGCGTCCGGTGGCAAATATCGCGTTGATGAAGCTGGATATCGATTCCGGCGGAGCCGGGCCGAAAAGATATTCGTAGAACATCTGCGCCGTCAAAAGCCACGCGATGAAGATTGCAAACAGCATGATCCCTACCGCGGCGATGGCCGGCAGCGCGGGAGAATTCCTGACCTCGAAAGCGTGCCTCCAGGACGTGTCGAGTCCGGCTTCCCGTCTACGGCTGATTTCGTAGAGGCCTATCGCCGCGAATGGGCCAACCAGCGCAAAACCGGAAACCAGCGGAAACAACAACGGCAAGGCATTGGCGCCCGAAGTCCAGGCGGCGAGCACGACGCCCACGAGTGGATAGATCAGGCAGAGAAAGACGATATGCGACGGTTTGACCATGAAATCATCGACGCCCCGTTTGAGCGCGTCAAAAAGGTCGGAAACAGCGATCTTTCGAATTTTGGTATGTTCCAGCGTCTCGCTGGCGCCTGCTATGACATGAAAGCTTGCCATGACCATTCCTCCAGACTGGGTCCGGAAAGGTCGCGGTTTCGCGGTGCTGTCGTCTGCGGGACCGGCCACGCAAAACCGCGACCTGCACCGCCTCCAATATACTCTCTTGTGAGAGGCTTGTCGCCCGTTGTCGGCACGGACAGAGGGGACTGAGTTGCACGGCTGGCTCCGGAGGCCCTTATTCGATATTCTCATAGCGCGCCGCGTGCCCCTTTTTGGGTACGTAAAGACGCTGGACCACGCATGATCCTTTGCGAACCGGAGATCGGCGAAGCAGAGTCGATCCCGACCTTCAGGACCATGCACCGGTCGAAGGCGAAGGTCATGGACGCAAGGACGCTTTTCATACTCGGCCTTGGCATAACCATTCTGCTGTTGCTGGGATTCTGTGCGCTGCCACGGTGACGGCACCGCAGCGTCTTCGGTACGGCATTGCCGACCGGCCAGAGCGGTTCGCGGACGGCGATCCGCGCTCAAACTCCGGCTGAGATCAACGCGCGCATGGCAATGGTGTCGGCAAGCAGCGCGGCGAAGATCGCGAAAAGATAGAAGATCGAATAGGCAAACAACGCCTTGGCGGATTTCAACTCTTTTTCGGAAGCGGCCAGAACCGTCCAGGAGTGCCATATGAAACCGACGCCCAATACGGCCGAGGCAATTCCGTAGTAGCCGCTGGCGAATCCGAAGAGCCAGGGCAGCACGCCCACTGGCGCCAGAAGCAAGGCATAGGCAAGGATCTGCCTTCGCGTCGAAGCAGGGCCGGCCACATTCGGCATCATCGGAATGCCGGCTGCGGCGTAGTCGCCAACCTTGAACAGCGCCAGCGCCCAGAAGTGCGGCGGCGTCCACAGAAAGATGATCAGGAACAGGATGAGGCTTTCAACGCCGATGGCGCCAGTTGCGGCCGCCCAGCCAATGACAGGAGGAAGGGCACCAGCCGCGCCACCGATGACGATGTTCTGCGGCGTCGAGCGCTTCAGCCACATCGTGTAGATGACGATGTAGAAGAAGATGGTGAAGGCCAGCAGCGATGCGGCAAGCCAGCCCACCAGCACGCCGAGTGTCATGACCGAAAGCGCCGATAGCACAAGGCCGAATCCGAGCGCTTCGCCCGGCGTGACGCGGCCCGACGGAACCGGCCGCCTCGACGTGCGCGACATCAGCGCGTCGATGTCCGCGTCGTACCACATGTTGAGGGCTCCTGCCGCTCCTGCTCCGATCGCAATCGCACCGATTGCAATCATGGCGATGACCGGATTCATCGCGCCAGGCGCCACCATCAGGCCGACGAAGGCGGTGAATACGGCAAGCGCCATGACCCGAGGCTTCAAAAGCGCGAAGAAATCACCCGCCGTCGCTTCCGAGAGGCGGATGGTGGTATCCTTGAGGCGGCTTTCCCTAGTCGACATCTCCGACGACCACCGATGGTATCAGGCAGGCTGGGCCTTGATCCCGGACTGAACGCCTGCGTGAGCGAAAACTGTAACCCTCTTTTGCCTACGCTGTCTTTGGATAAGATCACGGCAAAACAAGACGTTAGACAGATGGCGGAGGAGCCCGCTCACTTGGAGAAGGTTTTCAGATAGGCAATGACGTTGGCCACGTCTGCATCGTTCTTGAGGCCGGGAAACGTCATCTTGGTGCCTTTGACCATGGCCTTGGGATTGTGAAGGTAGGTCGTCAGCGTTGGCTCGTCCCATTTGATGCCGGATTTGCCTGCCGCAATCATCGCATCGGAATATTTGAAATCCGGATGCGTACCGGCCGTGCGGCCGATGACCCCGTGCAGCGATGGACCGATCTTGTTCTTGTCCTCGTTTGCGATGTGGCAGACTTGGCATTTGGTGAAGACCTTCTCACCAGCCGCGGCATCCTGTGCCTGCGACGGATGCACGACGAAGATCGTAGCGGACACCGCAGCGAAAAACGCTATAGCGCGCATGGCATTTCCTCCCTGATCGCCATTTATGCCTCGGACGATCGCGCCTGGGCGGAATATCTCCCCGGTGGAATTGCAGCGCCAACATACCATGGAATCCAGGCCGCGGGTAGAAAAACCCAAGCATTGCGAAGGTTTAGAACCCGGCCGCGCTCAAGGCGGATCGGTCCGGCAGGTCCCGGCGATCTGCTCGACCGCCTCTTCAAGCCCGGCAAGGTCGAAATCCGCCTGGCCGCGACCTGACAACAATCCGAACCGCCAGGAAAGCGATAGCCGGCTTGCGGGAACAAGGCGCTTGATGCCGTCAGCGCCGTCGCGCACCAGCAGTCGGCCGCGTGACCCGACCGACCAGCTCTCGTCGAACTTGCCGCCACCGTCGACGCTGACCGACATGGTGATCTTGCGGCTGGCCGAAACCCCGTCATTCAACTGCAGCCATTCGGTCCAGCGCGGTTCGCCGTCCGCCCGGCAGGCAATGGTCAGCACCGGGCTGTAGCTCAAGGCGCCGCCGCCGGTGATCAGCTTGTTGGTGGCATGAAGCGAAGCAGTGACAAGACCGGCGTCGTCCGTGCCGAAGCGCCAGTCGCCGGCAAGCGCGCCGGCTTGGGCAAGATCACAGGCGAAGGCTAGAACGAGCGCCAAGGCGACAGTACGCCCCGTTTCAAAGAATAGGCTCAACGCCCCCTCCAGGAACCATACGGTTTGCAGCAGCAGCGCAGATAATGATCAACGCCTGGTATCGCCAAGTGCCGCGTCCCGAGAAGCGAGCCGGCTGTTGCAGTTTCGCAACGAAAAAGGCCGCCCCGAGGGCGGCCTTCGTCGATTCCATCAAGTGCGGGAAACTTATTCGGCGTCCTTGGCGGTCTTCTTCTTCGGCGCGGCCTTCTTCTTAGGCTCTTCCGCCTCATCGCCGGCCTCGCTCGCCTTGGCTTCGGCCTTCTTGGCCGCCGCCTTCTTCGCGGGCTTCGCCTTGGTCGTGGTTTCCGCTTCCTCGTCATCGGCCATCAGCTCTTCCTTGCTGACCTTGACGTCGGTGACCGAGATCTGGCCGAGCAGGTGATCGACCACCTTTTCTTCGAACATCGGTGCGCGCAGCGCGTTCAGCGCCTCGGGGTTGCTGCGGTAGAACTCGAAAGCTTCCTGCTGCTGGTTGGCCGGGAAGCGGCGAACCTGCTCGAACAGGCCGCGCTGCAATTCCTCGTCCGATACGGTGACACCTGCCTTCTCGCCGATCTCGGCCAGCACCAGGCCGAGGCGCACGCGGCGCTCGGCAAGACGCAGATATTCGGCGCGGGCTTCTTCTTCGGTCGTCTCTTCATCGGCGAAGGTGCGGCCGGCTGCTTCCAGATCGCGATTGACCTGCGCCCAGATGTTGTTGAACTCGGCGTCGATGAGCTTCGACGGCGCCTCGAACGAATAGGCCGCATCGAGCTGGTCGAGCAGCTGGCGCTTGACCTTCTGGCGCGTCATCGAGCCGAACTGGTTCTCGATCTGGCCGCGTACGATCTCGCGCAGCCGCTCCAGCGATTCCAGGCCAAGGTTCTTGGCGGTCTCGTCGTTGATTTCCAGTTCGCCCGGCTTCGACACTTCCTTGACGGTGACGTCGAAGGTCGCTTCCTTGCCGGCCAGATGCGCCGCCTGATAGTTTTCAGGGAAGGTCACGGTGACCTGCTTTTCATCGCCCGCCTTGGCGCCGATGAGTTGGTCCTCGAAACCCGGGATGAACTCCTTGGAGCCCAGCACCAGCGGCTGATCGGTGCCGGCGCCGCCGGCAAAGGCCTCGCCGTCGATCTTGCCGACATAGTCGATGCTGACGCGGTCGCCTTCGGCGGCCTTGCCGGTCTTCGGCTCGTAGCTGCGTGCCGATTCGGCGACGCGCTTGACCTGCTCGTCGATCTCGCTGTCCGGCACGTCGAACACCTGGCGCGTCACCTTGATGTCGGAGAAATCCTTGATCTCGATCGCCGGGATGACCTCATAGTTGAGGCGGAATTCGAAGTCGGTGCCGCCGGCCAGGATCTTCTCGGCTTCCTTCTCGTCCTCGGTCATGATGACTTCGGGCTGCATGGCGGCCTTTTCGCCGCGGCCGGTAATGATCGAACGGGTCGAATCATTGAGGATCTCGTTGACCACTTCGGCCATGAACGACTTGCCGTAGACCTTGCGCAGGTGCTGCACCGGCACCTTGCCGGGGCGGAAGCCGTTGATGCGGACCTTGTTGCGCGCGTCCGACAGCCGCGCCATCAGCTTGGCTTCCATGTCACCGGCCGGCACGGTGATCTTGATCTCGCGCTTGAGACCGGAGTTGAGCGTTTCGGTGACCTGCATCGTAAAACCTTTGTTTTCACCAATGAGACTGCCACGGCCTCTGCCGTTTACAGCCTGCCGGTATAATCTTGCCGGGAATGGCTTTTGGTACGGAACCTGGCGATTTGACCGAAATTACGGCTCAAACTCTCCCAAGCTGCGTTCCAAAATGTGAATAAGTTCTTGTTTTTCCTACTTCTTATCACATTCTGTAGAAGCGGATCGTCGCGTCCCGTCACATTTGACACGCCTTTTGTCACAGGCGAGGCTAATTTTCAACAGTCTTCGCGTTTAGGCGAATAACCAGCATTTCGGCCCTGACCCGACATCTTGTCTCCGACATTGACAGAATGATGGCTACATGAGATTGCCGGGCCATGCGGGTATGGCGGAACTGGTAGACGCACCAGATTTAGGTTGTGATCCACCCTACCTCCCCCACCGGAGCTACTCCCCCAAAATAGCCTAAACCCCTATGATCCTTAAGGATTTCTGGGTTTCACCGATATCTCCCTTAGCGGAGATAGATGCGGTGACAAACGGGCTGTGTGACAAAATTTTGTGACAAAGTGACAATCAGGAGAACAGCCCGTGAACATCGAGCAGATGATTGCGAACTCGTATCGCAACTTCCACGTCCGTGGCTTCGACTACCTCTGCCTGCAGCGGACCCCCGAACACACTCGCAAGGTCTATTTTTTCGACGGCGCAGTCTCGCAGCTTCCTGAGGTGGTGAGCCCCCACGACCACCGCTACAACTTCACCACCACCATCCTGTCCGGCGTCATGTCCAACTCGACCTACCGCGAGGCCGGCGAGGACGACGGCTGGATGAAGGGCGAGGTCTACAATGAGTTCGAGTGGCGCACCCCGCTGAACGATGGCGACGGCTTCACCTTCAAACAGGAGGTGCAACTGATCGAGACCAAGCGGTATCGCTACACGCCCGGCGAGACCTACTTCATGGCAGCCGAAGAGCTGCACACCATCCGCATGCATGCCGAGGGCACCGTCATCGTCCTTGACCAGTTCGCCGACAAGGTGCCAATCGGACACCCCACGCGGACCTTCATGACGAACGCTCGGGCTCCCAAACTGGACGGCCTCTACGAGCGCTTCACGCCGGACCAGCTCCTGGCTCGCCTCAACCAATACGAGCAGCTTGCAGATCGGGTCAGCCTCAGGAGGGCTGCCTGATGGGTCAAAACCGCAAGGGCATAAAGCGCATGATGGAGTTCAGCGATCTCTCATATGAGGAGATCAAGCTGTGCCTCTGGGCTATACACCTGAACCTCCCCCACGCCAACCACTACGCCGACACCCTGGTCCAGGGCTTCGCCCGCAAGAACCCGCAGTGGTTCCGATGACTAGGGAGGAGCAGCATGCAGCGGCGCGCGCCGAGGCCGTCCAGTGGATCACCGAGGTCTGCCGCAAGGAGATACCTGAGGCCGGCCCCTGGGGTCTCCAGATCGAGCCTCGCGTCACCATCGACTACACGGGCTGGACCCAGGTCAGGGACGTGGTGATCAGGGTCTGGTCAATGGACCGTTGGGTTTGGTGGGTGAGCAACGACCTCCACGCCATCCGGTGGGAATACCGGCAGGCCCTCATGAAACGACACTACGAAGACCGGAGAACGAATGACGCATCACGACCACATGCTCCAGCGGCAGATCGAGCTGGAGATCGAGATGTCCGGCCTTGGTCGGGACCGCTACCTCTCTCGGGTAAGAAAAAATATCGACAAGGAGCGCGGCTACGAGACCGACACCGGGCGCTGCATCCTTGAGGGCTCGGTCCCACTCGTCGCCGAGGGCATCACGAGGTTCATTGAGGAGACCTACAGTGGTCGTCCAGGGCCACGCGCGGTAGCCGCCAAGCTCATCAAGGACATGAACCCTGGCGTCGTGTCCTATCTCGCCTGCCGAGCCATCCTGGCGCGCATGATGAAGCCTCGCGCCCCAGTGCTGATGACGCTCGCCGTCTCGGTCGCTCGGGCTGTGGAGCTGGAGGCCCGCTTCGCGGAGTTTGAAAGCCAGAACAAGGACAAGTTCCGGTTCGAGCTAAAGCGCCTATCTGATGATGGTGCGACCGAGCAGCATAAGGCGACGGTCCTAACCTACGCCATGGGCAAATGTGGCATCCCGTGGGATCGCTGGTCGAGGACGGAGATGATCCACCTCGGCGTCAAGCTCGTCGAGCTGTTCTGCGAGCAGACCGGGTTGGCCACCATCAAACAGGCCGAGGACGGCGGTAGCACCGACAACCATCCATACCAGTATCTCGTCCACCTGTCTGATCGCGCCAACGCTTGGATCGAACAGTCTATCCGGGGTGGCGAGCATCTGTTCCCAGACTTCCTCCCCACGCTAATCCAGCCGAAGGATTGGACTGGCCTGTCAGGCGGCGGGTACTTCACGGAACTCGACCGGCCCCTGCCCCTGGTGCGCCGCGCCCGTCCTGGCCAACTCAAGCTGCTTCAGCGCGCCGACCTATCCAATGTCCTCCGTGGCCTCAACGCCCTTCAGCGGACGCCTTGGCAGATCAACCGGGGCATCCTCGACGTGATGAAGGAACTGGCCAAGTCGAAGGAAGGCATCGCTGGCCTCGTCCCAGGTGACAAGCCAAAGCCGGATCGACCCATTGGTGTCCCTGAAGGGGTCGACCTAAAGACCCTGCCCGAGCGGCTCCAGAAGGAGTTCAAAGAGTGGAAGTGGGCAGCCCGTGACGTCTACGCGGAGAACCTCCAGCTTCGGCAGGATCGTCTCAAGCAGCAGCAGATGCTCGACCTAGCTGAGCGGTTTGGCCCTGAGGCGGCGATCTACTTCGTCCACAACCTTGACTTCCGTGGTCGGGCTTACCCGGTGCCGGACGTCCTGAACCCACAGGGCAGTGACGCAGTCAAGGCGTTGCTGCGGTTCACCAATGGGAAGCCCCTCGGGGACGACGGGGAGCGATGGCTGGCCATCCATGGGGCGAACACGTTCGGTGTTGACAAGGTGTCCTTCGACGAGCGCGTCAAATGGGTCGAGGATAACCGGTTCCTAATCTGGGCGCAGGCGACTGATCCCTTCGCCAACAGGTGGTGGACCGAGGCAGACAAGCCTTGGTGCTTCCTTGCGTTCTGCTTCGAGTGGCTGGCGCTGGATCAGCAAGGCGAGGACTTCGTGTCTCACCTTCCTATCGCCCTCGACGGCTCTTGCAACGGGCTGCAGCACTTCTCTGCCATGCTCCTCGACAGTGTCGGCGGCGCGGCGGTGAACCTGATCCCAGCGAAGAAGCCCCAGGACATCTATCAGGTGGTCGCTGACCGCGTGATGGCACAACTGCGTCTTATCGTCTCCGGTAACGGAGCTGATCCCGAAAGGGAACGATGGGCACATGAGTGGCTGACAATGGGGATCGACCGCAAGGTGACCAAGCGCCCCGTCATGGTGCTGCCCTACGGGGGAACGCCACGGTCCTGCCTGAAGTATGTCGACGAGGCCGTGAAGGCCAAGATCGCGGCAGGCTACAAGCACAACCTTGGCGACGAGCTGAAGAAGGCCATCGGGTTCCTGTCCAGTATCATCTGGGAAAGCATCGGGGACGTGGTGATCGCCGCCAGGGACGCCATGGGGTGGCTCCAAAAGACAGCCCGAGTGATCGGCAAGGAGAACCGCCCGATCCACTGGACGACCCCCAGTGGGTTCGTGGCGTACCAGAGCTACCTCGACATGACGACCCGGATGCTCAAGACCAAGATCGCCGGGAAGATGGTGCAACTGCGTGTCAACGACGACACCGACAAGATCAACGCGGCGAAGCAGGCCACGTCGATCAGCCCCAACTACGTCCACTCCATGGATGCCTCGGCCATGATCCTCACGGTCGCCGCGCTGGCAGCCGAGGGCATCACCGACTTCGCCATGATCCATGACAGCTATGGCACCCACGCCTGCAATACCACCCGGCTCGCCACCATGCTCCGGTCGGTGTTCGTCAGCATGTACAAGCAAGACCCCCTCGCAGCCCTGCGGGAGGAGATCATCAACAACAACCCCTCGGTCGACGAGATAGACCCCCTACCCTCGAAAGGAGACCTGAACCTGGACGCTATCATGGCGTCGGACTTTTTCTTTGCCTGAATACCTCCGCTAAGGGACCTGATCCCATCGGGGAGATTAGGGTGACAACTAGCCCTACGAAACATCATCGAAGGATTTCATCACATGCAGAACATCACGATCCGCATGGGCGCTGCCCATCAGGACATCACCGTTGGCTCGCTCAACATCGACCTCGCCGCCGCGTCCAAGACCGAGCGCTATGAGGTTCGTCGGACCCTGATCGAGGGCCTGAAGGAGCGCGGCTACTTCGGCAAGAAGGAACAGCGCAAGGCCACCTTCCGCAACCGGAGGGCCGCTGCATGAAGAGCCTGTTCCTCCACGATTGGGAAGACAGCCAGCTCGGCGGCATGAAGTCGGACTTCAGGATCGACGACGCTGCCCTGGAGGGTGCCGAGGTGCTGGTCGCCTCATACACCTACGAGGACTACAGCGGCTCAGCCTACGTGCTGTTCGAGAGGGCCGGCCACCTGTTCGAGGTCCACGGCAGTCACTGCTCCTGCTACGGCCTGGAAGACCAGTGGGAGCCTGAAGCGGTCACCCGCGAAGCCATCCTGCGCCGCCTCAAGGGTTCCTGGGGCGAAGAGGGTCGCGTCAAAGACCACATCCGAGCCGTTCTGGAGGTCGCATGACCGGCCACAACGTCGCTGTCGCCCTGATCCTGGCGCTGCTGGTCAACCTGTTGGCCATCGACCTCGCCGGCATCGTGGCCGTCTGGTGGTTCTTCTCATGACCATCGAAGCGGCCACCGCGATCATCTCGATCACCCTGATCCTCCTCTTCATCCACTCAAATTGGAAAGACCCACATGCCCCGGCTTAACCGTGACGTGTTGAACACGGCCACACCCCGCGACGTCGCCATGGCGTCCATGACTGTCCTCGACCGCCTGCAGGACTTCCGCCCCGAAATCCAAATCATGGGCGCTGCAACGGTCTTCCTCACCCTCGCAGACCACCTCGGCATTCCTGCTCAGGAAGCCTTCACGGTCACCAAGAACCTCATCAACGGGGACGACGGCAAGCGCGCCGAGTTCCGTGGCATCGACGCATACATGAAAGGCGAACTGGCATGAGCAAGATCAACGAAGGCGACACCGTCCGCTGCAACGACGCTCTCTGCACCAACGGCAGGCTGGCAACTGGTCAGACCTATCTGGTGCGCAAGGTCAGCACGACTGGCAACCACGTTGGCCTCGAAGGCCGCTCGGGGATGTACCGCGCCACCCGCTTCACGGTGGTCGAGAAGGCCAAGGCGAAGAAGGTCACGTTCGGTCAGGTCCGCGCGGTCACGGTCAACAAGTCCGACATCCACGATGTGCTGACCCAGTACGTCCGCTTCGGCCTGGGCATCAACGCCACGGTCGAGAAGATCGTCGACAAGTTCCCCGAGGCTATCGAGCTTGTCCTCAAGCACGAGGTGGCCTGATGGATTTCATCGCCTTCCCTAAGCTCTCCCGTCTGGCCAAGTTCAGCCAGCACTGCACGATCACCGAGAAGATCGACGGCAGCAACGCCCAGGTCGTCATCCGTCAGGCCCAGGCCGAGGACTACGAGCATCCCCAGGTCGTCGCCGTGGTCGATGGTCTGTCCATCCGCGCCGGCTCCCGCACTCGCTGGATCACGCCGGGCAAGGAGACTGACAACTTCGGTTTCGCCGGCTGGGTGCAGGAGAACGCCGTAGAGCTTGCGAAGCTCGGGCACGGCCAGCACTTCGGTGAATGGTACGGCGGCAAAATCCAGTGCGGCTATGGTCGCGCCGAGAAGCGCTTCGCCCTGTTCAACACCGACCGCTGGGGCGCTCACAACCCCAACACGCCGGCCTGCTGCGAAGTGGTGCCGATCCTTTACACCGGCCCGTACTCCGAGGCTGTGGCTGACGCGGCCATGGAACATCTCGCCGAGAACGGTTCCACCCTGGTGCCTGGTTACACAAACCCCGAAGGCATCATCGTCTACCTCCGTGGCCCGAAGCTCCTCCTCAAGAAGACCTTCGAGTTTGACGGTGGGAAATGGACGGCTGCCGCATAATGCACCAGAAGCTGACTGCCGCAATCATCCTCTGGAAGCGCGGACAGGTAATCCCTGTCGACCTCGTCTTCCAGCTCTCCGCTCTGGGCTTCGACGTTGAGGCCCTCGAACGCCGTTATTCCGTCTGAACATCTCCGAAAAAGGAACTAGTACTGCATGGCAACCGATACCAAGAAGAAGCTTCCGTCTTTCACGACCACTCGTGGCACCTTCGTCTACCCGAAGCTGAACGAGCCCGACTACGGCAACAAGGACTACCCCAAGCCGGACGGCGAATACTCGCTGAAGTTCCGCATGTCGAAGGCCGACGCCGACGCCTTCGTCAACCGCAAGGACAAGGACGGCAATTCCCTGCAGTCGCTGTACGAGGAAGCCCTTCGTGACGCCGAGAGCCAGTTCGCTGAGCTGAAGGTCGAGAGCCGCAAGAAGCTGGGCTCGGTCAAGCCGAACGACCTCTTCACGGTCCTGTACGATCAGGAGACCGAGGAAGAGACCGGCGACGTCGAGTTCAAGTTCAAAATGAAGGCCTCGGGCGAGTTCAAGAAAGGCCCGAAGGAAGGCCAGTTCTGGACCCGCAGGCCGGACCTGTTCGACGCTCGCGGTGCCAAGATCAAGGGCATCCAGAAGCGCGACGGCAAGGGCAACCCGATCAAGGACAAGGCGGGCAAGATCACGTTCACCTTCCCGAACATCTGGGGGGGCACTATCGGCAAGGTCTCGTTCGCGACCCGTCCGTACTTCGTGGCCGGCACCGCTGCCGCTGGCCTGACCCTGATGCTGGCTGGCGTCCAGATCATCGACCTCGTGTCTGAGGGCGAGCGCTCGGCCAACAGCTACGGCTTCGGCGAAGAGGAAGGCTATGGCTACGATCCCGAGGATCAGGTCGAGGAAACGGTGGGCGAGAACACCTCGTCGGACGAAGGCACCTCCGAGAAGCCCGCAGGCGAAGACGACTTCTAAGCCTTGCCAAGACCGACATACCCGAAGCGGACCTCGACGCGGCAGATCGCTGTCGCCAAGGGGTTCCGCTCAGGGCTCGAAGATGTGGTGGCGGGGAAGCTGGATGATGCCGGCGTCCCCTACACCTACGAGAGCTTCAAGATCACCTACGAGGTCCCTGCCCGGCTGGCGAAGTACACACCTGACTTCCGCCTGCTCGACAACGGCATCATCGTGGAGACCAAGGGACAGTTCGTCACTGCCGATCGCCACAAGCACAAGCTGATCAAGGAACAGCACCCGGACCTCGACATCCGGTTCGTGTTCAGCCGCTCAGGCACCCGCATCTCCAAGCAGTCCCAGACCACCTACGCCATGTGGTGCAACACCCAAGGCTTCCTCTACGCCGACAAGTCAATCCCCCAAGCATGGATCGACGAGCCACCGACTTCCGGTCGCGTGGAGGCACTGAACGCAATCCTCAACTCCCAAACGAAGGCAAAGAAATGAGCATCCTCTCCACCGTCATCAACTTCATCAAGCGCACCCCCTCGACCGCGAAGGCCGTCGCCGGCTTCAACAAGGCCATCACCGAGCTGGAAGCCGTGGTCGCCCACCACAACGTCAAGGCCGAGCTGCTCGACGCTCAGATCGCCGTGAAGGTCGCCGCCCAGGCTGCAGCGAAGGAAGCCGCTGCCGATGCCGACAAGATCGCCAAGCGCATCCGCAAGCTGGTGGCCTAATCATGAAGGCTGCCATCATCTTCCAGCTCACCCTGATCATCGCCGCGCTCGCCGGCTGGGTCATGAACCTGATCGCCGTCATCCACCTCGCCACGGCTGACGCTCCTCTGACCACCATGGGCATCATCCGCATCGTCGGCATCCCGGTCGGCATCATCGGCGCTGTCCTCGGCTGGTTCTGATTGGAGATCGATAGCGGGGCTTGGACGGGTCGAGAGGCCCGCTCCAAGTCCTACCCTTCGGTCACCGAGCTGATCGACAAGTACCTCCCGCGCAAGACCCAGGCCGAGGTCTACGCGATGTCTCGGGTCTACGAGGACCGCATCTATGACCTGATGCGAACCATCCACGACTACCACCTCCGCTGCGAGGCTATGGCCAAGCACATGGACGGCCTGGAGAAGGAGTTCTACGGCAGGGTCGCATGGCCGGTCACCCACGGTTCGTTCGAAAGCTCCGCTGAACGACACCCGATGGAGATGACCCAGTCGTACCAAGTCACTTGGCGTCCTGATGCGTTCCAGTGCCGATACGTCATGCGGGACATGGACGTGATCAACCAGCAGGATCACCCTCACCTCTTCGAGATGGTCTGCCGGCAGTTCGAGGAACACATCACCCGAACGCTGATCCCGAAGCTCCGCAGCGAGTTCGCCAAGCTGTACCCGACGATGCGTCGCCGATGACCGCCGCCGAGAAGCTCGCGGTCTTACGCTACCAGCTCCTCGTCTCGGGACGGCAAATGGGCAAACCCCTGCTCACAGCCAAGATCGTTGGCACCCGCGTCAACACAATCTTCGTCGACGAGATCGCTCAACTCCAGCAGTTCCAAAACGATCCACCCCAAGGATGAATGCACGAAACCGACAGTGAGTTTCTGCGCAAGGAGTCATGCCCGAAGTGTGGCTCCCGCGACAATCTCGCCCGGTACACGGACGGCCACGCCTACTGCTTTGGCTGCCGATACTACGAACCCGGAGACCACGAATTGACAGAACAAGCCGAGGCTGCAGAGCCCCGGACAACAGACTTCGTTCCTCTCGGGGAGCCCAGCGATTGGGCAAGCCGAGGCATCAACCTCGAAAGCGCGCAGAAGTGGGGCTTCACCCGTTCGAACCTGAACGGCCAGCCCGTCCGCTTGTTCAACTACCGAAACAGCGCGCAGCAACTCGTCTGGCAGAAGATCAGGTTCCAGGGGAAGGACTTCCGGTCCAAGGGCAACAAGGAGGACATGTGCCTCTACGGCCAGTGGCTCTGGCGCGATGGCGGCAAGCGCGTCGTCATCACCGAGGGTGAGCTGGACGCGATCTCTCTCAGCCAGATGCAGGGCCACAAATGGGCTGTCGTCTCGATCCCCAACGGGTGCGACGGCGCGGCCAAGGCGCTGCGGAAGAACCTCCAATGGCTGGAGCAGTTCGAAGAGATCGTCCTCATGTTCGATCAGGACGAGCCCGGCCAGAAGGCGACCGACGAATGCAAGGTGATCCCGTTCACACCGGGAAAGCTGCGCATCGCCTCGCTCCCCTTGAAGGACGCCAACGAGATGCTCATGGCGGGCCGCATCAAGGAGACCATCGACGCCATCTGGGGTGCCAAGGTCTACCGTCCTGACGGCCTCGTCTGCATCGACGACATCCTTGAGGACGCTCTGGAAGATCCAGTTGTGGGTCTGCCCTGGTGCTTCGAGGAACTGACCAAGCTCACATATGGTCGTCGCCTCGGCGAAATCTACGGCGTGGGCGCTGGCACGGGCATCGGCAAGACCGACTTCCTGATGCAGCAGATCGCCTTCGACGTGAACGAGCTGCAAGAGGTGGTCGGCGCGATCTTCCTCGAACAGAAGCCGAAGGAGACCGCCAAGCGCGCAGCAGGCAAGTTCGCCGGCAAGCGCTTCCATGTGCCTGACGGCAGTTGGACGAAGGACGAGCTACGCCGCGCGCTCGAAGAGATGCGGGGCAAGGTCTACTTCTACGACAACTTCGGTCAGACCGATTGGGAGCTGGTCAAGGGGCACATCCGCTACATGGCGGCGAGCCTCGGGGTCCGCATCTTCTACCTCGACCACCTCACCGCCCTGGCGGAAGAGACCGAGGAGCTGAACACGATCATGAAGGAGCTGGCCGGTCTGGCCAACGAGCTTCAGGTCGTCATCACCTTCGTCAGCCACCTCGCCACACCGGATGGGAAACCCCACGAGGAAGGCGGGCGCGTCATGATCCGACACTTCAGGGGCTCCCGTTCAATCGGCTTCTGGTCGTTCTTCATGTTCGGCCTGGAGCGGGATCAGCAGCACGAAGACCCGATCATCGCGGCGACCACGATCTTCCGCATCCTCAAAGACCGCTTCACCGGCAACGCGACCGGCAAGACCATCAACCTCGGGTTCCACTCGGAGACCGGACGCCTGTTCGTCCGCGACGATGATCCCTTCAAAGACAAGGAAGCGCATGACCACGGCTTCTCCAACGAGACCGACGACGAGACCCCGTTCTAGCATCGGCTTCTGGCTGGCCTTCGGGTTCATCCTGTGGGCCGCGCTGCTGCCACCACCCGCAAAATCCGCGGTGCCCTCCGAAGCCCCCAAGAGCCAGTGTTTCAAGGCTGTCGTGGGTGAGCCCAACCCCTTCTTCCTACCCTGCAGTTTCGTGACGCCAAGGCGCTACCCCGAGCAGTGGCTCACGTCGGGGGTCGAAGTCTGACCTTCGATCACACCAACGAGAACGTCCCCTCAGCGCTGATCGTTCGGCGCGAGGGCTCCCGCCTAATCCTCCAAGGCAGAACTGCCAGCATCGTCCTGTTCGCGGAAGCGTGGAGGGACGTCGTGGGCGCAATTCAAGAGGTAATGCAATCCACCCCACCACCCTCGTCTTCGACATCGAGACGAACGGACTGATCCCAGAGATGACCACGATCCACTCGTTGGTCATCAAGAATACCGAGACAGGCGGCATATGGTCCTGTCACGACCACCACCCCGAAGAGCTAGTCGTTGAAGCTGGCCGGCATATCGAGACCGGGCCGAGCGTCGACTTTGGGCTGAAGCTCCTCATGGAGGCTGACTTCATCGTCGGCCACAACATCCAAGACTTCGACATCCCGGCCATTCAGAAGGTGCGCCCGTGGTTCAAGCCGAAAGGCAAGGTCCGCGACACCCTGATCATGTCTCGCCTCATGTACGCGGACATGCTCGACGCCGACTTCCGGCAAGAGAAGCGCCTCGGCATTGGGAAGTGGATCAAGAAGCAACTCCTGGGCCGGCACAGCCTCGAAAGCTGGGGCCAGCGCATGGGGCTCTGGAAGGGCGACTACGGCGAGATCAAGAAGGCCGAAGCAAAGGCCAAGGGTCTCACCGGCCAGGAAGCCGTCGACTACGTCTGGGGCACTTGGTCCCAGGAAATGCAGGACTACTGCGAGCAGGACGTCGAGGTCACCGACCGCCTGTGGCAGAAGCTGGCCAAGAAAGGTTTCTCGGAAGAGAGCATCCAGCTTGAGCATGACGTGCGCCGCATCGTGGCCCGTCAGGAAGCCTATGGTTTCAAGCTCGATCTCCGCAAGGTCCAAGACCTTCACGGCACTCTGGCGCAGCGCAAGGCCGATCTGGAGCGCGCACTGCAATCCGAGTTCAGGCCGTGGTTCCGCAACCTCGGGCCGAAGACCCCGACCATCGACCGCAGTGTATCGCAGAAGCACCTGAAGCCGGTCGGCTACGAGGTCAAGAAGAACGGCGAGTTCAAGCTCGACAAGGACGGCAACAAGAAGCCGATCTATCCGAAGATACACTACTCGACCGACGCTCCGTACACCGAGGTCAAGCTGCTACCGTTCAACCCCGGCTCGCGGCAAGACGTCGCCAACCGGATGAAGCACCTGTTCGGCTGGAAGCCCACGGAGTTCACCTCCGATGGCCACCCGAAGGTCGACGACGAGACACTCAAGGGGCTCCCCTACCCGTCCGCGAAGGTGCTGTGCGAGTACTTCATCGTCCAGAAGCGCATCGGCCAAGTCGCCGAGGGCAAAGAGGCCTGGCTCAAGCATGAGGTCAACGGTCGGGTCCACGGCAAGGTAGCCACGAACGGCGCGGTGACGGGTCGCATGACCCACTCCAAGCCCAACATGGCCCAGGTGCCGGGCATCCACGACAAGAAGACCGGTGAGCTGCTTCCATACGGCTACGAGTGCCGGGAATGCTGGACCGTCGGAAAGGGCAAGAAGCTCGTTGGCTGTGACGCTGATGCGTTGGAGCTGCGTGACCTCGCCGGCTACATGGCTGCCTACGACGGCGGCGCCTACATCAAGACCGTCCTCGAAGGCAACAAGGCCGCTGGCACCGACATGCACACCCTCAACGCTGCGGCGCTTGGGTGTAGCAGAGACACGGCCAAGACGTGGTTCTACGCCTTCATCTACGGGTCAGGCGACGAGAACCTGGGCAACATCCTCGGGGTCACCTCGTCCAAGCAGAAGGCAATCGCCGCTGGCAAGCTGTCCAGGGCGAAGTTCCTAAAGGCACTGCCGGCGCTCGGCAAGCTGTCCGAGGCGGTGGCCCGCAAGGCCAAGACCCAAGGCTGGATCAAGGGGCTCGACGGTCGCATCCTCATGGTGCGCTCGGCACACGCCTCCCTGAACACCCTGCTGCAGTCCGCAGGGGCGATCCAAATGAAGCGCGCTCTCGTGATCCTAGACAACAACCTTCAGGCGCTCGGGCTGGTCCCTGGCGTCCACTACGAGTTCGTCGCGAACGTCCACGACGAATGGCAGATCGAGGTCGATGAAGACAAAGCAGAGCTGGTGGGGAAGACGGCGCAGGACGCCATCCGACTTGCTGGCGAGTACTACAAGTTCCGCTGCCCTCTCGCAGGCAATTCCGTCGTGGGAGCGAACTGGGCCGAGACACACTAAGGCACCTCAGAACGCGCCGGGCTTCGTCTACATCATGGCGAACCCTGCGTGGCCTGGGCGAAGCAAGGCCGGCTTCGCGAAGGACCTTAAGAACCGCCTTCGACAGGCAAACACCAATGACCCCGACCGGGCCTACTACTTCCACGAAACAAGGAGTTTTGATGATCGCAAACAGGCTGAGGCAGTTCTTCACGAGCTGCTGGCTGGCTATCGCATCGCCGGCACAGAGTGGTTCGACCTACATCCAGAAGATGCAGCCGGTCTGCTACGGGGGCTCGCTCGCCGGGCTGCTGAAGTCTTCCGACCGGAAGGCAATGCAGGAAGTGCTGACGAATAAATACGGCATCAGGGAAATCGACTGATGGCGACCGACAAGCTGGGCAAGACCATCTCGGTCGGCTCCAAGATCGCCTACGGTTCACGCCGGGGCAACTCCGCTGAGACCCTCGTGGGTGTCGTCGAGGAAATCGCCAAGTACATCAGGTCCGGCTACGGCGTCGAGTATCTGGTGATCCGGTCGGAGCGGAACGCCCTGGCCGAGCGCTCGCCGTCCCAGGTGGTGGTCTACGAATGAGGTTCGTCGTCAAGGACATTGACACGGGCCACTACGTCGCCGGCCTCGGTCGCTGGCAGCGGAAGCGCGTCGACAGTCTCGACAAGGCCCGCATCTACCACGGCAAGGCTGCGGCCTCGGCCTGTGCGAAGGAAATGACCACCAGGGCCTACCGCTACGCTGCGGTCCCCGTCAAACTCACCGAGGAGACCATTTGAGAACACTGCTGATCGACGGGGACATCCTCGTCGTATCGACCGGAGCTGCCCTGGAGGTTGAGACCGACTGGGGCGACGACGAGTGGACCCTGACATGCGACGTCGCAGAGGTTAAGGCCACCGTCCTCTCCACCATCAAACGCCTTGAGCGAGACCTCGACGCCGACGCTTCGGTGATCACTCTCTCGAAGGGCACGACGTTCCGCCACGACCTCTACGCTGGCTACAAGAAGGGCCGGCAACGCAAGCCGGTCGGGACCAACGAGGTCAAGCGCTGGCTGATCGAGGAACACGGCGCGAAGTTCAAGCCTGGGATCGAGGCCGACGATGTCATGGGCATCCTCGCGACCAACCCTCGGATCATCAAGGGCGAGAAGATCATCGTCTCCCAGGACAAGGACATGATGACGATCCCCGGCCTGATCTACAGGAACGGCGAGATCATCAACGTCACGCCTGAGGAGGCCGAGATAAACTTCCTCACGCAGGCCCTGACCGGCGACACCACGGACGGCTACCCCGGCTGCCCCGGTATGGGTCCTGTGACGGCCGCCACGGCTCTCCAGAACGTCACCGGCTGGGAGGCCTACGAACACACCATCGAGCGCGGCAAGCGCAAGGGTGAGATCGAGACTCGCTGGAAGGAAATCCCGGTGCCCACGCTTTGGGACGCCGTTGTCCACCAGTACCTCCGCGCCGGCCTCACCGAGGAAGACGCCCTGCTGCAGGCTCGACTGGCCCGCATCCTCCACAACTCCGACTATGACCACGAGAAGAAGGAACCCATTCTGTGGACGCCACGATGACGGACTGTGCCTGCAAAGGCCCAGGCTACGTCTGCACCAGACAGTGCGTCCCCGAAGGCTCGGCCCCAGCGGTCAAGTCTGACGGGGGCGCTTCGTCGTACTATCTGATCCCCGAGGGGGCCAAGGAACTCATGGACCTGATCGAGCATCGGAACATGGGGTTCAGCATCGGGAACATCTTCAAGGCCTGCTATCGGCTCGGCTCGAAGGATGGCACGACGCGCGCCTATGACCTCCGCAAGATCATCTACTTCGCGCAGCGCGAGCTGGATAGGCTCGGGTGAATAGGGTGACAACTAGCACTACGGAGGGGTTTATCGCTCCTCCGGCAGTCACGCGGGAGATGGTGAAGTACCTGAGACAGGTCTTCCCCGACAAACTTCCCGACATAAGAATTTCCGACCGTGAGCTTGGGGCTTTGATCGGACAGCAGAAGGTCATCACGCACCTTGCTGCACTCCTCCAAAATCAGGAAGACGACCTCCTCGCAAATGTGCTCAAAGCCAAAGATTGAGAAGGCCGACCCGGTAGCTCCTCCGCCACCGCCGGCCAATGACAAGCCTCTCGCGCCCGTCCTGAACGAAACATCCCGCCTCGCAAATCAGGAAGGCGCGAACGCCAACGCCGCCCGCAGGGGTCGCAAGGCTCTGACAATCCCGCTCGCCAGGACTGGCAGCTCCGGTATCAACATTCCGCAGTAACCCTTGGCCGACGCACTGACGACTGTCACGGCGAAGGCTCTCTATGCGCAGCTCGCAACAGCCCGAGACCCTTATCTCAAAAGGGCTCGGCGCGCGGCTGAACTTACGGTCCCCTACCTGTTCCCCAAAGAGGGCACTTCGGGATCGTCGGACTTTGTAGAGCCCAACCAAGGTCTAGGCGCTCGTGGCGTCAGGTTCCTCGCTTCCAAGCTGAGCCAGAGCCTGTTCCCCATCAACGCGCCTTTCTTCAAATACGAAATCGACGACATCGCTCTCCAAGACCTGACCAAGGCCGACGACAAGCGCGGTGAGATCGAGAAGGCCCTCAGCGCCCGCGAACGTGCCGTCCTCTCCGAGATGAACGGTTCCATGTTCCGGCCTGTGTCGTTCGAGGCCTGCCGCCAGCTTGTCATCGCTGGCAACTATCTGATCTTCATCCCGAAGAAGGGTAAGCCACGCGGCTTCCGCCTCAGCTCCTACGTGGTCAATCGCGACCCGTCCGGCAACCTTCTGGACATGGTCATCAAGGAAGAGGTCGCCCGCGTGGCCCTCTCCGAAGACATCAAGGCCAAGATCAACGCTGCGACCCAAGAAGGTCCCCGTGACGCCAAGGTCGATGTCTACACCAAGATCACCCTCGACGACGCCTCGAACCAATACATCGTCACCCAGGAGATCGACGACGTTGAGATCGACGGCGACTACTCCGGTTCCTACCCGGTCGACAAGCTGCCCTGGCTGCCCCTGCGCTTCACCTATGTGGAGGGCGAGGACTACGGTCGCGGCTTCGTGGACGAGTACATCGGCGATCTGAACTCCCTCGACGTTCTCACCGAAGCTCTCCGCGATGGCACCGTCCAGGGCGCTAAGGTCATCTGGATCGTCAACCCCAACTCGACCATCTCCGTCCGCAAGCTCTCCGAAGCTGAGAATGGCGCATTCGTCCAGGGCGACATCAACTCCGTCATGCCTCTACGGCTCGACAAGCAGGCTGACTTCGCGGTCGCCGAGCGGTTCATCGAGCAGCTCACCGAACGTCTCTCCTTCGCCTTCCTCCTCAACACCTCCGTCCAGCGGAAGGGTGAGCGGGTCACGGCAGAGGAAATCCGGTTCATGGCCGGCGAACTTGATCAGGGCCTCGGCGGTGTCTACTCGCTGCTGGCTGAAGAGTTCCAGTTGCCCGTCGCTAAGCTGTACGAAATCCGCATGGAGTTCGTGCGCAAGGTGCCTCCACTCCCCAAGGAGATCACCTCGACGACCATCGTCACGGGCCTCGACGCCCTCGGTCGCGGCAACGATCTGCAGAACCTCGACAGCTTCATCGCTGGTGCCGCCCAGATCGGCGGTCCCGAAGCAATTGGGCGATACGTCAACCTCGGTGAGTACTTCAAGCGCCGTGGTGCTGCCCTTGGTATCGACATGGGTGGCCTCATCCGCACTGACGAGCAAATCGCCCAGGCTGACGCCGCAGCTCAACAGCAGGCGCTCATCCAACAGCTTGGTCCTCAAGCCATCGCCCAAATGGGTGGCATGGGTAAGGAGGCCATGAAGCAGCAACCCCCACAAGCCACGACAGGAGAACAGAATGGCTGATGAAAATGAAGGCGCGGTCGGCCCATCCGAGCCGGCCCCCGAAACCAAAGGCGCGAATGGCCCCGCCGGCCCCGCAGCCCCCAAGGCAGCTCCGAAGGCTAAGGCCAAGGACAAACTGCCGGACAACCATGAGCTGCTCCTGAGCGGCAACGTGTTGGTGAACCATTGACCACTGAAATCATCCAGGTCCAGGCCGTCCAGCCGTCCGCTGAGGAGAGCGCTGCTGCTCTCGCGGCTGCTGCTGCGGCTGCCCCGACCAATGAGGCTGAGGCCCGTGCCAAGATCGCTGCTGAGGAAGCGGCAAAGAACGGCACGGCCAAGCCCGTCCGCCCCGACAACGTCCCCGAGAAGTTCTGGGATGCCGAGAAGGGCACGGTGAATCATGAGGCGCTGTTGGCCTCCTACTCCGAGCTGGAGAAGAAGGTCGGTGCGCCAAAGGAAGAGCCCAAGCCGGGCGAAGAGAAGAAGCCTGACGAGGAGCAGAAACCCGAAGGCGAAGAGACACCCAAGGCGGCTGCTGAAGTTGTCTCGGAGCTGAACAAGCGCTTCGAGGCGAACGGCCAGAAGCTCACCGACGCCGACTACGAGCTGGCCCAGAAGAGCGGCTACGACAAGGCAACCGTCGACAGCTACATCGCCGGTCAGCAGGCGCTCGCCGAGCTGGCAACCCAGCGGATCACCTCCGCAGCCGGTGGCAAGGACAGCATGGACCGCATGTTCGCATGGGCCTCCACGTCCCTCCCCGCTGCCGAGATCGAGACCTTCAACAAGTCGTTCGAAGGTGCCGACGTGAACGCTGCTGTGATGGCCATGGAACAGCTCAAGACGAAGTTCGAGGCGGCTAACGGGAAAGACCCGAAGCTGGTCGGCGGCAAGCCGGCTGGCGCAGCCAATGACGTCTTCACGAGCTGGGCTCAGGTGTCCCAGGCGATGTCTGACAAACGCTACAACACGGACCACGCATACCGGACCTCGGTCGAGCAGAAGCTCGGTCGCTCCGACAACATCCGCTAACTCTCGGGGTTGAGCCCACCGGTAGGGCTCGTGATTGGGGAATGACTGGCTCCCCTTCCGCGTCAATTCAAGGAACACATGGCCTACTCGTTAGGCGCGAAGTCGCTTGCCAATCTGGCAGGCGTCCACCCCGACCTCGTCAAAGTGGTCAAGCGCGCCATTGAAATCACCACCCAAGACTTCACGGTAGGAGAAGGTCTTCGCTCAAAGGCGCAGCAGGCCAAGAACGTCGCAAAGGGCGTCTCGACCACGATGCGCTCCCGTCACCTAGACGGCCACGCAATCGACCTCCTGCCCATCGTGAACGGCAAGCCTTCCTTCGACTGGAAGTTCTACTACCCCCTCGCGGCAGCCATGAAGCAGGCCGCTAAGGACGTTGGCGTTCCCATCGAATGGGGCGGCGACTGGAAGACCTTCAAGGACGGCCCGCACTTCCAACTTCCGTGGGCCAGCTACCCGTGATGAAAAAGTCGAGCAGGCGCACCTCCAAGATGTTCTTGCTCGGCAACACCGGGCTGGCATGGGGGCTCGCCTTCTACAGCCTCTACACGAACCAAGGGACAGCCGCAGTGGCATCCTCGCTGGCCCTGATCGGCTCCCTCTACGGGGCTTATGTCGGTGTCGGCCACATGGACTACCGCCGCTTCCTGAATTTCTTCAACGGACAGGAGACAGGCCTATCATACCAAGGGTCTATGCCTACCTCGCCGGACTTGTCGCCATCCTCGCCCTCATCGGGGTGATCTACGGTAAGGGCCGGCTGGATAGCAACCACGCAGCCGAGATGGCCATACTCCAGGGGAACCTGAAGGCCGTCGAGCTGAACCTCAAGAACGAGAAGGACGCCCGATTGGGTGACGCCATTCTCGCCACCGAAGCTGCCAAACGACAGGCGGCTCTCACACATAAGATTGACGAGCTGGATGCCTATGTGGACACGCTTCAAGATCGCGATAGCGTCTGCCTTAGTGGCGATGACACTGAGCGGTTGCGCGACCTCTGGAAATAGGATCGTCGCGCCTCACTACCCTGAGCTGCCCGCTGACTTGCGGGTCTGCTTCGAGACCCAGGTCGCCCCGCCGTCGAGCGGTGTGATGACCAAGAAGCGAGTGATCTTCCTGATCGCCGCTCTGAAGAAATCAGAGACCGAGAAGACCGACTGCGGCAAGCGCCTCATCGCCTTCTACGACAACGTCTCCCACTAGCCGACTACCGTTAGGATTTCGGTGCAACACATGGGACGCAGGGTTTTTCCCAGTTGAATGTGCCATCCGCTTTTTCAACGATCTTTGGGTAACCCTGTCGTTCTCTTTCTTTGCTGCACTGAGGCCATTGCTTCGCATAAAAACGGGTGATGGTCACATCGGCTGGCACGAACCTGTCGAACAGACCGGGGCCTCCCTGATTTTGGATGACTTCGACTGCCAAGAAATGTTCGCCGCCAAATCTCCATTCGGTCGACATCTTCGGGCATACCGCTGCAAGCCTCGATTGATCGCTGTACGGGTCACTGTTTGCGTCAGCGGCGAACAACATCCCGTCTTCATAGATCGCCCGTTCAGCATCTTTTGGGCACGACTTCCAGATAGCATCGGTATCGGGGTCGGGACCTACAGCAGGGGCGTTGAGCGCTTTGGACTGGGTCGCCGCCTTCCAGCACTGCTGATACCAAGTATGACCCGTTGTATAGAAGGTGTCGTTGTAGGCCAAAACGCCTGCCAAACACGCAACCCCAAAAATAATGGCACCCCCGTCATTAGCCATCGCCCCGAATCTCCCTTTGCTTGAGCATCGTCTAGTCTGACCTCTGCGACTAGCCGCAAAATACAGTTCTAAACACCATTCCCGACGCCCTGTTCTGACAGATCACACCCCTCTTTAGGCGGTGATCAAGGAACCAAGGAAGTCTCACCAGAAGACCACTTGGAGACCCGCCAACCGCACCTGAGGGTGTGGAAGCCGGACAATCCCAATGACGCTTCCAGTGCTGCTCCGAGGTCCGCGCAAACCTCAGAACAAACACGGGAATACACACATGGCCAATCCTGGCATCGTTTCCAATCTCGGTCAGGCCAACGGCGTCGGCGACGTCAACGCCAACTTCGTCAAGGTCGCGACCGGCGAAATCCTCACTGCATTCGCCCGCACGGTCGAGTTCGCAGACAAGCACATGGTCCGCAACATCTCGGAAGGCAAGTCCGCTTCCTTCCCGGTAACGGGCCGCACCTCGGGTGCCCGCTATCATACCCCTGGCGATCAGGTCCTGGGTACGGTCGCGAAGTTCAACGAGCGCGTCATCACCATCGACGATCTGCTCCTGACCGACTACTTCACCGCCAACATCTACGAGGCGATGAACCACTTCGACAGCCGCTCGGAAATGACCAAGCAGCTCGGCGAAGAGCTGGCTCAGGCTTACGACCGCAACGTCGCTCGCACCATCATCCTCGCCTCGCGTGGCGCTGCCGTTCTCGACGGCCTGCCGGGCGGTGGTAAGATCGTCAACGCTGCCCTGCTCACGGACTCGGACAAGATGGCTGCGGCCTTCTTCGACGCTGCCGCTGTGCTGGACGGCAAGTACATTCCGGCTGAGCGCTGGGGTGCCCTGAAGCCGGTGCAGTACTACGCCCTGGCGCAGAACACCAAGGTCATCAACAAGGACTGGGACGGCAAGGGCTCCTACTCGGATGGCTCGGTCGTCAAGATCGCGGACATCCCGATCTTCAAGTCCCTGAACCTGCCGAACGGCACCAACGTGAACACCGGCCCGGCCAAGTACCAGGGCGACTTCACGACCACTGCCGGCGTCATCTTCAACAAGGGCGCTGCGGGCACCGTCAAGCTGCTCGATGTCGCTATCGAGAGCGAATACATGGTCTCGCGTCAGGGCACCCTGATCGTCGCCAAGTACGCTGTCGGTCACGACAAGCTCCGTCCGGAGTGCGCTCTGGAGCTGGCTACGGCCTAATCCAAACACACCACCACGAACCGGGGCCTCCTAACGGGGGCCTCGGTTTTTTTCGTTCAACCTCTCCACTGGAGTACCAATGGCCACTGGCCTGACACCACTGACAGAGCTTGAGGCGATCAACGAAATCCTCGCGACCGGCGCAGAAAGCCCCGTGTCGACCCTTGAGGAGAACCAAGTGATCGACGCCTCGCTCGCCATGAATACCCTCAGGGCCACCTCAGTTGAGGTTCAGACCATCGGCTGGAACTTCAACAGCGAGGAAGGCGTGAGCGTATCCCCAGATCAAAACGGGGAAATCATCCTTCCGCCGAACGTCCTGAAGGTCGACACATCCGGCGAAAGCCAGTCCACCAACGCAGTGCAGCGCGGCCTCCGTCTCTACGACAAAGGCAACCGCACCTACAAATTCACTGGCAACGTGACGGTCGATTGGGTCCTCGGCCTCGATTTCGAGGAACTCCCGTCCACGGCCCGCCTCTACATCACGATCCGCGCCGCCCGCAAATACCAAGACCGGTACTTCGGGGATCAGGCGACCCACTCCTACACGCTGCAGGACGAGCAGATCGCCCGCGCCGCAATGATGCAGGAGGAGATGGACAGCACCGATTCCAACATGCTGTCCGATAGCCAATTCATGATCAAGCTCAGAGGCCGCAGCTAAGTGGCTAAGGTCTCTGGCTCGATTGCCAACTTTGCCAACGGTGTCAGTCAGCAGGCCATGGCCCTGCGTCTGGCTACCCAAGGCGACCTTCAGACGAACGCCTACTCCACCATTGTGGACGGCCTCAAGAAGCGCCCGCCGACGAAGGTTCGGGCAGCCCTCGGGCCGGCTATCCCAGGCTCCGTCTTCACCCACACGATCAACCGTGATGCCAGCGAGCGCTATGAGCTTGTGGTCACCCAAACGTCGATCCGCGTGTTCACGCTGGCCGGCGTAGAGAAGGTGGTCAATGCCCCAGCGGGGTTCAGCTATCTGAGCTACAACGCGGCGACCTACAAGCGTCCCCCGTATCGAGCCCTGACGGTTGGGGACTACACCTTCATCACGAACCAGACCAAGGCGGTCGCCCTTGACGCCTCGGTCGTGGAGCAGCCCTCGCCGAGCGAAGCGCTGATCAACGTTATGGCCGGCAACTACGGCAAGGTCTACTCGATCAAGATCAACAACGTCGAGGTCGCGCAGTACCGGACCCCGGACGGCCAGAGCGCTGCTCAGTCTCCCGCCGTGGACGTCTCCTATATCGCCCGAAGGCTTGCCACTGGTGAGACCGTAGCGCTCGAGAAGACGGTCAACGATCAGGCCAACGGCAACTGGACGTGGAAGGCTACCGACACGAACCTCGCTGCCAACGGCATCACTGCCGCCAATGGCTGGACGGTCAAGGTCTTCAAGTCGACGATCTACATCAAGAAGGACAACGGTGCAGACTTCAGCATCGCGGTCGACGATGGCTACAACGGCAACGCCATGAAGGCTGTCCGCAAGACCGTGCAGGATTTCTCTGATCTGCCGGCGTTCTGCGAGCACAACTTTGCAGTCGAGGTCACAGGGTCCGTTGGGACTGAGTTCGACAACTACTTCGTCCGTTTCGACCGGCAGGACGCTAACTCGTCCGTTGGCGTTTGGCGTGAGGTGCCCAAGCCAGGGATCGTTAAGGCGCTCGACACCAACACCATGCCGCACGTTCTCGTTCGCGAGGCAAATGGCACGTTCACGTTCAAGGCTGCGACTTGGGATCAGAGGAAATGCGGCGACGACAAGATCGCCCCCGGTCCTTCCTTCGTAGGCAACACAGTCAATGAGCTGCTGTTCTTTAAGAACCGCCTCGGCTTCCTATCAGACGAGAACGTCATCCTTTCCAGGCACGGCTCGTTCTTCGACTTCTACCGCTCGACCGCGACGGCGCTGCTCGACGATGATCCCATTGACGTGGCGGCGACCGATAACGGCGTCTCTGTGCTTCGCAGCGCGGTGGCGGCGGCTGACAGGTTGGTGATGTTCGCGGACCAGACGCAGTTCACCCTTATGGGCAACGAGCTGCTGACCCCAAAGACAGCCTCTATCCGACCATCGACATCGTTCTCGGCATCGAGCGTGGCTCGTCCGGTTCGCGCCGGCAACTCGATCTTCTTCCCAGTGGATCGCGGCCAGTTCACCATGATCCGCGACTACAAGATCGACGTGAACACCGGATTAGCCGACGCAGCAGATGCGACCGGACATGTCCCCCAGTACGTCCCAGGCACCGCCCTAAGGATCGCTGCATCGACCCATGAGGACATCCTTGTGGTGCAGGCTGAGGGCGACCCTACGGCGCTCTACGCCTACAAGTACTACTGGAACAACGATCAGCAGCTCCAGGCAAGCTGGTCACGGTGGCAGTTCCCGGGCGTTACAGCGATCCTCGATATCGAGTTCATCGACAGCCAGCTCATCATGATCGTCAACCGTGGTTTGGAAGCCTTCATTGAGGTGATGGATATCCAGCCGGGTGGCGTCGATGACTTCTGCCGGTTCGTGGTCAATCTCGACCGCCGCTTCACAGTGGCTGACACTGGCAACCGCACCTTTGATCCGTATGACAACACCACCACGGTGCCCATGCCATACGACATCACCAGCGACAGCTACGTGTGCGTCACGGCTGGCCAGCAGGACCCCGTCATGGAGCCAGGTCTGGCAATCCAGATCAACTCCAAGAGTGCATCTCAGATCGTCCTCGCAGGGGACCTTCGGGGCGTTCCGCTCTACTTCGGCACGAACTACGAGATGCGCTACCGGCTGTCCACGATCTTCATCCGGCAGGAGAGCCGAAGCGGGGGCGTCACGACGATCACCGAGGGACGGCTGCAGCTCTTGCACCTCCTGATCCAGTTCTCGAAGACCGCCTACTTCCGTGTCGAGGTCACTCCTCTGGCGCGCGAGGTCCGCTCGTACTTCTCCAACGGTCGCCTCATGGGTGATCCGAACAACCGGGTCGACGTGGTCAACCTGAGCGATGGCTCCTTCAAGGTCCCGCTGCTCTCGAAGAATGACCGCGTGGTCGTCGAGATCGTGAACGACAGCTATCTCCCGTCCTGCCTGCTCTCCGCAGAGTGGGTCGCTAACTACGTCCAGAAATCGACAAGGATTTGATGATCACCATTCGCAGGGCCAAGGAGGCCGACGCAGTCTTCCTGGCCCCGCGCTTGCGGTCAGCAGACCGAGACGAAATACAAGCCGCCTTGGGAATGACACCTGAGGCGGCTCTGCCGCTGTTCACAAGTGGCGAGCATGCCTGGGTCGCTGTTGACCATGACGGGGTTGTCCAAGGCATCTTCGGACTGGACCCTGTCCATAACAACCCCCACCTCGGGATCGTCTGGATGGTCACCTCCCCGGCCATCATGCAGCACCGCCGCGAGTTGATCTCGATGGCACCAAGGTGGCTCGCAAAGCTCCACCGCATCCGCCCACTCCTGGGCAACCATATCGACGCCCGCAACACGCTCCACATCCGCTGGCTCAGGCGCATGGGTTTCTCGTTCCTGAGGACCCACGAAGAGTTCGGCGTCGAGAAGCGTCCCTTCCACGAATTTGCAAGATTGAGGTCATAACGATGTGCGTCGGCGCAGTCGGCATGGCTGTCGCTCAGTTCGCTCTCTCCGCTGCCAGCTCCGTTGTGGGCTACGTGGCGCAGTCGCAGCAGGCTGAGGCGCAGCAGCAGTACTACAAGAACAACCGTGACGCGGCCAACAAGGCTGCCGTCAACACCTACGCGGCCAACCAGAACCGCGCCCTACAGGAACGCAAGGCTGCCTCGCAGGAGACGCAGCAGTTGCAGACCGATGCCACGCGAGCCAGGGCCACCGCTGAGGTCGCTGCCGGCGAAGCTGGCGTAACAGGTCTCTCGGTCGACGCCCTCATCGGCGACTACTACGGGCAGCAGGGCCGCTACGAGCGAACCCTCGACAACAATTACCAGATGCAGGCCGACTATCTCCGAGGCGAGATGGACGCCACCCAGGCGCAGGCCGAGGGCCGCATCAACTCCGTTCAACAGGGCCAGAAGCCATCGTTCGCTGACGCCGCCATCCGCATCCTCGGTGGTGGTCTCGACGCCTACGGCGGCTACCAGAGGGCCAAGCTACAGGGTATCGCCTAATGCCTCAGGGAAGAGTTCAAGTACCGGAGCTGCAGAACAACACCCGGCTCACGCCGGCTCCAATGCAGTCCGACACCTACGCCCCACCGCCGCAGCCGGCCAAGAACGAGAACCTGTTCCGTCTGGCTGACGCCCTGGGTGCCTTCTCGGGCAGCGTCGGGAACCTCGTCGGGCTGACCGGCAAGAAGTCCAAGGAAGAGCTGGCCAAAGAGGACGCAGCCTTCCAGATGCACATGGCCGGCCAGACCCTAGCGGACACCCGTAAGGAGATCGCTGACGGCAGGATGATGGTTTCGCAGGACAAGATCAAGAACGCCGCCAATCAGGCGATCTACGGCCAGAAGTGGGCTCAGGCCATCGCGGCTGACACTGATCAGGAACTGGCGACCACGTTCGATTGGGACAAGGGGAACCCGGAAGAGTTCCTCGCCAAGAAGTTCCAAGAGAGCATCAAGGCCGAGCCGAACCTCACCGACCCTAACGCCTTGGCCGCTGCTGGCAGGGCCTGGGACCAGTACAAGACCTCGGTCCTCGCCAAGCAGCAGGACTACCGCAACAAGCGGATCAACCAGACCACCGTCGACAACGCCTTCACCGTCATCAGCGACAAGGCGAACGAGTGGATCAACGCTGGGGTCGACCCAAAGCAGTTCTCCGCGAACCTCAACCAGATGCGCAAAGAGCTTGGCGTCAAGGGCTCCCTAGGGGCCGGCGAAGAAGAGCTTGATCAGGAGTACCTGAACGCCGCCGCAAGGATGGCTCAGACGAACCCTGAGTACGCTGTGGCGATGCTCGATGCTGAGTACGATGGACGCTCTGGAAAGACGTCCCTGTCGGGTCAGCGGGCCTATCGTGACCGCGTCCTTCAGATCAAGGCTGAGGCTGCCAAGGCCATCGGCGTTCGCAATGACAACCAGCAGAAGGCTTCCATCGCAGCATCCGCTGACGAGCTGGTTGCAGCGGGCAAGGGTGACCAGATCACCGACGTCCCGTGGTTCGACTACAAGGGCGAGCAGCACAACGAGAGCGGCGAGACGATCAAGAAGGAAGCCTATCAGCGCTACCTCATCAAGTCCCGCGACACCGCCGCCAAGGACAAGGAGACCGGCGAGCAGACGTTGGCCAGGGAGGTCAAGGTCGCCAACGCTTCCGGCGTCGATCATCCTGCCCTCAAGGCTGAGGTCGGCGGTATCTTCCAAGCCGCTTCGGTGGACATGACGCAGGACCCCCAGGCGATGGATCGGGTCATGCAGAAGGTGAAGACCGCGCAGTGGCTCTACAACAACTCCAAGAACACCTACATGGCCTACACCAAGGAGGAAGACCGTGACTTCATGGAGAGCTTCATCCTTGCCAAGAACGACATGCCCGGCAAGGACGGACGCCAGATGTCCGATCAGGCTGCCCTGGAGTTCGCCATCAGGACTTCCCAGCCGGTACAAGTCGACGGCCTGAACTTCACCAAGGCTCAGAACGACGCCATTGACGCCTCCGTCAAGACGCTCGCCAGGACGCCTGGGTGGCTGTGGGGCGAGAGCGACATGACCCCGTGGAACGCGGCGGCGGGCCAGCAGCGGGTGGCTTCCATGGCCAAGCGCTTCGTGCGTGGCGGCATGGACGCTGACCAAGCCATCAAGTCGGCAACGGACTACGTCAAGCGCAGCTCCACGACCTACAACGGTGTCCTTCTGGAGACCGGCTCGATGGTCCTGCCGGACAACTTCAAGGAGTCCATGGACAGCATCATTCAAGGCTTCGTGACGGAGAACCCCCAGGTCCTGACGTCTCACGACATCTCGACCGGCGACATCTCGATCATGCCCATCGGCGACATCAACCGCTCCAACGGTCGGTTCATGCTGATCGACAAGACGACCGGTGCGCCGATCATGAACGATGCCGGCCAGCCCCACTTCGTCACCCTCGCCCGCGTGAGGGAAGTCTCGAAGATCGCGGACACTGAGGCAACCGCCAAGGCCACCAACGCAGTGACCCTTCAGGGCGCTGCCCGAGCCCGTGGTCTGGTCTCCTCGTCTGACGGGCGCTACGTCGACCCCAAGACCCGTGAGTACTACGAGATCACGATACCGGAGGCCGGTGGCGCTCCTGTGGTCAAGAAGTCCGGCAAGCGGGCCAAGGCAGAAGTGATCGACACGTCCAAGGCGCGAGACGCTGGTGCCGCTGTTGGTGCCATGGTGCCTCCTGCGAAGGACAAGCCCAAGGCTCACAAGCCGACCCGCCCTGGCTCGACCAAGCCCCTCTACGACGACAACGGCTTCATGCCGCCGCTGAGCCCTCGCGCCAGCAACTAACCCTCAGGCCCTCGGCACACCACCGGGGGCCTTTCCATTTCATCATCAAGGAGCCTCATGAAGGTTACAGCAGATCAAGTCATCGCCGGCCTCCAGAGGCGTGGTGTGCCATTGCACGTCGCCCAGGGCGTTGCGATGAACTTCGCGGACGAGAGCAACTTCAACACCGACATCGTTGGAGACAACGGCAACGCGGTTGGTCTTGCTCAGTGGAACGGTCCACGGAAGGCCAATCTTGAAGCCTTCGCCCGTGGTCGGGGCACCGCAGTGAGCGACTTCGACACCCAGCTCGACTTCTTCATGAAGGAGAACGCCAGCAACGAGGCCGGCGCTTGGCAGCGGGTTATGAGCGCCCAGACCTCCAACGAGGCGGCAGCCCTGTTCGTTGAACACTGGGAGCGTCCTCGGGCCGACTACCTCGCCCAGCGGCGATCCAAGTATCGCAACGGCTCCTCAGACATTTCTATGGCGACAGGCGACGTCCACCAGTGGTTCACCGCCCAGCCGGCAGCTCAGCCGAACACGGCGGCCGATCCTAGCCTGTGGCAGACCGTCCAAGACAGCGCGGCCCAGAACCAGACGCTCCCGTGGCTCACGGACAACTGGGCTCGCGGCTCCTACGACAAGCCTCAGGCCGACCCTAACTGGTCGCTCGATCAGAAGCGCATCGCGGCTGACTTCCAGGCCCGTGGCATCCCTGAGAGCGAGATCAAGACGTACTCGGAAGGCCGCGGTTCTGTAGGCCTGACCTCGGTCTCCGAGGCCGACTATCAAGACAACCTCGGGCGCATCAAGGCCGACTTCGATCAGCGCACCCGGCTGGCCAACGCAGGCTTCACCGGTGCGGCTCTGAACATCGCCAACTCGATCCTCGACCCTGTTGCCCTCGCTGGTGACGCCGTGGGCGGCTCTATGGGCCACGCCCTCGTCTTCGGCTCAAAGGGTGGCAGGCTCGCCAACGCCGTCCGTGGGGCTGGTGTGGGCGCTGCTGCCGGCTTCGGTGGCACTGCAGCTACTCTGGCAAACCCTGAGACCGGCCAAATGGATCTTCTCGCCGGGACCATTCTCGGTGCCGGTGTGGGTGGCGTCGTCGGTCATCTCTTCGCGCACCCCTCGACGGCATTTGAGGCTGAGGGCTTGAGACGCGCTGCGGCCAACGCCGTAGACGCCCACGAGGGTCTCGCTATGCCTGGTTCAGTGGGTGCCGCCAAGGCTACCCCTGCCAAGCCGTTCCTCGACGAGGACAAGCTGATCGCCCAGGTCGATGACCGGGATTTCGCGCAGACCTTTGGTGGTCGCTTCCGCGTCGACCTCGCGGCCCGAATGATGGAAGACGAGAACCACCTCATCAACGCTGCTGCCGGCCTCGTGCAGGACGGCGTTGGTAAGAAGGGTGGCGCTGTCAACAACATCTCGGCTTCCGAGGACATGACCCGGCTGTTCGAGGAGAAGGTCATCTACCACGAGCAGGTCTACAAGACACAGCTCAAGGACTATGGCTCGCGCCAGAAGGGCCTTAACGGCAACCAGATCGAGCGCAAGTTCAACGACGAGGTCGACGCCTACATCCGCGACCGGGCGACCGGCAGGGAAGATCGTTACGACGCCGCAGTTCGCAAGGCAGGCGACAAGCAAGTCGCTCTCTACTCCGACGCCCTAAAGATGATGCAGAACCCCTTCCTCCGTGAAGGGTTCGCTGATGCCCGTCCGGTTCTGAACGCCGATGCTGTCAAGGCCGACCCCCACTTCGCCCCACGCTTCTGGGAAGCTCCTAAGCTGATGGAAGCACGGCGGATGTTTGGTGAGGACGCGGTCTCGAACCTCATAGGTCGCGCCATGAAGTCCGCCAACACGGCACTCAAGGACGACGTGATCGAGCGCACCTCCAAGGCTTTCACAAAGGCCATCATGGATCGCGCTCATGGGCTCGATGACGTGGCCAACCTCAACCTGTCCAAAGCCAACCTCGACGGCCTGCTGGAAATGCTGGAGAAGAACTACGGCCTGATCAAGGAAGACGTTGACGCCCTCAAATGGCAGCTCTCCGGGGCTGGCAAGAAGGGCACCGACAAGGGCGCTGACGGCCACATGAAGACCCGCCTGCTGCTCGACGAGAGCATGCCTGGGGTCATGATGAGGAACAACCTCACAGGCACCATGGAGGAGCTGAAGCTCTCCGACCTGTTCTCGACGGACGCCAAGGCCAACTTCACCCGCTACATGCGATCCACCATGGGCCGCGTGGCTCTGGCCCGCTACCGCTGGAGTGACGGCGCTGGCAACCTTGTGATCAACGGCTTCACCTCCGACGCCGACTGGAACCAGTACATCCAGTTGACCAAGCAGAGGAACGCTGAGCTGATCGCATCGGGCAAGATCACCAAGGCCCAGGCAGCCACCGGCCTCAAGCGCATGGAGTTCGCCTACGCCTCGATCCTCGGTCGACCGACCAACACCCTGGACGCCACCAACGCCGGCTGGACCCTCAGGATGCTCCGTAAGTTCAACTTCGCGCGCATCATGAACCAAGTCGGCTTCGCTCAGCTCTCCGAGATCGGGATGCCCATCGCGTCCCTCGGATGGAAGGCTGCCCTGTCGCAAGCGCCGGCCCTTCGCCGCGTCGTGAATGATGACGGAGCGTCGATCCTGAAGTCCGGCCTAGCGGACGATTTGGAGGCCATCCTGGGTGTAGGCGCAGACCGCCTCACGCACAGCTCCAACTACAACCTTGAAGACCTAACGCACCTCTACGAAGAGCCTACCTCGACGTGGAAGGACGTGGTCGAGAGGGGCCTGAACAAGGCCAACAAGGCTACCTCGGAAATCTCGGGCCTCACCCAGGCCAACGTCATGCTGGAACGCTGGACCGCTGCGGCGATCATCCAGAGGTTCTCCGACATGGCGCACGGCGGCAAGGCCTTCTCGGCCAAGCGGCTGGCCGACCTGGGCATGGACAAGGACATGACCGACCGCGTCATGAAGATGTTCCGCGAGGAAGGCAATTTCGAGCATGAGACCGGCTTCATCACGGGCAGGAAGATCACCCGAGCGCACTTCGACAAGTGGGCCGACAAGGAGGCCCGTGAGGCTTTCATTCGGGCAGCCCACAGGTTCAGCCGGCAGATCATCCAGAAGAACGACATCGGGAACATGGCGATGTGGATGTCCCATCCGCTTGCCAAGATATTCATGCAGTTCCGCACGTTCATGGTCGGGGCCTACGCCAAACAGACCCTGAAGGCGCTCAACATGCGTGACACCATGGCGTTCCATCAGCTCATGCTGACCTCGGGCTTGGCCACGGCCTCCTACATCGCCCAGATGAAGCTCCAGGCTATGGGCCGCGAAGACAAGGACAAGTTCCTCGAAGAGCGGCTCAATCCGAAGAACCTAGCTGCTGCCGGCTTCGCCCGTGCAGGAGTGTCCTCGATCATCCCGATGCTGGTCGACACGGGACTCTACGCCTCAGGCAACGACGCCCTGTTCTCCTACACCCGCACGACGGGTCAGGCGAGCAACATGCTCTTCGGCAACCCGACGATGGGCGGTATCGACGACCTAACGCAGGCAACTCGTGGTGTCGCTGGACTGTTCCGTGACGGCCAGTGGTCGCAGGATGAGGCTCGGGCACTGACCCGCGTCCTCCCCTTCGGCAACGCTCTGCCGATCACGATGGGGCTCAACGCGGCGATCTCTGATCTCCCGAAGCATCCGCCCCGCCAGTAACCCACACGCACCCTCAACGAGGCCCTCGGCTAACCACCGGGGGCCTTTTGCATTTCCACTCCAAGGAAACCAATGACCTCACCAATTCTTTCGTTCGTCGTCTATGACGGCGACGGGTCGAAGCGCGACTTCACGTTCGACTTTGGCTACCTCGACCGGAACCACATCAAGGTCTACGTCGACGAAGTTCCCACGGGCTCCTTCACTTGGATGGGTCCGTTCTCCATCCGCTTCACCACAGCGCCCGCCACCGGAAAGAAGATCAGGATCGCCCGCGAGACGCCGGCAGCGAAGCCGCTGGTGACCATTGCGAATGGCTCCTCGCTCCGTTCCGAAGACCTCAACAGGCAAGCCCTCCAGGCGATGTATGTTGGGCAAGAGAGCGCCGACGTAGCGACCCTGATGCGCGCCGGCACTCTGTCGTCCCCGACCACTGATGCTGGCCGCGTCGTCCTACAGTTCCCCTCTATCGAAGCCCGCAGGGGTAACGTCCTCGGCTTTGACGCTGACGGCCAGTTCCGTCCCTTCACGTCTGCTGACATGCCCAAGGGTGAGACCGGCGACAAGGGTCCGACCGGCAACCAAGGCCCTGTTGGGCCTCTTGGTCCGCAAGGTCCCGCTGGTCCGCAAGGCCCCACCGGTCCTACTGGTGATCGTGGTCCGGTTGGCCCCCAGGGTCCTCAGGGCATCGCTGGTCCACAGGGCGCTCAGGGCATCCCCGGTGTGTCTGGCCCGCAGGGTCTCCCCGGCATCCAAGGCCCGCAGGGCTACCAGGGTCCTGAAGGTCCCATCGGTAAGGCATTCGATCCCGACGCCTCTGGCTTGACGGCTGATCGAGCCGCGTACAACGCCGAGCGTGCCAACTTCTCCTTCCTCGATACCCAGCTCGGGATCGTCTACTGGAAGCTTTCCAACGCCGTTGGCGCTTGGTCCGATGGTGTGCCGTTTGGTCGTGGCCCTCAGGGTCTCCAAGGCCCGGCAGGCCCTCAGGGCGTCCAGGGTCCGCAGGGTCCGAAAGGCGACACCGGTCCTCAGGGTCCTCAGGGTCCGCAGGGGTTGACCGGCGAGGTTGGCCCGATTGGTCCGACTGGTGCTACCGGCGCGCCCGGCGCTCAGGGCATTCAAGGTGCTCAGGGCTCCCAAGGCGCTCAGGGTCCTATCGGAGCCACTGGTGCCACGGGTTCTCCGGGCATGGTCTGGCGTGGTGCCTTCTCAGCCGCGACCGCCTACATTCCGAAGGACGTCGTCTCCTACAACGGCAGCTCCTACATCAACATCCTTGCCAGCACCGGCACGGTCCCGACGAACACGACCTATTGGTCCCCCGTCGCCGTCAAAGGTGATCCAGGCATCCAGGGCATTCAGGGTCCGACTGGTCCGACTGGACCGCAGGGTGTCGAGGGTCCGACTGCAGCCCGCCTCGGCGCGATCTCACAACAGATCACGGACTGGAATAGTGCCGTCAGCAACGGCTGGTACTGGGGCGCTGCGGCGACTAATGCCCCGGACACCGGCTATTGGCTTGGTGACGTAATCGTCCACAATGGCGTTTGGGCCACGCAATCGGTCCACTCGTTCAATACGGACAGCGCTGCCGACACCAAGTCCTACCGTCGAGAGCTGAACAACGGAACGTGGGGTGCTTGGTACAAGCTCCAGATCAGCCAAGCTGAACAGGATGCACGATACGCCACCCTTGCCGCGCTCCCCGGCGCAGGCATTGGCTCTGGCCAGACTTGGCAAGCTGTCACGCGAACCCTCAACACGGCCTACCAGAACACCACCGGCAGGGCGATCCAGATCAGCTACAGCGCTGACCGTGGCAACGTGGCTGTCTCACCGGACAACGTTAACTGGCTCACCTTCGTCTTCATGTCGACTGGTGACAGCGGAAGGCCGACCGCAGGCGGAATTATCCCTGCCGGTTGGTACTACAAGCTGACCTCTGTGGTCTCGCTCGGCACTTGGTACGAGCTTCGATAAGGCAAATCCATAAATGACTGAAACTGGTTTCTACCACCCAGATCGTGGGTACTGGCAGACGAATAGCGGCGACCCTATGGCGCTGCTGCCCCAGTACCCGGAAGGGACCACCGTGGTCCCTCTCAAGCCCGGCGCTGACTTCGAATGGTCAGGTGGTCTTTGGGTCTACACCCCTCCACCCATCGAAGACGTTCGAGCGTCCATGCCGGAACTCACGCCGAGGCAGCTCAGGCTCGCCTTGCTCTCCATCAACATCTCTGAGGCCGACGTCGACTTCAAACTCGTCAGCGACCCAGCCGGAATGATCGAGTGGAAATTCGCCACCTACTTCAAGCGGACACACCCGCTAGTCGAAGGCCTCGGCGCACTCTTCAGCATCACCCCGGCGCAGATCGACAGCCTTTGGGCATGGGCGGCTGCGCTGTGACACCCTTCGCTCTCATCACAGGAACCACCTCCGTGGACAACACTACCGCTGCGGTCGCCGTCTCCGCAGTGTCGAGCCCTGTCTGGCTCCCCTGGCTTCACGCGGCCTCCGACGGCGCAGCCCTAATCGCTCCGATCCTGGGCACGATCTGGCTGGTCGTTCAGATCACCTCAAAGGCCCGCGACATGCTCCGAAAGGACCACGACAAGTGAAGACCGACACCAACGCCCTCGGCGACCTCTTCGACACCTTCGCAGATCAGCTCAAGACGATCCTGACGGAAGGCCGGACGGTCATCGACAAGGAGACCGGTGACGCCGTCAAGGTCACGCCCGACGCGGCGTCCCTGAACGTCATCCTGAACTTCCTCAAGCACACCGGCACGACCGTCGCTCCCGGCACCCACAAGGTGACCAACGACATCGCAGCCAATCTGCCGTTTGACGGCTCCGAACACCAAGAACGGTTCAACTGATGCAGATCAACGCAGCTAACACCTTCACCACTCCTATCCTGATCCAGGCCGCTAACTCCTTCGACATCACGATCAGCGGCACCTTCGTGGCCACCGTGGTCCTGCAGAGATCGAAGGACCTGACGAACTGGATGGACGTCACCACGTTCACCACGCCGACTGAGCAAACCGGCTCGGCAGGCTCGGCCTGGTACTTCCGCCTTGGCGTGAAGACAGGTGCTTACACCTCTGGCACCGTCGTAGCCGACATCTTCGACTAATGGCGCACATCAAGGCTGTTGCGGGGGTCTCCCTTAGGGGCGTCCTCCGTAACGTGCTGTTGTCCACAACCGCGTCCGCACCCAGCCCGATCCCGGTCTACGACTTCAACTGGAAGGCTGGCGTCTACACTGGCGACACGCTCGCCAACATGGCTGCCGAGGCCGGCAACTACGTCGGTGGTCTCTATGAGCGTGAAGATACTGGCGCTCTCGTGAGCGTCGGCGCAAACGCCCCACAGGTCACCGCAAACGGCCTTGAGGTCTGGCCCGGCAGGAACAACTACGCGCTTCAGAGCCGCAACCTGACCACGACGTGGACCCTGACGGGATGCACGGCAGCTCGGTCGACGGGACGCAATGGAAGCGCCAATCAAGGCTCGCGCGTCACCGTCACCGTGGATGGCGGCACGGCGGTACTCCCGGCTGCGACCGTGGCCTCGAACACCTTCATTGGCGCTGTGGACATCGCTCAGGTGTCAGGCAGCGGTGGTGTCGAGATGTCGGTCAACGGCGGGGCGAACTACTACCCGCTCACTGGCATCGCCGGCACGTTCAAGCGCCTCTCGATCCCGGCAAGTGTCCTGGCAAACCCACAGGTCCAGTTCCGCTTCGCGAAGGCCGGCGACGTCTTCGATATCGACTACGTGACGTGCCAGAACGGGACCATCCTCGGCCCCCGCATCGCGACCACCACCGCGACCGTGAACGTGCCGCAGAACCGCGTCACATGCCTGAACAAGCCACCCCTCGTGAACTTCATCAAGGCCGGCGTCTATGCCGTGTTTTGGGAAGGCAAGGTGGACGCCCTCAGTGGCCTCGGCATCTTCGTCTCGGACGCCAACTTCAACTTCTTCGTAGGCACCGATGGTTCCCTAAACTGGGCCGGTGGGCTCCCTGCGGGCACCTTCAAGTTCGGCGTCTACCAGAAGCTGGTGTTCACCAGGAACGCGGATGGCACCGGCTCCGTCTATTGCAACGGCGTCAAGGCGACCGGCGCTGTCGGCAGCCATGCGGCCATCACGCACTTTGACTGGGGCACGAATGGTGCCGGCGTGAAGAACATTGCCGGCGTCATCCGACGCTCGACCTTCTACTCGGCCCTGACCGATTCCCAAGCCTGGGCGCTCCTCGCCTAGCACCCCACACAGAGAAGCCCGCCAGCGCGCGTTAGGTCAAACCCTAGCAACCGATGCCCCAAGCTCGTGCCGCGCGCTGGCGTCGCTCCCTGCCCCCATTCCGAAGGATTTAATGACCAAGCAGACGCTTACTGCTTCGACCCATTTGTCGACGCAGACAGACCCGCTCCGCGACTTCCGCAACTTCCTGTTCGTGGTCTGGAAACACCTGAACCTCCCGGACCCCACGAAGGTCCAGTACGACATCGCCTCGTTCCTCCAGCACGGCCCGAAGCGCCTCATCATTGAAGCCTTCCGTGGCGTCGGCAAATCGTGGGTCACCTCGGCCTTCGTCTGCTGGCTCCTCTACTGCGACCCTCAGACCAAGGTTCTCGTCATCTCGGCGTCCAAGCAGCGCTCCGATGACTTCTCGACCTTCACCATGCGCCTCATCTTCGAGATGGAGCTGCTGGCCCATCTTCGCCCAGGCCCCGATCAGCGCCAGTCCAAGGTCGCCTTCGACGTCGGCCCTGCCCGCGCCTCGCACAGCCCCTCGGTCAAGTCCCTGGGCATCACCTCACAGATCGCCGGCTCGCGCGCCAACGTGATCATCGCGGACGATATTGAGGTCCCGAACAACTCCGACACCCACCTCAAGCGCGAGAAGCTCTCCGAGCAGATCAAGGAGTTCGACGCCGTGCTGTCACCGGGTGGCCGCATCATCTACCTGGGCACACCTCAAACCGAGCAGTCGATCTACAACCTCCTCCCCGACCGTGGCTACGTCTGCCGCATCTGGCCGGCTCGCTATCCCGACGAGGAACGCCGCGCCAAGTATGGCTCCAGGCTGGCCCCGATGATTGGCCGAGAGCTGGACGCAAGGCCCGACCTAGTAGGTGGCCCGAGCGATCCCCAGCGGTTCACCGACATCGACCTGAATGAGCGTGAGATGTCCTATGGGCGCTCAGGCTTCGCCCTTCAGTTCTACCTCGACACCAGCCTCTCGGACGAGGACCGGTTCCCGCTGAAGCTGTCCGACCTGATCATCATGGGGTTGAACCCACGCAAGGCCCCGAGAGAGGTCGTGTGGGGCTCTGGCCCTGAACAGGTTATCGAGAAGCTGCCGATGATCGGTCTGCCCGGCGACCGGCTGCACCGCCCGATCTTCACCGACAAGGACTTCGTCGATTACGAAGGCACCGCCATGTTCGTCGACCCCTCAGGTCGCGGCAAGGACGAGACTGCCTGGGCTGTGGTCAAGATGCTCAACGGCATTCTCTACCTGACCTCGGTCGGTGGCGCTCGTGGTCATGGCTACGACGACAAGGTTCTGGACCAGATATTGGACTGCGCTAAGGAACAGGGCGTCAACGTCATCAAGGTCGAGCCCAACTACGGCGACGGCATGTTCGCCCAGCTCCTTCGTGCCCGAGCCCAGCTCCGCTATCCGGTCCTGATCGAGGACGCCGAGTGGTCGAAGGCCCAGAAGGAAGCCCGCATCATCGACACCCTGGAGCCGATCATGAACCAGCATCGTCTGGTGGTCGATCCGAAGGTGATCGAGTGGGACTACGACAGCACGGCTGCCCTGCCGACTGACGAGGTCAACAAGTACCGCCTGTTCTACCAGATGACCCGGATCACCAAGAACCGGGGAGCCTTGGCTCACGACGACCGACTGGACGCAGTGGCCGGCTGTGTCGCCTACTGGATCGAATGGATGGCCCGCAACACGACCGTGGCCGTCGCCCAGCGGAAGCAGGAACTGCTCGACGCGGAGCTGGCCCGGTTCATGGAGAACGCCCTCGGTGGCTCCCACAGGTCGCCCCCTCGGTTCGCTCTGTAGACCCTAGACCGAATATGGTGACATCTAGGACTACCCCCGATGGTTCCCTATAGGGTTACCCTTAAGGTGACACCTGATAGGAACCGTAGGTAGCCCCTTAGGGTGCCACCTGATGGCATCCCTTAGTTCCCCCTCATGGCCCCCCGGAGTTCTCCCTGGAGGTGGCCGAGGGGGCACAGGGACTCAGTAGTCACTGATATCGGCAAGAAGGACACCTTCCTCCTGGGCAGCCAGCCTGAAGAGCCTACGGACATCCTGAACGGACGCTCGCTGCTCCCCGAAGGCGACACAGCATTCGACCGCTCGACGCCAGTGCCGGCCCTTCTTGGTGAACCCAAGGAGTTCCTCTGCGGCAGCCTCGACGTTGCTCACCAGGAGCCGGCCATTGGCTGACCTGATGGGGACCTTTGGGGAGAACCAAGAGAGTGACATGGGGCCGATATAGGGGGTCGGAATATTTGGTGCAAATTTCTGAGCGGGTGATCGGATAAGGGGCACGCGCGATGACCCCCCGTACCCCCTCATCATACCGCGCCCGCGTGGGACGCACGATGCGCGACTAAGACCGCGCGCGAAGGGGCCTCTTGTCACACCATTTGTCACACGCAAGGCGCAACGCCATGCAATGCAAGGGATTGGACTAGATACGTTATCCGTTCCACGCCTCGCAGGGTGCGCCAATGGGGCTCAAAGGGTGGCGCTAGGGTGCGCTGCAGGGTGGTGGCAAGGGTGCGCTATGGTCAGACGCTTGTCTGCCAATCGGTGTATTTGCCCTAAGCCAAACCCTAGGTCTCACGCTAGGTCACGCCTTGATCGGTCTTTAGCTCCGCGCGTATAGGTGCCCGCATGGTTTCCTGTGAGGTGAGCAATGGGGTTTGATTGGGTGGCGCTATTCGTGGCGGCATTGGGTGGCGTCTTGGCGCTGGCAGCGTGGCAGCGTTGGCGCATGGGCGATGGCATAGGCGCAATGGTCTGCGGTTTCTTCGTTGTGGGAGTGGTCGCGATCCTCTTGCGGTCTCCCAATTGAGCCCGGAAAGGTCTCCCAAAAGGGACCTAAAGGCCTAATCGAGCACATTTCCTGAATTTTCTTTCGTAGTGATTTCAATGGCTTAGGTACAAAATAAGCCCTATCTGTCGTTTTTTCCAATATCTCCGCTTGCGTATCTAATCCGGTTATGAGACATATTGGTCACCGAAGCAGACGGCATCGCCGAACGCCAAGGGGCCGGGGACACCACCTCGGCGCATCAAGAGGCCTCCAACGGCCTTGCGAGTACAGCGGAACCAAAGGCCAGACCGGTGCGGAACCGGGAGGCGGCGCATAACCGGGATGGTTGCGAGATAAGAGCCTAGAGCGAAAGCAGAAGAGCTAGGTGGACCGCAACTAACGCAGTGGCAAGACCGAAAGGTTGAACCGGGCAGCGCGACAAGTGTGACCTTGTCAATCCTCTAAGGGACCTAGTCCGTTAGCGTAGGGGATCGACAAGCTCACATTTCAACGGGATCACCACGATGTTCAAGTCCAAGACCATCCGGTCTGGCGGCAACGCTAAGACCATCAAGGGCGACAAGCTGGGCAACTACGAAACGGCCATCATGTACCTTGCGCCGGCCTCCCAATCGCTACTCGGCAACGTCTGCCCGATGGCACAACAAGCCGGCTGTGAAATGGGCTGCCTGTCAAAGGCTGGCCGCGCCGGAATGTTCTCTTCCATCGTCGAAGCTCGCATAGCCAAGACACAACGGTATTTCCGCGACAGGGCTCAATTCATGGCCGACTTGGTCAAGGATGTTGCCGCCTTCGTTCGCTACTGCGACAAGCGCGGTGTGAAGCCTGCGGTTCGCCTCAACGGCACGTCGGACATTCAATGGGAGGTGGCGCATCCATGCTACCGCGACGGCGAGCGCTTCGCCTCGATCTTCGCCGCTTTCCCTGAGGTGCAATTCTACGATTACACCAAGGTCTACAAGCGCGCCTATCGGTCGCTGCCGGCCAACTACTCGCTCACCCTGTCCTATTCGGAGGCCAACCCGGCCTATGCTGACGCCGTCATCGGCGCGGCCAAGGACACTGGCGCAAACATCGCTGTGGTCTATCGCACCAAGGCGCTGCGCGACAGTCTGACCGGTGACCATCTGGAAGGGCTGGAACGCATGACAAACCGCCCGGTCATCGACGGCGACGAAACCGACATGCGCTTCACTGACCCGCGCGGCGTCATCGTCGGCCTCTATGCCAAGGGTCCGGCCAAGCGCGACACCTCGGGCTTTGTCATCGGCTAACACCTCCCGCAAGGGACTAGTTCCCTGAGCGCATCGGTCGGCGTCCTCCAGCGCTTGGCCGGTGTCGCTCGGGCAAACCATCGGAGCAACCACCATGACTGACAACGTCGCCACGCTCGACGGGTTCACCCGCGAAGTGATGGGCTATTCGGACCACCACGATTTGCACCTTCTGATCAAGCCTGACACCGACCTCGACGGGTCCTTCAAGGCTTGGTGCTGCGACGAGCAGGAATGGCTGCGCGTCCACGGCTGGCTGTTCACCTTCGAAGACGTGGAGGGCTGACCGATGCCGCCTGAAGTCGAAACCCTCTGGGCAACCCTCCTGTGGTGCGGGCTGATCACCGGCTGCGCCATCTTCGCCATCAAGACCGCAAAGGCCCCGAAATGAGCCGCAAGCCGCGCACCTATTACACCCTGATCGTCCACGAGGGCGACCACATCGCCGACAACCCTTGGGCCATCGCCTTTGGCGACTATGACCGCGAGACGGTCGAGGCCGAGCGCGACGAGTACCGCGACAAGGGCTGGAAGGCCAAGGAACTCAAAATCATCACCACCACCGACCAGCAGGCCGACATTGACGCCATGGTCCGCGAAATCAACGACAGGGCATAGCCATGACACGCACAACAACCATCGGTGGATCGTGGGGCGAACTCACGGTCGACGCTGAGACGGGCAACGTCTTGGCCTACGATCACGGCGGCACCCTGCCTGATCCCGACGACGCCAGCGAGCGCGGCTACACCCTGATCACCCGCGTCGACCTCGACGAGTGGCGCAAGACCTACGGCGACCAAGAGCCCACCGCGCTGGACGTCCTCGACGTCGGCTACTGGTACGGCCCTGCCAATGCTTACGAGCCGCCCGCGACCGACTGGCGCGAGGACTACGACATGGGAGGCAACCGGTGATCGTCTACAACGTCAAGCGGCGTTGGTTCACCATGAAGAACGACGCCGAGGCCTACCGCAAGGCCGAAGGGTTGCCACCGAGCGCAACCTACACCCTCCGCATCGACGACCGCGACGACCTCGCAGGGCTCCTCAACGGGCTCTGCGGGCAACAGCCACCGGTCGCACCTTTGATGGTCGAGGCCGAGGCCGCGCCTGTCATCGCCCGCAACCAGATCACCAACGAGCCGCCCGACTTCGTCCCCGCCTTCCTCGTGAAGGATTGGGAGAACCGACTGAAGGGCATCTACCGATGAGCGGCCTGTTCCTGACCCTGCTCGCGGCGTTCGCCATCCTGATCCCCGTCTATTTCATCCTGAGGTGACCCATGACGACCTACGTTTGCCAGAAGCTGGCCGACCACACTGAGCGCGGCAACAAGTGGCTGCTACACAACGAGCATGCGGACGGCAGCCAGACCCTTATGGGTTTCCACCGCACCCGCAAGGCCTGCCTCCTCGTCGCCCGCATCTTCGCCGGTCGTCGCAAGGTCGTGGTCCGCGACAAGGCCATCCGCCTGGACGCTTGGAGGGTAGGCTGATGCTCTTCAAGTCTCGGGTTTGGTATCGCAACCGGGAGGGCAAACTGCGCGGCCACGGCGATCTGCTCGACGCGCCCTATGATGCCTTCGGTTCGGTCGATGCCGCCCACAAGGCCCTGCACCGCGCGCCGACCTTTGTCCGCAACAACGTGGTGTCGGTCGAGGTTGTGGTGTGCGTCAAGAACGGCACCGGCTACCCGGTTCACGCAGACCCATACGACTACGGCGGCACCAAGGAATACACCGCGCTCCAACTTCTGGGAGCCGCCGCATGAGCATCTGGGATTGCATCAAGCTGGCCCTCGCCGGCTGGACCTTCGTGATCCTCTTCACGGCTTGGTGGCTGGTGAAGACGGAAGAGCTTCAACACTCTGGCCATACGCCTGCACGATGACGTTCGCCCTGCCCTGGCAGGCATAGCACACCGACGAGCATTTGCTGTCGCAGAGCATCAAAGCCACCTCGCGCGATGTTGGCTTCTTCGAAGCGGTCATGAGCTTGAGCCCCACGAACAGTGCGGTGTCAGGCGACAGGGTGACCCGACGACGCGCGTTCGCCTTCACCAAAATCATCGCGGCCAGATCGGCCTCGGTCGTCCATCGCCTAGTCATGGATTAAATTCCTAACACCAGAACCAAGCGAGAACAAGAATGCACATCATCAACGAACAGTTCCTCACCGAGGGCAAGGCCGCTGCTTGGATGCGCGGCTACTCGGACCAGTTCCGTCCATCGGTCTACGGCACCCGGCTCACCAAGCGCCGGTCACGCTGTGGCCAGTATTGGGAGGTCGTCGGCTCACGCTTCATGCACTGACCCGCCTAGGAATTTATCCCTACTTCTGCTATCATCCGCAAATCACTGGAGACCACATGATCAAGACCAAAGCCAAGACCGCTCTCACCATCGGCACCCTCGTCAAAGTCGCTGACACCTATGCCCTCGACCGCCTCAAGGGGAAGACCGGCACGGTCGTCGCGATCACCTACGACCACGGCGACAACATACCGCTGGTCGACTTCGGTCCCGACTTCAAGGGCCACAACGGTTCGTCTTGGGCGCTGCGCTCTGGGTCGCACCCTGCCACCGATACCGCTTGGTTCGTGCCATCCGATCACCTGAAGGTGACCGCCAAGGAGCCCACCGCGCCGATGACCAAGTCGGTCCTCGATCTGCTGCGCCGCAAGGGTGCGATCACCTCGCTCGAAGCGCAGGGCGTTCTCCGGTGCCGCCAGCTCCCTGCCCGCGTCCTTGAATTGAAGCGCCTCGGCCACAAGATCGTCACCGAGCTGAAGGTCGACCCGACCGGCCAGAAGTACGCGCGGTATCACCTCCAGGCAGCCTAATCCACCCAATTTAGCTGCGACTAATGGGCCGGTTGATTATGTCAGCCGGTCCAGTCCACCTCCGCGCCTTCACGTAGAGGAAACTATTATGCCAAGAGCCACTAAGAAGGAGAGAGCAGAACGCTGTGTGTTGATCGAGATGATGCTCGGCATACAGGCCCACCTCGCTGCTCGCACCGATAGCCAACAGCAGTCGGTGATTATGATGGCGATCCGCCTGGGGGTATATCAGCGAAGGCCGATGGACCTCAGCGCAATTGCAGCAGCAACAAGTATGCCGAGAACGTCTGTGATCCGCTACGTCAAGGAGTTGGAGGCTCGTGGCAAGATAATGCAGATCACTACCGGTCGGCGTACTGTACCAATACTAAAGGACATAGAGGACCAAAGCGTGGACAACTTCTACAACCACGTCCGACTGCTCGTTATTAAAGCAGCCTCTAACCTGTCCAAGTTGGACACTTCTGACGATGGACACAATTCGTAACAGAAAGTAAATGCCCGTGAACCTCGTCCCAAAGTGGGACAGGGGGGCTTTTTCAGGGAAACATCATGACGCCTAAACAGTTCGAGGCTCTCCTCGTCCAACTTACTCGTATTGCCGATGCTATGGAGAACGGTAAGGGGTCCGCGCCGGGGGTCAGTGCGGAAGTACCCAACAACCCCTACGCCAGCCCAGACGTGCCAGAAGGCTTCGACACGGTGCTTGGCTACTTCTCGAAGAACATGCCGGGAGCGTTCGAGCTGATGGACGACCCGGTCACTGGCACCCTGCGTGATGGACACTGGCTGACGCATCAGGCCAGTCGACGGGGCATCCCGATCATCAAGGTGCCAGCGCCAGAACCGCTCATCGAGATCGGCATCAACGAACTGAACGCATACCCGGTAGAACTGCTCGAAGAGCGCATCCGGTAAGACTGCCGCCTGGGGAGGCGGATAACGAGGGGCTGCAGTTGGCGGGGGCGCGAGGCGGTGCCTCCGCTATTGCAGTAGATGCGGACTTGGACTAACACCACCAACGTATCTATCACCTGGGAAGGAAGTACCATGAACGCCAGTGTCTCGCGAGGGGTCGAGAACAAGACGGCTCGCAAATTCATCGCCTTTATCGACGAGTTCAGGAAGCTGAACGCTGAAATGCAAGCCCAACAGATCAGCCTGTTCCTGCACATCGTTGCGCAGCCAGAGCTGACCATCAAGGAATACGCTCAGCGCGCCGGCCTCGGCGATGGTGGGCCAATCTCACGCAACATCGAAGCCCTGAGCGAGACGCGCAAGCTGATGGTCAAGGGCAAGGCCGAGCTGGTTCCCGGCCACGGTCTTATCGAGACCTACGAGGACCCTCTGGATCGTCGCTTCAAGCGCGTCAAGCCGACGCAGCGGGGCATCCGGGTCTACAACACACTCATCCAACTCCTAGGAAGCTGACATGGCAGTACGACAGCGCGGCACATCTTTCATGGCCGACTTCATGATCGCGGGCACCCGCTATCGTGAGACCTTCGACACCGAGCCCGAGGCTGAGGCCTGGGAGCTTGAGACGCGCGCTGCTCTGGTCCGTGGGTCACCCCTGCCGGCAGCCAAGACGGGTCGCAGCGAGAGCGGCCAATCCCTTGCCACCCTCGGCCCCCTCTTCGACTACACTAAGGAGCAGCATTGGGAGAACAACCCCAAGATCAAGGCTCCTGCGACGGCGGTCGCCTCCGGTCGCGAGTGCGTCGAGTTCTTCGGTCGCAACAAGCCAGTGATCGAGATCGACACCGACGAGATGCGCCGGTTCGCTCGCCACATCGTCGCCTCCGGGCGCACCTACGCAACAGCCGACAGGAAGCTCGCCGCGCTGTCCAAGATGCTACGCTTCGCGTTCGAGAAGGGGGTCATCCCCAGGACACCGAAGGTGCCCATGTCTGGCGAGACGAACGAGCGTCTGCGGTTCCTCACGAAGGAGGAGGCTCAGAAGATACTGAAGCTGTGGCGCGACTGGCACCAGCCAGAGTTGCATGCCTTCACGGTCTTTGCCCTACACACCGGGGCGCGGCTGAGCGCGATCCTCGACCTCGGCTGGAACGCCTTCGGCCCGGGCTTCAACACCGTCTTGTTCTGGGGTGGCGACAAGAAGTCCCCTGCCCGCACCCTGCCACTGTCGGCGGCTGCCAAGGAAGCGGTCCTCACCATGAAGACCCTCAACCCCGACAGCAAGGGACCCTTCAAGCACTTCGCCAGCGAGAGCGATGGCAAGGCCCGTCACCTCCGCACCATGTGGGACAAGATGCAACAGGTCACCGGCTACGACGATGTCGTGGTCCACACCCTGCGGCACACATGCGCGAGCTGGATGGTCCAGGCCGGCGTTGACCTCAAGCGCGTCCAGACGTGGCTCGGCCACAAGCGCATCGAGACGACCCTGATCTACGCCAAGCTTGGGACCGGCGATCTGGACGTGTGCGCCGACATCCTCGGCGGCATGCTTGAGCCCCAGAAGCCGGCGCTGAAGGTTGTGACCGGCGAGCCTGGTTGACCTGTGACAAACCGTGTGACAAACGGTGACAAAAGTGACAATTCCGGCGGGTATGGCGGAACTGGTAGACGCACTTGGTTTAGGTCCAAGCGTTGAGAAACATGGGGGTTCGAGTCCCTCTACCCGCACCACTAGCTCCGGTGGAACAGATTTAGGTTCTGGCGAGAGATCGTGGGGGTTCGAGTCCCTCTACCCGCACCAATGACCTACATCCAACATTACTAATAGAGCGGCTCCTCGAACAACGTCTTGTCGCCGTCGACCAGCGCCTTGATCTGCGCGGTACCGTCGCTGGCGAGCGCAAGGCGTATCCCGAACGGGCGCACCCGCATGTCGTTCTGGATCGCGATGCCCTCGCCCTCGGGCAGGTAGAAGCGCTCGATGCCGTAGTCCGGCGCGATCGTCGTGCCCTCGCTGCGCAGGTCCCAGCCTTCGGCGACATGGCCCAGAATATCGGCCTCGTCGGCGGCCGCGGGCGTCGGCGCCTTGCCGAACCAGGCGGTGGTCGGCGCCCAGTAGCCGTCGGCACCCTTCTTCAGGCGGACCACGATCGAGGTGTCGTCGCTGGAGAACTTGCCGGCGGGAATGTTGGCGATCATTTTCACCGGAATGCGCGAGATATCGTAGCCGAGGATGATGTAGTCGCCGCGCAGCAGGTCGCGCGGATCGACGGGCTCGATCTTCAACAGCACGTCCTTGCCGTTGCGCAGGATCGCCGCCCGGCCGGCGATGATCCAGCTCAGGAACCCTATCTGGACGAGCGCCAGCACCAGCGCCGAGATGACAAGTTTCTTTCCGGTCATCATGCCGTGGCTCCCCCGGTCGCTGGACCGTTCATGCGTTTTTCGACGCGAATGATGACGACTGCCAGGATACCGAGCAGCACCGCGGCGGCCAGGAAGAAGCCGGCCGTGTCGAGCATCGACTGCAAGGTCACGACATAGATCATGGCGAGTTCGAAGGCGAAGCCGAGATAGGCAAGCCAGCGCAGGCCCCGGCTTTCCCGTCCCGCCAGCACGATAGCGGCAACAATGCCGGCAAGCGCGACGACCGAGGCGATGGTGAAGCCGCTGTTATAGGTGCTTTCGTCCGCCAGTTCGAACTGGATGATTGCCAGGCCCGTCAGGAAGCCGAGCAGGGCATGCAAGGGCAAGCGGCCGCCAAGTTGCACGATCCGGTCGACTGGTTCCGGTGCGAAGACGGCAGCCGCGAAAAGCACGGCGGAGACAACGACAAGGGGGATCGCCACCGGCAGCGTCGCGTGATTCCCGGCCAACAGCACGAGATAGAAGAGCAGCGACAGGATGATCAGGTGCCGCGCCGGCTGGCTGCGGGTCCAGAACGAGACGGCAAACAGCGCGACCGCCATGATGACGAAGGCATGCGGAAAGTTGCTGCGGCTGTAGTAATCGAACCCTTTCAGGAACAGCCAGGCGTCGGCGATACCGACCGCCGCGACGGTCAGCGGGTTCGATCGTAGCGCCACCGCCGCCAGCGCTGTGCCGGCGCCCCAGGTGACCAGCGCGGAAGCCTCGTCGCCGGACAAATGATACATCTGGCCGATCAGCGCGATCGAACCGCCGAAAGCAGCAGCAGCCACGATCCACAGCGCTTCGCCGATCGCCGCATGGTCGCGCGTCTTCAGCACCGCGCCGCCGACATAGCCGCCGAGGATGATGGCAAAGAGCGCGGCCACTCGAGCGAGCCGCGGGATCGCATCCCAGTTGGCGGCGACGAAGATCAGGATGGCCGCGCCAAACAGCAGCGCCGCCATCATCGCCAGGATCGAACCGAAGCTGAGCGACTTGCGCGCGTTGGCCTCGACGTCACGCGTCAGGGAATCGGCCGTCGCTGCGTCGATCAGGCCTGTCTGCAGCCACCGCGCGATGTCGGACCTGACCCGTGTCGAGTACCCTGCCATGCCCTGCCTCCCCCGCTAGGTCGTTTTTTCAGCCGAACCAGCCAAACCGTTGACGTCACGGCACTTTCTGATTCTGGCTTCTTTGTGTCAGGTCCGTGAAGGCGCGTTAATGCTGCATTGCACAATTTGCATTGCTGCCATGCAGCCATAGCGCTTTTAAATCGATATGGGCCCGCCTATTTATGGTTCGTACACAAACGGAATGATCCGCAAGAAAGACGAAACGAGAACTACCATGAACCTGATCCGCAACTACCGCAACTGGCGCCGCTACAGGGACACCGTGTCCGAGCTGAGCCGCCTGAGCAACCGCGAACTGACCGACCTCGGCATCAGCCGCAGCGACATTCCTTACGTCGCTCGCAAGGCGGTCTAATTCTTCGGACCGCGAATGGTCCGAACAAGTTTCAAAAAAAGAGAACGACAATGAACCTGATCCGCAACTATCGTAACTGGCGCGTTTATCGCGAGACGGTTACCGAGCTGGGTCGCCTTTCGAACCGCCAGCTGCATGATCTCGGTATCGTCCGCGACGAAATCAAGATCATCGCCCGCAAGGCGATCTAACGGAATTTCGCTGGGATCGACCTCCTCCCCGAGCCCAGCGAAGACGGTCAGCCCTTACCCTCCTCCCAAGGGTTGACCACCAAAACGGCGCCCGCCGCACCTCCTCCCGCGGCGGGCGTTGTTTCCCCGGGGCAAACGAGTTTTGCCCCAGAGGTTTCGCCCCTCTTCAAATGGCGAAAGGAATTTCGTCAAAGCCGACCTCCTCCCCGGCGATGACGAATAGGCCCAACCTTCACCTCCTCCCGAGGGTTGGCCAACCAAACGGCGCCCGCCGCACCTCCTCCCGCGGCGGGCGCTGTTTCCCAGGTGGCAAACGGATTTTGCCCCAGAGGTTTCGCCCCTCTTCAAATGGCGAAAGGAATTTCGTCAAAGCCGACCTCCTCCCCGGCGATGACGAATACGGTCGGCCTTCACCTCCTCCCGAGGGTCGACCCCCAAAACGACACCCGCCGGACCTCCTCCCCCGGCGGGTGTTGTTGTTTTCAGGGCAGGCTCTCCCGACCAGGCGTTTCCCGTTCACCGCCGCGCGACAATTGCAATCGCGGCGGCAAGCGATTATTCCGGCGCTCATGAGCAAAAATCCTATCCACATCATCGGCGGTGGTCTCGCCGGTTCCGAAGCCGCATGGCAGGTGGCGCAGGCCGGCGTTCCCGTTGTGCTGCATGAAATGCGGCCCGTTCGGGGCACGGACGCCCACAAGACCGATGGCCTGGCCGAGCTGGTCTGTTCCAATTCCTTCCGCTCCGACGATGCCGAAAACAACGCGGTCGGGCTGCTGCACGCCGAAATGCGGCTGGCCGGCTCCTTGATCATGAGCGCCGGCGATGCCAACCAGGTGCCGGCCGGCGGCGCACTTGCCGTCGACCGAGACGGTTTCTCCGAGGCCGTGACGAAGAAGCTCGAGGCACACCCGCTGATCAGCATCCAGCGCGAGGAAGTGCCAGGCCTGCCGCCGGCGGACTGGGACCAGGCGATCATCGCCACCGGGCCACTGACCGCGCCTGGACTTGCCCAGTCGATAGCGGAGGCGACTGGCGCCGATGCGCTCGCCTTCTTCGACGCCATCGCGCCGATCATCCATTTCGACACGATCGACATGGACATTTGCTGGTTCCAGTCGCGCTACGACAAGGTCGGGCCTGGCGGCACCGGCAAGGACTACATCAATTGCCCGATGGACAAGGAGCAGTACCTTGCCTTCGTGCAGGCATTGGTCGACGGCCAGAAAACGGAATTCAAGCAATGGGAAGGCACGCCCTATTTCGACGGCTGCCTGCCGATCGAGATCATGGCCGAGCGCGGCGTCGAGACGCTGCGCTACGGGCCGATGAAGCCGATGGGCCTTACCAATGCGCACAATCCGACGGTGAAGGCCTATGCGGTCGTCCAGCTGCGGCAGGACAATGCGCTGGGCACGCTCTACAACATGGTCGGTTTCCAGACCAAGTTGAAGCACGCTGAGCAGGTTCGTATCTTCCGCACCATTCCGGGACTGGAAAACGCCGACTTCGCCCGCCTCGGCGGCCTGCACCGCAACACCTACATCAACTCGCCGACGCTGCTCGACGCCTCGCTGCAGCTGAAGTCGCGCCCTGGCCTGCGTTTCGCCGGCCAGATCACCGGTTGTGAGGGCTATGTCGAAAGCGCCGCCATCGGCCTGCTCGCCGGCCGCTTCGCCGCCGCCGAACGGCTCGGCCACGCACCATCCCTGCCGCCGCTCACCACGGCCTTCGGCGCGCTGCTCAACCACATCACCGGCGGCCATATTGTTTCCGATGACGAGCCAGGTAAGCGCTCGTTCCAGCCGATGAACGTCAATTTCGGCCTGTTCCCCCCGGTGGAAGCGCCGAAGACCGAAGGCAAGCGCCTGCGTGGCAAGGATAAAACGGTCGCCAAAAGACATGCCATCACATCGCGCGCGCTGGGCGATTGCCGGCAATGGCTGGGGCTGCCGGCGCAAACGGCCGAAGCTGCGGAATAGCACCCCGGATTGGACCCGAAGGAGAAAGTAGGATACTATCCTACTTCACACCTACCGGAGCCGTTCTATGGAATCCGCCGAGAAACTGTCCATCACTGTCACGCCCGCAATGGCGCGCATGATCCGCGAGAAAGTCGAGGATGGGTCTTTCGGCTCCGCGAGTGAAGTCATCCGCGCCGCGCTTCGCGCTTTCCAGCGCGAAGAGGAAGAGCATGCCGAACGCATGGCCTCGATCAGGGCGCGAGTGAAGGCGTCAATCGATGATACAAGGCCTGCTGTTCCGCTCGACGAAGCAATCGACCGGGTAAAGAAGCGGATTTCGCAACTGGCGCAAGACCATGATGATCCAGCGTCTCGTCGTCGTTCTTAGCGAAAACGCGATCTCCGATCTCGAAGCGATTGGCACCTACATTCTTGAGAGCAGCGGCAGCGAAAACATCGCAAACGGTTTTGTGGATCGGATCAAGGTGACTACGAGACGCTGATGCGCGATGGCGGTTCGAGCGACGCCTCCTAGCCGCCAAAGCAGCTACTCCGCCGGCTCGGCACTCGCCACAGGCAGTCCCGGCTTGCCCGCCTCGCCGGGATTCCGCCTGACATAGGCGGCCTTCAGGCTCTCCGAGGTCTCGCGTGAGCCGTCATGGCTCCAGCCGGGGGGCTTGATCAGGTAATTCAGGCGCTCGCGCAGCGTCAGGCCCGACGAAAACGCATCCCTGAACATGCCGATCCATTCGTGGAAGGCCACTTTCAGCGGGTTGAAGGTGCCGAGATTCTTGACGATGCCGTAGCGCGGCCGGTCTTCCTCCAATTCCTCGACGAAGGTGCCGAACATGCGGTCCCAGATGATCAGCGTTCCGGCATAGTTGGCGTCGAGATAGCGAGGGTTGGTGGCGTGGTGGACGCGGTGGTGGGACGGCGTGTTGAAGATCAATTCGAACCAGCCCCACATCTTGCCGATTGTCTCGGTGTGGATCCAGAACTGCCAGACCAGGTTGAAGCCGAAGGTGAAGGCGATGACCGCCGGATGGAAGCCGAGCAGCACCAGCGGCGCCTGCAGCACGAACATGAAAGTGAACAGCCCGGTCCAGCTTTGCCGGAGCGCCGTCGACAGATTGTAGTGCTGGCTCGAATGATGGTTGACATGCTCGGCCCACACCCAGCGCACCCGGTGCGCAATGCGGTGATAGACATAGTAGCGCAGGTCATCGAGCAGGAAGGCGGCCAGGAACACCCAGACCGACAGGCCGAGATTGAAGACGCGGAACTGCCATAGCCACAGCAGCGCCCAGTAGGAGACGACGCCAAGCAGCAGCCCGGCGACGACATTGCCGGTGCCCATCATCAGGCTGGTGAGCGTATCGCGCGTCTCGAACGAGCCCTTGGCGCGGCCGCTGCGCACCAGCCAGAGCTCGATCAGGATCGCGGCGACGAAGAACGGAATGGCCAGCTGGGTGACCTGCGGGAAATCATAGCTGTCCATCACGCGGCCTCCCTCGCGGAATTTGGATGATGCGACCCGAGAGCATTCAGCAAGGCCTGGGCATCGGCGGCACTCGCGAAGCGGAATCGGCCGCCCTTCCAGGTGAAATCCGTCAGCCGAACCAGAACCGTATGCGCCTCGCCAGCGCCGGACACCTTTGTGTCTGCGGGCGTGACGATGCGGGTCAAAAAGCAATCACCGATGCTGTGAACAATGCCGATACGCCCTCGCCCAAGATCGAGAAATGCGGTCTTGGCATCCGCCGTCAGGCGGACTGTCGCAGCCGTCTCGTCAGGATAATCTTCGGCGAAACGGCGCAGCGCCGGATCCGGACCAGCCAGTGTGGCCGTCTTGCTGCCGCCCGTGAAATGCACCGCGGCAACCGACAGCGCAATGCCAAAGGCGACGATCGCGACCAGCACAGGCAAGCTCATGGATTTCCTCCGCGCCGGCCTGTCGTCTTCGGCGACAGTTTCGGCTCGGCCGAATCCTTAACACGATTGACGTTTACGTCAAAGTGCCGGCCAGCCCTTGCTTGCGCGACGCAACAGGAGCCAATGTCGGCGCAGGGCAGAGAGCCGCGCGACGCTGTCGAGCGATGAATGGCTCGAGCCTTCCATCTTGTCGAGATAGGCGCGCGACAGCGCCAGCGGCAGGAATGCCGGGCGCAACGACGCCGGCAACTCCGCGGCACCCCGCTCGAAGGCTGAAAGGTGTTCGCGTGCCAGCGCGATCATCGCCGCCACGGCGCGCTGCGCTCCAGGCCCGCCATCGCCGGCAACAAACTCTTCCGGCGACGATCCCGCCGCCGCCAGGATGTCGGCCGGGATAAAGCTCTGCCCGCGCTTGCGGTGCAGCGGTAACAGCAGGAGCAGGCCGGTCATCGCCTGCGCACAGCCCGCCCTGCCGGCCAGTTCCGCAAAGCGCGGCGCCGCGTCCGGATCGAGTACCATCGCCGCAAGCTGGATGAGCGCGGCTGCTGTCTCGCCGCAATAGCCTTCCAGATCCGTGCGCGACGGCATCGGATCGTCGTAGAGATCGAAGATGCGCGCTTCGAGCATATTCTCGAAGGCCAGTTTCGGCAGGCGATGAATGGAAATTGTCGCCTTCAGCGCGTCGGCGGTGGGATGGCCGATGCCCGCGCCTTCATTGTCGGCCGCGATGAGATCGCGCCACCATTGCAGCCGTACCTCACCCGGCAACGCTTCATGGATGCGGTCGCGAATGCCCGCGACCTCGGCATTGAAAGCGTAAAGCGAAAACAGCGCATCGCGCTTGTCGACCGGCGCGTAGAGCGCCGTGAGATACCGGTCATGGTCGGCGGCGCGCACCGCGTCCATGACGATTTTGGCATTCTGGGACATATCAATCGACGGCGATGAGCGCTGCAGCCACGGCGCGGTCTTCCGCCAGAAGGACATTGTAGGTCCGCACCGCTGCCCCGGTCGACATCGGATCGGACGCTATGCCCGCCTCTTTCAACGCCGCCCGCAGCGCTGCCGGCAACGGCCGGAGATCCTTGCCCATGCCGACCAGCAGGATCTCGACCTTGTCGGCCTCGGCCAGAAGTTTGTCGAAATCCGCCACCGTCAGCGCTGCCGCGTCCGCCGGCTCCCAGCCATGGATGCCGGATGGCAGGCACAGCAACGAGCCGCGGTGCGACATGTCGGCAAAGCGGAACCCGCCATTGCCATAGGCCTCGATCGGAGCGCGGCCTGGGAAATGCGCCTCGCGGATGACAATCCCTTTGCCGGTCACCACTCAGTCACCCCTTCGGGGCCGCGCGTCAGGTCGCGACCGCCTTGCCACCGCCGACCGGCTTCTCCTCGTCGGCCGTGGTCTGTGGCCGCAGCTTGAACAGGATCAGCAGCGGTGCGGCGATGAAGATCGACGAATAGGTGCCGAACACGACGCCGAACAGCATCGCCATGGTGAAGGAGCGGATGACCTCGCCGCCGAACAGCACCAGTGCCAGCAAAGCCAGGATCGTCGTCACCGAAGTCAGCGTCGTTCTCGACAGCGTCTCGTTGATGGCGTTGTTGAGCAGCTGAGGCAGCGGCATTCGCTTGTATTTTCGCAGATCCTCGCGGACGCGGTCATAGACCACGATCGTATCGTTCAGCGAATAGCCGATGATGGTCAGGATCGCCGCCAGCGATGACTGGTTGAATTCGAGGCCCGTGATCACGAAGAAGCCGAGCGTCATGACCACGTCGTGCACGGTCGCAACGATCGCGCCGACCGCGAACTGCCACTCGAAGCGGAACCAGACATAGATCAGGATGCCGATGAGCGCGATCAGCATGGCGATCGTGCCTTGCTTGGCGAGTTCGCCCGACACGGTCGGCCCGACGACCTCGACGCGGCGGAAGTCATAACTGTCCTGCAACTCGCCGCGCACCTTGTCGATGACCGTCTGTTCGGCGTTCTCGCCCGCATCCTGGGCGCCGACACGGATCAGTACATCGTTTGGCGCGCCGAACTGCTGCACCTGCACTTCGCCGATGTTGAGCTCGGTCAGCCTGGCGCGGATATCGCCGAGATTGGCGTCGCCGCTCTTGGACTGCACCTCGATCAGCGAGCCGCCCTTGAAATCGATGCCGTAATTGATGTCGACGGTCATGAACAGCACGACCGACAGCACCGACAGGATGCTCGACAGGGCGAAAGTCCAGCGGCGGATGCCCATGAACGGAATTTTCGTACCGGGCGGAATGAAGGTCACCGGCGCTCTCGGCAATTCCTTCGGACGGGCGCGGCGCAGCCAGATCGACACCAGCAGGCGCGTGAAGGTGAAAGCGGTGAACACCGTGGTAAGGATGCCGATGGCGAAGGTGATGGCAAAGCCCTTGACCGGTCCGGTACCGAGATAGAACAGCACCACCGTCGCGATCAGCGAGGTAACGTTGGAGTCGACGATCGTCGCCAGCGCCTTGGTGAAGCCCGTATCGATCGCCTGGATCACCGAGCGCCCGTTTCGTCGCTCCTCGCGGATACGTTCGTAGATCAGCACGTTGGAATCGACCGCCATGCCGATGGTCAGCACGATACCGGCGATGCCGGGCAAGGTCAGCGTCGCGCCGAGCAGCGACAAGAGCCCGACGATCATCGCCACGTGCACCGCCAGTGCGATGTTGGCGAGGAAGCCGAGGAAACCATAGGCGACGAACATGAAGGCGACGACGAGGATCGAACCGATGATACCGGCGACCTTGCCGGCATGGATCGAATCCTGGCCAAGGCCCGGACCCACGGTGCGTTCCTCGATAACGGTCAATGTCGCCGGCAACGCGCCGGCACGCAAAAGCACGGCCAGATCGTTGGCGCTCTGGGCGGTGAAATTGCCTGAAATCTGGCCGGTGCCGCCGAGGATCGGCTCACGGATCTGCGGCGCCGAAATCACCTGGTTGTCGAGGATGATGGCGAAAAGCTTGCCGACATTCTGCGAGGTCGCCTGGCCGAAGCGCGCGGCGCCCTTCGAATCGAAGCGGAATGAAACCACCGGCTCGTTGTTCTGCGAATTGTACGTCGCTTGCGCGTCGACGAGGTTTTCGCCCGAAACGATGACGCGGTTTTCAATCAGATACGGAACCGGCGGATCGTCCTGGGAATAGAGCACCGAGGAGCCGGCGGGCGGACGACCCTTGAGCGCGTCCTGCACAGGCATCGACTGATCGACCATCTGGAAGGTCAGCTTCGCGGTCTGGCCGAGGATTTCCTTCAGCCGCTGCGGATCCTGCAGGCCGGGCACCTGGACAAGGATACGGTCGTCGCCTTGCCGCTGGACGATGGGCTCGGTGGTGCCGAGCTCGTTGACGCGGCGTTCCACCACTTCGATCGATTGCGCCAAGGCGGTCGACGTGCGGTATTTGATGCCGGCGTCGGTGACGGTGAACTTGAGCAGGCCCGGTTCGGAATCGTCCAGCGACATTTCCTGGATCGACCCGCCGGTGAACAGGCCGGCGGCGACCGGATCGGTCAAGGTCTTCAACGCCTTCTTAGCGGCATCGAGTTGCGCCGGATCCGTGATGCGGACCTGCAAGGTCCGCCCCGTGCCGCCAAGGCCGGTGTAGCCGATCTTGGCGTCGCGCAGCAGCGTGCGGATTTCGTCGCGCGTCGTCTCGAGCCGATCCTTGATCAGATCGTTCTGGTTCATCTCGAGCAGGATGTGCGAGCCGCCCTGCAGGTCGAGGCCGAGTGTCATCTGCCGCTTCGGCACCCAGCTCGGGAGCTGGGCCAATGTGCTCGCGGGAATGAGATTGGGCGCGGCGAGGACCACTGTGGCGGCCACGGCCAGCCAGATCAGGATCATCTTGAAGCGCGAAAAATACAGCATATGGCGTCGTCCGTCAGAGCGTGTCCGCGGATCGCTCCGCCTGGAATTAGGTTATTTCTTGGCGTTCTGGTTCGCCACGGGTTCGCCCTTGACGCGCACGTCGGCGATCGTCGAGCGCAGCGCTGTCACCTTCGTACCGCCGCCGAGGTCGATCTCGAGCTCATTGTCGTCGATCACCTTCGTCACCTTGCCGACGAAACCGCCGCCGGTGACGACAGTATCGCCGCGACGGACCGCCGCCAGCATCTCGCCGCGCTTCTTCAGCTGCGTGCGCTGCGGGCGGATGATCAGAAAATACATGATCACGAAAATCAGGACAAACGGCAAAATGCTGATGAGCATATCGGGAGAGGTGCCGCCGATGCCTTGGGCGTATGCCGGTGTCACGAACATCGAGAGTACTCCTGAATTTTGAAAACAGCCGCCAACCGTCCTGCGGAGTTTGGCGGCCCCTTGAAATTTGGCCGGAATATAGTCGGTAAAGTTGTCAATGCAACTGCGCGGCCGGGCAAATCGGCTGCTTTTCCGGCCTGCCGGGCCGTGTTAGAGCATGATCGCGAAAAGCGCGAGCCGGTTTTCGGAAAAGATCACGCTCGAACAAAAGGTTGGAACCGGTTTCGAACCCGACGGAATCGAACGGGTCCCACCTGCCCGCCCCAAGGAAACGAACCAAAAGACCTGAAATGACCGACAGCAGCATCGACGCCCTCAACAAGAAACTTGACCGCCTGATCGAGGCTGTCAGCCGCCTCGCCCCGCCGCCCGTGCCCGAAACCGACCTTGGTGAGGCCGATTGCTTCGTCTGGCAGGCCGATCCGGGCTACCTGGAGCCGGTGCGCAAGGTCAACCGCGTCGATATCGGCCTGATCCGGGGCGTCGACCGTGTCCGCGACATTCTTGTCGACAACACCGAGCGCTTTGCCGCCGGCCATCCGGCCAACAACGTGCTGTTGTGGGGCGCGCGCGGCATGGGCAAATCGTCGCTGGTCAAGGCCGTGCATGCCGAGATCAATGCCAAGGCCAAATCACAAAAGGCCAGATCCGACCTGCCGCTGAAGTTGATCGAGATCCACCGCGAGGACATCGACACGCTGCCGAAGCTGATGGGCTTGCTGAAGGCAGCCCCCTTCCGCTTCATCCTGTTTTGCGACGATCTGTCCTTCGATCACGACGATACGTCCTACAAGTCGCTGAAGGCGGCGCTTGAGGGCGGCGTCGAGGGGCGCCCGGCCAATGTCATCTTCTACGCCACCTCGAACCGCCGCCATCTGTTGCCGCGCGACATGATCGACAATGAGCGCTCGACAGCCATCAACCCGTCCGAGGCGGTCGAGGAAAAGGTCTCGCTGTCCGATCGTTTCGGACTTTGGCTCGGCTTCCACAAATGCTCGCAGGACGAATATCTCGAGATGATCAACGGTTATGCAAGCCATCATGGCCTCGACATCGATCCCGAGCAGCTGCGCACCGAGGCGCTGGAATGGGCGACGACGCGCGGCAGCCGCTCGGGCCGCGTCGCCTGGCAGTTCACGCAGGATCTGGCCGGCCGGCTTGGCAAGCCGCTGAAGGATTGAGGCATCGCCAAAGCAAATTCCGGGATGTCACCTGGGCGGCTGCGCCCGTCGCAAGTCACGCGGCGTCTGGCCAATCTCGCGGCGCATCCAATGCGCCAGATGTGACTGGTGCGCGAAGCCCGTCAGTTCCGCAACCTCGCTTGTGCTGAGATCGCCCTGCTGCAGCAGAACGCGCGCGCGTTCGACGCGACGTCGCAACACATAACGATGCAGGGTGACGCCCATTGCCACCTTGAACCATGTCCGCAAATGCGAGCTGCTGGCGCCGGCAACCCGGCTCAGGCGATGAATCGAAAGCTGCTCATGGAGGGCGGCTTCAATGTGCTCCAGGACGCGCTTGAGCTGGGCATCCGACAGCCGGTTTGTTCGATCGATGTCTGAATCATCGAAGCCAAGCAACCTGACCGCGAGCGCGGCGCCAATGCTGTCGGCAAACAGAGAGCCGCTCGGCGCGCCGGCATCGAGATCGCTCTGGAGTGCTCGAGCAAGATGTTCGATGCGTTGGTCACGAAGCAAATGGCGTGTGTCGAGACGCGTTGCCAGCGCCTTGCCGCCAAGTTCCGCCGCCACCCTTTCCATCAGGGCTGGCTGCAAGACAATCTCAATCGTATCGAATGGGGTTTCAGCCTCGAAACCGCCCTCCTCGCCAGCCGGCACCAGGTCGATGTCGCCGGCGCGCCTGACGAAATATCGCCCAACCTGATTGCAGTAGGAGCGCGTCGCCGCGCTTGCATGCACCATGATGCGGTGGTGCGACGCCCGCGACAGACGATGGACGCCGGCCTCGATATGCCGGGAAACCATTGTGATGTCGGAGGAGGATTGGGCCGGAGCGAATTGCGGACGCATGCTCTCTCGATTCATGGCAAAACCTGTCCAAGATTTGGCAATTCCCGCGCGATTTTCAATGCCGGGAACCGGTACTCACGCCTCTCCATCAAGCAGAGAGGTTGCCATGAGTTTCTATGTTGTTGTCGGCGCGGGCCCGGTTGGACGCGAGACCGCTCGCCTTCTTGGCGAGGAAGGACATGACGTCGTCCTCACGAGCCGAAGCGTCGGCTCGAACGCACTGCGCAACGTGCGGGCCATGCAAGCCGACGCCACGGATGCCTCGGAACTGGCGCGTATCTGCCAGGGCGCCGAGGCCATCTTCATGTGTGCCATGGCCACGTATCATCGGTGGCCGACCGACTTTTTCCCCGTCATCGACGGCACCGTGCGCGCGGCGGAAGTGGTCGGCGCGAAGCTCATCGTGCTCGGAAACCTCTATGGTTACGGGGCAAATGCCGATAGCCCGCTTCGCTCCGACCTGTCTCTGGACCCGACTTCGAAGAAGGGAACCGCCCGGACGATCATGTGGCAGCGGGCGGTTCGTGCCAGTGTACCGGCGATCGAAGTACGGTCCAGCGACTATCTCGGACATGGCGCAATCAGCTATTTCTCGCTGGTCGCGCTGCCCTCCATCATCGAGGGCAAGCCTACCGCTTTCATTGGAGACCTCGACGCAACCCATGCCTGGGCCTTCACCAAGGACGTCGCCAGGACACTTGTCGCGGCCGCCCGATACACGGGTGAATGGGGACGGGCGTTTCACGTTCCCTCGCAATACGCCTCCCCTCGGGAACTCATCCAGAAAACCGCGGCGATGCTCGGGCAAGAGATCTCGGAGACACGTTCCTACTCCGTCACCGAAATGGAGGCCCTGGGCATGCATGAGCTCATCGAGATGAGCTACCTCTTTGAACGTCCCTTGCTGGTCGACTCCTCGGACGCCGAGACACTTCTCGGCGTGAAGGCCAGCAGCCTTGAGGAGATGATCGCCGACACGCTCCTAGATCATCTCTGAGCCGCGCGGGCAGGCATTTTGCGCAACTGAAAAAGCCCGTTCCTCGCGGAACGGGCTGAGCCGGCGGGCCGGACTGGAGGTCAGACGGCCCGCAAATCGCTTTTTTTATTCTATTCGAGATAGGTCGAAGGATCGACCGGCGCCGAGTTCTTGCGCACTTCGAAGTGCAGCTTCGGCGAGTCCGTCGTGCCGCTCATGCCCGAAAGTGCGATTTCCTGGCCGCGCTTGACCTTCTGGCCGCGCTGCACCTCGATCGAGCTGGCATGGCCGTAGACGGTGACCAGGCCGTTCTCGTGGCGCACCAGCACCGTGTTGCCGAATTCCTTGAGCCCGTCACCGGCGTAGATGACGACGCCGTTTTCGGCTGCCTTGATCGGCGTGCCGGTGGGCACGGCGATGTCGACGCCGTCCTTGCCGGATCCGAAGCCGGAGATCACCCGGCCGCGCACCGGCCAGCGCATCTTGCCGATACCCGTGGCGCCCGGGGCCACCGCGTCGTCGTCCTCGGCCTGCTGGATGACTTTCGCATCCTTCTTCGGCGGCGTGTAGGACGCCAGTGTTTCCGATGGCGTGGTCTTTGCCGGGGGCTGCGTGGTTGCCGTGGTCACCGGATCGACCTTCGCCGGCTTTGCGCTGGCGACCGTTGCCGTTCCACCGGCCGGCACTTTCAGGGTCTGGCCGATCTTGAGCAAACCGTCCTTCATGCCGTTGGCCTGCTTCAGAGCCACGACGCCAACGCCGGTCTTCCTGGCAATCGAGGACATCGTGTCGCCCGACTGGACCGTGTAGGTACCGGCGGCGCCGGTTGCCTTGGCCACCTGCGCGGGCTTGGGCTCCTTGGGCTGGCTCGCGGCGGCCGAAGCATCGACCTGAGCAGCGGACTTGCCCTCCTTGAGTTTCGGCTGCTGCGGGAGAACGGCGACCTTGTCCGGCGCGGTGGCCGGCAAGTCGCGCTTGCCATCCTTTGCCGGTTTTGCATCGGCGACTTTCGGCTCAGCCTTGCTCGAATAGGCATAGGCCGGAATGACGATCTTCTGGCCGGTCTTCAGCCCCTTGGTCGGGCTCAGGCCATTCACCTTCATGATGACATCGGCCGGCACCTTGTAATGCGCCGCCAGGCCGGAAATGGTCTCGCCGTCCCTGACGACGATCTCGGTCGCATGCGGCGTGCCGGCCTGCGCCATCTTCGGCGCGTCGGGCTGGGCATTCTTGAATGGCCTCGCGGCCGGCTCGACAGTGCCGGTCGTCGTCCTGTCGACATGAGGAGCGGGCCGAACCATGGCCGGCGCCGATGCGACACGCACGGGATTGGCGGCAGGCGCGAGCGCCGGAGCGGGTTGCGCCTGGGCGGAAACGGGCGGAGGCAGCGGCCGGCTGGAGACCGGCTCGAGACTGGAGCGGCTGACCGACTGCGTGTGGCTGCCGTCGAGCGGGGCTGCCGAGACATCGCCCGGATAGGGCTGCACGGCATCCTGCTTGTTGATGATGGCGCGCTGATTGTTGGTCGAGGAAGTGAAGACGTCGTCGACACTGTTGAACCGCGACGCCTGGGAACTGCACCCGGCGGCCGCGCCCGCAATCATGAGAACGGCGCAGCCCCGCGCCAGATTGCGACTATTTGCCTTCAAAACATTGAGTTGCATCGCACTAACCCGCACAAACTCTGCACCAACTGAGACAGGATTAAAGCGCGTTAATGTTACTGGGCGGTTAACCCATTAGAATCCGACGAAAATTTTCTTAAAACATTTTCGAGTGCGCTGGAGGCGCCTAGATGACCGCGGCGACGCTGCGCAGGATCGGCTGCAGCCGCACGAGCCCGATGTCCTCACGCTCGAAACGGCTGCCGACCTTTGTGAGCTTGGCCAGCACCTGCTCGCCCTCCTCCGGCCCGATCGGCGCGATGACGATGCCGCCGCTCGACAATTGGTCGAGCAGGAAGCGCGGCAGGCTGTCGAAGGCAGCCCAGGCGACGATACGGTCGAACGGCCCCTCGGCGGGCAAACCGGCTGAGCCGTCGGCCTGGCGCGCTATGGCGTTGCTGATGCCGAGCGCTTCGAAGCGCTGCTTCGCCTGTTCGGTCAGGGTCTTGTAGCGATCTATGGTGACGACACGCGCGGCGAGCCGCGACATCACGGCGGCCGTATAAGCCGAGCCGGTGCCGATCTCGAGCACGCGATTGCCGGGCTCGATGGCAAGCGCCGCGATCACCGCCGCTTGCATGTCCGCGCCTTCGATAGCCTCGCCGCACTCGATCGGCAGCATGCGGTCGGACCAAGCGATCTGGTGGAACTGCGCCGCCAGGAAACCTCGCCGTGGCGTTGCCTCGAAAGCCGCGATCAAGGCTTTCGGCACGGTTCCCCTGCCCCGCAGGCGCAGGAGGAAAGCGGCAAATCCTTCGCGGTCATCGATTGGCGGGTTCATGCAAGCGCCTTGCTCAGCTGGTCACGAATCTCATGCGCGGTAAGGTCGAGCTGCAATGGCGTCACCGACACCAGGCGATTGCGCAAGGCGTGGAGGTCGGTGCCTCGCTTGCCCTCGACCGGCTCGCGGCCAAATCGCAGCCAATAGTAAGGCAGACCGCGCCCGTCACGGCGCTCGTCGACCCACAGGCTGTGCACGAGCTTGCCCTGCGAGGTGACCACCGTGCCGGCGACCTCCTCGGGAAGGCAGTTCGGAAAATTGACGTTGAGCAGCACACCGTCCGGCAGCGGCGTCGCGACGAGCTTCTTCAGCAGTGCCGGCGCCAGCGCTTCGGTGGTCTCGTAGGGGACGACACGATCCTCGCCGACATAGGAGTAGCCCTGACTGAGCGCGATCGAGCGGATGCCGAGCAGCGCGCCTTCCATGGCGCCGGCGACGGTTCCCGAATAGGTCACGTCGTCGGCGATGTTGGCGCCGGAATTGATGCCGGACAGGATCAGGTCGGGCGCACCGGGCAGGATCTTCTTCACCCCCATGATGACGCAGTCGGTCGGCGTGCCGCGCACGGCAAAATGCTTCTCGCCGATCTTGCGCAGCCGCAACGGCTCCGAGATCGACAGCGAATGCGCATAGCCGGACTGGTCCTGCTCCGGCGCCACCACCCAGACATCATCGGAGAGCGTGCGGGCGACGCGTTCGAGTGACGCCAGGCCCTCGGCATGAATGCCGTCGTCATTGGTCAGAAGAATGCGCATTATTTCGATTCGATCTTTTCCAGACCGCCCATGTAAGGCCGCAGCACTTCAGGAATGGTTACGCTGCCATCCTCATTCTGGTAGTTTTCGATGACAGCTATGAGAGCGCGGCCGACAGCGGTGCCCGAACCGTTGAGCGTATGGACGAAGCGATTGCCCTTGCCATCCTTGTCCTTGTAGCGGGCGTCCATGCGGCGCGCCTGGAAATCGCCGCAGACCGAGCAGGACGAGATTTCGCGATAGGCGTTCTGGCCAGGCAGCCAGACCTCGATGTCATATGTCTTGCGCGCGCCAAAACCCATGTCGCCGGTGCACAGAACCATGGTGCGGAATGGCAGCTCGAGCCGCTTCAGCACTTCCTCCGCGCATTGCGTCATCCGCTCATGCTCGGCGAGCGAGGATTCCTGATCGGTGATCGACACAAGTTCGACCTTGTAGAACTGGTGCTGGCGCAGCATACCACGCGTATCGCGCCCGGCCGAGCCTGCTTCCGAGCGGAAGCACGGCGTCAGCGCCGTGTAGCGCAACGGCAGTTTTTCATGCGCGGTGATTTCCTCGCGCACCAGATTGGTAAGCGGCACCTCGGCGGTGGGGATCAGGCCAAGCCTGCCCTCCCCGTGCGGCGTGAAGAACAGATCCTCCTCGAACTTCGGCAGCTGGTTGGTGCCGAAAAGCACCTCATCGCGGACCATCAGCGGCGGGATGACTTCCTCATAGCCGTGTTCGGTCGTGTGCAGGTCGAGCATGAACTGGCCGATCGCGCGTTCCATCCGCGCCAGGCCGCTCTTCAGCACGGTGAAGCGCGAGCCCGACAGCTTTGCCGCCCGCTCGAAATCCATCATCCCGAGCGCTTCGCCGATCTCGAAATGCTCCTTCACCCAGTTCGGCCGCGTCGGCACCTTGCCGACGATGTGCTTGACGACATTGTCGTGCTCGTCCTTGCCGACCGGCACGTCATCGAGCGGCACGTTGGGCAGCACCGCCAGCGCATCGTTCAGCGCCTTGTCGAGCTCGCGCTCGCGCGCCTCGCCATTCTGGATAAAGGTCTTGATCTCGCCGACTTCGGCTTTCAGTTTCTCAGCAAGGGCGGCATCGCCCGAACGCATGGCGTTGCCGATCTCCTTCGAGGCGGCGTTGCGGCGCTCCTGTTTGGTCTGCAGCTCGGTGACGTGCTCACGACGCGCCTCGTCCCTGGCGATCAAATCATCGACCGTGGACTGCGCCTCTGCCGCCGACCACGAGCGCTTGGCCAGCGCCTCGACAAGGGCCTTCGGGTTGTCGCGAATCCATTTGATGTCAAGCATGGTCTATCCGTCCTCGGGTAGCATGTCGCCCAAAAGTGCGCAGCGGTCTTGGGACAACGACATGCTCAAAACAAAAACTGAAACGCACCGCCTTGATGGCGATGCGTTTCAGTCAGAGGGCGTAAACCGCATCCTTGACCGATGCAAGATGAGGCTGGGCGGCGGTTGTCGTTTTCCGCCGCGTTGATGTCTTAGGAAGCTGCCGGCGCCGAAGGTTCGTCCGGTGCCTTATCCGCCACGGTCTCGGCGGCTTCCTGCTTCTCGCGTGCCAGGCGCTCGCGCTCCTGGCTGCGCTCGATCCACCGCGCGGCCCAGATGGCGACCTCGTAGAGCAGGATGGTCGGAATGGCCAAGCCGATCTGGCTCATCGGATCGGGCGGCGTCAGCACCGCCGCGACGACGAAGGCAATGACGATCGCCCATTTGCGCTTCTCGGCCAGCGCCTTGGACGACAGCATGCCAACGCGGGTCATCAGGCTGGTCACCACCGGCAACTGGAACACCAGGCCGAAGGAGAAGATCAGCGTCATGATCAGGCTGAGATATTCCGACACTTTCGGCAGCAGCGAAATCTGCACCTGCTCGTCGGTACCGGCCTGCTGCATGGCGAGGAAGAACCACATCACCATCGGCGTGAAGAAGAAATAGACCAGCGAGGCGCCCATCAGGAACAGGATGGGCGACGCGATCAGGAACGGCAGGAAGGCGTTGCGCTCGTTCTTGTAGAGGCCGGGCGCGATGAATTTGTAGATCTGCGTGGCGATCAGCGGAAAGGCGATCACCATCCCGCCGAACATGGCGAGCTTGACCTGCGTGAAGAAGAATTCCTGCGGCGCGGTGTAGATCAGCTCGACCTTGTGAGGGTCGAGACCCGCCCACTTGGTCGCCCATTTGAACGGCACGACCAGAAGGTTGAACAGCTTCTTGGCGAAGAAGAAGCAGACCAGGAAGGCGACGAAGAAGCCGCCAAGCGACCAGATCAGCCGGCGGCGCAACTCGATGAGATGCTCGATCAGCGGCGCCGACGACTTTTCGATCTCGTCCTTTTCCTTGTCCGAAACGCTCACTTGGCGGCTCCAGCCGTCTTCTTGGTGGCCGGCTTCTTCGCGGGCGCGGGTTTCGGTTCGGCTTTCGCCACGGCCTTGGCGGCAGTCGCCTTGGCGGCGGCGGGCTTCGTCGCAGCGGCGGTTGCAGGCTTTGCTGCTGTCGCGACCTTTGTCGCTGGTGCGGCTTTTGCGGTCGCCGCGGGTGCGGCTTTTGCCGTCACCGTCTTCGCGGATGTCGGGGCCTTGGCCGGCGCTTTTGCCACCGGTGCCGACTTGGCAGCCCTCTTGGCCGCGGATGCCTTTGGCGCCACGGCAGCTTCCGTGGATGCCGATACCACCGATTCATCGGTCATCGCCGGGAAAATCGGTGTTGGCGCCGCAGCTCCCGCCGCACTGACGCCAGGCATTTCCGTTGCGCCATTCTTCAACGGCTCGGCCGGCAGCGGGGTCGAAGCGGCGGGCGCCGACGGATCGGCGGCCGGCTTCGGCTTCATCGCCGCGTCGACGCCGGCGCGCACATCGGCCGCCGCCTGCTCGAACGGATTGAGCTGCTTCTTGATCTCGGCAACCGGGCTGAGGCCCCTGAGCTCGTCGACCGACTTCTTCACGTCGTCGAGCTCGGCTTCCTTCAGTGCGTCGTTGAATTGTTTCTGGAAGTCGGCCGCCATGGCGCGCAGCTTCGCCGTCGTGCGGCCGAAGGTGCGCAGCATATTGGGCAAATCCTTCGGCCCGACGACCACGATCATGACGATCGCGATCACCAGCATTTCGGTCCAGCCGACTTCAAACATGGCACTCTGTTCCGACTAGAACTTCTTGGCTCAGCTCTTGCTGGCTTTTTCCTTCACGGCCGAAACGGTCTCGTCGGCACGGTGTTCGACGGTGCGCTTGTCATCTGCGACGTCGTCGTCCGCCATGCCCTTCTTGAAGCTCTTGATGCCCTTGGCCATGTCACCCATCAGCTCGGGAATCTTGCCGCGGCCGAAAACCAGCAGCACGATCACCAGCACGATCATCCAGTGCCAAATCGAAAATGAACCCATAGCAAATCTCTCTCGAATGTTTTCCCTGGCGATGATCTATGCGTTTTCGCGTTGGGATTCAAACACAACAGCGACAGAGTTTATGAAAGGGTGACGGATGTCACGCTTTTTCGACTCACTGGCCCGCTACCAATCGGCGCATCTACGACCTATCGGCGCGCTTTGACAGAGGCCGGCGGGTCAATCTTCCGTGACGCGCGGTGTCAGCAGGCCAAGTTCCTCGAGGTCGATGTCGGTCAGCGGATCCTCGTCCTCGGTCAGCGCATCGGGGTCGGCCGGCGGCTGCGGAATGGAGAAATTGGACGGCATGCGGCCCGATAGCAGGCCGGCGCCCTTCAGCTCCTCCATGCCGGGAAGATCGCGGATTTCCTCGAGCGCGAAATGGTCGAGGAAGGTTTCGGTGGTGCCGTAGGTGACGGGACGGCCGGGCGTTTTGCGACGGCCGCGCATGCGCACCCATTCCGTCTCGAGCAGCGTGTCTAGCGTGCCCTTCGAGGTCTCGACGCCGCGGATGTCCTCGATCTCGGCGCGCGTCACCGGCTGGTGGTAAGCGATGATCGCCAGCACTTCGAGCGCCGCGCGCGACAACTTGCGCTGCTGCACCGTGTCGCGGCTCATCAGGAAGGCGAGATCGCCGGCGGTGCGGAACGCCCAGGCGTCGCCGACCCGCACCAGATTGACGCCGCGCCGGGCGTAAACCTGCTGCAACTCGTCCATGGCGAGGGCGATGTTGATGCCATCGGGAAGGCGTGCGGCAAGCTGCTTTTCGCTGACCGGTTCGGCGCTGGCGAACACGATCGCCTCGGCCATGCGCACGGCCTCCGCCATATGCAGGCGCTCGGCCGGATTCTGTGGCGGATTCTGGGGCGAAGCCTGGTCGAGATCGCCCTCGTCCGGCCCATCATCCACCTTGAAGGGGATAACAGAAGCGTTGGCGCGTTCGCTCATGATGCAACCTCGACTGCCTTGATTGCCGGTGCGCGGTGGTCGCGCAGATAGATCGGCGCGAACACCTCGTCCTGCCGAACATCCATCTTGCGCTCGCGCACCAGTTCCAGTGTCGCCGCGAATGAGCTGGCGATCGCCGTGCGCCGCTCTTCCGGGCTGGTCATGTATCGGATGAGGAAGCTGTCCAGCGCCGTCCAGTCCCGCAGCGAGCCGATCAGCCGGGTCAGGATGTCGCGCGCGTCCTTGAGCGACCAGACACCACGCCGGGCGATCGTCACATTGGTGATCGCCTGCTTCTGCCGCTGCTGGGCATAGGCGGTCAAGAGGTCGTAAAGCGACGCCGAATAGGTGTTGCGCTTCTCGATAATGACCATTTCGGGCATGCCGCGCGCGAACACGTCTCGACCGAGCCGGTTGCGGTTGACGAGACGCGACGCCGCATCACGCATGGCCTCGAGCCGCTTCAGACGGAATTGCAGCACCGCCGCCAGTTCCTCGCCGCTTTCGCCCTCTTCGCCAGGCTGCTTGGGGATCAGGAGCTTCGACTTCAGGAACGCAAGCCACGCCGCCATCACCAGATAATCGGCGGCAAGCTCGAGGCGCAGCGTCCGCGCCGTCTCGACAAAGGCCAGATATTGCTCGGCCAGCGCCAGGATGGAAATGCGCGCCAGATCGACCTTCTGGTTGCGGGCAAGATGCAGCAAAAGATCGAGCGGACCTTCGAAGCCGGCGACGTCGACGACCAGCGAGGGATCGCCGGTCAGCCGTGAATCATCGTTCTCGGCCCACAGGCGGCCCATCGGTGAGGCCTTCGCGGCCTTGCTCTCCAATGTTTCCGCCACAGCCTTGTCACTTCCTTATCGTTAGGCCACCGCATCGAAATAGGTGGCGAATTCAGCGCGTATCTCGGTTTCCTCGGCCGCGTCGCGTTTCCTTATATAGGTCAGAGCCCGCTTTGCACGCTCCAGCGACTTGCCTTCAAGCCCCGTGGTGCGCGATGCGATGCCCGCCATCTCCTCGAAAACACCGTTGCAGTGAAGGACCAGATCGCAGCCCGCCGCAAGGATCGAGGCCGCCTTTGTCGGGAAATCCCCAGAAAGTGCCTTCATCGAGGTGTCGTCGCTCATCAAGAGCCCGTCAAAGCCGATGTCGCGGCGAATGATCTCGTCGATGACCTTGCCCGACGTCGTCGCCGGGTTCTTCGGGTCGATGGCGCTATAGACGACATGCGCCGTCATTGCCATCGGCAGGTCGTTGAGTTCCCGGAACGGCGCAAAGTCATGCCGCTGCAGATCGCTGAGCGAAGCGTCGACCGTCGGCAGCTCGAAATGCGTGTCGGCAAAGGCCCGGCCATGCCCCGGAATATGCTTCATCACCGGCAGCACCCCGCCGGACATCAGGCCTTCGGCGGCGGCACGGCCGAGTTCGATGACCGCGCGCGGCTCCTTGCCATAGGCGCGCGCGCCGATCACATCGCTGGCGCCTTCGATCGGCACGTCGAGCACCGGCAGGCAATCCGCCGTAATGCCGTAGCGCAGCAGGTCGAAGGCGTGCAGGCGCGCCATCAGCCATGCGGCACGCGCGCCGGCGTCGTGATCGTCGCGCCACAGCGCGCCAAGCGCCCCGCCGGCCGGATAGTTGGGAGCCAGCGGTGGCCGCAGGCGTTGCACCCGGCCGCCTTCCTGGTCGATGAAAACGAGCGCGTCCGGGCGTCCGATACAGTCGCGCATCTCGGCGACCAGATCGCGGATCTGCTCGGTCTCGCCAATGTTGCGGGCAAACAGAATGAAGGCCCACGGGCATTCATTGCGATAGAAATTGATTTCTTCGCGGGTGAGCGATTTCCCGGCACAGCCGAGGATCATGGATTTTGATTCGGTCATGTCAGGAGTTTAGGGCTTCGCGCGACCAAAGGGAATCGCTTGCGATCACATGCGGTCCAACGCCGGAAGCGCTTCCACATGAAAACGCTGGGCACACGAAAAAGCCGGCGCGGCCCAAGGCCGCGCCGGCTTTGAAAGGTTGGGTCGGCGTCTAACGCGAGACGAAGCAGTTGCCGCCAGCCGCCTTGTAGCTGGTGCACAGGTTGATGGCATCGTTGCGCGACTGAGCCGCGACGCGAACGCGGTAGAACGTGCCCTTGCCGGCGATCTCGGCCTTGACGATGTTGGCGGTGCGGCCGGCAAGCACGCTGCCATAGCGGCGCTGCAGATCCTGGTAGGTCGACTGGGCGCTCTCCACCGTCGGCTGCGAAGCAACCTGCATCGACCACGAACCGCCACCGGTCGCCGTCGTTGCCGGATCGATGGAAGCGACCTGATCGGGCTTGACCTCGCCGACGACGTCGACCGGCTGGTCGGACGGGCGCTGCGGCGCGATCGCAACCTTAGCCGGGGTGTTGGTCGACTGGGCCTTGGCCGGCTTGGCTGCTGGCTTGAGGGCCGGCTCGTCGTCCGACTGCGCGGCGGCGGGCGCCACGGTGCCGGTCTGATCGGCATCGGCAGACGGCGCGACATGCTGCGGCGCCGGATCGGTCGGCTCGGCAGCCGCGACCTGCGGCGCGGCGGGCGCCGGGTCCTCGCGTGGCACCAGCGAGCCATCCGACTTGACAACCATGGTCCTCACCTTGCGAGGCGCAACGGCGACGACATCGGTGTTGGTGCCCTTGTCGGCATCCTGCAGCACCTGCGCGATGCGATCCTCGGACTTGGGCGCCGGCGCCGTATTGTCGGCAGAAGCCGCACTGGCGGTCGGGGCCGCATTGGCGGCGGGCGAGGCGTTGCTGTCGTCGGCTCCGCCAACGGCAGCACTCTGGTCAGGAGACAGATCTATGGCGCGGGCCGGATCCTTTGCCTGTACGTCCACCGGTACCTCGGTGTTGGTGACAAGCTTCTGCTGCACGGGCTCGGCGGGCTTCGCGCCCTTGACCACCGCGTCGTAGACCTTGTTGTCCTGGTTCGGCACCACGGTGCCGCCCGGATTTTCCGGCTTGACCTTGATCGGTGAATTGTCGGCCTTGACGATCACCGGAGCTTCGCTGCCGCCCTTGCCGCCGAAGGACAGCGCAAAGGCGCCAAGACCGCCCGCGACCGCAACGGCCCCGACGATCGCGGCGATGAACAGGCCGCGGCGGCCCGACGATCTGGCCGCTTCGCGCTCGCCGAGACCCGGAACGGACATTGCCTCGTCCAGTTCAGGATCGTAGTCGAGTTCATCGACGGTGAAATCGTCCGCCTGCGAGACCGGCTGGCTGCCGGGCAGATTGTCGAGGTCGAAGCCGTCCGAGGCATCGGCATAGCCAGTGTTCGCGGCAGCACGAGCAGGCGTTTCCGCCGGCCGCGCCGCATAGGTGCGCGCTTCAGGCTGGTAGGCAGGCTTGGCTTCTTCGTATGCAGGCGCCTGGTATCCGGTATTCGACCTCTCATATCCCGGATTGAGGCTCTCATATCCCGGATTGGGCCTCTCATATCCCGAATTGAATCCGGCATTGTAGGATTCGTCGGCATAGGCAGCGCTGCTTGCGGGAGCTGCTGGAGCAGGCGCGACCTCCACCGAATTCATTTCCGTCAGAAGGCTGGCGAACTCGGCGTCGAGATCGTCATAGCCAGGCGTGGCCGGCTCATCTTCCTCGAAATGCAGTTCCGGAATGTCGAGATCGTCCGCCAGCGCCACGACGCGCTCCGGCACATCGACCGTTTCGACATCAGGCATCTCTTCATAGCGCGACGGCTGTCGCGGCTGCGGTGCGGATACAGGAACTGCATAGGCCGCAGCCGCAACCGGCTCGGGCGCATGATAGGTCGGCACCACAGCCACTGCCGGGGCCACTTCCGGCGCGGCGGCCCTGGCCGCCATCGAAGCGGCCGGCTGCGCGGCAAATGCCGGCTGCTGGGGAACCGGTGTCACGCGACTCCATGAACGGGTTGGCTCCGTCGGCGCTGAGCGTTCGGCCAGCCAATCGAGGGAATCTGCCTGATCCTGCTGGGAAGCTGTCTCGTGGCGCGCATCGAGGCTCCTGGCCAGGGCCGCATCGAACGCATCATCGTCGAGATCGACATGATCAGCAGCATCCGAAGCAAGATCCTGGCCCTGAAGTTCGTCGAGCAGCAGATTGTCGAGATCGGCATCGGCGGCGTGGACGGCACTCGAAGGATGCAGATCCTCGGGCGCATGGTCGTCGAGATCCCAGTCGAGATCGCCAACGAGATCGGCAGGTTCCTCGGCGACCTTCGCCGGTGCGGCGGCATGGACCTGAGCGGGAGCAACAGCCGGCTGGGCGACAACAGGCCGAGCAACGACAGGCTCGCTGACCGACGGCGACGTGCGCGCCGTCATCGCGCCCAGAAGCGCGTTCAACTCGTCTTCGAGGCTCCGTTCGTCCGCCGCGTGGGCCCGCACCGGCTCGGCCATGACCGCTGCCGGAGCTATCGGCTGGACCGCTGCCGTAACCTCGGCGACCGGCTCTTCGGCAGGCTCGGCGAACGCATCGTCCAAATTCAGATCGAAAGCATCATCCGAAACGGCTTCGGGGCCTGAAAACTCCCCTTCCGTGTCCACGGCATCGGCAAGCACGCCGTGCGCTTCCGCTGCATCAAAGGCGACCGGCTCGTCTGCCTGAACGTCAAAATCCATATCGACATCAGCCATGGCGTCGTCGAAATGACCCGCGAAATCCTGGTCGGAAGTCGCCTGGACCTCATTCGCGACGGCCAGTGCCGGCTCAGGATAGTCGACGGCGGCCGCAGCCACATGGCGCTGATCCGCCGGATGGTCGTCAAGCATCAGCTCGTCTTCGAGCGAAAGCGCGACCGCATCGTCGAATTGATGATCGGGCTCGACAGCCGCCGGCACTTCGGCCGCCGCATGCTGAGCCTCGACGGTGTCGTCCTCGATGTGGAAATCCTGATCGAGCGACGCGGCAAGCTCGTCCTCCATCGGCAGATCGTCTTCGAAGGGCGAAACGTCTTCGAGCGAACTGGCAACGGCATTGTCGAAATCGGCGTCGAAGGCGGGTTCGACGGAAGGCGCGGTTTCGGCAGCGTGAGGGTTGGCATGGCTGGCGACCAGCCCGTGATCATCGGCACCCGTGAAGTCCAGATGGAAATCGTCGTCGAGCGACAGCGCAAGGTCATCGTCGGCCGCCTGCGTGGCCGCCGTTTCGAATGCCGGCTCATGAACCTCGACGGATGGAGCGGCCGCACTGTCGCCAGCGTCGAACTCGCCCATCAACTCCTTTTCGAGGTCGATGTCGAAATCGTCCTCCTGCACGGACGGGCCGGCGACAGGAGCCTGGGCCGGCGCCTGCTGCTTGACCGGCTGGCGCGGGTCGAATCCCATGATCCTGGTCAGTTCCGCGAACGGATCATCGTCAGCGATGTCGTTGTTGTCGGCTACTCTCAGCTGGGTTCTGTCTGCCATTATTGTTCCCGAACTCGCACTCATTCGGACGCCATGGACGTCGCGCAGGGTTGGCCCTTACCAGCGCAATGTGGGCAAAAGGTGACAGGTTTTTTAGTCAAACCTAACGCATTTCGGTAGGCGCTGCGGCTCCGATCAACGTCAGGCCGGACGTCAGAACGTCCGAAACAGCCTGCACCAGCCCTAGTCTGGCATGCGTCAATTGTCGGTCGTTAACCTTAACAAAACGTAAGTCCGGATTATCCGTGCCCCGGTTCCAGTGTCCATGGAAACTGGAGGCCAGATCATAGAGGTAAAATGCCAGCCTATGCGGCTCCAGCGCAAGAGCGGCGGATTCGATCAGGCGTGGATATTCGGCGAGCTTGCGGATCAGCCCGATCTCGCCCTCGTCGGTCAGCGACGCGACGCCGGCCGCCAGGCTGTTGCGGTCGAAATTCGCCTCGCCCAACTGCTCGCTTGCCTGCCGGAACACCGAATGGCAGCGCGCCGAGGCGTACTGCACATAAAACACCGGATTGTCCTTGGACTGCTCGGTGACCTTGGCGAAGTCGAAATCGAGCGGTGCATCGCTCTTGCGGTAAAGCATCATGAAGCGGATGGCGTCGCGGCCAACCTCCTCCACCACTTCCCGAAGCGTGACAAAGTCACCTGACCGCTTCGACATGCGGACCGGCTCGCCATCGCGAAACAGCTTGACCAGGTTGCACAACAAGACGGTGAGCTTGACTTCGTCGCCCGCAATGGCCCGTGCCAGCGCCTCCAGCCGCTTGACGTAACCGCCATGATCGGCGCCAAGCACATAGATCAGGTCGACGAAGCCGCGGTCGACCTTGTCCTTCAGATACGCCACGTCGGCGGCGAAATAGGTGAACGCGCCATCGGACTTGACCAACGCCCGGTCCATGTCGTCGCCGACCGCGGTGGAGCGGAACAGCGTCTGCTCGCGGTCTTCCCAGTCGTCCGGCTTCTCGCCCTTGGGCGGCGGCAGCTTGCCCTTGTAGATATGGCCCTTCAGCGTCAGGTCGTTGATCGCCGAGCGGATCTTCCTGGCATTGTCGGCATGCAGCGTGCGTTCGGAGAAGAACACGTCGTGATGCACGTTGAGCAGCGCCAGATCCTCGCGGATCATCGCCATCATCGCGTCAATGGTCCGGTCCTTGACGATGGCCAGTGCTTCGTCATCCGGCATCTGCAGCAGCGAACGGCCGTACTCCTTGACCAGCGCATGACCGACCGGGACCAGGTAGTCGCCGGGATAGAGACCGGCCGGTATTTCGCCGATGTCATCGCCCAGCGCTTCGCGGTAGCGCAGGAAGGCCGAGCGTCCGAGCACATCGATCTGCGAGCCGGCATCGTTGATGACATATTCCTTGGTCACGTCGTAGCCGGCAAACGCCATCAGATTGGCGAGCGCGTCGCCGACAACCGCGCCCCGGCAATGGCCGACATGCATCGGCCCCGTGGGGTTGGCCGAGACATATTCGACATTGGTTTTCCGGCCGGCGCCGACCGTCGAGCGGCCATAATTGCGTCCCTCGCCCAGAAGGGCCGTGAGATGGGCCTGCCAGAAGCCGTCCTTGAGCCGGAGATTGACGAAGCCAGGGCCGGCAACCTCGGCGGCGGCGACATCCTTGTCATCGCGCAGCGCCAGCGCCAGCCTCTCGGCCAGCGCGCGCGGATTCTGGCCGGTGGGCTTGGCCAGCACCATTGCCGCATTGGTCGCGAGGTCGCCGTGGCTGGCGTCGCGGGGCGGTTCGACGGCGATGCGCGACAGGTCGGGCGAAACGCCGTCCTTGTCTTTCAGATCGAGCGCTTCGACAGCCTTTGTGACTCGCGCGGTGAAATCGGCGAAGATGTTCATGGGTATTGCTCTGGCGGCTTTATGGGCGAATCCGGCTCGTTGGCCGGCAAAATCGCGCCCGCCCTAGCTCAAATCCGGGGTGCGGTCAAACAAACGCCGATGTTCCTTGAGCGCGTAGGTGTCGGTCATCCCTGCCAGGAAATCGGCCACGCTGCGCGCCTTGATGCGGTCCTCGGCCCGGTCCAGCCCCTCGCGCCAGCCGTCGGGCATGGCGCGCGGATCGGCGAAATAGACGTCGAACAGGTCCCTGACGATCTGCTCGGCGCCGGCGCGCACCCGCATCACCTCCTTGTGCCGATAGAGGTGCTTGTAGAGAAAGGCCTTCAGTTCCTTCTCGGCCGCGGCCATCTCGGTGGAAAAGGTCACCATCGTCTCGCCGGCCGCCCTCACGGCATCAGCACTGCGCGGGCCGACACGCTCCAGATTGGCTTTCGCGGAAACGATGACATCCTCGACCATGGCGGTGATCTGCCGCCGCATCAGTTCGTGGCCGGTGCGCACGCCATCGAGCGCCGGATAGCGTTGGCGCACGCCCCGCAGGATCGCTCCCGGCAGCGAGACGTCCTCCAGCATGTCGAGCGTCAGCAGCCCTGCCCGCAAGCCGTCGTCGATGTCATGCGTATTGTAGGCGATATCGTCGGCGATGGCGGCGCACTGCGCCTCGATGCCGGCGAAGTGGTCGAGCTCGAGATCCTGCAGCTCCGAATAATCGCGGATTGCCTGTGGCACCGGCCCCTTCAGGCCCTTGCCGCTGCTGTCCGTCAGCGGGCCATTGTGCTTGACCAGGCCTTCCAGTGTCTCCCAGCTGAGGTTCAGCCCGTCGAATTCGGCGTAGCGCGCCTCCAGCCGCGTCACGATGCGCAGCGACTGAGCGTTGTGATCAAAACCGCCCCAGGCCGCCATCTTGTCGTTCAGCGCGTCCTCGCCGGTGTGGCCGAAGGGCGTGTGGCCGAAATCATGCACCAGCGCCACCGCCTCTGCCAGATCCTCGTCGCCGCGCAACGCCCGCGCCAGAGCACGCGCGATCTGGGCCACCTCGATCGAATGGGTCAGCCTTGTGCGGTAATGGTCGCCTTCATGGGCGATGAAGACCTGGGTCTTGTGCTTGAGCCGCCGGAACGCCGTCGAATGGATGATGCGGTCGCGGTCGCGCTGGAACGGCGTGCGGGTCGGGCTTTCGACCTCATCGAACAGCCGGCCGCGCGAGCGCGCCGGATCCGTGGCATAGGCCGCGCGCGGCCGGTAGCCGAATCCGATGTCGCCCAACTCGTTGGTCATGGTCGATGCCGCAGGTTGACTGGTCTAGTTGACTTGGCCGCTTGCGCTTCATACCTATCATGTGAAACCGAAAGCAAGGTGACGCCCATGGGCGCGGATGCCAAGACTGCCATGAAAGTTGATATGACCGAGGCTGCCGCCAAGCGGATCGCCAGGATTGTCTCCAACGAGGCCGGCAAGACGGCGTTGCGCGTTTCCGTCGAGGGCGGCGGCTGCTCCGGCTTTTCCTACAAGTTCGATCTGGTCGATACGCGCAACGACGATGACGTTGCGATCGAGAAGGATGGCGCCACGGTGCTGATCGACGATTTGTCGCTCGTCTATATGGGCGGGTCGGTGATCGACTTCGTCGACGATTTGATGGGCCAGTCATTCCAGATCCGCAATCCGAACGCGGTCGCCTCCTGCGGCTGCGGCACCAGTTTCTCCATCTAGCGGCATGCCTGCCGTTGGCGCGGTCCGTCAGGTCGCGCTGTCGGCCGGGCGCGATCTTGATTCGACGCTCGCCTTCTGGCGCGATGTGCTCGGCCTGAATGTGCACGCGCGCTTCGACCCACCGGGCATCGCCTTCATCATGGCAGGCAGCGTGCGGCTGCTGTTTACCGACGGCATACCCGCGGGCACGGTCTATCTCGACATAACGGGCCTCGAAGCCTTCCACGGCGGGGCGAAGGCAGCGGGTGTCCCCTTCACCGCGCCGCCGACGCTCGTGCATCGCGATACCGAGGGCCAGTTCGGTCCGGCGGGGGAAAGCGAGTGGATGGCCTTCCTAAAGGACCCGGCAGGCAATACGATCGGCCTGGTCGAGCGCCATCCAGCGCAAGGCCCCTCTGAATAAGCACCGAGAGCGTCATGAAAATCGTCACCTGGAACATCAACGGCGTTCGCGCCCGCATCGGCAACCTCACCCATTGGTTGACCGAAAGCGCGCCCGACATCGTTTGCCTGCAGGAGATCAAGACGGTCGACGAGCAGTTCCCGCGCGCCGAGATCGAGGCGCTTGGCTACAATGTCGAAACTCATGGTCAGAAGGGTTTCAACGGCGTGGCGCTGCTGTCGAAGCTGCGCTTTGACGAAGTCATCAGAGGGCTGCCGGGTGACGACACCGACGAGCAGGCGCGCTTCATCGAAGGGGTATTCTCGACCGACAAGGGCGCGCTTCGCGTCGCCTCGCTCTATCTGCCGAACGGCAATCCGATCGATGACGAGAAGAAATTTCCCTACAAGCTATCCTGGATGGCCCGGCTGGAACGCTGGGCCGAAGAACGGCTGAGGCTGGAAGAGGCGCTGGTGCTGGCCGGTGACTATAACGTCATTCCCGAGCCGATCGATGCGCGCTTCCCGGAGAACTGGCTGGGCGACGCGCTGTTCCAGCCGCAGACGCGGCAGGCCTTCCGGCGGCTGCTTAATCTCGGCTTCACCGAAGCGGTGCGCGCGGTGACCGATGCGCCCGACACCTACACCTTCTGGGACTATCAGGCCGGCGCCTGGCAGAAGAACAACGGCATCCGCATCGACCATCTGCTGCTATCGCCGGAAGCCGCCAACCGATTCTCGTCGGCCTCGATCGAAAAGCATGTGCGCGCCTGGGAAAAGCCGTCCGATCACGTGCCGGTGGCGATCGATCTCGCGCTGCAGCCAGCCTGACCGGCCCCTTCCGCCGTCGAATCGCCCCGGCTTTGTTTCGCCACAACGACGTTGTATCGCCACAAATCAGGCGCATGATGGAAGATCATCATGGCGGTCGGGGTTCCCATGACTATTCGATTTGTTGTTTGTCCGATCGGCGTGGCATTGGCCACGGTCGTCATGCTGCCGGCTCTCGCCGCCCCGGAATGTCTCGCCAATGGAAAATCCTATCCGGTCGGTCAGGTCGCCTGCCTGACGGTTGCCAACCAGAGCCATATGGCGCGCTGCGACATGGTGCTCAACAACACATCCTGGACCAAGGTCGGCGACAGCTGCCCCGAAAACAAGATGGCGCCGCACCTGAATGTCACGCCGATCTCGACGCCTGCGCCAAGCATGGTGCCGACGGAACCGACCGAAAACTGATTTGGCCCATTAGCCGATCTCCCCCCTCGTGGGGGAGATGTCCGGCAGGACAGAGGGGGGCGCCGTAAAGCGCCAGCCTCAAACAGCGACCGAGCATCGACAATGCCTCACACGCCTCTGCCTCCAAACCATCGTGCAAACGCTAGGTCGATGCGCAAAGTGATGACCGACGCCGAATTGAAGCTCTGGAACGAGCTTCGCGCGCATCGGTTGATGGGGCTTAGCTTCCGGCGGCAATTTCCGATCGCAGGCTACATTGTCGACTTTGCTTGTCCAGGGAAGAAACTGGCCATCGAAGTTGATGGCTCCCAACACGCGGAAGGTGATGCTGTCGTAAGTGACGAAGCAAGGACGCTGCGCCTAGAGCAGGATGGTTGGACTGTCCTGCGCTTCTGGAACGACGACGTCATCCGTGACATCGACAATGTCTGCCAACATATTGTAATCGTGGCCGGTGTTGCGGGTACGTCAGACTAACAGCAAGGCTGGCGGGACAGCGCCCCCCTCTGTCCTGTCGGACATCTCCCCCACTTGGGGGGAGATTGGCTGTCGCGACCGTTTTCGCCAATCTCCAACGTTGCAAGAAAACGCGCCGGCTACCAAGCTGCCAATCTCCCGGTCCAAACATCCTCTTGTAGGGGAGATCGGCAGACGCCTTACTGGTCTGCGTTGGTGGTGCCCTTGGTAAGGATGTCATCCGCCAGTGAAATCGCCGTGCGGCGATCAGCTTCACCGGCGGCGGCGAAAGCCTCTTCCTGCATGCCTCGGATCCAGGGTTGGTCGGCCGGCGACGCGCGTTCGAGCGCCGCGGTCATCATCGCCAGCCCGCGAACGATCTTGCCGCTCTGGAACAGGAGATGGCCGAGCGTCGCCTGCGCGCCGGCATGGCCCTTCTCAGCGGCGAGCTGGAACCAGCGCCCGGCCTGCTTGACGCTGGCCTTCACGCCGCCCTCGCCTTTCAGGAACATCTGCCCCATCTCGAACTGGGCGTTCGGGTTGCGGTAGTTGGCGGCGGCGCGCATGTAATATTCCTGGGCCGCCACCTCGTTCTCGGTGACCGGACTGCCGGGAATGCCCTTGCGCAGGTAGTCGCCAAGCGCCACCAGCGCGTCGGAGACATAGCTTTCTTCCGGCGAGCCGGGCTCGACATCCTGGTCGACGATTTCCGAGAAGAACTTGAACGCCTCATAGTCGTCGCGGGCCACGCCATCGCCCTCGGCATACATGCGCGCAAGCTTCCAAGTGGCGCCGATCTGGCCGTTTTCGGCGGCGTATTTATAAGCCTCGGCGGCCTGTTCCTTGTGGCCGTTCTTGTAGGCGGAGAAGCCGAACTGAAACACCGCCCAGGGACTGGACTGCGGCTTCACGCCGGTCTTGTCGTCGAACACCTTGTCGTCGAAGGCCAAGGCCTGGCCCACGGCGCCAAAGATCGCAACAGCGACCAGTGCCGGAAGGACAGACGACCTCAACAACTCTGGTGTTGACCTCAACAACTCAGATATCCGCATAACAGTGTGTTTCTTTCGCACCGCCCGGATGGGTGACCGCGCCATCCCGGGCAGACCCGACCGTCTGTGCGTATTTCCATATCGCGCCCGACTGGTAGTCGGTCGTGCGCGCCTTCCATGTCTTTGCCCGCGCCGCCAATTCGGCGTCGGTCAGCGCCACTTCGATCGTACCGTTCACGGCATCGATCGAGATCACGTCGCCATCCCGTATCAGACCGATCGGACCGCCAACCGCCGCTTCCGGCCCGACATGGCCGATGCAGAAGCCGCGCGTCGCGCCCGAGAAGCGGCCGTCGGTGATCAGCGCCACCTTGCCGCCCATGCCCTGGCCGTAGAGCGCCGCCGTCGTCGACAGCATCTCGCGCATGCCCGGGCCGCCGCGCGGTCCTTCGTAGCGGATGACGAGAACCTCGCCTTCCCTGTAGTTGCGATGCGTCACCGCCTCGAAACATTCCTCTTCCGAACCGAAGCAGCGCGCCGGGCCGGAGAATTTCAACTCCGCCATGCCCGCGACCTTCACGATCGCGCCTTCGGGGGCAAGGTTTCCCTTCAACCCCACGACACCGCCGGTTTGGGTAATTGGTCTGTTGGCCGGGCGGACCACATCCTGGTGTTCATTCCAGGCAACGTGCTCCATATTTTCGGCCAAAGTACGGCCAGTGACCGTCAGGCAATCGCCATGCAGATAGCCGTGGTCGAGCAGCGTCTTCATCAACAGCGGAATGCCGCCGGCCTCGAACATGTCCTTGGCGACATATTTTCCGCCGGGCTTGAGATCGGCGATGTAAGGCGTCTTCTCGAAGATTTTCGCCACGTCGAACAGATCGAACTTGATGCCCGCCTCATGCGCGATCGCCGGCAGATGCAATGCTGCGTTGGTCGAGCCGCCGGTGGCCGAAACCACGGTCGCCGCATTCTCCAGCGCCTTCAGCGTGACGATGTCGCGCGGCCGGATGTTCTTGGCGATCAGCTCCATGATCTTTTCGCCCGAGGCGAAATTGAAACGGTCGCGCATTTCGTAAGGGGCCGGCGCGCCGCAGGAATAGGGCAGCGCCAAGCCGATCGCCTCGGCGACGGTAGCCATGGTGTTGGCGGTGAACTGGGCGCCGCAGGAGCCGGCCGAGGGACAGGCGGCCTGCTCGATCTCGAGCAGTTCGGCATCACCGATCGTGCCGACCGAATGCTGGCCCACCGCCTCGAACACATCCTGCACGGTGATCTGTCGGCCGCGATAGCTGCCGGGCAGGATCGAACCGCCATAGATGAAGATCGACGGCACGTTGAGCCGCACCATGGCCATCATCATGGCTGGCAGCGACTTGTCGCAGCCGGCGAGGCCGACCAGTGCATCATAGCAATGGCCGCGCATGGTGAGTTCGACCGAATCGGCGATGACCTCGCGCGACACCAGCGACGACTTCATGCCCTGATGGCCCATGGCAATGCCGTCGGTGACGGTGATGGTGCAGAATTCGCGCGGCGTGCCATTGGCGGCCGCCACACCCTTCTTGACCACTTGCGCCTGGCGCATCAGCGAGATGTTGCAAGGGGCGGCTTCGTTCCAGCACGAGGCTACGCCGACCAGCGGCTGCGCGATCTCGGCGGCGGAAAGCCCCATGGCATAGAGATAGGACCGGTGCGGCGCGCGCGCCGGACCGATAGTCACATGGCGGCTAGGGAGCTTAGCCTTTGAAATGACCTTGGCGTCCATTCTCATCCTTGCCGCGGGCGGTGCGGCCTGCCTCATCGCCGGGCCTTTTGGCACGTGTCCCGAGACAGGTTCGAGGTGCGCCGGGTTTATGGCGGGAAATAGGCAATTTCCCCGGCCTGACTTTTAGCGCAGGGGTTGTTCAGAAAGTGTTGCCAAAACGTCACAATCGCACGAGGCGGCCATGGTGCGGTTTATGTGCAACGGAGCTTGGACAGCGGCGTCACCAATAATGCCCGCCCAAACGAAAAAGGCCAGGCAATGCCCGGCCTTTTGCCAGTATTTTCATAAGTTTAGAACTTGATCTTGAGGCCGCCTGAAATCGCGGAGACCAGATCGTTACCGAAGTCGTAGCTGACGTCCGTACCGGCCTGAAATCCGTTCTCGCCGTTCACCACCCCCGAGTGGCCGCTGGTCAGCACGCCGATCGCCCCGGCCAGGCGCAATTCGATGTTGGGCTTGGGGGTGTAGGCGACGCCGCCACCTATCGTCCAGGTATCGGTCTGGTCGCCATAGCCGTGCGAGGTCCCGCGGTCCCATGAAATCTGGGCCGCGCCGCTCCACTGCTCGTTGAATTGGTGGCCGATGCCGCCAGTGACTGTCCAGCCGTCACGATACATCAGATCCAGCGAGGTCACGGCCGCAGCGGAACCCGTAACGCACAAAGAAGCCGGAACCCCCTGCGGGCAGATCGGGATGCTTTGCAGCAGGCTCCAGTTAACCCACTTGATTGAACCGAAAGCGAGCCAGCCAGGCGCGATGCCCGATTGCAATTTCAGTTCCAGCGAATCCGGCATCGACTGCGTTGCGCCATATATATCGCCGACAATATTCAAGGTGCCCGAGATGTTGTCGAGCTTCACCTGCGAATTGTAGACGAGGCTGGCGCGCAGCGCGATATCAGGAATTTCGTATGCGAGGCCAACGCGCCAGCCCCAGCCGCTGCTGCTCAGGTCGACACGGCCGATTGTGGTGCCCAAGGCCGGGTTCGCATAGCTCTCCTTGAAGCCGTAGACTTCCTGGTAGAAAACGCCGCCGATGAAGCGAAGCTGTCCCTTGCCGACATCCATCTTGTAGGAGCACGTGCCAGCATAGTTGTTGCTTTTGATCTGGGTGTTGATGGTGGAATAGGAGCCGTTCCAGATACCAGGATTTGAACTCGCACCCCATGGCTGCGAATAGTCAAGCATGCAGTCAACGCCATGGCCAACCGTTGCCTTGACGCCTACATACGGCACCCAGTAGCCCTCGGCGTTGCGGGCGGTACTCTTGCCCGTCAGCCCGCCACCGGATGTGTCCGTCGCGTTCTTGAGATCGCGCTGCGGCATGACATAGGTTCCGCTGGCGTCCGAAGCGAAGGGGGCCGGATCGAACAACAGGTCGATGTCGTAGCCGCCGCGCTCAAGGCCGCCAGCATGCGCCGTGTCCATCACCGTGCCTATCAAGGCAAGCGAAAAGCACCCCGCCCCCAGCAGCGCTTTCAGACGCAGATTGAACATGAATCTCCTCCCCGGATTCGAGTACAACCAAGCAAGACTGCTTTGCATGGCTAACGCAACACCGATTTCAAGAGGTGTACACGTACGCTTTCCGGCGAATGCATTTTTCATCACGGTGTCGGTGACATGAACCGGGTAAAATCACCGGTTTCGGAGGCGTATCTAAAAAAAAGACGAGGAAAATCAGCCAAAATCTTCCAAGAATGAAGCCCTGGCGGCCGATTTGGGAGCTGTTACATTACGGCAACATCGCGCCAAAAAAGCTTCCGTTTACGTCAAGATCACCTTAGTTAAGCAACTGCTTTCGGAGCGACGGCGCAACCGAAAAAGAAAAAGGCCGGGCAATGCCCGGCCTTTCTCCAGAGATCAAATTCGTTACCACTTGATGCTGTAGCCAGCCGACAGCGCATAGCCCCAATCACCGTCCACGGAACGGTTGAAACCGTTTCGCGGGTCGGGACTGCCAGGAACATAACTGTTGTTGTACTGGGTCTCGGAAACGGAGGCCAGATATATTGCCGCTACACCGAAGCGCAATTCGCCACCCAGCTTATCCTTCATCGAAACACCCGTGCCGATGGTATAGCTGTCGCCGGTCAGGTCCCAACCGGTGCTGACGCCACGGTCATAGGTTGCAAAGACAGTCCCCGAGAATTGATCGTTAAACTTGTGACCGATGCCGCCGGTGACCGTCCAACCGTCGCGCCAGAAATACAGATTGCCGCTGTTCAGCGCCAACGCCGGCACGTTCAGCATCAGCGTTTCCGTAACGGACCAATCCATCCACTTCACGCTACCGTAGGCTAGCCAGCCCGGAGCGATACCGGTTTGAGCCTTGAACTCGACCGATTGGGGAAAATTGGCTTGTCCCGTTGCTCCGCCAGGAAGATCCGCCCCCTGAAAACTTGCCCCGCCGGAGGCATTGATATCGACGCCGGAACGGTACATCAATTGCGTGCGCAGCGCGATTTCCGGGATTTCGTACGCAATGCCGGCACGCCAACCGAAATTGCTGTCATGCAGGTCGACACCAAGGACCGGTATGTTTGTACCCAAAGGAGCACCGGCAACGAGATTGTAATCGGTGACTTCGTTATAGACGCCGCCAATAAGCCAGATACGCCCTTTGCTGAGATCGAACTTCAACCCGCAAGTCGCACCATATTCGTACATGGTGAAGTCTTCATCCAGCTTACCGAGCGTGCCACTCGAACGAGACCAAGTCGCGCTGCCGCCGTACGACTGCGTGAGAGTGCCGGCACAGGAGAGACTGTCCGTCAGCTTGAATTTAACGGCAGCCGATGGAATGGCGTAACTGTCTGAGTAGTTCTCCCCGACCAGATAGGGGTTCATCGGGTTCACCGAATATTTTCTAGTGGGCGCGACATAGGTCACGCTGGTGCGCATATTGAAGTTGCCATCCTCGAAAAGAATATCGGTATCGGCGGTGCCGCGCGAAAAACCGCTGGCATGCGCCGAACCCATCAAAGCCAGCGAAAAGCACCCCGCCCCCAGTAGCGCCTTCAGTCGCAGAATGGTCATGAATCTCCTCCCCGAATTCGAGTGCATCAAGCTAGAACCAATTCAGGTTAACGGCGCAACAACGAATTGTCGGGGCGTACACGTACACGCTCGCCGAACGCATTTTCGACAAAATGCAGATAGGCGCCGCAAGGCCGAAAAACGGATCGAGGCGTGCTTGTCCGACCAGGAAATAACGAAAACTCGCCCCAAAAGGCTCAAAAACAGCCACTTTTAAGGGGGTTATGGCCCCATTGTTACATTATGGCAACAATAGGGCTTAAAGTTTCCGTTTACGTCAAAATTAACGTAGCGGAACGCCTGTTTTCGAGGCAGCTGACGCATGGGCACTCGCCCTCATGTCGTGCGCGAATCTGTCCTTCAACCAGCGTCGCGAACCCTGGTCAAAGCCACCGAAAGCTTGTCCTGCGCGTCGCGGTATTCGGCGAGCTTTTCGCGCTCGGCCTCGACGATCTCGGCCGGCGCGCTGGCAACGAACCGTTCGTTGGACAGCTTCTTGTGCAGGCGCGCGATTTCCTCGGTGACCTTGGCCAGCTCCTTCTGCAGCCGCGCGGCCTCGGCGGCGAGATCGATCAAGCTGCCAAGCGGCAAGCAGATCGTCGCCTCGTTGAGCACGATCTGCGCCGCGCCCTTGGGCGCTGCATCGGCGAGCGAGATGTCACCGACGCGCGCCAACCGCTTGATCGCCGAGTCCTCGCGAACCAGCCGCTCACGCGTGAGATCGTTGGCGCCGACCACGACGAGTGGTGCTATCGCCGCCGGCGGCACATTCATTTCCGAGCGCACCGAGCGGATGCCGGAGACGAGGTCGACCAGCCAATTGATGTCGGCGGCGGCATCCGCGTCCTCGAAATCCGGCGCCGGCCAGGCGGCGTGGCAAAGCAGCGACTCGCGCTCCTTGCCCTCGCCCGCCGTCTGCGCCCACAGCTCTTCCGTCATGAACGGCATCATCGGATGCAGAAGCTTGTAGATCTCGTCGAGCACGAAGGCGACGCAGGAGCGGCTTTCGGCCTTGGCCGCCTCGTCCGAGCCCATGAACACCGGTTTCAGCAGCTCGAGATACCAGTCGCAGAACAGGTTCCAGACGAAGCGGTAGGCCGCCCCGGCCGCTTCATTGAAGCGGTATGAGGTGATGCCGTCCGTGACCTCGCGCGCCGCGCGTGTCAGTTCGGTCAGGATCCAGCGATTGACCGCCAGCTTGGCATCGTTCAGCCAGAAATCGTCATTGCGGGCGACTTCGTTCATCTCGGCGAAGCGCGTCGCGTTCCACAGCTTGGTGCCGAAATTGCGATAGCCGGCGATGCGCGCCGGGTCGAGCTTCACGTCACGCCCCTGTGCCGCCATCACCGCCAGGGTGAAACGCAGCGCGTCGGCGCCGTACTCGTCGATGAGGTCGAGCGGGTCGATGACGTTGCCTTTCGACTTCGACATCTTGGCCCCGTTCTTGTCGCGAACCAGCGCGTGCACATAGACGGTATGGAACGGCTCCTCGTCCATGAAGTGCAGGCCCATCATCATCATGCGGGCAACCCAGAAGAAGATGATGTCGAAGCCGGTCACCAGCACGTCGGTCTGGTAATAGGTCTTCAGTTCAGGCGTCTGGTCCGGCCAGCCCAAAGTTGAGAACGGCCAAAGCGCCGAAGAAAACCAGGTATCGAGCACGTCCTCGTCGCGGGTCAGGATCTCGCCGGGCTTGAAGTTTTCCAGCTTGTCCTCGACCCAGGCCTTCCACGGGCCTTCAAGCGCCAGATAATATTCGATCGCCGCACTCAGCGCCTCTTCCTCCGACTTCTCGACGAAGACGCGTCCGTCCGGCCCGTACCAGGCCGGGATCTGGTGACCCCACCACAGCTGGCGCGAAATGCACCAGGGCTGAATGTTCTCCATCCAGTCGAAATAGGTTTTTTCCCAGTTTTTCGGCACGAAGTTGGTGCGGCCCTCGCGCACCGAGGCTATCGCCGGCTTGGCGAGTTCCGCCGCGTTGGCATACCACTGCTCGGTCAGGAACGGTTCGATCGGCACGCCGCCGCGGTCGCCATGCGGCACGGCATGGCGATGCGGCTCGACCTTGTCGAGGAAGCCGCCGGCTTCCATCAGCTCGACGATCTTCTTGCGCGCGACGAAACGGTCCAGCCCGTCGAGCTCGCCCCAGACAGCCTGGCGTTCCGGCGTCACCTCGAGGCCGGCGAGGAAGTCCTCATTGTCCTTCAACGTGATGGCGGCTTCGACGGTCAGGATGTTTATCGCCGGCAATTTGTGGCGCTTGCCGACCTCGAAGTCGTTGAAATCATGCGCCGGCGTGATCTTGACCGCGCCCGAACCCTTTTCGGGATCGGAATACTCGTCCGCCACGACAGGGATCTTCCTGCCGACGATCGGCAGCACCACGTTCTTGCCGACCAGATGCCGGAAGCGCTCGTCATCTGGGTGAACCGCGACCGCAGTGTCGCCCAGCATCGTCTCGGGGCGCGTGGTGGCCACGATGATGAAGGTCTTGGGATCTTCCGGGTCGAATGCCGCGCCCTCGATCGGATAGCGGAAATGCCAGAGATTGCCGTTAACCTCCTGCTGCTCGACCTCTAGATCGGAAATAGCGGTCAGCAGCTTCGGATCCCAGTTCACAAGGCGCTTGTCCTTGTAGATCAGCCCTTCCTTGTAGAGGGTGACGAAGACTTCAAGCACGGCCTTGGACAGGCCCTCGTCCATGGTGAAGCGCTCTCTGCTCCAGTCGGCCGAGGCACCGAGCCGCTTCAATTGGTTGAAGATCGCGCCGCCGGATTCGGCCTTCCACTCCCACACTTTGTCAATGAACTGTTCGCGTGTGAGATCGCGGCGGTGGATTTGCTTCTCCATCAGCTGGCGCTCGACCACCATCTGCGTGGCGATACCGGCATGGTCCATGCCCGGCTGCCACAGCACGTTCTTGCCGCGCATGCGCTCGAAGCGGATCAATATGTCCTGCAGCGTGTTGTTCAGCGCATGGCCCATATGCAGCGAGCCGGTGACGTTCGGCGGCGGGATGACGATGGTAAAGGCTTCGGCCCCCTCCTCGGCGCCGGCGCCAGCGCGAAACGCGTCGGCCTCTTCCCACACTTTGGCGATCTTCGGCTCGACGGTCTTTGCGTCGTAGGTCTTTTCAAGCATGGGAAAATGGTCCGCGCTGTCGGGATTTTTGCTGGTTCGGTGTAAATCGGAAGGTCTTGGCCAAGTCAACCGCAAGGGCCGCTTCGGTTCATGAGAAGCAGATAGGCGCGGCGGTGTTCATTTCAACGGGAGCCATGCCGCGCGGCGCACGCGCCTTGACCCGCGGCCGTCCCGGCAATACCTTGTAGATGCTGCTGTAGGGCGCATCGGCTTCCGGCCGGAGGGGCATTGCCCGCCTATGCCACCTTAACCCCGCAATGCGCCCATGCCGACACTCGAACATCACAAGAAACAGGCCAAGCTCTATCTCAAATGGCACCGCGAACGGTATTATCCCGTCGCCGCCGTGATTGGATGGCTCTTGCCGCGTTTTCGCCATTTCAGCGACAGCCAAATCCTCGATCACGACTTCAAGCTGGCCGATGCCCAGGAACTCGTCGCCAGGAAGTCAGGTTTCGAGAGCTGGCAGGCGCTGAAGGAAGGCCTTCAAACCGTGACCGATCATGCAGCAACAGACGCCGTAAAGCCGTATCTCGCCTTTGCCGAGCCACAGCTCTTTGTCCGCGACATCGCAGCGGCCTGTAATTTCTACCGGCAAAAGCTCGGCTTCGAGACGCGCTTCACCTATGGCGAACCGCCCTTCTACGCCCAAATCATCCGCGATGGCGCACGGCTCAACCTGCGCCATGTCGACAAGCCTCCACTCGCCGCCAGTTCGACCGATGACCTCCTGGCGGCGACGATCGTTGTCGACAACATCAAGGCTCTGTTTCTGGAGTACCAGGCGGCCACGGCCCCGTTCCACCAGACATTGCGGACCGAACCCTGGGGCGCCCGCACGTTCATCGTCAGGGATCCTGACGGCAACCTGATCTGCTTCGCGACCAGCGCGGGCTGACCTGATCGACAAAAACGCCGCCTCATGGGCGGCGTTTCGAGAGTGATCGTTGGAGGAGACTACTGCGCGCCGCGCGCGACGCGCTCGATTTCTTCGCGCACCAGGCGCTCGACCAGCGTCGGCAGATTGTTGTCCAGCCAGTCCTGCAGCATCGGCCGCAGCATCTCCTCGGCCATCTCGTCGAACGTTTTCTTGCTGCGGCTGGCAAAGGCATCGGACAGCTCGCCAAAGGCCGCGGCGACCTGCCGGCCCGTATGTTCGGAAAGAATTGCCGGACGAGCCGAAGGCGCTTCATTTGCCGCAGCATATGCCTGGGCGGTGCCGGCCGAAGCGTCGCTCGAAGAAGGCCGTCCGAACGCACCCTCCACCACCGGTTCGCTCGCCGGGGCCTCGGGCTGGGCAACCGGCTTGCGGATGCTCCTGTCCGGCATCGCCTTCGCCTGCTCTCCAACCGCGGCGATCTCGCGCCGCCAATCTGCAACGATGGTATCGCTTGTCGCGCTGGCCTCTGGGGCCGGTGGCGCGTCGATCCTGGCGGCAGGCGCCGGCTCGGCGACCCTGGCACTGACCTCTGCAAGTGTCATCGACGGCCTGACCAGCACAGGATCGGCGCGCGTCTGCGATTCCATGCGCGCGATCACCGGCTCGGGCGACGGCGCTTGGACTTCCGCCAGCGCGACCGGCTTCCTGACCTCGGGGGCAGCATTGAGTTCGGCGCGAAACGCATCGACGTCCGCCGCCGGAGCTTCGCTCGGCGAAGGCTCCAGATCCTGCCGCAACTCATCGGCCTCGCCGGGCTGCTTGCGGCCGTTATCGCTATCCTCGATGATCCTCCTGATGGAAGCCAGTATCTCTTCCATGGAGGGTTCGCGCTGTGCGCTGCTTGCCGTTGCCATCGTCACTTCCGCCGCCCTGGTGACCCTGCAGACTTCCACTCCGGCAAAGCCGGATTCGAATCATGGCGACAGCGTAACCGACGGATCGCCGAACGAGAATCCCCAATCTGGGGACACGTGGGATTTCAACAGATTAGAGCGTGAAGCCGAAAAAAGCTGGACGGGTTTTTAAAAAAATCCCGTCCTGGCAGAAAGCGAGAATTCCAGCCGATGGCCTTAGCGGCCATCCGGCGTCCGCACGCCGATCCACTTGTCCTTGACGGCGTTGTAGTGCTCTTCGGGCTTGTACTTGGTCACCGGCAAGCCGAGCCGGTCGACCGACAGGCGGCCCATCGCCGACAGGATGGCATAGCTTGCCACGACCACATCGTGTTCGGAATTGGCCTGGTTGATCTTGGCGGTGATGACGGCGGCCTGCGCGTTGAGCACGTCGAGCGTGGTGCGTTGGCCGACATTGCGCTCCTCGATAACGCCGTTCAGCGCCAGTTGCGCGGCATCGATCACCTGCTTGTTGGCGGAGACGCTCTGTTGGGCGGCGGTGTACTGCGACCATGCGGTGGCGACGGCCTGACGCACCTGGTCACGGCTGACATCGACCTGGATGCGGGCCTCGCCAAGCGATTCCTTGTTCTGCCGCACCACCGCCGATGTCCGCCCGCCAGAATAGATCGGAATGGTCAGCGTCGCGCCGATATTGGCCGACGTCGAATTGCCGTTCGTTCCGACGTTCGGATTGCGATTGAGATAGTCATCCGAGATGCCGGCCGATGCGGAAAGCTGCGGCAACAGCGCGCCTTCCGCCGACTTCACCGAAAACGCGGCCGCGTCGACCAGATGCTGGGTCGCGAGGATAGCCGGATGTTCGGCCGAACCAATTGCAATCGCCGAATTGAGGCTCGCCGGCAACAGTTTCCCCAATGGCGAAGCGGGCTTGAGCTTGCCTGGCTCGTCGCCGACGACCTGGTGATAGGTTGCAGCGCTGGCCAACGCCTGCGCACGGGCGGCACTGAGCGAGGCCACCGCCGAGGCGCGCGACGCGTCGGCCTGGGCGACATCGGTGCGCGTGCCCTCGCCAACCTCGAAACGCGAGCGCGCGGCGCGCGCCTGCTCGGTCAGGAACTGCAGGTTCTGTTCGGTCAGCACGGCGATCTGCCGATCGCGGATCACATCCATATAGGCCGTGGCCGCACTGAACAGCGTGTTCTCTTCGGTATTGCGCAGGCTCTCCACCGACGCCTTCACCTGGGATTCCGCGGCCGCCACATTGTTCCTGGTCTGAAAGCCGTCGAACAGGGTCTGGTTGATGGTGATGCCGACGCTGGCCGACGACGTCTTGCTGTTGGCGCCGCTGGCGCGCGTGTTCACATAATTGGCGTCGGCGGATCCGGCGATGGTTGGGCGCCAGCCGGACTTGGCGATGGCCACGCCTTCATCGGTGACGCGCACGCCGGCGCGGGACGCATTCAGCGAGGAATTATTCTGATAGGCCTTGGCGAGCGCGCCGGTGATGGTTTCCGCGGAGGCGGTCAGTGGAGACAGCGCGGTCGCGGAAACAAGGACAGCGGCAAAAAGGGTCTTGGATACAGACGGCACGGGTATATCCCTCATTCGTTTTCCATGGGAACCGCGCCGCGCCAGCTTCTCACAGGAGTAGCCGGAGTGACGTGTTTCGATGTTCCCTGTCGCTCGGTCCCAAAGTGCCCCCAGTCCGGGATCAGCAACGATTGTTCAAATGCAAGCGACCATGACAAAGCCTTTGCTGCAAGGCCAAACCATTCAGAATTCGAAAGCATGCTCACGTTCGAATCCGGGTAGTGGCTTAATTGCCGCATTAAATGCCCGTCTCCCGGTTACAACCCCCCCAGCCTTGAAAAAAAGTCGCGCCACGCCGGAATTGCCCTGCCCTTCGACCGCGACGAGTCGGCCACCATCGGCGAGCTGATCGAGCAGCGGCGCCGGCACTTTCTCGACGCTGCCGCCGATGAAGATGACGTCATAGGGTGCCTTGGCCGCATGACCTTGCGCCAGCGCGCCCTGGACCACGGTCACATTGCCGCAGCCCAGGCCGGAAAGGGTCGACTCCGCCATTTGCGCCAGCACCGAATCGCTTTCGAGCGCAACGACGGATCTCGCCAGCCGCGACAGGATGGCCGAGGCATAGCCGCTGCCGCTGCCGACATCGAGCGCCGAATCGGTCGGGTTGATCTCGGCCAGTTGCATCAGCTTGGCCAGCGGTGATGCTTCCATGAGATAGCGCGCGCCATCGGCGCCGCCGCCGATGCGGATGTCCTCATCGATATAGGCGAGATCGCGCTGTCGGTCGCCGACGAAGAGCTCGCGCGGCACGGAAAGCAAGGCTTCCAGCAACGGGGCGCTGGTCACGTCGGTGGTGCGAACCTGACCGTCGACCATCTTGACGCGAAGCTCGGAGAAATCAGCGCTCATGTTCCAACCAATCCGCTTGCCGCGTCGAAAACGCGGCTCATTTCGACTGGAACTTCAGGCCCCGGCGCTTTTGCGCGGGAGCCTGGGGCATTGGAGGCCTCGCCCGGAATCGAACCGGGGTGCAAGGATTTGCAGTCCTCTGCGTAACCACTCCGCCACGAGGCCTCATTGCTCCCGGCGTTCCACCCGGTTCCAATAGGTTGCGGCGAAAATGGCGTCAAGCGGCCTCCATGCATTCCTCGCGGTTTCCTCTGAATGAATCCTTACCCCCACATCGGGCGTCGCGGCCACGGTGATCACGACGCATATTAGCACGGCATTAGGTATAACAGCAGATCACGCGAAACTCCACGCCCCCGGCCGTCGTTGAGAAACGGGAGGACTGTTCCATGCTGCCTGCAAGCCGAACAACGCCCCGAACAACAACGCAATGAACGCCTGGGACGGCTTGTCGCGATCGGTGTGCGAGGAGTTGCTGCGGCATGCCATCGACTGCCTTGCGATAGACGGCGCCGCCAAGCTCTCGCCGCGTGACCGCGCGCGCCTCGCCTCGGCTGCCGCCATTCTCAGGGAAATCCGCGAGGACCTGGAAAGAAGTGCGGACCGGCAAGCGGATTCGCGAAAATCCGAAACCCGAACAAGGGCATGACGCGCCGGCAGGTCGGCCCGGTCAAGGACGCGGCTCGGTGACCGTCGTTCAGTCCGGACGCCGCCGCCGCTCCCACCACACGACGAGGCGACGACGATGGCGCCGCACCATGGCGAATTCATAAGAAAGCACCAGCAGTCCGATCGGAACCATCCAGAAGCCAAGAATCGGCAGAAACCCGAGAATGCCGCCCATGGTCAAAAGAACACCGATCGTGATTCTGAGGCCCCGCGACTGCGGCATGGTGAACTCGCGCCCGAAAATCGAGATCTTTCGTGCCGGTATCCGGTTTTCGTCTGCTGCCGTCATCGCGAATGGCTGCCCATCTGGTGGCTCGATAATGTCAGTTTACGAAAGCCGCGACCGCCCTATCGGTTCCGCGCCCGTCGCCAAGACGGCTAATATGAGGGCGGACACCATCGATTGCGAGAAACCGCCGCGCGAAAAAGTCTCGGAAAAATACGAAATGCTTCTTTGCAAAGCCGAAAGGGGTTTGCTATAGGCTGCGCCACTTGCTGAAAGAGCCTCCGTTCCCCGGTAGCTCAGTGGTAGAGCAACCGGCTGTTAACCGGTTGGTCGCTGGTTCGAATCCGGCCCGGGGAGCCAATTTGCTTGTGCAAAGCCATATTTGCCAATAATTTCAGTCGCTAGGTGCTCCCTCCGGTACACATTCCGGTACACGGGAGGCCCACAATGGGGCTAATTTTGAAATACATCGTGCCTACCAAGGCAGGGACTTGGCATTATCGCAGACGACTTCCAAAGGCAGTGGCTGAGGCATCGGGACGAGGCGAATTCAAACGCCTGTTGGGCTCAACAGAGAAAGAGGCCGCGCGGAACTGGCCCAAGGTCAATCTGGAGTTTGAGAGGTACGTTGCGGCTGTCCTCCGCAGGCGGAGCAACGGAACCGACGCAAAAGCTGTCACGCCGATGGAAATCTACCGCGAGGCGTTGGAACTTGCACAGGCGTCCGCAACCCTCGGCAGTCGCACCTTTCCGGGCGGAAGCCCCGAAGCCACAGAGATTCTCCGCGAAAGCTATCTCTCGGCGTTCACCGAACACCCCGAGACTGGCGAACCTGTCGGCGTCCCGGAGGTGCAAGCCATGGCGCTGGCTATGTTGTCCAAGAAGGGCAACGTCCCCCGCCCCGAGCCAACGGTCGAGGATGCCCGGAAGCTGTATCTCAAAGAGATAGTGGGCGACGACGGCAAGAAGAAATTGGAACTGGCTAGGGTTTTCACTTTCGTCAGCGAGGCCCTCGGAGGGGACCGGACGCTTCGAAGCCTCAAGCGGCAGGACGCGAAAGAAGTTCGGGATCACATGGCAGACGGCCGCAAGGCGTCATCCGTGGACCGATATTTAAACGTGGTCCGAGCCGCGCTCAATCATGCAATCCGCGAGTTTGACCTTACCGACTTAGTTAACCCGTTCATGCACCTTGAGGTCGGCAAGAAGGACGAGGCGGAACCTGACCGCGATAAGCGCCGCCCCTTCGCCCCGAAGGAACTGGAGGCCACCAATCGGCGCATTGAAGCCCGCGCTAAAAGCGATCTCCGGCAGATTTGGCAGATGCTGGAGGGGACAGGATGCCGTCTTGCCGAGGTGGCGGGCCTGCGGGTTTCGGACGTTCACCTTGACCATGCTATTCCGCATATCGTGGTCGAGTGGCACGACGAGCGCCGTATCAAGAACATGGTTTCACGCCGTGCGGTGCCGTTGATAGGCATGGCCCTTACGGCGGCCACAGAGGCCGTAGCAGCAGCAAAGGGTCAGACCCTACTCTTCCCCGCATATGGTCGTAGCGGTGGCCCTGCGTCCGCCTCTGCCGCTTTAGGCAAGCATGTGCGGGCCACGGTCAGTGACACCAAAGTCACCACACACTCGCTACGCCACCTCATGAAAGACCGGCTGCGATTGGCGGGCGTGACAAAGTCAGACCAAGACATCGTCCTCGGCCATTCCTCCGGCAGCGTCGGGGAGGACTACGGTGGCGACGAGGCGCGGCTCGTGGTCGCCGCTAGGGCATTGAAAGCCGCCCTGGCTGGCGTCAAGAAAGCGGCTTAGCCGGAAAACAGGCCCCGCCCAAAGCGCGTAAGCGTCTCCAAGCGGGGCCACTAGGTGTTATCGGTCTCTGTTGACGTTCCAGCCGTCGATGACGGTGGTGTTGCCGATCTGGACTTCGGGGATGAGGGACTTGAGCCAGTCGAGGCGCTTCTGCTGCGCGGCCTTGTCTGCATCCCGAGCCTTCTTGATCCGGCCTTCCAGTTCCCGGCGCTTGGCTTGGAACTCGCCGCTGTCGGAGCGTAGCCGCTCGTCTAGGTTCGACTGGAGCTTGTCGGCCATGAAGCCGGCGACGGACTTGCTCGTGCCTTTCCGCTTTGCCGCCTGATCGCGCCAATACTGGATACGCTCACGCTCTCCGGCGATCTGCGCGTCGTACTTGCGCTTGTACTCGGCCCGCTCGTTGTCCTTGGCTTCGGCCATCTTCCGGACTTCCGCCTCGTGAGCCTTTCGGCGCTCGGTTCGGGTGCCCTCAAGGGAACTGCCGGTGATTGGCGCGGTGCCGATGGGCATACGGAGGGACTTGCTCATCACGTACCATTTGCTCTCCGAGCCGTCCGAGGCAATGTAGAGGTCCGAGGCATCGGTGATGCCGTACTTGGCCCCGAGGTCCTTGAACCGCTTGTCGATCTCGACTTGCATGAGGTCCGGGAAGTCGTCCGGCAGGTCGTTGTTGGCGAACACGAGGACGCCGTTGACAGGTGCGGCGGTGTCGAGGATTTCCTTCTCAAGGTTGGCCTTGATCTCCTTGTCCGTCGCCCCGTTGCGGGACATTTCCTCGATCCGGCTCATGGCGTAGCTGTAGTTGGCGTTGCGGCTGTCGAGCCCGAGGGACGACAGGGTGCTTGTCGCCAGCTTGTCCGCCTTGTCGTACGGAAGAAGGGTCCGGGACTTCTCGGCCTCCGGCTTGGCCGTCCACTGCGCCGCGTACAGGAGCGCCTCGTCCTCCGGCATCCGCCGATGGGTTACGGCAGTGTCGTAGGCTTCGAGGAACTCACGGGACGACTTGTCCGACAGGAGCGTGGAGAGGTAGGCCGGGTTGACCGACTTAAGCTGCCGGTAGAGGGCCACGCTCTGCTTCATGTACTCGGACACTTCGCCCTTCTGGAGGAGCGTGTCCGTGGTGGCGCGACCGGCGATCCCGTTGAGGGTGTTTTGCCAACCATCGTTGACCAGCTTGTTGCCGGCGAACCAATCGACGCGGAGCCTGTCCACCTGTGCCTTGGCAGCTTTCGCGTCCATGCCTTGGGCGACGAGGGTCTCCTGTTGCTCGTTGAACTCGTCCTCCTTCATGTCCACCACATGGTCGATGATGGCCTGCCTGGAGAGCGTCCGGGTGCCTTCGCCCGTGGTGCTGGAAATGTCGGTGTCGCGGATGCGGTTCACTCCGCCTAGGCGGCCCATCGCGGCATACGCTTGGGAATAGACCTGCTGCTCCTCGCGTTCTGACCGCACACGAAGTTCACGCTTCCGGGCCTCCTCTGCGGCCTTGCGCTCCATCAACTCTCGGTTTTTGTTGGACTGATCGACCATCGAGGCCAACTGCGCGTCGTTGTAGAGGCCGGTGCCTTTGCGCTTCTTGGCTTCCTGGAGTGTGAACGCACCCCGGAGAATGAGGTCGTCGTCCTCCATGAACGAGTTAAGACCGTCCTCCCGGACCTTCTTGTCTCGCTGATTGCCGGCCTGTTCGAGCAGCCGGATAGCCTTGTCGGTGTAGCCGGCGATCTTTGCGATGGGTGGCAGCTTGCGCCCGTCAGCGCCCGTGCGGGTGCCTTCGAGCAGAGCCCGCGCCATGTCCTCGTCGCCGTTGAGGGCATACTCCTCGGCCAGCCGGAAGACCGTATCGTTCTGCTCCTGACCGGAGAGCCCGAGGAAGTCCCGGTTCGAGGCCGACTTGGCGAAGACGATCTGGGCTGCTGCCTTGGCGTCCTTGCCGCCGTTGCGGGCGTCGTCCACCGAGTTGCGGAAGCTGTCGATGACGGTCGTGTTCACCTGTTGCTTGGCGAACTCCACCTTGTCCTCGGTGTCCTTCTCCACCCACGCCCGGTGATGTTCCCCGGTCAGGCGGAAGAAGTTGCCCTTGGCGATGTCGTTCGGGAGCGCATCGGCGTACTCCTGCCGCATCCGCTGATACTCTGCATCGGCGTTGCCGGAGGTCCGGTCGAAGTCGGTGTTGTAATACTCCAGCCATTTCTTGCGGAAGTCGTCGTTGGCCCGCTCCCCGAGCAGGGTGTTGAGCGCGTCCTCGCGGACACGAACGCCGTCCGGGGTGCCGTTGCGGGCTTCCTCGCGAAGCTGTTCGGCGGTCATCTGCTGACGCCGTGCAACCCACTCCTCGTTCTCGCGAGACTTCGGATCGGTCTCCTTTTGCGTCTGCACGTTGGCGAAGCTCTGGAGTACGCCGTTTAGGCCCCCCAGAGCCTCGGCAAGGGCACGAAGGTTGCCCCCGACCTGTCGCTCCTGTGGGCGAACAAAGGTGCTACCGGGGATGCCTGCGGGTTGGATTGCGGTTTGACGGAGGGGCGCAATCTGCGCACCCGTCCCAAAGAGGCCGTTGGCCATACTAGTTCCTTTCGGATTGGTGATGTTGATGAGGGAACGTCTGGGCCGTCTGAAAGACGGGGGACCAGACCGGTGGATCATGGGCACACGGGAGCCCCTTGATCTGACGACCTACGGCGGCGCGACTTCGCCCCAGCGATAGACAGCCCACGACACCAAGCCCGAGGGAAGGTGTGTGGAAAGTGCTTGAGTGTCGGCTTGGACGAAGGTGCGAACTCCGTCCCCGTCTGACTAAGCCCTACGCATTACGGCTGTCTCGGGAACTTATTCCCAGAGAGCGAGACGCAGATAATGGGGTGCTGTCTATATAGGGCTTCGCCCTTGGATGCCGGGGGGAGGTCCGCCGTCGAGGTAGGCCCGAAGGGACGGCAACTAGCGTCCACTATAGTAATAGCGGAGTGGTTGACGCAAAACCCCTACGGTATAAGGCTTTGAGCGGCTTTTGAAGGTCAGGCGGCGGAGACGGAGAGGTTTACGGAGTTGTCGTTGTCCGCTCCGACTTCAGCGGCCCACGTTCCCACAACCGGCCAATTCTTCAACCGAGGCGGAAGAGCCTTTAGTCGCTTGTGAGTAGCCTGTTTGCTGATCCCGAGATGTGCTGCCACGGTGGAAAGTGAGTGGCCCTGTCCGACCAACCTCTCGGCCTCCGTAAGTGGTATGTTAGTGGCTTCGAGATTCTGAACCAAGAGGACCATTCCCTCGGGAAGGATCACGTCCATGGCAAGAGTGGGAACAACGCCCCTAGCTCGCCTCCGGTAGATGGTGCCGTAACTTCTGGTTCTCGCCCACGGCGTCAACCTGTGGCGCCCGCCACGGGCTTCCACCATACCGAGCAGCGCAAGCCGCCGCAAAAGGTCTGCCGTGCTGGTCCCTATCAGCTTGGCGAGGTGTCCATAGGGTAACCAACCGGTATGCCACTTGCCGTTGTCGTCCCGAACCTCACCGAGGACGTGGCTATAAGCCTTTGGCGTCCGCGCCGTCATGAGGCAAAACCGAATGACAAAGCCCGAGCCTTCTCCATCTCGGCCCGAGCGAGGCGGTCAACCTCCTCGTTGTGCTTATGTCCGGCGTGGCCCTTCACCCATCGCCACTCGATAACCTTTCCTTCCGAGGCGGCTAGGAGACGTTGCCACAAATCGCGGTTAGCAACGGGCTTGCCGTCTGATGCCTTCCACCCTTTCTTGGGCCAGTTCAGAACCCATTCGGTCATACCCTTCGTAACTAAGCTATTGTCGCCATAGATGACGATGGGGTCCGCCTCCCCCGACTTGATCGCCTCAAGCGCGGCTGCTGCGGCTGTCATCTCCATTCGGACATTGGTGGTCGGTTCGGCCTCGTGCCCTCGGACGGTCCTTCGCTTGAGTTCGGCAGTGCCCTCCATGCGACGAAGCACAGCGGCGTATCCACCGGGGCCGGGATTGCCGGAGCAGGACCCGTCAAAGTGGATCAGTATATGTCGGCCCTCGGGGAGCCAGTCAGATGTGTGCAAGGTTTTCCTTTCGTTGGTCATAGTGGTTCTAGCGATCAGTATCCAAGGCGGCGACGGTCGGCGGCGATGAGCAAACCGAGGGGATTGTGGTCGGTCCCATCTCGACAGAAATTCACCTCGCCAGCGGCCAACATTTCATCGACCATCCGGGATCCCCTTGGGCGACGAACCGGCGTGATTGGGGTGGCTTCGATGCTTTGGAGTTCCGGCCACCGGGCCTGTAGCATTTCCATCTTGTCGATTAGCGCCGACAGAGTGAGAATCGGCGTGACCACGTTCGGGTTCATGCCCATTCCCCCGCGCGTCAGATTTTGCAGATAGCGGACATCCCGCCCCACGGCTGTGAGCAGTGCTGGGAGGTCGATGTCGTCTGCCAGCGCCTCCGGTTCCCTGAAGTCGTCCAGGACCCTTTGTCGCTTGGAATAACGGGCATGGACGGCGGCCAGCCAAGCCGACAACTCCTTAGCAAGCGCCAAAGGCTTCTCGACATTTGGATCAGCTTTCCGCCCGCCCCTTAGGAGAAGAGCAAGGACCTTTGCCTTTGCGGAGGCGACCTCCAGAATGCGGTAGTCATTCTCGGCCGCAATCTTGGCGGCGAGGTCAGGGTTGTGATCGGTGTTCATTTCAGTTCCTTGATTGCAGTTGCTATTGCTTCGCGCCCCTCGCGTGCCTCCTCCCGGTCTCGTTCGTCCAGAAGAGCCAGCTGGAGCCCGGCGGCACCAAACGCGCGTGACAGCTTCTGACCGATGATGCCGCCGGCTTTCGGCGTCATCTCCCGATAGAAGTACTTCTGCTTTCCCGTGCGTTGGTCGTACATCTGGCCAGTATGGCGGCTGGTGAGCGCACGAACGCGGCGGACCAGTTGCAGGCGAAAGGCGCTGTCCGAACGAAAGCGCCACGGCATGTCACGCCATAAGATAAACATTGCGAGCGTGGTGATGACGATCTTGCGTGGCTCGTTGTCGGCATCAATGTTGAGTAGTTCATGAGCGGCGCTGCGCTCATACCGATTGCCGACACAACGAGAGGCTTCGGTCCTCGCCTCGGCGACGATGGTGCCCCAAAGGGCGTCGAGATGATCCCAGAGCGGGCTATCTCCATTCTTCAATATGCGAGCCCGCACGCGGTCGATGAAGGGTTTGAGTTCTGCTACCGCAATGGCTTTCTGTGTGGGGTCTCCTTGTCGGCGGTTGGTGGATTTGTGGTGGCGGCAGTGCTGTGAGAAACGCGAGGATGCTGGTGCTCCGCAATGGGGAACACGGCAAGTTCTACCCGTCATGCGCCGCCTTGGGATTCTGTGCTGGTCAAATGAGCTCCTAATGGGCTTGGTATCCGCCTCTAGACGCACAGTGGCGGAAGGTTGAAAGAACGCGCACACGACGCTCGATTGGTCGGATACGCAGTAATTGGGGGCTGGTAGCCCCCTGTGCGGTGCGCCGTGTAGGGTTCATCCCATGGCCGGACGCATGAATGGCTAGGTCGTACCTACGCCACCGCCGACTTGCGGTTTCCTCCTGTCGGGCCTGTCCCGATCAGTCCGGCCTCTGGCCGGTTCCGCTTGTCCCTTTGTGTCTCCTGAACCGGCGCATAGGCGACGTGGAAGCGGGGGCGGTCCCGCCTTGGTAAATTTGGGGAGATATTGGTTGATCCGCCGGAAGATCGGCGGGGCCTCGAATGCGGAGGCTTGTCGAACACTTGGGTTCAGCGGCCCCGGACCTTTCGGTCTCCGCCGCTCGGGTAGGCGATGGGAGCGGCTCTGCGCTCCGTAGACCCAATATGGACGTTGTATCCGTTGGCGTCAACCGGAAAAACGCAGCATGTTCAATAGGATAACACACACATTTTCAGACATCCCGTGCGGACCCATGCGGTCCAACGGGTTGCGGACTTATTGTGCCCAAAACTGTGCCCAAACTTTTTTGCGCACGATGTGACGAAGGCCCGGACGTTTTGCCGAGCCCCCGACTAGCTATGTATCCCCTGATGCGGCGCACGGTTTTTGCGTCACCTCACCGGGCGGAAAAGTTTCCGTTCACGCGCCGTTTGCCATGCCCGTGGCGGAAGCAATCTGCGGACAGATCGCCGCGAAGGTCTTCCGGCAGCATGGCGTTGAACTCGGCAATCTTCATGACAGCCCATCGGAAGGGGTCAAGAACCTCTGGAGAGGCAATCCCCGCCCCCGTGGCAACGCTCATTGAGGCTTGCAGTAGGAAGTCGTCGGCAGCGCGAAGGCACGATAGTGCGGTCAGGACATCGGCGGTCAGGCCGTTGGCGGCGGCGGCTCCGTAGTAGGCATCATCTGCCGCTATCAACATCTCCAACGACGCTTTGAACGCATCCAGCGTCTTGATGGTTGAGCGGGCGGTTTCGGCTGTGGTCTGCATAGAAAATCTCCAGTGCGTGAGCGATCGACGCGCCAACCTTTGCAGACTGAATTAATGTTTAAAAGCAGATAGTTATCCCACTATAGGGACCGTCTCGGTGGTGGGACTATCTCACGCAAAACTGTTCCCACCATCGAGACAGTGCTTAGCAGTCGCTAAAAGGGTGCAGGGTTGCGGAGGTCTCCGAAAGGTCCCACTACGGAAACCATTCTTGACACTTTGTCGCACCATCGCAGACTGCCTTATGCAGGCGGCAAACAGAAAAAGGCCCCCGGTTGATGCACCAAGGGCCTTTGAGATTGAGGCAAGAAGATCGGGTGGGGCCGCTACGCCTCGGCACCGTCGCGGGCGTTCTTCAGGACACGGAAGACGCTTGTCCTCCCTACCCCGGTCTCTGCCGCTATCGCCTCGGCGGTTTTCCCCTCCCCGCGAAGCCTCAAGATGTCCTCGGCCTTGTTCCGGGCTGTCGGTGCCCTGCCCTTGTACTTGCCATCTGCCTTTGCCTTGGCGATGCCGTCTCGCTGCCTCTCAAGCATCAACTCCCGCTCGAACTCGGCAATGGAGCCCAATAGGTTCACCATGAGCTTCCCCGTAGGTGTCCCCGTGTCGAGATTCATGGCGAGGATGCGGAGGCCGACGCCTTTCCCGTTGAGCCGGCCTGTGATCGCCACGAGGTCCGCAACCGAACGCGCTAGACGGTCCAGCTTCGTCACGATGAACGTGTCGCCCTGGCGGACGTATTCCAATGCCGCTTCTAGCTGTCCCCGCTTCCCCGCCGCTACCGAGGACACTTCTTCGCTAAAGATGCGGTCGCACCCGATGCCCTCAAGGTCCCTAAGCTGCCCCGCAAGGCCCGCCTTCTGGTCCGTGGTCGAGGTCCGAGCATAACCCACTAGCTGCCCTCGTGGCGGCTGTTCACCCGTGGCGGTCTTCGTTCTGTTCGCTGTCATGGCAAGCCCTTCCGTTCCAATAGCCTCATTAGCCTTGTGGAACGATGCGTCCCAAAAGTCAATATCCACCCTATTTGAACGCTGATTGAGGCCGCTCGGAGCGTACCACTAGGGCAAGGTCTAAGTGGACGGAATCACGAAGCTCCTCCGAGCATCGCGCCGGCTATCGGGGCAGAAGGAAACGGGCGGCGGGGCGATGACATCGTGCGGCCTAAAGGGAGACCATGCGCTGTCGTCCAGTGGCTGGACCCCCACGGGGGGCCTCACGGTTCCGCACTGGTCGATGTCAGGCTGACAGATTTTTTGGTATTTTTGAAACGGGGAGCCGGCCCTTTTTGTCGAAGGGTGCACCCGTAACATTCGACCTGGAGATTGGATATATCGGAGGAGCGGCCAAGCGACAAACGGACGGCGCGGCGCCGTTCAAACGGCCCTACTGAGCGGCTTAGTGAGCCTTTCTGCTATGGACGGCGACTATTTGCGGGAATTGCAAAACCGCGACGAACATGGGATGCAGGCGGCTCCACTCCCGTGGCGGATTGCACGGCTCCAAGCCATCCATAAGCACGTCGGGCAAAGCAGGGGAAAAGGCATGGCAAACACGGAAGGCGGAGACCAAGGGCCTTCGCAAGATGCAGAAGAAAATGCAGGTACCGGGACTCCCGCACCCGCAGTGATTAATGCGCCAGTTGACGACGGCGAAGGCGATGTCGCCCCCGCTGATCTGAGATTTGATCCTGTTAATCCGCGCATGCCGTTGATGACGTTCCATGAGGAACCTGATGCCGTCCGCTACCTGAAGGACAGCTTCGACGTGGACGAGCTTGTCCGATCAATCTTGGTTACCGGATGGTTGGACTTCGAGCCACTAATCGTAGAACGGGGAAGCAACATCGTTCTTGAGGGGAACCGCCGGCTTGCGGCGTTGAGGCTGATTGCTTCACCGGGGCTGAGAGCACAGGTGGGTTATACCCTGCCCGAGATACCCAACGCCAAACCGTTGCCAGCGACCATAAGGGTGCGTTGGGTCCCAGACCGCAAGGCGGCGCGTTCATTCATCGGCTTCAAACATGTCAATGGCCCTGCCAAGTGGGACGCATATGCGAAGGCAAGATTTGCGGTTGACTGGCTGAACGATCAAGGCTCTCTCAGCGAAGTTAGCCGTGCCCTTGGTGATAATCATAACACGATACGTCGTCTGGTAGACGGCTGGCGGGTGCTAGAACAAGCGGTCTCGTGGGGCTTTGACATTGGGCAGCGTGGAACGAAACGCTTTTCATTCTCCCATCTTTATACGGCCATCGCACGTCCGTCGGTACGACAATATCTCGGCCTTACGTCCGACCTATCTGACGTCGTGCCGCAGAACCCGGTGCCGGCAGATCATCGCGCTCAACTGATCGAACTCATGGGATGGCTATATGGACAGGGTTCAGATCGGCCCCCGGTGCTGCGTAGTCAAAATCCTGATCTCAATCGAATAGCGGAAGTTCTCGCCAGCGCGACTGCAACGGCGGAGCTTGTCCGGTCACGAAATCTCGATGCCGCATACGAAGAGGTCGTCCCGAAGTCTAGTCGTTTTGTCGACGCGCTTTATGACGCCGTCAGAAGTGCAGAAAAGGCAGCAGGACTGAACGCGTCTTACAATGGAGACCCAACGCATTTTGAAGCGGCCCTCAACTTGTTTGCCACTGTGCGAGGTCTGCGAGACAATATGCGCAAGAAGATCGAAGGTGATGAAGAATAATGCCACTTCTATCACCCGTAAAAGTGACCCATCGAAGCAAGTGGGCCGACTATTTGGAAATGTTATCTGTCGTTTCTCCAGAGCGAGTGTGCACGTCACACGATATACGGAAGGTGATCGACCTACAGTCAGACGGTGAAGAGGCCGGGATTGAGGTGGACCCGGCTACGGGAGAAGCGCTAGACAAAGAAATATTGGAACCTCAAAGCTCCGCAATTGTCGACCAAGTGCATGATGAGCTCGTCTATCGCTCAAAGATATGCGGTGAGCACTATCCTTTTGAGATCGAGTACGGGGCCGGCGTCGAATGTTTCAATGGCACGTTTCGGCTTAGGTGCAGACTTGGTGAAATCACTGAAGGAAGCAAATATATTTTTTATCTACTCGGTTTGCTGGAGACCGGGGTGCGGGATGAAATTATCGCAGTAGGGGACACAAACGTAACCAGTCACAGGCTTGGGCTCCTGTTTCAAGTTGCGAGTTGCCTGGCAATGGGCGGGTATTTGAAGGGACACGTAATCTGGTTCGGCTTCCCGAGACCGGAGCGTACAGCCTTCCTCCCGGCACTTGCGGCCGCAGTTGAAAGGTTCGGCAACCATGTGGTGGTCAACAGCGTTCCGGCCGGCTATCCACCACAACTTAAGGACGCGGGCATAGACATCATCGCGTGGATAGACTTTGCCGACGGCAGGGGTGCCCGCAGTGTGATATTTGGCCAAGTCGCTTCAGGATACGATTGGACGGGGAAAACCCTCCTTGGGTTCAAAACAAAATTCATGAATTGGTTCGACCCCCCGCCGCCGGCACATGTTGCGCCCGCAATACTCATTCCCTTTCCGATCCATCATGACCTTGATGAAAGTAATGAGTATACGTGGGATCAACAAATGAATGGCCGAATGCTTTATCACTCTAGTGATTTCGGCGTCATTTTTGATCGGTTCAGAGTGGCCAAGTTCGCAGCCATCGCTCAAGAATTGAGTGAGGGCGAAAGGGCGCTGATCGACGGCTTTCCTCAGCTTCATACAGTGACCGAATGGATTGGCGATATGCTCGCTGAACTTACGGAGGCAGCGGCTTGAGACATCCCCTCCATGCTATCTGTCCCTATTTCGCGATGTTTCCAGAGGATTTCGTAGCTAGGCAACTCCTCGCTTTCACGCGCCCCGGCGACCTGATCTTGGATCCTTTCTGCGGCCGGGGTACCACGATTTTGGAAAGCCTGTTGAGCAATAGGCGTGTCATTGGGACGGACGTCAATCTCGTTGCGGCCTGCGTGTCCGGAGCAAAGGCCGACGTGCCGCAGAGAGAGCGAGCCATTGCTCGTTTGGGCGAACTCCGCGATCGGTATCCAACGGCAGAAGTCAGCCTTCCATCCGAGGAATTTTTTGAACACTGTTTCCATGCCGAAACGCTTCGGGAAATTGCGTTTCTGCGACGGGAATTGAATTGGCGCGAAAATACAGAGGACCGCTTCATAGCGGCTGTACTCCTTGGCATATTGCATGGAGAAGCGCATCGCTCGCCAAATTACTTGAGCAATAGAATGCCTCGCACCATTAGCACCAAACCCGAGTATTCAATTCGATGGTGGCGAGAGCGGGGATTGCAGCCAGACAGACGCCCTGTTTTCGAGATTTTACCTCCTTTGATAAACTACAGGCTGTCGGTTCCCACACCATCGGGTCAGGCGAGAGTGGTCCTTGAAGATGCGCGTCGGTGCGCCGATGTTTTCCCCGAGTTCCTCAGCGAGGTGAAACTGGTCGTAACTTCGCCTCCGTATCTCGACACCACTGACTACTCGGAGGATCAGTGGTTGCGGTTGTGGTTTCTTGGCGGCCCGACGACGCCTACGCGCCTCCTTAGCAAGGATGATAGACACAAGGTTGCTGCCAATTATTGGAAGTTCCTAGAAGACGCGTGGAAGGGCTGCGCTCCGCTACTCCACGGAAAGGCTACGATCGTCGTTCGCATCGGCGGACGGAAACAGTCTGTAGCCGAACTGGCGGACGGATTGCTAAATTCGCTTCGGCGGGGCCTGCAGGTGGGGGTTGACCTTCTCGGCGCCCCCGTAACTACCGACATAAAGCGGGGTCAGATCAACTCGTTTAGGCCCGGCAGCAAGCGGCAGGAGAAGCAGGAACACGACTTCGTGTTTCGGCTGACCTAGGTCGCAAGCGTGAACATGCGGCCGTTCTAGACCTTGATCAGTAGCTTCACTTTGCTATCATTGCGTCGCGGTACACAAATGCGCCCGCATGAGGTACACAACCAAGGAATGCGGTAGGTGGACGGTAGTCTCCTAAGCTATTGAAATTATTTAGGTAATTCGGCTTTTTGCCCCGGTTCGATTTCTTTCGGTTTGCCCGGCCCGGGGAGCCAATCATTTCCATGCACTTGTGATATCTTAGAGCGCACTCAACAGTGCCAAGCTCTGCCTTGGGCAATGTTCGGGGCAACAATCCAGTGCCGGCGTGAGAGAATCGACCAGTTTTCAGGGTGCTCACCGTACCCGAACGTCGGGCGTCTCACTCTACAACGACACCATGCACTGCCGCCTTCTTCAAGATCAGAGCTTTCAAATCCGCGTCGGAACGTTCCGTTCCCGTCCTTTGGCGAAGCAATTCGATAAATTCGGCCATGGATTGGAAGTCATCTTCACCCAGCATCGCCTCGACCACCATGGCCACGTCGACTGTGTCAGGTCCAACCGCTATTTTCATTTGCCACCTCCGCGCAAGGTCGCATTAGCGATCAGTAAACTTCGCCCCCCCGCTTCCGTTCCCATCGGGGCGATGTGACGCCTTGCATTTTAGCCAAATTAGATGTGGGAGATGGTCATGGAATTCCGAGCGGGGGCTCATGACCACAGACCTGTTTCTCGCCGCTGTCGCGGCATTCGCGATTCTCGTCCCGCTCTACTTCATCCTCAAATGATGTGTTGATGCACGCTGGCAAAGCCATCAGGCGCTTCGAGATAGAGAGCGGCAGCATGTCTGAAGCCGCTGCTGCCTGGGGACCAGTGAAGGACGGGCTAGGCCGGGAGCCTACCGATCAGGATTTCATCCGTGTGGCGCACTTTGCCAGTGGAAGGACGAGTTGGTTTAGTCCATCTAAAGTCCGCAGAAGTTGTTTTCTGCCTTTTCTTTCAGTTGTCATGAACCATGACCGCGAATAGGTTGCGCCCAATTTTCCAATTGAGAGACCCCGATTGCTTAGGTCGCTTGCAGAAAGACTGTTCCCGAGATCAGCGCCTGCCGATGCTCTAGCGACTGTAGAACGCCAGCGGATTCCTTCACTGGACGGACTTCGCGGGTGCGCAGTGCTAGTCGTGATGTGCTCTCACTTTGACGGACTTTTCGGCATCACCAAAGGCAATCTCGGTGTCGACATCTTCTTCGTTTTGAGTGGTTTTCTAATCACTTCGCTGCTGCTTCGCGAAATTGCCGACACAGGCACCGTCAGCTTTGCCAATTTCTATGCCCGCCGAGTGCTGCGGTTGGCTCCGGCTCTGCTCGTCTGTGTTTTTGTTTTCGGCGCAATCGATCTCGCATTTGGGATATTCCCCCGCAACATCATCCTGCGATCAATTCCTGCCGCTATCTTTTATGTGAGCAACTGGGTGCGCGCCACAGATCGGTGGAATATGTTTGAGTTCGGGCACACTTGGTCGCTGGCAATAGAAGAGCAGTTCTATCTTATCTGGCCGATAGCGCTCCTCTTCTTGATTGGTCGCGTCCGGAACTTCACGGCGATTTTTGCCGGTGTGCTGTTTTTGGTTCTGGCAATACAGGTGAACCGTTACACGTTGGTGGCCCGTGGCGCGCCGGAGATGTGGGTCTCTGCAGCATTCCACACTCGCGCAGACGCGATATTTGCCGGAGCGCTGCCCGCCATCATCGTCGCGCACGCCAGAATATCGGAACAGTTCAAGCGGTTGCTTTGGTTGGCGGCGCCCGCTGGCGTGATGGTAATCATTCTTGTGCTGCTGTTGCCTGCTGACTACCTCGCCTGGAAGCAGCCGTTTGTTGTTGCGTCGGTCGCCGTCATCGTGCTCCATCTTTCGTCAAATGCAGGCTCGCGCATGCACATAGCAATGTCGGCTGACTGGCTCGTCTACACAGGCAAAATATCTTACGGTCTTTACCTCTACCATTACCCGATCTGGTATTTGACGGTGCACAAGTTCGGAACCGCACTGTCTGTCGGAGAAAAGCAAGCAATCGGTTTATTCATCCTGGCGCCCGTTTCCTATGCCATGGCAGGCATGTCATTCAAGTACATCGAAACTCCCGCCCTGCTGATGAAGGAGCGTTTCCGCAGCAGGGTCACTGCCCTTGCCTAGTTCTTCGCGGCAAGGGCCGCCTGGATGGCCGCAGCTATCAGCGCCTGCGTGTCGGCAAGGCGCACGGCTTCGGCCTCAACGGCTGCGGCGAGCGGCTTGGGCTTCAGCCTCGATAGCAGCCCTGGCTTCCCGAGCAGCATTTGCTCTCACAAACCATGCGGCTAGATTCGCTGCGATGGTCGGGGCTGGGCGATGATGCGAGACAGCCGACGCGACAAAGTCGGCAAGCGCGTCAAACATTTGAAGTTTAGGCAAAACAGGCACGGCTTATCGGTCGCGGTCCGGCTCGCTGCATCGTGACAGCGCGACCATTGCCGCCCCCCTCGCAAGATGCGAATTTGCCGCTCCGATGTTTCGCGAGGATGTCGTCATGCCCATCTGCAAGATTGTGCTCTGCGCGGCAGCGATGATGGTTGCCGCTACAAGCTTCGCCAGCGCCAGGCCGGACACGCGCAAGATGACCTGCGCGCAGACCCAGGCGCTCATCCGGAGCCAGCATGCGGTGGTGCTGAGCACCGGGCCGAACACCTATGACCGCTACATTAGACAATTCGGCGATGAATGCGATGCTCCCTTCATACCGATGGTAGCCTATGTTCCGACCAGCGGCGGTCAATGCATGGTCTATCGGTGCGAACAGCCCTCGCCTCAAGTTTCCGAGTGATCGGCGGATTCGCCTTTGCAATCGCGCATGGATTGACGTTTTCCCCGATCTGGAGGTGTCCATCAGCACCTCACGGCGCTTGCGCTTGGATATCCGTCGCGCGATAGATGCGCCGGTTCAGGGAGGAATCATGCGGAAGATCCTGGCATCGGTGCTGCTGTCCGCAGCCGCACTTTATGCAAATTGTGCTCTCGCACTCGACAGCAGCGGCACGCCCGTCGTGGTGACACCGCTTGCGTCGCGCACGACGACCGCGTCCGGCCAGCCGATCACGCTGCCGCAAAAGAACGTGCAGGTGCTGGTGTCGACCTATGATATCGCGCCGGGCGCGACCTTGCCGGTGCACCGGCACCCCTTCCCGCGTTACGCCTATGTCGAGGCCGGAACGCTGAAGGTCACCAATGTCGAGACCGGCAACAGCAACACCTACAAGACAGGCGATTTCATCATCGAAATGATCGGGCAGTGGCACCAAGCCACCAATGTCGGCGATGGCCCGGTCAAGCTCCTGGTGATCGATCAGGTCGAGGAAGGCGCCAAGAATACGGAATTGCGGCAGTAGCCGCCCATGCCCCGAAAGCGGAAAAGCAATCCGCTTTCTCCTGCCGTCGCGGACACCACCCTGCCCCAAGCGTTTCAAAGAGCGCTCAGCCCCAGGCTCCGACCATCTGTCGAGTGGTCGCATTCAGCCGATTGAAGGCGTTGATCAAGGCGATCTGGACAACCAAGGCGGCAAGCGCCTTTTCATCATAGTGCCTGGCGGCTTCGTCCCAGACATCGTCCGGCACGGCGTCCGGGCGGTCGGCGAGCCTTGTGCCTGCCTCGGCCAGCGCCAGGGCCGCCCGTTCGGCATCGGTGAAATACGGCGTCTCGCGCCATGCGGCCAGCGCAAAGATGCGCTCGTCCTTTTCACCGGCTTTTTTCAGTTCGCGCGCGTGCATGTCGACGCAGACGGCGCAATTGTTGATCTGGCTGGCGCGCAGATGAACGAGCTTGCGCGTCACATAAGGCACATCGGCCGCCTCCGTCGACTTGTCCAGGGCCAGCAGCGCTTGCAGGGCGCCCGGGATGAGCATGACCGGGTTCTTGATTCGAGCTTGCATGGTCTTTCTCCATTGAAGGCGTTTCGCAGGGCATGTTTTGCCGAGCCCGGATGCCGCGCATCCAGCTTCGATTTGATGAAATTTCGGCGGCCGCCGGATCGCCGACGGTCAATCAATAACCCATCAGCTATGGGTATAATTCATAACTACATGGTTATATGACTGTCAAGCAGGGAAATGGCGCCTGGTCCAAATGGCTTTGTTTCGTTCACGCTTTCGCGTTGGCCGCCCGGGTGCTAGGGCATTGCACACCATCATGGACTGGATCGCCCCTTGACCACACAAACCCGCCCGCCGCTGATCGAAATCTGTGTCGAAGGCATCGATGGCCTGCTCGCAGCGCAGGCTGCCGGCGCCGATCGGGTCGAACTGTGCGCCAGCCTGGTCGAAGGCGGCATCACGCCGAGCCTCGGCACCGTGCGCGCGGCGTTGGACCAGGCGACGGTGCCGTTTCATGTCATGGTGCGGCCGCGCGGTGGCGATTTTCTCTACAGCGAGACCGAATACGGCTCGATGCTCGCCGACGTCGCCGCGCTGCGCGATCTCGGTGTGGCCGGCGTGGTGTTCGGCTGCCTGAACGCCGACGGCACCATCGACGAGAAGCGCATGGGCGAGCTGACGCAGGCTGCCGGGTCCCTGAACGTCACCTGCCACCGCGCCTTCGACATGACACGCGATCCCAGCGAGGCGCTGGAGGCGCTGATCCGCTGCAAAGTCGGCCGCGTGCTGACCAGCGGCCAGCGCGACACCGCGATCGAAGGCCTGCCATTGCTGGCCGATCTGGTGCGGCAAGCGGGCGACCGCATAGTCATCCTCGGCTGCGGCGGGCTCGATCTCGGCAACATCGCCGAGGTGCGCAAAAAGACCGGCCTGGCCGAGATGCATTTCGCGGCGCTGAAGGATGTGCCAAGCGCCATGGGTTACCGCAATCCCAAGGTCGGCATGGGCGGCTCCGATCTCGACCGCGAATACCGCAACACATTGACCGACACACCGTTGGTGGCGGCGACGATCGCGGCGGCCAAGGCATGATCTCTCCGATAGACCGCATAGCGCCGGACGACGAATCTGCCATACTGGCGCTCAACAACGAACATGCAGCGGAACTCTCCTGGCTTGAAGCCGAGCGGCTGTCGTTCCTGCTTGGCGAGGCATTCTACGCGCGGCGCATCGGCGATCTCGAAGCCTTCATCATGACCTTCGACCAGGAAGCCAACTACGACAGCCCGAACTTCGTCTGGTTCCGCGAGCGCTATGAACGCTTCATCTATGTCGACCGCGTCGTCGTGGCGGCGCACGCAAGGGGCCGCGGCCACGCGCGCCGGCTCTATCAGGATCTGTTCGAGCATGCGGAGCGCGCCGGCTACACGCTGGTCACCTGCGAGGTCAACATCGACCCGCCCAACCCCGCGTCTGATGCCTTCCACGCCGCTCTCGGTTTCGCCGAAGTCGGCGACGCGGTCATCCATGGCGGCAAGAAAGCCGTGCGCTACTACGTCAGGCGGATCGTCGCTTGATCCGCTAGCGCTGGCCCCACAATGAAGCGGCAACTAATATAGCCGTTCCGCCAACCGGAGGAACAGCGATGCCAAGCAACGTCTTCCGCTTCGACGAAAGCTGGCACATTCCCGAAGGCACACCTCGGCAAGTGTGGGACGTGCTCTCCGACGCCGAGTTGCTGCCGCTGTGGTGGGGCGACGTCTACAAGGAAGTCGTGCCGCTCGACGCCAAGGGCAAGGCGTCAGTCGGTTCGCGGGCAAGGGCGCGTGCTCGCGGCGCCCTGCCCTATGAACTGAACTTCATCATCGAAGCCGCCGAACTCGAGCCCGGCCGGCTGGTGGTGGTGAAAACTTTTGGCGATTTCGACGGATTGTGGCGGGCCGAACTGTCACCCTCAGGCGCCGGCACCCATGTTCAGCTGACTTGGCAGGTCACGGTCGAGAGGCCCATCCTCAAATTCCTCGCACCGTTGCTGCGGCCGGCCTTCGCATGGAACCATCGCTGGACCACGCCGCGCGGCGAAGCCGGCCTGCGCCGTTATCTGATGGCGAAAAACAGAGCCGCTTGACCGCCAAACCGAAATTCGGCGGCCGGTTGCAGCCACGATGTCCGCCCCGCCGCAACTGCCTTGGCGTACTCACCAGTTGCGGTTGAGCCATTCACGCGCCGGGCGCTCGATGAGGTAGTAGCTGCAGAGCGCGCAGGCGAAGGCGCCGGCCAGCATCAGCCAGGGGTTGCTGCCTTGCTCATAGACGAATTTGTAGAATGGCTGCTGCCACAGATAGAGCGAATATGACCACAGGCCCAATGTCGTCATTGGCCAGGACGACAGCAGACCGGAAAAAATCCGGCTGCTGAAATCGAGCGCGTTGACGGCCAACGCCAGCAGCGGCGTGGCCAGGAGATAATGGATCGGCGTCGGCACCGCGTCCACGAACAGGAAAACCGCGCCAGCCGCCGCTGCCAGGGCGACATAAGGCCCTTTCAGCACGTCCGGCAGCCTGCCCTCGGCCTTGAGCAGGCAGATAGAGGCCGACAGCAGGATTGATGCGATGTGCACATCGGTGCGCCAGTACGTGGCCTCGTAGTCCAGTTTGAAGACCCAGTACGATACAGCGCCATTGGCCATGGCGAGCAAGGCCAGCGCCACCAGCAAAGGGAGGACGCGGTTGCGGCTGACGACCGTCGCGCTGATCAGCGCCAGGATGACATAGGCGTGCTCCTCGACACAGAGCGACCAGATATGGTCAAGCGCCCCGGCGCGGGTGACGAGGATTCCCGCGTAATTGTAGGTGAATGTCAGCGCCGTCAGCGCCGCCTTCCATTTGAAGGCGATGAATGTGCCGGACAGCGCGATCATGGCAACAATGACGAAGACCAGGAGCGCCGGATAGATGCGCGAGAAACGGCGCTTGAAGAACTTCTTCAGCGGATACCGTTCGATGAACAGGATCTCGGCCATCAGCCGGCCGCTGAGCACGAAGAAGAACTCGACGCCGAGCACGCCGAGGTTGATTCCAGGAACCGGGAAAAAATGGCCGATCAACACCAGGGCGATCGACAGGCCGCGCCAGCCATCGAGATAGGCCAACCTTGTCCTGGCCGACCTGTCTACGACGGCCCGGGACGGAACCAAATGGGTCGCGGAAATTTCGGACATGCCGATCCTTTCGCATTGGCATGCGAAAGGGCACGGCGGTACGTGTTCCGAACCCGGCTCGCATTCCCGCCCCCGCCCATACTGCAGTGCAATATAAATTTGTGCAAGTGCGAGATTGCCGCCGATACGGTTTCCAGACCGGTACGGCCCGGAATTGCTTCAAGCAAAAGGATGTCGCGCTGCGGCTGATTCCATCAGCAACTGGGCCGCGACGCACGAAAAAGGGGCCGCGATGGCCCCTTTCCGTGAAACCATGAAACGCGTCAGTGTCAGGCGTTGGCGGCTGCCACGGCGCGCTTGGCCATGACCGCGATCAGATTTGCGCGATAGTCGGCGGAGGCGTGGATGTCGCTCATCAGGTTCTTGGCCGACACCTTGACGCCCGCGAGCGATGCAGCGTCGAAACTCTTCGCAAGGGCCGCCTCGATTTCCTTCGAGCGAAAGACACCGTCGTCGCCGGCGCCGGTGACGGCAACGCTGACGCCATCCTTGCCCTTGGCCACGAACACGCCGACGATCGCGTAGCGCGAGGCCGGGTTGCGGAATTTTTCGTAAGCGGCCTTTGCCGGAGCGGTGAAGCTGACCGCGGTGATGATCTCGCCGTCCTTCAATGCCGTTTCGAACAGTCCCTTGAAGAACTTGTCGGCTGATATCTCGCGTTTGTTGGTGACGATGGTGGCGCCCAGCGCCAGCAGGGCCGCCGGGTAGTCCGCCGCCGGATCGTTGTTGGCAATCGAGCCGCCGATCGTGCCCTTGTGGCGCACGGCCGGGTCGCCGATCAGCGACGCCAGATGGGCAAGCGCCGGACACCCCTTCCGCAGCTTCTCGTCATTGGCGACATCATAATGGGTCGTGGCGGCACCGATGGTGACCGTCTTGCCCGATACCTTGACGCCATGCAGTTCCTTGATGCGCGAGAGGTCGACGAGATCCGAAGGAGCCGCCAGCCGCGTCTTCATGGCGGGGATCAAGGTCATGCCCCCCGACAAAAGCTTGGCGTCGCCGCTCTTCACAAGCTTGGCGGCTTCAGTGACCGAGGCGGCGCGGTGATAGTTGACCGAGTACATGGTTGTTCCTCCTCAGTGCTTCGTCGCGGCGCGGATCGCGGCCCATACGGTGGACGGCGAAGCGGGCATGGCGATATCGGCGATGCCGATGGCGTCGGTGATGGCGTTGATCACCGCCGGCGGCGAGCCGATGGCGCCGGCCTCGCCGCAGCCCTTGATCCCAAGCGGGTTGCCCGGGCATGGGGTGTTCGAGGTCGAGACCGTGAACGACGGCAGATCGCCGGCGCGCGGCATGGTGTAATCCATGTAGCTCGCCGTCAGCAGCTGTCCGCTGGCGTCATAGTGGGCGCCTTCCAGCAGTGCCTGGCCGATGCCCTGCGCCAGTCCGCCATGCACCTGGCCTTCGACGATCATCGGGTTGATGATGTTGCCGAAATCATCGGCGGCAACGAATTGAACAATCTCGGTCAGGCCGGTTTCCGGATCGACCTCGACCTCGCAGATGTAGCAGCCCGCCGGGAAGGTGAAATTCGACGGATCGTAGAACGCCGTCTCCTTCAGCCCGGGCTCCATACCGCCCGGCAGATTGTGAGCGGTGTAGGCGGCGAGCGCCATCTGGAACCACGGCACGTTCTTGTCGGTGCCGGCGACCTTCAGCGCACCATTCTCGATGACGATATCGCCCTCGTCTGCTTCGAGCAGATGAGCCGCGATCTTCTTGGCCTTGGCTTCAACCTTGTCGAGCGCCTTGACGATGGCCGACATGCCGACCGCCCCCGAGCGCGAACCATAGGTGCCCATGCCCATCTGCACCTTGTCGGTGTCGCCATGGACGATCGAAACCGAATCGATCGGCACCCCGAAACGTTCGTTGACCAGCTGCGCGAACGTGGTTTCGTGGCCCTGGCCGTGGCTGTGCGAGCCGGTCAGCACCTCGATCGTGCCGACAGCATTGACCCGCACCTCCGCCGATTCCCAAAGACCGACGCCGGCACCAAGGCTGCCTACCGCCGCCGACGGCGCGATGCCGCAGGCCTCGATGTAGCAACTCATGCCGATGCCGCGTAGCAGCCCCTTCTTGGCGGCGGCAGCCTTGCGCTTGGCAAAGCCGGCATAATCCGAAGCCTTCATGGCCGCATCGAGCGAAGCCGCATAGTCGCCGGCGTCATAGCACATGATGACCGGCGTCTGGTGCGGGAACGAGGTGACGAAATTCTTGCGCCGCAACTCTGCCGGCGACACACCGAACTGGCGAGCGGCGGTTTCCATCATGCGCTCCATGACGAAGGTCGCTTCCGGACGCCCCGCTCCGCGATAGGCGTCGACCGGCGCGGTGTTGGTGTAGATCGCCTTCACATTGGCGTGGATCGCCGGAATGTTGTACTGGCCCGACAATAGCGTCGCGTAGAGGTATGTCGGCGTCGCCGACGAGAACAGCGACATGTAGGCGCCGAGATTGGCTTTGGTCTCCACCTTCAGGCCAAGTATCTTGTGGTTCGCATCAAAGGCCATTTCGGCATGGGTGTGATGGTCGCGGCCATGCGCGTCGGTGAGGAAGCTCTCCGTGCGGTCGGCTACCCATTTGACCGGCACACCGGTCTTCTTCGACGCCCACAGGCAGACGATCTCTTCGGGATAGATGTAGATCTTGGAACCAAAGCCGCCGCCGACATCCGGTGCTATGACACGCAGCTTGTTCTCCGGCGCGACATTGTAGAAGGCGCTCATCACCAGCCGCGCGACATGCGGGTTCTGCGACGTGGTCCAGCAGGTGTAATGATCCTCGGCCTTGTCGTAGTGGCCAAGAGCCGCCCGCGGCTCCATGGCATTGGGAACAAGCCGGTTGTTGATGATGTCCATCTTGACGACATGGGATGCTTTCTTGAAGGCAGCCGCCGTCTCGTCGGCATTGCCGATGTCCCAGTCGAAGATCAGGTTGTTGTCGGCTTCCGGGTGGATCTGCGGCGCGCCCTTGTCCATCGCCTTCGAGGCGTCGACAACCGCCTTCAGTTCCTTGTAGGTGATCTCGACCGCTTCGGCCGCATCGCGTGCCTGGCCCTTGGTCTCGGCGACGACGATGACGACCGCGTCGCCGACATAGCGCACCTTGTCGAAAGCCAGCGGCGACCATGCGCCCATCTTCATCGGCGAACCGTCCTTGGAATGGATCATCCAGCCGCAGATCAGGTTGCCGATGCCATCGGCCTTGAGCTCCTTGCCGGTCAGAACCCCGATGACGCCGGGCATGGCTTGCGCCTTCTTGACGTCGATCTTCTTGATCTGCGCATGCGCGTGCGGGCTGCGCACGAAGGCCGCATGCTTCATGCCGGGAACCACCATGTCGTCGACATAGCGGCCGGCGCCGGTGATGAATCTTTTGTCTTCCTTGCGCGCGACCCGAGCGCCAACACCTTCAATGCCCATAAGAAATTCCTCCCGAAATGGTGAGTATGAGGTAGCGAGTACGTTAATAGTGAAGATCGCCGCCGGTTCAGACCGGCTACTGACTACTCACTACTCTACTGCTCACTCTTCACGCAGCCTGCTTCGCCTTGCCCTTGGCTCCCTTCGACATCGTCTTCGATGCGGCGAGGATCGCCTTGACGATGTTGTGGTAGCCGGTGCACCGGCAGATGTTGCCTTCCAGCTCGGCCCGCACCGTCGCCTCGTCGAGGCCTTCGGGGTGGCGGTTGATCATGTCGGTCGCCGTCATGATCATGCCCGGCGTGCAGAAACCGCACTGCAGCCCGTGATGTTCCTTGAAGGCTGCCTGCACCGGATGCAGGTCGGCGCCGTTGGCGAGACCCTCGATCGTCACCACGCTCGAGCCGGACGCCTGGACCGCAAGCATGGTGCAGGACTTGACCGCCTTGCCGTCGACATGGACGACGCAGGCCCCGCATTGCGAGGTATCGCACCCGACATGAGTGCCTGTAAGGCCGAGATTCTCGCGCAGGAAATGGACCAGAAGCGTTCGATCCTCGGCAACGCCGCTGACGCGCCTCCCGTTCACCATCAAAGAAACGTCCGACATGGTCCCTCCCTGGGTATCAACCTTGGTCATCACGCTGCCGACGCGCCGCTGGCGCTTCGGCCATGCGTTATTCGTACACCGCACAACGCACAAAAAACAGCGCGACGGAAAAGGCGGATCATTGTACTTTCGGGTCATGGCCAAGGCCAAAGGTGCACTCCCTCGCCCCCATTGCCAAAACGCCTATTGGAAGCAACAATATCCCCCGACGCTCGCGCGCCAGAAGCTTGTAAAAACAGCCGCGTACAAAAACAGCGTCGGAGGAAATGCGGGAGAACGCCGCTGGCCAGTTCACGGACGCGCTACGCATGCGGCTTGTCGGCGCTGACCACGGACGAGCCCAACCCGGATGTTTTCGCGCGCGCGGTGGCCGCCGAGGCTGCCGCAATCAACGCCGGCTTTGCGCTGCTGTTCTTTTCCCAGAGCCTCGTCGAGGCCGGTGCCCTGTCGCGGGCACTCTCGGTCCACGCGCCGGGGCTCCATCATGCAGGGTGCTCCACCGCCGGCGAGATTACGCCGCAAGGGCTCGAAGAAGGCCATATGCTGGCAATGCTGCTGCCCTCCGCCTCATTCACCGCGGTCAGCACCATGGTCGACAACCTGTCCACATCGGGCATGGACAGGATCACCGGCGAGGTCGAGGCCTTGCGGCGCACGCTGCGCCGCCGGCTCGGCGGTGAGCAGACCAGGAACACCTTCGCGCTCTGCTTCATCGATGGGCTGTCCTATGCCGAGGAAGCGGTAAGCTCCGCCATCCACTGGGGACTTGACGACATACCGCTGCTCGGCGGCTCGGCCGGCGACGATCTGAAGTTCGAGACCACACGCCTGATCTCGAACGGCAGGGTCACCTCGGACAGCGCCATCATCGTGCTGATCGCCACGGAAATTCCGTTCCACGTCTTCAAGACCGACAATTTCGTTCCGACCGACGAAAAGCTGGTAGTGACGGCGTCCGATGCCGATCACCGCATCGTACGCGAATTCAACGCCACCAATGCGGCGGAGGAATATGCCGCTTCCGTCGGGATCATCCCGCAGACCTTGACGCCGCTGAGCTTCGCCTCGCATCCGGTGGTGGTGAAGGTGGGCGGCGAATATTATTGCCGTTCCATCCAGAAGATGCACCCGGACGGTTCGCTGTCGTTCTTCTGCGCCATCGACGACGGCGTCGTGCTGTCGATCGCCCAGCCCAAGGATATGGTGGAATCGACACGCGCCGCCCTGCGCGAGGTCGAGGAGCGGCTTGGCGGCATCGACATGATCCTCGGCTTCGACTGCGTGCTGCGCCGGCTCGATGCACGCAACCGGCAGGTCTTTCGTGACATTTCGGAACTCTACCGGGTCAACAACGTCGTCGGCTTCGGCACCTATGGCGAGCAGTACCGGTCGATGCACCTCAACCAGACTTTCACCGGCATCGCTTTCGGCGAACGCCAAGCAGCAGAATAGGGCGGCGAAATAAGATGCCGCTCAGGGACATAAATGATCTCGAAAAGCTGAAGAAGATCAACGCCGCCCTGGTCAGCCGCGTCGAGCGGTCGATGGACCAGCAAGGCAATGCCTTCTCGCTGTTCCAGACCGCGATCTCGCTTGAAAACCGCGTGCGCACGCGTACGGAGGAGCTGCACTCGACCTTGCGGCGGCTTGAGCAATCCAACATCGATCTCAGCGCCGCCAAGGAAAATGCCGAACTGGCGAACCTGTCCAAGACAAGGTTCCTCGCCGCCGCCAGCCATGACGTGCTGCAGCCGCTGAACGCGGCCCATCTCTCCGTCTCGGCGCTCGCCGAGGTGCAGACCAGCGACGAGGGCAGGAAGCTGGTGCGGCAGGTCGAGCGCTCGCTGGAAACGATGGAGGACCTGCTGCGCACGCTGCTCGACATCTCCAAGCTCGACGCCGGCGTGGTGCAGCCCGACATTGGCGACGTCAGCCTCGAGGCGCTGTTCTCGTCGCTGCGCTCGGATTTCCAGCCGGTCGCGGAAATGAAGGGGCTGTCGCTGAAATTCCGGCCGGTCAATGCCGTGGTCCGCTCCGACCGGACGCTGCTGCGCCGCATCCTGCAGAACATTCTCTCCAACGCGCTGGGCTACACCCGCTCGGGTGGCGTCCTTGTCGGCACCAGGCATCGCGGCGACACCATCCGCATCGATGTCGCCGATACCGGCTGCGGCATTCCCGAGGACCAGCGCGAGGCGGTTTTCGAGGAGTTCCATCGCGGCACCTCGCCTACCAGTGCCGAACTCGACGGCGGCGGCCTTGGGCTCGGGCTTGCCATCGTGCGCCGCATGGCCGGCGCGCTCGGCCACCCCGTGACTTTCTCGTCGAAGGTCGGGCGCGGCACGATCTTCCACATCGATGTCCCCGTCGGCATCGGGGCGCCCGCCGACGCCATCGCCAGCGCCACCGGCCTTGAGCGGTCGCGCGGCTACGGCCTGTTCGGCACCAAGGTGCTGCTGGTCGAGAACGACATCGAGGTGCTGGAGGCCATGACCTTCCTGCTCGAGCGTTGGCAGTGCCTGGTGCGCGCCGCGACCTCGACCGACGATGCGCTGGACCTGCTCGGCGACACCGACTGGGTGCCGGACATCATCATCGCCGACCAGCATCTCGACGGCGGCGATCTCGGCACCGCCACCATATCGGAAGTCCGCGACTATCTCGGCCGCGCCGTGCCGGCGCTCATCGTCACCGCCGACAGTTCCGAAGCCGTCGCCAAGGCCGCGCGCGCCGGGGGCATCGAGCTAATGCGCAAACCGCTGAAACCTGCCCAGCTGCGCGCGCTGCTGGCGCATTTGCTGGCTTAGAGGCTTACCCTCCCCTTGATGGGGAGGGTCGGCGCGCAGCGCCGGGGTGGGGTGCGGCGCCAAGGGAGGTAAAAGCTCAGAACCCCGCCTGATCCCTGAAAAGCTCCGCATTGTCTAGTTTCGAGACCTCGATCACCGCTTGCGTGCGGCTATACACGTTGAGCTTGCGCAGGATCTCCGAGACATGCGCCTTGACCGTGGTCTCGCCGACCTGCAGCTCATAGGCGATCTGCTTGTTGAGCAGGCCCTGGCGCAGCATTTGCAGCACCCGCAGTTGCTGCGGTGTCAGCTTGGACAGGCGCTGGACCATGTCGGCGCGGTCGATGCTGTCGGCATCCGCCGGCTGGCCTTCATAGGTTTCCGGCACATAGATTGCGCCGTCCATCACCGAGCGGATGGCGGCGGCCAGATCGCTCTTGCGGGCCGATTTCGGGATGAAGCCGGCGGCACCATAGGACAGCGCCTCGGAAATGATCCTCGGCTCCTCATATCCCGACACGATCACCACCGGCAGGCGCGGATAGCGGGTCCTGAGCTGCAGCAGGCCCTCGAAACCGTGCACGTCGGGCATTGAGAGATCGAGAAGCGCAAGGTCGAAAGGTTTGGCGCCTGCCAGCAATTCCACCGCCTCGGTGATCGAGCGCGCTTCCACCGTATCGACTTCCGGATAGGCCATCTGGACGGCGCTATGCAGCGCCTCGCGAAACAGCGGATGGTCGTCGATGATCAGGAACCGGGCGCGATCGTTGGGTGCTGTCATGTGGCTCGTTCCGGTTTACCCGCCACACCATAGTCCCGCGACCATGGCCGGATTATTGGCAAATAGTCTATCGCCAATTGCCAGGATTGCATCGCTGTAAAAGCAATGGAAACCCTGAATTTCTCATACAGCCCAGGCAAAGCCCATGCTTTATGAAAAGCGACGCCTTGCCCGCCCCCCGAAATCGGTCGAAGGTGCCGCCAGCAACCCGATATCCTAACGCAGAGACCACCATGACCGCCTTTGTCCTTCCCGTGCCGCCAACACCTTCAGTCGCCATCAGCGGGTCGGCCGAGCGCTTTGCCGTGCGGCGCGTTTTCTGCGTTGGCCGCAACTATGCGGCGCACGCGCGCGAGTTCGGCAACGATGAACGCGATCCGCCCTTCTTCTTCACCAAGCCCGCCGACGCCGTGGTCGATTCCGGCACAGTGATCCCCTACCCGCCGCTGACGGCCAATCTGCACCACGAAATCGAACTGGTGGCCGCGATCGGCAAGGCGGGCTTCCGCATCGCGCGTGAGCGGGCGCTGGATCATGTCTGGGGTTATGCTGTCGGCATAGACCTCACCCGCCGCGATCTCCAGGATGAGGCCAAGAAGGCGGCGCGGCCCTGGGACTGGTCGAAGGCCTTCGACCGTTCTGCCCCTTGCGGCCCGCTGGTTCCCGCGCAGAAATCCGGGCACCCGACGAAAGGCCGCATCTGGCTCGCCGTCAACGGTGCTGTGAAACAGGATGCCGACCTCACCGAATTGATCTGGCCAATCGCCGACATCGTCTCGATCTGCAGCGAGGCAGTCGAACTGCAACCGGGCGACCTGATCTTCACCGGCACGCCGGCCGGCGTCGGCGCGGTCAAGCCGGGCGAGACGATGACCGGCGGCGTCGACGGCATCGGCACGATCGAAGTGACGATCGGCCAGCCGCAATCTTGAAACGACAAAGCCATGAGCGACATCGTCCTGCACAATTACTATCGCTCCTCCACCTCCTACCGGGTGCGGATCGCGCTGGAGATGAAGGGGCTGAGCTATAACTACATCCCGCATCATCTGCGCCATGGCGAGCACCTGGAACCGGCCTATCTCGCGGTCAACCCGCAGGGGCTGGTGCCGGCATTGATGCTCGACGGCACGCTTTTGACGCAGTCGCTGGCGATCATCGAATATCTCGACGAGATCCGGCCGGAACCGCCACTGCTGCCGAAGGACGCGCTTGGCCGAGCGCGCGTGCGCATGCTGGCGCAGATGATCGCTTGCGACATCCACCCGGTGAACAATCTGCGCGTGTTGACCTCGCTGCGCACTTTGTTCGGCGCCGGCGACCAGGACATCACCAACTGGTTCCGCCACTGGGTGAACGAAGGCTTTCAGCCGCTTGAAAAGATTCTGGCTTCCTCGCCCGACACTGGAACGTTCTGCCACGGCGAGGCGCCGGGGCTTGCCGATATCTGCCTGGCAGCGCAGGTCACCAACAATGCCCGCTTCGGCGTCGACATGGCGCCTTACCCGACGATCGCGCGCATCCACGCCGCGTGCATGGCACTGCCGGCCTTCCAGAAAGCCGCGCCGCAGAACCAGATCGATGCCGAATAGGGCCTCTACCGACCCACGCGCAGCGTGAGTGCCCAGAACGCCAAAGCGAACAGGCCGATACCCGCCCCAAGCAGGCAGACGCCGCTCCAGCCCATGGCGCCATAGACCATGGTCGAGGCGATGGAGCCGAGCGCGCTGCCGAGCGAATAGAAGATCATGTAGCCGCCGACCAGCCGGCTGCGCGCATCCGGGCGGCGCGAAAAGATCAGGCTCTGATTGGCGACGTGGACGGCCTGGATCGCCAGGTCCAGCATGACGATGCCGGCGACAAGCAGCCACAGCGACAGACCCATGAAGGCGATCGGTAGCCAGGCAGCCGTCATCAGAAGCAGGCTGAGGCCGGTGACCAGTTGCCCGCGCCCGCGATCGACCAGGCCTCCCGTCCAGCGCGCGCCCAGTGCGCCGGCGACACCGGCAAGGCCGAACAGCCCGATCGCGGTGTGCGAGAGTGAAAATGGCGCGGCGCTCAGCGGCAGCACCAGCGGCGCCCATAGCACGTTGAAAGTGGCGAAGATCAGCATGGCGAGCACGGCGCGCACGCGCAGCAGCGGCTCCTGCACGAACAGCAGCACGACCGAAGCGAGCAGGCGCGGATAGGACGTGCGCGGCCGCTCCGTCTCGTGGCGCGGCAGGATCAGGAAGAGGAGCACCGCCATGACGAGCGTCAGCGTCGCCGAGACCAGATAGACCCAGCGCCAGCCGGCGAAGTCGGCGACGACGCCGGCGACGAAGCGGGCAAGCAGGATGCCTGTTATGACGCCGCTGGTGACGGTGCCGACTGCCCGCCCCCGCTCGGATGGCAGCGCGAGGTCGGCGGCGTACGCCACCAGCACCTGCACCACCACGGCAAGCAGGCCGACAACCGCCAGGCTTGCCAGCAGCATCGCGGCGTTCGGCGCGACCCCGACCGCGATCAGCGCCACGGCGGAAAGCACCGCCTGGCCGGCGATCAGCTTGCGGCGGTCGAACAGATCGCCAAGCGGCACGATGAAGAACAGGCCGAGCGCGTAGCCGACCTGGGTGACCGTCACCACGATGCCGACCGAGGCCGGCGCGATGGCAAAATCATGCGCGATGGCGTCGAGCAGCGGATGGGCAAAATAGATGTTGGCGACGCTCAGGCCACAGGCAATGGCGAAGACCAGTGCCGTCATTCTCGACAATCCCGGTGGTGAATCTGGTGTTGCCTGCAACAGCCTGTCGGCCCGCTCCGCCCCTGTTGCCGCGCCGTTCGCCACTCGCAGATTCATGTCGCTCTCCACAATAGGTTTCAACTTGAAACCACTTGCTGGATAACCAAATGAGTTTTATCTTGCAACCGACATGATTGATCTGGACCAACGATTGCCATGGTGAAACGAACGAGCCACCACGAAGCGGATTGCCTGATCGCGCGGCCGCTGGATGCGATCGGCGACTGGTGGTCGCTGCTCATCGTGCGCGACGCCTTCGACGGCTTGCGCCGCTTCGGCGAATTCCAGAAGAGCCTCGGCGTCGCCAAGAACATCCTGTCGGCGCGGCTGCGCAATCTGGTCGCGCACGGCATACTGGAAACGGTTCCCGCGCCCGACGGCAGCGCGCACCATGAATATGTGCTGACGCAAAAAGGGCGCGGCCTGTTCTATGTCTTGGTCGCCTTGCGGCAATGGGGCGAGGCCTATTTCTCCGGACCGGGCGAGCCCTACACTTTCATGGTCGACACGCAGAGCGGCCGGCCGATCAGGCGCCTGGAAGTGCATGCCGAGGACGGGAGGCTGCTGGTCCCCGGCGACACGAGGCTCGCCGATTTCCGCGACCAGGAAAACAGCTGAGCGCCCTGGCTGGTTCGGCGGACTGGCAGGGCTGGCGGAATCGATTTCCGCTTGACCGGACAGGGAATCGGCTATCGTTTCCACAGACAGTACGCAGGGTGGAGTGACCGATGAAAGCCGTCGTCTTCGAGAAATTCGGCGAAGCGCCGACGATCCAGACCGTCCCCGATCCGAAGCCGGCCGCCGATGGTGTCGTCATCAAGGTCGAGGCGACGGGGCTCTGCCGCAGCGACTGGCATGGCTGGATGGGCCATGACGATGATATCCGGCTGCCGCATGTGCCGGGCCATGAATTGGCGGGCGTCGTTGTGGCGGCTGGCAAGCGCGTGACGCACTGGAAGGCAGGCGACCGGGTCACGGTGCCTTTTGTAGGCGGCTGCGGCCACTGCTTCGAATGCACGTCCGGCAACCACCAGGTCTGCGAGCATCAGTTCCAGCCTGGTTTCACCGCCTGGGGCTCTTTCGCCGAATATGTCGCCATCGACTTCGCCGACACCAATCTCGTACGCCTGCCGGAAGAGATGGAATTCGCCACCGCCGCCAGCCTGGGCTGCCGCTTCGTCACGTCGTTCCGGGCGATCGTCGACCAGGGACGGGTCAAGCCCGGAGAATGGGTTGCCGTGCATGGCTGCGGCGGCGTCGGGCTTTCGGCGATCATGATCGCCAGCGCCATGGGCGCCAATGTCATTGCCATCGATCTCACCGACGAGAAACTGGAGTTTGCCCGCAAGATCGGCGCGGTGGCGACCATCAACGCATCGACCACCCCCAATGTGGTGAAGGCCGTCAAGCAGATCACCAATGGCGGCGTTCATATGTCGATGGACGCGCTCGGCCATCCGACCACCTCGTTCAACTCCATCTCGAACCTGCGCCGGCGCGGCCGCCATGTGCAGGTCGGCCTGATGCTCGGCGACCATGCCAAGGCTGCGGTTCCCATGAGCAAGATCATCGCTTTCGAGTTGGAGATCCTCGGCAGTCACGGCATGCAAGCTTACCGCTACCAGGCGATGATGGAGATGATTCGTACCGGAAAGCTCAAACCCGAACTGCTGGTCGGCAAGAAGATCAGCCTCGACGAAGCGCCCGCGGCCTTGATGGCGATGGGCGGGTTCGAAGGCATCGGTATCGGCGTGGTCACGAAGTTCTAAGGCGGGCGTCGCTTCCCCAACTACCGCGCAAACTTCTTCGCGCCAAACACGCAGGCCACCACGCCGAGCGTGACAACCACCATCAGCGGGCTGACCTGTTCGTGCAGCAAGCTCGCCGCGAGCGCCAGGCCGAAGAAGGGCTGCAACAGCTGCAGTTGGCCGACCGCGGCAATGCCGCCTTGCGCCAGGCCGCGATACCAGAAGACGAAGCCGATCAGCATGCTGAACAGCGAGACATAGGCGAGACCGATCCAGGCGTGGGAGCCGACGGCGGCAAAGGATGGTGGCAGGGTCGCGAAAGTCAGCACCAGCATGATCGGCAGCGACAGCGTCAGCGCCCAGCAGATCACTTGCCAGCCGCCTAGCCTGCGCGACAGCGCGGCGCCCTCGGCGTAGCCCAGTCCACACACGACGATGGCGCCCAGCATCAGGCCGTCGCCGAGCGGTGACGCGGTCACGCCTTGCGACAGGGCAAAACCGGCGACAAGCGCGCTGCCGATGCACGAAAACAGCCAGAACGCCGGTCGTGGACGCTCGCCGCCGCGCAGCACGCCGAAGATCGCGGTTGCCAGCGGCAGCAGGCCAACGAAGATGATCGAGTGGGCGGAGGTAACGTGCTTCAGCGCCAGCGCGGTCAGCAAGGGAAAGCCGACCACCACCCCAAGGGCGACGATCACCAGCGACAGCAGATCGCCCCGCTCCGGTCGTTTCTGCCGGAACAAGACCAGCATTGCCAGGCCAAGCAGCCCGGCAATCGCGGCGCGGGCCGATGTCACGAAGGTCGGATCGAAATCCATCACGGCCACGCGCGTCGCCGGCAGCGAGCCTGAGAAGATCAGCACGCCGATAAATCCGTTCAGCCAGCCGCTCGCGGTCTTGTCCATTCCAGGCTCCATGTCTTTCGCCCTCTATCGGGCAGATGTCATGGCGCAGCCAGAGACAATGGAGTACAATTCAGCGAAACTGTAATGGCATGACGAGCAGTACGGATGACGGACTTCGCTTTGGAAACCGACGGCGCGCGCGCCCTGGCCGCCCCCACTCTGGTCGAAAGCGTCATGGCGGCCATCCGCCAGCGGATCGCTGCGCGCAGCCTGACACCGGGAGCCCGGCTGCCGTCGATCCGCGCCTTCGCGCAATCCATGCAGGTGTCCAAATCCACCGTGGTCGAAGCCTATGAGCGGCTCGCCGCCGAAGGCACGATCCGCTCCCGGCCGGGTTCAGGCTTCTATGCCGCCGGCACGCTGGCGCCGCTGTCGCTGGCCGAGATCGGTCCCCGGCTCGACCGTGCCGTCGATCCGCTTTGGGTCTCGCGCCAGTCGCTGGATGCTGGCGACGAGGTGCTGAAACCCGGCTGCGGCTGGCTGCCGGCCTCGTGGATGCCTCAGGCCGGACTGCGCCGCGCGCTACGCACGGCGGCGCGTGCCGATGATGCCGCGCTTGCCGACTACGGCACGCCGCTCGGCCTGCCGCCGCTGCGGCAATTGCTGGCACGGCGCATGGCCGGGCACGGCATCGAAGCCTCGCCCGAACAGATCGTGCTGACGGAATCGGGCACGCAGGCCATTGACCTCCTGTGCCGGTTCCTGATCGAACCCGGCGACACGGTGCTGGTCGACGACCCCTGCTATTTCAACTTCCACGCTTTGCTGCGTGCCCACCGCGCCAAGGTCATCAGCGTTCCCTACACGCCGTCGGGGCCTGATATCGAGCTGTTCGCCCAGGCGCTCGCCGAGCACCGGCCGCGCCTCTACATCACCAATTCCGCCATCCACAACCCGACCGGCGCGATCCTGTCGCCGGTCACCGCGCACCGCTTGCTGAAACTCGCCGACCAGTCGGACCTGACTATCGTCGAGGACGATATCTTCGCCGATTTCGAACATGCCCCTGCCCCCAGGCTGGCGGCCTTCGATGGGCTGAACCGCGTCGTCCAGATCGGCAGCTTCTCCAAGACGCTGTCGGCCTCGGTCCGCTGCGGTTTCATCGCCGCGCCCCGCGACTGGATCGAGGGCCTGACCGACCTCAAGATCGCCACCACCTTCGGCGGCGGGCGGCTGGCGGCCGAACTGGTGCTGACGCTGCTCAAGGACGGCAGCTACCGCAAGCATATGGATCTGCTGCGCGCCAAGCTCGCGCGCGCGATGGCCGAGACCGGCACTCGCCTGAAGGCGATCGGCATCACGCCCTGGATCGACCAGCCGGCCGGCCTGTTCCTGTGGTGCGGCCTGCCCGATGGCGTGGATGCGGCCGACGTCGCACGCCATGCCTTGGCAGACAACGTCGTGCTGGCGCCCGGCAATGCGTTCAGCCTGTCGCAGACGGCCAGCCGTTTCCTGCGCTTCAACGTCGCCCAGTGCAACGACGAGCGGATCTTCAAGGTGCTGGAAACCGCGATGAAGCGGTGATCTCAGCCGCCTTCAATCAGCGCCCCGCACAGACCTCCCGCACGCAGTCGCGCAACCAGCGTTGCGCCGGATCGGCATCGAGGCGCGGATGCCAGAGCATCGAAATGGTGACCTCCACCGTCGTGACCGGCAGTGGAAAACTGTGCATGCCGGCGCGCGCGCCGGCGGTGTGCCGCTCGGGCACGCTGGCGATCAGGTCCGAGGCGCGCGCCATGGCGAGTGCTGCCGAAAAACCCGAAACCATGCACACGACCGTCCGCCGCAGGCCAAGCGCGCTCAGGGCCTCGTCGATCGGCCCCTTCTCGCGGCCGCGCCGCGAAATACTGATGTGCCGGCCCGCCGCATAGCGCTCGGCCGTCACCGTGCCTTCGCTCAAGGGATGGCCTGCTCTAACAGCACCAATGAAGCGGTCGCGAAACAAGGCCTGGATGCGCACTTCGGGTCCGGTTTCGCCGGCAACGCCGATTTCCAGGTCGATCGCCGCGTCGCGCAGCGACATCACATCCTTGTCTGATTTCGGCGCGAAACGCAGCCGCACTCCTGGCGCATCAGCCTCGATGCGGGCGACAAGGCGAGGCCCGAACTCCTCGACGAAGCCTTCATTGGTGCGCAGCGTGAAGACCTCGTCCAGGCTTGAGAGATCAAGCAGTTCGGCAGGGCGCAGCAGCATCTCCGCGTCCTGGACGACGGGGCCGACCTGCCGCCGTAGTTCCTCCGCGCGCGGCGTCGCCACCAGGCCGCGCCCGGCCCGCACCAGCAAGGGATCGCCCGTTGCCTCGCGCAACCGCGCCAGCGTCCGGCTCATCGCCGAGGGGCTGAGCCGCAGACGGCGCGCGGCGCGGGCCACGCTGCCTTCCGCCAGCAGCACGTCGAGAGCGAAGAGCAGATTGAGATCAGGAGACGTCATCGGCGGATCATAACATGATGTGGCGTCTCATGCATTGATATGATGCAAATGCTGCGCCTTCCGCCATATCAACCACAAGACTAGATCTCTGATGGTTCCGGTTCCGGAGCGAATGGAAAGGAGATCGCCATGGCAGTCGCCGCACAAAGTCGAGATGGGTTGATATCAGCCCCGCAAGAGAAAGAATCGGTCGGCTGGGCTCTGGCAAGCCTGTCGCTCGCCACGCTGCTGTCGTCGCTCGGGACCAGCATCGCCAGCGTCGGGCTGCCATCTCTGATGCAGACGTTCGGCGCGTCGTTCCAGGCCGTGCAATGGGTGGTTCTGGCCTACCTCCTCGCCATCACCACGCTGATCGTCAGCGCCGGGCGGCTGGCCGACATGTTCGGACGCCGGCCGCTGCTGCTTGGCGGCATCGCGCTGTTCACATCGGCTTCGGTGCTCTGCGGCTTGGCCCCGACGCTTTGGCTGCTGATCGCCGCGCGCGCCGTGCAGGGGCTTGGCGCGGCGCTGATGATGGCGCTGACGCTGGCCTTTGTCGCCGAGACCGTGAGCAAGGAGCGGACCGGCAGCGCCATGGGTCTGCTCGGCGCCATGTCGGCCATCGGCACCACGCTCGGTCCCTCGCTCGGCGGCCTGCTGATCGCCGGCCTCGGCTGGCGCGCGATCTTTCTCGTCAATGTGCCGCTGGGTCTGCTGACCTTCGCCCTCGCCTGGCGTGCCTTGCCTGTCAGGGACAAGAACGCGCGGGCCGCCCAAGGCAGGTTCGACGCGACAGGCACTGTCCTGCTGGCCCTGAGCCTGGCTGCCTATGCGCTGGCCATGACACTTGGGCGAGGCAATTTCGGCGCGCTCAACATTGGCCTGCTTTTTGCGACCGGCATCGGCGTTGCTCTCTTCGCCGTCACGCAATCAAGAGTGAAAACCCCGTTGATTCAGCTTGCCAGTTTCCGGGATCCGCGGCTCAGCGCCAGCCTGGCCATGAGCCTCATCGTCGCCACGGTGATGATGGCAACCTTGGTGGTTGCCCCGTTCTATCTGTCGCGAGGGTTGGGGCTCGATGCCGCGATGGTCGGCTTGGTGCTTTCAACCGGACCGCTGGTCTCGACCCTGTCGGCGCTGCTGGCTGGGCGGCTTTCCGATCGCTTCGGAGCCAACAGGATGATGGTCGCCGGGCTCACCAGCCTTGCCGCGGGCACGTTCCTGCTCTCGCTCGCCATGACTAGACTCGGCATTGCCAGCTATGTCGTTCCGATCACCGTCACCTGCTTCGGCTATGCCCTGTTCCAGACCTCCAACAATGCGGCCGTCATGAGCGGTGTCGGCGCCGGCGAACGCGGTGTCATGTCGGGCCTGCTCAACCTGTCGCGCAATCTCGGCCTCATCACCGGCGCATCCTTGATGGGCGCCATCTTCGCGGTTGCGTCGGCTGGTGCTCCGAAAGCAACAGGACCGGACGTCCTGACCTCCGCTTCTGCGGCCCGCGGCATGCAAATCACCTTTGAGACGGCAACAGCCATGGCCTTGGTGGCGCTGCTGCTTGCCCTGTTTTCGGCACGCAATGCGATCAAGCTTGAACAGCCGGGGCAATCAACGCGGGTGTCCTGACAGTGCGGGGCTTGGGCTGATGCGCTCAGGCCCCTGCCCGTTTGCGGCGCTCATACAGCATGACCAGCGTTTCGGCCGTCAGTGCCGGCTTTTCCTCGCCTTCGATCTCGACGGTGTTGGCTGCCTTCATCAGATATTGGCCAGGGCCTCTGTCTTCCATGGAAAGCAAGACCGTGCGCAGCCTGATGCGTGCGCCGACCTTGACCGGCGCGAGGAAGCGCACCTTGTCGAAGCCATAGTTGAAGGCGGCCTGCGTATTCTCGGGCACGATGCCCATGCCGAGCGCCAGCGCGCCGATGATCGACAGCGTCAGGTAGCCATGCGCGATCGTCGTGCGGAACGGGCTTTGCCGCCGCGCCCGCTCGGGATCGACATGGATCCATTGATGGTCGCCAGTGCATTCGGCGAACTGGTTGATACGGTTCTGGTCGACCGTGGTCCATTCCGAGACGCCCAGTTCCTGCCCGGACATCGTCCTCAACTGCTCGTAGGTCGGCGGCGTTTTAGGCCGTACTTCAGTCATTCCTGCTTTCCCGATAGCTTGCAGTGCCTCCGGACCACGAACGGACGGCTCCTGTCAATTCGCCTTGCGTGAATCCGTTCCGCCGAATTCCGGCTGAATCGTGCCATGCCGCCTGACGCGTGGCGCCGATGCAACTATGCGCAAGTGGGCGAGGAGTGCCGGCGATCCGCGTGGGGATGCGGACGACAGCCCACGCAGACCTATTTCTTCTCGTAGCCGGCGCGGATTTCCTCCATCGCCTCCTTGATGCGCGCGCGCAGGATGTCGATCGATTCGGTGCCGGATTTCCTGGCCAGCTCAGCCACTTCGCCGGCATTCTTGAGCGCCGCCTCGAACGATTTCCTGGCGAACTCCGTCTGTTTGGCCATGAGTTCCTGCGGATTGCCCGGCGCCCGATAGCTTTGCGCCACGTCGGCAACCTCGCGCAACGTGTCCTGCAGCATCTCGCGTTGCCTTGACAACAGCGAGGTCGCTCCGGCTGCGCCGGCGCGCGCCGCCTTCTCCAGCGCTTCCAGGTTCTTGCGGTGATGGGCGAGGATCGCCTCGACATCGACATTGGGCACCTTCAGGTCGCGGCCGAATTTGCCGAACATGTCCATGAAGGAATCGGATTCCGGTTGTTTTGCCATGACGTCTTCTCCCCTGTCGCCGCGAATGCGGGCGCCCTCGCCGGAGAATAGCACTCGCGTGTCACGAGTCCATTCGGACACAGGCATGGCGATGGACACGGAATCAATTGACCGGGAGCAGCAACTCGATCGTATAAAGCACTATGCCCGCCAGCCCGCCGATGATCATGCCGTTGAAGCGGATGTATTGCAGGTCTCGGCCGATGTTCATCTCGATAAGCCGCGTCAGTTGGGCAAGGTCCCAGCGCTTCACCTGGTCGGCGATGAATTTCGATACGCCGCTCTTCTGGCTCTCGACGAAGGAGGCCAGCGCCACGACGAACCCCTGGTTCATATCGGCCCGGATCTGCGCATCGCCGGCAAGATGGCGGCCGACCTCGACGAACATATTGGCGAGATGCGCGCGGATCACCGAATTCGGCGCCTTGGCGTCCTGCTCGATGAACAGGCTGAGGCTCTCCCACATGTCCCCGGCCAGCGCCCTGACTTCGGGGCGGGCGAGGAAATCGTGCTTCATCTTCTCGGCACGCTTTGCATATTGCTTGGACGTCCGTAGCCGTTCGACGAAGCCTTGCGCGAAACGATCGAACTCGGCCCGCATCGGATGGTCCGGATCGGCCCGCACCTCGTCGAGCAGGGAGCCCGCCGAAGCGACGATCTTCTTCAGGAGATAGGCGTCGGCTCTGAACAGGTTGAACAGCGACGGCAATTCCTCGCGGATTTTTTCGCGCATCGTTGCCAGCGCCTGTTCATCGTTGAGGAAGCGGCCGACCACCTTGATGAATTCGTCGAACAGTTTCTGGTGGCGACGATCGTCGGTGAGCGCCGACAGGAGTTCCGCCGCCAGCGGCGCAAGCGGCACCTTTTCGATCTGTTCAAGCATGCGGCTGGTGACGAAGCCGCGCAGGCCGGATTGCTCGACGGCGGCCAGCGTCTGAGGCACCAGCCGCACGACGAAACGCGACAGGCCGGCGGCGCGTTCGGCATCAGTCAGCCAGTCGGCGACGAGCGCGGCAAAATCCACCTCGGCGAGTTTTTCCCGTACCGGCTCCGGCGCCAGGAAATTGGCCTCGATGAAGCGGCCGAGATTGTCTGCGATGCGGTTCTGGTTTTCCGGGATGATGGCGGTGTGCGGGATCGGCAACCCGAGCGGCCGCCTGAACAGCGCCACCACCGCGTACCAGTCGGCCAGGCCGCCAATGGTTGCCGCCTCGGCGAAGGCGGCGACGAAGCCCAGCCACGGATAGGTGTTTTGGAACGACTTGGCCAAGGCGAACACCAGCACGCAGAGCGCCAGTGCGGCGGTGGCGATGAATTTGGTCCGCCGCAGCGCCGAGAGCTTGGCGGCCGCGTCGGCATCGAAACGGACAGGCACCAGGGACGAAGCCGATTGTGACATGGACGAACTGCTCCTCGTCGATCTCTGGTCGACCACTGGTATCTCTGGTCGACCGCTGGTCGATCTCTGGGGTCGATCTCCGGCCTATCTAGGGTTTCATCAGCCGAAATGCCCGTGACGACCGGTTTTCCCAGCGTTCCGCCCGGTTGCGCACATAAAGTTGACGAGAATATTCATCTATAGTGCGAAGCTAGTCTGGAATTATTCCAAGGTATAGGCCATATTCGGTCGAGGCCAGTGTGGCGAATCCGAAATTCCGGATCACAGCCGCGCCAGCAAAGTTCTGGAATCTGGCGCGGTCGCACCACGCCGGCGCCTAGTGAGGACGAAATGCGGCTTACCCGCCAGACCAATTATGCCATGCGCATCCTGATGTATTGTGCCGCCAACAATGACCGGTTGAGCCGCATTCCCGAAATCGCGGCCGCCTACTCCGTTTCGGAACTTTTCTTGTTCAAGATCCTGCAGCCGCTGGTAGAGCATGGCTTGGTCGAGACGGTGCGCGGCCGCAATGGCGGCGTCCGGCTTGGCCGTGCCGCCGAGGCGATAAACCTCTTCGACGTCGTGCGCGTCACCGAGGAAAGCTTCGCCATGGCCGAATGCTTCGAGAACGACGCGGCCGAGTGCCCTCTGGTCGACAGCTGCGCGTTGAATTCAGCGCTGCGCGAGGCGCTCAACGCCTTCTTCGCCGTGCTTTCCCGCTACACGATCGCCGATATGGTGGCGGCACGGCCGAATGTGCGCAACCTGCTTGGCATCGACATGCTGGAGCGCCGCGCCCCGGCCGCCTAGTCCACGACGAGGCTTAGCGGGTTGATTCTATTGGCGCCTTGCGCGCGACGCCGCCCATGAGGTCGTCATTCTAGGGCGGAGCAAGGAGCGAAGCGACGCAGCGCAGACCCTAGAATCCATTCCGTGACGCTCGGGCGCCGCAACGATGCAGAACGAGTGGCGGCAGCGCCTGTTCTGTATCGCCGCATCCTTCGGTTGATGTAACGGAATGGATCCTCGGGTCTGCGCGTCCGCTTCGCTCGTGGATGACGAAGGTCACTGCCAAGCCTAAGCGGCAGATTGCGGCAGCACGAACGGCATATTCCCGGCCGGCAACACACCGACCTTGAGCCGGCAGTCGAACACTTTCTCGATCAAATCGTCGCTCAGCACCTCTTGCGGCGAGCCGGTCGCGGCCAACCGGCCGCGATGCATGACGAAGATACGGTCGGCATACATGGCCGTCAGGTTGAGGTCGTGCAGGATGGCGACCACGCCGCCACCCCTTCTGGCGAAATCGCGGGCGATGTTCATGATGATCAGCTGGTGCTTGATGTCGAGGCTGGAAACAGGCTCGTCGAGGAACAGGTAGCGCGGCTTGCCGTCGAGCACCGGCGCCCAGACCTGGCACAGCACGCGCGCAAGCTGGACGCGCTGCTGCTCGCCGCCCGAAAGCTCCTGGTAGAACCGCCCGGCAAACCCATCGAGATCGACGCGGGCCAATGCCCGCTCAGGCAGCCGCGCATCCTCACCAGGCAAGGCACCCGAGCGGCCGCCGACAAGCCCGAGCTTGACCACCTCGCGCACGGTGAATGGAAATGACAGCGTCGTCGCCTGCGGCAGGACCGCGCGATGGACGGCAATCTCGACCGGTTTCATCGCCGCGAGGTCGCGGCCGTTGAGGGCGACGCGCCCGGTATGGGCAAGCTCGCCGGACAACGCCTTCAGGAAGGTCGTCTTGCCCGAGCCGTTGGGGCCGACGATCGCCGCGATTTCGCCGGGTCGCGCATCGAAATCGACACCGCCGACGATACGTTTGCCGGCTATATCAACCGAAACATCCCTTGCCTCGATCATCCCAGCCTCACAAATCCCGAATTTCACAGGTCAATTACGCCTCGCTTGCGCAGCAGTATCCACAGGAAGAACGGCGCGCCGGCGACCGCGGTGACAATGCCGATCGGCAATTCCGCCGGCGCCACGATGGTACGTGCGACGGCATCGGCAAGCAGCAGCAGCGAGGCTCCGAGCAGTGCCGAGGCCGGCAAAAGATAGCGATTGTCCGGACCGATCAGCAGGCGCAGCAGATGCGGCACGACGATGCCCACGAAGCCTATGCCGCCGCTGACGGCGACGGACGCACCGACCGCCGCCGAGACACCGATGATGGCGGTGTATTTCAGTCGCTGGACGGGTATGCCGAGATGGCCGGCGGTCGCCTCGCCAAGCGCCAGCGCGTTGAGACCGCGCGACAGGAACGGCATTGCCGCCAGCGCCAATATGATGATCGGCCCGACGGACGCGATCTTCGCCCAGGTTGCGCCACCAAGGGATCCCAGTGACCAGAAGGTCAAGTCGCGCAGCTGACGATCGTCAGCCATGAAGATGAGGATGCCGGTCAGCGCCATGGCAAGCGCTGCCAGCGCGATGCCGGCGAGCAGCATGGTCGCAACCGAGGTTTGCCCGCGCCGCGTGGCGACCTGGTAGAGCACCAGGGTCGTGGCGAGGCCGCCGAAGAAAGCCGCCAGCGGCAGGGCAAGCGTGCCCAGCAAAGCCGTTACCGGCGCCAGAATGGTGCCGCCAAGCACGATGATGGCCACGGCACCGAGACTGGAGCCGGCCGAAACGCCGATCAGGCCGGGATCGGCCAGCGGATTGCGGAACAGCCCCTGCATGACGGCGCCCGACACCGCGAGCGCCGCGCCGACCAGCATGCCGAGGATGATGCGCGGCAGTCGGATATCGTAGACGATCAGGCTGTCACGCGCGCTCAGCGCCGCATCAAGTGGAACAGCTCCGGACAGCCAGTCCCTGATGACATTGACGGCCGATGCGTCCGACGCGCCTGATGTAAGCGACAGAAACACGGCGGCGGTGAGCCCGAGGCACAGCAGCAGGATGACGATGCGGGCTCGGCCCGAGCGATCGCCTTCGGACACACTCATCGCCTTCACCGGGCCGACGATCGATTGATCGACCATGATGCGCCCGCTCAGTCCGTGACCTGCCCGCCATAGAGCGAGACGGCGAGGTCGTGGATGGCGTCGGCCGTGCGCGGCCCGAAGCCGAGCAGATAACCGCCATCGATGCGGATCAATTTGCGGGCGGCACCTGCCGGCGTCGAGGCGACGGACGGATTGCCGAACAATTCGTCGTCCGATACCGGCGGCCCGGCATTGCTCATCATAAGGATCACATCCGGCCTGGCGGTAATGATCGCCTCGTCGGACATCTGCTTGTAGCCGGAAAAGCCTTCGACGGCATTGACGCCGCCCGCCAGTCTGACCATGCCGTCGGCCGCGGTTTCGCTGCCGGCCGCCAGGATCTTGCCGCCCTGGACCGACAGCACGAACAGGACGCGCTTGCGCTCCTTGATCGAGGCAGTCTGCTTTTCGGCAGCGGTGAGCCTGGCATCGAGCTCCCTGGCCAGCACCTCGGCCTTGGCGTCGGCGCCCAGTGCCTTGCCGACGATACGGACCTTCTCCAGGATGCCCTCACGGCTATAATGTTCAGGTACTTCGATGAAGGGGATGCTCGTCTTCTTCAGCACGTCGACGGCTTCCTTCGGACCGCTGCCCTGTAACGCCAGGATGCCGGTCGGATTGACCGACAGCACGCCCTCCGGCGACAGCGCGCGCATATAGCCGACATCGGGCAGGTCGAGCGCCGCCTTTGGATATCGGCTGGTGGAATCGCGCGCCACCAGATGCTTCTCCTCGCCAAGCGCATAGACGATTTCGGTGATCGAACCGCCTATGGCGGCGATCTTCGACGGATCGGAGAAAACGGAAACGCCCTCCGCGGCACCCGCCGGTTGCAGCGCGGTGAAAGCCAAGGCAAGGCCGACCATCGGGCCGGCGATGATCCTGGAAAAACAGCCCATTGTCGTTCTCCTCAGGCTGCGGTCGGGTTTGGGATGCGCGGCAGATTCTCCGCCAGGAATCGCCAATCGTCGCGCTCGCTTTCGCCTTCATGGCGCTTGCCGAAGAACTGGATGATCATCTCGCCGTCGGCGGCATAGACCTCGAGCGAGGTGACATGGCCATCCTTGGTCGGCTTGCGCACCGCCCAGACCTCATGGATGTGGTCGGTGCGCAGATGCAGATGGAAGGTCTCGTCGAGCACGTTGATCCACGGCCCCATCGGCTTGATCGACCTGACCGGTCCGGAATGGATCTGGATGCAGCCGCGGTTGCCAACAAAGCACATGATCGGCATCTCGCCTTCGGAGGCGTGATGGAACATGGCGCGGACCGCGTCATTGTCGAGCAGCCAGGCATAGTCCGTTCCGACCATGCGCACCGCCTGGCGACGGCTGAGCTTAAGTGTCTTCAGCATGCCGAAGAACTGGTGCACATCGGTCAGCCGGCTCCAGCGGTCGCGCAGGTCGTCAAGATTGGCGGTGGTTGCTCCGGCCTCGCTCTCATCATCCGCGATTGGTCCCGAAATATCGATCGTCGGCTCCTGGTTCGACGATGCCAGCGTGGCGACCAGCTTCTGGTAGGCGTAGAGGCTGGAGGCCGGACGCAGATGCACCTTGTGCACCGCCTCGCCCGCCGCGTCGAAGAACTGCAAGCTGCGGCGGATCTCTTCGCCGTCACGCTTTTCCACCGCGAAGCCATGCGCCCAGACTTTCGGGAAGATGCGCAGGTCGATGTTCTCGCCAAGCACCATGGCATTGTGGTTGCCGGTGACCACCTTGTCATAGACGCCGATCTTTTCGTGCACCGCGCTTTCATTACGGGTCAGCGCCATCACCTCGCCGACGGCCTCGAGGCCGGTCAGAAGGTCGTTGACGCGCGGCTCGACGCGCACGACGCCGTCGCCGCAATGCGCAGCCACCAGTTCGGCTTCCGAAATGCCGAGCTGGGCGGCCAGGTCACGCTCGCGCGCTTTCGGATTGTCCGTCCGTGCCCGCCGGATTTCATGTGGGGCGGGTTTTACGCGCTGGTCCATGTCTTAACCCCTGATACCTTTTTACTTGTTGAGAATGAGCTTGCCCTGCCGGGTGATCTTCAGCCGGTAGAGCGCACCATGATGCTCGATGCCGATCTCGTGCTCGCCCTGGAACAGCGTGTTGCTGGACAGCGTTCGCACCGCCAGCGGGATCCGGTCGAAGCGGGTGGAGGCATCATCGGAACGGCGGACGCGATAACGAAAATCGTTGGGATTGTGCGTGTTCATCTGGGTCGATCCCTTTCCTGTGCCGGGCATCTGGCTAGGCGTTGCATATTGCCGATTCATTTCTTGACTTGAATAATCATGTTTATTAGTCAGTGCAATACCGGAGCAAATGAGTCAACATTTAACACGCCGGACACGATGAAAAATGCCAGCCAGCCCCGGGCCAGCCAGCATGAAACCTGGAATTTGGAGTTGGGGCATGGGGTTGGTGAACTGGGAATCGCGCGGCCGGTCGGCGGCGAGCGGCATGGCGGCTTTGTTGGCAAGCGTGGCGGTCATCGCCCTATCCGCGCCAGCAGCCCACGCCCAACAGGCAACGCAGCCGGCGGGCGATCAAACGGATCAATCGAAGAAGGCTGACCAGGAAAAAGCAGCCCCCGCGGGCGCGACGCTGCTCGACAAGATCCTGGTGCTCAGCCGCACCGGCGAAACAGCGATCGAATCACTGGCCTCGGCCAGCCATATCGATCAGGAACAGCTGGACCGCCGCATGGCGACGACGCCGAACGAGATGCTGCTCGGCGTGCCCGGTGTCGCCGCACAGGCCGACGCCAGGCGTGTCAGCACCAGCATCAACATCCGCGGCTTGCAGGATTTTGGCCGTGTCGCCGTCATCGTCGATGGCGCACGCCAGGATTTCCAGCGGTCCGACCACGGCACGCAGTCGACCTTCTATATCGATCCCGAGCTCGTCAAATCCGTCGATGTGATCCGTGGTCCTGTCGCCAACACCTACGGTTCGGGCGCCATTGGCGGTGTCGTCTTCTTCGACACCAAGGATGCCTCGGATTTTCTCAAGCCTGAAGAGACGTGGGCCGGCTCCGTCACCGGACGCTACGAAAGCAACGGCAAGGGCTGGACCACCAGCGCCACCGGCGCCTATCGTCTCAACGAGAACTGGGATGTGTTGGGCAATATCGTCTACCGCAACTATGACGACTATAAGGATGGTGGCGGCGACACAGTCAAGGGCACCGGCTTCGACGTGCTGAGCGGCCTTCTCAAGACCACCATCCGCCCGACCGACAACAGCGAGCTGAAGCTCGGCTGGGTCGGCTCAAGCGACGGCTGGACTGAAACCAGCCGCGGCATCCCGGCCAATGACGCGGATCTGAAGTCCAACACCTTTACCGCCCGCTACAACATTACCGACGACGCAAAGAGCTGGCTCGACCTGCACATCAATGCCTCCTACAACAAGACCAATCTCGGCCTGACAAGTCTGGCCCCGCTCAACAGGTTTGACCCGGTCACCGGCCTTCCCGTCATCTTGCCGGCAGGCTCGACATCGACTTTCGATGTCGGCACCACCGGCATCGACATCTGGAACACGTCACGGTTCGAGACAGGTGGCATCGCCCACGAACTGACCTATGGCGGCGACTGGGTGGGCGACAATGTCGAGACAGGTGGCACGACGGGTGGCGACAGTTTCTACACCCCTTCGGGCAAGCGCAACGTGTCCGGCGCCTATGTCCAAGACAAGCTCACCTGGGACTGGCTCGAAGTCATCGCCGGGCTGCGGTATGACAACTATAGTTTGAAGAGCGATGAGGGGAATACGTCGGGGGATCGCCTCTCACCGCGTATTACCGTAGGCGTGTCGCCATTCGAGAGTGCGGGCCTGGATGGGCTGCAATTCTATGGCACTTACGCAGAAGGCTACCGGTCTCCCTCGCTCACGGAAACCCTGATCAGCGGCCTTCATCCGGCCGGTGTCAGCTTCCCGTTCCTGCCCAATCCGAATCTGAGGCCGGAAACCGGAAAGACGCTCGAAGCCGGCATTAACTACAAAGCCAATGGCGTCATTCAATCCGATGATGCATTGCGCATCAAGGCGGCCTACTTCCACAACGATGTAGACGACTACATCGGTCTGAACGACGATGTCGGCATCGGCAACAATGGCTGTCGTTTCATTCCAGGCCTGCCGATCATTGGCCCGCCCGGCGGCTACTACATACCCACCTGCGCGCAGTATCAGAACTTTGCCAATGCGAAGATCCAAGGCTTTGAGTTTGAAAGCGTCTATGACGCCGCGTGGGGGTATGCTGGCCTCTCTGCCTCGATAACCAATGGTCACACCATTTCCTACGCGGGCGTTCGAGCAGACCTCGCCACCATTCCTTCCTCCCAGGTCACGGCCCAGCTTGGCCTGCGCTTCCTCGAGGACAAGCTGACCGTCGGCGGCGAAGTGCAATATAATGGCAAGCCGAAGGGCAATGCCGTGGCCACGGACTATACGCTGGTCAACGCCTTCGCCAGCTATCAGGCGACGGACAATCTGAAGGTCGATTTCCGGGCCGACAATCTGTTCGACGTCAAATACGCCAACCCGTTGAACGGCAGCACGACAGTTGCGGTCTATGAGCCGGGCATAACGTTGAAGCTGGCTGCAACCATGCGTTTTGGAGGCTGATGGTCATGAAGAGCTTGGCGACATCCCTTCGTCTGCTGACCTCGACGTTTGCGATGTCGCTGGCGATGGTTCCGGCGTGGGCTGAAGGGTCCGCGCCGGTCCCCGCACTGACCCTCGAATTGAATGCCGCGCAACCTTCCGACAAGGGTTGCCGGCTGACATTCCTGGTCAACAACAACCTCGGTGCCGACCTCTCCAAGGCGGCGTTCGAGATCGCGCTGTTCAACGAGGCCGGCGTCGTCGACCGGCTGACCGTGCTCGACTTCAAGGATTTGCCTGAAGGCAAGACCAAGGTGACGCGCTTTGATCTCGCCGGCACCGATTGCACCAAGGTCAGCCGAGTTCTGATCAACAGCGCGACCGAGTGCGCCGGCACCGGCGTCGAGCCGAATGCCTGCATGCGCAAGCTGAAGACCGACACCAAGACCGGCATCGCTTTCGGCGTCTGAGGTGGGGCTGCACACCACGTTCACACAAGACACCGCGGCATGGTCCATGGCCGGCTGCGGTCTGCTGCCGTGCGGGGCAAACGATCTTGATTTGACAACACTGCGAGGGCCGCTGCAGTTTCCGGCCCGCAACATGCAGGAAGTCAGTCCCCTCCCCGACGCTGGCGGCGAGTTGGCGATAGCGCCGGCCGAGCCGCTTGCCCTGACGCGACCGCAAGCCGGCAACGGCAAGTGGGCGACGGCTATTATCATCTCCGGTCTGCTCCATGCCGCGGCAGCGGCGGCCCTTCTGATCTCGCCGGCCGGCACATTCGATTTCCAGGACGCGGAGCAGTCGGAAGGCAGCGATCGGACAGGTGACAAGGTCGCCGGCAGCGCGCTCGACAAGGACCCCGCGGCGGTAAACGTCAGGCTGGTGCCAAGCCCTCAGCCGGCCAAGCCACGTCAGGCAGAGGACGCCAGACCAGCGACGCCGGCAAAACCTCCGCAGCCCGAGCAGGAATCCGTGAACCAAGCTCCAAAGCCGGCAAAGGAAGCGGCAAAGCAACCGCCCCAGCCTTTGCCGGAAGCTGTCAAACAGCAAGCGGTCACGCCGGACATACTGGTGGCGGCGGCCCCGCGCCCCGATGACCAAAGCGTGGCTGCCAAGGCCGAAACGCCGGCACAGCCAAGCGCCCAGGCCGAAACCATCGATATGCCTGTCGCCGTTCCGGACCAGCCGCCGATCCCCAGCGCCAGGCCAACGCCGGCGGCGGCGCCTTCAAAAGCGGTGGACGAGAAGCGCGGCACCGCTGACGGCCAGGACCGGCTGGCGGAGGCGGCCAGCAAGGGCAAAAAACAGGAAGAGCCAGGCAGCGCCGCGGAAGACAGCTACCGCGGCGATGTGATCAGAAAGCTCAGCCGCGTCAATCGAGCCGTCCCGCCTTCCCTGCAACTGACCGCGCGCAACAATGCCGTTGTGACATTCGTTATCAGCAGCAAAGGCGGCATTGATGACCTGCGTATCCTGGAAAGCTCCGGATCGCCAAACTTCGACCAGATCGTGCTTGGCATCGTCCGCAAGGCGGCGCCGTTCCCGCCCATTCCGCCCAAAATTGGCAGCAGCCTCGAGTTTACCGGCGCTATCGGGCCGTTTTGAATGACCCGCTTTCCACCATCAACCGCTCATGCAATTCATTGATTGAAAAAGGAAATCCCATGTACATCGCCATGAACCGCTTCAAGGTGCAGAACGGCTCGGAAGCCGATTTCGAAGCCGTATGGAAAAACCGCGATTCCAGCCTTGCCGAGATGAAGGGTTTTCGGGAATTCCACCTGCTGCGCGGCCCGGTCAACGAGACCGAAGGCTATACGCTGTTTGCCTCGCACACCGTGTGGGCAAGCCAGGACGATTTCGTCGCCTGGACCAAATCGGAGAATTTCCGCGCTGCCCACAGGAATGTCGGCACGACGAAAGTCCACTATCTCGGCCATCCGCAATTCGAGGGCTTCTCCGTCGTCGAGGGCGCCTGACGTGGCTTTGCCCGAGCGAATGTGAGGACCTCTGGCACCCTCGTCATGATCGCGTGGAACCGCGCCCACCCAGCCGACGCAGCCATTGGGCAATGTGCATGCGCAGCCACTGCCAGGGCCGTCCTCGGGTCAGGTATCGCATCAGCCGCGGATCGTCGGCTATCTCTCTGAACTGGCGCACATGCTGCCTCAGGAATGCGGGTATGAACTTGCGTCCGTGGACATCACTGAGCCATGCTGAATTCTCCAGCACATAGTCGACGACATCCGCCGCCAATATGCTCCTGTAGGCGCGGTAGCTAGGCGTTTGCGGTACATGGCCCCCGGTGAAGGCAGCGCCGATGGAGGACATGTTCGATCCGTGCAGGCGGTAGAGGCTGAGTCCTTCGGACAGGATGAGGCTGCCGCTGGCCAGATGCGCGCATGTGGCGGTCAGATAATCCGCCCCCATATTGGCCTTGAACGGGAAGGACAAGACCGGTTCCAGCGCGCCGCGCCGGTACATGATCGCCGAGCATGGTGACCATAGCCAGCCGGTTATCGCAGGCGCGAAATAAGTCACCGGATGCTCCGATGCGTAGGCAATCCCGGACGCCACGTCGGCAAGCTGGCCATCAGGCACGATGGCGAGGCCATTGCCATCCGGTCCGGAGCGCGGTTTGCGCAAGGGAATGAAAGTGCCGCTCAGCAAGGTGCCGCGGCCGTCGACCAGGAACACGTCGGAGCTCGATAGCGCGGCCGAATGTGTTGCGTTGAGGTGGGCGGACAGATGCGCCAGGAGAAAATCCGGCAGCCACGCATCGTCGGAATCGAGGAATACCACGAAAGGCGCGTCGGTCGCGGCGAAGCCATCGCGGAATCCCGCGATCTGCCCGCCATTCTGCGGGCGCGCCAGCAGGCGCAGGCGCGGATCGTCTATGGCCGCCAGAAGCTCGCGGATATGGTCGGCCGAGCCGTCGGTCGAGGCGTCGTCGACAATGACGCAATCCCAGTTCCGATAGGTCTGCGCCAACACCGAGCGGATCGCCTGTTCGACGTAGGCTCGGTAATTGTAGCAGGTGATGACCACCGCCACGCACGGCAGTTCGAACGGTGGGGACTTGTCATTCATTTGATCGGTTGCCCCGCTCGAGTCGCCGGCCATGTTTATCCCCGGCAACTCGACATAAGGCAAGCGAGGTACGAATAGTCCCTTATGCCGCCGCCAGCAGGCTGGCATTGCCGCCTGCCGCCGTGGTGTCGACGCAGACGGCCCGCTCATGCGCATAGGCCGCCGGGTTGAGCACTTCGCTGACCAGCGGCACGATCGGGCCAGTCCTCTCGGCAATGACCTTGCGCACGATGCGCGCGGCTTCAGGCGTGCCCGAAAAAGCGACGACATCGACGCGCAGCGAGCGGGCCTCGACCGGATCAGGCCGGCCATCAATTGCCGCGAGCGGCAGCCCCTTGCCGGTCAACGCCGAAAGCGCCGCTGGCGCCCCAGGGGCAACGGCCAGCACCGCATTGCCGGCGGCAAGCGCCTGGATCGTCTGGGCAAGCAGCGTGTCGGCATCCGGCCCCAGGCACAGCACGCGGCCGCGCGGCGACAGCGACAGCGTGTTGGCCTCGCCGGTTGGCCCGGGCAGATCGACCTGGCCGAAATCGATACCGGCGGCGGCCCCGATGGCGGCAGCTCCCTTGCCGCGCAGGTGCTTCCTCAGGATGGCGATTCGGTCCGGGCGCGTCGACCAGCCGCCCAGCGTGGGATCGGGCAGATTGTCGGCCAGCTCGGTCGCCGTCACCTTGTGGCCATCCTGCAGATGGGTGCCCGCCTCCGGCCCCTTGCGGAAGCGCCGCAGATAATGCGGTCCGCCGGCCTTCGGCCCGGTGCCGGACAGCCCCTCGCCGCCAAAAGGCTGCGAACCGACGACAGCGCCGATCTGGTTGCGGTTGACATAGATGTTGCCGGCATGGATGCCGTCGACGAAATGCTGCACGCGTCCCTCGATGCGGGTATGCAGGCCGAAAGTCAGGCCATAGCCCTTGCGGTTGATGGCGGCGATCACAGCGTCGATCTCATCGGCGTCGAATGTCGCGACATGCAGCACCGGCCCGAACACCTCGCGCTCCATCTCCTCGATGCCCTTGACCCTGAACACATGCGGCGCGACGAAGCGGCCATCCTTCGGCGCCTCGAGCTTGGCGATCAGCCGGCCCTCGAGGCCCTTCCTGGTGCAATAGTCGCGGATCGAAGCCTGTGCCTCATCGTCGATAACAGGGCCGACATCGGTCGAAATCTGCCAGGGATCACCGATGTTGAGCGCCTCCATGGCGCCCTTCAGCATCTCCAGCATCTTCTTCTCGACGTCCTTCTGCACATAGAGCACGCGCAGTGCCGAACAGCGCTGGCCGGCGCTCTGGAAGGCAGAGGCCAGGATGTCGCGCACCGCCTGTTCAGGCAGCGCGGTGGAATCGACGATCATCGCGTTGAGACCGCCGGTCTCTGCGATCAGCATGGCATCCGGTGCCGCGGTCTCGGCAAGCTGCTTTTCGATCAGCTTGGCGACCTCGGTCGAGCCGGTGAAGCAGACGCCGGCAATGCGCGGGTCGGCCGTCAGCGGCGCGCCGACCGAGGGGCCGTCGCCGGGCAGAAGCTGGATGACGTCTTCCGGCACGCCGGCCTCGCGCAGCAATTCGACGGCGCGGAAGGCAATCAGCGGCGTCTGCTCGGCCGGCTTGGCGATCACCGAATTGCCCGTGACCAGCGCTGCCGCGATCTGGCCAGTGAAGATGGCGAGCGGGAAATTCCACGGTGAAATGCAGACGATGGCGCCGCGCGCTTGTGTGCCCGTCTCGGCGTTTGCCGCCTCGGTCGCGTAATAGCGCAGGAAATCGACGGCTTCGCGCACTTCCGCCACACCGTCGGCCAGCGACTTGCCGGCCTCGCGGGTGGCCAGCGCGAAGAACTCGACGGCATTGGCTTCATAGAGGTCGGCGGCGCGGTTGAGGATGGCGGCGCGCTCGGCAACGGGGCGCTTTGCCCAGGCCGGCTGCGCTTCCACCGCAATGCGCACGGCGGTCGCGACTTGCTTGGCCGCGGCCTCGTGAACGGTGCCGACCACGTCGTCAGGCTTGGCCGGATTGACCACCGGGCGCTGCTTGCCATAGCCGGCGGCCCGCGTAATCGGCTTGGCATGCCAGCGGTCCGGCCCGGCAAAGGCCGCCTTGGCCCTGTCGATCGCCGCCAGCGTCACCGTGTCGGTGATGTCGAATCCCTTCGAGTTGCGGCGGCCAGCGCCAAAAATCTGGGAAGGCCGGGCTATCGCCGGATTGGCGGCGGGGCCCTGGTTTTCGATCGTTTCGAGCGGATCGCGCGAGATGTCCTCCGGCTCGACGTCTTCGTCGGTCAACTGGTGGACAAAGGAAGAGTTGGCGCCATTTTCCAGCAGCCGGCGGACCAGATAGGCCAGCAGGTCGGAATGCGCGCCGACCGGCGCATAGATACGGCAGCGCGTGCCTTCGGCCTGGCGCACCGTCTCGTGCAATGCCTCGCCCATGCCATGCAGGCGCTGGAACTCAAAGGAATTGCGATCACCCGCCATCGACAGGATGGCGGCGACGGTATGCGCGTTATGGGTGGCGAACTGCGGATAGATGCGGTCGGTCATGCCGAGCAGTTTTTTCGCGCAAGCCATGTAGGAAACGTCGGTGTTGGCCTTGCGGGTGAAGACGGGATAGCCGTCAAGCCCGAGCGTTTGCGCCCGCTTGATCTCGGTATCCCAATAGGCACCCTTGACCAGCCGCACCATGATGGTGCGGTCGTACTTCTTCGCCAGCGCGTAGAGCCAGTCGATAGCGAAAGCTGCACGCGGGCCATAGGCCTGGACAACGACGCCAAAGCCGTTCCAGCCGGCGAGTTCGGGCTCGGCCAGAACCCGCTCGATGACGTCGAGCGAGAGGTCGAGCCGATCCGCCTCCTCGGCGTCGATATTGAGGCCCATGCGCGAATGCCGTGCCGCGAGCGCCAGCGACAACAGGCGCTCGGCCATGACAGGAAGCATCTCTTCCTTCTGCGCCACTTCATAGCGCGGATGCAGCGCCGAGAGCTTCACCGAGATACCATGGTTCTGCCTGATGTCAGGACCGTTCGAGCCGGAATCGAGCGACGAGATCGCATCGGCATAGGCCTTGTGGTAGCGCAGCGCGTCAGCCTCGGTGCGGGCCGCCTCGCCCAGCATGTCGAAGGAATAGAGATAGCCCTTCTGGATCATCGGCCGGCCGCGCTTGACGGCTTCGGCGATGGTGCGGCCGAGCACGAACTGCTCGCCCATTTCACGCATGGCGGCGGCCACCGCCTTGCGGATGACCGGCTCGCCCAGCCGCCGCACCATCGAGCGAAGCGTGCCTTCGATACCGCCCTCGCCCTCGTCGAGGACACGACCGGTCAGCATCAGCGCCCAGGTCGAGGCGTTGACGAAGATCGAGCTCGAACCACCGGAATGCGCGGACCAATCATGCGGCGCGATCTTGTCGGCGATCAGATCGTCCATCGTCTCGGTGTCCGGCACGCGCAGCAGCGCCTCGGCCAGGCACATCAGCGCCACGCCTTCCTTGGTGGAGAGACCGTAGGCCGAGAGAAAGACCTCCATCAGCCGGGGATCGGACGAGCCGCGCACCGCCCGCACCAGATCGGCGGCGCGGGCAGAGATCGCATTCCGATCTTCTGTCGAGAGTCCTGTCGCCTCGGCCAGCCGCTTCACGGCCTCGTCTTCGTCAGGCAAATAGTTGGCACGGATCTGCTGGCGGATGGTGTCTAGCGGCATGGCGGTCCTGCGGAACGAGCATCGGGGAACGGGCCGGCGGTCACCGGACCGAATGGCGCAAGCTAGCACAGCTGCGAGTTTCCATCGGTCCAAAGAAATCGACAAGACAAATCAATCGATCTATCATTCTGCCAATTTTCCAAGGTTTGGACTGTGATTTGCATGACAGAAGACCAATTGGACCGCATCGACCGGAACATCCTGTCGGCGCTGGCAAGCAATGGCCGGCTTTCCATGTCGGAATTGGCGGCAAAGGTCGGTCTGTCGAAGACACCGGTGCAGGCGCGGGTGAAGCGGCTGGAGAAGGACGGCTATATCAGGGGCTACCAGGCAATCATCGACCGCGAGCGCATGGGCGAAGGCCATGTCGCCTTCGTCCAGGTGAAATTGTCCGACACCCGTTCAGCAGCACTCGACGCATTCAACCGGTCGGTACAGTCCGTGCCTGAGATCGAGCAGTGCCACATGATGGCGTCGAGTTTCGATTACCTGTTGAAGGTCCGTACCAGGGATATCGCCGCCTATCGCCGTGTGCTGGGCGAGCGCATCTCGGCCCTTCCCCACGTCGCCCAGACCTCGACCTTCGTGGCAATGGAGACGGTGAAGGACCGCTGACCATGATCCCGAAAATCGGGCGCCGGTTTTCGGACGGAATCATGGTCAAACAAGAAAACAGAGCCTACTCCGACAGCGTCTTCAGGAACGCCACCAACGCGGCACGCTCGCGATCCGACAGCTCCAGCGGATGGACCTCGGATGTCCCCTCGACGCTGGGAGCCGCCTTGGCATAGTGCGCCACCACCTCGTCCAGCGACGAAAATTGCCCGGCATGCATATAGGGCGGCCGCGTGGCCGCGCCGCGCAGCGATGGCGTCTTGTAGGCGCGGATCAGTTGCGGTCCATCCTTGACCATGAAGCGCAATTCGCCACAGGCGCTCGCATCACCGTCGCGATAGGCGCCGAGACAATTGAACGGGTCGGCCTCGACCTGAGCAACCGCATCGACACGCCCGCGATCCGGTGGCAGATACGCGACTGGCGGCACACCGGTGTTGTGAAAACTGTTGTCGGTGAAGCGCGGGCCGTTGTGGCAGGTCACGCAATTGGCCTTGCCGATGAACAGTTTCAGCCCGAGGATTTCCTCCCGGGAAAAGACGGCATCGCCTTTGGGTTCGGCGCCGGTGGCAAGGTCCAGCGCAAAGCGGTCGAAACGCGTCTGCGCGGGCTCGATAGAGCGTTCGAAGGCAGCGATCGCCTTGCCGATATTGGCATAGACGCGGTTGATGGCGTCGCGCTGCCCATCGCTCATTGCATTCCAGGCGGCCTTCTCGGCATCGGTTCCCAGCGGGCTGGCATTCGACGGAACGCCGGAAAAATCCGGCAACGGCCCGAAGATCCGCTCATAGCGCTCGCCGAAGCGCGCCTTGATGTAATGCGCGTAGGCGGCGCGGTTTCCAGCCTGCTCCAGCGGGTTTTCGAGCGGTGTCAGCGCTTGCGCCCACAGGCTGTCGCGGCGGCCGTCCCAGAAGAAAAAGGGATCGCGCGCCACGCCCGCCAGCGGCATGGTGCGCCGGTTGGTGCGGCCAACGCCGACGGCCTGCGGCAGGTCGTCCTGAAACTGGCGGTCGATCTTGTGGCAGGTCGAGCACGACACCGTGCCGTCGCGGCTCATGCCCTGATCGAAGAACAGTGTCGAGCCAAGCGCGGCTGCCGCCGGCACGTCGGCAAAGCGATTGGTGGTGTCGGGCTTCAACGACGGCAGCGTGTTCAACGCCAGCGAAGCGATGGTCTTCTTCTCGGCGTCGGAAAAATCCGGCTTGCCGCAGCCGACGAGGATGACGGCGACCGTCAGCGCCAGAAAGCAGAAAAGGCGCTTCATAGATCGCTCACAGCACCACGTTGAACAGCACCGTGTCGGAGCCGGCGCCGGACGAAATGGCGAAACGAAATTGCCACCAGCCGCTCATGGTGAATTTCAGCCCCTCGATGCGGTAGCGGCCGTCGCCCAGGTAATCGGTCACCTGCGGGCTGGTCGGCAGGCCGTGATTGTGTTGCGGCATGCCGCCGGAGATGGCGATCGCGGCGCGCTCCACCGAAGCCCCTGTCTTTGTTTTCAGGGTCAGCAGCCAGGATTCCAGTTCGCCCTGCCGCACCACGCCCCGTTCCGGCACGAAGCTGGCCATGTACAGCCCATTCTCGGATTTCTTCGTCCGCGAGACATCCGGGCCGGCAAGCTGCGCTGATTGTGGCGCCGTCAGATAGACGACCGCGAGAACGCCGACCAGCAGAGCAGCCAGACCAAGACCCGCCAGGAGATAACGCCATATCGATGCCAAACCGGTTCCTCTTCTGCAGACAACGTTCTGCCGGGTGGATCGCATCCCGCCAGCCTGTGGGAAAACGCTGTGGCGGAAAAAAGCCTGCTTGCCAAGCATGGCGCCGCCGCCGGCAAAAAGCTACAGCACGGAAATCACTGGAGGATAGCAGATGGCGGGAAACGGCGTCGCATCGATCGGCGAATGCATGCTCGAACTGTCGGGCCAGACCGGCACGAACTGGCGCATGGGTTTTGCCGGCGACACGTTCAACACGCTTTGGGCACTTCATGCGTTGAGTCAGGACCGGCCGGCGACCTATGTCTCGGCCTTCGGCGACGACCCCTTCTCGCAAGGCCAGATCGGCTTCTTCGCCGAAAACGGTATCGGCATCGGCTCCAGCCCGGTGATACCGGGCGCGCGCCCCGGCCTCTACGCGATCACGCTGACCGGAGCCGAACGCTCCTTCACATACTGGCGCGGCGACGCCGCTGCCCGGCAGCTTGCTTCGGATCCCGCCGCGCTGTTGAAAAACCTTGAAAACCAAGCGCTTGTGTACTTTTCCGGAATCACTTTGGCAATTCTGGAGGATGCGGCGCGCAAAACACTGCTGGAAGCCGTGGCCAAGGCACGCGCCGCTGGCTCGCTGATCGCCTTCGACCCCAACTATCGGCCGCGGCTTTGGCGCAACCGCGAAAGCGCGCAGGCAGCGATTGTCGAAGCACTCGGCGTCACCGACATCGCACTGCCGACCTTCCCCGACGAGCAGATGCTGTTTGGTGACGAGACACCGCAGGCGACCGCAGTGCGGCTCAGGCAATGGGTCGGCGAAGTCGTCGTCAAGAACGGTGAACAGCCGGCGCTGATTGCCGAAACCGGAACACTGCACGACGTGCCGGCCATCCATGTCGCGGACCCTGTCGACACGACCGGGGCCGGCGATTCCTTCAATGGCGGCTATCTGGCGGCACGCCTTGCCGGCCATGGCCCGCGGCAAGCGGCAAGCCGGGCCCATCGCGTCGCCGCCGCCGTGGTGCAGGTCCGCGGCGCCCTGGCGCCGTTCGAGACATTGCGGGCGGCGTTTGAAAACTAATGTCTGGAGAAACTAGGGAAGGCGGAAACGATATTCCGTCACGTGGTGATAAATTGCACCCGGCCACAGCGTCGCCTGTGGAAAATACGGCCGGTTTGGCGCATCCGGCCATATCTGGGGCTCCAGGCAGAAGCCGCTGAAGGCTTTGTAGTCCCGCCCTTCCAGCCCTTTGCGGGGCGTCACATACTGGCCTGTATAGAGTTGGACGCCGGGCTCCGTCGTCCAGACCTCCATCTCGACGCCGGAGCTTGCCCCTTGCGTCCATGACGCTTGCCGCAGCGGCCCGCGCGCCGAGGCAAGGCAGAAATTCTGGTCGTAGGGCAGTTGTTCGCCTTCGGTTTCCATGCGCAGTGGCCGAGCCTGGCGGAAATCGAAGGGCGTGCCATCGACCGGCTTGACCACGCCGGTCGGGATCATGTCGCTGTCGACAGGCAGATAGGCGCCCGCATTCAGCATCATCCTGTGATCGAGAATGTCGCCGGCGCCGCCATCATCCAGGTTGAAATAGGAGTGCTGCGTGAGATTGCACAGTGTCGGCTCCTCGCAGGTCGCCGTCAGTTCGACGCTGAGCGTGCCGGGTATCTTCAGCCGGTAGGTGCAGGTGACGTCGAGCGCGCCGGGAAAGCCCATCGCGCCGTCGGGATCGTGCAGCGTCAGCGTGACGAAATCCCGGCCGTGCAGTGAAACCGCCCATGGCCGGTGCGAATAGCCCTGCGAGCCGCCATGCAGCGTGTGCTTGTCGAGGAAATTTGGCTCGGTCTGGTAGCGGTTGCCGCCAATGGTGAAGCGGCCGTCGCGGATGCGGTTGGCATAGCGGCCGACCACAGCCCCAAAGAAGGCGTTGTCGGCCTCATATTCTTGCAGAGTGCCGTAGCCGAGCACCAGCGGCGCATCGTGACCGGTCAGGCGCAAATCCTGGATGATGGCGCCGAGACCGATGATGTTGGCGGTGAGGCCGCCGCCCCTGATGGTAAAGCGGCGCACGGGCTCGCCCGCCTGCGTCGTGCCGAAAACCTCGCCGTCCTTCATCGCCATGCCCGCAAATGCCAGTTGATCCAGAGGACTTCGGGAGGTTTTCCCAGGAGAGATGGGCCGCCCGTTGGCTTGCCCATCTCAAGACCAGTCTATCAGAGGCCGAGGCCGCCGATGCAGACATATTTGGTATCGAGATAATCCTCGATGCCCTGATGTCCGCCTTCCTTGCCAAGACCCGATTCCTTGACGCCGCCGAACGGCGCTTCCGGCGTGGTGATGAGGCCTTCATTGACGCCGACCATGCCGTATTTCAGTCCTTCCATGACCCGGAAGGCACGGCCGAGATCACCGGTGTAGAAGTAGCAGGCAAGGCCGAACTCGGTGTCGTTGGCGAGTTGCACCGCCTCTTCCTCGGTCTCGAACTTGAACACCGGTGCCACCGGGCCAAAGATCTCTTCCTTCATGAAGCGCATCTTGGGCGTAGCGTTGGCGATGACCGTCGGCTGAAAGAACGAGCCGCCGAGCGCATGACGCTTGCCGCCGGCGACGATCTTGCCGCCCTTTGAGGTGGCGTCGGCAATCAGTTCCTCGACCTTCTCGACCGCCTTCTCGTCGATCAGCGGTCCCTGCTGCACGCCTTCCTCGAGGCCGGAACCGACCTTCAGCCCGTTGCTGGCGGCGGCCAGTTTCTCGACGAACTTGTCATAGACGCCGGCCTGCACGAGGAAGCGGTTGGTGCACACGCATGTCTGGCCGGAATTGCGATACTTGGCGGTTATGGCGCCGGTGACGGCACGGTCGATATCGGCGTCGTCGAAGACGATGAACGGCGCGTTGCCGCCGAGTTCCATCGACACTTTCTTGACGGTGACCGACGACTTCTGGATCAGGATCTTGCCGACTTCGGTCGAGCCGGTGAAGGTGATCTTCTTGACCAGCGGGTTGGCGCAGATCTCGTCGCCGATTTCGCCGGCGGCACCGGTCAGGATGTTGACGACGCCCTTGGGGAAGCCGACTTCCTCGGCCAGCGCGCCCCAGGCGAGGCCCGAATATGGCGTCTGCGAGGCCGGCTTGACGACGGCGGTGCAGCCAGCGGCAAGTGCGGGACCGAGCTTGCGGGCCAGCATCGAGGACGGGAAATTCCACGGCGTGATGGCAGCGATGACGCCGACCGGCTCCTTGGTAACCAGGATGCGGCGATCCGCCCATGGTGACGGCACGACGTCGCCATAGGTGCGGCGGCCCTCCTCGGCGAACCACAATATATAAGCCGCGGCCGAGCCGATCTCGCCCTTCGATTCGAACAGCGACTTGCCCTGCTCGATGGTCAGCAGTTCGGCCAGCACGTCCTGATTGTCCATCATCGCGTCATGCAGCTTGCGCAGCAGCTTCGAGCGTTCGAGCGCGGTCGTCTTGCGCCACGACTTGAAGGCGGCATCGGCCGCCTCGATGGCGCGGCGGGTCTCGGCCTTGCCCGACTTCGGCACGGTGCCGATCTTGAGGCCGGTGGCGGGGTTGTTGACGTCGACCGTCTGGCCGCTGTCGGCCTGCACCCATTCGCCGTTGATGAGATTGGCTTGCCGCATGAAATGGCTGGTTTTCTGAAGCATGGTCTATCCTCCGTTCGGCGCGCTGACGGGCCGGTCTGTGAATCTTCGGTGAGCGTGCGCCAGGACTTGAAAAGCCGGCACGCCGGAGCCATTGCTCTTTACCTAGGGCAAGGCCCGCAAGCAATCGCAAGATGGCATATAGGGGTTGGACCAGCCGGAGACGAGAGCGGTCGACATCTTCGTCCGTGGAATGCCTACCCGAATACGTGCAAGACGACGGTCAGCCAGAAAGCCGTGGTGATGGCGGCACAGGCCGTGGCGATGGTCATCTGGTTCGAAGCCAGCGCCTGGCCGGTGTTGAACTGCACGGCGATGAGATAGGAATTGATGCCGGACGGCAGCGCCGCGACCACGACCGCCACCTTGGCGGTCATCGGCGGCAGGCCGAGCAGCCAGACGAAGGCGAGAACCAGCGCCGGCATCAGGAACAGTTTCAGCGCCGAAAGCGCCAGGGCCGGCCTGACATTGCCCGAAACGCCGAAGCGACGCAGGCTGAGCCCCATGGCAAACAGCGCCACCGGCCCAGCCGTGTCGGCCAGCGCATCGACCAGCCGCATGGCGAGGTTGGGCAGCGGCACGCCGCTGAGGCGCCATGCCAGCCCCAGCAGAATGCCGATGATCAGCGGGTTCATGAACAGCCGCCGCAGGAAGCTGCGCAGCACCCGCAGCGGATGGACATGGTCGCCGCTGCCGCGGCCGAACATTTCGAACAGCACGATCGAGGCCATCATCATGACCGGCAGATGCACCGAGACCAGAAGCGACAGCACTTCGAAGCCGCTTGGGCCGAATATGCCGAGGATGAACGGCGCGCCGAGCAGCACCACATTGGAATAGGCCGACGACACGCCTCCGACGACGCCGGCGCGCGCATCACGTCCGAATATCCGCGTGGTGACGACATGGCCGGCGGCCCAGGTGATCGCCACCGCCGTGAAATAAGCCCCCCACAGCGGCCATGGCGCCACGCCGTGGAAATCGGCATTCACCATCGTCTGGAACAGAAGCAGCGGCATCGCCACCGAGACCGCGAAGTCCGATATCCCCTCGCCGCTCGCCGGCCTGAGATAGCCGGTGAGCCCGGCGAGATAGCCGAGCGCGACAAGGCTGAAGACAAAAAGGACGGTTTCTGTGAGCGGGGACATTTTTTCAGGGATAGGCGAGCCGCGCCCGTGGCGCAATCGCGCCCGAATTTGATCATGCCTGAATTTGATCATGGTCTGCTGGCAGCGTTATAGAGGGTTTGGAACATCAGGGCGGACACGAACGACAAATGACCTTTGTCGAGACCTCAGGACGTAATCTTTTTGCACGGATGTGGCTGACGGCCTTCGTCGCCGCTCTGCTTTGTCTTGCCGCGACGGCGTTTGCATTTGCCGAGACGAAGAGCCTCAAGGGCGTGGCGCTGATCATCGGCCAGTCGAAATACGAACACATCGCCGCCCTGCCCAACCCGGCCAACGACGCCCGCGACATGGCCAAGATGCTGACCGACCTCGGCTTCGACGCCCGCAACGTCACCGATCGCGATGCCGGCAAGCTGAAGCGCGACCTCGAACGGTTCGTCGAGGATGCCGAAGGCGCCGACGTCGCCTTCATCTACTATTCCGGCCACGGTATCGAAGCCGGTGGCGAAAACTATCTGGTTCCTGTCGATGCAGACGTCTCGTCGCTCAAGGATGCTGGTCAGGCCCTGGTGCCGATGTCCGCCGTCATGGATGAATTGAAGAAGACCGTGCCGGTGACGATCATGCTGCTCGACGCCTGCCGCACCAATCCGTTCCCGGCCGACGCCGTGGTGCGGCGCGCGCCAACCGCTTCCGCCGAGCCGATCGGTGCTGGCGGGCTGGAACCGGTGCGTGGTGCCAAGGCCCTCGGCAACGCACCGGCGGCGGATGCGAGCCTGGGCACGGTGGTCGGCTTCGCCGCCGAACCGGGGCGTCCGGCTCTGGATGGCGCCGCCGGTGAAAACAGCCCTTACGCGGCCGCGCTGCTGCGCCACCTCGCGGCGATGAAAGGCACGGAGTTCGGCTCGGTCATGCGCATGGTGACCGAGGAGGTCTATCTCGACACCAAGGCAAAGCAGCGCCCCTGGGTCAATGAAAGCCTGCGCCGGCTGCTCTATTTCGGCGTCGCGCCACCGGAACCGACAGGCGATGACGGGCTGATCACCGGCGAAAGACGGCAGTTGCTCTTGACCATCTCCGACCTGCCCGATCCCAAGCGGGCGCAGGTGGAACTGGCCTCGCTGCAGGACGGAGTGCCGCTCGACGCGCTCTATGGCGTGCTCAGGGCACTCGGCACGGAAAAGATCCCCGAGGATCCGGCCGACCTGCAGAAGGTGCTCGACGCCCAAGCCGAGCGCCTGAAGAAGATGATGTCCGAGCGCGCGGCGCTGCGCACGGACGATCCGGAGATCAAGCGGCTGGTCGCGTCCGCCGACAAGGCCATAGGCCAGGGCGCCATGGTGACGGCGCGCAAATTCCTCGATGACGCGGTCGGCAGGGTCGAGCAGAACAGCGACGCGGTTGACGAGGCCGAGGACCTGGTCCGACAGAAACGCATCGCCGACGCCGCCATCTATGCCAAACGCGCCGACGCCGCCGCCCTGGTCTTCGACTACAAATCCGCCGCCAACGATTACGCCAAAGCCTTCTCGCTGGTCGAGAAATGGGACGACAAGCTGCGCTGGAACTACAAGAACCAGGAAGCCGAGGCAGTCAACGCCTATGGCTATGCCACCGGCGACCTCGATGCGCTGCAGCACGCGATCGAAGCCTATCACATCATCCTGAACTTCATTCCCAATGGCGAGCAGAACAGGGATTGGGCGATCACCCGCAACAATATGGCGGTGGTGCTGCAGACCATCGGCGAGCGCGAGACCGAGACCGCGCGTCTCGAGGAAGCAGCACAGATCTTCCGCGATTCGCTTGTCGTCTTCGAGCGCGAGAAGGACGACCCCAATTGGGCCGCCGCGCAGAACAATCTCGCCAACGTACTTTTGAAGATCGGCGAACGCGAGAGTGACCCAAAGCGCCTCAATGAAGCCGTGGCTGCGATGCGCGCCACGTTGGAAAAGCGCCCGCGCGACAAGCTGCCGCTCGACTGGGCCGCTTCGCAGAACAATCTCGGCCTCGCGCTCTATGCGCTCTCGGAGCGAGAGCCCGACGGCGGGCATCTGAAGGATGCGGAAGCAGCCTACCGGCTGGCGCTTGAGGAATACACGCGCGAGAAAACGCCCGTGGAATGGGCGATGGTCGAGAACAATCTCGGCAATACCCTCGTGACTTCAGGCATCCAGCTCAACGACAAGGCCAAGATCAACGAGGCGGCCGATGCGTTCCGCGCGGCGCTGAAGGTGCGGACCCGCGAGACCTTCCCGGTGTCATGGGCGACCAGCCGGCTCAACCTCGGCAACGCACTGAGCGGGGTTGCCCGCTTCGATATGGGCACGGGCACGCTCGAAGAGGCCGCCGCGGCCTATGACGACGCGCTGACGGTGTTTACCCGCCAGCGGTTCCCGATGGATTGGGCGTCGGCGCAGAACAATCTCGGCTCGATCTACCAGACGCTTGGCCAGCGGACCCGCGATGCAGCCAAGCTCGAACAGTCGGCGGCAGCCTTCCAGGCAGCCCGGCAGATCTATGTCAGGCGGAAATTCCCGCTGGATTGGGCCATGAGCTACTACAATCTCGGCAACACGCTGCAGCTTCTTGGCGGCGTGACGGACAAGCCCGAGCATTACAGCGAGGCGGTCGACGCCTATCGGAATGCGTTGCGCGAATACAAGCGCGAGACGAACCCTCGGCAATGGGCGCTGGCCCAGGCCGGTCTGGGCTCGACGCTGCACTGGCTGAGCATGAGCAATGCCGATCCGAAAACCTTGCAGGATTCGATCGCGGCGCGGCGGGCGGCACTTGAAGTGCTGTCCATCGAGTCCGCACCGGTCGACTGGGCCAACGCCCAGAACGGCATCGGCATGAGCCTGCTCAACCTCGGCAATATCGAACGGACCGGCAAATATCTCGACGAGGCCGAGGCGGCTTTCACCGCGACGCTGAAGGTGTTCACCAGGGAAAACCAGCCCATGCAATGGGCTTTCGAACAGAATAATCTCGGCGATATCCACTGGAACCGCGCCAGCTATGGCGGCGGCAAGCCGGAATATCTCAGGGCCATCGAGTTCTTCGAGAACGCCAAGCTGGGCTTTACCGAAGCCGGCTACACCATCCCCATCCCGCTCACCGACCAGAAGATCGATCTGGTGAAGCAGCAGCTCGCCAAAAAGTGAGTCTGGGACGTCCGCGACGCCCGCTTGTCTTTGTGCCGGCCTTCCGATCCCTATATGCGAATGACCGGAGCCCGGTGTCAGGCTCCTGGAAGGACCGCGATGATTCGATTTGCCCTGGCCTTGTTCCTGCTCGTCATTCCCGTCGCGGCCCATGCCACGGATGCCGGCTGGGCGTTGCTGCGCGATGGCGGCCATGTGGTGCTGCTGCGCCATGCCATGGTCACCGGCACCACCGATCCGGCTAATTTCGACGTCGACAGCTGCGCCACCCAGATCAACCTCTCGGCGCGCGGCAAGCAGCAGGCAAGCAAGATCGGCGCCTTGTTTGCCGCCCGCGCCGCTCCGATCGAGCGCGTGCTGTCCAGCCGCTACTGCCGCTGCCTCGACACCGCGCGCATCGCCTTCGAGGCCGAGCCGGAGCTGTTTGCGCCGCTCGATCTGCTGAAGGGCGACGATGCGCAGAAGGCAGCGCAGATCGCCGCCATCATGAAGGAAATCCGCGCCTATTCCGGTTCCGACAACCTGGTCATGGTCACCCATCTGGAAGACATCATGGCGCTGACCGGGGTTTCGCCGCGAGAGGGCGAAGCCGTGATCGTCGAGCCGCAGGGCGACGGCCTGCGTGTACTCGGTCGCGTCACCTTCTAACGGTACCGCGCTTCCAACGTTGGACGCAGTGTTGCCGAATTGCCACCACTGAAAAAAGCCGCGAATTCGCCCCGACAATGCCGCTTGCGACAACCCGTCGCAGGCTCTATAGCCGCGCTCCCGGTCACGAGAACCGAAGTGAGCACAACGGTTGGAGCTTTCGTCTCCGCCCGTGCAGGCGGCGTTGCCGCCCTGTATACGGCGCCGCTTTGGGGATTGGGGTCGCGGATGTAGCTCAGGGGTAGAGCGCCGGATTTGGGTCCGGAGGTCGCAGGTTCGATTCCTGCTGTCTGCACCACGGATAGCTCAGTTTGGTAGAGCATCAGATTTAGGTTCTGATTGTCGAAGGTTCGAATCCTTCTCCACCCTGCCACGGTGTTATCTGAAAAACGGTCCGGGGACTGGAATGCCGAAGACCCGACGGACGACCGAAGCCTTCGGGCCAAGGCCGTATCGAAAGGTTTGACGCCATCGGCTCGCGGCCAGGTCCGCGGTGACGGTCAAGGCGCGGTGTCGCCGGCAAGGCAGGCCACGGCTTGCCGAGCCCGCTTCGCTGCCCCGCGACCCGCTCCCGAAGACCCGCCACGGATTGATGCCACCAGTCCCCGGATCATTCGTGTCCGGACCATGACGACGTGAAACGAGAAACGAAGGGAAGATCGACGCATGACGTGACGCCTCGCATGGGGCCATGCCCGACAGGAGTAATAAAATGACGACTATTCTCGACAAGGTTCTTGGACGCCAGCGCGTCCTCGTAAAGGAAAACGAACGTGCCCTCACCCTCCACAAGGGGGAGATCAAGGCCGTCCTGCTGCCGGGCGAGCACTCGCTCGCCAATCGGCGCGGAAGCCTGGAAGTGTCGCGGCACGATCTGAAGAACCCGGAATTCGTTTCGGCATATGAGAAGGCGTTGTTCGACAAGCTCCCGGATGTGGCCGCGCGTCATTTCACCGTCGTTCGCACCGGGCGCACGGATGTCGCCGTCATCGAGCGTGACGGCAATTTGCATGCCGTGCTGGCACCGGACCGCAAGCTGGTGCTGTGGACGGATGCCGGTCCGTGGACTGTGGCGCTGATCGACACATCGGCCGATCTGGCCATCGATCCGGCGGTCATGCGCCGGCTCGGCCAGGCCCGGAAGGCGGAGTTGATGTCGGTCCACCCGGTCCTCGACGGGCAGGCCGGGTTGCTGTTCATCGACGGTGTCCTGGTCAGGACGCTTTCCGCGGGCGTGCACGGCTTCTGGAATGTCGGACGCATGGTGCAGATGAAGGTCGTCGACCTCAAGCGCCAGTCGCTCGACGTCGCCGGGCAGGAAGTGCTGACCAAGGATCGCGTGACGATCCGCGTCAATATCGCCGCCGAATACCGGGTCGTCGATCCGGTCAAGGCGGTGAGTGCCGTGAAGGACTTCTCTGAAGCCCTTTACCGCGCCCTGCAATACGCTTTCCGCAAGACGCTGGGCGCGCTGACGCTTGACCAGATCCTTGAAAAGAAGGTGACGGTCGACGAGGAAGCGGCAGCCAAGGTCCGTGCCGACATGGCCGAGATCGGTGTCGAGGTCAGCGATATCGCCCTCAAGGATGTCATCCTGCCGGGCGAGATGCGCGAGATCCTGAACCAGGTGGTGTCGGCCGAAAAGCAGGCCGAGGCCAATGTCATCCGCCGCCGCGAGGAGACGAACGCTACGCGTTCGCTGCTCAACACGGCCAGGGTGATGGCGGAGAACCCGGTGATGCTGCGGCTGAAGGAGCTCGAGGCTCTGGAAACCATCGCCGGCAAGGTCGAGCGGCTGACCGTCCACAACGGAACGGGCGGATTGCTCAACGATCTGGTCAAGCTCCGCGACAACTGATGGGATGTCGCCCAAAATTGGTTCCGGTTTTGGGAAAACGACAGGCATCGAAACAGAGACTGACGTGACGTAATGGGAAGGGCCGCCGGGTTGACCGGCGGCCCTTCTTGCGTTTCTTGGGCAGCCTACCCATCTGCGCCCGGACTATCAGGCCTTTTCCTGCCCGGAAAAACCGATTAGACAGCGCCCAAACAAGATGCGGACAGATTCCGCCCGCAAAGAAGGAAAAGCCCCGTTGTCCACCACGAATTCCACCACGTTCGACAAAGTCGCCAAGATCATTGCCGACACCAGCGAGATCGATATCGACACCATCACACCCGAGAGCCACACGATCGACGATCTCGGCATCGACAGCCTTGATTTCCTCGACATCGTCTTCGCCATCGACAAGGAATTCGGCATCAAGGTGCCGCTGGAAAAGTGGACCCAGGAAGTCAATGACGGCAAGGCGTCGACCGACGACTACTTCGTCATGAAGAACCTGTGCGCCAAGATCGACGCGCTGGTCGCCGCCAAGACCGCCTGACGTCAGTTGAGCGCGCGACCTTGACGCGCTCCGCCGCCTGACCCACAAAGCCGCCCATGAGCAGCCCCCGCGACGTCGTCATCACCGGTATCGGCCTTGTCTCCTCGCTGGGAGAAGGCCCTGACGCCCACTGGCAGAAGCTGGCGCAGCCGGGCCTGCAGCCGGTGCTCGAAGCCGCGCGCTTTGCGCCCTACACCGTCCATCCGCTGCCGGAGATCGACTGGAACCTGCAGATCGCCAAGCGCGGCGATCAGCGGCAGATGGAAACATGGCAGCGGCTCGGCACCTATGCCGCCGGGCTTGCGCTCGACGACGCCGGCATCAAAGGCAATGACGAGCTCAGCACGACCATGGACATGGTGGTGGCCGCCGGCGGCGGCGAGCGCGACGAGGCGGTCGATGCCGCCATTCTCGCCGCATCCGAGAGCCGCAACGACCGCGACGTGCTGCTTAATGAGAAGCTGACCACCGAGTTGCGGCCGACCCTGTTTTTGGCGCAGCTTTCCAACCTGCTCGCCGGCAACATCTCCATCGTCCACAAGGTGACGGGCTCGTCGCGCACCTTCATGGGCGAGGAAGGTGCCGGGGTCGCCGCCGTCGAAACGGCCGCCGCGCGCATCCGCTCCGGCCAGTCGACGCACATCCTGGTCGGCGGCGCCTTCCAGACCGAACATTCCGACATGCTGCTCGGTTACGAGCTTGCCGGCTATCTGCATCGCGGCCCCTGGAAACCCGTGTGGCAAAGACAGGGCGCCGAGGGCGGCGGCATCGTCACCGGATCCGGCGGTGCCTTCCTTGTGCTGGAGCAGCGCGAACACGCGACAAGCCGCGGGCGCAAGATTTATGCTGAACTCGGCCCGGTCGTCTCAGGCCGCGCCAGGCGGCCACGCGGAGAGCTCGATGCCGAGATTGCCGCGCTGCTCGGCCAGGCGGCGCTGCCGAACGGCAAGCTGCTTGCCCTGTCGGGCGCCTCGGGCGCGCATGCCGCAACCACTGCCGAGAAGGCAGTGCTCGATGCCAATCCCGAGATCGCCGCGCGCGGCTTCTCGACACTGACCGGACACATGAAGGAAGCGCAGTTTCCGTTCGCCGTGGCGCTGGCGGCACTCGCCGTCGACCGCAAGGCCGCTTACCCTGTTTTCGATGCCGCGGCCGAGAAGCCGTTCGAAGGCATTCCCGCAAGCGTCCTTGCAACGGCGATCGGCTATCACCAATTCGAGGGCATGGCGCTGGTCAACGCCGCCTAACGCGGCGCTCCGCGATCCATGCTGCAACGATAAACGCTCGAGGGCTCCCGGATGGCCAATCTGAACGATCACATGGGCAGGCCAATCGTCGCCGTCACCGGCATCGGCGTGGTCACCTCGCTTGGCGTCGGCAAGACCGACAATTGGGCGGCGTTGACCTCCGGCAAGTCGGGCATCCACCCGATCACCCGCTTTCCCATCGACCAACTGAACACCCGCATCTCCGGCATGGTCGATTTCCTGCCGTCGAGTTCGAAAGGTGCCAGCCCGCTCACCTATGAGCTGGCCGAGCTTGCGGGCCTCGAAGCGGTGACCGAATCCGGTCTTGATTCCAGCGACTTCGGCGGACCGCTTTTCCTTGCATCGCCGCCGGTCGAACTCGACTGGGCCGAGCGCTTCTCGCTCTACAATTCCGACAAGGACAAGGATGACACCGCCGCCGAAAGACTGCTTCGGGTGGCGCGCAGCTTGAAAGAGCTGGATATTTTCGAGACCACCCAGTTCGGTTCGATCGCCGACCGCCTTGCCGACCGCCTTGGCACGCGCGGTCTGCCGATCACCCTGTCGACGGCTTGCGCTTCGGGCGCCACCGCGATCCAGCTCGGTGTCGAGGCGATCCGGCGCGGCGAATGCGACCGTGCGCTATCAATCGGCGCGGACGGTTCCGCCACCGCCGAGGCACTGATCCGCTTCTCATTGCTTTCGGCGCTCTCCACGCACAACGACATTCCCGAAAAGGCATCGAAGCCTTTCTCCAAGGATCGCGATGGCTTCGTATTGGCCGAGGGATCCGGGGCACTGGTGTTGGAATCGCTTGAGGCGGCATTGGCTCGCGGCGCGACCATTCTTGGCGTCCTCAGCGGTTGCGGCGAGAAGGCCGACGACTTCCATCGCACCCGCTCGAAGCCGGACGCTTCGCCTGCCATCGCCGCGGTTCGCGCCGCCCTCGCCGATGCCGGCCTGAGTGAAGACGAGATCGACTATGTCAACGCCCACGGCACGTCGACTCCCGAGAACGACAAGATGGAACATCTGGCACTGTCGACCGTATTCGGCGAGCGCATAAGCTCCATGCCGGTTTCGTCCAACAAGTCGATGATCGGCCACACGCTGTCGGCGGCCGGAGCCGTCGAGGCGGCGTTCTCGCTGATGACGATGCGTGAAAGCGTCATCCCGCCGACCATCAACTACGACAATCCCGACCCGGCGATCGTCCTCGACGTGGTGCCGAACAAGAAGCGCAACGCCGAGGTTCGCAGTGTTTTGTCGAACTCCTTCGGCTTCGGCGGCCAGAACACTTGCCTTGTCATGGCGCGGGAACCGGTCTAAGCGAGCGCTTTCCACCAATGCATGTCGCGCAAAAGTGACCTTGGTTCTGCGACAACGACATGCATAAAACCAAGACCTGAAGCGCGACGCGCTTTAGAACAGAACCGACAGGCTTATGCGCGCACTGCAACTTATCGAGGACCGCCGTCTCGAAACGGTGGACCTGCCGCCCCCGCCGCCACCCGCACTTGGCGAAGTCACGCTGCGCATCAAGGCGGTGGCGCTGAACCACATCGACGTCTGGGGCTGGCGCGGCATGGCCTTCGCCAAGCGCAAGCTGCCACTGGTCGTCGGTGCTGAAGCCTCTGGCGAGGTCGAGGCGGTCGGCCCAGGCGTTTCCAGCCTGCTGCCCGGACAATTGGTGTCGATCTATGGCGCGCGCACCTGCGGCCTTTGTCGCGCCTGCCGCGAAGGCCGCGACAATCTGTGCGAACATGTTTCCGGCGTTCACGGTTTCCATCTCGACGGCTTCGCGCAGGAAAAGATCAACCTGCCCGCACGCCTGCTGGTCCCCGCCCCGCCCGGCGTGACCGACATTGGCGCCGCGGTGGCGCCTGTCACCTTCGGCACGGTCGAGCATATGCTGTTCGACAATGCCAGGCTTCAGCCGGGTGAAACCATCCTCGTCCATGCCGGCGGCTCCGGCATCGGCTCGGCCGCCATTCAGCTGGCCAAGCGGATGGGTTGCACCATCATCACCACGGTCGGCTCGAACGACAAGATCGACAAGGCCAAGGCGCTCGGCGCAGACCATGTCATCAACTATCGCGACGACCGCTTCGAAGGCGTCGTGCGCAAGTTGACGAAGAAGAAGGGTGTCGACGTCGTGTTCGAACATGTCGGCGCCGACACCTTTGCCGGCTCGATGCTGTGCCTGAAGCGCGGCGGCCGCCTGGTGACCTGCGGCTCGACCTCCGGCGTGTCGACGCAGATCAACCTGATGCAGCTGTTCCAGCAGCAACTGAAGCTGCTCGGATCCTTCGGCTGCCGCATGGAGAACATGGCCAACGCCATGCAGAAAATGGCGGCGGGACAGGTCGCACCGGTCATCGACACCGAGGTCGGATTCGACGATATCGACGCCGCGCTGAAGCGCATGGAAGGCCGCGACGTCTTCGGCAAGATCATCCTGCGCGTCGCCTAGAGCCTTGACCTCGGTGCTCAAGAAGTTTCGCCGCGACCTCAGATTTCGCTACGGCCGGCAGTTGCGCCAGGCGAACTACTGGCTGGTTGCGCGTGCGGCGATGATCATCCTTTCGGTGCTGCGTCTGCTGCCGGTCGACAGCGCATTGAATTTCGCCGACCGGGTCGCGCGCCTCATTGGTCCCCGGGTCGGGCGCCATCAGGTCGCCATCGACAATCTGCGCAAGGCCTATCCGGAAAAGAGCGAGGACGAAATCCAGGCCATCGCCTCCGATATGTGGGGCAACATGGCCCGCCTCGCCGCCGAATACATCTTCCTCGACGCCCTGTTCGACTATGACCCTGCCGCCAGCAAGCCCGGCCGCGTCGAGGTCAAGGGAACAGAGCATTTCGTCGAGATCGCCGCGGAGAAGCAGCCGCACATCGTCTTCACCGGCCATCTCGGCAATTTCGAACTGCTGCCGGTGGCAGCGGCAACTTTCGGCATGAACATCACGGCGCTGTTTCGCCCGCCCAACAATCCCTATCTTGCCGACTACATACTTTCGACCCGCCGCTCGACCATGGGATCGCTGCTGCCGTCGATGGCGGGAGCCTCGTTTGCCCTGGCGTCTGTGTTGGAAAACGGCGGCAATATCGGCGTCCTTGTCGACCAGAAATTCTCCAACGGTCTCGACACGACCTTCTTCGGCCGTCCCTGCCAGAGCAACCGTGTGCTCGGCACCCTTGCCCGCCACTATGACTGCGACGTCTATCCGGCGCGCTGCATCAGATTGCCAGGCAACCGTTTCCGGCTCGAGATCGAGGACAAGCTGGTCTTGCCGCGCACCGCTGATGGCAGCGTCGACGTCCACGCCACCACCCAGATGCTGAACGATGTGGTCGAGCGCTGGGTGCGCGAGGATCCCGGCCAGTGGATGTGGTTTCACAAAAGGTGGGAAATCAGCAACTGGCGGCGCAAGAAGCGGCCGAAGCCGGCTCCTGCCGCGAGCGCTTAGCCCAAGCTGCTGGCGAGAAAGCGACTTCTACGCCAGCTATTGATGCGACCGGCGAATCCGGGACGTTTCAGTTCGTCACGACAATGCGCGTGTTGCCGAAGCCCACTTCCCGCACCATCGAATAGAAGGCCGCGGCATTGGCCGTGTGCAGCCGCACGCAGCCATGCGAGGCCGGACGGCCGAGTTGCCTGACAGCGCCCGTCCCATGGATGGCATAGCCACCATGGAAGAACACCGAATAAGGCATCGGCGACATGTCGTATTTACGCGAATACCACATCTTGGCGGTTCGCTGCGGCCGATATGTGCCACGCGGGGTGAAATAACCCGAGCGGGCGGTCGACACGGCCCAGCGATAGACCTCCGACCCATACCGCACCGTCATCGTCTGCGACGACACGTCGATCTTCGCTTCCAACATCGCCGCGTAACTTGCGGACGGCGTACCCAACAGCGCGGTTGCCAACATCGCCGCTGCCACGAGAAAGAACTTCTTCATGCGATCAAACCCCTTTGATTGCCCCTTGCCTGCTTGCCATCACGTTGTTTTTCACCTTTTTAATGGCAGTGAACAGATAGCACACACTCCTTGATCAATTCCCCAATCCAAAGCAGCGAATTTGAACGATTTCCCGCGATAGTTGCCGCAACGACACGTCGCGCAGGCTTGATGCCTGGCGGGCTTGCAATGCAACACCGATCGCTGCTCAACTCTCCCGATGAACGAGAGACTCCTGCAAGCAATCGATGACAGGCGCGACGATGTCGTCGCGCTGACCGCCGACCTCATCCGTTTTCCGACCATCAACCCACCGGGCGAAGCCTACCGGCCATGCGCCGAATATCTTGGCGCGCGGCTGAGGAAGCGTGGTTTTGAAACCGAATTCATCCGCGCCGAAGGCACGCCCGGCGACACCGATCGCTACCCACGCGTCAATGTCGTGGCCCGTTTCGACGGCCGATCGCCCGGTGCCTGCGTCCACTTCAACTCGCATATCGACGTCGTCGAGGCTGGCGACGGCTGGACCGTCGATCCGTTTGCCGGCATCGTCAAGGACGGCAAGGTCTATGGACGTGGCGCCTGCGATATGAAGGGCGGCCTGGCCGCGTCGATCATCGCGGTCGAGGCCTTTATGGACGTCTATCCCGATTTTCCCGGTGCCATCGAAATATCCGGCACGGTCGACGAGGAATCCGGCGGCTTCGGCGGTGTCGCCCATCTGGCCAGCCTCGGCTATTTCTCCAAGCCCAAGGTCGACCACGTCATCATCCCCGAGCCGTTGAACAAGGACCGCATCTGCCTTGGCCACCGCGGTGTCTGGTGGGCGGAGATCGAGACCAAGGGCGAGATCGCGCATGGCTCGATGCCGTTTCTCGGCGACAATGCGGTGCGCCATATGGGCGCCGTGCTCAAGGCTTTCGAGGATGAACTGTTCCCGGCGCTCGACCGCAAGGTGACGCGCATGCCGGTCGTGCCCGAAGGCGCCAGGCGCTCGACCATGAACATCAATTCCATCCATGGCGGCCAGACCGAGGATTTCCGGCCGGGTCTGCCCTCGCCCAACGTGCCCGATTCCTGCCGGCTGACCATCGACCGCCGCTTCCTGCTCGAGGAAGATCTGGCGACGGTCAAGGGCGAAGTGACCGGCATTCTCGAGCGGCTGAAGCGCGAGCGCAAAAAATTCGATTACGAGATCCGCGACCTGATGGAAGTACTGCCGTTGATGACCGAGCGCGACGCGCCGGTGGTCAAGGCCGTGGCGCAAGGCATTCATGCGATCTTCGACCGCGAACCCGACTACGTCATCTCGCCCGGCACGTACGACCAGAAGCACATTGCCCGCATCGGCCACATCTATGACTGCATCGCCTATGGACCGGGCATTCTCGACCTCGCCCACCGGCCGGACGAGTGGGTCGGCATAGAGGACATGGTGGAATCGGCCAAGGTGATGGCGATCGGGCTCAACGTGCTGCTGCGCGGCACAATCGGATGATCGGCCTGCGGCGCAAAGACATTTCTCCTGCCGCGGCGCGACAGCACGAAACGCAATTTACTCCCGCGCGAAATCACGCTTCTATCCCTAATGCATGTCGCCCAAAAGTGACCTCGGTTTTGGGAGAACGACATGCATAAAAACAAGGACCTAAAGCGCGTCGCATGGATCCGTTTCAACGCGACGCGCTTTAGGCTTGAGCATTTGAGCACATGGGGAGTTCAGCGATGAAACTGTGGAAGACCCTTCTGGCCGCCGCCGTGCTGGCGGTCGCAACCGCCACTTCGGCGTTTGCCGCCCGGACCGATCTTGTCATCGGCATTCCGCTTGAACCCCCGCATCTCGACCCGACGGCGGGAGCGGCCGCGGCTATCAGGGAGGTCACCTACGCCAACGTGTTCGAGGGCCTGACCCGGATCGGCCCCAATGGCGAGGTTCTGCCGGATCTTGCCGAAAGCTGGACCATTTCCGATGACGGCAAGGTCTACACCTTCAAGCTGCACACCGGCGTGAAATTCCACGACGGCGCCGATTTCAGCGCCGACGACGTGAAGTTCTCGCTCGACCGTGCCCGCGCGGAAAACTCCATCAACGCGCAAAAGCAGCTCTTTGCCGCCATCGACAAGGTCGACGTGGTCGACCCCGCCACCGTGAAGGTGACGCTCACCCACCCGCAAGGCTCGTTCCTCTACAATATGGGCTGGGGCGATGCGGTGATCGTGTCGTCGAAATCCGCCGACACCAACAAGGAAAAGCCCGTTGGCACCGGCCCCTTCAAATTCCAAAGCTGGGCCAAGGGCTCATCGATCACCCTGGTGAAATCGGATCATTACTGGGGCACTCCTGCTTTCCTCGAAAAGGTCGAATTCCGCATCGTTCCCGATGCCGCGGCCGCGGTGCCGGCTCTGCTTTCCGGCGACATACAGGCTTTCCCCTTCTTCGATCCCGACAGCGTCGCGCAGATCAAGGATGATCCACGCTTCAAGGTTGTGGTCGGCGCGACCGAAGGCGAGACCATCCTGTCCATCAACAACAAGAAGCCGCCTTTCGACAAGCTGCAGGTCAGGCAGGCGATCTCCTACGCGCTCGATCGCAAGGCAATCATCGACGGCGCCTCGGCCGGGCTCGGCCTGCCAATCGGCTCGCATATGTCGCCGGCTAACAAATATTATGTCGACCTGACCGGCCGCTATCCGCATGACGTGGCCAAGGCCAAGGAACTCCTCAAGGAGGCGGGACTGGAGAACGGCTTCAAGGCCACGTTGAAGCTGCCGCCGACGACCTATGCGCGGCTCGGCGGCGAGATCATCGCCTCGCAGCTACGCGATGTCGGCATCAACCTGGAAATCATCCCCGTCGAGTGGGCGCAGTGGCTGGACCAGGTGTTCACCAAGAAGGACTACGACCTGACCATCGTCTCCCACACCGAGCCGAACGACATCGATATCTACGCGCGCAAGGACTACTACTTCAATTACGACAACCCTACCTTCAACAAGGTCATTGCCGATCTGGAGCTGACGTCCGACGAGGCAAAGCGCAAGGAATTGTATGCGCAAGCGCAAAAGATCCTGGCCGACGACGCCGTGGTGGGCTTCCTCTACGAACTGCCCAAGGTCGGGGTCTGGGACGCCAAGCTGCAAGGGCTGTGGGAAAACGCACCGATCCCCGCCAACGATCTGACCAAGGTGAAGTGGAGCGAGTGAGGCTCTTCTCGGTTTCGTCATCCTAGGGCGAAGCAGGCGCGCAGCGGCTGCGTAGACCCTAGGATCCATTCCGTGACTTACGAGCGCCCCCCCGGGGCGCAGAATCTGGGAGACGCAGCAGTGGAGACAGAAGGAGGCGCTGGTTTTGGACCGTCGCGCTCTTTGATCTCTGTCACGGCATGGATCCTGGGGTCTTCGCGACGTCGCTTCGCTCCTGCTTCGCCCCAGGATGACGACGTTACTGTCGTCCGGCGCCTCCCATGACCGCCTACCTCCTCAAGCGGCTCGCCATCTCGCTCGCCACGCTGGTGCTGGCCTCCATCGTGGTGTTCGCCGTGCTCGAAATCCTGCCGGGCGATCCGGCGCGGCTGATGCTGGGCATGAACGCGAGCGCCGACCAGGTGGAGCTCTTGCGCAACCAGATGGGTCTCAACGCGCCGCTGGCCTGGCGTTACCTTCATTGGGCCAGTGGCCTGCTCAGCCTCGATTTCGGCCGCTCCTACACCTATTCGGTGCCGGTCATCGACCTCGTGCGCGAACGCCTGGCCGTTTCCCTGCCTCTGGCGCTGATCGCGCTCGCGCTCTCCACCCTCATCGCCATTCCGGTCGGCCTGTTTTCCGCCAGTCGGCGCGGCCGCGCCGGTGACACGATTTCCATGGGCGCGGCACAGCTTGGCGTCGCCGTGCCCAATTTCTGGTTCGCGCTGATGCTGATCTATGTCTTCGCCGTCTGGTTGCGGCTGGTGCCGGCAGGCGGGTTTCCCGGCTGGGGAGCCGGCGCATGGCAAGCCTTGAAATCTCTGCTTCTGCCGGCGGTCGCCCTTGCGCTGCCGCAAGCAGCGATCCTGGCGCGTGTCACCCGCTCGGCCCTGATCGAGGTACTGAACGAGGACTACATCCGCACCGCCCGCGCCAAGGGCCTGCCCTATCGCGCCGTGCTGTGGCGGCATGCACTGCGCAACGCCATGATCCCGGTGCTGACCATCCTCGGCTTGCAATTCGCCTTCCTGCTTGCCGGCACCATCATCATCGAGAACGTCTTCTATTTGCCCGGCCTCGGCCGGCTGGTGTTCCAGGCGATCACGCAGCGCGATTTGATCGTCGTCGAAAGCGTCGTCATGCTGCTGGTCGCCGCCGTCATTGCCGTCAACCTCGTTGTCGACCTTTCCTACGCGGTCGTCGATCCGCGCCTGAGAGGCCTGCAATGACCTTGCACCTCGATATCCCCGAGGAGACATTCAGTTCGATTCTGGCCAAGGCGTTCCGAAACACGGCTTTCGTCACCGGCTTCGTCATCACCTTGCTGATCCTGGCGATGGCTGTAGCCTCCTATGTCTGGACGCCTTACGACGTGACGAAGCTGATCATTGCGGACAAGACGCAAGGACCTTCGACGGCGCACTGGTTCGGCACCGACCATTTCGGCCGCGATATTCTATCGATGATCATGGTCGGCGCCCGCAATTCGATCGCCGTGGCGCTCGTCGCGGTCGGCATCGGCATGGGTATCGGCGTGCCGCTCGGTGCCTTTGCCGCGGCACGCGGCGGCTTGGTCGACGAGGCGCTGATGCGCGTCAACGACCTGGTCTTCGCCTTCCCCGCGCTGCTGTCGGCCATCATGATCACCGCCATCTTCGGGCCGGGCGCGGTCAACGCCATCATCGCCATCGGCATCTTCAACATCCCGGTCTTTGCCCGCGTCGCCCGCGCCGGCGCGCTGGCGATCTGGCCGCGCGAATTCATTCTTGCCGCGCGCGCAGCAGGCAAGAGCAGCACGCAGATCACCGTCGAACATGTGCTGCCCAACATCGCCACGCTGCTGCTGGTCCAGGGCACCATTCAGTTCGCACTGGGTATCCTGGCCGAGGCCGGGCTTTCCTATCTCGGCCTCGGCGCGCAGCCGCCAATGCCGAGTTGGGGCCGCATGCTGTTCGACGCCCAGACCCGCATGGTGGTGGCCCCCTGGATGGCGATCTTCCCCGGCATGGCGATCGTCATCACCGTGCTTGGGCTCAATCTTCTTGGCGACGGCATCGCCGATATTCTCGACCCGAAATCGCGGCGGCAGCGATGAGCCTGCTGGAGATCGAGAACCTGTCGTTGTCCATCGGCGACACGCGGATCCTGAAAGACATGGAGCTTTCCGTCGCGCCCGGCGAGGTCATGGGGCTGGTTGGCGAATCCGGCTCCGGCAAATCGATGACCGCGCTGACGATGATGCGGCTTCTTCCCCATGCAGCGCGCGCCACCGGGCGCGTCTCGTTCGACGGCATCGATATCCTGGCGGCAAGCGAGGACCAGATGTGCGCGCTGCGCGGCGACGACATCGGCATGGTTTTCCAGGAGCCGATGACGGCGCTGAACCCGGTCAAGACCATCGGCGAACAGGTAGCCGAGGGCATACGCTGGCACACCAAGGCGACGCGCGCGCAAGCCGAGGAGCGGGCGCGAAAAATGCTCGACCGGGTCGGTCTGCCCTCGGCAAAATTCCCGATGTCGCGCTATCCGCATGAACTGTCCGGAGGCCAGCGCCAGCGCGTCGTCATCGCCATCGCTTGCGCCTTGAAACCGAAACTGCTGATCGCCGACGAGCCGACGACGGCGCTCGACGTCGTGCTGCAGGCGCAGATCCTGGACCTTCTGCGTGACCTCGTCGCGGAGAGCCGCATGGGCCTGCTGCTGATCTCGCATGACCTCGCCGTGGTGACCGAGATGGCCGACCGCATCACCATCCTGCGCCGCGGCGAGGTGATGGAGGCCGGAGATACCGCGCGCACGCTGTCCGAACAACTCCACCCCTATACGCGCCAGCTGGCGCAAGCCTCGATGCATGTGCCGGCACGCGCCAGACGACATGACGCCAGCCAGGGCAAGCCCCTGCTCCAGGTCGAAGGTGTAACCCGCGACTATCGCGGCCGCAGCGCCTCGCTGTTTCGCCGCACGCCTGACATCCGCGCCGTCGACGACGTCTCGCTGTCGATGACGCCGGGCCAGTCGGTGGCGTTGGTGGGCCGCTCCGGCTGTGGCAAGTCGACGCTCGCGCGCATGATCCTGGCGCTGGACCGGCCGAGTTCAGGCATGATCCGGTTTCGCGGCGAAGCGATCACCGGCAAGAGCGAAGCCGAACTGAAGCCGGCCCGGCGTGACATGCAGGTTGTCTTCCAGGATCCTTACGGCTCCTTCGACCCGCGCCAGAAGGTCGAAAAACTGGTCTCGGAACCCTTGCATGTGCTGGAGAAAAAACCAACGCGCGCCGAGCGCCGCGAGATGGTGGCGCATGCGCTGCACGAGGTCGGCCTCGACCAGCGCGACATGGAGAAGTACCCGCACGAGTTCTCCGGCGGCCAGCGCCAGCGTCTGTCGATTGCCCGCGCCATCATCACCCGCCCCAAGCTGGTCGTCGCCGACGAGCCGGTCTCGGCGCTCGACGTCTCGATCCGCGCCCAGATCCTCGATCTGTTCGCCGAGCTCAACCAGAAGCTCGGCATCGCCTACCTCTTCATCACCCATGACCTGACCGTCGCCCGCGCCATCACCGACGAGGTTCTGGTGATGCATGAAGGCAGGATCGTCGAGCGTGGCAAGACGAACGAGGTGCTGGACCATCCCCAATCAGAAGCGGCACGGGCGCTGGTCACCGCCGCGCCAGACCTGCACCGAGCGATCGCCCGGAAGATGCAAGAGCAAGGGTGAGCGGGATGACAGCCCCTATTCTTCCGGCTTCACCACATCGACCGGGCTGATGTCGAGCAGGTCGAGCGTGCGGCGCAAGAGGCGCACCTCGCTCTCGGCCAGCTGCGAATCCGCCTTGGCGATTTCCGCCATGTGCCGAGCCAATTGCTTGCGCCGTTCGACGTCGAGATCGCGAAACAGCGCGATCGCCTGCGAGCCGTTGGTCTCGTAGCCGAACTCGTTGAGATATTCGATGACGGCGTCGATGCTGGTTTCCTGGATGCCGAAGGCATCCTTGCAGATGCGCCGGAAGGCAACCATCTCGCTCTCGCTCACCGTCCCGTCGGCCAGGATCATGCGGAAAAGCATCAGAAGTTCGGCCGACAGCACCGGATCGTCCGCGACCTTGCGCACGCCGGGGTCGCCGTCGAAGATCGAGCGTATCTGGTCCAGCAATGCGAATGCCATGGGCGGCCCCTTTCCGATTCCTCTTCAATAGAGTTAGCGCGGAATCGGCCTTGCGCAAACGGGGCTGTCGTGGTCGAACGCCCCGCTATCTCCAGTCTACCGGACATCTCCACATATCAGATGATCGACCTCACCACCCAGACTGTCGCCATGCTCGCCCTGGCCGCCTTTGCGGCGGGCTTTGTGGACTCGATTGCCGGTGGCGGCGGACTGATAACCATCCCCGCACTGCTGCTTGCCGGGTTCTCGCCGGTCGAAGCGCTTGGGACCAACAAGCTGCAAGGCATGTTCGGCTCCGGATCGGCGACGATCCACTATGCCTCCAAGGGTCATGTCGACCTGCGCCGACAATTGCCGTCGGCCCTGCTGGCGGCCGCTGGAGGTGTCGTTGGCGCCTTGCTGGCCACCATCGTTCCGGGCGACCTGTTGCGCGCCCTGTTGCCGCTGGTGCTGATCGCCATCGCACTCTATTTCGCGCTCAAGCCCAACATGAACGATGTCGACCGGGCCGAGCGCCTGTCGCCCTTCCTGTTCGGACTGACCCTGGTACCGGCAATCGGCTTCTATGACGGCCTGTTCGGCCCCGGCGCCGGTTCCTTCTACATGCTGGCCTTCGTCGCCCTTGCCGGCTACGGCGTGCTCAAGGCGACGGCACATACCAAGCTGCTCAACTTCGCTTCCAATATCGGCGGCTTCATCGTCTTCGCCGCCGTCGGCGTCATCTCCTGGAAGATCGGGCTGATGATGGGCGTTGCCCAGTTCCTCGGTGCCCGCGTCGGTGCGAGCCTCGCCATGCGCATCGGCGCCAGACTGATCAAGCCGCTGCTGGTGATCGTCTGCCTGGCGCTGGCGGTGAAACTGCTGGCCGACCCGGCCAACCCGCTGCGTGTCCTGATTGGTGTGTGATCACGCGCCTGTTACTATGCCGGTGTTCGAATCATGTTGGAGGAGCCCGGACATGAATCTCAGCGCGCCTACCCAGATTGTTTTCATCATTTCTCTTGTCATTGCCATCATCGGCATTCTCGCCGCCCTTGGCGTTCTCGCCTTTATCCCGCTCGCATCGGTGTGGATCGTTCTGATTGCCTACATCGTGCTCGCCGCCGGCTGCCTGATGCGCGGCGCCTGACAAGTTCCCTTGAAGTGGGGACGCAGAGCGCCCGGCCAAAAGCCGGGCGCTTTTGATTCTGACCTTCGGTCTGCTAGATTTCCCGAGCAGAAGGATGGCCGATGCCGATCGAGACGCAGCGCGGGAAGGAACAGGACCGCTCCATCGCGGGGCGCTTCGAGATGCGCCGGCGCCTTCCCGATCCTGTGCTTGATGGCATCGTGTCAGACATTTGCGGCTATCGCGAAACGGCGCCCGGCCATGTCCGTAATGTCGAATACGCTTCGCTCACAGTGCCGCTGGTGATCAGCTTCGCCGAACCCTTCGCCATCGGCCTCGGCAAGGCGCCCGGCGACAATGACCGCTTCGCCAGTTTCGCCGCCGGCCTCTTTGCCGGACCGGTGATGATCGAATCCTTCGGCACCGCCTGCTGCGTGCAGGTCAACTTCACCCCGCTTGGCGCGCGCCGTTTCTTCCGCCTGCCGATGAGCGAACTGACCGACAGCATGGTCGTCCTCGACGACGTGCTGGGCGCCGAGGGCCTGGCGCTGCGCGAACGGCTCGGCAACGCGCCGGACTGGGCGTCGCGTTTCGACCTCGCCGAAGCTTTCGTCGCCGCCCGTCTTGCCGACGCCGGCGAAACGCCGCTCGAAATCGCCTGGGCCTATGACCGCATCATCACATCAGGCGGTCGGGCCCGCATTTCCTCCATTGCGGAAAGACTCGGCTGGAGCCGAAAGCATCTCGCCGGCAGCTTTTCCAATGCGATCGGCATCGGCCCAAAGACATTGTCGCGCATCGTCCGCTTCAACCGGGCGCTCGGCCTGTCGCGGCAGCAGACCGCCGATTGGGCCGATATCGCCGCCGATTGCGACTATGCCGACCAGGCGCATCTGGTGCGCGAATTCAGGGACCTTGCCGGCGAGACGCCGACGGCACTTTCGGTCAGGTAACATTTCTTCAAGACGCCGGAACGGCCTTCACCCAGATTGATGCATGTCGCCCAAAAGTGCGTAGCGGTTTCGGGACGACGACATGCACAAGCAGGATTCATCGACCAACCCCATTGAAGGAGATCGACATGGTCACCAGCAACGAAGCCCCGCGCCTGTACCCTGCCCTGCGCTACAAGAACGCGGCGAAAATGATCGACTGGCTCTGCGAAGCCTTCGGCTTCAGCGTCCGCGCCCGCTATGGCGAAGGCGATGTCGTACACCATGCCGAACTGGTTTTCGGCGCCTCGATGATCATGCTGGGCAGCGCGCGCGACGACGACTATGGCAAGATGGTCGGCGAGCCCAGCACAGGCGGCGGCAAATCGATCTATATCGCCGTCGACGATGCCGACGCCGCCTATGCGAGGGCGAAGAAGGCCGGCGCAACGATCATCCAGGAAATGGTCGATCGCGACTATGGCAGCCGCGAATTCATCTGCCGCGATCCGGAAGGCGGCGTCTGGTCGTTCGGCACTTACTGGCCGAAGGCGGGGGATAAGGGCTGAGCTACCGTCGCCGACGCTGCAGGTTGGCGAAAGCATCCGAACTTCGTCATCCTAGGGCGAAGCAGGAGCGAAGCTCCGTCGCGAAGACCCTAGGATCCATTCCGTGACCTCTATCGAAGGACGCAGCGGAGCAGAATTCTGAACCGTTGCAACGCGTTAACCTCACGGAATGGATCCTCGGGTCTGCGCCGCGTCGCTACGCTCCTTGCTCCGCCCGTGGATGACGACCGGGGGGCGTTTATCGCTAATTGCCAAGGCGGTTCGCCAACCGACCCCTACCGAGCCAGGCCGAAAATCGCGTTACAGTCGAGATGGGTCTCCAATTCGGCCGCGACCTCGTCCAGCGCCCGTTCGACTTCGGCACGGTAGTCGATGCCACCGCCCTTGATGCCAAGGCTTTCCAGGAATTTCCCGCGAAAGGCGTCGGCGCCGAACAGGCCATGCATATAGGTGCCGATCACCTTGCCATCGGCCGAGATCGCGCCATCGTCGACGCCATTGATGACAGCCGACGGCCGCAGCGTATCCGGGCCGGTGGTACGCCCGAGATGGATTTCGTAGCCATCGAGCGGCAGGTCGAACTGGACCGAGCGGGCGCTGACATTGCGCACCGTCTTCTCCGGCTCCATCACCGTTTCAATGTCGAGCAGGCCAAGCCCCTCGGCCTCGGTGACGCTGCCTTCGATGCCGTCGGGATCGCGCACCATACGCCCAAGCATCTGGAAGCCGCCGCAAATGCCGACAACATGGCCGCCGCGCTTGCGGTGCGCAGCAAGATCCTGGTCCCAGCCGTTCTCGCGAAATTTCAGGAGATCGCCGATCGTCGACTTGGAGCCGGGAATGACCACCAGCCCGGCGTCCTCCGGCAACGGCTTCCCCGGCGGCACGAACACCACTTCGACCTGCGGTTCGGCCTTGAGCGGATCGAGGTCGTCGAAATTGGCGATGCGGCCAAGCATCGGCACCGCCACTTTCAACGCACGCCCCTCGCCGGAGGCCAGCCGTTCCAGCACCACCGAATCCTCCGAAGGCAGCCGCGCCGCCGCCTTCAGCCACGGCACGACGCCAAAGCAGCGCCAGCCGGTGAAACTGTCGATTGCCTTGATGCCGTCATCGAACAGCGAGACATCGCCGCGGAACTTGTTGATGAGGTAGCCGACGATCATGCGCCGGTCCTCTTCCGTCAGGATCAGATGCGTGCCGGCGATGGAAGCGATGACGCCGCCGCGATCGATGTCGCCAACGAGAACCACAGGCACATCGGCACGCGTGGCAAAGCCCATATTGGCGATGTCGCGGCTTCTGAGGTTGATTTCGGCCGGCGAGCCGGCTCCCTCGACGATGATGAGATCAGCGCCCTCGCCGACCTTGGCCCAGGAGTCCAGAACCGCATCCATCAGCCGGCCCTTCAGCGCCTGGTAGTCACGCGCCCGCGCCTCGCCGAACACTTTTCCCTGGACGATGACCTGCGCGCCGACATCGGTCTGCGGCTTGAGCAGCACCGGGTTCATGTGCACCGACGGTGCAACACCGCAAGCGATCGCCTGCAGCCATTGCGCGCGGCCGATCTCGCCGCCGCCATGGCTGTTGTCTCCGGGAATGTCGGCGACGGCGGCATTGTTCGACATGTTCTGCGGCTTGAACGGCCGCACCTTCAGGCCACGCTTTTTCGCGGCGCGGCACAGGCCGGCGACCAACACCGTCTTGCCGACATCCGAACCCGTCCCTTGCAGCATGATCGCCTTGGCCATCAGCTTCGGCCCTGCGCCGCGGTTCCGGTGATCGTGGATTTCTGCGCCAGCGGTCCGCCGCGCCAGATGTAGAGCGCCAGAAGCGGCTCGTTGCCGGTTCGCATGGCATGGTTGACATTGGAAGCGTGATGGACGACCTCGCCGGCCTCCCGCTTGTGAAAACCGCCCTCGCCCATGCGCCATTCCGTGCCGCCGGTCAGCGGGATGTAGATCTCCTCGGCGACGTGATGATGGTCTGGGTAGACGATTTCGGGTCCAAGGATCAGCAGGCCGGCCGCCACCTCATCATTGGCGAAATGACCGCGCGTGCCGAACAATTCCAGCCAGCCATAATTGTCGATGAAGGTCTTGCCGAAATCGGCCCCGGTGTAGGTCTGCCCCCAATGCAATTCGTTGCGTCGCTGCGCCAGCAATTGGACCAGCGGTTGCGCAGACATCGGTGCGAGGTCAGCCACGCAAGCGAGATGGCGCAGGCAACCGAGCGCATGCGACTCCAGCGCGCGCGCCGGCATATCCCAGCCGATGCGCACGACGGCGTCGCGCACCAGCGCGTCATCCACCGAAGCGAGATAGGCGTGGAACCGTCCCAGCAGCTCATCGAATTTTGTCGTCACATCTTGCTCCGGACATGCATTGGCGCACAGCCGCTCCGCAGGGGATCGGGTTGCGCGGCGGCATCATTGGTCTAGATTGGTGCGCGCGCAAAGCCAAAAACGACAGGCCAGCGGGCTAGCTGGCCAGCACATAGGGAGCACGCCATGGACGCCGCGGTCGATGCGAGCACCAGCCAGTTCGAACTCAACGAGGAACAGCGTGCCATCCAGGAGATGGCGCAGGCCTTCGCCGCCGATCGCGTCGCGCCGAATGCGCTCGACTGGGACCGCAGGAAATACTTCCCCGCCGACGTGATCCGCGAGACCGGGCCGCTCGGCCTCGGCGGCATCTATGTCAGGGACGATGTCGGCGGTTCGGCCCTCGGCCGCCTCGACGCCGTGCTGATCTTCGAGGCTCTGTCGCATGCCGACCCAGGCTTTTCGTCCTTCATCTCGATCCACAACATGGTGGCCTGGATGATCGACCGGTTCGGTAATGACGAGCAGCGCCAGCGCTTCCTGCCGAAGCTGACCTCGATGGAATGGCTGGCGAGCTACTGCCTGACCGAGCCGGGCTCCGGCTCGGATGCCGCGGCGTTGAAGACGCGCGCGGTCAAGAGCGGCGGCGACTATGTCCTCAACGGCGCCAAGCAGTTCATCTCGGGCGCTGGCGACAGCGACGTCTATGCCGTGATGGTGCGCACCGGCGCCGATGGGCCGAAAGGCATTTCCACGATCATCGTACCGAAAGATGCGCCCGGGCTCTCCTTCGGCGCGAATGAACACAAGATGGGCTGGCACATGCAGTCCACCCGCCAGGTCATCTTCGAGGACTGCAAGGTGCCGGCGGAGAACCTGTTGTCGGGCGAAGGCGCAGGCTTCGGCATCGCCATGGCCGGGCTCGATGGCGGCAGGCTGAACATCGCCGCCTGTTCGCTGGGCGGCGCGCAGTCGGCGCTCGACAAGGCGCTGTCCTATACCGCCGAGCGCAAGGCCTTCGGCTCGAAAATCAACCAGTTCCAGGCCCTGCAATTCAGGCTGGCCGACATGGAGACCGAGTTGCAGGCGTCGCGCATCTTCCTCTATGCCGCCGCCTCCAAGCTCGACCGCAAGACGCCCGATGCCGGCAAATGGTCCGCCATGGCCAAGCGCTTCGTCACCGACACCGGCTTCAACGTCGCCAACAATGCGCTGCAACTGCTCGGCGGCTACGGCTATCTGCACGACTACGGCATCGAGAAGCTGGTGCGCGACCTGCGTGTTCACCAGATCCTCGAAGGCACCAACGAGATCATGCGCGTCATCATCGCGCGGGCATTGATCGGCCGCTGAAGCCAGCAAACTCCGGGAGAGAGACAATGACGACGATCGCCTTCATCGGCCTCGGTAACATGGGCAATCCAATGGCCGCGAATCTGGTCAAGGCGGGGCATCAAGTGCACGGCTTCGACCTCATGCCCGAGAATCTGACGATCGCGCGCGAGCATGGCATCGTCGTCATGGCCAACGCACCGGCGGCGGTGAAGGATGCCGACGTTGTGATCACCATGCTGCCCGCCGGCAAGCACGTGCTGTCGGTCTACGAAGACATTGCGCCCAAGGCAAAGAAGGGCGCGCTGTTCATCGATTCCTCGACCATTGATGTCGAATCGGCGCGCAAGGCGCATGCGCTCGCTGCCAAACACGGCCTGCTCTCGATCGATGCGCCCGTCTCGGGCGGCACCGGAGGTGCCACGGCCGGCACGCTGACATTCATGGCCGGCGGCTCCAACGATGCCTTCGCCGCCGCCGAGCCGATCCTGAAGCCGATGGCCGGCCGTATTGTCCATTGCGGCGGCGATGGTGCCGGCCAGGCGGCGAAGATCTGCAACAACATGATCCTCGGCATTTCGATGATCGGCGTCGCCGAGGCCTTTGTGCTGGCGGAAAAACTCGGCCTGTCGCATCAGGCGCTGTTCGACGTCGCCTCGACATCTTCAGGCCAATGCTGGTCGCTGACCACCTATTGTCCGGTGCCCGGCCCCGTGCCGACCTCTCCCGCCAACAGGGATTACAAACCGGGCTTTGCCGCCGCCCTCATGCTGAAAGACCTGAAATTGTCCCAGGAGGCAGCACTTGGCGCTGGAGCGGTGACCCCGCTTGGCGCCGAAGCGGCGCAACTCTACGCCCTGTTCAGCGCCCAGGGCCATGGCGGCGCCGATTTCTCCGGCATAATTAATTTTCTCAGGGGTAACCCAGCGTAAGCAACGGATTTGATGGACTTTTCCGGATTCCTCCGGCAGAAAAACCGCAAATTTAGATTTGCTTAAGCTCTCGATAACTCCGCGGTAACGATGTCGCTATAAAACTGATCGTGAGGCGGACATATCGCATCCGCCCGGCGCTCCGGATCAGGTCTCGCGTACCGGAGCCCGTAAGTTTCGCCAAGTGTTCGAGTAGCGAAGCGCCATGCGTATCTGGCAAAGCCGCGTTCCCGATGGAGCGCGGTTTTTGCATTTCTGCAGCGCTCAAGCCGGGCAGACGTCTATATTCCGATCGCCGCGTTCGGGATTGGCACGTGATCTTCGTTGGTCAGCACGATCGGCGCATCCACTCCATCAACCCTGACCACGAGCAGGCGCATGCTCCAAGTGCCGGCATTGCGAACCAGATGGGAAAACACGGTGCCTTTGCCCTTGGCGCCGTGGACGGGAATACTGAACTGCGCGTCGCCCGTCCCATTCGCGTTGACGTTGAGATGGCCGCCGACCCAGAACTTGTCGGTCAGGTCGTCGCCAATGGCAGCCTGCACACGAGTGTCGGTGCGAATGGCATCCATGGTCATGTGGTAGGCGTCGTTGCCCTTGAGCATGAAGGGGATGCTGCCGACCATGGTCGCACAGCCGCCGATACTGACCACCCAGACGGCAAGGCCGGCGATCGCCCAGTTGCGCTGCGTCTTGCGGAACTGTTCCGCGTCGCGCCAGGCCCGGTTCTGCCACGCCCAGCGGCTGCCGCGCGCGCCAAGCACGATGATCACGATGAGGTTGACGACCGGGATCAGCGCCAGCAGCGCGATGAAAGTGCTGTTGCCGATACCCCAGATCCAGTTGAGGAAAAAGGCGCCCCAATTCCAGCGGTCGAGTTCGGCCGGGATTTCGGCGGGTTGGTTAAGCGGCTGTCCGGCCATGGAGGTCCCCCTGATGCAAGCCGGCCCAGATCGGCTCTGGAATAACGGCACGCATAACGCGCTGCAGGCAAATCTGCTTCAGTGGGTTCTACATCACCATCCCGAAAACCGTAACCGGTCCCCTTCGGGCGACAATCCGTGGCCTCGGGGTCAAGTTTTCGACGAAAGGCGGCGAAAATTCGCCTTTACCGTGCGGCTGGCCGGCCTCAACGCCGCGCTGACCGAAAGTTCAGCGGCGACGCCGTTGAACAGCGACGGTGTGCGGCCGGAAAAAACCTCCGGCCAGAACCGCGATGCCGATTGCAGCAAGGACATTTGCGCCGCAAGCGTGCCTTCGGCCATGGCAACGGTCTTCTCGCTGACCGCCCTTGCCGTCTCGGTGCCCCAGGGTTCGCCGCTCCTGGCGTCCATGACCATCAGGGGCAGGCGCATCATGGCCACCAACGGCGCCAGCATCAGATCCGCGCCGATGCCGGCGGCGTCTTGCATACGTCGGCTCTTGCCGGTCTTTTTCATGAAAACAAATCCCTTGTCGCGGCCGACGCGGCCGCTGCCTGACACACTACGCGCCGTGAGTGGAATTCGTTCCCTATAAGGACAGCATCTTTCCGAGGCTGGGCGTTTCCGTCGGGGAAACGCCCAGCCGAGGTTCTTATCGTTTGCGCAGATCTGCCTGAGCCAGATCCAGCGCCTTGCCGATACGCTCGCAGGCCATGTCGATCGTGTCGCGGGTCCAGATCAGTGGCGGCGACAGGATCATCGTGTCGCCGGTGGCGCGCAGCATCATGCCGTTGGCGATCGCATGGTCGCGCACCGTCACCGCGGCACTTCCCGACGGCAGGAACCGCTCCTTGGTCGCCTTGTCCTTGACGATCTCGATCGCGCCCATCAGGCCGATCGAACGCACCTCGCCGACGAGGTCATGTCCGGCAATGCGCTCCTGCAGGGCCTTGGCGAAATAAGGCCCGGTGTCGTTCCTGACACGGTCGACAAGGCCCTCCTGCTCGATGATTTCAAGATTCTTCAACGCTACGGCGCAAGCCACCGGATGACCGGAATAGGTGTAGCCGTGATTGAACTCGCCGCCCTTCTCGACCAGCGTCGATGCAATGCGGTCGCCGACCAGCAAGGCCGACAATGGCTGGTAACCTGACGTCAGCGCCTTGGCCGTGGTGATGGTGTCCGGGTCGATGCCAAGCGTCTGCGCCGCGAACCATTCACCGGTGCGGCCATAGCCGGTGATGACCTCGTCCAGCATCAGCAGAACATCATATTTGCGGCAGATGCGCTGGACTTCCGGCCAGTAGCTCGCCGGCGGAATCTTGACGCCGCCCGCCCCCATTACCGGCTCGCCGATAAAGGCTGCGACCTTGTCGGCGCCGGCCTCGAGGATGGCGTCCTCGACCGACTTTGCCGCGCGCAGGCCGAAATCATGGTCGCTCTCGCCGGGCAGTGCCAGTTCATAGGCATAGGGCATCATCACATGGACGATGTTGGGCACGGCGCCGCCGAGCTGCTTGTGCATGGCATCCATGCCGCCGAGCGAGGTGCCGGCGATGGTCGAGCCATGATAGGCCATCTTGCGCGAGATGACGCGGTTCTTTTCCGGCTTGCCTTCCAGCACCCAGTAGTGGCGCACGAGGCGCAACGCCGTGTCATTGGCCTCCGAACCGGAGGAACCATAAAACACCTGGTTGACGTGCTTCGGCGCGATCTCGGCCAGCTTCTTGGACAACAGCACCGGCGTCGGCGTCGAGCATTTGAAGAAGGAATTGTAGTAGGGCAGTTCCTTCATCTGGGCGTAAGCGGCCTCGGCCAGTTCGTCACGGCCATAGCCGATGTTGACGCACCACAGCCCGGCCATGCCGTCGAGGATTTCGGCCCCTTCGGAATCGTAGATGAACGGGCCGTTGGCGTGGGTGATGATGCGCGAGCCGGCTTCGCGCAGTTCCTTGTGATCGGTGAAGGGGTGAAGATGATGCGCGGCATCGATCTGCTGAAGCTGCTTCAGCGAATAGTTCTGATAGGTCATGTCTGGATCTTTCCTCTGGATTCAGTCCGGCTGGCGCCGGGGCGAATGCATCAGAGGGCTGCGGGCGGTGAATAACCGATGCGGGCGCACAGCCGCAAAAGCTCGGCGCGCAGCGTGCGCGGTGACGGTGTCACCGCGACCCGCGATGCGCGAGCCTCAAATGCGCTAACCAAGGTCCTGACGAGAGCCATGCCGGCACCTTAGAGCAAAGGCTGGTCGAGGTGAACCACCCTTTGCTTGGCCATGAACGAATGATTCTAGGCCTTGGCGGTCAACGCCCGCTGCAGGAAGACATACTTCATCGCCGTCTGCGCCGCCTGCGGCCGGCGGTCGCCACGCCCGCCATGTCCGCCTTCGGTTTCCTCGAAAAACAGCGTCTTGGCGTGGCCGGCCTCCTGCAGGCGAGCCGCCATCTTGCGCGCATGGCCGGGATGGACGCGGTCATCGGCGGTCGAGGTCGTCAGCAGCACCGGCGGATAGGCGGGATTGGCCTTGACGTGCTGGTAGGGTGAATAGGCGGACAGCCACTTGGCGTCTTCCGGCTTCGACGGATCGCCATATTCGGCCATCCATGAGGCGCCGGGCGGCAGTTCGGTGTAACGCAGCATGTCGAGCAGCGGCACCTCGATGATGGCGGCGCCGAACAGTTCCGGGTGCTGCGTCAGCGAAACGCCGGTCAGCAGGCCGCCATTCGAGCCGCCCTGGATGCCGAGCGAGCTTGCTGTCGCGATGCCCCGCTTCACGACGTCCTCAGCCACCGCGGCGAAATCGTCAAAACCGTTCTGGCGATTGCCTTTCAGCGCCGCCTGATGCCAGGCCGGCCCGAACTCGCCGCCGCCACGGATGCAGGCCTGCACATAGGCGTTGCCCTTCTCCAGCCACAGCCTGCCGCGCACGCCGGCATACCCGGGCAAGAGCGGCACTTCGAAGCCGCCATAGCCATAGAGCAGCGTCGGCACCGGACCCTTCTGGTCGCGTCGCCTGACGACGAAATACGGGATCATCGTGCCGTCCTTCGAGCGCGCCTCGAACTGCTCCGAGATCAGCGGCGCGGCATCGAACCGCGCCGGCTGCGACTTCACCATGGCCAGCGTCTCGCCATCGTCATCCGACCAGATGATCGAGCTCGGCGTCAGGAAATCCGTGAAGGAGAACGATACGCTCGACCCGAAATGCTCGGCATGGCTGATGCCGACAGTGCCGTTTTCAGGCAAAGCCACCGGTTTCATGGACCAGGCGCCCTCCTTGCGTTCGCAGACAAGAACCTTGCCGCGGACATTGTCCATCAGGCTGATGAACAACCGGTCCTGGGTCCTGGCGAGCCCGGCGATGGACACGCGATTCGCCGGCGCCAACAGGGTTTCGATGGCCCCAAAACCGCCAGTTTCGATCCAGTGGGCGAAATCGAGCGAATAGAGCCCGTCCGGCTGGCACACCGTGCCGTCAGGCGCCGTCCACGGCGTGCGCACGCCGAACACCAGTTGATCCTTGAAAAGCGATGTATCGGTGGCGTCGTCGGGCAGCGGAATGCGCCTGTTTTCACCAGACGGCAGATGCAGGAAACTGTGCGACGCGAAGAAATTGATCGCCCGCGCCAGAAACACGTGGCGCTTGTCGCCATCGAACTCGACGCCGGCGCCGGCGGCGAGATCCTCGGTCTTTGCCTCGAAGATCGGCGTTGCCTTTTCCAGCGTCGTGCCACGCTTCCAGAGCTTGATCACGCGCGGGTAGCCGGACTCGGTCTTGTCGGCCTCCTCGAAGGCCGCCGAGACAATGACCGTGTCCTTGTCCAGCCAGCCGAAGCTCGACTTCGAGGCCGGAGCCCGGAATCCACCCTCGATAAACGACTTGGTTTCGATGTCGAACTCACGCATCTCGCTGGCGTCGCCGCCATCGGGCGACATCGACAGCAGGCAGCGGCTGAAATCCGGATAGAGCCGGCTGGCGCCGCTGAACACCCATTTTATCCCCTCCTTCGCCGCAAGCTGGTCGAAGTCGATGATTGTTTCCCAGACCGGCTTCTCGGTCTTGTAGGAAGCGACGGTCGTGCGGCGCCACAGGCCGAGCGCATTGGTCTTGTCCTGCCAGAAATTATAGACATGGCCGGCGATTGCCGCGCCGACCGCGATATTGTCCTCGGCCGTCATCAGGTCGAGCGCCGTCTCGAACGACGCCTGGTAGGACGGATCGCCCTGCAATTCGCCAACCGTGATCTCGTTCTGGCGGTGCACCCAGTCCAGCGACTGTTTGCTGGTCCTGTCTTCCAGCCAGAGGAAGGGATCTGCGGCTTCTGGCTTGGCGATGGGCTTGGTCATGTAATCTCCGATAGGCAGTGCTTCGGCATGCAACATCGACATGCCTTGTCCGATATTCAATAGCTGCGGCATCTCAACAAAGGATTCGGGCCTTACCGCGACCAGCGACACTGGCAACCGCCAGCACCAGGCACATCAGGCCCAGCGTGATCGGAAGGCCACCGGCGCCCAGCAAATCCATCGCGCTTCCCGCCAGCGGCGGCACGGCGATGCCGCCGACGCCCCACATCAGCGAGAAGGCGGCGTTGCCGGCAACCAGTGTCGAGCCGGTGAAGCGCTCGCCAAGCTCAATGATCGACATCGTGTAGATGCCGTACGAAACCGCGCCCCAGACAAAGATCATCGGCCAGATCAGCGGCGTTTCGATGAGAAGAGGCAGCAGCACGCATCCGAGCACGGTCAAGCAAACACAGGCAAGCCGCACCAGACGCGCGGAAATCCGCTCCGCCAGCAGGCCGAGCGGCACCTGCATGGCGATGTTGCCGGCAATCATCATCGACAGCAGCGCCGACATGCGGACCTCCGCGATGCCGTAATGGGTGCCATAGACCGGCAGCAGGGCGAGCGCCCCCTGTTCGAAACCCGCGGCAACGATGACCGCAAACAAAAGCAGCCACGCCATCGGTACGAAGCCCAGGACCGAAACCTGGTGACCGGCCTCGTCCACCTTGGGCAGGCGCGGCAGTACCGAAGCCAGACAGATGCCGCATAGAACGAAGGCGGAAATACCGACGAGGAAGGGTGGCCAGCCTTCGGTGCCGACGGCAAGCAGACAAAGCGGGCCGGCCGCGAAGCCGGCCGAGATGATCGTCGAATAGACGCCCATGATGCGCCCTCGCCGCGCCGGCGGCGCCAGTGCGATCACCCAGATTTCACTCAGCACGTAGAGCGGATTGGTCACCGCGCCGATCAGGAAGCGCAGCGGAAACCACAGATAGACATTCTGCGTCCAGCCGATCAGCGCCAGCACGACAGCCGAAAGCGCCGCACAGGTAAGCGCCGTCCGCCCTGCCCCGAACCGCCGCGCCAGCCCCGGGATGAGCGGCGACGAGACGATGAAACCGATCGGCGTCATCGCCGCCGACAAGCCGATCATTGCCGGCGAGACGCCCTGGCGCTGCAGGATGAAGCTCAACAGCGGATAGGACAGCCCTTGCGCGATCGCGAACACCGACACGGTCGCGATCACACCGGTGATCGCTGCCCATTGCATCCCGGCCTGGCTGTTGTCCGGACTGGCCGCCATCATGCCTGGCCGCTCCGGCGAACCGATGCGCGATAGAGCGCGAAGATCACCAGCAAGGCGTCGAGGCCGATGATCACCACGGGCAGGCCCAGCGGGCCGATGCCCTGCATCAGCAGGCCGGCGCCGGGCGGCCCGACGATACCGCCAACGCCCCACAGCAAGGCGAAGGCGGCGTTGCCGGTGACAAGCAGTGAGCCCTTGAACCGGCTGCCGAGTTCGACCAATGCCATCGTATAGACGCCGTAGCCGACGGCGCCCATCACCAGCAGCACGCCCCATATCAGCGGCGTCAGGATCAGCAGCGGCAGCAGAATCGCGCAGGCGGCCGTTGCCATCGCGCAAGCCAGGATCATCGCACGGCCACCGAACCGCTCCGCGAGCAGGCCAAGCGGGATCTGCAGCAGGATATTGCCCAGGGAAAGCGCCATCACCAGCGCGGCGAGCACGGCTTCCGGCAAGCCATAGCCGGCGCCGAAGACCGGGACCAGCGCGTAGGTGCTTTGCTGGACGGCGGCCGAGACCAGCACGGCCAGCAGCAGCGCCGGCGCCAGCCGTGCAAAACCGATAAAGCTGCCGGCGGGCTGGCCGTCATCCTCGAAACCGGTGAGCTTCGAGGAGACAAGGCGCAGGATGATAGCGCAAAGCACGAAGCCGCCGACACCGACGCTGAAAGGCCCCCAGCCCGAAGTGCCGACCAGGGTCAAGGTGAACGGGCCGGCCGCATAGCCGGCGCCCATCAGCGTGTTGAACACACCCATCACACGACCGCGCCGTGAGGGCGGAGCCAGCGACAGTGCCCAGACCTCGCCGAGGATATAGAGCGGGTTGATGACGACGCCGATGATGAAGCGGATGACGTACCAGGCCACCCAGTTTTGCAGGTAGCCGATGCCCAGGAAGCACAGCGCTCCAACCAGCGAGCAGCCGACCGCCAGGTTTCGCGCACCGACCAGCCGTACCGCCGCCGGCACGAACGACGCCGACAGGATCAGCCCGAGCGGCATCATTGCCGCCGACAGGCCAATCAGCCCGGGCGACATGCCTTGCTTCTGCATCAGGAGCGTGAACAGGGGCGAGCTCAGCCCTTGCGCGGCGCCGAACATGGCAAGCGCCGCGGTCACGCCGGCAAGCGCCGCCCACTGCGTCCCCGCTTCGCCTTCGCTCGAGCCGGTTGCGACCATTCCGTCATTCCATGTGAGGTGCCGGCTGACCTCCCGGCCGGCAAGCGTCACTAGCTACTGGTTCGATCAGGGGAAAGAAAGGGCCGGCACGGGAAATCCGCTTGCGCCAATCAACCCGAGCGATTGGCGGTCACCGATCGGTCCGGATTGAAACGCGCGACTTGGCGATGCTACGGAAAATACCGGGCAATCGCGCCTTTCTTGCCTTCGGCGTAAGGTTTCAGCCACTTGTCGTCGATGGAAATCCCGTCATCGGAGGAAGGCCCTTTGCCGATCGTCCTTCGCCAGGCGCGGAACTTGTAGTGGTCGAAGACGTCGAGCATGTGCACGGCATAGGCCGCGGCAAACGTTTTGTCGCCTTCCACGATCACCAGGTTCTCGTCGTTTTCGTAGGACGCCTTGTAACCGAGATTATGGCTGCCGGTGATGACGGTGGCGTTGTCCTCCATCGGATCGATGATGACGATCTTGTCGTGCACGATCGCATGACCGACGGTCAGTACCTCCGCCTGGAAGTCACGCGCGATCGTGGCGCCGGTAAGGTTCGCCGCTCGCACGATGGAGACATTCGGCGCTTCCCAGACCTTCTCCGGATAGACGAAGGGCGCCTTGCCGTCCTTGTTCGACTTGTGGGTGACCGGATCCTTGGTCGGAGCGACATAGTTGGGCATGGCGGTTTCATCGCTGATCGCGCCCTGCACGATCAAATTCGGATCTGCCTTCGCGGCCGCGACGGCCTGGTCGACAATCGAGTTTTCGCCAAGCCGCGAAGGATTGAACACCAGGAACAGCACCGCCCGCTTCGCCGCCTTGATACGTGCGAAGACATCCTCGAGGTCCACCGGGCGCACCGAGATATCCTTCTTGCTGCGCTTCGGGTCGTTCGGGGAGAACCAGACGGTCATGCCGTCCAGCGCCGAGGTCGCGCCGTTCAGCGGATTGGGCAAATGGTTGTCCCCGCGGAATGGCACACCTTGCATCTGCACGACGTGCCCGGCAGCGGTTTCGCTGGCTGGCGGAGGAAACACATCCGCCTTCATGCGTTGCCAATAGTCGTTGAAGACCTCGGCCATCGCGGGATCGTCACGGACGAAGGCATTGTTGGACTGTCCGCAAATGCCCGTCGAGGTCCAGTTGGTGCTGCCGGTCATCACCGCCAGCGGCTTGCCCTGCCCATCACGGTAGACAGCGAATTTGTTGTGGCCGATATGGTTGTTGTTGAACAGGCGATCCGTCACCACCACACCCGCATCGCGCAGGCGCTGCCTGTAGCGAAAGTTGCCGGCATCCCAAACCTCGGTCTTGTCGTCTTCGGCCGCGTCTGGAAGCTTGCCCTTGCCGGAATTGGAAAGGATGACCTCGACGACATCCTTCGCGGCGATGATAGCGTCGCACAATTCGTCATCACCAAGCTCATAGAGGGCAAGCCTGACCGTGCCGCCCTCGGTCCTGGCCCGTTTCAGGAGACTGGTCAGCACATCGGGTACATCGCCATGCAGATAGGCGCGTATCTTGCTGGTCGGGTCCTGAAGGATCGCGGCGATCTTCTCGCGCTGCCCCACCTTGATTCCCGCCTCCTGCAACGCGTGCGACATCCATTGCGTCGACAGCACACCATTGGTGAAGGCAACGCGTGCCTTGCCGAACATCTGGCCAAGGAAGATCGGCGGGCTGACGGCGCCCTGGCCGAGATAGCCAAGCGGCCGCGCCGGCCCCGTATAGGCGGGTTTGCCGTCGACGACCTGATTAGGGCGCACCGGCACCGGATCAAGGCCCGGCTTCATGTCGCCAATGGGACGCACCCGGTAGGCGATCATCTCGCCATCCGGCCTGACGTCGATGCTGTCGCGCCGTCGCCGTACGGTCAAATCGCGCCAAAATGTCTTCTGCACCGGCCAGACGCCGGTGTCCTGCGGAATCCATCTCGGATTGCGCTGCCCCTTGAACGGCACCCAGGACGCCAGGCAGCGCTCTTCGCCGGTGTCGGGATAGAGGCGCACGATCTCGAAACCGAGGCAACCCGGGATCATCCCATCAATATCCCAGGAAAGGAACGCGACTTCGTTGTTTGTCGCGGCACGCACTTTGACGACGTCAGGCATGGCTGCCCCCTCCAAAGACGTTAAGCGCCAAAGTATATCAGAAGTAAAAGACGGAAGTGTAACGCACCCCACGTCGGCCTCCGTCCCGCCTGCCGCCCGCTGGCATTTCCCGGCGAGCCGGTCTGGCCAAGGCGAATGTCGTAGCCGCACAACTGTCGTTCCGGCATGTCGCTTCCCTCGCCCTAGTGGTCGCCGCCTCCGCAATGGCCGGCGGGCCGCCGGTCCATTATGCCGCCCGCTATTCGCATCCTACGAGGACCATCATGACCGCCGCCCTAAACCCTGCAGAACCGGCCCTGGCACCCGACCGTGCCCGCCGTGGCGGCCGCGCCGGAAAGCGAGCCGGAGGCTCGGCCGCGTTCGAGCAGCCGCCGTTTCGGCAGCTGAAGATCCCGCTGCAGCCCACGAAGCTGGTTTCGGACGACGAACTGGAGTCAATCCACCTCGCCTCCTTGCGCGTGCTCAGGGAAATCGGCGTCGACGTCCTGCACGACGAGGCCCGGCGTATCATGAAGGCGCATGGCGCCGACGTGCGCGAAGGCTCGGAACGCGTTCGCTTCGACAGCGACATGATCCTCGAACTCGTCTCGCATTGTCCGTCCGAATTCACCATCCATGCCCGCAATCCCGCGCACAATGTCCGCTTCGGCGGCAATAATCTCATCATCTCGATGATGGCGTCGGCACCCAATTGCTCCGACATCGACCGTGGCCGCCGGCCCGGCAACCAGGCGGACTACCGCAATTTCCTGCGCCTTGCGCAGATGCACAACATCCTGAACTGCACCGGCGGCTATCCCGTCGAACCGACCGATATCCATCCGTCCGTCCGCCACCTCGAATGCGTTCGCGACCTCGCAATGCTGACCGACAAGGTGTTCCACATCTATTCGCTCGGCAAGGAACGCAATGTCGACGGCATTGAAATCACCCGCATCGCGCGCGGCATCAGCCACGAGCAGCTGCTCGAGGAGCCGTCCGTCTTCACCATCATCAACACCAATTCGCCGCTCAAGCTCGACGTGCCGATGATGGAAGGCATCATCCAGATGTCGAGCAAGGGCCAGGTCGTCATCGTCACGCCTTTCACCCTGTCGGGCGCGATGGCGCCGGTGACCATCGCCGGTGCGCTGGTGCAGCAGAATGCCGAGGCGCTGTCGGGCATTGCCTTTGCCCAGATGGTGAAGAAGGGCGCGCCTGTCGGCTATGGCGGCTTCACCTCCAATGTCGACATGAAGTCCGGTTCGCCGGCCTTCGGCACGCCCGAATACATGAAGGCGCAGCTTGTCGGCGGCCAGCTTGCCCGCCGCTACAACATTCCCTATCGCACCTCCAACACCTGCGCCGCCAATACGGTCGACGCGCAGGCGGCCTATGAGAGCGTGTTCTCGCTGTGGGGCGCTATCCAGGGCGGCGGCAACCTGATGATGCACGCGGCCGGCTGGCTGGAGGGCGGCCTGCGCTGCTCCTACGAAAAGACCATTCTCGACATCGACCTCTTGCAAATGGTGGCGGAATTCCTGACCCCGCTCGATTTGTCGGAAGAAGCGCTAGGCTTCGACGCCATACAGTCGGTTGGCCCAGGCGGCCATTTCTTCGGCACCCAGCACACGCAGGACCGCTACAAGACCGCCTTCTACTCGCCGATCCTTTCCGACTGGCGCAACTTCGAGACCTGGGCGGAAGCCGGCTCGCCGACGGCGCTGGAAAAAGCCAACAAGGTCTGGAAAGAGCGGCTGGCGTCCTATGACGAGCCCTACATGGACCCGGCCATCCGCGAGGAACTCAACGACTTCGTCCAGAAGCGCACGGCCGAAGGCGGCGCGCCGACCGATTTTTGATCGCGCTTGGCGTGCGTCGTCACGCGAGCGACCGAAACCTCTGATTCAATTTACGCAAAAACGGACCTATCTTCATGAAATCCCACGTAAAAGCGGTTGTCATCGGCGGCGGCGTCGTCGGCTGCTCGGTGCTCTATCACCTGGCCAAGGCCGGCTGGACCGACATCATGCTGATCGAGCGCTCGGAACTGACCTCCGGCTCGTCCTGGCACGCGGCGGGCGGCTTCCATACGCTGAACGGCGACCCCAACGTCGCCAAGCTGCAGGCCTACACCGTCCAGCTCTACAAGGAGATCGAGGAAATATCAGGCCAGTCCTGCTCGCTGCACCTGACCGGCGGCGTGATGATGGCCGATACGCCCGAGCGCATGGACTTCCTGCGGCTCGCCCACGCCAAGGGCCGCTATCTCGGCATGGACACCGAGCTGATCACGCCTTCGGAAGCCAAGGCGATGTTCCCGCTGATGGATGAGACGAACTTCGTCGGCGCCATGTGGGATCCGGTCGAAGGCCATCTCGATCCTTCGGGCACGACGATCGCCTACTCCAAGGCGGCCAAGAAACTCGGCGCCGAGATCGTGCTGCGCAACCGCGTCGTCGACCTGACGCAGCAGCCCGACGGCACCTGGAACGTCGTCACCGAACAGGGCACTGTCCATGCCGAGCATGTCGTCAACTGCGGCGGCCTGTGGGCGCGCGAGATCGGCCGCATGGTCGGCGTCGAGCTGCCGGTTCTGGCGATGGAGCACATGTACCTGCTCACCGAGCCGATGCCTGAGGTCGAGGAATTCAACAAGTCGACCGGCCGCGAGATGATCGGCGTGCTCGACTTCAAGGGCGAGATCTACACCCGCCAGGAGCGCAACGGCATCCTGCTCGGCACGTATGAAAAGGCCTGCAAGCCGTGGTCGCCGGTCAACACGCCGTGGGATTTCGGCCATGAATTGCTGCCGCCGGACCTCGACCGCATCGCGCCGTCGCTGGAAATCGGCTTCAAGCATTTCCCCGGCATCGAAAAGGCCGGTATCAAGCAGATCATCAACGGCCCCTTCACCTTCGCGCTTGACGGCAACCCGCTGGTCGGCCCGGTGCAGGGCCTGACCAATTTCTGGTGCGCCTGCGCCGTCATGGCCGGCTTCAGCCAGGGCGGCGGCGTCGGCCTCGCTCTGTCCAACTGGATGGTGCATGGCGATCCCGGCTTCGACGTCTGGGGCATGGATGTCGCCCGCTTCGGCGAATGGGCCGGCCTGCGCTACACCAACGCCAAGGTGCGCGAAAACTATTCGCGCCGTTTCTCCATCCGCTTCCCCAATGAAGAGCTGCCGGCAGCGCGTCCGGCGCAGACGACACCGCTCTACGACACAATGCTCGCCAACAACGCCGTCATGGGCGATAGCTGGGGCCTGGAGACCCCGCTGTGGTTCGCGCCGAAGGGCAAGGAGCCGAAGGACATCGTCTCCTTCCACCGCTCCAACGATTTCGGCCCGATCGGCGAGGAAGTGCGCGCCACGCGCGAGCGCGTCGGCGTCACCGAGATCGCCAACTTCGCCAAATACGAAGTGTCGGGACCGGGCGCGGAAGAGTTCCTCAACCGGCTGATGACCAACCGCATGCCGAAGACCGGCCGCATCGTGCTCACCCCGATGATCAACGAATTCGGCAAGCTGATCGGCGACTTCACCATCGCTAAAGCCGGCGAAGACCGCTTCATGATCTGGGGCTCGTCGGCCGCGCAGAAATACCACATGCGCTGGTTCGAAAAACACCTGCCGAAGGATGGTTCGGTGCGCATCCATCGCTTCGACCAGACGCTGGTCGGCCTCTCGATTGCTGGGCCGAAGTCACGTGACCTCTTGCAGAAGCTGGTCGACGTCGACATCTCGACCAAAGCCTTCCGCTTCATGGATTTCCGCGAGATGGCGGTCGGCGGCGCGCCCTGCCTAGTCAACCGCATCACCTACACCGGCGATCTCGGCTACGAGATCTGGATGGCGCCGGCCTATCAGCGCCTGGTCTACAAGGCGATCAAGGATGCCGGTGAAGAATTCGGCCTGGTCGATTTCGGCATGCGCGCGCTGCTGTCGATGCGCCTGGAAAAGAACTTCCCGACCTGGTTCCGCGAGTTGCGGCCGATCTACGGCCCGTTCGAAGGTTCGATGGACCGCTTCATCAAGCTCGAGAAGAACGATTTCATCGGCCGCGAAGCCGCCGCCAAGGAACAGGCGGAAGGACCAAAACTGCGCCGTGTCTCCTTCATCGTCGACGCTGCAGATGCCGACGTCATGGGAGACGAACCGATCTGGGCCAAGGTGAGCAAGGATTTTGGCACGGTGGAAAAGCCGCATGGCTATGGCGCGCCGCGATTCGACGACAAGGGCAAGGAAGTGCGTGGCTCCAAGGCCGCCGAGGGCGCTTCGGCCGTGCGCGGCATCATCGACGGCGACTGGCGCGTGGTCGGCTGGGTGACGTCGGGCGGCTATGCCCATTATGTCCAGAAGTCGATGGCGCAGGGTTACGTTCCGGCAGCACTGGCCGAGGATGAAAGCGCCGGGCTGTTCGAGATCGAGATCCTCGGACATCGGCGTCCGGCCCGCATCAATGTCGAGGCGCCGTTCGATCCGAGCGGCGAGAAGATGCGAACCTGAGGTTCGACCATGGACAGCGCGGCGCCAAAGGGCAGCTTCGGCCGCCATCGCAAGATCATGCCGTTCGAGCCTGGCTCGATCGAGGAATTGCGCGAAGGCTCCCGCCAGAAGGCGGCTTCGCTCAACCAGCATGTGTTGGGCTATGGCGCGATAGCTGAAGCGGAGTGGGCGGCGGCGGGCATTGCCGCCCCCGATCTTCCGGCGATGCGCAAATACCGGCTGGAGCGCATCCGCGCCGAGCTGAAGCGGCGCGGCTATGCCGGTGCCCTGCTCTACGACCCCGTCAATATCCGCTATGCGACCGACAGCACCAACATGCAGCTATGGGTGGCGCACAACCCGACGCGGCATTGTTTCGTCGCCACCGAGGGCCCGGTGGTGCTGTTCGACTATTTCTCCTGCGAACATCTGTCCGATCACTCCGGCGTCGTCGACGAGGTGCGTCCGGCCGTGTCGTGGATGTATCTCTATGGCGGCGAACTGACAGACCAAAAGGTCCGCCGCTGGGCCGCCGGCATCGCCGATCTGGTGAGGGAACATGGCGGCGGCAACAGCCGTATCGCGGTCGACCACCTCAATCCGGAAGGCGTCGAGGAGTTGGCGCGCCTAGGTGTCTCCATCGGCAACGGCGAAGCGGTGATGGAAAACGCAAGGCTGATCAAATCGCCTGATGAAATCCTCGCCATGCGCCGTGCCATCGTCGCCTGCGAGGCGGCAATGGGTGAGATGGAACGGGCACTGATATCAGGCATCTCCGAGAACGAATTGTGGGCCGAACTGCATCGCGGCAACATTGCGCGCGGCGGTGAATGGATCGAGACGAGGCTGCTGGCGTCGGGCCCGCGCACCAATCCCTGGTTCCAGGAATGCTCGTCGCGCGTGATCGAAGCGGGCGACCTCGTCGCCTTCGACACCGACCTGATCGGCCCCTACGGCTTCTGCGCCGACCTGTCGCGCACCTGGCTTTGCGGCGACGCAAACCCGACCAACGAGCAGCGCGACCTGTTCCGCATCGCCGCCGAGCAGATCGAACACAACACGCAATTGATGCAGCCCGGCATTTCGTTCCGCGATCTTGTCGAGCGCTCGGTGGTGCCGCCTGGAGACTGCTTCCCGACGCGCTACGGCGTCCTCTACCACGGGGTCGGGCTGGCCGACGAATACCCCACGCTGCCGCATGCCAGCGACTGGACGCCGGACACGCCCGACGGCGTGCTCGAACCGGGCATGGTGTTGTGCGTGGAAAGTTATATCGGCCGGCTGGGCGGGCGCGAGGGCGTCAAGATCGAGGAGCAGATCCTGATCACCGAGACCGGCAACGAGCAGCTTTCAACCTACCCGTTGGATGCGAGGCTGCTCGGCTAACCCGGCAAGGGCTTCGCGCATTGCCTTGATTGTCTTTTCCGGCGTCGTCCGGGCGGTAATGAACGGCAGGCCCTTGCGCCGTGCCGTCCAGCCGACGATCACGACCTTGCGCGCCGCCGGCTCGAAACGTTGCGCCAGCGCCCAGCTCTCGCAGTCAATCGCGGCTATGTCAGCCTTGCCCTCGGCAACGGTGACGATCGAGCCGCGATGGCCGCCGCTTGCGCTGCGCGAGGAAAAGATATCGAGGCTTTCGCCGGCCGCCTGCAGGTCGCGCGTCAGCCCGATAATGCCCGACATCGAATCGAGGCTGTTGAAGGTGAAGCGCTTGCCACGGATCAGGTCGAGCGGCAGCAAGGCCTTGCCGTCCGCGGGCGAGCGGACTTCCGGCCCCTCGCCGATCCGCATCACCAGCGCGCTCGAATAGAGCTCGCCCTGCCCGCCTTCATAAGCGTCATAGCTTGGCTGGCCAACCACCTGCACATGGTTCGACAGGCCGAGTTCCATCGGTCCCCAGCAGGTCTGCGCGAACAGCAGCGCCGGGTGCAGCCAGAGCTTGTGAAAATCGAGTTCATCCGGCGGCAATGTCACCGGATCCGGAGCGATCAAGGCTCCCTGGGCATCGCGGATGCCGCCCGGCACGGGCGGCAGGTCGCCATTGCGGCGCACGATGGTTTGCGGCGCATCGATGCCCTTTTGACGGAAGGCGTCCCGCAACAGCGCCCATTGCGCGTCTACCTCGCCGCGCGCCTCGGGCCAGTCATACATTGGCAGGGCCGCAATCGATTCACTCATGCCGATATCAAATCATCATGTTTGGAGAAAGGATCGCAAAAACGCGGCGTCCAATCAGAATTGGCCGACACGTATCCCGGGATGCCCGGACTATTCCTTTGGCGGCTCGGCGGGCACCGGCGCGCTGCCGAGCCCATTGATGTTGCGGGCCCGGATGCGTGGCTTGAACGCCCGGCCGTGCTCAGGCGCGCGACGCAGCACCGGGTGCACGATCGGCTCCTTTGCCTTGAAGGCATAGGCTTTGATCAGCGCGAAATAGTTCGGATAGGCATAGCCATTGTTCATCCGCAGCCACTCGTCGCGGCGCTCGCGAAACAGCTTGGGCAGCTTGTACCAGGCGACTGTCGGGGTCTTGTGGTGGACGAAGTGCAGATTGTTGTTCAGGAACAGGAACGACAGCGGCGAGCGCTCGATGATCACCGTGCGGCCCTCCGGATGCTCGGACCATTGATGCTCGGCAAAGGTGCGGATCGCGATCAGCGACTGACCGAGCCAGACCGGTGCCAGAATGTAGAGCCAAAGCGGAATGCCGAAGCCGAACTGCACGATAGGCGCCACGATGGCGAGGCCGATCGCATGCAACAGCCATGCTTTGCGGATCGCCTTGTCGCCGGCCATGATCTGCTTGGCGTCGTCGATGAAGAAGCCGATGCAGGACAGCCAGGGGCCGAGGAAGAACCGTCCGGCCATGGTGTTGTTGACCTTGAGCAGGAATTTCATCGTCGGCGGCAATTCGTCGTGCTGCCACAGCGCCTGATAGTAGCTTTCCGGATCGTCCAGTGGATCGGTCAGCCGCTCGTCGGCATGGTGGCGCAAGTGCAGCGTCTTGAAGCGCCGGAACGGCCAGACAAGACCGATCGGCAGGAAGACGAACGCTTCGTTGATCAACGCGTTGCGCGTCGGATGGCCATGCAGCACTTCGTGCATGATCGACGACTGCAGTGCCAGGACAAAGCCGAGGAGAAAGAGCGCCAAGATGGGGTAGGAAGGCCAGAGCAGGAAACCGATGGCAAGCCACGTTCCGTAACAGAAGAAAGCGAGAACCGTGGTTGGCCACTCGATGGCCGGTGCGTTGCGTCGCTTGATGCTCTTGCCTGTCATGCTATCGACCACTGCCCCTCAGTCGCCGGAACCCCCAATGGCTCCTGACAGCATAGTGTCAGGAGAAGCGATTCCACTCAACGCGACAAAGTATACAAAATGTTGCGATTGCGCATTTTTGACCGCATATGTTACACATTGTAAACAACCTTAGGGATTCATTTACGCCTGAGACGGACCCCGGGCCGCTTCGGCGCAAATTTTTCCTCAGGATTCGGAGAACCGGACGATGGACAAACGCGACCTGTCAGCAATCTTCCGGGAGCGTCTGAGGCTGCTCCTGACACGATCGGATCTCAACCAGTCTGCCTTCGCTTCAGCGGTCGGCATCGACCGGTCGGCACTGTCGCAGCTGATGTCGGGCGCTTCGACGCGCCTGCCGAGGGCCGAAACGCTGCTCAACATCGCCGCTGAATTCAAGGTATCGCTCGACTGGCTGCTCGGTCTCAGTCAGGACGAAGGCGTCACCGGCGAAATCCGTGAAAGCCTGGAGATCGAGGAAGCGCCCGACGGTTTCGACCGCACCCTGCTCGCCAAATGGTTCGCCGAGGCCGCGGGCACCAAGATCCGTTACGTGCCGGCCGGCATCCCCGACCTGCTGCGGACCCGCGCGCTGGTCGACTATGAGGCCAACATCACCAACAGGAGCCGCCTGGCGCAGGCCAGCGAGACGCAATACCGCATCGAATACAACCGGCGCCCGGAAACCGACATGGAAGTCTGCATGCCGCGCCACACGCTGGAGATTTTTGCCCGCGGCCTCGGCGTCTGGGACCGTTTTCCGGAGGCCGATCGCCAGCAGCAGCTCGCCCATATGGCGACGCTGCTTGACGATCTCTACCCGACCTTCCGGCTGTTTCTCTATGACGGCCGCATGCGCTATTCGATCCCGCTCACCATCTTCGGGCCCTATCGCGCTGCCATCTATGTCGGTGACATGTATGTCGTGCTGAACGCCACCCAGCCGGTTCAGGCACTGACCCAGCACTTCGACAACCTGATCCGGGCCGCCGACGTCAACCCGCACGAGGCCGCCGCCTTCGCGCGCAATCTGGCCGGCATGACGTTCCCGTCAGGCTCTGCCTGATCGACGGCCATCGCGGCAATCGAGCAGCCCGTCACTTGCAAAATCATTGACTAGACATAAAGACTTCTTTATATCCTTATTCGAATTCGAAATATGAAAGCCAATCCGATGACGACGACCAATCCGATCGATGCCCTGCTGGCTGAAAAGGGCGTGCTGCTGGCCGATGGCGCCACGGGCACCAATTTGTTCGCCATGGGTCTGGAGGCCGGCGAGGCGCCGGAACTGCTCAACGAGACCGCGCCCGACACCATCACCAGCCTGCACCAGAATTTCGTCGATGCCGGCGCCGACATCATCCTGACCAACTCCTTCGGCGGCACCCGCCATCGGTTGAAGCTCCACCATGCGCAGGACCGCGTGCATGCGCTGAACAAGCGCGCCGCCGAGATTGCGCGGGCCGTTGCCGACAAGGCCGGCCGCAAGGTGATCGTTGCCGGCTCCGTTGGCCCGACCGGTGAATTGCTGGTGCCGCTCGGCGCCATGACCTATGACGAGGCGGTCGACGCCTTTGCCGAGCAGATCGAGGGTCTCAAGGAAGGCGGCGCCGAAGTGGCCTGGATAGAGACCATGTCGGCGCCCGACGAAATCCGCGCCGCGGCGCAAGCCGCCATCCGCGTCGGCCTGCCCTACACCTATACCGGCTCCTTCGACACAGCCGGCCGCACCATGATGGGCCTGTTGCCGAAGGATATCCATGGCGTGGCCGACGGGCTGTCGCAGGCCCCGCTCGGCGTTGGCGCCAATTGCGGTGTCGGTGCCTCCGATATCCTGGCCTCGCTGCTCGACATGACCGAGGCGAAGCCGCAGGCGACGGTGATCGTCAAGGGCAACTGCGGCATTCCCGAATTCCGCGGCACCGAGATCCATTATTCCGGCACGCCTGAATTGATGGCTGACTATGTCCGTCTCGCTGTCGATGCCGGCGCGAAAATCGTCGGCGGCTGCTGCGGCACCTCGTTCCAGCACCTTGCCGCCATGCGCAAGGCGCTCGACGCCCATACCAAAGCCAGCCGCCCGACGGTCGAAACGATCGTCGAGCGCATCGGTCCGATGCGCAACAAGGTAGCGACGGAAAACACCACCGAGACCAGCGAAGCACGCCGCGAGCGCCGCCGCAGCCGGGCCTGAAGCAATATCTTTGGGTTAATCGCTATTGTCAGCGTAGCTCGACTGCGCCGACTTGAAATCGACCACGTTGTCGCCGCGCATCGTCATCAGAGCACCGGATGAACCCGGGTCGGTGATCTGTTCCAGCATCAAGCGGAAGCGGTCGTTGGTCAGCGCCGACATTGCGGTGTCACGCGCCTGCGCGACATCGTCGCTGATGCGTCTGGTTTCGGCTGACGGGGCTGATGAAACCGGCGAAGCGTCTCGCACCGGCGGCGGCGAGTTGGCGATAGTCCTAGTCTGCAATTCCGGCTCCCTCAAGCCCCGTAAACAAGCCCGGTGTAACAAGAGGACATTGCGATCCGGTACCGGAAATACCGCGCAATTTAACGATCATGCCGCTTAGCGCTGCGCCAGGATCTGTTGAGATTCAGGTCAGGCCGAGCCGAGAATGGTGGCTTCCGAGAACCGGAGCGGAGCGTACTTAAAAGTACGTGAGCACCGGAAGCGCAGGAAGCCGCCATTCGCAGGCCGGTCTCACCTGAATATCAATAGATCCGAAAAAAAGGCCGGCAAGGGAATGACCCCTCGCCGGCCTGCCTCACCCGCCCGTAGGCCGGTTTCCCATATCAGAACGATCCCATCTGAAAGAAACCGGCCGTATCACCACTACCGGTTGCCGCCCAGCGCCGAGGCAAGGCGCACAAGCGAGAGGAACTCGGACCTGTACCCAAACGGGTCGGCTCCTCGAGCGGCGGTGGCGATCTCCATGATCTTGTCGTAACCGAACTTCGCGGTCGCATCCTCGTCGCGCAGCTTCTGGCCAAAAGCCGCGACCGCGACGGAGAAACGCTGGTCGGTGCTGGCCTGGTCGAAGGATGCCACCTCGTTGGCCGATGTCACCGGCGTGGTGATCAGCTTCGAGACGTCCTCGTTGGGCAGCTTGTAGCGGATCTTGACGAAGGCATATTCATCCGCGTTGGCGACACCGCCATTGTTGACCGTGGCCTGGCCATAGCGCAGCGGGTCGATCTGCTCGCCGCCGCTGCCCTTCGGCGTGATCTCGTAAATCGCGGTGACCGAATGGCCCGAGCCGATATCGCCGGCATCGACGCGGTCGTTGTTGAAATCCTCGCGGTTCAGCGCCCGGGTCTCGTAGCCGATCAGGCGGTATTCCGAGACCTTGTTCGGGTTGAACTCGACCTGGATCTTCACGTCCTTGGCGATGGGGAAAAGCGTCGAGGAGGCATCCTCGACCAGCACCTTTTCCGCCTCGGCCAGGGTATCGATATAGGCGGCGGTGCCATTACCATTCTGGGCGATGGTCTGCATCATCTGGTCGTTCAGATTGTCGTGGCCAAAGCCGAACACCGACAGGAAGACACCGCTCTTGCGCTCCTGCTCGATCAGGCGCTTGAGATCATCATCGTCGCTCTGGCCGACATTGAAGTCGCCATCGGTGGCCAGCATCACCCGGTTGACGCCGTCCTTGACGAAGGATTGCTGGGCAAGCTTGTAGGCCTCCTTGATGCCGGCCTCGCCAGCGGTCGAGCCACCCGGCTGAAGATTATCGATGGCATTGAGGATCTTGTCCTTCTCGGCAGCCCTGGTCGGCATCAGCACGGTGCCGGCCTCGCCGGCATAGGTGACGATGGAGATCGTGTCGTCGGCCTTCAGCTTGCTGACCAGCAGCCGGAATGCCGACTTGAGCAGCGGCAGCTTGTCGGGTTCGTCCATCGAACCCGACACATCGATCAGGAACACCAGATTGGCCTTCGGCTGCTCGGTCGGCTTGATGTCGAAGCCCTTGATGGCGACATGCATCAGCTTGGTGTGCCCGTTCCACGGCGTCGGCATGACGCTGACGGTCGAGTTGAACGGCGTCGACGCCGAGTCCGGCCCCTTCCAGTCATAGGGGAAGTAGTTGATCATCTCCTCGACACGCACCGTGTCGGCCTGCGGCACGGAGCCTTCCTTCAGCGAACGGCGCACGAAGGAATAGGAAGCGGTGTCGACATCGATCGAGAAGGTCGAGACCGGGTCTTCCAGTGCGGCATGCACCGGATTGGTCTTGAAATCCTGGACGCGATTGCGGCTCTCCTCCTGCGGCGCGATCTGATCGGCCGGTGCCATGGCCGGCTGCGGCGCCATCAGCTTGGACTCGGCCGCGGGCATGCGGGCGACCCGCGATGTGCTGGGCGCGGTTCTGGTGCCATCCAACGCGAACTCGCTCGTCGGGGCCGGCGCCGGCTTGTAGGTCCTCAAAGTGCCCGACTCGAGTTCATCGACTGTTGCCGGAGCCTCAGCCGGCACGCCACGCCCCAGTGCATTCTGCTGCGCCACGCCGCCGGCCGCAGTCGATTCGGGTTTCGGCGGAGCGGTCGGCGCGACAAGCGCATCGGCAGCGTCGCGGCTCTCCACATCGGCATCGGCCTTCTTGTCCTTCGCCAGTTCGGTCGGAGCCTGCTTCGGCTCTGCCACGATCGGCTTCACGGTCGCCGGCTTGTTGGCCAGCGTCTCGGTGATCTTTTCGTCGCCGCCGAATTTAGGCGGCTGCTCCCTCAGCAGGTGGAAAGTGGCGTATCCGGCGATCGGCAGGGCGACGAGCCCGGCAAGGGCCGGCGTGGCGATGAGTTTCTTTTGCATGATCTCGCTCCAGAGCTTTTGTGCTCGCTCTGTGAGACGAAGACCGCCGACCGATCCTTGGGTGACGGCAGAAATATTTTCCTGATCATAGGCGCGCATGGCGGCCTCGAAGGCGCGCGCCTTCGCGCTCTCGCCCGGCGCCGGTGCTGCGATATCGCGCAGTCTCTTGAGTTCGTTATCGTCGACCATGGTCACACTTCCCCGGCCGAGCGCATCAGCGTCTTCAGCCGTTTCTTCGCTTCATGGATGTGCCAGGAAACCGTCGTCTCCGAGATCGCCATCGCCTCGGCGGCGGCCGCGTGGCTCAAGCCCTCGCCATAGACAAGCAGCACGGCATCGCGCTGCTTGTCCGGAAGCTGCCGCACCGCTGCCCACAGCGCCTCGGCCGGATCCTCGCTCTCGGCCGGGGCCTCGCCCGAAATCAGCGCATGGACGCCATAAGCCTCGGTCTTGACCGTCTCGCGGGCGGTCTTGCGCATCATGTCGCGCGCCGCGTTCATCGTCATGGTGTAGAGCCATGTCGTGAAGGCGCCGCCACCGCGATAGTCGCGGATCGCCTTGCCGAGCCGGACGCAGACTTCCTGGGCGATGTCTTCGGCATCCGCCTTCTTGCCGCACCAGCGATAGGCGGCGCGATAGACGAAGTCGTAGTGGCGCTCCAGCAATTTGCCGAAGGCCCCCCTGTCTCCGCCCTTCGCCCGCCCGATCAGTTCGGCGTCGGAGGCTTCGCTCTCATCCAGCATCATCGCCATCATTTGCCTGTTGGACGAAGGCTAATGGCTGATCCTTGGGGTGATGCAAAGATTTTTTTCCGCCCAGCGCTTTAGCGCTCAATCACCCGCCGGGACGGCTTCACATCCGGCGCAAGAAAGAGTGACCCGCTGGCATCAAGCATGGTGCTGGCAATTCCATATGGACTCGGGTCTCTGGTTCTTTTGTCCAGCAAGTAGATGGCCACGGTCAGAACGTCGAACATGTCCGAACCGGAAACACCGTCCACCCCCAGCTGCTCGCAGCTGTTCTGGATTTTCACACGCATCGCCCTGACCAGTTTCGGCGGTGGATTGAGCGGCTGGCTGCTGCGGGAATTTGTTCAGAGCCGCAAGTGGATGACACAGGAGGAATTTCTCAACGGCCTGTCGATTTCCCAGGCCCTCCCGGGTGTGAACGTCAAGAACATGGCTGTCTGGATCGGCTACAGGCTGCTTGGCTGGCGTGGTGCCGCTATTGGCTTTGTCGGGATTATCGTCCCGCCCGCCATCGTCATAGTCCTGCTGGGAGCGGTATTCTCTTCACTGTCGCGCTATGCGCTGACACATGTTGCGCTAACCGGAGCCGCGGCGGCGGCCGTCGGCCTGTCGCTCTCGATGGGCATCACGGCCGCGCGAGCGGTGCCTCGAAACGTTGTTCCCATGACGATCATGGCCGGTACATTCATTGCCGTCGCACTTCTGCACTGGCCGCTTTTCTGGGTCGTTCTCGCGGCTGGGACAGTGAGCGTCGCCTACACCTACGCCAGGGCAGGTTGATGAGCGAGACCCCACAGACATCGTTGTTGCTGAGCTTGCTGGCGGTCTTTGCTCCGCTCTCGCTTGTCACCATCGGCGGCGGGCAGAGCGCCATCGCCGATATCAACCGGCAGGTGGTCGACGTCCATCAGTGGCTAAGCCAGGCGCAATTCGTCGACGCCTTCGCCATCTCGCGCATGGCCCCGGGGCCGGGATCGCTGCTGGTTACGCTGATCGGCTGGCAAGTCGCGGGTTTTTGGGGCGCCGTCGTTTCAACGCTGGCAATTTTCGGTCCAACCACCTTTCTGATCTACGCGGTCGCTCATCTGTGGTCCCGCAACGGCGGCGCACGCTGGAAGCGAGCGCTGGAGACAGGGCTCCGGCCAGTCGCCGCCGGAATGATCCTCGCGGCGACCTACGTGTTGCTGCAGGCGATAGATGGCGGCTGGGTCGCGCGCGCCATCGCATTGGCATCAACCGCCGCGCTTCTCCTGACCAAGGTCAATCCGCTGCTTTTGATCGGCGCAGGCGTGACTATTTTCATCGGACTTCATGCGATCGGCCTCGTTTAGGCGATCCGCCCGACGGCTCAGATCAGTGTTTCGGCAAACAGCGTGATCAGCCTTTGCCAATGCCGCTCGGCGCCGGCTTCGTTGTAGACGCTGTGATCCGGCACGCACCAGCCATGCGCCATGCCGACATAGTTCTCGATCGTGTGGTCGACCTCCGCGTTCCGCAGTGCCTCCTCCAGCCGGGTCGACTGTTCCGGCGGGAAACTCCTGTCGACGCCGGCCATGCCGACATAGACGCGTGCCTTGATCGACGCGGCCTTGCGGTGCGGGCTGTCGGCGGCGTCGCTGGCGAGATTGCCGCCATGGAAACTGGCGGCGGCCTTGATCTTTTCGGGATAGGACGCGGCAGCGTTCAGCGCCCGCGCACCACCCATGCAATAGCCGACCGTGCCGATAGGCCCGGTGACGCCTTCGCCGGCGAGCGCATCGAGAAAGGCCGCGCTGTCGCTGATCGTCATCTCCTGTGTCGTGCCGGTGACCAGCGCCATCAGCGCCGCCTTGGTCTTTTCCTCGACGAAGGCTGTCTTGGCATCGAACGGCCCGTAAGGCGCGTTGCGGTGGAAGAGATCTGGCACCAGCACCGCATAGCCCTCACCCGCCAGTCGCTCGGCCATGCCGTCGAGCGCCGGTCGTGGACCGAACGCATCCTGGTAGACAATGACGCCGGCCTTGGCTGGAGAGTTCCTGGCCGAGCGGAACAGGCCCGCCTTCGCCACACCGTCACGGGTCTTGATCTGAAGGTCCTGCTTCGTCATTGCCTGCTCCGTTGATCAGATCAGCGATACATATCCGCGCAAACCGCCACGGCAAGGCGTTCCCTGAGCCCCTTGGTCAACATTTCGTGCAGGATCGCGTGACGCGTTGGCGGGTTCCCGAGGCCGCGTCGAGGAAGGCTTGTATCAGCCTTCCCCCTCGATGCGCATGGTCGTGGCGCCGACATGCAGCGCACGTCCGGCGCCGACCCCCATGATGGCGGCACCCAGTCCAAGCGCGACGAACAGGAAGGCGGATTCCGAGAAACTGCCGGTCCAGCCGCGGATCAGGCCGACCAACAGCGGTCCGGTTGCCGCAAGCACATAGCCCACGCCTTGCGCCATGCCCGAAAGATGCGCGGCGACATGCGAATCCGGCGAACGCAGAACGATCAGGGTCATGGCGGCAGCGATCAGGCCACCTTGCCCGATGCCTTGCAGGATTGCCCAGAAAAGCACGGTCGAAGTCGGCGCGAAGAGAATGCCGAGCAGCGCGACCACCGCTATGCCAACAAGCACCACGTTGATGCCGCGCTGGTCCTTGAGCCGTACCGCGATGGAAGGCACGGCAAGGCAGGTGATGACCTGCGCCATGACAGACACCGAAGCGATGGCGCCGGCGGTGGCCGCGTCGAAGCCGCGCTCGCGCAGGATCGGCGCCAGCCATCCGAAGATGCAATAGGCAAGCGCCGACTGCAGTCCCATGAACAGTGTCACCTGCCAGGCCAGGCGATCGCGCCACAGACCGACGACGCGAAAGCCGCGATGGCTGACCTGTCGCCGGCCGCCCAGCGCCTGCGGGATCCAGATCAGCAGCACGACCAATGTCGGCACCGCCCATGCGGCGAGCGCGCCCGACCATGAGCCCGTGACAAAATGCTCGATCGGCAGGGTGAGGCCGGCGGCAGCGGCTGAACCAGCGCATAGGGCCATCGTGTAGAGCCCGGTCATGAGGGCGGCACTGCCGGCAAAATCGCGCTTGACCAGCCCCGGCAAAAGCACGTTGCCGATGGCGATGGCGCCGCCGGCAAGGAAGGTGGCGACAAACAGCAGCGGCACCGAGCCGAACCAGCGCAGCCCGGTTCCCAGCGCCAGCAGCGCAAGCGCGCCAAGCAAGGTGCGTTCAGCCCCGTAGCGCTGGGCAAGCCTGGGAGCAAAGGGGGCGAACAGACCGAGGCACAAGACCGGCAGCGTGGTCAGCAAGCTGGCGCCGGTCGTCGAAAGACCGGTCGCCTGCATCACCTCGGGCAGCAGCACCGACAGGCTGGAAAATAGCGGCCGCAGGTTGAAGGCGATCAGCACAAGGCTTGCGCCAAGCACGATGCGCGCGGCACGGCTGCGCAGTTCGGGTGGCTGTGGCTTCGGCAAGCTATCGGCTTCGGCATCGATGAGATCCAGCCCCTCGACGGCCTTGGATTGCGCCATCGGAGCGGGCTGACGAAACGTCTGGTTCATTGGGAAAGCAGTCTTTCAAGTTGAGCAAGCACCGGCGCCATGAAAGCACGGACGGCGGAAACCGCGCGATCAGGGTCACCCGCGGCTATGGCGTCGACGATCGCCGCGTGCGCCTGCTGGTCCGGCTCAGGCAGTTCGCCGTCGATGGTGGCATGGATGGTTTCGGTGATGGCCGCGGTGAAGAAGTCGTAGAGCTCCATCATCGCTCTGTTGCCGGACGCCGCGACGACCGACTTGTGGAAGGCGAGATCGCGCTGGATGAAGGCGTCGCTCCCGCCATTGGCGGCGGAGCCGCGCTCGGCAAGAAGCAGGCGCATCCGGTCGAGATCGGCGGGTGTGCGGCGCAAGGCGGCAAGCCGCGCGGCCTCCAGGTCCAGCGCCGCCCGCGCCTCCCATTGGTCGCGCAAGCCGGTTCGCTTGACGCGGTCGAGCGCGGCCGATGAATCGACGGTCGAGCGCACATAGGTGCCAGAGCCCTGGCGCGTATCCAGCAATCCTTGCGAGACCAGCACCCTCACCGCCTCGCGCACCGTGCCGCGGCTAACCGAGAGAAGGTCGCTGAGAGCCGCCTCATTGGGAATGCGCTCGCCCACGCCCCAGCGGCCGCCGACGATTTCGGCGCGCAGGCTCCCGGTTGCGCTGTCGGTAAGATTCGTTCGGATGGCAGGTTGCATCGGCCTATTCATCAAGTCATCAGATGACTTGATGAATAGGCTTGCTTTTGCCTGCCGTCAAGGTTCACATCAGCAAGTCCAAGCGCCACGCAATGGCGACGATCAGCTCCCGGCCCGTGCGAAGCTCGCCATATGGAAGGCCTGAACTTCCGGCGGATAACGATAGGCGGTGCCATAGGGACAGGCATTGCGGTCGAGGCAGCCGCCGCTCCGGCACGGTTCGCCATTCCCGCCACGCACATGCGCCAGGCAGGCCTGGTAGACGAAGCCTTCCCTGGAATAGGCATCGACCGGACAGGATTTCAGGCAAGGTTTCTCGATACAGGTGTCGCAAAGGTGGACTGCATCAGCCCGCTCCGGGAGCGCGATCTCGTCCTCGAATAGCAACGCGCCGCGATAGGCATGCCAGAGCCCGTATTGCGGATGCATGAGAATACCGAGCGGCGACGGTTTTAGCCCCTCAGCACGCATCGCCCATTGCTGGAACGGCAGATAGGGCTTGTCCGAGGGCGAAACGGCGCGGGCGCCAAATTTTTCCGCGATCGCGCCGATTATTTCGCGTGACCATGTGTCGAGCGGATTGGCGATTGCCTGGGGTTGTTGCTCTCGCCAGCGCAGGAAATGCCGCCAGGGTGCGGCACCCGCCTGCCCCACCAGCAGAATGGACCTTGCCGATGCACCCGAAGCGCCATGAGGGGCATCGCTATCGGAAAAAGCAAAGCCGCCACGCAGGACGAGGCCGTTGGCGTCAAGCGCGGCCGTGATCCCTTCGATCATGCCGCGCACGAAGTCATCCCTTCTTGTCCGGATCGGAGAAGGCACTCCGCCAGACTTCCTTGTGGATGATGTTGGCGACTTTAGCCCCGCCTGACTCGGGCTCCTTTCAGGTGAAGGCGTCGGGCATCGACCCCTTCTTCCTGGCGATGAAGTCCTTCAGGGCTTCGTCGATGCTCGGGTCGAGATGCGGCGCCTCGTAGCTCTCCAGCCAGCGGCGGGCTAGATCGTTGGCGCGTTGCGGCGCGGTCTTTTCGCCTTCGGCCAGCCACTGCTCATAGGAATTGTTGTCGGCGATGTTGGAGCGGTAGAAGGCGGTCTGGAAATTGGCCTGGGTATGGTCGCAGCCGAGATAATGGCTGCCCGGCCCGACCTGGCGGATGGCATCCATCGCCTGGCCGTTCTCCGACAGATCAACGCCCTCGGCGAATTTCTGCTGCATGCCGAGCTGGTCGACGTCCATCATGAATTTTTCGTAGCAGGACGCCAGCCCGCCCTCGAGCCAGCCGGCCGAGTGAAGGACAAAGTTGGTGCCGGCAAGGATGGTCGAGTTCAGCGTGTTGGCGCTTTCATAGGCGGCCTGCGCATCCGGAACCTTGGACGCGCAGAGCGAACCGCCGGTGCGGAACGGCAGGCCGAGACGGCGGGCGAGTTGTGCCGCGCCGTAGGAGACCAGCGACGGTTCCGGCGTGCCGAAGGTCGGCGCGCCCGACTGCATCGAGATCGACGAGGCGAAGGTGCCGAACAGCACCGGCGCGCCCGGCCGGATCAGCTGGGTGAACGATGCGCCGGCCAGCACTTCGGCCAGGACCTGCGTCAGCGTGCCGGCGACCGTCACCGGGCTCATCGCGCCGGCAAGGATGAACGGCGTGACGATGCAGGCCTGGTTGTGCCGCGAATAGACCTTCAGCGCGCCAAGCATGGTTTCGTCGAACACCATCGGCGAGTTGGCGTTGATCAGGCTGGTCAGCACCGTGTTGTTCTCGACGAAATCGTCGCCGAAGACGAGCTTGGCCATGGCGACGGTGTCCTCGGCGCGCTCCGGCGCGGTCACCGAACCCATGAACGGCTTGTCCGAGTACTTTATGTGCGAATAGATCATGTCGAGGTGGCGCTTGTTGACCGGCACGTCGACCGGTTCGCACACAGTGCCGCCGGAATGGTGAATCGACGGCGCCATATAGGCCAGCTTCACGAAATTCCGGAAATCCTCGATCGTCGCATAGCGCCTGACACCATCGAGGTCGCGCACGAAGGGCGGACCGTAGACCGGTGCGAACACCGTGGCATTGCCGCCGATCTGCACCGAGCGTTCTGAATTGCGGGCATGCTGTGTATAGACGGACGGCGCGGTCTTCAGGAGCGAACGGCAAAGCCCCTTCGGGAAATGCACGCGCTCGCCCTTGACGTCGGCGCCGGCCTCTTTCCACAGCTGCAGCGCTTCGGCGTCGTCGCGGAAGATGATGCCGATTTCCTCGAGCACCGTGTCGGTGTTCTTCTCGATCAGCGCCAGCCCTTCCTCGTCGAGCACCTCATAGACGTTGATCTTGCGCTTGATATAGGTGAGCTGGGTGCCGGGCCCGCCGCCGGAGCGCGCCGCGCGCCTGGCCGCGGCTCCGCCGCTCGCGCCGCGCCCACGCCGCGCGTTTGACGCTTCCTGGTCGACTGCCGCGTGTTCGCTCATGATCGCTCTTCCCTGGCTGGGCCCTAATATGGGCCGGTCCGTAACCGTTGCGGCCGCATGGCGCGGCTTTCGCCGGATCGTAGCCATGCACCCTATTCGAAACGGCCCGTCCGCGCCAACGCCTGTCGCAAAATCGACAAGAAAACCAATAGATTTTCCAGTCGCTTTCCTTTTGCGGGAAGTCGCAAATCAGCTATGGATACCCGCCCGTTGCGGGTTAGGTATGAACGCCAATATTTTGTGCCTTGCGACACAGTCGCGATGCCGTGAGGAGCTGGATTAAAATGTCCGACGACGAGATCATCCTTTCTGAACTTTCCGACGACGAGTTGGTGCAGCAGATGCACGACGACCTCTATGACGGGTTGAAGGAAGAGATCGAGGAAGGCACGCGCATCCTGCTGGAGCGCGGCTGGGTGCCCTACAAGGTGCTGACCGAGGCGCTTGTCGAAGGCATGCGCATCGTCGGCGAGGATTTCCGCGACGGCATCCTGTTCGTTCCCGAAGTGCTGCTGTCCGCCAACGCCATGAAGGCCGGCATGTTCATCCTGCGCCCGCTGCTTGCCGCCACCGGCGCGCCGAAGCAGGGCAAGATGGTGATCGGCACCGTCAAGGGCGACATCCACGACATCGGCAAGAACCTGGTCGGCATGATGATGGAGGGCGCCGGCTTCGACGTCATCGATCTCGGCATCAACAACGCGGTCGAGAAATATCTCGATGCGATCGAGCAGCATCAGCCCGACATCATCGGCATGTCGGCGCTTTTGACCACGACCATGCCCTACATGAAGGTCGTCATCGACACGATGAAGGAAAAGGGCATCCGCGACGACTATGTCGTGCTGGTTGGCGGCGCCCCGCTCAACGAGGAATTCGGCAAGGCCGTCGGCGCCGACGCTTATTGCCGCGATGCCGCGGTGGCGGTCGAGACCGCCAAGGACTTCATGAAGCGCAAGCATAACGTGCGCGCTTCCGCCTGATCCAAGGCATCAGGATGGACAGACAGAAAAAGCCGCGCCTTGCAGCGCGGCTTTTTTGTTCCCAGATGATGGATGAGGCCGCCGATCAGTTGGCGACAGTGTCTTTGACAGCCCTTGCCGTCGATTTGACATCCTTGCCGACGCCCCGAATGGTGTTGGCGCAGGCTGTAAGGGCCAAGGCACAGGCAAGAATGGCAATCGGCGCGATGCGCAGCAGTTTCATGGACGGTGTCTCCCTCGACAGATAGATTAGCCCCGCAGCGAAAGCCGGCTCGACTTGGTCAAGACGCAAAAAACGAAACCGAATCAGACAGACAGGCTGCTCGTCATCGCCTGCGGGATGATTGCGCGCGAGGTATTGGCCGTCAAGGAACAGCTCGGGCTGGATCACCTTGACCTGACCTGCCTGCCTGCCGAGTTTCACTTCTATCCCGACCGCATCGCGCCCGCCATGGACAAGGCGATCGGGAAGGCCAAGGCGGAGGGCTACGAGCACATCTTCGTCGGCTATGCCGATTGCGGCACCGGTGGCCTGCTCGACCGCGTCATCGAGAAACATGGCGTCGAGCGCATGGCTGGCCCGCATTGCTTCGCCTTCTATCAAGGCATGGAAGCCTACGCGAAGGTTGCCGACGACGACATGATGTCCTTCTACATGACGGATTTCCTGTGCCGCCAGTTCGATGCCTTCTTCATGAAGCCGCTCGGCCTCGACAAGCACCCGGAGCTGATCAAGGACTATTTCGGCAACTACGAGAAGCTGATCTATCTCGCCCAGACCGATGATCCCGAGCTCGACAAGGTCGCGGAAAAGGCCGCCGTCCTGCTCGGCCTCGCCTATGAGCGGCGCGCGACCGGCTATGGCGACCTGACCGCGGGGATGGCGCAAGCAGCAAAAACGGGTGAATTGATCTAGCCCGGCCCGTTCTCCGCGCTTAGCGCCGCCAGCACATCGGCAAAGCTCGTCCTGCAGACAAAACCCAGCCTGTCCCTCGCCCGCGACGCGTCATAGACCCGGTCGATGGAGGAAAACATCGTCCAGCCCTTGCGCGCGTAGAGCGCCGCGAAGTCCGGGAAATAGCGCCCGACAACCGACGGCGCATCCCTGATCAGTGCATCGCAGTCGTCGGGCTGGAACGGCGTCGGCGCACAGATGATAAACGTATCGAAGCCAAGCTGCGGCGCCTTCTCCAGCGCGGCGACATGGGCCTCGGCCGCATCTTCCACCGTCAGCCGCCGGAACAGCAATTCGTTCGCCTTGGTGTTGGCATCCGATTGTTCGATCGCATGCGCCATGTCATCGGCTTCGGGAAAGAAGCGGGCCGTGCGCAGGACGACCACCGGCAGGCCGTGCTGAAGATGATAGAGGCGGCAGAGATGTTCGGCCGAGAGCTTGGTCACGCCATAGATGTTGCGCGGCTCGGGCGACATCGCCTCCGTCAGCCAGGCGGCCTTGCGGGCACCGCCCTTGAACCCGTGGCGTATCGCTTGCGAGATCATCAGCGAGGTTGTCGAGGTGAAGACGAAGCGTTCGACGCCGGTCGCCACCGCCGCGTCGAGCAGGTTCAGCGTGCCCTGCACATTGGTGGCGACGAAATCGCTGTTGGCGCGGCTCTCTATATTGGGCTTGTGCAGCGCGCCGCTGTGGATGATGGCTTCGATGCCATTATCCCCGACCGCCCGCATAACCAGGTCACGCTCGGCGATCGAGCCGATCATCTGCGTTTCAACAGATGGAACAGGGTCGAGGCCAATCACCTCATGGCCAAGTGCGCGCAGGCGCGGCGCCAGGGTGCCGCCCAGCCAACCCGACGATCCCGTGAGCAAGATTCGCATGCGCCCCACCATGATTTTTGACGGTGACGCTGTTAAGCACGGATGACAGGCGCGAGCGACCCGGTAAAGTCAGCCACCAGCCGGCAGAAGCGCCGCTCCGGACATTAACTGCCATTTTCAACTGCCATTTTAGAGACTCGGGGAGTTCCAGATGATCCTTCGCCCACTGCTCGCGGCCATCGGCCTGCTCTGCTGCACCTTGCCCACGCTCGCCGACGGCCAGGTGCAGAAGCTGATCACGCCTGCCGACAAGACCCGTCTCGACAAGTATGGCGAGACGCGCAAGGCAGCGCTTGCCGAGGCGAAGGCGGGCAATCCGGCCGATGTCAAACAGCTCGATGCCTTGCTGGCGAAGCCGCTGGTGTCGTTCTCCGACAAGGACCTGACTGGCTATTGGAAGTGTCGCACCATCAAGGCGGGCGGGTTGAGCCCACTCGTCATCTATGGCTGGTTCAAGTGCAAGGTGACCGACGACGGCTCCGGGTGGCGGCTGGAAAAGATCAGCGGGTCGCAGCGAACCCAAGGCCGCTTCTTCGACGACAACGAGAAGCGCGCAATCTATCTCGGCTCCGGCTCCGTCAACAACGATCGGGCCAAACCTTACGGCAGCGGCCCGCAGACCGACCAGGTCGGCTATGCCTTCCGCACCAGCGCCAGCGAATGGCGCATCGAACTTCCCGCGCCCTATTACGAATCGAAGCTCGACATCATCGAGTTCAAGCGCTGAGCGTGGTCATCAAGATTTAACCCCCTTCCGGCACAAAATCCGGCCAGCACGCGGCAGCCGGCCGCATGCAAGGCAGGGAAGTGGCAATGTCCTCACCGGGAGCAACCAGCGCGCCGATCGTCGTCGTGACCGGCGGCGGCCAGCATGTCTGGGCCATGATCAACGCAATCGCCGATCGCGTTGGCCCTGTCAGCGTCATCCTCGAAATCCCTGAATCCAAAAAGCAATTGCTGCGTGGCCGGGCTCGCCGCCAGGGCTGGGTCTCGGCCATGGGCCAGCTTGGCACGATGGTGCTGAGCAGGTTAGGCAAGCGGCTTCTGGCCAGCCATGGCGCGCGATTGATCGCGGAGGAGAAACTTGAGGTCGAGCCGCGACCGGGCCAGGAGATCATCCAGGTGGCCTCGGCCAATGGGCCTGAGTGCCTGCAGGCGATCCAGAAGATCCAGCCAGGCGTCGTGCTGCTCAACGGTTGCCGGCTGATTTCGGCCGGGATGCTGAGCAAGATGCCTTGCCCGGTGCTCAACTACCATGCGGGCATCACGCCGAAATATCGCGGCATGAATGGTGGCTACTGGGCTCTGGTATCAGGCGACGCGCAGAATTTCGGCACGACTGTCCATCTCGTCGACGCTGGCGTCGACACTGGCGGCGTGCTGAAGCAGGCCCGCGGCAGACCGAAAAAAGGCGACACCATCTCAACTCACGCGCTGCGCCAGGCGGCGTTCTCACGCGACATCTGCGTCGAGGCCGTGCGCGATGCACTGGCCGGAAAACTCACGACGATCGACCCGGGACTGGCTTCGAAACAATGGTATCACCCGACGATCTGGTTCTACGTCTGGACCGGCCTCAGAACCGGAATCTGGTAGGCTCTTTTCAGCCCGGCACCGCATAAGGCAGGATGGCTTTTTCGGCATGCCGAACCTGCCGCAGATGCACGTCGCAAACGAATAAAGACACCTTTCATTTTACGACATTGAAATGCGTCGCTTTTGAATGCGCGCGCGTCGTCCCATAACAAGCGGCCCCATTGCGCATGCGGCAATGCTCGATAGTTCGAGGAGCGAGAATTCATGGCCGATCTTATCGTCGTCTACTGGCGCGACATCCCTGCCCAGGTCATCGTCAAGAAGGGCCGGCAGAACGCCAAGCGTGAGCTGCCGCTGCGCTTCACCGAGGCCATCGACATGTGCGCCATGCGCACCGGCGCCGGCGGCACCGACGACTATCTGGCCGAATGGCGCAAGGCCGATCCGGTCCCGGTTGGCGACGACCTCGAAGCCGAGGTCGAAAAGGCTTTTCAGGAGCTCGATGCGAAATACGACCGCGAGCGGCTTGTCGCTCTGGTCAAGGCGGGCGGGAAAGAAAATGTCTGAGACCAACCCGGCGGTTACCCAGGCCACCCTGGTCAAGAAGGCAGCGCCGAAATCCGACTACAAGCCGGCCGACGTGTCGCCGCAGCGCCGCGTGCAGCGTTCTTTCGCGGTAAGATTGTGGTCGATCCGGCATTCGCGCCTGCTCGAATGGTTTTACGCCCGCTTCGCCGACATGTTTCTGCTGCTGCACCCCTTGTGGAAAGGCATCGGCTACGGTCGCGTCGAGGCTCCGGTGAAATTCGTCGAGAAGCGCGTCAAGGGCTTCATGTTCGACTGCCGCATGTGCGGCCAGTGCATCCTGTCCTCGACCGGCATGTCATGCCCGATGAATTGCCCCAAGCAGTTGCGCAACGGTCCCTGCGGCGGTGTGCGCGCCAACGGCAATTGCGAGGTGGAGCCCGACATGCCCTGCGTCTGGGTCAAGGCCTGGGAAGGTTCGCAGAACATGGTCAATAGCGACAAGATCCTGGCCGTGCAGAAGCCGGTCGACCAGTCGTTGCGCGAAACGTCAGCCTGGCTGCGGGTCACCGCGCAGGCGGCGGCGACCCGTGAAGCCGCTGCCGCGCCAAAGACCGGAGCCGCCGCATGACCGCTCGCCAGCGCGACGAAAACCCGGCCGGCATTCACCTGCCGCTCGATCCCCTGCCCGGCCACTCTTCCCGCGGCCGGCTGGAGCGCGTGCTGCGGCGCGGTGAATTCGCGGTGACGACCGAGCTCAATCCCCCAGACAGCGCCGACCCCGAGGACGTCTACAACAGGGCGAAGATCTTCGATGGCTGGGTCGACGCCATCAATGCCGTCGATGCCTCGGGCGCCAACTGCCACATGTCCTCGGTCGGCATCTGCGCGCTTCTGACCCGCATGGGCTATGCCCCGATCATGCAGATCGCCTGCCGCGACAAGAACCGCATCGCCATCCAGGGCGACGTGCTGGGCGGCGCCGCCATGGGTGTCGCCAACATGCTGTGCCTGACCGGCGACGGCGTGCAGGCCGGCGACCAGCCCGGCGCCAAGCCGGTGTTCGACCTCGATTCCATGTCGCTGCTCGAAACCGTCCGCATCATGCGCGACAACGGCAAGTTCCTGTCCGGCCGCAAGCTGACGACGCCGCCGCAGGTCTTCCTGGGTGCTGCCGTCAACCCGTTCGCGCCGCCCTTCGATTTCCGCCCGATCCATCTTGGCAAGAAGATAGCCGCCGGCGCGCAGTTCGTGCAGACGCAGTATTGTTTCGACGTGCCGATGTTCAAGACCTTCATGCAGAAGGCCCGCGACCTCGGCCATACCGAGAAAGTGTTCGTCCTGTGCGGCGTCGGCCCCCTCGCCTCGGCCAAGACCGCCAAGTGGATCCGCTCCAACGTGCCGGGTATCCATATCCCGGACGCCGTCATCAAGCGGCTGGAGGGTGCCCAGGACCAGAAGAAGGAAGGCAAGCAGCTCTGCATCGACATCATCAACGAGGTGAAGGAAATCCCCGGCATTTCGGGCATCCATGTGATGGCCTACCGCCAGGAGGAATATGTCGCCGAGATCGTCGATGAATCGGGCGTGCTCAAGGGCCGCCAGCCGTGGAAGCGCGAGATCCGTCGCGACGACCAGATGGTTGCCGATCGGCTGGACCACATCCTGCATGACGAGATTACCGAAACCCAGGTGGATATGGTGAAGACCGCGCACTGATCCCGCACGGAGCATCAGCATTTGCTTGATCGAAAAGAGATAACGATATAAAGAACTCTTTATATCACGACGGAGAGATTTCATGACCCGGACCATCGTTGCCTCGGCGACACGAGAAATCATCATCGGCTTCGACCAGCCCTTCTGCGTGATTGGCGAGCGCATCAACCCGACCGGCCGCAAGAAGCTCGCCGCCGAGATGGTGGCCGGCAATTTCGAGACCGTCATCAAGGACGCGCTGGAACAGGCCGCCTGCGGCGCCACCATGCTCGACGTCAATGCCGGCGTCACCGCGGTCGACCCCAATGCGACCGAGCCGGCGCTGCTGGTGCAGACGCTGGAGATCGTGCAGGGTCTCGTCGACCTGCCGCTGTCGATCGACAGCTCGGTCACCGCCGCGATCGAGGCGGCACTCAAGGTCGCCAAGGGCCGCCCGCTGGTCAACTCCGTCACCGGCGAGGAGGAAAAGCTCGAGGCCATCCTGCCGCTGATCAAGAAATACAACGTCCCGGTCGTCGCCATCTCCAATGACGAGACCGGCATTTCGATGGATCCGGATGTGCGCTTCGCCGTCGCCAAGAAGATCGTGCAGCGCTGCGCCGATTTCGGCATTCCGGCGCACGACGTCGTCGTCGACCCGCTGGTCATGCCGATCGGCGCGCTGGGCGACGCCGGCCGCCAGGTGTTCGCGCTGCTGCGCCGCCTGCGCGAGGAGCTCAAGGTCAACACCACCTGCGGCCTGTCCAACATCTCCTTCGGCCTGCCGCATCGCCATGGCATCAACGCCGCCTTCATCCCGATGGTGATCGGCGCCGGCATGACCTCGGCGATCATGAACCCGGTGCGGCCGCAGGAAATGGAAGCCGTGCGCGGCGCCAATGTGCTGAACGGCACCGACGAGAACTGCACCAACTGGATCAGGACCTACAAGGACTACAAGCCTGCCGAAGGCGGCCAGGCGGTTGCGGCGCCGACGCAGGTCAATGCTCCCGGCGAAGGCGGCGGCAATGGCGGACGCCGGCGCGGCGGACGTGAAGCCCGGATGGCCAGGGGATAAGCGCGCAATCGTGAACCGAACCGCAAACCACGCTGAACCGATCGCATCATTGATGCGGTCGGACGCGTCTGCTTTGCGTTCAGGCGACGCCTTGTACGGCGTCGAACAACGCCACTCCCGTCCACGATCCGAATATACCGGTCGCGCCGCCTGCGATTCCGGTGGCCAGGCATTGCGAATTGCGCAGCCATGGGCCCTTGAGCAGCCGCACCATGGTGAAGGCGGTGAATATGCCGGAAAGCAGGAGATCGGACATGATCGGTCTCTGGACCATCAGACATTCCGCCCAATCCTGAGACGATCCGTTAAACGGTATCGACAATTCTTACCGAGACACGTGCAAGCATGAATTCTCCCGCCAACATCACCGATCCGCTCGTGCTGTTCATGCCGTCGGGCAAGCGCGGCCGGTTTCCCGTCGGCACGCCGGTGCTGGATGCCGCGCGCCAGCTCGGCGTCTATGTGGAGAGCGTCTGCGGCGGCCGCGCCACGTGCGGGCGCTGCCAGATCGAGGTACAGGAAGGCAATTTCGCCAAGCACAAGATCGTCTCCTCCAACGATCACATTTCGCCCAAGGGGCCCAAGGAAGAGCGCTATGAGCGCGTGCGCGGCTTGCCCGAACGGCGCCGCCTGTCCTGCTCGGCGCAGATCCTCGGCGACCTCGTCATCGACGTGCCGCAGGATACCGTCATCAATGCGCAGACCATCCGCAAGGATGCCGATACCAGGGTGATCGCCCGCGATACGGCGATCCGCATGTGCTATGTCGAGATCGAAGAGCCCGACATGCACAAGCCGCTCGGCGACCTCGACCGGTTGAAGATCGCGCTGATGAAGGATTGGGGCTTTAAAAACCTCGAATTCGATTTCTACCTGCTGCCGCAGGTGCAGGGCATATTGCGCAAGGGCAACTGGACCGCCACCGCCGCCATCCACAAGGATGCCGACAGCGACATCGCACGCGTCATCGCGCTGTGGCCGGGCCTCAAGAACGAGGCCTATGGCCTGGCCTGCGACATCGGCTCGACCACCATCGCCATGCATCTGGTGTCGCTGCTCTCGGGCCGTGTCGCCGCTTCGTCCGGCACGTCGAACCCGCAGATCCGCTTCGGCGAGGATCTGATGAGCCGGGTCTCCTATGTGATGATGAACCCGGATGGCCGCGAAGGCATGACGGTGGCTGTGCGCGAGGCGATCTCCAGCCTCGTCGACAAGGTCTGCGCGGAAGGCAATGTCCAGCGCAACGACATCCTGGATTCCGTCTTCGTCGGCAATCCGATCATGCACCATCTGTTCCTCGGCATCGATCCGACCGAACTCGGCGGCGCCCCCTTCGCGCTCGCCGTCTCGGGCGCGGTGCGCATCAAGGCCTCCGATATCGGCCTCAAGCTCAACCAAGGCGCTCGCCTCTACATGCTGCCTTGCATCGCCGGCCATGTCGGCGCCGATGCCGCGGCGGTCACGCTGTCGGAAGGCCCGCATCGCCAGGACGAGATGATGCTGATCGTCGACGTAGGCACCAACGCCGAGATCGTGCTTGGCAATCGTGCGCGGGTCGTGGCTGCTTCATCTCCCACCGGCCCCGCTTTCGAAGGCGCCGAAATCTCCGGCGGCCAGCGTGCCGCGCCCGGCGCCATCGAGCGCGTGCGCATCGACCCCGAGACGCTGGAGCCCAAATACCGCGTCATCGGCTCCGAACTGTGGTCCGACGAGCCAGGCTTCCTCGACAGCGTGCAGGCAACGGGCGTTACCGGCATCTGCGGTTCCGGCATCATCGAGATCGTGGCGGAGATGTATCTCGCCGGCATTATTTCCGAGGATGGCGTCGTCGACGGATCGCTCAGCTTGCGCTCGCCCCGGGTCGTCGCCAACGGCCGAACCTTCTCCTACGTGCTGAAGGAAGGCGAACCAAAGATCACCATCACCCAGACCGACGTGCGCGCCATCCAGCTCGCCAAGGCCGCCCTTTACGCCGGCACCAAGCTGCTGATGGAAAAGCAGAACACCGAACATGTCGATCGCATCCACTTCGCCGGCGCTTTCGGCTCCTTTATCGACCCGAAATACGCCATGGTGCTGGGCCTGATCCCCGATTGCGACCTCGACAAGGTCTCGGCCGTCGGCAACGCCGCCGGCGCCGGCGCACGCATGGCGCTCTTGAATCGCGGCTATCGCCGCGAGATCGAGGAGACGGTGAGCCAGATCGAGAAGATCGAGACTGCCCTGGAGCCGAAATTCCAGGAGCATTTCGTCTACGCCATGGCGCTGCCCAACAAGGTCGATCCGTTCCCGAAATTGTCGGCGGCGGTGAAACTGCCGCCACGCAAGACGGTCAGCGAGGATGGTGTCGCCGGCGACGCCACCCCGCGCCGGCGCTCGCGCGAAGGCCACGCGGCACGACGCGGCCGCGAATAGCGTTCGCGCGGGACTGTCATTCGAAATTGCTACTCGACCGCGGCGCCAAGCTGAACCGCGGCATGTCTGATCGCAGGTTCTTTGCGGCGTGCCCGATTGAACAGCCGGATCAGGGGTTTTTCGATTGCCAGGTAGAGCAAGGCGGAGGCAGCCAGGCTGAGCATGACCAGCAACACAGGTCGCCAGCCGGACGGAACGCCCAGCCGCAGCAAAACGCCTGTCATGATGATCGCCACCAGCACATGCCACAAATAGATCGAATACGAGGCTTCGCCCACGAACTGGAGCCAGGCCCAGGGCTTTGAAGGCCGGGCACGCTCCGCAAAAACCGCTCCGCCCAGAATCAACGTCGCCGGGACGCCCCAGCGCAGCACGCGCGGCATTTCCGGATCAAGCGCCTGGGCGAGCCCAAGCAGGATTACCCCGCCACCAATCAAAGACAGGGCCAGGATCAGCTGAAGCTTGATGTCCTTCATCCACAATCTTCCGATGACGACGCCGGCTCCGAACTCAAGCACGATGGGCGACGTGAAAGCGCTGGCGTATCCCCTCAGCCAGAACAGGTGCAAAACGACAATGGCCAGCAATGCGCCGACCGTTGCAGCGAGACGCCGCTTCTCATCAAGCAGCAGCGCCAGCGCGAAGATGATGTAGAACATCATCTCGTAGCAGAGCGTCCAGCCTTGGATGACCACCGGATGCAGCGAACCATTCTGCAGGACGGGCAGGAAAAACAGAGACCCGATAAGATTATCCCAGCTGAGCTCATGCCCGTAAAAAAACTGCGGCTTGAGGAATATACCGGCCGCGGTCACCAATGTGACGATCCAGTAAAGCGGTACGATGCGAACTATGCGCCGCCACATGAATTGCCGCGGGTCGGTGGGGCGGCGCGCCGTCGTCACCCACATGATGAAACCGCTTATGACGAAGAAGATGTCGACGCCTGCCGCTCCAACGGCGAAAGGCCCGTTGAACTGTTCGCTGACGTGGAAACAGACGACCGCGACGGCAGCGAACGCGCGAAGATACTGAATGCTGTGAATCTCGCCCACGCCCCATACCCCTGTTAGCATCCCCATGCTGCACTGCACAATAACAGGCATTCCTCGACCGGTGTCAACTCTCCGATTTCGGGGGCATGCATGAGTCGAGGCCGGGCCGGCATGCCTGCCTATCCGGGCACGCGCACTGATTTCATTTGCATGCAAATGTTTCCGGATCGCCGGATCCGGAAACCAAAACGCTGTTTTCACGAAATCCATCCGATACATAACGAGCGCATTTAGCGGACATCGAACGGCGGCCAGGGACGATCCTCGGCCGCCGTCGTCCTTCAAGGGAGATGAAAATGTCGATGTTCGAAAATCTTGGCCGGTTCGGTGTGACCATCAGGCAGACCCATGCCAGGAACAAGGCGATCCGCGCGCTGAACAGCCTGCCGGCGCATGTCCAGAAGGACATTGGCTGGCCGGCTTCGCCGCCGAGCGATCCGCAGGCCGCGCTCACCTCGCTGCTTCTGGGCACGCCGCGCTGATGACCTTTGCCGACAAATGCAAACTGCTCGGCAGGCGCCGGGGATCTCGCACATCCCCGGCCCGAACCAGCAACCGGCTGCGCGTGGCGCTTTTGCCGCGCCGCTGACACGGAGCGCGCATCACACCGACGTGTGGACACGGCGTGAATCTTGACATTTTTGGCCAACGCACGATCTTCGCAAGAGATGGGGAATTCTCTTAGTCGGCTGCAGCCGAAGTTCGTGTATCCGCATGCCAAGTTTGAAAAGCCACGTCGTTTCCTTCGTGCTCAGGCACAGCCGCAAGAAGGCGTTTTCCAGCCCTGAAAACCTGCAGCGCTGGATCGCGGCCGCGCGCAAGACCGAGGATCACCATCCGCCGGCCTCGCTACACCAGCGTTTCGACATCGAGACACGCACCGTCGACGGCTTTCCGGTCTACGAAATTGCTCCCAGAGCCGGAGAGCACAGGCGGATTCTCTACCTGCATGGCGGTGCTTACGTCTTTGAAATCACACCCTACCACTGGCATCTGATCGCCGAGATGGCCGACCGGCTGGGTTACGGCATCACCGTGCCGATCTATCCCATCGCCCCGGAACACGATTTCCACGCCATGTTCGGCATGGTCGGCGATGTCTATCGCCAGATGCTGGACGAGACGGAACCGGAGGATATCATCTTCATGGGCGATTCCGCCGGCGGCAACATGGCCGTGGTGCTGACCATGATGGCTGCCGAAGAGGCCCTGCCCTTGCCGTCGCGCCATGTGCTGATCTCACCCGGGCTCGACATGTCGCTTTCCAATCCCGAGCTGTTCGAGGCAGAGCGCAACGACCCCTGGCTCGGCATCCCGGGCGGCCTCGAGGCGATCCGGATGTACAGTGCCGGCATGGACCGCAGCGACTGGCATATCAGCCCGGTCTACGGCGATCTCTCGGTGCTGCCGAAAACGCTGATGCTGACGGGCTCGCGTGATCTTCTGACCCCCGACAATCTGATCTTCGCCGAAAAGGCGCGGGCAGCCGGCGTCGAGGTCGATGTCGTCCACGAGGAAGGCATGTTCCACGTCTGGCCGCTGATCGACATGCCGGAATCACGACGCGCTCGCCAGCACATCGTTGCGTTCCTCAGCGAGAATCGCTCACCGGTCAGGCAAGACAGGAAGACAAGGTTTGAAGCACCCTCCGCCGAGGCGGCGGAGTAACGCTTGTCGCTTCGATCCGGCGGCGGATCAGAACTTGCCTGTTTCCCGGAACACTTCGAACGTCGCACGGATGTGGTCAGCGACGGCCTTGACCGGCGCGCTGGCGTCCGGGGCCACCACCATGGCAAGATTGTAGGTGCCGATATCGGGCATGCCGTCCTTCGGGCAGAGCTCGACCATGTCGTTACCGAGGAATGACCGCGGCAGCGGCGCGACCGCGAGGTCGGCCATGATCGCGGCACGCTGGCCGGCCGTATGCGCGCTCATGTAGGCGACGCGATAGTTGCGGCCCTCGCGCCCCAGCGCATCGAGCGCGCCGGCTCGCCAGGCGCAGCCCTCCTCCCACAGCGACACCGGCAACGGTTCGCGCAGATGCGCGCAGCCGCCCTTGGCGCCGGCCCACACGATCGGTTCGGTCAAAAGCACCTCGGCGCCGAGCGCGCTGGTCTTGTAGGAGTTGGTCAGAAGCGTGATGTCGAGCGCGCGATCGTCCATGCGCCGGCGCAGATTGCTGCTCTGGTCTATGGTGACATCGACGGCGATCGAGGGGTGCGACTGCGCGAAGCGCTTCAGCACATGCGGCAGCACGCGCTCGCCATAATCATCCGGCGAGCCGAGCCGCACCACACCGACAATCTCGGGAATGATGAATTTCGACACCACCTCGCGGTTGATCGACAGCAGCCTGCGGGCATAGCCGAGCAGCATCTCGCCGTCCGTGGTCAAAGACACCGAGCGGGCGTCGCGCGCGAACACCGAGCGGCCAAGAATGTCTTCCAGCTTCTTGATCTGCATCGACACCGCCGACGGCGTACGAAAGACGGCATTGGCGGCGGTGGTGAAGCTGCCGGTCTCGGCAATGGCCACGAAAGTGCGCAAAACGTCGAGATCGAGCAGTGGCAGCGGATGATTAAGCGGGGCGTTCATGGCGATCAGCCTTCAATTTTTCTGATACAAAGCATCATTCCATTTCGTTTGATTGAACATCAGATCGGGAGCATAGTCAACTCCATCGATTGAGGATGCTGCCACAAGCAGCCATGAAACGACCACGACACAGACCTGCAATCGACACGAAATGAAGCTGAAACAAACCTGACTTAACAGTCGCTGCCCTGGCATCCCTGCCAGGCGCGCAAGGAGAAATGAAATGTCTATCCTGTCGTCCCTCGGCCGCATCGCGACCGAATTCAGCGCGGCCCGCGCCCGCTACCAGACCGAACGCGCCATCCGTTCCCTGCCGATCGAACTGCAGAAGGATATCGGCTGGCCTGAGGCATCCGACACCAAGACCGGCATTCGCAACGGCGTCGGATCCTGGGCTGGAGCAAAGTAAACCGTGTGTAGCAAATGCTGAAGGCCTGCCGCGCGCACCCAGCCCGGCAGGCCTTCCCTATTTTATTTGCATTCAAATGAGTCTAGAAGCCATGTCGCCAACGCATGGCGCATATGAGCAAGCCGCATAGCGACACGGGTTTCGAACTAACGCTCTGTAAACAATTGTAAATTTCGGGCACTCTGCCCAAAATTGTCGCATTCGGTGTCGCATTTCATATCAAGCGCTTCGCTTTTGCGATTTAGTTTCTGCTCACACAAGCCTATATCAGCGCCAGCAAACGAGCTGCCCCACTCCATCAAGCGAAGGCGACCCGTCTGAGCAACCGATTGGAGATGATCATGAAGCTTTTTTCCCGCCTCTTTGCCCGCCGCGAAATGAACCTGACCACCGCTCTCGAGCGTCAGCGCCTTGCCAACACCATGCCCGGCCAGACCGGCGCGATGGCTGCGGCGCGCCTCGGCTTCGTCGCCTGACCATTTTTGCAAGGCAGCGCTTCCCTGCCGCTGCTTCAAGACTGTAGCGCCGCCTGGCTCCGGCCACGGCGGCGTTTTTGTTCGCCTTTGCGCATTTTGCCCGTCGTTTGGACAGTTGATGCCGCGCCTCGGGGCATCGCGAACAGCAATTGCCCATTTGCGACCCATGTCGCAAATTTAATCTTGCCCAGGCGGCGTAGCCGATTGACAAGCATGATTTTTCCTGATGTCGCTATGCTATTCGCGACATCCTGTTCGCGTCATGGCCAGATGAGGTTCCCGTGAACGCCGTCAAGCATCCGATCAAGCGATCGTTTGTGTTCTTCCTTATCCCCGATTTCACCATGATCGCTTTTGCGACCGCGCTCGACCCGCTGCGCTCCGCCAACCGCATGCTCGGCTACGAAGCCTATCGCTGGCGCCTCGCCAGCATCGATGGCAAGCCGGTGCGCGCCTCGAACGGCGTCGAATGCGCGGTCAACACCTCGCTGGAGGACGAGCGCAAGAAGATGGCCGGCCCCGATCGGCCCAACATGGCCATCGTCTGCAGCGGCATCAACGTCGAGCGTTACCAGAACAAGTCGGCCTTTGCCTGGCTGCGCGAAGAGTACAATCGCGGCGTCGCCGTCGGCGGCCTGTGCACCGGGGCGCATATCCTCGCCGCCGCCGGCCTGCTGTCCAACAAGCGCTGCGCCATCCATTGGGAAAACCTGCCGGGCTTCTCCGAGGCGTTTCCGAAGGCCAATGTCTTTGCCGACCTCTTCGAGATCGATCAGAACATCTACACTTGCGCCGGCGGCACAGCCGCGCTTGACATGATGCTGAAGCTGATCGGCGACGATTTCGACGAGAGCCTCGTCAATCGCGTCTGCGAGCAGGTGCTGACCGACCGCGTGCGCAGCCCGACCGACCGCCAGCGCCTGCCGCTGCGGGCTCGCCTTGGCGTGCAGAACTCGAAAGTGCTGACCATCATCGAATTGATGGAGGCGAACCTCTCCGAGCCATTGTCGCTGATCGAGATCGCCGACCATGTCGACCTGTCGCGCCGCCAGATCGAACGCCTGTTCCGCACCGAGATGGGCCGTTCCCCTGCCCGCTACTACCTGGAAATCCGGCTCGACCGCGCCAGGCATCTGCTGATCCAGTCCTCGCTACCGGTCGTCGAGGTGGCGGTCGCCTGCGGCTTCGTCTCGGCTTCGCATTTCTCCAAATGCTACCGCGAGCTCTATGCCCGCTCGCCGCAGCAGGAGCGTGTCGACCGCAAGCAATTGCTGGCGGCCTGACGGATCAAGCCTCCGCCGGCTGGCCCTGTGCCGTGCGCATTGCCTCGACGCGGATGTCCTCGGTCAGCCGCGCCTTCAGCGCCGAGAATTCCGGACTGGTCTTGAGCGTGTAATGGCGCGGATGCGGGAGGTCGATGGCGACATCCGACTTGATGCGGCCTGGCCGTGCCGTCATCACGATGACGCGCGAGGCCATGAAGATCGCCTCCTCGATGTCGTGGGTGACGAACAGCACCGTCTTCTTGCGCCGCTCCCATATGCCGAGCAAGAGCTCCTGCATCAGCCCGCGCGTCTGGTTGTCCAGCGCCCCGAACGGCTCGTCCAGCAACAGGATCTCGGGATCGTTGGCGAGGGCGCGGGCGATCGCCGTGCGCTGCTGCATGCCGCCGGAGAGCTGCTTCGGCCAATGGTTCTCGAACCCTTTCAGGCCGACGAGATCGACATAGGACGCAACGATTGCGTCCCGCTCCTTTTGCGCCATGCCGCGTTCGCGCAGGCCAAAGGCGATGTTTTCGGCGACCGTCAGCCACGGAAACAATGTGTAGGACTGGAAGACCATGCCGCGATCCGGCCCCGGTCGGGTCACCGCCTTGCCGTCGAGCAGCACACGGCCCTCGCTTGGCGCCTCGAGACCGGCGACGATCCTGAGCAGTGTCGATTTTCCGCAGCCGGACGGACCAAGGATGGTGATGAAGTCATTGGCGGCGACCGCCAGGTCGACCGGCATCAGAGCCTTGACCGGCTGTCCGCCGCGCACGCCGGCAAAGGTGCGCGAAACGCCCTCGATGAGAAGCTTGCTCACGCCAGGCTCCATGGAAAGAGCCAGCGGTTGAACGCCTTGAAGGCGAAATCGGACAACAGTCCGATCAGCCCGATGACGATGATGCCGAAAATGATCTGTCCGGTCGCCAGGCGCGACTGGCTGTTGATGATCATGTAGCCGATACCGGAGGACGAGCCGATCAGTTCGGCGACGATGACATAGGTCCACGCCCAGCCTAGCACCAGCCGCAGCGTCTCGGCGATTTCAGGCGCATTGGCCGGCATGATCACCCGCTTGACGATGCTGTTGTTCGTCGAGCCAAGCGTATAGGCGGCCTCGACGAGGTCGCGCCGCGTCGACCCCACCTTGACGGCGATGATCAGGATGATCTGGAACACCGAGCCGACGAAGATGACCAGCAGCTTTTCCAGTTCACCAATGCCGGCCCACAGGATGAGCAGAGGAATGAAGGCCGAGGCCGGCAGATAGCGGGCGAAGGAGACGAAGGGCTCCAGGAAAGCTTCCACGGGCTTCCATGCCCCCATCGCGATGCCGAGCGGCACGGCTACGACCGACGCCAGTACAAAACCGCCAAAGACCCGCCAGATGGTGATCAGTATGTCGAGCCAGAAACGGTCCTCGACAAGCAGCCGCCAGCCGTCCCTGAGCATCGACAGCGGGTCGGCGAGGAAGATGCGGTTGACGTGACCGCCAAGCGTGATCCAGGCCCAGAACGCGATGAACAGCACGAAGAAGGAAATGCCGAGCGCGGTTCGCAGGCCCGGCGAAACTGGATGCAACGGGCGCATCTTTACATCGTCCCCATCTTCAAATTGTCGCGTGTCGAGGAGAGAACGGCGGCGCCAGGCGCCGCCGTGATGGGGCAAAGGCCGGGAAGATCAGTTCGCCACCGCGCTGGTATCGGCCAGCGTGGCGACGTCAGGCGCTTCCTTGATCAGCCCCATCTGCAGCAGCAGCTCGCCGGCGGTCTTGGAAAAATCCTGGAATTCCTTGGTGAAGAACTGCTTGTTTTCGGCCTTGTCGGCCCATTTCAGGTATTTCGCCGAATCCTCGAATTCCTTGGCGGACTGTTTCACGTCGGCGCCCATGATCTCGTAGGATTTCTGCGGGTCGCTCTTGATCAGGGCGAGCGCGTCGAAATAGCTGTCGGCGAGCGCCTTGGCGGCATCGGGATTGGCCTTGAGGAATTCGGGCGTGCAGCCAACCGTGTCGAGCACCATCGGATAGTCGAGCGTGGTCGCCAGTATGTGGCCCTGGTCGGCCTTGTCGCGCACGGCCGAGATGAACGGCTCATAGGTGACCGCCGCATCGTTCTGGCCGGCAAGGAAGGCCTGCGCCGCCGCATCCGGCTCCAGATTGACGACCGTCACGTCCTTGGTCGACATGCCGTTCTTGTTCAGCACCCAGGCAAGCAGGAAATAGGGCGATGTGCCCGGCGCCGAGGAGGCGACGTTCTTGCCCTTGAGATCGGCGACGGTCTTGATGTCGTTGCGCACGACAATGCCGTCCGCGCCATAGGATTTGTCGAGCTGGAAGATCTGCTTGGTGGTCACCCCGCTGGCGTTCCACACCAGCCAGGTTTCGACCGTGGTGGCGGCGCATTGCAGGTCGCCGCTGGCGATGGCGAGCGGCCGGCTGGCCTGAGGCACCTTCTTCAAGGTCACGTCGAGGCCGTGCTTCTCGAAGAGGCCCGCCTGCTTGGCAAGCGTCAGCGGTGCGAAGCCGGTCCAGCCGCTGATGCCGATGGTGACCGATGTGGCGGCCATCACCGGCGCGGAGAGACCCGCAGCAAGCGTCAAAGTGGCGGCAAAAATGGTGGTCCTGTTCATATGAGTTCCCCTTTTGTTTCTCTGGGGGAATTGTTCACTGACGCCAATCGGCTTGTCAATCAACAGGAACGTGTTTGGCGGCGCTGCCGGCAGGCACGCCCCGTGGCCGACGCTGGGCAAGGCTAAAACCCTGCCGTCCTCAATAGCCGTCGCAATAGCACTCGGCCGACGAGATGCGATCGTTCCAGTCGCCACCCAATTCACGGGCCCTGCGCCTGATCTCGATCGATTGCCCCCTCATATTCGTATCCTCATAGGCCACAAGTGTGCAGCCCCGGCGAACGAACACCGACGACACGCGGTCGTTCCAGAACTGGCCACCGCGAAAATTCACGGAATCGTCGGGGCCCATTTCGATCGACCGCCCGCGAAAATTCACGTGCTCGAACATGACGCAGGCGGGCTGGTCATTGTACTGGGCGCTGGCGCCGTCGGCAAAAAGCACGGACGCGACAGCTGTCAGGATGGCAAGGCGTTTCATCTGATGTTTCCTCGGTTTCGGCCGCGGCCCCCACCTGCTGGATAGCGCGGCCCGACCGTTTTGCCAATGCTTGCCGCGCCGTTGCCCGGCCTAGCGGCTGTCCAGCATCCAGCTGCGGTTGCGCCACATTTTCTCGCCGATCTGGCAGTCGGCGGCCGGCTTGTCCTGCGCCAGCACCACTGGCGGATGGTCCGCCTCCTCCGCCGCCCATTGCGGTGACGCCGGACCGGCGAGTTCCAGCACCAGCTTGCGGCGGATGGCTTCGGGAAATTGCGTCCAGTCGTTGACCGGGATCATGAAGGCACCGGGGCCGCCTATGACGCAGTCGCTGTAGTAGCGGTCGAGATCACTGACGTCATAGGCGCCCGAAAATCCGCCTCGGGTCATCAGCGGCAGGCCGTTGATGACGATGCCTTGCCTGACCACCCCGTCGCGGGTGAGATTGACCGGCGCGCCCTGATTGTTGGGACCGTCGCCCGAAATATCGATGACCCGCTTGGTACCCTGGTAGCCGCTTTCGGCGAAAAGATCGCTGCCGAACTCCAGCGCGCCTGAAATCGAGGTGCGGCGCGCGCTGTTGGGCGGCTGGGCGGACAACTGCGCCACCACTCGCTCGGCATCGGCGCGGTTGGCGATGACAGTCCACGGCACGATGACGCGTTGCCATGTGGTACCGGCCCATTCGACATAGGTGACGGCGATCTTGCCATAGGCGCCATCGGCGATCGCCTGCAGCACATTGTCATGCGTCAGGGCCGCCGCGTAGCCGTGTCGCTGGATCTCGAGCTCATCCGCCGACATCGACAGCGAGACATCCACCGCCAGCACCAGCTCGACATCGACCGGCTCGTCCGCGCGGGATTCCGGGGCCTGCCAGACCATCAGCGCCAGCGCGGCGCAGCCGGAAATGAGATGTCTTGCATACGGGAAAGCAGACATGCCGCAAGGGTAAGCCAAAACGGCGCGGTTAAAAAGACAAAAGCCCGGCCAAAGGCCAGGCTTTTGCGGTCGGTCTTTCGCTCGATCAGCCGATCAGCTGCGCGGCTTGAGGTTCTCCGGATCGTAGAGCGGCTTGTAGCCGACACCGGCGACTTCGACCGGGTAGGTCTCGCCGAAATATTCCACCTTGAGCTTGCGGCCTTCCTGCGCATGCGAATGCGGCAGGTAGGCGAGCGCGATGTTCTTGCCGATGGTCGGGCCATAGGCGACCGATGTGGTGAAGGAGCGGCGGCCGAGTTCGTCGACCAGCGTCTCGCCGGTGGCGGGATCCAGCACCGGCATGATGCCCACGGGATAACGCGCCACGCCTTTCGAATCGGTGTTTTCGGTCATCACCAGCGTGCACAAGGTCGCCGGCTGATGCTCGCGGGCACGGTACTCGACATGCTTGGCCTTGCCGCAGAAATCGTTCTCCTTGACCTTCGGGCGCGCGAGATCGGCTTCGAGCAGATTGTACTCGGTCAGAAGGTCGGCGTTCTGCAGCCGCAGGCTCTTTTCCATGCGGCGCGTATTGGCATAGGTCTCGACGCCGAACGGCATGACGCCGGTCGAGCGCAGCGCGTCCCAGACGGCCAGGCCGTCCTCATAGCGCATGTGCAATTCCCAACCCTGCTCGCCGACATAGGAGATGCGGAAAGCGGTGACATCCTTGCCACCGATCCGGATCGGCTTGATCGCGGCGAAGGGGAAGTTTTCAACCGAGAGCCCGTCCGGATTCTCGACCACCTTCTGCAGGGTCGCGCGGGCATTCGGCCCCCAGATGCCGATGGTGACGTATTTTTCCGTCACATCGGTGATGGTGACGTCAAAACCCTTGTCCTGCGCGGTCCGCTGCATGTAGCGGAAGTCGCGCGGGCCGGCATCGGCGCCGTCGATCACACGGCAGCGATCGGCCATGCGGATGACGGTGAAGTCGGCGCGCACCATGCCTTCCTCGTCGAGGAAGTGGGTGTAGATGCCCTTGCCGATGTTGTTGTCGCCGCCGATCTTGGCCGCGCACAGCCATTCCAGCAGCGCGACATGATCGGGCCCTTCGACGTCATACATGGAGAAATGCGAGAGATTGACGATGCCGCAATCCTCGCTCATCGCCAGATGCTCGGCATTGGAGACGCGCCAGAAATGGCGGTTGTCCCACTCGTTCTCGCGCACCGGCACCCGGTTGCCGTACTTCTCCAGAAGATGCTCGTTGGCGGCATAGCCATGGGCACGCTCCCAGCCGCCCAGTTCCATGAAGTAGCCGCCGAGTTCCTTCTCGCGCTCCCAGAACGGCGAGCGCCTGATGTTGCGGCCCTTGGAGAAGGGTTCGCGCGGATGCACGGCCGGATTGTAGACCTTCATCGCCGTCTCGGTGCAGCGATCCCAGATGAACTGCTCCTTGGTCTGGTGCGGATAGAAGCGCGCATAGTCGATGGCGTGATGATCGATCGCGGTGCGGCCGTCGGTCATCCAGTCGGCGATCAGCTTGCCCATGCCGGGCCCGTCCTTGACCCAGATGGCGACGGCATACCACAGGCCCCTCACCTTCTGGCTCTCGCCCATCGACGGGCCGCCATCGGCCGTCACCTGCAGCAGGCCGTTGAAGGAATGGCTTTCATTGTAGCCGAGCTCGCCCAGGATCGGCGTCAACTCCATGGCGCGCTCGAGCGGCGCCAGGATCTGCTCCATGTCGAGATCGCGCTGCGACGGAGAAAGACGGGCCTGGTCCTTCTCCAGCAGGTCGCGCGGATGACAAAGGCGCGGATTGGTCTCTTCGTAGTAACCCCATTCGATCTGCCCGCCTTCGGCGGTCTTGGGATCGCCGGTGTCGCGCATATAGGCCGAGTTGCCCTGGTCGCGCAGCAATGGCCAGCCGATCTCCTTGCCGGTCCCGGCGAACTCATTGTACGGCCCGAAGAAGGTCAGCGGATGGTCGATCGGCATGACCGGCAGGTCCTCGCCGACCATTTCCGCGATCAGCCTGCCCCAGATGCCGGCGCAGACGATGACATAATCGGCCTCGATGGTGCCGCGGTCGGTCACCACGGCGCTGATGCGGCCGTCCTTGACCACGAGCGACCTGGCCGGCGTGTTGGCGAAGGATTTCAGCTTGCCCGACGCCTCCGCCTGGTCGACCAGCTTGCCGGCAACGGTCTGCGAGCGCGGAATGACGAGGCCGGCGTCCGGATCCCACAGGCCGCCCTGGACCATGTCCTGTTCGATCAGCGGGAACTTTTCCTTGATCTCGGCCGGTTCGATCAGGCGGGCGCGTGTGCCGAAAGCTTTCGCCGAAGCGATCTTGCGCTTGATCTCGTCCATGCGGCCATCATCGCCGACACGGGCCACTTCAAGGCCGCCGATGCGGGCGTAATGGCCCATCTTCTCGTAGAAATCGATGGAATAGAGCGTCGTCCAGCAGGACAGGAAATCGTGGCTGGTCGTGTAGCAGAAGTCGGAAGCGTGCGCGGTCGAACCGATGTCGGTCGGGATGCCCGACTTGTCGATGCCGACAATGTCGTCCCAGCCACGCTCGATCAGGTGATGGGCGATCGACGCGCCGACAATACCGCCGAGGCCAATGATGACGACCTTCGCCTTTTTCGGAAACTCTGCCATTGCCCGCGACTCCAAAGTGATAAAGCGGGCGGACTATAGGGCGGAGCGGTGGGCCTGATGAAGCCTGTTTGCGACATTGGCAAAAAGCCGAGCGACCAGACGACAGAATGGTTCTGTTCGTAGCTCAGTCCAGCCCGACCTTGCCCGGCGCCCAATAGGCCTTGGCTTTCACCCGTGACGATCCGACGCCCTCCGTTTTCAGCACGCGGCTCACATGCTGGATCGACCGCGCCTTGCCTGTCAGGACGAAATACGCACCGCCGGCAGCATGCGTGGCCACCTCGACAGAAGCAGCGGTGAGATGCGCATCGTCGGTGGCACGCGCAATCAGCGTCGCATCGCCAAGGCCGATCGCCGCCAGTACCGGCCGTGATTCCGCAATATCAGTCGCTTCGAGAATCAAGCTCACGCGCGATCTGGGAATGGCGCGGAGTGCCGCCGCCAGGGCGAAGGAAGTTTCGTCCCCGAACAGCGCCATCGGTGCCTCAAGGCCGGAGAGGTCGAGTGAACGGCGTGGCCCGAAGAACTGGCAACCATCGCCTTCGCGCAAGGCCTCAGCCCACCGGCTGCCGGGACCGTCGCCATGCGCGAAGGCGAGCAGCCGTGTCCTGCCGCGTTCCGCGTCCCAGGATATCGGCGTATAGGTTCGGGCAGTCAGGCCCGTGCCCATAGATATCTGCAGCTTCTGGCCGACCGCCCAGGCGATCCCCTTAAGCGCCTCGCCTTCGAGATCGACCATGCGGAAATGCTGCGACAGGACCTCCACGGCGGCAACGCGCGCTGGGCGCATCAGCCATCGCAGCAAGGTCCGCGTGACGTAGCCCGGCTGGGGTGAAGACGTCGTCTCCTGGAAGCGGGGGGCAGAATTGGTCAAAAGCATCACTCCATTACCTCTGGCGTGGCGGGATCGGCACCATGTCGCTTGCGCGCCGATCACGATGGAACCGAACGGAGGTAGCCCCGGCGGTCCGTTTCCAGGCCTTTCCGCAAAAGATCGGAAACGCCGGGAACCGACACGGCAGCACTCGCAAGTTCGGCGCCGAGGCCTGTGTGCCAGCCGAGCCTGATGTACGCGGCGAATGGCTTGGCCGCCTCCATCGCGCGGGCTGGTGGCCTGCCGGGCCAGTCGCCGAGGCGCAGAAGGGTCGGGCTCTCGCCGACCTCGGCGGCGGGGTCCTCGATGATGGCGACCAGCGCTGACGTCTCGTCCTGAAAGACGAATGGTGCGCATGCGGTCTGATCGGCTGATATGCGGACGTTGCCCGACACACGAATGACCTGCGCCGAACCCAGGACCAGCACCATGGCAGCGGCCTGAGGCTGCGCAAGATGATGGCCGAAGACGCGACTGCCCGGACGCTCCGTGAAACCGTTCCCGCCGCTCCGCGCCAGTATGCCGGCCGGATCGTCCTTTGGACTGAGCTCGACACGGCCCCACCCATCGACGGTCGCCAGCGCCATGAAGCGGTTGGCGGCAGCGAACGCGCTGACGCCTTGCGGCGCCAGCATCTCGAACAGGGCCGCCCAATATTCGGAGCGGATCAACGCCTCGTCGCGATGGCCATAGCATTCCTCGACGGCAATGCGGATTTCACCATTCCGAACCTCCCTCACCGTGCCGTTGACGCGCATCGTCTCGCCGATGCATGGCAGCAGGAACAGCGAGCCAAAACCCTGGCCAGGCACGGCCAAGGCCGGATCATCGAGCATCGCGATCGGCAACCGCAGTTCGTATGTGTTGCCGCTGGCGAAACCAGTCACGCCACCGCCGAGGGTGACGCCGAGCGCGGAGCTGTCTCCAAACGCCGCGAACATCAACGGCGAAGCCGCGATCCAGCGCAGCGCGGCACGATCGAGATGACCGATAAGCCGAGAGTTCATCGGCGGCGGGATCGCGCCCATGGTTGCTTTCGACAGGGTGGCGGCATCGATTGGCTTGTTCATGACAGCACTCCACGTTTGGGTGGGAGCGTTGAGGGAGCGCGACGGACACGACCTCAATACCCTTTCTCCATGGCTTCCTAATGGGCTCCTTGGTGGCATTTCCCTTGGGTTCGAGGACAATCACTACATTCTCAAGCGATTGGCGACATCGGGCAAATATGACAAAATGTTTCGAGATCCTGCCAATGTGGAAGCCAACAGATCAGATGCCTATTATCGAATCGCATCCCAAACCTGCTGATTTTCCCGATCCGGACGATGTGCCTCGGCCAGTGATGGTTTATGGCTTGACGCTGGCGACAGGCGTCATCGAGCTCAGCCATCACGCGCATCGCAAGGCCCAGCTGCTGCTCACATTGCGCGGCGTCTTCACATGCGAAGTCGAAAGCGGTCTGTGGCTGGTGCCGCCACATTGCGCGATCTGGATGCCCGGCGGTGCCGTGCACGCCATCAAGGCGTCCGGACCGATTGAAGGCTATAATGTCTTTATCGACCCCGCGACGGCGGCAGCCTTGCCGGCCACCTGCTGTACGCTGTCCGTCTCACCGCTGCTGCGCGAATTGCTGATCCGCGCCGCCAGTTTTCCCCTGGACTATCCCGAAGGCGGCCGAGAATCGCATCTGGGCACGCTGCTGCTCGATGAGATCGCCGCGGCTCCGGTCGAGCATCTGCACCTGCCGATGCCGCGAGACGATCGGCTGCGCCGGATTGTCGAGGCGATGATGGCCGACCCCGCCGATCGCGGCACGATGGAGACATGGGCGAGGCGCGCCGGTCTCAGCGAGCGGACGTTTGCGCGCATTCTCGCGCGCGAGACGGGAATGAGCTTTGGCCGCTGGCGCCAGCAACTGACGATCATGCTTGCGCTACAGTGGATGGCGGCGGGCGCCTCGATCCAGAGCGTGGCGCTCGACCTTGGCTATGAAAGCGCGGGCAGTTTCGTCACGATGTTCCGAAAAGCGTTCGGTACCTCGCCGGGCCGCTATATGGCTGAACGACGCGGAGCCACAGCCACCGTTGACGGGTAAACCTTACGCGAAGGCCCAGATGTCCTCGGCCTGGAAGCCGACCTGGTAGCCGGCGGTCTTCAGCTTGACCACGACCTGGCCGATTTCGGCCGCCGGCAGCGCGCCGACCTCGACCTTGATCATGCCGGGGCGATGGCGTTTCAGATCAAGTTGTTCGAAGACGATCCAGTCGGCGCCCTCGCAATCGACGAGGAAGGCGTCGATATGACTGATGCCGTTGCGGTCGAGCAGCGTCTGCAACGTTTCCGACGGTACTTCGATGTCCCTGAGGTGCGGCGCGAATTTGTTGAAATTGGCGTCGGCCTCGCCCCAGGCGTTCTTGCCCGACATCAGATTGGTGTCGGTGACCGACGAGCAGCCAATGAACTCGATCGGCAGCGTGCCGGCCTCGAGGGCGGCTGCGTCGAAAGTGTGGACGGTGATCGTGCCCCTGGTTCTTGTGACGGCCACCGGCTCGATGATGAAGCGGTCCGTGTCGGGATAGTTGGCGCGCAGCCGCTTCTGATTATACGGGATCGGCTCGACCAGCATGGCGCGGGCGCCGGCAATCCTGTGCAGCCACGGCGTCACATCGTCAAACAGCGCGCCGTCGCAGGCGCCGACATTGACCATCTGGAACGGCTGCCCCGCCCCACCGAAGCGCGCTTTCAGCGCCGCCCTGGCGAGGAATTTCGTGCCGCGCAGCGACGGCCCACGATCGAGCAGGCCGGAGGGAAGACCGAGCGACAAGGCGATGCGCGCCAGGCTGGATAGCGAACTCATGGCTTGTCTCCGGGAATGACGTGCAAGGCCGCGCGGTGTTGGCCACGAACCGATGCCGCCCACAGCGCCATGAACGGCGCCGCCAGCAACAGGAAGGGCGGGATTAGATGCGGGAAATAGATGCGCGTGTCGTGGATCGGAAAGACCGTGAACTTGGCCAGCGCACCGAGCACCAGCGCCGCGAACAGGATGCCGGCACGGCGCTCGAGGCGGAATCCGGCACGGCCGGCGGCGAACCAGCCGGCCAGTGCCAGGACAGAAACGCCGACCCAGCTGTTCAGGTTGACGGCGCGCAGCAGCGACGTCGCAAACGCCCTGAGATAGGCGGTGACCGAGAAGGCCGGCTCGAACCCGTCCATATTGTAGTGCTGTTCGATGCTGGAGAACCACAGATGCGGCCACCAGCCGGGATGATGGGCCCAGTGCGAAATGGCGAAATAGGCGACGAAGGACGCGGCGAACCCGGCCAGAGCGCCCCACGCCTGCTGCCGGAAGGCGACCAGCAGCACTGCAAAAATGGCAAGGAACACAATATTGTCCGGCCGCACCATAAAGGCGAGGAAGAGCAGGATTGCCGTCGCCGCCTCGCGGCCCCTGACATAGGCGTAGAGCCCGCCGAGCAGCAGCGCCGACGTGAGCAGGTCCGGCGTCGAGGCACGCGCCGCATCGCCGAAATCAGCCATGATCAGCACCGCGCCGATCACCGGTGCCAAGGCCAGGGCCTTTTCCCAGCGCAGCCACAGCAACACGATCGCACCGAACAGCAGCACCGAAAACACCTGCACAAGGTGCATCGCCTCGACCGGAGACATCACCGCGCTCAGCGTCGACAGCATCTCGGCATAGAGGAACTTGATCCGATACATGCCGAGCAGCGAATGGAAGTCGGCTGCATTCTCCGTCATGTGGCTGCGGAAGCCGCCGCCATCATCGGTCAGTGTCTTGTAATCGGCCACCGACACGCCCGCTTTGACGGTGCTGTAGGCGTAGTCATGCAGCGCCTGCGCATCGGGATAGGTGCCTTCCTCTGATATTGCGAGGTAAGGCAGCATGTCCCAGTTGGCATCGGGCATCACCCATGCCGTGAACGCGGTCAGAAGGATGTAGAGCGCGAAGGCCGCCGCGCCGATCGGTGCGGCCAGCCGCGCATAGGTCCCCTCACCCCAGGCCAGACCGGTCTCGGTGAGCCGGTCGAGCGGGTTTTTCGCGGCGGGAGACTTGGTCAGCATCGTTCTGCCCAATGAGCTTTCTTTTAGCGAACCTGGCTTTTGACGAAGTCCTTGACGATCGAAACGATGCCGCGCGACAGCAGGCTGTCGAAGGCATCGACGAAGCGGTCGACATGTTCGCGCTGGCAGATCAGCGGCGGTTCGAGCCTGATGACGTTGCGGTTGTACTCGGTGAAGGCGACGAGCACGTCGTAGTCGCGCAGCAAGAGCGCGCCGACAAAACCCGACAGCGACCCCTTCAGCTTGTCGTCGAGCACGCTGACGATGGGCCTGAGCACCATCGGCAAGGTCTGCGAGAAGTCGTGGAACTCCAGGCCGACCATGAGACCCTTGCCGCGCACATCCTTGATGATCTTGGGGTATTTGTCCTTGAGCGCCTGCAGCCGCTGCAGCAGATAATCGCCGGTGACAGCAGCGTTGTCGATTAGCCCCTCGTCATAGAGCACGTTGAGCGCCTCGATCGAGGTGACGCAGGCCTCGCCCATGCCGCCGAAGGTTGCCATGGCATGGATCATCGCCGTCTTCGGCGTGCCATAGGCCTTCATGTAGATTTCGCGCCTGGCAATCATCGCGCCGACCGCCGCCTTGCCGCCGCCAAGCGACTTGGCGAGCGCGGTCACATCCGGCACGACGCCGTAATGCTCGAAGGCATAGAAGCGGCCCGAACGGCCATAACCGCACTGCACTTCGTCGGCCACCCACAGCACGCCATGCTGGTCGCACAGCGCGCGCAGCCTCCGCCAGTATTCCGCCTCTGCCTGGATGATGCCGCCACCGCCCTGGATGGTTTCAAGCACGATGACGCCGACCTCGGGATCGGAGCGGAACAGGCGCTCGACCGCCTCGATGTCGCCGAAGGGGATGCGCACCGTATTGTCAGCCATCTTGAAGTCGGCGCGGTAGAGCTGGCCGTCGGTGATGCCGAGCACGCCCTTGGTCTTGCCGTGGAAGGAATTCTCGGCGTAGACGATTTTCGGCCGCTTCGGGCCGGCGGCGCGCTCTGCGAGCTTCACCGCCGCTTCCATCGCCTCCGAGCCGGACGAGCCCAGAAACACCATGTCGAGATCGCCGGGCGAGCACTTGGCGATATTGTGCGCCAGCGCGGCCGCATATTGCGACATGAAGGCGATCGCGATCTCCTGGCGCTTTTCCTCCTGGAACTTCTTGCGCGCCTCAAGCAGGCGCGGATGGTTGTGGCCGAAGGCCAGCGAGCCGAAGCCGCCAAAGAAATCGAGGATCTTGCGGCCGTTCTGATCGATGTAGAACATGCCTTCGGCACGCTCGATCTTGATCTTGTGGAAGCCGAGCAGCTTCATGAAATGCAACTGGCCGGGATTGAGATGCGCCTTGAACAGGTCGGTCATGCGGGCGACATCCATCGCCTTGGCCTGCTCGACGCTGATCAGATCGGGCTTGGCGATGGTGGCGGGCGACAGCGCCGGCGCGTTGACCATGGTGCGCGCATTGGTCTGTTCGGGCTTGGCCATGACGGTCATTTCAATCTCCTGTCCGCGCTACGACCAGCGTCGTGCGCCATAAAACTGTTTGGCGAGCCCGCTATTCGGCGGGCACATGTTTGGTGGCGACGGCGTGCCCGGCCTTCTTGGCGCGGTATTCGCTGTAAGCGGCGATCAGCATGTCCTCGTCGCGATATTGCGGCACCCAGCCAAGCTGGCGCTCGGCCTTGGACACGTCGAGCACGCATTCCTCGTCGGCGATCAGATATTGCTCCGGGTCCATGATCGGCATGTTCATGAGGTCGAGCAGGTCGAGCGTGCGCTTGACCGCCCAGCCCGGTGTCGGGATCAGGATCGATTTCGAACCGGCATGCCGGATCAGGTCGCCGAGCAGTTTCTTCACCGGTGGCGGATTGAGCGAGCCGAGATTATAGGCCTCGTTGGGCACGCCGGCCTTCCAGGCGGCGCGCGCAGCTTCCGCGCAATCGAACACAGAGATGAACTGATAAGGGTTTTTGCCCGAGCCGATCATCGGCACCGGAAGGTTCCAGTCGATCAGCTTGAACAGTTTCTCCAATATGCCGAGCCGGCCTGGGCCGATGATCAGGCGCGGGCGAAACAATGAGATCGACATGCCGCGCTTGCGCCATTGCGCGGCGAGTTCCTCGGTCTTCTGCTTCGACCAGCCATATTCGCCGAGCGGCGCGACGGGGTGCTCCTCGGTCATGGGCTGTGTGACCGTGTGGCCGTAGATCATGTCGGTCGTGTAGTGGACGAGTTTTGGCGTACCAGCCTTGTCCATGGCCTGCATGATGTGCTCGGTGCCGTGGAAATTGACCGGGAAGAAGAAGTCGTGCCGCTTGGCCCGCACCTGGATCGGCGACAGCATCTTGGCCGACAGATTGTAGACCATGTCGTCGGCCTTGAGCCCGACAGCGGCGACCGACGCCGGATCGGTCACGTCGCACTTGATAAAGCGGACATTGCGGTAGTGCGCCAGATCGCTTTTGACGATGTCGGCGACGACAACCTCTTCGCCATCGGCCACAAGCTTCGGGGCAAGGTGACGGCCGACGAAGCCGTCACCACCGAAAATCACATGTCTCATCGAACGGTCTCGTTTGCAGGAATCTTGTCGGGCGCGATGGAAGCGGTCTGGTCTTCATGCCCTCGCCCACCCAAGTCTCGACCACTCTGCGCGATCAGCACGGTGCCGACGCAGATGAAGGCGATGCCCGCTATACGCCAGCCATTGAGGTCTTCGCGAAAGACGAAATAGGCGAAGATGGCGACAGCGACATAGGCGAGGCTGAGGAACGGATAGGCAAAGGAAAGCTCGACCTTGGACAGCACGTAAAGATGCGAAGCCATGGAAATCACGAAGGTGCAAAGGCCCAGGAACACCCAGGGGCTGAACACGATCTGCAGCAATTTGAGGAGCGGATTGACGCCTTCGAACGAGATCGGTCCAAGCGACATCATGCCTTGCTTCAGCATGAGCTGCGCGGCGGCATTGGTCATGACCGTAAAGAGAATGAAGACGATATATTTCATGCCAGCTCACCCACCCGTGTCATCGACTAATACAAATCTGAAAAGATATCGTGAACTCACAAGAATGTTTTGAGTAAACCGTGAAATTAATCGCTCACTAACCACGATTCATTCCAATTTTATCTATTCGGCTGCCTCGACTCCACGCCGCCGCAGATCGATGCAGCCGGCGGTGCGCGCCCAGAAATCGGACATGAAGGCAGGGTCTCGCAACGCTTCCAGCCTCGGCCAGTCGGCGAAGGAGGCAGCGAAGGTCGCGGCACTCATGCGCGCGTCCTTGTAAGGGTTGACCGCCCCGCCGGCCGCGATCGTGATGCGGTCGAGCTCGCCAAGCAGGGCAAGCGTCGCCGCGCCCTTGTTGGGGAAATCCAGCGTCAGCGTGTAACCCGGTCGCGGGAACGACAGCAGAGCGGGCGAGCGGACCCCGCCGAAACGCTTCAGCACGGTGAGGAAGGAGCCCTGCCCGGCCCGTCGGGCCGCCGTCAGCAGCTCTGGCACAACGATGCGCGCAGCCTCTTCCGGCACCACGCCCTGGTGCTGGAACAACCCTCTGGGGCCATAAAGCCGGTTCCAGTCACGCACACCGTCGAGTGGGAAGAAAAAGCCGTGGTAGCCGGTCTGGCGCGGCACGGTCGCCCGGCCCTTCTTCCATCGGTAGGCAGCGTTGAAAGTGGTCAGGAACGGCCGGCTGAGCACATTGAAGGGCGGCTGGAACGGTATCGCCAGCTTGCCGCCGGCGCGCGAGGCCGCATGCGAACCGTGTTCGGCGTGGTTGCCGGTAAACAGCAGGCCACGCCCGCTGTTGCGGCCACCGGCGAGTTGATCGATCCAGGCGACGGCATATTCATTGGCCTGGTCCGCCGCTTCAGCGAGGTCAAAGAACTCGGCGAGGTCGCGAAACGGTGTCGTCTTTTCGACGATATCGAGCGAAGGCACCCGCATCAGCCGGATCGAGGCCGACAGGATGAGGCCGGTCAACCCCATGCCGCCGATTGTCGCCCGGAACAGGCGCGGATTGTCTGATGCCGAGCAGCGATGGGTCCTTCCATCGGACCGCAGCAGCGTGAAGCTTTCGACATGGCAGCCGAAGGTGCCGCGCCGATGATGGTTCTTGCCGTGCACATCATTGGCGATGGCGCCGCCGAGCGTCACGAATTGCGTACCCGGAACGACAGCCGGAAAGAAGCCGTAGGGTGCTGCGTGCGCGATGATATCCGCCAGCAGCACGCCGGCATCCGCTTCGAGCACACCGGTCTCGGCATTGAAGGCGCGGATGCGGTTCAGCGTCCGCATGTCGACGACCGCGCCGGCGTGGTTCTGGCAGGAATCGCCGTAGGAACGCCCGTTGCCATAGGCCAGCAGCGATGCTTCCTTCGCTTGGCCGCCTTTCAGCAGCGCGATGGCGTCATCGGCGTTGATCGCGAGTGCCGCGGGCGGCGTGGCAAGGCCAAAGCTCCGGAAGCGTTCGACCATGCCTACCAGCCCCCGATGACCAGCAGCACCGCGCCGATCAGCACCACGATCTGGCTGCGCCAGTCACGGATGATGAAGACGACCGGGTCGTCATGCATCTCGTCGCGGCGCGCCAGGATCCAGACGCGCATGGTGAGATAAAGCACGATCGGCGGCAGCGGCCAGATCAGCCATGGATGCGGATAGAGTTCACGCACCGCGACACTGTCCATGTAGAGCGCCAGCACCAGCGCCGAGGAAAAGGCCGACGCCATGCCGGCCTGGGCGACGATCTCCTGGTCTTCGGTGCGATAGCCACGGCCGGCGATGCGCTCACCAGGCGGAATGGCGGTGGTGCGCAGTTCGACAAAGCGCTTCACCAGCGCCAGCGACAGGAAGAAGAAGATCGAGAAGGCGAGCAGCCAGAACGAGACATCGACGCCGGTCGCGGCAGCACCGGCGAGCACGCGGATCGTGTAGAGGCCGGCAAGCGTCAGCACATCGACCAGCAGCATGCGCTTGAACGACAGCGAATAAGCCGTGGTGACGGCCATGTAGCCGCCAAGCACGGCCAGGAATTCAGGTGCCAGGAACAGCCCCGTGCCGACGCCGATCGCCAGCAGCACCGCGATCGCGCCAAGGCCGAACGGGATCGACAGCGCGCCGCTGGCGAACGGCCTGTTGCGCTTGGTGGCGTGTTTGCGGTCGAGCGCGAGGTCGAAGAAATCGTTGAGGATATAGATCGCCGAGGCCACCGCGCTGAACGAGATGAACGCCAGTACGCATTGCCAGATCATGTTGGTGTTGAAGTACTCGTGCGACAGCACCATCGGTACGGCGATCAGCGAGTTCTTCAGCCATTGATGCACGCGCAGCATCTTGATGATGGTCCGCAAGGTCGGCTTGGGCGCCGGCATGGTTTCGGCGCCGTTCGCCGCCTGCCAGCGTGCGGCGTGGCGGTCGGGCGCGACGACGATTGCATTGCGCGCGGCATCGAAGACCTGGAGATCGTGGCGGCTGTTGCCGGCATAGTCGAAGCCGCCATCGCCGTAGGCCGCGACCAGCGAGGCGCGCTTCTTGCCCGAGGTGAGATTGTCGAGACCATCGGTCGCCAGCACCCGGTCGAAAATGCCGAGATGGCAGGCAATGGCGTCGGCGAATTTGCGCGGCGTGCCGGTCGCCAGCACGATCTTGCGGCCTTCGGCATGTTCGGTCCGGAGCCGGTCGAGCAGCGGCGCGCGATAGGGCAGCGACGCGGGGTCGATGTCGATGCGCTGCGCGATCGACTGCTTCAGCCGCGCCGGCCCGCCGGCCGCCCAGAAAGGCACCAGGAAAATATAGAGCGGGTTCTTCTTGAGGAGGAGGAACAAGCCTTCCCACAACAGGTCGGTCGCGATCAGCGTGCCGTCGAGATCGACCGCAAGCGGTATTGCGTTCCTGTCCGACCGCGCATCCATGCCCGTCCTGCCCTGCCAGCGTATGATCCGGAAAACCGGAATCCCGTTGCGCGCCGCGTTTCGGCGTCTTGATGCTGGTATAGCGGGGGATGACGTAGCGAACGTTAAAACGCCTGGTTGCAGGCGGCTGCCGCACCGGTATTTCCGGCGTCATTGTTAAACAACGGCTACTGGAAACGATAAAAGGCCGGGCAAATACCCGGCCTTTCCAATGATACCGCCAGAATTACTTGATGCGGGCGACGCCGCCGGAGATTTCGACGGTTTCCGAACCGGTCAGGGCTTCGAGGTCACCGTTCGGCAAGGTGACGAAACAGCCGTTCTGGCAGAATTCAACGGTTTCACCGCCGGCCAGAGCAAGGTCGGTCTTGCTGCCGCCCTCCGTCACGACCAGCGTACGGGTCTCGGCGTCCTTGTTGACCGCGCTGGCGGCATGAGCCGAGCCGCTCACGGCGAGCAAGGCGACGGCAGCGACGAGAGACTTCCACATGGTGCAATATCGGTGTTCCCACCGCCTCTGTTGCATTTCGCAAGGCATTTTCGCCCTTTGCTTGAGAGCTTATATGAGATGGAAGCTGAACCGCAACTGAATGCCGTATTCATGCCGCAATTGGTTTTGGCATTCTCCAATGCCGGTTACCGGCACACGCCCGGCCCTGTTAATTTAACCGACCGGCACAATATGATGCCGAAGGCGGCAAACGCGAAGAAAGACAATGCACGGCACCGAGACAACGCACGGCAATTGGCTGGAAACGATCGGCGTTGGAGTTGAGACGCGGAGGATTGCCGCTGGACTGACCCATTATGTGCCCGCATCCATCAACCACCGGCTTGGAATCCACGTCGGGGCGCCGGTCAACGCGTCGTGCCACTGCGATGGAAAACATCACCGGCGGGTCCAGTCGGACGGCGACATCGATATCATCCCCGCCGGGCTCGACGGCGACTGGCAAGACGACGCGGATTGCACCATCCTGCGGCTGTGGGTCAGCCCGACGCTGGTGCGGCGCGCGGCCGGGGATCTCGAGATCGATCCGGACCGGGTCGTCGTCCATCCCCAGTTCCAACGTCGCGATCCGAGGATCGAACATATCGCCCATGCGCTGGCGACCGGTCTCAGCCCGGACGTGCCATCCGACCGGCTGTATTTCGAAAGCCTGGCCAGGGCATTGGCGATACAGATCATCCAGGGTGCTTCGTCAAAGTCGGACGTTCCGGCAAGGCAAACGCTTTCCTTCCGCCAGAAGCGCAGGCTGGCCGATTTCATCGAAGCCAATCTCGCTCAGGACCTTTCACTGGACGAGCTGGCGCAGGTGGCTGCCATCAGCGTCTCGCATCTGAAAGTGCTGTTTCGCCGCACATTCGGCATGCCGCCCCATCAATATGTTATCCATCGACGGGTAGAGCGGGCCAAGGCCCTGCTGCACCAGGGAAAAGTGCCGCTCAGCCAGATCGCGCTGGAAGCAGGGTTCGCGCATCAGAGCCACATGGCTCAAAGCATGAAGCGCATCCTCGGCGTCACGCCTGGCGCACTGATCCGCATGCGGCGATAGCAGGCGATCCGGCATTTTCGCCGTCTTCGGCTTCGAATCCAATCATCCGTTTTTGTCTTCCGCCGTCCATATCTGGGCGACCCCAGCCCACCAATCCGGCATTCCTGGGCATCCCATTGGTCAGATCGAAGGATATGGGCATGTTTGTCGTTTTGGGTGCTGCCGGAAAGATCGGACGGGCGACGGTTGGTGCGCTCCGTCGACATGGCGTTCCGGTCAGGACCGTGGTGCGAAACCCGTCGCACGCCGACGAATTCCGCGGGCTCGGTTGCGACGCGGAAATTGCCGATCTGCGCGATGCGCCGGCTTTGGCGCGGGCAACAAGGGGCGCGACAGCGGTGCAAGTGATCTGCCCAACCGGCGTCCGCGCCGACAATGCGGCAGCCGAGATGGAATCCACCATACGATCCATCATGGGCGCACTCGATCAGACCAGGCCGGAAAGCATCCTGGCGATCTCGGATTATGGCGCCCAGCTTGCCGCCGGCACCGGCATCACGCTGACCTTCCATCATCTGGAATCGCAGTTGAAGAACATCCCGGCGGCGCTGACGGTGCTGCGCTCGGCCGAGCACATGCAGAACTGGAGCCGCCTGGTTGGCAGGGCCATCAAGACCGGCGTGCTGCCGAGCCTGCATCATCCCGTGTCCAAATCCTTCCCGACCGTCTCAGCCGGCGATGTCGGCCTGATGGCGGCCGATCTGCTTCTTTCGCCCGGCGGAGAAGCGTTGCGCGTGGTTCATGCCGAGGGGCCTGATCGCTACAGCGCAACCGATGTGGCGCGGACGCTTAGCGAGATTGCCGGCGGCGAGATCGTCGCTCGCGAATTGCCGAGACAGGACTGGATTCCCGCCCTCGTCGGCGGCGGCATCGGCACGAGCTACGCCGAACTGGTCGCCGCGATGTTCGACGCCCACAATGCCGGCCGCATCGATGTGGAACACGGCGTTGGCGAGATCAGGCGCGGCAAGACCGATTTGCGCACGGCACTGTCGGCGCTGGTCGCGAACCGTGAGCAAGCTTGAAGCAATTCCAGGAAGAGTGTGAACGGTTCTTCGTCCGGAATTGCGTTAAAACAAAGAGTTAGAGCGGTTCGCCGTTCCGGAAACGGTGAAATGCGCTAGTCGGGATCGGGCTTGCGCGGCTTGCGTCCTGATTTGGCCAGCTTTTTCGCTTCAGCCGCGGCTTCTGCCTTGGCCAGCTCCTGTTCGGCAAAGTCGGCCTCGATCTTGTCGTCGTCGGTAGGCCAGGCCTTGGCATGCTTGGTCTCGACGACAGCGCGGGGCGTCGACGGTATCTCGATATGCTGGTCGTCGAATTTTTCGAGAACGGTGAAGCGGATATCGTTTTGCACGGCGCTGCCGTTCATAATATCGGCCAGGAACACGCGGATCTCGAATTCCAGCGCGGCGGCGCCGAAATTGGAAAACAGCACGAAGGGCTCGGGGTTCTTCAGCACCAGCGGATGGCTGCGCGCGATTTCCAGCAGGATGGCATGCACCTGCTTGACGTCGCTGCCATAGGCGACGCCGACCTTGATCTCGACACGGCCGAGCTTGTTGCGGTGCGTCCAGTTGCCGACAGCGTTGTTGATCAGGTTCGAATTGGGCAGGATCACCGACTGCCGCTGGAAAGTCTCGATCTCGGTGGCGCGCACGCTGATCTTCCTGACCGTGCCGCTGACGTCGCCGGCGACGATCCAGTCGCCGACCTTGAACGGCCGCTCGGCCAGAAGGATAAGGCCGGAGACGAAATTCGACACCACATTCTGCAAGCCAAAACCGATACCCAGGGAAAGCGCGCCGGCGACCAGTGCCAGGCTGGAGAGGTCAATGCCGGCGGCCGAGATGCCAACGAGCGCCGCCAGCGCGACACCGGCATAGCCGACCGCCAGCCGGATCGAGTTTCGCACCCCGGTATCGACCTTGCCGCGCGCCATGACGGAACCGTCGAGCCAGCCCTGGAACCAGCGCGTCAGGAAATAGCCGATGACGAAGACGACGATGCCCGAAAGGATGCCGGTGACCGAAATCGTCACCGACCCGATATTGATCCCGGTTGCCAGCTTGTAGGCCCAGGCCTGGATATCGCCGGGCTGGAAGCCCCACATCAGCAGGATCAGCGGCAGGAAAACCAGCACGATCAACAGATTGATGGCTACACTGACGACAAGGCCGAGCTGGTCGAGTGCCGTGTCTTCGTAGCTGGAATTGGTCGACAGCCAGCGCCCGACAGTGGTGTTGGCGAACGCCCCCTCCTCGCCGATCGCCTGCGCCGAGAGGAAGCCGATATAGGCGGTGATCAGCGCCGTGCCGGTGACCACGACCTGCAGCGAGACGAACAGCGCAAGGCCGATGAAGCCGAGCAAGGCGGCGGTGATGGTGAACAGGCCGAGCGCCAGTGCCAGGTAACGCAGCCATGCCGGCCACGGTCGCCAGCTTCCGTCACGTGCCTTGAACGGCCGCAGCATCGCCATGAGGATCAGGATGATGCCGACGACAATGGTGGCGACGAAACTGCGCGCGATGGTTAGCGACAGCGGCGATCCCATCTTGTCGTTGATAATGGACAGGAACGTGTTGGCGCTGATGACCACGGCCATGGCCGTCGCCAGGCGCACCAGCCAGCGCGCCGGCCCGGTTTCGACAGGGATGAGACGCCAGTTCGGCAGTCGCGGAGACAGTGCCGCATTGGTCAGCCGGTTGACGCAGAACACCACCCCGATGGCGGTCGCCAGTGCATTGAGGAACAGACCAATGTCGCCACGCAACACATTGTAATAGTTGAAAAAGAAGATGGTCGAGCCGAGAAACGCGCCGACCGCCAGCGTCGGCAGCAAGGTAGACCAGAAGGCCACCGACAAGCGGCTGAGATAGGACGGGTCTTCGTTGGAAGGATCTGCCTCGAACACGCGCCCGAACAGGCGCCTGCCGCCGACCAGCAGCACCAGCGCCAGCCCGAGCGCCACGAAGGTTGCCGCCAGAATGGCCTGGAACTTGAACTTGAAAGCGAAGCTCAGCCAGGACGATACCGCCTTGTAGAAATTGGCGTATTCGTCCTGGGCGTCGGAAAACACCTGCGGGCTCAGTGCGTCCGACAGGACGTAGCGCTTGGTCAAAAGGTTGCGGAACAGCTCGCTGCGCATATTGCCGATCTTGTCGATCAGCCCGCTGATACGGATCGACAGGTTCTGCGCGCTGGCGACGACCGCGTTGATCTCGGCCTTTTCCGACGCCAGTGCCTGGCGCTCGCCGGTCACGATGTCGGGCTCCTGCGGCTGGCCCGCGGCCGGCGGCGGGCCCAGCACGTCGATGCGATTGTTGATATCGGTCAGCCGCGGACGGAACGCCAGCGCACTGGTCAATGCCGCCCGCGACAAATCCTCCAGTTGCAGGCGTATGTCCACGAGCGAGGAATCGTCGTCACTGTCCTGCTGTATTTTCTTCTCGAGATCGTCGGTCTTGGCCGTCAGGCCCTGGATGACCTTCTGTTGATCGGTGATCAATCCGGCGGAGCCCTGACCAAGCGCCTGCGCCATCGCCTCGAACGAAGGCGGCGCCGAAATAACCAGCGCGAGGATCAGAATGAGGCGGAGCAATCTCAAAAGCATGATGTATTGGCGACTCACGGGCGGCAAAGGCATTCAAAAGCCTGTCCTTGATAAAGACGGCCATATCTTGGGGCAAGCCGTCGCATCCGATCGCGTTCGGATCGCGATCCGAGCGTCGGTCAGTCGAAAGGCAATGGCGCAATATTGGCTTTGCGGATACAGCCTGCTCTATAGTCTGCCGCATCGCCCGAACCGGATGACAATGATGGCAGAGTACTCGGCCTTTTCGCTGCTCGCGAACGCGCTCAAGGGAAACAAGGACTGGAAGCCGGCCTGGCGCAAGCCCGACCCGAAGGCTTCCTATGATGTCATCATCATCGGTGGCGGCGGCCACGGGCTCGCGACCGCCTACTATCTGGCCAAGGAACATGGCATCACCAATGTCGCCGTGCTCGAAAAGGGCTGGCTCGGCTCCGGCAATGTCGGCCGCAACACCACGGCCGTGCGCTCGAACTACCTGCTGCCCGCCAACACCCGCTTCTACGAACATTCGATGAAGCTGTGGGAGGGCCTGTCGCACGAGCTCAACTACAACGTCATGTTCTCGCAGCGCGGCTGCCTGAACCTGGCGCACACGCCTGGCCAGTTCGACGACTATGCAAGGCGCGGCAACGCCATGCGCCATCTCGGCGTCGACGCCGAACTGATGACGCCTGCCGAAATCAAGCGCCTGATCCCGGCGCTCGACATTTCCAGCGATGCACGATTTCCAGTGGTCGGCGGCCTGATGCAGCGGCGCGCCGGCACCGCCCGCCACGACGCGGTGGCCTGGGGCTATGCCCGCGGCGCCGACCGGCGCGGCGTCGACATCATCGAGAATTGCGAAGTCACCGGCTTCCTGCGCGATGGCGACCGCGTCACCGGCGTCACCACGTCACGCGGCGATATCCGCGCCAGGAAAGTGGCGGTCGCGGTGGCCGGCAGCACCGGACGCGTCATGCAGTTGGCCGGCATCGAGACGATGCCGATCGAAAGCCATGTGCTGCAGGCCTTCGTGACCGAATCGCTGAAACCCTTCATCGACACCGTGGTGACCTTCGGCATGGGCCATTTCTACATGTCGCAGTCCGACAAGGGCGGCCTTGTTTATGGCGGCGACATCGACGGCTACAACAGCTACGCCCAGCGCGGCAACCTGCCCATCGTCGACGAGGTGATGAGCGAGATGCTGGCGCTGTTCCCGGGCCTTGCGCGTGTACGCATGCTGCGCTCCTGGGGCGGCGTATGCGACATGTCGATGGATGGCTCGCCGATCATCACCACCGGCCCCCTGCCCGGCATGTATCTCAACTGCGGCTGGTGCTATGGCGGCTTCAAGGCGACGCCGGCTTCCGGCTGGACCTTCGCCTGGACCATCGCCAAGGATGAGCCGCACGATTTCAACGCGCCGTTCACCCTCGACCGCTTCCACCGCGGCCTCGTCATCGACGACAAGGGCCAGGGTGCGAACCCGCGGCTCCATTAGGAAACATCCTGTGCTCATCACCTGCCCCTATTGCGGCCCGCGCGACGTCATCGAGTTCACCTATCAGGGTGACGGCAACCGTGAGCGTCCCGACCCAGCCTCGCAGAATTTCGAGGCATGGAATGCCTATGTCTACGACCGGCTGAACCCGGCCGGCGACCACAATGAGATCTGGCAGCATTCCGGAGGCTGCCGCGCGCATCTGCGGGTCGTGCGCAACACACTGACGCATGAGATTTCGAGCGTCGCCTTCGTGCGCGGCGACCATGTCTCGACCGCGCGCCGCAAGGCGGAGGACAAGGCATGAGCCCGCGCCGCACCGACACTGGCGGCCGCGTCGACCGGCTGAAGACGATCCGTTTCACCTTCGACGGCGTCGCCTACACCGGCCATGCCGGCGACACGCTGGCGTCCGCGCTGCTGGCCAAGGGCGTCACGCTTTTCGGACGCTCGTTCAAGTACCACCGTCCGCGCGGCCTGCTGACTGCTGGTGTGGAGGAACCCAACGCGCTGGTGACGGTGCTGAAGGGCGAGGTGCGCGAACCCAACATCCCGGCGACCATGGTCGAGATCCACGACGGGCTTGTGGCGATCAGCCAGAACCGCTTCCCGTCGCTGGCCTGGGACGTCAATGCCGTCAACCAGCTCGGCGGCAAGATCCTGTCCGCCGGCTTCTACTACAAGACCTTCATGGGGCCGGTGATTGGTCCGCTCAAGGGCACGCGTTTCTGGATGTTCTGCGAGCATTTCATCCGCCGTGCCGCCGGTCTCGGCAGCGCCGGTTCGGCGAAGGATCCAGCCCGCTATGAGCGCATGAACGCCTTTTGCGACGTGCTGGTGGTCGGCTCCGGTCCCGCCGGCCTGATGGCCGCCAAGGCCGCCGCCGATCAGGGGGCACGCGTCATGCTGGCCGATCTCGAGCCGCGTTTCGGCGGCTCGACCAACTGGTCCGAGGAAACCATCGATGGCGCGCCGGCCGCCGATTGGGCCCGCCGCACCGTCACTCAGCTCGAAGGCCGCGACAATGTCCGCCTTTTGCCGCGTACCACGGTCTGGGGCTACTACGACAGCAACACGCTTGCCGCGCTCGAGCGGGTCAGCGACCACAAGGAACAGCCCGCCAAGGGCGAGCCGCGCCATCGTTATTGGGCAATCCGTGCCAAATCCGTGGTGCTGGCAACCGGCGCCTTCGAAAGGCCGCTGGTCTTCCCGGGCAATGACAGGCCGGGCGTGATGCTGGCCCATGCCGCCGAGCGCTACGCGAACGAGTTTGGCGTGCTGCCGGGCGAGCGAATCGCGCTGTTCACCAACAATGACAGCGCCTATCGCGCGGCCATCTCCCTGAAGAAGGCGGGGGCGGCAATCGTCGCCATCGTCGACGTCCGGTCCGAGCTTTCGCCCGAGATGCGCAAGCTGGCCACCGAAGCCGAAGCCGAGATCTTTGCCGGTCACGCCGTCGTCGCCACCGAGGGCGGCAAGGCGCTTTCCGGCTTCAAGGTTCAGCGTTTCGACATGGTCACCGGGGCGCTCACCGGTGATGAGCGAAGCATCCATGCCGACTGCCTGCTGATGTCGGGGGGCTGGTCGCCGACCATCCATCTGGCCAGCCAGGCCGGCGCCAAAGCGGAATGGAATGCCGCGCGGCAAGCCTTCCTGCCGCCAAAGCCGACACAGAAATGGGTCGGGGCCGGCGCCTTCACCGGCAGTTTTTCGACGGTCGAGGCGATCGCCGAAGGCCGCGCCGCCGGTCTTGCCGCCGCGGGTGGAACAGGCACGCCCGCGGCATTGCCCACTGTGGAAGCCGTGGCCGGCGACCCCGATCCGGCGCCCGTCTTCGAGATCAGGGCCAAGGGCAAGAGCTTCGTCGACTTCCAGCATGACGTGACGGCTGAGGATGTAAGGCTGGCTCACCGCGAAGGCTTCGTCTCGGTCGAGCACCTGAAGCGCTACACCACGCTTGGCATGGCGACCGACCAGGGCAAGAGCTCCAACATTCCCGGCCTTGCCATCATGGCCGAGGCGCTGGGCAAGCCGATCCCGGAAGTCGGCACGACACGTTTCCGGCCGCCCTTCGCGCCGGTTTCGATCGGCTCGCTTGCGGCCGAGCGATTCGGCGACCTGAAGCCTGAGCGGCTGACGCCGATGCATGACTGGCACCTCGACAACGGCGCGACCATGTACTCCGCCGGCCTCTGGTACCGGCCGATGATCTACGGGCTTTCAGGCGAAACGGTCGAGCAGGCCTATGTGCGCGAGGCCAGGGCGACGCGCGAAAGCGCCGGCATCGTCGATGTCTCGACGCTGGGCAAGATCGCCGTGCAGGGCCCCGACGCCGCCGCCTTCCTCGACCGCGTCTACACCAACATGTTTTCGACGCTCGCCGTCGGCAAGGCGCGCTACGGGCTGATGCTGCGCGAGGACGGCTTTGCCTTCGACGACGGCACCACCTGGCGGCTCGGCGAACAGGATTTCCTGATGACCACCACGACGGCCAATGCCGGCAAGGTGATGCAGCATCTGGAATATTTCCTCGACGTGATCTGGCCGGAGCTGAAAGTCCATGTCACCTCGGTGACCGACGAATGGGCGGGTGCCGCGATCGGCGGACCGAAGGCCAGGCAGATCCTGGCAGCTTGCGTCACCGGCACCGCCGTCGACAATGCGACCCTGCCCTTCATGGGCATCGTGCGCGGCGAAATAGCAGGCGTTCCGGTGATGATTTGCCGACTTTCCTTCTCCGGTGAGATGGCCTTCGAGGTCTATTGTGGTGCCGGCCATGGCACGCATGTCTGGGAAGCGCTGATCGAAGCCGGCAAGCCGTTCGGGCTGGTCACCTACGGGCTCGAGGCGCTGGGCACGATGCGCATCGAGAAAGGCCATGTCACCGGCGCCGAGATCGACGGCCGCACCACGGCGCGCGACCTGCATCTCGACTGGATGCTGTCGAAGAAGAAGCCGTTCATCGGCTCGGCCATGATGGACCGCGAAGGCTTAATCGCGTCCGATCGCCTGGAGCTGGTCGGCCTGATCGCACTGGACAACCGGCCGCTCAATGGCGGCGCGCACATTGTCGAGGCGTTGGACGAGGCCAATCCACACGGCTCGATCGGCCACATCACCGCCTGCTGCTATTCGCCTGCGCTCGGCAAGCACATCGCGCTGGCGCTGGTCGAGGGCGGCAAGGCGCGGCACGGCACGCGTGCCCACGTCTCCGATCCCTTGCGCAACCGCTTCGGGCCGGTCGAGATCGTCTCCAACCATTTCTACGATCCGGAAGGGACCCGCATGCATGGTTGAGCGTCAATCCCCCCTCGAGCCGGAGTTTCATGTCGGCTCGCACGGTAATTTCGAACATGGCGTCGAGATCCTCCTGACCGAAACGCGGCCGGGCTCGATCGTGCAGCTCGCCGCCTGGCCGGGAGAGGAGAAGAAGTTGATCGCGGCCATCCGCACCGTCACCGGGCTGGCGTTGCCCGACGGCGCCGGCGGTGGCCTGAGCGAGGGCGCGAAATCGGTGTTCGGCTTCGCACCGGGAAAATTCACCGTGGCCGACGAAGCCGAAGGGTTGGCCGCTTCCTTTGCCAAGGCGGTGACGCCGGCCATCGGCACGGTGACGGACCTGTCGCATGGCCGCACCGCCATCCGCATCGCCGGACCGAAAGCAGAGTGGGTTCTGGCGAAATTCTTCGCCATCGACTTCGCGCTGCCGGCCTTCCCCATCGGCACGGGCCGCTCGACCACCCATCACGACGTCTTCGCCCAGATCCAGCGCACCGGCGCCGACCAGTTCGACATCTATGTCTTCCGCTCCTTCGCGCGTTCGTTCTGGAAGGCGCTTTGCCATGCCAGCGAGGAAGTCGGCTACGAAGTACAATAGGTGGCGGCGACGTATGGCCGCTCGCCCGTTGCTCCTGGCCCCCGTTGCTTCTGGCCTCCGTTGCTTCTGGCCTCCCCGTTGCTTCTGGCCTCAATGCCGGCCGGTTCTGCCGCTAGAGAATCCTGCCGCGGGCGCCCATGATGGAATCACGTGGCCGCCCAAACGGTCCAAGGGATACAAAATCCCGTCTTGAGAGTCGGCGCATTCGTTTGGTTCGAACATCCCCATGACCGCAGAAATATCCGCCGGCGCCACGGATCGCGCCGAGGTGTCGGCCAGAGCCTTGCTTCTGCTGCCGCTGACGGTCGCTTGCGGCGTGTTCATGACCAGCCTCGACCAGAATGTCGTGGTGACGGCGCTGCCCGGCATCGGTGAAAGCCTCGCCCGCCCGCCCAGCCAGCTTGGCCTCTTGATCACCGTCTATGTCGCCAGCCTGATCATCTCGATGCCGCTCGGCGGCTGGGCGGCCGACCGCTTCGGCCTGCGCAACGTCTATTGCTTTGCCTTGCTGGTGTTCGCCACCTCGTCGGCACTCTGCGGCCTGTCGAACGACATCTGGACACTGGTCGGTGCCCGCGCGCTGCAGGGATTTGGCGGCGCGCTGATGGGCACGCTCGGCCAGGTCGTCATCCTGTCGAGCTTTCCGCGCAACCGGACGCTGAAGATCAACATGTACATCTCGGTGGCCAGCCAGACCGGTCCGCTGGTCGGGCCGCTCGTCGGCGGCGCGCTGACCACCTACATTTCCTGGCGCTGGATCTTCTTCATCAATGTGCCGTTCGCGCTGGCGGCGGCAATCCTTGCCGCCTCACTGTTCCCGACAGTGACCAAGCCGGTGCGCACGCGCTTCGATTTTCCAGGCTTCCTGCTGGTCGGCAGCGGCATGATCCTGCTTGTCTTCGGCATGGACTCCCTTGCCGCCAAGGATGCCGCCGGCGGCATGATTGCCGGTGAACTGGCGCTGGCGATCGTCATCCTGTCGATTGCCTCGCTCTACTGCCTGCGCGTGGCCAATCCCCTGCTCGACCTCAAGCTGCTGCGCATCCGCACCTTCCGCATCTCGTTCCTCACCGGCGGCGGCCTTGACACGATCGGGCTCAGTTCGGTCGCCTTCCTGCTGCCGCTGATGTTCCAGCTCGGCTTCGGCATGAGCGCGGTGCAGGCGGGATCGCTGACCTTCGTTGCCGCGCTCGGCTCGGTGGTCATGCGTTTCTTCATGCCACGCGTTCTCAACCGGTTCGGGTTTCGCCGCGTACTGGTCTTCAACACACCTGTTGTGGCAGTGATGGTCGCGGGCTTCGCCTTGATGCAGGCGACGACGCCGGTCTGGATCGTGCTTGGCTACATCTTTGTTTTCGGCGTCTTCCGCTCCATCCAGTGGGCCTCGACCGGAAACCTCGCCTATTCCGACATCGCCCCCGAACAGCTCGCCCGCTTCAGCGCCCTCTATTACATCCTCTGGCAGCTGGCGGTGGCCATCAGCGTCGGCCTTGCGGCGGCGATGCTGTCGTTCCTGGCCGGCGGCGGCCCTGCCGTGACCAATGATTTCCGGATCCTGTTCGCGATCGAAGGCGTCATCACGCTCTGCGCGCTGCTCGCCTACCTCAAGCTGACGCCGCAGGACGGCGCCCATGTCAGTGGGCACGGCATGCAGATGAACACGGAATAGCCAACCGCGCTGGCATCCTAGCGTTAAGCTGTAGGTTCACAGGCATTGAGAAGACGTTCGCCATAGGATGTCAAATCGTAATTACTCTGTATCATATGAGTGCTATCTTTGATCCGTAAAAAATTCCTCTCAAGAAGAGGTGGTAATGCATCAGGATAGCCACTATGTTCGTCGATTGCAGAAGATATTTCGTTTAGAGCATCTTCCATTTTTGACTCGTCTAGAACTTGCATTCGACCAAATTCGAATATTTCTGAATGACTGGTGAGTCTTATCGACGAAAAGTTGGGCGCTGGGATACAAAGGCAACGTTCTTTCACAAGAAGTGAGAGAGATGATTGCAATTCCCCGTCATGAAATGCCATTGCTAAGCCATCGAACAACTGAGTGGCATATTGGTTGAAATCATCCTGTTTCGCGCGCCAAAGTTTCTGAGCACGGGCATCTTCATCGACCTCTTCTTTACTCAGATTGAATACCTTTGATGACGATTTCGGCAATGTCTTGAAAGACTGCATTCGGCTTCTCTGGAAGTCCCGCACAAATTTCAACAAGCGTGCCTCGGCACCTCCAATAACACCAAGAGTGGCAACGAACGCCGGCTCGATCCTCACTCCGCTGTTAGCGTCCATCGCGTTGGCCAATAAAGCCGACCACATTTCTTGTACTGTTGGATCATCCTGCTTCGATGCCTCTTCAAACATCGCATAAGCTTCCCCCATTGGAAGTGTCTTCGTTTTATCGAGCGGGATGCCTTTTGCGCGGAGAAAATCGGCAGTTCGCGAAAGAGAGCTAACTAGGTTTCGCGTCCTCCATTCTCTAATTCGGTCACCGATTAGCCCACCGACGATATTGCCGCCAATATCCATTGCCCCGTCTGCAGTTCGACCAGCCATGCGTCCAGCGACAAGCCCTGCCTGCTTTTCGAGTTCGCTTTCGAGCAGTACAAACTTGGATGCCACTACGATTCCTCTTTCTTCTGCAGCACGTAGGCCTTTGAGAAATAGAAAACCCTTGCCCACCTGGACGCCTTGATATGTGCGTAGAGTGCCCAAATGGCAATGTCTGAAATTCGACATTACTCATATGATTCGCCTTGCTGATCAGTCGAGATGGCAACGGTTTGGCAGCAACAATTTTGCGCCATGCTTTGGGAAAAGCAACGGAGTTACTCTATCGCAACAAGCGGCGAAATTACCGGGCGTATAGAAAACAAACGCAACCGATTTCTATTCGCTGAACGTCACCCACTCTTCCAGCGGCACGCGGTCGGTACGGAAGGCGTTTTCCGGCTTGGAGGTGTCTTCGTAACCAAGCGCCATGCCGCAAACGACGATCTCCTCGTCGGGAATGTTAAGCACCGGCCGGATCTGCCGGTGATAGGGCGCGAATGCGGCTTGCGGGCACGTGTGCAGGCCCCGGCCCCGCGCCGCGACCATGATGTTCTGCAGGAACATGCCGTAGTCGATCCACGAGCCCTGGTTGAGCCGGCGATCGATGGTGAAGATCATGCCGACCGGCGCGTCGAAGAAGACGAAGTTGCGGTCATGCTGGGCGCGCATCTTGTCGACCTCGCGCCGACCGATGCCAAGCGCGCCATAGAGGCCGAAACCGTTCGCGCGGCGGCGGGTAAGATACGGCTCGAAGAACTGGGTGGGATAGTAGCGATACTCGTCCCAGTCGGCCTTTTCGGCGCGGATACCGGAATTCAGGATGGCATCCGATATCTGTTGCTTGGTCTCGCCCTTGGTGACGTAGACCTTCCACGGCTGCATGTTTGTGCCGGACGGCGCGCGCGCCGCAACCGCCAGAATGTCCCGGATGGTGTCGTCGTCGATCATGTCGGGCAGGAATGCGCGCACAGAACGGCGCGACATGATCGCCTCGTCGACGATCTCGGCATCACCCGCGACTCGAGCCTTCTTTTCCAGCATGGGCCGTCCCTTAGCCTTTTTTTCGATCGGACGTCCCCACTCGCCGCTCGCGGCGGAGCCTTTGCATGAACCACCAAAATCCTGCAAGCAAATCTTGAGCATTGGTGAAAATCCACTTGATTTTTTCATGAGCTTGATTTCTCATGAAATTAGGAATGAAATTTTCACGAAGAGAGCGTTTTGTCCTCCACTACCGCACGAACATTGCAGGGACCTGACGAACGCGTTCTGGCCGGCGACATCAGGGCGCTGCGTCGCGCACGCGGGCTGACGCTCGCCGAAATCGCGCTGAAGCTTGGCCGCTCGGTCGGCTGGGTCAGCCAGGTCGAGCGCGGCCTGTCGACGCCGTCGCTGAGCGATCTCAGGGCCTTCGCTGAACTGTTCGGCGTGCCGATCAGCCTGTTCTTCAGCCACGACGTGCCTGTCGAGAGTGAACGCGGCGTGGTGGTGCGCGCCGGCAGACGCCGCACGCTTGGCACAAGCGAGACCGGCCTGGTTGAAGAACTCCTGTCGCCCGATCTCGGGGGCAGCTTCGAGATGGTGCGCTCGATCTTCGCGGCAGGCGCGGAGATGAAGACCGAGCAGCTGCGGCCGACCGAGGAAGCCGGCTATATCGCCTCGGGTATTTTCGAAATCGAGATCGCGGGCGTCTGGCACCGGCTCGGCGAAGGCGATTCCTTCCGCTTCGAAGGCAAGCCCTATCGCTGGCGCAATCCAGGCACCGAGCCCGCGGTGATCATCTGGGTGGTTTCGCCACCCGTCTATTGAATGCATGTCGCCCAAAAGTGTGCCGCGGTTTTGGGATAACGACATGCATCACAACAAAAATGGAAGCGCAACGCGCTTCAGCTTGGGAGAAGAACATGGCGGGTTTGCCGAGTACGGCGCGCGTGGTGATCATCGGAGGTGGCGTTGTCGGCACCTCCTCGCTCTATCATCTCGCCAAAGCGGGTTGGACCGATTGCGTGCTGCTGGAGAAGAACGAGCTGACATCAGGCTCGACCTGGCATGCCGCCGGCAACGTACCGACCTTCTCCTCGTCATGGTCACTGATGAACATGCAGCGCTATTCGACCGAGCTTTACCGGGGCCTGGCCGACACTGTCGACTATCCCATGAACTATCACGTCACCGGTTCCCTGCGCCTCGCCCACTCCAAGGAGCGCATGCAGGAGTTCCAGCGCGCCAAGGGCATGGGCCGCTACCAGGGCATGGACATCGACGTGGTCGGTGTCGACGAGATCAAGCGCCGTTACCCCTTCATCGAGACGCACGATCTGGAAGGCGCGCTCTACGACCCGAGCGACGGCGACATCGACCCGGCGCAATTGACCCAGGCGTTGGCCAAGGGCGCGCGCGACATGGGTGCGAAAATCATCCGCTTCTGCCCGGTCACCGGCGTGCGCCGTGAGAAGGACGAATGGGTGGTCGCGACGCCGCAAGGCGAGATCCGCTGCGAGATCGTCGTCAACGCCGCCGGCTACCGCGCCGCCGAAGTGGGCAAAATGTTCGGCCGCGAGGTGCCGATGATGGTGATGAGCCATCAGTATATCCTCTTCGAGGAAATCCCCGAACTGGCGGCATGGTCGAAGGAACAGGGCAAGAAGCTGCCGCTGCTGCGCGACGTCGATACGTCCTACTATCTGCGCCAGGAGAAGGCCGGCATGAATCTCGGCCCCTATGAGCGCAATTGCCGCGCGCATTGGGCCACCCCCAACGATCCGATGCCGGACGATTTCTCCTTCCAGCTCTTCCCCGACGATCTCGACCGGCTGGAACATTATCTGGCCGACGCCGTCGCCCGCGTGCCGATCCTGGGCACCGCCGGCCTGTCCAAGGTCATCAACGGGCCGATCCCCTATGCGCCGGACGGCAACCCGCTGATCGGCCCGATGCCCGGCGTGCCCAACGCCTTCGAGGCCTGCGTCTTCACCTTCGGCATTGCGCAAGGCGGCGGCGCCGGCAAGGTGCTGGCCGAATGGGTCACGCAAGGCCAGACCGAATGGGACATGTGGTCCTGCGACCCACGCCGCTTCACGTCCTTTGCCTCGGCGCCGGACTACTGTGTCGCCAAGGGCCTCGAAATCTACGGCAATGAATACGCCATCCAGTTCCCGCGCCATGCCTGGCCTGAAGGGCGCGACAGAAAACTGTCGCCGATCCACGACCGCACCAAGGCGCTCGGCGGCCGCTTCGATGCCTATAATGGCTGGGAACGCGCCACCTGGTATGCGAAAGACGGCGACGACATTTCCGAGGAAGCCACGCTGACCTTCCGCCGCGACGGGCCCTGGCAGCATCGCGTTCGCGAAGAGTGCCTGGCGGTGCGTGACGCAGCCGGCATTCTCGACCTGCCCGGCTTCTCGCGCTTCAACCTCGAAGGTCCCGGCGCCGCCGACTGGCTGAACTTGCAGGTCACCGGACTGGTGCCGAAACCCGGCCGCATCGGCCTCGTCTATTTCGCCGACGACAAGGGCCGCATCGTCACAGAAATGTCCGTCGTGCGCCACGACGAGAATGTGATGACGCTGATCACCGCCGCGGTCGCGCAATGGCATGATTTCGAATGGCTGAAATCGCGCATGCCCAAGGACGCGCCATTCAAGCTGATCGACCGGACCGAGGAATTCTCCACTCAGATCCTGGCCGGCCCCAATTCGCGGAAAATCCTCGCCGAAGTCTGCGACGCCGACCTTACGTTGCCGTGGCTGACGCATCAGGAAACGAAGATCGCCGGCCGCTGGGCGAAGCTGGTGCGCGTCTCCTTCGCTGGAGAACTCGGCTGGGAAATCCACACCAGGGTCGACGACACATCAGCAATCTTCGACGCTGTCTGTGCGGCAGGACAACAGCATGGCCTGAGACCGTTCGGCATGTATGCGCTGGATTCGCTCAGGCTGGAAAAGGGCTACCGCACCTGGAAGGGCGATCTCTCGACCGACTATTCCATCCTGCAAGGTGGGCTCGAGCGCTTCGTTAAATGGGAAAAGCCCGACTTCCGTGGCAAGGCCGCACTGCAGAACGAGAAGCAGCAAGGCGTGAAGAAGCGTTTCGTCACCCTGGTCGTCGAGAACCCCGGCGATTGCGACGCGCCCTACATGTCGACGCTGTGGCACGGCGGACAGATCGTCGGCGAGACCACGTCGGGCGGCTGGGGCCATCGCATCGACAAGTCCATCGCGCTCGGCATGTTGCGCGTGGATTTGACCGAGCCCGGCACATCGGTCGAGGTCGAAATCTTCGGCGACCGTTTCAAGGCGGTCGTGCAGAAGGATGAACCGCTCTGGGATCCCAGGAACGAAAGACTGCGCGCATGAAGGCGGTCATCCTCACAGACGGCGGCATGGGCCAGGAACTGGTCCGGCGCAGCAAATCCGAGCCGACGCCGCTGTGGTCGGCCAGGGTGCTGATCGACGAACCCGATCTGGTGCGCGACCTGCACGCCGAATTCATCCGCGCCGGCGCCCGCGTGATCACCATCAACACCTATTCGGCGACACCCGAACGCCTGGCGCGCGAGGGCGCCGAGGAGCTGTTCAAGCCGCTGCAGAAGCGCGGCATCGAACTGGCCAGGCAAGCTTGCGACGAAGCCGGCGACGCGGCGATCGCCGGCTGCCTGTCGCCGCTTTTCGGCAGCTACGCACCGGCGCTGACCATTTCCTACCAGGAGACGCTCGACATCTACCGCCGCATCGTCGCCGAGCAGGCGGATGGCGTCGATCTCTTCCTGTGCGAAACCATGGCGTCGGCCGATGAAGCGCGCGCGGCCGTCACCGCGGCATCGGAAAGCGGCAAGCCCGTCTGGGTGTCCTGGACGCTCGCCGACCACGGCACGCCAAGCCTGCGCAGTGGCGAAGCCCTCGCCGCCGCGTCCGCGGCGCTGGGCGACCTGCCGATCGCCGCACGGCTGGTCAATTGCTGCCGGCCCGAAGCCGTCAGCGCGGCACTGCCGGAACTGATCGCGCTCGGCGGGCCGGTTGGCGCCTATGCCAACGGCTTCACCTCGGTCGAGGCGCTCAAGCATGGCGGCACGGTCGAGGTGCTGCATGCCCGCCACGATCTCGATCCGCGGGCCTATGCCGATCAGGCCATCGGCTGGGTCGAAGCCGGCGCAGAAATCGTCGGCGGTTGCTGCGAGGTCGGCCCTGCCCATATCGCGGCGCTGCGTGGCCGGCTCGAACAGGCCGGCTACCAGATCTCGGGAGTTCAATGATGCCAAAACCATCATCGCGCATTTCCGGCATCGTGCCTTCGGGCAAGGATGGCTGGGAAGTCCATTCCGCCGCCTGGGCCCGCAAGGAAGCCGGCGAGGACATCATCATGCTGTCGGTCGGCGACCACGATTTCGACACGCCTTCCCAAACGATCGAGGCCTGCGTCGCCGCGGTCCGCGGCAGCAATCACCACTACACACCGCTGCCTGGCCTGCCGCGCCTGCGCCAGGCGATGGCGGCAGCCTCCAGCGCCTGCACCGGCGTCGAGACGACACCGGATCAGGTGATCGCCACGCCGGGCGGCCAGGCGGCCCTCTACGCGGCCGTGCAGGCCGTGCTCGACCAGGGCGACCACGCCATCGTCGTTGCCCCCTACTACGCCACCTACCCCAACACGTTCAGTGCCGCGGGTGCCAGTTTCACCGTCGTCGAGACGCCGGCCGAGGATGGTTTCCAGCCGCACGTCGACATGATCCGCGCGGCACTCAAGCCCAACACGCGCGCCATCCTGATCAACACGCCGAACAACCCCACCGGTGCGGTCTATTCACGAGAGCGGCTCGAACAGCTGGCCGAAATCTGCAGGGAGCACGACCTCTGGCTGCTGTCGGACGAGGTCTACTGGACGCTGGGCGGCGGCGAGCACATCTCGCCGCGCTCATTGCCCGGCATGGCCGAACGCACGCTGGTCATCAATTCCATGTCCAAGAGCCATGGCATGACCGGCTGGCGCATGGGCTGGCTGACCGGTCCTGAAGCGATGATCACGCTGCTCATCAATCTCAATCTGGTGACGACCTACGGCCTCCCGGCCTTCATCTCGGTCGCCTGCGCCGAGGCGCTGGAGAACCACTACGGCGTGAAGGACATCGCCGAGCGCTACGCGGCGCGCCGCACCGTCTTCCTCGATGCCGTGCGCGGCATGAATGACGTCAGCGTGCGCGGCTCCGAAGGCGGCATGTATGTCATGCTCGACATATCCGCGGTCGAACCCGACGACGAGAAATTCGCCTTCGCCTTCCTCGACAAGGAGAAGGTCGGCGTGATGCCGGGTTCCAGCTTCGGCGAAGCCGCCGCCGGCCACATCCGCATCAGCCTCTGCCAGCCGGAGCCCGTGCTGCAAGAAGCAGCAGCCCGGCTACGCCGTTTTGCTTCCACCTATCGCCGCGAGGCCGCATGACCAAGACCATTCCCACCAAGGCCATTCCTACCAAAGCAAGGGCGGTGATCATCGGCGGCGGCGTTTCCGGCTGTTCGGTCGCCTATCACCTGGCCAAGCTCGGCTGGACCGACATCGTGCTTCTGGAGCGCAAGCAGCTGACCTCGGGCACGACATGGCACGCCGCCGGCCTGATCGGCCAGTTGCGCGGTTCGCAGAACATGACGCGGCTGGCAAAATATTCGGCCGACCTCTACGTCAAGCTGGAAGCCGAGACCGAAGTCGGCACCGGCATGCGCCAGGTCGGCTCGATCACCGTGGCGCTGACAGAGGAGCGCAAGCACGAGATCTACCGGCAGGCGTCTCTGGCCCGTGCCTTCGATGTCGATGTGCGCGAGATTTCGCCCAACGAGGTCAAGGAGATGTATCCGCATCTCAACGTGTCCGACGTCGTCGGTGCGGTGCATCTGCCGCTCGACGGCCAGTGCGACCCCGCCAACATCGCCATGGCGCTGGCCAAGGGCGCGCGCCAGCGCGGCGCCACCATCGTCGAGAATGTGAAGGTGACCAAGGTCCACACCAAAGCCGGCCGTGTCACCGGCGTGTCCTGGACACAGGGCGAGGACCAAGGCACCATCGAGGCCGATATCGTCGTCAACTGCGCCGGCATGTGGGCCCGGGAACTCGGGCGTCAGAACGGCGTCACCATCCCGCTGCACGCCTGCGAGCATTTCTATCTCGTCACCGAGCCGATCCCCGGCCTCTCCCGCCTGCCGGTGCTGCGCGTTCCCGACGAATGCGCCTACTACAAGGAAGATGCCGGCAAGATGATGCTCGGCGCCTTCGAGCCGGTGGCCAAGCCCTGGGGCATGGACGGCATCCGCGAGGATTTCTGCTTCGACCAGTTGCCCGAGGACATGGACCATTTCGAGCCGATCCTCGAAATGGGCGTCAACCGCATGCCGATGCTGGCGACCGCCGGTATCCACACTTTCTTCAACGGCCCCGAGAGTTTTACCCCGGACGACCGTTATTATCTCGGCGAGGCGCCGGAACTTCGGGGCTACTGGATGGCGACCGGCTACAATTCTATCGGCATCGTCTCTTCGGGCGGCGCCGGCATGGCGCTGGCGCAGTGGATCAACGATGGCGAAGCGCCCTTTGACCTGTGGGAAGTCGACATCCGCCGCGCCCAGCCCTTCCAGAAGAACCGCCGCTACCTGAAGGAGCGCGTCTCGGAAACGCTCGGCCTCCTCTATGCCGACCATTTCCCCTACCGGCAGATGGCGACATCGCGCAACGTCAGGCGCTCGCCTTTGCATGAGCATCTGAAAGCGCGCGGCGCCGTGTTCGGCGAGGTCGCCGGCTGGGAGCGCGCCAACTGGTTCGCCCGCGAAGGCCAGGAGCGCGAATACCGCTATTCCTGGAAGCGGCAGAACTGGTTCGACAACCAGCGCGACGAGCATCTGGCGGTCCGCAACAAGGTCGGCCTGTTCGACATGACCTCCTTCGGCAAGATCCGCGTCGAGGGCCGCGATGCATGTGCCTTCCTGCAAAGACTCTGCGCCAACGACATGGATGTGGCGCCGGGCAAGATCGTCTACACACAGATGCTAAACCAGCGCGGCGGCATAGAGAGCGATCTCACCGTCTCGCGCCTGTCGGATACGGCCTATTTCCTCGTCGTCCCGGGTGCCACGCTGCAGCGCGACCTCGCCTGGTTGCGCCGGCATGTCGGCGACGAATTCGTGGTCATCACGGATGTCACAGCGGCCGAAAGCGTGCTCTGCTTGATGGGCCCGGATGCGCGAAAGCTTATCCAGAAAGTCAGCCCCAACGATTTCTCCAACGAGAACAATCCGTTTGGCACGTTCCAGGAGATCGAGATCGGCATGGGTCTGGCCCGCGCCCACCGCGTCACCTATGTCGGTGAACTCGGCTGGGAACTCTATGTCTCGACCGAACAAGCGGCCCATGTCTTCGAGGCGATCTACGAGGCCGGCGCGGATGTCGGCCTGAAACTCTGCGGCCTGCATACGCTCGATTCCTGCCGCATCGAAAAAGCCTTCCGGCATTTCGGCCACGACATCACCGACGAGGACAATGTGCTGGAAGCAGGCCTCGGCTTCGCGGTGAAGACGGCCAAGGGCGAGTTCATCGGCCGCGATGCGGTGCTGAAGAAGAAGGAAGCCGGCCTGTCACGCCGGCTGGTCCAGTTTCGCCTGAAGGACCCGCAGCCCCTGCTCTTCCACAACGAAGCGATCCTGCGCGACGGCAAGATCGTCGGCCCGATCACCTCAGGCAATTACGGCCACCATCTCGGCGGCGCCATCGGGCTGGGCTATGTGCCCTGCCCGGGCGAGAGCGAGGCGGATGTGCTGGCCTCGTCCTACGAGATCGAGATCGCCGGCGAGCGTTTCGCGGCGGAAGCCTCGCTGAAGCCGATATATGATCCGAAGGCGGAACGGGTGAAGATGTAGCGCCTCTTTCTTCTCCCCTTGTGGGAGAAGGTGGATCGGCGCGCAGCGCCGAGACGGATGAGGGGTGCGTGACGAAGCGCGGCGTGAAAAGATCGAAGGATCTCAAGCGCTTACTTCTGCAAAGCAGAGATCCTTCGCGCACCCCTCATCCGACCTCGCTTCGCGAGGCCACCTTCTCCCACAAGGGGGAGAAGGGAAAGTCGCGCATCCTTCAAAACCTTTCCAGCTTCGCCCGCACCTTTGCCAGAAACGCCGCTCTCGTTGCCGGCGTCGAGGCATCCATCAGATAATGCGCCAGGAAAAACGTCTTGCAGCGTGTCGCGCACAGCGCCCGCATGCCGCGCAACAAGGTCTTGCGTCCCGGCTGTCCGACGACGACGCTCCACCAGGTCGGCGCGCCGCAGGTGGTGATGACGCCGACCTTGGTGACATGCCTCATCAGCGATGTGATCCGCCCCTTGCCCGCCGGCAGCTTGAAGGCGACATCGGTCGCCCACACCCGGTCAAGCCAGCCCTTCAGCATCGCCGGCAGCCCGTACCACCAGGTCGGATAGACGAACAGGATCGCTTCAGCCCAGGCGAGCAGTTCGAAATGCGGCTTCAGCGCGGGATCGCGCGGCGCCTGGTCATTGTAGGTACGCCGCTCGTCGCAACCCATCACCGGATCGAATTTCTCGGCATAGAGATCGAGCAGCCGTACCTCCCAGCCCCTTGCCTTCAGCACATCGAGAGCGGTGTCGCGGACCGCTGCGCAAAAACTCTCCGGCACCGGATGGCAATAGACCACGAGGACCCGCATCAGAACGCATCCATGCTCGCCGCGACCTTCGTCATGAACGACTTCCGTGTTTCATCGGTCGACAGGTTCATCGCGTAGTGCGCGAGATAAGTCACCGGCGCGCCGGGCTTTACCGTCGCGCGCAGCATGCGCTTGATCAGCCTGCGCGGCGGATCGCCCATCAGCACGGCGCGAAACCGGCTGCCGCCATAGGTGGTGACGGCCGCGACCTTCCTGATGTTGTGCAGCGACGGCTGCACCTTGCCGTCGACCAGCTTGAACGACACGCCAGGCAGGAAGACGCGATCGAAGAAGCCCTTCAGGATCGCCGGGAAGCCGTAGTTCCACACCGGATAGGAAAGCACCAGCGCATCGGCCCGCAGCAGACGTTCGACATAGGGCGCCGCGGGGTCCGCGGAGCCGCGCTGGTCGTGATAGTCCAGCCTCTCCTGGCGCGTCAGCCTTGGATCGAAATTCTCGGCGTAGAGGTCGCAATCATCGATCGTATGGCCCGCCGCCATCAGCCGCTCGACGACCAACCGGTGCAGGCCGGCATTGAAGCTGGTCTCGACCGGATGGGCGTAGAGGACGAGGATGTTCATCAGCCTGCCTTTTGCAGCCCCTTGAACAAGAAGGTTCGCCCCGAACGATAGTCGTAGTCCGGATTTTCCCAGGCGATCATCTTGCCGGGGTTGAGCAGGCCTTGCGGGTCCGTCTCGCGCTTGAAGGCGAGCTGCACGGCATCCGTCTGCTTCATGCCGCCCTCCTCCAGCGTGTAGCGGTGCGGATTGAAGATCGGGCAGCCATTCTCCTCATGCAGCCGCACGATCTCGTCGAGCCGCGCCTCGGTGGTGAACTTCACCAATGGCAGGCCGAAACAGGTGATGTTGCCGTCGAGCCGCACGAATTCGAGATGCGAAAATACTTCGTCCGGAAACATCGCATCCATTTTCTCGACCAGCGCCAACTGGTTGGGAAAGGGATAGAGCGATTGCAGATAGGTGATGTCGGGATCGACACGCAGTGCCCTGAGCGTGGTGTGGTTCCAGGCCAGCTCATAGGCCGGCGGCAGGCCTTTTTTCTCCTCCGGCGTCGCTGTGGCCGCGTTGAGGATCAGCTCGCCGCCGGCGCGCCGGGTGAAGGCAAGGAAGGCATCCAGCCCATGCTGCGCCACCATGACGACGCAGATGCTTTGACCCTCCCTGAAAAACTTCTGGTGCCGCTTGAAATAGAGCCGCGGCACGGGTGCGGCAATCGGGGTGATCAGCTTGGTCAGGATCCCGTCCTGGCACGCCAGCGCATTGCCGTAGCGCGCCGCGTCCATGAAGGCATCGAAGCCGACAATGACATCGACCCACTCATAGGCCGCGGTCAGTGGCATCTCGACCTCCGTGATGATGCCATTGGTGCCGTAGGCATGGGTCACCTTGTGCAAATCCTCGCCGGTGAGTTCGAGCGCTTTCGGCTCGGCCTCCATCGTCACCACGCGCAGGCGAAGCACATTGCCGAAATCGCGCAACCCGCCGAAATTGATCGAGCCGACGCCGCCCGAACCGCCGGCGATGAAGCCGCCGATCGAAGCCGTATTGTAGGTCGAGGGCGAGAGCCTGAGTTCCTGGCCGGACTGCGCCCGCGTCGCCTTGTCGATGTCGGCCAGCACCGCGCCCGGCCCCGTCACCACGCGCCCCGGCGCGATCGACTTGATCTCGTTCATCTCTGCGAGATTGAGCACGACACCGCCCGACAGCGGCATTGCCTGTCCGTAATTGCCCGTGCCGCTGCCGCGCGGCGTCACCGGCACGCCATGCCGATGACAGGCGGCCAGCACGCGGATCAGTTCGGCCTCGGTTCTTGGCGTCACAATCAGGTCGCCGGTGACATGGTCGAGCTGCCGCTTCAGCACCGGGCTGTACCAGTAGAAGTCGCGGCTCTTCTGCTGGACGATGGCCGGATTATCGTCGAGCTTTATCCCGTCGAGATCGCGTTTGAGCGCCGAAACGTCCATCATTCCACCATCAGTTCGTCGAGCTCGGCATAGTCGGGCAATTGCCGCTCGATCGCGCGTCCGGCGCGCACGACGATGCGATCCGATTCGGGCCGCGACAGCAATTCCGTCCAGCTACGACCTTTGAACAGAATGAAATCGGCACCGCCGCCGGCGGCAAGCGTGCCTAGACCATCAAGCCGCATCACCTTGGCCGGCGTCGAGGTGACCGCTTGCGGCCAGTCGGCAACGGGATGATCGAAATGCAGGATGCGCGTCGCCATGCGGTAGACCTCCAGCATGTCGAGGTCGCCATAGGCATAAAAGGGATCGCGTGTATTGTCGGAAGCGACTGACACCGGAATGCCCCTCGCCTTCATCTCATGCAGCAGCGTGACGCCGCGCCAGCGCGGCGTGGTGGCGTCGCCACGCCGATCCTGCAGATAGAGATTGCACATCGGCAGAGAAACAATCGCCAACCCGGCCTTCGCCACCTTGTCCAGCGTGTCCAGAACCTCGAGATCGGGCTGCCGTGCCAGCGAGCAGCAATGGCCGACGAGGATATTGCCCTCGAAGCCGCTCCAAAGCGCTGCCTCGGCGATCTTCTTCAGCGAGATGGCGGCAATGTCGTCGGTCTCGTCGGCATGGAAATCGAGGTCGAGTCCATGCTTGATCGCCTGCGCGAAAACGTGGTCCAGCAGCTCTTCCAGATCCGGCACCATATAGGTGACGACGCCGAGCACACCCTTGGCGGCGGCCACCCGCTTCGCCAGCCTGTCGAACCATTTCTTGTCGCGCACGCCCTCGATGCCGAGCAGGCAGGCGCCCTGCAACTCGATGCGGCCGCGCCATGTCTCGCGCATCGTCTCGAACACCGGCCAGGAGATTTCCTCCTGCGGCGCGACGCTGTCGAGATGGGTGCGCAGCGCCCTGGTGCCATGCGCATAGGCCGAGCGCAGTGAAAAGTCCATGCGCCGCGCCACGTCCTGCGCGCTCCAGCGCGCGACGCGATCGGCGCCGGTGGCGTTCAGGGCTCCCATGAAAGTGCCGTCGGGATTGGGTTTTCGCGGCCAGATATGGCCCTTGTCGATATGCGTATGGCAGTCGACGAAACAGGGCAGGATGATGCGGCCGTGGAGGTCGATCGCATCGGCAGGCGCCTTCGATCGGCCATGCGCGGCGATGCTGGAAATCTTGTCGTCGGCGACAGAAATATCGGCGAGCGCAAAGCCATCGCCGTCGAAGGGCGCGACAAATCCGGGCGTCAGCGACGCATGAACGCGAGCGTTGGCGAGATGGTATGAACCTGTGTTCGGAATCAAGGACCTACCGCTCCTGCTTCAGCGCGCTTTCGTGCCAGCGCCGCAGAATGAGATGCGAAATCAGCGACAGCACGAGGAAGATCAGGATGCCGGTCAGCGAGATCAGGAACAGCGCCGCGAAGAGCCTTGGCGCGTTCAGCCGGTAGCCGGCCTCGATGATGCGCGAGGCAAGACCCGACGACTGGCCGGTGGTGCCGGCGACGAACTCGGCCACCACGGCACCGATCAGCGACAGGCCGCCGGCGATCTTCAGCCCACCGAGGAAATACGGCATCGCCGCCGGCAGCCTGAGATAGCGCAATTGCTGCCAGCGCGTCGCGCCGTTGAGCTTGAACAGGTCGCGCAGATTGCGGTCGACGGAGTTCAGGCCAAGCGTGGTGTTGGACAGGATCGGGAAGAAGGCGACGATCCAGGCGCAGAGCAGAAGCTTGGTCGTCTGGTTGTTCACATAGATGTTGATCAGCGGAAAGATCGCCACGATCGGCGTCACCTGCAACACGATGGCGAAGGGGAAGAACGACATCTCCACCCATTTCGACTGCGCGAACAGCACCGACAATCCAACACCGCCGATGACGGCCAGGGCAAGGCTGAGGAAGGTGATGCGCAACGTGACCAGCAACGAGGAGAACAGCAGGCCGGCATCGTTGTAGAGCGTCTGCAGCACCACGCCGGGGCGCGGCAGGATATATTGCGGGATCTCGTTCCAGACGCAGATGCGGTCCCACAGCCAGATCGCCAGGATCATGATCGCCAGCGGCAGTACCCAACGGCCGACTCGCTCGAGCCGCTCCTGGCGCACCCGGCGCGCTTCCTCGGGGTCGAGTTTCAACGTGCCGTCAATGACCGTCATGATGCGAGCCCGCTGTTGAATTTATGGCGTTGACCAGCACGTCCGAGGCTTGCCGGCAAAGGGCTGCATAGGCCGGCGAGGTGCGAAACGCCTCGTCGCGCGGATAGGAGGCCTCGATGGCAAGTTCGTCGAAGACCCGGCCCGGCCGCGCCGCCATCACGACGACGCGGTTGGAAAGGAACACGCTCTCAAAGACGCTGTGGGTGACGAAGACGACGGTGAAGCGTTCGTCCTGCCAAAGCTCCAGCAGATCGTTGTTGAGCTTGAAGCGGGTGATCTCGTCCAGTGCCGCGAACGGTTCGTCCATCAACAGCACGCGCGGCTTTGTCACCATGGCCCGCGCGATGGACACACGCATCTTCATGCCACCGGACAGTTCGCGCGGCACGGCATTCTCGAAGCCGGTCAGGTGAACCCGCGCCAGCATCTCATGTATCGCCGGGGCAGCCTTGGCGCGGGAAATGCCCTTCAGCCTCAGCGGCAGCCAGACATTGTCGAAGACGCTGGCCCAGGGCAGCAGCGTCGGCTCCTGGAAGACGAAGCCGATATTGGCGCGGTCGAACGAACCGCCACCGCGCCAGTCGAGCACGCCGGAGGTCGGTGTCGACAGGCCGGCGATCAGCCGCAGCGCCGTTGACTTGCCGCAGCCGGACGGCCCGAGCAGGCTGAGGAAATCGCCTTCCCGGATCGTCAGGCCGACATCGCTCAGCGCCGTCACGCCATTGGAAAAGACCTTGCCGACGCCGCGCAGCGCCAGCAAGGTCGGAGCGATATCCGATGCCGGCGCTTGCGCCACCTTTTCCCCTATCATGCCCAGGCTGGCCTATTTCTTCAGCTCGAGCCCGACGCCTTTGTTGACGAAGGCCAGCGTGTAGCCCTTGGTGATGTCGATGCCTTCAGGCGTGACCTTGGCCTTGACCATCTTGTCGTAAAAACTCTTGATGCGCGCGTCGGTCATGGCGCCGATGCCGAGCTTCTCGGTGTCGCCGGAATCGGCGAGGCCGAACTTCTTCATCTGCTCGATCGAGAAAGCGATCTGCTCGTCCGTCATGTCGGGATTGTCTTTCTTGATCATTTCGTTGGCGGCCTTGTTGTCGCCGTAGAGGTACTTGTACCAGCCCTTGGCCGAGCCATCGACGAAGCACTGGACCACCTCCGGCTTCTTGTCGATCGTGTCCTGCATCACCTCGATCGTCGTCGAGTAGGTGTCCCAGCCATAGTCGGCGAGCAGGAACTGGTTCGGCACGAAGCCGCCTTCCTTCTTGACGGCGAACGGCTCCGAGGTGACGTAGCCCTGCTGGATCGACTTCTTGTTGGCGATGAAAGGAGCGGTGTTGTAGGTGTAGGGCGCGCGCTTGGCGGCGTCGAAGCCGAGCGCCGTGACCATCCACTGGAAGAAGGTCTGCACGCCTTCGTCGCCAAGAATGTACTGGTCGGCGTTCTTCAGGTCCTCCCATTTGTCCAGCCCCTCGCCGGGGTGGGACATGATGACCTGCGGATCCTTCTGGAAATCGGCGGCCACGACGCGCATCGGGATGCCTTGCTGGACGGCATCGAAGGCCGACAGCAGATTGCCGCCCATGTAGAAATCGAGCTTGCCGGCCAGCAGCATCGGCCGGCCAGCGACCTGCGGACCGCCCTGCATGATGGTGACGTCGAGGCCGCAAGCGGCATAGGTGCCGTCCGCCACGGCCTGGTAGTATCCGCCATGTTCCGGCTCGGCCAGCCAGTTGGTGCCGAAGGTCACCTTTTCATTCGCCGCGGCCCCCAGTGTGCTGGCGGCAAGCAAGGCCACCACCGCCACCGAGGTCTTCTGTTTTGCGTACATCGACAACCACCCTTTGTTTGCTCCGGCGCGCCTCGCGCCAGGCTCGACACCAAAGATTCAAGAAGCAAGACACATGCCACCGGCGTCTCGCGCCGGGACCCGCCCGCCTGCACCACAGCCATCTGCGAAAGCCGGAAAGGTCGTGCTGCACCGGAGGCATCGTGCCTATTTTTTGAACGCCTGTCCACAATCGCACCGGCGCCATCCCGGGCCATCTTGAAGCTGTAGTGAATACGGCCTTAGGCTGGCGGTATCCAGGAGATTGCCATGTTCAGATTCCTCACACCCAAGTCGATCAAGCCTCCCTTTGCCCGCTACAGCCACGGCGTCGAAGTGCCCGCCGGCAAGCGGCTGGTGCTGTGCTCGGGCCAGGTCGCCATCACGGCGGACGACCAGATCCCCGAGGATGCCGGCGCCCAGGCCGAGCTCTGCTTCCGCAACATCGAGGCGATTCTTGGAGAGGCCGGGATGGGACTTGGGGATATCGTGCGCATCAACGCCTACGTCACCGACCGCGCGCACCTGCGGCCCTATATGGACGTGCGCGACCGGCTGTTTTCGAGCCCGGCGCCGGCCTCGACGCTGATGATCGTTTCCGGATTTGCCCGCCCCGAATTCAAGGTCGAGGTCGAAGCCATCGCCGCCGGGTAAGAAGCGCTAGTGAAACCCTACGAATCGACAGTCCAATAGTCTAAAGTCACGCGAAGTTGGCGCTGCCCCTCATCCGCCTGCCGGCACCTTCTCCCCGTATAGAGACGGGGAGAAGGGAAGCGCTCCGACGCTGGCGATCCCCCTCTCCCCGTTCTTCACGGGGAGAGGGTAAGGGTGAGGGGCAGCGCCGACGCCAAATCAGTTCCGTCGAGGCACAAAATGAACGATACAAAAAGACGCGTCTGGTGGGGTGACTACCGGACCACAGAATACGCCTCGATCGATCCGGAGGCGACGATCGCCGTCCTGCCGGTGGCGGCGATCGAGCAGCACGGCCCGCATCTGCCTGTCTCGACCGATACCTCGATCATGAACGGCATGCTCGACACGGTGATCGCCCGCCTGCCCGGCGATCTGGACATCCGCATCCTGCCGGTCCAGGCGGTGGGCAAATCGAACGAGCATCTGCATGCGCCGGGCACGCTCACCCTGCCGGCAACGACACTGGTCGAGGCCTGGACCGAACTTGGCGCGTCGATCGCGCGCGCCGGCGCGCGCAAGCTCATCGTCGTCAATTCGCATGGCGGCAATGAAGAGATCATGGGCATCATCACGCGCGAATTGCGGGTGCGCGAAAAGATGCTGGCGGTGAAGACGAGCTGGCAGCGTTTTGGCCGGCCGGCCGGCATGTATACCGAACTCGAGGATCGTCACGGAATCCATGGCGGCGATGTCGAGACCTCGCTGATGCTGCACTTCCGGCCGGATCTCGTCGACATGGCCAAGGCCGAGAATTTCGTTTCCAACGTCGCCAGGGCCGAGAAGGAATTCTCGCTGCTGCGCCATACCGGCACCCATGCCTTTGCCTGGATCGCAGGCGATCTCAACCCGAACGGCGTGGTCGGCAATGCCAGCATCGCCACGGCGGAAAAAGGCCGGCTGACCGCGGAGCATCAGGCCGACGGCTTCATCAGCCTGGTCAGGGATGTGCGCAAGGCAAAGCTCGCCGATTGGCTGAAGTAGCCGCCTGGTCACAATCGCGCCTTCGCAAAAAAGACTCCCGCTTATGAGATTTTGACAAACTTTGCCAAAATAGATCATACTGGACGGGATATGGAGGCCAATATGGCAACAATGAACGTATCATTGCCCGATCCGATGAAGGATTGGGTTGAGGCGCAAACCGAAACGGGTCGCTACGCCAACGCGAGCGACTATGTGCGCGATTTGATCCGTCGGGATCAGGAGCGCAACGACAAGATTGCCGCCATGCAGCGCTTTGTCGATGACGGCTTGAAGAGTGGCATCGGCAATCGATCCAAGGACGCGCTTTTTACCGAGGCGGTCAAACGCGCTGGAAAGTCACCCGGCAACGGGTAATGGGGTTTCGCCTTTCTTTAGCCGCGGAAGAGGACATCGTCGGTATTGCCGAGCAAGGGGTGCGCCTGTTTGGCGCTGTACAGGCCAGACAATATCATGACGAGTTGTTCGCGATCTTCGACCTGATCGCTGCCAGTCCCCGAATGGCGCGGGAGCGGCTTGAATTGTCGCCACCAATGCGCGTCCATCCCTTCAAGGCCCATCTTATCGTTTACCAGATCGAAGCCGACGGCGACGTGTTCATTGTCCGAGTACGCCACGGGCACGAAGATTGGGCGCATGAAGGCACTCGATAATCCAGCAACGATGCATGGGCACGGCTAGGGCAATTCCAGGAAAAGCGTGTAACGGTTTTCCTGGGACAAGCGCGTAGCGCTTGCCCTTGGGAATTGCGTAAAAACAAATAGTTAGAGCGGTTCTGCGATTCCGTGAAACGCTGAACCGCTCTAGCTGTCGATCTTCAGCTCGAACGGCGTGCCCTCAAACGCGTCGGCGCCGCGCCCGATCGACTGGATCGCCTCGATCATGCGGCCATCGCGCTCCAGCAGCGCGTCGGCCACCGCAATCAAGCGCGGATTGGGTGTCGCCGAGGGCGACAGTGTCCGCAGCGTCCGGGCCAGTTCGACCTCGTCGCGCTTCGGCGCGAGCGCGGCGGCGATGATGTAGGCCGAAGCCGTCGAGCGGCTGATGCCGGCATAGCAATGCACGACCATGGGCTTCGCCCGGTCCCAGCCGCGTGCGAAATCGAGCAGGGTGCGCACATGCTCCTCGCCCGGCATGGTCATGTCGTCCTGAGCCACCGCGATATCGTGCATTACCAGATGCAGATGATTTTCCCTCGATATCGACGCCGGACGCGTCACATCCGTCCCGATGGAGAGCAGCGACAGCATGCGCTTGGCACCGGTCCTGGCCACCGTTTCCTCGATCTTCGACAGCGAACAGACATGGATCATGGTGTTAAACCCCTTGATCGATCCTCGCGCAGCGTCGCCCAATCGGCAAGGGCCGATTCGAGCCGCAGCCATTCCTCCTGACTTCCCGGCAGGCCGGCGCGCAGGACATGCGGCCGGCCGGAGAAATGCCGAAGCAGGACGCCACGCTCGCCAAGCGCTGAAAACAGGCCGGCGGCATCCGGCAGGCTGAGATAGCGGAACAACGTGGTGCCGCCCGCGACAGGCACGCCGAAACGGTCGAACAATGAGTCCAGCCGCGCCGCCGCGTCCGCCAGGGAGGCCCGCATCGTTTCCTGCCAACCGAGATCGGCAAGCGCGCGGATGCCGTATTCCAGCGCCGGGCCGGCAACAGCCCATGGCCCGAATTGCGATTCCAGGGATTCCACCGTCGCTGCATCCGAAAGCGCGAAGCCGAGCCGCAGGCCGGCGAGACCGAAGAACTTGCCGAACGAACGCAGCACGACGATGCCGCCTTGATCGACATCACCGGCGAGGCTGTGCTGGCGCGGGCCGACATCCATGAACGCTTCGTCGACGACCAGCAGCCCGCCTTTTGCACGCAGCCCGGCGGCCAGCGCCAGCAGCCGGTCGCGCTCGATGACGCGACCGTCGGGATTGTTGGGATTGACGATGATGGCAAGGTCGGCCCGCGCCAGCGCCGCGAAATCGCTGACTTCGCTCACTTCGTGACCGGCGATCGCCGCGGCACGCGCATGTTCGGCATAGGTCGGCCCCAGCACCAACGCCTTGCCGGGCCTGACCCACGACGCCACACGCGGCAACAGGATCTGCGTGCCGGGCGCAGCGACGACGTTGGCTGGCGACGGCACGCCGTAGGTCCTGGCCGCTATCTCTGTCAGTTCACGGGCCTGCCCGGCTTCCGGCAATCGCCACAGCGAGGTGGCGGGCAGGTCGAAAAGCGGGTAGGAGAGCGGATTGATACCGGTAGAGAGGTCGACGAAAGGCAATACGGCGTTGGGGAAAAGCACCCTCGCCCGGCCGAGACTTCCACCATGGTCCACCGCTCCTTCAAGAAGCTTCATGTCAGTCCTGATCGCTTTCCTGTCATTGGCCGTCGAATTCGCCCTCGGTTACCCGGATTGGCTATTTCGCGCCATCGGCCATCCGGTGACGTGGTTCGGCAGGCTGATATCCTTTCTCGATCGCAGGCTCAACCGCGCCACTGATCCCGACGCACTACGTCGCCAACGCGGTGTCCAGGCACTTCTGGTCATCGTGCTGGTGCCGGCGGTGATCGGCCTTTGCGTACAGCTTGTCCTGTTCTGGTTCGTTCCCCTGGGACTGGTCGTTGCCGCCCTTCTGGCGACATCGCTTCTGTCGCAGAAGAGCCTTTACGAACATGTCGAATCCGTCGCCGACGCGCTCGATACAGGCGGGCTGGCCATGGGCCGTGTCGCCGTCTCGCGAATCGTTGGCCGCGATCCCGAGGCGCTCGACCGCGCCGCCGTCTGCCGTGCGGCGATCGAAAGCCTAGCGGAGAATTTTTCCGACGGCATCGTCGCTCCCGCCTTCTGGACCGGTGTCGGCGGGCTGGCCGGCGGAGCCGCCTACAAGGCCGCCAACACCGCCGATTCGATGATCGGCCACCGGACCCCGCGCCACGAGGCTTTCGGGTGGGCGGCGGCACGCTTCGACGACTGGATCAACCTGCCGGCCTCTCGGCTGACGGCGCTGCTGATCGTGCTGGCGGCGTTCCTGGTCAGGGACGCCGATCCCCGCGGCGCCTGGCATGCGGTGTGGCGCGACGCGAAAAAACACCGCTCGCCCAACGCCGGCTGGCCGGAAGCGGCAATGGCGGGCGCGCTCGGTCTGGCACTGGCCGGACCGCGCAGCTATGGCGGCGTGCTGGTCGACGATGTCTTCATGGGTGAAGGCGGCCGCCGCGACGTCGACAGCGGTGACATCAGGCGGGCGCTGAAACTCTACCGCGTCGCCGACTATCTGCTGATCGCGCTGTTCGGCTTGGTCTCGGTGATCGCGGTTCTGGCGTTCTAGAACTCGATCCCTTGCTGGGCTTTCACGCCCGCCGAAAAGTGGTGCTTGGTCACACCCATTTCGGTGACCAGGTCGGCCGCTTCGACCAGCGCCGGCTTGGCGTTGCGGCCAGTGACGACGACATGCAGGCCCTCGCGACGCGCTTTCAGCCCTGCAACCACCTTGTCGAGATCGAGATAGTCGTAGCGCAATGCGATATTGAGCTCATCGAGCACGACAAGGCTGATCGACGGATCGGCGATCAGCTCCAGCGCCTTGGCCCAGGCGGCTTCGGCAGCGGCGATATCGCGCTTCAGATCCTGCGTTTCCCAGGTGAAGCCCTCGCCCATTGCGTGCCAGACGACGCGATCGCCGAAGGCAGCGAAAGCATCCTTCTCGCCCGTGTGCCACTTGCCCTTGATGAACTGGACGACGCCGACGCGCTTGCCATAGCCGAGCATGCGGAGCGCCAAACCGAACGCTGCTGTCGTCTTGCCCTTGCCCGGGCCGGTGTTGACGATCAGCAGACCCTTCTCGATCGTCTTGGCGGCCACCTCGGCGTCCTGCACCGCCTTGCGCTTGGCCATCTTGGCGCGGTGGCGCTCTTCGTCCCTGTCTTCGGTGGTCTTGCCGTCGATATCGGTCATCTCATTTCACCTTGAGCGGCAGCCCCGCCACCATCAGCAGCACCGTATCGGCGATCGCCGCGACCTGCTGGTTGAGCCGACCGGCCTCATCACGAAACCGGCGCGCCAGCGCATTATCCGGCACGATGCCTTGCCCGACTTCGTTGGAGACCACGAACCACGGCCCGCGCGACCGCGACAACACATCGGCCAGCCGCCGGCATTCAAACCCAAGGTCATGGTTTGCCAGCATGTGATTGGTCAGCCACAGCGTCAGGCAGTCGACCAGCACCGGCCGGCCATCGGGCAAAGCCTCGAGCGCGCCGGCGAGGTCGAGCGGCGCATCGATGGTCGTCCAGCCCGCGCCGCGCCGCGCCCGATGCAGCGCGATGCGCTCGCGCATCTCGTCGTCATAGGCTTGCGCGGTGGCGATGTAGGTCCATGGCGAGGGCAACGCCGTCACCAGGGTTTCGGCATGCGCGCTCTTTCCCGAGCGCGCACCACCGATGATGAAGGTCAGCCTGCCGCGATCAGGCAAAGCTGTCGCGCAGGCTGGTAGCGGTGCCGGTGAAGCGTCCGCGCACCACGCCGACGACGGCGCCAAGCACCAGCCAGAACACCAGACTGGTCAGCGTCACCGCCACCACGAACTGGTGGTGCAGGCCTTCCGGGATCGGTGTCTCGAAGCTGTCGGGCTGCGGCGCGCCGACAATGTGCGGCGCCACGATCAGCAGCACGGCAAGGATGGCGAGCGGCAGCGACTTGCGGAACGCGATCAGGCCAAGCCCGATGGCGGTCGCGACCACCGTTGCCACCCACCAGATCTGCCGCTGCGTGAGGTCGGCCGCCGGCATGGCGGGCAGTTCCGGCGGCAGGCCGAGGCCGGGCGCCAGCGTGAACACGGCAAAGCCGGCCAGGCCCCAGAACACGCCCTGGCGCCAGTTGCCGATGCCGCCGGCGAATTCCGAAACAGCGACCAGGATCAGCGCGAAACCGATGCCGGTGACGACGTTGGAAACCACGTTGAAGGCAAAACGCTCGAAGCCGTCGGCCGGCGCCCAGCCCTCGTCTTCGGCCGGAGCAGCCGCGGCGGCCGGAGCCGGGGTGGCAGCGCTCATGGCATTCGATGCCGCCGGCGCGGCGGAACTCATTGCGTTGCCGCTGGCGGCATCAGCCGGCGCCGCGGGTGCGGCGGCATGGTCATGGCCGCCTTCGGCCTGTTCGTAGACTTCCGCCTTGAGGATCAGCGGCACGGTGGCATAGGCCTGCATGCAGGCGAGGACGACGCCGGCCACGAGCCCTGCGATCGCCGCGATGAACACGACGTTGCGAAACAGATTCATGATGTCAGATCCTCGTCAGTGGCAGGGAAACGCCATCGAATGCCGGTTGTCATGACCGGCATTGTGGACCGCATCGATGTGCGAGAAGCCGACGAAGCCGATGATGAAGGTGCCGAGCAGCGCGGCGAGCGCCAGCTGCATGAAGCGCGACTGCGAGGAGACGGAGGCGCCGAGGGAGACGGAAGCGGTAGTCATGTCTTGTCCTTTCACCCTCCACCCGAGGGCATCGAAGTCAGTTTCCTGTCGCCGGCAGGTCTCCTGGCTCACGGATCAGCGCCCTTCCCCACCTTCCCGAAGACAAATCCTCAGTGGCATATGGAGAGGACTACCGCACACAGTTGCGGGGGCAGCAACGGCATTGGGCAACAAGTCAGCCCGCACCGCATTCCCTCTTGGCTCCAAAATGGAACCGACGACATCAGCGACTATAGGCAGAATCATCGCCTCCGGCAAACCAAATTCCGCCGGTAACCAGCGCGATTACGCCATGCCGGCCACATCAGCCATCAATCGGCGCCACAATTGACAATTGTGCCGGCCGGGTGTCGGCTGGCCACTTCACAGGAAGCCAGCCATGCAGCCCATTGCCAGCGAGCGCGATCCCTATAACGGCCTGACCCAGGCCGAACCCACCCTGCCCTCATCGGCCTATTGGGATGAAGCGGCCTATCAACTGGACCTCGATGCCATCTGGTACAAGAACTGGCTGCTGGTCTGCCGCGAGGCCGATCTTGCCCAGCCGCTGGCCTTCCGCCGATTCCGCATCGGCACGCAGGACATCATCGTGCTGCGCGACGACACCGGCGCGCTACGTGCCTTCCACAACACGTGCCGGCATCGCGGCTCGCAGCTTTGCCAGGAGAGCGAGGGCCGGCTGAAGGCGCGGCTGATCACCTGCCCCTATCATGCCTGGTCCTATTCGCTTCGCGGCGACCTCGTGCGCGTGCCGTCGAAATCATTGCCGGACGGCTTCGACAAGGCCGACCATCCGCTCTATCGCGTCGCACTCTCGGTATGGCGCGGCTTCGTGTTCATCAATTTGCAGGAGGATGCGGCCGGCTCGGCGCAGGCATCCTTCGACCCTGCCTCCGGCAATCTCGGCAACTGGCCTCTGGAAACGCTGGTGGCGGGCCATGTGCTGCGCAAGGTGATGCACTGCAACTGGAAGATCTTTTGGGAGAACTTCAACGAGTGCCTGCATTGTCCGGGCGTCCACAAGGACCTGTCGCGGCTGGTGCCGATCTATGGCCGCGGCCTGATGAGCCGGCATGACGACCCCGAATGGACCCGGCACGCCGACAATGACGCGCCGGAGTTTTCCGGTGGTCTGCGGGCGGGCGCCGAAACCTGGTCGAGCGACGGCAAGACCCATGGGCCGGTCTTCCCGGGATTGACACCGGCCGAACGCGCCGCCGGCCAGACCTACGCCACCAGCCTGCCCTCGATGTTCATCGTCGGCCATGTCGACTATGTCAGGACCGTTCGGCTGGTACCGCTCGGGCCGGAACAGACGGAACTTGTCGCCGAATGGCTGTTCGCGCCCGAGGCGCTGGCCGCGACCGACATCGACAACATCATCGCCTTCGGCACACAGGTGCTGGAGGAGGATGCGGCGATCTGCGAGGTCAACCAGAAAGGCCTGCGCTCGATGCGCCATGCCGCCGGCGTGCTGATGCCCGAGGAATATGAACTGCACCGCTTCCACAACTGGGTGCGCGAGCGCCATGCGGCACTTTCACCGTGATCCTCACAGCGACTTCGGCAGATAGCGCCAGGTCACGAAGCCGCACGCCGCCGCCAGCAGGCTGAGCGTGACAAACACCGAGCCCAGCCCGAAGAAGATCAGCACCACCGAATAAACCAGCGGCGGCGTGAGTTCCGAAAAATCGAGATAGGTGCGGTAGACCGCAGCCATCTGCGGCCGTTCATAAGATCGTACAGAACGCATGAAGGCGGTCGAGCCCAGGGCATCGAGCGCGATGGTAAAGAACGCGCCACCAAGCAGGAAAGCGCCGGTCAGCAATGGCGCGGTCGCGCCCACCGTGCCGGCCGCCAGCAGCATGGCCGACATGGCGAAATAGGCAAATGTCATGGTGCGGCGGCCGCCAAAGCGTTTTCCAGCCTTGCCCCAGAAGATCGCCATGAACAAAAGCGCATTGCCGGCCGAGACAAGGAGGCCGCCGGCGATATCGCCCTGCCCGGTGATCACCATGAACAGCGGCCCATAGACGAAGAACGTCGTCCAGAAGCAGGAGCGGCCGAAGGCGATCAGCCAGGCGAGCCTCAATCTGGGCTGCGCGACGAAGCGGCCGATATTGGCGAGCGGATTGGCCGGCCGGGTCTTGCCGGGCCGGATCGACTGGTTGTCGCCCAGCCGATAGGTCCAGAACAGCGCCAGCAAGGCCAGCGCGAACACCGCCACCGCCCCATGCGCCGCATAGATGCCGAAGCGTGTATAGAGGAAGATGCCGAGCGTCGGACCGCCGGTCCAGGCGACCATCGACCACGCCATGCGCAGCGATTCAGCCTGCATGAAGTCGGTCTTGCGGATGTGGTCCATGATGTAGAGATTGAGAGTGATCGACAGCGCGCTGGCGCCCATCACCCGGCACAGCATCCCGGCCAGTTGCCCGGCAAGCGTATGGGTGACGAAGAACAGCGAGCCGATGGCGAGCAGGCAGGCGCCCGCCGTATAGACCCAGCGCCGGGCAAAGCGGCGGATCAGCATCGGCATGAACAAGGTCACCGACAGGCCGAGCAGCGCCACGATGGTGTAGAGGATCGAGACGATCTGCTCGTTGTGCAGGATCTCGTAGGCCTGGATCGGGATGACGCTCGACACCGTGGCGCGGGCAAAGGACTCCACCGCGTAGAGCGAGGCGAAGGTGCGCGCATCCGCGGCCTTGAGGGCCGGGAGCCAGATCGGATGGCGCACATGGGTGGACATTGCTTCCCCAAAGCAGAATCACCAGCCAAATCTGCCTTGGTCACTCCCGGGCGATTAAGAGGAAACCGACCCGTTACCGGCCAAAAGCGAAGCCGGTCAAAGGCTTCCCGGCTCTGGCCTAAAGCGTCGCTTGATCCACCCCCTGGCCTTCTTCTGTCCCGTCCAACCGTGATAGTCCTCAGGCGGGGCTGAATCAGATCGCGAGACCATGACCATCCATACGCCGACCGTACCCGTTCCGGAGCCATCCAGGCGCATCGTCGCCATCGACATCGTGCGCGGCGTCGCGCTGCTGGCCATGGCGAGCTACCATTTCACCTGGGACCTGGAATTCTTCGGCTATACCGATCCGGGCCTCACCGCTTTCGGCTGGTGGAAGATCTACGCACGCTGCATTGCCTCGACCTTCCTGTTCCTGGTCGGCGTCAGCCTGTACCTCGCCCATGGCCGGCAAATCCGCTGGAACGGTTTCTGGAAGCGGTTCGCCATGGTTGCCGGAGCGGCGATCGCCATTTCGGTCGTCACGCGGATCGCCACGCCTGACGGCTTCATCTTCTTCGGCATCCTGCACCAGATCGCGCTCGCCAGCCTGCTCGGCCTTGCCTTCCTGCGGCTACCCGCGCTGCTGACTCTTGTCATTGCCGCGCTCGTCATCGCGGCGCCCATCTACCTGCGCTTCGAGGCGCTGGATCATCCCTGGCTGTGGTGGATCGGCCTGTCAGCGATCAATCCGCGATCCAACGACTATGTGCCGCTGTTTCCATGGTTTGGCGCGGTGCTCGTCGGCATCGGCGTGGCGAAACTCGCCTCCGCATCCGGCATGCGAGCCCGCCTTGCGAGCCTCAAACCCGGACGCTGGGCCAATCCGCTGGTCTTCATCGGCCGCCACAGCCTCGCCTTCTACCTGATCCACCAGCCGTTGCTGATCGGCTGCGTCTGGCTGTTCTCGCAAATGATGCCGGCCCAGGTCGAAACCCCGCAGGTCAATTTCCTCAAAACCTGCCAGCGCTCGTGCGAGCAGACGCGCAACGCAACCTTCTGTTCGAGCTATTGCGGCTGCATGCTGACGACGCTCGAGGGCGAAGCCTCGCTTGATCGGCTCGAGAACAACGACCAGACTGCGGAATTCCGGGCGCATCTGGGCGATCTGGCCGGCAGCTGCACGGCCCAGACCGAAGACAAGATGGATGAGGGAGGAACACAATGACCGAAACCCAACCGAAGCCCGGGGTGATACCGTGGCCGCCGGTTATCTACACCGCGGCGATCGCCGTCAGCATCATCCTCGGCATGCTCTATCCCCTGCCCTGGATCGGCGATCTCCTGGGCGACATCCTGTTCGCGGCGGGCTGGGTGGCATTGTTCGGCGTCGCCGTGCTCTGGTTCACCGCCATCCGCACCATGATGCGGGCCAGGACGACGCTCAATCCCAATGCCGTGCCCGACCATCTCGTCACGACCGGCCCCTTCGGCGTCACCCGCAACCCGATGTATCTCGCCAACACACTGCTGTTGATCGGCGTCGCCTTTGTCTCGGGGATAGCCTGGTTCCTGCTCTTTGCCTTCATCGCCGCCTTCCTCACCCAGAAACTGGCGATCGAGGGCGAGGAAAAGATACTGGCAGCGAAATTCGGCAAGAAATACCGCGACTACGCGAAGCGGGTGCGGCGCTGGATCTGAACAGCTTCAGGTGTTGACGCCAAGCTCCACGAGCCGCTCGACACAGGATTCCTCGGCCTGGTCGAGTTCGGCCAGCGTCTCCTCGAGGTCGCGGCGCTTCTGCCTCAGATCCTCGCGCTTTTCCTCGATGCGCTTGATCATCAGCTTGAGCTGCCCGACCTCGCCCGGCGGCTCCTTGTACATCTGGATGATTTCGCGGATCTCGTTGATCGAGAAGCCGAGCCTTTTGCCGCGCATGATCTGCCGGATGAGATGGCGGTCGGAGGGACGAAACAGCCGCGTGCGGCCACGCCGCACCGGCTGCACCAGGCCTTCGTCCTCATAGAAACGCAACGTCCGCGTCGACACGTCGAATTCGCGGGTCAGTTCGGTGATCGAATAATATTCCCGCATTGTCACTCCAAGTCGGAATTCCGGGCGACCGCCACGCGGCGCCGCCTTCTGTCCCGAACCAAACCCTTGGCCGCCGGAATCGACATGGCCCCCGCGCGAGCCTCGCACGGCATTTACGTAAAAGTCAATTGAGGCCACTACCTCACGCCGAACCACCAGCTTGCAAGGCCAAGGAAAGCGAAAAAGCCGACGCAGTCTGTGACGGTGGTGACGAAAACCGCCGACGCCACGGCCGGGTCGATCTTGAACCGGTCGAGCAGCAGCGGGATCAGGATGCCGGCAAGTGCGGCCGCGAACATATTGATGATCATCGCCGCTCCGATGATCCCGCCCAGGTTGGGATCACGAAACCAGACGGCGGCGACGATGCCGATCAGAACGGCAAAGACGATGCCGTTGATGAAGCCCACACCCATTTCGCGGCGGATGATGCGGGCGGCATTGTAGATGTCGAGGTCCTTGGTCGCCAGCGCCCGCACGGTGACGGTCATGGTCTGCGAACCGGCATTGCCGCCCATGCCGGCCACGATCGGCATCAGCACGGCGAGCGCCACGATCCGCTCGATCGTGTGGTCGAACAGGCCGATCACCGATGCCGCCAGAAATGCCGTGACAAGGTTGACCAGCAGCCAGGGAACGCGCGAGCGCGAGGTCGCAAACACTGTGTCGGAGAGTTCCTCGTCGCCGACGCCGCCCATGCGCAGCAGATCTTCCTCCGCTTCCTGCTGGATGACGTCGACGACATCATCGATGGTCAGCACGCCGACCAGCCGCTCATTCTCGTCGACGACCGCGGCTGACAAAAGGTCGTACTGCTCGAACTCCCGCGCCGCCTCTTCCTGGTCCATGGTGGCCGGAATGGCGTGGCGCGTCTCGTGCATGACATCCTCGACCTTGACCGCGCGCTTGGTGCGCAGGATCTGGTCGAGGTCGATGGCCCCCAGCAGCTTGAAGGTCGGATCGATGACGAAGATCTGGCTGAAGCGCTCAGGCAGGTTCTTGTCCTCGCGCATGTAGTCGATTGTCTGGCCGATGGTCCAGAACGGCGGCACCGCGACGAACTCGGTCTGCATGCGTCGACCGGCGGTCTCTTCGGGATAGTCGAGCGAGCGGCGCAGCCTGATCCGTTCGGTGAAAGGCAGCTGCGACAGGATCTCGTCCTGGTCCTCCTTTTCGAGATCTTCGAGAATGTAGACCGCGTCGTCGGAATCGAGTTCCTGCACCGCCTGCGCGATCTGCGCATTGGGCAGATGATCGACGATCTCCATGCGGATCGCCTCGTCGACCTCGGTCAGGGCGGAAAAGTCGAAATCGGCGCCCAGCAGCTCGACCAGGGCCTGCCGCTGTTCGGGATGCAGCGCCTCGATCAGGTCGCCGAGTTCCGACTGGTGCAGATGGTCGACTTCATGCTTGAGGGTCGGCGTATCGCGATCGGCGATCGCGGCCCCGATCTGGGCAAGGAAGGACGGGAGGACCGCACCGTCCTCGCCATAGATATCGGCGCGGGCATCGTCAGCCGCCTTGGCGGAGGTCGTCTGCTTGTCCTCCACCAGCGCCTCCCGCCATCCCGGAAAAATTGTGCCTCAGGTCTAGAGCATCGGCCCCTAAAGCGGAAACCGGTTTCGCGGAAATCCGATGCATCTCGCGCACAGACGCGATTCGATTCAAGAACTTATCGCTCTAAGGCACGGAATATCAAACGAAACGCCTGCTCCACATCGCCCGGTGAGTGTATCGCGGATGCCTGACCTGGCAATGCCTATCCCATCAAGAAACAGCCAATCCCGGCTTCAGACGGCGCGACAGCCGATGTCGCTGGGGAAAGAGCACCCCGGCGCGATTGGGGCAGAATTGTCATCATACGGGTCCAGGCCTGAAGCCTGACCTCGGAGTTGCAGCCCAGGACAAAAACGGCCCTTGAACAGCAAGCCCGGGAAAACGAGCAAGGCAGTTGGCGACCGGCGCATGCGCATTGTCGTCGCCGAGCGCAATCCATTCGTCATATCGGCGCTGCGCGAAATGCTCGAATGCGACGGCCGTTTCGATCTGTTGAGCACCGTGCAGAGCGGCAGGCAATTCCTGGATCTGGCTGATAAGGGCGGGTTCGACGTCGCTGTCATCGGCTGGAAGCTCGCCGACATGGACGGCGCCGATGTGCTGGCCGAGGTCCAGAGCCGCAAGCTCGACGTGCGCATCACCGTCTTTTCCAACGACCATGACATCGGCATCCTGAAGCAATGCGTGCGGCTCGGCGCCCAGGGCTACTGTTTCCAGTTCGACGACCCAGCCATCATCTTCGACACGATCCTGGCGGTCGCGCATGGACGCATCTGCATCCCCTATATCGACATCAACAAGGTCAACGACACACCGCTGGCGCAGCTCACCGTGCGCGAACGCGAGCTGCTGGCGGTGCTTTCCGACGGCTGGACCAATCTGCAGATCGCCACGCGGACCGGCATTTCCGAGAACACGGTGAAGTATCACCTCAAGAATCTCTACGACAAGCTCGACGTCCGCAACCGGGCGATGGCTGTCGCGCTCTACGCGCGAGAGAGGCGTACCCAGAAGCAGCCTTTCGGGTAGGCTGAGCGGGTAGGCTTCCCCCACCCGCGCGCGGCGAGATCTTACCCGCCAAGGTGTTGTTGGCTTTAGCCGTCGAAACGAAACTCCCCCCACCGCTTTGCTGGATCAGGAGGAGTTCGCACCATGGCCGGTTTCACCCATCTTTTCATTCCCGGGCCGACCAACATCCCCGAACAGGTCCGGCAGGCGATGAACCTGCCGATGGAGGACATGCGCGCCGCGTCCTTCCCCGATCTCACCTTGCCGCTGTTCGAGGACATCAAACGCGTTTTCAAGAACGAGACCGGCCGCGTCTTCATCTACCCGTCCTCCGGCACCGGCGCCTGGGAAGCGGCGATGACCAATGTGCTCAGCCCCGGCGACCGCGTACTGATGTCGCGCTTCGGCCAGTTCTCGCATCTGTGGGTCGACATGGCCGAGCGCCTCGGCTTCGAGGTCGACGTCATCGACTGCGAATGGGGAACCGGCGTCCCGCTCGAGCTCTATGCCGAGAGGCTGAAGGCGGACAAGACGCACCGCATCAAGGCAATCTTCTGCACGCAGAACGAAACGGCGACCGGCGTGACCAGCGACGTTGCCGGCTGCCGTGCCATTCTCGACGACGCAAAACACCCTGCCCTGCTCTTCGTCGACGGCGTGTCGTCGATCGGCTCGATCGACTTCCGCCAGGAGGAATGGGGCGTCGACTGCGCCGTCAGCGGTTCGCAGAAGGGTTTCATGCTGCCCGCCGGCCTCGGCTTCCTCTCGGTCAGCAAGAAGGCGCTGGTGGCTTCCCGAAGCGCCACCCACCGGCGCTGCTTCTTCTCCTTCGAGGACATGATCCGCGCCAACGATGCCGGTTATTTCCCCTACACGCCGGCCACGCAGCTTTTGCGCGGCCTGCGCGCCTCGCTCGACCTGATTGCCGAGGAAGGCCTCGACACCATCTTCGCCCGCCACCATCGCCTCGCCGAAGGCGTGCGCAAGGCGGTCGATGCCTGGGGCCTGAAGCTGTGCGCCAAGGCGCCGAAATGGCATTCCGATACGGTGAGCGCCATTCTGGTTCCCGAAGGCATCGACAGCGGCGACGTCGTCAAGCGCGCCTACCGCACCTACCAGACCTCGCTCGGCGGCGGCCTCAACAAGGTGATGGGCAAGGTCTTCCGCATCGGCCATCTCGGCTGGCTGAACGAGGTGATGGTGCTCGCCTCGCTGTCGGCGGCCGAAATGGCGCTGCTCGATTGCGGCGTGCGCCTGGCGCCTGGTTCCGGCGTCGGCGCCGCCATCCAGCATTTCCGCGCCTCGGCCGCCGTGCCGGTCGCCGAAGCCGCCTGAGGGAGCCGACGATGAGCCACACCATCAACCACCTCAGGAAATTGAGGCTCCAGCGCAGTGAACTGGCGGTTCCCGGCTCCAGCCCGGAGATGATCGACAAGGCGGCAAACAGCGCCGCCGACTTCGTCTTCCTCGACATCGAGGACGCGGTCGCCCCGCCCGACAAGGAACGCGCCCGCAAGAACATCATCCAGGCGCTCAACGACATCGACTGGCGCGCCAAGGGCAAGACCGTCTCGGTGCGCATCAACGGGCTGGACACCCATTACATGTACCGCGACGTGGTCGATGTGATGGAACAGGCCGGCGGCCGGCTGGACACTATCCTGGTGCCGAAGGTTGGCGTGCCGGCCGATCTCTACATGGTCGAGGCCATGGTCAACCAGATCGAGATGGCCAAGGGCTTCAAGACCCGTGTCGGCTTGGAAGCCCTGATCGAGACCGCGCTCGGCATGGCCAATGTCGAGGCGATTGCCGCGACACCCGGCAGGCTCGAGGCGATGCATTTCGGCGTCGCCGACTATGCGGCAAGCTGCAAGGCACGCACCGTCAACATTGGCGGCCTCAACCCCGACTATCCCGGCGACCAGTGGCATTTCGCGCTGTCGCGCATGACCGTCGCCTGCCGCGCTTACGGCCTGCGCGCCATCGACGGACCGTTCGGCGATTTCTCCGATCCGGAGGGCTACATCGCCGGTGCGAAGCGCGCGGCGGCACTCGGCATCGAAGGCAAATGGGCGATCCACCCCTCGCAGATCACGCTTGCCAACGACGTCTTCTCGCCGCCGGAAAAGGAAGTCGCGCGGGCCAGGCGCATCCTTGAGGTGCTCAAGGAAGCCGAGGCCCTGGGAAAAGGCGCCGCCGCACTCGACGGCAAGATGATCGACGCCGCGTCGGAACGCATGGCGCGCAATGTTCTGGTGGTCAACGAGGCCATCGAACGCGCCGGCCAACCGACCAGCTAACGACCGCGCCACGCATTGACGGTTCAGGGAGGACAACAATGGACATCCACGAATATCAGGCCAAGGAACTGCTCGCCCGGCATGGCGTGCATGTGCCGCGCGGCGGGCTGGCCTACAGCCCCGAACAGGCGACCTACCGGGCGCGCGAGATCGGCGGCGGCAAATGGGTCTTGAAGGCGCAGGTTCACTCAGGCGCCCGCGGCAAGGCCGGCGGCATAAAACTGTGCGCCAATGACGAAGAGATCTCCAGCGCCGCCGAAGCAATGCTCGGGCGCAAGCTGGTGACCCAGCAGACCGGCCCGCGCGGCAAGCTGATCTCCAGGCTCTATCTCGAGGAAGCCGTCGACATCGCGCAGGAGCTCTATGTCGGCTTCGTCCTCGACCGCAAGGAAGAGCGCGTGATGATCGTGGCCTCGGCCGCCGGCGGCATGGAGATCGAGGACATTGTCGAGAAGGCCCCCGATTCCATCCTGCGCACCTCGGTCGATCCCGGCGTCGGCATGCAGCGTTTCCAGGCCCGCGAGATCGCCTTTGGGCTCGGCCTCGATCACGACCTGATCGGCAAGGCGACCGAGACCATTTTCAGCTGCTACCAGGTGTTCCGCGACTACGATGCCTCGATGCTGGAGATCAATCCGCTGGTGGTGACCCGCGACGGCAATCTGATCGCGCTCGACGCCAAGATGTCGTTCGACGAGAACGCGCTGTTCCGGCGTCCGGAAATCTCCGAACTGCGTGACAAGAGCCAGGAAGACCCGCGCGAGACCTTCGCCAGCGACCGCGGCCTCTCCTATGTCGGCCTCGACGGCAACATCGGCTGCATCATCAATGGCGCCGGGCTCGCCATGGCGACCATGGACATGATCAAGATCGCCGGCGGCGAGCCGGCCAACTTCCTCGACATTGGCGGCGGCGCCTCGCCCGAGCGGGTGGCGAAATCCTTCCGCGCCGTGCTTGGCGACAAGAATGTCGAGACCATCCTGGTCAACATCTTCGCCGGCATCAACCGGTGCGACTGGGTCGCGGAGGGCGTCATCAAGGCGATACGCGAGGTCGGCGTGACCGTACCGCTGGTGGTGCGGCTCTCCGGCACCAAGGCTGAGGAAGGACGCCGCATCCTGGCCGATTCCGGCGAGGCGGTGATCGTCGCCGACACGCTGGCCGAAGCCGCCGAAAAAGCCGTCGCCGCCTGGCGAACGGCCGCCAAGAAAAAAGCAGCCTAGAGCCGGATGATTTCAGGTCGAATCGACCTGAAATCTGAATCCGTCTCTAAAATCAAACAGATAGAGCATGATGTCGTCCGAAAACCGCTTCACACTTTTCGGCATCATGCTCTAGGGAGGTCGAAAAAATGGCAATCCTGCTCAACCGCAGCACCCGGGTCATCGTCCAGGGTTTCACCGGCAAGATCGGCAGCTTCCATGCCGAGGACATGAAACGCTACGGCACCAAGCTTGTCGGCGGCGTCACCCCCGGCAAGGGCGGCCAGACGCATCTCGGCCTGCCCGTCTTCAACACCGTCAAGGGCGCGGTGCGCGAGACCCGCGCCGAGGCGAGCATCGTCTTCGTGCCGCCGCCCTTCGCCGCCGATTCGATCATGGAGGCGGCCGACGCGGGGATAAAACTCTGCGTCTGCATCACCGACGGCATCCCCTCGCAGGATATGATGCAGGTCAAGCGCTACATGCGCCGCTACCGCTTCGAGGACCGCATGCGGCTGATCGGCCCGAACTGCGCCGGCATGATCACCCCGGGACAGGCGCTGATGGGCATCATGCCCGGCTCGATCTACCTGCCCGGCCGCGTCGGCATTGTCGGCCGTTCCGGCACGCTCGGCTACGAAGCGGCCTCGCAGATGAAGGCGCTCGGCATTGGCGTGTCGACCAGCGTCGGCATCGGCGGCGACCCGATCAACGGCTCCTCCTTCAAGGACATGCTGAAGCTGTTCGAACAGGACGACGAGACCGACGCCGTGGTGATGATCGGCGAGATCGGCGGACCGCAGGAAGCCGAAGCCGCGATCTGGGCACGCGACAACATGCGCAAGCCGCTCATCGCCTACATCGCCGGCCTCTCCGCCCCGAAAGGCCGCCGCATGGGCCACGCCGGCGCCATCATCTCGGCCTTCGGCGAGTCGGCGCAGGAGAAGGTCGAAATCCTGAAGGAGGCAGGCGTCATCATCGTGCCGACGCCGTCGTCATTTGGCGAGGTGGTGGCCGATACGCTGGCACGGATGAAGAAGGCGGCATAACCTCTGGGAACAGGCTGCCTAAGGGCAGCTGCCGAAACACGAGGCGGCGCGATCTGAATGCGCCGCCCAGCGGTCCCTTCCAAACAGTCGAACAGCCGACGCCACGATGGAAGCCCGCCCGCTTTCGACGGCGGGCGATCTGGCAGAAGCCGGTTTGGCCCAGCCCTTAGGTCGGGCAGCCGAAGCTAGGACAAGCTATCGCAGTCACGGCGGACAGCTTTTCGCGCCTTACGAACACCGGCTTCGCATAAGTCTTCTTCATGGTATCTCCCCTTGGCCAAAACCCACGAAGCGACCCTTGCCGTTGCCTGGATCGCATTGTCAAGCGAGCTGTCAGCAACCACCAATAACAAAACAGTGACAGCCTTGTTTGGCAGCTCAGTTTAGGAAGCAGCCCGCCGCTGATGAACTTTAATTGGCCGACAAATAATCCCTCGACAGCGGTCAGGCCGGCCCATCGTCCTGACGAGCGGGACTATCAAACACTCCCGAGTCTGACGCTTCGCCGTTCCAGAGGCGCGCACGCACGGAGCCAAGATCAGGCCAAGATTGCGCAACAAAACTTAACATCACTTCATGCATGCAGCCATTTTCACCTGAAATAGTCCGGGCATCGGAGGCTCTTACTGCCTCCCTGCTCTGGAGCATGCATGTACAAAATGGTTTCTGGACTCTTCGCCGGCCGGGCCTCTCTCGCGGCGATGGCAATCCTGTTTTCAACGCATTCTGAGATCGTGCTGGCGGCGGATGCCATTGCCGTCGACACCGATGCCGACGACACCGGGGATCCGACCCCGCCGCCCAATCCTTCGCGTTTCGGGCGCTTCGAACAGAAACTGGCCGACTGGCATGTCGTCCTTGGCGGCGGCGCCATCATCGTTCCCAAATACGAGGGCAGCAACGAGTTCAAGGTCATGCCTGTGCCTTTCATATCGGCGACATTCCTCGACACGGTGACGATCGATCCGACGGGCGCCAACATCGCCGTCTATGAGCAAGGGCCGTTCGAGCTCAGCGCGCGGCTTGGCTACGACATGGGCCGCAAGGAAGACGATGCCGATCACCTGCGCGGCCTGGGGGATGTCGACATGGGCGCGGTCGTCGGCGCCAAGGCGGCGGTGAAATTCGGTCCGGCGGAAATCTTCGCACAACTGGACAAGACCATCGGCGGCAGCGACGGCCTGGAGGGCACGCTTGGCATTGAGGTGACCCAGCCTCTGTCCCAGTCACTGATGGTCGGCGCCGCCGCATCGGTCGTCTTCGCCGACGAAAAATACATGCAGGCCTATTTTGGCGTCACGCCGGAGCAATCGGCTCGCTCGGGGCTGGCGCGTTACGATGCCGGCGCCGGGTTGAAGCGCGCCGATTTTTCGATTTCCGCCACATATATGCTCAATCGCAACTGGATGGTGCGTGGCCAGGCGGGGGTCGGCATTCTTGTGGGGGACGCTGCCGACAGCCCTGTTGTCGTCGACAAGATCCAGCCCTCGGGAATGCTTCTCGTCGGATATCGGTTTTGATGCCAACACATAGTGCAATGCAGGCTGCGGCAGACTCCGGCCGGATCGATCTGAACGCCGAGTTCAAATCGCCGAGGCAAGGCCCGCAGATCCTCATTGTCGAAGACGATATCGAGATCGCGCGCATGCTGGGCGAGACGCTCACGGAAAACGGCATGATCGTGGAAATCGCCGCCAACGGCGTGCGCATGAACGCCGCGCTTCGCAGCCAGAAATTCGATCTCATCGTGCTCGATATCATGCTGCCTGGTGAAAACGGCCTCAGCATCTGCCGCCGGCTTCGTGCGCAAACGAACGTTCCGATCCTGATGCTGACCGCGCTTGGCGAGGAAATCGACCGTATCTTCGGACTGGAGATCGGCGCCGACGACTATGTGACGAAACCGTTCAGCGCGCGCGAATTGACGGCAAGGATACGCGCGTTGCTGCGCCGCACGGCTTACGCTCCCGACGAACGGGACCGGACAAAGGTGCTTCGCTTCAACGGCTGGCGCCTCGATCCCGTTCGCCGGCAATTGCATGATCCCAGCAATGCACGGGTCGCGACCACCACGCATGAATTCGATCTGCTGCTTGCGTTCTGCCGCAATGCGGGTCGGGTTCTGTCGCGCGAGGAACTTCTCAGCGTCACCCATGCGGGGCTTGCCGGCCCGATCGAGCGAAGCGTCGATGTCCATGTCAGCCGGATCCGCCAGAAAATCGAAAAGGACGCGCGCGATCCGGTTCTTCTCAGGACTGTCCGGCTGGGTGGCTACATCTTCACCGCCACGGTGGAGGAAGCGTGAGGCATTTGGTCCGTCGTTTCCTGCCGCAGTCGGTGCGTGGGCAGTTCGCGGCAATTATTTTCATCGCCGTGATCGTGATCATGTCCTCCGGATCGGCCTTCGAGGATTTGATCGAAAATGCCGACCTTCCCGTCGTGGAAGACAGCGCCAGGCAGGCTGCCGTTGTCGCTGCCTTGTTGCGCCAGACATCGGTCGAAGCCCGCAGCGCTGTTCTGGCCGCGGCGACACGCGCCGGCTTTGATTTCAAGATCCTGCCCAGGGAGCAGATCAGCAATATTCCAGACTCCTATCTGCAATGGCGAAGCATCACATGGCTTCTCCAGATCGAGAGCAGCTCGATCGCCGGGCGCTGGATAAGGACCGGCGGCAGGTACGCGTTTGTCATCGATCTGGACCAGCAGAGCGTCCTGGCGCATTTCGGCATGCCCGATTCCTGGCTGACATCAGGCTTCGTCCGTGTCTCGTTCTACAGGTTCATGGCTTTCGTCGCCTTGCCCATCCTGATCTGGCTGTTTGCCGTATGGGCCGTGACCGACCCGCTAAGGCGCATCTCGGCGGCAGTGGGGGAAGCCGAGATCGAGAATGGCAATGAGCTCTTCGCCGAACACGGCTCCATCGAAATGGTCGGTCTGGCGCGCGCGCTGAACAGGATGCGGGAGCGTATCCGCACGATGATCGAAAACCGCACTCGCATGTTGCGCAGCGTCAGTCATGATCTGCGCACGCCTTTGACACGGCTGCGGCTTCGCGCCGAGCGCATGGATGATGGTCTCCTTCGAACCGCCATACTGTCCGACGTCCGGCACATCGAAGATCTGATCGACGAGACTCTAACCTATCTGCGTAACGACGTGTCGACGGAAAAGCTGCAGCGGGCCGATATTGCCAGCGTGCTGCAAACCGTCTGTGCCGAATTCTCCGATGTCGGGTTTTCGGTTTCCTATTCCGGGCCGGACAGGCTTCTGGGCTGGTGCAAACCCAATGCGCTGGCGCGTGCGATCACCAACCTATGCGACAATGGGGTCAAATTCGCCGGCAATGTCACCGTCGCATTGACGCAGACCGGCACGACGGCGCGCATTGCGGTCGGCGACGACGGGCCGGGCATTTCGATGACGGCCCGCTCCCGCGTTTTCGAACCCTTCTTCAAGGAGGACATGTCACGCGGCGTCGCCTCGAAGCACGGCTTTGGCCTCGGCCTTTCGATCGTAGCGGACATCATCCAGGGCCACGGCGGCAAGATCGAGTTGCACGACAACCAGCCAACCGGCCTCGTCGTTACCGTCGATCTGCCGAACGGACCAAAGGTCCAGCCGCTATAGGGCGGCGGCGCCGTACTCGGGTCTGATGATCGCCGGATTGCCGGAGGTGATTTCACGAGATCCGAAGGCCCGCTTCGGGAAATTTTGGTGCGGTCGAGAAGACTCGAACTTCCACGGGTTGCCCCACAGCGACCTCAACGCTGCGCGTCTACCAATTCCGCCACGACCGCACGTGGTAGGAGCCGGAACCGACCGGCTCGCGGCGTGTAGCAAATCGTTTCCGGCGAAACAAGTGCGCCGCACGCAATAATCTCAAGCGATTGGCATAACGGTCCACAGGATTGGAATGAAGGGCCGGAACTGGACGTTTCCAGCTGATAACGCCATATGGAGACAGATGCATGCCGCCCGAAAGTGCAAGCGGATCGCGACGGCATAAGTGAAAAACGAAAAGCCATGACAGAACGCAGCCAGATCGCCACGTCGTTCCTGCCGCTCCCCGGTTCAGCACCGGTCGAGTGGCGCATCGAGCCTGGCCTTACCCCCTATCCCGATGCGCTTGCCTTCATGGAGGCGCGTGCCGAGGCGATACGCAGCGGGGTCGCCGGCGAAATGGTCTGGCTGGTCGAACATCCGCCGCTCTACACCGCCGGCACCAGTGCGCGCGTCGAGGACCTGATCGATCCCGACCGGTTCCCGGTCTTTTCGGCCGGTCGCGGCGGCGAATACACCTATCACGGGCCGGGCCAGCGGGTCGCTTATGTCATGCTCGACCTGAAACGGCGACGCGAGGACGTGCGCGCCTTCGTCGCCGCGCTCGAACAGTGGATCATCGGCACGCTCGCCGCCTTCAACGTGCGCGGCGAACGCCGCGAGGACCGGGTCGGCGTCTGGGTGGTGCGGCCCGATCGCCCTGCCTTGCCGGACGGTTCGCCGGCCGAGGACAAGATCGCGGCAATAGGCATAAGGCTGCGGCGGTGGGTGAGTTTTCACGGCATCGCCATCAATGTCGAGCCTGATCTCGGCCATTTCAGCGGCATCGTGCCCTGCGGTGTGCAGGACCACGGTGTCACCAGCCTCGTCGATCTCGGCCTTCCCATTGGCATGGCCGACCTCGATCTGGCGCTGAAATCAGCCTTCGAGGATGTTTTCGGTCCCGCCGTGGCCGCACCCGCCGAGCCAGTCCGAAAGACTGGTTGAACCCTTCGGGCTCAACATGGCTCAAAGCAACTGCGCCGACGCCCACAGGACGCCGCAGCCATGGATGACGAACACCGCCAGCAGTGCACCGGCGATGGCGAAGCGGTCGACCGTGCGGATCGGCTCCAGCTCGTGGCGTGGCTTGACCCCGCTGCCCATGGTCAGCAGGCTGAGGATTGAAAAGACCGCCCCCGCCGCGAGCAGGAAGCCGGAGGAAAAGCCGGCCCGCCACCCCACCGCCAGGAACGCCGAGAGCAGGAAGAACGAAGCCAGCGCCAGCGCGACCGGCCCCGGGCAGATCTGGCGCAGCACCTGGCCGCCGTCGAACTTCCACACCGGCACCAGATTGGCGATGTTGAACAGGGCGGCGCAGCCCGCCAGCGCCGCCAGCAGCGCTGCCGCGGCCTTGTGTCCCTCGCCGCCCGCAAGCGCACTGGCGGCAATGACGATCGGCACCAGGAAGGCGGAGAAGCCCGCCCCCATCAGCGCCACGAAGGCCACTTCAAAACGGCTGTTGTAAGGCCGGCCGCCAATGGCGATGCCGCCGAGCAGCGGAATGAAGATCATCCGCGCCTTGCGGTGGCCCATCAGCCGGAACGCTGCCATATGGCCGAGCTCATGCAGGGCCACGACCGAGGTGAGGATCGAGGCGAGCGCCAGTCCGCCGAGGCGGAGCCCGAAGAACGGCCACAGCATCAATGCCGACAGTACGGCAAAGCCGACCTGGCTGAGCGGATGCTCGAACCAGCCGCCCTTGCGATACTGACCGGTTAGCGCCCAGCGTTGCAGCTTGGACAGCTCGCGGCGCATGGCGAAGTAACGGAACACCAGAAAGGCAACGCCGCGGTAACGGTCCGTCTGGCCGAGCGTCACCCGCGTGCCGCCGCCTTCGCGGACGAGTTCGGCGGTTTCGCGATAGTCTTTCCAGAACGAGGCATCGAGCGCGGTATCCTCGACGACACGCATCGAGAAGCGACTGCCTTCGACGACATCGTCAAACCGTGCCCTGCGTTCGATCGGCTTGCCGTCGCGGCCCTCCCGCGACAGCATGATGCGGGACACGCCCTCCCCGTCCAGTGGCCCCGCCGATAGGATCTCGCCGGACCAGCCGGCATCACTGCCAAGCGGCCACAGCGCCTGCCAGAGGCGCTGACGGTCCACCGCAATCAAGCGGCTCATCCTCACCGTGCGCAAATCGAGCGGCGCGGTCATCAAGAGAAAGATCAGCCCGAGGTTGCTGGCCACGAGAATGGCCGTGACGATGGGCGACACCTGGACGTTGCTCCCTGCCTTGGAAGCGCACCCTAGCGTCGCTGCGGCAAGAAAGGCTTAACGGCGGAGCGGGTTTCGCCCGCGGAACCAAGGCGGCGAGAAGCCGCCAAATCACATGGCTCCGATCCAGATCGCCATGGAAACGAGAAACGCACTCATGCAAACCAGCGAGATGACATCCTGAACCAGATCGGTCATAACTCTCTCCTGTTGTTGATATGTTCGCAATTTGTTCTAATTTTGTTTCAATGTCAACGACCACGGGGTAAGGAGATAATGCGGGAAATTTGGCACGGTTAGCGAAAGGTTAACCGGTTCCAGGTGGCGCGGTAGCTACGATCGCCCTGGCATAGTCCGTCTCGATATCCCGGTAGCCGCAGTCGCCCGCGGCCGAGTCCCAATAGGTAATGCTGCAAACAACACCAGCGCTCATCCGCTTCGGTGGGTCAGAGGCTCCAAGCGCGATCCACGCCACCCCCAGCCAGCCGACGGCCTCCAAGATGTATCCAGTGAAAATCGGCATGGCAGTGACGAAAAGGCCGCCTATGCGAAGGGCTTTCGGGGGAATACGCAGGCAAGAATCGGCGAGAAAGCAGTAGGCTAAACAGGCGACGCAAATGCATGCCGCTTCTCGACTGATCAGGCAGCCAAAGCGGGCAACGGGGCGTTAGCTCGACCGCCTGTAACGCATGATCGCTGACATAGCCTCATCGAAGCTACGGTCTGTGCCGGTCAGCAAAATGGTTATGGTTACATCACTTCCGGTCAACTTGCGGCTGGCACTAGCCAAACGACCAGCTAGTCCTTTGCCTGGGAAGTTGTTGGGGTGTCGTAGATGTAAAACTATTCTCTTCTGCGCGTTTCGGGACCAAGTCGTTACGTCTTCTATCTCAGACCAGGGTATGGTTTTATCGGACCAAGGCGAATAGCGAATACCCGCCGCATCGATACGCAATTGCTCCGCCGTCACGAACAATTTTGAAATCCACTTCATCGCAGCAAGCGGACCCACTGTCACGGCAATCCAGCCGGCAATAAGTATTTTCAGATGAGAGTATTGGATAGTAGGGGTAGGCGCAGCACCAAAGGCGCCTAACATCCACAGCCCCACGATAACAAAAGCTAATGAACCAAATGCAAGAAATGCGCACTGCCAGCGTGACGGATAGGCAACGAAACTGTCTGAATGGTCAGCCAACATCACAACCTCATGGCAGCTAACGGGCTTGTCGCACACCTGCCTTCCATCGCAGGCTATGCACGTTTTCCACGCGGTAGAAAATCAGTTCAACTTCAACTTTACTTGTTCGCGTGCTTGCTCGCGAATGCCGCCCGTTCTTTCCAACCCGCGCCATTGCGGCCGACCGCTGCCAGACGGATTCGCGGCGGCGTTGTCGATTCGTCTCGGTGCCATCGAGGTTGAAACTCAGCGTTGCCGTGGCGGAATACACTGGCGAGCGTTGAGGTCTACGGAATACAGATGCTCGCAACTGAACTTCCGCAACGGGTGGAGGTTGTGTAGAAACACGGTTCGCTCCAGCAGCCGCATAGCAGGCACGAACCGGAGGCTCAAATGTCAGTTGTCCAGGAAGACCCCTCGCCCGCGGTCCCCTCACATCCTGAGGAAATCAAGTCCGTTTTCGATCTGCGCCTAGGCAAGCATGTCACCTTGCAAGGCAGTGCCAGGATCACGCCGGCAGGCGTGATCAGCACCGGGATCGCGGTCGCCGCCATGACGCTTGCACTGGGCTATCTTGCTTCGTCGATTATGCGCCGCAGGCGATAGGAGGAAATCGGCAGGCCAGGAAAAGGTTGACGGGTCCAGCGCGCACCATGCGGAAACACACTCCGGAAGGCGGATTGTCGATGAGCCGCCGGGGTCTGTCGAGGCTGAGGTCAGCCCGAGCCGAGCGGCACCACCTTGCCGTCGGCGAGCGTGACGCGCCGGTCCATGCGCGATGCCAGCTCGTGATTGTGGGTGGCGATCAGCGCCGCGAGACCCGACTGCCGCACCAGAGCCTCCAGGGCTTCGAACACATAGGAGGCGGTGACCGGATCGAGATTGCCGGTTGGCTCGTCGGCCAGCAGCACCAGCGGCGCATTGGCAACGGCACGAGCGATGGCGACGCGCTGCTGCTCGCCACCGGACAATTCGGCCGGCCGGTGCGAGGCGCGCTTGCCGATCTGCATGTAATCGAGCAGTTGGGCGGCGCGCTCGGATGCTTCCTTGCGCGGCAGTCCCTTGATCAGCTGCGGCATCATGATGTTTTCCAGCGCGGAAAACTCGGGCAGCAGATGATGGAACTGGTAGACGAAGCCGACATCGTTGCGGCGGATCGACGTGCGCTCGTCGTCGGACAACCGGCCGCAGGCCCGGCCGGACAGGATCACGTCGCCGGCGTCGGGGCGCTCCAGCAGTCCTGCCGTGTGCAGCAGTGTCGACTTGCCGGTGCCCGACGGCGCCACCAGCGCCACCATCTCGCCGCGCTTCAGCGAGAAATCGGCGCCGTTCAGGATGGTGAGCTTGCGCGGCCCCTGGACATAGTGCCGCTCGACGCTCTTCAGCTCGATAATGACCTCGGCCACTACTCGTACCTCAACGCTTCGACCGGATCGAGGCGGGCGGCCCGCCATGCCGGAAACACGGTCGCCAGGAACGACAGGCCAAGCGCCATGATGATGACATAGGTGGTCTCGCGCGGATCCATCTTCGCCGGCAGCTGGCTGAGGAAGTAGAGCTCCGGATTGAACAGCACCTTGCCGGTCATCCAGGAGAAGAACTGCCGGATCGATTCGATGTTGGTGCAGATCAGCACCCCGAGCAGCACGCCGGCGAGCGTGCCGGTGACGCCGATCGCCGCGCCGGTCATCAGGAAGATGCGCAAGATCGCGCCGCGCGAGGCGCCCATGGTGCGCAGGATGGCGATATCGTGCCCCTTGTCCTTCACCAGCATGATCAGCCCGGAAATGATGTTGAGCGCCGCCACCAGCACGATCAGCGTCAGGATCATGAACATGACGTTGCGCTCGACCTGCAGGGCGGAAAAGAAGGTCTCGTTGCGCTGGCGCCAGTCCACGATGTCGATGGGCCGTTGCGCCGCTTCTTCCACCTTCGGCTTCAGTGCGTCGACATTGTCGGGATTGTCGACATAAATCTCGATCGTCTGCGCGCGTCCATCCATGTTGAAGTAGAGCTGCGCTTCCGAGAACGGCATGTAGACGATGGAGCTGTCATATTCCGACATGCCGACTTCGAAGATCGCCGCGATCTTGTAGCCCTTCATGCGAGGCGTGGTGCCCAGCGGCGTCACGTCACCATCGGGCGAGATCAAGGTGATGGTATCGCCGAGCGTCAGTCCGAGATTCTCGGCCATGCGCTTGCCGATGGCGACGCCTTCGCCCGAGTCGAAATCGGCGAGCGTGCCTTGCTTGACGTTGCTGGCGACGATGGCGATCTTGCCGAGATCCTCTCCGCGTATGCCGCGCACCAGCGCACCGGTGCCGCCACCGACATTGCCTTGCGCCAGCACCTGGCCGTCTATCAGCGGGATGGCGTATTTGATGCCGGGCACGCCGTTGATACGGCCTGCGACCTGGGCGTAATCCTCAAGCGGCGAATCAAGCGGCTGTACGATCAGATGGCCGTTGACGCCGAGGATACGGGTCAAAAGCTCGGCCCGGAACCCGTTCATCACCGCCATGACGACGATCAGCGTCGCCACCCCCAGCATGATGCCGAGGAAGGAAATCGAGGCGATGACCGAGATCACCGTCTCCTTGCGCCGCGAGCGCAAATAGCGCCACGCCACCGTGCGTTCGAAGATGGAGAACGGGCCGGCACCCGCCGATCTTGCCGCGGCCGCCTCGCTCATGCGGCGGCACCGAAGCGTTTTTTCGCATCGGCGATCGGCAGCGTCACGCGCTCGCCGGTCTTGCGATTCTTGATCTCGACCTCGCCGGCGGCCACGCCGCGCGGCCCGACGATTACCTGCCAGGGCAGGCCGATCAGGTCGGCGGTGGCGAACTTGCCGCCCGGCCGCTGGTCGGTGTCGTCATAGAGCACATCCTTGCCGGCGGCGGTGAAGGCGGCATCGAGCTCGTCGCTGACGCGATCGCACTCGGCGTCGCCCACCTTCATGTTGATCAGGCCGATGTCGAACGGCGCCACGGCATCGGGCCAGATGATGCCGTTCTCGTCGTGGCTGGCTTCGATGATCGCCGCGACCAGCCGTGACGGGCCGATGCCGTAGGAACCGCCGGAGACGAAATGGTCCTTGCCGTCAGGTCCGGTCACCTTGGCGCCCATGGGCTTGGAATATTTGTCGCCGAAATGGAAGATGTGGCCAACCTCGATGCCGCGGGCCGAGACCCGGTCCGCTTCGCCGAGCTTGTCCCACGCCGCCTCATCATGCATCTCGTCGGTAGCGGCGTAAGGCGTCGTCCAGGTTTTGACGATGTCCGATATCTCGGCGTCATTGGCGAAGTCGGTGTTTTCGTCAGGCACCTGGAGCGACAGATAATCGCGATCGCAATAGACCTGGCTCTCGCCGGTGTCCGCCAGGATGATGAATTCGTGGCTGAGATCGCCGCCGATCGGTCCGGTATCGGCGCGCATCGGGATGGCCTGCAGGCCCATGCGCGTGAAGGTCCTGAGATAGGACACGAACATCCTGTTGTAGGCGGCCCTCGCGCCTTCGAAGTTAAGGTCGAAGGAATAGGCGTCCTTCATCAGGAATTCGCGTGAGCGCATGACGCCGAAGCGCGGCCGCACCTCGTCACGGAACTTCCACTGGATGTGGTAGAGATTGAGCGGCAGATCCTTGTAGGACTTGACGTAGGCGCGGACGATTTCGGTGACCACTTCCTCATTGGTCGGACCGTAGAGCATGTCGCGGTCCTGCCGATCCTTGATGCGCAGCATCTCCTTGCCGTAGTCGTCATAGCGGCCACTTTCGCGCCACAGATCGGCCGACTGGATGGTCGGCATCAGGATCTCCAGCGCGCCGGCGCGGTTCTGCTCCTCGCGGATGATCTGGCAAACCTTGTCCAGCACCCGCTTGCCGAGTGGCAGCCAGGAAAAACTGCCCTGCCCCTGCTGGCGGATCATGCCGGCACGCAGCATCAGCCGGTGCGAGACGATCTCGGCCTCACGCGGATTTTCTTTGAGGATAGGCAGGAAATAGCGCGACAAACGCATGGACTGGTCCGTGAATGAGAATGGTCGCGCCAGAATCGGTGCGACGCAGGCTTGCTTGACCCGGCTTCATAGCCATTTCATGGCGCAATGGGAACCCGGCCATGGCGGCACATTGACGCCGTCATGCCCGCAATCACTAGGTTCCCAGATCAGATCGAGCAGGCTTGCCTGGGTCGAAAAGCCGTGGGACGCTGTCCGCTCGGGGCGGATTGGGGCATTGCGCTTTTTTCTGAAAGTCATTTTGGCGGTCTTTTTCGTTTCGGCGGCACACGCCGAGCGGCGGGTCGCGCTCATCATCGCGGCCGATGAGTACCGCAACGTGCGTCCCCTGAAGAATGCGGTGAACGACAGCCGCACGATCGAAGCCGCGCTGCAAAAACTCGGTTTCGACGTCACCACCGAAGCAAATCGTGACCTGAAGCGTATGCGCCGCGCGCTGGAGGATTTTCGCGACGATGCGGCCGGGGCCGATGTCGCGCTGATCTATTTCTCAGGCCATGGCGTCGAGATCGCGGGCGACAACCGTCTTCTACCCGTCGATGCCGATCCGTCGTCGCTGGACCGGTTGAAGGCAACAAGCCTTGCGCTCGAAGAGGTGCGTGAGGCAGTGACCGCGGTCGGCAAGATCGGCCTCGTCGTGCTCGATGCGTGCCGCAACGATCCATTTGGCCAATCCGGCGGCGACCAATCGGAAGACAGCAAGGCTGGTGAAGGACGCGGCGTGATGTCCATCGCGCCGGAGGTTAAAGCCGAGGCCAAGCCGGGGCTCGGGCGCATGGGGCGCGCGGAGAACGTGCTGTTCGCCTTTTCCGCGGCGCCTGGGCAGACGGCGTCGGACGGTGCGTCTGGCAACTCCGACTTTTCCGCCGCATTGGCCAAATTCCTGCCCACCGACGGCCTTGAAATACGTTCCGTCCTGACGCTGGTTCAGCAGCAGGTCTACGATCTGTCGCGCGGCAGGCAACTGCCCTATGTGGAGAGCGGTCTGCCGCAACTCTTCTTCGCCGCGCAGACCAGCAAGGACGCACTGCCCGAGCGTGACCGGCTGCTGCTTGCCATGGCCGATGTCACGCCGGATTTGCGTGTCGAGGTCGAGACGGTTGCGGCCAGTGCCGACATGCCGCTGGCACCGCTATACGCAGCGCTCATTACCTCGGACGGCAAGGCGATGGCGCCGCGGCAGCGCCAGCAGAAGCTGCGGGAGGCGGCCGACGCTTTCGTCAAGGTGCGGGCCGATCTGCGTAATTTCGCCTCCTCCGATCCTGAAGTCACGGCGCTGCGCCAGCAGGCGGAGGCGCAACTGGCACTCGGCTCATTCGACGAAGCACGGGCGCTGCTTGGCAAGGCGGCGGATATCGATGGCAAATCGCGCGACGATCTGAAAACCCGCTTCATCGAGCGCACGCTGTCGGAGGCGACGACGCATTACCTCGCCGGCGGCGCTTCGCAGGCGCAATTGCGCTACGACCTCGCCATCGAGGACTACCGCAAGGCCGTGGCGCTTTATGCCTATGTCGAGGGTCTCCCAATACCGGACGAGGCACGCTACCAGCAGACACTGTCGTGGGAACTGATCGGCACGCTGCAAACGACCGTCGGCAATTTGCAGGAAGCCGGCAAAGCCTATGATTCGATGGTCCGGTCCGCGCAGAAACGCGCGGCCGCAGAGCCCGACAAGATCGACCATCAGCGCGACCTTGCCGTGGCGCAGAACAAGGTGGCCGACGTCAAGAAGGCGATGGGCGATAGCGCCGGCGCGATCGCGCTCTACCAACAGGCTCTCGCCACGATGAAAGCGATCCTCCAAAAAGAGCCTACCTTTGGCTATCTTCGCGACTACGCCATCTGCTTCAACCGCATCGGCGACGCCATGCGGGTTTCGGGCGACGGACCAGGCGCGCTGGCTAATTACCGTTCGGCGCTCAAGGTGGCTGAATTCCTGGTCGAGCAGGCGCCTGATGATGAAGGCTTTCGGCGCGACCTTGCCGTCAGCCACTCCAAGATCGGGCTGGCGCTCAGGCTGACCAACGATCTGGAAGGTTCGATCGCCGAATATGAAGTGTCCTTGCAGATCACCGAGGTGCTGGCGAAGAAGATGCCTGACGACACGGAACTGCAGCGCGACATAAGCGTCAGCCTCGATGCAATCGGTGATTTGCAGCGGCTGACCGGCCACAATGACAAGGCTTTCGAACCCTACAGGCGCAGCGTCGACATCGCGCAAAAGCTGGTGGCGCGGGACCCCGGCAACACACTGTGGCGGCGTGACCTCGCGCTTGCATTGGGCAAGATATCCGACGCCCGCGCCGAGGCCGGAGATATCGATGGCGCGCTCGCCGACCGCCGTTCGTCTCAAGCCATTGCGGAATATCTGGCCGAACTCGACCGCGACAACGCCGAATGGCAGCGCGACCTTGCCGTCGGCCATAACCGCATCGGCGACATGCTGATGAGCAAGGGCGACAAACCCGGGGCGGCTGCCGAATACCAGGCCGGCTTCGCCATTGCCGACGCGCAGCTCAAGGCTGATCCGGGCAGCGCGCAACGCACGGTCGATGCCGCCTTCAGCCACTACAAGATGGCGATTGCCAGTGTCGACACGCCGGCAAACCTCAAGGCCGCGCTGGCCATGCTGACGGGGCTGAAAGCGCAAGGTCGACTGCCGGGTGCCAACGAAGGCTGGATCGGCATGGTCGAGAAGGCGATGGCTGAGGCCGGCGTCGCGAAGTAGGGTCCAGCCGGCTGTGCGGGAGGCCCGAACGTCTTCGGGTTTGGCCGCCAATTCTTTGCGCGCGTCAATTCAGAACCTGCCGCAAAGGCTCCGTCGAACCTTGCTGGTCGTTTAGAAAGCAAAGCATGCCATACTATTGTGCAGTGCAGCACGAGAATGCCTGTTTCGAGGCAAAATTCTTCGTGACATTTTCATTCGGCTTAGGCTAGTGTGCCGCGATAACCGAGAGGGCGGAGAAAAATCTGCTCTCCTACGCGGTCAAAGTCTTGGGAGGATGCGATCTAGGCGCGGTTACTCGCTGCCGCCGGAAACCGGAAACAGATCGGACGCGTTTAATTGCAAGGCCTCGTGCCTTGCATTTTTTTTGTGCAATCATCTGGTTAGCGCAGCGAGTTGCCAAGCTACATTACCCGGCGTCAGCAAGCACTCAGCCGCCAAGCATGGCGACGTCTCGATCCCATCCGCCGCGCTCTTACGGTATCGAAGCGCCCTTGCCGGGCGCTCTATTTTGCTGGTGTCTGGCCAAAATCCGGCACGATGTGCGGGATGTCGTTGAGGCTGTATCCCAGGCCATGCGTCAGGCCATAGAAAATGCCCATCACGATCGCCGTGGCGATGGTGGTGCGGATGACTGCACGCAGCATGTGCGGGCCGCGCGGCGCGCTAGGAACCGTGCCTAGCGTCACGTCATGATCGTCGTCCTGTGTCCTGACGCTGAACGGCAGGACGGCGAACAGCACCACCCACCACGTCGCGAAAAACAGGGCGGTGAACGAAACCCAGCTCATGATTGCTCCAGTTCGATCAGCGTGCCGAAGAAATCCTTCGGATGCAGGAACAGCACAGGCTTGCCATGGGCACCGGTCTTCGGGTTGCCGTCGCCCAGCACGCGAGCGCCGGCGGCCTTGAGCTGATCACGCGCGGCCAGTATGTCGTCGACCTCGTAGCAGAGGTGATGCATGCCGCCGGACGGGTTCTTCGCGAGGAACGCCGCGATCGGCGGGCTTTCGCCCAAGGGCTCCAGCAATTCGATCTTGGTGTTACCGACATTGACGAACACCACCGTGACGCCATGCTCCGGCAAAGCCTGCGGCTCCGTCACTTCGGCGCCGAGCGTATTGCGGTAGGCGGCAACCGCCGCCGCCAGATCCGGCACCGCAAGCGCGACATGGTTCAACCGTCCAAGCATGAAATGCTCCGTATCAGGGCAGTATGGCAATAAGGCAGTATGGCAATAGGGGAAGACGGATTAGAGGTGATCGCATTCCCACTGCCCTACTGCCCTACTGCGTTCATCGCGTAACAAACACCGTCACCAGCGGCTTCTTGCCCCAGGCCTCGTTGGCCGCACCGCGCACCGCGCGCCGCACAGCCTCCTGCACGAGGTCCAGGTCTTTCCGGCGTTGACGGGGAATCGACTCGACCGCGCCGACCGCCGCATCGATCATCAGGTCTTCGAGCGTCTCGCCGCTGGCATCGGCCTCGGCGACGCCGATGGCGACCAGGTCGGGGTCACCGGCCAACTCATATTTGTCGTCCAGCACGACATTGACCGCGACATGGCCGGCAAAGGACAATTTGCGCCGGTCGCGGATGCCCATCGCCTGGTCGGTACCGATCAGGTTGCCGTCCTTGTAGATGCGGCCGAACGGCACCTGGTCGATGATGGTGGCGGGACCGGGGGCGAGCCTCAGCATATCGCCGTCGCGCACCTGCGCCACCTGGCCGATGCCTGAGGTCGACATCAGCGACCCCTGCGCCACCAGATGCGCCGCCTCGCCATGCACGGGAACGCCGATCTGCGGGCGCACCCATTCATACATCTTGCGCAGCTCGCTGCGCCGGGGGTGGCCGGAGACATGCACCAGCGCGTCGCCGTCCTCGATGATCTTGATGCCGAGATCGATAAGGCGATTCTTGATCTCGAGGATCGCCTTCTCATTGCCGGGGATGGTGCGCGAGGAGAACACCACCGTGTCGCCCGCCGTCAGCGATACCGACTTCATCTCGTCGCGCGATAGTTTTGCAAGAGCCGCCAGCGGCTCGCCCTGGCTGCCGGTGCAGATGATGACCAGGTTTTCGCGCGGAATGAAGCCGAAATCCTCCTCGGCGATGAACTCCGGCAGGCCGTCCATATAGCCGAGTTCGTCCGCGACATCGATGACCCGCTTCAGCGAACGGCCAAGCACCAGGCACTGGCGGCCGGCATCGCGTGCCGCCCTGGCGATCGAAACGATGCGCCCGACATTGGAGGAGAAGGTGGTGACGGCGACGCGGCCCTTGGCGGCCTGGATGACGCCCTTCAATCCCTCGCCGACGGCGACTTCCGAAGGCGATTCGCCTTCGCGCAGCGCATTGGTCGAATCGCAGATCAGCGCCAGCACGCCCTTGTCGCCATAGGCGCGGAAACGCGCCTCGTCGGTCTTGGGTCCGATCGTCGGCTCCGGATCGATCTTCCAGTCGCCGGTGTGGATGACCGTACCGGCTGGCGTGGTGATGACCAGCGACATCGGCTCGGGGATGGAGTGCGCCACCGGAATGGCTTCGATCTCGAACGGACCGACGGTGAATTTCTCGCCAGCCCGGTAGATCGTCAGCGGGATCTTGGCTGCCCCCTGCTCGCCCTGGCGCTTGGCTTCCAGCAGCCCGGCGCTGAACGGCGTCATCCACACCGGCGCCTTCAGCTTCGGCCAGATGTCGAGCAGCGCGCCGTAATGATCCTCATGCGCGTGGGTGATGATGATGCCGCGCAGATTGGCGAGGTTCTCCTCGATGAAGCGCGTGTCAGGCAGGATCAGGTCGACGCCCGGATGCGCCGCGTCTGGAAAGGTGACACCGACATCGATGACAATCCATTCGCGCGCGCTCGGCGGGCCGTAGCCGTAGAGGGCGAAGTTCATACCGATCTCGCCGACGCCGCCGAGCGGCACGAAGACGAGTTCGGCGTTTTCCGCTTTCGCCATGATTTTTCCCTTCCTGGCCCTCAGGCCAAGCCGTTAAAGCAATTCCAGGAAAAGCGTCTAACGATTTTCCGTCCGGAATTGCGCAAAGACAAACTATACCCGGGCGGATGCCACCGCGCCGAAATGCACATCGCCGGCAGCGATCGTCAGAACCGCCCCTTCATCGTCGCGGATCACGAAACGGCAATCCTCGTCAATGGTCTCGAACACCCCACGCACCACATTACCGTCAATTCTGACAGCAACCTCGCCGCCGAGTCCCGCCGCGCGCGCCAGCCAGCGCCTCCTGATGGCTGAAAGCCCGCGCCCCTCATCCCACAGGCGGGCATTCTCACTCCAGGCATCCGACAGCGCCAGGAACAGCGTTTCGGCATCGCATGTCGCGCCGAGCGCTTGGAGCGATGTCGCGGGATACGGCAAATCCGTGGGATGCGCCACCACATTGACACCGATGCCCACCGCCACGGCGAAACGGCCGCCGTCCAGCATCGCCGACTCCAGCAGGATGCCGGCCAGCTTGGCGCCGGAGGCCAGAACGTCGTTCGGCCATTTCAACTCGAAACGGTTTTGTCCCTGGCTTGCGCCATCAAGCCCGATGGCGATGCGGCCTTTCGGCACCACGGCATCCAGTGCATCGGCAAGCGACAGGCCGGCGACGAAACCCAGCGTCGCGGCAAGGCGAAGTTCACCGCCGGTGATGACAAGCAGGGTCGCCGCCAGATTGCCTTCGGGCGAGACCCAGGCGCGGCCGCGCCGGCCACGCCCGCTTTCCTGCTTTTTGGAAACGACCCACAGCTTGCCCGGGTCGCCTGCCCTTGCATGGTCCAGCGCCACCGTATTGGTGGAGCCGACGCTGTCATGGGCCTCGAGCCGGAACCCTTCCGACGCCGAGGTTGGAGCCAGCCGAAATGCCATCCCGTCAGAAAAATGTCTTGGCGGCTGCTTCGGCATAGGTGCCGATCGGCCCGCCGATCAGCACATAGAACAGCACGAAGGCGCCGGAGACGCCGAGCACGAGGCGCAATTCGCTAGCCATCGGGACGAAGCCGCCGACCGGTTCGTCGAACCACATGATCTTGATGATGCGCAGGTAGTAGTAGGCGCCCACCACCGAGGCCAGCACGCCGATGATCGCCAGCGCGTAGAGGTTGGCGTTGATGGCGGCGAGGAAGACGTACCACTTCCCCCAGAAGCCGGCGAGCGGCGGGATGCCGGCCAGCGAGAACATCAGGATGGTCAGGATCGTCGCCATGATCGGGTTGGTCGAGGCAAGGCCGGCCAGGTCGCTGATCTGTTCGACATTGCCTTCCTTGCGCCGCATGGCGAGGATGAAGGCGAATGTGCCCAGCGTCATCACCAGATAGATCAGCATGTAGATGGCGACGCCACGCACGCCAGCCTGGCTGTTGGCGGCAAGGCCGACCAGCGCGTAGCCCATATGGCCGATCGAGGAATAGGCCATCAGCCGCTTGATGTTGGTCTGGCCGATCGCGGCAAAGGCGCCGAGCGCCATCGAGGCGATCGAGATGAAGACGATGATCTGCTGCCAGTCGGCGGCGATCGGCTTGAACGCGCCCATGGTGACGCGCACGATCAGCGCCATCGCCGCCATCTTGGGGGCCGCCGCCAGGAACGCGGTCACCGGTGTCGGCGCGCCTTCATAGACGTCGGGCGTCCACATGTGGAACGGCACCGCCGAGATCTTGAAGGCAAGGCCGGCCAGTACGAAGACCAGGCCGAAGACGAGGCCAAGCTGGCGCTCGCCGCTGCCCAGTGCTGAGGCGATCTCCTGGAAGCCGGTGTTGCCGGTGTAGCCATAGACCAGGCTGATGCCATAGAGCAGCATGCCCGACGACAGCGCGCCGAGGACGAAGTATTTCAGGCCGGCCTCGGTCGAACGCAGATTGTCGCGGTTGATCGCCGCCAGCACGTAGATCGCCAGTGACTGCAGCTCGAGGCCGAGATAGAGCCCGATCATGCCGTTGGCCGAGATCATCAGCATCATGCCCAGCGTGCACAGCAGGATCAGCACCGGATATTCGAACTTGTCAAAACGCTCCGCCTTGGCAAAGCGCATCGACATAATCAGCGTCACCGCCGAGCCGACCAGCGACAGCACCTTCATGAAGCGCGCGAAGGGATCCTGGATGAAGGCATTGCCATAGGCGTTGCCTTGCCCGGTCCGGAAGATCAGCCAGACGCCTGCGATAACCAGCACGGCGACCGCAAGGCCGCTCACCGTATTGGCGGTGTTGGAGCGCGAATAGGCCCCGACCATCAGCAGCGCGAGCGCGCCGATGGCAAGGATCAGCTCGGGCGTCGAGAGCGACAGGCTGGAGAGAAGGTCCGGCGTCATGGTTCGCAAAACCCCTGGGTCAGTTCGCCGCCGCGGTCTGCGCGGCGCCGATGGATGCGGTGACATTGGTGACGAGCGATTTGACCGATTGGGCCGTCGCATCGAAGACGGGAGCGGGATAGACGCCGAAGAAGATGACCAGCACCACCAGCGGGTAGATGATGAACTTCTCGCGCGGCGACAGATCGAGCAGGCCCTTCAGGCTGTCCTTGGTCAGCGCGCCGAAGATCACCCGGCGATAGAGCCAGAGCGCGTAAGCCGCCGACAGGATGACGCCGGTGGCGGCGAAGAACGCCACCCAGGTGTTGACCCGGAACACGCCAAGCATGGTCAGGAACTCGCCGACGAAGCCTGAGGTGCCCGGCAGGCCGACATTGGCCATGGTGAAGATCAGGAACACAGTGGCGTATTTCGGCATGTTGTTGACCAGGCCGCCATAGGCGGCGATCTCACGCGTGTGCATGCGGTCGTAGATGACGCCGACGCACAGGAACAGCGCGCCCGAGACGAGGCCGTGGCTGAGCATCTGGAAGATCGCGCCCTGCACGCCTTCCTGGTTCATGGCGAAGATGCCCATGGTGACGAAGCCCATATGGGCGACCGACGAATAGGCGATCAGCTTCTTCATGTCCTCCTGCATCAGCGCCACCAGCGAGGTGTAGATGATGGCGACGACGGAGAGCGTGAAGACCAGCGGCGCGAACATTTCGGACGCCAGCGGGAACATCGGCAGGGAGAAGCGCAGGAAGCCGTATCCACCCATCTTCAGGAGGATGGCGGCCAGGATGACCGAGCCGGCCGTTGGCGCCTCGACGTGTGCATCCGGCAGCCAGGTATGCACCGGCCACATCGGCATCTTCACCGCGAAGGAAGCGAAGAAGGCGAGCCATAGCCAGGTCTGCATGTTGGCCGGGAAGTTGTGGGTCAACAGCGTCGGGATGTCGGTGGTGCCGGACTGATAGAACATCGCCATGATGGCGAGCAGCATCAGCACCGAGCCGGCGAGCGTGTAGAGGAAGAACTTGAACGAGGCGTAGACGCGACGCTTGCCGCCCCAGACGCCGATGATGATGAACATCGGGATCAGGCCGGCTTCGAAAAAGACGTAGAACAGCACGATATCCAGCGCGCAGAACACGCCGATCATCAGCGTCTCGAGCAGCAGGAAGGCGATCATGTAGGCCTTGACGCGCTTCTCGATCGATTCCCACGACGCCAGGATGCAGAGCGGCATCAGGAAGGTCGTCAGGATGACGAACAGCATCGAAATGCCGTCGACGCCCATGTGGTAGGAGATGCCGGAGTCGAGCCACGCGACCTTTTCGACGAACTGGAAGCCCGCCTGCGAATTGTCGAAGCCGGTCCAGATGAACAGCGAGATGATGAACGTGAACGTCGTGGTCAACAGCGCAATGGCGCGGATGTTGCGGCGTGCGTTTTCGCTGTCATCGTTGATGAACAGGATCAGCAGCACACCAACCAGCGGCAGGAAGGTGACCAGCGAGAGGATTGGCCAGGCGGTCATCAGAGCATCATCCAGGTGACGAGTGCGGCAACGCCGATCAGCATGGCGAAGGCGTAGTGGTAGAGGTAGCCGGTCTGCAGCTTGACGACACGGTTGGTGACATCGACGACGCGCGCCGAAATGCCGTCCGGCCCCAGGCCATCGATGATGGTGCCATCACCGGTCTTCCACAGGAAATGGCCGAGGCGCTTGGCCGGCCGCACGAACAGGAAGTCGTAGAGCTCGTCGAAATACCACTTGTTGAGCAGGAAGGCGTAGAGCCCGCGATGCCGAGCGGCGAGATTGACGGGCATTTCCGGCGAGCGGATGTAGAATTTCCAGGCCAGCGCGAAACCGATCAGCATGGCGATGAAGGGCGAGAGCTCGACCCACAGCGGCAATTCATGGATCTCGTGCAGGATGTGGTTGTCCGGCAGCGTGAACAGCGACGCCTTCCAGAACTCGGCATAGCCTTCGCCGATAAACGAATTGTGGAAGATGACGCCGGCAAACAGCGCGCCGGCGGCCAGCACGAACAGCGGCACCAGCATCACCGGCGGCGATTCATGCACGTGGTGCATCACCTCATGGCTCGCCCGCGGCTTGCCGTGGAAGGTCATGAAGATCAGCCGCCAGGAATAGAAGGAGGTGAAGCATGCGGCGATGACCAGCAGCACGAAGGCAAGGCCGGCGACCGAATTGTGGCCGGCAAAGGCGCTCTCGATGATGGCGTCCTTGGAGAAGAAACCGGCGGTGCCGATGACGGTCACCGGAATGCCGACGCCGGTCAGCGCCAGCGTGCCGATCACCATCATCCAGTAGGTTGTCGGGATCAGCGACCGCAGCCCGCCCATCTTGCGCATGTCCTGCTCGTCGGAGACGGCGTGGATGACCGAGCCCGAACCGAGGAACAGCAGCGCCTTGAAGAAGGCATGCGTGAACAGGTGGAAGATCGCCGCCCCATAGGCGCCGACGCCGAGCGCAACGAACATGTAGCCGAGCTGCGAGCAGGTCGAATACGCGATGACGCGCTTGATGTCGTTCTGGACCAGGCCGACGGTCGCCGCGAAGAAGGCGGTGAAGGCGCCGATGAAGGTCACCACAGTCAGCGCCGAATGCGACAATTCGAACAGCGGCGACAGCCGCGCCAGCATGAACACGCCCGCCGTCACCATGGTTGCGGCGTGGATCAGCGCGGAGACCGGCGTCGGGCCTTCCATGGCGTCCGGCAGCCAGGTGTGCAGCGGCACTTGCGCCGACTTGCCCATGGCGCCCATGAACAGGAGCAGGCAGACGACGGTCATTGCCGACTGCTTGTCCAGCGCATGGCCGAGGAAGGTCAGCACGGCAGCACCTTGCGGGGCGCCTTCAGCCGGAATGAATGTCGCCGCATTGGCGAAGATCGTGCCGAGATTGACCGAGCCGAACAGCACGAAGACGCCGAAAATGCCGAGCGCGAAGCCGAAATCGCCAACGCGGTTGACGACGAAGGCCTTGATGGCCGCGGCATTGGCCGACGGCTTCTTGTACCAGAAACCGATCAGCAGGTAGGAGGCCAGGCCCACCCCTTCCCAGCCGAAGAACATCTGCACCAGATTGTCGGCCGTCACCAGCATCAGCATGGCGAAGGTGAACAGCGACAGGTAGGCGAAGAAGCGCGGCCGGTTCGGATCGTGGTGCATGTAGCCGATCGAATAGATGTGAACCAGCGCCGACACGGTGTTGACCACCACCAGCATCACCACCGTCAGCGTGTCGATGCGCAGCGCCCAGGAAACATCCAGCCCGCCGGACTGGATCCAGTGCAGCACCGGCACCGTGAACACCTCGCCATGGCCGAAGCCGACGCTGAAGAAGGCAACCCACGACAGAACAGCCGAAATCACCAGGAAGCCGGAGGTGATGTATTCGGACGCCTTGGCGCCGAGCGACGTGCCGAACAGGCCGACGATCAGGAAGCCGAGCAGTGGAAGGAAGACGATGGCCTGATACATGGTGGTTCCGTCAACCCTTCATCATGTTCACGTCTTCGACCGCGATCGAGCCGCGGTTGCGGAAGAAGACGACGAGAATGGCAAGTCCGATTGCCGCCTCGGCCGCCGCGACCGTCAGCACGAACAGTGCGAACACCTGGCCGACCAGATCGCCGAGCGCCGCCGAGAAGGCGACAAAATTGATGTTGACCGCAAGCAGGATCAGCTCGACCGACATCAGGATGACGATGACGTTCTTGCGGTTCAGGAAGATACCGAACACGCCAAGCGTGAACAGGATCGCCGATACGGTCAGATAATGTGCGATGCCGACGACCATCTCAGACTCCTTCGCCCGACTTGACCTTGCGGATTTCCATGCCGGTGGCCGGCGTGCGGCCGACCTGGGCTGCGATCGACTGCCGCTTGACCCCTTCCTTGTGGCGCAGCGTCAGCACGATGGCACCGATCATGGCGACCAGCAGGATGAGGCCCGAAATCTGGAAGTAGTAGAGGTAGTCGGTATAGAGGATGTCGCCGAGCGCGGCCGTGTTCGAGCGCGTGGCGAGATCCGGAATGGGTTTCGAGATCGTCGAGGCGAGCCGCGGCGCGAAGGTGTAGCCGCCCAGAACCACGATCAGTTCCGCCGCCAGGATCAGCCCGACGAAGGCGCCGATCGGCGCATATTGCAGCGCGCCGCTCTTCAGTTCGGCGAAATCGACGTCGAGCATCATGACGACGAACAGGAACAGCACCATGACAGCGCCGACATAGACGACGAGCAGGATCATCGCCAGGAATTCGGCGCCGGTCAGCATGAACAGGCCGGCGGCGTTGAAGAAGGTCAGGATCAGGAACAGCACCGAATGCACGGGGTTGCGCGATGAAATGACCATGAACGCCGAGGCCACGGCGACAAAGGCGAAGAGGTAGAAAAAGGCCGCCTCTAGTCCACTCAGCATTGGGGTTCCCCCGGGTTCCTGTCCAAACAGGACACTCGTCCTGTTTGTTATCTCTGGCTTCGTCCCGCCTCCGGTATCGAAGCCGCGTTGTCCTTAGACGAGGCCCCTCGCCCCGTCCATGCGTCAAATATCAGCGGTACGGCGCATCCAGCGAGATGTTGCGCGCCAGTTCGCGCTCCCACCGGTCGCCATTCGCCAGCAGCCTGTCCTTGTCGTAGTAGAGTTCCTCGCGCGTCTCCGTCGCGAACTCGAAATTCGGCCCCTCGACGATGGCGTCGACCGGGCAGGCCTCCTGGCAGAAGCCGCAATAGATGCACTTCACCATGTCGATGTCGTAGCGCACCGTGCGGCGCGTGCCGTCATTGCGGCGCGGGCCGGCCTCGATGGTGATGGCCTGCGCCGGGCAGATCGCCTCGCACAATTTGCAGGCGATGCAGCGCTCCTCGCCATTGGGATAGCGGCGCAGCGCGTGCTCGCCACGGAAGCGCGGGCTGATCGGCCCCTTCTCGTGCGGATAGTTGATCGTTTCCTTCGGCGCGAAGAACTGGCGCATCGACAGGAAGAAGGCGCTGACGAAATCCTGCAGCAGCAGCGATTTGGCGGCTTGGCCGAGAGCGGACATCACGCAAACCCCGTGATCTTGAGGAAGGCTGCGGTGGCGACCACCATGAACAGCGAGATCGGCAGGAACACTTTCCAGCCCAGCCGCATCAGCTGGTCGTAGCGGTAGCGCGGCACGAAGGCCTTCACCATCGAAATGCCGAAGAACACGAAACAGACCTTCAGCACGAACCAGATGACGCCGGGCACCCAGGTGAAGGGCGCGAAGTCGAAGGGCGGCAGCCAGCCGCCGAGGAACAGGATGGTGGCCAGCGCGCACATCAGCACGATGGCGACATACTCGCCGAGGAAGAACAGCAGGAACGGCGTCGACGAATATTCGACCATGTGGCCGGCGACCAGTTCCGATTCGGCTTCGACCAGGTCGAAGGGCGGCCGGTTCGTCTCGGCCAGCGCCGAGATGAAGAAGATGATGAACATCGGGAACAGGGCCAGCCAGTTCCAGTCGAGGAAGGTGTTGGGCAGGCCAAGCCGCGTGCCAAGCCCACCCTGTTGCGACAGCACGATATCGCTGAGGTTGAGCGAGCCGGCCGTCAGCAGCACGGTGACGATGACGAAGCCGATCGAGACTTCGTAGGACACCATCTGCGCTGCCGAACGTAGCGCGCCGAGGAACGGATATTTCGAGTTGGACGCCCAGCCACCCATGATCACGCCGTAGACCTCGAGCGAGGAGATGGCGAAGACATAGAGGATGCCGACATTGACGTTGGCAATCGCCCAGCCCTGGTTGACCGGAATGACCGCCCAGGCCGAGATCGCCAGCACGGCCGACACCAGCGGCGCCAAAAGGAACACGCCCTTGTTGGCGCCTGACGGGATGACCGGTTCCTTGAAGACGAATTTCAACAGATCGGCGAAAGCCTGCAGTGTGCCCCAGGGGCCGACCACGTTCGGGCCACGGCGCAGCTGCACCGCCGCCCAGATCTTGCGGTCGGCGTAGAGAATATACGCGACGAAGACCAGCAAGATCACGATCAGCACCACTGAATTCAGCAGGATGATCAGCGCCGGCAGCACGTAGAAGGAGAAGAAGGTGTCCATGCTTATTCCGCCGCCTGCTTGAAGCCGCTCTTGGCCAGTGCCGAGCATTCCGCCATCACGGCCGATGCCCGCGCGATCGGGTTGGTCAGGTAGAAATCCTTGACCGGCGACGTGAAGGTGCCCTTGTTCAGCCGCCCGCCGAGCTTCGCCACGCCGGCGACGTCCTCGGCACTGCCGGCCGCGACCTGGTCGATGCGGGCCAGATGCGGGTATTCGCCGTAGAGCTTCGCCCGCAGTTGCGGCAGCGAATCGAACGGCAGTTTCTTGCCCAGAACGTCGGACAGTGCCCGCAGGATCGCCCAGTCCTCGCGCGCGTCGCCCGGCGCGAAGCCGGCGCGGTTGGTCTGCTGCACGCGCCCTTCGGTGTTGACGTAGGTGGCCGACTTTTCCGTGTAGGCCGCGGCCGGCAGGATGACATTGGCGCGGTGCGCACCGGCATCACCATGCGTACCGATGTAGACGACGAAGGCGCCGCCGGTCTTGCCCATGTCGATCTCGTCGGCACCGAGCAGGAACAGCACGTCCGTTTCGCCCAGCATGCCGGCAACGTCCTTGCCGCCCTCGCCCGGCACGAAGCCGAGATCGAGGCCGCCGACTCTGGCTGCCGCATTGTGCAGCACGGCAAAGCCGTTCCAGTCGGCGCGAGCGGCATTGACCGCCGCGGCGAGCTTGGCTGCCTGGCCGAGCACGGCCGCGCCGTCGGCGCGCGCCAGTGCGCCCTGGCCCACGATGATCAGCGGGTGCGTCGCCTTCTTCAGCGTCTGGAAGAACTTGCCATTGCCGTCGGCCAGATCCTTGAGAGAATCCGGACCGGCACCCAGCAATTCATAGTCATAGCGCGTGTCGCCGACATCGCCGATGACGCCGACCGGCAGATTGCCCACCCGCCAGCGCTTGCGGATGCGGGCATTGAGCACCGAGGCTTCGAAGCGCGGATTGGCGCCGATGATCAGCACCGCGTCGGCCTGCTCGATGCCCTCGATGGTCGGGTTGAAGATATAGCTGGCGCGTCCGAGCGACGGGTCGAGCGCGGCGCCATCCTGGCGGCAGTCGATGTTCTTCGAGCCGAGCGAAGCCATCAAGAGCTTCAGGGCGTAGATCTCTTCGACCGCCGCGAGATCGCCAGCAATGGCACCGATCTTCTCGGGCGTCGTCTTCGATACCGCATCCTTGATCGCCGCGAACGCGTCTGCCCAGCTTGCCGGAACCAGTCTGCCGTCCTTGCGCACATAAGGGCGGTCGAGGCGCTGCGTGCGCAAGCCGTCCCAGATGAAGCGGGTCTTGTCGGAAATCCACTCCTCGTTCACCTGCTCGTTGACACGCGGCAGGATGCGCATCACTTCGCGGCCACGGCTATCGATGCGGATCGCCGAGCCGACCGCATCCATCACGTCGATGGATTCGGTCTTGGTCAGCTCCCACGGCCGCGCCTGGAAGGCGAAGGGCTTGGAAGTCAGCGCGCCGACCGGGCAGAGATCGATGACATTGCCCTGCAGCTCCGAGGTCATCGCCTGTTCGAGATAGGTGGTGATTTCGGCGTCCTCGCCGCGGCCGATCAGGCCGAGCTCGGAAATGCCGGCAACCTCGGTGGTGAAGCGGACGCAGCGCGTGCAATGGATGCAGCGGTTCATCACCGTCTTGACCAGCGGGCCGATATACTTGTCTTCGACCGCGCGCTTGTTCTCGTGATAGCGCGAGGAATCGACGCCGAATGCCATCGCCTGGTCCTGCAGGTCGCACTCGCCGCCCTGGTCGCAGATCGGGCAGTCCAGCGGATGGTTGATCAGCAGGAATTCCATCACGCCTTCCCGGGCCTTCTTGACCATGGGCGTGTTGGTGAAGATTTCCGGCGGCTCGCCATTGGGGCCGGGGCGCAGGTCACGCACGCCCATGGCGCAGGAGGCCTGCGGCTTGGGCGGCCCGCCCTTCACCTCGATCAGGCACATGCGGCAATTGCCGGCGATCGACAGCCGCTCGTGGAAGCAGAAGCGCGGCACTTCCGCGCCCGCGTCTTCCGCCGCCTGCAGCAGCGTGTAGTGGTCGGGTACAGTGATCTCTTTCCCGTCGACCTTGAGCTTTGCCATTCGCTTCAAACCCCTGCGGATTTCCCGCAATCTCATTTTCCGGGCGCGACAGACGCAGCGCCCGACATTTCATTCACTTCTTCGCGGCCAGCGCCGCCGCCTGGGCAGTCCAGTCGTCGCGGCCGATGCGGCCGTTGAACGACAGATAGTCGTCGACCCAGGCGATCTCTTGCGGCGACCAGGCCGCGATCTGGGCATATGTCCAGATGCCAAGCCCGTTCAGCACCTTCTCCAGCTTCGGGCCGATGCCCGATATCGCCTTGAGGTTGGACGGTTTCGCAGGCCTGTCCATGGTCTTGGGCTGCCTGAAATCTTCGGGCAGCAGCACATCCGCGGCCTCGCCGGCTGCCGGAGCGGCATTCACCGCCGGCGCCGTGGTGGCGGCTTCCTTGGCGGCGATGTCGGTGACCTCCTGCGCGAAGGACTGCGCCTCGGCAATCATCGTCTTCGCCGTCGCCCGCGCCTTGATGGACGACGAGTTCGCGTCCTCGAACTGTTCGATGCGTGCCTCGAAATCCTCGATCAGCGGCTGCATGAGCCGCTGTGATGCCTCGGCGGCTCCCGAGAGCGCGCCCATCCAGACGCCGAACGCGTGGTTGGCGAGCCCGATGCCAAGCGCCGACATCGCCGCCGCCCCCGCGACAGGGTGCACGAAAAGGTTGACGGCGCTGGCCATCTCCTTCGGCATCATCCTGGTCAGGTCCTGGTTCATCTTCTCGAGCTGGTCCAAATTGGGCATCAATGGGTTGGGTGTCGAATACGGCGCCATAGAATTCTCCTGGTCGTTTCTTCGTTCGCCCCGCCCCGTTATTCTCGCTTCGGGCTCTCGCCCGCAGTCACAAATTCTATTCCGCCGCCACCATCACCGGCTCGGCCCGGTGCGCGTTGCGCGAAAACTCGTCGATGCGCCGCTCCACCTCGCCGCGGAAATGCCGCATCAGGCCCTGGATCGGCCACGCGGCGGCGTCGCCCAGCGCGCAGATCGTGTGGCCCTCGACCTGCTTGGTGACGTCGAGCAGCATGTCGATCTCTCGCTTCTGCGCCTCGCCACGCACCAGCCGCTCCATCACGCGCCACATCCAGCCGGTGCCTTCGCGGCACGGCGTGCACTGGCCGCAGCTCTCGTGCTTGTAGAAGTAGGACAGCCGCGCGATCGCCTTCACGACGTCGGTCGACTTGTCCATGACGATGACGGCGGCCGTGCCGAGGCCGGATTTGAGGTCGCGCAGCGCATCGAAATCCATCGGCGTGTCGATGATCTGCTCGGCCGGCACCAGCGGCACCGAGGCGCCGCCGGGAATGACCGCCAGGAGATTGTCCCAGCCGCCGCGAATGCCGCCGCAATGCGTCTCGATCAGCTCGCGGAACGGGATCGACATCGCCTCTTCGACGGTGCACGGATTGTTGACGTGGCCGGAGATGCAAAACAGCTTGGTGCCGACATTGTTGGGCCGGCCGAAGGACGAGAACCAGGCCGCGCCCCGGCGCAGGATGGTCGGCGCCACCGCGATCGATTCGACGTTGTTGACGGTGGTCGGGCAGCCATAGAGGCCAACATTGGCCGGGAATGGCGGCTTCAGCCTGGGCTGGCCCTTCTTGCCTTCGAGGCTTTCCAGCAGCGCGGTTTCCTCGCCGCAGATATAGGCGCCGGCGCCATGATGCATGTAGACGTCGAAGTCGTAGCCGGATGTGTTGTTCTTGCCGATCAGCTTGGCCTCATAGGCCTCCTCGATGGCCCGCTGCAGCGCCTCGCGCTCGCGGATGAACTCGCCGCGCACATAGATGTAGGCCGCGATCGCGCCCATGGCGAAGCCGGCCAGCAGCGCCCCCTCGACCAGCGTGTGCGGGTCGTTGCGCAGGATGTCGCGGTCCTTGCAGGTACCGGGCTCGGATTCGTCGGCATTGATGACGAGATAGCTCGGCCGGCCGTCGCTCTGCTTGGGCATGAACGACCATTTGAGGCCCGTCGGGAAGCCGGCGCCGCCACGGCCGCGCAGGCCGGACGCCTTCATCTCGTTGACGATCCATTCGCGTCCCTTGGCGACGATGCCGGGCGTATTGTCCCAGGCGCCGCGCGCCATCGCGCCGGCCAGCGACTTGTCGAAGAGGCCGTAGATGTTGGTGAAGATGCGGTCTTTGTCCTGAAGCATTTTTCGTCCCTCAGACCGGCTTCTTGCCGAAAACGCGGATGTATTCGGCGACGCCGCCCTTGGCGAGCGCCTTGGCCTGCTTGACCCAGTCGTCGCGGTCGATGCGGCCGTGGAAGGAAAGATAGCCGTCCACCCACTCGCGCTCCGCCTTCTTCCACGACGCGACCTGCGCGAAGGTGAAGATGCCCAGCGTATGCAGGATGCCCTCGATCTTCGGGCCGACGCCGGAGATCAGCTTGAGATCGTCGACCGCGGCCGGCCTGTCGATGCCGGCCGGACGGTTCTTGTCGTCCAGCGACGGTTTCGCCGGCTTGGCCGCTGGCGCCTTGGCTTCCGGCGCCTTGAAGGCCGCGGCCGGCTCGACCTTGGCCTTCGGCCCGTTGCGCTGCTTGGCAACCTGCTCGACTTCGGGCGCTGCCTTGTTGGCGTTGGCGGCCGAATGCAGCGGCGCCGAAACGCTCGCCGCCTTCTCCGCCGCAGGCGCCACCTTGGTCGCCGAAGGCGTCTTCAAGGCCGGGCTGGTTTCGGACGCGTCGGTCTTCGGCTTGCTGGCATTGGACGGCGCGACGGGCGCGGCGGCGGGTGCCGGAACGGGCTCGGCAATGATCGCATCGGGTGCCGCCTTGGCGGCCTTTGCGGCCTCCCTCGCCTCCCTGTCACGGGTCGACTTGAGGATCGCCTTTTCGCTCTTCAGCGTTGTCAGACCAGAAGCCGGCTCCGAGCCGGTGCGGCCATTCTGCGGCCCGGGCGCCACCGAAGCGCCCTTGCCCGCATCGTAAAGATCGATGATTTCGGCCAGCCGTTCCGGTGTCAGATCCTCGAACGTGTCCTTGAAGATCATCACCATCGGTGCGTTGACGCAAGCGCCGAGGCACTCGACCTCTTCCCACGACAAGGTGCCCTGGTCGTTGGTATGGAACTGGTCGTGATGGATCCGGGAGCGGCAGACATCCATCAGCGCTTCCGAGCCGCGCAGCATGCAGGGCGTGGTGCCGCAGACCTGGATATGCGCACGCGTGCCGACCGGATTGAGCTGGTACTGCGTGTAGAAGGTCGCGACCTCGAGCCCGCGGATGCGGGGCATGTCGAGCATGTCCGAGATCGTCTCGATCGCCGCCTTGGTGACCCAGCCTTCCTGCTCCTGCGCTATCATCAGCAGGGGAATGATCGCCGACTGCTCACGGCCCTTCGGGTACTTCTTGATCCATTGCTTCGCAGCTGCCGCGTTCGCCTTGTTGAAGGCGAAGGACGCGGGCTGGACGCTGGCTTCTGCGAGACGGCGGACTGACATTTAGCGATCGACCTCACCAAACACGATGTCGAGGGAGCCGAGAACGGCGGTGACGTCGGCCAGCATGTGGCCGCGGCAGAGGAAATCCATGGCCTGCAAATGCGCGAAGCCGGGCGCGCGCAGCTTGCAGCGATAAGGCTTGTTGGAGCCGTCGGAGACCAGATAGACGCCGAACTCGCCCTTCGGCGCCTCGACGGCCGCGTAGACCTCGCCGGCCGGAACGCGATAGCCCTCGGTGTAGAGCTTGAAGTGGTGGATCAGCGCTTCCATCGAGCGCTTCATTGCCGCGCGCTTGGGCGGCACGACCTTGCCGTCGAGATTCGACACCGGTCCGGTGCTTTCCTTGCCGAGCAAGAGATCGACGCACTGGCGCATGATACGGGCCGACTGGCGCATTTCTTCCATGCGCACGAGATAACGGTCGTAGCAGTCGCCGTTCTTGCCGATCGGAATGTCGAAGTCCATTTCCGAATAGCATTCGTAGGGCTGCGACTTGCGCAGGTCCCATGCCGCGCCCGAACCACGCACCATGACGCCCGAAAAGCCCCAGGCCCAGGCATCGGCCAGCGAAACAATGCCGATATCGACATTGCGCTGCTTGAAGATGCGGTTGCCGGTCAGCAACTTGTCGAGATCATCGATCGACTTCAGGAACGGGTCGATCCACTTGCCGATGTCCTCGACCAGCTGACGCGGCAGGTCCTGATGGACGCCGCCGGGGCGGAAATAGGCGGCATGCATGCGCGAGCCGGAGGCGCGCTCATAGAACACCATCAGCTTTTCGCGCTCGACGAAACCCCACAGCGGCGGCGTCAGCGCGCCGACGTCCATGGCCTGCGTCGTCACATTGAGGATGTGCGACATGATGCGGCCGATTTCGCAATAGAGCACGCGGATCAGCTGGCCGCGCTTCGGCACCTCGATGCCGAGCAGGCGCTCGGCGGCAAGAGCGAATGCATGTTCCTGGTTCATCGGCGCGCAATAATCGAGCCGGTCGAGATAGGGCACAGCCTGCAGATAGGTCTTGGCCTCGATCAGCTTCTCCGTGCCGCGATGCAAGAGCCCGATATGCGGATCGACGCGATCGACGACTTCGCCGTCCAGCTCGAGAACCAACCTCAAAACACCATGCGCCGCAGGGTGTTGAGGTCCAAAATTGATGTTGAAATTGCGGACGGAGGTCTCAGCCATTGTGGCGCCTCTGGCGAAGAGTCAGTAGTGAGTAGTGAGTAGTGATCATCAATCTCAATGCCTGCTTCATTCCGCCTGCTTGGCCTGCACCGTTCGGATAAGAGATCTCATCATTTTTCCAATCTCTTCGCATCGCAGCAGCAGCTCAGTCTCATTGTCTTTTCGCAGCAAGCCAACCCGGCATGCCAGCAGTGTGTGCGTTTCCAGTTCCTTCAACGAGCCTTGCGCCACGCGCAAAAATTGAATGAACGACCCTCTGTTTTCCCGACCGTATCCCTCTGCGATGTTCGCCGCGATCGAAACTGCTGATCGGCGCATCTGAGAGGTCATGCCGTAAATCTCATCCCTCGGAAACTCTTTGGTGAAGCGGTAACAATCTTCGGCGAGCGTCATCGCCGATTGCCACACCTTCAAGTCGCGATAAGATTCGATCCGTTGCTCCAATTCTTTCCCTACTGACTACTCACTACTTCCCTACTCACTGTTTCGCTTTTTCGTCCCCGGGCAGCACGTAATCCGTGCCTTCCCAAGGGGAAAGAAAATCGAAATTGCGGAATTCCTGCTTCAATTCCACAGGCTCGTAGATGACCCGCTTGGCTTCGTCGTCGTAACGCACCTCGACAAAGCCGGTCAGCGGGAAATCCTTGCGCAGCGGATGGCCTTCGAAACCGTAATCGGTCAACAGGCGGCGCAGGTCGGGATGGCCCGAGAACAGCACGCCATAGAGATCGTAGGTCTCCCGTTCGAACCAGTCGGCGCCCGGATAGACGCCGGTGATCGATGGCACCATCGTCTCCTCGTCGGCCTGCACCTTGACGCGGATGCGCACATTCTGCTTCGGCGACAACAGGTGGTAGACGACGTCGAAGCGCTTGGCCCGCGACGGATAATCGGCCCCACAGACATCGATGATCGAGATGAACTGGCAGCGCGCATCGTCGCGCAGGAAGGTCACCACTTCGATGAGGTCGCGCGGCTCGACATGGATGGTGAGCTCGCCATAGGCGAGCACCGCGTCGTTGACGCGACCGATCAGCTTTTCGCCGAGATAGGTCGACAGTTCGCTCAGGGATGCGGCCATGGATTTACCGTTCGATCGTGCCGGTGCGGCGGATTTTCTTCTGCAGGAGAAGAATGCCGTAGAGCAAAGCTTCGGCGCTCGGCGGGCAGCCGGGCACATAGATGTCGACAGGCACGACGCGGTCGCAGCCGCGCACCACCGAATAGGAATAGTGGTAGTAGCCGCCGCCATTGGCGCAGGAGCCCATCGAGATGACGTAGCGAGGCTCCGGCATCTGGTCGTAGACCTTGCGCAGCGCCGGCGCCATCTTGTTGGTCAGCGTGCCGGCGACGATCATGATGTCGGACTGGCGCGGAGACGCGCGCGGCGCGACGCCGAACCGTTCCGAGTCGTAGCGCGGCATCGAGGTGTGGATCATCTCGACCGCGCAGCACGCCAGACCAAAGGTCATGAACATCAGCGAGCCCGAGCGCGCCCAGGTGATCAGCGCCTCGGTCGAGGTGACCAGAAAGCCCTTGTCGGCAAGCTCATTGTTGATTTCGAGGAAGAAGGGATCGTCCTCCCCCACCGGCCTGCCGGTATTGGGATCGATAATGCCCTTCGGCTTCGGCGCGACGAGGGTGCCTGAACTGTCGTTCAATCCCATTCCAGCGCTCCTTTTTTCCATTCATAGGCAAAGCCGATGGTCAGCACTGCCAAAAACACCATCATCGACCAGAAGCCGAGCATGCCGATCTTCGAGAAGGACACGGCCCAGGGGAACAGGAAGGCCACTTCCAGGTCGAAGATGATGAACAGGATCGACACCAGGTAGAAACGGATGTCGAATTTCATGCGGGCATCGTCGAACGAGTTGAAACCGCACTCGTAGGCGGAAAGCTTTTCGGGATCGGGATTGCGGTAGGCCACCAGGAACGGGGCGGCCAGCAGCGCCAGGCCGACGACCAGTGCCACGCCTATGAACAGGACGATAGGCAGGTACGAACTGAGAAGTGCGTTCATGCAGCGGCTTTCCGTTGGCGCCAATCCACTTTGATTACAGCACCGGACCTTAATGCGGAAGCGTGACAGTTTAACCGCTGAACCGTTTTAAGGGGCCTATGCTGCAACGCGGCGAGGGTTAGCGCAGCACTTCCAGCGAAGCAAGTCAAACCTTGTTCAAAACGCCGACCTGGACGGCATATCCGGAGAAACTGGTCCGATCCGCTCCTGTTTGATTTCCTTCGCTTTTTACTCCACTTTTCTCTCCTGACATGGTTGCCGCCAAAACCCTGCTAGCATGGGTTGGAATCACCACGCAGGTTCCGCAAAAGTGGACCCCGGTTTTAAGACAAGAACCTGCCCAGACAAAGACTCGACCCACAGCCGAAGCCCCTCAGAGTGATGCCTGCATGAAGGAAAAAATCTCGCTTGCCGCCGCCCGCCGCATTGCACTCGCCGCTCAAGGGTTTCTCGATCCGCGCCCGAATGGCACACCTGACCGCCGCCATTTCGCCCGTGTGCTCTCCCGCACCGGCCTGCTGCAGATCGATTCCGTCAGTGCGGTGGTGCGTGCTCATTATATGCCGCTCTATTCGCGCCTGGGCCCCTACCCGCTCACGCTGCTCGACAATGCCGCCTTGACGCGCAAACGCACAGTCTTCGAATACTGGGCGCACGAGGCCTCGTTCCTGCCGGTCGAGACCTACCCGCTGATGCGCTGGCGCATGCAGCGAGCCGAGCAAGGCGATGAAATGTATCTGGGACTGGCCAAATGGGGCCGCGAACACGCCGCCTATATAGAAGACATCTACCGCGCGGTCGTCGAGCGCGGCCCGATCGCCGCTTCGGCGCTCGAAGGCCAGAAAGGTTCGGGCGGCTGGTGGGGCTGGAGCCATGCCAAGCATGCCTTCGAATGGCTGTTCTGGGCCGGGCGCATCACCACGGCGCACCGCCGCGGCTTCGAGCGCTTCTATGATTTGCCGGAGCGCGTGTTGCCGCAGGCGATCCTCGACCTGCCGGTGCCCCCGGCCCGGGACGCGCACCTCGAATTGCTGCGCATCTCGGCCCGCGCCCATGGCGTGGCGACATCGGGCGACCTGCGCGACTATTTCCGGCTGTCGCCGGCCGACATGAAGGGTCGGTTGGAGGAACTGGTCGAGTCGGGCGAATTGCTGCCGGTACGCGTCGAAGGCTGGGACAAGCCGGCCTACCTTCACAAGGACGCGCGCCTGCCCCGGAAAATCGAGGCGCGTGCTTTGCTGGCGCCCTTCGATCCGGTCGTCTTCGAGCGCTCGCGCTCGGAGCGGCTGTTCGATTTCCACTACCGCATCGAAATCTACACGCCGGCTGAAAAGCGCCAATACGGCTATTACGTCCTCCCCTTCCTGCTTGGCGACAGGATCGTCGCGCGCGTCGACCTCAAGGCGGACCGGCCGGCGAGCGTCCTGCGCGTCCATGCCGCCTACCCCGAGCCCGGCGCGCCGCCTGAAACCGCCGCTCAGCTCTTCGAGGAATTGAAGCAGATGCAGGGCTGGCTTGGCCTTGAACGCATGGACGTGACTCCGGCAGGCGATCTGGGTCCGGCGCTGGCCGACATCGCCGTGTCGTAGCCGTGCGTTGACACCGCTGCCTGCAAAAGCCTAAATCCGGTCCAGACGGTCCCCTGCCCGCAACGGCAGGGGCTAAGAGGGAATGCGGTGCGGGATTTCGATCTCAAATCCGCGGCTGTCCCCGCAACTGTAAGCGAAGAGCCAAGGCCGAAAGCCACTGGGAGTTTCCCGGGAAGGCGGCACCCAAGGCGATGACCCGCGAGCCAGGAGACCTGCCGTCTGCGACAAGAGAATCCGATCGCCCGGCGGGTTTCCGGGCAAGGAGCCCGGCTTTTTGGACCAGAACGGCAGTTTTTCGGCTGGCACAGCGGACAATTCGTCCGCCGACAGCGAAGCCTTGGCCGACGTCACGGTCATCGTCTGCGCCTCCTGTCGCGACGAGACCGGTTCCGACGCCCATCCCCGCGCCGGCGAACTGTTGGCTGAGGACACGCGCCGCGCCGCAGCCGATGACAACATCCGCGTCCGCACGGTGGAATGTCTCGGCAACTGCAAGCGCCGGCTGAGCGCCGCGATCCTGCGCGATGGCTGCTGGAGTTATGTCTTCGGCGACCTGACCGTGGCCAGCGGCGCCGACCTCGTCACCGGCGCCAAACTCTTCGCCACCTCGACCGACGGCCTCATCCCGTGGCGCGGCCGCCCCGATTCCCTCAAGCGCGGCCTTGTTGCCCGCATCCCTCCCCTCGACATGCTGAAGGACTGATCATGAGCGCTTCCGTATCCCGCGTCCCCTGCACCGTCGTCACCGGCTTCCTCGGCGCCGGCAAGACGACGCTGGTCCGCCATCTCCTGGAAAACGCCGGCGGCAAGCGTATCGCCATCATCGTCAACGAGTTCGGCGACATCGGCATTGACGGCGAGATTTTGAAGGGCTGCGGCATCGACACCTGCCCGGAGGAAAATATCGTCGAACTGGCCAATGGCTGCATCTGCTGCACCGTGGCCGACGATTTCGTGCCGGCGCTCGACCAGATCCTGTCGTTGACGCCGAAGGTCGACCACATCCTGATCGAAACCTCGGGCCTGGCCCTGCCCAAGCCGCTGGTCCAGGCTTTTCAGTGGCCGACGGTAAAGAGCCGTGTCACCGTCGATGGCGTCATCGCCGTGGTCGACGGCCCCGCATTAGCCGAAGGCCGCGTCGCCAACGACATGGACGCCCTGCAGGCGCAGCGCGCCGGGGATGAGAGCCTCGACCATGACGACCCGGTCGAGGAAGTGTTCGAGGACCAGATCGCCTGCGCGGACCTGATCATCCTGTCGAAGAGCGACCTGATGGACGCCGCCGGCTCGGCCCGCGCCAATGCCATCGTCAACGAACATTCCGCCCGCGCCGTGAAGATCGTGCCGACCTCGCATGGCAAGGTCGATCCCTCGGTGCTGCTCGGCCTCGGTCTCGCCGTCGAGGACGATATCGAGAACCGCAAATCCCATCATGACGGCGCGTTCGACCATGAGCATGACGACTTCGACACCTTCATCGTCGACATCCCCTCGATCGCCAATCCGGACGAGTTGGCAAAGCGCGTCGCCACCGCTGCCGAACAGGAGAACGTGCTGCGCGTGAAAGGCTTCGTCGAGGTCGGCGGCAAGCCGATGCGGCTCCTGCTGCAGGCCGTCGGCCCGCGCGTCAATCACTACTATGACCGCGCCTGGACGGTCGAGGACGACCGCCGCTCGCGCCTCGTCGTCATCGGCCTCAAGGGGCTGAACCGCCCGGCAATCGAGCGTATACTCGCCGGCTGATGCAAACTAGCAATTCCAGGAAAAGTGTTTCACGGTTTTTCCATCCGGAATTGCGTAAAAACAAGGAGATAGAGCGGTTCGCCGTTTCCGTGAAGCGGTGACCCGCGCTAGACCGCGATGCATATCCTCACCACGACCTCCGCCTCGCTCGACGATCTCGCCGAGCCGGTCGATCTGCGGCAGACGCCGGCGGATATCGTGGCCTTGTCCTTCACCGACAGCGATCTCGCCGGACTTGCGGCGGCGTGGAAGGCGGATGCCGGCCGCCTGCCCTCGATGCGGCTGGCAGCCCTGCGCGACCTACGGCACCCCATGTCCGTCGACCTCTGGGTCGACAGCGTCGCCCGCCACGCCAAGATCATCCTGGTGCGCATCCTCGGCGGCTATGACTGGTGGCGCTATGGCTGCGACCAGCTTGCCTCGATTGCCCGCGAACGCGGCATTAAACTCGCGCTGCTCCCCGGCGAAAGCCATGACGAGGACCTCAGGCTGATCGAAGCCTCGACGCTGCCGCGCCAGGAATTGGACGCGCTGCTCAGCTATTTCCGCGAAGGCGGCCCGGCCAATATGAGCGCGCTGGTGCAGAGGCTGGCGCGGCTGGCGGGGTCGCAGGCAGACATTGTTGAGCCAGTCGCGGTCCCGAAGGCTGGCTACTACGAGCCGAACCGCGGCGTCGTCCCCCTCCCCCTCGAGGGGTGGGTCCGGCCGCAGGCCGGGGGTGGGGTCCTCTCTGAAACGCGCCGACTCAAAGAAACGCCACATCTGGTGGTCCCGACCCCAGCCGGCCCTGCGGGCCACCCTCCCCTCGAGGGGGAAGGAAAGGTGGTGCCGATCCTCTTCTATCGCTCGATGCTGCTCGCCGCCGATGTCGCGCCGATTGATGCCCTTTTTGAAGCACTGCGCCAACGCGGCATGCTTCCGGTCCCCATCTTCGTCTCCAGCCTGAAAGAGCCGGCGTCACTCGCCTTTGTGGAAACCGCGTTCGCCGCGCTGAAACCCGCCGCCATCATCACCGCGACCGCCTTCGCCTCCGGTGCCGAACCCGGCGTCGAAACCCTGTTCGACCGTGCCGGCGTGCCCGTCTTCCAGGTCATCGTCGCCACCACCCGCCGCGACGTCTGGGAAAACAACCAGCGCGGCCTGGCACCCGCCGACCTTGCCATGCATGTCGTGCTGCCGGAGCTGGACGGCCGCATCCTCGCCGGCGCCATTTCCTTCAAGGGCGAAAGCGATGTCGATCCGGCACTTGGCCATCGCGCCTTCGCCAACCGACCGGAGCCGGATCGCGTAGTTCAGGTGGCGGACCGCGTGGTGGCCTTCATCAAGCTGCAGGGGGCACCACGCGCCGAGCGCAAACTTGTCATCCTGATTCCGGACTATCCAAGCGCACCGGGCCGAACCGGCTATGCCGTCGGCCTCGATGTGCCGTCCAGCGTGCTGGCGATGCTGCATGACCTGAAGGAGCAGGGTTATGCGGTTGAGGGGATTCCGCAAACGCCGCGTGGGTTGCTGGATTTGCTGGATGCGGGCGGCCAGGGGTTGGGGCTGGAGGACTATTTCGGCTTCTCCAAGGAGTTGCCGGTTGAGGCAATGACTGCCGTTGAAGCGGCCTGGGGAAAAGCGGAATACGAGACAGGCAAAAAACACTTCCCCTTCCGCGCCGCGACCTTCGGTAACATCACGGTCGCCCTCGCCCCCGATCGCGGCCGCTCCGCCGATCGCCGCGCCGACTACCACGATCCAACCTTGCCTCCGCGCCACGCCCTGATCGCGTTTGGCCTGTGGCTGCGCAAATCCCTCGGCGTCCATGCGCTCATCCATGTCGGCGCGCACGGCACGCTGGAATGGTTGCCGGGCAAGACGGTTGCACTCTCGCAAAGCTGCTTTCCCGAGATCGTCACCGGTCCCTTGCCCGTCATCTATCCCTTCATCGTCTCCAACCCAGGCGAAGCGGCGCAGGCCAAGCGGCGCGTCGCCGCCGTCACGCTTGGCCATCTGCCGCCGCCGCTGGCCGGCGCGGGACTGGACGAAGACCAGCACAAGCTCGAACGCCTGGTTGACGAATATGCCCAGGCGGACGGCCTCGACCGTCGCCGCCGCGACCGCCTGGCAAAACTGATCGTCGAGACGGCGCAAAAAACCGGCCTTGCCTCGGAAGCCGGTGTCGCCAGGACCGACGCGCCCGACGAGGCGCTACGCCGCATCGACGCCTGGCTCTGCGACCTCAAGGACTTCGCCATCAAGGACGGGTTGCATATCTACGGCCGCGCGCCCGACGATGAGTCCGACGCCATGCGCCGCCAAAGTGCCGAGGCTGAAAGGTCGGCGCTGCTCGCCGCGCTCGATGGCCGCCACGTCAAGGCAGGCCCGGCCGGCGCGCCGGCGCGCGGACGTTCCGACGTGCTGCCCACCGGCCGCAACCTGTTCACGTCGGATCCACGCACCATGCCGACACCGACTGCCTATGATCTGGGCAAGGCGGCGGCGGAAGAGGTCGTGCGCGGCTACCTCCAGTCGCATGGCGACTGGCCGCGCTCGCTGGTCATCAACCTCTGGGGCTCGGCCTCGCTGCGCACCGGCGGCGAAGAGATCGCCCAAGGCCTGGCGCTGATGGGCTGCCGGCCGCAATGGGATGCCGCCACCGGCCGCATCACCGGGATCGAGGTCTTGCCGCCAGCGGCGCTTGGCCGGCCGCGCGTCGACGTCACCTGGCGCATATCGGGCCTGTTCCGCGACATGTTCCCAACCCAGATCGCGCTGATCGATGCCGCCGCCAACGCGGTCGCCGCGCGTGACGAAGAGGATTCGGAAAACCCGCTCGCGGCCCGGACCCGAGCCGACGGCAGGATCAGCCCGCGCATCTTCGGTACCTCGCCCGGCACTTATGGCGCCGGCGTCGAGAATCTCCTCTCGAGCGGCGACTGGGCGACGCGCGAAGAAATCGGCCGCGCCTATCTCGACGCCACCTCGCATGCCTATGGCGGTGCCGGCGGCGAAGGTATCTCGGCGCCCGGCGCGTTCGAAACCCGCATCGCCGAAGCCGATCTGCTGGTCCACACCGGCGACGACCCCGGCCGCGACATTCTCGAAGGCTCCGCCGACGTCGCCTTCATCGGCGGCTTTTCGGCAGCACTTGCAGCACTTGGCCGGAATGCCGACGTCATCGTCCTCGACACGACGGACCCGCAAAAGCCAAAGCCGCGTTCGGTCGGCGAGGCCATCTCGCGCGTGGTACGCGCCCGCGCCGTCAACGCGCGTTTCATTGCCGGACAGATGCGGCACGGCCCGCGCGGCGCCTCCGAATTCGCCGAGACAGTCGACCGGCTGGTCGGCTTCGCCGAGACCACCCATGCCATTTCGGGCGCGCTGATCGAGGCCGTGCACGACGCCTATGTCGGCGACGAGGAAGTTCGGGCCTTCATCCTGCGCGAAAACCCGGCCGCCGCGAAAATCATCGCCGAGCGTTTTCTCTCGGCGCGCCGGCGCGGCCTCTGGCATCCCCTGCGCAATTCCATCGACGACGATCTCGCCGCGCTGATTGCTGAAGCCGAGGCGCTGGGAGTGGCGGCATGAACGCCTTCTCGCGCCGGGGCGCCTGTCCGGCCCTGTCGGCACCGATGCAGACCGGCGATGGGCTGTTGGTGCGGCTTAATCCTGTCGCAGGAGGACTATCACCGAAGCTTTTGATCGGGCTGGCCGAATCCGCCCTGCGGCATGGCAACGGCATCATGGAAGTGACAGCGCGCGGCAGCCTGCAGATACGTGGGCTGACAGCGGAGAGCGCCGCGCTGCTGGCGGCGGAGGTCGATGCGCTGGGCATTGCGGTGCGGACCGGCGTGCCGGTGGAAACAGGACCGCTGGCGGGTATCGACCCTCAAGAGTTCGCCGATCCCAGGCCTTTGGCCGAGCGGATCAGGATGGCAATTGAAGAGGCAGGGCTGACGACGAGGCTGGGGCCGAAGGTTTCGGTGATTGTCGATGGCGGCGGACAACTGGCGATGGATGCGGTGACAGCCGATATCAGGCTGAAGGCCGTGCGAGCCGACAACGACATCGTTTGGAGTGTATCGGTTGCCGGCGACGGCCTAAACGCGAAAGCATTGGCAAAGGTCGACGCGGATGCCGCGAGAGACATAGCCGTCGCGGCACTCAGGATGGTCGCCGAAAAGGGCCGTGAGGCACATGCGAGGGATTTGTCGGAGCGGCAGTTGGTGTCTCTGGCGGGCTGGTCATGCTGGACAGGTTTGTGCGAGGCGCCCCCCTCTGTCCTGCCGGACATCTCCCCCACAAGGGGAGAGATTGGCAGTTCGGTCGTCGGCACCACTCCCGCGGCCTTTGAGATTGGCGAAAGCGGAGATGGCAGCTCAATCTCCCCACCTGTGGGGGAGATGTCCGGCAGGACAGAGGGGGGCGCCTCGCGCAAACCTATCGGCCTTTTCCCTTTGGCCGGTGACACTTTCGCCCTCGGCATCGCTCTTCCCTACGGCAGCATGCCTGCTGACAAAATCATCGCCCTCGCGAAAAGCGCTGTCGGCACCACCGAAATCCGTCTCGCCCCGGGCCGCGCCCTGCTCTTCGTTGGCCAGCCAGACGCTGCTTGCACAAGCCTACAGCAAACAGCCGCCGCCCTCGGCTTCGCCACCTCCCCCACCGATCCGCGCACCCGCATCGCCGCCTGCCCCGGCACGCCGGCCTGCGCCTCCGGCCGCATCGCCACGCGTGACATCGCCGAGACGATCGCCACCGAAAATGCGGATATTCTCGACTTCACGCTGCACATTTCCGGCTGCGCCAAGGGCTGTGCGCATCCCGGCCCGGCGGCGCTCTCAATTGTCGGCGGCGAAAATGGAGCCGGACTTGTCGTGAACGCGACGGCAAAGGCTCTTCCTGCCGGCTACAGGCCGGGCTATGACGCCGCGCGCGGCTTCAGTCGCGTCGCGGCGATGATCCGCAGCGCACGATTTCAGGGCGAGACCGCCGCTGCTTGCCTGACAAGGCTCGGGCCGGCGGCAATCGCCGAGACTTACCGACAGGCCCAAACTAAAAAACGGAAATGAGCATGGCCGCCTACGACTACATTCACGACGGCACGGCGATCTACGAGCGCTCCTTCGCCATCATTCGCGCCGAGGCCAACCTCTCGCGCTTCTCGGACGCCGAGGCCGATGTCGCCATCCGCATGATCCATGCCTGCGGCCAGGTCGAAGCATCAAGCCATTTCGTTTTCTCGCCTGACTTCGTTACCTCTGCACGCAAGGCGCTTGCCGCCGGCGCGCCGATCTTCTGCGATGCCGAAATGGTCTCGCATGGCGTCACCCGCGCCCGGCTGCCGGCCGGCAACGAGGTGATCTGTACGCTGCGCGATCCGCGCACGCACGACATCGCCAAAGAGATCGGCAACACCCGCTCGGCCGCTGCCATCGACCTGTGGGGCGAGCGCATGGCCGGTTCGGTGGTCGCCATCGGCAATGCGCCTACCGCACTGTTCTATCTCCTGGAAAAATTGCGCGACGGCGCGCCGAAGCCGGCGGCTATCATCGGCATGCCGGTCGGCTTCGTCGGTGCCGCCGAATCCAAGGATGCGTTGGCCGAGAATTCTTATGGCGTGCCCTATGCCATCGTGCGCGGCCGGCTTGGCGGCAGCGCCATGACCGCCGCCGCGCTCAATTCATTGGCGAGGCCCGGCCTGTGAACGCGCTCCCCAAAGGCCGACTTGTCGGCGTCGGCACCGGTCCCGGCGATCCAGAACTGTTGACGTTGAAGGCCGCGCGCGCCCTCGCCGAGGCCGATGTCGTCGCCTATTTCGCCAAGCGCGGCAACAACAGCAATGCGCGCGCCATTGTCGAGGCGCGCTTCCGGCCGGACATGCTGGAACTGCCGTTGCTCTATCCCGTGACCACCGAGATCGACAAGGATCACGACGATTACCGCTCGCAGATCACCGGTTTCTACGAGGAGTCGGCCGAAAAGGTCGCAGAACACCTCGAAGCCGGCAGGATGGTAGCCGTCCTGTCCGAGGGCGACCCGCTGTTCTACGGCTCCTACATGCATCTGCATGTCCGCCTCGCCAATCGCTTCCCGACCGAGGTCATTCCAGGCGTCACCGCAATGTCCGGCTGCTGGTCGCAGACCGGTGTGCCGATCGTCCAGGGCGACGACGTGCTGACGGTTTTGCCCGGCACGATGAGCGAGTTTGAGCTGACGCGTCGGCTGGCCGACACCGATGCCGCCGTCATCATGAAGGTCGGCCGCAACCTGCCCAAGATCAGGCGGGCGCTCGAAGCCACCGGCAAGCTGACGCGCGCCGTCTATGTCGAGCGCGGCACCATGGCCGGCAGCGTTTCGATGAAGCTCGCCGACAAGCAGGACGACAAGGCGCCCTATTTCGCCATCGTGCTGGTCGCCGGCTGGTCCGGCCGACCTGGCGGGCTGGGAGCACAGGCATGAGCGGCCGCCTCACCGTCATCGGCCTCGGGCCCGGCAATGCCGATCAGGTCACGCCGCAAGCAAGCCGCGCCGTCGCTGAAGCGAAGTTCTTTTACGGCTACAAACCTTATCTCGACCGGCTGGACCTGCGCCCGGATCAGATCCGTGTCGCCTCCGACAACCGCGAGGAACTCGCCCGCTCCAAGGACGCCTTGATCAAGGCCGCTGAAGGCCACGACGTCGCCGTGGTTTCCGGCGGAGATCCCGGCGTCTTTGCCATGGCGGCCGCGGTTTGCGAGGCGATCGAGGCCGGCCCGGCTGAATGGCGGGCTGTCGACGTTGCCGTGGTGCCGGGCGTCACCGCCATGCTGGCGGTCGCCGCCCGCATCGGCGCACCGCTCGGCCATGATTTCTGCGCCATCTCGCTGTCCGACAATCTGAAGCCGTGGGACCTGATCGAACTGCGCCTGCTTGCTGCGGCCGGCGCGGGCTTCGTCATCGCGCTCTACAACCCCATCAGCAAGGCGCGCCCCTGGCAGCTTGGCCGCGCCTTCGAATGCCTGACCGCGATCCTGCCCGGCACCACGCCGGTCATCTTCGGCCGCGCCGCCGGCCGTCCGGACGAGCGCATCGAGGTTTATCTGCTGGCCGACGTCGACGCGCAAAAGGCCGACATGGCGACCTGCATCATCATCGGGTCGCCGGAAACCCGGATCATCAAGCGCGCAGACAAGCCGGCGCTGGTCTACACGCCGCGTTCGGCATCGGGTTCGACAAAATGATCGGCCCCGAATTGGTTGACAATCGCGGCCAGCGCTTCGACGGTTTCAGCCGAAGGCACCTCCGGCAACATTGGCCTGCGGATCATGATCACCTCGACACCAAGCGCCCGCGCGGCGGCAATCTTGCCGTAGGTGGCGGCGCCGCCGCTGTTCTTGGACACCACGACATCGATGCTGTGTCTCTCCAGCAGCGCGCGCTCGTCAGCTTCGCGGAACGGACCGCGCGCCAGCAGGTAGTCAGCGTCGGGCACGGCGAGCTTCGGCTCGACCGGATCGACGCTGCGGATGAGGTAATGGTGCTGGGGCACGGCTTCGAACGCGGCAACCTCTTGCCGGCCAAGCGCCAGGAAGACGCGGCGCGGTGCCGGACCAAGTGCTCGCACGGCATCGGTGACGCCATCGACCTCAGTCCAGCGGTCGCCTTCGATGGGCTCCCAGCCCGGACGGCGCAGAGCCAGGATCGGTACGCCGGTCGCCCGCGCCGCTTGCGCGGCATTGGCGGAGATTCGCGCCGCATAGGGATGCGTGGCGTCGATCAGCAGGTCGGTGCTGGTCTCCTTGAGGTAGGCGGCCAGACCCTCGGCGCCGCCAAAGCCGCCGCTGCGCACCGGCACGCCTTGCGCGGCCGGGCTTTCGGTGCGACCAGCCAGCGACAGCGTGACCGAAGCGCGTACCGCCAGCTTTCCGGCCAGTTGCCGGGCTTCCGTGGTGCCGCCGAGGATCAGAATACGGTGGGTCATCATGCCTGCTGAAAGTCAGCGCGAAGCCGGCCATACGCCAAAATGGCTTACAATCATCGGCATCGGCGAGGACGGTTTAGCGGGTCTCGGCGACGAGGCCAAGCAGCGGATCGCCGACGCGGAGTTCATCTTCGGCGGCAAGCGCCATCTGGCGCTGGTCGCGTCCTTCGCCAAGGGCGAGCCGCGCTCCTGGCCGGTGCCCTTCGATGCCGGGATGGCTGACGTGCTGGCGCTGGTGGGCCGCAAAGTCTGCGTGCTCGCCTCCGGCGATCCTTTTTTCCACGGCGTCGGCGCCACCCTCGCCCGCAAGGTGGAGCCCCGGGAGATGCATGTCATCCCCGCGCCATCAGCCGTTTCGCTGGCCGCCGCCCGCCTTGGCTGGGCACTGCAGGATATCGAGGCCGTCTCGCTGCATGGCCGGCCGCTTGACCTGATCCGGCCGCTGCTGCAGCCCAACGCACGCATCCTGGCACTGACATCGGACGGCGACGCGCCGGCGGCAATTGCCCGCCTGCTCACAGAACTCGATTTCGGCGCATCGCGGCTGACGGTCCTGGAAGCTTTGGGCGGACCGAACGAGAAACAGCGCATGGCACGCGCCGACGCCTTCGACCTCGAAAACATCAATCCGCTCAACGTGCTGGCCGTCGAAATTGATTCGAATCCGCAAGGCCGTGTGCTGCCGCTCACGGTTGGCCTTGCCGATCATCTGTTCGACCATGACGGCCAGATCACCAAGCGCGAAATCCGCGCTGTCACCTTATCGACGCTGGCGCCCAGGCGCGGCGAGTTGCTGTGGGACATCGGCGCCGGCTCCGGATCGATCGGCATCGAGTGGATGCTCGCCCACCCCTTGATGCGCGCCATCGCCATCGAGGCCGACCCGAGCCGCGCCGCTCGCATCCACCGCAATGCCGCCGCCTGCGGCGTTCCGGGCCTTGTGGTGGTGGAAGGCAACGCGCCAAAGGCGCTTGCCGGGCTGGAGACGCCGGACGCGATCTTCATCGGCGGCGGCGGCAGCGACACCGGTGTCTTGAACACTGCCATCAAGGCGCTACGCCCAGGTGGCCGTCTCGTCGCCAATGCGGTGACGCTGGAGATGGAAACGCTGCTTCTCGCCCAGCACCTGAAACTGGGCGGCGATCTTACCCGGATAGATATTTCGCGCGCCTCGCCGGTCGGTTCGATGCAGGCATGGCGACCGGCCATGCCGGTCACGCAATGGAACTGGGTGAAGCCATGATGGTCGCGGGCATCGGCAGCCGCAAAGGCGTTGGCGTCGAAGACGTGCTTGCCGCGATTGAAACCGCGCTTGAAGCGCATGGGCTGGCAATGACGGCGCTTTCGGCACTGGCCACCGCAGCGCTCAAGAAGGATGAAGACGCGATCGCCGCCGCTGGCCGCACGCTGAACCTCCCGGTTGTCATCGCCGATGACGCAGCGCTTCAAGCCGCCTCGCCCGGCACACTCACCCATTCCAGCCTCTCGCAGGAACTGGCCGGCACGCCCTCGGTTTCCGAAGCGGCAGCCCTCGCCGTTGCCGGGGCCGGTGCAAAACTGCTTGGCCCTCGCACCGTGCTTGGCCCGGTCACCTGCGCCATCGCCATCAGCGGAGACGCGTCATGACCGTCCATTTCATCGGTGCTGGTCCGGGCGCGGCCGACCTCATAACGCTACGCGGCGCCAGGCTCCTGGCAAGCTGCCCGGTCTGCCTGCACGCCGGCTCGATCGTCGCACCCGAATTGCTGCAGCATTGCGCACCCGGGACCAAACTGATCGACACCGCGCCGATGTCGCTTGACGAGATAGAGGCCGCCTATGTCGAGGCCCACAATGCTGGCCATGATGTAGCGCGGCTGCATTCCGGCGACTTGTCGGTTTGGAGTGCGGTCGCCGAGCAGATCCGCCGGCTGGAAAAACACGGGATCCCTTACACGCTGACGCCGGGCGTTCCTTCCTTCGCCGCAGCCGCCGCGGCGCTGCGCCGCGAGTTGACCATTCCCGAAGTGGCGCAAAGCCTGGTGCTGACCCGCATCTCCGGTCGCGCCTCGAAAATGCCACCCGGCGAAACGCTGGCCGGCTTCGGCCGCACCGGCGCCACGCTGGCCATCCATCTTGCCATCCACGCCATCGACCGTGTCGTCGCCGAACTGACGCCGCATTATGGCGGCGATTGTCCGGTGGCGATCGTCTTCCGCGCCTCGTGGCCGGATGAGCGCGTGCTGACGGGAACGCTGGAAACGATCGAGGCACAGCTTGCCGCCGATCCGATGGAGCGCACGGCGATCATTTTCGTCGGCCGCTCGCTGGCGGCGGAAGGCTTTGGCGAGAGTTCATTGTACGACGCCCACTATCAGCGGCGTTTTCGCGGACGGGACGGATTGTGAGCGGCAGCACCAGGAACACAGGCGAAAACGCCACGCTCGAACAGGCGCTCGCCCGGCTGAACTTCAAGCCACGCCCGCTTGAGCCGGGCCATGTCTGGCTGGCCGGCGCCGGTCCCGGCGACCCCGGCTGCCTGACCCTGGAAGTGCTGGCGGCCTTGGCCGAGGCGGATGCGCTGGTTTATGACGCGCTGGTCTCACCCGATGTCGTGGCGGTGGCATCGGCTGCCGAACTGTTCTACGCCGGCAAACGCGGCGGCCAACCGTCGATGAAGCAGGATGACATCACCGCTCTTCTGGTGCGGCTGGCGCGCGAAGGCCGCCGCGTCGTCAGATTGAAGGGCGGCGATCCCTATATTTTCGGCCGTGGCGGCGAAGAGGCACTGGCGCTGGCGCGCGAAGCTATCCCTTTCCGGGTTTTGCCCGGCCTGACATCCGGCCTCAGCGCGCTGGCCGCGACCGGCATCCCGGCCACCATGCGCGGCATCAACAAGGCGGTGATCCTGGCGACCGGCCACGCCGCCGGCACCGACGACGACATCGACTGGGCGGCGATCGCCCGCACCGGCCAGCCGGTTGTCGTCTATATGGGCATGGCGAACCTGCCGCTGATCGCTGCAGCGCTGCTCGACGGCGGGCTGGCGCCATCGACGCCGGCAGCGGTGATCGTCGCCGCGACGACGCCGCAGGAACGGACCGTCGTCGCCACGCTCGCCACCATCGCCGAGGAAGCGGCCGCCGCCGGCCTTGCCTCGCCGGCACTGATCGTCGTCGGCGGCATCGTCGCCATGCGCGCGGCACTGGCGGGCAAGGCATGACGGCCCGCGCGATCATCATCGGCGCGCCGCGCTCCGGCTCGGGCAAGACCAGCGTCACCATCGGCATTCTGCGCGCGCTCACCCGGCGCGGGCTGAAGGTGCGGGGCGCCAAATCCGGCCCCGACTATATCGATCCCGGCTTCCACACGGCCGCCACCGGCCTGTCCGGCGTCAATCTCGACAGCTGGGCGATGCCGCCATCGCTGCTCAACGCGCTCGCCGCACAGGCGGCCGACGACACCGATTTCGTCATCCTCGAAAGCGCCATGGGCCTGTTCGACGGCATTCCGGCCGCGCCAGGCCGCACCGGTTCGGCGGCCGATCTCGCCCGGCTCTACGGCCTGCCTGTGCTGCTGGTGCTCGACGTGTCCGGCCAATCGACCACCGCGGCGGCCGTCGCCAAGGGTTTTGCCACTTACGATCCTGATGTGCGCATGGCTGGCGTCGTGCTCAACCGATTGGGCAGCGAGCGCCACCGCCGGCTGTCCGGCGACGCCATCGAGGCAATCGGCCTGCCTGTCGTCGGCGCCATCTTACGCGACCCCACCCTGAACCTGCCCGAGCGGCACCTCGGCCTCGTTCAGGCCGGCGAATATGATGACCTGATGGCGCATCTCGACCGCCTTGCCGACATGGCGGAGAAGTCGCTCGACCTCGACGCGGTCATGGCGCTGGCAACGCCCCTCACCCCGGCGGAAGGCGGCTTCGACGAGGCGCTGCAGCCGCCCGGCCAGCGGATAGCCCTGGCGGAAGATGCAGCCTTCACCTTCCTCTACCCGCATGTCGCCAGCTATTGGCGCAAGGCGGGCGCGGAAATCGTTCCGTTCTCGCCACTCGCCGACGAAGCGCCCGACGAGGATTGTGACGTCTGCTGGCTGCCAGGCGGCTATCCCGAGCTTCACGCCGGCCGGCTCGCGGCGTCAGAGACCTTCAAGACCGGAATGGCGCGCTTCGCCGCGACCAAGCCCGTGCATGGCGAGTGCGGCGGCTTCATGGTGCTTGGCCAGACGCTGGAGGATGCCTCGGGCGAAACGCACGCAATGCTTGGCCTGCTTGGCCATTCCACCAGTTTTGCAAAGCGGAAGATGAATCTTGGCTACCGCGAGGCGCGGCTGCGCGCCGATTGCCCGCTGGGCGTGCAGGGCGCGCTGATCCGGGGCCACGAATTCCACTATGCGCAGATGACGGCAACCGGCAATGACGAGCCGCTGGCCGACCTCGCCGATGGTCAGGGCAATCCGATCGGCGCCTCCGGCTATCGGCGCGGCCATGTCAGCGGCACCTTCTTCCATGCGATAGCGAGGGGCGGCGCATGAAGCTCCCGAATTTGACCCTTTCGCCTCGGCAAATCCTCGACGACATGGCGCTCTGCCTGGTATTCTTCACCCGCCTGCCTCTACCCATCCTCGACTTTCGCGGCCGCAGCCTTGCCGCCGCCATCTGGGCCGCGCCGGTCGCCGGCCTCGTCGTCGGCCTGATCGGCGCCATCGTCTTTGCCACGGCGGAACGGTTTGGCCTTGCCATGGGCCCGGCGGCGGCCCTTGCCCTGGTTTCAACCGTGATCACCACCGGTTGCCTGCACGAGGACGGACTGTCCGACGTCGCCGACGGCTTTGGCGGCGGCAAATCGCGCGGCCGCAAGCTGGAGATCATGCGCGACAGCCGCATCGGGGCCTATGGCGCGGCGGCCCTGACCCTGTCGCTGCTGATCCGCTGGAACGTGCTTTCGGAATTCGTCGACCCCACGCAGGCCCTCTTCGCTCTCGTTGCTGCCCACGCCGCCTCACGCGGCGTGCTTGGCGCCTTCATGCACCTGTTGCCGCCGGCACGGTCCGATGGCCTGTCGGCCGGTGCCGGTACGGTCTCGCAGGAAATCGCCATCGTCGGCGCCGTGCTTGGCGCGATCCCTCTCCTGCTGCTTGGGCTCGGCGGCGCCATCGCCGCGCTCATCCTGCTCGGCCTGCTGTTTGCCGCCTTCCATGCCCTTTGCCTCAACCAGATCGGTGGCCAGACTGGCGACACGATCGGCGCCTTGCAGCAGGTGAGCGAAATATCAGTGCTTCTCGTCGCTTCCGTCGCGCTTTCCTGATTCCCCTTGACCTGATTCTCTTCCGGAGACCTTGCCCCCATGCCCTTCAAATCCCTCGATGAATTGCGCGCCGCCTGCCTCGACCTGCCCGCCGGCAGCGATACCGCCGCAAAGGCCGTTGCCCGCCGCCAGGATACGCTGACCAAGCCGCAAGGCAGCCTCGGCCGGCTGGAAACCATCGCCGCATGGCTGGCGCGCTGGCAGGGCCGCGACATGCCAAAACTCGACCGCGTGAAAGTGTTTGTCTTCGCCGGCAATCACGGCGTCACCGCGCAGGGCGTGTCGGCCTTCCCTTCCGAAGTGACAGTGCAGATGGTGGCGAACTTCGCCGGCGGCGGTGCCGCCATCAACCAGCTCGCCCGCATCGCCGGCGCCGAACTCGATGTCATCCCGCTCGACCTCGACCATCCTACGGGCGACTTCACGCAAGTGCCGGCAATGGACGAGAAAGCCTTCCTCGCCGCCGTGTCGGCCGGCTACGACGCCGTGACGAAGGATCTCGACCTGATCTGCTTCGGCGAGATGGGCATCGGCAACACCACGCCGGCTGCCGCCATTTCAGCGGCCCTCTTCGGCGGGGGCGCGGAAAAATGGACCGGGCGCGGCACCGGCGTCGACGATGCCGGCCTGAAGCGCAAGGTTGTCGCCATCGAAGCCGGCCTCAAGCGCCACGCAGCCGCCCTTGCCGATCCGCTGGGCGTTGCCGCGGCACTCGGTGGCCGAGAACTCGCCGCCATCTTCGGCGCCACGCTCGCCGCCCGTCATCTCGGCATTCCCGTGCTGCTCGACGGCTTCGTCTGCACCGCCGCCGCCGCCCCGCTGGCAAGGCTGCACCCGACAGGGCTGGCCCACACAATCGCGGCCCACGTCTCGGCCGAATCGGGCCATCGCGGCCTGCTCGAAGCGCTCGGCCTGCCGCCGCTGCTCGATCTCGGCATGCGGCTCGGTGAGGGTTCGGGCGCCTGCCTCGCCGTCAACATCGTGCGCTCGGCACTGGAGTGTCATGCGAGAATGGCGAGCTTTGCCGAGGCTGGGGTCTCGGAGAAGTAGCTTCGGACTTCTGCGGTTGGGTCCGTGAACCCGCTCCCGTCACCGGCAGGAGTGGCATCTTCCTGCTACGGCGATTCTCGAATAGATCTGGCGGATGAAAAAACTCCATCCCGCCGCCGCTGCGGTGGCTATTGCCGTTGTGCTTGCCATTGTGCTTCGGCGCGATGGATACTCCAGCCACGGCCCGATCGACACCGCGATTTTCGTTGTTTTCCTTGGTTTTCTTCTGGTGGCTCATCAGCGATTTCTCGGGCGGGAAAGGCGGAACTGACGCCAGCGAAGCTGAAAGCGTAGAAAAGAACATTGCTTTTCGGTTCGGCCGATTTCTAAGCCGCATTTTTGCACGCAATTAGATCATCATGAGCACGAAATAGCGTTGCTGGTTGAAAAGCCGCAGCACTTGGCCCGAGACGCGCCACACGCGTCTCGCTTTTCAGGGTCTTTCCACCAAGTCTTCTAGGAATTTGGTGGGTGCGCACAGGATTGAACTGTGGACCCGCTGATTAAGAGTCAGCTGCTCTACCAACTGAGCTACGCACCCACTCGGCCGGCAAAAACCGGCGTTGGCGGGCATATAGCCGCCACCATCGGCCATGTCTAGCCCTGCCGGAATCATTTCCCGACAAATCGCTGAAGTGACGCAGATGGTCACACGAAAAGCTTGCCTTCCGCCACCTTGACCGCGTTACCGCCAATGCGCGCCGAGGCCAGTTTTCCGCCTTCGACATTGAGCTCCAGGCGGATGCGAGACGGCCGGCCCATCTCCAGCCCCTGCTCGATCCACAGCTGTGAAATGCCATCCGTCGGGCCGTCGAAATGCATGATGGCGCCGGCGAAGGCGGCCGCCGCTGAACCCGTCGCCGGATCCTCATAGGAAGGCGTGCCGGGCACGATCATGCGGACATGAAAGGCGCTTTCGTGGTTCACCGTCTCGCGGCAATAGACATAAGGGCTGGCGAAGGCCCATTCGCTCTTGCGCGGTGCCAGTTCCGACCAGGCCTGGTTGTCCAGCCGGATGCGGCCCGCCGCCTCGAGATTGGCGACAGGAATGGTCACATAGGGCACGCCGGCCGACCAGAACGAGACGCGGTGATTCTCGAAGCCGATCTCGTGCGGCGCAAGGCCAAGGGCTGCCCCGATCGCTTCCGGATCGGCCTCGAGCTTCAGCGGTTCCGGCAGTTTCGCCAGATCGAACTCGGCGAAGGTGTTGCCATCGTGCCTGCTGACGGCGCAGCGCACCGGGCCGATGTTCTCTTCCAGCACGAAGATGCCGGCACCGCCCTCGCCGGCCAGCTCGGCAAGCGCGATTGCCGATCCCACCGTCGGATGGCCGGCGAACGGCATTTCATAGTCGGGCGTGAAGATGCGGATCCGGTTTTTGTGCTTGGGATTGTCGGGCGGCAGCACAAAGACCGATTCGGACAGGTTGAATTCGCGCGCGATGGCCTGCATCGCCGCCGTGTCCAGACCTTTGCAATCCAACACCACGGCCAGCGGGTTTCCGGCCAGTCGCTCGGTCGTAAACACATCGTAAAGCAAGTAATTCCGGGTTTGCATTCCTGCCTCAATCCCAACATGGGCGAAATTTAATTTGATATTTGAACCGGTAAGCCTGATCTGTGCACAGATAGGGACATACGCATCATAGGGGTCCGACGTGGACCAGATTGTCAATCTGCCAAAGACGGAATCGGATTCCGCCATCGAGACGGCGCTTGGGCTCGACCGACAAGGTCTGCGCAAGACGCGCCGGCGTGGCTGGCTCTATGCGCTGCTGACCTTGATCGTGCTTGCCGCCGGTCTTGGCCTCTATCAATGGTATGCGGCCACGCCCGCCAGGATCGATTACACCACCGTGCCGGCCGCCAAGGCCGACCTCACCGTCCAGGTTTCGGCGACGGGCACGCTGCAGCCGCTCACCCAGGTCGACATTTCCAGCCAGCTTTCCGGCATCATACGCTCGGTCTCGGTCAACGAGAACCAGCAGGTGAAGAAAGGCGACGTGCTGGCGGCCCTCGACACCGCCAAGCTTCAGGTCCAGATCGAACGGGCCGAGGCTTCCGCGAAAGGGGCGGCAGCCAATGTCGAAGACGCCACGGTGACGCTGGCCGAAAACGAAAGCGCGCTGGTGCGCGCGGCCGCCTTGACCAAGCGTGGCATGGCGACCGACCAGTCGCTCGAGGCGGCAACCGCGACGCGCGACCGCTCCAAGGCGGCGCTTGACAGCGCCCAGGCCAATCTCGCCATCGCCAATGCCGATCTCAAATCGCAGCAGACGGACCTTGCGAACAGCACCATCTATGCCCCGATCGACGGCATCGTGCTGACGCGCTCGGTCGACCCCGGCCAGACGGTCGCCTCCTCGCTGCAGGCGCCGGTGCTGTTCGTCATCGCCGCGGATTTGCGGAACATGGAGCTGGTGGCGGCGGTCGACGAGGCCGACATCGGCGCCGTCAAGACAGGCCAGCATGCCCGTTTCACCGTCGATGCCTTCCCCGACCGGCTGTTCGATGCCGAGATCCGCGACATCTCCTATGCCTCGGTCACGACAGACGGTGTCGTCACCTACAATGCGCGGCTCGAGGTCGACAACAACGAGCTGTTGTTGCGGCCCGGCATGACCGCCACCGTTTCGGTCGTCACGAGGGAGGCGAAGGGCGTGCTGACCGTGCCCTCCTCCGCCTTCCGCTACCGCCCGGCGCAGCAGGCCGCGCGTGGATGGAGCCTCAGCGACCTGTTCACCGGCCGCATGGGTCGTCCGGGCGGCAACCGCCAGCGGCAGGCGACAACCCCGACCGATGGCTCGCGCACGCTCTATGTGCTGGAGAATGGCCGGCCGCATCCGGTCAACGTCAAGATCGGCTCGACCGATGGCGAACTGACCGAGATCACATCCGGCCTGGACGAAGGCGCGCAGGTCATCACCGCCTCGCAGCCGCGGAGCTGACGGCCGTGGCCGCGGGCGCGACGCTCATCACCTTCGACAAGGTCTGGAAGAGCTATGGCCAGGGCGAAGCCAAGGTCCATGCGCTCGCCGGCGTCGACCTTGCCATCAGGCGCGGCGAATTCGTCGCCATCATGGGGCCGTCCGGCTCCGGCAAATCGACCGCGATGAACATCATCGGCTGCCTCGACACGCCGACGGCCGGAACCTACTCCTTCATGGGCGTCGACGCCGGCCGGCTCGACCGCAACCGCCGCGCCATGCTGCGCAACCTCTATGTCGGCTTCGTCTTCCAGGGCTACAATCTGCTCGCGCGCACCACGGCCGCCGAAAATGTCGAACTGCCGCTGATCTATCGGGGCGTGGCCGCCCGCGAGCGGCGCGACCTCGCCATGCAAGCACTCGCCCAGGTCGGCCTGGTCGGCCGCGAGCATCATACGCCGGCGGAACTTTCCGGCGGCCAGCAGCAGCGCGTGGCCATCGCGCGCGCCATCGTCACCCGGCCGACGCTGCTCGTCGCCGACGAACCGACCGGCAACCTCGACACCGCCCGCACGCACGAGATCATGGAACTGCTGACGAAGCTCAACAAGGAGCTCGGCCTGACCGTCACCATGGTCACGCATGAGGCCGACGTCGCCGAATATGCCGAACGCACCATCCGCTTCCTCGATGGCCACGTCGCATCAGACACCGTGAATGTCGAGGTGGCCTGACCATGATCTGGGAAACCGTCCGCCTCTCGCTGCGCTCGATCCGCCGCAACGTGCTGCGCTCGTTCCTGACGCTGCTCGGCATCGTCATCGGTGTCGCCGCCGTCATTGCCATGCTGACCATCGGTTCCGGCACCACGCAGAAGGTCAAGGCCGACATTTCCAAGCTCGGCAGCAACCTGCTGGTCGTCCGTGCCGGTCGCCCGGCCGGTCCCGGCGGCCCGGGCGGGCTCGACCAGGTGGTGCGGCCGCTGGCCGAGAAGGACCTTGCCGCACTGGTCGCGCATCTCACCGGCGCGCGCGCCATCTCGCCGGCCTCGCAGAAGCAGGTCCGCGTCATCTTCGGCACCGAGAGCCTGACCTCGGGCGTGACCGGCACCGACAGCGCCTATCTCGACGCACGCGACTGGAAGCTGGTGTCCGGCCGCCCGTTCAGCGATTCCGAAACCCGCTCGGGCACCGGCGTGTGCCTGATCGGCGAGACGGTGCGCCAGCAGTTCTTCGGCGCCGGCGACCCGGAGGGCGAGATCATCCGCGTCAACCGTACTTCGTGCAAGATCATCGGCTTGCTCGAACCCAAGGGCTACACTGGCTTCGGCCAGGACCAGGACAATGTCGTGCTGATGCCGCTGCACGCCTATCAGCGCCGCATCGCCGGCAATCGCGACATCGACAACATCTACATCGCCGCCGACGACCGCACACCGACCAGCGAGTTGCAGCCACGTGTCGAGGACATCTTGCGCGATGCGCGCCGCGTCACGCCTGACCGCGAGAGCGATTTCGCCATCCGCGACATGACGCAGATCGCCGACGCCATGGCCAGCGCCACCACCACCATGACCGGCATGCTTGGCGCGGTCGCCGGCGTCAGCCTTCTGGTCGGCGGCATCGGCATCATGAACATCATGCTGGTCTCGGTCACCGAACGCACGCGCGAGATCGGCATCAGGCTCGCCATCGGCGCGCATGAAAAGCACATCCTCATCCAGTTCCTGGTCGAGGCCACGGTGCTGTCGCTGCTCGGCGGCATTATCGGTATCCTGATCGGCCTGGCGCTGGCCGGCCTTGCCTCCGTGACGCTGACCATCCCCTTCGCGCCAAGCCCGGCGGTCATCCTGCTCGCTGTCGGCTTTTCGGCACTGATCGGCATGGTGTTCGGCTTCTTCCCGGCCCTGCGCGGCGCCAGGCTCGATCCGATCGACGCGTTGCGGCACGAATAAGCAGCAGCTCGACGGCTATTCCCAACCCTGGACGCTTGCCTGCGCGGCGCAGGACAACACGCCGCGCTGACAAGGCCTGTGAAAAACCGGGCAAGCTACACGCTGGCCGGGTCCGTCGTCCTGCCGATCACCCACTTCATCGTCAGTCCCTGGACGATGATCGAGAAGATCACCACTGCGTAGGTCGCTGTCAGCAGCACGGGTTTGGCCGCGCTGTCCGGCAAGGACAGCGCCAGCGCCACTGAAACGCCGCCGCGCAGGCCGCCCCAGGTCAACACGGGAATGGATCCTGCCGAGAAGGTCTGGCGTACCGCCAGCAGCGAGATCGGAATCCAGACGGAGACAAAGCGCCCGGCCAGCACGATCGGGATCGCGATCAGCACGATCCAGCCATGCGAGGGATCGAACGACAGCACCAGCACTTCCAGTCCGAGCAACAGGAACAGGACGGAATTCAGCATCTCGTCGACCACCTCCCAGAAAGCGAAGAGATAATCCTCCACCGTCTCGCTCATCGCATGCTCGGCGCCATGGTTGCCGATCAAAAGGCCCGCGACGACCACGGCGATCGGCCCCGAAATGTGCAGCCGGTTGCAGAGCGTGTAGGTGCCGATGCAGACGGCGAGCGAGATCAGGATCTCGACGATGTGATCGTCGACGGCCAGCATCGCGCGATAGGCGATCCATCCGGTCAGGAGCCCGAACAGCGCACCGCCCAGCCCATCACGCAGCAGCAGTTCGCCAATGTCCCAAAGGTCGGGCCGGTGCTGGCCCGTGGTCGCGACAGCCACCGCCAGCAGCACGCCGAACGCCACCACCGCGACGCCGTCGTTGAACAAGGACTCGCCGGCGATCTTGGCCTTGATCGATTCCGGCACGTTGATGGATTTGAGCAGGCCGAGCACGGCGACCGGATCGGTCGGCGAAATCAACGCGCCGAACACCAGGGCCCATGGCAGGGGGACGTTGAAGCCAAGCCCGCCAGCCACGAACCACAAGGCTACCCCGACCACCGCCGTCGAGATGACGACACCGATGCTGGCCATCAGGGTGATCGCCCATTTCTGCCCTTTGAGCAGATCGAAATCGACATGCAGGGCGCCGGCAAACAGCAGCAGCGACAGCATGCCGTTCATGATCGCCGAGGTAAAATCGATCTCTTGCATCACATTCTGCAGCGTGGCCGTGATGCCGAGACCCGGCGCGATCTTCTCCAGGGCAAGCAGGAGCAGTGACGCCGCCAGCGCCATGATCAAAAGCCCGATCGTATGCGGCAGTTTGAGGAAACGCAGGTTCAGCCAGCCGAACAGGGCCGACAACGTCAACAGCAGCGCGGCGATTTCAAAGACTGACAGCATGCGGCCCCCGCCGATTCGTCAAAACCGAGGGGAGTTTAGAAGCTGGCGGGCGGAAACGACAATCTAGCTGTTGGCGAAATGCCACTCGATCAGCGGCTTCATGTGCGGCGACAGCCCCTCCGGCAGGTCGGCGGCGTGACGGATGATGACCGGCCCCTCGATTTCCGGATCGGTTTCGGTGGCAACGAAGGCCGAGATTCGGCGCGCGACCTCATCGGCCGGCTCATCGACATGATAGCGGCGGAAAATCACCGTGCCGCTTGCCGTCGACAGGGCGTGCCAGCGCACGCCGCGCCTGGCGTTCGACAGGTCGATGCCGGTCTCTTCGCGCACCTCGCGGATCATGTTGAAATCGACATCGACCATCCCGTCGCGGAAATCGACAGGCTCGAACGAGCCGGCGGCGAAATAGACGCGGCCGGCATTGACCGTCTGCGGTCCCATGCGGATCGCCACCAGCGCATTGTCGCCCGCCACCAGCACGGCATGGGCATAGGCGTGCTCGGCGCCGGAGTTCTCGGGCCGCTTCCGCCAGAGCATGAAGGTGGAGTAGTTGACCGCATGGCAGCGGCCGACGAGGCGGTTGTCGCGCCAGGCAAGTTGCGACAGCAGCACCACCGTGCCGTCGAACAGCGCGGGATTTGCTGCTATCTCGCGCTGCCAGTTCTCGACGATCGCCGCCGCATTATCCCTGGCGAAAGGATGCGGGCCGGGGTCGAGCCGGACGTCGACGGCATCGACCGCCAGGATGACATTGCGCGGCAGGTCGAAACTCATGCCAATCAAACCCCAGTCCCTGTATCAAGCCATGTCCAGCGTGATCGCCACCGGGCAATGGTCAGACGCTTTCGGCCGGTCCCAGCCGGCGCGCGGGAAGCGCTCGACCTCCTGGCCCGCCGGAAAGATCGTGCGCCAGGGCTGGCCGTTGCGGATGATGTCGGGAACGGCGGTGGCATTCTTCGCCGCCAGTCCCCTGGAGAGCAGGATGTAGTCGAGCTGGCAGAGATGCCGCTCTTCAGGCCCGCGTGTGTGATAGAAGGTCCAGCGGTTCATTTCCGGCCGCCGCTCGATGACGTTTTCGCAGAAGCCGCCTGCCGTCAGCACGTTGATGCAGGACTGGTTCTCGTCGACCACCTCGAAACGGTAGCCGTCGACATCATCGCCGGCGATCTTCACGCGCTGCCGGTAGTCGTTCATGTCGCCGCAGATCGCCCAGCGCTTGTCGGCGGCATGGTCCCCACCGAAGCGCTCCTCGATGATCCGGCGCACGGCTTGCGCCTCCGCGACGCGCACCGGCATCGTCGCCTCGCGTCCGTCCAGCCCGTTGCGTGGCGGACCCATGGACTTGAAATGCACGAGATAAAGCGTCAGCGGCAGGCCGCCCACGGTGATGTCGACTTCCAGGCAGTCGCGCCGGAAGATGCGTTCATTGGCCTGGCTGCCGAGGGCCGCCAGTTCCGGCGTATGCAGCCCGAACTGCTCGTAGGTGACATAGGCATGGCTGGTCATGCGCACGAATTCGATCGGCTGTCCCTGCGCGGTCTCGTTGCGCATCATCACGGCGACGTCGATGCCGCGCGAATCATTGCCCGATGTGGTGTATTTCTGCCGGTAGCCCTGCCCCACCATCTTGAAGAGATAGCCGTATTCGAAGGCCTTCAGCGCCTCGATGTTGTCGACCTCCTGCATGCAGATGATGTCGGCCCGGGTGGCCGCGATCGCCAGCGCCGAGAGCTGGCGCGTGTCGTCGGACTGCGCGATGGCGCGGGCCTGTTCCAGCATCTTGTACTCGGCCTCGCTCTGGATATCGAACAGCGCCAGCGTCCGATCCTCGTTGAGTTGGTTGCGATAGCCGGAAAAATCGAACCTGTTCATCAGGTTCTCGACATTGAAGGTGGCAAGGCGCAGCGACATGCCCTGACCTTTGCCTGCAAGAGCGCCAGAAAACAAGATCGCAGGACCACAAGCAGGGATCGGTTGGTCCTGACGGCATTCGCGCCATGGTTGACGGAACCTTTCCGTTCATCCGCCGTTCAGACGCAAACGTCCACATTGGGCCCATTCCAGGGTAGGCGTGGGGCCTGTATCTCTTGGAGAGTACAATGAACTCGCTCTTTTCTTCCACTATCAAGTCCGGGCTGATAGCGCTCGGCATTGTCTCCGGCATCACGGCGCCGTCGGCCGCCGGACCGATCCTGCAGCCGAACCTGTCGCTTCCCACCAGCACCGCGGCACCGACGGTCACGCCTGTCCGCGACAGCTGGGCGGGCGGCAATAACAACAACCGTGGCTTCAACAATGACTGGCGCTGGCGCCGGTCGGGCCATTGGAACGGAAACCGGAATTGGAATGGAAACCGGCACTGGAATGGTGGCGGCAACTGGAATCGCGGCGACGACTGGCGTTGGCGCCATGGCCGCCGCCACTACCACGGCGGCTACTATGATGACGGCGCCGCCGCGGTCCTTGGCCTGGGCCTGGGGCTCGGCCTTGGCAGCATGTACAACAACTACAACAACTACGATTACTATGCGCCGCCGCCCCGCCGCCATTATCGCGCCGGACGGCTTTCCAACGCCCATGTCCAATGGTGCTACAACCGCTACCGGTCGTATCGCTCCTGGGACAACACGTTCCAGCCCTACAACGGCCCGCGCCAGCAGTGCTACTCGCCTTACAGCTGAGTTAGCCCGATGATCCGGAAATGAGAAACGGCGCCACGTGGCGCCGTTTCTGTCTTGATGGAGCTGATTTCGCTCGAGTACTGGCCTTGTCGACCGGTTGCGCATCCGCAGGGCTAAGCCCGACAACGCGCAAACAAGGATGTGGATGTCGCTTAGTTCTTGGCCTTGTCGACCAGCTTGTTCTTGGAAATCCACGGCATCATCGCGCGCAGCTTGGCGCCGACTTCCTCGATCTGGTGGCTGTCATTCATGCGGCGGATGCCCTTGAAGCGCGACAGGCCGGCACGGTATTCCTGCATCCATTCCGACGTGAACTTGCCGGTCTGGATGTCCTTCAGCACGCGCTTCATCTCGGCCTTGGTCTCGGCGGTGATGATGCGCGGGCCCGAGACATACTCGCCCCACTCGGCGGTGTTCGAGATCGAGTAGTTCATGTTGGCGATGCCGCCTTCATAGATCAGGTCGACGATCAGCTTGACCTCGTGCAGACACTCGAAATAGGCCATTTCCGGCGCGTAGCCGGCCTCCACCAGCGTCTCGAAGCCGGCGCGGATCAGTTCGACCAGGCCGCCGCACAGCACGACCTGCTCGCCGAACAGGTCGGTCTCGCATTCCTCGCGGAAATTGGTCTCGATGATGCCCGAACGGCCGCCGCCGACGCCGCAGGCATAGGAGAGCGCCAGGTCGAGCGCATTGCCCGAAGCGTCCTGGTTGACGGCGACCAGGCACGGCACGCCGCCGCCCTTCTGGTATTCGCCGCGCACCGTGTGGCCCGGGCCCTTCGGCGCGATCATGACGACGTCGACGGTCGACTTCGGCTCGATCAGGCCGAAATGCACGTTGAGGCCATGCGCGAAGGCGATCGCCGCGCCATCGCGGATGTTCGGCGCGATCTCGTTCTTGTAGATGTCGGCCTGCAGCTCGTCGGGCGTCGCCATCATCATCAGGTCGGCCCATTTGGCGGCGTCGGCCACGCTCATCACCTTGAGCCCGTCGGCCTCGACCTTCTTGGCGGTCGCCGAGCCGGCCTTGAGGCCGATGGCGATCTCCTTGGCGCCGGAGTCCTTGAGGTTGAGCGCATGTGCCCGGCCCTGGCTGCCATAGCCGATGATGGCGACCTTCTTGCCCTTGATCAGGTTGAGATCGGCATCACGATCGTAATAAACACGCATTTTGTCTTCCTTCCCGTTTTTAAATCAGAGGCTTTGTGGCCCGGTTTTTGCTCCATGAAGAGCGAGAAACTGCTGCGTCGCCCGCGCGGCATCGCCGCCGATCGCCGCCTCAGTCAATTCCAGCCGGTCGCCGAGCAGCAGGCGGATCTGCACGTCGCGGGCGACCAGCCCGAAAAAGGTACGGAACGCCGTCTCGGCATCCGTGAATTCCAAAAGTCCGGCCTGGCGCCCCGCCTCGAGCACCGGCTTCAGCCGCCTCGCCAGCGCGAAACGGCCGTTCTCCAGCACAACAGCGCCGAGATTGTCCTTACCCGATCCGGCATGGCCGACCGCCACCCGGTTGAGCGCGATCGAGGTGTCGCTGGAGATCACCTTGAGCCAGTCGGAGGCGAAGCGCTCGAGGCTTGCCGTCAGCGAGGCGAGGTCGAGCCCCTTGCCGTCAACCGAAGCCACGCGCACCTTTGAGGCCTGCCACTGCACCGTCGCCGTCAGCAACCCGTCACGGTCGCCAAACCACTTGTAGAGCGTTTCCTTGGAACAACTGGCCCGCCGCGCCACCGCGGTCATGGTCAGATGATCGCCCTCCTCGACCAACAGCCGCAAAGCCGCATCCAGAACGGCCTTCTGCCGCTCCGTCAGCGCCTGGCTGTTGTCGATGTCGGCGTTTGCCAGCAACACGCTCTGTTCCCGTTCAAAGGCAGAGGCCTTGGGGTCACCCAGAAGCCGTACCGTACGTTACGGTTCGGCATATTGCGCAATCCGATGCTCGGCGCAAGGGGACATGACGAAAAATATCCGCAACTATCCGCGCGACGCACGCAGCGCCTATGCTCAATCGCCGGCAGGCGGATGGCGCAGCCGGCCAAGCAGTGCCGACACCATGTTCAGCTCGTCCGGCGAGAGCCTGGCGCCAACCAGTTCGGCGATCGACCGCCCGTAAACGGCCCACATCCGGCGGCGCGTCTCGCGCCCCTTGGCCGTGATGCGGATGGTCTGGCCTCGGCCGTCATCGGCCACCGGCAGCTTCTCGACCAATCCGTCGGCCTCAAGCCGGGCCAGCAGCCGCGAGATGTTGTACTGCGCAAACAGGGTGCGCTCGATCAATTGAAACGGCCGCAAGCTCCCCTCGCCCGCCTCGGCGAGTTCATGCAGCACGTCGTACCAGGCAAGCGGCGGCAGGCCGCCCTCTTTCAGGGCGTCTTCGGCACGTTCCACCAGTTGGCGCGAAACGCGCATCAGGCGAGCCCAGGCCTTGATGGCTTCCGGAGAAGGCGTGGCTTTTTCGGTCATAAGCCACCCTAGGTGATAGATGCAGATGCATCAAGCTTGACGATAAATGCACACGCATCTACATAGATGCAATTGCATTGATTATCGAAAGGCAAATCATGTCCGACAAACTCGTCCTCGTCAGCCACCCTTTGTGCCCCTATGTCCAACGCGCCGCGATCTCGCTGGCCGAGAAAGGCGTGCCGTTCGAACGTGTCGACATCGACCTCGCCGACAAGCCTGTGTGGTTCAAGGCGATCTCGCCGCTCGGCAAGGTGCCGCTGCTGCGCGTTCCGCAAGAGGGCGGGGAGACAGTGCTCTTCGAATCCGCGGTCATCCTCGAATTCCTGGAGGAAACGCAGGCCGGCGCTCTCCACCCGGCCGACCCCTACGCTCGTGCCCGGCACCGTGCCTGGATCGAATACGGCTCGGCCATCCTCAACGCCATCGGTCGCTTCTATTCAGCGCCGGCCGAAGCGGGCTTCCTTGCCGAATCCGGTGCGCTGTCCGCCATGTTTGAGCGCCTCGAAGCCGAACTGGCTGACAACGCCGACCGGAGCGGCCCATGGTTCGGCGGCGACCGATTCTCGCTCGTCGATGCGGTGTACGGGCCGGTTTTCAGATATCTCGACGCTTTCGACCGGATCGGCGATTTCGGCATCCTGGACGGCAAGCCGCGCGTCCAAGCCTGGCGGAAAGCCTTGAACGATCGACCGTCGATCAGGAACGCCGTGGCGCCGGACTATCCGCAACGCCTGCATGCCTTCCTGCAAGCGAAGGGATCTTTTCTATCGAGCCTCATCCGCCGAAGCGATGCAGCCGGACCATTTGCGTTGGCGCGGTCCGCGTGAACGCCCGCGCGCATCACTCGCTTGAGCGGCCTCAGTTCTCGAACATGACAAAGGCGGCCCAGACCCGCGGATCCTGGGCACCTGATATCTTGCCGCCGCGGGCATCGCGGCGGGTCTGGCGCAGCGCTTGCGGATAGGTCTGCCCGGCGGCGAGATAATGGTAGAACCCGACCATGAAGGCGGCGGTACCGGCGTCGTCCACCGGCCACAACGTCAGCAGCGAACGTTTGGCGCCGGCAATGTTGATTGCCGTCGGCAGGCCGCGCAAGCCACCGACGAATGTCTCCTGGCCACGCGCCGTCTCACAGGCGGACAGGACAAGCAGGTCGAGCCCCGACAGATCCCAGCTCGTCAGTTCCATGCCGTAGAGCCGGCCATCGTCATCGTCACGTTTCATCGACTGCCGGTCTCCGGCTTGCGACAGCACGACCTGGCTCTGCCAAAGGGCGTTCACGCCGCCCACGCCGCCCTCTTTTTCGTCGCGGTAAGCGCCGTGGGTGGCCAGATGCGCGACCGTCGCCCGCTCCATATCCTCGCGTAGCGTCCGCTCGCTGGCGGCCGTTCCGGTCAGCATTTGGACCGAATAGTCATCGGCGCGCAGGATCGAGGCGATCTCGTCGACCTCCTTGGCTGTGCCCGGCAACGGCTCCGCCCCCTTTTCCGGACCTCGGGCATAGTCCAACCCGCCGGCCAACAGGGCTCTGCCGGACTTGGGAAGACTCTGGTCGACGCTGGCGTTCAGCAGCGATTCCGGCCGCGTCAGCATGCGCACGGCGAAACGGTCATCAAGCGTCGCGCCCTTGCCGTCCTGCAGCAGGGGGAACGGCACCGAAAACAATTTGCCGTCCGGCACCACGAAGAGCGTGTCGGCGCCATTGAGCGACGGCTCCAGCGGTGCGATCAGACCGGCATAAAGCCCGGTGAATGTGGCGTTCAGGTCGACCAACGTCACGGCACCGCGCTCCTGCGCGGAACGCGTCGACCTCAGGTTTGCCATGCGTGTTTCGCGAGCGGCCGGGATGAGCCGGCGCGGATCGCCGAGATCGTAGAGGCGTGGCTGCTGGTCCTTGCGTGTGACGATCGCATAGAGGCGCTCGTCCTCCAGCGGTTCGGCGCTCTCCCGATCCGCCCGCCACTTGCGGGTGATGAAGTAGTCGATCAGCGCCTGATTGGGCTTCAGCAAGGTGCCGGCCGACGGGAGGGGTTTGTCCACTAAGCCCTGGCTGAAACTGTACTTGGCCATGACCTTGGCGATGGCCTTTTGGTACGCCGCCTCAACCTGATCGGGCTGCACCGCTCCCGGATCATCGGAACTGTCACCGCTGGAAGCCGCCTCCTGATAGGCCAGGGACAGTTGGATCCCGGCGTCGATCAAGTGCCGTGTCTCCAGATCATTCGAATCGATCAAGCGGGATAGCCTGCGCAACAGGTCGCGTTTTTCATTTTCAAGCGTCGGCCAGCGGCGCACGGCTTCAGCAAACGCCGGCACCACCGACGCATTGTCCTTTGCAAGGCGCGCATAGTCGTAGAGCATGTCGTCGGCCAGGGCGCGGCTGGCCTCCGCAACGACGGGATTGCCTGATGTGCTCACCTGGAACCAGTTCCAACGCAGCATGTCATCGTCGAGAGCAGCGAAATCGGCGGCCGCCGCGGCAGGATTCCTCCTTGCCTTGAGATTGGCCATCGCCTGGCGCGCCGCAAATGTCAGTGGATGCACCACCCCGTAAGTCGATCCGGCAACGCTATAGGCCCGTTCGAGTTGGGCCATACTGCCTTCGGTGTCGCCCACGGCGGCAAAATGCGCGGCCAGCAGGTTAGCGATCTTGATTGCCAGTATCTCGGGATAATTCGGGTCGGTGGTCAATTGCCGCAGTTGTGCCAGCGTTGGCTGATCGAGCGGCTGCGCACCAGAGAGCACCCTGGTATAGAGCATCCAGGCATCGGCCTGTTCGACCAGATTGCCTTCCTGCTTGAGAACGACGGCAATGTCCCGGTCCTGCTGGAAGTGGCGCAAGGCCTCGTCGTATTTGCCAAGGTCCAGATAGTCCTGCGCGGTGTTGTTGGCGCTGACCAAAACGTTGAAGTGGTCCGGGCCGTAGTAGCCGATCCGCTTCTCCAGCACGGCCAGATCATATTGCAAGGCGCGTGTCGGAGCTCCCATCAGGCGCAGCATGTCGGCCAGATTGTTCCGCAGCTTCCAGATGAAACGGTCATCGGTGCCGGTTACCTGCTCGGCCAACTTCAGATTGCGCTGCTCGATATTGATGGCTGACGCGATTTGACCGAACGCCGCGACCCCGGTCGCCAACACATCGTTGGCATACAGGAGTTCCTGCGACTCCTTGCCGTGATAGTGGGCGTATAAATTGGTGGCTGTCGCGCACATCGACACGAAGCCCTGATAATCCTTCTCCGCCTGCTTCAGCATTGCGTAGTTGAGATAAAAGTCGGCGCGTTTGGCGACATCCTGCTGCATCGCCCTCGTCTTCAGGCCCTCGGCAAAAATCTCCTCGGCGTCGTCGAGGATCTGGTTGTTGAGGAATGTCGCGCCTGCGTTCGAGTAACTCTCCACGGTGAATTCGTAGAGGTCGCTTCTGGCGGCGGAGAGCAGCGCTGCCCGCAATTGCGCATAGCCTTCGTCGAAGCGTCCCGCGTCCATCATCAGCCCATAGGCGGCGTCGATGCGGGCGCTCAGCGCGGCCTGGCTGTCCGATGGTTGCTGTTGGCCGGACTGGCTTGTCGTCTGGGCGTATGCCTTCGGCATAGGCAGCGCGACGATCAACATCGCCAGCATCGAGGCCGCAACGCGCATCAGGCCTCTCGGTCCTCTGGCTATGGACATCCCTGTGTTCACGCGGATCGGCCTGGCGAAAACTCTATGATGCAGTCGTACCATGACCTGGATTTTGCCCGAAATCCCATCGCGCTTCCCTCAGCCCTGCCCGCCTGAACGGATCGATCACCGTGCCGGCGACCATCGAGGCCAGAAGCTGCGGTGCCGGCGGGATCTTTGCGATGGTCGCCACCAGCCTGTCGCGGATGAAGGGCAGCGCCACGGAATCGGATTGGTAGAATGGCGTGAACGCCAGCGACAGCGCCTGAAAGACACGCACGTGCCAGCGCCGCGCCCTGGCATAGGCTTCAAGTGCTGCCTCGACGCTCTGCGTGCGTGCCAGCGCATGGCTGAGCGCCGCGGCGTCGAGCAGCGCCATGTTGGCTCCTTGTCCGAGTTGCGGGCTGGTCGAATGCGCGGCGTCCCCGATGACGGCCAACCGCCGGCCTACCGGCAGCTTCATCGTGTGATGGCCGTAGCGGGCCAGTGACAACTGGTCGAAACTGTCGATCTGGCGGGTGAACGCTTCGCTCTGCGGCCACAGCCGCACCAGCCTCTCCTTCCAGGCGTCGAGGCCGGCAGTGCGCACCGCGTCGGCATCATCAGGCTTCAGGCTCCAGAAGAAGGCCGCCATTTTTTCGGCACCGGGCTCCGGCCGGCCGATCGGCAGCACGCCGATCATCACGCTGGCCTTGTCGTAGCGCTGCAAGAGCGCGTGCTCGTCAAAGCCTTCGCCGCGCCAGCCGAGCGATGCCCAGAACGCGCCATAGGTGAGTGGCCGTGGCGCGCCTGCATTGCCGGCATGCTGCCGCAGTTTCGAGCGCGAACCGCTGGCGTCGACGACCAGATCGAATGGCCCTACCCTTCGCCCGTTGCCACGGATGAGCGTCGCCCGTTCGCCAGCCTCCATGGTCTCGATCTCGACGCCGGTCTCGATGGCGATCGCCTCGCGCCGGGCGGCGCGAAAGAGCACGCCGAACAACGCCGCCCGGTGCACCGCCAGGCCAAAACGGCGGCCGCGCTGGGCATCATAGCGGACGTCGAGCACGGTGCGGCCGGTCGACGCATCGGCGCCATGCAGCCGGTCGATGCGGGCGCCTAGCGCCAATATGTCGTCGAGCAGGCCGAGATCGGCAAGAACCGTCAACCCGGTCGGCTGCAGGATCAGTCCGGAGCCGACCGGCTTCGGCTCCTCGAAGCGCTCGAACATGGTGACCCTGTGCCCGGCCCGCTTGAGATAAAGCGCCATGGCCAGCCCCGCCGGACCGGCGCCTGCAATTGCGATGTCGTAGGAAATGCCGATGCCCCCAAGCCGAACTGGCCGGGACAATCCTTCAGCCGCTGTGTGAAATCAAGTCGCGGCGCCTGGTTCTGTCTGCCTGTTCAAACCTGTGTTGCGTCGAAGCCGGCCCGTGCCGCGCGCACCGCGTCATGGTTGAATTCGGCCCACTGCAACAAATGCTGCAATGCGTCAAACATCGAGCGCCCGAGATCGGTGAGGCTATATTCGACGCTCGGCGGCTTGGTCGGGAACACTTCGCGATGCACATAGCCGTCGCGCTGTAGATCGTAGAGCGTCTGGGTCAGCATGCGCTGCGAGATGTCGGGAACCAGCCGCCGCAACTCGCCGAAGCGATAAGGCTGCTCGGCCAGCGCCGCCATCAACAGCGAACTCCACTTGCCGCTAAGCCCCTGGATGACGTCGCGGACCGGGCAATCGGCGAGATTGCCGCCGTCGGTCATGGCTTTGTAGATGTCGAGTTTGGATTTCAGATTGATGATCTTGCTGTCCACGGCTGGTTCCCTGCCTGTGCCTACCTCCCCAAAAACTGCCTTCTTTACGGCACCAGGTCAATTCCTATTTTAGTGCTGGTCTCTTTTTGAGACCACCAACCAAACCGCCTTTCGGCGCAATGTCAGGATCCCCCATGACCGCAACCCTTCTCGTCACCGGCGCTTCCGGCCAGCTCGGCCGCAGCGTCATCAACCACCTGCTGGACACATTCAAGATACCGGCGGGCCGGATCATCGCCACCACGCGCACGCCCGCCAACCTTGCGGACCTTGCAGCGCGCGGGATCACCATCCGCCAGGCCGACTTCGATGACACGACGTCGCTGCCAAAGACCTTCGAAGGCGCCGACCGGGCGCTCATCATCTCGACCAACGAGTTGGCGATCCAGGGAAAGCGTCGCGAGCAGCAACTGGCGGCGGTCGCCGCTGCCAGAAAGGCAGGTGTCAAGCATCTGCTCTACACCTCCTTGCCCAACACCGAGCCGGGCTCGCCGGTCCTCTTCGCGCCTGACCACTACGATACCGAGCAGGCGATCAAGGCGAGCGGCATCCCCTACACGGTCTTCCGCAATGGCTGGTACGACGAGAACCTCTTTATGGCGGTGCCGCAGATTCTGGCGTCGGGCCAATGGTATACGTCCGCGGGCGACGGCGCCATTTCCTATGGAGCGCGCGACGATCTCGCCGCGGCCATAGCCGCGGGGCTGGCCTCGCAAACCGTTGAGAGCAAGACCTACACGCTGACCGGCCCCAAGGCCTATACGACAGCCGAAGTCGCCGCGCTTGTCACTGAAGCCACCGGCAAGCCGATCCAGGTCGTCCAGCTCTCCGATGAAGCACTGACTGAGGGCATGAAGGCCGCTGGGCTTCCCGAGCCGATCGCCAAGCTTCTGGTGTCCTTCGACGCCGCCACGCGCGCCGGCGGCCTTGGCATGGTGACGGATTCGGTCGAGACGCTTTCCGGTCGAAAGTCGGTATCGCTGAAGCAGTTCCTGGAAGCCAACAAAGCCGCGCTGGCTGGTTGAAACCAGAGCGGTGGGAGGTCACCCTCCCGCCGCGCTACTTCGATGTCTTGAGCAGGCCGAGCCGGACCAGGCTCTCACCGGTGGCAGCCAGCGCGTCTTCGCGCGGGCGCGGCGCCCAGCCGAGCACACGCACCGCCTTGGCGTTGGTGGCATTCTTGACCTTGCCCAGTTCCGTCACCAGTTGCGCGGCTTCGGCGTTGAACAATCCGACGATCCGCACCAGCCAATCGGGAAGCTGCCTCGTCGAGACGCGCGACGCCGCGTCGCCGAGCCGCGCCTTCACGGTCTGCGCGATTTCCCGCACTGTCATGAAGTCGCCTGATACCGCGAGGAAGCGCTCGCCTTTGGCGGCTGGATTGGTCATGGCACGCACATGCAGGTCGGCCACGTCGCGTGCGTCGACGACGCCGAAGGACAGACGCGGCAGCCCCGGCATGGCGCCGTTCATCATCCGCTGGACAAATTCGGTGGAGGTCGAATGGTCGGAGCCGAGAACCGGTCCGAAGATGCCGACCGGATTGACGACCGCCAACTCCAGCCTGCCGCCCTCGGCGGCGATGAAATCCCAGGCCGCCCGCTCGGCAAGCGTCTTCGACTTCACATAGGCGCTGACCTTGGCCGTCGGATCGGTCCAGCTTTCCTCGGTGAATGGCCGGCCGTCCGGCGGCATCTTGCCATAGCCGATGGCCGCGAAGGACGAGGTCAGCACGACGCGTTTGACACCAGCGTCCCGCGCCGCCCGCAGCACCCGCAGCGCCCCCTCGCGAGCCGGGATGATCAGATCATCCTCATGCTTGGGCACGCCAGGCGGAAATGGCGAGGCGACATGGAGCACGTAGTCGCAACCGGCGACGGCTTGCAGCCAGCCCGCGTCGCTCGTGAGGTCGGCGATGGCGAAGGACAGCCTGTCACTTGGCTCGATGCCGCCGGCCTTGAGCATGGCCAGCACATCGGCTTCCCGCTTGGCGGAGCGCACCGTGGTGCGTACGCGGTAGCCGGCCTTCAGGAGTTCAAGGATACAGTGGGCGCCGAGGAAACCCGATCCGCCGGTGACAAGCACCAATTCGCCGCTCATGCCCGCCCTCCACCAGGTTAGGTCGAGGCGATCAGCTTCGTCAGATCGCCACCTGCGTACCGATTTCTACCACGCGTCCGGTCGGGATCTGGAAATATTCGGTCGCGTCGGCGGCCGTGCGCGCCAGGCCGATGAACAGCCGATCCTGCCACACCGGCATGCCGGAGTTGGGCGAGGCCTTGAGCGACCGGCGCGACAGGAAGAAGGACGTCGTCATGATGTCGAACTTCCAGCCCTGCTTGCGGCAGATCGCCAGCGCGCGCGGAATATTGGGCTGTTCCATGTAGCCGAAGGTCAGCGTTACCCGCATGAACAGTTCGTTGACCGTCTCCATCTTGACCCGATCGCTGTCGGGCACCACCGGCTGCGGCGCCGTCACCACCGAAAGGATGACGTTCTGCTCATGCAGCACCTTGTAGTGCTTCAGGCTGTGCATAAGCGCTGTCGGCGCGCTGAGCGGATCGCTGGTCAGGAACACCGCGGTGCCCGACACCAGCTGCGGTTTCTTCTTCAACAGATTGCCGGCGAGGAAATCGAGCGGGATCTCGTTACGGCGGGTCTTGTCGAACAGGTAGCGGCTGCCGCGCACCCAGGTCCACATGGCAGTGACAATGGTGAAGGCCACCGCCAGCGAGGCCCAGCCGCCCTCGAACACCTTGACGATGTTGGACGCGAAGAAGCCGATGTCGATGAACGCAAACAGTGCGGTCATCGCGACGGCCACCCACAACCGCCATTTCCAGATGCGGGTCATCACGACGTAGAGCAGCACCGTCGTCACCAGCATGTTGCCGGTCACCGAGATGCCGTAGGCCGAAGCCAGCTTGCTGGACTCGCCGAACCCGACCACCAGCATCATCACCACCAGCGCCAGCAACAGGTTGACGCGGGGCATGTAGATCTGGCCGGACTGTTTTTCCGACGTATGCAGGATTTCCAGCCGCGGCAGCATGTTTAGCTGCACCGCCTGCCTGGTCAGCGAGAAGGCACCTGAAATCACCGCCTGGCTGGCGATGACCGTCGCCGCTGTCGCCAGCACCACCATCGGGATCAGCGTCCAGCCTTCGTTCATCTCGAAGAACGGATGGCCCACGACGCCATTCTTGGCCAGCACGAAGGCACCCTGCCCGGCATAGTTGAGCAGCAGGCAGGGAAACACGATCGACAGCCAGGCGAGCACGATCGGCTTGCGGCCGAAATGGCCGAGATCGGCATAGAGCGCCTCGGCGCCGGTGACGGCGAGGAAGATGGCGCCGATGGTTACGAAGGCAACGTCGGGCGAATGGATCAGGAAAGCGACGATATAGTGCGGACTGACCGCCCACAGGATCTCCGGATCGGCGATGATATGCTTGAGGCCGGACAGGCCGATGGCCAGGAACCATACGGCGGTGATCGGGCCAAAGATGAGCGCCACGCCGCCTGTGCCGAAGCGCTGCACGGAAAACAGGATCGCCAGGATGACCAGCGTTAGCGGCACGACATAAGGCTGGAAGGTGGGCGTGACGACATTCATGCCCTCGACCGCCGACAGCACCGAAATCGCCGGCGTGATGACGGCGTCGCCGAAGAACAGCGAGGCACCGACGATGCCGATGCCCAGGATGACCGCCGAGCGCTTGGGGAAACTGCCGCGCGCCAGCGCCATCAGCGACAGCACGCCGCCCTCGCCGCGGTTGTCGGCGCGCAGCACGAACATGATGTACTTGATTGTGACGATGATGGTCAGCGACCAGATGATCAGCGACAGCACGCCAAGGATATCGCCACGCTCCGCGACTTGACCGCCCGAAGACGCCACCAGGGCCTCGCGAAAGGCGTAGATGGGGCTGGTGCCGATATCGCCATAGACAACGCCAAGCGCGCCCAGCATCAGCACCTTGGTGCTATGCTGCTCGATCTCCGGATGGCTCGATTGTTCGACGGGTTCTGCCTCACTACCAGTATTGGCAAGGGCCATGGACGACACTCCGATAAGCGCGCGGTGCTCTACGCTTGCTGCGATGCAATATCAAGTACCGTCAAATTATGGCTGCCATGCCTGGTGCGCGAGGCTGCCATCATTTCCACCCACAAGCCCTGAGAAATCGACCCACCGTGCCGGCCATGCCATACTCCAACGCGTCGGCTGTCAACCCATGTCCGATTGACACTTCGGCCAATTCCGGAATGCGCTTCGCCAGAGCGGGCAGATTGCCCACCGTCAGATCGTGCCCGGCATTGACCTGGAGACCGGCGGCAGATGCCGCATCGGCTGTTTTCCCCAATCTTTCCAGCTCGTTGGCCGCCTTTGCGGAATCGGAATGGTAGCTGCCATAAGGGCCGGTATAGAGCTCGATCCGGTCGGCACCGGTATCGCGCGCGGCCGCAATGCTGGCGGGATCGGCGTCGGAGAACAGAGACACCCTGAAACCACCCTTCTTCAGGCGTTTGACGATTGGTGTCAGGAACGCCGCATCGGCGGCGAAGTTCCAGCCATGGTCGGAGGTTGCCTGTGCCGGATCATCGGGAACCAGCGTCACCTGTTCGGGCTGATGCTTTTCCACAAGCGCCAGGAAATCCTCGCTCGGATAGCCCTCGATGTTGAATTCGGCCCGCGGGAACTCGTCATCGATCAGCGCCCGGATCTCCGGCAGGTCGGAATGCCGCGTGTGACGCTCGTCGGGACGCGGATGGACGGTCAGCCCATGCGCTCCGGCGGCAAGGGCGAGCCGGCCGATGCCGATCACGCTGGGCCACGGCAAATCGCGCCGGTTGCGCAGCATGGCGATGGCGTTGAGGTTGACGGAAAGCTTTGCGGGCATGGGCTGGTGTCCGTGAAACAGGCGGGTTAACGGCGCGCCACAGCCATCCGTTCAGCCTCGGCGCGCTTGAGACCGGGCATCTATAACGTCTTTGACGGGAACAGATAGGGCTTTCCAGTGTTCCAGAAGACCAACTCTGTTCCGTAAAAGGAGGCCCGCCGTGAATTTCCTGCAATCCGTGCCGGCGATCCGTCGTATCGACACCAGTCGCGACGACCTGTTCGCAATCGATGTGGTCGGGCATGTCTCGGCGGCCGATGCGGAAAACCTGTTCGGCCTGCTGGAAGCGGCCTACGCGCTCCATCAGCGAATCGACGTGGCCGTGCGCATGGTCGATCACGACGGCGTCGACTGGGCCGACATCTCCGACGAGACCCTCAAGCTGGGCGCCGTCCATGCACTGGAGCATATTGGCCGCTGCGCGGCGATCGGCGCACCGGACTGGACGCCGGACGCACGGCACGCCCTGCCCGCGTCGTCACCCATCGAATTCAGGCATTTCAAGGCCGAGGACGAAGCCGAGGCCTGGGAATGGCTCGACGCCCGGCACGTCGGCGTGCGGGAAAAGCCGTCGTCGTAGCTACCTGACGATGGTCAGCCGCTCGGCGGCCCGGGTGATCGCGGTATAGAGCCAGCGCTGCCGGGTTTCCTTGAAGGCCCAGCTCTCGTCGAACAGCACGATCTCGTTCCATTGCGAACCCTGCGCCTTGTGCACGGTCAGCGCATAGCCATAGTCGAAATCGTCGAAGCGCTTCTTCTGCTGCCACGGGATATCGGCGTCGGGATCCTCGAACGCCGCCTTGAGCAGCTTGATCTTGGCGACGCCGCGGTCCGGATCGTCCTCTTCGGGCGAAACCAGCAGGTTGATGCCGGGCTTCACCGTCTCGCGCGACGAGGTCATCACCTTCCACAGCGAGCCATTGAGCAGCCCCTTGGCGGGATCGTTGCGCAGGCACACGAGCTTGTCGCCGGCCTGCGGATAGTCGGCATTGAAGCCTTTGAGTTCGCGCAGGCGCTGGTTGTAGCGGCGGCGCGTGCGGTTGGTGCCGACCAGCACCTGGTCGGCCCTCAGCACCAGTTCCTGGTTGACATCCTCCTTGCCGATCACCTGCGCCGTGCCATAGTCGCCGCGCATGAATTCGCGGCCCTCGCGCACATCGAGCGCCAGGCGCAGGATCGGATTGTCTCGCGCCTGCCGGTGGATTTCGGTGAGCAGGAAATCGGGCTCGTGATCGGTGAAGAAGCCGCCGCCCGAAATCGGCGGCAACTGGCCGGGGTCGCCCAGAACCAGGATCGGCGTGCCGAAACTCATGAGGTCGCGGCCGAGCTGCTCGTCGACCATCGAGCATTCGTCAATGACGACCAGTTTCGCACGCGAGATCGGGCTCTGCCGGTTGAGCGAGAAGGTCGGCGACATCGAGGTCTTGCCGGTGACCTCGTCCTCGACCGATTCCTCGCCCTTGGGCCTGTAGATCAGCGAATGGATGGTACGGGCGTTGACCGCCCCCTTGGAGCGCAGCACCTGGGCCGCCTTGCCGGTGAAGGCGGCGAACTGCACCTGGCCGTCTACATGTTCGGCAAAATAGCGTGCCAGCGTGGTCTTGCCGGTGCCGGCATAGCCGAACAGCCGGAACAGCTGCGGCTTGCCGGCTTGCAGCCAGCGGGCAACCGCCTGCAGCGCCTCGTCCTGTTGGGGTGAAAATTCCATCAGTGCGACAGACCGGATTCGCAAGCGAAACACAAGACAGCCGCCAATCGACTGCCGTCAATGACGCACCGCGCGCCTCCGACGGCTGAGGCTATCAGGCGCGCACGAGAACGTAAAGAGAACAAAAAGCAGGTGCCCGGCTCATCGTTGCTGTCAGCCGAGCGCAATCAAGGCTGTGCCGGCGAAGGCGAGCACCGCCCCCGCCCAGGCCGGCGCCGGCGGCCTGTAGCCGCTGCGCAGCCACATCATCGGCAACACCAGCACCGGCGACAGTGACGACAATGTCGAGACGATACCGACCTTGCCGCCGGCCAGTGCGGCCATGATGAGCGACATGCCCATGCCCGTGCCGATCAGCGCACCGCCAATGCCGATGCCGAGTGTTCGCGCCGACGGCTGGGAGCGCTTCGCAGCGCCAGGCAGCGGAACCACCAGCAGCAACAGGAACAGGGCGGCCGACACGCCGGTCCGGATCGCCATCGCCGTGAACGGGTTGACGCCCGATGCCATGACGGGACGCGCGACCAGCGCGCCGGCGGCCTGCCCCAGTGCCGCAATCAGCCCAAAGACGAGACCGACCGGCAAGGTCATCTGTTTTTCGGGCAGCACGGGCGTTTCGATGGGCAGTGTCGGGAAGATGCCCTCCGGCTGAACCTTGGCGGGGCGACCGAACAGGATGGCGAGCACGATGCCCGCTATGACCAGCGCCACGCCGGTCAGTTTCACCGGACCGACCGTCTCGTCCAGGAAGACGTAGCCCATGATCAGGGCAAAGGGCGAGGTCAAAGAGAAGACCAGCAGTGCCAGACGCGGCCCGAGCGCGAATATCGACGAGATATAGGCGGATGAGGCAACGAATATCCCGAACACGCCGGACGCAGCAAGATAGGCTACCTGCCACGGAACAAGGCCGCTCCAGCCGCCCAGCACCGTTGCCGTGATGGCGGTGGCAACGGTCACCGCGAGCGTTTGCAGCCGGGTCAGGGTCAGGGCATCGATGCGGCCGACCAGCTCACCGGCCAACATGCCGCTTGTGGCGATGCACAGGGCCGCGCCGATCGAGAGAATTTCCGACAGGTACATTCATTCTCTCTTGGGTAGAGGGCGGCTTTCGAGGCGGATGGTTGCCATCGCTCAGGCGAACGCGAGGATTTGGGGCGGTCCTGGACATCCGCTCACGTCGCGGATCGGAACTCCGGGTCGTTCTCGAGCAGGATCGGCCTGCCGTGGGGCGTGGCGTGCGCGGCGCGTTCCCAGGCCTGCGCCATCGCATCGACATCGGGCCTGGCGGCCAGTCCCTTCAACGCCAGCAGCCCTTCCAGCGCCGCCAGCCAATGCTCGTAATAGTCATGGCCGTCGGCTGCCGCACCCGGTTTCTTCACTTCCGCCGACAGGGCATCCGCCCATTCGCTCCACGAGAACAGGCCCTTGTCGTGCAGCGTCACCGTCATGGCGAACGCCTCGGCCTGCCAGGGCTCGGCGAAAACAGGCGCGTCGAGGCCAACGGGCAAATCGGCGGCGATCCCGTCAGGCCGGCTCAAGATAGCTCTCCCAGACGTCGATCGAGACAACAAGCGTCGGATCGGCGCCCTCGCCCCAGATCTCCGTTCCGTCGAAAACCACCGTATAGACCCATTGCGGATTCTCGCCTTGCCCATGCGCGTTGGTGTCGGGAAAGACGAAGCCGTCGCGCACCGCCTCGATCCTGCCAAGCTTGCCGCGCGCATAGCGCGGCAGCCGCGTGTGACCGGTGGGATTGAAATTCTTCGTCCGCACGTGCTGGCCGGCCTTGAACCGCGCCGGCGAGGCAACGGGCCGGTCGCAGGGACCGCCCTTGGCCAGCACCGCCGGCACGTTTTCGGCCTTCAGCACCCGCTTCGGGGTCGCCGCCGCATCGATCGCCTCGCCCGCCGCGAGATCGCGCTCGCTGACGAAGCCATGGCGCTTGAGCAGGGTCTCCAGCGCCTTGATCCAGATCTGGTAGTAGCTGGAGGAATAATAATCGGCCGGATGCAGCGATTCCCGCGCATGCCGGCTCTCATCGATATTCCAGGCTCCCATGGCGCCGGCGCAAAGCGTCACGCCGAGCGCCCGCCTCTCCCAGGCCGCGTGGAAATAGGGCTCGTCCTTTTCGGGCGCTACCGGGCCGAAGCCCATCTGTCCGCCAAGATCCTGGGGCCCGTTCATGCCGGCTCTTTCGCCAGGGCGGTGCCGATCATGGCATCGCGGCTCACCAGGTCGGCCAACTGCTCCTCGCTCCAGCCCTCGGTACCGTCCGGCCGCATCGGCACCACGAGATAGCGCAGCTCCGCCGTCGAATCCCAGACGCGTACCTTTGTTGCGGCCGGCAGCGTCAGCCCGAATTCCTCCAGCACGCCGCGCGGATCGATCACCGCGCGCGACCGGTAGGGCGGCGCCTTGTACCAGACCGGCGGCAGGCCGAGTACCGACCATGGATAGCAGGAGCACAGCGTGCAGACGACGAGGTTGTGGGTGTCGCTGGTGTTGAACACCGCCTGCATGTGCTCGCCCTGGCGGCCGGTATAGCTCAGCGATTCGATCGCCGCCGTCGCGTCACGCTTCAGCCAGTCGGCATAGGCGGGATCGTTCCATGCCTTGGCCACGACCCTTGCGCCGTTGCGGGGACCGATCTTGGTCTCGTAGGTATCGACGATGACGTCGATCGCGGCCGGATCGATCAGCCCCTTGCGGGTCAGGATGGTTTCCAGCGCCCGCACGCGCGCCGCAAACGGGTCGAGTTCATTGTCATGGTCATGATCATGGGACATGGCCACAAACTACGGGTCCGATCCGCCGGCAGCAAGCGCCACGGCTTGGGCAAGCTTTTATCCAGGCCGCCTGAGGCTGCTATTCGGCCGCTGTCTTCTGCGGCTCGGTCTGGATGTCGTCATTGGTGCCGAACAATGAAGGCTGGTCGCCATTTTCAACCATCTTCAGTTCAGCCTTGCGCTTCGGCATGAGCCCGACCAGCCAGCCGGAGAAATTCTCCATGTAGACGTAGATCACCGGCGTCACGAACAGGGTCAGCGCCTGCGAAGCCAAGAGGCCGCCGACAACGGCAACGCCCAGCGGCTGGCGCAGCTCGGCGCTGGCGCCGGTACCGAGCGCGATCGGGAACGTGCCCATCAGCGCCGCCAGCGTCGTCATCATGATCGGCCTGAAACGCATCAGGCAGGCCTTGTGGATGGACTCCTTGGCCGACATGCCCTCTCGTCGCAATTCAAGCGCGACGTCGACCATCATGATGCCGTTCTTCTTGACGATGCCGATCAGCATCAGGATACCGATCACCGCGATGACGGACAGATCCATGCCTGCGAAGCGCAAGGCAACCAACGCTCCGAGCACCGCCGACGGCAGGCCGGTGAGGATCGTGAGCGGATGAATGAAGCTCTCATAGAGAATGCCGAGCACGATATAGATGGTCAGGATCGCGCCGCCGACCAGAAGCCCCTGGTTGGCCAGTGAATCCTGGAAGGTCTTGGCGGTGCCGGCAAAGGTGGTCGAGATCTCCGTCGGCATGCCGATCTGCTCTTTGAGCGCGTTGATGCGGGTCACGCTGTCACCCAGCGCCACGCCTTGCGGCAAATTGTAGGAGATGGTCACGGCGGGAAGCTGGCCGAGCTGGTTGACGGTCAGGGCGCCAGCCGTGCGGTCGACCCGGGCGAAGGCGCCGAGCGGAACCAGGGAGCCGCTCGCCGTCCTCATCTGGATGGCAAGCATCCGCTCGGGCGACCATTCGATCTTGGGATCGAGCTCGGTGATGACCTCGTAGCTGTCGGCCGAACCGAAGATCGTAGAAACCTGGTCGGTGCCGAAGCCGCCATAGAGCGCGGTGCGCAGCGTGTCGGTGTCGATGCCGAGCTGGGCGGCCTTGTCGCGATCGATGACCAGCGACGCCTGCAGCGCATTGTTCTGCAGGTCGCTGGTGACGTCGGTGAACGTCGCATGGTCGGCCGCCATCGCGTCGTTCAGCTTCTGCGCCCACGTATCGGTCAGGCCGGTATCGAGGCCCTGAACCACGAGCTGGTAGGCGCTGGCCGACGAGCGCGACCCCAGCCTCAGATTCTGCACCGGCTGCATGTAGGTCTCGATGCCCGCCACGCCGGCCAGTTGCTTGCGCAGATCCGAAAGCACCTTCTCGATATTGGGACGCTGGTCCTTGCCCTTGAGCTGGACGAAGAGCTGCCCCTGGTTGAGCGCATTGTTGCCGCTGCCCGCCGACCACGCCACGTGATCGACATAGGGCGAATGCGAGAAGACGCTGGCCACCTGGCCCTGCAGCTTGGCCATGGCGTCAAACGAGATGTCCTGGCGCGCGATGGTCGTCACCGATATCTGGCCGATATCCTCCTGCGGGAAGAAGCCCTTGGGCGAGATCTGGATCAGCCACACCGACGCCGCGGCGGTGCCCACGAAGACGAGAAACACCAGGAAGGTGTGTCGCAGGCAGAATGTCAGAACCCGGTCATAGCCGCGTGTGACGATGTCCCGCTTATGGCCGGCGCCATGCTTGTCGCGATCGGCTTTGGTTACCGAGAGCAACCGCGAGCACAGCATCGGCGTCAGTGTCAGCGACACGAACATCGACGCCAGGATGGCGACCGTCACCACGACGGCGAACTCGTTGAAGATGCGCCCGATCACGCCGCCCATCAGGAGCACGGGGATGAACACCGCCACCAGCGAGATCGAGATCGAGATGATGGTGAAGCCGATTTCGCGCGCGCCCTTGAGCGAGGCATCGAAGGCCGACAACCCATCTTCCTCCATGTGCCGGAAGATGTTTTCCAGCATCACGATGGCATCGTCGACGACGAGGCCCACGGCAAGCGTCAGGCCCATCAGCGATATGTTGTCGATGGAGAATCCGAACAGGAACATCGCGCCAAGCGTGGCGATCAGCGAGATCGGCACCGCAACGGCCGGGATGATGGTCGCCGTCACCCGGCGCAGGAACACGAAGATAACCATGACCACCAGCGCGATGGTCAACAACAGCGTGAACTGGACGTCGTCGACGGCCTGGCGGATCGACGTCGAACGGTCGTTGAGCAGCTTGATCTGCGCGGCGGCCGGCATCTGGTCCTGGAAGGACGGCAACATAGCCTTGACCTTGTCGACGACATCGACGGTGTTGGCATCGGGCTGGCGCTGCACGGCCATGATGATCGCGCGGGTACCATCGTACCAGCTCGCCGTCGTCGTGGTCTGCACCGAATCGACGACACGGGTCACCTCGCCCAGCCGCACCGGGTGGCCGTTCTTGGTGGCGATGATGAGGTTGGAGAAGCCGGCGGCGTCGGTGAGCTGCGTGTTGGCGGTGATGGTCAGCTGCTGCTTGTTGTTCTGCAGCACGCCGAGCGGCGTGTTGCTGTTGGCCGACGCGACCGCCGCCTGCAGCTGGTCGATCGAGATGCCGCGCGCGGCAAGCGCTGTCGGATCGATCTGGATGCGCACCGCATATTTCTGCTGACCGAAGATCGAGACCTGCGCCACCCCGTCGATGGTCGACAGCGATGGCGAGATCACGTTCTCGGCGAAGGCATCGAGGTCGGTCAATGGAACCGTGTCGCTGACCAGCGACATCAAGAGGATCGGCGCGTCGGCGGGATTGACCTTGCGATAGCTCGGCGGCGCCGTCATCTGCGGCGGCAGTGATTTCTGCGTGCGCGCGATCGCCGCCTGCACGTCCGCCGCCGCTGCATCGATATCCCGGTTGAGCACGAACTGGATGGCGATCGAAGTCTGGCCGAGCGAATTCGTGGTCGAGATCGAATCGATGCCGGCAATGGTGGCGAACTGCTTGATCAGCGGCGTCGCCACCGATGTCGCCATGGTTTCCGGCGAGGCGCCCGGCAGTGAAGCCGAAACGTTGACCACTGGGAATTCGGCGCTGGGCAGTGCGGCCACGGGCAGGAACTTGTAGGCAAACAGCCCGCCCAGCACGAGGGCGAACGACATCAGAAGGGTGGCGACCGGCCTGCGGATGCAGAATTCGGAGATCATCGGGCCGCCTCGCCGGCGTTGGTCGCCTCGGCCACCTTGGGCGCGGCCGTCGAGGCGCCCTCATGCACCGCGGCACCATTCTTCAGCCTCGTCTGGCCTTCAGTGACCACTTTCTCGCCTGCTTTCAGCCCCTGGCTGATGGCGCTGTCCTGGCCTTCGGTCAGGGCCACCTGCACCGGCCGCATCTCGACGGTGCTGTCCGGCTTGACCACATAGACGAACGGCCCCTTCTGGCTGGGCTGGACCGCGACGGTCGGAACGGAGGTCATCTGAGGCATGATCCCGGCGTCAAGGACGACATTCACATACTGGCCGGGCCACAGCGACAGATCGGCATTCGGTATGGTCGCCCGCGTGGCGATCGTGCCCGACGCGGTATCGACACTGGAATCGACGAAATCGAGCGTGCCCTTGCCGATCGGCGTCGGATCGCCGTCCTTGATCAACGTCACCGCCCCTTGCTGCGGATTGGCAAGCGCCTTGTGCAACAGCGCAAGGTTGCTTTCCGGCAGATTGAAGTTGACCTGCAACGGGTCCATCTGGGTGATCGTCACCAGCGGCGTTGCCGTACTGCTGTTGCCATTGCTGACCGTGACGAGATCGCCGACCGACACGTTGACGGCGCCAAGTCGACCCGCGATCGGCGCCGTGATCGTGGCAAAGCCAAGCTGGACGTTGTCGGCATCGATCGTCGCCTTGTCGGCATCCACGGTGGCGGCCGCCGCCTTCTGCGCGGCAACAGCCTGATCATAGGTCTGCTGGGTACCGGCCTGCTTGGCGACAAGATCCTTGGCGCGCTGAAGATCGGAACTCGAGCTGGCGAGCATCGCCTGGTCCTTGGCCAGCTGCGCCTGGTCCTTGGCGAGCTGCGCCTTCAGCGCGCGGTCATCGAGCGAGAACAGCGTGTCGCCCGCCTTCACCATCTGCCCGTCCTTGACGTCGATCGACACGATCTGGCTGGAGACCCGCGCGTTGATGTTGACCACGGCCGGAGAGGAGACGAAGCCGATGGCATAGCGCCGGATTGGGAAGTCGGCCGTCGTCGCCGTTGCCGAAACGATCGAGGCCGAACGGGCGCCACCGCCGCCTGACGCCTGCTTGTCCCCTGCCGCTGGCGTGTCGGTTGCCGATTTGCCCGCAACTGCGACCGGCTTTACGCCGACCAGTTGCTCAACCTTGCTCAGCGTATCGGGAGACAGATAGAGCCAGGCCGCGCCCGCACAGGCGACGGCAAGCAATGAAAGAACGGCTTTTCCACGTATCGTCAAAGTACCCTCTCCGTCCGACACGCCGCTGCCAGGTGGTCGTATTATAGCTCATTCACGACTGATTGCCGCGATTTAGCCGAATAGATAGGACAGGCGTTTGTCGGAAAAGGGCCAAAACACGGCATTACGAAGATTTAATGTGCACTGCACAATGCGTGTGCAGCCTGTCGCCGCCACGGGGGCCGAGGCCAGTCGAACCGTCGGGAACCCTATTTCAGCATTGGCCACAGCGTCGCCGCCAGCAGCACGCCCATGGCGATGTTGAACCATTTCAGCCGTGCCGGATCGGACAGGAATCCACGCAACGCCGTGCCGAATCCCGCCCACACCGAGACGCTGGGCAAGTTGACGACGGCGAAGGCGATCGAGATCAGCGCTACCGAGACGAAGGGGTGATCGGGGTTCGTGTAGACAGCCATGGCGGTGATCGCCATCACCCAGGCCTTGGGATTGACCCACTGGAATGCCGCCGCATCGATGAAGCGCATCGGCCGCGCTTCCGCCTCACCCTTGCCGCTCAGCGAGCGCGACATGGCGATCTTCCATGCGAGGTAGAGCAGATAGGCGGCGCCGGCGATCTTGAGGACATTGTGCAGCGCCGGAAACGCCGTCAGCACCGCGCCAAGCCCGAAACCGACGGCCAGCAACAGGACGAGAAAGCCGATGCTGATGCCCAGCATGTGCGGTATCGTCCTGGTGATGCCGAAATTGACACCGGAGGCCAAGAGCATGAGGTTGTTCGGCCCCGGCGTGATCGAGGTCACGAAGGCATAGACGAGCAGTGCGAGGAATGCGTCGAGTGACATCGGGTCCACAAGGTCAGTAATGCTGACATAGATAGCGGACATGTCAGACGCAACCGCAATCCTTTGGTCCAGCAGCCGCCAGCCATATCGATCGTGACTTCAGCCCGCCGAACCCAGGATGCCGTCATCCGCCGTGAGACGGCGCCGGCAACCGGTTGCCGACGGCAGGCATGGCCTGCTGCCCGCCGCGCAGGCGGCGCAACCCCTTCCGTCTTGGAGTATTTTCCGGAAGCTTCACGCTGTGCGCGAGACCAAGGCCGGCAAGGATCCGGATGAAGGCCCAGCCGAGGTCGATCTGCCCCCGTTCAAGACCAAGCCTGGCGGATTCGGGAAATGCGTGATGATTGCCGTGAAAACTCTCCCCGAACGTCACTAAGCCGAAACGCGGCAGATTGTAGCCCTGCACCGCCACGTCGTCGACACACCATCCCTGGTCGCCGCTCCGATGCGCGAAATGTCCGACCAGCCAATGTCCGGTGAGGGACGCGGAAACACGCACCGCGATGCCCCAGACCACCCAGCTCCAGCCGCCAAGCAGCAGGAAGGCAATGGCCCATGGCAGTTGCTGCAGCATCCAGGTGCGCTCGAGGAATTTGTAGAACCGGTCATTCCTGATCGACGGCTCGATGACGAAGTCAGGCGGATTGCGCAAGGCGACCGCGCAATGCATCTGCCAGAAGGCGTCGGTGAAGAAAGGCCGGCGGTGGGCATGCAGGTCGTGGCAGGCCGTCTGGCGCTGCGCCCAGTCGCGGATATCGTGAGCATGGATCATGCCGAACGGGCCGGCCATACCGACCAGCACGCCGAGATAGACCAGCGCGTGTTCGATCCAGATATGGACCTTAAACGAGCGGTGGATGAGCAGGCGATGCATGCCGACAGAATGCCCGGCGCAGATCGTCACCGCTGTCGTCACCACGAACAGCGCAAGAGCGCTCCAGCTGAAGGTGAGCGGTCCGAACACGATGGCGACGACAGTCATCGTGCCGACCCAGATCGACTTGGCCGGCATCCAGACAACCCTGCCGTCGCGCGCGTCGCTGTCTTGTCGAGAAATCATTCTGCCCGTCGATATGGTCTTCATCGGGAACCCCTCCCTCGCATGAACATTTTCCGAACCATGCCTTGCCTTTTGGTGCCTCGCGCCGTATTTAGGCAGTAAGCTAATCATCTATTATGCCGGATTAGGCATTTAGGCAATAGTCTAAATGATAGCCGGAAAAATGCCGACAAGCGTCGCCATGGCGCCTGTGATTGCGAGGTGCGAGCAATGGTCGAGAAAACTGAACAGGCATCGGAGGTTGAAGCCGGCATCGGAGCCAGCGGCGCGATCCAGCGCGTGTTCGAGGCGCTCTCTTCGGCTCCCCGGCGCAGGATCCTCGCCTATCTCGCCCATTCCTCGCTGACCGCGGGCGAGATCGCGGCGCGCTTCGACATGTCGAAGCCGTCGATCTCGCAGCACCTGAACATTCTGGAGACGGCGGGCCTCATCGCGAGGGAGCGGCAGGGACAGTTCATCCACTACTCGCTGGTCGAGAACAACCTGGTAAACACCCTGAACGGCTTCGTTCAGGATGTCTGCCCCGTGTCACGCCCACTAAAAAGGGAAAGCAAGGCCTTGGCCAGCGGCAAAAACGAGGTCCCGCCGGCAAAACCCCAGGACTGATCCGACGCCGACGTGGCAGGCCTTACATGCCTTGCGGACCACGGTTCATCGCCGCCACGCCGGTGCGGCAGATCTCGACCAGGCCCAGCGGCTTCATGATGGCGATGAACTGATCGAGCTTCGAGCCCTTGCCGGTGATCTCGAAGATGAAATGCTCGGTGTTGGCGTCGATGACGCTGGCGCGGAAGGCGTCCGCCAACCGCAGCGCCTCGACGCGGGCGTCACCGGTGCCGGCCACCTTGACCAGCGCCAGTTCCCGCTCCAGCGGCCGCTCCTGCCCAAGCTCGTGCGAGCGCACAGTCAGATCGACCACACGGTGTACCGGCACGATGCGCTCGAGCTGGTTCTTGATCTGCTCCATCACATGCGGCGTGCCGCGCGTCACGATGGTGATGCGCGACAGGTGCTTCTCATGTTCGGTCTCGGAGACGGTCAGGCTCTCGATGTTGTAGCCGCGCCCGGAAAACAGGCCGATGACCCGGGCGAGCACGCCAGGCTCGTTGTCGACCAGCACGGAAAGCGTATGGATCTCCGGCCGCTCCGTTTCCTTGGCGATGAAGTAGGCGGAGCCGGTCGGTTGAAGGTGCTGTGCGTTCATGACATGGATCTCAAATTCTTGATCTGATTATTTGTTTGCGCACGGCTTCTTTCGACAAGCCCTGCCTTGGCTTGTCGATTACACCAGTTCCCGGCCCTTGGCGTCGATGGCATTCGCCACTGCCTCGTCGGTGGCCTCGTCCGGCAACAGCATCTCGTTGTGCGCCTTGCCTGACGGGATCATCGGGAAGCAATTGGCAAGCGTCGCCACGCGGCAGTCGAACAGCACCGGCTTCCTGACCGAGATCATCTCCTTGATGGCATCGTCCAGCTCGTCCGGCTTCTCGCAGCGAATACCGTGGCCGCCATAGGCCTCGGCCAGCTTGACGAAGTCCGGCATCGCCTCGGTGTAGGAATGCGACAGCCGGTTGCCATGCAGCAGCTGCTGCCACTGGCGCACCATGCCCATGTACTGGTTATTGAGGATGAAGATCTTGATCGGCGCGTCGTGCTGCACGGCCGCACTCATCTCCTGCATCGTCATCTGCACCGAAGCGTCGCCGGCAATGTCGACGACCAGCGCGTCGGGATGCGCGATCTGCACGCCGAGCGCGGCCGGCAGGCCGTAACCCATCGTGCCCAGCCCGCCTGACGTCATCCAGCGGTTCGGCTTGTCGAAGTGATAGTGCTGCGCCGCCCACATCTGGTGCTGGCCGACCTCGGTGGTGATGTAGGTGTCCATGTCCTTGGTCAGTTCGTAGAGCCGCTGGATGGCGTATTGCGGCATGATCACGTCGTTGTTCATCTTGAACGCCAGTGAATCGCGCGCGCGCCATTTGGCGATCTGCTCCCACCAGGGATAGAGCGCCTTCTTGTCGGCCTTGGCGGTTGCCCGCCACAACCGCACCATATCCTCCAGCACCCGGCCGACGTCACCGATGATCGGCACTTCGGTATGCACGTTCTTGTTGATCGACGACGGATCGATGTCGATGTGGATCTTGCGTGAATTCGGCGAGAACGCGTTGAGCCGGCCGGTGATACGGTCGTCGAAGCGCGCGCCGATGCAGATCATCACGTCGCAATCATGCATGGCCATGTTGGCTTCGTAGGTGCCGTGCATGCCGAGCATGCCCAACCAGTTCTTGCCCGATGCCGGATAGGCGCCGAGCCCCATCAGCGTCGAGGTGATCGGGAAACCGGTGAGGTCGACCAGTTCGCGCAGCAGATGGCTCGCTTCCGGGCCGGAATTGATCACGCCGCCGCCGCTATAAATGATCGGCCTTTTGGCGCCGGCCATCAGGTCGACCGCGGCCTTCACCTTCTCCAGATCACCCTGGACCTTGGGCTGGTAGCTGGTGCGCGGCGCGATCTGCGGCGGGACGTAGAACCCCTTGGCGAACTGGACGTCCTTCGGGATGTCGACCACCACCGGACCGGGGCGGCCGGTCGTCGCGACATGGAAGGCCTCGTGGATGGTCGCCGCGAGTTCGTTGACGTCCTTCACCAGCCAGTTGTGCTTGGTGCAGGGCCGCGTGATGCCGACCGTATCGCACTCCTGGAACGCATCGGAACCGATGAGCGAGGTCGGCACCTGCCCGGTCAGGCAGACCAGCGGGATCGAATCCATCAGCGCGTCCTGCAGCGGCGTCACCGCATTGGTGGCACCGGGGCCGGAGGTCACCAGCATGACGCCGGCCTTGCCGGTCGAGCGCGCATAGCCCTCGGCTGCATGGCCCGCGCCTTGTTCATGCCGCACCAGAATGTGCTCGACCTCGTCCTGCTGGAAAATCTCGTCATAGATCGGAAGGACCGCGCCGCCGGGATAGCCGAAGACGTGCTTGACGCCATTGTCCTTCAGCGCCTGCACCACCATTTCGGCGCCCGTCATTTCACGTCGCCCGTTCTGTCCATTGTTCATCGGTCTGGTCCCGTACTGTTCGCCATCTGGCGATTGCTGGTCGTTTAGTCGTGTTTCAGGCAATAAAAAAGGCCCCCGAGGGAGCCTGTGTGTTGCGCATGGGAGGATTTCGCCCGGCGGTTACACCGCCTTGCCCACGCGCCTTCCTACGAGAATGAGTGCCTTTTTCATGGTGGCGAACCATAAAGGCGGAGTCGCGGGCTCGTCAATGGGGGATAATGCGAATTCACTCGCCTGTGAGATCGGCCCCGTCTCGCGATACTGCGATAAAGCCACGCGCTACCATAGTACAGTTGAGCCCATGCGGCCGTCGCACCACTATGCCAGGCTAGAACGTTGCCTTGGGAGGAGGACGCGTGGCTGGCGAAAGGGAGCATATCCGGGAGATAGAGCAGGTCCTGTCCGGCAGGACATCGGCCCGCGACGATGTCGTGGTCAAGTCCTGGCTACGCTGTGTCGACACCCACCGGCTCGACCCGGCCCGGCCGACGGAAGCCTATATCGTCCCCGATACCCAGTTGCGCGAACATCGCGAACAGTCCGAGCGGCTGATCGCGATCGCCCGCAGCGGCCTGGAAACCCTCTTCAAGCAGGTGGCGGGCCAGAACTATGTGCTGCTGCTGGCAAACGCCAAGGGCGTCACCGTCGACTTCCTCGGTGATCCCCTGTTCATGGACCAGTTGCGCACGGCAGGGCTTTATCTCGGGTCCGAATGGTCGGAAAGCCGCACCGGAACCTGCGGTGTCGGCTCCTGCATCGTCACCGGCGAGGCGATGACGATCCACCAGACCGATCATTTTGACACGACCCACACGCCGCTCTCCTGCACCGCCGCGCCGATCTTCGACACCAATGGCGAACTCGCCGCTGTGCTCGACATTTCCCTGCTGCGCTCCCCGCAACCGAAGATCAGCCAGAATCTGGCGCTGCACCTGGTGACGGCTTCCGCGCGGCGCATCGAGCTCGCCAATCTGATGGCCCAGATGCACTCCGAATGGGTGCTGCGTTTTTCCCGTTCGCCGGAATTCCTCGACGTCGACCCCGAGGCAGCCATCGCCCTCGATGCCTCCGGCCGCATCCTCGGCACGACGCGCGGCGGAGCGCTGCTTCTGGCACAGGCCGGAGGCGTCGACTGGCGGCACTCGCCCTCCCCCATTGGCCAGTCGATCTCGCGCTATCTCGATGTCAGCGTAGACGATTTGCCGAGCCTGACACGCGGCCGCCCGACCGAGGAGCGGCTGGTGTTCGGTCGCAGCGGCAGCGCGCTGTTCGCGCACGCCATCGAACCACAGCCGACAACCGGACGCCGCGCGCCGGTCGAGGCGGTGCCGAAGCCGATCGGCGACCTTTCCGGCGGCGATCCGGCGATGGCCGCCACGCAACTGCGTGCCGCCAAGCTGGCGCGCACGACCATTCCCATCCTGATCCATGGCGAGACCGGCTCCGGCAAGGAGTATCTCGCCCGCGCGATCCACGATTGCGCGCAGCGGCCCGGCCCGTTTGTCGCCATCAACTGTGCGGCCATTCCCGAGCATCTGATCGAGAGCGAACTTTTTGGCCATGTCGCCGGTGCTTTTACCGGAGCCGCCGCCAAGGGGCGCAAGGGACTGATCGAGGCTGCGAACGGCGGCACGCTGTTCCTCGACGAGATCGGCGACATGCCCTACCCCCTGCAATCGCGGCTGCTGCGCGTGATCGCCGAGCGCGAACTGGTCCCGGTCGGCGGCATCGAGCCGCGACAGGTTGACATCAAGATCATTTCGGCCTCGCACCATGATCTGCGCACGCTGGTCCAAGAGGGACGTTTCCGCGAGGATCTGTTCTACCGGCTGAACGCGGCCTCGCTGACCTTGCCGGCGCTGCGCGAACGCACCGATTTCGAATGGCTGCTGGACCGGCTGGTGGATCAGCGCGCCCACCTTGCCGGCCGGACAGCCAAGCTCTCGCCCGCGGCGCGCCTGGCGCTGATCCGTCACCGCTGGCCCGGCAACATCCGCGAACTCGCAAACGCCATCGACCTGGCGGTGACGCTTTGCGAGGGCGGGATGATCGAGCCCGCCGACCTGCCCGATTTCGCATTGCCATACCTGACGCCGCTTGCTTCGCCCGCCAGGCTGGTTGCCCTGCGTGCTCCGTCGCCCGAGGACGAGCGTGCGGCACTGCTGGATGCTCTCGTGGCCGCGGGCTGGAACATCTCCGAGGCCGCGCGGCGTCTGGGTGTCGACCGCACGACGGTGCATCGCCGCATGAAGCGGCTGCGGCTGGACGCGCCCAATTAGTGTTGCGTCCGCTGTGGCGCGCCATGGCGCGCGCAACACCGCCGCAACAGCCCATAACAGCAGAAACCGCTACATGATGCTGATTTTATTACGGTTTCCGATTCAGCGGTATGGTTGGCATGCTGCTTGCTCCCTGTTCCAGGTACCCACATGGAACTTGGAGGAGAAGCCATGACACAGAACGCGGTCAATCTCGCAGCCACGGCGCGAAGCATGCAGGCCCTGCGCTTTCATGCCGCCAGGGATTTGCGCATCGAGGACATTCCCAGGCCGGCAAAGCCGGGGCCGGGACAGGTTGTTCTCCGCAACAAGTTTGTCGGAATCTGCGGAACCGACCTGCATGAATACAGTTACGGGCCGATCTTCATACCGACGGAGCCGCATCCGTTCACCGGCGCCAGCGGTGTGCAGGTGCTTGGACATGAATTTGGCGGCGTGATCGAGGCCGTCGGCGACGGCGTGACGTCGGTCTCGGTTGGCGACCGCGTGGCCGTGCAACCGCTGATCATGCCGCGCTCGGGAGACTATTATGCCGCGCGCGGCCTGTACCATCTGTCCGACAAGCTTGCCTTGGCGGGTTTGAGCTGGATCGGCGGCGGCATGGCGGAAGCCGCCTTGCTCAACGACTACAATGTCGAGCGCATTCCAGACGAAATGACCGATGAGGAAGCTGCATTGGTCGAGCCGACCGCGGTCGCCGTTTATGCCTGCGACCGTGGTGGGGTAAGCGCCGGGAGCTCGGTGCTGATCACCGGCGCCGGCCCGATCGGCATTCTGACGATGCTGGCCGCGCGCGCCGCGGGCGCAACGCAACTGTTCATCTCGGACCTGAACGACACCCGGCTGGAGATGGCGCGTTCGATCCTGCCTGGCGTGGTGACCCTCAATCCGAAGCGGGACAAAGTGGATGAGGCAGTGCGCGCCGCGAGCGAAGGCGGCGTCGGTTGCGATATCGCCATCGAATGCGTCGGCAACGAGCATGCGCTGAAGGCCTGCCTCGCGGCTGTGCGCAAGCAAGGTGTCGTCGTGCAAACCGGCCTGCATCCGCACGAGAACCCGCTCGACTGGTTCCAGGTCACGTTCAAGGACGTCGATATCCGCGGGTCCTGGGCCTATCCAACGCATCTATGGCCGCGTGTCATACGTCTCATCAGTTCGGGACAGTTGCCTGCCTCCAAGGTCGTCACCAGGCGCATACGTCTTGCGGAGGCGGTGTCCGACGGTTTCGATGCTCTGCTCGATCCCGCCGGGACCCAACTGAAAATCCTGATCGACTTGTCCTGATCAATTTGACAACCGGAGGAGAAAACATGCTCGAGAGAACCCCCACCACGAAGGCGCAGGCGCTGCTCGACAAGTTCGGCAAGGCGCTTGCGGACGGCGACATCGACGCCGCCGTCAACTGTTTCCAGGCGGATTGCTACTGGCGCGACCTCGTCACCTTTACCTGGAACCTGAAGACGATGGAGGGCCAGGACCAGGTCCGCGACATGCTGGCGGCAACCTTGGCTGAAACCGGACCGAGCGACTGGAAGGTTGCCGAAGGCGAGGAAGCGAGCGAGGCGGACGGCGTTATCACTGCGTGGATCACCTTCGAGACCAGGGCGGCGCGCGGCTTCGGCCTGGTGCGCTTCAAGGGCGACCTCATCTGGACCTTGCTCACCACCATGGCTGAACTGAAGGGACACGAGGAGAAGTCCGGCTTCACCCGACCGCTTGGTGCCAAGCATGGTCACGGCAAGGACAGGAAATCCTGGCGCGAGGAGCGTGACGACGAGATCGCCGAACTCGGCCGCAGCAGACAGCCCTATGTCGTGATCATCGGCGGCGGCCAGGGCGGCATTGCGCTGGGCGCACGCCTGCGCCAGCTCGGCGTGTCGGCCATCATCATCGAAAAGAACGAACGCCCCGGCGATTCCTGGCGCAAGCGCTACAAGTCGCTCTGCCTGCATGATCCGGTCTGGTACGACCATCTGCCCTATATCGACTTTCCCAAGAACTGGCCGGTCTTCGCGCCGAAGGACAAGATCGGCGACTGGCTTGAGATGTACACGAAGGTGATGGAGCTGAATTACTGGTCCTCCACATCAGCCAAATCCGCCAAATACGACGAGACGGCCAAGGAATGGACCATCGTGGTCGAGCGCGATGGAGAGGAGATCGTGCTCAAGCCCAAGCAGCTGGTGCTCGCGACAGGCATGTCCGGCAAGGCGAACTGGCCGAAATACAAGGGCCAGGACATCTTCAAGGGCGAACAGCAGCATTCCTCGACCCATCCAGGCCCCGACAAGTACCGTGGCAAGAAGGTCGTGGTCATCGGCTCCAACAACTCCGCCCACGACATATGCGCGGCCCTATGGGAGGGAGGCGCCGACGTCACCATGGTGCAGCGCTCCTCCACCCATATCGTCAGGTCCGATACGCTGATGGATATCGGGCTCGGCGGGCTCTATTCCGAGCAAGCGGTCGAGAACGGCATGACGACGCGCAAGGCCGACCTGATCTTCGCCTCCCTGCCCTACCGCATCCTGCCCGAGTTCCAGATCCCGCTTTACGAACAGATGAAGGAACGCGACGCGAAGTTTTACGAAGACCTGGAAAAGGCCGGCTTTCTGCTCGACTGGGGCGATGACGGCTCCGGCCTGTTCATGAAGTATCTGCGTCGGGGTTCCGGCTACTATATCGATGTCGGCGCTTGCGATCTCGTCATCGACGGCTCGATCAAGCTCAAGAGCGGACCAGGTGCAGCGGTGCAGGAATTGACGCAAACCGGCGTCAAATTCGCCGACGGCACCGAATTGCCAGCCGATCTCGTCATCTATGCCACCGGCTATGGCTCAATGAACGGCTGGGCCGCGGACCTCATCTCGCAGGAGGTGGCCGACAAGGTCGGCAAGGTCTGGGGCCTTGGCTCCGACACCGCCAAGGATCCCGGCCCGTGGGAAGGCGAGCAGCGCAACATGTGGAAGCCGACCCAGCAGGAGGCACTGTGGTTCCATGGCGGCAACCTCCACCAGTCGCGCCACTATTCGCAGTATCTGTCGCTGCAGCTGAAAGCCCGGCAGGTCGGTTTGCCGACGCCGGTCTATGGGCTGCAACAGGTTCACCACAAGGCCTAGCTGCCAATCCCCAGGAGTCCCCTCCTCTCCTGCGATCAGCAAGGCCGGCCCCGCGCGGCGCTTCCGCCGCGCGGGTACTTCGTTTCAGTCGCGGAGCATCACGCCCCTTGCCTTGGCCCAGCGCTCGATGATCTTGCGCTCGTCGGGCAAGGCGACGCGATTGGAGAAACCACGCACCTGCACCGCGCGGTTCTGCGGATCGAGCTCGATCGTCAGCAGCCGCTCGATCTTGCCAAGTACCGTGCGCCGCAGCACCCAGATCGAGGCATTGCCGGCGATGCATTTGGCCGCGTAGGTCGAGACGCAATGATGCATCGCCCTGGATTCGCCGACCAGGTCCTCGGCGGTCCTCAACTGGCGGACGAAGAAGCGCTCACCATGCGCCTTCGCCTCCTTGGCCGAAGGTTGCCACTCCCAGTCCTCAAGGCGCGAGCCATCCCAGGCGCCCTTTACCGCCGAGCCCCGGCCGGCGACACGGCGGCGCATGGCTTCGATGCGCTCGACGGCGGCAATGTCGCGGTGCCACTCCGACATCTGCTTGCGCAGCGAGGCGAGCGTGCGCCCCTTCAGGCTGTAGGCTCGGTCATGCCGGTACATGGCGCCGATGTAGTCGCAGAGATCGTCGGTCTCTTCCTTGGACGTCGGATGTGCGCAGAAGAACCGCGCCACTTCGCGCCAGAAGGCCAGATCCGCACGCGGCGCGCGCGATATCTTCGTGCGCGCAAGGCGAGCCGCCAATCCGAAATCATCCGTGTAGGACCGGATGATCGCCACCCAGAACGCCTCGTCGAAGGTCAGGTCGCCCGACAGGTTCAGGAAGCAATGCACCTCCTTGCGCGACATCAAGGCATTGGCACCTGCCTTGTAGAGCGAGTCACCGCGCGCAACCGCGACATACCAGGCCTTGCGGAGCGCAATCTCGCCGGCATCCAGCCCCGAACCATCCCGCCAGATGGCCTCGAGCGCGGCCGAAACCGGATAGCGAGCATAAAGATGACGGGCAGCAGCCAGCCGCAGCCGCGCGGGATCGCGCGTCTTCAGTTTTGGACGCCACAACGCGCCGTCGCGGATCGCCATGCCGGCATAGCCTCGGCGCACCTCGTCGAGCGCCCGCTCGAAATCCGGCGCGGGACGCGGCGTGGGAGAAACCCGCCGCAGCGTTGCGGTGTATATTTCAATGCGTTCGCGCTCGGCGTCCTGCCTGCGCTGGATCATGGACCTGGCCATGGCCGTTCTTCCCGATTGGAACCCTGTCAGCCGCACGCAAGTCCAGCGCCGGCACGGAATGTGTCGATCTGGGTTGGCGTGACATTTGACAGGTCTCCTCTTGGGACGACGGGTTGGACTGGGCGGGCTCTCTATGCCCCAAGAGGCAACCAAGCAAGGGAAATTATCTCAATATTTACAAGGGCCTGACGGAGCGTTGCAAAGGTGCATCTCGAGGTTTCCGGCAGCCGCCATCGTCGGCCGGGAAGCCCCCACCGTCTCAATGACAGGACCAGCATCGATGCGGCTCGGGCGCACGAGAAAAGGACCGCCACATGCAGCCAGGCGGTTCTCGGATCGGCAGGGACGTAAAATTCGCTGGGGCGCGAGTCAGCCCGTTCGACCGCCACGGAGGCGCGAAACGCGTGAACAAGATCTCATCTTCGCCTCCATGAAACGTGTGGTCGATGTCTGTGGCAAAACGAAATGGACGCCGCAGGCTGGGCGCGGCTAATATCCGGAAACGGGGGCAACGGCAAGACGACCGGCGTGTCCGGCTTCAGCGACTTCGAACGAAGCGGCAGCGGAGAGCTGATCAGGCTCGCCGCTGGGCGCGATCGGCAATGAGCCGAAAATAGACGCGTCAGGCGAACGCTCGCGACAGGTCTCCGGCCGGAATGCAGCCAGCGCGTTTGCGCCATCGAAGCAGAAGCACATGGCTGTCCCTCCCGGTGATGGACCGCCCTCAGGCGCGATTGGCGAAATCGTGCACGACGCGCTGCAGCAACGGCACATAGTCGCGAAACGCCCGCGTCTTCATGTTCGCGATCTTGCCGCCCTCGTCCCAGATGCGGACTCGTACCGCTTCCTCATGGAACGGGTTCTTGCGGAAGTCGGCCACCTCGTCGGCGCTCATCGGCCCGCCCTGCAGCGACAGAGTATGCACCGATGCCGGCGACAGCCTGGAGAAATAGGTCGGGTCGGTGGCGCAGAGATAGCGCTTGGCCGCGACATGCAGCCTCACGCACTCGACGATGACGGGCGGAAAGAACGGCGCCAACACCTCGCCTCCGGCTTCGTCATGATGCTTGTCCTCGACATCGTCGGGCGAATAGGTGCCGAACTCGCTGGTGTAATGGCCGATGTCGTGCAGCAGCGCGGCTGCCACCAGCGCGTCGGGCGCGCCGTCCTGTTCCGCCAGCCATGCCCCCTGCAGCATGTGCTCGGACATCGTCACCGGCTCGCCGAGATAGGATTCGGCGCCCCGGCGCTCAAAGATGTCGGCGATGAACTCGACGATGTTGTCGGCGTTCAGATCCCGGCCACTCATTCCGCGGCCTCCTTGAAGCTGTGCTCGATCGCGGCAAGCGTCGACAACAGGCCGTCCTTGTCGGCGTAGCAGCCTTGCAGCCAGCGCTTGCCGGTGCCCGAAAACGCCTTACGCGCATGCATGACGCGCGTGTTGTCGACGATGAAGGCCTGCCCCGCTTCCAGTTTGAACGTCACTTCGAAAGAGGGATCCTCGATCAGCTGGGCGAACCGTCGATAGGCGCCATAATAGGCATCCATGTCGGCGAACGGCACGTCGACGACCGGCGCCAGCGAGCGGTTGTTGAAACGGATGCAGATGAGTTCGCCATCCGGCCCGAGCTCGATCATCGGCCGCTTCGCCTGCAGCCGCACACCCGAGGAGCCGGCATATTCGAAGCGTGCCGGACAGGAACTCAACAGCCGGAAGCCTTCGGGGTTTTCGGCCTGCAGCGCGGCCGCGACGGCAAAACCGTCGACCACGCTCGACTCGCCGCCCTCCACCGTATTCTCGATGCAGGAGAGTATCTGCAGCGTCGGCACCGGGTCGCGATAGGGATTGTCGGTGTGTGCCTGAAGCCCGAGATTGGTGTAGGCGAGATTGTTCGGGTTGACCTCCGCGCGCACTTCGAACCAGCGGCCGTAATTGGTCTCCCTGATGTAACCGAACAGGTCGGAGACCTTGCACAGCGCGCCGGATTCGGCCGGCAGGCCGTCCATCACTGCAAAGCCATAGGTCCTCACCGCCGAAAGCCATTCGCGCAGCACGCTGCGGCTGTGAAAGGCTGCCGCGTATCGGGCGCGCGGCACCGAATTCTGCATCGTCGCCTTGGTCCAGCGCTGGATGATGTCGCCCGTCCAGCCGGGCTCGCCAGGCTCGTCGCGGTCATAGGCGTTTGCGCTCAGCCATTGCGCGGGAAAGCTGACCGTTTTTCCTTCTGGCACGAAACTGACTTCCAGCGCACCGGCCTTGATGGTGGCCTCGCCAATCCTCGTCTCGGCCGGAATGTCGAGAATGGTGATCAGGCGCTGGCCGTTGCCGGCGCTACGCGTCTTGTCGTCGAGCGCATTGTCACGCAGCCACATGGCGTGAAAGCGCGCGCGCCTCCCACCTTGCCAGCCAAGCTCGATTGTCTTGCCTTCGTCGCCAATCAGCGCGTGGGTGAGCATGGGAATGCCGTTCCTGTCCGTTGCGCCCCACGGCCCGATCCGTGAGGTTTCGATTGCATGTTGGCCACAGCAAAGGCATAACTCAAATTATCATTTTTTGGCCAAAGACCATAAATTTCTAATGCCTCGAAAACCCATTCCCTCCGTGCCCCCGCTCGACTGGCTGCGCAGTTTCGAGGCCGCGGCGCGGCTGTCGAATTTCACGGCGGCAGCGGCCGAACTCGGCCTGACCCAGGCCGCCGTCAGCCAGCATATCCGGCTGCTCGAGGAACGATTGAAGACGCGCCTGTTTTCAAGGCTGGCGCGTGGTGTCGCCCTGTCGCCCGAGGGCGCGGCCTACCTGCCCCACATCCAGTCGGCATTCGCCACCATCTCCAGCAGCACGACGGAACTGTTCGAGCCTCGCGCCGTCCAGACCGTCTCGATCCGGGTGCCGATCTCCTTCGCCCTGCTGATGCTGGTCCCGGCGCTGCCCGATCTCGCCGAGGCACTGCCACGTATCCAGCTCGATCTGGTGACGATCCATCGGCCGACCGACTACGATTTGCCGGGCTCCGCGCTCGACATCCGTTTCGGCAACGGATTCTTTCCCGGACGCGAGGCTGACAGGTTGACCGCCGAGCGGCTTGTGCCGGTGGCAAGCCCGGCGCTCGCCGGTGCCGCCGACTGGACATCCCTGCCGCTGCTTCTGGTCGCCGGGGCGCGCGAAATGTGGTCGGAATGGTTCGCGGCGGCCGGACTGGCCGGCCACTCCCAAAGGTCGCATCGCTTCGACAGCTTTGTCGCCGCCATGGAAGCGGCGAGTTCCGGAGCCGGCGTGCTTCTGGGGTCGCGGCCGCTTGTCGACGCGGCACTCAAGCGCCGGAGCCTGGTGCCGCTTTCCGATTTCGAGCTCTCCAGCACGTCAGGCCATTTCCTGACCAAGGCGTCGACCGCGCGTCTGACCAGTGCCGAACAGGATTTCCGCCAGTGGCTGCTGAGCTACCTGTCCAGAAAAACCTCCGCCTAAACGGCGTGAGTTGTCACGGCCGGGCGCCGATGCGCTTCCAGTAGATCAGCGTGCCGGTCAGCCCGCCATGCGGCTTCAGCGCATAGTCCGGGATTTCCCCGGCCAGGGTGAAACCGAGTTTTTCGTAGAGGCCTGAGGCGCCCTCTTCCGTCGCCGTATCCAGAACCAGCAGTGTGCGCCCCTTCTCGACGGCGAGATGCTCGGCGGCCCGCATCAGGCGCGTTCCGATACCCTTGCCCCGGTATTTAACTGATGTCATCAGCTTGGCGATTTCGGCACGGTGCGGCTGGTTGGGTGGGCAGTCGAGCAGCAAGGTGACGGTGCCGGCCAGGACCTTGCCGTCCCAGGCGCCAAGCACCACCCTTTCGCCCTTTGCCGCCGCGGCCAGCGACCTCTCCCAGAATGCGCTTGCCGCTTCCGGCGCCAGCGGATGCATGAAGCTGACCGAGCCGCCGCCGGCAACTGTCTCGACCAGCAGGTCAGCCAGCTTTGCCAGTGTTTCCGCACTGGCGCTCAGCGCTCCGATCTCGATGGAATTCATGGCCAATCCTCTGGAAACGATGGGGTCGATAGCGCGCCGGCATCAGTCGACTTGGCGCACGCGCCGCCGCTTGCGAGCCGCCTTGATGGCGCTGATGCGCTCGGTGTCTTCTTCCTTGAGGTGCCGCCCGCGCTCGAGGATCTCGAGCGTGTATTCCTCATAGGTCAGGCCCAGCCGCTCGGCCTTGTCCATGCGCATCAGCATGATTTCGTGGCTTGGCGCCTTCCATGCCTTGGCATGCGCGGCCTGCCAGGCCAGGAAAATAAAGGGATCGCCCTTGCCCCATGGCGGCCCCTTGTAGTCGTCAAGAGGCGGCCCCCCATTGTGGGAGCGCTTTGGCCGTCTCGCCATCGTGTCAGCCCCTGACCAGCGCGACGAGATAGTCGGCGCCCGCCTCCAGCGCATGGAAGATGCAGTCCGACGGCGCCCCGAGCGCCAGGCAGTCGCCGGGCTCCAGCCTGTGCACCACATCGCCTTCGGTGAATTCGAGCTGTCCGGAAATCAGCCAGATCTGCTGCTTGATGAAGGCGTAGGAGGCCGCCGGCAGGCTGACCCTGGCGCCCGCCGGCAAATGCACCTTGATCAGTTCGAGCGGCATGTCGCAGGCCGGCGACAAATGCCGCCTGACATAGCCTGTATCCGGATCGCGCCACACCGGCTGGTCGGCCTCGCGCAACAGCCCGCCGCCTTGCAATTCCGCCCGGGCGATGAGGGTCGACAGCGTCATGCCGAAGGCCGCCGCAATGCGCACCAGAAGGGCTGCGGTCGGGCTGGTCATGCCGCGTTCGATCGTGCTCAGCATCGCCTTGGAAACACCGGATCGCTCGGCGAGTTCGGCCAGCGACCAGTCCCGCATGGTCCTTTCGGTGTGAATCCGTCTGCCGATTGTCGTGGAAATATCGTTCGCTATATCATCCATTCGTCTACTATAGCGAAATTCCGACCGTGGGAAAGCACCCTCTTGTGACAATTTTCAACATGCGCTTAATCCTCTCTACACCATCCAGCCTCATCCGACCTTAACCCCGCTCCGGTAGGATCCGATCTCCAGGGAAATGGGGATTGGCCTGTCCATGTACGTCGAACGCGAAGCTTCAGTCGGAGAACCGACATCGCAGGAGCGCCGCAACGCAGAGCAGAACGACCGGCGCATCCTGGGCAATGTCGTGCAATGCGACGGCGCGCGCGCCACCATCGCCGCCTATGCCGATGACATCGACGGATCCGTGACCGGCCTGTGGACGGTCGGCAAGATGATCTCGATCAATCTGGGCACGACACGAACCGTGGGTCTCGTCTACGCGATCGGCAAGTCGAACCGCGCCTGGAGCAATGAGGGCCAGAACCCCATCGAGGTCAGCATCGAGCTGATCGGCGAAGTGCGCGACGCCGCCGAGCCAGGCGCCAAGCCGATCTTCGACCGCGGCATCACCACCTATCCGCATATCGGCGCCGTCGCCCACAGGATCCGCAGCCGTGATCTCCAGGCGGTCTACGATCTGGCCGGCCGCCACTCCATCACCATCGGCTCGCTGTCGCAGGACGAAGGGATCGCCGCCAACATCGCGATCGACGACACGCTGGCGCGCCATTTCGCCATTGTCGGCACCACGGGCGTCGGCAAGTCCACAGCTGTCTCGCTGCTGCTGCGCAAATCGATCGCGGCGCGGCCCGATCTGCGCATCCTGATCCTCGATCCGCACAATGAATTCGCCGGCTCGTTGCCCGAATATTGCGTCAAGGTCGATTCCAAGACTCTCGACCTGCCGTTCTGGATGTTCAAGCTCGAGGAATTCGCCGAAGTGCTGTTCCGTGGCCGTGAGACGGTCCCGGAGGAGATCGACGCTCTGCGCGACCTTATTCCACTCGCCAAGAACCTCTACCGCAACCCGAATTCAGGTGCCTATCTCAGGCGCGGCAACGATGCGCTGACCGCCGATACGCCGGTGCCTTACCGCATCGCCGACCTGATCAAGCAGATCGACGAGCGCATGGGCATGCTCGAAAGCAAGAACGATCGCCCGACGCTGAAATCGCTGAAGACGCGCATCGAATCGGCGGCCGCCGATCCGCGCTACCGCTTCATGTTCAGCTCGCGCCTGATTGAGGACACCATCCACGAGACCATCGGCAACATCTTCCGCGTGCCGCATCACGGCCGCCCGGTGACCTGCTTCGAGATGGCCGGCATGCCCTCAGAAGTGGTCAATTCCGTCTGCTCGGTGCTGGCGCGCCTGGCCTTCGATCTGGCTCTGTGGAGCGAGGGCAAGCTGCAGCTCCTGTTTCTGTGCGAGGAAGCGCATCGTTACATGCCGGCCGATCCGCGTCTCGGCTTCGCGCCGACCCGGCACGCGCTGTCGCGTATCGCCAAGGAAGGCCGCAAATATGGCTGCTACCTCGGCGTCGTCACCCAGCGTCCGGGCGAGCTCGACCCGACCATCCTGTCGCAATGCTCGACCTTCTTCGCGATGCGGCTCGCCAACGAGCAGGACCAGGCGATCATCCGCTCGGCGATCGCCGACTCTTCCGCCTCCACGCTTGCCTTCCTGTCGTCCATGGGCCAGCGCGAGGCCATTGCCTTCGGCGAAGGCGTGGCTACGACCATGCGGCTGAAGTTTGAAAAACTGCCAGCCCACCTGCTGCCCGGTACGGCCAAACGCGAAGAATCCGAGGCGGCGAAGACCGGCGACGATGTCGATCTGGTGGCGATCGTCGAGCGGCTGCGCAACGTGCCCAAACCGACACCGCAGGCGATGGCCTTCGCCGAGGTGGTCGATTCCGGCCGCCAGGCCGGCGACCCCGACTATCGAAAGCCGGCGACCACCCGCGTGCCGTCGGACGACGATTTCGACATGCGCTACGGCCTGAAGCCCGCCACCTTCGGCCTGCGCCCCCAGAACGACTGAGCCCAGGGCGTCACGCCCATTTGCCGGCAGTTCAGAGAAGCCGTGCCAGGCCATGGCTCTTCTCCGCTCGGAAGCTTGGGTAAATCCCGTCAGGGAATTCGTCGGGCCGAGTCGGCTGGTGCTGTTTTCGAGAACCGGAGCGGAGCGGACTTTTGGTCCGTGAGCACCGGAAGCGCAGAAAGCGGCAGCAGACGGCCGGCCTCACGAATTCGATGATGGGATTTCAGGCGCAGACGCGGTTGCGGCCTTGCCTCTTCGCCTCGTAGAGCTGGCGGTCGGCGCGGCGATAGAACTCCTCCGCCGTTTCCTTGCGGTCCCAGACGGCGAGCCCGACGCTGGTGGTGATCTTGAGCCTGACATTGCCCGAGAGGATCGACATGTTGGCGATGGCCTTGCGGATGCGCTCGGCGAATTTGCCCAGCAGTTCCGCCTCCATATTGGGCGTGACCACGGCAAACTCCTCACCGCCGAGCCGCGCCACCACATCATGGAAGCGTGTCATGTCCTTCAGGCAGCTGGCGACGGCCTTCAGCACCTCGTCGCCGACGTCGTGACCGTGCGTGTCGTTGACCTGCTTGAAATGGTCGAGATCAAGGATCATCAACCCGACCGGCTTCTCGATACGCCGGAACTCCTCGAGATATTCCTTCAGCGCATCGTCGAAATAGCGCCGGTTCTGCATGCCGGTCAGGCCATCGGTCAGGGCGGCGTGCTCGAGCGTTTCGGAACGGGCGCTGAGCGAAACCGTCATGGCGCGCAGCTTGCCTTCTTCCGTCGCCTGTTTGCGGATCAGCGGGTAGATGAAGAAGATGCCGAAAAACAGCGCGGTGGCGAGCAGAACGCCGGTCGCGAACAACAGCTTGTTGAGATAGATGACCTTGTCCAGGCCCGACTGGGTATGGAGTTCGGTGGCGAAGGATTGCATGAGTCCATAGGCGTGCAGCGTCACCAGACCAGCGGCCAGGATCACGAAAATAAAGACGAAAAAAGCGGATTCCGCCTTGTGGAAACGCATCTGCTCCCCAATGGAAAAGTGCCCGTCGACCTTATGGCACGGACCGCCTTACGGAGCGTTAACTCCGACAACCTCGACGGGAACCTTTCCCTCAAGGTCAACTTTTTAAGTTGCATTAGCAACAAGTGTTTGGATCGTGGTTTCGAGATCGTCATTCCAGCGCAATCTTTGCCATTCCGGCCCCAGCTGGTGTCGAAACCAGGTCGCTTGCCGCTTGGCATATTGCCGGGTCGCGATCTTGGCGCGCTCGATCGCCTCGGGAAAGCTGGATAGGCCGGCCATCGCGGCTTGCAGTTCGCGAACGCCGATCGCCTTCATCGCCGGCCGGTCCGGATCGAGGTGAAGGGCCGCAAGTTGCCTGACCTCCTCCAGCGCGCCCTTGTCCAGCATCTGGTCGAAGCGCCTTTCGATGCGATCGACCAGCGCGGCCCGGTCCGGCTCGATGACCAGGAAGCGCGCAGTCTGCCGATCGATGAGCGGTCGGCCCCGCTCTGCCTGCCACTCCAGGATCGACCGGCCGGAGGCGTCGAGCACTTCAAGCGCCCGCACGATGCGCTGGCTGTCGGTTGGCTTGAGCTGCATGGCGGCTCTCGAATCCTCGCGCAGCAGCAGCCCGTGCAGCTTGACCGCGCCTTGCTCTTTCAGCTCGTAGCGCCAGCGGTCACGGATGCGCGGCGGAATATCGGGCATTTCCGAAATGCCCTCGGCCAGCGCGCGAAAATAGAGGCCCGTGCCGCCGACGAAGACCGGCCGCCGCGACAGCGTTCCGTCGTCGATGAGTTTCATCACGTCGCGCAGCCACGCGCCAGTCGAATAGGCCGTATCGGGACGGACATGGCCGTAGAGAAAATGCGACACCCGTGCGAGGTCGGCCGGCTGCGGCCTGGCGGTCAGCACGTCGAGAACCGAATAGCCTTGCATGGAATCGGTGTTGATGATGACGCCGCCTGTGCGTTCGGCCAGGTCGAGCGCCAGCGCCGACTTGCCGCTGGCGGTCGGCCCGGCTATCAGGATCGCATTCTTCACGCGGCCTTCGCCCGCATCCGCGCCGGAATTCTCGATGCCGCTCATTGCCACGCTTGTTTCCCGTCCCGCTGACCGCGCTCTGTCGCGGTCGCTTGCGAATATGGCCTCGCGGACGGTGGGCGCAAGCACCGTTGTCTGGCTGGCCGAAGGCATTGCCTGCGATCTTGCCTTGCCGCAAGAGGCTGACATCGCCGGGATCACCGACGCCCTGCGCGCCGCATTGGCCGCTGAACCGATCGACGTGATCGTCCAGCAGGCGGAAACGCGTCGCAAGAAAATCCTCATCGCCGACATGGATTCGACCATGATCGACCAGGAATGCATCGACGAACTGGCCGACGAGATCGGCGTCAAGGATCGCGTTGCCACTATTACCGCGCGGTCGATGAACGGCGAGATTGCCTTCGAACCGGCTCTGCGCGAACGCGTCGCGCTGTTGAAGGGGCTCGATGCCGCCGTCGTCGATCGCATCGTCGCCAACCGGCTGACATTGGCCTCGGGCGGCCGCGAACTGGTCCAGACCATGCGCGCCAACGGCGCCTGGGCAGCGCTGGTCTCGGGCGGCTTCGAGGTCTTCACCACACGCATCGCGGCGATGCTCGGCTTTCAGGAAAACCGCGCCAACCGCCTGCTCGAACAGGATGGAAACTTCACCGGCCTGGTCGGTGAGCCGATCCTCGGTCGCGCCGCCAAGGCCGACGCGCTGCTCGAAATTTCGGCGCGCCTTGGACTGACACCCGCCGACGCCATCGCCGTCGGTGACGGAGCCAACGATCTCGACATGATCCGCCTCGCCGGCACCGGCGTGGCGCTCCATGCCAAGCCCACAGTGGCGGCGCAGGCGAAGGTGCGCATTGACCATGGCGACCTGACCGCACTGCTCTATTTGCAGGGCTATCGCCAGGAAGAATTTGCGCAATGAAACCAATGCGTACCGAGCGGCTGATCCTGCGCAACTGGGAAGAGCGCGACCGCGAGCTCTTCCATCGCATCAATTCCGACGAGCGCGTCATGGAATTCTTCCCGTTCCGTCGCGACCGCGCCGCCGCCGACGCCAAGATGGACGAGGTCCGCGCATGGATCGATGAAGACGGCTATGGCTTCGCCGCGGCCGAAATTGCCGCCACGGGCGCGTGCATCGGCTTTGTCGGACTATCAGGAACCGAGGACATGGACGTCCTGCCGGCCGGCACGATCGAGATCGGCTGGCGGCTGGCCCCGGAATTCTGGGGCAAGGGCTATGTCACCGAGGCCGCCGAGGCATGGCTTGCCTACGGTTTCGAGACGCTTGACGTTGACGAAATCGTCTCCTTTGCGGTCGCGGAAAACCACCGCTCGACCGCCGTCATGAAACGCCTTGGCATGACGGCCGATCCGTCGGCCGACTTCGATCATCCCGGCGTTCCCGACAGCCATCCCGCGCTCAAGCGGCATGTGCTCTACCGGCTCTCTCGCGAGGGTTGGCAGGCAAGAAAAAAGGCGGCTCGTTAGCCGCCTTTTTTTGAAAGATGGCGGATTGAAAACTCAATCCATCCGGATCGTCACGAAGCGCAACTCACCGGTCTTCGACGCCAGCATCAGAAGCGCGTTCTTGCGGCCCTGCTCCTTCAGCGCGCCGATCCGGTCCATGACGTCCTTGGGCGTGGCGACCGATTCCTGCGCGATCTCGGTGATCACTTCGCCCGGTTGGATGCCCCGCTCGGCGGCGGCCGAATCCTTGGCCACATCGGTGATGACGACGCCGGAGACATCGGCGGCGATGCTGAACTTCTTGCGCGTCTCGTCATTGAGCTCGCCCACTGTCATGCCGAGCACCGAGGCGGTCGAAACGGCCGGAGCCTTGTCACCCTTGTCCTTGTCGGTGTTGCCATTCTCGCCGCTGGCGAGCTTCTCGCCATCCTCGAGCCGGCCGAGCGTCACCTTCACCGTCTGCTCGACGCCCTTGCGCACGATCAGCACGTCGACTGCCTTGCCGACAGGGCTTTCGGCAACGACGCGCGGCAGGTCGCGCATCTCATGGATGTCCTTGCCGTCGAACTTGATGATGACGTCGCCGGCCTGGATGGTGCCGTTGTCGACAGGTCCGCCCTTGATGACGCCGGCCACCAGCGCCCCCTTGGCGGTCGCCATGCCGAGGCTCTCGGCGATGTCGTCCGTCACTGGCTGGATACGCACGCCGAGCCAGCCGCGCCGCGTCTCGCCAAACTGGCGCAACTGGTCGACGACGCCCGAGGCGAGCTGCGAGGGGATGGAGAAGCCGATGCCGATCGAGCCGCCGGAGGGCGAAATGATCGCCGTGTTGATGCCGATGACCTCGCCGGCGCTGTTGAACAGCGGCCCGCCGGAATTGCCACGGTTGATTGCCGCATCGGTCTGGATGAAATCGTCATAGGGGCCGGAATTGATGTCGCGGTTGCGCGCCGAGACGATGCCGACCGTGACCGTGCCGCCAAGGCCGAACGGATTGCCGATCGCCATCACCCAGTCGCCGACGCGCATCTTGGTGGAATCGCCGAACTTCACCGCGGTGAGCTTGTGGCCTTTCGGATCGACCTTGAGCACCGCGACGTCGGTCTTGGTGTCGGTGCCGACCAGCGTTGCCTTCAGCGTCACGCCATCGGAGAAATTGACCTCGATGTCGTCGGCGTCCGCGATCACGTGGTTGTTGGTGACGACGATGCCTTGCTCGGCGTCGATGACGAAACCGGATCCCAGCGACTGCACCTTCTGCGCGCCATTATCCTTGTCGCCACCGCGGTTCTTGAAGAAATCGTCGAAGAAGTCCTGGAAGGGCGAGCCTTCCGGAAGCTGCGGCATCGGCACTGCGCCCGGCCCTTCCGTGCCCTTCACCGTCTGCGAGGTCGAGATGTTGACCACCGCGCCGAGCAGGCCTTCCGCGAGGTCGGCCACCGAAGCAGGCCCGTCGGCCGCGAAGGTCGGCGTCACGAAGGACGGGACGGCGACAGTGCCGACAAGAAGTGCCGCCGTGCCGGCTATGAATGTCCGCCGTGCTGCGCGCAAAAGGAGTGTTGATGTCATCGAGAAAGCCTCCCGGTATTTCTGAAAGAGAAAGCGCAACGGCAAAAACACCGCGTTGCGCCATGTTGGCAAAAAATACGGCACGTTTGCGGCTACGACCAGCGGCAGAGGATAAATCCTCCGTTTTGCCGAAGGCGAAAACCGGTGGTTCTCATCCGCCCCGCACCAGCCAGACGATACCGACCCCCATGGCGATGGCGACCAGCCCCGCAATCCGCAATGCGTTCTCCGGCATCGACAGCACCTCGCCCGCGAGCTTCCTCGCGAAACCGGGAAAGCCGCCATAGACCAGGCCCTCTATGACAAGGACCAGGCCTATCGCCGCGAAGAAGTCCTGCACCGGCTATTGCTGGCCGGTGCTGGGTTGTGTCGTCGGCGCAGCGGGTGCCGTCGCCGGTGCGGCCGGTGCCGGCGGCGTCTGTTTCGCCGGCCCTTCCTTGCCGTCGGGATCGCGGAAGTAGCGGAAGAACTCCGAGCTCGGCGACAGCACCATGGTCGTGCCGGTGTTGTCCAGCGCCGTGCCATAGGCGTTCATCGACCGGTAGAAATCGAAGAAGGCCGGGTCGCGTTGATAGGCTTGCGCGAAGGTGGCGCTGCGCTGGGCCTCGCCCTCGCCGCGCAGGATCTCGGACTCCTTTTGCGCTTCGGCAACGATCTCGACCACTTCACGATCGGCCCGTGCCGTGATGCGCTGTGCCGCTTCGTTGCCGCGCGCCCTGAGCCGCGCAGCCTCCGCCAAGCGCTCCGCCTTCATGCGGTCGTAGGTTTGCTGTGAAACCTCGGCCGTAAGATCGGTCCGGCGGATGCGGACATCCTCGATCTGCAGTCCGAGCGACGTGGCGTCCGGCCTGAGCTGATCGCGGACTTCGCGCATCATCACGGCGCGCTCTTCCGAGAGCGCCGCCTCGAAGTCACGCAGGCCGTAGACGCGGCGCAAGGCAGCGTCGAGACGGGTCCTCAGCCGCGCTTCGGCCAGTTCGATCTGGCCGGACACCGCGGCACGGAAGATGCGCGGATCGGAGATGCGATAGGCGATAAAGGCATCGACCTCGTAGAACTTGCCGCCCGAAACCTGGACGCGGATGTTGTCGAGGTCGAAGCGCAGCACCCGGTTCTCGATCAGTTGCACCGTATCGGCGTCGAAGAACGAGAACGGCGCCTTGAAGTAGATGCCAGGCTCGCTCTTGACGTCGACGATCTCGCCGAACCTCAGCACGATAGCCTGCTGCTTCGCATTGACCACGAAGACCGAGGAATAGATGAGGAACAGGATGACCGCCGCGATGACGACGAAGATGGGAAGACGGTTGGCCATCACTGGTTACCTCCCGTGTTCGCACCCAAGGCGGCTGGTGCCGGCGCTTTCGGCTGCAATGCCGGCAGCGGCAGATAGGGGACGACCCCTTGCCCGTTGCCTTGTTCGACGATGACCTTGCTCGAGTCCTTCAGAACCTTCTCCATCGTTTCCAGATAAAGCCGCTTGCGGGTCACATCTGGCGCCTTGGCATATTCGTCATAGACCGAGATGAAGCGCTGCGCTTCACCTTCCGCCTCCTGAACGACGCGGTTCTTGTAGGCGGCCGCGTCCTCGCGGATCTGCGCCGCCGCGCCCCGCGCGCCGCCGAGCTTCTGGTTGGAATACTGGTTGGCCTGCTCGACGAACTTGTCCTCGTCCTGCTCGGCACGCTGCACTTCGTCGAAGGCATCGGCCACTTCGCGCGGCGGTGCCGCGTCCTCGATCGAGATGGCATTGACCTGCAGGCCGGCCTTGTAGCCGTCGAGCGTGGTCTGGATGATCTCGCGCACGGAGGCAGCGATACCCTGGCGGTCGTCGCGGAAGATGTCCTGCGCCGGCCTGCGGCCGACGGCTTCGCGCATGGCGCTTTCGGCTACCTGTCGCAGCATGCCGTCAGGATCGGAAACGTCGAACAGATAGGCGCGGGGATCGGAGACCTGGTAGGCCACCGAAAACTGCACGTTGACGATGTTCTGGTCGCCGGAAAGCATCAGGCCGTTGCCGCTTGTGTTGCCGCCGCCAATGTCCACGAGCTGCTCGGAAATCTTCGCCGTTTCAACGGTTTCGAGCGGCCACCAATGGAAATGCAGGCCGGGCTGCGACAGTTCGGCCTTTGGCTTGCCGAAGCGCAGTTCGACCGCGACCTCGTCGGGCTGCACGGTGTAAATCGCCTGGAACGCCCACAGCACGACAAGCGCTGCCGCGACAAGCGCGAAAATAGCCGGACTGGCACCGCCGCCACCGGGCAGCGCGCGACGCAGCCGATCCTGGCCCCGGCGGATGATGTCTTCGAGGTCGGGAGGCGAGCCTTGCGGGCCGCTCGGCCCCTTTGGCCCCTGCCCCCAGGGTCCCTGATTGTTACCGCCGCCGCCCCACGGGCCGCCGCCTCCGCCACTCTTGTCGTTCCAGGGCATGAATGTCCTTTCGCTTGGAATTCCCTCAAGCGCCGGAGTTACGGCGCAAATCCAGTGTTGTTCTTCTATAGGGACGCCACGGCGCGCTTTCAACGCGATGCGCCGCCGACATCATCCCTTTTGGCCCGGTAGCGACCCTTTGTCGTCCCTCAATGCACGTTTTATCTATCAAAGTATCTGGCGACGGCGCTCGTAAACCGAATAGCGCGTTGCGTGGCTGTCCTTTTCTCCAGCCGGAACCTCCTGCGCACTGACCATGCGCCATATCTCAGGGTCGATCGGCGGAAAATGCGCATCGCCATCGACGCTGGCCAGCACGTGGGTGACGTGCAGCCGGTCGGCCAGCGGCAGCGCCTGGGCATAGATCTCCCCGCCGCCGATGACGCAGACCTCGTCCACGCCGGCCATGCAGCGCCCGCGCACCGTTGCCAGCTGAATCGCGGCTTCCAGCGTATGCGCCACCTCGATGCCCTCGGCGCGCCAGGTCTTGTCGCGCGTGACGACGATGTTCAGCCTGCCCGGCAGCGGACGGCCGATGCCTTCATAGGTCTTGCGGCCCATGATGATGGGCTTGCCCATCGTGTCGGCCTTGAAACGCTTGAGATCGGTGGAGAGCCGCCAGGGCAACCCGCCGTCCCGCCCGATCACGCCGTTCTCGGCAATGGCGACATAGATGGCGACATGCATCAGTTCGCGTCCCCGCCATTGTTGTTCGACGGTTCGAGCAGCAGGATATCGATGTCGTGCTCCGGGTAGAAATCATCCGCCGTCATCTGGAAGGTCGTCGGCCCGACCTTTTTTACGTTGTCGCCGCAGAACGAGACCAGGGCTTTCGCATTGCCCTTGTCGATGGTCAGCTTGAACTTGCCGATGGTGCCCGCCGCCCAGTTGCCGCCCGTGGTCAGGATATAGGCGATGCGGCTTTCGTAATATTTCGGATAACCGTCCGGATTGTCCTTCGCCGCCTTGCGCACCGCGTTCTCGAACGTGCCGTCCAGGCAGTAGCGGGTCTTGTAGGCGGCGTATGCGCCCTGGAACTGGCCGTCACTGAAGAAGCTGACCGATGACGTGGCGCCGACGCTGGGCTTGTAGCGGTGAGAGACACGCACGTCCTTGTTGGCCGGAAAGGTCGAGCGCCACCAATAGGTCGAGCGCAATTGCCAGAAGGGTGCATAGGACGGGCTGGTGCCTGGGTCGCTGTCGCCTTCCGGATCCTCGATGATGATGCCGCGGTCGACCCAGTCGTCTGCCACCGCCTTCGGCAACTTCGCCAGTGCCGCCTTGGCCGCGTCACCGAACGGGTTGAACGGCACATTCTGCGCCTTCAGGTCGGCACTGATGTCGATGCCGAGCGCGAACACCTTCTGCTCGAGCTGCGGCTTTGCCGCGACACCGTCGATCGTCACCTCGAAGCCGAGGAAATTGTCGCTCTGGTTTTCAGGAATCGCCGGCATCTCATTGGGATCGCCCGAAATGTCCGGCATCGGGAAGGCGACGATCGAATCGACATCCCTATCGGTGTTGTTGTGGAAGACGTAGTCGACCGTCACCTTCTCGGGCGAGATGAAGAGATCCTCGCTTTGCATCGCGACCGCGTCGCTGCGCGACAGGATCAGGCCGCCGGTGCCGAGTTCGGCAATAGAGTCGTTGGCCAAGGCAGGCACAGCGGAAAGCGCAAGCGCCGCAGTCAGAACATATCGCAACATCGAAGCCCCCTCGGCAAGAATGCCCTGATGACCCTAGCCGTTTCAATGCGGCGTTTCAAAGCCCTTCCGCTCGCATGGGCACACGACAGCGTCTTGGCATGCGGCCCAGGGCCTGACACGCAGTAGCGGTCTGGACACGCAGTGGCGGTCTGGACAGGCAGGTTGCGATCGGGCAGGAGTTCGCCCATGCGCAAGCTTCTCGTCATCGGCATCGGCGCCGGCAATCCCGACCACATGACCGTGCAGGCCATATCAGGCCTGAACCGCGCCGATGTGCTGTTCATCCCCGACAAGGGCGCGAAAAAGAACGACCTTGCCGACCTGCGGCGCGAGATCTGCGACCGCTTCGTCACCAACCCGAAATCCCGCCGGGTCGAGTTCGACGTGCCGGTGCGTGCCGAACCGACATCCTCCTACCGCTCGACCGTCGACGACTGGCACGAAGCCATCGCCGCCATCTACGAAAGCCTGATCCGCGATGAGCTTGCGGACGACGGCTGCGGAGCCTTCCTGATCTGGGGCGACCCTTCGCTCTACGACAGCGCGTTGCGCATCCTCGAGCGGGTGCGCCTGAGAGACAATGTGGCCTTCGAACTGGAGGTCATCCCCGGCATCACCGCAATCCAGGCGCTTGCCGCCAGTCACAAGACAGCGCTGAATCGCATTGGCGATTCCATCCTGGTCACCACCGGCCGACGGCTGACCGAGGAAGGCTTGCCTGCCAATGCAGGCTCGGCAGTCGTCATGCTCGATGGCAAATGCGCCTTCAACACGCTGGCCGACAAGGATGTCTTCATCCAGTGGGGGGCCTATCTCGGCACGCCTGACGAAATCATTCTTTCAGGCCGCCTCAGCGATGTCGGTGCCGAAATTGAAAAGGTCCGCGAGGAGGTCCGCCGGAAAAAGGGCTGGATCATGGACACCTACCTGCTGCGCAAGGCTGGTGAGCCGGAAGAGAATTAATCCCTTTTGTCAGCGCCAACGCTGAGATCGGCTCGAAACTCGCCCTGACGAGGTGAATAGCGTGAATTTCGAGAACCGGAGCGGAGCGGACATTAAGTCCGTGAGCACCGGAAGCGCAGAAAATCGCGCTAGTCGCCCGTCGGGGTAGAGTTTCCAGTCGATCTCAACCCGCATCGATCTCCGCCTGCAGTGCATCCATATGCGTCGCCGCCGCGGCCGTCGCCGCGCGCTCGATGGCGCGGAACCGGCTGACCACCGCCAGGCCGATGGCCGTCAGCTGCGCGCCGCCACCCTTGCGGCCGCCGGTCTGCGCCGAAACCAGCGGCTTGCCGAACACCCGGTTCATGTCCTCGACCAGATCCCAGGCGTGCTTGTAGGACATCTCCATGCCGCGCGCGGCGGCCGAGATCGAACCGAAGGTGGCGATATGCTCCAGAAGCTCGATCTTGCCCGGACCGATCCGCCCGTCAGGATCGAGATTTATCCGCAAGCTCAGCGATGGCATTTTTGCTCCTCCTCGCTCACGCCCGATCCCCATAGTAGAAGGTCTTCAGCGATACCGCTATTCCAAAAAGACATAGCGCACTCATCCATCCGCCTCGGCGGGCAGGCCGGCCCCAGTATTCGCCCGGTCGAAGCTCACCGTCTTGACCACCGCGAAAACCTTGCCGCCAAGCCGCAGTTTCAGCGCCTGCCGCGACTGTTCGGTGATGCGGGCAAGCACGGTCGCACCATGGCAATCGATGCCGACTTCGACCGTCGGCCCCTCGCCCGGGCTGATCGCGACGATCGTGCCGGGCAGGATGTTGAGCGCGCTGAGGCCTGTCGGTGTCTCCGTCGCGATCATCACATCGCGGGCACGAATGCGGACACGCACGGGAGCCCCCGCCTTCATCGCAAGGCGCGGCACGCGGATTTCGCCGGCGGCCGAGCGGAGCACGGTCATGCCGAACACCTCGTCGTGACGCAGCACCTTCGTGTCCAGCACGGCGCCACCCTCGCCACGCTCTTCCGCCGGCAACAGGTCGAGCCTTTGCATGACGGCCTCGGTCGGGCCACTGGCAACGACCTTGCCTTGCGCCAGCATCACCACGTCGCTGGCCAGCCGCGCCACCTCGGCGACCGAATGGCTGACATAGACGATCGGGATTTTCGTCTCGTCGCGCAGCCGCTCGATATAGGGCAGGATCTCGGCCTTGCGCCCCTCGTCGAGCGAGGCCAACGGCTCGTCCATCAGCAGCAATCCGGGGCTGGCCAGCAGCGCCCGGCCGATCGCCACACGCTGCTTCTCGCCGCCCGACAGCTTTGCCGGGCGCCGCCCGAGCAGCGGGCCGATGCCGAGCAGGTCGACGACGCCATCCATGTCGGCATAGCGCTCCTTTGCCGGCGTGAACCAGCGGCCGTAACGCAGATTGCCGGCCACGCTCATATGCGGGAAGAGGCGCGCGTCCTGAAACACCATGCCGATGCGGCGTTTGTGCTTCGGTACGAAAATCCCGGCATCTGTGTCGACCAGCACGCGGCCGTCGACCTCGATGCGGCCCTTGTCGGGCCGGATCAGCCCGGCGATCATGTTGATGAGCGTGGTCTTGCCCGAACCGGATGGCCCGAACAGCGCTGTGAGCCGCCCTGCGCTCTCGAAACGGGCCTCGATGGCGAAATCGCCCAGCCGGTGGCTGATGTCGACGATAACGCTCATTCGATGTCCATCCGCCGCCCGACGCGCCGCGCCAGCACTTCCGAGGCGACCAGTGCCGCCATCGAGATGACGATCGAGATCAATGTCAGCCGCAATGCGCCCTCATCGCCGCCCGGCACCTGGGTGAAAGTGTAGATCGCCGAGGGCAGCGTCTGCGTCTCGCCAGGGATGTTGGAGACGAAGGTGATGGTCGCGCCGAATTCCCCCATCGCCTTGGCGAAGGCCAGGATGGAACCGGCGATCAGCCCGGGCAGGATCAGTGGCAGCGTGATGGTGCCAAACACCCACAAGGGATTGGCGCCAAGCGTGCCCGCCGCCGCCTCCATCTTGCGGTCCACCGCTTCGATCGACAGCCGGATCGCCCGAACCATCAGGGGAAATCCCATGACGCCGCAGGCAAGTGCCGCACCGGTCCAGCGAAACGAGAAGACAATGCCGAAATGCTCGGCCAGGAAGGCACCGGCCGGGCCGCGCTTGCCGAACGTCAAAAGCAGGAGATAGCCGGTCACCACGGGCGGCAGGATCAGCGGCAGGTGGACAACGCCGTTGAGCAGCGTCTTGCCCCAGAATTGTCCTCGGGCAAGCAGCAGCGCGATCAATATGCCGGGCGGCAGGCTGGCGAGCATCGCCACAGTCGCCACCTTGATGGATAGCCGGACCGCATTCCATTCGTCGGGAGTGAGGTCCAGCAGCCAGTTCATATTGCGATGTCAGACCCGTCTCAGTTGCTCGGCGTGAGCACGGTGAAGCCCTGTTCCTTGAAGAGCGCGCCAGCCTTGGCGGACTGCAGGCATTTCAGGAAAGCCGGCGTATCCTTGTCCTTTGAATCGGCGGTCTGGGCAACCGGATAGATGATCGGCGGATGCGAATCCTCCGGGAATGTGCCGACCACCTTGACGCCCTTTTCGGCATGCGCGTCGGTGGCGTAGACGATGCCGAGAGCGGCCTCCCCCGTTGAAACCAGCTTGAGTGCCGCGCGCACATTCTCGGCCTGCGCCACCTTGCCTTCGACCGAAGACCAGACGCCGAGCGATTCCAGTGCCGCCTTGCCGTACTTGCCGGCCGGCACGGCCTTGAAATCGCCCATGGCGAGCTTGCCGTCGCCGACCAGCTTGGCGAGGTCAAAACCCTTCTCGATCTTGGCGTCAACCGTCGAATCCTTCGGCGCCACCAGAACGATCTCGTTGCCGAGCAGCTTCACCTCTGTGTCCGGCTTGGTCAGCTTCTTGTCGGAGAGATATTTCATCCAGTCGAGATCGGCCGAGATGAAGACGTCGGCCGGTGCCCCGCCCTCGATCTGCTTGGCCAGTGCCGAACTCGCGGCATAGGAGACGGTAGCGGCCTCGCCGACATCAGCCTCACAGGCCTTGTTCACCGCATCGAGCGCGTCCTTGAGGCTGGCCGCCGCGAACACCACGACCTTGTCTTCCGCATGGGCGGCCGGCATCGCCGCCATCAGCGTCGCCGCAAAACCGCCAATGGCGATCGCCCTCAACCCGAAACCTTTGCGCGTCATCGAAAACTCTCCCTGGTTTGAAATCCGTGCGGCTCGCAGCCTGCCATCCGATATATCCGCATGAATATAACAAGGGAAGGCCCGGCACCTTGCGAAAACGTCTGTGCGGCGTCGATTGTTCTGGTAAGACGAGCAGGAAACCTAATGCATGTCGCCCAAAAGTGACCTCGGTCTTGGGAGAACGGCATGCATAAACCAAAGGAGAGCCCGATGAAGGTCAGCGCCCGCAACGTCCTCAAGGGGACGATCACCGAGATCGTCAAGGGAGCCACCACCTCGCATGTCAGGATCGATATCGGCGGCGGCCCCATCGTCACCGCCTCGATCACCAACGAAGCCGTCGCCGACCTCAAGCTCGAAAAGGGCAAGCAGGCCTATGCCGTGGTCAAGGCCTCGGACGTGATGGTCGGCATCGACTGAACCACTTGCGGCCAGACATGGTTCGCGAAAACGAGATCCGGCCGAGCGAGGTCGCGATCGAGGCACCGCCGGCGACCGACGCCGGACTGGTGTTCACCGGCGTCATCCGCACGCCCTGGGTTTCGCGTCTGGTCACGCCGCGACAGGGCCGTGACGACGGCCCTGTCTGCCGCATCGAAATCTTCGATCCCTGGCGGCAGGCCCTGGAGGGCGTCGAAAAATTCGAGCGGCTGGAAGTGCTCTACTGGCTGCATCTGTCGCGGCGCGACCTCGTCAAGCAGAGCCCGGCCAGCGACGGCACCTCGCGCGGGACATTCGCGCTGCGCTCGCCGGTCCGGCCCAATCCGATCGGCACCTCGATCGTCAGCCTTGTCGGCGTCGAGGGATCGGCACTGCTGGTACGCGGCATGGATTGCGTCGACGGCACGCCGCTGCTCGACCTCAAGCCGGATCGCACGCTGTTCAAGCCGATCGCGCCACCACAGGCGGGTGACTTCGAAATTGGCTAGGTCCTGCGAGCGGCTTAAACCGCGATGGGCGCCTTGATCGAGGCATCGGCGACATAATTTTCCAACCGGAAATCCTCGAAGCGGAAGGCGAACAGGTCCTTCACCTCGGGGTTGATCCACATGGTCGGCAGCGCCCTCGGCGTTCGCCGCAACTGCTCGCGCGCCTGTTCGAAATGGTTGGAGTAGAGATGCGCGTCACCCAGCGTATGGACGAAATCGCCCGGCTTCAGCCCGGTCACCTGCGCCACCATCAGCGTCAGCAGCGCGTAGGACGCGATGTTGAACGGCACGCCGAGGAAAATATCGGCGGAGCGCTGGTAGAGCTGGCAGGAAAGCCGGCCCTCGGAAACATAGAACTGGAACAGGCAGTGGCACGGCGGCAGTGCCATGGCTTCCACCTCGGCGGGATTCCATGCAGAGACAATCAGTCGCCGCGATTGAGGATTGCGGCGTATCTCCTTGAGAAGATTCGCGATCTGGTCGATCGAGCCACCATGGCCATCCGGCCAGGAACGCCATTGCTTGCCATAGACGGGGCCAAGGTCTCCGTTCTCGTCGGCCCATTCGTCCCAGATCGTGACGCCATGCTCGGTCAGGTACTTGATGTTGGTGTCGCCGGCCAGGAACCACAGCAGTTCATGGATGATCGACTTCAGATGCAGCTTCTTTGTCGTGGTCACGGGAAAGCCGCGCGCCAGATCGAAACGCATCTGGTAGCCGAAGACGGAGCGCGTGCCAATACCGGTGCGGTCGCCGCGATCGGCACCGTTTTCCAGCACATGCTGCAAGAGGTCGAGATATTGGCGCATCGGTTCCGGCTCGATTCGAGATTTCACCAATCATAGCGCATGTGCGCGCCGACGCCACGCCTGTCTGAAGTCTTCCCCACGCGGATGAGCAGCGGAGCCCTCTTCAGAACTCGCTCTGGCGAGCCGGAAGCGCGGAAGACCGCGCTAATCGGCCGCCAAAGTGGAAGTATCAGATGTCTCAGAGCGAGCCGAGCTTGCCCAGATCCTTGGCCACCAGATAGTAGAAAGTCACCCGGCTCTTGGTATTGTCGGCGTGCATGGCCTTGCAGGTCTTCTCGATCGAGGCGTCGGCTTTCGCGCCGTCGCTGATGCCGAGCTTCTTGGCGACCCAGCTCTCCTTGACGCGTTCAAGCTCCTTCGGGTCCGTGCAGGACACCAGCGAGGAGTCGCGGTTCCTGAGCGCAATGCCCAGATGCTTGACGATCTTTTCGACAATTTCAGCGCTGGCGCCCGCGTCGTACTTCTTCACGTCTGCAAGATAGTCGGCCATTAAAATTCCCCTCGTCGGCGCCACGGATCCGATCGATGAGGGCTGTGGCGCGCTTCGCAATCTGTGCGCTAGGTCGATAACTCCTCACCGCCCGCAAAGCTTCGGTTGAGACCGCGCCCAAGTCAACCCTTGCCGTCGCAATTTGACACAGGGACAAAGGCCCATTGCGGCCTTTCATTTCAGTCAAACGCCCCCTATATTCGTTTTGTCGGCTTGACCGACTATGGCGATAAATGGGCGATGAAATAAGCCGTTCGGACCCGGGGGCGGTACCCGGCGCCTCCACCAAAAGCCGCTGTTGACGACAGAGCGGTTTTTGCTGGGGGCGAAATAGGATCGACGAAGGTGTAAAGATCGTACTTTTGCCCGGCATTGTACCACCGTCATCGGGCTAAACTTATAGTTGCCAACGACAACTATGCGGAAGCTCGTCTCGCTGCTTAATGCAGTGCGAACGCTTCAAATCAAGCCCTAGGGGTTCGCACTTCTAGGCGGGGTTCGGAGGTACCTGGCAACAGAAACCTCCACTTCTCCCTCCCTTCAATTTGCGTCATGCGCAACGCCAGGCTTTTGCCGACCAGACTTCGCACGGCCCGTGGGCCGCGAAGCTGCCGCGTCGCGCGTGTCTGTTCCTCCATGGGCAAACAATGCAAAACGATTCCGATCGATTCTTCGTGCTGACCGGTGGTCCGGGCTCCGGCAAGACCACTTTGATCGAAGCCTTGCGCCGGGCAGGCTTTGCGACTTCAGTCGAAGCCGGACGCGGCATCATCCGCGACCAGGGCACCATTGGCGGATCCGCCCTACCCTGGGCGGATCGTGGATTGTTCGCCGAACTGATGCTGTCCTGGGAGATGCGCTCCTACCAGAACGCAATCGAACAGAAAGGACCGGTCTTCTTCGATCGCGGCGTGCCGGACACGCTTGGCTATCTCAGGCTGAGCGGCCTGCCCGTGGCAGAGCACGTCAGGACCGCCGCCAAGCGCTTCCGCTACAATCCGCGCGTCTTCATCGCTCCGCCCTGGCCTGATATTTTCGCGCAGGATGAGGAGCGCAAGCAGACACCAGACGAGGCCGAGCGCACTTACCATGCGCTGGCCGGCGTCTATACGGAGATGGGCTATGAATTGGTTCCGCTGCCTCTGGGGCCGGTCGAGACACGGCTGCGTTTCATACTGGCCGAGGCAGGATTGGCGTGAAAGGCCGGATAGTCCGGGCCTTCCATCGGTGGCAATTGCTCTATTGCACCACCGTTTCAACTGCTTCGTGGCCAGGCCCGGACGTCTTTGCCCCCTGGTCCTCGTCCAGATACCGGCGAAAAAAGGCAAAACACATCGGCATTGAACGTCTTGTGGAAGGCAATGCGGTCGAAGCCGCTGGCACACGGCGACCACATGGCCGCGTCGATGGCCGGCCCCGCCGCATCCGCCGGAATCCGAATGAATTTCAGGCCGGCGGCATGAGCCGTCGTGGCCACCAGGCTTGCAAGGCCCGCAAGGAGAAGTCTTATCAAACGCATTTCCCTGTCTCCGACCGGTCACGGATGCCCATGGCGCAGGATCGCGGTCCAACCCTGCGCAAGCGCCTTACGACCGTTCAAGGCACTGTCTCGACCCTGCCGCTTCCGCTGACATGCGAATTGATCTTCGGGTTGCCGTGGACCTGCACGTTGCCGCTGCCCGACACGCGGATGTCAGCCTGGTCCTGCGGCGCGATATCGGCATTGCCGCTGCCGCTGATCTGGACGCTGGCGGTCTTGGCCGCGAGCTTGCCGAAATCGCCTGAACCCGAACCGGAGATGCGCAAGGAGAGATCCTGCACATTGCCGCTGGCGCGCACATCGCCGCTGCCGCTGATGCGCAGATCGAGCGCCTCCTGGGCAAGAGCGGAAAGCTCGAGCTTGCCGCTGCCGCTCAACCGCCAACTGGGGACCGCTGGACCGGTAAGCTGGACGCTGACCGGCAGGCCATCACAATCGAAGCCGTCGTCGAAGTCGAGGACATTGCCGGACAGGCGCACATGCGAAACAGCTTCGGGATCGCCGCTCACGACAGCCTGGGAAGGCGTGCCGGGCCGATAAGTCACCGTTGCCGGCAGCGCAATCTGGAATTCGCTGGAGATCGGTTCCCAGGCCAGCGTTACCGATCCTGGCTTGGTCCCGTCCCCGGAAGTGCGGCAACTGGAGGCAAAATTCCACCAACGGCCGCCTTTCCACTCGTTGCCGGCGATCGAATTGGCCAGCGACAGACAAATCACCGCCACGGCGAGCGACAGCACGGCGGTCCAGGCAAGCGTCTTGTTCATGTTGCACCTGTTATTTCTGCGTGGCAGCGCGCCACGGGGTTGATCAGGGCTGGCGTGGTTTGACCAGGCGGTAGTGCAGGCGCGCATAATCCCCCAGCAGCTTGACCCCGACATTGAGGCCAAGCAGCAGCAGCGAGCCCAATCCGATGCTGGCGGCGGCAAGGCCGACAGCGGCCAGCAGGCGTGCGAACGCCGTGGCCCACGAAGCGAAATGCCAGAACGGCACGACGCTCAACAGCAGTCCGATGCTGGTGACGCCCAGCGCCAGGACCGCAATGCCGAGACCGAGCGCAACGACGCAGAAGACGATGAGAACCGGCAGCAGCAGAAGGATGTCGAAGGCGGCGAGCCCGGTCAGCGCGAGCAGCGCGGCGGCAACGCCGGCCGGACCACCATCATGCTCCCAGCGGCGGATCCCTGCTTCCGCCCTCAGCTCCCGCCCCAGCCGCGCCGGATCGCCGAGTGCCTTGGCGACATCCTCTTCGCTCCGTCCCGAGGCCCGCGCCTCGTCGAAATGGGCACCGTAGTCGGCGACGATTTCGTCGATTTCGCCCGCGGGCATTCCGGCCAGGCTGTTGCGCAGGGAAACCAAGAAAGCATCGCGGTTCATTCCATCTCTCCCAGGAAAAGGTCGACGGCATCGACAAAGCTTCGCCACTCTCTGCTGCGCGCTTCGTAGGCGGCCCTGCCGGCCGCGGTGAGCCGGTAGTATTTGCGGGAGGGGCCGCTCGTCGATTCGACGAGCCATGTCGCGACAAGCCCATCGCTCTGCATGCGCCGCATCAGCGGATAGATCGTCCCTTCCCCCATGCCGACACGCTCGGCCAGCGTGCTGGCGATCTCATAGGCGTAGCTTTCCCGCCGGGCGAGCAAGGCAAGCACGCACAGTTCGAGCGCTCCCTTTTTCAGCTGGACGTCATTTGGATCGGTCATCGTCCGTTCCCGGCAAGTCTAGTACACTCTATTGGAAGGTACCTGTTTATGCAAGATACTCACTTAAACGTGGTACCCATTTGATCACAAGGTCGTTCGAAGCCCGGATTTCATGAGGCGTTGCGGAGAGATACGCAGCTCGGAACATGGCCGTGCTTGTGCCGGCCGCCATGGGCCACGCAATAAAAAAGGCCGGGAAACCCGGCCTTTTCATGTGCTTGCAAGTGGTGCCTATTCCGCCGGCGCCTCGACTGCCTCGCGTGAGCGGCCAAGCGTGACCTTGGCCAGCGTGAAGGAAATCACCGCGCAAAGCGTGATGCCGGCGACCATCGGCAGCGGCGTGCCGTCGAAGAACACACCGGCGACGCCCATGGCGAGTGCGCCGATGGCGAAGTGCAGCGTGCCCATCAGCGCCGAGGCCGTGCCGGCGATCTCGCCATGCTCTTCCATGGCCAGCACCGAAGTGGTCGGGATGACCAGGCCGAGGAAGCCGTAACCGACGAAGAGCAGTGCCGCCATCACATCGAGCCGGTCGATACCCGTCGCCATCACCGCGAACAGCACCACCATCGTCGAGGCATAGCCGGTCACAGCGACACGCACCACGCGCCGCAGCCCAAAACGCTCGGCCAGCACTCCCGTCAATTGCGACATGCCGATGAAGGCGACCGCATTGATCGAGAAGAACACGCTGTAGACCGAAGGCGACAGCCCGTAATGGTCGATCAGGATGAAGGACGAGCTCGACAGATAGACGAAGAAGCTCGCAATGCCGAAGCCGGCGATCGCCACCAGGCCAAGGAAATTGCGGTCCCCCATCAGGAAGCGGTAGCCGGCAAGTGCGGTTCCGAAGGAAGAACCGACGCGTTCTTCCGCCGGCCGCGTCTCCTTGAGCGAGGTCGCGAGCAGGATGGTGGCAAGGGCCGCCGCGCCGGTCACCGTCCAGAACACGGCGCGCCAGCCGAAATTCTCGATGATCTGGCTGCCGGTCAGCGGCGCCAGGATGGGCGACACCGAAAACACCAGCATGAGCAAGGACATCAGCTTGGCCGCCTCATTGCCTGTGTGCAGGTCGCGCACGATCGCGCGCGGCACGGCCATGCCGGCGCTGGCGCCAAGGCCTTGCAGGAACCGGAAGGCGATCAGCCATTCGATAGTCGGCGCCATTGCCGAGCCGATGCCGCCGACCATGAACAGCGCAAGGCCGCCATAGAGCGGCAGCTTGCGGCCGACCATATCGGAGATCGGACCGACGACGATCTGGCCGAAACCCATCGACAGAAAGAAGATCAGCAGGCTCATCTGTACGGCGGCCGTGCCGGCATGCAGATCCGCCCCGATCGACGGCAGAGCGGGGAGATACATGTCGATCGCGAACGGGCCGATGGCGGACAACAGGCCGAGCACGACCGCGATGCGGAGGAATTTGGGACTCATGATATTGGCTTCTTTCGAATCTGGCTGCCGCCGCCAAGCGACGTCTAACCCTAGGACGGTCCATCCCATGAGGTTCCGACACTTCTTCGGAGCGAAACCTCTTTGTATCTTGTCCACAAATTTAGACAGTCTTGTCTAAATCGTCAATCACCTCTATATAGATTTTCATGAGAGCGAGCGTTTCTCCTGACACTTTCCCGCCACGCGGCCACGAGGCCAAGCGCCTGTCGATCGTCGACACCGCGGCGACCGTGTTCTGCCGCGAAGGCTTCGCCGGCGCCAATATCGACCTGATCGCCGCCGAGGCGGGCGTCTCGCGCCAGACCGTCTACAACCACCATGGCGACAAGGAAAAGCTCTTCATGGCCGTGGTGCGCGACCTCACCGAGCGCTGCAATGTCGGCATCTTCGCCACCATAGCCACCTTTCCCGACCAGCCAGGGGATCTCGAAGCCGACCTGATCGGCTTTGCCGTGCGCCTGAACCAGAACTGCATCTGCAACCGCGACGGAAAATTCCTGCGCAAGCTGATCCAGACCGAAGGTGAGCGCTATCCCGAACTGTTTGCCGAGTGGCGCGAGCAAGGCCCGGGAAGGACATGGCCGGCAATCGCCGCCCGCTTCGCCCGCCTCGCCTATGGCGGCCATCTCGTAATCGATGATCCCGACGTCGCGGCGCGCCAGTTCCTCGGCCTGGTCAATGCCGAACTGCAGACTACCTTCATGCTCGGCGGCACGCCGCGCGAGGATGAGGTGGTGCAATCGGCGACAAACGGCGTTCGCACCTTCCTGCGCGCTTTCGGCAAGCGCCCCACGGCGGCCAGCGCGAAAAAGCACCCTACGCTGGCTAACGCATAACATTTGCGGTTGCCATGAAGCCGGCTTGCCGATCAAATCGTTGGCAATAGTCCTCGCTTCGACGCGGCGGTGATCTATATGCGGTTTACGCCGCGCTCAAGCTTGATTACAGCTATGCGGACGATTCAACGGAACCCGACCACCACATGGCCGACGACCACATCCGCTACGACATTCTGGCCCAGGAGGCGTTGCGCGGCGTCATGCGCAAGGTCCTGGCCGAGGTCGCACGCACCGGCCTTCCCGGCAACCACCACTTCTTCATCACCTTCCTGACCGGCGCGCCCGGCGTGCGCGTGTCGTCGCGGTTGCGCGAGCGCTATCCCGAGCAGATGACCATCGTCATCCAATTCCAGTATTGGGACCTGAAGGTGACCGACACCGGCTTCGAAGTTGGCCTGTCCTTCTCCGACGTGCCGGAGAAACTGGAAATCCCGTTCTCGGCCGTGCGCGGCTTCTATGATCCCTCGGTCAATTTCGAACTCGAGTTCGACGTCAAGACCGACGCCCAACCCGATGAGGAACCGGCCGCGCCCGCGCCCGAGCCGCTGACCATCGTCTCCGAGAAGAAGCCGAAGGCCGAGAAGAAAGCCGCCGCCGAAGCGGAGAAGAAGCCCGCCGCGGCTGAAGCCGGCACCAAGGGCGCCGAAGTGGTTTCGCTCGACGCCTTCCGCAAGAAATAGGCTCCCGGGCTCCCGCCATGGCCGACATCGTCAATCTCCGCCAGGCTCGCAAGCAGAGGGCGCGGGACGAGAAGCTGCGCGTCGCCGAACAGAACCGGGCCCTGCACGGTCGTTCCAAGGCTGACAAGCAACGCGATCGGCTGGTCGCCGACAAGGCCGAAAAATTTGTCGAAGGCCATCGCCTCGAGCCGTCCGGCAAGGACGAGCAATGAGCGTTCGGCCGTGAGCGGCGTCGAAAAGCGCTCGGTGACCATTCGCGGCCATCGCACCAGCTATTCCCTCGAAAAACCGTTCTACGACGATCTCGTCGCCATCGCGGCACAGAGAAAGCTGACGCTCGCCGCACTCGTGGCCGAAGTCGACGAGACCCGGCCCCGCGACACCAACCTGTCCTCGGCGTTGAGGCTGCATGTCCTGGAGTGGGCGAAGCGCGGAGCCAACGCCTAGCCTAGGTGCTCTCGACAGCGCCTGCCTTTTTCCCGCGCCTGGTGCCGAAGCCAAGCAAGGTCGAACGATCACGCTCCTCGGCCTGTTTCCTCGACCGCACGCGCATCAGATCCTTCCAGCCGACATAGCCAACCAGCTTTGCGTCCTCGCGCGAGACGACCGGCAGATGCGACACATTGGCCATCAACAGCTTGTCGGACAGACCTTCCAGATATTCGTCGGGAAAAGCGAGGGTCACCTTGCTTCCGGCGAGCAGCTCGCCGAGCGTCGTCGTCCTGTGCGTGCCGGCACGGCGCCAGCGCAGGATCGCCGGCGGATCGATAAGGCCGAGAACCTGCCCGGTCTCATCGATCACGGGAAAACTCGGATGGCGTGTCTCCGGCGCGGTCAGGAACGCCGCCGCGCCATGCAGCGTCATCGTCGCCGGCACGCTCTCGACCTGCGACGTCATCACCTCGCGCACCCTGGTCAGCGCGAACGGATCGACACGATACTCGCGCACGAGGTGGTGCCCTCGCCTGGCGATCTTCTCGGTCAGGATCGAACGCTTCATCAGGAGCACCGTCACGGCATGCGCCGCCGCACAGGCCGCGATCAGAGGCACCAGCACATGCGTGTTGCCGGTCAACTCGACGGCGAAGAACGTGGCCGTCAGCGGCGCGCGCATCGTACCGCCCATCGTGGCGGCCATGGCCAGCAGCGCCCAGAAGCCCGGATCCGCCGCGGGCAGTATCCCGGCAAGCACCGCGCCCATCGCGCCACCCATGATCAGCAGTGGCGCCAGCACGCCGCCGGATGTTCCCGAGCCGAGCGCCACCGACCAGATGATCGCCTTGACCACAAGCAGGAGAAGCGCCGCGGCGGCGATCGTGCGGCCATCCAGCATGTCGGCGATGTTGTCGTAGCCGACGCCGAGTGCCCGTGGTTCGATCAAGCCGCCGATACCGACCACCAGGCCGCCGATCATCGGCCACCACATCCAGTGGATCGGCAGTTTCTGGAAGGCGTCCTCGCAGGCATAGACCATCTGGGTGAGCAGCCCCGACAACAGGCCGGCGCAGATGCCGACCACAACCCAGCCGCCGAGCCCGGTGAACGACACCGCCATGCCGCCCTGGAACGGAAAGATCGGCCCGGGCAAATGCAGCACGGTGCGCTCGACCTCGGCCACGATGGCCGCCACCGCCACCGGAATGAAGCTGCGCGGCGTCCATTCGAACAGAAGCAGTTCCACCGCCAGCATGATCGCGGCGATCGGCGTGCCGAACACCGTGGTCATGCCCGCCGCCGCCCCCGCCACCAGCAGCGTCTTGCGCTCATTGTCGGTGACCGGCAGCATCTGCGCGATCAGCGAGCCGATCGCGCCGCCAGTCATGATGATCGGGCCCTCGGCGCCGAACGGTCCGCCGGAGCCGATCGAAATCGCCGACGACAGCGGCTTCAGGATCGCAACCTTGGCATCGAGCTTCGAGCGCCCGAGCAGGATCGCCTCGATGGCCTCGGGTATGCCGTGGCCGCGGATCTTCTCGCTGCCATAGCGCGCCATCAGGCCGATGATCAGTGCACCTATCATCGGCACCACCACCGCGGCGTAACCGAGCGGCGTGTCCTGCAATTTCAGGTCGTCGAGCGTGAACTGGCCGAAGTAGGCGATGTTGGTGGCGAGCCGGATCAGTTTCAAAAGCACGATACCGGCGAACAGCCCCGCCGTGGCGACCACCACGGCTATGGTGGCAATGGTCAAGACCCGCGCGTCGGTGGTGAAATCGCGCAAGTGACCGTTTTCGGAATGATGGGGCTTCATGGCTGGCTTTCTGGCGGCGGCCGGATCTCGGATATGCGGCACTGGCGAAGACGCCAGCCGGCTTTGTCGGCTCGCTATGTATCGTAACACGATATAAATTCAAGCCGGTTTGCATCAAAACCGTTTGAGCCTTTTGCCGGAATGGAACAAATGTCAGGAATGACGCAGCCGAAGAAACCTCGCCCCGCCATCAAACAGGCCGACTACCAGCGGCTGTCCGAATTCCGCTACCTGATCCGCCGCTTCCTCGAATTCAGCCAGTTGCAGGCGGAAGACGCCGGCCTGACGCCGCGCCAGCACCAGGCCCTGCTGGCGATCAAGGGATTTCCGGGCGGCGGACCGGTGACGGTCGGCGACCTGGCGGAGCGCCTGCGCATCCGCCACCACAGCGCGGTCGAACTGGTCAACCGCCTCAGCGAGGCGGGCCTGGTCGCACGGGATCAGGACAAGGATGACCACCGCCGTGTGCTGCTGCGGCTGACCGAGCGCGCCGACGATTGCCTGGCCGAACTGTCGGCGGCGCATCTCGACGAGCTTTCTCGCATCGAGCCCATGCTGCGGCGCCTGCTCGACCAGGGTCGCGAGTGACGCGCGGGCGTCTTGCGCGGCCCTACTGCAACGACTTCAGCAGATTGTCGATCGTGAACGGATTGGACTTCGGCTTGGCCGGCGGCGGATTGTCGTTGGCCTCCGGCAGCGGCGCACGGTCGACCTTGGGTGCCTGTTCCGCGGCCTTGCGTTCGGCCTCGAGCCTGGCCTTTTCCTGCGAAGCGATGCGTAGCGCTTCTTCCGCCTTCTGCCGCTCCTGCTCGGCTTGCGCCTTGGCGGCTTCGTCGGCGGCCTGCTGCTCGGCTGCGGCCTTCGCATCGGCATCGGCCTTTGCCTTGGCGTCGGCATCGGCCTGGGCTTTCGCCTCTTCGTCGGCCTTCGCCTTCGCCTCCGCTTCAGCCTGGGCCTGGGCGTCAGCCTCCGCTTTCGCCTTGGCGTCCGCCTCGGCTTTCAGCCGCGCCGCTTCCTCCTGCTGGCGCAATTCTTCCGCCGCCTTGTCGCGCGCGTCCTGTAGTGCCGCGTAATAGCGCACCTCGCGCCGCAGCCTCTGCTTTTCGAGCAGCGCCGCCTGCATGGCCTCGACGCGCTGCTGCTCTCTTTCCAGCGCGCGCTGGGTCAGGAACTGCGCCAGCGGCTCGCTGTCGAACTGCCGCGTGACGGCGCCGAAAGGCCCTTCGGCGGTGAAATTGACGACCGGCTCCGAACCGACCAGCGCCTCGTCGCCGGGCCGATAGGTGATCGCGCCCTTGGCGGAGACCGTGCTGGTGTTGAGATCCGCCGTGATGTCGGCGGACAGGGTCGCCGCCGGGTTTTCAAGGCTGATCGGCGGCGCCCGCAGCGTGCCGCCGGCAATGGTGAAGGCGATGTCGGCATCCTTGGCGGCGAAACTGCCATCAGCCGCGATCCCGGGCGCGAAGTCGGCGGTCTTGGCCACGTCGATGTCGCGCCCGATCGCGTCCGCCTTGGCCAGGAAGGCGCTGAACGCATCGGGATTGACGCCGGCGACCTGCAAGCTCCTCAGCGTCGCCGTACCGGAGCCGGACAGGGCCGCGATCATCGCATCGACCGACTTGCCGCTGGTCGATAGCGTCGTCGAGAAATCGCCGATGCCGCCAATGCCTGTATCCGGCAACACGTTCGCCAGGTCGGCACCCGCCAGTTTCATCTGGCCGGTGAAGAGCCCGGTGCCTTCATTATTCTTCAGCTCGAACAGGCCGGTCAACGCACCGCCAAGAAGTTTCGCCTTGAGGTCCGAAACCCGGATGCCTTCCTTGTCGAGCTTGAGCGAAAAGGCGGCGTCATAGGCGGTGGCGAACGGTCCGGCGGCAAGGGCTGATGTCGTCAGATCGAGGTCGGCGGTGAACGGCAGGCTGGATTTCTGGCTGAAGGGCGAGGACGGCCAAACGCCCGCTTTGTCGCTCGCGCTCTTGTCGGCCCCGTTTTTCTTGTCAACAAGGAAAGCGGAATCGCCGAACAGCGCCACGGCCATCGGATCGAGATCGAGCTCATCGAGCGCCAGCGCGCCGGCCAGATGCGGAATGCCGTCCTTGGTGTCGATATTGATGTCGCCTGAGACCGCCGCCTCGTTGATGGCGCCGCTGACACTGTCCAGCACCAGCAGCCCGTTGCCGTAGTCGCCTTGCGCCGAGAGCGACGTCGACATGCCCGCTCCCATGCCCGGCAGGCCAATGCCTGTCGTCATCAGCCAGGGTTCGATGTCGGCGGCATCGAGGTCGATTTTGCCTTTGGCGGTGGGCCCTTGCGGCGTATCGGCGATCGTCCCTTCGAAGCCGGCCTTGAAGTCATTGCCGACAAGGCTGAAAGTCGTCGCCAGGCCGCCGCCAAGCGTGCCTTTGGCCTGGATGTCCGTGTGTGCCTCGCCCAGCATGCCAAGCGGCAGCGCCGGCAGGCCGTAAAGCGCCAGCAGTGCGGTGGCGTCCGGGTTCTTGGCGTTGAAGGTCAGCGTCACCGGCGCGTCAAGCAGTCTGTCCAGCGTCCCCTTCCCCGACAGCGAAGCCGAAAAAGCCGAGCCTCCGGCGTTACCCTGTCCGCTTACAGCCAATCCCGTCGTGCCATCGCCATTGTCGGCGGCACTCGCCACAAGGTCGACACGCGCATCCTGGAACAGGTCCGGATAGGCGGCGGCACGGCTTGCCAGCCCCTTCAGCACCGCATTGTCGGGATAATGCTGCGCGGCAACGTCGATCAGCGGCTTGAGGTCGACAGCGACGACGGAAGCGTCGAGCTTGCCGGTGGGGCTCGCCGGGAAATCCTTGATCCGGCCCGTGGCGCTGATCGAGGCGCCCGCCAGCCCGCCGACCGACAGCCGGTCGACTTCGAGCAGCCCATCGCGCAGCCTGAGCGCGGTGTCGACCGTGTCGGCGGTCAACCCGCCGGCGCTGACCGGCCCGGCCTTGATCTGGAAATCGAGATCGCGGTCGGCAAAGCGGTTGGCCCCCTTGTCGCTGACGAAGATCGAGGCGAAGGCCGCCAGCCCATCGACGTCAAGCTCGCCGCCTTCAAGCCGCATCAGCACCGACGGCCTGGCTTCGTCGGGCTGGCTGGAATCGATGCGTCCGGAAAACTTCGCCTTGCCCAGGATCAGTTCGAGGTCGCTGAAGGCCTGGCGCTTCTCGGAGAGATCGACCTTGGCCTTGAAGCCGGCGGCGGGCAGACGGCGGATCGCCTCGTCGACATCCTTCGACAGCCAGGCGGCAAAACCGGACGGCTGGGCGACGGCCAGCAGCAGCGAGCCGGTGAAGCCGAAATGGTCCTCGACCCTCAGCATGCCATTGGCTTCCAGCGTGGTGCGACCGGGCAAGGTCGCGGCGAGCGACTTCACCGACCAGCCTCCTTCGACCGGCTCGGCGGAAAGATGGACATCGCGTACCGTGGTATCGCCGGCCACCACCGCCGGCAGCTTCACTTCCACGTTGCCGGGTATGGTCGGCTTCGGCAGCCCGAGCAGCGCCTGCTCCAGCCCGGCAATGCGCTGGTCGAGCGTCAGGCCGGTGCCGGCTTGGGCGCCGACCGCCTCGTCGAACTGCACCTGCGCGCCATTGGCCTCGATGGCGAAGCTCGGCTTCTGGCCGAGATCGACCGAGGCCTTGCCGTCGGCTGTATAGGGATTGTCCAGCGGTCCGGTCTCGAAGCGGAACTCGTCGACGGCGAGCTTCTGGTGGTCGAGCGAGAACTTGCCGTTCAGCCGGAAGCCCGGATCGGGCTTGCCGGCGCTGACCTTCACCGTCTCGCCATCGTTGCCGCGCAGTTGGGCGCTGTTCTTGTCGGCACCGGAAATCTTGAACTGGCCGGAATAGACGGCGGCGCCGTTGACGATGCCGGCATTGCCGTCGGTCTCGATGACCAGCGGATAGGCATCGGGATCCGCCTTCAGCCGCAGCCGCATCTGGCCATTGCCTTCGGCCTTGCCGGTCGACGCCGCGACCGTGGTGCGCAACCCGTCCAGCCGCAACGTGCCGTCCATGCGCCATGGGCCGGCCAGCGACTTGGCCGAGATGGTCGAGTTGATTTCGGAAAAGACATGGCTGCGTCCGCCCGCGGCATGGCGCAGTTCGATCTGCCCCTCCGTCACCGTAAGCTTCTCGATCGAGATCTGGTTGAGATCGAAGGGCGAGGACGGCCGTATCGCCCAGTCGACCGTGCCGTCATTGGCAATATCGATGGTCGCCTTCGGGTGCACCAGCCGCATGTCGAAGATCAGCACCTCGCCGCGCAGGAAGGGCGCCAGTTCCGCATCCATCGAAAACGTCTCGACGGTCATGGCCGGCTGACCGTTGGGGCCACCAGCGACGGCGACGTTGGAGAAGGTCACCGAGGGGAATGGTAAAAGCCTGGCCGTGGCGTCGCCCTGCACGGTCACCTTGCGGCCGAGGATCGCGCTTGCCTCACGCTCGAACTGGGCGCGGTAACCGGTCCAGTCGACAAAATACGGTCCCACCAGCGCCGCGCACAGCACCAGCACGAACAAGCCACCGAAGATCACGAACAGGCGTGCGAGCATCAGCTCCGAACAGGTTGATTGAAATTCTGCCGCACTCTACCCGCATCCGCGTGTCGATAAAGAGGCAATTCATCCAGTATTGCGTCATCCCGGACGATCTGAAACAAATCCGGGACAAGCGGAGATTTCGGATGTCGAGCAAGAACTGGGACCGTGTGCCGATCGATGCGCAGAGCGTCGATGCCCCGCTTTCTCAATCGGCGATTTTCCTCGTCGTCACGGTCGCCGCGGAGCAGCCGGCCCTGGCCAAGGTTTGTTCCGTGCTGGGCGAGCTTGACGATCTGGTCAAGACTGTCGGGTTCCGCGACCTGGGTGGCCACCTGTCGTGCATTGCCGGCATCGGCCGCGATCTCTGGGACCGGCTCAGCCCCGGCCGGCGGCCGCTGGAACTGAAGCCGTTCGCGCCGATCAAGGGAGCGGTCCATTCGGCGCCCTCGACACCGGGCGACCTCCTCTTCCACATCCGGTCCGAACGGCCAGACATGTGCTTCGAGTTCGAGCGTATCCTGCTCGACAGGCTTGGTGCCGATGTGACCGTTGTCGACGAGGTGACGGGCTTTCGCTACTTCGATGCCCGTGACCTGCTCGGCTTCGTCGACGGCACCGCCAACCCGACCGGCCTCGACCTGCCCGCCTCGGCGCTCGTGGGCGACGAAGATGGTGACTTTGCCGGCGGCAGCTATGTCGTCGTCCAGAAATATCTGCACGATATGCAGGCCTGGGCGCGCATTCCGACGCCCGAGCAGGAGGCGATCATCGGCCGAACCAAGATCGACAACATCGAGATCGATGATGACGACGCGCCGCGCAAATCGCACAAGTCGCTGGCCACGATCGAGGATGCCGACGGCAACGAGTACGACATATTGCGCGACAACATGCCGTTCGGCAGGCCCGGGCAGAACGAGTTCGGCACCTACTTCATCGGCTACAGCAGGTACCTCTGGGTCACCGAGAAAATGCTGCAGCGCATGTATGTCGGCGACCCGCCGGGGGCTTACGACCGGCTGCTCGACGTCTCGACACCGCAGACCGGCACGACATTCTTCGCGCCGACCCGTCCCCTGCTGCAAACTCTCGTCCAGAACGCGCAGGAGCAGCTTCCCGCCGCACGGTAAAGCGGCGGGCCGACAGCTATTGTCCGCAAAACCTCAGCGTGCGTCGCGCTTGGCTTGTGCCACCTTGCCTGCCTTGCGCTGCCGGCCGAGTTCCGCCGGCCGGACCAGATTCGGCGCCCGCTTATTGGCCACGGAGCGCATGCCCTTGTGAGCCGTCCGTGAATTGTGAGACGGACCGTCCGATGGCGCACCTTGCTTCAGGGCCAAGGCCTTGCGTGCGTTCCCGACCAGGGAAACGCGGGCCGCCAGTTGGCGCCGCCGTTCGGCCTCGCCATTCAGCCGCCGCATGGCCATGGCCAGCACCGCCAGCTTCACCTGCGAGCCACCATCGGCCTTTGAAGGCGTAGCGCCTTTCGGCGCACCCTTGCCGCGGATCTCACGCCGGCGGCGGTGCGCTTCGGTCTGCGCCTTGTCGCGCCGCTCCCGCAGCAGCTTGACCAGACCGGAAAGGTCGGCGTCGGAAAGCTCCTGCACCGCCGGATGGTGCGACTTTTCCACCAGTTCCTTTTCATCGGCGCTCAGCGCGCGCGCTTCTTCCTTGCGTGAAATGGCCATCACAGTCCTCCTCAGCTGGCGTGCCTGCTCTTTCAGGCCCGCCGCCTCTGGAGGTTCGGTCCGAATGGTGGCGCGGTCAAGACGAGCCTTTTGTCGGGCAGCCGATGCCACTCCGATCAGCTAGCGGATCGGCCGCGCAGATACGCGCAGACCAGTTCGATGAGTTCGGCCCGCAGCGCTGGTGAATCGAGTTCGCCATGTCGCGCCGCAGTATGCACGACCCCTTCGACGGCGCCCGACAGCACACGCCCGGCAATCTCGTCCCGCTCGGGGTCGGACTTGCCCGGGGCCAATGCGATTACGCGCTGGTAGCGGCGCAGATACTCCGCCTCGAACTCATCCTGCGTCGAGCGCGCGGCAAGCGGCACCTCGTCGAGCAGGACACGATGCAGGTCCTGATCGACATTATGGGCGGCGACGACACCGTCGATCAGTTTTGCTGCACACTGCTCGAGCGTCATCGCTCCATCGCGCTCCTCCGAACCGGAAATCGCGGCGAGCACTGCGTCGAGATGGCGTTTGCGGATCTCTTCCGCCAGCGCCAGCTTGTTGGGAAAATATTGATAGATCGAACCGACGCTGACACCGCCCACGGAGGCGGTTTCGTTGGTGGTGAAATCCGCCCAGCCGCGCCACGCCAGAACGCGAGCCGCAGCCTCCACAATCGTGTCCACGGTCGCGCGCGAACGCTGCTGCCGTGGCGCTTTGCGCACGTTTGCCTGCTCTGCCGGAACGCGAGTAGCCATGTCAGGGCGTCTTCACCAAAATGCGATTGTCAGCTCACATTTATCCAAGCCCGCAACGCAAGCCAATGAGAGACCATCATGAGCAGCAAGACACTGCTTCTATCCCTGTTCCGTTACAAATGCTGGGCCGACGACGAATTGCTCGCTTTGCTGGCCGAGATCGAGAGTGAGCTACCCGACCAGCAGCTCGGCGAGATCCTTGAAACCATCAATCACGCGCATGTCGTCGATCGGATATTTGCCTCGAACGTCGAGAAGAAGAAGCACGCCTACCGGGACACCGGCACGAACAACACGCCGACCCTTGCCGAACTGTCCAAGGCAATCGTCAAAACGGACCGGTGGTATCTCCGCTATGTCGAAGAGGTTGAACCGGTAGCGCTGGCGGAGACGATCCGGTTTACCTTCACGGACGGCGCCTTGGGGCAAATGTCGCGCGAGGAGATGCTGGCGCACGTCATCACCCATGGCGGCTATCATCGCGGCGAAGTCGGCCGCATCGTCACCCAATTGTCGAAGCCCACGTCTCCCGACACATTCACCGGCTATCTCCACCGGGCCGAGCCGGCACGTCGTTCGTCGATATGATCTGGGCCACCGCTGGACATGAGAATACCGGCCTCGCGCCGGCTCCTGGCTGCGGCGGGATGGTCCCTACCCCACATCAGGCAGGATCTTGCCCGGATTCATGATGTTTTGCGGGTCGAGCGCCTGCTTGATGGTTCGCATGATGTCGACGCCGTGGCCGAGTTCGCGGCGCAGGAAGCCGATCTTGCCCTGGCCAATGCCGTGCTCGCCGGTGCAGGTGCCATCCATGGCGATCGCCCGCAAATTGAGCCGAGCGACGAACTTTTCCGACAGCGCTATCTCGTTCGGGTCGTTCACATCCATCAGCACCAGCACGTGGAAATTGCCGTCGCCGGCATGCCCGACGATCGGCGCGATCAGGCCCATTTCGGCGATGTCGGCCTCGGTTTCGGTGACGCATTCGGCAAAGCGCGAGATCGGCACGCAGACATCGGTCGACAGGCCCTTGGCGCCCGGCCGCAGCGTCAGCGACGCCCAGTAGGCATCGTGCCTGGCCTTCCACAGCTTGGTGCGCTCTTCTGCGACGCTGGTCCACAGGAACGGGCCGCCGCCATTTTCCTCGGCGATCATGCCGAAAGTCTCGGCTTGTTCGGCAACGCTGGCGTCGCTGCCGTGGAACTCCACGAACAGGCATGGGCTCTCGGGATAGTCGAGCTTGGAATAATTCTTCATCGCCCGCATCTGCAACCCGTTGACCAGTTCGATGCGCGCCACCGGAATACCCATCTGGATCGTCGCGATGACGGCGTTGCAGGCCGCCTCGACAGTCGGGAACGGGCAGACGCCTCCCGAGATCGCCTGCGGAATGCCTTGCAGCTTCAGCGTCAGTGACGTGATGATGCCGAGTGTGCCTTCCGAACCGACCAGAAGCCTGGTCAAATCGTAGCCGGCCGAGCTCTTTTTGGCTCGCTTGCCGGTCGTCACCGTCTCGCCATCGGCCATGACGGCCGTCAGCGACAGCACGTTCTCGCGCATCGTGCCGTAGCGCACCGCATTGGTGCCAGAAGCCCGCGTCGCCGCCATGCCGCCCAGCGAGGCATTGGCGCCCGGATCGATCGGAAAGAACAGGCCGGTGTCGCGCAGATGCCGGTTCAGATCCTCGCGTGTCACGCCGGGCTCGACCGTGCAGTCGAGATCCTGCGGGTTGACCGAAAGAATACGGTTCATACGCGACGTGTCGACCGAGATGCCGCCGCCCGGCGCGTTGGTGTGGCCTTCCAGCGAGGAGCCGACACCGAAGGCGATGACCGGCACACGGTGCGCCGCGCAGACACGCACGATCTCCTGCACCTCGGCCGTCGTCTCCGGGAAAGCGACACCATCGGGCGCCTGCGTCGGGATATAGGTGGTGGTGTGCGCGTGTTGCGAGCGGATGGCCTGGCCCGTCTGGAAGCGCTCGCCCAACTGTTGCTTGAGGATGCCGAGGACCGCAGCGATCCCTTCCTCGTTGCGTTCGACCGGATTGAGGTCGCTCAGAGCCATGAATTCCTCCGCGAATGGACCAGCGCCCACGCTTGTTTTGCAGCTATGGATGCCTAAAGCAATTCCAGGAAAAGTGTGAAGCGCTTTTCCCGGGAAAACCGCATGGCGCTTTCCCTGGGGATGGCGTCAGAACAAAAAAGTCTCCGCAGCCACGCTCTGTCCAGCACCAGAACAAGGAAGTTTCAATGTCCATCCCCGCCCCCTTCGTCTCCAGGCCCATGGACATCCAGAAGGACTGGATCGATTACAACGGCCATCTCAACATGGCCTATTATAACGTCCTGTTCGACCGCTGCTCGGATGAGGCCTTTGAGGCGATGGGCGTGGGACTGGACTATGTGAAGCAACGGCGCCTCACCATCTACACCGCCGAAGTCCATGTCTGCTACGTCCAGGAGCTGCATCTCGACCACAAGGTCACGGTCTCCTTCCAGCTAATCGACCATGACGCGAAGCGGATCAGGTCCTACCAGGAAATCCGCCATGTCGATGGCTGGCTCGCCGCCACGTCCGAGACGCTGTCGCTGCATGTAGACATGGCGGGGCCGAAGGTCGCGCCCTTCCCCGCCGATGTTCTGGCCAAGATCGAAGCCATGCGCGCCGCCCATTCGGTGCTGCCCATGCCGGAGCGCGCCGGCCGCGCGATCGGCATCAAACACAAGTAGGGCGAAGCCGACATCCATCCAGATTCGGCACGGCGGGGCATTGGGTCTGACTTCAAAGCCACACCCTGAACTCAAAATCGCGGAGCCCCCGATATCCACCGGCAGCGGTGCTTGAAGCGGGTTTGGACCGGCGTTAACCTTACCGAGGTTTTAACGGGAACAAGCCAATTGAGCCGTTGAACGACTCAGCGGAGCGGTCGAAAACCATCCGCATAGAGTTGTTTACGAGCGGCGGGGCGAAGCCGGTTCGAGGGACGTGCATGAAAACCGACATCAAGGTCGAGGTGGACAGGCTGGCCGCTGATCCGCGCATATCGGACTATGATTTCTGGCGTTCGCTCAAGAATGTCGACAACGAGATCTTCCATATAGCCAACAACAACGAGCCGATCCCGTTCGACATGATCCGCTGGCGCAGCATTTTGAAGCGCGCCCGCCTGAAGCGCGGCCACGCCTAGCGTCGGCGCGTCGGCCTGAGAAAAACCGGCCAACCAATTTTGTCGTACCATTTCACGGCGATCGCTTCGCCGCCGCCAGCGGCGAGCGCGCCGCTACCGGCGATGACTGGATGATGGCCGTATTCGTCATCGCATAGGGGATGATGCGGTCGATTACCCGTTCGAGCTCGGCCACCGAGCCGACATGGGCGAGCGCGATGAAGCAGTCCTCGCCGGTCACCCGGTCGCATTGCGCGATCTCCGGCAGCTCGCGAATGATATCGGCGACGACCGACAATTGTCCCGGCACCGGCCGGATGCGCAGCCACGCTGACAACGTCAGGCCAAGCGCGGCCGGATTGATCCGGACGCAATAGGCTTCGATGACGCCATTCTCCTGCAGCCGCTTGATGCGCTCTGCGACACTCGGCGCCGACAGGCCGACCGAGCGTGCAAGCTCCGCCGTGCTGATGCGCGCATCCTTTTCCAGCAGGCGCAGGATTTTCATATCCGCCGCGTCGAGATCGGCATTTTCAGTTCCAAGGCGTTTCAACGAAAAATCCTTTCTTTCAGGAATAAAATTGCCGGAATTGTCGGTTATTCGCCATATAAAGTAGAAAAACCGCCTGCGATACTGATCTGATGAACGATCAGACGCAAGCGCCGGCTGCCGGCCCTGCCCTCAACGGGCCGGTGCTCGACACTCTGGCGGCAAGGTTGCCGCCACATGTCTGGTTCGGTGTCAGCGCAATCTTCCACTATCTCGGCCCGGCCTTCGCGGTGCTGCTGTTCCCGCATGTCGGCGTGCTCGGCATGGCATGGCTGCGTATCGCCACCGCGGCGCTGATCTTCGCGCCGCTGACGCGCCCGTGGCGAAGCTTCGCTCGCGCCGATCCCGCAACGCGCCTGTTGCTGCTGGCTTTCGGTGCCTGCCTGGCGGTGATGAATTGCTCGTTCTACCTGGCGCTGGACCGCTTGCCGATCTCGCTGGTGGCGGCGATCGAATTCGTCGGCACCATCGGCGTCGCGCTCGTTGGCCTCAGGAGCGCCCGCAACCTGGCTGCCCTCGCCGTCGCCGTCACCGGCACCTTGCTGCTCATCGACGTCAGATGGTCCGATGATCCCGTCGGGCTATTCTGGGCTTTCCTCAACGGCGCGCTGTTTGTCGGCTACATCGTGCTCGGCCACCGCGTCGCGCGTTCCGGCGCAGGCGACGGCATTGCGGGCCTCGGTGCCGCCATGGCGGTCGCCTTCATCGTCGTGCTGCCGATCGGCTTCGCGAATGCCCTGCCCGCCTTTTTCTCGGCGCCGCTGCTGGTCGCCGCCATCGGCGTCGGCATCTGCTCTTCGGTCATTCCCTACATCTGCGACCAGCTTGCCATGTCGCGGTTGCCGCGCGCGAGTTTCGCGCTGATGCTGTCGCTGCTGCCGGTCACGGCAACGCTGATCGGCGTCATCGTGCTGCGTCAGATTCCGAGCCTCATCGATTGCCTCGGCATCGCACTGGTGGTTGCCGGTGTCGCCTTCCACAAGCCTGCATCCAGCAGTTAGCCGCCAGGAAAGTCTTTATCTTCAATTGCTTGTGGAACTCCCGAGTCGGTTCCCGATCTCGCCTGACTGCGACAAGACGCTCAAGATTGAACCAATTTCGCCCTTGAGCCGTTGTCCCCTACGAAAACGGCTTGGAGTGACACCATGGACTGGAAACGGACCAGGGAGCCCGCCGACGCTTGGCACATGACGGATGACCTTCATGTCGAGCACGGCAAGGGCGACCCGTTCGCGGCGGCTATTCGCGCCACCCGCATGTCGATGATCATCACCGATCCTCGGCGACCTGATAACCCGATCGTCTTTGCCAATGACGCTTTCCTGCGGTTGACCGGCTATGAGCGTAATGAGGTGATGGGCAAGAACTGCCGCTTCCTGCAGGGGCCGAAAACCGACAAGGCCGCCGTCGGGCAGATCCGCGCGGCGGTCGAGGACAACGCCGATGTCAGCGTCGACATCCTGAACTACCGCAAGGACGGTTCGACTTTCTGGAACGCGCTCTACATCAGCCCTGTCTCCAACGACAAGGGCGAAGTGCAGTTCTTCTTCGCCTCGCAACTCGACGTCTCGGACCGCAAACGCTCGGAACATCGCATCACCGCCGACAAGGACCGCTTCGAGAAAGCGGTGAAGGAACGCACCGCCGAACTGGAAGCAGCCCTTGAGGCGCAGACCACCTTGCTGCACGAGGTGGATCATCGGGTGAAAAACAATCTGCAGATGATCTCATCCCTCATCATCATGCAGCGGCGGACCATACAGGACGAGGCGACCAGGCATTCGCTGACCACCATGCTGGAGCGCATCGAGGCACTCAGCACCGTGCATCGCCGGCTCTACCAATCGAAGGATGTCAGCCGGTTCGACGTCTCGGATTTCGCCAAGGACCTGGTGACGGATCTGCTGACGGCGTCGGGGCGATCCGGGATCAAGTCGAACCTTGAGCTCGAACCCATCGTCATTTCAGCCGAGAAGGCGACGCCTGTCGCGCTGATGGTCAATGAACTCGTCACCAATGCCTTGAAGCATGCTTTCAAGGAAGGACCGGACGGGACCACAGCGGGGCGCATCGGCGTCAAGATGAGCCAGCCCGACGGACACTTCAACATCGAGGTCTCGGACGATGGCGTCGGCATGGCCGAAGCCAATGGCGATGCCTCTTTTGGCATGCGGTTGATCAAATCGCTCGCCCGCCAGTTGCACGCCGATATCGAATGGCGTGACGCCGGCCCCGGCACCACGGTCGTGATCTCGATGCCAAACGAACCGCAGCAAAAAAGGACTCTCTCATGACTGAACCACTCAAGGTCCTGATCGTCGAGGATGAAGCGCTGTTGGCGATGGAGCTGGAAAGCCTTGTCGAGGAAGCCGGCCATAGCGTCGTCGGCTGGGCGACATCCTCGGCGGAAGCAAAAAGCATGGTCGAGTCCACGGATGCCGACATCGCCTTTGTCGACATCCACCTCACCGACGGCCCGACCGGTGTCGACGTGGCCCACTATATCGGCGAGAAGAAACGTTCGATGGTGGTGTTCATGACCGCCAATCCGAAGCGCATCCCCGACCATTTCGCCGGTGCGATCGGCGTCATCGCCAAGCCCTATACGATGAACGGCCTGACATCGGCGTTGCGGTACCTGCAGGAGGGCGTGCGCCGCCCGCCTCCGGTTTCGACACGTCCAGCCGGCTTCACCTTGTCGCCGGCCTTCGCGGCGGTCTGGACGCCAGCGGTCTGACGTCCTACGCCAGCTTCTGCTTCAGGAAGGCGATCGTCCTGCCCCAGGCGAGATCGGCAGCCTTCTTGTCATAGCGCGCCGCCGAGGTGTCGTTGTTGAAGGCATGGTTGGCGCCTTCATAGACATAGACCGTGTATTCGACATGCGCGGCCTCGAGTTCCTTCTTGAAGGCATCGATGCCGGCATTGGTGCGGTCATCGAGGCCGGCATAGTGCAGCAGCAGCGCGGCCTTGATCTTCGACACATCGGCGGCCTTCGGCTGCATGCCGTAATAGGCGACGCTCGCCGCGAGATCCGGCGCATTGACGGCCAGCATGTTGGCCGTGCCGCCGCCCCAGCAAAAGCCGATGGCGCCGACCTTGCCGTTGCCGTCCTTGTCGGCCTTCAGGAAAGCGACGGTCGCCACCGCGTTGGCAACGGTCTGCGCCGGGTCAAGCTTCGTGAACATGTCACGCGCCTTGTCCTCATCGGCGGGCGTGCCGCCGAGCGGTGAGAGGAAATCCGGCGCCAGCGCCACGAACCCTTCCAGCGCCACGCGCCGGGCGACGTCGCGTATATGCGGGTTGAGCCCCCTGTTTTCATGGATGACGATGACGGTGCCGAGTTTGCCGGCCTGGTTCGCCGGTTTGACCAGATAGCCCTTCATCTCGCCGCCGGTGCCCGGATAGGTGATCTCCTCGCCTTTCACCCGCGGATCGTTGTCGGCAACGATTGCCGCCTGGGCGGAATTCGCCGCCAGCATCGGCACGATCGCGGCCGCCGCGGCACCCGATCCGGCAAGCCTGGTCAGCTGTTCCATGAAGCGGCGGCGGTCGAGCGTCAGATGCGTGTATTCGTCATAGGCGTCGATCATCGCCTGGGTGATGGCGGGTTTGTCGGTCGCGGTGGATTTGGTCATCGGCGCACTCCTCGATCTCGCTGTCTCGATGCGATGTCTTGCCGTCCGCAAGATAGGGGTGAGCCTTGCATCGTCCAGTCACGGCGCGGTGACATCCCGCCTCTCCCGCAGAGCGGCGGCACCATCATCCCGATTTGGCTTCATCACAATTTGGTCATCGACGGCAAATCTTGATGGCGCTGCCACAATAGTAGGGGAAACTGCCCGCACGGCCGCCCCATGGCGCGGCCACGGTCCCGAAAGGACCGATCTGAAAGGAAGCCGCCGATGACCATGCCCTCGCCGATCCTGGCAACCGCCTTTATCGTTGCCGCAGCCGCCATCCTGGCGATGCGCGCGGCAATTGTAGCGGCAAGCCGGAAGTCCATGGTCAAGATCCGCGGCCGCCAGCGCCATCCGGCAAACACGAAAACCCAAGGTTGAGGTGAAGTCATGGACGTACAGGATATCGTGAACACCGTTTCGCAGAAGGCCGGCCTTGACCAGGCAACGACGGAAAAGGTCGTCGGCACTATCTTCTCGGTGCTCGAGCACGAGGCGGAAGGCACCAGCGCCTCAGCCTTCTTCGCCAAGATCCCGGGCGCCGATGCACTGGCGCAGAAATATGACGTCATGGCCGCCTCCCCTGCCGGCGGCGGTGGCGGCTTCTTGTCCTCGCTGCAAGGCGCGCTTGGCGGCGTTCTCGGCGAGAAGGCGGGCGCACTGGTCAACGGCCTCGCCGCCCTCAAGGCATCCGGCCTCGATCTGGCGCAAATCCAGAAGGCTGGCGCCACACTGGTCCAGCAGGCCGAAGCCGCGGCCGGCCCCGATCTGACCAACCAGGTGCTGGGCTCGGTGCCCAGCCTGAAGAGCCATCTCGGGCTCGGCTGATCGTCAATTCGCCGAGCTTGCCTCCAGGCAACCCGTCTACTTGGGCAGCGCGTAAGCCATCACATAATCCCCCGGCTTGGTGCCGACCGAGCCGTGGCCGCCGGCGACGATGACCACGAACTGGCGTCCGTCGGCGACCGTATAGGTCATCGGCGTCGACTGACCGCCGGCTGGCAGCCGCGCCCGCCAGAGCTGCTTGCCCGACGTCAGGTCGTAGGCGCGCAGATAATCGTCGACCGCGGCACCCAGGAAGGCGACGCCACCGGCGGTGATCATCGGCCCGCCAATGCCGGGCACACCGACCTTCAGCGGCAGCGGCAGTGGCGTCATGTCGTAGACGGTGCCGTTGCGGTGCTTGTAGTTGATCGTGCCGGTCCTGAGATCGACCCCGGCGACATACCCCCACGGTGGCGCCTGGCAGGGAACGCCGAGCGGTGACAGGAACGGCCCCATCACCACCGCATAGGGCGCGCCTTCATTGCGGTTGAGCCCCTGCTCGCTGCCCTTGGTGTCGTCGCCCGGCGCCGGCACGTCGGCGCGCGGAACAAGCCTGGATGTGAAGGCGAGATAGGTCGGCATGCCGAACATCACCTGCCGCACCGGATCGACCGCCACGCCACCCCAGTTGAAGGTGCCGAAATTGCCGGGATAGATCAGCGATCCCTGCAACGAGGGCGGCGTGTAGCGGCCTTCATAGCGCAGTTTGTGGAAGGCGATGCGGCAAGCCAGCTGGTCGAACATGCTGATGCCCCACATGTCGGCTTCGGTCAGCGGCTTCGGGTTGAAGGAGAGATCGGAAGAAGGCTGCGTCGGCGACGCATGGTCGCCCTCGATGGCGCCGCCGGGCGCCGGTACTTCCTTGACCGCGATCACCGGCTCGCCGGTGCGCCGGTCGAGCACATAGAGGTCGCCCTGCTTGGTCGGCCCGACCAGCGCGGGCACGATCGTGCCGTCGGCCTTGGTGATGTCGATCAGGCTCGGCTGCGCCGGCACGTCCATGTCCCACAAATCGTGGTGCACGGTCTGCCGCACCCATTTCAACTGCCCGGTATTGAGATCGAGCGCGGTGATCGAGGAGGAGAACTTCTCGACATTGGCGCTGCGTCCGGCGCCGAGTTGGTCCGGCGTCTGGTTGCCGAGCGGCACGTAAAGCAGGCCAAGTTTCTCGTCGGCGCTCGGCGTCGACCACATGTTGGGCGAGTTGGCGGTGTAGGTCTGGCCGACCGGCAGCGGCGTCGTCTGGTCCGGATTGCCGGAATCCCAGTTCCAAATCAGCTTGCCGGTGCTCGCATCATAGGCGCGGATAACGCCCGACGGCTCCTGCGTCGAATAATTGTCGTTGACCGCTCCGCCGACGATGATCTTGCCGCCGGCAATCAGCGGCGCCGAGGTCGAATAGTAATAGCCCGATTTCGGGTACGGCATGTTGGTCAGGAGGTTGAGCGTGCCGGCCTCGGCGAAGGCGGGACAGACCTGCCCGTTGGCGGCGTCGAGCGCGATCAGCCGGGCATCCGAGGTCGGCAGGTAGACGCGGGTCGCGCAGGGTTGGCCGGCCGCGACAGCGGCATCGGCATAGTAGGACACGCCGCGGCAGGTCTGGTGCTGGCGGTCCTTGTCGAGCTTGATCTTGGGGTCGTAGCGCCATTTTTCCTTGCCGGTCGCGGCGTCGACCGCGATGGCGAAATTGTGCGGCGTGCAGATGTAGAGCGTGTCGCCGATCTTGAGCGGCGTCACCTGGTAGGTGGTCTCGCCGATATCGTCCGGCCCCTTCACGTCGCCGGTGCGATAGGTCCAGGCCGGCTGCAGATTGGCGACATTGTCCGGTGTGATCTGGTCGAGCGGCGAATAGCGCTGGCCGAATTGCGTGCGGCCATAGAAGTGCCATTCGCCGGCCGGCACGTCATTGCCCAGATTGGCGTTGGGGGTCACCTTGTCGGTGTCGAGCGCGCCGGCGATGTCCTTCGGGTCCGTGGTCATCGAATAGCCGGCCACCGCCAGCGAGGCCAGCACCGCCAGGATCAGCGGCGCGCGCCCGTCAGGACCGACAAGGCCTCGCCGCGCCCACGGCGTCAGCAGCCATAGCGCCACCAGCACGATGATGCCGCCGCGCGGGCCGAGTTCCCACCAGTCGAAGCCGGTTTCCCAGACCGCCCAGGCCAGCGTGCCGAGCACGATCGCCGCGTAGAGCCACAGCGCCGTGGAACGGCGCCGGTAGAGCAGCCAGGCCGCGATCAGGAAGGCCAAGCCAACGATGATGTAGTACCAGCTGCCGCCCAGCGAGGCCAACCAGATGCCGCCAGCGCCAAGCGCCAGACCGAGGAGGAAGAGAACGAGGGAGGTGATGGTGACAGCCAAGATGATACTCCTTCGACTGTTGCGCGCCTCGCGCGGCCATGGGCAACCCGGCATTGCGTTCCTGCCCGGTACACAACTTTCTCCCGCCCGCCTCGCCTGTCAAGCTTGGGCCACGAGCCGACGGGCAGCTCTCGGTCCGGCTGCAAATGCGCGGCGGGCTGAGCGTCATGCGAGCCAAGGTGGCCGGATAGGCCACTTTACCGGGAACAAAACGTAGACAGTTCTGGTCTTTCCCTCCCGAATCACTACATTCGGGGGAAGATGTCCGGCTTTTCCGAAGACATGCCCTTTTTCGACGAACCCAATGCGCGGCCCACGGCCCCGTCGGGCATTGCCGCGCGCGCCATGGCTGCCCGCGGCGGCCACAACAATGCGCCGGACTATCTCCGGGGGCTGAATCCGGAACAAAGGCTGGCGGTGGAGACCACCGAGGGTCCTGTTCTGGTACTGGCCGGCGCCGGCACCGGCAAGACGCGGGTGCTGACCACCCGCATCGCCCACATCCTCGCCACCGGCAGGGCTTTCCCCTCCCAGATCCTCGCCGTGACCTTCACCAACAAGGCCGCGCGCGAGATGAAGCAGCGCATCGGCATCCTGATCGGCGAAGGCAATGTCGAAGGCATGCCGTGGCTCGGCACCTTCCACTCGATCGGCGTCAAGCTGTTGCGCCGTCATGCCGAGCTTGCCGGGCTGCGCTCCGATTTCACCATTCTCGACACCGACGATGTCGTCAGGCTGATCAAGCAGTTGATCCAGGCCGAGGGCCTCGACGACAAGCGCTGGCCGGCCAAGCAGTTCGCGCAGATGATCGATGGTTGGAAGAACAAGGGGCAAGGCCCGGCCGATATCGCCGAGGGCGATGCGCGCAGCTTCGCCAACGGCAAGGGCCGCGAGCTCTACAAGACCTATCAGGAGCGCCTGCAGACGCTGAACGCCTGCGACTTCGGTGACCTGCTCTGCCACCCGATCCGCATCTTCCGCGCCAATCCCGACGTGCTGAAAGACTATCACCGGCGCTTCAAATACATCCTCGTCGACGAATACCAGGACACCAACACAGCCCAGTACATGTGGCTGCGGCTTTTGGCGCAGCGGCCGGAAGCCGGGCGTGCGTCAACGTCGACGGATATGCGATCGGCCGAAGGCCGCAAGCCCGACCGGGCGTCGGCCGGCCAGGCCGCCCCCGCGGAGGCCAGCGAGCGAAGCTCGCGTGCGGCCGTGAGCGACAACAAAGTCAACATCTGCTGCGTCGGCGACGACGACCAGTCGATCTATGGCTGGCGCGGCGCCGAGGTCGACAACATCCTGCGCTTCGACAAGGATTTCCCGGGCGCCACCATCATAAGGCTGGAGCGCAACTACCGCTCCACCGCGCATATCCTGGGTGCTGCCTCCCACCTCATCGCCCACAATGAGGGCCGTTTCGGCAAGACGCTGTTCACCGACCGCAACGACCCCGAAGATGGCAAGGTCAATGTCCACGCCGCCTGGGATTCCGAGGAGGAAGCCCGCGCCGTCGGCGAGACCATCGAGGCCTATCAGCGCCAGAAACACAATCTCAACGACATGGCGATTCTCGTCCGCGCGTCCTTCCAGATGCGCGCCTTCGAGGAGCGCTTCACCACGCTCGGCCTTAACTACCGCGTCATCGGCGGCCCGCGTTTCTATGAGCGCATGGAAATCCGCGATGCGATGGCCTTCTTCCGCGTCGTCGCGCAAGGCGCCGACGACCTCGCCTTCGAGCGCATTGTCAATGTGCCCAAGCGCGGGCTCGGCGAAGCCACCATCCGCCAGATCCACGACACTGCCCGCGCCCTGCGCATCCCGATGCTGGAGGCTGCCGGCAATCTTGCTGAAAGCGACGAGCTGAAGCCGAAGCCGCGCGCGGCGCTGCGCGAGGTCGCGGCCAATTTCGAGCGCTGGCAGAAGGCGCTGGAGACCAAGCCGCACACCGAGCTCGCCGAGACCATTCTCGAGGAGAGCGGCTATACCGATATGTGGAAGAACGACCGCTCGGCCGAAGCGCCCGGTCGGCTGGAGAACCTGAAGGAACTGATCCGTTCCATGGAGCAGTACGAGTCGCTGCGCTCCTTCCTCGAACATGTGGCCCTGGTCATGGATGCCGAGCAGAATGCCGGGCAGGACGCCGTCTCCATCATGACGCTGCATTCGGCCAAGGGCCTCGAATTCGAGACGGTTTTTCTCCCCGGCTGGGAGGAAGGCCTCTTCCCCCACCAGCGCGCTCTCGATGAAGGCGGCCGCTCCGGGCTGGAGGAAGAGCGCCGGCTGGCCTATGTCGGCCTGACGCGCGCCAAGAAGAACCTGCATATCTGGTTCGTCTCCAACCGCCTCATCCACGGGCTCTGGCAATCGACCATCCCGTCGCGCTTCCTCGAGGAGCTGCCGGAGGCCCATGTCGAGGTCGCGGAAAGCGGCAACAGCTATGGCGGCTATGGCAATTCCTACGGCGGCGGCTCATTCGCCTCCGGTCGTGGCGGCCGCCAGAACCCCTATGGCGCGTCGCGCTTCGACAATGTTGGCGCCAGCAATGGCGGCGCGGAGAAATCCGGCGCCTTCTCCAACACCTATTCGACGCCCGGCTGGCAGCGCGCGCAGGCCAACCGCACCGAAGCGACCGACCGCAACTGGGGCACGCGCTCCGGCCACCAGGTCGAGCGCATCGGCTATGGCGAGACCGACAGCGGCTACGGCGCCGGCCGCACCTCGGTCAAGGGCCGCACCATCGACGGCGAACTGGTGGCCAAATCCGTCTCCGACACGCCGTCCGCCTTCAGCGTCGGCGACCGCGTCTTCCACCAGAAATTCGGCAACGGCAATATCTCGGCCATCGAAGGCAACAAGCTGACCATCGACTTCGACAAGGCAGGGCAGAAACGCGTGCTGGACGGGTTCGTGGTTGGGGTGTGAACCGAACCCTGCGGGCTTCCCGCAAAGTCGGCGAAGGCAATCAATCCACCTTCTTCTCGCCCCGCTCGCCGGCCTTGACGATGTCGCCCGTCGTGAACAGGATTTCCTTCAGTTCCGCACGCCAGTCCTTCTTCTGGCGCAGCAGGAATTCCAGGTCCATGCCGAAATGCTTGAACTCCTCGGCTTGTGCGTTCTTCATGATCGCCTTGGCCTGCGGGTCCTTCTCCACCGAAATGCGCTGTTCGTACCAGCCGATCGCTTCCGCCTCCTCGATCAGCGAGGTGATCATGCGGGCAAAGGTCCGCACCTTCTGCGACAGTTCTTCAGGCGGCTCGTGATACTGGTCGAAACCCATGTCGTCCTCCGTGTTCATCCCCATGAATGCCTGGGAATGCCGCCGGTTCCGCCTCATCGCTGCAATTCCGCCAATGCCCTTTCCAGCGGCGCCGACGAAATCTGGATCGGTCCGGAGAACGCCACATCCATGTCCAGGATCAGGTAGATCGCCCCGGCAATCAGCGCGGCCGACACCATGAGGGTTCCGGCGGTGATTGTATTCTTCGGAGCCCTGAACCCGAAACTGGCGAAGATCAGCGCCAGCCAGGTGACCAGCATGGCGATCAGCGGCCAGGGAATCGTGCCCTCCGACTGCTCGATCAGGACCCAACGCAGTTCCAGCACCTTCTGCAGGCGCTGGCGTCCATCCTGCAGAAGGGAGCTATGTACAGCGTCGGGAGGGGTCAGGCCATTCAGCCGCACGCCAATCTCCGTCAGCAGGCGTTCGGAAAGCTGATTGGCGGCGATGGTCGTTTCGCTGTTTTGTGACGAGGTGTCCACCACCCGCTGCACATAGGCGACCAATGGTTGGCGCACCGCGTCGGTCTCCGGGCCATACTGGCGCAAGGTCCTGTCGAGCAGGATCAGCTCCGTCGCATAGGCGTGCACGTTGTGATCGATCGATTCGAAGGTGTTCTTGGCAGAGTTGATCATCAGGCCGAGTATCAGCGAGGTCATGACCCCGAACAGATTGGCGGCGAGCCGAACCACCGTGTTCGTGTCGTCATCACGATGCCTGGCCGGCAATCTCGGCCAGATCGTCATGCTGGCGAACGCAGACGCCGCCAGGCACAGGAAAATCACCAATGCGATCAAGGCTTCGCGCATGAACCGCATTTCTGCACGGGACGCACCAATTGCCAATGCCAGGGCGGCCCGTCAAAGACGAAAGTCGGGCGTATTCGTGGTTCCAATGCGATATGGCAGCGCCTTGCCGGGCCAAAAGGTGGCACGGTAGTGTCCTCTTGTCCGCAAACAGGGCAATTTGATCAGCAAGGAGGTCGGCATGTCTGGAAGATCATCCTTGCCGCTCCTCTGGCGCCGGCCGCTGCTGCCGGCCCTGCTTGTGCTGCTGGCGGCGGCGATCTTCCTCGCCGACACGATCACCAATCTGGAGATCGCCGTCGCGGTCTTCTATGTCGCCATTGTCCTGATCGCGGTCCGCTATCTCGACCAGCGCGGCGTGGCGATGGTCGCGGCGGCCTGCATGGCGCTGACCGTGCTGAGTTTCTTCCTCACGCGGGCAGGTTCGATGCCGGCAGGCGTGATCAACTGCGCCATCAGTCTGGTGGCGATCGCCGTCACCGCCTATCTGGCGCTGCGCACCGCCGCCGCCGAGGCGTCCGCCCGCGAGGCGCAGGCACAGCTCGCCCACATCACGCGGGTGACGATGCTGGGCGAGTTGACGGCCTCGATCGCCCACGAACTCAACCAGCCGCTGGCGGCGATCGTGTTGAACGGCAACGCCGCCCGGCGCTGGCTGGCGGCCGGCAATCCGGATGAGGCCGGCAAGGCGGCCGGGCGCATCGTCAGGGATGCCGAACGCGCCAGCGAGCTGATCAAGCGCCTGCGCGGCCTGACCCGAAAGGCGGCCGGCAAGGCCGTCTGGCTGGATGTCAATCAGCTGATAGCCGAGACGCTGACCCTGGTGGAGAACGAGGCCGGCAGAAGCCATGTCTCCTTGCGGACAGAACTCGCCGGCAAGCTGCCTCGAGCCGAGGCCGACCCGGTACAGATCCAGCAGGTCATCCTCAACCTCATCCTCAACGCGATCGAGGCGGTGAGCGGCGAGCAAGAGCGCGATGTGACAATCGTGACCAGTGCCGGCAAGCCCGGCGAGATCGTGATCGAAGTCCGCGATTCCGGCCGTGGCCTGAGCGGCGTCCAGCTCGACCATGTCTTCGACGCCTTCTACACCACCAAGCCCGAGGGCCTGGGCATGGGGCTTGCCATCAGCCGCTCGATCGTCGAAAGCCATGGCGGACGCATCTGGGCACAGCCGGCAATGCCGCGCGGTGCCGCATTCTTCTTTTCGCTGCCGGCACGCCGGACAGGATCGCGCGGGTCGAACCGATGAAGCAAGCCAGCGGATCAGAAACGAGCAAACCGGAACAGATCGTTTTCGTCATCGACGACGATCCCGCCATGCGCGAGGCGCTCGACAGCCTGCTGCGCTCGGTTGGGCTGGATATCAGCAGCTTCGGTTCGGTCGCCGAATTCCTGGGGGCGCCACGGCCGGACATCCCCTCCTGCCTTGTGCTGGACGTGCGCCTGCCCGGCAAAAGCGGCATGGACTTCCAGAAAGAGCTCGCCCGTTCCGATGCGCCGCTGCCCGTGATCATCATGACCGGCCATGGCGATATCGCCATGTCGGTGCAGGCGATGAAGACCGGCGCCGTCGACTTCCTGCCGAAACCGTTCCGAGAACAGGACCTGCTCGATGCCATCGCCGCCGCCCTGGACAAGGACCGGTCGCGGCGGGCGCTGAAAGCCGAGATTGATATCTTGCGCGAACGCCTGGCGACGCTGAGCGAAGGCGAGCGCGGCGTCGTGGCGCTGGTGGTCCAGGGACGGCTCAACAAGCAGGTCGCCGGCGACCTCGGCGTCAGCGAGATCACCGTCAAGGTCCGCCGCGCCCGCGCCATGCGCAAGATGCAGGCCGGCTCGCTGGCCGAACTCATCAAGATGGCCGCCAAGCTCGGAATCTGACCCCTTCAGGCCGACAGATAAACCGTTATTTTTCAATGCATTGCCAGCGCATCCCTTGCCACGGGATCTGCCTCCTTATGCCTTGGTATCAAGCCATATACTTAAGATTCCGGCGCTCGCGTTGACACGCTGCAAGCCACGGGCGTAAGGCGGCGTGGCTTCGGCTGACCGAGGCATCAACTCGAGATCGAACAGGTTATGGACAGCTATCCCAGTCGCTGTCCGGATCAAGCCCAAGGCACGGTCCGGACACTGGCCCCGTCAACAGATTTGGTTTCCGGCATGTGGCGCCGGTCGGGCCTCGGCAGGGCATAACCCGCCTTCGGCTCGCCTTGCCGTCCCGCCGGACCGCGAGAGGTGAGCCATGAACACCAATGTCATTCCCTTCCGCGCGCGTTCCGCCACGCGCCCAGCTTCAGCTCCTCGGCCATCCACGGTGACAACGCGCGGCCTGGCCGGCAAGGCCGGCTTCACCATGCCGCCGACCCGGCTCGTCTGCGTCTGGCGTCGCGGCTCGGTAAGCGGCCGGCTGGAATGCCGCTGGACCCGGGAACGGCAGTCCGTCTCCGAAGAGGGCGTCAGTTGTCGAACGGTCCTCCCACGGCGCGCTGCCTGAGCCCCTTTTCAACGTAACCTGGACCTCCGCACTGATGGCCGGGCCCTGGCGCCCGGCGCGACCGCCACCCGGTCGCACCCTTCCGCACGCCCGCAATCACCCTCTCCCAAATCACACTGCAATCTGCCCATCATCCGGAGGCCCGCCATGATCTTCCTGCCTCACAACCGCAATTCCCTCGGCGAAGCCGCCGCGCTGGCGCGCGGACGCATCGCGCCCAACATCTACGACACCATCGCCTTTGCGATGCTGGTGGCTCTGCTGGTGCTTCTGGCGCACGGCGCCGCCGGCATGCGTGCGCCGAGCGCCCTGCTCACCACCTCGCCGGTCACGCTCGATCTCGCCAACCTGCCGGAATATGCGCTGCGCACCACGCTGCGCATGTTCGCGGCCATCATCGTCTCGCTGGTCTTCACCTTCACGGTGGCGACGTTGGCCGCCAAGAGCCGCCGCGCCGAAATGGTGATCATTCCCGCGCTCGACATCCTGCAGTCGGTGCCGGTGCTGGGTTTCCTGACTTTCACCGTGACCTTCTTCATGGGCCTGTTTCCCGGCAGCCAGCTCGGCGCCGAATGCGCCGCGATCTTCGCCATCTTCACCAGCCAGGCCTGGAACATGGCGTTCTCGTTCTACCAGTCGCTGCGCACGGTGCCGGGCGACCTCGACGAGGTCAGCCGCGGTTTCGGGCTCTCGGCGTGGCAGAGGTTCTGGCGGCTTGAGGCGCCGTTCGCCGCGCCCGGTCTTGTCTGGAACACGATGATGTCGATGTCCGGCGGCTGGTTCTTCGTCGTCGCCTCCGAGGCCATCACCGTCGGCAACACCACCGTGCAGTTGCCCGGCATCGGCGCCTGGCTGGCGGTCGCCATCGATAAGCAGGATTTCACCGCCGTCGCCTGGGCAGTTTTGGCGATGGGCGTGCTCATCCTGCTCTACGACCAGTTGCTGTTCCGGCCTGTCGTCGCCTGGGCCGACAAGTTCCGTTTCGAGCAGACCGCCGGGCAGGAAAAGCCCCGCTCCTGGGTCTACGACATCCTGCGCCGGGCCCGGTTGCTGCACACCGTGGGGCTGCCGATCGCATGGCTCTGGCAGCGCGCCATGCTGCTACGCCTGGGCAAGCGGTCCATGCCGGCAGCGTCGACCGCCGCGTCGCGCCGCTTCTCGCGGGCGCTCGACATCGCCTGGCTGGGACTGGTGCTGCTTGTGGCCCTGTGGGGTGTGGTCGAGACGGTCCTGTATCTGCGGCAGACCCTTGGCTGGAACGATGTGGCCGAGGCCTTCAGCGGCGGCCTGCTCACCTTGCTGCGCGTGGTCGTGCTGATCGCGGTGGCCAGCGTGATCTGGGTGCCGATCGGCGTCTGGATCGGCTTGCGGCCCGCGGTCGCCGAACGCGTGCAGCCGCTGGCGCAATTCCTCGCCGCCTTCCCCGCCAACGTGCTGTTCCCGTTCGCGGTGATCGCCATCGTCGCCACCGGCGCCAGCCCCAGCATCTGGCTGTCGCCGCTGATGGTGCTGGGCACGCAATGGTACATCCTGTTCAACGTCATCGCCGGCGCCAGCGCCTTCCCTTCCGACCTCAAGGAGGCAGCCAGGGTTTTCAAGATACGGTCCTGGTCGTGGTGGAAGAACGTCATGCTGCCGGGGATTTTTCCCTATTACATCACTGGCGCTCTGACCGCCTCCGGCGGTTCGTGGAACGCCTCGATCGTCGCCGAACTGGCAAGTTGGGGCAACACCAGGCTCGAAGCCTTCGGGCTCGGCTCCTACATCGCCAAGGCGACAGAAGCCGGCGATTTTCCGCGCGTTATCCTCGGCATCGCCGTGATGTCGCTCTTCGTCACCCTCTTCAACCGCACCCTCTGGCGCCCCCTCTATGTCTTCGCCGAACGCCGCATGCGGCTCGACTGACCCATTCTTCAGGAGACTGATCATGAACCAAGCTGTCATCACCCAAGCTGTCGTCACCAAGAACCGTCCGCTCGTCGAAGTCCATGGCGTCTGCCAGACCTATGACAAGGGCAGTGCCGGCAAGCTCATCGTCCTCGACCAGGTCGGGCTGACGCTGGGTTCCGGCGAGATCGTCGGCCTGCTCGGCCGCTCCGGCTCCGGCAAGTCCACTTTGCTGCGCTCGATCGCCGGCCTGATCCGGCCGAGCCAGGGCGCCATCACCTTCGAGGGCAAGGCTGTCTCAGGCACGCCGGACGGCATCGCCATGGTCTTTCAGAGTTTTGCGTTGTTTCCCTGGCTGACCGTACTGCAGAATGTCGAACTCGGGCTCGAGGCACAGGGCGTCTCGCCGGCCGTGCGCCGCAAGCGCGCGCTGTCGGCCATCGACCTGATCGGCCTCGACGGTTTCGAAAACGCCTATCCGAAGGAGCTGTCGGGCGGCATGCGCCAGCGCGTCGGGCTCGCCCGCGCCCTGGTGGTGCATCCCAAGGTGCTGTTGATGGACGAGCCGTTCTCGGCGCTCGACGTGCTGACGGCCGAGACGCTGCGCACCGACCTGCTCGACCTCTGGTCGGAAGGCCGCATGCCGATCGAGTCGATCCTGATGGTGACCCACAACATCGAGGAGGCGGTGCTGATGTGCGACCGCGTGCTGATCTTCTCGTCCAATCCGGGCCGCGTCGTCGCCGAGCTCAGGATCGATCTGCCGCAGCCGCGCAACCGGCTGGACCCGGCCTTCCGGGCGCTTGTCGAGGACATCTATGCCCGCATGACTGCCAGGAAGGAGCCCGGCAGCCCTGCCCGCGACGGCGTCTTCCCCGGTTCGGGCATCGCCATGGTGCTGCCGCGCGTTTCGACCAACCTGCTCGCCGGCCTGATCGAGGCCGTCGCGGCGGCGCCCTACAACGGGCATGCCGACCTGCCGCCGCTGGCCGCCAGCCTGCAGCTCGAAATCGATGACCTGTTCCCGATCGCCGAAACGCTTCAGCTGCTGCGCTTTGCCGAACTGGCCGAGGGCGACATCCAGCTGACCCTGGCCGGCAAACGCTTCGCCGAAAGCGAGGTCGACGCGCGCAAGCAATTGTTCGCGCAGCAGCTCGCGACCTATGTGCCGCTGGCGGGCCACATCCGCCGCGTGCTCGACGAACGCGCCAACCACAAGGCGCCGGCCCGCCGCTTCCGCGACGAGCTGGAGGACCACATGTCCGAGGGCTATGCCGACCAGACGGTGCGCGCCGTCATCAGCTGGGCCCGCTACGCCGAGTATTTTGCCTACGACGAGGAGAGCGATCTGTTCACGCTCGACAACCCGACATAGCCCATCTGGGCGCCGCGGCTGCCGGTCACGACACCGGTGCCGCGCCGCCCTCCTCGGTGCGCCGCGCGATGAATTCGTCGAGCACGCCTGATGTGGCGGCGGCCGAGGCGGGCGGCTCGAAATCGGCAACGGCGCGCCGCCAGATGCCGGTGGCGCGTTCGCTCGCCGTCTTCGATCCGCTTTGCGTCCAGTTGCCGAAGTTCGACCAGTCGGCCACCAGCGGTTCGTAGAAGGCGGTGCGGTAGCGCGCCATGGTGTGGCCGGCCGAGAAGAAATGACCGCCCGGCTGCACTTCGGCGATGGCCTCGAAGCCGATCGCGTCGTCATCGCCGGGAGTTGCCGCGCAGAGTTCGGCGACCGTCTGCAGCGCCTCGATATCGGTGATCAGCTTCTCGAAGGAGACGCTCAGGCCGCCTTCCAGCCAGCCGGCGGCGTGGATGCACATCGTCGCCCCGGCCAGCACCGAGCCCCACAGCGCGAACTGCGTTTCGTGGGCGGCCTGCGCGTCCGAAATGTTGGCGGCACTGCCGCCCCCCGACCGCCATGGCAGTCCGGTGAAGCGCGCCAGTTGGCCAGCGCCCAGCGTCGCCTTGACATGTTCCGGCGTGCCGAAGGCCGGCGCTCCGGATTTCATGTCGACATTGGAGGAGAAGGAGCCATAGACGACCGGCGCGCCGGGCCGCACGATCTGCGCCAGCGTCAGCCCCGCCAGCGCCTCTGCATGCTGCAGCGCCAGCGCGCCGGCCACCGTGATCGGCGCCATCGCGCCAGCCAGGCAGAACGGCGTGATGACGGAGACTTGGCCGGCCCTTGCGAAATCGATGATGCCTTGCGCCATCGGAATGTCGAGCTGGCGCGGCGAGTTGGTGTTGATGACCGTGTAGCAATGCGCGTCCGCCAGGAATTCGTCCTGCGACAGGCCACGCGCCAGCCGGATCATCTCGAAACCGTCCTCGACCTGCGGCGTGCCGCGCGCGAAGACGAACGGAAACTTGTCGGACAGCGTCAGCTGCGCGCGGTTGACGGCATAGTGGCGCAGGTGGTTGTCGACATCCTGCGGCTCGATGCAGGGGCCAAGCATATGCAGCACGTCGAAATGCTGCACCAGCCGCAGCAGATCCTCGAAATCGGCGAGCGTGCCGGGCCTCCGGCCGCGTTCGAGGTCGGTGACGTTCGGCGCGCCGCATCCGGCGAGGAAGGTCATCGACCCGAGTTCCAGCGTCAGGTCGCGGGAACGGTCGCCGGCTCGCGCCTGGATCGACTTCGGCGCCGAGGCGAGCGCCGCCGTCACCATGTCGCGGCCGATGCGCACCATGTCGGTGTCGGGGTCGACCAGCGCGCCGGCGCGGGCGAAAATCTCCCGCGCCTGTGGCAAGAGCACCTTGATGCCGAGCTCCTCCAGCACGCGCAGCGCCGTGTCGTGGATCGAAGCCACCTGGTCATCCGAAAAGACCGGCTGCGGCAGGAACGGGTTCTTCAGCGACCGGTAATTGGGCCGGCGGCTGCTCTCGCTGCCGGCCTCGCCGGTGCGTCCGCGCCGGCGTTCGCGCCTGCTGTCTCGTGCCGCGTCATCGACCATCGAAAATCCTCCTCATTGCCGCATCGCCTTGCCCGAGGGATCGTAGGGCGAGGCCGCGATGATCCGTGCCGGCCGCTCGACGCCGACAATGTGCACCGAAAGCGCCGTCCCCTCCTCGGCAAAATCGTCGTCCACCAACGCCAGCGCGACGCTCTTGCCGATCGTGTAGCCAAAGCCGCCCGAAGTAACGAAGCCGACGCGCCGGTCGTCGCGCCAGACCGGCTCGAAGCCGCTGGCGTCGGCATCGAGCGCCTCGATCTCCAGCGTCACGATCCGCTGCGACGTGCCTGACTGGCGTTCCTTCAGCGCCGCCTCGCGGCCGACGAAATCGCCCTTGTCGAAGGCGATGAAGCGGTCGAGGCCGGTCTGGCCCGGCGTGTAGCCCTGCGTGAATTCGCGCGACCAGATGCCGAAGCTCTTCTCCAGCCTGAGCGCGTTGAGCGCGTAGTAGCCGATCTCGGCCAGACCGAGATCCTCGCCTGCCGCAAGCAGCGTGTCGCGCAGTGTGGCATGCATGGTTACCGGGCAACTGATCTCGAAGCCGAGTTCGCCGGCGATAGAGAGGCGGGCAACCCGCGCCCGCACCATGCCGATGTCGAACGCGCCGCAAGCCATGAACGGCAGTGCGGCGGCAGAGACGTCCTGATGTGTTGTACGCTCCAGGATTTTCCGCGCATTCGGCCCGGTCAGCAGAAAGCCGCCCGTCGCGTCGGAAATGTCGGTGACCGCGACGCCCTCTCCTGCCTGGCTCTCGAACCAGCGCATGTGGAATTCCCTGAGATAGTAGGAACCCATCAGCCAATAGTCGCCGCCACCCCAGTTGATCACGGTGAGGTCGCCCTTCAGCCGCCCGTCCGGCCCGAGCATCGGCGCCAGCCGCGCCTGTCCCGCCTTCGGCAGCTTGCAGGCCAGCAGCCGGTCGAGCCATGCTTCGGCACTCGGCCCGGACACCGCATAGCGTGAATAGGCCGAGATATCGACGAGGCCGGCGGCACGCCGGACCTGCAGCGCCTCGTCGCCGACGATGTCGTAGGCATTGGAGCGTTTGAGCGTGGTGTTCTCGCGAAAACCCATCGGCGCGAAATAGGCCGGGATTTCCAGCCCCCACGACGCCGTCCATTCGCAACCCGCGGCGCTCATGCCGTCATAGGCGCCCGGGCGTTTCAAGGGCCTGCCGGCTGGCAGACGCTCATTGGGAAAGGTCATGACGAAACGGCGCGAATAGAACTGCCGCGTCGTTTGCTTGAGATATTCGCGATTGGCGGCGAAGGCGCCGTAGCGGGCAATGTCCATGCCGAAAATGTCGGCCTGTGGTTCGCCGTAAATCATCCATTCGGCAAGCGATTTGCCGACGCCCCCGCCCTGGCTGAAGCCGGCCATGACGCCGCAGGCGACCCAGTAGTTTTTCAGGCCGCGCACCGGTCCGACGATCGGGTTGCCGTCCGGCGTGAAGGTGAAGGCGCCGTTGACCCATTTGCGGATGCCGGCGCTGGCCAGGCAGGGAAAGCGCTCATGCGCCTTGGCGAGTTCGGGACTGATGCGGTCGATGTCTTCCGGGATCAGTTCGATCCCGTAATCCCAGGGCGCGCCGTCCATGTTCCAATGCTTCGGGTTCTGCTCGTAGACGCCGAGCAGCACGCCCTTGCGCTCTTGCCTGAGGTAGGAAAAGCCGTCGAGGTCGACGGCGATGCCGATTTCCCGGTCCAGTGCCGCGATCTCCGGAATGTCCTCGGTGACGAAATAATGGTGCTCCATAGGCGTCACCGGCAGGTCGACGCCGGCCATGCGGCCGAGCTGCTTGGCCCACAGCCCGCCGGCGTTGACGACATGCTCGGCGACGATCGTGCCCTGTTCGGTGACGACGTCCCAGTGACCGTCCGCGCGAGACTTCAACTCGACGACACGGTTGCGCAGGATCACCTCGGCCCCGCGCTTCTTCGCGGCACCCGCATAGGCATGCGTGGTGCCGTAGGGGTCGAGATGACCCTCGTTGGAATCATGCAGGCCGCCGAGCACGCCGGTGACATCGACGATCGGGCAGATCGCCTTGATCTCTTCCGGGGTCACCAGCCGCGCGCTTTCGATGCCGACCGACTGGAACACCGCCCAGGCCGATTTCAGCCACTCCCAGCGCTGCGGGTCGCTGGCGATATTGACGCCGCCGGTCATGTGCAGGCCGATGTCCTGGCCGGACTCGGACTCGATCTCGCGATAGAGGTTGATGGTGTAATCCTGCAGCGCCGCGACGTTGGGATCGGCATTGAGCGCATGAAATCCGGCCGCCGCATGCCAGGTCGAACCGGCCGTCAATTCAGCCCGCTCGATCAGCGCCACATCGGACCAGCCGAACCGCGTCAGATGGTAGAGCACCGAGGCGCCGACCACTCCACCTCCGATGACGACTGCGCGGTAGTGCGGCTTCAAGGCTTCCCTCCCGGTCTGTCAGAAGCGGCACCATATACGCGCTGTACATAAGTGTCCAGTGCTGCGCTTGCCTGCCCCAAATGGATGCGGGATTGATCGAATTCTCGCCCCGGGCGCATGTCCTCGCAGGGCAATGAACACGCCGGTCGGCATACGTGCCGCCCCTGTCACGCAAGCATCATGTTCGCGCCGTAGACCGCTTTCGGGGGGCGGCGCGCGGCATCATCGATGTGCCGCCCCCTTTGAGCTTTTTCGTTCTTCGGCCGCTCCGGCACATCCGTCACCAAGAGGACCATCCATGAAACACCTGCACCGAACCGTCTCGCTCGGCGTCGCGCTGGCCTTGTTCACCGCCTTGACGCCGGCGCTCGCCGACAGCACCGCGACCGTCGGAGCCACCAGCTTTGTCAACAAGGGCCTGGTCGGCGTCGGCCGCATTCCTGCCGCCCAGCGCGACAAGTTCGGCGAGACGTTCGGCTCAGGCTCCGGCATGTCGCTCGACACCGCCGGCTGGACGCATGACGCGGGCACCTACAAGGGGTCGCTCTGGTTGCTGCCGGATCGCGGTTACAATGTCGCCGGCACCACCGACTACCGGCCGCGCCTCAACACCATCGGCATCGAGTTCACGCCGGCAGCACCAGGTGCTGCTGGCCAGGAGCAGACAGGCGTGAAGGCAACGCTTGCCGACACCTTGCTGCTCACCGACGACAAGGGCACTGATGCCACCGGCCTCGATCCGCTGTCGGATGTGCGCGCGGCGGCTGGCGACATGCCGATGCTGCCCGCCGCCACCAACGGCAAGCTCGCCCTCGACAACGAGGCGGTCGTGCGGCTGCCCGACGGTTCAATGTTCATCTCCGATGAATATGGCCCGAATATCTACCGGTTCTCGGCGCAAGGCCGCCTGATGTCGGCGACCCAGCCGCCGGCGGCGCTGGTGCCGATGCGCAAGGGCGCGCCGAACTTCTCCTCTGACAATCCCGGTCCAGGTGCCGCCGAACCCGATCCGAAGGATCCCGATACCGGCCGCCAGAACAACCAGGGCCTGGAAGGCATGGCGATGACCCCGGACGGCAAGTTCCTGATCGCCGTGCTGCAGTCGGCGACCAGGCAGGACGGTGGCGATTCAGCTTCGACCCGGCAGAACACACGGGCGCTGGTCTATGATGCCTCAGACCTCGCCCATCTCAAGCTGGCGCACGAATATGTCGTGCCGCTGCCGGTGTTCAAGGACGCCAAGGGCAAGACCAAGGTCGCCGCCCAGAGCGAGATCGTGGCGTTGTCCGACACGGCGTTCCTGATGCTGGCGCGCGACAGCGGCAACGGCCAGGGCCTGAAGGGCGATACATCGCTCTACCGCGAAATCAGCATCGTCGATGTCTCGTCCGCGACCGACATCGCCGGCGGTCCTTTCGACGCCGCTGACAAGCCGCTCGCCCCCAAGGGCGTACTCGACCCGTCGGTGACGCCGGCCAAGCTGACCCCGTTCATCGACATCAACGACAATGCCGAGCTTGGCCGCTTCGGCCTGCACAATGGCGCCCCGAACGACCACAACAACCTGTCCGAGAAGTGGGAAGCGATGTCGCTGGCCAGCGTGCTCGATCCGAAGCTGCCCGACGATTACTTCCTGTTCGTCGCCAATGACAACGACTTCCTCGCCCAGGACGGTTTCCAGGTCGGCGCGCCCTACAAGGCCGACGACGGCGCCAATGTCGACACCATGTTCCTGGTTTATCAGGTCACGCTTCCCGGCCTCGCCAAGAAGTAACGCATAAAAAAGGCGGGCGCGCCCGGCGCGTCCGCCTGAACGACCTCAAACGGCTGACCGTGAGGACGCCTACTTCAAGAACTCCGCGTCCTTCGGCACGCCTGCATCGATCGGCTCGGCCGTCCTGCTCGACACGGGCATGATCTTGCCGGCGGCCGACAGGTTTGGGCGCACGAAGACCTGTGCGGGGCCGTTGACGCGGCTGTAGAGGTCGATGATGTCCTGGTTCATGAAGCGCACGCAGCCCGACGACGCGTTCTTCCCGATGGAATCCCACTCCGGCGTGCCGTGCAGCCGGTACATCGTGTCCTTGCCGTCGCGGAAGAGATAGAGGGCGCGGGCGCCCAGCGGGCTCTGCGGACCGGGCGGCATGCCGTCCTTGTATTTCGCCAGTTCCGGCCGGCGCTGGATCATTTCCGGCGGCGGCGTCCACACCGGCCACTTCTTCCTCGCCTGGACCACGGCGCTGCCGGTCCATCCAAAACCAGCCTTGCCGAGGCTGACGCCGTAGCGGATCGCCTTTCCGCCGTCGCGCACTAGATACAGGAAGTGCTCGGAGACATCGACGACGATGGTGCCGGGTTTTTCTCCGGTCGGGTCGGCCACGACCTGGCGCACGAACTTCGGATCGAGCTTGGCCACCGGGATTGCCGGCAGCTGGTAGCCCTCGTCGGTGCGCGCCGCGTACATGCTGACGGTGTCGCCGAACGCCTGATCGGGCGGCGGCGCTGCCACGGGCGGCGGCGGCGTCACCACCTCCGTCGTGGTGCACGCTGAAAGAGCAACAGAAGCCGCGCCCAAGGCGGACGCACCCAAAAACGCGCGCCGGCTCAGGCGCTCGGAAAACAGCGGAATATCGGACATGATCCCCCCGGCTTGTCCATATCCGATAAGGATATGCGGGCCCCACGCCCCAAGGATCAATACCCCATTCCGGGAGCTTTGAGAACATGATTGGGTTGCGTAAACGAGGAGAATGAGGGGTTCGCCGCTTTCGTGAAACGGCGAACCGCATGACACGCGCCAAGCGGAATTTTCCGACGCCGCATCGACCTGTGCCGTTGAATCGGCAATCATCGCGGACCGAGTTGGGATAAGCCTCCAGCCATGACCGAAAAAATGCCCACGCGCCGGCGCACCGGCGACCTGACCAGCGGCCCGATCCCGCGCACGCTGCTGCTGTTTGCCTTGCCGGTGTTGGGCTCCAACGTGCTGCAGTCGCTCAACGGGTCGATCAATGCCGTCTGGGTTGGCCGTTTCCTTGGCGAATCGGCCCTGACGGCCACCTCCAACGCCAACCTCGTCCTGTTCCTGATCCTGGGCACGGTGTTCGGCATCGGCATGGCGGCGACGATCCTGGTGGCGCAGTCGGTCGGTGCCCGCGACCTGCCCGAGGCGCGCCGCATCGTCGGCACCAGCGCCACCTTCTTCTTCCTCGTTTCCATAGTCTTCGCGGTATGCGGCTGGATCTGGGTCGACGCCATCCTCAACACGCTTGGCACACCGGCGGACGCCTTGCCGCTGGCGCGTTCCTATCTGCGCATCATCTTCATCGCCGTGCCAATGATGAACCTTCTGTCCTTCGTCATGACCGTGCTGCGCGGTGCCGGCGATTCGCGCACACCCTTCTTCTTCATGGCGCTGGCGGTCGTGCTCGACATCGTGCTCAACCCGCTGCTGATCCGCGGCATCGGCCCCTTCCCCGAACTCGGCATCGCCGGATCCGCGACCTCGACGCTGATCGGTCAGACCGTGAGCGTCATCGCTATCCTTGTCGTGCTCTATGCGCGCAAGCATCCGCTGCGGCTGGCCGGCGCCAATCTCGCTCTGCTGCGGCCTGACCCTGCCTTGCTGCGCATTGTCGTCTTCAAGGGCGTGCCCATGGGGCTGCAGATGATCGTGATTTCGGCGGCGGCACTCACGGTGATGGGCATCGTCAATTCCTACGGCTCGCAAGTCGCCGCCGCCTACGGCATCGCCGCGCAGCTGTGGACCTACATCCAGATGCCGGCGCTCGCCATCGGTGCCGCGGTCTCCTCGATGGCGGCGCAGAATGTCGGCGCCGGCCGCTGGGACCGGATCGGCCGCGTCGCCGCCTCCGGCGTCGGCTTCAACCTTGTCCTGACCGGCGCTCTCGTCGCGCTGCTGTGGTTCTTCGACCGCTCGATCCTCAGCCTCTTCCTGAGCAGCGACAGCGCGGCAATTGATATCGCCGCCCATATCAACACCGTGGCGTCCTGGTCGTTCATCCTGTTCGGCGTCACCATCGTGCTGTTCGCCACCGTGCGCGCCACCGGTGCGGTGATGCCGCCGCTGATCATCCTGGTGATCTCGGTGCTCGTCATACGCACCGGCTTTGCCTATTTCATGCGTGGCGTGATCGGCGAGGAAGCGTTGTGGTGGAGTTTTCCGGCCGGCTCGATTACCTCGCTGGTTCTGGCCGCGGCCTACTACCGCTTCGGCGGCTGGCGCACCATGCACATGATCGAGGACAGGCCGGCCGCGGGCGAGCCGCCGGATACCGGGCTTGGCGTGCCGCGTGGGCGCGCGAACATGGCGCCTGAGACGCCGAACGGCTGATCACCGACAAAGCCAAAAGGGCCGCGATGAGGCGGCCCCTTTTTCGTTACGGCATTCGCGATCTGCCTATTTGCAGGGAAAGCCGGGAGCGATCTTGCACTTGCCGGGCCGCGGCTTATGCGGCGGGCGATGGTGCGGAGGACGGTGATGGGGCGGCTTGTGCCAGTGCGGCGGCCGATGATGCGGCGGACGAACGATGACGATCGGCGGACGAACGACATGGGCGCGTGAAAGATAACCGGAACTGGCCCAGCCGCTGACACCACCACCATGTATCCGGCACCAACCCGGCTGGCAGCCGGCCACGTCAACCCTGAAGCCGGCCGGCAACGTCCCGACCCTGGCGAATTCGGCGCCGGGCCCGCTACGCACGTTGAGATTTGTCGTGGTATGGGCGCTGTAGGCGAAGGCCGCGGCGGATGTTCCGAAGATGGCGGCCAGAATGGTCGCCATCGCAAGCAGAAATCGAAATCTCATCAGTCCCTCCATTCGAACCCCGGCCGCTCGACTGCTCGACCAAGGGTTGTATCAAAAGGGAGAGAAAGCAGCCGGAAGTCAACAACTGGCCAAGGCTGATCATCACATCGGCAGTCCCGACGAGGGAGTTTTCCCGGACATAGTTGAGGAATTTCCCGAGTGCCGTTTATCGGCCCGGGAACTTCCGCTAACAGTTTACTGTCTTTCGACAATTCGTTGCAGGCAGAGGCGGTGAGCATGGGCAAAGGCAGGGTCGAGGCATTCACCGACGGCGTGGTGGCCATCATCATCACCATCATGGTGCTGGATCTCAAGGTACCGGAGGGCGAGGACTTCTCCGCCCTGGTGCCGCAATTGCCGATCTTCCTGTGCTACGTGCTCTCATTCATCAATGTCGGCATCTACTGGAACAATCTGCACAACATGTTCCACACAGTACAGCGCGTCGATGGTGGCGTGTTGTGGGCCAACCTGCATCTGTTGTTCTGGTTGTCCCTGATGCCGGTAACGACGGCTTTCATGGGCGAGAACCATTTCGCCACGGTCCCGGTCGCGGTCTACGGTTTCGACCTTGCAATGTGCGCGACCGCCTACGGCATCCTGGTCATCGCCCTGCACCGTCTGCATGGGCCGGACACCGCCTTCGCCAAGGCGATCGGCAGCGACCGCAAGGGAAGGCTTTCGCTTGCCGTCTACCTCGCGGCCATCGCGCTTGCCTTCCTCAACCGGTGGATCAGCGTGGGCCTCTATGTTGTCGTCGCCCTGGTGTGGCTTGTGCCGGACACGCGCTTTTCGCGTGTTCTCGAGAAATAGCGCAGGAGGAACCCAGCCCTATTTACGCATCGCCTTCAGCTTCTCCGCCACCGAAGCGGCAAGGTCGGCATAGCGCTCCTCCAGCCGTTCGGCCGCCTTGATTATCGAGAAGTCATGGCCGAACTTCTCCAGCGCCATGCGCAGTTTCTCAACGAACTCGGCCTGTTTTTCCAGCGCCGAAAACAGCGTCCTTACCTGGGCTTCGTTGATATCGGGGTTGGCCAGCATCTGCGGCACCTCGCGCCCCATCTGGTCGCCGGTGGCGGTCTGTTCCTTCAGAATTGCAACCCAATCCGTCAATAGAAAATCTCCATTACCGGGACAGCATGCGCAGCCTCGACCGGCCCGGTCAACCCGCACACGTGCCGACGCAGGCTTGCGCAAGCCTGTTCCAGCGCTAAGTTCGGCGCCATCGAGAAAAGGACCCATCGCTCATGATCACCGACGCCGAAATCCAGACCGCCCTGCCCGCGCTTGGCCCCGGCAACACCGCCGTCATCACCGGCGCCGCAAGCGGCATTGGTCTGGCGGCCGCCAAACGGCTTGCGTTGATGAGCATGAAGATCGTGCTCGCGGACATCTCCGGTACCCGCCTTGACGATGCCTCCCGGGCCGTCTCGGCCATTGCGGGCGACGACGCCGTGCTTGCCGTTGCATCGGACGTTTCGAAGGCCGATGAGGTCGATCGACTTGCCGACCGGGCATTCGGCGCCTTCGGCGAGGTCTCGCTGCTGATGAACAATGCCGGCGTCGGCGACAACCCGGGCAAGCCCTGGGAAAACCGTGATGCGTGGAAGCGGCTGCTCGACATCAATTTCTGGGGTGTCGTGCATGGTGTCGAAGCCTTCGCACCGCGCATGCTGGCGTCGGCCAAACCGGGCCTGATCGTCAACACCGGCTCCAAGCAAGGCATCACCACGCCGCCCGGCAACCTTGCCTACAATGTCTCCAAGGCCGGCGTGAAGACATTCACCGAGGGCCTCGCGCATGCGCTGCGCAACGAGCCGGGTGCCCGCCTGTCGGCGCATCTGCTCATCCCCGGCTTCACCTATACCGGCCTCACCGAGGGTGCCACGGAAAAGCCAGCCGGTGCCTGGACCGGCGAGCAGGTTGTTGATTTCATGCTGGAATCCCTGGTCAGCGGCGATTTCTACATCTTGTGCCCGGACAATGACGTGGCGCGCCCCGTGGATGAAAAGCGCATGGCCTGGGCCATCGGCGACATCATCGAAAACCGCCCGGCCTTGTCGCGCTGGCACCCGGACCACAAGGATGCTTTCGCGGCCTTCATGAAAAATTGATCTTCACGTCTTCAAGCCGCACGCTTTTTCGGAGCTCGTTTTTGCGCCACGGCCTTCTTTGCGGCCATCGCGGCGATCTCCTTGTCATGGCGTAGTGCTGCTTTCTCGCATCTGTCGCGGATCTCCTCGACCTCGGATTCCGTCAGATGCTCGATGCCGATGAAATGGTTGTGGCCCTCGCTGACCCGGATCAGTTCATCGAGCTTGGCCTGGATCGCCGCGCCATCGCGGTTCTGGGTGTTCTGGATGAGAAACACCATCAGGAAGGTGATGATGGTCGTCCCGGTGTTGATCACCAATTGCCAGGTGTCCGAGAAACCGAAGAACGGCCCGCTTACCGCCCAGACGACGACGATCACGCAGCAGGCGGCAAAGGTCAGCGGGAGGCCGGTTATATGGGCGACCCGGTTGGCGACCTTGGTGAAAAGCTTTTCCATCTGTCGAGAACCCTCAATGGCTGCCGCGATGAGAAACAATCGACGGCCGTTCCAGGTTCCCGCGGGCAACAAATACGTCAGGCGCAATTGAATACACGCAATGAGGGCGTTTGACGGAAAACACACCTTATCGGTTTAATGGCATGGTAACCATGCAGGCAAAGAGCCTGTTCCTTCCGCTTCACGGCGGTTTAACTCCAGCCCCTTCCGCCGCGCCACCCCCGCATGGCGGAAGGGGTCCACCTTCCCGCAACTTGCTTCGCAGCCTGTGCGCCAGTGAGCTGTTCGCCGTTCCTTGAGACGGTGACCTGCTCTAAGCGGCGTCGTTTTCCCAGCGGTCGAGGAAGGCCTCGATCGGCATTGCCTGGATGTCGGGAACCGCCCTGGCGAGTTTCTCGACCGGCCAGTCCCACCAGGCGAGCGCTTCGATCCGTGCCGCGACAGCCGGGGGAAAGCGCGGCCGCAGCGGCTTCGCCGGCACGCCGGCGACGATCATGTAGGACGGTACGTCCTGCGTCACCACCGCATTGGCGCCAATGACAGCACCGTTGCCGACAGTGATGCCAGGCATGATCACCGCGCCGTGGCCCACCCAGACGTCATGGCCGATGGTCACGGCATTCGCTTGCCGCCGCTCGCGGAACGCGGCATCGACGCCCAGCCAGCGAAAATACTCGTTCGGCCGATAGCTGACCTTGTGCTGGGTCAGCCGCTCGATCGGATGTTCCAGCGCATTGATGCGGCTGTTGGCGGCGATCGAACAGAATTTGCCGATGCTCGTATAGATTGCCTCGGCATGGCGCTCGAAATAGGAGAAGTCGCCGACGATCACCTCGCGCAGCACCACCCGCTCGCCGATCGAGGCGTAGCGGCCGAGCTTGCACGCCTTGAGTTCCGCGGTCGGATGGATGCGCGGCTCGGGGTCCTTTAGGACGAGGTCTTCGGAACGGTCCATGCGGCGGCTTTACGTCAGAGCAATTGCTCCTGCAAGGCAGGAGCAATTGTCCGTGGGCCGATCAGCACGAAAGACGTCCACCCCGCCTAGTTCGGCTTGCCCTTGCTCCACACCACGTTCTGGCCGTAGAGCGGCACTGTCGTGACCGACATTTTCGCCGAGCCGTTCTGCACCTGGCGGGAATGCGAGAGGTAGATCAACGTCTCGTTGGCCTTGTCGTAGATGCGGTTCACCACCTGCTTCTTCCAGATCAGGCTGAGGCCTTGCTTGAACACCTCCTCGCCGCCCTCGCTCATGTCGATGTCGCCGATGGTGATCGGGCCGGTCTGGCGGCAGGAGATCGAGGAATCGCTGGGATCCTCGAACCAGTTGCCCTTGTGCAGGCGATCGATGACGCTGCGGTCGAAATAGGCGACATGGCAGGTCACGCCATCCACCTTGGGGTCCTTGATCGCGTCGATCTTGATGTCGTTGCCGACCCAGTCGACGCCCACCTTGCCGACTTCCTCGGCGACGGCGGTGCCGGCGCCGAGCGCAACGCATGCGGCCAAGGCGCCGCCGATCACTTTTCGCCCAATCAGTTTGCGCAAAGGAGGTCTCCTGCGGTTCGAGTTGCCGGTTTCAGGTGGGGCGAGTTGTGCCGCTTTGCAAGCGGATGCGTCAACACCACCACGGTTGCGGCAACGCGGCACTTTGCCTGCGCGGGGCCGAACCGCTAAGACTGTCGCACCGGCGCGGCATTGAGCCGGCGCGATGATTTCTGCGGACGGACTTTTCTGATGATGCGTTCTATCCTGGTCGGTATTCTCGTCCTGATGGCGGCCGGCATCGGCTGGCTGACCTTCGACTGGTATCGCGGCCACTATGGCGGCGAACCGTTCGGCGCACCCTTCACCCTGGTCGACCAGAAAGGCGCGCCGATCACCGAAGCGGCCTTCAGGGGGCAACCCAGCGTCGTCTTCTTCGGCTTCACCCACTGCCCCGAGGTTTGCCCGACCACGCTGTTCGAACTCTCCGGCTGGCTGAAGACCCTCGGCGACGACGGCAAGACCTTGCACGCCTATTTCGTGTCGGTCGACCCGGAGCGTGATACGCCGGCGGTGATGAATGCCTATGTCAGCAACTTCTCCGACCGCATCACCGGCATCACCGGCGACCCGGACAAGGTCCATGCCATGGCAAAGTCCTTCGGCATCTACTGGAAGAAGGTCGATACCGGCGACGGCGACTACACGATGGACCACACCGCCTCGGTGCTGCTGCTCAACGGCAAGGGCGACTTCGCTGGCACGATCGCCTATGGCGAAAGCGCCAGCACCGCGGTCGAAAAGCTGAAGCGTCTTGCCGCGAAGGGCTAGAGTTTGATCCCGAAAAGTGGAAACCGGTTTTCGGACAAAGATCTAACCCGAAGAAGAAACTCCCGATGACCCAGACGCGGCTCCATTTCACCACCGGAAAGATCGAGGCTGAGCGCGTCTTCGCGGCGCTTGAGTTGGCCTTCGAGGATGAAGGCTTGCCGATTGCCGTGCTCGAAGTCGACGAGGATAAGGATATCCACGAGGTCTCGCTCTACGCCGATGGCGACGTCGACGCCGTCGAGGCCCGGGTGAAGGACATTCTTGCCGGCCTCGCTCTGTCGAAGCCGGTCGAGCGCGAGGCACTGCCCGACATCGACTGGGTGGCGCGTTCGCTGGAAGGCCTGAAGCCGGTGCGCGCCGGGCGTTTCTTCGTCCACGGTGGACATGATCGCACAAAGCGCCACAGCGGCGAACTCGCCATCGAGATCGAGGCAGGCCTCGCCTTCGGCACCGGCCATCATGGCACCACCGCCGGCTGCCTGGAAATGCTTGAGAACGTGGTGCGGCGCGAGCACCCGCGCAATGCGCTCGACCTCGGCACCGGCAGCGCCGTGCTGGCCATCGCCGTCGCCAAGCTGGCGCATATTCCAGTGCTCGCCACCGACATCGATCCCGTGGCGGTGAAGGTCGCCGCCGCCAATGCGCGGCTCAACCATGTCAAGGCGCTTGTCGAAACGGTGACCGCGCCGGGCTTTCACCACCCGATCTTCGGCAAGCGTGCCCCCTTCGATCTCATCGTCGCCAACATATTGGCGCGGCCGCTTATGCGGCTGGCGCCGCAAATGGCCAGGCATATCGCGCTTGGCGGCTCGATCGTGCTGTCAGGCATTCTCGATCGCCAGCGCGATGCCGTCATCTCGGCCTATGTCGGCCAGAATTTCCGGCACGTGCGCACCTTGCACCGCGAGGGCTGGGTGACGATCCATCTCAAGCACTGAGCCAGGGCGAGCACCGCAGCGCCGGCAATCGCAAGATCCATTTCCGAAATTGTTGCCAAAACCCAAAACTCCGCCGACCGGAGTCAGCGGAGCCTTGAATGCTGTTTTCCACCAGCTTCAGATGCCTGTGAGGGAAACAGGCCTTTCAGAACTTCGCCACCGCATGGATGTTCCGCTCCAACAGCAAAAAGCCCGATTGCCGCTTAGAACTTGATGCCCAGATTGGCCTTGAAGCCGTTGTCGAAGGCATCCGGCCCGAACTGCCCGGCATAGGACAGGCCAAGCGTCGCGTTGCGCGCCAGTTGCACGTCGAAGCCGGCTTCGACCAGCATCGCATCCCTGGCGATCGGCGCACCGGCGATGGTGAAGTCGTCGCCGCCGGCAAAGGCGACACTCGACAGCGGCGTGACCTCGCCATAGGCATGGCGCCAGCCGAACATGCCACGCGCGGTCGCCGCCACGCCGCCAATGGTGACGTCGGTGGACGCTCTGACGCCGAGCGTGGTGAAGGTCGCATCCGACGACGAGCTGCCGCTGGTCAGCGCCGCGGTGCCGCCGCTCTCCGCAAAGCCGTCTGTATGCAGGTTCACGTAAGCGAGGTTGGCGAAGGGCTCGAAGGCAAATGGTCCGGCATCGGTCTTGTAGGCCAGCTCGCCAAAGGCCTGCGCGGTCGCGGCGTCGTAGTCGGCCGACAGGCTGTCGGTGAAACCCTGGAACGCGACGGAGCGCGATGTCGAGATCCGGTGCCAGGTGTATGCGGCGCCGGTGCGGAAGGCGATGGCGCCCCAATTGGTCCCGCCATACAGGCCCAGATGATAGTTGTCGCTATCGCCCGACGAGGCCCTGTCGTCGGCATTGAAGCTGGTGCGGCTGTAGCCGCCGACCACGCCGATGCGCCAGTCGCCGGCCAGGCCGTCGGCGCCGACCAGCAGGCCGCCCGTCGACCGGTCGAAGGCGGCCGCATTGCCGTCGCTGTCGGTACCGCCCCAGGAGCCGAAGCCCTGCGACCAGATGGCGAAGCGGTCGGTGTCGGCGGCGACGGACTGAACGCCGTCCTCGCCATAGGCCATGACCGGCAGCGAAGCGGTCTTGCCGCTGTCGCCGAAGGCGGCACGCAGGCGCGCCGTCACCGCGTCCTGCAGGAAGTGGCTGTCCTGGAGGAGCATGCCCTTGGCCGAGGCATGGACTTCGCCCGAAAGCCGGTCGAAGGCGTCCTGCGCGGCTTCCGCGGTCGGCAGCGCCAGGATCGCCCCGAACAAGGGGCCGCTGCCGACACTCTCAAATCCGGTGCCCGTTGCGATCTGGTTTGATGTCAGGCCGGCCGAGGCGAGGGATTTGTTCTGCGCGATATCGACATAGATGTTGTTCAGGTCCTGGCCGATCGACGCAGCCAGGAAGTAGGAAACCTGGGGGTCGATGATGGTGAAGGTCTTGTCGCCAAGCAGATTGCCTCCGGCATGCAGCACCTTGTACTGACCCGGCACATAGGCGCCGGAATTCGCGAGCGTCAGATTGGCGCCAGCGCCGATCGTCGCCGTGCCCGTGGCATCTATGAGATCGGAATCGCCGGCGGCGTTCAAATCCACGGCATAGGTGGACCCGGCCGCAAAACTGAGATTGCCTTTGACCTTCAACGTATCGATTGCGTGCTCGCCCGGCGCGACCGTGCCTTCGGCCACCAGGCCGCCGATGCTGCCATCGCCTTCGAGCGTGGCGCCACTATCGACCGTGACAACCGAACCGCCAAGATTTCCCGTCACCAGCAATGTGCCGGCTTGCACCCTTGTCGCGCCAGAGAAACCACTGTTGTCGCCGGAGAGTTCGAAGGTTCCGCTTCCCGCCTTCTTCAGCCCGCCCGTTCCGCTGAGAGCGCCGGAAAACACCGTCGAACTGTTGTCGCCTCCGGTCGAGAGCGTGCCGGAACCGGTTTTGACCGAGCCAGCGCCGGCAAGCGAGCCGATCGCCTGGTCGAAATTGTTGAGATCAAGCGTGGCTCCACTTTCCACCGTATAGGCGCTGCTCGCGCTGAAGATGTCGGCCGTGGCCGCCTTCAGCGTGCCTTGGGCAACGTCGGTGGCCGTCGCATAGTTGTCGTTGCCGGCGAAACCGTCCACCGTCAGCGTTCCCGCTCCCGTCTTGGTGAACGTCCCGCTTGGCGTATCGTTGTCGCCCATGCTGGCGGTCGTGCTGACGTCGAAGCCGTTTGTGTCGATGGTGCCGCCGGCCGCGCCAAACAGGATCATGGCGTTGGAAATGACGATGTTGTCGGCTCCGGCCTGCAAGGTACCGCCATCCAGCGTGACCATTCCCGATCCGGTGGCCCCCAAGGAATTGCTGCCCATGATTCGCAGTATGCCGTCGCTGATCGTCGCGCCGCCGCTGAAGCTGTTGCCGTCGCTCAAGACCAGTGTGCCCGCACCGGTCTTGAAGATTCCAGCGACCTCTTCGTCCGAGATATGTCCGGTGTAGGTGCCTGTGCCCGAGCTGACGTTCAGCGTCGCGTTGGCGTACAGGTGCAGGTCATTGTCAATCGTGACCCCGTCGTGGATGTCGAGCGTACCGCCCGATGCAAAAACCTCCCCCGTTGAAAGGGCCAGGTCATTGCCCAGGCTGAGCGTGCCAACATTAAGGTAGGTGCCGCCGCTGTAGGTGCTTGCCCCGTTCAGCGTCAGGGTGCCGCTTCCGGTCTTGGTCAACGAAGCTGGGCCCCCGCTCTCGCTGATGCCCGATGAAAGTGTCAGGTCTCCGTTGCTGGTGTCGATCGTCTCCGACCCGCTCTCCAACGTCACGGCTTGCGCGAATGTGTGCGTTCCGCTGGCGCCGAATGTCGTGCCGTTGGCCATGGTAAGGCCGCCAGTGCCGAGCGCGGCATCGTCTCCGATCAACAGGGTTCCGCCAGTCAGGATCGTGCCGCCGCTGTAATTGCTTACCCCCGTGAGCGTCAGCGTGCCCGATCCGACCTTCTCTATCGAAAGGGCGCCGTTCTGTTCCTGGATTTGCGCGTTGAGCGTGGTGCTGGTGTTCAGGCCGCCGATCTGGATCGTGCCTGTCGAGCCTGACGGGTTTCCATAATAGGAAAGGATGCCGGATCCTTCGACCGAGCCGAGCGCGAGCGTACCCGACCCCGATAGCGAGACCGCGCCGCCATTGAGGACGAACTTCGCGTCGGCGCCTGAAGCCGGCGATGCATTGCTGGAATTGAACTGCAGGACGCCATAGGGGTTCACCGTATAGGTGACATCGCTGCCGGCATTGCTGTTGCTGAAGATGAGATAGGAAGCTTCGCCGGTTGCTGAAACGCCGGTCACCGCGAAATTCTGGGTCACCCCGGACGTGTTGTTCACGCCGCCGTAGATATTGAGATATCCCTTGTTCGAGAACGATACGGTGTAGGCACTGTTGGCATCGTCGAAGGTAACGGTTCGGGCGAAGAAAAGAGTGGACGAATTCGGCGTCGTCAGATCGACATTCGTCGTGCCGGCACCCGCCCCGAAGACAATGTCCGCGGTGTTGGAATTCGGCACAGAGCCGCCGTTCCAGTTGGTTCCAACGGCGTAATCCGAGCTCGTCGCGCCCGTCCACTCCTGCGCGGCCGCCGGCGTCGCCAGCAACGCCAGCCCGGCCAGGGCCGTGCCCACCAGCAGGCTCCGCCGCCGTGCGCCGAGGCTCGCGCCCGGCCTGCCGAGCGCTCGCGACAGGAAGTCGATCCCGCCGGCCATCGTTGAAGAATTCATGCCTCGCCCCATATTCCGCGCCCGCCCAACGGGCATGCTGGTATTGCCGTGATGTTGATTGAAGACTGTCGCGAATGGAGCGCGGGTGGCACCCGCGCTCAATGTTCAGATCATTCTATCGGGGGTGCGTGCCGGGCTCAGCCTGACGTTGACTGGCCAAAAATGGCCAAGGATTTCCCATGTTCATCAACGCCCTCCGACAACGACTCCGATCGGAAGGCCCCCACCCGTCCGGTCAAACCCAAGAAACGGCGATACAGATAGCTTGCCCTGCAACCTGGCGCACGCTCAAAAGACAGTGCTTGCTGACTTTTTCTGGTCACGATTGCGCGCCTGCAACATGGCGTCGTCGGGCGGAGCTGAAGCGGCCCTTTGTGCAAATGGCTGGACCAGCCCCATCTGGTTGTCAGCCAGGCGGCGCTGTAGCAGTTTGCGCCGGCCGGGAAATCGATTCCGCTTTCCCAGCCCATAGGTTACGGTCGCGCGACTACCAAGGAGGCCCATCATGTTCCAGACCTTCGATTCCGCCGGCGACCCCTCGGTCGGAAAGCCGCGCGTGGCGCTGCTGCGCCAATGGCTGGCCGCCAATGGCCTCGATGGTTTTATCGTGCCGCGCGCGGACGAGCATCAGGGCGAATATGTCGCCGATCGTTCGGCACGGCTGAAATGGCTGACCGGCTTCAGTGGCTCGGCCGGTGTCGCCATCGTTCTGCGCGACCGCGCCTTCGTCTTCGTCGACGGGCGCTACACACTGCAGGTGCGCAATGAGGTCGATCTCGACATTTTTTCGATCGAAAGCCTGGTCGACAACCCACCCGCCGTCTGGCTCAAGGATAATATCGGCAAAGGCGCGCGGCTCGGCTTCGATCCATGGCTGCACACGGTCGGCGAGGTCAAGGCGCTGCAGGCCTCGGCCGACAAGACCGGCGCCGTGCTGGTGCCGCTCGACAAAAACCCGATCGACATCATCTGGAAGGACCAGCCCGCCGCACCCGTGACCCCGGTCGAGCTGCACCCGATCGGCTTTGCCGGCGAGCTCGCCAAGGACAAGCTGGCGCGGCTGGCAACAGCGATCGGCAAGGACGGCGCCACCCACGCCGTGCTGACCGACCCCTCCTCCATCGCCTGGGTCTTCAACATCCGCGGCGGCGACGTGCCGCACACGCCGCTGGCGCTCGGCTTCGCCATCCTGGCCGCCGACGGGTCGCACCAGCTGTTCATGGACAAGCGCAAATTCTCGCGCCAGGTCGCCGCCTATCTCACCCAGCTCGCCGATCCGCACGAGCCCGGCGAGTTCGAGGCGGCGATCGCAACGCTTGCTAAGGGCGGCGCCAAGATCGCGCTCGACCCGGTGCTGGCGGCCGACAGGCTGCGCATGCTGGTCGAGGACAATGGCGGTACGATGATTGTCGCGCCCGACCCGGCCCGCATCCCGCGCGCCACGAAGAACCAGGCCGAGATCGCCGGCTCGCGCGCCGCGCATCGCCGTGACGGCGCGGCGATGGCCAAGCTCTTGTGCTGGCTGGAGCGCCAGAAGCCCGGCTCGCTCGACGAGATCGCGGTGGTCACCAGGCTCGAAGAGAGCCGCAGGCAGACCGGGGAGGAAACGCAGATGCCGCTGCGCGACGTCTCCTTCGACACCATCTCCGGCGCCGGTCCGAACGGCGCCATCATGCATTACCGCGTGTCGCGCGCCACCAGCCGCAAGCTCCAGGCCGGCGAGCTGTTCCTGCTCGATTCCGGCGCGCAGTATCAGGACGGCACCACCGACATCACCCGCACCGTGCCGATCGGCCAGCCGACCGAGGAGATGCGCGAGCGCTTCACGCTGGTGCTGAAAGGCATGATCGGCATTTCTACATTGCGCTTCCCCGCCGGCACGCGCGGTTCGGAGATCGACGCCGTCGCCCGCATGGCGCTGTGGAAGCATGGCTGCGACTTCGCCCATGGCACCGGCCATGGCGTCGGCTCGTATCTGGCCGTGCATGAAGGTCCACAGCGCATTGCCCGCACCGGCACCGAAAAGCTGCTGGAAGGCATGATGCTGTCCAACGAGCCGGGATACTACAAGGAAGGCGCCTACGGCATCCGCATCGAGAACCTCATCCTGGTGACGCCGGCTGAACAGATCGAGGGCGGCGACATCGCCATGCACGGCTTCGAGACGCTGACGCTGGCGCCGATCGACGTCAGGCTGGTGCGGTCAGACCTGCTGACGCGCGAGGAATTGCATTGGCTCGACGCCTACCATGCCCGTGTGCTGGCCGAGATCGGACCGATGCTCGATGGCGAAACCCTGGCCTGGCTGGAAAAGGCGACAGCACCGCTGCCGCACGACGCGAAGATTTGATTGCTGGCCTGTAGTTTGAAGGGGCGGCGCCAACGTTCGAAAACGATCGCGCTCGCAGGAACTACCCGACAAACTGCCGCGCCGCGATCAGCACCGCGGCGCCCGCCAAGAACATCGCCATCAGCCCGCCGCGCAGCGAGACCACGGCGGTAACGACCAGTGCGGCCCATTCCGCCGGTCCGGCGTTCAACAGTTCCGGCGCCACCAGCGTCGTCAGCACCGCCGCCGGCACAGCATTGAGGCCTGCTTCCACGCGCGGATGGATGTTCTCGAAGCGGGAGATGACCAGATGTCCGCCGACGCGCGTGAGATAAGTGGCGATCGCGCCAGCGATGATGATCCAGAACGTCGTGCTCATGGCCGCTCTCCAACGCCGCTATGGTGCGGCGGCAGGATGACGGCGAGCAGCACGCCGGCAACAGCGCCGATCGAGACGTGCCAGGGCGAGCCAACCGTCTTGTAGGCGATGATGGACGCCGCGGCGCTGGCGATGACCACCGGCAGCCAAAGCGGCCGCTTGCGAAAGCCCATGACGAGGCCGAGAAAATAGATCGGCAGCAGGAAATCGATACCCAGCGCATGCGTATCGGGGATCAGCTTACCGAACACCGCGCCGAGCGCGCTTTCGACGATCCAGAACAGATAGACCGGCAGGCCGAGCCCCAGATACCAGGCAACGCTGATGGTCTGGCCCGATTGCGCCCGCGCTTCGGTCACCGCGTATTGCGGATCGGTGAGGATGAAATAGCCGAGAGCTTGGCTGATGACAGGCCAGTGCGCGATGCGCCGGCCGATGCCTGCCGAGTAGAGCACATGGCGGAAGTTGACGGCGAAGATCGACAGCACGATCAGCCACGGCGCGACATGCTGGCCGAACAGCTGGATGCCGACCATCTGGCTGGCGCCGCCGTAGACCAGCGCACTCATCAGGAAGGCTTCGAAGACCGAGAAACCTTGGTCAACGGCAAGCGCTCCGAACAGCACCGCGAACGGCGCCGACGCCACCACGACAGGCATGGAGAGCCGCACGCCTTGCCAGAAGTCGCTTTTGCCGCCGCTCTGCGAGATCACGTCCGTCGCCATCGACCACTCCTGATGCATGTTCGCCCGAAAGTGCGTAGCGGTTTGGGAGTACGACATGCACAACAACAAGGAGTGGCGGTATGTAGGTGGCACACCGTGCCTTGTCACACGAATTCGCTTGAGCCAAACGATCAGCGGAAATGATCGTCGCCGCAGGATCAGTCTTTCGCCGCGCTGCCCTCGATCGCCCTGCCCCAGTCGAGCAGCGGCTTGGCACGCATGACGAAATCGACGAGTTCCTCGACCAGCGCGGGCGTATGGATTCCCGCCGGATCGATGACGTGCTGGACGACGAAATGCCGGTTGCGGATGGCCTCGGCCAGATCGGGATCGCCAGTATGCTCGAAGCCGCGCGGCGTCCGCTTCATGCGACCCTCCGCCTCCAGCCCAAGCCGGTTCTTCTTCAAGGCCGCCGCCAGGCCGCGAAATGTGTCCGGCCGCGTTGCGATGGCCTTGCGCATGGCGAGCAGCAAGGCCGGCTCCGGGTCCCACCAGGCGACATCGGCAAAACAACGCTCCAGCCCGATATGAACATAGAAGACGCCTTGCGACATCTTGGTACCGTCCGGTGACAGGATCGCCGAGACATGCCGGTTGTAGGGTCGTTTGTCCTTGGCGAAGCGCACGTCGCGATTGATGCGGAACAGCGACTTCTTGCGGTCACCGCGCAAGCTAAGCCCGGCATCGGCGAAACGCTGCGTCAGCGTATCGACGAGATCGCCCAGAGGATCGCGCAATTCGCTCTCGAACAGGTCGCGGTTCTCCACGAACCATTCGCGGCTCTGGTGGAAGTCCAGCGCCTTCAGGAACGGAATGGCCTTCGGGCCGAACCCTTTGAACGCTCCGTCCATCACGCCTTGCCGACCCGCTGCAGCCAGGTGTCCTCGTCGATCACTTCGACGCCGAGTTCACCGGCAAGCTTGAGCTTGGAGCCGGCACCCGGTCCCGCCACCACGAGATCGGTCTTGGCCGAAACCGAACCGGCGACCTTGGCGCCGAGACGCTCGGCCATCGCCTTGGCTTCGGAGCGGGTCATCTTTTCCAGCGAGCCGGTAAAGACGATGGTCTTGCCGGCGACCTCGCTGTCGGCCGAGACGGTGACGATATACGGCTTCGGCTTGACCTGTTCGAGCAACTTATCGAGCACGTCGTCATTGCGTTCATTGCCGAAGAAATCGCGCAGCGCGTCGATCACCGTGTCGCCAATGCCGTTGATCGACGGGAAAACGGCATGCGGATCCTCCGCCGCCGCCGTCTCCTTGCCAACGCGGATCAGTTCCTCGATGGTCGAGAAGGTCTTTGCAAGCACAGCCGCCGTCGTCTCGCCGATATGGCGGATGCCGAGCGCGAAGATGAAGCGGTCGAGCTCCGGCTCGCGGCGCGAATCGATCGCCGCGAACAGCTTGTCGAGGCCTTCATAGTTGCGATCCTCGACGCTGCGCACATTCTTGCGCGTCTTGCCGGACGCCGCCTCGCGCTGCCTGGCCTGCTCCTCTCGCCGCTCGGCAAGTGCCTTGGTGACGGCGGGTCGACGGTCCCGGAGCGTGAAGATATCGGCGGCCGTCTTGATCAGTCCGGCATTGAAGAAGGTGTCGATGTTCTCCGCGCCCAGGCCCTCTATATCGAGGGCGCCACGTGACACGAAATGGCGCAATCGTTCCACGGCTTGTGCCGCGCAGATCAGCTCGCCGGTGCAGCGCCGCCGGGAATCCTCCTTGCCGGTCTTCTCGTTGATCTCGCGCGTGGCCGGTGAACCGCAAACCGGACAGGTGTGGGGGAACTCGTAAGGCACGGCATTGGCCGGACGCTTGTCGAGGACGACGCTGACGATCTGCGGGATGACGTCCCCTGCCCGCTGGATCACCACCGTGTCGCCGATGCGCACATCGATGCCGTCGCGGATCGGCAGGCCGTTGCTGTCGAAACCCTTGATGTAATCCTCATTGTGCAGCGTGACGTTCTCGACCACGACGCCGCCGACGGTGACAGGAGCCAGCCGCGCGACCGGCGCCAGCGTGCCGGTGCGGCCGACCTGGATGTCGATCTTCTCGACCGTCGTCATTGCCTGTTCGGCGGGGAATTTATGGGCGACGGCCCAGCGCGGCTCGCCGGTGACGAAACCCCAGCGGCGCTGCAGTTCCAACTGGTCGACCTTGTAGACGACGCCGTCAATGTCATAGCCGAGCGACGAGCGCTGCTCCTCGATCAGATGGTAATGCGCGACCAGTTCCTCGACCGACTTCGCCCGCACCATCAAGGGGCTGATCTTGAAACCCCAATCGGCGAATTTTTGCACCGATTCGTACTGGGTCGGCGCCGGATCCGCCGTCGTGAAGCCCCAGGCATAGGCGAAGAATTTGAGGTTTCGGGTGGCGGTGACGGAGGGATCCTTCTGGCGTAGCGAGCCGGCCGCCGTGTTGCGCGGATTGACGTAGTCCTGGCCGCCGGCCGCCGCCGAGCGCTGCTTCAGCGCCTCGAATTCCGCATAGGTCATGTAGACCTCGCCGCGTATCTCGATGATTTCGGGCCAGCCCGAGCCTTTCAGCCTGGCGGGGATGTCGGCGATGGTCCTGAGATTGGCGGTGATATCCTCGCCGACGGCACCATCGCCGCGCGTCGCGCCTTGCACGAACACGCCCTTCTCGTAGCGCAGCGACGCCGACAGCCCGTCGATCTTCGGCTCGGCGGTGAAAGCGATGTCGAGATCCTTGTCGCGATCGAAGAATCGTCTGCCGCGCTCGATGAAATCAGTGACGTCCTCGTCGGTATAGGCCTTGGCAAGGCTTAGCATCGGCACGGCATGGCGCACCTTGGCAAAACCTTCCGCCGGCGCAGCGCCCACCCTGAGCGACGGCGAATCCTCGCGCACCAGCCCGGGGAAGCGCTCCTCGATGGCAAGGTTGCGGCGCCGCAGCGCATCATATTCCGCGTCCGTGATCGTCGGCGCGTCTTCGGCATGGTAGCGCCGGTCATGACCGGCGATCTCCTCGGCCAGCCGCTGGAGTTCGGCTTCAGCCTCGCTTTCGCTGAGCGAATCGACAGGTTTTTCCGACATGCTTTTCGTCCCCGAACGGTGGCGCGTCACAATAGATCAGGATTTTGGGAAAATCATTCCTGACCAGCAGCATGGAGCCATATCCTGACTCGATCCGTGACGCCGGATATTGTTACGCCGCGTTTGTATTTTCGCGCAGCAGCCGCTCGGCGGCCGCGCGTGCCTCGTCGGTGATCGTGGCGCCTGCCAGCATGCGGGCGATCTCCTCCTGCCGTGCCGTCCTGTCCATCTCGGCAATGCCGGTCGCCACACGATCGGTGCCGCCCGATTTGGAGATCAGGAAATGCGTCGCCGCGCGCGCCGCCACCTGCGGCGCGTGGGTCACCGACAGCACCTGCACGCGCTTCGACAGCCGCGCCAGCCTTTGCCCGATGGCGTCCGCCACGGCGCCACCGACGCCGGTGTCGATCTCGTCGAAAACCAGTGTCGGCGCCGAGCCACGGTCGGCCAGCGCCACCTTCAACGCCAGCAGGAAGCGCGACAGCTCGCCGCCGGATGCAACCTTCATCATCGGCCCGGGCCGCGTGCCGGGGTTGGTACGCACCCAGAACTCGATCTGGTCTATGCCCTCTTCCATGCGGGTCTCGGCCTCGCTCTTCATCTCGACGATGAAGGTTGCGCGTTCGAGCTTCAGCGCCGGCAATTCGGCCATCACGGCCTTGGTCAGGCCAACGGCCGCCGCGTGACGAAGCGAGGAAAGCTGCGCGGCGGCGATGTCATAGGCTTCACGGGCCGCGGCGGCCTGCTTTTCCAGCCCATGCAGCCGCTCCTCGCCGGCGTCGAGATCGGCGAGGTCCGCCACCATCGTGTCGCGCAATTGCGCAAGATCGTCGACGGCAACGCTGTGCTTGCGTGAAGCCGCGCGCAGCGAAAACAGCCGCTCCTCCGCTTTCTCCAGCCGCTGCGGGTCATATTCGGTGGCTCGAAGTGCCGCCTCGACGCCAGACTGCGCCGCGTCGAGCGACAACATGGCTTCGTCGAGCGACTTGACCACGTCCTCGAGCAGGCCGGGCGCCTCCGTCGCCTTGCGCTGCAGCCGCCTCAGCAGGCTGGCGAGTTGCGGCAAGGGCGACGACGGACCGGACAGCACATCCTGAGCATCATGGATTTCGGAAGCGATCTTTTCGGCGCGCATCATGTGGGCGCGCAGTTCGGCAAGTTCCGTTTCCTCGCCGGGTTGCGGATCGAGCTTGGTCAGTTCCGCGACCGCGGCGCGCAGATAGTCGGCCTCGCGTGCCGCCGCCGCCACCTTGGCGCGGTGGCGCGTCAGCTCCTGCTCGCAGGCGCGCCAGCGCCGCCAGGCCTCGCCGGTCGACCGGACAACGCCAAGATGGCCGCCGAAGGCGTCGAGCACATCCCGATGCGCTCCCGGATCGACCAAGGCGCGCTCATCGTGCTGGCCGTGGATCTCGACCAGCGCACGGCCGACATCGCGCATCAGGGTCACGCTGGATGGCTGGTCGTTGACGAAGACGCGGGTGCGGCCGTCCGCCGTCTGCACGCGGCGCAGGATGATGTCACCGTCATCCTCGATGGCGTTCTCGACAAGCAGCGCGCGAACCGGATGGTTTCGCGGCACATCGAACACGGCAATGACCTGGCCTTGTACCGCGCCATGGCGCACCAGCGAGGCGTCGCCGCGCGCGCCAAGCGCCAGCGACAGGGCATCGAGCAGGATGGATTTGCCCGCGCCGGTTTCGCCGGTCAGCACGGAAAGGCCCGGCTGGAAGTCGATATCCAGCTTCTCGATCAGGACGATATCGCGGATCGACAGTCTGGAAAGCATCAGAACCCGGACCTAGAACGGCAGGCGACCAGTTGGAATCGCAGTGCCGCACTATCTTTTTGTTTGACCATCGGATCAATCCGAAAAAGCGCTACGCACGCTCCGGTCCGATGGCTCTGGGGTCAGGCGCCGGTGATCAGCTTTCCGGCCTTGGATATCCACGATCCGGCATTCTCGCGCGGCGCCAGTCCGTTGCTCTGCAGCAGCTTGTAGGAATCCTTGTACCATGGGCTGTCGGGATAGTTGGTGCCGAGCACGGCGGCCGCCGTCTGCGCCTCCGAGGTCAGCCCCATCGCGTAATAGCTTTCGGTCAGGCGGGCGAGTGCTTCCTCGACATGACGCGTGTTGGAATAGCTTTCCACCACGGTGCGGAAGCGCTTGACGGCGGCGATGTATTCACGGCGCTCCAGATAATAGCGGCCGATCTGCATTTCCTTGCCGGCGAGCTGGTCGTTGGCGAAGCGGATCTTCTCCTTGGCGTCGTCGACATACTCCGACGTCGGCCAGCGCGTGACCAGGTCCTGCATCGTCTGCACGGTCTGGCGTGCTTCCTTCTGATCCTGCGTCACGTCCTTGATCTGGCGATAGTAGCTCAGGCCGATGATGTACTGCGCATAGGGCGCGTCATCGGTCGACGGATAAAGCGCCAGATAGCGCTTGGCCGACGAAATCGCATCGTCGTAGCTGCCCTTTCGATAGTCGGCGAAAGCGCCCATGACCATCGATTTACGGGCCCATTCCGAATAGGGATGCTGGCGATCGACGGCGTCGAACTTCTTGCTCGCCTCATCCAGGCGTCCCGCGTTCATGTTGGCGAGGCCCTGATTGTAGAGGACGTCGGCCGGCTCGGTCTGGTCGACATAGGTCGACAGGTCGATGTCTTTCTCCGACGACATGCAGGCCGACAGGAAGAGCGACGGAACAACCAGCGAAAGCGCCAGGAGAACAGACCGCTGGGGCGCTTTCGATTGATCGACTCGCTTGAAGAACATGATTGGATTGCGCCCTTTCGGCGTTATTTTAATGCCTCTTGCATGCTGTTGTCCCAAAATTGGTCCCCACTTTTGAGCGACATGCACTAATCGACGGCAGCAGCCATAAACCATAACCGCCTTGCCCGGCAACGCTATGTCTAGCCAATCGCACATTTTTGTGGCGGCCGACCGGCGCCGAAGCATCCCTGCAATTTCGCCTGCTGGTGGTGCATTCCTGCAACACTCGGTTCCCCCGTCACCGGGGCGAAAACGTCGCGGGACTCAGATCATCCAGGGCGCGTAGAGCGGCGCATTGACGGCGCTCATCTCCGCCGCGCGGCCACGCTCGCGACGTGTGGTCTCGACGATCTCGAAGGCCGTGCGGTCCGACAGCAGGCGGCGCAGCGCGGCCGCGTTCAGCCTGTGGCCGCCACGATAGGAGCGGAAACAGCCGATAAAGCGGGCTCCGGCCAGCGCCAGGTCGCCCATGGCGTCGAGCGTCTTGTGGCGCACGAATTCGTTGGGATAACGCAGGCCGCCCATGTTGATGACCCGGTTGTCGTCGCCGATCACCAGCGAGTTCTCGAGCGACGAGCCAAGCGCATAGCCGGCGGCCCACAGCCGTTCGACGTCCTTCATGAAGCCGAAGGTGCGGGCGCGCGCGATATCACGGCGGAAAATGTCCGCATTGATATCCGATGCGAAGAGCTGGCGGCCGATGGCCGGGCTTTCGAAATCGATCTCGATCTCGAAGCGGGTGCCGTCATAGGGCCTGAACTCCGCCCAGGACGCACCGTTCTCGATGCGGACCGGCTTGACGACCCTGATGTAGCGCCGCTTGACCAGCAACGTTTCGATGCCAGCCTGGTCTATGGCTTCCACGAAGGCCATGGCGCTGCCATCGAGGATCGGAACCTCGTGGCCATCGATTTCGATGAGGACATTGTCGATGCCGAGCCCGAGCAGCGCGGCCATGATGTGCTCGACAGTGGCGATGTGCTCGCCCGAGGGATCGCCAAGCATGGTGCAAAGGTCGGTGGCGCCGATCTCGGAAAACAGAGCGCGGAACTCGCGACCCTGCCCTTCTCCACCGATCAGCTGGAACACGATGCCGGTATCGGCATCCGCGGGCAGGAAACTGATGGAAACTTCTTTGCCGCTGTGAACGCCGGTGCCTGTAAGCGACGCGCGCGTCTTCACTGTCGTCTGGTAGTCGTGCAAGACAATCCCCATAAGCCCGAAATGCCTAGGTCCGCTTCTCCAGCCCGAGGGCGCGGCTCTTGTTAAATCGGCAGGCAGGGTCACTTCCCCCGAAATCCCGGCACACCGACTATGGTAGGCAGCGAAGATAGTGTTCCGGCAAGGAGACTCCAAATCACGGTTTCTTACCCTTTGTAACCGCAAGCCGGAGCAAGCTCGATATTGTAACCTTTTGATTTTGCAGCGTTTAAAACGTTAACAGGCAAGCAATTCCTTGCTTGCCTGTTAACAATTATTACAGTCCGTTAACCGCTCAGTTGGCCTGGCGGCGCAGGAACGCCGGAATCTCCAGCTGATCGTCTTCCTGAGTCGCCCTGGTCTGCGGCGTCAGGCGGCCCTGGTCATCCAGCTGGCCACGGCGCGGCGCGTAGAGCTGCGCGTCCTGGCTGGCGAGACGGCGCACTTCAGGGGCGGCCTGGCGCAGCTTGGGCTCGCGCGGTTGCGCCGGCTGCAGCCGTGCCGGCTCCTCCTCGCGGCGGGTCAGGCCATTGGTCAGGCGCTTCAGAAGACCCATCGGTCCGCTGTTGTTCTCGTGGTCCGCCGGACGGCTCTTGGCGTCCACCTCGGCCTTGACCACCGGCGGGAAGTCCTCGACACGCGGCATGCGTTGCGGCGCCATCGCCACCGGCTGCTGGACCTCGCGCAGTATTTCGCGCGGCTGCGGGGCCGGCTGCATCATCTGCTGGACGACCGGCTGCGGCATGGGCTGCGGCTGTGCGGGGGGCGCCTGGAAGATCTTGCTCTGCGGGCGGAAATCGTCCGCATGGGCGACCGGAGCCGGGCGAGCCTGCGCCATGGCCGCGGCATTTGCCTCGGCGAGCTGGATGGCCTCGGCGACCGGGTCGGCGGCACGCGGCTCATAGACAGGCTGCTGGACCGATGCCGGGCGGCTTTCCACCGCGGCCACGGCCGGACGGGGGGCCGGCTTCTGCGGCGCAGTACGGATCGAGATCGGCGCGGCGGCGATTTCAGCCGCCGACTTGTCGATGCCGGTGGCGACCACCGAGACGCGGATGACGCCTTCGAGTTCCTCGTCGAAGGTGGCGCCCAGGATGATGTTGGCGTCCTGGTCGACTTCCTCGCGGATACGGGTCGCCGCTTCGTCGACTTCAAACAGGGTCAGGTCGCGGCCGCCGGTGATCGAGATCAGCAGGCCCTTGGCGCCCCTCATCGAGGTCTCGTCGAGCAGCGGGTTGGCGATAGCGGCTTCGGCGGCGGCCATCGCGCGGCCCTCGCCCGAAGCCTCGCCGGTGCCCATCATCGCCTTGCCCATCTCGCGCATCACCGAGCGCACGTCGGCGAAGTCGAGGTTGATCAGACCTTCCTTGACCATCAGGTCGGTGATGCAGGCAACACCGGAGTAGAGCACCTGGTCGGCCATGGCGAAGGCATCCGCGAAGGTGGTCTTGTCATTGGCCAGCCGGAACAGGTTCTGGTTGGGGATGACGATCAGCGTGTCGACGCATTTCTGCAGTTCCTCGATGCCCATGTCGGCCGTCTTCATGCGGCGCTGGCCCTCGAAGTGGAACGGCTTGGTGACGACACCGACGGTGAGGATGCCTCTCTCGCGCGCGGCGCGGGCAACCACCGGAGCAGCACCGGTGCCGGTGCCGCCGCCCATACCGGCGGTGACGAAGCACATATGGGTGTTGGACAGGTGATCGATGATCTCGTCGATGCATTCTTCCGCCGCCGCGCGACCGACTTCCGGCTGCGAGCCGGCGCCGAGGCCTTCGGTGACATGCGCGCCAAGCTGGATCAGCCGGTCGGCCTTCGACATGGTCAGCGCCTGCGCGTCGGTGTTGGCCACGACGAACTCGACACCGCGCAAGCCCGCGGTGATCATGTTGTTCACGGCATTGCCGCCGCCGCCGCCGACACCGAACACGGTGATGCGCGGCTTAAGCTCGGTGATGTCCGGCTTCTGCAGATTGATGGTCATTGTCTCCGTCCTTTGCCTTTCACGCCGCTTCGCCGCCGCGGCCGCCTATGGGGCTGTCCCCGTCAATTAGAAACTGTCTCTCAACCACTGACTCATGCGATGCAGTTTTCCACCCGTTCCGGTCATCCTGAGACCGGAAATGCCTTTCGCCGGATGGCTCTCGAAACTCGCCATCTGCGGATAGATCAGAAGCCCGACGGCGGCCGAGAAGGCCGGCCCCTTCGCCGCTTCGGGCAGGCCCGCCACGCCGAGCGGACGGCCGATACGCACATTGCGCCCCAGGATGCGGCGCGCCGCTTCCGGCAGGCCGGCCAGCTGGCTGGCGCCGCCGGTGAGCACGACGCGCTTGCCGACCGCATTGCCGTAGCCGGATTTGTTCAGCCGGTCGCGCAGCAGTTCAAGCGTCTCGTCGATGCGGGCGCGCACGATGCGCGTCATCACCGAACGCGGTATCTGCAGCGGCACGTCGCCGTCGTCGCCGATCGGCTGGATCGAGACCAGATCGCGGTCGTCGGCGCTGCCCGGCAACGCCGAGCCATGCATCACCTTGAGCCGCTCGGCGGCATCGAGGGAGGTCGAGAGCCCCTTGGCCATGTCGAGCGTAACGTGGTTGCCGCCGATCGCTATGGCGTCGCCATGGACGAACTTGCCTTCCGAAAACACCGAGATCGTGGTCGTGCCGCCACCCATGTCGATGCAGGCAGCACCCAGTTCCAGTTCATCATCAACGAGCGCCGCCAGCCCGCTGGCATAGGGCGTCGCCACCATGCGCTCGACCGACAGATGCGAGCGGTTGATGGAGAGTTCGAGGTTCCGCATCGGCGCCGCGTCCCCCGTCAGCACATGCATGTCGACGCCGAGCGCGTCGCCGACCATGCCGCGCGGATCGCGCACGCCGCGCTCGGCATCCAGCGAGAAGCCGACGGGCAACGAATGGATCACCTCGCGCTCGGCCTTGAGCGCCTGCTTGGCGCCGGCGCCGAGCACCCGCTTGATGTCGGCCTCATCCGCCTCATGGCCGCCGAGATTGATGGTCGCGGAGAAAGCTTCGCTCTTCAGCCGGCCGGCGGTCATGTTGACGATGAGCGAATCGACCGTCAGCCCCGCCATGCGCTCGGCGGCATCGACGGACAGCCGGATGGCATGCTCGGCCCGATCGAGATCGACGACCACGCCCGACTTCACGCCCTGCGACTTCTGGTGGCCGATGCCGATCACCTGGATGCGGTGCGAGCGGCCGCGCAAGAGCTTGCCGTCATCGTTCGGCTTGAGCTTGGCCACCATGCAGCAGACCTTGTTCGAGCCGACGTCCAGCACCGTCAGGGTGCCGGACCGGCGCGACGAGGCATCGCCAGAACCGCCAAGCCAGCTCATATCTTCGTCTCCGGCTTGCGCTTGAGGGTTTTCGGCTTCTCGTTGAGGGCGGCCTCGCGCTGCGTCACCGCCTCGGGCGTCAGTTCCACGACCAGCCGGTCCGTGAGCCGCATGTCGACGGCGGCGATATCGCGCGACAACAGCCCCTTGTCATGGTCCATCTTGACCAGCTCGGCGAGCGCCTGGTCCTCGTCATTCTCGGGCAGCTTGACCGTGATGCCATTGTCCAGCTTCAAGTCCCAGCGCCGGTCACCGACACGGATGTAGCCTTTCACGCGGCTCGCGAGTTCGGGAAATTTCTCGATCTTGGCCAGGAAGTCGGGTGCCTTGGCCGGAGCGCCGTCGCCGATCAGCAACGGCAACAGCACCTGCTTGCCGCCGGAGAACGGCGCGATGATAGCGCCATCCTTCTCGATGACCGAGAGGTCATTGCCCTGCTGCCAGAGCGCGAAGGCCTCGCGCTCCTCGACGCGCACTTCCAGCGTATGCGGGTAGACCTTGCGCACCGCCGCCACCTCGATCCAGGGCAAGCCGGAAATGCGCTCGCGCGCGGCCTCCGCGTCGAAGCCGATCAGCGACGTCCAGCCGTCAAGTTCGAGCCTGTCGAGAATGTCGATCTCGGAGGTCTGGCGATTGCCGACCACCTTGACCTGATCGACGGCAAAGCCGGTGCGGGCAGTGATGCTCTGGATGATCCCGTCGGCATGGCCGCCGAGATAGGCACCGTAGGCGCCGCTCGAAGCGAGCAGCACCGCCGACATCATGGCCGCGGAGAAACGCGGCGCCTCGAATTCACCATCGCCAAGGCGCGCCAGGATGCGCACCGGGCGGCGAAGCACGCGCGGCAGCACGAAATGGCCTGATGACAGCGACAAGCCGAAAAGCGACGGCCCAGCCGCGCCCCTCTCCTTGCCTTGTCCCCATTTCAACGCAGACACGAAGCGTCCTCCACCATCCAACTCAACAATTCACCAAACGAATGCCCGGCATGGGCTGCGATTTCAGGCACCAAAGACGTCGGCGTCATGCCCGGCTGAGTGTTGACCTCGAGCCATACAACCTCGCCATTTTCGGAGTGACGATCGTCATAACGGAAGTCCGACCGGGAAACGCCCCGACAGCCGACAGCTTGGTGAGCCTTGAGCGCCAGTGTCTGTATTTTTTGGTAAATATTCGGTGAAACTTTTGCGGGGCATTCGTGTTTTGATCCGCCCGCGACATATTTTGAATCGTAATCGTAGAAGGAATGGCCCGTCGGGATGATCTCACAGACGCCGAGCGCCACATCACCCATGACGGCGCAGGTCAGCTCCCGCCCATGGATGTAGCGCTCGACCATGACGATATCGCCATATTTCCACTCGGACGACCCGACGACCTGCGGCGGATGAGACTGCCCCTCCGACACGATGACGACACCAAAGCTCGACCCCTCACTGACCGGCTTGATCACATAGGGCGGCTTCATCGGGTGCTTGTTCTGGATGGCGAAGCGATTGGCGACCTTCGATTCGGCGACGGGAACGCCGAGCGATTTGACGACCCTCTTCGCCTGCTCCTTGTTCATGGCGAGCGCCGAGGCGAGCACGCCGGAATGGGTATAGGGAATGCCGAGATATTCGAGGATGCCTTGGATGGTGCCATCCTCGCCGAAGGGGCCATGCAGCGCGTTGAAGGCAACGTCAGGCTTGAGCTCGGCAAGCACGGAGCCGACATCGCGCCCCACATCGACGCGGGTGACCTGATAGCCTTCCTTCTCCAGAGCATCGGCACAGGCCTTTCCGGAAGACAAGGACACGGGCCGCTCGGACGAAAAACCTCCCAGCAGGACGGCCACATGCTTGCTTTTCATTCCCCGTCATCCCCTCTCACGGCGGACCAAAAACCAAGATTTCCGCAACATTGAGTCCGAGTCTCCCGGCAGGATGCCCCCCCAGACGGAAAACGCGGGTAACGCGTCGAACGACTCAAATCAGGAAACGCTTTCGAGCAGAGAATCAGAGAGTTGATTCACTGGCAAGTACTTATGATTCCGAGCGATTCACTTTCTGAGAAAATGGATGCGAAAACCGTGTCGCTGAGTCTTTGCAGCAACGGTTTCTGCGTTCTGGGAGCGCGTTAAAGTTCATCCATCACATGAACTTCAACCGGCACTAAAGCAGCTGGCCCAAAAACTCCTGCACCGCATGTCCGGCACGGAAATTGCCGATGCGCTTGATCTCCCACTGCAACCGGATGCCGGAATGTTCGAGCACCCGAGCACGCACCGTCTCGCCGAGATATTCGAGGTCGTAACCGGTCGCCGTGCCGGTGTTGATCATGAAATTGCAGTGCATCGGCGACATCTGCGCGCCACCGATCATCAGGCCGCGGCAGCCCGCCTTGTCGATCTCCTTCCAGGCCGACGTGCCTTCCGGGTTCTTGAAGGTCGAGCCCCCGGTCTTCTCGCGGATCGGCTGCACGGTCTCGCGATGGTTCTGCACCGCATCCATCGCCGCCTTGATCGTGGCCTTGTCCTCGGCGAAGCCCTCGAACACGGCCGATGTGAAGATCAGCCCGGAAGGCGCCGCCGAATGGCGATAGGCATAGCCCATCTCGGCATTGCTCAGCGTCTGGACATTGCCCTTGCGGTCGAGCGCGCGCACCTCGACGACGCGCTCGCGCGTCTCGACGCCATTGGCGCCGGCGTTCATCCTGAGCGCGCCACCAATGGCGCCTGGAATGCCGTGATAGAAATGGAAGCCGCCAATGCCCGCTTCCAGTGCCAGGGCGGCCAGGCGCTTGTCGGGCGTCGCCGCCCCGGCCTTGATCCTGATCGGTGAAACGACCTCGGCCTCGCCAAAGCCCTTGGCCGAAAGCCTGACCACGAAGCCCGGAATGCCGCCATCCCGGACCAGCAGGTTCGAGCCGATGCCGACGACGGTGAGAGGTATCTCTTCAGGAACCGCGCGCAGGAACGCGGCAAGATCTTCCTCGTCCGCGGGCTGGAACAGTACCTCGGCCAGGCCGCCGGCCCGGAACCAGGTGATCTTGTCCATCTCGGCATTCGGCGTGAGACGGCCGCGCAGGCCGGCAAGCCGGTCGCCGAGACTGTCGATCAGGACCTGGCCGTGCATCATGAGGCGGCAAGCTCCTTGGGCAAGGCATAGGCCCATTGGGTGATGTTGCCGGCGCCAAGAAAGACAACGAAATCACCAGGCTTGGCCAAATCGCGAATGATTGGCGCGATATCGGCCGGCCCCTCTATGTAGCGCGCGTCGCGATGGCCGCCAGCGCGAATGCGCGACACCAGTTCGTCCGACGTGACACCGTCGATCGGATCTTCGCCGGCAGCGTACACAGGCGCGACCATCACCGTATCGGCGTCGTTGAAGCAAGCCGAAAACTCGTTGAACAAATCATGCAGCCGGGTGAAACGGTGCGGTTGGGCGATGGCGATGACGCGGCCCTTGGTGGCGCTGCGCGCCGCCTTCAGCACCGCCGAGATCTCGACTGGATGGTGGCCGTAATCGTCGAACACATCGACGCCGTTCCAGGACCCCGTATGGGTGAAGCGGCGCTTGACGCCGGCGAAGGACGACAGGCCCTTCTTGATCGCCTCGGCGGATAGGCCGAGCTCATGCGCGACGGCGATCGCCGCGGTGGCGTTCGAGACATTGTGCCGGCCGGGCATCGGCAGGCGCAAGCCTTCTATCGTCTTCTGGTTGCCGGTCTTGCGGTCGCGGATCACCACGTCGAACTCGGAGGTCGCGCCAGCCATGCGGTGGTTGGTGAAGCGCACATCGGCCTGCGCGTTTTCGCCATAGGTGATGACGCGGCGGTCCTCGATGCGGCCGACAAGGGCCTGGACTTCCGGGTGGTCGGTACACATCACGCCGAAACCGTAGAAAGGTACGTTCTCGACGAACTGGCGGAACGCCTCGCGCACATTGTCGAAACTGCCATAGTGGTCGAGATGCTCGGGATCGATGTTGGTGACCACGGCGATATCGGCAGGCAGCTTGAGGAAGGTGCCGTCGCTCTCGTCGGCCTCGACCACCATCCACTCGCCATCGCCCATGCGGGCGTTGGTGCCATAGGCATTGATGATGCCGCCATTGATGACGGTCGGATCAAGCCCGCCGGCTTCGAGCAAGGTCGCCACCATCGAGGTCGTCGTCGTCTTGCCATGCGTGCCGCCGATCGCCACCGCCTGGCGGAAACGCATCAGCTCGGCCAGCATCTCGGCGCGGCGCACGATGGGAAGCAATTTTTCCCGCGCGGCCTTCAGCTCCGGATTGGATTTCTTGATCGCCGTCGAGACGACGATGACCTCGGCGTCGCCGAGGTTCTCAGCCTTGTGGCCGACGAAGCATTCGATGCCCTTGTCACGCAGCCGCTGCACATTGGCGCTGTCGGCCTGGTCGGATCCTTGCACCTTGTAGCCGAGATTGTGCAGCACCTCGGCAATGCCGCTCATGCCGATGCCGCCAATGCCGATGAAATGCACAAGGCCGATGGTCTGCGGCATCTTCATGCGTGCGTCCCCTTCTTGAAATCCGATACGCTTTTGCGGGACGCAATAGCCTCTGTCAGATCGGCGAGCAACCGCGCCGCGTTGGGCCTGCCGGCCGATTTCGCGCCAGCAGCCATCGTCGCCAGCCGCTCGGGATTGTCCATCAGCCCGCCAATGAGGGCCGCGATACGCTCGGGCGACAGCATCGATTGCGGATGCACCTCGCCGCCACCGGCGGCGGCAAGGGCAGCCGCGTTTGCCGCCTGATCGTGGTCGAGCGCATAGGGATAGGGCACCAGCAGCGCCGGCCGGCCGATGACGGCGATCTCCGAGACGGTCGAGGCGCCGGAGCGCGAGATCACCAGATGCGCCGCCGCCAGGCGCGCCGCCATGTCGGTGAAGAAGGGCGAGACCTCGACGGCGATACCAAGGGCGGCATAGGCCGCCTTGACCCGCGCCACATCGTCGGCGCGCGCCTGCTGGGTGATCACCAGCCGCTTGCGCTGCGCATCCGAAAGCAGTGCGATCGCCCCCGGCATGGCATCGGAAAAGAATTGGGCGCCCTGGCTGCCGCCGAACACCAGCAGGCGGAAGGGCTGCTCTTCGGTTGACGCCACATAGGGCGTCTTGGCCGCTTCCAGCACAGCCGGCCTGACGGGATTGCCTGTCGTTACCGTCTTGGCGCCAGCGGCGCTCGTATCCTGCGGCAGGAAGCCGCCGGCGATGGCATCGACACGGCCGGCCAGCGCCCTGTTGGCGCGCCCCATCACCGCGTTCTGCTCGTGGATCAGCGTCGGCACCTTGCGCCGCGTCGCCGCATAGAGCGGCGGCAGGGTCGGGTAGCCGCCGAAGCCGATCACCGCATCCGGCTTGATCCTGCCGATAATGGCGGAGGCCTGCCGCACGCCGCGCCAGATTTTCCAGAAGGCACCGAGCACGGCAATGGGATTCTTCGACCCCATCGTCGCCGACTGGATCGGGTGGATGGCGGTGGCCGGAAAGTGGCCGGCAAACCGCTCGGCGCGTTCGTCGGTCGCCAACTGCACCGTCCAGCCGCGCTCGATCAGCTCATGCGCCAGCGCCTCGGCCGGAAACAGATGCCCGCCGGTTCCGCCCGCCGCGAGAAGGATGACACCCCTCGCCATGTCACTCCGCCGGCAGGGCGCGTTGCGGCAGCGTAAAGCCCATCTGCTTGCGCTTTTCCGGCCGCTTGCGCGTCAGCGCCAGCACCATGCCCATCGAGATGGCGATGGCGATCTGCGAGGAGCCGCCATAGGAGATGAAGGGCAGCGTCATGCCCTTGGCCGGAACCAGCTGCAGGTTGACGCACATGTTGATGACGGCCTGCAGGCCGAACACGGTGACGAGGCCGCCGACCGCATAGCGGGTGAAATCGTCATGCTCCTTGAGCGCCGTGTTGAGGCCGCGCAACACTATGAAGGCAAAGATCGACATGATGAAGAAGCACATGATCAGCCCGAATTCCTCGCCCGCGACCGAGAAGACGAAGTCGGCATGGCTGTCGGGGATGACCCGCTTGACCGTACCCTCGCCCGGCCCGACGCCGAACCAGCCGCCATTGATCAGCGCGTCGCGTCCCATGTCGACCTGGAACGTGTCGCCCTCGCCGGTGAGGAACTTGTCGATGCGCAAGGCAACGTGCGGAAACACCGTGTAGGCGGCGAAGACACCGCCGACGCCGGCGGCACCCAGCACGATGATCCACAGCCAGGGCAGCCCCGCCATGAAGAACATGATGCCCCAGGTGCCGGTCGTCAGCATGGTCTGGCCAAGGTCGGGCTGCGCCACCAGCAGCGACACCACCAGCACCAGGAGCAGCATGGCGAACAGATTGCCCGGAATGTCGGGCTGGCGCTTGTGCTCGGCGAACAGCCAGGCGCACATGATGACGAAGGCCGGCTTCAGGAATTCCGACGGCTGGATCGACAGGCCGGCCAGCGAGACCCAGCGCCGCGCCCCCTTCACCTCGACTCCGACATAAAGCACCGCCACCATCAGCACCAGCATCAGGCACAGCATGATCAGCGACATGCGCCGGATTTCCCTGGAATCGAGGAAGGAGACGGCCAGCATCACGCCGAGCGCCGGCACGGTGAAGATGATCTGCCTGGTGGCGAAGTGGAAACTGTCGAGGCCGATGCGTTCGGCCACCGCCGGGCTGGCGGCGAAGGACAAGACGATGCCGAGCCCCATCAGCGACAGGAACGCCGCCAGGAACCAGCGATCGATCGTCCACCACCAGGTTGCGACGGGACTTTTATCGAGACGGCTCTGCATTATCGTGCCCCTCCGATGGGTTTGACGCCATCTATAGCGCTCGCAGCTTGCCTGAAGGCTTCGCCGCGAACTTCGAAATTCTTGAACTGGTCGAAACTGGCGCAGGCCGGCGAAAGCAGCACCACCACCTCGCCGCTGTCGTCCCTGGCCGCATCATGCGCGGCATGCGCGACCGCGGCGGCCAGCGTGCCCGATATCTCGTAGGGCACAGCCTCGCCCAGCGTCGCCGAAAAGGCGGGCGCCGCCTCGCCGATCAGATAGGCCTTGGCGATGCGCGGGAAGAAGCCGCGCAGCGGCTCGATGCCGCCTTCCTTGGGCAGGCCGCCCGCGATCCAGTAGATACGAGGAAAGCTCGACAGCGCGGGTGCCGCCGCATCGGCGTTGGTCGCCTTGGAGTCGTTGACGAACAGCACATGGTCCTTGCGGCCGACCTGCTCCATGCGGTGGGCGAGCCCCGGGAAGCTTTCGAGCCCCGACTGGATCTCGCCGAGGTCCAGCCCGACTTTCAGGCAAGCGGCGACGGCGGCCAGCGCGTTCTGCGCATTGTGCTGGCCGCGCAGTGAGCCGATGCCTTCGAGGAAGGCGACGCGGCTATAGCGGCCGTGCACGGCTTCCATCAGATTGGTGCCGTCGGCGAAATAGCCGTCGGTCAGCGGCAACCGCTTGGAAATGCGGATGACCTGCCGCCCTGCCCGCTCCAGCCGCTCGGCGATCTGCGCGCACCAGGAATCGTCGATGCCGATGATCGCCGTCTCGCTGCCGGCCACCAGCCGCTCCTTGATCGAGGCGTAGTGCTGCATGGTGCCGTGGCGATCGAGATGGTCCGGCGTCAGGTTGAGCAGGATGCCGGCCGTCGGATTGATCGAGGGCGCGAGGTCGATCTGGTAGGACGAGCACTCGACGACATAGTGCCGGTCGGGTTTCGGCGGATCGAGCGTCATCACCGCGCGGCCGATATTGCCGCCCATCTGGGTGTCGCGGCCGGAAGCCTTCAGAATATGCGCCGTCAGCGCGGTCGTCGTCGACTTGCCGTTGGTGCCGGTGATGGCGATGAAAGGCGCCGTTGGCGCGCTGAGCGTCCGCTCCCGGCAGAACAGTTCGATGTCGCCGATCACCTCGACGCCGGCGCCACGCGCGAGCTCCACCGTCCAGTGCGGCTTGGGATGGGTCAGCGGCACGCCTGGCGACAGCACGAAGGCCGAGAATTTCGCCCAGTCGGCGCCGCGGAGGTCGGCGGTTGCGATGCCAGTGGCCGCCGCCTTGGCGACGCTGTCGGGATTATCGTCCCAGGCCAGCACCTGCGCGCCACCCTCGATCAGCGCGCGCGCCGTCGCGATCCCCGAGCCGCCGAGCCCGAAGAGCGAAACCTGCTTGCCTGCGAAGGATGCGGCGGGGATCAAGGGGTTTCCTATCTGAGCTTCAGGGTCGACAGGCCGACCAGCGCCAGGATCACGGCGATGATCCAGAATCGGATCACCACCTGGCTTTCGGTCCAGCCGAGCTTTTCGAAATGATGGTGGATCGGCGCCATCAGGAACACCCGCTTGCCGGTCATCTTGAAGTAGCCGACCTGGATGATGACCGACAGGATCTCCACGACAAACAATCCGCCGACGATGACCAGCACGATCTCGTGCTTGGTGGCGACCGCCACCGTGCCGATCAGGCCGCCCATGGCCAGCGAACCGGTGTCGCCCATGAAGATTGCCGCTGGCGGCGCGTTGAACCAGAGGAATCCGAGGCCGGCGCCGATGACAGAGCCCAGCACGACCGCCAGTTCACCGGTGCCGGGAACAAAATGGATCTGCAGATATTCGGCGAACACCGCGTTGCCCGAGAGATAGGCGATGACGCCGAAGGACGCCGCCGCGATCATGATCGGCACGATCGCCAGGCCGTCGAGGCCGTCGGTCAGGTTCACCGCATTGCCCGCGCCGACGATGACGAAGCAGGAGAACGGAATGAAGAACCAGCCGAGGTTGATGATGAACTCCTTGGCGAAGGGGAATGTCAGCGACGACGAGAACGGCGCCTGGCCATTGTGCATGATCGCCCAGGCGGCGATGCCGGCAATGACGAATTCGAGCGCCAGCCGTGCCTTGCCGGAGAAGCCGAGATGCGACTGCTTGGTGACCTTCAGATAGTCGTCATAGAAGCCGATCGAGCCGAAACCCAGCGTCACCAGCAGCACCACCCAGACATAGATGCTCGACAGGTTCGCCCATAAAAGCGATGAGCCGATGATGCCCGACAGTATCATCAGGCCGCCCATGGTCGGCGTGCCGGCTTTCTTGAAATGCGTTTGCGGTCCGTCGGCGCGGATCGGCTGGCCCTTGCCCTGGCGCAGCCTGAGCGAATTGATGATGGTCGGCCCAAAGATGAAGACGATCAGCGCCGACGTGATCAGCGCCCCGCCAGTGCGGAAGGTGATGTAGCGGAAGACGTTGAAGACGGAGACCTTGTCCGCGAAATCAACCAGCAGTGTAAACATGCGCTTTAGTCCCCCGACTTGACCTAGGTCAGTTTGCTGGTTGTCGTTTCAGCCGGGAACTTGCCCAGCAGCGCATCGACCAGTTTTGCAAAACCGATGCCCTTCGACGATTTGATCATCACCACGTCGCCCGGCCTCAGCGCGGCAAGCAGCACCGGCTTCAGTTCCTCGACGCCGGCGCGGTATTCCGTCTTGATGTCGCCCGGCAGCGCTTCCGCCAGCGCCCGCATTTCCGGCCCGCCGAGAAAGACGGTCTGGGTGCCGGTGCCGACGATGAGATCGGCCAGTGCGGCATGCAGCTTGGCCGAATGTTCGCCGAGTTCGAGCATGTCGCCGAGCACGGCGATGCGGCGGCCCTCGCCCGTCACCGGCGTTGCGTTGAGCAGCGCCATGGCAGCCGCCATCGAGGCCGGATTGGCGTTATAACTCTCGTCGATCAGCGTGATAGAGCCACCGGGGTGGCCCGAAGCCGAGCCACCGGGATGCCGCAGCACATGGCGTTTTCCGCGGCCGCGCTCGGCCGAGAGATCGACAAGGGCCAGTGCTACCTTGTCGAGGTCGGCGCCGACCAGCTGCGCCGCGCCCAGCACCGCCAGCACGTTCTGAACCATGTGCCGGCCGGGCGCACCGATACGGGCGATCATATCATGGCCGCCAATCCTGGCGGCGATGTCGGAATGGTCGGCATGCAATTCGCATTTGGTGAGCTTGAAGGTCGAGCGCGCATTCTCGCCGAAGCCGTAGACATGCTCGACGCCGGCGGCATGCGCCATCTTGTCGAGGAGCTTGAAGCGCGCATCGTCGCGGTTGAGGACAGCGGCACCTTCGGGCTCCAGCCCTTCGAAAATCTCGGCCTTGGCCTTGGCGATCTCGTCCAGATTGCGGAAGAAGCCGAGATGAGCGGCCGCGATCATGGTGACGATGGCGACATGCGGCCGTACCATCTTCACCAGCGGCCGGATCTCGTCGGGATGGTTCATGCCGATCTCGAACACGGCATAATCGCAATCGGCGGGCATGCGTGCCAGGGTCAGCGGCACGCCCCAATGGTTGTTGAAGGACTGTGCCGAGGCGTGCACCTTGCCGACCGCCGAAAGCACATGGCGCAGCGCTTCCTTGGTGGTGGTCTTGCCGGCCGAACCGGTGACAGCGATGATTTTGGCAGCCGAGCGGGTCCGCGATGCGACGCCGAGCTTTTCCAGTGCGACCAGTACGTCCTCGACGACGATGATCGGCGCCGTCAGCCGGCCGAGCGACGGCAGCTTGCCTTCCGCCACCACCAGCACGCCGGCGCCTGCCTTGATGGCCGCGGTGGCGAAGTCGTGGCCGTCCATGGCCTCGCCCTTGATAGCGAAGAAGGCGTCACCCGGCTGCAGGCTGCGGCTGTCGATCGAAATGCCCGATATGCCTTCGGGCATGGGCCCAAGAGGCCTCCCGTCCATGGCGGCCACCAGCGCCTCGGAGGTCCACAGCAAACTCATGCGGCACGCTCCCGCAAAGCGGCGCGGACTTCCTCATGATCTGAAAAATGCAGGGTTTCGGAGCCGATCGTCTGGCCTTCCTCATGGCCCTTGCCGGCCACGATCAGCGTGTCACCGGCATGAAGCATGCCGACGGCCTCGTGGATCGCCTTGCGCCGGTCGCCGATCTCGATGGCGCCTGGAGCAGCGGCCATGATGGCGGCGCGGATCGTTTCGGGCACTTCGGAGCGCGGATTGTCGTCGGTGACGATGACGACATCGGCAAGCCGGGTCGCGATCTCGCCCATGATCGGCCTTTTTCCCCGGTCGCGGTCGCCGCCGCAGCCGAACACGACCATGACGCGGCCCGTCGTGAACGGGCGCACCGAAGCCAGCACATTTTCCAGCGCATCGGGCTTGTGGGCATAGTCGACATAAACCGGCGCGCCACTGGCGGTGGTTCCGACGAGATCGAGCCGGCCCGGCGCGCCCTTCAATTTCTCCAGGGACATCAAGGCCTTGGCGACAGGCGTTCCCGTGGAAATGGCAAGCCCCGCTGAAACCAGCGCGTTCGAAATCTGGAAATCGCCGGCCAGCGGCAGGTCGATCTCGTAAAGCACGCCCTCGGCCTCCACTTCGGCACGCTGGCGATGGCGTTCGTGCTCGACGCGCTTCAGCGTGAGGAAATCGCCATGGCGGCCAACCGTCAGCACGTCGAGCCCGGCGGCCCGCGCCGCCTGGATGGTCGGCGCCGACCACGGGTCGTCGGCGAAGATCACCGCCGGCGCGCCTTTCGGCAGCAGCGTGTCGAACAGGCGCAGCTTGGCGCGGTGATAATCCTCGATCGTCGGGTGGTAATCCATATGGTCGCGGCCAAGATTGGTGAAGCCGCCAGCCGCCAGCTTCACGCCGTCAAGCCGGCGCTGGTCGAGGCCGTGGCTGGAAGCCTCCATCGAAGCGTGGGTGACGCCGGCATCGGCCAACTCCTTGAGCAACTGGTGCAGGGCGACCGGATCGGGCGTGGTCAGCGAGCCATATTCGTTGCGCCCTGGCGCCACCACGCCGGTGGTGCCGATCGAAGCAGCGGCATAGCCCGCCTGCTCCCAGATCTGCCTGGTGAAGGCGGCGACCGATGTCTTGCCGCTGGTGCCGGTCACCGCCACCATGGTTTGCGGCTGTATGCCGAAATAGCGGGAAGCGCTCAGCGCCAGCGCCAGGCGCGGATCGTCGACCGCCAGCACCGGAACCGGCAATCCCGCAACGGAACCGCCTTTGCCTGTCACGATCGCAAGCGCGCCACGCCTGGCCGCGTCGGCAGCGTAGGCCGCGCCGTCCGCCTTGGTACCGGCGAGCGCAAAAAAGACGACGCCGGGCTTTACCTGCCGGGAATCGGACGAAATCCCGGTAACCTCCAGATCGGCGGAAGCTGTTCCTTCGACTGGCAGGACACCGGCTAGATCTCTGAGCTTCATCGAGTTCCGTTCACCGCAATAAAATAGCGCGCAGTCGCCGGCGCGCCCCAAGAATCACTCATAGGAAACCAACGTTGCACCATTTTCATGGCTGAAATCTGGTTTCACGCCAAGCATGGCCGCGGAACGCCTGATGATATTGCCGGCCATAACCCCCGCATTCGCGGCCGCGACGTCCGTCATGCCAGGCTTTTCAGGGTGCGGGGCGTCGGCAATCGTGAAGACGAGGTATTGCGGATCGTCCATCGGGAAGGCGGCGACGAACGTGTTGAAATTCAAGTCCTTCGAGTAGCGGCCGTTGATGACCTTCTCGGCCGTTCCGGTCTTGCCGCCAACGCGGTAGCCGGGGACTCTGGCGTTTCTGGCCGAGCCCTTCTCGGCGTTGAGCGAATAGAGGTAGCGCATGCCCTCGACCGTTTTTTCGCTCACCACCTTCTTGGCGGTGGCCATCGCTTCCGCCTGCGTACGCACCAGGAAGGTCGGGTTCATCAGGAAGCCGCCATTCATCAGCGCCGCGCAGCCGACAGCTGCCTGCAGGGGCGTCGTCGATACGCCGTGGCCGAAGGCGATCGTGAACGAATTGACCTGTTTCCAGACCTTCGGTTCAGTCGGGCGGGCGACTTCCGGCAGTTCGGTCTGCATCCTCTCCAGAATGCCCAGGCGATGCAGGAATTCCCGGTGCCCCTCGATGCCCACCAATTCGGCCTCCCTGGCCGACCCGATGTTGGACGAATAGAGGAACACTTCCGGCAACGACAGCACGCGGTTCTTGCCGTGGAAATCGTGAATGGCCTGATGGCCGACCCGGATCGGATGCGAGGCATCGAAACGGCTATTCATCGTCGCCTTGCCGGAATCGAGCGCCATCGCCGAGGTGAAGCTCTTGAAGGTCGAACCCATCTCGTAGAGGCCCGCCGACATCCGGTTCAGCCGGTCCTTCTCCTGTGCATTGTAAGGATTGTTCGGATCGAAATCCGGCACCGAGGCCATGGCCACCACTTCGCCGGTCTTGACGTTGAGCACGACGGCGCCGGCGCCCAGGGCGCGATAGCGCTCCAGGCCGGCGGCGATCTCGTCGCGCACCACATGCTGGACGCGCAGATCGATCGAAAGCTTCACCGGCTTGAGATCCTTGGCCACCGCAAGGCCCGACGCCTGCAGGTCGCTCAGGCCCTGCTCGTCGATATATTTCTCCATGCCGGAGATGCCCTGGTTGTCGATGTTGGTCAGGCCGACAATGTAGGACGAGGTCTCGCCGCTCGGATAAAAACGGCGCTTTTCCGTGCGAAAGCCGAAACCGGGAATGCCGAGCTGCATGATATCGGCCTGCTGCTTGGGCGTCAGCTGCCGCTGCAGCCAGACGAATCCGGCGCCGCTCTTGAGCTTGTGATAGGTCTGCTCGTAATCGATCTCGGGCAGCACGGTCGACAGTTTCTCGATCGCCTCGTCGGCATCGACGATGCGGCGCGGCTCCGCGAACAGCGACGCTGTCTTGATGTCGGTCGCTAGCACTTCGCCGTTGCGATCGACAATGTCGGGCCGCGAGGCGGTGACCCGGCTCTGCGGGCCGCCCGACAGATCAGGCGTCTGGAAGCCGAGATAGACCAGCCGGCCTGAAATGGTCGAGAAGATGCCGAAGAACACCGCCATCGTCATCACGATGCGCGCCTTGCCCTTGCCGCCTGTCGCCTTGCGGGCGCCCTCAACGACGATCGATCCGTCCTCACCCGTCCTGGCGCGACGCCTCAGCAGTTTGCCGATCATTGGGCGATGCCTCCGGTCACGACGGGATCCTTGTCGCCCGCGGGCGCCTTGTCCGAATTGTCGGCCATGGCGCCCTGGCGTCCGTTCAGGATGTCCTGGATATCCAGGGCCTTGGCCGGCAGATCGCCCAGGCCCACGATCTGGCGTGCGCTGACCGGCTCGAGCGCGAGCTGCGACTTGTAGAGTTCGGTGAGCTTCTGCAGCCGCGACGGCTGGGTGAGCAGGCTCCAGTCGGCCTTGAGCAGGTCGATCGTCTCCTCCTCATAGCGGATCTGGGTATGGATTTTCTGCACCGCCGCCAACTGATCCTCGGCCTCGCGCTTGGTCTTGTAGGTCAGGGCCGCCGCCGAAACCATGACGGCGATCAGGACAATGTCGCTGGTACGGAACACGTGCTTACCTCTCCCCCGGCAGATTGATGCCGGGAAGTTTTGGAAGGCCGAAAATCGAAAAATCGCCGGCACGCGCCGGTGCCTCGGTGCGGATCGCCGCGCGCAGCCTGGCCGAACGGGCACGCGGATTGGCCGCGGTCTCGGCATCACCTGGCGTCACGCCGCCGCCAGCCTTGCGGAAGGTCGCGGTGCGCGCCTGCGCCTCGGGCAAATGGCGTGAGCCGGTGGCGACGTCGGCCCGGTCGGCGATGAAACGCTTGACGATGCGGTCTTCCAGCGAATGGAATGTCACCACCACCAGGCGCCCACCCGGCTTCAATGCGCGTTCGGCCGCGAACAGGGCCTTGGCCAGTTCGCCAAGTTCGTCATTGACGTAGATGCGCAGCGCCTGGAACACGCGGGTGGCAGGATGGATCTTGTCCTTCGGCGCGCGGCCGATATGCGTCTCGATGGCGTCCGCCAGTTCCAACGTGCGCTCGAACGGCCGTTTTTCACGGCGCGCCTCGATCATGCGGGCGATGCGGCCTGCGTGGCGCTCTTCGCCGAGGAAGCCGAAGATGCGGGCAAGGTCGCCCGGCTTGAAGCTGTTGACGACGTCGGCGGCGCTGAGACCCGCCTGCGCCATGCGCATGTCGAGCGGCCCGTCGGTGCGGAAGGAAAAGCCGCGCCCGGCCTGGTCGAGCTGCATGGAGGACACGCCAATGTCGAGCACGACGCCGTCGACACTTTCGACATGTTCGTCAAGCGTCGAGAACGGTGCCTGCACCAGTCTCAGCCTGCCGCCCGATTGCGCCTCGAGATCGCGTCCGGCCGCGATGGCGTCGGGATCGCGGTCGATCGCCACGACCGAAGCCCCGGTCGCCAGAATGGTTTTTGTGTAGCCGCCGGCGCCAAACGTGCCGTCGATGATGATGTCGCCCGCCGCCGGCGCCAGTGCCTCGAGCACTTCGCCAAGGAGGACCGGAATGTGGCGGACCGGTCCGCCAACGGCGTGCCCACCTACAGCGTGAGGAAGGTCATCGCCGTGGCCCACCGTCATTCCGGTCGCTCCCCAGGCTTCGTCCCCTGCCGAAGCTGCAAAAGCCGGGCCCGCGCCTGCGCCCCATAGGCCGCAAGCCGCCCCGGCTCCCAGATCTGAAAGAAATTGCCACGCCCGACAAAGGCCACCTCCGCCGAGATGCCGGTGTGCTCGCGGATGAAATCGGTCATCGTGATGCGGCCGTCCTGATCGAGTTTCAGGAAGGTCCCGTCGCCATGGCAGAAGAAAGACATGTCGTCCGCCGTCTGCAGGAACGGATCTTCCTGTGCGATGCGCTGCTCGTAGCGGTCGAGCAGGTCGAGCCCGCCGACATCCATCGCCGGCAGGTCGAGGCAGCGCAGTGCGTAGAGTTCCGAATAGCCGCGTTTCTGTACGACGGCGCGGAAATGCGCCGGAACGGACACCCGTCCCTTCGCATCGATCCTGCTCACCGTGTTCGACAGAAACCGGTCCATTAAACGTTACAGCCGCTTGCGCCGCCGCACCCCTCTTCATCGTCTTGCACGCGCCGCCGCAGCGCGTTCCCTGCCCCGCATCAGCCGTGTCCACACAGGCAAAAATCGGCAAAAGCGCAGCCGCCGCGGCTGCCCGATTGGCGTACGCTTTACACTGACGCGGAACGAAGGCTTTGATGTCTGAATGGGATATCATGGGGCACTATGGGCGTCAACGGGAATAGGCTTCACAAACACGCGCATCGCGACCAATCCGAGCAGCCTTGACGGCACGTCTCGTCTTTATGGATCATTAAGCCTAACGAAGCGTTTAGAGCCCTCTGGCCCAAAAGACTTGGGCTTGCCGCGCATCACCCGCCCGCATAGCGTCGAGCAACGCATTCCGCCCAAAAACAAGGATCGAGCTCATGTCCGAGACGGCAAAGTCACGCGCCGCCGAACTGTCCCATTTGCGCAGCCGCGATTTCGCCAACGGCGACCCGATCCCCTTGCCGCTCACCATGGCTTCGATCTTTCACACACCGGGCGTCGAGACCGGCATCGATCAATATGGCCGCTACGACAACCCGACCTGGCGCGCCGTGGAGCATGTGCTCGGCCATCTGGAAGATGCGCAATGCGTGAGTTTTCCCTCAGGAATGGCTGCGATTTCGTCGGTGTTTTTCGCGCTGCTGAAATCGGGCGATCGCGTGCTCCTGCCCGCGGACGGCTATCACGCCACGCGTGCGATGGCCGAACGCTTCCTGAAGCCGCTAGGCATAGTTTGCGACACCAGGCCGACGCCGACCTTCCTCGACGGCGGCTTCGCGGGCTATTCGCTTGTCTTCGTGGAAACCCCGTCCAACCCGCGGCTGGACATCTGCGACATCTCGGCCATCGCCAAGGCTGTCCACGAACAAAGCGGGGTCCTTGTCGTCGACAACACGACGATGACGCCATTCGGCCAACGTCCGCTCGACTTCGGTGCCGATATCGTCGTCTCCGCCGACACCAAGGCGGTCAACGGGCACTCGGACGTGCTGTTCGGCCACGTCGCCAGCCGCAACGCCGACATCGTCACCAGGGTGACGGACTGGCGCGCAATGGCCGGCGGCATTCCCGGACCGTTCGAGGCGTGGCTGGTGCATCGCGGCCTCGAAACACTCGAGGTGCGCTTCGACCGCATGTGTTCTTCAGCCGAAACGATCGCGCAACGGCTGAAGGAACACCGCGCGGTGCGTGGCCTGCGTTTTCCCGGTTTGAACGGCGACCCCTCGCACAACCTAGCCCGCGCCCAGATGGAGCGCTTCGGCTTCCTCATTTCCTTCGAACTCGCTTCGGAGGAGAAGGCCGAGGATTTCATCAACAATTGCCCACTGATAGAGGCCGCCACCTCCTTCGGCGGCGTCCATACCTCGGCCGAGCGGCGTTTGAAGCGAGGCGATGCGGTGCCGCCAGGCTTTGTCCGCCTTTCGGTCGGCTGTGAGCCGGTGGAAGAACTGTGGAAGGCTATCGAGACGTCGCTGGACAGGATCAGCGGCTGACGGACCTGTCACTCACCGAGGTCGTCGGCCTCGATGTAGTCACCGATGCTTTCGAGATCGACCAGTGCCTGAGGAAGCAGGCGGTATTTCACTCCTGAAAGCCTTTGATCTGGGCCATCTTCAGGTATTTGGCGCGCAGTCGTTCCATGATTGGCTGACCGTCCTGCGCAGGTCCGCTGTCGATCCCTTCCTGCACCAGTTTGCGCAATTCCTCGACCGTGTAGCCGAGCAGGTCGCGACGATCCTTCCACTGCCGCAGCGCGTCGCGGATGACCTCGCTCGCCGAGGCGTACTCCCCTGCCGCGACCACATCGTCCACCGCTTGCGCCAGTTCCGGTGAAAGCGTGATGCTGCGCTTGTCGACCTGTCCCATGATGGGCTCCTGATATCGTTCTCGAACCATGGTACGATTTAATCGCACCAGCTTCAAGCGATTGGCCTAGGCTGGGTCTATGGGCAAACAGCTGAAAAGGCTTGAATCGACAGGCGCGCCCGAGGGCGCAACCTGCTGATCTCAAAGGATTTCTTTCGAGGCGAAACTGCCAGCTGGCCTGTAAGCCGGGTTCTGTATGGCCCTCGGCCCTTGCGGGACGAGAACGTGGCGGCCATTCATCTTGGGCGCATGTTGCCATGCGCCTCACGCAACCTACCCGGACGGTGAGCCGGAAACAGCCCTCGAGGGTTTCCCCTCGCACCGCCCCTATTCGGTTTTGCTCCCGGTGGGGTTTACCGTGCCGCTCCTGTTGCCAGTCGCGCGGTGGGCTCTTACCCCACCCTTTCACCCTTACCCCGACAAAGTCGCGGCGGTTTGCTTTCTGTGGCACTTTCCCTGGGGTCGCCCCCGCCGGCCATTAACCGGCACCGTGTCTCCATGGAGCCCGGACTTTCCTCACTCGCGGCCTTTCGGCGTTTGCGAGTGCGGCCGCCCAGCCAGCTGGCAAGGCGTATAAAGGGGTTCAGCCGGGAAAACGCAAATGAAAAAGCCGGCTTATGCGCCGGCTCTCGCAACTTGCAGTCAAAGCGCCGCCATCTGAACCTTGACCTTGCTGCAATAGGCGGCCGAGATCGGGTTCATCCGCGTCGCGGCATGGCCGGCATTGTATTTCAGGATCGTGCCGCAGGTCGTGCCGCCGCCAAGGTTCTGCGCCAAGGCGAGGTACTTCATGCCGTATCTGATGTTGGTGTCGGGATCGAACAGGCCTTTGGCCGAACCGTTGTAGCCCATCATCCGCGCCGTCGCCGGCTTGATCTGCATCAGGCCGATCTCGCCGGCGCCGCCGACCATGTTCGGCCGGTAGTTGCTCTCGATCTTGATGACGGCGTGCGCCAGCGACACCGGAACGCCGTAGCTTGCCGCATAGCGGGCGACGATCGCGGAATACTGGCCGCCGCTGGCCACCGCCGCCGTCGACGCGGCGACATTCCTGAGGCCGATCGAGGCCGTTGTCGTCATGTCGATGGTCTTGCGGCCACGCTTTGTCTGCCTTTTGGAGGCGGATTTCTGCGCTTTGGCCCAGCTGGCCTTTTCCACCTTGGCGGAAGCCTGCTTCGTCGTTGCCTTCGCACTCTTGCTGCTTTTGGCCGAAATGGCCTTGCCCTTGGTGGTCGCCGTGACGAACCCCTGATCGGCCCGCGGGCTCAACGGCGCGGCGTCAGCCGCACTGAAGGCAAAAGTCATTACGCCGGCAGCAAGAGCTGCCGTTACAACGGTCAATTTCTGCATGTGATCCTGTTCTGTCTGGACCGTTCGAAGATCTTCGCACGGCGCGGCTTGATTACTATCGGAACATCCGGGGGGAAAGACGTCCGACAAACTGTACGAATTGCCCTTTGAAGCCCGAATTGGCGCCAATGAAGGCGGGGCAAGTCACTTTGAGTGACAGTTTGTAACCTGATTCAGGATAAGATTACTTGGGCAGCGCCTTGACCTGAGGTCAACGGCTTACGGAAGCAAGCAGTTTTTGCAGCGTGCGCATCGTCGAGCCGTCGGCCAGCCCGTCGACCAGGCGGGGTCGGAAATGCCGTTGGAAGGCCTCGACGACGATCCGTGTCTGGTGGTCGAAAACGCCCGATATCTCAACACCATAGCCATAGAGCGCCAGCATCGACTGCAGTGCTTCGACATCGGCACCGTTGTCGCCGGGCTTCAGCGCGGCTCCGCGCCTGACGGGGGCGGCCGGTACGAGATGGCCGACACCGGCCTCGAACAGAGCAGCCCACGGGAACTTCTCGCCCGGATCGATCTTGCGACCCGGTGCCACATCGGAATGCGCCAGCACGCGCGTGGCGGGGATGGCATGCCGCCCGGCAATCCCCTTGCACAGGCCGATCACCGCATTGATCTGGCGCCGGCGGAAGCCGGGATAGCCCAGCGAATGTCCAGGATTGACGATTTCGATGCCGACCGAACAGGAATTGATATCGGTGCGCCCGAACCAGGAGCTCTTGCCGGCGTGCCACGCGCGATCGCTTTCCCTGACCATCTGCACGATGTGGCCGTTCTCATGGACGAGATAATGCGATGAGACTTCGCTCGCCGGATCGCACAGCCATGCCTCGGCCCCGGCCCCTGTCGCCATGCCGGTATAGTGCAGCACGATCATGTCGGGCTTCAGCATATCGCGCCTTAGACCGAAATTCGGCGACACCCTGACCTCGGCACTCGGCTCGTCGGGCAGGAAGCCGCTCATACGTGCCGCAGGCCCCGCTCGATCATTTCATAGGCGGCGTTGATCGCGGCGACCCTGGTCGTCGCGATCTTGATGAATTCCTGCGGCAGGCCGCGCGCGATCAGCCGGTCCGGATGATTGTCGGAAACCAGCTTGCGATACCGCTTCTTGACCTCCTCGAACGGCTTGCCGCGCTCGATGCCGAGAACGACATAGGGATCGCCCGCGCCAAGATTGACGTGGCGGGCCAGGATCGATTCGTAATGCGCTTCGTCGATGCGGAATATCTCGGCGATACGGTGCAGGAAGATGCCTTCGCGCTCATGCACCAGCCCGTCGGCCTTGGCGATATGGAACAGGCCGTCGAGTATGTCTTCCAGCATGACGCAATTGGAATGCCCGGAACCGCACAGCTGTGCCATTCGCTCGGCATAGGTTTCGAAACCGGCCACGTCCTGCTGGGCGAGATCGAACAGACGCGCAACGTTGCGCGTCTCCTTCGGCGGCACTTCGAATATTTCCTGGAAGGCGCGCACCTCGTCCTGGGTGACGATGCCGTCTGCCTTGGCCATCTTGGCCGACAGCGCGATCATCGCCACCGAGAAGGCGACGCGGCGGCGCAGATCCGCATCGCCGGAAAACACTGTGCGCACAGCCTCGACGACGTCGGCAACGCCCGACGTCGCTGAAGACGATACCCGTGTGATAAACTCGCCGAGACGGTCCCAAATCGACATGGCCCGCTTCATAGAGCCAACCGGTCCCCCCTATCAAGCCAATAACGGCTGCTGTCCGGGTCTGGGAACGAGACCCGCCTTGTCGGTCCGATAGCCGCCTTCACGAGAAAAGGCCGGCATGATGCCGGCCTTCCTCCCAAGACACGCTTTACAACTTACAGACTACTGCGCGGGCGCAGGAGCAGGCGTTGCCGGAGCCGGCTCGGCGGGCTTGGTCGAATTGTCAGCCGGCGCCGCGGGCTTCATCGGCTGTTCCGCGGCCGGCGGATTGGTGCTCTGCGTCGTGGTTTTGTCAGTGCCGCTGTCGCTGCAGGCCGCGACGCCCAGCAGGGCAAGGGCGGACACGGAAGCCAGAATGAGCTTTTTCATCACATCTCTCCTTCAACACACGCTCACGTTGCAGTGAGCGGTCGAAGGGGAAATGCACCACCCGGCCATCAGTTTCATAACGTTGCGTTTCCGCATGTAACATCAACGGGATACGTTGCTGCCGGCGCGTTGGCGCATTAACAACGAAAGCTGGAAACGAAAACGCCGGAGACAGCCGCCATGGCCGCGAAATGGGATTTCTGGATCGATCGCGGCGGCACCTTCACCGACATCATCGGCCGTGACCCGCAAGGTGGACTGCATCCGCGCAAGCTGCTTTCGGAAAACCCCGAAGCCTACGCCGATGCCGCCATCCAGGGCATCCGCGACCTGCTCGGCCTTGAATCGGGCGCCACGATCCCATCCGGCCTGATCGGCGATATCAAGATGGGCACCACGGTCGCCACCAACGCGCTTCTGGAACGCAAGGGCGACCGCGTGCTCCTGCTCATCACCAAGGGGTTTCGCGACGCGCTCAGGATCGCCTACCAGGCGCGGCCCGATATCTTCGCCAAGGAAATCATCCTTCCCGAGCAGCTCTATGAGCGCGTCATCGAGATCAACGAACGCGTGCTGGCCGATGGCTGCGTCGAACGGCTGCTCGACATCGCCGCTTGCCGGCCGGCGATCGAGCAGGCGAAGGCCGACGGCATCGATGCCGTCGCAATCGTCTTCATGCATGCCTGGAAATACCCCGACCACGAGAAGGCGGTGGCAAAGGTCTGCCGCAAGCTGGGTTTCAGCCAGGTCTCGGTCAGCCACGAGGTCTCGCCGCTGATCAAGCTGGTCGGCCGCGGCGACACCACCGTGGTCGACAGCTATCTCTCGCCCATCCTGTCACGTTATGTGCAGAGAGTGGCGGGAGAGCTGGGGGCGGCGCGTGAAAGCGAACAAACCCCTCGCCTCATGTTCATGATGTCCTCTGGCGGCCTCACCGCCGCCGACATGTTCCAGGGCAAGGATGCGCTGCTGTCGGGTCCGGCCGGCGGCGTCGTCGGCATGGTCGAGACGGCGAAGCTCGCCGGCTTCGACAAGGTCATCGGCTTCGACATGGGCGGCACGTCCACCGATGTCGCCCACTATGATGGCGAGTATGAGCGCGCTTTCGACACGGAAGTCGCCGGCGTGCGCGTCCGCGCCCCGATGATGCGCATCCACACCGTCGCCGCCGGCGGCGGTTCGATCCTGCATTACGAGGCCGGCCGTTTTCGCGCCGGGCCGGACTCCGCCGGCGCCAACCCCGGCCCCGCCGCCTACCGGCGCGGCGGCCCGCTGGCCGTAACCGACGCCAACGTGATGCTCGGCAAGCTGCAGCCCGATTTCTTCCCGGCGATCTTCGGTCCCGGCCAGGACCAGCCGCTCGACGTCGGAACCGTGCGCGCGAAATTCGCGGCCCTGGCCGCCGAAATCGGCGACGGCCGCTCACCGGAGGCGGTTGCCGAGGGCTTCGTCACCATCGCCGTCGAGAACGTGGCCAACGCCATCAAGAAGATCTCCGTGCAGCGCGGCTACGACGTCACCGAATACCTGCTCAACTGCTTCGGCGGTGCCGGCGGCCAGCACGCATGCCTGGTCGCCGATGCGCTCGGCATGGAGGCGGTGCTTATCCATCCCTTCTCCGGCCTGCTTTCGGCCTACGGGATCGGCCTGGCGTCGGTCTTTGCCTCGCGCCAGCAGGCACTGCTCAAGCCGCTTGCCGAAGAATCCAGAACGGAGATCGGCAGCCTCATCGCCGTCTTGAAAAAGGCCGTCATTGCCGAACTTGTGGCGCAAGGGATCACCGAGGACACGGTTGCGACGAGGCCCGTGCTGCACATCCGCTATGACGGCACCGACACGACACTGCCGGTGAATTTCGAAAGTGACTCGATTTTCCAGGCCAAGCGCGATTTCGAAATAGCCCACAAGGCGCAATTCGGCTTCGTCTATGATGACAAGCCGATGATCGTCGAGACTGTCGGCGTAGAGGGCAGCGAAATCGGCGAGAGCAGCGCGGAAGCCTATGCGCCCGCCGGACCTGCAAGGATTGAAGCCGGCGCTTCTGGAACGCGGCGCATCCACACCGAAGGCCGCTGGCATGAAGCCGGCATTCATCGTCGCGAAAACCTGCGCCCATCCAATCTTGTCACAGGCCCCGCTCTCATCATCGAGCCGAACCAGACCATCGTTGTCGAACCGGGCTGGCGGGCCGAAATCACCAACCTCAACCACGTCGTCATCCGCCGCACCGAAAGGAAGGCGCGGGCAGCCGCCCTCGGCACATCGGCCGACCCGGTCATGCTGGAAGTCTTCAACAACCTGTTCATGTCGATCGCCGAGCAGATGGGTGTCACGCTGCAGAACACCGCCTACTCCGTCAACATCAAGGAAAGGCTGGATTTTTCCTGCGCCGTCTTCGACCACACCGGGGCGCTGGTGGCCAACGCGCCGCACATGCCGGTGCACCTCGGCTCGATGGACCGTTCGGTCGAAACCATCATCCGGCTGAACTCCGGCGACATCCACCCCGGCGACGTCTTTGCCTTGAACGCACCCTACAACGGCGGCACGCATCTGCCCGACATCACGGTGGTGACGCCTGTTTTCGACGATGCCCAAAGGAATATCCTGTTCTGGACGGCCTCGCGCGGCCACCATGCCGACATAGGCGGCACCGCGCCCGGCTCGATGACGCCGCTGGCCACCACGGTCGACGAGGAAGGCGTGCTGTTCGACAATTTCCGCATCGTCGACCGCGGCCGCTTCCGCGAGACGGAGCTGCAGACGCTGCTGACCGATCACCCCTACCCGGCCCGCAATCCGCACCAGAACATCGCCGACCTCAAGGCGCAGATCGCCGCCAACGAGAAAGGCGTCGCCGAGTTGCGCAAGATGGTCGCGCATTTCGGCCTTGATGTCGTCGAGGCCTATATGGGGCACGTCCAGGACAACGCCGCCGAAAGCGTGCGGCGGGTGATCGAGCGGCTGCCGGACACATCGGCCTATGAATATCCCACCGATACCGGCCAGGTGATCAAGGTGAAGATATCGGTCGACCGGCAAAAGCGCGAAGCGACGGTCGACTTCACCGGCACGTCACCTGTCATGAAGAACAATTTCAACGCGCCGGAGCCCGTCGCCCGCGCGGCGGTCCTCTACGCCTTCCGTGTCATGGTCGAGGACATGATCCCGATGAATGCCGGGTGTCTGCGGCCAATCAACATCGTCATTCCCGATGGCTGCATGCTGAAGCCCGCCTACCCCGCCGCTGTCGTGGCCGGCAATGTCGAGACCTCGCAGCATGTCACCAATGCGCTGTTCGGCGCCATGGGCGCGATGGCCAACGCGCAGGGAACGATGAACAATTTGACCTTCGGCAACAGAAAGTACCAGTACTACGAGACGATCTGCTCCGGCTCCCCGGCTGGGCGGATGAACTCCGGCCGCGGCTTTGCCGGCACCTCCGGCGTCCACACCCACATGACCAATTCGCGCCTCACCGATCCCGAGGTGCTGGAACTGCGCTTTCCCGTGGTGCTGGAGGATTTCCACATCCGCGAGGGCTCCGGCGGCAAGGGCAAATGGGATGCCGGCGACGGCACCAAACGCACCATACGCTTCCTCGAGAAGATGGAATGCGCGATCCTGTCCTCGCACCGCAACCGCCCGCCGCAGGGGCTGGACGGAGGCGGCGACGGCGCGGTCGGCTCGACCAAGGTCCGCCGCAAGGACGGGACGGTCGAGGTGCTGAAAGCCTGCGACCAGACCGTGCTGGATGCCGGTGAGGCAGTTATCCTGACGACGCCGACGCCGGGCGGGTTTGGTAAGGCCTGAAACCGTTCGCCGGTCAACTGAGGTCATCACCGTCTATTCGGCGACGATGCTGGCCCAGCAGGTGATTGCGCTGCAGACCGAACTCCACCGTCCGAAACCCTTGTAGATCTGCGCAGCCATGGCTGCTTGTTGCTGGAGCGTCATGCCGCCCGCCTTGATCTGAGGGTCGGAAACATTCCGGATCGCAAGCCAGCGTGGTGCCGCGGCGCCCATCTCCGACGCGACCAATCCAAGGACGGCATCGCCCATTTCCGAAACGGCTCCAAGGCCCTGGAGATGGTAGTGATCGTCGGAGGTGTCGAAGCCAAAGAAATCGGTGGTGACCACACACGATTTCAACGCGCTTGGCGCGGCAACAAAGATCTTTGGCAGCCGGGTGTTGTCCTGCGGCAGCTGCGACGCGTTGGTTTTGAACAGCTGCCGCGCCTTGGCGAAGTATTTGGTCCCGGCGACAGTGCTTGCGTAGTGAAGGCTGGCAAACGGCTCCTTCTTGAATTTGGCGAGACAATCGAAACGAACCAGCGGGCTCACCACAACATCGCCCACCTCGAACTGCTTGCCGATACCGCCGGCAGTTCCTGTTGTGATCACCAGCTTGGGTGTCACTTCCTCGATGACCTGCCGCCAGACCTCAATATTTGGCAGCTTCGGGCCGTCTTGCGACATATGAGAATCGGACTTGAAAACCACGACGGATTTCCCGCCGATGGTTGTCGTCCAGTAGGCCCCGAGACGTTTGGCTTGAAGGGCCGGACACCCAGGCCGCATGTTCTTGGCAATTTCCGCGAACCGGTGGGTATAGGAAAGATAGTCGTCGCGGCTGTCCTTGCCCGGGGTAAGCACCCGGCTCAAGGCATGGCCTTCATCGACGGTCCAGGTCACGACCAAAACGTCGGCTTTGGGCAATGGACCGCCGCTGCTGCCGCCAGCGCTGCCGGCTGTCTGCGGCGCAAGCCCTTGCGGCCACGGAATGTCCTTGTACCGAGACAGGCCCGTGGCTTTTGTAAACGCAAGAAATTGCAGTCCCGGCGAAGATTCAGAGTCGAATTCTATGATCTCTCGCTGGAAATCCTCGGTACCCTTCGCCTTCGCGACAGATGGGATCGCGAAAGTTGTGTCCGGCGGCGGATCACGGAGCGGATCGAACCCAAGGTTTCTCTGAACCCAAGAACGGTCAGCAATCATGACATTTATCCCCCTCGGTATAAGGGGACACCCATAAAGAAAAATAACAAATCACAAGCAAGTGATCACCTCCCAATTATCATTAAGAGATTGAAATATTTTATTGCAAATAATGATTATTTTATTTTTGCAGATACAGAAACTTGTCATTGGAGATATATCGTTACTGTAGATACAGATACCGTTTCGTTGTAACGTATTATTTCAAGTGGCAGGAGGGGGAGGTTTCCATGGCCAACAATGTCACGCCAACTACGGTTCCGACGGGAAGAAAAAGCAGCGGCCTCGGATGGGTAAGGGATCTTCCAGATCCAAGAGACCAGCTATACAGCGCCCCACTCAGCCAATTGAAGGCACTTCCAGCAATAGTAGACCTCAAGCCTGAGTTTCCGGTCTATGACCAGGGCCGCATTGGATCCTGTACTGCCAACGCGCTGGCCGGTGCAGTGCAGTTCGACAGGCTGATGAAGAAGCAAGCGCCCGATTTCGTACCGTCGAGACTCTTTATCTATTACAACGAACGCAAGATCGAAGGTCATGTGGCGAATGACGCGGGGGCGCAGATCAGAGACGGAATAAAAACCCTGCAAAAACAGGGAGTCTGTCCGGAAACTGAATGGCCCTATGACGACACGCCCGCCACCTACGACGGAGGGCCGTTTCCCAAGAATTCCAAACCGGCGACCCAGCCCAAGAAGGGTTGCTACGATGACGCGGGCAAATATGTCATCACCAGCTATCAACGGCTGATCCCAACTCTCAATCAGCTCAGAGGTTGCCTCGCGTCTGGATATCCGTTTGTCTTCGGATTCACGGTGTTCGACAGTTGGTATTCGCAAAATCCCAGACCGGCTACCATTTCCCTGCCCAGCGCAAACGACAGCGTCGTCGGTGGCCATGCCGTGATGTGCGTCGGATACGACAACGCAACCAGTCTTTTCAAAATCAGGAATTCCTGGGGAGCCAATGTCGGCAAGAAGGGTTACTTCTTCATGCCATACGCTTATCTGACCGATGGAAGCATGGCCTCGGATTTCTGGGTGATCAATTCCGTAAAGGCCTAGTATCCGTCACATCGACATTGCCCGTCGAGCACGAAAGGGCATTTGGTCTTGCCTGGACGTGACAACGAGGCCGGCGGCGCGCCGGCCACCATCCTCGCCGAGACCCTGCCAGGGCCTGAACTCAAGTCAACAGGCTGTCACCGGCCTGTCATGACCCTGCGCTACCCGCTTGCGCCAAAGCAAATGGGGAATCACTTTGTCATGACGGACGTCTCCTCGGATCTGGTTTTTCGCCGCGGCAAGGAAGTCGGAAAGGCCGTCTACCAGAACCGCGCGCTTTCCAAAGCCGGCATCTCGGAGCGGCTGTTTGCCCTTCTGTTCTCCGGCCTGGTCTATCCGCAGATCTGGGAAGACCCCGATGTCGACATGGAGGCCATGCAGCTCGGCCAGGGTCACCGCATCGTCACGATCGCTTCAGGCGGCTGCAACATCCTGGCCTACCTCACCCGCTCGCCGGCACGGATCGACGCCGTCGACCTCAACGCCGCGCACATCGCGCTGAACCGCATGAAGCTGGAGGCGGTGCGCCGCCTACCGTCACAAGGCGACCTGTTCCGCTTCTTTGGCGCCGCCGACACCAGCCACAATTCGCAAGCCTATGACCGTTTCATCGCGCCGCATCTCGACCCGGTGAGCCGCCACTACTGGGAGCGCCGCAACTGGCGCGGCATCAGGCGCATCGGTGTCTTCGACCGCAATTTCTACCAGACCGGCCTGCTTGGCCTGTTCATCGCCATGGGCCACCGCACAGCCAAGTTCTTCGGCGTCAACCCGGCCCGCATGATGGAAGCCAGGAACATCGGCGAACAGCGCCGCTTCTTCAACGAGGAACTGGCGCCGGTTTTCGACAAGAAGCTCCTGAAATGGGCGACGTCGCGCAAGGCTTCGCTGTTCGGCCTCGGCATTCCGCCGGCGCAATATGATTCCCTGATCACCTCCGGCGACGGCACAATGGCCAGCGTGCTCAAGGCCCGGCTGGAAAAGCTAGCCTGCGATTTTCCCCTGGAAAACAACTACTTCGCCTGGCAGGCTTTTGCCCGCCGCTATCCAAATCCCGGCGAGGCCGCCCTGCCCGCCTATCTGGAAAAGCAGAACTACGACACCATCCGCGGCAATGTCGACCGCGTCGCCATCCACCATGCCAATCTGATCGAATTCCTGGCCGGCAAGGATGCGGGCACGGTCGACCGCTTCATCCTGCTCGACGCGCAGGACTGGATGACCGATGACCAGCTCAATGCGCTGTGGTCGGAAATCAGCCGCACCGCCTCCACTGGCGCCCGCGTCATCTTCCGCACCGCCGCCGAGCCCAGCCTGCTGCCGGGCCGCGTCTCGACCTCGCTGCTCGACCAGTGGGACTATCAGAACGAGGCGTCGCGCGAATTCTCGGCCCGCGACCGCTCGGCCATCTATGGCGGCTTCCACCTCTATGTGAAGCGCGCGGCATGAGCACGACGGAGCTGCCGGCCAACCATGCCGAACTGATGGACGGCGTCTACCGCTGGCAGCGCCACATCTACGACCTGACCCGCAAATACTATCTGCTCGGCCGCGACCGGCTGATCGATGGGCTGGAGGTACCGGCAGGCGGCACCGTGCTGGAACTCGGCTGCGGCACCGGGCGCAACATCATCCTTGCCGCCCGTCGCTATCCCGATGCCCGCTTCTTCGGCCTCGACATCTCGGCCGAGATGCTGGAGACCGCCGGCAAGGCGATAGACCGCGAAGGCCTGTCCGGCCGCGTCACGCTGGCAAGAGGCGACGCGACCGATTTCGATGCCGCCGCGCTTTACGGCATCGAGCGCTTCGATCGCGTCTTCGTGTCCTATTCGCTGTCGATGATCCCTAGCTGGGAAAAGACGGTGTCGGCGGCCCTTGCGACGCTCGCCCCCAATGGCTCGGCGCATGTCGTCGATTTCGGCCAGCAGGAAGGCCTGCCGGGTTGGTTCCGGGCGATGCTGCGCGGCTGGCTCAGAAAATTCCACGTCACGCCGCGCTCAACCCTGCGCGAAGTCCTGGAATCGGAATCTCGGCGAAACGGCGCAACCTTCCGTTTCCGCACGCTTTATCGCGGTTACGCCTGGCTGGCGGTGATCGGGCCGCGCAACCTTGCCTCCCCCTCGATGGAGGAGGTCGCGCCGAAAGCGCGGGCGGGGATGAAGCGCTAGGCAACCCACCCCGGCGCTGCGCGCCGACTCTCCCCATCAAGGAAGGGTAAAGAGAGCTAGTGCAGCGCCTTCACCAGCGCACCCACCATCGCCTGCGGGCGGTAGCCGAGCTTGGCCGGCGTCAGGCCCAGCCGCACGATCACCAATTGCTCGGAGGGAATGATGGTGACCGTCTGGCCGTCATGTCCCTCCATCCAGTAGGTGTCCTTGGGCAGGCCGGCCGCGACACCGGCACCGGGATTTTCCTCATCGCCCGGCGCCTCGATCCACAACTGGCCCTTGCCGTAGACTTTCGAGGCCGGCGCCGGCTCGCGCATCCAGTCGACGAAGCCGGCCGGCAGGATCTGGTTGCCGTTCCAGACCCCGCCTTGCAGCAGGAACTGGCCGAAGCGGGCCCAGTCATGCCCCGTGGCGTAGAGATAGGATGAGCCAACGAACGTGCCCTGCTCGTCGGTTTCGAGCACGGCGCTGTGCATGCCGAGCGGCTCGAACAGCGCCGTGCGCGGCCATGTCAGCGCCTTCGCCTTGTCGCCGATCGCATCCTGCCACAGCCGCGAGAGCATCACCGCGGTGCCGCTCGAATAGGAAAACACCTTGCCGACCTCGCCCACCAAGGGCTTGGATACGGCAAAGCCCGCCATGTCCGGCTCGAGATAGAGCATGCGCGTGACATCGGCGACGTCGCCATAGTCCTCGTTGAATTCAAGTCCGCTCGACATCGCCATCATGTCGGCAAGGCTGATGGCGGCGCGGCCATCCGCCTTCCACGGCGCGAACAGGCCCTTGTTGTCGACGGCCATCTTGCCGTCCTTGACCAGCGTGCCGATGATGGCAGCGTTCACCGTCTTGGTCATCGACCAGCCAAGCAGTGGCGTCTTAGCGGAAAAACCGTCGCCATAGCGTTCGGCGACGACGCGGCCGTTCTTGACCACGACCACCGCGCGCATGCCGGTACCGGTCAGCGCCGCGTCGTCCAGCAGCTTGCCGATCACCGGATCCTGCGATGCCTCGACCCGCTCGCCCTCGGGCCACAGCGTGTCCTGGCTGGTCGCCGACGGTTCGACATGGACCGCCGTGCGCCGCGCCTTGCCGACATCGCCGTCGGGAATCGAGGCGCAACCCAGTCCATCACGGGAAACCGCCTCGCTCTTGCCCAGGAAGCCAAGCAGACCGGCGGAGACCGTGCCCCGGTTCTTGTCGACCGAGACCCGCATCAGCCGCAGCAGCGGGTGTCCGGGCGCCTGCACGTCGACGGCAAGCACCTCGTTGGGATCGCGCCCGGCTATGAAGACGTTGGAGCAGACGATCTTGGCCGAATAGCCAGAGCCGACGCGAATCAGTTCGGGTGGCGCGATGTAAAGCCAGGCAAACAGCGCGGCGACCGCCAGCACGATCAGGCCAAGCAGCCATCTGACGATCTTGACGACGATCCGCATTCGCATCCTCCCGGGCTGTCGCCCGACCCTTATGTCATCGATTTGCCGCCATTGCTTCCGCAAATCGGGGTACTTGTCGAGCGCCGTCAACGGATTATCAACCATGATCGGCGATCACGGGGGATGCATGCCGCTCAAGACCGCATAGCGGTTTTGAGACAACGACATGCACAGAAATGGATATGCTGGGCGATGCTGTGGGGCGATCGCCTGGAGGGGGCTCGACCAGTCGTCGGCCATCGGTTCACAGACCCATCAGCGACCGGCTGATTCCGGCTTGGAAGTTGCGATGCGCCGTCTTGCGGCCCTTTTCATGCTGACACTGCTTGGCGCCTGCTCGACCGTGGACGATCTCTCGCCGGTGTCGCCGTCCGCCTCCAGCAGTCCGACAGTGGCCGTGCGCGCGCCGCGCTTCGCCGATTCCAAACCGCATGAATGGGACAGTGGCGCGCCCTGGAACTATGCCGTTCACGGCACCGACGTGTCGAAATACCAGACCTCGGTCGACTGGCCGACGGCCAAGGCCAGCGGCATTTCCTTCGCCTTCATCAAGGCGACGGAGGGCGGCGACCGCTTCGATGAGTATTTCAACGAGCATTGGTCGCGCACGAAGGCCGCAGGCGTTCCACGCGCGGCCTATCATTTCTTCTATTTCTGCACTCCGGCCGCCCAGCAGGCACGCTGGTTCATCCAGAATGTTCCCGTCGACCGATCCGCCATGCCGCCGGTCCTCGACATGGAATGGAACCCGAAATCACCGACCTGCAGGTTGCGCCCCGACCCGGCCACGGTGCGCGCGGAAATGACCACCTTCCTCGAAATCGTCGAGCGGCATTACGGCAAGAAGCCGATCATCTACACCTCGGTCGATTTCTTCGACGACAACGAGCTCTCGGGCTTCCGTGGTTACCCCTACTGGCTACGCTCCGTCGCCGGCCACCCGCGCGAGAAGTATGGCAGCCATCCCTTCACCTTCTGGCAGTACACCGGGACCGGCATCGTTCCGGGCATGACCGGCAAGTCCGACATCAACGTCTTCAACGGCAGCGAGGCCGCCTGGAACAAGTGGCTGCGCCAGAACACCCGCTGATATCTGGTTCAACGGCAGCACCGCCTTGGATTAAATCACTCCGGCAGAGTTTCCGTTGAACCGGGTTCAACGGCGGCAAAGCCTTCGACCAAATCACTCCAGCAGGGTTGCCGTTGAACCGGGTTGAACGCCAGCCGAGCCGCCTTGAACAAGCGACTGTGGCAGAAGAACCGTTGACACCGGGCCTGCCGCCTGCTTTTCGACACAGCCAGCGGCAAAGTGTGCAACCGCTGGTAATTCGGGGCGTTGGGCTTCCAGCCGATCACGACAATGCCCTCTTCGTTTCGGAAGGAAGCTGATGCGACTGCGTTCCCAAGCCCTCGCGGCGCTATTCCTGTGCGCTACGGCCCTGCCGGCGATGGCACAGGAATGCGGCGGCGACTTCGAGACCTGGAAACAGGGCGTGGCGGCGGAAGCCAAGGCGGCCGGTGTCGGCGCCGTCGGCCTCGACGCGCTGGAAGATGCAAATTTTGACGAGAGAGCGCTGGCGCGCGACCGCGCCCAGGGCGTCTTCACCCAGACCTTCATCGAGTTTTCCAACCGCATGATCTCCGCCTACCGGCTGAAGCAAGGTGCGGCGAACATGAAGAAATACGCCGACATCTTCGCCCGTGCCGACCAGCAGTTCGGCGTCCAGGCGCCGGTCATCACCGCCTTCTGGGCGCTCGAAACCGATTTCGGCGCCGTTCAGGGCGATTTCCACACGCTGAGCGCACTGGTGACGCTTTCGCATGATTGCCGCCGCCCGCAACTGTTCCGGCAACAGTTGGTGCCGCTTCTGGAACTGATCGACCGCGGCGTACTGCCGGCCGACGTCAAGGGCGCCTGGGCCGGCGAGATCGGCCAGACGCAGATCCTGCCTTCGGACTATCTGGCCCGGGGCGTCGACGGTGACGGCGACGGCAAGATCGACCTGCGCAACAGCGTGCCCGACGTGATCATGACCACCGCCAACAAGGTGCTGTCGCGCGGCTGGAAGCGTGACGAACCCTGGATCCAGGAAGTGCGGGTGCCCGACGAGATGCCCTGGGACCAGACCGGGCGCACCAACAAATTGCCGCTGACACAGTGGGCGCAGTGGGGCGTCACCAATCCCGACGGCTCGCCGCTCGTCGACAAGGGCCTGAAGGCCGGCCTGGCCCTGCCCATGGGCCGCAAGGGGCCAGCCTTCCTGACCTACGACAATTTCGATGTCTATCTCGAATGGAACCAGTCCTTCACCTACGCGCTGACCGCGGCCAATCTCGCCGCGCGGTTCGCCGGCGCGCCGCCGCTTGATCCGCGCAACCCCGAACAAGGCCTCAACAACGACCAGATGAAGGCGCTGCAGACCAAGCTCGAAGCCCGGGGCTACGACGTCGGCACAGTCGACGGCATTCTCGGCACCAACACGCGCGAAGCCATCCGCAAGGAACAGATGCGGCTCGGCCTGCCGGTGGACGGCTGGCCGACACCGGAGCTGTTGGGGAAATTATGAAAAAGTGAGTAGTGAGTAGGGAATAGTCAGTAGGGAATTTCTATATTTTCACTGCTCACTACTCACTATTGCCCTATTCCCTAATCCGCCATCGTCTCCAAGCTCGCGAACCCTTGCGGCGCGTCGCCCTCGTCGAACGGCGTCGTCACCTCGACGAAGGTGTCGGGATAAAAGCCGTTGAAGCGTGTGCGCAGCGACAGCGAGTAGGCGCCGATATGGCCGATCTCGATCCAGTCGCCGGTGTCGACGGTTTCCGGCAGCCAGAATGGCCTGGACAGGATGTCGACGGAATCGCAGGTCGCGCCGCAGACCTTGAACGGCACGATCTTGCTCTCATCGCCATTACGGGTCCTGATCGCCGGATCGGGAATGAAGCGCGCCGGCAGCGTGATCTTGCCGGTCCAGGAATCCGACAGCGATGCCCAGATGCCGTCATTGATGTAGAGCCGCTTGCCCTTGCGCAACAGCACCCGCACGATCAGCGACAGGCAGCGCGCCACGATCACCCTGCCCGGCTCGGCCACCAGCGGCATCTGGTCGAACTGGTACTCTTTCAGGTCACCGGAAAGCCGCGACATGATCTGGCCGAGCGACGGCATCTCGATCTGCTTGCGGTTGGGATCATGGCCGTATTCGGCGGGAAAGCCGCCGCCGACGTCGAGCCCGGCAAGATCGAAGGTCAGCCGGTTGCGCACCCAGTCGGCCGAAGCCAGCGCCCGCTCATAGGTATCTGGATCCTCGATCTGGCTGCCGACATGGAAACACAGGCCCACTCTGTAGCCCGTACGGTTCAGCCGCTCCGCCAGTTCCACGGCATAGGCCGGACCGGCGCCGAACTTCTTCGACAGCTCATAGGCGGCATGCCCCTTGGTCTGCACCCGCACGAACACGCTGACCGAGCCCGGGTCGATGTCGAGTGCCCGCACCACCCGGGTCAGCTTGGTGATCTCGTCCTCGTGGTCGAGCGAGATGACACGGATGGCGTATTTCTCCAGCGCCAGCTTGATATCCGACTGCGCCTTGACCGGGTGCATGTAGAGCATCTCGGCATCGGGCGAGACGGCACGCACGGCCGCGAATTCACCTGGTGAAGCGACATCGAAAGCGGTGACGCCGGCCTCGACCAGCGTCTTCAGCACGATCTGCTCGCCATTGGTCTTGACCGCATAGGCGGTCTTGCCGGGGAACATGCCCATGAACTGCCTGGCATCGGCCTTCAGCACCTGCGGGCGGAAGCAATAGACGGGATCGTCCGGGCGAAGCGCCAGAGCCGCTTCGCGGGCATTCTCGAATCGCTGCATTGACGAATCCTCGACTTCAGCCTGCGCACAATTAATCCAAGCTAGCGGCTAATGAAAACAATTCTGTGTCTCGTGCAACTGACGCAGCGGCGCTAGTTTTGGCGGCGTCGTTTGCCAGCGATCAGGTTTCGGGTGGCCCTTGTCGCCGGAACGGATATGCCTTGTGTCTGACCGGCTGCATCCGGGCCGTCTGGGGAGGACGATAGACATGGCAATAGCCGCGACATCAGCACCGCGCGGACCGATGACGCTTGCCGACTGGGGGCAATTGCTGCTGCTCGGCGCGATCTGGGGTGGCTCGTTCTTCTTCGCCCGCATCGCCGTGGCCGAACTTCATCCGCTGGTGCTAGTGCTGTTTCGCGTCGCCATCGCGGCGATCGCGCTGCAGCTCTATCTCGGCCTGCGCGGCCCCTCGTTCCGCCTTGCCCTTCCACATGCCGGCCTGTTCTTCCTGCTCGCCTTCACCAACAACGTCGTCCCCTTCTCGCTGATCTTCGCCGGCCAGACCCAGCTTGGCGCCGGCGTCGCCTCGGTGCTCAACGCAACCACGCCGTTCTGGACGCTGGTCCTCGCCAACGCGATGACGTCGGATGAAAAGCTCTCCTGGAACAAGCTCGCCGGCATCGCGCTCGGCGTTGCCGGCACCGCCGTGATGATCGGTCCCGGCCTGCTCGCCGGGCTTGGCGGCCCGGTCTGGGCGAAATTCGCGCTGATCGGCGCTTCGCTGTCCTATGGTATTGCGCTGATGGTCGCCCGCCGCTTCAAGGGCGTGCCCTCGCCGGTCATCGCCACCGGGCAACTGACCGCCTCGACCATCATCATGATCCCCATTGTGCTCCTGACCTACGGCCCGGCCGGACTGCTCTCGGCCTCGCCGCCGGTCTGGGCGGCGGTGCTGGCACTGGCTCTCCTGTCCACCGCCTTTGCCTATATCCTCTATTTCAACCTCGTCGCCTCGGCCGGCGCCACCAACGCCTCGCTGGTCACGCTGATCGTTCCGGCCAGTGCCATGCTGCTCGGTTTTCTGTTCCTCGGCGAACGTCTGGAGTTGTTCGAGATCGGCGGCGTTGTGCTGATCGGACTTGGTCTTCTCACAATCGACGGACGCGTCCTTGGAAGGCGGTAGGCTGAACCGCATTGGCGCGAAAATCGAAGTCGGCTTTCGCTGATGTAGCGCTACCATGACACGCTCGCGACACCATCCCGCCACAATTTATTCACAGGTCTGAAGCGGGTTTTTGCCGAGAAGTTTCAACGGCTAACGGCAAAACCGAGGTCGCAATTCTAGCAATTACGTCGCAATGCAGCACATTTTCCGCTTGCCTGTGGCACAAATGGACCTAGACTCCTAGGCATAGCTCTTTAAGAGGAGGCTATGTCATGGGACTCACGAGGCCAATCAACGCATTGATGATTTGTGCTGCGTTTGCTTTCATCGGCGCCCTCATTATGGGCGTCCTTCCCTGAACCCGCCAACCCGGGGAAGACCAGCACCAGATAGTCTAAGCAATTCGAAAGGCCGGGTTTTTACCCGGCCTTTTGCTGTTCAGCCCTGCCTCACGCAGCAGCCGAGCCCGCCACCTCCGCCTCGTGCGAGCGGATGCCGATCATGTGGCAGATGGCAAAGACAAGGTCGGCGCGGTTCATCGTGTAGAAGTGGAAGTCACCCACGCCGCGCTCGACCAGGTCCAGCACCTGCTCGGCGGCGACCGCCGATGCCACCAGCGCATGGGTTTGCGGGTCGTTCTGCAGGCCGTCGAAGCGCTCCGCCAGCCATGCCGGCACCAGCGCGCCGCAGCGCGCCGAGAAATTGGCGACCTGGGTGAAATTGTGCACCGGCAGGATGCCGGGCACGATCGGGATGTAAATGCCGGCGCGGCGCGCGCGCTCGACATAACGTTCATAGAGATCATTGTCGAAGAAGAACTGGGTGATCGCCCGCGTCGCGCCATTGTCGACCTTGCGCTTCAGCATGTCGATATCAGTGGCGAAGTCAGGGCTTTCCGGATGCTTCTCCGGATAGGCCGAGACCGAGATGTCGAAATCGCCGGCGTCCTTCAGCGCTCCGACCAATTCGGCACCGTTGGCATAGCCGTCCGGATGCGGGCGGTAGGCGGTGCCCACGCCGGCGGCCGGGTCGCCGCGCAAGGCGACGAAGCGCTTCACGCCCATATCGGCGAATTCCTGGATCACGGCGTCGACCTGATGGCGGGCGGCGTCGACACAGGTCATGTGCGCGGCCGGCGTGAGGCTCGTCTCGTTCAGGATACGGCTGATCGTGCGCGCCGTGCGCTCGCGCGTCGAACCGCCAGCGCCATAGGTCACCGAGACGAATTTCGGCTTCAGCGGCTCCAGCCTAGTGACCGTGTCCCAGAGGCGCGCCTCCATCTCGTCGTTCTTGGGCGGGAAGAATTCGAAGGAAACCCTGACCTTGTCGCCAATGTCGGGGCGGCGGGAAAAGCGGAACTGGTTCATCAGGCGATTTCCCCTATCGAACTTACTTTGCTCTGCTGGCTGTCATTGGCAGGATCGGCGATCAGCAGGCGCCGGTCGCGGCCAAGCCACAGCTTGACGGTGAGTCTGGCTTCGTTGCCGCCGCGCGGCTCGAACTCCTGGGCATCCTCGAGATCGAGGCCCGCCTCGGCAAACCACTCGCCGATCTGCCGGTCGGAAAAGCCGAGCCTGACATGCGCATGCTCGTCACGCAGGAATTCCAGCGTGTGCGGCGCGAAGTCGACGATCACCAGCCGGCCCGACGGGCGCAACAGCCGCGCCGCCTCGTGGATGGCGCGAGCCGGATCGTCGAGATAGTGCAGCACCTGGTGTATGGTGACGAGATCGAAGGCGTCGCGCTCGACCGGCGGCGAGAAGATATCGCCCTGCCGCACCTGCGCGTTGGAAACGCCGGCCTTGTCGAGATTGGCGCGCGCCACGGTCAGCATTTCACGCGACATGTCGATGCCGACGCCGCGCCGGTAGAGCGGCGAGAAGATTTCGAGCAGCCGCCCGGTGCCAGTGCCAAGATCCAGCATCGACTGGAACGGCCGCTTGCCGACCAGCTTCAGCATCGCGGCCTCGACGGCGCGGTCCGGCACATGCAGCGAGCGGATATGGTCCCAGCTTGCCGCGTTCACCGAAAAATACTCCGCCGCCCGGTCCTGCCGCTTGCGCTTGACCGAGGCCAGGCGCTCGAGATCGCGCTCGACCTGCGGATCGGCGCCGCGAATGCTGGAAACCAGCCCCATGACAAAGTCCCGCGCGGAATCGGCATCCGACAGGCGGAAGAAAGCCCACGACCCTTCCTGGTAACGGCCGATCAGCCCGGCCTCCAGCAAGAGCTTCAGGTGCCGCGAGACGCGCGGCTGCGACTGGCCGAGAATTTCGGTAAGATCGGAAACGGTGAGGTCGCCGCGCGACAACAGTGCCAATATGCGCAGACGGCTGGATTCGGCCGCCGCCTTCAGCGTATCCACCATGGTGTCGAGCGAGACATGCATCCGCGTATTCTCTTTTCAGCGCATCAGGTTTGAAAAAGATATAAACATATGTTTATGTCGATTTTGAAAACCTTGCAAGCGCTATGTCGCTTCCGGACAAGAAAATGCCGCATGTGTGATTTCCCGGTGCATATCGCCCAAAAACGTGTAGCGGTTTCGGGACAATGACAGGCACCGACACAGAGATGGCAGAATGACCGCACCGCGTGAGATGTTCGAGGCGCGCGAAGGTGAGCAGAAGCTGGAACAGGATCCGGCCGCGACGCCCGCGGATGGCGGCGTCGTCTTCATCGGCCGCATCGCCTCGCCATGGACGACACGCGAGAGCTGCCCTAAGAACATGCGCGCTGCCCGCGAGACCGGCCAGCCGGCGGTGCTGACCATCGACGCGCCCTATCGCAGCGGCTTGCAGGGCCTGGAGCGCGCCAGCCACGTCGTCATCCTGTCCTGGCTGCATCACGCGCCGCGGAATCTGATTGTTCAGAAACCGCGCCATGCGGCTGAAGCAAAAGGCGTATTCGGCCTGCGCTCCCCTGCCCGGCCGAACCCGATCGGCCTGCATGTGGCAAAACTTGTCGGGCTCGATATCGCCGCCGGGCGCATCGATATCGAGGCCATCGATGCGCTTGACGGCACCCCGGTCATCGACATCAAGCCTTACTTCGCCTCGACTGACGCCGTGCCGGAGGCGACCATCGAAGGGCGCGAGGAGCGATGACGGCGCCGACCGGCCGCCGCCGCGCCATCGCCAAGGCGCTGACAGCGCTCCTGCCGCTGGGGCCTTATGCCGACATGGAGAAAATTCGTGCCGATGCCGGCTCGGTGCATATGAAGACCTTGCCGCCGACGATCGCGGTGTGGCTGGCGACGATCGCCCACATCCGCCACATGCACACCGATTACGAAAAGCTGCTGGCCGAGGGATATGACCGCGACTCCGCACGCTTCTTCGTCATCGAGCAGACCAACATGGTGCTCACCCGCTGGCGGGCGACACGCCTGCTCGACGCCGACGACGAGGATGAATGAGACGGCAGGTCCGTTTATTTTCGCTTCAGCACGGCGACCGCATTGTAAGGCTGGCCGTCGGCCTGGCCGACCCAGGTCCAGGACAGGTTCCCCTTGAAAAACCGGACGGTGATGTCGCCGCCGTCGATGCATTTGTCCTGGCCGTAAGTGATGCTTTCATGGAATTCAGCGGATGTCCCGTCCCGCGACGTCTGCGACAGCGACCCGCCGCAGCCGAGTGACGGATAGTCGATCGATGCGCCATCATCCCTGATCGTCATGGCGATCGACCAGTCGGCGCCGGCATCACCCGCCGGGCTCTGGTGACCACTGCCGACCCAGGTGCCGGCCAGCGTCTGTGCCGGCACATTCACCGCGCAAGGCAGGTTCTGGAAGATCGGCGTCAGTTCGCTGCCTGTTTTTTCACAGCGATAGGTCTGGCCGTTCTGGCAGAGTTCGTCGCCTTGTTTCACGCATTGCGCGCTGGCTTCGCCCGCGGCGGCGAAAATCATCATGATTGCGATGACGGTCCCAAGCCTGACCATATCCCCCTCCCATTCCAAGCTGCCGGATCATACGGCAACTCCAATCCGATGTATCGGCCAGATCATGGAGGACGAACAGCGCCTGATGGCTGGCTCTATCGCTTCTGTCCGGCGCCGATAGCCTGCTGGTCCGCCTTGTGCGAGAGGAGGCCGCGATGAACCGGACGAAGGCAACAGAGGACCTGGCGCAACTGCCCCTGGTTGGCGATCGCCACGTCGACCCGCATTCCTATCCCGACGGCATCGCCTTCCTCGATGGTCAGTACCTGCCGATGTCGCAGGCCAAGGTGTCGGTACTGGATTGGGGATTCCTGCACTCGGACGCCACCTACGATACGGTGCATGTCTGGGACGGCCGCTTCTTCCGGCTTGACCTGCATCTCGACCGCTTCTTCGGCGGGCTCGAAAAGCTGCGCATGGCGATCCCCTTCGATAGGGATGGCGTGGCCGAGATCCTGCACAATTGCGTCGCGCTGTCGGGTCATCGCGCCGCCTATGTGGAGATGCTGTGCACCCGCGGCGCCTCGCCGACCTTCAGCCGCGATCCACGCCAGGCGATCAACCGCTTCATGGCGTTCGCGGTGCAATTCGGCTCGGTCGCCAATGCCGAACAGTTGCGGCGCGGCCTGCACGTCGCCATCAGCGACAAGGTGCGCATTCCGCCGGCTTCGATCGATCCTGCGATCAAGAACTACCACTGGCTCGACCTGGTGCGCGGCCTCTACGATGCCTATGACCGCGACGCCGAGACCGCGCTCATTCTCGACTTCAACGGCAATGTCGCCGAGGGCCCGGGCTTCAACGTCTTCTGCGTCGAGGATAGCAGACTGTCGACGCCGGCCATCGGCGTGCTGCCCGGCATCACCCGCCGCACCGTTTTCGATCTCTGCGGCGAGGAAGGGCTCACCGTGGAGGCCATCGATGTCAGCGTCGCCGCGCTCAAGGCGGCCGACGAGGTCTTCATCACCTCGACCGCCGGCGGCATCATGCCGGTGACGCGGATCGACGGCGCGGCGATCGCCGATGGCAAGGTCGGGCCCGTTACCAGCCGGCTGATGGCGCTCTATTGGCGAAAGCACGATCACCCGGCGTGGTCGAGCCCCGTAAGATATCCCTGATACCCGGCCGCCCTGTTCAAAAAAAGATTTCCCCTCGCCTCTGGAAAATCAGGGGACGGACTGTATATGCCCGAAAGCGGAGAAGCCTCCGCTTTCACCCAAAATCATGCCCGCAGGGGCAAGGATCCCACATCATGACATCAAAGGTTTGGTTCATCACCGGATCGTCGAAGGGTTTTGGCCGCGTCTGGGTCGAGGCCGCATTGGCGCGTGGCGACCGCGTTGCCGCGACCGCCCGTGACGCCGGCACGCTCGCCGATCTGGTCGAGAAGTATGGCGACAACATTGCCGCGATAAAACTCGACGTCACCGACAAGAAAGCAGTCGACGCCGCTGTCGCAGAGGCGCACAAGCGCTTCGGCCGGCTCGACGTGGTCATCAACAATGCCGGCTATGGCCATTTCGGCGCCATCGAGGAAGTCAGCGAGCAGGAAGCCCGCGACCAGATCGAAACCAATGTGTTCGGCGCGCTCTGGGTCACGCAGGCAGCCCTGCCGATCCTGCGGTCGCAGAGGTCCGGCCACATCATCCAGATCTCGTCGATCGGCGGCGTCAACGCCTTTGCCTCGCTCGGCCTCTATCATGCCTCGAAATGGGCGCTGGAAGCCTTCAGCCAGTCACTCAGCATCGAGGTCGCGGAGTTCGGCATCCATGTCACGCTGGTCGAGCCGGGCGGCTTCTCCACCGACTGGTCCGGCGCCTCAGCCAAGGTATCCAAGCCGATCGAGGCCTATGCGCCTGCCCGCGCCAAGATGGCCGAGCGCCGCGCCAACTCGGTCGCCGGCGATCCCGAAGCGACCGGCCCGGCGATGCTGGCCATCGTCGACGCCGCCGAACCGCCGCTGCGCGTGTTCTTCGGCGATGGCGGCCTGCCGATGATCCGCCAGGAATACGCCAACCGCCTCGCCACCTGGGACAAGTGGGACCAGGTGTCCATCATGGCGCAAGGCCCCAACAAGAACCGCAAGGGCTGAGGCGCATCCATGCTGCATCGCCCTCCAGGCGGTGCAGCTGCTCCGGTTGATCCCGACAAACGTTTGCTCGCGTCTGTCGGGATCGGGCCGGTTCCGGCCGGATTGGGCAGGAAGCGATCGGTCAGGTGCCGGTCAGGCCAGGAAGAAATACATTGTACAATATGGCCGCGGGCGCTCGCCACTGATCGGGGGAATTGTAGTTTCCGGTCGTTATGGCGAGTACGAAATCGAGGCCGGGGAAGACAAACAACCTTTGTCCGCCATTTCCAAAGGCGGCGACAAACCGCTCCCCATACGTCCCAGCTCTATCCGTTACGGCCTCCTCGCCCAGATACCAGAGATAGCCGTAGCGCATTCCCGGCCAGCCCATGTCGACCAATGCGGCGGGCTGGAAACTCTGATCGAGCCAGGATTTCGGTACGACCGCGCGGCCCTCCCATTGCCCGTCCTGCAGGATCATCTGCCCGATACGAGCCAGCGAACGCGGCGCCAGCCGCAGGCCCGACGCGGCCGACGCTTCGCCGTCCTGTCCGCGAATCCAGTCCATGGCGTTGATTCCGAGGGGATCAAACAGCGCGCCACGAGCGAATTCAGGCAAGCTTTGGCCGGTGCCCCTCTCGATGATCTTTCCGAGCAGCGCAACGGCTCCGCCGCTGTAGGTCCATCTCTTTCCCGGTTCGGCAAGTATCGGGCGATCGAGGATGAAGCGGTAGCGATCCGGCGCCTGCTCCATGGCGATTTCGCTGTTGGCGGGATCGGTGTACGGCACGTTCTCGTTCCACTCCGTGCCAAGCGTCATGGTCAAGGCATGGCGAATGGTCAGGCGCTTGCGCTGTGGATCGCTGGCAAGATCGGGGTATTCGGGAAACTGCGCGACGACAGGTTCATCAAGTCCCGGCACCTGGCCGCCGGCGAGCGCGATGCCATAGAGCAGACCGACGATGCTTTTGGTGACCGACCTGACATCGTGCAGCGTGTCGGGCCCAAATGCCACGTTCCCGAGCGACTGCCCCCATCTCATGTCGTTCCCGTCCATGTAGCGCTCGAACACGATACGACCGCCCCGAAGGGCAACGACTCCATGGACCCCCGCCAGTTTGCCCATCTTCGCCAGTTCGTCGAAGCTCGCCGCGGGATCGGATTTGAATCCCGCCGTGTTTGGCGCGGCAATCTGCCAGTCGCCGTCCGCCATGGCCGGTGTCGTGCTAACCACTATTGTCGCTCCCACATATTTGAGGATCTGCCTGCGGCTTGTTCGGACAATCATTTGCAACCTGTCAAACTGCTACCCCGGCAGGCCGCCTGCGCCCCCTGGGGTCAATCGTGGCCCTGCCCTTCTCCCGCCGCTCAAGCCGGAAGAAGCTATGTCTTGTAAATCCACTGCTCCGGTACCCGCGCCGAAATCCCTTCGCCGGCCTTGATCGTTCCCGGCTTCTCGACCCAGGCGACGACGCCCCGCAGCCGCTTCGCCGCTTTCGGGAACAACAATGCGCCGGCTTCGATATCGGCCATTCCAGAATTCTCGGCAATCGACCGCCCGGCGACACGGCACGGTCCGTTCTGGGCATCGACCTTGAGGGTGACGCCGTCCTTGAAGAACAGCAGCGTGCCGGCCGGCAGCATCGACAGATGCGGCACGCCTTCGATCACCAGATTGGCGCCGATCCATTCCGGCTTGATCTCGGCTAGCCCCATCCGCTCGGCGACGACAGCCAGTTCGTCCGCTGCCACGATCGACAGTTGCCGTTCGTTGCGCATTTCGGTGCCGCGCGGATACCAGGGTTCGCGGCCGCCCGAGCGCCGCGTCGCGCCGGCATGGAAATCGCCCGATATGCCGTCGAAGCCCAGCCGCAATTCCTCCACCGGGCGTGTCTGGAAATGGTCCGCCGGCGCGGCATAAAGCGCGGCCGCACGGGCGGAAAGCTTCTTTGCCGGGATGATTTCGACCGGCTTTTCGGCCTCGGGGAAGAGATCCAGCATGGCTTCATTCCTTGGATGATGCGCCCTGGTTTTGCCCTTCGTCCGGCAATGCCGCAAGAGCGGTTTGGGCCAAAACGCGCAACTCTTCTACCGATGCGCCGTCGCGCGCCTGGATCGACATGCCATTCATGACGCCTGCAACAAATTTGGCGAAGCCTTCGGCACAGACGCCTACCGGCAGATCGCCCATCGCCCTGCCCTTGGCCAGCCGCTGCGCGATCGCCGCCTCGCTCGCCTTGCGATAGGCCTTGAGTTCATCCGCAATGGCTTGCGCCTGTGGCGAGGCCGCCAGCGCGCCACTGACGAAAAGGCATCCGCCTGGCTTGCCAGGCCTGGAATAGGCCTCCGCCGCCCCCATGAGCAACCGCCGGATCGCCTCGCGCGTCGCTACCGGCGCACTCAGCGCCTCCAGCGCAAACCCTATCTCGGTCTCGTGGTAGCGTGTCAGCGTCTTGCGGAACAACGTCTCCTTGTCGGTGAAAGCATTGTAGATCTGCGGCGGCGTCAGCCCCATCGCCTCGCGCAGCATGGCAAGCGACGTCGCTTCATAGCCATGCTCCCAGAACAGATGCATCGCCGCATCCAGTGCCCGGTCGGGGTCGAACGCACGGGGACGACCGCCCCTGGCCTTTTCCAAATTATCCATAGTGATCGATACGAAACCTGTTGACTTGCCTGCTTCGCATAACGTAACAATTGATACGAAACATGGCAAGCCGGAAGACGATCCGTCAGGCAAGGCCGTGCAACCAGAGGACAAGGAGAGCCCAGATGCCAATCACAGTGACCGCGCCGGAAGGTGTACTGACCCCGGCCGGAGAGCGCGAAATCCTGCCGCGCCTCAGCGCCGCCCTGATCGAAGCCTCCGGCGCCAAGGGCAATTCCTTCTTCACCGCGATCGTCGGCGGCACGGTCCATGTCCTGCCGTCCCGCCACATCTATGCCGGCGGTGCCAACCGGCCTGTCGTCATGGTTGAGTTGAAATTGCCCAATATCGGCCTTGGCTCGGTTGAAGCCCGCAAGGCCTTCATCACCACCGCCGCCGGGATTGTCGCCGATCTCTGCGTCCCGGAGCACAAGCCTGAAAACACCTGGATCAACATCGTCAACGCGCCCGACGGCGGCTGGGGCATCGGCGACAGGCAATATACAGGCGATGCGCTTGTCGCCGCCGTCACCGCCGCGGCGCACTGAACCGATGGGGAACGACAGGATGCGGCTTTCCCCTTCGCTGTTCTTCACCACCAATTGCGAGCCGGCTCTGGCCTTCTACGAACAATGCGGCCTTGGCCGGGGAACCATCCTGCTGCGCTGGGGCGACAACGGCATGCCGGTACGAACCGAAGCCATGCGCGGAAAGATCCTGCATGCGCGCTTCGAAGGTCCCGGCGTGCTGTTTCATGCCTCCGACAATGACGATGCGGAGCCGATGAAAGGCTCCGCCATGATGCTGGAATTCGACGATCCGGCCGCCATGCGGGAGCTTTTCCAACGCATGGCCGCCGGCGGTCGCATCGCCGTGCCCCTGGCGCGGCAATATTGGGGAAGCAGTTTCGGCATGCTGGTCGACGCCCATGGCGTGCAATGGATGTTCAGCTGTTCCAGCGAGTGAGGATAAGGATCACGATCTTCTTACCGGAAATGGAACTGGCGCCGCATTGCCGCCGCGTCGGCTCGCTCTCATGGTGCTCGACTGCATGTCGCCCAAAAGGAGTCCCGGTTTTGGGAGCGCGACCTGCATGAAACAAGGACCGGAGGTTCGGCATGCGACCGGTGACGGCAATCACGCTGCTCTGGCTGATTTGGGTGCTCACGTGGATTGCGGCCGCGGCATGGGCTGATCCGGCTCAAAAACGCGCCACCATCGGGGCTGAGGTCCGCTACCGTGTCTTCTGGCTGGCCGGCACCATCCTGCTGTTCGTTCCGGCGCACGGCTATGAAGGCAGGTTGAGATTGTGGACCCCAACCCTCGCCGAGGCCTGGGCTTGCACTGCCCTGATCGCCATCGGGCTGATCTTCTCGTGGTGGGCGCGCATTCATCTGGGCAGGCTGTGGTCGGCCTCGGTCACTTCCAAGGCAGACCACCGCATCATCGACACCGGCCCCTACGGCCTGGTCCGGCATCCGATCTATACAGGGCTGCTGTTGGCGGTGCTCGCCACCATGGCGGCAAAGGGCACGGTCTGGGGTATTGCGGGCGCGGCCCTGCTCATCATCGGCGTCGTCATGAAGGCGAAGCTCGAGGAACGCTTCCTGCGCGGCGAACTAGGCCCCGCCTATGACGATTACGCACGGCGGGTGCCGATGCTGGTGCCCTTCACACCGGCCTGACGGAAGCGCGGAAAGCCTTCGTTTGCAGGCCGGCATCACCTGAATATCGGCGCGCGTCAAAGCATCCGGATGAGCGCGCCGCCGATCGAATACCCCGCGCCAAAGGCGCAGATCAAGCCGAAATCCCCGGGTTTCATGTCGGCATGGTTCTCCGACAGCGCCACGATGGCGCCGGCGCCCGCGGTGTTGCCCAGCCGCTCCAGCACCATCGGCGCACGGTCATGATCGACATCGTGGCCAAAGGAGAGCTTCAGGATCATGGCATTCATGCGCGCATTGGCCTGGTGCAGCCAGAAGCGCCGGACCGCCTGAGGGGTCAGCCCGTGCTCGGCCAGGAATTCGACGATGAACTTCTGGCCGGCGACGGTGACTTCCTTGAACACCTTGTTGCCGACCTGCTTGATCAAATTGCCTTCCAGGTTGATCATGTAGGGATCGTCCTGGGCGGTGCGCGTGTGATAGCCGAGATTGGTGCGGATGTTGTTCGACATCTGCGTCCAGATGCGTGTGTCCAACACCTCGAAGCGTCCCGGCCGTTTGTCGCCCTTGGCAAGTCCCTCCACCACCAGCGACACCGAGGCGTCGCCGAAGATGAAATGCGTCTGCCGGTCGCGGAAATTGAGATGGCCGGTGATGATTTCCGGCGTGGTCACCAGGATGCGCTTGTGCGCGCCCGAGCGCACCAGATTGACGGCCATGTGAAGGGCCGCGGCGGCGGACGAACAGCCAAGCCCCATGTCGAAGCCCGCGCCCCTTGTCCCCAGCGCCTCCTGCATTTCGATGGCGATCGCCGGATAGGGCCGCTGGTGGTGCGAAGCCGAGCAGATGATCAAATCGATCTGAGACGGTTGAAGCCCGGCATGGTCAAGCGCCTTCCTGGCCGAGGCGATGCCGAATTCCGCTTCCAGCGACAGCGCATCGTCGGGCCGCGCCGGAATGCGCGGCGTCATGCGGGTTGGATCGAGTATGCCTTCGCGCTCGATCACATGACGGGATTTCACACCCGAGGCATGAACGATGAAGTCGCTGTCGGATTTCTGCAGCAGCGCCTCGCCGGTACCCTGGCGGCGCGCATTCTCCGTGTCGACCCAGCTGTTGAAGCTCTCGACCAGCTCTTCATTGGTGATGACAGCTTCAGGAATTTCAGCGCCGATGCCGCTGATGATGACGCGATGCATGTTTCAGTCCGTCCCATCCGCAGGCGTTGCGGCTTCATGTGGGCGCCGAAACGCTTCGGCGCAACACTTTTCTCATCCTGCCGGTTTACGCCGGCTTAAATCAAGGGTTCAGGCCGGCCTGACCCGCTTTCACCAGGCGCACAGCTTGGTGCTTGTCTGAGGGTTGTTCCAGCAGGCGCCATCGTCGCGGCTGCGCACATATTGTCCCGGCAACGGCACGTTGCGGCGGCCGAGATTGACGTAGCCATAGGCAAAACCCGGCCCGTCGATCTCCAGCACATAGGTCGGATAGCCCGGCGCCGAGATGCGGAAGCTGCCCGCACCATCGATCGCGCGGTAGCTGCACGGAAAATACCCGTCATCCGTGGTGAAGCAGCGCGCCCGCTTGGCTTCAGCCGAAACCGAAAACGCCAGTAGTGCCGCCGCGCATACGCCACCGCCGTAAAGCAATCTTTTCAAAGTCATCATTCACCCCCTGCCATGCGGGCCATCGTCGCCCGCGCGATGAGTTGGGCACGGCGGTCAAACCGGGTCAAGCGGCCGCGTCAGGGCTCAAGCAAAGTGGGTAATTCTTTCCTAGCCGGCCCTTTTTGCGACAATGAAAATTCGCGGGAAGCGCAGCAGAACCTTGCCGTTTGCCGTTCTGGGATAGGCCTTGGCGATCTTGGCCGTGTAGCTGTCGAGGAACAGCTTGCGCTCGTCCGCATCCAGCGGATCGAGGAACGGCTTCAGCCCGGTCGCCTTGACCCATTCGACGATCGCCTCGGCATCGGCCAGCGGATGATTGTAGATGGTGTGCCAGATATCGAGCCGGTCGCTGAGCGGCGACAACAGGTCGTAGTAGAACGACACTGGTGGCAGCGGCGCGCGCGCCGCGCCTTTTATCCTTGCCGCAAACGGCATTTCGGCGGCGGTCTCGCGCATCAGCCGGTGCGAATCCTCGGCCATATTGTCCGGCATCTGGACCGCCAGCGCACCGCCGGGCGCGAGGAAGCCCATCAGCCTCTGAAACACCGCAGGGTGCTCGGGCAGCCACTGGAACACCGCATTGGCAAAGATGACATTGACCGGCTCGGCCGGCTGCCATGTCGAAGCATCGGCGAGGTCGAAGCTGACATTGGGCAGGCGCGCCCTCGCCTTTTCGATCATGTCGGAAGAGGTGTCGAAACCGCTCACCTGAGCATCCGGCCAGCGCTCGACCAGGAGCTCGGTCGAATTGCCCGGCCCGCAGCCGATGTCGACGACCCGGCGCGGGAAATCGACCGGCACCTGGGCTGCGAGGTCGCGCGCGGGCCGCGTACGCTCATCCTCGAATTTCAGATATTGGGCGGCGGACCAGTCAGCCATTTGAACTCCTCATATGGTTTGAGAATTCGCCGCCCCCATGGTCCCCTACCGCGTCAGCCGCTTGTGCGTCATGCGGTGCGGGGCCGCCGCTTCGGCGCCCAGGCGCCGCAGCTTGTCCTTCTCATATTCCTCGAAATTGCCTTCGAACCACTCGACATGCGCGTCACCTTCGAAGGCCAGCATGTGGGTCGCCATGCGGTCGAGGAACATGCGATCGTGGCTGATGATGACGGCGCAGCCGGCATAGGCTTCGAGCGCGTCTTCCAGCGCTCCCAGCGTTTCGGTGTCGAGGTCGTTGGTCGGTTCGTCGAGCAGCAGGACATTGCCGCCATTCTTCAGCATCTTGGCCAGATGCACGCGGTTGCGCTGGCCGCCGGACAGGTTGCCGACCTTCTGCTGCTGGTCGCCGCCACGGAAATTGAAGGACGAGCAATAGGCGCGGCTGTTGATCTCGTGCTTGCCGAGCTTGATGATTTCGGCGCCGCCGGAGATTTCTTCCCACACGGTCTTGTTCCCATCCAGTGCATCGCGGCTCTGGTCGACATAGCCCAGCTTGACCGTCTCGCCGATGCGCACGGTGCCCGCATCCGGCTTTTCCTGCCCGGTGAAGGTCTTGAACAGCGTCGTCTTGCCGGCGCCGTTCGGGCCGATGACGCCGACGATGCCGCCCGGCGGCAGGCGGAACGACAGGTTCTCGATCAGAAGCTCGTCGCCAAAGCCCTTGTTGAGGCCTTCGACTTCGATGACCACATTGCCGAGACGCTCGCTCGAGGGAATGACGATCTGCGTGTCGGTCGGCTTGCGGTTCTGCGACTGCTCGACCAGTTCCTCATAGGCCTTGATACGCGCCTTCGACTTGGTCTGGCGTGCCTTCGGGCTCGACTGGATCCATTCGCGCTCGCGCCAGATCGACTTCTGGCGAGCGTCGTCCTCGCGGCCTTCCTGGATCAGGCGCTTGGCCTTGGCATCGAGATATCTGGTGTAGTTGCCTTCGTAGGGAATGCCGCGGCCGCGATCGAGTTCGAGGATCCAGCCGGTGACATTGTCGAGGAAGTATCGGTCGTGGGTGATGATCAGCACCGAGCCCGGATAGTCGCGCAGGTGCTTTTCCAGCCACGCCGTGGTCTCGGCGTCGAGATGGTTGGTCGGTTCGTCGAGCAGCAACAGGTCCGGCTGGCGCAACAGAAGCTGGCAAAGCGCCACACGGCGGCGCTCGCCGCCCGACAGGTTGGTCACTTCGGAATCGCCTGGCGGACACTGCAGCGCGTCCATCGCCATCTCGACCTGCTGCTCGAGATCCCACAGGTTCAGCCTGTCCATCTCGTCCTGGAGCTTGCCGGACTCGTCGGCCGTCTCGTCGGAATAGTTCATCATCAGCTCGTTGTAGCGTTCGATGATGGCCGTCTTCCGTGCGACGCCTTCCATGACGTTTTCCATCACGGTCTTCTTGGGGTCGAGATGCGGCTCCTGCGGGAGGTAGCCGACTGTCGCGCCCTCGGCCAACCACGCCTCGCCCTGAAACTCCTTGTCCAGCCCGGCCATGATGCGCAGGATCGTCGACTTGCCCGAGCCGTTCGGCCCGAGAATGCCGATCTTGGCGTCCGGGTAGAAGGACAGATGAACGTTATCGAGCACCTTCTTGGTGCCATAGGCCTTCGACAGGCCGGACATGTGATAGATGAACTGGCGTGCCACGCGCGCTTTCCCTGAAACTGACTGAATTGTCGATTTGAATGGAGGTTGGCCGCTATGTAGGCGATGCGGCGGCGAACGGCAATCGCTTTTGCCAGATCAAGCCGACCACACGGACAAGTGTGCGCCGCCTCCTGAAGATTTCCATCGGCAACGAAGCCGCTGAAAGCTCCGGTTAACCCTTCATCGTCAAAACAGGATCGGGGTGGAATCGCTGGCTTACGGCGTTTCCTGGAAAGAGAGCGGATCGACGGCATTGTTGAACAGTTTCCTGCTCCTTGCCGAAGCGATCGTCTACTTCAGCGTCATGGTTACGCTTTTCCGCTTCAGGAAGCGCATTGGTCTGGGCGTCTTCGTCTGCGCGCTCGGCGTCATGCACTTCCTGGAAACCTATCTTGCCAGCGTCTTTTATGTCGCCTTGCCGTTCGGCATGGTTTCGCCGGGCTCGGCGGTGCTGTTTTCGGGCAAGCTGGTGATGCTCCTCCTGCTCTACATGAAGGAGGACGCGGCCACCGTACGCCAGCCGATCTACGGCCTGCTGCTCGGCAATGGGCTGATGATCGGGCTGGTGCTGCTCTTGCGCCTGCACGCCATCGCGCCGCTGCCTGACGGCCGGCTGCCCGACATCGGCTTCATCGACGAGATGGGCTGGCTGATGGTGTGGGGCACGACGCTGCTGTTCATCGACGCCATTCTGCTCATCCTGATCTATGAAAAGCTTGGCCGGCACCTGCGCCAGGCGCAGTTCGCGCGCATCCTGATTTGCGTCGCCTGCGTGCTGACCTTCGACCAGGCGGGTTTCTTCACCGCGCTGCATTTCGTTGCCGGCGCACCGATCGATGTCTTCTTCGGCGGCTGGTTCGCCAAGATGGCCGCGGCCCTGGCCTTCAGCGGCATGCTGGTGGCTTACCTCAGATGGTTCGAGGAGCGCGACATTCCGCTGCCGCGCGGACTGACCGACATTTTCCAAACCCTGACATACCGCGAGCGCTACGAAGCACTGGTCGAGCATGTCGGCCGCGACGGCCTGACCGGCCTGCTGCATCGCGGCCGCTTCGACGCTGACGGGGAAGCCGCGGTCGAGGTCAGCCTGCGCACGGCGAGGCCACTCAGCCTGCTGATCATCGATGTCGACCATTTCAAGTCGATCAACGACCGTTTCGGCCATGCCGAGGGCGACAAGGTGCTGAAGGCGGTTGCGACCCTGCTTCGCGAGGTGGCCAGCGCCGAAGACCAGGTGTTCCGGATCGGCGGCGAGGAATTCGCCGTCCTGAGTTCGCGTCCGCATTCGGTCGCCAGGCTGTTTGGCGAAAGCATCCGCTACGCGGTCAAGGCATCGGCCGTCACCAGCCGCTTCGAGCTGACCGTCAGCGCCGGCGTTTCAACCGTCAGCGAAACGACCCGCTGCCTTGCCGATCTGTTTGCGCTCGCCGACCAGCGCCTTTACAAGGCGAAGTCGACCGGGCGCGATCGCGTCGTCGGCGAGCCAGGCGGCCCTGAGGCCGATATGGCCGTCGCCTGGACCAAGTCGGGGCAATTCTAGCGCCGGTCTGGGATTTTCTCTGGCGCCGAATGCTCGTCAGCGTCAGGGCCGTCATCAACGCGATCGCCAGCCATTTCAGCGCAGTGCTTCACGGGCGGTCGACAGCCGTTCGGGCGCGTACCGGAAGCCGCGGCGTGCTTACTGGAACCCGATCGCGTCGACGGTGCCGGTCGGGCAACCGGCCTTGTTGGTCGGCACCGAGGCGAGCAACAGGTCCTTGAGCGAAGCGTTCGGGCCGATCGGACCGGCAAGGCCAAGCGTCAGTTCGCCGATCAGCCGCCGGCCGCTCGTGGGATCGATGACGCAGGACACCCGCACGCGGTCCCCTGCCCCGGCGCCGAACGCGGTGTCGAAGGCACCACGTATCTGGTCCGCCGTCAGTTTGCCGCCAATGTTCTTGACGAAGAGATCGCGCACCGGCGAGCTGTTGACCTCCCGCATCAGGCTGAGCGCATCCGCAAAATACTCCTGCTGGCTCTTGCCGTAGCAGGTGCCGTGCTTGATCCACTCATGCCGCTCCAGCTGGGACGCCGTGCCCGGCATCACCTGGTCGAGCTCCTTGCGGGTGCCGGCGTCCAGATTGACCGGCGGCAGGTCCTTCCAGTGAGCCGGATTGTCGTTGGCCTTGTCGTTGGCCGCCACCTGGCAATAGAAATTGCCGTTCGGCTGCGGCCACAGGCCGTGCAGGGTGAAATTGGTGGCATCGAACTCGTTCGGGTTCTGCGCCTTGCACTCGGTCTTGTTCGACTTGGTCTCGCAAAAAGCCGGCTGCCAGCTCAGCGCGAAGACATATTCGGGTTTGCCAGAGGCGGCGAGCTTGCCTTGTCCGCCAGGTGCCACCGGCACCGTCGCCGCACTGCTGCCCGACAGATGGCCGCAACTGACCTTCACCCAGCGGCGCTCCGGATCGGCGCCCGGCACCAGGATCAGATAATGTGTCGGCGCGTCCTTGTTGCCGGCCAGCAGCTGGTAGCTCTGTCCGGCATCGGTCGAGACATTGCCGGGATTCTTGCTGTTCTTGATGGCTTGCGTTGCCGGACAGGCAGCGTCGGCGACGAAAGTGCCGCTCATCTTGACGTCGGCATGCGCCGCGCCGGCCAGCGACACCGCCAGCATGGCCAATCCGAAAACAACACCAATGCGCATGAGAATCCCCGGCTGAAGAAAGTGGGCGACAGACTGAAGCTGTCTCCATGTCAGAATTGCGATGTTTTGCTGGCCAAACGCAAGAAACATCGTCGCGCAAAAGCAGTTGCTGTGGATTGACGCGAAACCGGCGCCGGCGCAAACAAAACCAACAACGATAAATGGGGGCGAGAGCAGGCGGCCATGCCTTTCAGTCAACAACGCATGGTCCGCTCACCGACCGGCGCCGATCTCAATCTCCTCGTCAGGCATGCCGACAGCCGGCCACGTGCCGTCGTCCAGATCAATCATGGACTGGCCGAACACGCCGCGCGCTATGCCGGTTTCGCCGATTTCCTGGCCGTGCGCGGCTTCCACGTCTATGTCCACGACCATCGCGGCCATGGCGCGACCAAGGCGCCCGACGCGCCGCTCGGCAAATTCGCCGACAAGGATGGCCAGGCCAAGGTGATCGCCGACGTCGATGCCATCCATGACCTGATCGCCAGCGAATGCCCTGATCTGCCGGTCATCCTTTTCGGTCATTCGATGGGCGCGTCGATAGCGCTGAACTACCTTTTGAGCCACTCGCCGCGTGTCCACGCCGCCGCGATCTGGAACGGCAATTTCTCGCAAGGGCGGCTTGGGCAGGTGGCGCTGGGCATCCTTGCCTGGGAACGGATGCGGCTGGGCTCCGACGTTCCATCGCGCCTGCTGCCGAAACTCACCTTCCAGGCGTGGGGCAAGGCGGTGCCCAACCACCGCACACTGTTCGACTGGTTGTCGCGCGACGAGGCGGAGGTGGCAAAATACATCGCCGATCCGCTGTGCGGCTGGGACGCCTCGGTGTCGATGTGGCACGATGTGGTCTCGATGGCGATGAACGGCGGCAAGGATGCCGGGTTCACGAGCGTGCGGCGCGACCTTCCGGTCGCCATCATCGGCGGCGAGAAAGACCCCGCTTCGGACTACGGCAAGGGCATCACTCACCTTGCCAACCGCATGCTCAGGATGGGCTTTTCGAATCTCGTTTCAAAGGTTTACGCCGACACCCGCCACGAAAGCCTGAACGAGGTGAATCGCGACATCATCATGGACGATTTCGCCGCTTGGGCCGACTGTGCCCTGAAGGCGTGACGGATTGGCCTATTGCAAGGGCCGTGACAGCCCTTGCCGGGCTTGATAGAGCCTCTGCTTTCGCGGCAATCACGGTGATTGCGGCAATCATGGTGATTTATGGCTGAACCCCCGCTGAAAGGCGTCCGCGTCATCGAACTCGCCCGCATCCTGGCCGGCCCCTGGGCTGGACAGTTGCTTGCCGATCTCGGCGCCGATGTCATCAAGGTCGAAAGCCCCGACGGCGGCGACGACACCCGCAAATGGGGCCCGCCCTTCGTCATGAGCCATGACGGCGAGAACCTGTCGGCCGCCTATTACCATTCCTGCAATCGCGGCAAGCGCTCCATCGCCATCGACTTTTCGACGCCTGAGGGTGCCGAAACCATCCGCCGGCTGGTCGCCACATCGGATGTGCTGATCGAGAATTTCAAGCTCGGCGGGCTCAGGAAATACGGGCTCGACCATGACAGCCTGCGCCAGATCAACCCCCGCCTCGTCTATTGCTCGATCACCGGGTTTGGCCAGGACGGTCCGTATGCGCCACGCGCCGGCTACGACTTCATCATCCAGGCCATGGCCGGCATGATGTCGATCACCGGCGAGCCCGGCCGTGAGCCGCAAAAGGCCGGCGTCGCCATCTCGGACATCTTCACCGGGCTTTATTCGGTCATCGCCATCCAGGCCGCGCTGCGGCACGCCGACCAGACCGGCCAAGGCCAGCACATCGACATGGCGCTGTTCGACACGCAGATCTCGGCGCTCGGAAATCAGAACCTCAACTATCTCGTCTCCGGCAAGTCGCCGGTGCAGATGGGCAATGCGCATATGAACATCGCGCCTTACGAGGTGGTGCCGGTCCGTGACGGCCACATCATCCTGGCGGTCGGCAATGACGGTCAGTTCCAGAAATTCTGCGCCGCCGTCGGGCTGGACGATCTGCCCGCCAGTCCCGATTTCGCTACCAACCCCGCCCGAGTCGCCAACCGGGTCAAGCTGCGCGAACGCGTCGTCGAGGCGCTGAGCATCCTTGATCGCGATCCGCTGCTGGCAAAGCTCGAAGCCGCCGGCGTGCCGGCGAGCCCGATCAACACGATCGGCCAGATGTTCGCCGACCCGCAGACGATCGCGCGCGGCATGCGGCTCGACCTCGACGACGGCCATGGCAACCGTCTGCCTTCCGTGCGCGCGCCGATGGTGATGTCGGGCACGCCGCTGGTCTATGAACGCCCTTCGCCGCGCCTAGGCGAACACACAGACGAAATCCTTGCCGAACTGGAGAGATCAGCGAAATGAAGACCGGTGGAAAACTGATCGTCGAAGCGCTGGAAGCAAACGGCACCGACCGCATCTTCTGCGTGCCGGGCGAATCCTATCTCGCGGTGCTCGACGCGCTGCACGACTCGGCGATCCGCACCATCGTCTGCCGCCAGGAAGGTGGCGCCGCGATGATGGCGGACTGCCAGGGCAGGCTGACCGGCAAGCCGGGCATCTGCTTCGTCACCCGTGGCCCCGGCGCCACCAACGCCTCGGCCGGTATCCACATCGCCATGCAGGATTCGGTGCCGCTCATCCTGTTCATCGGCCAGGTCGCCAGCCACGCCAAGGAGCGGGAGGCGTTCCAGGAGGTGGACTACAAGAGGTTCTTCGGCGACATCGCCAAATGGGTGGTCGAGATCGACGACGCCGCGCGCATCCCTGAATTCGTCACCCGTGCTTTCGCCGTGGCGACATCGGGGCGTCCCGGCCCGGTGGTCATCTCGTTGCCCGAGGACATGCTGACGAGCGTGGTCGAGGCGCCGGACGCACTTCCCCATACGCCGGTCGAGACATACCCCGGCGCGGCCGAGCTGGACGCGCTGGAGATGCTGCTTGCCGGCGCCAAGCGCCCTTTCGTCATCCTCGGCGGCACGCGCTGGAACGAGGAAGCGGTGGCGCACATGCGCGCCATATCAGAGACATGGTCGCTGCCGGTCGGCTGTTCCTTCCGACGCCAGATGCTGTTCGACCATCTGCACCCGAACTATGCCGGCGATGTCGGCATCGGCATCAATCCGAAACTGGCCAACGCCATCAAACAGGCCGACCTCGTGCTGCTGATCGGCGGCCGCATGGGCGAAATGCCGTCTTCCGACTATACGCTGCTGAAAAGCCCCTACCCCGACCAGGCGCTGGTTCATGTTCACGCCGATGCCGGCGAGCTCGGCCGCGTCTACCGGCCGACGCTGGCGATCAACGCCTCGCCCTCGGCTTTCGTCGAGGCTTTCGCCAGGCGCAAACCGGCTGCGACCCCAGGCTGGAACGAAGAGCCGGCGAAACTGCACGCCGCCTATCTCGACTGGTCGACACCACCGGAAACCGGCCCCGGCCCGGTCCAGATGGGACCGATCATGAATTATCTGGAGAAGGTCCTTCCCGACGACGCCATCCTTACCAACGGCGCCGGCAACTACGCCACCTGGGTGCATCGCTTCCACCGCTCCCGGCGCTTCGGCACACAAGCCGCGCCGACATCGGGTTCGATGGGCTATGGCACCCCGGCCGCGGTCGCCGCCAAGGCGCTATTCCCGGAGCGCACCGTGATCGCCTTTGCCGGCGACGGCTGCTTCCTGATGAACGGCCAGGAATTCGCCACCGCCGTGCAGTATGACCTGCCGATCATCGTCATCGTCGTCAACAACGGCATCTACGGCACGATCCGCATGCACCAGGAACGCGAATATCCCGGCCGTGTCGTCGGCACCGGCCTCAAGAACCCCGATTTCGCATCGCTGGCCCGTGCCTATGGCGGCCATGGCGAGACAGTCGAGAAGACAGCCGATTTCGCGCCCGCCTTCGAGCGAGCGCGCGCCAGCGGCAAGCCGGCGATCGTTGAAATCAGGCTCGATCCGGAAGCAATCACGCCGACCCGCACGCTCACTCAGATCCGCGACAAGGCGTGATTCAAAAGGGGCGGCAGCCCCTTTTGCCGAAGCGCTGCGCTATTTCGCTGCCTCGATCTGGCCGCGGATCTCGCCGTCCTTGTTGGCGGCGGTGTGGACGTTGACATAATAGTTGCCAGCCGCCAGGTCGGCAGCCTGAGCGTCCGTCAGCGTTGCGGACCCCTTGATCGGGCTCTTGAGCTTGCCTTTGAACGGGATGACGGGAGCGGCATTCGCACCCATCGCCGCCGGGCCGTGAATATGCGCTGCCGTCGCCGGTCCGCTGAGGCCGGAATATTTCACGTCCCAGCTGAGCTTCTTCTTGGTGGTGTCGAATGTGAGGGTGGCGGTGCCCTTGCCCTTGGTGGTTACGGGCGGGCTCTGTTGGCTGCCGTCGAGCGTCGCCTTGTACTTCACCACCTCGGCCATGGCCGGGGATGCGAAGACGAAAGCGGTCGAAATGGCCAACGCCGAAAGCACCGGCAAGATGGAATATGTGCGCATTAAGGACCTCCGTGGCTGTCGCATGCGTCGCGGCTCCCCGTCGCGCGCATGCTCAACCGCAACGGCTGGGCGGCGCAATGTTTCCCTGCACACGGTTTTGTGACCGGAAAGCAGCAAAAGGGGCGATCGCCCGCCCCTTCAGTCGCCAGAGAGTCGTCAGACCGCCGCCAACGCCTGCGTCAGATCGGCGATCAGGTCGTCGGGATGTTCGACGCCGATCGACAGCCTGACCGTGGTCTCGAGCACGCCGATGCGCTGTCGCACGTCGAGGGGAATGCCGGAGTGGGTCATCGCCGCCGGGTGGCTGGCGAGCGACTCCGTGCCGCCGAGGCTTACCGCCAGCTTGAAGATCTGCAGGGCGTTGAGGAAGGCGAAAGCCGCCTTCTCACCGCCCTTGATGTCGAAGGAGAAGGTCGAGCCGGCGCCGCTGCATTGCGCCCTGTAAGTGCGGCCAGCTGGCGTGTCCTCGCCCAGGAACGGCAGATAATGCACCTTCTCGACCTTGGCGTGGTCACGCAGGAATTCGGCGACCAGGCGCGCATTGTCGTTGGCCCGCTCCATGCGGATCGACAGCGTCTCCAGCGAACGGCCGAGCATCCAGCAGGAATGCGGGTCGAGCTGCGTGCCGATCGCGCCGCGCAGCGCCTTGATCGGCTTGGTGACCGCCTTGCTACCCATGGCCGCGCCCGCGATCAGGTCGGAATGGCCGCCGACATATTTGGTCAGCGAATAGACCGAGACGTCGGCGCCGTGCTCGATCGGCCGCTGGAACACCGGGCCGAGCAGCGTGTTGTCGCAGACGATGATCGGCCTTGAGCCCTGCCTGGCGCCGATCTCGTCGGCGATCGTCGTGATCAGCGCAATGTCGACAAGGCTGTTGGTCGGGTTCGACGGCGTCTCGATCAGGATGACCGACACGCGCCCCTTCGCCACCGCGGCATCGGCGGCTGTGCGCACCGCTTTCTCGTCAACACCGTCGGCAAAGCCGACGGCGCCGATGCCGAATCCGGCAAGCGTGCGCGTCAACAGCGTCTCGGTGCCGCCATAGAGCGGCTGCGAATGCAGGATGACATCGCCCGGGCGGGCATAGGCGAGCAGCGTGGTGGCGATCGCCGACATGCCGGATGAAAACAGGATGCAGGCATCCGTCCCCTCATAGACCGCCAGCCGGTCCTCGACGATCTCGCTGTTGGGATGGTTGAAGCGCGAATAGACCAGACCCGACGCCGTGCCGCTCGGCGGCTCCTTGCGGCCGGACGTGTAGTCGAAGAAGTCGCGTCCCTCTTCCGCCGATTTGAACACGAAGGTCGAGGTCAGGAACACCGGCGGCTTGACCGCGCCCTCCGAAAGCTGCGGATCGAAGCCGTAGCTCAGCATCAGCGTCTCCGGATGGAGCTTGTGGTTGCCGATATGGGTTTTCGACGGACGCGGCGCGGTCATGGCTTTTCCTGCTTTTCGAGGGGTATTCCGCCGCAACTTATGCGATCCCGATCAGCCAGTCCTTGCTATTCTTGGGCTCGCATGGCTGCATGTCGGCAATAAATTGCCGCGAGAGAGCGAAAGTGCAGCAGAAGATAGCCGACGACTTCGACCTCAGGATTCTCAGGGAATTGCGGGCGGATGCCCGCATCACCAACAACGAGCTTGCCGAGCGCATCGGCCTGTCGCCGTCGCCTTGCCTCAGGCGCGTGCGGCGGCTGGAGGAGAGCGGCGTCATCAGGGGCTATACCACGCTGGTCGACCCCGCCGCCTTCGGCTGGAGCATGGTCGCCATCGCCACCATCCGGCTCAGCCGGCAGAACGAGGACGAGATCGTCATGTTCGAGGACGCGATCCGCGGCTGGGAAGAGGTGCTGGAATGCCATCTCGTCACCGGTTCGCGCGACTATGTGCTGAAGGTGGTGACGGGCAGCCTCGAACAGTATGAACGCTTCATCAAGGAGAAGATCGCGCGGCTGAAATGCGTCGCCTCGATCGAGACCAGCTTCGTCATGAACACCATAAAGGAACGGCGCCTCTGAGGGCGCCGTTCCATTTTACGTTGTGAGCATGACCTTTGCGGGATCACGCTCTGCAAGGTTTACTTGATCGCCTTGTCGGTGATGGCGGTGGTGTAGGCGCCGGTCGGCTCCTTGGTGATGATCTTCTGGTCGAGCAGCGCCTTGGCGGTGCGCTCGTAGGTCGCCGGATCGAGCTTGCCGTCGGCATTGTCGATCAGCTTGGCGACTTCGCTCATCATCCGCTTCTGGTGGTTCTCGTCCTGGCCGCCGCCGTCCATGACGATGCCGGCGGCTTCGTCATTGTTGTCGACGGCGTATTTCCAGCCCTTCATCGAGGCGCGCACGAAACGCACCATCTTGTCCTCGAAGGCCGGGTCCTTGAGCTTGTCTTCCGAGGCATAGAGCCCGTCCTCGAGCAGGTCGTTGCCCATGGCTGAGTAGTTGAACACGGTGAGCTGTTCCGGCTTGTAGCCAGCGTCGATCAGCTGCCAGTACTCGTTATAGGTCATGACCGAGATGCAATCCGCCTGCTTCTGGATCAGCGGCTGCACGTCGAAGCTCTGCTTCAGCACGGTGACGCCGTCCGGGCCGCCTTCGGTCTTGAGGCCAAGCTTGTTCATCCAGGCGTAGAACGGATACTCGTTGCCGAAGAACCAGACACCGAGCGTGTGGCCCTTGAAGTCGGCTTCGGTCTTGATCGGGCCGTCCTTCGGGCAGACCAGCTCCATGCCGGCCTTCTTGAACGGCTGGGCTATGTTGACCAGCGGCACGCCCTTTTCGCGCGCGGCCAGCGCACCACCCATCCAGTCGACGATGACGTCGGCGCCGCCGCCGGCGATCACCTGCTCGGGCGCAATGTCCGGGCCGCCCGGCTTGATGTCGACGTCGAGACCCTCGGCCTCATAGAAACCCTTGGCCTTGGCGACATAGTAGCCGGCAAACTGGGCCTGCGTGACCCATTTCAACTGCAACGTCACCTTGTCGGCGGCCATTGCCTGGAACGCGGCCAGCGACATCGCGCCGGCCAGAACGGGAATAATCAGTTTTTTCATTCTTTTACCCTCTGAAGTTAGTGCTCTTAAACCCACCGCCCCTATCCACCACGGACAGAGGGATGCCAAAACGTGACGGCTCTTTCGACAAGAGCGACCACGCCATAAAAGACCGAACCCGCAAGTGCTGCAACTGCGATTTCGGCCCAGACCATGTCGATGTTCATCCGCCCGACCTCGGTCGAGATGCGGAAGCCCATGCCGACCACGGGCGTGCCGAAGAACTCGGCGACGATGGCGCCGATCAGCGCCAGCGTCGAGTTGATCTTCAGCGCGTTGAAGATGAAGGGGGCCGCCGCCGGCAGCCTGAGCTTGACCAGCGTCGGCCAGTAACCCGACGCATAGGTACGCATCAGGTCGCGCTCCATATGGCCTGAGGCGGCCAGACCGGCGACCGTGTTCACCAGCATCGGGAAGAAGGTCATGATGATGACGACAGCCGCCTTGGACTGCCAGTCGAAGCCGAACCACATGACCATGATCGGCGCCACGCCGATGATCGGCAGCGCCGAGACCATGTTGCCGATCGGCAAGAGCCCACGCCGCAGGAACGGCACGCGGTCGGCGAGGATCGCGGTGATGAAACCGGCGCCGCTGCCGACGACATAGCCGAAGAGCACCGCCTTGAAGATGGTCTGCCGGACATCGGCGCCGAGCACCGGCAGGGAGTTGGCGATACGCACGCCAATGGCGCTGGGCGGCGGCAACAGGATGAAGGGAATGCCGGCGCCGCGCGTCACCGCTTCCCAGATGATCAGGATCCAGGCGCCGAATATAGCCGGGATGATCAGGCGCAGCGCGTTGCGGGCCAAGCCCCTCATCGGACGAAGGCTGGACAGCACCGCCACGCAGCGCCAGCCAAGCAGCCAGGCGGCCGTGAGCAGCAGGAAATACGGTGCCAGCGCCGTGCCTTCGAAGCCCGCGATGCCCGAGATCAGCAGCCAGGCGACGAGATGGGCGCCGATGAACAGCACGACCGCCTCTGCAAGCGGAGGGATCCTGATCATCGAGATCAGTGCCGCCACGATCGCCAGGCCGAGCATCAAACCCTTGGTTCCGAGATAGGGATAGTTGATGCTTGTGGTCGGGTCCGCAAGCGCTGCCGCTTCCGGCTTCGACATCGCGCCGAGGGCGATCGCTGTCAGGCAGAGCACGATCGCCAACACCGCTTGCCAGGAGGTTTTCAGCCAGTTCATGCCGGCCTCCCGCCCATGGCGCGGTCGACGAGGCGGCCGGCAATGCCGACCACCATGACCAGAAGTGCCGCCACGATGGAACCCGCGACCAGCGCCGACCAGATGTCGATGGACTGGCTGTAATAGGCGCCGGCGAGCAGCTTGGCGCCAATGCCGGCGACCGCACCGGTAGGCAGTTCGCCGACGATGGCGCCGACCAGGCTCGCCGCCACCGCCACCTTCATCGAGGTGAACAGGAACGGCACCGAGGCCGGGACACGCAATTTCCAGAAGGTCTGCGCACGGCTGGCATTGTAGGTGTGCATCAGGTCGAGATGCATGATCTCGGGCGAGCGCAGCCCCTTCACCATGCCGACGGTCACCGGGAAGAACGACAGATAGGTCGAGATCATCGCTTTCGGGATCAGGCCGGTGATGCCGATCGCCGCCAGCACGACGATGATCATCGGCGCCACCGCCAGGATCGGAATGGTCTGCGAAGCGATGATCCACGGCATCAGGCTGCGGTCGAGCGTCGCCACATGCACGATGCCGACCGCGATGATGATGCCGAGCGCGGTGCCGAAGGCAAAGCCGAGCAGCGTCGAGGACAATGTCACCCAGGCGTTGTAGACGAGGCTGCGGTTCGAATTGATGGGCCGCAGGAACGTGTTTTCGAAGAAGTTGACCGCCACCTGATGCGGCGCCGGTAGGGTCGGCTTCGGCTGCGACAGCGTCTTGCCGATGAATTCGACGGTGCCGGGCGTTTCGTTGGCACGAGTGTCCAGATCGCGCTGGAATGGCGCGTTGAGGATGACGGCCATGACGTACCAGAGCACGACCACGCCGGCCAGGATCGAGGTGACAGGGACGAGCTTGTCGCGGAAGGAGTCCATCTAGCGCTCCCCTTCTCCTCTCCCCGCCGGGGAGAGGGTGGCCGGAGCGAAGCGAAGGCCGGGTGCCTTCTTTCTCGTTGCAGCGACGTTCCTTCTCTTCGTCATCCTAGGGTCTACGCAAGCCGCTTCGCGCTTGCTCCGCCCCAGAATGACGAAAGCGTGGTGGCCCGCTCGGTCAGCCCGCTCAATCATCATAGCTGTGCCCTGCCCGCAGACCATCGCGCACGCGCGCGGCGATCGCCAGAAACTCCGGCGTTTCGCGGATGTCGAGCGGCCGCTCCTTCGGCAGTGTCGATTCGATGATGTCGCTGACACGCCCCGGGCGCGGTGACATGACCACGATGCGCGTCGAGAGGTAGACGGCTTCCGGAATGGAGTGGGTGACGAAGCAGATGGTCTTGTTGGTGCGCGCCCACAGTTGCAGCAATTGCTCGTTGAGATGGTCGCGCACAATCTCGTCCAGCGCGCCGAATGGCTCGTCCATCAACAAGAGGTCGGCGTCGAAGGCGAGCGCACGCGCGATCGAGGCGCGCTGCTGCATGCCGCCGGAAAGCTGCCAGGGGTATTTCTTCTCGAATCCCGAGAGGTTGACGAGGTCGAGCGTGCGCTTGATGCGCTCGGCCTGCTCCGCCCTGGAGAGGCCCATGATCTCCAGCGGCAGCGCGACATTGCGTTCGATCGTGCGCCACGGAAACAGCGCGGCGGCCTGGAAGACATAGCCATAGGCGCGCTTCTCGCGGGCCTGCTCCGCGGTCATGCCGTTGACCGAAATCGTCCCCGATGTCGGTTTCTCCAGGTCGGCGATGACGCGCAGCAGCGTGGTCTTGCCGCAACCCGACGGCCCGATGAAGGAGACGAATTCTCCCTTGCCGATGGTCAGGTCGACATTGGACAGCGCCTGGACCGGTCCGTCATTGGTCTGGAAGGTGAGGCCAAGTTTGCTTGCCGCGACGACGGCTGGCGAAATTCCGGTCATCGGCTGCCGCCTGCCTGTTCCCGCCCCTGCGGCGCCGTCCGGATTCCGATTGCTTTTATAGCGATGTTGTTTTCCACTCGCCCAGTCCCATTGGTCTTGTCCCACTCAAATCGACGCCCGGAGTTCCCCGATGTCGCCCAAACCCACTTGCCATCTTATCCGCCCTGAAAGCACTTATGAAGGCAAGCAGGGTTTGACCTATTTCGCCGGCATTGCCACGGAATCGGTCGGCTCCTCGGGCATCTGCATGCACGTTCTCACCATGCCGCCCGGCGCCCGCGCCAAGGCGCATCTGCACGAGAACCATGAAACGGCGATCTATGTGCTCTCCGGCGAGGTCCATACCTGGTATGGCGACCGGCTCGAGCATCACATCGTCGTCAAGGCCGGTGACCTCTTCTACATTCCTGCCGGCGTGCCGCATTTGCCGGCCAATCTGAGCAACGCCCCGTCCTCGGCCGTCATTGCCCGCACCGATCCCAACGAACAGGAAAGCGTCGTCCTGCTGCCGGAACTGGATGCGCTGGTCGCCTGAGGTCGACGGGATCGCCTTCATTTGCACCGCGCGACTTCCCCCATCACATTGCCATCTTCGTCAGCGATCGTCAGCTTCTTGGCGTTCTTGGCACTGCGCTTGATGGTGAACGTCGTCGGTGCCTGTCCGTCTTCGCCTTCCGCCTCGCATGTCGCTGTCACCACCAGCGATCCATCAGCCTGCGCCTCCGTCTTCGTGAACGTGCAGGCGCTGGCGGCGGTGATCAATTCCTTGTCGGTCAGAAGCAGCATCTGATCGGCGGCGACTTCCTGGCCGTTGCGGTTGATGCAGCCATATTTGTCGCCATAGGGTTTCGACAGATCGATGCCTGCCGCGAAAGCCTGACCGGCAGCCAAAACGATCACCATCGCAACACACAGACCAAAACCGCGCATGCCCATCCCCCCAGATTCCAATGCTCAAAACATCACGAACATGATTGCAGCGGTCCCATTTCCTCAAGGCCGGGAATGGTGACGAAGAAGCCGTCCTCTCCCTTGTTGGTGACCAGGATTGTTTCGATCGTCGTCCCCGCCTCGCCCTCGGCGGAACAGGTCGCACCAAGCGATTGCTTGCCCGGCGCCGTCGTCAATTGCTGCTCGAACCGGCAACCGCTGCCATAGGTCTCGATGCCCTCGGCGGTCAGCAGGATATAGGCATCGCTGTCCTGATAACCGGCCTTCACGCCGGCGCAGCCGACATCATTGCCCCAGGAGCCGGCCAGCACGCCGGCTGCACTTGCCGGGCCAGCGGCAACTGCTGCTAAGACCAACAATATGAGCGCGGCCGAACGCGCCAAGCCTAGACCCCCGTCGCCGGGATGCCTGACCGTTCCACCTTGCGCGGCGCGGTGATTTCCTTCCACGTCGACAGCGCGCGGTTGACCGCGGCGTTCGGCTCACGCCCGACGAACTGGCCATGGCCGGGCTTGGCCTTCACCTCTGCCTCCTCGATCGACAGTTCGCCGCGCGAGAAGACGAAGCGTGGCAGGCCGGTCACCTCGACGCCTTCGAAGACGTTATAGTCGATGACAGACTGCTGCTTCTTGGCTGCGATCGTCTTCTTGCGCTTCGGATCCCAGACAATGATGTCGGCGTCGGCACCTTCGACGATGGCGCCCTTCCTGGGGTACATGTTGAGTATCTTGGCGATGTTGGTCGAGGTCACCGCGACGAACTCGTTCATCGTCAGCCGCCCGGTGTTGACGCCCTTGGTCCACAGCACCGGCAAACGGTCCTCGAGGCCACCGGTGCCGTTCGGTATCTTGGTGAAATCGCCGACGCCGAAGCGCTTCTGCTTGGTGGTGAAGGCGCAATGGTCGGTCGCCACCACGTGCAGCGACCCGGCCTGCAGGCCGGCCCACAGCGAGTCCTGGTGCAATCTGTTACGGAAGGGCGGGCTCATCACGCGCCGCGCCGCATGGTCCCAGTCCTTGTCGAAATACTCGCTCTCGTCCAGCGTCAGGTGCTGGATCAGCGGCTCGCCGAACACGCGCATGCCCTTCTGGCGCGCCCGGCGGATGGCCTCATGGCTCTGCTCGCAGGAGACATGCACGACATAGAGCGGCACACCGGCCATGTCGGCGATCATGATGGCGCGGTTGGTCGCCTCGCCTTCCACTTCCGGCGGGCGCGAATAGGCATGGCCCTCGGGTCCATTGTTGCCGGCGGCCAGCAGCTTCTGCGACAGGGCTGCAACCACGTCGCCATTTTCGGCATGCACCAGCGGCAGCGCGCCAAGGTCGGCGCAGCGCTGGAACGACGCATACATCTCGTCGTCATCCACCATCAGCGCGCCCTTGTAGGCCATGAAGTGCTTGAACGAGGTGATGCCCTTGTCGACGACGGTCGCCATCTCGTCGAACACCTGCTTGCCCCACCAGGTGATCGCCATGTGGAAGGAGTAGTCGCACGACGCCTTGGAGGTCTTGTTGTCCCACATCTGCAAGGCCTCCAGCAGCGATTGCTGCGGCGCCGGCAGGCAGAAATCGACGACCATCGTGGTGCCGCCGGCAAGGGCCGCGCGCGTGCCGGACTCGAAATCATCGGCCGAATAGGTGCCCATGAAAGGCATTTCGAGATGAGTATGCGGGTCGATGCCGCCCGGCATCACATAGCAGCCCGTGGCGTCGTACTCATGGTCGCCATGCAGGTCGGAACCGATGGCGACGATCTTGCCGTGGCTGAACAGCACGTCGGCCTTCCAGCTGCGGTCAGCGGTGACGACGGTGCCGTTCTTGATGACTTTGGTCATTTTCTTGTTCCCTTGTTTCGGTTGCGCTTCTTGTGAGCGCTTTGCTCGATTCAGATCGGTTCAGGAGCGAGGAGCCTTGCCGTTACATGACTCCCACGTCCCGCAATATCTCCTCGATGCAACCATCGAAAGAATTCGCCAAGTCTCCCGTGGAAAATCGCAGCACACGATAGCCCTCTCGGCCAAACCATGCATCGCGTATTCGATCCTTCTCCATTCCCGCCGGCGTAAAGTGATGCTCTCCGTCCACCTCGATGACGAGGTTCTTTTCATGAAGAACGAAGTCCACAATGTAAGGTCCGATCGGCGCCTGCTTCCTCACATGTAGACCGTAAAGCCGACGGAACTCCTTCAACTCGGACCAGAGCTTGCGCTCGCCTTCCGTCATGTTCCGTCGCAGGGCTCTGGCCCGCTTGATGGCTGCCGGATCGATAGAGGTCGGTGCCAAGAGTACCCACACCCTCAATCCCTCCCGGGGAGGAAGGCTTGCGCTCTCACAGTCCAATCGTCAAAGCCAGCCGCCAAAGACAATGGCGCCGGCAATACTGGTCCCACACCCGATTGTGGCAGGTCCATCGCAAATGAGATTCCTACGAAGAGGACCCCCACCCTAACCCTCCCCACAAGGGGGAGGGAATGCTGCCGCCCGCCTCACATTCAGTATTGAACTCTGGTAGTTAGCCGAGTTCAGCGCCTGCGGGAGTCCCCCTCCCCCTTGTGGGGAGGGGTTAGGGGTGGGGGTACAGCGCCGACCTCTCACGCAACGATCTCCGCCGTCTCCACCACCGCGTGGAACAGCACGTCGGCGCCGGCAGAAGCCCATTCCTTGGTGATCTCCTCGGCCTCGTTGTGGCTAAGCCCATCGACGCAGGGGCACATCACCATGGCGGTCGGCGCGACGCGGTTGATCCAGCAGGCATCGTGGCCGGCACCCGAGACGATGTTGCGGTGGGTGTAGCCAAGCCGTTCGGCGGCATCGCGGATGGCCTTCACGCAGCCGGCATCGAAAGTGACCGGATCGAAATGGCCGACCTGCTCGACCTTGTACTGGATATCCAGCGCCTCGCAGATCGTGTCGATGCCTTCGCGGATGCGGCCGTCCATCGCATCCAGCACTTCCTTCTCGGGCGAGCGTATGTCGATGGTGAAGACGGTGCGGCCGGCGATGATGTTGCGCGAATTGGGATAGACCTCCATGTGGCCGACCGCGCCGACAGCGTCGGGCTGGTAGTCAATGGCGATCTCGTGCACCAGTTCGATCACCCGTGCCATGCCGAGCCCGGCATTGCGGCGCTTGGGCATCGGCGTCGAGCCGGTATGCGCCTCTTTGCCGGTCAGCGTCACCTGCAGCCATTTCAGCCCCTGCCCATGGGTGACGACGCCGATGTCGATGTCTTCGTCCTCGAGGATCGGGCCCTGCTCGATATGCAGTTCGAAGAAGGCGTGGATCTTGCGATCACCGACCTTCTCGGTGCCCTTCCAGCCGATGCGCTCCAGCTCCTCGCCGAATTTCTTGCCGTTCTTGTCCGTGTGCTCATAGACATCGGCCTGATCGAGCACACCGGCGAACACGCCCGACGCCATCATCGCCGGTGCGAAACGCGAGCCTTCCTCGTTGGTCCAGTTGGTGACGACGATCGGATGTTTTGTCTTGATGCCGAGATCGTTGAGCGAGCGCACGATCTCTAGGCCGCCGAGGACGCCGAGCACGCCGTCATATTTGCCGCCTGTCGGCTGCGTGTCGAGATGGCTGCCGACATAGACCGGCGGCAGGCTGGGATCGGTGCCCTCGCGGCGGGCAAACATGGTGCCCATCTCGTCGAGGCCCATTTCGAGCCCGGCGGCCTCGCACCAGCGCTTGAACAGATGCCGGCCTTCGCTGTCTTCGTCGGTCACGGTCTGGCGATTGTTGCCGCCGGCAATGCCGGGGCCGATCTTCGCCATCTCCATCAGCGAATCCCACAAACGGTCTGAATTGATTCGCAGATTCTCGCCGGGTGCGGCCATTCAAAATCCTTCCATTTCATGCTCTGGGCGGGTGGCGGTTCCCATCGCCACCCGCCCAGATAAAAGCAAGTCTAGTCTATCGACCGCAGCACTTCACGCACATGGTCGATCAGTTCGTTGATCTGGCCCTTGGTGATGATCAGCGGCGGCGACAGCGCGATGATGTCGCCGGTGGTGCGGATCAGCGCGCCGCGTTCGAACGCCTTGACGAAGGCCGAGAAGGCGCGCTTGGTCGGGCTGCCGGCAATGGGCGCCAGTTCGATCGCGCCGATCAGGCCGATGTTCCTGATGTCGATGACATGCGGCTCGCCCTTCAGCGAGTGCAGCGCGTCTTCCCAATAAGGCGCCAGTTCCTCGCCGCGGGTAAGCAGGCCTTCTTCCTTGTAGGTGTCGAGCGTGCCGAGTGCGGCCGCACACGCGATCGGATTGCCCGAATAGGTGTAGCCGTGGAAGAACTCGATCATGTGCTCGGGGCCGGTCATGAAGGCGTCGTGGATTTCCTTCTTCACGAACACCGCGCCCATCGGGATGACGCCGTTGGAGACGCCCTTGGCGGTGGTCATGATATCGGGAACCACGCCGAAATAGTCCGCCGCGAACGGTGCCCCAAGACGGCCGAAACCGGTAATGACCTCGTCGAAGATCAACAGGATGCCGTGCTTGGTGCAGATTTCGCGCAGCTTCTGCAGATAGCCCTTGGGCGGCAGGATGACGCCGGTGGAGCCGGCGACCGGCTCGACGATGACGGCGGCGATGGTCGAGGCGTCATGCAGCGCGACGATGCGTTCCAGCTCGTTGGCGAGTTCCGCGCCATGCTCCGGCACGCCCTTGGAGAAGGCGTTCTTTTCCGGCAGATGCGTGTGCGGCATGTGGTCGACACCGCCGAGCAGCGTGCCGAACATCTTGCGGTTGGTGACGATGCCGCCGACCGAGATGCCGCCGAAATTGACACCGTGATAGCCGCGCTCGCGGCCGATCAGGCGGGTGCGCGAGCCCTCGCCCTTCACGCGGTGATAGGCGATCGCCATCTTCAGCGCGGTCTCGACCGATTCCGAACCGGAATTGGTGAAGAACACGTGGTCCATGCCCTTGGGCGCGATGTCGACCAGGCGGTTGGCCAGTTCGAACACGATCGGATGGCCCATCTGGAAGGCGGGCGCATAATCGAGTTCGGCGGCCTGGTGCTGGATCGCTTCGGTGATCTTCGGCCGGCAGTGGCCGGCATTGACGCACCACAGGCCGGCGGTGCCGTCCAGCACCTTGCGGCCGTCGCTGGTGGTGTAATGCATGTCCTTGGCGGACACGAACATGCGTGGCGCCTGCTTGAACTGCCGGTTTGCCGTGAACGGCATCCAGAATGCACTGAGATCGTTCGGCGTGACTTTCAGCCGGTTGGACATGACCAAGACTTCCCCTTGTAACCTGTTTCGGTGCGTCCAACGCTTGGTCTTTGCGCCATTTTCATGCTACGCAAATTTTTGACCGATTGGACAAACGTTAGCACCGCCCTGTCGGCGGTCAAGGGATTACTAGCGGAAATGCGGCTCCTGAAGTGCGTTCCACAGCCTGGGGAAAAACTGGTCCAGAGAATTGGTCCAGATGACCTTGAACGCGAGATTTGGCAATGCAAGGGTCCGCAACGGTGAACACCGGCACGGAAGCCCCCCGCCGCACCCGCATCCAGCAGGAAAAGCGCGAGGTCATCCTGGAGGCCGCGCTCGAGGTGTTCTCCACCAACGGCTTCCGCGGCTCGACCATAGACCAGATCGCCGAAGCCGCCGGCATGTCGAAGCCGAACCTGCTCTATTACTTCCGCCGCAAGGAAGACATTCATGAGACTTTGATGCAGCGCCTGCTCGACACCTGGCTGGCGCCGTTGCGTGAGCTCGACGACATCGGCGATCCCATGACCGAGCTCAGGAGCTACATCAGGCGCAAGCTCGAAATGGCGCGCGATTTTCCGCGCGAGAGCCGGCTGTTCGCCAACGAGATCCTGCAAGGCGCGCCGCGCATCATGCCGCTGCTGGCCGGTGAATTGAAGACGCTGGTCGACGAGAAGGCATCTGTCATCAAGGGCTGGATGCGTGCCGGCAAGATCGCCAAGACCGACCCCTGGCACCTGATCTTCTCGATCTGGGCGACGACGCAGCACTATGCCGATTTCGACGTCCAGGTCCGCGCGGTGCTGGGACCGAACCGCGGCGGCGACGGCCGCTTCGAGGACGCGGCGCGGTTTCTGGAGCAGTTGTTTCTCGAGGGGCTGAAACCGAAGGGGTAGCGCCTCGTCGACCGTGGAGATTGGCCGAGACGCCCATCACTTCGTCATCCACGGGCGGAGCAAGGAGCGTAGCGACGCGGCGCAGACCCGAGGATCCATGCCGGGACTCCAATGCGCGTCGCCACGGTCCAGAATTCTGCACCGCTGCACCCGTTGTTCAAGGTCACGGAATGGATCCCAGGGTCTCCGCGACGCCGCTTCGCGGCTGCTCCGCCCAGGGATGACGAAGCGGAGGGCTGCGGCCACCGTCGTCAGGCGCTGCGCCGCTCGGCCGGTAGCGCATCCAGCAACGCCTGAAGCTTGGCGATCGAGTTCTGCTCGCCGAGCGGCGTGTAGACGATCAGTTTCATGTCCGAGCCGTCATCGATCGACAGGCTCATATGCTCGAACACCATCGGGCCGGCCGTGGGGTGGCGCAGGTGCTTCATGCCGGACAGGCGGTGCACGACGTCGCGCTGCGGCCACCATTCCCGGAACTCCGGACTTGAGCGCATCATCAGCGCGATCAGCCGCTCGAAATCCGGATCGCCAACGTACTTTGCGCTTTCGGCACGGAACGCGGCGAGAGTAGCGCGGGCCACCTGCTCCCAGTCGACCAGCAGATGCCGCCGGTGCGGATCGGTAAAAACGCCATGGATGATATTGCGGGCATCCCCCTCCAACAGGCCGTAATCGCCGAAAATGGCAACAGCCCCGTCATTCCAGGCCATCACGTCCCAGCGCGGGCCGACGACATAGGCGGGCTGCAGGACCAGGCTCTGCAGCATGTGCAGCAAGGGCCCGTCGACCTTCACCGGCACGATGCGCCGCCGCTCTGGCTGCTGGCGGCCGGCAAGCGTGAACAGATGCCGCTTCTCAGCCGGGTCCAGCCGCAGCGCCTCGCTGAGCGCCGTCAGCACCTCCACCGAAGGGCGTACGTCCCTGCCCTGCTCCAGCCAGGTGTACCAAGTGGTGCCGACACCGGCGATCATCGCCACCTCTTCGCGGCGCAGGCCCGGCGTGCGCCGCCTGAGGCCGGTCGCGATACCGGTTGCCGAGGGCGTCAGCCTCTCGCGTCGCGAGCGCAGGAAAGCGCCGAGTTCGCGCCGGCGGCTGTCTTCAGCGGAATGAGAGGGAGCATCCATGACGCTTATTATAGCAGTATTGATACCAGGATAAAGTTTGAACTGTTTGAGGCCTGCCGGATGTCCCATCTTCGGCTCGGAGCGGCGAAATGGAGGCTCCGGACATGGACCTGAAAGACAAGACAATCCTCATCACCGGCTCGACCGATGGCGTCGGCCGCGTCGTTGCGCAAAGACTGGGCACTGCCGGCGCACGCGTGCTGGTGCACGGCCGCGATGCCACGCGCGGCAAGGCCGTGGTCGCCGAAATCGAGACCGCCGGCGGCAGAGCCGACTTCCTGGCCGCCGACCTCGCCTCACTGGCCGAGATTCGCCGCCTCGCCGAGGCCGTGCGCGCCCAAACGGATCGGCTCCACATCCTCATCAACAATGCCGGCATCGGCACTGCCGGTGCCAAGCGGCAAGTCAGCGCCGACGGTTACGAACTGCGTTTCGCGGTCAACTATCTCGCCGGCTTCCTGCTGACCTTTGACCTTCTGCCGCTGCTGAAGGCGAGTGCGCCGGCGCGCATCGTCAATGTCGCTTCAGCCGGCCAGCAGGCAATCGACTTCGGCGATGTAATGTTGGCCGACGGCTATAGCGGCGTGCGCGCCTACTGCCAGAGCAAGCTGGCGCAGATCCTGTTCACCGTCGATCTGGCGGAAGAGCTGAAAGGCACCGGCGTCACCGCCAACGCGCTGCATCCGGCGAGCTACATGAACACCACCATGGTCCGGCGGGCGGGCGTGACGCCATGGAGTTCGGTCGAAACCGGCGCCGACGCGATCGTCAACCTCGCTACCTCGTCCGCGCTCGAAGGACGCAGCGGCCTCTATTTCGACGGCCTGCGCGAATCCCGCGCCGACGCCCGGGCCTACGACGCCAGGGCAAGACAACAATTGCGCAGCCTGAGCCTCGACCTTGTCGGGCTGGCAACAGCGAAGGAGGAACATTCATGACCGACAGGACAGAACACACAGTCATCATCGGCGGCTCATCCGGCATCGGCCTGGCGACCGCGCGCAAGCTGATTGGGCCGGGCATGAAGGTAACGATCACCGGGCGCAACCAGGACAAGCTCAACGGCGCCTGGAAGAGCCTTGGCGGCGCTGCGGAAAAGGCCGCGTTCGACGCTTCGAAGCCGGATGAAGTGCGTCACTTCTTCAAGCGCCTCGGCCCGTTCGACCATCTTGTTCTGGCCGCGAGCGGCGGCAAGGGCCTTGGTCCCTTCGAGACCCTCGACCTTGCCGACATCGGCAGTGGCGTCGAGGAGAAGGTGCGGCCGCAACTGTCGTGCCTGCAGACAGCCCTGCCGACGCTCAGCAAGACCGGATCTGTCACCTTCATATCGGCGGTATCGGCTCAGGTCGCCATGCCAGGCATCGCCGGCATCGGCGCCATCAACGGCATGCTGTTGACCGTGGCGCCGATCCTGGCGGTGGAGTTGAAACCCTTGCGCGTCAACGTCGTGGCGCCCGGTGTCATCGACACGCCATGGTGGGACTTCTTGCCCGACGAGCAGCGGCAGGCGGTCTTTGCCGAATATGCCGGCAAGACGCCGGTGGGGCGGGTTGGCCGTGCCGAGGATGTCGCCTCGGCGATAGCCTTCCTCGTCTCCAACGGTTTCATGACCGGCCAGGTTCTGACCTGCGACGGTGGTCTGCGGTTCGCGGCATAGGCGGCAGGTCAAATGCCGGTACGGCAGCAATCACATGAAGCCGGGATTCCGGGGCAGATACTGGGACCAGTCGCCCAGATCTCGCGTTGACATCAGGACCATGGGGAGCGTGATGCGCATCCCATGGTCGACGGCGGTACTTAGAACCCTGTCCACCGTGCCGGGGAGGAAAGCCGACACCGACGAAGACTGTGTTTGCGCCGCCAGGCTCAGTGCGGTCCTGAAGGCCGCGTCAAGACTATCGGGGTCCATGACGGCAAGCGGTCCGATGTGACCGTTGGTACCGATATAGGCGTAGCCGACGCAGTCACCCCCATCGTAGAGACCGACACCAGCCGTCGCGTCGTCATTGATCAGATATCGGTGATGTTTCTCGCGAGAGACGCCTAGGGCCCGGCTGTCGATCCGGGCAAGATCGCGCAAATGCGAGGCTGTTTCCTTGAGCGGCAGGCATCGAAGCGGCGCATCCCGCAATCGACCTGTCAGGACATCCCTGGCGACGCCCAGATTGTAGATCGGAAACCGCGGGAACAATCCGTGCCTGATATAGAGACCCTGCGACACCGTATTGAAACTGAAGGTGATCAATGCCTTGCTGGTGGCACCGGATTGCCGGGCATGGTCGAGCGTTCGTTTCAGCAGTTCGTTGCCTATCCCGCTGCCCTGACGACCCGGGGATACGAACAGCTGGGCAAGAAACCACAGATCGCCGCAAACCCAGCTCCAGGCAAAGCCAAGGATTTCGTCGGCGTCTTGCGCCACCCACAAGCCACCGGCATCGTCCTTCAGCGAAAACGATTGGAAATTTGTAGGGCGCGAAACAGCCATGGGTCCAAAGCCATGGCGCTCGGTAAGTTCGTTGATGCTGGCAACGACAAGCTCATCAGCCCGTTCCAGATCTTGCGCGCGGGCAGGTCGGTAGACGACTGACATGGCCACCTCTAGGCAAGAAGCCGCCGGTACAGGTTAGAATGTCCGGTGCCGAAGTCAAACAGCGCCTGCCCGGCCCTGCCTTGTCCCTAAAGCGACTGCGCGATCAGCGCCAGGAAACCGCCCGTCAGCGCGACATTGCCGACGACGCCGTTGATGCGTGCCGCGCGGTCCGGGCCCTGATGGTCCCAGAAATTGTGGAACATCGGTGTCGCGACGACCAGGAACACCACCAGCACCGCGCAGGCAATCGCGGTCCAGAGACCAGCCATCACCAAGGCGCCGGCAAATGATCTGGAGCACAATGCCGGCCCACAAGGCCAGCCGCGCCCGTGGCACGCCGCGCGCGGTCATCAGCCCTGTCAGGAAAGCCGCGTTCTGGATGTTGCGCAGGCCGGCGAAGACGAAGGCGCCGCCGAGCAACAGGCGGCCGAGAAACAACAGGGTCGAAGGCAAATCGACAGGCATCAAACGCCCCTTTGAAACTGTTGGAAACGACGCCGCCTCGGCGGCGCTCCCATGGCGCCAGAAAATCAGGCTGCCTTGGCGGCCGGCATCGGATGAATGGCGTGGAACGGGATGCAAAGCCGGTTCCAGGTGTTGATCATGCCGAGCGCAACCGACAGCTTGACCAGCTCCTCGTCCGAGAAATGCTCAAGCGTGCGGGCATAAAGTTCGTCAGAGACCCCATTGTCGGCGATCAGGGTCACCGCTTCGGTCCAGGCGAAGGCGGCGCGCTCACGTTCGGAAAACAGCGGCGATTCCTTCCAGGCCGCGACGAGGTAGAGCCGTTGCTCGGTTTCTCCGTCGCGCCTCGCCTCGCGGCTGTGCATCTCGACACAGTAGGAGCAGCCATTGATCTGCGAGGCCCTGAGCTTGATCAGGTGCAGCAGGCTCACCTCCAGCCCGCATTCGTCGACCGCCTTGTTGAGCGCCGACACCGCCTTCATGATCTCGGGCGCCTTGGCGAAGAATTGCATCCTCTGTTTCATCTTGATGTCCTTTCATATCTGCTTTGGATCTTGCGGGGTGGAACTGGATTTCTGCGGCCGTTGATGACGCGCGACGAAGGCGCAGCTCGCGGCGAATGATCTGGGATCCCCTTCCGCCGCGTAGTCCGCCACGATGTCGGACAGCTTCGTCTCGGCGAGCGCTGCCCGATAGGCGCGCTCGGCTTTCAGCATCGCGGCATTGATGCCGCAGGGTTTGACATAGGCCGAGGCGTCGAGCTTGACTGGACCGTTGCGGCGGATCTCGCCGCAGCGAAAGGCCGGTTCACGCCCCTCGATGGCCAGCACGATGTCGAGCAGCGTGATGCTCTCCGCCGGCCGCGCCAGCCGGTAGCCGCCCGCCGGACCCGATACCGATTCCAGGATGCGCGCCGCGCACAGCATGTTGAGATGTTTCAGCAGATAGCTCGGCGACAGCCCAAAGGACTCGGCAAGCGCAGCACCCGGCATTGTGCTGTTTCCGTCTACGCTAGCCAGCGTGGCCGCACAGTGGATAGCCGCCTCAACGCCCTCGCCAAGCTTCATGATGCCGATCTCCGATTCATGGATATCTTTTATCGTGGATAATTTTTATCCGCAATAGAGAAATGCTGAAATTCACACGTTCGCGATGGCTTCACAGAACTTGGGTTCCTCGCACCCCGTTTCATGCAACGGCATGCACACTTCCGAGCGGTTGGTCTTTGGCGCGTGCATGGCAGCTTGGCGCATGCATTGTCTTGTGTTGCGCTGGTCGACCCCCACTCCGTCTCGGCTTCGCCGAGCCACCTCTCCCCCGATCGACGGGGGAGAGGAAAGGCGCGCCAGGCTTCTTTCCGTCAACGCTCGTCCAGCCAAGCTCCCTTCCTTTCCCTCCGGAGGGGGAAGGTGGCGCTGCGAAGCAGCGACGGATTGGGGGAACCACGTGGCAATCAAGCCTCGGGCTGACCAGTCGCGCAAGTCACAGAAGATGTGTGCATAGCCCAGTCATTTCACGGGGCGAGGAACGCAAGTTCTGTGAAGGCAGCCCTACTCCGCCGCCACCTTGGCCATCGGATTGTTCGGGTGCGTCGTCCAGTTGGCGTAGATTGGCGACACCGGCTTGCCGGTACGTTCATCCATGGCGCCGGCGGCCAGCGGCTCCATGGTGATGCAATTGTCGACGGGGCAGACATTGACGCACAGATTGCAGCCGACGCACTCGGCCTCGATCACCTCGAAATGCCTGACACCGTTGACCATGTTGGTGATCGCCTGGTGCGAGGTGTCCTCGCAGGCGATGTGGCAGCGGCCGCATTTGATGCAGGCATCCTGGTCGATATGTGCCTTGGCGACATAGTTGAGGTTGAGATACTGCCAGTCGGTGACGTTGGGCGTGGCGCGGCCGATGACGTCGTCGAGCGATCGGTGGCCCTTCTCGTCCATCCAGTTCTCGAGGCCGGCGATCATCTCCTGCACGATCTTGAAGCCATAGGTCATGGCCGCCGTGCACACCTGCACATTGCCGGCGCCGAGCGCCAGGAATTCGGCGGCGTCGCGCCAGGTGGTGATGCCGCCAATGCCGGAGATCGGCAGGCCGCGGGTCTCGGGATCGCGCGCGATTTCGGCCACCATGTTCATGGCGATGGGCTTCACCGCCGGGCCGCAATAGCCGCCATGCGAGCCCTTGCCGTCGATGGTTGGCATCGGCGCGAAGCTGTCGAGATCGACACCGGTGATCGAATTGATGGTGTTGATCAGCGACACCGCGTCGGTGCCGCCGGCATGTGCTGCCCGCGCGGGCTTGCGGATATCCGTGATATTGGGCGTCAGCTTGGTGATGACGGGCATGCGCGTGTACTGCTTGCACCAGCGCACTACCATTTCGATATATTCCGGCACCTGGCCGACGGCGGCGCCCATGCCGCGCTCCGACATGCCGTGCGGGCAGCCGAAATTGAGCTCGATGCCGTCGGCGCCGGTCTCCTCGACCAGCGGCAGGATGGCTTTCCAGCTCGCCTCTTCGCAGGGAACCATGATCGAGGCGATCAGCGCACGATCAGGCCAATCCATCTTGACCTGCTTCATCTCGCGCAGATTGGTCTGCAGGTCGCGGTCGGTGATCAGTTCGATGTTGTTGAGGCCGAGCAGGCGACGGTCGGCGCCCCAGATCGCGCCATAGCGCGGACCGTTGACGTTGACGACCGGCGGCCCTTCCTCGCCCAGCGTCTTCCAGACCACGCCGCCCCACCCCGCCTTGAAGGCGCGGATGACGTTGTAGGCCTTGTCGGTCGGCGGCGCCGAGGCCAGCCAGAACGGATTTGGCGATTTGATGCCGACGAAATTGTTTCTGATGTCTGCCATGCTCATGCCCTCCCGTTCGAGGTCAGCGCCCGGTTGATTGATTCCGCCGCATCGCGCCCTTGCGCCACGGCCGAGACGGTCAAATCGTCACCACCAAAGATGCAGTCGCCGCCAGCCCAGACTTTCTCCAGCGAGGTACGCCCTTCCGCGTCGACCTTGATGCGGCCGGCTTCGAGGTCGATCGAGGCTCCGCTGCCGTTGAGGGCAGCCGGAACAAAGCTCTGGCCGATCGCCTTGAAAACCTGGTCGGCGACGAGCGTCAGCGTCTCGCCCGTGCCGGCGAGCTTGTCGCCCTTCAATGCCGTGTATTCGAGCTCTATACCCGACACCTTGCCGGCCTCGGCGATCACACGCTTCGGCTGCAGCCAGTGGCGGATGGTGACGCCGTTGGCGGCCGCCAGATCCTGCTCGAACTCGGAAGCGTTCATGTGCTCCTGGCCGCGCCGGTAGCAGATCGTCACCTCCTCGGCGCCGAGCAGCTTCGACTGCACCGCCGCGTCGATCGCCGTCATGCCGCCGCCGATGACGACGACGCGGCGGCCAACCGGCAGGCCGGAGAGATCGCTGGCCTGGCGTAGCTCGGCGATGAACTCCACCGCATTGATGACGCCGGCGGCATCCTCGCCATCGGCGCGCAACGCGTTGACGCCGCCGAGCCCCATGCCGAGGAACACCGCGTCGTAATTGCGGATCAGGTCGGAGAGCTGGTAGTCGCGGCCGAGCGCCTTGCCGTTCTGGATGTCGATGCCGCCGATCGCGGTGACATAGTCGACCTCGGCCTGGGCGAAATTGTCGACGCTCTTGTAGGCGGCGATGCCATACTCGTTGAGGCCGCCAGCCTTCGGGCGCGCTTCCAGGATGGTCACGTCATGGCCATGGCGGGCGAGCCGGTGCGCGGCGGCAAGGCCGGCCGGGCCGGCGCCGACCACGGCGACGGTCTTCCCCGTCGCCTCGGCGCGCGGATAAAACTGCTTGTTCTCGGCCATCGCGACATCGGTGGCGTAGCGCTGCAGGCGGCCGATCTGCACCGGCTTGCCTTCCGCCACCTCGCGCACGCAGACCTCTTCGCACAGCGTCTCGGTCGGGCAGACGCGGGCGCACATGCCGCCCAGGATATTCTGGTCGAAGATCGTCTTGGCCGAGCCGATCGGATTGCCGGTCGAGATCTGGCGGATGAACAGCGGAATGTCGATCGAGGTCGGGCACGCGTTCATGCATGGCGCGTCGTAGCAGAAATAGCAGCGGTCGGATTCGACCAGCGCCTCGTGGTGATCGAGCGGCGGATGCAGGTCGGAAAAATTATCCGCATACTGCTCGGCCGCGAGCCGGCCGCCGGCAATACCTTCCTTGAACTGGCCTTCTGGCATTGTCAGTTCCCCATGTTTTGTTTTGGGGAAGGCTAGCACGTTTTATTTTTTTATCAATTGGTCAATTTTCGGCGCAAGTCGCTGAAAAGGCTTGATAAAAACATGATTTTTTTACTCATGTTATGCTGTGGACGGCTGCTCTTGCCGGACCGGATGGCCCTCGTCGACCGGCCGGCCATGGAGTGCCCGGACCTCGTCCGCGACCAGCTCCTGCAGCCGCCACAGATTGCGGTCGTGGATGCCGAACGCTTCGAGATGACTGACCGTGTTGTAGAGATATTCAGCGCCGGAGCCGATATGGCCGCAGGCCCTGGCCAATATGCTTGCCACCTTGTCCAGTGGCTGACCCAATGACGTTCCCCGCCCCTTCACGCCAACCCAGAAGCCAAGCGCCCGCAACGGCCCTTGCGCCGTATGCACGGGCAGCCACCGGACCGAGCTGATGCTCTCGTGGTCGCTGATCTCGCGCCGCAGCAGCCTTTCGATCTGGGCCGGTTTTTCGCCCTCCTGCAAGCGGTAGATCACTCCGTTGCACCGTCCGCCCCGTTCCAGCGCCATCATCAGCCCCGGCTGCTCGGCACTGCCGCGCCAGCGCACCATGTCTAGGCAGAAGGAGCGGTGCCAGCCGAAGGCCGTGGCGAGCCTTTGCTCCACCGATTCGAATTCCGGCTTCCAGATCAGCGACCCGTAGGCGAACAACCAGAGCGGCCCCTCGTCCGCTTCAGCGGCAAGCCGCATGGCAAGGGTCCGGAAATCCTCGTCATTCAGCTCCGTCCAGCTTGGGTCCGGGCCGGGATCGGCCTCTTGCCGATGGCACAGTGCGACAAGCTCAGGCGTGAGCGACATCAGGCGCATGAAACGACAACCCCTCTTTTGCCGCAGAGAAATCTAAAACAGCTTGGCACACAAGCCTCGGAACGCTTGCCACGGAGAACTCAGGTTAACAAACTGTCGACCACCAGTCCGTCGGCGTCGACTGCTTGTGTGCCGCTAGCTTTTCATTGACTGTGACGGTGTTGATTTGCGCCAGTAACCCGCCACCCGGCGGATTTTTCGTTTGATGGTTCGTCAATTGACGCGTCGGCGTAGGTTTCTTCATGCCGCCTATCTGGTCGGCCCCGATCCGAGGCGATCGCAACATGCGAGCCATCCGACAGCGGCATATCGAACTGCAGTCCAACGAGCGACTAGAAGCAACCAATCGGAAAGCGAGGATGGCTGCGCAAGTTGAAAATCGCGCAAACCGAGTATCTCGTGTAGACAAGCAACTGCGCCCAACGAGGCGCACGACAGCGTAAGGTGTCCGGTGAGTGACAAGGCTGATTGGATAGACTTGTTGAATGAGGTGGCCGAAGTTGCCGGTCGCATTGCGCAGAAGCTTTCGGACGTGCCTGCGCCGGGAGCGGACATTAAATTTTTCTCGATCTTCGTCCATCAAGTGCGGCAAGGCGTTCAAGCCATCGCGTTTCTACACGAGAAACGCCTGAGTGAACCTGCGCAGGCGCTAGTACGCACGCTCATTGAATATCGCATCAACTTCGACGTCTTCTATCTGTCATTCCTTCGCGACCCCATTGACACGTTGCGGCGGCTTAGCGATGCGATGATGCTTGAAAAGATCAAGCAATTGAAACAGATCGAATTTCGCGGTTTAGAACTGGTGAAAGGTGCTACCAAGAAAGACTGGCTTGAGGCGGAAGAAGAGATTGTAGCGCGCCACGGTGAAGCAAATTCGAAGGCTATGACGAAATACGGATTCTCAGGTATTCCCCTTGAGCAACGGGCGAGACAGACCCACCACATGGATATGTACAATGTGGTCTACCGAAATTTCTCCCGGAACATTCATGGCACTGATTTCATGGAATATTCGACGTTGAACGCACAGCCGGACGATGCCTATCGCTCATCTCGTGACGCCGTAGCCTTCGGAACCACCATTTCCTGTGCCTTGGGAGTGCTCGAAGGAACAAACCGCTTCTATAATGTTGGCGTCTTTCAAAGGCTCCGCTCTATTCGGATCAGGTCAGCCAAGCTACATGGTAGCATTTCCTTTTAGAATGACGACCGGACACAAGTGAACGACCCCCTTACCGTACAGAAATCGAAAACCCGCACGGCGCGCAACCCGGGAACGCATGTCATGCGTCGGCATTATTCGTCCGGGCGGATGTCGGATTTCCGTCGCCAGGATCGTCCTGCGATGGATCGGACAACGATCGATGCTGAACGGTGAGGAGACTGACCATGCCCAAATCCCCGATGCCCTTCTTCTGGTACGAACTGATGACATCAGACCTCGACGCCGCCGAGGCCTTCTATACCAAGGTTGTCGGCTGGACGGCCCAGCCCTTCGACACGGCTCCCGGCATGCCGCGCTATATCGTCATGAATGTCGGCGAGCGCGGCGTCGGCGGGTTGATGACGATGCCCGATGATGCCGCCAAGATGGGCATGCCGCCGGCCTGGGTGGGTTACATCTACACCGGCGATGTCGACGCTTCGACGCAGGCACTCAAAAAGGCTGGCGGCGCCGTCCACCGCGCGCCGGATGATATTCCGGGCGTCGGCCGTTTCGCTGTCGTTGCCGACCCGCAGGGCGCGATGTTCATGTTCCTGCAGCCGAACCTTGCCGCGCAGCCGCCGGTGCCTGCCAGCACACCCGGCCATATCGGCTGGCACGAGCTCTACACCAGCGATTGGAAGGCCGCGTTCGAGTTCTATTCCAGCCAGTTCGGCTGGACCGATGCCGGCGATTTCGACATGGGCCCGATGGGCATCTACCAGACTTTCGCGGCCGGCCCCGAATCCGGCGGCGGCATCATGAACAAGCCAGCGCAAATCCCCGTCCCGGTCTGGCAGTTCTATTTCAACGTCACCGGCATCGACGCGGCCGCAAAACGGGTCACCGACAATGGCGGCAAGATCCTGATGGGGCCGATGGAGGTGCCCGGCGGCAGCTGGATCGTGCAATGCCAGGACCCACAAGGCGCGCCTTTCGCCTTGATGGCGCCGGTGCGCTGACGACAATAGACGCCGCAGGCGCGAAGCGACGGCCCTTCATCGCACCATCGATGGAGGGCCGCATGCCTCTACCGGCCGACTTATTCCGGCGTCAGCACCGCGACCTTCAGCTCAGCCTTTTTCGCGCCACTGAACTGGATGGTGGCCGGGCCGGCCGCAAGCTTGAAACGCACGCTTTTGCGGATACCCGGGCAGGTTTTCACACCGCTATAGCCGGCCGATTTCACGGCCTTTCCGTCCTGGATGACATCGATCCAGGCCTCGCCCGATAGGCTGATCTGAATGGCGCCTTCGGGCGGCACGGCCACGCTGGCGACGGCGCCAAACGTGCCCTCTCCCGGAGCATGCTCAGGTGGCACCGCGAAGCCGGCCTTGTCGACCGGCACCAGCGCTAGATCAGCGGCCGCGCCGACCGCCAGCGTCGCTCCGGACGGCGTTGCCGGCGCCGCGGCAAACAACGTCTGTTCCCGCGTCACCGGCCATTTGAAGGCCTCGCAGCCGGCGTCCTCCGCCATGGCGAAACCGGTGCCTGCGACGAGTGCGAATAGGCTGATGATGACTTTTTTCATGGCAAGGAGATCCACCTGTTCAGAGTGCTCATGCTAATACAACCATAGCGATATAAATGCAACCCAAGCGAGAATAATATGAAAAGGCATACCGGGGAACATTTCCAATCACCGATTGTTGATGACATGCCAAGGGAAGTGAATGGTCCATCGCTGGGCGATAATCTATCGCCGGGCCGGGAGGGTGGAAATGGAGTTCGGATGAAACTTTTTGAAGGCCTTGCCAGATACCAGCCGCAGGCACTCGGCGTGCTGCGCATCATGACCGCGCTGCAGTTCATCGAGCATGGCAGCCAGAAACTGTTCAACTTCCCGCTAAGCGCCCAACCTCATGCCCTGAACAGCCTGTCGCTCACCGCGGGTATCCTCGAATTCGCCGGCGGCATCCTGCTGGCACTGGGCCTGTTCACGCGGCCCGTCGCGTTTCTTCTGGCCGGCGAGATGGCGATCGCCTATTTCATGGCGCACTATCCGCGCGACTTCTTCCCGGCCAACAATGGCGGCGACGCGGCAATCTCCTTCTGCTTCATCTTCCTCTATCTGGTCTTCGCCGGCGCCGGTGCCTTCGCGATGGACAATCGCCGCAACGCCTGATGCCCCGTGCCGGGGGTGAGCCTCACCCCCGCATCCGTTCGAAATTCGCGTCGAACAGCGGCGCCGCCTGGATGCGCGCCGCGTGACGCTTGCCCAGCAATTCGATCTCGAAGCCGTCGCTCTCGTCTGCGATCTCCTTCGGCACATAGCCGACGGCGACCGACTTTTTCGAATGATGCGCGTAGCCGCCTGATGTCACCCAGCCGCGCACCACCCCGCCGAACCAGATCGGCTCGTCGCCGATGACATCGGCATCGTCCGCATCCACGATGAAGGCGCGCAGCCGCAATTTCCCGCCTTGCTTGCGCTCGGCCAGCGCCGCCGCCTTGCCGATGAAATCGGCGTCCTTGCCATAGGCGACGAAACGGTCGAGCCCAGCTTCCAGCGGCCCATAGATCGGCCGGTATTCGCGTCCCCATGAGCCGTAATTCTTCTCTAGCCGCAGCGCATTGAGCGCGCGCGAGCCGAACAGGCCGATGCCGAACTCCTCGCCCGCCGCTATCAGCGCATGATAAGCCGCGCGCTGGTATTCGGGCGCCACCCAGATCTCGTAGCCGAGATCGCCGGTGTAGCTGACGCGGCCGACCAGGCACGGCGCCATGCCGATATCCATCGCCGCTGCCGCCATGAACGGAAACGCCGCGTTGGAGACATCGGCGCGGCTGACCTTGGCCAGCACGTCCCGCGCCTTCGGGCCGGCAATCGCAAGACCGGTGAGTTTCGCGCCCAGTGCCTCGATATGGACTGAACCATCCCCCGGCAGATGCGCCTCGAACCAGCGCATATGATACTGCTCGGCAATGCCGGAGCCGGCGAGGAACCAGCCATCCGCGCCGAGATTGGCCAGGGTGAAATCGCCGATCAGCCTGCCGTCCTCCTTCAGCATCGGGGCCAGCGTCATGCGACCGGGTTTCGGCAATTTGCAGGCGAGCATCCGGTCGAGCCAGGCAGCAGCCCCCTCGCCCGTCACCTTGTATTTGGCGAAGCTCGAAATCTCCGACAGGCCGACGCCGCCGCGCACCGTTGCGACCTCGCTGGCGACATGAGTGAAATCGCTTGAACGCCGCCACGAGAACTCATCCTTGATGCCCTCCGGCGCGTACCAGAGCGGCACTTCCAGCCCGTAGGCCACACCCCATTGCGCACCCCTGGCCGACAAGAGGTCATAGACGGGGGTCGTCTTCAGGGGCCGTCCGGCCGGCAGTTCCTCATTGGGGAAGCGGATCGAAAAACGCCTGGAATAGTTTTCGCGCACCTTGGCATTGGTGTAGGCCATCGTCGCCCAATCGCCGTAGCGTGCCACATCCATCGCCCAGATGTCGGCGCCGGGATCGCCCTCGATCATCCAGTTGGACAGCGCCAGGCCGACGCCGCCGCCCTGGCTGAAGCCGGCCATGACGCCGCAGGCGACCCAGAAGCCCGGAAGGCCGCGCACCGGCCCGACAAGCGGGTTGCCGTCGGGCGCGAAGGTGAAAGGCCCGTTGATGATCTGCTTGATGCCGGTGTGCTGGAAAGCCGGGAAGTGGCGGAATCCGACCTCGAGAGACGGTGCGATGCGGTCGATGTCGGGCTCGAGCAGTTCATGGCCGAAATTCCATGGCGTCTGGTATTCGGACCATGGCTTGTTGGCTTTCTCGTAGGTGCCCATCAACATGCCGCCGCGCTCCTGGCGCAGGTAAAGCTCGCCGTCGAAATCGACCGCATGGATGATCTCGGTGCCGGTCTTGGCGTTCCAGGCGGCGACCTCCGGCATGTCCTCGGTGATCAGGTACATGTGCTCCATGGCCAGCACCGGCAGTTCGAGGCCAACCATGCGGCCGACTTCGCGCGCCCACAGGCCGCCGGCGTTGACGACATGCTCGGCCACCACCTCGCCCTTGTTGGTGATGACGCGCCACATCCCGTCGGGCCGCCGCACGATATCCTCGACCTTGGTGAAGCGCTCGACCTCGGCGCCGAGTTTGCGCGCGGCCTTGGCATAGGCATGCGTGACACCCGAGGGATCGAGATGGCCGTCCTCCTTGTTTCTGACGGCGCCGACGAATTGCTTGGGATCGATCAGCGGCATCAGTTCGGCCGCCTCGGCAGGCGAGATCACTTCCAGGTCGATGCCGAGATAGCGCCCCTTGGCGACGACACCGCGCAGCCAGTCCAGCCGTGCCTCGGTCGCCGCCAGCAGCACGCCGCCGGTCAGGTGCACGCCGGTCGCCTGTCCCGACAGTTCCTCGATCTCCTTGTAGAGGCTGATCGTGTATTTCTGCAGCTTGGCGACGTTGGGATCGCCATTGATCGTGTGCATGCCGCCGGCCGCGTGCCAGGTCGAACCCGAGGTCAGCTCGTCGCGTTCCAGCAGCACCACGTCGGTCCAGCCGTGGCGGGCGAGATGGAACAGCACGGAGCACCCGACGACACCGCCGCCAATGACCACGACCTTTGCATGCGACTTCATGGATTTTTCTCTGATATCAATGGATTGGATGGGAGAGTGGATTCAGGACGGAAGGCATCACGGCTCGCCCTGCCCGATCGCTTCCTTGCGCCTGGCCACGTAGGCCTCCAGCGCCTCGCGCACTGCGATATCCATCGCCGGCTCGACATAGTCCTCCAGCGCCTTCTTCCACAGCCGCGTCGCGCGCGCCGTTGCGTCGAGCCCACCTGCCTCCTGCCAGGCCTCGAAATTCTGCCAGTTGGACAGCATCGGCTGGTAGAAGGCGGTGGCGTAGCGCTCCAGCGTGTGCGGCTCGCCGAAGAAATGGCCGCCGGTCGGCACCGCGCCCAGCGCCTCGACGGCAAGCTCGGCCTCGTTGACTTCGATCGGCCGCAGGAACTCCATCATGTGCTGGATCATCTCGACATCGATGATGAACTTCTCGAAGGACGCTGTCAGCCCACCCTCCTGCCAGCCGGCGGCGTGATAGACGAGGTTGCCATGGCCGAGCACTGCGCCCCACAGCGCCATCAGCGTCTCGTAGGCGCCTTGCGCATCGGCGGCGTTGGAAGCCGAGCCCGGCGTTGTCCGGTACGGCAGCCCGTAGCGCCGGGCCAATTGCCCCGAGGCGATGTTGGCCTTGGTGTTTTCAGGCGTGCCGAAGGCCGGCGCCCCGGACTTCATGTCGACATTGGAGGTGAAGGCGCCATACATCACCGGCGCACCGGGTCGCACCAGCTGCGTCAGCACGACGCCGAACAGCGCCTCGGCATTCTGCTGCGCCAAGGCGCCCGCCAGCGTCACCGGGCTCATCGCCCCCATCAGGGTGAACGGCGTCACCGCCACCGACTGGCCGAACTCGGCCATCGTCATCAGCCCTTCGGCCATCATCTCGTCGAAGCGGCGCGGCGAGTTGACCGAGATGATGGTGGCGATGCCGGGATCCTCGCGCAGCTGGTCCAGCGTCAGACCGCGCGCGATCGCCATCATCTCGATGCCGTCCAGCGCCCTGCCCCGGCCGATCGCCGAGACATGGAAACTCTTGTCGGTCAGCGTCAGATTGGTGAAGTAGGTGTCGAGGTGGCGCGAATTGGCCGGCAGCTCGACCGGCGCGCATACCTGGTTGCCGAGCATGTGGACGCAGTTGAAATGCTGCGCCAGCCGGGTCAGGTCCGCATAGTCGCGCAGATTGCCGGCGCGGCGGCCTCGCTCCATGTCGTGCACATTGGGCGGCCCGGCTACGAGGGTGAAATTGATGGTGTTGCCGCCAAGATGGATTGTGTTGGCCGGGTTGCGGGGTGTCAGCGTATAGGTGGGCCGTGTGGTCTTCAGCGCCTCGTCAACCATGCCGCGATCGATGCGGACATTGGCCGTCGCATGATCGACCACGGCACCGGCCTTCTCGAACAGCGACAGCGCCCGCGGGCTCATCACCTCGATGCCGAAATTCTCCAATATATGCATCGACGCCTGGTGGATCGCCTCGATCTGGTCGGGCGACAGCAGCGCCATCGGCGGATAGGGATTCCTCACGCGCTTTTGCGGCAGTTGCGGGATGGGCGCTGGGCCTCGGTTGCTGGTGCGCTCGGCGCCGCGCTTGCGTCTTGGTTCGTTCATGCCTGGCATCAAAGCTTCGGCAGACCGGGCAAGCTGTCAGAAATGCGCCGCTTACAGGCGCGATTTTAGTCAAGGCGGCATCTGCGCAGCAGCCTTTTATAAAAAGCGACAGGGTGCGTCGGAATACCGATATGGCATTTTCTCAAGCGCTGATGGCGGCGGAGCATTAACGGAGCCAGCAAGATTCCCTTTATGATTTCGGCCTATTGCTCATCCAATGCGTAGGTCGAGTTTTAGTAAAATTGTAGCGGTTGGCGTGTTGCTGGCATTGTCGGCCTGCGCGACCGCGCCCAGCCACATCAACAATGTCTGTGCCGTCTTCGACCAGAATGACGGCTGGTTCGACAACTGGCAGTCGGCGGCCGAACGGACAGAGCAGAAATACGGCATCCCCGTCCCCGTGCTGATGGCGACGGTGCGCAAGGAATCCGGCTTCAAGAGCAATGCCCGGCCGCCGCGCACCAAGCTGCTCGGCTTCATTCCATGGAAGCACGTCTCGTCGGCCACCGGCTTCTCGCAGGCGCTGGACGGCACATGGTCGCAATATCAGCGCGAGACCGGCAACTGGGCGGCGCGGCGCACCAAATTCGCCGATGCCGTCGACTTCGTCGGCTGGTATCACTCCAAGACATCAGACACCTACGGCGTCGCCCGCAACGACACCTACAATCTCTATCTCGCCTACTATCTCGGCTGGACTGCCTATGGCCGCGGCAACCGCGGCGACGCCGGGGTGCAGGGCTACGCCCGGGCCACCGACAAGATGGCCCGAGACTATGAAGCGCAGCTACGGCAATGCGGCTCCTGATAGCTGCCCGGGGTTAGTGCCGCCTCGTCGTGTCTTTCGGCTTCGAAACACCGGTTTCTGAAACCTCGTCGCGGACTTCGTGGCGACGGGCTCGCATGCCGGCCTCGCCCTGCTCCACTGCGTCCCCGATCTGGTCGGCTTCCGCGCTGCCCGTTTTGCCACGCGGCCGGTTGGGCGCCGTCCCGGCCAAACCCGGCCCGGTGCCCTGCGCGTCGTCCGGCACGCCCTCATGCGCGGCGTGTTCCTTGTCGAACTTGATCACCGGCTCCATCTGCGCCAGCACGTCATCGGCCAGCCAGCACAGGCTCATATGGCCGTCACCGAGATGCTTGACCGGCGGCACCTTGGTCTCGCACAGATTGTCGGGCACCAGCTTCTTGTAGCCGCAGCGCGTCTGGAACGGGCAGCCAGACGGCGGGTTCATCGCCGACGGGATGTCGCCCTCAAGCACGATGTGCTTCTTGACCACGCTGGTGTCGGCGATCGGGATCGCCGACAGCAGAGCCTCGGTATACGGATGATAGGGCGGCGCGAAGATCTGGTCGGTCGTGCCTTGCTCGACGATGTAACCGAGATACATGACGACGACGCGGTCCGCGATATAGCGCACGACGGACAGATCGTGGCTGATGAACAGCATCGTCGTCTTGTTCTTGCGCTGGATATCCATCAGCAGTTCGGTCACCGCCGCCTGCACCGACACGTCGAGTGCGGAGACCGGCTCGTCGGCCACCACCACCTTGGCGTCGCCGGCAAAGGCGCGCGCCACGCCGATGCGCTGCTTCTGGCCACCGGAAAGCTGGCGCGGCTTGCGCGTCTCGAAGGCGCGCGGCAGCTTCACCAGGTCGAGCAGTTCCAGCATGCGCTTGCGCCGGTCGGCGACCGTCTTGCCGACGTGGAACTTCTCCAGCGTGCGGATGATCTGCGAACCGACCGAATGGCTCGGATTGAGCGTATCGAACGGGTTCTGGAACACCATCTGGATCGAGGACACGGTGTCGACGCTGCGCTTCTCGATGCCGGTCGACTGGATCTCCTTGTTGCCCAGCGTCACCGTTCCGGCACTGGCCGTCTCCAGGCCGAGCAGAACCTTGGCCAGCGTCGACTTTCCGCAGCCGGATTCGCCGACGATGGCGACCGTCTCGGATTCGCGCGCCATGAAGGAGATGGTCTCGTTGGCCTTGACGACACGGCCTTCGCTCGACCCGAACACCTCGCTGCCGCCGACCTTGTAGTACTTCCTCAGATCCTCGATCTTGAGCACCGGCGCGCCGGGCACGACGCGCTCATTGACCTTCTTGGCGCCCGGCGGCAGCGCCTCCCAGTCGATCTCGTTGAAACGCACGCAGCGCGAGAAATGGCCCTCGTGGCCGGCGACCTCGACCATGGGGATTTCGGCGGCGTTGCAGACGCCTTCGACGAAATGGTGGCAGCGCGGGCCGAAATTGCAGCCCTTGGGCCGCTCATGCGGCAGCGGCAACTGGCCGGGGATGGCGATCAGCGGCCGCGAGTTCTTATCCGCGCCGGGCAGCGGGATCGAGCGGAACAGCCCTTGCGTGTAGGGATGGCGCATCCGGTCGAAGACGTCCTTGATCTTGCCGGTCTCGACCGCCTCGCCCGAATACATGACCGTGATCCTGTCGCAAGTCTCGAGGATCAGGCCCAGATTGTGCGAGACGAAGATCATCGAGGTGCCGAACTTTTCGCCCAGCCCCTTGACCAGTTCGACGATGCCCGCCTCCACCGTCACGTCGAGCGCCGTCGTCGGCTCGTCGAGCAGAAGCAGCGCCGGCTTCGACAGCAGCGCCATGGCAATGACGATACGCTGCTGCTGGCCGCCTGACAGCTGGTGCGGATAGGAACGCATCATGCGCTCGGGGTCCGGCAGCTTGACCGAGCGCACCATTTCGACCGCGCGTTTATAGGCCTCTTCCTTCGACACCTTGTCGTGGATCAGCGGCACTTCCATCAGCTGCTGGCCGATCTTCATCGCCGGATTGAGGCTGGCCATCGGCTCCTGGTAGATCATGGCGATCTTGTTGCCGCGGATGGCGCGCAGCTCCTCCTCGGAGAGCTCGCCCATATCCTTGCCCTGGAACTTGATCTTGCCGCCGACGATCTTTCCGATGTTGGAGAGGTCGCGCATGATGCCGAGCGACACGGTCGACTTGCCGCAGCCGGATTCGCCGACGATGCCCATCGCTTCGCCGGGCATGACCGTGCAGGAGAAATCCATGACGGCCGGTATCTCGCCCTTGCGGGTGAAGAAGGAGATCGACAGGTTCTCGATCTCGATGATCGGCGCAGTGGTCGGCCCAGGGGTCGGCCCAGGGGTCGGCTTGTCGGGATTTCGAACTGCCTCGTTCATGGGTCGCTCCAATCCAAATTATACCAGAGGCGGGCCAGGGCCCGTCAATCAGTCTTTCATCGATTGCTCGCGCAGCGAGTCGGCCAACAGGTTGAGCCCCAGCACGAACGACATCAGCGCGATCGTCGGCGGCAGCGCCGGGTGGATGAAGGAGCGCAGGAGCCGGCTGGCATCCTTGATCGCCGTGCCCCAGTCAGGGCTCTCCGGCGCCAGGCCGAGGCCGAAATAGCCGAGCGTCCCGAGCAGGATCGTGGTGTAGCCGATGCGCAGGCAGGCATCGACGATCAGCGGGCCGCGCGCATTGGGCAGGATCTCCCACAGCATGATGTACCAGGGTGATTCACCACGCGTCTGCGCCGCCGCCACATAGTCGCGCGTCTTGATGTCCATCACCAGGCCGCGCACGATGCGGAACACGCCGGGGCTGGAGGCGAACACCACCGCCACGAAGATGTTGAGCTGGTTGGGGTCGATATGCACGATGTGCAGCGGGTCCCTGTCGAAGACAAGGCCGAGATAGATCCAGCCGCCTATGATCAGCGTCAGGCCGAGCAGGATGTAGATCCGGTCCGGCCGGTTCTTGAAGCGCGTCCAGAACAGAACGCTGAAGAAGATGATCGGAAACAGGAAGAAGACGCCGGCCAGCGCATAGGGGATCGGCGTGTCCATGATCCCGGGCGTCACCAGCAAGTAGAACAGCAGGATCACCGGGAAGGCCAGAACGAGGTTGGCCAGGAAAGACAGGATGGAATCGATCTTGCCGCCGTAATAGCCGGCCGGCAGGCCGAGCGTGATGCCGACCATCAGCGCGAAACCGGTTGCCGCCGGTGCGATGATCAGCACGATCTGGCTGCCGTAGACCATGCGCGAAAACACGTCGCGCGCCAGCTTGTCGCCGCCGAAGAGATAGACGAGCCCCGATTGCGGCTCGATGGCGCCAGGCAGCGTGTCCTTCATGATCGGGATCTGGCCCAGCGGATCGAACGGCGAGATGGTCGAGGCGAAGATCGCCGTGAACAGCCAGAACAGGCAGATGAACACACCCGCTATGCCGACGCCGCTGTCGAAAAGCTGGCCATAGAGCGCCAGCTTCTTCTTGTAGAGAAAGCTCGCCCCCATGACGATGACGAGCGCGACCCAGACCGGCCAGAAGCGCCACAGCACTTCGAGGATGATGGTGGAGGCGCCGATATATTGAGCTTGCATGCGCCTTCTCCCTACTGAACCCGGATGCGCGGATTGAGGAACGCGTAGCCGACATCGGAAATGAGCTGCGTGATCAGGACGATGAACACCGAGACCAGCGAACAGCCGAGCAAGAGATCGATGTCGTTGTTGCCCGCGGCCTCGACCAGCGTGTAGCCGAAGCCCTGGTAGCGGAACATGACCTCGACGATGACGACGCCGGTGAGCAGCCAGGGAAACTGCAGCATGATGACGGTGAAGGGCGCTATCAGCGCGTTGCGCAGCGCGTGCTTGACCACCACGCCGCGAAAGGAAAGGCCCTTCAACCGCGCAGTGCGGATATATTGCTGCGTCATCACCTCGACCATCGAGGCGCGCGTCATGCGCGCGATGTAGCCGATGCCGTAGATCGCCAGCGTGATCACCGGCAGCGTGAAATTGTAGAAGGTGATGCCCTGGCTCGCCGAGGCGGCCGAGCCGTTCAGCCAGCCGAGCCAGGAGGCGAAGACGACGGTGAAGATGACGCCCGACACATATTCAGGCGTCGCCGTCGAGGCGATCGAGGCGACAGAAAGCACTCGGTCGGTCCGTGACCCCTCGCGCATGCCGGCGAGAATGCCGATCAGCAGCGAAACCGGCACCATCACCACCAGCACCCAGAACATCAGGATGCCGGTGGCGCCGAGCGCCGGGAACAGCTTGGCCGCGACCGTGGTCTTGAACTTGGTCGAGCAGCCGAAATCGCCCTCGATCACGCCGGAGAATGTCGGCACGGTCGGGTCGTTGCAGAAGGTGAAGCGCTGCGTCGTCTTGCCGGTCGCCGGATCGGTGATCGGTTGCTTGGGCAGGACGCCGAGCCACTGGCCATAGCGCGAGAAGAAGTTCTGGCGGTAGCCATGGTTGACCAGCCAGCTTTCGAGCTGATCGGCCGATGTGTGCATTTCGGTCTGGCTGATCGCCAGCTTCTTCAGATTGGGTTCGAGATTGACGAGGAAGAAGACGACCAGCGTCAGGCACAGCATCGTGAGCAGGATTGTGCCGATGCGTCTGATGATGAATGAGAACATGTGTGCCCCCCTGCCGGCCGGGTTGGGGTCATATGGTCAACCCTGTGACGAAAACCTTGTGACATCACGCCGCCGCTGCATCTCATGCAACGGCGGCGATCCTGCGAATGCGAAGGGCCATGCGCCCTTCGCATTCATCAAGCTGTGGGTCACGCCTGATCGAGCCAGACCTTGCCGAAGTCGTGCTCGTAGGTGGGGTGCATCGAGTGGTTCTTCACCTCGGGCTTGATGTTGATGTAGAGCTTGCGCCAGTAAGGCTGGATGATGATGCCGGAATCCTGCAGCATCTGCTCGATGTCCTTCATCACCACCTTGCGCTTCTCCGCATCGGCGATCCCGAGCGCCTCGTTGACCTTCTTGTCGAACTCCGGATTGGCGTATGCCGTCTCGTTCCAGGCCTCGCCCGTGCGGTAGGCGATGGCGATGACCTGGATGCCCAGCGGACGCATGTTCCAGTTGGTCTCCGAGAACGGATATTTCGTCCAGTCGTTCCAGAAGGTCGAGCTCGGCAGCACGGTGCGCTTCACCTTGATGCCGGCCTCGCGCAGCTGGGCCGCGATCGCGTCCGTGGTGTTCTTGTGGTAGTCCTCGTCATTGCTGATCAGCTCGTGCTCGAAATCGATCACGCCGGCTTCCGTCAGCATCTGCTTGGCCTTGGCGATGTCGCGCTTGATCTTCGGCAGTTCGACATATTCCGGATGGATCGGCGCGACATGGTGGTTTTCGGCCGGCGTTCCGGCATTGCCGTAACCAAGCTGCAGCACCACAGAATTGTCGACGGCCAGGCACATCGCCTGACGTACCTTCTGGTCGCCATAAGGCTTGGCGTTGACGTTGAAACGCGACACCACGGTGGCCGCGGTCACAACTTCCGAGGCCGGCGCGCCGACGCCTTCGATGATCTTGACGTAGTCGGCGGTCGTCTCGTGGTTGGTCTGCACTTCGCCCGATTCGAAGGCCGAAACCGTCGCAGCCGGATCGGTGCCGTAGTCGATGAACTCGACGCCGTCGAGGAAGGCCTCGCCCTGCCACCACTTGCCGGTCGTGCGGCGCTTGTAGACGACCTTCTGACCGACGTCGTAGGAGACGAGTTCGAACGGACCGGTGCCGATCGGGCAGTTCTTGAAGTTCGCGCCCTTCTCGTCGAAGGTCTTGTGGACGATGAGGCCGGGATAGTCGCACAGGTTCGGGATGATGGCGATATCCGGCTTGGTCAGCTTGAGCTTGACCGTCATGTCGTCAACCTTGACCACCGAGCCTTCGCGCAGCTTCTTGGTCGTATCATCGACGAGGCTGCCGAGGCGTCCCGGCATCGAGTTGCCTTCGGCGGACTTGTCGGCCCAGCGGGTGAAATTGTAGATCACGTCGTCGGCCGTGAACTTGTCGCCATTGTTCCATTCGACGCCCGGCCGCACATGCAGCGTGTACTCGGTGGCGTCGTCGTTGATGTCCCAGCTCGCCAGCAGATACGGCGCGAAGGTGTACTCCTTGGTGTATTTCACCAGCGGTTCGAGCGCCTGGCGCTCGGCATTGGAAATCTCCGACCAGTCCGCCGTGCGCGGATCCTTGGGATCCTTGACCGACATGGCGACCTTGATCACGCCGCCCTTCTTGCCCTGCACGTCCTCAGCCCTGGCCGGCGTTGGGGCGGCAAGGCCGAGCAGACCGTAAGCCATGGCCGTCGACGCGCCGAAGACGCTGGCAAGCGCCAGGAATTCGCGGCGGTCCACTGTTCCTGCCTTGGCTTCTTCGGCCATGGCCAGGATGTGGTCCGGAACGCTGTCGCCGTTACTTTTATAGATTGTCATGACTAACTCCCATTGTTGGCTTTCCGCCGTTTAACATTCCGCATCCAGGCCATGATGTCAAAGATGGCTTGGATTGGGAACATGTTAGCGAATGTGCAACTTTGAAAAGGGAGCGGTACGCGCGATAGCGACAGTCTTGACGCAAAATTGCTAGTGCGCCCAGATTCCGCCTAAATCTCCTCAGTCGATTAAATTGAGACATTGGCGCTGGTTACGACAGCGCCAGTCGTGGCGATGGTGAGGGCCAGCCTCTCAATATTCCTTCTCGTAGAAGATGCCGCCCTTGGCCTCGCCGGCGTCCGTCGCCTCGCCGCGCAACTTGACGCCACGCCCGACATTGAGGTCGATGGTCGCCTTGCCCGAACCCGGCTTGTCGCCCTTCTGGATGGTCACATAGGTGCGGTCGTTCAGGTATTTGCCGGCCGAGACCGCCGTCCCGCCCTGGCTGTCCGTGGTCACATCGAGATCGTCGACGCCGATGGCGCTGCGCAGGTTTTCGAGCAGCGAGGTCGAGCCGCCGACGCCGGCAAGCTGCGCTGCGGCTTCGGCAAGCTGCGCGATCTGCAGCGGCGACAGGTTCGACATGGAGCGGCCGAAGATCAGTTGTGCCAGCACTTCGTCCTCGGGCAGCGCCGGAACCGAGGAGAAAGTGAATTTCGGGTTGGTCGCCTCGCCCGACACCACGATGGTGACGGTGGCGCCGGTCGTCGTCGTGGTCGCGGTCAGGTTGAGATAGGGCACCAGCGAACCGGAGAAGCCGACAGTGCCCTCGGTGAAGGTCAGCCGCTTGCCCAGGATCGACAGCCGGCCGCGCTGCAGGGTGAAGGTGCCGACCGCCTGCGGCGACGAGGCCGGGCCGGTCAGGCGGAGCGAGCCGCCGAGTTCGGCATCGACGCCCCTGCCCTGGATGAAGATCTGGTTCGGCGCGTTGACGGTGACATCGAGCGCGAGACCGCTGCCGCCGCTCTTGCCGCTGGTCGTCGCCGGACGCAGCGCCTTGTCTTGCGCCTTGACGGCACTTGGCGCGTTCCTGTGCTTGACGTCGAGCGCCGAGAGCGAGCCGGGCAATTTGTCCGGAACCGTGATGACGGTCTTGGCGAGATTGACGGTACCGGCAATCGCCGGTGCCGATGTCAGCGGCCCCTTGATCGTCAGGTCACCGCCGAGATTGGCGGTCACAACGCGTCCATCCGTATAGCGGCCGTCGGTCAGCTTGATCGAAAGGTCGGCCGGGAAGCCTTGCGCCGGGTCGATGCCGACCGTGCCGCTGGCCGACAGGCTGCCGCGCGTCGACAGCGTTCCGGTCAACCGGTTGATCCTGGCGACGCCGCCGCCGATCGAGACGTCGGCCGTGAGATCGTTGACGGCCAGGCCCGAGCGCGCATCGACGAGCCGCGCACCCGAGGTGCTGACGCTGCCGCCGATGACGGGCGACGTCGCGGGGCCACGCACCTGGACATTGACATTGGCGGTTCCCGTCAGCGCCAGGCCCTGCGCGGCGAGCTTCTGGCTGAGGAGGCCGAACGGCACGGCGCCATTGAAGTCGAGCACGAGCGCCGGCGTGCCCGCCGTCGTCACCGTGCCGCCGCCCTTGAGGCCGAGGCCGGCTCCGTCGCTGACATTGGCGTTGAAGGTCAGCTTGTTGCCGGCAAAAGTGCCGGACGAGGAAACGCTTACCGCGCCGACGCCGGCGCCGCGGGTCTGCGACGTCTGCACGCCGGTCGCATCGATGTTGAAGGCCACTGCCGGACTGGCCGGCGCGCCGGTCACCTTCACCGTGCCTGAAATCGAACCGGCAGCATCGAGGCCCGGCGAGAAACTGTTGGCGAGCGACATCGGCACCTTCGCCAGCGTCGCGTTGATGTCGAGCGCCTGCCCGACCTTGCCGGTGACCGTCGCCGTGCCGCCGCCGAGATTGAGCACCAGCCGGTCGAGCGTCGTCGTGCCGTTGGCGATGCTGACAGTCGACGCCTGGGCGATCGCCGCCTTGATGCCCTGGATGGTCGCCTGGCCCGAGGCGAGCTCGATCGTGGTCGTGCCATTGGCAACCTTCACGCGGCCCGCGGCCTTGGCCGGAATGCCCTTGACCGTGGCGCCGCCGGAAAAGCCCGTCCAATCGCCATCGCGCTTCAGATCGACATCGATGCCGCTGATCACGGTGCCGCCTGATATGACGCTGTCGGCGCGGATCTTGCCCGAGATGACCGGCGCGGCGAGATAGTTGGCGATCAGCGCGTCGATGGAGACGGCCTTCGCCTGCAGGTCGCCGCGCGTGATCGAGGCGGTGGCCGCCTTGATGGCAACCTGGGGTGCGGCGCCATTCCTGGTGAAGGCGATCGTGCCACGCACGTCGCCTTCGGCCTTTTCCAGCGCCAGCGCGGCGAGCGGGCCGATATCGGGCAGGTCGAGCGAGATCGTGCCTTCGGGCACGAACTTGTCGTCCAGCGCCAGATCGCCGGAGATCTTGTTCTGGCCCAGCGACAGGAGCAGGCCGTTGATGGCGCTCTTGCCGTCCGCCGTCGCCAGCACCGCGCTGCCTTGCAGGGCCTGTCCCGCGACATTGCCGGTCAGCTGCACATTCGCCGCCGGGTTGGCGGCATCGGCCTTGCCGGTGGCGATGAGCTTCAGCCCGGTGATCTCGCGCTCCGCCACCAGCAGCCGATCGCTGTTGACCGTCAGCGAAAGATCAGGCGCGATGGCTGGCCCCTGAGCGTTCAGCGCGAAGGCAATGGCGCCCTTGGCGTCCTTGGATAGCAGCGAGATGTCGCTCAGCGCGCCTTTGATGTCGGCGGCCAGCTTGTTGTCGGCAAGGCTCGCTTGCCCGCCGGCGGTCAGCGCGCCAGAGACCAGCTTCAGCCCATCGACATTGATGCTGCCGTTGGGATCGCGCTTCAGCGTGGCGCTGATCTGCGCCCGTTCACCAAGCATGCCGCGCGCCGCGGCCGGCAAGGCCGATGACGGAGCATCAGCATTGAGCCTGAGGTCGATGGCGCCGTCGCGCAGCGATACCTGCCCGGCAACCTGGCTGTTGAGCGCATCGCTTTTGAGCGAGCCGCTGTCGATCGCGACGGAATCGGCGCTCAGCCGGGCATTGAGAGCGGCCGTGACCTTGCCGGCGATCAGCGGCGCGATCGCTGCGTTGTCGAGGCCGACCTTGTCCACCGACACCGTGCCGGAAACCGCTCCGGCGCGGTTCTTGAGATCGAACGCATCGGAATGCAGCGCCAGGACAAGTCCGTCCACCTTCGCCGGGCTGGTGACGACCGAAGGCAGGATCGCGGAGACATCCAGGCGAGCTTGCGTGCTCTCCCCCGCCACCTTTGCCGACAAGGACTTGACCTCGATCTTCACAGGGCTCTCGGCGCTGCCGACGGTCAGCGGCAGGCTGGGGCCGGATGAGGTGAGATCCAGCGCAAAATCGCTGGCGCCGTTCGGATTGATGGTGCCGGTGGCCGTGCCGGAAATCTTGTCGCCGGACAGCGTCGCATGGTCGAGCGCGACGCCGCCGGCCAGGGTGTAGCTGCCGGCCGCATCGACCGCGAGCGGCCCAAGCCCGGCCTGGCGGGTCTGGCTGGTTTCGGCGCCGGCAAGCTGCGCGCTGAATCGAACTTCGGGAGCGGCTGGCGTTCCCGTCACCTGCGCCGTGCCGCCGAGCGTACCCACGGCATCGAGGCCGGGCGCAAAATCATTGGCAAGCGCCACCGGCAGCGCCGAGAACTGTGCGGCGAGATCGAGCGTCTGGCCGGCGCTGCCCGACAACGTCACCGCACCGCCGCCAATGTCGAGCGCCAGCTTCTCGATGCTGGTGGTGCCATTGGCGATGCTCAGTGTCGAGGGTTGGGCAATTGCCGCCTTGATGCCGCGGACCGTCGCTTCGCCCGAGGCGATCTCGACGCTGGTGGTGCCCTGGGCGATCTTGACCCGGCCGGCCGCCGTCGCCGGAATGCCCGCTATCGTTGCGCCGCCGGTGAAATTGGTCCAGTCGCCGTCGCGCTTCAGGTCGACGCCGATGCCGCTGATCTCGGTGGCGCCCGACGTGACCGAGTCAGCCTTGATGGTGCCCGAGATCGCCGGCGCCTTGAGATAGTTGGCGATCAGCGCGTTGACGGCGATCGCCTTGGCGGTCATCTCGCCGCGCGCGATCGAGGTGCTCCTGGCATCGATGGTGACCGACGGCGTCTCGCCGTCCTTGGCGAAATTGATGGTGCCGTTGATATCACCCGTCACGGCCTGCCCGGCGAGTGCCGCCAACTGGTCGATTGCGGGTGCCGCGAGCGTCAGCGTGCCCAGGGGCATGAACTTGTCATCCAGTGCCAGGTCGCCCGAAACCTTGTTGCCGCCCAGCGAGATGAGGAACCCATTGATCGACCGCTTGCCCTCGCTCGTCACCAGCGCCGCCTTGACGGCGAGCGGCTGATCGTTGACGGCGCCGGTAAGCGAAACATCGGCGGAAGGGCTCGTTATGTCGGCCTTGCCGCTTGCCGTCAGCTTGATCGCCTTCACTGTGCGGCCCGAGGCCGTCAGGCTGTCGCTATTGGCGGAGACGGTGAAATCCGGGGCCGTCCTGGCGCCGCTGGCCGATAGCGCGAAATCGACGCCGCCGGCAACCGGCACGCCGACCATCGGCGACAGCACCGAAACGTCGCCGAGCGTGCCCTTGATGTCGGCCTGGATGTCGGCGCCCTGCGCGCTGGCGGTGCCGCTGGCGCTGAGCGTCCCGGAGGTCAATGAGATCGAATTGGCGGCGAAAGCCCCTTGCGGATCGCGCGTCGCGGCGGCCGAGAATTTCACCCGCTCGCCGAGCACCGAGCTGATCTGCGGCGGCAAGGCGGTCGAAACCGCATCGGCATTCATCTTGAGCTGCATCGACAGGTCCGCGAGCGCCACCGTCATCGTCAGGGAGGCATTGAGCGCATCGGAACGCAACGTGCCCTGGTCGATGATGATGGCATCCTTGCTCAGCGATCCTGCGAGATCGACGTCGACCTTGCCGGTGACCAGCGGCGCCAGCGTCGCCACGTCGGTCTTCAGCCCGCCCGCCGTCAGCTTGACGGCGACCGGCCCGGAGCGATTCTGGATGTCGAAGCCGTCGGAATGGATCTGCGCCGCAAGGTCGTTCAGTTGCGTGCCGCCCGCCACTACAGAAGCCAGCGAAGCGCCGATGTCGACGATCGGCGCCTTGCCGTCGCCAAACGCACGCGCGGTCGCGTTCCTGATCGCCAGCGTGATTGGTTGCGCGGCACTTCCCACGGTGATCTGCACAGGCGCGCCCTTGGCGGCAATTTCCACAGACAGGTCGCTGGCGCCGGCCGGATCGGCGATGCCGGTCGCTGTGCCATGCACGGCATCGCTTTCGATGCTGGCCCGGTCGACACTGATGCCGCCGGCCGATGTCGCGGTGCCCGCGACATCGAAACTGGTCTTGCCGGCAAACAGCGGCTTCAAGTTCTCCGGCACGAAGCGGGCAAAATCGCCGTCACCCTTGGCCTCGACGTGGCTGCCCTTGTCGGTCGACTGGTGGCGGCCCGTCAGCTGAGTGACGATCTCGCCGTCGACCGTGAACGTGGCAATGCCGTTCCAGTTGGCGAGCGGCCCCGTGCCTGAGACGGTTATATCGACCGCCGGCGTATCGGGCAGCTTGAGCAGGTTGGCGATGATACCGCCTGCCGGCTCCGAAGCCTTGAGCTCGAGGTCGAGCCTGTTGTCGGCTGGCGCAAAGTGGATGTTCGCATCGACATTGCCTTGCTTGCCGTCATGGCGGGTGACGTTGAGCGTGGTCTCGACCGCCAGCGGCGCCGCGTCGGCCTTTAGCATCCCCTTGGCGGCGAGTTCGGCGATGCCGCTGCCGGCCAGCTGCTGTCCAAGCGCGATTTCCGGCAGGTCGATCTGCTTGATGTCGATGGAAACCGGCAGCGTCGTCGTGCCGCCGCTCGGCGCCGGCTGTTGCGTGCCGGCCACCGGCAGCCGTGCCAATTCGATGCGCTCGGCCGCGATGCGGTCGGCACTGAAGCTTTTCGACAGCAGCGCCAGCGGCGACCAGTCGACGGCGACCTTGCGCGCCACCAGCCAGGCCCCGTTGCGGTCTTCCAGCACGACATGGTCGACACTGAGCGCGCCCGACCAGATGCCGTCGATGCCGCTGACCGTGACCTTGCGGTCGTCGCTCGATGCCAGCCGCGAAATGATGCCGGCGAGATTGTCGCGTCCGCGCTCGGTCTTGGTCAGGACGACGAGCGCGCCGATCGCGCCCGCGACCACGATCAGCAGCGTGTAAAAAACAATGCGAAGAATGCGCCAGAACGTCTTCATGTCAGAACGCCTGCCCGATGCCGGCATAGATGCCGAAATGCGGATCACTGGGATCGCGGTTGAGCGGCACGGCGGCATCGATGCGCAACGGCCCGAACGGCGTCACATAACGCAGGCCGACGCCGGCGCCGACCTTGACGTCGGAGAAATTGGGCACCGACTTGGTCGACACCGTGCCGGCATCGACAAACGGCACGATGCCGATCGTGTCGGTGACTGCGATGCGCATTTCGACCGAGGTCTCGAAGAAGGACAGGCCGCCGATCGGCTGGCCGGTGAAGTCTTTCGGGCCGATGCCCTGATAGGCATAGCCGCGCACCGAACCGCCGCCGCCGGAATAGAAGCGCCGGTCTGCCGGAACGTTCTCGAGCCCGGTGCCGACGATCGAGCCGACGGCGACGCGCTCGGCCAGCACGAATTTCGAGGCCGTATCCAGCGACTGATAGGCCGACCCCTCGCCCTTCAGCTTGAGGAAGGCGGCCCCGCTTATGATGTCGTAGCTCGGCTCGGCATAGGCCAGCACCCGGAAGCCCCTGGTCGGGTTCAGCCTGCTATCCCTGTTGTCATAGACATATTGCAGCGGAACACTGGCGATCAGGTAGGTGTGCTTGCCGAACGCATCCGTGATCCTGGAATAGTCGAGCGCAACCTCCGCCGAGACAGTCTGCTTCTTGTCGAGCTCATAGGACAGGCCGGTGCTGCCCTTGACCGAGAAATGGTCGTAGGCGTCGGGATGCTCGAGTACGGTCTTCACGCTGGCAAAGAATTTCGACGCCGGCCCGATCACGCCGGGTTTCTCGAACATGATGCCGGCATTGTAGTTCAGATCGGACAGATTGTTGCTGCCGATGCCGCTGATGGCACCATCGATGCGCAGCTTTTCCGCGTGACCAAACAGGTTGCGGTGTCCCCAATAGCCTTCCAGCCCCAGCCCCTCTGTGTTCGAGAAGGTCCCGCCCAGGCCGAAATAGCGTGGCTTGCGCTCGCTGACCTGGACGCCGATCGGAATGTTGCCGTCGGCATCGAGCTTGTCGGCTTCCTTGAAGGTCACGCTGTTGAAAACCTCGAGCGCCAGCAGCCTGTCACGCGCATCGCTGATCTCCTGCGGCGAGTACTGCCGGCCGCGCTTCAGCCCGGTCATGTATTCGGTGAAGTCGCGGTCGACCTTCTCGGTGCCTTCCACCGTGGTCGCGCCATAGCCGGCGACAGGGCCTGCCGCAACGGTCAGCGTCACGTCGAGTGTCGAGGTGGCATGGTCGGCGACGATCTGCCGGCCGGTCACCTTGGCGAGCGGCCTGCCCTGTTCTTTCAACGTGCGCACGATCAGCGCTTCGGCCTTCAGCACCGCGCCCGATCCGGCGTCGCCGCCCGATATCAGGCCGTAATCAGCGCTCATCAGCCCCGCCGCGTCCCCTTGCAGCCTGATATCGCCGAGGGTGAATTTGGGGCCGGTCGCGATATTGATCGCCACCGGAATCGGCTGCGGGCCCTTGAATTCGGCGTCCGGCGGTAATTCGTCGAGCGGCTTGCCGTCGATGGTGATGGTGACCACGCCTTCGTAGCGGGCATCGGCGAAAAGTGCGGCAACCAGCTGTTCGCGGTCGCTGCGCGCCTTGGCCATCAGCCCGAGCGAGCCGGAGACCGGCCGATCCTCGTCGCCCTTCAGTGCCGAGGCGTTCTCGAGCTTCTTGACAAGATCCTTGTCCGCATCGGGCGCCGTGATGGTCACGGCATAGCGCAGCGGGTCGACAATGTCGGCGTCCTCGTCGTTGGACGACCCCCATAGCTTGATGCCGAAAAGTTCGAACGCAGCCGCAGACCTTGATTCGACGACCAGCGCGGTCGAGCAGATCATGGCCAAAAGCAGGGCGCGCGAAAGAACGCGCCCTGGCGCGGTCCCTCCTGACATCTGCTTTTCATGCGCTGGCATTACGACAACCTAGGTTACAAAACTAAAATTGGAATGAAGTTCTGAAGCGCACGTAAAGGGGCCACAATCCAATTGTCTGAAATAGGACGGGCTTGGAATTCACACCTTCTGCGTTTCCGCAAGAAAGCGTGATCCCCTGTCCTATGGAGGTTACTGTCCGCATACCGGTCCTTGGCCGGAAAATAAACCGTTGGCAGGCGGAACCTGCCGCGTCCGCGCGTTGACAAGCTCGACTGAAGCTTGAACATGCCCGGACGTTTGCACTTGTCTGGAGGGTGTTATGGCAATGCGCACGGCTCGTGGTCTGTCGATTCTGGTCCTTCTTTTCTTCGCCTGGGCCAATGCCTTGGCCTGGAACGGCGTCGCCCAAGCAGCCGAGGCCCGGCGAATCGCAACGACCGACAATTCCGATTATTTCGGCTTCGATCTGCGATCCGACCAGAATGTCACCCTCGACCAGTGCAAGACAACATGCCTTGGCGATCCGGCCTGCCGCGCCTTCACCTACAACACCAAGGCCAAATGGTGCTTCCTCAAATCCGACTACAACCAGCTGAAGCCCTTCAACGGAGCAGTTGCCGGCAAGATCGTCAACATTGACGGCGATCCGGATATCGGCGCGCCGCCGGAACTCGCCTTCTTCCCCAACTGGATGGCCGATCAGGCGCAGCAATACCGCAACAGGCTGCTTGGCCCGGCCTATGACAAGCCGACCGAAGGCATGGCGGCCCTGATAAGTTCGGCCGAGCAGGCCATGCAGACCGGCGACCATCGCTCCGCCATGCAGAAATACGAGGCCGCGGCCTCGGTGATGCCCGATGATGGCAAGCTCTGGCTCAATCTGGCGCGTGAAACGCTGGCCGTGCAGCCCGCCGCCAACACCTCCGAAGCGTCTACCTTGCCGATGAACGCCACTTCGGCCGCCTTCAACGCCTACAAGCTTTTGCGCACCACCAAGACGCGCGCCGACGTGCTGGCGCTGCTCGGCGCCGGCCTCGACAAGCGCGATCTCTACCGGCCGGCGCTGCAGGCCTATGAGGCGAGCCTTGCGCTGGTGACGTCGCCGGCCGTCCAGGCCGACTATGCAGATCTGAAGGCCCGCAAGGGTTTCCGCGTGATCGACCACAGCGTCGATGCCGACACCAGCGCGCCGCGCATCTGCGCGCAATTCTCCGAGGAACTGGTCAAGACCGGTGTCGACTATGCGCAGTTCGTCACCGTCGACAACGCACCGCCGAAGGGCGTCGAGGCCAAGGACAAGCAGATCTGCGTCGAAGGGCTCGAACACGGCCAGCATTACGACGTGACCTTCCGCGCCGGCCTGCCGGCGGCAATAGGCGAAGTGACCGCCGCTCCGGTGGTGCTTTCGATCTATGTGCAGGATCGCGCGCCGTCCGCCCGCTTCACCGGCGACAGCTTCGTGCTGCCGGCCGGCGCGCGCCGCGGCATTCCGGTCGTCACCGTCAACATGAACGCCGCCGAAATGAAGCTCTACCGCATCGGCGACCGGTCGCTGGCGCAGCTTCTGTCGGGCTACCAGTTCCTGCATCAGCTCGACGGCTATGACATCTCCAACATTTCCGAGCAGATGGGCGCTCCGGTCTGGCAGGGTCAGCTCGACATCGTCAACGACCTCAACAAGGAGGTCACCACCTCCTTCCCGGTCGACGAAGCGCTGCCGCAGCGCAAGCCCGGCGTCTATGTGCTGACCGCCCAGGCCGTCAACGACAAGAGCGACGACTACAATTCGATGGCCACGCAGTGGTTCGTCGTCTCCGACATCGGCCTGTCGACCTATACCGGCCAGGACGGGCTCAACGTCTTTGCCCGTTCGCTGGGTTCCGCCAAGCCGATCGCCGGCGCCGAGCTGACGCTGGTTGCCCGCAACAACGAGGTTCTCGGCACCGCGACGTCGGATGCCGACGGTCACGCCGTCTTCAATCCCGGCCTGACGCGTGGCGACGGCGGCATGGTGCCGGCCGTGCTGATGGCCAAGCAGGGCGACAATGATTTCGTCTTCCTCGACATGTCCAAGGCCGGCTTCGACCTCTCCGATCGCGGCGTCACCGGGCGCGCGGCGCCCGGTGCGCTGGACGTCTATGCCTGGACCGAGCGCGGCATCTACCGTGCCGGCGAGGATGTCCATGTCGCGGCCCTAGCCCGCGATGGCGCCGCCAAGGCGGTCGAGAACCTGCCGCTCACCTTCATCTTCTCGCGCCCCGACGGCGTCGAGGACCGCCGCATCGTCAGCGACGGCGCCTCGGCCGGCGGCCATGCCGTCGACCTGCCGCTTGAACCCAACGCCATGCGCGGCACCTGGTCGGTATCGATCTATACCGACCCGAAGCAGCCGGCGGTCGCCAGCCAGATGTTCCTCGTCGAGGATTTCGTGCCGGATCGCATCGAATTCGACATGAAGGCCGACAAGCAGGAAATCGCGCGGGGTGAAACCGCCAACATCAACATTGACGGCCGCTTCCTCTATGGCGCGCCGGCGGCGGGCCTGGCGCTGGAAGGCGAGTTGACGCTGTCGACGTCGCGCGACTGGGACCGCTTCCCCAACTTTTCCTTCGGCCTCGCCGACGAGCAGTCGGCGGAGCCGACGGTAACGCCGCTGACCAACCTGCCCGTGGTTGGCGATGACGGCAAGGCGACCTTCCCGATCTCCGTTGACCAATTGCCCTCGACCACCAAGCTGGTCGACGGCAAGGTGACGGTGCGCATGCGCGAAACCGGTGGCCGCGCCATCGAACGCTCGCTCAACATCGGCATCCGCCCGCAAGGCCATATGATCGGCATTCGACCGGACTTCGCCGATGGTGAAGTGCCGCAGGGCGGCACGGCCAAGTTCAGCCTGGTCGCCGTCGACCCTGATGGCAAGCGCGAGGCGCTGAAAGGCGCGCAGTGGACGCTGGTCAAGGTCGAACGCAATTACCAGTGGTACCGCTCCAACAATTCGTGGAACTACGAGCCGGTTACCTTCACCAAGTCGATCGCCAATGGCCAGGTCGACCTCAACGCCGATGGCGACGCCACCGTCTCCGTGCCGGTCGACTGGGGCCAGTACCGGCTCGAGGTCGAGACCTCGGACCCCGAGGGACCGGCGACCAGCTATGAATTCGACGCCGGCTGGTATGTCGCCTCGACGACCACCGAAACGCCTGACGGACTGGAGATCGCCCTCGACAAGGACAACTATGCCGCGGGCGAAGTGGCCAAGCTGAAAGTCTCGCCGCATTTTGCCGGCGAACTTCTGATCAACATCGGTTCCGACAAGCTCTTGAAGACCATCACGGCGACCGTGCCGGCCGGCGGCAGCACCGTCGACATCCCGGTCGGTGACGACTGGGGCGCCGGCGCCTATGTCACGGCGACCCTGTTCCGGCCGGGCGATGCGCAGGAAACGCGCATGCCGGCCCGCGCCATCGGCGTGAAATGGCTGACGGTCGATCCGGGCTCGAAGAAGCTCGCCATCACCTTGACGCCGCCGGACAAGACCATGCCGCGCCAGCAGCTGTCGATCCCGGTTTCCGTGGCCGGCGTGCAGCCGGGCACCAACGCCTATGTCATGGTTGCCGCCGTCGATGTCGGCATCCTCAACCTGACCAACTACAAGGCGCCGGACCCGGAGAACTGGTTCTTCGGCCAGCGCATGCTGGGCATGGAGATCCGCGACATCTATGGCCGCCTGATCGATGGCTCGCTCGGCACCACCGGCAAGCTCAGGACCGGCGGTGACGGCGCCAACATGCAGGCGCAAGGCAGCCCGCCGACCGAAAAGCTGGTCGCCTTCTTCTCCGGCCCGGTCGAGCTCGACGCCGACGGCAAGGCGCGGATCGACTTCGACATCCCGCAGTTCAACGGCACCGTGCGCGTCATGGCCGTCGCCTGGACCAAGGAAGCGGTCGGCCATGCCCAGTCGGATGTGATCGTGCGCGATCCCGTGGTCATCACCGCCGGCCTGCCACGCTTCCTGGCGCCCGGCGACAACGCCGTCATGCGGCTCGACGTTGCCGACACCGACGGCCCTGCCGGCGACTATGCGTTCTCGATCGACACCACGGGCGACCTGTCGACCGGCGACAAGCCCCTGCCCCAGAAGCTGACGCTCGCCCAGGGCAAGCGCCAGACGCTGACCGTGCCACTGATCGCAAAGACGCCGGGCAATGCCTCGCTGACCATCAAGCTGGCGCATGCCGACGGCACCAAGGTCGAGCAGACGCTCTACGTGCCGGTGCGCCCGGCGCAATTGCCGGTCACCACGCGCCTTGTGGTCGACCTCAAGGGCAATGGCGGCGCGCTGCGCGTCGACAAGGAACTCCTGGCGGCAAGCCTGCTTGACGGCGCTTCCGTCAGCGTCGGCGTATCGCAGGCGGCGGCTTTCGACGTGCCCTCGCTCCTGATGACGCTCGACCGCTACCCCTATGGCTGCGCCGAGCAGACCACCAGCCGCGCCATGCCGCTTCTCTATGTCAATGAGCTGGCCTCGGGCATCGGCATGGAAAGCGACCCCGACCTTCACGGCCGCATCCAGGATGCCATCTACAAGGTGCTGAGCTATCAATCCTCGAGCGGCAGCTTCGGCCTGTGGGGTCCGGGCTCCGGCGATCTGTGGCTCGACGCCTATGTTAGCGAGTTCCTGACCAGGGCGCGCGAGCAGAAATACGACGTGCCGGCGCTGGCCATGAACCAGGCGCTGAGCAATCTGCAGAACTCGCTCGGCTACGACCAGAGCGTACAGGACCGCGGCAGCGAGATCGCCTACGCCCTCTACGTTCTGGCCCGCAACAAGAAGGCCTCGATCGGCGACCTGCGCTACTATGCCGACACCCAACTCGAAGCCTTCTCGAGCCCGATGGCCGTTGCCCAGCTGGCGGCGAGCCTTGCGCTCTATGGCGACACGCAGCGCTCGGAAGCGACGTTCAAGACCGCGCTGCAGCTCGCCAAGTCGAGCAGCGACTACGACTGGTACCGCTCCGACTACGGCTCGGCGCTGCGTGACGGCGCGGCGATGTTGTCGCTGGCGGCGGAATCGAAGCCGGTGTCGACGATCGTGCCGGAGCTGATCAAGCTGGTGACCAGGGAACGCGCCGAAGCCCGCTGGACCAGCACCCAGGACGATTCCTGGATGCTGCTGGCGGCCCGCGCGCTGAAGGAGGGCAATGACTCGATCACGCTTTCCGTCAATGGCGCGCCGCATTCGGGTGGCTATTCCAACCAGGTCAATGGCTCCGAGCTGGTCGACAGCCCGCTCGAAATCGCCAACACCGGCAAGACCCCGCTGCAGGCCGTCGTCACCAGCGTGGCGTCGCCGATCCAGCCCTTGCCGGCCGGCGGTGACGGCTTCACCATCAGCCGTACCTACTACAAGCTCGATGGCACCGAAGCCAATGTGACGGAGGCAACGCAGAACGAGCGCTATGTCGTCGTGCTCAAGGTCACCGAGCAGAACAGCTGGCCGTCGCGCCTGCTGGTCACCGACCTGTTGCCGGCCGGTTTCGAGATCGACAATCCGGGCCTGGTCTCCAGCGCCCAATTGACGAACTTCTCCTGGCTGGCACAGACCGACGCCGCGCACCTCGAATTCCGCGACGACCGTTTCGTCGCGGCGTTCAACCCGGCCGACGGCGATCACGACCACAATCTGACGCTTGCCTATGTGGTGCGCGCCGTGACGCCGGGTACCTACGCCCATCCGGCGGCGACGGTGGAAGACATGTACCGGCCGCAATATTCGGCCCGCACCGCCACCGGCATGATGGAGATCAAGGCGCCCTAAGGCGCCTTGGCGAAGATGAACGTGAGGCTTGCGCTGCCCCTCATTGCCCTGCCGGGCATTTCTCCCCGTATAGTGACGGGGAGAAAGGGGCTAGCGCCGACCGCCGCGACAGCTCCCTCCCCGTCACTATACGGGGAGAAGGTGCCGGCAGGCGGATGAGGGGCGGCACTATGCTCTCCAGAAAATTTCTCCGTCGGTCAGCCATAACGCTAGCTTCCTGCGCCGGCATCCTGGCCCTGTCGGTCGCTACCCTCTGGGAACTCGACCGCGCCTTCCCGCCACCGCTACCAGCGGAACTCACGGTCTCCACGGAAGTCCAGGATCGCGACGGCCAGCTGTTGCGCGCCTTTGCCACGCCGGACGGCTACTGGCGGCTCGAAACCCATCTCGACCAGGTCGACAAGCAGTTCGTCGACATGCTCGTCACCTATGAGGACAAGCGCTTCTGGGACCATGAGGGTGTCGACGTGCTGGCGCTTTGCCGAGCCGCCGGCCAGTTCGCCACCAGCGGCCACATCGTCTCCGGCGGCTCGACGCTCTCGATGCAGCTTGCGCGCCTGATCGAGCCGCGCGAAAGCCGCAGCCTCGGCTCCAAGGTCAAGCAGATGCTGCGCGCCATCCAGATCGAGCGGCGGCTGTCGAAGAGCGAGATCCTCGAACGCTATCTGACGCTGGCGCCCTATGGCGGCAACCTGGAAGGCGTGCGCGCCGCTTCGCTCGCCTATTTCGGCAAGGAGCCGAAGCGGCTCACCGTCTCCGAAGCCGCCCTGCTCGTCGCGCTGCCCCAATTGCCGGAAAAGCGCCGGCCCGACCGCAATCTGGAAATCGCCCACGCCGCCCGCGACCGGGTGCTGACCCGCATGGTCTCGTCAGGCCTGATCGGCGAACGCGAGGCCGCGCGGGCCGCGCTCGACGATGTATCAGGCCTGCGCCGCACTCTGCCGGCACTTGCCGCGCACGCCGCCTATGCGATGCTGCCCCGAGCCGTTCCCGGCCAGCCCCTCAAGCTGACGATCCGCAAAAGCGTCCAGCAAGGGCTGGAGCAGGTGGCACGCGACGCCGCCACGAAGCTCGGGCCGCGCCTCTCCGTCGCCATGGTGCTGGCCGATTCCCGAACCGGCGACATCCTCGGCGAAGTCGGCTCGGCCAATTTCTTCGATTCCAGCCGCTCCGGCTGGATCGACATGACCAAGATCGTGCGTTCGCCCGGCTCGACGCTGAAGCCGTTCATCTATGGCCTCGCCTTCGAGCAGGGACTGGTGGCGCAGGAAACGCTGATCGAGGACAGCCCGGTCGATTTCGGCGGCTACAGGCCCAAGAACTTCGACATGGGCTATCAGGGCGATGTCTCGATCCGCCAGGCGCTGCAATTGTCGCTCAACGTGCCGGCGATCCGCGTGCTCGACGCGGTCGGCCCAGCCCGGCTGACAGCGCGCTTCCGCCAGGCCGGCGTCAACCCGATCCTGCCGGTCAACGAGGCGCCCGGCCTGGCCATCGGCCTTGGCGGCGTTGGCGTCACGCTGCGCGATCTCGTCCAGCTCTATACGGGCCTCGCCAATGGCGGCAAGACGCACACGCTGCATGACGGCACCGAGCCGGCCAATGCCGAACGCACCACCGCCACCATCCTCAACGACCAGGCGAACTGGCAGATCATCGACATATTGTCGGGCGTGAAGCCGCCGGAAGGCGCCCTGCAGCGCGGCATCGCCTACAAGACCGGCACGTCCTACGGCTACCGCGACGCATGGTCGGTCGGCTTCGACGGCCGCTATGTGCTGGGCGTCTGGGTCGGTCGCCCCGATGCCAGCGCCGTGCCGGGCCTCTCCGGCTATGTCTCGGCCGCCCCGATCCTGTTCGAGGGCTTTGTCCGCTCCGGCCTTGCCACGGTGCCGCTGCCGGGCAAGCCGCCTGGCGCCTTTACCCCCAAGCGCGAGGATCTGCCGGTGACACTCGCCCGCTTCGGCGCCGGTGCCGACGGGCTGGTGCAGGCGACGCCGACCGAACCCGCCCCAACCATCATCTTCCCGCCGGACGGCGCCCGCGTCGACCTCGCCACCAATTCGGCCGATGCCTCGCCGCTGGTGCTGAAACTGCAAGGCGGCCGTGCGCCATTTCGCTGGCTGGCCAACGGCAAGCCGCTCACTGGCATCGACCGCCGCCGCACCGCGACCTGGCTGCCCGACGGCGCGGGCTATTCGACGCTGACTGTCATCGACGCCGCGGGGCGGGCGGCGAGCGTCAAGGTGTTCGTCGAGTGAACGCGCTCCTTGAATAGAATGCGCCAGGCGATTCAGCGCGTTGGCTTTTGCGCGCTGGCGCTTGCGGCTTCTGTTCCGCCGGCACATGCCGATACCCTCCCCGCCGGCTTCGTTCGGCTCGCCGATATCGATCCCTCCATCCGCCAGGACATCCGCTACGCCGGACCGGACGATTTCCTGCGCCGCAAGGTGAGTGGCTATGAGGCGCCGGTCTGCATTCTCACCCGGCAGGCGGCGCAAGCTCTTGCCGGTATCCAGCAGGTGATCGCCGCGAAAGGCCTGACGCTGGTCGTGTTCGACTGCTACCGCCCTGCCCGCGCCGTTGCCGACATGGGCGAATGGACGCGAGCGGGCGGTCCGCCCGACCCGCAATGGTATCCGAAGGTCAGGCGCGGCGACCTCATCGCCAAAGGCTATGTCGGTGAACTGTCGACCCATTCGCGCGGCTCGACCGTCGATGTCGCGATTGCACGGGCCGACAGTCCGGCGGTCTCTAAATCGGCCTGTGGCGCCATCGATGCCGATACGCTCGACTTCGGCACCGGTTTCGACTGTTTCGACCCGATGAGCGAGACGGCGCACCGCCCGCTCGGCGACGAAGCGGCGGCAAACCGCAAGCTGCTCGTCGATGCCATGCGTACCGGCGGCTTCAAGAACTACGCCCGCGAGTGGTGGCATTTCACGCTTGGTCACGAGCCCTTTCCAAACCAGCGTTTCGATTTCCCGGTAAGCGCCGAATAAGCCGCGGGATCAAACCGAATGCGGCCTTGCCTCGGCATCGCGCATCCCTAGATAGGACCTCGAGTCCGCGCGGGGTGTCGACGAGGAAAATATTTCCCGACATGGCGCAAGATCATCCAATATTTTCTTCAGGAGGGCAAAAAAGGGAACATTCGATGCATCTAATTTCTATCAATTCGCTAGATTTGGCGCGGGTTCAACGGAGGCAGAAATGACCAAACCTCATTTCAGGAAACTGCTCGGCGCACTGGTCGCCACATCTGTCCAGTTCGGCACGCTCGGTTTCGCGTTCGCCGACACCACCATCCTCAACGTGTCCTATGATCCGACACGCGAGCTCTACAAGGCCTATGACGAGGCTTTCGTCGCCCATTGGAAAGCCGAGACCGGCGAGACGGTGACGATCCAGCAGTCGCATGGCGGATCGGGTGCCCAGGCCCGCGCCGTGATCGACGGCCTCGATGCCGACGTGGTCACCCTAGCGCTCGAGGGCGACATCAACGCCATCGTCTCGAAGTCGAAGAAGATCAATCCCGACTGGCGCAAGAAATTCGAAAACAATTCAGCGCCTTATACCTCGACCATCATCTTCCTCGTCCGCAAGGGTAATCCCAAGGGGATCCACGACTGGGATGACCTCGTCAAGGACGGCACCCAGGTGATCACCCCCAACCCCAAGACCTCGGGTGGCGCACGCTGGAACTATCTGGCCGCCTGGGCCTATGCCAACGCCCATGACGGCGGCGACGAGGCCAAGACCAAGGAATTCGTCGGCAAGCTCTACGCCAATGCTCCGGTTCTCGATACCGGTGCACGCGGCTCGACCGTCACCTTCGCGCAAAAGGGCATCGGCGACGTGCTGATCGGCTGGGAAAACGATGCCTATCTGGCACTCGACGAATTCGGCGCCGACAATTTCGAGATCGTCTATCCGCCGACCTCGATCCTGGCCGAGCCGCCGGTGGCGATCGTCGACGCCAATGTCGATGCCAGGGGCACGCGCAAGGTGGCCGAAGCCTATCTCGGCTGGCTCTATTCCAAGGAAGGCCAGACGATCATCGCCAAGAACCACTATCGTCCGGCCAAGCCCGAGCTCGTCGCACCGGCGGATCTGCCCAAGACCCCCGATATCAAGCTGATCTCCATCGACGATCCGCTTTTCGGCGGCTGGAAGAAGGCGCAGCCTTATCATTTCGGCGACGGTGGTATATTCGACCAGATCTACAAGCCGGCCCAGTAAGGTTCGGTTTTGCTGAGGAAGCTCGCCAATGGGCTTCTTCAGGCAGAGTCCGGTTGAATAAGAAGGGACAATCCAGAACTTCATGACGACAGCACCCGCGCAGGCGGGGTGGCGGTTCAAGCAGCCGAGTGTCATTCCGGGTTTCGGATTGACGCTCGGCTTCTCGCTTGCCTACCTCACCCTCATCATCCTCATTCCGCTATCCGGGCTGATCTGGCGCTCGGCCTCTCTCGGCTGGGCTGAATTCTGGGCGATCGCCAGCGACCGCCGCACCATCAATGCGCTGGAAATCAGCTTCGGCACCGCCTTCCTCGCGGCTGCCGTCAATGTCGTCTTCGGCACGCTCGTCGCCTGGGTGCTGGTGCGCTACCGCTTTCCCGGCCGCCGCATCGTCGACGCCATGGTCGATCTGCCCTTCGCGCTGCCGACCGCGGTCGCCGGCATCGCGCTGACCACGCTCTACGCGCCGAACGGCTGGATCGGCAAATTGCTGATGCCGCTCGGCATCAAGGTCGCCTATACGCCGCTCGGCATCGTCATCGCGTTGGTCTTCATCGGCCTGCCCTTCGTCGTGCGCACCGTGCAGCCGATCATGGAAGAAATCGACAAGGAGGTGGAGGAAGCAGCCGCGACGCTTGGCGCCAACCGCTTCCAGATCATCACCCGCGTGCTGTTCCCGGGCCTGGCGCCGGCCATCATCACCGGCTTTTCGCTGGCCTTCGCGCGCGGCGTCGGCGAATACGGCTCGGTCATCTTCATCGCCGGCAACTTGCCCTACAGATCCGAGATCGCTCCGCTTCTGATCGTCATCCGGCTGGAGGAGTACAACTACCCGGCGGCGACCGCGATCGCGGCGATCATGCTCGCTCTGTCGTTCGTCATGCTTCTGGTCGTCAATCTCGTGCAGACATGGAGCCGCAAGCGCTATGGCTGATCCCGAAATCAAATCCTACGAACCCTACCATGAGAGCCGCTCGGCGGCGGTGACCGAAAGCCGGCCGGCACAGGCCGTGCTGATGGCGATCGTTTTTGCCTTCCTCGGCGTCTTTCTGCTCCTGCCGCTGATCATCGTCTTCCATGAGGCGCTGGCGAAAGGCATCGGTGCCTATACGCAAGCGCTGGGCGAACCGGATGCGCGCTCGGCCATCCACCTGACACTGCTCGTCGCGGCGATCTCCGTGCCGCTCAATGTCGTCTTCGGCATCTCAGCCGCCTGGGCCATCGCCAAGTTCGAGTTCAAGGGCAAGGCTTTCCTGACCACGCTGATCGACCTGCCCTTCTCGGTCTCGCCGGTCATCTCAGGCCTGGTCTACGTGCTTCTGTTCGGCGCGCAGGGGCTGCTCGGAGAATGGCTGAAGGCACACGGCATCCAGATCCTGTTCGCCGTGCCCGGCATCGTGCTGGCCACCGTGTTCGTCACCTTCCCCTTCGTCGCCCGCGAACTGATCCCGCTGATGCAGGAACAAGGCAATGGCGACGAGGAAGCGGCGCTCTCGCTCGGCGCCAATGGCTGGCAGACCTTCTGGTACGTCACGCTGCCCAACGTCAAATGGGGCCTGCTCTATGGCGTGCTCCTGTGCAACGCGCGCGCCATGGGCGAATTCGGCGCGGTTTCGGTGGTTTCGGGTCACATACGCGGCCTGACCAACACCATGCCGCTGCATGTCGAAATCCTCTACAACGAGTACAATGCCGTCGGCGCCTTCGCCGTCGCCTCATTGCTTGCCGGGCTGGCGCTCGTCACGCTGGTCTTAAAAACACTGCTCGAGATGCGCTACGGCGCCGAACTCGCCGCGACGCGCGGACACTGACAGAGGGATTTGTATGGAAGTTCGCGTTGCCAACGTGCGCAAGGAGTTTGAGCGGTTTCCAGCGCTCCACGACGTATCGCTCGACATCAAGTCGGGCGAACTCATCGCGCTGCTGGGGCCGTCCGGCTCGGGCAAGACGACGCTGCTCAGGCTGATCGCAGGCCTGGAACGGCCAACGCGCGGCAAGATCTTCTTCGGCGACGAAGACGCCTCGCAGAAGTCGATCCAGGAGCGCAATGTCGGCTTCGTCTTCCAGCACTATGCGCTGTTCCGGCACATGACGGTGGCCGACAATATCGGCTTCGGCCTGAAAGTCCGGCATGGGTCCTCGCGGCCGCCGGCGCAGGAAATCCGCCGCCGTGCCTCCGAGCTTCTCGATCTCGTTCAGCTTTCCGGCCTCGAAAAGCGTTATCCGGCCCAGTTGTCCGGCGGCCAGCGCCAGCGTGTCGCGCTCGCCCGCGCCATGGCGATCGAGCCCAAGGTGCTGCTGCTCGACGAGCCGTTCGGCGCGCTCGATGCTCAGGTCCGCCGGGAACTGCGCCGCTGGCTGCGCGAGATCCATGACCGCACCGGCCACACCACCGTCTTCGTCACCCACGACCAGGAAGAGGCATTGGAGCTTGCCGACCGGGTCGTGGTGATGAGCCAAGGCCGCATCGAGCAGGTCGGCACGGCGGACGATATCTACGACACGCCGAACTCGCCCTTCGTCTACGGCTTCATCGGCGAATCGAGCTCGCTTCCCGTCAAGGTCGAGAATGGCGAGATCTGGCTCGCTGATCGCCCCATCGGACTGGCCGCGCCGCACGCGCCCGAGGGTGACGCGACGCTCTATTTCCGCCCGCACGACGTCGAACTGCTGGACGGCTGCAGCGGCTGCATCGCCGGCACGGTCGCCGCCAGCCGCCGCGTCGCCGGCACGCGCCGGGTGGAGCTCGAGATCGGCGGCGATCGCCAGCGGGTCGAGATCGAACTGCCCGTCGATCATCCGGCGGCACAGAAAAGCCGGGTGGCGTTCCGTCCGGGGCGCTGGAAGCTGTTTCCGGCGGCTTGATCTTTCGGGTCAGGCGCTATTCCAGCCAGTTCTCGACCTTCAGCTTCCGTATCCGGGCGAACTCCCCCACGTTGGCCGTCACCAATGTGGTGCCCAATACGCAGGCGTGAGCGGCAATAAAAAGGTCATTGTGGCCAATGGGTTGGCCAGCGGCCTCCAACTCGGCGCGAAGCGCGCCGTATTCAGCGTCCACCGGTACGTCGAGCGGCAATACAGGGATCTCAGCCAGCAGATCCTCGACCTTCTTGAGCAGTTTGGCCGATCCCTTCCTGGCGCAGCCATATCGCAATTCAGAGGCAACGACGATGCTGGTGCAAACAGCGGCATCACCTTCGCGCACCATTGCACTGGCGGCCTTGCCGGCCGGGTTTCGGATCATGTCGCTGATGACGTTTGTATCCAACATGAACCGCATCAAAAAATGTCCTCGGCTTCAACAGGCGCATCCTTGATCTCGGGAAAGTCGTCCTCAGGACCAAGCGGTGGCTCTTTCGCCCATTGGGCGAGCAGAGCGGCAAGGCCGGGTTTGCGGAGCGGCTCGATGACAAGACGGTCGCCTTCGCGGCTGATCAGAACCTTGTCGCCGGGAAGCTCGAATTCGACAGGAATACGCACCGCCTGGCTGCGATTGTTGCGGAAGAGCTTGGCCTCCTTCGGAGGCGACGTGGTTGTATGCCGATGCTGGGGCACGGTGGCCTCCGTTTGTATATGCCATATGTATATGCCAAATGATCGTCCTGCACAAGGAATACAGACCGAAGTGAGTGTCATCTGGAATAGAATTCCAAGGACTCGTTGTGTCGATCATATCTTTTCTCGCAGCGAGGGCGCGGACCCCTCATGCATACCTCGCCGTGCCCCATGCGCCACGGCTATGGTTGCGCCGTTGACACATTGCATCCGGAGCCTTTTTCATGAAGCGATTTTTCCTCGGCGTTGCCACCGTCGCCGGCCTGTTCCTCGCATCCTCCCAAGCCTGGTCGGCCGACAAGCTTCTCAACGCCTCCTATGACGTCGGCCGCGAACTGTTCGTTCAGGTCAACAAGGCCTTCATATCAGCGCATCCGGGCGTAACCGTCGACCAGTCGCATGCGGGCACCTCTGCGCAGGCGCGCGCCATCGCCGAGGGCCTTGGCGCCGATGTCGTCACCTTCAACCAGGTCACCGACATCGATTTTCTGGTCAAGAAAGGCTTTGTCTCGGCCGACTGGCAGAAGGACTTTCCCGACAACGCCTCGCCCTTCTATTCGCTGCCTTCGTTCCTTGTCCGCGCGGGTAACCCCAAGCATATCAAGGACTGGAACGATCTGGTGCGCGACGACGTGCAGGTGATCTTCCCCAACCCGAAGACCTCGGGCAATGCGCGCTACACCTATCTGGCGGCCACGGCCTACGCCAAGGAAGCCTTCAAGGGCGACGACACCAAGGTGAAGGAGTTCATCACCAAGCTGTTCAACAACGTGCCGATCTTCGACACGGGCGGCCGCGCCGCGACCACCACTTTCGTGCAGCGCGAAATCGGCGACGTGCTGATCACCTTCGAATCCGAGACGCGCGGCATCCGCAAGGAGTATGGCGACGACAAGTTCGAGCAGGTCACGCCTTCGGTCAGCCTGCTCGCCGAATTCCCGGTGGCGATCGTCGACAAGGTCGCCGACGAGCACGGCACGCGCGACCTGGCCAAGACCTATCTCGACTTCCTCTACACGCCCGAAGGCCAGGACATCCTTGCACAGAACGGCAACCGCGTGCGTGACGCAGCTGTCGCGGCCAAATACAAGGCCGACTTCCCCGAGGTGCGGCTGCTGACCGTGGAAGACGTCTTCGGCGGCTGGGACAAGATCCAGAAAGAGCATTTCGCCGCCGGCGGCCTGCTCGATCAGGCCTATGGCAGCCGCTGAAGGCTCACAGCACATATTGAGCAGATAAGGAAAGCCGGCATTGAGCCGGCTTTCTTCGTTTTTGCCTTCAGCCGGCGCCATCCCTGCGAAACGTTACAAAGAATCAACGCGTTTGTGCCTAACGTGCCATTTGGCGTCTTGTTGTCGCAAAATACCATCGCGCGGCAAAACCGTCATTATTTGCACACAAACAGCCGCCAGATGCGGGGTGGTTGGGGTTTCAACGGGTTGACTCGGGCATGCTGACAAAAAAAGGCAAATACGGCCTCAAGGCCCTCGTGCATCTTTCCAGTCTTCCGATTGGCCAATTGGCCTTCGTCAACGACATCGCCGTCGCCAACAACATCCCGAAGAAATTCCTGGATGCCATCCTGGGCGAATTGCGCAATGCCGGCTTCGTCCAAAGCCGCAAGGGCAAGGAAGGCGGCTATCGCCTCGCCCGCCCCGCCTCGGAGATCAAGATCGGCCACGTCGTGCGCGTGCTCGACGGGCCGCTGGCACCCATTCCCTGCGCCAGCCGCACGCAGTACCAGCGCTGCGAGGATTGCGACGAGGCGACCTGCCAGGTCCGGCACATGATGCTGGAAGTGCGCCAGGCAATCGCCGAGGTGCTCGACAACAGAAGCCTCGCCGCCATGCGCGATGCCGATAACGACGATTTCCCGGTCGAGCTGTCCTCGCAAATCTAATGCATGTCGCCCAAAAGTGATCTCGGTTTTGGGAGAACGACATGCATAACGACAAAGATTTAAAGCGCGTCGCATGAATCCGTTTCAATGCGACACGCTTTAAATCAACGGCTGGCGAACACCGTTCATCCCCGTGAGATTGCGCGATGCGCGCAGGCGCATTAAAGCGGTCTTGCAACAGGAACAGATGGACGCCCGCTGGATGAGGCTGTCGACGTTCGCGAAATCCCGAAAGGCTGCCCGCGGACCGCCCGCCACGGCCAGGTTCCAGACTGAAATCATCGCCGATGTCCTTGTGCCGGAAAGGGCTGAGGACGTGCGCTTCTTCAGCCGCAGGATCGTCCGTCCCGAAAAAATGCGCCGGTTCTCGAACCAGGACCTCCGCGAAACCCTCCTGGCCGCCTTCTATCTCATGGTCGCGGCTTCAGTGCCGGTGCGCTGGTGGGCGTCGATTTGCGACCGGATGTCCAGGCTTCGCCTGAAACGCCATATGCGCAAGCAATTTCCAGGTTATGCCGCCGCGACGCGCGCGGTGCTTGGCGGCGGCATCGACGCACGCAAGCTGTTCCAGGCATTGCTCGCGGCACGCCACCGCCGCCGGCTGCAGTTTGCAGCGCACCTCGCCAGTTTCCGGTGGTCCCCGATTGTCCGGCTGGAGGGACGGGAGGGACTGCAGGCAGCCTTGCGGCGCGGCCATGGCGCCATCATCTGGTGCGATCAGTTCACCTCCCAGACCATCTTCGGCAAGCGCGCCCTGCACGAGGCTGATATCGAGGCGCATCAGGTGAGCGTCAATTCACACGGGGTCTCGGAATCGATGTTCGGTCTGCGTTTCCTGAACCCGCCGATGGTCAAGGTCGAGAACCGCTACCTCAAGAGCCGCGTCACCTTCGAGCGCGACGATGCCTATCAGGTCACCATCCGCATCCAGAAGATCCTGAAGCGCAATGGCGTGGTGCTGATGACCAACACCATCCATGCGGGCTCGACCTTCACCGAGGTCGCGCTCGGCGAAGGTGGCTGGACGCATCTTGCTTCCGCACCGGCGAACTTCGCCGCGAGGGGCAAGGCGGCGCTGTTTGCCATGTCGACCTTCGAGACCATTCCCTTCCGTGAATACCTGGCCGTCATCAGCCCGGAGCTGTTGCCGGCTGAAGCGGAAACGGGACGGGACGGAGCCAAGGACTTGGTGCTGCAGGCACGCTATATCCTGCTTAAGCGCGACCGGCTGCTCGAAGCGCTGAAACTGTTTCCCGAACAGATGCTGATATGGTCCGGCAGCCGAAGGCTGACGGAAGCCCCGGACGATGCCATCACAACCGGCGATACCGGCTCATGATTTGGCCAGCAGCCGGATCGCGTCGGCAACCACATCGGCGACGGGTCTCGTCGCGTCGATCGTCAGGGCCCGCTCATCGCTGCCCGGCGGCTCCAGTATGGCGAACTGGCTGTCGACCAGGCTGGCCGGCATGAAATGCCCCTTCCGGCTGGCGACCCTCTCACTTGCCGTCGCCGGGTCGATCTCCAGGTAGAGGAAGGTGATATCGGGGCAAAAACCACGCAGACGTTCGCGATAGCCGCGCTTCAGCGCCGAGCAGGCCGCGACCACGCCCTGCCCTTTGTCGACCGATGCCGCGATGTGTTCGCCGATCGCATCGAGCCAGCCTTCGCGCAGTTGATCGGTGAGCGGCTCGCCGCTTGCCATGCGGGCGACATTCTCGGGCGGGTGCAGCCTGTCGCCCTCGATGAAGATGGCGCCCAGCGCGGCCGCAAGCGCGGTGCCGACGGCCGACTTGCCGCAGCCGGCGACGCCCATCACCACAATGGCCGGAGGCACTGAGCCAGGGGCGCGTGTCGGCGCCTGCGCTGCTTCTTCGTCCACGGCTAGAGCATGACGCCGAAAAGTGTGAAGCGGTCTTCGGACGACATCGTGCTCTATCTCCTTGATTCAGCGGCGGATTCAGATTTCAGGTCGATTCGGCCTGAAATCGTCCGGCTCTAGCGGCTTGCCGGCGCGCGGCCGTAGAGCAACAGCATGGCGACGATGACAACGCCATAGATGATCTGCCGCCCCGCCTCCGGCATCTGCATGACCGACAGGATGGATTGCAAGAGCGTGATCAGGATGACGCCGGCAACGGTGCCGAGATAGGACCCGCGCCCGCCGAGAATCGAGGTGCCGCCAAGCACGACCGCGGCGATCGACGGCAAGAGATAGGCATCGCCCATCGACTGCGCCGCCTTCGACGCGTAGCCGGCCAGAAGCACGCCGCCGAAGGCGGAGAGCCCGCCGGAGACGGCGAAGGCGATCATCACCACACGCCTTGTGTCGATGCCCGAGAGATAGGCGGCGCGCTCACGGTTGCCGATGCCGTAGACGGTGCGGCCGAAGCCGGTGCGGGTCAGCACGAACACCATCGCGGCCCCGATCAGCGCCCAGATGATGACCGCGTTGGGGACGCCCGGAATGGCGAAGCCGGTGGCGAGGTAACGCATGGCGCCGGTGGCCGAATCCTGCGGCGAGAAGCCTCCGGTGTAGACCACCATGAGCCCTTGCGCGACGGCGTTGGTGGCAAGTGTGATGATCATCGAGGGAATGCGCAGATAGGCAACGCCGATGCCGTTGACGACGCCGATCAGCACGCCGCAGAAGATGCCGAACGGGATGGCCAGCGCGACGCCGACCGGACCGTAGGCCGCCGCAGCGCATGCCATCATGGCGCCCGCCGCCACCGCCCAGGGCACCGACAGGTCGATCTGGCCCAGCAGGATGACCAGCATCATGCCGGTGGCGATGACACCGAGGAATGAGGCCACCTTGAGCTGCTGCAGCAGATATTCAGGCGACAGGAAGCTTCTGGAATAGAGGCTGCCCAGCAAAAGCAGCACCACGATGCAGGCAAAAGCCGTCAGCACCGCCGGATCGGCGCGGCGGATGAATTTCGGCATGCGGCCAGCAATGCCGCCATCGCTCTTCCCAACCATCGGCGTCGTTTCGCTCACAGGAACCACTCCAGCCGGTTGCGGACCCGAAACAGGGCGAAGGCGCCGAGGCTGACGGCGACCAGCAGGATAACGCCCTGGAACAAAGGCTGCCAGAGCGGATCGAAATCGAACACGAACAACAGATCGCCGATGGTGCGGAAAGCGAGCGCGCCGAAGATGGCGCCAATGGCGCTGCCCTTGCCGCCGAACAGCGAGACGCCGCCAAGCACCACGGCGGCGATCGAGAACAGCGTGTAGGAGTTGCCGCTGGCATAGGCCGCCTCGCCCGTATAGGTGAAGAAGGTCAGGAACAGGCCGCCGATCGATGCCAGCAGCCCGGCCAGCGTGTAGGCGGCGAACTTGCCGCGCCGGATCGGCACGCCCGACATGTAGGCCGCCGTCTCCGACGATCCCGCCGCGTAGGCGGCCCGGCCAAGCACCGAGCGGCTGAACGGCACCCAGACCACCAGCACGATGGCCAGCAGCACGACGAGGCTCGCCGGCACCACGCCGAACACGCGGCCGGTCAGCGCATCGGCAAGATCCTCATTGACCGAGCCGCCCGGGAATGGCCTCAGTAACAGACCGATGCCGTAATAGACGGCGCCGGTGGCGATGGTGGCGACGATCGGCTGCAGCCGTCCATAGATGACGATGGCGCCGTTGATGGCGCCGCACAGAAGGCCGACCACCAGCACGGCGATGACGCCGAGCGCCGTCTGCGCCGGCGTGCCCACCACCAGCCAGGAAGCCAGGCAGTTGGTGAGCAGGAAGATCATGCCGACGGACAGGTCGATGCCGGCGGTGATCACCACCAGCGTCTGCGCCATGGCGACGAAGGCGAGCAGCACGCCCTTGTTGGCCGCCGTCTGCACCACATTGGCGGTGAAACCGGCCGGGTGGTTCGAGGTGTAGATGACGAACATGACGATGAAGATGCCGAGCGCCAGCAGCGTTCCGCGCTGCTCGGCCAGCCAGTAGCGCCAATCTTTCACACGCTTGCTCCCAGGCCCACCGGGCTCTCCTCGCCATGGATGTTGAGCGCGCTCGATATCAGCGCCCGCTCGGTGATCTCGGCGCCGACCAGTTCGCGCTTGACCGCGCCATCGTAAAGCACCAGCACACGGTCGCAGCAGCCGATCAGCTCGTCATAGTCGGTCGAATAGAACAGGATCGCCGCACCCGCATCCGCCAGCTTGCGCATCAGCTGGTAGATCTCCTGCTTGGTGCCGACATCGATGCCGCGCGTCGGATCGTTGAGCAGGATGATGCGCGGCTGGCGCATCAGCCATTTGGCGATGACCACCTTCTGCTGGTTGCCGCCCGACAGCGCGCCGACCGGAATGTCGAGACCCGCCGTCTTGATTGCGAGCAGGCCAACCATGTCGTCGATCAGCCGCTGCTCGGCGGCGCGGTCGATGATGCCGCTCCTGGACAGCCGGTCGAGCGTGGCGAAGGACAGGTTCTCGCGCACCGTCATCGGCAGCATCAAGCCTTCCGTCTTGCGGTCCTCCGGGATGAGCGCCATGCCGACGCCGTCCCGTCGGGCCACGGCGGGACTGCTGATGGCCACCGGCTTGCCGTCGATCAATACCTCGCCGGCAAGGCCGCGCAGCACGCCGAAGAAGGCAAGCAGCAATTCGCGCTGGCCCTGGCCGTCAAGGCCGCCGAGGCCGACCACCTCGCCCGCCCTGACGGTCAGTGAAATGTCGTGCAGCCGGTCGGCCCAGGAGAGCTTGCGCGCTTCGAGCCTGGGGGCGGCGCTGGCCGCTGCCGCCGCCGGCTTGGGCGGAAAGATGTGGCTGTATTCGCGGCCGATCATCAGTTCGACCACCTCATTGTCGCTCTTCGAGCCGGCCTCGTAGCTGGCGACGTTGCGGCCATTGCGGAACACCGTGCACTGATCGGCGAGTTCGGCGATCTCGTTCATGCGGTGCGAGATGTAGAGCAGCGCCAGCCCTTCCGAGCGCAGCCGCTTCAAGACGCCGAATATCTTCGAGACATCCGCCGCCGTCAGCGCCGATGTTGCCTCGTCGAGGATAAGGATGCGCGGCTTTCTGGCCAGCGCCTTGGCGATCTCGACCATCTGCCGGCGCGACAGCGGCAGGTCCTTGACCAGCGCCAGTGGATGGATGTCGGCCGCGCCAGCGCGGGCAAGGGCTTCCTCCGCGATGCGGCGCTGCGCCGTGCGATCTATCATGCCGAAGCGTTTGGGCGGATCGGAAATGACGATGTTGTCGGCAACGCTGAGCTCGGGGATCAGCGACAGTTCCTGGAAGATGCAGACGATGCCGGCCTTGTTCGCCGCACCGGGCGAAGCGAAGGTCACTTCGCGGCCGTCCAGCATCATGCGGCCCTCGTCGGGCGCCACGACACCGGCCATGACCTTGATCAGCGTCGATTTGCCGGCGCCGTTTTCACCGAGAATGGCGTGGATGCTGCCGGCTTCGACCGCAAGCTCGGCCTTTTCCAGCGCCCGCACGCCGCCATAGCGCTTGGATATGCCTTCCATGCGAAAGAGAGGAGCCGCACCGTCCATCAACCCTCCAGGGCCATTGTGGGATTGCAGGCTGGCGCCGCGGGGTAAGCCGCGGCGCCAGCCATTGGCCAGCGATTACTGGTTTTCCTTGGTCTGCCCCATGATTTCCTGGGCACTGAAATTGATGCCGCAGGTCGGGAAGGAATTGCCGACGAAGAAATTGTCGGATTCCTTCGGGAAGTAATCCGTACCTTCCTTCATGTTCGGATCCGTGGCGACAGCCAGCGGCAGCTTCACTTCCTGTGGCACCACCTCGCCTTCGAGTGCCGCGATCGCGGTCTTGATGGCGACGGCAACCTGGGCCGGACCGGAGCCGGCGGAGGTGCATTTCAGGCCATCGGCGGAATGGGCCGCGCAGAACTTGCGGAAGCCGTTTTCGGTTTCGCCGCCGAACGGCACGAACGGATGCTTGGCGTCGATCATCGCCTGCACGATGCCGGTATCGCCGCCCTGGCCGGTAATGCCGTCGAACGGGCCGTTGGTGGCGATGGCGTCGGCGGTCACCTTCTGCGCCACGCCGTCATCCCATTTGCCGGCGACTTCGGTGACGTCCCATTTCTTGCCGGAGGCATCGAACACTTCATGGATGCCATTGTGGCGATCGGTATCGACAGAGGTGCCGGCCACGCCGCGCACCTCGAGGATCTTGCCGCCATTCGGCACCTTCTCGACCAGCCACTTGGCCCACAATTCGCCAAGACCCTTCTGGTCGACATTGACGTTGATGGCATCCTTGGTGTCGAGGATGTTGTCGAAGGCAACCAGCACGATGCCGGCTTCCTTGGCGCGCTTGATGACCGGACCGAAAGCGGTCGGATTCTGGGCGTCGGTGACGATGGCGTCATAGCCGGAATCGATGAAATTGTTGATCGCCGAGATCTGCGCCGGCACATCCTCGCCGGTCGAGACGACCTTGAATTCCTTGATCTTGGCCTTGACGTCGGGCTGGGCCGCATAGGCCTTGGCCGTCTGCACCATCTGGATGCGCCAGGTATTGGCGATATAGCCATTGGCGAAGGCGATGCGGAACGGGCCTTCCTTCTTAGGATATTTGAAGAATTTCGTGTCCGCGCCCCACGGCGCGAAGCAGTCGGCCTGGGCGGCGGGACCGGATACGATTTCCGGGCCGGCGGCCATGGCGGCCGAGTTGAGCATGACGAATGCGCTGGCGGCAACAATGCCACCGACAAGTGACTTGATCATCGATAATCCTCCCGATTGCAGTTCTGATTTGTCGGTTCAGTTTATGGAATTTTCGCGTTTCCGGCTGGCCCCTCCGCCTTGTCCAGTCACGCCTGCCAGGTGCCGAAGACCTCCGCGATCCCTCCCCTTGCCGTCCCCATCGATCGGGGGGAAATTTATCATATTATACATAATAAACAAGCATGAGCTGTTGCTTATGTATAATAAACAGGCTTGGCACCTTCGCTGGCGATGCCCGTCCAGAGAAAATGGTAGCGCTACCATGACGTTGTGTAAAGCGCCATTTGCGGTCGGTCTCGAAAGTGTGTTCAGCGGGCCGTGCTCTCGCGGCGCTTGAGCTCGAATCCGAGGTCAACGATGCGTTGCTCCGGTCGGTCGCCGGCGATCGCCGCCAGCGCCATGGCCACCGCGCGCCTGCCGATTTCGTAGCGATGGGTGCGGATGCTGGTGATCGAGGGAAAGGCCACCTGCATCATATCGAGATCGTTGAAGCCGACGATGCCGATGGTCTTCGGCACATCGATCGCGGCGCGATGGCATTCGAACAGCACGCCGAGCGCGATATCGTCATTGTTGCAGAACACGCCGTCGAGCGTCGGCATCTTGGCAAGGGCATCGCGAAACATTTCACGGCCGAGCGATACGCTGGACAGCACCGGCGTGGTGGTGATCAGGCGCGGGTCGAACAGGCCGGCCTTCTCCATCGCAGCGCGATAACCAGCCAGGCGCCGCTGCGAGCGCGGATCCATGCGCGCGCCGATAAAACCGATGCGGCGATACCCCACCTCGATCAGGTGCTCGGTCGCCGTCCTGCCGCCGTCGAAATGCGAGAAGCCGACCATCATATCGACGGGATCCGGCCCGGTCTCCATCACCTGCACCACCGGGCAACCGGCATTTTCCAGCAGTTTTCGCGAGGTTGGCGTCTGGTCGATGCCGGCCACGATCAGCGCCGCCGGCCGCTGCGAGCCGAACACCTGCAAGAGCCGCTCCTCCTCCAGTCCCGAATAATGCGTGTTGCCCAGCTGAATGCGGAACGGGCTGTCCGACAGGCTGTCATAGATGCCGCGCACCACCTCGGCGAAGACGTTGTTGGTGAGCGACGGCACCAGCACGCCGAACACTTCCGCGCGCGCCGAGGCCAGCGCCCGCGCATTGGGGTCCGGCACATAGCCAAGCTCATCGACGGCGGCCTGGATCTGACGGCGCAAATCCAGGCTGACACGCTCTGGCTCGCGCAGCGCGCGCGACACTGTGATGGCGCCGACGCCGGCCTTGCGCGCGACGTCCGATATGGTCGGGCGGCCGCCGCCCCGGCGCGAGCGCGGCTTGATCATGGCCACGGCCCATGCGCGCGATCACCGGAACGCGCCCGCAACATGATCATCTGAGCTGTCGCCATTTCACCGGCCTGTTACCGCACCCTTCGGCCTCTGGGGTCGCGCAGTGCCTGCCTGTTGTCAAGCCGAGGTGCTCAGGCCGCCATGGCAGTCCTTTGCCTTGCCTTCCACATGAACAGCCCGATCGCCACTATGTTCAGCAGATTCCAGGCAATGCCGTTGAGGAAGGCGGCGGCGTAGGAACCGGTCAGGTCGTAGATCCAACCCGACATCCAGCCGCCGATCGCCATGCCGAAGATCGTCGCCATCATGACGATGCCGATACGCTGGCCGGCCTCCTTGGCGGGCAGGTACTCGCGCACGATGATCGCATAGCAAGGCACGATGCCGCCTTGCGACAGGCCGAACACCAGCGACACGACGTAGAGCGAGGCCAGCCCGTCGAACGGAATGTAGAACAGCAGCGACAGGCACTGCAGCACCGAACCGATCAGCAGGGTTTTCGCGCCGCCGATGCGATCGGCGATGAAGCCGGAGGCAAGCCGGCTGACGACGCCCGCCGCCATCATGATCGACAACATGTCGGCGCCGTGCGCCATGCCGTAGCCAAGATCCATGCAATAGGCGACGATGTGCACCTGTGGCATCGACATCGCCACGCAACAGCCGAGGCCAGCGATGACCAGCAGCGTCTGCAGCGCCGCCGGCGACATGGGAATCGGCTGCACGGGCCGGCTCCCGGGAGAGCCGGCAGCGGCCGCGTCAGGAGCACCGCGTCGCAGCAACAGCACCAGGGGCACCATGGTGACCAGGCAGAAAACACCGATCGCCGCGTAGGTGAAGCGCCAGCCTTCCGCCTTGATCAGCGTCGGCATGATGGTGGGCCAGAGCGCGCCGGCGAGGTAGTTGCCGGCGGCCGCCGCCGTGACCGCGACGCCGCGCCGACGGTTGAACCAGTGCGAGATATCGGCGATCAGCGGCCCGAAGATCACTGACGTGCCGACACCGATCAGCACCCCTTGCGCAAGGGTGAACTGCAGGATCGAGGTCGAAAGTGCGGCGAGCAGCAGGCCCGCGGAGAGCGCCACGGAAGAGAACAGCGCCGGGATCCAATAGCCCATGCGATCGATGGCGCGGCCGACCAGCACATTGCCGGCGGCGAAGCCAACCATGGTCGCGGTGTAGGGCATCGATGCAGCGGCACGGTCGACGCCGAACTCGGCCTGCACGGCGGGCAGCACCACGACCACCGCCCACATGCCGACCGCACCAATCGTCGCCAGCAGCATTGAAATGGCCAGCCGCATCCACGCGTAGGAACTGTCGATGCCGGGACTGGGCCGGCTCAAGTCGGTTCGGGTCAAAGGCGTTTCCTGTCGGCGGTCTCGAAATCGGCTGCCGTTTTGGCCACTATCGGCACATTCTCGGCCCACAGCAGCGCCACGGCGAGCAAATCCGTGGCTCCAGAGCGGGCACGAAGGCGGGAACCGACGCCAATGTCTGGAGTTTTCCGATCAGCGAACCCGCAAAGGACTCCCAGCCATGACCACAGCCAGGAAGAAATGGTCGGCCGAGGTGACCGAGCACAGCGACGCGATGGATCTTGAGGATCATGTCTTCGAATTCGACGACGCCAAAAAGATCGCTGCCTCGCTCAAGCGGTCGGCCGAGCACAGCCACCGCCGCAAGGCCGAACCCTTCCAGTCAGCGATGTCGATGCTGAATTTCTACATCAACCGCGCCGGCAAGAACCTGCCCGCAGCGCGCAGGCAAGTGCTCGAGCACGCCAAGGACGAACTGCGCGTGGCCTTCGGCCGCGAAAAGGAAGATTAGCTCCGGTCTAGTGTTTGTTGAGATTCAGGACAGGCCGGCATCACCTGAACATCAATACGCCCTAGCGCGACTTGATCACGTGGTCGGTGTTGGCCAGCAGCTTGCGAACCGCGGCGCGCGCCGCGTCCGGGCGTTGCAGCCGGATGTTCTTCTCGATCGCCTCATGCAGCTTTTGCACATGGTTGAGATCATCGACTTCCCGGGTGGTGAAGGTGAACAGGTGATCGAACGCGGATTCGATCAGCACGCCAAGCGGCACCAGAAGATCGTTGCCGGAGGCGCGCAGGATGGCAAGGTGAAAGCGCGTGTCGGCGCGGGTGCGCTCCTGCAGGCTGGCGGCCTCCCCCATCTCGCGGCAGGCCTGGCTGATCTCGGCCATCTGTTCGTCGGTCCGCCGCATCGCCGCGAAAGCGGTCGCTTCCGGCTCGATGATGTGGCGGAACTCCTGAACCGTCTTCAGGAACACTTCGCGGTCCGGCGACGTCGCGTACCAGGCGAGCACATCGCGGTCGAGCAGGTTCCAGCGTTCTTTCGGCTCCACCCAGCTGCCGATCTTGGGGCGTGAGGCAAGCAGGCTCTTGGCCATCAGCATCTTGATCGCCTCGCGCACCGCCGAGCGGCTGACGCTGAAGGTCTCAGACCATTTGGCTTCGTTGGGTAGGATGGTGCCGGGCGGATAGTCGCCGCGCACGATCCGCAGCCCGATCTCGCTCGCCAGCGACGTGTGCACGCTGGCGCCGGGAATACGCGCCGCGTCGGGCCGTCGAACACCGGTCGAGCGCTCGGCGGCAGCCGCCTTGTCAGGCGATTTTTCCTTGTTCGGCTTCGCGTCCCGCATACGCTTCAGAAAGGCTGGTTTGTGGAAGCTGTCAAGCACCACGGAACGGTTGGGCCGCAAAGCGCCCCGCTATGCACAGCCCAGCCGCTTCTGCCCGGTCGCTCAGGCGGTTTTGACGTATTTGCGCCAGCTGTGTTCCGGGCGGAAGCCGAGCATGTCGCGCGCCTTGCGGTTCGACAGCAGCGTCTCGTATTCACCAAGCTCGGCCTTCACTGGCACCCCCGGATAGAAGCGCTTCAGAAGTTCCGCCGTCGGCAGGTCGGACGAGGTATCGTCATTGGCCGCGTTGAACACCTGGTAGCCGAGACCGTCCTTCTCGATGGCGCGTAGCGTGATCTGGCCGAGATCGCGCGCGTCGATATAGCTCCAGGCAATGCGCTTGCGAAAACCGGGATCGGCGAACCATTTCGGAAACAGCGAATATTCGTGCGGCTCGATGACATTGCCGATGCGCAAGGCATAGATGTCGGTGCCGTTGCGTTGCGCGAAGGCCCGCGCGGTCTTCTCGTTGACGATCTTCGACAGCGCGTAGCTGTCCATCGGATCGACATCATACTCCTCGTCGAGCGGGAAATATTTGGGATCGCGCGGCTCGTTGGCGAACACCAGACCGTAGGTGGTCTCGCTGGAGGCGATGATGACCTTGCGGATGCCCAGCTTCACCGCCGCCTCGATGACATTGTACGTGCCCATCGCATTGATGCGGAACACCTCGTTATCGGGCGTGATCATGATGCGCGGGATGGCGGCGAAATGCACCACCGCATCCACCGGCTGCGGGCGCAGCGACGGGTCGAATTCGTGCAGGCCCATATAGCTCGACAGCGCGTTGAACACCTGCCCGCTGTCGGTGATGTCGGTGATCAGCGTGCGCACCTTGGGATTGTCGAGCGGCTTGGTGTCGATGTTGAGCACCTGGCAGCCCTGCTCGACAAGATACTGCACCACATGGCGCCCAGCCTTGCCGCTGCCGCCGGTGAACATGATCCGCTTCGTCATTCTCGTCTCCATGACAGGCTCTGGAATTCCCGTCTATTGTCAGACAATATTGCATTCCGCAACCACATATGGCTAAAACGGCGGCGCAATTATCGATAATCCGGGATAGGACAGACGACATGAACACCTCCGCCGCGCGCGAGACGATCGGCTTCATCGGCCTTGGCCTGATGGGGCACGGCATCGCCAAGAACATCGTCGACAAGGGCTATCCCCTGACATTCCTCGGCCGCAAGAACCGCAAGCCGGCGGAGGACCTTCTTGGCCGAGGCGCCAGGGAAGCATCGACCTCGCGCGAGGTGGCAGTGGCGTCTGACATTGTCTTCATCTGCGTCACCGGGTCACGCGAGGTGGAAGCCATCATCCGCGGCCCCGGTGGCCTCAAGGAAGGCTTGAAGAAAGGTTCGGTCGTCGTCGACTGCTCGACCTCGGACCCGGTCTCGACCGTCGCGCTCGCGGCCGAACTCAACGCGCTTGGCATCGACTATGTCGACGCGCCGCTCAGCCGCACGCCGAAGGAGGCCTGGGAAGGCACGCTCGATGCCATGGTCGGCGCGCCGGACGCCGTCTTTGCCAGGGTGAAACCGGTGATCGAAACCTGGGCCGGCCGCATCGTCCACATCGGCGACACCGGCGACGGCCACCGCATGAAGCTGCTCAACAATTTCATTTCGCTGGGCTATGCCGCCATCTATTCCGAAGCATTGGCCCTGGCTGAAAAGGTCGGCATCTCGCCGCCGCGTTTCGACAGCGTCATCCGCAACGGCCGCATGGATTGCGGCTTCTACCAGACCTTCATGCGCTGGACGCTGGAAGGCGACCGCGACGCCCACAAATTCACCATCTCCAACGCCTTCAAGGACCTGACCTATCTGGAGTCCATGGCGGGTGCGGCCGGCATCGCCAACCCGCTCGGCAACGCCACCAAGAATTCCTTCGCCGGCGCCCATGCCACCGGTCCGGCCGAGCAGTTCGTGCCGATGCTGGCGACCCATATCGCCAAGGTCAACGGCGTCGACCTGATGCCGATGAAGGATGGCAAGAAGCAGACGATCTGAGGCTCAAACGGGCGGGCGGCTCACCGCCGCCTGCTCCCAATGCCCTCATCGGTGTCGGCGAGCAGCTTGTGCACGGCATTGCGAGCCGCCGCCGGCCGTTGCAGGCGGATGTTCTTCTCGATCGCCTCATGCAGTTTCTGCGCTCGCCGCTGGTCGCCGACCTGCCGCGTGGTGAAGACGAAGAGATGGTCGAGCGCGGACTCGATCAGCACGCCGAGCGGCACCAGAAGGTCATTGCCCGAGGCCCGCAGGATGGCGAGGTGAAAGCGTGTGTCGGCGCGGATGCGTTCCGGCAGGTTCGCCGCCTCGCCCATCTCGCGGCAGGCAAGGCTGATCTCGGCCATCTGCTCGTCGCTGCGCCGCATGGCGGCAAAGGCCGACGCTTCCGGTTCGATGATATGGCGGAATTCCTGCACGGTGCGCAGGAACGCCTCGCGGTCGGGTGCGGTCGCGTACCAGGCAAGCACGTCGCGGTCGAGCAGGTTCCAGCGCTCCTTCGGCTCGACCCAACTGCCGATCTTGGGGCGTGATGCCAAAAGGCTCTTGGCCATCAGCATCTTGATCGCCTCGCGCACCGCCGAACGGCTGACATTGAAGGTTTCGGCCCATTTGGCCTCGTTGGGCAGGATGCTGCCGGGCGGATAATCGCCGCGCACGATCCGCAGACCGATCTCGCTGGCGAGCGAGGCATGAACACTGGATCCGGGAAAGTGCGCCGCGTCGGCCCTGCGCATGACCGCCGGATCGCGGCTGGCTTGCGCCTTGGCCCGGCTGGCTTTTCTTTCTGCCTTCTCGTGCGGCATCCACGTTCCAATAGGTCGGCTGCCTGTCGTCCGGATGGATCCGTACCTGCGTGGCGCGCGCCGATCCCGTTGCCGAAAATCCAAACCATGGACGCGACAAGGCCGGAGCCTGTTGCCCCTCGCCACTGCGTCTCGCTCAGGAATTGACGGGGCGCCCGTTTGCCGAGCGCCCCGGATCTAAAAGCTACTTCTGGATACAGGTGTCGACCGTATCCTTGGTGCATTCGTCGAGGCCGGTGAAGACCGGATCGTCGACCTTCTTGCCCGTGATCAGGTCGATCATCACCGACGGCGCCTTGTAGCCCATTTCAAAGGGCCGCTGGCCGACCAGCGCGGTGACAAGGCCATCCCTGGCGATCGCCACCTCGTCGCCGATCGTGTCGGCGGCGCCGATGACGAAGTCGTTCTTGGCCAGCCGGTCCTTCAACGGCCCAACCAGGTCGCGATAAGGCTGCGGCGCGCCGAACAGCGGCCAGCCGCCCATGATGCCGAAAGCATCGAGCTTGGGGTTGGCGGCAAGGATATCGGTCATTGCCTGCACGCCCTTGGCACCGTCGTCATTGGTGAACACCGGGCAGCCGGCGACTTCGGTCCAGCCGCCTTCGCCGGCGAGTGCCGCAAGCCCTTCCTTGCCCGTCAGGGCGTCGCGCATGCCTTGCGCGCGGCGCAGGATGTTGTCGGCTGCCGGGTTGCCCTCGATGGTGCAGATCGTGCCGCCATTCGGCTTGGCCTTCTTGATGTATTCGCCGATCTTCTTGCCCATCAGGTAGTTGTCGGTGCCGAGATAGGTCTTGCGAAGGGCTGCGTCCTCCTTGGCGAGGTCGGCGTCGACGGTCATGATCGGGATCGTCGGATTGGCGGTCTTGAGCGTCTGCGCGATCAGCGGCGCGTTGGACGGCGAGATCGCCACCGCCGCCGTGTCAGGCTTGCTCAGTATGTCCTGAAGGATCTGGGCCTCGCCGGCCTCGTCGGAAGTCGACGCCGGACCAGTGTAGAAGCATTCATATTCCGAGCTGGCGTTTTCCTTGTTCCATTTCTCGCAGCCCTGGTGGATGGCCTCGAAGAACGGATTGTCGAGACCTTTCACCACGATGACGAGCTGCTTCTTGGCCAAGGCCGGCCCGGCGCCCAACGCCATGGCGGCGACGGCGGCGAGCAAAACTGTTTTCCTCATATCAGTCCTCCCTTGAAAAACAGACGGACACGGCGTGCCCGCCACACAAATCGGCCCCAACGCGAGATGGCAGGGCGAATGCCCGTGCCGCCTGGCAAGACCGATAAGCATTTTCAGATGCGGCCGGACCGGCAGCGCCGGCACGGTCGATGATCTCGCGCCAACCCCACCGTCGATCATGGTTCGGGGCCGGCAAATCTTCCTCCGACCCTCAGCTAATAACGGCAAGCCGCCAACGTCAATTGCTATTTGTCCTACAAAACGGATTTTTCGGAACCGCCATCCACTATTCGTCCGACAATTGCCCTATTTCCTATTCATCGGACAATTGACGCCCGCACGGGCATTTGCGTAAATGCCTGATATCGCTGTTTCCGGGAGGAGCTGGGAGAGCGACGCGAAAGCCGCCCCTGTCCCGGGCATGCGGCAAGCACAGGGAGGCAAAGGCTGGTGGCGGTTCTCGAACTCACCAACATCTCGAAGCATTTCGGCGCCATCCAGGCGGTCAACGACGTGTCGCTGTCGATCGAGCCCGGCCAGGTCGTCGGCCTGATGGGCGACAACGGCGCCGGCAAGTCGACGCTGGTCAAGATGATCGCCGGCAATTTCCGGCCGAGCCACGGCGCGATGCGGATGGATGACAAGGAACTGATCCTGCACAAGCCGGTCGAGGCGCGCCAGCACGGCATCGAGATCGTCCACCAGGACCTGGCGCTCTGCAACAATCTGACCGCGGCGGCGAACGTCTATCTCGGGCGCGAGTTGCGGCGCGGCGTCGGTCCGTTCCGCATTCTCGACTATGCGGCCATGTACAAGCGCGCCGGCCAGATCTTCGCCGAGCTCAAATCCGAAACCCGGCCGCGCGACCTGGTCAAGCAGATGTCGGGTGGCCAGCGCCAAGCGGTGGCCATCGCCCGCACCATGCTGTCGCAGGCCAAGATCGTGCTGATGGACGAACCGACGGCGGCGATCTCGGTCAGGCAGGTCGCCGAAGTGCTCAACCTGATCCGCAATCTGCGCAACCAGGGCATCGCGGTGGTGCTGATCAGCCACCGCATGCCCGACGTCTTCGACGTCGCCGATCGCGTCATCGTCATGCGGCGCGGCAGGAAGGTCGCCGACAAGACGATCGCGTCGAGTTCGCCCGAGGAAGTCACCGGGCTGATCACCGGCGCCATCGAGCAGGCGGCATGACGGCGCAAAACCCGTATTTCACCACGTTGGCGCGCATCGCCGCCGGCAGGAAAGGTCGATAATGGCAGTCACCCTTGACCAGACGATCGCGCAGAAGCAGCACACTTTTCTGTCGCGGATGTTCTCCAGCCAGACGTTCTGGGTGGTGATCGCCGTCATCCTCGCCTGCATTTTCCTGTCGTTTGCCACCGACGCCTTCGCCACATCGAAGAACCTCTACAACATCACCCGCAACGTCACCTTCGTCGCCATCGTCGCGCTCGGCATGACCTTCGTCATCATCACTGGCGGCATCGACCTGTCGGTCGGCTCGGTGCTGTGCCTGTCGTCGATGGTGCTGGCCGTCACCATGCATGCCGGCTATTCGATCGAAATCGGCATCCTGGCCTCGATCGCCACCGCGCTTGCGATCGGCGCCTTCAACGGGGTCATGATCGCCTATCTCGGTTTCCCGCCTTTCGTGGTGACGCTCGGCATGCTGTCGATTGCCCGCAGCCTGGCCATGGTCGCCTCCAACAACACCGTCGTCTTCCAGTTCGGGCCGGACCATAACAAGCTGCTGGCGTTGGGCGGCGGCGCCTGGCTGTTCGGCATCGCAAATCCCGTGCTCTACATGATCCTGCTGGCGCTGATCACCGGCTTCATCCTGCGCTGGACCAAGTTCGGCCGCCACATCTTCGCCATCGGCGGCAACGAGCACGCTGCAACCCTGACCGGCGTGCCGGTGCGCCAGATCAAGGTCGCCGTCTACATGATCTCGGCGCTGTCGGCGGGCATTGCCGGCATCATCCAGACCGGATGGCTCGGCGCCGTCACCACCAATCTCGGCACCGGCATGGAGCTGCAGGTCATCGCGGCCACCGTGATCGGCGGCGCCAACCTTGCCGGCGGAGTCGGCACCGCTTTTGGCGCCATCGTCGGCGCGGCCCTCATCGAGGTGATCCGCAACAGCCTTGGCCTGCTTGGCATCAATGCCTTCTGGCAAGGCACCTTCATCGGCGGCGCCATCCTGCTGGCGGTGCTGTTCGACCGCATCCGCAACTTCAGGCGCAGCGATTAGCGCCTGTTTTTTCCTTCTCCCCTTGTGGGAGAAGGTGGATCGGCGCGCAGCGCCGAGACGGTTGAGGGGTGTTCCAGCGGAGTGAGACGTTGGTGTTCCCTGGAACACCCCTCATCCGACCTCACTTCGTGAGGCCACCTTCTCCCACAAGGGGAGAAGGGAAAACCGTATCGCTCAGTCTGAAAATCGGCTGAGGCGACCCGCCATCAGTGTCGGCCCCGAGCCGATGCCTTGACGGAAACCGGAAACCGGCCGCACAATCCCGATGCAGGCGAAGGGAGGCCAGTCGCCTGCGGGAGGATATACCCATGACGGAAGCGATCAGGCTCTACTGGGGCCGGTTCGGACATGTTTCTATCCTGAATGTCGCAAGCGACTTCGTCACCCATGCCCATGTCGAGGCACACCTGATCATCTGGCTGGAAGGCACGGCCGGCGAAATGACGATCGGCCGCGAGACAGTCCGGCTGGGACCACACACCGCCGCCGGCATCAATTCGCTGCAGCCGCACAGCCACGTCCTGTCGCATGATGGCAGGCCGGGCCTTTTCCTGGCCTTCTACATCGATCCCGACTGGGCGCGCCGGCGCCGCGACCTGCCCTCCTCCGCGCCATTGTTTGCCCAGGCGGCGATCACGCTGGAGCCCTGGCTGCACCAGGCCGCCGCCAGCCTGCTCGACCATCTGACCGACAATGAAAGCGTCGACGACGTCGCCAACTACGAGATCGAGCGCTTCATCGATAGCGTGCTCGATGCCGCCGACGCCTCGGCGCCGCAGGACACGCGCATCCGCATCAGCACGATGCAGGATTTCCGCGTCCGCAAGGCGATCCAGCTGATGAAGGCCAATGTCTGCGAGCGCATCTCGTTCGATGACGTGGCGCGCAGCGTCGGGCTGTCGCGGCCGCATTTCTTTGCCTTGTTCAAGGAACAGACCAACCTGACGCCCAACGTCTACTGGAACACGCTGCGCATGGAAGAGGCGGTGCGCCAGCTGCAATGGTCGCAGGAGCCGCTGATCTCGGTCGCCTGCAATCTCGGCTTCACCACGCAGGGCAATTTTTCGCGCTTCTTCCGCGACCATGTCGGCGTGCCGCCGACACTCTACCGCGAGGCAGCGCGGGCAACGCCCTGAGCTCCAGCCGCCTGTTTTTTCAGACTCCTTGATACGGGCTCAAGACGCATTGATAAGCGTCACCCGCGCCGGCCCCCTACCCTTGCCGCAACGATCATTCGCAAGGGAACATCTTATGGCCAAGGTCACCATCTCCAGCGTCATCGACGCGCCGGTCGAAAAAGTCTGGGCGCGCATACGCGACTTCAACGGCCTGCCGGGCTGGCATCCACGCATGGTCGAAAGCCACATCGAGGATGGCAAGGACGCCGCCACGATCGGCTGCGTGCGCAACTTCCAGCTCGCCAGCGGCGCGCGCATCCGTGAGAAACTGCTCGACTTCTCCGACGACAATTTCCTCGTCAGCTATTCCATCCTCGAAACGCCGCAGCCGCTCACCAACCACAAGGCGACGCTGCAGCTTCGGCGCGTCACCGATGGCGACCGCACCTATGCCGAATGGACCGCCAGCTTCGACGCCGCCCCGGAGGATGCGGACAAGCTGGCCGAGGGCATGGGCGCCAATGTCTTCCAGGGCGGCTTCAACGCCCTGAAGAGCCACTTTGCCGGCCAGGGCTGAATCGGGCTTCAGAACAGGAGTGTTCCATGGCGCTTGCCCTCCAGACATTCCCGACCGTGAAGGATGCCAATGCGGCGCTGAAGACGGCCGGCACCCGCTATCTCGGCGGCGGCACACTCGTGGTCCGCGCGGCCAATGAAGGCGACGTCTCGGTCTCCGGCCTTGTCAGGTCGACCGACCCGACCCTGTCGGCCATCACGGTCGCCGACGGCAAGATCCGCATCGGCGCCTCGGTGACCATGGCGGCGATCGCGCGCCATCCGGAACTCGGCACGCTCGCCAAGGCCGCGCGCGCCGTCGGCGGCCCGGCGGTGCGCAACATGGCGACAGTCGGCGGCAATCTGTTCGCGCCCGCGCCCTACGGCGATTTCGCCGTTGCCTTGCTGGCACTCGACGCCACGGTCGGCACCGATGACGGCGAGTTGCCGATCGAGACCTTCCTGGCCGGACGGGACGGCAGCCGCTCCATTGTCACGTCGGTCGGCTTCACGCTGCCGAAGGCCGACGGCTTCCGCTTCCTGAAAGTGTCGCGGATCAAACCCAAGGGCGTCTCGGTGCTGAGCATCGCCATCGTTCTGGAGCAGGCCGCGGACGGCACCGTCTCTTCGGCACGGATCGCGCTCGGCTGCATGGCCGACCGGCCGGTGCGTGCCAGGGCGGCGGAAAAGGCGCTCAAGGGAAAGACGCTCGACCAGGACGGCATCGCACCCGCACTGGCCGCCGCCGCCGAAGGCACCACGCCCATCACCGATCCGATCGCCAGCGCCTGGTACCGCGCTGAGGTCCTGCCGGTCCATCTCGGCCGGCTGCTGCTGAGTTGAAATAACGAGTTGGGGGGCGCGCGTCTGTCCGATCCTTCGGGCGGACGCGCAAGGAGGAAACATGGCGAAGGTCCCGGTTCAATTCACGCTCAACGGCTCCGAAAAAGCCGAATTCATCGACAGCGGCACGACGCTGCTCAACGCCTTGCGCGACAAGATCGGCGACACTTCGCCGAAGGGCGGCTGCCACCAAGGCACTTGCGGCGCCTGCTCCGTCATCATCGATGGCGAGCTCCGGCTGTCTTGCCTGACCTTGGCTGAAACTTGCAACGGAACAGCCATCACCACGACATCGGGCCTCGCCGAGGGCGGCGTGCTGCATCCGCTGCAGCGCGCCTTCCTCGACACGTTCGCCACGCAATGCGGCTTCTGCACACCGGGCATGATTATGGCGGCCAAGGTGCTGCTCGACCACACGCCCAACCCCACCCGCGACGACGTGGTCGAAGCGCTGTCGGGCAACATCTGCCGCTGCACCGGCTACGAGCCCATCATCCAGGCGGTGCTGACGGCTGCGCGTTCCAATTCGCAGAATGCCGCCTGAGGGACCAAGAGAATGGAACTGCGCAAGAACTACTTCGCCGATATCCGCAAGGACGATCTGCACGAGATCGGCCAGCCGAGGGCCCGTTCGGATTCGCCCGGCCATGTCACCGGCAAGACAGCCTTTTTCGCCGACCGCAACTTTCCCGGCATACTGCACCTGAAGATGGTGCGCAGTCCGCACCACCACGCCCGCATCCGCTCGATCGACACGTCGGAGGCGGAGAAACATCCAGGTGTGGTCAAGGTGCTGACCGCCAAGGACGTGCCGCACAATGTCTACACCATCCTGATCCTGATCCAGGTCGGTCCTGAGGACGAGACGGTGCTGGCCGACGGCAAGGTGCGCTGGAAGGGCGAGGCCGTGGTGGCGGTGCTGGCCGAGACGGAGCGCGCCGCGCAGGAAGCCGCCGCCAAGGTCAAAGTCGACTATGAAGTGCTGCCGGCCGTCTTCGACATGGAGGAAGCGCTGAAGCCCGGCGCACCCTTGGTCAACGAATATCACGGCCAGAACTACTATCTCTATGACAGCGGCGAGTGCCGCAAGGTACGCTTCGGCGATGTGGAGGCGGGCTTCGCCGAGGCCGACCACATCCTCGAACAAAGCTATCAGTCGTCGCCCATCGAGCATGCGCCGACCGAGACCACCGGCTGCGTGGTGATGCCCGAGGGTAATGACCGCTTCACCTGCTACACCAACACGCAGGCAATGTTCTTCACCCTCGATAACACGTCGATCATCCTGCAGATGCCGGGCTCGAAGCTGCATTTCGTCGGTGGCACGGTCGGCGGCGGCTTTGGCGGCAAGGTCGACGTCATCGTCGAGCCGATCGCCATCCTCGGCGCCAAGCTCACCGGACGACCGGTCTGTTTCATCTACAGCCGCGAGGAGGAGATGCAGATTTCGTCACCCCGCGCGGCCGAAAAGGTGGTCATCAAGGACGGCGTGATGAAGGACGGCCGCATCGTTGCGCGCAAGGTCACCGGCTACACCGATGCCGGCGCCTATTCGCGTCACTCGCCCTATGGCGCGCAGAAGGGTGCGGGCCATTATCCCGGCCCTTACACCATTCCCAATGTCTGGATCGACACCTACTGCGTCTACACCAACCGCACGCCGTCGTCGGCCATGCGCGGCTTCGGCGTCACCATCGGCGACTTCGCGCTCGAGGTGCAGATGGACAAGCTGGCACGGCTGATCGGCATGGACCCGCTCGAATTCCGCTTCATCAACGCCTATCGCGACGGCGACATGAAGGCGCATCGCCAGCCGACGGAAGGGGCAGCACTCATCGAGTGCATGCAGGAAGCCTCGCGCGCCGCCAACTGGCCGGTGGCGGAGAAATACATGGCGATGTCGTCCTACGTGAAGGGAGCTTGAGATGGCGATCAGGCGCGGACGCGGCGTCGCCGCGATCAACTATCCCACCGGCATGAATCTCGGCGGCGATCCGACCCAGGCGCTGGTCCACTCGACGCCGACCGGCAATTTCATGGTGACGCTGTCGTCGGTCGATCTCGGTCAGGGCATGAAGCAGATCATGGCCCAGATCTGTGCCGAAACCATCGGCGTGCCGACCGACCGCGTCGTCGTCGACACCGCCGACACCGATACCGGCCCGCACTGCATGGGCACCTTCGCCTCGCGCGGCACGCACCGCGCCGGCAACGCCGTCATCCAGGCGGCGAAAGAGGCTCGCCAGGTTATGCTGGAAGTGGCGGCGGAAGAACTGGAGGTCAACGCCTCCGACCTCGAGACCGACGGCCAGGGCAACATACTGGTCAAGGGCGCGCCGCAGAAATCGATCTCGATCTTCGACGTCGCGCTGTCGGCGCATTTCAAGCGCGGCCGCTCGATCTCGGGCCGCGGCATGTTCCTGATCCCGCGTTCCTATCCCGAGAAGGAAACCGGCGCGATGAAGCCCTCGACCTGCTACGCGCACGCCTGCACGGTGGCCGAGGTCGAAGTCGACGACGAGACCGGCGAGGTCACCGTGCTGACGGTCAAGAACGTCTTCGAGATCGGCCGTGCGCTGAACCCGAAAATGGTCGAGCAGCAGCTGGTTGGCGGCTCCTGGATGGGCATCAGCCACGCGCTCTACGAGACGACAGAGCCCTACTACCCCAACCGCGATCATGGCGGCACCGACTTCAACCAGTATCTGATGCCGGGTCCCGGCGACCTCGCCAGGACCGAGATCATCGTTCTGGAGCGGCCGTCGGCGGATGGGCCCTACGGCGCCAAGGGGCCGGGCGAAATGTGCGCCAATCCGCAGATACCGGCGGTTGCCAATGCCGTCTTCGACGCCGTCGGCGTGCGCATCGACACGCTGCCGATCACACCGGAGCGCATCCTGCGCGCGCTCAAGGCGCAAGCGGCGAACTGACATGCCCGAGGTGAAAGCCGAGACTGTCGCGACCACGCCGGAGGCGGTGGTGTCTCATCTCGCCGCCTCGCGCTATCTGGCCGACGACAGCCTGGCCACCGCCATCTTCCTGGCGATCCGATTAGGCAAGCCGCTGCTGCTCGAAGGCGCGCCGGGCGTCGGCAAGACCGAGGCCGCGAAGGCTGTCGCCGAGCTGCTCGGCCGCGATCTGGTGCGCCTGCAATGCTATGAAGGCATCGACGCTGCGCACGCACTCTACGAATGGAACTACCAGCGCCAGTTGCTCGCCATCCGGCATGCCGGCGAACACGAAATCGACATTTACGACGACCGCTTCCTGATCGCCCGGCCGCTGCTGCAGGTGTTGCGGGCGCCGGAGCAGCGCGTGCTGCTGGTCGATGAGATCGACCGTTCGGATCATGAATTCGAGGCGCTGCTGCTCGAATTCCTTTCCGATTTCCAGATCAGCATTCCCGAGCGCGGCACCATCCGCGCCGCCGCGCAGCCGATCGTCATCCTGACCTCCAACCGCACCCGCGAACTTGCCGAAGCCCTGCGGCGGCGCTGCGTCTACCACTGGATCGGTTATCCCGATGCCGAGCGCGAAGCCGCCATCATCATGCTGCGTGCCGGCGATGTCGCTGAAGGCACCGCGCGAGCCGTGGCGGCAGCCGTGCAGACCATCCGTGCCCGCCCGCTGGCCAAGCCGCCCGGCATCGCCGAGGCCGTCGAATGGGCCAATGCCGCCACCATCCTTGAAAAAGGCGGCAGCCCATGGCCCGAAGCCTTCCGCCGCGCCATCGGCGTATTGATCAAGGACGAGGAAGACCTGTCCTATATCGCGCCGGAGCTTGGCCGCATTGTCGAGGAGGCGCTTGCGTGAGCGTGTTGCCCCACGCCGCCACGCCCTTGCTCGGCTTCGGCCGGCTGCTGCGCCGCTACGGCTTCGCCATCGCCCCCGAGCAAGTCTCCGGCTTCATGCAGGCGGTGACATTGCTGGGACCGCGCTCGATGGCCGATATCCGCGAGGCGGCCCTTGCCACGCTGGCGCCGCCGCCCGATCGCCGCGACGAATTCGAAGCGCATTTTCAGAGCCATTTCTACGGCAACACTTCGGCCGTGGTCGAAGGCGACGCGGACGAGGAAACCCGGATCAAGGATGATGGCGGCGCTGATGACGAGCGGATCGAAGCCGAGCACAGCCAGGAAGGCGGCGAGCTGTCCTCCGCCCTGGAGCAATTGAGCAGCCGCGACTTCCAGCGCGACGAGGACAGGCTGACCGCCTTTCAACGCAAGCTCTGGTCCGCCCTGCCCGCCCGCCGCTCCTTCCGCACCGTGCGCACGCCTTCGCGCGGCAAGCTCGATCTGCGCCGCTCGATGCGCGAAATCGTCAGCGCCGATGGCGACGTGCCCTCACCGCTGCTGCGTCGCCGCCAGACCGTGCCACGCAAGCTGCTGCTCCTGATCGACGTCTCCGGCTCGATGAAGCTGCACACGGCGGACTATCTCAAGCTCGCGCACGCCATCGTGCAAGGCGCCGACCGCGCCGAGATCTTCACCTTCGGCACAAGGCTGACCCGCATCACTACCGCACTGCGCGTCCGCGACCGCGACCAGGCGCTGGCGCGCGCGGCGGCCCAGGTCGACGACTGGGACGGCGGCACCCGCATGGGACCGACACTGCTCGCCTTTCTCTCTGTGCCCCGCTTTTCGTCCTTCGCCCGCGGTGCGGCGGTCGTGATCCTGTCTGACGCTCTCGAGCGCGGCGACCATGCCGAGATGGAGACGGCCATACGCAGGCTGAGCGCCCGCGCCTTCCGGCTGTCGCTAGCAACACCCTTGGCCGGCGACCCGCGCTTCCGCCCGGCAACGGCGGCACTGCGCGCCATCCTGCCTGATCTCGACGATCTCATCGATGGCTCGTCGTTGACCAGCCTCACCGATTTCATCCTCTCGCTCGCCCGCCCCGCCCCGGCGGCCGAGACCATCTGGAAAAGGGTATCGTGATGCAGAAAGCCATCGACGCGCATTTCCACATCTGGCGCCAGAAGGACCAGCCATGGCTGGTCGGACCGATGGTGCCGCGCATCTTCGGCCCCTACGAGCCGATCCGCCGCGATTATCCGATCGGCGAATTCCTCGACGACCAGAAGGGATCAGGCGTCGAGAAGGCCGTCTATGTCCAGACCAACTGGGCGAAGGAGGATTTCGAGAAAGAGGTCGCCTTCCTGCAGAAGACAGCGGATGAAACCGGCTGGCCGCACGCCATCGTCGGCTATGCCGACATGACGGTGGATGATGTCAGGCCCCAGATCGACCGGCTGATGAAATACAAACTGCTGCGCGGCGTGCGCATGCAGCTGCACTGGCACGAAACGCCAGCCTTCCGCTTCGCCGCTTCGGCCGATCAGGTGATCGACCCAAAAGTGCGCGGCAACGTCGCGAGGTTGAAGGACTATGGCCTGTCCTTCGACCTGCAGCTTTTCCCAGCCCAGATGAAGGACGGGCTGACGCTGGTCGGGGAGAATCCCGAGACCAACTTCATCCTCACCCATGCCGGCATGCTGACGGGCACGGATCAGGAGACCACCGAGGCCTGGAAGGCGGGGCTGCGCACGCTCTCAGCGGCACCCAATCTCTATGCCAAGCTCTCCGGCCTCGGCACCTTCGTCCACCGCAACGACCCGGCGCTGATCGCCTATATCGTCGACAACGCGATTGATATCCTGGGGTCCGATCATCTGATGTTCGGTTCGAACTTCCCGATCGAGAAGCTCTGGACCAGCCACGCCGAGCTGATCAAGGCGCACCGCGAAGCTGTGGCGAAGCACGGCGCGGCGGCGGAAGCTGATATCTTCTGGAACACGGCGGAGCGAGTGTATCGGCCGGTGTAGCGCTCTCTTCCTTCTCCCCTTGTGGGAGAAGGTGGATCGGCGCGCAGCGCCGAGACGGATGAGGGGTGTTCCAGCGGAGTGAGGCGTTGGCGTCCAGCTGGAGCACCCCTCATCCGACCTCGCTTCGCGAGGCCACCGCCCTGGGGCGAGCCACGGGTCTCGCCCCGTCCTTCTGCCCCCACAAGGGGAGAAGGTAAGTCCCCGCCACAAGCCCTCACTGCGTCGGCAGCATGCCTTCGACGTCGCTGGCCGCGTCAGTGAGCGCTTCCTTGGGCGAGGCCGACTGGTCGACGATGCGCGACAGATTGTCGACGATCGTCTGCGTCACCTTCACACCGTTGGTGCCCGGGAAGGCATACCACGGAACCATCAGCGGCATCTGGCTGAGCCCGGCCTGGAACAGCGGGTTCTTCTTGTAGAAATCGCCGAGATAATCTGACGATTTCGCCGCCAGCTCATTGTTGGGGACATAGCCCGTGCCCGGCACGACGACAGAAGCGCCATAGGGGCCGGCGGCGAATTTCGCGAACTTCCAGGCGGCCTCCTGCTTGGCCGTATCCTTGGTCAGGATGACCACGGCGTTGCCGCCGGTCGGCAGACGACCGTTGACCGGATCGATCAGCGGGATCTTGGCGGTGCGCAGCGTGAACTTGTCGCCGACATTCTTGATCGTGTTGACCAGCGCGCCGGTGGTCTGGAATTCGAAGCCGACCTTGCCGGCCGCGAAAGCCTGCTCGCCCGCAGGCTTGGTGAAGACCGGCATGCCGCCCTCCTTCACCATCCGCTCCAGGATCTCCACCGCCTTCTCGCCTTCCGGCCCGTTGAAGGCGACCTTGCTTTCGTCCTCGTTCAGCATCTTGCCGCCGGCGCCGAACAGCAGCGCCGAGAACATCCAGTCATCGCCCTGCCAGCGGAAGTCGATACCGTCGACGCCATTGCCGAGCGCCTTGATCTTGCCGCCGAGCGCGATCACCTCGTCCCAGGTCCTGGGCGGATTGTCCGGATCGCCGCCGGCCGCCTTCACCAGGTCGGCATTGTAATACATGATCGGGTTGGAGGTGGCGAAGGCGAGACCAACCTGCTTGCCGTTGACCTGCGCGAGCTTCAGGATCGTGTCGGAGAAGCCGAGCTCCGCCATATTGCCTTCCTTCTTGACCAGCGGGCCAAGATCGACGGCGACGTCGCGCTCGTTCAGCATACGCAGGCGGTTGAGGCCGATGAAGGTGATGTCGGGCATCTCGTCGGTGCCGGCCTGGCGAAGAATGGTCTGGATGCCTTCCTCATAGGTCGCCGACGGGCTGGCGAACTGGATCTTGATATCAGGGTTTTCCTCCATGAACTTCTTCGAGATCGTGTCCATCACGTTCTTGAAAAAGCCGGGCATCGGGTAGTGAACCGTCAGCGTCGTCTCGGCATAGGCCGGAAGGGCCGCCGCCAGCGACACCGCCGCCGCGGCGAAAATCCTGGAAAAATGCTTCATTGCTCGTGCTCCTTGTTGGCCCAGTCAATTATTCGCAGATTCAACCTTTGAGACCGGTCATGGTGATGCCCTCGACGAAACGCTTCTGCGCGAGCAGGAAGGCGGCGACGAGAGGAAGGGTGATGATCAGCGTGGCGGCCATCAGCGCGCCGTAGTCGTCGCCGGCCTCGGCCGCGCGGAAATACATCAGGCCGAGCGGTGGCGTGGCGTAGGCCTGCTTGCTGACGACGATCAGCGGCCAGTAGAGGTCGTTCCAGTGCGCAACGACGGAAAAGATCGCGAAGGCTGTGACCGCCGGCCACGCATTGGGCACGATGACGCGCGCGACGATGCCGAGTTCGGACATGCCGTCGAGTCGCGCCGCGTGGAGCAGGTCGTCGGGCATGGCACGGAAGAACTGCAGGAACATGAAGATCGCGAACACCGATATGGTGAAGGGCGCGACCAGAGAGGTGTAGCTGTTCAAGAGCGACATCCTGTCGAAGGCGACATAGAGCGGCAGCGCCGTCGCGTGGATCGGCACCAGAAGGCCGAGCATGACCAGCACCATCATCAGCCGCGCGGCCCGGAACTTCAGCTTGGCCATCGCGTAGGCGCAAGGGATCGCCACCACGACCTGGAAGAAGAAGATCAGGCCGCACACGACGACGCCGTTCCACAGCAGCGTTGCCATCGGCACCTTGGCCAACGCCTTGGCGAAATTCTCGGCAAAGTAGAAATGCTGAGGGATGAGCGACAACGACGAGGTGAAGATATCGCTCTGCGTCTTGCCCGCCGTCGAGATCATGAAGATGTAGGGCGCAAGGATCATCAGCGCGCCGAGCGAAAGCAGCGCGAAGCGGATGATGCGGCCGGCCGGAATGCTCGTCATGTGTAGTGCACCCGCCGGTCGAGCACGCGGTATTGCACAAGCATCAGCACGACCAGGATCGCCAGGAAGACGACGGTCATTGCCGAGGCGTAGCCGACCCGCAGATAGACGAACCCTTCCTGGTAGATGGTGAAGAGCAGCACTTCCGACGCCTTGTTGGGGCCGCCATCGGTCAGCATCTTCACCGTTTCGAAAACCTTCACCGCATTGGTGATGCTGATGGTGACGACGAACAGCGTCGTCGGCCCAAGCATCGGCCAGGTGACCAGGAAAAACCGGTCGAGCGCCGATTTCGCGCCGTCGACATGGGCGGCGGCATAGAGTTCACGCGGGATCGCCGTCAGGCCCGCCAGGAACAGCACCATGTTGAAGCCGACCGATTGCCAGATGCCGATGATCGACAGGCTGTAAAGCACGGTGTTCGACGCGCCGAGCCAGTTCGGGCCGGGAATACCGGCAAGCGAAAGCAACGCGTTGAGCGGCCCGATCGTCGGGTGGAAGATGTACTGCCAGACGGTCGCCATCGCGACGATCAGCGAGGCGACGGGCAGGAAATAGACGGTGCGGAAAAAACCGCGCGCCCGGCCCTCGCCTTCGATCAGCAGGGCAACGCCCAGGCCAAGCACGATCGAGACCGGCGCGACGATGGCTGTATAGACCGAGGTGTTCCACAGCGACCGGCGAAAGGTACGGTCGTTCAGGAGATGCGCGTAATTCTCGAAGCCGACGAAGCGGAACTTGCCGTAGCCGAGCTCGAAATCGGTGAAGCCGAGAAAGATGACGGCGGCCACCGGCAACAGCACGAACAGCAGCAACAGCACGATGGCCGGCGCCGCCAGCAGCCAGGCGGTCCGGTCCTCGCTGCGCGCGCGCAGCGCCGCCGCGCTCGGGACGTTGCCCGCCAGCGCAACGCTAGACATAAGCCGGCTCCTGCCGCGCGCCCGCCACATCCGCAGTGCGCAACCGCCGTCCCTCCGGCCCGAAGACCATCGCCTGTTCGGGCGACAGAAGGATGCCCACCGGCATTCCGGCAATCAGGTCTCTCGCCTCGTGCGGCGCCAGCTTGGCGATGATGATGTCGCCGGAGGCGTCGAGGCGGCAATGGGCAATAACTTCCGAGCCGAGGAATTCGAGGCGCTCGATCCGTCCGGCAAGGCCGCTCCGGCCGCTGGGGGAAAGTCCTACGAATTCGGGCCGGATGCCGAGGCTGACCGGACCGGTCGCAACCTTCTCCAGCAGGGCCAGCCGGATGCCCTCGAAGCCGACACGGCCGCTTTCGGCCTGTGCCTGGATGATGTTGATCCTCGGTTGGCCGACGAAGCGCGCGACCTCGATATGGGCGGGATCGTTGTAGATCACGTCGGGCGCAGCAAGTTGCAGCAGATTGCCGCCGATCATCACCGCCACGCGGTCGGCCATCGAAAGCGCCTCGGCCTGGTCGTGCGTCACATAGAGCGTCGGCACGCCGGCGCGGCGGTGCAGTTCGACGATCTCGCCGCGGGCATGGACGCGCAGATTGGCGTCGAGATTGGAGAGCGGCTCGTCCATCAGGAAGATCGAGGGCTGGCGCACCATGGCGCGCGCCAGCGCCACGCGCTGTCGCTGGCCACCCGACATCTGCCCCGGCTTGCGGTCGAGCAGATGGTCGATCTTGAGCAGACCCGCCATCTCGCGCACATCGCGCGCGATGCCGGTGCGGATATCTTTCTGGCCGGGCAGCAGCGGGCCGACGAGCGGCAGGCGCTGCGACCGGCTCAGCCGCTTCATGGCAAGCGGAACGGCGATGTTCTGGCCGGCCGTCAGATGCGGATAGAGGGCGTAGGACTGGAACACCATGGCGATGTTGCGATCGGCCGCGGCAACCGGCGACATGTCCCTGTCGCCGACGAAGATCTCGCCGCTGTCTGCATGGTCGAGCCCTGCCAGGATGCGCAGCAAGGTGCTCTTGCCACACCCGGAAGGACCGACAAGAGCGATGAACTCGCCGGGCTCCACATCAAGGCTGATGCCGTTCAGAATGGCATTGCCGCCAAACGACTTTTTCACGCCGCGAAGCGAAAGCGCGCTCATGACGCGACCTTCTTGCGAACCTTGTGCGCCTCGTGCGGATAGACCTCCTCGACCACGTCATCCAGGACATGGACCGTCATGCCGGGGATGGTGACGATCTCGCTGGCGATCGTGTCGGCGAATTGATGGACAACGGCGCCAAGCAGCCGCTCGCCCGGCATATCGCGCTCCATGTCGCCGACGACGAAGGCCGCCGACGGACCCCATACAAGCGACGTGTTTTCATATTCGCCCTGCCATGCCCGGTGCAGGTGACCACTGGCGAACAGCGCAACATCGTGGGCGCCGATCAGCTCATAAAGACGCTGCCGCTGCGCCGGCCTGACGCTCCAGTAACCCGTGTCGCCCTCGCCGGGCTCGTCGATGAAGAGCGGCTTGTGGGCGAAGAGCGCGACGCGCCGGCCGCCGCGGCTTTCCAGTGCGGTCCGCAGCCATTCGAACTGCGCCTCTTCCTCGGCATCGTCAAAACCCATCAGCAGGCTGTCCAGCCCGATGAAGCGCCAGGTGCCAGCGTCCTCCATCCAGTAATCCGGGCCAACCAGCCGGCGCCAGCGCTCGAGGCGCCCGGCATTGACCGGCTGCAGCGAGCCGGGCAGATGGCCGACATCGTGATTGCCGGGCACCAGCAGCATCGGCTTCGAGATCTCCCGCATCAGATCCATGCAGAAGGCAATGTCGTCGTCCCGGTCGGCACCGTCGACGCTGAGGTCGCCCGTGTGGATGACAAGGTCAGCACCGCTCTGCTCGATCCAGGCGGCAAGCGGCTGCCAATTGCCGTTGAAATGCGGCTTGGTCGGGCTGAAATGAGTGTCTGTGATCTGAACGATTTTCATGCCGGCTCCACCATGCGAGCCGAGCCTCCCGGCGAGCGGCATCGCATGGGGCTTCCTTAGTGCCGTTCCATGTCACTTCCTTAACAGCCGCTGGGGTAATCCGCGCAATTGCGGGCAGCGGCCGGCGAAGGGTAGCCGGCGGCAACCGGCGCAGCGTGGAAAGCGTCCGGATTTCAGTCGCTTGCCACTACTTGGCTACAGAACAGCCGCGCTCACAATCTTGCGACGGCGCGGCGGGAAATCACGCTCACTTCACCTCGAATTGCGGGTCGACCGGAATCTGCATCGCCGTGACCAGATGGTTGGTCTGCCCCGCCAGCCCGATGATTGACACCAGCTCGCCATGCTGCGCATCGGTCATCCCCTTGGCGCGCGCCGCCGCCGTGTGCGAATGGACGCAGTAGGAACAGCCATTGGCGGTCGAGACGGCGATATAGATCATCTCCTTGGTCAGCGGATCGATGGCGCTGTCGGCCACCATCACCACCTTGAGCTGCTCCCACACCCGCTTCAGCGACACCGGATCATTGGCCAGCCCGCGCCAGAAATTGTTGACGAAATCCGATTTGCGCGTCGCGCGGATATCGTCGAACACGGCCTTCACCGCCGGGATTTTTTCTACCTCGGCATCGCTGAGGAGTTTTGTGGTGGCCATGGGGTGGTCCTTCCGTTTCGATCGATGAATTAGGTCGTTGAATCAAGCTTGGAGCAAAGGCGGCTAACCAGCATCTCTGATTCAGTTTTTGATGCAGATTTGAGCAGAACCGTGGAGGTTTGCGGAGCCCCTCCTCACCTTTCGTCATCAACTCTGAGGAATGGTGGCGTCTCTGAGCCTGGCGTTTAGAGTGACAACGATCTTTCGCATGACTGCAGCGATGGCCACCATTGGCTTTTTGCCGTTGGCGATGAGGTGTTTGTAGAAGGTTGCGAACTCGCCCCTTCCGGCAGCGGCGTGCAATGCGGGCATGTAGAGCATGCTCCTGATCTCCGGTCGTCCGCCACGGATTTTGCGGTAGCCTTGCTTTTGCCCGCTGTCGTTTGGATGAGGCGCGAGCCCTGCAAGCGCGGCAGCCTTTCGACGTGTCATGGTGCCGAGTTCGGGCAAGATGGCCAGCAGCTTGGCGGCCACGATTGGGCCGAGACTGTCCATGGCCGTGCAGATGGCGGCTCGATGCTTGAGGGCGCTGCTGTTGGCGATCAGCTCGCGCATGGCTGCATCGATCGCCTGGATCTGACGCTCGACGACTTTGATCACGGCCTCGAAGGAGGCGGCGAGGTCTCGAGCACTAGGTGCCTTGGCGCGGTTCTTCTCGGCGATCTTGATGGCGATGAGCTCCTGGCGGCGGCGCACCAAGGCGCGCAAGCGGGTCTCGTCGGGGTCCGGAGCCTGCCAAAGGGTCAGCTTTTCCCAGCGTTCGCGGCCGTAGGCCCTCAACATCGCGGCATCGATGGCATCGCTCTTCCCGTGGGTGCCGTAGGAGCGGATGAAGCTCTTGACCTTGAGCGTGTCGGCGCGATGGCAGGCGATGCCGGCACGCAGGCACTCTTCGAGCAGCAGGCCTTCATGGCCACCGGTCGGTTCACAGACCACAAGGTCTGCCTGCTTGTGGCTCTTGAGGAAGGCGCGGATCGTGCGTCGCTGGTTGTCGATGACATGGGTGGTGGTGCCGTCGGCGGCGGTGATGGTGTCCTTGGCGATATCGAGGCCGAGGCACAGTTTCGGTTGTTGGTGCAAGAAGGCCATGCTGGTGGTATCCTTGTCAGGCTTCGGATTGTTTGCGGGCGTGGCGCCAGCCAGCGGCCAATCAACTCTCCAAGCGATGGCGGACAAAGACGGCAGGGACCATGATGACGTCGGGTGTTGCCCGATCCCAGGGACGGTCGCCTGCCGCCGGGACTGCCGGTTGTGATGGGCCGCAGTCCCGGCCGCCAGACTACCCGATCCTTCTCAAACAATCCTAGGGCGGAGCAGGAGCGAAGCTCCGTCGCGGAGACCCTGGGATCCATTCCGTGACGTCTATCGAAGTGTGCAGCGGAGCAGAATCCTGCACCGTGGCGGCGCATCCGAGTCCCGGCATGGATCCTCGGGTCTGCGCTGCGTCGCTACGCTCCTTGCTCCGCCCGTGGATGACGAAATGAGGGATGCCTCGGCTAATCTCCGGTGTTCGATCCAACGGCGCGATCATCCGCTTTACCCCGCAACCTAATGCACGGCCGCATACATGATCTTCTCCTCCGTGGCCTCGGCCGGCGAAAACTCCTCGACGATGCGGCCCTGGCGGCAAACGAGAATCCGGTCGGACAGGTTCATGATCTCCGGCAGGTAGGAGGAGATGACCACGACCGCCAGCCCCTCGTCGGCCAGCCGGTTGATGATCTGGTGGATCTCGGCGATGGCGCCGACATCGACGCCGCGCGTCGGCTCGTCGAAGATGACGATGCGCGGCTTTTGCACCAGCCCCTTGCCGATCACCACCTTCTGCTGGTTGCCGCCAGAAAGCTCGACCACGCGCGCATTGTCGTTGATCGCCTTGATATTGAGCGTCTTGGTCCATTCGGCCGAGAGCTGCCGCATCTCTTGCGCATTGATCACCCAGGCCTTTTCGCGGCCGGCCGCCAGCAGTCCGCCGAACAGGTTCTCGGCAATGCCCATCGTCTCGAAAATGCCTTCGCTCTTGCGGTCCTCGGTGACATAGACGATGCCGTCGGCCACCGCCTCGCTCGGCACGAGATAGCGCACCGGCCTGTCATCGAGCTCGATCGCCCCGCCGCGCAAGAAATCGCGCTTGTAGATGCCGGACACGATCTTGAAGGTCTCGGTGCGGCCGGAGCCGATCAGCCCGAACACACCGGTGATCTGGCCTTCGAAGATCGAGAAGGAATTGTTGCGCACGACATTGCTCATCGAAATGTCCTGCACCGACAACACCTTCTTGCCGGCCTTGCGCAGCTTGGCTTCGTCGCGCTGTCGGTAGATCTGCCCCGACAGTGTGCGCCCGACCATGGCGGCCACGATCTTGTCGCGGTCGAAGGCGGCTGTATCGTCGGTGACGACCAGTTCGCCGTCGCGCAAAATGGTGATGCGGTCGGCAATGGCAAGCGCCTCTTCCAGCGCATGGCTGATGAAGACGATCGAGACCCCATTCGCTTTCAATCGGCGGATCAGCGCGAAGAAATGCCGCTTCTCCTCAGGCGTCAGCGTCGCCGTCGGCTCGTCGAAGATGATGATTTCGGCATTGTGGTGCACCGCACGCCCGATCTCCACCATCTGCCGCTTGGCAGCGCCCAGCGTCGCCACCATCGCGTTGGGATCGACAGGAAAGTTCAGCGACTGCAGGAACTGCTGTGCTGAAATATACGTGCCGCGCAGCCGGTTGAGGAATTTTTCAGTACCGAGATAAAGGTTTTGCGCCACCGTCATCGACGGCACCAGGCTGGTCTCCTGGAACACCATGGCGATCCCGGCCTCGAGTGCCGCATGCGGCGAGGCGTAGGCGATCTCGCGCCCCTTGTGGAACATCTTGCCGGAGGTGGCGTCGACGACGCCGGCGATGATCTTGGTCAGCGTCGATTTGCCGGCACCATTCTCGCCGAGCAGCGCGTGGATCTCGCCCTTACGCAGGTCGAAGCTGACCTGTCTCACCGCGGGCACGCCGCGATAGGTCTTGGTGACGTTCTCCAGGCGAACGATCGGCTCCATCAGAAACCTCCCGAGTCGACGGCCAGCACACAGTCGCCGCCCTTGGAGGCGATGAACAGCCGGCCGTCCTTTTCCGCCACACTGCAGATGCCATGGCGCGTGCCGTTGGCGCGGCTGTGCAGGCTGTACTGCGGCTGCATGTTCCGATCCAGTTTGACCACCAGCCCGTAGGAGCGGCTCGGCGACCATGGCTTGTGGATGCCCATGGTGCGGATGCCGCCGCATTGCAGCGGTTCGAGGAAACTGCGGTTGGAGGCCAACGCCGGCGCGATCCAGTAGGCCGGCGGGACCTGTTCGATCATGTCCTGCCGGTAGTGCGTCTCCTGCAGCACGAATTCGATCAGCCGGTTGCGCGGCGCGAACAAGGTCAGCCACGCCCCGCCGTCGCGCGCCGGCGCGAGCCGCGCGGGATAGCCGGGCAGATGTGTCAGCACCGTCGAACGGTTGCCCGTCGCGCCGCTGAAACGGACAAGCTGGTGGCGCCAGCTTTCGCTCATCAGAACGCCCTCGCCTGCCGGATGGAGACCATTGGGGAACGCGATGTCGCCGGCGACTTTCTGGAAGCCGATCGCTCCCGGGCCACATCGCCACAGCGAACCGGACGCGCCCTTCTTCATCAGGTCGGCGGCCCATTGCGATGGCGCGTGCTCAGCCGAACCATTGGCGAGCCAGAGCGTGCCGTCATCGGCATAGGCAAGTGCGGTGATGCAACGCACATCCGCCGGCAGCGACACCTCCTTGCCCGATATCAGCAGCTTGCCGCTTTCGAGCGCCACCGTCAGTTCACCCGATGGCGACAGCGCCAGCGCCGAGACGGGGGACGCAAAGGTCTCGACAAGCTTGGGCTCGGCTCCGGCGCCAAGCGAATAGACGGCGTTGCCGCTTGAGGCGAGCAACCTCTCACCGGAGGCCAGCAGATTGTCCGGCTCGGTCAGTTCGGCAAACGCAGGCGCGTCATCGAGCCGCGTGTTGGGCCGGAAGGCGCCGTCGAGCGGCGGGATGGTGACCGCCTTGCCGCGAAACATATCCAGGATCGGATCGAGGATCATGGCTTTGCCCCCCAATAGGAAGCGGGGCTGGTCCAGTTCGGGTCGGCGCCCGAAATCTTGTAACGGCCGATGCGGTTGTTGAGGATGCCGCCGACGAAAAGATATCCCTTGTGCTCGCGCATCGAGGTGACCATCGGATGCGCATCGCCGGTGAGGTCGCCAAGTGCCTCGACGATGCCGCCCTTCTCGTTGAATTTCACCACGCCGCCGGTGTTGATGTTGGGGAACAGCCACTCGTCCTGCGGCAGCCGGCGCGTCATGCGCTTGCGCATGTCGGGATGGCGCAGCGACAGGTCGAAGCTTGGCGTGCGCATGCCCAGCCACGCCATCCAGTAATTGCCGTCCGACGCCCGGTTGATGTTGTCGGGATAGCCCGGCATGTCGCGGATGACGCATTCGGCGGTGCCGGCTTTCGGCCCTTCGAGCCAATAGCGATGCACGCGGCAGGCCCAGCTTTCGGCGAAGAACAGCGACTTGCCGTCATGGGCCATGCACACCCCATTGGTGTAGCGATAGCCGTCGAGCAGCGTCTTCGTCGAACCGTCCTTCGGATCGTAGACCAGCAGGCGCCCGGTGGCGCGGTTCTCGATCGAGTCCAGCGCCCAATCGTGGGCGTCATATCGCTTCGTCGAATCCGTAAAATAGATGCGGCCGTCCGGCGCGATGTCGCAATCATTGGGATCGCGCAGCCGGGCATCGTCGACGATCGAGGTCCAGGAGCGTGACGTTTCCGCCGACAGCCGTTTGACTTCGCGCTGCGGCGAAACGGAATAGAGCCCCATGGCGCCGACGCAGCTGATCAGGTTGCCCGATTTATCGAAGGCAAGCCCCAGCGGAAAGCCGCCAATATGGGCAAACACTTCAGATTTCACATAGTCCGGCGCGAAGAAGCGGACAATCTCGCCATGCCGGGTGCCGCAATAGAGATTGTCGTCACGGTCGAGGATGACATCCTCGGGCCCTTCCAGCTCACCGAGCCCGATATGATCGGCCGCGGACAGACGGTTGTCGAGCTCGTAAGGCGTGCCGGAGCCCGGCACCGCAGACTGTGTCTCGCCCATCTTGAGATAGACCGGTGCGACATAGACTTCGTTGAGCACCTTGTGGCGGTTCTTCAGCCAGCGGATGTCGATTGTGACCGCCACCGCCAGCATGATGCCGAGCACCATCTGGTTGGTGCCGGTGCCGTAGCCCAGCCGGATCAGCCCGTTGGTCATGGTCAAGACGATGATGGCGCCCATCAGCCCCTTGATCACCGAGCCGCGCCCGCCGCCAAGGCTGACGCCGCCGACCACCGCGGCCGTCAGCGCCATGATTTCGAGGTTGAGGCCGGTGCCCGGCCCTGCACCGCTCAAGCGGCAGGCAATGAGGAAACCGCCGATCGAGGCGCAGAAACCCGAGAAGACATAGGTCATGAACACGGTGCGGCGCACGCGGATGCCGGCATTGTGCGCCGATCGCCTGGAGCCGCCGACCGCCAGCACATGCCATCCCGGCCGCGAGCGCGTCAGCGCGATATGGGTGACCACGGCGAGGATGATCGCCAGCCACACCGAGACCGAGAGGCCCCAGAAGGTGCTGTCGCCGATGAAATCCAACACATCAGACGTGGCGGTCGAAAGCTGCACGTCGGCGGCATAGGTGGTGACGAGGATGTCGAACAGCGCCCGCCCGAAGATGAAGGTGACCAGCGTGGTGAGGAAGGCGCGCAGCCTGAGATATCCGACGAGGTAGCCGTTGATGGCGCCGAAGACGAGGCCGGTGGCGAGCGAAGCGGCCAGCGCCAGCCAGATCGACTGTTCGAGGATGAAGAATACATAGACGGCCGAGAAGCAGGACAGCGCGAAGATCGAGCCGACCGAGAGATCGATGCCGCCGCCCAGCATCACCACCGTCATGCCGGTGACCACCATGGAGAATTCGCCGAGTTGGCGGGTCGATTCCTGCAGCGACGTCAGTTTGAAGAAACCCGGAATGATCGAGCCGAACACGCCGAGCGTTGCCACCAGCGCCAGGAACGGAATGGCATTGTCGGTCCAGCGTTTGGTCAGGATCTCGCCGACCAGATGGTCGGGCACGAGATTGTAGCGCCAGGACTGAAGGCGTTCGCGAAAGGACATCGGCTCACTGCGGTACGAGAAAGAGGTGGCCGGGCAATCCGGCCACCTCATTGATATCTGTCGGGAACGTGCGGTTTATTTCGCCGCCGCTTCGGCCTGCAGCGCCTTCAGGTCCCAGCAGCTGTCGGGCTTGAGATCGGCCTTGGTCGTCGCCTTCTCCAGCGTATAGATATAGGTGTGCGAGGTACCGGCCGGCTGGCCGCTCTGCAGCAGGAACTTGATGATGGCGTTCATGTCGCCCGACTGGCGGGCGAGATCGGTCATCACCACGGCGCCATAGGTGCCATCCTGCAGCTTGTCGCAATCGGCAGCCTTCTCGCCGCCGCCGGTGGTGACGAGAAACACCTTGCCGTCGAGCTTGGCGTCGCGGATCGCGGCGGATGCGCCGGTGGCGTCACCATCCCAGAAGTCGATGATCGAGCAGATGTCCGGGTTCTGCTGCAGCATCGTCGTCGTCACGTTGCGCGAGGTCGTCGCATCCCAGTTGGAGTCGGGCTTGGCCACTACCTTGAAGTCAGGATGCTTTTCCAGCACCTTCATGATGCCGGCATACTGATAGAGGCTGGAAGAGTTTGCCTGGTCGCCCTGCACCAGCCCGATCTTCTTCGATGAGTTTTCGCCGCAGCCCTTGATCGCCGCTTCGGCCTCGAGTTGGCCGAGCCGGTCCCAGTCGCTGCCGACGAAGGCATCGGCCGGGAAGTTGGCGGGGTTGTCGACCAGAAGAACATAGGTGCCGGCGGCCTGCGCCTTCTTCATCAGCTTGGAATAGGAGTTGAGGTCCGGTGCATGGATGATCAGCACGTCGGGCCTGGTGTCGGACGAGATCGCGTCGGTGATCGCCTGGGCGCCCGCATCGACCACCCAGTTCGGATCACGCGTCTCGAACACGCCGCCCCAGGCCTCGACTTCGGTCTTGAGATAATGCGCCCAGCCCTGCGCCAGGTCGAAGCCCATCGCCAGCGGCACCAGCATGACGCGCTTGCCCTTGAGCGCCTGCGCATAGGCGGCCGGGCCCGGATCATCGGCGGCGAAGGTCGGCGCCACGAAGGCGGTCACGGCCAGCGCCGTGGCGGCGGCCATCAGTGTTCTGATCAGTTTCATGTCACATCCTCTGTTTCGATTGTCATTGCCGGCCGATCGTCGCGATCGTTCCGGGTACCCCTAAATGTCGCCTTGCTGCGCGGTCTGTTCGTCGCGTGGATTGATGATGCCGTCGACGATGATGGCGCCGAGCAGGATCGCTGCCTTGATGAGGTTCTGGTAGAGTAGCGGAATGTCGATGATGGTCATGGCGTTGAGCAGGATGCCTATCAGCGCCGCCCCAACCAGCACGTTGCGCACCCCGCCCCGTCCGCCCGACAGGCCGATCCCGCCGATCACCGCCACCAGCACGATGTCGTAGAGCAGCGTCGAATTGACGACGCGCGTGTTGATCGAATGCAGGCTAGCCGCCGTCAGCAGGCCGGCGATCAGGGCAACGAAGGCAGACAGCACGTAGCGCAGCACCAGCATCGGCCGCACCGGGATGCCGATATTGCGAGCCGCCACCGGATTGTCGCCGGCAAAATAGATATAGCGCCCCCATTTGGTGTAACGCAGGAAGAGGAAGAACAGGAAGGCGAGGCCCGCGAAGACGAACACCTCGATCGGGATATCGAGGAAGCGCAGGCCGCCGAGCAGTTCGACCCAATGTCCCTGCGGCACCGGCACCGCATCCTGCGTGATCAGTTGCGAGCGCACATAGCCGAAGACGAAGGAGCCGGTGGCCAGCGTCACGAAAATCGCCGGCACGTCGGCATAGGCGACGAGGAAGCCGTTGAGCAGCCCGATGGCGAGCACGCCGGCCAGCACATAGGCGAAGGCCAGCCCGTCCGAGGTCCCCGTATTGAGCAGTTGCAGATACCAGGCGACCGACATCGCCATGATCGCCACGGCGGACAGGTCGATACCGCGGCCGATGATGACGACAGCCATGCCGAGCGCCAATATGCCCAGCACCGACACCGAGCGGACAATGGCGACGAGGTTGTTGGGATCTATGAAGCCCGGCAGCCCTATTGCCGCGGCAACGAAAAGCACCACGGCAATGGCAAAGACAATGCCTTCCTGATTCAGGCTCCTCGGATTTAGCCAGCCGGTCGTGTTCATGTCTGCATTTGCCCCGATGGCAGCGCTGCCATCCCGAAAGCCAGAGCTAATCGGCTCAGCGCCGGTTCGTCAAATGAATCCGCGTTCAGAACACCGGCTGATGTCGATATTCACCGGGTGGACACATTGATTGCCGAAACTGGCGCAATGCGCGGAAACTCCTGCATTTTTGGCAATCGATTGCGCCATCGCAGCCATTTACGAAAGCGTCGCATCAAGGCGAAAGGATGAGGCGGAATTTATCTCCGCATCAGGCGAAAAATTCGATCTCAGTTCGCCGGTACGTGGCCGGAAACCTCTGCCCCCGCCGCGGGCGGCAGCACGAGAAAACGCAATGCCGCGACCAGGCCGATGACACCGATCGCCAGGAAGGCGATTCGAAAATCGGCGAGGTCGAGCGCCGGCCGGTCCCTGGCGATCTGCGACAGGTTCAGGATCGCCGCAGCCACCGCCACGCCGAACAGCATCGCCACCTGCTGCAGCATGGACGACAGCGTCGCCGCCGAGCTGCGTTGCGCCGCATCGATATCGGCGAAGGCCAGCGTGTTGAGCGCGGTGAACTGCATCGACCGCGACAGGCCGGCGATCAGCATCAACACGACAACGAGCGCCTGCGGTGTCTGCGGCGAGATCGCTCCGCAAGCCATGATCGAGGCCGAGGCGATGATGCCGTTGACGACCATCACCGAGCGGAAGCCGAAACGCCGCAGCGTTGGCGTCGTTACCGTTTTCATGCCGAGATTGCCTAGAAAATAGGCCAGGATCATCAAGCCGGCATCGACGGGCGAGAGGCCGAAGCCAACCTGGAACAAAAGCGGCAGCAGGAACGGCGTGGCGTTGATCGCCATCCGGAATATGGTGCCCGCGGCGAGTGTCGAGAGGGCGAAGGTCAGCACCTTGAACGAGGAGAGATCGAGCAGCGGATGAGCCGCGCGCCGGAGATGCCGCACCGCCAGCCAGCCGATGACGATGCCCGCCGCGATCAGCAGCACCGTCGGCCGCAGGCCGTCCTCGGGATGCGCGATGCGCTCGAGGCCGTAGAGCAGGCAGGCGAGCCCGAGCGACGTCAGGAAAAACCCCGGCCAGTCGAGCGGCTTGGGATCGGCTTCCCGGTCACCCGGAATGAAGCGGGCGACCAGCGCCAGCCCGATCAGCCCAAGCGGTACGTTGATGAAGAAATTCCAGTACCAGGACAGGTAGGTGGTGATGAAGCCGCCGAGCACCGGCCCGACCACGGGCGCGAACAGCGCCGGCCAGGTGATCAGCGCGGTGGCGTTCAGCAGCTCGGACTTCGACGCATTGCGCAGGACAAGAATGCGGCCGACCGGCGTCATCAGCGCGCTGCCCAGCCCCTGCACGGCGCGAGCAGCGACAAATTGGGTCAGGTTTTCCGAAAAGCCGCAGGCGAGCGAGGCCAGAGTGAACAACGCGATCGCCACGAGAAAAATGTTGCGCGCGCCGAACCGGTCGGCAAGCCAGCCGGACAGCGGCACGAAAACAGCCATGGTCAGCATGTAGACCGTGATGCCGATGCTCATCGCCACCGCCGGCACGCCGAAGGAGGCACCCATCTGCGGCAACGAGGTCGAGATGATCGTCGAATCCAGCAATTGCATGAAGAAGGCGATGGCGACGATCAGCGCCACGCGCCGCGCACTGGTGGCCGTTGCCGGTAAGGCTTCAGTTTCGGGAATGGCAGTCATGTCGAAACCGGGTTGAACAGCATTTGACCGACTGCGTCCATAGCCAGCGCAACAAACTTTCGTGTCGCCTCGCGGCCTGCTATGGGATGAGCGGGGCGACAAAGGAAAAGGGCGCGCATAAAATGAAGCCCATCTACATCGACTACCTCAATGCTCTCGACATCGATGCGCTTGCCATGACCGACGGCGAAATCATTGCCGCCGTCGAGGCCGGCCTGGTCGCTCAGGGCAAGGGCCAGACCGTGATCGAGCCGCGTGTTCACCTGGAACCGGACCCATCCTTCCACGGCCATTTCAACGTCCTGCGCGGCTATGTGGCGCCACTCGATGCGGCGGGCGTGAAGATCGTCGGCGACTATGTCGACAACTATCTGCATGGCCTGCCCTCTGAATTCGGCATTCTCAACCTGTTCGATCCGCGCACCGGCACGCCGCGTGCCATCCTCGATGCCACGGTCATCACCGACATGCGCACCGGCGCCGTCACCGCCATCGGCGCGAAGCATCTGGCACGCAAGAACTCCAAGGTGCTCGCCCATATCGGCGCGCGCGGCACCGCCTATTGGAACGTGCGCCTGCTTGACCATCTCTTCGACTTCGACGAGATCCGCGTCCATTCGCGCCGCCCGGAAAGCCGTGACGGCTTTGCCGCCAGGCTCTCCGCCGACCTCGGCAAGAAAGTGACGGCGGTCGCCGACTGGAAGAGCTGCATCGAAGGTGCCGACATCGTTGTCGAGGCCTCGCGGCTGCCGGAGCCTCAGCCGCTGCTCAAGACCGAATGGATCAAGCCCGGCGCGCTGGTCGTGCCCTATGGCACGATGAGCGCGGTGGAGCTGTCGCTGACCGACATCATGCAGAAGATGGTGGTCGACGACTGGGGCCAGTGCAAGGGCGGCAAGTTCGGCTCGCTGCGGGCCCATGTCGAGACCGGGCGGCTCAGCGAAAAGACGCTGCATGCCGAACTCGGCCAGATCGCCGCCGGCCTCAAGCCTGGCAGGCAGAGCGACGACGAGACCATCCTGTTCTGGCATCGCGGCCTGTCGCTGTCCGACATTGCGCTCGGCAAGGCGATGCTCGCCAAGGCAGGAGAAAAAGGCATCGGCCAGAGGCTGCGTTTCGCATGAGCGCGCTCGTCCTCACCGGAGCCGCTGTCAGTGTCGGCGATATCGCCACCGTCGCCCGCGCAGCCCGCAAGGTGGAGATCGGCCCCGATGTCCTCGGCAGGCTGGACAAGGCACGGAAAGTGCTCGACCAGGCCGCAGCCTCCGGCCAGCCCATATACGGGCTGAACACCGGGCTCGGCGCCAATCTCGGCACAGCGGTCGAGGGCGACGCCAGTGCCTTCCAGCGCCAATTGCTGGAAGGGCGCAGCGGCGCGGTCGGCGAGGCGCTACCGGTTGAGGCGGTGCGGGCAACAATGGTCGCCCGCCTGGCGATGCTGTCGGCCGGCGGCTCCGGCCTCTCGCCCGCTGTCTTCGTCGCTCTGGTCGACGTGCTCAATGCGGGTGTCCACCCGGTGATGCCGTCGCTCGGCTCGATCGGCGCCGGCGACCTCGTGCTCATGACCGCGCTTGCCCGTGTGCTGATCGGCGAAGGTGAAGTCGACTATCAGGGCCGCCGCATGCCGGCGGCCAAGGCGCTGATGATGGGCCGCCTTGCGCCCATCAGCCTGGCACCCAAGGACGGGCTGTCGCTGATCAACGCCTCGGCGGTCTCCTCCGGCAGCGGCGCGCTGGCGGTAACTGATGCGCTGTCGGCGCTGGCCCAGCAGCAGCAGGCCGGCGCGCTGACCATGGAAGGTCTTGGCGCCAACCGCACCATCCTCGATCCGCGCCTGCACATGGCACGACCGGCCGCCGGCCAACAGGAAGCCGCCAAGGCCCTGCACGATCTGCTGGCCCGCGACGAGCCGCCGGCGCCGACCACCCTGCAGGACCCGCTGTCGATCCGCTGCATGCCGTCGATCCACGGCGCGCTGATCGAGGCGATCGGCCAGGCGAAACGTGCCGTCGAGATCGAGCTCAATGCCGCCGCCGACAACCCGCTGGTGCTCGGCGATGACGAACTGGTGCTGTCGACCGGCAATTTCCACACGGCCGCTCTTTCGCTCGCTTTCGAGACGCTCAGCCTGGCGATCGCGCAATGCGCCGCCGCTAGCGTCGCCCGCTTCATTCAGCTCACCGGCTCGGGACGCAACGGCCTGGCGAAATACCTGTCGCCGGTCGGCGGCGCGTCGGCCGGCTTCGTGCCGCTGCAGAAGACGGCGACATCGATCCTGGCCGCCATTCGCCACAAGGCCAATCCTGTGATGCTCGACTTCCTGCCGGTATCGGAAGGTGTCGAGGACCATGCGACCCAGTCCCCCCTCGCCGTTGCCAAATGCGCCGGGATGATCGCGCTGTGGCGGCGGCTGATAGCCTTCGAGCTGATGGCCGCCGCCCAGGCCGTCGACCTGCGTGAAGGGTCGACGCTGGGACCACGCACCGGCTCGATCTATGCGGCGGTGCGCGCGCATGTATCGATGCTGAAAGACGACCGGCCGCTGGGAACCGACGCCGAGGTGCTCCACGCCATGCTCGCCGATGGAGCGTGGCAAGGCGCTGCGACGGTCAGCCAGGAAACCGAATAATCAGCTCTTTGCGTCTACCCTTTTCATGAACAGGCCGAGTTCGGCCGGGTCCATGTGCACGATGTGCCTGTCCTCGGGATAGGCGCCACTGTTGACGTCGGCGACATATTCGGAGAATGCCGCCACCCGCTCCGCCTGCAGCCGGTCATATTCGGCGGCGAAATTGCGATAGACCTTGGAGTGGCGCGGCATGTGACCCCGGTTCTGGCCAAGGATATCCTCGGCGAACAGATATTGCGCGTCGCAGCCGGTGCCCGCCCCCATCGACAGCATGATCAGCGAGGTCCGCTCCGAGATGGCCTTGGCCACCTCCACCGGCACCACTTCGATCTCCGCGCCGATGGCGCCGGCGGCCTCCAGCTGCTTCACCGCTTCGAAGACCTGGATGGCGGTGTCGGCGGTCTTGCCGACCGCCTTGAAGCCGCCGGTCCAGGTGGCGCGGGACGGAATGAGGCCGACATGGCCGATGACGGGAATGGCATCGTCGGCCATCCGCTTGATCGTGGCATAGCCGGCGCTGCAATAGACCGCGTCGGCACCGGCCTTGTAGAGCCGGAACGCCCAGCGCAGGAAATCATCCGCCGTGCCGATCTCGAAGAAGTTTTCGCCCGGCATGGTGAACAGGCTGGGTGCGGCATCGCGATATTGCGGGTTGAGCACCAGTTCGGGCGACACCGACACGATGTCGACCCCTGCCCGTTCGGCGGCCTCCGCCTCATCAAGCGTCAGCACGCGCAGCATGGTCAGCTGGCGCTTGCCCTTCATGGCGCGCAGATCGGCGACGGTCGGTCTCTTTCGGCTCATTAGAACATCCCCTCTATTGCTTGCCAGGTGCTGGGTCGGTTGCCGCGCGTCAAATCTGGATCATCACCTTACCGGCCTCGATCTTCACCGGATAGGTCGCGAGATTGACGCAGACCGGCGCGCCCTTGGCCTGGCCGGTCTTGTAGTTGAAACGGCCATTATGCTTGGGGCATTCGATGATGTCGTCCATCACCAGCCCGTCGGCCAGATGCGCCTTCTCATGCGTGCAATAGCCGTCGGTGGCGAAGAACTGATCGTCCGGTGAGCGGTAGACCGCGAAGGTACGGCCGCCATGGTCGAAGCGGATGACATCCTCCTCCTCGACGTCATCCACCGCGCACGCTTCAACCCAATCGGCCATCTCGGTCTCCTGCCAACACTTCGCGATCGCTATTCGGCGGCCGCCGACATATCGACCTCGTGGAACTCGCCACGATAGGGCCTGGCCGTCGGCGGCAATTCGCGCTTGAGATAAAAATCCTCGTATTTCAGCTGCCTGAGCAGGACTGGCCAGACCTCGCGATAGGCATGCCACATCGACGGGTTCGGCTCCGGCAGATCGTGTTTGATCAGTTCGTGCAGCCTGGGCAGCGCGTGATACGGCACCATGGGGAACATGTGGTGCTCGACATGGTAATTCATGTTCCAGTAGATGAACCGGCTGATCGGGTTCATGTAGACGGTGCGCGTGTTGAGCCGGTGGTCGACGACATTGTCGGCAAGGCCGATATGCTGCAGCAGGCCGGTCGTCACCATGTGCCAGGTGCCGTAAAGGCGCGGCAGGCCGATCAGCACCAGCGGTATCCATGACCTCAGCGCGATCGCAAGAGCGATCGTCGCGACATAGATGGCCACGTGCCAGCGGGCGGCGACCACGGCCTTGTGCTGTTCCATTTCGGGGATGTAGCTCTTCTCCTCCGCCGACAGCGTGCCGAAGGCCTGGCGCACCAGCGTCGGCAGCGAATAGCGGAAATCGAGAATGCCGGTGAAGGCGAGCGCTGCCTTCAACAGATCCGGCGGACGCATCACGGCGATCTCGGCGTCGCGGCCGACGATGATGGTGTCGGTGTGGTGGCGGGCATGGCTCCAGCGCCATTGCACGGGATTGCGCATCAGCATGAAGGAGGCGATGTGATAGACGACATCGTTCATCCAGCGCGTGCGGAAGGCCGTGCCGTGGCCGCATTCGTGCCAGCGAGAGTCGCTCGACGAGCCGTAGAGCACGCCATAGACGAACAGGAACGGCACCACCCACCACGAACCCCAGAACCAGACGATGCCGGCGGCCGAACCCACGATGACAGCGAGCCAGATCACCGTGTCGCGGATGGCCGGCCCGTCCAAGCGCTGCATCAGTTCCTTCATCGCCTTGCGCGGCACGTCGGTGTGGTACCACTCGGCAGAGGCCAGGCCGGTCTCGATCGCCCTGCGTGTGCTTTCGCCGACCAGGCTGTAATCGCGCTTTCTTGCCATCGTCGTCATCGTCGCCTCGAGAGCATGATGTCGAAAAGTGTGAAGCGGTTTTTGGACGACATCCTGCTCTATCTCTTTGGACTTAGAGACCGTTGGCGCGGAATTTTCCGTCGAGGAATGTTTTCGCGCGCGGCACGTCATCCTCGGTCAGATGCTCGATGATGACAGGGATGTTCGGGTGCTTTTCGCTGAGGCGCCTCAGATAAAGATCATAGTTGAGCGAGCCCAGGCCAGGCGCCGGCAGCTCGATCTCGCCGACACCACGGAACGTCAGTCCCTCATGCGCGTCTGCATCGCCGATGTCGGCATGCTTCTCCGTCTTGTCGCTGCCCGAGCGCTTCACATCCTTGGCATGCGCGATCCGGATCTTGTCGCTCAGCGTGTCGAACACCTGGTTCAGCACCTGGTCCATGCGGTCGATGTTATGCGCTTCGAAGTAATTGGTCGGGTCCATCAGCAGGCCGAGGCCGGGATGGTCGACCTGCGCGAACATCTTCACCGTCTCCTCGACCGAACCCACGACATTGTTGACATAGGTTTCGAGCAGGAAGACCGCGCCGTGGTCATATGCGGTCTGGGCAAGGTCCGAAATCACCTTGCGGCATTCCTCGAAACCCTCCTCGGTCTTGTTCCTGGGGTCATGCACCCAGTCGGACTCGGTGTTGTAGGTTCCGGTCTCCGAAATCACGTAGGGCGAACCGAATTCGCGCGCGTTGCGGATGATTTCCTTGAGATAGCCGACGCGTTGCTCGCGCTCGGCCTTGTCGGGATGGATGATGTTTGTATAGCCGGAAATGCAGCACACCGGCAGATTGTGATCGCGGAACGTGTCTCGCACTTTTCTGGCCTTGTCCCGTGTGATCTGCCCGGCGGTGAGATCGATATCCCGGAAATGCAGATCGAGCTGCACGGTGTTGAAACCGAGCGCGCGGATGCGCCTGGCAGCCTCGTCGAGTTCGTAGGGAAAGTAGCCGGTGAATATCCCTGCCTGCATCATGATGTGAACTCCTCCCGGTAAGCGATTCAGCCGCCACGCTTTTTGCGCGGTCCGTATTTCAGTTGGTCGGGATTTCGGAAAGCCGGACGGTGCGGCCTTCCGCCATCGAGCGGTAGCCGGCCTCGACCAGCGCCATGGTCTTGACGTTGTCGGCAACGGAGAGTGCCGGTGGCGTGCCGGTCTTCACCGCATATTGCAGTTGCTCCATCACACCGATGAAGGCGTGTGGAAACCACATCGTGTCCCAGCTGGGCGTCACCCATTCGCCGCCCGTCGTCTCCGTCGAGGCATAGGTCAGCGTCGAAGCGACGCCCGTCGGCCAGCCGATCGTGCCCTTGGCGACGCCCCTGGTGCCGTCGACACGCCAGTTGATGTGCTGGTCGTCACGATAGCCCTGCTCACGCGGACCGGACCAGACATCCTCCAGCGAAACGGCGAGCACCCCGGAAGGAAAGCGCAAAGTCGACACGGTGATGCCGTCGGAATGGTCGAAGGCCGTGCGCGGATCCTTGCGCGTCAGCGTCGTGATTTCCTGGGGATCGCCGAACAGGAAGCGCAACACGTCGAGATGATGCACGCTCATATTGGCGAGCGTCAGCCGGTCGTAGTCGGCAAGGAAAGCCTGCCAGTGCGGGATGGCGTGCATGTCGATCTGGGCGAAGACGATGTCGCCCAGCGCGCCGCTGTCGATGATCTGCTTCAGCACGCGCATCGACTGGTCGTAGCGCATATTCTGGTTGACCGAGAGGATCTTGCCGGACCTGGCCGCCTCGTCGCGCAGCTTGACGGCTTCCTCAACCGACAGCGCCAAAGGCTTCTGCGCCAGGATCGCCTTGATGTGGGGCTGCCTCAGCGCGTGACGGATGAGAGCCGGCTGCTGGTCCGGCGGAAAGGCAAGGTCGACAATCTCGACCTTGGAATCCTCGATCAATTGCTCGGGCGTGTCGTGAACGATCGGAATATCCCAGCGCCTGGCCACCTTCTCGGCGCTGGCCTTCGTCCGCGAGGCGATCGCCACCACCGGGAAGCCAGCCTGCGCATAGGCGGCCAGATGGCATTCCGCCATGATCATGCCCGCACCGACGCAGCCGATCCGGCATTCCCTGGTGCGAACCTTCACATCTGGTTCGAAATCCGTGCCTGCCATCCATTCCTCCCTGGAGGACAGCATATAGCGCCATGGCTTGCCGGTCAGCCAAGGCCAGCACCATCAATTCCCATCACCATTGCCATCAGCGACAGGATCACCGGGCAGACGAGCTGCTGCCGGAAACGACGGTCGCGCCTGGTTGGCGCGACCTCATGAATGTCCGGGTTACAATTATTGGACGGCGGCCAGCTGGGCTTCAGCGGCGTCGACAAAACTCTTGTCGACCCATTTGCCGTAATCGATCGAACCTTTCAAAAGCCCGGCGCCAGCCATGAATTTCTCCTCGCCCTTCAGGGCGTCGATGGCCTCGTCGGTGAGTTTGGGATCCTGGTGGAACACGCCGTCGGCATAGGTCTTGCGCACTGACTTTTCCGACGATTTGGTCGCCTCGACAAAGGTCTTGATCGTCTCGTCGGGATGCGCGTCGGCCCAGCGTGAAATCTCGATATCGACCTTCAGCAGCCGCTTGACCAGGTCAGGATATTTCGCCGCGAAGGCGCCATTGACCGAGATGACGTTGGGCACGTTCCATTCCGGATGCGTGCCGGTGTCGAACAGCACACGCGCCTCGCCGGTGTCGACCAGCTTGGCCGCTGTCGAGTCCGTCTCGACGATGGCGTCGATATCACCGCGCAGCAGTGCCGGGCCGGAGGCCTCGAAAGGCAGGTTCAGCCCCTCGACGTCATTCGTCGTCAGGCCGACGCTGTTCAGCGCCTTGCTGAAATTCGAATGCCGCACCGTGCCGGTGAGATAGGCGACCTTCCTGCCCTTGAGGTCTTGCAGGGTCTTCAGCGGCGAGTCGGCCTTGACGACGACGTAGGAGCCGCCCGCCCTGACATAGCTCGACAGGCCGATCAGCTTGACATCGGCGCCGGACGCGGCGACGCGCAGCGCGGGGTTGTTGCCGGTGTAGGTCACCTCGATGGCGCCGGTGGCCAACGCCGTCGTCGCCTCCGAGCCGCCATTGAAGGTCACCAGTTCAACCTTGATGCCGTCCTTGGCGAATTCCTTGTCCCACCAGCCGTCCTTCTGGGCGAGGATGAATTTGAGATGCCCGGGCGCGGTGCTGCCGATGCGGATCACATCGGGCTTGTCCTGCGCGAAGGCGGGCATGCCCCCAAGGCCGATGACGACGGCAATGGCGCCCTTCAGGAGCAGCCGGCGAAATCCATCGAATGCGATGCTGGTCATGGGAAAATCCTTCCTGATTGGAATGAATGGCTTAAATGAGCGAAGACTCGGACTGGCCCTTCCAGGCGGTCGCCCAGCGTTCGAACCAGACGAGCAGGTAGTTGACGGTGAGCCCGATGACGGTGAGCGTCAGGATGCCGGCATACATGTCGGCCGTCTCCATCATCAGCTGCGAGTTCTGGATGAGGAAGCCGAGGCCGGATTTGGCCGCCAGCATCTCGGCGCCGATGACAGCGAACAGCGAGGATTTGACCGCCAGCCGCGCGCCGGCGACGATCGAGGGAATGCTGGCCGGCAGGATGACCTTGCGGAACAGGTCGAAGTCGGACGTGCCCATCGAGCGTGCCGCCTTGATCAGCAGCGGATCGACCGATTTGACGCCGCTGATCGTATTGACCAGCAGGAAGAACACCGAGGAGTAGAAGGTGATCGCCACCTTCGATTCCTCGCCAATGCCGAGCAGCAGGATGAACACCGGCAGCAGCGCGAATTGCGAGGTGTTGCGCAGCGTCTGCACCAGGAGGTCGCTGACCTTCTCGAACAGCGCATAGCGCCCCATCAAGAGGCCAAGCGGTATGGCCACCACCACGCCGAGCGCGAAGCCGATCGCCGCGCGCTGCAGGCTGATGCCGATATGTTCGATCAGCACACCCGAGGCGAGCAGGTTCCACCACGCCACCATCACCTCGCTCAGCGGCGGAAAGAAGATGCGGTTGAGCCAGCCCAACCGCGGCGCGATCTCCCACAGCAGGAAGAACAGGCCGAGCAGCGGCAAGCCGTAGACGAAAGTGCCGAAATGCGCACTCTTCCGTCGGGCCTTGGCGGCTCGACCAACCTTTGGCGCCGCCCCGGCAACGCTGCGAAAACCGATGGCGGGGCCAAGCTTTTCGGTCAGATAGGCCATGGCTCTAGCTCCTCAATGGCTGAAGGCTGGCGACAGCGTCCAGTCCTTCTGCGCCTTGTTGACCTCGTCGCGCAGCACGTCCCAGACGCGGGCGCGATAATCGTTGAAGGCGATGCTGGCGCGGATATCGCCATCGCGCGGCCGTGGCAGGTCGATATCGATGATCTCCTTCACCGCGCCTGGCCGTGCGGTCATCACCACCACCCGGTCGGCGAGGAAGATCGCCTCGTCGATGGAGTGGGTGACGAAAATGACCGTCGTCTTGATCTTGCCCCAGATCCTGAGCAGTTCGCCTTGCAGCAACTCGCGCGTCTGCTGGTCGAGAGCGGCGAAGGGCTCATCCATCAACAGCACTTCAGGGTTGCTGGCCAGCGCCCGCGCAATTGCGACGCGTTGTTGCATGCCGCCGGAGAGCTGGTTGGGGAAACGGTCCTCGAAGCCGGCAAGGCCGAACAGCGACAGCAGGTGACGGGCGGTGGCCGTACGCTCCGCCTTGCCGACGCCGCGCACCTCCAGCGCGTATTCGATGTTGGCCAGCGCCGTGCGCCAGGGGAACAGCGCGTATTGCTGGAAGACATAGCCGGTCTTGGGATCGGGCCTGGTGATCCGCCTTCCGTCGAGCTGAACGTCCCCGGCAGTCGCCTGCGTCAACCCGCCGATAATGTCGAGCAGCACCGATTTGCCGGAGCCGCTCGGCCCGACAAGCGTGATGAACTCGCCCTTGCGGATGGACAGGTCGACGCCATCGAGCACGGTGACGCGATCGGTCGCCTCGCCGTCGACGGTGACGAACTGCCCGGGCTTGAGCTGGAAGGTTTTCTTGATGTCGCTGACGACGATGCGGTCCATGATCTTGTCCCCTCCTATTGCGCCACGCGGATGTGGTGCGTCGGGTCGAATTCCGAGCCGCCGGCCTTGCCGCGCTTCCAGCCGAGCGCCCGGGCATAGGAGCCGAACAGAAGCCGCTCCTCGACTTCCGCCTCGCTGATGCCGGTCGGCCCTTCGGCGAATTCGGCGACGTAAAGCGCGTCCGTCGGGCAATAGATCTCGCAGAGGAAGCAGGTTTGGCAGTCGTCCTGGCGCGCGATAATGGGGGCGCCGTTGTCAGTCGCGTCGAAGACGTTGGTCGGGCATACCTTGACGCAGATGTCGCACTCGATGCAGCGCGTGGCGGAGACGATCTCGATCATGACGCCAGCTCCGCGAGCCGCTCGGGGGCGCCTTCGATACGGAATTGGTCGACGCCGGTGATCACCAGCCGATGCGCCAAATCAGGGCTCTTGCCCGGCAGATCGGTGCGCCGATGCATGCCACGGCTCTCGGTGCGATGCAGCGCGGCCGCCACCGACCAGCGCCCGGCAGCGGCGATCGATGCCGCCTCGCGGGCGCGGACCCGGTCCAGCCCCTCGCTTTGCAGATGGTCGCGCACGTCGCGCCAGACGCTCTCCAGCCGCTCCCGGCTTCGCTCCAGGCCGGCGCCTGTGCGGAAGAAATTCCCGTCGAGCGGCGTCACCTCATTGCGCACGGCGTCGATCACCTCGCTTGCGGCGATGTCGGCGCGCGGCGATGCCGCCGGCCTCAAGCCAGCCTGACCGAGCGGCCGTGAAGCATTGCGGAACGCCTTGCCGCCGCGACGCTTGGCGTGGGTCGAGGCGCCCTTGCCGGCCCACCAGCCGCTGGCCAGCGCCCAGGATGAATTGACGGCGCCGCCGCCCGACACCGCACCGGTCATGATCTCGCGGCTGGCAGCGTCGCCGGCGACGTAGAGACCGGGCACGCCGGTGGCGCAATCGTCGGAGACGATGTCGATGCCGCCGGTGCCGCGCACTGTGCCTTCGGCGCGCAACGTGATGCGGAACAGTTCGGTGAACGGATCTATGCCGGCGCGATCGTAGGGCGCGAAACAGTTCGGCTGGCCCTGGCGCAGCCAGCCCTGCAGCGCCGGCTCGGCCTGATCGAGCCGCGCATAGACCGGGCCGTCGATCAGCGCGCGCGCCACCTCTTCCTCGCGGTCGCCAATGCCGTTGCGCAACGGCTCGCCGGTGGGTCCCAGGATCGGCGAACCATCCTCGCGATGGAACGAGGCCCAGCGGAACGGCAGCCCCTTGTTCAGCGACGAACCATAAGGCGCCAGCGTGTACTTGCCGGTGAACTCCATGCCCGACAGGCTGGCGCCGGCCTCCGCCGCCATCAGATAGCCGTCACCGGTCAGGCCGGTGCCGCCGAGGATGCGCTCCCGAAAGGCGCAGCCGCCGGTCGCCAGCACCACGGCACTGGCGTCGACGCGCCAGTCATGGCCCGCCTGCCGGGCGACACCGGCGGCGCCGACGATGGCATCGCCGTCCGAAAGCAGTTCGAGTGCCGGGTGATGGTCGAGCACGGTGACGCCGGCCAGAAGCACGCGGCGGCGCATGAAGCGCATGTAGTCGGGCCCGCGCAGATTGGCGATGTAGAGCCGGCCGTCCTCCTCGCTGGGGAAGGGATAACCCCATTCGGAAAGCCGGAGCAGATTGCGGTAGGCGGTGTCGACGCAGCGCAGCATCCAGCGTTGGTCGGCAAGCTCGCCGGTGCGCTGCCAGCGCCGCTCGACCACGGCATGCCTGTTGTCACCCGGCGGCACGCACCATGTGCCTGTGTTGGACGGCGCGGTGGCGCCGCTGGTGCCGAGATAGCCCTTGTCGGCCAGCACGACCTTGGCGCCGCTCTCAGCCGCCGCGACCGCCGCCCAGGCCGCGGACGGCCCACCGCCGAGCACCAGCACATCGGCCTGCAGATGCAAGCTGTCGGACACGGATCGTTGTGGCTGGGGCATGGCTACTCGGCGATCGATTCAAGGCTGGCCGCGGCCGCTTCAGGCGGCACGGGCCGCGCCCGCGAACCACACCGGCTCATTGCCGGCGCTCCATTTGATGTTGCAGCCGATCGACGGCGCCTGATCGGTTGCAGGCTTGCCGCCCTCCAGCACCGTATCGACCGCGGCGCGCAGATCGGCACCCGTCACCTCCTTGCCATTGCCCGGCCGCGCATCGTCGAACTGGCCGTGATAGGCCAGCCGGCGATCGGCGCCGAACAGGAAGAAATCAGGCGTGCAGGCCGCGCCATAGGCCTTGGCCGTCTGCTGCGAGGCGTCCTTGAGATAGGGGAAGGAATAGCCGAATTTCTCAGCTTCCTCACCGATGCGGGCGAGCGTCTCCTCGGGGTGCGCCTCATGGTCGTTAGCGTTGATCGCCACCACCTGCAGCCCCTTGGCCGCATAATCCCTGGCGAAGGCGGCGAGTTGCTCGCGGATCAGCACGACGAACGGGCAGCGGTTGGAGATGAAGGCGACGAGCGGGGCCGGCCTGGCGTCGAAATCGGCCAGCCGGTGCAACACGCCCTGCGCGTCGGGCAACAGGAAGTCTGCCGCCTTGGTGCCAAGCTCGATCGGATTGGATTCTGTCTTCGGCATCGATGCGCTCCCTTTTCCACCTGTTTCACGGGCTATGCCACGGGCGCGCTGAACGACCGCAGTTAGTCTATGAATTTAGTAGAATTATAGGCTGAAGAACGCCTTTGCGGTCAACCGCAAGGACTAGAATATCGTGCCAAGGTTTGTGCCGGCCCGGCAAGTTTGTTCGGGAGGGGAGCTCTCCGACGCAAAGAGCCCGCCGTGCGGGTCTGCGGCATAGCGGCATACCTTGGCTATTGGCCGAAGCGTCCATAACTTCGTCATCTAGGGCGTAGCAGCCGCGAAGCGGCGTCGCGGAGACCCTGGGATACATGCCGCGACATCAACGAGAGGCACAGCGGCGCAAAATTCTGCACCCGTTGCGGCGTTCAGGAGTCGCGGCATGGATCCTCGGGTCTGCGCCGCGTCGCTTCGCTCCTTGCTCCGCCCGTGGATGACGAAGGGAGGAGGCGCTTTCGCCAACCCCCGAATCTCAGCGATGATCAACCGAAGGAGGGCATCTTGCTGACCTCCAACCGTCAGCCCCGTTCAGCGTTATCGATCAGCGGTCACCCTTCCGGATAAAGCGCCTTCGCCAGGTCGCGGATCGCGTCCGATGTGCGCGGGCCGAAGCCGATCATGTAGGCGCCGTCGAGCACGATCAGTGCCTTGTTGGCCGCCGCGGGCGTGGCCGCCAGTGCGCGGTTTGCGAAGACCTGCTCCGGCGTCGGCCCGCCCTTGCCGTCGCTCATCATCAGGATCACATCGGGCGCCATCTCCACCAGTTTCTCCTCCGAGGCGGCCTTGTAGCCTTGCACGACATCCATGGGATTGAGGCCGCCGGCATAGCGGATGATGGCGTCGGCCGAGGTGCCGGCGCCGGCGGCGCTCAACTTCACCAGCCCATGGAAGAACACCACCTTCTTGCGCCGCTCCAGCGGGATTTTCGCGGACAGCTCGGCGGCGGCCTGGAAGGCGGCGAGCACCTCGGCGGAAACCGCCTTGCCCTTGTCCTCGAGCCCGAGCGAGGCGGCGATCAGCGTGATCTTGCGTTCGATGCCGTCTGGCGTGTTGTCCTGCGGGACAAAGATGATCGGGATCGCCAGCGACTTCAGCACCTCCACCGCTTCCGGCGGCCCGCTGTCCTCGGCCGCCAGGATCAGGTCGGGACGCAGGCCCGCCAGCCCTTCCACCGAAAGCTGGCGGCGATAACCGACATTGGGCTTCTCGGTCACCTCGGGCGGATATTTGCTGCCCCGGTCGACCGCGATGACGCGCTCGCCGGCGCCGAGCGCATGGACGATCTCGGTGACATCGGAGCCAAGCGTCAGGATTCTCGTTGCCGGCCCCGGCGCGACGGTTCGCCCCAGCGCATCGACAACGCTCTCGGCGGCCAGCGCCTTGAAGCCGCAGGACGGTGCCAGCACCGACAGCGCCAGAAACAGCACCGCCACGATCCTGCCCGGCTGGAACCATGGACTCCGCCTGCCCTCGCCTACGCTGCCCTGCATCGTTCACTCCTGTCCATTTGCCTTTTCGATGACTGGCTTGGCCTATAAATTTAAAGTTGACTCATGTCATCATGTTTTAATATGTGACCCCTGCTCTGACCGTTTGGGTCGAGGGATTCCAATTATGCCAGCCAGGGCCGTTCAGCCACCGCCAGCAGTTTGCATTTGCTTGGGGGCTTGCATGACAACGACAACAAACACGACTTTGATGGCCAGCACCGCGCTCGCCTTCGTGCTCGGCCTCTGCGCCGCGCCTTTCGCCAACGCCCAGGAACAGGAACAGGAGAAAAAGGCCGCCACCAAGAGCGACCGCCTGGCGCCGGCCACTGCCAAGCAGAGCCAGCCTGCGACCATGCTCGACGTGATCACCATCTCGGCGACGATGATCAAGACCGCCGTCATCGAATCGATGGCCGCCATCAGCGCCGTCGACCAGGATGAGCTCAACCGCATCCAGCCCGACACCGCCGCCGACATTTTCCGCACCACGCCCGGCGTCGCCGCCTCGATGAATGGCGACGACCCGGCGACCGCCATCAACATTCGCGGCCTGGAACAGTATGGCCGCGTTGTCGTCACCCTCGACGGTGCCCGCCAGGATTACTGGCGCGTCGGCCATGGCTCCGGCTCGTTCTATGTCGAGCCGGACCTGATCAAGGAAGCCACCGTCATTCGCGGCCCGGTGTCCAACGCCTATGGCTCGGGCGGCATTGGTGGCGTCGTCTCCTTCGAGACCAAGGACGCCGGCGATTTTCTCAAGAAAGATGAGAGCTGGGCGCTGAGCGAGAAGCTCGGCTATGAAAGCAATGGCAACGGCTTCACCACCAGCACCACCGGCGCTTACCGATTCAGCGATGATGCCGACATCATCGGCAACCTCATCTATCGCGACCGCGACAGTTACACCGACGGCAATGGCGCCACCGTGCCATGGACCGGCGAGCGCGTGACAAGCGGTTATCTGAAGACGACGCTGCGTCCGGCCGACGGCCATGAGCTGAAGCTCGGCGCCATCCTGCAGCGCTACAACGACCAGATCACCGGTTCGAGCGGCTCGACCTCGCCGACACTGAGCCGCTACGACACCAACACGACCAACCAGACCTACACCGCCGCCTACACCTGGAAGCCTGACGACAACGACCTGATCGACCTCAGCGCCAACGCCTATCACAACCGCACCCGCGCCGAGCAGACGCAGGTCTGGCCCACTTCGGCGATCGGCAACTTCCGCTTCTATGATGTCGCGACATCAGGCTTCAACGTGAGGAACTCCTCGCGCTTCGACGCCTTGGGCATCGCCCACACGCTGACCTATGGGCTCGACTATTACTATCTAGAGGCCTCCTCGGAAGCAGCGCATTTCGGCGCCGGCGAACAGCAGGGCTATGGCGGCTTCCTGCAATGGCAGGGCGACTACGAGAACTGGCTGCAGGTGATCACGGCCCTGCGCTATGACGGCTATCAGCTCGACGGCGAGACCCGCTCCGTGCCGCCGCAACAGGCCTCGATCTCCGGCGACCGCTGGTCGCCGCGCGTGACCGTCGGTGTCACGCCCTTCGAAGGCTTCCAGCTCTACGGCACCTATTCCGAAGGCTATCGGGCACCCGGCCTGCAGGATGTCTTCCGTGGCGGCGGCGCGCATGGCGGCGCCGACAGCTACCGGCCCAATCTCCTGCTGCAGCCCGAAACGGCGAAGAACTGGGAGGCCGGCATCAACGTGAAGTACGACGATGTGCTGACGGCGGGCGACCGGCTGCGCGCCAAGGTCAACGTCTTCCACACCGATGTCGAGGACTACATCGACGTCGACCTCACCGTCCTGCCGCGCACGGCAATCAACATTGGCGACGCGCGCCTCAGGGGTGTCGAGGCCGAGATGGTCTACGACTATAACTGGGGCTTCCTCAATCTTGCAGGCGCGCTGATCGACGCCAAGGTCGTCAGCGGGGTCTATTCCGGCCAGGCTTTGAACAACACGCCGCTCGACCGCTTCTCGGCCACGATCGGCTTGCGCATGCTGGAGGACCAGCTCGCCATTGGCGCGCAATATCTCAGCGTCGGCAAGATCACCCGCACCAGCCGCACCAATCCCAACGCCGTACCCGTGGTCAACGACGGCTTCAACCTCGTCAACGTCTTCGCCAACTGGACCATCAACGACAATCTCAAGCTCGATTTCGGCGTCGATAACGTCTTCAACACCGCCTACACCGACCCGCAAAGCGCATGGTCGACAACGGCTGCAACGGAACAGGGCAAGGGCCGCACCTTCAAGCTGGCCCTCACCGGCAGGATCGGAGGATGACAATGAGCGAAGCATCGGTGCATGAACTTGCCTGCGAGGCGCGGCTCAACCTGCGGCGCCTGCCGGACTACATGGACAGCATCAGCGACAGGCTGCGGAGCTTCGAGGCCGATGCTTCGCATCATGGCCGGCGCATCGATTTCCGCTTCGCCTTTGGCGGTGCCTCCATCGACATGGAGCAGTTGGTGATGCGGGCCAACGCGCCCGATCGTGATGGGCTCGCCCGCATCAAGGACCTGCTCGCCACGGCGGTCCAGGTCTACGCCAAGGAGGAAAGCCTGGAGATCGTCTGGACCGGCGATCTCTCTGGCGAAACCAGCCTCGCCCAGTTCCGCGAGATGACGGTAATTGAGGTTCGTGACCTCACCCCGCATATGCGCCGCATCCGTCTTGCCGGCCAGGACCTCGGTCGTTTCGCCAAATTCGGCGGCATGCATATCCGCATGCTGTTCCCAACCGGGGAAGTGCCCGATCCGCTCTGGCCGATACTCGGTGACAATGGCCTGCCGGTCTGGCCCGCTGACGACCGGCGCCCGGTGGCGCGCGTCTACACCATCCGCGCCCTCGACGTCGCCAGGGGCATCATGGATGTCGATTTCCTCGTCCATCCTGGTGACAGCATCGGCTCCGCCTGGGCCATGCAGGCGGCAGCCGGGATGAAGGTCGGCATCATGGGACCGGTCGGCCGCCCGGTGCGGCAGGCTGAATGGTATGTCATGGGATCAGACGAAACCGGTCTTCCCGCGCTGGCGCGGCTGCTGGAAACGCTGCCGGCGCAAACCAGGGGCGTCGCCTTTGTCGAAATCGCCGACGAGGGCGAGAAGCAGCAGATCGACAACGTCACCGGCATCGAACTGCACTGGCTGACAAGGGATGGCGTGCCGGCGGGCGAGGACAAGCTGCTCGCCGAGGCCGTCCGCTCGGTGGCATGGCCGCAGGACGGCTCGACCTTCGGCTGGTTCGCCGCGGAAGCCGGTGCCGCCAGGATCGTGCGCGAATATTGGCGCGAAACGCTGGGCTTGGGACGAGACCGGACGCTGGCAGCCGCCTATTGGCGGCGCGGGGCTGCGGGGTTGATGGCGGGCTGAGGTTTGAGGTCAGTTTGATTGCAGCGAGCTGACAAGCGTTGGCGCCGCCCCTCATCGCCCGGCAGGGCGATGAGGGGCGGCGCTGACCTGAGCCAAGCACCCCTCCCTAGACTTTGCGGATAACCGCCGCGCCATCCGCACCAACGTCAATTGCGATCTCATCGCCGGGAACAATCCCCGCAACCTCACACACCACCAGCGGCATGCTGATCCCGTACAGAAACTCCGCCACGATGGCGCCCACCGCCAGGATCGGGTCCGGCCGTTGCAGCAGAATGCCGGCCGGCGCCGTGCCCCTACGGATCGCTTCGGCCAGGACAGACGACGAAGACGACGACCCCCGCCCGCTCGGCATGACCAGGATCCTGCCGGCCACGTTCAGGCCAAGGCCAGGATGCGAGTGATCGATGATCTCGCCGGTCTCGGCATTGATGCCGCCCCAGAAACTGAGCGGCTGCGAAAACACCAAAGCTTGGCCCTCGGCCTTACCAGCAAGTTGGAAGGTGCCGGATCGCTCCACCGATCGCGTCATGAACCACTCCTCACGACATGGCCGACCGCGGCGGAGCGGACGCAATCCCTCATGTCGGCGAAGGCGACGGTCACGCCGATATTGCCCGGCGCGTAATGCGCCCATTTGCCGGAGTTGGTCATCACCACGCCGTCGAGCCGCTCGAGAATCGCGGTGACATAGGTGCAGGTGTCGGCGACCGGGATCAGGCCGAATGCCTCCATGCCGGCAAGCGCGCCTTCCTCCTGCAGTCGCGTCAGCGTCGCGCGCCCGGTGTTGACGTAGATCGGGATGCCCTTGCCAGGGGATGCCTCGCGCAGCACCGGCAACAGGCGCATCCATTCCTCATGCGAGAAATGCGGCGTGCCGAGCGACACGGCCGCCAGCGGGGCTCCGTCCGGCACCATCGACAGCCTGGCCAGCGCATCATCGATATCGGCGCGGGTGACGATGATCGTCTCTTCCGGCGCGTGGCCGTGCAACGGTTCGTCGAGCGTCCCCGCTTCCGGCGTGATGCCCACCGCGTGGAACAGCGCCACGGCACCCGTCGTTGCCGCCGCCGCGCCCAGCGCCTTCAACTGGTCCTCATCACGCGGCTGAGGCAGGCCTGATATGACTGGAATGCGGTCGCCACTGGCTTGCCCGATGATCAGCCCGATGCCGACGAACAGGCTGTCGCTTGGTTCGGCCTCGGCGATGTCCAATTTGAACAGGATGCGACCACGCCGGTTCTCGCTGAGATGCAGGCCCCAGGCCGGCGCTCGACCGGTCATGGCGCAGCACAGATCGATGAAGTCGCCATAGCGATTGGTGCGCGCGCCGATCACCGAATTGGCGAAGACGATGGCGTTGGATTCGCCCCAGGCGATCTGCTGGCCGAATTCAGGCCGGAAGCGCGTCTGATAGGGCGCGCAAGTGAAGGTCGCCTGGCAGCCGAGTTCCAGATGCGCCTTCATCAGCCGCCGCGCCGGCACCTCTTGCGCCGCCGGCATCTTCACCATGCCCGGATGGATGAGGTCGAACGAGCCGACATTCAGCGTCGTCGGCACCTGCACCCGCCCGCCGCCCTCGACCAACCGTTCGACGAAATCGAGCCCGGCCTTGCCGTGATAGAGGCAGCCATCGATATGGGCACCCGAAATGTCGAGCAGGCCGCGCGCACCGACCGCGTTGGAAAAGGCGACGAGGATCTTCATGGCCGCCGCAACGGATGGGCCTTGCTCGCCGGCGAGGATGGATCGGTCCCGTGCGGTCAGTTCAGGCGTCATCGGAATGCTCCGGGCTTATGCTCGGCTATGCTGTTCCTTATTGCCCGCTGTCTGGCAAGAGCCAGAACGAGGATCAGCTCGCCGCGATCAGCACCGTGCTTTCCGGTGACCAGCGCAGCACCACATCCTGCCCCTCCGCCAGCCTCTCAGCGCCGGTGTTCTGCACGATGACCTTCAACGTCTGGCCGGCGCGCTCGACAAAGTAGGTGCTGTTGTTGCCAGCGAAGATGCGCTTGGAGACCTGGCCCTTCAGCATGTTCGCATTGGCGGCATCGGAGGCCCCGCCATCAGTGGCAATGCGAATTCGCTCGGGCCGCACGGCGCAGCTCGCCTTGGCACCGGCAGCGAGCGTTGCCCCCACGCCGGCGGCGATCGCCGTGCCGTCCGGCAGCCGAATGCCGTTGCCGGTCGCGTCGCCGCGAAAGATGTTGGCGTCGCCGAGGAAGGTGGCGGCGAATTCGCTTTTCGGCCGGTCGTAGATTTCCTCCGGCGGCCCTTCCTGCACCAGCCTGCCGTCGCGCAATATGCCGATGCGGTCGCTCATGGTCAGCGCTTCTTCCTGGTCGTGGGTGACGAAGATGGTGGTGATGCCGATCTCGCGCTGGATGCGTTTCAATTCGATCTGCATGTCGACGCGCAGCGCCTTGTCGAGCGCGCCGAGCGGCTCGTCCAGCAGAAGCACACGCGGCTTGGTGACGATGGCGCGCGCCAGCGCCACGCGCTGGCGCTGGCCGCCGGAAAGCTGGTGCGGGCGGCGGCCGCCGAGCTTGCCGAGTTGCACAAGGTCGAGCGCGCGCTGTACTTCGGTCGCAATCACCGCCTTGGCCTCGCCGCGCACCGACAGGCCGAAGGCGACATTGTCGGCGACGCTCATATTGGGAAACAGCGCGTAGTTCTGGAACACCATGCCAATGCGGCGCTTTTCAACAGGCACGCGCTCGACGCTCTCGCCGCCAATGGAAATACGGCCGCTATCGGGAAAATCGAAACCGGCGATCTGGCGCAGCAGCGTGGTCTTGCCGCTGCCCGACGGCCCGAGCAGCGCATAGAAGCCGCCATCGGCGAAATCGATGGAGACATCGTCCAGCGCCTTGTGCGCGCCGAAGCTCCGCGAGACGTTCGCTACCTGCACGCCGGCCATTATTTCTCTCCGCCGAATTTGAAGAAGCGCGCCGTGAGCAGCATGAGCGCCATGGACACGACAATGATGATGGTCGAGACCGCGTTGATCTCGGGCGTGAAACCCTTGCGGATCGCGGCGTAGATTTCGACCGGCAGCGTCGTCTGGCCGGGTGTCGACAGGAAGTAGGAAACGACGAACTGGTCGAACGACACGGCAAATGCGAACAGCCCACCGGCGATGACGCCCGGCATGATCCAGGGCAGCGTGACGCGATTGGTCACCTGCCACTGGTTGGCGCCGAGCGAGCGTGCCGCCTCTTCCAGCTCCGGCGCGAAAGTCTGCAGCCGGGCCGAGACGACGACGATGACATAGGGCAGCGCCAGCGCGACATGGCCGAGCAGGATGGCGAAAAGGCCGCGCCCGATGCCGACGCCGAAGAAGAAGATCAGCATCGCCGTGCCGGTGATCAGCCATGGAATGGCGATCGGCGGGAAGAGCAGCGCCTGCAGCACCTTCTTGCCGCGGAAGTCATAGCGAAAAAGCGCCAGCGACGCCGCCGAGCCGAGCACCACGCTGATGAGCGTGGTGATGATTGCGATCTCCAGGCTGTTCCAGGTGGCTGCGATCAGCTGGTCGTTCTGCCACAGCGATTGATACCACTCCGTCGTCCACTCGAACGGCAGTTGGTAGAAGGGCGAGACGTTGAACGACATCAGCGCCATGATGATGATGGGCAGATAGAGGAAGGCGAGCAGCAGGAAGATGTAGATCCGGCCAAGTCCTTCGAGGATACGCGTCGTTGCCATCACGCGGCCCTCCGCAGCACTGGTGAGGCAATTGCCAGGATGACCAGCACGACGGCCAGCAGGATGAAGGACAGCGCGGCACCTAGCGGCCAGTTGAACACGGCGACGAACTGGTCCTCGATGACGGTGCCGTAGAAGGTGCCGGTGCGCCCGCCAAGGATGCGCGGCTCCATGAACGAGCCGACGACGGGAACGAAGATGAGCGCGGCCCCCGCCACGAGACCGGGCATCGACAGCGGGATGATCACACGCTTGAGCACTTGTAGCCGCGAGGCGCCAAGCGAGCGACCAGCCTCGATCAGCGAGTCGTCGATCGCCTGCAAGGTGAGATAACAGGTCAGCACCATGTAGGGCACGTAGGAGTGCACCAGGCCGATGATGACGGCGGGATAGGAATACATCAGGTCGATGTTGATCTTGAACGGCAGCACCGCATTGAGCACCGTATCGAGGATGCCGCCCTCGCGCAAAACCATCGCCCAGGAGAAGATCCGCACCAGCCCATTGGACCAGAACGGCAGGATGACCAGCAGGAAGATCGCCTCGCGGCTGCGGCCCTTCAGCACCTTGGCCAGCACATAGGCGGCGGGATAGCCGATGACGATGCACCACAGCGTCACTTCCAGGCCGAGCCTGAGCGAAGCGAGCAGCAGCGTCAGATAGAGGCTCTGCGAGAAGAAGGCGGCGTAATTGCCAAGCGTGAAAGCCCAGGGCTTCCCCGTCAGCGGCAGGTCGGTCATGAAGGAGAAGAAGACCATGGCCGAGAGCGGCAGGAAGATCGCCACCGTCAGCCAGAGATAGGCTGGCGCCAGCAGCGGCAGGGCCGATCTCAGCCCGCTGCGCGGCGCACCCTGCGCTGCCATGATAAGCCTCCTCCCCAGGATTGAAGGACCAGCCGGCGCGAACCGCCGGCTGGCCTGGACGTGCGTTTTACTTCACGTCGACCTTGAGCTGCTGCCAGAGCGCCAGATAGGCCTCGCGCTGCGCGTCGGTGATCGGCGCCTGGAACTGGATGCGCTTGGCAACCTCGGGATCACCCATGACCTTGCGGTTGAAGGCATCCTCGGGCAGCGCTTCCACCGCCTTGGTGTTGGCAGAGACGGGGGCTCCGACCTTGGTGACCCATTCGACATAGAATTTCGGGTCGATCATCCAGTTGATGAAGGCCTGAGCGCCTTCGACATTCTTCGAACCTGCCGGGATCGAGAACGCGTCGAGCCAGGCGACAGCGCCCTCCTGCGGAATGACCAGCGAAACCGGCAGCTTGAAGTGCGTCTTGGCGCGGTCGGCCGAGCCGCTCCAGTAGGTGCCGATGTCGATCTGGTTGGAAGCGACCATCTGGTTCCAGTCGTTCTCCGAGCTCCAGAAGGTCTTGATCTGCGGCATCAGCGAGGTGAGCTTCGTCTTGACCGCATCCATATCCTTGATGTCGTTGATGTTCTGGCCGGTGGCGATGGCGCCGAACTGCACCGCCTCGACGGCGTCGTCGCGAATGACGACGCGGCCCTTATGCGCGGGATCCCACATTTCGGCGATCGACGTCGGCGGCTTGTCGAAGGACTTTTCGTTGATGGCGAGCGCGGTCAGCCCCCACACCCACGGCACGCCATAGACCTTGCCGTCATGGTCGAGCATCGGCGAACCCGCCTTGTCCTTGCTGATGTCGGCATAGTTCGGCAGTTTCGACACATCGATCGGCTGGATCAGCTTTTCCGCCATCGCCTGGTCGTTGAAGGCGGCGTTGATCATGACCACGTCATAGAGGCCGGGATTGGTCCGGATCTTGGTGAGCATTTCCTGTTCGGAATTGAAGAAGTCGTTGACGACCTTGTTGCCGGTCGCTTTCTCAAAGGCCTCGACGGCCCATGGTTCGTCGGCGCCGTAGCCTTTCCAGTTGAGCACATGCACTTCGGCGGCACTGGCGGCCAGCGTGAGCGCGGTGGTGAAGACGGCGGTCGCCGTCAAGAGAGCAGTCAGTCTTGGCATGCGCATGTTGGTTCCTCTCTTTGTTTGCCCGCTTGGCGGGGCTTGTCAGGCTGTCTGATGGGCCTTCTGGTTCTGGCCCGGCGTGCCGGTCGCGGCGGCCTGGCTCAGGAAAGTCTGGATCTCGGTGTCGGTCGGCGCCGACGAGCCGCCATGACGGGTCACCGAAATGGCGGCCGCCGCATTGGCGTAGCGCGCCGCCTCGAAAGGATATGCACCCCGCGCCAGCGCGCTGACGAAAGCGCCGATATGGGTGTCGCCGGCGCCATTGGTGTCGACGGCATCGACCTTGAAACCGGCAATGGTTCGCGCCGAACCGTCGGCCAGCCTGACATGGCAGCCCTTGGCGGCGGAGCGGATCACGACACCGGCCGCCCTTGGACAATGATCGGCAAGCAGCCGCGCCGCGAGTGTCTCGACATCGCCCTGGCCGGCGATCTCGGCGGCTTCGGCCATGTTGCAGCTCAGCCATGCCAAGCGGGCCAGTACCCGCGCCAGGATCGGTCGTGGAATGTCTGAAACGACGGGCGTCGGGTCGAAGACAAAGGGAATGTTCTCCGGCAGCGCCTCGATCCAGTCGGCGAGCGCGTCGCGGCTGCCCGGGTAGCTCAGCGTATAGCCCGAGGTGAACACCCAATCACCCGGCGCCACTGATACCGGTGCCATCATGTCGAGGTTGAGAACGCTCTCCGCACCGGGCCATGACACGAAAGTGCGTTCGGCGTCGCTCGAGATCATGGCGACGCAATTGCCGCTGTCCATATGAGGCGATGGGGCCGTCAGCGTCCCGATTTCCTCGGCGGCGAACGCGGCGCGCAGGAAATCGCCATTCGGCCCGCTGCCGAGCTGGCCACCAAACACCACCGTCATGCCGGTGCGGGTGGCAGCGACCATCATGTTGAAGCCGCCGCCGGCGACCTGCGCGTAGCTGGATGCCGTCTTCTCCGTACCCGGCGCCGGCAAGGCGTCGATGCGGTAGACATAGTCGACCACCGCGCTGCCGATATGGACGAGACGCCCGCTCATGCCGCGGCGTCCTTGCCGGAACCGGTTTTGGACGTTCGCGCCGCAACAAGGTCGGCGGCGAGCGCACGAACCTCCGCCATGTCGATCCCCCTGAGGCCGGCGACGCGATCCCCGGGCAATCGCGAAAAGCCGGTGCAGGCGCCGGCCATGCCGGCCGCGATGGCGCCGATCGTATCGGTGTCGCCGCCGAGGTTGGCGCTGATTTCAGCCGCTTGCCAGGGGTCACCGCCGGCAAGCTCGAGCACCGCGAAGGCCGCCGGAACGGATTCCTGGCTGGCGACGCCGGTGCCGACCAGATCGGTGATCAGCCGGATTGCATCGCTCATCACCTTGCCGCGCACCAGATCCTGCGCCCAGACGATACGCGCCGCGATGTCGCCGCCGGTCACCCAATGGCCAAGCGTCGCCCCTTGCCTCGCCGCAGCGACGCCACTGCCGGATGCGGCGCGCCAATCGCCGCCGGACACGCCGTGGCTGACGGCGGCCGCGACGGCGGCGGCCGACGCTATGGCGATCGAGGTGTTGTGCGTCGCCCGGCAGGTCTCGGCCACCTTGGCGACCAACGCATCGAGTGGCTCCAGCGGCATCATGATGCCGACCGGCGCGATGCGCATCGCCGCGCCGTTGGTGTCGCCGCCGCGCCCCGCCTCTTCCGCTGGCACGCCATTGTTGATGGCATCGATGGCGCGCTTGGTCGATGGTCCCAGCAGATCGTAGCTGCCGCGCGCCTTGACCTCGCGCTCCCAGTCGAGCAGCGCGTTGACCCAGCGCGCATGGTCGAAGCGCTCGCCGGACTCGACCAAAATGCGGCCGAGCAGCAGCGCCTGTTCGGTATCGTCGGTGATAGTGCCGGCCGCGAGCCCCTTCGACACCGGATGATCGGCGAAGGGCGCGATGAAATCCTCGACATGGCCGTAGAGTTCGGCAATGCGGGCCGGCGACAGAAGTTGCGTCGGCATGCCGAGCGCGTCTCCCAGCGCTCCGCCGACAAGCGCGCCCATGGCGCGATCAAGCGTGATGTTGTCCGGCATCGCTCAGAACCTCATATGCAGCGCGAAATGCGCGGGATTGAGCAGGCTGGTGACATATTCGATCGGCCGGTCGTCGGCCGCACGCGTCAGCCGGCGGCCGCGCAGGAAGGGCGTGCCTTGCGGGCAGCCCAGGATGGCCGCATCCTCGGCATTGAGCATCTCGATGCCCACCCATTCCTCGCCATGGTCGGGGATCAGGCCGGCGCCGCGCAGCGTCTGGTGCAGCGATCCTTCGCGCAGGCCGCGCAGCGGCACATCCTCCAGCTCCGGCGACAGCGGCAGGCGGCTGCGCTCGATGGAAATCGCATGGCCGTCGCTGGCATTGGTACGCACGCGGTCGACGGCGATGAAGAACGGGCTTTCGATGCTAAGCAAGGCTGCCAGATCGGCGTCTTCGATCACTTCCAGCCGCAGCGTCCTGGTCTCGGCATTGGCGCCCGCATTGGCCAGCGCCCGCGACCAGCCGATGGCGTCGTCGACCGGCTTGCCGTCGAAGGTGACGAAGGAGCCGATGCCGACCTTGGTGGTGATCAGCCCGCGGCTGGACAGCTCCTCGAGACCCTTGCGGACCGTGTTGCGGCTGACGGAGAAGCGCTGGACGAGTTCATTTTCGCTTTGCAGGCGGTCGCCGAAACCGAGCAGGCCGGAACGGATTTCATGTTCCAGAACGGTCGCGATCTGCTCGGGCTTGCCCGTGCCGGGAGACAATTGAACCGCGCGCCGCTTCATATGCACACCTGTTCAGTGAACCTGTATAGTCCTGTTCAATATACGGCCGTGGCAGTGCTGTCAACGATCGCTCGATGAGCAGCGAATGGACGATCCTCAACTCAAGGCGGACAGCCCTTGAGGGCACCGACTGAAGGTTGCCGGCGGTTAGGCCAGAATCCTCGTTGTTGGTGGCCAATGCTGCCTGCCCTTCAAAACACTTGCCTTGGGAAAAAAAGAAAGCCCGCTCCGGATGCCGGGGCGGGCCTTGGAGGAGGATAAAGGGGTGGGACCCTCTCCTCTTGTTTCCACGGGGGGTGTGGACCGAATTCACAATACGAGAATCGCGAAAAATTTGGGATCACAAGCCGGCTCGCTTTCATCACAATCCGGTGCGCTCCGACCTGGACACGGTCACGAGATTGCGATTATCCGAAGCCTTGTGGGCCTCTAGATCCGCCCTAGCACGACAAGGACGATAATGATCAGCAGCACAAGCCCGAGCCCGCCGCCACCATAGTAGCCAGTTCCATAGAACGGCCCGCCGCCGAGCCCGCTGAAACCGCCAAGCAGCGCAATGACAAGGATGATGATGAGTATGGTGCCTAAGCTCATGGTTTTCCCGCTCCTGTAGGCGCTGCCACGCCGGTTTTAACATCGCTGCATGCGATGTTTCGAAGACGAGAACGTTCGAGCAGCCCTACCGTTCCGCGCGATTGTGGCACGACATCCGCACGGAGATGATTTTCGCTGGCGAATGAAATCTCAGACAACAAAGCGCCGGTGATTGAAAGCGCTCGACACGCAGGAAGCCCGCCTGAATGGCGGGCTTCCGACCGGCCGTAGCCAGGAGAGTGCTGTCAAAGCCTCACGGCTGGTTTGGCACTTCCGTCCCTGGCGCCCCTTGCCTCAACGACGGGCGATCAGCAGGCAGAGTTGACGCAGATCGCGGTCATAGGTGCCTGCGTTGCTAAGCACGTCGACGCACCGCTTCTTCATGCGCGCCACCTGGCTGCCTGACATCTGGGCCACGACACCCGGGAGGCTCGCCTTCGACGCATTGCTTGGGTTGGACGGAGTTGTCGGATTGGTTCCGCCGATGCCGACCCCGACGCCGAGGCCGCTCGTGGCGCCGACATTGGCGCCGAGCCCGGCGGTAACGCCACCCGTGCCGCCGACATTCGCACTTGCCCCGCCATTGATGCCGTTGCTTCCACCGACCGAGGCCCCCAATCCGGCGTTGACGCCGTTAGATCCGCCGACATTGGCACCGGCGCCAGCATTGACGCCACCGCCCCCGCCAACAGATGCTCCGGCACCGGCGTTGACGCCGCCGCCACCCCCCACCGAGGCGCCGACACCCAGCCCTGCCGCATTCGCTGGCAAGGAAAGAACGACGACTATCGCACTACCGGCCAACACACTGGCGACTGTCTTGATGGTAAAAGCCATAACACTCTCCTGTTGTCGTTGCGCTAAGGCAGTCGGCGTACAGCCGATTGCAGATTCAACTACGTGACAGGAGAGATCAGGTTTCAAATCAACGTATACTTACGGAGGCCATGGTGTTTATTGAAAAAATACAGAAATTATAAGATGAATAAAAATATAATAGATGCGTAAGAAAAATTTTACATCAAAGAGTTCGTATTATCGATATAGTGGCTTATCTGGAGATAAAAACGATTTTCCACGGAAGCGTCACTCCCGCCATTGCTGATCTCCGCTTGGCGCAACCCGGAAGATCGGACATCACTCAGCGATCAGGACAGAAACGAGGAACCGCTTCGGGCAAGCGCTGCAGCCATCCCCAAGCCCGACAGGATCGCCCCCAGCCTCTTCGTCGACAGTCCTGCTCTCAGAATATCCGGTAGAACAGCCTGTAGTGCACCCGTTCCATGTAGGCGCGATATTCCGGCTCGGCCGCCAGCAGGGCCTCCTCGCGCAGGATGCGATACAGCTGCAAATAGGTGATGACCGCATAGACCGCGAGGTTGTGGAAGGAAAAGGCCGACAGCAGGTAGAGCACGTGGCCGGCAAGGTAGCCGGCATAGATCGGGTGCCGCACGATACGGTAGGCGCCGCCCGTCATCACGCCACGGTTGCCGGGCAGGATGGCAAAGGAACGGCCAAGCGATATCTTGCCCCAGATGACGAATAGCAGCGCCGCGACCTGCAACGGCGCCGCGATATAGACTGGAACGAGCGCCGTGCCAGGTTCAAGGCTGATCAATGCAACCCCGAAACTGGCGCTCACGGAGACGATGACCGTAAGCGGATTCCAGTCACGCGTCACCGGACGCCGCGACAGAAGCAGCCAGGTGAAGGTGAGTATCTCGGAAATCGCCACCAAGGCGGCGTTGAGCCGGGTCGGATCCTCCACGACCTGATAAAGGCCGCGATAGACGAACAGCCCCGCGCAGGCCAGGGCACAGGCGCGAAAGAAGCCTTCACGCAGGTCGGCAAGGATCTCGCGCTTGCGCACGTCGGATAAGATCCTGTCCCGGCCGGCGCTTGGAAGCGTTCCACTTTTTGACGTGAACAAGGCAAACACCCCGATGATCCCCTCGGCGGGACCATTGCATGCAACCATTGCCGGGCGGTTAACCGGCAAGACCGGATCAGGATTGACGGGATCGACCGGAAGGCTGGAGAAAGATGCGCCCCGACGCCAAACCGACGTAGCTCACCGAGCGCCACCGGTGACGCGCATCCAGCCTCAACCCAGATATGAATTTGCGAAATACCTGGCGAAATCCGGACGTTGCGTCAGAACCTTGCCGTCGGCGTCGTGCAAAATGCCCGCAGTGAAGAGATAGCCGCCGATCGCGTCCATCTTGGCCGGGTCCATCGTACCGATGGCACCGTTTTCCGCGCGCAGATAGTGTCCGTCGATCAGCACTTTCAGCGACGCCTCGATCAAAGACGGATTGGTCAGGGCATCCTTGTTGGCGGCGATCAGCAGCACGGCGGCTTCTTCCGGATGATCGACGGTGAACTGATAGCCGCGCCGCGTTGCCTCGACGAAGGCCGATGCCAATGCCGGGTTTGCTTTGAGATACGCTTCGCTCGACGAGATCAGTGTCGTGTGCTCGTCGGGGACGCCGTAGTCGGCATAGACGAAGCTGCGCTGCTTGACGCCTTTGAGTTCGGCCTCGACGCCTTCCCAGGTCGCGACCTCCAGCGTGAAGTCGACCGAGCCATTGGCCAGCGCTTCATAGGCGGAGGTGCCGAGCGTCACCGTCTCGAAATTGCCCTTGCCGCCGTCATGGCGGATGATGGTCGAGATCAGCGCATTTTCCCAGGCGCTGCCGAAACCGCCATAGGTCAGGCCGTCGAGGTCCCTCGGGCTTTTGATCTCGCTGCGCACCGCATTGAAGACCACCCGGCCGGTTTCGGCCTGCACCACCGCATAGACCGCCTTCAAGTCGGCACCGGCGGTCCTCTGGGTGAAGAGGCTGATGGTGCCGTTGATGCCGAAATCGGCAACGCGGTTGGCGACCAGCGTGCCGGCGCCGGTGTCGCTGTAGGGCAGGATGTCGACCTCGAGGCCGGCCTCGCGGTAAAATCCCTTGTCGCGGGCGACGAACAGCCCGACGTGGTTGGTGTTGACGGTCCAGTCCAGCGCGACAGAGACTTTTTGCGTTGCCGCGAAGGAGCGGCTCGATCCCGCGACCAGCGGAAGACCGCTGGCAAGGGTGAGCAGCAAAGCCTGCCGGCGCGTCAATTCAGTCATGGTCGTGTCCTTTGGATGGTTGAGGGTTGAGCAAGATGTCGAGGATCTCGGCCTCGAGTGCGCCGGCCTGTCGCGCGGCAGCACCGGCCGGATCGCGCGGGCGCGGCAGCGGCACCCTGATTTCACGCAGCACACGGGCCGGGCGTGCCGACAGCACATAGATGCGGTCGGACAGGAACACGGCCTCACGCACATCGTGCGTGATCAGCAACGCCGTCCAGCGATGGTGCCGCCACATCTGCTCGAGCCAGCGCTGCATGGCCGCGCGGGTCAGCGCGTCGAGCGCGCCGAACGGCTCGTCCAGCAGAAGCATGTCGCGCTCCTGCACCACCGTGCGCAAAAGCGCCGCGCGCTGGCGCATGCCGCCCGAAAGCTGTGCCGGAAAATGCCGCTCGAAGCCGGCAAGCCCGAACTCGGCAAACAGCGGCGCGACGCGAGCCCGCGCCACCTTGCGCCTGGTGCCTTGCACTTCCAGCCCGAGCGTCGTGTTGTCGATGATGCGCCGCCACGGCATCAGCGCGTCGCGCTGCGGCATGAAGGCAAAATGCCTGCCATGATCGTCGAGCGGCGCGCCGTCGAACAACATGTCGCCCTCGCCATGCTCGGCACCCGTCAGGAGCTGGAACAGCGTCGACTTGCCGGCACCCGAAGGCCCAAGGATGGAGACGAATTCGCCGGCGCCAACGCTGAGCGAAATATCGACGAGCACGTCGAGCCCACCGAATGCCTTGCGCACATGCCGCAATTCGAGCCGGCTCATCTCCGCGCGCCCTTCCCCGCCGGCTGCCGACCGGCCCGTTCCCAGGGCATGGCAAAGCGCTGCAAGAGCGCCGTCAGCCCGAACAGGACAAGCGTCAGCGCGGCGCTGACACCGACGGCGGCCAGCACAAGGTCGGGGCGGAAATTGTTCTTGGCGTTGAGCATGTAGATGCCCAGCCCTTTCGCCGCACCCGCATATTCGGCGAAGATGGCGCCGACTACCGCATAGGTGATGGAGATCCGCAGGCCCGCGAAGAAATAGGGCAGCGCCGAAGGCAGCCGCGCCAGCAAGAAGACGCGCCAGCGCCCTGCTCCCATGGCGCGCAGCATCTGGCCGATCTCGGTCTCGGTCGCCTCGTAGCCCTGCACCAGAGCCACCAGCATGGGAAAGAAGGTGACCAGCGCGACCAGCATGATCTTCGGGGCCAGCCCGAAGCCGAACCACAGCACCACCAGCGGCGCGATCGCCACCAGCGGCAAGGTCTGGCTGATGATGAAGACAGGAAACAGCGCGCGCCGCAGCGGCTGGAAGAAATCGACCAGCATGGACAGCAGAAAGGCGGCACTGAGCGAACAGGCAAAGCCGATCAGCGTGGCGCGGATGGTCGGAATAGCGTTGTCGACCAGCGCCCCGCGATTGAGCATCGCCTGTTCGAAGACGCGTGACGGCGCAGGCAGGATCGTCGGCTTGATACCGGAATAGGTAGCGTAGAGTTGCCACGCCACGAGCAGCAACCCGACCGAGATGACGGCGGGTACTGCCTTGGCAAGGGACTCCGCGAGCGGGCGCGGCACTGATGATGAGACCACGGGCATAACCTTTGACGGGGTCGCGCGGAAGCGCGGCCGGCTTAGACAGCCGACGGGCTGTTGGCCGAAACCGTGACGTCGAGGGTTACGTGGCCGGCACCCGGCCCGAAGCGGCAGAAGGCCTCGTTCAGCGCTGAAAAGATCGCGCCCGTGTCGCCGCGCAATTTGGTGCAGAAGTTCTTGGAGCGATCGTAGACGCCCGACTGCTTCAGGAAATCGATGCAGCCATAGATCTCGTCCATGTGGTCGCCGGTGCCCATCACATAGAGCGAGAATTGCGCCGCCGCCGGCTGGCCGGTGGCAGCAGCATCGCGCACCGCGGCGATGGCGGCTTCCTTGCGTGGGCCGAGCGGCCCGACAGGTCCGCCAAACGCGTCGGAGCGGCAGATCGGATCGTCCGGCTCACCCGGGCAGCCGCGCGAAATGGCCGCCGACAGCACGCAATGCTTGCCGCTCCGCGCCGCCGCCACGAACAGATCGCGCAGCGCCGGGAACAACACCTCGGGCGGTCCGACCAGCAAGGTCGAGATGTCGTCGGTCTCGATCCTGAGCCTGTCCCGGTAGGGATCGAGTGCGCCGAGCGCACCAAGGATGACACCGACGAAATCGTCGGCCATGGGATATAGGGAAATCTGTGCGCCTGAAAACATCGCCCGCCTCGCTCCGCTGGTATTACCCAGATCAGCTTCTAGGGTCTGTGGGCTTGCCGCCCCCGTCTCAGCCCCGACCGTACGGAGCACCCCTGTGGATGGACGCGTTAAAGCACCATTCGAACTGAAGGGGAAGCTGTTTTTTCGGCGCAATGGGCCAAAAACATTGCACCAGATCTGATCACGGGATGGACGCCGGAGGGTCCTCCCCGCGCGAATTTTATCGGGAACCTTCGCCAAGCCGCGAGGTTGACCCACCAGTCGCAACGCGACGAGTTCACAGAAATGGAGACAGAACCATGTTCATGAAAATCCTCGCAGCTTCGGCGTTCACCGTTGCTCTTGCCACATCCGCGATGGCGCAAAGCAATAGCGCAAACGGCACGGACGGGTCGGGCGGCAGCGGCCAGTCGATCACAGTGGACCCCAGCACGCCGGCCTCACCCAATACGGTTGATCCGGCGGCGACCAACAGCACCACCACCGCGCCAGGCGACATGAATTCCAATGCGGATAAGAACTGCCCGACCAATCCCCAAGGCGCGCAGAGCGATGCCAACGGCAACGCAACCGCACCGACGGTGAACGACAACAACTGCGGCAAGTAATTTCGATAGCAGCCAGGAAAGTCGCGGAGCGCAAGCGCCGCGACTTTTCCGCGTTTACCGGTCTTGATGACCGGGGTGGTCTGCTTTCGGCAAGTCCCTTGCTCGATCGTTTCTCGCTGACCGCTATTTCAGGACGCGACGTTTGACTTGAGAGCGCGCGAAAGCGTCGCGCAATTTCAAGAGCCGTTTGAGCAGGCGGCCATAGGCGAGATACCGGACCCTGCCATCGGCGAGATCGAACTCCACGGTGCCCCATCGTGCGACCGGCACTTGTCCGGTCGGCGAGCCTAGCCGTCCGATCTGGAACCCCAGCCTGAGCTTGCGGCCGGCGACATCGAGATAGATCCCTGGAATATTGCCCAGCACATGCCACAACCGATCGACATGCTCGATCGACATGGCCGGCGAGATCATCGTGTGGGCAGATTCAAGCCGCGCCCAGATGAAATCGCCGGCCGGCTGCCGTGTCCCCGAAAGGCTGCCCTTGCAGTAGGCGGGTGCCACCTCGCTCACCAGCGTGCGCATCGCGCTTGCCAGGCCGTCGATCAAGGCCCGCCGCGACGCCCAGTCTGTTTCCGAAAACGACACCTGCCCAAGGATGTCGCCGTCATCGAAGGCGGCGGACATCTTGTGCAGCGTCACACCGCCATGAACGGCATGCTGGTCGTCCACCGCCAGGCGGTGGAGAGGATGCGGGCCCCGATAGTTGGGCAGCAGCGCCGGGTGAAGATTGAGCCCGCCCTTGGGAAAGATGCTCAGCAATTGCGGTGGGACCAATGTGGGGAAAGCATAGCAGATCAACACAGCGGCCTCGACCTGCGACAATTGCTTGCCGAGCGTGTCCCAGTCATAAGGTCGCCCAAATTCGATCAGCCTTGCCGGCGTGTCGCCGATATAGCGTCTGAGCAGCAATCTGCGTTTCAGTCTTCGGCGTAAATTGCCGGTGCTGAAGTGCTTTGGGCGCCGACGCAACCCCGGCACAACAATCGCACCGATGTGATGGCCAGCTTCAAGCCACCCTGCCAGCAGCGGCCCGGTATAGTGGTTGACGTCGAGTATGAACACGGCCGAAAGCCGGTCTTGCCCGGTCTGCGGGCTCAAAAGCGGCACCCTCTCAAAGCGCCCGTCAAGCCGATCACCCCATTCAAACGGCGGTCGAGCCAGGCCTTTTCGAGCGGCCGACCACACTTGCCAATGAAGGCTGTCGATCAGGTGGCCTTGATTTGCGAAGGCGGTATCAAGGCGGTGACGTCTGAAAGGCGGCCCTTTTTCACCAGGACTGGCTTCCGATAGATCTTCTTCATGCTCACCCCCGTCAGATCAGCCCGCGCATTTCGGTAAATGCCACCTCCCGTCAATCGCCATGCGATGGCTGGTCGCGCGGCAATCGGCGAAGCATTTATACCCCCATGCCGCGCGAAAGCCTATCCGTAAACCTATGAGACGGCCTTCTCACGAACCGGCAGCTTCCAGCCTGGCCTCACGAAATGGCAGGTATAGCCGTTGGGATATTTCTCCAGATAATCCTGATGCTCGGGCTCGGCCTCCCAGAAGGCACCAGCAGGTGCGACTTCGGTAACGACCTTGCCGGGCCACAGGCCGGACGCATCGACGTCTTCAATGGTGTCTTCGGCGACGCGTTTTTGCTCGTCGCTGGTATAGTAGATCGCGGAGCGGTAGCTCATCCCGACATCGTTGCCCTGGCGGTTGCGCGTCGTCGGATCGTGGATCTGGAAAAAGCGCTCCAACAGTGTGCGATAGCTGATCACGGCCGGATCGAAATTGATCTCGATGGCTTCGGCATGGGTGCCGTGGTTGCGGTAAGTGGCGTTGGGTACGTCGCCACCGCTATAGCCGACACGAGTGGAGATGACGCCGGGATAGCGCCGTATCAGATCCTGCATGCCCCAGAAACAGCCACCGGCAAGCACTGCGCGTTCGGTCGAAGTCGCCATGTCACGTCTCCTCAAGAAAGCAATTCAAGGGGGAAACGGTAGCCGTTTCCGACCTGAATTGCACAACAACAAAATTGGATTTCCCATAAATGGGCATTGTCGGCGGCTTCGTCCAGTCGACTGGAAGTGAACGCGGCGCCTGCAGGCCGCGTACGGCCATGCACGAACGAAATATCACGATGCGGAACGCGATCGGACCGCGCGACAGGCTTCAGCTGCGCTGATGCCGGGTTCGGCTGTCCACGGCAAGCGGCAGATAGCGCGTGCCAGGCGGAATGGCGGCAAAATTGATTGGCACGGGCGGTGCCTCGCGCGACCAGTTGAAAAGAACGGTCTTGACCGGGATGTTGCCCAACCATGCCCGCAGCGACGGCGGCACACCACGCCCCGACCAGACCATCAGCATGCCGTGATCATGCAAGCGCCGCCCTGTTATCCACGGCGCGAACCGCATGTTGAGGTCGGTGAAGATCGACGGCTTGTCATAGGCATTGAGGCCAGCCAGCATGGCCAGATTGGTATCGCCGCCGACAATGTCGAGCCGGCCGGGTGCTGCCGCGTGCCACACCGCCTCGGCCTCGTCCGAGATCGGCTGCGCCGGCCAGCAGACGGCGTCCATGCGCCCCCGCACATTGCAGTCCGTCCAGCGGATCGCCGCATAGGCGGCCGACATGGTGACGATGCAGGCGAATGCGCAGATCGCCAACCTTCGCATCTCGAAGGCGCCGAGCCGGTGGCCGAGGAAGGCGAGCGCCACGACGCCGACAAGATTGTACATCGGCGCACCCCAGGATTCACCGGTGCCGGTGAACAACGAGGCCAGCATGATCAGGACCGCCGGGCCGAGCCCCATCCATACGAGATAGACCAGAATGCCGCGTTCGACGGGCGCTTCGGGGTAAGGCGAGCGCCGCAGCAGCCCTGATATGGACAGCACCAGCAGAAAGCCGGAGAGCCCGGCCACCTGGACACCGATGTAATATAGGCGCGCACGGTGTTCGGTCACCCAGGCGTCGCGGTCGGCGAAATAGGTCAGCGGCAGGAAGTCGATGCGGTACAGTTCGATGGCCAGCGGCGCGGCGACGGCGAGAAAAATGGCAAGGCCGAGCCATGGCCAAGGCGTCGCAAGCCGGCTGCGCGCGCGTGCGTCGGACAACAGCCAGAGAGCGCCGAATGCAACCAGCAGGCCGGTGGAGAACTTGGCATAGAGTCCGACGCCCGACACCAGTCCAAGCGCCAGCCACCAGCCCGGCCCACCACCGCGGCCGGCACGCCAAAGCAGCCAGCATATGGCCGCCCAGAACGGCATCTGCGCATAGTCATGATTGAATTGCGGGGTGGGCCAGCCGAAGAAATAGACCGACGGCATCAAAAGCACGGAGGCCAGCGCGCGGCTTTGCCCAAGCATGTCGCGGGCCAGCAGATAGACCAGGACGAAGGTCGACGAGATCGTCAGCTGGGCGAGCAGATATTGCGGCCAGCGGAACGATCCGGTCAGAAGATGACTGGTTTCAAGCAGCCAGCCGGGAAGCTGCGGATGCTTGTAGGTCAACAGCACCCATTCGCGGCCCCACATGAAACCTTCCACGACATCGCCAGGCGGCGCGGGGTCGATCAGCGCCGGCACCACCGTCCAGCACACGATCTGCACCAGGCACAAGAGCGCCAGCAAATACCAGGGATGACGAAGCAGGCCGGACCAGACCGACGAACGGTCGATGCCCGCGACAGGCAACCCGGCCGGCAGCCAACCATCTATGGAGTCGTCAATTCCCGTCATGCGGCGCTTAAATCACACCGACCGGTTTGCCGAACAGCCCCAACGTCAAAGCTTACGAAAAAGTATACTTGCAGGCCATTGCAAGACCAAGATTGAGCGGGAATTTCAGCGCTCCGTTGCCCTCCCCCGACAGAACAACCCGCATATCTGATCCTGTCTGAACCTCCCGGATACTCGATGCGTCACCAGCATGCCGTCATCCACCACCGCGCGTTCGATTTCTGGCTGGCGCGCGCGGCTGTCCTTGTCATCATCTGCCTGCAGCTTCTGGTGATCAACGATCTTTCGTTCGGCCCCCGCTGGCTGGCGCCGGCCCTTGAGGCGGCGCTGCTCGTGCCGCTGTCGGTCGCCACGGCCTGGACACAGGTCGCCACCCAGAAGGCGGTCGAGGAGGAGCACTGGTATCTGGTCGGCCGGTTCCGCGTCATGATCCGCAGGACGGCCCTGGTCATGACCGGCGTCGTCAGCGTCATGAACTGCGGTTCGCTGGTGTTCCTGGTGCGCGCGCTGCTGGCGGGCCATGCCGGCTCCAGCGGCCAGACGCTGCTGATCGACGCGCTCAACATCTGGGTCACCAATGTCATCATTTTTGCCCTGTGGTTCTGGAGCACCGATCGCGGCGGGCCGCCGACCTGCGGCCTCGTCAACCGCGCCCATTCCGATTTCCTGTTCCCGCAAATGACCTTGAACGACCGCGAGATCCGCGACTGGCTGCCGGGCTTCGTCGATTATGTCTTCCTCGCCTTCACCAACGCGACGGCGTTTTCGCCGACCGACACTTTGCCACTCTCCCAGCGCGCGAAGCTTTTGATGATGGCCGAGGCGATGATCTCCCTGCTGACGATCGCACTGGTCGCGGCCCGCGCCGTCAACATCCTGGCCTGATGCGTGTCGCGCAAAGGCGACCTCGGTTTTGGGAAGACGCCATGGATAAAAAACAAAGCCCTGAAGCGCGTGGCATGAATGCACTTCGCCGCGACGCGCTTCAGGCCGAAACGCAAAAAAGCCCGCTCCGGCGAACCGGAGCGGGCTGTTGGACTGTCTGCTACTGTCGTGAAGCCGGAGCGCGAGGTGGAGGATCCACTACCCCTCAATCCGCGCCGAGGTCGCGTTCGAAAACCACCTGGTCGCGCAGCGGAATGCCGTTCACAGCCAAGCCTTCGGGGTAACCGGTCGATGGCCCGAACGCGTCCTGCACGATACGGCACATGCGAAATCCCTGTCGCTGGTAGAAGCGCAGATTGCCGATATCGGCCGTTGCGGTCGAGACGATCAGGCGCCGGCCGTCGCGCTCGCGGCAGCGGGTGATTGCCGCCGCGACGAGGGCACGCCCCACCCCCTCGCTCTGCCTTGCCGGGCGGACCGCGAGGCTCTTGAGTTCGAACATACCGCCCTCACCTGTCTCGATGATCTGCGCATGGCCAATGATCCTGTTGCCATCGCGCGCGACAAGCACCTCGCCCCGATCGATATAGCTGGAAATCTGCATGGGGGAATCGTCTGCCAGGGCAAACAGAGGCCGTAAAGCCTCGCGGTTTCCGTCGTATCGTTCAATAAGCATTCACAGGTCCGGACGGGATCAACGCCACCGCGAGTTCGGCAGCCCTGCTCTGGATATAGCAGCGGCCCGTCAGATGCCACAAATGTAAAAAGCTCGCCCCGGCGCGAGCCGTCAGGTGGAGATTTCCGGCACCGCAACGCCTGCGGCTATTCCTCCGGGGTTGGCCTGAATTTACGCACGATCACCTCGAACAGAATATCCGAAATCCACATGGCGCAGACGCCGATGAGAAAGGCCGCCGCCAGCGTTGTCGTGTCGTCATTGGCCAGCGGCAGGCCCGTGGCGCGGGAATATTGGACCAGGGGCAGCGTCAGATAGGCGGCGGCGAGCGCGCCGCAGATCGGCGATGCCACCATTTCACGGAGCTTGTAGCGGTGCCGCGACAGCGCGCGCAAGACGCCGCCGGCCAAGCCGGCGACAACGACCGGTCCCTTGATGCCGAGCAGATCGAAAAAATCGTGCATCATCTCATCGCCCTTGCGATCAGGAGACCAAAGACCGATCCGGCGCCGGAAATGACCAGCCGGCCGAGCACCATCGCTGCGTCCGGGGTAAGTGCCGCGAGTGTCATGGCTTCCACCCGCACAGTTTTTCGCCCTTGCGGTTGTGTGCCAGCAACGCCTTGACCTCGGCGTCCGGCAATGTATCGACCGTGGCCGCCGACAGGCGCAGCGGGCTCGACACCGCGCAGACCCCCCCCTTGACGGTTGTGCAGCCGGCCATCGCGGCCAGCACCGACACCAGCATCAATCCCTTGCCCATGATTTGAGCTCCTCTCGCGCGGTGGCGGCCGGTAGCGCGCCGATATCGTTCTGGACCTGGTCCGCGATGTCGTGCGCGGCGGCCTCGGCGGCGGCCTGCCTGGCACGTTCACTGCGTTCGCCGGCAAGCCGCTGGCGAACACCCCAGCCGAGCGTCGCAAGGATGGCCGCACCGATGCCGAGAAGCGTCGGATTGCCGAGCAGGAAGGACAGCAGCGCGCTCATCGGTTCGGCTCATCCTTGACCAGATAGCCGATGGCAAAGACGGCGATCGGCAGGAGCGTCGCCCATGTCTCGGCGTCATACCAGGACGGCCAGAGGTTGCGCACGAAGACGCCGCAAACCGACAGGACCGCGGCCGCGATGGTCGCGGCCGTCAGCTTGTTGGTCGGGCGAATGGTCGGTTGGATGACAGTGGCCATGATCAGAATATCCCTTGTAGGGCAACGGCAATGTGGTGCCAGGCGGCATAGGCGATGAGCAGGCAGGCGGCGATGACCCCGCCAGCCTTGGCGGCAACCGGAATCCCCGAACCTGTCGCCGACGCAGGCTCGGCCGCGGGCGCCTCGGGGGCGGACGTTTCGGCATCGGGTGGCAGCGGGACAGGCCCAGGAACCACCGCTGGCGTCGCGGGCTGCGCGGGCACTGTCGCGGGAGCCGACATCAGCAAGGCCTGGGCCCGCACGGACTTGACCCGATCGGACCAACCCCGCCCGAATGTCCCCCATGTCGGCAATCGCTTGAGAAACGCCAGACGAGCATCACAAAGCTGGTCGATGACGATGCCGGCGGGTCTTGCCCTGGCTGCCGCCAGCGTGGCCGGACCGATGCGCCCGTCCTGGGAGACGCCCACGGCTGCCTGCAGGTATTTTACCGCCCTGCCCGGCCCGCTGTTCACAGCGAAATCGAACACGGCGTAGTCGACACCGTCAGGCAGCTCCGCGCCGAGCACGGCGTCCCAGTAGAACCGCCGATAGACGGTCGCGACCTGGTCGTCGCCGATCTTTTTCAGATCGGCCTTGCTGGCATCGGCCTTCACATAACGGCGAAAATTCGCCAGCGTGACGCCCTTCATCGTGGCGCCGCCAGGGTCGGCCGGATTGTCCGACCAGCCGCCCTCGGATTTCAGGACGAGCGCAAGCGCCCGCGCGAAGTTGCGGTCCATGGGGTGGTCCTTTCGGGTGATGAAGAGAGGAGCCTGTCTCGTGGTCAGGCTGGTGCCGAACACGCTTGAGTTTCGAGAGCGAAGAGCGGCATAAAATGCGCTGCGGTCCATGGCTGATCCTTGCGGGGTTTACGAACCGGCGCAGGATGAGGTCGGGGGACGCGAAAACAGTAGCCGCTTGATATTTTTAGCCGAGCATCAGGTGACGCCCTTCATCGTCGGGCCGCCGGGTCGTTTGGATGGTTGCTGTAGCCGCCCCCATGCGCAAGCACGCGAGCAAGCGATTCCTTTTCGCGGGAAACAGCCATGCGATATCCTTTCCGCCCTAGCGGCAGGTTGTTTGAGTTTGGAGTTTGAGGTAGTTGGAGAGCAGAGCCGCTTACGGAGCCGGAGCCTAAGCCGTGATGATCAAAAGGCTGGTAGAACGCGGGTTTGCGATATGCGGCAGTCTTGCCGGTATCTTCCTATCGCTCGCCCTGCTGCATGGCTTGCATGACACATGGCAACCGCAGCTATTCCAGTTCGTGGTTCTGAAATGGTTCAGCTTCGGCATCTTCATGCTCATCGCAATCTTCTCGCTGATCACGATAATCGAGGCCGCGTTCGGCACTCGGTGGTTCGGCCCACTGAAATAGGCGGTTATTCAGCCGCAAGCACCGTGGCCGGGTCGAGATCGAGGGCCGTGACGAACGCCATGGCGTCGGGATCGTCGCAGTAGACCGAGGGATGATCGGGCGCGAACCATCGCGCGAAAAACTTCGGTTGCGCTGTCAGCATGGAATAGGCCTGGTCCATCTTGTCGATGTCGATCAGGCGTTGCATCACGGTCGATTTGGCGACCATCGCGCGCCGCGGGCCGATAGGGGGCGGCGCGTCCTCATAGGTGTTGACGTAGGTTGGAATGCCCTCGATCAACCAGACCTGCGTATCGACGATCACTTTGCCGACCGGGCCTGGCACAGCGTCGGCAATGGTCATCAGCTTGTAGCCATGCCCCTGCCATCCATCGACGGCGGGACTCGTGTATGCCACTTCCGTCCTCTCCTCGGTGCTATCGATCCAGGTTGGGTTCCCGTCATTGTCGGGCGGCCCTTCGACAGAGACAGTCGTGCGGATTGTGACCTCACAGGTGAACCACCTCCTTCGGCAACCACATCTTTGACAGCCCCGTTTTTGATGAGTGCAAGCATTTTTATCTCCTGACAGATGGCGCGGTTTTGCCGTTGAGGGCAGCTGAGTAGAAGTCAACTTCCATGTCTGGATTTGAGCTGGAGTCGTGAAGACCAATCCAGCCACCAGCACTGATGGCCGAGTTCGTTGCGGTGCTGTCCCACGAGACTGGCTCGGAGTTGACAGCAAGCCAAGCCTTCAGCGAGAAGCTGTTCCCGATTGCCCGGGCTCTTATCCAGTACCAGGCATTGGTTGTCAGCGTCCCGCCTGCTGGGGATACGACTGTAGAGAACGCTGTAGCTGTACCCGATACAAATGAGAACGGCTGATGGTAGTAGAGCGAGCCGGTAGTCGTGACACCTGTGGTGAAGCGGTATCCAGTCTCGGTACCCGCACCGCCAGAGCCCCTGACCCAGGGGCACATCAAGATCTGGCCGTTCAGACCGGCCTCGATCATTCTCGTGCGGACAAGTACCTCGACATCCGGGCCGGGAGGCACCTTGTCCCAGGACAGGCCATGGCGGCTCGCGACAGTCTTGGTCCAGCGAAGGGCTTTGCCGCTGAGCGACCCGGCAACAGACTGCACGGCGACAGAAAAATCTCCTGCGACCTGGCGCGATGTCCAGTCCGGGGGAGCCGCCCCCACTGTGTATTCAGAGAAATCCGTGACGTAATAGTCTGGGTCCCTCTGAATGTATCCTGGCATGATGAGGCTCACTGGAGGGCCTCCAGAACAGCGGTAACACCTGCAGCAGTCTTGGAAATGTGGAGCTTGAACTTGGCCCCGCTGGTGGTGACGTAGGCATCCCCCTTGGGGAACCCGGACACAAACCCCGACCACGTGATAGCCCCGGCCGAGGCCCCGTTTGTGATATCGATCTCCATGTTGTACGCGCCGGCAAGAGACGGCGCCGCCAAGGTCAGTGCCCCATTGAAAGTGACGGTGCGAAAATTACTGGTGGTCGGGTTCGGGGTGTAGGTGCCCGAGGCAATGGTTCCATCGGACACACCCGCCGAGACCACACCCGCGATCGTGGAAAGACCTGTGTACGTCTGAGCCCCGGACCAACTGTAAGCGCCCGTGAACGTACCCGTGGCCAAACCCTCGTGCAGAAGCTTGTAGGCGCTGCCGCCCATCGACCAGCCGCCGACCTTCCACACGTTGTCCGTGTCGATGCCGAGGTGGGCCGCGTAAGATCCGTTCCGGTTGAACGACATAAACGCCGCATTGCCAACCCCGGCGACAGCGTTGATGATGATGCCCGATGCCCCTGTGGTGGGGCCTCCGGTTACGCCGATGGCCTGGCCCACGGTGGTATTGATGCCTTGGCCGGCGGTGAAAGCGTTGACGGCGTTGAGCTTCGCGACATTGGACGCCGCAACGCCACTGTCCTGCAGCGTCTTGCCTCCCGTTCCGTTGAAGCTTGCCAGGTTGCCCGAGACAGCGGATGCCGGACCCGTGGCGACGCTCGCTGCGGCAAGACCACTATCCTTGCCGGCCTTGCCTGTCGTGTCATTGAAGCCAACGAGATTGCTCGTCGCCGATGAAGCAGGCCCGGTAAAATCCCCCGCCCCTAGCCCGTCGGCGCCCTTGTCACCGGTCCGATCGAACATCAACCAGCAGGCCATGCCATTCGTAATCGATCCCGACCCACTGACGTAAGCAAGCGTCAGTTTTCGATAGCCCGTCCCATCGACCACAGAACCGGTCACGTTGAACACATACTTGACCGCCGCCGAGGTCTTTGACCGGATCGTCAGCTTTCCCTTGATGATGTTCGTGCTGTCATCGAACGTATCGAGAAAACCCGTCTGGCTGACGGCGTCGCTGTCCTGGTTGTCGACATAGGCGGCAGTCGCCGAAGCGATGGTCGCATTGTTCAGCCGGAATATGCCGCTGCCAGGATCTGCATCGGTCGTGGTCGTGGAAAAGGTGTACGGCACCGCCGCCACGGTATTGGCCGCCGCCGTCGCCGATCCCGCCGCCGCCGTCGCCGAGTTCGACGCGTTCGTGGCCTGCGTCGATGCGGTGGTGGCAGATCCCGACGCGGCAGTTGCCGAGCCAGCCGCAGCAGTCGCGGAGTTGCCGGCATTCGTTTCCGACGTGGCTGCGTTGTTCTTCGACGTGTTCGCCGCCGACGCGCTGTTCGCCGCATTCGTGGCCGAGGTCGCGGCGTTGGTCTCAGAGGTCGCGGCATTGGTCTTGGAGGTGTTGGCCGCTGATGCCGAGTTCGCAGCATTGGTCGCGCTGGTGGAGGCTGCACTTGCCGACCCAGCAGCAGCCGTCGCCGATGCCGCTGCAGCTGTCGCCGAGGCGTTGACGTCACCGACAGTGTCATCGGACAGATAGAATGCCAAGATGATGGCAGACGTCCCGATTACGGGCTTGTCGGTCTGGAAGGCATAGACGTTGCCGCCGCCGGCCGCACCCTGCTGCACGTGCACCGTCGTGCCCTTCTGCATCGTGCGCGCGGTGCGCGCGTCGGCGGCGCGGAACCACTGGCCCTCGCTCGCCGTATAAATGCCGTTCTCGCTGGCATCGGCCTGGTTCTTCACCAGCACCCGGTCGCCCACTTCGGTAGCCACGCTGTCGATGGTCTGTAGCCCATAAAGGGCAATGCTGGCCGTGGTCGCCAGGCGCACGGGTTCGCGTTGGTGACATAGACGACATCGGCCTCCGTATCCCAGGCGAGCTCGACGGCGGCGGAAGGATGGTCCCAGCCGAAATCGAGCGCGCCGATGCGCGGCCAATAGCGCGGCAGCCGGAACGGCTCGCAGACAATCAGCGCCTCGGCGACAGGAAAGATGCGGCCCGAGCCCAGCACCGGAATGCCGCGGGCGCGCGCCTCGCGCTCATGTTCGGGATAGGCGGCGACGATCGCCGCGCGCTCCTGCGCCGAATAATGCGCGGCATCGTCGATGGTCATGAAGGTGACGTGACGGGACATGAGGTGGCCTCGGAAATCTTGGGTTCCTCGCCCCCACTGAGTGCGGGAGAGGTGGCGCGGCGAAGCCGAGACGGAGAGGGGGATGGCGCGGACCTGGCGAGATGAGGCGAGCGGTTCCTGTTAAGCCAGCGCCCTGCGAAGCCCCCTCTCCGTCCGCTTCGCGGCCACCTCTCCCCCGCCTCTGGCGGGGCGAGGAACCCAAGTCCTGAAAGGTTACCCCTTCCCCATCTTCTCCACCTCCCCCGCCGACAGAAACAACAGCACCACATCCGACATCCCAAGCAGTGGCGTGAAGGTGACGATCGTTATCCCGCCGGTCGCGTTGGTGCGGGTCAGGCCTTCAGAATAGATGTCGAGCGGCGGCTCCTCGTCGAACCAGACGCCGTGCAGCGTCTCGCCCTGCCATTTCTCGCGGCCCTTCTCGAAACTTTTGAACGACAGCACGCTCTCGCCGGCCTGCACATCGCCGCCGCCGCCATGGCGCACCACGACGCTGTCGAGCGCGCCCGGCGCGCCACGGCCCATGATGGTGTCGACAATGGCATCGGCCGGGATCATGCCGGTGCCCCAGGCCGCCTGCTGTTGCGGCGGCCCGACCAGCACGCGCTGCGGGTTGTCGCGCGTGCCCTCGCCGGTCACGCCGGCGGCCCATAGCCGGACAGGCGTGTCGAAAACCTTGCCTTGCCACCACGCGGGATAGCGGCCGGTCAGGTGCATCGCCCATTCCGCGCCGCCGGCCCTGGTCTTGCCAAGCTGGTTGCCGGCCATGAACAGCCTTTCGCGGTTGACCGCCCCGGCCGCGTGAAATTCGGCCTGGCGCTGATACGGTCTGTACGCCGCCAGCTGGTTGTTGCGTCTGCGGCGGTCAAGTTCCGCCAGCAGCGCCAGATATTCCGTCTTCACGGCGATCGGCGGGTTCTTCGAGGAACGGCTTGACGACGGCTTCGAGGCTGCGGATGCGGCTGCGGATCTCTTCATCGCTCAGGGCATCCAGATGGTTGATGGCGACATCGAATTCCTTGGGCAGCACCGACAGCACGATCTTCAGATACTGGTCCGGCTTGTCGGCCCGCACCTCGGCGATGACGCCGGCGCCATGTGCGCGGAAATCGGCCCGCACGGCGGCGAGAAAGTCGTCGCCGAGCGTCTTTTTCGTCCGCTTCGGACGAGGCGTCGGCGCGGCCGTCTCGCGGACCGGCTTGCGCCTTGCTGGCCTTGTCTTGCGGCGCGCCGGCCCGGCGTCGGCTTCGTCAGCCATCGACCTGGCCCATCGCCTTCGCAGCGGTATCGCCGCCCGCCTTCGGCATCGATCCTGATGGCTTCTTCGAGCGGGCGGTTTTCTTCTTCGTCCGCTTGGCGCGCTTCGGCTTGGGCACCGCGGCAGGTTTTGCAGCACCCGCGCGTTTTGCCGTGCTGGCCTGCGCCTTCAGTCGCGCCAAGACGAGACCGATGGCATGCCCGCCAATGCCGGACCGCGGAAAACCAAAGCCGCCGCCCACATCCCGCACCATGCCGATCAGTACGCCGGACGCGGCCGGTTCGACGCGGCCCAGACGCGGCTGCGGCGGCGCGTGCTCGAACTCGCCGATTGCGCTGACGATGTCGCGGCCGTCATCGTCGGTGATGATGGTGGCGTAGCGTTGGGTCATTGGATTTCTCGCGGAGGTCGCGCTCTACGGCGCCCCCCTCTGTCCTGCCGGACATCTCCCCCACTTGGGGGGAGATTGGCAGCTTCGGCGCCTCGCCAATCTTGCAGCGTAGGCGATTGGCGAAAGCCAGCATAACAGCCAATCTCCCCACCTGTGGGGGAGATGTCCGGCAGGACAGAGGGGGGCGCTGTCCCGCCGGCGTTCAAAATCGGCAGCCTCAGCGCTGTCACATGACAAGGTGCCAAAAACACAAAACCCGCCTCGGCGGCGGGTCGTTGGCGCAAATCAGCACCATGGACAAGATGATAGCTTGGCTGCCCTCACCCGGTCAAGGAAAAAATTCCTAAGTCAAAGCCGCCTCAAGCCTCCTCCTCGATCACGCTCTGCGCCACCTGCGTGGCGCCGCCATTGATCCGGGCGGCGATGATGTGTCCGAGCGCCACGGCACCCACGCACAGCAGTACTGAGAGGCCGATGTTGAGTGCCGCCCGGCCGAAGCCGCCGGCGCGCAACAGGTCGAGTGTCTGCAGGCTGAACGACGAAAAGGTCGTGTAGCCGCCGCACAGGCCGATCATCACGAACAGGCGCAGGCTTTCGGAGGCGGGATAGCGCCCGCCGGCCAGCGTCAGCGTGCCGAAGAAGCCGATCAGCAGCGAGCCGCTGATGTTGATGATGATGGTTCCCCAGGGCAGTTCACTGCTCACCGGCAGCGCCCAGGTGGAAACGAGGTAGCGCGCCAGCGTGCCGAGGGCGCCACCGGCCATGACCAGAAGACAGTTCGAAAAAGACATGCTCGATCCTCTCTGAGACGAGCACATCGGCCCGCCATGGCGGCGGAATCGACAGATTCCCACCGCGGTTTTCGCGGCAGGAGTCATCAGCCATCACTGGCGGTTTCGGGAGAACCCCATTCCCATCACTGGTAAGATGCCAGACATCTCCCATTACTGGCAAGATGCCAGAGCGCGGCCGCTTCGACAAGCCGGCGGCGGCGGGAGGCCGAAAAACAAAACCCGCCTCGGCGGCGGGTCGTCGGCGCAAATCAGCACCATTGATGACATCATGGCACAACTGCCCTCACCGGACAATCGGATGGCCACCGGCAGATCGCCGAAATCCGGCATTGGCTAGCCGGCTTTTCTTCGGCCCGCAGCTGTGGAATCATCAGTTGAAGCTCATGGAATGATTCCCGTCACGGCCTTTGTGGGAGAGGACGATGGACAGACCAGCCATGGCATCCGTTTTCAGGATGCGACATGCTCCAGCCTCGGTTTCCGGGGTGCGAAGTACCGGCCAGGGCCAGGCCGATCCGGTGATCCGCGTGAACTCGCTTGGCGAAGCGATCCGCTTCGTCGCGGGCGCTTATCCCAACTACGACATCGGCGCCGTTGCCATCACATGCGGCGATCCGTCGATCCCGCGCCTCGGCAACCAGGAGGTCAAGGCGCTGTGGCGCGAATATGGCGAGCGCCTGACGCAGGAATAGATCGTTTCCCGCGGCGGACGACCTGCCCGTCGTCCGGATTGAAGATGACCGTACCGGGCGCCTTCATCGGCTGGCCGGGATGGCGGTAGCGATCCTGCTGGTGCTGCTGGTCCTGCTGTTCGCCGACAGGATCTGGGGCGGCTTCGCCTGCCTCCGGATCGGAAACGCGGCTGGCGCGTTTCAGCTACGGTGAATAGAGGGAGCAATCGCCATGAACGTCGCCAACCTGCAACTCGAAGGCCTGCTGATGGCCGTCGCCTCGATCAACCATGTGCTGGTGCGCAAAGGTGTGCTGACATCGGAGGAGATCGATATCGCCCTGCGCAAGGCCGAGGCCGGCGAGACCAGCGAGGAGCGGTCCGGGGGCATGTCGGCGTCGAGCCGTGACGCCGTCAATTTCCCGATCCGGCTCCTGGAGCTCGCCAATCAATGCCAGCCGGAGGCGGACATGCCCTCATTCTCGAAACTGGCCCGCATGGTCGGCCAGATGAAGGAGCCATATAACGACCAGATGTGAGGTTCGCTCCCCTCAAGCCCTGCCCGGCCAGCCCAGGTTCAGCGCCAGCGTCTGTCCCGGTCCGTGCACCGCCGCGAACAGCAGTCCGGCGAAGAAGGAAAAATGGTCGACGAAGAAGCCGAACTCGGCCTGGTTGCCGGCCCAGTGGCTGGGGCCGTGGAAGGCGAAGGCCAGGAACAGCACATAGGCCGCGGCGACCAGGGCCGCCTGCGTGAAGAAGGCGCCGCTCAGGAAACACAGCACCAGCGCGACCTCCAGGATCGCCGCGCACCAGGCAAGGAACAGCGGGAAGGGAAAGCCGGCGGTGGCGATGAAACCCGCGGTGGCGCCCATGCCCATGAACTTGAAGGTCACCGCCATGAGGAAGACGGCGGCAAAGATCAGGCGGGCAATGAGAAGGGCCGTGGTCTGCCACGGCGATTGAGCGATTTGCGACGGCATGACTTTCTCCAGGGTTGAAAACCGTTTCGCTCCCAAGGACGTGCGGCCGGGGGCGGTTCCGACACCCCTCGCGAATTTTACCCGAAAACCCACAAGCCATCCGCCCGCCGCCACGGTGGCGGCAGGCGATCCCCCCGCTTCAAACGCTCTTCCCGGGCGAGGCCCCCGCCATAAAAATCGCGAAACTTGTTCGTAACCGTGATCGTGGTATCGTTAGCTTGGGCTAATGCACAGCTATGTCTGATGCGGTGTTTTGGGTGGGTTAAGAATTGGGCGCGCGAGTCAGGCTAGGGACGAGATCCTTTCTGGTCGGGTTATCGGTGGCAGAGTGTAATGGCTGCGGCGGCAGCGGACAGGTTTTCCAATGCCCGCGCTGGACAAGCTCCAACGGCCTTTGCTGTCCCGCCGGCACCCATCATCGTGGCTGCCCGGGCGCCAGCGCGCCTTGCGTCGAATGCGGTGACACCGGTCACCGCGACGCCGGCCCGGTCCATTCGCCGGCCTGAACAACTGCTTGCAAGCCGTTCCTGCCGGGGCGATGCGCCGTCATGGAACCAGCAGCGCCGATCGCTGTTATGTCTGATCGCGGCATCGCGTGGTATTATGTCCGCGCGACCATGCGGCTGACAGAAAGCGAGGCCCGCCATGCCCGACGACAAATCCAAGACCAAACAGGACCGCAAGCTGGTTTCGAGCGAGGAAACCTATGAGGTTGCCGCGTTTGCCCGCAAATACGGCATCCCGCAGAGCGAAGCCCAGACCATCATCAAGCGCTACGGGCCTTCGCGCAAGAAGCTCGACAACCATATGGCGGCGCGCGGATAAAGGGCGGCTGCCGCGAGCCGCAAGAACGGAGGGCCGCGACCATGTCCGACACCATACGCAGGACCGGCGCCTGCCTGTGCGGCGGCGTGCATTTCGTCGTCACCGGCCAGCCGACGCGGGTCGGCCTCTGTCATTGCAAGGACTGCCGCAAGGCGGGCGGCTCGGTCTATTCGGCCTTTGCCATTTGGCCGCGCGATGCCTTCGAGACATCGGGCGAAGTCGCCACTTACGGAACGCGCAGCTTTTGCCCGACCTGCGGCGGCCGCGTGGCTTGGGTCGGCGACACCGAGGCCGAGGTCATGCTTGGCAGCCTCGACGTCGCGCCGACCGACCTTGCCCCCGAATATGAATTGTGGATCAGCCGCCGCGAGACCTGGCTGCACGCCCTGCCCGGCGCCGAGCAATTCGAGCATGACCGGCCGCAGGCCGAAGACGCCGGTCCGCCGGCGCCGAGACCTTTGTCGGACGCCGTCGCCGGCGATTGAAAATTGATCCTTCGGGTCTGGAACCCTCCCCTGCCAGCGACGTTATCCGGCGCCCCTCATGCATGCCGCGGTCCTTCAAACCGCATGGCCACATGCACCCGTCACGGAGACTTCAGTTGAACGACAAGATGTTTCCCCGACCGATCCGCCTGAAGTTTGCCCCCGAGCACGAGCGCGTGGTGCGCAGCGCCTGGGAGGGCCTGGAATGCCTCGGCGACTGGCCGGCCGGCCAGGGCCGGCGATACCGGGCGGCATTGCGCAGCTGCCGCGATGCGCTGGATGGCTGGACACCGCCGGAAAAGGCGATGCGGGCCATGATCGATGCCGCGCGCGAAGCACACATCCTCCAATAGCTGAGAACAATGGTGGCGGGAAAAACAATGGCCGATGTGATGCTGTCGACACCAATGCGCATCAAGCCGCACGGCTCGGACACGATCCGTGAGGTGGCGAGCCTTCAGGACGCCAGTGAGATCCTGATCGACTGGCCGCATGCCAGCCGCGGTCCCTTCTACCAGGCCGCGCGCGAGAAGGTGGAGGCGGCGCTGGAAAACAAGGACGGCGCGGCACAGGCGCAGGAAGCCTTCACCGCACTGTGCGATCACGCCGGCGTTCTGGTTCGCTAGAACCAGTCCAGGAAACGTGTGAGACGGTTTCGCCCAACAAAAAAGCAGGCGATGCCCTCGCCTGCTTTTTTGCGGAGCAGGTCTTTTATTGGGCAGGCAGGTCGCCATCCACAATAGGATGAGAGCTTTCGAACCCGAAACTCTTCGGCGCCATCAGCATCAGGGCGATCACGATTGCGATCGTGGCAATAAATGTGGCGGTGTTGGCGATATCCCTCAAGGCTCCCGTCCTTTCAAATCCAATTCTTTAAAGAAACGTTTCCCGGTCGGCGAGGTTCCGTTGCCCGGCAATAAAGCCGCCGGTCTCGCTTCTACTTGGACGGCGGCTGCGCGGGCACTTGGCCGGGCTTGATCACCGGCGTATTGCCTTCATCGGGCGCCGGCGCGGCCATGCCCTGGTCGCCGGTGGCCGGCGGCTTCAGCACGCCGCCGCAATCATTGAGCTTTTCGGTCAGATTGCCGTCGCCGGACGGCTGCTTGCCTTGCTCTGGCTGGACCCGGCATTTGTCCGCCTGCTGGGCCGGGTTCTGCTGCGGAGCCGTCTGCGCCGCCGCCGGCAGCACTGCCAACACCAGCATCAGGGACGCGATGGCGAGAGGTTTCATCTTGGCCTCCTTCTCCTGCGCGGCCGCCGGTGGCGACCTTCCATTCGCAGGGACAACGTCTGTCGGCGCAAAAGGTGGCACTCAAGGCGGTGACAGGATCAAAGCCAACGACGACATGTCCGGTTGTCGGCCGCGACGGGATCAGCGAGATTTCCAGGCATCGTCCTCTGACGGGGCAGCGGGCGGGTCGGCCCTTTGCGGGCACTCCTCATAACGGTGGTCGCGGCCGCCGCAGAAAGAACAGCACATGGCCTCGCGGCCCTCGTCTCCGGGCCACCACTGCGGTGTTTCGTAAGGTTTCCTGCTGTCCATTCCCAGCAATGCGCCACACGCGATTTGGTTGCGCCGGAGGCCGGCCGTGCCGCGCCACGCCCCATGCGTAGCCTGTCGCGGAACCGGCGGGACGGACAATGAGTTCTATGGGACAAAGGATGCCCGCTCGGGGTACCTCCGGCAAAAGTGAAGCGGCTTTCGTCCAAAACCGCGTTAGAAGAGAAACAATGATGTCAGCTCGCGTTCGAATCTTGTTGATGACCTTGGGCGCCGTGCTTGCGGCGACCGGTCTGGCCGAAGCGCGGCCCGACAGCCGCGCCATGAGCTGCACCGAGATCCAAGCCATGATCCAGAGCCGTCACGCGGTGGTGCTGACCACCGGCCCGAACACCTATGACCGCTATGTCAGGCAGTTCGGCAATGAATGCGACTGGCCCGAAGTGCCGATGTCGGCCTATATACCGGCGCGCGACGGACACTGCCCGGTTTACCGCTGCGAAGAGCCGGTCAACAACTTACCGAATTGACGCTTTGCCGTACTCGCGCCATAACCGTTCCAGCTTCTCCCGCTTCGTCTAATGGTAGGACAGCGCCCTTTGAAGGCGTGAATCGTGGTTCGAGCCCATGAGCGGGAACCAGCCCTTCGACCGGCTGGAGCAATTCCAGGACACCGTGAGGCGGTATTCCAGGGAATTGCGTCAAGGAACTCCGCTTTTGGAACCGGTTCTCCTGAAACCATTTCATCGACCCTGCGTTGACGACCGAGGCATGGCCAGACACAGGAGACATTTCATGACCGTCAACTGCCGCATATCCATCGACAACCGGCCGGACGCCACCGACGCCATTTTCCAGGCGGTGCCCAGGATCGGAGAAAGCGTTTCGCTGTCGGTCGACGGAAGCCCGCAGGACCTGCGGGTCTCGCGCGTCGTGCATGTCCCCGGCGGCACATTGGATGGCGCCGCGATCATCGTCGAGGTGACGACCAACATCCTCTAGGCCCTGCGCTGCCGGCGCCGGCCAGGGATGGTTCTTCGCCGCCGGCAGGGACCGCCGAGCCTCACGCGACAGTGATTGGCGGCGATGCAACCTTGCACCGGCGCGGACGTTTAATGTCCGCAACGCCGTCGAGGCTCCAATGCAGACTGCTTGGTTTTCCAAACCCGTGGTGGTTTCCGTCGGTGTCACCGGTGCCACCCGCAACCTGTCCAACACACAGCAGGCCATCGACTTGCTCACGACCCATTGGCGCGATACCGGCAGCCTGAAACATCAGTCCGCGCTGCGCGCCTGCCGCCGGGCGACGAGCGGCGACGTATCCCCCGATACCGCCAGGGAGGCCTTCGTCGAGGCCGCGCGCGAAGCGCACATACTGGTCGAGTAGGGACTGGTCGAGAAGGCCGGCCGTTCACGGACCGCAGCCGCTATTCACAATCTCGTGATCGATGGAACCGCCTGAAACGGCAGGCGTTTTTTTGCAGGCGTCTTTTTGTCAGGCAACATCAGGAGGCGTTTATGCGCATCATGAATCTCGTCACGCTCGCCCTCATAATCCTTGGCGGTCTCAACTGGCTGTCCATGGGTGTGACCGGCCATGACGTAATCGGCACGGTCCTTGGGGGCGCCATGCTGGCCCGCCTGGCCTATCTGGTCATAGGCCTTGCAGCAGTATGGCAGCTCATGCCGGGCTTCCAGAGCTTCACCGTTGGAGAAGTCGATGCCGAAAGGCATCTCCCGCATCATCGGTGACCGGCAGGCCGGGGCGGCGGAGAAACCTGCCGCCCCACCTCGGCGCAACGCCGCTCAGGCAGCGGTCGCTGTCCACGCGCACCGCGCATGCTCCGCCATCGAAGTGGAGATCACCGTCAGCCAGCTGCCCGCCGCCGGATAAGCGCGACACCAACTTCTTTTGACGGGGCGTCAGATGCCGAAGCCGAGCGCGGCGTCGTCATCGGGTTCGGCGCCGGGTTGCGGCACGATGATCGATGCCAATGGCGCGGCCAACTGCCATCTGAGATGCCCCGCGGACCGCTCGAGGACGGCGGAACCGCCAAGCGATTGCGGCGCCACCCGCTGCAGGACGACGGTGCCGAACCCCTTGCGTGTGGTCTCGTCGCGCCTGTCGTCGGGACGGGGCGTGGATGTCTCGTTCCAAAGCAGCTGGAACTCACGCCCGCCCGAAGCACCGGCATCGTGGGTGCCGGAGCCGATGGTCCAGGTGACTTCGACCCGGCCGTCCTCGCTGCCCAGCGCGCCATATTTGGACGAATTCGTGCCGAGCTCGTGGAAAGCCATGCCGAGATTCTGCACCGCATTCGACTGCAGCGTCAGCACCGGGCCGGAGAGCAGGATCTGCTCTTCGCGGCCGAAAGGCTTCAAATGCTCCTGGATCAGGTCGAACAGGCTGGCGCCGGCCCATTCCGAGGTGACAAGCAGATCATGCGAGCGCGACAGCGCCATGATGCGGGCACGGATCAGTTCCTCGAACTCGTGCGGGTCATTCGAGCGCTTGCTCGTCTCCCGGACCATCGACAGGATGACCGCGAACTGGTTCTTGACGCGATGGTTGACCTCTCGCATCAGCAGCCTGATCTTGCGCTCGCTCTCCTTGGCGGCGGAAATGTCCCGGGCGATCTTCGAGGCGCCGACAATCTCGCCATTGGCGTTCTTGATCGGCGAAACCGTCAGCGAGACGGAGATGAGCACTCCATCCTTGCGCTTTCGCGTCGTCTCGTAGCTCGCCACCCGCTCGCCGGCGCGAACCCGGCTGATAATCTCGATTTCCTCGCTCTTGAGGTGATCGGGAATGAGCATGACGATCGACCGGCCAATCGCTTCCTCGGCGCTGTAGCCGAACATGCGTTCGGCCGCCAGGTTCCAACTGGTGACGATGCTGTTCAGATCCTTGCTGATGATGGCGTCGAAAGAGGAATCGACGATCGCCGCAAGGCGCGCATCCGCGGTTGCGGTCTGTTTTTGGTCGGTTGTTCCGATGTCAGCCGTCACCACCACGATCTCGCTCATTTGCATGAGGTAGCGCGCAAATTGATCAAGGCAATCTCGCCCCGGGCAATTCGCACAGGCGGCGCATCATGGCCGAAACGGCCCTCACTCCGAAGGCCGATCGGTTTCCTTGCCGTCGCCCTCGGGAAGGACGCCGAAGTCTTGCGATTTGACGCCTTGTTCGGCCGTCAGGAACCCGTCCGAGGCAAGGCCGCGCCGCAACAGCTCCCGGACGGCGGCGGAGCGGCTTGGCATGCGCTTGTCGTAGCGCCAGTTTTCCAGGGCCGCCAATTCGTCGGCGGTGAGCATGATCTGCAGTCGTTCCGGGCGTTCCAGTTCAGCCATGTGCGCCTTCCCCGCTCAAGACCAAAATACGGTGAGTTAGTATCTAACTCATTTCGCTTATAATTAGGGTAGTTCTCAAGATGCGTCAAGGCCGGCCAGTGAGCGCTCCCCGCATCAAGCTCATGATGCGTATCAAACACCGGATGCGCATTCCTGTAACTATCATAACTAACTGATTTATTTATGTATTTTCTGGAATTTCACTTGTCATCCCGTCACACTGGGCGCATGCTCTGATATGAACAGAAAACCGTTCCCCCTGGGAGGTTTCGATGCGGCATGACTACTCCACGCGCTTGCGCGACGACGTCAATTCAACCGTCCAGAAGGCATTCAAGATGGCTGGGATCGTCAATATCTCGGCGACGGCCGAACAGGTCCGGATGAGGAATCTGGTCGAGAACGTCGCCCTCGAGGACCTTGAGCACCTGGTGCTGCAGGCCGCCCAACTGCTTGGCGCGGCAATCGAATTCGACACCTTGAACAGTGGCTTGGTCGTGCTTGGAAACCATCTCGTCGAGGATGACGAGGAGTGCGCGATCACCCCACTCGATCTCGGTCACCCGGCATCGATGCAGTAATCCAGGGACAGGGCTGACAAGGGCCCTATATAATCCGGGAAGCTTGCAACCGGAGAAGCCCAGTCATGACCCTCGCCACACGAAAACTCGGCAGCCAGGGGCTGCAAGTCTCGGCTATCGGCCTCGGCTGCATGGGCATGAGCCAGTCCTATGGTCCGGCGGACGAGGCCGAGTCCATCGCCACGCTGCACCGGGCCATTGAACTTGGCTGCACCTTCCTGGATACCGCCGAGGTCTATGGCCCGTACGCCAACGAGGCCCTGCTCGGCCGGGCGCTGAAGGGCAAGCGCGACCATGTCGCCATCGCCACCAAATTCGGTTTCCGCATCGAAGACGGCAAGCAGGTTGGGGTCGATAGCCGGCCCGGCCAAATCAGGGAAGCTGTGGAAGCCTCGCTCGGCCGGCTCGCCACCGACCATATCGACCTCCTCTACCAGCACCGCGTAGACCCGGCGGTGCCGATTGAGGATGTCGCCGGCGCGGTCGGCAAACTGGTCGACGAGGGCAAGGTTCGCTTCTTCGGCCTGTCGGAGGCGGGCAGCGCCAACATTCGCCGCGCCCATGCCGTGCATCCCGTCTCGGCCGTGCAGAGCGAATACTCGCTGTGGGAGCGCAATCTGGAGCCCGAGATCATCCCCCTGCTCGGTGAACTCGGCATCGGCCTGGTGCCGTTCTCACCGCTCGGCCGTGGCTTTCTCACCGGCGACGTCAGGCGCGCCGAGGATTATCCCGAAGGCGACTACCGCCGCAACGACCCGCGCTACCAGGGCGAGAATTACGACGCCAATGTCGAGGCGGCGAGCACGGTGCGCGACGTCGCGGCCGCCCGGGCCGTCAAGCCGGGTCAGGTCGCACTGGCCTGGCTGCTGCAAAAGGGCAGCGATTTCGCGGTTGATATCGTGCCGATCCCCGGCACCAAGCGCAGAAAATATCTGGAGGAGAATATCGCCGCCGCCTCGCTGAAGCTCGACGCCGCCGAAATGGCCGCGCTCGACGAGGCGCTCGCGCCGGGAAAAATCTCCGGCCCACGCTATGGCGAGCGCGGCATGGCGATGCTGGACCGGTAGAGGGACAGTTGCGAGACGAGGGAACCGTCCTCGGACGAGAAGGAGCCTATTCGATTCATTCGAAATTTATCAGACCGTAGGGACAAGACTGACCAGTTGATTGTTGTGGCTTCGTAATTGCTCCGGCTCCAAGCTCGCTTGCCGAAGCAAGGTGCCGATCCTCCTTCTCGTAATTGACGCATAGCCGCCCGCCCAACCTCGGCACCCTTCATCGGATGAACGCTGTTCCTCGGCGGCAAGCCGGCGCAGCTTATCCATGTTCGGCAATCTCATATGACGGTTCTCGTCCACGCCGAGAAAGACTCTATGATCGTGGACCGCGGACTGGAATGCATCCATACGACATAAAAACTGTAGCCCGGCAGAGACAATGGATGCGCTTTGACGAGCGAGCCGTTTTCCAGTTCACGGCCAACCACGACGTCACTGCAGATCGCAATGCCTTGCCCGGCGACAACCGCGTCGATCGCATGCAGTTCCTCGCGGAAGCTCAAGTCCCAACCCTTGTCGGGACTGAGGTCCGGATCGATTGAACGGGCCGTCGCGAGCCAGCGGCGCCAGGTAGGAGCGTCCGGATCCCGGTTCATCCAGTCAAAATGGATCAGGGGATAACGCAAGAGATCCGCGGCACGCTCTATCGCCAGTCCATCGCTTGCCAGCAATCGTGGACTGCAAACGGGAAAGAAGGAATCGCGGCACACCTCTTGCGCTGCAAAGCCTATAGGCGGGCGACGCGCATAGCGGATCGCCACGTCCGCGGCGCCGGCGCGCAGGTCGAGTACCACATCCGTGCCGATGATCTCCAGCGGCACCGCCGGGTTGGCCTCCCGCCATTTCGGCAGCCGGGGCACCAGCCATCGGCTCGCGAAGGCATTCGGACTCGTCACCCGCAATGGTGCTTGAGCATCGGGCTCGGCGACTGCGGCAAGGGAACCTGCAAGAAGATCAAAGCCGTCGCGAAGGATCGGAAACAGCCGCGCTCCCGCACCCGTCAGCATGAGCGGTCGCGGCCTGCGCTGAAACAGCTTGCAACCGCATATCTCTTCCAGCAAGCGGACCTGGTGGCTAATCGCCGTCGGCGTCACACCGAGTTCCGCGGCGGCGGCCTTGAAGCTGCCGTGCCGGGCTACGGCCTCGAAAGCGCACAAGGCGCGGAGGGGCGGACGGTTGCTCACATCGGCAATCTAGATGAATTCCCCTCATCTGCCAGCTAAGAATTTTGCCTTTGCAGAAGATCGGGCCCCTGTGAGACCATGATCGTCTCGCTGGAGCCAAGGGCGGTAACGATGGAGATTCCCAGGCAGACCGATACGCTGTCGGGCCGATCTCATTCTCCGAGCACGACATTCGAACAACTGCGACAGCACTTACAAGGCGAAGTGGTATTGCCGACGGACGTTGGCTACGATCAGGCGCGCGCGGTCTGGAACGGAGCGATCGACAAGCGGCCTGGCGCAATCGTCTTTTGCGCCAATTCCGACGACGTCGTTCATGCCGTGAGCCATGCCAGGTCAAAAGGTTGGCTCGTAGCCGTTCGCAGCGGCGGCCATAATGTCGCCGGCCTGTCGGTCTGCAACGATGGGATAGTGATCGACCTGTCTCGCATGAAGAAGATTATTGTCGATCCCGAGCGCCGCATCGCAAGGGCCGAAGCCGGTGTCAACCTTGGCGAGTTCGACGCGGCCACACAAACGCACGGCCTCGCGACGACCACGGGCGTCAACAGCGACACCGGCATTGCCGGCCTCACGCTGGGTGGCGGTTTTGGCAAGCTCGGGCGCAAGCATGGCCTGAGTTGCGACAACCTGATCGCCGCTGAAATCGTCACGGCCGACGGACAATTGCTGCGCACAAGCGCCGGCGAGCATCCGGACCTGTTCTGGGCCTTGCGCGGCGGCGGCGGCAATTTCGGCATCGTGACGGCGTTCGAATACCGGCTGCACACGGTCGGCCCGGCCCTTCTCGTGGGCTCGGTGCTGCACGTCTTCGATCATGCGCGCGAGGCCATGCGGTTTTACGACAAATTCTCCCGCGACGCCCCCGACGAGATGAGCGTCGACGCCGCGCTCGTGACACTGCCCTCTGGCGATCGTGCCTTCAGCATCTCGGCCTGCTATGTCGGGCCACCCGAGGAGGGAGAGCCTGTCATCGCACCGCTTATGAAATTCGGATCCCCTGTCGAAAGCCGCCTTCAGCCCATTCCTTATCTTCGGATTCAATCGGCGGGCGACAGCCTTTTTCCACGCGGGCGACGCTATTACTGGAAGGCGCAGTTCCTGCGCGAGATCAGCGATGGCGCGATCGAGGCGCTGCTCGATGCCTACGCGAGGGCTCCCAACCACTCGTCCCTGCTGGTTTTCCAGCAGGTCGGCGGAGCGATCGCTCGCGTGCCCGCGTCGCACTCCCCCTATGCCAACCGCGACGCCGCCCTCGACTGCTTCCCGATCGCCATCTGGGACAATCCTGCCGATGACGAGGCGAATATGCGCTGGGCACGCGATCTGTGGAATGCGGTCCGACCATTCTCCACCGGCGGTGTCTATGCCAACAATCTCGGGGATGAGGGCGATGAGCGCGTGCGTGATGCCTATGGCGCGAACTATGCGCGCCTTGCCGCCATAAAGAAGCAATATGATCCGACCAATTTCTTCCGGTTGAACCAAAACATCAGGCCTGCGTAGCCAGGAATTGTGGGGAACCCCGTGCGCAGTCGCTGGACGATCCTTGCTGTCTTGTTTGTCGCCCGCACCGCAATGGCGTTTCAGTTTCAGAGCGTTGCCGCCGTCGCGCCCCTTGCCGGCGTGAACCTGGCCGACATCGGCATTCTAATTGGTCTCTATCTTGCGCCGGGGATCGCGTTGGCTCTGCCTGGCGCGGCCATCGGAGAGCGCTACGGCGACAAGGCGACCGTTCTCGCCGGTCTCATGATGATGCTGGCGGGTGAGATGCTGACCACGGCGTCGACGTCCTGGAACCTGCAAATCGGCGGTCGACTGATTGGTGGCACTGGCGGCATTCTGCTGAATGTCCTGATGACAAAGATGGTCGCCGAATGGTTTGCCGGCCGGGAAATCGCAACCGCCATGGCCATCTACATCAACTCTTGGCCAGCGGGGATCGCCATCGCTCTCATGCTGTTGCCTGCAATCGGGACGACATTCGGGACGACCGCCGTCGGCATTGCTGTTTCGGTCCTGATTGTCGTCGGTATCGGCCTGATGATCTTCATCTATCGCGCGCCAGAGGTGCCATCCTTCAGTGGAAGTGAACGCCGCGGCATTTCGGCAGGGGTAACTTACGCTCTCGTCGCCGCCGGCCTGATCTGGTGCCTTTACAATGTCGGCTTCGCAATGGTCTTCAGTTTCGGTCCGTCGATGCTCGTTGAACGCGGTTGGTCCAATCCGTCGGCGGGATCGACGATCAGCATCGTGCTTTGGCTGGCGGCGCTTTCGGTCCCCCTGGGTGGCTTCCTGGCTGATCGCACCAAACACGGCGGCGCGGTCCTCATCGCGGGCTGTGTCACCTTTGCATTCCTGATGCTGCTTCTGTCGCGAAACGGACCGGTGCTGCCCCTCATCATAGCCATTGGGATCGTGTGCGGCTTGCCTGCCGGCGCGATCATGAGTTTGCCGACGCGCGTGCTCAATCAGCAGACGCGCTCGATCGGGATGGGAGTGTTCTACACCGTCTACTATGCCGGCATGCTCGCCGGGCCGGCGATCGGTGGCAAACTTGCTGCTTGTGCCGGCACCGCGGCCGTCGCGCTCGATTTTGGCGCTGCCGCGCTCCTCCTTTGCCCTCTCCTCCTTTGGCCACTCCACAAGATCAGCCGCCTCCCGCCGCCGATGGTGGCTCCAATCAGGTAACGCGGACATTCCCGCATTTCCGTCCGTCGGGCGGACGTCGACTTAACGACACGACGGCCTCCGGTGCACTCATCTCCGCATCCTCGTTCAGGAAATGACAGAGCTGAACCATCCGGCTGGCTTCACCCCTAAGCCGCCGCGGCAGCCACCTTCCTAGGGGCAGCGCGTGGCCGGCGCCGTTTGGCGACGAGCTTCAACGCAATCGGCGGCTCTTTCGACAGCGCGCCCGTCACCGCGCCGACCATGCCATGCGCGACGAAATCCGCGCCGATGTCCTGGGCCAGCCTGGCGGTCGCTTCCTTGTCGCCGTTGCCGGTCTCCGACCAGAACACGACGCCCACCCGAAGTGCTGCCTTCGCCCGCTTCAGCCGGCGAACCAGGAAGCGGGCATGCTTGACGGAATCGCGGTTGAGGAAGCCGACCACGACCGTATCGATGGCTTCGAGCTCAAGACGGCGGATGCTGGCGGGTTCCATGTCGGCAAAGCCCGCCTTCGACGCGGCCGCGCCTTGGACTTCCAGCACCTGCGCCAGCATCGCGGCGGCGGCATCGTCGAGCTCGCCTCGCCCGCCGGCGCAAAGCACCGATAGGCCGGTGCCGTCTGGCAGGTCGGCCGCGTCCTCATCGGCGGCGTCACCGGGCTCGCCCGCCTCCTCGGCCTGCTCATCCTCCTCACCCGCTTCCTCTTTCGCCTCGTCCTCCAGATTGGCCACCAGCGTCAGGGCGCTGGCCGCCACTTGCCGTCTTTGCAGGTCACCCATGACGCCGCGCACACGGTCCCGCTCGCCCAGCAGAAGGGCCGGAACGGCGACCTTGTCGTAGAACTCGACCAGATACTTTTCTTCCAGCATCTCCTCGGCATGATCGGTGGCTTCGTCCGGATCGCCCGCCAGAAGCCGCTGGTAGAGCCGCGCGTGAGGTTCCAGCACGGGCTCGTTGCCGAACAGCACGTCGAGGAATTCGAACTGCGGCACGTGCCTGCCCAGAACCACCAGGCAGACGGTGAGCGGCGTCGACAGCACCAGCCCGAGCGGCCCCCACAGCCACGTCCAGAAGATCGCCGCCACGATGATCGCCAGCGGCGACAGCCCGGTTCGCGAACCGTAGAGCCAGGGCTCGACGACATTGCCGGTGACCAGTTCCATCACCACGAACAAGGCGGCCGTCCACAGCACGAGCTCCCAGCCGGGCGCCACGGCCAGCGCCAGGAACAACGGCAAAAGCATGCCGATGGCCGGGCCGATATAGGGAACGAAACGCAGCGCCAGCGCCAGCAACCCCCAAAGCAGGGCATTGGGAATGCCGAGGATCCACAGCCCGATCGCGATCGGTATGGCGTAGACGATGTTGACGACCAATTGCATGAGCAGATAGAGGCCCACGCGCTTGCCGGCATCCTGAAGCGCCTCGGTGGTGCGATGAAGGTCACCATAGCCGACAAGCCTGATGAAGCGGTCGCGCAAATCCTCCCGCTCGAGCAGCATGAAGATGACGACGACAATGATCAGCCCGGCCGATCCGAGCGGGCTGATCAGCGGACCGACGATGTTCTGCAGGACTTCGAGCGGCCTTTCGCGCGAGACGATTTCGACCGGCACCGGCTCGCGCGGCGGCTTGTCGGGCGTGGCGGCCGGCAGCGTGGCGTCCTGCCTGTCGATCTCCTGGCCGACACGCTCGACCACGCCGCTCAATCTCGAAATGATCCCTCCCCCGACCCCGGTTTCCTTGAGCGAGCGGATCTTGGCCAGGATGTTGGTCTGATAGACCGGGATGTTCTGCGCCAGTTCGCTGACCTGCGTGGCGACGATGAAGCTGAACAGGGCAAGTGCCGCGAAGGCGGCGAGCACGCTGGCGATGACAGCGGCGATCCGGGGAATGCCCACCCGCTTGAGCGCCGAAACCAAGGGCGCGAGCGCGAAGGTCAGCAGCAGTGCAATGGCGATCGGCAGGAAAACCTCGCGCCCGAAATACAGCGCAGCCACCGTGGTGACGGTGGTCGCCACATTTGGCAGTGATGTTCGCGGGTGGGGCGCGGCGGCCGAAAGAATGTCGTCCAGCCCCTGCGACGCCATTCCATTCCGACGATTGTTCGCCACTTGGTACATCTCCCCTGCCAACGGCCATGGTCTGACATATTGAGCCGGCGTGCAACCTTGGCCGGCGGCAATGCGCTGCTCCCCAACGGGCGCCGGTCCGAATGGCTCCCACACGCTTGACATTTTGTACACACGTCAATAAATGAGTGACCACTCACTCAAATGGCTTGGACATGGCACGCCCCCTCAGCGAAGAAAAACGTCAGGCAATCCTGGCCTCGGCCACCGAGCTGGTGGCGACGCTTGGAACCGGCGCGGCCACGGCCAAGATCGCCAGGGAGGCCGGCCTCTCCGAAGGCTCGCTCTTCAATTACTTCGCCAGCAAGGATGAGTTGCTCAACCAGCTCTACCTCGAGATCAAGACCGGCCTCGGCAACGCCTTGCTGACTTCATATCCGTCGCAGGCCAGCGTGCGCGACCGCAGCCACCACGTCTGGAACAACTTCATCGACTGGGGTGCGAAATTTCCCATGAAGCGCAAGGCGATGCGCCAGCTCAGCGTCTCGGAGCGGATCACCGAGCAGAGCAGGCGGCAGGGCAACGCGGCCTTCGGCGACATCAACAGGATGATCGAGGAAAGCCTCGACGACGGCGGGCTGAAGGGCTGCTCGATGGCCTTTGCCGGAGGCATTTTCGAGGCCCTCGCGGAGACGACGCTCGAATTCATCGCCCGCGATCCCCGGCAACGCGAACACTACAAGGAGGCCGGCTTCGCGTTTTTCTGGAGCGGTATCTCCAAGTAGCTCCGGGCGGGTCTCAAACAGCACCACACGGATCATGACCACCGCAAATCTGCGACCAAATCAACACGAATGAATGAGTGCCTAATCACTCGTTTATTTGCCAACACACCGAAAGGAAAAGACAATGTCGAAAGTCTGGCTGATCACCGGCAGCGCCCGCGGACTGGGGCTGGATATCACCGAGGCGGCGCTTGCCGCCGGCAACAGCGTCGTGGCGACGGCGCGCGATGTCACCCGCCTCGCCGATCTCGAAAGGCGCTACGCCGGGCATCTGCGCGGCTTCGCGCTTGATGTCACCGACCCCGCCGCCGCGCAGGCCTCGGTGGATTTTGCGCTGGAGACGTTCGGACGCCTCGACGTTCTCGTCAACAACGCCGGCTTCGGCCATATCAGCCCGTTCGAGCAGACCGGGGAGGCTGATTTCCGGGCACAGATCGAGACCAACCTCTACGGTGTCGTCAATCTTGCCCGCGCGGCCATCCCGGTCATGCGCGCCCAGCGCTCGGGCCATATCATCAACATTTCCTCGGTCGGCGGGCGGACGGCCACGCCGGGCCTCGGCGCCTACCAGGCGGCAAAGTGGGCGGTGGGCGGCCTCACTGAAGTGCTTGCGCTGGAACTCGCCCCCTTCGGCGTCAAGGTCATCTCGGTCGAGCCGGGCGGCATGCGCACCGATTGGGGAGCCACCGCCCTGGCCGCCGCGCCGGCCTTGCTGCCCGACTATGAGCCAACCGTCGGCGCGGTGCTCGGCATGCTCAAGGCCTATGTCGGCAATGCCATCGGCGACCCGCGAAAGGTCGCCGACGTCATCGTCGATCTCGCCGGCCGCGATGCCTTGCCCGCTCACCTGATCCTCGGCAGCGACGCCTTGCATGTCTTTGCCCAGGCAGAAGCCGCGCGCCAGCAGGCGGCGAAGGAATGGGCACCGGTCAGCACCTCCGTCGATATCGAGGGCGTCGACCTTTCCTTCCTGTCCCGGGAGGGCCACTCATGAGCGCCTGGACCACCCACGACATCCCGCCCCAGCAGGGACGCAAGGTGGTGATCACAGGCGCGACGGGCGGCCTTGGTTACGAGACGGCGCTGGCGCTGGCGCAAGCCGGCGCGGACGTGCTGATGACCGGGCGCAACGAAGCCAAGGGCAAGGATGCGCTGAGCCGCGTCCAGGCCGCGGTTCCCGGCGCCGCCGTGCGCTATGCCCATCTCGACCTCGCGGACCTCGCCTCGGTCGAAGCCTTCGCCGGCCAGCTCGCCGGCGAATGGGAGGCCATCGACCTGCTGGTCAACAATGCCGGCGTCATGACCCCGCCGACCCGCCACGAAACCGCCGACGGCTTCGAACTGCAATTCGGCACCAACTATCTCGGTCACTTCGCCCTGACCGGACGCCTGCTGCCGATGCTGCGCAAGGGCAACAGGACGCGCGTCGTCAATCTCAGCAGCGGCGCCCACCGCATCCAGGCGGCGATCCATTTCGACGATCTGCAATGGCAAAAGCGCTACAGGCCTTGGGCCGCCTACGCGCAGTCCAAGCTCGCCATGATCCTGTTCGCCTTCGAACTGCAGCGCCGCAGCGACATCAATGGCTGGGGCTTGCTGAGCAATGCGGCTCATCCCGGCTACGCTCTCACCGACCTGCAGACCAGCGGTCCGCGCATGGGGCGCGGCGGCGGGTCTTCACCCTTCGATTGGCTCGGCGTGCTGCTCGCGCCGGTTCTTTCGCAATCGGCTGCCGCAGGCGCGCTGCCGACGCTGTTCGCCGCGACCGCGCCCGATGCGAAGCCGTGCGGCTATTACGGTCCGCAAGGTCTGTTCGAACTGAAAGGCGCGGTCGGCGAGGCAAGGATCGGCAGGCACGCGCGCGACACCGCCGTCGCCGCCCGGCTTTGGGACGTGTCGCGGGAGTTGACCGGCGTTGGCTGGCCGGGCGGAGCCTGACGCACCCGTCAGCTCAGCCTTGCCTGGCAAACAGCGTGATGCCGGCAGCGCCGGCAACCTTCAGGACTTTCCCCAGTTCGAGTGTTGGCTTGCCGTTCTCCAACTCCGACAGGAAGCGCCGGCCGACCCCGGCGAGATCGGCGAACTGCTGCTGGGAGAAATCTCGCCGCTTACGGGCCGCGCGCACCAGCCGGCCGAGATCCGCCGGCGACGTTATGGCGCTGTCCTGCAAGACCGATTGCGCCAAGGCGTCCCCGTCATCGTCGCGGACCGAAGGAAGCCGCCGCGGCAGCGATGCACGGACAGGCCTGGAGTCATCGCGGGGGTCCTCAAGGTTCCCATCATGCTTATTCGAAACGCCGTCAGCCGGGGCGGCCGGCGCCAGCGACCCGAATAAATCCCCCTGCCCGGCGGGGGCGGATCGTGCGGCACGGCGCGCGATTTCGACAGCGCTTTCAGGCGGGGGTGTCTGTGTGGTCTTGGTCATGATTCCGATCCCGAGCGGGAGCATAAGCTTTACCGGGATGAAATCAAAGCCACTTTGTTACCGTGCGGGATCATAAAAATGATACCGCACGGGAGCATCTGTACATCCTGTCAAAGCGATTGCCGTCGGCTTCCACCCAGAAGCAAGCGAGGGCGGAGATTGCTCCCGAACGGTATCAGTCAACTCACCGCGCCGCGTACCTTGCCAGCGCATGCTCGATCAGCACGTCGATAACCCTGCTGTAGCCGATGCCTGTCGCCGCCAGCGCCTTGGCGTACATCGAAATGTCGGTGAAGCCCGGCAGCGTGTTGACCTCGTTGACCAGCAGCGAACCGTCGGCGCGCAGGAAGAAGTCGACGCGCGCCATGGCCTCGCAGCCCAGCGCCCGGAAAGCCTGCGCGGCCATCTCCTTGGCTCTGTCGGCAACCACGGCCGGCACTTTGGCGGGTACCTGGACCACCGCGCCGTCGGCGTCGAGATATTTGGCCTCATAAGTGTAGAAGCCATGTTTGCCGGCCGGAATGATCTCGCCGGGCAGCGACACCGTGAGCGAGCCGTCGGCCCGCTCCAGCACCGAACATTCGATTTCGCGGCCCTCGACGAACTCCTCGATCAGCACCTTGCCATCATAGCGGAAGGCCGTTTCGACGGCCTGCTCGAAGCCATCCCTGTCATTCACCTTGCTCACGCCGAAGGACGAGCCCTGGCGCGCCGGCTTGGCGAAGAAGGGCAGCCCAAGCGCGCCGGCAATTTCCTGGAACGAGCCTTTGTCGTTGCGATGCACGGTCACGGAGCGGGCAACGCCAAGCCCCGCCTCGCGCATCAGCCGCTTGGCGACGTCCTTGTCCATGGCGACGGCCGAGGCCAGGATGCCGCAGCCGACATAGGCGACATCGGCGACCTCGGCATAGCCCTGCACCGAGCCGTCCTCGCCGAACGGTCCGTGCAGCACGGGAAAGACGACGTCGACCGGCGGCAGGTCATGCTGCGCTCCGCCGTGCGGCACGGCCACCAGCCGTCCCTTGCCGCCTGGCAACAGGGCGACCTCGATACCGTCTTCCGATATCGCGGCCCCTGCCCCGTCGCCGTCGGGCTCGGACAACGGTTGCAGCAGCCATCTGCCGTCCCTGGTAATGGCGATCGGGACCACCTCGTAGCGCGTCCGGTCGATTGCCTTCAGCACATTGGCCGCCGACAGGCGCGACACCTCATGCTCGGCCGAGCGCCCGCCATAGAGGATGGCAACTCTTGTCTTCCCGGTCATTGAAACCCCTCAAAAATCAAATGGCGACGGCAATGCCGCGATTGGCAAAGAAACGGTCGAAATCATATGGCGCCAACACTGCGTTCTCTTGTGTGGCACTGGTATGGCCGGATGGGTTGTGAAAGCGAAAACCATCATCGGATGCCGCTGTCACCAGCACCAGATGGCCGCCCTTCGATGGCGGCTCGCGCTCGGGCCAGCGGATCGAACTGCTGACCGAAGCGATGAAGAAGCGCGACTGCCCGAGGATCGCCGGAATGTCCGATGTCGCGACATTGGTCATCACCTGCGCCTCCAGGCCGAATTCCGCCTTCACGAAGGTCACGAAGGGCGCGTAGATCAGGCCCTTGATCGAGCCTTCATTGACGACATAGCCGCCATATCCGGTGCATCGCCTGGCCAGCTCGATCGTCGGCACGATCTCGCCCCGCGTCGCCAGGATCATTTTCAGGCACGCCATGCCGCAGATGTTGTCGGCCCAGACCGCGTATTCGTCGAGCGTATCCGCGCCTGATCCTCGCCACAGCGGATCCCGCCGCAACGCGGCCTGGGCGCCATCGGCGATCACGGCCAGCGTCATGTCGGGCGTTTCCCACTGGCTGAAAAACGGCACGGCTTCAGGCAACGGGCTCATGCGAATCCTCGAGGCGGCTCATTCCGGTCTCGTATACGAGGATACGATATCAAAGAAAAGCCGACGCTTGGAGAGTGCTTCGAGTTCGCTCTTGCCGCCAGGGTGGAATGTCCAGGCAGTCTCTCAGAAGGTGATCCTCACCGAAGCGGTACTGCGCGCGTGCGGACCGTGATGGACGGCCTCGATGTTGTTGCCGTCCGGATCGAGCAGGAAGGCGGCGTAGTAACCGGGATGATAGGGCCGCTCGCCTGGCGCGCCATTGTCCTTGCCGCCGGCCGCCAATCCGGCCTTGTAAAAGGCGTCGACCATCGCGTGGTCCTTTGCCTGGAAAGCCAGATGGTGACGGCCGGTGAGCTGTCCCAGCGCGGCCCGGCTGTCGGCACTGGAGATGAACAGCTCGTCGCACCAGAAATAATCCGCTGCCGTCCCGCCGATCGGCACATCGAGCACTTGCAGGATCGCCTCGTAGAAACGCCGGCTGGCGGCGAGATCCCTTACCACCAGCTGGATATGGTCTATGAGCCGGCCGCGATGCAGTTCCTGGGTTTCCATGCAAATCCTCCTCGCAAGGCTCCGAATGTAGATTCGGACCGGGCGCCGTCAATACGGGCGACGGTGTCAGCTGACATGCCTTGCCTGGTTTCGCTGGATCTCCCTTGATCTGGCCCTGCGCGGCGGACACTATCCGCCGCGCAGGGCAAGCCGCGTTACTTCGTGTTGATCACCGAGGAGGACCGGTAAGTGTCCATGGTGGCGCCGTTGCGGTCTTCGTCGAACAGCGTGTCGCTGCCGAAGCTGGCGCGCAGGCCGATGACGAACTTGTTGGACTTGAGGCCCTCGGGGGACGTTTCGAACTTCCTCTGTTCGAATTCGTAGCGTCCGAACACCGCCCATGGCGTTTCGTCGAACCGGTACATCGCCTGGACGGCGGCACCGATCACGTTCTCGCTGGTGCCGTTATAGTCGGTTTGGTTGAAGTCGAGCTCCGCATCGAGGCGAAGATTCTTCTGGACGAAATAGCGCGCCACGCCGCGCACGCCCCATTGGTCGCCGTGAAAATCGTTCACGGTGAGCTGGCCGACACTGGCCTGGCCGTAAAGGGTCAGGTTACCGAGGTAGAGCTGGGCTTCCGGACCGACCGCATAGTTGTAGGCGGTCACGTCGTCGCCGAAGCCGAACGATGTGTAGGCCGCGAAGATGCCGGCGGCAAAACGGTCGGGATCGCGATAGAAGCCATGGATCGCGCCGCGTGTATCATCGAGGGGGTCGTAGTGACCCCATATGCGGTCGTAGGTCAGGTCGCCCTGCAGGTTCCAGCGCTGCGCGAATGCGATGTTGACGCGCGCTGCTCCACCGCCGGACCGAGTCGTGTAATCGTCGCCGACAAAGCGCAGCCCGCCGAGATAGAGTTCGCCGTAACCCGAAATCCGCGGCGTCGTCACCGTCTCCGCGGCCAGCGGCGGCAGGGCGTCCGCGGCGAAAGCGGAGGTCGTGGCGGCCAGCGAAGCGACGACAAGTAAAAAGCGATGCATTGAGAACCCCGAAAAAATATGCGTTCCGGACCCCGCGTCCGGCGAAATGACCGTCAATTGGCCGATACCGCGGCGGCGCTGACGGGCCTTCCCGTGTTGCATCGTTCGCCGTGCCGCGTCTTGGGCTGGACCGCATGCGAATTGTCCTGGAGTGCGCCGCCACACTTGACGCACCGGTGTGGCCATTCGGCATCAGCGGAGACACCGTTCAGAATTTGTAGGCGATGCCGAGCCGGATATCGTGCGTCTTCAGTTCGATCGCATCGGGATTCACGGCGGCCCCATCGAAGGTCGAGTGCCGTATGGAGATGTGGCGGCCGAAGTCGGCAAAGCGATATTCGCCCCGGACCACCCAATTGTCGCTGACGGCATATTCGGCGCCGGCGCCCAGCGCATAGCCCGCGATGGTGTCCTCGACATCGGCATAGACATCTCCGCTCGGAAGGAAGACGGTGCTGTGCTTGTAGTGCGCCATCGCCACGCCGGCGGTGACGAAGGGAAGCCACCGATCCATCGCGTAGCCGGCCCTCAGACGAGCGGACCCGATCGAGTTCAGTTCCAGCACACCGCCGAAGCCGGGATCGTAGACGCCCAGCGCCTGATGGACGGTCGTGTCCTTGGGATTCGCGAAGTTGTAGTCGCCCTCGACGCCGAGGACCAGGCCGCCGTCAAACTGCTTCATATAGCCGGCATAAAGGCCGCCGAAGCCGCCCGAAAGGCTGCCGTAACCCCAGCCGTAGCCGCCAAAACTGTCAGGCGCGAAAGTCTGACCAACCCTTGCGTCGCCCCATCCGTATCCGGCCTGCGCGCCGATATAGCCGCCGGACCAGTTGTAGGCGGCCGAGACCGGCAGGCCGGCGTCGGCGGCTGAAGCCATGCCGGCGGGCCCGAGAAAGAAGGCTGTGGCGAGAAGTATCGTTTTCATTGCTTGTGCGCGGTCCCCGAGATGCTCGCCACCGCGGAAGTGCTTCGCGGCGATACATCACGTGTCTTGCATTGTTCGCCGTCCCGCGTCTTGGGCTGGACCGCACCGGATTTGTCTTCGGGCGTGCCGTGGTGCTTTCCCGCCCCGTGTGGCCGTTTCGCACCGGCCGGATGAGACCAAGGGTCCGATGCGGTCGAGCGGTTCACCGTCTCATGACGACGGCGAACTCCGACTATCCCAAGGGAAAGCCGTTTCACGCTTTTCCTCGAGTTGCCTTACCTCGCGCCGCTCGGCGTCGACCCGAAGCGGCGGCGGAAGCAGCGGTTGAAATAGGAGACGTCGGAAAAGCCGCTCAGCAGCGCGATCTCACTGATGCGCATGCGGTCGTTGCGCCGGTCGCTCAGCATGCGGTGGGCCCTCTGCAGGCGTAATTCGAGAATGCGCTCGGCGAAGCTCACCCCGGTCTCCTGCAGGAGGTCGTGGACATAGCGCACGGAAAGCCGCAACTGCTGGGCAACCTGCTGAGCCGAGATGGCGGGATCGGCGAAATTGTCGCGGATCTTGTCCAGTATGGCCTGCAGCCTCGCCGCGCGCAGGCCGCGCATGCCGGCGAGTTCGGCGGGATCGCCCTTGGCGCCGGTCACCAGGCCGATCAGGTCGACGATGGTTTCGGTGGCATGGGTGACAAGGTTGGGCGAGACCAGGGCCGGGCCTGCCGCCAGGAAGCTGCAATAGCGCCTGAGCATGCCGAGCGCCTCATTGTCGGCCGCGACAGTCAGTGCCAGCCGGTCCTCGACACGGGCGAAGGCATTCTCCAGGATCTCGCGCGGGACGACGATGTTGGCCCACACATTGCTGTCGCCGCCGCTCATTTCCAGGGCTTCGGAGGCCGACACCAGCGCGGCCTCGTTTTTGCCGACGCTGTAGTCGCGGCCGGCCTGGGCGCCGCTCAGCGTGGTGTCGCCATTGTTGATCAGCAGGAGATAGCCGTCGCGGCCGTCATCGGCGATGTTGCGGGCCTTGCGGCTGGCATGCTGGATCGTTCCGGCCATCTGTCCCAGCACCAGCGGCCCGACCGCCGTCGCCTCGATGGCCGCGGCGAACGGCCGGTTGGCCGAGATGGCATATTCGACCGACCAGATCTCCGCGACATGGATATCCTGCCAGAGCGCGAACCGTGCTTGATCGTCGAGATGTGATGGCAGGTCGACCGACGAGAAGACGTTCTTTTTCAAAAATAACCGGCCCTTCCCGCGCCTTCCAGGAAATGCACCGTATGAAACTTGCTTGCGTCTTGTCCAGAGTTGGCGATGTTTATGCCTTGCGCGACAATTTCATTGCTGTACCGGTCAAGAATTCAGTCGATATTCCCCGAGCCGGCGTTCGAAATTTCAAAACAATCGGAAATATACAGGCGCGCGGGAATCATCTCCCCCGAGTGACCTTCGTACACTCGCGGTGGTTGAGCCCGTACTTGCGCGTTTCGCCGATCTTACCGAAATGTATGGACCGGCCCGGTTGTCAAACCATCGGATCGGGACGATCCTCGGACTGACCTGTCAGCCGCGGGGTATCCTGCCATGAAGGATCGCCAGACACGCATCGAGGTCAGGCGCTTGCGCGTCGACCGCCGGCAATTCCTGTTTGGCGCCGCCGCAACCTTGCTGGCCGGGCCCGCCGAGGCCAATGTGCCGGTAGCCTATGATCCCAACGCCATGCCGGCGATGGACAGCCGCGCCGGCTTCATCGACTGGATGAGGAAGAACCGGGGCGAGGATGCCGGCTTCCTCGGCCAGCGCTGGGATCGCTTCCAGGCCCTGCTCGCCCACAAGGATATCTGGGACCTGCGCGACAAGCGCGCCTATCTGATGACGCCGCGCGAGGAGTTCGTCACCAAGGCCAATCTGAGCCGCGCCTATGAGTGGCACTATCTCGATATCGGCTATGGCGTGACGATCACCGGTCCGCACAGCGTCGCGCGCATGACCAATTCGCTGGAGATCAAGCCCGGCGACAAGGTGCTCGAGATCGGCACCGGCTCCGGCTACCAGTCGGCCTATCTGTCCAACCTCACCGACAAGGTGTTCTCGATCGAGATCATCAAGCCGCTGGCGGCAAGGACGCGCGCGCTCTACGACGCGCTGATCGCCAGGGGCTATTCCGAATACAAGGCGATCACCACCCGCAACGCCGACGGCTATTATGGCTGGCAGGAAGAAGCCCCGTTCGACAAGGTCATCGTCACCTGCGGCATCGACCATATCCCGCCACCGCTGCTGCAGCAGCTGAAGCCGAACGGGATGATGGTCATTCCGGTCGGCCCGCCCGGCGCCCAGCATGTGCTGAAGGTCACCAAGCACCAGGAAGCTGACGGTACGTTCCAGGTCACGCGCGCCGACATCTACAATGGCGGCACGCTGTCCTTCGTGCCGTTCACCAAGCTCGAAGGCGACGCCATAAAGGGCACGCATAACGGCCCGTAGCCCACCGCACCGGTCGGCGCGCCATTGGATCGCCAGCCCTCGGCCCAAGCTTCAAACAACAAGCTTCAAACAAAAAGCCCGCCAGGAGGGGATCCAGCGGGCCTTTGGAAAGCTGATATTGAGCTTTCAGATGTCTGACGGGGGTTCAGACGCAATGACAACCCCTGATGACCACGGAGGTTCCAACAAAGCCGAAAGAATGCCGACAGAGGTCGGACCTCGGCAATTCAGACGGCGGAAGCGATTTTCTTTTCGCGGGACCGCTCCGAGCTGGAACCTTCCACTGCTGACCGGGTTTGTGGCGCGGTCAGGGAGGAATTGAATTGGACAGTTTTAAGAGGCTCGAAGCACTCGTCGACGGCGCCGGCGGCGACAGCATCGAAGAAGCGACCGCTTTGCTGCGCCGCTTCAAGGGCAGGTCGCAGGAGATCACAGCGGCGGTGGACGAGTTCATGCTGGACTTCAAGACATTGGTCTTCGTCATCGAAAGCGGCAAGGAAGGGTTCGAGAAATCGATCCGCAAGCTGGCTCGCGCCAGGCTTTCGAAGATCAAGCTCTTGATCGGCGTCCCGGCGTAACGGCTCGTGGCGACGTCCACAAGCCTACGGAGCGCCGATACGTGGCTTCCGCGCAGCCCGCCCCGCTTCAAGTTCCTTCGCTGATCGCAAAGGTAGGGAAACGACTTTCTTGTCATTGGCGACATCGCTTTATTGCTTATCCCTCGGAACAAAGCTCTCGAGCGCAGATTAAGTCCTCAGCACATATGTGCATAAACAAGGACCTTCCTCATGAAAACTCGCTTTCTTATGGCCTCACTGGCCACAGCCACAGCTATGGCTTTCGCGCTGCCGGCCTTTGCTGCCGACAGCGCGCAAGACTTTGTCGACAAGGCAGCGAACGGTGCGATGTTCGAAATAGATTCGAGCAAGATCGCCGAGACCAGATCGCAGGATCAGAGCGTCAAGGATTTTGCGCGTAAGATGATCGACGATCACGGCGCGGCCAATGCCAAGCTGGAGACGATCGCCGGCGAGCAGAAGCTGACGGTTCCCAAGGAACTGGACGCCAAGCACAAGAGTGATGTCGACACCTTGCGGAACGGCAAGGATCCGATCGACGGCTCCTACGTCCAGATGCAGCGCGACGCGCACACCGATGCCGTGAAGCTGTTCGAGAGCTACGCCAAGGACGGCGACAACGCCGAACTGAAGACGTTCGCCGGGCAGACCGTGCCGACGCTCAAGATGCACCAGGAGATGATCGAAAAGATCGCGGCGACCATGGGCACCCAGTCGTCGAGTTCGCAGACGCCCAAGGTCACGGTCGGCGACAAGCCCGACCAGGCCCCTCCGCTTTCGGGCGCGAACAGCTTCACCGAAGACCAGGCAAAGGGCCGGATCCAGGATGCCGGTTTCTCGGATGTTTCGAAGCTGACCAAGGACGACCAGGGCATCTGGCGTGGACAGGCGAGCAAGGGCGGCAAGAACACCACCATCGCGCTGGACTACAAGGGCAACGTCGTTGCCGGCACCAACTGAATCCGAAATCGAGGAGATCAAGACCATGAAAACCGTAACCGGACTATTCGACAATTATGACGACGCTTCCGATGCCGTTGGCGAACTGGAGGCCACGGGCATTCCGCATTCCGACATCAGCATCGTCGCCAACAACGCGGACAACCGGCACGAAAATGACGGCTCCAGGACCGCGGATGACGCCGCGGGCGGTGCTGGACTTGGAGCTGCGATCGGCGGAGCTGGCGGGCTGCTGGCTGGACTCGGCCTCATGGCCATTCCGGGCGTCGGCCCGGTGGTGGCGGCCGGATGGCTGGCGGCCACCGCGGTCGGCGCGGTGGGAGGTGCCGTGGTTGGTGGCGCCGCGGGCGGCATCGTCGGCGCGCTGACCGACTCCGGCGTGTCTGAAACCGATGCACACGTTTACGCGGAGGGCGTGCGCCGTGGCGGCACATTGGTCACGGCCAAGGTCGATGACCAGTTCGTGCCCGAGGCTGAAAGGATTCTCGGGCAGGCCAAGTCCGTGAACCTGGAAGAGCGGCGCGGTGAATACCAGGCCGACGGTTGGACCGGCTTTGACGCCGATGCCGAGAATTACCGCTCGAACGAAATCGGACGCGACGGAGCTCGTGACGTCAACCGCATCTGACTTCGAGCAATTCCAGGAAACAAAGAGTTAGGGCGGTTTGCCGTTTCCGTGAAACGGTGACCTGCTCCACAAGCTTCGCTGCCGGATCGTCATTTCGGCGGCGAAGCTCCCCCAAGCCTACGCCTTCAACAGCGCCGCCAGCCTTGGAATGCCCTCGGTCACCGCGCGGCGATCGGCCAGGGTGAAGGACAGCCGCAGCGTGTTGCGCCCGGTGCCGTCGGCATAAAAGGCGTTGCCCGGCACGAAGGCGACGCGCGCGTCCTTCACCGACCGCGCCAGCAGTTCGGTTGCATCGACCCCCTCCGGCAGCGTCGCCCAGACGAACATGCCGCCTTCCGGGCGGCTCCAGGTCACGCCCTTGGGCATGTTGGCTTCCAGCGCGCCGAGCAAGCCGTCGCGGCGCTCGCGATAGGCGCCGATGAGTTTTTCGACCTGGCCGTCGAACACGGCCTCGGCGACGCGGTGCATGACGAGTTGGTTGATCGAGGGGCTGTGCAGGTCGGAGGCCTGCTTCATCAGCACCAGTTTTTCCACCACATGGCGCGGCGCGCACACCCAGCCGACGCGCATGCCGGGCGACAGGATTTTCGAGAACGAACCGCAATAGAGCGTGCGCGCCTTGTCGATGCCGCCGGACCGCGCGCAGTCGAGCGCTAGGATCGGCGGCACACCCTCGCCGTCATAGCGCAGCGCGCGATAGGCGGCGTCCTCGATGACGGCGATGTCGAGTTCGCCGGCAAGGTCGAGCACCGCCTCGCGCTGCTGCCGGTCCAGCGTGTTGCCGGTCGGGTTGGCGAAATCAGGAACCAGATAGGCGAACTTGACCTTGCCGCCATTTGAAGCCGCCGCACTGTGATAGGCCGCCGGCGTCATGTTGCCGCCTTCCGGCCGCAGCCGGTCATAGCGCGGCTCATAGGCGTTGAAGGCCTGCAGCGCGCCGAGATAGGTCGGCCATGTCACCAGCGCGGTGTCGCCGGGCGACAGGAACAGTTTGCCGAGATAGTCCAGCGCCTGCTGCGAGCCGGAGGTGATGAAGATATTGGCCTCGTCGCAGGCGACGCCCAGCTTGCCCATCTGCCCGGCGATCCAGCGCCGCAGCGGCAGATAGCCTTCCGAGACCTGGTATTGCAGCGCTGCCCCCGCCTCCGCGCCACCCAGCACCTCGGCATAGGCATCGCGGATGGCGTCGGCCGGAAACAGCGCCGGATCGGGAATGCCACCGGCGAACGAGATGATATCAGGCTGGTCGAGCAGCTTCAGCAGCTCGCGGATTTCGGAGGCCTTCATGCGCGACGAGCGCGAGGCCAAGAGGTTCAAAAGGGTCAAGTCACGCCTCCCCGGACGTTCGAATATAGGTCAACTTGACTGACCTATATCCGCTTTGCCAGGCAATTTGAATAGTGCCTGAAGCTCTTGCGGTATACGCCAGTCGCGGCCGGGGCGGAAACATCAATCGCTTCGTCAGCTCAGCGGACAATTGCCCCTAAAGGCTCTTCTTGTAGCCAATATGGCTGCCGGTGAAGCCGAGGCCTTCATAGAAACGGTGTGCGTCCGCCCGCCCCTTGTCGGTGGTCAGTTGCACAAGACCGCAGCCGCGCGCCCGGCATTGATCGATCGCCCATTCGAACATCCGCCGGCCGATGCCGCCCGAGCGGCGATGGCCGGCGATCCGCACCGCCTCGATCTGCCCGCGCCAGGCGCCCTTGCGTGAAAGTCCGGCAAGAAAGGTGATCTGCAACGTGCCGATCACCTCGCCGCCATCCACGGCCACCGCCAGCAACTGGTTGGGGTCGGCGTCGATGGCCTTGAAGGCATCGACATAGCCTTGCGCCAACGGCAAGGAGGCATCCTCACGGGCAGCGCCCAGCGGATCGTCGGCGAGCATGGCGACGATGGCGGGAAGATCGGAGGCTTGCGCCTTGCGGAAGGTGATCATGGCGCCGGGATAGCGCGAGGCGGCGGTGGCGGCAAGTGAGCTCTCCCTTCTCCCCTTGTGGGAGAAGGTGTCGCCGCAGGCGACGGATGAGGGGTGTTCCAGGGAACGCCAACGTCTCACTCCGCTGGAACACCCCTCATCCGTCTCGGCGCTGCGCGCCGATCCACCTTCCCCCACAAAGGGGGGAAGGAAGAGGTGCTAACTACACCTCGCCCTCATACACCCTCTGCGCCTGTGTCAACGCCGCGTCCAGCCTCTCGCCCTCGGCATAGCCAGCCAGATTCCCCGGCCGCTCGATACCAGGCAGCAGCCTTGGACACGGCTCAGCCGCACCGATCACCATCCGCACCGGGATGACGCCCGCCCAGACGGGATGGCCGTAATCCTCCTCGTCATCGCCGACACCCTTGGCGCGCACCTTGGCCGATGCCTCCTCGATGCGCATGCCGATCACCATCGTCGCCTTGGCCTCCTGCGCCGAGATCGGCCGCAAGGTTTCGCTGCGGCCCGGATAGAAGCGGTCGACGACGCCGGCCAGCGCCTTCATCTTCTCTTCCGGCTCGTCGACGATGCGTGCGGTGCCGAAGCACATGGCCGAGCGGTAGTTGGCGGAATGGTTGAAGCCGGTGCGTGCCAGCACCAGCCCGTCGAGATGCGACACGGTGAGACAGGCAGGCGTGCCGCCGCGCAGCTGGCGCAGCATGCGGCTGGCCGACGAACCGTGCCAGTAGAGCATGTCCCCCTCGCGCCAGTGGATGGTCGGCGTGCAATAGGGCTGGCCGTCGAACGTATAGGCGACATGGCAGAGCAGCCCGGCATCCAGCACCGCGAAAACGGCCGCATGGTCGTAGCTGCCGCGCTCATGCAGGCGCTTGAGCCGGTTGCGGCTGGTGGTCGGAAAGCTGGCGGCGACATCGTTCACGGCTTGCATCCTCAATTATTGTCTGCCAACCATGCGCCATGGCATTGGTCGACAAAAGAACCAATCAAGGCAATAAAATTCAGACCAATCCGCCGGACTGGTCGACGCTGATCCCGGTTCTGCCCGGCGACGGCCCGCGCAGCCGCGAACTTTACGCCGCGCTCAGGCGGCTGATCGAGACCGGCGCGCTGGCCGCCGGCGCCAAGCTGCCGACCACCCGAGACCTCGCCCGGCGCTTCGGCCTGTCGCGCTCGGCGGCGGTCGCCTGTTTCGAAATGCTGATCTCGGAAGGCTTTGCCGTCGCCAAGGTCGGCGCCGGCACTTTCGTCGCGCGCGATGTACCGTATCTGCCGACAACACTGGCCAAGGCGCGTCCGCCCGAGATCGATGCCGCCACGTCGTTGCCTTGCGGCCTTGGCGTCGCGGTGTCCGACCCGCGCACGCTCGACCTGTTCCGCATCCTGCTGTCGCGCCACCTCGCCCGCCCCGGCCCCGAACATTTCCGCTACGGCGATCCGCGCGGCGGCATCGCGCTGCGCACCGCGATTGCCACGTATCTGAGGACCGCGCGCGGCGTGCGCTGCGACGCCGGCCAGATCGTGCTGACCTCGGGCACGCAGCAGGGGCTCGACCTGCTGGCGCGCGCCGCACTTCGCCCCGGCGACGCCGTCTGGCTGGAAAACCCCTGCTATCCCATGGCGCACGCCGTGCTGGCCGGCAGCGGCGCCAGGATTGTCGCCGTGCCGGTGGACAGCGAAGGGCTCGATCCCGGGATCGGCGAAAGCCTCTGCCCACAGGCACGCGCGGCCTATGTCACGCCCTCGCACCAATATCCGCTCGGCGTGACGATGACGATGCCCCGCCGCCTTGCCCTGCTCGATTGGGCGCGACGCAACGACGCCTGGATCATCGAGGACGATTATGACAGCGAGTTCCGCTATGCCGGCCCGCCGCTGACCTCGCTGCAAGGCATGGATGGCGCCAACCGCGTCGCATATCTCGGCACCTTCTCCAAAGTGCTCTTCCCCGGCCTGCGCATTGGCTATGTCGTGGTGCCGGAGCCGCTGCTCGATGCCGTGATGGCGGTCAGGGCGCGCTCCGACCGCTACCCCTCGACACTGGCCGAAGGCGCGCTGACCGACCTCTTGAACGAAGGCCACTTCGCCGCCCATCTCAGACGCGTGCGCCGCCGGGTGCAAGCCGCGCGCGACGTGCTGGTGGCTGGCCTCGAGGCACATTGCGGCGATGCGCTCGATGTGACGGTGCCCGAACAGGGACTGCATCTGATGGCGATGCTGCGGGGCGCCGGCCCGGACACCGCGATCGTCGAGGCGGCAAAAGCGGCAGGCGTCGGCGCGCGGGCGCTGTCGGCGATGTTCATCGACGGGGCGCCGAGGCAAGGGCTGGTGCTGGGGTTCTCAGGGTTTTCGGATGAGGCGTTGATGGGAGCGACGGTGCGGCTGGGTGCGGTGATGGGGTCGTAATTGGTAGTTGTTGTGTTGGTTTGGAGCAGCGCAAGCCTCGGAGATTAGCCGAAGCCCTCCACCCTTCGTCATCCTAGGGCGAAGCAGGAGCGAAGCTCTGTCGCGGAGACCCTAGGATCCATGCCGCGACATCTGTGATGGGCCAAAGCGGATCAGGATAGAGCACTGTAATTCGACGCAGAACAACAGTAATACGTCGGGATAAAATCCTGATTCCGTTGCATTTTCCGGCAAAGCTCACGGCATGGATCCTAGGGTCTACGCCGCGTCGCTTCGCTCCTTGCTTCGCCCTAGGATGACGAAGGCGCGGGTACCGCCCCTCAATCCCCGTCACCGGCAGGCTTCGCCTTCCCGCACTGCGCCAGCACCTTGCCGATGGCCCCGCTCGAGCCCTTCAGCGAAAAACTGACATCGCCATATTTGGCCGAACTGACCGACACATCGCCCTTGCCGCGCAGCAGGTCGAGCAGCGGATCGACCTTGGCCAAATCCACCGTGAAATAACCGTACATTTCCTCCAGCTGCAGCGTCCTGGTCACCGTTTTGCCGTCGGCCTTGAAGTCGAACGCGCCGCTGGCGCCGGATTCCGGTTGCTGGCCGGCCGTGCCGAGGTCATAGCTCAGCACCGGCGTGTCGAAACAGGCCAGCATCAGATGCGCGTCGCCTTTCGGCCCGCCGCAGACCGAGGCGGTCAGCACACTGCCCCCCTCGTCTTCCTCCATCTTGGCACTCCAGCCGCCGCAAGACGCGGCAAAAGCCGGCTGCGCGGCCTGCAATGCGGCCACGGCACCGGCGACGACGAGATATCCCGCTTTCATGATTTCCCCCAATGACTCAGCCGCGACATTTGCAGCCCCCACCAGCAACATATAGGAAAAGTGGCCCGGTGGCATCGCCTGTTCGGCACCGCCGCCCGGTCCCGGCCTGGAGAGAGTTTGTGTCGAGAGTTCGTCCTTGTGTTTTGCTGGCCGCCATGCTGGCCTTGCCGATCACCGCCCATGCTGAGTGGAAGCCGGTCGAGAAGGTCGAGACCTACGCCATTTCGGGCCAGTCCGGGATCGAGCTCTACCGGTCGATCGGCGAGAACGGGCCGAATGTCGGCATTACCCGCGCCATCGCCTACACCAACTTCAAGCTGACCTGGGGGGTCAGGGACTACAAGCCCAGGGGCAAGGACTGCGTGCTGACGGCGGGGAAGCCGAAACTGGTCATCACCTACACCTTGCCAAGCCCTTCCGCGCCGCTGCCGCCGGCCGTCCAGAAGAACTGGGAAGTGTTCATCGCCGGCGTCAGCGCCCATGAGAAGGTGCATGGCGCCAGCATGATACAGATGGTCCATGACATCGAAGCCGCGACAGACGGCCTGACCATCACTGATGATCCCAAATGCAGCAAGACCAGGGCCGAGGTGGTCCGCCGGCTCGACGCGATCTCGAAGGCGAGGATACAGGGCAGCCGCGATTTCGACCGCGTCGAGTTCGGCCAGGGCGGCAATCTGCAGAAGCTGGTGCTAGCCTTGGTGAGCGGTCCCTGAAACGAACCGCAGCGCCTTGACGACGCGGCCGCCGATTTTTGACCTGGCTCTGCCTACCGGCTCAGATCAAGCGCGGCGCTCAAATCGCCCATCGGCGGCTGGTCGTTGTTGCGCAGCGCCTTGTCGCGGGCGACGATGCCTGAAAGCACCGGCAGGTCGTAGCGCGCGGTGATGAAGCGCAGGATCGACGTCGTGTCGTATTGCGTGTGGTCGACCGTGCCCATCTTCGCGTAGGGCGAGATGATGAAGGCCGGGACGCGGTTGCCCGGGCCCCAGCGGTCGGCCTTGGGCGGCGCGACATGATCCCAGAAGCCGCCATTCTCGTCATAGGTCACGACGACCAGCATGTGGCTCCATTGTGGGCTCTTCTCCAGATGCGCGACGAGGTCGGCCAGATGCTGGTCGCCCGATGTCACATCGGCATAGCCGCTGTGTTCGTTGAGATTGCCTTGCGGCTTGTAGAAGCTGACAGAAGGCAGCTTGCCGTCATCGATCGCCTTGATGAATTCGGAACCGTCGAGACCGCCATCCCTGAGATGCGCGGTGCGCGCGGCGGTGCCCGGCGCATAGGCGGCGAAATAGTTGAACGGCTGGTGGTGGTACTGGAAGTTCGGCACCGGCGTCGCGTTCTTGCCGTCGAGCGTTGCCTGCCAGGCGCCGGCATACCAGGCCCAGTCGATCCCCTTCAGCGACAGCAGGTCGCCGATGGTGATGTCGTGCTGCGGCGGCAGCGTCGTCGGCTGCGCCGGGTCGGCCAGCGCCTTGTCGCCGCCTTCGACGGGCTTGTTGGCGCTCGGCTGGTAAGGCGGCTGCATGGTGTTGACGGCATAGAAGTCGGGCGTGATGGCGCCGTCATTGACGAATTTCGGCACGCCGCCAAGGGCGGAGGGTGGCGAGTTGTCGGCCACCTTCAGCGTCTTGCCATCGGCCTCGACGACGGCGATCTGGCCCTTCACCGGGCTGGTATCGGCGTTTGGATAGACCGGGGCGCAGGCGCAGGCGAGCTGGAAATGGTTGAGGAAGGAGCCGCCAAAGGCGCCCTGGAAGAAATTGTCGGCCAGCACGTATTTCTTCGCCACCGCCCACATCGGCAGGCCGGAGCCGTCATAATGGCCCATGACCAGACCGCCTGAATCGGCCCAGGCGGCGAACTTGTCGTTCCGGCCGCCATCGATCTGCATCTGCTCCTGGTAGAAGCGGTGCCAGAGGTCGCGGGTGACGACGGAGGTCTTCTCGTTGAAGCCGCTGGCGTCGTCGATGGCGAAGCTGGCATTGGCGAGATGCGCCGACTGCGCCTCGGTCACCACAGGCGTCACGCCCTTGGCGGTCAGCCCGCCCCAGGCCGGCGGCAATTCGGCAAGCGGCTTGCCGTCGCGGTCGAGCTGGCGCGCCTGGTCGGCCGAGACATTGGCCAGCCCGTTGGCGCCGGGGAAGCCGCCATAGAGATTATCGAAGCTGCGGTTCTCGGCATAGATGACGACGACAGTGTCGATCTTGTCGTAGCCGGGAGGGGCGGCGCTGGCAGCGCTGGCGAACGATGCCAGGGCGGTGGAGGCCAGGAAAAGCGAACTGAAGGGCCGCATCAAGGAGTCCTCATGGCTAAGGGGGATGGCTAGAGGCGTCGTGCATGGCAGGAGGCCGCGCACGCAAAGAGCTACGTCGATGCCTTGTCACCTTTGTGACACTTGCCTCGCCCGCGAACACGGTTTCGTGAAGAACGGGAGCAGTCATCAATCCGTTGCAGTGCGACCCTAACTGCGGAGCGAAATGGACTGGGAAGCGATGACGACGGGACGAGGCAGACGCCTGATGATCGCGGCCGCTGCCGCATCCTTGTTCGGCCTTGCCCTCGCCTGGCCGCAAACCCTTGTCCATGCCGGATCCGGCAGCGTCCACCCCGGCCCGCTATCGCGCGCCGATGCCTTCGCGCGGGCGCAGGCGCTGACCGCGCTTGGCCGAAAAATGTTCTTCGATCCGGCGCTGTCCGCCTCGGGCAAGCAGGCCTGTTCGTCCTGCCATGACCCGCACCGTGCCTTCGGCCCGGCCTCGGCCGCGCCGGTCGAGATGGGCGGTCCGAATCTCGACCAACCAGGCGTACGCGCCGTGCCGTCGCTGCGCTATCTCCAGGCCGCGCCCGCCTTCACCGAGCATTTCTACGATTCCGAGGACGAGGGCGATGAGAGCGTCGACAATGGCCCGACCGGCGGCCTGACCTGGGACGGCCGGGCCGACCATGGCAAGGACCAGGCGAAAATCCCCCTGCTCTCGCCCTTCGAGATGGCCAACAAGGACGGGGCCGCCGTCACATCGGCCTTGCGCAAATCAGCCTATGCCGGTGAGTTCAAGGCCGCCTTCGGCGACGACGTGTTCGACCACCCGGGCGATGCCTTCGACGCCGCCGCCGAGGCGCTCGGCACATTCGAGCAGAGTGCGCCTGATTTCTATCCCTATTCCAGCCGCTACGACGCCTTCCTTGCCGGCAAGGCCGAGCTGACGGCGCGGGAATTGCGCGGCCGCGCGCTGTTCGAGGACGAGGCCAAGGGCAATTGCGCCAGCTGCCATCTCAGCGAACCGGCCAATGACGGCGAGCCGCCGCAATTCACCGATTTTGGCCTGATCGCCATCGCCGTGCCGCGCAACGCGGCAATTCCCGCCAATGCCGATCCCGCCTATGTCGATCTCGGCCTCTGCGGCCCGCTGCGCACCGACTTCAAGGGCCGGGCCGAGTTTTGCGGCCTGTTCAAGACACCGACCCTGCGCAACGTCGCGCTGCGCAAGAGCTTCTTCCACAACGGCACCTTCCACACGCTGCGCGACGCTGTCGCCTTCTACGCCAGCCGCGATACCGATCCCGGCCATTGGTACCCCAGAAATGCCGATGGTACGGTCCGGCAATATGATGATCTGCCAAAGGCTTACTGGCCGAACTTGAATCAGGACCCGCCCTTCAACGGCAAAAAGCCCGGCGACAAGCCGGCGCTCAACGACGCCGAGATCGACGACATTGTCGCGTTCCTGCAGACGCTGACGGACGCGGATCAGCAGGCCGGGACGGTGCCTGCGAACTGAACCCCGCTAGCTTCGCCAGGCCGCCAGATCGGCCAGGATCCATGCCTTCAGCGCGGGGTCGGCGTAGCTCGCCTGCACCGATGTCGCGGCGAGCTGGCGGATGGTTTCGTCGTCCCAGGCGAAGGCCTCCGCGCAAGCGGCGTAGGATGCCTCAAGCGTGGTGTCGAGCAGTGCCGGATCGTCGGTGTTGATCGAGACCGGGACACCGGCCTTGCGCAGGGCGTCGAGCGGATGTTGCGCCAGCGAGGGATAGACGCCGAGCGCCAGATTGGAGACCGGACAGATGCCGAGCGGAATCCGTCTTTGTGCCAGCAAGTCGACAAGGTCCGGATCCTCGATCGCCCGCACGCCGTGGTCGATGCGGTCGGCACCGAGCAGCTCGATTGCGTCGCGAACGCCTTCCGGGCCGCTCGACTCGCCGGCGTGAACGGTGCGCCGCAAACCGGCCGCGCCGGCACGGCGAAACGCCTCGGCGAAGCGTGGGCCGGTGCGCCCGGCGGCCGCTTCGTTTCCGTCGATCGACAAGGCAACGACACGGCCGTGCCTGATGTCGCTCAGCAGCTCCACCAGCTCGATCGCTTCCGCCGCCGACTGGGTGCGAAGCAGGCTGACGCAAAGCCCGACCGGCGGGTGCCCATCCTGTTCGGCGGCCGCGAAACCCGCATCGAACGCGTCGATCATCCCCGGAATGTCTTTGTGCCAATGCGGCCAGTGCGTCGGGTTGACGATGACGTCGGCGTAGCGCACGCCGCTTCGACCCATGCGCTGCGCGAACTTGTAGGCCGTGGTCGCGAGTTGCTCGCGCGTGCGAAAAGTCCCGCACAACCAGTCGAGCATCTCGAGAAAACTCTTGAGGTCATGGGCTTCGAACAGCCTGTCGCGCGGCGCGCGCAGCGGAATGCCGGCTTCCTCGCAGTTCCTGACCACATCGTCGGCCTCGAAGCAGCCCTCGATATGGATGTGCACTTCGGCTTTCGGCAGTCCGATGAAGTCGGTCAATGACGCCTCCCCTCTTGGCCGGCACCATCAAACCATGAAACGATCGCTGTCGGTTTCAAGAAATGATTGAAAGTACTGCGCACGGGCCGCGAGACTGGCGGCGCCTGGCCCCAGGCCGGCGCCTCACAGCGCCCGGATGACACCCCCATCGACACGAATGTTCTGACCGGTGATATAGCCCGCCCCTTCCGATGCCAGGAAGGCGATGGTCGCGGCGATCTCCTCCGATGTGCCGTAGCGCTGCATCGGCACGTTGTCGCGGCGCTCCTCGGTGGCCGGCAGGCTGTCGATCCAGCCGGGCAGCACATTGTTCATGCGCACATTGTCGGCGGCATAGGTGTTGGCGAAGATCTTGGTGTAGGCGGCAAGACCGGCCCGGAACACGGCCGAGGTCGGGAACATCGCATTCGGCTCGGCGACCCAGGCCGTCGAGATGTTGATGATGGCGCCGCCCTTCTGCTTGACCATTTGCGGCGCCACGATGCGCACCGGCCTGATCACGTTGAGCAGATAGACATCCATGCCGGTGTGCCATTGCTCGTCCGTGATCTCCAGGATCGGCGCGCGCGGGCCGTGGCCGCCGCTGTTGACCAGCACGTCGATGCGGCCAAAACGCTCCAGCGTCAGGTCGACGAGGCGCTGCAGATCGTCATTCGACTGGTTGGAGCCGGTGACGCCGAGCCCGCCCAATTCCTTGGCCAGCGCCTCGCCCTTGCCCGACGAGGACAGGATGGCGACCTTGAACCCGTCCGCCGCCAAGCGCTTGGCCGCCGCCGCCCCCATGCCGCTGCCGCCGGCCACGACCACAGCTACTTTTTCTACACTCATTGGATTTTCCTCTTCGGGTTGGCGAGAGCCGCAAACGGTGTTTTCGGGATCCGAGCGCCGATATAGCTGGTTTTTCCGCTCGGTTCGAACCAGAATGCCTGAAATCAACCAGTAGAAAAACTGCTGCATGCCCGAAGCCTTCCTGAGCCTGCCGCCACTGAATGCGCTGCGCGCCTTCGAGGCCTCGGCGCGCCATCTCAACTTCCGCATCGCCGCCGAGGAGCTCAACGTCACCCAAGGGGCGGTCGCCCAGCACATTCGCGGGCTGGAGGCCGATCTCGGCACGAAACTGTTCGAGCGGTTGCCACGCGGCCTGGCGCTGACCGATGAGGGCCGCGCCTATGTGCCCAACATCCGCCGCGCCTTCGACCTGATCTCGGAGGCGACCCTGCTGTTGCGCCCCGAACCGGCGCGGCTGACGATCAGCGTGACCCCGAGCTTCGCCACCAAATGGCTGATCCCCAGGCTGCAGGACTTCATGGCCGACAATCCGCTGGTCGACCTGCGCGTGCTGGCCAGCGAAAGCCTGTCGAGCTTCCAGGCCGACGGCGTCGACATCGCAGTGCGGCAAGGCCGCGCCCCCTTCGGCCCCGGCCTGATCGTCGACCTGTTGTTTCCCCAGCAGATCATCGCCGTCTGCAGTCCGGCCCTGCTGCCGGCCGGCACAACCGAAATCGCGGCGACCGAAATCCAGCATCACGTCCTGCTGCACGACGCGCACAATCTGTGGCCGGAATTCATGGAAAAGGCGGTCGGCCTGAAGATGACGACCGAGTTGAAACGCATGCGCTTCAACCAGACCGGGCTCGCCATCGACGCGGCCCTCGCCGGCCAGGGCATAGCGCTGGCCAGCCGCTTCCTCGTCGCCGCCGACCTCGCCGCCGGCCGGCTGATCCAGCCGGTGCGTGGCGAGATGCGCGGCACGCAGGATTTTTATGTCGTGATGCCAAGAAAACAGCGCCATCCCGAACCGACGCAGGCCGTCCGGCAATGGCTGCTGGATGCGGGGGAAAGGCCGCCCGTGTAGATCAACAAGGGCGTTGGGCTCCGCATTGGAACGTGCGCAGCAGCCCCCCTACCCCTCCACAGTCTCCAGTACGCTCAGCAGAGTGCCTTCCATATCGGGCTCGTCGCCGGAACACACGCACAGCATCTCGGCGTCACCCTCGCCCACCGAGAGGTAGGCGTGGCCCATGGTGGAATCGATGTAGACGCTGTCGCCCTCCTTGAGCCGCACCGGCGCGTACTGGTCGGTGTGGAGTTCGATCTCGCCCTTGAGCACGATCAGGAATTCCTCGCCGGCATGCCGGGTCAGCGGGCCGAACTCCTCCGGCGTGCGGGCGCGCGCATAGGCGCGGATCGGCACCATGCGTTTGCGCACCAGGTCGGTGGCCAGATACCGGTAGTCGTAGTTGCGGGTCAGTTGGCGCAGCGTGTTGGCCGGCGAGGTCACCGAGCGGCGCGTGCGCGACGCCGGCTGCTTGCGGTCGCCGCTGAGCAGCTCCGTCACATGGATGCCGAGCCCCTCGCAGATCTGCAAGAGCTTGTCGTAGCTCAGCGACATCTGGTCGTTCTCGACCTTGGACAGCGTCGACACCGCGACGCCGGTGAGCGTGCTGACCTCCTGCAAGGTCCAGCCATGCGTCTTTCTCAGCGCCCGCAGACAATCACCGAGGTTCGGTTGCTCCGACATTGTCAGCTCCATGGCGCGGCCATCCGTCGCCCGTTTGCTCTAGGTAGTCGAACTCCCGGTCGCCATCAACAACACCAACAATTTTCTTATACGCTAAATATTGACTGGATACGAAAACATTTTTACGACTGGTGGATGCAGTCGAAGTCTCCCAAAAAAATCGTCGTCATCGGTGGTGGCATTGCCGGCCTGTCGCTGGCCGCGGCCGTGCGGGACTGGGCTGAAGTCATCGTCATCGAGCGTGAGCCACACCTGGGCTACCACGCCAGCGGCCGCTCCGCCGCTCTGTTCACCGAGACCTATGGCAACCGGTTGGTGCGCGGGCTGACGCTGGCCAGCCGACAGGCCATCGTCGAGGGCGGGTTCGTCGCCCACCGGCGTGGGGCCCTGCATGTCGGCTGGCGCGGCGACGACGCGGCGATAGACCGGCTGGCCGGAGAATTGCAGGCGCTGGTGCCGAGCGTGCGCCGCCTCTCCGCGGCCGAACTCCACGCCCTGGTTCCGGTCATTGCCACGGAGGCCACCTGCGGCGGCGTCTATGAGCCGGACGCGGTGGATGTCGACACGGGCAACATGCTGGGGTCAAGCGCCTCGGCGCTGAAGGCCGGCGGCGGTATCATCCGCACCGGCGAGGAAGTCCGCGAGATCGGCCATGCCGGAGACGGTTTCCATATCATCACCAGTGCCGGCGAGCATCGGGCCGACATCGTCGTCAATGCCGCCGGCGCCTGGGTCGATGTCGTCGCCGGCCTTGCCGGGCTCTCCGGGCTTGGCTTCCAGCCGAAACGGCGCACCGCCTTCCTGTTCGACCCTCCCGCGGGCACCGACATTGCCGGCTGGCCGCTGGTGGTCGATTTGCACGAACAATTCTACTTCAAGCCCGATGCCGGCAGGCTGATCGGCTCGCTCGCCGACGAAACGGACTCCGCGCCTTGTGACGCCTGGCCCGAAGACATCGATGTCGCCATCGCTGTCGACCGCATCGAGCAGGCGACGTCGATGCGCATCGGCCGGCCCTCGACGCCGTGGGCGGGCCTGCGCACCTTCGCGCCCGACCGCACCCCGGTCGCCGGCTTCGATCCGCGCCTGCCCGGCTTCTTCTGGCTCGGCGGCCAGGGCGGCTACGGCTTCCAGGTGTCGCTGACGCTGGCCAGGCTGAGCTCGGCGCTAATGCGCGGCGAGCCCCTGCCTGCGGATGTCACCGCACTCGGCGTCACCGCCGCGGCGCTGGCGCCCGACCGTTTCCTCGTCCCGGCGGCAACGCCATGAAGTTCATGCCCTTCCCCCAACCCCGAAAGTGTCATCAGGAGCGTTTGCGATGAAATCCCCCGTTCTGCGCGCAGTGCTTGCCTCGACCCTTCTGGCCTCGTCCGTCCTTCTCGGCGGGCAGGCCTACGCCAAGACGCTGGTCTATTGTTCCGAAGCCAATCCGGAGACCTTCAACCCGGCGATCGGCATCGCCGATTCCACCATGGACGCCGCCGCCAAGACGATCTTCAACCGGCTGGTCGAATTCAAGCCGGGCACGACGGAGGTCGGGCCGGCGCTGGCCGAAAGCTGGGATGTCTCACCGGACGGCAAGACCTACACCTTCCACCTGCGCCACGGCGTGAAATTCCAGTCGAACGAGCATTTCACCCCGACGCGTGATTTCGACGCCGACGACGTGCTCTACACCTTCAACCGCCAGCGCGATGCCAACAATCCCTACCACAAGCTCGGCGGCGGCACTTACGAGTACTTCAATGCGCTCGGCATGGGCACGCTCATCGACAAGATCGACAAGGTCGACGACTACACCGTGCGCTTCACGCTGACTGCTGCCAACGTCACCTTCCTGGCCGGGCTGGCGCTCGACTATCTCTCGATCCTGTCACTGGAGCAGACCGAAAAGATGGTGGCGGCCGGCACGCCGGAGTTGATCGACAGCCAGCCGGTCGGCACCGGCCCGTTCATGCTCGAGGCCTATGTGCCCGACAGCCAGGTCCGCTACACCGCCAACAAGGATTACTGGCGCGGCGCGCCGAAGATCGACACGCTGGTCTTCGCCATCACGCCCGAGCCGACCACCCGCGTCGAGCGCATCAAGGCCAATGAATGCCAGGTCGCCGCCCCGCCGCCGCCAAGCGCGGTGGCCGACCTGCGCACCGATCCCGACATCACGGTGCTCGACCTCAAGGGCCAGAACATCGGCATCCTCGGCTTCAATGTCGAACACCAGCCGCTGGGCGATGTGCGCGTGCGCACCGCGCTGGCCAAGGCCATCGACCGCAAGGCGATCGTCGAGGCCGTCTATGCCGGCGCGGGCACGGTGGCCGGCAGCGTCGTGCCGCCGGCGCAGCTCGGTGCCGTCACCGATGCGGGCATCGACTATGATCCCGATGGCGCCAAGAAGCTGCTGAAGGAAGCCGGCCACGAAAACGGGCTGAAGATCAGCCTGTGGGCGATGCCGGTGTCGCGCCCCTACAATCCCAACGCCAAGCGCATGGCCGAGATGATCCAGGCCGACTGGGCCAAGGTGGGTGTCCAGTCGGAGATCGTCAGCTTCGAATGGGGCGAATACCTCAAGCGCACCGCGGCGGGCGAGCAGGACACCTTCCTGCTCGGCGGCAGCAGCGACAATGGCGATCCCGACAACATGCTGAGCTATCTCCTGTCCTGTGACGGCGTGAAGGGCGGCTCCAACCGCTCGCGCTGGTGCGACAAGGATTTCGAGAAGCTGCTGAACGAAGGCCGCGTCGCCGCCGATCCGAAGGAACGCGCCGCGATCTACGGCAAGGCGCAGGCCATCCTGAAGGCGGAAGTGCCGGTGGCCCCGATCGCCCATTCCATGGTCGCGATCCCGATCCGCAAGAGCGTGCTCAACTACGTGCTCGACCCCTTCGGCCGGCAGAATTTTGCCGCGGTCGACATAGCGGAGTGAGGCCCGGCTCTGCTTCCCTTCTCCCCTTGTGGGAGAAGGTGTCGCGAAGGCGACGGATGAGGGGGGCTCCAGGGAACGCCAACGTCTCACTCCGCTGGAACACCCCTCATCCGTCTCGGCGCTAACCGCCGATCCACCTTCTCCCACAAGGGGAGAAGGGAAAAAGAAAGCGAGACCATCATGACAAAAGATCTGACCTCCCTCCTCGCCACCTACCTCGCCGACGGTGCGGTCGGCGCCTCGCTCGCTTACTCGACAGGCGCCACGCCAACCGCCCTCACCGCTGGCCTCGCCGACCGCAAGCACGGCACCCCAGTCACCCCAGACCAACTGTTCAAGATCGGCAGTTGCACCAAGACCTTCGTCGCGGCGGCACTGGTCAAGCTCGCCGAGACCGGCAAGCTCGATCTCGGCGCGCCGATCTCCGCCTGGTTTCCGGACCTGCCAGGCGCCCGGGATATTTCGGTGCGCCAGCTGATCAACCATCGCAACGGGCTGCCGGAATTCGAATACTACATTCCGATGGACCCGAGCCGGCGGTGGACGCCGCAGCAGCTGGTCGACATCGCCTTCGCCTCCGACAAGCAGAAGGCCCCGGGCGGTCCGGCCGTCTACAACAACACCGGCTATGTGCTGGCCGGCATGGTGATCGAGGCCGTCACCGGCCAGTCGCTGGGCGCCTATGTCAGAAGCGCGATCCTGCAGCCGCTCGGCCTGAAAAACACCTGGTCGCCGGCGACCGAAGCCTTTCCGGAAAAATCGATGGTGCGCGGCTATTACCACCGGCCGCCGCCGGCGCCGAACGCGCCCACCGACATCGCCTCGGGCGGCGAGATGTGGCGCATGGACGGCGTGCTGCCCTATTCCGACGCCTTGCAGGATTCCTCCGATTCCTTCCCCTTCGGCGCCGCCTATGGCTGCGGCGACATGGTGTCGACCCCATCCGACATGGTGGGCTTCATGCGCGGCCTGTTTTCCGGCGGGCTGCTGTCGCCGCCCTTCTTCGCAGAGATGTTCGAACACCGCGTGCCGGCGAGCTTCCCCGGCACACGAATGCGCGAAACCGGCGCCGGCATGTTCCAGAGCACCTATGCCGACCGCGCCTTCTACGGCCACCAGGGCAGCATTCCTGGCTATGTCGCCGTCATGCTGCATGACCCGGAAACGGATCTCACCATCGCCATGACCAGCAATGTCGGCTCCGGCAACCGCCTCTCCTTCCAGGCCAGCGGCCTGCATCCGGTGGTCGATCAGGCGGTCCGGACAATCCTGGGGCTATAATCTTCGGAAAGGGACCGGACACCGAACCGCGACCTTCGGAGGTCTCACGCAACGCGGCGCGCGGACGTCAGCCACCTCTGCGCCTTTCGAAGAGCTGGAGGTATCGTTCGAACACGAAAAGCCGATTGCGCCTTTGACCGGTCACTTCGACTAGAAGCCCGTGGCTTATGAGATCGGCAATCAACGACGTGGCCGTATTCGTCGTCGTGTTCAGCAGAATGGTGACGCCTTTCACATCGACCAATGGTCGCCTGTAAAGATGTCTTACAAGCTGTTGTGCGTTTCCTTGACGGCGATGGCTGAAGCGCGGCAGCGTCTCGCGCTCTATCCGCTCTTTGAGCACCAGAATCTTGCGGAACACGTCGGCGGACGCGCGCGCTGTTTCCTCAACTCCGTGGAGAAAGAAGATCAACCAGTCGCGCATATGGTTGCCCTCGCGCACGGCCATAAGGTGATCGATGTAGGCGGTCTTGTTGCGCTCGAAATAGTCGGACAGGTAGAGCGCGGGTTTGATAAGAAGGCCCTGCGAGGCGAGGTAAAGCGAGATCATAAGGCGACCCAACCGCCCATTGCCATCCAGGAACGGATGGATGGTTTCGAATTGATAGTGGGCGATCGCAATTCGGATGAGCGGCGGCACGCGCAGGCTGTCGTCATGGATGAACTTTTCCATATCGCTCATGAGCTCGGACACATGCTCATGATGCGGGGGCACGAACACCGCGTTTCTTAGACTAACGCCAATCCAGTTCTGACTGGTTCGAAATTCGCCGGGTTGCTTAGTTTCGCCACGTACGCCCTGCATGAGGATGGCGTGTGTTTCCTTCAGCAATCTGTTGGAGAAAGGCAGCCGCTCCAAGCTGGCAATGGCGCTATTGATCGCCTGGATGTAGTTCTGTACCTCTCCCCAGTCGTCGCGCGCTTCGGGAGATAGGTCTTCGATCTGTTTGAAGGCGTCTTCGATATTGGTCTGGGTGCCCTCAATACGGCTCGACTGCGTGGCTTCCTTCGCGACATACATGCTAATGAAGAAATCGATGTCGGGGACGAGTTGTGCGAATGCATTCAATTCGCCCAATGCGCGGTCGGCGCGACCAAGTACGTCGATGACTTCGGGGTCGGAGATGATCCAGGGATGATTGACCGGGGTCGGCGCGAAACTACGATATTCCAGCCGCTTTTCGTAGCGTCCCGCTTTGTAGGCTGACAAATCCATATTTCAGAAACATCCTCGATTTCTGCAATAAGAGAATCCATATGTCAGATTCGACCAACTTCCAACAGCTGTTTCATTTTCAGTGTATGTTTCTGAAATAACACTCGACCCTGTTTCAGAAACTTTGCGCTACGCGGCGTGCCGAAATGATGGATTGCCGCGCGCGGGGATATGAGACGCTGCCTGATCCCCGGACGCGAGATGCCGCCATGAAGCCCACTCTGCCGCTGCTGTTGAGCCTCAATGGCGGTTATGTCGACACGGCGGGCTTCCTGGCGCTGCAGGGCCTGTTCACCGCGCATGTGACGGGGAACTTCGTCACCCTGGGCGCCTCGCTGGTGCTGGGCATTTCTGGTGTGCTGGCAAAGCTCCTGGCGCTGCCGGTGTTCTGCATCGTCGTCATCCTGACCCGGCTGGCCGGCGAACATCTGCGCCGGCATGGCCGGCCGGCGCTCGGGCCGCTATTGGGAACCAAACTGGCGCTGCTTGTCATCGGCGCCGCCCTGGCGATCCGCTTTGGCCCCTTCGCCAGCGGCGACAGCGCGGCCGCGATCCTCACCGGCATGGTGCTGGTCGCCGCCATGGCGATCCAGAACGCGGTGCACCGGGTCCATCTGGCGGCAGCCCCGCCCTCGACGCTGATGACCGGCACCACCACCCAGATCATGATCGACCTCGCCGACCTCATCGGCGGGCTGGCGCCGGAGGCCCGCCCGGCGCTTGTTGCCCGCCTGCGGCGCATGGCGGCGGCGGTCGCCGTGTTCGCCGCCGGCTGCGCGGCAGCCGCACTCGGCTTCGCCTTCGTCAACGTCTGGTGCTTCGTCATCCCGCCGGTGATCGCGCTGGCCGCGCTGGTGCTGCGGGTCGCGGCGCCGGACGAGACGAGGCAGTAGATCAGCCCCGCGACGAGAAGATCGCCACCGCCGCCGCAACGATTTCGGGATTGTCCTTCGCCACCGTTCCGTCGGCCAGCGTCTTGCCGTCTTCCAGCCCGACCCGCGTCGACCAGCGCCTTTGGCGCGCCAATTTCACGAACGGCCAGACCGTGGCGTCGACGCCATGCAGCAGGATCGGCCGCCGCATCTCGGCGCGTTCGAGCACGGCGCCGATGCCTCGAGCCTCGTCGAGCGCTGCCGCCAGGTCCTGTATGTCGATCTCGATCAGGATGCGCAGCACCCGGCTACGGTCGGCAAGCGCCACGAAGCGCTCGGCATCCTCTGTCGTGGCAAGCCCGGCCTCGATGCCGACGCCGCGCTGGCGCAACAGCTCCATCACGGCGGGCGCGTCGGCCTCCGACAGATTGACAGAGGCATAGTCGGGCAGCTCGCGCCAGCCGGCGATCGCCGCCCGGGTCCGACCGACATCGTTTTCGATCCAGGCGCCGGTCGACACGCCGACAAGCGTGCCCGGGCAAGCCCGGCGCACCGCCAGCACCGTCGCATCGACGGCGGCCAGGCTTTCGCGCCCGTCGGCGCCGCGCGGATGGATGTGCAGTTCGCCGGCGCCGACGGCGACGCAGGCTGCGGCATCGCTTGCCATCGTCTCGACGGTCAGCGGCAGCTTCGGATGGAAATCGAGCCGACGCGCGCCGTTGATGCAGGCCTGGACGATCATGAATGTCACCTCGGGAAAAGAAGTCTCAGTCTAGCCGTGCGGGCAGGCAGGGCAAAGAGTTGCGCGGTGTCTCTCCTGACAGCGCGGCAAGGTCCGGCGGCATTTGAATAAAAAACGCCTGTGGATATTTACCCAGCGTTCCGGCGGGCAAGCCAAGATAAATTAGGGCGGGATCATGGAGGGACCATTGACCAGCGATTTTTCAGCCGCCCGCATCCATCTCGAACGCGCCTATCACTATCTGCGCGGCAATGACGAGACGAGCCGCTCGACATGCGAGGCCCTCGACCTCCTCATCGAGACGGTGGCGGAAGCCCAGCACAGGCGGCCCGAGACCGGAGTGCTGGACTTTCCTCAGGCGACGATGCGGCACCCCAGCTGATGTAAGCGACAGGCATCAGGACGCCTTGCGGGCTCCGCTTGCCGGCCCGGCCGCACGTGCCACGATCTGCTCCAGCGGTTCGGGCCGGTGCAGCAGGAAGCCCTGGCCGAAATCGACGCCCATTGCCTGCAGGATGCCGAGCGTCTCGGCCTGCTCGATCTTCTCGGCCACGACGGCGCAGCCGACGCTGCGGGCAATGCCTGATATGGCCGAGACGATCTCGCGGTCGAAGCGGCTCTCGGCGATGTGCTCGATGAAGGACCCATCGATCTTGATGGCATCGACCGGAAAACGCCTGAGATATTCGAACGAACTCATGCCGGCGCCGAAATCGTCGAGGCTGACCTTGCAGCGGCGCTCGCGCGCCTTGCGCACGAACGCCTCGGCGGCGTCGAAATTGGTGACGGCGGCGGTTTCGGTGATCTCGAATCCGATGCCGGAATGCGGCGCTCCGGTTTGCTCGATGATGCTGTCGACGAAGTCCCACAGCCCCGGATCGCTCAGCGTCTGCGCCGACAGGTTGAAGCCGAGCGTGATCGCGCCGGACTTCATGGCCGCGCCGTGCTGCGAGAGCGCGGTGCGGATGATCCAGCGATCGAGCCTGGCGGCAATGCCGAAGCGCTCGGCCGCCGGTATGAATTCGCTGGGGGGGATCAGCTTGCCGGCGCGCCCGGCAAGCCGCGCCAGCACCTCGACATGGCGGCTTTCCTGCCAGGGCCGGCCCAACCGGTGGATCTCCTGGCCGAACAGTTTCAGCCGGCCGTCCTCCATGGCGTCGACCGTATCGGCGGCGAGCCGTGCCGCGTTGAGGCCGCCCGAAGCGGCCTCGGCCGAAAACACCGCGAAACGGTCGCGCCCGGCGGCCTTGGCCGCGTAGCAGGCATCGTCGGCGCAGGCCAGCGCGTCGGCAACCGTGGTGGCTCGGTCATCGACGATCGCGATGCCGATACTCGCCGCGAGCCGGCGCGAGGTCACGGCGAGGCCGAGATCGGCGCCGCGCACGGCCGCCAGGATCGCGCCGGCCAGCCGCTCGGCCTGTGCGGCGTCGCAATGGGGCACCAGCAGGGCGAACTCGTCGCCGCCCAGCCGCGCCGCATGCGCCGATGGCGGCAGGCAGCGGCCGATGCCCGCCGCCACGCTCTTCAGCGCGAGATCGCCGGCGGCGTGGCCGGCGAAGTCGTTGAGCGCCTTGAAGTAGTCGAGATCGACATAGAACACCGCCAGCGGCATGCCCGTGGCGATATGGTCGGCAAGCAGCCTGTCGAAGGCGGCGCGGTTCCACAGGCCGGTCAGCGCATCGTGACGCGCGGCGAAGGCAAGCTCCTGCTCGCGCAGCTTGTCCTCGGTGATGTCGCGCACCGTGCCGAGGACCTGGCCGGCAGCGCCCGCGGCGGCGACGAAACGCACCAGCGATTCGATATGGCGGATCTCGCCGTCGCGCTTGATGATGCGGTATTGCGAGGCGGTGACGCCGTCCGAGCCGGGTGCCGGCTGGTGCGCGCGCTCGGTGGCTTCCTTGTCGTCGGGGTGCAGATAGCTGTGCCAGAGATCGGCGGGCACCTCGTCGGCGTCGGCGGCGACACCGAATATGGCCCTGGTGCGGGCGTCCCAATAGCTCTTGTGGGTGGCGATGTCGTAGTGCCAGATGCCGGTGCCGCTGGCGGCGAGCGCCATGCGGAAGCGCATGGTGACCTGTTCGAGCGCGGCTTCGGCAGCCTTCTGCTTCGAGATGTCGGTCTGCACGCCCATCAGCCGCACCGGCCGCCCGTCCGTGCCTCGCTCGACGATACCGCCGCGATCGAGCACCCACACCCAGTGCCCCTGCTTGTGCTTCAGCCTGAGTTCGGTCTCGATGGTATCGGTCAGCCCGGCGATGTGGCGGTCGCCACTGGCCAGCGCCCGCTCGCGATCTTCGGGATGGGTGAGTCGCAGCCATAGGTCGCTGGCGTTGGCGAGTTCATCTTCCCCGTAACCCAGCATTCGTGCCCAGGTCGCCGAATAGAAGCAGTCGCCGCTGCGAAGATCCCAGTCCCAGACGCCAAGATGGGCGCGTTCCAGGGCCTTGGCCCAGAACGCTCCATTGCGACTTTTCTTGCCCTGACGCGCCATAGTCTGTTTCGCTTGCCCCACCGACGGGCAATCTGCGGCAAGACCAGAGAAGAAACAGTTACCGGAGCGGCGGAATGCCATGTCTGGAAGGTCAGCGGCCCATCAAGGCGCCCACGCTGCTTGCCGCAAGGGGCGCCCGTCAACTTTCCTCGACCGTTGACACGCCGCTGGCCGCCGTCACGCTGGATAGCTTTTCGCGCTTTTCGAGCCTCGGCTCTTCGTAGGTCTTCGTCATCGCCAGTTCCTTCTCCAGTGCCCTTTCGCCGCTCAAGTCCATCCGGGGCCAGGCCTGGGCCCGGCGGAACAGAGTTTGGCCTGGGCGGCCCTGTCCAGGTCCCAAATACCGACGCCTCCCGGTCTTTCGATTGGCCGACAAGAAGCGGAGTTTTGCCGCCGGCCAATGGTCCTAGTGATCGCACGAGGCCGCCCATCCCGGCGATCTCGAGAGAAGCAGCCGCCCAGCAGCCATCGGGTCGAATGCGCCCACGCCTTGGGGAAAACGGCATGCACGACAACAAAGAGGACCCTCCCATGACCAAACAGGAAGACAACAAGGCCGTCGTCGTCAGATGGTTCACCGATTTCTGGGGTGAAACCTGCGATCTCAGCGTCGTCGACGACATCGCCGCGCCCGACATGCTGCTCAAATATTCCTTGCATGAGCCGCGCCGGGGCCGCGACGACATCAAGGCCTTCATGACCGATTTCCGCGCCGCCTTCCCGGATCTCAACTTCTGGGCCACCGCCGATCTCATCGCCGAGGGCGACTACGTCGTCGGCCAGTGGGAGGGCGGCGGCACGCATACCGGGCCGGCCTTCGGCGATTTCCTCGCCGGTTCGCTGCCCGCCGCCACCGGCCGCGCCATGCGCTTCACCGGCACCACGGTGCTGAAGGTGATCGACGGCAGGATCGTCGAGGAGATCGGTCTCGACGACGGCGTCGCGGCGCTGACCCAGCTCGGCCTGATCAAGGCCGCCTGATCGGCAGAGCCATCGCCGCCAGGGCAATTCCAGGAAAAATGTGAAACGGTTTTCCCACAGGAATTGCGTAAAAACAAACAGTTAGAGCAGTTCGCCGTTTCCGTGAAATGGTGAACTGCTCCAGGCGGCGGCCCCTTGGTCGAAGCCGGCAGCCGTTCGGGGCGTTCGGAAGCGGCCCGCGAAATCGTCAATACTTGTACATTTCACGACGACATCTTCGTCAACGATTCCTTGATGAAAAAAGAATAATTATAGACGTCTAATATTTTCAATTTTTATCCTTTTCCAAGTGTAACTGAATAGTAATACACAATATGCAAAAATACCCATCAATAATGCTTTGGGCAGCTGGCGGGACGTCCTTCAATGAATGCGCACACCGGGCAGCGGGACCGCGATCGCCGGTCTCTTGCCGTTATCGACCTGGACATCGCGGTGACCAGGAGCGGTTGGCTGCTGACCGCCCTGTGCCTGGCCTATGCCCTTACCGCGCTTAGCCTGCAGCCGGACCGCTATCTGCATCTGGCGCAATCCTACACAGAGCCATTCGTCTTCTTCCTGCCTACGCTTCTTGCCGCCGGCCTCGGCGTGATGGCGCTGACATTTGCCAGGCATAGCCCGACGCGGTTCATGCTCGACATGCTCAGGCAGCGCTGGCTAGGCGCGGCACCGGTGATCCTCCTGTCCTTTCTCTGCATTACCGCCTTCACCACCTTTAAGATCGCCATCCCGGAGATCGTGCCATTCTATGCCGACCGCATGCTGGCGGAGCTTGATCTTGGACTGCATGGCGCCGATCCCTGGACATGGGCGCACCGCGTCGTTCCCGAACGCATTTCGGCTGTCATCTTCATCGGCTACGGATATGGCTGGCACCTGCAATGGTTCGGCACCTTGCTGTTCGTCGCCTTCTGGAACAACCCGGCAGCGCGTTTGCGTTATCTGTGGGCGCTCGCGCTGACCACGATCCTGTGTGGCACCGTTCTGGCCATGGCGCTGTCCTCCACCGGCCCGATATTTCATGACCAGTTCTATGGCGGCGACCGGTTTGCCGCCTTGCAGACCGCGCTGGCGCGGAACAGCTACGCCGCGCCGGTCCATATGTATGCCAGCTATCTGCTCACAGCCTATACAAGCGGCCGCCCTGAACTGGGTGGCGGCATATCCGCCATGCCAAGCATGCATGTCGCCTTCGTCACGCTCAACGCTTTCTTCCTCACCGGTTTCGGCCGCCGCTGGGCCGTTGCCGGCTGGTCTTTTGCAGCACTCATCCTGTTCGGCTCGGTCTATACCGGCTGGCACTATGCCGTGGACGGCTACCTTTCGATCCTTGTCGTGTCCGCGATCTGGTATCTGACGGGGCGTTTCGTCCTGCCGCAAGCGAGCCGGGATACCGTCGGGACGGATCTGCCGCTGCCCGAACCGGTGTCGCAATGACCGGGCCCGGCTGAGGCCGGCAAACCACCCCTTTGCCTTTTCGGCCAGGCGGCCTTGGCGCCGCCTGGCCTTGCCCGCTACTGGCTCGGCGCCATCGTGTGTTCGCAAGACACTTTCGGGTTCATGTCGGCGAAGGTGCCGGTCGGGTTGCCCTTCCAGGCCCAGACATGCAGCTCGTAGAATTCACCAAGGCCATAGCGGTTGGGCGCGCTGTTGAAGTTGAACAGCTGTCCGTCCAGCGACGCCGGCCCCTTCGAGGTGATGTATTCGACCGCCACCAGCTTCAACGTGCCGTCGGCCATCGGCTCGTACATGACGGCCTCGGGACGGGCAATGTCGATCTTGTCGTCCTTCAGGTACTGGCCGTTGACGTAGTGGATGCCCATGGCGCCGCCGGTGATGCCGCTGGCGCAGGGAATGGGCGCATAGCCCTCGGCCGTCGCCGCTTTCACGTCGAGAAACCGGCTGTTGGCGGCCCGCACCTTGTCGGCCAGCGGATTGGGGCCGGACGCGGCTTCAACCGCTTCCTGATGCGCCTGCGCCAAGGTGGTGCAGACGGCCAGCATGGCCCCCGCCATGACAAGCCTGTTGTGGAAATCTGATATCATGTCTATTCCATTCTTCTTGAAAAAGCACGGCTGGCCGGCCGCCGGAAATACGGCGGCGCGACAGGCAAGCGCCGTGGCTGTTGTTGCTTGGAGATCCCGAAAACGATGCGGCGAATGCCGGTCATCCCTTCGGCAGATACGGGATCGTTCCGGCCAGATCGGTGTCGTCGATAAGCTGGAAACGGCTGTCGCTGCCGCCTTGACGGGCCGAAACGAAAGGCGCGTAGGCCGGATCGTTGGTAAAGGCGCGCGCCGCCGCCTCCGACGGGAACGCCATCAGGGCGATCAGCGTGGTGTCGAGCGGCTTGCCTTCGAGCGTCTTCACATTGCCGCTGCGCGACAGATACTTGCCGCCATGCTTGTGGACGAGGTCGTGCACCGAGGCGGCATAGTCCGGCACCCATTTCGGGTCTTTCATCTTGATGTCCGCGATAAGATAAGCAGTCATGGTCGTCTCCTGGTTGCGGCGCACAGGGGTATCCCGTGTCACCGGCCAAAGGGCTCGCATGGCGGGGCCCTCGCCAACCAGTCCGCGATCTGTACCGGGCCGGTACAGTTTCTGTACTCGCCGCCTCAATCATGAAGGACTAATGTTCGGCCTTGCTTCGAGGGAAGGACACCAATCATGGCCCAGCACGGATACAAGCAGTTCTGCCCGCTATCGATGGCCGCCGAGGTGCTGTGCACCCGCTGGACGATGGTGCTGATGCGCGAATTGGTGGCCGGTTCGACCCGCTTCAACGACCTGCGCCGCGGCGTCCCAAAAATGTCGCCGACCCTTCTGTCGCAACGGCTGAAAGAGCTCGAGCTGGCGGGGATCGTCGAGCGCAGGGAGGTCCAGGGCGAGAAAGGGATCTTCGATTACCGGCTGACCGAGGCTGGCCGCGATCTGCGCCCGGTCGTCGAGGCGATGGGCTTCTGGGGGCAGAAATGGGTCGAGTCGCGGCTGTCGCTCAAGAACCTCGATCCGTCGCTGCTAATGTGGGACATGCGGCGCAATCTGAACCCATCGCCGCTCCCTGAAGGGCGCACGGTGATACAATTCCTGTATCAGGATCTGCCGGCATCCAAACGCTCGTGGTGGCTGATCGTCGAAAAGCACGGCGAGGTCGACCTTTGCTGGTACGATCCGGGCTTCGATGTCGATCTCTACGTCTCGACCGACCTGCACACGATGACGGCGATCTGGATGGGGTTGCTGACCGTCGAGAAGGCCGGCGCCAAGGTTTCCCTGACCGGCGACCAGGCCATCGGCAGGAAGATGCAGACCTGGCTGGGACTCAGCCCGTTCGCGGTGGAGCCCAAACGCGCGGCGTAAGAGAACCTCACCCCTCGCATACGCTTGCGCCATCCTGACATTTGTCAGGAAACGGGTGGCGGCGGCGGCTTTCGGCGGCTTCAATGCTGCCATGTTCGTTACGCTCCAAAGAGACCTCAAATCCACACCGCTGCCGGTCAGCGACGATCCGCGCTGGGCGCGCATCGTCGCGCGTGACAAATCGGCGGACGGAGAATTCTGGTATTCGGTGGCGACGACCGGCGTCTATTGCCGGCCCTCCTGCCCGTCGCGGCAGGCCAACCCTGCCAATGTGCAACTGCACGACACGCTGGCCCAGGCGAAGGCGACCGGCTTTCGCGCCTGCCGGCGCTGCAACCCGGATGGTCCCTCGCTCGACGCCGGCAATGCCGCGATGGTCGCCGACGCCTGCCGCAGGATCGAACAGGGCGAGGAAGAACCATCGCTTGCTGAACTGGCCGACGCCGCCGGCCGCAGCGCCGGCTATTTCCACCGCGTCTTCAAGGCGACCACCGGGCTGACGCCGAAGGACTATGCCGCCGCGCACCGCGCCGCCCGGGTCCGCCAGGGTCTGGAGGACGGCGCCAGCGTGACGGCCGCGATCTACGACGCCGGTTTCAATTCGAGCGGCCGCTTCTACGAAAAATCAACCGGCATGCTCGGCATGACGCCGACGCGCTACCGCGCCGGCGGCGCCAACGAGGATATCCGCTTCGCCGTCGGCGAGACCTCGCTCGGCACCATACTGGTGGCGTCGAGCCGCAAGGGCGTCGCCTCGATCCTGCTCGGCGACGATCCGGATGCACTGGTGCGCGACCTGCAGGACCGTTTCCCCAGGGCGCGGCTGATCGGCGGCGACCGCGACTACGAGGCGCTGGTCGCCCGCGTCGTTGGCTTCGTCGAGGCCCCACGGTTCGGTCTCGACCTGCCGCTCGACGTGCGCGGCACCGCGTTCCAGCAGCGCGTCTGGCGGGCCTTGCGGGATATCCCGGTCGGCAGCACGGTTTCCTACGCCGAGATCGCCGAACGCATCGGCTCGCCCAGGGCAACCCGCGCCGTCGCCGGCGCCTGCGCCGCAAACGCCCATGCGGTCGCGATTCCCTGCCACCGCGTGATCCGCAAGGACGGCGCCCTCTCAGGCTATGCCTGGGGTGCCGAGCGCCGGCGCGCGCTTCTCGACCGCGAGGCGGACGGGACGGCGACCGCCGCCGACCGGCCTTCGCGGACCTGACGAGGATCGGCGATGCGCGCGATGGCCAGGTCTTCCACCACCGGCGCGAACAGCCAGATCGCCAACGGCGCAGCCATCGACGCGAAGTCACGGGTGTTGGCCGCCATCGGCGGCCTGGTCGATGCCGGCAAGGCCGAATTGAGCAGCACCGCGACAGGTGAGATCGAGCTGCGCCTGTCATCAGGCGAAGTGTTCGTGCTGGGCGAGGTGTCCGTCACGCGTGTGGCATAGGCACACTCAAACGCCAAGATTTGAATTTGAAAGCAAGCATCGGAGTGAGGAACGCAAGGCACCTGGCTAGGGTTCGGCCATAGACAAAGGAGTGAAGGCAATGAACCCCATGCAAACTCAAGTGACCGCATCGACGGCGCACGACACCATAACCTATGCCACCGGCCAATCCGCGATCGGCCATATCCTGGCCGCCCGCAGCCCCTTCGGCGTCTGCGCCATCCTGATCGGCTCCGACGCCGATGCATTGAAGCAGGATCTCGCCAGCTACTTCCCCGGCACGGCCTTGGCCGAGGGCGAGGCCGCCTTGCGTGACGATCTTGCGGCGATAGCGCGCTTCATCGAAACGCCCGCCGCCGGTCTCGACCTGCCGCTCGACATGCGCCACGGCACGCCGTTCCAGCAACGGGTGTGGGAAGTGCTGCGCACCATACCGTGCGGCGCCACCATCACCTACACCGCGCTTGCCCGGCGCCTTGGCCAGCCGAACGGCGCGCGCGCCGTGGCGATCGCCTGTGCCGCCAACGCGATCGCGCTCGGCATTCCCTGCCATCGTGTTGTCAGAGCCGACGGCACGCCGTCGGGCTACCGCTGGGGCATCGAGCGCAAGCGCGCGCTGCTGGACAAGGAGGCCGCGATATGAACGCCCATGCCAAGGTTGCCACATCCGTGGTCGAAGCAGCGGAGACCCGCATCACCGGCTACGACTGGCCGGCCCTTGCCGCCGAACTCGACGGCTTCGGCTGCGCGGTGATGCAAAAGCTGCTCTCACCCGAGGAGTGCCGGGGGATCGCCGGCCTCTACCCCCAGGAGCAGCATTTCCGCAGCCATGTCCACATGGCCAGGCACGGTTTCGGCAAGGGCGAATACCGCTACTTCCGCTATCCCTTGCCCGACCTCATCGGCGGCCTGCGCAGCGCACTCTATCCAAGGCTGGCCGAGGTCGCCAACCGGTGGAACGAACGCATGGGGATCGCCCTGCGCTATCCCCGCACGCATGCCGAGTTTCTGGACCAGTGCCATGCCGCCGGCCAGGAGCGGCCGACGCCGCTTCTGCTGCAATATGTGCCCGGCGACTTCAACTGCCTGCATCAGGACCTCTATGGCGACCTCGCCTTCCCTCTGCAGGTGGCGATCCTGCTCTCCGAACCGGGCGAGGATTTCACCGGCGGCGAATTCGCGCTGACCGAGCAGCGGCCGCGCATGCAGAGCCGGGTCGAAGTGGTGCCGTTGCGCCAGGGCGATGCGGTGGCCTTCGCCGTCCACAACCGGCCGGTGCAGGGGACCAAGGGCAACTACCGCGTCAACCTGCGCCACGGCGTCAGCCGGCTGCGCTCGGGCATGCGCCACACGGCCGGCATCATTTTTCATGATGCCAAGTGAGCGCCGCTCAAGCCTCCCAATAGGGCGGATCGCCAAAGGCATCGCGCAGCCATGTGGTGAGCGCGCGCAGTTTGGCGGATCCGCGCCTATCCTCGGGATAGGCGATATAGATCGTGGCTCCCTGGGGCTCGGCGCCGACATCGACGACCGTCAATCGCTTGTCGGCGATCTCGGTCTGGATGAAGTAGGCGGGGAGTAATGCCAGGCCGAGGCCGGCAAGAGCGGCGTCGCGCATCAGGATTCCGTTGTTGACGCGCAGCGCCGTTTGCGGGCGGATCGTCACCAGCCGCCGCGAAATCTTGAACCGCCAGTCGGCGGCGCCCCGGATGGAATAGATGATGCCCTTATGGCGTTTCAGGTCGTCGGTGGCCGCGGGCCGTCCGAACCGCTTGATATAGTCCGGCGAGGCCACCAGGAAGCGCTCGCTGGAAGCCAGCTTCTTGACGATGACAGGTCCGTCATCGACGACCGGTCCGTGACGCACGATGGCATCGTAGCCATCGGCCACCATGCTGACGAAACGATCGTCGAGATCGAGCGTCAGTTCGATCCCCGGGTGCCTGGCCAGGAAGCCATACAGCGCCGGGCCGAGATGGAGGATGCCGAAACTGGTCGGCGCCGATATCCTGAGCGGCCCGGCCAGTTCGCCGCGATGTTCGGCGATTTCGGCGCTGGCATCGGCCACCTCTTGCATGATGCGCTTGGCGCGTTCGTAAAAACCTCGCCCCGCTTCGGTGATCGAGAGTTTGCGGGTGGTGCGGTCCAGAAGCTTTGTGCCGAGGCTGCGCTCGAGCTCCGACAGCCGCTCGCTGATGACGGACTTGGACAGGCTCATGCGCCTGGCCGCCTCGCTGATCGAACCGGATTCCGCGACGGCGACAAACGCGGCGGCGGCTTCAAGCTTTAGCATTGTTCGGCGTTCCCGAATTCACAATCAGGCGACCGACGCCTAACGAAATCAAGGGCATGGTGCCATAGTTGGAAGGACCGCGATACGGCGGCCACAAAAGCTCGGGGTAATGCATCATGTTTCGTCCTTTGGTTATCGTGCTTGGCCTGCTGTCACTCGCCGCTCCGGCCTCGGCGCGCGTGATCCCGTTTCCGGCGGGCTTCAAGACCCAGTCGATCGAGACCAACGGCACCAGCCTGCATGTGCGCGTCGGCGGACAAGGGCCTGCGGTCATTCTGCTGCACGGCTTCGGCGATACAGGCGACATGTGGGCACCGGCGGCGATAAAGCTGATGAAGGATCACACGGTGATCGTGCCGGACCTGCGCGGCATGGGCCTTTCGGCGCATCCGGACAGCGGCTACGCCAAGAAGAACCAGGCGGTCGACATCGCCGGTGTGATGGATGCGCTGAAGATCGACAAGGCCGACCTGGTGACGCACGACATCGGCAACATGGTCGGCTATGCACTGGCCGCGCAATATCCGAAGCGCATCACGAAATGGGTTGTCATCGACGCACCACTGCCGGGCATAGGTGACTGGGACAAGATCAAGCAAAGCCCGCTGCTATGGCACTTCAACTTCCGCGGCCCCGACATGGAGCGGCTGGTGGCGGGCCGCGAGCGCATCTACCTCGACCGCTTCTACAACGAACTGTCGGCCGACCCGAAGAAGATCGATGAGGCGACGCGCGCCCACTACGCAAAACTCTATGCGCGGCCGCATGCCATGCATGACGCCTTCGAGCAGTTCAAGGCATTCGACCAGGACGCCGTCGACAACCAGGCGATGCTTTCCGCCGGCGGCAAGCTGCCCATGCCGGTGCTCGCGGCCGGCGCGGAGAAATCGGCGGGCACGTCACAGGCCGACATCCTGCGGTTCGTCGCGTCGGACGTGACGGGCGCCATCGTGCCCGCATCCGGCCATTGGATCATGGAAGAAAACCCGGATGCCACGGTCAAGCTGATCACCGATTTCCTCGCCAGGTAACAACCGCTCGACGCGACTGCTTCGGGCTTGCTGAAATCGATCTTGTGAAACGAAGCCGATGGGTTGTCGCCCGCAAGGCGGCCCGTCACGACAAAAATGGAGCCATTCGATGTCGTTGTCGCATCTTCTCTTGTCGGGAACCGCCGTCCTCATGGCGATGGCCGCGCCGGCTTCGGCCGCCGGCGCGCCGAAGAAAACGGTCGTGCTGGTGCATGGTGCCTTTGCCGACGGCTCGAGCTGGAGCAAGGTCATCCCCTTGCTGGAGGCCAGGGGGCTCAATGTGGTGGCGGTGCAGAATCCGTTGAGCTCGCTGGCCGCCGATGTCGACGCAACCAGGCGGGTCATCGATGCCCAGCCGGGGCCGGTCATCCTGGTCGGCCATTCCTGGGGCGGTGTCGTCATCAGTCAGGCGGGCGTGAACGACAAGGTCAAGGCGCTGGTCTATGTCGCCGCCTTCGCACCGCCAAAGGGCGTGTCGGTGAACGATCTTGGCAAGGGGCAGCCGCCGCTGCCCTGGGCAAGCGCGCTGGAAGCCGACAGCGGCGGCTATGTCAGGCTAAGCGCTGAAGGCGTCGCCAAACATTTCGCGCAGGACCTACCGCCGCAGGAAATCAGCCTGATCGCAGCCACGCAAGGTCCGCCCTTTGCCGGTATCTTCGATGAGAAGCTCACGGCCGCCGCCTACGAGACCAAGCCGAGCTTCTACATTGTCGCCAGCCACGACGGCATGATACCGCCAGCGGCTGAAGCCGCGATGGCCAAGGCGATCGGCGCCAAGGTGACCGAGCTTGCGACCAGCCACGTTCCTATGCTGTCCAAACCGCGCGAGGTGGCCGATGTCATTCTGGCTGCCGCCGACTCGGTGAAATAGGACGCGGGCCGGATCGGCCCGTCACTCGTCCGCGAAGACCATCTCCAGGATCCAGGGGCAGGCATAATAGTCGGCGATGCGATCGATGACGCCGCCATCGGCATGGATGCGCACCAGATAGGCCGGCCGCCACGCCTCGCCCTGCAGCCTGTCGACGACCAGCACGGCCTCCCCTTCGATCGCATCTTGCCGCATGCGCCAGGGCTCGCCGCGCTCGTATTCGACGAAATAGGGCGAGCGGGAGAGCAGGCCATTGTAGCAGTCCGAAACCCGCAGCCGGGCATCGGCGCTGGTCAGCGCCCGCACCCCGTCCCAGTCCCTGGCATTGAAGAGCTCGACATAGCGGCCGAGCAGCCGCTCCAGTTCGGGGTCGTGCGCGGGTGCCGCGACCGGTTGCGCCGGAAGAGCGGCGAGCTTGGCGCGGCCACGATTGAGCGCCGACTTGACGCCGCCCGATGTCGAGCCGACCAGGTCGGCGATCTCTTCGAGCGAGTGGTCGAGGACATCCTTGAGCAGCACGCAGGCGCGCTCCTTCGGCGGCAGGTGCACCACCAGCCGCTCGATGGCGCGGCCGGCGCCCGCGCCGGCGGGCTCGACAGGCAGCACGATCTCATCGCTGGCATAGGAGGCTTCGGCCTTGAGCCGCGTGCGGCGGTTGCGGATGAAGTCGATGCACCTGTTATGGGCGATACGGAACAGCCATGGCCGCAATGCCTGTGCATCGTCGAGCAGCGCGATCTTGCGGTAGGCCTCGAACAGCGCCTCCTGCATGATGTCCTCGCCGTCGAGAGCCGAGCCGGTCATGCGCGCGCAGTAGCGGTGCAGACGGACACGCAAATGCGAGACCGTCTCCAGGAATGCCCTGTAGCGCAGGTCGAACAGGCCTTCGGGATCGAGGCGCGGCTCGATGCCTTGCCTCGTTTCACGGGATGTGCGGATCTGCTGGTTCATCGCGGCACGTCGCTTGGAGCAATTCCAGGAAAAGTGTGTAGCGGTTTTCCGTTCGGAATTGCGTCAAAACAAAGAGTTAGAGCAGTTCGCCGTTTCCGTGAAACGGTGAATTGCTCTAACGTCACGGCAGCATCGCGCAGGCGCCGTGCATCCACAAGCACGAAGTGCGACCCGATCGGCCCGCCCATGCTTATGCCGCCTTGCCGCTGGCGATCTTCTCGCTGACGGCATCCGGCAGGCCGAGCCTCGGCCGCACCCAGGCGGCGAAGCGGCCGATCGCGTCATCGGCCTCCGGCGCCCGGCCGGCCATCATCTGGAAGGAGTGCAGCATGCCGTCGAAGACATCGAGACGCGTCTCGACGCCCGCCTGCCGCGCCCGCTCGGCGAACATGCGGCTTTCGTCGACCAGCGCCTCGTCGGCGCCGGCCTGCAGGAACACAGGCGGAAAGCCGGAGAGGTCGGCGTAGAGCGCGCTGACCTCCGGATCGAGCCGGTCGCGGTCGCCGATGAAATTGGTCACCAGCCAGTCGACGGACTCCCTGGCGAAGGCCGGATCCTTCTCGCGGTTGGTCGCGTAGCTGGCGCCGGTCAGCGCCATGTCGAACCAGCCGGAGATGATCAGCGTGGCGGCGGGCAGAGGCCGCCCCTGGGCACGCAGCCGCTGCAGAACGCCATAGGTCAGCACCGCGCCGCAGGAATCGCCGGCAAGCGCGACATGCCTGGTGTCGACGCCCTGGTCGATGAGCCAGTTCCAGGCGGCCATCGCCGCCTCGATCTGGGCCGGATGCTTGGCCTGATGCGCCAGCGGATAGTCATAGAGCAAGGCCCGGCAGCCGACGGCCTTGGCCAGATGGCCGACCAGCTTGCGGTGCGTATAGATCGAACCGCCGAGGAAGCCGCCGCCATGGGCGTAGAACAGCACGCGCCGCTCGTCGGCGCCCTTCGGCACGATCCATAGCGCCGGCACGCCGCCGGCATCGACCTCTATAAAGTCGACGCCGCCGGGTTCGCCGGTCAGCGCGGTCCAGTTGGTGTCGTTGAAATCGATCATCGCCTGTGGGCTGTTGAACGTGCCGGCATTGGCGACGATCGCCGCATAGTGGTTCCTGTTTGCCTCACTCTCAGTGCTCGCCATGATAATCTCCCAGGGTTGCGGATCGCGGGCTGCGCGACCTTCCAAAGCCAAGGACGGACGGGCGGGTGGAAAAGATACGTCGGACCCGGATTTTTCTCTCCTCACCGCGCCGGCGCGTAGCGATTGACCACCATGCCGCAGGCATAGGCCTTCGAGCCGAGCAGAAGCAGGTCCTGGAAACCGCCCTGCTCGAAGATACGGCGTCCCGCGCCCAGCACCGCCGGGTTGATGAACAGCTGGAACTCGTCGACCAGCCCGGCCGCGATCAGCGCCGACGCAAAGCCGGCGCCACCGAAGACGGCCATGTCGCCGCCCTCGCCCGCCTTCAGCGCCTCGACTTCGCGCGGCAGGTCGCCGCTGACCACCGTCGTGCGCTCCCAGCGCGAGGCTTTCAGTCTGCCGCTCGGCACCACCTTCCGTGCCTCCACGATGCGCTGGGCGAAGGCGTAGAACGGATCGGCCGGAAACCTCTTCGCCGCATTGCCCCAATGAGTCAGATACCCCTCCTCGGCCATCTTGCGGCTGAGCAGGATTGTGTCGATGCCGGCGAAAACGGCGTTGAAGTCCCGCTTCAGCTCCTCGTCCCAGGCGTTGTCGTCGCCCCACTCCCAGAGCTGCCAGCCATGATCCTCATAGGCGCCGACGAAACCGTCGACCGACATCTGCATCTGAAGGATGAGCTTCTTCATCGTCGTCTCCCTGCGGGATCAAAAGGCAATTGCTTTACTTTTGGAACCATTGACGAAAGCCAAAAATGATGTCAATAGTAAAGTGATTTAAAAATGGAAGCATAGAAATGTCGACGCGTGAAAGATCCGGCTGTCCGATCAGCCTGTCGCTGGAACTGCTGGGCGACCGCTGGACGCTGCTCATCATCCGCGACCTGGTCTTCGCCGGGAAAAAGCATTTTCGCGAGTTCCTGCAGTCCGATGAAGGCATCTCCTCACGCACGCTGGCGGAGCGGCTGCAGACGCTGCAGGACCAAGGCATCCTCACCCGCAGCGACGACCCGAGCCATGGGCTGAAGGCGATCTACCGGCTGACAGAGGCCGGCATCGACCTTTTGCCGGTGCTGGCCACGCTCGGCGCCTGGGGCAGCAAGCATCGCAAGGCCGACGATCACCTGGCCCGGATTGCCGACGAACTGGCGGCCGGCGGCGAGCCGGCGCTGGAACGGATGAAGGCCGCGCTGCGGGCGGAGCATGTTGTTTGAAAAGACGGCGCTTCCACGCCCGGCTTGACAATTATCACCTTTTGTTCTCTATTTGTTCAAGTCCATCAGCAACCTCGGATATGCAGCCGGATGGAAACGACAGCCACCATCCTGCATGCCGATCTCGACGCGTTCTACGCCTCGGTCGAGCAGCTGCTCGATCCGTCGCTGCGCGGCAAGCCGATCGCGGTGGGCGGCGGTGTGGTGCTCGCCGCCTCCTATGAAGCGCGCGCCTTCGGCGTGCGCGGCGGCATGCCGGGGCGCAAGGCGCGCGAGCTTTGCCCGCAGCTGATCTTCGTCGGCGGCAATTTCAGCCACTACCAGCGGCTGGGCGACGCGGCGATCAAGGTCCTCGACGATTTCACGCCGGTGGTCGAGCGCATTTCCATCGACGAGGCCTTCGCCGATGTCGCCGGCTGCACGCATCTGTTCGGGCAACCGGCAGAGATCGCCACGGCGATCCGGCGCCGCGTGCGCACGGAACTTGGCCTGCCGATCTCGATCGGCGTGGCCCGCACCAAGCATCTGGCCAAGATCGCCTCGCAGGTCGCCAAGCCCGACGGGCTGGTGGTGGTCGATCCCGGCACCGAGCTCGCCTTCCTGCACGATTTGCCGGTCTCGCTGATGTGGGGCGTCGGCCCGGCGACAAAGGCGCGGTTGGCCGAGATCGGCGTCGAGACCATCGGCGAGCTCGCCCGAACGCATAGCGGCGCGCTGACGCGACTGCTCGGCCCCGCCGCCGGCGAAAAGCTTGCCGCCCTGTCGTGGAACCGCGACCCGAGGAAACTGGAAACCAAGCGCCGGGCGCACTCGGCAGGCGCGCAATCGGCGCTTGGCCTGAAGCCGGCCGTGGCGCGGGTGATCGTGCCCGCGCTGCTGCACCTGGCCGACCGGGTCGCCAGCCGCCTACGCGCCAAGGCGCGGCCCGGCCGCACGGTGACGGTGCGCGTGCGCTTTGCCGATCTCAGCGCCGTCACGCGCTCGATCACGCTGGATCAGCCCATCTCCGCGACCACCATGCTGGCCGAGATCGCCGGCGACCTGGTGCGCGGCGTGCTCGCCGACCATCGCCAGGAGAAAACGATCTCGCTGCTGGCGATTTCGGTCTCGCATCTCGAGGAAAGTGCCGAACTGCAGCTCGACCTGCCGCTTGGCCTCGCCGACGAGAAGCGCCGCCCCGGCAGTCAAAAAGGCCTGGCCCGATTCGGCGCCGACCGCGCCATCGACAAGATCCGCGAACGCTTCGGCAAACAGGCCGTAGGCTACGGCACGGTAGCGCTCGAAGCGGCGCGCTCCGTGCCCGACGAATTCAGGGAACTGGCGGAAAAGGAGCTGTAAGCGCGAGAGCCCTCGCGCTCAGGCTTCCGGATCAACGCCCGGAAGTAACAGGCGCCGCGGTCACGACGGACAGCAATTCGCGCTTCACCAGCACAGGCTTTTGATAGGTCTTCTTCACGGCAATCCCCAACGTCCAAGAGGTTGGCGGCAAAACAACACCCGGCAAGCATGGCTTGTCAAGGTGCTTGGCGCCGCTTGTCTCAAAGCCGGGCCGTGCCGAAAACCCTGTCCCAGAAAATCGACGTCACACCGAAATTGGCGGTGTCGTCGACATGGTGGTGCACAGCATGGCGGCGCTTGAGCGTGTAGAGGTAGCTGGGATGCGAGGGGTGCCAGTGATGGATCATGTGATGAACGCTGATGTACCAGAGATAGCCCAGCATCAGCCCGCAACCGACCGCGCTGGCGGTCGCGAAATCCGAGAGCATCCAAACGGGCAGTACGATCAACGCATGCACGCCGAGACTGAGCCAGGTCGGCGTGCCCACCGAACTGCGCTCCTCGACATGATGACGATCGTGCAGATCCCTGATGTAGGGAATGTGATGAAGGACGAAGCGGTGCAGGACGTATTCGATCAGCGTCCACAGGCCCAGACAGACAAGCATTGTGCCGAGCCAGTCCGGGGCGCTCTCTTCGCCTGCCTCGATCAGCCCGGCGATCCCCAGTACGGCGATCACCAGCGGATAGACCACGAAATCGCTGTAGTAGCCGATCAGACCCAGTTGCATTTCGGACGTCCCACCTGACTTCGACGCAACCCAAACGATGCTGTCAGATTGCAGGCCCCCGCAATGGGGTGCAATGCGGATGCACCTGACATAACGTCGCAATGTCCCGGCGCAAGACCGGCGCCCATGATCCACGCGCAATCAGGTGACCGCCGACTTCGCACCGGCGCCGCAAACGGACATACAAAAATGGCAAAACGCAGTGCAGGCCTGCTGATTTATCGGCGAAGCGGTGGCGATGTCAGGGTGCTTCTGGTTCATCCCGGCGGCCCGTTCTGGGCGAAGAAGGACGATGGCGCCTGGTCGATCCCGAAGGGGCTCGTCGGCGAGGACGAGGACGAACTCGCCGCGGCGCAACGCGAGACCGCCGAAGAGCTCGGCATCAAGGTCGGCGGCCCTTTCGCGCGCCTCGGCGACTACAGGCAGCCGGGCGGCAAGATCGTCATCGCCTGGTCCGTCGAGACCACAACCGAGATCGATGTCGCCGCCATCAGCAGCAACACCTTCACCATGGAATGGCCGCCGCGATCCGGGTCGATGAAGGAATTTCCCGAGGTCGACAGAGCCGCTTGGTTCAGCCTGCCCGAGGCCGAGGTGAAAATCCTTGTCGGGCAGCGCCCGATGCTGGCTGATCTGGCGAAGCAACTGGGGGCTGAGTGATCTCCCCGCCTGTCGAGAGATCCGCTGTCATCCTCCAAACCGCGCCGCCGTCCAAGCCCCGCCCGCCGCATTCGACTCCACCGCCGCGGCGACAAACTTCACGCCGCGCGCACCATCCACCACATCCGGCACCTGCGCCGCGCGCGCCGGATCGACCACCCCGCCCGAGCGATGCGCACGAATAATATCCGCGGCATCACGATAGAAATTGGCGAAGGCCTCGATATAGCCTTCCGGGTGCGCCGCCGGCATGCGCGACACGCGCCGCGCCTCGGCCGTCGATCCGTGGCCGCCGCGCACCAGCGTGCGGGTTTCCTCGCCATAGGGCGAAAAGCGCAGTTCCTCCGGCCGCCCACCCGACCATTCGAGCCCGGCTTTGTCGCCATAGATGCGCACGGAGAGATCATTGTAGTGGCCAGGCGAGGTCTGGCTGGCCAGGATCGTGCCGCGCGCGCCCTCCGTCCAGCGCACCAGCACATGCGCGTTGTCGTCGAGCCGGCGCCCGGGCACGGCGGTGAACAGGTCGGCCGAGACCGCCTCGGCCTCGCGGCCGGAGATGAAGCTCGCCAGGTTGAAGGCATGCACGCCGATATCGGCCAGGACAGCCGACTGCCCTGCCCTTGCCGGATCGGTGCGCCACTCCGCCTGCTTCTGGCCCTCGGCGTCGATCGGCTTGGTCAGCCAGTCCTGGATATAGGCGCCATGCACCGATACGATCCGTCCGAGCTCGCCCGCCATCACCATTTCGCGCGCCTGGCGCACCATGGCGTAGCCTGTGTTGTTGAGCGTGACGACGAAGCGGCGTTTTCTTGCTCGTGCCAGCGCCACCAGTGCTTCGGCATCATCGAGTGTCGTCGACAGCGGCTTGTCGCAGATGACGTCGATGCCGGCCTCGAGGAAGGCGGTGGCGATCGGCGCGTGCAGATGGTTGGGCGTGACGATGACCACCGCCTCGATGCCATCAGGCCGCGCGGCTTCGGCCTTGGCCATGGCATGGTAGTCGGCGTAGCTGCGTTCCGGCGCGATGCCGATCTCGGCGGCCGAAGCGGCGGCGTTCTCCGGGTCGGACGACAGCGCGCCGGCCACCAGCGCGATCTGGTCGTCGAGGCGCATCGCCAACCGGTGCACCGCACCGATAAAGGCATTGCGGCCGCCGCCGACCATGCCGACCCTCAGGCGCTTGCCCGCCGACCCATCCGATGTTGCGTAGACCATGTTTTCTCCTCCTCCACCGATCACTTTGTCATCCTGGGGCGGAGCAAGGAGCGCAGCGACGCGGCGCAGACCCCAAGATCCATGCCGCGACTTCAAAGCGTTGCAACGGTGCAGGATTTTTCCTTCCGCCGCATTCTTCGACAACCGTCATGGGCATGGATCCGAGGGGCTCCGCGACGGAGCTTCGCTCCTGCTTCGTCCTGGGATGACGACAGTGAGCCCCTACCACTTTCGAACATAATTTCCAATTTCCTTATTGTAATACGATTGTGCCGCGCTAGCCTGACCATCATGAGTGGGGCGGGCAAATCATCGGGACGGTCTCTCAGCGACGAGGCGGCGACACGCAAGCGCGGTCGCTCGCTGGCGGCATTGGGCTATATCCAGCCGCAGACCTATGAGGAACTGCGCGCCGTGCTGTCGTCGGGCACCGTGCATTTCCCCAAGCGCCTGCGCCAGGTGGCGATCTTCCTGTGGCAGCATCCGAGCGATGTCGCGCTCGGCACCATCGCCCAGGTGGCGGCACAGGCCGGCGTGCAGCCCTCGACCCTGGTGCGCTTCGCGCAGATCTTCGGCTATTCCGGTTTTTCCGATTTCCAGGGCCTGTTCAAGGAGCACATCAAGGGGTCGTGGCCGGACGGGCGCGGCGAGCAGCGGACCGAGGCCGAACCCAATGCCCTCCTGCATTTCCTGCATGGCATGGTCGGCGCCTCGCAAGCCTCGCTTGGCCGCATCGAGGCGGGCTTCGACGTCGGGAGTTTCGAGAAGATGGTGGAGGTGCTGGCGGCCGCCGACCTGATCTATGTCATCGGCTCCAAGCGCGCCTTCCCGGTCACCACCTATCTGTCGCTGACGCTCTCCCAGCAGGGCGTGCGCAACGTGCTGGTCGACAATGTCGGCTCCACCGCGCTCGACCAGGTCGGCTGCATCGGCGGCCGAGATGCCGTGCTGGCGGTGTCCTTCAGCCCTTACAATTCGATCACGCCCGACCTCGTCGCGGTGGCGCATGAGCGCAAGGCCCGCATCGTCACCATCACCGACAGCACCTTCAGCCCGCTGATCCGGCTGTCGGACAGCTGGCTGGAGGTGGTGGAATCCGACTTCGGCGGCTTCCGCTCGCTGGCTGCGTCGCTGGCGGTCGGCATGGCCCTGGTCCAAGGCGTCGCGGCGAAGCGCGGCACATGAGGTGATGCTGGCACAATTGACTATCGGGAATTATCGTTCCATATTTTGAAAAATAGAAACTTTGTTCCGGGAGGAGGAATGGAGATCAGGCTCGACGGCAAGGTGATATTGGTCACCGGGTCGACGCAAGGCATCGGCCGTGCCATCGCCGAGACGCTGGCGCGCTCCGGCGCGGCCGGGCTGCTGGTCACCGGCCGCGAGAAGACGCGTGGCGATGCGGTGGCGGCGGAGCTTTCCGCCATCGGTACACCGACCATCTTCGTCGCAGCCGATCTCGGAGACCCGGCAACTCCCGCCCTTTTGGCGCAGGCCTGCATCGAGCGATTCGGCCGCATCGACGGCCTGGTCAACGCGGCGGGGCTGACCGACCGCGCCTCCTTCCTCGATGCCAGCCTCGACGATTGGGCCTCGCTGTTCGCCGTCAACGCGCGCGCGCCCTTCTTCCTGATGCAGGCGGCCATCGCCGACATGAAGAAGCGCGGCGAGCGCGGCGCCATCGTCAACATCCTGTCGATCAACGCCCATTGCGGCTCGCCAGAGCTTGCCGTCTATTCCGCAACCAAGGGCGCTCTGGCGACGCTGACCAAGAACGCCGCCAACGCCCATCGTTTCGACCGCATCCGCGTCAACGGCATCAATGTCGGCTGGACCGACACACCGGCCGAACGCACCATGCAGTCCGAAACGCTCGGCCATGGCCCCGGCTGGCTCGACGCAGCCAACGCCGCACAGCCTTTCGGCAGGCTGCTCGAGCCAGGCGATATCGCCAGCCTTGCCGTCTTCCTGCTTTCCGCCGCGGCCGGGCCGATGACCGGTGCCGTCATCGATCAGGAGCAGTCGGTGATCGGGGCGAACCGGTGAACGCTGCTCCCAAATCGGCGGAAACACTCGGGCCGGCCTTGCTTGACCGGCTTCCTTCCGCTGTCCAGACACCGTCCTATGACCGCGCGGCGTTGGCCCCCGGCATGGCGCATCTCGGCGTCGGTGCCTTCCACCGTTGCCACCAGGCCGAATACACGGATGATCTGCTCTCGCTCCAGTTCGACCGCTGGGGCATTGTCGGCATCAACATCCGCCCGCCTCGCCTTGCCGACACGCTCGGCCGTCAGGGCGGGCTCTATACGCGGCTGATCCGCGAGAACAGCCATGTCGAGGCACGTGTCATCGGCAGCATCGTCGAAGTGGTCGACAGCCAGGAAAGTGCGGCGCCGGCGCTCGGCGTGCTCGCCTCGCCCGACATCGAACTGGTGACGATGACGGTGACGGAAAAAGGCTATTGCCACATCCCGTCCAGCGGCGCGCTGGATCTCGGCCATCCTGACATCGTCCACGACCTCGCCAACCCGCAAGCACCGCGCAGCGTGCCCGGCCTGTTGACACGGGCGCTGGAATTGCGCCGGGCCACGCATGGCCGGGCGCTGACGCTGCTCTCCTGCGACAACATCCCGACCAACGGCATCATCCTCGAAAATGTCGTGCGGACGTTTGCCGAACGGCGCGGCGATGGCCTGGCCGACTGGATCGCGGCCAATGCCGCCTTCCCTTCGGCCATGGTCGACCGCATCGCACCGGCGGTGACGCAGGACGATCTCGACAGCGTCGAACAATGGTTCGGCTACCGCGATGCGGCCGTTGCCGTCGGCGAACCGTTCCGGCAATGGGTGATCGAGAAGAAATTCGCCGGCCGCATGCCGCGCTGGGATCTGGCCGGCGCGACCTTCGTCGAAGACGTGACGCCGTTCGAGCATCTCAAGATGCGGGTGTTGAACGGCGCCCAGACGACGCTCGCGACCCTCGGCGTGCTGGCCGGACTTGAACACACATTCGATGCCATCGCCGACCCGCTGCTGTCGGTGTTCGTGCACCGCATGCTCGTCGAGGAAACGCTGCCGACGCTGATGCCGGTGCCCGGCATGGAGCCGCTGGCTTACGTCGAGCAAAGCCTTGGCCGGCTGAAGAACACGGCCATCCGCCACCGCAACCACCAGATCGCCACCGACGGCTCGCAGAAGATCGTGCAGCGCCTGCTCAACCCGATCCGCGACCGCTTGCGGCAGGGCCAGGGCATCGGCCTTCTGTCGGTGCCGGTCGCCGGATGGATGGCTTACCTCATCCAGGCCTCGGCCCGCTTCGGCAAACGCTGGCCGGTGTCGGACCCCTATGCCGGCAAGGTCGCCGAGATCGCGGACATGACCGGGCGCGATGCGCCGGCGCTGGCCTCCGCCATTCTCGCGATCGACACGATTTTCGACCCTGGCCTGGCCGCGAACGCCATGTTCCGCGAGGCCGTGACCGCGGCGCTTGGCGAGCTGCTCTCGGACGACCCGATGGCGGCTGTCAGGCACAGTCTTGAACAAGATGAGGTCGCGAGGTTGAAGCGATCCAAACAATCGGCATTATAGGCACTGGCTTTAGGGAGGCATGATGAAACTTGGTGTGCTTACGGCACCGTTCGCGCAGACGCCGCTTGGCGAGGTTGCCGGCTGGGCGAGTTCCGTCGGCTTCGAGGCGTTGGAAATCGCCTGCTGGCCGAAAACATCTGGCGCGACCCGCCGCTATGCCGGCACCAGCCATATCGATGCGGATGGCACCTCCCCCGCGCAGGCCAAGGAAATCGTTGCCTCGCTGGCGCAGAAGAACCTCGCTGTCTCAGGCCTCGGCTACTATCCCAACCCGCTGCACCCGGATGCCGCGCACCGCGAGGCCGTCATCGGCCATCTGAAGAAGGTGATCGTGCTGGCCGCCAATATGGGCGTGCCGGTCGTCAACACCTTCTGCGGCGGCGATGCGTCCAAGACCGTCGACGTCAACTGGCAGGACGCGCTGAAGATCTGGCCCGAGATCGTCGCCTATGCGCGTGGGCACGGGGTGAAACTCGCTTTCGAGAACTGCCCGATGATCTTCAGCCATGACGAGTGGCCGGGCGGGCACAACATCGCCTATTCGCCGCAGGTCTGGCGCCGCATCCTGGAGACCTGGGGCGGCGATGTCGGCATGAATTTCGATCCCTCGCACCTCGTCTGGCAGATGATCGACCAAGCCCGCTTCATCAGGGAGTTCGGTCCCTACATGCTGCATGTCCACGCCAAGGACCTGATGATTGATCATGATGGTTTGTACGAGCGCGGAATCCTTTCGGCTGGCATAGGCTGGCAGGTGCCGCGCATGCCGGGGCTGGGCGATGTCGACTGGAGCGGCTTCTTCTCCGGCCTTTACCGCGCCGGCTATGATGGATCCGTCATCATCGAACACGAGGACAGGCGATTTGAAGGCAGCGACGACCAGGTGAAGCGCGGTTTCCTGCTCGCCCGCGACGTGCTGCGTCCCTTCGTCAAATGAATGAGCGCGCGCCGCATGACTCACTTTGTCAGCGGCGCGTTTTAACAGGTTGAACTGAAACTGAAAAACAATGTGGAGGAGTACTGAAATGAAGAAAATCCTGACCATGGTCCCGCTGCTTGCGGGCGCGGCCTTGCTGGCCTCGGTGGGCGTCTCGTCGGCCGCCGGCAAATACACGATCGGCATTTCCAACACCGTGCAGGGCAATGGCTGGCGCGAGGAGATGGTCTGCGCCATGAAGGCTCAGGCGCTGGCTTCGGGCGAAGTCACCAAGCTCAACATCGCCCACCGCAACACCGATGCCGCCGGCCAGTTGGAAGACATCCGCAACCTGATCAGCGCCAAGGTCGACGCCATCGTCGTCAACCCCGCCGATCCGGCCGGCATCAAGGCAGGCCTGGAAGAAGCCACCAAGGCCGGCATCGTCGTCGTCGCCGTCGACCAGGCGGTCACCGAACCGTCGGCCTACATCATCTCCAACAACCAGGAGCAGTATGCCTATCTCGGCGCCAAGTGGCTGTTCCAGCAGATGGGCGGCAAGGGCGAGGTGTTCTACATGCGCGGCGCCGCCGGCGCTTCCGCCGACAGCGATCGTGACAAAGGCTTCAAGAAGGCGCTGGCCGAATTCCCCGATGTGAAGGTCGCGCAGGAAGTCTTCACCGGCTGGCAGCAGGACCAGGCCAAGCAGCAGATGCTGTCGTTCCTCGCCACCGGCACGCCGTTCAACGGCGTCTGGACGTCGGGCATCGACAACGTCATCGTCGACGCGCTGGTTGAATCGCAGGCGCCTTTGGTGCCGGTGGTCGGCGCCGACAATGCCGGCTTCGTCGGCCAGTTGAGCTCGGTCAAGGGCCTCGTCGGCGCGGCCGTCACCAACCCCGGTTCGATCGGCGGCGCGGGCGTGACGCTGGCCCTGCAGATCCTCGACGGCAAGAAGCCGGCACAGCAGACCGTGCTGGTCGACCCGCAGCTGTGGGAAAACGCCACCGAGGAAGGCAAGGCCAAGCTGAAGGCCGCCGCCGACCCGTCGCTCAGCCCCGAATGGCCGGTCTCGATCTCGATCCCGGACTGGACGACGTATACGAAGGACCAGATCGTGGCCTGCAAGGGCCCGGGGGAGTAAGCGCTGCGCCTCTGCCTTCTCCCCTTGTGGGAGAAGGTGGATCGGCGCGCTAGCGCCGAGACGGATGAGGGGTGTTCCAGGGAACGCCGACGCCTCACTCCGCTGGAACACCCCTCATCCGTCGCCTTCGGCGACACCTTCTCCCACAAGGGGAGAAGGAGGAGCTTTTCAGCAGTACGCCGCGCACAAGCCTGGCGTACTGGTGCATTGAACAGACCACATAAATCGAGACCCAAACCATTTGACCACCAGCCCCCTCCTCGACGCGTCAGGCGTCGCCAAGAATTACGGCGCGGTCGCGGCACTGCGCAACGCGTCGCTCTCCGTGCTGCCGGGCGAGGTGCATGCGCTGATGGGCGCCAATGGCGCCGGCAAGTCGACGCTGGTGAAGATCCTGACCGGGGCGATCTCGGCCAATGCCGGGCGCATCCTGATCCGGGGCGAGGCGCGCGACATACGCTCGCCCGCCGCCGCCCGCCGCGCCGGGCTGCTGCCGGTCTACCAGGAGCCGTCGCTGATCCCCGATCTCGACGTTCTGTCCAATCTGCGGCTCACCGGCACGCCGGTCGAGCCGTTCCGCGCCTGGGTGCGCGAGCTCGGCATAGCTGACCTCGATTTGCGCGACACCGCGCGCGACATTCCGCTGGCCGTGCTGCGCGTGCTTGACCTTGCCCGCGCGCTGGCCGTCGAGCCCGATGTGCTGCTGCTCGACGAGATGACGGCCGCACTCCCGGCCAACCTCGCCGAAAAGGTGCTCGAAGTGGTGCGCCGCCAGGGCGACGCCGGCCGCGCCGTGATCTTCATCTCGCACCGCTTCGTCGAGATATCGGCGCTCTGCGACCGCGCCACGGTGCTGCGCGACGGCGAGACCGTCGGCGTCGTCGACATCGTGCCCGGCGTCGAGGAAAAGATCGTCGAGCTGATGCTCGGCACCCGCATCGTCAAGACCCATGTCGCCGCCCGCAGTGCCGCCGAGAAGGCCGCGCCCGCCCCTGCCCGGCCGCGCATCGCCGTGAAAAACCTGCGCGTCGGCACCAAGCTCAACGACGTGTCCTTCGAACTCCGGGATGGCGAGGTCGCCGGCGTGGTGGCGCTGGAAGGCCAGGGCCAGGACGAACTGTTTTCCGCCCTTGCCGGCTCGATCCGGCCCTCCGGCGGCACGATCGAGGTCGATGGCCAACAGGTGAAATTCTCGCATCCGATCGACGCCATCCGATCGGGCATCGCCTATGTGCCGGGCGACCGGTCCGAGGCGCTCGCCATGCAGCGCTCGGTGCGTGAGAACATCGCCCTGCCCTTCAGCGCCGCGCTGCGCAACTGGGGGCCAATTCCCATGCGCCGCGAGCGCGCCAAGGTGCTCAGCGCCATCGAGCGGCTGCAGATCGACACCCGCGCGCAAGGCGAGGTGCAGCGCCTGTCCGGCGGCAACCAGCAGAAGGTGACCATTGCCCGCTGGATAGCGGCCGACGCCCGCACCATCCTGTGCTTCGACCCGACGCGCGGCATCGATGTCGGCACCAAGCAGGAGATCTACAAGCTGCTGCGCGAGCTCGCCGGCCACGGCAAGTCAGTGCTGTTCTACACCTCGGAACTGGAAGAGGTGCAGCGCGTCTGCGACCGCGTGATTGTCATCTTCGGCGGCCGCCTGGTCGACATCTTCCCGGTCGAGGAGGCCGACGAGCCGGCGCTGATGCGGGCCGCCTACGGCCTGCCGCGCGGCGCCAAAGCCGATGTCGGCATCCTGGCGGATCCCCAGTCCCCGTCTTCGGGGACGGCGCCATGAACCATTTCCTGCGCCGCCAGGGCTGGGTCATCGGCCTGTTCGCTCTCCTCGTCGTCCTGTTCATCGCCACCAAGCTTATCCAGCCCGGCTATGGCAGCGGCGATTTCGGCTCGCTGGCGCGGGCCGTGCTGCCCTACGCTTTCGCCGTCGCCGCGCAGACGGTGGTGGTCATCGCCGGCGGCATCGACCTGTCGGTCGCCGCCATGATGGCGCTGACCAGCGTCACCGCCGCCTCGATGATGGCGGGCGCGTCGGAAGAATACGCGCTTTTCGTCGTGCCCTTCGTGCTCGCCATGGGTTTCGTGCTGGGCGCGCTCAACGGCCTGTTGATCGTCGTCACCCGCGTGCCCGACATCGTCGTCACGCTCGCCATGCTGTTCGTACTGCAGGGCGCGGCCCTTCTGGTGCTCGACGCGCCGGGCGGTGCCGCGGCCGAATGGCTGAAGGCGTTGATCTCCGGCACCGTGCCGATCCCCGGCCTGCCCGACGCCATCGACGCCTGGCTGCCCAAGGCGCTGCTGGTGCTCGTCGTCTGCCTCGCCATCATCTGGATACCGCTGCGGCGCTCGCGCCTCGGCCTCTCCATCTACGCCATCGGCTCCAGCGAACTGGCCGCGTTCCGCTCAGGCGTGCCGGTCAAGCGCACCCGCATCATCGCCTATGCGCTGTCGGGCCTGTTCGCCGCCTTCGGCGGGCTGGCGCTGACCATGAGCACCGGCATCGGCGCGCCCATCCCCGGCCCCTATCTCCTGGCCAGCGTCGCGGCGGTGGTGTTGGGAGGCGTGGCGCTCGGCGGCGGCAAGGGCGGCCTGCTTGGCCCGATCATCGCCGTCTTCGTGCTGCGCCTGGTGCGCACCGATCTCACGCTGCTCGCCATCGACCCCAACGTCACCGCCATCATCGAGGGCCTGATCATGGTCGCCGTCGTGATGTTCGGCGCGTTCATCACCATGCGGGGGCGGCAGTGATGGGAGAGAGAAATATAGAGCGTAGAGCGCTACCCTCCCAGAACATCGGGCAAATCCCATGAGCACCACCGCGATCACCCCCGTCCCCTTCGGCCGCCGGATAAAACGCTTCATGGCCGACCGGCCGCTGGTGCCGCTGATCATCCTGCTCGTCATCCTGGTGGTGATCCTGCAGATCCTGCGCCCCGGCATCGTCAACGAGCGCTGGATCGCCAACACCATCAAGTTCGCCATCCCGCTGGCGATCCTGGCCGGCTGCCAGACCATGACCATGCTCACCGGCGGCATCGACCTGTCGGTCGGCACGGTGGCGACGATGAGCGCCTTCATCATGGCGACGCAGATCGTCAACCAGGATCCGGCCATCGCCTTCCTGCTGGCGATGATGCCAGCGGTACTGATCGGCCTCGTCAACGGCATCGGCGTCGGCGTCTTCCGCGTCCACCCGCTGATCATGACGCTGGGCACCAGCCTGATCGGCACCGGCTGCCTGCAGGTCTACCAGCGCACGGTGATCGCGTCGGGCGCCAAGATCCCCGACTTCCTGGCCTGGCTCGGCACCGGCGTCACCCGCCTGCCGGATGCATGGGTGCCATCGGAGGCGGCGCGCCAGTGGCTGACCGACGCAGGCATCGGTTTCAGCTTCCCCAACGCGCTGCTGCTCTACGTGCCGCTGGCAGCGCTGATCGTCTTCACGCTGGCCCGCACCGGTTTCGGCCGCCTGCTCTACGCCGTCGGCGACAATGAGCGCGCAACCCGTCTCTCGGGCGTGCAATACTGGCAGGTCATCACCGCGCTCTACATCACGTCCAGCGTGCTCGCCGGCATCACCGGCCTGCTCTATATCGGCCTGATCAAGGCCCCATCGCTCTCGCTCGCCGAACCCCTGGTGCTGCCCTCGGTCGCCGCCGCCGTCATCGGCGGCACCTCCATCTTCGGCGGCCGCGGCGGCTACACCGGCACCATCATCGGCGCCCTGATCCTGACCGTGCTGACGACGCTGCTCACGATTTTGCAGATGCCTGAGGGGGCACGGCGGATCTTGTTCGGGCTGATCGTGCTGTTCGTGACGGCGGCGTATCTGCGGATTGTGGAGGAGCGGTAGGGAGGATGAGTTAATGGCCGCAGCTGGGCCGGCTGCTGACTGTCGGGTTTCGGTCGCGCTCGGCGGATAGCTGCCATCCGGCAACCGACCCATCCTTGTCGTTCGCGAGCGAACCGCACCATTCTGATACCCGCCGTTCATCAGGCGGACAACGAACTGGGCTCGAAGTCGGCCTGGAACCTGTGCCGCGGTTAAGGCATCCGACCTGATGATCGCGGTCGACAACCAGGTCGGCGAATTGGAAATGAACCGCAACTCCAGCAAATCCGCGCCAAAGCAAAATTGCACGCCGGCTTACAGGCTGTGCGCAGCAGAGCCAGGTCCCTTGCGATGTCACCCCGCTTACGACAGGATTGCCGCAACTGGAGGTTAGCCTATGACGCCAGACACCTTGCGACTCGACCACACGCCATCAGACACTCCGCCCGTGCAATACCTGAACCTGGACCCGTCGCTTTATGTCCGCGATGATATCTGGCAGCAGGAACGGCGCGACATCTTCGCGCGCACCTGGCAGTTCATGGGGCCTGTCGCCTCGGTCGCGACATCAGGTCAATACCTTGCGATCGACATCGCCGGCACGCCGGTCTTCGCCATCCGGGGCCGGGACGGGACCTTGCGCGGATTTAAGAACGTCTGCCGCCACCGGGGGGCGAAACTTCTGGCCGATGGCGCGGGCAAATGTGGGCTGATCGTTTGTCCCTATCACAAATGGTCCTTTGCCGACACCGGACGGCTGGTGCAGGCCCCATGGTATGGCAAGGATCCCGCGATCATCGCCGAGGACTGGCCGCTGGAGACGGTGCAGTTGTCCGAATGGCGCGGGCTGCTCTTCGCGGCACTCGACCCGAAGGAAAGTCTTCTGGATCAACTTGGCTCTCTGCCCGCCGAACTGGCGGACGAGCCGTTGGAAACCTATGCCGCCACCGATCAGGCCACCGTCAGCTTTGCGGCGAACTGGAAGATCTACACCGACAATTTCGTCGAAGGCTACCACATCCCTGGCACGCATCCCTCGTTCTACGCTGCCATCGACTTCGAAGCTTTCCAGACCACCGCCCATCCCGGTTATGTCCGGATGACCGCACCGCCGAAAGACGGTCTGTTCTATCGCGGCAAATGGCTTTGGATGTGGCCGAACTGGACGCTGTCGCTTTTCGACGGCGGCATGAACGTCAGCCGGATCAACCCGACCTCACCGCATCACACAGACCAGCACTACCATTTCTTCTTTGCCGACACCTCCGCGGAAGCATCCGAGAGCAGGGCGAAATCCGTGCAAGGCACCCTGGCCGTGGTACGCGAGGACTACACCATCTGCGCCGATACGCATCGCAACTATGCCGCAGGGGCCTATAGCTCCGGCCCGCTTTCGGGGCGGCATGAGCGGGGAGTGCAGTATTTCCAGGAACGGGTCGCCGCGGCACTGGCTCTGTGACCGCCCCTGGCGTGCACAGGATCCGATTACCATTCGTTAACCAATGGGACACGGTGGCTCACGCGCAGGTGCGGCCTTCACCCCTGGGAAACCGTTGCCGGGCTACCAACTCCATCCATTGGAGATTGCCATGGCCGCTGAGACGACGACTGCGAACGCGCTCGAAATTCGTGGGCTCTACAAAAGCTTCGACAAGCCTGCGGTGGCTGGCCTCGACCTGACCGTCAGGGCGGGCGAGTTTTACGGCCTTCTTGGCCCAAATGGCGCCGGAAAGACAACGACGCTGCGCATGGTAGCAGGGCTGCTGCAACCGGATGCGGGAACGATCACCATTGCAGGTCGCGACGCGCTCCGAAGCCCCATCGAAGCCAAACGCATCATTGCCTGGATATCGGACGAACCGATGATCTACGACAAGCTCACGCCATTCGAATATCTCGAATTCGTCGCCGGTCTGTGGAGCGTCAAGGCAAGCACGGCACAGGAACGGGCAAGGCAGCTGTTCGATCTGCTGGACCTGACACCGTATGCACACACGCATTGCAGCGGCTTTTCGAAGGGCATGCGACAGAAGGTGGCGTTGGCCGGAGCATTGGTCCATGACCCGGAAATCATCATCCTCGACGAGCCGCTGACCGGCCTTGATGCCGGCTCGGCGCGTCAGGTCAAGCGGGTGTTGCGCGAACGCGTCGATGCCGGCGCAACGGTCATAATGACGACGCACATTCTGGAAGTGGCCGAACGCATGGCCGAGCGCATCGGAGTCATTGCCAAGGGTAGGCTGATCGCCGAGGGCACTTTCGAGCAACTGCGGCGGCAGGCCGGCCATGGGGTGGGAACCCTAGAAGATACCTTCCTGGCTCTGGTGGCCGAAGCGGCATGAGCGCCCATCCCGCAACGATCGCCCGTCCCGCAACGATCGGTTGGCTGGCGGCACATGAATTGCGGCTCTCGTGGCGCGACTGGTTTTATCTCTTCACTGCGGGCAAGAAGGGGCGTTCGCGCAAGTTAGGTATATTCTTGATAGTCGGCGTGCTGCTCGCGCATGCCTTTGCGCTGTTTGTGGTTGGACGTTTCACCGCCGCCGATTTTCCCGTTTCGCGCGCCAACTATCTACTGCTGACCAGCGGTGTTCTGCTCTATTTCTTCCTGATGACCTCGCAGGCGATGGAGGCGGCGACCCGTGTGCTGTATGCCCGCGCCGATCTGGAATTGCTGCATTCATCCCCGGTGGCGCTGCGGCGGGTCTTTGTCGTGCGCCTGACGATGATCGCGATTTCGATCGCCACAATGGCGATGCTGATCGCATCGCCTTTCATCAACGTCTTGGCTTGGCGCCAGGGAGCTCAATGGCTGGCCGCCTATGGCGTGGTGTTCGCGACGGGGTGCGTTGCAGCTACTTTGGCCATCACGCTAACGGCGTTTTTATTCAACGTCGTCGGCCCACGGCGCACGCGATTTGCCGCCCAGTTTGTGGCCGCGATCGTCGGCGCGCTGTTCGTCATATCTCTGCAGGTCATCGCTATCTTCACGACCGACACGCTCTCGCAACTGGCGGTCTTGCGGGACGAGTGGGTAATCGCGCTTTCGCCGCCCGAGGACAGCCTGGTGTGGTGGCCGGCGCGGGCCGCGCTTGGCGACGGCGTGAGGCTGGCCTGGGTGCTTGGCTGTGCGGTGGCTTTGGCCGCCGCCGCCATTGCAGTTTTCTCATGGCGTTTCGTGCGCTACACGGCGCTCACCGCCAACATTGGCGAGAGCGGTTTGATCCGCCAAGGCAAGGCGGCGTCGTTTCGTCTGATGTCGCCGGGACACGCCTTGCGTTCAAAGGAATGGACATTGTTGCTTCGCGATCCTTGGCTCATATCGCAAAGCCTGATGCAGCTGCTTTACATGCTGCCACCCGCGATATTGCTGTGGAAGAGTTATGGCCACGGCACGGACGCTCTGGTTCTGATCATCCCCGTGCTGGTGATGGCATCCGGGCAGTTGGCCGGCGGCCTTGCCTGGCTTGCCATTTCCGGTGAGGATGCACCCGATCTGGTGGCAACCGCGCCGGTCACCGCGACAAGCATCATACGCGCAAAGGTCGAGGCGGTTTTGCGCGCAATCATAGTCGTCATCGCGCCATTCGTCCTGGCTTTCGCAATGGTTTCGACGCGACACGCGCTGGTTCTGGCAGCCGGCTCGGCACTGGCTGCGATCTCGGCGACGATGATCCAGCTTTGGTTCCGCGCGCAGGCGCGGCGTGCCCAGTTTCATCGTCGCCAGACCTCCTCGCGGATCGCTACATTCGCCGAAGGGTTTTCGTCGGTGGGTTGGGCAGGCACAGCCGCCCTCTACGCTGGTGGCATTACAGCGGCCAGCGTCGTTGCCGGGATTCTGACCGTACTGACGCTGGTGGTAGCTTATTTTGCCGCGCCAAAAGCGACGGGATAGGTAAATCCGGGTTGTCTGCGACAATCATCTTCGTCCAAAATCCGACTCCAGCAATCTAAATGAGGCGCTAAGCGGACCTTGAATGGCGTGGGCGCAACGCCTCGGCCTACGACACACTTATTCAGGTCCGACCCTGCGGCTTGCTTCCTGATGCTGCCCTCGGTGGCCGCCGCCGTCATCGGCGGCACCTCCATCTTCGGCGCCCGCGGCGGCTACACCGGCACCCTCATCGGCGCCCTGATCCTGACCGTGCTGACGACGCTGCAGATGCCGGAGGGGGCACGGCGGATCTTGTTCGGACTGATCGTGCTGTTCGTGACGGCGGTTTTATTTGCGGATTGTGGAGGAGCGGTAATACGAGAAGAGTCAAGATGGCGGCGTGTGGAGACAACAAACAAGGCCCACAAGATAGCGTCAAGCGCATCCAATTCACGACCCCAATTTCAAATACTGAATAAATCTATTGCACGACATAGCGCCAATATGCAGAAATCCACATTTAGAAGCGGGGGCTGATTAGTATGTCGAAAACTCCGAGAAAAAGCTGGCGCTATTTTTTGACGGCCAAGACAATTCCGCAGCCCGAGGAGTTTCGTCGGACGCTGCCACCATATTTAGACTGGCGATTTCGAAAAGCTGCTGCATCCGCCCTTCTTTAGCAAGAGAGCGCCATTCCATGGTTCCCACCAGACTTTCAGCCCTTGCCCTCGCGAGCCTTCTCGCCCTGGGCCTTGCAGCGCCCGCCCATGCGCTCGAATGTCCATGGCAATTGCGTTTCTGGCTCGGCGTGGACGCCAATGGCAGCGCCATGGTCCACGGCGGGCAAAAATGCGTATTTCCGATGCACGCCAGCGGTACCCTCAGTCTTAAAATCGTTTCCCGCCCTAAGCATGGTGTGGTCACCCTCCCCAACCGTTCGACCATCGCCTATCAGGCAGAAAACGGCTTCAAGGGCACCGACACCTTTGTTTTCGTCGCCAACGGCAAAAGCCAAGTCAATCACGGGCAGTCCACAGTCACCATGACCATGAAGGTCAACTGAGCCGCCATCATGGTTCGCATTGCCTTGCTGTCGGCCTTTTGCGTAAGCATTGCCGCATCTCTTATATCCTTGGTTGCGATGGCGTCAGCCGCCGAGAAACAGCAATCGCCCGACGAGTGGCCGATGAATTTCACTCTGGTTCGCAACGGCGACTGCACCCAAACCTGCGTCCAATGGATATCAGCCGAAGGCGCCATAACAGGCGACACCGACAGGCGGTTCAAGAAGTTTCTGAAACGCCTTAAGGGCAAGAAACTACCTGTAGTGTTTCAGTCTCCAGGCGGGGATGTGAGAGCCGCGCTTGCGGTTGGACGCATGATCCGGACCGCGGGCCTGGAGACCGCAGTAGGAAGAACGAAGTTGAACGGCTGCCCGACGCTTGTGCCGCGCTGTCCAGAACAAATCGTCGAGAACGGTTGGTCGCAAGGCGAAGTCCATTCAGGAGGCGCCTACTGCTTCTCGGCTTGCCCGTTAGCCTTCATGGGTGGCAAGGTCCGCGCCGCAGCTGCCAACGCCCGCATCGGCCTCCACCAAATAACGATCAATGGCTACAGAGGATCCGAGCAGACTGGGAGAAGAGACCTCGATGCCATTTCGACGCAATCCGATCCTGAGTTGAAACAGGTGCTTTCCTCCTACCTGGAAGACATGGGCGTCAGCAGCCACGATGTGTTCGCTATGATGGGGCTGGCCACCCCTTACGGCCTCTACAATGTCCAAAGCGCTGAAGCACTGAAATCAGGTGTCATTACAAAAGTCTTCTCGTACTCCGATGATCCGGGCTACATCGTCACTGGAACTGGCATGCCGCCTGTGGCTGAACCGCCCGCGAAAAATATCGTGCAGTGAGAAAGCTCTCACTCTCCGAGCCGCTGGTACTACCCTCGGTCGCCGCCGCCGTCTTCGGCGGCACCTCCATCTTCGGCGGCCGCGGCGGCTACACCGGCACCATCTCGGCGCGTTCATCCTGACCCTGCTGACGACGCTGCTGACGATTTTGCAGATGCCGGAGGGGCACGGCGGATATTGTTCGGTCGGATCGTGCTGTTCGTGACGGCGGCCTATTTGCGGATCGTGGAGGAAAGGTAGGGCGTGACTGAGTTGACTGGCCGCAATGGCCCGCGGAACGAACCCGCTTCCAGATCCTGCCCCGCTCCACCTCAAAAAGGCAGCAGCAGCGGAACCAGGATCACGCTCACGATCAGGACGATGAAGGAGAAGGGAACCCCGATGCGGACGAAATCCCCGAAGGAGTAGCGTCCCGGCGCAACCACCAGCGTGTTCACAGGCGAGGAAACCGGCGTCATGAAGGCTGTCGAGGCCGCCAGCGCGACGGTCATGGCGAATGGATAGGGGGACACACCCAGTTCGTGGGCCACGGCAAGGGCGACCGGAGCCATCAGCACCGCCGTTGCCGTGTTCGAGATGAACATGCCCAGGGCGGCCGTGATGGCGAACAGCATGGCAAGGACAATGCTGTTTCCGGCCCCGGCGGTGAGCGTCTTCAGGCCTTCCGCCGCCAGGTCGACGCCACCCGTTCGCTCCAGGGCGACGGAAAACGGCAACATGCCGACGATCAGGATGATCGTTTTCCAGTCGATCGATCGATAGGCGCTCGCGAAGTCGATGCAGCCGAGCACGCCCATGAGAAGGCAGCCGATGAGTGCCGCCTGCACATTCGGCACGATGCCGCTGACCATCAGGCCGATGACGAAAAGCAGACAAATCACCGCGTGCAATGATTTTCCGGGGACTGGAAGCCGTTCCTCGATCTCGACGGGCAATTTGATGACGACAAGATCTTTCGTATCGGTCCGATACCGCTCGATTTCCTTCCAGGATCCGATCACCAGCAACGTATCGCCGGTCTGAAGTCTCTCGGCCAGGAGATTGTCCGTATGCGGGCCATCGCCGCGGTTCAGGCCGACGGCGGTCAACCCGAACCGCGTCCGCAGATCGGCCTCCACCACCGTCTTGCCGATGAGTTCCGACGTCGGCGGCACGATGGTCTCCGCCATGCCGATCTCTTGCGATCGATCCGCGAAATAGCCGCCGCTCAATGGCAGGTCTTCCAGGGCCATCCGCGCCTGGAGCTCGTCGAATTGACCGCCGGGAGCCGTCAGGTCGATCAGGAGAATGTCGCCGGCCTGCAATTCCGTGTTGACGGTAGGCCTGAGAATTTCCTTGCGGAATTTGTGGCTGCGCTCGATCGCCAGGATGTTGGCGCCCGATGTGCTTGGCAGGTCCAACTGCTCCAGGTTCTTTCCGACCAGGGGAGACTGGTCGGAAATTTTCACCCGCCGCTCTCGGTGAGCAAGCCTGTATTCCTCCACCCACGCCCCGAACGTCGCCTGCTGGGACGCTTTCGGCTCGTTTTCACCAGGCAGCCAGCGTCGGGCAAAGATCATGTACAGAACCGCAAGACCAAGAACCGGAAGGCCGAACGGCGTGAAACTGAAGAAGGCAAAGCCCGGCACGCCGTGCCGCTCGAGCTCGCTGTTGACGACGAGGTTGGGCGCGGTGGCCACCAGGGTCATCATGCCGCTGATGAGGGCAGCGAAGCTGAGCGGCATCATCAGCCGTCCCGGGCCTATGCCGGTGCTTTGCGAAATACGCAGTACGACGGGAATGAAAATCGCGGTTACCGCCGTCGAACTCATCGTCGCCCCCAGCGAGCAGACGACCAGCATGAGGAGCACGGTCAGCCGGAGCTCGTTTGATCCCGCTCTTGCAATGAGCCAGTCGCCGAGCTGCTGAGCGACACCTGTGCGCACCAATCCGTCGCCGATGACAAAAAGAGCCGCGATGAGGACGATGTTCGGATCGCTGAAGCCCGCCAGCGCCTCTCCCATCGACAGCACGCCGGTAAAAGGCAGCGCCACCAGCATGATAAGCGCGACGGCGTCCAACCTTGGCTTGTTGACCGCGAACATGACAATCGCGGAGACCAGCAGGGCAAGGACAAGCCCGAGTTCTGCATTCATCTTGCGTCCCTGTTCAATGGCAGCCAACCCGCGCGGGCGATGTCCTCGATTGAAGGTATCTTGGCTCGTCGTTGGCGGTCGGCGGCGGAATGGAAGGCGTTCGTTCAAGTGGAAGGCTATCCGAGAGTCGGGATTCCCGCCAGCAAGGCTTATGCACCGACACCAGGGGAAGACTGCCTTCGACGGCAGATGCTTCAGCGTATCGGAACCGCGGAGACCGATACGTCGACATGCATGCCGGTCGGATCTCCGGCGCTGCCGACAAAGCCTCCCGAGATTGGAAGGGCCTGCGAGGCTTCGCGGGTCACCCCCACGCGGATCAGGTTGGCGCCCGCGACCAGCCCGTTGGTCGGGTCGTACTCGACCCAGCCGGCGCCCGGAAGATAGACACCGCACCAGGCGTGCGTGCTACCGCCTCCGCGCGTCGTGCCGGAGGTGTCGTCGTAGAGGTACCCGGTGACGAAGCGGGTGGCCAGGCCGAAGCTTCGCAGCGCCTCCATCATCAGGACAGCGAAGTCGCGGCAGGTACCGGTGCCGAGCTCGATTGTCTGGGCGGCTGTCTGCGTGCCTTCCTCATGGCGGGCGCCGTAGCGGAATTGCTGCTGGATGGCGCGGGTCATCGCCTCCAATACCTTCAACGTGTCCGTGCTGCCGGCCTCGGCGACCACGCGTCGCGCCCAGGCCTCGACCTTGCGGTCCGTGTCCGGCATTTGCAGTTCGGTCAGACGCCCCAGATCAGCGGTTTCGCTCTGGTCGTAGGACAGCGGGAATTTTTCGGCCGCGGGCTCAAGGCTGTATTGCGGGAGCGGCGGGCCTTCGGGATGATGCGTCAAGTCCAGCGTCGAGACGATGCTCAGGCGCTTGGTCCTGAGCGTTTCGGGCCATTCGACGAAACAGATGGAATTGTCGAATGTGTCGTGCTTCCAGTGGATGGAGGCTGGCTCCGGCTCAATCTTGAGATCGGCTTGATGCAGTCTCAAATCGTGGCTGTCGTCGGGCCGCACCATCAGCCGGTGACGCAGAAGACCGACCGGATTGCGGTAGGTGTACTCGGTCGTATGGACAATCTTGATTCGCGCCATTTGGCGTCCGTCCCGGCTTCCGAATGGTCTGTTCCGTTTCTGATTTCTGCGTACAGCTATTTCACGGCATGGCCAAGGCGACCGATCGGAAGCAAGGGATAGGTGGCGCCTATATCCGGTTCATTCCCTGGCGCAACCAAGGCCGCCGGCCCAGCCAGCTCTTGACGAAAATCGATGCGCCTGTTTGAGACACTAGGGCAAATGGGGCAATCGCTCCATGGGGAGATGAGCAGGGCAAGCTGTGAAGCGCTTTTTTCGATTGCTTGCCGCTGTGGTGATGGCGTCCTGCGTGGCTGGGTGCACCAGCGTTTCCTACTACGCGCAGTCGCTGGAAGGCCATGTGCGGATCATGGCGGCGCGCAAAAATGTCGGAAGGCTCATCCACGATCCCTCGACGCCGGAGGCATTGCGCGCCAAGTTGACGTCGGCGAGCGCCATACGTCGCTTTGCCACGGACGAACTGTCGCTCCCCGACAACAGCAGCTATCGAAGCTATGTCGACATCGGCCGGGACAATGTGACCTTTGCCGTTTTTGCCGCGCCGCAATTCTCGCTCACACCCATAACATGGTGCTTTCCGGTCTTCGGCTGCGTTCCGTACCGGGGTTATTTTTCCCAGAAATCAGCGGCTGAAAGCGCTGGCGACCTGCAGCGGAAGGGGCTGGACGTTTACGTCTCGGGCGTCACCGCCTATTCCACGCTGGGCTGGTTCAGCGACCCGCTGCTCAGCACCATGCTGCGTCAGGACGACGCCTATATTGCGGGCCTCATCTTCCATGAGCTGGCGCATCAGAAAATCTATGTGAACAACGACTCCGCGTTCAACGAGGCGTTCGCGGTCGCCGTCGAAACCAGCGGCGTGAGGAAATGGCTCCGGGTCACCGGCGATCGCGCCGGATTGCGCCGCTACGAGGCCGGCCGCAAGCGCAGCGCGGATTTTCTCGGACTGATCGCGCAAACGCGTGAAGAGTTGCGGCAGGTCTACGGAAGTCCCCGCGCCCCGCAACAGATGGCTGCCGCCAAGACAGCCACGATCGACAGGCTGCGGGTGCGCTACCGGCAGATGCGCGACAAGCGCTGGGCCGGATACAGCGGATACGATGCCTGGTTCAACAGCCCCATCAACAACGCAAAGCTCGCCGCGACGTCCGTCTATGGCGAGCAGGTCCCGGCGTTCCTTCGCCTGTATGATTTGTGCTCCGGCGATTATCCAAGGTTCTATGCGTCCGTTCGGCGCATCGCGGCCTTGCCCCAGCCTTCCCGTGCGGAGGCACTGAGGACCGCGACGACGTGTAATTGACGTCGCGGCGGCCTGTCTCGCAAGCTCGGCCCTGACCAATGCCTGATATGGCCGACACGCGCGGAAGCGTGCCTGCCCTCACCGTCCGCCCGCCATTGCCGCGATCGCCTCCAGCAGCGCCCGCTGCTCCCCCACCCAGAACCAGTGATCCTCCCCCTCCACCTCGACAAACCGGGCCCCGGCGATCCGCGCCGCCAGGTATCGCCCGGCCTCGATGCGCACGGCGTGGTCGCCGGTGCGGTGCAGGACCAGCGTCCTGGCCGAGACCTTTGGCAGCAGCGGCCGCACATCGGCATCGCGCAGCGCCTGCAGCAGGCCCGCCACCGCGCCGGGGCTGGAGGCCGCCCTGAGCAGCCCGGCCCACCAGGCGCGCGCCTGACGGTCCTGGGCGACACTCGGCGCGAAGGTCTCGATTTCCGCCGGGCCGCCCCAGCCGGCGAGCAGGCGCCGCTGCCAGAGATCGTATTGCGCCGATGTCAGCGCGAAGGGATAGTCGGGCGCGTGGCTGCCCTTGGCGAGCGAGCCCCACAGTACCAGGCCGGTCAGCCGGTCGGGATGGTCGACGGCAAAGCGGATGCAGCCCGGCCCGCCCTCCGAGGCGCCGACCAGCAAGGCCTTGCGGCTGCCGGCCGCGTTCATCACCGCCAGAATGTCGCGCGCGGTCGCCTCGACGGTCGGGCGGGCGCCGACGCGGTCGGACAGGCCCATGCCGCGCCGGTCGAACAGGATCAGGCGGCCGAGGCGCGACACCGCGCCGAGCCAGGCGCGGCAGCTCCTGTCTTCCCAGATCCGCTCGACATGCGAGATGAAGCCCGGCACCAGCACGATGTCGGCCGGGCCGTTGCCGATGGTCTGGTAGGCGATATGGATGCCGTCCACCTCGACATAGCGGGTCCTGGGCATCTCCAGTTCGGGGTCGGGCGTCGGCGCGCGCAGCAGGGCGAGCGTGGCGGGGTCCGGCGCCACACCGAGTTCGTCGCGCAGCAGCCGCGTGCATGTCTCGCCCTGGCGCTCGGCCGCCGCCCTGTCGCCGGCCGCCAGATGGGCGCGGATCAGGTGTCGGTGCGCGCTTTCGCTCAGCGGGTCGAGCGCGGCAAGCCGCGTGGCGTGCAGCACAGCGCCGCGCGCATCGCCGCCGGCGATCTTGGCTTCCACCAGCCGCTCCAGCGCCTGCACCAGCCGGCTGCGCAAGGCCTCGCGCCTGAAGAACACCCATTCCTCGAATTCGGGGCAATCCGGCAGCGAGAAGCCGGCGAGGTAGTCGCTGGTGTAGAGACCGGCGGCCGCGTCGAGCAGTCCGGCATCGCAGGCACGGTCGAAGGCCCGGGAATCGGCCTCGACCGACAGCGCCGGGCGCAGGCTCAGCGATGCCGCGTTGGCGACGATGACCTCCTCGCCGAAGGCGACGCGGATCTTGTAGAGCGTGCGCCGCAGGCGGGCGCGGGCGGCTTCCGCGTCGGCCTCGGGCCAAAGCAGCGTGGCGGCGACGTCGCGCGCCACCGGCCCACCGGTCTCGGCGAGGTAGATGACGAGCGCGGCCGCCTTGCGCAAGGCGAGTTCCACCCGCCGGCCGTCGAGCCGGAACTCCGGAAACCCCAGCAGTCTGAGTTGTATCAGCTCCATCGATCCGCACGCGGCCGCGCAAGGATGCAGAGAGGACGTTGAGGGGACGCCGGCCATCTATCCATCCCCGCGACGTCGGGCCAATGGGGCCCGATCAGGAGACTCCCTTGGAGCGAGAAATGTCACCGGTCAATACATCAAGCCATCGCATGTCGGAACCGCTTGCCGGCGGTGCCGCCCCTGCCGCCCCTGCCAACACCGGGCACGGAGGCTGAGCCATGTGCCAGACCTGCCTCTCCTGGTACGCGCGCTGCGTTGCCCCCTACCTCGTCCACGCCGGCTGTTCGGCCGGCGCCTTCGCGCGGATGCGCGGGCGTGTGATCCCGCGCGCAAAGGGGATTGTCGTCGAAGTCGGCTTCGGGTCCGGCCTCAACCTTCCCTATTACGACCCCGCCAAGGTGGAGTGGCTGATCGGCGTCGATCCCGACGGCACGATGCTCGGCCTCGCCGGACCCAGGAGCCGTGCCTTGCCATTCCGTGTCGAGTGCCTGCGGGCGAGCGGCGAAAGCCTGCCATTGGCCGATGGCCTCGCCGACACGGTCGTCGTCACCTATGCCTTCTGCACCATTCCCGACCCGGAGGCGGCGCTCGGCGAAATCCGGCGCATCCTGAAGCCCACGGGCCAGCTGATCTTCATCGAGCACGGCCAGGCCGAGGGAAAGTGGTGCCGCCGCTGGCAACAGCGCCTCAACGGGCTATGGGGCCGCCTCGCCGGCGGCTGCCATCTCAACCGCGATCCGCTCGGCCTGATCCGCGCCGCCGGCTTCAGCCTCACCGAGCAGCAGCACGGGCGTTTCCCCCTGCCCTTCTGGCAATTGGGCAGCCATCACGCCGGCATTGCGGCGCTCTCCGCGGGTTGACGGGCCGGTGACGTCAAGCTTGCCGGCGTCCGCCACCTCTCACCAGAAACCCACCAGCGACCTCAGTATCGCCGCGGGACCAATCGCTTTCCGGCAGGTTTTGCGAAATCCGGCCCGGCCCGTCGCATCGAGCACATCATCGTCGATGTCGCGCAGGATGCGGCGCGCATTGCGCCATCCGATCCTGGCAAGCGCCGATGCCAGATCCGCGCGCGCGGGATCGAACGGCCCCTGATTGGCGGCCGGATCGGCGGGCCGGTCGATGTCGTTGCTTGCCCCCATCGCGTAGCGGGGGACCGTCACAGAGGCGCCGGCGTCGAAAGGCGAGGCCAGATCGAGAAAACGGGACATCGAACTCAGGCAGAGGGCCGGCGTGGAAACGAGCTGCTCATAACATGTGAAATGCACCGGCGCGCCGGTGCGGCGCAGGGCTTCCATGGCGAAATAGAACTGGTTCCAGTAGTCGGCAGGCGTGCGGAACCTGTACTCCATCTGCTTCGGTTGCGTAAAATCCTGCCTGATTTCCAAAGGCCCGTTCAGGAACGGACCGAGATGTCTGGCCGGCCTGAAAATGCTGCGGTTCCTGGTGAAACGGAACCATGACAGAAGCTGGGTAATGGGGTCCTTGCTCATCACGATGATGGGCAAGCCGCCATATCCGAGGTCGCGCCCGCTCATCAGCGCCGGAAAGATCCCATGCTTCCAAAAGCCCTGGTCGAAGACGACGGGCACGCCAAGATGGGTTTCGACAAGGTGCTTGGCGAGATTCGTGCCGGATCTCGGCGTCCCCATGATGCGCACCCGGGCGGCATTGCCGTCATGCTGCGTCTGGGATCCATCGTGGGCTGAACGCGTCATGGCCGTCTCACAGTGCCAGGCTCCCCTGCTCCGCCTCCTCGGCATTGGGATCGCCGGGCGCCGTGGCCCAGGCGAGTTCGACCAGCGTCACGGTGCGCTTTCCCGTGCCGTCGAGCTGGCAGACGATGAGGCCTTGCTCCTCGATATAGGTCAGGAGGCGCCGGGCGCGGCGCAGCGAGTGCGAACCATAGGCGCGCGCGATCGCGGCATCGCTCGGGCACGGCCAGCCCTCCTTCGCCGCACGCGCGATCATCATGAACACGCCCTGCATGTCGTCGGGCAGCAGCGAGGCGCGGACGGAAACGTCCCGCCACGCGTCATCCTGCGTCGTCTCGGAGCCGAGGCCGGCGCGCGCGCGCGTCAGCATGCGGCGGAACTCCGGCAGATCCGGCACCACCGAGGCGAGGCCCTCGATGCGGCAGCGCACCACGAATTCCTGGTAGAGCACGCCAATGACGCGGAAACCCGCGTCGGGTTGCGCAAGAATGGCGCTCAGCACGCGGTCGACCCGTTCGCGCCGATCGGCCAGGTCCTCGGCGCTGATTTGCGGCTCGGCCGGTTCGGGGCGGATTTCCAACGCCGCCGACTTCGCCGCCATAAGTTGGTCGAGCAGGTCCGGCGACGCCACCCGGCGCGGGGCGCGTACCGCCTCGGGCGGCGGTGCCGCCAGGATGATCGCGCGGGCATCCTCCAGGGTCGCCTCCGGCATCGCCATCAGCCGCGGCGTGCCGTTGCGCGGGCTGGTATCGGTCGGCCCGATACGCAGGCCGAGCGGCCGGCGCGACAGCGCGGGCCCCAGCGCCATGAACTGCCCGCGCTCCAGATCGCGAAAGGCTTCCGCCTGGCGCCGCTCCATGCCGAGCAGATCGGCGGCGCGCGCCATGTCGATGTCGAGGAAGGTGCGGCCCATGAGGAAGTTAGATGCTTCCGCCGCGACGTTCTTGGCGAGCTTGGCCAGACGCTGCGTGGCGATGATGCCGGCCAGCCCGCGTTTGCGGCCGCGGCACATCAGATTGGTCATGGCGCCAAGCGAAAGCTTGCGCGCCTCGTCGGAAACCTCGCCGGCCACCGCCGGCGCGAACAGCTGTGCCTCGTCGACCACCACCAGCATCGGATACCAGTGGTCGCGGGCGACCTCGAACAAGCCGCCGAGGAAGGCGGCGGCGCGCCGCATCTGGTTTTCCGCGTCGAGCCCTTCGAGGTTCAGCACGGTGGAGACGCGGTGGATGCGCGCCCGCTCGCCGGCCGCCTGCAGGCCGCGCTCGGTATGCTCCTCGGCATCGATCACCAGATGGCCATAGCGCTCGCCGAGCGAGACGAAGTCGCCTTCGGGATCGATGATGGTCTGCTGCACCCAGGGCGCGCTCTGTTCCAGGAGGCGGCGCAAGAGATGCGACTTGCCGGAGCCGGAATTGCCCTGCACCAGAAGGCGGGTCGCCAGCAGTTCCTCGAGATCGAGGTTAGCTGGGGCGCCCGCCGTGGTGTGTCCCATCTCGATCGCAACGGTCATGTCTCGACTCAATAAGGTCTCCTGCGCGGCATGGGGCTTACCAACCCAGGCGCTGCCCGTCGAGCACTGATGGCCTACTGCCCGGTGTTGCACACAGTTGCGAGAGACGGTGAAGGCCGGGCGAAGAGTGGTCATCGCCCGGCCGGCCTGTGGATAGTAACCCCTCATTCACCATGGGCAGGCGTTCCGATTGAAGATGCCGTTCATCCGCCTAGCCTGACCCTGCATCGCGCCCCAACGGGATGCACCCAACGCCCCAGATGACGGCCGGCGTCTTCAAGTTCCCTCTCTGTATGCGCCGGCCGTCGGTTTCACCTTTACGTTTTCACTTCCGCGCCTTGCCCCGGCACCGGCGGCAATTCGGGCGCGTCGAGCCCATTGAACGGATCACGCCAGGCCTCGATGCCTTCAAGCCGGCGATACCACTCGGCAAGCACGGGATAATCACCGAGCGGCAGCCTCCCGACATCGTTGAAAGGCAGGAACGTTGCCATGCGGAAGTCGGCATAGGAGACCCTATCCCCGACCAGCCATTGCCGGCCCGCAAGTGCGGCCTGAAGGATCGCCGCCATCTTGTGGAACAGGCCCAACCCCTCCTCGACCAGCTGATGATCGATCGGGCCCAGATGATAGCGCTGCTTGGTGCCACGCTCGAAATGCACCATGTCGCAGGCCCTGGCGAAATTCTCCTTGCCCCAGCTCAGCCAGCGGATCATCTCCGGTTCGTCATCGCCGGAGCGCCAGAAATCGAGCGCATGTCGCGCGACAGCCGGCAGGCTATGGCGTCGGTCTCCCACAGGCTGCCGCCCGGCCAGGCCAGTATGGGGAGGGAAAGGTTGGGATTGAGCGGCCGAAATCGTTGCGCTTGCCCCGGCGCGAAGGGCGACGCGAATTCGAAGGTCACCCCCGCCTCGAGGTAACGCGCCACCGCGACCGCCAGGCGCGGATTGGGGTTGCGGCTGAAATACAGTTTCATTTCGCCCGCTGCCGGCACCGGCTCGACCCTGTCACTCATGAATGCCTCTCCTTGTCCTGGCCAACATCGCCAGACCAAGGACGAAAGTGGACGGTGCAATCCGACAAAGTTTGGGTTGACCGGCTCCGATGGCGAGGCGACACTTCCTCTCGCACCAAAAGCAGGAGGAAATACGATGGACGAGCCCGAACGGTGGCGCCACATGTCGACAGCGCCCATGGACGGCAGCCGGATCCTGGTCACGGTGCGCCCCTCCGAACAGGGGCCGGCGGAAGTCGACCTCGCCTATTGGTCGCGCGGCGACCAGTTCGCCGGGGAAGGCTGGCGGGCGTCGGACTCCTCGCCCGGCCGCGTCGTCGAATATGCCGAGCCGGAGCTGAAATGCTGGATGCCCCTGCCCTCGGCCAATCTCAGTCGGGGCGGCTCGATGCCCGCTCCCTGGGAAGGCGACGATGCGCAACAGCTGGACGGTTCCGGGATTTGACCAGCGCGGACGGTGAAGCCGCCGATCTCCCCCCTCGTGGGGGAGATGTCCGGCAGGACAGAGGGGGGCGCCGTAGAGTAGAAACGTCGACATCCCGACCTCGACCAACCTCTGAAAACGACCCACACGCCCCTGCCGCCAAGACAACGTGCCAATGCCAAATCGATGCGCAAGGTGATGACGGGCGCCGAGTTAAAGCTTTGGAACGAACTTCGCGGGCATCGGCTGATGGGCTTGGGTTTTCGCAGGCAATTTCCAATCGCCGGCTACATCGTCGACTTCGCTTGCCCGGAGAAAAAGCTCATCGTTGAGGTCGATGGCTCTCAGCATGGCGACGAAAATCTGGTGATAGCCGAACAGGCCAGGACGAAGCGCTTGGAAGAGGACGGCTGGACTGTGCTGCGGTTCTGGAATGACCATGTCATCCGAGACATTGGCAATGTCTGCCAGCATATTGTCATAGTTGCGGGGTTGGGCGACGCGGACCGAGTGGTCGGCGGGACAGCGCCCCCCTCTGCCCTGCCGGGCATCTCCCCCACTTGGGGGGAGATTGGCAGCTTCGTCGCCGCCTCCTTCAGGTCCAACCCTCAGAACAAGAACGCCGCCGTAGCCGGATTCGGTCCGTCGCGGCCGTCGGCCGAATCCATGCCCGCGATCGTCTTCAGGTCCTGCTCGTCCAGTTCGAAATCGAAGACATCGAAATTGGCCGCGATGCGGTCCTGATGGATCGACTTCGGGATGACGATCAGCCCTTGCTGGAGGTGCCAGCGGATGATCGTTTGCGCGGCGGACTTGCCGTGCTTGCCGGCGATGCCCGCTATCGTCGGGTCGCTGAGCAGCCGGCCGCTGCCGAGCGGGCTCCAGCTTTCGGTATGGATGTTATGCAGGGCATGGAAATCCCTGAGCGCACGCTGCTGGAAGCGCGGATGCAGTTCGATCTGGTTGGCCACCGGGACCACGCCGGTCTCGCCGATGATGCGCTCTAGGTGATCCCTGTTGAAATTCGAGACGCCGATCGACTTGATGCGGCCGGCCTGCTTCAGCTCGATCAGGGCCTTCCAGGCCTCGACATATTTGTCCTGGCTGGGTACCGGCCAGTGGATCAGGAACAGGTCGAGCTGCTCGATGCCGAGCTTCTTCATCGTATCGTCGAAAGCGCGCAGGGCCGCATCGCGCTGGTGCGCGCCGTTGCGCAGTTTCGAGGTGATGAATAGCTCGCTTCTCGGCACATCGGCGGCACGGATCGCCTCGCCGACGCCCTCCTCGTTCTGGTAGCCCTGCGCAGTGTCGATCAGCCGGTAGCCGGCCTTGATCGCCCAGCCCACCACATCAGCGGTGATGTCGTGATCGACCTGCCAGACGCCAAGGCCAAGCTGGGGAATGGTGGCGCCGTCGTTCAGCGTGATCTGTTCGGGCATGGTCGGTTCCTTTGCGAAGAGATGTCCGGGCGGTCGCCCAACGCAGCCTATCTAGGCACGCACTAAGGCGACGGCCAGTCACCGGTGGACAAATTCGCAAACGCGGACCGGCAGCCCTGATGTCCCTGTCAGGAGAACCGTCTCATTTCGGCCGGCGCACCGCCCGCACCACCCCGGAGGACGTACTGCCGCAGAAAAGGCGGTCGCCGCCATCGGATTCCAGCCCCGAAACGCCGATGCCGTCCGGCATGTCGAGCCTCTCCAGAACCTTGCCCGTTTGCGGGTCGACGCGGCGCAGGTCGCTCTCGTCGCCCTCCCAGGTGGCGTGCCACAGCTCGCCGTCCACCCAAGTCACCCCGGTGACGAAGCGGTTGGATTCGATCGTGCGCAGGATTTGTCCGGTCTCGGGGTCGATCTGGTGGATCTTGCGTTCCCGGTACTGCCCTACCCAAAGCGTGCCTTCGGCCCAGGTCAGCCCGGAATCGCGGCCGCCGCCGGGCGCCGGGATCGTGGCGAGCACCTTGCCGGTATCGGGATCGATCTTCTGGATGCGATCATTGGCGAGCTGGAAGAAATGCCGGCCGTCATAGGCGGTGCCTGCATGCGCCGCGACATCGATCGAACGCAGCGCCTGCCCGCTTTGCGGATCGAAGGCGTTCAGCCTGTCACCCGAGGCGAACCAGACGTTCTCGCCGTCGAAACTCACCCCATGCACCCGCTCCACCCCCGGAAAGGGTCCGTATTCGCGCAGGATTTCGGCCGCTGAATGCTTCATGTCTTGATCCTCATGGTCGTCATCCAAGGTGTCGAAATCCGGGGCAGGCCGCCATTTGCAGGCCGGCCTCATCCGGATATCGCCACACCTTAGCCGTTCGGCAGCGGCGCCGGGAGTAACAAGGTGGTCGTGAATCCGGCCACTGGCGGCGTCATCCAGCGGCGCGCCCGGCCATGGCCGAAAAACTGCACCTTGCCGGCCTCGGCAAGCGGCTCGAGCGCCCGCTGTACGCTGCGCTGGCCAGTGCCGAGCGCCAGCGCCAGGGCCGAGCTCGACCAGGCTTCGCCGTCGGCGAGCAAGGCCAGGACCGCCGCGTGCCGTTCCTCGATCGGCCGCGCCAGCACCATCACCGCGCGCCCCTCGCGCGGCGCCAGCGTGAAGCCGCGCTTTGTGGCGCTGATATCCGTCAGCGCGGCAAGCTCGGCGCGCAGCCGGCCGATCTCGACGCGCAGGCGCGCGCGGTGCGATTCATCGGCGTGCTTGCCGCCGAAGGCCCGCGCCACGAGATCCTCGCGTGATACATCCCCGGGCCAAGCCTGGCCAAGCGCACGCGCCAGCGCGAACAGCACCGGCCGGCTCGCCAACGAGACGGTGCTGTCGCCGGCGCGCACGACATAGCGAATGGCGTCGATGACCAGCGCCGGCGATGCCTGCAGCGCCTCGACCTCTTCGAGCAGCAGCGGCCGCTCCGCACCTTGCGTGATCAGCCGCGCCGCCGGTGTTTCGAGCGCCAGGGATGCGCTGACGACCTCCGCCATGAGGCCGGGAATACCGGCCTGGCGGGCGGCGTTGCTTGCCCATTCCAGCGCCGCGCGCGCCGGACGGATCCTGAGGCGCCGCATGGCGATGCCGGCGACAGCGAGCTCGTGCGCCGCCCTCGCGGCCGGCGGCAGCGGCGTCGGGTCGAGCCCAGCCAGCACATGTTCGGCCTCGTCGAGGCGGCCGATCAGCAACAGGCGCCGGACCTTGAGTTGGCCCGCATGCGCCGCGTTCAGCCGGTCGCCATGCTTTTCCAGCGCGGTCCGCGCCGCGTCGAGCGCCTTGGCGGGCCAGCCCAGATCGCGTGAGACCAGCGCGATCTCGGCCTCGGCGACGACGCATCTGGCGCGCGCGACGGCCTCTTTCGGGCTGAACGCGCGGGCCGCGCGCCGCAACAACAGCTTGGCGCGGTCGAAGTCGCCGAGCTGCGCCATGGCAATGCCGCGCAGCGCCAAGGCCGGCGCGTCCTCACGCAGCGCGACGCGGTCGAGCGCGCCGAGCGGATCGCCAGACGCCAGCGCCAGTGCCGCCGCCGTGATCAGCGAGTCCATTCAAATCCCGTCACACTTGTAACTCCCACCTCGAAAAGCACCGCCCTAACTTAAGTCACCGCAGCCAAGCAGCAAGCCGCATCGGCAACGGGCGGCGCACCAAGGAGAACGCGATGACTGTCTCAACCGACCTTGCTCTCGACGCACCGAACGATGCCACCGGGCCTGCCCGGCGTCACCCCTGCTGCGCCGGACCGGATGATGCAACACCCCTCCCTCACCGCCCCACCCTGGCTCAGGATCCCCGGGCGACCACAGGCCGCGACGGCCCCATGACTGGCAAAGGAGAAGACCAATGACCAAGCACATGACGATGAAGACCCCGCCGATCGTTTCGAGGCAGGAATGGGACGCCGCGCACGAAAAGATGCTGGTGAAGGAGAAGGCGACGCTACGCGCCAAGGACGCGCTCGCCGCCGAACGCCGGCGCATGCCGTGGGTGGAAGTGGACAAGGCCTACGTGTTCGAGGGCCCCAACGGCAAGGCAAGCCTGCTCGACCTGTTCGAAGGCCGCCGCCAGCTGATCGTCTACCGCGCCTTCTTCGAGCCCGGTGTCTATGGCTGGCCCGATCACGCCTGCCGCGGTTGCTCGCTCGGCGCCGACCAGGTCGGCCATCTCGCCCATCTCAACGCCCGCAACACCACGCTCGCCTACGCCTCGCGCGCCCCGCAGGCCGATATTGCGCGGCTGAAGACGCGGATGGGCTGGGAAATGCCCTGGTACACCATCACCGACAGCTTCGACAAAGACTTCGGGGTCGACGAATGGCATGGCCACAACGTCTTCATCCATGACGGCGACCGCGTCTTCCGCACCTATTTCATCAACAGCCGCGGCGACGAGGCGATGGGCACGGTCTGGAGCTATCTCGACGCCACCCCGCTCGGCCGCCAGGAGGTCTGGGAGGACTCGCCCGAAGGCTATCCCCAGACCCCGCTCTACAGCTGGTGGAACTGGCACGACAATTACGAAGCCGGTGCCGACAAGAAGTGGGCCGAAGTGGCCGCCGCCGGCGAAGCCGCCTTCCGCGACAAGGGCGAACAATAGGACGGTGGATCGACGCCATCCCGCTTGGGTTCCTCCTGCCCCACCTTGGGGGCGAGGAACCCAAGCGCAGGCCTCGTCACTGGCGTGATCATTAGGGAAAAGGACCATGACCGACATCCATTCCGGCATCGGCGGCGCGACCCCCGAAAATACCGCCCCCCTTGGCGTCGCCGACTGGCTGTGTCTCGCGGCGGCACCGACCTTCGCTCTAATGGCCCTGTTCTCGTGTCTTCAAGGTGGCGACGCGGCCATGCTGTGCATGGGCGGCTCGCCGCTGACCGGCATGGCTGCCATGTACCTGCTGATGAGCGCCTTCCATCTCGCACCCTGGCTGCGGGTGATTTCCGGCCGCCAGATCCGATAGCGCCGGTTCGCTGTCGCCATATCAAGACATCCACACATCGGAGAAGACAATGAAGCTGGTCAGGCTGAGAGCGCCGGGTGGCCTGGACAGGCTCGAACTGGTCGAGGAAGATCCGCCGCGGCCGGGGCCGGGTGACGTGCTGGTCAGGATCCGCGCCTGCTCGTTGAACATGCGCGACGATTTCGCGGTGCAGGGCAAGACACCGCTCGCCGACGGCCGCGTGCCGCTGTCCGACGGCGCCGGTGAAGTGATCGCCGTCGGCGGCGATGTCGATGCGCTCCGGCCGGGCGACAGCGTGGTCGGCGTTTTCTATCCCTGGTGGCTGGACGGCGACATGACGCCCGCCACCAGGCGCGACATTCCGGGAGAAAGCTTCGACGGCTTCGCCAGCGAATATGTGTGCATGCCGGCGCATGCCTTCACGAAAGCCCCGGCGGGCCATAGCCATTTGGAGGCGGCGGCGCTCACCTGCACCGGCGTCACCGCCTGGCGAGGCCTGGTGGTGTGCGGCAAGGTGAAGCCCGGCGACACGGTGCTGGTGCTCGGCACCGGCAGTGTGTCGCTGTTCGCGCTGCAATTCGCCAAGGCCGCCGGCGCCCGGGTCATCGCCACCTCGTCCGACGAGGAAAAGCTGGAACGGCTCGCAAGCCTCGGTGCCGACGCCACCATCAACTACCGGGCCGTTCCGGATTGGGGCCGCAAGGCCCGGGAGTTGACCGACGGGCGCGGCGTCGATCACGTGGTCGAGGTCGGCGGCCCCGCCACGCTGGCGCAATCCCTGGTCGCTTGCCGGACAGGCGGCCACATCGCCCTGATCGGCGTCCTGACCGGTTTTGCCGCTGAAGTTTCGATCCCGACCGTGTTTTCGAACCAGATCCGCATCAGCGGCATTTCGATCGGCAGCCGGGCGGACCAGGAGGACATGATCCGCGCGATAGAGGTCAACAGGCTGAAGCCCGTCATCGACCGCCGCTTTCCGCTGCGCGACATCGCCGCCGCCTTCACGCATTACGGAGCGCGAAAGCACTTCGGCAAGGTTTGCCTGGAGCTTTGATCCATTCCATCAGCAACAGCTAATTGACAGCCTGCAGGAAACGGCGCTCAGTGCCTTGTACAGGTGGATCGCAGCATCAGGCGGGCGATTTCGACCGCCGGCGTCACCCTGGGGAGGATGCCATGCCAACCGTAATCGGCCATCACGACATCACGAAAGACAGCAAGCACTGGCTCAGTTCACCCAAGCGCAAGGAGCTTTTCGGCTCGCTGGGGATCACCAACATCCGCACCTTCGTCGATCCCCAGAACCCGAAACGGGTGGCTTTGATGATGGACGTTCCTGACATGGATGCGCTGGCGGAAATGATGAAGAGCCAGAAAGCCGCCGACGCGATGGTGCACGATGGCGTGGTGCCGGAATCGCTGGTGATCCTGGTCGAGGCGAAGGCGTAACCGCGCCAGGTCCGGCCCTTCAGGTCGCTATATCGTTGACCGGCAGCAATGGCTTGGGGAGGTCAGTCTCGCCGAGCCCGGCGCGCAACTCGATCTCGATGTCGCGGCAGATCTGCGAGATCGGAACGTCGTTGGCGTTGCCCTCGAACGGGTTGGCGCTGCTCTCGCCGACCTGGTCGAGAGACATGTAGGCCCAGCCCAGCAGCGTGCTGAACGGGATCGTCAGCCAGATGCCGATCGTGCCGAGCACGCCGCCAAGTTTGCCCATGTCGGCAAAGACCGGAACGACACCGAACGGCAACAGCGTGCAGAAGATCATGACGAACATGGAACTGACGATGGCGTACTGGCGCGGATAGGGATTGTTCTTGATGCGGTCGCAGCGCGCCTGCTGATCGTGGAAATCGCGGATCAGCTTCGTCAGTTCGCCATAGATCTGCGGGGGGATCTTGGCGTCCTTGAGCAGTGCATTGACCTGGACCGATTGCATTTCGAGCAGGGCGATCGCCGGCTGCGGCGATTCCAGCACCTTGCCGGCCTGTTCGGCCAGCAACGGCTGCAAGTCGCCGGCGAGCGAGCCGGTATCCTCCTGGATGCGGTAGCGCCGCCGGTATTCGATATTGGCGGCCTTCCCCATGGATTCCCAGGGCATCGGCCGCCGCAGCGAAAAGCGCAGTGCCGTCATCCAGGCGATATGGCGGTAGATCAGTTGCCTGGCCGTCGGCGCATCGAGGAAGTCCCGGCAGAAATTCGACCACACCCGGCTGCTGGCGGTGATTTGCGTGAACGCCTGCAGCGCCTCACCGCTGCGGGTGAACACCTGCGAATTCTTGAAGCCGGCAACGAGCGACACGGTGGTGCCGAGCACCAGCACCACCGACCACGGCACCGAGAACCCAGCAAGGCCCGGAAGACGATAGGCCGCGACCGCCAGTCCGCTCACCACCACCATGTAGATGACGCTGCGCCGCGACCAGAGCGCGAAGTCGATCAGCTTGTAGGAACGGCCTACATACATCGGATCCCCCCTCAAAGATCGTGGACAGGCATGGTTGTCACGCGGCCGGTATCCAGCCCCTCAACGCGCGCTGTTTGCCCCGAACCGCAAGCCGTCCATCAACAGCTTGACCAGCCGGCGCGAGCGGTCGCGCCACTCCGGCGTATCGGGTGCGGAGTAGATGCCGGACAGTGCATGCAGCACGTCGGAGGCATCGACATCGCCCCGGATCGTGCCGTCGGCCACCGCTGCCTCGACCAATTGCCGCAAGGCCTGGGAGACCCTGCCCGACGTGTCGGAAAACAGCGTCGAATTGGTGGTGAGCAGGATGCGCAGGCTGGTTGCCAGGCCGCGCTTGGTGGCGATGTAGTCGACGAAGCGCCGCATCCACTCTTCCAGCGCGACATCGGACGGATGCTTTGCCGCAAGCTCGCCGGCCGCCGCGCACAGCGCCTCCACCTCGCGGCGGTAGACCACCTCGACCAGATGCTCGCGGGTCGGAAAATGCCGGTAGAGCGTGCCGATGCCGACACCGGCGCGGCGCGCAATATCCTCCAGCGAGGCATCGATGCCGCGTTCGGCAAAGACCGATGCCGCCACCTCGACCAGCCGGTCGCGGTTGCGTTGCGCGTCCGCGCGCAGCGGCTTGGTTTCCGCGGCGGTGTTCGTTTCAGCGATGACGGACGGCTCAACGGCCAATTTTTTCTCCACGGTCGAAATATGGGGGCTTGAACCCGGCCGGGCCAGCCCCCACGTAATAAACGGAGGCGCCTCCGTTTTAGTGGAGTGCTTTCATCATATAAGAAGGGGAACGCTTATGTCACGCCTTTCGAACCTGCAAGCTGACATCTCCCCTGCCCGCCCATCTCCCGGGAGATCCGCTGTCACTCCCGCCAACACCTGACCAAAAGGTTACCTTGCCGTTCTCCGGCAAGGCACCAGTTCACTCCCGATCCGCGTCAAGCAAACTGGAGCCAGACGCCCATGACCAGTCTTCCCATCACGCTTACCATCAACGGACACCGACACGAACTGGAAGTCGATCCACGCGTAACCCTGCTCGATCTCCTTCGCGAGCGGCTTGACCTCACCGGTACCAAGAAGGGCTGCGATCGCGGCCAGTGCGGCGCCTGCACGGTGCTGGTCGACGGCAATCGCATCAACTCCTGCCTGGCGCTGGCGGTCAGCCATGACGGCGCCAACGTCTTGACCATTGAGGGCGTCGCCCGTGGCGAGGACCTGCACCCGGTGCAGGCCGCCTTCATCGCCCATGACGGTTTCCAGTGCGGTTTCTGCACACCGGGCCAGATCATGAGCACGCTCGGCCTGATCGCCGAAGGACAGGCCGGCGACGATCCCGAACGCATCCGCGAGGGCCTGAGCGGCAACATATGCCGCTGCGCGGCCTATGGCGGCATCGTCGAGGCCGTCCTGGAAGCTCAGGAGCAACTTGCCAAGGCCGACCGGAGGACCGCGGCATGAGGGACTTCGATTACGTCAGGCCGGCCACGATCCCGGACGCCATCGCGGCCGCCGCGCAGCCGGGTTCGGCCTATCTCGCCGGCGGCACCAATCTGCTCGACCTGATGAAGGGCGGCATCACCAGCCCCGAGCGCATCGTCGACATCTCGCGGCTGCCGGAGCTCAACCGCATCGAACAGCTGGACGATGGCAGCCTGCGCATCGGCGCGCTGGTCCGCAACGCCGATCTCGCCCACGACACGGCATTCGCCAAGGCCTATCCGGCGGTGGCCGAGGCGCTGTTGTCGGGCGCCTCCGCGCAGCTTCGCAACGCCGCCACCGTCGGCGGCAATCTCCTGCAGCGCACGCGCTGCAGCTATTTTTACGACACCGCCAGCGCCTGCAACAGGCGCGAGCCCGGCACCGGCTGCGACGCGATTGGAGGCGAGAACCGCCTGCACGCAGTGCTCGGCTGGAGCGATGCCTGCATCGCCACCCATCCGTCGGACTTCTGCGTGCCGCTGGTGGCGCTCGACGCCGTGGTCGAGATCGAAGGCAAGCAGGGCCGGCGCCACGTGACGCTGGAGGAATTCCACCGGCTTCCCGGCGATACGCCGCAGCGGGAGAATGTGCTGGAGCCCGGCGACCTGATCGTGGCGGTGCGCCTGCCGGCAGAGGCAGCCTCCTTCGCTGCCAACGCCCGCTACCTGAAAGTGCGCGAACGCACCTCCTACGCCTTCGCCGTCGTCTCGGCCGCCGCGGCACTTGTCGTCGACAGCGGCAAGATCCGCGCCGCGAGGCTGGCACTGGGCGGCGTCGCGGCCAAACCGTGGCGGGCGCGCTCGGCGGAAGCCATTCTGCTTGGCGCGGATGCCAACGAGGCGACCTTCGCCAGCGCGGCGGACGCGGCCCTGGCCGATGCCAGCCCCTCCGGCGACAATGCGTTCAAGATCGAGCTTGCCCGCCGCATCGTGGTCAGGGCGCTGATATTGGCCATGGCGGGGACGCCCGAGCGGATACCGGCCCTTCCGGCTTCTCCCTTTTCCTCCATTCCCGGAGTGCGCCATGACGCTTGAACTCAGCCTCAACCAGCAACCCGCCCATGCGCGGCAAGGCTCCAGCATCGGCCAGCCGCTGACCCGCCGCGACGGCTTTCTGAAAGTCACCGGAGCCGCGCGCTACGCGGCCGATAACCATCCGCCCGGCATGCTCTATGCCGTGCTCGCCGTCTCCAGCATCGCGCGCGGTCGCGTCGCCGCGCTGGATATCGAAGCGGCCAAGGCGCACAAGGGCGTGGTCGAGGTGATGACGCCCGACAACCGGCCGGCGCTCGCCATCGATCCGGATGCCAAGGACAATCCCTTCATGTTCCGGCTCGACCTGTTGCAGAACGATCAGGTCCGCTACCCGAACCAGACCATCGCCGTGGTGATCGCCGAAACGCTGGAGGCGGCGACCGAAGGGGCGGCGCTGCTCTCGCCGCGCTATGAGGCGCTGCCGGCGCGCGTCGGTCTCGACGGCGCCGAAAGCTTCGTGCCGCGTGGTGTCGGCGTCGGCAATCCGGCCGTGCAGCACAAGGGCGATGTCGAGGCCGGCCTCGAATCGGCGAAGACGCGGATCGAAGCCACCTACGAGACGCCGGCCCAGTACCACAACGCCATGGAACCGCATGCGATCGTCGCCGCCTGGGATGGCGGCAGGCTGTCGATCGACACGCCGAGCCAGGGTCTTGCCATGGCGCAGGGCCGTATCGCCGGCCTGTTCGGCATCGCGCCGCAGGACATCCACATCCGCAGCCCCTTCCTCGGCGGCGGCTTCGGTTCGAAGGGCATGATTTCGGGGCCGCAGGTGCTGGGCGTCCTGGCGGCGCGTCTCGTCGGCCGTCCGGTCAAGCTGGTGCTGCGGCGCGAGCAGATGTACGGGCCGGTCGGCCACCGTGCTCCGACGCGCCAGACCTTGCGCATGGGCATGGATGGCGAGGGCCGGCTGACGGCGATCGACCATCACGCCAAGACCGCGTCGAGCACATTCGACGATTTCTTCGAACCGGCGGCGGATGCCTCGCACACACTCTATGCCAGCCCGGCGATCGCCACCTCGCACGAGGCGGTGCGGCTCGACACCGGTACGCCGCTTTTCATGCGCGCACCCGGTGAAGCCACCGGCTCGATAGCCCTGGAGAGCGCCATCGACGAGGCGGCTCATGCCTGCGGCATCGACCCGCTGGAATTCCGGCTGCGGAACTATGCCGAAGTCGAGCCGATGACCGGCAAGCCGTTCTCTTCAAAGGCCCTGCGCGAATGCTACGCACAGGCGGCCGGGGCGTTCGGCTGGGCGAGCCGCCCGCTTCGTCCGCGGCAGATGCGCGACGCCGACGGTTTCCTCACCGGCTGGGGCATGGGTACGGCGACGTTCCCGGCCCTGATGTTCCAGGCCGAGGCGCGTGCGGTGCTGAGGGCCGATGGCAGCGGCCTGATGGAGACCGGCGCGCAGGACATGGGGCAAGGCGCCTGGACCGCCTTCGCCCAGATCGCCGCCGACGGGCTCGGGCTCGACATCGGCCAGGTCGATTTCAGGGCCGGCAGCTCCGACTTGCCCAATGCGGGCATTGCCGGCGGCTCCGGCCACACGGCGACGGCCGGCATGGCGATCCACAATGCCGGCGCCGCCGTCATCGCCAGGCTCGCCGATCTCGCCACCGGCAACGAGGCCTCGCCATTGTTCGGCGCCGGCAATGAAGGCGTGCTGGCGCGCGGCGGCCGGCTGTACCGGCGCGACGATGAAAGCCGCGGTGAAAGCTATGCCGAGATCCTCACGCGCGCAGGCCTCACGGAGATCGAAGGCCGTGGCAAGGCCGCCCCGGACCCGGCGTACCAGGAGACCTATGCCAAGCATGCCCACGGTGCCGTGTTCGCCGAGGTCAAGGTCGATCCGGATTTCGGGCAAATCCGCGTCACCAGGCTGGTCGGCGCTTTCGCCGCCGGACGGGTCATCAACCCCAGGCTGGTGCGCAGCCAGTACTATGGCGGCATGATCTGGGGCGTCTCCTTCGCGCTGCATGAAGAAGCCAGCACCGACCGGCGCTCGGGCCGGATACAGAACGCCAACCTCGCCGAATACCATGTCCCGGTGAATGCCGACGTGCCGTCGGTGGAGGCGATCCTGGTCCATGAGGACGACCCCCACGTCAACGCGCTCGGCATCAAGGGCGTCGGCGAAATCGGCATCACCGGCACCGCCGGCGCGGTTGCCAACGCGGTCTGGCATGCAACAGGCGTGCGGCCTCGCCGCTTTCCGATCCGCATCGAGGACCTGCTGGGGTGAGGAGTGGTCCGCAGAATGGACGGGAAGCCAATTGCCTGGCTTCCCGAAAGACGAACGTTCGAAGCGACAGCCAAGGGCCGGACCGCTGGAGCTAGACCCGCCGGCAGCCCCGCCCGCGCAACATGATCAACCGACCTCGCGTCAAGCAACTGGAGCCAGACGCCCATGACGAAAATCCCCGTCCATCTCGATATCAACGGCCATCATCACGAATTGCAGCTGGAGCCGCGCGTGACGCTGCTCGATGCCTTGCGCGAACGGCTCGGCCTGACCGGCACCAAGAAGGGCTGCGACCACGGCCAGTGCGGCGCCTGCACCGTGCATGTCGACGGCGAGCGCGTGCTGGCTTGTCTGACGCTGGCGGCGCAGGCCGAGGGCCGCGCCATCACCACCATAGAGGGGCTTGCACGGGAGGGCGAACTGCATCCCGTGCAGGCTGCCTTCCTCGAGCAGGACGCTTTCCAGTGCGGCTATTGCACGCCGGGCCAGATCATGTCGGCGGTCGCCTGTATCCGCGAGGGCCATGCCGGCTCGGATGAGGAGATCCGTGAATACATGGCCGGCAATCTCTGCCGTTGCGGCGCCTATCCGCACATCGTCGCCGCCGTGCGCCAGGCAGCCCTGGAGGTCGCATCATGAGGGATTTTTTCTATCTGCGCGCCACTTCGGTTGATGCCGCACGACAGGCCGCTGCCCTGCCCGGCGCCATGCTGCTTGCCGGCGGCACGACGCTGATCGACCTCGCCAAATGCGGCGTCGCCGAACCCGACACGCTGGTCGACATCACCCACCTCAAGGGCCTCGACCGGATCGAAGTGGGCGAACACCGCGCCATCATCGGCGCGCTCGCCCGAATGGGCCATGTCGCCGACCATGCCGACATCAAGAGCCGCTTCCCCGCCATCTCCGAAGCGTTGTGGCAGGCGGCCTCGGCGCAGATCCGCAACATGGCGACCATCGGCGGCAATCTGATGCAGCGCACGCGCTGCCCCTATTTCCGCGATCCCTCGAACTTTTCCGCCTGCAACAAGCGTGAGCCAGGCTCCGGCTGTTCGGCGATCGGCGGCGTCACCAGGGGCCACGCCGTGCTCGGCACCAGCGAAGCCTGCATCGCCATGTACCCCGGCGACCTCGCCACCGCCTTGGTCGCCTTCGACGCGATCGTTCATCTGGGCGAGCGCAGGCTTCTGGTCGACGACTTCTTCCTGCTGCCCGGCACCACGCCCGGCAGGGAACACGCGATCGAGCCGGGCGAGATGATCACCGCCATCGAGATCCCCTCATCCGCTGCTGCCCGCCGTTCGACCTACCTCAAGATCCGGGACCGGCAATCCTACGAATTCGCGGCGGCCAGTGCTGCCGTAGGGCTCGAGCTGGAAGCCGATGGGCGCACCATCCGCGACCTGCGCGTGGCGCTCGGCGGCGTCGCGACGAAACCGTGGCGGGCGCGGGCCGTGGAGGCCGCCTTGATAGGCAAGGTGCTGGAACCGGACGCTGTCCGCGCGGCCAGCCTGCTTGCCGTCGAGGGCGCTGTCGACCATGGCGCCAACCACTACAAGATCGAACTCGCACCGCGCGTTGTCGCGCGGGCCATCCTCAAATTGGGAGAGACGGCATGACTGTTCACACAAGACATGGCGACGCCTCGGATGGCGCGCTGGCGGAAGCCGTAGGCGGCCGGCTGTCGCGCGTCGACGGCCCGGCCAAGATCACCGGTGCCGCCAAATATGCCGTCGAGCAGCAGCTCGAAGGCCTCGCCCATGCCGTGCTGGTCGAAAGCACGATTGCCTCCGGCAAGGTACGCGCGATCGACACCGCGCAGGCGGAGGCAGCGCCGGGCGTGCTCAAGGTGCTGACACCGGACACCATCATCAGCCTGAGAACCGCGTCGGACTGGTTCGGCACGCCGCCGCCGGACAAGCCTTACTGCCCGCTGGCGCGCGACATCACCTTTTCAGGCCAGCATGTCGCCGCCGTCGTGGCGGAGACCTTCGAGCAGGCGGTCGCCGCGGCGGCGCTGGTCAAGGTCAGCTATGACGAGACGCCTTCCATCGTCGACCTCAGCGACGGCAAGGCCGGCGACGGTATCCCGATCGACGCCATGACCAAGGAATGGGGTGACGCGGCCACCGCCTTCGCCTCGGCGCCGGTGCGGATCTGCGCCGCCTACAACACGCCGCGCGAATACCAGGCGCCGATGGAGCCGCATGGCCTGATCGCGCGCTGGGAAGGCGATCGTCTGACCGTGTGGGAGCCCAGCCAATGGCTGGACGGCATGGCCCGCACCTATGCCGAATGGTTCGAAGTGCCGTTCGGGAATGTGCGGCTGGTCTCGCCCTATATCGGCGGCGGCTTCGGCTCCAAGGCACTGGCGCTCAGCCACGGCGCGATTGCCGCCAGTGCCGCCAAAATGCTGGGCCGGCCGGTGAAGCTGGTGATGACACGGCCGCAGACTTTTACCGGCTATGGCGGCCGCGCCGCGACACGGCAGACGGTGACGATCGGCGCCGACCATGACGGCGTGATCCGGTCGATCGTGCATCGCGGTGTCAATGAAACATCCATCGACGGCATGTGGGTCGAGCCGCTGGGATCGGTCACCTCGATCATGTACGCGACGCCGAATTTCTCCTCGAAGCAGAATGTCGTGCGGGTCAATTCCGTGGTGCCGGGCGCCATGCGCGCGCCGGGCGAAAACCCTAGCGCCTTCGGCATCGAGAGCGCCATCGACGAGCTCGCCCACGAGGTCGGCATCGATCCGCTGGAAATCCGGCTGCGCAACTATGCCGAACAGGACCCGCACGCCAGAAAAGCCTGGTCGACCAGGCAGTTGCGAGAGGCTTTTGCAGCGGGTGCCGAGCGCTTCGGCTGGGCCAGGCGCACGCCGGCGCCGCGCTCGATGCGCGACGGCAATCATTTGATCGGCTGGGGCGTCGCCGCCGGCACCTATCCGGTGCGACGCGCCTATGGCGAGGCGGTCGTGCGCATCCTGGCCGACGGTTCGGTCGAGGTCGAAAGCTCCTCGATCGACATGGGCCAGGGCACCTACACCATCCTGGCGCAGACCGCCGCCGAAACGGTCGGCGTGAGCGCCGACGACGTGGTGGTGAAGCTCGGCGACTCCCGCTTTCCCCGCGCCGGCGTCACCGGCGGCTCGCGCCTGGCCGGCGTGATGACGGGTGCCGTCTACAAGGCGGCCACCTCGGCGCTCGACCAGCTGGTGGGCTTGGCGATCAGCGACCCGCGCTCGCCCTTCCACACGCTGCAGGCGAACACCTTGGTCGTCGCCAATGGCCGCATCGGCTCGCCGCGCGGCGACGGCCCCGATGTCTCGATCGCCGACCTGCTCAAGAGCGTGGGGCGCGACCGCATCGAGGCGACCGGCGACACCATGCCGGCCAACTCGACCGCCGAGGACCGCTACAAGAACTACACCACCATCGCCATGGCGCTGCCGCACACCGAGGGCGACTATTCCCGCCACTCCTGGTGCGCGCATTTCGTCGAGGTGCGCGTCGACGAGGATTTCGGCACGGTACGTGTATCACGCGTGGTGTCGGCGCTCGATTCCGGCCGGCTCTACAACCCGAAGCTCGCCGAGAGCCAGTGGAAGGGCGGCATCATCATGGGCATCGGCCAGGCCCTGCTCGAGGAAGGCATAGTCGACCGCCGCCATGGCCGCATCGTCAACAACAACCTCGCCGACTATCTGGTGCCGACCAATGCCGACATTCCCGACATCGAGGTGATCTCGGTCGGCATCCCCGACCTGCATTCCTCGGTGCTCGGCGGCAAGGGCGTCGGAGAGCTCGCCATCGTCGGCGTCGCGCCGGCGATCGCCAACGCGGTGTTCCATGCGACGGGGAAGAGGATCAGGGACCTGCCGATTACGCTGGAGAAGCTGATCTGAGCGCGTAATCTCCCCCTCAAGGGCAGGGCAATTGCATATGAGTTTTTACGAAGAGGACCCCCACCCTAACCCTCCCCACAAGGGGGAGGGAACGCTGCCGCGCGCTACGCTTTGGCGTCGAAACTTCTACAGTTTGCCGAGTTCAGCGCCGGCGCGAGTCTCCCTCCCCCTTGTGGGGAGGGGTTAGGGGTGGGGGTACGTGCCGGGCAAACCTTCGGGAAGTTTCATATGCGATTGCCCTGCCCTCAAGGGGGGAGATCACGCTCCTCACCACTCCAGGCCGAACACCAGCTTGCCGAAATGCAGGCCGCCGGCGGCCATGTGGGCGTAGGCTTCGGCCGCATCGCCAGGTGAAAACACCTTGTCGACGACCGGCTCGATCCCTGCCGCGCCGATGGCGCGGGCGGCGTCGCGAAGATCCGATACCGATCCTGTGTTGTTGCCGATCACCTTCAGCGCCTTGATGATGATCGGCAGCAGGTTGACCGTGGCCTCGGCGCCGGTGACGAAACCGATGGTGAACAGCGTGCCGCCGGGCGCGGTGGCGTTGATGGCGCGGGCGAAGGTGGCGGTGCCGCCGGTCTCGACCACGAGGTCGGCGCCGAGGCCATCGGTCAGCTCCAGCACCTTGCCGTCCCAGTCAGGCGCCGCACGGTAATTAATGAGATGATCGGCGCCGAGTGCCTTCGCCCGCTCCAGCTTCTCGTCCGACGACGAGGTGATGATGACGGTGGCGCCGGCGGCCTTCGCAAGCTGCAGGGTGAAGATCGAGACGCCGCCGGTGCCAAGCAGCACCACGACCGAGCCCGGCCCGACATTGGCGGCACGGACGGCGTTCCAGGCGGTGGTGCCGGCGATCGGCAGCGTCGATGCCGCCTCGAAGGAAAGATGCGCCGGGACCGGCACCAGCGAATTGGCCGGCAGCGCGACATATTCGGCCAGCGACCCCGGCAGCGAAACGCCGCGCATCTGCCTCATCTCGTAGGGTCGCGGCGGGCCGCCGATCCAGCGTGGCTTGGCATGGGCGACGACGCGATCGCCGATGCTGAATCTCGTGACGTCCTCACCCACCGCGACGATCTCGCCGGCACCGTCGGCGACGGGGATCAGCGGAAAGACCGGCCCGGGATAATTGCCGCTCGCCACCGCGACATCGACGAAATTGAGGCTCGCCGCGCGCTGGCGGATCAGCACCTCGCCGCGTTGCGGCTCAGGGGTTGCAACGGTGGCGGCGCGGAATGCGTCCAGCCTGGGTTGGCTGAGTTCGATGGCTTTCATGGTTTCACTCCGTTGGGACGATTGATGGGTTGAGTGAACCTAGTTGCTGCGTTATTTCTGGATAATTCCGATCTTCTACATTTGAGTATTGCAAATCATGCAGCAATCCCATGAACCAGCGGCCCTTGCCGAAATGGCGGCTTTCGCGGCCATTGCCGAGGCGCACTCCTTCACCCGGGCGGCGGCGCGCGTCGGGCGCGACGCGACCATCCTGTCGCGGCGCCTGCAATCGCTGGAGGAGCGGCTGGGGGTCAGGCTGCTCGCCCGCACGACGCGCAGCGTCTCGCTGACAGAGGCGGGCGCCGAATTCCTGGTGCGCGTGCGCGCCATCCTCGCTTCCGTCGACGAGGCCGAGGCCGCCGCGTCGGCGCATGCCGGCGGCGGTCCGCGCGGCCTGCTCAGGCTAGCGCTGCCCGGCACGTTCGGGCGCATGTGGATCGGTCCGCTGCTGCCGCAATTCCTTGCCGAATTTCCCGATGTCCGCATCGAGGCCGAATTCTCCAACCGCTTCGCCGATCTGGTCGCGGAGAATTTCGACGTCGCCGTGCGGCTCGGCGCGCTGGAGGATTCACGCCTGGTGGCGCGCAAGGTGGCGACGCGACGCCGGCTGCTCTGCGCGGCCCCCTCCTACCTCGCCCGAAAGGGCCACCCGGAGACACCGCAGGCGCTGCTCGGACATTCCTGCCTGGGCTTCAGCGGCTTCCAGACCTTTCCGGCCTGGGAGATGACCGACAGCGAGGGCCGGCGCGCGCGCGTCGAGGTTTCCGGGCCGCTGGTCAGCGACGATGCCGAGGTGCTGGTCGAGGCCGCCGTGCAAGGCGTCGGCCTGATGATGAGCACCGACTGGCTGGTCGGCCGCGAACTCGCCGACGGACGGCTGGTGCCTGTGCTGGAGGAGTGGACGCTGGCCGACGAAGGCGCGGTCTATGTTGTCATGCCCTCGGCCAAGGGCCAAGCCGCCAAGACCCGCGCCTTCGCCGACTGGATCGGCAAGCGCTTCGCGCCGGAGCCGCCCTGGCGGCGGTGAGGTTGCTGATCTCCCCCCTCGAGGGGGAGATTACGCGCACACCATCACTTCCCCTGCCCCTTCATGAACTGGCTGAGCAGATCCACCGGCAGCGGGAACACCACCGTCGACGAGCGTTCGCCGGCGATGTCGTGCAAAGCCTCGAAATAGCGCAGCTGCATGGCCTGCGGCTCGGCCGCCAGCATGCGGCCCGCCTCGACCAGTTTCGCCGCCGCCTGCTGCTCGCCCTCGGCGTTGATCACCTTGGCGCGCCGCAGCCGCTCGGCCTCGGCCTGCTTGGCGATGGCGCGGATCATGTTCTCGTTGAGGTCGACATGCTTGATCTCGACATTGGACACCTTGATGCCCCACGCATCGGTGCGCTGGTCGAGGATCTCCTGGATATCGCTGTTGAGCTTGTCGCGCTCGGCCAGCATCTCGTCCAGTTCATGCTTGCCGAGCACAGAGCGCAGCGTGGTCTGCGCCAGCTGGTTGGTGGCGGCCATGTAGTCCTCGACCTGGATGACCGCCCGCTCGGCGTCGACGATGCGGAAATAGAGCACCGCGTTGACCTTGACCGAGACATTGTCGCGCGAAATCACGTCCTGCGGCGGCACGTCCTGCACCACCACCCGCAGGTCGACCTTCACCATCTGCTGCACGAAGGGAACGAGGATGATGAGGCCGGGCCCCTTGACCCCGGTGAAGCGGCCGAGCGTGAAGACCACGCCGCGCTGATATTCCCTGAGGATGCGGATGGCCGAGGACAGGAACATGATCACGACCAGTGCGACGACCAGATAGGCGATATAACCAATCATCATTGTGGTGCTCCATTCCTTGCCGCGTCGCGCCGCCGCACCGTCAGCACGAGGTCGCTGATATCGGTGATCTCGACGCTGTCGCCGGCCGCGATCGGCTCGTCGGCCTTCGCCCGCCAGCGCTCGCCCAGGGCCAGGACATGGCCCTCCGCGCCTTGCCAGTCGAGGATCTCGACGGGTAGGCCGCGCATGGCCTCGCCGCCGACACGCGGCGGGTTCTTGCGCGCCGCCCAGACATAGGTGCCGGTCAGCAGCGCCAGCCCGAGCGTCAGCGCCGCGGCGGGACCGATGACGGCCCACGACATGGCAAAGCCCGGCCCCTCTACCCGCAGCAGCATGGCGGCGCCGAACAGAAAGGCGGCCACGCCGCCGAGCCCGAGCACGACGGTGGGATTGAACGCCTCGATGACGAGGAAGGCGAGGCCGAGCAGCATCAGGGCAAGGCCGGTATAGTTGATCGGCAGCAGGTCGAGCGCATAGAGGCCGAGCACGAGGCAGAGCGTGCCGATGACGCCGGGCGCGACCGCCCCGGGACTGGTGAACTCGAAGACGATGCCATAGACGCCGACCAGCATTAGTATCACGGCGACGTTCGGATCGGTGATGACGCCGAGCAGCCGGATGAACCAGCCGGGCTCCAGCGTCTCGACCGGCAGCCCCTTGGTCGCCAGCACCATCTTCTTGCCGGCGACATCGACGGTGCGCCCGTCGGCCAGTTGCAGGAGTTCGGTTGTGTCGCGGGCGACAAAGTCGATGACATGTTCCTGCAGCGCCGCATTGGCCGACAGGCTCGCCGCCTCGCGCACCGCCTTCTCGCCCCAGTCGCCATTGCGCCCGCGCAATTCGGCAAGCGACCGGATCAGGGCGACCGCGTCATTGGTCACCTTGGCCATCATCGCGTCGCCTGCCGGCCGCCCGCCCTGGCTCTTCTGGTCGCTCTTGTCCTTCTGGTCGTCCTTCTCGCCGCCCGGAAGCGACGGCAGCCCGCCGATCTCGACCGGCGTCGCGGCGCCGAGATTGGTTCCCGGCGCCATCGCCGCGACATGGGTGGCGTAGAGGATGTAGGTGCCGGCACTCGCCGCATGGCCGCCGGCCGGCGCGACATAGCCGATGACGGGCACCGGCGAAGCCAGGATAGCGGCGATCATCTCGCGCATCGAGGTGACCAGCCCGCCCGGCGTGTCGAGTTGAAGGATGAGGACCGTCGCGTCCCGCTTGGCGGCGGCATCGAGCGCTTCCTCGAGCTGCCTGCTGCTTGCCGGCCCGATGGCGCCGTCGATGGCGACGCTCAGCGCGACCCTCTCGCTCCCGGCTGAAGAGAAGGGAGAAAAAACAGCCACGGCGACGAAGGCCGCGGCAAGAAGGGCCACCCGCGCGAAGGTCACGCTCAAAGCTCCATGGACTCAATATGGGTTGTATTTTGGCGAGTCCAAGAGGAGCCGAAGTCGGCGACCGGCGAAGGCCGAAGCGATGACGGATTGCGGACCCGCGCCGAAAGGGTCGGCGCGGGATATTGTTCGGTCTGCGGATCAGAACTTGTAGCTGAGCCCGACCCGGATATCGTGCGTCTGCAGGTCGACGTTCGTCTCGGTAGGTAGGCCGGCTGCTATCGACAGATCCTGGTTGCCGAAATCGGAGTAGCGGTATTCGGCCCGCGCGATCCATCTGTCGGTGAAGGCATGCTCGATGCCGGCGCCAACCGTCCAGCCGACATGGCTCTCGTCGTGGAACGGTATTTCACCGCCGGGGCCGGCGCTGACCGCGGTCACTTCATATTTGGCCGCGGCCACGCCGGCGGTGATGTAGGGCAAGGTCCGGTCGAACGCATAGCCCGCCCGCAGCCGCGCCGATCCCTGCCATTTGAGTTCGCTCTTGAGCAATGTGGTGACGCCACCGCCGCCGGTGTCGACAGGTGTCAGTCCGTCGGCATTGCTGTAGGCGATGTCGGCCTCGGCGCCGATCACGAAGCTGTTCGCCATCTGGTAGTTGGCGCCGATATGGATGCCGCCGACAAAACCGTCCGGATCAAGCGGCACGCTGAGGTCGGATCCGCCGCCGAAGCCGCCGCCGGCGATGAAGAGATTGGATTTTCCGGCTGCGTAGCCGGCGTCGACGCCGGCATAGAGGCCGGACCAGTCGTAGCCGGCGACGGGCGAGACCTCATTGATGTCGGCCGCGCACGCCATGCCGACAGGCGCCAGGATGAAGGCCGTCGCGAGAAGAATGATTTTCATTGTTTGTCTGCCGCCCCAATATGTTGTGGTCCTCGCCACGAAAATACTCCGTGGCGATCCAGCTGTGGTCGAGGCCCCGGTGTTGCATTGTCCGTCGGCTGCGTCTTGGGCTGGGTCGCACCGGAATTGTCCGGGAAAGCGGGACGCCGCTTTCCCGATCGGTGTGACCATTCAGCCGCAGTCGATCGATGCGAACGCGGCCGCTGTGACACGAAGGCACCGGCGAGGACGGCGCGGTGCGGCACCTACTCCGGCGACGGGACCGGTGGCTTCGAGGTCAGCGCCGTGCCAGCGGCCGCCGCGATGACAGCGGCGATGCCGGCCAGCTGCGGCAGGCTCAGGCTTTCGTGCAGGAACAGGAAGCCGGCGAGCGCGCCGAGCCCCGGCTCCAGGCAGGTCAGCGTGCCGTAGATGCGGGCCGGCATCCGGGTCAGCGCGACCATCTCCAGGAAGAACGGCAGCGCGCTGTAAAACAGGCCGACGAGCAAGGCGCTGACCAGGATCGACGGCGCCAGCAGCCCCGTTCCGGCCTCGGCGATGCCGAAGGGCAGCACCAGCACGGCGGCGATCGCCATGCCATAGGCGGTGGTGCGTGTGCCAAGCTCGGCGCCCGTTTTCTGGGCGAGCACGATATAGAGCGCCCAGAAGCCGCCGGCCGCCAGCGCCAGCATCACCCCGGTCGGGTCAAGCGGCTGCTGAGAGCGGGTGAAGGGCGACAAAAGGATGATGCCTGCCACCGCCAGCGCGATCCAGGCAAAGTCGCTGGCGCGCCGCGACGTCAGCGTCGCGACCAGCAGCGGCCCGGAAAATTCGAGCGCCACGGCGACACCGAGCGGGATCCTGGCAAGAGCCGCGTAAAACAGCAGATTGAGCGCGCAGAGCGTCACTCCATAGGCGACGAGCCAGGGCAAGGTGGCGCGTGTCGGCCGCATCTGCCAGGGACGCAACACCGCGATCAGCATCAGCGCGCCGACGACCAGCCGCAGCGTCGTCGTGCCTTGCGCGCCGATCACCGGAAACAGGGTTTTTGCGAAAGTGGCGCCGATCTGGATCGACACCATCGCGCCCATCAGCGCCGCGACGGGCAAGGGCGCCGCTTCGCGACTGGCAACCGGCATCGATGTCACTTTGGTTTCATCCTTCCGGGGCACAAATCGCCTAGCGGCATGGAAATAGGCCGACCCGGCGGGCTTGTCGTGAGACAGCAGCGGCGTCTTGATGGGGCAAGCGCTTAGAAATTGATTTGTCGGCGGATCGCGCGCGTTGACGGGCCAAATGCGTTGACGTTTGGCAGAGAGATCAATCACTTCGTCATCCACGGGCGGAGCAAGGAGCGCAGCGACGCGGCGCAGACCCGAGGATCCATGCCGGGACTCCAAAGCGTCACTACGGTCCAGAATTCTGCACCGCTGCACTACACGTCTAAGGTCACGGAATGGATCCCAGGGTCTCCGCGACGTCTCTTCGCTCCTGCTCCGCCCTAGGATTGTTTGAGAAGGATCGGGTAGTCTGGCGGCCGGGACTGCGGCCCATCACAACCGGCAGTCCCGGCGGCAGGCGACCGTCCCTGGGATCGGGCAACACCCGACGTCATCATGGTCCCTGCCGTCTTTGTCCGCCATCGCTTGGAGAGTTGATTGGCCGCTGGCTGGCGCCACGCCCGCAAACAATCCGAAGCCTGACAAGGATACCACCAGCATGGCCTTCTTGCACCAACAACCGAAACTGTGCCTCGGCCTCGATATCGCCAAGGACACCATCACCGCCGCCGATGGCACCACCACCCATGTCATCGACAACCAGCGACGCACGATCCGCGCCTTCCTCAAGAGCCACAAGCAGGCAGACCTTGTGGTCTGTGAACCGACCGGTGGCCATGAAGGCCTGCTGCTCGAAGAGTGCCTGCGTGCCGGCATCGCCTGCCATCGCGCCGACACGCTCAAGGTCAAGAGCTTCATCCGCTCCTACGGCACCCACGGTAAGAGCGATGCCATCGATGCCGCGATGTTGAGGGCCTACGGCCGCGAACGCTGGGAAAAGCTGACCCTTTGGCAGGCTCCGGACCCCCACGAGACCCGCTTGCGCGCCCTGGTGCGCCGCCGCCAGGAGCTCATCGCCATCAAGATCGCCGAGAAGAACCGCGCCAAGGCACCTGGTGCTCGAGACCTCGCCGCCTCCTTCGAGGCCGTGATCAAAGTCGTCGAGCGTCAGATCCAGGCGATCGATGCAGCCATGCGCGAGCTGATCGCCAACAGCAGCGCCCTCAAGCATCGAGCCGCCATCTGCACGGCCATGGACAGTCTCGGCCCAATCGTGGCCGCCAAGCTGCTGGCCATCTTGCCCGAACTCGGCACCATGACACGTCGAAAGGCTGCCGCGCTTGCAGGGCTCGCGCCTCATCCAAACGACAGCGGACAAAAGCAAGGCTACCGCAAAATCCGTGGCGGACGACCGGAGATCAGGAGCATGCTCTACATGCCCGCATTGCACGCCGCTGCCGGAAGGGGCGAGTTCGCAACTTTCTACAAACGCCTCATCGCCAACGGCAAAAAGCCAATGGTGGCCATCGCTGCAGTCATGCGAAAGATCGTCGTTACCCTAAACGCCAGGCTCAGAGACGCCACCATTCCTCAGAGTTGATGACGACGTTGGAGAAGCTGCGGCGTATGCAACTCGTCAACGCAAGCAACCGCCCCCAGAGGTAATGTCTCAGTTTGAAATCTGATGCCGCGCCTGTCGCGAACCGAGCCGAACTCCCATATGCTTAGCGCAAAGCATGGGAGTTGCCATGAGCCTTCAATACCGAGATTTGTCCGATCAATGGGTGACAAGGAAGTCGTTAGCCGCTACTGCTCGCGATTTCCATGATGAGCTATGCGCCCAAATTAAGCGCGCTCAGAAGCATGGCGCACCTCATGTTGAAATCAATTCCGGCGAACTGCATCGTAAAGTTGGAGGCTACCCCGGCACGGGACACAGAATGCCACTGTGCTGCGACGCTATGTATTTTGAGAAACGCGATGCGGATGAGGTCGTTTGTGCCCCTTTAAAGGGTAAGGGTGCATCGCTCACAATCCGCTATCTGTTGCCGAGGTAAGAATGCCCCGGACCTAGGCGAGAAACGCCCCGCTGACGTGATCGGCAATGCCGTTCGCGTCAGGCGCGCTGTCGCCGCCGCCGGTTCAGCCGCCGAACGACACGCCTCTGCGGCGCATTCCCGCCTGCACGCCGCGCACGATCAGTCTGGACAGGACCTCCATGTCCCAGGGCATGCCCGGACGCCAGACATCCAGGAGCAGGGCTATGCGGGTTTCATCGGCATTGTTCATCACCTCGTGCGGATAGGTATCGTCCCACAGCATGCCTTCGCCGTCGGTGATCCGTTTCTCCTGATGGTCGATCATCATGACGGTCGCCGGGCGGCCATCGACTTGCCGCGGGATGACCAGGCCGAGGTGGAACCGCATGATGCCGCGAAAGGGTCCGCGATGGCTGGGAATGTGCTTGCGCGGTGCGAGGAACGAGATAGCCGCCGATTTGACTTCCGCGCATTCGGCAAGCAAGCGGCTGAGAACCGGCATGCGCGCAAGGTTCTCCGGAACCGCCATGTCATAGGCCTTGAGCACGAACATGCGCCAGTCGAGGCCGTCATTGGCCGAGATATCGGCCTGCTCGGGCATGATGTCGTGGAAACGCGGAACCTTGCCCAGATGTACGCCCAACGCTTCGTCGCGGATTTCACGCCAGGCGTCGATGAATTTCGCCGCGTTGGGAAATTCGGTATCGGTATCGAGGATCGCCGGCGCCTCTATCCGCCTTTCATAGACACGCCGGATCACATCGGATGCAAGATCGTAGGTACGGGACATCGCATTGCCTCCACGCGATTATAAACGGATGGCCCCCGGTTTTGTTTACACATCTTGTTCACTGCGCCGTCATCGTCGACGCCAGCCTTGGCCCGGCCTTGACGTCGATGATCTCGGGCTTCGCGCTGTCGACCGCGCCGTCCCAGCCGCCGCCGAGCGCCTTGTTGAGGGCGATGTAGTTGGTCGCCAGCAGCACGCGGCTTTGCAGCAGGGAATCCTCGGCCGTGTAGAGCGAGCGCTGCGCGTCGAGCACATCGAGCAGGCTGGTCTCGCCGGCCTTGTAGAGCGTGCCTTCGAGATTTGCCGCTTCACCATAGGATTTCGCCGACGAGGCAAGCTTGCCGATCCGGATGCGCTCCTGCGCCATCAGCACCAGCGCGTTCTCGACATCCTCGAGCGCGGTCAGCACCGAGGCGCGATAGGCGATGAAATACTGGTCGCGCTGCGCCCGGGCGACGTCGGCCGCGGCCTGCAACTGGCCGGCGTTGAACAGCGGCACGCTGAGCGAAGGCCCGAACGACCAGCCGATCGACGAATTCTTGCCGAGATCGCCGAGATTGAGGGCCGCCGTGCTGATGTTTCCCGTCAGGCTGACCGAGGGATAACGCGCCGCCTCGGCCTGGCCGACCTTGGCGGTGTATTGCGCGTATTGCCGCTCCGCCATGCGCACGTCCGGGCGCGACAAAAGGATGTCGGCGGGAATGCCGGTGGGCATCGGCAGGCGCGGCGACGGGATCGGCTTGCCGCGCTTCAGCCGCTCGCTGAGCGCGGCCGGCGGCCGGCCGGTGAGCACCGACAGGCGATGCACCGCCTCGGCATAGCTTGCTTCCAGCGTCGGCACCTCGGCCTCCGTGCTGGCCGCCTGCCCCATCGCCTTGGCGACGTCGGCGGCCGTCGCCGACCCCGCCAACGCCATGGTGCGGGTGAGTTCGGCGGTCTGCCTCTGCGACACCGCCGAACGCCGGGCGAGCGCGATGCGGGCCTGGTAGCCGCGCGCCTGGGTGTAATAGGACGCGACATCGCCGACCAGCGTCAGCAGCGTCGAGCGCAATTCCTCTTGCGCCGCGTCCACGCCGTAGCGCGCGGCCTCGACGCCCCTGCGGTTGGCGCCGAACAGGTCGAGCTCCCAGCTGGCGTCGAAACCGGCCTGGTATTCGCTGTAGATCGAATTGGTCCCCGCCGTGGTCGCGGACGACTTGTTGCGCGTCACCGAGCCGGAGCCGTCCACGGACGGCAGCAGCGTTCCCGCGCTCTGGCGATAGCTGGCGCGCGCCTCGCGGATCTTGGCCTTGGCGGTGGCGACGTCGAGATTGCCGGCGACGGCTTCCGCGACGAGCGTGTTGAGCTGCGGATCGCGCAGGCGCTGCCACCATTGCGACAGCTGCGCCGGCTGGGCGGATTTCGTCGGCTTCTCACCGCTCCAGTTCGCCGGCATCGGCAGGATCGGCGTCCGGTAGTCCGGGCCGACGACGCATCCGGCAAGCAGAACAGCCGTGATCATGGGCGCAATGAGCCGCCCCGCGGCCACCGGGCCACGTTCCAAACCTGTCATGGGAAGTTCCTTACTGCTGGTTGGCCGTCGCCGGCTTCTCGTCCGTGCCTTGCCCGAGATCCGGCCCGGTATCCTGTTTGGCCACCCTGCCCTTGAAGATGCGTCGCACCGTGACGAACAGCAGCGGCACCAGGAACACGCCGATCACCGTCGCAGCGATCATGCCGCCCATCACGCCGATGCCGACCGAGTTCTGCGCGCCCGAGCCCGCACCGCTGGCGATCGCGAGCGGCGTGACGCCGAGGATGAAGGCCAGCGACGTCATCAGGATCGGCCGCAATCGTTGTCGCGCCGCTTCCAGCGTCGCTTCGACCAGCCCCATGCCGGCCGCCTGCCGCTCGATGGCGAACTCGACGATCAGGATGGCGTTCTTGGCGGCCAGGCCTATCGTGGTCAGCAGGCCGACCTTGAAATAGACGTCGTTGGTCTGGCCGAAAAGCGTTGCCGCCGCGAGCGCGCCAAAAATGCCGATCGGCACCGACAGCATGACCGCGAACGGGATCGACCAGCTCTCATAAAGCGCGGCAAGGCAAAGGAACACGACCAGCGCCGAAATCGCATAGAGCGACAGCGCCTGGTTGCCGGAAAGCCGTTCCTGATGCGACAGCCCGGTCCATTCGTGGGAATATCCGGGCGGCAGCTGCGCCACCAGCCTGTCGATCTCGTCCATCGCCGCACCGGAGCTCACGCCGGCTGCCGCCGCGCCCTGGATCTCGACCGCCGCCGAGCCATTGTAGCGTTCCAGCCGCGGCGAACCGAATGTCCAGTGGCTGGAGGCAAAGGCCGAGAACGGCACCATGGCGCCGCTGGCATTGCGCACCTGCCATTTGTCCAGGTCTTCCGGCTGCATGCGGAAGTTCGCGTCCGACTGCATATAGACCGGCTTCACCCGCCCGCGGTCGATGAAGTCGTTGACGTAGTCGCTGCCCCAGGCGCTCGACAGCGTGTTGTTGATGTCAGCGAGGCTGACGCCGAGCGCGCTGGCCTTCTCCTGGTCGATATCGATCGAGAATTGCGGCTGGTCCTCCTGGCCATTGGGCCGCGTGTTGGCGAGCAGCTTGCTCTGCGCGGCAAGACCCAGCAGCTGGTTGCGCGTCTGGATCAGCGCGTCATGGCCGGCGCCGTTGACGTCCTGCAGGTAGAAATCGAAGCCGTTGGTGTTGCCGAAACCCTGGATGGCGGGCGGGGCAAGCGCGAAAACCTGCGCATCCCGGATCTTGGAGAAGGCGCCCATGGCCCGACCGGCAACCGCTTGCGCCGACAAGGCCGGCGATTTGCGCAGGCTGAAATCCTTCATCGGCACGAAAGCGATGCCGACATTCTGCCCGGCGCCGCCGAAGCCGAAGCCGGAGGCCGTAAAGACGCCCTGGACAGCGTCCTTTTCCTGCTTGAGATAGTGGTCGGTCACCTCAGCCAGGACACGCTCGGTCCGGTCCTGCGTCGCACCGACCGGCAGCGACACGCTGGTGATCAGGATGCCCTGATCCTCTTCCGGCAGGAACGAGCTCGGCAGCCGGGCAAACATCCAGCCCATGGCCACGACAATGGCAAGGAACACGGCCAGGAAGCGCCAGGACCGCTTGATGATGCCGTGCGAGCCGTCGCGATAGGCTGTCGTGCCGCGATCGAAGACGCGGTTGAACCAGCCGAACGGGCCGGTCTGCGTCGCATGGTCCTTGGGCCGCTTCAGGATCGTGGCGCAGAGCGCTGGCGTCAGCACCAGCGCGACCAGCACCGACAGCACCATGGCCGAGACGATGGTCACCGAGAACTGCCGGTAGATGATGCCGGTCGAGCCACCGAAGAAGGCCATCGGCACGAACACTGCCGACAGCACGGTGGCGATGCCGACCAGCGCGCCGGTGATCTCGTTCATCGATTTTCGCGTCGCCTCTTTCGGCGACAGATCTTCCTCCGCCATGACGCGTTCGACATTCTCGACCACGACGATGGCGTCGTCGACCAGCAGGCCGATGGCCAGCACCATGGCGAACATGGTCAGCGTGTTGACCGAATACCCGAACAGCGACAGCACGCCGAACGTGCCGAGCAGCACCACCGGCACGGCGATGGTCGGGATGATCGTCGCCCGCAGATTCTGCAGGAAGATGAACATCACCAGGAACACCAGCACGATCGCCTCGGCCAGCGTCTTGACCACCTCCTCGATCGACAGCCGCACGAAGGGCGAGGTGTCGTAGGGGTAGACGACCTCGACGCCTTGCGGGAAGGTCGAGCTCAGCCGGTTGATCGTCGTGCGCACCGCTTCCGCCGTGCTGATGGCGTTGGCGCCGGTTGCGAGGTTGACGGCGACGCCGGCCGCCGGCTGGCCATTGTATCTGGCTTGCGTCGTATAGCTCTCGGCGCCGAGCTCGACGGTGGCGACGTCGTTGAGGCGAACGAGCGAACCGTCGGTCTGGCTCTTCAGGATGATGTTGCGGAACTGTTCGGCTGTCTGCAGCCGGCTCTTGGCCGTCACCGTGGCGTTGAGCTGCTGGCCCTTGCGTTGCGGCATGCCGCCGAGCTGGCCGGCCGAGACCTGCGTGTTCTGCGCCTGGATCGCCGAGGCCACGTCGCTCGGCATCAGCGTGTATTTGGCGAGCTTGTCGGGATCGAGCCAGATGCGCATGGCATAGCTGGAGCCGAACAGCTGCGTCGAGCCGACGCCTTCGACGCGCTTCAGCGTGTCGTTGATGGTCGAGTCGACATAGTCGGCAAGATCGGTCGAGTTCATCTTGCCATCGCTGGAGACGAAGCCGATGACCATCAGGAAGCCGGTCGAGGATTTGGAGACGGTGATGCCGTTGCTCTGCACCACCTGCGGCAGCTGCGACTGCACCAGCTGCAGCTTGTTCTGCGTCTGCACCTGGGCGGTGTCGGGATCGGCCGCGCTGGTGAAGGTCAGCGTTATCGTGGCCTGGCCGGTCGAGGTCGAGGTCGCCGTCATGTAGTCGAGATTGTCGATGCCGGTCATGCCTTGCTCGATGACCTTGGTCACCGAGTTCTCGACCGTTTGCGCGTCGGCGCCCGGATAGTTGGCGCTGATGTTGACCGTGGTCGGCGCGATCTGCGGATATTGCGAGATCGGCAGCGTGGTGAGCGCGAGCAGGCCGCCCAGCATGATCACGATGGCGATCACCCAGGCGAAGATCGGCCGGTTGATGAAGAATGCTGACATCGCCTCAGTTCCCGGTCGACTGGCTGCTATCGGCCATCTTGGACGTGGAAGGTGCGGCCGAAGAGGTCTGCGCCCGGTCCTTCACCTCGCCGGTCGTCTCGTCGATCGTCACCTCGACGCCCGTCGCGTCGCCGCCGGGGCGCACCAGCTGCAGGCCCTCGACGATGACACGATCGCCATCGCCGACGCCCGAATCCACCAGCCAGTTGTTGCCGACGCTGTTGCGCACGGCGAGCACGCGCGTCTCGACCTTGCCCTGCGCGTTGATGACCATGGCGGTGGCCTCGCCCTTGGTGTTGCGGGTGACGCCGCGCTGCGGCACCAGGAAACTGTTCTGGGCGACGCCCTCTTCGACCAGCGCGCGCACATACATGCCCGGCAGAAGCAGGCGGTCGGGATTGGGGAACTCGGCCCGCAGCGCAAAGGTGCCGGTGGTCTGGTCGACATTGGCGCCGGCGAATTCCAGCTTGCCGGTCTGGTTGTAGATGGTGCCGTTCTCGAGCTTCAGCTTGACGCTGACATTGGGACCGCTGAACTTCAGCCGGCCCTCATTGATGGCCTGGCGCAGGTTGAGCAGATTGGTGCTCGACTGCGTGACGTCGACATTGATCGGATCGAGTGAACGGATGGTGGTGAGCAAGGTGTCCTGATTGGCGGTGACCAGGGCGCCCGGCGTCAGCGACGACTTGTCGATGCGGCCGGCGATCGGCGCGGTGATCTTGGTGTAGTCGAGATTGATGCGCGCGGTTTCGACACTGGCCTTGGCGGACGCGACATCCGCATTGGCCTGGGCCAGCGTTGCGGCGGCATCGTCATAATCCTGTTTGGAAACAACGTTCTGCTTGAGCAAGCCGGCATAACGGTCGAACTTGGCCTGCGCCGTCGGCACCGCCGCCTCGGCCTTCTGTTGGGCCGCCTGCGCGCTGTCATAGGCGGCCTGGTAGCTCGCCGGATCGATGAGGTAGAGCGGTTGCCCGACCACCACCTCGCTGCCCTCCTTGAAAAGGCGCGCCTGGATGATGCCGTTGACCTGCGGGCGCACATCGGCGGTGAGCGAGGCTGAAGTGCGTCCCGGCAGTTCGGCTGTTATCGCCACCGACTGCGGATGCAGCGTGACGACGCCGACTTCCGGTTTTGCGACCCCGCCCATGCCGGCCGGGGTCTTGCTCTGCTCCTGCGAACAGGCAGCCAGCAGAAGGGCGGCAGCGAGCGCCGCCGTCCACGGCGCGAGCCGGCGGGCCGACAAGGAAGACTGTCTAGACTGGATAGACATGGCTTGAATGATCTTTCGCTGGAGTTGCGGTCGCCGTCTGGCTGTCGGAATCGGATCGTTCCACCAGAAGCCGGGCGAGATGCCGGCCGAGAAAGCGCTGGATGTCGTCCATGAAGGTATAGACGACCGGGACATAGACGAGGCTGAGCACGGTCGAGGAGATAAGCCCGCCGATCACGGCGATCGCCATCGGCGCCCGCGTCTCGGCGTCGGCGCCGATGCCGAGCGCGATCGGCATCATGCCCGCGCCCATGGCGATCGATGTCATGACGATGGGCCGTGCCCGCTTGCGGGCGGCGTCGAGCAGCGCGTCGAAGCGGCTCATACCACGCTCCTTCTCCGCGACCAGGGCGTATTCGACAAGCAGGATCGAGTTCTTGGCCGCGATGCCCATCAGCATCAATATCCCTATCAGCGGCGATATGCCAAGCGCCTTGCCGGTGATCAGTATGAAACCGAGCGCGCCGCCGATCGACAGCGGCAGCGCGACCAGGATGGTCACCGGCTGCACGAAGCCTCGGAACAGCAGGACCAGCGTCAGGTACATCAGCAGGATGCCGGCGGCGATCGCGGTGGTGAAGCCCGAAAACAGCTCCTGCATGCGCGCCGCATCGCCGCGCGCCAGTTCCTGGACGCCGGCGGGCAGGTTGCGCATCGCTGGCAAGGCGTGGATGGCCGTTGTCGCCTGGCCGAGCGTCAGGCCGGAGAGGTCAGCCTCTATCGTTGCGCTGCGGCTGCGCCCCACCCGGGTGATGCTGTTTGGCCCGGCATTGAAGCCGATATCGACGACCGCGCCGAGCGGCACCGTGCCCTTGCTGCCGATCAGCGGCAGGACCGCCAGTTTCGCAGGGTCGTCGATGGCGCCGTCGGGCAAGGTCACGACGATCGCCACCTGGCGGTCGCCGAGATTGAATTTGGCCAGGCTGGTGTCGGTGTCGCCGATGGTGGCAATCTTCACCGTCGCCGCGATCTCGGTCGGCGTGACGCCAAGTTCTGCCGCCCTGGCGCTGTCTGGACGCACGATCAGCTCGGGCTTGGTCGTTGCCGCCGTCGAGGTCGGATTGATGAGGCCGGGCACCGGCTTCATGCCCTCGATCAGCGCATCGCTGGCCTTCTGAAGCGCCTCGCCATCGTCGCCGACCAGCGTGATCGCCACCTTGGCACCGGCAAAGCCGTCGGCGCCGAACTGGATGCGCGCGCCGGGAATATCGTTGAGCTTCGGTGACGCCTCGGCCTCAAATTGCTGCTGGCTCACGCTGCGCTCGCCGCGCGGCTTCAGGTTGACGGTGACGTTGGCGCTGCGCACCTCGGCGGAAGTCGATCCGCGGTTCGGACCGCCGCCCGAGGTGGCCGCGGTGCCGATGGTGGCAAAGATGCTGTCGACGGCCGGCTCGTCCTTGAGCCGCCTTGTGATGTCCTGGACGACATTCGTCGTCTGCTCGATCGTCGAGCCCGGCTGCAGCTCGACGGAGATCATGGAGCGGCCGCGATCGGTCGCCGCCATGAATTCGGTCGGCAGTTTCGTTGCCAGCCCGATCGAGCCGGCGAAGAAGGCGATGCCGGCGACAAGCGTGATCCAGCGATGGTCGAGCGCCTTGCGCAGCAGCCAGAGATAGGTCGGCACCCAGCCCGGCATGTCGTCCTCGCTATGGCCTCCGGCGCGCACCAGATAGGCGCCCATCAGCGGCGTCAGCATGCGCGCGACCAGCAGCGAGAACAGCACCGACACGCAGACGGCGACGGCGAAGGAGAAGAAGAACTTTCCCGGAATACCGGGCATGAAGGCAACCGGCAGGAAGACCGCCACGATGGTCGCCGTGGTCGCCACCACGGCAAGTCCGATCTCGTCGGCGGCCTCGATTGCCGCCTGATAGGCGCTGGCCCCGGTCTGGCGCATATGGCGCACGATGTTCTCGATCTCGACGATGGCGTCGTCGACGAGGATCCCGACCACCAGCGACAAGGCGAGCAAGGTGATGTTGTTGAGCGAGATGTCGAACACCGCCATGACAGCGAAGGTCGGGATCAGCGACAGCGGCATGGCGACCGCCGAGACCAGTGTCGCCCTGATGTCGCGCAGGAACAGCCAGACGACGCCGATGGCGAGCAGCGCGCCGAGCCACAGCGCCTCGAACGCGGCATCATAGCTCTCCTGCACGAAGCCGGAGGACGAGGTGACTTCGGTGAATTTCGCAATGTCGGTCTTCGACGCGATGCCTGCGATCGCGGCGCGCGCAGACTTGACCACGTCGATCTCGCTCGATCCGACCGAGCGGTAGACATTGAAGGCGACGACCTGCCTGCCGTCGAGATAGGCGGCCTGGCGCGGCTTTTCCCAGCTGTCGACCACGCTGCCGAGATCGGAGAGCTTGACGCCGCCGGCGCCATTGAGCGCGATGCGCGTGTCGGCCAGCGCCTCGACGGTGCCCGCACTGGCCAGCGTGCGCACCGACTGCTCCTGGCCGCCGACGCTGGTGCGGCCGCCCGGCTGGTTGACGTTGTTGGAGGCAAGCGTCTGGCTGACATCGCCGGCGCTGATGCCGAGTGCGGCAAGCCGGTCCGGATCGAGTTCGACACGGATGACGCGGTCGACGCCGCCCGAACGGGTGATCTTGGAGACGCCGTCGACGCCGAGTAGCGCCTTGGCCACATCATTGTCGATGTACCAGCTCAGCGCATCCGGCGACATTGACGGCGCCTCGACGACATAGGTCAGCACCGAATTGCCGGTCGCGTTGATCTTGGCCACGACCGGCGACTGCGCCGCCGCCGGCAGGCTCGACTGCACCTCCGACACCGCGTTGCGGACGTCGTTGGCTGCGGTCTCGGGATCGGTGCCCAGCGTGAACTCGACCGTGGTGACGGAGGAGCCCTCGCTGATCGAGGTCGAGACGTCGTCGACGCCTTCGAGCGTCGCCACGGCGTTCTCGATCACGCGGGCCACCTGCACTTCCATTTCGCTCGGTGCCGCGCCCGACTGCGAGACGGTGACGGTGACCGTCGGCAGGTCGATGTCGGGCATGTTGTTGGTGCGCAGCTGCATGAAGCCATAGAGGCCGGCAATGGTCAGCGACAGGAACAGCACGATGGTCGGCACCGGATTGCGGATCGACCAGGAGGAAATGGCGTTCATCGCGCCGCCTCCGTCGTATTTCCGGCAACGTTCGCGCCCGCTTGCGCATCGGCGACACGCACCAGATTGCCGTCGCTGAGGAAGCCTGCGCCGGCGACAACGACGCTCTCTTCTTCCGACAGCCCGCTCTCTATGGCGACGCGGCCGTTCTTGTGCGCGCCGTTGGTGACGGTGCGCGCGGCGGCCTTGCCGGCGGCGTCGACCAGGAAGACCATGGGCTTGCCGTCCTTCCATACAAGGGCGGTCTCGGCGACGCTGAGACTTTGCGAGGCGGCTCCGGCGATCGACACGCGGGCGAACATGCCGGGCTTCAGGCCCGAGCCCTCGCCGAGCGCGACATAGACTGTGGCCAGCCGCGTCGTCGAACTGACGGTCTCGGCGATCGATGACACGCTGCCGGTGAAGGTCCGGCCGGAAGCATCGACGATAGTCGCCGCCTGCCCGACCGAGACCGAAGGAAGGTCCTTTTCGGGGACAAGCACGCCGACCTCCAGCCTGCCGTCGCGGATGATCTTCATCAGTTCGGTGCCGGCCTGGACGATCGAGCCGGCAACCGCCGGTCGGCTGGAGACTATGCCGTCGAAGGGGGCGCGGATGGTTGCCTGGTCGAGCTCCGCCTGCAGCCTCTCGGCGGCGGCCCGCGCCTGCTCGAGCTGCGCCCGGCCGGTCTTGACGGCGGTCGCCTTGTCTTCCGCCGTCTCGGCGCTGATCGCCTTGCTGGCCAGCAGCCTGTCGGCGCGGCCGGCGGCGGAGATAGCCGTGTCCAGCGTTGCCTGGGCCTGGTCGACCGCGGCCTTCTGCTCCGCCAGCTGCGCCTTGAGCACCGAGGCGTCGAGCCGGGCCACGACGTCGCCGGCCCGCACATGATCGCCTTCGCAGACAAACACTTCTGTCAATTTGAGGCCGGAGGCCTCGGCGCCGACACTCGCTTCCTGCCAGGCGGCAACGGTGCCAGTGGCACTGATCGAAGACGCGATCGCCTCGGAACGCACCTTCTCGACCGCAACCGTGAGGCTGGCCCGCGGCGCGGCCGCCGCCGGCGCGGCGGGTTCCACGGTCGCGCGCCCATAGGCCCTGAGCGCCGCCATAGCTACCAGGACGGTCAGCACGGCCGCCAGGACGAGATATGTCTTACGCGATCTTGCGGTCATGATTTCGGTGGCCATCGGGCTGCCGCGAAACCGGCAGCGACAGGCGCCAGGCGGCAAAATGCAAACGGATCGCGCCCTGCGGCGTGTCGAGCGGCGGCACCGCCGGCGTGGCGGCATGGCCGGCGCGCTGGCCGAGCGCGCCGATCGGCCTGACCGACGCGATCAGCCGCAGCATCATCAAGGCTTCCCACATTGCCGTGCTTCCGTTGTGCGTGATTTGAAGGGTGGGATGGCTGGATCTGCCAGCCATCCCACGGGACCGGCCGGCCCGAGAACGGGTTGGGCGCCGGGCCGGCCGGCGCAGCCGGCTGGAGTGATCAGCCGTTCCCGGGCTGGGGTGGCGGAAGCTGCCCGCCCTGGTCGGGCGGACCTCCAGGTGCGGCTGCATCATTCGGCGGGCCGCCCCAGGGGCCGGGGGGTGGTCCGTGGGGGCGTTCCGCCGAAGCGAGGATTTCGAGCTGTTCGGGCGTAAGCTTGGCGCGCAGCGCGGCGATCGCATCCTTGAGCTTGGCGGCCGAAGCCGCGCGCGCCGTGATGTCGTCGGCCAGCCTTTCCTGGAAGGCGAAGGCATCGGGCTTGCCGCCCGGAGCCGCATCGGGTCCCTTCGCCTCGGCTTCGCCGGGGCCGCGATCAGGCCGGGGTGGCGAAAGCACCGCCTGCAGCGCACTGGTATAGTCGCGCCAGGCGTCGAGCTGCTCGCTGCGGATGCCGACGCGCGTCTCAAGCGCCGCCAGCCGGGTGGCCAGCATGAATTCCGGCGGCGGTCCCATGCGGCGGGGACCAAAGCCTTCAGGGCCATGCGGACCCCAACCCTGCGGGCCCCAGCCTTGCGGACCCCAGCCTGGCGGACCGTGCCGCACCGGGCCATGCGGGCCAAAGCCCTGCGGTCCGGGCATCGGGCCGTCCTGCATGGCCATGGCGGGCGGCGGCTCGCCGGGAGCGGGGCCGACATCGGGCTGCGCCGCCAGCGCGGGATGAATCGCGGCGACGGAAAACAGGCCGAGCGCAAGAAGTCTGCTTCGCATGATTGTGTTCCTTTCTCTCATGCATCGGACGGCCATGAGGATAGGAAGCCTGTTTGTCCGCTTCGCGTCGGCATGTTGCCGAAGGTTTCCGCAAAGCGGCGATTTGTTTCCCAATGTTTCCCGCCCCCGGCCAGAAACATTGCGTTGCAATTTTCCATGCCGCCGGCGCGCGCGCTCCCTATAATCAGCCTCGAGCCCCAATAATCACGGGCGAGGGCACGCATCATGCAGTCACAACCCCATATCCTCGTCGTGGACGACGACCGCGAGATCAGGACGCTTCTCGGCCGCTACCTCGACGGCCAGGGCTTTCGCGTCTCGGTGGCCGCCGACCGGCGCGAATGCGAGCAGAAGCTGGCCTCCGGCCAGTTCGACCTCGTCGTGCTCGACGTCATGCTGCCGGACGGCTCGGGCCTCGACATCTGCCGGGGCTTGCGGGACCGCAAGCCCCACGTCCCGGTCATCCTGCTGACGGCGCTGAAGGAGGATGTCGACCGCATCATCGGACTGGAACTCGGCGCCGACGACTATCTCGGCAAGCCCTTCAACCCGCGCGAGCTCACCGCCCGCATCCGCGCCGTGCTGCGGCGCGCCGCACCGGAGGAAGCGCCCGCTCCCCGCGCCCGCGTCTACCGCTTCGCCAGCTACCGGCTGGAACCCGACACCCGCAAGGTGACGGACACGCAAGGCGCGAACATCGATCTCACCGGCGCCGAGTTCGACCTGTTGCAGGTGTTCCTCGACCGCCCCGGCCGGCTTCTGTCGCGCGACCAGCTGCTTGATCTCACGCAGGGTCGCGAGCGCGACCCGCTCGAACGCTCGGTCGACGTGCTGATGAGCCGGCTGCGCCGCAAATTCTCCGACACCGGCGAAGGGCCGCTGTTCAAGACCGTGCGCAACGGCGGCTATCAGCTCACCGCCCGTGTCGAGACGGTGGAGGCGCAGGCGTGAACTCGCTGCGCCGCCGCCTCATCCTGCTTTTGGTCATTTCGATCGTCGGCGTCGTCGGCCTGGCGACCGCCGCCGTCATCAGCGTGCGCGGCGGCGGGCCGCCGCCGGAGCTGACCGTGCCCTGGATCGCCCAGCAGATGGAACTCGTGGCGCGGCTGCTGCCGGGGCCGATACCGGATGTGCTGCGGGTGCAATTCTCAGACCATCCGGCCGCCGGCAAGGTCGCCCGCGCGGAAACGGAGATGCTCAACGACATCCTGCAACGCCGCGGCCTCGACCTCCTGGCGATCATCAGCGAAAAGCCCGGTGAACCCGGCCAGACCGCCTCGGTGCAACTGCCCGACAGGCGCTGGGCGATCATGGACGTGCCGCACCTCAAGCCGCCAGGGCGCGAATGGCTGGTGCTCGCCGGCTGGATCTCGCTGATCGTCGCCGGCGCCACCGCCGTCTCGGTCTATTTCACCTCGGTGCTGATCCGGCCGCTGGAAATGCTGGAAGCCGCCGTTTCCAAGATCGGCAGCGATGGTGTGCTGGCAGCGGTGCCGGAAGTGGGTTCGGCCGAGGTCAAGGCGACGGCCCATGCGCTGAACCAGCTGTCGTCGCGGCTGAGAGTGGCCATGGAAAGCCGCATGCGCCTCGTCGCCGCCGCCGGCCACGACCTGCGCACGCCGATGACGCGCATGCGGCTGCGCGCCGAATTCCTCGACGAGGAACGCGACAAATGGCTTCACGACCTCGACGAGCTCGACCGCATCGCCGACAGCGCCATCCGCCTGGTGCGCGAGGAGGTGAACCAGGATGCCGTCGAGCCGCTCGACCTGGAAAGGATGGTGCGCGACATCTCGGCCGAAATGGTCACGCTCGGCCATCACGTCTCGATCGGCCATCTGGACAAGGTTTCGGTGCGCGCCGGCGCGCTCGGCCTGCGCCGGGCGCTGCGCAACCTGATCGTCAACGCCGCCACGCACGGCAAGGCCTGCGGCATCGACCTCGCGCTCGCCGACAGGCGTGCGGTGCTGACCATTTCCGACAACGGCCCGGGCATTCCACCGGACCTCATCAACAAGGCCTTCGAGCCCTTCTTCCGCGTCGACCCCGGCCGCCAGCAATTCATTCCGGGCGCGGGGCTGGGCCTGGCCATCGCCAAGGAAATCATCGAGCGCTACGGCGGGACGGTGACGCTGGAGAACCGCGAGGGCGGCGGGCTGGCGCAGACGGTGGTGTTCAAGGCTGTGTGAGGGGTGCGGCGCAGCCCCCCACCCGATCCGCCTTGCGGATCGACCTCCCCCAAGGGCAGGGCAATCGCATATGAGTTTTTACGAAGAGGACCCCCACCCTAACCCTCCCCACAAGGGGGAGGGAACGCTGCCGCGCGCTACGCTCTGGCGTCGAAACTTCTAAAGTTTGCCGAGTTCAGCGCCGGCGCGAGTCTCCCTCCCCCTTGTGGGGAGGGGTTAGGGGTGGGGGTACGTGCCGGGCAAACCTTCGGGAAATTTCATGTGCGATTGCCCTGCCCCCAAGGGGGAGGGTGAAAAGTCATCCCGCGATCGCCATCGGCACAGCGCTCTTGTTGGGGATCTGGATATCGATCTCCAGCGTCGACATGGTCTCGCCGCGATCCATCGAGACCTGCAGGTAATCCTGGTCGATCTGCACGTGCTTGGCGATGACGGCCATGATCTCCTCGCGCAGGATGGAGACCAGGTCGGGCTGGCTGCGGTTGCGGCGCTCATAGGCGAGCAGCACCTGCAGCCGCTCGCGCGCCACCGGCGCGCTGGAGCGCCGACGGAAAAGGTCGAACACGTTCATGCCGCCCTCCTTCCCAACAGCCGGTCGAGGAAGCCTTTGCGCTCGAAGGGAACGACGACCGGCAGGTCCTCGCCTTCCAGCCGCCTTGCGGCGTCGAGATAAGCCTTGGCCGCGGTGTTGAGCGGCTCCGACAGCGTTACCGGCGCGCCGAGGTTGGAGGCGCGCAGCACATCCTGGCTCTCGGGGATGATGCCGAGCAGCGGCACCGACAGGATTTCGAGCACATCGTCGATGCTGAGCATTTCACCCCGCGCGGCCCGCGCCGCGTCATAGCGGGTGACCAGCACGTGCTTGGCGATCTGCTCGCCCTGTTCGGCGCGCATGGTGCGGGCGTCGAGCAGGCCGATGATGCGGTCGGAATCGCGCACCGACGACACTTCCGGATTGGTGACGATGACCGCCTCGTCGGCAAAGCGCATGGCGAGTTGCGCGCCGCGCTCGATGCCGGCCGGGCTGTCGCAGAACACGTAGTCGAACACCGAGCGCAGCTTGTCGATGACTTCGCCGACGCCCTCTTCCGTCAGCGCGTCCTTGTCGCGCGTCTGCGAGGCCGGCAGCAGGAACAGCGTCTCGACCCGCTTGTCGCGGATCAGCGCCTGCGACAGCTTTGCCGTGCCCTGGATGACGTTGACGAGGTCGAACACGACGCGGCGTTCGGCGCCCATGATCAGGTCGAGATTCCGCAGGCCGACGTCGAAATCGACCAGGGCCACCTTCTTGCCGGTCTTGGCCACGGCGGCACCGAGCGCCGCCGTCGAGGTGGTCTTGCCGACGCCCCCCTTGCCCGAAGTGACCACCACTACCTTGCCCATGAAAAATGCCTCCGTTGTTATTCGTTTATTTCCGGGCCGGCGTGCCGGCCTGTCGTCGGCCGTACCGGCCTGTTTTCTCAGTCGACCGCCCTGACGGCCGTTCTCAACTCAGCGTCTCGACCCGCAGCTTGTCGCCGTCGAGGAAGGCCTGCACCGGCTTGCCGCGCGAAACCCCTTCCATCTCCTCGGCGGTGATGTACCAGCCGTCGACGGACAGAAGCTCGGCCTCGTTGCGGCGGCAGAAGATGCGCGCGCTCGTGTTGCCCAGCGCACCCGCCGAAGCGCGCCCGCGCAGCGTGCCGTAGACATGGATCGAGCCGGCGGCGACGATCTCCGAACCGGACGCGACCGAGCCGAGCACGATGACATCGCCATGCGGATGCATGATCGCCTGGCCGGACCGGATCGGCGCCTTGATCATCAGCGTGCCCGAATCATAATGCGAAACCTGCGGCTCGCTCTCGCCCGCCTTGCTTGCGCCAGCCTTGCCCTCGCCAATCTTGCCGCTGTCGGCCTTGCCGTTGTCCGCCTTGCCCTTGCCGGCGCTGCCTTCGGGCTGCTCGGCCTTGTCGGAAACCTCCGCCCTCGCCTTGTCGGCGCCCTTGCGGCCAGGCAGCAGCCCATCCGTCGTCGCCTCCTTGGCGCCGACCAGCAAGGGTGGCAGGTCAGGCCCGAGCGAAGCCCCTTCAAGCTCGATGGCATAGATGCGGATGCCGCGCGTCCCCAGCTCCGCCACAAGTGCCGCGATCTCGCCCGCCTCGGGCTTCAGCGTGTTCAGATCGAGCAGCACCGGCCGCCCGGCAAAATAGCCCGGCGAATTGCCGATCCAGTGATCCAGCCCCTGCAACCATTCCGAAAGCGGCGCCTCGGGCGTCAATGTGAAAGCGACGAAAGAACGGGCACGAAAGCGAATGGATTTGGCCTCGAGGGGAGCGGCAAAGGTCACGGCTGGCGAATCCTTACTGAGAGGTAAACGCTAGCGAGATAATGGTTAACGAATGGTTAACGAGGGGTGGGGTTGGCGCTAGCGCATTTCAACGCACCCGAGAGCACCTGCCGCTAAGCCTGCTGCTGGAGGCAAACTACTTGATCTCGATCAAATGTCTGCGGACGTCCCAACGACCCTTTTCGAATTCCAACTGAATATCTCCAACGTCGGATTTCGGCCCGCCTATGCGGGGACTGATAGACGATAGGTAATCCTCCACCTTGTCCCGAGTTGGTTCACTTGTGAAAAGTAAACTAACATCGTCGCCCAGGCCTACCGTGGCCAGCAAAAAATCATGAAACACGTCTGATGGCCGCGTCCTATCATGATACGCATGCGAGAGCAGAAGAAAGGATGGGGCAGTCTGCTCAGGATACTTAGCATCCGCGAGCACACGATAAAAATGCGCGTTGCTGCCTGCATGGTGAGCGACTTGAATGACATGCAAAGGCAAAAGCGCCTCAATCAGCGGTTGATAGTATGTAGAGCTTCGCTCACTCTTAAAATCGACACAGCCTGCATCTCCAGATACCAATATTCCCTGCTTTGCATAAGCAAATCGACCGATATAGCTCAGTTGGTTGCTGGGGGTAATGGACCTGATCTCGCCGGTGAAGGTGAGGGCGATCTTGGCTAATTCGATGACAGGAAGCCGGTCGCGGTGCTTGCGCACAAGGGATTTTGACGGGCCCAAAAGAGCAAACCGCAATCCATCGGTGCCGGGTGGACTGAGCACAAAACGCTTGCTGCTGTTGTTCCATCGGTAATGGCGCGGCATGCCATCATCAATTATCTCAGTACGAATGGGCAAAGACCCGGCTCGTCGGCTAACGGCCTGGACGACTTCAAAGAGTGAGCTTCCATTGATAGCTTCTTTGGCGGTTCGAATCCGCAGATTCCCGAGCGAAGCTGCTTGTGCCTCCACCACGGCGGTGGATCTCGGACGTAGCGTGGTGTCTACTAGGTTGTCAGTCGACAATTCATCCCACCACCACCAAGAAGGATGACCGCTCGATAGGTCTGAGAGCATCTTCTCGACTCGGGCATCTGGCTCGATTTCGCCTTCGAGTCCGTGGTCATGAGAATCGTCATGTCCGTTCTCTGGCAATTGTTCGCGAAAGAACTGTTCGCGTTCATTCGGATCAACCCAGATCCGGTTGTCGAGCGGTGATGATTCGCCATATCCTAGGAGCCGTCTTTCGAGGTCGGCGAGCAATTCAACGTCAGATCGCTTTGCATCAAGATACTGACGCAACGCGTTCTTGCCGCCATCCCCTTTGAACTGGTGTGCGAGCAGTGAGTTCGGATCTATCGACGTGTCCACGGCATATCGCAACTTGTCATTAGCCACTGGAGGCAGCCAGATTTCGCCTATAGCAATTGAAGAGTCATCAATGATTGGGACTAGGCCACGCAGGTGATCTTCGTCATAGTGTGTGCCGATAATCAGATCGATGCGCCGCTCTTGCCAGCCATCCATAAGACCAAGTAGCTTCTTGTACACGTGATCCTGAGTATAGCCCCGAGCTTGCTTGCTGACCCCAGCGTCTGCAAGCACTCTTACGATTCCATCAGACGTGCTGAATTGTAGGAGCATAGCGGCTCCAAGCTGGACCTCAAACGTATCGATCTGAATCGTCGCCATATTTTTCCTCTACTTCAATGATATTATTGAAGATAATATTCTTTCAACACAACTCATTCATCTCAATTAATATTAACAAATCTTCCTTAAGTACAAACTAGACACTATACTTCATAGACAGATTTGGCAATGCGTCCTCAATCTAAGATGACCCACGGCACTCGATCCGAACCGTTACATGCTGAGCCAAACTGGCCAAGTCCGTAATCGGCAGTTCCTTCGTTGCTTGGCCATTTGCCTCGTACTCAATAGCGCTAGCCTGTAGGAAGTTCTCCAAAACCGACGATTTGATAGCGAAATTCACATTCTGAGGAATGTCGTCGGTTACGTTGGCCACGGCTATGGCATTCAGCTTTGCGACAACGACACCCATAAGCCGACCATGGCTGTCCAAGACGGGGCCACCGCTATTGCCCGGTTGGACCGGGGCGGAAATTTGCAGCATGCCGGGATCATCTCGAAGCCCAGACAAAGCAGCCAGATTACCAACTGTAAGGTTTCCATGGTCCGAAAGCGTGCCGGTGAGCGGAAAGCCAAACACCACGACGCTTTCGCCCAGTTTGACAGGATCACCGCCTCTGAACGCGACCGACGCGCTATCTTTGAGGCCATCCGATTGAAGCAACGCAAGATCGCTGAACTCGGACACCTTGATGGTCTTGGCCGCGATCTTGTTCCCTTGCTGGTCTATGATCCCAATTGAGCTGCACCCCTTCGCGACATGGGCGTTCGTGACCACATGCCCCTTGTGATCGACCACAAACCCGGAGCCTGTGGAAACTACATCCGACTTCGGCGCCTGCTTGTCGGATACATCTGGGGCCGGCTGGCTCGGCACTTCCTGAGACGCCACAACTGGGGCCGCCCCCCCCGGCTGTGAGGGCTGGGCTTTGCCATAAAGATTCAAACGATAGGCTATGTAATAGATTGCCGGTCGGTCGAACGGCGCGTTTGGAATGTGAAGTACGTCCGAGTACTGACGATAGGCCTTAACGGTCGTGCCGCCCGCGATGCCATCCTCATCGCCAGCACTGAAGCCACGTTTGTTAAGTTCTCTCTGGAGACGTTTTATAAAGTCTGTACCTCCAATAAACGGCGTCGGCTTGGGCGTTTTCTTCCGCCAACTCTTCGCGATTTTTACCGATTTCCGCACCTGCTCCGGCAAAAGCATCGCCTGAAGTTCAATCCTTTGCTTCACAACTCCGTCACGTATCTCGCCGGCTTCGACCGTCTTGAGGGCAAGCGTTTGCATGACATAAGCGCTTTGGAAGTTCCCGGTCACGCGGTAGAGCAATCCTAGATAATATTGTGAAGGGCCATCGCCGAAATCAGACGCTCTCGTGAAGTAGAACTTGGACTTCTCCAAATCGACCGGGACACCCCACCCGAGAGCGTAGGCTCGACCAAGCTGCCGCAGCGCGAGCGCATTGTCCTGAGATGCCGCTCTCTCCCAATAATGGATCGCCAGGGCATCATCCTTCTGCACCCCAGTTCCTGACGAGTACTGGTCCCCAACTGTCGACAGAGCGAGAGTGTCACCCTGGAATGCGGCCATCCTGTACCAGCCGAGAGCGGCCGAGGCATCCTCCTTGAGGCCAAACATTCCAGCCGAAAGCGCAAGACCCATCCAAGTTTGGGCGTTCGGATTTCCGTCGAGTGCAGCACGGAGGCATGATGACATCGACGGCGGTTTGTCTTGGGTGAGAGACTCGGTCACGCACATGTCAAATTCGGCTGACGGATGACCTGCCGCTGCAGCCTCTGCCCTCATGGCTTCGGCCTCGGCGTTACCCTTTGGGTTCATGCTGGCCAAGTAGTTTGCGTAAAGATATTTTGCGTCAACGTTGCCGGAAGTGGCATCGGATGCGATGAGGCCGATCTCTTCTTTCGACAAGCGGTTATAGAAATCTTGTTCGCTATCTGCTCGAGCGTTTGCGGCAGATGACAGCAACACGCTCAGACAGATGGAAACGAATGAAACTAACTTTGACACAATCAACTGACCCGGCCCAGTATGAGATTAGGGTCGCATACAAATTGGGTCAACTCAAATAGAGTAGCCCAGTCGGTCGGGCTACTTGAGCAGCGGTTTGGGAATGTCAGACTGCTATAATGCCCCCTCACCGCCGCTTGAAATACTGCACCTCCCGCTCATGCTTCTCCGCCGCCTCCCGCATCTCGAACGTCCCCAAATTCCGCCGTTTCCCGGTCTTCTCATCCTTCATGCGGGAATAGAGCCGGTATTTTCCGTCCTTGAGTTTGCGGATCATCTCGCTCTCCCCAGTTAGGATTAGGCGCGCTTGGCCTTAAGGCTGCGGGCGGCTTGCTCGATATCCGCGCGGGTGCCCGGGCGATCGATCAGCGCCTGCGCCTCATCGCCTGACAGGCCGGTGCGCACGGCCAATTCCTCGAACTCCAGCACGCCGGTGCTGGCGATTTCGCGGGTTTGCGGCAGCGCGTCGTCGGCCGTCAGCGGAAGTGCTGCTTCCCGGTCGATCTCCATCGCGGCCCAGTGGCCCTCGCGAGAAGCGGGCACCCGACACCAAAGTGAACGCGTGCCTCGGCATCCGTGCCGCTGCGCTGGTGAAAAAAATTGAAATGCGGTGTCGGATCAGCGGGTGGTCAACCGTCTTACAGCAGGCGCCTGGACTGACATCTCGACAACCAAAGGAATGATCGATGAGCAAGAAGATTTTCGTGAGCCTGCCGGTGACCAACGTAAGGGCATCCATGGCGTTCTATGAAGCTCTCGGGTTCAAGAACAATCCCAGCTTTACCAGTGAGACGGCCGCGGGGATGGTGTGGAGCGACGACATCAATTTCATGCTGCTCAGCCGTGAAAAATGGCAGACCATGACCACTCGCCCCATCCCGCCATCGACGTCCGGCGAGGTTATGCTGGCGCTGTCCCTGGACAGCCGCGAGGCGGTCGATGCGATGGCCACGGCTGCTGCCGCGAACGGTGGCGTCGCCGACATCAATCCGATCGAAGATCATGGGTTCATGTATACCCGCGACCTCGCTGATCCCGATGGCCATGCCGTGGGCGCGATGTGGATGGACGTTTCCGCGATGCCTTCCGGCGACAAGGCGGACTGACATGTTACTCGATCGGCCTCAGGACCTGAGGCTATCTATGCGATGTCCAGCATGACCCGCTTGTCGCCGTCGGCGCGTCGTCCGCCGTCGGCGGCAGGGCGGCTTCCTTGTCGGCCGGATCGGCAAGCGCCACTCGAGAGCCAGGGCAATATCTGGCGATGCCCGTTACGAGCGGACAGCAACCGTTGGCGCCACAGATGAGATCGTCCCACGCTTGCGATTTCTTCGGCCTTGGCCGAAACCTTCGGGGGTATCGCGTCAAGGAATTCAGGGCACTTTTATGCGGCTTTGTCGCTCGGTTGCCACCGGGTCAAGAGCAGTTCGCGGGCCCGCACGAGACGCGACATCACGGTGCCGAGTGGTACTCCAACCACTTCCGCGATTTCACGGTAGGACATACCGATAAGCTCGCGCATCACCATGGCTTCACGCAAAGGCGCGGGTAACGAATAGACAAGCTGCCGGATGGCCGCGTCTTCCTGTCGGTCGAGCACCTGGGGGGAGTCTGGCTGCGGTGGCGGCTTTTGCCAAAAGTGGGGTGCGCTCGCGTGTTCGCCATCGGCCGGATCAACCGGCGTCTCTTGTGGACCACGCCGGGCGAATTCAGAATAGCAAAGGTTCCTGAGAATGGAGAGCAACCACGGCCTGATGGCGCCGCCAGGCCGGCTTTCGAAGTGATGCAGAGCACACCGATAGCATTCCTGCACAACATCCTCCGCGTCCGCGCGATTTCTAAGCAGGAAATAAGCAAGCCTGTAGGCATCATCGAGGCAAGGCAGGGTTGCGTCTCGAAACCGGCGCGCGCGCTCTTCGCCAGCCTTGTCATGGCCAGTCCTGTCATGGGTCGTCATAGCGTATCGTCTCGCGGATAGCTTTACCTGAAACCGGCGGAGTGGTAACAAGCGGCCCGACCGCAGTCGTGGACTATCGCGCCAAGCGTGTGGACTGGGGTGACATGCGCCTGCCTGAGAAAAGACGATTGGCGCTCGTTTAAAACTCGGATAATTCACCTTTCACGGTACGGGTCATGCGCCAAGCGCAGCCGCCAAATCGCCTTTCGATCTTTCACCACGGCCTCGCCAAGGGATCAGCCTACGAAGCGTGGCGTGAAGGCATTTGCCGCGGGTTTTGCCGGCTCGACGTCGGACCCGCCGAAGACGACTACATCGATTGCCACAATGAGTTCGTGTTGCTCGACGCGATCGCCATCGCCACGCCGAAAGGCCGATCGGCGCGTTTTGCACGGACACGCGACCTGCTGGTTGATGGCTGCGACGATCTGGTACTGATCTCCGCCACGCGCGGCAAGGTAAGCGTGACCCAGGGAAGCAACACCATCGATCTGACGGCGGGACAAATGTGCCTGACCGAAATGAACATTGACGGCGCCGTGGACCTGAAACAGACCGGCGGATTTACAACCACAAGGTTCCCGAGACGTCTGCTTTTGCAGGTCGCGCCGTCGGCGGAGACGCAACTGGCGCGGACGCTTGGACATGATCGGGCCTTGGGCGCCATGATCGACCGTTATTCAGCGCTCTGTAGCGAAATCGGTGGAGAGCTCGATCCGTCCGGCCAGAAGGCGGCGGCGCACCACCTGGCGGATCTGGTCGGTCACTTCATCGGGACAAGTGCCGAGCGGAAGAACCTGGCCGGGCAACGCGATGGTTCGATCGCACGGTTGAACCTGATGAAAGCCGACGTTCTCAAAAGTCTGGACAAGAGTCATCTGACCATCGAGACCGTCGCCAAGGCGAACAGCCTCAGCCCGCGACAAGCGCAGCGCATGTTCGCGTCCTCGGGCACCACGTTCACGGAATTTGTTCTCGAGCAGCGGCTGCTGTTTGCTCGCCAGTTACTGCTTCGTGAGTCCGCTCGTCATCGCAAGATCAGCGATATCGCCTTTACGGTCGGCTTCAACGACCTGTCGTACTTTCACAGGTCATTCAAACGGAGGTTTGGCGTCACGCCTTCGGATATCCAAATGGAACCGGGCCCGGCGCAGTAGCTCAATACCGTCGCCCAAACGACGCCCTGCCGATCGGCTGTCTCGCCCCGTGGAGTTCGAGAACGCAGCCATGCTAGCGTGCACGTCCATCGAGCCGTCTGAAGCTCGGACCTGAGGGGCAAGTCATGTTGGATCAATGGACTGATTTCTTCGTCATGGTGGGCGGCGGCGCGGCGGGGCTTGCCGGGTTGATCTTCGTCGCGATCTCGATCAATCCCGAACGCATTGTCCGCAACACGACGCACAAGAACCGGGCAATCAACATGCTGTCGGGCTTCAGCGCGATTTTCATGGCATGCAGCCTTGCGCTTCTCGGAGGTCAATACCTTCCGGCGCTCGGCTTCGAATGGCTTTTTCTTTGGGGCGTAGCAACATTCATATTCGTCAGAGGGTATGTCGTCGCCATCATGGCGGGGATGAGTTCGATTGGGTTGACCGGGCCCCGGCTGGCGGGGGGCACGATCTGTTACCTGGCCGAGGTTGCAGGCGCGATCTTCCTTATTCTCGGGCGCGGCGTGGGCCTTTACATCGCGGCCCTTGGAACCATCGTCCTATTCGCCTTCCTGATTTCAGGCGCATGGCTGCTCATCATCGGCATCTACGAAGAGCCGACCGAGGGATGAGTTGCGGCACTGCAGAGGCAAGCCTCAATGGCGTTTGAAATACTGCACCTCCTTCTCATGCTTCTCCGCCGCTTCCCGCGTCTCGAACGTCCCCAGATTCCGCCTCTTCCCCGTCTTCTCGTCCTTCTTGCGGGAATAAAGCCGGTATTTGCCGTCCTTGAGTTTGCGGATCATCTCGCTCTCCCTCGCTAGGATCGATCAGGATCTCCTTTTGGCCTTCAGGCCGAGCGCTGCCTGCTCGATCGCGGCGCGGTCGGTGCCCAGGCGGTCGATCAGGGCCTGCGCCTCGTCGCCCGATATGCCGGTGCGCACGGCCAGTTGCTCGACCTCCAGCACGTCGGTGCTGGCGATTTCGCGGGTTTGCGGCAGGGCATCATCGGCTGTCAGCGGCAGGGCTGCTTCCCTGTCGATCTCCATTTCGGCCTGGTGCCAGTGCCGCTCATGGTCGCCATGGGCGCCGCCTTCGCGTTGCCAGATGGCGTAGGCGCGGTCTCGGATCTTGTCGCTGCGGTCGTCGGTCATCGTCGTTCTCCCTTGGTGTTCGGGATGAACGCCGCGCCCGCACGAATGATCCAAAAATTTTGCGTGATCGCTGGCCGGGTGGAAATTGCTGGACGGCTGGGATGAAGCGAGGCGCCGGGCGGAGCCTTAGCGCAAAAATGATCCAGGCGGCGGGGCAAGCCCGCCGCCTGGATGCCGGCCGTTGTGGACGGCCTTGGTGTCAGTGGCCCCAGATGCCCTGGCCGGAATCGGCCGGCATGTCGAGGTGCGACTGTCCTGCCGCCGCGCTGTCGGTGATGCTGTGGGTGACGCGCGGGTCGACCGCCTTGGCGCCGGACATCATCGCATGGGTGGCCGGATAGCCGCCGGCGGCAGGGACGAAGTCCGAGCCGAAGTGGTCGCTGCCGGCAAAGGCCATGCCGGAGGCAAACAGCAGTGAGGCAATGGTCAATACGATCTTCTTCATTTCAGTTTTCCATCTTCTTGAAGTTGACATCTGGCCCCGACGCGCCGCCCGCCCGCGTTTCATGGGACCGTGTTTGCTGCTCTTCAGGCGAAACCGGCCAACCGCGACCCTCACTGGGTCTTGCGATGTCCGGCTGTCAGCGCACGACCGTGTCGGTTCGTTGTTGCGCTGTTGGCCGCTTCAATAAGGGCCTGGTGTTTGTGCGGGCGTGGTAGGCGGCGTGGTAAAACCCGCCGCCACAGTGGAATTTTGCGTGGAATGCGGCCGCGAGTGCCGCGCGCCCGGGCCGCAATCCTCCCCGCATGGCTCAAACCGGCAGCCGCACCTCCAACGAGAACTGGTTCTCCACGGCCAGCAACGCGTTGACCATTTCCTTGTCGCGCCGGCGCTTTTGCAGATAGCGGGCCAGCAGCCAGTCCAGCGACAGCGTGCCGGCGCCGACGGCGGCCAGCACGAACATGCCGCCCGATATGGCCAGGTCCTTTTCGAAATGCAGCAGCTCGTTCTGGCTGGCGAAATTGACGTGGAACAGCAAGGCCGTGGACAGGCAGAACAGGCCGAGCCCGATGCCGCCCAGCCGCGTCAGCAGGCCTGTCGCCACCGAGAGCCCTGCCCCCAGTTGCAGCGCGATGGTGGCGACGAACAGCGGCAGCCCGACGCCTTGCGCGGCCATCGCCTTGGCGGCGCCGTCGAAATGGGTGGCCAGCGTCACGCCCTCATGCAGGAAGATGAAGGACATGAGCAGGCGGCCGGCGAGCAGGGTCACGTCCCTGATGTGGTATTTCGTGGCGAGGCCGGTGAGCTTCGCGGCGATGTCATTGGGTGTCATGGTCAGCCTCCAATTTTTGGACACAGGCAAGCGCCGCCCCGCCGTGGGACGCGCGAAAAGCGGCGCCTGCCGGATGTGATGTTCGAAAAGGCCGGAGCCGGCTCGAGGGAGAGGCGCCGGCTCCGGCAATGGGCGCCAGCCACGAGCGCCCGAACTTGTGGTGGGGGACTGGAGCGGTCAGTCCCAGTCCCCCACGCCGGCCGCTTCGCGGCCACCTCTCCCCCGCCCCCGCGGAGGGAAAGGAAATGGGTCGCGGTTTTACTGCGTCACCTTGGTGTCGATGGCCTTTTGCAGGTCGGAAAGCTCGTCGCAGCCGGCGGGGCAGAGTTTCTGCAGCGAGGCCAGCTGCTCCTTGGCCTTGGCCATGTCGCCGGTCTCGACATAGAGCTCGCCCAGATATTCGCGGGCGGCCTTGTGGTCGGGCTTCAGCTCCAGCGCCTTGTTGTAATAGGTCAGCGCGGTGGTGAAGTCGCCGGTCTTGCGCAACGTAAAGCCGAGCAGGTTGTAGACGTCGGCCTGCTGGTTGTCCTGCGCGAGGTCGCGCAGATCGGCCAGCGCGCCCTTGTAGTCCTTGGCGGCGATCTTGGCCTGGACGGCGGTGAGGTCGGGCGCGTCGGCGCCCTCGATATCGTCCACCGCATAGGCCGGCATGATCGTCGCGACGGGAACCACGGTCAGCACGGCAATGGCGCCGAGCAGGCCGTAGAGGGCGTGCTTGCCCAGGTAGGATTGTTTCATTGTCTTTCTCGCTTGGTTTGAGTTGCCGTGCTCAAATCTGAACCGGTGTGAAGCCATAGGCATTGCCGTCTTTCACGAAGACGCCGGTGCCCGGGAACGGGAAGTGCGAACCGGAAATGCGGATGTTGTCCGCGATCACCCGGTCGATGATCTTGTGGCGCGTGGTGATGGCGGTGGGCCCGTCCTGGTCGTAGCTGCCCTGCCATTCCGGATGCGGCGCCAGAAGGGCGGGCACATACATGGTGTCGGCCGAGATCATCAGCTGTTCCTTGCCGGAATTGGCGAGGTAGACGGAATGTCCGGGCGTATGGCCGGGTGCGGCGATGATCTGGATGCCGGGCGCCACTTCCGCGCCGTCCTGAACCAGCTTCCAGTTCTTCCATTTCGGAAAATTTTCGGCGATGCGCTTGCCCGCCGGCTTGCGGCCCTCGGGCAGCTTGGCCAGCCGGCTCGGATCGGTCCACCAATTGTATTCGGTGGCGTTGACGATCAGCTCGGCATTGGGGAACACCGGCGTGTTGGTGCCCTTCTCCATCAGGCCCCAGACATGGTCGGGGTGGAAATGCGAGATCATGATGGTGTCGATCGCCTTGTAGTCGATGCCGGCGGCGGCCATGTTGGCCGGCAGATGCGTGGCATTGGCCTGCCACTGGCCGACGCCTGAGCCGGCATCCATCATGATGAGCTTGCCGCCCATCTTGAGCACGACGACGGTGAGCGGGATGGGCATGAAGTCGGTGGTCAGCCCCGCCTTGGCGAGCGCTGCCTTGGTCTCGTCGACCGAGACATCCTTGATGAAGGCCGGGTCGTGCGGCTTCTTCCAGATGCCGTCATAGATGGCGGTCACCTCGATATCGCCGACCGTGTATTTGTAGAAGCCGATGGTCGGCTCGACCAGCAGCTCCGCGAAAGCGGGACGCGTGAACTCGAGCTTGCCGGCAAGGCCGAAAGCGGCAGCGGCGGCGGCGGATTGAAGCACTGTGCGGCGTGTCATGCTGAACATTGTGGTCTCCTGTGGGTTGCAGTGGCGGCAAGAAATCGCGGAAGGTGTGACGGAGGGCCACGCCACATGGCCCTCCGTCCTGAGTGCGGACCGGGTCGGGACCTCGAGGAGGGGTCCCGCCCCCGAACTCAGTTGCCCGGCACAGGCGGGCCGACGAATTCGCCCGCATCAGTCTGGGGAGCGGTCTGGCTGGGACCGGTCGTCACCTTGGTGTCGACCTTGTTCTGGCGCGCCTTGTAGGGGATTGACGCGGTGGCGTTGCTGTCGACGGCGGCAAGCGGCTGGTTTGCCGTGTCGGCGTTGAAATGGTCGCTGCCGGCAAAGGCGCTGGTGGTGGCCAACAGAATGGCCACGGCGGTAAGAGCGAGGTTTTTCATGTCGATGATACCTGTTTGTTGAGAGACGGGTTGAAGGCCGGCGGTGCGCCTAGCGGCCCCAGAGGCTGTCGCGATCGTGCTGGGCGACGATGTCCTGAACCGAGGTCCGGTCCTGTCCGGTCCTGAGCTGTGCATCGGCGCCGTTCTGGGGTGCCGTGTAGGAGATCGAGGCCGTGACGGTGGTGTCGACGGAAGGCTGGTTGCCGCCTTCGAAATGGTCGCTGCCGGCAAAGGCAGCACTCGAGGCAAGCAACATCGCAGCCACGCTGAGAGCGAGCTTGGTCATTTCCAAAAATCCTTGTTTCGTTTCTTCGGGTCGCGGGCCGTATTGGCCCCGCTGTAGTGAAGACCCGGCGGGGCGGCGCTTTATTCCCGGAGGCGGTGAGATTTTTTTGAAAGAGATGATTTCAGGGGGACGCGGCCAAGCTAGGCACTTTCCGCCAGGACCATCGCATGGACGCACAAAGGCGCCGGCGCAGCGCGCCGACGCCTCCGATAATGCGCAGATCAGCGCCGCTTACGGGCAGGTCTTCTTGCCGCAGACCGCGATGCAGATCGCCTCGTTGGAGCAGGTGTAGGTCTTCTTGGAACTGGTGCCCGATGAAGCACCGCCGCTGGAGGCGGCGAGTTGTCCGGACGCGCCGAGGTCCAGCGCCTTCATGTCGCGATTGCTGGCGCTGATCTTGCCGCATGTCTCGCTGCCGCAGACAGCCCTGCAGATCGCCGGGTTCATGCATTTGTAGGCCGCGAAGACCTCGGTTGGAAGAAGGGCGCAGAAAACCGAGATGCCGAGAATCCACCTTTTCGCCGCACGCATTGTTGCCTCCTGTGGCCAGTTTTCCTGATGTCGCGGAGGCCCGGCCGCCCAGCCTCCGTTCCCGCGCGTGCCTCCGGCACCGCGTCCGCGGGTGCGACTATGCTGATGTGAGGCCATGGGCGTATCGCAGGGATGGCACAGGTGGATGGCACCGACGGAACAGCCGCCTCACTGCGCCAGGCCGGCGCGCACCTCGGAAGGCGTCATGCGATAACGCGACCGGAACTGCCGGTAGAAGGTCGACGGCTCGACCAGCCCCGCCTCGAAGGCGAGATCGGCGATCGGCCTTGCGGCGAAAAGCGGGCTGGCGAGCTGCCGGTGGATCCGCTCCAGCCGCCTTTGCATGACATAGTCGGAAAAGCCCTGCCCTTCCTCGGCGAAAAGACGCCTGATGTAGCGTGGGCTGAGCCCGAGGCCCCTTCCCGCCATCTCCGCCGACAGCCGAGCTCTGTGCAAGTTGTCCTCGATATAGCGCTTGATCGCCTCGATGCGCGCGGCGCGGACGCCGCGCCCGGCGATCACCTCGCCCACCTCGCGGCTGGTTCCGACCGCCGCGGCGAACAGATCGGCAATGTGCTGGGCGGCCAGAGGCGCCAGCTTGGGGCTCATCCCGCCGCGCGCCACCGCCGTGACATAGGCCAGGAGAAGGCGCGCCTCCGGCGTGCCGGGGTTGATCGCGTCGGGCCTGAGATCGCCGACATGGCGCACCAGCGGCTCGAGCGTCGACCTGTCGAAGCGGGCGCAGATGGTCCAGTCCCCGCCTGGCGCCCTGGCGCGCCAGCGTCCGTCCATCGGCATGATGCAGGGCGCGCCGGCCGGCGTCTCGACGGTTCCCTGGCCTGGCGTGTCGAAGCCCCAGCCGCCCGCGATCCAGGACACGACGAGATCGTCATTGGCGTCCTGCCGCAAGGCCGCCGTGCGTTCCCAGGCCATCGGCGAAACCTTGCCCTCGGCCACGCTCACGCCGGGCAATAGGAGGGTGGAGGCGCTCAGATGCAGCGCGCCGCGATCGAGCGGAGCAAGGTCCAGCCGCATGCAGATGCGGCCGTAGAATTCGCGCACGGCCGCTTCGCGCTCGCGGTCCGCGATCTCGTCCGTGGACAGGACGATGACATTGTCCTGGCTGGCCACCTGCGTCCGCCCCCCCGTTCTTCCAATTGGTTTTCGTGCGGGCGGCGGCGGCAATTCAAGGCCTGTGTGAACGCTCCGCGCAAATGTGGCGGCAGGCGCAAGGAATGTGGCCGTGGGCGCAAAAACTGGCATCGGATCGCTGGCTGGCGCGGCCTCAAGAATGGCCCTAGCGGAGGTCGCGGATCCAGCGCCACAGGGTGCGGTCCGGGCCATGTCCGGCTGGCAGGCCGCGCCCCTGCGCGGCGAGCGCCCGCATCTCGCGTGGCGTCATGTCGAAGCAACGCCGGAAGGCACGGACAAAACTCTTGCGGTGGCCGAAGCCGTAGCGGTCGGCGATCTCGCCGATGGCTTCGTGCCGGCGGGCGGGATCGACGAGCTCGGCGCGGCAGCGGCGCAGCCTTTCCTCCTGGATATATCTGGAAAGGCCGCCATACGGCTCGAACAGGTAATAGAGCTTGCGTGTCGAAATGCCGAACAGCGCGGCTATCGTTGCGGCAGCGAGATCCCGACTGCCGACATGCCTGTCGATGTGGCGGCGGATTTCGCCGGCCAGCGCCAATTGCACCGAAGCGGCGTTTGCCACCGTCACTGCCGAATTGATAGCCGCGGCGGCGAGGTCCAGCGTCGGCCTGGTCACCGCCTCGGCGTCCTGGCCGCTCATGGCGGGTGCTGCCTCGTAGAGGCCGAGGAGATGGCCGCGCAACAGCGCCGTCAAAGGGGCATTGCCCGGGATGACGCGCAGATTGTGCTCGTCCGGCGCCTTCAGAAGCGGCGCCAGCAGGCGGCGCGGCATGGTCAGGTTGAGGCTGTCGATGCCGGACGTCCCCGTCGACTGGACCTGCGCCAGGTCGGAGACGATCAGGTCGCCCGGGCAGGCCTTTTCATCCGGCCCGCCATCGCGGCGGCCGTGGCTGCCCCGCAGGCAGACCTGCACGGTGATCTGATCGAGACCGTCGCGTCCGATGCGGGCGCGCGAGCGGTCGAAATTCTGCGCGACACATCGGTACGAACTGAGCGCGATCTCGCCGAAATGAAACGCTTCGGCACGGACATGGAACCGGTCGTCACCGCCATTGCGCAGCCGAACGTCATAGAAGAAACCCATGTTCTCCTGCCAGAGCGCGACCGCGTCCCTGGGCGCCAGGCCGGCCGTGTCCAGCACCGAACGCGGCACCCCGCGACCCACGGGGGCACTTCCCGGCACCACGTCCTGACCGTTACCTCCCACTGTCATCCGCCACGATCCTGAAAGCCGCGAACCACCCAGCATAGGCATGGATGGCGGGCCGCGACAACACCGGGATTGCAGGGCAAGTGCAGGCCGGCTTCTCCGGCCCTTCCCCTGTTTGATGTCCGGCTCAGACACAATTCAGAAACAAGTTTCAACAGTTCAGAAAAACTGGCGAAAAGATCGGATGCCATAACCATCCCGCGGGGGACTGCCGGGATTCCTTTTCGGAAGCTTCGGGTCCGCCATCAACAAGGGTCAAATCGCAGCGGCGGCACAGCCGAAAATGCCGGCTCGAACAGCGGCATGAACAGCCGGGCGAATGCGCGGCCAGGACGAGAAAGTTTGGAAATGGATCACGGTGTCGATATCGCCGCACTCGACAGGGACACGGCAAGACGGGACGGAGAGCCCGAAACCAGCGTCGCAAGCTTCGATGCACTCATAAGAGTTGCCCAGCGGTCCGCGGCCGCGCACGGCCAGGTTCTGACCGGCGCGGACTTCGCCCGGGCAGGCAGGCCCGATGAGCGGCTGGATACGGTTTTCGAGCAGCTCGCCGAGACATTCGCCACGCTGCCGGCGGTGATCTCCGAGGGACGTGTCTGGACATATCAGGAGCTCGACAAGCGCGCCAACCAGTTCGCCCGCCTGCTGGTCAAGCGCGGCGTGCGGCCGGGCGACCGGGTCGGGCTTATCCTCGACCGGTCGGCGGAGACCTATGTCGCGGTGCTCGCCGTGGTGAAGGCGGGTGCCGCCTTCGTGCCGCTGGCCACCGCGTTCCCGCAAGAGCGCATGGCGCTGATCATCGACGACGCCAGCGTCAGCCTGATCGTCACCATCGCCACCTATGCGTCGCGCGCCGACCAGTTGCCGGTTCCCCACGTGCTGATCGACAGCGCCGCCGCCGAGATCTCCAAACAGTCCGACGCGCCGCTGAAGCTGCACAAGGCGCCGGCCTCCGTCGCGGTCGAAGACATCTGCTACATCCTCTACACTTCGGGCACGACAGGCAGGCCGAAGGGCGTGGCCGTCCGGCACCAGAGCTTCGTCAACTTCATCCGGGTCGCCGCCGCATCCTATGGCTACCGGCCGGGCGACCGCGTCTACCAGGGCATGACCATCGCCTTCGACTTCTCCTCCGAGGAGATCTGGGTGCCGTTCGTCGCCGGTGCGACCGTGGTGCCTGCCCCCGGCCAGATGCCGCTCGTCGGCGAGGAACTCGCCGATTTCCTGCGCCATCACGACATCACCTGCATGGCCTGCAGCCCGACCTTGCTGTCGTCCATGGCGAGCGACGTGCCCAGCCTGCGCACGCTGCTGGTCGGCGGCGAGGCCTGCCCGCACAATCTGGTGGTGCGCTGGTCGAAGCCCGGGCGGCAGATCCTCAACACCTACGGCCCGACAGAGGCGACCGTCACGGCAACCATGGGCGCACTGACGCCGGACAAGCCCGTCACCATCGGCGCGCCGCTGCCCACCTACTCCATCGTCATTCTCGACCCTTCGCTGCCGGAACTCGCCGAGCCTGGTGAACTGGGCGAGATCGGCATCGCCGGCATCGGGCTCGCGGTCGGTTATCTCAACAGGCAAGACCTCACCGAACAGAAGTTCATCCCCGATTTCGTCGGCCTGCCGAACAACCCGTCGAAGCGCATCTACCGCACGGGCGACCTTGGCCGGATCAACGGCGATGGCGAGATCGAGTATGCTGGGCGCATCGACACCCAGGTGAAGATCCGCGGCTATCGCATCGAGCTCGGCGAGATCGAGGCGGTGCTGCTGGACCAGCCCGCCATCGCGCAGGCCGCCGTCACCACCTGGGAGATCGAGCCCGGCCGTGTCGAGCTCGTCGCCTACTACGCGCCCAAGGCCGGTGCGCCGGCGATCTCGCGCGCCGATCTCGCCCAGACGATGAAGCGGCGCCTGCCGGACTACATGGTGCCCTCCTATCTGGAGGAACTGCCGGCGATCCCGATGACCGTCTCCAACAAGGTGGATCTTCGCCAGTTGCCGAAGCCGACCAGCGTGCGGCTTTCCGCCGACCGCGAGATGGTCGCGCCCGGCAATGACGACGAGCGCTTCCTGGCGGACGCGCTGGCCGCCGTGCTGAAATTCGACGCGGTCTCGGTCGAGGACAATTTCTTCGACGACCTCGGCGCCAACTCGCTGCTGATGGCGCATTTCTGCGCCCGCGTTCGCACCCGCAAGGAATGGGCGACGACGTCCATGCGCGACATCTATCTCTATCCGACCGTGGCGCGCCTGGCCAAGCATCTGAGCGTAGCGGAAGAGATGACAACGGCCACCAATGAGCCTGTCCTCACCCGCCAGGCATCAAACCTTGTCTATTGGACCTGCGGAATGGCGCAGCTCATGTTCTACCTTGTCTACAGCTATGCCGCGCTGTGGGTTCTCGACCACGGCCTCGACTGGGTCTATGACGCGCTCGACGAGCCGCTGCAGCTTTACATCAGGTGCGTGGCGCTCTCCGCCGGCGTGTTCTTCGGCATGTCCGGCTTTGCCGTTGCCGCGAAATGGCTGCTCGTCGGCCGCTGGAAGGCGGAAGCGTTTCCCATCTGGGGCCTGCGCTACTATCGCTTCTGGGTCGTCAAGACGCTGATCCGCACGGCGCCCGTCGTGCTGTTCCGCGGCAGCCCGCTCTACAGCATCTATCTCAGGCTTCTCGGCACCAAGCTCGGCCACAACGCCGTCATCGAATCCAAATCCGTGCCGGTCTGCACGGACCTGATCTCGATCGGCGCCAACACGATCCTGCGCAAGGAATCGATGATCCTCGGCTATCGCGCCCAGTCCGGCTATATCCATACCGGTCCGCTGACCATCGGTCGCGACGCCTTCGTCGGCGTCGGCTCCACGCTCGACATCGACACCTCGATCGGCGATGGCGGCCAGCTCGGCCATTCGTCCTCGCTGCAGAGCGGGCAAAGCATTCCCGACGGCGAGCACTGGCACGGATCGCCGGCCGTGCCGACCACGGCGGACTATTGCAAGGTGCGCAATGCCAACCCTTACGAGGTTCGGCGTTTCCTCTATGAAGCCGTTCAGCTGGTGCTGCTGTTCGCTGTCATCACCCCGCTGCCGCTCCTGTTCCACAGCTATTGGGAATATGTCGGCGACGACTATCAGGAGACGATCGGCCTTGTCGCGATCGGCACCACGGTCACGCTGTTCGGCTATATCGCCGTGGCCTTTCTCGCCGCCACGGTGGTGCCGCGCGTTTTCAGCCTGATCCTGAAGCCGGGCCGCACCTACACGCTCTACGGCTTCCGCTACTGGCTGCAGACCGTCTCCGAATTCTCGAGCAACTCGCGCGTGCTGGGGCTGCTGTTCGGCGACAGCTCGGCCATCGTCCACTATATGAGCGCCATCGGCTGGAACCTCAACAAGGTGGTGCAGACCGGCTCCAATTTCGGCTCCAACCAGCAGCACGAAAACCCGCTTCTGTGCGAGATCGGCACCGAGACCATGGTGTCCGACGGGCTGTTCATGATCAATGTGCACAAATCCGCCTCGGCTTTCCGGCTCGAGCCGACACGCATTGGCGAGCGCAACTATCTCGGCAACAACATCTACTATCCGCCGGATGGCCGCACGGGCGACAACGTCCTGCTCGGCACCAAGGTGATGATCCCCATCGATGGCCCGGTGCGCGAGAATGTCGGGCTCCTGGGTTCGCCTGCCTTTGAAATCCCGCGCATGGTGAACCGCGACAAGGAACTCATCGCCGGCGTCGACGAGGCCGACCGGCGCCAGCGCATCCCGTTCAAGAACCGCCACAATCTGGTGACGATCCTTCTGTTCATGGCAACGCAATGGGTCATGCTGTTCGCCACGCTGGCGATCTGGGACCGCGCGCTGAACTACTACACCGAATGGAACGAGGTCGCCCTCTTCGTCGCCGTGCTCCTGACATCGGCGATCACCATTCCGTTCTACATTTTTGTCGAGCGGGCAAGCCTTGGCTTTGGGCGGCTGAAGCCGCGGATGACGACGATCTACGATGTCGACTTCTGGCGCCACGAACGCCATTGGAAGCTTGCCGATACACCGATCGTGCGCCTGTTCGGCGGCACGCCGTTCCGGCCGATCATCCTGCGCATGCTGGGCGTCAAGGTCGGCAAGCGGGTCTATGACGGCGGCAGCAACCTGACCGAGCGTTCCCTGGTGGAGATCGGCGATGACGTCACGCTCAACGAGGGCTGCGTCATCCAGGCCCATTCGCTGGAAGAAGGTGCGTTCAAGTCGGACTTCATCCGCATCGGTGACGGTTGCACGCTCGGACCGTCCGCCTTTGTCCATTACGGCGTCGTCATGGGCAAGGGATCGATGGTCGATGCGGACTCCTTCGTGATGAAGGGCGAGGTGCTGGAGCCCAACTCGATCTGGCGCGGCAACCCGGCCAAGCTGCATCGTTTCGTCGAGCCGATCATGGATGACGGCTCCACGGCGTCATCCTGACGCTCGATCCCGATAGCATCGGAGGTCACGTGACAGAGCGATCCGGAAGCACGCCGGACATCCGGATCGCGCCGGTTACCCCGGCCAATCGCGCGCTTGTGACAGCACTGCGGCTGGCGCCGGAGCAGATGGATTTCGTCGCGGGCAACGCGGCCTCGCTGCGCGAAGCCAGGTCCGATCACGACGCGCGGCCGCGCGCGATCATGGCCGGGGATCGTGTTGTCGGGTTCCTGATGTACGAGGCGCCGCGCGATGATGACGAGGCGCGCATCTACCGGTTCATGATCGACCGCGCCAGCCAGGGCAAAGGCTACGGCAAGGCCGCGCTGCGCGAGGTGCTGCGCGAAATCGGCGGGCTCGATCACATCAGGCACGTTTCCATCTGCTACGAGCCGGAGAATGAGGCGGCACGCCAGCTCTACCGCGCCGCCGGTTTCGTGGAAGAAGGGCTCGACGAGGATGGCGAAATGATCGCCGACCTCGCCTTGCCGGCATCGATGGGCGATCGATGACGCCTGCCGCAAATCCTTCGCCTCCGGATCTGCCCGAGGAAACCTCCTTGGCCCAAGCGCTGGCCGCCCTCGCCCCGTATGGGGTCCGCACCGGATGCCGGCTCATACGCGAAGGCGACGAGACCCATCTTTTGCCCGAGGAGGCGCGCTCCATTCCGGCGCGCCAGCCGGCCATGCGGCGGGCGAGCGGTGCGGCCCGCTGGATCGCGCACCGGCTGCTGGCGGATATCGGCTTCGACGACGTCGCTCTCCCGCGTGCGCCATCCGGCGCACCCGCCTGGCCGGACGGGATAATTGGTTCGCTCGCCCATGACGACGACATGGCCGTCGCGGCGGTCGCGACGGTCGCGACGGTCGGCCGGATCCTCTCGCTCGGTATCGACGTCGAGCCCGCGCTGCCCCTGCCCGATGATATTTTCGGAATCGTTGTAACCGCCGCGGACCGGACAGGCGCGACCGACCCGCGGCTTGCCGGCCGCATCCTCTTTGCCGCCAAGGAAGCGGTCTACAAGGCAGCCTATCCGCTCGATCGCGAGGTGCTGGGCTACGAGGATATCGCGGTGGATCTCGACGCAGGCCGCGCGACGACGAAGACCGGCCGCGGGGTCGGCCTCGCATATTGCGTCGCCCCGCGTGTAGCCGTGTTGGCGTTTGTTAGGGAATAGCAAGCGGCCCTATTCGCCCACGATCTCCCGATAGTCCCTCACCTTCCCGTCCAGCCCGCTTATGCGCCAGCTCTCCCCGTCACGGCCCTCGATGGAGCACGGCCAATAAATCGGCTCGCGGCATAATCTCCCCAATACTTCGACCATATCGTTGACGCCGGACTTCTCTATTGACTTGGCACAATGTTGCCTTAGCAATCATCGTCGGGTGGGGAGAATAGCGGATGGTTGCCAGGACAGGTCTGTTGGCCGCGCTTGTTGTGATGTTCGCAACAGTAAAGGCGGTTTGCGGCGACTACCTTCATCCATCGCCACATCCGGACTGGGATGCGCGCGTTCAAGCCATCTATGACGCCAAGACCAGGTCGGTTTCGCGAAAGACGGTGCGCGTGTGGGATCCAAGCCCCGAAAAAGGGCTGGACTTCGTCTGGGACCCCGATCCGAAGCTCCCCGTCGGCGGGCTGTCGCCTGAAGGCATTCCTTCCGGACAGGGGCGGTTGCAATGGCGAGTGGGCGCCTCGCCTTCCTACGATCCGTCCGCCGTCTTCAGCACCTATGTCGGGTCTTTATCCCAAGGCAAGCCGTCCGGGCATGGCCGGCTGGAGCTGCGCTCTGGCGAATATCTCGACGGCGACTGGCTCGATGGCGCCCCCGACGGGACGGTGCTGTGGGTGGATGAAGCCGGCAACCGCTATCAGGGCCGCATGCGGCATGGTGTTGCCGATGGGCCGGCACGCTATATCTCGACGAACGGCGAAATCTTCACAGGCACTTTCCGCAACGGTGTCCGCGACGGGACAGGAACGACGCAACTCCCAGGCGGGACGACCTATCAATCCGTCTGGCAGGATGGCCGCGAAGTGGGCGCGAAACGGCCGGATCTTTTCGCCGACGCACGAATGGGCGGACTGCTGAAAGCCGGTAGCAAGTCGGGCCAGGCAGCCGGATTTTCCATATCGGCGGCGATCGACGAGCGCATCAATCTGGAATCCGGTCCATTGCTTCAATATGAAACAGCAGCGTCGGGCGACAAAATAGAGCTCTATCCCAGATCAGATTACTTGATGAAATTCTGGAACAGCGAAACCCGGATCGACGTCCAGGACCACGCCTTGAGCATGGTGGCGTGGGACCAGGTCTTTGCTTTCCTCAAGGTGGAACTGTCTTCGGCAAACAACCAGAAAGGTAAGGTTGCCAGCATGTCGCTGGATTTTTCCGAGAGCCAAGCCTTCAACAAGCCGATGCTCTCCCTCTACCCCGATGTGGGGTGCGTTGGGTTCAGTCCACAATTCGCTATCACAAACGAGGGTTGGGGCAAGGTATTGGAGCCGGAATTCCATTTCGTCTTCTCCGACGATCAGAGCCACGCCTCCACACCGTTCGACATACAGGGCATCGATGGTTTCGATTCGTCGGGGAATATCGACGTGCTGAACTCAATCCGGCAGGCCGGCGCTGACGTGGATGCCCTCGCGAAGCGGCATTTCAAATGCGGGTCGATCGAGGAGTTGGAAGCGTGCTCGCGGCAGTTCCTTGCCGCCACCGAACTCGGCGTGATCGGAAGGTCGATCTATAGGAACGAAGGCGTGATGCTGACGAATCTGGTCGGCAAGATGAAATACAAGTGGAGGGACCCAGCAGACAGGATTCACACCGAGGAACAGCCTTTCACTGTTCCCATATCTCTTGCCGCGCTGGAGGTGCCCGAATCCGTCGCCGAATGTGGCTCCGGCATGGACAGTTCGCCCGAAGCGACGCGGTATCAGGACGTCTACCTGCCGCTCAACCGGAAGAACTACAGCATCGGCGTGCCCATGCGTGGCAATCGCAACGTCGCGCGCCTCATCGCCCGGTTCAAGTTTCACGCCGACCGTTCGTCCATCCACAAATTCCGTATCAGGGCGAAATTCGCCGATGGAAGCGAGCGGCAGAGCAAGCCGCTGGAGCTGTTGTGGTTCAGGCCGCGCGAAGATACTTTCGGGTACTATGAAGGCCGCAAATGCGACCCGGGCATCCAGTACAATGTCTGCCACTAAGACCCTGCACAGCTACTTAGCGACAATCTCCCGATAGTCTCTCACCTTCCCATCCAGCCCGCGTATGCGCCAGCTCTCCCCGTCGCGGCCCTCGACAGGGCACGGCCCGAGCGGCACCTTGCCGCCGCCTTCCGGCAGGTCGAGCACATAGATGGGATTGCAGATGCCGGACAGGCGCGCCCTGAGCGCTTCCACCAGCGCCTGGCCCTGCGCGATCGTGGTGCGGCGGTGGGCCATCCCGCGCGCGAGATCGCCATGATGGAGGTAATAGGGTTTTACCCCGAGCCGGTACATCAGCTCGCGGCAGAGCTCTTCCAGCACCTCGACGCTGTCATTGACGCCTTTCAAGAGAACACTCTGGTTGAGCAGCACGAAGCCTGCCTGCCGCATCGTCCGGCAGGCCGCCTCGGTGGCGTCGGTTATCTCCCGCGCGTGGTTGAAATGGGTGACGACGGTGACCATCAGCCGGCCCTGCAGCGCCTCGACCAGCCCCGCTGTGATGCGCGCCGGCAGCGCCACCGGCACGCGTGTGTGGACGCGCAGCAGCCGCACATGCGGAATGGCCTCGATGCGGGCGCGGATTTCGGCCAGCGCCTTGTCCGGCAGCGACAGCGGATCGCCGCCGGTCAGGATCACTTCGCGGATTTCTGGATGCTCGGCGATATAGGCCAGCGCCGGCTCCAGCGCCTCGCGCGTGTAGCCGCGGCCGATCGAGGTCAGCGATTCCTTGCGGAAGCAGAATCGGCAATAGACCGCGCACTGATAGGTCGGGAACAACAGCACCCGGTCGGCATGGCGATGCGTCAGCCTGGGCACCGGGCTGAAATCATGGTCGGCGATCGGATCGCCAAGCTCGCCCTCCGTTTCCACCAGTTCGCCCGGTGACGGGATGACCTGCGCGCGGACCGGGTCGGCCGGGTCGTTCCAGTCGATCAGGTCGAGATAGGCTTTCGGCGCACGCACCTTGTGCCGGCCGGCGGCCTCCTGCGCGGCTTGGCGCTCGGCGGGCGAAAGCGGCAGGGAGGCAAGGTCGCGCACATGGCGCACACCCTGGCGGACATCGTCCTGCCAGGCGGCGTCCGGTTCGCGGGTCGCATCTTTGAGGTCGGTCATTGCAGGTCTCGGCTGTTCGCGCGGACCTATCGGCCGGATGGGCGGCGCGGTCAACCGCCACGGAAGCCAACGACGCCCGCCCCACTCCGCGACCTTTGTGCGATGCCCTCAGAACTTCGCCGTCAACGACCCATAAAACGTCCGCCCCGGTCCCGGCTCGGTCACCAGCCCAAGCGGATCGACATAGTATCTGTCGAACAGGTTCTCGATCCGCGCTGTCGCCGTCAGGTTCTCCGTCAGCTTGTATTCGGCAAAGACATCGACCAGCGTGTAGGGATCCCATTTGACCAGCGAAATGAACTGGCTGAGCCCCTGGCTGGTCACCTGGCCGTGGCCGATGGCGCGCGGCCCGACATAGGAAGCCCTGCCGCCCAGCGTCAGCCTGTCCTCGAAGAATTTCTGCGTCAGCGTCAGGTCGAGCGAATATTTTGGCGGCACCTGGTTGGTGGCGTAGTCGCCATACATCGTCTTTGTGTCGCAGGCGCCGTTCAGCTGACAGAACTCGACATTGAGATAGTAGTTGGCCGCGAAATCCGCCGCGAAGTCGCCGATCTCGTAGCGGCCGGACAATTCCACGCCGGAGAATCTGGCACGGTCGATATTGTAGACCTGCATGCCGTACCAGGTGTAGCCGTCGCCCGGGAACGACCGGAACGAGCGCGCGATATAATCCTTCACGTTCCAGTTGAAGTAGCCGAGCTTGAGCATGCCGGTATCGGTATCGGTGAACAGGCCATTCCTGTGGACATTCATGCCAAGCTCCCAATTGCTGGAGCGCTCCGGGCCGAGGTTCGGATTGGGGATGATGGTGAAGGCCGAGACCGACTCGAACAGGCTGGGGAAGCGCAAGGCATTGGAATAGTTGACATAGAACTGCGTGCCGTCGAACGGCTCGACCGTCACGCCGACCGACGGGCTGAAGCCGCCGTCGCTGCGGTCGGGCTTGGCATTCAACTGATCAGGTGAGTTGGCCTGCGTGCGCCGGTCATGCGACCAGAACTGCGAATAGCGCAGGCCGGCATTCAGCGTCAGCCAGTCCACCGGCTTGTAGGCCAGCTTGGCATAGCCCGCCGCCTCCTGCCGCTCGGCGTCGCGCAGGTTGAGCCAGCCTTCGATCGTGTCGGTCAATCCGCTCGGCTTGGTGTCCTCGTTGCGGTAGGTCAGGCCGTAGGTGAAATCGAGCGCGCCATAGTCGGTGACGAATTTGGACTTGTTGGAGACCTCGCCGCCCCACATGACTGTATCGGAGCCCGTGCGGTAGTCCGCCGGCACACCCGGGGGCCGCTGGCCATAGGCGTTGCGCGGCGGGTTGCGCAGCTCGAGATTGGTCATCCACAGATTGGCGGTGAGATCGAGCAGGTCGTTGCCTTCCGGATTGAGGCGATAGCGCAGCGTGCCGGTGTCGACCTTGGTGCCGGTTGTCTGTGTCTGCTGGACCGCCTGTCCGGTAGCGTTGCCGAGCGCTGAAGCCAGCCGGTCGCCGGCCTCGCTGCGGAAGCCGGTATAGCCAAATTGCAGGCTCTGTCCGTCACCGAAACGCCAGGTGCCCTTGGTGATCCAGGACTGGGATTCAAGCTGCGTGTTGAGCACTTCCTCGCCGGGGCGATAATTGGCGATGCCGGTGTTTACGACATAGTCCCTGTAGAGAAGATAGGATGGGCATTCACCGCTCGCATAACAGTAAGGCTGGGGACCTGTTCTGACGGGATTGGCGTGGGGGCCGTACTTGCCGGCGTGGTAGTTGCCCTGGTCACGATAGGCATAGCCGACGAGAAAGTCGAAGTCCTCCTGCTTGACCGCCGCGACGATGCTGACCGAGCCCTGCGTGGGCTTCAGCAAGCCTGGCCGATCCAGTCCGGTTCCGGAGGGTGTGATCACGCCATAACCCGAATTCGGATCATTCGTGGAGCCAAGGGGGTTGCTGATGAGATAGCCGGCCTTGTCGCCAGGCTGGGGCGTGCTCGTGTTCGAGCCAAAGCCGCCCTTCAGCCGCACCCCGAATGTCTTGCCGTCCTCGACGATGTCGGACGGGTTCAACGTCCTCATGGCGACGGTCCCGGCAATGCCGTAGGACGCGACGTCGGAGCCCTTGGTGATGTCGACACCGCCCAGAAGGTCCGGATCGACAAAGGTGCGGTTCGAGATGCCCTGGTAGCCCTGATAGACCTGCAGCGAGTTTTCCGCCCCATCGACGGTGACGTTGACGCGGCCCATGCCTTGCATGCCGCGCACGTTGACGTCGATGGAACCGGCGCCGTTGCGCGCCTCGCCCGACATAACACCCGGCGTGCCGCGAAAAATTTCGGCCGGGCTCGAGCCGCGGAACCGTTCGATGGTTTCGCCTGAAATGTAGGCGGTGGGAGCCGCTGTTCTGTACGGCTCCTCGCCCGGACTGCCGCCGCCGGCGACGACGGTTATCGGGTCGAGCGTCAAACCGTCCGCCGCGCCCGCCGACGGCGCGTGCGCGGCGGCGACCCTGTCGCTGATCGTCACCGTGTTGGCGCCGGTGAAGGCATGGGTCAGGCCCGTGCCCTGCAGGATCCGCGCCAGCGCCGCGCCGGGTGCCGCCGCCCCGGAGACGCCGGGCGACCGCTTGCCCGCGGCGATCTCGGGCAGATAGGTGACCTGCAGCCTGGCCTGCCTGCCGAACGCCGCCAGCGCGCCCGAAAGCGAGCCGGGCGGAATGTTGAAGGTCGCCTGCTGCGCGGATTGCCCATGCGCCTCCCCTTGCACGGCAACCATTGCCGCGCCCACCGTCGATGACAGCAGCGCCGCGATCAGCAGCCTTCGTCCAAATCCTCTTGTCGCATCAGTCTTCTGCCCCAGCCCCATGGCCCAGCCGCTCCATTTTCATTTTGTGGAAGGGAGGCCTGTTTGGCAGCGGCTGACGGCAACCCCTGTGAGATCAAACGAACGGGGGTTTCGGATTTTCTCCCCTCGGCTCGATTTTTTTCAGATCGATGAAATAACGGTCAGCCACGGCGATATCCGCCGTACCTTGCCGTTATGCGGCTGCACGACCGCTTCCAGCGCGGCGAGTGGATTGCCGAGGTCGAACACGCCGCTGATGCGCCCCGCGCCAAGCCCGGAATCGGCAATCACCACGCGGCCGGCCTGCCAGCGTGCGATCCTGGCCACGACCGAAGCCACCGTCTCGCGTTCGGCGACGATCAGCCCGTCGCGCCAGGCCGCAATCTGGCCGGCGTCACGGGTTCCACGCTCGACGGCGAGCGTGCTGTCGTCGAGCGCCAGCCATTCGCCGCCGGAAAGCCTTTGCGCCTGCGCCAGGGGCGAAGCGGGCATCGCCACCTCGACCAGCCCATGCGCCACCGACACCGTCAGCAGCCCGGCATCACGGCTGACATCGAAGGCGGTGCCGAGCGCGGTCGACGTCAGCGTCTCCACCTGCACCTGGAAGGGCCTGGCGGCATCGGCCGCGACCTCGAAGAAGGCCATGCCGGCCAGCAGCTCGACCCGCCTCAGATCGGGCATGAAGGCGCTGCGCATGGCGCTGTCGGGGCCGAGCGTGACGACGCTGCCGTCGGACAGGGTGACGCGGCGCAGCTCCGCCGTCGACGTGATCTGGTCGGCCTTGAGGCGGATCAACAGGTCCGGCCCGAAGAGCGCGCCGCTGCCGAGCGCGGCCAGCCCGGCAAGACCCGTCAGGATGACCTTGCGCCGCGACACGCCTTCCCCGATGCTCGCGGCCTTGCGGCGGTCCTCGAACACCTTGCCTGCCATGCCGTGGATTTCGGCAACCTCCGCCCAGGCCGCCTCATGCGCCGGGCCGCGGGCGCGCCAGTTCTGGATCAGCTCGCGCGCGACCGGATTGGCCGGCTCGTTCTGCAGGCGGATGACGAGGTCGGCCGCCTCCTCGAAAAGCCTGTCGTCGTCGCTGATGTCCTCAATCATGCCTCTGCAAACCCGCCGGCGCCCTGCTTCCGAAGGCCAAATCCACCCTCCAGCCATTGAAACGAATGAACGGCGGCAATTTCCTGCCGCGACATGCTACTCGCATTCATCGCGGCACATCCTCGTTGAGGCGCGCGCGCAGATGCTGGTAGGCGCGGCGGATCAGCGTCCAGGTCCGCGACGTCGAAAGCCCGAGCTCGACGGCGACTTCGCTCATCGTCTTCTCGCCCAGGCGGTGCATCTCGAAGGCCATGCGTGTCCGCTGCGGCAGTTCCAGCAGCGCCTTCTCGACGATCGCCAGCCGCTGCCGGTCATAGACGACGGTCTCGGCCGATGGCGCGCTGTCGGCGATGCGCTGAAAGTCGTCATCGGCCAGATGCACATGCTCGACGACGCGTTCGCGCCGCTTGAGGTCGATCGAAAGGTTGCGGGCGACGCGCCACAGATACGCGCGCGGGTTTTCGCCCTCGCCGTTCGGCGTCGCCGTCATCACCCGCACGAACGTGTCCTGCGTCAGGTCGGCGGCGGTCTCAGGCGTATGGCCACGACGGCGCAGGAACCGGTCGATCTCGCGCGCATGCCTGACGAACAGCCCGTGCAGATCCCACCTCACGCGGCCTCCGCGAACCGAGGCGGCCCCGACGCGTCGGTCAACAATGATCGCTTGCGTCTGCACGAGAGCCGCGAGCGGCTATGGAAATGACGATCAGTAGCCATTGGACGAATACAACAACTGTGAGTTGGCTCGCATCCTGTCACCCAAGCAAGCCGTTGATCGCCATCCCTACGGCTTCTGAAATTCTCCTGCAATGGCAACAGGTTAGAATGATTTTTCGAATCAGGACACGGCCACGGCTAAATAGATGACTATTTTAATCATGTTTTTCACGGTGATAGCGCTTTTTGGGCGACGGCGCAGCCTTGCCCTGCCGCGCCATGGCGCGGCGGCATTTGCCCGCACGTGTTGCTCAAATGCCGCAGCGATTGCTTACGCTTTTCGCATCGACTGGGCGACATGGCCGCGACTGGCTGCTCGCCGAAGTGGCGGCGGACTGGGTTGGGATGACCGGGAAAGATCGAAACGAAGCACAGGACAACGCGGGCACGAATTGAGCCAAGCTGTTGACTCCGGCGCGGATTCGCATGCCAATATCCCCGCATTTCAGGCGGGGACCTTCGATGAAAAAAACCTACGTCAGGCCGGAGCTGACAAAGCACCAGAAACTCTCGGCCGTAACGGCACAGACGACCAATTCGAACGACTCCCAGGCGCCCGAGTAACCCTGAACGCGACTTGGCCGCGGGAGTTCTGATTTCTCTGAAACAAGAGCGAGCGAGACAGGTGGACAGCTCGGGGCTGTCCACCTGGCCCCCGCCTGGTGCATGTCGCCCCAAAGGGGGCATCGGTTTTCAGGGAACCGACATGCAGGCCCCGCCGACAGAGTGGACGCTGGCGTCCGCGGCGACCAGTCGTCATATGACGACTGTCGAGCGCGGCAAGGGCCGCTCCCGCTACTCCTTGGCGCGATAGGCTTCCGGCACGACGAACACTTCGTCGGCCCGGCCATAGCCGCCGTCGGCGACCTCTTCCACCAGCACCATCGTGGTCGGCCTGGCGACTTCGCCGAAAAAGTCGACGAACATGGCTGTGGTCCGGTGGATGAGGTCTTCCTTCTGTGCCCTGGAGAGTGCGGCCTGCGGCACCTTGATGTTAGCGAATGGCATGATCGTTTCCTTAGCTTCTTGAGGTTGGGTTTCAGGCTTTGGGATGGAGCAGGTCGGCAAGGCCGATCCGTTCCATGAGTTGCGCGCGCACGCGGTCGGCAACACCGTTGACGATTGCCGCGCCATCATCGGAAGGGTCGATATGCACGCGCAGCGGGCGGCTGCCGTGCGACATCGCCACGAGATCAACGATTGCCGTCGCGACCTCGGTCGGGTCGGCATCCGCCGGCTCCAGCGCCGCCAGCCCCTTCAACACCTTCTGGTCGACATCGGCATAGGGACCGGACCAATAGAGGCCGGCGCGCTCGGTGTCGGCGGGTGCCGCGGCATGGTGGAAATGCTCCGTGCCCTTGGTAAAGGCGCCCGGCACCACGATCGTCGTTTCGATGCCGAAGCGGGCGAGCTCCAGCGCATAGCTCTGCGCCAGCGCGTCCATGCCGGCCTTGGCCGCGAAATAGGGCGCCAGGAACGGCGGCGTGCCGCCGCGCGTGCTGCTCGAGCCGACCCAGATCATCTGGCCCCGACCGAGAGACCGCATATGCGGCAGGGCCGCACGGTTGACGCGCTGCGTGCCGACGACGTTGACGTCATAGAGCTGCGCCAGCTGTTCGGGCGAGAACGCCTCGGCCGGCCCGAACCCCATATGCCCGGCATTGTGGATCAGCACGTCGAGCCGGCCGGCCTCACCGACGATCTGCCGGATCGCCGCTTGCGCCGAGGTATCGGAGGTGACGTCGAGCGCGATGGTCTTCAGCGCCACGCCCTCGTCACGAGCGAAGTTTTCCATCTCGGCGACCGCAGCTACACGCGCCGAGGGGTCGCGCATCGAGGCATAGACCGTGTGACCGGCTCTTGCGAGCGCCCTCGCCGTCATCGCGCCGAAGCCGCTGGAGGCGCCGGTGATCAGGATTATCTTTTGCATCATCGCCTCCTCAGATCACGCCGCCATTGGCGCGGATGATTTGCCCGTTGACCCAGCCGCTGTCCGACCCGGCGAGGAACGCGACCACGCCGGCAATGTCGTCGGGCTGGCCGAGCCGGCCGAGCGGGATCATCTTGCCAATGGCCTCGATCTGCGCCGCGCTCTTGCCGTCCGTGAACAGCGCCGTCTCGACCGGTCCGGGCGCCACCGCGTTGACGGTGACGCGGCGCGCGCCAAGCTCCTTGGCGAGGATATGCGTCATCGCCTCGACGGCCGCCTTGGTAGCGGCGTAGACGCCGTAGCCCGGTTGGTAGAGGCCAACGACGCTGCTCGAAAAATTGACGATGCGGCCGCCATCCCTCAGGCGTTTCGCGCCTTCGCGCATGCCGCGGAACACACCGCCGAGATTGATCGCGACCTGCGTGTCGAACGAGGCATCGTCGGTCGTAGCGATCGGCGACAGCTTCATGATGCCGGCATTGTTGACGAGGATATCGACGCCGCCGAAGGCCTTCTCGCCGGCATCGAAAAGTGTTGCGATGCCGACCGGGTCGGCGATGTCGGCCTGCACGGCGATCGCCTTGCCGCCATCGGCCTCGATCGCGCCGACAAGCGCTTCGGCCTCGGCGCGGCCTCGTGCGTAGTTGACGACGACGGCAACGCCGTCGCGGGCGAGCCGCTGCGCGATCGCCGCACCAATGCCCTTAGAGGCGCCGGTCACGATCGCGGTTCTGGTTGGATTTGTCATGGAAGTCTCTCCGTTTGTTGGTGACACGGATATAGACCGGGCCAACTTCCGGATAATCAGCCGACACTTGACATCACTATTCGGAAACTGCGAACAAAGGCGATGGATCGGCTGGACACGATGCGGCTCTTCGTTCGCGTGCTGGAGAGGCGCAGCTTCACCGCTGCCGCCGCCGATCTCGGCCTTCCCAGGTCAACCGCGACGGAAGCGATCCGGCGGCTCGAGGAACATCTCGGCGCGCGCCTGCTGGAGCGGACGACACGGCAAGTGAACGCCACGCAGGACGGCGAGGCCTACTATCAACGTTGCCTGTCGATCCTGGCCGAGATCGAGGATGCCGAGGCCGCCTTCCGCAAGGCCGAGCCGTTCGGCCTGCTGCGCATCGACGCCAGCACGCTGCTCACCCGCACCTTCCTGTTGCCGCGCCTGCCCGAATTCCTCGCCCGTTATGTCAGGATCGACCTGCAGATCGGCCAGAGCGACCGGCTGGTCGATCTCGTGCGCGAGGGCGTCGATTGCGTCATCCGCGTCGGCGAGCCGCCCGACAGCGGCATGATCATGCGACGGCTGGGGATGATCCGCGAGATGACCTGCGCCAGTCCCGCCTATCTCTCTCGCCACGGCACACCAGCTACCCCCGATGCGCTCGACGGCCACCAGGCGGTGGGCTTCGTCTCGTCGCGCACCGGCGAGGTGCTGCCCTTCGAGTTCACCGTCGGCGGCAGGACCCGCGAGGTCCGGCTGCCGGGGCGCGTCGCCGCCAACAATTCCGACACCGCCGCCGATCTGGCGCGGCTTGGTCTCGGCCTCATCCAGGCGCCGCGCTATCGCTTCGAGAAGGATCTTGCCGACGGCACGCTGGTCGAGGTGCTGGCCGGCTACCCGCCCTCGCCGACGCCGCTCTCCGCGCTCTACCCGCAAAACCGGCAGCTCTCGCCGCGCCTGCGCGTCTTCCTCGACTGGGCGGCCCGCATCTTCGCCGAGGCGAACTTGTAGCAGCGGCTCCGCCGTTGCCCTTTGGCCGCATCCGATGGCATTGTTGACCCGACAGCGCGCCATGGGGAGATGGGGCGCCGCCAGGGAGGACTGACATGACCAGCACACAAGCCGGCTTGCCGCGCTACGAGGATGCCGTTTCGCGCTTTCGCATCGAGGATGAGATCGCCGGGCTCGACGGCGATCCGGCGACCGGCCTCAATGCCTATGTCGAATGCTGCGGCCGCCATACCGGGCGGAACCGGCTGGCGCTGCGCGCGATCTCCGCCGCCGGCGAACTCCGGCTGTTCAGCTTCGATGACCTCGCTGATATGTCGGGCCGCGTCGCCAATTTGCTCAAGGAACAGGGCGTCGGCCCGGGCGATGTCGTGGCCGGCATGCTGCCGCGCATTCCCGAACTGGTGGCGCTCATCCTCGGCACATGGCGCATCGGCGCCGTCTACCAGCCGCTGTTCACCGCTTTCGGACCGAAGGCGATCGAGCATCGCCTGGGCTACAGCGGCGCGAAACTGGTGGTGACCAATCCGGCCAATCGCGGCAAGCTCGACGAGATCGAGAACCGCCCGCCGATCGCCACCATTCTTGGCCCCGGTGATGCCTTGCCCCAAGGCGACATCGATTTCCGCGCCGCGCTTGCCGCCGCCTCCCCCGATTGCGAACCCGTCATGCGCAAGGGCGACGATCTGTTCATGATGATGTCGACATCAGGCACGACGGGCCTGCCCAAGGGCGTGCCGGTGCCGCTCAGCGCCCTGCTCGCCTTCGGCGCGTATACGCGCGACGCGATCGGGCTGCGCCCCGACGACGTCTTCTGGAACATCGCCGATCCGGGCTGGGCCTACGGCCTCTATTACGCCATCACAGGCCCGCTGCTGCTCGGCATCGCCACCACCTTCAACGAGGGCGCCTTCACGGCCAGGAGTACCTACGAAATCATCGAGCGGCTCGGTGTGACCAGCCTCGCCGGCTCGCCCACCGCCTTTCGCCTGCTGCTTGCCGAAGGGCCGGAGGCCGCCGCCGGCATCAAGGGCCATTTGCGTGTCGTGAGCAGTGCCGGCGAGCCGCTCAACCCGGAAGTGATCCGCTGGTTCGACACCCACCTCGCCGCCCCCATCCACGACCATTACGGCCAGACCGAGAACGGCATGATGGTCAACAACCACCACGGCCTTGCGCATACGGTTCGCGCGGGCTCGGCCGGCTTCGCCATGCCGGGCTATCGCATGGTGGTGCTGGACGAGGCCGGCAACGAGCTTGGCCCCAACCAGCCCGGCATTCTCGCCGTCGACATCGCCAACTCGCCGCTGCGCTGGTTCGACGGCTATCACCAGGCCGAGACGCCGGCGGTCGCGGGCGGCTATTACCGCACCGGCGACACGGTGGAATACGAACCGGACGGCTCGGTCTCCTTCATCGGCCGCGCCGACGATGTCATCACCTCGTCGGGCTACCGCATCGGCCCCTTCGATGTCGAGAGCGCGCTCATCGAACATCCCGCCGTCAATGAGGCGGCCGTGGTCGGCGTGCCCGACCCGCAGCGCACCGAAATCGTCAAGGCCTTCGTCATCCTGGCGCCAGCCTATCAAGGCAGCCCGGAACTGGCCGAGGAACTCGCCCAGCACGTCCGCAAGCGCCTCTCCGCGCACGCCTATCCGCGCGAGATCGACTTCGTCGCCGAACTGCCGAAGACGCCAAGCGGCAAGATCCAGCGGTTCCTGCTGCGGAAGGCGGAGGTGGAGAAGCGGAAGGGGTGAGAGGGTCACAAGGCAGAAACTTCGCTTTGCGCCGAAGACGGCAAGTCATCGTCCAAGCCTCGGAATAACTCAGGCGTTGGCTGCCAAGACGCGGGCGACGTTAGGCCAACGTTTGGATTGGAACGAAAACAGAATATTAGGCTGAATCCCAAACACACTGCTCTAGCCGAATTGCCCTCAAGCACATATATTGGGGTCGAAGCGAGGGGTTGAGGATGTCCAGAAAAGGTCAGCACGTCGTTCCGGCTGCGAGCGGATGGAGTGTTAAGAAAGCTGGTGCATCGCGCGCATCGAGCACCCACGCCACTCAGCAGGAGGCTATCGCCGCGGCAACGCAGATTGCCCGCAACCAGCGGACTGAGCTTTACATTCACGGGCGCGACGGACGCATCCGTGAGCGCAATTCCTATGGCAACGATTCCCATCCCCCAAAGGGATGATCGCGCCGCCATTCGAGCGGTCGGTTTTCGTCAACTGTCCTTTTGACGAGGCCTTCGCCCCAATTCTCCAGGCGATCGCTTTTTGTATCACCGACCTTGATTTTTTCCCCCGGCTGGCCCCTGAGAATGCGGACAATGCCGCTAATCGGCTTGACCGCATTCTCGAACTGATTCGCGGATCGAAGTACGGCATACACGACCTAAGTCGGTGCAAGTCGACCGCAGTCGCAGAATACGCGCGGCTAAACATGCCCTTCGAACTGGGACTCGATCACGGCTGCGCACGATTTGGTAGCGGTCAGATGAGCGAGAAGACCATCCTGATTCTCGAAGAGACTCGCTACGACTACCAGAAAGGCCTCTCAGACATTTCGGGATGGGACATCTATCCCCACGACGCAGACTACATCAAGGTGGTCCGAATCGTCTCAAGCTGGCTCATCCGCCAGGCAGGCGCCGACCCAGTCGGTCCTGCCAAGATCCAAGGTGACTATCTGACCTTTCAAGAGTGGTATTGGGAACGCGAGACAGCGCGCGGTGCTTCAGACGACGACATCAAAGCCTATCCTACAGTTCAGGTCGTTGCCGCGATGCGCGAATGGGTGGAAGCAGGCCGGCCGGACTAGAAGCCAAACTTTCAGCTTTCTCCGCGATCAGGCCACGAACTCCAATCCGATCTTCAGCCGAGGCGCGCACGAAACAAGGTGGAGCCGTCCGCCAGGCGCGACCTGGAGATATCGCGCAATCCAGCCTCGGTCATCCACGCGCGGTACTGGCCTTCCGTGTAGGATTCGCCGTGGCGATAGAGGTTCAGGAAGGTGAGATTGAGAAAGACGCCCTCGGGCGGACCGAGGCGGTCGTCATCGAAGACACCCCAGCCCGCGATTGCGATCTCGCCGCCTTGCGTGAGGCAACGCGCCGCGTTCAGGATCGCACTGCGCGCCTGGTCCGGCGGAAGAACCTGGACGACGGCCTTCAGGATCGCCAGATCGTGCCGGCCGATCGATGGCGCGACGGTTATGTCCCCCTCTTCGACAGTCACGTCGTGGGCACCGTATTCGGACAGGATAGAAGGCGCGACCGCCGCGACCGTCGGGAGTTCCATCAGCGTCGCCGCGATCCGTGGCCACCGCTCGCGAAGTCCGACCAGAATGGTCCCGGCACCGCCGCCGATATCGATCACCGAACGGATCGCCGAGAGGTCCAACTCACGGGCCAGGTTTCTGCCGAAAATCACCCCGCCCGGTGCGAGCATGCGGCTGAAGGCCGCCGCGGCTTCGGGGTCCGCTTCGGAAAAGTCGTGCAGCGCGGCCGGCCGGTTCTGCCGCAGCGAGTCCGCGGTCAAAAGGTCGGCTCCCCAGAGCTCGCGCAGCAGCGCATGATCGCCGCCGCGATAGGTCGGCTTGGACGCGTCGAGGAAGGCCGACGCTTCGGCTCCGTTGCGAAAGCGGCCATCCCTGACTTCGAGGAGACCGATGCTGGCGAGCGCATAGAGGAGCCGCGACAGACGATCGGGCGGGACGTTGAGCGCGGCCCCAAGGCTGTCGGCGGTCGCCACATCGCCACCGAGCCGGGTGAAGATGCCAAGGTCCAGCCCGGCGCGAAGCGCCAGGGCTGCGGGCACCGCCGCGATCAGCCCGTCGATCCGATCATGATCCGTCATCTCACGTCCCCTGCCGCGATCCGGGACCGAGCTTGAAGCAGCTCACATGAGATTGGAACCTCCGTTCTCCGAAAAATATTGCCGCCTCGACCAACTCGAGCGACGGCGGCGGAGCACCGCCTCCCCTCTTGCAGATTGGTTCTAGATTACCGCACGGACCCTGCCTGCCTTGTCGAGGCGACAGCCGACTTGCGCTTGCCGGACTTCGATGCCGCCTCGTCTGGCATAGTCTATTCGCACCTTGATCGGCGCCGTGCGCGCACCCCCGAATTGACGCAAGGCACCCGCGCTGACCGCACGGACACGGACAGCGCCAAGCGGCTTGGCAGCGGACATGATCGCCGCGCGGCAGGCCTGTACGACCGCGGCCGGCGTACCGGGTTTCGCTGTCAGGGCCTCCAGGGGTCCGAAGGGATATCCCACGGTGAGGCCGCCCTGACCGGCTTTGGAAGGCCTGAGGACGGATGGCAGGACGATCGATTGCCTTGCGGCCTTGGCAAAGGTTGTCGCTGTCGTGGCAGTGGCCGTGGCTGTCGGGGCAGAGCCGGTGGTGGCGGCGGCCTGACCACCAGGAGCGGCCGCCGATCCGTTTTGGGCGGACGAATCGGCGCCCAGGCCGACGCTGGTCGACACGCCTGCGCCTGAGGTGCCGACGTTGCCGCTGGCACTGACGCCTGCATTGCCGACATTGCCGCTGGCACTGACCGACCCGCTGCCTGCGCCGACCGAAGCTCCGACGTTTGCACCGCCAACGCCACCGACGCTCGCGCCCACCCCCACGGATCCGCCTTGCGAACCGGCGCTCACGCCGGCACCGACGCCGACCCCGCCGGCCTTGCCGCCTATACCTGCTTCGAGAGCCGAGGCAGGCCCGATTGCGATACCCATCGCCAACGCAGCCGCGAAGTATCTCTTCATTGTCATCCTCCCTGCGCCATGCATTTCGCTCACCTGTCCTTCACTGCACAGGTGGTCGCACCGGGAGCAATGCGGGAGGAAGAGCGATGGTTGCCAGCAGGACAGGTTGCGGCGACTTTGGGCCCTTCACTTTCCGTTTTTTCGGCAGGTCCGGTTTACGGGCTGCGAGCGAACGCGACGGTGAACCTGCGAGCGCGCTCTTGGAGGTACCTGCCTTGGGCGCGCGCATCTCGGCCGCGGGCCGACGCTTGTCCTTGATGGCGTCGATTTCCGCCCGCGCGGCACTGAGGCTGCGGGCCAAGCCGTTGGCCCTTTCACGCTCCTGGTCCAGCGCCGCGCTCAAGCCTGTCGAGCTCTGCTTCAGGGCGTCCCGTTCCTTGCGGGCACTGTCGAGGTCACGCATGGCTGAATCTGCCCGTTGACGTTCCAGTTCGAGCGCTTCTACAGCATGGTTTGAGGCGGCAACGGCTACCTGCCGGTCCTTCACGGCCTTGGCCTGCTCCGCCGCGGCCAGGTTTGCGCCCGTCTTGAGAGCATCGATTGTTTGACGAGCCGTGGCGAGTTCCTGTTCCAGAAGCTCGACCTTGTGGCGCTCCTCATCCAGCGCCTGCGTCGCGGCGGCATCGGCCACTTGCCGGTCCTTCGTCGCGGCCTTGGCCTGCTCGGCCGCGGCCAGGTTTGCGCCTGTCTTGAGAGCTTCGATCGTTTGACGAGCCGTGGCGAGTTCCTGTTCCAGGAGCTCGGCCTTATGGCGCTCCTCATCAAGCGCCTGGTTCGCGGCGGCCCGGGAAGCATCCGTGGAGGGATGCGTTTCAGGCATCGCGCCTTTCTTGCTGTCCCAGAGACTGGCTTCCGTCCTGAAATCTTCGATGGCACGCAGCGCGGTCTCCAGATTGGCCGTGAGCGCTTCGTCCGTTTGCTGCTGCTCTTTCAGGGCCAGAGCTTGCTTGGCCAGCTCAGCCCGTGCAGCGGCCAATTCGCGGCGCAAGGCCTCCTCGCCGGGCGGCGTTTGTGCGAGAGCTTCCGCTTCGCCGGGCGCCGGATCGAATATATCGGTTCCGGCCGCGCCGGATCGCACGGTGTCCGGTTCTTTCGCGATATCCGTATGGTCCGCAACCGCGACCGACGAACGGCCATTGAGCTCAGCCGTCGCGGACGCATCGGGTGCCAGCTGACTGTTTGCCGCGGACGCCGACAGCAGGATGAGGATGGACGAAACAAAGGACAGCATGGCGCCGGATCCGCTGCCACGTATCCTGTGAAGTAGAACAAAAGCGCGTCGCTTAATAAGGGTGAAGTCAAAGAGCGGATATTTGGACCTGGTACCTTGCAAATGATTCATCACTTGACCTCACCTGGCGCGACCCTCACCGCGATCGTATTCTCCACTTATTTCGAGCCACGGCGCTGGATGCCGTGTCACCTCGACGCTATCTTCTATTTCCCCGCTTGTTGTCATTCGAACGAACGAAACTTTTCCCCTGAGACGGCTCTGTTCGGATCAGCCATGCCGAGCATGCGCGGCCGGCACACGACCAGACTTACGCGGGCCAGATCGGTCGCGCATCGGAGCCTTGACTGCGCAGGCACGGCAGTCTCTTGTCCCAACGCGGACGGCAAGGGAGGTGCCCACCATGGAAAAGATCATCCTGGACTGCGACCCCGGACATGATGACGCCATCGCCATCCTGCTGGCGGCCGGCAATCCGAAGATCGATCTCCTCGGCATCACAACGGTTTCGGGCAACCACAATGTCGAGAACACGACGCGCAATGCGCTTTCCGTATGCACCGCCTATGGCGTCAAGGTGCCGGTGGCGAAGGGCTCTCCCGGTCCGCTGATCATCGACCAGGTGCTGGCCGTCGAGATCCACGGCGATACCGGGCTCGACGGCCCCGTGCTGCCGCCCGCCTCGTTCGAACTCGACAAGCGGCATGCCGTCGACTTCATCATCGACACCGTCATGGCGCATGAGCCGAAGACGGTCACGCTGGTGCCGGTCGGCCCCTACACCAACATCGCGCTTGCCGTGCGCAAGGACCCGCGCATCGTCAGCCGCGTGAAGCGGGTCGTCGCGATGGGCGGCAGCTACACGCGCGGCAACATCACGCCCGCGGCGGAGTTCAACGTCTATGGCGACCCGGAGGCCGCCGCCGTGGTTTTCCGCGCCGCTTGGGACGTCACCATGGTGGGGCTCGACCTCACCCACCAGGCGCTGGCCACCCCGGACCTGCAGGACAGGGTGCGCGCCGTCGGCGGCCCGATGGCCAAGTTCATCCTCGATATCTGGGAGTTCATAGCGACCACGCATGGCGGCCTGCTGCAGATCGAATATCCCGCCATCCATGACGCGTGCTGCGTGGCCGCGATCATCGACGGAAGCGTCTTCACCACCGAGAAGGCCGACATCCGCGTCGAAACCGCCGGCCGCTGGACCAAGGGCATGACGGTCTGCAACTTCGAGAAGATGGGCGGCATGCACCATTTCGGCGGCACAGCGAGCGAGCAGACCGACTTCCGCCACACCGTGGCGATGAAGCTCGACCACCCGAAATTCTGCGACCTGATCGTCGATGCGCTGGAGCGGCTGGTGAGGCAGAAGGCGTGAGCCAGCTTTTGTCCGGACCACCTGGTTGAAACGAGCGACTTGGCGCCGTCCTGTCCGAGCGTCAGCCTGCTCGGGCAGAGCTGCCGGATGAACTCTGAGTAGCATGAACTCTAGTGGGGCAAGCTTTGGAGCTTCGACACCCGATCGGAAAACGGTGCGAGCACCGTGCTTTGAAACTCTGTTCTCAGGAAGTTCGCGAGTTGCCTGACCGGCAAGCGCGGTTGTTGTGGAAGAACCATCGCCAGGCGCAAGAGCGGGAGGTCCGGCATCCCATCTTCGGGCTCCAGCTTGCGCCACTCCGCTGGCACCGCGGCTTCCGGCAGGACCGTCAAGAGATCGCCGGAAGCAACCGCCAGCTGAATGCCGGCGATATCGGAAGACGAATAGACCATGCGCCAGCGTCGATCCGCCTGTTCCAGTGCGGACAGAATTTGCGGTCGAGCCCGGCAGCCATCCGGAAAAAGCGCCAGTTGGACACAGCTTGCGGCCTCGGGGCGTCTGTTGGGCGCGGAACACCAGACCTGCTTTTCCAATCGAATGACCTCGCCTTTTGGGTCTCCTGCATTCTGTGTGATGATCGCCAGATCCAGTTCACGATTGTCGACCATGTATTCAAGACGGTGCGAAAAATCGTACTGGAGATCGAGACTGACGGTCGGGTGCTGCGGAACGAACCGTTGCATAAGAGCGGTGCCGAACAGAGTCAGATAGTCATCCGGCATGCCCAACCGCACCCGGCTTTCATTCCTGCCCTCGAGAAGCGTCGCTAGCGCCTCGTCTTCAATCGCGCGAATCCTGCGCGCGTAGCCCAGGAGCCGCTCACCAACCGGCGTTAGCGTTACGCGGCGGTGACCTCGATCGAACAGCCGCAGGTCGAGGCGCTCCTCCAACCTGCCGACCGCCATGCTGGCAGCGGCCTGGGTTCGGCCGAGCCGCTCCGCGGCCGCGGTGAAGCTGCCCGTTTCCGCGACCGCAACAAAGGCTGCCAGTGCATCGCTGTCGAGATTGCGCATTCATCCGGATCCAAGGTTTCGAGGATTGATTATGTCAGATGATGACGCTTGCGGCACACTAAATCTGACTTTGGCCCTTTGGCGCCGTGCTGCAATGCGCGCCTTGCAGGACTCCGATGAGCAGCACGCCAGGTATCAGCGGCGCTTATGCTGCAATAATAAATCTGCGGTTTTCAGGTCCGCTGGTGTGGCTATTTTAGAATTGCGGCAACAAACAAGATCGCAAAGGGGAACCAATGACCAGGACCACGAAACCTCGCCAGATTCTCGCCTCGCTCGTCGGCGGCGTAATCTGCGGCTTAGGCCTGTGGGTGACGGAAGCAAGCGCCGAAACGACCTTGCGGCTTGCTCATGCTTCGTCTCCAGATAGCCTTATCAACAAGGCGATCGAGAAGTTTGCAGCCGAAGTTGCCGATACCACGAAGGGATCGGTGAAAATTCAGATCTTTCCAAACGCGCAGCTGGGCGATGAAGGCCCGATCGCCGATGGTGTCGGCGCCGGTTCCATCGACATCGGCCTTGGCGGAGCGGTCGATGCAATCGACCCGCGTTTGAACGTGCTTTCATTGCCGTTCCTGTTTCGCGACGCCGACAACGTCCACAAATTCCTCGACAGCGACCAGGGACAGAAGGTGCAGCGCCTCGGCGAAGATCGCGGCTACCTCATGCTCGGCGTTCTGGATTCAGGTTTTCGCCAGTTTGCCACAAGCAAGGCGATCGTGACGCCGGCCGACCTCGCTGGTGTCAAGATCAGGACACCGCCAAACCCGGTCATTCTGGCCACGATGAAAGAACTGGGCGCGCTCGCCGAATCCATCCCTTTCGGTCAGGTCTATACCGCGCTGCAGTCGCACGTCGTTGCGGCCGTCGAGCCCGAGATGCGCGATTACTACGACTCCAAATGGTATGAGGTCGTCAAGAACCTTTCGATCTCGAACTATATCTGGACCGCCAACTGGTGGTACATGAACAAGGACAAGTTCGAGACCCTGACGCCAGACGAACAGGCCGCGCTGAAAAAATCCGCTTCCGACACCGTTGCCTGGTACCGCAGCGAACTGACGGCAACATATGCCGAAACCCAGAAGAAGCTTGAGGAGAAAGGCGTCACGGTGACCACCGTGGATACGGCGCCCTTCGTGGCGCTCGTCAAGCCGGTTTACGACAAGTTTTCCAGCGAATGGGGCGCCGATCTGGTTTCGGCGGTCAGGCAAGCCGCGACCTCCAACTGAGGTGATCTTGATGGAGTCCGATTCCTTGACTCCCCCGCCGGCTGGGCGGGGGTGGCTGGCGCTCGCATTCGAATTCGTCGGCGTGGTCGCGTTCGTCGTCATGTTCGGCTCGACGCTGCTCGGCGTCATCGCGCGCTATTTCGAATTTGGCGGTGTCGAGTGGTCGTTCGAGATCGCTGGCATTGCGTTTATCTGGATCACCTTCATCGGCGTGATCAATGCCGAGCTGCGGGGCGAAAACGTCGCATTCGAGGCGCTGAACCACGCCGCTCCCGCCCGCCTGAGGGCGGTCTTCGACATCATCGCAACGATCGCGCTGCTGGCAATCGGCATTGCCTTCATGGTCAGTGGCTGGGCGGTTTGGCAACGCTCCTGGGCAGTGCCGACTTCGGTGCTGCGGATGCCCACCGGCGTGATCACCGCCACCGTGCTGATCCTGGGCGTGTCAGCGGTTTGCATCGCCGCTTCGCGTGTTCGACGGAACCTTGGATCGCTGTTTTCGGCACCCGGAAAAGGCGAAGCGCAATGACGATCGCGATCCTCATCGGAAGCTTCTCGTTCCTGCTCCTGATCGGTGTCCCGATCGCTTGGTGCATGGGCATAGCCAGCCTGCTGACGATCTATTTCGGCAATCTTGGCCTGCCTTTCGCCTGGTTCGCCCAGCAAACGATCCGGGGGGCGGATGCGATAACGCTCGCGGCGATTCCGCTGTTCCTGTTTGCCGGCGAATTGATGAACCGCGGCGGATTGACCGCCCGGATCATGCGGATGGCGGAACATGTTTTCGGGCGCATCAGGGGTGGCCTGGGATTGGTGAACGTCGCCACCGCCCTGGTCTATGGCGGGATAAGCGGGTCGGCCACCGCCGATACGGGCGCGGTCGGGGCGATCATGATCCCGGCAATGGCTGAACGTGGCTATCCCAAAGCGTTCGCAGCGGCGGTGACCGCGGCATCCGGCACGCTCGGCATCATCGGGCCGCAGAGCGTCATCCTGATCCTGTATGGCGTTCTGACGGGCACTTCGATCGGCGGCCTGCTCGTCGCCGCACTGGTTCCCGGCGCTTTTATCGCGGCGACTTTCATGGTGACCTCCTACATCGTCGCGCGGCGCAACAATTTCCCGCGCAACGATACGCCCTCCTCATGGGGAGAAATCGGCCGCGACGCCATCGGCGCATTGCCGGCGCTTTTGATGCCGGTGCTGGTTCTGGGGTCCATAATCGGCGGCATTGCCACGGCAACGGAAGCGTCTGCCCTTGCGGTCGTCTACTCATTCCTCGTCGGCATCCTGGTCTACCGGGAACTTCCGATCAGTTCGCTCTACTCGGCCGCGGCCGCGGCCGTCGCAACGACGGGCGTGATCATGATGATCATGGCTCTGGCCACGCCATTCGGGTGGATTTTGACCGTGGAGCAAGTGCCGGCGAATGCAGCCGCGTGGATTACCGGACTGCACACCTCGCCGTTGATCACCATCATCCTGGTCCTGGCCTTGCTGAAGGTCGTGGGCTTCTGGCTGGACCTCGGCCCCGCGCTCATCATCCTCGCGCCCATCCTTGTGCCGATCGCCCTCGCAGCAGGGCTCACGCCCTACCAGACGGGCATCGTGTTCACCATGACATTGGGCATCGGCCTGTTCACGCCGCCGATCGGAACCAATATCTTCGTTGTCTGCAAGGTGGCGAAGATCGACATGTGGTCCGTTTCGGTCTGGCTGGTGCCGTACTGGATCGCGAGCATTGTCTGCGTCGCCGTGTTGGTCGCGTTCCCTTCGCTGACCGAGTGGCTGCCCCGCCTGTTTGGAGTTTAGGTCATGCAGCATCTGGTTGGCGGTATTTCGAGCGCCGGGCGAACAGTGCCCGATCTGAATGGGCGACGTTTCCTGGTGTCTAAGGCACAGGGTCCCTATGTCTGGGACGACCAGGGCAGACGCTATGTCGATACGGCCTTGGGCTTCGGGGCAACGTTCCTGGGGCATACCGATCCGGAGGTTGCGCAAGCGATCCACCAGGCGATCGACAAGGGCTCCATGCCGGCCTACGCCCACGCCCTCGAGGAGGAGGCGGCGGCCAGCCTGGCATCCCACACCCGCAATCTCGCCAAGGTGGTGTTTCTGAACTCGGGCAGCGAGGCCGTGCACCTGGCATGCCGCGCCGCGAGAGCGGTTACGGGGCGCCGCAAGATCGTCAAGATGGCGGCCGGCTATGACGGCTGGTTCGACGACGTGGCATTCGGCAATGCCGGATCACACGAGGCCGCCATGTCTTCGAACGAAAGGCCGTCGAAGGACGATACGCTGCTTCTGCGCTTCAACGACAGGGAAGATGCCGATCTCCTCTTCGCCGAATGCACCGACATCGCCGCGATCATTCTCGAACCCATGATGGCGAATGCGGGGTGTATCCTGGCCGAAGCAGGCTACCTCCAGTACGTGGCCTCGCTTGCCAGAAAGCACGGGGCGCTGGTCATCATGGACGAGGTCCTCATGGGGTTTCGGCTCCACGCTGGACTGGCGAGCCACCTGCTCGGTGTCGAACCCGACATGGCAACCGTCGGAAAGGCAATCGGAAACGGGGTTGCCGTCGCGGCCCTGCTCTGCTCTCCCGAGTTCGCCACTGCTTTCGACGACAACAGGGTCAACAGGGCCGGAACCTATAACGGCAATCCGCTGGCCTGTGCCGCCGTAAAAGCCGCCATGAGCGTCGTCGACACCGTCGACTATCCAGCCATTCTGCAAGCCGGCAACCAATTGCGGGAGCGCGCCGTAAGCGCCTTCGCCAGCGAGGGCATATCCATTTGCACCAGCGGCTACGGAACGGTCTTCACCGTCTGGCGCGGAAACAAGGAGCCGACAAACTATCGCGAGGCCATCGCAATTTCGGATCCCGGCTTCACCTCGCGGCTCCATGTGGAACTCAGGCGCAACGGCGTGATGTCGATGCATAGCCTCTATGGCCGCCATTATGTCTCGGCCAGACATGACGAACACGCCCTGGCGCTCTGCGCCGAGGCCTTCGCGGGAACAGCCAGGCAGTTCGCGACATAGTCGCGCCCGAACAGTCTCTCTGCATACCCGAAACGGCTCCACGGACTGCGAAGCGAAAGGGGTTGGTCCGAATGAAAACGTCGATGGCGACCGTGTCCATCAGCGGTGACCTGAGCGAGAAACTCAAGGTCATAGCCAAGGCCGGCTTCGATGGCGTCGAGATATTCGAGAATGACTTCCTGACCTCGGATGAGAGCCCGCGTCAGGTGGGCAGGATGGCTCGCGACCTGGGATTGGAGGTCACGTTGTTCCAGCCGTTTCGCGATTTCGAAGGTATGCCCGACATATTGCGGTCCCGGACGTTCGACCGCGCGGAACGAAAATTCGATCTCATGCAGGAGATCGGCACCGATCTTGTCCTCGTGTGCTCCAACGTGTCCCCGGCGGCACTCGGCGGCCTGGAGCGAGCGGCTGCCGACTTTCACGAACTCGGCGATAGGGCGGCAAGACGCGGACTTCGCGTCGGCTACGAGGCTTTGGCATGGGGCCGTCACATAAGCGACCATCGCGACGCATGGGAGATCGTGCGCCGCGCCGATCACCCGAGTGTCGGTCTCATCCTCGACAGTTTTCACACGCTGGCGCGAAAGACCGAGATCAACTCGATCCGTTCCATCCCGAAGGAAAAGATCTTCATCGTCCAACTCGCCGATGCGCCACTGCTCGACATGGATCCGCTCTACTGGAGCCGCCATTTCCGCAACATGCCGGGCGAAGGCGATCTGCCCGTGCCCGATTTCATGCAGGCCGTCGTGTCGACCGGCTATGACGGCTATTTCTCGCTGGAGATATTCAACGATCAGTTCCGTGGCGGCTCCGCCGTCACGATCGCCAGGGACGGCTGGAGATCCTTGATCTGTCTCGGTGACCAGGTCAAACGCGATGAGCCGAAAACCGTCTTGTCCGTGCCTCCAATGCCGGCGCGAGGCGCTGTCGAGGGCGTGGCGTTCATCGAGTTCGCGGCCGACGAGGCAAACGGTTCCAGGCTGGAAGAACTCCTCTCCAGCCTGGGCTTCGACAAGGTCGGAAAACACAAGACCAGGTCAGCCGCGCTTTTCCGGCTGGGCCTGATCAACATCGTGATCGATACCGGCAGAGAGGGCTTCGCTGGCGCCTCCTATGCGGTCCATGGCACCTCCGCCTACGCCATGGGGCTGCTTGTCGATGATGCGGCCGCGGTCGTGAAGCGTGCGGTGGCGCTCGGCGCCGACCCGTTTTCGCAAGCTGTGGGGTCGCATGAGGCCACCATACCTGCCGTTCACGGCGCCGGTGGCGGCCTTCTGTATTTCCTGGACAAGAAATCGGGACTTGATCGCGCCTGGGCGGATGAATTTGTCTGCGTGGACGAGCAGGCGACCCCGGCCTCGACCGGGCTGACGGAGGTGGACCATGTTGCCCAGACAATGCGCTACGAGGATCTGCCGACATGCCTGCTTTTCTACATGTCGCTCGTGGAGGCGCATAAATCTCCCGTCGTCGACGTTGTCGACCCCTCGGGCATCGTGCGCAGCCAGGTCGTCGAAAACAGCGATGGTTCCCTGCGCATAACAATGAACGGCGCCGAGAACCATAATACCCTTGCAGGCCGCTTCGTTGCCGAGAATTTCGGCTCCGGCATCCAACATATCGCCCTTCAAACCGAAGACATATTCTCGACGGCAGAACAGCTCTCCCGGAATGGCTTCCCATTCCTGGCCATATCGCCGAACTACTATGAGGATCTGGAAGCCAGGTTCGGCCTGGACCCCGTGCTGACGGAACGGCTGAAAGCAAACGATATACTCTACGACCGGGATGACGACGGAGAGTATTTCCAGATATACAGCCCGACCTCCGCCGAAGGCTTCTTCTTCGAGATCGTGCAACGCGCCGGATATAAAGGCTATGGCGCTCCGAATGCAATTTTTCGTATTGCAGCTCTGCGGAAGCGTCTGCAGCCGATCGGAATTCCGCGCGGATGAAAACAGCCCACGTTGGACCATGACGACGGGCATCAGGCTTCTATCGCCAGGGAGAAGAAACCATGAGTTTGATCGTCTTGTTGAACGGCCCCAATCTTAACCTTTTGGGCAAACGACAGCCCGAAATCTACGGTCATGAAACGCTGGAGGACGTCGAGAAATCATGCCGGAGACTGTGCGGGGAACTGGGCCACGACCTGCGGTTCCATCAGAGCAATCGTGAGTACGAACTCATCGACTGGATCCACGAAGCGAGGGAACAGGCGTTCGGCATCGTGATCAACCCCGGCGCGTTCACCCACACATCGATCGCCATCCTTGACGCGCTGAACACTTTCGACGGCAAGGTCATCGAAGTGCACATTTCAAACATCCACAAGCGTGAGGAGTTTCGTCACCATTCCTACGTGTCGCGCCGCGCCGACGGTGTCATCGCAGGTCTTGGGGTGCTCGGATATGAACTTGCAATACGCCGCCTCGCCGACTTGCATGCGAAATCCAGGGCCGTTTGAACGCGGTTGCCGATCTGATCGTAGCCATCACCGCTAGAGCAATTCCGGGAAAAGCCTGAGCGGTTTTCCCGGGAAAAGCGCGTAGCGCTTTCCCTTGGGAATTGCTTCAAAAACAAAGAGATAGAGCGTTTCGCCGTTTCAGTGAAACGCTCTGGTAGCGCCTCGCGGCGGCTAGTCCCAGCATTTCCCGGACGCCGACCAAGGACACCATCCCATCTATTTCCAATGAGGGGGCAAGGACACGATGTTCTTCCCCCCGACCTGACGCGGGCCTGGCCTTCTCAGCTCTGGTCAAGCTTCGTCCGGATTGCGCCGATCGCATTCACGATCGCGTCGGCGGCTTCGCGATCAAGCGCGATCTCAACCATGCCCTCGGTCGTCTGGATCGAGAGGATACCGAGCGTACCGCTTTCATCCTCGACGGTGCTGACGTGGATTTCAGTTGGCACGAAAGGCCGTGCCTTGTCCTTGCGCTTCATCGGATACCCACATCATCGAGCAACCGACAATCGTGCAACTTTTTGACACATACAAGCCAGCTCAGGTTGAAATCTCGCCCGGGGTGAAGATCTCCCGTTTGGCCCTTCGCGTGGCCACCCGCTTCATGGCTCTCTGCCGTCCGAGCGTTGCCCTGTCACAGCACATTCATTGTTGACGGATACTTTTGGCGGGAAGTCGTTTTCAGCTGCGATGCAGGAAGCGCCATGCCCGTTCACCCTCAGTATGATAGTGGTTGCCCCAAAACCTCCGTGGATCTGTCGGAGGGTTTTGGTGGCTGGTTTGTCCGCGTATGCGAGAACGACCAGGAAATTTTCCATCAATTCAGGCGTGAGCGCGATGCGATCGCCTTCGCGGACACCCAGCGCAAGCGTCTTGGGCTGCCCCGTCCGCCGTCGGAGCGGACAGCACCCGACGGCCATAAGGCTATCAGGAAGATCAACCAGATAGCGCATGTGCTAAGAACCAGGGGGCTCGGTCGGCTCCTCCAGTTGTCGACGCTATCGCTAAGCGAACCAATCAGGTCGCAAAGGCTCCGGCGTCGCGTCGCCAGCGATGCACGACGGGCATTGTCCAGGCTCGAGGCGGCAAAGCGACCTCGCGGATTGTTCATCGATTGCGGATCAAACGTCGGCCAGGCGTATAGGTTCTTTTCCCGATATTACACGCCCGATTACTATGACTACGTTCTTGTAGAGCCCAACAAGAATTGTTTGGAGCACCTTCATGGTTTGCGCTCGGAAAACGTAGCCATTGAGGTCGTGGCCAAGGCTGCGAGCGCGAAAGATGGCTATGCCGAATTGCTTGGTCCCCCGGGGCGGTCGGACCCTACCTACGAAGGTTGCTCCATAATCCCAGGCCACAATGGAGGCTTGTATCAGCCGCAGCGATTTGCGCCGGAGCTTGTCGAAACGTTTTCGCTGTCACAGATGATCCGGGACAGGCGTGGCCTGTACGAAGTGGTTGTTCTCAAACTCGATGTCGAGGGAGCAGAGTACGAGATCCTGGACGATATAATCCGCTCGGGGCTCCATCGCGATCTCCATGCGACATATGTCGAGTTCCATTCCCTCTACATGAGGAACCCGGAGGGGCGAAAGACCGCCGCGGTGGAGCGCAAGATCGTTCATGAGTTCCAGCAGGCGGGCACTCACATAAGCAGATGGATATAGCGCCTGCCATCGTAATGGTCTTCGGCGCTTCTCGACGCCCGCCCGCCTGACGCGGAACAGGGTTCAAGTGACTGATCAACTCATCATCGGCGCCGGAATCTGAGTATGGAACGGAACATAGACATCGGCGATGAGGTGGCGATGACGGCGACTATCTTGATGGTGCGTCGGAGTGGCCGGGCGTGCGTGAGCATCCCAAGCCACAGCCTCCCATTTGCCATTGAGCCGCCGCGGAAAGCGAAGCCCGGCGACAAGGTGGCGATAACGGGCCACGTGACGCGCGTCGATGACGAGGCGGGCAAGGTAACAGTCAAGATCAGCGCTCGCGTCATCGTCGAGATCGACACCATGACCGCCCACCGAAAATTGCAGCCATCCGAACGACAGAAACCGTTTCGTGAGAGATGGGAATGAAACCCGCAAAGGCCGGAGATCGCACGGGCCGTGCTCTATTTTTGGCGTCTTGTGTCGCGAGATACCATTTCTGCGACGATTCCATAATCGCCGACGATATCGCGGACAGGGTTTCAAAGGCGGCCGAGAGCAATGCGATCCGGCGATTTCATGGCAGGGACAGATCGCCACGGGGTGCTGAAAGAAGATATCAGGTCGGGACGGTTCCCTGCCCGATCCGTCAAAACCGCGACCGACCTGGCCAACGACGTCCTCTCCGCCTTTCTGCTCCCTGGATTTCATACGCCCGCCATGGAACTTTGGCAGGCTTCCTGTTCGGTCTTTGGCAAGGCGCGCCGTCCTCACGACGCTGATCAGCCAGGTGTCCGATCGAGGTCCGCCTGGCCGCGGTCAGTGCGCCACGCCATCCGAAGCGTGCAGCAGCCGCCACGTCGAGCCAACGCGCCCATCGAACTGCGAGGCAAAGTGCTTCGCGGCCACATCCTCCAGGCCGTCATCGACGAGCGCCTCGATGCTCCGTCGCATCAGGGCGAGCTGCATCCGCCTGGCGTGCTCCAGGTCGGCCTCCCGCATGATAGCCGTCACGTGGTAGGCGACCACGGGCTGCCCGAGGCACGACAGCAGCGCGTTGGCCTCGGCTGTTACAGCGGTCACTGCATCTTCGATCTTCATTCTGGCGCTCCTCATCAAGAATGATGCTGACGCCTCCCCGCAAGGCGACGGTGGTCCGTCGCTTCTTTTTGATTTCAGACTGCCGCGCGACCGAAGGCTGCGCGCCAGGCTGATAATGCTGTCTTCTCCAGGTCCCTCGAGCCGCCTCGTCTGGCCCGCAAACAGTATCCGTCAGATTTGATTCAAAGGCGACCGGATAGTTAATCGATGGTTAATGGCAGCGCTTGCCATCCCGCACCGACCAGGATGTTTCGCCTCGACGTTTCCTGCCGCGCAATAGCCGCAAAGCTGCCCGATGGCTGCCAGGCCTGTTGATCGCCACGAAGAAAGGTTCTGTCATGCGGTTGGTCTGGACGGTCATGTTTGCACTCGCCAGCAGTGCTGCCTTCGCCGCCTCGCCCGAGGACGATTATATCGCCGCGCGCGACAAGGCGATTGCCGAGATCGCGGCGATGGAGAGCACGAACACAGCCGTGGAAACGCTCGACGCGGCCAATGAAAAGGCCCGCGCCGATCTCGAGACGCGTCTCACCGCCCTGCTCGGCCCCTTCACGGTCAAGGATTTCCCGGCTGCCGGCACCATCAATATTGAAAGCCTCTCTTCCTCCGATGTCGGCTTCGGCATGCTCGACGGCCTGCGTCATGGCACCGAGGACGGCCCCAGCATCGTGGCCTCGACACGCGGGCTGGTCGAGCGTTGGCTCAAGTCGCGCGCCGCCGAGACGGACGCCGATCTCAAACTGCCCACCGGCTTCGACGCGGCGCTGAAGCTCGACGCCTTCTACACCCAGGCCATCGGCAGCGACGCCGCCTTCACCGGCACGCTCGACTTCGCGCTGAAGACGCCTGAGGGCGCCGACATGGCGATCGCGCGGCTCGGCGGCTGGGCACAGGATATCGGGCCGAACTACGACCAGGAGGTCATCGTCACGGTCGTCAAGGGCAACAGCGTCCTGATCGCCGAAGCCCCCGCGGCACCGCCGGTCCCGAAGATCGCGGCCTGCGACGCCGCCTGGACCGCCGCCGACGCCGCCGCCCAGAAACTGGCCAAGCAGGCCACCGACGACAGCGACGAAAACACATCCGACGCCGCCAACGCCGCCTGGACCAAAGGCGACAACGACTTCCGCGCCTGCATGGGCAAGAACCTGCCTGACACCCCGGCCTATCCCGCGCTGCTTGCCCAGGCGCAGGCGCTTGCCGATCACATGGCGGGGAAGTAGGGCCGCAAGCCAGGCGCGACGGCGAAGCTGCCAATCTCCCCACCTGTGGGGGGATTGGCAGCTTCGCCGCCGGCGCCCTCTTGTTGCCCCCGCACCCCACCACCATATCGTCGGCGCGCTGGCCTTGCTGAACTCAGTTGCCAGCACCGCTAAAAATGGTTGAAAGGAAGTCCCGCACGCGCCCCGGCGCGGCGGGCGGATGAACAGCGTGGGAAAATCTGAATGACGACGGATACGAAAGCGACGGAAACCAGGGCGTTCGAGGCGGATGTCTCGCGGCTGCTGCACATGATGGTGCATTCGGTCTATTCCGATAAGGATGTCTTCCTGCGCGAGCTGATTTCCAACGCGGCTGACGCCTGCGAGAAGCTGCGCTTCGAGGCCGTCAGCCGCCCGGAACTTCTGGCCGACGATCCCAAGCCGCGCATCTCGATCTCGGCTGACGCGGACAACAAGCAGATCACCGTCGAGGATAACGGCATCGGCATGAGCCGCGACGACATGGCCGAGGCGCTGGGCACGATCGCCCGCTCGGGCACCCGCGCCTTCATCGAGCGCGTCGGCTCCGGCACCGAGGACACGCAACTCATAGGCCAGTTCGGTGTCGGCTTCTATTCCGCCTTCATGGTGGCCGACCGGGTCGATGTCATCAGCCGCCAGGCGGGAAGCGAGGAAGCCTGGCGCTGGTCGTCCGACGGCAAGGGGTCCTATGAGATCGCGCCCGCCCCGCTCGAAGCCGCGCCGAAGCGCGGCACCCGCGTCGTGCTGCATCTGATGGACGATGCCGTCTCCTATACCGGATCCTACCAGCTCGAGCAGCTGGCCAAGTCGCAGTCGGGCCATGTGCCGGTGCCGATCACGCTCATCGAAAAACCCGGCGCCGAGGCGCGCGACATCGCCGACGGCACGGCACTCTGGGTCAGGCCGAAGAGCGAGATCACGCCGAAGGAATACACTGATTTCTACCGCGGCGTCGCCGGCCAGTATGACGAGCCGGCCGCCACCATCCATTTCCGCGCCGAGGGCCGGCAGGAATATTCAGTGCTCGCCTTCGTGCCGGGATCACGTCCGTTCGATCTGTTCGACCAGGATCGCAAGGGCCGCATGAAGCTCTATGTGCGCCGCGTCTTCATCACCGACGATGCCGACCTTCTGCCGCGCTACCTGCGCTTCGTGCGCGGGCTGGTCGATTCCGCCGACCTGCCGCTCAACGTCTCGCGCGAGATGATCCAGGAAAGCCCGCTGCTCGCCTCCATCCGCAAGGGCCTGACCAACCGCGTGCTCGGCGACCTTGCCAAGCTGGCCGAAAACGAGGCCGACGCCTATGCGAAGATCTGGGACAATTTCGGCGTCGTCCTCAAGGAAGGGCTCTACGAGGACTATGAGCGGCGCGAGCAATTGCTGAAGCTCGCCCGCTTCCGCTCGACCGCCTCTGGCGACGGCTGGCGCGGCCTTGCCGACTATGTCGCCGCCATGAAGGAAGGCCAGAAGGCGATCTTCTTCATGGCCGGCGACGACCGCGCCCGGCTCGAAGCCTCGCCGCAGCTCGAAGGGTTCAAGGCGCGCGGCATCGAAGTGCTGCTGCTCACCGATCCGGTCGACAGTTTCTGGGTGACGATGGCGCCCGAATTCGACGGCAAGCCGTTCAAGTCGGTCACGCAGGGCGTGGCCGAGCTGTCCGACATCCCGCTGCTCGACGACGCCAAGAAGCCCGAGACAGCGGCGACGCCGGAGGTCGACGGCTTCCTGGCCTTCGTCAAGTCCGCCCTTGGCGATGCCGTCTCGGACGTGAAGGCATCGGATCGCCTGACCGAAAGCGCGGTCTGCCTTGTCGCCCCCGAACACGGCCCCGACCGTCAGTTCGAGCGGCTGATGAACGCCGCCGGCCGCCTCGACAAGGCGGCCAAGCCCATCCTCGAAATCAACCCGAAGCATGAGCGCGTGCTGGCGCTCGCCGGCCTCGGCGAGGACGAGCAGGCCTTCAAGGACGATGCCGCCCACCTCCTCTACGACGAGGCGCGCGTGCTCGACGGCGACAAGCCGGCCGACGCCAGGGCGTTCTCGGAACGGCTCGCAAGGCTGCTCGCGCGCGGCATCTCGAAGGGCTGAGCAATTCCAGGAAAAGTGTGGACGGTTTTCCCCGGGAAAAGCGCGCAGCGCTTTTCTTACAGGAATTGCGCCAAACAAAGTCTCAGCGCCGCTTAGCGGCCGGGCCTCATTGCCCCGCGGCAATGGCCGGCATCCGGTTGGGATGCCTGAGATGGGTCGGCGTGATGCCGGTCTGCTGGCGGAACACCCGGCTGAAATGGCCGGCATTGGTGAAGCCGCAGCGATAGGCGATGTCGCCGATCTGCAGGTCGCTGCCTTCGAGCAGCGACTTGGCATGATGCACCCTGAGCGCCAGGTAGGCCGCCATCGGACCAATACCGAGCTCGGCCTGGAAAAGCCGCTCGAGCTGGCGCCGCGAGCAGTTCAGGCGGCTTGCGATCTCAGCCACCGAGAGCGTCTCCTGAAGGTTGCTCTCCATCAGGAGGAGAGCGCGCTTCACCGCGCGGCTCGATGCCGCTGGAAACAGGTCGCCAACGGGCTGCACGTCCCGGCTGCTTCTGATCCGGTCGAGCACCAGGATCTTGGCGGCCTTCTCCGCCGCCTTCTGGCCGATGAACTGGGACACGAAATGGCCGGCAAGGTCGGCGGCGCCCGTGCCGCCGGCGCATGTCGAACGCCCACGGTCGACGGAAAACAGACTGTCGGCATGGGCGTTGACGTCAGGGAATTGGCTGCGAAAGTCCTTGATGTGGAACCAGCTGACGGCCGCGGCGTAGCCATCGAGCAGGCCGTAGCGCGCCAGCACGAAGCTTCCCGTGCAGAGCGCCGTCAGCGGCACCCCCTTCTCGGCGGCGCGCAGCAGGAACGTTTCCTTGTCCGAGCTGAGGCTGCGGTTGGTGTCGAGCAGGCCGCCGACCACCACGACATTGTCGAAATCCTCCGGATTGCCGATCCCCTTGGTCGGCAGCAGTTCCACGCCGCAACTCGCCCGGATCGGCAGGCCGCGTTCGCCGACGATCTCCCAATCGAACTCGATCCTGCGGCTGCGGTCGCCCTCGTCGCCCGCGAGCCGCAGCGTGTCGATGAACAGCGACAGCGGCGACAGCGTGAAGTCGCGCACCAACAGAAACGCAAACCGCCTTGCCATTGTGTGTCCGGAACCGTCCCCTCGCCCGTGCTGAAGCCTGTTATCACCGATGCGTATTGTTTGGCACAGGCGTCAAGCCCCGCGATCCCCAGGAGCGGCCGCTAGATGTCGGAGATGAGATCGACGACCCGGGAAGAGGCGGATATCAGGCCCACAGTCGGCCGGACACGGGATGGACAAAAAGGCCCGGGCGCCAGACGCCCGGGCCTTGCTTCAGGGATTTTGCGGGCTCAGTTCTTGCCGACGCTGGCGGCCGCTTGCTTGATGAGGCTGGCGACAGCCGCCGGATCGGAGACATAGACCGCGTGGCTGCCGGGCACTTCCACCGTCGTCGCTCCGGCCCGGGTCGCCATCTGGCGCTGTGCCGGCGGCGGGATCATGTGGTCGTCGGTGGCGACGAGATACCAGCTCGGCTTCACTCTCCAGGCCGGCTTGGTGACCTTGCCTTCGAGCGCCGGGATACCCCACGGCACCTGCGAGTCCGCCATGAAGGAGGCGAGCGAGGGGCGCACATCGGCGGCGAAGGCAGCGGCGAACTTGGCCTTGTCGAGCATCAGGAAGCCATCGACGGGGGGCAGGATCGGCGGCACCGAAGCGCCGGGAGGCGGGTTGGCGATCAGGGTCGAGACCGACTCGCCGGCATCCGCCGCGAAGGCCGCGATGTAGACGACACCAGCCACCTTGGGATCGGTGCCGGCTTCCGACACCACCACGCCGCCATAGGAGTGGCCGACCAGGATGACATTGCCCGGGGCGGCAGCGATGGCGCGCTTGGTCACCTCGACATCGTCGGCAAGCGAGGTGGTCGGGTTCTGGACGATGGTGACGTCGTAGCCGTCCTTCTTGAGCTGGTGGTAGACGCCTTCCCAGCCGGAGCCATCGACGAAGCCGCCATGAACGAGGACGACGGAATTTGCTGCATTGTTCGACATTTGAGTTCTCCTTTTCAAAGTGTTGTTTGCGTTGGTTGCAGGAGGACTATGCGACGCGGTCGCCGCGCTCGCTTTGAGACGACCTTCAGGACCTCTTGATTTTCCCTTGAGATGGCTTTGATTTTGCGGCCGCGACATGGCTACAGTGTCCAGACTCGCGATTTCCGCCCCATCCGGAGCCAGCAATTTGCCGTATCTCTTCGAGGATTTCGCTCTGGACGGCGAGCGGCGCGAACTGCGCCGTGGCAATGATCTGGTCCCCGTCGAGCCGCAAGTGTTCGACCTCTTGCAATACCTGATCCGCAATCGCGAGCGGGTGGTGAGCAAGGACGACCTGGTCGACGCTGTCTGGCAGGGGCGCATCGTCTCCGACGCCACGCTGGCCAGCCGCGTCAACGCCGCCCGCAGCGCCCTTCAGGACAATGGCGAGCAGCAGCGCCTCGTCCGCACCATCCTGCGCAGGGGCTTTCGGTTCGTCGGCATCGTGCGCGAGGAGGCAGGCGCAGAGGCGATCGCCCCGGTCGAGCAGGCGAAGCCCGGCCTTGGCATTCCCGCCCGCCCCTCCATCGCCGTGCTGCCCTTCGTCAACCTGAGCGGCGACGCCGATCAGGACTATTTTGCCGACGGCATGGTCGAGGACATCATCGCCGGCCTGTCGCGCATCCGCTGGCTGTTCGTGATCGCGCGGAATTCTTCGTTCACCTACAAGGGCCGCGCGGTCGATGTGAAGCAGGTCGGGCGCGAACTCGGCGTGCGCTATGTGCTGGAAGGCAGCGTGCGCAAGGTCGGCAGCCGCGTGCGCATCACCGGCCAGTTGATCGATGCCGAGGATGGCGGCCATCTGTGGGCCGAACGCTACGACCGCGAACTGACCGACGTCTTCGCACTGCAGGACGAGATCACCATCAGCGTCGTCGCGGCCATGGAGCCCAATTTGCGCAGGGCCGAGATCGAACGCGTCAAACGCCAGCGCCCCGACAGTCTCGACGCCTACGATCTTTTTCTGCGCGCGTTGCCCGACGTCTATACCTTCATGCCGCAGGGCGCCGCCAAGGGCCTGCCGCTGCTCGACCAGGCGCTGGCCATCGAGCCGACCTATGCGCTCGTCCATGGCTTTGCCGCATGGGCGCACCAAACCCTTTTTATCCGTGGCGGCATGGAGGCGGAGCATAGCCAGAAGGCGTCCCGCCATGCCCATGCGGCGATCGAGCACGGCTCGGGGGACGCCATGGCGCTGGCTCTGGCCGGCTTCACCATCGGGCTGGTCGAGCATGACCGCAGGCTCGCCGACCAGGCGTTTTCGCAGGCGCTCGCGCTCAGCGCCTCATGTGCCTTCGTCTACGCCTTTGGCTGCGTGCCGGTCGCCTATGGCGGCGATGCGACACGGGCCATCGACTGGGGCGAGCAGGCGTTGCGGCTGAACCCGCTGGACGCCATGAACTGCGTGCCGCAAGGCATGATCGGCTTCGGCAATTTTCTCAACGGCCGGCATGAGCAGGCGATCGCGGCCGGCCGACGGGCGGTGGAGATGAACCCCGGCTTCAGCATCCTGCACGGATGGCTGGCCGCTCCCCTTGCCCGGCTCGGCCGGATCGAGGAGGCCAAGGCTTCGGCCGCACGGCTGTTATCGCTTGATCCCCGCTTCACCATCGGCCGTTGGTCCGCCGCCGTCGGACTTGCGCCTGACATCATCGACGACGTCAGCGACGCCATGCGAACAGCAGGGTTGCCGGCATAGAAGGCGATTGCCGTAGGGTAAAGTTCAACCAGGTCGAACGGCCATGGCCCCCTGTCGCCATGCCGTCCGCCGGTCAAGTTTCGCCGTCGATCGCAGCCGGCGGCGTGCTGATATCCACTGGCTCAATCGCCCACTGTAGACATCGGGCCTTTAATCACCCAATCTTGGTACCGGGAACAAAACAGGCGCTTCAAAGAAAGCGCACCGGGTGGTCATGAAACGACGATGGACATTGTATGATCCGCGGCTGGCCTGGATGTTGGTCGCGCCGGTGCTCTTGCTGCTGATCTTCTTCCTGGTGCTGCCGATCGCCGTGATGGGCGCCTACACCTTTTTCACCTTCGTCACCGCCGGTGTGGAGACGAGCGCGCTGACGACCGCCAACTGGCACGAATTCCTCACCGACAGCTACTATCACGGCTTCCTCCTGAAGACGCTGCGCGTCGGCGCGATGACGGCGCTGCTCTGCGGCGTGCTCGGCTATTTTCCGGCCTATTTCATCTGGGCCACCAGCTTCAAGCACAAATGGCTGCTCCTGCTTTTGCTCATCGTGCCGTTCTGGATCTCCTTCACCATCCGCACCTTCTCCTGGATCAACATCCTGGGCGAACAGGGGGTCATCAACGTCGCGCTGCTGAGGATGGGGATCATCAGCGATCCGCTGCCAATGCTCTACAATGAGGGCGCGGTGATCCTGGGGCTCCTGCACTTCCTGCTGCCCTACATGATCCTCAACGTCTATGTCAGCCTCGAGGGCATAGACCGCACGCTGATCTCGGCCGCCCGCTCCATGGGCTGCACCAGCGCGCAGGCGTTCCGCGAGGTCACGCTGCCGCTGTCCCTGCCGGGCCTCGCGGCGGGCCTGCTGCTCTGCTTCGTGCTGGCCGCCGGCAGCTATGTGACGCCGCAGCTTCTGGGTTCGGGGCGCGACGCGCTGTTCGGCAATCTGATCTACGACACCATCATGGGCGAGCTGAACTGGCCGATGGGCGCCACGCTTTCGATCGTGCTGTTCCTCGTGCTTGGCTTCTTCGCCGCCATCTACACCCGCTACATGGGCATGTCGCAGATCGTCAAAGGATTGGGCGGATGACGGGATTGGGCGGATGAAGGCGCGGCGCAAGGAAGAAGGCAGATGGGCCTGGCGGCTGACCGGCTTCGTCACGCTCTGCGTCTACATCTTCATGTTCGCGCCGATCGTGGCGACCGTCATCCTGTCGTTCAACGCCTCGATGTTCGGCGGCTTCCCGATGACCGGCTTTTCCCTGCAATGGTACGCCAAGCTGATGACCAACGAGCAGGTGCTGGCCGCCTTCCGCACCTCGCTGTGGATCGCGCTCGTCACCGCCGCCGTCACCACGGCGATAGGCGTGGTGACAGCGTTTGCGCTGGTGCGCTTCGAATTCCCCGGCAAGCAGGCGCTGAGCACGCTGGTGATCCTGCCGGCGCTGGTGCCGGAGACCATCCTCGGCGTCGGCCTTCTGGTGCTGATCAAGGCGATCGACCAGCCAAGGACCATGCTGCTGCTGGTGCTCGGCCATATCCTGCTTGCCGTGCCCTATGTGGTGCTGATCGCGCAGGCGCGCATGGTCGGCATCCGCCGCGTCTACGAGGAGGCGGCGCTCTCGCTGGGCGCCTCGCGCTTCTCGTCCTTCCGCGAGATCACGCTGCCGCTGCTCATCCCCGCCGTCGTCGGCGGCGCGCTGCTCGCCTTCACCATCTCGTTCGACAACACGTCGGCCAGCCTGTTCTGGCGCCCGGCTGGCGTCGAGACCATGCCCACCCAGATCCTTTCGATGCTCAAGATCTCGATCAGCCCCGAGATCAACGCGCTCGGCACCGTGATGATCCTGGTGACCGTAGGCATCCCGCTGCTCGGCGGCCTGATCCTGCAAAGCCTGACCAGATTGAAAAGACGTGGCGAACCAAAGGAGGAAGCACGATGAAACTGTCCAACGGCAAGCGGCTTGAACGGCTGCATGATAGATATCGCAACGGTGATCTCAGCCGCCGCACTTTCCTGACGCTGACAGCCGCCGCGGCTGCCGCGGCGGGTCTCGACATGCCCTGGATGCGGCAGGCGCTCGCCGCGGTCCAGGAGGTTCGCTTCGACGGCTGGGGCGGCACGGTGCAGGACGCGATCGACAAATACGCCTTCCAGCCCTACACGACCAAAACCAAGATCAAGGTCGTCCAGGGCACGTTCGGCGACGAGGACGAGATCATCACCAAGATCAAGACCTCGAAGCCCGGCGACTACCAGGTCATCCATTCCTCCGGCGTCAACTACTACATCAAATACGTCAATGGCGGCCTGACCTCGGAGATCAACGAGGCCAACATTCCCAACATGGCGAATGTGCTGCAGCCGATGATCGACCCGTTCCGCAAGCTGACGCCGAAACTCTCGGCCGTGCCTTACGATTACGGCACGACAGGCATCGCCTACAACACCAAGGTGATCTCGCCCGAGGAAGCCAAGGAAAAGGGCGCCGCCCTTTTGCTCGACAAGAAATATGCCGGCAAGGTCGGCGGCTATGACGACATGACCACGCGCGTCTGGTACGCCGCGCTCGCCACCGGGCAGGACCCCAACAACATCAAGGACATGGACACGATCTGGGCCAAGGTGCGCGAGACGCGCGACCTCGCCAAGAAGTTCTGGAGCTCCGGCGCCGAGCTGATGGACCTGCTTTCCAAGGGCGAGATCGTGGTGACCGACGCCTGGTCGGGCCGCGTCGCCGCCTTGCAGGACCAGGGCCATCCGATCGGCTATCTCGATCCGGCCGGCTCCTACGCCTGGATGGAGGACATGCTGATCCTGAAGGGCTCGCCGATGGCCGAGTGCGAGGAGCTGATCAACTTCATGCTCGACCCGGCGACCTCCATCGCGGTGGCCGAGGGCCAGAGCTATCCGCCATCGCTCGACCCGACCAAGGTCAAGCTCACCGAGAAGATCGAGAAGTTGCCGGCCTTCGACAAGACCGGCACGATGAAGTCGCTGACCTTCGCCGACCCGGTCTACTGGGCGACCAATGAGGACGCCTGGACCAAGCAGTGGAACAGGATCTCGAAAGGTGCCTGACAGAAACGACCTCTCAGAATTGCCCCGGCCGGAAGCGGCCGGGGCGACGCTGTCCGGCGCGGGCAAGGCCGCATCGGACAGCGCCGAGGCGAGCCAGCCGGCGGTCGAGTTCCGCAACATCGACATCGCTTATGGCAAGTTCGTCGCCGTGCGCGATTTCTCGCTGTCGATCCGCAAGGGCTCCTTCGTCACGCTGCTCGGACCTTCGGGCTGCGGCAAGACCACGATCCTGCGCTCGATCGCCGGCCTGGTCGACATTTCGGGCGGCCAGATCATGATCGATGGGCGCCGGGTCGACGACGTGCCGATCTACAAGCGCAATATCGGCCTTGTCTTCCAGAGCTACGCGCTGTTCCCGCACAAGACCGTGTTCGACAACGTCGCCTTCGGCCTGAAATACCGCAACGTGCCGAAGCCCGAAATCGTGCGCAGGGTCGGCAAGGCGCTCGAGATGGTGCGGCTGCCGGGCAGCGAGAAGAAACTGCCCTCGCAATTGTCGGGCGGCCAGCAGCAGCGCATCGCGCTCGCCCGCGCCATCGTCTTCGAGCCGCAGGTGCTTTTGCTCGACGAGCCGCTATCGGCCCTGGATGCCAATATGCGCGAGGAGATGCGTGTCGAGATCAAGAAGATCCAGAAGGAAACCGGCATCACCGCCATCTTCGTCACCCACGACCAGGAAGAAGCGCTCTCCATGTCGGACCGCATCGTGGTGATGAACGCGGGATCGGCCGAGCAGATCGGCACGCCCGAGGAAGTCTACGAGCGGCCCGCCACCGCCTTCGTCGCCGACTTCCTCGGCAAGGCCAACATGCTGCCCGGCACGGTGAGCGGATCCGGCAAGGCAACGGCTGTGGTGCTTGCCAGCGGCCAGACGGTCAACGTGGCCTGTCCAAGGCAGCTTGCCGACGGCAGCAAGGTCACCGTGGTGGTGCGGCCGCAGAAACTGACGGTCGGCGCGGCGGCGGGCGCCAACCATCTGTCCGGCCGCGTCGTCTCGGCGTCATACCTGGGCGGCAGCGCCATCTACGAGATCGATATCGGCGGCAAGACCAGCGTCCGGGCCAACGCAACGATCAGTGGCCGGGTCCTTCGCGAAGGCGAGGCCATCGACCTCGGATTCGATCCCGAGGGCTGCGTTCTGCTCGACGAGGATGGTCAGCGCATTTCGTGATGCGGGCCGCTCTGCCCCAGGCGCGGCTCCGTTCCGGCCAAGAGCCGCCGGATGTTGGCGCGATGGCGCGCGACCACGTAGAGCCCGCCGGCGATCACCAGCAGCCGGGAGGGCAAGGGCTGCTCCAGGGCGCAGGCCAGAGCGATCGCGGTCAACGCCGCCAGCATTGAGCTCAGGGAGACAATTCGGGAAAGAGCCAGCACCACACAGAAAACCGCCGCGGCACCCATGCCGATCGGCCATGACAGCGCCAGAAGCACGCCGAGCCCCGTCGCCGCGGATTTGCCGCCGGTGAAATTCAGCCAGATCGAACGGCCATGCCCAAGCAGCACGGCAAGTCCGGCGAGGCAGACGGCCCAGGGCACGAGACTTTGCGCATCGAGCCCTGTCGGGTGCGTAAGGAATGGCAGCGCATAAAACCAGCGGGCAAACACGATCGCCGCCACGCCCTTCAGCACGTCGACCAGCAGCACCGCCAAGGCAGGCCCTTTGCCCAGCGTCCGCAACACGTTGGTGGCGCCGGTGGATCTGGAGCCATGCTCCCGGATGTCGATGCCGCCCAGCAGTCTCCCCGCCAGATAGCCCGTGGGGATCGAACCGAAGAGATAGGCGATCGCCAGTCCGGCCACGCTCGCTATCCAGAACACCATGGCGGTCACCCCCGTTGCGGATCAATCGCTCTACCCTTATATAGCCGCTGTCGGAAAAGGCAGGGTTGGTTTGGTAAGCCCAACTCCTCTCGGTAACGAGAGCTCTGGTCTTTGGCTTCGTGCACGAGATCCCCACGACGAACATCGGACGCTGTTTGAGCGTCCAATCGTTCGTCCGTGTGACTCTCAAACTCGAGGAACGCTCCGGTCGAACACATCGACCAAGGAGTAGTTTCATGCACAACCCGATTCCCCATGATGTCGTGCCATATGATGTCTTGATTGCCGGCGCCGGTCCGGTCGGCCTGTTTCTCGCCTGCGAGCTGCGCCTGGCGGGCCTCTCCGTACTGGTGCTGGAGCAGGCCGAAGACCCGTACTCGCCGCTGAAGCGGCTTCCCTTCGGCATGCGCGGCCTGTCGGCACCCACCATCGAGGCCTTCCACCGGCGCGGCCTGCTGGACGACGTTGCGTCGCCCGCGAAGGATGGCCCCGCCGGCGGCAAAGCGGCCGCCGCGCATTGGATGCAGCAGCCGCGCCGCCCGGGCGGCCATTTCGCCGGCATCCAGTTCTATCTCGATGCCATCGACAGCTCGCAATGGCCCTATCGCCTGCCCGGCCCGGCCGGCACCAGCATGGCGGTCGAGATGGAGCATCTCGAAACCGTGCTTGCCGCCCGCGCGGGCGCCATGGGCGCCGAGATCAGGCGCGGCCTCGGCGTCGACGGCTTCAGCCAGTCGGACGAGGACGTGACCATTAGCGCCGGAAGCGAGATTTTTCGCGCCCGCTGGCTCGTCGGTTGCGATGGCGGCCGCAGCACGGTCCGCAAGCTTGGCGGCTTTGCCTTCACCGGCACCGATGCCGAGTTCACCGGCTATTCCGTCGAAGTCGAGCTGGCCGATCCGGACACGCTGAGCCTCGGCCGCCACTACACGGCGACGGGCATGTACACTTACGCACGGCCCGGCACGATCGCGATGGTCGAGTTCGACGGCGCCGCTTTCCATCGGACAGAGCCGATCACGCTGGAGCATGTGCAGGCCGTGTTGCGCCGCGTGTCCGGCACGGGCGTCACGGTCGCGGATCTGCACCTCGCCACGACCTGGACCGATCGCGCTTACCAGGCGACGACCTACCGCAACGGCCGGGTGCTGCTTGCCGGCGATGCCGCGCACATCCATTCGCCTTTGGGTGGCCAGGGGCTCAATCTCGGGCTCGGCGATGCGATGAACCTCGGCTGGAAGCTCGCCGCCACCATCCGCGGCGACGCGCCGGCCGGTCTGCTCGACAGCTATTTCGATGAACGGCATCCGGTCGGCGCGCAAATTCTCGACTGGTCGCGCGCCCAGGTCGCGCTGATGCGGCCAAGCCCCAGTTCGCGCGCGCTCGAAGCCATCATCCGCGATCTCATCGCCACGCGCGACGGCGCGACCTACTTCGCCGAGCGCGTCTGGGGCGTTTCCCTGCGCTACGATCTCGGCGGCAGCCACAGGCTGGTGGGCCGCGGCGCGCCCGACTTCGAACTGGCCGACGGGACGAGGCTCGGCGAGCGCCTGAGGAGCGGGCAAGGCCTGCTGCTGGACTTCGATGCCCACCCTGCCCTGCAAGCGCTTGCAAGCCGCTGGAACGGGCGGATCACCTATGTCGCGGAGGATGCCAGGGAGCGGCTGGGCCTGAGCGCCCTGCTCGTGCGCCCCGATGGCTTCGTCGCCTGGGCTGCCGATGATGGGCCTGACCTCGAGCACGCCGCCCAGGCCGCGTCACGATGGTTTGGCGAAGGCGACTAGCTGCCCATATGTGATAGAGGAACCGTTTGAGCATGGTTTCGGTTGTCTGCTGTGGGAACTGTCGTTCCACGAAGGCCCCTGATGAGCGAACATGAAGCATGGCAGCCAAGAAGCGCGACTCCCTGCGGAAGGTCCTGAGCGGCATCGTCGCGGCGATTACCGCCGCGCCTGATCGCACATCCGAGCAAGGCGCGAGCACCGCCAAGGCGTCAGTGGTCGCCGAATGGCCGCTGCCGCCATCGGCGACGCTTGGCTCCTCCTTGCGCCTGAAGGGGATCGAACGCGAAGTTCGAGCCCGCCTGCCGTGGGCAGTGAGGACGTTCGCCAAGGCCGATACCGGCCGCATCGTATTGCGCATGTTGAAAACCGACGCGGATGCGTTCCAGGCCGCCTCTGAAACCATCTCCAGGACGCTGGAGGGCATCGAGACGCTGGCCGTGCTGCCGCGCGAGGCAGAGGACATTCTCACCATCTCCGCCCGCGAGCGCCATAAATGGCTGAAGGACGGTCGCCTGAAGAGCATCGGCACCCGCACCGTCAAGATGCGCGGGCGATCCAAGGCGGTGACCTTCCATGTTTTCGATCCCCGCCATATCGAGGACATTCTCGATCGTGACCTGGCGAGCGCCTGGCGGGAGGAAGATGCGCGGGAAGCGTCTGAAAACAGACGGCGCGGCGCCGGCAAGGCCGCTCTGACGCGAGCTGGAAAACGGCAGCGCAAGGCGCGCAGTGCCAAGAATTCGGGAAAGGATGATGCTCCACGGCTGGAAGGTTGGGACACATTCGAGGCGGAAGGCCTGCTGCGCTAGGACCGAGGACGCCCTCCTCCGGTTCGGGCCGCGAAATCCAATGGCCGAAAAACAAGATGGCGTGTCGGCAATGACGTCGGCCGTTCGTCCTCTGGGTGCCGCCAAGAACCGGACACCGAACCAAACACCGGAGCCTCCCAATGATCCCAACCATCACAGCCTTTGAACGATCGCCCGATGGCGGCAAGGGACTGGCGCGCGATACGCGCGTTCGCTGGGCGCTCGAAGAGGTGGGGCAGCCCTATGAGGTTCGTCTCGTCTCCTTCGCCGGAATGAAGGCGCCTGGCCATCTGGCCCTCCATCCCTTCGGCCAGATCCCCACCTATGAGGAAGGATCTCTGTGCCTCTTCGAGACCGGCTCGATCGTCTTTCATCTTGCCGAGCAGCATGCGGGCCTGCTCCCCGGGGATCGAAATGCCCGCGCCCGTGCCATCACCTGGATGTTTGCCGCACTCAACACCGTCGAGCCGCCCATCCTCGACTTGACGACGGCAAGGATCTTCGAAGCCGACAGGCCCTGGGCCGAGGAGCGCCTGCCATTGGTGAAAGACCGGATTCGGGCAGTGCTGGACAGGCTCTCGGCCTATCTGGGCGCCGCCGAATGGCTCGATGGTGCATTCAGCGCCGGCGATCTGTTGATGGTATCGGTGCTGCTGCGACTGCGCATGTCCGGCATTCTGGACGAATATCGGAACCTGGCTGCCTATGTCGCACGCGGCGAAGCTCGCCCTGCTTATGCCAGGGCCTTCGCCGCGCAATTTGCGGTCAACGCCCCATCAGCCAGCTGACACAATTTCGCTTGCTATGGTGCGACCACAGCGGCGGCGAGCGGAGGTCAGGCGAACATGGCCGCTGCGGGCGGCGGGTCGCGGTCGTCAGGCGTCGGCACGAGTTCGTATCCGGCATAGCTGACGCTCAAGCGCGCCTGCCCGTTCGAACGCGACCTCAGTGTGTCCTCCAGTTTGAACATGGTTGCGAGCGGCACCGTGGCATGAATGACGACCGCGACATCGCGGGTTTCCTGGTCCCCGATACGGCCACGGCGGCTCTTCAACTCACCGACGATGCTGCCGACATAGTCCGCCGGCGTCATCGCCTCGACCTTCATGATCGGCTCGAGCAGTTGCACGCCAAGGCGCGGCGCTGCTTCGCGAAAGCAGGCACGGCCAGCAACCTCGAAAGCCAGGGCTGAGGAGTCGGTCTCGTGCAAGGCGCCGTCCACCAGCGTCGCCTTGACGCCGATCATCGGAAAGCCCGCGAACGGCCCCGCCGACAGGGCGCCGCGCAGCCCATTTTCGACCTCCGTCACATATTCGTCCGGGATTGCACTTCCAGCGGTCCTGGACGCAAACACGAAGTCCGGATTGTACGCGTTCGGCTCGAACATAATCTTGACGCGGGCGAACTGGCCGGTGCCGCCGAAATGCCTCTTGTGGGTGTAGTCCTGTTGATGAGCCCGGGTGATCGTCTCGCGATAGGCCACCTGCGGAGCGCCGACATTCACGTTGATCATGAACTCGCGGCGCAGACGCTCAATGATGCTGTCGAGTGCAGGCTCGTCCATGAAGGCGATGATCGTCTGACCGGATTCCTCATCCCACTTGATGTGGAGCCAAGGATCCTCGTCCGCCAGCCTCGACAAGGCGATACGCAGCTTCTCCTCATCGGCTCTCGACTTCGCCTCGATCGCGATTTGCAGCAAAGGCCAGGGCGCGGCAAGTTGTTCCATGATGATATGCTGGCAGGTTGACCGGATGTCCGCAACGGGTGGACCCGACGCTGGCAACAGCCGCCGGCCTGCCCAGGCAGGACATGGCTACGGATATTTCGCCGGTGCGGCCGCCGGGCTCAGATCGCCCTGCAATTCCTTCGGCAAGGGCAGGCTCGAGCATTGCAGGTGCACGTTGCGGGCGAACAGCTTTCGCTGCTTGTGCTCGGCCTCCTTGGTTGCCGCGATGATGCCCAGGCCGTACGGGCCAAGCGCCGCGAATTCCCAGCCCGGGTGCTGTTTTTCGCGAACCGCATAGTCGGCGGCCGCCGTGCGGGCCTGCTGGCATCCCGGCGACGCCCATTTCGGGTCTTGCGGCGAAAGCGACGCGCCATAGTCTACGGGAGAGGTCGCGCATCCAGCCATCGTCGCGGCCAATGCGGACATTGCAATGCGTATCGCAAGTCTCATCCCCGAAGCCTCTGCTGTTTGCCGTTCCGCTTTCCGCGGACATTCCGGCCGCGACATCACGTATCCGCGATGTCCCGCCCCAGCGCTTGCCACAGGCCTCGCTTCATGTCGATCTTCCCGCGGCCAGATTCGGGCCAAGTGGCTGGAACCAAATGACCGGCGAGACTGTTCAGTTGTAACTTTGACACAGCGCTGACGCGCCCGGCCGGTCGGGCAAGCGGCGATCTTAAGGAGCTTTCATCATGAAGATTTCGTCCGGATTTCGGTCTATCGCGGTTGCAGCCATCGCCACGGCGGCAGTCAGCCTCGCCAGCGCCGCGCATGCCGACAGCGGCACGATCCGCTTTGCTGTCTACAAGGCTGCCTTCTTCGTCGGCGGCTCCGGCGGCGAAGGCACGTTCACCTTCCACGGCAAGACCTATCCCATCTCGATCGGCGGCGTCTCGGGCGGCCTCGCCTTCGGCGTTTCCAAGACCTATTTCCACGGCACTGTGCGCCACATCAGGCGCGCGCGCGATGTGACGGGGGTCTATGGCGCGGCGGGTGGCGGCGGCACGCTCGGCAAAGGTGCCCAGGTGATCGTCATGACCAATGACAAGGGCGCCCAGCTCGAACTTACCGGCAAGCAGGTCGGGCTGCAGGTCAACGCCGATCTCAGCGGCATGGCCATCTCGCTGCGGTAAGGGCGGTCGTTCCGCCCCTTTCACACGCAAGCTGGTTCCAAGGGCGGCGTCGGCTCGACAGCCGCCCTTATTGTCAGCTCCGCAAGCCCGGTGCTTCCTGCCCGGTCCTCTCGACATATTCCGTATAGCCGCCGCCATAGGTGTGGATGCCTTCGGGCGTCAGCTCCAGCACGCGGTTGGAGAGCGCTGCCAGAAAATGCCGGTCGTGCGAGACGAACAGCATGGTGCCCTCATATTGCGAGAGCGCCTCGATCAGCATCTGCTTGGTGGTGATATCGAGGTGGTTGGTCGGCTCGTCCAGCACCAGCAGGTTGGGCGGATCGAACAGCATCAACGCCATCACCAGCCGCGCCTTCTCGCCGCCTGACAGCACCCGGCATTTCTTCTCGATCTCGTCGCCGGAAAAGCCGAAGCAGCCGGCAAGCGCGCGAAGCGGCGCCTGGCCGGCCTGCGGGAAATTGTCTTCCAGCGTCTGGAACACGGTGCGCTCGCCCTCAAGCAGCTCCATGGCGTGCTGGGCGAAATAGCCCATCTTCACGCTCGGCCCCCGCGCCACCGTCCCGGTGTCGGGGTCGGAAGCGCCGGCCACCAGCTTGAGCAGCGTCGACTTGCCGGCGCCGTTGACGCCCATGATGCACCAGCGCTCGCGGCGGCGGACCTGGAAGTCGAGCCCTTCATAGATGGTGCGGCTGCCATAGGCCTTGTGGACGTTCTTCAAGGTCACGACATCCTCGCCGCAGCGCGGCGCCGGCTGGAACTCGAAATTCACGATCTGGCGGCGCTTGGGCGGCTCGACGCGGTCGATCTTGTCGAGCTTCTTCACCCGGCTCTGCACCTGCGCCGCATGCGAAGCACGCGCCTTGAAGCGCTCGATGAAGGCGATCTCCTTGGCCAGCATCGCCTGCTGGCGCTCGAACTGCGCCTGCTGCTGCTTGTCGGCGATCGCCCGCTGCTGCTGGTAGAACTCGTAATCGCCGGAATAGGCGGTCAGCGAACCGGCATCGATCTCGACGATCTTGTTGACGATGCGGTTCATGAACTCGCGGTCGTGAGAGGTCATCAAGAGCGCGCCGTCATAGCCTTTCAGGAACTGCTCCAGCCAGATCAGGCTTTCCAGGTCCAGATGGTTGGACGGCTCGTCGAGCAGCATGACGTCGGGCCGCATCAACAGGATGCGCGCCAGCGCCACGCGCATCTTCCAGCCGCCGGAGAGCTTGCCGACGTCGCCGTCCATCATTTCCTGGGAAAAGCCCAGGCCATCGAGCACCTCGCGCGCCCGGCCGTCCAGCGCATAGCCGTCGAGTTCCTCGAAGCGATGCTGCGCCTCGCCATATTTCTCGATGATCTCGTCCATGCGGTCGGCCTGGTCGGGATCGGCCATGGCGGCCTCGAGTTCCGCCATTTCGGCCGCCACCTCGCTCACCGGCCCGGCGCCGTTCATCACTTCGGCGACAGCGCTATGCCCCGACATGTCGCCGACATCCTGGCTGAAATAGCCGATGGTGACGCCGCGATCGACCTGCACCTGCCCCTCGTCGGGCTGCTCCTGGCCGGTGATCATGCGAAACAAGGTCGTCTTGCCGGCGCCGTTCGGCCCGACAAGGCCGACCTTCTCGCCCTTCTGCAGGGCGGCGGATGCCTCGATGAAGACAAGCTGACGGCCGTTCTGCTTGCTGATGCTTTCAAGTCTGATCATGATGTTCCGAGGGACGCCTGGAAATTGAAGGAATTTCCCGGGCCTTTACGCGATCGGCCGCTCCGGTGGAAGCGCGCAAATTGTCCGGCGCGTCGAAGGCCGTCCCGAGTCCGGCGCCAGGCGTCTCAGGACGTCAGGCCGGTGCCGGCGGCCAGACCGTCCAGCCGCGCCAGGAACAGCTTCAGCAGCGGCGAGGTGTTGGACTTGGCATAGCCGAGCACGAGGTCGATGGTCGGCACCGGCCCGGCCAGCGGCCGGCTCACCACCGAGCGCGGCAAAAGATGTTCCGCATAGACCGGCAGCAGGCTGACGCCACCGGTCGAACTTACCAGCGAGATCGCCATCGACAGGTTCCCGGCTTCATGGGCGGCCCGCAGCGTGACGCCGACCCGCCGCGCATAATCGTCGATGACGATCTTCAGCGCCGGTGCTGCCCTTGTCGGCATGATGAAGGTTTCGGCGGCCAGATCCTCGATGCGCACGGCATCGAGCGTTGCCAGCGGATGGCCCGCCGGCAGGATCGCCACCAGCGGCTCGCGCGCCAAAAGCTTGAACGCCAGGCCCGACACCCAGTCCTCGCGGCGAAGGAAGGCAACGTCGATCGCGCCGCGCAGCAGCCCGCCTGCCAGTTCCGGAGAAGACTGGCTGGACACCGTCACGTCGAGATTGGGCAGTTCGCTGCCCAGGATGCGCAACGCCTGGGGCAGCCACGTCACTTCCTGTCCGGTCAGGAAGCCCAGCGCGAAGGCGGCCTTGGCCGGCTGCGCGGCGCGGCGTGCGGCAATGCCTGCCGCCTCCACCTGCATCAGCGCCAGCCTGGCATGGTCGAGGAATGTCCTGCCAGCCGCCGTCAGTTCGATGCCGCGCGCGCCGCGCACAAGAAGCCTGGTGCCGACCTCCAGTTCCAGGTCGCGCATCTGCCGGCTCAGTGAAGGCTGCGCGGTGTGCAGCCGCTTTTCGGCCGCGAGCGTCAGGCTGCCCTCTTCCGCGACGGCGATGAAGTAGCGGAGATGGCGCAGTTCCATGATCTTCAGCCATGCTTTGAAAGTATGGCTGAAGCATACAAAGTCTTGGTCGCCAAGTCATCACTCCCCCATCTTCGCATCCATTGGCGGTGCAGGTCGCACGCCCTTTCAAGGAGAACGAAGATGGATACCAAGATTGTCTTGATCACTGGCGCGCTGACCGGCATTGGCCGCGCCACCGCGCTGGCCTTTGCCAGGGACGGTGCGCGGCTTGTCGTTTCCGGCCGCCGCAAGGAAGCCGGTGCAGCCCTTGTCGAGGAGTTGCGCGGCCTTGGCGCCGAGGCCGAATTCATCAAGGCCGATGTCCGCGAAGACGATCAGGTCGCGGCCCTCGTCGACCGGACCGTCGCTCGCTTCGGCCGCCTCGACGTCGCCGTCAACAATGCCGGCACCGAGGGCCAGCCAGGCCCGCTGACCTCGCAGACGGCGGCAAGCCTTGCCGCCACCTTCGACACCAACGTGCTGGGCACGGTGCTTGGCCTCAAGCACGAACTGCGCGTGATGGTCCCGCAGGGTCATGGCGCCATCGTCAATATCTCGTCGACATATGGCCATCGCGGCGGCGCCAACGCATCCATCTATGCGGCGAGCAAGCACGCCGTGGAAGGGCTGACCAGATCGGCCGCGCTGGAAGCCGCCGCGGCCGGCGTGCGCGTCAACGCCGTCGCTCCCGGTCCGATCGAGACCGAGATGCTCAACCGTTTCACCGGCAATGCGCAAAACAAGGCAGGATTGCTTGCCGGCGTGCCGATGAAGCGCGGCGGCAGGCCGGAGGAGATCGCCAACGCCATCCTCTTTCTCGCCTCGGGCAAGGCCTCCTTCATCACCGGCCAGGTGCTCGGCGTCGACGGCGGCAAGGGCGCGGCCTGACCCGCCCCATAACTCAATTCACGGAAAGCAAAGACCATGTCGCACGCCATCAAGCTCTATCATTCCACCGGCTCGCCCAATGCCAGGAGGGTGCGCATTTTCATCGCCGAGAAAGGCATTTCCATCCCGTCGGTGGCGGTCGATCTCGGCAAGCGCGAGCAGTTCTCGGACTGGTTCACGGCCATCAACCCGCGCCAGCAGGTGCCGGCGCTTGTCGCGGACGGCACCACCATCGCCGAAGTGCCCGCGATCTTTCGCTACCTGGAGGAGGAATTCCCGGCCGTGCCGCTGCTCGGCTCCAACTCGATCGACAAGGGCCTGGTCGCCATGTGGGAGCGGCGCGCCGAACTGGACGGTCTTGCCCCGGCACTGGAAGGCATTCGCAACAAGGCCGAAGGGCTGAAAGGCCGGGCTCTGTCCGGCCCCTACGCCTATGAGCAGATCCCGGCGCTGGTCGACCGCGCCATGGCGCGCATCGCCCATTTCCATGCCGACCTCGACATGCGGCTGCAACGCGTGGCTTTCATTGCCGGCGATCATTTTTCGGCCGCCGACATCACCGCGCTGGTCGCCCTCGATTTCGCCGCCGCAGTGATGAAGACGCCGATCCCCGAGGGATTGGACGCCTTGCGGCTGTGGCATGGCGCCATCTCGGCACGACCGAGTGCCGCCGCCTGAGATCCTGCTCGCTCCACCGCTTTGCCCAGCCCCGACATTGTCCGAGGCGGCGCCGGCCCTGCCCGGCGCCGCCCTGCGATCGGCATCGATCGGCCCCCAGACACACTTCAGAAACAAGATTCAATATCCGGGAAAAACTGAGGAAAACATCGTCTGCGATAACCATCCTCGCGGCGGCCGAACAGAGACCGCCACATCAACGCAAAGGGATGGTCCCGACAATGCAACGACGTTCGACCGGATGGATGGCTGCCCTCGCCGGCATTTCGCTCGCCATGCTCGCGGTCGCATCGTCGGGCGCGGAAGCGGCGGTTACCCGGAGCGAATACTGCAGCCGGCTCGGTCTTCAACTCGACGGAGCCATCCAGACCAAGGCCAAACCCGGCGCCGGTGCGAGCGAGATCGCAGAGGCAACGGCCCTCCAGGACAAGGCGAGCCGGTTCTGTGCCGAGCGCAAGCAGGCGCAAGGCATCCGCACCTACGCCAACGCCTTGAAGCTCTTGGGCGTGACGCCGGTCGACCTCGACCAGTGACAGCAACCTACAACATGTGAAGGAAAGCCTATCATGAACAAGCCCCTCCTCTCCGCGCTCAGCCTGGCCATCGCTCTCGGTCTGGCAATGCCGCTCGTCGGCACCGCCAATGCGGACACGACCACCACCACGACCGCTCCGGCAACGACCACCGCCCCCGCAACGACGACTGCCCCGGCGACCGCTCCGGCGGCCCCTGCCGCGGCTGACGCGGCGAAGACGCCGGTCAAGGCGGCCGCGCACAAGCGTCACCGCCACCACAGGAAGCACCACAGGCATGCGCGCAAGCACGCTCACCGGCACGCGGGCAAGAAGCACGGCCACCGGCACGTCGCCAGGAAGCACCACCACATCCGTACCCACAAGAAGCATGGCCACAAGCACGCCAAGGCTGCTTGAGCTGCCCTGACTTCCCTCTGACTTCCTCCCGGGAAAAGGCCGCCACGCGCATGAAGCGGGGGCGGCTTTTTCTTGTGCCAGGGTTCGCGCCCTGCCCTTTGCCCGAGCTATTTCTCGCCCAGATACTGGAAAACGGCCTGCTTCCACCAGTCGCTCTCCATCGCCTGCAGCAGGGCGACATCGAGCGGTTTGCGCAGCGGGCTGCCGAGCGGCAGCGCGATGGCGTATTGCTGCTGGTCGAAGCTCGCGTCGAGAACCTGCAGGCTGGTCGCGTAGTTCTGCCCGACCAGCCAGCCTAGCAGCGGCTTGTCGTGGACCAGCGCGTCGATCTTGCCGGCGCGCAGCGTGTCGAGGCCTTGCTCGACCGTGGCGAAGTCCTGATGACGGGTATGGGTCGAATCCAGATAGGACGCGGTCGACGAATTCTGCACGGCGCCGACCCTGACCTTGGCGAGATCGCTTTCGCCCTGCACCATGCCTTCCATCTGCGTCACCGTCAGCACCGATGTGACGCCGGCGGTGAACACCGCGATTGCGATGATCGAGCCCATCATCCAGATCGCGGCGAGCACGCGTCCGGGCACGGTCCGCGGCCCGAAATCGCCGGTGCTGGCCTGTGTCGCGGCGATGGTCGACCACCACATGCTGGAAAACAGGCCCTTGGCGACGCCACCGCCGAAATCATCATTGTGACGGCGTTCGAACATCCAGATCAGCACGCCGACCACCACCGATATGACGATCAGCCCGAGCACCGCCTGCAGGAATCCGAACGAGGTCAGCGCGCGCAGCACCGGCCGCCAGGAGGGCTGGCTGTTGAGCGGCGTTGCGATGCCGAGCCCGGTCGAGAAAAAGGGCTGCGTGAAGTCGACGACCTTTTCGCGGTCGGCGGTGACCGTTATCGCTGCCATCGCCGCATCGAACTTGCCGCTGACGACGCCATCGATCTGGTCCTGCACGCTTGGCACTTCGACATAGCGGAAGCGAAGGTTGAGCCGCCCGGCTATTTTCTGCCAGAGATCGATGCTCAACCCCGACCAGGTGCCGTCCTGCAGCTTGAAGGCGAAGGGCGGCGCGGCCTTGATCCCGACCGCTATCTCCTTGGCCGACAGGGACGAGGACTGATCGGTCTGCGCGGTGGCGCCGGTTGCGGCACACGCGACGGCGGCGACGAGGAACAACGTCATCGCCCACGAAGCAACTCTTCTCAACGGCAGGGACTCCCGCAACCAGTTCCGCCGCGCGATCGTCGCGGCGTTCGAAAAGGTAGCCGTCACGCCGCCCTTCGTCCACCCGCGATGTTGGCGCCGGCCAGGAAGCGGGACATGATAACTCGGCGCCGATTCAAACAAAAACAGGCAGTTAGCGCAATTTCGCGATTCACCTGTTGAACCCCCATCAGGCAATGCCGAGTGCGGCCCGAACCTGCGGACCGCTCATGCCGCTGTCAAAGACGACAGTGCCGGGATCGAAGCGGCGGGCCTGCGACAGCGGCCCGGCCCCAACCGGATCGAGGCCGGCACCGCCCACCAGCCGCGCCGCGATGGCAACAGCCCCGGCGTCATCACCGGCGAGCGCAATGCCGATCCTGTTGCCGGCGCGATGCGCCTGCGATCGCAGCGTCGTCCACATGACGGTGCTGAAGGCGCGAACAAGCCGCGCGGCACAAGCGGCGCCACGGCAAGAGCCACGCCGTCCGCAGGAATCGGGTGTCGGCCGGCATCGCGCCATGCGATCGTCGATCCGTCACGAGGATCGGCCATGCTCACGCTTCACGATTATCTGCCATCGCAAAATGGCTGGAAAATCAGGGTCCTGCTCGGGCTGCTGAAGATCCCTCACAACACGCGCATCGTCTCGATTTTCGAGGGCGAAAGCCACACCGACGCCTTCCTGGCGCTCAACCCGGCCGGCGCGGTTCCCGCGCTCGAGCTCGAGGACGGCAGCGCCATCGCCGAATCCAACGCGATCCTCACCTATCTCGCCGAAGGCACGCCCTTGCTGCCGGCGGATCGGTATCAACGCGCCAAGATCATGCAGTGGCTGTTCTTCGAGCAATACAATGTCGAGCCCGTCATCGGCTCGCTGCGTTTCTGGACCTTGAGCGGGCGGCTCGAGCGCAACCAAGCCATGGTTGCCGGCAAGCGCGAAGCCGGCGCGCGAACTCTCGCCGCCCTGAACCGCAGCCTTGCCGGGACGCCGTTCCTGACCGGAAACGACCTCACCATCGCCGACATCGCCGTCTATGCCTACAGCCACCGCGCCGGGGATTGCGGCTTCACCCTCGCGGACCATCGGGCATTCCTGGCATGGACCCACCGCGTGCGCGATGCCATCGGTCCCGGCTACCCCGTCCATCCCTACAGCATCGATCCGCACTCAATCGATCGGCACTCCGGCTCCTGAGCCTACTTCTTCCCCTGCGGATAAATCGTCTCGCCGCGCTTCAGCATCGCCACGAAGGTCTCGATCTTCTTCTTGCGTCCGGCCTCGGTCTTCATGTTGTGGGTACGGAAGGCGAGCGAGAAGCGGTTCTGCGCGCTGAGTTTGTCCAGCATCGCCTTCGCCGCCGGCTCGGCATCGATCGCCGCCTGCAGATCATCGGGGATTTTCATGTCCTTGCCGCTGCCATAGGCGCGCGCCCAGCGCCCGTCGGCCTTGGCGGCCTCAACCTGGCTCAGCCCATGCGCGGTCATGCGGCCCTCCTCGACCAGCCGCGCGACATTGTCGATGTTGATCTTGCTCCAGATGCTCTTCCTGCCGCGCGGCGTGTAGCGCTGCAGGAAACTGTTCTCGTCCAGCCCCTTGCGCACGGCGTCGATCCAGCCGAAGCACAGCACGACATCGATGGCCTCCTTCGGCGTGATCGACTTCAGCCCCGAGCCGACCTTGTGCACCTTGATCCACACCTCGGTTTCGGTGGCGTGGTGCTGGCCGAGCCAGGCATGGAAACTGGCCGCGTCGGGGAATTCCCGGACCTTGGCGGGATCGACCTTGACCGGCGCCATCAGCCAGCCCGCCGGTTCGGTATCATCGTCGCTGGCGTCGCTTTCATCTTGCCTCCGTCATGGTGCGATTGCCCCATCATGGCACAGTCCACTGTCAGTTTTAGGCAGCAGTGGGGCACTCCGCCGCGAAGCAAGGGAACGGCCCATCCATCGCTGCGTTGCGGCTTCAGTGCAACCGCCCGATGGAGGTCCCGATGGCGATAGAGACCATTTTCGCCCATGTCAGCTGTTCCGATCTCGAAGCGAGCATCGGCTGGTACGAAAAACTCTTCGGCAAGCCGCCGCTGCGCCGGCCGATGCCGGGGCTGGCCGAATGGCACTTCACCGAGAGCGCCGAGTTGCAGCTGTTCGAGGACAAGGACAAGGCCGGCACCTCGACGCTGACGCTCGGCGTCCTGCCCCTGGCACCCGAACGGCAGCGGCTGGTGGCGGCCGGCCTCCAACCCGGCCCGATCGAGGAGGCCGACCATTTCTGGATCATGCGCATGCGCGATCCCGACGGGAACCTGGTGGTGTTCGCGAGCGCGGAACGCGAGTAGGAGCGGCGAACCGCGCGCGCGGGACGCCATTTCGCCCGCACGCCTCGCGGAAATAGTCCGGACCGATCGCCGCCGGCGTGATGACGCACAGCGCCTTCGCATCTTGGGTGCCATTGTTGTCGAACCGGTGGACGGCGCCGCGTGGAATGCACAGTGCCTCCCCCGGCCCAACCTCGATCGGCTTGCCGTTCACGGTCCAGGTGAGAACCCCTTCAATGCCGTAGATCGTCTCCTCATAGTGATCGTGGCTGTGCGCCGGCGCGGGCAAGCGCTGTGCGCCTGGCACCGTCAACTCGAAAGCGGCGACACTGCCGTTCGAATTTTCGCCCGATACGAGGAAGCGGACCGACAGCCCCTTGGTGCCGATGGTCTCATTGGATGGGTTGACCTGAAGATTCATGGCTGACATTGCGCAAACCCCTCCGGTAAATTACATTTACTGACCATCAGTAAACTCAATTTACCGGATCGTCAATGGCCACCTCCACGGAAGTTCTGCAGACCAAGACCGAGGACCTTTTGATCGGCGCCCTGCTGCGCGTTCCGGCGCAGGCCATCCAGCGCCGGCTGATCAAGGAGCTCAACGCCGCCGGTTTCGACGAATTGCGCCTGCCGCATATGGCGGTGCTGCAGTTTCCCGGCCCGGACGGCGAGCGCCCCGGCACCATCGCCGAGCGTGCCGGCATGAGCAAGCAGGCGATCAACCAGCTGCTCAGCAGCCTCGAAGGCTATGGCTATCTCGTCCGCTCCGACGGCGAAGGCGGCACGCGCGTGGTGCACTCCACCGAACGCGGCCACGCTGCTTTCTGGAAAATGGTCGACATATTGCGCGACATCGAGGAGGAGTGGCGCACCGAGCTTGGGCCGGAGCGCTTCGCCCAGTTGAAGGCGCTGCTGTTCGCTGTCTGGGACAGCCCGCTGGTGCGTTGAACGAGGCGGCCCCGCCGGGCGGACACCATCATCGGCATTTCCGATGGCGCCATCGGTTTCTTCCGTTTCCCCTGGCCCGCGCCGAACTGCCAATCCCTTGCCTGTGTCCATTCAGACAAAGGCAGAGCGAAATGAGCATTTCGAACCAGAAGATCCTGATCGTCGGCGGCGGCTCCGGCATGGGGCTGGCGCTGGCCAGGCGTTGCGTCGAGGCCGGTGCGACGGTCACCATCGCCGGACGTGGTGAGCAGAGGCTGCAACAGGCGCGCGAGGCGCTAGGTAATCCAGCGAACCTGGAGGTGGCCGTGGTCGACATCGCCCGGGAAGATCAAGTCGCGGACCTGTTCGCGCGCATCGGCAGCGTCGACCATATCGTCAGCACGGCGGCCGACATCGAGGGCGCCTACAGGCTGCTGCCGGACCTTGACCTCAAGGCGGCGCAACGCGTGGTCGAGAGCAAGCTCTATGGCCCGTTGCTGCTCGCCAAGCACGGCGCGCCACGGCTGGCCAGAGCCGGCTCGATGAGCTTCGTTTCAGGCATCGCCGCCTACCGGCCGGCCGCGCGCGGCTCGGTCGTCGCCGCGGTCAATGCCGCGCTCGAAGGGCTGGTGCGGGCGCTTGCCGTCGAACTCGCGCCGATCCGCGTCAACGCCGTTTCGCCCGGCTGGGTCGATACCGAGATCTGGGCGCAGGTCGCCGGCGACCGCAAGGCCGAGACGCTTGCCGCGATGGCCGAGCGGCTGCCCGTCGGCAGGGTCGGCCGACCAGAGGACATCGCCGACGCCATCGCCTTCCTGATCGGCAATGGTTTTACCACCGGAACGACTTTGCATGTCGAAGGCGGGCACCGGCTGGTTTAGCTGGTGACGCTCATCCCCGCGGAGTTGTTTGGAAACAAGACCTTGGATCCATCGGCCGATTCAAGACCTGAACGATCTCCGGAGCGTTCCGGCACCAGCATGTCTCGCGCGGCAGCGAGTAACTGCCTGAGCGCCGGCGGCTGGACGCGCCGGCGCCGCCAGATCATCGCCAACGGCGCCGCGCGTATTCGGCCGGGCCATGGCAGCTCGACAAGATCGCCACGCGCAAGCGCGTCGCTGGCGGCAAGGCGTGGAACAAGGCCCAGGCCAGCGCCCGCCGCCACCAGCCGGACAATGGCGCCAATGCTGCCGGCTTCGGCGGCAAGCCTCGGTGCCGCCATGCCCGCCTCGGCAAAGGCAGTGTCGACCATATGACGGTAGATGCACCCAGGCTCCGTCGCCACGAAACGCAGCGCGGCAAGGTCTTCCAGCGCGCGTGGCGCGGTGCCCTGCCCGGGAGCCGCGACCAGCACCAGCGGTTCGGCTCCTATGGTGCGGCTGGCAAGGCGTTCATCCGCGGCGCCCCCCGCGCCGTCGCGCCGCTCGAAGCAGAAGGCGACATCGATATCGCCATCCTCCAGCAGATGCCGCAGCGTGCCGCTGTCGGCCACCTTCATCCGCACGGTGATGTCGGGATGGCTGGCCTGGAAGCCCGGCAGCCAGGGCGCCAGCCGGGCCGAGGCGATTGTTTCCAGCGCGCCGATGGTCAGCGCCCCGCTTGTCTGCCCGGCGGCCAGCAGCACCGCCGCGCGCGCCTCGCCGTCGAGCCGCAGCAACTCCTCGGCCATCGGCTTCAGCGCCAGTCCCGCCGGCGTCAGCTCCAGGCCCGACTTCGAGCGCGTGAACAAGGCAGCGCCAAGCTCGGCCTCGAGGGTCTGGATCTGGTCGCTGACACTCGATTGCGCGAGGTGGACCGCCTCGGCCGCGCGCGTGATGTTGCGGCTGCGCGCCACCGCGAGAAAGGTCTTGAGCAGTCTTGGATGCATCGCCCGGCCGGCGCGCCTACTGCAGCTGCGGCTTCTTCAAAAAACTGCCGCGGTCGGCGGACTTGACGCGCAGCCAGGTCTCGCGGCCGTCGCGCACCACGCGCATCGGGATTTCGGCACCGGCCGAGCCGCTGTCCCAGAGCTTGCGATAGAAATCGGCGAGCCCGTCGACCGCGCCGTCGCGGACCTCGGAGATGACGTCGCCTTGACGCAGGCCGGCTTTTGCCGCCGGGCCGCCTTCGGTCACGCTCATCACAACCACCTTGCCGTCGCTCTCGGCCGACAGGGCGCCAAGCCATGGACGCGGCGGCCTGGCCACCTGGCCGCGCGTCAGGAGATCGTCGAGGATCGGCGGCAACAGATCGATCGGCACCACCATGTTGATATCGGCGACCTCGCCGGCGCGGCTCATCTGCAGGCGAAGCGAGCCGATGCCGAGCAGCGTGCCATCGGCGCTAAACAGCGGCGCACCGCCCCAGGAGGGGTGCGCGGGCGCGATGAAGATCGCCTCGTCGAGCAGATACTCCCAATAGCCGGCGAATTCCTGCTTGGTGACGATCTTGGCCTCGACCGCCCGGCCGATGCCGTCGGCAAGCACCACCGCGTCGCCGATCCTGGCCTTGCCGGCATCGCCCAGCGCCACGGCCGGCAGGCCGGTCGGCGCCAGTGCCTGGACCAGGCCGAAGCCCGATTCCTGGTCATAGGCCAGCGCATGCGCCGGGATGACACGGCCGTCATGCGCGGTCAGCCAGACCTCCTCGGCCTCGGTGATGAGATAGCCGATGGTCAGCACCAGCCCGTCATCCCTGATGACGACGCCGCTGCCTTCCCTGAGCGTGCCCAGCGCGCCGGCCGTGAAGGCATCGTCCGGAACGGTCGCCCGCACGGCAACGACGGAACGCGGATTGGGATTGATGGCCATGATTTTGTCCTGCGATGCAAATGCCCTGGCGGCTTCTTCTATAGGTATGCCTCGGAGGGGATGGTGCAAGGTGCGAATTGCCGGTTCTTCCTTCTCCCCTTGTGGGGCCCGTAGGGCGGGCGAGGCCCGCGACTCGCCCCGGGCGGTGGATCGCCCGGCAGCGCCGACATTGACAATAGTTCAATGCAAGTTGAACTTCCGCCACCACAGCCCTAGTTGTAGATCGACCGCCCATCCTCCCCCAAGCCCCCACGACACGAGGCCCGACATGACAGAGTACACCCCGCCGAAAGTATGGACCTGGAACAAGGCAAATGGCGGCGCCTTTGCCAGCATCAACCGGCCGATCGCCGGGCCGACGCATGACAAGGAATTGCCGGTCGGCAAGCACCCGTTGCAGCTGTACTCGCTGGCGACGCCGAACGGCGTCAAGGTGACGGTGATGCTGGAGGAGTTGCTGGCGCTTGGCCACAAGGGCGCCGAATATGACGCCTGGCTCATCAGGATCAACGATGGCGACCAGTTCGGCAGCGGCTTTGTCGAGGTCAATCCCAACTCCAAGATCCCGGCTCTGATGGATCGCAGCGGCGCCACGCCGGTACGCATCTTCGAATCCGGCTCGATCCTGGTCTATCTCGCCGAAAAGTTCGGCGAATTCCTGCCCACCGAGCAGCCGGCGCGCGCCGAGGTCCTGTCCTGGCTGTTCTGGCAGATGGGCTCGGCGCCGTATCTGGGCGGCGGCTTCGGCCATTTCTACGCCTATGCGCCGCAGAAATTCGAATATGCCATCGACCGTTTCTCGATGGAGGTGAAGCGGCAGATGGACGTGCTCGACCGCCGGCTCGCCGAAACGGAATATCTCGGCGGCAAGGATTATTCGATCGCCGACATGGCGGTATGGCCCTGGTATGGCGGGCTGGCGCTCGGCCGCATGTACAATGATTCCGGCGAGTTCCTGTCGGTGCAGGACTACAGCCACGTACAGCGCTGGGCGAAGGCGATCGACGCCCGCCCCGCGGTCAAGCGCGGGCGCATGGTCAACCGCGCCTTCGGCGAGCCGGCTCTGCAACTGCACGAGCGCCACGACGCCGGCGATTTCGACACCAAGACGCAGGACAAGCTCGCCGCCGAATAGATAGCGGCAAGGCGAACTTAACAAGAAAGCCCGCCACGAACCCGTGGCGGGCTTTTCCCAAGGCTAGACTGGTGTCGCACCCACTGTCATGGCCGAGCCATGGATCAGTGCAGCACCTCGACGATCTGACGCGTATCGGGATCGACCAGGACGGTCTGGTCGTTGATCACGGCGACGCGGTACTTGACGTTCGGCACCTCGCGCAATTCGACCTTGTCGGGCACCGGAGAGCCGAGCTTGAGCTCGAGGCCGAGCAGATTCACCGACGCCAGCGGCTGCTTCTTGACGTATTCACGAACGACCGTCTCCTGCTCGGGCTGGACGACGATTGTGTCCGCCATGGCCACACCCATGCCGCCCATCAGGACGATCGCGGCCGCTGCACTCGAAAGATAATGTTTCATGGTAACCTCCATTTTAGGTATCCGATTGCCGCCCGGGAGGAAAACTCGGTCGACACAATGAGGTTCCATCGCCTTTTGTGGAATAAATACGGCGCGCCCAACAAATGCCAATTTTTATTATTTTTGCAATCGGGCGATAACACTCAAAGTGTGCTTCAAAAATCCGTGATCAATCTTGGTATTTTGAGAGAATATAAAATAAATCTGCCACGGAAAGGCGCGTCTGGTTGCCTCTTCCGGGAAACATGTCCGACAACTGTCTTAGCGATAGCTAACGTAAAGCGCACGATGTCGTTCCGGATGCCGTTGCGCAGTGCGACGAAAAAGGCCCGCTCTGCCGGGAGCAGAACGAGCCCTAGACGATGCCGGCGGAGGTGGCAGCCTCACCGGTCACATCAGGAAAACGCCAGCGCCGGCATCCGGTTCCAGCCACGGCCGTATGTCCCTGCCCCGATGCAACCATGGCGCCCTGACGACGTTGTGCACGCATTCGATGAAATCCCAGCAAGGATATCGCGCCATGGCTCCCCGCCCTCCCGTGACCAAGCATCCCTTCACGCTGATGCTTGTCGTCATCGCGCTGATGGCGCCCTTTGCCGGCCTTGCCTGGCGCACGCGCGAATGGATGGGCTGGTAGGCCTTCCAGGCAGCCGAGACACCAGGCAACGGCCACGTCAGGCGGGCATATCTGGCGGCAATATGACCGCCCGGGTGGCCGCCTGAATACATCTCTTTTAGCTAATGTATCGGAACGTCCAATGGACATTGCCGGAACCGAACGGGGCCTCCCGGACCTTTGCCAGAACCACCTAAGACCTTGGTCCTGCAAGGAAACGCAAAGGGCCGATGAGGTTCTTCATCGGGAACATCCCGCCTCTGCCATCGTTTGCCGCAAGGTCCCCAGACCGGATCATTTCGGAGGAAAAGCGATGTCACATCGGTCCATCATCACCAGGACAGGCCACGGCCCCGGCACGGCGATCGCCGTGTTGATGGTCGGGCTGGTGGCGGTGGGGATTGTGTTCCTCGTCCTTGGCGGCGCGCTCTATTTCGGCGAGGCGTCTTCGGACTCACACGCCCTGAATTCGGTGCCGGCGCGGTCGTTTCAGCAAGCTGATCGCGGAGCGGCGAATTGATCGATCCGCGCTCCGGAGCATTCCATCGCCTTATGGCAAGGACGCCGCCTAGCGCGCCAATATCGTCCCGTCCCTGGCCACCGCCTTGCCCCGGCGATAGACCGTGCGGTCCTTAGGCACGGCCACCACCGCCTCGGGCACATGCAGCGCCCGCATCGCGACAAAATCGGCCTTGGCGCCAACCATGATGCCGTAATCCGCCAACCTGAGCGCCTTGGCGCCGGCATGGGTCACCACATCGAAGGCGTCGGCCAGTTCGCGGTCCTCATAGAAGCCGGAGCGGTAGCCGATCATGTTGGCGCGCGAAAGCATGTCGCCATCGCCATAGGGCCACCAGGAATCGCGGATGTTGTCGGAGCCGCTGAACACGGTGACGCCCGCCTGCCGCAGAGCCGCCACCGGCGGGAAGGCATGGTTGCCGGGCGCATTGGTCATGATCGCCACGCCGGCCGCCGCCAGCATCTCGCCGGCCTTCGCCAGCGCGTCGGCCGGAATATCGCCAAGACCATAGGCGTGGCTGACCGCGACATGGCCTGCCATGCCGAGCGCCTGGGTCCGCGCGGCGATCTCCTCGACCTGGAACAGGCCGAGCGTGCCGCCATCATGCAAATGGATATCGACGCCGGCGCCATGCTTTTGCGCCAGCCCGAACACCACATCGAGATGCCCCTTCACATCGCGGTCGAAACTGGCGGGGTCGAGCCCGCCGATCAGGTCGCAGCCGAGCTTCAGCGCCTCGTCCAGAAGCTCCGCCGTGCCGGGCGAGGACAGAATGCCGCTTTGCGGGAAGGCGACGAGCTGGATGTCGATGAGGTCGCGATACGTCTCGCGCACGGCGAGAACGGTCTCGACATGGCTGAGCCCGACCGAACCATCGACCATGACATGGCTGCGCATGGCCAGGCTGCCATGGCCGACACAGAGTTCGAGCTGGTTCCTGGCGCGCTCGGCCATCGGCGCGGCGGCGGCAAGGTTTTGCGCCTGGAAGGCAACGCGCTCGCGCACGTCGAAACCGTTGGTGCAAGGAATATGCGGCCGCCAGGCGTCGCCATGGAACGATGTGTCGAGATGGATATGTCCCTCGACGAAGGCCGGCACGACAAGCTGGCCGCCAAGGTCGACCATGATGGGATCGGTGGCGGCAGGACCGCCCGGCGGCGCCTTGCCGGCCGGCGCGATGGCACTGAAGCGGCCGTCGGTGACGGAGAGATCCGCCAGCGACCCATCGGCCAGTTTCGCGTTGCGGAAAATCGTCTGTTCTCTCACCGGTGCTATTCCTGTTGAAAGCGCCAGTCCTCGCCGCCCGCCCGCCGCGGGTCAATGCGGCAAAGTCGAGAAACTGTTTCACGCACGGCGAACCGGGAATCACATCGCAGCTCCTGCCTATTCCGCTTTCGCGGAAGTTTCGGCGAGCCCCGCGATATGCAATGATACTGTCGCGGCGGTACGAGCCGCCCTGGTTGACGCGGGCGCCCAAGCACACCCCAACAATGCGCCCCCTCGCCCGCGTCGGCCACGGCAGACCTCTGCGGCTACCTCACTGCGGCGCGCCGGCAAACAGCACCACGCCGTCGCCGCCAGCCACCGGCCAATCCCTGATGGTGCGGTCGTAGCCGCCGGTCAGCACCGTGCCGTCGGGAGCGAAGGCCACCGCGTAGATCGGGCCGGTCTGGCTGTCGAACATCGCGATCTGGTTGCCGGTTTCCATGTCCCACAGCCGCGCCGTGCCATCGAGCGATCCCGACAGCAGGCGCTTGCCGTCCGCCGACAGCGCGAGCGTGTAGACCGTGCCCTCATGGCCCTCGAAGCGCTTCACCTCGCGGCCGCTGTCAAGATCCCAGACCTTGATCGTCAGGTCGCCGCTGCCGGTGATCAGATGGTGCCCGTCGGCGGTGAACACGGCGCCATAGGTGCCTTGCTCGTGGCCGTGCCAGCTGCGCAGTTGCTTGCCGCTTTCGACGTCCCAGAGCTTCAGCGTGCCGTCGATGCTGCCGCTCAGCGCCTGTTTGCCGTCGGGTGAGACGGCAACAGCGCTGATCGACCAGTCGTGCCCGGTCAGCACATGCAGCACCGAATTGCTGACGAGATCCCAGACGATGACGTTGCCGGTATCGTGTCCGCTGACGGCGCGCTTGCCGTCCGGGCTGATCGCCAGCTTGTTGACGCCGCCATTCTGGCCGGCCTGGAAGACATGCAGCACGGCGCCGTCGGCAAGTTTGCGCAGCACGATCTCGCCGTCGTCGCCCCCGGTCAGCGCGCTGACGCCGTCGGGCATGTAGAGCGCGGTGCGCGCCATGTCCTTGTGGACGCCGAGGTTGCGGATCAGGTGCTTGCCGCCAATGTCCCACAGCTTGATCACATGGTCGGTGCTGGCGCTCATGATCGATTGGCCGTCGGGCGCCACCGAAAGCCACACGACCGCGTCGCGATGGCCATCGGGCTGCGTTGGAGCCGCCGGGGGCGGTGGCGGCAACGGCGCCACGGTGGGCGGCGGAATGACCGCGACCTCCGGCGGCGCCGGCGCGACGGGCGCAGGCGCCGGCTCGGCCACGGGCGGCGCTGGCGGCGCGGATGCTGGCGGCGGATTGGCGGCTACCGGCGGCGGAGCTGGTTGCGGGGCTGGCGCGGGGTCCGGTTCGGGGGCCGGTGGCGCGCTGGCCACATCCTGGCCTTTTGGTTCACCGGGTTTGGGCTCGGCAAGTTTGGGTTGATCTGGTTTGGGCTCGGCCGCCTTGGGCTCACTGAGCTTGGGTTCGCTCGGCTGGCTGGCAACCTCGCCGCCGCCATCATGCCACGGGCCGAACCGGTCGGCGGCCAGCGCCGCCAGCACGATCAACGGCAAGGCGAAGAACACCTTGCGCAGGCCGGGCCTGCCGGTCTCCCGCACTTCGGCCGCGCGACCGAACAGTGGTGCTCCAGCCAGATGCGCCGGCCGCCCCGGCAAAAGCCCGGCCCAGAACAGCAAGGCGCCGACCAGGCAGGCAAGTGCCGCCACGGAGAAAGCCGCCAGCCGGGACAAATTCGCGCCCGGCCCGGAAAAGCCGTGCAAGACAACAGTGCTGATCAGCGGAAAGATCAGCGCCAGGCAGGCGAGCGCAACCACGGCAAGGACAAGCGCAGCCAACCTGTCAGCCAATCTGTTCATCGCGCTCCCCCCTCGCCGGGCTCTCGGGCCAGACTATCAGCGTCAACCGTCTATCGCAAAACGCATCCGGTGCCTGCACGCGACGGATGGATGCGTCTGAGATCTTGAAGAAGATCGGTCAATGACCTCGATCAAGAAATCAGTTCGAAGCTGATCGCGATCGCCTGCGTCGCGGCGCAAAAAATGTGTTTTCGGCTTGATCAGGCGCCGCAAAAAGAACCGGTGTTAATTTACCACAGTCATCACTGATACGCGCTGGACTATCCCCAGCGAAATATTGACACCAGTCGGCACTGTGTCACTGTCCTCACGGGATATAGTGGAGAGCTTGCATTATGAAGAAGATTTATGAGCGGCCCGCGCTGATCAAGAAGGGCAATCTGAAATTGATCACGGCTGCGACCAACGGCCCGATCGTGACCTCGGGTCCGACACCGCAATAGGTCAGCCCGTCAGCGTCAGGTCGTCCAGCACCATTTGCCAAGAGTGTTTCGTCGAAAGACGGACACGGGTAATTGCCTTGAGCATCGGCGCGTAGTGCAGCGGCGTCAGCGCCGATAGCGCCAACTGGTCGCTGGCGACCAGTTGCTCGCCCAGCCAGCACTCGATCAGTGCCATCTCCCCTTCAGACTTCAGCCACGCCGCGCTCAACAGCACCGAGTGAAACCCGAACGGGGTCTCGCGGCTGAACTCGGCCGGGTAGCCGCTGCTGGTATAGGCGACGTGATCGCCCGAGACATTGCCGTTGACATAGCCTTCGCTGCCCTTGGTGTGGTCCTGCGCCATGGCGTTGAGGTTGCGCCATTGCAACCCGGCATGGCCGCACGGGATCTTGCGGAAGCCGCGTCCAGTGACGTCGTCGAAGCCGATCGTCCGCAGCGAGGCCTCGTTCGGCAGCGCCTGCTGCGACAGCAGTCCGAGATCGGTTGGATAGGGTGAAAGCGCGAACTGCCGGTCAAGTCCGCCGCCGGCGATCGCCACCATGTCGGCCTCGGCGGCGAGGTCGAGCCGGAAGGGTGAGCCCGGCGCCAGCACCCGGCTCTCCAGCACCCGCCCATTTGCCTTCACCGACAGTGTCGCGGTGCCATCCGCCGCCATCCGGCCGGCCAGGCTGCGCGCAGGCGCCAGGCCGACCGGCTGCGGCAGGTCCTGCGACACCAGCCCCGCCGGCGAGCCGGAGGCCAGGCGGAAATCCTGCGATTGCGTCTCATTGGCGCTGGGCGAGCGCCAGCCCGGCGGCACTGAAACCGCGAACCGGTAGGTGCCCGGCGAGCGGATCATGGCATTGGCCGAAGACATCGACATGGCGAAGTTGGCAAAGCCGCCATTGTTTGTCCTGGTTGAAGCGACGAAGCCGCCCTGTCCGTCGAACAGCCGCACCATGATGCCGGCCATCGGCCGGTCACCGACGCCATATGTCCCGTCGCGGTCGACATCCAGATAGACGAAAGACGAGTAGTTGACGGTGCCGGTGCTGTGCTCCCAGTCGGTGCGAACGGCATAGTCGTTGGCCGGATCCGTCCGGCGTCGGGCGCGGCGCCGGATGCGCGCCTTGCGCGACAGCCAGACGACGCATGCCGCGACGACAAGGATGACAGCGGCCGCGAGCAGGATTTCGACGGGGCCGAAATCATGCATGGTCGGCGAACTTCGTTTGCCGCCGCTCGTGGCTGTCAGGCATGCAATGCATCAAACGCCCCCCGATGCTGATCATCGCCAGACTAGCGCGAGATGTCGCCTGCGTAAAAGGACCGCGCGGCCTGGACATTCCTTGCCTCGTGCGAAAGAAGGCCGGGTCAATCAGGGGAGCATCCATGACACAGGCGACCAAACCCGTGCTGACCGGCAGCAGGGTAACGCTGAGGCCGCTGACCCGGCTCGACGCACCGGCGATCCACGCGGGGCTGGAAGAACCGGAATCGAAGCGGCTGACCGGCACGCACGCAGAGCACACACTGGCAGAGGTGGAGGCCCATTACGCAAGGGCCGAAACGGCAAGCGACCGCTGTGACTATGGCATCATCGCCGGCGGCGCTTTGATCGGCGAAGCCGTGCTGAACGGCATCGATTGGCCAAACAAGGCAGCATCGTTTCGCATCGCCATCTGGGCGGCAGCCGTCCGCGACAAAGGCTACGGCACCGAGGCCGCCGCGCTGCTCCTTCATCACGGCTTCGAGGCGCTGGGGCTGAACCGCATCGAACTGGAGGTCTACGCGTTCAACCCGCGCGCCAGACGGGTCTACGAAAAGCTCGGCTTCCGGCTCGAAGGCACGCGGCGCGAGGCCTTGATCTGGGATGGCGAAGCTGTTGATGCCCACATCATGGGCCTGCTGAAGCGCGAATACTCCGGGACGCCGCCAAGGGTTGGATGACCACCGCCAGCAGACGTCGCCGCTTGCTCGAAGTCGTCCAGGCGCGACCTACTTCAACTCCGCCCAGACCGGCGCATGGTCGCTGGCGCCATCCTGCCCGCGCACGTCCCGGTCGATGCCTGCCCCCTTCAGCCGGCGGGCGAGCGTCTTCGACAGCAATATGTGGTCGAGCCGCAAACCCGCATCGCGCGGCCAGCGGTTCCGGCGGTAATCCCAGAAAGTATAGAGCGTCTCCTTCGGATAGACCTTTCGCAGCGCGTCGACCCAGCCCTGCTCGATGAGGGCCGCGAAGGCGGCGCGGCTTTCCGGCTGCACCAGCGCATTGTCGTCATAGGAGCGCGTGGCGTAGATGTCGCGCGGCTCAGGCACGATGTTGTAGTCGCCGGCCAGCACGACAGGCAGGCCGGTGTCGAGAAGCTGCTCGGCATGCGCTTCCAGCCGCTTGTGCCAGGCAAGCTTGTACTGGAATTTCGGCCCCGGCTGCGGGTTGCCGTTCGGCGCATAGAGGCAAGCGATGACGATGCCGTTGACCGCCGCCTCGATATAGCGGCTCTGCCGGTCGGCATCGTCGCCGGGCAGCACGTCACGGGTCAGCACCGGTTCCGCGCCGCGCGCGAGGATGGCGACACCATTCCAGGTCGGCTCACCCTTCCACACCGCGCCGTATCCGGCATCGGCCAGCGCGGTGCGCGGAAACTGCATATCGCGCGCCTTGAGTTCCTGCAGGCAGACGACATCGGGCTTCGCCGCCGCCAGCCAGGCCAGCAAATTGTCCAGCCGGCTGTTGATGTTGTTGATGTTGAAGGTGGCGATTTTCATGGGGCGCATGAAAGCAGGAAGGCGAAGCGGGGAGCAAGAGAGGATGCGGCGCGCTGCGCCAAGGCAATAGCCAATGTCTGCGCTGCCCCTCATCCGCCTGCCGGCACCTTCTCCCCGTAAACGGGGCGAAGGGAGCGGGTGGCAAAGCCGCAGCCATTTCTGTTACATAAGCGATGGGCGAAAGCAGCGATGACCGCGTCTTTCTCCCCGCCACTATGCGGGGAGAAATGTCCGGCAGGACAATGAGGGGCGGCGCAGACGTTTCAGAAAGTGCGAAAACCCAACGCGCGCTCTAAATCCGCTCCGCCCAACCCTTCACCGTTTCCGCCAGCGTCTTCAGATGATCGGCCGCCGAAAATCCCGAAATGCTCTTGCGCGGCTTCAAATCATGGTCGCCATCCTCGAGCCAGATCACCTCGATCGCATCGGACAGCCCATACCCCGCGACCTCGTCGCGCGTGCCGAACTCGTCGCGCGTGCCTTGGAAGATCAGCGTCGGCGTCCTCAGCCCTATCAGATGCTTCGTGCGCAACTGGTCAGGCTTGCCGGGCGGATGAAAGGGATAGCCGAGGCACACCAACCCGGCAATTTCACCATTGGCGAACATCTCGTCCGCGACCATGGAAGCGACGCGCCCGCCCATCGACTTGCCGCCGATGATGAGCTTCCCGGTCACGCCCCTGGCGCGCAGATCGGCGATCGCCTTGACGTATTCCGGGTTCACCGTCTCGGCACGTGGCGGCGGCTTGCGCTGGCCGTAGCGGCGCGCCGCCATATAGTGGAATTCGAAGCGCGCCACCTGGAAGCCGGCGGCGGCCAGCGCCTTGGCGGTGGCGGTCATCGAGGGCGAATCCATCGACGCGCCGGCGCCATGGGCGAGCAGGATGGTGACGGGGGCGGTGTCGAAGCCGTCGAAGAGGAAGCTGGTGGGCATCAGGCGCGAACTCCCGGAAAAGAAGAGACAATCCGCTTCGACAGGCTTTCTATCACATGGCCTCGCTTTTGCCCGCCGCGGTTGCGCCGCGATGACGAAAAAATCGTCTCCCTGGCTCGGTGGATGGCATCGCGCGCCTTCCCGCTTCAGCGCCGCGACCAGATTTCCGTCTGGCAGAAGATCTTGAGCGCGCAGCCGGTGAGTTTCAGGGAATTGCCCTTCAGCGTCGCACGACCCGAATATTCCCGCTCGTCGCGCGGATCGGTAACCGTGCCGGAATAGATGCCCTTGCCCGACGCCTTGAGCCGGCCGATCTCCTTGCCCGGCCAATCGCCGGTCTTCATGACGATGCAGAAGCGGTCGCTACAGCCATGGATCGCGGCGATGGATATGCCATCCATCGTTACCCACTCCCCTTCGATTGGATCGGCCCAGGCCAAACCAGGCGCCATGACCATGGCAAGCAGAACGGACAGTCGCGGCAGTTTCATGAAGCACTTCCCCCTTGCAAAATTTCAGCAGCCCGTGCCGACGAAGCCCGCCGAAACCAGCGCGGCCGATGTCGCCTCGTCGATGGTCCCGCTCTGCGTCAGCCCATATTGCCGCTGGAAGCGGCGAACGGCCTCGGCCGTGACCTCGTCATAGACCGTGTCGGGAAATTCGAGCAGCAGCCCCAGCCGGCTGAGCAGCCGTTCGGCCCGCTTGACGCGCGGCGAGATGTCGCCGGGCTGGAGCGCCGCGAACACATGGTCGGGCAAGACCTTGCACTGCTTGTTTCCCTCATCCCTGGAGACCCTGAATTTGCCCACCAGCGAGGCGATGTCGGGCCCTGGCTGCACCGTGAACAGACTTTCCGAACCGGTCATCGAATAGAGCAGCGTGCTGTCCAGGTCCCACGCCCCGTCAGGCGTCGACGAAACCGTGACGTGGCCCCCGTCGCAATCGATCTGGCATTCCAGCTTGCCCTTGACGAGATAGCACTTGGCGCTGGTCTCGAACTCGGTGTTGGGCACATCCCACTCGGTGAACGAGATCCTGATGATGTCGTCTTGCAGCTGCACGGCCATGTCCTTCACAGGCCCGTCCTTGCGGTCATTGTGCAGCGTCATGCATTGCCCGGACTCGAACTTGTCCGCCGCCCGCGCGATTTCCGGAACCAATCCCAGCAAGACCATCGCAAGCATCATGGAAAAGATACGCGTCATGCTCATCTCTCAACGCCAATTGCCGGTGAGCAGGAAGGGAGCCCAGTAGTAAGGGTGCGAAAGCCCGCCCTGCGCATCCGGCGGCACCAGCGAAATGGCGCCCCGCGCCGCGGTCTCGGTCACGATGCTCGGCCCCGCCGCGATATCCGTCGACCCGATCTTGCCGGCGATGAACTCGCGCTGCGTCAGCGCCAGCGCCATGGCCTTCGACATATTGCCCCGCTCGCGGATCTCGTAGAAGCGCTGCATGCTGAGTGCCGTCGAGGCATCGTCGACCGGCCACAGGCTGGCCAGGATGGCGCGCGCGCCACGGCTGCCGGTCAGCATGGAAAGGCTTTCGAGCTCGCGCCCGTCGAGACCCGGATCGACATAGCCGGTCTCGCAGGCGGACAGCGTCAAAAGGTCGACGCGGCCGAAATCGAAGGCGCGCCGATCCTTCTTGATATCGCGCAGCGACAGTTTCTCGCCCGTGCCGAGCAGCAGGAAAGACGACCCATCGCTTCCCGCCAGGTTGAAATGCGAGGAGATATGCACGACGCCGAGGCCGGCCGGCGAGCGCGCGCCGATACGCAGCGCATCGGTCAGCGCGTCCTTGTTGAACGCCGCATCGAAGACGGCGCGGCCCTCGAAAAGGCCGTATCCATCCTTGCCCTTGATGATGCCGTCGATCTCGGCCTTGACGCCCGGCAGCGCCTTGAACCCGTCGGCGGCGCGCGTCATTCCGAGCGCGGCGAACGGAATGCCGGTCGTCTTCCTGCCGGCGATCTCGTAGCCGGCGTCGGACAGCATGGCGAACTCGAAATGCTCCACGGCATAGCCCGTGCCGTCATGGAGCGCGGCGAAGGGGATGTAGCGCAGGCGGCGGTCCGGCGACAGCAGCACAAGCTTGGTCTGGACCGCGTCCAGATCGGCCCTGAAGGGGGCGATAAGCAAATCGTAGAGCTTGCGCGCCTGTGGCTTCGGGTCGCGCGACCGCGACGTCATCGCGAGGTGCAGCTTCTGGATTTCTTCATTGAGATGCGCCTCCGAGAAGGGCTGGCCGTCCCATTGGTCGATCGTCACGCTTTTGCGGTCATAGGCGGTCGTCAGGATGATGTTCAGCCTGTCGGGAAGAACGAGATAGTGCAGCACCGCCGGCTGCTCCGGTTCATCCCTGAGATAACCCTGCAGCGATCCGAGCGCGTCGATCCGCGCGACCTCCTCGCCGCGTCCCAGCGCCTCGGCCTTTTCCACGATGGCATCGAGCGCCTTGTCATAGGCGGCGTCCGCCTCGGCGAGCCTTGCCTGGAGCGTATCGAGCTCTTTCGTCTCCGCGTCGTCGAGACCGCCCTGGCCGCGCTTGACGATCAGTTCCTCGGAGCGCCTTGCATCTTGCGTCGTCGGCGGACGCAACGTATCGATCGCCGCCTTCAGCCCGCGCTCCGGCTCGGACAGCGGCAGCGTGTCATAGGAACGGCCCCGGAAATCGGCATCGCGGTCGACGAACTGGAAGGCCTCGAAATCCTTCAACATGGCAAGCACGGACTCGGCCTCGGCGAGACGGTTCTGGCGCACGAAGAAGTCGGCAAGCCAGCGATAATTGTCCGCGACCAGGTCGCTGAAACATGTCTGCAGATGTTCGGGCAGGCTCGACAGCGCCGAGCGCACCGTCTGCAGCGTGTTGACGGCGTCCTTGGCCAGCACCATCGCCACGTCATTCGAGCCCAGGGCCAGCGTCCGTTCACTGGCCTTGGAGAGCAGGCAGACGCGCGTCAGGCCGCGCTGCAGGGCTCCCTCGGAAAGCCCAGCGATCTCGTTGAGCTGAAGTTCGGCCGAAAGCGCCGTCAGTTCCATGCGCAGCGCCTCTTTCGGCTGCTCTGCCTGCTTGAGCGCACCCGACAGATCGCGTGCGGCGTTGACGAAGGCGCGCGACAGGCCGCCCCTGGCGGCAACATGGCCGAAAGCCGCGCGGGCATCGTCAAGCGGAGGCGCCGTCGGCTCGGGCTTGCCAGCCGAACCGCGCTGCATCAGCGTCTCGAGGAAGCCCCTCGCCTCTTCGTCGCCATTGTCCGCCAGGAAGGTCAGAAGCGGTACGAAGCCTTCCGGCAGCGCCTTCAGGTTGGTGGCGTCGCGGGAAGCGACGAGGCGCCGGAAGGTGGGCGTCCGGGCGTGCTGCTCGCTGGGACCGGTGACCTGCGACATTTCAAAGCTTGTCGATTGGATCCGGCGGGCCCGCGCCAGCGCGCCGTCGAAGTCGCCATACGCGGCCAGAATGTCGACCAGCTCGATCGAATCGAGCTCGGTCAGCTTGGCGAGCCCCGGCGCCACCGCTGCTAGGTCGAGCCGCCCCGAAGCCATGGCCCGCGCGGAGCTTTCGCAGGCATACGGGTCGTCCTTGCAGACACGCTTGAGCAATGCCGCGGCCGCGACCGGCACCGCCTTTTCACCGTCCTTCTGGCGGGCCTCCTCGAGAGCCGCGGCGACGAAGGAATCGATGTGCTCCGTCCCACCCGCGCGCAGGCGCTCCAGTCCTTCATTGGGCTGCTGCGCAAGATCGGGCCGGGCACGCAACAGGAGGTAGAGCTCATAGCCGGCGTCCTGATTGCCGAAATCATGCGCCAGGCGAAGCCATTCAGCGGCCTTGTTGACGTCTATGACGCCGCCGCATCCGGTGCACAGATTGACCCGCGCCAGGGCGAGCGCGAAGTCGGGCGCCACCTCCGCCACGTTCATGATCGCGGTGGCCGCCGCCTCCGATGACAGCGCCGCACCGGGCGACATCATCCGGTTGGCCAAAAGCAGCGCCGCCGCCGTCGGTCCCTCGGAGGCACGAAACCGCCCGGGCTCGGACAGGAACCGCTGATAGAGGGAGAGCGCCATGGAAGCGCCCGCAGGCGTCTCGTCCGTCTCGGCCATGCGCGCCAGCTGGTAGATGGCGAAACCATCGCCGGCATCGGCGGCACGTTGCGCCCACCGCCTGGCCGCCGCCTTGTCCTTCTCGACACCGAGGCCCTCCAGATACAGGAAAGCCAGGCGCGATTGCGCCAGGGGACTGCCGGCCTCCGCCGCCATTTCGAAAAGGCTGGCTGCAGCGACGGCATTGCGGCCATCGATCGTCCCCTCGAGCAAGCGTTCCGCCACGGCGACCTGCAACGCCGGCGGGGCGGGCCGCAACGCCTGCATCCCTGCCTCATAACGCCCGGCCAGCGTGGCAACGCGGGTGAGAGTGGCGATGTCGGCGACGCTGACCTGCTCCCAGGAATGGGTGACGAAAGGCCCTGCCGAGCCCAGTTCCGCATCCACGTCTTCAGGGCTGGCGGCGCCCGGCTCCTGCTGTGCGCCCTCGTCTGGCGGCATCCATTTTCCGGCAGCGACCTCACCGCGCACGAACAACGTGATCGCGTCGGCGGCGGAAGCCGGCTTATCCAATGCCTCCAGGTAACGCTTGTAGAAAACATCCGAACCGGAGGGCGTCGAAAAATCTTCGATCGCATCGCTTTGAGCCTGCGACGCACACACCCAGCACAGCGCCAAAAACGGCGCCAGCAGAACACCCCTCAAACGCATATTGCTGCCCACGCAAACTGCTATCGACCCACCCGGGCGCAGCATATCTGGAGCATTGGGACGATTTCAAGACACCGCGGCCAGCTTTGACTGCCCGTCAACAGTAACGTCGAACAGGTCGCCGAACAGAAGACTTTCCCTCACCCCGCCGTCCGCGCCAGCTGCATATCCACGAACTGCACCCCTTTGGCCGCCACCCCGGCCCATTCGCTATCCGTGTCGAGTTCCAGATATCGCACCCACAGCCGCCGTGCCTCGGGCAGATTGCCGGCGTCGAATTCCAGCCGCGCCAGGTTGAACACCGGGTCGGCATAGGCCTTGTCGAGCGCGATCGCCTTCTGCAGGTGCTTTCGCGCCGAGGCGTCGCGGCCTTGCTCGCTCATCAGGCCGGCAAGGTTGAACCAGGCTTCGACGAAGGCGGGGTCTAGTTTTATCGCCCTGGCATAGTCATGCGCGGCCTCAGCCGCGTGGCCGCCGGCGCGCAGGCAGTTGGCGCGGTTGAAGGCGGCGATGGCGTCGGTCGGGTCGATGGCGAGGCAGCGCTGGTAAAGCGTGGCGGCACCGTCATGGTCGCCGCCCTCCTCCGCCGCTTCGGCCTCGGCGAACAGGTCTTCCAGCGTGTCGTCGCCCTGGGCGGCGCTGCCCAGGTCAAACAGCAACTGCCCGTCGAGTTCGCTCTGGCCGCCTTCGAGATAGATCGCGTCGGCGCGGCCATGCTGCGAGCCGACAGCGAGCGACTTGGCGGTGAGTGACGCCACCGGGCCGGAGCGGTGCACGGAGCGCGCGATCGCGCCCCAACTGGCGCCGCCCGCCACCAGCCCCGCATATTTGCGCGCCAGGATCAGGTCGCGGAAGGAATAGGGCTCCGCGTCATGTTCGAACGCATCGAAGAGCGACAGCAGATCGAGGTCGGCGCCGGGCAGCCGAGACTGGTCGATCAGCGACTGCCGGGACAGTGAGGACGCCTCCGGCGCCTTCATCAAGCCGAGCAGGCGCAAAAAGCCGTTCTCGCTGATCAGGATGCGCCCTGCCGCACGTTCGGCGGCGACGCGGCGCTCGATCTCGGCATCGCCGTTCTTGGCGAGGCCAGCCTTGGCGAGAAGCGTACGGCCGAACACGACATGCGTGGTGCGCCGGGTGATACCGCGCCTGAGCTGGCCATGCTGGCGCTCGACCTCGCGGGCGGCGAGCCTGAGCGGAAACGCCGCCAGCGCGCCGATGGTGCCGAAGACGGCGCCCGCGACGGCCGATGCCGTCATTTCTTGCTCTTGCCGACCGCCTTGAGCAGACTGGCCTTCAGCGGATTTTCAGGAGCCCCACCCGCTGCCGCCTTCTTGGCGGCGGGTTTTGCCGCGACCTCGTCGGCCTTGCTCTTCGACTTGGCCGGCGGCTTCGACTGCGACAGGCTCGCCTTGAGCGCATCCATCAGGTTGATGACATTGCCGCGCTCGGGCGCTGCCGCGATGATCGGCTTGTGACCCTTGAGCTTCTCGCGGATCATCGCCATCAGCGCGATCTCGTAGCGGTCCTCGTAATTCTTCGGATCGAAGGTGGTTTCCTTCTGCTTGATCAGCGCTTCGGCGAGTTCAAGCATTTCCTGGTCGGGCTTGCCGGCCGGGATGTTGCCGAAATATTCAGCCGTGCCGCGCACTTCGTTGGGGTTTCTCAAGGTGCACACGAACATGCCGTTCTCGCGCGCGCCGATCGTCACCACCCGCTCGCGGCTGGACAGAACCAGCCGCGCGATCGCCAGCTTGCCGGATTTGCGCATCGCCTCGCGCAGCACGGCGAACGTCTCCTCCGCCATCGCCCCATCCGGCGCCAGGTAATAGGGCGCGTCCTGGTAGATGACATCGACCTCGCCTTCGTCGACGAAGGCCTCGATGTTCATCGTATGGTTGGATTCGATGCGCACCGCGTCGAGGTCGGCATCATCGATGATGATGTACTGCTTGTCCTCATACTCGTAACCCTTGATCAGGTCCGAGCGCTCGACCAGCCCGAGTTCGGGATCGACCGGCTTCATGTTGATGCGGTTGTGGGTCTTCTTGTGCAGCTGGTTGAACGAGATGCGCTCGCTGGTCGTCGTTGCGGGGTATAGCCGCACCGGACAGCTGACGAGGCTGAGCTTGAGGTAACCTTTCCAACTTGCCCTGGGCGCCATGATATACTCCTACGCGGCCATGCACTGACATTTTAGCTTGAGCATGGTCTTGTCCGAAAACCGGTTCCCGCTTTTTGGGATCATGCTCTCTGCAGCGCTTTCGTCCGAAGGACGATTGGCGCCATGGAAATCCTACACCGACCCCGCATGATACCGGCAAATCCCTGACGAAATGGTTTAGGGCGCCGGAGGGGTCGCGGGCGGAGGATAATTCAAATTGTATGAAGCGTCGATGGCGGGCGAAGGGCTGGTGATTGGCCGAATGCCTTTAAGCTTCGCCATCCTAGGGTCTGCGCGCGTCGCTTCGCTCCTTGCTCCGCGCTAGGATGACGAAAGAAGGGTCGGCAAATCCCGCGCGAACTCGTCGATATCCGCCCAGGGATCGCCCGACGTTTCCAGCAAGCCCGGCAGCGACGAATAGTTCAGATCCTGCGGCGCATCGATCGCTTCCAGGTCGCTCCAGCTCACCGGCGTCGAGGCCGGCAGATTGGTGCGGGCGCGCAGCGAATAGGGGGCGGCGGAGGTGTGGCCGCGCGCGTTGCGGTGATAGTCGATGAAGATGCGCTTCTTGCGGTTTTCCTTGCCCATGGTGGTGGTGAAGGTGTCGGGCGCGGTTGCCGTCAGATGCGTGGCGATCGCGCTGGTCGCCTGATGCAGCTTCTTCCAGTCCTGCCTTGATGTAACCGGCACGGTGATGTGGATGCCGCTGCCGCCGGACGTCTTGGCGAAAGGCACCAGCCCCAGCCCCTCCAACTCGCCCTTGATGTGGACGGCCGCCTCCACCACCTCGCGCCACGAAATCCCCTCGCCCGGGTCGAGGTCGAAGACGATCTGGTCGGGCTTGTCGAGACTGGCGCGGTGTGTGCCCCAGGTGTGGAATTCGACGACGCCGAACTGCGCCAGCGCCAGATAGCCCTTGGCGCCTTCGACCGAGAGATAGGATTTTGTCTCGCCTTCTGAATTGGTCGCCTGGAACGTCACCACCGAGGGCGGCATGCCGGTGAAGGCGTGGCGCTGGAAGAAGCAATCCTTGGGCAGGCCGGTCGGGCAGCGCACCAGCGACACCGGGCGGCCAAGGATGTGCGGCAGCATGAAGTCGCCGACCAGCGCGTAATAGACGGCGATGTCGAGCTTGGTCGGTCCGGTCTTGCCAAACAGCCGCCGCTCCGGATTGGTCACCCAGATGGTGGCGAGGTCCGCCTCGGATATCAGCCGTTTGCGCTTGGCCGAGACCGGTGTCGACAGCCCGACATCCCTGAGACCGCGAAACACGCCATGGCGCAACGAATTGTCCGCCGTTCGGTTGGCATAGTGGATGCGCGCCGAAAACAGCGGCTTCACCCAGTGCATCTCGCGCATGATCTCGCGCGGCACGCCTTCGGGCGGCGTCGCGCCTGATGTCAGAGGCTCCAGCCGGGCAAGCAGATCCTCCGCCGTATCGCGGTCGAAGCCGGTGCCGACCTTGCCGCGATAGTGCAGCTCGCCGTCCACGAACTCGCCCATGCCAAGGGCTGCCAGTCCTTCCGCCGCCTCGGAGACAGTGTATCCGGCAATGACGAAGTCGCCGCTTTGCAGCGCCTTGGTCTTGGTCCAGCTCTTACTGCGGCCGCTCTGGTAGATGGCGTTGGCGCGTTTGGACACGACGCCTTCCAGCCCGAGCTCCGTCGCCTGGTCGTAGAGCCCCTGCCCCGAGCCTTCGACATGGTCGGAGAACTGGATGGCGGAATTGGCGCCGAGGCCGGCGAGCAGTTCCGCCAGCAGCGCCTTGCGCCGGATGAGCGGCGCCTTCATCAGGTCCCAGCCGTCGAGATGCAGCAGATCGAAGGCATAGAAATGCAGCTTGCTGCCGGCGCCCTCGGCCAGCGCGTCCTGCAGCAGCGCGAAGCGGCTGATGCCCTTGGCATCGAGCACCATAATCTCGCCGTCGATGATGGCCTCGCGGCATGGCAATTTGGCAAAGGCGTGCGGCAGGTCGCCATAGCGTCTTGTCCAGTCGATGCCGCCACGGGTGATCAACCGCACCTGCCCGTCGGAAACATGCGCCATGGTGCGGTAGCCGTCGAACTTGATCTCGTGCAGCCAGAGCTCGTTCGTGTTCTCGGCAACGCCTTCGCCGCCCGGCGGCTTCGGCACCTGCGTCGCCAGCTGCGGCTCGATGCGGCTGAGCGCCTGTGCCTTGACGGCGCCAGGCAGCGTGCTTGGTTTCAGGGAACCCGGCTTGGGCGCGGATCTCGCGGCCGGCTTCGCCGCTGCCGCCAGTTCCTCGATGCGCAATCCCGATTTCACGCTTTCCGGCCGCGTTTCGAGGATGTTCAGCGTCGTGTCGGCGGCAAGGTCGCGCTCCTTGAACAGCAGCCAGTTTTTCTTTTCCGCGTCCTCGCCGGGCTTGGGCTTCAGGCGCGTCAGCATCCAGCCGCCATTGAGCTTGTCGCCAGCCAGCCGGAACTTGAACGCCCCGGTCCTCAGGCTCTTTTCGACGTCGTCCATCGGCGCCCATGTGCCGGTGTCCCAGACGATCATCGGCCCGCCGCCATACTCGCCCTCGGGGATGACGCCCTCGAAGTCGATATATTCGAGCGGATGGTCCTCGGTCTCGACCGCCAGCCTCTTGTCGGCCGGGTTGAGCGAGGGCCCGCGTGGCACCGCCCAACTCTTCAGCACATCGCCGACCTGCAGGCGCAGATCATAATGATCGGCGGTGGCATGATGCTTGTGGACGACAAAGCGGTTGCCGTCGCCGGTAGTGAGGCCGCCCGCCGGCTCTGGCGTCTTGGAGAACTCGCGCCGGGCGCGATAGGTTTTGAGTTTGGAGGGAGCCGGCATGGGTCAGCGCCAGAAGCGTTTGGGAAGCAGGAGCAACCGCCGCGTTCCGGAGCCGATGGAAGTCACGCTCTCAATCGTCGGCGGCCGGCGTCAGTTCGAGGTCGGCCGGCGATAGCCCCTGCCGAAGTTGCTCGAGCCGGAACTCATCCACCCAGTAGGCCTCGCCGTCGACCAGCACGCGTGCCCTGTAGGCACCGTCCGAAAAGCTCTGCGCGGTGATGTAGACCTTGTGGGCGTCGAGCGCCTTGCGCACCGCGGCGCGTTTGGCATTCTGGCTGGTTACGGGACTGAACATGACGCTGCCCTCGGTCGCCCTGACACATCGGGCGACTGGGCTCAAGGATGACGGAGACAAGCAGTCCTGTCAATTTTGCGGCGCCGGCCCGCGCATTGGTCATGCGAAAAAACTCCGCTCCCATGTCGAAATCCGGTGCCTGCAAGCGACATTGATGCGGCGCCGGCGCGGCGCGATCACCTCAAACGAAAGGAAGCACCACCATGGCCAAGATGCTCGTCATCTACAAAACCCCCGCCGATCCGGCGGCGTTCGAGCGCCATTATCACGACATTCACGTGCCGCTGGCAAAGCAATTGCCCGGACTGCGGCGCTACGAGATCAGCCGGTCGCCGATCATGAATGTCCTGCCGGGCGAGACGCCCTACAGGGTCGCCATCCTCTATTTCGACAGTCCGGAGGCCATTCGCACGGCCTTTGCCAGCGAGATCGGCCGGGCCTGCGCGGAGGACCGGCGAAAGTTCGCCGGCGATGATGATCTGGTGACGATGCTGCTCTTCGACACCGAGCCGCTGTGAGCCGTCACACATCTTCACCGTCGAAGATCAGCATGTCGGCGCCGCCGGTCGCGAAGAGCTGGAGGTCGGCTGCAGCAGCCTGCCCTTCGGCGCTGGCGAATGCATTCTGGATGGCGGCCAGATCGTCAAACCGCAAGGTGGCGACCAGGTGGACCTTCGCTGGTCCGGCCGGCGTCATCACCGGGCCGCGGCTGATTTCATAGCGCCGCAATCCCGGGATGGTCTTGGCCAGCGGAATGTGCTTTTCGCGATAATAGGCATCGAACGCCGACGGATCCGCAGGCGTGCCGTACATCACCACCAGGCTTGCCATCATTGCCTCCCGAAATCATTGCTCTTTCGGGAGCCTGATGACGTTGGCGGGAGCTTGTCAATCCACCCGTCCCTCCCAGAACGAAGTCGCCTTGACGAGCAGCCTCAGTTCTTCAATCGCCTCAACCGGCGCATCACACCCTGCACGGTCTTGTACAGTTCCGGCCTGGAGCGCACGAAAAGCTCGATCCTGCCGCGCAGCTTGATATAGGCGGTCGCCCCGCTGCCCCGCAGCGTGATCGGCTCGCACAGCTCCGCCAGCACCGAGCTTGAAGCGCCGATATGCTGCTTGTAGCCCTGGCTGCCGACCGACAGGTCGAAATAGCCGAGCCCTTGCGTCACCCCCCACATCATCAGCTTGCCGATTGTCGTCAGGCCCGGCGAGGCGTTGGCCACCGCGTCCTGGTCGATCCCGAGCAGAAGGGCGTGCAAGGTGCCCTTCATGATCAGCACGTAGATGACGGCGAGATAGGTTTGCCCGACACGCAGCCCGAACAGCCGTACCGAGCCGTCGGACAGGCCTTGCAGGGCGGCGTTGCGATAGAACTCGACGACCGGTGCCTGCGTCAGGAGGTCGAAACGCCCGAGCTCGCGAAAGCGATTGAGCCTGAGCTCCAGCAGCGTCGCGAACTGCTTTTCCACCATATCCGGTGTCTCGGCCTCGGCCAGGTCGAGCTTGCCCATCTGTTCGAAGCGGCGGCAGTGCTTGTGGAAGTTCTTGGCGAAGGACGGTTTGCAGATGCGCTTGATCAGCGTCGCCGGCTCGCCATGCATGGCGAGGCCCGAGGCGATCTGGATGGAATCGCGCGTCGCCGAAAGCAGCGCCAGCGGATTGGCGACGCCATGGATCTGTTGCGGAATGCCCGCGATGTGGATGCGGTCCGCCGGCGGCAGCACGGCGCGGACCGCTGCCCACGCGGCATCGGCACCTTGCCTGGTCCAGGGTCTCGCATCGGCCAGCAGCGGCGCCGAATAATCGCACACGCCACAGCTCAGCCATTCGATGACATGGTGTCCAAGCGCCCGGCGCCGCATCAGCGGCAGCAGCATGACCGGCGCGCCCGTGACGGCGTCGTTGACCTCGACGACCAGCAGCTCGGCACTTGCGGGCATCAGCCGTTTGGCGATCCCTTCCACCCAGGCAAGGCCCTGATGACCGGTGCATAGGCCGGTCGCCTCAAGGCGCTGCCACAGCGGCCTTACGCTGTCGAAGCTGGTGTGCAGCCGCGCCGTATAGTGCGCGACGGCGCCCAGACCGGCGACATCGGGGGAGGCCAGCTGGCCCGCTGCATCCGCTACCGCTTCTATTCGCATTGCCTGGCCTGCCACGTCCTTCTCCCGTCGTTCAGGCCCGCCCTCGTCATCCCCCACGAAGACGCCGCAAACCTCGCATCATCCCCTGAGCCGCGGTGCGCAGCCGGGGGTTGGAACGCACGAAGGCTTCGGTCCGGTTGCGGAGCTCGATGGCAGCGCTCGCGACACGGCCCCGCACCGTCAACCCCTGGCGTAGTTCGGCCAGCACCGAAGCCTTGGCGCCCATACGTTCCTTGTAGCTCTGGTCGCCAACCGACAGGTCGAAATAATCGAACCGCCGCTCGCGCGCCCAGCCTATCAGCCGGCCCATGATCAAGAGGCCCGGTGAGACATTGGGCACCACGCCCTGGTCCATAGCTATCAGCAGAGCATGAACAGTCCCTTGATGGACCACCGCATATTGGACGGCGATCAGGGCATCGCCGACGCGCAGCCCGAAGAGCCGCACCGATCCGTCCGGCAGACCCTGCAGGGCGGCGTTGCGGTAGAAATCGACAACCGCCTCCTGCGTCAGCAGGTCGAAGCGGCCAAGCTCGCGAAAACGGCTGAGCCGCATCCGGATCAGTTCGCCGAAGAGTTGCTCCACCTCGGCCTGCGTGCCGGCCTCGACCAGCTCCACGCCGCCGAGCCGTTCAAGCCGGCGCCAGTCCTTGCCGAATTCCTTGACGAAGGATGGCCTGCACAGGCGCTTGAGGACGGTTTCCGGGTCGCCGTCGATGGCCAGGCCGAAGGTGGTCTGGAGGGAATCGCGCGTCGCCGGAAGCAGCGCCAGCGGGTTGGCGACGCCGTCGATCCGCCGCGGAATTCCCAGGATGTTGACGCGGTCCGCCGCCGGCAGCACGGAGCGCACCGCCGCCCACGCGGCCTGCGCGGATTGTGCCGTCCACGCGCTCGCATCGGCCAGCAGCGGTGCCGAATAGTCGCAGACGCCACAGCTCAGCCATTCGATCACCCGATGGTGGAAGGCCGGCCGCAGCATCAGCGGCACCAGCATCAGGGGCGCGCCCGTCACCGCGTTGTTCACTTCAACGATGAGCGGCTCCGCGCCTGCCGGCATCAGCCGCGCCACGATCCCCTCCACCCACGCGAAATGCTGGTGGGCGGTGCAGACGCCATCCGTCTGGAAGCGCAGCCAGAGCGGCTTGACCGCTTCGAGGCTGGTGTGCAATCGCGCCGTGTAGGCGTCGTTCGCGGCGACGATGGCGGAATGAGAGGCCTGCCCGTCGGGCAAGTCGGTCACCGCGGCAATCTGTACTGCCTGCTCTGCCACATCTCTCTCCTATCGCTTCGCCGCGGCGAACGTGACCGCCCGCCGCCAGGAGCCGAGGCGGCTGTGCCGCTGCTGGTCCGGATGCTCGATGTTCCACATGCGGTGATGCGCGAAATACCATGATGCCACGAGCACGAAGGTCTCGGAGACCGCCGAGCCCAGCAGCGCCCATGGCGGCGACGCGACGGCCAGCAGGATCGCGATCAGCGCCAGCCCGACGATCGCGCCACCCATCGTGATGAACGCGACGATCCGGAAATCGCCGAAGATCTCGAGCACGATGCGGGGCATGATGTAGAGCATGATCGGCACGAAATTCGCGATCACGAAAAGCCCGATGAACCCGACCGAGGCATCCTGCAGAGCCTGGGATTTTATCATCGGCAGGACGAACATGATGGCGCATCCATAGGCCAGGCCGCCGAGCCCCATGACGAGCGACCAGATCTTCGCCTGCGCCCAGACGCGGCGCGTTTCGTTGGCCTGCATCAGCTTCGCGAGTTCCGGCTGCGTCATGTTGACGAAGGCAAGGCTGATGATGCGCAGCGGAGCGAACAGCACGAGGACCGCCGCCAGCGGCGCGTAGGCGGCCGGTCCGGCAATGCCCGCGACCAGCAGCGCCAGGCATTGACCCTGGATGTTGGTGGTGGTCGCGCTGAAGGCCGACCAGCACAGCTGGCGCCAGAGCTTGGTGTAGCGCCGGCGCGTCGGCATGCGGAAACTGACGCGAACCCTGCGGCCCGCCAGCCGGACCAGGACGAAGATGCCAAATAGATTTGCCGCCGCAAGGGCGTAGAACACGGTCTGCAGCATGTCCCTGGCGAACCAGATCGCCAGCCCGGCGAGCACGATGCCGGCGATCGTGAAGGCGGCGTCGCTGATGGAGACGACCACCTGCTGGCGGCGCGTGAAGAATGCCGTGCGCATATGGCTGCGCAGCGACCAGGCGCCAACGAAGCAGCCGGCGGCAATGCCGCTTGGGTCGCCCAGCAGATGCATCAGAATAGCCGTGCCGGCGGCCATCAGCAGCGCCACGACCAGCGCCGCCGTTCCGAAGGCCACGTCATGGGCATCGACGCCGGCCCTGTTGCTGCTCTTGCTCATCCAGATCGAGGCGGGGACGGCGGTGAGCGACCTGATGTAGGACAGGCCGACGCCGCCCATCACCATGGCGAGGGCGAAGAGGCCGTAGCCTTGCGCCGACAGCATGTGCAGCAGCGCGAGGTTGAGGGCGAAGTGAAAGCCGCTCTGCATTGCCTCGCCGCCGATCATCAGCACGAGGCGCCGCACCAGATGGACGGGGAACTTCACGGCTGTGTCTCCGCCTGGCGGGTGGTTGCCGCCTTGCCTGGCCTTGCCATGGCCGCCTTCAGCTTGTCGGCGGCGATCGCCGCGATCGCCGCGGCCGCGACCGGCTCGCTGAACATCGTCTCGTAGCGCTTGCGCCCGGCGGCGACGAACCCGCGCCAGGCTTCAGGGGCAAGCACGATCTCCTGCAATTTCGCGGCAAGCGCGGCAGCGTTGTCAGGCGGAACATGCCAGCCGGTCTCGCCGTCGCTGACCACCTCGACCAGTCCGCCGATCGCCGACACCAGCGGCGGCCGGCCATAGGCCATGGCCTCGATGGCGACGCGGCCGAGCGATTCCGGGCGCCGCGACGGCACGGTGACGATATCGGCCCAGCGATAATGCTCGGAAGGGTCGGAGATGAAAGGCAAGGTGCTGACCTGGTCGGCCAGCCCCATGGTGCCGACGAGTTCGGCCAGGGCGCGCTCGCGCTCGACGCTTTCGAAAGCGCCGCCGACCAGCCGCACCTCGATCCTCGACTTCAGCTCCGCCGGCATCGAGGCGATCGCCTCCAGAAGCACTTCCTGGCCCTTGATCCGGTTGATGCGGCCAAGCAGCAGCACCCGCAGCGGGCGCTTGCCGTCATAGGTCATCGCCTCGGCCGCCGCCGGGCCGGCGACGCCATTGTAGACGACATATGAGCGCGCGGATTTGGGATCGCCGAACGCGGCGCGCGTGGCGCGTGAGTTGAAGATGAGATCGGCACGGCTCCAGTGCATCAACCCGACCAGGATCCGGCGCAGCACGCCTTCGGGAATCTCGTGGATGTGCAGCAGGGCTTTCGTCGGCAGCAGGCGCGAGGCCAGCGCATAGTCGGCGACGATCGAGGTGTTGACGTAGACGAGGTCGCAATCGCGCAGCCGCCGCCATGCCCGCCACAGCGCGACCGGCAGCCGCGCCATCTCGATGGTCGCCAGCCTCAGCATCGCCTGACGCCGCAGCACCCAGAGCGGTTCGAAGACGATCCGGCTGGCATGAGGCTCCAGGATCTCAAGGATCGGCCCGCTGCGCGGCAGCACCACTTCGATGTCGGCGGACGGAAACGCGGCGCGCAGCGCCGCCACGCTCTCCGCGAAGCTGCGGTCGGAGCCGTAGAGTTCGTAGCCCTGGTGGATGCAGGCAATCCGCATCTTCACATGCATCTTTCTGTCAGGGGTGGTGTGACGATCCCGCCGCCTGACGGTACCGGCGACCGGAAACACCCCTTTGGACTTCACTGGTTGCGAGTGTGGTCATGAACGGGGATCACCACACCAATGCTGCACGCCCTCCGCCGATTCCGGCGCGCAGAAGTCCATCAGCAAGGATCATACCGGGCTAATATACCCATCTGCGGGCCGACTGGCCCCGGCATTGCCTCGTTTCGGTACACATACGTGCGGAAAGTTGACCGATAGTGAAACAACTCCGGCGGTTGGAAGAAATATTTTACAACCCCAGTGCGATGATGGCCGGAACTGAGTCTGGCATGGATATCGCTAGGCTGCGGTTCTGAGATGACACAGCCTCGCATCACGGATCGAGCGGACCTGAAAGTACCAGTAGCCATGAAATCGGAACAGCCTTCCATCCTGATCCTGGGAACGCGCGGCATTCCCGCGGCCCATGGCGGCTTCGAGACCTTCGCCGAGAAGCTGGCCCTTTTCCTGGTCGCGCGCGGCTGGAAGGTCGGCGTCTACTGCCAGGAAGAGGTCGAGCGGGTCGACCAGCGGGTGCGTCTCGACAGCTGGCGCGGCATCGACCTGATCCACATCCAGGTCGCCTCGAAAGGCCCGCGCGCGACGCTGGAATTCGACTGGCAGTGCGTGCTCGATGCCGCCCGGCGTCCGGGCGTCTGCCTGGTGCTCGGCTATAATGGCGCGGTATTCCTGACCTGGCTCAGGCTGATGCGGCGCAAGATCATCACCAATATGGACGGTATCGAGTGGCGCCGCCCGAAATGGGGAGCAGCTGCACGCACCTGGTTCTGGCTCAATGAATGGATCGGTGCCTGGGCTTCGCACCGCCTGGTCGCCGACCATCCGGTCATCGCCGATCACCTGGCGACGCGGCGGCCGCGCAGCGCCATCGCCACCATCACCTATGGCGCCGACCCGGTGACATCGGCACCCGAGGCGCCGGTACGCGCGCTCGGGCTCGAACCTGGAAAATACCTGATCTCGATCGCGCGCATCGAGCCCGACAACAACATCCTGCCGATCGTCGAAGCCTTCTGCAGCCAGAAACGCGACATGAAGCTGGTGGTGCTGGGCACGCTGTCCGACCAGAATCCCTATCATGTCGCCATCCGCAAGGCGGCGAACGCCTCGGTGGTCCTGCCGGGCGCCATCTACGACCAGGCGGCGGTGAAGGCGCTGAGATATCACGCGCGCGCCTATATGCATGGCCACACCGTCGGCGGCACAAACCCGTCGCTGGTCGAGGCGCTGGCCGCCGGCAACATGGTGATCGCGCACGACAATCCCTACAACAGATGGGTCGCCGGGGCCGCCGCCGTCCACTTCACCAACACGCAGAGCTGCGCCGAGCGGATGCGGCAGGCGATGGAGGATGACGCGCTGGTCAAGGCCTGCGGTGAAGCCGCCAGGACACGCGCCCGCGAAGCCTTCCGCTGGGAGGATGTGCTGCTTGCCTATGAGGATGAAGCCTACCGGCTTCTCGGCGTGACATCGGAGCGGACAGCCGCGATCGACCGCCCCTCGCCCGGCGCCGTATGACGGGCTGGTCGCGGCGGCGGTTGCTGTGCACCGCGCTGTCGACGGCGCTGGTGCCCGCGGCGCTGGCGCAGCTTCCCGCGCGGTCCGCGCTTGCCGCCAGCGGCGAATGGCGTTTCCGCCGCGGCGTCAACGCCTGGCCCTGGTTTGCACTGACACGCGAATTTCCCGCCCCGCGCACCGACTATGACTGGCCGCCCTTCCAGGCGCAGCGGCCGGTGCCAACCCCCGACGACCTCCGCCGGCTACGTGCCACCGGGCTCGATTTCATCCGCTTGCCCGTCGATCCCGGCCCGTTCCTGGCCGCCGACGCCACCACGCGCGGCAAGTTGCTGGATATGCTGGACGCGGCCGTCGCCGCCACGATCGACGCCGGTCTCGGCATCATCGTCAACGTCCAGGCCAACGGCGCCACCCATTACTGGAACCCCGACCGCATGGTCTCCAGCACCGCGGCACCCGAATTCGCGGCCTATCGGGCGCTGGTCGGCGAGCTTGCCGGCAGGCTGGACCGGTTCACGCCCGGAATGGTGGCGCTGGAGCCGGTCAACGAACCGGCGCAATCCTGCGATTCAAACGTCTGGTCGCAGGTCCAGGCATCGCTGCTGACGGCGGCGAGAGCGTCATCCCGGGCCTTGCCGCTGGTCGTCACCGGCGGCTGCGGCTCGATGGTGAGCGGGCTGGCCGCGCTCGATCCGGCGCCGCTGGCGGCCTTCGAGCCGATCCTGTTCACCTTCCACTTCTACGAGCCCTATCTGTTCAGCCACCAGGGCGCGCCGTGGATGCGCGAGCCCGTCTACCGCGCACTGAACAATGTGCCGTGGCCGGCCTCCGCCGGCTCGCTCGAAAAGACGCTGGCCTCCGTCAGGGCGCGCATGGCCGCGGATACCGAGACCTCCGAAGCGGACAAGAAGGCCGCTTATGCCGAGACCGAGCGCGTGCTGAAAGTCTATTTCGACGCCCGGCCCGACCGCTGGTTCATCGACAAATATCTCAGCCAGGCGCGCGACTGGGCCGACAGAAACGGCATCGCGCCGGCGCGCGTCATCATGGGCGAATTCGGCGCGCTGCGCACCGACGCCCGCTACGTCGCCGCCCCGAACCCCGACCGCGCCCGCTACATCGCCGATGTCCGGCAGAGTGCAGAAGCCGCCGGATTTCCCTGGGCCTTCTGGGACCTCTTCGACGGCATGGGCATGATGGACGACAAAACCCGCGCGCTGGACCCGGCGATGGTCGAGGCGCTTGGGTTGAGGATGCCGGGGTAAGCGCCGACCGTCCCGATTGACAGAACGCCTCCCTCTCTTCGTCATCCTAGGGCGGAGCAAGGAGCGAAGCGACGCGGCGCAGACCCTAGGATCCATGCCGGGACCTTGAAGCGCCGCAGCGGTGCAGAAAAACTCACCATCCCGTGCCGCGAAAAAGTTCGAACCACTCCGGATTTGTCTTTTCGATCAAGTAGATCTTCCATTGGCGCGACCAGCGCTTCAGCGACTTCTCGCGCTATATCGCGTCAGTGATGTCGAAATACTCCTCGTACCAGACAAGGCGCTGCACGCCGTAGCGACGGGTGAAGCCCGCGCCTTGTCCAGACTTGTGCTCAGGCATGCGGCGGCCGAGGTCATTGGTGACGCCGATATAGATCGTGCCGCGCTTCTGGATTGCAGTCATGTAAACATATCCGGTCATGCGTGACTTGAGCTCGGGGTGGGTTCAGGGACCGCTGCATTCTACAGCCAAAGTCACGGCATGGATCCTAGGGTCTGCGCCGCGTCGCTTCGCTCCTTGCTCCGCCCTAGGATCACGAAACGCGTGGGTGCATCTGGGGCCGTCGCCCCACACCCCTTGCCGGCCGATACAGCACCAGCGCGATCACCACGAATTTGGTCATGAGCGTGGTCTTCGACGCCAGGCTTTCGGAAGTGTTGAGCAGGATCAGCCAGCCCAGCATCAGCAGCCAGATGCCGGCATGGCAGCGGCGCGCCACTTCGTGCATGAACAGCGCGAAGCCGACGAACAGCAGCAAGGTGAAGAAGGCGCCCTGGTAGAGGACCATGCGGATGATGGGGTTCTCGATGCCCTGCTCGAGGCCGCTGATGCGGCGCAGGCTCTCGATGAGGTCGATATCCGGCCCCACGATCACGTCGCGCAATTCCAGATGATTGAACAGGTCGAACATCTCGACGCGGGCATTGGCGCTGCCGGAGTCCGACACGAAGCGCTCGAGCAGCGCGTCGAAAAAGCCGTAGGACGCCGCCACCGCGATGACCACTGGGACCAGCGCGGCAAGGATGAGGCCCAGCGCCGCGCCAAGCAGGTTGACGCGCCCCGTGCGCAAGCCGCGCAGGCCCAGGATGAGGAGGTAGCAACCGCCGAGCACGATCGTCAGCACCATCGCGGACCGGCCGCCGAAGGCGACGAGCGCCGCGCATTGCAGGCCGATCATCCCGAGCCGCAGCGGCATGGACAGCGATTTCGAGCCGGAGAGCAGCGCCAGCACATAGATCGAGGTGACCGTGGCGTTGGACAGCGGATGGCCCTGAAGCGCCGTCGAGCGCAGGTCGGTCATGAACGCTTCGCCGTCGAGGCGATAGGGAAAGATCAGCGTCTTGGTGGCGAACTCGAACAGCGCCAGCAGTGCGTTCACGGTCATGATGGCGTGAACCACGGTCTGCATCCGGGCGAAGGTCTTCTCGTCCTGCTCGCCCAGCATCATCACCAGCAGCGCCGGCGCCACGAACGTGTCGATCATGCCGGCCATGCCGGGGCGCTGGCGCGCGATGACGACGACCAGGAGCACGATCGACATGACCGCCAGCAGCGTGCTGGCCGGCCGCCGGTCGGCGACGGCAACCATGTAGCCGACCGGATTGCCGAAGGTGCAGGCGCGCCAGGCAAACACGAGTATCAGCAGATAGGTCGAAGGATGGATCTTGGTCGCGGGGTTGCCGGTCAGGCCGTCGTAATTATAGCCCACCAGCCACAGCATGCCGCCGGAGATGGCGAACAGCAGCGCCACGACGGTGACCAGGCCGAAGCTCGTCAGCCAATCGACGGAGCTGCCGGCGCTGGCCTGACCCGAACCGGCCCAGCCGGCTGCCGGGTTGGCGGTCCGGATCGCAACCATGTCAGGCCGCCTCGTCGACCAGCAAGGCGCCGGTCGGCAACCGCCCCATGACGGAAATGGCCTGCGAGGCCGTCGTGACATCGCGCATCGGCGTCGAGTTCAGTGTCGCGACCATCACGATCTCGTCGACCATGGCGACCAGCGGCGAGGCGTTGAGATTGTCGGCCAGCGCGCCGCCGTCAACGACGACGAGATCGAAATTGCGGCCCGCCTGCGCCAGCATGTGCTGCGTGAAGTAGACGCCCTGCGCCTCGGAAAAGACGGCCTTTTGCCTGCCCCTGCCCAGAACAGCGACATTGCTGCCGGCCGTGTACTGGCTCAGCGACTCGAAGGCATATTCGCCGCGCAGCACGTCGAGGAGACCGGGCTGCGGCTCCTTCTTGCCGCCGCCGGCATTGTTGGTGTCGATGAACAGGACACGGCTGCCCCTGGCCGCCGCCGCATTGGCGAGCAGGCGCGCCACCCTGCCCCGTTGCGCGGCGTCCTCGGGCGGCGATGTCAGCAGGATGGACGGCACCAGCGGCCAGTTCGGCGGACGCCGGCTGGAGGCGAACAGGCGCCTCAGCGCCAGGCCCGCGACCGCATCCGTCTTCTGCCCGGCCGAGGCGGCCGCGCCGCCGAAAGGCCACCAGCGGCGGCGCGTTGATTTCGCCGGCAGGACGCCAAACACCGGCGCGTCGATAGCCGATTGCATCTGCGCGCTGGAAAGCACGGTCGGCGAGGAATATTCCGCGATCAGCGCGAGCGCGGTGCCCAGCCCCAGCCCGCCGAAGAGCGCGCCGAAAAGCAGCAGCGGCAGGGGCGGCCAGCTCTTCTTCAAGGCGGGCATGGCCTGCGAGATGATGCGCGCATTGGTGCTGTCGACATTGATCTGCTCGCGCGTTTCCTGCGCCCGCTGCAGATAGGTGGCGTAGACCGAGCGCACCGCCTCGAGGTCGCGCTGCAATTCACGCAGCTTGACCGAGGCCTGGTCGGTGTCGAGCGACTTGCTCTTCATGCCGGCGACCTTGGCCTCCAGCGCCTGCTGGTTGGCCAGCGCCCGTTCGTAGTCGGTCTCGGCGGCGGCGCCGATGCGGCCGAGTTCGCGCGCGATGAGGGCGCGCGTGTCGCGCAGCTGCTGCTGCGCGGCGATCATCGAGGGGTGGCGCGGCCCGAGTTCGGTGCCAAGCTGCGAGACCTGGTCGACAAGCGTCGCCTCCTGCGCCCGCAGGCTCGATATCACCGACGAGCGCATCGCTTCCGAGGTCGCGTCCGGCGCGCCGCCGGACCGGCGCAGCTGGTCGACCTGCGCCTTCAGCGTCGCGGTGCGGCTCTGCGCGGCGGAAAGCTGCGTGTTGATCTCGGTCAGTTCCTGGTCGCTGACCAGATTGCCCGCCGCCATCACCATGTTGTGGGCGGACTTGTAGGCCTCCACCGCGTTCTCGGCCTGCTGCACGCGCTTGCGCTGTTCGTCCAGCCGCGCGGTGATGGAATCGGAAGCATCGGTGGCCATCTTCGCGCGCGCGCTCGCCTGGTCGGCGAGGTAGGCCTGCGCGATGGCATTGGCGAGCTTCGCCGCCTTGTCGGGGCTCTTGGCGGTGACGATCACGTCGAGGACCAGCACCTTGTCGGCCCGCTTCACCGCCAGCCGCCGGCGCAGCGCATCGAGCGTCTTTCCGGTCCTGTCGGTTTCGGCCGACCCCGAACCCAGCAAGCCGCCGAGCAGACGGCTCACCAACCCGCCCTGCCCGTTGAATTCCGGATCCTCGGTCAGGTTGGTTGCCTCGATGGCCCTGAGCAGAACGCCCGTCGACTGGACGACGCTGACCTGGCTTTCCACCATGGTGATGCCGCCATCGGGCGGAACGCGGCTCGGATTGACGTCGTTGGTGACCACCTGCAGGTCTTGCGGATCGATGATGATCTCGGCCACCGAACTGTAGAGCGCCGGCGTGAACAGCCCATAGAGCAGAGCCCCAAGGGTCAGCAGCGCGGCGGTAAACAAGATCAGAAAACGGCGGCGCACCAATATGCGCTTCAGGTCACCCAGCTCGACGGTCGAGGATGCATAGGATGCCGTCGGCGCTGGCTCCGGTGCGTATTGGATCACCTCTGGAGCGTGTTGTTGCGGCAACGAGAGCAGGGATGATTGCAAAGGTCGCTCCGACAACACTCCATATGCCCCAAAAGATTAATTGCGGCCTCAGCCTAGCTATTCCTCCAACTGTTAAAACACTGTTAATTATGTTGGGAGCTCTTCTGATTTTTGGCACGGAGTTTGCCTAATAAAGGCACGAGCGTAGTGACGCGGGCGCGGGCGAGCAGGAGACGGACGGAAATGGGGCAACACTTCACTTCGACCCATCCGTCCGGGCCTCTGGCGTGTCCAATTTTCGAACACCGGCCAGATGCCGAACGTCAGGATGCTAGGGGTGCGACATGCGGGTGAGCCTGCGCCTGGACAGCGAGCGCGTCCGTGCTTTTCACCTGCTGCTCCTGCAGCGTCTGGCCGAACTGGCCCCTGTCGAGGTTTCCGTCGACGCCAGGCCGGCCGGGGGCGGCATTCCAGGCAGCGCCACGGCGCTGTTTCAGCTTGAGACGGCCATCCATGGCCTGCCGGCGGACGGGCTGGCCAAGCGCCTGCCGCTTTCGGCTTTGGCGCCCTACCGGACGCAGCAGCCCGCCTCCCCTGATCTGGTGATCGACCTCTGCGGCGACGTTCGCCTGGAAGGAACGCGGGTCTGGCGCGTGACCTATGACGGCGCTGCCGGCGAAGCGGCCCTGCTGGCGCTGATCCTCGACGGCCGCACGCCGATCGCCCGCATCGAGGAGAACGGCACCACTGTTGCCGAAGGACGCCTGGGCACCGAATATGGCGGCATCGCGCTTGCCTCGTTCCAGGACATGCTGGCGCGCACGGCAAGCCTGATCGTCGCCGCCATGGCCGGCACGGCGCGCACCGTGCCCATCCTGCCTGAACCGGCGCAGGCCGGCGCCTCGCCGCAGATGCCCTCCACCACCAAGCTTGGCATCAGGGCGGGCAAGGCGCTGGCGCGGCGCGTCGTCCAGAAGATCTATCACCTCTGCTACAATGCCCCGCACTGGAAGGTCGGCTGGCGCCAGACCAATGGCCGCGACCTGTTCGACCTGCGCGCCCATCCGGCAACAGGCTGGCAGGTGCTGCCTGACGACGGCAGCCGCTTCTACGCCGACCCGTTTCCGATCCTCCATCAGGGACAGGTAACCCTGTTCGTCGAGGACTATATCCACCGCCTCGGCAAGGCCATCATCTCCGCCGTGCCGTTTGGCCCATCGGGGCCGATCGGACGTCCCGAGCCGGTACTCGACCTGCCCTACCACCTCTCCTACCCCTTCGTCTTCGAGCGTGACGGCGAAGTCTGGATGGTGCCGGAAAGCTGCGCCAACCGCACGGTCGACCTCTACCGCGCCACCGCCTTCCCCGGTGGCTGGGTCAAGGAAGCGACGCTCTTGTCCGATATCGTCGCCAGCGACGCCACGCTGGTCGAGCATGGCGGCCTCTGGTGGCTGTTCGCCACCGTCCGCGACGGCGGCGGCGCTTTCTCCGATGCGCTGCACCTGTGGTCGGCGCCGGACTTTCGCGGGCCGTGGACGCCGCACCCCAAGAATCCCGTATTGGTCGACATCGCCTCGGCGCGGCCGGCCGGCCGCATGGTCAGGCGCGGCAACGACCTGCTGCGCCCGGTGCAGGATTGCCGCAGGAGTTACGGCGCGGCCCTTGGCATCGCACGCGTCGCTCACCTTGATGTGAACGGCATGGAGCAGGTTGTCGAGACCATTTTAACCCCTGGTGCGCTATGGAATGGGCGCAAGCTGCACTCGCTCAACGAGGCGGGCGGCCTGGAATTCATCGATGGCTCGGCGATCGCGCCGCGCTGGAAACAGGAGAGGCGCCCACCATTAACCTGAACATTGGGTACTACCAGCCACCCGCGCTGGTTGCTTGAGGTTGATATGGGCCCGGAAGATATTTCCACCACAGATTGCGGACACGGAAGATGACCAGCAGAAGGGCAACGACATGACCACCGCCGAGGCTGCCCCGGCCGAAGTCGACGTGGCGATCATTGGCGCCGGAATGGCCGGCACCACCCTGGCAACGCTGTTGGGAAATGCCGGCCGCAAGGTGGCGTTGATCGATCCGCACCGCGTTCATCACGACGAGTTCCGAGCCGAGAAGATCGGCATGCAACAGATGCAGTTGTTCAAGAAACTCGGCCTCGACAAGATGCTCATGCCTCTCGTCACCCCGTTTACCGACATTCACGTCTTCCGCCTCGGCCAATTCTTCGCATGTGAAAAGAAGTGGGAATACGCATTTTCCTACGGTGCGCTGATCAATGGCCTGCGCGACGCCTTGCCGCCGCAGGTGCCGCTGACGGTCGGCAAGGTAACCGAGGTCTCGACCGGACCGGACCGGCAGCGGCTGGTGCTGGCCGACGGCTCCGTCATCAATGCCCGCCTGCTGGTGGTGGCCACCGGCTACAGCGAGGCGGTGCGGCGCGCCATCGGCGTCGAGCGCATCGAGCTGTCGAAGGCGCATTCGCTCTCGATGGGATTCGATCTCGCCATTTCGCCGCGTGAATTCGCGTATCAGTCCATCAACTGCTTCGGCAAGCGCGCCAAGGACCGTGTCGCCTACATCACCATCTTTCCGATCGGCAACAAGATGCGGGCGAACATGTTCGTCTATCGCACCGTCGCCGAACAATGGACGAGGGACTTTCGCGCCAATCCGCAGAAGATGCTTTGCGAGCTGATGCCCGAAATTTCAGCGCGGTGCGGCAACTTCGAAGTGGCGAGCCCGGTCGAGGTCAGGCAGGTCAACCTGACGACCACGGCGGGCCATCGCCGCGACGGGGTCGTCTTCATTGGCGACGCGTTCTGGACGACCTGCCCGACGCCGGGCGTCGGCATCGGGCGGGTCATGATCGATGTCGACCAGCTCCATTCGGTTCACATTCCGCGCTGGCTGGAAACACCGGGCATGGCGGCCGACAAGATCAGCACTTTCTATGACGACCCGGTCAAGGTGGCGTCCGACGAGGGCGGCATGCGTGCGAGCATCTATGCCAAGCGGATCACCACCGAAACCGGACTGGAATGGCGCGCGCGGCGCCTGCGCAACAACACGGCGCGCCGGCTGATGATCATCAGCCGCAAGGTGCGCCATCTGGGACCGCGGCGGGCGCCCGGCATAGCGTGAGGGACTTCCCCTTTCCCGCCAAAAGCAAAAAGGCGCGATCGAGCGACCGCGCCTTGCACCTCGCCCCATCGGGCGAAAGCGTCGTTCCGGCCCGCTCAGGGCGGCGGCGGCGGCGTCGAACCTGATGATGGGACCGCCTGGGCCGTGACGGCCGAAAGCCGCTCACGCTTCTGCCAGCTTGGCTTCTCGTATTTCTTCATCGGGTAGGGCCTCCGCGTTGGATACCGCGCCATAAAGAACCGCTTCGGCACGCAGTGTCAATTGTGCCAGGCTTTCACAACCTGCCTGAACGATCCCGTGCGGCTGCATCTCCCGAGCGTGCCCGCCGGCTTCCACGCATGCCGGACTATTGCCGGTCCCCTTCCCTGGAATGCGGGCCGCTGCCTGGCGAGCCAACGGATTCCCGCATCAAGACCCGGCAAGGCTCGAGCCGCGCCGTCGGCGGCCCCTGCTTGCCTTCGATCCTGGCAAACAGGACGTCCATGGCGTGGCCGGCGATCTGGCGCACCGGCTGCACCACGGCGGCGATGGCCGGCCATGTCGCCTGCATCCATTCGGCGTCGTCGAAACCGACCAGCGAAATGTCGTCGGGGCAGTGCCAGCCGCGCCGGCGGAATTCCGACAGCGCCACCAGCGTGCCCTTGAGGAACAGCGAATAGACCGCCGTCGGCCGCTCGCCTTTTGCAAAATAGTCGCGCAACCGTGCCCTGAGCGGCTCGACATCGGTTTCGGCAAGCACGACGTCGATGCGCGCATCCGGCGCCAGTCGCAGCGCGGCGGCGCGAAACCCGTCGAGGCGGGCGCGCACCGTCGCCGCCTGCTCGCCGAGGCCGACCACCAGTACGTGGCGGTGGCCCTTGCCGAGCAGCTCGCGCGCCCCTTCGGCGCTGGCCGAGGCACTGTCGGCAGACACCGTGTCGAAGGCATCGTCCGACAGCACGCGGTCGATCAGCACGCCGGTCATGCCGTTGGCCTTCATGAATGCGGCCGCCGGGCCATGCTCGTTGCGCACCGGCGCCAGCACCACGCCGGCGACGCGCCAGTCATGCATGCGGGCCAGGATCTCCGTTTCGCGCGCTTCGGATTCGCGGCTCGACGCCGCCACCAGCGTGTAGCCGCGCTGCTCGGCGAGGCTCTCGAGCTGGGTGAGCATCTGGCCGAAGAACTCGCTTTCGAATTCCGGCATGATGGCGCCGATGATGCGGCGCCTGGCCCGGCGCATGTCGGAGGCCAGCGGATCCACGCGGTAGCCCAATTGCTCGACGGCATCGAAGACGCGTTGCGCATTCTCGCGCTTCACCGTGGTGACGCCGGCCATGACCTTGGAGACGGTGGCGGCCGACACGCCGGCCCGGCTCGCCACGTCGTGGATCGACGGACGCCGCGGCTGGTCCTGCCTATGTGCCATGGCTCCTCCTCCCGAGGCGCGGCCAGAGGCAATTTTCTTGTCCGCCGGGGACATGAATAATCGATTTTTCCGAGTTGTAAATCGGTTCACGCGAGGTGATTATTGCCGCGAGAGCGCGGGTCGCGCCGGGAGGAATCATCATGTCGAACAAGGATTTGCCGCTGGTGATCAGCGCGCCGGAACCACGCACGCTCGAGCTGATCTTCACGCCGCCGCAGCTGGCGCGCTTCAAGGCGAAATACCGTGTCGTCGAAACCACTGCCGATGGCGTCGCCGGCCTGCCGGCCAATGTGCTGGCGCAGGCCCGCTACATCGTCGGCCAGCCGCCGATCGCGCCCGAAACACTGGACGCCATGCAGGCGCTGCGCTGCGTCTTCAACGTCGAGAGCAACCTCCTCAACAACATGCCTTACGAGGCGCTGTTCGCGCGCGGCATCCATGTCGTCACCACCGGCCTCGTCTTCGCCGAGCCGGTGGCCGAGCTTGGCCTTGCCATGGCGCTGAACCTTGCCCGCGGCATCGTCGACGCCGACCTTGCCTTCCGGCAAGGCAAGGAGTTGTGGGGCGGCGACGGCAATTTGACGGCACGGCTCTTGTCGGGCGCCGATGTCGGCATCGTCGGCTTCGGCGATCTCGGCCGCGCGCTGAACCGCCTGCTGTCGGGCTTCCGCACCCACACAAGGGTCTTCGACCCCTGGCTGCCGCCATCGATCCTGATCGACAATGGCGTCGAGCCGGCCTCGCTCGACGAGGTGCTGTCGCGCAGCGACTTCGTCTTCGTCGTCGCCTCGGTGACCTCCGAGAACCAGGGCTTTCTCGGTGCCGATGCCTTTGCGAAAATGCGCAAGGGCGCTGCCTTCATCCTGCTCAGCCGCGCCGGCGTGGTCGATTTCCCCGCTTTGATGGCGGCGGTGAGAAGCGGCCACATCGTCGCCGCCAGCGATGTCTTTCCGGAAGAACCGCTGGCGCCGGACCATCCCGTGCGCACCCTGCCCGGCTTCCTGCGCTCGGCCCACCGCGCCGGCGCGCTCGACATCGCCTTCAAGCGCATGGGCGACATGGTGCTGGAGGACATGGACCTGATCGACCGCGGCCTGCCGCCGCTGCGCTCCAAGCGGGCGGAGCGCGAGACGGTGTCGAGGATGCGCTCGAAGCCGGTGGACAGGAACTGACGGAAGAGCGGAGAGCGTTTGTACGCCCCGCGATTTCCGGCGTCTTGCCGGCTCTAACGTAGGTATCCCGCCACCAGCCGCGTGGCCTCGTCGACCAGTGCCCGCACTGTTTCGCCGCTGAGCTTTTGCGGCCCATGCAGGACCGCCGTGTGGGCCAGTGCCTCGATCGATGTCACCGACACGAAGGCGGCCATGTCGAGATCGGTCGTGCGCAGCTCATCGCCATGCGCTTCGAGATAGGCCCTGAACAAGGCATAGGTCTGGCGGCCGAAGGCTTCGACATCCGCAAGGCGTCCAGTGCGTGGGATCTGTTCGGCAAGCACGCGGTGCAGCCTCGGGTCGATCTGGTGTGCCTCGATCGCCACCGCGACCAGTCGGTGGACAGCCTTGTCGACCGGCAGTGAAGCGACCTCCGCGAAGGCGGCGGTCACCACCCGCATGATCGCCCGATTGTGGCGATCGATGACGGCTGCCACGAGCGCCTCCTTGCTCGGATAATATTGGTAGAGCGAACCGACGCTGACACCCGCTTCCTCTGCGATCCGGTTGGTGCTGGCCTTGTCGAAACCCTCCTTGACCAGAATGCGAGCGGTCGCCTCGACCAGCGCGTCGACCGTCACGCGCGCGCGCTCCTGAGTGGCGGTCTTCCTGGGTTTGGTGAGCGGTTTTCGCGCCATGGCCTCCGGTCCGAATGCGAGTAGGAGAATGCGAGCAATCACTCGTATTATAGCTCCGGGCGCCGGCGAATGGCCAGACGCCATGGAGCGTCGGGAGGGCAACCAACCGAATTCGGACAGGACATGGACATGAACATCGCGAAGATAGTTTTGGCGCACGACATCCAGGAGGACGGAAGACCGCCGCAGGCGTCTCCGGACGATGCCGGACCGAGTTGGCAGAGCCGCTGCATCAACGCTCTGCTTGGATTTCTGCCCTTCAAGAAGCGGCTGGCGTCCGCCGCTTCGGTGCGGCGGCACGCGCGCAGGCTTGCCTTGCGGCCGGCCTCCCATGAACCGACAGGGCTCGGCCGTGGCGTCGCGGTGACATCGACGCATGTGGCGGGATGGCCGGTCTACTACACCGCGCCATCCACTGGATTCAGCACCGGCAACATCGTCGTCTTCCTGCATGGCGGCGGCTATATCAACGAGATCGTCCGCGCCCATTGGCGCATCGTTGGCATGCTGACCCGCGAAGCCGGCGTGCGCTGCGTGGTGCCGATCTATCCGCTGGCGCCACGCGCCACGGCGAGCGACGTCGTGCCGGCGACAGGCGCGCTGCTGCGCAAGGTTCTGGAACAGGCCGGGCCTGCACAGGTCACGGTGATCGGCAATTCGGCGGGGGCCGGGCTGGCGCTGGCAGCCGCGCAATGGCTGCGCGATCAGGGATACCCGCAACCAAGCGGCCTGGTGCTGATCTCGCCCGGCGTCAATGCGTTGCTGGATAGTCCCGAGCGGAAGGCAATCGCCGCCGTCGATCCCCTGCTGGATATTCCCGGAACGCTCGAGGGTGCCCGTCTCTATGCCGGCGATCTCGACCCCGCCCATCCCTATGTCAGCCCATTGAATGGCGGCTTCCACGGCCTGGCGCGGATGCTCGTTCTCTCCGGCACTCGCGACCTGCTCTACCCCGATAGCATCGAACTCGCCGCGAAGGCACGGGCGGCGGGCGTGCCCGTCGAGCTTCACCTGCGGAAGGGCCAGCCCCACAACTATGCCGGGCTGCCGACACCGGAAGGCCGCGAGGCGCGCGCAACCATCCTGCGCGCAGCCCAGGGACTGGGGTGATCCCTTTCCCGAAAGAGAGGAACCCTTTCGCGGCTTTTGCGTTTCCCATCCGGATCGTCTCCCATTCGATCCACTCCTCCAATCAATACCCCGCCAGGCTTCGGCCGGCGGGGCTTTTTTTGCGCCGTTCGCAGCGAAGAGGCCCTGTTGGCCCCCGTCTTCTGGTGCCCGGCATTTCGCGCCTTTTGTGGGGTTTTGGCATCAGCATGACCCAAATCATCTGATGCCAGCGGTTTCAGGGACCGAAAAATTTGACATCAACCTTTCCCCCGCGTCACCTGTGCTGGTCAATGTTGAGGCAAGGGGGAATAAAATGAAGAAGAACTATGTGAAGCCGACGCTTCTGAAGCGCCAGAAGCTATCTTCAGTCACAGCTCAAGCTTGTCCGGTCTCACAGTGCGTGGACTAAACCTACGCCAAGCCGACGCTTTAAGCGTGAGAAACTCTCGGCGGTTACAACAGACACATGCACCTCGATCTGTGTGAATCGAAGGCTCGTAGCAGCGCCGAAGCTGGAGACATGGGCGAGGTCCAGCGACGTCGCGGCCGGAAAACCCGGAATGATCCGCGAGGCCGGAAGAACCGCAGGCTTCTTGTCGTGATGGAACGATCGCCCCGCTGACAGGTTTTGCAACCGGCCGGGCGGTGGGACGCCCGGTCTACTCCAGAGGCCCGTCACCAGTCGCGTCGGTGGCGGGCCTTTTCGTTTGCCGCGCTCTCCATGGCGTGCGGAACCTTCCCGACAAAGCGACGTTGGTCCTCGCCGGTCAGGCAGACAATTCGCAAAAAAGGAACATTCCATGGGAAGCACCAGTGACAAGGCCTCGGGTCTCGCCAATCAGGCTGTAGGCAAGGCCAAGGAAGGCGTCGGCAAGGCCGTCGGCAATGATCGCCTGCGCGCCGAAGGCGCGGCGCAGGAAGCCAAGGGCAAGGTCCAGAAGGCTGTCGGCGACGCCAAGTCCGCCGTCAAGGACGCGACCAACAAGACCGCCGCCGCGATCAACAAGAACCTCTGAGGGCTTCTTCGCTCTTGAAGGCCGCCGCGCCAAACGGCGGCCTTCTTCACGTCCGGATTTGAAATCGGCAGGGAACGCATTGCCCTGCCAGAGATTGAGGGACCAGCGCAGCCCGCGCATTGACCCCTCGAGGATTTCAGTCATGGCCAAGCAAGCATCCAAGCCGGCCGGAACGGCGGCGACCATTCACGATCAGAAACTGCAGCGTGGCGAAGGCGGCGAACTGCACCAGACCGCGTCCGGCGCGACGCCGGTGCTGACCACCGCGCAAGGCGGGCCGGTCTCGGACGACCAGAACTCGCTCAAGATCGGCGCCCGTGGCCCGACGGTGCTCGAAGACTTCCATTTCCGCGAAAAGATCTTCCATTTCGATCACGAGCGCATCCCCGAGCGCGTCGTCCATGCGCGCGGCTATGGCGCCCACGGTTATTTCGAAACCTATGAATCACTGGCCAAATACACCCGCGCCGACATCTTCCAGCGCGCCGGCGAGAAGACACCGGCTTTCGTGCGCTTCTCCACGGTCGCCGGCAACAAGGGTTCGGCCGACCTTGCCCGCGACGTGCGCGGCTTCGCCGTCAAGCTCTACACCAGGGAAGGCAACTGGGACATTGTCGGCAACAACATGCCGGTGTTCTTCATCCAGGACGCGATCAAGTTTCCCGACCTGATCCATGCCGCGAAGGCAGAGCCCAACAGCGATTTCCCGCAGGCGCAGACCGCGCACGACAATTTCTGGGACTTCATCTCGCTCACGCCCGAAAGCATGCACATGATCATGTGGGCGATGTCCGACCGCGCCATCCCGCGCTCGCTGCGCTTCATGGAAGGGTTCGGCGTCCACACCTTCCGGCTGCTCAACGCCAAGGATGAATCGACCTTCGTGAAATTCCTCTGGAAGCCGAAGCTCGGCCTCCAGTCGGTCGCATGGAACGAGGCGGTCAAGATCAACGGCGCCGACCCCGACTTCCATCGCCGCGACCTGTGGGACGCCATCCATGCCGGCAATTTCCCGGAATGGGAGCTGCAGCTGCAGCTCTTCGACCAGGCTTTCGCCGACAGTTTCGACTTCGACATCCTCGATCCGACAAAGCTCATCCCCGAGGAGGTGCTGCCGCCGATCGCGGTCGGCCGCCTGGTGCTCGATCGCATGCCCGACAATTTCTTCGCCGAGACCGAGCAGGTCGCGTTCATGACGCAGAACGTGCCGCCCGGCGTCGACTTCTCCAACGATCCCCTGCTGCAGGGCCGGAATTTCTCCTATCTCGACACCCAGATCAAACGGCTGGGCAGCACCAACTTCACCCACATCCCGATCAACGCGCCGAAATGCCCCTTCCACAATTTCCAGCAGGACGGCCACATGGCGATGCGCAACCCGGTCGGGCGCGCCAACTACCAGCCCAACTCATGGGACGAAGGCCCGCGCGAATCCCCGCAAAAGGGTTTCCGTTCCTTTGCCGAGGTCGAAGCCGGACCGAAGGCACGGCTGCGGTCGGAAACCTTCGCCGACCATTACAGCCAGGCGCGCCAGTTCTACATCAGCCAGGACCCCGTGGAGCAAGGCCATATCGCCGCCGCACTGACCTTCGAACTGAGCAAGGTGCAGACGCCTGTCATCCGCGAGCGCGTCGTTTCCCACCTTCTCAACATCGATGACGGGCTGGCCGGCAAGGTGGCGGATGCGCTCGGCCTGAAAGCCATGCCGAAGCCCGCCGATGCGGCGGTGCCGACGCGCAGGGATCTTCCCGCCTCGGATGCACTCAGCATCCTCAAGAACGGCCCCGGCCGTTTCGAAGGCCGCAAGCTCGGCATCCTGGTGACCGAGGGAACGGATGCCGGTTTGCTGAATGCCTTGAAGCAGGCGCTGACCAAAGCCGGCGCCAAGTTCGAGATCATCGCGCCGAAGGTCGGCGGCGCCAAGGCGAGCGACGGCAGCTGGATCGACGCGCAGCAGATGATCGCAGGCGCACCGTCGGTTCTCTACGACGCCATCGCGCTCCTGCCGGCAAAGCCCGCAATGGCCGACCTGCTGAAGGAATCGACCGCCCGCGACTTTGTCGCCGACGCCTTCGCGCACTGCAAGTTCATCGGTTTCGTCGAAGCGGCGGCACCACTGCTGGCGAAGGCGGGCGTGGCCGAGGACGAGGCGGTGATCCCGCTTGCATCGCCCAAGGACGTCGCCGGCTTCGTCACCAGTCTCGGCGACCTGCGCTTGTGGGCGCGCGAACCGAAGGTGAAGCTGGGCTGAAGCCGATCTTTAGCGACCATCCGCTGGAACCGGCTTCTTTCTCGGACATTACATCAGTCAGTCCGATCGGATGGATGCCGATCGGGAAGGAGCCCGCCGCCCTCATCGGGATGGCGGGCTGCTTGCATCCTCAGGCGGAGATTTGGGTGGACAGACCTCTCTATGCCCTCGCCGAGTTCTTCTCCAAGCCGCCGGGCTTCTATGTGATGCTGGGCGCGGCCCTTGTCTGCGCACTGCTAACCAGCGCGACGCTCGGAACCTACATCATCTCCATTTCAGCCATGTGCCTGACAGGCGTGGTCCTGATCCAGAACTACCGCGACACCTCGGCCATACAGGCGAAACTCAACGAGATAATCGTCGCCCTGGACGCCGCCCGCAACGAGGTGGTGGGGCTTGAGCATGCTTCGCCCGCGGCCATCGATGCGGAGCTGAAAAACACAGAGAGCCGGGCCTCGGCCGCGCCCTCACGCGAGGCGACGCGGATTGGTACCTCGTCTGCTTGATACTTGATGCATACGTGGCGTGGTCGTCCATCCGAGCCCAACAGATCGTAAGCTTCGGAAACATGTTTTGCGGCGCCCGGATCGTGCTGGCCATACGCAGACCGGACATCCCCAAAAGGGCTAAAGCCCCGACCACATCCCTCCGTCAAGTCTCAGGTTCACACCCGTTATGTAGCTGGCGCGCGGACTGACAAGGAATGCGATGGCATCGGCGATCTCCTCGGTTGTTCCGACCCGGCCGATGGGAACATCAGCGAACATTGGCAGTACTTTCTGCTCGATCTGGGTCCACGAGGCATCGGCCGCGATGCCCTGGTTCGAAGCCACCTTTCGGAACGCCTCGTCGAGGCTGACGCTGTGGATCGTTCCAGGTGAAACGGTATTTGCAGTGATTCCATCGATCGCCACTGCCTTTGCGAGCGAGGCAGTCATCGCGATCATGGCCACCTTGGCTGCCGCATAGTCCGGTCTTTTCGACGGTGGCATCAACGCTGCCAGGCTTGAGATGTTGATGATCCTCCCCCATTTCGCCTTGCGCATGGCTGGCAGGAGGCGAGAGGTGACCCTCACAGCCGCAAGGACGTTCCGGTCGTAGCTTGCAGCCCATGTCTCGGGTCGTGTCGTGGACCAGTCTTCCGTTTCGCCGGAGCCGCCTGCATTGTTTACCAAAATCTCGACGGTTTGACGAAAGCCTGCGCATCCTCGACGAGGCGTTGCACCTGTTCGTCGTTTGTCAGGTCGCCGATGACGGCGTAGGCCCGCCCGCCCTCAACGACGATGTCGTGAGCGACTTCCTCGGTCTTGGTCTTTTTGCGACCATGGACGATGACGATGGCCCCCTCCCGCGCAAGCCCTCTGGCCACCCCTTCGCCGATGCCCTTGCTGCTGCCTGTGACCAGCGCCACCTTGCCGTCGAGTTTCAAATCCATCGTGCAATTCCCATGTTAATATCGGGAATGCATAAGAGGACACGGCGGTGAACGAGGCAATTACGCACTTAAAAGTGCCTGTCAAACGAGAGCAGAGAGATGTTTGCCTCGGCCCGAATGGATCTGTCGAGCACGTTACCAGAGTGCTCCGCATGATCAGTGGACGATGGAAGCTGCCGATCCTGTTCCGATTGTTCGCGGAAACTTCGATGCGATCTTCACAGTTCATGCGAGATATACCCGACATCTCTCAAAAGATGCTGACGCAGCATCTCAGGGAGTTGGAGAATGATGGACTTGTCGCGAGGCACGATTTCGACGAGCAGCCGCCGCGTGTCGAGTACGGACTGACGAATTCCGGTCGGGGTCTGATGCCTGTTTTGATGTCGGTGAGGGAGTTCTCCCGGCACCATCCGGAAACATCTGGCTCTCCATGATGCTCGGCCAGTGGCGGCCCCTGGCGACCCGGCGTTCCATCCAGGCGTCCGGCTCAATCCACTAGCTCTTCTTCGCTGCCTTCGGTTTCGCCACTTCCTTGGCTTGCTTGGCCTTCTCGCAGATGGCGCGGAATTCCTCCACCTCCCTCTCGGTGAGGTGCTCTATGCCGATGAAGTCGTTCTTGCCCAGGCCAGACCGGATCAGTTCATCCAGCTTGACCTGGATCGCCGCGCCGTCCCTGTTCTGGGTGTTCTGAATGAGAAAGACCATCAGGAAGGTGATGATGGTGGTTCCGGTGTTGATGATCAGCTGCCAGGTTTCGGAGTAGTGGAAGACCGGACCGGTCGCCGCCCAAACCAAAACCGACGCCAGGCACAGGGCGAAGGCCCAAGGTCTGCCGGTGGCACGGGCGACCGCGCCGGCCATGCGGTTGAACGTTTTTTCCATGCAGGGGCTTTCGAAAGGGTTGGAGGGAGCTTTGCCACAACTTCCCCGTCGACCCCCGGTTCCGGGCAATGAGTTCGTTTTCGTCCCATCCCCGTCGGAACATTTTCTCCTGGCGCGCACTCTGGCTGCCATCGAAGGAGAATTCCCTTGGGCCGACTGCCACGGGACAAAAACCGGATTGAACGCTCCCGCAAATCTCCACAAAAAATCATCGACGACGACTGACGCCGTGCGGGGGTCTCTTCGGCGGACGGCAAAGCCTACTTGGCCACAATCCAGTCCAGAACGTCCTGGTCGAGCTCGTCAATGTCGGTCAATTCGAGCGCCAGTTCCTCGGCGTGCATTCGCCATTGCTGTTCGGCAATGCGATTTTCCACGACCGATTTCCTGAAGGCGCCGCGAATAATCTCGCAGTCCAGGGCGGATATAGTCTTGCTTGAATGGTCGTCAGCCATTTTAGCCTCCGCGTTGGTGGCAGGAGCACCTGAGTTGGCTTCCAGGCGTCCGGATGCCGTGAAAGGCGGACGACCGGCGCGACTGTACGCCTCCATACGGTAATGGCGAGTCAATTCATCATGGGGAACGTTGCAAGCACTTGGTGGTTGTAGCCTGAGGAGGGCTGCCCGTGTCAAACCAACCCAGCGTTGTCGAGACCCTACGGATCGTCAGGGGATTTCTGACCCTCGCGCGAAAGGCGGTCATCGATGCGCACCATGTCGAAGCCATGATCGAGATCGATACGCTGATGCAGGTCGCGCAGGTGGAGACCGACAGGCGCATTGCCGTCCTCGAACGGGCGGCGGCGTCAAAGAGATAGGTGCCGCGCGCGATCCCCGAGGGCACGACGCGGGCCCCATGCCTTTGGACAGTGGCCGGGCCGGTGCAGCCGTCGAACAGTGCAAACGGCCTATTGGCCAAAGGTCCCATTCGCGTCGGCGCGGTGGTGTGAGAGATTGAAGAAGTATAAGCAATTGCTTGAATAGTGGTCCGGACGGCTGTCGAGAGGCGGTGTCGTGCCCATCCGCAGGAATCTTGCCGAGAATCTCCGACGGCTGGTGAGCAGCCATGCGTCGGTGGCCGCCGTATGCCGCGGACTGAACATGAACCGCACGCAGTTCGAGCGCTATCTGCAAGGCAAGAGCGTGCCCAACCGGGCGACGGCCAAGCTGATCTGCGACTATTTCCGGATCGACGAGGATGAATTGTATCGCGCGCCGGACGCGCCCGCGCCCGCGGACGCCGGCCTGTCACCGATCCACCAGACGCTTTACGAGAACATGGTGCGCGGCCCGTCCCCCGCCATCGCAGGCGGCATCTATTTCACCTACTTCGCGGTTCCGGACCGGCCCGACCTTGTGATGCGGTCGGTCACCTTCGTGCGGCGCGAGGCCGAGCGCGTGACTTTCAGGCGCGTGACCCGATGGGCCGAAGGCCACCGCCAGGGCGGAGCGCGGGCGCCGGGCTGGCACTATGGCGTGGCGATCTCGCGGCTGAACTGGATCTATTTCGCCGGCATCAACCGCCGCCAGACCGGCGAACCATCGATCGTGGCCGTGCAGTGGGCGCCTTACTCTGAACCGGTTCTGGTCGGCAACGCCTTCATCCTGACCGCGGTTGGACCGGTCTGTGTAAAGGTCATCATGCGCCAGGAGGTCCGCAGGATCAGCCTGCGGCAGGCGCTGCGCATGTCCGGCGTCGTCAGCCTCGACGACCCGCGCCTCGACCAGCTTGTGGCAAGCCTTGTGCGCGAGGGCTAGAGCAATTCCAGGAAAAGTATGAGCGGTTTTCCCGGGACAAGCGCGTAGCGCTTGCCCTTGGGAATTGCGTCAAAACAAAGAGTTAGAGCAGTTCGCCGTTTCCGCGAAACGGTGAAATGCTCTAGAGTGCTGTCCCGGGTCAATGGAATTGGCCGGGAGCAACAAGGGTTCGCGATGCTCAGCAGTTTCGACTATGGCGGCAAGGAAGCCGACACCGTGCACGCGCTGGAGGAGGACATCATCTTCGGCCGGTTGGCGCCCGGCACGCGCCTGGTCGAGGATGTGCTCTTGGCCCGCTTTCCGGTTTCGCGCCACTCGATCCGCCAGGCGCTCTACCAGCTGGAGAGGCTGGGTATCGTCACACGCGAGCGCAACAAGGGCGCCATGGTGCGCCGGCTCTCGCCCGAGGAGGTGCGGCAGATCTATGAAGTGCGCGAAATGCTGCAGCGCCAGGCGGCACTGATGATCCCCCTGCCGGCCAGCGACGCGCTGATTGCCGAACTGACCGGGATTCACGCCATCTACAGCGGCCATGTCGACGCAGGCTACCTCAGGGGCATCCACGAGGCCAATGACCGCTTCCACCTCACAATGTTCTCGGCCTGCGGCAATGCCTATCTGGTTTCGTCGATCGAACATTACATGCGCCTCAGCCTGCCGGTGCGGGCCAATTCCCTGGCCGACAGGGAAAAACTCGACATCTCCCGGCAACACCACTTGATGATGATCGAGGCGCTGAAGCGCAGGGACAATTGGGTGCTGGCGCAGCTCTGCGTCGACCATCTGCAGCCGAGCAAGACGTTCTATCTCCAGGAGATCGAGGCGGCGCCAACTGTGGAGATTGCCAAAAACACCTAGAACCGCCCGGCCGGCACGGAACAATCACGGGGCCGGGAAATTCTGAAATTGGCCGGATGCTGCTGCGTCCGGTCTCTCCAGCGCCGCCCGCGCTCCGCGTCGGCAGCGGTGTTGTTGCGCGGTCGCCATGGAGACAGAGATCTCTCATGCTTGCATACGGCAAAAAGCCAGCAAAGTTTCAAGTTTTTCGGATATATTTTTGGGAAATCAAGCGCATTTCACGCCGGAAACCGGAACTTTTACCCGAATTCTTCCGTTATGACCTTGATCGTTGCTTCGACGGTCACAAAGCAACAGGGAAGGATCCTATCATGAATATCAAGATGATCTGTCTTGGCGCCATGGCGCTTTCAATGGCCGCCGGCTCTGCCCTCGCGGGCGGCGGCAGCGGTACGTCAGCTCTCGACGACCCGGCCAAGATGCAGCCTTTCTACACGGATTCCAGCATGAAGACGCTGCGCGGCAATGACGATTTCGTCAAAGCCTGGAAGGCGCTGACGCCGGACGATCAGGCGTCGATGAAGACGGCTTGTGCGGACGAGGCCAAGAACGCCACTCCCGCCAATTCCCATCCGGAATTCTGCAGCAGCGTGAAATTGAACGGCGGCAGCTGATAGCGCTTGCCCTCCATAGAAAAACAGCCCCGTTCGCGGGGCTGTTTTGTGATGGCGGCATGCCGAATAGTCGAGGTGCCCGACAACGGTCCGCCTCGCCGCCCGCCTGCGATCGGCAGGGCCAGCCGGCTTAGACGGGCTTTCCCGATGGCACGGCCATCGCGGTGACGCGGGAAAGTTGCTCGCGCTTCACGAGCACCGGCTTCTCGTAGGTCTTCTTCATGATATCCCCTTGCCCAAGTGACGGGCCGACATCGCATCGCCGCCGCATCGCGTCAAGCACCGACCAGCATGTCAGCCCGACTGCCGCGACCGGAAACGCCGCCCTGTTGCATTGTCACCACGGTGCATCTGGAATGCATACCGGCTGGAATGCCCGGCCGCGCCCGTTCAGAATCGACCCGACCCCACGATCGCAACGATGCTGGCCAGCTTCTCGCGTTTCACGAGCACCGATCTTTCGTACGTCTTCTTCATGGAATGCCCCATTGCCCGGGATTTCGCCTCGGAAGCCCTGCCTTGCCAAGCAATGGCCAGACACTGTTCCGGGATCGCCGACCGTGCGGCCGTCGCGCGCCTTGAGTCTCTGCGCCCGTCTCCTTGTTCTGGCCATGTTGCACTGCGAAAAACTTGCTGCATTGCGATAGCGGCCTGTCCGGCCGCGATTGGCGAGCATTGGGCTTGGGCAGGGTTGTTGGGCTTGGGGGGCACGAAGGAGGCCTCGTGGCGGCATCGTTCCGGTCGGACATACAGGGGTTGCGCGCGCTGGCGGTCGGCGGCGTCGTTGCATATCATTTCGGCCTCTCTGGCCTGCCCGGCGGCTTTGCCGGCGTCGACATCTTCTTCGTCATTTCCGGCTGGCTGATCACGACGCATCTGATGGGCGAGATCACCAGGACCGGCCGGCTCGACCTCTGGCGCTTTTATGCCCGGCGCGCCCGGCGGCTTCTGCCGGCGGCCCTGTTCGTCATCCTGGCGACGCTTGGCGCGGGCTATTTCATCCTCGCGCCGCAGGAGCAGGCGCTCTATTCGCGCGGCGCCATGTTCGCCTCGGCCTACACCATCAATTTGTGGCTGCTGCGCTGGTCGTTCGACTATTTCGCCGCCGATGCCCTGGGCAATCCCTTCATCCATTTCTGGTCGCTGTCGGTGGAGGAGCAGTTCTATCTCGTCTGGCCGGCGCTGCTGCTCTTCGCCGCCTGGCTGCACGGGGGCAAGCGCATGGCGGTGGTGGTGATCGGCGTCGTCGGCCTCGCCTCCTTCGCCGCCTGCCTGTGGCTCACCAGCCTCTCACCGGCCTGGGCCTTCTACTTCTCGCCATTGCGCGCCTGGGAGTTCGCCGCCGGCGGCCTGGCAACACTGGCGCCGGCGGCCTTGTGGCAGCGCCGGCCGTGGCTGCGCGCGGCGCAGGGATGGATCGGCCTGGCGCTGATCGCGGCGGCCTATCTGACCTTGAGCGAAGACCTGCCCTTCCCCGGCTGGTACGCGGTTCTCCCGGTTGCCGGCACGGTGCTGGTGCTGCTGAGCGGCGCGGGCGAAGAACGCGAGGCGGCGGCAGCCAGCCCGACCGGCTGGCAGGTTCTTGCGCCCGCTTCCATGCTTTCGCTGCCGCCCCTGCAATGGATCGGCACGCTCTCCTATTCGCTCTATCTCTGGCATTGGCCTGTCATCGTCTATGCCGGCATGCTGGTGCCGGACCTCACCGTCTTCCAGCGCCTCGGTTGCGCCGCGCTGGCGCTGGTGCTGGCATTCCTGACCTACCACCTGATCGAGAACCCGGCGCGCCTTGGTGGCGGGCTGATGGCAGGCTCTCGGGCGCTGGCCCCCGCGCTGGCGCTGACCGGCGTCGGCGTGGCCGTGGCCTATGCAAACGCGCACCTGGCCACGCGCAACATCGACCCGGCCCAGCGCGGCATCGAAGAGGCCGCCGAACAGCCCTCCATCGCGCGCGCCACCGACAAGAACTGCCTGCTGGACTTCCACACGGTGAAGCCCAAACCCTGCACGTTCGGGCCGGCCGACGCCGCCCACACCATCGTGCTGTTCGGCGACTCGCATGCCGACCACTGGTCGACGCCGCTGGTCGAGGCGGCGAGCCGCAACGACACCAAGGTGGTCACCTATCTCAAATCCTCGTGCCGCGCCTCACGGCTCTCGACCTTCAACACGGTGCTGAAGCGCGACTACACCGAATGCGACGCCTGGCGCGAACAGGCGATAGCGGAAATCATCCGCCGCAAGCCGCGCCTGGTGGTGATTTCGGAATTCTCGATCGGCAATCTGACGCGCGACATGACCGCCGCCGGACGCAAACAAGAAACCGCGCGCTGGCAGGCCGGCCTGCGCTCCACCTTGCAGGCCTTCAGCCAGGCCGGTGTCGAGACGGCGGTCATCCGCGACACGCCGATCGGCGACAGCTTCGCCGATTCCTGCGTGGCCCGCGCACTGTGGTGGCGCGAAGCCCCCTCGCGCTGCGACACGCCGAGGGCGCAGGCCGCCAATGACGGCACCGCGGCGCAAGAGCGCGCCGTGGTGAAAAGCGTACCCGACACGCTCTATGTCGACCTCACCGACCGCTTCTGCGGCCCGACCGAGTGCCACGTCTTCATCGGCGGCAAACTGGCGTTTCGCGACAGGCACCATCTCGCAACCGCCTTCGCCGAGACGCTGGAAGGACCGCTGGAGAAGGCGCTGTTTTGAGAAGAATTCCTGATGGGTGACTAATTGGGGACCGCAAGCTGGTTCCCATTCCATGTCGACAGACTGCCTTTACGACATCTGTGCGAACCTCATGCAGGTTCAATTGATAAATAGGCCAAAATGGCCAAAAGTGCACTATGATTCGGATAGAGAGCTAGCCATGCAGAGCATGTCCGCCAAGGAAGCCAAGTATGGTTTCGGGCGATTGATCGATCTCGCGCGGGCGGAACCAGTCGTGGTTGAAAAGCATGGTCGCCCGGTCGTAGTCGTGCTGGCCATCGAAGAATACAAACGGCTTCACGAAGCGGGCAATTCGACCTCTGCATCTATGGATGCTGAGCGTTAGGCTTGTCGCGAAGCGATAAAGAACGGTTGGTATGAGTCGCGACGACATCAATTGGATTCCGAATAAGGGGGGCGGCACCTGACGATGCCCATTCCCACGCAGCCCAAGATCTATCACATCGTTCACGTCGATAATCTTGCGTCGATCGTGAAGGACGGGTTTCTCTGGCCAGACGCGGTGATGGTGAAACGGCAAGGCGCGGCTGTCATCGGCAACAATGAAATCAAGATGGACCGGCTTCACCTTCCGGTGGACTGCCATCCGGGAACATGCGTTGGCGATTACGTCCCCTTCTACCTCTGCCCGCGTTCGGTGATGCTCTATGTGATTTCCAAGCGTAATAATCCCAACGTTCCTTACCGCGATGGGCAAGGGCCGGTCGTGCACCTGATGGCGGACATGCGCGAAGTGGTGGAATGGGCGTCGAGGATCGAGAGGAAATGGGCCTTTACAGATATCAATGCCGCCAATCGAGCTGCTGACTTCTATGACGATTTGGCGCGGCTCGATCAATTGAATTGGGATGCGATTACCACGAGGCAATGGATGTCTTGCCGCGACCACAAGATGGCGGAATTTCTCATGCATGAAGGCTTTCCGTGGAAACTGATCCGTGGGATCGGTGTACAATCGGAAAAGATCGGCGCCCGAGCCATGGCCGCATTCGGTGCGAACACACATCGTCCGCCGGTCAGGGTAAAACGAGAATGGTACTATTGAGAACGAGATGGCGATGATCGAATTCAGGACTGGCGACATCTTGAGGGCGGACGTGGAAGCGCTCGTCAATACGGTTAACTGCGTCGGTATCATGGGCCGCGGTATTGCCCTTCAGTTCAAGAATGATTTTCCGGAGAACTTCAGGGCCTACGAGGCCGCCTGCGTGCGCGAAGAAGTGCAGCCAGGCAAGATGTTCGTCTTCGAAACCCGAACCCTGACCAATCCGAAGTTCATCATCAATTTCCCGACGAAGCGCCACTGGCGCGGCAAGAGCCGGATGGAGGATATCGAGTCCGGCCTCAAGGCGCTTGTCAAAGAGATTCGCGAGCGCGGCATCCGTTCTATCGCCATCCCACCACTCGGCAGCGGCCTCGGCGGGTTGAAGTGGGGCGACGTGCGGCCGCGCATCGAAGATGCGCTACGCGGCATCACCAATCTGAATGTAATCGTCTATGAGCCAACCAGCGCGCCCGTAACTACAAAGTCGCGTGAGGTGCCGAACATGACGGCAGGTCGCGCTGCGCTCGTCGTGCTGATGCATAGGTATCTGAGCGGGCTGATGGACCCATTCGTGACGTTGCTCGAAGTCCACAAACTCATGTATTTCATGCAGGAAGCAGGCGAACCCCTGCGCCTGCAGTACACCAAGGCTCCTTACGGTCCATACGCCGAGAATCTGCGGCACGTCTTGCGTTCGGTCGAGGGCCACCTCGTTTCCGGCTACGCCGATGGCGGCGATGCGCCCGACAAGCAGATTGAGTTGGTTCCAGGTGCTGTGAAGGACGCCGAGTTATTTCTTGCCAAACAACGCGAAACGGTCGCCCGCTTCGATCGTGTCGGAGACCTTGTAGAAGGTTTCGAGACGCCTTTCGGCCTTGAACTGCTTGCGACCGTTCATTGGGTCGTGAGGAACGAAAAAGCAGCAAGCGCCGAGGATGCTGCTGATAAGGTCCATGCTTGGAGCGAACGCAAGAAACACTTCTCGCGGCGGCAGGTTAGGATTGCCTTCGAGACGCTTTACGCGAAGGGGTGGTTAGCGGCTGCATGAGACGGTGCACATCGTACATGCCTTCGGACGGCAGGTGCCGGTGCGGGCAAGGCTGTTCGTGGAGTTTCTGGCGCTGCGGATGGGGAGGCTGGGGCGCTAGGGCATTTCACCGTTTCACGGAAACGGCGAAACGCTGCAGCTCTTTGTTTTGACGCCCGACAAAGCGCACCGCGCTTTCCCGGGAAAACCGTTCACGCATGCCGCCTGTAGCGCAAATGCTCGACGAGGGCCGCAAGCGCGGCCGATTTCTGGTGCCTGCTCGGATAGTAGAGATGGTAGCCCGACCAGACGGGGCAGAACGTTTCCAGACACGTTTCCAAACGTCCCGAGGCGAGATGCCCGGCAACGTGCGGTTCGAAGATGTAGGCCAGCCCCAGGCCAGCCAAGGCGGCTTCGATCATCACGGGCGCATCATTGACGATGACGGCGCCCTCGACCGGCACGTCGACCGTGCGCGCGCCGTCCCTGAACATCCAGCGGTAGACGTCGCCATGGCTTGCCGTGCGAAAGTTGATGCAGTCATGCGCCGCAAGATCCTCGAGCCGGACGGGCCGGCCTCTCCTGAGGTAGTACGCCGGCGCCGCGACAATGGCCGCGCTGACATCCGGCCCCACCGGAACAGCCACCATGTCCTTCTCCAGATGCGCTCCGAAGCGTATGCCGGCATCGAACCCTCCCTGGACGATGTCGACGAACCGATCGCTGACGTGGATGTCGACCCGAACACCCGGATGGCTGGCCAGGAATTCACTCAGCGCCGGCACCAGAATGGCGCGCGCCGGATATTCCATCACGGTCAGCCGCAACGTGCCGGACGGCTGGTCGCGGCTGTCCCGCAACTCCAGCAGCCCGCTTTCGATCTGGCGCAGCGAAGGCGTGATCCGATCGAGCAGGCGGCGGCCCGCCTCGGTTGGCCGTACGCTGCGGGTGGATCGCGCCAGCAAGGGCACGCCAAGCCGCGCCTCCAAGGCACTGATGGTCTGGCTCAGGCCGGACTGCGCACGCCCCATGACGGAAGCGGCCCGTGTGAAGCTGCCCGCCTCCACAATGGCCTGGAACACGAGCAGGTCGGCAATATCGCGACGATCCATTTATCAGCCAGTGTGATAGACCCATTCATATAAATCACTCTAATGGCGAAATGCAATTCGCCTTAGGTCTCTGGCTCCAACCAACCGGAGCTCCAAAATGGACAGGATCAGCACCCTTCTCGCCTCGCTTACGATTGCCGCCGCAACGGCGACACTGCCCGCGCCCGCCGCGGCGAAAGCCGGCAATATCGTGCTCGTGCACGGAATGAACATGGATGGCGGCGCCTGGCGCGGCGTCTACGACCGCCTGACAGCCGACAAGTACCGTGTCACCGTGGTGCAGCTGCCGATGACCTCCATTCAGGACGATATCGCCGCCACCCGCCGCGCGGTCGACGTGCAGGATGGTCCCGTCGTGCTGGTCGGCCACTCCTATGGCGGCATGGTGATCAGCCAGGCCGGCACCGAGCCGCAGGTGCGTGCCCTCGTCTACGTGGCTGCGTTCCAGCCCGAGATCGGCGAAAGCCTGGGCTTCCTCAACGCCTCCATCCCCGGCAAGCTGCCGGCGGACGCGCTTACCGTGTTCAAGGACGGCTTCTACCTTGTAAAGCCCGACGCCTGGATCGCCGATGTGGCGAACGGCCTGCCCGAGGCCGAGGCACGCTATACCGCCATGTTCCAGACGCCGGCGAACACGGCGATTTTCGGCTACAAGGCCGAAGCCGCGGCATGGCACAATACGCCAAGCTGGGCGGCCATTGCCACGGAAGACCGCACCATTGCGCCGGAGCTGCAGCGGCGGATGTCCAAACGCTCGGGCGCCAAGGTCGTGGAGATCCACGGCGGCCACTTGCTCCCGATATCGCATCCGTCGGAAGTCACCGCGGTCATCGAGGACGCGGCCGCTTCGGTAAAGTGAAGCCGGGCGTCTCGCGCCCCGGCGCCCGCATGGTTTGCCTTGCGAATCCATGGAACGAGGTCGCGCCTGGCGGGTTATATTAGATAAGCCTTGAAAAGGAGGTAGCCATGAAGAAGCTCCTGTTTGCCTCGCTTATCGCCATTGCCTCGGTCGCGGCGATGATCGCCCCCGCCGAGGCCCGCAGCCACGTCTTTATCGGCATCGGCGGCTACGACAATTATTACGGCAACGACTACGGCAATGACTATTACGATGGGGACTATGGCGGCCGCTACGTCTATGGCCCCTACGACCCTTATGACGACGGCTACAGGTACAGGCCGCGTTATTTCCACCGGCACCACCGCTGCCACCTCGAACTGGTCAGCCATTGGCGCCACCACCACCGGATAGTCGAGGAAATCCGCGTCTGCGGATGACCCGATCCTGGTGAAGCGGATCCGGCCGGCATCGCCGGCCGGATTGTCGCGCGGCTCTCTCAGCCCGCGCGCCGCTCCATCATCATCCCGTAATGCACCGCCAGCAGGTCGAGCCCGACCTTCAGCAGCTTCGTCACCACGTCGCGGCCCTCGCCGGTCTGCTCCGCCACGCCTTTCACCGACTCCCCCGCGCAGCAGACTTTTTGCACCACGGCGGCCACCTCCCAATGGCCGAGCGCGCGGGTGGCGGCGGCATGCGCACGGCCGGCGTCGAGCACGCTGTCGGCGATGCCGCCGCCCTTGCGGCCGCCGTCGACGCGTTCGCTCCAGCGCATCGGTTTCACACCGGCCTGCTGGCTGCACTGGAAATCCTCGCGGTAGCGCTGGCCGGCCTCGCGCTGCTGGCGCGACAGCGAGGTGATGCCGATGAGCGGATCGACCGTGCGGACCCGCACGATGCCGCCGGTCGAGGTGTGACCGTCATTCGACACCTCGTAGACGCGCCGTGCTTCAGCCGTGCCGGCCGCGAGCCGCTTGCGGCCGAAGGCGTCGTCGCTCAGCGCGAAATCATGGCCGATCTCGCGGCGGATGCGCACCTGCTCGGCCTCACCCTTCGGCAGTTTCGGCGCCTGCGGTTTGGCGGCTTTGGTTTTCCTGGGCATGGGGAGGCTCCTTGGGGTTGGGGTGTGGTGTTTTTGGTTGGATAGGTTGGCGGGACAGCGCCCCCCTCTGGCCTGCCGGCCATCTCCCCCACTAGGGGGGAGATCAGATGTGTCGCGGCCTTCGCCAATCGCCAGCGTTGCAAGGAGAGCGCCGCGGGCGACGCTGCCGATCTCCCCCCTAGTGGGGGAGATGCCCGGCAGGGCAGAGGGGGGGCGCTGTCCCGCCGACCTGCCTGATCATTCCGTTACTTGCTTCACGGGCGCCTGCACCGCCCTTCTCGCCATCAGCTCGCGCATCGTTTTCCTCTCCCGCACTTCGATGCAGAGCTGGGCGCTCGACGGGCAGAACTGGGCGTTGCCGCTCCTCACCTCACCGCGCACGAAGCGCTGGATGGCGGCCTGCAGATCGGCAAGCTCGGCGTCGCGCACCGCGCCGAGATAGCCGCGCATCTGCATCTCGACATCAGTCAGGGCGGATTGCGGGAAGCATGAGAACATCGCGGCCAGCGCCTTCGTCGCCTGCTGCAGTTCGGCTGCTGTCATGGCTGCGGATCTCCTCGATGATGGCGTTGGCGGCGTCGGTGTGGGTTTTCGGCCGGTGCCAGCCTGGTTTCTTCCCCGGAAAAACGGGAGCTGTCTTGCCCGCGCGGGATAAAGGCTCCGCCTTCTCCCGGGAGAACACCGCCGCGTCCTGTTCTCCACGAGCCGAAAAAGCTTCCGCATTTTCAGGGGAAAAAGCGGTAGCTTTTTCATTCTGGTTTCTGGAGTCTGGAGAATGCCGCGGCAACGCGCCGGCATTTGGTCCCGCGTGCGCCTTTGTTTTCAAGGCGGTAACGGCCCCGCCGCGTGCGCCGGCGGCGGCCCTCGCCTCGCTTTTGACCAGTGCCTTGTGCAGCTCCTTCGTCAGCCTCTTGTGGCCGATCTCGCCCGCCTCGCGCTCGAAGAAGGTCAACAGATCAGCGCTGATGGCGCGCCATCTCCTGAGCGACAGGCGCGCCACGCGCGCCAGCTTGGCGTCGTCATCGGGCAGCCGGCCGCCGGCGTTCCACATCGCCATCAGGATGAGCATGTAGGCGCCGATCTGCTCGGTGGAGAGCTGCAGCGTGTCGCCGACGAAATCGGAGACATAGAGCTGCATGAAGGGCCGCTCGCTCATGCCGGCCCCATATCTGCACGCATGCTGATGGAACCAGCCGCCGGCCCGCACGTTATGACGCGTCCACGCCAAGGGGAGGTTTGCCGATGACAGCTTTCATACCGGTTACGCTGCGCTTTTGCGACAACAAGACCATGCTGGTGGGGTCGGTGGCCGAAGCCGAAACGGCGTTGCAGCACCAGTGGCCAGACAAGACAGCACCCGCCTTTCTCGACGCCGCGCGGCTGGTCAGGCAGGCGATCGAGGGCAACTGCTGCCCGCGCACCGCCTTCGAAGCCTTCACCGGCGCCGCCGGGCAACAAGGCATATTGGTGGTCAAGCCGCGAAGCCGAGCGCATGACTGGCTCGACGCCGCCGCCAACCCCTGAAGCAGGCACGAAGGCGATGCAACCGCCTGACGGTCTCGCGCGTTTATAAGCGCAGGCTTGAAAGCCGCGCCCAGAGCGAAGGTGAATGCCGTGGGTACGATGAAAACCGGAGTGCCGCTTAAAGTGTCGATGGACGGACATGTCGAGGAGATCGACAGCGTCAGCGACGCCGCCGATTTCCTGCAGCGCTGGCCGATCGAGCGGCGCGGCCATGTCTACCGCAGCGCGCTCAACGCCTGCAGCGCCGCGATCGCGGCGCAGATATCCGAATCCGACGCGATAAAAGTGTTCACCGGCTTCGCCCGCGTTACCGGCATTCTGGTTGCCGACAGCGGCCCGGCCATGAGGCTGGAGGCACGCACGGTGCAGAGCCGCATGCCCAAACAGGGCCGCCAGATGCCGAAATAGGCTCACGTGCAGACCCGGCGCTGAAATCGGGCTTGGTGGTAGCTGCAATAGCTCTTCAATGCCTTCGTGCGCATGCCGCAGCACAGCATCTCGGCGCCCGGCCGTCCGCCCGGCGCATCGTTTTGCGGATCCTCCTCCAATGTCAGGTCGAGCGGCGCCCGGCAGCGGGAGAACAGGCAGTCGATGAAGCGCATCGCCACCCCATGCGGCTGGCGGCCGACGGGTCCGCGCTGCGGCGCCGGCACCTTGAAACGGTAAGCTTCGCCATCGGCGATCAGAACGCCCACCTCGCGCACGAACAGGCGCGGCGGCAGCCAGGCCGGCGACGAATCGTGCCTGGCCCGGACTTTGTTCTTGCGCGCGACGGCGGCCTTGGCGGCGTGCGCCTCGGTCACCGCCCCGGCGGCCGCCTTGCCATCGGCTTTGCCCTTCGCCGGCTTTGCAGCCGCCGGCTTGCGCATTGCCCGTTCGGCACCCGGCGGCATCCCTCGCCCATTGGCAAAGCCGATCGCGCCCAGCATGGCGTTGCGGTGCACGATGCCGATGATGGCGTTGCGCGAGACCGGACTGCCGCGCAGCGCGCTGAATGCCGTCGCGATCCGCGAGGCCGAAAGCCCATCCTTCAGCCAGCGGGCGATCTCTTGCAATTCGGCGTCGCTGTAGCTTGCCATGTCCAGGCTCCATCCAAGGCTCCGCCTTCGGCAGCACTCGGGAGCGCGCCGTCGGCCAGGCGTCAGGGTTCGGGCCCGGTTCGGGCCACGGTCAGGGGTGTTCGGTTCGGAAGCCGGCCTGCGGGCCGCAATCAGCCGGAGCGGATCGAGTGCCCGGCGCTCAGGCGCGTCAGCCGCGCCTCCGCTGTCTTTCTGTCGGGGGCGGAAACCGCCCTGCCCGTCATCGGCTCGAACAGGATCACGGTGCCGTCCTGCGTGTGGATGCAGGAGCGCGCATAGGGACCGGCGGCGTGCCGGTCGAATGGGGGGCCGGAGCCGAGGGGAGCGGCGGCTCCGGCCGTTCCGGCCGCCGGTGACGGGCGGGCCGGACCCGAGGCATCAAAGCGCTCGGGCTTCGCCCCGGCCGGGGAGGAGGACGGCCGGGACGGAAGGGAATGGCTGGCGACTTCGGTCGCCGGATGCGCCTCGCGGGAGGCCGGCGCTACCGCGCCATGAAAGCTGGACAGGTTTTGCATGGCCAGATATAAGCATAACTCAAAAATAGATGCAAGCCATTCTTTCATAGACGAGAGCCGCTTTCATCGCTCACATGGGCGCCATGGCAAAAACGGAACTGTCGATCAAGGTCGGGGCGGCGATACGCCAGGCACGCAAGCAGCGCGGCCTGGTCATGCGCCACATAGCCGAGCACAACGACACCGATGTCGCCGCCGTCGGCAATTGGGAAACCGGGCGCAACCTGCCCAAGACCGAGAACCTGTTGAAGACCGCCGCCTTCCTGCGCGTCGACCCGGTCGCGCTGGGCCAGGGGCATGTCGTCTTCCTCGACGATGCCGGCCCGGTGGCCGACGCCGAGATCGTCACCGATGCCGGCCCGATGCCCGCCGGATCAATGGATATCGAGGTGCTGGGCGCCGCTGTTGGCGGCGATGACGGCGACTTCACCTTCAACGGCGAGCCTGCCGGCTACGTGCAGCGCCCGCCGGGCGTGCGCAACCTGCCGAAGGTCTTCGCGCTGCATGTGCTCTCCGATTCCATGGTGCCGCGCTACGAGCCCGGCGACCTCATCTACTGCGGCGGCCGCGACGCAGTACCTGGCGATCATGTGGTGATCGAGACGTTTCCGGAAGAAAACGAGCGCAACGGCAAGGCCTTCATCAAGAAGCTGGTCAAGCGCACGGCGGGCGAGCTGGTGGTCGAGCAGTACAATCCACCCAAGACAATCACCTTCAACCGCTACGCGATCAAGCATGTCTGGCGGGTTATCCCGCTGAAGGAATTGCTGGGGTATTGAGGATTCCTACCGTCCGGCGCGCCAATCCGCACTTGGCTTTGCACTGCTGAATCTCTCAGGAGTCACGGCATGGATCCTAGGGTCTGCGCCGCGTCGCTTCGCTCCTTGCTCCGCCCTAGGATGACGAAATCGGGGAGGCTGGAAGCCAACCACAAAGACCTGAGACCGCTGTCCACGATAACGCGCAACCCACTGAGCTGCAGCAGATGGAAAGCGCGACTTCGCAGATTAGCCGAAGCCTCCTTCCCCTCGTCATCAACTCTGAGGAATGGTGGCGTCTCTGAGCCTGGCGTTTAGGGTAACGACGATCTTTCGCATGACTGCAGCGATGGCCACCATTGGCTTTTTGCCGTTGGCGATGAGGCGTTTGTAGAAAGTTGCGAACTCGCCCCTTCCGGCAGCGGCGTGCAATGCGGGCATGTAGAGCATGCTCCTGATCTCCGGTCGTCCGCCACGGATTTTGCGGTAGCCTTGCTTTTGTCCGCTGTCGTTTGGATGAGGCGCGAGCCCTGCAAGCGCGGCAGCCTTTCGACGTGTCATGGTGCCGAGTTCGGGCAAGATGGCCAGCAGCTTGGCGGCCACGATTGGGCCGAGACTGTCCATGGCCGTGCAGATGGCGGCTCGATGCTTGAGGGCGCTGCTGTTGGCGATCAGCTCGCGCATGGCTGCATCGATCGCCTGGATCTGACGCTCGACGACTTTGATCACGGCCTCGAAGGAGGCGGCGAGGTCTCGAGCACTAGGTGCCTTGGCGCGGTTCTTCTCGGCGATCTTGATGGCGATGAGCTCCTGGCGGCGGCGCACCAAGGCGCGCAAGCGGGTCTCGTCGGGGTCCGGAGCCTGCCAAAGGGTCAGCTTTTCCCAGCGTTCGCGGCCGTAGGCCCTCAACATCGCGGCATCGATGGCATCGCTCTTACCGTGGGTGCCGTAGGAGCGGATGAAGCTCTTGACCTTGAGCGTGTCGGCGCGATGGCAGGCGATGCCGGCACGCAGGCACTCTTCGAGCAGCAGGCCTTCATGGCCACCGGTCGGTTCACAGACCACAAGGTCTGCCTGCTTGTGGCTCTTGAGGAAGGCGCGGATCGTGCGTCGCTGGTTGTCGATGACATGGGTGGTGGTGCCATCGGCGGCGGTGATGGTGTCCTTGGCGATATCGAGGCCGAGGCACAGTTTCGGTTGTTGGTGCAAGAAGGCCATGCTGGTGGTATCCTTGTCAGGCTTCGGATTGTTTGCGGGCGTGGCGCCAGCCAGCGGCCAATCAACTCTCCAAGCGATGGCGGACAAAGACGGCAGGGACCATGATGACGTCGGGTGTTGCCCGATCCCAGGGACGGTCGCCTGCCGCCGGGACTGCCGGTTGTGATGGGCCGCAGTCCCGGCCGCCAGACTACCCGATCCTTCTCAAACAATCCTAGGGCGAAGCAGCCGCGCAGCGGCGTCGCGCAGACCCTAGGATCCATGCCGCGACAAGGACAAAGGGCACCGCGCAGCAGAACGAATCCAGCCAGCGCGGTTCCGTCCGATACTCGCCCCGCCCTCAAGCCCGCCTCGCCTCCACCAGCACCTCGCGCTCGCTCAGCATCTGCGCTTCGCTGCGCACGCGCTGGCGCTCGTCGATGAACGCCGCCTGGATCGACACCGCCGTGCCCGGCAGCCCGTCGGCGCGGCAGGCCGAGCAGACGATGCGTCCCGAAAGCTCCGCCAGCGGCGTGCTGCCCGTCACCCCGAAGCGCCGGAGTTCATCGGGTTTCCACCACCTGTTGCGGCCGCAATCGGCGCACTCGACCGATATCGAGACGACATGCGCGATAACTGGTTTCCTGCCCGGCAATGCCATTGCCTCTCCACCCCATTTGTTCCTGATTTGTTCGTATATTCCTGCCTTTTGAGCCCGGAGTCGAGTCGCAGTTTTCACACTTGGCCAAAAGTTTCTCTTCTATAGTTTTTTGAGTTATGCTTATATATCCAGATAAATGTGAGTCGCCTGCCGCACAGACCCGGGAGCAACGATGGATGCCGCCGATTTCGCCCGCGCCTGCGGTTACACCGGCGACAGCCCTGCTTTGCTCGAAGCCTTCGAGGCGATCCGCCGCAGCGGCATCGCGCAGGCTCGCCAGGACCATTTCCGGCGCAAAGCCCTTATTGACGAACTGAAACAATCCGAGCCGCTGTTCCTGGCCGCGATCGGCCCGGCGCTGTCGGCCGACGAGGCCATCGAGGACACCACCCGCTTCATCTCCTTCTGGCGCGCCATGCCGCGCTGGCGCCAGGAGCGGCGCCTGCCCGACCTCGTCAGGGCCAGACAGCAGCGTCTCCTGGCGCGCTTCTTCCGCCGCTACGGCCACCGCCTGTGGGCGCTCGAAGCGGCTTGAGGCCCGGGCGTCTTGACCACCCGGCTGGCTTGGCACCGCACCGGCCCTGATTCCGTCGGATTGCTGCGCTGATTGGTAGCCTCGAAATGCGCCCGAGGGACCCGCCATGACACGCACTGTTCTCGCCGCCCTGTGGATGCTGGCGCTTGCCCTGTCCGCCCATGCCGGCGGCGACAGCGCATCAGGGCTTGCCGACGCCACCGTGCTGATCGTGCGCCATGGCGAAAAGCCCGACGGCGGCACCGGCCTGTCGCCCAAAGGCGAAGCCCGCGCGCAGGCCTATGTCGGCTATTTCCAGCCCTTCATGCTCGACGGCACGCCGTTCCGGCCCAATATGCTGGTGGCCAGTACCGATTCCAAAAACAGTGCGCGCGAACGGCTGACGCTGACGCCGCTCTCCGAAGCCTTGAAACTGCCCATCGACCAGCGCTTCGCCGACAAGGACGTCAAAGCCCTCGTCGCGGCGCTCGCCACCGAAACCCACGGCAAGTCGATCCTGATCGCCTGGCATCACGGCGAGCTGGGAAAACTCATCAAGGCCTTCGGCGCCGACCCCAAGGCGCTGCTGCCGAACGGCAAATGGCCCGGCGATGTCTTCAACTGGGTGGTGGTGTTGCGCTTTGATCACGCCGGGCAGCTGGTCCCGGGGTCGGCGCGGATCATCGAGGAGAAGCTGCCGGGGTGAAATGGATTTCGGCTGGTGCGAGGCGCCCCCCTCTGTCCTGCCGGACATCTCCCCCACAAGGGGGGAGATTGGCAGTTTCGTCGGCATCGCTTTTTCTTCAGCGCTGAAAATTGGCGAAGGCCGTCATGGCATCCGATCTCCCCCCTGGTGGGGGAGATGTCCGGCAGGACAGAGGGGGGCGCCTCGCGCAGACCTCTCGTCCCTACCGCCTCACCCTCGATTTCAGCCACCTGTCGAACGCCACCGCCAGGATCAGGATCAGCCCGATCACGATGCTCTGCGTGTAGGACGACACATTGTTGAACTGCAGCCCGTTCTGCAGCACGCCGATCAACGCCGCGCCCACCACTGTGCCGCCCACCGAGCCGATGCCGCCGAACAGCGAGGTGCCGCCGATGACGACGGCGGAGATGACCGTCAGCTCATAGCCGATGCCTGCCACCGCTTCGGAAGAGTTCAGCCTGGCCGACAGCACGAAGGCGGCAAGGCCGGCGAAGAAGCCGACGATGACATAGACCGAGACCAGGATGCGGTCGACGCGCAGGCCGGACAGGCGTGCCGCCTCCGCATTGCCGCCAACGGCATAGACGGCGCGGCCATAGCGTGTGTAGCGCAGCACGATGTGGCACAGGATGGCGGCGATGGCGAAGATGATCGCCGGCACCGGCACCGGCCCGATCAGGCCCGTACCGAACCAGCGCATCGAGGCGTCGAAGCCGGAGATCGGGCCGCCATTGGAGATGGTCAGCGTCAGCCCGCGAAACACCGTCAGCCCGCCCAGCGTGACGACGAAAGGCGGTACTTTCAGCCGGGTGATGGCAAGCCCCTGCACGCCGCCGGCGGCGGCACCGACGATGACGGCGGCGAGCAGCGCGGCGAACCAGCCATAGCCCTGCGTGCCTGATGTCGACAGCGACAGCGTGTTGGCCGCCCCGCCCTTGGCGACGACGGCGGCCACCATGCCGCAGAAGGCCAGCAGCGAGCCGACCGACAGGTCGATGCCGGCGGTGAGGATGACGAAGGTCATGCCGAGCGCGATCAGCCCGGTGATCGAGATCTGCCTGGTGATGTTGAACAGGTTGATCGGATCGATGAAGCTCGGCTTCAGCACGGTGAACACGATGACCAGCGCCGCGAGGAACAGCAGCGGCCCGAAACTCATCAACAGCCGCGCGATCGTCACGCCGCCGCGCTGGCTCTGCTCTTCGGCGATGCTCATCGTGCCTGCCCCTCCGCTGGCTGTTCCTGCGCGTCCTGGCTCAGCGCATCTTGGCTGTCGAGCGCCATCAGTTCCATCAGTTTTTCCTCGTTTGCCTCGACGCCAGGCATTTCGCCGGTGATGCGCCCCCGCCGCATGGTGACGATGCGGTCCGACACCGCCAGAACCTCGGGCAGTTCGGACGAGATCATCATCACCGCGATGCCGCGCGCCGCCAATTGCACCAGGATCTGGTGCACCTCCGCCTTGGCGCCGACATCGACGCCGCGTGTCGGCTCGTCGACGATCAGCACTTTGGGATCGCGCGCCAGCCAGCGCGCCAGGATCACCTTCTGCTGGTTGCCGCCCGACAGGCCCTCGATCGCCTGTTCGGCGGAGGCCATGCGGATCGACAGCATTTTCCTGAAACCCGAAAGCGCATCGCGCTCGCGCCGCTCGGCCATGAAACCGAAACCGTTGCTGAATGCGCCGAGCGAGGCGACGGAGAAATTCGGCAAGATGCCGAGGGCTGCAAAGATCGCTTGGTGCTTGCGGTCCTCCGGCACCAGGCCGATGCCGAGCGCAATGGCGTCGGCCGGCGAGGCCGGTGCGATGGATTTGCCCTCAAGCGTGATCGTGCCCGCCGCGATGCGATCGGCCCCGAAGATGGCGCGCGCCAGCTCCGTGCGGCCGGAACCGACAAGCCCGGCGACGCCGAGGATCTCGCCCGCCTTGAGGTCGATGTCGACGCCATCGAGCACGATGGCATGCGGCGCCTCCGGGTCGCGCACGGTGCGCAGGCCGCGCACAGACAACACGACATCGCCGGCCACCGCGCGCTGCGCCGGCCTTGCGTAAAGTTCGGAAGCCGCGCGGCCGACCATCTTTTCGATGATCCGCGGCAACTGGATCGGCCGTCCCTGGTCGCGGTCGAGATGCCCGGCCAGCCGGCCGTCGCGCAGCACCGTCATGCGGTCGCAGATGGCGGACGCCTCCTCCAGCCGGTGGGTGACGAACATGATGGCGACCTTGTCCTGGCGCAGCCGGTCCATGATCGACAAAAGCCGCTGCACCTCGGTCTCGGTCAGCGCCGAGGTCGGTTCGTCCATGATGATCAGCCGGCTTTTCAGCGACAGCGCGCGGGCAATCTCGACCAGCTGCTGCTCGGCCACCGACAGCGCCGAGACCGGCGTCATCGGATCGATGGAGAGCCCGACGCGGGCGATGATCGCGCGAGAGTCATCCTCCATCTTGCGCCAGCTCACCAGCCCGAGCGGCCCGACCGGCGCGCGGCCGATGAAAATGTTCTCCGCCACCGTCAGCGTCGGGATCAGGCTGAGTTCCTGGTAGATGGTGACGATGCCGAGCCGCTTGGCATCCTGCGGGCTGGAAGGCGCATAGTCGGCGCCGTCGAAAGTGATGCGCCCGCTGGATGGCGGCATGACGCCGGACAGGATTTTCAGCAGCGTCGATTTGCCGGCACCATTCTCGCCAAGCAGGCCGAGGATTTCGCCGGGTCGAACATCGAGGGAGACGTCGCTCAGCGCGGTGACACCGGCGAAATGCTTGGTGACCCCTTCGACGGCAAGCAGGACAGGTGCGGCTTCAGCTGGCAAGGGTTGCTCCCGGATTACAGCAGGCAGCGGGACAGCGCCCCCCTCTGTCCTGCCGGACATCTCCCCCACGAGGGGGGAGATTGGATGTCACGCCGGCTTTCGCCAATCTCAAACGTCGCAAGAAAGGCGCGGTCGAATAAGTTGCCGATCTCCCCCCAAGTGGGGGAGATGTCCGGCAGGACAGAGGGGGGCGCTGTACCGCCAACCTTGCCAATGAGCCTTTCCCCGCCAAGTTCTACTTCGTCTCGTTCAGCCTCTCGGCCTTGTCGAGATTGTCCTTGCCGATGACGATCGGCGTCAACAGCACCAGCTTCTCCTTCGGCTCGGTCTTGTTCTTGGCGTAGGCGACCGCGATCTGCACAGCGGTGCGCGACTGCTGGCCGGGGAACTGTTCGACCGTGCCGGCGAGCTTGCCGTCGCGGACCGCGACCAGCGCTTCCGGCAGCGCGTCGAAGCCGTAGATCTTGACGTCGGTGAAGTTGCGCGCCGCGCACGCCTCGAGCGCGCCGAGCGCCATGTCGTCATTGGCGCAGATGATGGCGTCCGGCTTGCCGTTGGCGGCAAGCCCGGCTTCCGTCACCGACAGCGCTTCGGCGCGGGCGAAGTTGGCGGTCTGCTCGAAAATGATCTGGTACTTGTCCTTCAGGGGATCGAGCACATTGTGGACGCCCTTGTTGCGATCGATGGCCGGACCGGCACCCGGCTGGCCCTGCAGGTGGAACAGCTTGGCGCCATTGGGGAACGCCGCCACGACCGCCTGCGCTTCCGCCTCGCCGCCCTTCACATTGTCGGCGCCGACATGGGCCAGTATGCCCTGGACACCGTCGACGCGACGGTCGATCGTCACCACGGGAACGCCGGCCTTGACCGCTTCCTCGATGGCCGGCGCCAGCGCGTTGACGTCGAGCGGCGAAATCACGATGGCGTTGACCTTCTGCACCAGGGCCGCCTCGATGTCCGCTGTCTGCTTGGTGGCCGAATTCTGGCCGTCGCTCTCGGTCAGGTTGACGCCCTGCGCCTGCGCTTCCGCCTTGATCTCGTTCAGCATGTGCACGAAGAACGGAAAGCCGAGATTGGGCACCGAGCCCAGGATGGTGAGCTTGTCCTCGGCGAACGCCGAACGTGCGGCCAGCACCATTGCGCCCGCGGCCACGGACGTCATCAGGAATTCACGTCTGTTCATGGTTGATCCTCCTCCACAAGAACGCACGGCCCCGGAAACCGGGACGGTTTCAGGAAGGGATCATGCGTCGGTTCAAAGTGTTGGAGCATCCTCCTTGCGCCCGATGGCGCATGCCGCTCCAGCTGATCGCCGTTGCAAAAAACTGCCTCCCATCGGCATCAGCAAAGGGATGCTAACCCAGGGTCAACCATTTGTGCAACATCGATATAACAGTGCCGGACGACGAATTATCGGAATTGTCGGATTTTTGGATTCCCGGCAGGCAAGGGCGGGCCGACCTTGCATCATCTGGAACACACCGGCCAGAGCGCAATCCGCCATGAAAATGCATGGCTGACGGTGCTCCGGGATACCGCACTATTGCGTTTGGGCAACAGAGGCAAACCAACCGGGCAACTTCTGTCAGGCGGGTTGACAATCGCCATCGGCCCGGCAGTTTAGCGCGGTTTGAGGGCCAACGGGGATTCCCAGCATGAAAAAGACTTATGAGCCGCCGCGGATAGTCAGGCGCGGTAAACTTGGTTTGCTTGCCGCCGAGCCGGTACCACTCTCACCGCCGCCGCAGATTGATTGATTGCGATTCCTTTGGCCGCCGTCACACGGCCCGTGGCCGGTTGACAGGGTGCCTCACCGCACCAATTGATGGTGGTAGCCAGACACTATCGCGCTTCGCGGGAAGCCCGTTGCCCAGGAGGTGGCGGGCTTTTTGTTTGGACACCACTCGGAGAACCCGCATGAAGCCGCACATCATCTGCCATATGCTCGCCTCGCTCGACGGCGGCCTTCACCCCAGCCGCTACACCGCCAGCCCGGACGGGACCCGGGCCGAGTGGTCAGGCCTGTATGAACAGATCCACGGCGACCTCGAAGGCGACGCCTGGATCGTCGGCCGCGTCACCATGGCCGAGATGAGCAAGGCCGGCGCGCACCCGCCGGCACATGCCGGCAAGGTCGAGCGGCCGCATCATTTCGCGCAACGCAATGCGGGACCCTATGCGGTTGCACTCGATGCCTCCGGCAAACTGCACTTCGCCGAGCCGGATGTCGGCGGCGACCATGTCGTGGTGCTGCTCGGGCACGGCGTCTCCGACAGCCATCTGGCGGAACTTACCGGCGACGGCGTGTCCTACATCGTGTCGGAAACGGCCGAGCTCGATCTTGCCGCAATGCTCGATGTGCTCGGGCGCGAACTCGGCATCCGCCGGCTGCTACTCGAAGGCGGCGCCGGCATCAACGGCTCCTTCTTCGCGGCCGGGCTTGTCGATGAGTTGAGCCTGCTGGTCGCCCCCGCGCTCGATGCGCGGGCGGCAAACCAGGGCTTTGTCGAGTTCGGCGAAAGCGGCCTCGCCGGGAAGATGCAGCTGTCGCTGACATCTTGCGAAACGCTGGCGCATGGGGTGATCCATCTGCGCTATGCCGTCAGCCCTGGCTGATCCTGAAAAGGTGGAACCGGTTTTCCGTCCAACCCCCATCGTGTCGTCATCCACGGGCGGAGCAAGGAGCGAAGCGACGCGGCGCAGACCCGAGGATCCATGCCGGGACTCCAACGTGTCACCACGGTGCAGAATTCTGCTCCGCTGCACCCGTCAGCACGGTCACGGCATGGATCCCAGGGTCTCCGCGACGGAGCTTCGCTCCTGCTTCGCCTAGGGATGACGAAGTTTGGAGGCTGTTGCCTGGCGCGGAAGTCTCATGGGCCGGGTGTGCTGCATTGACGAACCGCAGGCCTCCATCATTCGTCATCCTATGGCGGAGCAAGGAGCGAAGCGACGCAGCGCAGACCATAGGATCCATGCCGGGACTCCTGAGCCCCGCCACGGTGCAGAATTCTGCTCCGCTGCACATTCGTTCAACGTCACGGCATGGATCCTCGGGTCTCCGCGACGGAGCTTCGCTCCTGCTTCGCCCGTGGATGACGAAGTCGGGGAGGCTTCCGCCAACCTCGAACGGTGCTATGCCCCTCAGTACCGCATCGCATCCAGATCGGCGATCAGCGTCGGGCCGGTCGGGTGCCAGCCGAGCCGTGCCTGGGTCAGCGCGCTGGAGGCAGGCAGGTCCATGGGGGCGAACATCGCCATCCAGCCGAAATGCTCCGCCGCCTTTTCCGGCGCGATCGAGACGACCGGCAGGTTGAGGCCCCGGCCAAGCGCCTCGGCGATCGCGCGCACTTCGACGCCTTCCTCGCCGACCGCGTGATAGCGCGCGCCCGGCTGCCGCTTTTCCACGGCCAACCTGTAGAGCCGCGCCGCGTCCAGGACATGGCCGGCGGAGAAGCGGTTGCGGCCTTCGCCGACATAGGCCGAAACGCCTTTCTGCCGCGCGATCTCGATGAGCGGCGAGATGAGCCCCTGCTTGACCGGATTGTGCACCTGCGGCAGGCGCACCACCGACACATTGACACCGGCCTCCAGCAAGGCATTGCCGGCGAGTTCCGAGGCGATGCGCGGGTTGGGATGGCTGGGATTGAAGACATCCTCGACCGCCAGCTGGCCATGTCCCGGGCTGCCCATGCCAACGCCCGACGTGATCACCAGCGGCCGGTCTGAGCCGGCCAGCGCCGCACCAAGGGCCGCGATAACGCGCTTGTCCTTTTCGCAATTCTCGGCAAAGCGCGAAAAGTCATGGTCGAACGCCGTGTGGATCACGGCGTCCGCCTTCGCCGCGCCGTCGCGCAGGCCCTCCGGCTCTTCAAGGGTCCCGCGATGCACCTCGGCGCCTGCCGCAGCGAGTGCCTCGGCGCCTGCCTCGGAGCGGGTGACGCCGACCACCTGATGGCCGGCCTTGATGAGTTCGGGAACGATCGCCGAGCCGATGAAGCCGGTCGCGCCGGTCAAAAAGATACGCATGCAAAATCTCCTGCGGTTGCCTGCGTAATATCGACGGTCTATTATTCCATTAAAGTAGTGACCTTATCATGGTATAATCTTTAACAGGGTGCCTGACAGAATGCCTTCCCCCGGTTCACTCGCAGCCTTCCTGAAAGACCGGCGCACCCGGCTCGACCCCGCCTCGTTCGGCTTTTCCGGCCGCAGGCGCACGCCGGGGCTGCGCCGCGAAGAGGTCGCCCAGCGCGCCAATATCAGCCCGACCTGGTACACATGGCTGGAACAGGGCCGCGGCGGCGCGCCTTCGGCCGATGTGCTGAACCGCATCGCCAAGGGGCTGCTTTTGACCGAGGCGGAGCGCGAACATCTCTTCATGCTCGGGCTCGGCCGCCCGCCCGAGGTTCGCTACCGGGGCGACGAAGGCGTCAGCCCCCGGCTGCAACGCCTCATCGACACGCTCGATGCCAGCCCGGCTCTGGTCAAGACCGCGACCTGGGACGTCGTTGCCTGGAACCGCGCCGCTGAGGTCGTGCTGACCGACTACAGCACCATCCCCGCCGGCCGGCGCAACGTCCTGCGCTTCATGTTCCTTACGCCCCACATCCGCGCCAAGCAGCACGATTGGCAAAACCTCGCCCGTTTCGTGGTCGGCGCCTTCCGCGCCGACGCCGCGCGCGCCGGCGCGGTCTCCGAGGTAACCCAGCTGGTGGACGAACTGTGCAACGGCAGCCCCGAATTCGCCGTCCTGTGGCGGGAGAACGACGTGCTCGCCCATGGCGACGGAACAAAGCGCCTGAAGCACCCGGAACTGGGGGACATCGAGCTGGAATACTCGTCCTTCGCGGTCGACGGCAGGCCGGATTTGAACCTGACCGTCTACAACCCGATCGACAGCAAGGTCGCGGACCGCATCCGCGCGCTGGCCCGGCACCCCAAAGCGGCTTGAAGCTCCAACTTCATCGCCTAAGCTATTACCTTGGCAAGAAAATCCCGGGTCTCGGCAACCACGCGATCCTGGAATTGCGGGTCACGGGCAAGCGTCGAGGCGAGCATAGGCTCACCGACCTCGTCGTAATAGACGCCGGTCGCCCCTGATGGATTGAGCAAGGCCTTGGTTATGACGCGGGCCGCGCGCTTTGGCGTGCTCCAGTATTTGATATAAGGGGCGACCAGCGACAGGACAGGCAGCAGCAGGTAGCGCAGCAACACATTGGCATCGCGTCCGAGTCCGGTCGCCGGTGCGAATCCCGGTTCGACGGCATTGAAGCGCAGACGCGGCGTCTCGCGCGCGAACGCCATGGCCGATGCGAGAATGCACAGCTTCGACGTGGCGTAGGCATCCGCACCTGGCATCGTCGAGCCGCCCCGCAGCCACTCCCCGCGCGCGCTGGCTTCCACGCTGACGAAGCGGCCGCCGCGAAAACCGGCAATCCGGGCCGGCCTGCGTTCGGGGTCTTCGGCCCCCGAGACGATGAATACGACATTGGCGCCGTCGGGAAGATGCGGCGCGAGCGCTTCGGTCAGCGCGAACGGACCGAGATGGTTTGTGGCGAACGCCAGATCCCAGCCAAGCGCATTCTGCCGCGCGCCCAGTGGCATGATGCCGGCATTGTTGAGCAGGCCGGCCATGGGAAGATCCAGTGCGACGATCTCGGCCACGGCCCTGCTCACACTCTGGGGATCGGCCAGGTCGCACACCACCGACACGGCATGCTGACTTCGTCCCGCGATGATCTTGCGCACATCGTCGAGCTTGCGCTGGTCGCGGCCAACCAGCACCACGGTGCCGTGCTTGGCCAGTTCGAGTGCCGTGAAGCGGCCTATGCCCGAGGTCGGGCCTGTGATGACGAAAGCCGGTCGTCCGGTCATCTGCGTCTCCTTTATAATTGTCTGTCTAGTCAGTCATTAATCGGTGAAATTTTTTAGGCGATCATGCGCCACATCGCGTCGAACGAGTCCGCGCAATGCTTCTGCGCATTGGCAGGATCCCGGATGATGAAATCGACGACGGCGTCGGCCACCCCTGTCATCAGCGTGGCGACAAGAGCGATCGGAACATCGCGCATGGGGCCTTCCGCGCGGCTCTGCTCCAACAATTTCGCCACGCCGGCCATGGTCCGGTGCCCGATCTCACGGCTTTGCGGCGTGATGTCGTCCGAGACCGCCAGATGCGCGAGCGTCCGGCGCTTTTGCGGCCAAGATGTCGCCCATTGCAGCGAGCCGAACCACACATGGCGCATCTGCGTGCGGATGTCGCTTTCAGTCGGAAGTCCATCGAGGGAAGCGGCGGCCATCTCCGTCTTCAGCTCGACATAGAGCTGGTTGAGCAGGTCGGCCTTGGTCTCGAAATAGGTGAACAGCGAGCCATTGGAGACACCCGCCTCCTTCGCGACAACAGCCGTTGGCGCACTCAGCCCCTGGGACGCGATGACACGCGTAGCCGCCGCCAGAATGGCGCTGCGCTTGTCCTCGCTTTTCGGTCTGGCCACGGTTTTCTCCTGGATTTGCAGCGCGGTTTATAAAAGAGTGACCAGTCAGTCAAGAGATTTTGCGCGACACGACGCGCTCTGGTGCAAGGCCGTTGGGCAATCACCCGCGGCGACGACACTGCCGGCAACGACCAGCTGGCCGGCTAACGGCGCCGAGACGTTCTTGTCCTCTTGCCAGGACCCGACGTAGAAGTGACCGAACAGGAGACACAGGCAACATGGTGGGCGACACGAACCTTCGGGCTGGCCAGTGCCATTGCGGCGCGGTGCGTTTCGAGGCGACGCTCAGCGACGGCTTCGATTCGATCCGGCGCTGCACCTGTTCTTACTGCCGGATGCGAGGCGCCGTCGTCGCCATGGCTGAAATGGGCGGGGTCAGGATCCTGCAGGGGGAGGATGCCCTGACGACATATCGCTTCCATACCGGATCGGCGCAGCACTTCTTCTGTTCCCGCTGCGGAATATACACACACCATCAACGGCGCTCGAACCAGAACCTGTATGCCGTGAACGTGGCTTGCCTGGACGGGGTAAGCCCATTCGATTTCCCGGAGGTGCCTGTCATGGATGGCGTCAATCATACGAACGACACCGGTAGGCCGACGCGTCGAGCAGGCACCCTGCGCTTCATCCCGGCTGACTGACTGTCGTCATGAGTGCCCTTCGCAGACCGCCTTCAGGATCTGCAAGGTCGGCCCCCAATAGAGATTGGCATGCGGGCGGATCGCCGGTTCGGCGAAATCGCTGAGCGTCAGCGTCAGCAGCGTTCCGCCATTCGCCGGCGCCAGGGCGAAGCTGACAACCGTGTGGTTCTCAGGCAGGTCCGCCAGGCGCGAGGCCGACAGCGTGCTCCAGTAGCTGTAGGCGAACCGCCTCTCCGGCTCGAACACCCGCACGGTGCCGTGGCTTTCGAACGGCATTCCATGCAGCACGCCGCGTATCACGATCGTACCGCCTTGATGTCCCTCCAGGCTGACGGTCAGGTCCTCGTCCGACATCCATTGCGGAATCATCCCGGGCGTCGTCAGCACCCGCCAGACCTCAGCCGGGCCGGCATCGATGGCGATCGCCTTGACGATCGGCGCGGCGCCGGTGGAACCGTTCACGGGCGCAGGGGCCGCGCGGTCGCGGCAGCGGCGCGGCCGGGACCACGCCAGGCGTGGCCGGCCGTCAAAGGGACCTCGTTCGCGCGCCGCATCATCCGGCAGACCACACTTGCAAGATCCGGCCCTGGAGGGTAGCGAGGCACCATCCTGCACCCATCCGCACAGGTAGACAGCTGACTGCGTTTTGCGCCTATGCCGGCCTGTTCCTGAGCGCCCTGGTCGCGGCCACGATCCTTCCTGCCCAGTCGGAGGCCGTTCTGGCCGTCATGCTGGCCAGCAAGGCCTATTCGGCCCTGCTGCTGCTCGCAGTCGCCAGCGCGGGAAATGTCCTGGGCGCCGTGATCAACTGGTTCCTTGGCCGGGAAATCCTGCGCTTCTCGGGTCGCCGCTGGTTTCCGGTCACGCCGGCCGCCCTTCAATCCGCCTCTAAATGGTACCATCGCTACGGCAGATGGTCGTTGCTGGCCAGTTGGCTGCCGATTGTCGGCGACCCGCTCACGGTCGTCGCTGGCGTGTTGCGCGAACCGTTCTGGAGCTTCCTTGTTCTGGTCACGATCGGCAAAACGGCGCGATACGCGGTGCTGGGCTGGATCGTCCTCAGTTGGGCATGACAGGGAACCGCTTGCCGGTGACGTCCCCGGCAGTGTCATTGCGCCGGCTCGGGCGCCAGCACCAGCGCGATCTCCCGCGCCGCCTCCGCCGCGTGGCGGCGCACGGTGGCAAGGTCGAGCATGCTGTAGGTGGTCGCCACATAGGGCACGGTGAGTGCGGCGACCGACTGGCCGAACGGCCCGATGACCGGAAAGGCAAGATCGATGACGCCCGGCTGCAGCCCGTCCGCCACTTCCTCATGGCCGGCGGCGCGGATGCGGGCAAGCGCATCGCGCATTTCGGCCTTTTCATCAGGAATACCAGCGGCTTGCAGCCATTGGCTGACTCTGTCCTGCGGCTGGAACGCCATCAGCGTTCGGCCTGTCGCGGTGCCGAACAGCGGAAACTCGGCGCCGACGCGGACACGGAAGCCGAACGCCGCCGGGCTTTCCACCTGCGCCAGGATCAGCACCCTTCCGGCATTGTGGACGCCGAGATTGCAGGATTGCTGGATGGCGTCGGAAAGCCGCCGCATCGACGGCAGCGCCGCCTGGACGAGGCCACGCAACGGCTCGTGCCGGTGGGCCAGTTCGAAGAGGCGCGGCGACAGGAAATAGAGCCCGGCCGGGCGGTCGCGGAAGATGTAGCCGCGCCGCTCCAGCGCCTGCAGCACGCGGTAGATCTGGTGGATGGAGCGGCCGACCGCTTCGGAAATCTGGCCCTGGTTCAGCCCGTCCTTCTGCTCGGCCAGCAGTTCGATGATGTCGAACGCCTTTTCCAGGGCCGGTACCGAATAATCCGGCGCTTCCGCGGTCTTGCCAGCCATGCCCCACAATCCTTCAGAACCAGAATCAAGGGCTTACTATAGTTACAAGGCGGCCCCCATCGTAGCCGTCATCAGCCGGGCGATGCGCCTGTTGATGTCGTCGGGCACGGGCTGCGCGCCCCCCACCAATCCCTCGCCCCTGCTGGCCACCCGCTCCAGCGACAGCGCCTGCAGCATGAAGCCGATATCCATGGATTCGATCGAATTGCCCTTCGGCTCGACGCCGGCAAGGTTGAACATGCGCCCCTCGGCAACGAGGATGACATGGCGTCCATTGGCAAGGTCGAGGCGCCGAAGCGTGCCGTCCAGGTCGGTGGCGGACACGGTCATGGCGTTGAGACCTTCGGTGTCGATCTCCCACGGGAAATGCCCGGAATTGGCCAGCACCGCGCCATCCTGCATGACGGCGATCGCTTGCGCCGGCAGCACGCCAGCGCGGCCGGTGGCGGTGACGAACACTTCCGCCCACGGCGCGAGGTCGGCGAGCGGCGCCACGCGGTAGCCGTCGAGTGCCGCCTCCAGCGCCTTGATCTCGTCGATTTCGACGATGGCCACCCGGCCGCCCAGCGCCCGCAAATATTGCGCGATGCCGCGCCCGCACCAGCCGTAGCCGATGACGCAGAAGCGCCGGCCGGGGATCATCAGGTTGGTGATGCGCATGAAGCTTTCCACCACCGACTGGCCGACCGCGTGCTTGTTCTCGCCGATCGCCTTCAGCGGGCTGTCGTTGATGACGATGGAGGGGAACGGCACCTTGCCGGCCAGTTCGCCGCGCAGCCGGTCGCCGCCCGAGGTCGTCTCCTCGGTGCCGCCCAGTATGGACGCCGCCCTGCCCCGCTCGACGATGCCGGCGGCAAGGTCGGCGCCATTGTCGAGCAGCATGTCGGGCTCAGCGTCCAGCACCCGCGCCAGATTGGCGTGATGGTCGGCGAGTGAGTCGGCGCGGCGGCCGAAAATGCCGATGCCCTGGCTCTGCAGGAAGGCGACGACATCATCCTGGGTCGAACCGTGATTGCCGGTGCCGACGATCTCGGCGCCGCCTTCGGCCAGCACCTCGAGCAGCACCGCCGTCTTGGGCTCGACATGCAGCGACACGCCGATGCGCCGGCCAGCAAAAGGCCGCGTGCGGCGGAATTCCCCGCGCAGCCCGGCCAGCAACGCCATGCGCGAACGGATCCAGGCGATGCGGGCGCCACCGCGCTCGACCAGTTCGGGGGTCGCCGGATTGGCCTGGGCTTGGGTCATTCGAAGTCTCCGATCACGATCCAGATTAAGCACTTGCAAAAAAGTTTTTTGCATGTGACAAATCTTGTAGAGGGTCGTCAAGCCCCCACGAGAAGGGGCAACGGACAGCAGCGCGGCGCGCCCCAAGGCGTACGCGTGCCATCGGCTTTGCATGTGAAGGGGTACGAAATGGGAAATCTGGATATAGCTGTCGTCGCCATCTATCTCGTGGCGGTCACCGGCATCGGGCTGTTCTTCGCCCGCTCGATCAAGACCGAGGAAGACTACATCGTCGCCGGCCGGCGCATGGGGCCGCTATGGCTGACCATCTCCGCCTTCGCCTCCTGGACGGGCCTCGCCGGCCTGTTCGGCACGCCCGAAATGGTCGTGCGCTACGGCATATCGGGAACCTGGTGGTGGTTCACCTTCCCGATCGGCCTGCTGTTGATGGGCATCTTCCTGGCCAAGATCGTGCGCCAGCGCATGCATGTGACGACGCCCGACATCGTCGCCCAGGAATATCCCGATTCAGTGCGCGTCGCCGCCTCTCTGGTGACGAGCTGGAACTATCTCGCCTGGGCGGCGGCCCAGGTGTTCGGCATCTCCATGGTGTTCACCCTCTTCTCTGGCATGGATCCGAAGACCGGCGCCATCGTCGCCTTCCTCGTCGTCATCGTCTACACCATGCTCGGCGGCTTCCTCGCCGTGGTGGCGACCGACGTGCTGCAGGCCGTCATCTTCCTCATCGTCATCGGCGTGGTGGCGCCGTTGTTCGTCATCTTCGGGCCTGGCGTGCCGCACATCTATGAAGCGACCAAGGACATTCCCGGCTTCTACAATTTGTTCGCCAACGTGCCGCCGGCGACGCTGTTCGTCTGGTTCCTGCTCCTGCCCGCCGGCTTCATCGACACGATCGGCTTCCAGCGTGTCTTTTCCGCCAACTCGCCCGACACGGCGCGCCGGGGCATGATCAACGGCTTTCTCATCATGGCCGTGTTCGGCGTCATCCTCACCTTCCTCGGCGTCGCCGCCAAGGCGCTGCTGCCGGCCGACACCAACCCGGTCAACGCCATGCCCGACCTGATGGTGCAGCTTCTGCCGCATGGCGTCATCGGCGTGCTGGTCGCCGCCTTCCTGGCGGTGGCGATGTCGACGGCGAGCACGACCCTGCTGGTGACAGCCACCACGCTGCAGCGCGACGTGATCTCGCGGCTGCGCCCCGACGCCAGCGACCGGGAAAGGCTGTGGACCAGCCGCATCCTGCTGCTCGTGCTCGGCCTCGTCGCCCTGGTCGTGGCGCTCAGCGTGCCCGGCATCGTCACCATCCTGATGCTCGGCTTCTCGGTCTATGTGCCGGGCCTGCTGCTGCCGGTGCTGTCGGCCACCTTCGGCTGGCGCATTCCGTCCTGGTCGATGCTGGCGACCATCGTCATCGGCTCCGGCTCGACCGCGATCCTGGTGCTGCTGGGCGAGCCGGGCGGCATTCCAGCCTCGCTGGTCGGCTTCATCCTCTCGGTCGTTCCCTTCGTCGCGGGACTTGTCACGCGATCGGAACGGCAGCCGGCCTGAGCCAGCGAAAGACCGGGAAAAGCAATAAGATAAGGCTCCATCCTGAATCAGTGCGGGATGGAGCCCCGATGCGGAGAAACCAATGCTGAAGACCACTTTCGACAGGCTTTCGAGTGCCGACCAGGCGCTCGTCACCGCCGCGGCGCAAGCGCGCGACAAGGCCTACACGCCCTACTCCAACCACAAGGTCGGCTCGGCCGTGCGCACCGCATCGGGCCGGCTTTTCGCCGCCTGCAATGTCGAGGTCGTCACCCTCCAGCAATCGGTCCATGCCGAGCGCAACGCCGTGATGCAGATGGCGGCGGCGGGCGAGCGCCAGATCGAGGCCATCGTCTGCCACGGTCCCTATTCGGGCGTGCCCTGCGCCGAATGCCGGCAAGTGATCTGGGAGTTCTGCTGCGACGATCCCGAGGTGAAGATCATCGGTTCGACGCTCGACGGCGAGATCGAACTGATGACCATCGGCGAGATCTATCCAAGCCCGTACGGCCCGGGCACCAAGGGCATCGACCCGCGCAAGTTCTGAGGCGGGCCGCCGCCCGCCCCCTCCCTGAAGGTCGTTTGCGGACCACCTTCGGCGACCCGCCGCACATTTCCACGCGGACCTCTTGCACCGATCATCATTATACATTATGTGCAATTGTATATTGAACGAACCAGGTGCTCGAACATGACCATCATCCGTGTAAATGACGTGCTGAGCGTCGGTCCCCAACCCTCGATTCCCGAAGTCCGGTCGCTTGCGGGCCACGGGTTTGCGGGAATGATCAACTCTCGACCTGACGGCGAGGAGGCCTCCCAGCCCGGAGACGCCGCCGAGCGGGAAGCGGCTGCTCACGCCGATATTTCCTACACCTTCATACCCGTCACCATGCCGACCATCACGGAGGCGGACGTGCGGGCCTTCCAGGCGGCCATGGCCGATGCCGGCGGCCCGGTCTTTGCTCATTGCAAATCCGGCACCCGTGCCCTGACCCTCTATGTGCTGGGCGAGGCACTCGATGGCCGCATGTCGCCCCGGCATATCGAGGCTCTTGGTTCGAAACTCGGCTTGGACCTGTCGGCGGCGTCGCGATGGCTCGAAGCGCACAGGCGGCTGCGACCGGACGTGAAAGGGTTCTACGATCCCCGCACAGGAAGCGTGCAATATGTGGTTTCGGACCCGGACACCCGGAAATGCGCTATTGTCGATCCGGTTCTTGATTTCGACGAGAAGTCCGGAGCGACCGCGACGCGCAACGCCGACGCTATGCTTGCCTATGTCGCCGAGAACGGGTTGAGCATCGAATGGATTCTCGACACCCATCCTCATGCCGACCACCTTTCGGCCGCCCAGTATCTGAAGCAGAAGACGGGCGCCCCGACCGCGATCGGAGCGCGGGTGGTCGATGTCCAGAGTCTATGGCGGGGCATCTACAACTGGCCGGAACTTCGTATCGACGGTTCGCAGTGGGATAGGCTGTTCTCGGACGGCGACACTTTCAAGGTCGGTTCCATCGAGGCGCGCGCGATGTTCTCGCCCGGTCACACCCTCGCGTCGATCACCTATCTGATCGGCAATGCGGCCTTTGTCCACGACACCGTCTTCATGCCTGACAGCGGCACGGCTCGTGCCGATTTCCCCGGTGGGGACGCTCGCATCCTGTGGAGATCGATCCAGAGGATCCTGGAGCTTCCGGATGAAACCCGCCTGTTCACAGGCCATGATTACCAGCCGGGCGGACGCGAGCCGAAGTGGGAAAGCACGGTCGGCGAACAGAAGCGTGCCAATGCGCACCTGGCGGGCATGAATGAAGAGGCGTTTGCCGGGTTGCGCATGGCGCGTGACCGGACGCTTCCGATGCCCAAACTCATCCTGCATGCCCTGCAGGTCAACGTTCAGGCCGGGCGTCTGCCGGAGCCGGAAGCAAACGGTACGCGCTATCTGAAATTTCCCCTTGATGCATTGCCGGGAGCAGTCTGGTGAGCGAGATCCAGCCCGATACGGTGAACATGTCGCCCGCCGCCATGGAATCGCGCGCCGGCGAAGTGGCGGCCTTGCTGAAGACACTGGCGCATCCAATGCGGCTGATGCTCGTCTGCACCCTTGTCGAAGGCGAGTATTCGGTCAGCCAGCTGGAAGAAAGGCTCGACATCCATCAGCCGAACCTTTCCCAGCAACTGACCGTGTTGCGCGACGCCAACATTGTGGAAACGCGGCGAGACGGCAAACAGATCTTCTACCGGCTGACCGCCGAAAAGGCCGCTCGACTGGTTGCAGCACTTTACACGATCTTCTGTTCGGAAGGCCGGCCATGACCTCCTATCTGGTATCACTTGTCGGCGGAGCCCTCATCGGTCTTTCATCGGCCATCCTGCTGATGCTGAACGGCAGGATCGCCGGCGTCAGCGGGATTGTCGGCAGGGCGGTCCAGGGCATCGATATCCGGACAAACGCCGCCTTCGTCGCCGGATTGCTGCTTGGCCCGGTGGTGTACTTCACGGCTTTCCGTCACTGGCCGGCCGTGACCGTGACGGCGTCGCTGCCATTGGTGATGCTTGCGGGATTGCTGGTCGGCTTTGGGTCCCGGATGGGCTCGGGTTGCACCAGCGGTCATGGCGTCATGGGGCTGGCCCGGCTGTCGCCACGTTCGATCGTCGCGGTCGTGACGTTCCTTGCGAGCGGCATCGCGGCTGTCGCGGTTCTGCGCGGAGCAGTCTTGTGAAACACACCAAACTGCAGCCTGTCGCCGCCTTGGCCGCGGGCACGCTTTTCGGGTTCGGCCTGGCACTGTCGGGCATGCTCGACCCTGTCCGCGTCCAGGGCTTTCTCGACGTCTTTGGCGCGTGGGATCCGAGCCTGGCCTTCGTTCTGGGCGGTGCCGTCGCGGTTGCGATGGCGGGCATGGCCTGGATCCGGCGGATGTCGCGACCGCTGCTGGCGGATCGCTTTCATTGGCCGATGAACGCGCGGATCGACGCCCCTCTGGTCATCGGCTCGGCGATCTTCGGCCTTGGCTGGGGCCTGGGCGGGTTTTGCCCCGGCCCGGCCCTGGCTTCGCTGTCGCTTGGGCTGATGCCAACCCTGGTCTTCGTGGCCTTCATGCTGGCGGGGATGGTTGTCCATGACCGCTTCTTTCCCAGGAGACCATCATGACCGGTACATTGTTTGCCGCCGTCGGCTCCGGCGGCCTGGTCGGCTTCACCCTTGGCCTTGTCGGCGGCGGCGGATCGATCCTTGCCACGCCACTGCTGCTTTATGTCGTCGGCGTCTCCCAACCCCACATCGCCATCGGCACGGGCGCGCTTGCGGTAGCGGCCAACGCGTTCGCGAATTTTGGCAGCCATGCTTTGAAGGGTCACGTCTGGTGGCGCTGCGCGCTTGTCTTCGCCGCACTGGGTTCCGTGGGGGCCCTGGCGGGATCGACGCTTGGAAAGTCGATCGACGGGGCGCATCTGCTTTTCCTGTTCGGCCTGCTGATGCTGGTGGTTGGCGGCTTGATGGTCCTTCCCAGGCGCGGCGCCTCGACCACGGCCCGGCCCGTCGACGCCAAGATGTGCGCGATGACCGCCGCGGTCGCCATCGTCGCCGGCGCGGCCTCCGGCTTCTTCGGCATAGGTGGCGGCTTCCTCATCGTGCCCGGGCTGATCCTGGCCACCGGAATGCCGACGATCAATGCGATAGGCACGTCCCTGCTTGCCGTCGCGGCCTTCGGTCTCGCCACGGCCTTCAACTACGCGCTATCGGGAATGGTCGACTGGCAGTTGGCCGGCGAATTCATCGTTGGCGGTATTGGCGGGGGCTTGATCGGCATGTTGGCGGCAACCCGCCTGGCATCCTACAAGAACGTGCTCAACCGCATCTTCGCCGCCCTGATCTTTGTCGTCGCAGGCTATGTCCTCTACCGGAGCATCGGCGCGTTCACCCTGGGGTAGCGGCCTTGTGTTCGAACACCGCCCCGTAATGATACGGCGGCAGATCGACCATTCGCAGAAGCCGGAAACCAGCAGCCTCCAGAACCGCCGCCACCGCTTCGGGTGACATGCGCATTTCCGTCCTGGGGCCGCGCGGCTGACCAAGCACGGTCGTGCTCTCTCGCGGCAGCCGATGCCAATTGACGAGCGCGAACAGGCCGCGCGGCTTGAGCGTACGGGCGACGGATTTGACGAGAGCCGGCTGGTCGGGCACTCCGTGGAAGGTGTTGGCGATCAGCACGAAGTCGATCTTTTCAGGGATGAGTTCCGCGACTTCGCCGGCATCCGCGACAATCCAATTCAGGACCGAAACGCCGAGCCGCTTCACCTCGGCCTTGGCCGCCTCGATCATGGCCGGGTCGAGATCGAGCGCATAGACGCGGCCACCGACGATTTTCGCAAGCGGAGCGGTGAAATAGCCATCGCCGCAGCACAGGTCCAGGGCCGTCATGCCTGGCTCGACGCCCAACGACAGCAAGAGGCCCGACGGGTCTGGCCAAAGCGCCGCCCACCAATCGCGGTCAGGCATGGAGGTGGCGGGAAACATTCCAGTCATGGGCGGCAGCTTTGACCGGCACGCAGCCAAAGGCAACGCTTCCGTTGCCGACGGCGGTTCGAACTGATGGCGGTCAGCGAAATCCGGCCGAGTCCTTGTGGCCCCGGCACCAAAGGCAGCGCCCCCGCATAAATTCCGATGGCTGGGGCACCGGCGACAATCATCCAGCCGCGTACGGCGCGACCGCGGCCGTGCCGCTCTCCGCACCCTTGCGCGATTGCCGGCTGATCAGCGCGATGGCGGCGAAGGCCGCGATGCCGAACAGGCCGACCACGACATTGAGCCACAAGGCCGGCAGGACGCCGAGGCCTGATATCATCAGCGTCAGGCCGAATGGGGCGAAGGCGGAACTGAACTGGCGCGCCGCTGTGATCCAGCCGACATAGGAACCGTAGCGCTCCTGGCCGAACAATTCGAGCGGCAGCGTGCCGCCGACAATGCTCATCAGGCCCGAGCCGAATCCGAAGAGCACGGCAAACAGCATGGCGCCGGGAACGGAGGGCGCCACCACCAGCAGCACCGCGAGGCCGCCGGCAAGGGCTGCGGTCGCGCCGAGCGCCAGCGATGTCTGCGACAGGCCCCGGCCGAACAGCATGTTGACCAGCCGGCTCGCCACTTGCGACGGGCCAAACAGGCTGGCGACCAGCACCGAGGCGCCGCCGAGGCCGACCAGTGTGAGCAGTGGCACCATCTGCACGAGAACAGCCGAAAGCACGAACCCTTCTATGGCAAATCCGGCCAGCACCAGGATGAACAGAGGCGACCATCGCCAGTCGGACGCCGGACCAGACAGGCCTGACGTCACCGGGATGATCCTCTCCCGCGCCTTGCCGGCACCGCCCGGAAGCCGGGCCAGCCACCAATGGATCGGCAGGCAGACAAAGGCGTTGAGCGCGGCAAAGAGCACCAGCACCTCGCGCCAGCCGAGATGCTGGTGCAGCAGCGTCGTCAAGGGCCAGAACAGGGTCGAGGCGAAGCCGGCGATCAAGGTGAGATGGGTGATGGCGCGCCGCGCGCCGCCGAGCTGCACGACGGCGACGAAGGCCGTGCTGTAGAGCACGAAGCAGGAGGCAAGCTCCATGGCCAGCACGCCAAGGGCAAAGCCGGCACGCCCCGGCGCCAGCGCGCACAACAGCAACGCGCCCGCCGCCGCCAGCGATCCCGGCACCATCAGGCGCCCTGCCCCGACCCGGTCCGCGAGGCTGCCCGCGAACGGCGCCAGGATGGCGCTCGCCAGCAGCGACACCGACAGCACGGCGAACACCCATTGCTGCGACCAGGCGAGTTCCACCGCCACCGCCGGCGCCAGGATGCTGTAGCTGTAATAGAGCGTGCCATAGCCGATGATCTGGGTGGCGCCCAGCGCCCAAATGGCGGAAGCGGGGATCTTGCCGTCGCTCACTCGGCGGCTTCCATCTTGCCAGTGCCTGTGCAGCCGCAGCCGCCTTTGCCGGCGGCCTTGGCGTCGGCATCGGCCACGCAGCAGGCTTCGACTTCGGCCGGCGCCGGTCCGCCGCAACAGCCCTGCGAGGCCCCGCCCGCCGGCACCGTGCAGACGCCGGTTTCGGGCAGCACCAGCTGCACCGCGTCGGCCGCCGCCATGTCGCCGGCGATCGCCGCCGCGACCGAGCGAACCTGTTCGTAGCCGGTCAACAGCAGGAAGGTCGGCGCCCGGCCATAGCTCTTGATGCCGACCGTGTAGAAGCCGGGCTCCGGATGGCTGAGCTCGCGGTGGCCGTGCGGCGGCACGTCGCCGCAGGAATGCTCGTTGGGATCGATGAGCGGACCGAGCGCCTTGACGCTCTCCAGCCACGGATCGAGATCGAGCCTGAGCTCCCTGGTCAGCGACAGGTCCGGACGCTGGCCGGTCGCGGCGATGATGCGGTCGACAGGCCCCAGTTGCATCAGGCCCTCCTCGCCCTGCCCCTCGACGATCAGCCGGCCGTTGTGCTCGCGGATCGCAAGCGTCGCAAAGCCCGTCACCAGCCGGACGCGGCCGCTTTCGGCGAGGTCGCGCACATCGGCGCCGAGCTCGCCGCGCGCCGGCAGTTGGTCGGCGTCGCCGCCGCCATAGATGCGCACGAGGTCGGTTCCGCGCACCGCCCAGATGAAAGCCGTGCCGGGTTCGTCATCCGCCAGCCTGGCAAGGTCGAGCAAGGCGTTGGCGGCCGAGTGACCCGAACCGGCGACCAGCGTCGTGCGGCCGGCATAGCGCGCACGGTCGCGGCCAAGAATATCGGGGATGCCGTAGGCGATGCGGTCGGCGAACTCCGCCTCGCCCTCCGCCGCGATGCCGCCGGCGCCGAGAGGATTGGGCGTGCGCCATGTTCCGGAGGCGTCGATGACGGCCCGCGCGCTGTCGCGCCTGATGCCGTCGGCTGTCTCGACGACGAGCATGAAGGGCCGCGTCCCGCGCTCGCTGCCGCGCACCTTGTCGGCGCCCCAGCGCGATATGGCCACGACACGCGCATTGGTCTCGATCGCCGGCGCAAGTTCCGGCAGTCTGGCAAGCGGCTCGAGATAGTGCGCGACGAGTTCACCGGCGGTGGGAAAGGTTTCCGGGTCCGGCATCCGCCATCCCTGGCTTTCGAGCAGCCGGCCGGCCGCCTGGTCGATGCAGTAGCGCCATGGCGTGAACACCCGGACATGACCCCAATCGCGCAGGCTGGCCGCGACGCCGCTGCCGGCCTCGTAGAGTTTTACCGGCAGGCCCCGGGCCATGAGATGAACGGCGGCCGCCAGCCCAACCGGACCGGCGCCGATGACGGCGATTGGCGGATCGTTTCGCGTGGCCATAATTTCCATCCTTCCGGCATTATCGAAATAAGAGGCAAAAAATCAGGCGGCCGCGTCATCCGCCGCCGGATTGCAAGCCGCATCGGCGCAGCATTCATCGGCCAGGAAGCCGATGAGATCGTTCATCATGGGGTAGTTGGCGCGGCAGATCAGCGTCGTCGCCTGCCGCTCCTGGCTGACCAGCCCGGTCAGGATCAGGCGGTGCAGATGGTGCGACAACGTTGAGGCGGCGATGCCGAGGCTGTCCTGCAGGAAGCCGACTGGCCGGCCCGCCTCGCCGGCCCTCACCAGGATACGATAGAGGTTCAGCCGCGTCGGATTGCCGAGCGCTTCCAGCTGCTTCGCTGCTTGTTCGAGTTTCATGGAAATAGCATGCGGCCGGCGACAGGACTCGTCAAGGACTATTTCGAAGAATATCGAAATAGCAGTCAGGCGACCCGCTTGCCGGCGGCATCGACGACGACCTCGCCGTCCTCCTTGGTGAACGGGCCGATGTCGGGATTGGGCAGGAAATCGAGCACCGCTTCTGACGGCCGGGCCAGCACGACGCCGAGCGGGGTCACCACGATCGGCCGGTTGATCAGGATCGGATGCGCCAGCATGAAATCGAGGATCTCGTCGTCGCTCCATTTGGGGTCGCCAAGGCCGAGCTCCGCATAGGGCGTGCCCTTCTCGCGCAACAGCGCGCGCGGCGTTATCCCCATTGCCGCGATCAGCTCGACAAGCTTTTCGCGCGACGGCGGCGTCTTCAGATATTCGATGACCTCCGGTTCCTCGCCGGACTGGCGGATGATCGCCAGCGTGTTGCGCGACGTGCCACAGGCCGGGTTGTGATAGATGGTGATGGTCATTGCGCGGCTTTCATCTGGGTTGCAGTCTTGTCGGTAAGGGTCTGGGGTTCGGCCAGCAGCCAGCCGGCAAGCGCCAGCGCCAGCAGCGCGCCCGCCAGTTCCGCGGCTATGAAGGCCGGCACATCGGAAGGCCGGATCCCGGCAAAGGTGTTCGAGAAGGCGCGGGCAATGGCCACCGCCGGATTGGCGAACGAGGTCGAGGCCGTGAACCAGTAGGCCGATGTGATGTAGAGCCCGACCAGCCACGGAATAGCGTCGCTCCGAAAGCGCAAGCCGGCAAGGATGGTGAAGACCAGGCCGAAACTCGCGACCAGTTCGGCCAGCCACTGCCCCTGCCCGCTGCGTACCGTCGCCGACACCTCGAGCAAGGGCAGGTCGAACATGGCATGGGCGACCAGCGTGCCGGCGAGGCCGCCAACAATCTGGACAGTGATGTAGCCCAGCGCCGCCGGCCAGCCGATCTCGCGCCGCAGCCCGAAAACCAGCGTGACGGCCGGGTTGAAATGGGCACCGGAAACCGGCCCCAGCGTGGTGATCAGCACCACCAGCATGGCGCCGGTCGGAATGGTGTTGCCGAGCAGCGAAAGTGCGACATCGCCGGTCAGCCGGCTGGCCATGATGCCCGAGCCGACCACCGTGGCAACCAGCATGGCGGTGCCCAGCGCTTCGGCCGCGAGACGGCGTCGAATGTCGGTCATGACTCCCGCCTCAACATTTGCAGGTCACGGCCTGGATGATCGGCTGGCAAAGCTCCGGCGCGCCGTTGCAGCAATCCTCCATCAGATAGGCGAGCAGATCGCGAAACCCGGTCATGTCGGCCGTGTAGCGGATGCTGCGGCCCTCGCGTTCGGCACGCACCAGCCCGGCCCGACCGAGGATCTTCAAATGCGCCGACATGGTGTTCTGCACCGTGCCCAGCCGTATGCCGATCTCGCCTGCCGGCACACCCTCGGCCCCGGCCCGGACCAGCAGCCGGAACACCTCCAGCCGGGTCTCCTGGCCGAGCGCGGCGAGCGCCAGCAATGCCGAAATCTTGTCCATCAATCCATTCATCCAGATTTATGGATTAATGGCAGCGGACCATGACAGGGCCGTGACAGCCAGGGCTGACGCCTTTCTCTGGGAGGCGGTCGTTTGGCCGAAGAGAACCGTGGCGGGCAAAATCCGGCGGCTTGCATCGAGCCTTGCGACGGAAGCACTGACAGCGCTCCCGTGATCGCGGTGCTACGACATTCGCGGTTTCATGCGGGCGAGAAGAATCTTGGCGAGCGCGGGGTAGTCTTCGTCGAAGTGATGTCCGCCCTTCATCTTCAGCGTCTGGATTCCCGCCAGCGCGGGATCGGTGCAGGCCGTGTCATCCTCGTCCTCGCCATAGACGCACAGCAGGCGCTCGCGCGGAATGGTGGCAATCGCCGGCGCGACGAAATGATCGCCTCCACCACCGAGCCAGCTACCGACGGTCACCTGGAAGGTAATCGTTTTCTGGGTGGCGAGGAGTCCGACAAACCGGATGCGATCCTTTATCCGCTTCGGCAGCAAGGTCCAGGCAAACGGAAAGACATCGGCGCCAAATGAATAACCGTAGACCGCGACAGGCATTTTGCCCGACGGATCGGCGCGGTCGATGATGGATACGGTGTCATTTGCGATTTGCCGTGGCGTGCGTTCCGCCCAGAAGTAACGAAGCGAATCGATGCCCACCACATGAACGCCGTGCTTGCTCATCTCATCGCCAATCACCTTGTCGAGGTCGCGCCAGCCGCCGTCGCCCGAAAAGAACAGCACAAGGGAATCTGGCGTCGAACTGGCGGGGATATCGATGGTCGGCAGGTCATTTGACGATGCATCGCTCGCGGCGATTGACACCACGGCATCAACCGCCGCGTCGAGGCGGCCGGACACGCTGTCGACAACAACCGCCTTTGCCCGCATCGCATTGTCGGACGATTGCGTGGAAATACCCGCAAGCGGCGCGGCCGAAACCAGTGTTGCGGGTGAAGGTAATTCCGCGTCGAGGGCATAGTTGAAGCCGCCCGCCGGATCCACCGTCGGCGTTGCGCCGCCCGGGCATGTTGGCAGCCGCGTCGCCACGCCGCGCGTCGGTTCGAGCGCGACCGCACCGGCCAATGTCGTCACCGGTGCATCGGCCAACGCCGCATAAGCCAGCGTGCCTCCTTCGCCGATACCAGCCACCACCGGATGAAAGTAGCTGCCGCCGCCGGCAGCGCGGATGGCCGCCTTGGACAGCGCCTCCAGATCGGACCCGAGATACATGCACGCGCCATCGGCCGCATTGAGCTTGCTGCGATATTTTTCGAGGTCGACCGGCAGCACGATCAAGCCCTTGCTGACCAGGGCCGCCGCCAGATCGAGGTCGCGCTGACCGATGCCGCCTTTTTGCGAGAACAGGATGACCAGCCCCGCCGGTTCCTGTTGCGGTAGCTGAACAGGAATATCGACCAGACGCTCGGCGGAAACGCGGATCTCGCGTTGGACGGCCCGCGTCCGGTTGAAATGCAGCGCGAGGCCAAGGCCGGCAGCGATGACCAGAGCCGCCAGAACCAACGTCGCGCGGCTTCTGGTCATCCGCGCAAAGGAAGCAATCATTTCCGAACGAGTTCCAGCGGACCGCCGCCGATCAGGGTGGTGACGTCGAACAGGGATCGTATGGTGTCCAGTCCGGGCGGGCATATGAAATAATGCGGGGTCCAGACGGGATCGAACTTGTCCTTGAAAGCCTTGAGCCCGTCGAAGCGATAGAAGGTCTGGCCACGCCGGTAGAGAAAGGACCCGAACCGATTCCACCGGGAAGCCAGCCGGCCCGCGGACAATCCCGAAAGCGGCGCCGCGCCCAGATTGAACCAGCGATAACCTTGCGACTTGCCATGAAGAAGCAGTTTGGTCAGCAGCGCGTCCATGGCGATCTTGGGCGCGTCGGGCCCATGGCGCATCAGGTCGACGGTCAGCTCGCTTTTGTCGGCGCTCCCCCACAAATTGGCGAAAGCGATGATGCGGCCCTGCCAACGCATGACGGCCATATCGAATCTGCTGACATAGTCATCGTCGAAATAGCCCAACGAAAACCCTTTCTCGGAGCTCGCCTTCATCTGGAGCCAGGCATCCGACACCTCTCGCAATTCGCCTAGAAGCGGTCTCACATTGGCGGCCTCGACGATCTCGAAAACCAGACCATCCTTCTCGGCGCGCCGATCGGCGTAGCGCAACGGCTGCCGGCGTGGGCCGTCGAGGTTGAAGGCCGTCAAGTCGACGCGCGCGACCTCGCCGAGCTTCAGCGCGACCAGGCCCATGTCCAGGTACATGGGCAATTGGTCGGGTTGCACGCCGTAAAAGGCTGTACGGACCGCGGAGCGGTCGGCCAGGTCGTGAAAGGCCCAGGCGAGCTTGCTGTCGCCCTCGACAGGCCCGATCGGCCCGCCGAGCGCGATAAGGCTGCCGCCCGAGCGCGCATACATGATGAAGCCCCGGCCGTCCGGCGACATCAGGAATTGCTTGTCGCCGAGCATTGCCAGAGCCGCATGGGTCACGTTCGAGGAGGCGACGATCGCGCTGACGGCCGGAGGGATTTCGGCGCGTTGCTTGCGGTCGATGGCCTTTCGATTGATGGCCGTGTGAAGCGCCGCCGCTGCCGTGGCGATCAGGATCACGATGCTGGCGCGCAGGAAGCGTGGCGCGTCGCCATCAATGGCAAATTGCCAGAACAGTTGATTGGAATAGTCGATGTCGCGATAGCTGAAGAATCCAAGCCAGATCGAGATGGCGACGATGCTGATGACGCTGGCGAGCCAACCCCATGACAGCGTTCCGATTCCCTCGATCGGGCGGCGATAGAAAGCCTTGCGGAAGCCTATCAGGACCGTCGACAGGGTCAGGAGGACGCCCGCGTCCTCCCAATCAAGACCCCTGCCGATCGAAAAGGCGGCTCCCAGGACGAACAGGATGAGCGACGCCGCCCATGCCTGCTGAAGCCGCCGCGCCAGCCCCCGCGCAAGGATCAGCATTGCAATGCCCGCGAAGGCGGCCGCCAGGTGCGAGACCTCTATGAATGGCAGCGGCAGCATGTCGGAGAGAAGGTCGAGGCGTTCGGCAGCACCTGGAATGGAACTCGAGAACAACAACATTATCCCGCCCAGGAAGGTCGCGCCGGCGGCAATCGGTGGGACAAGGGGCTCCAGGACGCGGCCTGCATAGAGCACCCGCTGCGACACTTCGGCGTGCCGTGCGTAGATCTCGAATGTCAGGACACCGATGACGGCAACCAGGAAGGGCAAAAGCGTAAAGATGATCCGGAAGGCAAGCAGGGCTGCGATGGCATCCGGATTGTTGCCCAGGCCAAGGCCGGCGATCATCGATGCCTCGAAGGCGCCGAGACCGCCGGGAGCGTGGCTGGCGATGCCGATGATGGTCGCCACGACAAAGACAAGCGCGAAGACCGCCGGACTGGTTGTGACCGTCTCAGGCATCAAGACGTAGAGCGTTCCGGCGGCGGCGCAGACGTCGACCAGGCCGGCCACGATCTGCGTCAGGGCGCCGCGCGACCCGGGCAATTTGATGGAAAACCTTCCCACCGTCAGCGTACGTTCGCCGCGCGACAGCCATACGACCAGCAAACCAACCGAAACAATCATCGCGACGCCGAGCGTCAAGCCCAGGCGAGGATCAAGCTGGTCGACAAACGGTGTACGAGCCGGGTCGAGGACCAGGGCAAGGGCGATCATCACGGTGAAGGCGAACCAGATCGACAGCCACGAAGTGGCGATGATTCGACCGATATCGGACAAGGCAATGCCTTCGCCTGCATAGATGCGATAACGCAGCATCCCGCCTGTCAGCAGCGAAAAGCCGAGCGCATTGGAGATGGCGTAGCCGGCAGCGCCGACGCATGCCGACAACAGCTTGGGGACGCGGCCCGGCGCGATCGTCTCCACAGCCACGACATCGTAGAAGGCGACGGCGGCAAAACTCAAAAGTGTAAGTGCAAGCGCGACCAGAAGGTGCCTGCCGGGGATGTTGCGCGCCGATTCCAACACGTGGTCGAGCGAAAGGTCATTCAGGAATCGCTGCAGCACCACCACGGTGATTACCGCGATGGCCACGCCCGCGACTGGCATGGCAAAATGCTGGTAGCGTCCCCAGAAGCCGAACATCTGCAGCCGCGCATCGCGTGTGGTCACCGGATCGGCTATGGGATCCAGGTGGCTCGGATTGGGAAATTCAGGCTTCGGAATCATATTGCTCAAAAAGTTCCTTGGTCTTGTCGGAGCTGGCGGCTGCCCACGCCAATAAAGGGTTTCAAGATTGATGCTCGCTGGGGGCCAGACGAGTTTGCTGGCCAGGCCCGCCTTCGACGGCGAGACCATCCCCGTATCCGTCAAATCCCGAGAGCCCATGGCACAACGGGCGCTTCCTGGCTTCCTCGCCTAACGTTCTTGTTGCTTTTGTGTCCCCAGCGCCGGCTGCAATGTCTATGACGGCGTTTGCCCAGGCACTTACGGCATTACGACGACAGCACTACGACGGATGGACGACGGTATAGGTCGTCTCAATGGTGGGAGGAACGGGGGACTGTGCGGCCGGGGCTTTTCGATTGTCACCGCCATGACGATGTTGCCGACGAAGCCCCCGCATGGCCACAAGAAGCGCGAGTATTGAAAAACAAACGATCGCAACGATCGGTATCAGGACGATTGCGAGCGTGCCGCCTAAAACCAGCGCGGACGCAATTCGAAAGGTTTCAGCGACCCTGTTCATTGAAACGACCCATTACCGCCGGAAACGATGAACCATTGAAATTTCGCACACATTGCCGCTGGAATAAATATTCGTAAGGTCCGTTCGACAGGTCGGACATGAAAACATGAGAAAGACCCGCTTTCCTCCATCGGTTGCCTCGGTTGAAGGGGTCGCATGCGGCCGGCGAACCATCGTGCAACAGGCAGGACAGCTGGCGGCGCGATGTCTTCCCGAAATCACCCCCAGCGCATCGTGCCGACAAAATCGATGAAGGCGCGCAGCGGTGCCGGCGTGAGGCGGCGGCCGGGATAGTAGAGGAACGGCCCGGAAAATTCCTGCCACCAGGGTTCCAGCACCGGCTCCAGCCGGCCATCGTCGAAATAGGGCCGCAGCCAGTCCTCGAACAGCGAGACGATGCCGCCGCCGGCGACCGACACTTCGAGCGCAAGGGCCATTGCCGTGCCGGTGCTGACCAGCAGCGGGCCGGTCGGTTCGACGCTCACCACCTCGCCGTCGCGTTCGAATTCCCAGGCCGGCGTCAGGCCGCTGGCGAAGCGGCCGCGCAGGCAGGCGTGGTCGAGCAGGTCGCGCGGGTGCCCGGGCCTGCCGTGCCTGTCGAGATAGGCCGGAGCGGCGGCGGTGGCGAAGCGCTGCCGGCGCGGACCGATCGGCACGGCGATCATGTCCTGCTCCAGCCGCTCGTCATAGCGGATGCCGGCATCGCAGCCGCTCGCCAGTATGTCGACGAAACTGTCCTCGGCGGTCACTTCCATGCGGATCTCGGGATAGGCGGCGAGGAACGGCGGCAACAGGCGCGGCAGCACCAGTTTCGCCGCGACGACGGGCACGTTGAGCCGCAGCGTGCCGGCCGGGCGGCCGCGAAAGCCATTGACCACGTCGAGCGCCGCCTCGACCTCGCCGAGCGCGGGGCCGAGCCGCTCGAGCAGCCGGGCCCCGGCCTCGGTGGGCGCCACGCTGCGCGTGGTGCGGTTGAACAGCCGTACGCCGAGCCCGTTCTCCAGCCGCCGCACCGTTTCGCTGAGGCTGGAGGCGCTGACGCCGCCCACCCGTGCCGCTTCGCGAAAGCCGCCGGCGCGCGCCACCGCCATGAACGCCTGGAGGTCGCCGAGATCCGTCGCCATTGTTCGCCTTTCCGCACAGGGTGTGCCGATTGCACCATATTATCGTGCAAGCGCGCTTTGTCTACATTGGGCCGATCCAAAGGAGATGAGACCATGACCGACATCAGCAAGGCCGGAACCTTCAAACTCGGCGACCGCACCGTGAAGCGCCTCGGCTACGGCGCCATGCAACTGGCGGGGCCGGGCGTCTTCGGTCCGCCGAAAGACCATGATGGCGCCCTCGCCGTGCTGCGCGAGGCGATCGCCAGCGGCGTCGACCACATCGACACGTCGGATTTCTATGGCCCGCACGTCACCAACCAGATCATCCGCGAGGCGCTGCACCCCTACCCCGCCAGCCTCACCATCGTCACCAAGATCAGTGCCCGGCGCGGCGCCGACGCATCGTGGCTTCCCGCAATGTCGCCGCCGGAACTGACGCAGGCCGTGCATGACAATCTGCGCAATCTTGGCCTGGACGTGATGGAGGTCGTGAACCTGCGCTCCATGCATGGCATCCACGGCCCCGCGGAAGGATCGCTCGAGCCGCAATTGAACACGCTCGCCGAATTGCAGCGCCAGGGCCTGGTGCGCCATATCGGCATGAGCAACGTCACCCGCGCCCAGATCGCTCAGGGTCGCGGCATCGCCGACATCGTCTGCGTCCAGAACCAGTACAACATCGCGCATCGCGAGGATGACGCGCTGATCGACGAGCTGGCCGCCGACGGCATCGCCTATGTGCCCTTCTTCCCGCTCGGCGGCTTCACGCCGCTGCAGTCGGACACGCTGGCCAATGTCGCCCGCAAACTTGGCGCGACCCCCATGCAGGTGGCGCTCGCCTGGCTGCTGCAGCGCTCGCCCAACATCCTGCTCATCCCCGGCACGTCGTCGGTCGGCCATCTCAGGGAAAACCTGGCGGCGGCGGAACTGAAGCTGCCGGCCGACGCGGTCGAGGTGCTGAACGGCATCGCGAACGAGGTCGGGCAAGCGGCCTGAAACGTCCAGCCGGGGCGGAAACGCCCTCCCCGGCGGATGCTTCCACAAGCGCCCACACCACTCCGTAAGCGCGTTGACGGCGCGGCTGGAACCGTTTATAGAACCAATTAGTTCCAGAACTGATTGGTTCCGTAATGGCTGTTGAATCCTCCCTCGACGACACATTCGCGGCGCTGGCCGATCCGACGCGCCGGGCGATCCTGGCCCGGCTGCTCGATGGCGAAGCCTCGGTCGCCGAACTGGCGCAACCCTTCGCGCTCACCGTGCGCGCCGTCTCCAAGCATGTCGGCGTGCTGGAACAGGCCGGCCTCGTTACCCGCAGCCGGGCGGCCCAAAAACATCTCAGCCGCATCGAACTCAAACCGCTGCGCGACATCGACCGCTGGCTCGACGACTATCGCAAGCTGTGGGAAGACCGTTTCGATCGCATGGAGGACCTGTTGCGGCGCGGCGCGGACAGGCCGGAATGAGCGCGCCCGCTACCGCCGACCGCAGCTTTGCCATCGAGCGGATTTTCAGCGCTCCGGTCGAGCGCGTCTTCCGGCTATGGACCGATCCGCTTCTGGTGGCGCAATGGTGGGGCATCAGCGACTGCACCATCCCCCATTGCGTGCTCGACGTGCGCGCCGGCGGCCGCTGGCGCATCGACATGCTCACCGCCGGCGGGACGCTCTACCGCAACCGGGGCAGCTATCTCGAAGTCATCGAGAACGTCAGGCTGAGTTACAGCGACGAACCGGATCCTGAAATCCGCGAATGGGCCGGCAAGCCGCCGGGCCACAGCCGCCACACCGTCACCTTCACACCGGACGGCGCGCGCACCCATGTCCATTTCGAAGTCACCTTGGCCAGCGTCGCCGACCGCGAACGACTGCTGGCGCTCGGCATGCGCGGCGGCTGGACGCAGAGCTTCGACCGGCTGGAACAGCTGATAGGCAAGGGAACCAACCATGCTGGCTGAGAACGCGAAACCGACCACGCAAGCCGCCTTGTCGCGGGATGGAACGCCGATCGCCTGCGAGCGCCGGGGCCAGGGTCATCCGCTCATCCTCGTCGATGGCGCGCTCTGCTCCCGCGCCATGGGCCCGAGCGGCCCTCTGGCCAAGGCGCTGGAAGGCGATTTCACCGTTTTCCGCTACGACCGCCGTGGTCGCGGCGACAGCGGCGACACCTTGCCCTACGCGGTCGAGCGTGAGGTCGACGACATCGAGGCCGTGCTGCGGGCGGCCGGTGGTGAAGCCTATGTCTGGGGCATGTCCTCAGGCGCCATGCTGGCCCTGATGGCGGCGGCCCGCTTGCCCGGCATCAGGAAGCTGGCGCTCTACGAAGCGCCGCTGATCGTCGACGACAGCCGCGCGGCCACGCAGGGCGACTGGACAACGATCAGGCAAGCCATCGCGGATGACAGGCGTGGCGACGCTGTGGGCGCCTTCCTCAAATCGGTCGGCATGCCCGGCTTGCTGATCGCGGTCATGAAGCTGACGCCGATCTGGCGCAAGCTCAAGGCGGTGGCGCATACCTTGCCTTATGACGGCGCCATCGTCGCCGGCGACCAGCTCGGCAAGCCGCTGGACCCCGCCCGCTGGACTTCGCTCAGCGTGCCGGCACTGGTGACCGATGGCGGAAAAAGCCCGCTTTGGATGCGCCATGGCAACAAGGCGTTGGCGCAGGCCCTGCCCAATGCCCGTCACCAGACACTGGCAGGCCAGAACCATATGCTGAAGTCAGCCGCGCACGCGCCGGTGCTGACCGCATTTTTCAACGGGCGCGATTGAGCGACCGGCCCCTTCGGCGCGGCCGGTGTGCGGCTTGCGGAGCCATCGCGGCCCGTGCCATCTGTCTGATGCAACCGACATATCCGGATCAGCATGGCATCAAGACCACCACCCACCGGCAGGCCGGCCAAAGCCGGCGTCAGCCTGAACCGCGCGCTCTCCAAGCTCGGCCTGTGCTCGCGCACGCAGGCCGAGGTGCTGATCGCCGCGGGCCGCGTGCGCGTCGGCGGCAAGGTGGTGCGCGATGCCGCCCTGCGCGTCGACCTCAACCGCGACCGCATCGTCGTCGATGGCGAAAAGCTGGTCGCCGAGCGCAAGGTCTATGTCATGCTCAACAAGCCGCGCGGGCTGGTCACCACCCGCGACGACCCGCAGCAGCGCGACACCGTTTATGCCTGCCTGGAAGGGCTCGATTTGCCCTTCGTCTCGCCGGTCGGCCGCCTCGACAAGGCCAGCGAAGGCCTGCTCCTGATGACCAACGACACACATTTCGCCAACCGGCTGATGGACCCGGCCTCGCATTTGCCCAAGACCTATCATGTGCAGATCGGCGCGGTGCCCGATGAAGCGATGCTCGAGACGTTGCGCGCCGGCGTCACCGTCGACGGCGAGACCCTGACCGCCAATTCGATCGCGCTTTTGCGCAGCGGCGGCCGCACCGCCTGGCTGGAGATCGTCCTCGACGAGGGCCGCAACCGCCACATCCGCCGCCTGCTCGCCGCCCACGGCATCGAGGTCAAGCGCCTCATCCGCATTGCCATCGGCCGGCTGCCTCTAGGCGACCTCGCCAAGGGCACGGCGCGGCATTTGACGGCGGAGGAGCTGGCGCTGGTGGGCGGGTGAGTTGGTGAGTTGGTGAGTTGGTGAGTGCCAGGCCGTCATTTAACGGTAATATTTATGACAACCGTATAAGAATCTCCCGTAATTGTATGGATCGAAAACGTTATCTGATCCCGCCCTTTAAACCCAGGATTCGACCTGTAAAGACCACTTACTCCGTCAACCTTTCGAGAGTCACATTTATAAAAGTCACTCCCCTTGGAATAGACAGGGTAAACCTTTCCAAATACGATCCTTATCTTTCCGTGACTCGGCCCAGCGATTGCCCTTACATCTTGTCTACCCTTAGTTGAACAGTCTGGGTTCAGACTTGAGCCCTTGATGACAGAAACCTCTTTTCCAGAGGGTGCCGTCTTTTCAAGGCTTGACCAGCGCGCCATCGCGGCCGCTGGACAGACAGCGAGCCCCAGAAGGGCAACCATCCCTATGATACCAGTCGCTCGGCAGATCATCTTGGCCATCCCATACCTACCAATTCTATAGAATCTCGTCCTCGACGAGGGCCGAAACCGCCACATACGCCGCCTGCTCGCCGCCCACGGCATCGAGGTCAAGCGCCTTATCCGCACCGCCATCGGCCGGCTGCCGCTCGGCGACCTCGCCAAGGGCACGGCGCGGCATTTGACGGCGGAGGAGCTGGCGCTGGTGGGCGGGTGAGCGGCGATGTTTGCGCGCAGCGCTAGTCGACGTCGATGCTCACGACCGTCTTGTGGGCATTTCCCATATAGGTATGGGTCGAAAACGTGACCTCGTCATGTCCCTTGAACCCGGGATTCGAGCGGTAGAGCCCTTGATGCCGTTGACCTTGTGCGAGTTGCATTTCCAGCGCTCATTCGATTTGGGGAAACCGGAATAGAGCTTTGCGTGCACAAGCCTGACCTTGCCGTGGCTTGGGCCGGCGATGACCCTGACATCGTTGGCGCCCGCGCTCGAACAGTCCTCATTGAGGCTTACATCCCTCAGGATATAGATCTCCTGTCCGGACAGCGCCGTCTTTCGATAGCTCTCCGTTCCCGCGGCCGCCGGCCAGGCCGCCAATCCCAGAACCGTCAATGCCGCGACGAAACCTGCGGTTTTATGCACCATTTTTCAGCGATCTCCTGGCTGCATGAAGTCTCCTCCCGGCCGAGAGGCGGGCGATTGCGGCATCGCTTTCCCGCTACTCGACCTTGATGTTGGCGACAAATCTGAAGGCATTGCCCTCATAGGTGTGGACCGAGAACGTGACCTGGTCCCAACCCGTGAACCCGGATTTCGACCGGTAAAGCGCCTTGACGCCATCCACCATGCGGGCATTGCATTTTGAACGCTCGTTGGATTTGGAATAAGTCGGATGCACCTTGCCGTGAACGAGTTTCACATTTCCATGGCTCGGGCCGGAGACCACTCGCACGTCATCCTTGCCGGCGCTGGAACAGTCCGGGTTCAGGGTCGTACCACCGAAGACATAGATCTCCTGGCCCGAAAGCGCAGTCTTCTGGTAGGTGGATGAGCGGGTGTAGGCAGCGGCCGGAAAGGCCGTAAATCCCAGAAGCGCAAGCCCCGTAATGACACTTGTCGCGCGGCAATTCATGCCAGCTCCCCCAACCCGTGAACTCTCCCACCGACGGTTTTATGACAGCCGCAGGAAAGCGGCCAATCACGGAAGCAGTCGCATCCATCAATTCATGGTTATCAGCACAGAATCGAGACACGCTCCCGTGGCTTCGACTTTCAATATTCAGTCTGCACGGGACAGGAAGATACAGTCGCAAGATCGCTTGAAAAGAGTCGTAAAAGGTCATCCGAGCCAAGAACAGGGCGCCTTGCGAAACAATGGAGAGGCCACTTGCGTGCCGGATATTCGCCAGAGATCTGCGAATAACACGCGATCGGACACCGCCTGCCGCCAAAGGCTGGCCAGCTGAACGGCGGACCGCTTTTTGCCTGGCCTGCCGCTGACCGCAAGAGATTGGCCGGAGCCTCCCCACCTCGGCATCGCCTTGGAAAAATTCTCGTCCCACCGATGATTTCCGCCCGCCCGCGCTGTCTTCAACTACAGGCGCCGGAATTGTCCGGGCCGGAAAAGCGAGGTGATCCATGGGATCGTTGCAAGGTCAAAATGTCGTCGTGGTCGGAGGCAGCCGGGGTGTCGGCCGCTCGATCGTGGAAGCTGCACTCGGCGAAGGCGCAACCGTGCTTGCCGTCGCCCGCGGCGCGGAAGCCTTGAAGGAGCTTTCCTGGGAAGCGTCCGGAGTCAGGACGCTGGCCGCCGACGCCACGCAGGACACCGCGCCCGATAGGGTGTTCGCCGTGCTGGAGCCGGATGTGCTGGTAATGTCAGCCGGTGCCTTCGCTCCATCGGCCCCCATCCAGGACCAGAGCTGGGAAGACTTCTCGGCGAATTGGGAGACGGACGTCAGGGCCTCGTTCCTGTTCTGCAGGGCCGCCCTGCGGGGCCGGCTGAAGCCCGGCAGCCGCGTGGTGCTGATCTCCAGCGGCGCGGCGCTGAGCGGCGGACCGCCGAACTCCGGCGGCTATTCCGGCGCCAAGCGCATGCAGATGATCCTTGCCGCCCACAGCCAGAAGGAAGCCGACCGGCTTGGCCTTGGCCTGCGCTTCATGGCGCTGGCGCCGATGCGCATCATGGCCGGCACTGGCGTCGGCGAGCGCGGCATAGCGGGCGTCTCCGCCTATCTCGGCATCAGCCCGGCGGATTTCCTGGCCAGCATGAGCGACGTGCAGACACCCGCCGATGTCGGGCGCGCGGTGGTCGCGATGGCTGGCGGCAAGATGCCGGGCACCGCCTTCACCGTGAGCGGCAGCGGCCTTGCCGCGGCCGCGTGAGGCGCGCAGGATGCCGGCCGCAACCAGCATGGCGGGCTCGACATGACAGACGCTCCCGGTGCTTCCGAGTCCCAGGATCGAACAGGTCGGCCGGTTCTCGACCGGCCGGCCTTCGAGCGCCTGGCGACGGCCCACCGACGCGAACTCAAGCTCCACTGCTACCGGATGATGGGCTCGCTGCACGAGGCCGACGATCTCGTCCAGGAAACGTTCCTCAAGGCCTGGCGCGGCCGCATGCAATTCGACGGGCGCGGCTCGCCGCGCGGCTGGCTCTACACGATCGCCACCAATGCCTGCCTCAACGCCATCAAGGCACGATCGTCGGCGCACCGCATTCTCGAAGAGCCCGCACGGCCGCCGACCGAAGGGCCCGCCGTCGCCGGGCCGGCAGCCGGGCTTTCCTGGCTGGAGCCCTACCCCGACGGCGAGCTGCCGGACCTTGTCGATGGCAGCCCGGCCCGGACGCGCGCTACGAGACCGGCGAAGCGGTGCGGCTGGCCTTCGTCGCCGCCATCCAGCTGCTGCCGCCCCGGCAACGCGCGGCCCTTTTGCTGTGCGATGTATTGGGCTGGTCGGCGCTGGAGACCGCGCAGTTGCTGGGCGGCACGACCGCCTCGGTCAACAGCGCCCTGCAGCGGGCGCGGGCTACGCTTGGCCAGCGTTACCCCCAGGGTCGCCCCTTGCAGCGATCGCAGCCCAACCCCGAAGAGGGCCTGCTGCTCGAACGCTATGTCAGGGCCTGGCAGGCCGCCAATCTCGACAGCTTCATCGACCTGCTGCGCGAAGACGCCACCTACCACATGCCGCCATGGCACGACTGGTACCAGGGCCGCCCCGCGATCCACGATTTCTTCAAGACCGTATGGAGCAATTTCGCCGGCTACCGCGCCGCGGCCACGCGGGCCAACGGCCAGCCCGCCGTGGCGATCTACGCGCGGCGCCATCAGGACCCGGAATGGCGCGCGCAATCGCTGCACGTCATCGAGCCGGCCGATGGCGCCATCGCCTCGCTGACGGTTTATGTCGGCCCGCTCGGCGCCGGCCTATTCGCCGCCTTCGGCCTGCCACCAATGGTGCAGGAGAGCTGGTCCGAACCGGAAGCGTGAAGCCCGCATCTCTCTCCTGACAGAAAGCTGGCAGGAGGCCTGGCCTATAGATCGGTCGGGAGCCCGGCCGCGGCTTCGACGATCAAGGAGCCCTGCAATGAATTTCGTTTCTGTCCGCATCATCACGTCTGATGTCCAGCGCCTCGTGCGCTTCTACGGCGAGATCACCGGCATGCCGGTGACGGTCTACACCGAGGATTTCGCCGAACTGGCGACGCCGTCCTGCACGCTGGCGATCGGCAGCACGCGCACCCTGATGCTGTTCGGCGGCGACATTGCCCGCCCCGCCGACAACCACACAGCCATCCTCGAATTCCGCGTCGGCGACGTCGATGCCGAATTCGCCAGGCTGTCCGATTTGATCAGGAACGTGACTGTGCAGCAGCCGACCACCATGCCCTGGGGCAACCGCTCGCTGCTGTTCCGCGACCCCGACGGCAATCTGGTGAACTTCTTCACGCCCGTGACGGCGGAAGCGATCCGGAAGTTCGAGAAGTAGGGGGCGGGTTGCGCAGGTTTCGCTGTTCCCCAAACATTCGGAATAGCCGGAGCCTCCCCGCGTTTGTCATCCTAGGGCGAAGCAGGAGCGAAGCTCCGTCGCGGAGACCCTGGGATCCATGCCGCGACATTTGTCGGAGAACGCAGCGGAGCAATATTCTGCACCGCGGCAGTGCTCGGAGGTCGCGGCATGGATCCTCGGGTCTGCGCCGCGTCGCTGCGCTCCTTGCTCCGCCCGTGGATGACGAAGCCACGGCGTTTCCCGCCGAGCCAGCGTTGCTTTCCGGCTACTTCAGGTTCCACCTGCGCACGACCGGCTCGCTGAGATCGTGCTCGTAGCCGAGCACGCTGATGCTGGCCGTGTCGAGCACGAACAGCGCCCCGCCTTCCGGCGGCAGGCCCAGCCATCGGGCGGCAAGCACGCGCAGGAAATGCGCGCTGGAAAATATCAGGATCGAGCCGCCGGCTTCACGAATCTGCCTGATGATCCTGTCGGCCCGGGCGCCGACATCGGCCGCCGTCTCGCCTTGCGGACAGCCGTCGCGAAACACGGTCCAGCCCGGCCGCTCGGCCAGGATCTCCTTGGTGGTGCGCCCCTCATAGGCGCCGTAGTCCCACTCCTGCAGATCGTCGTTTCTGACGCTTGTCGCGCCAAAGCCGGCAAGCACGCTGGTGTTGTAGGCGCGCTGCGAGGGGCTCGACCACACCGCCGAGAACGACAGGCCCTTGAGCCGCTCCGCCACCCCCCGCGCGGCGGCTTCACCCGCCGGCGTCAGCGGCATGTCGGTGCGCCCGGTATGCTGCCCCGAAAGGCTCCACGCCGTCTCGCCATGCCGGACCAGATGGATTTGCGGATATGCGTTGCTCATACGCTCGGCCTTTCGTTGCTGTCGGCCAAGCTGTAGCGGTCGGCGCAACACAGCGAAAGACCCGGCGGCGACGCAGCACCTTCAGCGCCATCACCGCTGGCTTACGAATCCGTAAGGTCCTTGCCAACGCGTTTTCATGAACCTGTCATATCCACTCGCCTATCCTTGATCCATCGCGGGGCTGCGAGACGAGGGACACTTCAATGAAAACGCTATCTCTGGCGCTGGCGGCGGGCACGCTGACGGCGGCGTTCGCTGGCGCGCTGTCTGCTTCCAGCGCCGTCGCCGCACCCTACAAGCACGTGTTGCTTATCAGCGTCGACGGGCTTCATGCGCTCGACCTGTCAAACTATGTCGCCGCAAATCCGGCAAGCTCGTTCGCCGCGCTCGCCCATACGGGGATTTTCTATCCCAACGCGCTGACCAGCGCCCCGTCAGACTCGTTCCCTGGCTTTGTCGCACAGGTGACCGGCGGCACGCCCAAATCGACGGGCGTGTTCTACGACGACAGCTACGACCGCACCTATTTCGCGCCGGCCTCGGATTGCAAGGGCGAGCCGGGTGCCGAGGTGGCCTTCGCCGAGAACATCGACGTCGATTCGACGCGCCTTGATGGTGGCGGCAAGCCGGGCGATTTCCGCAGCCAGATCGACCCGGCAAAGTTGCCGATGACGCTGATCAAAGGCAAGTGCTCGGTGGTCTATCCGCATGATTTCGTGCGGGTCAACAACGTCTTCGAGATCGTGAAAGCGCATGGCGGCCGCACGGCCTGGTCCGACAAGCACCCGGCCTACGAATGGCTGAACGGACCTTCTGGCAAAGGCGTCGACGACCTCTACGCGTTGGAACAGGACAGCCTGATCCCCGGCACGAAGGTCAAGACGACGGGCAGCTTCAAGGCCGAACGTGACTTCGACGAAGCGCGGGTCCAGGCGGTGATCAACGAAATCAAGGGCCTCGACAGCACCGGCGCGCATCATGTTGCGGTTCCCGCGCTTTTCGGCATGAATTTCCAGGCGGTGAGCGTGGGACAGAAGCTTCCCAAGGCCGGTCCTGGCGACGAGGCCGGTCTGGTCGGTGGCTATGTGGATGCCAGCGGCGCGCCGGGCAATGGTCTTGCGGGGCAGCTCGCCTATGTCGACGGCGCCCTCGGCGAACTGATGGCCGCACTCAAGGGCAATCATCTCGCCGACTCGACCCTGATCATACTGGCCTCGAAGCATGGCCAGTCGCCTATCGACCCGGCGACGTTCCAGCCACTGGACGATGATCCGTACACGAAGACACCGGGCTACGCCTTCCACATCGCCGACGACGCCGCGCTGATCTGGCTCAAGCCGCAAGACAGGGTGAAGAACCTCGCGGCGGCGCAGGATTATCTCGAGAAATCGGGCAAGGCTGAAGGCATCGCCCAGATCCAACCGCCGAATGCGCTGGCTCTCGCCTATCAGGACCCGGCGACCGACAGCCGTACGCCGGACTTCATAGCCACGGTCAATCCGGGTGTGGTCTACACATCCGGTTCGAAGATTGCCGAGCATGGTGGCGCCAATGCGAACGATCGCAACGTGGCGCTCCTCATCAGCGGTCCTTCGCTCAAGCCGAGGTCGGTGCCAGCCCTGGTGCAGACGACACAGGTGGCGCCCACCATCCTGCGGGCCCTTGGCTATGACGCGAACGAACTCCAGGCCGTGAAGCTCGAAGGCACCCAGGAGCTGCCGGCGACGCCGTTCTAGAGCGGTTCAGCGTTTGGCGGAATCGCAGAACCGCTCTAACTATTTGTTTTTACGCAATTCCGGACGGAAAACCGTTACACACTTTTCCTGGAATTGCTCTAAGCCTGGAACGGGATCATACGGTTTCACAATTGGCCGCCGGGCATGCCCGGCGGCCAATTGCTTGCGACCGGCATTGTTTGCAAAAAGGCGACCGCATCGCCAATGGCAGGCTGCATCGGACCGGCCTGACGCTGGTTTCAGGTCCCACCCTCCTCGCCTGGCCCTGATCCACATAAAGCTGGCCCTGTGAGGAGGCCCACCGCGCAACTATATCAGGGTAAGCCGCTCCAAGGCTCCCGCCACCCCAAGGGCATCGGCCCTTGCACAACAGGTCAGATCACCATGTACAAACATCTGCTCATCGCCACCGACGGATCGGAACTGGCGGACAAGGGCGTCGCCCATGGCCTCACATTGGCCAAGGGCATCGGCGCCGCCGTCACCTTCGTCACCGTCTCGGAACAATTCCCGATCTTCGCCTGGGGCGGCGCCATGGCCGGCTATGCCGCCGGCGACGAACTGGCCGTCTACCAGGAAGAATCGCGCAAATACGGCAAGGAGGTTCTGGCCAAGTGCAAGGCTTCGGCCGATGCGGCGGGCGTGTCCGCCGAGGTGGTCCATGTCGAGGACAAAAGGCCCGCCGAGGCGATCCTGGAACTGTCGCAGGCGCTGGGCTGCGACCTGATCGTGATGGCCTCGCATGGCCGCCGCGGACTGGGCAAGCTGCTTCTGGGCAGCCAGACGGCGGAAGTGCTGTCCTACACCGCAATCCCGGTGCTGGTGGTTCGATAGGGCGCCGGTCGTTCGATCGATTGCCGGCTGGGATATGAACCAGCCCGCCGGCGCGCCGCGGTTCAGCTTTCGTAGAGCCCGCTTTCCACCGCGACGCGCCTGTAGGCGGCGCCCGAGGTGAAGCCGCCGTCGATGAGAAAATCCTCGCCGGTGATGAAGCTGGACTCCTCGCTGGCCAGGAACAGCACCAGCCTTGCCACCTCTTCCGGCGTGCCGCTGCGCTTCATCGGCGTCAGCTCGATCATCGGCTTCAGATGCGGCGCGTCGGCGTTGAGCCCGGTGACGATGAGGCCTGGGCAGACGCTGTTCACGCGGATGCCCCAGCCGACATATTCCATCGCCGCCGTGCGGGTCAGGCCGCGTACGCCCCATTTGCTCGCCGTATAGGCCGGGTCGTAATGGCCCGAGAAGGCGCTGTTCGACGAGATGTTGACGATGCTGCCGCCGCCGCTTTCGCGCATCAGCGGTGCCGCCGCCTGGATGCCGAGGAACGTGCCGGTGAGATTGATGCCGATCAGCCGTTCCCATGCCTCCAGCGGCGTGTCGTTGAGCGACTTGCGGTTGATGATCCCGGCATTGTTGATCAGAACGTCGAGCCGGCCCTTCCAGCCGCGCACCGCCGCGATGGCATCGGCCCAGGCGTCCTTGCTGGACACGTCAAGTGCCAGGAACCGCGCCTCGTGACCATCGGCCTCGAGCGATTGCACCAGCGCTTCGCCTTCCGCCCGCAGCACGTCACAGACCAGCACGGCGGCGCCGGCTTGCGCCAGCAGCCGCGCCTCCGCTTCCCCTTGCCCACGGCTGGCGCCGGTAACGATGGCGACGCGACCTTCAAGACTTCTCATCTGTGTTTTCCTGGTGTCGGGCGAGGCAGTTCCCGGAAAGGTGTAAGGCGGTTTTCCCACCGGGATTGCGTCAAAAGGGATGGCGCGGGTCAAGCCCGCGCCGCGATGGTGCGCTGCGTCTGGATGCCCAGCCCGGCGACGCCGAGCCGCATGGTCTGGCCGACCTTCAGGAACAGCGGCGGCTTCTGCCCGAGCCCGACGCCGGGCGGCGTGCCGGTGGCGATGATGTCGCCGGGCTCCAGCGTCATGAACTGGCTGATATAGCTGACGAGATGGGCGACGCCGAAGATCATGGTTTTGGTCGAGCCGTTCTGCCGGCTTATACCGTCCACCTCCAGCCACAGATCGATCGCCTGCGGATCGGCGATCTCGTCGCGCGTCACCAGCCACGGGCCGATCGGACCGAACGTGTCGTGGCTTTTGCCCTTGGTCCACTGGCCGCCGCGTTCCGACTGGAAGGCGCGCTCTGACACATCGTTGACCACGCAATAGCCGGCGACATGGCCGAGCGCCTCGGCCTCATCGACATATTTTGCCCGCTTGCCGATGACGACCCCGAGTTCGACTTCCCAGTCGGTTTTCTGCGAACCTCTCGGAATCTCGATGTCGTCATCGGGACCGCACAGCGCCGTCGTCGCCTTCATGAACAGGATCGGCTCGGCCGGCGGTTCCTTGCCGGTCTCCCTGGCATGATCGGCATAGTTCAGCCCGACGCAGATCATCTTGCCGACCTTGCCGACGCAGGCGCCGATGCGGGGATTACCCTCCACCAGAGGCAGCGTCGCCGGCTCGATCGCGCCGAGCCGTGCCAGCGCATCGTCGCCCAGCGCATCGCCGGCAATGTCGTCGATGACGCCGGAAAGGTCGCGCAACCGGCCCTGCCCGTCGAGCAGTGCCGGTTTTTCCTGGCCGGCCGGGCCAAAACGCAGAAGCTTCATGTCATGTCCTCGATATCGGACGGGCCGTCCGGCCCGCCCTGCAAAGCCTGTCAGTAGAAGTCGGGCGCCTTCTTCAGCGTCGCCCATTGCGGCCCGTCATGACCGGCCACCACCAGCGCACCGGTCTTGGCCTGCACGGCGCGCAGTTTCTTCACCGAGCGCACGGAATCGATGGTCGAATGCAACGCGCCGGGCAGCGCGCGCTCCTCCCAATGGTCGAGCGTGTCGGCGGCATCGACAGCCAGCAGAACCGACTGGCCATTGGAGGTCCGCACCAGGATCGACTGGTGCCCGATCGTGTGGCCGGGCGAGCGGATCAGGATGATCGAGCCGTCGCCATAGAGGTCGTAGAAATCGCCCCAGGCGTCCTCGAGGATCAGCCATTTCAGGTCGGGCCTGTCGAAATCCTTGCGCACATAGGCAAGCACCGCGAACCAGTCCGGCGTGAAGGCATATTCATACTCGATGCGCTGCACGACGTGGGTGGCGTTTGGGAAGCGGCCGACGGCGCCGACATGGTCGAGATGCAGGTGCGAAAGCACGACATGCTTGACGCTGTCGACGGAGAAGCCGAGCTTCTCGATCTGCGCCACGCAGCCCTGCTCGGGCGTCAGCACGGGAGTGAAGAACTCCGCCACCTTGCCCCAATGGCCCTTGGCGTCGGTGGCGCATTCCACCGGCGTGCCGCCGTCGATGATCACGTTCCCCTTTGGATGGGTGATGAAATAGAACGGCACCGGGATTTCGAAATCGGCGTCGCCGCCCTGGTTCAGATAGATGTCGTGATACTTGCATTTGAGGATGCCGGTATCGAGCATGTAGAGACGGATGTCGGTCATCATTTCCTCCCGAGGGGTTTGTCAGGCGCGCCTATAGCCAACCAGGGTGGCGTCGTCGACGTCGGTCAGGTTGACCACGATATTGTCGGGCGTGCGCGTGGTGAGCCAGACCAGGTCCTCGGTCGTGCTCATATTGACCTCGACATGCGGCATGTGCGGCGGCACGAAGACGAAGTCGCCTTCGTCCATGTCGAGATATTCGGCATAGTCGTCGCCGAAATAGATGCGGCCCTTGCCCTGCAGCACATAGCCGCCGGTCTCGGCTTCGCCGTGATGGTGCGGCACGGAACGGTAGCCCGGCTTGTTCGACACCTTGCCGAACCAGATCTTCGTCGCCGGCGTATGCTGCGGACTGACACCCGAAATGCGCACCGCGCCGTCTGACTGGCCGGTGCCGGCATGCTCCTGGTCCTTGCGGGTGACGACGGGGACAAGCTTGGCGCTCATGGCTGCTCCTGTATCTTGGTGCGTTGGATCACTTGATGAAGGGGTATTTCTTGCGGTCGATGGTCGAGGCCACCGCCAGGATGATGACGAGGCCCTTGACGATCTCCTGCGTGAAGCTGCTGACCTCGGTGACATCCATGCCGTTGGACAGGATGGCGATGACCAGCACGCCCAGGATGGTGCGTTGCGGCCCGCCAATGCCGCCCGACAGCGCGGTGCCGCCCATGACGATTGCCGCGATGGAATCGAGCAGCATGTTGGCGCCCGCGGCCGGGGTGCCGGCGCCGACCTGGGCGGTGAGCAGCACGCCCGCCATGCCGCACAGCGCCCCCGACAGCATGAAGGCATAGACCTTGTAGCGGTTGACCGGCACTCCGGAATTGGCGGCCACCATCTCGCCGCCGCCAATGGCGAAGAGATAGCGCCCGAGCACCGTCTTGAAGGCGATGAAGGCAAGGGCCGCCGCGCTGCACAGCGCCACCAGGATGATGGTCGGCAGGCCGGGGATGAGCTCCGAATTGACGAAGTCGGTAAGGCTGAGGTCCATGAACATGATCGACGAGCCACCGCAGATCATGTTGGCGATGCCCGACAGGATCGACAGCATGCCGAGCGTGACCAGGAACGACGGCACTTTCAGCGAGATCAGCGTCACGCCATTGATCAGCCCGACGACAACGCCGGTGCCGATGCCGGCCGCGATCGCCACCACCGGGCCTGCGGCGTCGATTGTGAGTGCGGCGACAATGCCGGACAGCGTCACGATCGAGCCGACCGAAAGGTCGATCGAGCCGATCATGATCACCATGGTTCCGGCCAGCGCCACCAGGAGCAGCACCGAGGACTGGCGGCCGATATTCACCGCATTGTCGAAAGTGGCGAAGTTGGGATTCTGCACGGCAAAGAAGATCACCAGCGCCAGGATGACCAGCACCGGATAGAGCGCGATTGCATTCCTGGCGATCCATTGGCGCCATGCCGGCGGTGCTGCCGCTATTGTGGGTTGGGACACTTTGGCTTCCATCTGGTTCACACCATGTGCGGCACGACGGCCGTCTCGGCCGGCTTGTCATGCGCGGGCGCGTTGATCTCGGCCGAGATCGAACCCGATCTCAGCGTGATGATGCGGTTGGACAGGCCGATGATCTCCGGCAGATTGTCGGAGATCAGCACGATGGCAACGCCTTGCTTGGCGAGTTCGCGCAGCAGGATATAGATCTCTTCCTTGGCGCCGACATCGAGGCCGCGGCCGGGATCGTCGAGCACGAACACCTTGATGCCGCGCGCCAGCCATTTGGCGAACACCACCTTCTGCGCATTGCCGCCCGACAGATTGCGGATCTGCACGGCACGTCCGGGCGTGCGCACGCGGAGCCTTTCGATCCAGCTGTCGGTGACTTCGGCCTGGCGGCGTCCCGAAAGCACCGGCCATCTGCCGATGCGGAACGAGCGGATCGACGGCAATGTCAGGTTCCACTCGATCGAATGCATGCCGATGACGCCGGCGACATTGCGTTCGGCCGGCACGAAGCCGACATCGGCCGATAGCGCATCGGCCCGGGAGCCTGGCCTCAGCCGCTTGGCCCCCACCGTGATCTCGCCGCTCGCCGGCCGTATGGCGCCGGTGATGGCATTGCCCAGCACCGTCTTGCCGGAGCCGAGCACGCCGGCGATGCCGACGATCTCGCCCGCCTGCACCGACAACGAGACATTGTGAAGCTGTCCGGACACGTTGAGCGCGCGGACATCCAGCACGATCTCGCCAAGATCCTCACGCTGCTCGGCCTCCTTGTAGTAACCGGCCGAACGCGGACGACCGACAATCGCCTCATGCAGCATGTCGGGCGTCGCCTCGGCCACCCGCCAGTGGCCATTCACCGCACCGTCCTTCAGCGCCGTGACATGGTCGCAGACGGCGAACACATCCGACAGCCGGTGCGACACCAGGATGATCGAGGCCTTGTCGCGCCAACGCCGGATGGAGTTGAACAGGATCTGCGTTTCCTTTTCCGATAGCGCGCTGGTCGGTTCGTCGAGCAGCACGATCGGCTCCACCGGATAGATGCGGCCAAGCGCGAAGGCCTTGGCGATCTCCACCAATTGCCGCTCGCCGAAGGCGAGATCGCCGGTCACCGCCATCGGGTCGATGGCGATGCCCAGATCGGCAAGGACGTCCCGGGCAAGTGCCGACATCGCGGCACTACCCAGGACACCCGCCCGCGCGAAACCTCGCTCGCGCCCAAGCAGCATGTTTTCGTAGACGCGCAGATTGGCGATCAGCCCCTGCTCCTGGAACACGGTGGCGATGCCCGCACGCGCGGCGGCCAACGGCGAACCCGGGACAACGATGGCGCCGTTGACCCTGAGTTCGCCGTCCGTCGGGAGGACGGTTCCGTTGATGATCGAGATCAGCGTCGACTTGCCGGCGCCGTTCTCGCCGACCAGCCCCAGCACGCTGTGCCGCGCCAGGGTCAGGTCGACGGCGCGCAGTGCCGCGACCTGGCCATAGTGCTTGCTGACACCGCGCAGCGCGAGTGCCGGAACAAACGTGTTCATGACTGGCTTCAATCTCGGCGTCGATCAGGCCTTGACCGGCCCGGTCTTGTAATGCGCGGCATAGAGCGCATCGACCTTGGAGAACTCGCCCTTGTCCCTGGCGCCGGCATAGGCAGCGTTGAGGCGCTCCTTGCCGTCCGGGAACGGACCCCAATAGGTCTCGGGCTCGATGGCCGTGATCTTGTTCTGCGGGTCCCAGGTCTCGGGGTTGAGCGTACGGCTCATCAGCGCCCAGTCGAACGGCTTGGAGCCTTCGCCATAGATCGCCTTCTCGATGCGCCCCGAATTCTCGGCCGTGGCCAAGGCCGAGCCGGTGAACAGCAGCCGTTCGCCCAGCGTCGGCTTCCAGCCATTCAGCGCGTCGAAGGCAAGCACGGCCGTGAAGCCCGCGCCATAGGGCGGCAGCGAGGTGTGGGTGGCGACCATCTGCTCGCCCTTGGCCACTTCGCGCAGGCCTTCCGGCAGGCCGTCGACGCCCGACACCTTGACGTTCTTCAGATTGCGCTCACGCAGCACCGAGAGCACGCCCAGCGCCATATTGTCGTTCTGTGCGAACACACCCTTCATGTCGGGATGCGCGGTGACCATGGACAGCATCACCTTGCGCGCCTGCTCGCGGTCCCAGTCGGCATGCAACCCGCCGACGATCTTGATGCCGGGAAATTCGGCCGCCGCCTGCATCAGGCCCGCCGTGCGGTAGGAATCGGTCGGCGTCGCCAGACCCGCTATGTGGACGATCTTGCCCTCGCCGCCGACGCTCTGGAACAATGCCTTGGCCACCTCATAGGCGCCCTCGACCGAGTTCGGCGTGACAAAGGAGACGTAGAAATCGCCGATATCGGGCGGCGTGAACCAGGCCGGCGATTCCCAGCTCGGCACGTAGTGGATGGAATTGTCCTGGCAGAATTTCGCCACCGTCGGCAGCGAGCCGGCCGGCTCGACGCAGCCGATCAGCATCTTGGCGGAACTCGCCGGCAGGCTGCGTACCTGCGACAGCTGGCGGGCGGTGTCGTTCTGGTGGAACAGCTCCTGCTTTTCGAGGCCGAGCGACTCCGCCGCCGCGCCAAAGGCGCGCGTCCACACCGACCAGTAGTCGTTGGACGGCGTGGACACCTGGTTGGCTATCTTGCCGCGAATGACGGTGGCGGCTTGCGCCATGCGCGTCACCGCCGGCGTCATCGCCAGCGAAATGCCGGCGGCCCCCATCAGCTTCATGAAGGTGCGGCGCCCCACGCCGTCCTCCAGCGCATGCAGGGTCGCAAGCATGTTCAGTTCCTTGTCGCTCATCAGGTTTCCTCCCGGTTGCAAGAATTTCAATTAATTCTCACATTACGATAATTCATAATTTTTTCGATTGTCAAGCGGCACCATGAAAGCCCGCCAATGCTCGCCTTTGCGACCGGAGGGACAGGCGCTCACCGGCGCTCACAGGAAATTATATATTTCAGTGAGTTATTTAGTTCATCAGAATCAAATTGGCAGCAATTCGCGGACCTTCACGACGCCGGCATGCCCGCGCTTGACAGCGCATAATTCAAGGAATTATCGTAATATGATAAATTACAGGAGATAAAATGCTCGACGGAAAAGTAGCAATCGTCACCGGCGCGGCGCATCCGGCCGGCATCGGCTTCGCGGTGGCACGGACATTCGCCGCCTCCGGCGCCCATGTCGTGATCGTCGACCTCGATCAGGGCGACTGCGAACAGGCGGCCGCATCCATCTCCGCCGAGGTGCCCGCCAAGGGTCTGCCCCGCGCCATCGGCATGGCGGCCGATGTTCGCGACAAGGCGGCGCTGCGTGACATCGTCGGCCAGGCCAAGACCCTGTTCGGCCGGCTCGACATGATCGTCAACAATGCCGGCATCGCCCAGGCGCGCAAGCTGCTCGATATTTCGGACGAGGATTGGGAGGCGACGCTCGACATCAATCTGCGCGGCATGCTGAACATGGCACAGGCGGCGATCCCCGCGATGGAGGATGGCGGCGCCATCATCTGCCTGGCGTCGATCGCCGCACAGCGCGGCGGCGGGCTGCTCGGCGGCCCGCACTACGCGGCCTCGAAAGGCGGCGTTCTGGCGCTGGCCAAGAGCATGGCGCGCGAACTTGGCCCCCGCAATATCAGGGTCAACTGCGTCAACCCCGGCATCATCATCACCCAGATGAACGCCACAGCATTCGACGAACCGACGCAGCGGCGCTTCATCGAGGGTATTCCACTCGGCCGCTTCGGCGCGCCGCAGGATGTCGCCGATGTCTGCCTGTTTCTCGCCTCGCCTTTGTCCGGCTACATCACCGGCAGCGCAATCGACATCAACGGCGGCATGCACATCCACTGATGCATGCCCCCCAAAAGTGACCTCGGTTTTGGGATCGCGGCATGCATGAAAACAAGGACCTGAAGGGCGGCGTATGAATCCGTTTCGACACGACGCGCTTTAGCCCGCATGGTTGACGCTTCGCGGCGGTGCTTTCATACACTGTCACGATTGCCAGACAGGAGTTCGGTCTTCGCATGGACAGCCTTACGCGCATGGTCGCCATTTTCGACCTGTTTGACGGCGACCGCACGGCATTGACCGTGGAGGAAATCGCCGCCGAGCTGAACTGTTCGGTGCCGACCGCCTATCGCTACCTGAAGACGCTGAGCTCCGCCGGCCTGATCGCGCCCGATATACAGCGCGGCTTTACACTGGGCGCCCGCATCATCCAGCTCGACCGCCAGATCCGCCTCAACGACCCGCTGCTGCACCGCGCCGGCGACGTGATGGACGAGATGATCACCCGGCTGAAGGGCAACCTCATGGTCTGCGCCTATTATGGCAAGAACGTCGTCTGCATCGCCCAGGCCTGGCCCGACCGCACCGTGCTGACCAGCTACGATCGCGGCAGGCCGATGCCACTGTTGCGTGGCGCCGCCGGCAAGGCGATCCTGGCGCATTTGCCCGACCACCGGCTGCGCAGCCTGATGCTGGCCAATGCGGCCGAGATTGCCGCCGCCGGCCTCGGCAATGACTGGGCAAGTTTCCGCAAGACACTGAAGGCCATCCGCCAACAGGGCTATTCCTTCTCGGCAGGCGAGGTCGACAGCCGAAACGCCGGCATCGCCGCGCCGATTTTCAACTCGGAAAAGCGCATCCTGGGCAGTCTGGTCGTCGTCGTGCCCGTCACCGACCTCGTACAGGACAAGGTTCCGGAGATCGCCAGCCAACTCATCGAGGGCGCACAAGCGATTTCCGGCTAGCGCTCACCACAGCGCCTCCCCCGCAAGATACGCTCCCAGCACCAGCAGGCCGATCAGGAACACCGTGCGAAACGTCTCGACGCTCATTGTCCGGCGCAGTGCCTGGCCGATGAACATGCCGGCCAGCGCCGGCGCCAGCGTCAGGACCGACCCCGTCAGTTGCGCCGCCGGCGACGCCAGGGCGCCTGTCCGGAGCAGGCCGATGGCCAGCGCAACCGTCGATATGGTGAAGGACAGGCCGAGCGCCTGGATCAGGTCTTCCTTCTCCAGCCGCAGCGATTGCAGATAGGGCACCGCCGGAATGACGAAGACGCCGGTGGCGCCGGTGACCAGCCCTGTCGCCACGCCGACCAGCGGTGACATCAAGGCCTCGTGGCGCGCCGGCGTGGTGACGCCAGACTTGAACAGGCCGAGCAGGGCATAGAGCACCAAGGCCGCGCCAAGCCCTGCCGAGGCCGCGCCCGAATGCGCGCCGCTGAGCACCCCTGCCCCGGCGACGGTGCCAAGCATGATGCCAGCCATCATCGTCCACAGCCGCCTGATGAGCCCGCCGAAGGAAGGGCCGGTGAACAACTGCCAGAGATTGGTGACCAGCGACGGGATCAACAGCAGGGCGGCGGCCTCGGCCGGCGGCATCGTCACCGCCAGCAGCCCCATAGCCACGGTCGGCAGCCCCATGCCGACGACGCCCTTGACGAAGCCGGCGGCGAGAAAGACGGCGCCGATCCACGCGATGACGCCGGCGCTCAGCACGACCGCACCTTCTCCACGGGATCAGTCATGCAGCAGCATGTCCGTCGCGTCGGCATCAGGACCGGGTCTTGGCGCGGCATCGCGGCTGGCGGCTGATGGCGTGCATCCCCGCAAACCAGACTGCGCCTGCGCCACGGCAAGCGAGGCAACGGCAACCGCCAGCACGATCGCCGCGCTTTCAAGGATGCCTTGCCGGCCTAAGGTCCTGTCACTCATCGCACATCTCCATGGTGAATGATTTGACTGACACATGGACCGCGCACAATGTGGAAGTTGCGCTGCCAGCCTTCGCCCAGGACGAAGGCTTAGGACCGGCGCCTCATGCCCTGCAGGAAACAAAAAGATGCGCTTCGACCTCACCGATCTCCGGCTGTTCCTGCTGGTTGCCGAGCGCGGCAGCATCACCCATGGCGCCGAACTCGCCGGGCTGGCGCTGGCCTCGGCCAGTGCCCGCATCAAGGGCATGGAGGAGCGGCTCGGCGCGCCGCTGCTGGAGCGCCGCCGCCGCGGCGTGGTGCCGACCGCCGCCGGCCACGCGCTGCTGCATCATGCGCGCGCCGTTCAGAACCAGATCGAGGCGATGGCCGGCGACCTCGGCGCTTATGCCGGCGGCCTGCGCGCACGCGTGCGGCTGATGGCCAACACCGCCGCCACGGCCGAGCTGCTGCGCGATATCCTGCCGGCCTTCCTGGTGGCGCATCCCGGCATCGACGTCGATCTCGACGAACGCCCCAGCCATGAGATCGCCGAGGCGGTGGCCAGCGGTGCGGCCGATCTCGGCATCGCCGCGACATGGGCCGGGCTTTCGCATCTCGAACAGAAACCGTTCTTCATCGACCGGCTGGTGGTGATCGTCGCGCGCGACTGGCCGGGGCTCTCCGGCTTGCATGCCGTCAACCTCGCCGACATCCTGGGCGAATCCTTTGTCGGCCTCAGCCTCGGTCATGCCCTGCAGGAGCACATCACCCGCCAGGCCGCCCGTCTTGGCGGCCACCTGCACATCCGCATCCGCGTGCCCGGCCTCGACAATGTCTGCCGGCTCGTCGCGCAAGGCGCCGGCATCGCCATCGTGCCGGAAAGCGCGGCGCGCCGTTCGGCCCGCCGGCTACGCAGCCTGCGGCTGACCGACGACTGGGCGACGCGCCAGCTCAATCTCTGCGCCCGCGGCTTCGACCAGCTGACGCCGCAGGCGAAACTGCTGGCGGCGGCGCTGGCCTGAGGACTATGGACCGGTGTTGTCGATGCGAAAGAACCGCCCGAGGCTCGCATAATTCTTGCGCGGTCCTTTGACCCGCCAGACCTCTACCCATTCGTCCCGCCCGCGAAAGAAGAATCGCCCGACATAGAGATCGGCGCCGCAGAGATGGCGGACGGTCTGCGCCGCCTCCGGCCCAAGCTCGATGAAGTCGCGGCCGTCGGCATGAAGGATGCGCACCGAGCGCTCGCCCGGCTCGAGCCGGTAACGCCGGCTTGCCGGCATTTCTTGGGATCCGATCCGCATGGTTCCATGCTCGGTGAAGGCATCGGCCGTGACCACGGCGTCGCCGGCGAAGCGGTAGGCCGCGCCGGCCAGGAAATCGATCATGGTGCGGCGGACTTTCCAGTCGCCAACGAGGTTGTCCGCCATTGCTCCCTTCCTCGTCACAAGGGTCAACCGCGCTTCCTTGGCCAAATGCGACAGGGCACGATGCCGACTTGATCAGGCAAATTCTTGATCGCCGCAAGTCACCGCCCAAAGAAATCCGCTCAACCCGGCTCCACCTCGGCCACGCAGGCGACGTGGCCGCCCGCGCGGATCAGCCGGATCGGCACACCATACGCGCCTGACAAAACCGACTCGGTGAGGATCTCCCCTGTCGGGCCGAGCACCGGCGGATGCCTGGGCGACATCACCAGCGTGCGATCGGCCAGGGCGTAGGCGTGGTCGGGCGCGTGAGAGGTGAAGATGACGGCAAGGCCACTGGCCGCCAGCCGGCGCATCAGCGCCAGGAAGCGCGCCTGGTTGGCGAAGTCGAGATGCGCGGTCGGCTCGTCGAGGATCATCAGCTTCGGTGCCTGCACCAGCACGCGGGCGATCTGCACCAGCTGGCGCTCGCCGCCGCTGATCTCGCTGTAGGCGGCGTCGATGAGATGGGCAATGCCGAGCGTCGTCAGCGCCTCGCGTGTCATCCGGGCAGCCTCGTCGCCCGGCGCGTCGAACAGGCTAAGATGCGGCGCCCGTCCCATCTCGACCACGGTGCGCACAGAGAAGGCGAACACCGTCTCATAGCTTTGCGGCACCAGCGCCAACAGCCGCGCAATGGCCGCGCGCGACAGCGATGCGATTGGCTGGCCTTCGAGTAGCACCGAGCCGGTGCTCGGGGCGGACAACCCAGCCAGGCAGCGCAGCAGCGTCGACTTGCCGACGCCGTTGGGGCCGAGCACGCAGACCACCTCGCCCGCCGCGATATCGAGGCTGATGCCGGAAAACACCGGACTGACGCGGCCGGGATAGGAGAAGCCGAGAGCGTCGGCGGCCAGGATCATGGCAAGCTCATCATGGCTGGCCCATCATGCCCAGCCCAGCCTGCCGCGCCCGAGCAGCAGCATGAACACCGGCGCGCCGATCAGCGCGGTGAGGATGCCGAGCGGCACCTCGGCCGCCGTCACCGTGCGGGCGAGATCGTCGATGATGAGCAGATAGCAGGCGCCGAGCGACAGGGTCGCCGGCAGCAGGCGGCGGAAATCCGGCCCGACCAGGATGCGGGCGAAATGCGGAATGACCAGCCCGACCCAGCCGATGATGCCGCTGATCGACACGGCGGACGCCGCGATCAGCGTCGACAGCAGGATCATCGCCAGCCGCAGCCTGTTGACCTCGACGCCCATGATGCGGGCCTGTTCGTCGCCCATTGCCAGCAGGTTCAGCCGCCAGCGCAAGGCGAGCAGGCCGAGCACGCAGGGAATGGTCACGACCAGCACCGGCACGAGATCTGATGTCGACACGGAAGACAGCGAGCCGAGCAGCCAGAATTCGATGACCGGCAGTTTGGAGTTGGGGTCGGCGACATATTTGAGCAGCGACAGAAGTGCCGTGAACAGCGAGCCGACAATGACGCCGCCCAGCACCAGCGCGATGGTCGAGTTCAGCCGGAAGAAGCGGTTCATGGCAAAGCACATCGCCACCGCCAGCAGACCGAAGGCGAAGGCGCAGGCCTGCGTCGCATAGCGCTCGCCGAAAAGCAGGATCGCCACCGCCGCGCCAAAGCCGGCGCCGGCCGAAACGCCAAGCGTGAAAGGTGACACCAGCGGGTTGCGGAACACGCCCTGATAACAGGCGCCGGCAATCGCCAGCCCGCCGCCGACGACCATGGCGGCCAGCACGCGCGGCAGCCGGACATCGAGCACCACGGAACCGACCACCGGCGGCCAGTCCTGCGCGATCGGCAGGAATTGCGCTGATATGACCTTGATGACGGTGACGGGTTCGACGGGGTAGCGGCCGAGCAGGAAGGAGAGGAGAAAGAGGATGACGGGCAGCGCGATGAGCAGGATGGCTGCGAGGCCGCGGGCGCGCTTGCGGGGTTCGGGCGCGGACACGGATTAATGCCTCACGCCGCTGGTAGTACGGGAGTGCATCCCTTGTGTATCGTTTGCGCTGCCCCTCATTGCCCTGCCGGGCATTTCTCCCCGTAAACGGGGCGAAAGAAGCTGTGCCGTCGCCGGCGCCCTTCCTTCAACGAAAGTGATTGGCAAAGCCATGGACAAGGGCGTCTTTCTCCCCGTCACTATACGGGGAGAAATGCCCGGCAGGGCAATGAGGGGCAGCGCGACAGTCACGATTGGCCTCGCCACTCGCTCTCAATTCGGCCCGCTATAAGCCTGCCCATAAAACTGCTGATAATACGCGTCAGCCCGCTCCTGCATGTCGATGTCGGCGAAGCGCTCGGGATAAAGCTTCTTCGCCATCCACAATTCACCGAGCGCCAGTGCTTCGGGCAGCGGATAGCCCCAGGGCTTCACGTATTCGGGCGTGATGTAGATGCGTTTGTTCTCGACCGCGTCGACATGCTGCCAGGCAGCGCCTGCCCTGATCTCGTCGGCCACCGGCGCGTAGCGATCCTGCACGAAGATCACTTGCGGATTCCAGGCCAGCACATCCTCCATCGACACCTTGGTGGCGCCGCGCACGCCGGAAGCGACATTGACGCCGCCGGAGCGCTTCATGATGACGCCGGTGTATTTGCCCGAGCCATAGGTGTTCATGTCCGGGTTGGCCATGTAGAGCTTCACCCGCTCGGCATCCGGGATCGAGGCGACGCGGTCTTCCACCTGCTTGCGCTGGGCAAAGGCATAGTCGAGCAGCTGATCGGCCCGCTCGCGCTTGCCGACGATGTCACCGATCAATTGAACGCCGATCTTCAGGCCTTCCGCATAGGCGAAATCGTCATCGGCGAATGTCGGATTGAGTTTCGGCGCCTCGACGCCTTCGCCTTTCGACAGCGAGATCGCCACCACCGGCAGCCCGGCCTGCGACAACTGCTCGATCATCGCCGGCGGCGCATAATTGGTGACAAAGACGACATCGGGCTTCAGCTTCAGCACTTCCTCGACATTGGCCGTCGAGAGATCGCCGGGCATCGGCAGGCCGGTGAGCTGCGGTGCGTATTTGTCGAGCCCGGGAATGAGCTTCGGCCAGGTGCGCAGCACGCCGACGATTTTGTCGGCGGCGCCAAGTTCGACCAGGATGTCGAGCGTCTGGTGCTGCAGCACGACGATGCGCTCGACCTTGTCCGGCACGGTCACCGTGCGGTTGAGCTGGTCGGTGATGGTGCGGGCCATCGCAGGCGCCAGCGCCAGCAGCGACGATATCAGGGCAAGGGCCAGCACGCGGGCAAGGCGCAGAGTCATGGGGGACCTCTCGATGGGCATTCGATGTGTTCGCATGCATATAGCGTGGTGCTGAGCGCGGCAAGCTCATCTCGGCTGGCGATCGCGCGCCTTCCCTTCTCCCCTTGTGGGAGAAGGTGGATCGGCGCGCAGCGCCGAGACGGTTGAGGGGTGTTCCAGCGGAGTGAGGCGTTGGTGTTCCCTGGAGCACCCCTCATCCGACCTCGCTTCGCGAGGCCACCTTCTCCCACAAGGGGAGAAGGAAGAGAGGCCGCGTCACAGCCCCTGCGGCAGCGCCACCGGCAGAAACCCGAAATCCCGCAAGATCCCCTGCCCGACCGATGAGAGAATAAACAGTGCCAGCGCCTGCCCCGCCGGCGAGCAGCCCTCCAGCGTCGCCAGCCCGTATTCCGGCACGACATTCACCGCCGCCGGAATGTCCACGATATCGACGCCCTCGGTCTCCTGCGCCAACCCTTTCAGGCCGGTGCGATAGCCGAGGAAGACATGGGCGGTGCCGGCGGCGAGTGCTGCCGCGATCGGGTCGTAGCGCCCGGGAATATTCGCCGTTTCAGAGCCGCCAACGAGCTTCTGCGCCTTGGCGTCGAGCAGCGCGAAGCCGCCGGGCCGCGCCTGGTCGATGCGGTGGAAAATCGCCCAGGCATAGTCGCCGGAAGGATCTTTCAGCGGCGTCGAGGTGGCAATGCCGATCGCCGGATCGAGCAGCCGGTCGACAAGATTCTGGGTGGTGATGCCGGCATCGCGGCGCACGGCGGCGGCCATCGTGTTGCGGGCAAAGACCACGGCCGGCCGCGCCAGCTTCAGTTCGGCGAGACGAGCCGGATGGGCAAAGCTTGCCGAGAGAAAGATATCGGGCCGCTCCCCCGCCTCGATACGCTCGCGCAGCAGGCCGGCCGGGCCAAGCCGCGTCTCGGCCGTCACGCCAGTCATCGCCTGGTAAGCCGAGACCAGTGATGGCAGCACATGACGCAGGCTGCCGGCCGCATAGATCATCACCACGGGTTTTCTTGCTGGCGCCATCTCGCGAACCTCTGCCCTCGAACCGGCAGACGTTATATCAATCCGAAAATAGCGTTGCCTTGCATCGCGTCTGTACGTCGTCCCGGCCGAATGTCAATCCGGCCGCGGATCAGCGAGGCTGCCGGCCCCATGGCAGGGCTATTGCATATGAGTTTTCACGAAGAGGACCCCCACCCTAACCCTCCCCACAAGGGGGAGGGAACGCTGCCGCGCGCTACGCTTTGGCGTCGAAACTTCTACAGTTTGCCGAGTTCAGCGCCGGCGCTAGAGCAATTCCAGGAAAAGTGTGAAACGGTTTTCCGTCCGGAATTGCGTAAAAACAAATAGTTAGAGCGGTTCTGCGATTCCGTGAAACGCTGAACCGCTCTAGTCTCCCTCCCCCTTGTGGGGAGGGGTTAGGGGTGGGGGTACGTGCCGGGCAAACCTTCGGGAAGTCTCATATGCGATTGCCCGCCCCCATGGGGAGCGGGCTGCTCTTCTCTTGTGGGCAGGCGACGGCTCAGGCCGCCGTCGGATAGTCCGTATAGCCCTTGGCATCACCGCCATAGAACGTCGCCTTGTCCGGGGTGTTCAGGTCGGCATTGCGCTTCAGCCGGCTGACGAGGTCGGGATTGGCGATGAACAGCTTGCCGAACGCGACAAGGTCGGCATAGCCGTCGGCGACAGCCTTTTCGGCCAGTTCCTTGTCGTAGCCATTGTTCACCAGCCAGGCGCCCGTGCCGCCGGCCTTGCGATAGCTGGCCTTGAGTTCTGCGTAGTCGAACGGCTTGTCGCCCTGGCTGAAATCGCGAGCGCCGCCGGTCGCGCCTTCGACGATATGGACATAGGCCAGGCCGCGGCCGCCCAGGCCTGCCACCGCGTGGTTGAAAAGCGGCTGCGGATCGGCATCCGAAGTGTCGTTGGCGGGCGTCACCGGCGACAGCCTGATCCCGGTCCTGCCGGCACCGACAGCACCCGTTACCGCGTCGACCACCTCGAACAGGAAGCGCGTCCGGTTCTCGATGGAGCCGCCATAATCATCGGTGCGATGGTTGGTGCCGGAGCGCAGGAACTGGTCGATGAGATAGCCATTGGCGCCATGGATCTCGACGCCGTCGAAACCCGCCACCTCGATCGCCGCCTTGGCGGCGCGGCGAAAATCATCGACGATGCCGGGGAGTTCGGCCGCATCGAGCGCGCGCGGCTCGGAGGTCTCGACGAACTCGCCGATGCCATCGGGCTTGACCAGGAAAGTCTTGGAGTTTGCCCTGATCGCGGACGGCGCCACCGGCTTGCCGCCGCCGGGCTGCAACGCGGTGTGCGAGATGCGTCCGACATGCCAGAGCTGGACCACGATCTTGCCGCCGCCCCTGTGAACGGCGTCGGTGACGCGCTTCCAGCCGGCCAGCTGATCCGCGCCATAGAGGCCGGGCACGTTGGCGTAGCCCTGGCCCTGATGGCTGATGGCGGTGGCCTCCGTCACGATCAGCCCGGCCGTGGCGCGCTGGCTGTAATAGGTCACCGACAGGTCGCCGGGCACCGCATTGGGCGAGCGATTGCGCGTCAGCGGCGCCATGACGATGCGGTTCGCCAGCGCCAGGTCGCCGACCCGCAGGGGATCAAAAAGAGTAGCCATGAGAAATGCCTTTCATGCATTCGGGGGGAGGAAGCGGGGAGGATCGTCAGAGATCGGACAAGGCGGCCTGAAAGGCGGCGATGGTTTCTTCGTTGCGCTTGTAGAACACCCATTGGCCGACCCGCCGCGTGGTAACGAGGCCGGCCGACGCAAGCGTCGCCAGATGCGCCGACACGGTGGACTGCGCCAGGCCGCAACGTTCGAACTGGCTGGCGCAGACGCCCATTTCGAGCGGATGCTCCTGCGCGGTGAAGTGCTTTTCAGGCTCCTTCAGCCACGCCAGGACATCGCGTCGAACCGGATGCGCCAGCGCCTTCAATATGATGTCGCGGTCCATCTTCACCTCGCATCGATCTCAACCGATATATAGATCGGGCGGAGGCGATATGGCAGGAAATCCATGCCATTATTTACGGCAATCACAGCATCTTGATCTCCGGCCAGGGCACGAAACCGGAAATGGCCCGCCGGGCGCCGGCCTCCGCGGCGAACGCGCCGCCATCGGTCAGGTGACCGCCAGCACCTTGCCGGTATCGTGCTGGCGCACGAAGTCGACGCGCGCACCGTCCCAGTGGTAGCTGTAATGCCGGCCTTGCACCGGGACAGGGATGACGTCGGGCCAGAAGATGCCGATGCATTGGCCCCCGGGCATGCGCACGCTGTTCCACACCAGCCCGTCGCTGCCTTGCGCCCGCAGCGCCTGCCCTTCCGCCTGCGAGGCGGTGTAGTCGTCTGGGTCGAGCACGCCGGGCACGGCGTTGACATCGTCGAGGTCGCGGTCGACGCTGCCGATCAGCACGCGAAAGTCAGCCGTCCAGCCCGGATCCTCCTTGGTGGCGCGCATGAAATTCTGGTGGTGGTGGATGGTTTCGGCCAGCGCCACATCCTCGCTGTCGCCGGCATAATAGAGGCCGTAGCTGCCATCCGAGAAGCGCCCGGGCCGCAGTGTCGAACAATGCACGAAGGGCGCCATGACGAAGCTGGCGCCGGGGCCGGACACCCGCCTTGCCGCCGCCACCTTGCCGAGGTCGCCGATCTCAAACCTGATGCGCGGATTGGTCTTCTCCTCGACGGAAGCCAGCGCTTCCCAGTCGCGCGGATCGGCAATGTCCTCGAACAGGTCGATCGGCGGATGGATGGAGCGGATGATGCGAAAAGTCTGGGGCCAGTGGACGCGGCGCCGGACGCCAAGCCCACTCACCATGCACCACGCTCCGCATCGAGCCATTCGCGCATGGCGGCAAGGTCGGAGATTTCGCCGCGCAGCATCAGGTCGAGCGCCGACTGGCCGCCGAACGTGGCATTGGGCTTGCGGATCCAGGCATAGCCGCGCGCCGGCTCGGTGAAGAGATAGCGCAGGCCCTTGTGGATGCCCATCAGATGCGCCATGCGGGTGCGCAGGTCGCGGTCGATCCGCCCGATGCCGCCCTCCTTCCAGCGAGCCCAGGTCCGTGCCGACATGCCGCCGAGCAGGATGCAGGCCTCGAGGTCGGTAAGGCCCCACGCCTTGAACAAATTGACCGTGGTGCGCGCCAGGGCGCCCGCCTCCTCATCCGAGATGGCGCTGCCGACCGTGGCCGGCGTTATGACGATCGACTGAAGCTGCATGTTGCTCACCCTGCTATTGGCAGAGATATAGCATGCATTTGCCAATTGGCAAGAATAAGAGAGAGAAGCGCCACGCGACCACTGCGTTTCGAACGCGTGACGAGAACCTAAATTGACAGCGCCGACTTCGGAAATCAGCTCCACTGCACCCATGTAGCAAGATCAGCGCGCCGCACGAGCGGCGCGCTGTATCGGCATTACTCAGCCGCTTCGTACCCCGCGATGCCCTTGATCTCGAGGAAATCGTCGAGCCCGTATTCGGCGTATTCGCGGCCGTTGCCCGACTGCTTGTAGCCGCCGAAGGGCAGCCCGGCATCCCAGGTCGGGTAGTTGATGTAGACATTGCCGGAGCGCATGCGCGCCGCCACGTCGCGGGCCTTCTGGATGTCCTTGGCCTGGATATAGGAGGCGAGGCCGTAGACGGTGTCGTTGGCCTGCTCGACCGCCTGTTCGACCGTGTCATAGGGCAGGATCGCCAGCACCGGCCCGAAGATTTCTTCGCGCGCGATGCGCATGTCGTGGGTGACGTCGGCGAACACGGTCGGCCTGATATAGTAGCCGCGGTTCAGTTCGGCCGGGCGGCCGGGGCCGCCGGCGACCAGCGTCGCACCCTCGTCGATGCCGCTCTGGATCAGGTCCTGGATCTTGTCGAACTGGATCTGGCTGACGACAGGGCCAAGCTTGGTGTTGGCGCCGTCGGCCGGGCCAACGGTGAACTTTTCCGCCGCTGCCTTGGCATAACCGGCAGCCTCGTCATGACGGTCGCGCGGCACGAACATGCGGGTCGGCGCGTTGCAGGACTGGCCTGAGTTGCCGAAGCAGCCGGCGACGCCCTTGGTGACCGCGCTGGCGAGGTCGACATCCGGGAACAGGATGTTGGCCGACTTGCCGCCAAGCTCCTGGTGCACGCGCTTGACCGTGTCGGCGGCGGCCTTGGCCACCAATATGCCGGCCCGGGTCGAACCGGTGAACGACATCATGTCCACGTCGGGGTGGCTGGACAGCGCCTGGCCAACGCCCGGGCCATCGCCGTTGACGAGGTTGAACACGCCCTTCGGCACGCCCGCCTCGTCGATGATCTCGGCGAAGATGATGGCGTCGAGCGGCGCGATTTCGGAAGGCTTCAGCACCATGGTGCAGCCTGCGGCGAGCGCGGGGCCGACCTTGCAGGTGATCTGGTTCAGCGGCCAGTTCCACGGCGTGATCAGGCCGACGACGCCGATCGGCTCCTTGACGATCAGCGCGCTGCCCTTGACGTGGCGAAACTGGAAGGTCTTCAGCGTCTCGGCCATCTTCTGCAGATGTGCAAGGCCAATGCCGACCTGGCTGTCAAGCGCCATCTGGCGCGGCGCGCCCATCTCGCGCGATACGGCGAGCGCCAGGTCCTTGGAGCGCTTCTTGTAGACCTCGATGACGCGGTTCAGGATGTCGAGCCGCTCTTCGACCGAGGTGAAGCCGAATGTATTGAAGGCGCGCTTGGCGGCGGCCACCGCCTTGTCGACATCGGCCTTGGAGCCGAGCGAGATCTGCGCGAAGGCATCCTCGTTCGAGGGATCGATGACATCGAGCGTGTTGGGCACAACAGGATCGACCCACGCGCCATCGATATAGAACTGCAGATTGTGTGACATGGTTTTCTCCTTGGGGGTGCCGTAGGCCGTTCCGGCCGTGATATCCAGCTAGAGATAACGATGCGCAAACGCCGCTGTCAAACGCAACCCCCGAAGTGGTTGAGCCAGCACGCCAGTGATTGAGCCAGCACTTATCCGAAGCGCTGAATATCCGCCGTCGAGTTCCTTGGCGTAGAGCGCTGCTTCGAAGCCGTTCACGCCCTAACGAAGCCGCCCGTATCAGCCCGCGAGCCTCTTGCTCATATAGACCGTCATGCCGCCCATGAACGGCTCCTCCCGGTCGATCACATAGCCGTGCCATTTGTACAACGACACATTGTCGGCGAAAGCACCATTGGTCAGCAGGCGCAGCTCCGGGCGACCGGCTTCGAGCGCCTTCTGTTCGGCCCGCTCCAGCAACAGCCGGCCGATGCCCCTGCCCTGCGCCTCCGGCGCGACGCAGACATTCTCGATCCACAGGTGATCGTCGGCCAGCACGGTTTCGATCATGCCGACGACGCGGCCGTCCGCGATTGCAAGATCGAACGGATGCTCGGCAACGGCCTTGTCGTAGTCGGCGCGCATGGGCAGCGGCTCGCGGCCGATCACCGGCACCCACTTCGCATAGGCTGATCGAACGATGTCCCGGATCGCAACGGCGTCAGCGGGCCCGGCCGGCCGAAACCGGATGGAATTGTCTGTCATGGCAAGCTCCAGGCATGAAAAACCCCGCCGGCTGTTGTCGCGGGCGGGGCTGGAAACGAACGAACCGGATCTATCCTGCCGGCCTTCGTCGTCGCGCAATCAGCTTGCCGCTCCGCGATGGGCGGCGGCGTCGGTTGGTGTTGGTGGGCGCGAGGGCGAACATGGCGCCAAGCTGGCGCAGGAAGCGCGGCGCGTCAAGGTTTGGGGATTGGCCCAAGCCCCCGACTTCGTCATCCACGGGCGGAGCAGCCGCGCAGCGGCGTCGCGAAGACCCGAGGATGACGAAGTGTTGGACGCTTCAGCCAATCGCCAATGGCATACGGCACGTCTAAGCAAACGGCCCCCTCAAACGTCGCACCGAGGTCTCAATACTCCTGCGCTGTCGGCCGAAACAGGATCTCGTTGATATCCACCTCGTCGGGCTGGCTCATGGCGAACACCACCGTCCTGGCGAAGGAATCGGCGGGGATGGCCACCCGATCGTAGAGCGCGCGCACGCCCGCCGCGACATCCGCCTCGGTGACACTGTCGGGCAGCTCCGTCGCCACGGCACCGGGCGAGATGATGGTGGTGCGGATGTTGTAGGGTTTTACCTCCTGCCGCAGCCCTTCGGAGATGATGCGCACCGCGTGCTTGGTGGCGGCATAGACCGCACCGCCCGGCCCGACCTTGTGGCCCGCTACCGACGACACGTTGATGATATGGCCACTCTTCTGCGCCTTCATATGCGGCAAGGCGGCGGCTATGCCGTAAAGCACGCCCTTGATGTTGACGTCGATCATCCGGTCCCAGTCCTCGACCTTGCCGCGCTCCAGCGGCGAGTGCGGCATCAGGCCGGCATTGTTGATGATGACGTCGACGCGGCCGTGAATCTTCACCGCATGGTCGACGAGCCGCCGGACCTGGCCGACATCGGTCACGTCGGTTGCCAGAACGGCGTCCTTGCCGAGCGACAACTCGCCGGCCAGTGCCTCAAGCCGGTCGAGGCGGCGCGCGCCCAGCACCAGCTTCGCACCCTCTTTCGCCAAAAGCCGCGCGGCGGCCTCGCCCAGCCCGCTGCTGGCACCGGTGATGACGACGACCTTGCCCTTGATGTTCTCAGTCATGATGATTTTCCTTTCTGATACGCGTCAGCGATCGATCCTCGCCGCCTGTTGCGGCGAATAGCGCTCGCCCTGCACGGCGATCGCCGAGACCGCGTTCTCGATGTCGGCAAGATCGTCCGCCGTCAGCGTAACGTCGCACGATCCGATGTTCTCCTCGAGGCGATTGAGCTTCGTCGTGCCGGGGATCGGAACGATCCATGGCTTTTGCGCCAGCAGCCAGGCGAGCGCGACCTGTGCCGGGGTCACCTTCTTCTTCGCCGCGATCGCGACGATCGCGTCGACCAGCGCCTGGTTGGCCTTGCGGGCCTCCTCCGCGAAGCGCGGAACGGTGTTGCGGAAGTCGCTGCTGTCGAACGTCGTGTTGGCGTTGATGGCGCCGGTGAGGAAACCCTTGCCCAGCGGGCTGAAGGGCACGAAGCCGATGCCCAGTTCCTCGAGCACGGGCAGGATCGCCTCCTCGGGCTCACGCCACCACAGCGAGTACTCGCTTTGCAGGGCCGCGACCGGCTGCACCGCATGGGCGCGCCGGATGGTGCGCACACCCGCCTCGGAGAGGCCGAAATGCTTGACCTTGCCTTGGCTGATCAGGTCCTTGACCGTGCCCGCCACCTCCTCGATCGGCACGACCGGATCGACGCGGTGCTGGTAGAGGAGATCGATGCGATCTGTCCTCAGCCGCTTGAGCGAGGCCTCGACGACGTCGCGAATATGCCGCGGCCGGCTGTCCATGCCTTGATGTCCGGCCGTGCCGGCAATGTCGATGCCGAATTTGGTGGCGATCACCACCTGGTCGCGGATCGGCTGCAGCGCCTCGCCGACGACCTCCTCATTCGCGAAAGGTCCATAGACCTCCGCGGTGTCGAAGAAGGTGATGCCACGCTCGACCGCGGAACGGATCAGGCGAACGGCATCCGGCGTCGCCATCGGTGCCCCGTAGGATTGGCTGATGCCCATGCAGCCGAGCCCGATGGCCGAGACTTCGAGGCCGCTTGTTCCAAGTGTGCGCTTTTGCATTGTCTTGCTCCTTTGTTCAGGCCTGGTACTGCGCGTCGCTGACGTGCTCCATCCAGTCGACGGCCTTGCCGTCGAGCGCCTCCTGGATGGCGATATGGGTCATGGCGGTGGTGGGCGCCGCGCCGTGCCAGTGCTTTTCACCCGGCTCGAAGCGAACCACGTCGCCGGGCCGGATCTCCTCGACCGGCCCGCCTTCGCGCTGCACGCGGCCGCAGCCGGCGGTGACGATCAGCAACTGCCCGAGCGGATGGGTGTGCCACGCGGTGCGTGCGCCGGGCTCGAAGGTAACGGCGTTGCCGGCCGCGCGGGCCGGCGCGATGGCCGCGAACAGCGGATCGATGCGCACCGTGCCGGTGAACCAATCGCCCGGGCCCTTGCCGGAGGCTTGTGAGCCGCTTCGCTTGATATCCATGGTTTTTCCCTTTTCGACGCCGGACAGGACGCTGCCAGCGGCCTTCAAGGCCGCCGATCTCGGGCAGCCGATTGTGATGGCGCTTATTTAGCGGCTGCGATTGGCCTGGATTAGGTGCTATATCCGGCATGTACTTATGAGACAGGCTCATCAATGCCGCGAGACAATCTCAACGAGCTCACCGCCTTCCTTGCGGTTGCGCGCGAAAAAAGCTTCACCAGGGCGGCGGCACAGCTTGGCGTGTCGCAATCGGCGCTCAGCCACACTGTGCGCGCGCTGGAGGAGCGGCTGGGCGTGCGGTTGCTCACCCGCACCACGCGCAGCGTGTCGCCCACCGAGGCCGGCGAGCGCCTGGTGCGCTCCGTCGGCCCGAGGCTCGACGAGATCGAGGCCGAACTCGCTGCGTTGAGCGCCTTGCGCGAAAAGCCCGCCGGCACCATCCGCATCACCGCCGGCGAGCACGCGGCCGACGCAGTGCTGTGGCCGGCAATATCAAGGCTTTTGCCCGACTATCCCGACATAAGGATCGAGATCATCGTCGACTACGGCCTGACCGACATCGTCGCCGAGCGCTATGATGCCGGCGTGCGCCTTGGCGAACAGGTGGCGCACGACATGATCGCGGTTCGCATCGGCCCCGACATGCGCATGGCCGTGGTTGGCTCGCCGGCCTATTTCGCCCGGCGGCCCAAGCCGCGCACGCCGCAGGACCTGACCACCCACAATTGCATCAATTTGCGCCTGCCGACCTATGGCGGGCTCTATGCCTGGGAATTCGAAAAGGCCGGGCGCGAGCTGAAAGTCCGCGTCGAGGGCCAGTTGATCTTCAACACGGCGGGGCTGCGCATGAATGCCGTGCTGGCGGGCCTCGGCCTTGCCTATCTGCCGGAGGACCAGGTGAAGGCGCAATTGGCCGACGGCCGGCTGGTGCGGGCGCTGGCCGACTGGTGCCCGCCCTTCCCCGGCTACCACCTTTATTACCCCAGCCGCCGCCAGGCGACGCCGGCCTTCTCGCTGCTGGTCGATGCGCTGCGGTACAGGGAATAGTCCCGCTCCATCTGGACTGTCCCCACGGTCGTTCTATCTTCCTGCCGGATCTGACGAACCCGGAGCCGATGCCGTGACCCAAACCGACCTCTACCGAGGCTATATCGACTGCCTCAACAATCAGGATTGGCAAAGGCTGCATCGCTTCGTCCATGACGAGGTGCACTATAATGGCGACCGAGTCGGCCTGTCAGGCTACCGCGCCATGCTGGAACGGGATTTCCGGGAAATTCCGGACCTCTATTTCGACGTCCAGCTGCTGATTGCCGAGCCACCGTTCATCGCCAGCCGCCTTCAGTTCAACTGCACGCCGAAGGGGACCTTTTTCGACTTGCCCATTAACGGCAAAAAGGTCTCGTTCAGCGAGAACGTGTTTTATGAGTATCTGGATGACCGGATCAGGAACGTGTGGTCGGTCATCGACAAGGCGGCGATCGAAGCGCAGATTTGATTTCGGGTGCGATGAATGTCTCCTCCTTGCAGCTGGTGGTAAACTTGCCTACCTTATGTCGCAGGAGAAGACACAGATGGCCAATGTCGAGAAAGTGAGCGTTGCCCTCACCCCTGAAATGGCAAGCATGATGCGGGAGGTCGTTGCGGCGGGCGAATACGCCTCGGCGAGCGAAGTCATGCGTGAGGCGCTGCGCGAATGGAAATTTCGCCGGATGCAGCGTGATCAGGCTGTCGACGAATTGGGCCGACTTTGGGATGAAGGCATGGCAAGCGGTAACGCCGTCGACGGTGGCGAAGCCTTCGCTCGGATCAAAAGCAAGCTCGATGCCAGGATCGCCGAGCGCACGTCGCGATGACACTGCGCCTACGGCCGGAAGCCGAAGCGGATATCGAAGCCATCGCGCTCTATATCGCCGAGGATAGTCCCTCGGCGGCACTGCGCTGGTATGAAGAAATCCATGCCCATTGCCAGCGCATCGCCGACATGCCGGGAATGGGTGTTGCCCGGCCGGACGTGCGAGCGGGCTTGCGCACATTCCCTGCGGGAAACTACCTGATTCTCTATCGCCAGATCGACGACGGTGCCGAGATCGTGCGCGTAGTTCATGGCGCGCGTCGGTGGCAGGAATTGTTGTAGCCGGACTGGTCCTTCACTACGACCGTTCGTAAAAATCGATCATTCTAACCAAAACAATTCGTTGGAATGATCTGTTCAGGAATGGCATTCCTCCAGCATACCCGCCTGGAGAATTGCATTGTCTTCCGCCACCCGCATCGCGAACGATATTCCGAAAAGCCTGATACCGGCCGAGCTGACCGCCGGCCGCAAGCGCCTCGATTCGATGTGGAACGGCGTCATCCCCGGCATCGTGCTGGTGGCGATGATCACGGCGGTTGCCTTCTCGGCGCACAATGTCTCCGGCTTTGCCCTGTTCAGCCCGATGATCCTGGCCGTCGTCGCCGGCATGGTCTATTCTAACGTGCTCGGCACGCCTGCCCACGCCAGGGCCGGCATCGCCTTCTCGCAAAAGCGCCTGCTGCGCTTCGCCATCGTGCTGCTCGGCTTCCAGCTGACGCTCGGCCAGGTCGTCTCGATCGGCGCCGGCGGCGTCGGCATCGTGGCGGCCACGCTTGGCGCCACCTTCCTCTTCACCGTCACGCTCGGCCGGCTGATCGGCGTCGACCGGAAGCTGGCGCAACTGATCGCCGCCGGCACCTCGATCTGCGGCGCCTCGGCCATCGTCGCCACCAACATCGTCACCGATGCGCGCGATGAGGACGTGACCTACGCCGTCGCCTCGATCACGCTGTTCGGCACCGTCGCCATGCTCGGCTTCCCGCTGCTGGCGCCGCTGCTCGGCCTCGACCAGCACGCTTTCGGCCTGTGGGCCGGCGCGTCCATCCACGAGGTGGCGCAGGTCATCGGCGCCGGCTTCCAGAACGGCACCCAGTCCGGCGAGATCGCCACCGTGGCCAAGCTCACCCGCGTCGCCATGCTGGCGCCGATGGTCATCGCGCTCGGCCTGATGGCGCGCCGCAGGACGAGCAGCGACCAGTCAGGCGATCAATCCGGGGCGCGCCCGCCCATGCCATGGTTCGTCGCCGCCTTCGTCGCCGTCGTGGCGCTGAACAGCCTGGTCACCGTGCCCGCCGACGTGAAGTCGTCGGTGGCGCTCGCCACCACCATCATGCTGACCATGGGGCTCGCCGCCATGGGCCTGCAGGCCGACATCTCGCAACTGCGCTCGCGCGGCCTGCGTCCGCTGGCGCTGGCCTTCTGCGCCTTCCTGTTCATCGGCGGATTCAGCCTGATGCTGGTGAAGTTCGCCTAATTCCTATCGGATAGTCCGATGCCGGCCAGGATGAGGTCGATGCCGGCCAGGAATTGCTGGCGGTCGTCATGCTCGGCAAACCGGGTCGCCATCCGCTGCAGGAACGGAAACCCGGCAGGATCGCGTTGCGTCCATCGGACGACGATCGTCGCCAGGAACGCCGTGCGGTCCGTATCCGGCGGCAGAAGCTGGGCATTCTTCGCATTCGCCGCGTTCTGCCCCGCGTAGCCCAGTATGTAGTGCACCAGAGCGGAAGCGACATCGAGCTGCGCCTGTTCGGCTACGCCGAGCGCATCGACCTGGCTGCCGATGCTTTCAAAGATCTCCCCCACGCAGGCTTGCCAGGGCACGCGTGAAAGCTGCGCGCCCGACCAGGGGTGCGCTTCAATCACGTCGAACAAGCCCAGAGCAATGGCCCGGATCGCCTGCCGCGGCTCCTCACCGCTGGCCACACCGGTCATGGCTCCAGTGATGACATCGTCGGTCGCCGCCGCGAGCAGCTCGTTCTTGTCGGCGACGTGCCAGTAGATCGCGCCTGCCCCGGTTGCCAGGCGTGCCGAGAGCGCCCGGAAGGTCAGGGCCTCCTCGCCGCCATCATCGAGGATGCCGATCGCGGCCGCGATGATCCGCTCCTTGGAAAGCGCGTCCGTGCGCCGTTCGGTCCGTTGAGTCGTTTTTGCCATGGGCATCATCTTGACATTTATGGAACGGCGTTCCAAATAAAATGAATGGAACAGTGTTCCAACTCATTTTCAAGAGAAAGATGACAATGTCACCGGTCACCATCATCGGTGCGGGCCTGGGGGGCCTCACCCTCGCCCGCGTCCTCTACGTCCATGGCATAGCAGCGACGATCTATGAGGCGGAGCCCTCGGCAGAGGCGCGCACGCAAGGCGGGCAACTCGATATCCACGCAGACAGCGGACAGCTCGCGCTCGCCCAGGCCGGCCTCACCGACGCATTCCGCGCCATCATCCATGAAGGCGGCCAGGCGTCGCGCGTGCTCGACCAGCACGGCACGGTGCTGTTCGAAGAACCCGATGACGGCACCGGCGGACGCCCCGAAGTGTTGCGCGGCGATCTCAGGCGCATTCTCATCGACTCCTTGCCGGCGCAGACCATCCAGTGGGGAAAGAAGCTCACAAGCGTCGCGGTCCTTGGCGCCGGCCGGCACCAGCTGACATTCGCGGACCGGTCTGATGTGACCACAGACATCCTCGTCGGTGCAGACGGCGCCTGGTCGAAGGTCCGGCCACTGCTGTCGGATGCCATGCCCGCCTATATCGGCACGTCGTTTGTCGAGACCTATCTCTACGATGCCGACGAGCAGCATCCAGCGGCGGCCGGGGCCATGGGTGGCGGCGCGCTTTTCGCGCTGGCCCCTGGCCAAGGCATCTTCGGGCATCGCGAGGCGGGAGCCGTACTTCACACCTATGTGGCGCTCAGCCGGCCCGCCGAATGGTTCGCCGGCATCGACTTCGCTGACGCGGCCACGGCAAAAGCGCGGATCGCGGCCGAGTTCGACGGCTGGGCGCCGGCGCTGACCGCGCTGATCACCGATGGCGAAACCCCGCCGGTGCTGCGCACGATCAACACACTCCCCACCGGCCATCGCTGGGACCGCGTGCCAGGGGTAACGCTGCTCGGCGATGCGGCACATCTGGCGCCACCGGCCGGCGAAGGCGCGAACCTGGCGATGTTCGACGGCGCCGAACTCGGCAAGGCGATCGCTGCGCATCCCGGAGACATCGAGGCGGCCCTCACCGCCTACGAACAGGCGATGTTCCCGCGCAGCAAAACGGCCGCCGTGGACGCGCACCAGATCCTGGAGTTGCTGATCGGCGACAGCGCACCGTCCGGCCTGGTCGGCTTCTTCACCGCTGCCTTCGAGGGGAAACACGGATGACGCCCGGCGCCGGCGTCGTGCGAGTTTGGGAATCAAGACACATCGGCTAGGGTCCGCTTGTCAGCACGCGAGCCTCAACCGATCCATGCCGTTTGTTCCCCTGCCCTTCGTCGTCGCGCTGCTGCTGCTGCTAATCCTACTTTGGGTGGTCGCCAGACGCGAGGATGAGGCGGCGCCCAACTTGCCTTTTCTGGCCCTGATCCTGCTCGCCGCGCTGCAATCGGTGCTCACCGGACTGCGCTGGGGTTATGGCATCAGCGAAGTGGGCTATATCGCGCCCGTCTCCGCCGCGATCATGCCGGCGCTGCTTTATGCCGGCGTCGCGAAGCTTGCCCGCACCAGCGACCGCCAATGGCCGGCGCGGCTGGCACTCCACGCAGCGCCGGCCGCCATCGTCGCCGTGCTGGTGATCGTCTGGCGCGACGCGGTCGACGCGGCGCTGATCGCAATCGATTGCATCTACGCCGCCGCCATTCTCTGGCTGCTGCGCTCCGGCGCCGACGGGCTGCGCCTTGCCCCCTTCGACGGCGCGGTCCCCGCCTACCGCGCCATCATCGCCTCGGCATTGACGCTGTGCCTGTCGGGCATGGTCGACATGCTGGTGTCCCTCGAGGTGGCATCCGGCCGCGGCGACCGCGCGGCGATGGTGATCGGCATCGCCAATCTTTTCATCCTGGTCATTGTCGGCGTGGCGGCGGCCGCCGCCAGCCAGAGCCATGTGCCGCCCACGGAGCAGGCCGAGGCCGCCTCCCCGATCGACGCCAGCGAAGACGCCGACACGCTTCGCAGGGTCGAGGACGTGCTGCAGGAGAAAAAACTCTACCGGGACGCCAATTTGAACCTCAACCGCCTGGCCCGGCGCGCCGGCATACCGGCACGGCAGATTTCGGCTGTTATCAACCGGGCGACGGGGAAGAACGTCTCGCAATATGTCAACGAACACCGCATCGCCGAGGCCTGCCGGCTGCTGACTGAGACCGGCCAATCGGTGACCGAAATCATGTTCGCGGCCGGCTTCCAGACCAAGTCGAACTTCAACCGCGAATTCCGCCGCGTGACGGATATGACGCCGCTCGCCTGGCGCGAACGCAACGCGCAATCGCTCGCAACCCCTGTGGGTGGCTGAAAGCTCTCGGCTTCGTTGGCCACCAGCCAGTCCTCGATCGCGATCGAGGTCGCCGACCTCGCGCAAATCGGCCGATATCGCGCCATCGACACAGGGAGCCGATGTCCTGGCCTCCAGCCATGGCACGCGCTCGACAATGGAGCGTTCAATGAAGTTCTGGATCACACTTTGCACCATCATCGTTTCGACAATGCTGGCGCAGAATGCCGCCAACGCCGGCGACGCTGTCGGCGTTCGTCACTTTCCCGCTCGCTCAGCCGAGCGCGGCACCGATCTCGACGTCACGGTCTGGTACCCGGCGCAGCCGGGCGGCGAGCCGGTCAATCTGGGCGACAGCGAGCTCTTCGTCGGCACGTCGGCCATGCGCGATGCACCGATGTCAGGTGGAAAATTTCCGCTGATCCTGCTGTCGCATGGCGCCGGGCTGGCGGGGACCCCGCAGGCGCTGAGCTGGATTGCAACGCCCTTGGCGAGGCAGGGCTTTGTCGTTGCCGCACCGACGCACCCAGGAAATGGTGGGAAAAACAGATCCGCCGCCGAGACGATGAAACTCTGGCTGCGGCCCGCCGACCTCACGGCGACGCTGGACGCGATCGGCAAGGTCTTCGGCGATCACCTCGAGCAAGGCAAAGTCGGCGTTCTCGGCCTTTCCATGGGGGGCAATACCGCACTGGCCATAGCCGGTGCCCGCGTCGACCCCAAGTTGCTGGCGGCCTATTGCGATACGGACGCGCTCAACGCCTCGCTTTGCCAGTGGATCAGGCAAAGCAGCGTTGATCTCCACGCCATGGATCTGCAGCCCGCCGGCCGCGACAACAGCGACGAACGCATCCGCTTCGCCATGGCGATCGATCCGGCTCCAGTCGATGTCTTTGACCTCAAGAGCTTCGCCGGCATCAAGATTCCGGCCGCCATCGTCAATCTCGGCCGGCCGGGAAAGATCCCTGCAACCGCCGACGCCTCCGGCATCGCAAAGGCGATTGCAAATGCAGGCTATGCGACGATCGAGGATGCCAGCCACTACAGCATGTTCGGCGCGTGCAAGCCTGGCGCGGCCGCGATCATCGTGTCCGAAGAGATCGGTGATCCCCTGTGCGATGATGGGGGTGGCCGCTCGCGCGAGGCGATCCATGCGCAGCTGATTGAGATGGCCGGGGCGGCTTTCGATGGTGCGCTGAAGGCGGGGCGGTAGGCTTGCCAGGTAAGTGCCCTACGGCGCCCCCCTCTGTCCTGCCGGACATCTCCCCCACTAGGGGGGAGATCGGCTACCTGCTTGGTCGGCGCTTTTCTTGCAACGGTGAAAATTGGCGAAGGCAGAGATGACATCCAATCTCCCCACCCGTGGGGGAGATGTCCGGCAGGACAGAAGGGACGCCGTAGAACTCAACGCCGACACTTATCCTGAAGACGACCGCTCAGTCCTCGAACGAACTCGCAGCCGCATAGATCGCCGCCAGCTTCTCGATACCCGCCTGGTCGGCCTGATCGAACCTTCCGGGCAGCGGGCTGTCGAGATCGAGCACGCCGAAGACGCCTTCTTCGTCTTCCAGAAGAACGACCAGTTCCGAGCGTGAATCCGCGTCACAGGCAATGTGGCCGGGGAAATCGTGCACATCCTTGATCAGCATGGAGGTGCCGAGTTCGACCGCCGTTCCGCACACGCCCTTGCCGACCGCGATGCGCACGCAGGCCGGCTTGCCCTGGAATGGTCCCAGCACCAGTTCCTCGTCCGAGGCCAGGAAATAGAAGCCGGCCCAGTTGAGGTCGGGCACCATCTGGAAGATCAGCGCCGCGGTGTTGGCGGCATTGGCGATCGAGTCATTCTCGCCTTCAAGCAGCGCCTTCAGTTGAGCGGCGAGGTCGCGGTAGAACGCGGCCTTGTCCGTGGTGTCGATGGGCTTGGCCGCAAACATGGCTTGTCTCCGAACTGAGAACGCGGTTCCGTTTCCGCAAGCTCTCTGCACCAAACGACCACCGCATGATACTAGCTTGAATTCCTGTCGCCGCGAAAGTGGCAAGAAGATGCCCTGTCCGGTATTCGGCAGCACGGCACGTCCATCGAACCGTGCTGCCTTGATCGGGAAGGCAAATCCATCAGCCGGCGGGTTTGTAAGCGCCGGCAGCCTTTTTGGCGGCCGCGAGCACTGCCTTCATGTCGAGTTCTTCCAGTACAACCATCTCGGTCAGCGAGCCGCTCGCTCGCACCGCAAGGGACATGCCAATCCCCGCTGACTGGTCCGGCACCTCGCCATTGACAACGACGTCATAGATGCCGCGCGTGAACATCACGCTGGTCACCTTGCCGCCCACACTTTCAAAAAGCGCCTTGACCGCGGCCTGCCTGTCCGAGCCTTGCATCAATCCCTTGGCGGCATGAGGCGCATAGTTTGCCAGGATAGTCACTTTCATGGGTATTTCCTCCAAATGTCATGTCTCGTGCTGCTCCACAATTCGAGCGTCACGGAGCGATTTATTTTTCGGAACAATCGCAGGCGCCCTTGGACGCGTTGGCGGCCAAGGGCCCACTGCCGGACAAATATGCGCTTAGGCTAATATAATGACAATACCGGATACGCCGATACTGCCGACAGGAAGGTGTCTGGCTGGATCACGCTCGGCCCGCGACGATCGAACTCGCGCCGCTGGCACGCGATGTGATGTTTGAATTGAACGGCCTGCAGCGTCGTGGCGCAGCGCTCACATCGGGCGCTTCGGTTCGCCCTTTTGTGGCGTTGCCGTGTCGGAATCGGATTTCTTGTGCTTGTCGGCGGCAATCCTGCGGATGCGGTCGAACCGGCTTTCCTCGGTGGTTTCGGTCGTGACGACCGTCTGTGGCTTCTGCGCGAACACGATCATGGATCGATCTCCTGGGCTAGAGGCCTGTGCGCCGGGAGAGAATCCCCCGGCGGTAGTCTTCCCCGGCTCAGAGAAGAGCCGACTTGGCGCGATTCAGGTCGGGTCGAAAGGCGGCTTCCATGAAGCCGCCCTTGCAGCCGGCTGGATAGTTAGTAACCGCCCATGCCGCCGCCGCCACCTGCCGGCGCCGCATCCTTGGCCGGAATGTCGGTGATCATGGCTTCGGCGGTGATCAGCAAGGCCGCGATCGAGCCGGCATCCTGCAGCGCGGTGCGCACCACTTTCGCCGGGTCGACGATGCCGGCCTTGATCATGTCGACATAGGTCTCGTTCTGGGCGTCAAAGCCCTGATTGTGGTCCTTGCTGTCGGAGAGCTTGCCGACGACGATGGAGCCCTCGACGCCGGAGTTCTCGGCGATCTGGCGGATCGGCGCTTCCAGCGCGCGCAGCACGATGGAGATACCGGCGGTGACATCGGCATTGGCGCCGTTGAGGCCGGCAAGTGCCGACCGGGCGCGCAGCAGGGCCACGCCGCCGCCGGGCACGATGCCTTCCTCGACCGCGGCGCGCGTCGCGTTCAGCGCGTCGTCGATGCGGTCCTTCTTTTCCTTGACTTCCGACTCGGTGACGCCGCCGACGCGGATGACGGCAACGCCGCCGGACAGCTTGGCCAGCCGCTCCTGCAGCTTCTCCTTGTCGTAGTCGGAGGTGGTCTCCTCGATCTGGCCCTTGATCTGGGCGACACGCGCCTGGATGGTCGCCTTGGTGCCGGCGCCGTCGATGATCGTGGTGGTGTCCTTCTCGATCAGCACGCGCTTGGCGCGGCCGAGCATCTCGATGGTGACGTTCTCGAGCTTGATACCGAGATCCTCCGAGATCATCTGGCCCGATGTGAGCACGGCGATGTCTTCCAGCATGGCCTTGCGGCGATCGCCGAAGCCCGGCGCCTTGACCGCCGCGACCTTGAGGCCGCCGCGCAGCTTGTTGACGACCAGCGTGGCGAGCGCCTCGCCCTCGACGTCTTCCGAAATGATCAGCAGCGGCCTGCCGCTCTGCACCACCGCTTCGAGGATCGGCAGCATCGCCTGCAGATTGCCGAGCTTCTTCTCGTGGATGAGGATGTAGGGCTCCTCCAGTTCAGCGCGCATCTTGTCGGCATTGGTGACGAAATACGGGCTGAGATAGCCGCGGTCGAACTGCATGCCCTCGACGACGTCGAGCTCGGTTTCGGCGGTCTTGGCTTCCTCGACGGTGATGACGCCGTCATTGCCGACCTTGTCCATCGCCTTGGCGATCATCTCGCCCACGGTAGCGTCGCCATTGGCGGCGATGGTGCCGACCTGCGCGATCTCGGCCGACGACTTGACCTTCTTGGCCTTGGCCTTGATTTCCCCGACGACGGCGGCAACGGCCTGGTCGATGCCGCGCTTGAGGTCCATCGGGTTCATGCCGGCGGCAACCAGCTTGGCGCCCTCGCGCAGGATCGAGGCGGCCAGCACCGTGGCGGTGGTGGTGCCGTCGCCGGCGAGGTCGTTGGTCTTCGAGGCCACTTCGCGCACCATCTGCGCGCCCATGTTCTCGAACTTGTCGGCAAGCTCGATCTCCTTGGCGACGGTGACGCCGTCCTTGGTGATGCGCGGCGCGCCATAGGCCTTGTCGATGATGACGTTGCGGCCCTTGGGGCCGAGCGTGACCTTCACCGCATTGGTGAGGATCTCGACGCCGCGCAGCATACGGTCGCGCGCGTCGGTGGCGAATTTGATTTCCTTGGCAGACATATTTTTATCCCGTTCGAATTTGGAGTGGATTCGTCGCCGCGCGGAACGCGCGGCGCTCCAGTCAGGCGGCCTTCTTGGCTTCGACGCTCTTTTCGATGACGCCCATGATGTCGGCTTCCTTCATGATCAGCAGGTCCTCGCCGTCGATCTTGACCTCGGTGCCTGACCATTTGCCGAACAGGATCAGGTCGCCGGCCTTGACGTCGAGCGGAACAAGCGCGCCGTTTTCGTCGCGCGCGCCGGGGCCGACGGCGATGACTTCGCCTTCCTGCGGCTTTTCCTTGGCATTGTCGGGAATGATGATGCCGCCTTTTGATTTGGTATCGCCTTCGGCGCGCCGGATGACGACGCGGTCGTGGAGTGGCCGAAACTTCATGAAAACTTCTTTCTGGGGCCGGCATAGGCGGCCGCTGCTCTGCTATAGGCGCTTTGGCACTCGATAGATAGGAGTGCCAAAAATTATTCGAGGGACCAATTAAATATTGAAAAGTATTATTTCGCCTATCCGTTTCGTGATATCCGAAAGCGGTCAAATAATTCAAAAAATTGAATTTTGCCGGTCGAGTGCCTATTTATCGGACAAGTTCATTTTCACGATTCCAGGTACCAAGGAGATTTATGCGATGGCCGACGGCAATCAGACGATCATGGAAAAAGCTGAAGCCCGCTTTGTCGACAAGCAGAAGAAGACGGCCGAGCGCAACAAGGCAACCGCCGAGTACATGTCCGAGGCAAGGGCAAGGGAGATCAAGACGGCAAGGCTGCGGGAATTGCGGCTGGCCAAGGAAGAGGCGGACCGCGTCGCCGAAGCCCTGAACCCGACGCCGAAGAAGAAGCGGGCGACCAAGAAGGTGACGGAGGCCAAGACATGAGCCTGACCTTCCCCAATCGCAGCCGCAGCTACGACGAAGCCGGCAGGCGCATCCGTTTCGTCGGCCATGACGGCATGTTCCAGATTTCCTTTTCGGTCGCCGCCGATGCGATGACCCGGATCCAGCCGGCGACCGCCGCCAACGAGGCAGGCTACCTCGCGACATTCGACACCGAGAGCAGCGCTATCCGCAACGTTGCTTCGAAGGCTTACGACCGCACCCGCAAAAGCATGTATGTGCTGACGGCCGACGACTTCAGCTGAAGCTATAATGGTCTGGATGGCCGCGGGACGGCCAGGGGTCAGGGCTTGCGCTCCGCCCTCTCCCGGCGCTTGATGTCGCGGACATTCATCTGATCGAGCATGGCGTTGGCGTCGCGCGGGTTCATGCCGACCATTACTCTTTGCCTGACCTCGACCGGCTGGCCGGTGAAGACATCGATGATGGCCCAGCTCTGGGGCAAGTCCATGCGCAGTGCGTATCGATTTGCCATGCTGCTCAGCCCTGCATCATGAAAAACACCGTGCCCAGGACCAGTATCGTCCAGGCAATCACCGACAGCTTCAGCGCCATGCCGCCATGCGTGGCCACAGCCTCGCGCAGGCGCGACGCGATGCCCGCCGAAGCGGCCGGCGCCGCCGTGACGGCGACGGACGGCTTGGTGCCGAGTTTTCCAAAGACGGGCAGCAGCGACGGTTCACGCACGAAAATGACCTCGAATGTCGGGGGAAAATCGGAGCAAGCATGCCCACCCCCTTGCCATAGCACTCTTTTGGCGAGCGCCCTGCATGCCAAATTCAAATAGATGGTTTTAAGCTCGCCCCTCGCCTTCATGGCCGGAACGCGCAAATCGGCCGCGACAGGGGGCCGGCGCAGGGTCTCTTCCAAATGATTTTTGGAGGCCTCGCCTCGGGATCGAACCGAGGCTTCAGAGATTTGCAGTCTCCAGCGTCGCCGCTCCGCCACGAGGCCATCGCGGTCGACCTAACCGGCAAATGCTTGCGGAAAAGTTAAGCGCCGAGCGCGTTCTGTCGGCACGTTGAAAAATGCCTCCCCGCGTCGTCATGGAACCGCTTTTCGGAAGTGGACCGGCTCAGCGGCCGAGGATGGAATCCAGCACGGGAAGGCTGACGATCGAGGCCATGGCGATGAGCCCGTAACAGGCCCAGCGATAGCCGCGCTCGGTCGTGCGGCCGAACAGATGCGAGCCGAGATAGAGACCAAATCCATAGAACGGGCCTGTCACCAGCGCCAGGGCAAGGACCGGCAGCGTGATCAGCCCTCCGGCGAGATAGCTGGCGGCGGTCAGCGCGCTCGACAGGGCGAAATACAAGATGATGTTGGCGCGCACGATCTCGCCATTGCCGCCCCCGCCCAGCCAATAGGCCACGACCGGCGGGCCGCCGACCTGGGCAGCACCGGAGAAGAAGCCGGCGAGCCCGCCGACGCCGACCGTCAGCGGTGTCGCAGGACGGCCATGATAGCGCCAGCCCGACATCAACACGCCGAGCAGCAGCACCACCAGGGCCACGATGCCCCAGCGCAGCGCCAGCGGGTCCATCCGCGCCAGCGCATAGGTGCCGAGCGGCACGCCGACCAGCGCGCCGAGCGTCATCGTGCCGACGCTCGGCCGGTCCGCCAGCAGCCAGCCGCGCGGCAGCAGGCCAAGGGCGGCGACCGCGTCGATGATCAAGAGCAGCGGCGCCGTCAATTTCGGCCCGATAATCGAGCTTGCCAGCGGCATGAAGATCAGCGCCGCGCCGAAGCCGGAAAAGCCGCGCGCCAGGCCGGCGATGAAAGCCACCGCCAGCAGGAACAGCACCGCGCCGCCTGAGTGGCCCGCGACAGACAGATCGGCCATGCTCATATCCGATCGGAGCCGTAGGCTCTGTACTTCATTGTGCGCGGGAAGTCGTAGGCGAGGATCACGTCGTCTCTCCGATGATGGACACAGCGACCTTAACGCAGCATTCTCGCAGCTTCATGCTGAAAGATCGCCTGATTGAGCTGCAAAAATGCACGATATCGACTGGAATGACCTGCGCTACGTGCTGGCGCTGACCCGTGAAGGGTCCTTCGCCGCTGCCGGTCGCCGGCTCGGGCTGGATCCGACGACGGTGGCGCGGCGCCTGCGGGCGATAGAGCGGGCGCTCGGCGCGCGCCTGTTCGAACGCGGCGCGGAAGGCGAAATGCGGCCAACGCAGGCCGGCGAGGTCGCGGCCGGCCGGGCCGAAGCCATCGAGGCCGAGATCGGCGGGCTGACGCTGGCGGTCAAGGGCGCCGACAGCGAGATCAGCGGCACGGTGCGGGTCACCGCCGTGCCGATCCTGATCAACCGGGTGCTGATCCCAGCTGTTCCCGACCTTGTCGCCCGCCATCCGGGATTGCGGCTGGAACTGGTCGCCGACCCGCACGACGTCAGCCTGACCCGTCGCGAGGCGGACATTGCGCTGCGGCTTGCCCGGCCGGGGTCGGAGACCGGCGGCCGGATCATCGCCAGGCGCATCGGCACGCTCGCCTATGCCGCCTACGCGGCGAGCAATCGCTCGGCGCCCGATTTGCCCGGGCAGAGCATCGACCTGCCCTGGCTGACCTACGAGGACGGCATGGCATATCTGCCGCAGGCGCGCTGGATCGCCGGCGTCGCCCGCAAGGATGGCTATGCCCCGCTTTTCGTCAACGATGCCGAACCGCTGGTGCAGGCGATCCTCGCCGGCCTTGGCCGCTCGCTGCTGCCCTGCATTGCCGCCGATCACATCGCCGGGCTTACGCGCATGCCGCAGGACGGCCACCCATTCCCGGCGCGCGAATTGTGGCTGCTGACCCATCCCGATCTGCGCCACCTCGCCCGAATCGCAGCGGTCGTCGCATGGATCGAAGCAACGATCCAGCGGCTCGAGACCAGGAAGGCCTAGTGGTTACGCAGCGGCACTGCGGCCTTTCGCGCCGGTCACCGCCTTGAATATGCGGAACGTGTTGCGGCCCGCCGCCTTGGCGGCATAGAGCGCGGTGTCGGCCTGCGCGAACAGGTCGCAAGGCAAGCCTGTCCCGGCAAACGCGACGCCGACCGAGGCGCCGAGCCTCAGCGACTGGCCGCGGATCGCGACCGGCCTGCTCATCGCCTCGATGATATCGCGCGCCACGCCGGAGACCGCACCGCGGTCGAGATGCGACCCGAGCAGCACCGCGAATTCGTCGCCGCCGACACGCGCCACCAGTTCCGCCTCGCCGCACCCGCCGGCGAGGCGCTCGGCCGCCGCCTTCAGGCACCCGTCGCCAATGACGTGGCCGAACGTGTCGTTGACCGCCTTGAAGCCGTCGAGGTCGATCAAAAGCAGCGCGCCGAGCGGACGTGCTTCGTCGGCATGCGCCAGCCGCGCCTGGAACCGGGCGCGGTTGGCAAGCCCGGTCATGGCGTCGAATTCGGCGAGATAGCGCATCCGGTCCGACAGGATCTTTTCCTCGGTGATGTCCTGCTTCATGCCGAAGATGCGCACCGGCACGCCGGCTTCGCACTCGACGCTCGCGGTGATACGGATCCAGCGGCTATGTCCCGCGAAAGTGGTGATCTCGGCGTCGAGGGTAAAACCGCTGCGTTCGGCAATGGCCTGGCTGCGCAAACTGTCCAGCGCCTTGCGCGACTCCGGCGGATAGCACTTGATGATTTCGCTTCGATCGAGCGCGGCGCCGCGCGGCAGATCGAACAGATCATAGATCACATCTGTCCAGGTCAGCCGTTCGCCGGGCAGGCTGCATTCCCAAACGCCGATGCGCGCCGCGACCGACGCCCGGTCGAAGATCTTGCGGCTGTGGGCCAGCGAAACCTGCTGCGTGGCGATCAGCGCGGCCTGCGCGGCGAGTTCCTCCTTGAGCCTGGCGATGGTTGCGGCATCGCGGCGCTGTTCGTCTGCGCTGCCCTGCCCCACCCGCTTGCCGGGCTGCGAGGCCGGGCCTTTCGGGGTGTATGATGTATCGGGCATGGAGAAACTCCTGGCGGGCGACCACCATGGCGCACAGCCCTTAAAACTTCGCTGACGGCCGCTAGCTTAGCCGGAAACTGCGGGGAGCCTATGGGAACAAGGTCGCAGCGGGCCACTGGCTGCGGACCGCCCGTGGCCCAGTGAGATGCTGGTGTGGCTGCGGGACGGCTGAGGCTGGCCTCCCGCTGCTCGACTATATGCGGCTTGATTGGGCGGCAGTGGCGGGCAGCGCCGCCTTAGATGCCGCTTGTGGCGCACTGTTGTCGACATGCGCCCAGGCCGGCCGCTCGAACAGGAACATGCCGAAGCCGATACGCTGGATGATGAGGTAGAGCACGACCGGACTGATGATCGAGACCAGCAGCACCGCCAGGCTGAGCATGCCTGTGTCGGTCAGCAGGCCGCTTGCGAGCGCGGCGCCGCGAAAGAGCGACATCGGGATGGTGAAGGCGACATAGACGACCAGCGAATGCTCGCCGAGCCAGCGCAGCCACTCCATGACAGGGAATGCCGACAGGAAACCGCCAAGCACGCACAGCGCCACGGCGCCGGCGACGGCCAGAGTGAGATGCAGCGGCGGCCATGCCGCCAGGCCCATCTGCATGCCGACCGGCTGCATGGCATAACCCGGCGAATAGACGAGCAGGCCGTTGACGACAGCCCACAAGAGCAGGCCGGCGACGGCCAGCATGGGGCGGGGTTGCGTCCATTCGACGAGCCGGAACACCAGCGGCGCCAAGAGGAAGCCGAGATAGAAGAACACGAAATAGGCCGCGAACTGTTCAAGCGCGTAGCTGTCTGGATGCGGAGCCCACATCTGCAGGCCGGCAGCGACCGGGATGACGATCCAGGCCGGCACGCGGAATTGCCGCAAAAGCTTGGCGACCAGGCCGAACACCGCCAGCATGTAGATGAACCACAGCACGCCATAGGGCTGGACGACGGCCATTGCGAGGTCGTGCAGCATGCCGCCCGGATCCCGGCTGAAGATGCCGATCTTCAGTCCGATCGAGATGATCGCCCACAGCACGTAGAAATAGAGATAGTGGACGACGCGCCGGTCGACATAGCGCCGCCACGGCCGGTCGATCACCTGCGACAGGAACAGTCCGGAGATCAGGAAGAATTCCGGCATGCGGAACGGCGTCGCGAAGCCGATGACATAGTGCAGGAAGCCCACACCACCCGTGTACTCGCCGGTGTTGTAGGCGGAATACATCATGACCACGAGGATGATCGAGAGGCCTTTGGCCGTGTCCACCCACGGCATGCGCATCGGGCTGTTCATGGCAAATCCATCCGGGGCCGGCCAAGGTGGCCAGCCATCATTCCGAGATGTCTAGCACCATCAAGCTTCCCAGATCGTAAACGCGGCTGGTTTTGTGGGGCAGACGGCGAGCCACTCTTGCTTGCTGCCTTGCAGCGTCAAAGTCATTGCCAATCTTCTGGCGTCGGCGACGGTTATGCGCAATGGGCCATGACGCAGTTACTTCCGCCCCTTCGATTTGTTCAGCGCCACGGCAGCCCGCACCAGCGCCTTGAAGGCTTCTTCGTTGACCTCCTCACCCTTCTGAAAATCGATAGCCCGCCGCGTATTGCCTTCAAGGCTCGAGTTGAACAATCCCGCCGGATCGGGCAGCGCCGCGCCCTTGGCGAAGGTCAGCTTGACGACGCTCTTGTAGGTCTCGCCGGTACAGATCATGCCGTCATGCTCCCACACCGGAACCCCGCGCCACTTCCATGTCTCGACCACATCGGGATCGGCTTGATGGATGAGCGCGCGCAGCCGGCCGAGCATCTCGCCGCGCCAGTCGCCCAGCTCCGTGATCCTGCCGTCGATCAGTTCGGAGGGGGATTTGCTCTCCTGCGATCCGGTCATGTCGTTCTCCTCAAAAAAATGAACAATAGCGCGCTCACATGCGCTCGCCAGGCAATTGGCTAGCCTGCTTCACCCAAGCGCTGAATTGCGCCTCGTCGAACGGATCGTCCTCGTGGATGTTGAGGTAGCGCGTGTCCTGGCTCTTGGATTCGCCTGGCGGCACCGGATCCAGCGACATGCCGCGAAAGAAAGCCACCTTGATGTATCTGGTGAAGCAGTGGAGGCCGAGGAACCAGCCCTGGCCTTCGACGCCATAAAGCGGCGAATTCCATTTCACCGCCTTGTGCACGCCGGGCACGGCCCGCTCGATGAGCGCATCGAGCCGCCCGCCCATCGCGCGCTTCCAGCCCGGCATCGCCGCGATATAGGCCTGCACCGGGGCATCGCCATAGCCCTTGGCGATCTGCGGATTGCCGCCGGAAAGCAGCTTCGGCTCAGCCTTGGCCGGTGTCGACTTGGCCATACGCTTCCTCCTATCCGTTGACCCGCTGCACGCCGCGTCCTTTCCCGATATAGGGCAGCACGAACATATAGAGGCCGCTGAACAGCATAAGGAAGAGCGGCGGCAGTGGCGAATAGACCACCCAGGCGGGCGGCTGTCCAAAGGCCATGGTGACGAAATTGGCGACGACGGTTGCCGTGAAAACGATCGACAGCCAGCGATGCGCCTGCCTGATCCATTTGCTCCAGTCCAATTTTACCTCCTTGGAAAAACGCTTGAAACCAGCCGGGCGCTGCTACCAGCGCGCCAACTCCGTGATCTGGATGAGATTGCCGCAGCCATCGTTCAGCTTGGCGATGGTCGAGCCGGTCACTTCGGTCGGGGCCATGGCGAAATTGCCGCCGCGCGCCGTGATGCGCTCATGATCGCCCTTGATGTCGTCGGTGAAGAACATCACCGCCGGCTGGCCCTGTTCGAACATCGCCTGCTGGTAGGCCTTGGCCGCCGGCTGGTTGTTGAGCGCCAGCTGCAGCTCGGTGCCCTCGGGCTCATCCGGCGAGGCGACCGTCAGCCAGCGGAACGGCCCATTGCTGAAATCGGCCTTCTTGGTCAGGCCGAGCACGCCGGTGTAGAAGGCAAGCGCCTTTTCCTGATCATCCACATAGATGCTGGTCAGTTTGATCTTCATCGTTTTCCTCCATAGGTTTTGCTGGCGGCCAAGCCGCCCGGTGAAGTCAGGTGTTGGGTTCGTTCGGCCGGTGGAGTTCAGTCCGTCCGGTCGAGAAGCTGCTCCAGCTTCTCGAAGAATTGCGGCCAACCGGTTCTTGCGCCGCCATAGGCGCGCCGCTGGTCAGGCCGGAAGCCGGATTGTTCCATGCGCAGATGCGTTCCGGTCGATGTCGGGGTGAGCGTGAAGGTCACCACGCTCCTGAGATCGAACGCCGGATCCTGGTGCACGAGGTTCCAGCTGTAGGACAGCGTCTTGTTCGGTTCGACGGCCAGCACCTCGCAGTCCAGCACGCCGCCCCAATCGGCGCTGATGTTGAAGCGGTGACCAACAGCGGGCTTGAAATCGTTCTTCATCAGCCACTCCTCGATCAGATGCGGTTGCGTCAGCGCGCGCCAGAGCTTTTCCGGCGGATGGGAAATCTGCCGCTCGACGACGACAGTGCGGGTCTCCTGGGCACTATCGTTCACTGGTCCATCCTTTTGAGCAAATCCTCGAGATCGTCGAACCGGCTTTCCCAGAACCCGGCCATCTCACGCGTCCAGTCCATCAGCGGCGCCAGCGCACCGAGCTGCGCGCTGTAATGTGTCTGGCGCCCTTCATGGCGGTCGCGCACCAGACCGGCCTGCTTGAGCACGCCGAGATGTTTCGACACCGCCGGCTGCGACACGCCGGACTGGCTCGTCAGCGCCCCCACCGTCTGCTCGCCCTGGCGGCACAGCCGTTCGAAGATCGCCCGCCTGGTCGGGTCGGCGAGCGTCCTGAAGAGCATGTCATGAGCGTCCGGCATGTCGATCGATAACCCGTTGGCTATTGGTTGACGTATAACCAGAGAGATATATGTTCGTCAAGAGCGAGATTGGAGCGGCAGGAATGATCCTCGTCACCGGAGCCACCGGCCATGTCGGACGCGCCGTCGTCTCGAGGCTGGTGTCGTCAGGCCTCGAGGTCGCAGCACTTGTCCGCAAGCCTGAGGCCGCGCAAGGGCGCCTGCCCCGGGAAACAGCGCTGCGCGTCGGCGATTACGAGGATGCCGCCGCGCTGAAAAGAGCCTTCGCCGGCATTGACCGGCTGGTGCTGATTTCAAGCGATGGCGACGCGGGTGCCGTCATGCGCCACCACGCCAACGCCATCTCGGCGGCAACGGCGGCTGGGGTCCGCCACATCACCTTCACCAGCATCGTCGATGTCGGCGAGGCGTCGCCCTTCTACTACACGCCTGCCTACCGCGACGCCGAGCGCCGGCTGGCCAGATGCGGCGTGCCCTCGACCATCCTGCGCTGCGGCCTCTACAGCGATCTCATCCACGACACCTGGCTGACGTCAGCCTCGGGGGAACTGGTGCTCCCTGCCGGACAGGGCCTGGTTGCGCCTGTCTCGCGCGACAACGTCGCGGCGGCCGTCGCCGCTGTGGCGGCCAGACCGGGCGCCGCCCGCGCCCTTTACACGATCACCGGAAACCAGACGCTGAACTTTGACGAGATCGCCGCAGGTTATGGTGAGGCGACAGGACAGCCCTTGCGCTATCGTCCCTGCTCCCTGGACGACTACCTGGCCTCCGCGTCGGCACGCCTCGACGCCCCTTGGCAAGAGGCGTTCGCCACACTGTGCGCCTCGATCGCCGAGGGGCGCTATGCCACGACCTCCAGCGACTTCACCACGCTTACCGGTAAGCCGCCGGAAAGCTTTCGAGATTTCCTGGTTCGGGTAGCGTCCAGGGTGCCGAGGGATAACTAGTGTCTCTGCACCGTTGTTCTGATCTTCTAGCGGCCTGCGGCAGCCGAAACCGAGGTGATTAGCCGAGGCCTTCCCAACATCGTCATCCACGGGCGGAGCAGCCGCGTAGCGGCGTCGCGGAGACCCGAGGATCCATGCCGCGACCTTCCTGACAGGTGCAGCGGAGCAGAATTCTGCACCGCCGCGACGCTTCCGAGTCCCGGCATGGATCCTCGGGTCTGCGCCGCGTCGCTTCGCTCCTTGCTCCGCCCGTGGATGACGACGCCGTGATGTTTCCGCCCATCGCCAACGCAGGCGATCCGTCAGCGCGAACGACTGGGTCCGCGCTAAGCCACTAGACCCCGGCATGCACTCGTCCGATCTCCTGCGCCACCAGTTCCTGCAACTGCCACAGATTGCGGTCGCGGATCCCGCAGGTGTCGAGATGGCGGATCGTCTCGAACAGATATTGCGCGCCTGAGCCCCAATGGCCGACGGCCCTCGCCAAAGTCGCGGCGACCGCCTTCTTGTCGAGCTTGCCGGCATAGCGCGGATTGGCGGGATCGACGACGAAGCCCAGCGCCCGGCTCACCCCGCCTTCGGTACCGACCTGCAGCCAGCGCGGCACGTTGACGGCGGGCAGGATGGTCATCTCGCGGCGCAGCAGCGCTTCCAGATTGGCCGCGACCGGCTCGGCGATCTCGAACACCATGCCCTGGCACTGGCCGCCGCGGTCGAGCGCCATCATCAGGCCGGGCTGCTCGAGCGTGCCGCGAAAGCGCTGCACCGTGAAGCAGAACGACCGGTGCCAGCCCCGCGCCACCGCCCGTTCGCCGCCCCCGACCTCGCCGGCCGGCTTCCACAGCAGCGAGCCATAGGCAAACAGCTTCAGCGGTCCAGGCGGCGCCGAGGCCAGGATCTCGTCGCGAAATCGCGCATAGTCGGCGTCAGTCATATGGACCATGCCCGGCGTCGGCCCGGCATCCTCGACCACGCGCATGGTGCGCGCCACCAGCGCTTCGGTCAACGCCATCGGCGCCTTGCGCGGTGGGGCGGTGGAAATCGGCTTGCTCATGTTCGTCATCTTGCTGAAGGCAGAGGGATTCTCAAGGGCCAGGGCTTCTCGGGCGCCGACTCAGAATCTGAGCGGGCGCGCCCAAGCACTTGAAAAGACTGAGCGCACAGTATTGGAATTGGCCGAAAGCCTCCTCGCGTTCGTCATCCACGGGCGGAGCAAGGAGCGAAGCGACGCGGCGCAGACCCGAGGATCCATGCCGGGACTCCGATGCGCTGCCACGGTGCAGAATTCTGCTCCGCTGCGCCCTCGGTCAAGGTCACGGAATGGATCCTCGGGTCTTCGCGACGGAGCTTCGCTCCTGCTCCGCCCGTGGATGACGAAGTGTCGGGCGTTTCCGCTAACGGCCGAGGTAAGCTGCCACCCTCCATGCCCTCCTACCGCCCCGGCGCCGCACTCAGTTCGCTGCGCCGCCAGGCGGCCGGCGAAATGCCCACCGAGCGTTTGAACTCGCGCCCGAAATGATAGACGTCGCAGAAGCCACAGGCTTCCGCCACTTCGGCCAGCGGCTGATCACCCTGCACCAGCAGCGATTGCGCCTGCATCAGCCGCTCGCGCATCAGCCATTGATGCGGGCTGGTGCGCAGATGTTTCTGGAACAGCCGCCGCACCTGCGAGGCGCCGAGCCCGGTGACGGCGGCAAGGTCGGATGCCGCCCACGCAAAACCGGGTTCGGCGCGCATGGCGTCGAGCGCCGAGGCCAGCGGCTTCGGCAGGTCGTCATTGCCGGCGCCGTTCACCGCGCGGTCGACCAGAAGCAGGAACTCGGCGACCAGTTGGTTCAGCCGCAGGTCGAGACCGGCGTCGCGTCGGCGCAGCGCCGAAAACAGCCGCTCGAACCATGGCGCCGGGCTGGTCGCTTCCGTGAAGGCGGTGCGCAACACGCCCTCGCCGAACAGCTTGCGCCGCAGGATCGCCGGGTCCGGACCGTCGAGCCGGAACCACAGCAGCGTCCACGGCTCGTCCGGATCGGCGCAATGCACATGCGGAGCCTCATTGGCCATCCACACCAGCTGGTGGGCGCGCACGTCCAGCCGCTGCCCCAGCGTCTCGACATGGCCCCTCCCCGACAGGCAGTAGAGGATGTCCTGCCCGGGGTAGACCGGCCGTTCTATGCGGTAATCGCGCGCCGCCGCCACCTTGCCGGCGCGCAGCACGCTGAAGGCCGTGCGCGTCCAGCCCGCGGCCGGCACATAGTGGAAACTCTCGAAAACATCCGTCTTGTTCATATGCGCGTTTTATACAAAACAAGCGCCTTGCTGTCCATTTTGTTCGCCGCCCAGCGTCGCTATGGTTGCTCGCATGAGGTCGGGGATTTCTGCGGGCTTTTACCGAGAACCCCAGTTTCACGGGTTTTCCCGGCGCCTTGCGCCGCTGACGGCCCGACAGTCCAGGGAGGCAAGACGATGCTGGCGATGACGAGGAAAGAGGCGGAAGACTACGCCCGTGATGGCTATATTATCCGCAGGGGGCTGCTCAGCGTGGCGGAAGTGGAGGATTTTCGCGACCATGCCCGCGCGCAGCTGGAAGCGGAAAACAAGAATGGCGCCGTGATGGCCAAGGGCGACAAGGAGGGCAAGACCACCCTTCTGAAGATGTGGACCAAGGCCGAGGACGACAAATACGGGCTGCTCGCCCGCGACGAGCGCATGGTCGACCTGGCGGAAGACGCCGTCGGCAAGCCGATCTACCTCTACAGCCACAAGATGACGATGAAGCAGCCCAATGAGGGCGGCGCCTGGGAATGGCATCAGGATTTCGGCTACTGGTACAATTACGGCTGCCTGGCGCCGGAGATGATGAGCATCTATGTCGCGCTCGACAAGGCGACCCGCGAGAATGGCTGCCTGCAGGTGCTGAAGGGTACGCACAAGCTCGGTCGCCTCAATCATATCCGCGAGAACGACCAGACCAATGTCGAGCAGGAACATCTGGACGCAGCACTGAAGCGCTACGAGCACATCTATGTCGAGATGGAAGCCGGCGACGCGCTGATCTTCGACGGCAATCTGCTGCACCGCTCCGATGCCAACCGGTCCGACACCTATCGCTGGGGCTACATCTGCTCCTACAACGCCGTCGAGAACGCGCCGTTCAAGAAGGTTCGCGAATACGGGAATTTCGACGAGCTGCGCAAGGTGCCGGCCGGTTCGTTCCGCCAGGCGTCCTGACGCCGGAGAATACCGGCATGGACGGCGACGCCCACGCCTTGGCCATGATCCCCGGAGCCGCGCACGGCTTGCCGAAAGATCATGGCCGAACAGGGAGATAGAGCCCGACCCTGAATCAGTTTGGGATCGGCACGAATGCATCGGCCCGCGCACGAGCTCGGCCCGGGTCGATGGAATGGAAGAGTGGTCACGCTGGTGAGGACCGGCCGATCACGCTGAGGGAGGATGCTGTATGGCCCATGCGGTCAGGACCGGCGCGCGCGCGCCAGCCACGGACCGATTCACGCTGGCGCGGCTTTTGCGGGCGCGCGAGGCAGGTGTGTTCATCGCCCTGCTCGTGCTGTGCCTGTTCTTGTCCTTCGCCACCGATGGATTCCTGACATCGCTCAACCTGCTCAATGTCGGGCGCCAGATCTCCTTGCTCGGGATCATGGCGGTCGGCATGACGTTCGTGCTGATCGCGGGCGAGGTCGACCTGTCGGTCGGCTCGACCTATGCGTTTTCGGGCCTCGCCACCGGCATGCTGATCATCGCCGGCTGGGCGCTGCTGCCGGCGATCTGCGTCGGCCTCGCCACCGGCGTCGTCATCGGCCTCATCAACGGCGTGCTCTCCACCTATGGTCGCCTGCCCTCCCTGATCGCCACGCTCGGCATGCTCTCGATCGTGCGCGGTGCGGCGCTGATCCTGACCAACGGCCAGCCGGTGACGGTCAACGCCCGCAATGGCGCGCTGCCCGATGTGCTGCAGGCCTTCTCCTTCATGGGCCAGGGCTATCTCTTCACCATCATTCCCATGCAGTTGGTGTTCCTGGTCATCGTCGCGGTGCTGGCCTGGCTTGTCCTGTCCTTCTCCAATTTCGGCTTCCGCGTCTATGCCGTCGGCGGCAGCGCCAAGGCGGCGCGCGTTTCCGGCATCTCCGTCAACAAGGTCAAGATATCAGCCTTCATCCTGATGGGCGTGCTTGCCGCCTTCGCCGGCATTCTGGGCCTCGCCTTCCTGCCCTCCAGCCAGGCCGGACGCACCGGCCTTGGCCTCGAGCTCGACGTCATCGCCGCCACCATTGTCGGCGGCGCCTCGCTGTCGGGCGGCGAAGGCACGATCCTCGGCACCATTCTGGGCGTGCTCATCATCGGCGTCATGCGCAACGGCCTTGTGCTGCTCGGCGTGTCGCCCTTCGTGCAGGAACTGATGATCGGCCTGGTCATCATCATCGCGGTCGGCATCGACAAATGGAGCACGCGCCGAGCCGGTTAATCGCAGAAGACAGAAGCAACCAGAACCAAAAAGGGAGGACTATCCATGAACATCAGACACGTCATTCTCGCGGCAGCGATCGGCCTTCTTCCACTCTCGGCCCACGCCGAATCCAAGCTCGCCGATTTCCAGCTTGCGCCTCGCATCAAGGCCAAGATCGATGCCGGCCAGCCGCTCGACTTCTACGTCTCCTACCATGACGTCTCCAACGAATTCGCGCCGTTCATGAAGGCGGGCGTCGAGCGCGCCGCCAAGGAGGACAAGGTCGGCGCTCAGTTCATCGGCCCGGTCGGCGCCGATGCCGACGGCCAGATCTCGGAGATCGAGACGCTGATGGGCAAGATGGACGGCCTGGCGATCTCCTCGGTCTCGACCGACGCGCTGGCGCCGGTGATCGACCGCGTCATTGCCGCCGGCATCCCGGTCGTCACCTTCAACACCGACAATCCCCAGAGCAAGCGCCTCGCCTTCGCCGGCCAGGACCTCGTCCAGTCCGGCCGCGAGGCGGGCAAGCTGATGTCCAAGGTGCTGGGCGGCAAGGGCAAGGTGATGATCACCACCATCGACGCCGCCGCGCAATGGTCGCTCGACCGCGAGAAAGGCGCTCGCGAAGCGCTCAAGGCCGAGCCCGGCATCGAAGTTGTCAACACGCTCAACACCGGCACCGACCCGCAGAAGATCTATTCGGCGATCGAGAACGCCATGCTCGCCAACCCGTCGATCTCGGGCGTGCTGTCGCTGGAATGCTGCTCGACGCCGGCCGCCGGCACCTGGGTGGAACGCAACAAGGCCGCCGACAAGGTCAAGGTGGTCGGCTTCGACCTGCTCGACCAGACGGTGCAGCTCGTGCAGGACGGCAATGTCGACGCCACGATCGATCAGGCGCCGGAAAAGCAGGGCTTTGCCGCCGTCGACCTTCTGGCCAAGTTCCTCAAGGGCGAGCCGATCGACAATGTCGATACCGGCGTCGGCATCTACACCAAGGAAAACATCGCCGAGGTGGCCAAGAAGTAACAAGCCAGCCCCGCGGGTTCGCCGGTCCTCGCGACCGGCGGATCCGCCTGGCCAGCCAGCCGATGACAGAACAACAGACCCCTGCCCCGATCGTCGAAATCTCCGGCCTGACCAAGCGGTTCCCCGGCGTGCTGGCGCTCGACCGTATTTCCGTCGCCTTCCGCGCCGGCGAGGTGCATGCCGTGATCGGCGAGAACGGCGCCGGCAAATCGACGCTGATGAACATGCTGGCCGGCGACCTGCAGCCCGAAGGCGGCGAGATCCGCATCGACGGCAAGCCGGCAATTATCGCCTCGCCGCTCGCCAGCCGCGCCGCCGGCATCACCGTGGTCTACCAGGAACTGGCGCTCTGCCCGACGCTGACCATCGCCGAAAACATCATGATGTCGGACATGGCGACGCGCTCCGTCGTGTCGCTGGTGCCGCGCGACGAGATGCGGCGCGAGGCGCGCGCCGCGCTCACCCGGCTCGGCATGGGCACGCTCGATCCCGACACCAGGGTCTCGCGCCTTTCGGTGGCCGAGATGCAGCTGGTCGAGATCGCCGGCGCCATCCGCCAGCGCGCCCGCGTGCTGGTGCTCGACGAACCCAATTCGGCGCTCTCCAAGCGCGAGAGCGACCGCCTGTTCGAGATCGTCAAACAGTTGCGCAGCGAAGGCGTCACCATCATCTACGTTTCGCATCATTTGAAGGAAGTGCTCGACCTTGCCGACCGCATCACCGTGATGCGCGACGGCCGTACCATCGAGACCATGGACAATGACGGCCTGTCGGAGGGCCGGCTGATTCGCGCCATGGTCGGCCGCGAACTCGACACGGCGGCACAGTGGTCGCTGCAGGCCGAGGCGCGCTCGCATGAGGCGCCGATCGTGCTCGCCGTCGAAAAGCTGACCGCACCGAGCCTGGACGAGCTGAGCTTCCATGCCCGCGCCGGCGAGATCCTCGGCATTGGCGGCCTGCCCGATTCCGGCAAAGACATGCTCGGCGAAGCCCTGTTCGGCCTCTGCGCCCGGCGCGGTCGCGTCACCATCGACGGCACGGAATTGCGCGCCGCCGACCCGCGGGCCTCGATCCGCAACGGCATGGCGCTGGTGCCGGCCGACCGGCGCGGCGCCGGCGCGCTGCTGAGCATGAGCGTCGCCAACAATGTCGTCTCGGCCTCGCTGCCGCGCTTTTCGCTGGCCGGCTTCATGCGGCGTGGTGCCGTGCGCCGCGAGGCGCGCGCGCAGGTCGCCCGGCTCGATGCGCGCATTTCACATCTCGGCCAGAAGCTCGCCACGCTGTCCGGCGGCAACCAGCAGAAGATCATCCTTGGCCGCAGCCTCGTCACCAATCCGCGCGTGCTGGTGCTGCACGAGCCGACGCGCGGCGTCGATGTCGGCGCCAAGGCCGAGATCTACGCCATTTTGCGCGGCATCGCCGGCGAAGGCGTGGCGGTGGTGATGATCTCGTCGGAGATTCCCGAATTGATCATGAACGCCGAACGCGTTCTGGTGCTGCGCAATGGCCGCGTTTCGGGTGAACTGACCGGAGCCGGCATCAACGAGGAAGCGATCCTGGCGCGCGCCATGGCGTCCTGAACGAGGCGATTGATGAGCAAACCCCAGACCGCACCAAGGATCACCATCGTCGGCAGCTTCGCTGTCGGCCTGACCATGCGGGCGCCGAAACTGCCGATCTTCGGCGAAACCATGCTCGGCACCGATTTCGACATGGGCGCCGGCGGCAAGGGCTCGAACCAGGCGGTGGCGACCTCCAGGCTCGGCGCCGCCTCCTCGCTGGTCGCCATCATCGGCACCGACAAGCTCGCCGGCATCGCCACCGACCTCTATGCCGCCGAGGGCGTCGATGCGAGCTTTGTGACGACACGGACGGAACGCGCCACGGGCGTCGGCTTCATCATCCTCAACGACAAGGGCGAGAATTTCATCATCCTCGACATGGGCGCCAATGAGCTGATGGACGCCGCTAGCGTCGACACGGCCGAACAGCGCATTGCGCACAGCGATGTGGTGATGACCGTGCTCGAAGTGCCGATACCGGCCGCCGCCCGCGCCATGGAGCTTGGCCGCAGGCACGGCGCCCGCACCATCCTCAATCCAGCACCCGCGCGCCAGCTTCCCGACGCGATCTTCGCCAATGTCGATTATCTGACGCCGAACGAAAGCGAATTGCGCATACTGCTTGGCCTGCCCGCCGACGATCCGCGCTCGTCACGCGAACTGGCCGGCGAACTGCGCCGCCGTGGCGTGCGCAACGTCGTGGTCACGCTCGGCCGCAGCGGCGCGCTCATCCTCACCGACGAACTCGACATCATGGTGCCGGCCGTGCCGGTCGAGGTGGTCGACACGACCGGCGCCGGCGACGCCTTCAACTCGGGCTTTGCCGTGGCACTGGCCGAGGGCCGCGACATTGTCGACGCCGTGCGCTTCGGCGTCGTCTGCGGCGGCATAGCCTGCACAAGGCTCGGCGTCATTCCCGGCTTGCCCGAACGGGCACAGGCCGACGCGCTGTTCGCCGAAGCCCTTAAGACAACATGGCCCCAGAAATAACACGGAAGGAAAAGAGATGAACCGGAACCGCCTGCTCAACGCCGAACTGTCGCACGCCATCGCCTCGATGGGCCATGGCGATCTGATGATCGTCTGCGACGCCGGCTTTCCGATCCCGTCGAGCGCTTGGCGCATCGACCTCGCCATCTCGCCCGACGTGCCGGACCTGGAAACGGTGCTCGGCCCGATCGCGGCGAACCTGATCGCCGAGCGCGTCGGCTATGCCGACACGCTGCCGGTGCACAACGCGCCGTTGCTGGCGAAGCTCAAGCGCCTGTTCCCCGACGCCGATTTCGAGACGACCACACACGAGACCATCCTCGGCGAGATGGCCAAAAAGGCCAAGGTCATCGTGCGCACCGGCGCCTTCGACCCCTGGGGCAACATCCTCATCTATTCCGGCGTCGACGTGCCGGCCTGGTTCTCCAAGCCCGGCGTTGTCGCACCCGACTACTACGCCAAGAAGCTGAAGGGCTGACATGCCCCGCATCTTCGACTTCGGCGGCCGCGAGGTCGAGCGCAGCGCGACCGTCGCCGGCCTGCGGGCGCTGAAGGGCAGCGGCCGGCATGTCGCGCAGGTGACGGCCGAGACCGCGGACGAGGCCGCGGCGGCGGAGGCCGCCGGCATCGAGATGGTCGTCTGCCGCGCCGCCAATGTGGCGCGCGTGCGCGAAGGCTCGCGCCGTGTCTTCGTCACCGCCGCCCTCGGCTTCGCTGACGCGGTGACATCGGACGAGATCCTGCGCACCGCTTTCAGCGCGATCACGACCGGCGCCGACGCCGTCATCACCGGACGCGGCCACGACACCGTGCGCATGCTCGCCAACGAGCAGATCCCGGTCATGGGCCACCTCGGCTTCGTGCCGCGCAAATCGACCTGGGTCGGCGGCATCCGCGCCGTCGGCAAGACCGCCACCGAGGCGCTCGAATTGTGGGACCGCTTCCGCCGGCTGGAAGATGCCGGCGCCTTCGCCGTCGAATGCGAGATCATTCCGGCCGAGGTCATGGCCGAGATCAACCGCCGCACCGGGCTGGTCACGGTCTCGCTGGGGTCCGGTCCATCAGCCGATGTGATGTTCCTGTTCACCTCGGACATATCAGGCGAAAGCGCCCGCCTGCCCCGCCACGCCCGCGCCTGGGGCAATCTGGCCGCCCTCCACAAGGCCGTCCGCAATGCCCGCATCGAGGCGCTGTCAGGCTTTCGCAGGGAGGTCGCCGGCGGCAGCTACCCGGCCGAGACCGAGATCGCCGGCATCGCCGATGCCGAGCTGGAGGAATTTCGCTCCCGTCTCGAGGCGGACGAGATTAGCCAGGGATAAACAAGCGGACAGAGCCGGACCTTGATTCGTTCAGGGCCGGTTCTCGATCATCTGCCGCAAGCTGCGATAGGTCCGCTCCAGCCGCTCGAAACCGCCCTCGGCAAGCGTGATCGGCGCGGCATTGTCGGCTATCACCGCGAACAGCAGCGCGGCGTCGGCGGGCACCACATTGGGCGCAAGCTCGCCACGCCGGCCCGCCGACGACAGCGCCTCCGCGAACAGAGCCGAGAGCTCGACGCCGAAATGGCCGAGCATCTGCCGGCCGCGATCGCCCAGCAGATCGGCATCCTGGCGCAGCCGCGAGATCAGGCTCCAGCCGTGCCCCTCGGTACCGGTCGGATTGAAATGGCTGAAACGCGCCCGGCTGTAGGCGATCATCGCCTCGACCTGATCCGAGAGGCTGGATCCCTGCGCCGACCACACCGCGCGCAAGCCGCTCAGCGTCGCCTGCATGTAGTCGCCAAGCACCTCGTCGACCAGCGCCTGTTTGTTGCCGAAATGATAGTGGATGTTGGCGCGCGTCGTGCCGAGCGCCGCCGAAATATCGCCGAAGCTGGTGCCGCGATAGCCATGGCGCACCAGAAGCTCCAGCGCCGTATCCTTGATCGCCTGTCTGGTGTCGGTCTCGTCCATGCTTCCATCATAGCCAAATGCGTTGGCCTTGGACGCCGAAGCTTTGCGGCATCCCCAGCATTTGACGGAACACTGACTTGCAGGTAAGTAAGTCTGAAATCAGCGGGGAGGATACGTGGTGAGGATGCAGACATTCAGCGATATCGAAGGATCGGCGCCGCAGGCCGTCCGCGCCGGCGACCTGGTCTTCATCGGCGGGCTGATGGCGACGGATGCCAGCGGCAATATCGTCGAAACCGGCATAACCGGTCAGGCGCGCGCCATCTTCGACCGGCTGGCGGCCCTTCTCGCCCAGGCCGGCGCCGGTATGGCCGATGTGGTCAAGCACAACATCTATTTCAGTTGCGAAGCCGATGCCGTCGGCGCCTTCCTCGACGAACTCGATGCCGTTCGCGCCGGCTGTTTCGCGGCCCCCGGCCCGACCACCACGGAAATCCGCTGTGGCCTCGACCGCGAGGGCGCGCTGCTGATGGTCGACGCCTGGGTGGTGATCGGCGGCAAGCGCGAACTGCTCGACCCACCGGGCCACTGGCGCTGGCGCAAGCAGCTGCCCTTCGTCCATGGCTGGAAGGTCGGCGACATGCTGTTTGTCGGCGGCCAGCGCTCGCTCGATGCCGAAGGCAATGTGCTTGGGCTCGGCGATATCGAGGAGCAGACCGAGGAGGCTTTCCGCAACCTCGACACCATGCTGCGGTCGGGCGGCGGCGACCGCCACAGCCTGATGCGCCAGAACACCTATTTCCGCTTTTTCGGCGAGGGCCGCGAGGTCACCGACTACTGGGAGAAGATGACCAATGTGCGCCGCCGCTACATGTCGGTGCCTTCGGCGGCCGGTGCCGGATTGCGCATCCAGGGCATGGGCAATGCCGACGAACTGATCCAGGTCGAGGGCATCGGCGTGCTCGGCGACGACAAGCAGCGCCTGCAGCCGGCCAACCATTGGGACTGGAGCATTCCCAACACCCAGTTCACGCAAGGCTGGAAGATCGGCGGGCTCGCCTTCATCGGCGGCCAGATCTCGGCCGACAACAAGGCGCAGGCCGTCGGCGACGACATGGAGACGCAGACCCGCAACGTCTTCGAGTTCATCCGCCGCACGCTGGCCGAAGGCGGCCTCGACGAAAGCGATGTCGCCAAGCTCTATATCTACTATCATGCCGAAGGCGGCTGGACCGGGATCGAGGCGACGCGCGCGGTGATTGCACGCGTGCAGCGCGAATTCTACCCCGAGCCCGGTCCGGCGGTGACCGCGATCCGCGTCGCCGGCTTCGCCTTCGAGAACCTGCTGATCGAGATCGAGGCGATGGCGGTGACGCGAGACTGATGTCGAAACACGACTTCACCCCCGCCGAGTTCGCCGATCGGCTGGCGCGTGTCCGCGCCGCCATGGCCGTACGCGATCTCGATTGGCTGGTTGCCATCCACCCGGCGTCCATCCATTGGCTGACCGGCAGCGACGCCAAGAGCTACCAGGAATTCCAATGCCTGCTGGTCGGCGCGCACAACCAGCCGCTCGTCGTGCTGACACGCCAGGGCGAGGCGCATGAATTCGAGACGGACGCCCTTGTCGGCGAGGTCCAAGGCTATGGCGGCGGCGAGAACGAGGATCCGGTCGCGGCATTCGCCGGCATGGCGCGGCGCCACGGCGTGCTCGGCAGGCGCGTCGGTCTCGAAGTGCCGGCCTATTACCTCCACCCGCATCATTATCTCGGCCTTCGCGCCGTCATCGGCGATGCCCTGGTCACCGAGGCGACCGAGCTGATCGCCGGGCTGAAGCTGGTGAAATCGCCGGCCGAGATCGGCTATATCAGGCGCGCGGCGGCCCTTGCCGACCTTGGCATGGAGCGTTTTGCCGGCGAGCTCTCGGCGGGCCTGTCGGAACTGGCGCTGGCCGGCGGCATCCACGAGACCTTGCTGCGCAATGGCAGCGGCATCGCCGCCAGTCCGATCAACCTCGTCTCCGGCCCGCGCTCCGCCTACAGCCACGGCGCGCCGACCGCGCGCCGGCTTGAACATGGCGATTTCGGCAACATCGAATTCGGCGCCACCTTCAACCGCTATACCGCCACCATTGGCCGCAATTTCGCGCTGGGCACGCCGACTCCGCGCATGGCCGAACTGCACGACATCGTGCTGCGCGCCAGCGACGCCATGATCGCTGTCATTCGCGACGGCGTGCCGGCAACCGTGCCGCACCAGGCGGCCCGCGCCGTCGTCGGCGAGGCCGGGCTCGAAGCCTGCCGTGTCCATACATCCGGCTATGCGTTGGGGCCGGGCTTTCCGCCGAGCTGGGCCGAGCCGCTGCACATGATCGGCGACAGCCCGCACATGCTGAAGGCCGGCATGGTGGTCACCATCGAGCCGCCGGTCTATATCGGCGCCGAAGGCCTTGGCGCCCGCATCATCGACAATGTGCTTGTCACCACGACCGGTGCGCAGGTGCTGTCCCGCACGCCGCGCGACATCATCGTCGCGGGCTGAGCGTCCTTACCCTCCAAGCTCATGGGCGATCTCGGCGCAAGCGAGCTTCAGCCGCGCCAGCATGGCCTCGAAATTGGGCGCGGCACTGCGCCGGCTGACCGCCGCCACCGTCACGCAGGCCACGGCGCGCCCGTCGCCGGCGATGATCGGACAGACGACGTCGGTCACGCCGATGATGTCGCGGCTCTCATGGATGATGGCGCCGCGCTCGCGCACCGCGTCGAGTTCGGCGGCGAGCGTCGTTGGGTCCGGCGGCTCGCGCATCAGCATCAGGCATTCGGCGATCATCCGGTCACGCACCGGCTTGGGCTGGAACGCCATCAGCACCAGCCCGGAATGGGCATCCGCCAGCGGCCGGCGATAGCCGAGCTTGAGCGAGAAGTTCATGTCCGCGCCGCCCGACGCGGCCGCGATGATAACGGTTTCGCCGCGATGCGCGACGACCAGGTGCGCCGCCTGGTGCACCTCCTCGGCGAAGCGCTCGACGATCGGGGCCGCCGTGCTGACCAGGTCGCGGGCGCGCGCCGTCTGCATGCCCAGCCCGAACAGCTTGTTCGACAGCATCAACCCCTCGCCGCCCTCGTCGCGCTGGATGTAGCCGCGCGCAAGCAGCACATGGACCATGCGGAAGATCTCGTTCTTCGATCGCCCCAGTTCCTCGGCGATCTGGCGCGTGCCCATGGGCTGGCCGGCATTGGCCAGCAATTCGAGGATATCCAGCCCCTTTTCGAGGGCCGGCGCGCTGTAATTGAGCTTGTCGTCAGTCATTTGCATCCGCTTCATAGATGACGCTTGACGTCACATATGAAGCGACGATAGCGTGGTGTCCAGCAAATCCGAGCGGAAAATAGCGATCTGCCCGGAGTTGCATAGGGGGACGCTCTGCATCCATGAGCTATAATTTCAAATTTGATGTCCTGCTGCGCTATATCCCCGAGATCGTGCAAGGCGTGCTGCTGACCTTGCAGTTCTCGGTCGTCACCATGCTCTGCGGCCTTGCCATCGGCTTGATCGTCGCCATGGCCTCGATCAGCCCGCTGATGCCGCTGCGCGCCTGCGCCCGCGTCTATGTCGAGGCGCTGCGCAACACGCCGCTGCTGGTGCAGTTGTTCATCGTCTTCTTCGGCCTGCCTTCGATCGGCATCAAGCTTGGCGCCAACACCGCCGCGCTGATCGCGCTGTCGATCAACATGGGCGCCTATGGCGCGGAAATCCTGCGCGCCGGTTTCCAGTCGGTGCGCCAGAGCCAGGTCGAGGCCGGCCGCTCGCTCGGCCTCACCGCCGGCCAGACCTTCCGCCATGTCGTGCTGTTCCAGGCGGTCAAGACCATATACCCGGCGCTGGCCAGCCAGTTCGTGCTGATCATGCTGACCACCAGCGTCGTTTCCTCCATCGGCGCCACCGAGTTGTTCCACCAGGCCGCCTTCATCGACTCGCGCACCTACCGCTCCTTCGAGACCTACACGCTGATCACCGTTTCCTATCTCGTGCTGACGCTGGGCTTCCGGGCTTTCTTCGCCGGCGTCTACTGGATGGTCTTCGTCAGGAGGCCGCGCCGATGATCCGCGAATTTGGCGGCACCGATATCGTCTACCTGATCGAGGCCGCACGCTGGACGCTGCTGCTGGCGCTCACCGCCACCGTGGGCGGCGGGCTGCTCGGCATCGTCGTCGCCGTCCTGCGGGTCATCCCGTTCAGGCCGCTTAACTGGCTGGCGATCGCCTGGATCAACCTGATCCAGGGCACGCCGCTGCTCGGCCAGCTCTTTGTCTTCTTCTTCGGCCTGCCGCTGATCGGCCTCTCGGTCGACGCCTGGACGGCGGCGGCACTTTCCCTGTCGATCTACGCTTCGGCCTTCTTCGGCGAGATCTGGCGCGGCAGCCTGCAATCTGTGTCGCAGCGGCAATGGGAGGCAGGCGCCGCGCTCGGCCTCACCTACGTGCAGCGCCTCGGCCATGTCGTGCTGCCGCAGGCGATCCGCATCTCCGTCGCGCCGACCGTCGGCTTCCTCGTCCAGCTGGTGAAGAACACCTCGCTCACCGCGCTGATCGGCTTCGTCGAACTGACCCGCGCCAGCCAGATCATCAGCGGCGCGACCTTCGCCCCGCTGCCGGTCTACCTCATCGCCGCCGCCATCTATTTCGTTATCTGCTTTTCCCTCTCCCAGTTCGCCCGCATGCTGGAAAGGAGACTTCATGTCGCTCGTTGAAATCGCCGATATCCGCAAGCGCTTCGGCGCGGTCGAGGTGCTGAAGGGCATCTCGCTCAACGTGGAAAAAGGCGAGATCGTCGCCGTCATCGGCCGCTCGGGCTCGGGCAAGTCGACCATGCTTCGCTGCATCAACGGGCTGGAGAAGGTGCAGGCCGGCCGCATCGTCGTCGACGGCATCGACGTCACCGCGCCCAGGGCCGACCTCAACCTTCTGCGCCAGCGCGCCGGCATGGTGTTCCAGAGCTACAATCTGTTCCCGCATCTCAATGTCGAGCGCAATGTCACGCTGGCTCTGAAGCTGGTGCGCAAGCTCGACACGCCGGCTGCCCGCGAAGTCGCCCGCGCCGTGGTCGCCAAGGTCGGCCTCGCCGACAAGCTGTTTGCCTATCCCGACGAGTTGTCCGGCGGCCAGCAGCAGCGCGTCGCCATCGCGCGCTCGCTGGCCATGCAGCCGACCCTGATGCTGTTCGACGAGATCACCTCCGCGCTCGACCCCGAACTGGTCGGCGAAGTGCTGCGCGTCCTCGAAAGCGTCGCCAGCGAAGGCATGACCATGATGCTCGTCACCCATGAGATGAACTTTGCCAAGAACGTCGCCGACCGCGTGATCTTCATGCACGAGGGCCGCATCCACGAGGATGGGCCAGCGCGTGAGACCTTGCTCGAGCCTCGTACGGCCGAACTCAGGAGCTTCCTGAGCGCCGTCCTTCACTAAGAAAAGAAAGTCCAACCAGAAAAAGGGGAAGTTCCATGTTCAAGCATCTCACCAGGATGGTCACAGCCGTGCTCCTGGCCGGCGCCGTCTCGGCAATGCCGGCTCGAGCGGCCGACCTGCAGAAAATCCTGTCCGCCGGCACGGTGCGCATCGGCGTGCCGATCGACGTGCCGCCCTTCGGTTCGGTCGACGCCAAGAACGAGCCGGTCGGCCTCGATGTCGACATGGCCAGGAAGATCGCCGAGGCGCTGGGCGTCAAGCTCGAACTGCAGCAGATCACCGGCGCCAACCGGGTGCCCTATCTGGTCACCGACCGCCTCGACATCGTCATCGCCGCCATGGGCGCGACGCCGGAACGCGCGCTGCAGATCGCCTTCACCTCGCCCTATGCGGCGCTCTCGATCGGCGTCTTCGGCCCCGACAGCATCACGGTGAAGAGCCCGGCCGAACTCAAGGACGAGACCATCGCCGTGGCGCGCGGCACGACGCAGGACCTCGAACTTACCAAGGCCGCGCCCAACGCCAAGATCGTGCGCTTCGACGACGACGCCACCGCCGCGGCCGCCTTCACCTCCGGCCAGGCGCAACTGCTGGCCACCGCCGATGTCGTGGCCAAGGATTTGATGGACAAGGACGCCAAGGTGCAGCTGAAGCCCAAATTCATCCTGCAATTCTCGCCCTGCTACATCGGCATCCAGCAGGGCAGCCCGGAGTTGCTGCGCTGGCTCGACACCTACATCCATCTCGGCATGCTCGACGGCTCGCTCTCGGCGCTGTCGCAGAAGTGGATCGGCACCACGCTGCCGACCCTGCCGCCGATCTGACCTTTTTTGGCGGCGGGGGCCTTTCCGCCCTCGCCGCCTCTTCTCGCCACCTCATCCCCACAGAGTTTCAAAGAGAAACATGGCCCGCATGTCCACCGCCCGCACCACCATCGATTTCGACCGTTCCGGCAAGCAGATCGGTTTCGTCGACATTCCGCATTCGCCGCATGACGACGCCTGGGGCGCGACCCGCATTCCGCTCGCGGTGATCCGGAACGGCAACGGGCCGACCGTCATTCTGCAGGCCGGCAACCATGGCGACGAATATGAGGGGCCGATCACGCTCGGCGAACTCATCCGCGATCTCGACCCGGGCATGGTCAGCGGCCGCATCATCTTCCTGCCTGCGATCAACCTGCCGGCCGTGCTGGCCGGCCGCCGCACCTCGCCCGTCGACGGGCTGAACCTCAACCGCACATTCCCGGGCGACCCGACCGGCACCATCACCCAGCAGATCTCGGCCTATGTCAGCGACGTCGTCATGCCGCTTGGGCATGCCTATGTCGATCTTCACTCCGGCGGCTCCTCGCTCAACATCCTGCCCAGCGCCATCATCGAGCCGGCGCCCGACGCCGCCCACCGCAAACGCAACATGGAGGCGGTGCTCGCCTTCGACGCTCCGCTCACCGTCGTCATCGACAATCTCGGCGAGCCCCGCACCTCCACGGCCACGTCGGTGCGGGCCGGGCTGACCACGGTCGGCACGGAGATGGCCGGCGCCGGCACGGTCTCGCTCGACGCGCTCGGCATCTGCCGCAAGGGCGTGCGCAATGTGCTGAGCCACCTCGGCGTGCTGCCGCCGACAGGCGGGCCGCCTGCCGCGAGGCCAGAAAACATCCTGCGCATCCCCGGCCATGACGGCTATGTGCTGGCCACCACCAATGGCGTGTTCGAACCGTTCCACGCGCTGGGCGCCGAGGTGCATGCCGGCGAGGACGCCGGCCGCATCCACAATCTGGCCGACCCCGGCCGCGCGCCCGAGACCGTGCGCTACCTCTCGGACGGCATCGTCTATGGCCGCCGCCAGCCCGGCCGTGTCGTTGTCGGCAATTGCTGCGTCACCGTCGCCACGCGCTATGAAGGAGAGCTGGCGTGATCGCGCTGGAAGACATCCGCACCGCTGCCACGCGCATCGAAGGCAATGTCAGGCGCACGCCGATGATCGCCGCCGGCAACCTCAAGACGCCGCTGGCCGGCGGCGTCGACCTGACGCTGAAGCTGGAACTGCTGCAGGTCACCGGATCGTTCAAGGCGCGCGGCGCCACCAACAGGCTGCTCTCGCTCGACCCCGCCGCGCTGGAGCACGGCATCGTCACCGCGTCGGGTGGCAACCATGGCATAGCCACCGCCCGCGCGGGCTTCATGGCCGGCGTGCCGACAACAATCTTCCTGCCGACCAACGCCTCGCCGGCCAAGATCGAGAAGCTGCGCGCCTGGGGCGCGGCCACCCACATCGTCGGCTCGGCCTGGCACGAATCCAACGAGGCCGCGCAAGCCTTCGTCCGCGAAACCGGCGCTGTCTATTTCCACCCCTTCGCCGACCCGGCCGTGGTCGCCGGGCAAGGCACGGTCGGCCTCGAAATCCTCGACCAGATGCCGGATGTGACGACAGTGTTGGTCGCCATGGGCGGCGGTGGGCTGGTCAGCGGCGTCGCGACCGCGATCAAGGCGCTGGCGCCGCATGTGCGCGTCGTCGGCATCGAGGCCACAGGCTCGCCGGTGCTGCTGCGCGCGCTCGAAGCCGGAAGCAACGTGGCGCTGGACAAGGTGACGACCTCGGTGGCGACCATGGCCTGCGCCAAGACCGACGACCGCATCTTCGATATTGTCCGCGACAAGGTCGACGAGATCGTGCTGGTCGACGACGACGAGATGCTGCGCGCCGCGAGAAGCCTGTGGTTCGAGATGGGCCTCGCCGCCGACCTCAGCGGCGCCGCCGCCATCGCGGCACTGGCCGAGAGCCGGGTGCGGCTGAAGCAGGGCGAGCGCGTTTGCGCCATCGTCTGCGGCGCCGGCCCGGATGCCATTCTGGGATGATGGCGGCGGAGTTGCGCTTGAATCATGGTCTCAACGATAGCGGCCAACCGATTGATTGGATTCGGATCCTGCCTTCGAAAGACCTCTTGCTACCGCGGCAGCCCATCCGAACTGATCGATGAACTGAAGGAGCCTCGGTGCAATGGCATCGGGTAGTGACTCATTGCCTGCGGTGGAAGACATCTCCTGAGATCGAGAAGGCCGACTCGTCGATCCACACGATGCTGAAATAGACCGGTGCCGGCTGGTAGGCGTTGACGTTCATTATGGTCAGGATGCCGCCATCCGACGATGGGTTCCAACTGCATGATCCGATCGCGCCAACCATGCCATTGGCCTCTATCTTGCACGTTTGCCCGACAACCATCGTCTCGCCCGCATCGCTGTCCCATATGCCGACCGGTGCCGGCGCGGATTGGGCAAGGGCGCAAGGGACGGACATCGCGATCGCGGCCATGCCGGCAAGAGCGGTGACGGGACAGCACAACCTTGTCAAAAGCGAAGTCAAGGTAACCTCCGGCTCACAATAGCGTTGCATCTGTCAAGGCGCCGCGCTGGCAAGAGAGCACCGACCCCCGCCCGGGGTCGGTGCCATATGCGCCCGTCGGTGGTATCGAGGCCGGGCGAACCGTCCATGAAGCAGTCGCCCGGCCCTCACCTGAGGCGCACATTCCGCTACCCGCCGTCAGCCTCGCCCGTTACTTTTTCTTGTGCTTGAACAGGCGCGCCTTGCAGGACGCCGACAGCGCGTCCTTGTGGTCGGTCAGGCACTTGGGCGCGGCGCCCGTCGTGATCACGCCGCCACCGCAGAAGCGATTGGCATCCGCCGCGCAAGGGCCCTGCGTGGTGGTGTAGCGGGCGAACGCTTCGTTTGAACTCACAAGGGCGACCGCGGCTATCATCACGGCATAGAAGATTTTCATTACAAGGCTCCCGACAAGAACACTGGATCCCCCAGTGCAGGGTTGGTTATGGATGGATCCTGGAGTGGCGCGCTTTCATGGCCAGCACGCCGGCATCGTCACGGATGGTCATGCTGGCGGTTTGCGATCCTGGCGTGCTCGCTGCTGCCGAGGCGATGGGGATTGGCGTCCATGCTCCGACCGCCCGCCGCTGCGTGCGACAGACAAAAACAGTCCTGCTTCCGTCCATCGACGACCGCCCCACTTCCCGCCAACGCAGGGATCCCTGCGGTTTAATGTCCTGATGCGGGAATGACTAAGGCAGTTCGGACGCGGGCGCATCCTAGCTGAAAAGCGGAGGTGGAAAGCATGTCGCGCGCAAACGCAGCCACCGCCACCCACGGCAGGTCGCGCACTGGGATAGAAATGAACTAGAACAACGGCTTGAATCGTATCGTTAAACGGATCCGGCCAACACCAGCAGCGCCACGGCTTCGCTGCGGCTGCGCGTGCCGGCCTTCTTCTTCACGTTCTCGATATGGTAGTGAACCGTGGCGGGCGCGATGCCCAGGATGATGGCGATTTCCGCATCCGTCTTGCCCGCCGCGACCCAGCGCATGCAATCCGCCTCCCTGGGCGTCAGCAGGATCGGTGAGCGATTGGTGAGACCAAACCCCACGGCTTCATAGGCCTTGTCATGCACCGCGAGCGCCATTGAGCGTATGATGGCCCTCTCCGCCGCATTCATCGTCACCGGCTTCAGGGAGGCGACCGAGACCAGTCCCTGGTAGCTGGAAGGCCCGTGGATCGGTATGCCCATGACCTCGGCCCAACCATAGGCTTTCGCCCCGGCGGTGACCGCGGCACCCTCGACGGTAAAACTTCGTGCATCCACCATTTCGGTCCACAGGAACGGTGTCATGCGTCGGCGCGCCTCGAGGATCATGGGGTCGACCTCCATGAACCCGTTCGCCATGTAGGAATCGAACCAGTCCTTTGGCCAATTGTTGAAATAGAAGCGATAGGATCGCGAACCTCCAGCACCCGCCCAGGCGCCTCCCGCCGAGGCGGTGAAGCCGAAAATGCCGATCGCCTCGATGAAGCGCTCGATGACTTTGCCGACGTCGCCTTCCGCTGCGCAAAATTCGAGAAAGTCCTGCCCTGCCGCCGTCCGCATATGCTGCCCCCAAGCCACGCGGCAAATCTCCGCGATCCCATGCGAGCGCACAAGGCGTTTTCATCGAATTGAGCCCTCGCCGCCGAGCCCCGGATCGAATTGGCGCTTCCGCGTCACCCGCCCAGCCGAGGCGGCCCTTGCAGCGCCGATCACGACAGCAACTTCACCGGCGCCTCCAACCCCTCCAGCAATGCGTCGCGAAACAGCGCGATCGGGCGGCCGAGCCGTCCGGCCGGCGGGCGATGCAGCATCCACGCCCGCACCCGCGGTTTGAAATCGTTGCAGTCGATGATCTCGACCTTGTCGCGCCACGGGCTGTCGGCGAAGGCCGCCGGGGTGACGAGGCCGATGCCGTGGCCGCGCGCGACCAGCGACATGCGCAGATCCGCGCTCATCGCCTCGACCCCGACCTGGAAAGGCAGCCGTGCCGCCTCCAGCGTGTGGCGGATGAAGGCGCGGAAGCCGCAGCCATTCTCGTTCATCACCCAGGGAAAGCGCGAAAGCGTGGCGAGATCGACGGGCTTCGGCACGCCGAGACCAGGTGCGGCGACCAGCAGCACCGACTGCAGGCCGAGATCGTCACAGACCAGCTCGTCCGGCGGCTTGACGCCGTCGGGAAGACAGACCGCGACCGCGTCGAGTTCGCTGCGCACCGCCTGCTCCACCAGCCGTGGCGACCAGCCGGACGTAATGCGCAAGGTGAGGTCCGGAAACGCCGCGCGCAGCCGGTCGAGCGGCAGCGCAAGCGCCGCATCCGACAGGTAGGGCATGATCCCCAGCCGGAACTCGCCGTTCAATTCGCCCTGCGGCGACACGCCGGCCTTCAAATCTTCCAGCGACCGCAGCACACGGCGGCCATGCTCATAGGCCTGGCGCCCCGAGGCGGTCGGCTTCAGCGGCTTCGACTGGCGGTCGAGCAGCGCCGTCGCCAGCCCATCCTCGAGGTTCTGGATGCGGCGCGTGACACCCGGCTGGGTGAGGTTGAGCCTGGCCGAGGCGCCGACGATCGAGCCGGTTTCAACGACGGCGATGAAGGCTTCGAGATCATGGATATTCATGCGTATCTCGCATAATCATTATCGAATTGATTGAATTGTAGCATGATAATTCTTCGGCATAAAGTCCTCGCCCAATATGCAACCTTATTGAGGACCTTATGCTCGACACCAATGACGGCCAATTGTGCGAGCGGCTGCCCGCCGGCACCATCACCGGTCCGCAGACGCTGCTTTTTGCCGCCTCTACCGGCATCATCGTCACCAATCTGTTCGCGCCGCAGACGCTGGTCGGGCTGATCGGCCCGTCGCTCGGCGCCAGTGCCGCGAGCGTCGGTCTCGTCGCCATGGCCACCCTGCTCGGCTATGCCGCCGGCCTGTTCTTCCTGGTGCCGCTGGCCGATCTCGCCGAGAACCGCGCCCTGATCCTGCGCATGCTCGTGGCGGCCGCCCTGGCGGCTGGCGTCGCCGCCTTCGCGCCCACCATCGCCTCGCTGCTGCTCGTCCTGTTCGTCCTCGGCGCCGCCTGTTCGGCGATCCAGATCCTGGTGCCGATCGCCGCCTCGATGGCGCCGCCCGGCGCGGCCGGCCGGGTCATCGGCGATGTGATGAGCGGGTTGATGATCGGCATCCTCTTGGCGCGGCCGCTGGCCAGCCTTGTCGCCGGCGCCTGGGGCTGGCGAGCCTTCTACGGCCTCAGCGCCGTAGCCCTCGTCCTGCTCGCCTGCGTGCTCGCCTTCACCTTGCCGCGCCGGCGCCCGGAGGCGAAGTCCTCCTACGGCGCGCTGATCGCCTCACTGTTCGACCTGCTGCGCGACGAACCGATGCTGCGGCGCCGCGCGTTGACGGCGGCGCTGGTGATGGCGGCGTTCAGCCTGTTCTGGACGGCGGTTGCCTTGCGCCTGGCAGAGCCGCCCTTCGGCCTTGGCCAGCGCGGCATCGCGCTCTTCGCATTGGTCGGCGCCGGCGGCGCCGTTGTCACGCCGCTGTTCGGTCGCGCCGGCGACCATGGCTGGACCCGATCCGCCACCATCGTCTGCCATCTCGTGCTGATCGGCGCGATGGCGCTCGCCGCCTGGGCCGGCTCCTCCCGGTCCGGAGCGTCGTGGCAACCGCTGGCGTTGCTGGGCGCCAGCGCCGTAATGCTCGATATCGGCGTCACCGGCGACCAGACGCTCGGCCGCCGCGCCATCAACCTGTTGCAGCCCAGGGCGCGCGGCCGCCTCAACGGCCTGTTCGTCGGCATTTTCTTCCTTGGCGGCGCCATCGGCTCCTTGCTGGCCGGCATAGCCTGGAGCTGGGGCGGGTGGCCCTGTGTCTGTGCCATCGGCACGACGTTCGGCCTTGCCGCCCTTCTGGTCGACTGGATCGGCGGGCCGCAGTGACGGCCAGCCGGCTCAGGGAAACACGTTCACCTTGCGGACCTTCACCTCGGCCGATCCGTGGTTGCGACGATAGAAGAAGTCGTAGACCCAAGGCAGACCGAACACGGCATCGTTGACATAGACATAGAGCTCACCCGATGCCTTGGGCTTGATCTCGGCGGTCAGCTTCATGTTCGCGCATTGGCCGGGGATCACCGGCTCGACGGCATTGAGGACATATTCGTCATTGCCGAAGCGGCTGACGCGGGCGATGGGCTTGAAATAGGGCTCCGCCCACCAGCGTTTCATCAGTGTTCCCAGGTAATGCGCGACGCTGCCGCTGGCGACGCCACGTGTATCGGCACAGGCTTTGTCCTTGTCCCCGTCTCCGTCGATCCATGGGTCCCCGGCAATGATGGAAATCTCCACCTCGTAGCGAACCCCTTCCTGTAGCCAGTTGCCGGTGTCGCCGCACATGTCGGCGGTGTGGAGGAGATAGGGTGTCCCCGTCAGCCTTTCGCCTTCCGGCGGGTCGCCAAGCCCGGGTTTGGCGCAGAAGGCGCCCATCGAATCGGCGACCTCGAATGTGGCCTTGTTGACGGCAAACAGGATGAGGCCGATCGACAGGATAAGAAATACCGCCGGCAGCACAAGTTCCCTCAGCTTGTCGTAGACCCATTGGGCGAGCGGGTTCGTCCGCACGGCGCGGGCGAAGCGGAGCGAAACAGGGGTCGGCGCGACCCCGCGGCGCTGCCCCCTGCGGGTCAGCAGGAGATAGGTTGCGAACGAGCCGAGCGCCCCTGCGGCGAAGACCCAGCCGGTGTAGTAATTTCCGCCAAGCCACACGGCCAAGGCACCGATGCCGAAGCTGACCGCTCCCAACAGCGACGTGCGGCGATGCGCATCATTCCTGCTTGATTGCAACATTGTCGCGCTGCGCCCGGCGTTGACATTCCAGGCGGCCCGCGCACGGTCGTTGATACGCGTGCGCAACACGCCGTTGACCCACAGGAGAATGCCAAGCAGCGCGGCCAGGATCGCGGCCGCCGGCGGATGATTGACCACCGCATCGATCCATGGCGCGGCAAAACCAGGCAGCAAGCCGCTGACCAGGCCAAAGATCGGCCCGATGAGGCCGGAGGCGGACTTCCCGAGTTCACCGCCGACATCGAGCGTGACGTAGCCGGCAAACAGCGGAAACGCCAGGAACAGGACCCCGATCGACAAGAGCGCATAGTACAGCCCACGGCGCCACCACACGGTGTCGCGCATCAGCTGCGCGCGTTCCAGGCGGCCCTGCGAATGACCGTGGCCGCCGGCGGTCTTTTCGCCAGACGCCGACGCCTCGCCGATGTCGTTCTCCTGAAGCTTGCCCAGCGCTTCGCGGAAGTTGTTTTCCATGTCGGCCAGATCGCGCTTGCGTCCTGCCGGGAGCGGCAATTTGTCGATCGGGGCGGCCTCGCTCATCGGCGCCAGGCGATTGTCCGGCAGGCCGGTAAAAGGTATCCGTGCGCCGAGCGGCGACAGAACGTCGATATGTTCGGGCAGCGCGATCGGCGCGTAGTCGTCGCATCCCTTGGCCATCCGGATTATGACGCTCGCATCGACCAGCGGCTTTACGCCATGATTGATGCGCTGGCCGTCACGCTCCATCAGATCCTGGGCGTCGCGGGGGTGGTAGCGGTAAAAGACGCTGATGCCGGATCGCGAATCGTAGATGCGCCCCGCCTCGGACGCGTAGTCCCAATAGTCGGCGACCAGGTCCTTCTTGAATTGCAGCCCCTGCTCCGCGGCCTCGCCGATCATCCAGCACAGGGGTATGTGGGCAAGCCTGTCGTCCGGGTAGCCGCCGCCGACATTGGCATGGCAGCCGGCGAACCAGACCTGAAGCAGGCGTGGATCGGCCATTGCGGCGGCGCGTTCATTCCAGGGAATCGGAAAGAATGTGCGCCGTTCGTCGTCGATGCTGAAGGCCTGCCGGGCACAATCGACGGCACCGAGAAGGTCCCTGTTGGCGAATGTCATTGGCCAGACCCATTTGTCCACCGCCTTGGTCAACTCGTCGACCGGCAGGCCATAGGCGGAGACGGTGTCCCACACACCAATGAAGGCGACGCGGATCCTGGCGGCGGACCGGTCATCGTCATCCCCGGGTTTGACCTCGCTGTAGGGGCGGCTCCCCGTGATCTCATTCCAAAGGTCGACCGCCCTGTCGCGCACGAAGCGGGCGAACACGACCCAGGGCAGCGAGGAACCGAAGGCCTGGGGGCGGTATGCCCGATAGGTGGCGAGCGCGTTGCGGTCGAGTTCCTCTTCCGACTTGAAGTTGACCAGCCCTTCGCGGGCAATCATCCCGACCAGCACGCGAATGGTGAAGGCGCCGCGGCTGAAGCCGAAGGCGAAGATCCTGTCGCCCGGCTCATAGTTGAGACAGAGGAACTTGTAGAGCGCCAGCACGCGGCGCTTGACGCCGAAGCCGAGCGCCAGGCCGATGATCTCGAACGGCTTGAACTGCGAGGTGCCGACGCCGTCGCTGAACACGGCGATCTGGTCGCCCCCGGTGAGGTCCAGCGCCTGGTAGAGGCGCCAGACATTGGTCTTGAACGCCTTGGCGGCGCTGTTGCCGGTGCCGTCGGCGAAGACGACGATGTTCCTGCCCATCTCCTGCCCCCTCCAAGACCTACACTGCTGTGCTACTCCTGTTCGATCGCCGCGCTGCCGGCTTCAGGCTGTCAATCGACCGCGCCGCTGATATCCAGCCTGCGCAAAGCTCGCCCTTTATCCTGTCCTGCGAAGGGCAATGGACATGCAGCGCCTGCGCGCCGGATCTGGGAATGAGGCAGCCAGGGCCAGAAGTCTCCTGGCGATCCGCCTGGTTTTCACTCGAACCCCCAGTTCGTTGGCGTCACTATCCAACAACCAGGGGCGGCGTGCAAGTTGAGGCAGTAAGATCGTCGTTTTGACTTCCTTGAGCGAAAAAACGACTGAAATAGAACCTGATGGAATCTTTCCCGGACGGCCTTTAGGCACGAATTTCCAGATTCCCCCAAGCAAACGGCGCCCCTCGCCATAACAGGGCAATATCTTTCTTCAGAATCGCGTCGAGAAGCTTGCCTTGAAGGCGTTCTCCATGGCCCCGGAGGCGAACTGGCCGTCATAGGTGAAGCCGAGCCGGCTCGCCTGGCCGATGGCGACGTCGATGCCGGCCTGCAGCGCCAGCGCGTCCCTCGCGATCGGCACGCCGGTCACCGTGAAGGCGTCCCCGCCGGCGAAGGACAACCGCGCCGCCGGCAGGTCGGCGAAGGCATGCCGCCAGCCGAGCGATGCACGCGCTTCGAGCGCCGAGCCGCCGACCGTGAACGTCCGCGACAGGCGCGCGCCGAGCGTGGTGAAGGTGGCATCGTTGGCGATGCCCTCGGAGGCAAGGGCCGCCGCGCCGCCCTCTTCGCCAGAGCCGTTGGTCGACAAATGGACATAGGCCAGGCCCGCGAAAGGCTCGACCTTCATCGCGCCGACATCGAAGGCGCGCGATGCCTCGCCGAACACCTGCACGGTGCTGGCGCCGTAGCTGGCCTTCAGCTGGTCGCTGAAGCCGGAGAAGGCCGGATCGCGCGTGGTGTCGATGTCGTGATGGCTGTAGCCGGCGCCGAACTTCAACTGCACGCTGTCGACCATGCCGCCGCCATAGGCGGCCAGATGCACGCTGGTGATTTCGGCCGAGGAGGCGCGGTCGTCGACGTCGAGCGAGGTGACGCTGATGCCGCCGAGGAAACCGAGCGTCCACCCATCCGCCACCGTCGCGTCGACACCGGCAAAGAAGGCACCGGTGCTGGCGTCGACATCGGCGGCATTGCCGTCGCTGTCGAGCGAGCGCGCGAGACCGGCGCCCTGCATCCAGAAGCCCCGCGCCCCGGGATTGGCGATTGCAGCCCCCGTCCGCGCAAGTGCGGCGTCGCGCAGCAGCCGGCTTTCGTCGAGCAGCAGGCCGGACACGGCCGCATGCACCTCGCCCGACAGCTGGTCGAAGGCAAAGCGTGCGCCGTCTGCCGAAAGCGGGGCGACGGCATTGTAGACCGGATTGCCGGCGCCGAGCGCCTCGATGCCGCCGGCCGCCGCGCTCTGGTTCGGCGTTTCGGCTACGGACGAGAAGTCGACCGCGTTGCGGGTCAGCGTCAGCACGACGTTGTTGCCGTCGCCGCCGGTGTAGATCACGTCGGGCGTCAGGAAGGCATAGACATGGCTGATCGCGGCGAACTGTCCGGTCACCGCGCCGGCGCCCTGATTGTCGATGATCGTGTAGGACTGGCTCGGCTGCCAGCCGGTGCCGGTCAGCTCATGCAGCGCAAGCGTGCCGCCGGTCAGGTCGACAGTGCCCTTCACCACGACCTTGTCGGCACTGGCCGTGTCGACCTCGATGTCGAGCGTGCCGGCCAGCCTGTAATTTCCGTTGATGGTCTGCGTGCCGATCGAGGCGCCGGGCGCATGATGGCCGCCGGCCTGGATGGTCACCGTGCCGCCGGCCACGCCTCCGATCGAGCCGTTGCCGCCAAGCGTGGCTCCGCTCGCCACCACAAGATCGGCCGAGCCCAGCGAGCCGTCGACCTGCAGGATACCGGCATTGACCGTGGTCGTGCCGAGATAGGTATTGGCACCGGACAGGATGAGCTTGCCGGTGCCGTCCTTGGTGAAGCTGCCCTTGGCCAGCGCGCCGCCATCGGAAATCACGCCCGAAATCGTCTCGTCGAGATTGAGCGCGCCAACTTTGAGCGTATGCGCACCGAGAAGGATGTCGCCGCCACCGGACACCGAGCCCAGCGAAACGCAGTTGCACAGGCCCGCCGCGTCGAAGGTCGAGAGATCGACCTTGCCGCCGGCCTGGTTGACGATCCTGGCCGCATTGGACGCATTGTCGCCGCGGAACGTCGTGCTGCCGCCGCCCTGGTTGGTGATGACGGCCGAACCGCCGCTGCTGCCGGCCAGGAACACCGTCTTGCCGTCACCCTGGTTGGTGATCGTGGACGTGCCGGCGCTCGACTGGTTGTCGAACACGACCGAACCGTTCTGCGTCGAGATCGACAGGCTGCCGGCGCTGACCGGGCCGGCGAAGCGCAGAACAGGCTTCAATGTTGCCGCCGGCGCGCCGGCCACCGAAACCCCGCCGGTGCCGAGCGCGCCATTGGCCGCCGCAACGAGTTCGCCCTCCTTGATGGTCGAGCCACCCTGGTAGGCGTTGGCCACGCCCAGCGTTAGTGAGCCGTCGCCGAGCTTGACGATACTGCCCGTGCCGGAGATGCCGACATTGACGATGGCGTTGTTGACGCTGGCGCCCGGGTCGGCGGCGACGATGATCTCGGTGGCCGCCGAATTGGTGACCAGCGCGCCGCCCGCACCGGCTGCCAGCGTGTAGGTCCAGTCTGTCGGATGCGAGACGAAGCGCAGGCCGGTGAAGGTCTGCGCACCGACCACCGTCACCGTGCCCGGCGTGCCGGCGAACACCGCTTTCTGGCTTGCCCAGGCGGCGTTGATGTCGCCGGCCGCATTCGTCCAGTTGGTGCTGGAGGAATCCCAGGTGCCGCTGCCGCCACGCCCGTTGGCGACAACGCCGGGCGTCATGTTGGCGCCGTCCCAGTATTGTTCGCCGGCGCCGGTCGCCACCAGAAGGTTGACCGCGCCGCCACCGCTCTGGATCGACCAGTCGCCGGGGTTGAAGCCCGGCGGCACGTTGCCGATCACCAGGCCGTTATTGGTGAAGGCGCCGCCATAATTGGCGATGCGGTAGGTGCCGTTGCCGAAGCCGCCGGCATCGCTCACCGACAGCTTGCCGTCCAGCGTCAGCGCGCCGGTGACATTGAACAGCGGCGTGGTACTGGCAGCGCCCAGCGAAACGTTGAGGTTGGAAGTGTCGTTGAGGCTGAGCGAGGCCATGGTCAGCGTCTGCCCGGCGACACCGAGAAGCGTGCCGCCATTGGCGATCGTGGTGGCGCCGACCGTGCCGGTGCCGCCCAGGGCTGCGCCGGATTTCACCTGAAAGTTGCTCGACACCATCGAGCCGTTGACGAGCATCGTCCCGGCATTGACGTTGGTTGTTCCCGAAAAGCCGCTGGTGCCGCTGGTAACCGTCAGGGTGCCCGAACCTTGCTTGGTGAAGGTGCCGGTGCCCTCTATCCGCCCCTGATAGGTCGTGTTGGCCGTAGCGCCCGCTGTCAGGGTGCCCGCGCGGATCTCGAGCCGGCCGAAGCCGGAGAGATCGCCGACCGTCTGGTTGAACCCGTTGAGGTCGAGGATGCCGCCATTGCCGAGGATCGCGCCTGACGTCGCCAGCCGGTCGTTGCCGCCCAGGATCAGGCTGCCGAAGGTCAGCTTGGTACCGCCGGTGTAGGTCTGCACGCTGTTCAGCGTCAGCGTGCCGTTGCCGCTCTTCTCGAAGCTGCCCTCGCCCGAAATGACACCGGAATAGGATGGCGTGCCATTGAAGAACACAGACAGCTGGGCATGGTTGACATAGTCGCCGGTCAGCGCGCCATCGGCCAGGAAATTGCCGATGCGCAGATTGCCCGAATTGATCGTGGTGCCGCCGCTGTAGGTGTTGACGCCAGTCAACGTCATTGTGCCGGCGCCGTTCATGATCAGCTTGCCGTTGCCGGAGATGATTCCGGCATAGCCGAGGCCAAAATCGTTCGAGCGGTTGAGGATCAGCGTGCCATCGTCGGTGACATTGCCGCTGATGCTGCCCGTCGTGCCGCCATTGCCGAATTGCAGCGTGGCACCGGCGCTGATCGTGGTCGGCGCGGTGTAGGTGTTGTCATTGGTGAAGATGGTGGTGCCGGCGATGATGTTGACCGCGCCCGGCCCGTTGCCGGTGATCTGCGGCGCGAATTCGTAATTGCCGGACGTGTGGTTGAAGTTGATCGCCTGTGGCGCTGACGCGCTGCTGGAGAAGATGACCCTTGCCGCTTCCAGCGTGCCCGGCGCCACGGCCGCGCTGGCGGCAGCCGCGCCAATGTTGAGCGTGCCCGAGGACCCGGCCAGCGCGCCGATACCGACCGTGGCGTCCGTGGTGTTGACCTTGACGGTGCCGCCATCGGCGATGGTCAGCACGCCCTTGCCGGCGCCACCAATGGTCAGGCCTTGCAGTTCATTCGATGCGGCCCCGAGCGTGTTGCTGATGGTCCAGACCGAACCGGCGCCCGTCACCGTGACGGTGTCGGCGGTGGTCGTCGTGGCGTCGGCGGCGCTGGCCAGATTGGTATAGCCGGTGTTCAGCTTGCCACCGCCCGACACCGTCACCGCAACGGTCGAATTGTTGCCGTTGCCGATATAGAGCCGGTAGGGCGTGGTGAAGCTGGAACCGGCGCCATCGATGGTCAGTGCGGCCTTGCTGTTGGCCGTATAGCCAAGCCTGGTGTCGCCGCTGATGGAGTTGGACGCGGTGGAATCGATCAGCACCGTGCCGCCGGCAAGCACATTGAGTTCCGCCGTCTGGCTGGTGGAGCCGATCGCCAGCGGCACATTGTTGTAGACGCCGGTGATGGTCCATTGCGAACCGGCGCCGGTGACTGTCGCCTTGCCGTTGGTGATGGCGACGGTGTTGGTGGCCAGGCTGTGCGTGGTTGTCAGCTTGCCGCCACCGGAGACGGTCAGCGTACCGGTGCCGACCGAACCGACAAACAGATTGCCCGTGGCCCATGTCGCGCCGCCGGAAACGGTGGCGGTGCCGACTGAGCCCGCATTGCCGCCGACATAGCTAAGCTTGGTGGTGGCGGTGGCGTTGTCCAGCAGCTGGAAATCGCCCTTGCCGGTGACACCGACGATGAACTGGGCGACGCCGGCATTGTTCATGGTGAAATCGGAACCGCTGCCGGTGACGATCAGCTGGCCGTCGGCGAGCGCGGAACTTTCGCCGATCATGACATTGCCGGTGGACAAAAGCTTGCCGCCGGCCTCGACCCGGACGCGGCCAATAGCGCCGGCATCGGCCGAGATCGACAGGAAATTGTTCGTCCATTGCGAACCGGCGCCGGTGATGGTGACCGTGCCCGAGGAGGACGGATTGTTGGCAACGACACCGCCGGAGCTGGTGATCTTGCCGCCGCCCGACACGGTCAGCGTGCCGGTGCCGAAGTCACCGACGACGAGGTAGTTGCCGCCCACCGATAATGCGCCGGCACCGGTGACGACGAGCGCGCCGTTCGAGCCGGCCGAGCTGCCGATAGTGACGGTCTGGGCGGCCGCTCCGGCGGAGCTGATGGTCGCCGTGTTGACGCCGGCGCTGTTGATGGTGAGCTGGTCGCTGGCGGTCGGCAGCGAGGACGGCGTCCAGTTGCCTGATGTGAACCAGTTGCCCGAGCTTGATCCGTTCCAGGTCAGCGACGCGCCCAGCGCCAGGGACGAACTGGACAACAGGAGCGCCGCCAGCCCCAGCGCAAGCGAGGCACGCCGGCCTGCCATCGGTCGACGGCCTGCCATCGGTTGATTGTCCATTCCGCCCCTGCCCCATCGCCTGCGGACCGGCCTTCGGCCCGCGCACATCCCCTCGGGCACACCGGCCGGTGGCCCTCCGAAACGCTAGAGGCGTGCGCCGATCGTCGATACCGGCAGTTAGGGACAGATGCGGGCAATTCAGGACATCGGGGCGTCCGCCGGCTCACGATTGCCGTCACGGCGCTGTCGCCGGGACAGAATCGCTCCCTTGTCGCGCCGATCGGGAATCGGCGATCGGCGCGCCGTCCGCGGAAACCGGGAACGATATTGCCGGCAAACTGTTTTAGTCCTTGCCGGAGGATGCCATGAACGACGCGTCGGCAAAGCCTGCTGGCCCCGCCCTTTCATCGACGGAGCGCGTGAACACGCTGTCGCATTTCCACCGTGCCGAGATCGCGCGCATGGCCGGATGGCGCGATCGTCTGGACAGGACGACGAACTGGGCGATCACCGTCGTGGCGGCCATGCTGTCGGTGTCGCTGTCGACGGCGAGCGCCCATCATGGCGTGCTGCTGTTTGCCATGCTGCTGATCCTGCTGCTGTTGTGGATCGAGGCGCGCCGTTACCGGTTCTTCGACTTCTACCGGGCACGCGTGCGCCAGTTCGAACGCCACTATTTCGCGCAGATATTCTCTCCGCAGCCCGACTTCGCCTCGGATTGGCTGCTCATTGTCGGGGAGGGTCTGCGTGCGCCGAAGTTCCTGTTGTCGCAGCGTGCCGCCCTGGCGCGCCGCCTGCGCCGGAATTACATCTACCTGTTCCTCATCCTGCTGCTGGCCTGGGTGCTGAAAATATCGACACCCAGCCTTCAAACCGTCGGCGTCAGGACCGGCTTTGTCGGCTCGCTGCGCGAGGCGGTCGACAGCGCCGCCCTCGGTCCCATTCCAGGCGTCGCCATCGTCGCGATCGTGGCCGCGTTCTATGTGGGACTGCTCGCCATCGTGCTTTTCGCGGCGGGCGACGACGGCGAACTCTCGTTCGGCGATGTCCATGTCTGAGTTCGATGGCTGAGGCCACGCGGCTGCAACGCAAACACCGGTCGCGCGTTGTGAGGGTCAGCCCGCCGCAGCGCATCTTGAGGGATCCATGAACCGTCAACCGGCTACAAGGTCACACGGCATCGTGGCCGCCCTTCTGCCGGCCCTTGTCGTCCTGGCGCCGGCAAGCCAGGCGTTGGCCGCGCAACCGGCCGGACATGCGTCGGGCATGGGCGGCTCGGCCGAAGGAGTGTTCGTCGCCGAGATCGTTCTTCTCCTGCTGGTCGGCCGGGGGCTGGGCGAAATCTTCCAGCGCTATGGCCAGCCGGCGATCATGGGGCAGTTGATCGGCGGCATCCTGCTCGGGCCATCGCTGTTCGGCTGGATATGGCCCGACGCCCAGCACCTGATCTTCTCCAACGACCCGGCGCAAAAGAGCATGATCGATGCCGTCTCCCAGCTCGGCATCCTTCTCCTTCTGCTGCTGACCGGCATGGAGACGGACCTGCGCCTGGTGCGCCGGGTGGGCGCCGCCTGCTTCTCGATCTCGATCACGGGCGTCGTCGTACCCTTCGCCTTCGGCTTCACGCTGGCGCAGTTCCTGCCGGACTCGCTCTTGCCGGACCCGACGCAGCGCGTCGTCGCCGGGCTGTTCATCGGCACGGCGCTGTCGATCTCCTCGGTCAAGATCGTCGCCATGGTGGTGCGCGAGATGAACTTCATGCGGCGCAATCTCGGCCAGGTCATCATCTCCTCGGCCATTATCGAGGACACGATCGGCTGGCTGATCGTCGCCGTCACCTTCGGCATAGCCACCAATGGCAGCTTGCAGGTACTGCCGCTCGCCACCACGGTGGCCGAGGTGGCGCTGTTCATGGTGTTTTCCTTCACCATCGGCCGCCGCCTGGTGTTCACGCTGATCCGCTGGAGCAATGATTATTTCCGCAGCGAATACGCCGTCATCACGGTCATCCTGATCATCATGGGCGTGATGGCGCTGATCACCAACCTGATCGGCGTCCATACCGTGCTCGGCGCCTTCGTCGCCGGCATATTGGTCGGGGAATCGCCGATCCTGTCCGATCACATCGAGAGCCAGCTGCGCGGCGTCATCACGGCTCTGTTCATGCCCGTGTTCTTCGGCATGGCCGGCCTCTCAGCCGACCTCACAGTGCTTACCGACCCGACGCTGGCGTTGCTGACGCTTGCGCTCGTGGCGATCGCCAGCGTCGGCAAGTTCGGCGGCGCCTTCCTCGGCGGCCGGCTGGCCCGCATGTCTATGAAGGAAGCCACCGCCGTCGGCAGCGCCATGAACGCGCGCGGCTCGACCGAGGTGATCGTCGCAAGCATCGGCCTGTCGATGAATATCCTGTCCCACAATCTGTTCACAATGATCGTCACCATGGCCGTCATCACCACGCTCGCCATGCCGCCCATGCTGCGCTGGGCGCTCGGCCGCCTGCCCGTCAACGATGCCGAGAAGCAGCGCGTCGAGCGCGAACTGCTCGACGAGCGCGGCTTCGTCTCCAGGCTGGAGCGCCTGCTGCTGCTGGTCGACGACAGCCCGGCCGGCAAGTTCACGGCTTACCTCGCAGGCCTGGTCGGCGGCGGCAGCGGCATGCCGACCACACTGCTTCATCTCCAGGATGGCAAGCTCGCCCGGCAGGTCAGCGACAAAGGTCCGGAGCGCGCGTCCAGGGAAGTCAAGAAGGGTGCCGCCAGGAGTGCGAAGGCCGTTAGCAAGGCCGAGGACACGCCTGTCGACAAGGTCCATCTCACAGCCCGCACCGAGCTTGAAGCCAGCGCCGAGACAATCGCGGCGGAAGCTCGCAAGGGCTATGGGCTTCTGCTGGTGGGGCTGGAGAACACTCTGAGCGACAAGGGTACCTTCAGCGGCGCGCTGAAGGACATCAGCAGTGGCTTCGACGGCCCGCTCTGCCTCGTGCTGAACGGCGCCAAAGCCAATGGAAAGATGCCCGTACTGCGCGCCGGAACGACGATACTGGTCCCCGTCAACGGCACCGAGGTCGCGCGCCGCGCCGCCGATTTCGCGCTGGCGCTGGCGCGGCCGCACCGGGCCCGCGTCAAGGTGCTCTATGTCTCGCAAGCCAGGCAGGGCAACCGGCCCGGCTCTGTTTCGCACCGCCGGGAGGAAGCCGTGCTCAAGGATGTCGCCGATCTCGCGGACCGCTACGGCGTCGCCGTCGACACCGCGATCCGCACCCGGGCCACGGCGGACAGATCGATCGCCAGGGAAGTGGCCAAAGGGGCCGCCATGGTGGTGATGGGTGTCACCCAACGGCCGGGCGAGGAGCTGTTCTTCGGCGACACAGCGACAGCGGTACTGGCCGCGGTCGCCTGCCCGGTCGTGCTTCTGGCCAGCGAACGCGTCAAGCGGGCTGACGCCAACGCCGAGGAGACGGCAGCCGAAATCAGCGCCTGATACACCTCGGCCGAGGAGCCGGAACCTATATGCCGAAGAACTGCCGCCCGATCATGTAGCCTAGCGCCGCCACGACGAGCGGGAACAGCGCCGGCGCGGCCTTGCTGAAGAAGGACGCTTTTGTGTCCTTGGGCGGCACATAGCGTGCATTGCCGAGATTCTTGGTCATTGCGTACCCCGCGCCAAACCAATCAGTTTCGCGCATGTCGTTATCCCGAAACCGCCACGCGGTTTCGGTGGACATGCATTAGAATGCACTTATTAACAGCATGGCCGAATTAACGGCCTGCAAAGAAATTAGATCAAATAGCCGGCTTTCCCTCCTCGATCCGACAACCCTGTCGAAGGAAAATCGACAGGCACCGGGAACCGAATGGCTTGTCCCGGGGTTGTGGCGATCGGGGAGGAAATGCCTGTTCACATCTCGCCAGATGCTATCTTTCATGGCCACGGTCGCGCCCGCGCCGCGATGTCGTGCGGGCCGACACGAAGCGAACGATCCACGGAATCTGACACGTTAGCCAGCACCAATCGACCCTCGAGCAACGCCGACCGATCCAGGACTCCATGCCGCAAACCAGCACAGCGACCGTAGGCAATCCCCACCTCGCTTTCCTGTCGGGCGGCGGAGAGCTTGGCCGCCTGATCGCCGCCTTCGACTGGGCCTCGACGTCGATCGGACCGATCGGGGGCTGGCCGCAGAGCCTGAAGACAGCGATCTCGCTGATCCTGCGCTCCAGGGTGCCGATCGTCATGCTGTGGGGCGAGGACGGCGTCATGATCTACAATGACGGCTACTCGGAATTCGCCGGCGGCCGCCATCCGCAATTGCTCGGCTCGAAAGTGCGGGAAGGCTGGCCCGAGGTGGCCGACTTCAACGACAACATCATGAAGGTGTGCCTGGGCAAAGGCGGCACGCTTGCCTATCGCGAACAGGTGCTGACGCTGAACCGCACCGGCAAGCCCGAGCAGGTCTGGCTCGATCTCGACTATTCGCCTGTGCTCGACGAAAGCGGCGAACCGGCCGGCGTCATCGCCATCGTCATCGAGACGACCGCCAAGGTCGCCGCCGAGCGCTGGCGCGCCGGCGAGCGCGACCGCCAGCGCCAGATGTTCGAACAGGCGCCGGGCTTCATGGCCATGCTGTCCGGTCCGCAGCATGTCGTCGAGCTGACCAACGCCGCCTATATGCAGCTTGTCGGCCACCGCGACATTATCGGCCTGCCGATCCGCCAGGCCTTGCCGGAGATAGAGGGCCAGGGCTTCTTCGAACTGCTCGACCAGGTTTTCACCAGCGGTGAGGCATTCATTGGTTACGCCTTGAAGGCGGAGTTGCAGCGCACCCCGGGCGCGGCGATCGAAGACCGCTTCATCGACCTTGTCTACCAGCCCGTGCGCAACCCCGCGGGCGAGGTGTTCGGCATCTTCGTGCAAGGTGTCGACGTCACCGAACGGCTGATTGCCGAACAGGCGCTGCGCCAGAGCGAGACGCAGTTCCGCACCTTCGCCGAGGCAATGCCCAACCACGTCTGGACAGCCACGCCGGAGGGACTGCTCGACTGGTTCAACCCGCGTGTCTACGATTATTCCGGTGCCAAACCGGGCGAGCTTGACGGTAATGGCTGGGCCGATATCGTGCACCCCGACGACATCGTCGCGGCCTCGGAAAAGTGGCAACAGACAGCGGCCGCCGGCACATTCTACGAGACCGAGTTCCGGCTGCGTCGCCATGACGGCATCTATCGCTGGTTCATCGCGCGCGCAGTTCCGATACGTGATACCGACGGCGCCATCCTGCGCTGGATCGGCACCAACACCGATATCGACGACCAGAAGCTGGCGGCCCAGGCCCTGCTGCAGAGCGAGCGTCGCTTGCAGTTGTCGCAGAACGCAGCCGGCATCGCGGCCCTCGAACTCGACATCGCCAGCGGAACCGTGGTCGGCTCCGAGGGTTTCTGGGGTCTCTGGGGGCTTTCGCCGCGCGACAGCGTGCACATCTCCGTGCTGGAAAACATCGTCATTCCCGCCGACAAGGACGTCCGCTCCAACCCGGAAACGCGTGAGAAGGGCACCGCCGTGCCGGCGGTGGAGTACCGCATCCGGCGGCCCGACACCGGCGAATTGCGCTGGCTGTCGCGCCACATCGATTTCGTCCACGACGAGACCGGCAAGCCGGTCAAGATGTTCGGCGTCATGCAGGACGTCACCGACCGGCGCGAGGCACAGGCGCGGCAGGAGCTGCTGACCCATGAGCTCGAACATCGCATCAAGAACATCCTGGCGATGGTCGCGGCCATCGCCTCGCAGACGCTGCGCAACACCGACATCGCCACGGCAAGCGCCACCTTCAACGAGCGTCTGCGCGCGCTGGCCAACGCCCATGACATCCTGAACAAGACCCGCTGGACCAGCGCCTCGATCCGCGAGGTGGTCGACAACACCGTCGCCACCTTCCCGCTCGAACAGATGTCGATTTCCGGCCCGGCGCTGCCGATCAATCCCAAGATGGCGCTGACGCTGGCGCTCGCCGTCAACGAACTCGCCACCAACGCGCTGAAATATGGCGCGCTGTCGACACCGGACGGCAAGGTGGCGATCGAATGGTCGCTGCAGCCATCGCAGGACAAGCCCAGCGACATCAGGCTGATCTGGCGCTGGCGCGAGAGCGGCGGTCCGCCGGTAACGCCGCCCAGCCGGCGCGGCTTCGGCCGCTTCCTGATCGAGCGGGTCTTCGGCACCGACTTCGGCGGAACCGTGCGGATCGACTACCACCCCGACGGCGTTGAATGCGTGTTGAACGCACCGGCACCCCAGTTGCCGACAGCACCATACTGACTACATAGGGCATGCCATGACCATTCAGACCCCCGCCACCGTCCTCGTCGTCGAAGACGAAGCTTTTCTGCTGTTCGCCATCGCCGACGAACTGCGCGAGGCAGGGTACGACGTGCTCGAAGCCAGCAATGCGGACCAGGCGATCAGCCTGCTGGAGGCCCATCGGGACATCGGCATCCTGTTCACCGACATCGATATGCCCGGCTCCATGGACGGGCTGCGCCTGTCCGCCGCCGTGCGCGACCGCTGGCCCCCGGTCAAGATCATCGTCACCTCGGGCAAGCAACAGCCGGCGCGGGACGCGATGCCAAGCGGCGGCGTCTTTCTACCCAAGCCCTATGCGGCCGCGGCGGTTGCAGCCACCATCCAGGGCCTGCTTGACTAGGCACTACGGCTCACTTGTCGCCGTTCTCGAAAGCGCCGATGCCTTGCGCGATGAGGTTGGTGGCCATCACCAGCGAGATGATGGCGGCTGAATTGAACACCACCACCCACCATTTGCCGCCGGTCAGGAAGCCGTAGCCATCGGCGATCGCCAGCCCCCAGTCGGCCGATGGCGGCTGGATGCCGAGGCCGAGGAAGCTCAGCGTCGCGATCGAGAAGAAGGCGTAGCCGAGCCGGGTGATGAGCTCGATCAGGATGGTTTCCCGCACATTGGGCAGGATCTCCAGGAACATGATGGCCAGCCGTCCTTCGCCGGCGAGCCGCGCGGCGCTGACATAGTCGCGCTCGCGCTGCTCGCGCGCGGCGGTGCGCACCGTGCGCGCCACCAGCGGCGCATAGGCAAGGCCGATCACCAGGATGACGGTGAGGTTGGACGGGCCGATCGCCACCAGCGCCATCGTCACCAGCACGATGAAGGGCAGCGACATGACGGCGTCGAGCAGCCGCGCGCCGACGGCATCGACCAGGCCGCCGAGGGTGCCGAGCACCAGCCCGATGATGCTGCCCGCCGTGACGCCCGCCAGTGTCGCCAGCGGCGCCACCAGGAGGATGTCGCGCGAGCCGACGACGATGCGCGAAAGCACGTCGCGGCCGAGCTGGTCGGTGCCGAACCAGTGCACCGCGTCGGGCGGTGTCATCATCGACAGGAAATCCTCGGCATAGGGGTCGAACGGCACGAATTGCGAACCGAACACCGCGCAGGCGACCCAGAACAGAAGCACCGCCGATCCGATCAGGGTCGACGGCGCCACATCGGGCAGAAGACCGCGCAGCCGGCCGATCCAGGAGAGCTCTATGTCGCTACGCACGGGAGACTGCGCGAGATCGGTCATGGCGCGTTCCGGCGGCGCTGGCGCGGATCGAGCAGCGCCTGCAGGAGATCGCCGATCGCCGCCGTCGACACGAAAATCGCAGCCATCACCAGCACGCCGGCCTCGAGCATCGGAAAGTCGCGCGCCTTGGCGGCGCTCAGCACCAGATTGCCGAGGCCCTGAATGCCGAACAGCGCTTCGATCACCACCAGCCCGCCGAGCAGGAAGCCGCTCTGCGTGGCGATGACGGCCACCGTCGGCACCAGCGCGTTGCGCAGCACATGCTTGAACAAGACTTGCGAGGGGCTCAGGCCCTTGAGGATCGCGGTGCGCGTATAGTCCGCCGCGCGCGCCTCGATCACCCCTGCCCGCGTCATGCGCGCGACATAGCCGATCAGGTTCAGCACCAGCGGCAGCGCCGGCAGGATGAGGTAGTAGCTGGACGTCCAGAAGCCGGCCCCATCGGGCGCAGCGCCGGTGATCGGAAACCAGGCCAGCCACAGGCCGAAGACCATCAGCAACAGCAGGCCGGACACGAAATCGGGCACGATCGAGAGCGAGACGCCGGTCAGCACGATCAGACGGTCGACAAGGCTGCCGGCTCTCAAGCCGGCGACGACGCCGGCACCGATGCCGATCGGCACCAGGAACAGCAGCACGACACCGGCCAGTGCCGCCGAATTCTTGATGCTTTCAAGAACGAACGGCGCCACCGGCGCGCGCATCGACAGCGAGTCGCCGAAATCGCCCGAAATCGCCCGGCTGAACCAGTGCCAGTATTGCGCAAGGATAGGCTGGTCGGTGCCGAGCTTGCGGTTGAGTTCGGCGACCGCCTGCGCATCGGCGAACGGGCCGAGCATGACGCGACCGACATCGCCGGGCAGCACCTGCCCGGCGAGGAAGACCAGCGCGCTGACCAGCCACAGCGTCAACAGCAGCGAGCCCGCGCGTGCCGCCAGAGGCCGGACGATCGCCATCGAGGCGATGCCGTTCAAACGAACGACACCTTGTCGAGCAGCAGGTGCGAGATGGCGGTGAAGCGCACGCCCTCGACCTTCGAGGAGACGATGCGGCTGTATTGCGAGAAATAGCCGATGATCAGCGGCGTCTCGTCGAGCAGCAAGGTCTGGATCTTTCCGGCGGCCACGCGCTGGGCCTGCAGGTCGCGCGCCTTGCCGTAGTCGACCAGCAGCGCATCATAGTCCGGATTGTTGAAATGCGCGGCGTTCCAGGCGCCCGAACTCTTCAGCGTCGCGTTGAGGAAGATGTCAGGCGTGCCGCGATGGCCGAAATCGGTGATGCCGAGATTGGAGTCCAGCCATGGCGAACTGCCGAACGTCGCCGAGCCGTAATAGGCATCCTGCGGCAGCACGTTGAGCTTGATGTCGATGCCGGCCTTCTTGGCAAAGTTCTGGATCAGCACGGCATAGTCGGGAATGTCGTAGGCGCGCTCGGTGGTCAGCGTCACCTCGAAGCCGTTGGGCACGCCGGCCTCGCCAAGCAGCCGCTTGGCCTCCTCGATGTCCTGCTTGCGCTGCGGCACGGACGGATCGGCCGAGGGGAAGATCGGCGCGAACGGGGTGTCGTTGCCGACGATGGCGCGGCCCTTCAGCAAGCCCTTGACCACTGCCTCGCGGTCGATGGTGAGCGCCAGCGCGCGGCGCACGCGCTTGTCGGTGAACGGCGCCTGGTCGGTCCGCAGATGCACTTCGTCATGCGAGCTTGCCTGCACGCTAAGCAGCTTGAAATTGGGATTGCCCTCGATCGCCAGTTCCAGCCGCGTGGTGGAGGGGATGACGTCGAGCTGGCCCGCCTGCAGCGCCAGCACTTGCGCCTGCTCGTCGTCGAAGAACTTGATCTCGACCCGGTCGGGCAGCGCCTTGTCGCCCCAATAATCGGGGTTGCGCACGAAGCTGGCACCTTGCTTGGGACGGAAGGAGTCCAGCTTGAACGGGCCGGTGGCGTTGAAGTTCTTCTCGAAATCGCCGGCATAGTCGGCCGGCAGGATGACGGCATTGTAGACGTCGGAGGAGACATAGAACGGGAAGTTGCTGTTCGACTGGTCGAGATCGAAGGCCACGGTCTCATCGTCGACGACCTTGGCACCGCCCTTTGAGAGAATGCCCTTGTAGGCCGACAAGGCGGACGAGCCGCTGGCCGGATCGACCAGCCGCTCGAAGCTCGCCACCACATCCTTGGCGGTGACGGTGCGGCCGTCATGGAATTTCACGCCGGGCCTGAGCTTGAAGGTCCAGCGCTTGGCCGTTTCGTCGGCTTCCCACGAGAGCGCGAGCTTCGGCTGCAGCCCATCCTTGGGATCGTCGAGGATCAGATATTCACCCACCTGGCTGATCACCCCGATGCTGGCCGGATCGGTCACCGTGACCGGATCGATCGCCTTGGTCGGCTGGCCGAGACCGACGCGGACCGTGCCGCCACCGGCTCCCGCCGCGCGTGCCGCGCCTGGCGTGAACAGCCCCTGCGAGGCGGCAAAGCCGGTGAGGCCGAGAAGTGCTGCGTATTTCAGGAGGTCGCGGCGCTTGAGGAAGCCTTGCGCATATTCGTCGACCGCGACATTCCAGATGTCGCCCGTGTGGTCACGTCCAGCCTGGTTGCGCAGCAAATCGATGTCGGAACGTTTCGTCATTTTTTCTCTTTCTTGAATGAGAAGACGGGCTTGAATTGGATGATGGGCATGAATGGGTGGGAAAGCCGCCGTCAGGCGGGCTGGCCGTCGAGATGGATGCGGTCGACCGCTTGCGGATAGAAGGCGATCAGACCCTTGATCTTGGGCACTTCATCGATCGGGTCGCGGTAGCTCCAGGCAATGTCGGGGCGAACCGAACCGTCCTTCAAGAGACCCGACCAGTAGGAGGCGATGCCCTTGTAGGGACATCGCGTCGTGGAAACGGACGCCGTCAGCCGGTCCAGCCGGACATCCTCCGCGGGAAGGTAGAAGCGCGTCGGCAGATGAGTTTCGAACAGCAGCACCGGGCGCTGGCTGTCGGCGATGATCTCGCCGTCGAACCAGACCTGGACATGGCTGGAGCTGTGCAGCACGTCGATGCGGGCATAGGGATCGCGGGCATGGACGAAGACTTCCTCTTCCTCCTCGAACCACTGGTCGACCGCCTTCCAGGTGAAGGCGATGCGGCCGGCGAGCGGCGCCAGGTTTTCATCCGGGGGTGCTGTGAACGACCACGCCGCGTTGGCGGCACGCCTGTCGCCGCTGTCGATGTCCCAATAGGCGGTCTCGCCGCCGACGGCGTGCGGCTCGCGATGCAGCGACGGTTTCAGCACCGACGGATCGACCGAGGACGGCGGGAAGAAATAGATCGGCAGGAAATGGTTGGAGCGCAGCACCAGCACATTGCGGCTGTCGGCGATGGTGCGGCCGCCGAATTTGACGCGGATGCGCTTGGGGCTGTGCAGGACATTGACGAGACGCGGAGCGGTGGCTTCGCGAGGCTGAAGGTTCGGCGCGGCGGTCATCGCTCTTCCCTTCAGGATACGGCGCGCGCATTGGCGCGCTGCTCGGCGAAGCGGTTGGCCGGTCGCGCAAGCCCGAAGCGGTCACGCAACGTACCTGGCGCGTATTCGGTCGGCACCAGGCCGCGGCGCTGCAGTTCCGGCACCACTTGCTCGGCGAAATTCACCCAGTCCTCGGGCAGCAGCGGGAACATCAGGTTGAAACCGTCGGCCGCTCCCGAGACGAACCAGTCCTCGAGCTGGTCGGCGATCTGCTTCGGCGTGCCGGCGACCGTTGGCACCGAGCCGCTGTTGGCGAGCTTGCGGGCGATATCGCGCAGGCTGAGGTTCTGCTTCGACCATTGCTTGACGCGGTTGAGCGAGGTGCGCCCGCCATTGAAGGTGCTTTCGTCCGGCAGCGGCGGCAGCGGGCCATCCGGCGGATAGGCCGAGAGGTCGATGCCGCTCCAGCTCGACAGAAGATCGATGCCGACCTGGTCGGGAAGCAGTGTCTGCAGATACTCCTGCTTGTCGCGGCCTTCAGCCTCCGAGGCGGCGACGATCGGCAGGATGCCGGGCAGGATCTTGAAACTTTCCGGCCGCCTGCCATGGCGCGCCAGCCGCTCGTTGATGTCCTGCCGGTACTTGATGCCGTCTTCCCTGGTGCTGTAGATGGCGAAATGCACATCGGCCTGGGCAGTGGCGAAATTCTTGCCGTCCTCGGACGAGCCGGCCTGCACGATCAGCGGATGACCCTGCGGCGGCCGCGACACGTTGAGCGGCCCGCGCACCTTGAAGTGCTTGCCCTTGTGGTCGATCGGATGAACCTTGTCGGGGTCGGCGAAATAGCCCGTCTCCTTGTCGATGAGGAGCGCTTCGTCCTCCCAGCTGTCCCACAGCGCCTTGACGATATCGAGGAACTCGCCGGCCCGCTCATAGCGGAACGCGTGCTCGATATTGCCGTCACGGCCGAAATTGCGCGCTTCCTCGTCCATCGCCGAGGTGACGACGTTCCAGGACGCCCTGCCCTTGCTGATATGGTCGAGCGAGGCGAACAGGCGCGCCACATTATAGGGTTCGCTGTAGGAGCTCGACGCCGTGGTGATCAGGCCGATATGCTTGGTCACGCCGGCCAGCGCCGACAGCAGCGTCAGCGGCTCGAGACGCGCATTGGCATAGTGGGCGACGCCGCTCTTCACCGAATCCCAGATCGACACGTGGTCGGCGACGAAGATGGTGTCGATGCGCGCCCGTTCGGCCGCCTGCACCAGCTCGCGATAATAGTCGAAATCGAGCACTTCGCGCCCCGGCGCGCGGGGGTGGCGCCATGCCATGCGATGGTCGCCCTGCGGGTTGAAGAAGAACGCGCTGAGGATCATGTGCGACATCTAGGTTCCCTTCCCTGCGGATGCGGAAAAACGCCGGTGCGGCGGCCTTGGCCGTGCCCCGAAAATCTTCCTGTCCTCGAAAGTTAGATTGCGCTCAGGCTTAATTCGAGTAATTTTATAGAGATTGTTCCCTGTGAAAGCGGAAGCGATTGCCCCTGATCGCCGCGCGGACAGAAAGTGGTTTCGGGCATGTCCTCTTCATCGTCGTCTTCGGTCCTAAATGTCGAGCACCTCTCCGTTTCCTACAGCGGAACCAGGCGCATCCACCGCGCGGTGGATGACATTTCGCTCGAGATCGGCCAGGGCGAGGCGCTCGGGCTGGTCGGCGAATCCGGTTCCGGCAAAAGCTCGGTGGCGCTGGCGGTGCTGCGCTACCTGCCCAAGCACGCCCGGGTCGAGGCCGCGCAACTGGCCTTCGAAAATCGCGAAATCCGCGACCTCTCGACCAACGAGCTGCGCCGGCTGCGCGGCGACCGCATCGCCGCCGTCTACCAGCATCCGGGCTCGGCGCTGAACCCGAGCATGACCATTGGCGGGCAGATTACCGAGACGATCCTGCGCCATCGCCCGATGCACCATGACGATGCGCTTGGGCGCGCCGCCCAACTGCTTGGCCGCGTCCGCGTCGCCAATCCCGAACGCGTGCTGCGGCTTTATCCGCACGAACTGTCGGGAGGCATGCAGCAGCGCGCCAACATCGCCATTGCGATTGCGCTCGACCCGGCGCTGCTGGTGATGGACGAGCCGACCACGGCGCTCGACGCCAGCGTCCAGTCCGAGATCATCGCCATCCTCGACGATCTGCGCCGCGAGCACAGGACCAGCATCCTTCTGATCAGCCACGACATCAATCTGATCCGCCGCTCCTGCGACCGGGTCTCGGTGATGCAGGCAGGCTCGATTGTCGAGACCGGTGCCGCCGGCGAGGTGTTCGACAACCCGCGCCATGCCTACACAAGGGCACTGGTCGCCGCCATTCCCACGCTCAACCGCACCAAGCGCGACGGCAGGCTGGCCGAGGATGCAAGCCCCGTGGACGTGGCTTCGGATGAGCCGGCCGGAGAGCGTGCGGGAAGCGCCCTGCCCGCGCCGCGGCGCGAAATCGCCGTCTCATGCCGCGGGATAAGACAATCCTTTGGCGGCCAGCCGGTGCTGCACGGCATCGACCTCGACATCGCCAGCGGCGAGACCTTTGGGCTGATCGGCGAGTCCGGTTCCGGCAAGTCGACCCTGGCCCGCATCGTCACCGGGCTGCAGCCGCCTACGGCAGGCACGGTCGAACTGTTCGGCAAGACCGTGGCGCCGCTGGTCGAACGGCGCCAGCTAGGCGAGCGGCGCGATGTGCAGATGGTGTTCCAGTCGCCCGACCGGACGCTCAACCCGCGCCAGCGCATCAGCCGCATCCTCGGCCGCCCGCTGCGGCGGCTGGCCGGCCTGCCTCGCCGCGCGGTCCCACAGCGCGTCGGCGACCTCCTGGCCTCGGTGCGTCTCGCCCCCACCACGGCGGAACAAAAGCCCGGCACGCTGTCGGGCGGCCAGCGCCAGCGCACGGCCATCGCGCGCGCCTTCGCCGGCCTGCCGAGGCTGGTCGTGCTGGACGAGCCAACCTCGGCCCTCGACGTCTCGGTGCAGGCAACAGTGCTCAACCTGCTCAACGACCTGCAGAAGCGGAAGGACACGGCCTACCTCTTCATCAGCCATGATCTGCGGGTCGTGCGCTACATGGCCGACCGCATCGGCGTGCTCTATCGCGGCCGCCTGGTCGAGACCGGTTCCTCCGACCAGATCTTTGCCGGGCCCAACCATCCTTACACCCAGATGCTGCTGGCGGCGTCCTCCAACGATGGCGAGGCCGCGACCATGGCCGAAGCGCAGGCCGCCATCGAGGCCGGCCCGGGCGGATGCGCCTTCGCCGGCCGCTGCCCCCTGGCTGACGCCGGCTGCCATGCCGCCGAACCTGTCGCCCGGGAAGTCGAAGCAGGCCATTTCATCGCCTGCTGGAAGCGCGCCGGCTGAGGTTAGCCCTACCCGCCGAGATAAAGCGGGTGCACCGGCGACTTGAGCAGCTTCACTAGAGCAATTCCAGGAAAAGCGTGAGCGGTTTTCCGTCCGGAATTGCGTCAAAACAAAGAGTTAGAGCGGTTCGCCGTTTCCATGAAACGGTGAAACGCGCTAAATCCGGCATACCGCCATGACGAAGAACTCGCGGTAGCAGAAGTCGGGATCGTCGAGCAGGCGATCCGGCTGCTGCTTCAGCTCCCGCCAATAGGCCTGGTCGGCGTCAGGCAGAGCGTAGCCCGGCGCGACGCTGGCAAAATAGGCCAGCAGGTCGCGAACATAGTCGCGCGTGAAGCGAGGCGCGGGCGCCCAGCGCTCGACCAGCCAGCCCTTGCGACTGACGACCTCCACGCCCGCCTGCCGCAGACGCGCCGGAAGCGTCGAACCGCAATCGGTGCCGAGCACGCCCCGATCGCGAAACCCTTGCAGCCTGGCGGCCATGAAACGCGCCAGCAGGGCCCGGTCCATGGGCAGGATCTGCAGGATAGTCGAATCGAAATCCTTGACGGCGAAGATGCCGCCGGGCTTCAGCACGCGCCTGGCCTCGGCGACGGCAAGCTCGAACTCGACCGGCGTCAGATACTGCATGACATTGCCGGACCAGACGCAATCGAACGATGCGTCGGCGAATGGCAGCGACAGGATGCTGCCCACACGCGTGGCAATTTCCGGCGGCTCGGGCAGCGTGCCCGCGAGCGCCTCGACCCGGCCGATGTTTTCAGGCGCGAGGTCAAGCGCGGCGATGAAGCCGGATGGGCCGACCGCTCTGGCGATGAGCGGCAGGAAGCCGCCGCTGCCGCATCCGGCGTCGAGTACGCTCCAGCCCGAGCGGATACCGGCGTCGAGCAAGGCCGCCTCGTATTCGGGCCGCGACGATTCGAAATGAAGATCGAGCCAACCGGCCTCGCTCGCTTCGTGACCGGTAGACGTTAGGTTCCTGGCAGACAAATGATGACCCCCATGGCGCGGCAGGGATAGAAGCGCACCCAACGACATCACGCAATGCCCTGCGAAGCAGCGTGGAACCGACGCCGGTCTACGCCGGCAGCGACGGCTCGGTGTTCGGCTCCAGCGGCTCTTCCGCCTCATGGTCGTCCGGAAGCACGTCGCCATGCACCCCCAGCGGCCGGCCGATCCAGACCGGATCGACGAGATGGTCGCGCTTGGGGTTCTCCGTATTCGGGTGGATGAGGATGCTTAAGCCGCCATGGTTCAGCATCAGCCAGGGAACGAGCGCGCCGAAAATCTCGTTGGCGAAGGAGACCTGGTACATGGCCTGGTCATGCGGGCCGACTTTCCCGTCGTGCCAATTGCCCAGGCGTACGCGGAAACGCTCGCCGATGCGAAGACGCAGCCATTCGGCATGTTGCCGCTCGGTTTGCCCGTCATAGTAGATGTGAGCGTGATAGCTGGCGATTTCCGCGAGAGGCCTTGGACTGGCTTCGTTCATCACAATGCTCTCCTTCGATGATTGTCGCGCCCGGCAGACCGAAGCGCGGAGGCGGACCCTGTTTCACTTGTTTCGGCGACGTGGCGAATGTCCAGGCATTCAGCCCAAGAACCAGGTTTTAAGCAAGGTCACCCGACCGCCCGAGGTTCTCGTCGGCCAGGCAGACCCGCCGCGATCGATCGTCGAAGGCGCCACGGCCGATGCGGTCCCTGCCGGCAGACGCGAGATCAAGAACGGACTCGCCGCCGCCATCGCGGCATTGCGCGAGGCAAACGTTGTTGTCGTGAGGTTGGGCGCTCGGGCTGACGACCGACAAGACATGTGTCGACCCGAATGGGCGCTGAGGTGCCCGAGCAGCCGGAGCAGCCCGGTCGGGAGTCCGTGCGGCCATGCGCGAAGACTGTCGACAGCCGGTAAATTGGTACGAGATACAGCCCTGCCGGATCGCTCCCGGGGCTCGACCACACAACTATTCAAATCCTGGGCGAGCATGAAATGCTGCTATTCCAGCAGCTTAGCTTTCATCGCCTTGGTCACGCCACGGCGGTCTCATTGACATGCTCTCCGAGAATTCGCGCGATGATCCTGTCGAAATCGTGAAGGTCGGCACCGTTGACCTGTATCAAGGGCCATCCGTCCTGGCGCAGGCATTCGCCTACCTCCCTCGAGATATTGGCTTGCTTCAACCCCCTGTCCACGCCGAGTTCGAACAGGAGGACCTCGATGAGCGGTTGCCCCGCATGGCGGTCCATAAGTCGGCGGCGCAAGGTTTCCTGCGGCGCATCGAGTTGGATAAGGACATCCGGTCGCGGCAGGAACGCCAGGCTGTCACGAACCGCGTCGATGCTTGGAGTTCGCGCCAGCAGAACCAGCGCACACAAAGCCTGGATCAGGCCTTCTTCGAAGATGAAGTAACCCTCGGATTCCTGCGCTTTGCGCCAGGACTCGCATAGCAGGGCGATGTCGACCTTCATGCGCCATGACCATGTGCGGCTCCGCAGAGGAATTGACGCCAGAAGCCGCGCCGCTACCCCGTCCTTTGGCAAGGTCGATAGCAAGACAGGAGCGGAGGTGGCGATCTTTTTGCCAATACGGCCAATGCCATGGCGTACCTCCGGGCCGTCCTCCTGGGCCGACCCGTATTCAATCAGGCGATAGCCGTTCACTGTCTTGACGTTGATGCCTTGCTTCGCCATCCCCTGGCAGAGGCCGCGAAGAAGTGTGGTCTTGCCTGCACCAGGCGGCCCAAACAACTCGATGATCATGCCGAAATGCCCAGCGTCTCCGAGCAGGCAGTCACTCACCTGCAACTCAAAGCTTAGCCAGATTACAAACCACACCAACATTCATTTGAATGACTGTCAGCCCCATGGACCGTTGGGAAGGGTCACGGGTTCCTGCCGCCGGAGGCATGCGGCATTGGTCCTGGGCAAGCGTCTCGCGGTCGCGGGGCCTTGGGGCAGGCCCGGCCATTGCGGAGAGGAATAGAGTAGTTCCGGCAACGGCGGATCGGAGAAAAGCTGTCCGGTCAAGATCGAGGCATCATCCGAATGATTGATGAAAAGATTCCGGTGGCGAGCGATGGTCGACAATTCAGCTTGGTGGGGCTCTGAATGTCTCCAGCGTATTTGCAATCGGAAGCGGTGGATCAAGATCTACAGGCGGATTGTCGGCCAACGACGCCCCGTGGATGGTCAAACGTGCCCGAGTATGCTCTTGACGAGGGTGGGCCTGTCTGGCGCCACTATCAGCAGATGGGCGCCGATTTTGCGGACATTCCCATCTTCGATCACCTTGCAAACGTCGCAAGGCAATATCCGGACAAGCTAGCGATCAGCGACGGCGCCGACCGCCTGACTTACTCCGAGCTTTTCCGGGCTGTCGAGACACTGTCCCACCGTGTCGCTGCCGTCGTCCCCGAAGGACTGGCGGTCGGAATCCTTCAGGCCAACTCGGTCTGGTACCCGGTGGCGATGCTGGCGAGCATGGCGGCCGGACGACCTTCGGTCCCGCTCAACATGAGAGATCCGGGCTCTCGGATCATTGAGATTGTGAATGCCGCGCGGCTCGGCGCCATCATAGGCGCTGGAAATGGTCGCCCCGTCGATTTGGCACAGGACGTGCTGTGGATCGATATTGCCGCCGGCGTCGCGCCGGACGGTCAAACAGCATCACAACAACCACCGCCCGCTTCCGTTTCCGTCGATGCCCCTGCAATGGTGCTTTACACCTCAGGTAGCACCGGACGTCCCAAGGGGATCGTCAACAGCCAACGCAGCCTGCTCTGGCGGGTCCGGCAATATGTCGACGCGTGCCATATAAACGCGGATGACGTTTTCCTGCCGCTGACCGGGCCGGCCACGATTGCCGGTTGCCGGGAGATTCTTGCCGCGCTGCTGACAGGCGCCGCGTTGCATCTTCTCGAGGTGGAGGCGGTCGGCCTGCGCGCGGTGCGCGCCCGGTTGCAGGCCGAAGGCGTAACGGTCGCCTATCTGGTGCCGGCTCTGCTTCGGGCGCTCCTGACCGAGGCCCCGGCCGACGCTTTCCACTCACTCAGAGTGGCCCGGATCGGCGGGGAAAAGGTGTCGTGGGCCGACATCGCGTTGCTACGCAAGGCCGTTACGGACCAGTGCCTGATCCAGATCGGCTACTCGTCGACCGAGACCACCGGTTCGCAATGGTTCCTGCCGGCGGACTGGCCGGAGCAAGACACGTCGGTCCCCGTTGGCAAGCTGCTTCCCGGGATGGCATTCGCCATTGTCGACGAAGCGGAGCACAGTGTCGGGACAGGCGAGAGTGGAGAGCTTCTGATCAGGAGCCCCTATGTGCTGCTTGGTTACTGGGAGAACGGCGTCGTCGTTCCCGCGCGGCCGGACCCGGACGATCCCGATGTTCGGATTTTTGCGACGGGCGACCTCGTTCGGCTGGACGATGATGGGCTGTTGTGGGTCGTCGGCCGCAAGGGGCGCCAGATCAAGATCAATGGTCGACGCGTCGAACCCGCCGAGCTCGAACGGGTCCTGCGTGGCGCGCCTTCGGTAGCGGATGCGGTGGCGATCGTGACGCCGGAGAAAGAACTCATCGCGTTCGCGGTTCCCAAGCGCTTGGCCGGGGCGGCATTCGCGGAGGAGCTTCGCCAGCTCGTCAGAACGACATTGCCGGCGCCACTGCGTCCCTCGCGGCTGCACACCATCACGGCAATCCCGCGCCTGCCGGGGGGGAAGGTCGACCTGGCAAGCCTCACCCAAATGGATCGTTCGGACAGAAAGACGGCGCCAGCCGCCCAAACGCCCACCGCCCGACCGCCGCCCGCCGGAGGCGAACTGAATGCCAGGCAAATCGTGCAGCACGCGTGGATGCAGGTTCTCAACACCGGCGTTGCCGCGGGCAACTGGGATGACGCGGGGGGAGATTCGCTGCAGCTGCTGCATTGCGTCATGGCGATCGAGAGCGCCATCGGGCAAGAAATAGGCCTTGAGGCCTTCACCGTCGGAATGAGCTTCAACGAGATGGTTGAGGCGGTCGCGTCCACACAGGCAGGCGCACGGCGCGAGAAGAAGCATCACCCTCCGGTTCTTTTCCTGTTTCCAGGATCCGTCGGCTATGGTCCGAGCCTGGCCGCCTTCGCGGCCGCCATGGGCAAAGTCGCCCGGGTCAACCCCATCAGGTATCCTGGCCTCGCCGCGATATTGGATGGACATAACTCCCTCTCCGCCATGGCTGCCGCCGCGCTCGAGCAGATAGACCGCGCCCAGCCTGCCGGCCCAGTGCGACTTCTCGGCCATTCGCTTGGCGGCGCGGTAGCGTTCGAGGTTGCCGCACGGCTTCTGGCCGCCGGTCGACCGGTCAGGTTTCTGGGCATCCTCGACACGAGCCTTCTGAACGAGCCGAGCGACCCTTGGAAGACACTGGCCCGCACATTCCATCGCATTCGGACAAATCGCATATCCGCCCACCGAATGGCTTGCCGGGCGCTTGCGAAGATCACCGTTGCAATGGGCTGCGAGGCGTATCTTGCCAGGTTTCTCGACCGCTCTGCCAAGGGAGAGTTCAACCCGACGAGCTTCAGAACCAAACTGGAACTGCAGGAGGTCTTGCGGGCGCGGTCTTTCTTCCAGTGGCTGGACGCACCGAAACCGGCCCTGCCCATCGGCGGCACCTTGTTTCGATGCCGCCGGGAGGGAATGCCTCAGGCCTTGGGCTGGGATAGCGCCCTGGCACGGCTAGACGTGGTTGCGATCGACGGCAACCACATCGACCTTGTCGTCGAGCCTCATCTTGCCACCAACCGTCCCCTCATCGAGAGGGCCGTTGTGCAGACCTACTCCGCGGCAGAGTCTCGCAAAAGGGAGGATTTGTCATCGACGTGATCTCACACTTCAGCAAGGACGTGCTGCTGCTCGATGCTCCCGCGGAGGTCGAGCGCATCGTTGACACCTTGCGCGCGCAGGTCCTTGGCACGCTCCATCGGCGCGGCGTGGTTGTCGGCCTTTCCGGCGGCATCGACAGTTCCGTCGTCGCGTCCTTGTGCACGCGCGCGTTCGGCAAGGACAGGGTCCTGGGACTGTTCATGCCGGAGCGGGATTCCTCCGGCGACTCGCTGAGACTTGGCCGCCGTGTCGCGGCACAGCTTGGCATTGAAAACGTCGTGGAAGACATAGCACCGGCGCTGGAGGCCACCGGCGCCTACCGCCGGCAGATCGAGGCGATCCAGACCGTCGTTCCCGACTATGGAGACGGCTGGAAATGCAAGCTGGTGCTCGCATCGGTGCTGGAGAGCAACGGCCTCAACATCACCCGGCTCACTGTCCAGGATCCAGAGGGCAAGGTCGACACGGTGCGCCTGTCGCCTGCCGCCTACCTGCAGATCGTCGCCGCGACCAACTACAAGCAGCGCCTGCGCAAGATGACGGAATACTACCACGCCGACCGCCTCAAATACGCGGTTGCCGGGACGCCAAACCGGCTTGAGTACGACCAGGGCTTTTTCGTCAAGCAGGGTGACGGAACCGCCGACGTGATGCCGATCGTCCACCTTTACAAGACCCAGGTTTACCAACTCGCGGACTATCTCGGGGTGGACGAGGAAATCCAGCGGCGGCCACCCACCACCGACACATTCTCCATGGCGCAAAGCCAGGAGGAATTCTATTTCGCGCTGCCCTATCACCTGATGGATCTATGCCTCTATGGTCTGAACCACGGGATCGCCGGCGATGAGGTCGCGGCGGCGGCAGGCCTCACCGAGCCCCAGCTTCAGAAAGTCTTCAAGGACATCGACGCGAAACGGCGGGCCGCCCACTATCTTCACGCGCGGCCCTTGCTGTCCGCCGGAATTGACGAGGATTGACCGGGGATGTGCGGCATCGCTGGAATAGTGGCGCTGAACGCCGCGGCGGCTTCTCCCTCGCGTGAGGCGCTGATGCGGATGGTGGGCGCGCTGGCGCATCGCGGCCCCGACGAGCACGGCCTTTACCGGGACAGACGCGCGGGGCTGGCGCATGCGCGGCTTTCCGTCGTCGATCATTCCAATGGCCAGCAGCCGCTCGCGGACACGGGCGATACGACCTGGATCGTGTTCAACGGCGAGATCTTCAACTACGTCGAGCTGCGGGAAAAGCTGATTGCGCTCGGCCACCGCTTTCGCACCCGCAGCGACACCGAGGTCGCGCTCCACGCCTATCGTGCGTGGGGCGAAGCAGCCTTCGAGCGGATGAACGGCCAATGGGCCATCGCCATCTGGGACTCGATGGCGGGTCGTCTCGTATTGTCGCGCGACCGGTTCGGCATTTGCCCCCTGCATTTCTGCGAGCACGCGGGCCGCCTCTATTTCGCCAGCGAGGTGAAGGCCATTTTCGCGGCCGATCGAACCATACCTCGCGCCTTTGATCCCGCCGGCATCGATCAGACTTTCACGCTCTGGACGGTCGTTCCGCCGCAAGGGGTATTCCAGGGAATCAATGAGCTCGAGCCGGGGCATGTCCGCACCTACCAGGATGGTACCGTTCGCGAGCGGGCCTTTTGGCAGCCCTCCTACCCCGAGATTTCCGGATCGCGGCAGGGCGAGTTCACCGGGTCGTGCGATGACGCGGTGGACCGCGTGCGTGACGCGCTTGAGGCCGCGACGGCGCTCAGGATGGTGCGCGCCGACGTACCTGTCGGGTGCTATCTCTCCGGAGGACTGGACAGTTCGCTCGTGGCCGCGCTGGGAAGGCGCTTCGCCGGCGAACGCTTCCAGACCTTCTCCTTGCGTTTCGCCGACGCCGAATATGACGAGACCCGCTTCCAGCGCCTGGTTGCCGAGGCGACCGGCAGCGAGCACCATGAGGTGGTGGTTTCGCGCGGCGATATCGCCGCCATCTTTCCGGAGGTGATCCACCACACCGAGCGCCCGATACTGCGGACCGCCCCGGCGCCGCTGTTCCTGCTCTCGCGGCTGGTGCGCGAGCGTGGCATCAAGGTCGTGCTGACCGGCGAAGGGGCTGACGAGATGTTCGCCGGCTACGACCTGTTCCGAGAAGCCAAGGTCCGCCGGTTCTGGGGCCGCCAGCCGGCATCGACACGGCGCTCGCGGCTCCTGGAACGCCTTTACCCCTACCTCACCCGCTCGCCGGTGCAACAGCAGGCGATGGCGCGCCAGTTCTTCGGGCGCAACATCCAGGCCTATGATGCGCCGGGCTTTGCCCATGACACACGCTGGCATACCACCAGCGCCATCAAGCGCTTGTTTTCCACCGACATGCGCGCTGAAACCGAGCGCCGCGACGCCGTGTCCGAGTTGCTCGCCCGCCTGCCCGCGGAGTTCCCGCGCTGGAGCCCCCTTGCGCAGGACCAGTATCTCGAGGTCCAGACGCTGATGTCTGGCTATCTGCTCTCCTCGCAAGGCGACAGGATGCTGATGGCCCACTCCGTCGAGGGGCGTTTCCCCTTCCTGGACGATGAGCTTGTGAAGCTGGCGAATTCGCTTCCGGCCGCCTACAAGCTGCGCGTCCTCGACGAGAAGCACGTGCTCAAACGCGTGGCCGAACCGATCGTGCCCTCCGAGATCGTGACCCGCAAGAAGCAGCCGTTCCGCGCGCCCAACGCGCTTTGCTTCGTCGCCGCCGACGCGCCGGAATACGTTCGCGAAGCGCTTTCGGAGACGGCGCTGCGCGAGGCCAATATCTTCGATCCGAAGGCCGTCACCCGCCTGCTCGGCAAATGCCAGGCCAGGACCGGCGACGGCGATCTGTCCAATGCCGACAACATGGCGCTGGTCGGCGTGCTGTCGACCCAACTCCTTCATCGGCAATTTGTCGCGAGCTGTCCCAGTGCAACTCGCGAATATGCGCTCAGCGTCGACGTCGACCGCGAACATCGGGAAGAACGCTTGCATGTTGCATGATGCCGTACCCCTGCTGCACGACTACCTCGCCCACTCCGCCCGCCGGCTCGGCGGCAAGGTTGCGCTGGTGTGCAACAAGCAGCGTGTCACCTATGGCGAGCTTGAAACGCGCGCCAATGCGATCGCCCGGGATCTGGCCGCGTCAGGGGTCGTGCGCGGCGACCGCGTGATGATCTTCGCCGACAACACCGTCGAGACGGTGGTGAGCTTCTGGGCGGTGCTCAAGGCGAATGCGGTGGTGTGCATCGTCAACCCGCTCACCAAGAGCGACAAGCTCGATTACCTGCTCAACGACTGCAAGCCGACGGCGCTGATCACGGACGGGCATCTGCTCGCGATCTTCCGCGAGCCGGCGCGCGGCTGCCCGTCACTTCTGCGCATGATCGTTTCCGGGTCGATCGACGACGCCGAGCTCTCCCGATTGCCGCATGCCGTGCGCTGGGACGCCGCGGTCGCCAACGACGGCTCCGCACCGCCGGCGCGACGCTGCATCGATGTCGATCTCGCCGCCATCATCTACACCTCCGGTTCGACGGGCGAACCCAAGGGCGTGATGCTGACGCACAGAAACATGATGACCGCCTGCACGTCCATCGCCTCGTATCTCGAGCTTGGCAAAGACGAGGTGATCCTCAACGTCCTGCCCCTGGCTTTCGACTACGGCCTGTACCAGATGATCATGGCGTTCCGCACCGGCGCCCGGCTGGTGCTCGAACGCTCGTTCGCCTTCCCGGCGCGGGTCCTTGAACTGATCAAGCAAGAGGGGGTTACGGGCTTTCCCGGCGTGCCGACCATCTTTGCGGCGCTCTCCGAGCTCAAGTCCCTCAAGGACCAGGATTTCTCACGCATTCGCTACGTCACCAACACAGCGGCCGCCTTGCCGCTCAAGCATATTCTCATGCTTCAGGATCTGTTTTCGAGCGCACGCATCTATTCGATGTACGGCCTCACCGAATGCAAGCGTTGCACCTATCTGCCGCCGGAGGACCTCGAGCGAAAGCCGTTGAGCGTCGGGATCGCGATCCCGAACACGGAAATGTGGATTGTCGACGAACATGACAGGCGGGTCGGCCCCGGCGTCGTCGGCCAGCTCGTCATTCGCGGCGCAACGGTGATGAAGGGATATTGGGGCAAGCCCGAGGCCACGGCCAGGAAGCTCAAGCCCGGCCCGCTGCCGGGCGAGCAGGTCTTGTACACCGGCGACTACTGCCGGATGGACGCGGAGGGTTACCTCTACTTCGTCGGCCGTGGCGACGAGATCATCAAATCGCGCGGCGAGAAGGTGGCGCCGAAGGAGGTCGAGAACGTGCTCATGGATATTCCAGGGGTGCGGGAAGCGGCCGTCATCGGTGTTCCGGACGAACTTCTGGGGCAGGCGGTGAAGGCATTTGTCGTGATGGAGAACGGAAAAACCATCGGCGAAAAGCAGTTGCAGATGGAGTGCCAGAAGCGACTGGAGAACTTCATGGTCCCGAAGTCCATCGTCGTCGTGGCCAGCCTGCCGATGACGGACACCGGCAAACTCAAGAAGACCGCCCTGTCATGAGGCGGGCTACCGCATGCCATTCGAAAGTGACCCCGGTCTCGGGAGAACGACATGCAATGAAAACAAGGACCTGGAAAGAGCGTCGCATGAATCCGTTTCAACGCGAGGCGCTTTGGGGGACGAAGTTACTGGATTTATAAGGCCGCAACGGAGGGCAAAGTCATGTTGACTACCAAGGAACGCAACGGAATATACAGCGAGCAAATTCGCAGTTTCCTGGTTTCCAATTTCTACGTGAGCGACGCGAAGGCATTGGTGAACGACACGTCCCTGCTCGATCAGGGCATCGTCGACTCGACGGGGGTACTCGAGATCATCGGCTTCATCGAGGAAACCTTCGGCATCATCGTCGAAGACAGCGAGCTCTTGCCTGAAAACCTCGATTCCATTCAGGGCATCGAGCAATACATCCTGCGCAAGATGAACTGATTGCCGGCGTAGGCCTTGACGCATGTCGCCCGGAAGCGACCCCGGTTTGGGAAAACGGCATGCATGAAAACAAGGGCTTGAAGCGCATTGCATGAATCCGTTTCAACGCGAAGCGCTCTATCCCCTTGTTTTCACGCAATTTCGAGCGACAGACCGCTACTGAGTTTTTCTGGAATTGCTCGGGCGTTCCGCACGGCTCACGCCTGCGCTTTGGCTTGCCCCAGCACCACCCGCCCCTCGCCGGCTTCATTGGAGACGGCGCGGATGTTCTCATATGCCTTGCTGCGCTCCAGCAGGGCCATCACCTGCCGGTCCTGGCCAAGGCCGACCTCGAAGAGCAGGACGCCGCCGGGCCGTAAATATCGCGGCGCGTCCTTCACCACCCGCATATGGATGCTGAGGCCGTAAGGGCCGGCCGCGAACGCTTCACGCGGTTCGAGCTCGACCAGATGCGCGCGGTCGCCCTCGAGCCGCTTTTCCGAAATGTAGGGCGGATTGCAGACGATCACGTCGATCGTCCCGTCAAGTTCCTGGCCCGAGAGGGCGCCGAACAGATCGCCCTGATGCACCGAGACGCGGTCGGCCATGCCGTGATGGGCGGCGTTGCGTCGTGTCGCCTCGACGCATCCATCGGTGAGGTCGCTCGCCCAGACGCGTGCGGCTGGCACGCGGTGGGCGATGGCACAGGCCAGGTTGCCGGCGCCGCAGCACATGTCGATGATGCGCGGTGCCGGCAGGTTCATCTGATGCAAGACACCAAGCGCCGTCGCGCCGAGCAACTCCGTCTCGGGCCGAGGCACGAGCGCACCGGGCGCGACGAGCAGCTCAAGTCCCATGAAGACGGCGCGGCCCGTGCCATAGGCGTCGGCGACACTGAACTCTTTGCTCATGGCGACCCCCCACTCGCTTGGTCCTGCCAGTATAGATGCTCGGCATCCGCGCGCCAGTCAAACCTGCGCCGAAGCCAAATTTCTCCGGCTTTTGTCTCGAAACCGGGGCACGCAGGACACGAGGTCATGGACGCTTCCTGCGATGCTCCGCCACGGCCCGCTGCCTGCCTTTATTTGAGAGATACGCCGTAAACCGCTGAAATCCTTAACACGATTTTCATTCCACTGCCCTAACCACGATGCCATGGCAGGGCATTTCGAGCGCTTGTTTGCTGGCCCCTCTCCCCGGGGGCAGAGCGAAGCCGTGGCAACGGGGATCCTCCGCGATCAGTTCGCTGATCTGCGGAAAGGGGTCTTCATTTCCATGCCGATCGCCACGGTGCTGTCGGCGCTGATCCTGGCCGTGCAGATGCTTTCGCATGGCGGCCTTGCCGTGGTGCTGTGGTTCGCCGCGGTCAGCATCATCAACAGCGCGCGCCTGGCGCTTGCCGCCGCCCAGCCCGACATTTCCGGGAGCGGCCCGAGGCCGGTCAGCGCCCGGCTTTCCCTTTACGGCGCATTGGCGCTGGCGTCCGGCATTGCCTGGTCTTTCCTGGCCGTGCTGGCGGACGGATACACCACCGCGCAGGCGCCGCTCTATCTGATCGTGCTCGCGGGCCTGTCGGCCGGTTCCGTCACCTACTCGGCCTCGTACACGCCGGCGGCGATCAATTTCATGACGCTGCCGCTTCTGGTCGCCGCCGGATGCGTGCTGGCCAGGGGCGGTATCGAGAACTACGTCCTGGCCTTCACCATCGTGCTGTTCCTCGGCGGAATGGTCAGGAGCGCGCTGATCGGGCAGGCCAGCTTCCGCGAGACGAGCCGCCTCAAATACGAGGCGCGGGAATTCGCCGCCGAGATGGACCGCAATTCCAGGCGCGATCCGCTGACGAATCTGCTCAACCGGTACGGGCTCGAGCAGGCAATCCGACAGCTCGGGCCTTCCGACGGCCCGTTCGTGACCATGCTGATCGACCTCGACGGCTTCAAATCCGTCAACGACACCTATGGCCACAACATCGGCGACGACCTGCTGGTCAAGGTCGCGCGCAGGATCGAAGACCATGCGCCGCAGGGCGCCACGATCGCGCGCATCGGCGGCGACGAGTTCGTGCTGCTGTTTTCCGCCGCGCGATCCGCGCATGCGGCCGGGGCGCTCGCCGGCGCACTCATCGCGGCGATCGCGCAACCGGATCCGGCGTTGAATTCGGTGTGCGTCGGCGCCTCGGTCGGCATCTACGTTTCGGACAATCCACGATTGACGGAAATGCTGCTGCGGGCCGATTTCGCGCTCTATGCGGCCAAGCGCAAGGGCAGGAACGAATACTGCATCTTCGATGCCGGGCTCGACCAGGCGCTGGAGCGCAAGCACTGCATCGAGCGCGACCTGCGCGGCGCCATCGAGGCCGGCGCGCTCTGCTCATGGTTCCAGCCGCTGGTGCGTCTGGATACCAGCGCGGTGGTCGGCTTCGAGGCGCTGCTGCGCTGGCAGCACCCGCTCCATGGGGCGATCTCGCCGCCCGAGATCGTCACCGCGGCACGCGAGACCGGCCTGCTGCCGCTGCTGACGGAAACGGTGTTCGGCAATTGCTGCGCCATGATCGAGGCACTGGCGGGGAGCGGCCGCGGCGATGTCCGGGTCGCGATGAACCTGTCGCCGCGCGAGCTCGAGGCGGGCAATGTCGACGACATGATCCTGGACATGCTGAAGGCCAGGAACCTGCCCGCGGCGATGCTGGAGATCGAGATCACCGAGGAAGCGCCGGTAGACCGCGACCGGGTCGACGAGAAGATCGGCCGCCTCGCCGACGCAGGCATATCGATCGTGCTCGACGATTTCGGCACCGGCTTTTCGACCCTGGTCGCGCTGAAGGACAGCCGCATCCGCAAGATCAAGATCGACAAGCATTTCGTGCGCGACCTGGCCAAGTCCGTGGAGGACCAGGCGCTGGTCAGGACGGTCATCGATCTCGGCCGCACGCTGGGCATAGAGGTGATGGCCGAGGGGGTCGAGACGGAAGCCGACCGCCTGATCCTGCGCTCGCTCGACTGCCTGGTCGCGCAAGGCTTCCTGTTCTCGCCCGCCCTCCCCGCGCCCGAGGCGCTTGCCTATGAAGCGGCCCATTCCAGCCGGATGCTGGCGGCGGAAGCGCTCTTCGACCCCGCCGCAAGGCGTCAGAGCGGCAGCGCGGCCTGACCTTGCACACGCCGCTCGCGGCGCAGGCTTTCGGCCGCGCGCGCATCGTGTAATCTGACGATCTCCTAGAGCCGGATGATTTCAGGTCGAATCGACCTGAAATCTGAATCCGTCTCTAAAATCAAACAGATAGAGCATGATGTCGTCCGAAAACCGCTTCACACTTTTCGGCATCATGCTCTAGGGAACATGACAAGATGAACAACCAGTCCCCGGCCGCCGAAACGCTGCCCTATCTGTCGTCGGCGGTTCTCGACCGCCTGGCGATCTCCACGCCCGATGTGGTCGACGAGATCGAACGCCAGATCATCGGCCAGAGGCGCGGCGAAGTCTGGTGCGCGCCCAAGGCCGCCGTGTGGCCGGGCGACGACCGCTACTTCATGGCCACGCTCGGCGTCGCCTCCGTGCCATCCGTGCTGGCCACCAAGTCGCTGGTGGTGAACCCGCGCAACGCCGCGCGCGGACTGGCCACGATCAATTCGCTGATCAGCCTGCTCGACGCCGAGACCGGCCTGCCGCTGGCCCTGGTCGACGGCAATTGGGTGACGGCCAAGCGCACGGCGGGCCTGAGCGCCGTCGCCGCAAGGCGCATGGCCCGGGCCGATTCATCATCCGTCGCCTTCATCGGCTGCGGGGTGCAAGCGCGCGGCCATTTGGAAGCCTTCGCCGACCTCTTTCCCCTGCGCGAAATCCGCGCCTTCGGTCGCGGCAAAAGCAATCGCGACGCGCTGTGCGAAATGGCGCGCTCGCGCGGCCTGGAAGCAATCCCCTGCGACACGGCAAGGGAAGCGGTGGACGGCGCCGACATGGTGGTGACGACGGTGACCCTGGTGCCTGAACCCGAACCGTTCCTCGACGCCAACTGGCTGAAACCGGGAAGCTTCACCGCGATCACCGACCTCGCACTGCCCTGGCTGCCCGAAACCATGCGCCGCTTCGACCGCATCGTCGTCGACGACCTGGAGCAGGAAAAGAAAATGCCCAAACCCATGGTCGACGCAGCACTGGTCGCCGGCGACCTGACGGGCCTGGTCTGCGGTGACTTTGCGGGGCGGCAGAGCGCAGGTGAGGCCACGGCGTTTGTGTTCCGGGGGATGGCCGTGGGCGATCTGGCGGTTGCGGCGCTGGCGTATATGCGGGCGCAGGCTGCGGGGGTGGTCCGCTAGGAAATGGACAGGATCTCGAGTTCGCGCGGCCCCAGCTGGACAACATCGCCAACGCTCTTGCCAATCAGCGCGATCGCCACCGGCGAACCATGCGAGATGGACGCTTGCGCCGGGTTGGCCTCATCCTCGCCGACGATGCGGAAGGTCTGGGTGCGGCCATCATCACGCGCGAAGGTAACGGTGTGCCCGAAGGCGATCACGTCATTGGACGTCGGCACAGGCACAAGCTGAGCCGTACGGACGCGCTCGGCATAATAGGTGACGTCGCGAACCGGAACCGCCGACTGTCGCCGCCTCTCGTTGACATCTTCCAGCACGCTTGCGGCCTCGAGCGCCTGCCGGGCGCGAGCCAATTCATCATGCAGCATCTTGAGGCCCGCCTCTGTGACGAGGTTGATCCGATCGGAGATAGGCCGAGCCGGCAGGACGGTTTCCGATGCCGCCTCCGCACTTTCTTCCTTGGCAAAGGCTACGCTCAATGGGTCGTAACTCCGTGTCGAATGGTGTTGGTTAGGGGATAACCTATGGGCGACGATAAAGCTTCAACAATTCGACGGCTGGCTTCGGCGGAAACGGAATGGTCGCGAACGCCCAGACACTCGAGCGGGCCGCGAGGCCGGCGCGCTCGAAGGCCTGATCCGCCACCAGCCGGTGCCTGAAAACGACCGCATGGCCCAGCGCTACCGCCTGGAAGCCGGCACGCTGGCGGAGAAGGACGCGGTGCTGGTTGGCCAGGCGGAACTGCTGCGCTCGATGCTGGAAGGGGTGCCGGGGATGCGATGCTCGCGGTCAGAGACGAGATCGAAGAAGGGATCGCGCCTATCGGCGACGCTAAGGGAGAGGCAGACGTTTCTGCTGTGAGGTGGAAAGCGAACGTAACTGCAGCGCTGCAGACGGGACATGTGTAGACCCTAACTTCGGTTCCCATGCGAACGCCGAAACCGCCCGATTGCTTCAGGCCCATAGCTGACCAGCGACAATGCACCACATCTCGTTTGTAGCGCTAAGCTTCGTCGCACCTTGAAGGCAGCCATAGTCCGTGCCGTAGGATCTCGTGACTGCATCAAATACGAACGCTTGGTAGCGTGCCCACGTTCGAGTCTGGGTGGCCCGCCATTCTGCTTCTCTAGCGGAAATCACTAGTCAAACCTTCAACTGCGAGAAGACAAACTGGCAGCACTAAACTCATAATTTTGGGTGCCAATCATACGATGCAAAAGGACGCGTCGGAAAGCGCCCGAAACCGTCCTGCTGCATCCAGACCACGTACGCCGCCCGATTAGATTGTGCTTCACGGAAAGTATTTGAGCAGTCATACTACTCGAAATTTGGGGGCAATTATGCTTGAACGCGGTTCGCTTTGGCGACGCTGGGATTTACATGCTCACACGCCAGATACGGCAGTGAACGACCAGTACGGCAGCTGGGATGAGTACGTCACTGCGATTGAGAGCCAGACAGAGGTCAGCGTCATTGGATTGACGGATTATCTTCTGCTCACGAATTACTCAAAGATGCTCGCATACAAGCAAGCTGGTCGCCTGAATAACGTTGACTACCTTTTGCCGAACATCGAGTTCCGACTTGCTCCGCCGACCGACAAAGACACCGCGGTCAATATCCATCTTTTGGTGTCACCGGAGGATCCCGCCCACGAGCAGCACATCAATAACGCACTCGCCCGACTTCATTGGCAGTATAACAAACAGCGCTACTCGTGTACGCCGGATCAGTTGATGGCGCTCGGACGAGCAATCGACGAGACAATCTCGTCGAATAAGGAAGCGCTGTCCAAGGGCGTCGAGCAATTCAAAATTGACTTCAGCAGCTTTCGCGAATGGTTCAATGGTGAACCGTGGCTGGTTGCCAATTCGCTGGTTGCGGTCTCCGGCAACAAGGATGGTCTCTCCGGCTTCCTGTTGGACGGTGGGTGGGCCGCAATGCGTGAGGAGATTACGCGATTGAGTCACGTGATCTTCTCCGGGCGCCCGAAGGAAGCAAAGTTTTGGCTCGGATCAACCGGTAGTCCGCAAGATGTGGAGTTTATGCAGAAGCTGGGGGGACCAAAGCCGTGCGTCCATGGCTCAGACGCCCACAAGCTAAGCGACCTGTTCAAACCTGAGGACGACCGATTCTGCTGGATCAAAGCCGATCCAAACTTTGATGGGTTGCGGCAAATCCTGCTTGAACCTAGCGAACGCGTCTATATTGGTCCGACGCCACCAATCTATCATGATCAAGCCCGCGTCATCGATACGGTGACCCTCTCTAGCGCCGGCGGTTGGTTCGACAAAAATTCGATCCCGCTGAACAGTGGCCTTGTATCGATCATCGGCCAGAAAGGCTCCGGAAAATCCGCGCTTGCCGAACTGATCGCCTTCGGGGCAGGAAGCTGGGAGCCGACAGACGGAAGCTTCATCAGTCGCGCCGGTCAGTACCTGGCAGGAATGTCCATCGCGCTGAAGTGGGCCGACGGAGATGAAACAACGGTCGTACTCTCCGACACTGTGCCCTCCAACGGGCGTGTCAGGTTCCTGTCACAACGCTTTGTAGAGAAGTTGTGCGCGGACGATACCTTGGGTGACGACCTCGTGCGTGAAATCGAGGCCGTCATCTTCAACGCGCTTGACCCGACAGATACACTTAACGCGTCGACCTTTCAGGAACTTCGTGACGCCCGTACGGAAACGACAACTGCTCAGGGCGATCGGCTACGCGAGGACATTGGCAGGTTAATCCGCGACGAGATCGTCCAACGCGCCGCTTTGAACAAGATTCCGGAAAAGATTCAGGCCTGCGACAAACTGAAGGTGGAAGCCGTTGGACTAATGAAGCAGATGCCGCAGCCCACTACCGCTGGGGAGGCGCAAACACAAAAGAATCTTCAACAAGCCCGGACTTTGCTCAGCGACCTTCAAAACAAGATTGGCGCTCTCAAGCAGCGGCGGCAGAAGATTGTGGACGTGCGCGGGCGTGTCCAAGGTATGGCTCGCGACATTCAGCGATATCGCCTGGAGATCGTGCCGTTACTGGACGCCGCCTCTATTACTGAAGCAGACCATGAGCTCTTCATTCCCAAATTTGATGATCGGTACGAGAGTAAGCTCAAGGCGCGCGATGCCCAATTGGCGTCACAGGTTTCAGCATTGGATGGAGCGGAAGCTAATCCGGCATCAAATACAGTGCGGTACGTGAGCGCTGAGATTGAACGGCTTTCCAGACTCGAATCGGCTGACAAGGCTCGCCACGAGCGGGTCAAGGCTATTCAGACTCGTCTCGCTGCAATCGCTGTGGAGATGGCAAGGCTCGAAGCTGAGATTGCGCAGCGAGATAGCCTGCAGTCGGACGTAGCCGCATCTCGAACCCGTCGCCTGGATAGCTACGTATCTTACTTCAGCAATCTCGCAGAAGAGCAAAAGACTCTCGAAAATCTCTACAAGCCTGTTCACCAAAAACTTGCGGATCGTGAGCACGAGCAGGACTTGAAGTTTTCCATTAGGTGGGAGGTAGATTTGGCAAGATGGCTGGAACGCGGTGGCCAGCTTATGGATCAGCGCCGGACCTTACCGTACGGCACCATGACTGAGTTAGCAAGGAAGGCTCGTCAGGTCCTTGTCCCGGCTTGGGCCTCCGGGGATCCGAGCAAGATTCGTGAAGCGCACGAGAGCTTCATGCAAGCATTTCGGTCGCAACAATTGTTGCCTGGTGCTTACCTAAGAACGGGTGTGACCCTCAGTGACCTGCTCAACTGGCTTTACGATGTTCAGCATGTGAGCCTGAATTACGGTCTGAAGTATCGCGGAACTGATATGGAGAAGCTATCTCCCGGTACAAAAGGCATCGTGCTGTTGATCCTCTACCTAGGATTGGACGAGCGGGATACTAGGCCCCTGATTGTAGACCAACCCGATGAGAATCTTGACAACGAGTCAATCTTCGAGCTGCTCACCACCTACTTCCGTTCAGCGAAGAAGCGACGTCAGATCATACTGATTACGCACAATCCGAACCTCGTCGTGAACGGCGATTCGGATCAGGTTGTGGTGGCCACAGCCGTTGTCGGCGAGAACGGGCTACCTCGCATCAGCTATGCGGCCAGCTCTCTTGAGAACAGCAATGCAGACGGCTCTGGCATACGGCAGAAGACTTGCCGAATCCTCGAAGGCGGAACGGATGCTTTCCAGAGGCGTGAACGTCGCTACGCGTTGTCCTCGTGAGTCATTCTGACGAATAATAATCGATGAAGACCAAGCGTTCATTCACTAGTATACAGACCAGCCATTTGTCGCGAGAAATGCCGAATCTGAGGACAGCGACCCTCTTCTTGGTTGCGGCACTAGGAGAAAATCCGTGTTTCAAATCCCATTGTCTGCTGGTCATTTCGTATGACAGCTGAATACGCGGAGCCCCAAAAGGTACTGGCTCGTCAACAGGTGATCGGCAGTGCAATAGCGGCACTCACCAAAGACCGTACTGACGCCACATTATGTCGCCGAAGTTATGTTCGCGAAGTGCGAGACTTGCTTGTCTCACGCGGTGACTATGACGCTAGTGCAGCCGCACAGCTGAGTGACGAGACGATCGACCGTTGGGAGGCATTCTACGACTCCGTTACTCAGGCGAGAGACGCGAGGAATCTCAAAGTGGCCTACCTGTGCGGCCCTAACCCTGAAAATGATCTTCGTGTGTTCTGCGCCGCTGGCATTCTTCCAGAAAATATTTGGGCCTTTGAATCCGATGCCGACGTTCACGACAAGGCAGTGGCCTCGGCACTCGCATCGGAATTCCCTTTCATCAAGATCATAAATGGCGGCATCGATACGTTTCTCGAGGCCTCGCCGATGCGCTTCGACATCATCTACCTGGATTTTTGCGGGCCTCTGCCCAGCCGCAACAAAAAGCAAAAGACTTTGCTAGTGATATCGAGGGTACTGGCTCGTCATGCTTTAAATTCGCCTGGGGCGCTGATCACGAACGTCGCTCTACCCACGGAGGCTGGTGACGCCGTTGGTCGCGCCCTGTTGGCAAAATTGGTGGCCTGCTATCTCTACCCCAAGGAATTTCTTGAAGGAGATGCCGGCACCACCCCTGAGGGTCCAATTGCACAGGGACATGATTTCGACGATTGGCTAGCTATCGTGTCTGCCGATCTTGAAGATTACTACGGCCAGTTTGTTACACGCGTGCTGATGGATCAGGCCAGTTTCATATCGCCCTATAACCGCTTCCCCAAAAATAGCAGAATTTACGCCAACTTTTTCAGGAAGATGCCGGAGGCAGAAAGCAACGCGCTCGTGGAGTCAGCGTTTCACTTCGTGGATACGGAAGAAGGCGGCGGTGGCGACATTGTCGTGGACGCCGGCCAGTACCCAGTTCTCTGGGCATTTGCCGCTTTGGATAAGAAGACAAATGCCAAGGACGAGAACTACCCCCAATTGGTGAACCTCGATGCGGATTTCGCATCCTTCGCTGATCTCTTCCTGTCACAACTTCGGACGGACGGGCAAAAGGATGGGCTAATCCGGAACACCTGCGAAATAACCTTTTCAATGCTAGCCCACATGGATGCCGATGCCTTTCTGACTGCTCCCCTCGCCAAGGTGGTCAATGAACACAACTTTCAAGACTACTATCAATTCTGCGACCTTGTGCTAGGGCACCAGATTGTAGAGCTGTTGTTCCGGCAGATCGCAGTACCCTATCATGTCAATGTCGAAATGACCCGGCGATGGCGCTACCAAGCAAAAGATACGCCCATGTTTATGGACATGACGATCCTGGACGAATGTCGCTACCTCTACGATTGGATGCCTACAATCGAGATGGTCTCTGCCGGCTTTTCGAACATAGAGCGCCAACTGGCGTATAGGTTTGCGCTGGACGGCGTGTCAAAACATCGCCGGTGGTACAACAGCGAATACTTTTTCGGGACTGCAGTAATAGACCAGTTCACCGACCAGTTCGAGGCGAAGATTCTTCACCCTAGATCTAGCCTTTAGACAAATTACCCACTGCACATCAGCGGGCGAGCTCTCAAGAAACGGCGCCCGTCATCTCCAGTAGCCAGGATCATCAATGACGGCGCGATCCGCCTGCCCCCCTCACCCCCCAGCCAACCGCGGCAACAAAAAAATCTCCGCCCCCGGCGGCAATTCCTTCCCCCAAGTATCCCGATAAATCACCCCATCGATCGCCACGGCAATCCCACGATCGATCCACGGCTCGAACCCGGGATACTGTTCAGCCAGTTTCCTGAACAGTTCCCTGATGTCCTTGGCTTCGACCTCGACCTTGCTCTTGCCGCCGGCGAGCTGGCCGAGCGCGCCCCAGAGGGTGACTTCGACCACTGGCCCGAAACTCCGCCCTAGCCCCGTTCTGCCTCGATCGCCGCCAGGATGCGCGGCGGCGACATTGGAATATGCGTCATGCGCACGCCCGCCGCGTTCGACACCGCGTTGGCGATCGCCGCCAGCGGCGGCACGATCGAGGTTTCGCCGACGCCGCGCACGCCATAGGGGTGGTTGGGGTTGGGGATTTCCAGGATCTGCGTGTCGATCATCGGCAGGTCGGAGCAGACCGGGATGCGGTAGTCAAGGAAGCCGGCGTTCTGCAGCCTTCCGTCCTTGCCGTAAATATACTCCTCGTTGAGCGCCCAGCCGATGCCTTGCGCCGCACCGCCCTGGTACTGGCCCTCGACATAGGTCGGGTGCACCGCCTTGCCGGCATCCTGCACCACCGTGTAGCGGATCACCCTGGTCGAGCCGGTCTCCGGGTCGACCTCGATGTCGCATATATGGGTGGCGAAGGAAACGCCGGCGCCGTCGGCGACGAGCTCGCTGTGGCCGGCGATCGGCCCGCCGGTCTTGCCGGACTGCGCCGCGATCTCCTTCAGCGAGAGCGCCGCGAGGTTGCCGTACTTCTCGCCCTTGGCGATGGCATGGCCCTTTTCCCAGATCACGTCGTCGACCGGGATATCCCACATCTGCGCTGCGCGCTCACGCAGGATCAGAATAGCGTTGCGGGCGGCCGAGATCGTCGCCATGGAGGAGGAGAAGGTGCCGCGGCTGCCGTCGGTCATGTCGTTATAACCGAGGGAGGACGTATCGGCGACGATCGCCTTGAGCTGGGTGTAGTCGATGCCGAGCTCTTCCGCCGCCACCAGCGACAGCGAGGCGCGCGAGCCGCCCACGTCCACCGTGCCGACGGCGAGCGACACCGAGCCGTCCATGCCGATGTTGAGGTCCACGCAGGTCTGTCCGCCGAAATTGAACCAGAAGCCGCAGGCCATGCCCCTGCCCTGGTTCTTCTTCAGCGGCGCCTTCATGTGCGGATGGTTCTTCACCGCTTCCAGCGTCGGGCCGATGCCGATCGGTCCGTAGACCGGACCGTAGGACGAGCGCGTGCCTTCCTGCGCGGCGTTCTTGATGCGGAAGTCGACCGGATCCATGCCGAGCTCCTTGGCGAGCTCGTCGACCGCACTTTCCACCGCGAAGGCCGCCATCGGCGCCGACGGCGCGCGATAGGCCGCGGTCTTCGGCCGGTTGACCAGCACTTCGTAGCCGACCGTCTTGACGTTATCGAGCTTGTAGCAGGCGAACGCCGTCATGGCGCCGATCTCGGCCCAGGCGCCGGCATAGGGGCCGCAGGAATAGCGCAGCGTCGCTTCCGCCGCGGTGATGGTGCCGTCCTTGCGGGCGCCGATCTTGACGTCGATCGAGGTGGCGCTGGTCGGACCCGAGGCGCGGAACACCTCGTCGCGGGTCATCACCAGCTTCACCGGCCGTCCGGCCTTGCGTGACAAGGCAAGCGCCACCGGCTCGGCCCAGACATGGGTCTTGCCGCCGAAGCCGCCGCCGATCTCGGAGGAGGTGACGCGCAGTTTCGAGGCTTCCATGCCGAGCAGCTGGGCGCAGTGCTGGCGGTAGACGAAATGGCCCTGCGTGCAGACCCACAGGTCAGCGGTGCCGTCGGAAGAGACGCTCGCCACGCAGGCATGCGGCTCGATATAGCCCTGGTGCGTCTGCTCGGTCTTGAAGGAGCGCTCGACGATGAAGTCGGCGTGGCCAAAGCCCTGGTGGACGTCGCCATGGCCGAACTGGCTGCGCTTGGTGACGTTGGAGGGTTTTACCGGCTTTTCCTCCAGCCCCTCGGTGAAGATCGTGTCGTTGATCAGCGGGGCGTGGTGCTGCATCGCCTCGTCGACATCGGTGACATGCGGCAGGATCTCGTAGTCGACCTCGATCAGCTTCAGCGCCTGCCGGGCCGTGCGGGCGTCGACGGCGGCGACAGCGGCCACCGCATGGCCGTCATAGAGCGCCTTGGTGCGCGCCATGCAATTGTCGAGGATGTCGTACATGGCGGCATCGCCATCGGTCAGGTCCGGCAGGTCTTTCGCCGTGATGACCGCCTTCACGCCGTTCAGCTTTTCCGCCTTCGACGTGTCGATCTTCCTGATGACCGCATGCGCGTGCGGGCTGCGCAGCACGCGGCCGACCAACTGGCCGGCCATGTTGAAGTCGGCGCCGTAGCGGGCGCGGCCCGTCACCTTGTCGACGCCGTCGGGACGGATGGGGCGTGTGCCGACGGATGTGAATTTACGCCCGGAAAAACGCGGATCGAAATTCATCTTCAGGCTCCCTTCATCACATGTGCCGCGTCCTGGACGGCGCGCACGATCTTGTCATAGCCGGTGCAGCGGCAGAGGTTGCCGGCGAGGCCGAAGCGGATTTCCTCCTCGCTCGGGTCGGGGTTTTTCGCCAGCAGGTCCTTGGCCGCGATCAGGAAACCCGGCGTGCAGATGCCGCATTGCAGCGCGGCATGCTCGAGGAATTTCTGCTGCAGCGTGTGCAGCTGGTCGCCATGCGCCATGCCTTCGACGGTCTCGATGCGCCGCCCTTCCGCCTCGGCGCCTAGCACCAGGCAGGAGCAGACCAGCCGGTCGTCGAGGATGATCGAGCAGGCGCCGCAATCGCCGGTGCCGCAGCCTTCCTTGGCGCCCGTCAGGCCGAGCCTGTCGCGCAGCACGTCGAGCAACGGCTCGTCAGGCTGGCAGAGATATTCGATATTGTCGCCATTGATTGTCGTCGAGACTGCTATGCCAGCCATCATTTGCCTCCTGCACGTGCGTAGGCTGATGTGGCGGCACGTCTGGCCAGCACACCCGCAACCTTCCGTCTGAATTCGATGGTACCGCGCTTGTCGTCGATGGGGCGGCAGGCGCCGGCGCAGACTTTTGCCAGCCGCTCAAGCGCCGCCTCGTCCAGCTTCCTGCCGATAAGCGCCTCGGCGGCCTCCTCGACCAGCAGCACGGTCGGCGCCGCGGCGCCCAGCGCCACGCGGGCGGCTGTGATGACGCCGTGTTCGTCGATCGTCAGGTTCACCCCGGCGCTGACCACGGCGATGTCCATCTCGGTGCGCGGGATGAAGCGCAGATAGGCATCGCCCGAACGCGGCGCTTGGCTGTCGAGCAGGATCGCCTCGATGATCTCGCCCTTGGCGAGCGAGGTCTTGCCCGGCCCGGTCGGCACGGCCTCGACGGGGATGGTGCGCTTGCCCGAAGGCCCGGCAACCACTGCCCTCGCACCCGCCGCCACCAGCGCGGGCACGCTGTCCGCCGCCGGCGAGGCGTTGCACAGATTGCCCGTGATTGTGCAGCGTCCCTGAACCTGCTTCGAGCCGATCAGCTTGGCCGCCTCGACCACGCCGGGCCATGCCTTCTTCAGGGCGGTGTTCTCGCCCAGCACGGCGCAGGGAACGGCCGCACCGATGCTGAAACCGTCAGCCGTTTCGCGGATTTCGCTCAAGGACGCGATCGACTTGATGTCGACGATCAGGTCGGGCTCGACAAAGCCTCCCTTCATCCTCACCAGAAGGTCGCTGCCTCCGGCCAGTATGGCGGCCGTGCCAGCCGCTCCGGCCAGTTGGCCGACGGCATCTTCGATTGAAAGCGGACGTATGTAGCGCATCGTCTCCCCTTGGATATCGCGATTTCAGCGACCGTTATAAACACTCTCCTCATAATGGCTATCCGGTTCGTCATTTGCGACGATTGGTCCAGCCGCCGCAAAATCGAGTCCCAAATCAACCGGAATTGCCGTACGCCAACCCTGCACGGCCGCATTGACGCCGGTTCTCAAAAAATCTGCGAGCCTGTGTCGGATCGGTCAAGCCCCGTTCGTCCTTGGGACATCGAACACGCATCATGAAAGGACACGATATGCCCGGAACCGTACGTCTGCACCGCGTTCTCACCACCAGCCCGGAGAAGGTCTATCGCGCCTTCGTCGAAGCCGACGCGCTGGCCAAGTGGCTGCCGCCGAACGGCTTCACCTGCACGGTCGATCATCTCGAGGCCAAGGTTGGCGGCACGTTCAAGATGTCCTTCCGCAACTTCACCACAGGCGGCAGCCATGCCTTCGGCGGCGAGTATCTCGAACTCGTTCCCGGCGAGCGCCTGCGCTACACCGACCGGTTCGACGACCCCAATTTGCCCGGCGAGATCCAGGTGACCATCACCTTGAAAAAAGTGTCGGTCGGCACCGAAATCGACATCATCCAGGCCGGCATTCCCGACGTCATCCCGGTCGAGGCCTGCTATCTCGGCTGGCAGGAATCGCTGCGAAACCTGGCCAAGCTCGTCGAGCCCGAGATCAATCAATAAGGCCATTCAAGAAAGTGCCCGCCGCCGCCGCCGATGACATGCCCGTCGGCGGCGGTTGTGCATTGGGCCTTGACCGCACGATCACAGGCGTGAATCCTTTCCCGGTCAAAGGGAGGAGTTCCATGCGACATCTGTTGGTTGTGTTGCCCGCCTTGATCCTGGCGACAGCGGCGCAAGCGGGTACGATCTACTACGGCAACAAGGTGGGGATGGAACTGACCATCGTCAAAAAGTCAGGCATCGGCTCCACGCATGCCAGCATCCTGGCCAAGCACGACAGGCGCAAAGCGGGCGTCTACTGCCGCGAATATGGCCATGATTTCTCCAAGGAGTGCATTGACGCGGAAATGAAGTCGCCGCTGCATTTCGAGATCACCGCCAACTGCAAGACCGGCAAATTCACCACCTTCTACGGCGCCAACATGCTGTTCCAGGGCCGCAACAAGGGCACGGAAGTGACCACCGACTACCTGATCACATCGATCGATGACAATGTGGTACTCGATGGCTCCGGCGCCTCGTCATACGATGTCACGCTGGACCAGTTCAAAGCGCTCTGCCCCAATCGCGTACGCTAGCGGCGTTTGCGACACTGCGCCGATCAGGGCAAACGGCGGAGGAAAAGCGTGACCCTCACCAACCGGGATATCGTCGAGATCACCGAGTGGCGGCGCAAGCTGCATCGGCAGCCGGAAATCTCCAATGAAGAAGAGAAGACGGCGCAAGAGGTCGTCTCCTTCCTCGGTGATACCGGCCCCGACAAGGTGCTGACCGGATTGGGCGGACACGGCGTGGCGGCGGTCTATGACAGCGGCAAGGCGGGTCCCACCGTGCTGTTCCGCTCCGAACTCGACGCGCTGCCGATCGAGGAACTGTCGGGCGTGCCGCATGCCTCGCAGGTGCCGGGCAAGTCGCATATGTGCGGCCATGACGGTCACACCGCGATCCTGGCCGCCCTTGGCCGGCAGCTCGGCCGCGAACGCCCGGCCAGCGGCCGCGTCGTGCTGATGTTCCAGCCGGCGGAGGAGACCGGCAATGGCGCGGCCGGCGTCGTCGCCGACCCCCGCTACGGCGAGATCGCGCCGGATTTCGCCTTCTCGCTGCACAATCTGCCCGGCGTGCCGTTCGGCGAGGTGCGGCTCAAGCCTGGCGTGGTCAATTGCGCCTCGCGCGGCATGCGCATCGTGCTGGAAGGCAAGACCGCGCATTCCTCCATGCCGGAGACCGGTATTTCGCCCATGCCGGCGATCTCGGAGCTGATGCCGGCGCTGCCCGCGCTCGGCCGCGCTACCTTCGCCGACGACGATTTCTCCATGGTCACCGTCACCCACGCCGAAATGGGCGAAGCCGTGTTCGGCATCGCGCCCGCGCATGCGCAGGTCTGGGCAACGCTGCGCACCCGCCGCGACGAACGCATGGCGGACCTCTGCGCCGCCGCCGAGGCGCTGGTAAGGGAGATCGCGGGCAGGCACCGCCTTTCCGCGCGCTGGGATTACCACGAGATCTTCGTCGCCAGCGTCAACGCGCCGGATGCGGTGGAACACCTGCAACGCGCGCTTCAGGAAGAAGGCGTCGTGCATGGTGAAGAAGCCCTGCCGATGCGCGCCTCGGAGGATTTCGGCCTGTTCGGCCACAGCGCCAGGTCGGCGATGTTCTTCCTGGGCGCCGGCGAGCGCCACCCGGCGCTCCACAATCCGGACTATGACTTTCCCGACGATTTGATCCCGATCGGCTCGAGGATCTTCATGCGCACGGCACGCAATCTGCTGGGGTGAGTTCGCGCGCCGCCGCAAGCCGGTCGCGGCCTCGCAAACCGCGTTCGCCCGCGCCTGTCAGGCGGACCTGAGGAACGGGCGTTTGTGAATGGCCCTCTTTGCCTGGAAATTCGCGGCGGGAACGGGTCGGCCGACGCGAAAGCCCTGGATCTTGTCGATGCCGAACTCGCGCATGAGGGCGATCTGTTCGTCGGTTTCCACCCCTTCGACCAGGATCTGGTGGCCGCGATTGCGGACCAGGGCAATGATGTCCTGGAGCATGGCCATGCCCTTCGGGGTGCCGCAATCGTGAAGAAACGAGCGGTCGATCTTCACCGTATCGAAATCGATCAGACGCAGCCATGAAAGGCCGGCGAATCCTGTCCCGAAATCATCGAGCCAGATCTTGATGCCCAGCAGCTTCAGGTCGCTGATGCAGCGCAGGATGTCCGAGTGCATCTCCATCTCGAGCCCTTCGGTGATTTCGAAGGCCAGCCTGTTGCCGGTCACGCCGGTCTCGCCCAGAATGGTCGCGACGGACGCCGCGAAGCCAGGCGTCTTGAGCTGGATCGGAGAGACGTTGACGCTGACGAGACGGATGTGATCGTCCGCCAGGAGCTCGGAGCAGACCGTCCTTATCGCCCAGCGCCCCAGTTCCAGGATCGCGCCGGTTCGCTCCGCCACCGGAATGAACAGGCTCGGCGGAACCAATGTGCCGTCCAGCATCTTGAGACGCATCAGCGCCTCCACGGCTTCGACCCGGCCCGATACGACATCCTGGATAGGTTGATAGACGAGCGAAACGAGGCTCTGGCCGATCGCGATCTTCAGCAAGGCCGCGAGGTTTTCGCTCTCGTCGCTGCTTTGCGGATCGGTCGGGTCGAACAGCCGGGCACAATTGCGGCCGCTGGCCTTTGCCAGATAGAGCGCGCGATCGGCCTCGTGGATGATCTTCTCCAGCTTGGCGCCGGCCTGCGTCCTGGTGAAGGCGGCACCCACGCTCGCCGTGACGATCGAGATCCCGTCCCGCCTGAGCTCGTGGGTAAGCGCCAGGTTCTCCACCGTGCGGCAGATGGCTTCCGCCAGCTCCGCCACCTGGCTCTTCTTGTCCATGCGGGCGAGCACAATGAATTCCTCGCCGCCATAGCGCCCGATCGAGCCATTGTAGTTCTTGATCAGATCGCTCAGCGCATTGGCGACATGGATCAGGCAGCGGTCGCCTTCCTGGTGGCCGTAGCAGTCGTTGAATTTCTTGAAGAAGTCGACGTCGATGAGGATGGCCGCGAACTTGCTGCCAAGCTTTTGCCAGTCGCTCCAGTAATCGCGCAGCTTCTCGTCGATGGCGCGCCGGTTCTCCAGGCCCGTCAGCGGATCCGTCCGCGACAGCCTCAGCAGGGCCTTGCCGCGTTCGGTGGCCTCCTTGTGCTGGATCTTGGCCTCGAGAGCGTTCAGGAAGACGTTGTAGCGCTCCTCGTTCAGCTTCCAGTTCACATAGGAGGTGAACGTGAAGCACGAAACGTAAAAAGTACCAAATACCATCTTGTACGTCAGCGACGCCGGAACAAAGTAATTTACCACATACAAGATACACAATATGATTGTCGACGTTATGATCGACACCTTGAACCTGAACGTAAAAAATAGATTGGCACTCATCATGAAGATCGTGCCGAATACCATGTAATAGGCGACACTTTCCTTGTTTGCGCCCATGGATGCGGGCAACAACCACCCGATATAGCCAAAGATGATGGCCGCGGCGCAAGTCACGTCAAGCCATTCCGTCGCGGCACCCCGGCGAAGCTGTGCTTCCAGGACCAGCAGTGCGGTCAGGCCAACCGCGAAGCGCGCGGTGATCGTATAGGCCGCCACGTCAGGTATCAGCAGCAGATCCGATACCGAAAACAACACATAGATGACGACGGCGATCCACAGGCCCGGCCTGGCCTCCGCCCTTCGCTTCGCCTGGGCTTCCCTGCGGTAAAGGATGCGGAGTTCGTCGGCCCCCAGTTCGTGGCGCGGATCATACGGCTCCACATCCACCGTATCGGCCAATCTGGATGACGCGCGCTCGTTCACAAACCCCTCTCGAAGGGGGCTTTGCGATCCGAACTCTTTTCCAGCTTCTGCCCCCACGCAGGACGACTCCTTGGGACGCGACACGATTGCCACGCGGTAAAATGCAGTGGCGCCAGACAAGTTTGCGTTAACTCGAACCCGGATTCTTATCTGCAAGATCGCTAATAAATTGAGATGGTTAGCGGGAAATTAATCATAACAATAAAATGCTCCCGACCCTCCGTTGGCAAATGGAGCATTCTAAGTAATAAGTTAACTGACTGTTAACCAAGGAGTCCTGGTGTGCAAACCGTGTTCGATGGGCAAAGCCTGATTACCGCAGAGATCATCGCCGGCAGTCTGCGTAAAGGCACGCTTGAACATCATGGCGAAGCGTTCGAAACCGCCCGCGCCGAACTGGCGCTCATCCTCCACGCGACACAGCAACAGGTCGAGCAGCAGAAATTTCCGGCCGAGATCGTGCGCCGCCTGCTGTCGCTGCTCAATGCGCTGCGTGCCAAGGTTCATCCCGACGTCTGGCAAGCCCTGATACCGGTGGCGCAGAACCACCCGATCCTGAACTACTTCCTCCAGGATCCGCTGACGCACTGGTCCTTCACCAAGCCCAGGGGGTATTCCGGCGACGCGGAACTGCTCGACTACATCTATTGCGACCCGCACGTGGCCGAGAGCGTGGCCAACGCCTCGGAGGTCGGCAAGGCGCTTTACAGCCATACCCAGAACGTTCCGTCATGCGTCGCGGCGCGGGAACGGCGCGATCTGCTGACCCGCTATGTCGACGAGGCCGCAGCCAGGAACGGACCAGAAACCGAGGTGCTGGCGATCGCCGCCGGCCATTTGCGCGAAGCCAATCGCTCCGTCGCGCTCGCCGAGGGCCGGCTCAAGCGTTGGGTCGCGCTCGACCAGGATCCGCAGAGCGTCGGGCTGATCGCGCGCGACTTCCACGGCACCGCGGTCGAGGCCATCGACGGCTCGGTGCGGACGGTGCTGACCAGGGGCCACAAGCTCGGCAAGTTCGATCTCATCTACGCCTCCGGCCTCTACGACTACCTCCAGCACAACGTCGCCGTGAAGCTGACCAAGACCTGCCTGCAGATGCTGAAGCCGAACGGCACATTCCTGTTCGCCAACTACGCCGAGGGCACCCCCGACGCCGGCTATCGGGAAACGTTCATGGACTGGGTGCTGCTGCTGCGCTCGGAAGTCGACATGTGGAACATCGTCAATGCCAGCGTCGACCGCAACACCGTCGAGGCGCAGGTATACTTCGGCGAGAACCGCAACGTGCTGTACGCCGTGATTGAAAAGCGCGGGTAACAACCTCCGCTAAACCTTGCCATCAGCCCGGCGGTGATGCTCGCGCATCGCTGCCGGTAGCCCAACGTCGCCAAGCGAGATCGGCGCCAGGTCGCCGCTCATCAGTATCCGGTGCCGCGGCCGAAGGATCCGGCGTCGCCTGGCAGCACCAGTTCGGCATCGTCGGTGACATAGCCGACATAGCGATAGTCGCGGATGAAGCTGATCCGCCCTTCCCGCCATTCCAGCCACATGAAGTGGATTGGCTTCGGCGCGGTCCGGTGCTCGAACACGGCGATCACCTCACGGCCCTCGACCCATGCCGGCTTGAGCCACAGGCCATCGCTCTTTGCATAGATGGTGAAGAACATACCGACATCGGCGGCACCCGAGCGTGGCGGGTGCATCGACTGCTGAAGCCTCACATCGTCGGCAAGCAGCGCGCGCAAGCCGTCCCAGTCGCGCCGGTTAAACAGTGTCACATAGCGCACCACGGCGGCCGACGCGATGCGCGCGTCGGGAAGCGGCTCGGCCTGGGCATTGATCTGCCGAAGCCGGGCGCGGCCGCGCGCCAGATGCGCCTTCACCGCATCGACCGAAATGCCGAGCAAGGCGGCAATTTCGGCCAGCGGCTCGTCGAGCACATCCTTGAGGATGACGACGCTGCGCTGAAGCAGCGGAAGCTCCGCGAAGCGCGACACGGCGGTCTCTACCGCCTCCCTGTGCATCAGCATCTCCACCGGATCGACCTTGCTGTCATCGGCAATTTCAAGCGCTGCCTCGATGGGCTCCGAGGCGCGGATCGCGCGACTGCGCAGCAGGTCCAGCGCGCGGTTGTGGGCGATCCGGAACAGCCAGGGCCTGAGCTGCGGCACGTCGCACAGTTCGTCCAGGGCGACGAAGGCTCGCGCGAACGTGTCCTGCACCACGTCCTCGCCGTCGATGACCGACCCCATCAGGCGCGCGCAATAGCGGTGCAGTTCCGGCCGCAGAGCGGTCGCAAGGGCAAGCAGCCCTTCCTGTCGGTCGCGATCCACGGCAGGTTCCCGCTCGCTCAAGCCGCTGTGCCCTCCATGACCGTTACGCCCGCGTCGCCGTTGAGGCCGAAGACGACGCCCTCGGCATATTGCGGGTCTTCCAGCACGGAAACCACCCTGTCGCCGAACGCCCGGGGCGGCATCGGCGCGCCGAAACGGCTGACGAATTGTTCTGGCGTGATGCCCATGGAGCCGGCATAGGCGCCGGCTGCCGCATCCCCGATTCCCGTGCCGAGGATCATCTGCCGCGGCACGATCGCCTGGAAGCGGATGCCGAGCTTCTTCTCCTGCGCCACGCCATTGGCATATTTGGCCATGAACCACAGCATGCGCTTGGAGCCGCCATAGCCGCCCGACATCTGCGATCCGGTAACGGCGGCACCACTCGATCCAACCAGCACCCGGCTGCCCGGCTTGAGCGGCAGGTTCAGCGCCGCCTGCAGCCAGTAGAGGCCGGCCCTGACGTCGGTTTCCCAGGCGACGGAGAAATCCTCCCACTTCAGCTGATCCAGCCGGCCCATCCGGGGCGCGGCACCAGCGTTCAGCACCACTATGTCAGGGCGAACCTCGCCGAGGATGCGATAGGCGGCGTCCTCGTCCGTAACGTCGGCGCGGATCGTTGCAACGCCAAGCCGCGCACCGACCGCCTCCAGCGCTTCGGCGCCGCGCGCGACGACGGTCACCTCTGCGCCCCGCTCGACCAGCGCTTCGACCAGCCCGAGGCCAAGTCCCCGGCTGCCACCGGTGACCACGATTTTCTTGTCCTTGAGGCTCATTTGACCCTGCTCCATTGCTTCACTGTAGCTAAGACGTTCGAGCTTTCGGAAAAGAGTCAGCACTGCCGGAAGAAACGTGGCGGCGACGAGCGATTTGGCGGCAAGGGCCGCAGCGCGCGCGCCGCGGCACATGCCGCTCGTTTCACACGATCCCCGGTGTCACAAAGACGATAGCGAACAGTCTTATGGTCACGCGCGACGGGCTGATTCGTGCAACATAAGGTACCGACCAGTCCACTCGGGTCAGCGCGCCCCGCAACCCGTTCACGCCAAGCTACAGGCCCTGCCATGACCATACAATTTTCGCCTGATTGATCGTCCCTCGTGCTATCGATCCGGGCTCGGCAAGGTCCTCGAGACGCATCACCCCGATGATGTCGCCGGCCTTGCCGACCGCGAAACCCACCTTGAAACAGCTTCCTTGCAAGAGACATCAGATGTGGCTGAGTGAATTCGAGATCGTCCTGCGCGACCGTGTCGTCCCGAACGGCGCCGTCAGGATCGAAGACGGCCGGATTGCCGAGATCCGCGACGCGCCGGTCGAGCATGCCGACATTGAGGGCGGCGGGCGCCTGCTGCTGCCGGGCTTCATCGACATGCATGGCGACATGGTGGAGAAAGAGGTCGAGCCGCGCACCGGCGTCCACGTGCCGATGCGGATCGGCATCGCCGAGCTCGACAAGAAGCTTGCCTCATGTGGCGTCACCACGGCCTATGCCGCGCTCTCCTTCATCGGCGCCAGTGTCACCAGCGGCGTGCTGCGCTCGGAAGATCATACGTCGGCGATTATCGAGACCATCGCCGAACTGAAGGACGACCTGCTGGTCGACCACCGCATCCATGCCCGCTTCGAGGTGACCTTCACCCCCGCGATCGCCATGCTGCAGAAGCTGATGGATGCGAGCCGGCTGCACCTGATCTCGCTGATGGACCACACACCCGGACAAGGGCAATACCGCGACGTCGAACTCTACATCGCCCGCGTCGCCAACGAGCGCGGCATGTCCGTTGCCGCGGCTTCCGAGGTCGTCGGCAAGCGCATGGCCGGCCGCCAGGGCCAGGGCGACGTGCTGAACGCGCTGCAGGACCTGTCGGCCCGCGCGCGGGCCCATGGCGTCGTGCTGGCCTCGCATGACGACGACACGTTGGAGAAGGTGGAGCTCGTCCACGGCCTGGGCGCCGCGCTCAGCGAATTCCCGGTGACGCTCGAAGCAGCGCGCGAAGCCCGCAGGCTCGGCATGTACACGGCCATGGGCGCACCCAACGCGTTGCGCGGGGAATCCTACTCCGGCAATCTCTCCGCGCGGCAGGCCTACGAAGCCGGGCTGCTCGACATACTGGCCAGCGACTACCACCCGGCCTCGATCCTGCCGGCCGTACTCGGCCTGGCGGAGCTGCGTGGCGAAGGGCTGGTGACGGCGGCGGCGCTGACAAGCGCCAATCCTGCCGGGGCCCTGGGGCTCACCGATCGCGGCGCCATCGAGCCCGGCCTCCTGGCCGATCTCGTGGTGGCCGACCGCCATCCTGTGCCACGCGTCCGTGCGACCTTCCGCGCCGGCCGCATGATCTACGGCGACGGCACGCTGGCACCGGCGCGGCAACCGGAACGCCTTGGCCACGCGGCGCAACGGGTACCGGCTGGGTTCGAATTGCGCTGAAGCTGCTCCAGGAAAAACGTGAAACGGTGGCTTGCCCTAGACGTCGAGCATGACCGTCATGCCGCGCACCTCGGCCATTTCCAGCAGCAGGTCCTGCAGGGTTTCGACGGTCTGCACCGCGCCCGTCATGGCCAGCAGCTCGGCGACACTCTCTTTCATGGAAATGACCGCGGCTCCGGTTTTCTCCGAAAGCAGCCGTCCAATGGCCGCGCGGATAAGGGCATTCTGGTCAGACATGATTCCCCTCTCATGCTGGGATAGCGGCGGTGTTTTCTTCAATCATATGCTCTTGGCGCAACTTCTGCGAGATTCAACTTACGCTTGCAAGCCGTCCGATTGATGATCTTTCAAGTCATTTTGTTGACGCCAGCCGCCCAGCACCGCGAGTGACGGTAGCAGTGACCCGGCTCCAGGCCTGAAAGCCTCCATGACGGCGAGCAGGGCCAGCGGCACTTCGTGCCGGTAGAGCCCGATAAATGTCTTGCCTCCCGCCGTCGCCGGCAACTCCGTGAATCTGTCGAAAATCGAATACGTGCCTGTCGGCTCGTTCAGGATCTCAAAACGGTCCAATGCAAACCTCGTGTCCCCGGGAGCCGTCAACGCAACCGCTCGCCTGAAGTTGCAACAGGTGATGCTTTTTTTATCACAATGGAACGTATATGCCAGCGGCATCGCCGACATGGGGCCATGTCATGCGGCGGGACGCGCAAGAATCGCCTGGCTGGCGACCGCGGGAGCAACACGTTCCGACAAAGACTGCGTGTTGGCCCTTGCCGAAGCCGGCGGCCTCGCTCATCCATGGCTTGGAAACGAGCCGGGGACCAGAAGATGACCGATGCCAGCCTGCACATCGTCGAAGCCACCATCGAACAATTGCGACGTGCGCTCGACGAGGGCCTCGTCACCAGCGTCGAACTGGTCGGGTTGTATCTCAGGCGCATCGCGCATTTCGACCGTCACGGCATCAGCCTCAACGCCGTTCCGGTGCTCAATCCTTATATGTTCGAGGAGGCCGCCGCTTCCGACCGGCGGCGGCGCGACGGCGCCTTGCTCGGGCCGCTCGACGGCATCCCTTACACCGCCAAGGACAGCTACAAGGTCAAAGGCCTGACGGTCGCCGCCGGCTCGCCGGCCTTCGAGCATCTCGTCGCCAATGAGGACGCCTTCACCATCGCCCGGCTGCGCGCCGGCGGCGCGGTGCTGGTCGGTCTCACCAACATGCCGCCAATGGCCAACGGCGGCATGCAGCGCGGCGTCTATGGCCGCGCCGAAAGCCCCTACAATGCCGATTACCTGACCGCCGCCTTCGCCTCGGGCTCGTCCAATGGCTCCGGCACGGCGACATCGGCCAGTTTCTGCGCCTTCGGGCTCGGCGAGGAAACCTGGTCGTCCGGGCGGGCGCCGGCCACCAACAACGCGCTGGTCGCCTATACGCCCTCGCGCGGCGTGATTTCCGTGCGCGGCAACTGGCCACTGGTGCCGACCATGGATGTCGTGGTGCCGCACACGCGCAGCGTGCCCGACATGCTCGAACTGCTCGACGTGATCGTCGCCGACGATCCTGAGACGCGAGGCGACTTCTGGCGCGCGCAGCCCTGGGTCGTGCTGCCCAGGAGCTCCGAGGCGCGGCCGCCACGCTACACCGAATTGACGCTCGCGGGTTCACTGAAGGGCAAACGGCTCGGCGTGCCCCGCATGTATATCGGCCGCGACAGCGGAGCCGACCGGCCGATCGAAACCCGCGCCTCGGTGCTTGCGCTGTGGGAACGGGCAGCGGCCGACCTCCAAAGACTGGGCGCCGAGGTGGTGGAGGTCGATTTTCCCGTCGTCTCCAATTACGAACGCGACCGCCCCGGCGCGCGCACCATGGCCGAGCGCGGGCTGGTGCCGCCGGATTTCGCCAAACGCGAGATCTGGGATCTCTGCATCTGGGGCTGGGACGATTTCCTGCGCGCCAATGCCGACCCGGCGCTTCCCGATCTCGCCTCGGTCGACGGCCCCAGGATCTTTCCGCAGCCGCCCGGCACGCTGCCCGACCGCTATGAAGGCGGCTTCGATGTCGCTGAATATGTCAAGCGCGCGAAATCCGGCGTCACGCCCTTCGAGGACATCCCGACGATTGCAGATGGGCTGAAGGGGCTGGAAACAACAAGGCGCGTCGATTTCGAGGACTGGCTGGACACACACGGCATCGACGCCGTCGTGCTGCCGGCCGCCGCCGATGTCGGACCGGCCGACGCCGACATCAACGAGGCGTCGGCCGACCTCGCCTGGCGCAACGGCACCTGGGTCGCCAACGGCAATCTGGTCTGGCGCCATTTCGGCATCCCGACCGTCACCGTGCCGATGGGCACAATGGCCGATATCGGCATGCCCGTCGGCCTCACCTTCGCCGGCAAGGCCTATGACGACGAAAGGCTGCTGCGCATGGCCGGCGATTTCGAACAATCGACCCAGCGCCGGACGAGCCCGCCACGCACGCCTGAGCTGGCCGATGATGTGTTTTCGGGCCGATCCACTCAAGCCGGCAGCGGCAAGGCGCCACCGCTCGCAATCGCACTTGCCGCCGAGACGCGCGCCTTGGGCGATCAGGACGAAATCGTCATCACGCTCGATCTGCCCGTCGAGGCGAAGAACGCCGGCATCAAGGTGCACGTCAACGGAGAGCCCGTCGCCATGCAACGGAGCGGCACGCGCTTCAACGGGAGCGCCTTCGTTCTCGCCGCCGAGCATCAGAGGTCCCACAGCGTCTGGCGCGCTTCGTATGGCTCGATCGTGACGGCGGTGGCGCGGTTAGAAGATGGACGCACCGCCGGGGCCTTTGTGGTCACGGGTGGGATTGGGTGAGCAGCGGTAAAGCCAACACCCACCGTCGAGTTCCGTCACGCCCCCCTCTGTCCTGCCGGACATCTCCCCCACGAGGGGGGAGATTAGCAGCTTTGACGCCTCGCTCTTTCCTGCAACTTTGAAAATTCGCGAAGGCCGCGGTGACGGCCGATCTCCCCTCTGGTGGGGGAGATGTCCGGCAGGACAAAGGGGGGGCCGTAGAGCGCCAACGGCTACTGTTACCCCCGCGCAGCCCACACCAAACCGCGTTCCACGATCAGCGCCATCTCCGGCACCGCGAACTCATCCGCCGTGTGCCCAAGCGAACTGTAGAAGACCTTCCCCGCGCCATACCTGCGCTTCCACACCACCGGCATGGCAACCCCGCCAATGCCCGGGAAATGCGCATCGCCGAAAATCGTCGTCGCGAGCACCTCGTTGCTCGGGTCGACATGCATGTAATACTGCTCCGACCGGTAGGCGAAGTCGCCGATGCCGCTGGTGATCGGATCGTCCGGCCGGGTGATGACCACCTGATAGTCGATGATGTTGCCGGGATGCGCGACCCACTGGCCGCCGGTCATGAACTGGTAGTCGGGCTCGTTGCGAAAACTGTCGCCCATCGTGCCGTGGAAGCCGCCGAGCCCGCTTCCGCCGCGAACGGCCTGCGTCAGGTTCTGAAGCTCGGCCTTCTCGATCGTCGACATGGTGATGACGGGCACGATGAGATCGAAGGAAGGCAATTCCGGATCGGCGAACATCGCCGTGCCCTCGCCCAGCGTGACATCGAATCCGTTGCGCTCAAGCAGTTTGCGGACAATCTCGGCGCTGCGCTCGGGCGTATGGCCTTCCCAGCCGCCCCAGGCAATCAGGGCCTTCTTCGCCATGCCGTGAACCTCCCGAACCGCGCGCCGCGCCTCGGGAGATGGTTACACGGCGTGGCCGTCAGCGCCAGCCCAGTGCCGGCGCGACATGGGTCAGGATCGCCTCGATGACATGGGCGTTGTAGTCGACGCCGAGCTGGTTGGGCACGGTGAGCAGCAGCGTGTCGGCCTCGGCGATCGCCTCGTCCTGCGCCAATTCCTTGATCAGCACGTCAGGCTCGGCGGCATAGCTGCGGCCGAAGATCGCTCTCGTATTCTCCTCGATGAAGCCGATCTGGTCGCGGCTTTCATTGCCACGCCCGAAATAGGCGCGGTCGCGATCATCGACCAGCGCGAAGATGCTGCGACTGACCGAGACGCGCGGCTCGTGGCTGTGGCCGGCCGCCTTCCAGGCCTCGCGATAGACGCGGATCTGCTCGGCCTGCTGGATGTGGAAGGGCTTGCCGGTCTCGTCGAATTTGAGCGTCGAGCTCTGCAGGTTCATGCCGAGCTTGGCCGCCCATTCCGAGGTGGCGTTGGTGGCGGCGCCCCACCAGATGCGCTCGCGCAGGCCCTCCGAATGCGGCTCGAGCCGAAGCAGGCCAGGCGGGTTGGGGAACATCGGCCGTGGATTGGGCTGGGCGAAGCCTTCGCCGCGCAGCGTGTCGAGGAAGACCTCGGCGTGATGCCGCGCCATGTCGGCGTCGCTCTGTCCTTCCTGCGGCTGGTAGCCGAAATAACGCCAGCCATCGATCACCTGCTCGGGCGAACCACGGCTGATGCCAAGCTGCAGCCGACCGCCGGCGATGATGTCGGCGGCACCCGCATCCTCGGCCATGTAGAGCGGGTTCTCGTAACGCATGTCGATGACGGCGGTGCCGATCTCGATGCGGCTGGTCTTGGCGCCGACAGCCGCCAGCAGCGGGAATGGCGAGGCCAGCTGGCGGGCAAAGTGATGCACGCGGAAATAGGCGCCGTCCGCGCCGAGCTGTTCGGCGGCGACGGCGAGATCGATGGACTGCAGCAGCGCGTCGGAAGCCGAGCGCACCTGCGATTGCGACGAGGGCGTCCAATGCCCGAACGACAGGAAACCGATTTTTTTCATGGCCCTGAAGTATATGCGAGCGGCGCGTGCTTCAATGACAAAACAGCGGGGTTACACACCGTCGCCTTGAGCAATACCAAAGGGCGCCATACACAGGGGGTGACCGGCCGCGTCCTGTCTCATGCCCCCGCGTCCTGTCTCATGGGGCCGTCGATCGCCTGCGGTCCCGCTGAAAGGCAATGATTGGCGATTTGAGAAGGTGGTCCATGGCCGTTCGGCCGATCATAAGGTTCCCCAATCCCCTCCTCCGCGCCGTGGCGGAACCTGTAGAGCTGTTCGACGGCGACCTGCACGGATTGGCCCGCGACCTTGTTGACACCTTGCACGCGGCGCCGGGCATCGGCATCACCGGCCCGCATATCGGCATTCTGAGGCGCCTGGTCGTGATCCAGCTTCCCTCCGCCGCAAAGCCGGGGATCTACGTAAATCCATCGATCATCCAGGCCTCGACCGAAATGATCCGTCATGCGGAAGGCAGTGTCTCGATGCCCGGTGTCACGGAGGATATCGAGCGCCACGCCCGCATCAGGGTCCGCTATCAGGATCTGGATGGCAACGAGCGGTTCGAGGACGCCGATGGCCTGCTGGCGGTTTGCCACCAGCATGAGATCGATCAACTGGACGGGGTCTTCTGGACGCAAAGGCTGACGCGCCTGAAGCGCGACCGGCTGATCAAGCGTTACGGCAAACTGATGCGAGCCTCGTAGGCGCCACGACAAACCGCAGGGAACCGGCACTGGCCGGCAACATCGTGCCGCGCTGATTGCAATCCAGGCCAGGAATGGCTGCGCCCCGATCGCTTTGCGGGATGGGAAGCAGCCTGAATCTCTCCGGCCTTCATTTCCCGCAGTGATGATCGTTGATCTTGTTCGTCGCGTTCGCGTCCGGGCTCACCCGGTCGTAGGAGCAGGCGCCGGCGGCGGTCGTGAACAGCTGCTGGTCGTAATAGCGCGGGCCACCGAACAGGAAGCCGATGAGATCGTCATCGGCGGGAACGTAGCGTTCGGACCCGGCCTGGCCGTAGTATTGGCTCTGAGTGTGGTGATGCCGGTGGTGGTGGTGCTTGGCTCCGGCAAGTGCCGGCGCGGACACGCCACAGGCCATCGCCAGGGCAAGAGCGCAGATCGCAAAGCGTTTCGTCGTCATCGGCAACACCCTTCTGGCCATTCGCATTCCTATATAGGCAAAATCACCAGCCGAACAAAGGTTCCCAGGCAGCGGTTTACCTGTCCCGCGATTTGCCGTCCGCCGGAGCGAACTGCACAGCGTATCAGAAAATCGAAATTGCCCCTTCCGCCCCGAGCCGCAATGGTCTTCAGGGAGGCAGCCGGCTCAGGGCTGTGGAGGAAACGCCGGAGCGGCAATGCCGCTCGGGCAAGCTGCCACTTGACGCTGGCAGCGAGGGAGGAATGAAATTGGCTGGTTCGGGCAAATCCGACGGCGCGCGCATGGGCATCAAGATGTCCCAGGAGCTCGTCGTCGTCGCGATCTCGGTCATCCTCTTCCTCGCCTTCTCCGCGACGCTCAACAATTTCCTGACCCAGGGCAACATCATTGCCATCCTCAAGAACGTCTCGATCCTCGGCACGCTGGCGGTCGGCATGGGCTTCATCGTCGTCGGCCGCGGCATTGACCTCACCATGGTGGCGGTGATGGTGGTCGGCGTCGCCTTCTCGATCTGGATTTCCACCTGGGGCGTGGACTTCACGCTGGCCGTGGTCTGCGGCGCCCTTCTTGCAGCGGCCATCGGCCTGTTCACCGGCATCATGGTGGCGATTGCCGAAATCCCGCCGATCTTCGCCACGCTTGCCATCGCCTCCTCGGTCTACGGTTCGGGCCGCATCGTCTTTGCCTCCGACGTGCTCTATGCGCCATCAAACATCGCCTGGCTGAAATTCATCGGCAGCGGCACCATCCTCGGCATCCCGATGGTCGTGATCATCTTCGCGGCGGTGGCGGCGCTGATGGGCTTCTTCCTGCGCAAGACCCGCTTCGGACGGCTGGTCTATGCCACGGGCGACAATCCGAACGCGGCCCGCACCACCGGCCTGCCGACGCGCCCGATCATCGTGACGCAATATGTGCTGAGCGCGCTTATCGCCTTTACCGCCGGCATCATCATGCTGGGCCTGGTCACCGGCATCGACACGCGCCTCTACAATTCCAGCCTGATCTACGACGTGCTTTTGGTCGTGGTGCTGGGCGGCATTGGCCTCTCCGGCGGCCAGGGCGGTGTGCGCAACGTCATCGTCGGCACCATCCTGGTCGGCATCCTGACCAACGGCATGACGATCCTCAACTTCAGCTACACCAGCCAGAACCTGATCAAGAGCGTGATCCTGCTGGGTGCGCTGGCGATCGACGCCATCATCAATCCGCGCGACGAGCAGACCTCGCAGAGCGGCGATATCTGAAAAACATCAAGCCGAAACATCAATCAGGGAGGAAACCATGAAGTTGTTCAAGAACTGCCTGTTCGCGGGCCTGACGGCGCTCACGCTGCTCAGCGCCGCGAACGTCACCACCGCGCAGGAAACCGACCAGGTCGGGCGCGCGCCCTATCTGGAATCGCTCAAGGGCAAGAAGGTGATCTTCGTGCCGATCTCGCAAGGCATGGACCTCAACCAGTCCTGGGTGGTGGTATGGCAGCGCCATGCCGCCCGCTACGGTTTCAGCATCGAAGTGCGCGATCCCAACGGCGACACCAATGCCGGCATCCGTGCCATGCAGGGCGCCATCGCCGAGAAGCCGGACCTGATCATCGTGCAGAACCCCGACGTGCAGACCTATGCCCGCTTGCTGAAGCAGGCGCAGGCCGCCGGCATCAAGGTGCTGCAGGTCAACATGCAGTCGGCCACCCAGACCGACTCCTATGTCGGCAATGACTGGATCGAGATGGGCCGTCTCGAAATGGGCGAACTGGCCAAGCACTGCACCGGGCCGAATGCCGTCTCGCACAAGGTGGTCTGGCTTGCCGGCGTCCAGACGGGTGCGGCCAACATCTACATGCGCACCGGCATCGATGAGGTGCTGAAGGCCAATCCCGAACTGCAGCTCGTCTCCGACCAGCCGGCCGACTACATGAGCGAAAAGGCCCGCCAGATCACCGAGACGGTCCTCCAGCAGCATCCGGACCTGTGCGGCATCATGGGCATCTGGGACAACGCCGAAGTCGGCGCCGGTGCCGCCGTCGCGGCCGCCGGCAAGCAGGACCAGGTGACCATCGTCACCAATGGCGCGGGCAGCGCCACTGGCTGCGAGAGCATCAAGAACGGCCTGCTCGATGTGATCTTCAACTTCAACTCGCCCATCCAGGCGGAGATCGCCGCGCAGCAGATTTCGGAATTGCTGCAGCATCCCGAGCGGCAGGCGGGCAGCGAGAAGACCATCTTCTTCGGCCCGATCACCCGCGTCGACAAGACCAATGCCACCGGCAGGAACTGCTGGAAGCTGGACGAGCTCAAGTAACGGACTGTCCTGATGAGCATGGCCGAAAGCCTTGTGCGCTGGCGCTACCGCCTGCTCCCCGACCACGTGGTCGGGGAGATCCTGACCAAGAAGTGGATCGACAGCGTCATCCCCTTCACGGCGCTGGTCATTCTGTGCGCGATCTTCGGCTCGATCGTGCCGGGCTTCTGGAGCGTCGCGACGCTGACCAATCTCAGCGGCCAGACCGCTGAGCTCGGCCTGGTCGTGCTCGGCATGACCATCGTCATGGTCTCGGGCGGCATCGACCTGTCGGTCGGTTCGACCTTCGCCCTGGCCGTCCTGGTGACGCTCTACGGCATGAATGTCGGGCAATGGAGCTTCGGCACCGGCCTGCTGGCCTGCCTCGGGCTGGGCGTCGTCTGCGGCGCCATCAACGGCTTCCTGGTCGGCTTCCTGCGCATGCGGGCCTTTCTGACAACGCTGGTGACGCTCATCATCTACCGCTCGACCTTCGACGTCATCTTCCCGCAGGTTTCGACGCCGATCGTCACCAGCGGGCCGGATTCCCCGATCTATGATTTTCTCGGCTTCGGCACGATCTGGGGCGTACCGACCTCCTTCGTCGTCTTCGTGGTCATCGCACTGGTGATCCATCTGGTGCTTTCGCGCGCCCGCTATGGCTGGCGGCTGTTCGCGGTCGGCGGCGCGCGCCGTTCGGCCTACAATGCCGGCATCAATGTGCGCTTCACCCTGTTCAGCGCCTACGTGCTGTGCTCGGTGCTGGTCGCGCTTTCCGGCTTCTTCTTCTCGGCCCGCATCGGCAGTGCCGCTTCCGATATCGGCACCGGGCTCGAACTGCAGGTGCTGACCGCGACGGTGCTCGGCGGCATCTCGCTTGGCGGCGGGCGCGGCTCGGTGGCCAAGGCGCTGATGGGAACGATCTTCGTGCTCGTCCTGTCGAACAGCCTGCTCGCTCTGGCCGTGTCCGGCCCGGTCAACTACCTGATCCTCGGTCTCGTGCTGCTTTTCTCGGTCCTGCTCGACGTACGCTGGGTGAAGAACCGCCACAAGATCCTGCGCAGCGTCTACATCTCGCCGACCTTCGCCAAGATGCGCGAGCCGATCTCGACCGCGCCGGGCACGCCGATAGCGGTCAACGACCGGCTGAAGGATGTCGGCGTCATCGGCCTTGGCGTCCTCGACGGCGCGGAGGATGTCATCTTCGACCGCCAGGACCGGCTCTACACCGGCACCCGCCAGGGCGACATCCTGCGCTTCAAGCCGCCGCATTACACCGAGAGTGAAGTGTTCGCCCATATTGGCGGCTCGCCGCTCGGCATGGCCTTCGACCGCGACGACAATCTGGTCATCTGCGTCGCCGGCATGGGCCTTTACCGGGTCGCCCCGAATGGCGATGTGAAGCTGCTGACGGCCGAGACCAACCGCTCGCTGACATCGGTCGTCGACGACTCGACCATGAAGCTCGCCGACGATTGCGACATCCTTCCCGATGGCCGCATCGTCTTCTCCGAAGCCACCGTGCGCTTCGAGATGCACGACTGGTACGCGGATGCTCTGGAAAGCCGCGGCAATGGGCGCATCATCGTCCACGATCCGAAATCCGGCTCGACCCGCACGCTGCTGTCGAACCTGGTCTTCCCGAACGGCATCTGCACGGCCTTCGACGGCCAGTCCGTGCTGTTCGCCGAAAGCTGGGCCTGCCGCATCAGCCGCTACTATTTCGACGGCCCGAAGAAGGGCAAGGTCGAACGGGTCATCGAGGGCCTGCCCGGCTATCCCGACAACATCAACCGCGCCTCGGACGGCACCTACTGGCTGGCCTTGATGGGCATGCGCACGCCGGCGCTCGACCTGTCGCTGGAAATGCCGGGCTTTCGTCGCCGCATGGCGCGGCGCGTCTCGGAAGATGCCTGGCTTATGCCCAACCTCAACACCGGCTGCGTGCTGCGCTTCGACGAAAAGGGCCAGATCCTCGAAAGCCTTTGGGACCGCGTCGGCGAGAAGCATCCGATGATCACCTCGATGCGCGAACACAAGGGCGTGCTTTATCTCTGCGGCATCTTCAACAACCGCATGGGCACGCTGCCGCTCAAGGGCGTCGATCCCAACTGGTTCAGCTCGGATTCCTACTGGGGCAAGAAGGCATGAGCGCCGTGAGCCAGCTTTTCGACCGTTTTCTCGGCCGTGGCGACTGGGCGGTGACGGTGCCGACGCTTGACGGCCCCTTGCTGCCCAACCAGGGCCTCGAGGAAGCCGAGACCTTCGCCAGCCTCGCCGAGGCCGACAATCTCGTGCGCACCGACAAGGGCGTGCTGGCAAGCAGTGCCGCCTCACTGGTGCGTTTTGGCACCGACGGCCATGCGGAGGTGCTGCAGGAATTCCCCGGTGAGATCACGGCACTTGCCCATGCCCGCGGCATGACCGCGCTGGCGATCGACGGCAAGGGTGTCGTCATTCGAGGCGGCCTGCATGACGGGCGCGAAGCAACAGGCGACGAAGCGCGGCGGCTCTCCTGCATCACCGCCCTCACCTTCCTCGACAGCAACAGCCTGCTGATCGCCAATGGCTCGGCATCGGTACCCGCGACCGGCTGGCGCCGCGACCTGATGCAGAAGAACGCTTCCGGTTCGCTCTGGCGTCTCGATCTCAAGAGCGGCCGGCTGGAGCTGATCCGTGACGGCCTCGCCTGGCCGGCCGGCATCGCCACCACCGGCTCGAACCGCGTCTACGTCACCGAAGCCTGGCGCCATCGCGTGCTGGCCATCGACCTCGCCACCAGGGCGACAATGCCGGTTCTGGAACACCTTCCGGCCTATCCCGCACGCATCGCCCCCGCCTTCAATGCCGGCTACTGGCTGACCTTCTATTCCGTCCGCAACCAGCTGGTGGAGTTCATCCTGCGCGAGGAGGCTTACCGCAAGCGCATGCTGGCGGAGGTCCCCGAAGCCTATTGGATGGCGCCGTCGCTGAGTTCATGGCGCGACTACCGCGAACCGATGCAGGGCAGCCAGCTCAAGCAGATGAATGTGCTGAAGCCCTACGCCGTCACCCGATCCTACGGGCTGGTGGTGCACTGCGACCAGAACATGAAGCCGCTGTCGAGTTTCCATTCGCGCGCCGACGGCACGGTGCACGGCACCGTGAGCGCCTGCGAGGCGGGCGACGACCTGCTGGTCGCCTCGCGCGGCGGCTCGAGGGTGGTGCGCGTGGCCGGCGCCGCCGGCGGCAAGCGGGGTTAAGCGATGTCGGATAACATCATCGAGCTCAGGGACGCCACCAAGGCCTTCTCGCGCATTCCTGCCTTCAAGAACGTCAATTTCGACCTGCGCAAGGGCGAGATCCACGCGCTGCTCGGCGAAAACGGCGCCGGCAAGTCGACGCTGACCAAGGTGATGGCGGGCGTGTTCAAGCTGACCGAGGGCAAGATGACCTTCGACGGCAAGGACGTGTCCTTCGCCACGCCCGCCGAAGCGCTGCGCGCCGGCATTGCCATGGTGTTCCAGGAGACCAATCTGGTGCCGGCCATGACGGTGGCGCAGAACCTCTATCTCGGCGAAGAGAAGATGTTCAACCGGCTGCGCGGCCTCTACATCCAGGCGCGCCAGTTCCTCGCCGGCATGGGCTTCCAGGTCGACCCGACCGCGCAGGTCAGCACGCTGGGCGCGGCGCACAAGCAGATGGTGGAGATCGCGCGCGCCGTCCACCACAAGGCCCGCGTCATCATCTTCGACGAACCGACCGCGACGCTGACGCCCGAGGAAAAGAGCCACTTCTTCAACCTGCTGCAGCGCCTGGTCAAGGAAGGCATCGCCATCATCTTCATCAGCCACGCGCTGGAAGAGGCGCTTGATGTCGCCGACCGCATCACCGTCATGCGCGACGGCGAGATCGTCGCTTCCGGAGACGCCAAGGGCTTCACCCGCGCCACCATCGTGCAGGCGATGGTCGGCCGCACCCTGACCGAAACGCTGCACGGCGAGGTCAAGCGCGCGGCGCGGCCCTATGGCGACAAGGTGCTGTCGGTGGAGAACCTGTCCTGTGCCGGCCTGGTGCGCAACTCGTCCTTCTCGGTCTTTTCGGGTCAGGTCACCGGCATGTTCGGCCTCGTCGGCGCCGGCCGCACCGAAATGGCCAAGGTCGTTGCCGGCCTGTTGAAGCGGAACATCTTCCATGGCGGCGAAATCCGCCTGCTCGGCAAATTGGTGCGCTACCGCGTGCCGAGGCCGGCGGTGCGCGACGGCATCGTCTATGTCACCGAGGATCGCAAGCTCGACGGCTTCTTCGAGACCATGACGGCCGGCGAGAACCTGCAGGTGGGCGAACTCACCGAGGGCGCCAACCCGGTCTCGATGGTCTCGCTGGCGCGCGCCAGGCAGCTTGCCCGCGAATGGGGCGAGCGCCTCAGCCTGCGGCAGACCAGCGACCGCGCCCGGATGATCGAACTCTCCGGCGGCAATCAGCAAAAGGTCGTGATCGCCAAGTCGCTGATCCAGAAGCCGAAACTGGTGATCTTCGACGAGCCGACGCGCGGCGTCGACGTCGGCGCCATCGTCGAGATCCACCAGCTCATCAGCGATCTCGCCGACCAGGGTATGGCCGTCGTCGTCATCTCTTCCTATCTGCCTGAAATCCTTGCCGTTTCCGACCGTATCCTGGTCGTCAAGCGCGGCCGCGTGGTCGAGGAGATGATGCTGTCGGAAGCGACCGAGGAACGCGTCATGTTCGCCGCGGTCCACTGAGCCCCGGTTGCAGGGGAATATCTTTGCTGGCTAAGCCAGGACCAATGCCTGGCCGGGCCTATTGCCTTGCAATCGGTTCCGCGTCTGAATAGGTCAGGAGGTCAGATCACCTGCCCGAGCGGACATGTCCAGCATCAACCTCAAACTTCTGCAGACGTTCCTGCTTGCCGCCGAAAACGGCAGCTTCCGCCGTGCCGCCGAAGAGAGCAACCGCTCGCCATCGGCGGTCTCCATGCAGATCCGCGACCTCGAGGAGCAGATCGGCATCTCGCTCTTCATCCGCACCGCGCAGCGCGCCAGCCTGACGCCGGAAGGCCAGGTCCTGTTCGAGGAGATCGCCAATGCGATGTCGCAGGTGCAGACCAGCCTCGACCGGCTGACCGAGATCGCTGCGCGGCGCAAGGGCAAGGTGCAGATCGCCTGTGCCCCGACGCTTGCCGCGAGCCGGCTGGGCGACATATTGGCCACCTTCAAGCTGCGCTATCCCCGCTCGGTCGTCGAGGTCATCGAGACCCCGCCTCAGGCGGCCCTTGCCCTGTTGCAGCAGCAGGAGGTCGAGTTCTACATCGGCCCCGAACTGCCGAACCTGACCGACTTCCAGTTCGAATCCATCCTCGACGATCCGCTGATGGCCTGCATTCCCACCGAAATATACGGCGGCGAAAAGAAGCTGCTGCTCTCCGACCTGCTGCGCTACCCGCTGATCCTGCTCAACCGCAAGACGGCGGTGCGCGGTCTCGTCGACCGGCTGACGGCGGCGGAAGGCATCGAACTCAAGCCGCAATACGAGGTCGAGAGCGCGCAGACCGCGGTGGCGCTCGCCTCCTCCGGACTGGGCGTCTGCGTCGTGCCCGGCATCGCCATCTCGCGCAATGACGAGCGCATGCGCGTCGTGCCGATCGACCACCGCGACGCCCATCGCTCCGTCGGCATCATCACCGCGCGCGGCTACGTGCACCATAGCTTCTCGGAGCAGCTGATGAACCTCATCCGCACCAACCTGCGCGAACTGGCGCATTGATCAACGCTGGAGATTGCCGCACCGTCTGTAGCTTCGTCATCCTAGGGCGAAGCAAGGAGCGAAGCGACGCGCGCAGACCCTAGGATCCATTCCGTGACGTCAAAGCGTTGCAACGGTGCAGAAGGCTCACCACCCGGTTCCGCGAAAAAGCTCGAACCAATTTGGATTCGCTTTCTCGATGAGGTCAATCTTCCACTGCCTTGGCCAGCGCTTCAGCGATTTCTCTCGCTGAATGGCATCGGTGATATCGAAATATTCCTCATACCAGACCAGCCGCTGCACGCCGTAGCGGCTGGTGAACTGCGACCCTTGCCCAGATTTGTGTTCGGGCATGCGCCGGCCAAGATCATTGGTGACACCGATATAGATCGTGCCGCGTTTCTTGCTCGAGGTCATGTAGACATAACCGGTCATGGATGGACGTTAGCTGTCGAAGCGACCGCCTTCTATCCTGGACCGCTGCATTTTTCGACTGACGTCACGGAATGGATCCTAGGGTCTGCGCGCGTCGCTTCGCTCCTTGCTTCGCCCTAGGATGACGAAGGCGGGGGCTTCGCGCACTTGTGATTCGCAGGCCGGCCTCACCTGAATATCGGCATACCCTCAGTCGGTCTGGATCCAGACGGCCTTGGTCTCCAGATACTCATGCAGGTGCTCGATGCCACCCTCGCGGCCGTAGCCGGACATCTTCATGCCACCGAACGGCACGGCGGGGTCGATGGCGTGGTACATGTTGACCCAGACCGAGCCGGCCTTGATACGCCGCGCCAGCTTGTGCGCGGTGCCGAGATGGGTGGTGAATATACCGGCGGCCAGCCCGTAAGGCGTCGCATTGGCGCGCGTGACCGCTTCGTCGAGCGTGTCGAAAGGCATAGCGGAGATGACCGGCCCGAAAATCTCCTCGCGCGCGATGGTCATCTTGTCCGACACCGCGCCGAAGACCGTCGGCGCGATGAAATTGCCGCCGTCGTAGAGCTCGCCCGTCAGCCGCGATCCGCCCGCGACCAGTTCCGCGCCCTCGTCGCTGCCGGCCTTGATGTAGCCTTCCACCTTGCCGGCCTGCCTGGCATTGATGAGCGGCCCGATTTCGGTCTCCGCCTCGATGCCGTGGCCTATGCGCAATTTGCTGGCGAACTCGGCCACCCGGCGCACGAATTCGTCGTGGATCTCGCGCGCCACGAACAGCCGCGAGCCGGCGATGCAGATCTGGCCCGAATGCACGAACACCGCCATCGCGGCGACCGGAACGGCCTTGTCGATGTCGGCGTCGCGGCAGACGATGATCGGCGACTTGCCGCCGAGCTCAAGCGAAACGCGCTTGAGATTGGTGACCCCTGCCCGCGCGATCGCTTGGCCGGTCAGCGTCGAGCCGGTGAAGACGATCTTGTTGACGTCTGGATGTTCGGCCAGCCGCGCGCCGGCCTCGGCTCCGGTGCCGGTGACGATGTTGACGACGCCATCGGGCACGCCGGCTTCCTGCATCAGCCTGGCGATCAAAAGCGGCGTCAGCGACGCATCCTCGGAGGGCTTCAGCACGATGGTGCAGCCGGTGGCGAGCGCCGGCGCGATCTTCCAGATCGAGGCGGCGGTCGGCGCGTTCCAGGGAATGATCGCCCCGACGACGCCCACCGGCTCGCGCCTTGTGAAGGAGACGATCTCACCGGGAATGGAATTGTCGATGGATTCACCATGCAGCGCCGTCGCCATGCCGGCATAGAAGCGCAGCATGCCGATGACGCGGCGCCGGTTGGCCAGCGTGCGCGTGATCGGCAGGCCCATGTCGAGCGTGTCGGAAACGCTGAGCTCTTCCCAATGCGTCTCGAACAGATCGGCGATGCGCAACAGCACGCACTGCCGCTCGTAGGGCGAGAATTTTGACCAAGGTCCTTCGAAGGCAGCGCGTGCCGCCTTGACCGCGGCATCTATGTCGGCCGCGCCGCCGCGCGGCACCGTCGCCAGCACCTCGCCCGTTGCCGGGTTGAGCGCCTGCATTTCCTGGCCGGACTGTGCCGCGACCCACTTGCCGCCGATGAACATCGGCCGGAATTCGCCATGGTAGAGCGTCGTGGCCTTCGCCCTCGGGTCGAAATTCAGCGTCATCGCGTCCTCCTCACGAATTCCGTGGCGACTATTACTCCCGCTGCCGGCGACCTCAAACAAGGAAAGCTAAAAGGGCGTTCAGATAATCGGACTGTGCAATCACAGCGACTTCCCCGATGGTGCCGGCAACGGAGGAACAGATATGAGACTTGCTGGCAAGGTCGCCATCGTCACCGGTGGCGGTTCGGGATTTGGCGAAGGCATCGTCAGGAAATTCGTCGCCGAGGGCGCGCTGGTCGTGCTGATGGACCGTGACGAGGCGGCAGCGGCCAGGGTCGCGGGCGAGATCGGCGAAAAGGTGCGGCCGATCACCGGTGACGTCTCGACACTGCAAAGCTTCGAGGCGGCCGCCGACCTCGCCCGGTCGGCCTTTGGCGGCCTCGACATACTGGTCAACAATGCCGGCGTCGCCCAGCCGCCTCTGCCGCTGGAGACGATGGACGAAAACCTGTTCGACAGGATCGCCAACGTCAACATGCGCTCGATCTACAACGGCGCCCGCGCCGTGGTTCCGCATTTCAAATCCATGAAGTCGGGCGCGATCCTCAACGTCGCCTCCACCGGCGGCGTCTCGCCGCGCCCGAACCTCACCTGGTACAACGCCTCCAAGGGCTGGGCGATCGCCGCAACGCGGGCCATGGCGGTGGAACTCGCCCCCTTCGGCATCCGCGTCAACGCCATCAACCCGGTCGCCGGCGACACGCCGCTTCTGTCGACCTTCATCGGCTCCGGAGAGGAGAACCGCGCCCGCGTCGTCGCCACCATCCCGATCGGCCGTCTGTCGACGCCTCAGGACATGGGCAACGCCGCCGCCTTCCTGTGCTCGGACGAGGCCAGCATGATCACCGGCGTCGACCTCAACGTCGATGGCGGCAAGTGCATCTGAAAAACTGTTGCCCGTGAGGTTTTGGCGATGAAGGATATCTACGAAATCGCCGTGGTGCATGGCGACGGCATCGGTCCGGAAGTCTGCGCCGCCACGATCGAGGTGGTGAAGGCCGCACTCGGGCCCGACAGCCCGCTGCGCTTCAGCGAATATCCGGCCGGCGCCGAGCACTTCCTGAAGACCGGCCAGAGCTTTCCCGAACCGACCTTCCAGGCCTGCCGGGCGGCGGATGCCATCCTGCATGGCGCGGGCGGCCTGCCCGGCGTCGTCCATCCCGACGGCACCGAAGCGGGGCTGGATTTCACGCTCAAGCTGCGCTTCGAGCTCGACCTCTACGCCAACATCCGCCCGATCAGGCTCTTCGAGGGTGTTGAGAGCCCCTTGCGCGGCGTCAAGGCAGGCGACATCGACTACATCATCCTGCGCGAGAACAGCGAAGGGCTCTACGCCGCGCGTGGCTCGGGCGCGCTGCTGCGCGGCGAGGTCGCGGTCGATACGCTGGTGCAGACCCGTACCGGCATCGAACGTATCGTCCGCAAGGCCTTCGAACTGGCGCGCCAGTCGGGCGGCGCGCCGCGCGACGGCGTGCGCCGGGTGACTTGCTGCGACAAGGCCAACGTGCTGCGCAGCTATGCCTTCTTCCGCTCCGTCTTCGACGAGGTAGCGAAGGACTATCCCGACATCGCGACCGAATATGCGCTGGTCGACGCCATGGCCATGCACCTCGTGCTGAAGCCAGGCCACTTCAATGTCATCGTCAGCGAGAACATGTTCGGCGACATCCTGTCCGACCTTGCCGCCGCCACGGTCGGCGGCATGGGCATGGCGCCCTCGGCCGAGATCGGCGACGCCAACGGCTTCTTCCAGGCAGCACACGGCTCGGCGCCCGACATTGCCGGCAAAGGCATCGCCAATCCCTATGGCACCATCCTGTCGGCCGCCTCCATGCTCGACTGGCTCGGCCACAAGCATGGCGACGCGAAGCTCAACCAGGCAGCCGAGCGCATCCGAAGCGTGACGGAAGCCTGCCTTGCCGGCGGCCTGCTCAGCGCCGACCTGAAAGGTAGCGCGTCCACCCGCCAGATAACCCATTCAGTCTGCGACCGGCTCGCGGCCGCGGCGTGAAGTGTCACGCCAAAGCCGCTGGCCGGGACAAGTTTCCGCCTGTTTTGCCAAAGCCGATCATATAGCCTTCGGCCAACGTCGAATGAGGCTGGAATGACGAAGCTGAAGATCAATCTGATTGGGCCCGGCAAGGTCGGCCAGACCCTCATGCGCCGGATCGTCCTGGCCGGCGGGCACGAGGTTCAGGACATTGCCGGCCGCGGAGCGGAAACTGCCTCCCGGGCGGTTGAATTCATCGGCGCGGGAACCGCCGTTTCCGGGCTTGCCGACATGCGACCGGCCGATCTCTGGTTCCTCACCGTGTCGGACACGCGGATCGCGGACGTGGCGGCCCGTCTTGCGGAACTGGCCCCGGCCAGTCCCTCCATCGCCGTGCATTGCAGCGGCTTCCTGCCGGCGGCCGAGATGCAGCCCTTGCGTGCCCTTGGCTGGCATCTGGCAAGCGTCCATCCCGTGCTGACATTCGCCGATCCGGCAAGGGCTGTCGGACAGTTCGAAGGGACACTTTGCGGCGTCGAAGGCGATGCCGAGGCTGTCACGGCTGTCGATACGCTGATACGCGGCATTGGCGGCCAGCCGTTTCTGCTCAGCTCGCAATACAAGGCGATCTACCATGCGGCCGCCGTGTTCTCGAACAACTTCACCGTGGTGCTGCAGGCGGTAGCGCGGGAAGCCTGGGCGCGCGCCGGCGTTCCACAGGAAATCGCCGGGCAACTGAACGCGCGCCTGCTTGCCGCCACGGCCGAGAATGTCGGAAGGCTGGGGCCGGCCGCGGCGCTGACCGGACCGGCGGCGCGCGGCGATCTCGCGATCGTCGCCCAACAGGAGGCGGCGGTGCGCTCATGGCATCCGGACGCCGGCAAGGCCTATGCCGAGCTCAGCCTCCTTGCCGGCCGCCTCAAGCGGACCGGCACGACGCTCGAAACAAGCGGAGTTTGAGATGGGCGCTCTCGCGCGCAAGGTTTCAGTCGACGATTTCCGTACCCTTGCCCGCCGCCGCCTGCCGAAGTCGATCTTCGAATTCGTCGATGGCGGGGCAGGACAGGAATTGACGCTCCGCGCCAACCGCGCCGATTTCGAGCGTATCCGGCTGCTGCCACGCGTGCTGACCGACGTATCGCGGCCGGACCTGACCACATCGCTGTGGTCGCAAACCTTCACCACACCACTGGTGATCAGCCCGATGGGTTCATGCGCGCTGGTCTGGCCGCAGGCCGACATCGCCATCGCCAGGGCGGCGACCGCGCGCGGCATTCCCTACACGCTGTCCACCATGTCGACGACCAGCATCGAGCGCATGGCCAGGGCCGTGCAGGGACCGCTCTGGTTCCAGCTCTATGTGCTCAGGGAATTCGACTTCAACCGCGAGCTTGTGCGGCGGGCGGAAGAATTCGGCTATTCGACGCTGGTGGTGACCGTCGACCTGCAGGCCGGGGGAAAACGCGAAAAGGATCTCAGGAACGGCATATCGATCCCGCTGCGCCCCTCGCCTCGCCATGTCTGGGAAGGCATGCTTCATCCCGGCTGGTCGCTGCGCCTGCTGCGCGGCGGGCTGCCTCAGTTCGAGAACGTTCGCGGTTATCTTGGCGACACCAGCGCCGGGTTGACCATCGCCGCGCGTGTCGGCCGCAATCTCCACGCCGGTTTCGACTGGGACGATTTCTGCCGGATCCGCGACTGGTGGAAGGGCCGGCTGCTGGTAAAGGGCGTCCTGCACCCCGCCGATGCCGCTGGCCTGGTGGCGGCCGGCGCCGACGGCATCTGGGTCTCCAACCATGGCGGCCGCCAGCTCGATAGCGCCATATCAAGCATCGATGCGCTGCCCGCCATCCGCCAGGCGGTGGCCGCCGAGGTTCCGATCCTGATCGATTCCGGCATCCGAACCGGAATGGACGTCATCAAGGCCAGGGCGCGCGGCGCTGCCGCCTCGGCGATCGGCCGAGCCGCCCTGTTCGGAGCGGCGGCCGGCGAAGCCGGCGTGGCCAGGGTGCTCGACATCCTGCTGGACGACATCGCCAACGGCCTGAAGCTCGCGGGCACGCCGGCGTTCAGCCAGATCGGTCCCGACCTGATCGCGTGAGACGGCCGCGCATCGGCAGGCAGGACCGGTGGGCGCGATCGCTGCCGCCTTGGACCAAGCCCAGCCCATTGCTGACGCTGCAAATCCGTTAGTCCAATCTGGACCAAATTGCCGTCATCGCACCCATCATCATTCTGTAGCGTAGCCGTCATGCCGTTCAAACGGTTGTGGGAGGAAATCATGGAGACGCCAGCCGTTCTGACGGTCAGAGGCCTGCGGAAATCTTTTGGAGGTGTCCAGGCTCTGAAAGGCGTCGACTTCGATCTCGAAGCCGGTGAGATCCATGCGCTGTGTGGCGAGAACGGTGCCGGCAAGAGCACGCTGGTGCGGATGATCGCCGGGCTGATGAGCCCGGACGAGGGAGAAATCCGCGTCGATGGCAATCTGCTCAAGCCGGGCCAACTGACCAGCGTCAGGCAGGTCTCGGTCGTCTACCAGGAACTGTCGATCATTCCGCATCTGTCTGTTCTGGACAACGTTCTTCTCGGCGATCCCGATGTCGGTCAGCTCTATATCCGCAAGCGCTATGCCGCCCGCGCGCGCCAGACCCTCGACCAGCTCGGCCTGGCCGAAGTGCCGCTCGATATCGAGGCCGGCCGCCTGGCAATCGCCGAGCAGCAGCTGCTCGAAATCTGCCGTGCCGTCATGCGGGGCGCCCGCATCCTGATCCTGGACGAGCCGACCGCGAGCCTTTCCGACGCCGAGATCCAGCGCGTCTTCAAGACGGTCCGCTGGCTGCGCGAAAACGGCACCGCCGTCATCTATATCAGCCATCGCCTGCCCGAGATCTTCGCGCTCACCGACCGCGTCACCGTTTTCCGCAATGGCCAGCGGGTTCTCACCAAACCGACGGCGCAGTGGACCAACGAGGAATTGGTCGCCGAGATGATCGGCCGGGAGATAAAATCCGCCCATTCGGTGCGTGACCGGGCCGATCTCCAGCAGGCCGCCAAGGTTCTTGAACTCAAGGCGCTCGCGGTGGCCGGAAAATACCGGCCGGTGACGCTGGATTTCCGCGCCGGCGAAGTCGTTGGCGTCATCGGCCAGCTTGGATCGGGCGCCAATGCACTGATCGAGACGCTGGCAGGGTTGGAAAGCCGCCACGAAGGCACAGTGTTCCTGAATGGCGCCGCCATCGACGTCACCTCGCTGTCGTCGGCGATGGCCTGCGGCATTGCCTATGTCCCGGAAGATCGCGGCGGCAAGAGCCTGTTCCTCGGCGCGCCGATCGAGGTCAACCTCACATCGGCCATACTCGATCGCCTGAACCGCGCCGGCGTGCTTTCCCTGGGCGAGGCCCGCAAGCGGGCATTGGATCTCGCGCGCCGTTTCCAGATCGACGGCCGGCGGCTGCCGGCGGCGGCGTCGACGCTTTCGGGCGGCAACCAGCAGAAGGTCGCCATTGCCAAGTCCGTCGCGCTAGAGCCGAAAGTGCTTGTTCTCAACGAGCCGACGCGCGGCGTCGATGTTGGGGCGCGCACCGAAATCTACCGCGAGCTCCAGTCGCTCGCGCGCCAGGGGCTGGTCGTCCTGTTCTTCTCGACCGACCTCGAGGAAATCCGCGAACTGTCGCAGCGCGTGATCACCGTTTTCCGCGGCGAGATCGTCAACGATCTGCCGGTCGAGGAGACCGCCATGGACTCGATCCTGGGTGACGTCCTGCGCGGACCAGGCATGGCGAGGGCGGCATGAGCGTGGAAACGAGGACAGGAAGCGGAGGTTCCGGCTTGGCCGCTCTCGAGATGAAGTCGGTGGGCGCGGCATTGCTGAGCCCCGAGCGTGTGCAATCGACCGCCGTCTGGATCGGCACCATCCTTCTGGCCATCTGGGCCAGTGCCGCGGTGCCCGGCTTTGCGTCGAGCGCCAACATTTCAGCGATCATGTATTCGACATCGGCGGTCGGCATCGCCGCCGTCGGCATGGCGTTCATCACCCTCTCGGGCAACCTCTTCATGCTTTCGATGGGCGCCACGGCGGCCGTTTCGACGATCGTGTTTGCCTCCTTTCTTCATCTTGGTCTCCTCCCGAGCATCGTCGTGGTGGTGTTGGTCGGTGCCTTGTTCGGACTTGCCCAGGGCATTGCCGTCGGCGTCTTCAAGACAAACCCGATCATCACCACCATTGCGATGGCTTCGATCATCACCGGCGCCGGCTCGTTCTATTCGGGCGGCCTGACCATTGTCGGGCAAGGCGATGCGAGCTGGCTCGGCATCGGCCGCATGGCCGGCATCCCCAACCAGATCGCGCTGTTCCTGCTTGCGGCGCTCGTCTTCAGCTTCATCGTCGAGCGGACCCGCTTCGGCCGCGAATTGCGCCTGATCGGGCTCAATCCGAAGGCCGCGCATTTCACCGGCCTGCGCGTCGGGCGAACCCTGGTGATCGCCTATGTGCTGGCGGCGGCGGCCGCCGCCTTTGCCGGTGCGCTCTACGGTTCGCAGGCCGCGCAGGGCAACCTCAAGCTCGGTGCCGGCCTGGATTTCGACGCCATCGCCGCCGTGCTCGTCGGCGGGGTGGCGATCAAGGGCGGCCAGGGCCGTATCCTCGACGCGGCTATCGGCGCGGTTTTCCTGGCCATCATCACCAACATCCTGTTGCTCAAGGGCCTGTCGCTGGAAATCCAGCTGATCGTGAAGGGCCTGGTCGTGATCGCCTCGGTCATCCTCGGCGCGCTGGCGCTCGGCGGGAGGAGATGACCATGGCCTCCCCAAGGAAGTCACATCCCATGTCCACGGCCACCTTGCTGCGCATCGCGCTCCTGATCGCCCTGATCGTTGCCTTCGCGCTGTGGAACCCGGCCTTCATCAGCGGGCGCAACATCTATGCGCTGACGCAGTCATTCGCGCTGCTCGGCCTGGTGGCGCTCGGCCTGTCGCTCACCATGATCGCCGGTGAATTCGACCTCAGCGTCGGCTCCATGGTCGCGGTCGGCGGCCTGCTGACGCTGGTCGCGGGCGGGAGCAATCTCGTCCATGGCATGGGTGTCGCCTTGGCCTTCGCGGTGGTGATCGGCGCGGCCAACGCCTTCGTCGTCAACCGCTTCAACGTATCCTCGCTGGTGGTCACCGTCGGGTCGATGATGGCGCTTTCGGGGTTTGCCTTCTGGCTTGCCGGCGGCAAGGTGATCAGCACCGACAATTTCGACCTGGGCTTTGCCCTCGACAATCCGATCCTGACGGTCCTCTCCTGGCGCAGCGTGATCACGCTGGCCGCCTTCCTGCTGGCCGGACTGTTCATGCGCCACACGCTGATGGGCCGCGACATCCGCGTCATCGGCAGCAAGCGGCTGGTGGCGGCGGCGAGCGGGGCGAAGGTCGGGCTTTCGCTTTATATCGTCTTCATCGTCTCGGCCCTTTGCGCGGCCCTTGCAGGCAGCCTTCTGTCGATGAGCCTGGCCAGTGCGGCCGCGACCACCGGGAACAATCTCATGCTGCAGGCGGTGTCGGCGGCCATCGTCGGCGGCGTGGCCCTGTCGGGCGGGGCCGGCTCGCCGCTGCATGTGCTGATCGGCTCGCTGATCCTGACGGTGATGAACAACGGACTGAGTTTGATGGGCATGGGCGCGACGGGAATCCTGTTCGCGAACGGGCTCGTGCTGATGGGAATCGTGCTGCTCGACGGACAGTTGGGGGCATGGATGAGTGAACGGTTCGCGGCATCGCGGGCCAGGCATTCCGCTTAGAGTCGGATGATTTCAGATCAATCGATCTGAAATCTGAATCCGTTTCTAAATCAAAGAGATAGAGCATGATGTCGTCCGAAAACCGCTTCACACTTTTCGGCATCATGTTCTAGCGGAAGCAACCGACGAAACCCAGTTCTGCTTGCGCCGTGTTGGGCGGCGGGGATGGGTGACGTGCAACCTGAAACGGGAGGAACGACGACATGAATACTGCGAAATTGACCAAACTCGCGCTGATGGCCAGCGTGTTCACGGGACTGGCCATGCCCGGCATGGCATTCGCCGGCGCCAAGGGATCGAAAGTGATCCTGCTGACGGTGAGCGAGGAATGCGAATACTGCGCCCTCCACCAGCGCGCCTTCAAGGAAGTCGCCAGCGCCGCCGGCATCGATCTCGACGTGAAGATCACCAACTTCGATGCCGCCGAGCAGGCATCGCAGGTCGACCAGGCGCTTGCCCAGAACCCGGCCGCGATCGTGCTGTGGCCGGCGGACGCGAGCGCCATCGTGCCCTCGCTGCGCAAGATCAACCAGGCCGGCATTCCGCTGGTCATCACCAACTCGAAGCCCGACGACAAATACGCGGACTATTGGAACGTCTTCACCGGCCCCTCCGATATCGGCAACGGCCAGTCCGCCGGCGAGGCCATGATCAAGGGTTTCGCCGAGAAGAAGTTCGGCACGGAAGGCAAGATCTTCATCGTCGAGGGCGTGCCGGGAACACCGCCGCAGATCGCGCGTTCCAAGGGCCTCGAGGAGGTGCTGGCCGAGAAGGCCAAGGGCATCGTCGTCGCCGGCAAGCAGAACGGCAATTGGGACCAGACGAAGGCCACCGACGCCGCCGCCGCGCTCTTCACCCAGGTCGGTCCCGACGTGAAGGGCGTCTACGCCCAGGCCGACAACATGATGTCGGGCGTGATCGTGGCCGCCAAGCGCGCTGGCATCGATCCGGCCAGCCTCGTGCTCGTCGGGTCCAACTGCTCGATCGAAGGCGTCAACCAGATCAAGGACGGCACGCAATACGCGACCGTGCTGCAGTCGCCGATCGATGACGGCAAATACGCGGCCAAGGCGGTGATCGATCTCCTCGACGGCAAGAAGGTCGAGAAGGAGATCTTCCTGCCGCACGAGATCGTCACCAAGGCCAATATTTCCGACTGCGACGGCGCCATCGGGCGCTGATCCCATCCGGGCGCGGCGGGCCTCCCGCCGCGCCTTCCAATCTGATTTAGGAACCGAGGAGTACCCCATGGCCGAGGAGCCACTGTTTACCAATGTTCTGCCTGAACTCGTCGTGGTTTCAGGCACGGCTTCCGGTCTGGGCACCAAGATCGCCCATCTTCTGGTCGCGAGCGGCGTGCGCACCATCGGCGTCGATCTCGCGCCGGCGCCTTCCGAGCTGTCCAGCGACCTCTACACCCATGTCCGGGGCGACGTGTCGCTCGAGGAGACCTGGAGCGACATCGCCCACTCCGTCACCGCCATCGATCCGGGAACGCTCGGACTGGTCACCTCGGCCGCCATGCTGAACGTCGGCACCGTGCTGGAGTTCGACAAGGCGGCGATGGAAAAGACCATGTCCGTCAACTTCATCGGCACGGCGCTCGCCTTCCGCGCGCTGCTGCCGCTGATGATCGCGCGCGGCGGCGGCCCGATCGTCGCCGTTGCCAGCATCGACGCGACCTTCGCCGAGCAGCAGCTCGCGATCTACGCCGCCTCCAAGGGGGCCGTGCGCCAGCTGACGCGGACCGTGGCCATGGACCACGCCCGCCAGGGCATTCGCGCCAATGTGCTGAGCCCCGGCCCCATGCTGGCCGGCCTGTTCGAACGGCATATGAAGTCGGCCAGCGACCCGGACCGCTTCCTTGCCACGCGCGCCAATCGCCAGCCTTCGGGCCGCATCCTCGATCCGGGCGAAGTCGCCCGCGCGGCGCTTTTCCTGCTCTGTGACGCCTCGACCGCGCTCAACGGCGCCGAAATCGTCGCCGATGGCGGCCTGACGACCAGCTTCGACTTCCGGACCGGGTCCGAAGGCGCATCGGTCTGAGGGGGCGAACCATGACCAAGAGCACGGAACTCGTTGCCGCTTACTGGACGATCGCGGGCGATGTCTATCCCTTCGCGCCCAACGAGATCAGCCCCTTCCCTTTCGCCCAACGCGTCGAGGCGGCGGCCAAGGCCGGCTACAAGGGCGTCGGTCTCATCCACGCCGACCTCCAGGCCACACGCGAGCAGATCGGCCTCGAGGAAATGCGCCGCATTCTCGATGCCAACGGCATGCCGCATGTGGAGCTGGAATTCATCACCCACTGGTTCTCCGGCGGCGAGCTGAAGCTCGCCTCCGACAAGGTGCGCAAGGAGCTGTTCGAGGCGGCCGAGGCGCTTGGCGCGCGCGACGTCAAGATCGCACCGGAATTCGACGCCAAGACCATCGACCTGGCGCATGTGACCGACAGCTTCGCCGAGATCTGCCAGGATGCGGCACGCTACGGAACCAGCATCGCCCTGGAGGTGATGCCCTTCTCCAATGTCGGCACGCTGGAAACCGCACGCGCCATTGTCGAAGGCGCGGCGCAGCGCAATGGCGGCCTGCTGCTGGACATCTGGCATATCGGCCGTGGCGGCATCCCCTATGAGGCGGTGGCCAAGGTCCCCCGGCAGTATGTCGTCTCCGTCGAACTCGACGACGCCGATGCGGATGTCGTCGGCACGCTCTGGGAAGACACGATCTATCAGCGGCGGCTTTGCGGCGAAGGCGTGCTTGATCCGCCGGCCTTCATCGATGCGATCCAGCGTACCGGCTTCGACGGTTTCTACTCGGTCGAAGTGATCTCCAGGAAACACCGCGTCCTGCCGCTCGAGGAAGCGGCACGGCGTTCTTTCGAAACCACCATGGCGCAGTTCGCCGGGACATAAGGGAGGATAGGATGGATACCAATCTCAAGGGCAAGACGGTGCTGATCACCGGCGCCGCCAAGGGCATCGGCCGGGAAACCGCGATCGCCTTCGGACGCGAAGGGTGCCGCCTGGCGCTGCTCGACATCGATGCCGCTGGCCTCGGCGAAACGGTGGAGGCCGTGACGGCGGCCGGCGGACAGGCGACGGCCTTCAAGGCCGACCTTTCCTCCGCCGGCGATATCGAGGACAAGGTCGGCGCGGCGATCGCCCGTCTGGGTGGCGGGCTCGACGTCCTGGTCAACAATGTCGGTTCGGGCGCGGTCCGCACCTTCGACCAGCTGACCGATGCCGAATGGGACAAGACCTTCTCGCTCAATTTCATGAGCTATGTGCGCACCACGCGCATCGTGCTGCCGGTGATGCGCAAGCAGGGCAAGGGTGCGATCGTCAACAACGCTTCCGATCTTGCCCGGCAGCCCGAAGGCGTGCCGATCGACTATTCCGCCTCGAAGGCGGCGGTGCTCGCGCTGACCAAGGGGCTGGCCCGCAGCGAAGGCGCAAACAACATCCGCATCAACGCCGTGGCGCCGGGCCCGGTCTGGACACCTTTCTGGACGCAGCCGGGCGGGTTTGCCGAGACGATGGGCAAGTTCCACAACATGGAACCGCAGAAGGCGGTCGAACACGAAATGTCGTTGCGCCAGCTTCCGCTCGGCCGGCTCGGCAAGCCCGAGGAAGTCGCCAATGTGATCGTCTTCCTCGCCTCCGACCTTGCGTCCTTCGTCACGTCCTCGGTCTGGGGCGTGGATGGCGGCTCGGTCCGCGCCATAGCTTGATGGTCAGACGCCGATCGTGCTGTCGATGATCCGGTCGAGGCGGTTCTGCGCGTCCTGCAGAGCCGCCCGGTCGGATTTTCCGCCGGACAATGCGTCATGGATTTCCTCGCCGATGATGCGCTCCATGTCGGTGTAGAAGGGAACCGGCGGCCGCTGCCAGTTCCTGAGCAGGTTGCGGTTGCCGAGGTTGCCGACGAAGCGCACCAGTTGCGAACGGCCGGTGGCTTCGGGATCGGCGCTCACCGAAAAGCGCGGCGCGACCGGAAAGCCGTTCTTCACATGCTCCTTCATCGCTTCGCGTGAGGCCATCCAGGCAAGCGCCTCCGTTGCCAGCGGCAGCCTTTTCGGATCGATGTTGGACGGGATGCAGAGCAGGAAGCCGCCGATCGGCGACGTGTTGGTGCCGCCCGGCCCGCTCGGTTGCGGCACATAGGAGACCCGGCGCTTCACGGCCGAGCGCACCTCCGCCTCGAACTGCGCCGCGCGCATGGTCCAGACATAGCCCATGGCGCTCTGGCCCTTCAGGAACACCGCGCAGGAATCGTCCCAATGCGCATCGAGCGCGCCCGGCTGGGCGATCTCGAGTAGCCGGTGCATGTAGTCAAGCACGGTGAGTGCGGCCTCGCTGTCGATCTGCGGCCGCATGTGCTGACGGTCGAGATTTTCCGTCGAGTAGCCGGTCGGCGTGCGCCGGATCGACAGCACCGTCTGGCCGCAGCAGCCGAGGAAGAACATGAAGCTTGACGCGAGCGGCATGCGCGCCGCGTTCCAGGCAATGCCGTAGCGCTCCGCGGACGGATTGTGGAAGACCCGGCCGGCCGAGATCACCTCCTCGAAGGTCCTGGGCAGCGCGAGCCCGGCACCGTCGAAAAGGTCGCTGCGGCAGGCGAGCACCTCGATGGTGCAATAGATCGGCACCCCGTACTCCACCCTCTGCCAGGTCGTCGTCGACCAGATCGACGGGTGGAAATCCATTGGGTTGATGCCGGATTCGCGGATCATGTCGCCGATCGGCATGATCAGGCCCCTGCCCGCGAACTCGCCCAGCCAGGGCATGTCGATGGCGATGATGTCATAGGCCGACACCGCGCGCTGGCCGTTGGCCAGGCCTTCGCGGTAGAGGTCGTTCTGGTGGACGAGCTTGAAGCTCCTGGCACTGGCGAGGTTGTTGCGGAAATCCGACCACATGTTGCGCATCGCCGCGAAATAATTGTCGTCGTTGAGCAGGAACTGCAGCTCGACGCCCTCGGTGACCCGGCTCTTCAGCAGGTTGATCGGCGGAATGACCGGGTTGCCGCGCCGAGGCGCGCCGAAATAGTAGTTGGTTTCGTGTTCCTCCGTACCGCGCCCGCCCAGTATTTCTGCGATCAGAGCCTTGGTTTCCGCCGCATAGTTGACCGCGAGCGTCGTCAGCTCCTCCGTGGGATGCAGCGTGAAGCTCCTCGGCTTGTCCGGCGATGGCCGGCGCTCGACAAGCCCCTTGCCGATCATGTCCTGGATGCGCCGGATCGCCGTTCCATGGCTGAGGCCGGAGACGAGCGCGAGCTTGCTCATCGTCACCGGATAGCCTTCGAGCTCCGATCGCATGATGTAATGGACCATGCGCCACGACGCCTCGTCCTCGACATCGGCGACACCGAGGAACGGCGTCCTCAGCCGGTCGACGAAATCGTAGACGCGCAGGAATTCGTGGTCGTTCATGAGACCTCCTCTGGGTCGCGCCAAACAGGGCGGCGCTATGATTTAGTCCAAAATGGACAAAACTATAGCGATGTCGGAGGATTGTCGTCTCAGGCCGTGCCCGCCGATTTGCGCGCCAGCACGAAATCCCAGTTCACCGACCAATAGGGAGAGGTGAATCCAAGCTCCGCCGCGCTTGTCGGGTCGGTGATCTCCTTGAAATCCGCGATCAGCGAATCCTTCACGCCGAAGACGGCGTCCTCGGCGAGATACTGGCAATCGGGCGTGAAGATATGGGTGATGACCGGGTCATAGCCCGGCGCGCTGATGATGAAATGGATATGGGCGGCCCGGTTGGGATGGCGTCCCAGCGCGGCAAGCATCTTGCCCACGGGTCCGTCGTCCGGGATCGGATAGTAGCGCGGCTTGACGGCCCGGTACCAATAGTCGCCGTTTTCGCCGCTGGTGAACACGCCGCGCAGGTTCCAGTCCGGCTGCAACCCCTTCTGCTGGACGTCGTAGAAGCCATCGTCATTTGTCTGCCAGACGTCGATCAGCGCGCCGGCGACCGGCTTGCCTTCGGTATCCACCACGCGCCCGCGCACCACCAGCGGCTCGCCCTTGCCGTCCAGGCAGATGTTGGCGCCGTGCTCGTAGCGCGGCGCCTCCGGCACGTAGAACGGTCCGAGAATCGTGTTCTCGGTGGCGCCATTCGGGCGCCGGTGATTGATGGCGTCGACCAGCATCGAGACGCCGAGCGTGTCGGACAGGAGGATGAATTCCTGCCGCCACTCCGAACACATCTGGCCGACTTCGGTCAGGAAGGTGATGCCCTTGAGCCATTCCTCATGGGTCGGCTCGATCTCCTTGACGGCGGCGTGCAGGTGCTTGACCAGCACGCTCATCACCTCGCGCAGGCGCGGATCGACGTCCGGCCCCATGCGCGCGTTGACGACGTCGACCGAGGTCTCCTCCTCGAAATACGGATATTTCGGCGGCCGCGCATGGCTGGCCTCTGCTTTGCCCAAGATCGGTCCTCCTCCAGATGTCGCCGCGCGTCAGGAGCGCGGCCGTTCGCCTGCGTAAGCCCGGGCGATCAGCCCCTTCAGCGCTTCGCGCTCAAGGGGGCGCGGGTTCCAGTAGGGGTTGGACAGCGCCCTGTCCGTCGCAAGCTCGATGCCACTTTCAGGCATGCCGATATCCGCGAGCGCACGCCGTGCGCCGACCTTGCCGGCAAGGTCGTAGAGCGCCATGGCAGGGTCGTCCGTGCCGAGCACGTCGCGCAGCCGCTGCATCACGTCCGGCACCGCCGGGGCGTTGTAGGCAAGCGCGTGGGGAAGCACGATCGCATGCGTTTCGGCATGCGACAGGTCGAAGCTGCCGCCGAGCGTATGGCAAAGCTTGTGATGCAGCGCCATGCCCACCGAGCCCAGGCAGATGCCGCAAAGCCAGGCGCCGTAGAGCGCCTTTGCGCGCGCTTCCCGGTTGCCGGGCTCGACGGCGATTGTCGGCAGGGCGGCGGCAAGCGCGCCGATCGCTTCCGTCGCCATCAGGCTGATGACCGGGTTGCGCTCGCGTGCATAAAGCGCTTCGACCGCATGCGCGATCGCATTGAGCCCGCTGGTGCCGGACATGGCCGCGGGTAGCGACAGAGTGAGGTCGATATCGTAGATCACGATTTCGGGCAGCACCTTGGGGCTCGACTGGGTGACCTTCACTCCGTCCCTGGTCTCACCGAGGATCGGCGTCATTTCCGAACCGGCATAGGTGGTCGGCACCACGATCTGCGGCAGGTCGGTGCGCAGCGCGATGGCCTTGGCAAGGCCCGTGGTCGAGCCGCCGCCCACGGCAACGAGCCCGTCGGCCTTGAGGTCCAGAATGACACGCAGCGCATCCTCGGTGACCTCAACCGGCGTATGCATCGTCGCCCGCGCGTAGACGCCGGCGGCGCGGCCGCCGAGCTGTTCGACGAGCCGTCGCGCTTCCGGCTCCTGCGGCGGCGTTGCCAGCACGGCCACCCGCTTCAAGCCCAGCCGGTCCAGTTCCGCCGGCAGCTGCTGGATGGTGCCGGATCCGAAAATGACGCGGGCCGGCTGGCCGTTATAGACGAAGGGTTCCATGAATTCGCCTCGGACCTAGCTCCGGTTGTCGACGCGCATCAGGAACGGGTTGATGCTGACCGACTGCCAGACATTGGCCGCGTTGAACGGATCCGCGGCATTGAATGCCCTGACATCCTCGATCTTTTCGGCGGAAAACACAAAGAGCGAGCCGATCATCGTCTCCCCGTCCTCTGCCACCAGCGGACCCGAGATGACGGTCTTCACACACCCCTGCGCGAGGTGCGCCTTGTGCGCGTCATAATTGGCCAGGCGCCTCGGCAAGGCATCGGCATGGTCCAGACAGTGGACGGCAAACAGTGTCACGACATTCCTCCCAAAAGGCCCGGCAGGCCGTTGCCAGCGATCGGAACGAAACGACCCCCAAAACGGGTCGAGTGACCTTTGAGGGCTGGCGACGAAAGACGGGCCGCAAGAGGTTAGCCCGAAATAGGGCCGACCGGTTTCAAGATCTGTCCAATTTGGACAAATGCGATCGTGTTGTGAACCCGTGCGATCGGTCCATCCCAACACCGTCGCATTGACCCTGCTTTCGAACCGATCCCCAGCGCCGTTGCTTTGGGCCATTGCGTTCTGCAATGCCGGCGAATATGCTTGTTGTACGATCGTTCAACAAGCATATTCGCCGAGCCCCGATGACCTGCAATCCCCGCTACGAGATCCTGTTCGAGCCGATGCGGATCGGGCCGGTCACCGCGCCGAACCGATTCTACCAGGTGCCGCACGCCAGCGGCATGACCAACGCCCTTCCAAGGGTGCGTGCGGCCTTTCGCGAAGCCAAGGCCGAGGGCGGATGGGGCGTGATCTGCACCGGCGCCTGTTCGATCGATCCGAGTTCGGACGACGCTCCGCTGCCTTTCGCCACTTTTTGGGACGACAATGATATCCGTGCCCATGCGCTGATGACGGAGGCCGTGCACCGCCATGGCTCGCTTGCCGGCGTCGAACTCTGGCATGGCGGCGCGTCCGTCATGAACAGGACGAGCCGGCTGCCGCCGCTCTCGCCATCGGGTATTCCCTGGATGGCCACGCATGTCGGCTTCATGGGCAATCTGCGGCCGAAGACCATGGACAAGGCCGACATGAAGGAGGTGCTGCGATGCCAGGCCGAGGCGGCGCGCAAGGCGCGCACGGCCGGCTTCGACGTGGTCTACGTTTATGCCGGCATGGGCTATCTCGGCTACGAGTTCCTGCTACCGGAGTACAACCATCGCACCGACGAGTACGGCGGACCGATCGGGAACCGCGTGCGCTTCGTGCGCGAGATGATTGAGGTCACCAAGGATGCCGTCGGCAAGGATTGCGGCGTCGCGCTGCGCGTCAGCCTCGAGGAACTGCGCGGCCGGCCCGGCCGCAACCAGCCTTCCGAGGCGCATGAGCTGATCGAACTTTTGGCCGACCTGCCCGACCTGTTCGACGTCAAGATGGATTCCAGCCCGACCGACTGTTCGGCGTCGCGCTTCACCGGCGAAGGCAGCCATGAGCCCGTGATCGATTTCGTCAAATCGATGACGAAAAAGCCGGTGGTCGGCGTCGGCCGCTTCACCTCGCCCGACACGATGGTCTCGCAGATCAAGCGCGGCGTGCTCGACTTCATCGGCGGCGCGCGGCCCTCGATCGCCGACCCCTTCCTGCCGGCCAAGATCCGCGAAGGCCGCGAGGCCGAGATCCGCGAATGCATCGGCTGCAACATCTGCATTTCGAGTTGGCATGACGGCGTGCCGGTGCGCTGCACGCAGAACCCGACCGCCGGCGAGGAATGGCGGCGCGGCTGGCATCCCGAGCGTGTCGAGCGTGCCGACAGAGCGGAGCGCATCCTGATTGTCGGCGGCGGACCGGCCGGGCTCGAATGCGCGCTGACGCTTGGCCGGCGTGGCCATGAGGTGATGCTCGCCGACAGCAGCCGCGGCTTCGGCGGCCGGCTGACCTTTGAGAAGACCCTGCCCGGCTTGGCGGCCTGGAACCGCGTCGTCGACTACCGCCTCGGACGGCTCGGCGAGATGAGCAATGTCTCGCTCTATCCCGAGAGTGTTCTGGGCGCGGACGAGATCATCGACCTCGCGCCGGACCGGGTCGTGCTTGCGACCGGCGCGCGCTGGACCAACATGCTCTATTCCTCGATGGAGATTCCGGTCGGCCGGCTCGACCACGCGGAAGTGTTCACGCCCGACGACATCGCCGCCGGCCGCCTTCCGCAAGGACCAACCTTGGTCTTCGATTTCGACAATTATTACATGGGCGGCGTGCTGACCGAGCATCTGGCCGCACAAGGCATCCCGGTCAGCTATGTCACACCGGCCGGCCAGGCGTCCGCATGGACGATCATGACCAACGAGCTGCCGCTGGTGCATCGTGCGCTGGCGCGCCGCAACGTGCCGGTGACGACGTTGCACCTGTTGAAATCCTTCGATGGCGAGACGGCGACGCTGGCGCATCTGTTCACCGGCGAGCAGAGCCGCATCGCCTGCCGCTCGGTGCTGATCGTCGGGCTGCGCTTGCCGCGCAACGAGCTGTTCGAGGCGCTGACGCAGCGTGCCGACGATCTTGCGGCCGCAGGCATCCGCAGCGTCGATCGGATCGGCGACACGCTGGCGCCGGGCGCCATCGCCCATGCCGTTCACAGCGGTCACAAGCTCGCCCGCGAGATCGGCGCGAAGGTCCGCTGGCAGCCCTATCGCCGCGACACGCCGATCGTCGACGCGGTAGCGGATTTCGATATGCGCACGGCAGCCGAATAGTGCAATTCCGGGAAAAATGTGAAGCGGTTTTCCCATAGGAATTGCGTCAAACAGGGAGGTCTGGAAGGCCATGGAACGCACCGCCGCACGTCGCAGACCCGGCCGCCCTCAGCGCGAGATCGGCGGCATCGAGCAGCGTCCGTGGAAGCAGCTGACGCGGCCCTACGCGCCGATCGAAATACTGTCGGCAGACCAGGTCCAGACGATCCACGAAATGGGCCTCACCATTCTCGAAGAGATCGGCATGCGCGTGCTGCAGCCGCGGGCACGGCAGTTCTATCGCGCCGCCGGCTGCGATGTCGACGAAGGCGCGATGCGGGTACGCTTCGACCGCGCCATGGTGATGGAGCGCGTCGCCATGGCGCCATCATCCTTCGAGCTGCGCGCCCGCAATCCCGCCAAGAACGTCAAGGTCGGCGGCCGGCACTGCATCCTGTCGTCGGTCGGCGGCCCGGCCTATGTCATGGACAATGATCGCGGCCGCCGCCCCGGCACCTATGCCGAGATGTGCGACTATCTGAAACTCATCCAGTCGTTCAATGTCCTGCACCAGGAAGGCGGCGGTCCGTTCGAGCCGCTCGACCTGCACCAGAACACGCGCCATCTCGACCTCTACTATGCCGAGATCACCTTGCTCGACAAGAACTGGCAGCCGCAAACCCTTGGTCAGGGCCGCGCCATCGACGCGCTTGAAATGGTGGCGATTTCGCTCGGCACGACGCGCGAAAACCTTGCCCGGGAGATGCCGGTCTTCACCGGCATCATCAACACCAACTCGCCGCTGCAGCTTGACGAGCCGATGGCCGAAGGGCTGATCGCATTGGCCGAGCATGGCCAGGTCAATGTCATCACGCCGTTCACGCTGGCCGGCGCGATGAGCCCGGTGACGCTTGCCGGCGCGCTGTCGCAGCAGCATGCAGAGGCGCTGGCCGGCATCGTGCTGACCCAGATCGTGCGTCCGGGCGTGCCGGTCATGTATGGCGGCTTCACTTCCAATGTCGACATGAAGACCGGCGCGCCGGCCTTCGGCACGCCCGAATACACACAGGCCGCGCAGATCACCGGGCAGCTCTGCCGGCTGATCGGCGTGCCGTTCCGCTCCAGCAATGTCACCGCCGCCAACTCGGTCGACGCGCAGGCCGCCTATGAGAGCGCCATGTCGCTGTGGGGCTGCCTGATGGGCGGCGCCAACCTGGTGCTGCATGCCGCCGGCTGGCTCGGCGGCGGGCTGACCGCATCGTTCGAGAAACTGGTCATCGATGCCGAGATGCTGCAGATGATGTCGGCCTATTTCGATCCGCCCGTGGTCGACATCGACACGCTGGCGCTGGAGGCGGTGCGCGAGGTCGGCCCGGCCGGGCATTTCTTCGGCGCCGCGCACACCATGCAACGCTACGAACGCGCCTTCTATTCGCCGCTGGTGTCCAACTGGGATAATTACGACACCTGGGTCGAGCGCGGCCAGGTCACGGCGCGTGAGCGGGCCAATGTGGTGTGGAAGCGCATGGTCGCCGAATACGAGCAGCCGCCGATCGATCCCGGCATCGACGAGGCGCTGCGCGACTATATGGAGCGGCGCAAACGCGAGGGTGGGTCGCCGTTGAACTAGGCGTCCCGCAAACGCCCCACCTGCGCCTCCAGCATCTCGAACCCCGCCGCCTCCGCCGCCTGTGGTGTCACCACGCTTTCATCAAGACACCATTCGAGCCACAACCCGTCGACAAGCGCGATGAAATTGCGCGCCAGCGACGGCGCGTCGACTTGCCTGCCGCGCGGTATGGCGACCGCCGCGATATCCTCGGCGAGTTCCGCCCGGTAGGCATCGTAGAGTTCGCGATGCGCCGCCTTGAGGCGCGGGTTGACAGCGATCTCGCCCCACAGCGACAGCCAGATCAGCAGGTTCTCGCGGCTGAAATATTCGGGCGAGAAATTGGAGTGCACCAGGGCGGCAAGTGCGGCCTGCGGCGACCAATCGGAAGTCTCCGCACGGCGGCGCTTGGCTTCGGCGATCTGGTTGTTGACGCTGGCGTAGAGCGAGGATTTGTAGACCTCGACCAGCAGCCCGTCGAGACTTTCGAAATGATGGTTGATGAGGCCGCGCGAAACGCCGGCTTGCCTGCAGATCCTGTCGATGGTGAAGGCGCCGATGCCGCCGACCGACAGGCAGCGCGTCGCCGCTTCGATCAGCATGGAGCGGCGCACGTCAGCCTGTTCGCGGCTGAAGCGCGGCGGAGCCTTCTTCGCGCCGCGCTTCTTTTTTGCATCTTCTGGTTGGGCTTCCGTCATGGACTCCAGCTAATCGATAATGCCCTTTCTGTCCATGAAAGCGCGCTCACGCCTTCTTCTTGAACAGCACCGGATTGGGGTGACCGTCGGGATAGATGACCGGGTCGAAAGCGGTCTTGTGGATGGCGACCAGCGGCTGATGGCAGATGAAGACGAAACCGCCGGACTGCTCCATCAGATCCTCCATGCGGTTCGACAGTGCGATGCGCTTGGCCTCGTCGCTTTCGGCCACCAACTGCTGGTAGCTGGTCTCGAATTCGGGACTGTCGAAGCCCGACCAGTTGTAGGCGCCGATCTGGTCGGGGCGGAACCAGACCAGGTTTTCCGACGGATCGATGCCACCGGCGAAATCCATCAGCGCCAGGTCGATATTCTTGTAGCCGTCGCCTTGCGTCTTGTCGCCGACGCCCCAGAAGGCGGCTTCGTCATAGGGCTGGATCTCGACCTTGATGCCGGCCTGTTCGAGGCTGGCCTGGATGATCTGCGCGGTCGCGGTGCGGATGGAATCATTCATCACCGTCAGGGTCAGCGATAGGTCGCCGACACCAGCCTCCTTGAGGAGTGCGGCCGACTTCTCATAATCCGGCGCCGCGATAAGATTCGAGGCCCGCGCGAACTTGGTGCCGGGCTGGACGACACCGGTGGAACGCTTGGTGAGATCGTCATACACGCCGGTGAGGATCTGCCCGACATCGACCCCATACTGCACCGCCTGGCGGACCTTCAGATCCTTCAGTCGCGGGCTGAGCATATTGATGGTCAGCCAGACATAACGGGTCGACTGCGCCTCGATCAGGTTTGTGTCCGCCGGCGGCTTCTCCTTGACCGCCTTGGTCGCCGAAATGGCGATCTTGGTGTAGTCGAAGGCATCGGCTTCATAGGCAAGCTGAGCCGCCTGATCGTCCGACACGACATAGATCTCGACCTTTGAGAAATCTGGCTTCGGGCCTGGCCAGTCCGGGTTGGCCGTCAGCGTCACCTTCTGCTTCTGCTGCCAGTCCGAGAAGAGATAGGGCCCGCATGTCGCCGGCGGCTGCGTGGTGAACTTGCCGCCCGCCTTCTCGGTGCCGGCGCGGCTGATGATGTGGCCGCCATAGTAAGGCAGGCTGGTGACGAAGATCGGCTGGTAGGGCTCCTTCAGATGGATGATGCCGGACCTGCCATCGACGACCTCGACACGGTCGAGTTTCTCGAACTGATAGGCCCAGGGCGATGCCAGCGCCTTGTCGGCGATGCGCTCGAAGGAGAATTTCACGTCGTCGGCTGTCACCGCGCCGAAACCACCAGACCATTTCAACCCGTCGATCAGGGTGAAGGCGATGGTCTTGGGGTCTTTCTGCTCGAGCTTTTCCGCGCCCCACAGCGACCAGGGCGAACCTTTCCGAATGTCGCCGAAATGGTTGAGCGAGACATAGATGCCGCGCATCATGACATCCTCGATGCCGCCATTCATGAAGGCGGGATCAAGGCACTGAAGATCGCCTTCCATGCGGATGCGCAACGTGTCGCCGGACGCCGACCAGGCAAAGCCCGGCTTCATCGCCAGGCCGGCGCCCAGCACGCCGGCCGCCTTCAGGAATGCACGTCTGTCCATGGTCCATTCTGACATCTCAGTTTCCCCTTTGGTTGATGGAAGCGCGTGAGAAGGCTTCCCGTTCTTGCCCGCCGGTCTCCAGCGGGAAATGGCAGCGCACCATCCGATCGGCGCCCATCGGCCGGTAGGCCGGCGCCTCGGTCTTGCAACGGTCGCGCGCGATCGGACAACGCGTGTGGAACTCGCAACCCGAAGGCCGCCGGAACACGCTCGGGATCTCGCCGGTAACGGCAGGGTTCTGGCTGCGCCGGCGCGGATCGGGTATCGGCTCTGACTGGATCAGCGTCGCGGTATAGGGATGCAGTGGCGCCGAAAACACATCTTGCGTCGGTCCGGTCTCGACCAGCCGGCCGAGATACATGATGGCCAGCCGGTCGCTGACGTGGCGGATCATGGCCAGGTTGTGCGTGACGATCATGGCGGCGAAACCGAGCTCGCGCTTGAGTTCGCCGATCAGGTTCAGCACGTCGCCTTGTACCGAGACATCGAGGCCGGCTGTCGGCTCGTCGGCGAGCAGCAGATGCGGCTTCATCGCCAGGGCGCGCGCAACGCCGACGCGGCGCGCCTGCCCACCCGACAGCTCATGCGGGAAGCGGTCGACAAAGGAGGCCGGCAAACCGACAAGCGCCAGCAGCGCCTTGGCTGCTGCGCGGCGGTCCGGCATCGGCAACCCCTGGATGATCTGCGGTTCGGTGAGCAGCGTGCCGATGCGCAGGCGCGGGCTGAGCGAGGCGACAGGGTCCTGGAACATCATCGCCGAGCGCCGGCGCATGGCGCGGAAATCAGTTGGCGTCCGCACCTCCCTGCCCTCGAAGACGATGCGGCCGGCGGCTGCCCGGATGAGGCCGAGAATGGTGCGGGCCAGCGTCGTCTTGCCGGAACCGGATTCGCCAACCAGCCCGAGCGTCTCGCCCGGCATCAGCGACAGCGTCACGCCGTCGATGACGTTGAAGCCAGGCAGCGGGAACGGATTGATCAGCCGGTTGAGCAAGCCGCCGCGCACGAAGCTCACGGAGAGATCCTCAACGGCAAGCAGCGGGCTCATGGCGTCACCGCATGGCAGCGCGCGACATGAGAAGCGGCGAGTTTCACCAGCGGCGGCGCGACGGTTGTGCATGGCGCGAAGGCACGGTCGCAACGCGGTGCGTAGACGCATCCGGACGGCGGCTGTGTCAGGTTGGGCAGCGAGCCCGGAATGGTCGGCAGCCTGTCCAGCCGCTCATGGAAGCGGGCGGGGTCGCAGGCGAGCAGCGCTTGCGTATAGGGATGCCTGGCGTCGTGGAAGATGGCATCGACCTCGCCGCCTTCGACCACCTCGCCGGCATACATGACATAGACGCGGTCGCAGAGCTCGGCGATGACGCCGAGATGGTGCGAGACGACGATGATGATGCCATTATAGTCGCGCCTGAGCTCGCGCAGCAGATGGATGATCTGCGCCTCCATGGTGACGTCGAGCGCCGTCGTCGGCTCGTCGGCGATGAGCAGGCCGGGATCGGTCAGCAGCGCGGCGGCAATGGCGACACGCTGGCGCATGCCGCCGGATAGTTCATGCGGATAGCTCTGCATGCGCCGTTCGGCGTCGGCGATGCCGACGCGGCCGAGCATGGCGGCGATGCGCGCCCGCTTCTGGGCCCGGCCAAGATCCTTGCGGTGGTGCTGGAAGTCGACAAGCTGGTCGCCGATGGTCAGCACCGGGTTGAACGCCGTCATCGGATCCTGGCTGACCAGCGCGATCTCGTCGCCGCGCAGCAGGCGCTGATGGTACGCGTCGAGCTTCGCCAGATCGACGCCGTTGTAGGAGATCGAGCCGTCGATGCGGGCATTGGCCGGCAGGAGATTGGCGAGCGCGGTGACCAGCGTGGACTTGCCGCAGCCGCTCTCGCCGACGATGCCGATCACTTCCCCCGGATGCGCCTCGATGTCGACATGGCGCAACGCGTGCACGGCGCCATGCGGCGTCTCGTAGCGGACGCTGAGATCGCTGGCGGCGAGCGAACCGGTCATGCAGGCCTCCGCAACTGTAGGCGCGGATCGAGATAGTCGCGCAGGCCTTCGCCGAGGAAGGTGAAGCCAAGCGTGGCCAGCACCAGCGGCAGGCCACCAAAGATGACCATGAAGGGCGCCGAGCGAATGCTGGTATAGCCATCATAGAGGATCGAGCCCCAGGATGGTGTCGGCGGACGCACACCGAGGCCGAGGAAACTCAAGCCGGCCTCGACCATGATGACGACCGGAATATCCATCGACAGAAGGATGATCAGCGGTCCGACGACATTGGGCAGCAGATGGACGAAGATGATGCGCGCCGCACTGGCATCGATCAGGCGCTCTGCAAGGATGTAGTCGCTGTTCTTCAGCGCCAGCGTCTGCGCCCGGATCAGCCGGGCATAGCTCGGGAATGAGGTCGCGGCGATGACGATGATCAGCGTGCCGGTGCCGGCGCCAAGCACGGTGATGATGGCGAGCGCGAACATGATCATCGGCAGCGAGTTCAGGCTGTCGAAGCTCAGCACCAGGATGGCGTCGAGCCAGCGCGGGCCGTAGCCGGCGATCAGGCCGAGCAGAAGGCCGATGGCGCCGGCGATGGCCACCGACACCATGGCGATGGTGAGTGCGGTGCGCGCGCCATAGATGACACGCGACAGGAGATCGCGGCCGAGATGATCGGTGCCGAACCAGTGCTCCGCCGACGGCGCCTGCAGCTTGTGCAGCACGTCGATCTTGACCGGCGAATAGGGCGCCAGAAACGGCGCGAAGAGCGCGGTCACGAGGAAGCCTGTCACCAGGATCAGCGCCACGCAGGTGAACGGGTCGGCAAGCAATGCGCGCAGCAGGACGAACCGTTGTCGGTCCGGTACGGACAACGAGGCATCAGCCACGGAAGACATCGCGCACCCTCGGATCGAGCCGCGCGATCAACAGATCGGCGGCTATGGTGATGGAGACATAGATGGCGGTCATGATCAGCACCGTGCCCATGACGACCGGGTAGTTGCGGGTGTTGACGGCATCGGTGATCAGCTTGCCGATGCCGGGCCGGGCGAACACCGCCTCGACGAAGACGGCGCTGGACAGGATGCTGCCGAGGCCGACGGCGACCAGCGAGATGGTCGGGATGATGGCGATGCGCAGCGCGTATTTGGAGACGATCTTCCACTCGGGCAAACCAAACGAACGCGCGGTGCGGATATGCGGCTCGCCCATCACCTCCATCATCGAGGCGCGCACCATGCGGGCGATGTAGCCGATCCAGCCGAGCGCGATGGCGGCCGCCGGCATCACCAGCGCCTTGGCCTGGCTGATGAAGTCTCCGGCCTCGCCGGCGCCGATGGCCGGCAGCCAGCGCAGCGTCACCGCAAAGACCAGCAGCGAATAGATGGCGACGACGAAGGACGGCACCGCGATGACGCCGACCGAGAGCACGCCGATGACGGCATCGGCCGCCGTGCCGCGCCGCATCACCGACAGGCAGCCGAGTGGAACGCCGATCAGGAGCGCGACGGCCAGCGCCGTCAGGCCGAGGATCAGCGTGTTCGGCAACGCTTCCAGCACCAGGGTGGAAACGGGCCGGTTCGACCAGACGTCGTAGCCGAGATTGCCGGTGAGCGCGTTGCGGAAGAATTCGACGATCTGCCACCACACCGGCTGGTCGAGCCCCATGCGCTCGATCAGCAGCCGCTTCAATTCCGGTGTGGCACGCGGACCAAGCGCCACGGTTGCCGGATCGCCGGGAACGAGGAAGACGGCCGCGTACATCGCGATCATGACAAGAACGAGGATCAGGAGGCCGAGACCGATGCGCTTCACTGCATATGCGAGCATGGCCTCTCTCCCTTCTACTCAGGCGAAATCGCGCCTGATGCGCCGACTTGCCGAGGCGCTGTGGACGAGCGTGCCCCGTTCTCGTGCCTCGATGCGCCAACTCAGGTTGAAATGCGTTTCATCCGCTGTCAGTTCGGTCACCGCGTTGGCCTCGGTGTCGGCATCGCCACTGGCAATCGCCCAGCGATATTCAGTGACGAGTTTCGCCGACAGCGGATCGTCGGCACGGATGCTCATCGTGTCGCTGTTGGCCGAGGAGACGGTGATGGCGCGATCATCATAGCGCCGGCGGCCATGGTCGGAGGTCAGCGCGATGGTCTGAACGCCCGAGCCGACATCCTCGGTGACGATACGGCGATCAAAGCCCTCGTCCAGCGTCGTGGTGGGAACCGGCGGCGCGGTTTCAGCCGGCTCGAAGCGGACATCGCGGTCGCGAGCCGACAGGGGCCGTACCGGCAGCATCACCGTACTGTCGCCGCTCGCCACCGACAGCGTCGACAAATGCGGCTGCGGCCACAGGATCGGCCAGTGCTGGTTGGCCAGCGCCAGCCGGATGCGATGGCCCTTGGGCAGGGTGCGGGCGAAATCGTTGAGCTTCAGCCGCACGCGAAACGGCGTTCCCACCGGACATGGCGTCGGATGCTCATGGCTGTCGCGGTGGCTGAGGTTGAGCACGCCATAGGTCATCAGCGCCGAGGTGCCGTCGGGATAGACATCGCAGAGCCGGGCGGCGAGATTGACGTGCGGCTGGTCGACGGTGACGAGCAGATCGAGCTCGGGAGCGCCGAGCAGGGTCAGATCGTCTTCGAGCGAGGAAGTGTCAAAGCACAGCGCCATGCCGTCCTCACGGCGCTGATCAATGGGCATATCGGGACAGGAGCCGCCATAGCCGCCCCAGCGGCCGCAATCGCGCCCGGCGGTCGCTGGCGAGCGGACGGACAGCGTTGCCCCTGGCGCAGCTTCACGGCTCAACCCGGCGGCATTCAGGTGCAGCGTGCGGCGCTCGATGCGCGGTGATGGCCACTGGTCCTCGGCGGCCCATGATCCCGCATGATCCGGGAGGTAAAAGGGCTGCGGCCGCTCTGCGCCGGTGACCCAGACGCGGTAGAGCGGCTCGTCCATGATGCCGGTGTCTTCACCGACGAGCCAGTGGCGCCACCAGCGCAGCGCCTCCTGCAGATAGCCGATCAGCGGTCCCGGCGCGCCACGGCAGGGATAGGCATGCGACCACGGGCCGACAATACCGAGTTTTGGACCCGGCAAATGTTCGAGCAGGCGTGGGACAAAATTCGAATAGCTGTCCTCCCAGCCGCAGACGGCCATGACGGCGCATTCGATCGCGGAATGATCTTCGCAAACGGAGCCCTGCCGCCAGTAATCGTCGCGGCGCTGATGCGCGAGCCACACTTCCGACAGTGAGCTCGTCTTCGCAAGGCGGCTCCCCCACATGGCGCGCCAGGCGTCGCCGACGATCTGCGGATCGGGCGCCATCGCCTTCTTCACCAGCATGAAGTTGGACCACATCTCCTGCTCGGTCAGCAGCGCGCCGCCCATATAGTGGATGTCGTCGGCGTAGCGGTCGTCGGTGGCGCAGTTGGTGATGATGGCTTTCAGGGCCGGCGGCCGCCGCGCCGCGACCTGCAGCGCGTTGAAGCCACCCCAGGAAATGCCGGTCATGCCGACATTGCCGTTGCACCAAGGCTGGGCGGCGAGATGGGCGATGATTTCGCAGGCGTCTTCCTGTTCGCGCGGCAGATATTCGTCGGCGAGATCGCCGTCGGAATCGCCCGAGCCCCTGATATCAATGCGGGCGCAGGCGATGCCGTGGCCGGCTAGCCAGGGATGGATATCGACATCACGCGCCACGGTGCCGTCGCGGCGGCGGTAAGGCACCATCTCGACAACGACCGGCACCTTGCCCTCGGTGCGCGGACGCCACAACGTGGCGGCAATGCGGGTGCCGTCGGCCAGCGTGATCCACAGCGGATCGACGGTTTCGACGGCAAAGGGAAACTCGGTTCGTACCACGGCAGGTACCCGCAAATGCTCTTGTTGAACGTTCGTATAACAAGCGCATTTGCGGCGCAATCCCGCTTCGCTTTTTTTGATGCCGAATGCGAACCGTTCTTCGGTAGCCGTGAGGCGGCGTGGGGCTTCCTGGTCGGGTGGCGGCCGGTCTCCGTCATCGCGATGTTGAAGCACAGCCGATATGCCTGCGCGGTCGAACCGCATCCGCGAGGGTCGCAAAGCTCTCCGGAAATCGGCGGGTTCCATCTTCCAAATTTCGTTGCTTGACATGTGCTGCTATGGCATCGCGGCAGCGGCAGTGCTTTCAGTCAGGAGTTCCAATGACGATCCAGAGCAAATTCAGCGGCCTCGGCACCGACGCGGCGCCCGGACAGGAGAGCCGCCAGTTATCCGGCGGGATCGACGCCGTGTTGCTGGGCGACGCGATCACCGGCCGGCCGGTCGATTTTTCGCATGGCGACGTGGACGCGTTCACCCCGACACCCGGCTCGTTCGAGGTCTTCTCGGCCGGCGTCGAAGCCGGCGGCAGGCAGGCCTATACAGAATATCGCGGTGATCTCGGCATCCGCGAAGAACTGGCCACGCGGCTGGCAGGCTTCACCGGAGCCCCTGTCGATGCGCGCGACGGCCTGATCATCACCCCCGGCACCCAGGGCGCATTGTTCCTGGCCGTCGCCTCCACCGTGTCGCGGGGCGACAAGGTGGCGGTCGTCCAGCCCGATTATTTCGCCAACCGCAAGCTGGTCGAATTCTGCGAAGGCGAAATGATGCCCGTGCGGATGGACTACGCAACGACCGAAGGCCGTTCGGGCCTCGATCTCAGCCAGTTGGAAGACGCATTCAGGTCGGGCGCAAAAGTCTTCCTGTTCTCGAACCCAAACAATCCGGCCGGCGTGGTCTACTCCCGAGCGGAAATCGAGGCGATTGCCGCGCTGGCAAGCCAATACGGCGCCACCGTCATCGTCGACCAGCTTTACTCGCGGCTCCTGTACGCCGGCGTGGACTACACCCACTTGCGCGCGCAGAAGCTGGACGCGGAGAACGTCGTGACCATCATGGGGCCATCGAAGACGGAATCGCTCAGCGGTTATCGGCTGGGCGTGGCCTTCGGATCGAGAGAAATCATTGCCAGGATGGAGAAGCTGCAGGCCATCGTTTCCTTGCGCGCCGGTGGCTACAGCCAGGCCGTTTTGCGCACATGGTTCGATGAACCGGCTGACTGGATGGACCAGCGCATCCGCGAGCACCAGGCGATCGGCGACGATTTGTTGAAGGTTTTCCGCGCGACTTCCGGAATCCAGGTCCGCACGACCGAGGCCGGCAGCTACATCTTTCCGGCTCTGCCCCGCCTTGCCGTGGCAGGTGGCGATTTTGTCCGTATCCTGCGCCTGCAGGCGGGCGTCATCGTGACACCCGGAACGGAATTCAGTCCGTTCTCCGAAAACAGCGTCCGCCTGAACTTTTCGCAGGACCACGCCGCTGCTGTTGCGGCCTGCGAGCGTCTGGTGACCCTCGTCGACCGCTATCGCGCATCAGCGGCAACAATTCGGAGCTGACCCGAGCAGGTATCAGGCGAGGACCGAACTATTCCGCGGGGTGGAGAACCGCCAGTTGAAAGCCGGCATTCATTCCTGCAGCCGTCTCGGTCAGGACATCCAATGCAAACGCCGCCGAGGCGATATCGAAGAAAATGTCATAGGATATCGCGCCGAAACGGTCGAAGCGGGCCACGACCGCGTCCAGATGCAAGGCGCGGGTCTGGGAGACATCGCCGGCCTTGAGGCTTTCCGGCCTCAGATCGGCCATCGAGATGCGCCGCATCAGCGCGGGCGCCGCCGGACCCGATATCACGAACCACGCCCAGCCTTCGTCGCGATAGGCGTCAAATCCCTTGGAGGGAAGCTCGCTGTCGTGCCAGGCCTTGCGCAGGTCGCGCAACCGCGCACCGCCGTCGCCAGGAGGCGCCGCCAGCAACACCTCCTGCTGGCCAAGTCGCAGCACCGACGTGCCGCAAGGCAGGACAATGGCGGTATTCACCACTTCTGGTGCGGAGAGACCTGCTTCACCGAGCCAGTCCATTGTGCCGGGACCACGCAGCCCGAACCGCTCGGTCGGCGTGCAATCGAGCACGACATTCTGCTGCGCTCCGGGCACCCCATCCCTGCGCGCGAGGCGCCGCGCCAGGGCGTGGTGGCGCAGACCGGGATCAATACCCTCGGGATGACCGGCCGATGCGGAATGGCTGCTCGGGGGCATCCTACATCTCCTGCCGTTGGTTTTCGGGGTCATGGAACGGCGTCGGCACCACCTTGGCCTGCAGTTCCTTGCCGCACAGGCCGCGTATGCGCAGGCTGGATCCGGGCGCCGCGTCACGCGGGTCAGCGTAGGCCAGTCCGATCCATTTGCCCAGCGTCGGCGAGAAGCAGGTCGAGGTGACGAAGCCCACAGGGCGGCCGTCGCGCAGCACGAGGCAGGATTCCGCCAGCCGGACACCGTGCCCCTCGGGCAGTTCGAAACCGCAAAGCTTGCGCTTCAGGCCCAGCCCGCCGCGCGCCTCGATGGCGGTCTTGCCGACATAGCGCGTCTTGGCCTTCGACAGCGCCCAACCCATGCCCAGTTCGTCGGGTGTCGAGAGCGCGTCCGTATCCTGGCCGATGATGATGTGCCCCTTTTCCAGACGCAGGATGCGCGAGGCTTCCAGCCCATAGGGTCGCAGCCCGTGGGGCGACCCCACCTCCAGCAGCTTTCGCCAGAGTGCCGCGCCGAAGGACTGCGGCACATGGAGTTCGTAGCTCAACTCGCCGGTGAAGCCGATGCGCATGATCCGGACCGGGCATCCGCCGATCACGCCGCTGCGGCCATTGAGATAGGGGAAGCCGTCCGGGGAGAGATCGATGTCCCCGCCGAGTGCCTCGAGAACCTTGCGTGCCGAAGGGCCGGTGACATTGATCGCGGCGAAGGCGGCGGTGACGTTCTGGATATCGACCCGCATGCCCCATTGCGTGTTCGCGAACAGCATGTCGGTAAAGACGCGGGCGACGGCGCCGGTGGTGGCGGTCACGTAGAATTCGGTCTCGGATAGCCGGTAAGCCACCCCGTCATCGATGACCGATCCCATGTCGTTCAGCATCAGGCAGTAGCGCACGCGACCCACCGGCTGCCTGGCATGCGCCATCGTGTAGATGCGGTCGAGGAAGGCGCCGGCATCCGGCCCTCGTATCGCCAGCTTGCCCAGGGTCGAAACGTCAAGCATGCCGACCTTGTCACGCACCAGCCTGACCTCGTCGGAGATCGTCTTGCGGACATCGCCATCTCCGCCGTAGTGCAGCGGTCGCCACCACGCACCGGCAGGCGTCAGCTTCGCGCCGTTTGCGACATGTTCGGCGTGGATCGCCGTATGCCGGTAGGGCACATGGTTCGGGCCGGCCAGCAGTCCCAATTTTTCCGGACCGAATGGCGGCCGGGATGTGGTGATACCAACCTCGCCCACTGTGCGGCCCGTCTCCGCCGCGACGATCCTGGCCGTCATCAAAGCCGAATGCCGTCCCTGCGACGGCCCCATGCCGACGGTGGAATAGCGCTTCACCAGTTCAAGCTCGCTATAGCCGTCGCTGACGGCGTTCTTGATATCCTTGACCTGCAGGTCCTCGTCGAAATCCACGAAGTCCCGCCCCTTGGCATGGGCGGACAGCGGTTGAAAATGGTTCATCGCCGCCGCGCCGGCATCCGGGATGATGGCCGGCAGGTCGGCGTGATGTCCTGCCCCCCGTGCGGCGGCCGCGCCAGCGATCTCGCCGCTGCGCAGCACCGCGTTGAGCTCGAAATAACCCGCCGCCGAGCCGGCGACATGAAACGCCTCCGGCAGATTGCTCAGCACGAATTGCCGGCTGGTCTCGTCAAATCCCAGCTTCGCGCCGGCATGCAGCGGCAGCTGGTAAGACGGCGTGTAGCCCGCCGCCACCACCAGGTGATCGCACGCCAGCAGTTCCGCGCCATGTTCGGGCGTGGTGAAGCGGATGGCTCTTATATGGCGATTGCCTCCGGTCCCCAGCGCCTCCGTGACGGTGACATTCGGGATGATACGGACACCACGCTCGACGAGGTGTTGCGCGAGGGTGCTGTCGGACGCATCGGCTGCCGGGGAAAGAACGGCGGCCAGGGACACGCCTGCGTCGAGAAGGTCGTGAGCGGCGAGATATCCGTCCCGGTTGCCGGCAAAGACCACGGCGCGCCGGCCGGGGCGAACCGCATAGTGGCGCATCAGCCTCTGCGCCGCGGACGACAGGAGGATGCCCGGCAGGTCGTTGTTGCGAAACACCAGGGGCTGTTCATGCGACCCCGCGGCCACCACGACCTGCCTGGCGCGAACGCGGTAGAGCGTCTCGCCGTGCAGCACCGGAAGCCAGTTGTCGGCGAACCAGCCGTTGCATGTGGCGCTGGTCAGCACCCGCAGATTGCCAAGCTTCTCGGCAGCGACGCGCAGCGCCTGCAAGGTCGCCTCGGCCTCCGCCGTCTCGAGGCCGAAACGCGCATAGGTCAAGGCACCGCCGATTTCCGGGTTCAAGTCGACCAGCAGCACCTGCGCACCCGCCTCGGCTGCCCTGACGGCCGCCGAAAGCCCGGCCGGGCCAGCGCCGACGACCAGCACGTCGGTGTGCAGGTTTTCCCTGATATAATGGCCATGACCGGCGGTAAGGTCGACCTTGCCGAGACCGGCCGATCTGCGGATCATCGGTTCCCAGAATTTGAGCCAGCTTTTCTCTCCAGGACCAAAGAAGCTGCGATAGTAGAACCCGACGGGCATGAAGCGGCCCAACCTGTCGAGCACCGCGCCCCGGTCGCGTTCGGCGGTTCCATTGACGTTCTGGGCAGTGATCTTCAGCCCTTCGGCGATCGGGCGCAGATCAGCCCGCACATTCGGCTCGTCAGGCAGTTGCACCAGCGTGTTGGCGTCCTGCCCCGCCATGGTGAGGATGCCGCGCGCACGGTGATACTTGAAGGAGCGCGACAGGATCCAGCGGCCGCTGCCGGCCATGGCGGAGGCAATGCAGTCGCCGGCGAAACCTTCGAGCGGCCGGCCATCGAAGGCGAAACGGATTTTTTGGGTGCGGTCGAGGCGCGATCCCCAGGGAAGCGGCAGCCGTTCGGTCATGTCAGGCAGGCTTTCGATTGGGAAGATAGGTGGCGAGGATCTGGTCGCTGACAGTGTGGCGTTCGGCGATCAGCACGGTGTTGGACGGGGTGTGCCGCCACCACTCCCGCATCACGCCGAGCGGGTTCTCGGCATAGAACAGGGCTTCGATCAGTTGCTCCGGCTGGTCGGCGCTGGCCGCGCGGACCGGTCCGAGATACTGAAATTCGGTGATGTTGCGCGGGCCGTTCACCGGGCAGGTCAAGAGCTTCATCGGAATACTCGTCAGTGGCTGGCGGCCGTGGCGCCCATTTCGTTCAGCAGCGCGAAGCTGTCGAACCGGCTGAGGTCGAACGGTTTCAGGACATCGGGCACGCGCCCGGTGGCGATGGTCTCGGCCATGCGCTTGCCGGCCACCGGCGTCGCCTTGAAGCCCCAGGTGCCCCAGCCGCAGTCGAGCCAATAGTTCCGCAACGGCGATGCCCCCATGATCGGGCTGTAATCCGGCGTCATGTCGGTAATCCCGGCCCATTGCCGCAAGAGCTTGACCTTGTGCAGGAAGGGGAAGAGGTGCAGCGCGCCTTCGGCGAGGTGTTCCTTCTGGTCCAGCGTCGAGCGTGTCGAAGCCAGCTGGTAGGGATCGGAGCCGCCGCCGATGACGACCTCGCCACGCGAGGACTGCACCAGATAGGTGTGCAGATTGGCTGAGGAGACGAGTATGTCGAGGAATGGCTTCAGCGGCTGCGTCACCATCGCCTGCAGCGGGAAGCAGCGTATCGGCAGCCGGATGCCCGCCATGGCGGCGACCTGGCCGTTGAGCCCGCCGACGGCCTGCAGCACTTGGCCCACGGCGATCGTGCCACGGTTCGTCCTGATGTGGGTGACCCGGTCGCCCGCGCGCTCGATGCCGGTCACCTCGGTGCGCTGGTGGATCTCCACGCCGCGCGCGCCTGCATGCTTGGCATAGCCCCACGCCACGGCGTCATGGCGGGCCGTGCCGCCGTCGGCATGCCAGAGCCCGCCCATCACCTCGTGCTGACCGCCGGGATCGAGGTTGAGATGCGGGCAAAGCTCCTTCACCGTCCGGACATCGACCACTTCGATCCTTGTGCCCATATGCTTGCCCATCTCGGCACGCAGGTGAAAGCTGCGCAGCGTCGCCTCGGAATGCGCGAGCGTCAGCTGCCCCCGCTGCGAAAACATGACGTTGAAGCCAAGATCCCGCGACATGGTCTCGAACAGTTCGACACCTTCCTTGTAGAAGCGGACCGATTCCTCGGTCATGTAGTTCGAGCGGATCGTGGTGGTGTTGCGCGCCGTATTGCCGCCGGCGAGATAGCCCTTTTCCAGCACCGCGACATCGCGGATGCCATGCACATTGGACAGGTAATAAGCCGCCGCGAGGCCATGACCGCCGCCGCCGATGATCACCACATCGTAGGATCGTTTCAGGTCGGGCGTTGGGGGGATGTCGCGAAAGGACACGTGCCTGGCGCGCAAGCCGTATTTCAGCAGAGAGAAAGGCATGATGTCCTGCGGCTCGGCGGCTGGAATTGGCCTTAGAGAAACCCGCCAGGCCGGCCCGGCGCAAGAAATCGTTCTTTACCCAGTGACCTCGTTTTCGTAATGGATAAAGAACCGAAAAGAGGTCTCGGCATGCGAAATCTTCCGCATCTCACCTATCTGGAGGCCTTCGAAGCGGCGGCCCGGCATCTTAGCTTCACCAAGGCCGCCGAGGAATTGAATTGCACCCAGGGTGCAATCAGCCAACGGGTCCGGGCGCTGGAGCAGTTCTTCGCCAGGCCGCTCTTCCATCGGCGCAGCAACGGCTTGGAACTGACCGAGGTCGGCACCGCCTATCTGCCGGGAATAGCCGAGGCGCTGGATCGGGCCGAGGCGGCGACCGAGGGGCTGCTGGGCGCGCAGGCGCAGACCAGCGTGACGGTTTCAGCCCCGCTCAGCTTCGTCACGCTGTGGCTCGCACGGCATCTGGTTGGTTTTTCCGCCGCCCATCCGAGGATCGAAGTCCGGCTGAACAGCACGATCTGGACCGACCCCAACGTGGAACTGGCGGATCTGAGCATTCTGGCGCTCGATCCGCTGCAGCCGGCATCGGGCGCCGTGCGGCTGGGGCGAGAGCGGCTGGTGCTTCTCTGCGACCCCGAGACCGGCCACAAGGCTGGAGCGAGACCCAGTGCCGATTGGTTCAACGCAGCCCGGCTCATCCACGTGCAAGGCAGGATGCAGTTGCTGGATCTTTGGGCGAAGAAGGAGAACATCGTCATTTCGCCGCACAAGGCGCCGATCAAGGCCGACAATGCGGCGGCGGCATTGGAGGTTGCGGCATGCGCGGGCGGCATCACCGCGGTCATGTCGACCTATGCGGCGGCCTATCTGGCCTCGGGGCGGCTGGTGGCGCCATTCGGCGCGGGCGAAATCCTGCCGGTTGCCTTGCATGTGGTTCCCAATCAGCACCGCCGCCTCTCGCGGTCGGCGACGCTGTTCGTGCAATGGCTGTCAGGGGCGATCCCGCTCCACGGCGAGATCTAGCTCACCGATCCTTGCTCGGCTCAAAAGAGATCGGTTTTCCGTCCTAGGGTAACGCGACATGCCATGGAAGCCTATCGGCAAGATAGGATGCAAATCTCGTTAGAAGTATGGCTCAGAAAATAGCCCTTTGTTTCCATCATTCGATAGGGAGCGCACCGAATGGCTCTGTCCGACGAAATATCATTTATATCAAGGAAACCCTTCTTGCAGAACAAGTGGATCTGAGGTATCGATCCTGTTATCTTATAGAAGTGTAAGCCATAGAATATTAATTGTTTCCAAACAATACTGTTGGCGCCGGCAACCATAAGCGATGGGGTTCTATGCGCAACCGATATTTCGCCGGGGGCAGTTCGTCAAATGACGCGGCGATTCTGCACAACAGTCCGAAGCGATCCTTAGTGCTGAAGTTGGCGTTCGGTGCGATGTTGGCTGCTCTGTTTGCCGCACGCCTTGCTGACGCCAAACAACCGGATGTAAACCGAAGCTCGCGCAGCGCGTGGTTCACTACAAAATCCAAAGACGCGATGGGGGCGCCTGAAGTTTCCGCGTTTCTCGTTCCTTCGCTTGATGAGCCGGAGAAAGCTACTTCGCCAACTTCTTCGCTGATTTCAGTGGGCTGCAAGGCGGGTAACCTGACAGTCGCACTGGTGTCGGACGTTGGTGTCAGCGGCAAGTTCCACGATATTTTTGTCCGTCGGGATGAAGGTTCGGAGCGCAAGGAGATCTGGGCCGTAGAGCGGATGCTGCCTGGCATTTGGAAGACCGCGGAAGCTGGGCGGTTTCTAGACTCTCTAGCAAGTCTGCACTCTCTATCAATACGGTATGAAGCCAACGATGGAAGCTGGTCTCGCAAGTCAAAATATAGAATGAATAACTACGACGAGGCGATGCGAGAACTTAAGGTCGCTTGCCCTTGGTGAATGTTCGACACTTTGTGCAATCGAAAACAGACGCGCGCAACTCTGATCGAACCGATCGATAGCCACGGCGCGCCGAGAACGTCGGGCAGCGACGTGGTCCGCCAGCCCCATGGCAACAGGCCCAACCCGACTTGCCGATGCTCGGGCTCAGCCCCGCTTCGGGATCTGGACATCCTCGAGCAGAAGCGTAAGGGCCATGGCGACGAAGTAGAGCGCCGCCACCCAGAGGAACATCACGTTGAAGCCACTCGAATAGTGGCCGAGCACCACATCGCGGATCGCGGCCGGCAGGCTTGAGGCCAGATGCGGGTTCAGCCCGGTCAGGCCGTCCGGCAGCAGGGCGGCGGCGTCGGCCGGAAGCTCCGAAGTCTGCCGGTTCAGGGCCCATGTCATCACCGCGCCGTTCAGCGCCAGCCCCAAGGACGCCCCGATCGTCCGCGCCTGGGTGATCAGCGACGTCACCGCGCCAATATCCTGCAGCGGCGCCGCGGCCTGGATCGCCACGATCAGCACTTGGAACTGCAGGCCCATGCTGATGCCGAACAGGCCCATCATCACCGCCAGAACCCAGATCGGCGTGTGCGAATTGATGAAGACAAAACCTATCATCAGCAGCCCGCCAATACCCATCGCCGCCACCGGCATCCATTTGTAGCGGCCGGTCGCGGCAATCACTCGTCCGGCCACGATCGAGATGACCATCGAGGTCAGGGAAGCCGGCAGGAACAGGAAGCCGACTTCGGCCGGGCTCAGTCCGGTCAGCGTCTGCATGTAGAGCGCGAAATAGAAGAACATGCCGAGCGTCACCGATCCGGCGACCACCGACACGCCCGAGACGATGCGGACCGTCGAGATGCCGAACAGCCGCAAGGGCACGATCGGCTCCTCGGCTCGCCGCTCGACCATGATGAACGAGGCGATTGCCGCCAATGCGAGGGCCGGCAGCACGAAGGTAAGCAGATCCGGGCCGGCGGGGTCGAGGACATGGTAGCCCCAATAGACGATTGCCGTGGTGCCGACGGCCAGCAGCAAGCCGCCCAGATAGTCGATGCGGTGCCTCTTCTCGTTGAACCGGCTGCGCATGGCGAACGCCAGCACCGCCAGCACGACGATGCCGATCGGCAGATTGACCAGGAACACCCAGCGCCAGCCGAACAGGCTGGTGATATAGCCGCCGGCCAACGGACCGAGGACCGAGGACAGGGCGAACACCGCCGAACTGTAGCCTTGATATTTGGCGCGGTCGCGCGGCCCGAACAATTCGCCGATCATGGCGAAAGCCGAAACCATCAAGCCGCCGCCGCCGAGGCCCTGCAGGACGCGCGCGGCGATCAGGCTCTCCATCGACCATGCCATGCCGCAGACCAGCGAACCCAGCAGGAACAAGGTGATCGCCGTCAACACGACGTTCTTGCGGCCATACATGTCGCCGAGCTTGCCGTAGAAGGGCGCGACCGCGGCCGTCGACAGCAGGTAGGCGGCGCCGACCCAACCGAACAGATGCAAATTGCCCAGTTCTCCGGCGATGGTGGGCAAGGCGGTGACCACGATCTGCATGTCGATGGTGGCCATGAACATGGCGATCAGCGCACCGAAATAGACGATCAGCGTCGCAAGGTCGGGCCTGGCCTCCTCTACGGGCGCCGCGTCCGGAAGGGTCGAGTCGAGTGTCATCGGTATCTCCGCAGGCTGGGCGCGGTTTATGTGCCGACGGCAGATATATGTCAATATCAGATATATGCTCTCAGCATGTAATTGACATCGACATGTATTTTTGTTAGCGCGCTGTGATATGAGCAGCAACGATACCGGGCCGGGCAAGCCTGACCGATTTTCCACACCGTGCCAGACGCATGGCGATCAGGATCTGGCGGATCTGGCGCGCGGCAGTGGCCTGTCGGAAGCGGCGGCCGAGGCCGTCGCCGCCATCGATGCGGTGATGAACAAGGTGCGCCGCTCGGTCCAGCGCCGGGAATTCGGTCGTTTGATCCTGGAGCGCATCGATCCATCGCTGGAAGTGAGCCATCTCGATGCGATCATAGCGCTCAGTGCGATCGTCGGCGACACGCCGCAGGACGAGGTGACGGTCGGCATCATCGCCGAACGCATGGGGATCGACCCCTCCCGCGCCAGCCGCATCTCGGCTGATCTCGTCGAACGCGGTTACGCCTTCCGCGTCGCATCGCAACTCGATGCCCGGCGCATTTGCCTGAAACTCACCGCCAAGAGCGAGCGCCTGGTGACGGCTGTGCGCCAGACCAAATTGCGGATCTTCGCCGGTGCACTGGCGCAATGGGACGAGCAGGAACTGGTGACGTTCGCCACCCTGCTGGAACGCTTCGCCGGCTGGGCCATCGACGAAGCGGGGATGCGCAGGTCGGCGGATGCCGTCAAGCAGATGATGGACGAGACCGAACCGGTGCTGGAACTGCCCGAGGCGAAATAGGCGCCGCCCATATCGTGCAAAAGCCTGGTCCGCCCCTTTGTGGACGACGGCTCGGTCAGCCGGTTCCTTTCGCCTCATGCGCGTCTCGATGGCCACGCCGATCGAACTCGCTTGGCAGTCCGATGCGCTGGCGCAAGGTGGATCCTGGCGCGTAGGTACCCAGAAGCCCGCGTCGCCTGAGCTCCGGGACGACACCAGCGCTGAAGGTTTCCAGATCCGCGGGCAGCACGGGACACATCACGCTGAAGCCGTCAGCCGCGCCAGTCTCGAACCATTCCTGCATCGTGTCTGCGATCTCGGCCGCTGTCCCCGCCTGCAAGAAATGCCCTCGCCCGCCGCCGACGCGCTGCAGGAGTTGACGTACCGTCAATCCTTCCCGGCGCGCCAGCGTGACGATGAGGGCGAAACGGCTCTTGTTGGCCTGCGAGCGGCCTTCATCACCGACGCTTGCCGGCAGCGGTGCATCGAGGTCGAAGCTCCGGGCATCGGTCTGCAGATACTCCGAAAGCTGTTCAAGCGCGTGCTCGCGCACGATGACGCCGTCGATGGCGTCGAGGCGGGCCTGCGCGGCGGCGCGCGTCTCGGCAACCACCGGCATGATGCCGGGCATGACCAGGACCGTGTCGGGATCGCGGCCCGCACGTTCGGCGCGTGTCTTGATATCCCGATAGAAAGCCCGGGCATCGTCGAGGGAAAGCTGCGCGGTGAAGACCAGGTCGGCACGCGAAGCCGCGAGGTCCCGGCCGTCCTCGGATGAGCCTGCCTGGACCAGGAGCGGCCGCCCTTGCGGGCTGCGCGGCGTGTTGAGCGGCCCGGCCGTGCGCACGAACGGTCCGCTGTGATTGACGGCACGAACCTTGGCGGGATCGAAATAGAGCCCCGCCTGCTTGTCTCCGATGCGGGCGTCGGCATCCCAGCTGTCCCACAGGGCCATGGCGGCATCGACGGCATCCCTTGCCTTTGCATAGCGTTCGGCATGGTCCGGCAGTCGGTCGGTGCCGAAATTGCTCGCCTCGAGGCGATTGGATGAGGTGACGATGTTCCAGCCGGCGCGTCCGCCGGTGATATGATCGAGAGAGGCGAAGCGGCGCGCTATGTGGAACGCCGGCTCGAACGAGGTCGAGAGCGTGCCGATCAGGCCGATGCGGCTGGTCACGGCGGCAAGGGCCGACAGGATGACGAGCGGATCCATCGTGTCGGAGAGGTGTTTCTCGGCGCCCTGCAGAAGAGCCAGCACGTCGCCGAGAAACAGGGATTCGAAGCCGGCCGCTTCCGCCAGTTGCGCCAGCCTTACCCAATGCGCCAAGGATGTGGTCGCGAAGGGATCGCTTTCCGGCATGCGCCACGCGGCCTCGTGGTTTCCGAGGCCGTAGACGACGGCGTTCAGCCGAAGGAAGCGCGGTATGGCGGACATGTGTCGTCAGTTCTTCGGCAGGTAGTCGTTGGAGATGTAGCCCGCGAAATCAGGCTTTTCAGTCAGCGCCGCGCCATTGCCGTCCTTGAGGATGCCGTTGGCGAAGAGATAGTCGCCGATGGCGGCGTTCTTGGCCGGATCGATGGTGCCGACCGCACCGTTCTCGCCGCGCAGATAATGTCCCTCCACCAGCGACTTCACCGAGGCATGGACAAGGTCCTTGTTGGTGAGGGCGTCCGGATTGGCGGCGATCAGAAGGTCGGCGGCTTCATCTGGATGATCAACTGCATAGGCGTACCCCTTCTGCGTTGCGGCGAGAAAGGCCTTGGCCGCGTCCGGCGATTGCTTGAGGTAGGCATCGCTCGAAACCAGAAGCGTGGTATGCTGCTCGGGAACCCCATAGTCGCTGTATTTGAAGGTCGTCAGCTTCTGTCCGAGCAACTCGGCCTGAACGCCTTCCCATGTCACGACCTCGAGCGTGAAATCCACCGAGCCATTGGCGAGAGCCTCATAGGCCGACGTTCCCAGCGTGACGGTTTTGATGTCGCCCTTGCCGCCGTCGGCTTTGATGATGCTGCCTATCAACGCATTCTCCCAGGCGCTGCCGAATCCGCCATAGGTCTTGCCGTCCAGGTCCTTGGGCGACTTGATGTCCGCGCGGTCGGCGTTGAAGACGACGCGCCCGGTCTCATGCTGGACAACAGCGTAAACCGCCTTGAGGTCGGCGCCGGCCGCGTGCTGGGTGTAGAAGCCCACGCCGGCGACGCCGAAGTCGGCTTGGTGATTGCTGACCAGGGTGCCGGCGGCGGTGTCGGAATAGGGCAGGATCTCGACGTCGAGACCGGCCTCCTTGTAGAAATCCTTTTCGCGCGCCACGTAGAGGCCGATGTGGTTGGTGTTCGGTGTCCAGTCGAGGGCAACGGTCACCTTCTTCGCCTCCTGCGCATAGACGGGGGATGCGAAGATCATCGCGCCGGCCAACATGCTGGCGGCGAGCTTGATTGCCTTGCGGCGGTCGAGGTCGATCAATTCAGTCTCCTTTGGTTCGATATCAGGCAAGTTCGGACGAAGCGCTGCCGAGCAGCGCATCGAGAAGCTCGGCTTCGATCCTTGTCGCTTCGGGGGCGGAAAGATCATGCACGGTGCGCGGACGGCCGAGCGGCACGGCGATCTCGCGGACCACACGGGCGGGGCGTGCCGAGAGCACATAGATCCTGTCGGACAGAAAAACCGCCTCCCGCACATCGTGGGTGATGAGCAGCGCGGTCCAGCGATGGCGTTCCCACATGCGCTCGAGCCACTGCTGCATGGAGGTGCGCGTCAGCGCATCCAGCGCGCCGAACGGCTCGTCGAGCAGCAGCATCTGCCGGTCCTGGACGACGGTCCGCAACAGCGCGACCCGCTGGCGCATGCCGCCTGACAGCTGGCTGGGATAATGCTGCTCGAAGCCGGCCAGCCCGAACTGCTCGAACAGCGGAGCGACGCGCCGGCGTGCCTCGCGGCGCGGCACGCCCTGAACTTCAAGGCCGAGCACGGCATTGTCGAGCACGCGCCGCCACGGCATCAGGGCGTCGCGTTGCGGCATGAAGGCGAACCTGCCGGCGGGATCCGTCAATTCGGTCCCGTCGAAGGCGATGCTGCCCGCCCCCGGCATGGTGGCGCCGGTCAGGATCTGGAACAGGGTCGACTTGCCCGCCCCGGACGGACCGAGGATGGACACGAATTCGCCGGCGGCGACATCGAGATTGATGTCGCCCAGCACATCGAGCGCGCCGAAGCGTTTGGCGACATGGCGCAGCGAGAGCCTCGACGCGGTCATTTGCCACCGTCCCTGCGCACCTGCTCCCAGGGCATGGACAGGCGCTCGATCAGGACGGTGCAGCCGAAGAGCACGAGCGTCACGAGAGCGCTGCAGAACACGGCCGCGAGCACGAGGTCGGGCCGAAAATTGTTCTTGGCGCTGAGCATGTAGATGCCAAGCCCCTTCGCCGCTCCGGAATATTCGGCGAAGATCGCACCCACCACGGCATAGGTGATCGAAATGCGCAGGCCGGTGAAGAAGAAGGGGACAGCCGAAGGCAGGCGCGCCTTGAGGAAGACCTGGAGACGCGTGGCCCCCATGGAGCGCAGCAGCCACTCCATGTCCTTGTCGGTCGAGTCATACCCCTGGACCAGCGCCACCATCATTGGAAAGAAGGTGACGAGGGCCACCAGCAATATCTTCGGCAGGAGGCCGAAGCCGAACCACAACACGACCAGCGGCGCGATCGCCACCAGCGGCAAGGTCTGGCTGATGATGAAGACCGGAAACAGCGCACGGCGCAGCGGCCGCACGAAGTCGACCAGGACGGAAGACAGGAAGGCGGACGCCACCGAAAGCGCAAAGCCGCTCAAGGTGGCGGCGATCGTGGGAAGCGCGTTGTCGATCAGCGACTGGCGGTTGACGACGATCTGCTCCACGACGCGTGACGGCGCCGGCAGCGTCGTCGCCTTGATGCCGGAATAGCGGGCATAGAGTTCCCAGGCGAGGATGATCGCCGCGACGAGGAGCGTTGCCGGCCAGGCCGCGCCGATCGCGTTGCCGAGGCGTTTTCCAAGGTCGCTCGGCTGCGCGACGACCGTCGCGACAGGCGATGAAGCGACGGACGCGACAACCTTGCGCGCGTCCTGCCCGTGGGCCGGTCGCCCCGCGGGCAGCTCGTAGGCTTCGTCCGGTCTTCGCGCCAGCTTTGCCGTGGTCACTTGAAGGCTTCCCCGGAGGGGCTGTTGGCGACCAGGGTCGCCTGCAGCACGACGTGTCCGGCCGGATTGCCGAAATGCGTCAGTATGGTCGAGAACGCGGCCAGCACATGCGCGGCATCGCCGTCGACACGCGTGCCGAAATCCTTGGAGGTGGTCGGCAGACCGACGGCTTTGAGAAAGACGAGTGTCTGGGCGATCGTCTCGATGTAGTCCGATGCGGCCAGCGGCAGCAACGCGAACTGCGCGGCAACCTGTATTCCCGAAGCGGCGGGACTTCCGAACCGGGCCACGGCGGCGGATACCGCGCCGGTGCTTGCCTCGGCGCTGGAAACCGGCACGAATGTCCCCTCCCAGCCAGGGCAGCCGCGCGAGGCCAGCACCGTCTGGACGACATGCGCACCGCTTGCGGCGGCACGCACGAACGTCGTCGTCAGCGCACCGAACACGATGTCGGGCGTGCCGGCGAGATGGCTCGATATGCTGTCGGTGGAGACCGTCAGCCCCTCGATTTCGCTCAGCCCGGCGACCGCGTCCAGTATGATCGGCACGAAGCGGTCGGACGCGGGAACCAGGGAGAAATTCGCGCCGACCTCACCTTCGAATATGGCGGTGGCGCCGGACAGGCTTTTGGGTTGAACGATGTCGGTCATGCCGTTCTCCAGAGGTGATTGGGGGATGAGGCAAGATCCCGATAGGTGCTTGCCGGGTGGTCGTCGGGCACCCGTTTGTGCCCGGCGCCGTAGAAGCTCTCGCGGTAGGTCGTGCCGTCATAGTGCTCACGCACACGCCCTCGCCGGCGAAGTTCCGGCAAGACAAAGGCGTTGAAATCGCGATAGCTGCGAAGCGGCATCGGATCGGTGATGTTGAAGCCGTCGATGCCGGCCTCGTCGAACCAGCTTTCGAGTTGGTCGGCGGCCCGAACCGGGCCACCGACAATCTCGGCACCGCCGCCGGCAATGCCCAGGAACTCGCCGATCGCGCGCGGCGTCCAGCGGCGGGTCGGATCAAGCCTGGTGTAGATCTCCAGCACGCTGCGGATGCCTTGCGTCTCGACATATTCGAGGGGCGCGTCGGGATCGAGCCTGGAAAGGTCGAGCTGAAGAATGGCGCTCAGCCGCGCCAGATGCCCTTCCGTGCTGATCACCTCGCGATAGGCTTCATGCGTCGCCTGTGCCGCCGCATCGTCGGCGCCGGTCACGACCGTCGCCATGGCGAAGAATTTCAGGCTTTGCGGATCGCGTCCCAGCCGTTCGGCGCGGGCACGGACATCGTCGACGATCTTGCGCGCGAGGTCGGGACGGTGGATCGCGATGAAGACACCCTCGGCGTGGCGGGCGGCGAACTCGCGGCCCACCCCGGAAACACCGGCCTGGAAAAGTACCGGCGTGCGCTGCGGCGACGGCTCGGCAACGAAAGCGTCCGGCACGCTGAAGTAGCGCCCCTTGTGACGGATCGGATGGACCTTGGCCGGGTCGGCGAAAATGCCCGCGGCCCTGTCCATGACGACCGCGTCATCCTCCCAGCTGCCTTCCCAAAGCTTGTAGACGACCTCCAGGAACTCGTCGGCGATCGCATAGCGCTCGTCATGCGGCACCTGCGTGTCATGGCCGAGATTGCGGGCAGCACTTTCCAGTGCCGAAGTAACGATGTTCCAGCCAATGCGGCCGCCGGTCAGGTGATCGAGCGTCGTCAGCTTGCGGGCGAGCGCATAGGGCTGTTCGTAGGTCGTCGAGACGGTGATGGCGAAGCCCAGATGCCTGGTCGCGGCGGCCATGGCGGAGACGACAAGCAGTGGATCGGTGGAAGGTGTCTGCACGCCCTGCTTGAGTGTGCCGGCCATGCTGCCGCCATGTGTATCGAGCACGCCGAGCACGTCGGCCACGAACAGGCCGTCGAACAGCCCCTCTTCCAGGGTCCTGGCCGTCTCGATCCAGTAGTCGAGCTCGCGATAACGGTGCGACTGGTTGTCGGGATGCCGCCATGCGCCCACTGCCGCATGGCTGACGGTCGACTGCTTGAAGCCGTTGAGGCGGATCAGCTTTTGCATGGCCGTCAGCCCGTGGTCGCCAGGGGCCGGGAGGGATCGGCATTCCACTCCTCCAGCGAACCGTCGTAGACCTTGACGTCCTCGCGACCTGTCAGCCCGAGCGCGAAGGCAACGACGGTCGCCGAAATGCCGCCGCCGCAATAGAGGGTGACGGAAGATGCCCCGTCGACAGGAGCAAGACGGGTGCGCAGTTGTTCGGGCGACAGGAACCTGCCCTCGGCATCCAGCAGCGAGCCGGCGGGAATGTTGATGCTGCCCGGTATGTGACCGCCACGGCCCCCGACCTTGTCGGCGCCGGTGAAATAGCCTTCGGGCAGCGCGCAGACCAGTGCTTCGCCCTGGCGCTGACCGGCGACATGCGCCTGCACCGTCGTAATGTCCGTGAAGGATGGAAGCGGACGCACCGACAGCGGCTTGGCCGCGGGCGTCGCCGCACCCGTCCCCGACTCGGTCGGCTTCCCCGCCGCGGCCCACGCCTTCCAGCCGCCATCGAGCACCGCGGCATTGGTGAAGCCGATGGCGCGCAACATCCACCAGATGCGCGTCGCCCACATATTGAGGAAGTCGTCGTAAATGACCACCGCCGCTCCGTCATGGACGCCGAGCGCCTGCAACGAAGCCGCGAGCTTTTCGGCAGGCGGAAAGGCGAAGGAGAACGGTGCGGCGGCGTCCGAAAGCGATCGCTGCAAGTCCGCGTAACGCGACCCGGGAATATGCGCCTCCTGCCAGTGGCTGCGCCCAAGCGCGCCGTCAGGCCCCCCAGGTCCATAGGGTACGGTTGCGTCAAGCACCACCAGACCAGGCGTGCCAAGGCGCGTGGCTAGCCAGCCGACATCGATCAGACGGCCGGGTATGCTGAGAGATGGATGGGATTGCGTCACGATTGCCTGTGAGACCGGTTGAGAGCTTGCGGTGAGCTTCTTGTCTTGTTCGTTGCGTAGCCACCCGCGCACGGCCTCGAGAACCATAGCGCTAGGTGTTAATGTTGATTATTTTTATAGACATTATTGTACAACGAAAGGAAATGAACGGTCGCCGGCAGGCGGGATCAGGGATTTGTTTTCTGTTTGCTGGCGCTCAAGAGGCCCGGATGATGCACAATAGACCGACGGCCGGTCACCCTTTTAGGCCGGCTGGCATCGTGCGCGCCTTATAGTGGCTTCGCTGGTCCGCACGATACCACTGACCTCGCATCTCCCGCCTTGGGCCATGCAGGAGGCTCAGGATCATCGAGACGAGACCCTTCGAAACGTCAGTTCCTCAATCCGCGCAAAATGAGTTCCGCGACCTCGTCGTGAAAGGCCGCCTGGCCGAACTGTCTGACCGCGAAGGGTCGCAATGCCCAGATATCGCAGACCGCATCGACAAAATTGGCGGCGATCTCGGGTTCGACAGCACGGAACTCTCCCGCCGCTATTCCGTCGCTGACGAGTTGCGCGATCTGCAGCAGCAGCTTGCGATATTCCGCCAGGACGCGAATCCTGGCGGCCGGTGACAGGGACTTGAGTTCGCGGTTGAGCACGCCGACATCCCTGCCGAAGCGGTCGCCCTTGTCTATGATCGCCGTGATGGTGGCGCGAAGCTTCTCGGTGGCCGTGCTGCAATTGACGGTGGCAAGGTCCACGTCGGTGCGCACCCGCGCCATGGTCCAGATATAGACCAGTTCGAGCATTTCATCCTTGCTGGCGACATATTGGTACATCGTCGGCACATGCATGCCTGCCGTGTCCGCGATTTCGCGCATGGTGGCATTGCCAAAGCCCTTGCGGGCAATGACGGCGGCGGCGGCGGCGGCGATCTGGGCGCGTCTTTTGTCGGCCGGGCTCATCGCTTCGTCGGGGGACGACGCGTCATCGGACACAGGCTCGCCGGAATTCGACAAGGGTCCGGCCGGCTCGCCGACGGCTGTCGGCTCGGCCTGCACGACCAGATGGGTCATGCTGACGGCGCAAACCGTCTTGCCTTCCTCGTCATGGACCAGGATCTGCCAGTTCATTGTCGAGCCATCGCTGAAGAGCAAGGTCGCCTCGCCTTTCAACCGGCCTTCGACATGGCGGGAAAACAGACTTGTCCGGCATTCGATCTCTTGCGCCTTGCGCGTCGGGCCAAGTGCCGAGGCGGCGCCAGCGGACGCGAGCTGGCCCGCGAAATCCGTAAGCAGCCCCAGCGGCGAGCCCGCCGAACGGGCGCCCGGGACCGTCAGGCGCCCGACCACACTGTCCGGCGCAGCGGAGGTGATCGTCACCGCTGACGACCATGCCGAAGACATTTCGAGCTTTCCCATGTTCCTCCCTCGCCGCCGCCGCGCAACAAACGTCCTTCATATTGCAAAAAAAGGGAATTCCAATCGCTTGACTCAAAAGCCTTTGATACGCTTCATTACTGAACGATCAGTAGTGCCTGTCAATCGCTTGTTTTCAAATGTCATGGAGATGGAAATGTCGTGCAAAATCGGACGGCTCGCGGCTTGGGCGGCAGTTTCAGCGCTCGCGATCCTGGCTTCGGCACCGGGGGCCTATGCAGAACCGCTTGATCTGAAGATCGGAGCATTGCTCGAATCGACGGGTCCCCTTTCGGAACTCGGGCCGCCGGCCGAAAAGGCGATCAACCTGTCGGCCAAGGTCGCCAACCAGGCGGCCAAGGACGCCGGCGCGGCGATCACCGTCAGCATCGTCTCCGCGGATTCGCAGGGCGATCCTCAGGCCGCCCTTTCGGCAACGCGTACGCTGGTCGACAAGGGCGCCTCTTGCATCATGGGCCCATCGACAACACCGGAATCCATCTCCGTGCTCAACGGCATCACCATGCAGCGCAAGATCACGCTGTGGCCGCTTGCGTCGAGCACGCGGTTGCGCACGGTGAAGGACGATGGCACGATCTACCGCCCCGTGCCGGCCGACGATCTGCAGTCGAAGGCGCTGGTCAAGGCCATCGAAAATCATGTCGGCAAAGGCAAGGCCGTCGCGATCATCTTCCGCAACGAACCCTATGGCGATGCGCTGTCAAAGAGCTTCACGCAGGATTGGCAGGCTGAGGGCGGTACCATATCGACCACGATTTCCTTCGACCCGCAGCAGGAAAGCTTCGATTCCGAGGCCGGTCAGGCCGTGGCCGGCAATCCGGACGCCTATGTCGTGATCGATTATCCGGAAACCTATGCCAAGCTCGGCGCCGCGCTGGTGCGAACCGGGAAGTTCGACGCGAAAAAGGTCTTCGTTGCCGACGCGCTGTCCTTCGCCAAGGTTCCCGACAATATCCCGCCTGAAGCACTCGAAGGCGCCTATGGCGTTGCCGGCGGATCACCGACCGGAACCGACGCGTTCAAGGCATTCAACAAGCTTTGGGACGAAGCCGGCGGCGTCGCCAATGCGTCCTATACCGCCAACAGCTTCGACGCCGCCATCCTTTGCTTCCTGTCCGCGGTTGAGGCCGGCTCGACCGAGCCCGGCGCCATTCGCGACAAGATTCGCTCGGTGACCAAGGACGGTGCGCCGCAGTTCACCATCGAAACCCTGGCCGATGCGGTGAAGACCGCCGCCGCCGGCAAGCCGATCGACTATGTCGGCGTTTCCGGCGCTTTCCGCTTCAAGGACAATGGTGATCCATCGTCCAGCCTGTACGACGTCTTCCAGTATCAGGGCGGCAAACAGGTCAAGATCGAACAGGTGGATGTGAAGTAGCCTTCGTGATTACCACTGCCCAAACCGAAAGGGCGCAAGCCAAGGCTTCCGCCCTTTCATCCCCTCTTTCGGCCCTGCCACGGCCAGCCCTGCTGCTGGCCGTGCTGGTCGTTTTGTTGTGCGCGCTGGCCGTCGCCTTCGGGCCGGTGCCGGCATTGCAGGCCACGATCAACGGTTTCGTCGCCGGGAGCTACACCGGCCTTGGCGCGATCGGCCTGACGCTCGTGCTCGGCGTGCTCAAGCTGGTCAACTTCGCGCATGGCGACCTGCTGGTCACCGGCGCCTATTTCACGATCCTGTTCGCCTGGCTCGGCCTGCCCTTGCCCCTGGCCATGCTGGCGGCGATGATAGCGACGGCGGCGCTGGCGCTCCTCACCGAGAAGATCATCTGGCAACCGCTGCGCCAGGCGAAGGCCGGCAGCCTGCAGCTTTTCCTGTCGGCCATCGGGCTTGGCCTGGTGCTGCGTTTTTCCGTGCAATTTTTCGCCGGCAGCCAGGTCAGGACACTTGGCGCCAATGTCGTCTCCTCGATCGCCATCGGGCCGCTTCGGCTCGGCACGTTGCAGGCGCTGGCCTTGGTCGTCGGCCTCACGGCGATGATAATCGTCGGACTGGCGCTGCGCTTCACCAGCATCGGCAAGGAGATGCGGGCCTTCGCCGACAATCGCGCCCTGGCGGAGGTGTCCGGCATCGACACGCAGCACATCATCAACGTCACCTGGATCGCCGCCGGTTTCCTGGCGGCGCTGTCGGGCATTCTTTACGCGACCGCCATCGGCAGCTTCAATCCGAACTTCGGCATAACGCTGCTTCTCAGCCTGTTCGCCGCCACAGTCCTGGGCGGCGTCGGCAACCCTTACGGCGCACTTGTCGGCGGGCTGGTGATCGGCCTCTCGCAGGAATGGTCGACCCTGCTGTTCAACGCGCGATGGAAACCCGCGGTGGGCTTCGCGCTGCTCATCCTGATGTTGATGTTCATGCCGCAAGGCATATTCGGCCGGGCAAAGCGCCGCTCATGAGCATCGATTTCTGGATCAATGTCGGCGTCCTTGCAGGCATATACGGCATATTCACGCTCGGCCTGCAGCTCAATGCGGGCTTCACCGGCCTGTTGAATTTCGGCCAGGCCGGCTTCATGGCGATTGGCGCCTATACGGTTGGCATCCTGGTCGTCGACCGCGGCTGGTCGCTTTGGCTGGCGCTGCCGGCGGGCATTGTGTTGGCCGTGCTGGCAGGCCTGTTCGTCGGCATCGCGTCGCTGCGCCTGCGTTCGGACCACTTCGCCATTGCCACCATCGCCTTCGCCGAGATCGTCAGATACACCTTGCAGAACGCGGCCTTCTCAGGCGGCAACCAGGGTGTTCTGGGCTTCGACGCCGAATGGCGCGCCGTGTCGGACTGGATGCTCCCATGGCTCGCCACGATCGGGCTCGGCAGCTACACGCAACTGCCGCTGTTCATCGTCGTGTGGCTGGTCTTCATCGGGCTTCTTCTGATGCTCAGGGCCTTGCAGGCAACCCCGTGGGGCCGTGTGCTGCGCGGCATTCGCGAGGACGAGGATGCCACCGCCGCGCTTGGCAAGGACGTATTCGCTTACAAGCTCCAGTCGCTCGCCCTGGCGGCGGCGCTGGCGGCGGTCGCCGGTTTCTTCGTCGCGCTCAACGTCACCTATCTCTACCCGACCGTCTTCGATCCGACATTCACCTTCTTCGGTTATGCGCTGCTGGTGCTGGGCGGCTTCGCCAGCTATGGCGGCGTGGCGCTCGGCAGCGTGCTGTTCTGGATGCTCCTGGAGGGCACCAGGCTGATCGAGACATCGCTGTCGGCCGGCCAGCAGGCCTCGTTGCGCTTCGTCATCGTCGGCCTGTTTCTGCTCCTGATCAGCCGGCTGCGGCCGCAAGGCCTGCTCGGCAATGTCAACGAGATGAAGGTGCGGCCATGAGCACCGAGACCATCCTGGAGGTGGCCGACGCGGTCAAGGATTTCGACGGCCTTCGCGCCGTCGATGGCGCGAGTTTCAGCGTCGAGCGCGGCTCGATCACGGCGCTGATCGGCCCCAATGGCGCCGGCAAGACGACGATGTTCGATCTGCTGAGCGGCTTTGCCAGGCTGGACTCCGGCGCCATCCGCTTCGCCGGACGATCGATCGGTGGCATGGCGCCCCACAGGATCGCGCAACTCGGCATGGTGCGTACCTTCCAGTTAACTCGGGTCCTCGCCGGCATGTCGGTCATCGACAACATGCTGCTCGCCGCGCCGCGCCAGCCCGGCGAACACCTCATTTCGCTGCTTGTCGGGCCAGGACGCGCCAGGGCCGCCGAGGCCGCCGCGCACGCACGGGCCGCGGGCTTGCTCGAGACATTTGGTCTGCGCGACAAGGCTCAGGACTATGCCGGCGCGCTCTCGGGAGGCCAGCGCAAGCTTCTGGAAATCGCACGGGCACTCATGACTGAGCCGTCCATGGTGCTGCTCGACGAGCCCATGGCAGGAGTCAATCCGACGCTCGGCCGCGCTATTCTCGACCACATCGCCGCGTTGCGGGAACAGCGCGGCACCACTTTCCTGTTCGTCGAACACGACATGGACATCGTGATGAGCCGCGCCGACCGCGTCGTCGTCATGGCTCAGGGCCGTGTCATCTCGGCCGGCACGCCGGCGCAGGTGCGCGCCGATCCCGGTGTCGTCGAAGCCTATCTCGGCAGTCCGTCCCCGGAGGCGGCGGCATGAAGCCCAATGTGCTCACCATCGCCTCTCTCGTTGCCGGCTACGTGCCTCAGCTTGATATTCTGAACGGCGTCAGCATCACGGTGCGCCAGCACGAGATCGTCACCGTCGTCGGCCCCAACGGCGCCGGCAAATCGACGCTGCTGAAGGCGCTTGTCGGCCTGGTGGCGCCAAAGAGCGGGACGATCGCGCTCGATGACAAGGACATAGCCGGCCTGCCGCCGAGCACGATCGTCCGCCAGGGTCTGGGGTATGTCCCGCAGCGCGAAAACGTGTTCGAGACGATGCCTGTCGAGGAGAACCTCGAGATCGGCCTGAAGCCACGTCGCGACCTGCTGCTGAAACAGCGGCTGGAGCTCATGTACGAGCTTTTTCCGAGGCTGCGCGAGCGGCGTCGGCAGATGGCCGGAAGCCTGTCGGGCGGCGAACGGCAGATGCTGGCCATGGCGCGGGCGCTGATGCCGGAGCCGAAGGTGCTGTTGCTCGATGAGCCGACAGCCGGTCTTGCGCCCCGGTTCGTCGACGTGATGTTCCAACAGGTGTCGGCGATCAACAAGTCCGGCGTCACGATCCTGATGGTCGAGCAGAACGCCACCCGGGCGCTGGCCATGTCGCATCGCGGATATGTGCTGGACCTCGGCCGCAATGCCTATGAGGGCGAAGGGCCGGCCCTGGCCCGCGATCCAAAGGTCGCCGATCTTTATCTGGGAGGATTTCATGGCTGACGCCACAGTGGATTTCGAGGCGTTGGATGGCATGGTTCGCGACGCGCCGTTTCATCGATGGCTTGGGGTGACCCTCAAGTCGATGTCCGCGGACGGCGTGGAAATCCTGCTGCCGTGGCGCGAGGAGTTCGTGTCGGATCCGGTGGTTCGCTACACACATGGCGGCATCCTGGCGGCGCTGATCGATCTTGCCGGCGACTATGCGGTCGCCGCGAAGATCGGCCGAGGCGTGCCGACCGTCGATATGCGGGTGGACTACCATCGCGCCGCCTTGCCCGGCGCCCTCGTGGCCCGTGCGACCATCATCAAATTGGGCGGCACGCTGGCGACCGCCGAAGCCAAGGTGTTCGATGAACAAGACAGGCTCGTTGCCAGCGGGCGCGGCGTCTATCTGACGCTGTCGCGCAAGGACTGACAGGAAGGACCGACATGAGCGTCGAACTCGATCATATTCTGTGGGCGGCACCCGATCTCGATGCCGGGTCGGCACTTATCGGCAAGCTCACCGGCGTCGATCCGGCCCGGGGCGGATCGCATCCTGGCTTCGGCACGCGCAACAGCCTGCTTTCGCTTGGCGCCACCTATCTGGAAATCATTTCGCCCGATCCGGCGCAATCGCTCGAAGGCAATCGCGGCGGCAGCATCGCCGCCCTCGCCCACCCCGGGCTTGCCACCTTTGCCGTGCGCACCAGCAACCTCGACGCCTATGCGGCGGCGGCAAGCCGGGCGGGCATCCGCACCAGGGGCCCGATCGAAATGGGCAGGACGCGGCCGGACGGCGTGCGGCTCGACTGGGCCTGTCTCTACATCGAGGATACCGCGTTCGGCGAGATGATCCCCTTTGCCATCGACTGGAAGGCATCGCCGCATCCCGCCGCGAGCACGCCCGTCGGCGGTGCACTGCGCGAGTTCACCGTGCTGCATCCGCAAGCCGAAGCGCTGTCGCGGGTCTACCGCGAAATGGGCATCGACGTGCCCGTACGGCTCGCTGCCCAACCGGGATTCCTCGCCGTCCTGCAATCACCCCGGGGTGAGGTCGTTCTCACAGCCTCCTGACCGCGCCAGACCATACGATTTTCGAAAGCGAGCCTGCCATGCCGATCACGCCAGACAATCCGCGCTGGAACAATCTTGGCTACTGGAACCACGATGCCGCCGGCCTTTACTCCGACAACATCGCCATCATCGACCTGTCGCGCGACCAGCCACGCGAGGTGCTTTATCGCGAACTTGAGAACCGGCTCGACAGGGCGGCCCGCCTTCTGGTCGACAGCGGCCTGAAGCCCGGCGACCGGCTGGCTCTGTCGGTCAGCAATCGCTTCGAGTTTGTCGAAACCTTCTTCGGCGCCATGCGTGCCGGCATCGTTCCGGTTCCTCTCAACACCAAGCTCGGCGCCGACACGCTGGAGTACATCATGCGGGATGCCGAATGCGTCGGCGCTCTCGTCGAGGAAGCGGCGAATCCGCACGTCGCCCCGCTTGCGGAGTTGATCGGATGCAAGGTGAAAATCGCCTTCGAGACGTCGCGACCCGGCTGGCTGGACTATGAGGCGGCGCTGTCGGCGACCGAGCCGCGGTTCGATCCAGCCAGGCTGTCGGACGACCATCCCTCCTTCCAGCCCTACACGTCGGGTTCGACCGGCCGGCCCAAGGGCGTGGTGCTTACCCATGCCGGGCAAGTCTGGTGGCTTCGTTGCCTGCAGAAATACTGGCCGGGTCTGCCCGAGCACCGGGCGCTGGCGGCGGTTCCGCTCTACCACAAGAACGCCATGGCCGGCGCCATCAAGCCGATGTTGAGCTGGGGCGCCTCGGTGGTGCTGTTGCCGAATTTCGAGCCGCGCCGCTTCCTCCAGACCCTGGCGGACTACCGCTGCACCCATGCCGGCGCGGTTCCGGCGGTGTTCACGCTGCTCCTCCAGGAGCGCGACCTGATCGAGACGCTGGATTTCTCGGCGCTGAAGGGCCTGAAGATCGGCTCGGCGCCGACGCCCAAGGAACTGCTCGACGCCGTCGAAGCGGCCTTCGGTGTCGCGGCCTCGGAGAGCTATGGCCTGACCGAAGGCGGGCCGGTGATGATCGGCACGCCGACGGATGGACGCGCCGTCCCCCATGGCAGCTGCGGCGTGATCTGGCCGGAGGGCGAAGTGAAGCTCGTCGACGCGGCCGGCAATGAAGACCCGTCCTACGGCGAATTGCTGGTGCGCAATCCAGGCGTGACGCCTGGCTACTGGAAGCTGCCGGAGGTCAACAGGCAAAGGCTGAAGGACGGTTGGCTCAGCACCGGCGATGTCTTTTCCAAGGACGACGACGGCTTCTTCTATTTCCGCGGCCGCACCGACGACATGTTCAATTCGGGCGGCGAGAACGTCTATCCGCTCGAGATCGAGAACATGCTGCTGCGCAATCCCGCCGTCGCCGAAGCCTCGGTGGTGCCGGTCCCGCACCGCATCAAGGGCGAAGTGCCCGTGGCGATGGTGGTCAAGGCCAAGGGTCGCGATATCACCGAGGAGGAACTCAAGCAGTTCTGCCTCTCGGTCGGCCCTGCCTATGCCCATCCGCGCAAGATCGTCTTCACCGAAGAGCTGCCGCTCAATGGGCCGGGCAAGATCGACCGCAAGGTCGTGCAGCGGATGATGATCGAGCGCTTTGGAACACTGGGCTAGTCAGCTGGCTCGCCGCCACTCGAGACAAGACAAGAAACGACAAAAGGGAGATCAGCATGCGTGCCGTCGTAACCTATGAACATGGTGGTCTCGACCGGATGGTCCATGAGCCGTCCTACAGCGACCCGACACCGGGGGCGGACGATGTGGTGGTCAGGGTGCGCGCCTGCACGCTCAACTATCATGACGTCTTCACCCGCAAGGGCATGCCGGGCATCAAGATAAACATGCCGCTCATCCTCGGCATCGATGTCGCGGGCGAGATCGCGGCCGTGGGCGAGAATGTCCAGGGCCTGAGCGCGGGGCAGCGCGTGCTTGTCGACCCGATCGACCGCGTCAAGGGCGGATTGCTCGGCGAGACCTTCGACGGCGGGCTCGCCGAACTGGTCCGGGTTCCCGCCCACATGATCATTCCGCTGGCCGACGACGTAAGCTTCGCGGACGCCGCCGCACTGCCCGTGGCCTATGGCACCGCCTATCGCATGATGATGACGCGGGGCAAGATCAAGCCGGGCGAGAAGGTGCTGATTCTCGGTGCGTCCGGCGGCGTCGGCACGTGTTGCGTACAGCTTGCCAAACAGGCCGGCGCGACGGTGATCGCTTGCGCGTCGAGTGACGAAAAGCTCGATCGCCTGAAGGCGTTGGGGGCCGATGCCGGCATCAACTACGCGCAGGGAGACTGGGTGGCGGAATGCCGGCGGCAGTTCGGCCGGGCGCGGGTCTTCGGACGCGACGAAGGCGGCATCGATGTCGTCGTCAACTTCACCGGCGGCGACACCTGGGTGCCGTCGCTGCGCGTCATGCGTCGTGACGGCCGGCTGCTGACATGCGGTGCCACGGCCGGCTACGATCCACACGAGGATTTGCGCCTGATCTGGACCTTCGAGCTGAACATTGTCGGCTCGAACGGCTGGTCGCGCGACGACGTGCTGGCGCTGCTCGACCTTGTCAAAGGCGGCAAGCTGAAGCCGGCGCTCCACCCACGGCGGTTTTCCCTCGAGGAGGCCGGCGAGGCCATGCGACTGCTGGACGACCGGCAGGTCTACGGCAAGGTGGTCATAGAACCCTGACAGCAACACCTGGCCGGAAAGCCGATCTTTGCGATCCCAGCGATGATCGGATCGATGTTGGGCGGGCGACCCCGCCCAACCTTTCCTTGAAGGCCGCATCGCAACGTCGTGCGACTATGGCGAAATCATCAGCCCGCGGTCTTAATCGATGTCGAATGAGACGCCCTGGGCCAGCGGCAGCGCATCCTTGTCTTTGATCTTGCCGGGAAGTGTCGCGGATACAGCCGTGTTTAGACAGCTTTACCGGATTGCGAACGGCCCCGCAGAAGAAGCGCCCGGGCCTGGGCGATAATGGGGGCGTCGATCATTTTGCCGTCGACAAGGCGCGCCGCGCCATCCTGGGCCGCGTCGACGACACGCTGTGCCCAGCCGAGCTGCTCGGCGCTTGGCCGAAAGGCCGCGATGACATCCGATGTTTGGGCGGGGTGTATGCAAAGCTTCCCGCCGGCCCCATGATTCAAGGCTTGCCGGCATTCGGAGGCCAGTTTGGTGGTATCCGCGACCTCGAAGGACGGACCGTCCAATGGCAGCGCCTTCCCGGCTGCTCTGCTTGCCACGGCCAGCCGCATCAAGGCATGCGCTTTGATCGCATCGGAAGCTGCCGTACCCAGGTCCAGGGCGAAGTCGGCAGGGCCAAACGCCAATCTCGCGACATGAGGGTGGGCGGCCAGGGCCGCAGCCGCCTCCAGGCCCCTGGCGGTTTCGATCAGCGCCATGATCTCGACGTCCACGCCAAGGGTCTCGATGATCGCGTCGAGCGTTGCCACGGACTCCGCCTTTGGCAGGCAGATACGTCGAAGCCCGAGTGCCCTGACGGCGGCAAGGTCGGCATGGTACCAGCCGCTGTCTTCGCTGTTCACCCGGACGAAGGTGGGGTTCTGCAATCTCAGGGCATGGCAAAGGTTCGAGCGGGCGCCATCCTTGGCGGCGGGCGCAACAGCGTCCTCGAGATCGACAATGACCGCGTCTGCTCCGGACCGGTCTGCCTTTTCAAAACGCTCGGGGCGGTCGGCCGGCACAAACAAGGGCGCGACAGGCGCACTTGATATGTGCGCGATCATCGGGCCGGTCCCTGGTCGATATCAGCTTCCATGTGCACGGCGCCATTCCTGCCTTGCGCCCAGAACCGCTGCCCATCCATGCCGGCCCTGAAGGTCAGTTCACGGTCCGCGATTGCCGGGGCAACGCCACGGTAGCGAAACGTCAAGGGGATGTCCGCGCGTTGGGACGCCGCGAGATTCAGGAGCAGCGTCGCCTGGAGGGGGCCGTGGACCACCAGCCCTTCATATCCCTCCGCCTTCGTCGCGTAAGGCAGGTCATAGTGGATGCGGTGGCCATTGAAAGTGATGGCCGAGTAGCGAAAGAGCAGCGTGGGCGACGGAACGAGCGACCAGACCTTTCCAGCGGGCTGGATTATCGTCGGCACCGCGGGTGCATTGTTGGGACGAGCACCGTCCCCCGGCGTGGCCGCTTCCCGGTAAACGATATCCTGCCGTTCACTCAGCACCAGGCCACGATCTGAGTGATAGTCGTGGCCGACAGCGACAAACCACAGCTCACCAGACCGGCCTTGCTTGCGGACGATGTCGCGGATGGTGGAGACTCGGCGAACTTCATCACCGACCCGGAAAGCATCAAGCACCCGGAGCTCACCTCCCGCCCACATGCGGCGCGGCAGCGGGACGGGCGGCAGCGACAGGTTCTTGGCCGGATGGCCATCGGCACCCAGCTGATCCATGCCGGCTATCGCAGGCGACAGGCACCAGTGGATGCCAAGCGGCGCCTGGCGTGCCGCCGAAGGTGCGAGATTGGGTTCGAAAATTGCCTTGAAACTCCGCACGAGACGTTCCGAAACGACATCGAAGCTCTCGCTCTGCCGGCCAATCCATTCCGCGAATGGTTTCTGTTCGGTCGCGTCCACCTGACCGCCCGTCAATAGGAACGTGGCATTCCGAGCACATGCTCGGAAAGGTAGGACAGGATGAGGTTCGTCGAGATCGGCGCGACCTGGTAAAGCCGGGTTTCGCGGAACTTGCGCTCGACATCATATTCTTCGGCGAAGCCGAAACCGCCATGGGTCTGGACACATGCGTTGGCGGCTTCATTCGAGGCATCGGCGGCGAGCATCTTGGCCATGTTGGCCTCGGCACCACAGTCGAGGCCCGCTTCATAGAGCCGCGTCGCCTCGCGGACCATGAGTTCGGCCGCGCGCATGTTGGCATAGGCCTTGGCGATGGGAAACTGGATGCCCTGGTTGGCGCCGATGGCCCGGCCGAAGACGTTGCGGTCGCAGGCGTAAGTGGAAGCCTTGTTGATCAGCCACTTGGCATCGCCAACGCACTCGGCGGCGATCAGGATGCGCTCGGCGTTCATCCCGGACAGTATGTAGCGGAAGCCCTTGCCTTCTTCTCCGACCAGGTTTTCGGCGGGGACTTTGACATTGTCGAAAAAGACCTCGGTCGTGGAGTGGTTCATCATCGTGCGGATCGGCCGGATCGACAGCCCCTCTTGAAGCGCCGCCCGCATGTCCAGGATGAACACTGAAAGGCCGTCGGTCCGTTTGGCCACCTGGTCCTTTGGAGTGGTCCGCGCGAGCAGGAGCATGAGGTCGGAATATTCCGCCCGGCTTGTCCAGATCTTCTGGCCGTTGACGACGTAATGATCGCCCTCCTTGCGGGCGAAGGTCCGGATCGAAGTCGTGTCCGTGCCGCTGGTCGGCTCGGTGACGCCGAACGCCTGCAGCCTCAATTCGCCGGAGGCGATCTTCGGAAGATAACGCTCCTTTTGAGACGCGTTGCCATGCCGCAGGACTGTCCCCATGACATACATCTGCGCATGGCATGCGGCACCGTTGCACCCGGCTCGCTGGATCTCCTCGAGCACGGCGGCCGCGGCCGACAGTGTCAAGCCGGACCCGCCATATTCCTCGGGGATCAAGGTCGCAAGATAACCAGCCTCCGTCAGCGCGTTGACGAAATCCACCGGGTAGGCGCGGTCCGCGTCGAGCTTGCGCCAGTATTCGCCCGGAAATTGCTCGCAGAGCCGACGCACGGCGTCGCGGATGTCTTCGTTGTCAAAGTCCTTGAACATCAGGCGCTCCGTGCGGCACGGACTGGGGCCCGCGCATCGCCAGCTATTTCAAACAAGCCCAGCGAGCGCACCGGACGGTTATCGGGCAGGCCAAGGATCGCCCTGATCAGGTCGTCGGCACGGCCTTCCGAACAGCCGCCTTCGACAAGTTGCGCGCGGGCCTTCCCAGACAGTTCGGCGGCCGTCACCGGATTGTCGGGATCGCCCTTGGCATCGTGGCGCGTGGCGGAAAGGCGCCTCCCGGAAGCGGTCTCCACCACGATCTCGGCTCCCCATGACCTGGGATAAGCCGCTTCAATCCCGGGCGCGAGTTCGACCTTGACCTTGCCGCGTTCGCCGACCATCCGTTGCCGTGCATCCGCGTCGAAGCTGGCCTGGTCGACGCGGCCGTCCGCCAAGGCTATCGCGACCGTATGCTGCAGCGAGAATTTGGCGCTGTATGGATCTTCCGGGCTCGGACGGTCGCACACGTCGAGGCCGGCACGATACGTTCCGACTTGAACCCGTGCGATGGCCTCGCCGGCGATCTCGTGATGCAGGGCGATCGCGCCGTCGATCGCGGGGTGGGTATGCCGGCAGCAAGGCCAAGGCTTGATCGAGGTGTTGATCAGCTGCCACGGGCGCTCGGGTCCGCTTGTCACGGCCTCCGGGATCGGGTCCGGACAGAGGCCGGCGTAAAACCCCTTTTCGCCTTCGAGGATATTCTCCGCGCCGGTGAATCCCTCCTTGGCCAGGAATGACGCGAGAAGGCCCGATTCCGCGGCTCTGGCGGTGTGGAGATGCTTGCTCATGGCGCCTTCGGCGAGGAATTCCCAGAGCCCTGACGACTGCGTGCCCGCATTGCCAAGCGCCCACACGGTCTTGGTGTCGTCGAGGCCGATGAGTTCAGCCGCGGCAAACGCGGCGCCGAACGGACCGCAGGTCGAGGTGTTGTGCCAGACCCGGTAATGCTTCTTGCCGACGGACATGCCTATTCGGCAACAGGCTTCATATCCCGCGAGAACCGCCTTGAGAAAAGCTTCGCCGCCAAGATCGAGGTCATGAGCCACCGCCCAGGCCGCGGGAATGACGACACTGCCCGGATGGGTCACCGAATCCCGATGCAGATCGTCCATCTCCAGGATATGGGACAGACCGCCCAGATAAAACGCCTTGCGGGCGGTGTCCGCTTGCGTCGGCGGCGCGACCGTCCTGAGCATGCGGGCCGGCTCGGTCGGCAGCGCGCCGAGGGCGCAGGCAAGCGTATCGAGGACGAACAGCGACGCCCATTCGAGGTCGCGTTCGGTTACCGGCTTTTCGCGGATCAGGCGGGTCAGGTTACGGGTCAAGCTCATGGCACTGTATTTCCTATCCGTTTGGCATCCACCCTGCGGGCGGTGCCGAACTCCTGCCGCAAGGCCAGGTCATGTTCGCCAAGCGTTGGCACCCTGCCAAGCACCGGCCGCCTGCCGTTGACCGTGACAGGCGGGGCAAAAAGCTCGACCTGCCCCACCGATGTCTCGACCGGGACTTTGGTCGCGCTGCGGTGCACCGCCAGATCCGCCATGGTTGAGACACGCCCATATGCGATGCGTACCTGGTCCAGCAGTTCGCATAATGTGGCCATGGTATAGCTCGCCAGCAGCGCCTGTACGCATGCGTCCAGCGGCTCGCGGTTCTTGATGCGCAGGACGTTGCGTTCGAACCTTGGGTCCGTTGCGATCGACGACTGGCGCAGGACACTGTCGCAGAACACGGCCCATTCGCGCTCATTCTGGACGGCGATCAGGATTTCGCCGTCGCTCACCTTGAACAGCCCATAGGGCGCGATCGAGGGGTGGGCGAGGCCGAGCCGTCGCGGCTCCTTGCCGCCGTAACGCTGCGCCAGATAGGGCACGTTCATGTATTCGGCGAGCGTGTCGAATAGCGAAACCTGAAGGTGAGCCCCTTCCCCGGTTCGAGCGCGCACGATCAGCGCTTCGAGGATAGCGGCGTAGGCCCCCTGCCCCGTGGCGATGTCGGATATCGATATGCCGACGCGGGTCGGGCCCGACGAAGCGGATCCCGTTACTCCCGCCAAACCCGCTTCAGCCTGGATCAGCAGATCGTAGGCTTTGCGATCATGGTCGGGCGTTCCCGGCGCATAGCCGCCAATGTCACAGACGATCAACCTGGGAAACCGCTTCCTGAGATCAGCGCTGCCGATGCCCAGCCTGTCGGTCGCGGAAGGCGCAAGGTTCTGCACGAACACATCGGCTGAGGCGAGCATGGACTCGACGAGTGCGAGATCGTCGGGCCGCTTCAGATCGACGGTGCAGGATTGCTTGCCGCGATTGTTCCAGATGAAATAGCTGGAGAGGCCGTCAACGTAATCGTCATAGCCTCGCGCGAAGTCACCCTCGGGCCGTTCGAGCTTGATGACACGTGCGCCCGCGTCGGCCAACCGCGACGTCGCCAGGGGCGCGGCCACGGCTTGCTCCAGCGAAATGACGGTCGTTCCCTCCAGCGCGCCGGGCATGGCATGCTCCCTGTCCTGCTTTTCCGACACCATCGCACCGGAAGGGGCCACTGCGTCAAATAGCGTTTTGTAATGGGAGGTATAGCGAAACGGTACAGTCGTGCGCCTGCCCGGAACAGGCTAGCCAAAGAGGTCGGGGCGCTGATTTTCGTCGGACAGCTCGGCGCTCCAGATCTGGTCCTTGACCAGCTGGCGAAGGATTTCCCACGATAACTGCCCGACGGCGCGGGGAGCGGTTTGCAGGGGGCGTTCCGTCGAGTAGGCCAGATACACTTTCCGGGTAATCGGAGGGTTCTTGAAACTCCACGCCCGGCACAGTCCGGCCTGGGCCTCCGCGTTGATCGCCATCCTCGGCAAGATCCCGTAACCGATTCCGCGCGTCACCAATCTCTTGATCTGGGTGTAGGAGTCGATTTCAATCGCCGGGTTGATGACGGCCTTGACCGACGTCGCCACGGCATCGATCAGTTCCCGCAGGCCGTGCCCGGGACCTGGTACGACAAGCGGCAATCCGGCGACGTCGCGAAGCTCCACGGAGGAGCCCCGAAAGGCGTCCGCCCCGGGCATCGACGGGCTGGCAAAGAGACAGATCTCCTCGGACAGCCCATGATGTACCGCGAGTCCTCGGGGATCCGACGTCGCATAGATCATCGCAAGGTCGACTTCCCCAAGTTTCAGCCATTCCAGAATGTAGCCGCTCATCGCCTCCACGACGCGGATGCGAACCTCGGGGAAGCGCTCGCGGGCGGCCTCGATCAGCGGCGCCGCGAGCAGCTCGCTGACTGTGCCCGGCAATCCGAAGCGCACCTCGCCACGAGGGGCGATGGCGGCGCCCCTGACGCTGTCGGTGATTTCGGCGAATTCGGCAAGAATGCGCTTGGCGTGCACCATGAGGCGCGCGCCGGCTTCCGTCGCGCTGACCCCATGCGGCCCGCGATGCAGAAGGGAGAGGCCAAGCTCCTCTTCCATGTGCCGGACATGCTGGCTCAGCGCCGGCTGCGCCACGTGCAGCTGCGTCGCGGCCTTGGAGAACGAGCCGCTCTCCACGACCTGGGAAAAATATCTAAGCTGACGAAGGTCCAAACCAGTTCCCTACGCTTGATGCAGGGTCACCGTATAACATTTTGTTATTGAGGCAACGGCGAAAACCGGCCCTCCGTCTACCCCGGGCCCAACGGCATCGCACAAGAACCGCCCTGGAATTCCGAGCGATCATGAACCACGTCCGCCAATCTCGCCAGGGTTGCCGCGACATCCGCCTGCTGGAACACGTTGCGTCCGAACATCAGGCCGGTCGCGCCGGCGCTGATCGTGTCCTTTGCGAACTGCAGCGTACCCGCCAGGGTGGCCAAGGCCGGACCGCCCGCGACGGCGATGGGCGCCAGCGATTGCCTGGCAATGTCGGTGAAACGCTCTGGTTCGCACCAGTCGGTTTTGATCATGTCGGCACCGAGTTCGCCTGCCATACGGCAGTTCATCGCCACCACGGCCGGGTCGTCGGCGCGCGCGAAGCCGCCCTTTGCCGCCATCGCCTCGATGACATGCACGACACCCCATTTCCGGCATTCGGAAGCGACGATACCCGCGGTTTCGAACGATTTCGTTTCCTCCTCCGGGCGGTTGTTGCAGGTGAACAGGTAGGTGATCACCGCTTCGGCACCCATTTGCACGGCTTCCTCCACCGTCGCGACGAGACGACTGTGCGTGTCCGGATACCCTGTCGGCGTCCCGTGGCGCCACATGGTCGTCTGGTCGAGGCGCAGAATCACGGCAGGCCCGCCTGCCAGGCGGTGGCCATGGCGCAAGAGCATGCCGGGATTGACGATGACCGCGTCGACCCCTGCCTCCGCCACGATGTCGATCAAAGGCGCGGGATCCGCGATGCCGGCGATCGGTCCGACCTGCATGCCGTGGTCGAGCGGAACACAGAGCATTCGCCCCGACTTCTTGTTGAGCAACCGTGCAAGCCGGCGTGCCTTACCGATTTCGGACATTTCTTTCATTCCTTTGGGTGGGGTGCGGCCCGGTCAGACAAGTTCCAGCCTGACGCCCGCTTCCTTCATGTTCTGCACGATGTCGCGGTCAACCGATTGCGAAACCAGGACCACATCGAATGCCGTGAGTTCGGCCACGTAGTTGAGGGCCGAGAAGTGGAATTTGCTCTCGTCGACAAGAAGAATTTTCTTGCGCGCGATCTCCATCATCGCCTGCTTGGAGCGCACGACCTGTTCGTCCTGGGTATAGAGCGACATGCCCTGGATGGTGGTCGTCGACATCAACGCCACATCGACATGGTAGGAGCGGATCGCCCTTTCGCAGGCTATGCCGAAAAAGCCGTTGTAGACCCGGTGGTATTTGCCGCCCAGTCCGATCAGTTCGACGTCCTGCTTGTCGCGCAGCCGCTCCATCACGGGCAGTGCATTGGTGATGACGGTTATCGGCGTCATCTGCTCGATGAAGTCGCAGACATGGAAGGTCGTCGAACTGTCGTCCCAGACGATGGCGTTGCCGGGTTCGATATGGGCGGCCGCGGCGCGCGCCAGCCGGCGCTTCTCCTCTACATGCTGACGCGCCCGGTAGAGGTAGCTGCTCTCGAACAGCATCGACTTCTCTACCGAGACGGCGCCACGGATACGCCGCACCAGGCCCTGGTCATGCAGATCGTTGAGATCGCGGTGGATGGTCATCAGCGATACGTCGAGCAGGACGGCCAGGTCCTTGATCTGCGCCGTTCCGCTTTCCATCAGAATGCGGATGATTTCCGAACGGCGATGGTCCGCCTTCGACAAATGTTGCGCCTCTTCGGATTCCAAGCTGCTTGTCCCTCCGGCGATTTTGCCCCTTGCCTGTTTTAACATCATTGACAAAGCGCGCCAGAGAAAAATGTTAAGATATCAAAATTTCGATGTTGCACTGCGCCGCGAGAAAACATCCGAATTCCGTGGTCTCGGCGCGAAGTACCTCAGAATTATGGATTTAAATGGCTTTTCGCAGTGCAGCGCGACCCCGGAATGGGCGTGTTAGCAAATGTTTCGTGCAAACCGCGCAACCATATTTAACATCAAAAAGCACTGTTTGTAACTTTTCTATTGATATTTATAACGCCCATGCATAGGCTTTGGACAGGGGTTAGGAGAGGGTCGGGTCCGACCATTGCCCCCTGAACTGACAAGTGGAGGAGAACATGAACATGGCCATGCGCACGCGTCTGTTGACGTCAGCCGCAGCGCTTGCAGCCGCGCTCGCTGCAACCGCGGGTTCTGCCCGCGCCACCGATCTGACTTTCGTCTGGCACGCAGGCACTTGCGCCGACGCGCTGACGACCATCGCCAAGGACTATCCGGACAAATCGGTAAGGATCGTGCCCGCGCTTGTCCCCTATGGCCCGCAGTGGCACGACAAGATCGCGTCCGAATTCGCCATCCAGGGCGACGCCTTCGACTTCGCAATGTGGGACAGCCAGTCCACCGCCGAGTTTGCCCAGCATGCCGTCAAGCTCAATGACATCTTCGAGAAGTCGACCTACCTGAAGGCCGACATCTTCCCGGCGGCTTCGCTCTCGCGCTATGGTGAGTATCCGGATGGCTCCGGGCAGTTCTTCGGCCTGCCGGCCAACCAGGATGCCTATGGCCTGACCTACCGCAAGGACCTGTTCGAGGATCCCAAGGAGAAGGAAGCCTTCAAGGCCAAGTACGGCAGGGACCTGGTGGTGCCGCAGACCTATCAGGACGCCAAGCAGGTGGCCGAGTTCTTCACGCGTCCCGAGCAGGGGCTCTATGGCTGGGGCCAGATGGGCGGCCGCGACTATGACTTCGCGACCACGGCATCCAACTCCTTCCTCTGGTCGTTCGGCGGCGAGCTCTACAATCCTGAGACGATGGAAGTGAAGGGCTACCTCGACTCGCCGGCTTCGGTGGATGGGGTGCAGGCCTATGTCGATATGTTCAAGTATGGTCCGCCCGGATCGACCAACTGGGGCTTCGACGAGGTCAACACCGCGATCCAGCAAGGCCAGGTCGCCATGGCGATGCAGTGGTTCTATTTCAACGGATCCAATGTCGATCCCAAGGTCAGCAAATTCGCCGACAAGATCGCATTTGGGGTTCTGCCGGGCGCCATCGGCCGCGACAAGAAGTTCCGTCGCCAGTTCTCGGTCGGCGGCCAGGGCATGGGCATCAACAAGTACTCCAAGAAACTGCCCGAGCTGACCAAGTTCATGGAATGGTATTTTCAGCCCGAGCAGCAGAAGCGCTATGCCGCCGTCTGCCAGACCGGCCTGAAGCAGGTGCTGGAAAGCCCGGATTGGCAGGGTTTGAATTCCTACAACCGGCAGTTCTCCACCGCGCTGCAATATCTGAACGACTATTGGCACCTGCCTGAATATCCGGTGCTGCTCGACGAGCTGCAGCAGGAGATCTCAAACGCCGCCACCGGCGCCAAGACGGTGCAGCAGGCCCTTTCGGACGCCGCGGAAAAGAACGAGCGCACGCTCCAACGCGCCGGATACGAAATCAAGCGTGGCGACAAGACCCCGGAAGTGCCGGACGAGGTCATATCGCCGGTTGGCGTCGACGCGGTCGTTCCCGTCGAATAACCGCCTTGACCCGAAGGGCACGCGGAGCGTCTTCCGCGTGCCCTTTCTCATCCCCGTCCCATGCAGCAGAGCCCGCACCGCGCCGGCTCGAAGACAGGTCGTCATGACGCATTCCAAGACATCGACGATGGACCTTGCCGGCAGATGGCTGGTGCTGGGATTGCTCGCCATCTACACGGTCTACAATGTCGGCCCGATCTTCTGGCTGCTTTTGTCTTCGTTCAAGAGCCGCATGGATTTCTTCACCATGCCGCCGAAACTCCTCTTCACGCCGGACTTCAGCGGCTACCAGGCGGTCTTCGGCATCGGTGCGGCCAAGGACAGCGCTTCGGCGGTCGGGGTCCTCGACTCGCTTATCAACAGCATCATCGTCTCTGTCGCCGGCACGTCGCTCGCCGTCTTCTTCGGGACGCTGGCCGGCTATGTCTGCTCGCGCTTCAATTTCATCGGCAAGGGCGACTTCATGTTCTTCGTCCTGTCGACCCGCATGCTGCCGCCGGTCGCGGTTCTCGTCTTCTACCATCTGATGTTCGCGCGGCTCGGGCTCGCCGACACGCGAACCGGTCTGGTCCTCGTCTCGATCTTCGCCAATGTCGGTCTGGCCACCTGGATCATGAAGGGTTTCTTCGACGGCGTGCCGAAGGAGGTCGAGCAGATCGCCATCGTCAACGGTTACACGCGCATGTACGCATTCCTCAAACTGGTGCTGCCAATGGTGAAGGGCGGCATCGCCGCCACCGCCGGCTTCTGCTTCATTTTCGCCTGGAACGAATTCGCCTTCGCATCCATTCTCACGACCACCCAGGCCAAGACCCTGCCCGTCAAGATTTCGGCCGCTTCCGGCGCAACCGGCATCGAGTGGACGCAGATATGCGCTGCCGGCGTCGTCCTCATCATTCCCGTGCTGATCTTCTTCTATCTCATCCGCAAACATCTGCTGATGGGGATGACCTTCGGCGTGCTGGGAAGGAGGTAGACCAATGACTGCCACCAACACGCCTCTTGCACCCGAAACGCAGGCCGCCGCCCACGCGGCGCGGCAGACGCAACTGCGCAAGCGCTCCTCTGGCCGCATGATGATCTTCGGCTTCCTGTCGCCGACGCTGGCGATCCTGATATTCATGGTCGCCTATCCGATCTTCTCGCTGATCTATTATTCGTTCTTCAATTTCTCGGCCTTGCGCCAAGGCACGATGAAGCCGGTCGGCTTCAACAACTACAAGTTCCTGCTTTCGGATCCCGATCTCTGGGACCGCTTCATATTCACCGGCAAGTTCGTGTTCATCTGCGTCACGCTGCAGATGCTGATCGGCATTTTCGTCGGCTACCAGATGCAGAAGAATTTCCGCGGCCGCGACGTCATCTTCACCATGCTGATGATGCCCATGATGCTGTCCCCGGTCGTGGTGGGCTTCCTGTGGCGCTACATGCTGAATTCGGAGTGGGGCGTCATCAATTTCCTGGTGTCGTCGGTCGGCTTCAGCAAGGTCGACTGGCTTGGCCAGACCAGCCCGGCGCTGTGGGCGGCGGCCGCCGCCGACACCTGGATGTGGACGCCCTTCATCGTGCTTCTGGCGACCGCCGCCTTTCGCGGCATTCCCGAGACCATTTACGAGGCGGCCGAGGTGGACGGCGCCAGCCCCGCCTATCGCTTCTTCCGCATCACGCTGCCTATGTCGGCGCCTGTGCTGTTCATCGCGCTGATCCTGCGCCTGATCGACAGCTTCAAGCAGTACGACCTTTTCGTCGCGCTGACAGGCGGCGGCCCGGGGTCGAGCACGGAGACGGTATCCTTCTCGGTGGCCAAGACGGCATTCAGCTATTTCTACACCGGGGAAGCGTCGGCGCTCGCGGTCATTCTTCTGGTCATCATTATCGGTCTGTCGATGATCCTTGTCCGGCACCTGACCAAGATGGGCGAGAAGTACTGATGGCCGAGATCACTCTCAGGAACCTGAGCATCCAGTTCGGCGCCTTCAAGGCGGTGGACGACGTCAGCCTGACCGTGAAGAACGGCGAGTTCGTCGTCTATCTGGGGCCTTCAGGCTGCGGCAAGACGACGACCCTGCGCTGCATCGCGGGCCTGGTGAAGGCAACCAGCGGCGACGTGCTGTTCGACGGTGCGGCCGTCAACGATCTGAGCGCCAGCGAGCGCAACATCGCCATGGTGTTCCAGTTCGTTTCGCTCTACCCGCATCTCAGCATCAAGGAAAACATCGTCTTTCCGCTGAAGGCGCGCGGCGTCGCGAGGGCCGAGATCGCGCGCAAGCTCGACTGGGTCACCGACATCTTCAAGCTCGGCGACGAGCTAGCCCGCTATCCCGGCGCGCTGCCACCCGGCGCAAGGCAGAAAGTGGCGCTTGCGCGTGCCGTCATCCGCGATCCGGCCGTCCTGCTGCTCGACGAGCCGCTGTCGGCGATCGACGAGCAGTTTCGTGAAGAAATGCGCTGGGAGCTCGGGCATCTGCAGCGCCAGCTCGGCGTCACCACGATCTATGTCACGCACGACCAGCGCGAGGCCATGTCGCTCGCCGACCGCATCGTGCTCATGAACAACAGCCGCATCGTCCAGGTCTCGAACCCTGACCGCATGTTCTTCGAACCGGTCGACATCTTCGCCGGCCAGTTCATCGGCTCGCCGTCGATGAACCTCATCGACCTCGCGCCCGTCGAGGGCGGCCTGCGGCTGGGCGACAGCGACGTCACGCTGACCGCCGCGCGCGACCGCCTTCCCGACTGGGCTCTCTCGTCGAAGCGGCCGTTGAAGCTCGGCGTGCGCCCGCTGAACGTGCACCTGACCGACGATCCGGCCGCCGGCGTCGCAATCGCGGTGGACGATGTCTTTTCCATCGGCCGCGAACGCTTCTTCTCGTTCCGCATCGGCGACACGATCCACCAGGGTGTCGACAAGCGCCGGTCGCCATCGGGCTCCGTGATGCGCGTGCATTTCGATCCGGATGGCTTGCTGTTTTTCGATGCCGCCACCGGCCGGCGTGTCGACGCGGAGGTCGCGGCATGACCCCCAAGCCAATGCTCCAATTGAAGGGACTGAAGAAGGCCTATCGCGGAAAGACGGCGCTTCGCAGCCTTGACCTCACCGTCAATGACAACGAGATATTCGCGCTCCTCGGACCGACCGGCGCCGGCAAGAGCTCGACGCTGCTCGCCTCCGCCGGCCTGATCGATCTCGATGCCGGGCGCGTCGACCTTGCCGGGCGCGATGTGACCGACTCCGACCCGGGCAGCCGCGACATCGCCATCGTGTTCGAGGGCTTCAACCTCCTGCCGGTGCTCGACGTAAAGGACAACATTGCCTTTGCGTTGCGCTCGCCGGCGTTCCGCGAATCCGAAGGCGAAATCAGCCTTCGCGTCGGCCGCACCGCGGAACTGCTGCGCATTTCTCATCTGCTCGATCGCGACGTGGACACGCTGTCGGGCGGCGAACGTCAACGTGTCGCCATCGCCCGCGCGCTTGTACGCCGCCCGGTAATGTTCCTGCTCGATGAGCCGCTGTCGGCGCTCGATCTCAAATTGCGCGAGGGCTTGCGCGCGGAACTGCGCCAGATCCACCGCCAGCATCGCTCGACGATGCTCTACGCCACGCACGATTATCATGGCGCCATCGCCATCGCCGACCGGATCGGCATCATCGACGGCGGCGTCATCCAGCAGGCGGGCACCATAGAGGACATATACCGGCTTCCGGCCAATGTCGTCGTCGGCCGATTGGTCGGCAGCCCTTCGATGGCCTTCTTCGAGGCCGGCATCGAGGACGGCCATGTCATCGTCAAGGGTGCGCGGCAGCGCATCCCGATCGGCGAGTTCGGCACGGTCGCCGGCGGGAGCGGCAAGGTGCTGCTGGGTGTCTGGCCGGAGGACATCGAGGTCGGCTCCGCCGATGCCGCCGGGGCCAGCACGGGCACGATCTATGCCGTGGACAATCGCGGCTTCGAGCGCGCCATCCAGGTCGAGACATCAGGAGGTTCATTCCGCAAGGTCGTTCCGCTGTCGATGCGCTTCACGCAGGGCGATGCCTGTTCATTCCGCATTCCGGAAGGCCGCGGCTTCCTGTTCGACGCAGCCGGCGGACGCCGCATCTCGCAGGCGGAGGGTTCCCGCTGATGGGTCCGTTGTTCAGCAAGAAATGGTTTTATCGCCTGGCGAGCGTGCTGATCCTTGGCGGCTTCGCCATGCTCTGCCAGCCCTTCACGCACAGGCTTTTCGTCATCGGTTTCCCGGTGCTGCTTGCCGGGGTTGTGCTTTTCATGATCCTGGATCACGTGCCCGACGGGCGGCCGGAAACCGAGGAGGAAGACCGTGGCTAATCCGAAGAAAATCCTTAACGACGTCAAGCGCGTCGTACCAGAAATGATCGATGGGCTGGCGCTTGCCAATGACGGCCGTGTCTACAAGCTCGACGGCAAGCCGGCGCTGATCCGCAAGGACATCCCGGACGGCAAGGTGGCGCTGCTTATCGGCGGAGGCTCCGGCCACGAGCCGCTTTTCCATGGCTTCGTCGGCAAGAACATGGGTGACGGCGCCGCCTGCGGCAACGTCTTTGCCGCGCCCTCGCCCGATGTGATCGCGGCCGCGGCCAAGGCGGTGCATCGCGGCAAGGGCGTCCTGTTTCTCTACGGCAACTATGCCGGCGACAACATGAATTTCGACATGGCCGTGGAACTGCTCGAGGATGACGGCATCGAGGTCCGCACCGTGCGCGTCTGCGACGATGTCGCGGCCGCGCCGCCGGAACGGATGCACGACCGTCGCGGCATCGCGGGCGACATCTACATGATCAAGGTGGCGGGCGGCGCAGCCAGCGAGCTTGGGACGCTTGACGAGGTCGAACGCGTCGCGCGCAAGGCACAGGGTTGGGTGCGCAGCATGGGCGTCGCGGTCTCCGCGGGATCGATCCCGGAGACCGGCAAGCTGACCTTCGAACTCGGGGACGACGAGATCGAGGTCGGCATGGGAGCCCATGGCGAAGCCGGCATCGCGCGCCAGAAGCTGAAATCGGCCGATGCGATCGCCGACGAGCTCATGGACAAGATCCTCGCCGATCTGCCGTTCGCCAGGGGCGACGAAGTTGCCTTGATGATCAACAATCTCGGCGCCACCACCATGATGGAGATGCTGATCGTCAACCGGCGCATCCGCGCGATCCTGGAGCGCGAAGGCATCTCGGTCCACCGCACCGATGTCGGCACATGGCTGACCGTGCAGGAAATGGCCGGTTTCTCGGTGACGCTGATGAAGCTCGACGACGAGTTGAAACACTATCTCGACATGCCGGCGGAATCGCTCGGCTATTCAAGGATGTAACGGCGATGATCGAAACGCTCGATGCCAACGCTACGCGCGAGATGATGCGCTCCGTCGCGCAATCCCTGATCGACCAGACCGACGTGCTGACCGAGGCCGATTTGACCATCGGCGATGGCGACCATGGCGTCGGCATGCGCCGCGGCTTCGAGGCCGCGCTCGAGGCGCTCGACGCCGGCGCCGCCGAAAGTGCCGAAGCCGCCTATAAGGCGGTCGGCACCGCTATCCTGTCCAATACCGGCGGTGCGGCGGGTGCTGTGTTCGGCACGCTGTTTCGCGCCGGCTCCAAGGCCTTCGCGGCATCTGATGTCATCGACGACGCCTCGTTCGCGACGGCGCTGGAAGAGGGTCTTGCGGCGGTGCTGAAGCGCGGCGGCGTGACCGAGGGCCAGAAGACCATGGTCGACGCGCTTGCCCCGGCCGCGCGGGCCGCGCGCGCCGCCGTTGGCAAGGGCCTCGCCGCCGCGACGGCGGCGGCCACCCAGGGCGCGCTGGATGGGGTCGAGGCCAGCAAGGCAATGATAGCGACGACGGGAAAGGCGCGCTCGGTTGGCGAGCGCAGCATTGGCTACCCGGATCCGGGCGCGATCTCGGTTTCGCTCATTCTAAAGGCAATGCAGGACTTCACGGCCAGGGCTTGACCCTGCCGGTTACGGAAAAAGGACTTCGACATGGCTGATCTCGACGACATCAAGGACGGCAAGGACTGGGGCCGGGACCGTCCCGCCGACACCAGCCGCTTCTACCTCAAGGGAGCGGCGCATCACGACTGGGGCATGAAGGCGAGGCTGTCGCGCATCTTCAATCCCGACAGTGGCAGGACAGTCATGCTCGCCTTCGACCATGGCTATTTCCAGGGTCCGACGACTGGCCTTGAGCGGATGGACCTGACGATCGCGCCGCTTGCCCAACACGCCGATGTGCTGATGTGCACGCGTGGCGGCTTGCGCGCCACGATACAGCCGGAGGTCAACAAGCCGGTGGTGCTGCGTTGCTCGGGCGGCAATTCGATCCTGACGGAACTTTCCAACGAACTGGTGGCGGTCGACATCGACGATGCGATCCGCCTCGGCGCGGTGGCCATGGCCGCCCAGGTCTATGTTGGTGCCGAATACGAGCACAAATCCATTTCCAACGTCGTCAAGCTCATCGACACCGGCACACGCTATGGCATTCCCACCATGGCGGTTACCGGCGTCGGCAAGGACATGGTGCGCGATGCCCGCTATTTCGGCCTGGCGACGCGCATCGCGGCTGAGCTCGGAGCTCAGTTCGTGAAATCCTACTATGTCGACGAGGGCTTCGAGCGCATCGCGCTCGGCTGTCCGGTGCCGATCGTGATTGCCGGCGGCAAGAAGCTGCCGGAGCGCGAGGCGCTTCAGATGGCGTGGCTGGCGATCGACCAGGGCGCGGCCGGCGTGGACATGGGCCGCAACGTCTTCCAGTCGTCGAACCCCGTCGCCATGCTCAAGGCGCTCGCCGCCATCGTTCATCGCGGTGAGAAAGCGGACAAGGCCTATGCCATGTTCCGCGACCTGGAAACGGCAGAGGCAGCTTGACGATGACCCTCGATGAGGCATCACACGACGTGGCCCTCAAGCCGATGCAGGGCAAGGTCGTGGCTGTAACCGGCGCAGCGAGCGGGATAGGCCGCGAGATTGCGCGCGTCTTTGCCCAGGCGGGTGCCGCTGTCGCAACGCTGGACATCAACGATGCCGCACTCGGGTCGCTCGCCGCCGAATATGGCTGCCGGCCATACCGGTGCGACGTGACGGATGCGGCGTCGGTGAAGCGCGTGCTCGACCTGGCGGCGGATGAGCTGGGCGGCCTCGATATCCTCGTCTCCAACGCCGGCTCCGCCCAGCAAGGCGCGATCGGCGACCTGCCGATGGAGGAACTGCGGCGAAGCTTCGAACTGAACTTCTTCGGCCACCAGAACGCCTGCCAGGCGGCGATACAGATCTTTCGACGCCAAGGCAGGGGCGGCGCGATCCTGTTCAACATTTCCAACCAGTCCGTCAATCCGGGAAAGGATTTCGGTCCGTACGGCATACCCAAGGCCGCGACGCTGGCCTTGATGAAGCAATATGCGGTCGACCATGGCCGCGAGGGGATCCGCGCCAATGGCATCAATGCGGGGCGTATCCGCTCCGGCCTGATGACCGATCAGATGATCGTTGAGCGTGCCAGCGCGCGCGGGATGACTCCGCACGAATACATGGCCGGCAATCTGCTTGGAGTAGAGGTAACGGCAAGCGACATTGCCAACGCATTCCTGCATCTGGCCCAGATGGACAAGGTCAACGCGGCCGTCCTCACCGTCGACGGCGGCGTAATGGCGACATCGCTGCGATAGCATTGCAGCTTCCAATAGCTAGGGCGCATTGCCAAGGTCGGAGGCTCGCGCCTTTCGCGCCGCCACGTGCAGCGCGGAGCTATCGCCCAATTCAGCCTCGAGAACTGAGCGTAGCATTTTGATGTAGAATAATCCGGTGGACCCGAAAGGTCATCGTTTTCCACAGAAAATCAATACGTTAGCGGCAGGTTCGCAAACCTATTTCCTTCGTGTTCCTCATATGGCCTGGCGAACCTAAGACCCAGGAGGAGGACTGGTTTCCCTCCGCGCGGTGTTTCGTCATCCCGAAAAAAGGTCGATGAACCGCTGCGAACGCGGCTGGTTCGGGGGCCGAGATCGGCCCGTCTCCTTTCGGCGACATCCGCAGTTAAGCAGCCATCCCACTTCGGGTACCCACCCGTTGGGGCGGAGCAATGGAACAGTCCGAAACAAATCCTTCGCAACAAGGATTGACAAATTATGAAACTGCATTCAGTTTCATAATTGGAACAGACAAGCGCTGCCGGCAAGGCGGCCAAACATGGGGAACTGACATGAAGCCACTGATCGCATTGTCGACGGTTGCAGGCTTGACTCTCGCCTGCTCGGGAATTGCGAAGGCCGAGGATGCTGCACTTTCCGGCAAGACAGTCTGTGTGAACAGATATGCGTCGGCCCCCGTCATCGATGACATCCTGAAGGGAATGAACGACGGCCTGAAGGCTTCGGGCGGCGAAAAGATCGTCCAGAACATCCAGAACCCCGAGGCTGACGCCGCAACCCAGCAAACCATAGCGCAGCAATTTGCCAATGGTGGTTGCGATCTCATCGTGGTCATCGGCACCGCCGCGGCGCAATCCATACAGCAGGCGACCAAGACCGTGCCTGTGGTCTTCGTCGGAGTATCGACACCCGTCGAGGCCGGCATTGTCCAGTCCCTCGAAAAGCCCGGCGGAAACATGACCGGGGTTTCGGATCCCCTCCCTGTCGAATCGGAAATCGACGGCATGCTGAACATCCTGCCAACGATCGAGACGATCGGCCTCATCTACAAGGTTGGTGATCCCGCCGGCGATCCGCTGGCGGCGCGCGCTATCGCGCACCTTGAAAGCAAGGGTTTGAAGCACGTCACCGCGGGCATCGCCAATGCCGGTGAAACCACCCAGGCGGCGCAATCGCTCGTAGGGCGCGTCCAGGCAATCGAGTTCCCCTGCGACACGACGACGATCTCGGGCATGGCAGGCGCTCTAAAGGTAGCCAAGGACGCCAAGCTGCCAGTGTTCGGCTGCACATCCGATGCGGTCAAGGGTGGCGCGATCCTGGCTGGCAGCTACAGTTATGTGACTGTTGGAATGAAGGCGGCCGACCTTGTGGTAGCCGTGCTGAAGGGCGCCAGCCCCGCCACGACACCGGTCATCATCCCCAAGATTGCCGGCTTCGAGATCAACAAGACCGAAGCGGGCGCTTTGGGGCTCAAGATTCCCGAGACTATGATGACCTCGGCGGTCAAAACCTACTGAGGCGAATTTCGATGCTCATCGATGTGCTTGTGATCGGAGCCCAGATCGGGCTCCTCTATGGACCGTTGGCGCTCGGTATCTACCTGGCGATCAACGTGCTCAGCCTGCCGGATCTGACACTTGAGGGCTCGTTCGGCCTCGGCGGCGCGGCAGCCGCGAGCAGCCTTCTCATGGGGTTCGATCCCATCAGTTCGCTGTTGCTCGGCATGTGTGCCGGCGCGCTTGCCGGACTTGTGACGGCTCTGCTGCACGTGATCCTGCAGATGAACGTTCTGCTCGCGGGCATTCTGATGACCACGGCGGCATGGTCCGTCAGCATCGCGGTGATGGGCACGGGCAATGTCTCTCTCGTGCGCGTGGAAACGTTGTTCACCTGGGCCGAGCATCTGGGCCTCGGCAACCAGTCCGCTTCGATACTTGTGGCGGGCGTCGTGACCTTGATTTTCGCCACTCTCCTGGTCTGGCTCCTGCATACCGGATACGGCCTCGCGACGCGCGCAAGCGGGCTGAACATACAGACCGCGCGAAGCCTCGGCATCCGCACGGAGATGCACCAGGTTCTTGGTCTTATGCTGGCCAATTCATTGGCGGCTGCATCGGGCGCGCTGGTGGCGCAGAGCCAGGGGTTCATGGATGTCTCCATCCAGGGCGGCGTGATCGTGGTCGGCCTCGCAGCCCTGACGATCGGCACCAGCGTCATTCGTTCCGACAAGGTCGCCGTCGGGGTGGCCTCCGTCATCGTCGGCGTGATCATCTATCGCTGTATCGTGGCGCTCAGCCTCAGAATGGGCATTCCGCCAAACTCCGTTCGGCTGATCACCGCGCTCCTGGTGTTCGCCTTCATCGCGGCCCGCATCCACGGAAAGGGCACGCTTACGCTTTCCGGGTTCGAAGGCTGGCGGGCCCGCCGGCGCAAACATGTGCAATTCCTGGAGAACGATCGTGTCACCACCCTTCTCTGAGCGACGCATTGGTGGCGCACCACCAGCCATACGGCTTCGCCATGCGACGAAGCGCTTTGCCGGCCTTGGCAAAAAGGAAGTCTTCACCGCGCTGGATGATCTGACCCTTGATATCGCACGCGGCTCCTACGTTGCGCTGATCGGCTCCAACGGTGCTGGCAAGTCCACGCTGCTTTCAATCCTCATGGGGACATTGCTCCTCGATGAAGGATCCCTGCACATCGACGACGAGGACATGAGCGAGAAACCCTCGTGGCAGAGGGCTTCCAAGATTGCGCTCGTTCGCCAGAACCCCGAGCACAACGTGCTTTCCTCGCTCAGCATCGAGGAGAATTTCGCACTGGCCGTGATGGGCAGGGAGCGTGCCTTCCGCCTTCGCCGCTATGACCGCGACGGCGTGAGGCTGGCAGCAAGAAGCGCGCTTCAGCGATTTGGCATGGGGCTGGAAGACCGGCTCGGCGAATCGACGGGCACCCTCTCCGGGGGGCAGCGCCAGGCTGTGGCGATGGCGATGGCCGCGGTCCGCAACCCGCGCGTCCTGCTGCTGGATGAGCACGTATCGGCGCTCGACCCCAAGCGCGCGAAAATCGTGGCGGATGTCACCGGAGAGATCGTGCGCGCGCAAGACATCACGACGGTGATGGTCACGCATGATCTTGGTCATGCGCTCAGCCACACCGATCGCGTGCTGATGATGCATCGCGGCAAGGTGGTGATGGATCTGTCGGGCGAGAAGAAAGCAGCGCTCGACGTGGCCGAGTTGGCCGCTCAATTCGAGAGGTTGGTCGGCGAGGCCCTGCCTGATCGCACGCTGCTTGCGGCGGCTTCCTGATGAGAGACAAGATGACGGACCGCAACGCGCCAAATGCCTCGCCGGCTGGAACTTCCGCAAGCCAGAGCCAAACAGGTCCTGCCGGATCCCATCTGGCATTGGGCGATCGCTACGTTGCCGCGCTGAATGCACAGATCAAGGGCGCGGGTGGCGAAGGCAAGAGTGCGCGCACACGCGCGAAGCTGAAACGGGCGGCGTTCGATTGCTTGACGGAAAGCGACCTTGCCAGCCTGACGATCGGCTCGGTCACCGGCAAGGCAAAGGTCGCGGCAGGAACGTTCTATCTGCATTTCGACAGCATCCGCGACCTGGTGCTCGAGGTGTTCTCGGAGTTCGCCGCGGTCGACATCGCGCCGGCGATTCCCGAAGGCGACGAATTTGTCGACCTCTTCTCCCAGATGAAGGCGACATTCATCGAAATCGTGGGGGCATTCCGCCGCCGCCGGATGTTCTTCCGGTCGCTGTTCCAGATGAAGCGGCAGGACGCGGAAGCCAATGCGGTCTGGTTGAGGCTGACCGCGCAGTGGGCCGAAATACTTTCGACCATCGCCAGGGATCATGCCAGGCAGCCGGTTCCCGCGGCCTTCGACCGGTTCATCGGGCACGCAACGAGTGCATTCGCCGACGAGATCATGACTCGCATCTATGTCGACGAGATCTTTGGCGCGGCTTTCCCCGACGATCCGCGCAATGACGAGCACGTGGCCGAGCTCCTGGCCTTCACGCGCCATCGCATGCTGTTCGGCTCCGACCCCGACCCGAAGCTGCTGACGGCGAATTCCCCACTCAATGGCTTCTCCTACCCTGCCAAGCGGTCCTGAAGAGACCCGCCTCCCGCAGGCAACCGTGCGAGGATACTCATGACACTGCGCTATCAGCATTTCATCACGCCCGAAGGCACAAAGGAATTCCCGAAAGTCGTCCGCGGCGAAGGCGTCTATATCTGGGACAGCACCGGTCGCCGGCTGCTGGATGGATCGTCGGGCGCCATTTCGGTCAATGTCGGCCATGCCCATCCCAGGGTGCTTGAAGCGATGCGCGACCAGATGGGGCGCATCATCTACGCGCACAGTATGAGATGGGACAATGACCCCAACGAGCGGCTGGCCGCCAGGCTCGAACGCTTGAGCAACTGGGACTATGGCGCCGCCTTCTTCGTCTCCGGCGGCTCGGAGGCCAATGAGGCCGCGATCAAATTCGCCCGTCAGGTGGCGGTGGCGCGAGGCCAGGCATCACGTTTCAAGATCATCAGCCGCGTCCCTTCCTATCATGGCGCGACTACGGCGCTTCTCGGCATCACCGGTGACCCGGACTATGCGGCAGCCTACAGGCCGATGTTCGTCGACATGCCAAAGATCGACGCGCCGCTGATGTATCGGCGTCCGGCCGGCGAAAGCGAACAGGATGTCGTCGACCGCTGTGTGCGGCAGCTGGAGCAAACGATCCTCCGGGAAGGTCCCGAAACCATCCTCGCCTTCATGATCGAACCGGTCGGCGGCGTGTCGACCGGAGCCCTGGTTTCCCCGGACAGCTATTCCACCCGCATCCGCGAGATTTGCGACCGTTACGGCGTCATGCTGATCTACGACGAGATCATGAGCGGCGCCGGCAGGACGGGCAAGTTCCTCGCCGGTCATCATTGGCCGGATTGCCGGCCCGACATCGTCACGCTCGCAAAAGGCGTCAGCGGCTCCTATGCGCCACTTGGCGTGGTCCTGGCCTCGGCGGACATGGTAAGCGATGTGCGCCGTTCGGGGGGCTTCAAGCACGGCCATACTTATTCGGCCAATCCCGTCAGTTGCGCCGCATCCGACATGGTCCTGAGGGTTGTCGAGGAAGATGGCCTGATGGAACGGGCGCGCAATTTGGGCGCGCTGATCAAGTCCCGACTGGAGGATATCAAAGGCAAGACCGGCATTATCGGCGACATTCGCGGGCTTGGACTGCACATGGCCGTGGAGATCGTCGCGGATCAGGTCACCAAGGAACCGTTCCCGGCAGAGATGCGGGCAAGCGAACGGATCGGAATGATCTGCCGCGACCACGGACTGCTCTTGTTCTCGCGGCGCACCGCGGGCGGTTCGTTTGGAGAATGGCTGATGGTCTGCCCTCCCCTGACGATCCGCGAAGCGGAAATCGAGGAACTGATGGAATCTTTCACCGCCGGCATCCGCGCTTTCGAGAGCGAGATTTCGGCAAGGCCGGAATGGCGCGCAAGCGCCTGACCACAATAGCGGCAGTGCGTGCCGCAAGCAAAAGAACGGCTGATTGGACGGCGCTCCTCGAGTGCCGAGAGGAACTGGCATGGCCAAAGCGCGGATGATCGGTTGGGCCCACGGCGATTTCGGCAAGTCCGCCGCCCCCGACACCGAGACACTGATGGCAGAAGTCGTTGGCCCGGCGCTCGACCATGCGGGCGTCGGACCCGCCGATGTCGATGGCATCTTCGTCGGCGTCTACAACAATGGCTTTTCCCGTCAGGATTTTCAGGCGGCGCTTGTCGGCATGAAACATCAAGGTCTTGCCGCGACCCCTGCCGTGCGCTTCGAAAACGCCTGTGCGACGGGTTCAGCGGCACTTTTTGGCGCACTTGATTTCATCGAGGCCGGTCGCGGACGGATCGCCCTGGTGATCGGCGCCGAAAAGATGACCGGCCTGCCCTCCAGCGAGGTTGGCGATGTCCTGATGTCCGGCTGCTATCGCAAGGAAGAGGCGGATGTGGAAGGCGGCTTCGCGGGCGTATTCGGGCGCATCGCGCAGGCCTATTTCCAGCGCCATGGCGACAGATCCGAGGAACTGGCGATGATCGCCGCGAAGAACCATCGCAACGGGGTCGCCAACCCGGTTGCGCATATGCGCAAGGATCTGGGTTTCGACTTCTGCAATACGGTGTCGGAGCGCAACCCCTATGTCGCCGCACCTCTGCGGCGAACCGATTGCTCCCTGGTGTCGGACGGCGCTGTCGCCATCGTCATAGCGGACGAGGAGACGGCGGCCCACATGTCTCGTGCGATCGCATTTCGCGCCAGAAGCCATGCCAATGACTTCATGGCGCTGAGCCGGCGCGATCCGATCGCCTTTGATGGCGCGCGGCGGGCCTGGGCAACGGCGCTCGGGACCTCCCTGTTGGCCATCGATGATCTCGACCTTGTCGAGACACATGACTGCTTCACCATCGCGGAATTGATCGAATACGAGGCGATGGGCCTGGCGCTGCCCGGCCAGGGGTTTCGCATCGTGCGCGAAGGGGTCGCGGAACGTTCCGGCCGGCTGCCGGTCAATCCCTCCGGAGGCCTGAAGGCGCGCGGCCATCCGCTCGGCGCCACCGGCGTCTCCATGCATGTGATGGCCGCACAGCAACTGATGAACGAGGCCGGCGCAATGCAGGTTTCGAATGCAAGCCTTGCCGGTGTCTTCAACATGGGAGGTGCCGCCGTCACCAACTACGTCTCGATCCTGGAGCGGTCCCGATGAGCAGGCCAGCTGAAGGCTCGATCGAACCGGTGTCCCGGCGCGTGATGAATCTGTCGCATTTCCTCACCCAGGCGGCGCGCCGATTTCCCGAACGGATTGCGTTTGTCTGGGGAGATGAAAGCTGGACATGGCGCGAGATCGATCGGCGCATCGATGCGATGGCTTGCGCCCTTGCCGAAACTTACGGGGTCAGGAAAGGCGATCGCGTTCTCGTGCAGTCGCAAAACTGCAACCAGATGTTCGAGTCCATGTTCGCCTGCTTCCGCATCGGAGCGGTATGGGTCCCCACCAATTTCCGCCAAACGCCTGAAGAAGTCGCCTACCAGGCAGAGGCAAGCGGCGCCATTGGGATGATCTGCGGCAATATGTTTGCGCATCATCAGGCCGCTTGTGCCGCATCCTCCGCGCCTCTGCGCTTCTTCATATCCATCGGCGAAGCTGCCTTCGGTGCGGACTACGACATGGTGGTTTCTCAGCACCACGGCAAGCGGGTCGAGACGGCGGCGGTTGAACGAGACGACCCCTGCTGGTTCCTGTTCACATCAGGCACGACGGGACGGCCGAAGGCGGCAGTGCTGACGCACGGACAGATGGCGTTCGTCATCACCAACCATCTCTGCGATCTCATGCCGGGGACGACGGAAGACGACGCATCGCTGGTGGTGGCGCCACTGTCCCACGGCGCCGGCGTTCACCAGCTGACACAGGTGGCGCGAGGCGCCAAGACGGTGCTGCTGGCGACAGATCGCTTCGACATCGAAGCAGCGTGGGCCCTGATCGAAAGGTGGCGCATCACCAACGTCTTCACAGTCCCGACAATCCTCAAGATGCTCGTCGAGCATCCGGCCGTGGATCGGTATGACCACTCATCGCTGCGCCATGTCATCTATGCTGGAGCCCCGATGTATCGCGCGGATCAGGAACACGCCCTGACCAAGCTCGGGCTTGTTCTGGTCCAGTATTTCGGGCTCGGCGAGGTGACAGGCAACATCACCGTTCTCCCGCCCAACCACCATCGACTGGGTGACGGTCCCGATGCGAGGATCGGCACCTGCGGCTTCGAGCGGACAGGGATGCAAATTGCCATCAGGTCGCCCGAGGGCAAGGAACTCGAGCTCGGCGAAACGGGAGAAATCTGCGTGATCGGCCCGGCCGTCTTTCCCGGATACTTCCAAAATCCGGAAGCGAACGTGAAGGCCTTCAGGGGCGGCTGGTTCTGCACCGGCGACATCGGGCACATGGATCGGGAAGGCTTCTTGTACATAACTGGCCGGGTATCGGACATGTATATTTCCGGTGGCTCGAACATCTACCCGCGCGAAATCGAGGAGAAGATCCTCACTCATCCCGGTATCAGCGAGGTGGCGGTGCTTGGCTTCCCGGACCCGATCTGGGGCGAAGTTGGGATTGCTGTTTGTGTCGCCGCGCCAGGCACCGACGCCGCGACGTTGGACATCGATGCTTGGCTGATCGACAAGATCGCACGCTACAAGCTGCCCAAGCGCTATCTGTTCTGGAGCGAGCTGCCAAAGTCCGGTTATGGGAAAGTGGTCAAGAAGACGCTCAGGGAATTGCTCGCCAGCCAGATCCAGCCGAGTCAGGACGATGAGCGACGATAGAGGGATCGGCACGGCAAGGCCGCGGAGGCGACGCTGCTTTCCAACGGACCGATAGTCGTGGCCTGCTGGCGGTTACAGCGGTGTGGACGCGCTTGCTGGCGTGGCCGGGTCCCATGGTTTTCCTGTGTGAAAGGCTGAAGGGAGGGATTGCCGATTGCACGAACGCGTCCATAGTCACGAGGATGGGGGCGCAGTACGTTGATCTCGTTTTGCTTGAGCAGTCGCTGGCCGATACCGGGGGTTTGAATCGCCCGTTCTCTGATCGTGTGGGCGACATTGCGCAGAAGACGGACGGCTCCGTGTTGTTCGACGTTCGCGTCGAAGGCGATCCTGGCATTCAACGGATCGCGGCAATCGGTTACGGGGCGGACGGCGTCGTCGCGGTCGTCATGGACAGGGACGGAGGACTTGCTTCAGCGCCAGTCGACGGAAGCAGCTACGCCCTGATCGCGGAACTGAGCGCCTGGTGCGCGCTGCCGATGGCCGAGCAGATAAGCGCCAGCTACCTCGAGGCGGCAACCAAGCTGCTTGCCGAACTTGCCAAGGCTGGCCGCATCGACCGTGACCGTGCGGCCTCCTTGGGTGGCAACGAGACGTCGTAGCGCGCCGTCACAGCCCAGGCGAAGCAACGAGCTCCCGGCCAGTCATGGGCTCAGCACGTCTTCATAGGCAAACAGGCCGGGTACGCCACCCGTATGAACGAAGACCACGTTCTGACCGGCAGAGAAGCGTCCCGTTCTCACAAGATCGATCAGGCCGGCCATGGCCTTTCCGGTGTAGACCGGATCGAGGAGCAACGCCTCCAGCCTTGCGCACAGGTCCATGGCTTCGCGCATGGCTTCAGTCGGCAGTCCGTAGCCTGGTCCCACATACCCGTCGAGAACTTCCACCTGCTCTCGCTTTATCACGACGGAAGCTCCGAGCTTGGTGGCCGTCTCGCCGCACAATTCGTGCACGCGCGCCTCGATCACATCGCTCGGTTCCGCCGAGCTGATGCCGACCACGGGCGCCTGATGCCCCAGGACAGCGAGGCCAACGAGAAGGCCGGCCTGCGTGGCACCGCTGCCGGTACAGTGGACGATCGCATCGACCGTCAAGCTGCTGTCGCTGCTTTGTCGAACAAGCTCCTCGGCGCAGCCGACATAGCCAAGCGCCCCGGTCGCGGTCGAGCCGCCGATGGGCATCACAAAAGGCCTTCCGCCACGCTCACGGATATCCTCGGCAACACGTTCAAGTTCTATCGCGGGGATTGAATCGCCTGAGACGAAGTGCAGTTCGGCCCCGAACATCCGGTCGAGCAGAACATTTCCGGTGCGGTCGTAGCCCGGCGTGTTGCGTGCGACGTTGCGCGACAAAACCAGTTCGCAGCGCAATCCGTGCCGCGCCGCGACCGCCGCGGTCTGACGGCAATGGTTTGACTGTACGCCGCCAGCCGTCACCAGTGTGTCGGCACCGGAAGCCATGGCCTCGGCAACGAGAAATTCGAGCTTGCGCGTCTTGTTGCCGCCGAGCGCCATACCCGTGCAGTCGTCGCGCTTGACGAAGAGGTTGGGTCCGCCTAGGTGGCGCGACAGCGCAGCCATCGGCTCCAGCGGCGTGGGCGTGTGACAGAAGCGTGATCGAGGGATCGTATCCGGCAACATGGGCGCCTCAACAGTCATTCAGGTCGGTCGTGGTGCATGAAAGCGGGCCGGCGACAACAGGCTGGGATCAGCGCCTTCGCCAGGAAATGGCCTGGGCAGGTCGCCACCGGTCACGAGCGCCGCGGTCAGTTGGCCGAGCGCGGGTCCGGTCTGGATGCCGTAGCCGCCTTGTCCGGCCAGCCAGAAGAAGCCCTCGACGTGGGTGTCCCAACCAACCGCCGGCGTCTTGTCCGCAAAGAACGACCGCAGCCCCGCCCAACTGCGCGAAACATGCGTTACCGGCAGCGCGGCGGCCTGTTGAACGCGATCGACCGCGATGGCGATATCGATCTCTTCGGCCTGTGCATCGCACGGTTCGCTCGGTGTCTCGTCGGCTGGTGAAAGCAACAGCATTCCCGAGGATGGCTTGAAATAGAACATCTCGTCGACATCGATCACGCCCGGCCAGTCGCTGGCGTTGATGCCGGGTGGCGGTTCGACGAGCATTGCCGTTCGCCGTTTTGGGACCAGGCCAAGCGGCGTGGCTCCTGCCATCGCGGCCACCTGGTCCGCCCATGCACCCGCCGCGTCGACAAGGATGGGCGCCTCGAAGACGCCGGCCGTGGTCGTCACAATCCATCTGCCACCAACCCGCTCGATCGCCTCGACCCGGGCATTGGTAGCGATCCGCGCGCCCTGACGGCGTGCGCCCCGCAGAAAGCCCTGGTGAAGAGCGTCGACATCGATGTCCATCGCCGAACGGTCGAGGAAGGCGCTCGCCTCGTACTCAGGTCGCAGGATTGGAATGACCGATCGGCAAGCGTCGGGGTCGAGCCATTCCATGGCTGTTGCCGATTCCGTGACCCTCTCGGCAAACAGTGCCTCCAGCCCGGGTCTTTGCGCCGCCGTGCCGATCAACATGGCGCCGCGAGGCGTCAGCAAGGGTACGTCGCAGAAGCCGGACGGCGGCTCAAGGAAGAACTGCCGGCTGGCGCGCGTAAAGGCGCGGATGGCGGCGTTCCCGTAACCCTCTATGAAGAGAGCGGCGGACCGTCCCGTTGTGTGCATGCCGCAATGGGCTTCGGCTTCAAGCACGGTCACCTGTCGGCCGGGCGCAAGAAAGAACGCCGCCGAAGCGCCAGCCATGCCGCCGCCGATGATAAGAACGTCCTGCATAGCCTCCCTCGCGCAAGCGCCGGCAGCCAAGCAGAATATTTCCGATCGGTCAAACATCTTTCCTATGATAAAGGCCCCGTCGCTTGCGAGTCGACTTTGTTCGGTCTCAACCCTAGACTGCGGCCAATGCAAAAAGGGTCCGCCATGAGCGATTCGAAACCAAGTCTGGGAGAATGCCTCAAACTGCTGCGCCGGGAGCGGGGCTGGACGCTGACGCAGGTCGCCCAGATGTCGGGGCTCGCCATCTCCACCCTGTCGAAGGTCGAGAACAACCAGATGTCGCTGACCTATGACAAGCTGCTGCAGCTTGCCCAAGGGCTCAAGGTCGACATAACCGAGCTGTTCGGCGTGAGAAAGGCCAGCGTCTCTCCCATCGCGCACGGCGCGCGCGCCGTCAGCCGGCTTGAGGACGGGCGGATCGTCGAGACCCCCAACTACGTCTATCGCTTTCTATGCACGGAGCTGTCGCGCAAGGAAATGATCCCCATGCTGGGGGCAATCACCCAGCAAAGCATCGAAACGTTCGGCGAGCTCATCCGTCATCCCGGCCAGGAGTTCACCTATGTTCTCGAGGGCGAAGTCGAGCTGCACACCGACGTGTACGAAACGCTGAGGCTGAAGACGGGAGAGTCGGTCTACTTCGAAAGCACAATGGGGCACGCCTATGTCAGCGTCGGCGACACGCCGGCCCGGATTCTATGCGTGTGCACGTCGGCATCCGGCCAGTCGGAGCAGACCCTCATCAGCGGCGCCAAGGGCGTGCGCCCTCATGACGAGCGCGAGACTGTCGACGCGGAAATGACACTTGGCTAATTAGAAAAATCGCTTTCCTATCAGAAAAATCGGCTTGCCATCCGAAATGCGGGTGTTAGCGTGTGCGAAAGGCATCCCTCGGTGATCCCGTGAGAGATGCAAAACACAAGCTCGAGGGGAGCGCATCATGTTGTTACGTCGCCTGCCGACTTTTGCGGCATTTGCCGCTTTGACAGCCTTGACCTTTGCAGGACCGAGTTGGGCCACCGACAAGGATGTCCTGGTTATCGACAAGTCCGAGGATCCGCCCACGGCTGACCCCGGCGTCGAGGTCTCCAACAACGGCTATACGCTGATCTTTCCGGCCTACGAGCGCCTGGTGAAATATGATGGCGCCAAGACCGAGGTCATTCCGGAGCTTGCCGAGAGCTGGACCACGGCGCCCGACAACCTCAGCTGGACATTCAAGCTGGCGTCGGGACACATGTTCGACGATGGTTCGCCGGTCGATGCCGCCGCGGTCAAATATTCATTCGACCGCGTAAAGAAGCTGGCGGCTGGCCCGGGCGACATGTTCCCGACCGTCAAGGATGTCGTCATTGTCGACCCGCAGACCGTGAAGTTCGAACTGTCGGCGCCATTCGCACCGTTCCTGTCGGCGCTCGCCACGTCGGCCGGGTCGATCATCAATCCGAAGGCGCAAGAGCACGCGGTCAACGGCGATGACGCGAAAGCCTGGCTCGCCGAGCACACCGCCGGCAGCGGCGCTTTCAAGATCTCGGCCTGGGAGCGCAACCAGCAGATCACGCTCGATCCCAACCCGCACTATGCCGGCAAGAAGCCGGCTTTCAAGCAAGTCATCTTCAAGATCGTACGCGAGATGTCATCGCGTCGCTTGCAACTGGAGAACGGAGACGCCGACCTGATCGACCAGGTTCCGGTCGACCAGGCCGAGGCCATGAAATCGAGCGCGGGGGTGACCATCGAGAGCAATCCCAGCCTCTATGTCGTCTATCTCTATTTGAACAACAAGAAAGCGCCGTTCGACAATCCGAAGGTCCGTCAGGCCATATCCTATGCAGCCGACTACAAGGGGCTGGTCGATGGCGTCATGCAGGGCCAGGCCGAACAGATGCGCGGGGCTGTCCCGGACGGCATGTGGGGCCATGACCCGCAGGGCATGCAGTACAGCTACGATCTGGAGAAGGCCAAGCAGTTGCTTGCCGAAGCCGGCGTCTCCAATCTGCACATCAGCTTCACCTATTCGCAGGCTGACTCAGCCTGGGAGCCGGTGGGTCTTGCGCTGCAGGCTTCGCTCGCCGAAATCGGCGTAACGATGGACATGAAGAATGTCGCCGACACGACCAAGCGCGAGCTGGTCGCCAAGGGCGACTACGACATCGCGACCGGCGCCTGGACCCCCGATTTCGCCGATCCGTTCATGTTCATGAACATCTGGTTCGACCCGACCAAGATGGGCGCACCCGGCAACCGGGCCTTCTATGAAAACCCGAAAGTGACCGATTTGATCACCCAGGCGCTCGCGACCGTCGACCAGAAGAAGCGTGAGCAGCTCTATATCGACGCGCAGAAAATCACCAACGAGGATGCACCATACGTCCTTCTGTTCCAGAAGAACGACATCTTCGCCATGCGATCCTCGGTGAAAGGGTACGTTTACAATCCGATGCTGATCCAGGTCTACAACATCGCCGATATGTCCAAGTCCGAATAGAAATCGGCGCCGAAGGTATGTCGCTAATATCAACGATCCTTCGGCGCCTCGTCTTGCTGGTGTTCGTGGTGGCTGGTGTCGCGATCATCACCTTCACGATTTCGCATTTGATCCCCGGCGATCCGGCGCAGCTGATCGCCGGGGACAAGGCTTCGGCCCAGACATTGGCGCATGTGCGCCAGGAGCTTGGTCTGGACAAGCCCGTTACCCAGCAATTCGCCATCTACGTCCATCAGCTTCTGTCCGGTGACCTCGGTCAGTCCTTGCGAACGCGCCGCCCGGTGCTTGGCGATATCGCCCTTTTCCTTCCTGCCACGCTTGAGCTTGGCATCACAGCACTTGTGATGGCGATCATGATTGGCGTGCCGCTCGGCGTGCTTTCGGCGATCTACAAGGACGGACCGGTCGACCAGGCAGCGCGTGTCGTGTCGGTCGCCGGCATTTCAATGCCGGTATTCTGGTTCGGGCTGGCGCTCATCCTCCTGTTCTATGTCAAGATACCGATCCTGCCGGGCAGCGGCCGCATCACGCTTGGCATCGCCGCGCCGCCGCGTGTCACCGGCTTCTTTCTGGTCGACTCGCTTGTCGCCGGCGACCTGAAAGCCTTCTGGTCGTCGCTCTATCACCTCGTCCTGCCGGCCTTTGTCCTGGCCTTCGCCAATCTCGGCATCATCACGCGCCAGATCCGGGCCTCGATGCTGGACGTCCTGCAGGAGGATTATGTGCGCACCGCGCGTGCGAACGGTTTGTCGCGGTCGGCGGTCATCCTGCGGCACGCCTTGCCCAATGCCCTGATCCCGTCGGTGACGCTGCTTGGCCTCGCCTTCGGCGATCTGCTCTACGGCGCGGTGCTGACCGAAACGATCTTCGCGTGGCCAGGCATGGGGAGTTATGTGGTGTCATCGATCCAGACGCTGGATTTTCCCGCGATCATGGGCTTCACCATTGTCGCTTCGCTGGGGTACGTGCTGATCAACCTCGCGGTCGATCTGACCTACATGGTGCTCGACCCACAGATCAGGGAACTCGGCTGATGGCGGCGGATGGCATCGCCACATCGCCCCGGCCGGCATCGCGGCTTCGCATGGGACGGTTGTGGTATCGCGTGAAGGGAAGCCCCCTCACCCTGGTCGGCGCCGCGATCGCGCTGCTGGTGCTGTTTGTGATCGTGGCCGCCCCCCTTCTGGCGCCCTACCCGCCCGACAAGATCTCGCTTTCGGCAAGGCTTGCCGCCCCCAGCCTGCAGCACCTCTTCGGCACCGATGAGGTTGGGCGCGATCTGTTCTCGCGGGTGCTCTTCGGCGCGCGCGCGTCCTGCGGCATCGCCTTTGCCATCGTCATCATCTCGACCGTCATCGGCTCGATCATCGGCTGCCTGTCCGGCGTGGTCGGCGGCATCGTCGATACCGCGATCATGCGGCTGATGGATGTCTTCCTGGCGCTGCCGGCACTCATCCTCGCCATGGCGCTGGCCGCCGCGTTGGGACCGAGCCTGTTCAACGCCATGCTGGCCGTCGCCGTGGTGCGGGTGCCCGCCTATGTGCGGCTGGCGCGTGGGCAGACGCTGTCGCTGCGCAACCGCACCTATGTGAAGGCATCGCGCAGCTTCGGGGCTTCGCCTGCCTATATGCTGCGCTGGCACATACTGCCCAACGCCCTGTCACCCATCATCGTTCAGGCAACGCTGGACCTTGGCGGCACCATACTGACGGCCGCGGCCTTGAGCTTCATCGGCCTCGGCGCCCAGCCGCCGACGTCTGAATGGGGCTCCATGGTGTCGAGCGGGCGCAACTATTTCCTCGACCAGTGGTGGTATGTCACCTTTCCCGGCCTGGCCATTCTGATCAGCGCGATGGGTTTCAACCTGCTGGGTGACGGATTGCGCGACATGCTCGATCCGCGGCTGGGTGGCCGATGACCGAACCCTCCGGCGATGTCCTGCTCGAAATCACCGACCTTTCGCTCGAGTTCCGCACCTATCGCGGGCCGATCAAGGCGCTGAACGGGGTCAGCCTCAATGTCCGTGCCGGCGAGATCGTCGGCATCGTGGGAGAATCCGGGTGCGGCAAATCGGTGACCATGATGGCGGCGACGCGGCTTTTGCCCAAGGGAAGCGCGCACATCACCGGCGGCGGCATCCGCCTGTTCGGCAGCGATCCGATGAAGCTCAGCGAGCGCGAACTCCAGCATGTGCGCGGGCGGCAGGTGTCGACCATCTTCCAGGAGCCGATGAACGCCCTCAACCCGACCCGACGGATCGGCGAGCAGATCGTCGAGGTCATCCGCCGTCACCAGCGCCTCGACAACGCGGCGGCGACGAGCAAAGCCTCGGGCCTGCTGCGCGACATGCTGATCAGCGAGCCGGAGCGGATCATGCAGGCCTATCCGTTCGAGCTGTCCGGAGGTATGCGGCAGCGCGTGCTGATTGCCATGGCCTTTTCCTGCGAACCCAAGCTCATCATTGCCGACGAGCCGACGACGGCACTCGATGTGACGGTACAGGCGCTGATCCTGGGCCTCATCAAGCACAAGGCGATGAGCACCGGAACGGCCGTCGTTTTCATATCGCATGACATGGCCGTGGTGTCGCAGCTTTGCGACCGGCTCTACGTGCTTTATGCGGGACGGGTCGCGGAAGCCGGAACGACCGCGTCTGTGCTGGCGGCGCCAGCCCATCCCTACACGCGCGCCTTGATACGCTGCCTGCCGGGACTGGCACCACCCAAGCAGCCCCTGGAACAGATCCCCGGTACCTTGCCCGACCTGCTTGACCCGCCCGCCGGCTGCCTCTTTCGGGCGCGCTGCCGCGAGGCGGATGACCGTTGCGTCTCGGTGCCGCCGCTGGCTGCCATGGAGCCCACCCGCCGCGCCGCCTGCTGGCGCCGTATCGAGGAGACGCAAGCCGCGTGACCGAGCCTCCGCTCCTCTCCGTCGAGAACCTGGAAGTCCGCTACCGCGTCACCTCGGGCTGGTTCGGTGGCGCCGACGTCCATGCCGTCAACGGCGTGTCGTTCAGCGTGGCCGAAGGCGAGACCATCGGCATTGTCGGGGAATCCGGCTGCGGAAAAACCACGCTTGGACAGGCGATTCTCGGCCTGACCGATATTTCCGCGGGTGCGATCAAACTCAGGGGAACCGAACGGGACCGCGCACGGCGCACCCAGTTGCAGATCATTTTCCAGGACCCCCAATCGTCGCTCGATCCGCGTCTTCCGGTCTGGCGCCTGATCACCGAACCTCTGCACATTCGCGGCGGCTACACCCGCAAGCAACTGATCGAGCGCGCAACCGAACTGGCCGTCTCGGTCGGCTTGCGGCCGGAGCATGTCGATCGCTATCCGCACGAGTTCTCGGGCGGCCAGCGCCAGCGCATCGCGATTGCCAGGGCACTCGCCGTCGAACCGGCGCTGCTGGTCCTCGATGAGCCGACCTCGGCGCTGGACGTGTCGGTGCAGGCGCAGATCGTCAATCTGCTGCTGTCGTTGCAGGCGGAGCGCAAACTATCCTATGTGCTCATCTCGCATGACGTGTCGCTGGTGCGCCACGTGGCCGATCGTGTCGCCGTCATGTATCTCGGCCAGATCGTCGAAGAAGGCCCGACACTCGACGTGCTTGACGCTCCCAGGCATCCCTACACCAGGACGCTCCTCGATGCCGTTCCGAGTTTCGATCGTCCCCTGAACTCGATCGCACCGCGCGCCGGCGAATTGCCGAGCAACCGGACACTGCCGACCGGCTGCTTCTTCCAGGAGCGTTGCCCCTCCGCGACGACCGGCTGCGAACTGCCGCAGGTTCTGGTAGCCGCCGACGGATCGCGAACAGTCCGCTGTCATCTGGTCACGCGCGCAAACGACGCGGCGTTACCGCGCACGGCGCCGCGACCGGTGTTTTCCTCCCCGAATGATGCGATTGCTTAAGCCGCGTCGGCCGCGAATGGGTCTTCCACTTTCGGCCAATAGGGCGTCTTGAGCTTTGTGTAGGGGATCGCGGCGAAGTTGGGCTGCGTCGCACCGGGCGGGGCGCAGAACAGGATGCGCTTGGCGATCGGCGCGAAACCAGCCTGGAAATGGTAATTGGATTTGACGATGACGATGCGTCGCTCGCTTGGATTGAGACCGAGCGCGGTCATGCAATCGGGATGGAAGACCTGCGTGCGTACCGTGTTGATGATCAGGTCGATGCCGCCGTCGGTGGTGACCCATGCCGCATCCCCGAGCGGCCAGGGCATGGTGCCGAACAGCTGCGTCAGTTCGCGGCCGAGGCCCTTTACTGTAACGCGCAGGTCGACAGGCATACCCGAGAACACGCCACACTTGCCGCCGACCCGCAGGTCTATGGTACCGCCGATCCCGGCCTCGACGCAGAAGCGATAGGCGATCGGGTCCCAGTACATGGCGCTGGCCACGTTCCCTATCCCGCGCTCGATCAGCCGGCGCAGGATGTAGGTGGAGTCCCCCGGCGCGCCGCCGCCGGCATTGTCCGAAACATCCGCGATGACGACCGGCCCTTGCGGCTCGGCGAGCGCGATATCGAGCGCCTCGTCGATGCCCAGGAATTTCGGGATCAGGTCGTTGCGCAAGGCGAAAAGCTGCTTGCCGAACCTTTCGGCGGTCCGCTCGGCAAGCGGCTTGTCATCGTCGGTGACGACCAGCATGCGGGCTCCGACATCCTCGACGTCGCCATGCGGAAAGCCATGTCCGAGCGACACCGACAATATGCCAGGCTCGGCTTCGGCGGCAGTCATGCCGTCAACGAAGCCGCGCATCGGCTGCTCCTGCACCCGGAAGGTGCTGATCATGCGGCAGTCGTAAAGCGCCATCACCGGCCTGACCTTGCCCTCCACCGCGTCGACGATAATGCGGTAGAGCTCGCCGGCCCGGTCCATGATGTCGGTGTGAGGATATTCCTTGTAGGCGATGATGGCGGTGGCGTTGTCGACCATCTTCTGGGTTGTGTGGCAGTGCAGATCGAGCTCCGCCCCGATCGGGATGTCGGGTCCGACGACAGCTCTGACATGCGCGAGAAGATCACCCTCGGTATCGTCATAGCCTTCCGCGACGAAAGCGCCATGCAGCGCCAGAAGCACGCAGTCGACCGGCATGGCGGCCTTGAGCTCGTCGAGGATCTCGTCGCGGAACTGTTCGTAGACATTGCGGATGGTTATGCCTCCGGGCTCGGCGCAAACGCACAGGCTTTCCACGATCTCGTGGCCGTCGGCTTCGCCGCGCTGACGCCACACGAACAGCTGACAGGACGGCTCATTCAAAGCCTTGGAGGTGGCGTCGCCCCGCGCGATGCCCATTTCCTCGAAACTATGGTAGCCGGTCGGGATAGGCGCGAACGTGTTGGTCTCGGTGTCCATGCCCGCTATGAAAATGCGCATTCTTTCGCCCTCAACTCGTCTTTCGTTTAAGAAAAAACTTTTCTCATCATCAAACTATTATATGATTTCCGCAAGCACCTGGACCATGTAACAGCTGCGCCAAGCCGCATTCACGCGGCCTCCGGCGGGTGGCAGAAAATCGGAAATTCACATGCATCTTCACCCGCTCGACGATCTGGTGCTTGACGAAACCACCAAGGCCATTCCGCCTGGCGTCGCGGTCCGTCTTCATGATGTCGGTTCGATGGGCTGGAACCTCCTGCGCGGTGATGTGCCGCTGCCGGCAGCGGTCATCAGGGAGTCGGCGCTCGATCACAATTCGCGTTGGATGCAGCGTTTCCTGGCGAAGCGCAACGCGGTCATCGCGCCGCATGTCAAGACCACGATGTGCCCTCAGATCATGCAGAGGCAATTGCGCGACGGCGCCTGGGGCGTGACCGTCGCCACGCTGCACCAGATAAAGGTTTGCCGTCGGTTCGGCATCGATCGCATCGTGCTCGCCAACCAGCTTGTCGGACGGCTGGAACTGGACGCTCTGGTCGCCGAGCTGAACGCCTCGCCCGGCCTCGACTTCTACATGCTGATCGACAGCCTCGATGCCGTGCGCCTGGCGAGCGAGGCGGTCGGACGCGCCGGACCGGCCTCGCGGCCGATCCAGGTGCTGGTCGAGCGCGGATATCCGGGCGGCCGGACCGGTTGCCGCGACAACGACACGGCGCTCGAGGTCGCGCGCGCCGCGCATGCGGCGCCGCAACTGCGGCTCTGCGGCGTCGAGGCTTTCGAGGGACTGATCAAGCCGAAGGACGGTGGCCCGGCACAGGCGGTCGCGGATTTCGTCGACGAGATCGGCGCGCTCTACGAAGCATGCGCCGGCGAAAACCTGTTCGAGCGCGCGCCACCGATCGTGACGGCCGGCGGTTCGTCGTTCTACGACATCGTGCTCGATCGCCTCTCCGGCAGCGGCGCGCAGGTCATGACGCGCAGCGGCTGCTATGTCAGCCATGACAGCGGCATCTACCAGGCCGAGCAGAAGCGCATCCTTGCCGCGACCGGCGAGAACGAAGGCCTGGTCAACGCGCTGGAAGTATGGACCCATGTCCAGTCCTGCCCCGAACCGGGGCTGGCCATCCTGACCGCCGGCAAGCGGGATTTCGGAACCGACGCCGGACTGCCGGTACCGCTTCTCGTGTCTCGCGATGGTGGTTCGCCCGAAACGCTGGCGGGCTGCGAGATCTTCGCCAGCAACGACCAGCACGCCTATATGCGCGTTCCGGCGACGGTTTCGGTAAAAGTCGGCGATCGCATCGGACTGGGCGTGTCGCATCCCTGCACAACCTTCGACAAATGGCAGATTCTTTTCCTGGTCGATGATGCCTATGAAATCGTCGGCGCGCTGAAGACCTACTTCTGATCGGAAGCCAGCGATGGCGTCGCGATCATCGCGCCGCCGAAACGATTTCACCCTACTCTGACGACCTGCCCGAACAGCCCGTCGACGATCGAACGGGCCGCGCCGGAAACAAGTCGATCTCACACTGGCGGGCTAGAGCGTTTCGCCGTTTCAGGGAAACGGCGAAACGCTCCATCTCTTTGTTTTTGAGGCAATTCCGGACGGAAAACCGCTCACACTTTTCCTGGAATTGCCCTAACTCATACGACAAACCGTATCGCGCGCTGGATATCGAAGAAATTGTCTGCCTCGAAGCGAAGCGTGCGCGCGGCGGGATGTTCGATGCCCGGGTACCAGCTTCCCCTGTAGGCCTCGATAGGCGTGGTGTATTCGACGATGAGCTCGAACCGGTCGGCCAGCTTCGGCAGGCATTTCGACAGATCGCGCGAAAGCGAGGCCTCCACGGTCTCGCGTATGGCCTTGACCGAGCCTTGCGGCGAGAGGGACGACGTCGCCGGCCCGAAGCCTTCGCTGGTTGCAACGGTTGCGATCTCTGGCACCAGTGCCCTCGCCTCGCCGCACATGCCGGCATCGCCAGACAGAAAGACCGAAGGCACGCCGTAACGGGCGGCGCAGTGCGCGTTCAGCGTATATTCGGATGCCACCTCCCCGTTGATCAGCATCCTGGACACGGTGCCGGTCAACGTGTGTGCCAGCGGATTGGTGTCGGTGCCGGCCTTGTTGTGGTAGCCGGTGTAGAGAGCGGCATCGAAGGTGTCGTCGATGCCGAACATCATCGCATCCGGATGGCCGCTCCAGCCGCGCACGATGCGGACATAGGCTGGAAGCTTGGACAGGATGAGGTTGCGCGCCGTCGAATGGGCGTCCTTGACGACGATTTCGGTCGCACCCGCCGCTTTGGCGCCTTCGCAGGCCGCGACCAGTTCGTCGGTCATGTATTCCCGGAACTCGGCGTAGTCGGGATTGCCCTTGCGCGCCTCGTCCCAGTTGGTGATGCCCGCCGTGCCTTCGATGTCGGCGCTGATAAAGACTTTCATGTGCTTGCCTTTCGATTTCAGAGAAGGTCACCGCGCACGCGGCTTCAATGGCGTCCTGGCTCGTGCGGTGGAGGCGGCCCGCGCAGCGATGGCTGCCCGGGCCGAGGCGTCTCAGGCTGCCATTTCAGCCCGTCGCCGCTCCAGGAACATGGGGCCGACGCGAATGCCGCGGCGTCCATTGTCGTCGACGGCGTCCAACTCGAGAATCTCCTCCTCGTAGAGCAGCCCGTGCATGCGGAACCGGCCGGCATCCACCGGCTCGCAGGTATGGGTGCAGAAATACTCGATCAGGCATTTCAGCTGGCCGTGGCTGTAGGTCAGGTAGGTGATGTTGAAATCCGGCCCGTACTCGCCCAGGTGCGGCGCGATCTCCGGCGGCACCTTCTCGACAGGCAGACTATCGACACGCGACCAGTTCGCCCCTTTCCAGGTCAACTGGTTGGCCTTGGAGAAGGAGAGGTTCATATGCGCGTAGTCGGCGCCGCGACCGTAGATGCGTCCGTCGATGACGAAGTCGTTGCCCGAGACCGGGCGGATCTGCAGCGGCACGCCCTCGCCCATCAGATACAGCTTGCCGTCCTTGTTCTTCACCTCGACGACCTCGCCGCCCACCTCATGACGATAGAGGCCGGGCAGGCTTGCGAACTGGTCTTCGGTGATGCGCGGCGGGGTCTGGCTGCGAAGCGGCATGCGTCCCATGCCGCTATCGGCAAGGGCGATGCGCAAGCCGTCGCCCGCGAGCCGGGAGGCTATCTGGTTGGCGAAATCAAGCGTGGCGAAGATCAGGACACCGAAGCCGGCCCTCGGCAGGAGCATCATCTGCGACGCATAGCCGTAAACCGCGCCGCCATGGCCGACGGAAGTCCACCCGTCCATGTCGCCGACGCCGAAGCACAGCCCATACCCATTGAGGTCCTTGTTGTGACCTTCGGGGCGTTTGCCGATCGGGGTCCACATCTTGCGCAGCGATGCCGGGCTGACAATGGAATCGCCGTTGGGCGCGAAGCCGCCCCGCAGCAGGCACCGCGTATAATTGGCCATATCGGAAGTGGTCGAGAAGATGTTGCCGGCGGGCGATCCGCCCAGATTGAACACCGGCGCGGGGCTATCCCCGTCCAGCGTCCACATGTCGGCCGGCGCCAGCCTTTCACGGATGCCCGGGGCCATGCCCGACGACGTATCGTTCATGCCCAGCGGTTTCAGGATGTTCTCGGTGATATAGTCGGAGTAGCTCTTTCGCGTCACCCGCTCGATCACCATGCCGACCACGGCAATGCCGGCATTGGAATAATGCATGATCCCGGCGCTGGGATCCTGCTTCAACGTGGATGTGGCAAGTTCGGCGACAGTGTCGGCAAGCGGCGGCTTGTGTGAATCCAGATAGTGTCCGCTTTTGGGTTCGCGCACGATCCCGGCGGTGTGGCTCATGAGCTTGCCCAGGCTGACATGCGAGCCGTGGGGTCCGCTTTCACGCCCGGCGAACGGATTGACCGGGTGAAAACCGGGCAGATACTCCGAGACATCGACATCAAGGTCGACCAGTCCCTTCTCCACGAGTTGCATGATGGCAACCGATGTGAAGGTCTTTGTGATCGAGCCGATGCGGAAACAGGTGTCATCCTTCATGTCGAAGTGGCGATCGTGCCGCTGTATGTGGCCGTGCGTCATGAGGCCGTCCCTGTCGACCATGGCATAGGAGATCGACGGGATCGCCTTGTCCTCCACCTCGTGGCGGATAAGGTCTTCAAGAAGCTCGATGGCGTGGGGGGAAAGCGAAGACACGGGGGATACTCCCTGATTTCAGTTTGTATGGCGGGGATCGAGAATGTCGCGCAGTGCGTCGCCGACGAGGTTCCACGCCAGCACGAACAGGAAGATCGCGGCTCCGGGGAAGGCGAGCGTGTACCAGTACTGGAACGGATTGCCGGGCTGGCCGACGATCCAGTTGCGCGCATAGGCGATGAACTGCCCCCAATCGGCGTAGCCTTCCTCCGTGCCCACTCCGAGGAAGCTCAGGGCGGACGCGGTCAGCACCATCGAACCCGTGGCCATGGTAGCCAGAACCAGCACGGGGAAGAAGGCGTTGGGCAGGATGTGGAACACGATCAGCCTGAAGTCGCCGGCGCCGTAGCTTCTCGCCGCATTCACGAAATCCATCTCGCGGATCCGCAGGATTTCACTGCGCACCACGCGCGCATAACCCATCCAACCGAAAGTCGTCAGCGCGACGGTTATCGGCCCGAGCCCCTTGCCGAGCAGGGCGGTCAGCACCATGGCGGCGATGAGGAAGGGAACCGCCATGAAGACGTCGACGACACGCATCAGCACTTCGTCCACGATGCCGCCGTAAAAGGCCGCGAGCGATCCGATGATCGTGCCGATCAGCACGGAGATGGCGACGACGCCGAGGCCGATCTTGAATGCCGTGCGGGTGCCCCAGATCACGGCGTAGTAGATGTCGTACTGGCCTTCGGTCGTTCCGAAGATCGCCTCGGGCGATGGCGGTTGCGGCGTTGCCAGGAAGCCCGCTCTCGGCGTGTCGTATACCGACATCTGGAATTCCTGCGGCGGTGCGAGCACCGGCGCGAAAATCGCGATCAGCACGAATGCCAGCAACAGCAGCACCCCGACCAGCGAGATCGGATTACGCTTCAGATAGCCAAGCACTCTCATCGCGTCTTTACCCTCGGATCGAGCAGCGGATAGATCATGTCGACGGCCAGGTTCAGCACCACGAGAACCACCGCGAAGTAGAGCCCGAAGCCCAGCACGGCCGGAAAATCCAGGTTGGCGGCCGTCTTGGCCGCGAACTGGCCGAGGCCCGCATAGTCGAAGATGGTTTCGGTGATGACGACGCCACCCATCATGGCGGCGAGTTCCATTCCGGCGATCGTCGTGACCGGAAGCAGCGCGTTGCGCCTGGCATGGTGCAGTTCCACCACACGCCGGGGCATGCCCTTTGCGCGTGCCGTGCGGACATAGTCCTGACGCAGCGTTTCCAGCATCGACGTGCGCATGACACGCGTCATGTTGGCAAGATTGACGTAGGTCAGGGTGATGACGGGCGCGGCGAGATGCCTGAGCGAATCCCAGAAAATGGCCAGATTGCCGTTGAGCAGCGCATCGATCGTGTTCGCGCCGGTGTAGCGGGTGAAGCCGGGCGCGGTGACGGCGGCCTGGGCCCACTGGCTGAGGCGCCCGGGCGGGAACCAGTCAAGCGCGGAGTAGAAGATCAGCAACATCAGCAGTCCGAAGACATAGACCGGGAATGACCAGCCCAGGATGGTGAAGATGCGGATCACATGATCCGGCCAACGGTTGAGATGGATGCCGGCCCGCGAACCCAGGTAGATGGCGAGCAGAAAGCCGGGAATGAACGCCAGCAGGACCAGTTCCAGCGTCGCCGGCAGCAGGGAAGCCAGCGCGTGGGCAACAGGCTGGCGCGCGGTCTCGGACCAGCCCAGATTGCCGGTCAGGATGTTGCCGATCCAGCGTCCGTATTGAATGTAGAAGGGATCGTTCAGCCCATACTGCTCGATCATCCTGCGAATGCTGTCCTGGCCGCCCTTGAGGAAGTCCGGGGACGGCGCGTACGCCGCCAGGCGCTGTGTCGGCGACAGCGACATCTGCAGCGCGAAAAGCATCAGCGACAGGGCGAAGAGAACGACGGGCAACATCAGGAGCCGCCGCAAAGCGTAGTTCAGCACATCAGCATCCGCACCATGAGGAATAGCCGTTTCGCCGGGCGACGATGGCGCCCGGCGAAACCCGAAGCTCTCTAGTCGGCCTTCTTGGTGACGGGATAGAAATCCCAGGCGCCGTAGAGGATCATGTTGTGCACGTAGCCGTCGATGTTGCTGCGGGTGACGATGTACCCGAAGTCCTCCCAGAGGAACTGCGTGGTGGCATAGTCGTAGGACATTTCCTGCAGCTTGGCATAGATCGGCTCACGCACGGCGGGATCGCTCGAGGCCCAGGCCTGGTCGAGAAGCGGCTTGAACTTCTCCGCCATCAGGTCACGGTAGCCTTGGCCGAGCATGCCACCGACAAGACCGGTCGGGGACAGATAGTAGGTCGCCGCACCCAGCGGACCACCCGGGTCGGAATAGTCCGGTCCCCAGCCCATGTAGGTGAGCGGCGAAGCAGGCTTTTCACGATTGTTGAGCTTGTCCGAGATGGAGGCCCAGGGCAGCGACTGGATCTTCATCTTGAACTTCGGGTTGATCCGCTGCAGTCCCTGCTGGAGCGCGGAAAGTGCGGCCGTGCCTTGCGGCGTTCCTTCCTGCACATAGGCCGTGAAAGTGAAGCCGGTATCCCACAGCTTGCCGCCGAGGGCCTTCTTGAAGTGCTCCGCGGCCTTCTTCGGATCGTAGCTGTAGATCGGCGAGTCTGCGCGGTAGCCCATGATGCCGCGCACGGTCGGACCGCGCGCCTGCACGGTCTTGCCGAGCAGCGCCTGCTTTATCAGCGCATCGTAATTCTGGGCGTAGTTGAAGCCCTGACGAACATCGATGTCGGAGAAGAAGTCCGGCGGGATGCCGTTGCCGTCCAGCTTGCCGCTGCCGATGGCGGGGTTGTCGGCATCATCCAGCGGCCATGCGAAATAGAGGCCACGGCTGAACACCTTGGGCAAGCCGTCGACGACCTTGACACCGTCCGTCTTGCTGAGCTCGTCCAGGAACTCGACGGGCGTCGTCACGAAGTCGGCGTCGCCGGAGAGCAACTGCAGGCGGCGCGTGGTCCATTCCGGAACCGTGCGCATGACCACGCGCTCGAGCGAGGCCTTGCCCATGAAGTAATTGTCGAAACGCTTCAGCGTGATGCGGCGATCGGTGCGATCCCATTCGTCGAGCATGAACGGACCGGTCCCGTTTTCCTGGGCGAACAGCGGATCGTCGCCGAGCTCGGGACGGTAGTACTTCTTCCAGGTATTCCCGTCGCCATCCCAGCCCCCGACGGAGGCGACCCATTCCTTGTCGACGATCGAGGCACCGAACGGCAGCGCCAGGACGCCAAGCGTGGCGGGGAAGGATTTCGGCAGCTTCAGCGTGACATTGTCGCCCTCGACGGTGATCTGCGACGCGAGTTCGTCATATACCTTGCGCAGCGCTTCGGGGCTGGCATCCTTGATGTCCGACACCTTGCCTTCGGCTTCGACCCATTTGGCGACGTCGGTGTACTTGCTCGCCGTCACCACCTCGGTGATGGCGTTGGACATCCACGACTGGCCCATCAGGATGGCGCGCAGCAGCGAGTAGCGCACGTCTTCGGCCGTGATCTCGCCATAGCCGGGCTCGATCTTGGCCTTCTGCTCGTCGCTCAGCCCGTCATAGTACTGCCAGGTGATCTTGCCGTCTTCGCCCTTGATGCCGACCTTGTGGGCGTGGACGCCCTTCCGGATCGGGAAGGTGTAGCTGACCGAACCGTCCGCGTTCTGCTTGATCAGGCCGTTTTCGAGGCTCGGCACTTCCGCGGACAATGCGGGCACGAATTCGGAAATCTGGGAGCCGTTGTAATTCAACAGGCGGCTGTAGACGTTGAGCACGCCGTAGGAGCTCGGCGTGTTTGCAATGTAGGCCGGATCAAAGGACTGAACATCGTCAGTCCAAAGAAACACAAACGTTCCGGGATTCTTGGTTTCTGCCACGGCAGGCGACGCAAAAGCGCCTATGCCCATGCAGAACGCTAGTGCCAAGGCACGTTTCATTTTCATGAGTATGTTCCCACAATTGACTCGAGGTCTTTTTATCGTTGCGTGTGAAAGCTAGGAGGAGGCTTGCGCCACTGTCCAATGCGTAGATAGGATCAGTTATGCGAATAATGCATGAGGTCGACCGTGGAGCTGGCGTGGTTTGAAGACTTCCTCGAGATCGCCGCGACGCGGAATTTCTCGACCGCCGCGGCGTCCCGGAATATCTCGCAGCCGGCCTTCAGCCGTCGCATCAAGGCGCTGGAGGCTTGGGTTGGCGCCGAACTCATCGACCGCAGTACATATCCGGTGCACCTCACCAGCGCGGGCAACATCTTCGTTCCGCGCTGCCAGGAAATGCTTCGCGACATGTACCGCCTGCGGACCGACTGCCGCAACGCCGCCGGCGCCAGCTCACGGCTTCTCACTTTCGCCGCGCTTCATACGCTGGCTATCTATTTTTTTCCCAGGTGGATCAGCCAGCCCGAACTGCCAAATGCGCCGGTCCGCAGCAGCATGCACACTGGCGACTTCCTGGAATGCGTCGAGCACCTGTCGTCCGGCAAATGCGATTTCGCCATCACTTACGATCACCCCGACGGACCGCCGGTCCTTGAGGGCGGACCGTTCGAATCGCTTCAAATCGGCAGGGATCGCCTCGTTCTGGTGTCTGGTGTCGACCAGACCGGAGCGCCGCTCTTCGATGTCGATGTGCCGGAGGGTACCAGGATTCCCTACCTCGCCTATTCCTGGAGCGACGGCTATCTCGGCAAGCTGATCTCGCTCATCCAGTCACGCTGGCGGCGTCCTCTCAATCTCAGCATCGTCTACCAGTCCTCGCTTGCCGAAGGCCTGAAGCAGATGGCGATCGCCGGGCAAGGCGTGGTCTGGCTGCCGCAGATCTGCGTTCAGAAATCGATCGCCCAGGGCGAGCTCATCCAGATTGGCGGGCAACAGCTGTCCCTGGAGATCGAGATCAGGATTTTCCGCCGTGTGGGCGCGCGCAGCCGTGACGGCGAAGCGCTGTGGAAATATCTCTCGCGAACCGCTGAGCAGACGCGCGGACGCAACCTGGTTGATCCGACACTGACCATGCGCTGAGCGGACCGAAGGCCCATTCGCGCGTTTAATGCGAAATCCGACAGGGCGATGCAGAGATTGCATAACTCTGGTGGAGCGACCGGGAAGCCTGACAATCGCAGGGAAGATACCGTCCGGCGAGGCATTCCGGGGCATTCCAAGGCACGGCTTCCAGGGGACTTGGCGATGGGCCCCTATTGACAGCCCACATGCTCGCTGCGTTCGATACCCGGTGTCGCGACCATTGCGCCTGGAGTGCCTTTTGACCCTCAAGTCCATCGCCACCGCGAGCCTTCCCGACGATGTGATCCTGTCGGTCGAGAACCTTGAAGTCTGCTTCGGGTCGACGGCGACAAAAGCGGTGCGGGCCGTTCAGGGCGTGTCGTTCCAGATCAGGCGCGGCGAGACGGTGGCATTGGTGGGCGAGTCGGGTTCGGGCAAATCGGTCACCGCCATGACCGTAATGCGCCTGACGGAATATGACGGCGCCAGGATCACGGGCGGCCGCATCCTGATGAGGCTCAAGGACGGCGGCGTGGCCGACCTGGCAAAGCTTTCCGAAAAGCGCATGGAGGGGCTGCGTGGCTTTGAGTTCTCGATCGTGTTCCAGGACCCGATGTCGAGCCTCAATCCGGTGTTCACCGTCGGCGACCAGATTGCGGAGGTGGTCACGAGACACCAGGGCAAGTCGCCGCGCGAGGCGCGCGACATCGCCCTGAATGTGCTCAAGCTCGTTCGCGTGCCCGACGCCGCCCTCAGGCTAGACCAATACCCGCACCAGTTGTCCGGCGGCATGCGCCAGCGCGTCATGATCGCCATTGCCTTGGCCTGCCGCCCTTCCTTGATGATCCTCGATGAGCCGACCACCGCGCTCGACGTCACCATCCAGGCGCAGATTCTGGATCTTGTCCGCGCACTGCAGCGCGATATCGGCATGTCCGTTCTTTTCATCACCCATGACATGGGTGTGGTCGCGGAAATCGCCGATCGCGTCTGTGTCATGCTGAAGGGCGAGATCGTGGAATCAGGCTCGGTGCACCAGATCCTCGTGGATCCCCGACACCGCTACACACGCGCGCTGATCTCGGCGGTGCCGAGGCTGGGCAGCATGGCCGATAAGGATGGGCCCGAGAAATTCCCGCTGGTCATATACAATGCCGAAGTCTCGCAGCCGGAGGTTTCGGCATGAGCGTCGCACCGCCCGCAACGGACAGAAAGCCCTTGGTCGAAGTCCGCGAGCTTGTTACGCGTTTCGACCTGAGAGGCGGTCTCTTCGGCGGCGTCGCCGGCCGGGTTCATGCGGTGGAGGGCGTTTCCTTCGATATTCTCCCGGGTGAGACCCTGGCGCTGGTGGGGGAATCTGGCTGCGGCAAGTCGACCGTGGCGCGCAGCATCATGCAATTGGACAAGCCCTTGTCCGGCGCCATTCGCTATGACGGCAAGGAGATGATCGGCGCAGGACGGGCAACCCTCGCGGGCTTCCGCCGCGAGGTGCAGATGGTTTTCCAGGATCCGTTCTCCTCGCTCAATCCGCGGATGACGGTGGGGCAGGCCCTGACCGACCCGATGCGCGTCCACCGCATCGCGCGCGGCAGTGAGCTGCGGAAGCGGGCGGCGGACCTGCTGGCAAAAGTGCATCTGCCGCCGGAATATCTCGAACGCTACCCTCATGCCTTCTCGGGCGGTCAACGGCAGCGCATCTGCATCGCCAGGGCTCTGGCCCTCGATCCCCGCCTCCTCATCGCGGATGAAGCGGTCGCCTCGCTCGACGTCACGATCCAGGCCCAGGTCATCAACCTGTTGATGGACCTGCAGCGCGACATGGGCATCGCCATTCTGTTCATCAGCCATGACATGGCCGTGGTCGAGCGCATCGCGCATCGCGTTGCCGTCATGTATCTGGGCGAGATCGTGGAGATCGGCGACCGCCGATCGGTCTTCGGCAATCCCCAACACCCTTACACGCGCAAGCTGCTTTCGGCGGTTCCCGTCGCGGATCCGGCGCGACGAACGGTTGGACGCGAACCGATGTCGGATGAGATCCCCAGCGCGGTACGCGGCGTTGATTTTGTTCCGGTCCGCCTACCGATGAATGCCGTTTCGCCTACCCATTTCGTGCGCGAGACATCACCGGCCTGATCGGACCATCACGCCCACATCAGTCACGCGCTACGGCACCGATGCTGCCATCACCACCGACGGCACTATCACCGGCGGTGCCGCCAAGTCGCCTCCCACTCGACGGGGGTTGCTTCCGAAGCAACTGGTCGGCCGAACGATCAGCAAGAAACGCAGGAAGCGGCGGGCACCTGGCGCACAGTGCAAAGAGGAGAGCGTGCCGCAAACACTGATCTTCTTGTTTTAAAGGACGACGGTCGGAGATCTTCGTCTTGTTCGCTACGCGATCACCTGTTCTGATGCAGGATCGTCTCGGCGGCGATGAAGCCCCAGGTCAGGTTGGGGCCGAGCGTGGTGCCGGCCCCCACGGCGCGCGTGCCGATCGGATTGGCCATCGCGAGCCCTGCCGCGTAGAGGCCGGGAATGATCGAGCCGTCCGGTCTCACCACCTGCGCCCGCTCGTTGGTGCGGGCGCCACCCTTGGTGCCGAGAATAGAGCGATTGATCGTCATGCCGACATAGGGAGGCTTGTCTATCGGCTTCAGACGGTTCTCCGGGCCATGCGCCTTGTATGCCTCCCAACCGTTCTCGCCGCGTTGGAAATCCGCATCGTGCCCCTTGGCGCAGAAGCCATTCCAGCGGGCAATCGTCTCCTCGAGCGCTGCCGGCGGCAGCCCGAGCTTTGCGGCAAGGCCGGCAATCGTATCCGCCTTCTTCACCCAGTCCCGCTCATAGGAGGCGTACCAGCGGAACGGCAACGACGTCCGCGGGAAACGATGGTCGCCCACGAGGTAGCAGGGCAGATGGATGGGCGCGCCGTCCGGCCCGCGCGCATCGATCGCCTCGCCGATATTGAAGGCGTTTTCACTGACAAAGCGCTTTGCGTGACGGTCGACCACGATCGAATGCGGCTCGGCCTGGAAGGTCATCGGCAGACCGTGGGGCTGTCCCTGGTAGCGTGTCGGCAGGCAGGGATAGACGTTCGCCTGGTCCATGCGGTCCAGTTGCGCACCGACGGACGCCGCAAGCTTCTGGCCGTCGCCCTCGTTGCCGCGCGGACTGCCGATCCGGTCGAATGCACCGGGGAAATGGTGCTTGCGCATCTCGTTGTCCCATTCGAACCCACCGGTGGCGATCACGACGCCTCGGTGCGCGACAATCTTCTTTCGTTGGCCCTCGTTTTCCACCTCAGCGCCGGTGATACGTGAGTCCAGATCCTGCAGCAGGGTAACGGCGCGCGTTCCCAGCCTGAAGGTGACGCCGGCATCAAGGCAGCCCCTGATCAGCCCGGTCATCAGTGCCGTGCCTTGCCCCCCGGAATTGGTCAGCCATCGCCAAAGAAGCTTCGGCCAGAGTTTGAATCCCGCGCGGATCGGGTGATGATAAAGATCCAGGTCGACGATCTCCTGGTAGGTGAAACTGTGCGGCAAGGTGGATCGGCGCAGGCTGGATGCGAACCTGCCCAGGATGCGGCGGCTGACCGGCCTGGGCGAGAGCATGCGGCCGTAGAGCTTGCCACCCGGCGCCTCGGCAAAAGGGTCGGGTTCGTTGATCAGGCGGAAGTCGAGCGGCGTGTTGCCGGAGAGGAAGCGCAGCATATCCGGTGCCGCCTGGGCGAAGGCAGTCCAGAGCGCGTCTTCCTTCCGCTCCCACCCTTCGGGCGCGACGGCGCGCAGATAGGCGAGCGCGTCCTCGCGGCTGTCGGCGATGCCGGCTTCGGCCGCGACATGATTGGCCGGTATCCATACACCGGCTCCGGACATGGCCGATGTACCGCCCAGCCATTCGGTCTTCTCGATGACCAGCACTTTGAGACCGCCCTTGGCGGCCCTCAGGGCCGCTGAGCAGGCCGCCGAGCCCGAACCGATGACCAGAACGTCGAATTCGTCCATTGGCGTTCCCCTGCTTTTTCATAGCCGCGTCACTATAGGAACAGGAAATTAGATCTGTCTACTCTTGTGTCGACACTTTTTGCATTGTAGCTTCCCTGAGGTTGCCAGCGTCCCCGGCATGATCCCACAGCTCTTTCGACAGGCAGAAACCATGGACGATACCCGCCTCCCAACCGCTCCGTCCGGCATCCATGTTTCCGGATCCGAATCCCGCGAAAGCTACTGGCAGCCGGTACCGGCAAACGGCCATATCGACGTGGCGTTGGCACCGCATATCGTCGGCATGGAGCACCCCTTCGCACTTGGCACGCAATCGGTCGCGCCCGGCGGCTATGTGCGCGAGCACACGCATGACCGAAACGAGGAGACGGTCTATGTCATCGAAGGCCATGGCCGTGCCGTCATCGACGGCAAGGAATATCCGCTGACCCCGGACAGCGTGGTGTTCCTGCCGAAAAATGTCAGGCACATGTTCATCAACGATGGCGAGACGCGGCTGCGCTGGATCTGGCTGATCGTGCCCAATGGTCTGGAGGACTTCTTCCGCCTGATCGGCAAACCGCGCAAGCCAGGCGAGCGCGTGCCGTCCAACTTTCCGCGTCCGGAAAACGTGCTGGAGATCGAGCGCAAGACGGTGTTCGGGGCTGATCTCGCCGACAAGTTCGATCCCACGAAACAGACCTCCTGAAGCAGGCCAGGATGCTGACGATTGGCCTCATCGGCTACGGTGCGATCGCGCACGAGATCGTCCGCGCCTTCCCGCCGGATGCGGTTCGCTGGGTGGCGCTGTTGCGCGAAGGCGCCAGCCGGGCATTGCCGGCACATGTCAGCGCGGTGACGCGGCTTGACGCATTGATCGACGCACGGCCCACGGCGGTGGTGGAGGCGGCGAGCCAGCAAGCGGTGGCCGCCTGCGTGCCCGCGCTTCTTGAAGCCGGCATCCCGGCCATCATCGCTTCGGTCGGCGCGCTGTCCGATCCGGCGCTTGCCGCCCGACTGACTGATGCCGAGCGCATCGGAAACGCGCGCCTGGTCCTGCCGTCGGGCGCCCTGGGAGGCCTCGACTATTTGCAGGCGATAGCGGTACTTCCCGATGCGCGCGTCCGCTACACCTCGCGCAAGCCGCCGGCCGCCTGGGCGGCGGAGCTGGCTTCCGCCGGCCGTACAACCGACAATGGCGCCGTAACTCTCTTCGAGGGCACGCCAACCGAGGCGGCAAGGCGCTATCCAAAAAACCTCAATGCCGCTTTCGCCGTAGCGCTGGCGGCGGGCGCCGACAAGGTGACGGTGCGTGTGGTTGCCGATCCGGCGGCTGCCGGCAACACCCACGAAATCGAAGTCGAGAGTGCCGCCGGCACCGCCTCCTTCCATCTCGTCAACGCGCCCTCGCCCGACAATCCCAAGACTTCGGCGCTCACCGCGCTCAGCCTCGTCGCGGCCCTTCGCGAATTGCTCGACCGGGAAGGCCATCGCTGATGCCCTTCTTCGCCGCCGCCGATGGTTGCCGCATCCACTACGAGACATCAGGCGGCCATGGCCCGCGCCTGATCCTCATCCCCGGGCTCGGCGGCGATGGGAGGTTCTGGGCCGGCGTCGTTCGGCTGCTCGAGGCCCACCATCGCATCATCGTCACCGACCATCGCGGCGCGGGTCGCAGCGATCGCCCGAACAGCCTCTATTCCATTTCCCTGATCGCCAGCGACATTGCCGGCCTGCTGGCACAGACGGGCGGTCCCGCTCATATTGTTGGGCATTCGACCGGTGGCGCCATCGCGCAGGTGCTGGCGCTCGATCATGCCGAGATCGGCTTGAGCTATACGATCAGCAGCTCCTGGGCGCGGGCCGACGTCCGCTTCCGCACGCTCTTTGGCGCCCGTGCCGAACTGCTTGATGCCGGCATGGCCGAAACCTTTCAGCGCCTTGGCCATGTGCTGTGCCACGAACCGTCCTACCTCGAGACGCATGCCGGGCAACTCGACGCGGCGGCGGCAAGCGCCCCGCATACGCTGGCGCCACTCGCCGTCGCCGCGGCGCGTGTGCGCATGCTGCTCGACCACGATCGCCTCGCCGACCTGCCGCGTATCGCCGCCCCGGTGCAGGTGATTGCGGCCGCTGGAGATATCCTGACGCCGCCCGCCCTTTCGCAGGCTATCGCCAGGGCAATACCGGGTGCCGACCATGTAACTGTTCCCGGCGCGCATTTTCATCCTCTCGCCGATCCCGAGGGCTTTGCCGCCATCCTTCGCCGTTTCATCGCCGGAGCCGAGAGCAAATATCATGACCGCTGAAATCGCCGCCGCTCTCATCGATCCGCGCCTGAAGCCGGGCGCCGACCTCCTCGCCGAAGGCCGCGCCATGGCGCGCGACTGGCGGCTCGGCAGCTGCCTCTTCCTCACCGAAACCGGCATGCCTTCGGAGGCCGCCTGGAAGCGCAAGGCAGCGGCCGAGAAGCGCGTCATGCAGCACGCCCATATCGGCTTCAGAAGCGTCGACCGCACCATCGCGGCGATCGCGGAGGTGCACGGGCAATGCCGCAAGGCTGGGGTGACGGTCGACCGTTTCGGCATCACCCTCGACTGGTCGATGGGCTATCCGCAAGCCATGCGCGCCAAGGCGGCGCGCGGCACCGGCATCGTGCTCACCGGTCCCGGGGATTTTGCCCGCATCACCAATGCCGCACCCGCCGCCGCCCATTTCGGCGACTTCATGCTCGGCCTGCCGGGTGCGCTGGAAAACACCCGCTCGGCCATCGCCGCCGGGGCGACGGCGGTCGGCAATCTGGGGCAGTATTTCACTTTCCGGCTGCCCTATTGGGACGACGATGTGGCGACCACCGAGGCGACCGTCACCGCGCTCGGCCTGATCGCAGCGCAGGATGCCGAGATCCTCGTCCATTCCAATCTCGACGACGGATTTGCCGGGCTGTTCATCGACATGGCCTGCGCGCTGGGCATGGTGCTGATCGAAAAGCACATCGTCGAGGAGCTGATCGGCGCGCGCCTCGCCCATTGCTATGGCCACCATTTCAGCGATCCGCTGTCGCGCACCGCCTTCCATGCCGCGCTGGTGCGGGTCAACGACACGCCGGGCACCATGATCTTCGGCAACACCGTCTCCTATCAGTCGACCCCGGCGGGCAACTATGCCAGCCTGGCAAGCTATCTCCTGGCCGACATACTGGCGGTCGGGCGGTGGCCGTCCGGCCATGCGATCAATCCCGTGCCGGTGACCGAGAACCAGCGCATTCCCGATGTCGACGAGATCATCGACGCGCAGACCTTCGCGCATCGGCTGACGTTGCACGCCCCTTTCTACGACCCGGTCTTCGATTGGACCAAGGCGGAGGCAATGGCCGATGTGCTGGTCGAAGGCGGACGCCGTTTTGCCGACACCGTCATGAAGGGGCTGGCCGAGCGGGGGGTGGATACCCAAGACCCGGCCGCGCTGATGCTCGCCATCCGCCGCCTGGGACCGAAGCGCCTGGAGGATCTTTTCGGCCCGGGCGCGGCAAGCGGGCGCGGACGCACGCCACTGATCCATGCCGAATGGGCCCGCGAGCTCAACCACAAGGCGGCAGACTGGGTTTCGACGCAGACACCGTTGGCAAGCCGGGAACCCCTGATCGTCTGCATCGGGACGACCGATGTGCACGAGCACGGCAAGTATCTCGTCGAGCAGGCGCTGGCTGGCCTGGGCGTTGGCATTGCCGATGCCGGCGTGGCCGTTGATCCCGAAGCGCTTGTCGCCCACGCGGCTGAGACCGGGGCCAATGCCATCGCCGTCAGCACCTACAATGGCGTGGCGCTTCGCTATGCGCAGGCGGTGAAAGCGGCGATGTCGGCGCGCGGACTTGTCCTGCCGGTGCTTATCGGCGGACGGCTGAACGAAGTCCCGAAGGACTCCAATTCCGGCCTGCCGGTGGATGTGACCGAGGACATCGCAAAGCTCGGCTGCGTGCCATGCGCCGATCTCGATGCGATGCTCGTCGCCCTGCGCTCCATTCCGAACGGTCGGTGACGCCCGCCATGGTCCGGACGGGCGCTAATCTCACCAGGCCGTCATGCCGCCGTCGACTGTCAGGATCGAGCCGGTCGCAAAGGAGGATTCGTCGCTGGCAAGCCACAGGATCGCCTGCGCAATCTCGACCGGCTGGGCAACGCGGTTCATCGGCGCGCGTGCATTCAACGCCGTGACGAAGCCCTGGGGGTCGGAATGGGTTTCGAGAATCTTGTCGAAATAGCTCGACCAGGTGGTGCCGGGCGCCACGGCATTGACGCGAATCTTCTCCGCCGCGTGGTCGAGCGCCATGGCGCGTGTCAGCGCCGCGACGCCGCCCTTCGACGCGACATAGGCCGCGCGATCGGCAATCCCGACATGGGCGACGTTGGAGGCGGTGTTCACGATCGCGCCGCCGCCGCCCTCGGCCATGACCGGAACGGCATATTTGGAGCAGAGGAAAACGCCCTTGAGGTTGACGGCCATCAGCGCGTCCCAGTCTTGCGCCGCGGTGGTGACGACGGAGCCGCGTATGCCGTAGCCGGCATTGTTGACGAGCACGTCTATGCGCCCGAACGCCTCCCGCGCGCGCGCCACCATCGCCATGACGGAACTCTCGTCCGAGACATCGGCCTCCATCGCCAGCTGACCCGTTCTATGCGCAACCTCCCGTGCTTTGGCGCCGTCCCGGTCAACGACCAGGACACGCGCGCCCTGCTGCGCGAACAGTTCCGCCACGGCCGCGCCGATGCCGGCCCCCGCGCCTGTCACGATCGCCATCTTGTCCTTCAAACGCATTGTTGATCCTGTTTTCCAGATTGTTTCGTCTCCATCTTGCAGAACCCCTTGCAAAGTGTCGACACTTTTGTATTTAATTTCGACACGAGATCGGAGATATCAGTGAAAAACACTCCTTCCGTCGAACAGCACCTGGAAATCTATCGCCGCATGCTGCTGGTGCGGCATCTGGAAGAGAGCCTTGGCGCGCTCCACAAGGAAGGCCGCACGCGCGGTCCCATCCATCGCTGCGACGGCCAGGAAGCCGTCGGTGTCGCGGCAACGGCGGTGCTGGAGGCGGGTGACAAGGTCGCCACCACCCATCGCGGCCACGCGGTCTATATCGGCAAGGGCATGGCCATGCGCCCCGTGGTCGCCGAAATCCTCGGCCGCGCCACCGGCGCCTGCGGTGGACGCGCCGGCCACATGCTGATCGCTGATGCCGAGAAGGGCGTCATCGGCGGCAATGCCATTGTCGGCGCGGGCATCCCGGCGGCAACCGGCATGGCGCTTTCAATGCAGATCCTCGGCACCGGCAACGTCGCCATGTGCATCTTCGGCGACGGCGCCGCCCAGACCGGCATCTGCCACGAGGCGATGAACATGGCCGGGCTGTGGAAGCTGCCTGTCGTCTTCGTGCTCGAGCACAACCAGTTCGGCCTGACCGTCCCGTCCGACGTTCAATCGCCGGTCGAGGATCTGTCGATCCGCGCCGCCGGCTACGCGATGCCGGCCGAGATCGTCGACGGCAACGATGCTGTCGCCGTCTACCGCGCCGTGTCTGCCATGACCGAGCGCGCCCGGCGCGGCGAAGGCCCCGGCATGGTCGAATGCAAGACCTATCGCATCGAAGGCTTTTCCACCTCCGACATGGGCGGCTACCAGAAGCCGCAGGACATCGCCGCCTGGAAGGCACGCGACCCGCTGCTGGTTTCGCGCAAGGCACTTCTTGGCGATGTCGGCGAGACCAAGCTCGCCGACATGGAGGCGGCGGCCAAGGCCGAGGTGGCCGAGGCCTTCGAGACCGCGCTGTCGGATCCCCTGCCGGAATTTTCCGTCGACGAAGCCTGCAATCCCTACAGCGGAGCGCACTGACATGGCCATGATGCGGTACGCCGAGGCGCTCAACGCGGCGCTGCGCGAAGAGATGCAGGCCGATCCTTCCGTCTTCCTCTTCGGCGAGGACATCGGCCGCTATGGCGGCGTCTTCAAGGTGACGAAAGGGTTGATGGAGGAGTTCGGCGAGACGCGCGTGCGCGACACCCCGATCTCCGAACAAGCGATGACCGCCATGGCGGTGACCGCGGCCATGACCGGCACCCGTCCGGTGCTGGAAATCATGTATGCGGACTTCATACCGCTGACGCTCGATGCGCTGGTCAACCAGGCCTCGATCTACAACTACATCTGGAACGGCCAGGTGAAGATGCCTTTCGTGCTGCGCACGCAGGGCGGCGGCGGCGCCGGTGCCGGCGCGCAGCACTCCAAGGCGCTCGATTCCATGCTTGCCCACATACCCGGCATCAAGGTCGTTGCCCCGTCGACGCCTGCCGACGCCAAGGGCATGCTGAAGGCCGCGATCCGCGACGACCAGCCGGTGGTCTTCCTCGAGCACAAGCTGCTCTACAACATTCGCGGCGAGGTGCCGGACGGCGATGTGACTGTGCCGCTCGGCAAGGCCGCGACCATGCGCGAGGGCAGCGACATTTCGATCTTCGCCACCTCCAAGATGGTGGTCGAGGCGTTGAAGGCCGCCGACCTCTTGGCCGCTGACGGCGTTTCGGCCGAAATCGTCGACCTGCGATCGCTGCGCCCGCTCGATGTCGACGCCATCGTCGCCTCCATCTCGAAAACGCACCATGCCGTGGTGGTCAACGAAGGCTGGCGCTTCTGCGGCTATGCCGCCGAGCTTTCGGCAACGATCATGGACCACGCCTTTGACGAGCTTGATGCACCGGTCGCACGCGTCACCCTGCCGGACATGCCGATCCCCTACTCCGAACCGCTGGAAACGGCGATGCTGCCGAATGCCGAAAAGATCCGCACCGCCGCGCTGAAGACGCTGAAGTGACGGAGGCGGCGATGACAACCCATCCGATCACGATCGACAGCGCCGGCGGCGAATATATGGAAGCCGTGCTCGTGATCGCCTGGGCGGTGAAGCCAGGCGATCCGGTCAAGGCCGGCGATCTGGTCGTCACCGTCGAGACGGCCAAGGCCGCGACCGAAATCGAAGCCGACCGCGACGGCTGGCTGGCTGACATCTTCTTCGCCGAAGGACTGGAAGCACCGGTGGGCGCCGTGCTCGGCACGATCGCGGACGAGAAGCCGATGGCTGGCCAGCCAGCCTCGCCCGGGCCGGCGGCAGCAGCCGCCACGGCAGCCAATCCGCGCGAGCTTGTGGCTGACGAAGCCTCTGCCTCCATCCGGCAGCCCGGCAGCCGCCCGATCGCCAGCCCGCTAGCAAGGCGGCTTGCCGCCGCGGCCGGGCTCGACCTTGCCGCCATTTCGGGAAGCGGGCCGCGCGGACGCATCAAGAAGCGCGACATCGATGCCACCCTTGCCGCTCGCACGAACCAACAGGATGCCGCGGTCCAACGGACGCCGGCCCCGGGTCGGACATCGTCTGTTGCCGCGCCGATGGTGGCCAGACAAGCCATGCCTGTGGTTTTCATCCATGGCTTCGGGGCGGATCGCTCCGTGTGGCAGCAGGTCGTTCCGCTGCTCGGATCGGGGATCGAGACAATCAGCCTCGATCTGCCCGGCCACGGCGGTGAAGCCTCCACGACGGCGGGCAGCATCGAAGAGATCGCTTTCCTCCTTTCCGATCGGCTGGAGGAAATGGGCGTGGGCAATGCCCATCTCGTCGGCCATTCGCTCGGCGGCGCGGCGGCTCTCGCGCTCACCCGGCTTGGCCGCCTTGCGGTCCGCTCTGTCACGCTTCTCGCTCCCGGCGGGCTCGGCCCCGAGATCAATGCGGGCTTCCTTGCCGGGCTCGCCCGCGCAACAACCGTCCAGGCGCTGGATCGGTGGCTGGCGGTCATGGTCGGCGCCCCCTCGGCCTTGCCGGGCGGCTACGCGCAGGCCGCGCTGCGGCAGATCGAAAAGACCGGCAATCGCGACACGCTCGCAGCGATGGCAGAAAGCCTGTTCCCCGACGGCACGCAAGGCTTCGATCTTGGCGGCGCGCTCGCGGAACTCGCCGTCCCGACGCGGCTCATCTGGGGCAGGCTCGACCGCATCATCCCGGCCGCCCATGCGGCGCGCGCGCCAGGCTTTGCCGCCGTCCATCTTCTCGATGGCATCGGCCATGTCGCGCAGATCGAGGCGCCGGCGCTCACGGCACGGCTGATAACCGAGACGGTGCGAAGCGCCGGCTGAGCCGTCGGCCACGGAAGGCAGACAGACCATTTTGACCGGCGCCGGGGCGCCGGAGCAGATGCCAGAAGGAGTGCCAAAAATGATCTTCGACCACCGCGTTTACACCGCCCGCCCGAACAAGCTGTCGCATTTCCTCACCCTCTACGAGGAGGTCGGCCTGCCGATGCAGCGGCATTATCTGGGCGAGCCCTTCGGCTTCTTCCAGACGCATATCGGCGACCTCTCGCGCACCGTGCATCTGTGGAAATATGACAGCCTCGCCGACCGGGAAGAGCGGCGCGACCGCATGGAGGCCGACCCGGAATGGCAGGCCTACCGGCGCAAGGTGATCGAGACCGACTATCTGCTCGATATGCGCAACCAGATCCTCAAGCCCGTTTCGTTCTTCAATCCGGGAAAATAAGATGGACCTGATTTTCTCGGCCGAGGGGCAAAGCTGGCCGCTGCGCCTCAGTGGCAATGCCGACCGCACCCGCCGTGCCTTGCTGTCGGCGCTGCCAATGCGCCTGCAACTCCATACGCCCAAGATCGCCGGCAGCCATATCTACTGGCATGCGCCCTTCGTGGAGGATGTCGAGGGCGCCACGCATGTGCTCGCCGCGAGCGCCGGCGCCTTCATCTACTGGCCGGTACGGCAGTTCCTCGAAATCACCTTCGCGCCGCTTCAGGCGGAGAATGCCGAGATCACCGTTCTCGGCCATCTTGACGCACCGGTGGAAGGTATTGCCGAGCTCGCCGCGACACTGAAGCGGGATCAGGGCCGACGCATTCTGGAAGGCACGCTGGTCCAATCGGATGGCGGCGCAGCCGAGCCGTCGGCGCCGCCGCCGCTCCCGCAGGATATCATCGCCGCGCGCAAGGCGTTGTGGGCGGCTTGTCCCGCCGATATCGGCAATGTCACCGCGTCCCGCGCGATCATGCACCCGGCCGGTCCCGTCTTCACGGCGGAGTCGGAAGCGCGGGTGCTGCACGAGCTGCTGTGGTGGATCCGCGCGGCACGCGGCAGGGACGAGGCCGTGCGGCGGCAGACGGCCGCGCTCGCGCTCAACAAGACCGGCACGCGCCTGCGCGACTTCTGCCACATGGAAGAAACGCCGGCTCTGCTTTTTCGGCTCGAGGCGGCGATGGGCGACGGCCATCCCTTCGATGCCCTGATCGACGAGGCAATCCTGGTCGCTGGCCGGATCGGCGCCTGGCTAGATCTCCTGATTCCATGGAACGACCTCAACGAGGCTTTTCGCGTCGCGCTTGATGGCAGAAAGGCCGGCTGATGGAAAAGCTGACTATCGGCATTGTTGGCTTCGGCGTGATCGGTCAGCGCTGGGCGGCTTGCTTTGCCCATGCCGGCCATGCGGTTCGCGTGTTCGATCCCACCGACCGGCGCGAGACGGCATTCAGCGAGGTGTTGCCCACCCTCATGGCCGACCTCGACGCATTGAAGGGCCCCTCGCCGGCGCCCGGTACGCTCCGTCTTTTCCCGACGCTCGCCGAGACGCTCGAAGGCGTCGGCTTCGTGCAGGAGAATGGCCCGGAAAACCTGGCCCTCAAGCGCCGGCTGCTCGCCGAAATCGAAGACCATGTCGGTGACGAGGCTATCATCGCCTCCTCCTCCTCGGCGCTGCTGGTGTCCGACATGCAGGCCGAGTGCCGCCTGCCCGGCCGCATCGTGCTCGGCCATCCCTTCAACCCGGCGCATCTGATGCCGCTGGTCGAGATCGTCGGCGGCAAGGCGACCGATCCACAGGCAATCGCCCGGGCGCGCGCCCTCTATGAGGCGATCGGCAAGAAGCCGGTGACGCTCAACCGGGAAGTGACCGGTCATATCGCCCTGCGCCTGATGGGCGCCATGTGGCGCGAGGCGATCGCGCTGGTGCGCGACGGCGTCGCCTCCGTCGAGGACGTGGATCGAGCCTTCATGTACGGGCCGGGACCGAAATGGACGCTGCAGGGCTCGTTCATTTCCAACAGCCTCAACGCCGATGGCATCGAGGATTTCCTGCACAAATATGGCCCGACCTATCAGGCGATCTGGGACACGCTGCTCGATGCCAAGCTCGACGGCGAGACGATCCGCGCGATCACGGCTTCGACGGATGCAGCCGTGGGAGAGCGCAGCCAGCGCGAACTGAAGGCGGCACGCGAGGCCGGCCTCGTCGACATTTTGAAAACGGTTACCGAACGCGGCGCGCTTTGATCATAGCGGCTTTGGAGAGCAACCATGGATTACCGTACTGCCCTTGTCACCGGCGCCTCGAAGGGCATCGGCGCAGCGATCGTCGAGAGCCTGGTGGCCGAAGGATTGACCGTCCATGCGCTGGCGCGCAGCGATGACGCGCTGCGGGTCTTGCAGCAACGGCTCGGGCCCCGCGTCAAGCCGCTTGTCGCCGATGTGCGCGACCATCAGGCGATCGCCTCGGCACTCGGTTCGGCGGAAATCGACGTGCTGGTGAACAATGCCGGCGGTCTGGCCACGGTGCGTCCCCTTCAGGAGCAGAGTGCCGAGGAGACGGCCGAGGTTGTGGCGCTGAACCTCACCGCGCCGTTGCAGCTCATCCGCCTGTTGCTGCCTGGCATGATCGCGCGCAAGCGTGGCCACATCTTCAACCTGACAAGCACGGCGGCCGGCGCCGTGTTTCCCGGCACGACGACCTATGGCGCGGCCAAGGCCGGCCTCTCCCAGGCTGGCCGCATCCTGCGCTTCGATCTCGCCGGCACCGGCGTGCGGCTGACCGAGATCGCGCCCGGCCGTGTGGAAACGGATTTCTACCTGAAGGCCTTCGACGGCGACCGCGAGGGCCTGCGCAAGCGCATGTACAGCGAGCAGCGGCCGCTGGGCCCGGCCGATATCGCGGCCGTGCTTGTCTCAGCGCTGCGGATGCCGGACCATGTCGACATTGCCGAACTGACCGTCACGCCGAGCGAACAGGCCAGCGGCGGCCACATTTATCCACCAGCCCCGCAGCGGTGACCGCGCAGCAAAGAGGCCGCGCATCAGCCAGGTCGGGTCAATTTGTCGAGCACGGCCGCGCAGGCTTCCTCCCAGGCCGCTGGCACGCCGCGCGCCGAAAGAACCTGCAGCCCCCGCTCGGTGATGCCGCCCGGCGTCACCAGCTCTTCGAGCATCTGATCCATCGGCTCGCTCTTCTCCGCAATCAGCCGCCCGGCCGCCACGAAGGTCATTGCCGCCAGCCGGCGTGCGATTGCCGGGTCGAGACCTCTGGCGCTTGACCAATCGGCCGTGTTGCGGATCAGATCCTGCGCCCAGCCGTACACGGCGGCGCTGACCGTCGCCACCTCGAAGTCCGTTTCGCTGGCAAGGGCGATCGAGGGGCCGAGCCGGTCAAGAACCGCCCGCGCCTGCTCGATATCGGGGAAGTAGGCCGTCGGACTGGAGGCAATCTCCGAAGCGGTGAACGGCATGGCGCGCACAGCGCGCGCGGGCGCGACATCGAGCCGTGACAGCGGAACCCCGGCGCAGACCGAAACCACCACCTGGCCTTCGCGCCACGGCAAGCCTTGAACCGCATCCGGCGCATGGCTGGGCCGCACGGACAGAATGACGACATCGGACCGTTCGACGAGATCGCGATTGTCCACCGCCAATTGAAAGCCGTGGCGGGCGGCAAGTGCCGCGGCCTTGCCGCGCGGCGACAGGATGACTGCCGCGGGGTCAAGCCCGGAACGCAGGAACCCGGCCAGCATGGATGTCGCCAGATGCCCGACGCCAAGAACACCGATGATCATGCTTGTCTCCCGAGCCTTGTCTCCCAAGCCTGCAACCTGTGGCTTGCCATTCCTGTGAAGTTGGGAAAGAAAGATGCACCATAAAGTGTCGACACAGCCTGCAGACAAACCGGATTGGAACCTTCATGACCGAACGAGCCGAGACTGGCGCCGATAGCGACTCGTCCGTTGCCAACGAGGCCGAGACGCGCCGCAGCGCCGACAGCAGCGAACGCGCTTATCTCACCATCCGCAAGCTTCTGGTCGAGTTCAAGCTGAAGCCTGGCGAACGCATCAACGAGGTCCAGCTTTCGCGCAGCCTCGGCGTGTCGCGCACGCCGATCCGCGAGGCGCTGAACCGGCTTGCCTCCGAGGGCTTCGTTTCGCTCACGCCCAATCGCGGCTTCTTCGTCCGGAGCCTCAGCACCGAGGGCCTGCTCGATCTCTACGAGCTGCGCTCCATCATCGAATCCGCCGCCTTCAAGTTGATGTGCGAGCGCGCTGACGACAGCGAGATCGACCGTTTGCGGCAGTATTGGGAAGCAATCGTCGATGTCTACCCGAACCAGCCGCCGGATATCATCCTGGCCGAGGACGAAGGCTTTCATCTGCTCATCGCCGAACTGTCCGGAAATCCCGAACTCGTCGGGCAGCTCAGCTCCATCAATGCCCGCATCCGCTTCATCCGGCGCATCCAGATCGAACACCCCTCGCATGACAAGGCACAGATCACCTCCCATTCGGCCATCGTCGAAGCCGCCGTCAAGCGCGATGCCGAGAATGGCGCGAAACTGTTGCGCGAACATATCGAAATGACCGTCTCCGCCACGCAGCAGGCGCTCAAGGACGCCCTGCTCAAGGTTTTCGCGCCCGACAATGGCGCCGAGTTGAAGCGTCGCCGAAGGGCTCGCGACGCATAATCGATATCTGAGCACAAAATTGAACGCAATAGTGTCGACACTTTCTTGACGGCGCTCTCTTTGTCTGCTTCGATGGGCTTACACGGGGAAGAAGACCGGAACGGCCTCCCCTGTCGTAGTCAGCAGCTAAGGGGAACCATGATGAAAAAATCTATCGCCACACTTCTTCTCGGCGCCTCGCTTTTTGCGGCGCCGGCCATGGCCGAGCAGATCACCGTCGGAATGTCCGCGCCGCTCTCGGGCGCGCAGGCCTATTTCGGCAGCACCTGGCACAATGGCTTCAAGCTCTACGTCGACAAGCTGAACGCCGATGGCGGCGTCAATGGCGTCACCATTGCCTATGACCAGCAGGACGACAAGGCCGACCCGCGCGAGGGAACGCTCGTGGCCCAGAAATTCTGCGACAATGACAAGGTCGTGCTTGGCCTGGTGAACTTCAATTCCGGCGTCGCCCAGTCGACGCTGCCTATCTATGAAGACTGCACGCTGCCGACCATGACCTTCGGCTCCAATCCGTCTCTCACCAAGCAGGGCTACAAGTTCATGGTGCGCCCGGTGGCCAACGATCTGGCCGGGGCATTGCTGCCGGCCGAATATGCGCTGGGCAAGCTCGGCGCCAAGACTGCCGTGATCGTCAACGACAAGCAGGTCTTCGGTCAGGGCATTTCCGAAATCTTCGCCAAGAACTTCGAAGCCGGCGGCGGCAAGGTCCTCGATACCATTGCCGTGGCGCCGTCCGACGTGGACTTCACCGCCGTGCTGGCCCAGATCAAGTCCAAGAAGCCCGATGCGATCTATCTCGGCGCCGTCATGCCGCAGCTTGCGCTGTTTGCCAAGCAGATGCACGAGCAAGGCATCGCCGCCGCGCTGATGGTGCCGGACGGCGGCTACACGCCGGACCTCATCAAGCAGGCCGGCGAAGCCAATATCCAGGGCACGCTTGTCGCGATCCAGGTGCCGCCGATGGATGCCTCCCCCGAGATCGCCGATTTCGCCAAGCTCTACAAGGCGAAGTATGGCGAGGAAGCCGGCCCGTATTCGATCTACGGCTATGTGCAGGGCCAGATCCTGGAACAGGTGCTGAAGACGACCAAAGGCCTGACGCGTGAGGACCTCAACGCGGCATTGCATGCGGTCAAGGCGAAGACGGTCGTCGGCGAACTGGAATTCGACGACACCGGTGAACTCAAAGTCGCCCCATCCTACCTCTACAAGGTGGAGGGAACGGGCTTCAAGCTCGTCGGTTCGAAGTAGCAGCCAGACCGCCGGAGCCGCATCGCGACGTGCGAAGCGGCTCCCTCACCTGTTGACGGGCGTGCCTGCCGCAAGTACGGGCGGCCTCGTCGACCATTCCCCTTCCCGGTTCGACCGGTCCATGGGGTTGCAGGCACAGGACGCCGGCCCATGCTGGGAAACCTTATCCAACAAACGGTAAATGCCCTGACCATCGGCTCGATCTACGCCCTGATCGCGCTCGGCTACACCATGGTCTACGGCGTGTTGCGCATGATCAACTTCGCCCATGGCGAGATGTTCATGCTCGGCGCCTATGTCGCCTTTCTGGCGCTCAGCCTGCTGGTCGGCGATGTCGGGATGTCGGGCGCGCTGGCGCTGACCGCGGCCTTTCTCGTGGCGATCTTCCTCGTCGGCCTCATCGGCGTCGGCATCGAAAGGGTCGCCTACAAACCGCTGAGGAGCTCCACCCGGCTCGCGCCGATGCTGTCCTCGCTCGGCGTTTCATTGTCGCTCGTCACCGGGGTGCAGATCCTGGCCGGCCCACAGCCGGTCGCCTTTCCCAGCTTCTTCCCCGTCGTCCGCTATCAGGTGATGGGCGGCACCATCACCTTGATGCAAATCGGCATCCTGATCGCCGCCTTCGTGCTGATGTTCGGCCTGCATGTCCTGGTCAACCGGAGCCGTATCGGCATCATCGTGCGCGCCGTGTCGGAAAGCCGCCCGACCGCGCAGCTGCTGGGCATCAACGTCAACGGCGCCATCTCGATGGTGTTCTTCGTCGGGCCGCTGCTGGGTGCTGCCGGCGGCATCCTCTATTCCAGCTATTATGGCATCATGTCGCCCAGCATGGGCGCCGTCATCGGGCTGAAGGCCTTCACCGCGGCCATCCTGGGCGGCATCGGCTCGATCCCCGGCGCCATGCTCGGCGCCTTCATCCTGGCTTTCATCGAAGTGTGGGGAACCGCGCTGCTGCCCATTGTCACAAACGGCGTGCTAGGCACCGAGTATCGCGACGTTCTCGCCTTTGCGATCCTCATACTCGTGCTCCTGGTCCGTCCCGCCGGCATACTCGGCGAGGCCGTCTCCGAGGAAAGCATCGTGTACAAGAGGGAATTCTGATGGCCGCCGTCGACACCCTGGCCACGGCCCGGCCGCGTGCGAACCGGACCATCTCCTGGCTCGTCCTAGCCATTGCGATCGCGCTGATCGTGGCCACGCCCTTCCTGCCCAACTACCATGTGCGTGTCCTCAACAGCCTGCTGATCTACATCCTGCTCGGCATCGGCCTGAACATCGTGATCGGCTATACGGGACTGCTGGATCTCGGCTTCGTCGCCTTCTACGCGGTCGGTGCCTACAGCTACGGGCTGCTGGCAAGCCCCCAGCTCGGCCTGCATATGCCGTTCCTGCTCATCCTGCTCGTCGCCGCCTGCCTTGGCGCGATCACCGGCATATTGCTCGGCATTCCGGTGTTGCGATTGCGCGGCGACTATCTGGCCATCGTCACGCTTGGCTTCGGCGAGATCATCCGCATCATCATCAACAATCTCGACTGGCTGACCGGAGGGCCGCAAGGCATTGCCCGCCTCGACAAGGCCTCGATCCTCGGCATTCAGATCGCCCGGCCGATCGATTTCTTCTGGCTGCTGCTGATCACCGTGCTCATCGTCGGCACCGTGGTCTGGCGGCTCGAACGCTCCATCCTCGGCAAGGCGTGGGCGGCGATCCGCGAGGACCAGGACGCCGCGCGCGGCATCGGCATCAACACCACCAATGCCAAGCTTGCCGCTTTCGCCACCTCGGCCACGATCGGCTCCATCGCCGGCGCGATCTTCGCCGCATCGCAGCGTTTCGTCAGCCCGGAAAGCTTCACGCTGCAGGAATCGGTGCTGATCGTGCTGATGATCGTGGTCGGCGGCATCGGCAACATCTTCGGCATCGTCGCCGGCGCGGCAATCCTGATCCTGCTGCCGGAGCTGCTGCGCGAATTCGCCGAATGGCGCATCCTCTTCCTCGGTCTTTTGATGATCTCGCTGATCATCGCGCGCCCGGCCGGCATCGTGCCGCGCAGCTTCGGGCCGGAGAAACTGATCCGGGGGCTTTTCGGAAAATGACACTGGTCTTTCAGAGCCTTCGCAAGGTGTATGGCGAGGTCGTCGCCATCGACGACGTGTCGACCGCCTTCGCCCCCGGCATGATCCACGGCGTCATCGGACCGAACGGCGCCGGTAAGTCGACGCTGATCAACATGACGGCGGGTTCCTACACGGTGTCCTCCGGCTCGATCACGCTCGACGGCAAGCGTCTCGACAAGCTCAAGAAATACCAGATCGCCAATTCGGGAATTGCCCGCACCTATCAGAACATCCGCCTCTTCGACCAGATGACGGCCATCGAAAACCTCGAGGTCTGTTTCTATCCCGCCGAGGTTGCGGCCGCCTGGAGGGAAGTGATCTGGCCACCCTATGCCAACGCCCAGCGCCGGCGCCGGCGTGAAAAATGCATGGAAATCCTGCGGTTTTTTGACCTTCAGTCCTATGCCGACGTCGATGCCGGGGGCCTGCCCTATGGCCGACAACGCATGCTGGAGATCGCCCGCGCGCTGGTCGCCAATCCGCGCGTCCTGCTGCTCGACGAGCCCGCCGCCGGATTGAACCACCATGAGACGGCGGAGCTGACGGCAAAACTCACCGCGTTGCGTTCGCCCGACCGCATCATGATCGTCGTCGAGCACGACATGGATCTCGTCATGACGCTCTGCGACAGCATCATCGTCATGCATCACGGAAAACTGCTCTTCCGGGGCACGCCCACCGAGGTGCAGGCAAGCACCGACGTCCAACTCGCCTATCTGGGAACCGCCAATGACATCGACGACATCCGAGCCGCTGCTCAGGATCGCCGGGCTCAGCTCGGGATACGGGCGCGTCGGCGTTCTTGAGGACATCAGCATTGACGTCGATCCGCATGAGATCGTCGTCATCCTGGGTCCCAACGGCGCCGGCAAGACGACGCTGCTCAACTCAATCTCCGGCGTTGCGCGGCCCACCGCCGGCAGCATCGCCTTCGAGGGCCGCGACATCACCGGGATGCGCCCCGAACAGGTCGTGCGTCTCGGCATCACCCACTGCCCGGAAGGCCGCCAGATCTTCCAGCGCCTGACGGTGGAGGAAAACATGGTCGCGGCCCATATCGGTCGCGGCGGAAAGAGTTTCGAAGCGTTGCGCGCCGAGGTGTTCGAGCTGTTTCCGGTGCTCAAGGAACGGCGCAACGGCATGGCCAGCCGCATGTCCGGCGGCCAGCAGCAGATGCTGGCGATCGGGCGCGCGCTGATGGCCGAGCCGAAGCTTCTGATGCTGGACGAACCGTCTCTCGGTCTCGCCCCGAAGATCGTCCACCAGATATTCCGCATCATCCTCGACCTGTCGCGCAACGGCATTTCGATCCTGCTCGTCGAGCAGAACGTTCAGCTGGCGCTCGAATGCGGCGACTACGCCTACCTGCTCAACACCGGCAAGGTGAAGCTGCATGGCCCGGCGCAGGAAATGGCCGCGCATTCGGCCCTGAGGGAACACTATCTCGGCGGCGCCAGCGAGGACGTCCTTCATGTTTGAGGTCGACTGGAAGACGCCGCATCTGTGGCGCAAGACCGCGAACAGGCGCCCGGCCGCACCGGCGCTGCAAGGCGACCTGAGGACGGACGTGCTGGTGGTCGGCGGTGGCTTCACCGGCATGGCCGCGGCACTCGGCGCGCGCGACAGCGGCGTCAACGTCATCCTGCTCGAGAGCAACGAGATCGGATCGGCGGCGTCGGGCCGCAACAACGGCCTTGTCATCTCCCACCATTCCAAGGCCTCGCCGGCGGAGTTCGAGGCGGTCTACGGCAAGACGATCGGCGAGCGCTACAATCGCATGGTTGCGGATGCGGCCGGCGTCGCCTTCGGCCTGATGCAGCGCTTCAACATCGACGCCCACCAGGTTCAGGAAGGCTGGATCCAGCCCGCGCACACCGAGGCCACGCTTGCCCGCGCGCGCCAGTTCCACGAGGAGTGGAAAGCCTTCGGCGCCAATGTCTCCTGGCTTGACCGGGCCGAAGCCACCGCGCGCATCGGCAGCCCCTATCTCGGTGGCTGGATGGTGCACAATTCCGGTCACATCAATCCGTTCGCCATGACCATTGGCCTTGCCGGCGCCCTTGAGCGCGAAGGCGTGACCATCTTCGAGAACGCCCCGGCGTCCCGCATCGAGAAGGTGGACGGCGGCTGGCGCGTCTTCACCGCGACGGGAAGCGTCACGGCGCCGGAAGTGGTGCTTGCCACGAATGCGCTTACCGGCGACCTCTGGCCTGGGCTGAAGAAGACACTGATGCCGTTCAAGGTCTTCCAGGCCGCGACAAACCCGCTGCCGGAAGGCCTGCGCACCAAGATCCTTGTCGGCAACCCCGCAGTGTCCGACATGCGCAACGACATCCGCTATTTCCACTACGACGTCGACGGCCGGCTGGTGAGCGGCGGCACGCATACATTCTGGTTCGACGAGGCCGATCGCGGCCGCGCCAAGGTCTCGAACATGCTGGGCAAGGCTTTTCGGGCATTCGGCGGCGAACCGGCGATCGTGGAATACTGGCATGGCACCTTTGCCGTGGTGCCTGATCGCAGGCCTCGCCTCTATCGCCTGGCGCCCGGCCTCGTGTTTGGCGGCGTCTATTCCGGCCGCGGCGTGGCACTGGCAATGTCGCTTGGCCAGGAAATCGGCCGCTGGGCAGCGGGCCGGCGCCGGGACGAGCAGATGCCTTTGCCGGTCACCAACATGAAACCGGTTCCGTTCCATCCGGTCGCCGTGCAGGTCGCCAACAGCATGCATCTCTGGAACCGCTTCAAGGATCGAAGCTCTTGATGGCGTTATAGGCCGACGACGCAGATTTCGTGTGCCGACGGCTTGATGGTCCAGCCAAGGTGTTGCCCTGGCATGTCATGCCATTGGGGCGGCAGTCCCGCGATGCCCTCCCCTCTTGTTTTCGTGCGCTCGTTCCGTCGCGCTTTCTTTGAGAGGATTCCATGGGGTCGACGGGTGGCGCTATAATCCTTGTCGTCTTCCTCATCACCAGTAGTAATGGCGGCTAAATCGCCCAATGAATATCGTGAATGATCGAAATGGGCCGGAGAACGAGCGACCGCTTCCAGGATCGCTCACGGGCTGGAGGCCGCGCAAGAAGCACCGATCGCCGCGACGAACATGATGACCGGACCACGCGATCGGGAAGGCGGCACGTCCGTCAAACAGGCTGCCGTGAGCGATACCGGATCCAAACAACAGGGCGCCGCCGAAAACAGCGCGGAAGCCTGTTGGCCAGGGCCGCGCACGGTCACTTCAAAATTCGCATTTGTAATAGATGACGGAAATCTCTGGAAATTGAGGGTCGAAACGCTCGAAATGGGTCTTGTCGATGACACGGAAGGATGCTGAGAAACTGCTGAACAGAACCGCATCCGAGCAGCTCAGCAGTACCGAAAAGCGATCGCCATTCTGTGAGATTTTCTCCGCCTTGCAACTGGAGTTGGGTCCGAGGACCCTGCTGCCGGAGACGATGATTCCCGTCGTCAGCGAAGAACTCCGGTCCTTGTACTCAAAACCTTTGCCCCGCTTCTCGAAATTGTCCTCACATCCCGTCCCGTTCATCGTCCATGCGCCTTGCAACGCCTCCATGGAGGCAGCTGCGACATGGCCCGCTCCTCCGGCAAACAAGACAATGCCAGCCATTGCGCCACGAAACGGTTTTCCGTTCATTGTTCTCTACCCCGACGTATTCAGATCCCGTGCATTGAATTCCCGATGAGGCCCGTGCCTTTCAGGAAGGAAAGACCGCTTTCCAGTCCTGCTTCATGTCAACGACGACCCAATGGCCGTTCACAGCTTCGTCCAACGCCTTGTCCAACTTTCCGACCGAAGAGACGCGATCGTAGGCATATTCACGATCGGCGTCGGTGTGATGCACGATCCCCATAAATCGCGGGCCGCTTCCAGCCGCGGTCCATTGCAACATCTGCAGATCGCCGTCGGAATTACCGAACGCAAAGATAGGTCTGCGGCCAATGAATTTGTTGATACCGACAGGTTTGCCGGGACCGTCATCGACGAAATCGACCTTGGCGTCCTTGATCAGGGCCGGCTTGCCGTCCGCTCCGACGACGTATCTGGTCATGCCCGATGAGCCGACGATCCTCTCCGGCGGGACGCCATAGACCGCTTCCATCCAGGGACGCATGAAATCGATACCGCCACCCGAGACCACGAAGATCTTGAAATCGTTCTGGCGCAGGAGCTCGAGCAGTTCCAGCATCGGCTGGAAAACAAGTTCGGTGTAGGCGCGACGGAAGCGGGGATGCCTTGCCGTTCTGGTCCAATCGAGGACGGCGCGGTCAAACTCGTCGGTGGTCATGCCGGCATGCGTCGCCGCGACGATCTCGAATATTCCTTGCTCGCCAGAGCGGACCAGACCTTTCAGGTCATTGGAGATCACCGACTTGAAGGGCTCCTGCGTCTGCCATTGCGGGTGATCCGGCGCGAGCAGCTTTACCTGATCCAGCGCGAAGGCGAGTTGAGAATAGATAGGCTGTTCGCACCACAGTGTTCCGTCATTGTCGAAAACCGCGATCCGTTCATCCGCGATAACGAAATCACGGCCGGATGGCGTCGTGACCTTGGCGACAAAGTCCATGATCGATGCCTTGGCAGGCCCCTCATGCCATGAAGCGAGAGGTGCTGCCTGAGCGCGAGCGGACACGACGCTGGAGAGCGGCAGTCCGGCCGCCAGCATGCCGGCAAGCACCGTGCGTCTATCCATGATCGGGCTCATCTACCGAACGACGACTTCGACGTACACGCCACCAGTCCTCGCATAATAGACGCCACCGCAATTGTAGTAGTAGTGACCGTAGTAGAGACCGTAGACGCAGGCTGGCGGCAGCACCGCGATCTGCCGTGCAATGACGCGCCTTGTTGTTCTGCGCGCCGTACGGCGCGCCACTCCGGCATAGGACAGCGGCGTCAACGGATGACCGATCCTTGCCTGTGCGGTCGAAACAGGGTTGAGAACCCCGAGGAAAGCGAGGTCGGAAACAGGTCCGATTTCAGCGCACAAAAATCCACCGAAAATCGATGCCGTCAGGAGTTTGCCGAACCTGGTCATTGCTGGTCTCCGTCGTCTTCAGGGCTTGGCACCTCATCGATCTGCGCGATTTCGCTAAGGTCGACTTTCTTGGCGTCGGCCGGTGCCTTGAATTTGAAATCGTTCGCCGCGACATCGGAATCGAATTTCCAATCCCTGGTCTGGAGGGTGTATTGCGGCGCCTGCGAGAGGTGCTTGCTGGTGATGACATAGCGCCTGGGGATCGGCTGATCGCCGGCCTGAATCCATATCTGCCAGTCGACGTCGTGCGATCGGAAGGCGAGATACTCGCATTCGACGCCATCGATATAGGCGCTTGAAATGTGTCGGGCGTCGGTGACCCCATCCATAAGGGTATCGAAGACGTTTGACGCCAGAATATCGGCTCCCGGCGGATCAATGCCGGCACTCGAAAGTCGCTCACCAAGGTCATCCAGCGTGCCCTTGGCCTCTACCTGGCTATAGACGTTCAAGTTCTTGCCGAGGATCGACAAGGTGGTGCCGTCGAAGACGGTTTCGACATCGGCAAAACCGCCAATCCTCGACACGGCGATCTTGTCGGGCCTGGCGACCTCGACCTTGCCCGAGCTGGCGAACTGCAGCTTTTCGAAATCGCGCGTGACGACTTCAATCGAGGAATCGTAACCGAAGGAAAAACTCTTCTGCTTGGCCATGTAGTCCGACATGGCCTTGAGTATGTCTTTCGCATCGTCGGCCATCGCGTTGCTGATCGGCAGGATGGTCAGGGCGCCGGCAAGCAGCCAGCCGCAAGGACGGATAAAGCTTTTGGAAACGAGATCTCTTGGCATCGCGGACTCCAACGGTTTGGTGTCGCGCCGGCACAGACTTCAGGCTGCGAAGTCAATGACTGCGGCTTGGATGCGCTGGCTGACAAGGGATGCAGGCCTCGGAGAAGCCCCATCCGATTGACCGAGCGCGTCAGGCAGTCAGAGTAGGAGATGGCCCCGCAGGCACAATACTTGGCTGCCACATATACCGATACGAAACGGTAACAAGCAGGCCTTCCGGGAGATTGACCGATGGAAACGCCGCCAGAAGCCGGATAGCGCTGTTGAACGACCCGGGCAGACCCGGAGAAAACTCGATTGTAACAGTAAAGTGCTGGCGCGCCTCCCCGAACTGCGGTGATGTTTGATGGAATGCCTCCCACGCACGAGGTCCTTCATCCGGTTTGAAACCCATGGCCATGCCTTCGGAACGCGACCACGATCGTCGGGGCTTGCTAAGGCTCATGATCAAGATGCCGGCCTTGCGCGGCATGCTTCAAATCCTCAGCGCGACGGATCCTCATCTGCTCGGCCTGTGTGGCGCTTACGAGGACGCCAACGTGGCCCTGGATCGGTTGAGAAAGGAAAAGGGAAACGCGAACCGCGATGCGATTGCCGAATATGAAGAGCTTTGCACCGAGCTGGAGACCGACATTATTCGCATGTGCCAGTGACATCCGGCGATAACGTGAGCGTGGCCTCTGTAACTGTAACGTACTTCGCTTCCCGGCATTCCGATTCAATTGTGTGATGCGCCGAAAAGCTTCGGCGCGCAGCAGAGGGTCGTGACCGGGTATGTTCATGGGACGCATTCGCTCCGGCGCCGGTGCAATCCTGCCGGCTGGCACCTTCCGCCCTCAGGGGCTCGAAGCAGCAGCTCCCGCATCCGGCTCGAATTGTCATGCGCTCGCCTTTGCCATTGCGCTAGCCCTTGCCGGACACGCCGAAGCCCAGGAGGCCAAGGATACTTCGGGGACGAACCCTGCCGTCCTGACAAGGACGCTGTCATTCTCGAACGAGTATAGATTCCTGCCAGGGGACGAATATTACAACATCACGAACGTCCGTTACACCGAGCCGTTTTTCGACGGAAAGGCTTCGGTTCGCCTGACCTTGCCGCTCGACGCAACCAACCTGGGCGGCGACGACGAATTCGGCCTCGGCGACATCTCGGCGAAGCTCAGCTGGATTCCTTATTTAAGCAGGCGGCAGGCATTTATCCTCAGCACCGAGATCTACGCGCCGACCGCCTCCGAGGACGTGCTTGGCACCGGCAAATGGGTCGCAGCGCCCGGACTGACCTGGGCCTATTTTGCCAGCCCCGAGGTCATAATCGCGCCGGCCTATATCCAGAGCTTTTCATTTGCCGGCGACAGCGACCGGGCCAACGTCAATCGCGGCGATTTCGACATCTACGTCGTCTACAAGCCGCATGCCAAACGCTGGTGGCTGACGTCGGACCTGACCGCGAGTTACGATTTCGAAGCCAGGACCGAACCCATGTCCTGGGAGGTCGCCCTGGGGTTCAATCTGGGCAGGATGCCGAATGGCGGCGCCATCAACGGTTATATCAGGCCAGGCATCGGTATCGGGAACGACCGGCCGTACGACTTCAATATGGAGGTTGGTGTTTCGTTGGTGAGTTTCTAGCGGCCAATGAAAACCTCGGCATGGAGAGGGAGACGATGACTGAAGCAAGATCACTTGCCTGGCTGGTGACCGCGACAGCGGTTCTTGCGGCGTTCGCTTCCGTAAAGGAAGCAAATGCCACCGAGGCCGTCGCGGGCCGCTATATCCCCGGCGCCTTCGCCGGCCCTGGCGCGGGCATTGTGCCGCCCACGCCGGGAGCCGCCTATTGGGCAATGTCCAACATCTATTACCATGGCGAAGCGAGTGGCCAGGTTCCATTCGGCAACGGCTCGGTCGCGGTCGGTCTCACCGGTGATATCTATTCCATGATTCTGGCCGGGGTTTATGTGCCCGAGTTGCACTTGCCGGGAAACTGGACTTATGCCGTCCAGCTTGCCGTTCCACTGGGTCGAACGGCTGCCTCGGCGGAGCTTGGCCCCCTGGGGGCGGATCAGCATGTTACCGGGCTCGGCGACATCGCTTTCGCCCCGCTGGTGTTTGGCTGGCACAACGACGCCATGAATAGCTGGCTGTCGGCATCCCTGACGATCACGGCGCCCACCGGCGAGTGGAAGGAGGGTGACCTTGCCTTCATCGGCCTCAATTACTGGACGTTCACCCCGGCGATCGGATTCACCTACCTTATCCCGGAACATGGGCTGGACCTGTCGGCCAAATTCGGCGTGGATATCAACACCAAGAATCAGGACACCGATTACTACAGCGGTGCGACGGCCCATCTGGATCTCTCGGTGACGAAGGCCTTGACGGAGAACCTGTCCGTGGGGGCAATCGCAGGCTTCCTGGACCAGATCGAAGATGACCGTAGCGCGTTCGCCGACGCCCATGACGGCTTCAGGGGCCACTCCATCGCGGTTGGACCGCTGGTCAAATACAAGGCCAAGTTCGGAGAGAAGACCGAGGTCGATCTCAGCTTGAGATGGGCCCATGAGGTCGAGGCCGAAAACCGCATGAAGGGCGACGCTGTATTCTTCGACATTTCCGGGAAGTTTTGAGCGGTGACAAACCAGGTGCTGCTCGATGCGCAAGTGGATTAGCGGATCTGTCGCGGCTTCGTGCCTGCTCACGCTGACGGCGTGCGCAGGAGGACCGAAAGGCGTTTTGGCACCGGTAGCGGCGAATACGCGTTCAGCATCGGCGTCTGACGTAACGATGCTGGTGGCGACCAGCCGCAAACCTTCGGGCGATCCTGCAACATTGTTCACGGGCGAGCGCAGCCCGACACTTTCGTTGACCGACCTGACCATTTCAATTCCGCCGAACCGTGTATCCGGCACCGTCGAATGGCCGAGGAGATTGCCACCGGACCCCCGGAAGGAATTCGCCGTCGTCGCGGCGAAGAACCTTTCGATCCCGCAGGCGGGTGACTGGCTACACTCCCACAATTCGAACGGCCATGTGCTCGTCTTCGTGCATGGCTTCAACAACCGCTACGAGGATTCCGTTTTTCGGTTCGCGCAATTCGTCCATGACTCGGGGGCGAAGGTGACGCCCATCCTCTTCACCTGGCCATCGCGCGCGAGCGTCCTGGACTACAATTACGACAAGGAAAGCACCAACTTTTCCCGCACGGCCTTCGAGCGGGCATTGAAGGCTTTGGCCAATGATCGCACGGTGACGGACATCACCGTCATGGCCCACTCGATGGGGACCTGGCTCGCCATGGAAGGGCTGAGGCAAATGGCTCTGCAGGATGGCCGGGTCTCTGCGAAGATCAGGAACGTAATTCTTGCATCTCCCGACCTCGACGTGGATGTCTTCGGGCGCCAGTGGACCGAACTCGGACCAGAGAAGCCGAAATTCACGATCATGATCTCGCGGGACGACCGCGCTCTGGCAATCTCGCGTTTGATTTCCGGCGATGTCGACCGGGTGGGCCAGATCGATCCGTCAAAAGAGCCCTACAAGTCGAAGCTGCAGGCGGCGGGAATAACGGTCATCGACCTGACCAATGTGAAGACGGACGACCGCCTGAATCACAGCAAGTTCGCCGAGAGCCCTGAAATCGTGGCGCTGCTGGGATCTCAATTGGCCTCCGGTCAAATCCTCACCGACTCCAGGATTGGCCTTGGTGACGGACTGGGCATGGTGATTGCCGGCACGGTCGGTACGGTTGGCAAGGTCGCGGCAACGACGGTCAGCGCTCCCATCGCGATCGTGGAGGGAAAAGGGAATACCCCTGCCCCCGATCAGCTCGGAACGATCCTGAAGGCCGATCCGGCGGCGGATTGAGCCGAGGCCTGCCCCACAATCAGACGCGGCGGTTCGGCCCTCCCGACACGTATCGTTACCGTAACGTACTTCGAAAGTTTCCGCCGCGCTCCAACAGTGCCGGTCGACTTCTCTCCGTTCGCAGGACACCTGCAATGAGCGTTGAACCCGTTACCGCCGGATCCGGTTCCGACAAGATCTCCGTCGAGCTTTCCGCGCGGCGCACCGGCATGTCGTTCCAGCGGACGCGCATGAGCGCCGATCGTACGCTGATGTCGGTGATCCGCACCGCGCTGTCGCTGATCAGCTTCGGCTTCACCATCTACCAGGTATTTCAAAAGCTCAGGGATGCCGGCACGCTGGCGCACGCGGCCGCCCCCCGCAATTTCGGGGTGACGCTGGTGCTGCTCGGCATCGTGATGCTGATCATCGGCATCATCTACCATGTGCAGTTCATGGTCGGTCTGCGCCGCGAGCGCAACGACATGCGCGAAGCCGGGCTGATCCATGGCGACAGCGGCTATCCCGTTTCCTTCACGCTGGTCACCGCGGTGATCCTGCTGGTGGTCGGCCTCGTGGCGATCTTCAGCATGGTTTTCAACGTCGGCCCGTTCACCGACGCGTCAGCTGGCTGATGGCTTCGAGCGAAGAAAACCGGCTCGATCCATGTAGCCGGGCAGATTAACCACAGGAGGCAGGAAAGATGGCGAAATCACCAAAGGCCGGCAAGCCGAATATCCTCGTCATATGGGGCGACGATATCGGCACGGCCAATCTGAGTTGCTACACGCATGGACTGATGGGCTACAAGACACCCAACATCGACCGCCTCGCCAAGGAAGGCCTGATGTTCACCGACGCCTATGGCGAACAGTCCTGCACCGCCGGCCGGTCGTCCTTCATCACCGGCCAGAGCGTCTACCGCACGGGTCTTTCAAAAGTCGGCCTGCCAGGCGCCGATGTCGGGCTACAAGCCGAAGACGCTACAATCGCCGAACTTTTGAAGCCGCTCGGCTACGCGACCGGTCAGTTCGGCAAGAACCATCTCGGCGACATGAATAAATACCTGCCGACGGTGCACGGCTTCGACGAGTTCTACGGCAATCTCTATCACCTCAACGCCGAGGAAGACCCGGAAGAGCCAGACTATCCCAAGGATCCGCGATTCAAGGAAAAGTTCGGCCCCAGGGGCCTGCTCCATTGTTGGGCGACGGACAAGGACGATCCTACGGAGCAGCCGCGCTGGGGCCGGGTCGGCAAGCAGAAGATCGAGGATACGGGGCCGCTGACACGCAAGCGCATGGAGACGGTCGATGACGAGGTCGTGGAGAAGGCAAAAGACTTCATCAAGCGGCAGCACGCCGCCGACAAGCCCTTCTTCGTCTGGCTGAACACCACGCACATGCATGCCAGAACACACACCAAGCCGGAAAGCGTCGGTCAGGCGGGTGAAGGCCAGTCGCCTTATCACGACACGATGATCGACCACGACAAGAATGTCGGTCAGATGCTGGATTATCTGGACGAGCTCGGCATCGCCGACGACACTTTCGTCATGTATTCGACCGACAACGGCCCGCATATGAACACCTGGCCGGACGCCGGCATGACGATGTTCCGCTCGGAAAAGGACACCAACTGGGAAGGCGCTTTCCGCGTGCCGATGCTGGTGCGCTGGCCCGGCAAGGTGCCCGCCGGCGAGGTGACCAACGACATCGTGCAGCATCACGACTGGCTGCCGACCTTCTGCGCCATAGCCGGTGACGCAGACATTCCTAAAAAGCTGCTCAAGGGCCACAAGGCGGGCGACAAGACCTTCAAGGTCCACATCGACGGCTACAATCTTCTCGACTTCCTGACCACGGAAGGCGTGAAAAGCCCGCGCGAGGGCCTCGTTTATTTCGATGACGACGGCAACCTCGTCGCCCTGCGCATGAAAGTCTGGAAGGTCGTGTTCATGGAGCAGCGGACGGAGGGCACGCTTAAGCTCTGGATGGACCCATTCGTCGTCCTACGGTGTCCCAAAATATTCAATCTGCGGACTGATCCGTACGAGCGAGCCGACATCACGTCGAACACGTACTTCGATTGGTATTTCTCCAAGGGCTACATCATCATGGCCGCCCAAGCCGTGGTGCAGCCTTTCCTGGCCACCTTCAAGGATTATCCGCCGCGCCAGAAGGCCGCGAGCTTCACGCTCGATCAGGCTCTGGAAAAGATGGCCGCGAGCTTCAACAGCGGACACTGAAACATGTGCCGCGGCGGCAGGCGGAAGCCTGCCGCCTGCCTTTGTTCAACCACGGAGCCACCAACGGAAATCCGGAGGATGCGATGACCTTCCGACATTTGCTTGCAGGTGCGTTCGTTGTCGGGATCTCAATATCTTCGGCAGGGCCTTGCGCCGCGAAGGCGACTTGGACCACTGCCGAACTCGCCGCGCGCGCCATCCAGCGCCGCGCTGTCGAGGCGGTCATCTGGGGCATGCCCGCCGTCAACTATGACCTGATGCTGCAGGAGGCGATCAAGGCCAAGGGCGGCAACAACCAGATCGTCTACTGGTCGCGACTGCCGAGTTGGAAAAACCAGACGCTGACGCCGAACCCCGACGCAGTCTATCTGATGGCATTCTTCGACACCAAGGATGCGGGGCCGATGGTGCTCGAAGTCCCGCCTGCCGATGGAGGGTCGCTCACCGCCAACATCGACAACATCTGGCAGGTCGCGCTGGAGGACGCCGGCCCCTCCGGCGCCGACAAGGGCAAAGGCGGCAAGTATCTGATCCTGCCGCCAGGATATGCCGAGAAGATCCCGGACGGTTACTTCCCGCTGCAGTCGGACACTTACAACGGTTATGCGCTGTTGCGCTCGACCCCGGCCAGCGGCAGCGACGCCGACGTCGCCAAGGCGGTGGCCTACGGCAAGCGGATCAAGCTCTACCCGCTCTCGCAGGCAGCCAGTCCGCCGCAGTCAACATTTGTCGACGTGATCGACACGGTGTTCGATTCGACAATCCAGTACGACCTGCGCTTCTTCGAGTCGCTCGACCGTATCGTGCAGAGCGAGCCCTGGCTGGAACGGGACAGAGCGATGATCGACCAGCTGAAGTCGATTGGCATCGAGAAAGGCAAGGCCTTCAGGCCCGACGCAAAGACGAAGGCGAGCCTCGAAGCGGCCGCGCGCGAAGCACAGTCGTGGTTGGAGCTCAAATACGAAACCGCTTTCGCGCCCTACTATGAAGGCCACCGCTGGGTCGTGCCGGCTTTGCCCGAGGGCATCGAAGGGCAATCCACGAACTACGACAAGCGCGACCTCTATCCGACGGATGCCAGGGGGCTCACCTATTCGTTGGGCTTCGTCGGCATCAAGCACCTGGGCGCCGGCCAGTTCTACCTGATGACCATCAAGGACAAGAACGGGCAGGACCTCGACGGCGGGAAAACATATCGCCTCACCGTGCCGGCGAACGCGCCGGTCAAGCAATACTGGTCGGCGACGGCCTATGATCGCGCGACCCATGCCTTCATCCGCGACATGAAGGGGTTCAGCCGTTCCTCGCAAACGCCTGATCTCAAGAAGAACCCCGACGGCTCCGTCGATGTCTACTTCGGTCCCAAGGCTCCCGCCGGCAAGGAAGCCAATTGGGTGCCGACAGCGTCAAAAGGCAAATTCGAAGTGATGTTCCGCCTTTATGGGCCGGAAATGCCATTGTTCGACAAGAGTTGGGTACTGCCGGACATAGAGAAGGTTACCGCGCGATGAGCACAGAGAGGAACACCAAGAACGCGACCTTGATCGCAGCGCTGGCCGTCATCTGCACGACGGGGCTCTCGCTCGCCCAGAGCACCGTGCCGGTGACGGTCGACAATTTCACCCGCGCCGAAACCGACCTCTACTTCAACAATTCCGTAACCGGCGGCGGATTCGGCGGATGGCATCATGTTCGGGAACTTCTACCCATCGATCACCAGACGGTCATTCGGGGCAACCGGGATACGCTCTATTCGACGCGTGTGTTCGATCTCGACGCAGGGCCGGCGACCATCACCCTGCCTGATGCCGGACAACGCTTCATGTCGCTGCAGATCATCAGCGAGGATCAGTACACGACCACCGAATATGGCGCTGGGCCGCATACGCTCGACAAGGCGAAAATCGGCACGCGTTACGCGCTCGCCGGCATTCGCACCCTGGTCGACCCGAACGATCCCGACGATCTGGGACGCGTCCATGCGCTGCAGGACGCAATCCAGGTTTCGCAGCCGGGCGGACCCGGCAAGTTCGAGATTCCGAACTGGGACAAGGTGAGCCAGAAGAAAGTCCGGGACGCACTGCTTGTTCTCGCAAGCACTGTCACCGACACGCGACGCGCCTTCGGCACGAAAGAGCAAGTCGACCCCGTCCAATATCTGATCGGGGCAGCTTCGGCATGGGGAGCAAACGCGCCGCGCGACGCGATCTATCTCAACGTTGTTCCGACCAAGAACGACGGAACCACCAATTATGCGTTGAAGGTCAAGGACGTTCCTGTCGACGGGTTCTGGTCGATCAGTCTCTACAACGCTCAAGGCTACTACGAGAAGAATTCCTACGACGCCTACACGCTCAACAACATCACCGCCAAAAAGGATGGGGACGGAGCTGTCACGGTCCGGCTCGGCGGCTGTGACGGCAAGATACCGAACTGCCTGCCGATCGTGAAAAACTGGAACTACATGGTGCGCCTCTACCGGCCGCGTGCCGAGATTTTGGATGGCAAATGGACATTCCCGGAGCCGCAGCCGGCCAAATAACAAATTCCGAGGCCGCCGGCGCTGTCTTACGAATTCCGCATGTCGAGCAACTGTCGGAACACCAGCTTGAATTGGGAGGGAGAGATGACACGTCAGACTGCTGTACTCGCCAAAGCCACGGCCAGATCATCCGAGACGGATGCCGCCGGGCTGAATCCGCAACCTCTGCCGCCGTCGCCGAGCTGGGCGCGTGCACTGCGGCCAGGTCCGGATGCGCGCGTGAAGATCACCGAGGCCTATGCCGCCCACGTGGCGCGTGACGCCTTTTTCTGGGCCTGGCCGCTGGTCAACATGTACAACCGCCGGCTCGCGTTTTCGAAGATGAAGGAAAATAGATATTTAGGCCCGTTGCTCGAAGCACCGCTGAACACGCTCACCATGCTGACGGACTACGTCAATCCGGAAGAGCGCAACGTCGCATGCCCAAACCAGGACGTGGTCTACGGCTTGGGCCTGGTGGCGCTGGATGTCTCACCGGTGGTGATCCAGGTGCCGGATTTCGGCGACCGTTTCTGGGTCTATCAGATCGTCGACCTGCGCACGGACAGCTTCGCGCAACTCGGTAAGATGCACGGCACCACGCCCGGCTTCTACCTGCTGGCCGGTCCCAACTGGCAGGGTGAAGTGCCGAAGGGCATCACCAAGATGTTTCGCGCGTCGAGCAACACCGCCCTCGCGGCGCCGCGCATTGCCCAGGAGGATACGCCGGACGACAAACGAGCGATCCAGTCGGTATTGCCGGGGATCGTGATGTATCCGCTCGCGGACTATGACGGGCGGATGAAAAGCATCGACTGGAACAAGCTGCCGAAAGTCCCCGGCGCGCCTCCAGGCGAAGAGGAAACGCGTTGGGTGTTCCCCGACAAGTTCTTCGAGGAGCTTCCGACGGTGCTCGCCGACGCGCCGCCACTACCCGGCGAGGAAGCACGCTATGCCCAACTGCTCGCGGTGCTCGCCGCCGCCAAGGACAACCCGAAAATGAAACAGGCGATGATCGACGCCGCCAAGGATGCCGAAGAGAAACTGGTGACCCCGCTGTTCCAGTTTCGCAACTACGGCCAGCAACTGCCGCACCACTGGAGCACGATCTCAAACGAATCCGCGTTCGGAACGGACTATTTCACGCGGACGGCGGTTGCGAAGTCGAACATCCTCGTCAATTCGCCGGACGAAACCAAGTATTTCTACCAGGATCTCGATTCCTCCGGCGCGCGCCTCAACAGCGCCAATCGCTACATCGTGACATTTGCCAAGGACGGCTTACCGCCGGTGAATGGTTTCTGGTCGCTTTCGATCTACAACCAGCATCATTTTTTCATCGCCAACCCGATCAACCGCTTCTCGGTCGGCACCAAGAACAAGGATCTGAAGCTTGCCGCCGACGGGTCGCTGACGATTTACGTGCAATCCGACGCGCCCACGGACCCCGCGCAGCGCGCCAACTGGCTGCCGGCGCCCAAGGGCGATTTCTCGCTCTACCTGCGCGCCTACTGGCCAAAGACCCCGATCATCGACGGCTCGTGGACGCCGCCTCCGGTTGAGCGGAAGTAGCGACGGCAGCGAACACCAAAAGAGGAGGACAGCAATGACACGTTCATTCAAGGGCAAGATCGCGCTGGATATCCGCAACTCCAAGCCCGACTGGGAAGCCTTTCTCGACAACAGGGCGCCGAAGGACGCCCCCAACGTCCTCGTGATCCTCTATGACGACACCGGCCAGGCGGCCTGGTCACCCTATGGCGGTCGCATCGAGATGCCGACGCTCGATCGGCTGGCGAAGAATGGACTGATCTATACGCAATGGCATACGACGGCGGTCTGCTCTCCGACACGTTCGTGTTTTCTCACCGGCCGCAATCACCACGCCAACGGCTTCGGCTCGATCTCGGAGGCCGCGACAGGTTTTCCCGGCTATCAAGGCCACATCCCGCTGGAGAACGGCACCATCGCCAGCATCCTGCGCGACGCAGGCTGGAGCACCTTCTGGATCGGCAAGAACCATAACGTGCCGGTCGATGCCTTCGGCATGAGCGCGTCGAAGAAGAAGTGGCCGCTAGGCCTCGGCTACGATCGCTTCTACGGCTTCATCGGCGGCGAGACGAACCAGTGGTACCCCGAACTGATCGAGGATAACCATTTCGTCGACCAGCCCAGTCAACCCGAGGACGGCTACCACTTCTCCAGGGACATCGCCGACAAGGCGATCGCCTTCATCCGCGACTCCAAGCAGGCGGATCCGGCGAAGCCCTGGTACATGTGGTACTGCCCAGGCGCCAACCACGCGCCGCATCACGCGCCACAAGATTTCATCGACAAGTACAAAGGCAAGTTCGACGACGGCTACGAGGCTTATCGCGGATGGGTCCTGAAGCGGATGATAGAACGCGGCATTCTGCCGGCCGATACGGAACTCACGCCAATCAATCCGATGCCGCCGGCAGTAGCGGCGGAGGGTGACATGGTCCGGCCCTGGAACACTCTGTCGGATGATGAGAAGCGCCTGTTCAGCCGCATGGCCGAAGTCTACGCCGCCTTCTCGGAATACACCGACGTCCAGATCGGCCGGCTGGTCGACTATCTCGAGGAGTCGGGACAGCTTGACAACACGCTGATCTTCTACTGTGCCGACAACGGCGCATCGGGTGAAGGCAGCCCCAGCGGCTCGGTCAACGAGAACCTGTTCTTCAACGGTTTTCCGGATGATGTGAACCGCAATCTCGCCATGATCGACAGGCTGGGATCGCCCGACACCTACAACCACTATCCGACCGGCTGGGCGACAGCCTTCTCGACGCCTTACAAGATGTTCAAGCGTTATGCCTCCTTTGCAGGCGGCACCTGCGATCCGCTTGTCATCCACTGGCCGAAGGGGATCAAGGCCAAGGGCGAGGTGCGCCACCAATACCATCATTGCACAGACATCGTGCCGACGATCCTGGAAGCCTGCGGCGTGAAAATGCCCGAGACAATCGACGGCGTGAGGCAGTCGCCACTCGCCGGCGTTTCGATGGCCTACACCTTCAATGAAGCCAAGGCCCCGACCAGCAAGGAGACGCAGTATTACGAGATGGCCGGTACGCGCGGCATCTGGAGCAAGGGCTGGAAAGCGGCCGCTCTCCATGCGCCGATGCCGTCCGATCAGGGTCATTTCGACAAGGACGTCTGGCAACTTTTCCACACCGACGTCGACCGCTCCGAAGCACGGGATCTGGCTGCCGAGCAGCCGGAAAAGCTGAAGGAATTAGTCGATCTCTGGCTGTCGGAGGCCAAGAAGAACAACGTCCTTCCGCTCAACGACCTGAACGTGCATGACCAGCACGCAGCCGAATACCACGCGCCCAAGCGCGACCGCTACGTCTACCAACCCGGTACAACCGAGGTTCCTGAAGCAGCAGCAGCTCCCACGCTTGGTACTTCGTTCAAGATGCTTGCCGAGGTTGAGTTCACTGGCGACAGCCAGGGCGTTATCGTGGCGCAGGGCTCGCGCTTCGGCGGCTACTCGCTTTTCGTCAAGGGCGGCAAGCTGTTCTTCATCTACAATTTCCTCGGCATCCCTCCGGAGCAGCGACTGGTCTGCGACGCGCCCAAGCTCGGAAAGCACGTGGTCGGTGTCGAGTTCGTCAAGGAGCGCATCAGTGAACATTTGGAAGCGCTCGGACAGATGACGCTATACGTCGACGAGGAAGTGGCGGCGCAGGCGGCGTTCCGAACCCAGACGGGTCGCTATGCCCTCTGTGGCGAGGGCTTGTGCATCGGCTATGACGGTGGCGACGCTGTCAGCAGCGAGTACAAGCCGCAGTTCCCGTTCACAAACGGGCGTGTGATCAAGGTCGTCTTCGACATCGCCGACGACGTCTATCTCGATCTTGAACGGAAGTTCGCCGCCGCCATGGCACGGGACTGAGTAAGCAGGATGACGATCGCGCAACTGATCCCCATGGCCATCAATCTCTCGATGGCGCTGATGGTGCTGGCGCTCGGACTGCAGGCGAGCTGGACGGACGTGATTTCCCTTTTGCGCCAGCCCTCCCTGCTTGCACGATCCGTCCTCTCCATGAACGTGATCATGGTGCTCCTGGCGCTGGCGATGGACGCCTTGTTCGGCCTTCATCCCGCCGTCAAGATAGCCCTTGTCGCGCTGGCACTGTCGCCGGTGCCGCCGATCCTGCCCAACAAGCAGACCAAGGCCGGCGGCGAAGTCTCCTACACCGCAAGCCTGCTTGTTATCATGGCAGCGCTTTCCGTGCTGATCGTGCCGCTCGGGATAGCCCTGATCGGCGCGATCTTCGGGCTCGGCATCGCCGTGTCCGCCGGCACGGTTTTGTCCATCGTGGTGACCGGGATCCTCGTTCCTCTCGTCATCGGGCTTCTGGTGCATCAATTCGCACCCGACTTTGCATCGCGCCTGGCAAGGCCGCTTTCGCTGTTTGCCACGGTATTGCTCGTGCTGGCCTTCATTCCTGTCCTGATCAAGATCTGGCCGGCGCTGACGGCAATGGTCGGCAATGGCACGTTGATCGCCTTGGTCGTGTTTGCCGTTGTCGGCATCGCGGTCGGCCATGCGCTTGGCGGCCCCGTAGCCGACAATCGCACGGTGCTGGCGCTTGCGAGCAGCGCCCGCCATCCCGGCGTCGCCATGGCCATCGCGCATTCGATCTTCCCGGAAGAGAAAGCCGTGATCGCCGTCGTGCTATGGCACCTGATCGTCAGCGCCGTCGTGTGCATTCCCTATGTCAAATGGCGCACCAGGCTCCATGCCGCCACCCAGTCAAAGGCAATGCGATGATGAGCCCGGTGAAATTTCCCAGGCACAGCTGGATGGGTGGGTGAGTTCGATGCTTCCTCGTCGTGATCCCCGATTGGCCAGGATAGACACATGGGTCCATGCTTTGGCCATTGGCGGGCTGGCCGCGATCTATCTGTCCTCATTGTTTTTGGGACCAACGAACCGAGTCGAGCAGAGCGCCAGATCCAGCCCCGCCGGCACGATCGACAGCCGCGGTTTGTCCGTGACCAGGGCGCAAGGAGGTTGAGGGATGAACGAGGTCACCAGACCTGAGGGGACGGCCATCGAAGAACCGGAAGGGATGCCGGTCTCGAAGAGTTCGTCGACCGACGGCATGATCTGGATTTCGGGTGGCTCGTTTCTGATGGGCTCCGACAAATTCTACCCCGAGGAAGCACCGGTCCATCGCGTGAAAGTCGACGGTTTCTGGATGGACCGGTTTACGGTGACCAATGGCGATTTCGAAAAATTCGTCGCTGAGACCGGCTATGTGACACTGGCTGAAAAGCCGGCCAACCCGGACAACTATCCGGGCGCCTTGCCGGATATGCTCTCGCCGTCCTCTACCATGTTCAAAAAGCCGGCCGGCCCGGTCGACATGCGCAACCATTACAACTGGTGGGTCTATGTGCGCGGCGCCAACTGGCGCCATCCACGCGGCCCGGCCAGTTCGATCAAGAAGTTGGCGGACCACCCGGTGGTGCATGTCGCCTATGAGGACGTTCATGCCTATGCCCGCTGGGCAGGCAAGGAATTGCCAACGGAGGCCGAATGGGAGTTTGCCGCGCGCGGCGGCCTCGATGGCGCCGACTATGTCTGGGGCGACGACCTCACGCGTGATGGCCAGCATATGGCCAACACCTGGCAGGGCGAGTTCCCGTACCACAACACAATGGATGATGGATACGAATACACCGCACCGGTCGGCTCCTTTCCAGCCAATGGCTACGGCCTCTTCGACATGGCCGGCAATGTCTGGCAGTGGACGACGGACTGGTACCAGGAGCACGGCAGCATCGACAGCCCGTGCTGCACGGCGGAAAACCCGCGCGGTGCGGCGCGCGAGGCAAGCTACGACCCACGCCAGCCCGATGTGAAAATCCCGCGCAAGGTGACCAAGGGCGGTTCGCATCTCTGCGCGCCGAACTACTGCCGGCGCTATCGTCCCGCGGCACGCATGGCGCAGCCGGTCGATACCTCGATTTCACATCTCGGCTTCCGCTGCGTCGTACGCGGAAAGAGGAATGGATAGAACGCCGATGATTGAGGAGTGGCTTCGGACCCTGACGGAGTTGTTCGTTCCGCTCATCGATCTTCTGGCGCTGATTATCATAGCGACCGGCACGATCCAGGCCTTCATCAACAGCATTCGCGTGGCGTTGTCTCATCCGGAAAATGATCGCGCCGCCCGCTCCGTCTGGATGCATTATTCGCGCTGGCTGATCGCCGGCCTGACCTTTCAGCTTGCCGCCGACATCATCGAGACCTCGACGACGCCAAGTTGGGACGACATTGGCCGCATCGGCGCGATCGCCGTCATCCGGACCTTCCTCAATTTTTTCCTGGAGCGTGATCAACGCGAGATACGCGAACTGCAGAACGATCCAGAGCACCCGAAAGCGGCATAATGCGAACACGTAGCTTCGGTTCAGCCGGGCTGAAAATGCCGGCCTGGGTTCACCGGCAAGGCCAGCCGATCCGAGGTGTCAATCCATTGTCTCGCTTCTCGCGTGATGCTGTGCCAGCGCCATCCGGCGCGGCAAGAAGTGCGGCGAAGGGTTGGCAGGTGGTGACATGAAGCCGGCGGGCAGACCGTATTTCCAGGTAAAGTGATCCGGTTTTTCATTCCGGCCTGCACCAAACCAGTGCTGCAAACACTTGCGTTGTCATGTTCATCGTCCGTCACCCACCTCATTTAGATACTTTTAACCAATCGCTCCGCTAAGCGTGGGCGGTCCTTGTCATTCCTTTCCGGCCATCGCCGGCGACTGTAAGAGAGATATGAGCTGATGTTATCTCGCCAGAGATATAGACAAGGCACGCCATGGGATTAATTTAGAGAGGGAACAAGAACGGCGCAGACGCATTGGTCCGAATCGACGGTCTCTAGGCCTCGGAAGCTTTCCTTATCGGCAAAGCAGCCTCCATCCACCGATCTCGGGGCGAACACAAAATGGGGATACTTCTGGAGGAGCGACCTTTACTGATTTCGACGTTTCCGCCAGATCCGCGACAAGAGCGTCTGGCGGTGGTTTTCGTCGTTCTGATGTCCTTGGTTTTCATTGGCTCATTGCCCCTTCGGAATTTACAGCTTTCTCGGCTCGATCTATTTGTCCCCATTCTTGATACTATTCTATTTATCATCGATCTGATCACCGCCGCATTGCTCTACGCTCATGTGTCCGTTCTCGGCTCCCGCTCGCTGCTGGCCCTGGCAAGCGGATATCTGTTCACAGCGCTTGTCATTGTCGTACACGCGCTGACGTTTCCGGGTGCCTTCAGCCCAACCGGGCTGCTGGGCGCGGGGATACAAACGAGCAATTATTTGCAGATCTTCTGGCGTGCCGGGCTGCCTTGCGCCGCGGTTGCATATGCCCTCCTCAAGGAAGGTGAACCCCGAAGCCATCTGGCTGGCAACTCAACGGGTATCCTCATTCTCGCAAGCGTCGCCATTGTCTTTGTCGCCGTGTGCGGCCTGACCTTGCTGGTGACGGTCGGTGGCGCCTTGCTGCCGGATATCATGGTCAACGCGGAGCGCAGGATCTGGGCGGTCGACGCCCCCTTCATCATCCCGCTCGAGATTGCCGCAATCGTGCTTGTGTGGAGGCGACGCCGCTCGGTCCTTGATCTCTGGTTGCTGGTCGTGTTGTCGGCGTGGTTGATCGCCAGCCTTCTGGTCAGCACGACGGCTTATCGATTCAGCCTTGTCTGGTATGAGAGCCGGTTCTACGGACTTCTGGCCTCGTCGTTCGTTCTGCTCGGCTTGCTCACGCAGACCACGACTCTATACGCACGGCTCGCCATATCCACGATCATGCAACGCAGCGAACGGGAAAGCCGGCTCATGCAAGTGGATGCCACGCTCGCGGTGGTTTCGCATGAGGTAAATCAGCCGCTGACCGCCATTACCCTGAATGGCACCGCCGGATTGCATGAACTGGCCAAAGAAAATCCGGATACCTCTACGCTGGAGGTGATATTGAAGGATGTCGTCAGGGACGGCCATCGCGCAAGTGAGATCATCAATGGCATCCGTGCCATGTTCAGGCGAGATGATAGTGAAGCCGAAGAGCTTGATGTCGTCGTGCTCATCGAAAATGCTCTGACACTGGTCAGCGGCGATGTTCACGAACACGGGGTCGTCATCGAGACCGAACTTGGCTCGAAACTCTCCAGCATCAAGGGCAACAGGATCCAGTTGCAACAGGTTATTGTGAATTTGGTCATGAACGCCGTCGAAGCGATGGATGCGATCACGACGCGCCAGCGGTTGCTATCTGTCAGGGCCAATGGCGACAGCGACCGGATCGTGATGGAGATTGAGGATTCCGGTCCCGGGATCGATCCGGAGATGAACGATACGATTTTCGATCCATTCGTTACATCAAAGTCCAAAGGCACCGGGCTGGGCCTGTCGATCTGCCGCACGATTGTGGAAAGCCACGGCGGACGGATATCGGCGGTCAACAATTCCAGGGGCGGTGCGAAGATGGTGGTGTCGATTCCCGCGTATCGGCCGCAAGACCAATGAGCATGCCGAGGTCGAACGTTTTCGTGGTCGACGATGATCCGTCGGTCTTGATTGCGTTGGCGCGGCTCCTGACGGTCAAGGGTTACGAAGTCCATACTTTTTCCTCCCCTGGCGCGTTCCTCGAAGCGCACGATCCCGATATCCCTGGTTGTGCGGTCGTGGACGTGTCAATGCCGGGGTTGAATGGTCTCGAACTGCAGGCCGCGTTGAAAGGTTCCGACGACATCGCCCGCCCTGTCATCTTCGTCTCTGGCCAGGGTGATGTTCCAACGAGCGTGCGCGCGATGAAGGAAGGAGCCGTGGACTTCCTCACCAAGCCCATCGACGAAACGGCTCTTATCAATGCCGTCGAAGCGGCGATCGGAAAGGATACCGATCTTCGCCGGGACCGGATCGGGTTCACGGAAGTCCTGAAGCATTATGCATCGCTGACTTCACGGGAACGGGAAGTGCTTTCGCACGTCGTGGCGGGCAGGCTCAACAAGCAGATCGCCGCCGATCTCGGCGTCGCCGAGAAGACCGTCAAACTCCACCGGGGGCGCATGATGTCCAAGATGGGGGTGCGCTCCCTTGCCGAGCTTGTCCGGATATCGGAGCGGCTGGGCCTGGATTTACCGCCTGGCCGGTAGTGCGGCCTGATAGACCAAAGGCCGACTATAAATAGCTCTCGCATCTGAGATAATCGCAGGGTCAGGCCAGGGGTGGTGCGTGAAGATTGCGATTGTCGATGATGATGTGTCGGTCCGAAAAGCGCTTGCACGTGTGCTGACCGCGGATGAAATCGAGACGTCGACATTCGCCTCCGGTGCCGAGTTTCTGGATTCGTTGCGTGAACAGATTCCCGATTGCCTGACGCTCGACCTGCAAATGCCGGGAATGAGCGGCCTTGAAGTGCAGCAGGCGCTTCGCGATGCCGGTCTGTCTACCCCCGTGATAGTCATCACCGGTAACGATGATTCCACCGTCGTCAAACGTACCCTCGACGCAGGCGCGATCGCATGCCTGGTCAAGCCGGTCGACCTGGGCCTGCTGCTCGACGCCGTCCAGCGTGCCGTTGCTGGAATCCGTGCAAAGCCGGTTGGCTGATCGAGTTCAAACGCGGTTCAATTGAACTGCGGCTCCTCTCGTCACGAAGGATGGACCAAGGTCCAGCTTGGCCCCGATTTGTATTCGGCAGAAAATCTGCCGTGGCGAAGTATCCCATTGGATGGACTTCAACACCTACGCCAGTCAATTCGCTGAACACGCAAGAAAGTCGAGGGACTTGTTGTGGAAGCTGACGGCAGCGATCTGGACACCTCGACCGTCGAGCCGACGGTTACATGCGAAGAAGCGCGTGCCGAATTGGCGCGATTGCTTTCCGATCCACAATTTCATTGCGCCGACCGCAACAAGCGGTTCCTGCAATTCATTTCGGAGGAGCTATTCGAAGGACGCCAAGACTCGATCAAGGCCTATACAGTAGCCGTGGATGTGTTCGGAAGGCCGGCCAGTTTTGATCCAGGAATAGATCCAATCGTTCGTATCGAGGCGACGCGCCTGCGCGCGTCGCTGTCTCGCTATTATGAATTGAACGGCCATCGGCATGACATCCACATCGATCTGCCGAGGGGACGCTATGTTCCGGATTTCGTCAAGGACAGAAGGTCGGCAGGCGGTGCGAACACCGAACCAGAGGCAGTTCCGGATCCTCCTGTCTCGGTTCAACAACCAGATCCCGCCTTTCGCCAACCTTACCCAAACGGCCGGGCGAGATGGTCGGCAATCGTCCTTGGCGTTGTCGGCGGACTTCTGCTGGGCGGCACGCAACTGATCTCTTTCTTGCATGTCCCCAATCGACCCGAAGCCGTATCGGATCAGCCGACGGTCGCCATCAGCACCATGGCAACCGACCGGGCAAACGGTTCCGAGGCAGGGCAGTTGCGTGACGCGGTTACAGCGGCTTTGTCACGCTTTCAAACGCTGCGTATCTCGACAGAAAACAGCTCCGCGGAGGAGAACGCCCGATATGGGATCGTTCTCAAATACGATTCATCGAATACCCTTCCCTACCTGTGGTGGCAGGTCGTCGACAAGATCAGCAACGAGGCACTTGCCACCGATATCGAGTATGTGTCCAAGGACAGCCCCTCCTGGACCGACCCGTCGAATCGCTTGATTGGTAACCTTGCGAACCGGATCGCGGGCGACACCGGAATCATACATACGGCTCTGGTCAACGCCGAACTGGCCAAGCCATCGCTTGGCAATGGCTGCGTCCTGCGCGCGCATATGGCGCTGAAAGCTGCCGACAGGCCGTCGCTTGATGCCGTCAGATCATGCCTGGTCAAGACGATCGAACTGCGCCCGAACGATGCTGACGCCTACGCCATGCTGGCGATGGTTCTGCTCGCGTCTTCGGGCTGGGACAAGGATAACGATCCGACCGCTCGGGCCCTCGACCTGGCTGACAAGGCCGCGGCCCTGGAGCCAGATTCGGTCCTTGGCGCCTTCGCCCAGATGATGGCTCGTTACAGGAACGGCCAGCCGGATGCCGCGATCGCATCTGGCCGGCGAGCCATGGATCGCAACCCCTTCGATGCCGCGATTGCCCTGAAGCTCGGCGGAATCCTGTTCCTGACCGGTAGATGGGACGAGGGCATTTCGCTGTTGAGTGGAGCCGACGGCACTCAGGACGACACAATTCTTGCTTTTGACGCCTATCGACGTGGTGCCTACGATGAGGCGCAGCGCCATCTTCAGCAAGTTCGCGCTTCGGGTTGCTATCTGACCGAAGTGGTGTGGATTGCAACACTCGGCAAGGTTGGACGAACAGAGGAAGCGGCTCAGCATATTGCGGCACTGCGCCGGGTACAGCCGCGCTTCGAGGAATCTGTTTCCGACGCGATGACGTCTCGTTCAGTGGCACCGTCTCTCGCTGAATCCCTGAAGTCAGGGCTTGAGGCGGCAGGCCTGCATCCTCGCTAAGACCGAACATTTAAGCGGATCGCCGTCGATATCGCGAGAGCGATCGACCTGGGCGAGGAAAAGCGCGGTCAATGGTAATGGTGCGCCCGCTGGGTCGACGTCCCCTATGGGAAATCAATACTTTAGCGGATGGTTCGCCAACCCATTTCCTTCGAACGCGGTTTCTCCTCCTTCCACAAAAGGGTCGATAAACTCGTGACGAACGCGGCTGGTTTTGGCCGGAAGCGGTCAGTCCGCTTTCGGGATGAAGGTGATAGAAGCTGCCGTTCAATTGTCGATCAGAGCGGTTGGCGGCGCGGAGAAACTGCTCCGCGCCGTCGAAGAAGCTTATCGGTCGGGCGCGCCCGGAAAGGTTGCCGCAACTTCGTGTCCGTGTAGCCGGTCGAGCAGGCCGCGCGGGCCCGGACGCGGTGGCCGCAGGCTTTCAGCCCTGCCGTCAGCATGGACGAGCAGGTCGCCATGAAGGAAGCCATCGTCGAAATGGCCTTGGACGGTCAGAGTTTCGCCGGCAGCGACCAGCTTGCCGCCCTCCCCTGCGCGGCCGGTTTCAACCAGCGCACGGCCGCTGCCGTCATCGATGACGAACTTGTTGCCGAAGATTTCGGCCACTTTGCCTTTGACAGCCACGGTACTGTACGGCGCGAGGGTGGCGATGGTTGTCGGCTGCATCAAGATCACGTTGTCGCGCGGCGCCGCCAGTATGGCCGCGCCTGCTCCGGCAACCAGTCCGACTGCGATCAGTCCGGCGGCGAACAAGCCGGTAAGATAGGGCCTGCGCCCATGATGGGACGGCGGGAGGGCAGCGGTCGCCTCATGGGTAGTTTGGGATGTATCAGTCATATTGGGCACCTTCAGTTGCTGTGGAATGCCGTCGGTTTTACACCTCCGCCTGGAACCGAGCCTGAACCAGGCCGTTCAGCTTCGGTTCAGCCGCAGGGCCTAGCACCGACGCCAACGCGCGTGGCAGGGAAGTCAATGAAATGAAGGTGCTGCTCGTCGAAGACGATGAATCGATCGCCAGCCAGCTGGGCGAAGCGCTGCGCGACGAGAATTTTGTTGTCGACATCGCCCGCAACGGCGAGGACGGCCAGCATCTCGGTGACACCGGCGCATACGATGTCGCGGTTCTCGATCTTGGCCTGCCAAAGGTCGAGGGCAAGACGGTACTCAAGGCCTGGCGCGCGGCTGGGCGTAACCTGCCGGTGCTGATCCTGACGGCGCGTGACGGTTGGTCAGAAAAGGTCGACGGGTTCAAGGCCGGCGCCGACGACTATCTGACCAAGCCGTTCCGGACCGAGGAACTGATCATGCGGCTGCGCGCCCTGGTTCGCAGGTCAGCCGGCCATGCCCAGGCGAAAATTGTTTGCGGTCCACTCGCCTTCGACGCGCAACTCGGCACTTTCGAGCTCGACGGGCTGCCGTTGAAACTGACGGGACTTGAGTGGCGGGTCCTTTCCAGCCTGATTTTGCGGAAGGAGGTCGTGGTAACTCGTACCAATCTGCTCGACCGTGTTTATGATGGCGATGCCGAGGTCGAATCCAATTCGTTGGAAGTGATCATTGCAAGGCTGCGCCGCAAGATCGGCCACCATCACATAGCCACGGTGCGAGGTCTCGGTTATCGGCTGACGGCAGACGAAAAATGACATGGTTGCCGCGTTCACTGGCCGGCAGATTGCGGCTTGCGGCGATAGTCGCTGTTATCGCAGCACTGCTGATTGCTGGCATCGTCATCGCATTCATCCTGCAGCGTTTCGTCGTTGGCCAGATCGACCAGCGTCTGGACGCACAGATTTTCGCCGTTGCGTCAGCCTTGCAGCGCGATGGCGAAGGCAGGATGACCGTGACACCTGTCTTGAATGGGCCACCCTACGATCGTCCGCAGTCGGGATGGGTATGGCAGGCATCCGGACCATCCGGTGACGCCGTCTCGGCCTCGCTGGCCGGTGTTGGTCCCGTCAAGCTACCTGCCGTCGTCCCAGGCCACTTCGATAATTTTGTTGGCTTCCGGGACTGGTTTGGGCTGCTGCGTTCGCTCGGGCGACCAAGAACCGCCGAAGGAGCGGGAGCCGGCGGCGAAATGCTCCATTGGCGTACTCTTGAAGTGCCTTTTGGGACGGAAAGGGTGACCATCGCCGCAGGAGCCCCTTTGCGCGCGATTTACGGACCCCTTCGGGAAGCGCTGCTGCCCTTGGCGCTGGCTCTGTTAACGTTAGGCTTGCTGTTATGCGGCGCTCTCTTCGCGCAAGTCCGGCTTGGCCTTCGTCCCCTTGCCAGCTTGCGAGAGGGGCTCGCCGATATCCGCGCAGGCAGGCGAAACGCGCTGCCAACTGATCAACCCAGCGAGATCGGCCCGTTGGTGGAGGAAGTAAACAGTCTGCTTGTCGACAATGCCGAAGGCCTGGCACGCGCCCGACGCCACGTTGCCAACCTGGCGCATGGTCTCAAGACACCGTTGGCGGCACTAAGTCTGGCCTTGGAACCACGACCCGCAAGGGCTTCGTCTGATGCGATCGTGACATCTGGTGCTCTAGGAATGCGCGATCAACTCGGCTTGATGGAGCGGCTGATCCGCCACCATCTGGCTCGTGCTCGCGCCGCTGCACTTGCCGGGCCCGCCCGGGCCAGTACGCCTGTTCGCGACAGGCTGTCCGACCTCACCAGCATGATCGCCAACATTCATCGCGAGCGCGCCATCGGCTTCGAGATGTCGGCGATGTCTGACTTTGCCGTGGCTGTCGAGACACAGGACTTCGACGAGATTTTCGGCAACCTCCTCGACAATGCCTGCAAATGGGCTCATTCGCGCGTCGCAATTTCGGCATCCAGCGACGATGGCAATGCCACCATCACCATTGAGGATGATGGTCCCGGCATCGACGCGGCCGCGATGCCGGAAGCGATGCGCCCTGGTCGGCGCATCGATGAGGCGGCTCCCGGTCATGGATTCGGCTTGCCGATCGCGGCCGAGCTTACCGAACTTTACGGTGGACATCTCAATCTCTCGCGACGTTCGGAAGGAGGTCTCCGGGTCGAAGTCCGGCTGCCGAAAGCCCTTTGAATCCAACTGTCGTCTGATGTCTGCCGGCGACCAACGGAGTGCCCATCGCCAAGACAAGGATAGGCTTTGGCATGGCGTGCAGCCCGGGCCGCCAGCCAGTCGAGCAGCATCATGCCGATCAGGAACAGATAGACGTCAAGACCACTCGAAACGCCCGCAAGGGCGTCCGTGGGCGTGATCGCAGCCACGAGGATCGTGGCGACCGCGACGGCCCATACCCGCTCCGGCCACGCCAGGGAGCGCGGGATGACGCCCGCCGTCGCCATGCAGGTGACAGCCCAAATCAGCACGTTGGTCGAAAATGTCAGCGAGTATCTTTGATCATGCGGCCGCCGCCACGGGCCGCGGGGTCGTACGCAGTCGATCGAGCGTCAGATAGATTACCGGCGTCGTGAACAGTGTCAGGATCTGGCTGACGATCAACCCGCCGACAATCGCATAACCCAGCGGTTGGCGGATCTCGGCACCCGAGCCGTGACCCAGCATGAGGGGAATCCCGCCAAGGATCGCGGCCATAGTCGTCATCAGGATTGGCCTGAAGCGCAATATGGCGGCCTGGCGTATGGCTTCCACACTGGTGGCGCCCTGCTGCTCGGCCGTGATCGCGAAATCCACCAGCATGATGCCGTTCTTCTTCACGATGCCGATCAACAGGATAACGCCAATCATCGCCACAAGGCTAAAATCAAGGCCGGCGGCCATCAGCGCCAACAGCGCCCCGAGGGCCGCGGAGGGAAGCGTGGACAGGATAGTCAGCGGATGGACAAAGCTCTCGTAGAGCACGCCAAGGATCAGATAGACGACGACCAGCGATGCGGCGATCAGCAGCGGGACGGTCGAAAGCGACTCTTCAAAGGCCTGCGCGCTACCGGCAAACGCGCCAGTCAGCGTCGATGGTGGCTTGAGGTTCCGGAAGGCCTCATTCACCGCGGCAGTTGCCGTTCCGAGCGACGCCCCGGATACCAGATTGAAGGAGATGGTGGTCGCCGGAAATTGCCCCTGATGATTGATCGATACTGGCGCGACCGTGTCGGTGGTCCAATGCGCGATGTTGCCGAGCGGGACAAGAGTGCCGTCGGCCGCTTTGACCGAAAGGCGGTCGAGTGTCTGCAAATCGTGCTGAAGGTTTGGGAGCACCTCCAGAACCACATGGAACGTATCGGTCTGCGTGGTGAACTGCGCAACCTGCCGTTGACCGAACGCATCATATAGGGTGTCGTCGATGGTCTGAGGCGCCACACCGAACAGGGACGCGGCGGCGCGGTCGATTTTCAACGACAATGTGGGGGCGACTTTCTGCAGATCACTGGCAACGTCAGTGATCTCGGGAATGGATTTTAGTGCCTCGGCGACTTTCGGCGCCCAGGTCCCCAGTTCGGTGACATCGCTGTCTTCAAGGGTAAACTGGTACTGGGTTCGTGCCGGCCGGGCGCCGATGTTGATGTCCTGCGCCGCCTGCATGAACAACTGAATACCTTCGACTTTCGCCAATTCGGGCTTTAGCCGCGCGATGACTTCTTGTGCGGTCGCGTCTCGCTGGCCGATCGGTTTCAGGGTGATGTTGACGTGCCCCTGGCTGAGCGCATTGCCGCCATTGCCGCCGCCGATGTCCATGAACACGCTGTACACGGCCGGATCTTTCAAAACGACGGCGCTGAGGCGCTCCTGCAGTTCAACCATTTTCTGATACGAAACCTCAGGCGCGGCCTGCGACTGAGCGCCTATGAAACCGGTATCCTGGTTGGGAAAGAACCCTTTGGGAATGATGATGAAGAGCCACGCCGTCGCCGCGACGGTTGCCCCGAATATTATGAGCGTGACCACCCGGTGCCGGAGCACGACATCCAAAGCGATCGCGTAGCCATCTTGCAGGGCACCGAATGCCCGCTCGCTCCAGAGATAGACGCGACCGTGCTTCTGCCCTGATGCCGGCTTGATCAGCCGAGCCGCCATCATCGGCGTCAGCGTCAGCGACACGATCGTCGAGAGGACGATGGCCAAGGTCAAGGTGATGGCGAATTCCCTGAAGAGCCGTCCGACGATGCCCCCCATCAGCAGGATGGGAATGAGCACGGCAACCAGCGACAGGCTTATCGAAATGATGGTAAAGCCGATCTCGCGCGAGCCACGCAACGCGGCAGCGAGCGGCTCTTCCCCGTCCTCGATGTGCCGACTGATGTTTTCCAGCATGACGATGGCGTCGTCGACGACGAAGCCGACCGCGACCACCAGGGCCATCAACGAAAGATTGTCGATACTGTACCCCAGCAGATACATCGGCGCAGCCGCACCCAACAGGGCAACGGGCAGCGTGATGGTCGGAATAAGCGTCGCACGCAGGTTGCGCAGGAAGATGAAGATGACCATCACCACAAGAGCGACGGTGATCAGGAGCGTGAACTGAACATCGTGCACCGATGCGCGGATGGTCGTTGTCCTGTCGGTGACCAGAGCTAGCTTGACTGACGGCGGCAGGGAGGCCTGGAGGTCCGGCAGGATTTCCTTGACGCGGTTCACGACCTCGATGACGTTGGCGCCGGGCTGGCGAAAAACGTCCACGGCGATGCCGCGCTCGCCATTGGTCCAATGGGCCATCTTGACATCTTCAGGACCTTTGACCGCCTGGCCTATATCGCGGATCCGGATGGGACCGCCATCCCTGTAGGCGACGACCGCGTCGCTCCACCCGGCGGCGTCGGTGATCTGGTCGTTGTTGTAGATGGGAAAGGTGCGGGTAGCGTCATCGATGTTGCCCTTGGGACTGCTGACGCTCAGGCCGGATATGGCCGAGCGAACATCCTCCAGCGTCACCCCGGCAGCGGCGATCCGGCCGGGATCGATGGAGATCCGGACCGCCGGCTTTTGCCGGCCTCCAATGTTGACCTGGGCGACGCCCTGCATCTGGCTGATGCGCTGGGCTACACGCGTTTCGATCAACTCGTCGACATCGATCAGGGGAAGCGTGTCCGAGGTCGCGGAAAGCTGCATAACCGGCGCGTCGGCGGGATTGACCTTGCGAAAAGTCGGCGGCGCCGGAAGATCTTTCGGCAGTTGCCCGCTGGCGGCAGTGATCGCGGCCTGGACGTCACTTGCCGCCTGATTGATGTCCCGATCGAGTTCGAACTGGACGGTGATCTCGGTCGATCCCAGCGAGCTCGACGAGGTCATTTCCGTGACGCCGCTCACCTTGGATAACTGGGTTTCAAGCGGTTGGGCAACCGACGAGGCCATCGTATCGGGAGCGGCTCCAGGCAGACTTGCCGCGACCTGGATGGTCGGAAAGGAGATTTCGGGCAAAGCAGAAACGGGTAGCAACGGATATGCGACGCCGCCAAGGAACAGCACACCCACCATCAGCAGGGATGTCGCGACGGGATGCGAGATGAAGTAGGCCGAAATCCCGCCAAGCCGCGACTGCGTGGCCGCCTTGACCTGGGGAACATCCTTCGATCTGGATTGAGTTTCCTCAGCCGCCGCCTTCATGGTTGTGCCGCTGATCCGGATGCTGCAACAGCTTGATCCGCGGACGGGGTGACCTTGCCTGGTCCCAGAATCTGGACAGTTGCCCCATCGGCAATCTGCCCAAGTCCGTCAAAGACGATCGTGTCGCCTTCCGAAAGCCCCTTCGTCACAATCGCCATGCCGTCGGTGGTCACACTGACGATGACCGGGTGCTTGGCTGCCTTGTTTCCACGCCCAATCACATAGGCCGAGAGGCCATCGGTGCCCCGGGCCAACGCTTTGTCGGGAACGACAACCCCCTTTTCGACGGCCACAACAAGACGTGTGGCAACCGGCAGGCCGGGCCAGAGTGTGCCCGACTTGTTGTCAAAGCTTGCGCGCAGCCTGATGGATCCGTTCGACGTATTCACGATGTTGTCCATCAGTGTCAGTTTGCCCCTCGCCAGCACGCGGCTGCCGTCGGTGGCGATCGCCTCGACGTCGGCAACGTTGTTCTTCAGGGCGCTCTGGATTTCGCCAAAACGGTCACCAGGGGCAACAAAGACCACGCTTATGGGGTCGAACTGCGTGATGGTCAGCAGGCCATCGGTGCTGCTCTGGCTGACCACGCTGCCGACGCTCGCGCTCTTGAACCCGGTCCGGCCGCTAATAGGCGCACGGATAGTGGCATAACTCAGTTCCGTCTCGGCACTGCTGATTGACGCATCATCGGCGTCAAGCGTTGCCTCGAGCTGCTTCACCATCGCGCGTTTGCTGTCGAGATCCTGGGACGAAACCACCTTCTTGTCAGCCAAGGTGGAATAGCGATCGAGGTCGGCCCGGGCATTGTCGAGCAGGGCCTGGTCTTGGCCCTTCTTGGCCCGAGCGCCATCCAAGGTTGCTCGGAGAGCACGTGGATCAAGGCGGATCAGCACATCACCTGCATTGACGACGTCCCCCTCGGTAAAATCGATCTCTTTCACAGCACCGTCGATGCGCGGGCGGATGGTGACCGATTGAAGTGCTGTGACAATGCCAATACCGGCGACCACGCGGGGCACCGTGCCTGCTTTGGCGATGACTGTTGTGACGGGGATGGGAACGGGCGGCGATGATGGCGCGTCGGCAGCCTCGGCCGATGAAATCACCATATCTAAAAGCGATTGGTGACAAGACGGGACTGCAGCTACGGCCACACTGACCAACCAGACCGGTACAAACCGCCTTAGCGACATATTTTTGGAGCCCCCGAACGACCTTGGCCTAAACAGTAGAGTGGGCGAAATGTTCCGCAGCGGAGCAAGTGTTCAGGCTACCGGCCCTACCAAAACCCAGCGTGAACCGAACCGTTCAGATTCAGTTAAGGGAAGCACTCGCGAATTAGCGAGGACCGCCAGCAATGCCGGGCCAAGATGGGGATCATAAAGCAACATCAGATGTTGTTGCGCAGTGGAACCAACACGCGCCGGGCGGCTTGGTGGAAAGCCTCACCGGTCGCATTTGGGCGCGAAAATGTCCGTACTGCCTGTAGTCGAAGATGAGGCGCTGATCTTGCTCGATATAGAAAACCGCGCGGACCGAAGTGGGATGAGGCTGCCGCGTCATAGTCGATGAGTTCGGTAACACCTTTGCAATCCGCGCGGATACCGATGCTGCGGCTCCGTGGGTTCTCTCCGCTAGTCACCTCAATACGCAGTCCGCGGGAGGACGCTGCGACGGCGTCCTCGGCGTGATGGCGCGACTGGAGGTGATCCGGGCATGCAACGACGCGGCAGTCGTCTCGCGCAAACCGCTGGTGGCCGTCAACTGGACGAACGAAGAAGGTGTCCGTTTCGCCCGTATGGTCTGGCGAACCTAAGGACGATGAACGCGACTAATTGCAGGAGCGCCCAAGGACCGGCATGCAGGCTCCGGGGAAATCTTCCTGCTTGAAGACGGTCACTTCGATTCCTTGGCACCTGCGTCGGATGAAGCATTGCCGCCATCGGCGCGTGCCACAAGCCGTTCGGCATACATCGAATAGGCGACGTAATATTTGTAGATGTTGGCTACGTACTGAACCGTCTCCCTTCCGACGACCTTTGCGGCTCCGTTTTCGACATTGCCGAACCAGATATCCGGGTTAAGTCCCATCTCGCTTGCCGTCCTCCGGAACTTCCGGAGATTCCCGGGTCCGGCATTGTAGGCGGCAAGGGTCAGCAGCATGCGGTCCAGCGACTTTGGCTTGCCGTCGGCCAAGTAGGTCTCGTTGAGGTGTCGCAGGTACTTCGCACCGGCCTCGATGTTGCGCTCAGGGCTCTCGGCGATCCCCGTGATGCCGACTGCCTTGTCAGCGGCGGTCGACGGCAGAAGCTGCATGATGCCGACCGCGCCGCGCGGGCTGCGCTGGCTCTGGTCAAGCTGCGATTCCTGGTAGCCTTGGGCAGCGAGCAGCAGGGGGTCGAAATCATACTGCCCCGCATAGGTCCGGAAGAGCGCCAGCAATGCCTGGAACTTGGCGATGTCCGCCGGTGCATAGGCGCGCCGCACCATCTTGTCGCTTTGGTAGTAACGCTTCTTGAGGATGTTGCCGAAGGCCGTGCCAACCCTGTGTTCCCTGACGAAGCCGGCGAGCATCGCCTTCAACTTCGGGCTGTCCTTGCGGATGCCGAAGGCGAGGTCACCGCCGGTCGAGATCGCCATGTCATCATGTATTTTCAGTTGGTCGAAGACCTTGGCCCAGATCAATGCGTTGAAATGATCTATGACGGCCCATGGCAGCAGGCCGGCATTGACCATTTCCATGATGTCCTCGTCCTCGAGATTCTCGTCCATCTCCTTGACGACGATCTCCGGCTTGCCGGCGGCCTTGCGCTCGGCATTCAGCGCAAAGAGATGCTCATAGTAGCTGCTGGTCCTGCGGACGTAGACGTCCTTGCCACCGAGATCGTCCAGCGATGCGATTTGGTCGGCCGCCGGTCCGGTCACCAACACCTCCTTGACACCGCTGGCCAGCGGAGCGGAGAAATCGATGATCTCCTGGCGGGCTGGCGTTATGGTGAGATCGGCCGCGATGACATCGCCGCGCCCGTCGTTGAGCGCCGCCATAAGATCGGCCCGTGCCACGGGCACATAGGCGATGTGGATGCGCTCGATCTCCTTTTTACGGCCCTTGTTCACCCATTTACCGAGTGCGGTTCCCAATTCAACCGCCGTGCCTAGCTGCTCGCCACCGTCGATGAAGTAGATCGTCTTCGAGTAAGGAACGAGAATCCGAATGACACGGTGCTGCTCCATATTGTCCAAATCGCCGAGCCAAGCCGCGACAGGCGGATGCCGCAATGTCCCTTGTGCGTGCGACATGGAGATAGCCCCGAGCATCAATCCCAGGGCCGTCAGCAACAAACCTGCGGTCAGCGCGGCAAGATGGGAAACGCCTTTGGCGCGCATGAAGGGATGGATAGTCATTGATGGAATCTCCGATTCATCGGCGGACATCCACCAATGAAGACCGACGTGTTGTGTCTGACGACAGAGCAAGGCTGACGGCCCGTTGAAATAGCTGGCCATCGCGATACGACAAACGCAGCTTCACTGCCGCGCTTGTCGTGTCGGGTTGCGAAATCTCAGTAAGGCGAGACGCACTGACGCCGCGGACCGTCAAGCGGTTGGTACGTGTTGTCGGACACTCTGAAGGATTTGTATTGATTCACGCACCACTGCACGTGTGCGCTGCTTGACGTTCCAGAATTTCTGATCGCTCCGCCGATAGCTGCTCCAAGGCCGAACGCAGCAAGCGGATACCACCACCCGTTGTGCCTGCGATATCCGGGACGATAGTGATTTGAACCATGATGGCCGTTCCAATAGCCTGGCCGGCCAGGCCGCAATACCGGTCCTGGCCGGTGTTTGCCGGGTCTGAAATGGGGGCGCTTGTGCCTGATCTCGCGAGTGGCTCTGGCCGGGACAAGATCGGACGTTATCTGCGGCCTGATGTTCACGGCCATGGGAACGGCGTAACTGGGGAAGGACGTCAAGGTCACCGCGAATGCAATTTGTAACGAAACGAACTTTGAAAACAGATGCTTCATCTTTTCATCCTTAGTCGGCACAGCACAAGGCTTTCACGTGGCAGAGTGACAGGGCCACCCATTGCCATCAGTTATCGCTTCGCAATAGCTGTCCGGAATTTGTGCCGTACAGATAAACATCCACGATGACGACAGACTAAAGCATGCCCGAAAATCGTATATGCAAATATCGATATGCTTAGGATACAATCGACGGCATCAGAAGTATCCTTTCGTAAATTTAAGTGATCGTGAATCTTGACTATTGCTTCCAGATTGAAGCCGCTCGGTCCGAAAATTTTGTCGACCGCACGGGACGATGCGCCCGTCCCTTGACCGCAGCCGCAGGTTCACACCTGTACGAGGCGCATGACGCTATTGCCGGCACCGTCGAGCAAAAGGAGCTTGCGTTCCCGCGGGAGCACCTGGAAACTTCTTGCCTTGCCGAGCGCGACAAAGAATTTGTGCTCTTGGTCCATCACGGCCGGCGTGCATGCCATATTGGTGGCGGCGATTGCTCCGAAGCTGATGGAAGCCCCCTCGATCCTTGCCCGCCCTGTCAGCCTGTTGCAGCCGCCATTGCCGCTGAAGCTGCCGTCAGGGTCGATCTCCAGGGTGGACCGCAGACGATCAATTACGCCGCCGCCCTCAATATCTTCCGCCAGCCAACGCCCGGATGGTGGTTCTCGTTCTTCCACCGCATTGCGGATTCTCTCCACCAAGATGTCGGCACCGTCTAAGTCGTCGCCAAGGACGGCGTGGCGTTTCGTATTCGTGAAGAGAAGGCGTCCATCGACCAAGATCCGCGCCTGGAGCGCGTAGGACCGGCCAGGCCTGATCGCTGAACTCTCGAATCGAAGCTCGAATGGGATTGGGCTTCCAGTCGCCCCTTCGACCCGTTGCTCCGCAATGATCGATGCCGGAGCATCAGCCCGTGATACGTCGACCAGCTTTATTTCGACGAGTGTTCCCGACGGAAGAGCCAGGCGCTCCCGATAGACGACATTGCCTCTCAAAATCCCGTTCTCCGAACCTGCCTGAGCCGACGCATCAACTAAGGCTCCTCCCGCGACCAATATGCCACCGGCAGCAAGCACCGCCGCGAGGACCATTCTCCTGCTGCAGGGCAGACGCGCTAATGCACGGGGCGAAGTATGATTACGGATGTGCGAAGCGGAAATTACCGTTCTCCCTTGAAACAAGCTTGGTGGTATTGCGCATCGCGGATGCGGACCATCCTATCGCGCGCTTTCTCGCCGGAAGGCCGCCGGAGTGGTCCCGGTCACGCCGCGAAAGGCGCGGGTCATATGCACCTGATCTGAAAAGCCGCAATGTTGGGCGATGAAGGCGATGCTGACATCCGTTTCCGCAAGGAGCCTTCGCGCCTCGTCTATCCGGCAGCGGATGAGAAACTGGTAGGGCGTGATACCGGTTTCGAGCTTGAACAAGCGCACGAAGTGGTCGGGCGTCATTCCGGTGTCGGCGCTCAGTTCCTTGAGGGTCAACTTCTCTCCCAGGCGAGCATGGACGATTTCGCGAATCCGCTCGATACGCCGACTGCCGAGCCGGCCAGGAGAAGTCGATTGCGTCTGCCGCATGGCGTTCGACGAATGCCGCCTCAGCAATTGCGCCGCGACCGTGTAGCTGACGCTCTCGACAAAGATTGCCGACGATCTTGGATCGCCCGCCATCTCGCCGCGGATCGCGTAGGAGAGCTGTTCCAGGAAAGGATCGAGGACGGCCATCCTGGGAATGATCTCGACATACCCGGGATCGCCGACATACATGGCGGCCGCCACTTCGTTCACGACGGAGCGACGAATGTAGAGATGCGTCGTCTGGGCATTGGACCGGGATGTTATGTCCAAGGCAAGGTCGTTGGGTATGATCCATATCCCGCCGGGCCTCGCCCGAACGTCATGGGCCTTTTTCTTCACCGTGATGTTCGCGTCGATCCGACCGGCGCCGACCAGGGAAATGAGGATGTCTGGTTTGGCTGAGAAGCTTCCAGCATAAGGCGTCTCGGTTTGCACGGACATGAAAGCTTGCGACCAACCCAGTTTGGTGCTCGTCCGATGTACCTTGAAGCTATCGAGCTCAACAAAGCCATGCGTTTCACTGGCCGAAAACTCGGTAGTCTGCTCGCCCCACATACAGCAATTCATCCCCTTTTGGCGACCGAACCCAAAATGCGGTCCGCAATCAAAAACGGCTACCGTGCTGTCTATGCACCCTGCTTCAGGCCGACTATCCAATTCGCGCAAGTTTGTTCAAAAAGATGTCTTCCCACCGCTGAACTTATTCACCCGATGGGGAGTTTTATTCAACGAGAACGCGCGCGCCAATCGCGACCTGACCATAGAGATCGATGATATCTTCGTTGATCATGCGGATGCATCCGGACGATGCTTCAGTTCCTATGCTCCACGGCTCCGACGTGCCGTGAATGCGGTAGAGCGTGTCCCGCCCATCCTGGAAAAGATAGAGAGCGCGTGCGCCGAGCGGATTGGCCGGGCCTGGCTCGATGCGCTGCGGCAAGCCGGGAGACCGTGAATGCATGTCATCGGTAGGATACCATGCAGGCCAAGCCGCCTTGCGACCGATAGAGGCCTTGCCTTTCCAGGCATGTCCGGTCCCGCCAACGGCAATGCCGTAGCGTCGCACGGTGCGTTCGTCTTCCACGAAAGACAGCTGTCGGTTCTTCGTATCGACGATGATGGAACCGATCTCGGCCGGCGCGGGCATGGTCAATCGAACGGGCCTGAACTGAGAAGCGAATTTCGATCGGTCGACCGGTCGGATCGGGAACGGCTCCTGTGCATAAGGACCTTCGGCGCCCGACTTCGCAATGGCCAAATCGGTGGGTTCGGAAATGCACCCTGACAGCAGAGGCAGGGCGAGAACCAGGAAGGAACGCCGATCCAGGGCTCTGGTCTGCATGTCTGACCTCATGTGGGGACGACCTGCCCGACGATGGTGGGCAGGTCGTTGATCGCTGGGAACGCGAGCAGACCGGAGAGATGACCCGTGCGCCCATCGATCATCATGGCGGCGGTCACCAGTTCACGCGAACGCCGACATTGCCTTTGAAGCTGTCACTGTCGCCAAAATTCTCCAGCGACGTATTGGCCGACACCTCGCCGAAGAGGGCATATTTGTCATCATGCCAGCTATAGCTGCCGCCTATGCCGATACCGCCCCACAACCGCTCATTCCGCGTTGCGAATTTCTCGCCGTTGGTATCGATCTGGGTACCGTTGAGAAACTCGTAGTACAGATTGCCGATCCCGTAGAACGAGGCTCGCTTTATCTGACCGGATTGGTCCTTCCAGCTGTTCTGACGCTCAGCCGCGAGACCGAGACGACCTTGGAGACTCGCACCGTCGTCGAGCGAAACGTCCGCGCCAAGCTGATCCGTGAAGCTGTCGAAATCCACATGCGAGTAGGTCAGTTGCGCCTGGGGCGTAATGGCCCAGGAATTGCCGAGCTCAATACGCTTTCCAGCTTCGATCGAGAATGCATAGCCGAATGCACCATTGTCCTTGACCATGCTACCCAGAAGATTGGAACTCAGGTCGCTGTCGTACCAGGTAGCGTTCGCCTGAGCGTCGACGTAAACTCCACTCACCCTATACCAGGTCAAGGAGGCGCCTATGCCCTTGCCGGTCGTGGAGATATCGCCGCCGCCGGTGATCGATGCGACATTCGTGGAGACGGTGCCGTACTGTGCATTGACGCCACCGATCAATTTTCCGTCTTCGTTCTCCGCGAGCATGCCGTCGACGCCAGCCTGGAATTTCCACAGGTTCTGGTCGTAGCTCATGCCGCTGGTGGTTTCGCTTGGCACGAAATCGTTGTGGGCGGCCTCGACACGAGCCCAGATGGCGCTCTGGTCGATGTGCCGGCCATCAGAGCCGAGATAGTAGCCGGCTTGCTCGTCGTTGACCGCACAGCGGAAATTCTGCGACGCGTCTTTGCAGAATACCGTTTCAGGCGCCTCCGCCGGCTGGTTCCAGTAGCGGTTGCCAACGCGCTGCTGCAGGGTCGGCAGTTGGTTGAAGCCGAGCAGAGCTCCCGGATAGGATTCGTATATGGGCACGCCCGGCGCCGTGATGAGGACACCGTCCGCGAACTCGGTCCTGAGATACCAGTCGCCGTCCTGTGAATCCTGCTTGCCATTCTGCTGTAGCGTATAGCCCCAGGCACCCTGGAAAATGACCTCCTGATTCCGGATGACATAGGGACTGTCCAGGATGAATTTGCCGTCGGATTGCCCGTCGACCTGAACCACCATGATGCCGTCGAGAAGCGTCTGCTCACCGATGCCGTCCGTGTTTTCGATATGGATGAGCGTGGTTCCGAGCGTGTTTCCTCCGACATGGAGCAGGTCGGAAGATGAGCCGTCTGTTCCGAGGTAAGTATTCATGAACAGCGCGCTGTCGGTGCCCGAATAATCGCCGGCGACAGTCAGTGTCTTGTGAATACCTCCGTCTCGCGTAAAGAAAACGTCCGTGCCGGCGAGCGTCAGCTTCGTGACGTTCGAATCGGCATTCATCGTCCATTTGGTACCGGTGAGGTCGACATTCGATGTACTGCCGGCGGCAGTGAGCATGCGGCCGGTCAGATCCGAACCAGTCGCCGAGAAGTCGACAATGGTATTCCCAGCCACATCAAGGAGCCCGTCAGAGCCGATCGCCGTGACGTCCGTCAGCGTGAAGCTGTTGGCGTCGCCGCCATCCGCCTTGGCTGCCCAGCCATTCACATCGATTTTCGCCTCCTTGGCAATCACCTTGCCGCTGTCCTCTGCGAGCAGACCGGTGCTGCCGGAACCTGATAGCGTTATGTCTCCCGTGGTATCGAGAGTGCCGGTGTTACGGGCGATAAAGCCCGTCGCTCCCGACGCATCGGAAACAACGTTTGCGCTGTTCGTGAGCTTGGTATTGGCGTCCGGTGCGCCGACCGGACTCCCGCTCAGGCCGTGCTTCTGACCGTCCACCACTCCGGCCACGGTGTCGGCGGCATCGAGATTGAAGATGGTCGTGGCATCGGAAGTGCCTGTCGCGCCGCCTTCGATCACCAAAGCCGTGGCGCCTTGGCCGGTCAGATTGAAGGTCGTCCCGCTCGTGTCGACGGTCGTGCCGGTTCCAGTCCCGACGATACCCTTCGAGTCCTTGCCGCTTGCGGTGACCACATAGTCGCTGCCGTCGAACTTCGCTCCTTCGGCGATGCGGAAGAGAGTAGAGCGCTCAGTGCTGACCTCGAATTCGTTCACCGACGTGTTGATCGATGCGCCCGCGCCATAGATGAAGAAGCCGATCTGATCGGTGCCCTCGGAGAATTGCGGTGTCGCGTTGTCCGTGACATTGACCACTGCGTTGCCATCGACGCCACGGGCATGGACGCCGATCGCGCCGTCACCCCTGAGGATCAGATCGCCGGAAATGTCGGCATAGGCTGTCCCCGCACCCGTTCCTTCCGCCCAAACGCCATAATTGCGTGTGCCCGAAGTCGGATCGGCGCCGCCAGCCACGGTGATCGGCCCGGTCGATTCGACACCTGCATTGGCTCCGTTGGCGAGTATCTTCAATGCCGTGGCGTTGGTACCTTCGACCGTTATCGCGCCGGAATTCTTGATGCTTCCATCGGCTCCTGCCGCGTCCGCGCCGACATTGCGCACGAGATAGCCCACATTCTCGCGAGGAACGCCGGCGACCGCGCCCTTGACGGTGATCGCGCCGCTATTGTCGACCGTTGAGCCGGTCGCGCTGTCGACCTTGAGGCCGACCGCGCCTTGGGTCTGGGTGCCTATGACGATGTCACCCGCATTGGTCACATCGGCAGCGCCAGTAACGTTGATGCCAACCAGATTGCCGCCGAGGTTGAGCGCGACATCCGCGGCAGGCGCGTTCGGATCGTCCTGTTCGCCCCGGCCGATATAGATCGTGCCGTTTTCGGTATTGGTGAAGGAGCCGCCATTCACATTGACGCCGATGGCGGAGACGTTGGCGGAACTCGCCTTCGTGCCGACGTTGATGATGCCGTCATTCGTCGTCGCCGAATTCGTGGCATTGATCGCCGTACCGCCGGCTTCCTGGTTGATTATGTTGTTATTGTCGTAGCTCGAGTCGGCGACCGAGACGCCGTTGCTGTTGGTGCGCGAATTGATCACGCCTTCATTCGATCCGGTGCTGCCGCCGGTCAGGACCGCCACCGTACCATTGGTGTTGTTGACGGTTCCGTTGTTGACGATGTGCGCGCCCTCCTCGGCGCGCTGAACACCTCCGTTCGCGCCGTTTACGTCCAACACGACCCCGGACGCTATGTTGGCGCCAGCGTTCGCTCCGATCGCCTTCATGACGGTGCGCGTGCCAACCGGTTCGAAGATATCATCAGGCTGCGGCGGCAGGTCGTAGCTGTATTGGACGGTGCCGGACTGAAAATTGGCGCCGGCAGCGATCAACTCGTCGTACTTGGCCTGGATCTGCGCCTGACTGGCACTGGATCCCAGACCAAGGCCGTTCAACTCGACCAGGTCGACGAGCTTGTCGTTGAACGCCTGGAACGTGGCGAGATCCTCGATGAGGAAGTCGGTCCCGTCTGGAAGCGAAACCGTCGTGGGCCATCCCGCCAGCACATTCGACGATGTCGATACGGGAACCTCGCTTGGCATGGTGGCGCCATGCAGGTTGATGCTGTTACTCGAGGTCCAGTTGATCGTGCTTTGCGCGCCGCCGGTTCCATCCGCCTGGAACAGGGTCGTCTGCTTGGCGGCCATGTCGATACCGCCGTCAATATCGACATTCAGTGTACCGCCCGACGATTCCACATCGCCGATCCGGGTATCGATATACTGGTTGTCCTGCACGGCGACGTATGTCTGGATCTGCCGGTCTCCCAGGGCCGGCCCCTGGAAGGCACTCGATTTGTATACGTTGATCGTGCGGTCGGTGCCTGTGATCTCGTCGTGGAAATTTGCCGGATCGTTCTTCGGACCGCGATCAAGCACGATGTCGTTGAGATACTCACCGCCGCTGTCGATGGGAAAGGTATTGAGCGGCGCCGTGCCGTCGCCGCCGTCCTGACCAGGGGCAATCGAGGAGCCATTGCCGGTAAGGGTGACAGTGTCCCCGCCTGTGACGGTGACGGGATTCAGATTGTTGTTGGCCGCATTCGTGCCGGAACCGCCATTTTCGTCAACCGTCGGATCATAGGGCTGAAGCTCGCATTCGCCTCCCACGACCGCACCGCCCTTGCCGCAATCCGAAGCCCATGCCTGCCCCAGGGGCGCGGCGAGTACCATCACGATCGCGGAAACCGCAACGCCGGAAAGCAGAAGAGGCTTTCTGGAACGGTGACGCAATGCGACGGCAATCGAGCGCGTAGAGTTTCGGAAAATGTTTCTATGCAACACTCATGCCTCCAAATCTGCCACAACCCAGGCAAGATGGAAGCAAGTTCAATTGATCACCGGATTTTGTCGCTGCCAATATCGATATTTTTAGTACAAAATCGGCAAGCTTCACGCTTTTGAATGATAAAATCCGCTTTAGGTTTATGATAGTTGAAACTTTAGAGAATTACGAAATAGCGTCTAGCGCGATCATATCTTCGTCAATCAGGATAAATACGCCAATCCAATTACTCAATCGGCGATAATTTTAATATGTTTCCTAATATGAGGCGAATCTAAACTATAATGATTGCCCGGACATTATCAATTTGACAATCAGAACTATCCAAATTTCGCAAGATTTCTGAAACGCGCATGCCATTGACACAAGCTGAGTGACACTTGTTTCGATCTGAATTTCTGCGCGCGGATGCGGCATCGAAGCCGGCATCCTGAATCGCCAATGCGACTCTCACCGGAGAACTGATACGATCGGAACGTCTGGGAAAGTGCCCTCGGAATATCTAGAACCGGGTGGTAATGCTGGCCGTGCTGATCTGCCCTTTGAAGCGATTTTCAACACCGAATTCCCAATAGTGCCGTGCTGCAAAACTGAATGGCCGCCCACCGATAATGGTGCTGTAGGACAAGGCGGGGCCAAGGCCAAAATCCTGCCCACGAAACTCTCCCAACGTGGCACCTCCGCCCGTATCGTTCGAAATCTGCTTGTAAGCGAAACCGGCGGCTCCGAGCGTCAGGCCGTTGGCGAAGACTTTCCCCAAGGCTGCCTCGGCATTGATGCCGATTCCGTTGCTGTAGTTCGTCGCCGGATTTCGGGACTCCCCGGTAACACCTATAACTCCAGAAAATTCTATCCCGGGATCTTTCCATATCTTGGTGAATCCCCAGGAGAGATTGACTGCATAATGATTCTTGCCCGCATTCGGCGCGAAGCCTGTGTCGTAACGACCCGTTGGCAGCCAAACGGTTGCGGACGCCGTCTGTGCGATTCCGTCATCACCGCTCCAGCCGAGCTGCGCCTTGATGCTCATGTCGCCCATGCCCCAGCCGCTCGTTTCGACATTCTGTCCGAGGGCATTGGAGCCGGCCCTGAGCCGGGTATAGCTGGCATAGGGCAAGGACACCGACAGACCAAGCCGTCCGTTCAAAACCTCCTGATCCGGAACCCAGAGCAGATTTGCAATAAACGGCGCGGCCGTCTTTCTTGCGTTGAGATCGAGGGCCCCGCCCTCAAGCGAGGCGGCGGCATTTCCGTCATAATACATGAACGCCTGAGTAAGATAGACACCCGCCGGCGGCGTAACGCCGGCGCCAAAGGCGTTGGATCCCGGAACGTAAAGCCCCGCACCGCTCTCGCCGGCGACAGCCGACCCGCTTGCCGCCGCCAGCAGCGCAGCCAAGGCAATCACAACTTTCTTGGACACGAGCCCTCTCCACGCTGCGCCGAACTATCTGGACGGCGCCGAGCTCGGCTGACATGCGATCAGGCGGGCGGACGGATCCGTCAGCCATAAGTCTCACCTCGGGGAATGCAGGACTATCCGGATCACGCAGCGTTTTACTTTTTCGAGGCTGGCGATTTCAGCGAAATCGGCCCCGGCGATTGTTCCTCCGGCCGCCCCGATGGACCGGCTCATCGACCTTCGACTGCTGATCGCTTTGGCGAGCTGCTCAGCGGGCAGGCCGACAGGAGAGTAGGCGAAAGAAGATCAATCAATAAAGCAAAGGCACGTCCGGGGGTTGGCGACGGACGGGAACAATCTCGTCCGGACACGGATGAGCGCGTCCATTACTTCAAATGATGCGGGATTCGGATAGTTCCGAATGCGGCTCGTACCGTAAGGTCACTTCGGACCGTGCCGGCCGCAGCAATGAGGGCTCTTTTGAGTTCCTGGATTGAGGTTCGATCGAAATCGGCAAGCTGGCGGATTTCGCGATACAGGATCAAAACCCGCTGACCGTCCCCCATGATCTCCTTGTGGACATCAAAGTGACGGAAACCATCAAGGACGGCGTGTCGATCTACAAACTCTAAAGCGTCGCGATCTCAGATTCGCCTTCCGCGCCCTGGATCTTTGTTTTTACGCATATCTCTGCTGGCCAAAGACCTTGCGGAGCGTGACAGACGGCGATTCGCCATACACTTGTCGATAGAAACCGGAAAAACGTCCCAGATGCAGGAAGCCATAGTTCATGGCGACGCGCGTCACGGTCGTTGAGTCGTCGGGGTTGAGGAGCGCCTCGCGGACGAACGCCAACCTCCGGCGCGCCAGATAGGTGTGGGCCGGCATGTCTGTTCGGGCTCGTATGATGGTTTCGACAGTGCGAAGCGCGAGGCCAGTTTCTTCGCACAGTTCCTGCAGCCCGCCGAACCCTTCCCTCTGATCGTCGATGAACCGCTCGATCCTGGCCATCGACGCGGTCTGCAACTGCCGGGCAAGATGGTCGCTCTTAACGAGGCCGTTGGTCATTGCACAAACGAGAGCGGCCGCCACTTCGTCGCGTATCAAGCGTAATCCGGGCAGACCTGCGCCGGCCAGGCCTGCCAGATTTTGCTCCTCCAGCAGCCTGCTCGCTTCGAAGTATTTCACCTTCAGCCATTGCAACCTTTCGCGATCAGCGTTCTGGAGACTGCCAGGCGTCAAAAGAAGGCTTGCATGGTCGCGTCCCGTGAACGCCGCGGCGGCGCGGCGCACTGAATCATGCCGCATCACCACAACGCCCATTTCATGAGGCCCATATGTCCTCAAATGAGGGGTGTCGCCCGCGGTGCGCGAGACGAGGGAGGCCTCATGCATCTCCTTGCCGTCGAACAAGGCGCCAGGCTCGCCCCCCACAGGGAACATGTATGTGATCGATTGCGAGGAACCAACGAACTCGGATCGAAACGCCAGCGCGGCCGACGACGCGACACCGCGAACGGCTACGTTGTCCGGAAGATTGGTTGCGTGAGCTCTTGCATGGAAACCACCCGATTCGACCGGCAGAACCCCATGATTTCCGCCTGGTATCGCGTCCGCGAAGGCGGCGGGATCCTTGAAAAAAAGCAGGAACGACTTGGACGGGGCGTATGGGTCTTCCTGCATCTGAGTGTCCGTGCGTTCCCTCCCGGACACCGCTAGCCGAGCCGTTGGGCGGCCTGGCGGACATTCCAGGCAAGATAGGCGAGCGAGGCCCCTACGCTGATCAGCTCCAATCCAAGCAACAGTCCGACCAGCCAAAGTGCAGTCACCGGCAGGTTCGCCCACAGGATCAGCGAAAGAACGATACCGACCACGCCGCTCGCCAAAACCCATCCCCAATTCGGAAATGGACGGATCGTCAGGGCGAACACGACTTTCGAAATGCCTTCAATCATGAAAAAGACGATCAGGAGCAGCGAAATGGTCAAAAGGCTTTGTGCCGTATCCCTGAGGAAGAGCATTCCTATCAGCACGGCCAGGATGACCGAGATGAGCTGCAGCCAGAAATGAGGAACCTGAGCCGCCCCTATCAGGCTGATGGCCTGCAGCAGCCCGCTGATGATGAGCAGCCATCCGAGCAGAGAGACCACGGCGAAGGAGGAGACCACGGGGTAGACGATCGCCAGAATACCGGCGACGACCAGCAGTCCCCCCTGCAGCAAATACCAGAGGGAATAGCGCTTGACGGTGTCACGCACCGCTTCCCGAAAAATCTCCGCGGCGTCCTTGACCGACAGTGTCATTGCTCGCCCCCAAGGCCGCGCATGCACCACGAGCGACGCGGTTGATCAACTTTGAGTCGCCCGTTGCGAATGACGTAACGTTACATGGATTTGAGCAAGCACCAATAGTCAAATCGTCGGATCGCAACCTCGGAGTTGCAATCCGTCGGTAAGGCGCCTTGTCGGCCTTCTTGAAGGACGCGGTCACGTCGCCCGAAAGAGCTATGTCGCTGGGATCGAGTGGCATCAGCGGCGCGCCGGTGCGATTGTCGTGCGAGATGATCACGCTTCACGAGCCCACTGGTCATCGTATCGACGACTGCCGCGGTCACCTCATGACGGAGAAGCCGTATCCCGGGATATTGTTCCCGCTACGGAACGCGCCGCCCAGCCGCGCCTTCAGGCCCGAAGATGGCGACAAGGAGCGCGAACATAACCAATGCCGCGCCTATCGCGGTGAACACGATCACGGGGCCATTTGAATGGAGCAGAGGCAGCAATACAATGGGAGCCAGACTGGCACCCGCCCCCCGTGATGCCCACGACCAGGCGGTTGAGCGCGCACGTTGCGGCGTCGGGATGATCTCGGCCGCATAGATCACAAGCGCGGGCACGAATATGGCGATAACAACATTGAAGAGTACACCTGTGGCCATGAGCAGGGCTGGCACTTCCGTCAGGCCGAATATGAACCCGAGACATATCATCACGACAGCGGACACAACGAGCGTGGTCCTGCGCGTCAACCTGTCTATGAAGATGGCGGCCAGGACAGCACCTACGGTCGGGCCGAAACTCGATACCCCGACATAGAGCAGCGAGTCCGCCACGGTAATGCCCTTGGCAACGAGAATCGCACCCGAAAGGATGGAGAAGCCAATCGTTGACCAGGGTGACAGAAAGAAGATGACCAGCAGGAAGCACATTCGCCGGACGAACGTCGCACGATCAAGGGAGACCGGACTGTTGTCTTCGTCCAATGATCTCGGAACGGTGTGCTCGGGGCTTTGGAGGACAGGCCCAAACGCGGCCAGAGCCTGCCGCGCCCGTTCCAGCTTTCCCTTCGCCGCCAACCATTTCGGGGACTCGGGAACATAGAGAAACAAGGCCGCGCAAGAAGCGGCCGCCACCGCGCCGAGAACATAGGCCCATCTCCACCCCTCCATACCCAGCGGTTCCAGCGGCGTGAGCCAACGAATGAGAAACACGGCCGCCACCTGGCCGAGTGCGCCGACCGCCACGACGAACATGATGACCGGACCGCGCTTTCGGGAAGGCAGCACGTCCGTCAGATAGGCTACCATGAGCGGTGGATAGGCCCCAAGCCCCAGGCCAGATAGCCCACGCGCAACGATGAGAGTCTCTATGTTCGGGCTGGCCGCGATCGCCAAGGAGGTGACAAGCACCATGAGCATCGCTCCGAGCATGACCAGGCGGCGGCCGAACTTGTCCGCCATGTACCCGGCGACTACCGCGCCGAAGACAGTTCCGACATAGACTGCCGTCAACACCAACGAAAGCGATACCGGATCCAAAGAATAGGGCGGGGCCGAGAACAGCGCGGATAGTGCGGCCCCGATCCCATATTCGGCAAGGTCGAGGAATAACCCGAGGGCACATGCAAATACGATGAAGAAGTGTCTTGGCCGGAGCGACAGTTGGTCGATCTGCTCAACAAGTCGTTCGGCTTCCGGCAGCACTCTTTCATTCATCCGCCACTTCTCTTTCTGTTCCTTGCAACGTCACGGCTCATAACCACGACCGTGGCGCGCCCCCTGTCACGAACACAGGCGGAAGCTTCATTCAAAACGGTGGTCCCCGCTTGGGCTTGCCCGTTCTTCCACTAGATCTTCAGGCACATGATGATGTTCGAGACGACATCGAATCAACGTTTTGGTAGCTTAACAGCCATCACGAAATGCTTGATGACGTGCTCCCGGTTTTTATCAGCAGGCCGCGGCCGGTCATCAGATTTACTGCCATATCACACCAAGTGAACTGCTTCATTTGCAAGCCGCAAACGTATCCTGATGTCGTGTTCACAAAATCAGATGCTTGTCATGATTGGCGGAGTAGCGAGAAAGATGAGCGTTTGGGATCCGTGGCTGATCGGGACGCTAAAGTACTGAGAATATGCGATTATGACCAAGCGTGGATCGAGCACGCACAAATTCCACCGGTATGGCCGAAGCGGACAAGCACGAGCAAGTGGTAGCGCTAAATCTGATTGTCCAATCAATCAGATTGTTGACTTCCCGATGGCCGTCAGCTTATCAGGAAGGAGTTGTCGGCCGAAATGCAGGGACAGGGCTGGGAAGCCTCGGAGGTTTTATGAACAAGCTGGTTGGTTCGCAATGGAATGCCGGGGAAACGGAAGAGGCCGCCCGACTGCATCTGCTGTCGCCAGCTGAAGCCATGGAAAAACTCGGGCAGTCTTCGCGCCCGGTTATCGCCTATGGTGAGGGAATCTACGTGGTGGATACGAAGGGGCGTCGGCTGATCGACGGCCCTGGCGGCATGTGGTGCACGCAGATCGGCTACAACCGACATGAGATTGCAGATGCCATTGCGCAGCAAGCGCTCCGGCTGGCTTACAACTCGCCCTGGTACACGACGAATTCTCCGGCAGCCGAGCTGGCGGCGCGGATCGCCGCGCTGACGCCGGGCGATCTCAACCGCGTCTTCTTCACCACGGGCGGCTCGACGGCGGTCGATTCGGCGCTGCGGTTCGTCGAGTTCTACAATAACGTGCTGGGACGCCCGCAGAAGAAGCACATCATCGTGCGGCGCGAAGGCTATCACGGCAGCACGGCACTGACGGCGGCCTGCTCGGGCCGCGCCGGCAACTGGCCGAATTTCGACATCGTCTCGGACAGGATCTCGTTCATCTCCAGCCCCAACATCCGCTTTGCCGGCGGCAAGGACGAAGCCGCGTTCCTGGACTGGCTTGTGGACGAGTTCCGGCAGGAGATCGCCCGCATCGGCGCGGACAAGGTGGCGGTCTTCCTGGCCGAGCCATTGCTGGCGTCAGGCGGCGTCATCATCCCGCCGAAGGGTTATCACGCCCGCTTCAAGGCGGTGTGCGAGGAACACGACATCATCTACATTTCCGACGAGGTGGTGACCGGCTTTGGTCGCTGCGGCGAATGGTTCGCTTCGGAAAAGGTGTTCGGTGTCATCCCCGACATCATCACCTTCGCCAAGGGCGTGACCTCCGGCTATGTGCCGCTCGGCGGCTTTGCCATCTCCGAGCGCCTGCTGGACAAGGTCAGCGGCGAGAACGCCAAGGGAAGCCACTATTCGAACGGCTACACCTATTCCGGCCACCCGGTGAGCTGCGCCGCCGCGCTCGCCAACATCGACGTGATCGACAAGGACGGCATACTGGAGCATGTGCGCGCAAGCTCGGCCTATTTCGCCGAGCGCCTCCACAGCTTGGCCGACCTTCCGCTGGTCGCGGATGTCCGAGCATCCGGCCTGGTCGGCTGCGTCGAATGCCTGGTCGATCCATCGTCGCCGCATGTCACCGATTTCGACAAACGGATCGGCGCGCGCATCGACGCCCATTGTGCGGAACTCGGCCTGATCGTGCGTCCGCTCGGCAATATGTGCGTAATGTCTCCCCCGCTGATCATCACCAGGGAGCAGATCGACGACATGATCGGCATCCTGCGGGAAGGCATAGTGCGCACCGCCGCGGAGATCGAAGCCGGAGAGCTCGTATGAGCCAGCGGACGTAAAATCTGATTGACCAGTCAATCGAAATACGGAAGTATCCTCTTCAATCTAGCCGAGGCGACGGAGACAATCATGAACGTTGAACACAAGCCGAACTGGCATCAGCGCGCCGAGCAGGCGCAGCTGCCGACGAAGGCCTTCATTGGCGGCGTCTATGTGGATGCCATCTCGGGCGAAACCTTCGATTGCGTCTATCCCGGCAATGGCAAGATCATCGCCGAGGTTGCCGCCTGCGGCGCGGCCGATGTCGACGCCGCCGTCATCTCGGCCCGCAAGGCCTTTGATTCCGGCGCGTGGTCTCGTGCGGCCCCCGCCGAGCGCAAGAAGGTGCTGCTGCGGTTTTCCGAACTGCTCCTGCAAAACCGCGAGGAACTCGGTCTTCTGGAGACGCTGAACGTTGGCAAGCCGATCTCCAACAGCACCAATGGCGACATCCCAAGCGCCGCCAACTGCATTGCCTGGTATGCGGAGGCCATCGACAAGGTCTACGGCGAAGTTGCCGTGACGGCCGACGACGTGACGACGATCGTTGTGCGCGAGCCGGTGGGCGTTGTGGCGGCAGTGGTGCCGTGGAACTATCCGCTTTCGATGGCCGCCTGGAAGCTCGGTCCCGCGCTTGCTACCGGCAATTCGGTTATCCTGAAGCCGGCTGAACAGTCGCCATTCACGGCCCTGCGCATCGCGCAGCTTGCCATGGATGCCGGCCTGCCGGCCGGAGTGCTGAACGTCGTGCCCGGCCTCGGCCACGTCGCCGGCAAGGCGCTCGGGCTTCACATGGACGTCGATTGCGTCGGCTTCACCGGCTCCACGGAAGTCGGCCGCTACTTCATGCAATATTCGGGTCAGTCGAACATCAAGCGCATCGGGCTGGAGCTCGGCGGAAAATCGCCGCAGGTGGTGCTGGCGGACTGCGACGATCTCGATGCCGCGGCGCGTTCCGTCGCGGCGGGCATCTTTGCCAACTCCGGACAGGTCTGCAATGCGGGCTCCCGCCTGATTGTCGAGGACAAGATCAAGGACAGGTTCCTCGAAAAGGTGCTTCAGCAGGCGGCGGCGCTTTCGCCGGCTGATCCCCTCGACCCGTCGACGAAACTGGGATCGATCGTCACCGAAGAGCAGCTGGCCCGCGTCATGGGCTACATCGAGGACGGCGTCGCCGGCGGCGCCAGGATCATCGCCGGCGGCAATCGCGTCCGCCAGGACAGCGGCGGCTTTTTCGTCGAACCGACGATCTTCGACGGCGTGTCCAACCAGATGAAGATCGCGCGCGAAGAGATTTTCGGTCCAGTGCTCGCGACCATCACGGTGCGCGACTTCGACGAGGCCATGACCATCGCCAACGAGACGATCTACGGGCTCGCGGCTGGGGTGTGGACGAGCGATGTGAAGAAGGCGCATCGCGCGGCCAAGGCCATCAAAGCTGGAGTTGTATGGGTCAACTGTTTCGACCGGGGGCTAATGTCGGTGCCCTTCGGCGGTTTCAAGCAATCCGGCTTCGGCCGCGACAAGTCGATCCATGCGATGGAGAAATACACGGACCTCAAGGCGATGTGGTTCGCCCACTGATGGGCCGGCTAAAGGTTCTTTCGGAACAGGTTCCCGATGCCGCCGAACGGCGGCGGCGCATCGAGGTTGAACCTTTGCCGGCCAACATCGGTGCATTGATCGACGAAGCCGCCGCTGCGGCCGGAGATCGGCTTTTGTGGAACTTCTTCGAGACCGGCCAGAGCATCACCTACGCGCAAATGCGTCGCGTGGTGAACGGCCTTGCATCGCGCTTCGTGGGGCTTGGCATCGTCAAGGGCACCCATGTCGCCGTAATGTTGCCGAATGTTCCCGAAATGCCGTTGGCATGGTTGGCGCTGGGGCGGATCGGCGCGGTCATGGTGCCGGTCAATGTCAACTATCGCGAGCGCGAACTCGCCCATGTCGTCAACGATGCCGATGTGTCCTTCATCATTGCGCATGGCGATTGCATCGAGATCGTGGAGAGTTGCCGCAGGGACGGGTTGATCCGGGTTCCGCCGGGACACACCGTCGTGGTGGACGGCGAGGCCGCCAGCGCCGTTGCGTGGTCCGAACTGGCCTCGCAGCCGCGCGAAACGTTCGATGCGCCGGCGCCGGTCGGCCATGGCGACCTCCTCAACATCCAGTACACATCCGGCACCACCGGTTTCCCCAAGGGCTGCATGCTTACGCAGCGCTACTGGATCAGCAGCGGCAAGGTGAACGCCTTTCGCGACGGCCGCCGCTACGAGCGCATCCTGGCCTCGACGCCGTTCTTCTACATGGATCCGCAATGGCTGCTGCTGATGACGCTTTATCAGCGCGGCACGCTCTTCGTCGCCGCCCGCCAGAGCACCAGCCGCTTCATGGAATGGGTGCGCGCGCATCGCATCAACTTCTGTCTGCTGCCATGGGTGCTCCACAGCCAGCCAGCACATGCCGACGACGCCCGCAACGAGATCGTCCGCGCCAATGTCTACGGCGTCCCACGCGACCTGCACGCGGACCTGGAGCAACGCTACGATCTCAACGCGCGCGAGGCCTTCGGCATGACCGAGGTCGGCCCCGCGATGTTCATGCCGATCGAGCGGTCCGACATGGTCGGCTCCGGCTCTTGCGGCATTCCCTGCCCCTTCCGCGAGTGCAAGGTGGTCGACGAGCAGGGCCGCACGCTGCCGGCGGGCGAGGTCGGCGAACTGCTCATCCGCGGGCCGGGCATCATGCTGGGCTACTACAACAATCCGCAAGCGACCGCCTCTGTGTTTTCCGATGGGTGGTTCCGCACCGGCGATCTCTTCCGGGTCGATGAAAATGGTTTCCACAGCATCGTCGGCCGCAAGAAGGACATGATACGGCGCAGCGCCGAAAACATCGCCGCCCGCGAAGTCGAGTCGGTGCTGAATGCCATGCCGGTGGTCGCCGAGGCCGCTGTCATCGGCGTTCCGGACCCGCTTCGCGGCGAAGAGGTCAAGGCATACATCAAGCTGCGGGAAGAAGCGGTCGCTAGTGCCGAGACGCTGGCCACCATCATCGAGGCCGCGAAGCGGCAGCTGGCGCCTTTCAAGGTGCCGCGCTTCTACGCCTTCCGGGACGAGTTCCCGCGCACCGTCTCGCTGAAGATCGCCAAGCAGCTTTTGGCCAGGGAAGCCGACGATCTGCGCGCCGGAAGCTTCGACCGTGTCGAGAACCGCTGGCTGTGAAGGATGCGATGATGGCGAAGACATTCGATGCGGTCATTGTCGGCGCAGGCCACAATGGCCTTGTATGCGGCGCCTATCTGGCGCGGGCCGGCGTCAAGGTCTGCGTGCTGGAACGGCGCAAGCTTGTGGGCGGTGCCGCGGTGACCGAGGAAGTCTGGCCCGGCTACAAGGTTTCGACCGCTTCCTACATCATGGGTCTCATGCAGCCCAAGGTCATCCTGGACCTGGAGTTGCAGAAGCATGGCTTCGAAGTGCTGGAGCCGCCGCCCGCGGTCTTTCCGTTCGAAGACGGCCGCACCTTCACGATGTGGGGATCGCCCGAGAAATTCCGCGCCGAGATCGCGAAATTCTCCAGCAAGGACGCCGCCGCCTATCCGGCCTATCGGGAATTCTTGCTGGGCGTGGCACCGTTCCTAAAGCAGCTCCTGTTCGAGACCCCTGTCGATCCGGGCGGCAAGACCCCCAGGGACTTGGCAAGACTGATCGGCTTCGCCTGGCGCTTCCGAAAGATCGGTTCCAAATTCTATGACATCTACGACCTTCTGACGCTCAGCGCCTACGATTTGCTGAGCCGTTGGTTCGAATCGGACGAGGTCAAGCTGGTGCTTGGCTTCTTCGCCGGCGGCGGCGGCGGCAATTCCAGCCTGCGCTCGCCCGGATCCGGCTACATGCTGGTGCGCTCGGTGGTGCGCGACCAGACGACGCCCGCCGGTCCGTCCGGCTTCATCAAAGGCGGCATGGGTGAAATCTCCAACGCGATTCGCCGGTCTGGCGAGGCGCATGGCATGGTGGTCCGCACCGACGCTGACGTTGAGAAAATCCTCGTTAGCGGTGGCGCGGCCCAAGGCGTCCAGCTGGCGTCCGGCGAAACGATCCATGCAAGCATCGTGATCGCCAACGCCAACGCCAAGACCACGTTCCTGAAGCTCCTGTCGCCGGATCTGCTCCCCAAAGGCTTCATCAGGCAGATCGAGAATTTCAGGTCGCAATCGACGGTCTTCCGCATCAACTTGGCGCTCGACGGACTGCCGACCTTCCCTCGCCTGTCGACGAAGGAGCTTGGTTTTGACTATCCTGTCCAGCTCACCATCGGCGGCAGCGTCGACTATATGGACCGGGCGCATGACGATGCGCGCTACGGCAGGATTGCCGAGCGCCCGTTCCTCATCGTCAAAACCCCGAGCGTGGTCGATCCGTCGCTGGCGCCTGCCGGTCGCCATGTCATGAACATTTTCGGCGGCCACGCCCCCTACGCACTGCGCGACGGCGATTGGAACAGTCGCCGCGAAGAACTGTACGAAACCGCCATGCGGGTGCTGCGCGCGCACTCCCCAGACCTGGAAGAGCGAATCCTGCATCGTCAGATTCTGACGCCGCTCGATCTCGAACAGATCTTCGATCTGCCGAACGGGCACGTTCATCACGGCGAGATCAGTGCCGACCAGATATTCTTCAAGCGCCCGGCCGCGCATTATGCCGACTACCACACGCCGATCCGCAAGCTATACCAGTGCGGCGCCTCGACACATCCGGGCGGCGGCGTCACCGGAGTTCCCGGTCACAATGCGGCGCGCGTCATCCTGTCCGAACGCAGGCAGTGGAAGTAGAACCAATGTGGATCGATTTCTCGAGCCGGCCGCCATCTCCGGGCTTCAGCGTGGCCGCGCCGCACCTGCAGAATTATCGCCGTGTCTACGAGGCCAGCGAGAAGCTCTCGGCCGAGTCTGATGCGGCGAAGGATTTGCAGGGTTATCTCGACACCTATGAAAGGCTCGCCGCGCGCCATGTCGTGGTCAAGGCGAGAGACGTTGAGACGACATTCGGCTTCAAGATCTCCAACGAGACCGTCGCCGCATTCTGCAAGGAGAACGGCCCGCGCTACATCGGTTTCGCCGGCGTCGACCCGCACAAGGGCAAGCCGGCGGTCGAGGAGCTGGAGCGCGCCGTGCGCGAGCTGGGCCTGCGCGGACTCAATTTGCAATGTTTCGAGTTGAAACTCTGCCCCAACGACCGGCTGCTTTATCCGCTTTACGAAAAGGCCATCGAGCTAGGGATCCCGGTCAACATTCATTGCGGCATCAATTTCTCGACGGCCACACCGATGCGGTTCGGCAAGCCGGAATATCTCGACGAGGTCATGGTCGATTTTCCCGGGATGAAGGTCTGTGCATCGCCGCCAGGCTGGCCTTGGGTCAACGAGCTGATCGGCGTCGCCTGGCGCCATCCGAATTTGTGGATAGGACTTCTCGCGGTGCGCCCGTCCCTGCTGGCGAAGGCCCATTCCGGCTACGAGCCGCTGCTGCAATATGGCCGCACGCTGCTCCAGGACAAGATGATCTTCGGCACCGCCTTTCCGATGCTTGCACCCGAACGCGCGCTTGGCGAGGTCGAGGCGCTGGCGATCGACGAGGCCGTACGCCGCAAATGGCTGCACGGCAACGCCGCGCGGTTCCTTGGGCTCGATGAAGAGATCTAGTATTTGGCGGGTGACGAAGTCTTGTGCCGACTTTGTTGAAGCTGCTATCCAGATTGAACAATTTTCGGTTGAAGCCGCAAGACACTATGAACCAAGCCGCAACAAAAGCTAAAAAACGGACCGACGCGCGGCGCACGCCGACGCGCGAGGACCAGGTGCTCGAACGCCGGCGCACGCTGCTCGAGGCGGCGCTCATCGTCATTGCACGCAAGGGGTTGGCCGGCTTCACGATGAACGACATCGCGCGCGAGGCGGGATGTAGCTATGGCGTCGTGTCCTTCCACTTCAAATCGAAGGAAGGCATTACGCTGGCCGCCCTCGACCATATGGTCGAAGAGTATGACCGCAACCTGAACCGGTCGGAATATGGCTCGCCGGTCGCTCGTCTGCTGGGCATGATTGCACTCGACTTTGATGCCGAAATGTCGAACCCGGGACATATCGCCGTCTTCACCGCTTTTTGGGCGGAATCGGTGCGAAATCCGGAATATCAGCGGCGCTGCGCCGAATTGAAGGGGCGCTATGATGCTGTCGTGAAAGCCGATATCGCGGCACTTGCGGAACAAAGGCGGCTCGTTCTCGATCCAGCTATCGTGGCACGGAGTCTGAATGCCATGATCGACGGGCTGTGGATTTCTGGACAGGTTTTCGGGACGATCGGTCCCGCCAGCCGCGAGATGGCGAAGAAGGCCTGTCTGTTCTATCTCAAGTCCATCTTTCCGGACGACTTCTGATTTGGTTTTCGCCGACGATTCCGGCCTCCCATCACTTGGCGAAAACGTCTTCGAACCCGCTCAGCGTGTTGACGACATTGATGCCGATATCCGCCACCGCATAACCGCCCTCCATTATGAAGACAGTCGGCAGGCCGAGGCGGGCGATAGCGCGGCCGATGGCCGAGAAATCAGCGTTGCGCAGTTTGAATTTCGAGATCGGGTCGCCATCGAAAGTGTCGACACCGAGCGAGATGACGAGCGCTTCCGCGCCGAACGAGGCAATGCGTGACAACGACACGTCGAGCGCCTCGCCATAAGCGTCGAAACGGGTCCCCCAGGGCAAAGGCAGGTTGAGATTGAAGCCGTGTCCGTCGCCTTCCCCCGCCTCGTCGGCATAGCCCGTATAGTACGGATATTCGAGAATCGGATCGGCGTGAATCGAGACCGTTAGTATATCGTTGCGGCCGTAGAAGATGTCCTGCGTTCCGTTGCCGTGATGGTAGTCGACGTCCAGCACAGCTACCCTAGCAGCACCCTGGTCCCGGAAAGCCTGCGCCGCGACGGCGGCATTGTTGATGAAGCAGTAGCCGCCGAAATAATCGCGGCCCGCATGGTGTCCAGGTGGGCGGCAAAGCGCGAAGGCGGCGCGTTCCCCTCCCGCCACCAAAGCCTGCGCTGTCAACGCAACATTGGCCGATGCCGAGACGGCCCGCCACGTGCCCTCCATGATCGGGCTGCTCATGTCTATGCAGAAGCGGCCGAGTTCAGCGCCGATCCGCTGCGTTCTCAAACGATGCGAACGGGGCGGCGGCCAGGCGTTCGGGAAAGCATCGACCGGCCCGTTCTCGGCCGACCACCGATCCCAGAAGGTCGACAGGAACGCCACCAGCGCCTCGTCGTGAACCTTGACCAGCGGCTCCGTTCCGAAGTCGCGCGGCTCTATCGTTTCGTCGCCGAAGACGTGCTTGACCTGCGCCAACACGAGTTCGGCGCGGCGCGGCATCTCGAAGCTCGGCACGCGCTTGCCGCGAATGAATTCCGCCTCGGCGTCCTGAAGCGCGTGCAGTGGAGAATATACGGTTTTCATGCCTGGACCTGATTTGCGACGGCGGCTGTGGAGGCGACCACAGGCCGGTCCCGTGTCGTCCCGTACCATCCATCAAGCGCATCTTCATAGGCAAGGCCGGCGGTGAAAACGGTTTCGTCGGAAAAGGTCCGGCCAACGATCTGGATGCCGGTCGGCACGCCGTTCGAGGCTCGCCCGGACGGAACGCTCAGCACCGGACAGCGGCTCAGCATGTTGAACGGATAGGTCATCGGCCAGCCTACCGACGGGTCGACGTCCTTGCCGTTGATCGTCACCTTGTCCTTCGACGGATCGTGATCGGCGGCGACGGCGGGAACCGCCAGCGTTGGGCAGATGAAGATGTCATGCCTCTCGAGCATCGGCCCCAGCGACGCATACATGGCACCGCCGGTGTACATCGACTTGAGGAAGTCCTGGCAGGTGTTGTCGCGCGCGCCCTCGGCAAAATGGCGAGCATATCCGGTCAGCAGATCGCCTCTGGCATCGTCGAGATACTCCGCGAGCCACGATCCGAAGATGGTCCGAAGGTGACTTATCGCGGCGCGTTCACTCTCCTTCGTCCAGCCGAGATCGACCTCCTCGACCGTAGCGCCAAGCGAACGGAAGACATCCAGCGCCGCCAGCGTGTTGCGCCGAACCTCTTCGTCGATCTCGAAATAGCCGAGATCGAGCGAATAGGCGATCTTCCAGCCCTTGATGCCACCGCGGTCGGGAGCCATTGCAAGCTTGGGCCGCAGCGAGGCAATGTCCAGCGGATCCGGCCCGCACATGACATTCTGCATCAGCAGGCAGTCCTCGACCGAACGGGCCATTGGGCCAGGATGGTTGTATGGGTCCAGATTGAACGGCGCCGAGGCCGGGTTGCGTCCGTAGGGCGGCTTGAAGCCCACGACACCGCAAGCCGAGGCCGGAATGCGGATCGAGCCGCCAATGTCCGAGCCGTTGGCGAGCGTCGTAAGTCCTGCCGCGAGGGCAGCGCCCGACCCGCCGGAGGAGCCGCCCGGCGTATAATCCAGGTTCCAGGGATTGCGGGTGACGCCCCAGAGTCGCGAATGGGTGACGCCCTCGCATGAAAATTCAGGTGTCGTGGTGCGGCTGTGGACGACAGCACCGGCGTCGAGCAGGCGTTGCACGACCGTGCTCGTGGTCTGGGCGACGTTGTTCCTGTAGATCAACGAACCGTATGTCGTGATCTTGCCGGCGATGTTGCTTTCATCCTTGATCGCCGTCGCAATGCCTTCCAGCGGCCGCAAGCGGCCATCCGTCATGCCATAGCGGCGCTCTGCTTCCCGAGCAGCATCCAGTGCCTCCTGCGCATAGACAAAACTCGTAGCGTTGACGGTGTCGCTTGTCTCATCGATGCGTTGCAGTTGCGCCTCGATCACCTCGACCGGCGACACGGTGCGGTCTCGAAATCGGCGAAGCGCCTCGCTGGCGGACAGATAGCAGAGGTCGAGCGTCATTCGGCCGAGTTCCTTTTCACCGGTCATGCAGGCTTGCGAAGGCATATCAACAAATCATGATTGATTGGTCAATCAGAAATCATTGACAAGCTTTTCATGGCTGGCTAGCGTTAGGGTGACCATGGAGAAAGCCGCCCATTCGAAGAGCGGTATCCGCCACAAAGCGCCAACCGAGAATCGCCTGTTTTTCGGTTGGCAAAAAGGGGAACAGGCGTTTCGAGGAGAAACATGTCTGAATTCAGCTATTGGGCCGAACGCTTCAAGAAAGGCCAGATTTCACGTCGAGAATTCCTTGGGCGCTCCGCCGCGCTCGTCGCGACGGCAGGGCTCGGCGCCACCTCGTTCCCGAACTTCGCGGCCGCCGAGGAACCCAAGAAGGGTGGATCGGCGCGCTTTGGCATGTCCGATGCCTCGCAGAACGACACACTCGATCCGGGCACCTGGCCGGCAAGCTTCGCGCAGGCTGCCTTCAACGGATCGCTATGCAACAACCTGACCGAGATCGCGGCCGACGGCAGCATTGTCGGTGATCTCGCCGAAAGCTTCGAGCCGAGCGACGGCGCCAAGAAATGGGTGTTCAAGCTGCGCAACGGCGTCACCTTCCATGATGGCAAGAGCCTGACCGTCGAGGATGTCCAGGAATCCTTCCGCCACCATATGGGCGAAAAGTCCACATCGGGCGCCAAGTCGATTCTGTCGCAGGTCGCCAGCATCGACAAGGACGGCGACAGCAATGTCGTGTTCACGCTGAATTCTGGCAGCGCCGACTTCCCCTATCTGGTGGCCGACTACCATCTGTCGATCATGCAGGCCAAAGCAGGAGGCGGTATCGACTGGCAAAAAGGCATCGGTACAGGCAGTTTCAAGCTGGAGAATTTCGATCCCGGCGTCTCGATCAAGATGACCCGCAACCCGAACTACCACAAGGACAACAAGCCCTATCTCGACGAGTTCGAGTTCATCTGCATCACCGACCCGACCGCGCGCACCAATGCGTTCGTCACCGGCGAGGTCGACTTTATGAACGACCTCGAGGTGAAGAACATGCCGCTGGTTCAGCGCAACGCGGATCTCGAAATCCAGCGCGTGCCAAGTCTGCGCCATTTCACCTTCGACATGGACACCTCGGTCGCGCCGTTCGACAATGTCGATGTGCGCCTGGCGATGAAATACGCGCTCGATCGCGACGATATCCTGCGCAAGGTTTTCCTGGGCGAAGGCAAGAAGGGCAACGACACTCCCGTCGCCTCCGCCATGCCATTCTACAAAGACCCGACACCCCAGCACGACTACAACATCGAAAAGGCCAAGGAGCATCTCAAGAAGGCCGGCCTGACCTCGGTCGACGTCAATCTGTCGGTTTCCGAAGCGGCATTTCCGGGCTGCATAGACGCAGCCGTGCTCTACAAGGAGCAAGCCGCGAAAGCGGGCATCAACATCAACATCGTCCGCGAGGCGGACGACGGCTACTGGGAAAATGTCTGGCTGAAGAAGCCGTTCAGCGGTGTGGACTGGTATGGCCGCGCGACATGCGACTGGCTGTTCTCGACAGTGCTCGCCGCCGACGCGCCCTGGAACAGCACACACTGGAAGAACCCGCGCTTCAACGAGCTGCTCATTGCCGCCCGCGCCGAGACCGACCAGGCCAAGCGCGCGGCGCAATATGGCGAGATGCAGCAGATCGTGCATGACGATGGCGGCATGATCACGCTTGCTTTCGTCAACTGGAACTACGGCCTGTCGAAAAAGCTCGCTCACGGCACCATCGGCGGCATTTTCCCATGCGACAATCTCCGCATGACCGAGCGCTGGTGGATGGTCTAGCGTGATGCAGAGGGCGGACAGACTGTTGCCTGTCCGCCTTCCATCCGCATGTGCCGACGATTGCCGTCCGGCACTGGGCCCGTCCGCAAGGCCGGGCAGATTCCTTTGAAAGGATCGCCGTGAGTTCGACGAGACATCCGGTCGCGCGAATGCTTCTGCAAAGGGTGGCGCTTGGCTTCCTCAGCCTGCTGATCGTATCGTTTGTGATCTTCCTGGCTGTCAGCATGTTGCCCGGTGATTTCGCAACGGCGATCCTCGGCCGCTCGGCGACGCCCGATACGGTGGCCGCGTTCCGCGAGCAGCTCGGCCTCAACCTGCCGTGGTATCAGCGCTATCTGACGTGGCTTGGCCACGCGCTGACCGGCGATTTCGGACAATCCTTCTCGTCGCGCCCAGTCGGCCACATCATCGGGCCGCGCCTTCTCAACACATTGTATCTGGCGGCGCTGACCGCACTGATAGCCGTCCCCTTGGCGATCGGCCTCGGCATCATCGCCGCGCTTTATCGAAACCGCTTCCTCGACCGCCTGCTCAGCGCGTCGAGCCTCGCCGCCATCTCGGTCCCGGAGTTCTTTTTCGCCTACATCATCATGCTGATCTTCGCCATCAATCTGCATTGGTTTCCATCGTTGTCGAGCATCCGGCCATCGATGCATCTGGGCGATCAACTCATGCGAATGGTGCTTCCTGTGCTGACGCTGACGCTTGTCATCCTCGCGCATATGATGCGCAACACGCGCGCGGCGATCATCAGCGTCATGTCGCGCCCTTTCATCGAAATGGCGCATCTCAAGGGCGAATCGGCTGCCCGTGTCGTTCTGCGTCACGCGCTGCCCAACGTGGTCGGACCAATCGCCAGCGTGGTTGCGTTGAACCTCGCCTATCTGATCGCCGGCGTCGTGGTGATCGAGGTGGTCTTCGTCTATCCTGGCATCGGCCAGACCATGGTGGACGCGGTGCGCAACCGCGACATTCCAGTTATTCAGGCCTGCGCGCTGATCTTTTCGGTCACCTACATCCTGCTCAACCTGATAGCCGACATCATCTCGATCGTCAGCAATCCCAGACTCCTCCACCCGCGCTGAGGTCGATATGGCATTGTCCAACGTCCAGCGACCCGAACGCGCGCAAGGCTTCCTCGCAAGCGCAAAACGCCGTCTGCGCCGTGCACCACCCACGGCGTGGTTCGGCATGGTCGTGCTCGCCACCTACCTTGCCGCGGCGCTGTTTGCGCCGCTGATCGCGCCCTACGGCGAATATCAGGTCGTGTCGGAAACGCCGTTCGAGCCGTGGAGCAGCCAGTTCGTCTTCGGCACGGACCAATTGGGACGCGACCTGTTCAGCCGCCTGATATTCGGCGCGCGCAATTCGATCGGTATCGCCTTCGTCACCACGCTGCTTGCCTTCATCATCGGCGGCAGCCTTGGGATCGTCGCGGCCGCCTTGCGCGGCGTGACGGATCAGTTGCTCAGCCGCTTCGTCGATTCCGTGATGTCGATCCCCGATCTCATCTTCACGCTCATGCTGCTGGCGATCTTCGGCTCCAGCGTCACCAATCTGGTGCTGATCATCGCGGTGATCGATTCGACCCGTGTATTCCGCCTGTCGCGCGCGGCCGCGCTCAACGTGGTGACACTGGAGTTTGTCGAGGCCGCGCACGCCAGGGGCGAAAAACTGCCCTGGATCGTCATCCAGGAGATCCTGCCTAACATCCTGCCCGTGCTCATTTCCGAATTCGGCATGCGATTCTGTTTTGTCTTCCTGGCCATAGCAGCCCTGTCCTTCCTCGGCGTCGGCCTCCAACCGCCAATGGCCGAATGGGGCTCCATGGTCCGTGACACCGCCGCCCTTATAAGCGGCGGCGACTTCACACCGCTCATTCCGGCGGCGGCAATCGCGCTGCTGACGGTCGCCGTCAATTTCGTTGCGGACTGGTTTTTGAATGAATCAAGTGGTCTTTCCGATGACGAGCGCTAGTCGGCCGGGTCGCGCCGACAGCACCGTCCTGATGGTCTCTGATCTCCGCATAGAGGCGAAGGCCGGCGGCGACTGGTCGGAGATCGTGAAGGGCATCAGCTTCACCCTGAAGCGTGGTGAAGTGCTGGGGCTGGTCGGCGAGTCCGGAGCCGGCAAGTCGACGATCGGCCTCGCCACCCTTGGCCATGTGCGTCAGGGGTGCCGCATCAAATCGGGCAGTGTCCTGTTTGATGGCGAGAACATCCTAAACCTGCCGGAGGCTCGTCAACGCCGCCTCCGCGGCGTCCGCATCGCCTATGTCGCGCAAAGCGCCGCGGCCTCCTTCAACCCCGCCATTCGCCTGATGGAGCAGATCGTCGAGGCAGCCGTTTCGCGTGGCGGCCAGGGCCGCGTGGAAGCCGAGACCAATGCGCGGGCGTTGTTTCGCGCGCTTCGATTGCCGGACCCCGACCATTTTGGCAGGCGCTATCCACACCAGGTTTCAGGAGGTCAGCTGCAGCGCGCCATGGTCGTAATGGCTATGATCTGCAAGCCGGACCTGATCGTCTTCGACGAGCCGACGACGGCGCTTGACGTGACCACGCAGGTGGAGGTCCTGGTATCGATCCGGGAAGCGATCCAAAAATTCGGCGTTGCCGCCCTATACATCACACATGACCTCGCCATCGTCGCGCAGATGGCAGACCGGATCATGGTCCTGCGCCATGGCGAAGCAGTCGAGGAGGGACCGGTCTCCAAGATGCTGACGCGACCGGAACATCCCTATACGAAATCGCTCTGGGCGGTTCATGACATCCCGATGGCAACAAGATCCGAGGCGCCGGAGCTCTTGCGGATCGACGGTCTCAGCGCATCCTACGGTTCATTTCAGGTGTTGCGCGACATATCTGTGTCGGTCGGATATGGGCAGACCGTGGCGGTGGTCGGCGAATCCGGATCGGGAAAATCCACGCTGGGCCGTGTCATCGCCGGACTAATGGCGCCAGACAGCGGCTCGCTCTCCTTCAAGGGCGAGCCATGCGCGCCTCTCGTGCGCCAGCGCGCCAAGGAGACGCTGCAAAAAATCCAGATCATCTACCAGTCGGCCGAAACCGCGCTCAATCCACGCCATGCGGTGCGCAAGATCATTGGTCGGCCGTTGAAATTCTACCATGGCCTGACCGGCTCGGCACGGACGCAACGCATCCTGGAGTTGCTGAAGACAGTGGAGCTTGACGCCTCCTACATCGATCGGCTGCCCGGCCAGTTGTCGGGCGGCCAGCGCCAGCGCGTAGCCATTGCGCGGGCCTTGGCTGCCGATCCCGAGCTGATCGTCTGCGACGAGGTCACCTCGGCTCTCGACCAGATCGTGCAGGCGGAAATCCTGAAGATGCTGGTCTCCTTGCAGCAAAGATTGGGCGTGTCCTATCTCTTCATCACCCATGATCTCGCCACGGTGAGAGCCATTGCCGACGATGTCGTCGTCATGCATCAGGGCACCGTGGTGGAACAGGGACCAAAGGACGAGGTGCTGGCGCCGCCGCACAAGCCGTACACGCAGCTGCTGCTGGCTTCGGTTCCCGAGATGGCTGAAGGTTGGCTCGATGGCGTCATCGCCGCCCGTCAGCTTCAGGAGAGCTGAGACAGGTCGACCGCCACCGCAGGACCGAGATGAGAGAAAAAGCCCGATACGACTATATCATCGTTGGAGCGGGTTCCGCCGGATGCGTTCTGGCGAACCGGCAGAGCACCAACCTGGACTGTAGGGTCCGCCGGACGGCGGGCTGATGATGCGGATGCCGGCCGGCGTCCACAAGGTCCATGTCGACCGCCGCATAAACTGGAACTATCACAGCGAACCCGAGATGGGGCCTGATGGGACGACGCATACCGGTTCCGCGCGGGCGGGTGCCGGGCGGCTCGTCCTCAATCAACGCAAGGCGCGCAAACAACCTCGTGGTTCTGCGTTAAATCAAATGCGCCGGAGTCACCTTCGTCCCGATTGCCAAAGACGTTGAGGATCGCGAAACCACAAAAGGCGAACGTTGAGAGGGCGTTGTGCGTTTTCGACGTCAATAGCCCTGCCCATTCTGCAGTTTCCGGCAAGCATTAGCGATGGTTGGAACGGGCCGTTTTCGGCCTGGCGGCTTTTGGGATGTGATTGCAGGACCGTACTGCCAATGGCAAATTGCAACCCCTCGCCGTTTTGACTAATGGCCCGCGTTGGCCGGCAGCGAGTGCTCGGCTGGCTGCCGCGTCACTTACTATTCTGGTTTCGGTGTTTAGGCGTCCCAGGAATGGGGTACCGCTCGGCTTTCCCAACCCCGTTGCCGCAAGGTGCGAATTGGAAACAGGACAGCAAGAAGACTCGCCATCGCAATCAAAAAGATGATGCCTGCCGCAATCAGGCTGGGCAGATGCCAGAGGATGTTCCCCCAGTTCGGGATGACGAGCGAGGCCGTATTGAAGGTCTCGCCGCTGAACTGACACATGACAAACGATGCCTGGTTCCGCACCATGTCGGCGTCAATTCGGGATATGAGCGCCTCGGCGGCCGGTTTGTCGGCCGACATCCCGCGCATGTGAACTAGGACAGCCTGTGTGGCAGAGAGATAGGCGTGGCTGCATTCGTTGAAGGGACTTGTCTCGTCGCCAACGCTGCCCGGCATCAATCCCCAGAGACAGGCGACATATTGCAGATTGGCAAAATTTAGCAGCCTGCGAAACTGATCATCGGTCCAGATTTGTCTCGCCGCCAGGTCAAAAATTTCACCGCGATAGTCGGCTATCACGGCCATTTGGCCGTGAGTCAATGCGGGGATCGGAAGACCTGAATTGTTCAGGGCCGCCTTCTGACGATGTGCCTCGGCCGGTCCTGCGATCGACAGAAGCAAAAGGCACAAACACCATGCCGCGGCGCAGGTTGACTTGTGTGTGTTCCGCGACATGAAGGAATGGCCTAGTGAACCGCGGCCCGTGCCACGGTCCGGCTGTCGCGATGACCGGCCAGCCTGCGCTCGGCGACCGCTCCGAACAGGAGGCCAATCGTTGCCCAGAGGACCGCCTGGATCCCGAAGGACGCAATGCGGAAATCCCACAGTACGACGGCGGAAAACTGCTCCGGAACTTCGTTGATCGGCGGCAGCGCATAGTGCGCGATCGCCATCACCACCACATAGGCCATGCCGCCTGCTACCCACGCATTCCACGCGCCATGCAGCGGCACAAGGCGCTTGGCGAGGCCGATAGAGGCGACTGCCGTGGCGACCGACATGACCAGCATGATGAAGAACAGCCCGGTACGCGCCTGGATCGTCTCGTCGCTTCCCACGGCGGGCGGGTTGGCCGGATACTTGAGCTGCGGCACCAGGATGATCGCAACGAAGCCAGCCAGCGCGATCAGCGCCGCCGTACCGCGCGGCCCAAATCGGCTGACTCGCCCCTGGACATAGGCGAACACCAAAGCCAACAACCCGCCGATGCAAACTCCATAGATGACGATGCCGGTGAGCAGGCCGACACCGGCCTGGGTTGTGCGGCTCACAAGTTCAGCCTCCGGCGCCTCACTGGCGGCAGGGGCCTGCCGTTCCTCGAAGGCAATGGCGCGATCAATCTGCGGTTCGCCGAATACGCGGGCGATGCCAAAAGCCAGCAAGCCGGCTATCACCCCAACCAGCATGCCGCGAAGCAAGAGACTGCCAACCATGTCATTGATCCTTAATGGCACGGGAAGCCGAGCAGGTGACGACCGTCATGGACGAATTCGTGGACATACATGCCACGGATCAAAGACGTCGCCCCTTCTTCAGTTCCGACGAAGTAGATTGCCAGCATCAGCAAAAGCCCGCCAAAAACCGCCCACGGCAGAAGCTCGCGAACCGGGATCGGCGCTGGAAGGACAACAGGCTTGAGAGCGATTTCGGACATGGGTGTTCTCCTGAAAAGTGTTCATTGGATCGATTGGCAACGAGACCGTCGTTCGCCTTCATAGTCAGCGGTTGCGGCTTCGCCGTAGCGGCATATGTCACGCCAGGCGTGAAGCTGGCACGCGGCAATTATGGTCGTCGTCGTGCGTGTGCTCGTGATGATGCGCATGGGCATGGCGATGATCGTCGAGGCTGAGCGGTTCACCAAAGCCGCGGTGTTCGTCCGCGTGCCTCCACTGCTCCTTTCTCGCCATCAACTCATCAAAGCTTGACAGCTCCTTGTCCGTCACCAGTTTCTCGAGCGCGGCAAGCCATTGATGGTAATAGATCCCATTGTGGTTTTCCGGGTCGAGGCCGTAGGTCTTGCCGAGCTCGATTTCGGCGCTGATGTAGTTCACCCATTCCCGCCACTGGAAATGGCCGTTGCGGTGAAGCGCGAGCACGATGCCGAAGGCCGTGAGTTGCCAGGGTTCGGCAAAGAGCGGTCCGCCTTCATTGCGTGGAAGGCCGGGAAGTTGATCGAGACTGCTATTCTGGTTCATTGAAAAATCCCTCTCGAAGCCGTTTGCTTGGACGAGCCGCGGTGGCCGCTAGCGCGCGTGCTCCAGATAGTCGTCCCATGCGTCGACATACATCCGGTCCTGCGGATGACCGGCCTCACCCCACAGCTCACGGGCCGTGAAGACGACCGTGTAGACGTGTTGTGGCTTGGGGCCCTGGCGGTGGGCGCTGGTGTCGGGAAAGACGAACACGCCGTGGTCGAAGGTGACGGTTCCGGCCTTGCCCCTGATATAGGCTGGCAGGCGGTTGTGCGCGACCTGGTTCAGATTGACGACCGTGACCCGGTCGCCGGCCTTGAACTTCGGTGCGACATTGACGTCGACGCGTGCCGGATCACCGGTGGCCAGGACAGTTGGCACCATATCGGTGGTGAGCATGTTCATGCTGCTTTTCCTTTCATGAGCTGGGCGTGGCGGGCATCGACTTCCTCGCGGGTAACTATGCCGGCATCGATGCAGTTCTGTTCGACGGTGCAGAGCCACTTCTCGTAATAGCTCGACATCAGGTAATGGCGCGGATCCATCTTCTCGATCGGATGCCGGAACTGGTCCACGTTGTAGATGCCGGCTGCGAAGCAGGCGATCATCATCGATAGCATCCGCCCTTCCCATTCCTCGTGGAAATAGGGTTCGTTCTGTTCAACCAGCACGGGACCGAAGCCGTGCTTGCCGCCAACGTCATGAATTCCATTCATGGTCTGATCCTTTTGCCAGAGCCTAATGCGAAGGTGATTGCGCTACGCCGGTTCCGATCATGGAATCGCGGGTAACGAGAGCGGCCAATTCCTGTTCTGTCAGGCTTTCAGTGCCTGCGGGACGCATCGGCAGCACCAGGTAGCGGAGCTCGGCCGTGCTGTCCCAGACCCGCACCTCGACATCGTCGGCGATATCAAGTCCGAACTCCTTGAGGACGCTTCGCGGTTCGATCACCACCCGTGCCCGGTAAGGCGCCGACTTGAACCAAATGGGAGGCAAGCCGAGCGTCGGCCAGGGATAGCAGGAGCAGAGCGTACAGACGACGACGTTGTGCACCTTTGGGCTGTTCTCGAGCACAACCATGTTCTCGCCCTGCACGCCGATATAACCAAGGCTCTTGATGGCGGCGGTGCCGTCTTCGAGCAGCCAGTTCCTGTATTGCGGATCGGTCCAGGCCTTGGCGACGACCTTCGCGCCGTTCTTGGGCCCCATCTGCGTCTCGAAGGTTTCGACGATCAGATCGAGGGCCGCGGGATCTATCGCCTTCTTTTCCGCGAGCAGAGATTCCAGCGCCTTCACGCGCAGTCCCACCTCGGGGATGAGTACGTTGTCGTGAGAATGGTTATCGTGTTTCATAACTGACCTCATCTATGGTGTCTGAAGAATTCTGTTGGAGCGGCGGCCGATCGGCAGCGCCCATCGGCCGTCAGGCAACGGCCAAGGTCGGCTTCGTCAACGCTGCCGCGAGCTTGGCCGACGCAAATCCAAACAGGGCGCCGCCGATCATCGATACCGGAACCACCACCAGCGAGTTCTCGAAAGACGCCGAGAGCAGTTTCGCCAAAGCGAGCCGGTCAGGCGTCTGCAGCAGGAACGCGAATGTGCAGGCATAGCCGAACGTCGTGCCGGGCACGGAAGCCAGGGCCGGAACCCGCGATGCCAGGATGTAGATCACGACCGTGATGAAGACCACGATGGCCGGCCAGACTTGCGGGCCGACGACCGCGCCGAAAGGCAGGCCGAGGATCATGACGGCGCCGAGCCAACCCATGAAACAGCCAAAGATGTTCGAGATGATCGTATTCTTGAGCGCGTTCTCGTCGCCGCCGGATTGGAAGAAGCACGCCCAGGCGACAAAGGCAGCCCAAACCAGAATTGTGCCTAGTGAGAGAAATGCCCAGGTGCAGATCGCGCCAAGGATGCCAACGCTCAAAGCTGTGGCTGTGATCGGTTTCATTGTCGGATTCCCCATTGTCTTTTCGGAAACTAAAAAGGCCCGCCACCGTCACCGGTGAGCGGGCCTCATCGCCACAAACTCGCATTTTCACGAGCTTTATATGTTCACGCCGCGCCTCTTTTCGGACGCTCGTTTTTCTGTTCTTATTAGCGTTGCCGAGGAAGATTTTTTTGTCAACCGCTATTCATAAAAAATTCGCGAAATTTGCGCGATTTGCAAATATGGTCATTTTTATATAATAAAAACAGATAGTTATATTGGATCGACAAAACTGCTGCAGACCCCAGAATTAGAATTTGACATTTTTGCCGATATGGCTGACGATTCAATCGGATTTGCCGGCGAGCCGGTTTGAAATGAAAAATGAAGGATCAGTTTGGTCCTTCGCGGCAACGAAGCCCTGACGCCTTCCCAGGCATCAGGGCTTATTTTTTTGGTTGAACTGCTTTGGGCGAAAAGTTGAAGATCCCGATCGGCGTGCTGTTTTCCACGACTGGGCCCTATGCCACGGTCGGCGAGGCGATGCTCAACGGAACGCTGCTCGCCGTGGAAGAGATCAACAGATCGCCCGACTTCGATTTCGAGCTGTCGACACTGGTGCGAAATCCCGGCGGCGAGACGGTTGAGTACGCTTCGATCTGCCGAGACCTCATCCTCAATTGCGGTGTTGCGCACATCGTCGGCTGCTACACCTCGTCCAGCCGCAAGGCGGTGGTGCCCGTCGTCGAGAAATACGATGCGCTGCTCTGGTATCCATCGCACTATGAGGGTTTCGAAAGCAGCGGCAACGTCGTCTATCTCGGCGCGTCGCCGAACCAGCACATCGTACCGCTGGCCCAGTATATGGCGTCGCGGTTTGGCGCGAAGGTCTACTGTTGCGGATCCGACTATATCTGGCCGTGGGAAAGCAACCGCGTCATGCGCGAGATCGTCGAGAATCTCGGCGGCAAGGTGCTTGCGGAACGCTATCTCGCCGTCGGATCGACCGAAGTCACCGGTCTCGTGGAAGAGATTCGCCTGCTACAACCCGACTTCGTTTTCAACACGCTCATCGGCGAATCCAGCTATGCCTTCCTGCGTGCTTTTCACGAAGCGGGACTGGGCACGCAATCCCCAGGCGACGTTACCATTGCCGTAGCCAGTTGCACCCTGTCGGAACCGGAACTTCGCATGATCGGCGATCCGGCAGCACTCGGTCACATCAGTTCCAGTGTCTACTTCCAGTCGCTGGACACACCGCAAAATCATGCCTTCGTCGAAAATTACCGTGCGCGCTTCGGCCGTCAGAAAGTGACCTCGGCTGACGCTGAAGCTTCGTACAATTCCGTTCACATGCTCGCGCTCGCCCTGCGGACCGCAGCGTCGACGGCAGCATCCGACATGCTCGCAGCGCTCGGCGACTGTGTGTTCGACGCGCCGCAGGGGCGGATTCGCATCGACACGGAAAACAACCATTGCTACCTGACGCCGCGCATCGGCGTCTCGAGCGCCGGGGCGGAGTTTGCCGTGATCGCGGCCGCGCAAAAACCGATCAAGCCCGATCCGTTCCTGGCTTCCCTGAAGGGAGCGGCTTTCATGCTGGATGCCGCTCGCGACCAAGATCAGATGCACGGTGAGCGGCAACGGCCCAAGCTGAGGATCGTGTCGTGATCAAACAGGCGATCCCCAACTTCAGCAACAAGACGGCACTGATCATCCACAGGGCGGATGGCAACGTGGACGCCCTGCTGAGCCAGCTCCGCAGGTTCAACATCGAAGCCATATGCCAATGGCCGCCGCGAGCCAAGGATTTTGGCCCTGTCGATATCGTGTTCTTCGACGTCGACAACGGGTTCGACGGCATGTTCCCGTGGTCGCAGGCGCCGATCCCGCTGATCGCCATCATCGGCTCGGAAACGCCGGGCCGGCTTGCCTGGGCCATCAGCCAGAATCCAAGCGCCTACCTCGTTACGCCGATAGGTTCGAAAGGTGTGTTTCAGGCACTGGTCACGGCGTTCCACAACCACGATGACCGTGCCGACCTTCAGCGAGAAGTGGCCGATTTGCGCGAGCGTCTGCGATGCCGCCCGCTGGTGGTTCACACGATCCTGCGCATCATGAGTGTGCTGGGCATCGACGACGACGCGGCATTTCATCTAATTCGGGATGAGAGTATGCGCCGGCGCATCTCCGTCGAAGCATGCTGCCAAGAACTCGAAGCACAAACAGACAGCTTTCTGTCGACAATTCCCGAAGTCGGCAGATCCACCGCCCGCAAATAAGCGGCAGGGTTAAGCCTCGATATCGAAGTCGAATACGCACAGCGCCGTGCGAACGCCAGCGAAAGCGGCGCTCGCGCGGCTTTGTCTTTGGAGGAGAAGAAGATGAATACGCAGACCGCGAAGCCAGCCTTGCCGTTCACGCATCCATGGGTCGAGGGATCGATCATGGCAACGCGCGGGGTCGGGCGCGGCGCGGCACGAAACACTCACCACCTGACCGAAGAAAAGCAGGGGAAATTTCACTATACGATGGGACCTTATTCCGAGCCGGTCCTCAAGATTTCTCCCGGCGACAGAATCGTCGTCGAAACCCGTGACGCCTTCGAGGGCGCCATCCGGCACGAAACCGACAAGCCTTCGCAACTCTTGCGAATGCCGTTTCTCAATCCTCAGAACGGACCGATCATGGTCGAAGGGGCGGAAAAAGGCGACACCGTCGCGGTCTATATAGAGTCGATGGTGCCACGCGGCCTGAACCCGCGCGGCACATGCTGCATGATCGAGGAGTTCGGTGCCCTGACCGGTACGACCTACACGGCCATGCTCAACGAGCCGCTGCCAGAGGTGGTCCGCAAGATCAACCTCGACGAGGAGCATGTTTACTGGAGCGATCGTGTCACGCTCCCCTACAAACCACATATCGGGACGCTGAGCTGTTCACCCGAAATCGATTCCATCAATTCGCTGACGCCCGACAACCACGGTGGCAACATGGATCTGCCGGACATGGGGCCTGGCAGCGTGACATATCTGCCCGTGCGTTCGCCAGGCGCGCGCGTGTTCATCGGTGATGCGCATGCGTGCCAGGGCGACGGTGAGGTTTGCGGCGTGGCGGTGGAATATTCGGCGACCGTCACCATCCGTATCGATTTGATCAAGGGCTGGACAATCGATTGGCCCCGGCTCGAGACCGCCGATCTCATCATGGCGATCGGCAGCGCCAGACCGCTGGAAGACGCCACCCGCATCGCCTATCGCGAACTGATCCGCTGGATGGTCGCTGAGTTCGGCTTCGACAAGTGGGACGCCTACATGCTGCTCAGCCAGTGCGGCATCGTGCGGCTGGGCAACTTTGTCGACCCGAAGTATTCCGTCGCGGCGGCTGTAAGGAAAACGATCGTTACCCGTTAGGTTGGTTGCTGCGGACTTTGGCCGCGAAGACAGCTGTCATCGAACCGAAACGCGGACACGCGGTATGAGAGCGACACGCCTGACGCTGGTTTGCAGCGGCATCTCGCAGGGAATGCGCAAGGCGAGGTTCCCGCTGTTTGACGAGACACTGGAAAAGCGCTCGGTTGAGCTCGCTCGCGCTCTTGGTCAGCAGCTTTCGAAGACGAGCCGTGCGTTGGTGGCCCCGTCGCTACGCGCCCAGCAAACAGCCCATTTCATGGGGCTCCGCGCAACGGTTCACGACAGCCTGCGAGACCAGGACTACGGCATGTGGGAGGGTAAGAAGCCGGATGAGATTGAAGCCGCGCAACCCGGTTCGCTTGCCGCTTGGCGAGCCGATCCCGCCTACAGTCCCGGAGGCGGTGAACCGCTGACGGAAGTAGCCACCCGAACCGCGGGGTTCCTGGATTCAATGCGGTCGGCAGGCGGACAATTGATAGCGGTTACTCACCCGGCGGTGGTGCGGACAGCCATGATCCACATACTGGCGGCACCGCTAACTTCATACTGGCGAATCGATACCCCGCCAATTTCCTTGATTGGTCTCTATTCGGACGGTACGCGCTGGGTCCTTCGCACTTGTGGTTGACGCCTCATTGGGGCCGTTAGCCGACCGACCGCTAGCGGAAAGAAACGCCAAAAGCAGACATCGATCGAGACCTATGGGATGACTGAAGAAGTCCACGGGACCGTTCACAATCTCATAAATCATCCGTCGCCATCCCATTTGCGCATGACGTTAGCCGTACGATTGATTTCCGAACATTGTTTTCGGACAAGAATGATGTTGAGGGTTGCAGCTAAAACGGGCACCGCTCACAGACGTAGGGAAAGCGACCTTTTTCGGACGTCGTGGGACCGTCTGCTGTAATATGGCGAGTGGCGATCTGCCCGCATCTTGGGCCGCCTCAGGTGGCCTTGCATCCATCGCGCCAGAGTCCACTGCTCTGACGACATCGTACTAGCTTAAGAAGCGCGCCAGTTTCTTAAAACTGACGCGCTCTGGCGGCGCGTAATCCAAGCGCCGTATTAGAAGCTTCTCTGAATGCGAACAATGCCACCAACGGCGTCAGAATTTTGCAAACTGAAGTTCTTGTAGTAATCTAATTCTCCAGTCAGGGTTAAGCCTGGAACGACGCTGTATGCAGCGTTCGCGGCCACGGCGAAGTCTTCTTTGTCTGTGTATGACAGCTGAGTATTGATCGACGTTTTGTCGTTCACCAGGTAAGAGGCGCCGCCCCATAGAGCGGCGTTTCCGGACCAATTCTTGTAAAAGCTGGTCGCTGAGTTCTTGTCGGTGCCATAGCCCGCCATCAAGAAAAGCGAGAGCGCCTTTCCGGCTTTGACATCCAGACGGACTTTTCCGGCCCACTCCTCATAGTTGCTGTCGTAGCCACCGACAGCGGTGATCGCGCCCCAGCTTTGTGTATATTTTGCGCCGACAGCGATGTGGGGGATATAACTGTCAATCGTATTCACACCGGAGCCCTCTTCGAGCGAAACGACCCCCGAAAATCCCGCGCCAGCGTCAACGTAATAGCTGACTACGTTGCTATCCTTGGTACCATAAGGGATAATGGTATCCTGAATCACGTTGCCGGCGTATCCAACAAAAGTGACGAATGCAGAATAGTCTTTGCCAACACGCAGACCGCCCAATTGCATCCAAGCAAAATTAAGTGTCAAACCTTTGTTGAAGGCTTGGTCACTAGTCGCCGTATTGCCGAAATTGAAACGCGTCTCAGTGTAGGTCTTGAGCGTGCCAAACTCTGTCTCTTGGCCAGTCCAAGTCTTGAGGGTAAACCTGACGTTATCCCCCCATGTTTCATTTGTGCCACCGTTCATCCGATCGGTAGCGCGCGCGCCGTCGAATGTCTTAGGGTTGCCGGCGCTTATGTCATTGAAGACGTACCCGCCGATGCGCAAGCATGTCTCTGTGCCTGGAATGTAGAAATAGCCGGCACCGTACACATCGCAGATCTTTACATATTCGGCAGGTTCAGGATCAGCAGTCGCGGTCGCATCCGCAGCGCGAGCGCTCGCAGCCCCTATCAGGACTGCTGCGGAACCGAGAAGAAGGCTCTTGACGTTCATTTTCGGACCCCTCTGGTCAAAAGTTTGCAGCGAAAAAGAGGGACAGGCGCTACATCGCGACCGACGCTTTGACCCGCCTGTCTCCCCACTCTGAAAAGAATGCATACGCAATCGTTTTCATCACGGCACATTAGATTCTGATGAGGTAATTTCAAACGTTTGCGGCAGCTTAAAACACGCCAATTATGTATAAATTGGATCACCGTAGCTTTAATCACACGATCACGTCAATTTTGTGCAAATCGTGCTCTAAGTGCATTTCGTGCAATACAAGATTTATTGCATATCTTTCGAAAGAATATTAATTCCAACGCACATATGGCGCTGTATTTTTCTTAAATCTGCGTTTTGCTCTAATGAAATTTATTCGCGTCGCGTAAGGAGCCGTTCAGCGAAATCGGCTCGATCATGGCCACCCTAGCCCGGCCGCGGAGGCGATGAATGAATTCATCGCCAGAATAAGACGCACCCGCTAAAGATCATCTCATATCGTATATATCTTGGCATATATTAAATATTTGCGGTCAGTATACGTATCAAAGATACCCATAAATATTCTGATACACCATTCTTATACTATCCACCCGTACGCGACGAATGCTGTCCTTCGGCAAAACTCTCAACGTCTGACATCAAGCTGGCATAGGTAGCCGCGGCGTCGGCAACTTCCGCCGTTTGGTTGCGTTTAAGGAGATCTAGCGGGATTTCACCGTCGAGTAGATCGGACGGCCCGACGAGCCACAGCCAAGCTGAGCGCGGATCCCGTATCTCCGTCAATACCCGGCTGATGCCGTCGACAGGCCAACCATCGACAAACTGCGCCAGTGGAAACACGTGATTTCGCCTGCCTTTCGGTAGCGCGATGACTTCGTTGCGGCGTCTCCAAAGGTGGAGTGTCGATCGCGGGATGTTGAGTTCATCCTCGATGAAGGTCTGGCCTACCACTTCGCCTGCCCAGCTCCGCGTCAGCAGAAACCTACTCGGAAGCAGACGTCCTTCCGTTTTGCTTTCCGGTTCAAATCCACCCGCGCTCTCGCCAGGAAGAAGTAGGTCTTGCTTCTGTCGCTCACTGATCTCCATCGCCAGCGACAGAACAAGATTGTGGATGGCATCAGGAATCAATTCGTCCGCCGCTCCTACAGCCAGTCGGTGTTCCGAGGTAAGTGCCGTAACTGCGACAACAAGGTGGCCAACTAACTTCCCTGCGACGTACAACGTCTCTCGCGTGACTGGTTCTTTGTGACGCCGCAGGACGAGTTCCACCTCGGCGGCAATGAGGCGAGCTGACTCGTTTCGCCAGTGTCTGCTCACCCGACTTCCGGTTGGAGAGTGCATCAGGTCCATAGTGACTTCCCCGACTCGAGCGATGACGAGATGCCGAGACGCCTATGGCCAAAATGAGCAATTACTTGCTCAGCAACAATCTCCGCTGTAGCTGCCGATAGCGTCCATCCGAGATGCCCATGGCCGGTGTTATAGAAAATGCCCGCCCGCCGCCCGCACCCAACACGCGGCAACATGCTTGGCATCATGGGCCGCAGGCCCGCCCAGGAGATGACTTGTCGTGTATTGATTTTGGGAAAAAGAGTCCTGGTCCAATCGATCAACGGCCTAACTCGATCGGCACGAATATCCCTGTTCTTGCCGTTGAATTCGGCAGTTCCCGCCACCCGGAAGCGGTCCTTGCCGAGCCGGCTCGTGACTATCTTCGCCCTGTCATCAAGAATGCTGGTCCAGGGCGCGGCCCCTTGACTTTCTTCATCAAGGACCACCGTTATCGAGTAGCCCTTCACGGGATAGATGTTGACCCGGTCACCAACCGAACTTGCCAATCTTCGACTGTCGACCCCGGCGCATATGACGACGGCATCGAAGTCTTCACAGCGCGCATCAGGGCCACCAGCTTGAAACACATCCGACCAGCGAATCTCGACACGATCACCTCGATGCTGAACCTCGCCATTCGCATCGAAGACAAAGGCCACACCTTGGCGCTGGCAAATCTCTGCCAGGCCGCGCGTGAATTTGTGGATGTCCCCAGTCGCATCTGACGGTGTATAAAATCCGCCGTAGAACGAAGCGTTGAGGGCAGGTTCTATCTGCGCGATCTCATCCGGTCCCAACGGTGTGCGCGCGAGACCTCCGGCAGCGAGAAGTTCGTTAACTGCTGCCGCGCGTTCAAATCCTGCTTTGTCGTGATAGACATGAAGAATGCCGCGCTTCTCAAGGTCGAAGCTGATATTTTCTTTCTCGGCTACCTCGAAAAGGCGCTGCCTAGCCTTGAGTGCAAGGCGCACCGTCTCAATCGTGTTCGGCCGATACTTTCCGATGTTCCCAATGAATTCCGCAAGCCATGAATATTTGTGCCAGTTAGGTTTTGGGTTCATGAGCAGCGGCGCGTCTCTACGCAACATCCACGCCAGCCCGTGGAGGACAGTCCCCCAACTGGTCCATACTTCCGAATTGCTGGCTGAGATCTGCCCGCCGTTGGCGAACGACGTTTCCATTGCCGGGTAGCGATTCCGATCGAATACTTTTACGTCGAATCCCCTCTCCATCAATGAGTAGGCCGTGGTCACGCCCGTTATGCCGGCGCCGATAATCGCTATCTTCGTCATGAGACACTTCCGCGTCGCTGTAGGCGGGCTAGGCCGATGGCATCGTTCTCAAAACTCTGGAGATCCAGCACTGCCGTCGAACCGGCATTGCCATCGGTGAAGAGCGTGGACCCCAGGGGCGACCATTTCTGGCCGCAGACAGGCTTTTCAAAACCCGAACCGGCATCGGAAGGGCGACTCGAGAATCGAGTCACATGACGGCCGCCGCCAAATACTTTGAACCGGGTGGAGGGACTCATGTCTTCATCCCTTTGTTAACCGCGGCATGTTCAGCATCGTGCCGTCCCAGAAAGTCGGACACCGGCTTGAACTGCGCGGCCGCCGCCTTTTCACTGGACAGATGTCGAAGAAAGCCGTGCTCTGCTCCCGGCACAACTTCGATCTGGCAGGTAACACCTGCCGACATGAGGCGCTCCGCCAAGCCGAGGCTGTCATCTAGCAGGGGGTCGAACTCGGCCGCCTTGAGATATACAAAGGGGAGCCCCGTGAGATCGACCGAGAGCAGATCCGCCTCGGCACGCTCGCGCATATCCGATCGGCCGACAAAATTGTCCCAGTATGCGCGCATCCGCTCCGTGGTGAGACCAAAGCCGCCACGCCCGAACCTGCGGTAACTAGCACTGTCGAAAGCATGCCGGAACACACCATAGAAGAGGAACAATCCGGCGAGGTTTGCGTCCCTCAGCGCGAGTGCCGCCGACAGCGCGACATGCGCACCGGCCGAGTCGCCGGCGAGCATGATTGACGAGACATCGAAATCGCCCTTCAGCGCGCCGCCTATTACAGCGCGAACGACTTCGACGGTATCGTCCCGCGCGGCGGGATAGGAATGCTCAGGTGACAGACGGTAGTCTACCGACAAGACTGCGGCGCCTGTTGACCGCACCATCTGGCGCAGCAGCCGGTCATGGCTGTCGAGCGATCCGAACGACCAGCCGCCCCCGTGGAGATAGATAACAAGCAGAAACTGTCTCGCCTCACTCGGGACGTAGAGACGGCAGGGCCGGCTACCCGGTGAGACGAAACATTCCGTGACGCGCCAGACGGCAGGCGCATCCCGATTCAGTGATCTATCCTCGACGGCGCGCAGCCGGCGTTCATCCTCGATGGATGTTGCGCTTTCTCGATCAGTGGCCTGCCCGTGCATCAGATGTCGATGTCCGTCGCTAGGTGATAGAGGCAGTCGCCCTGGACCGTCCGTCCGGACGAACGCTGGCAGACCACCAGCCCATCGTGGCGGAATCGCTCGACCACCGGGGGACGACCAGGGGCTTCCGGGAACCATATCCTGGCGGCAGGCTCGTTCTTTAAAACCGTGTCGCCCAAGCCCTTCAAAGGTTCGTAGACACCCTCGGTGGATGCAAAGACGAAGTAATCGTCGCCCGCGAGTTCGACCATGCGGATGTGCTCGGCACGCTGGCCATGGTCCTCGTAACCGGCAAGCACACCTAGATGGCGAAGCGTGCGCCGGATCCCGCGTTCAGCGATATCGAGGCCTATACGTGAGACAGTCCCGCCGCCGCCGAGCTCCGACGAGATCAGCGGCTTGCCGCACCGCTCGGCAGCACCTGCTATGCCGCGATCCATCAATCCCTCCTCGCCAGGCTGGCCGGCCTTGACGAGACACAGAGGCGCCCCGAATGCACGGACAGCTGCCGCCAGCCGCGTGCGGCGATCGAGGTCGGCGCTAAGCCGCATGAGCGTACACGGCGTATGCAGTAGCGATTGACCGCCGGAATGTAGATCAATGATAAAATCGCAGCGTGGCAGCAGCACGGTTTCCAGATAGTGCGCAAGCATCTCGGCGGGCGACCCCTCGGGATCGCCGGGAAAGCACCGGTTGAGGTTCTGGTTGTCGAGAGGCGATAGGCGCGTGCCGGCCTTGACCGCAGGCGCATTGACGGCAGGAAGCACGATCACCGTGCCTCTGATTCGGTCGACCGACACCTCGGCTATGAACTTGGTCATCGCCAGCTGGCCTTCATATTCGTCGCCATGAATGCCTGCCGACAGCAGCACGGTTGGCCCCTGGCCATTGCTCATGACGACGATCGGAATAGCCTGCCATCCATAAGCGGAGCGATTGGACGAATAGGGAAGTCTCAAACTTCCTTCGAAGCGCCCGGGTTCGGAGAAGGGCACCTCGCTGATGATTCTGGATCCGGCAGGCACCATCTCACATCTCCTGCTTATCGAATTGTTCTCTCATCGTTTGGTCGGGCATCCACTGACTGCGTTCCGCGGGATGCCGCAAGGGAATCAGCCGATGCATGAACGTGCCCGCCGAGAAGGTCATCTCCACCATTCCTCGTGTCAGCACCGGCTGCTCGACCGGCGGTGTCAACTCGTCGAGCAGACCGCTCGTGGTGGGCGCCCAAACCATCGTGACGCCGTCACGATGCAATGCCCTATATTCATGCCGGTGCCCGCATCCTATGACGCGAACCCCATGCTTCCTGATCAGGTTCCAGAACCGCGATCGTGACAGCTCCGGAAGTGTGGCCGAGCCGACCTGCGGCTCGTTTGGCGACAGGACGAATGGCGGCTTGTGTATGAACACGGCCAGATGCGACTTCGCCCCGGACAGAGCCTCCTCAAACCAGGCCCATTCCTGCGCCTCACTTTCAAGACCGCTCCCGAACAGCATGGAGTTGACACCGATCAGCCTCCAGTCCTCGATGTCGCGCGCCCAATGTGTCGAGCGATAGTTGGAGCTGAAGCGCCGGATGAGATCCTCACGGACCGAGAGCGCGCGCGGAGGTCCGTCGCCGACATCGTGGTTGCCGGGGATCGCTGCCCATTCGATGCCGAGGGCGTCCAGCTCAAGGCGCGCAAACTCGTGATCGGGCTGGTGGTCCGGCTCCTCCAGAACGATGTCGCCGGTGTGAACAATGAAATCCGGCTTCAATTCTCGAACGATCGATACTGCTTCGGCCCAACCTTCTTCGCAAATTGGACTTCCCTCACGAAGATGAGTATCGCTAATGTGAATGACCTTAAACACTTGATCCTGCTCAATTTTGAGGTTCTACCCAACGGTATTCGGCGGCTGTTACGAAGGCTCGATGCGCGGTTCCTCGCCGAGCCTCCGTAATTAGCTTTCTAAAGAAGATTCTCGATCGCCTTCCGCAGGTCGATCAGCGCCTGTTCGGGCGTCAGCTTCAGGGACGACACCGCCTGCATCGTGTCCTCGATCGTCTTGTCAATCTTGGCTGAGTTCTGCCCCGGGAAAGCGTACCAGGCAGATGCTCTGCCTATGCTGTCGAGCGCAGGTTTCAGATTTGGTTGTGCGTCGAGAAAGGCCTTAAGCGTCGCGTCCTTTTTGATCGCCGCGGAATTGGTGGGCAGATAGGACGTGTTCTGTGCGACCAAGAGCTGACCCGCCGGCCCGGTCAAGAACTTCATGAAGCGCCAGGCAGCCTGCTGCTGCTTCGGATTTTTCGTCAACATGATCGCCGCTATGCCTGCGGCCGGTACGCGTCCTGCGGGATCCGGTACCGGCAAGGCAGAAACGCCAAGCTTGAACTTGCCTGCGATCTCCTGCGTGTGTTTCGAGAGCAAGCTGCTGGAGTCGGTGAACACGCCGATCGTCCCGCTGACGAAAGCCTGACGGGACTGCGGCGTGGTCATCGCATTAGTCGATTGCCCCGCTTCGCCGAACGCTCGCAGGAGATCGAAAGTGGCCTTCCCGGCCGGCCCGTCAAATGTGAGGTCGGTGTCACCCACGCTCATCAGGCGGCCACCATGCGACTCGACCAGAGCTTGAAAGGTAGCCGCATTCGCCCGGATGAATCCGCCCAGGACTTCGGGATGGCGTTTCCGTATCTCGACCACCAGCCGGACGATGTCTTTCCACGCGCTCGGAAACGGCTTATCGCCCTCGATCTCGCGGACGATGTCGGCATTGTAGTACAGCATGGGAAACGAGAAGCCGACGCCGAGCCCGTAGGTGGTGCCGTTGAGTTTGGCGCTGTCGGCGACGGAAGCTGAATAGGCGCCGGCCTGCCAGTCGGCATCCTTAGCGATGATGGGATCGAGCGGCACAGCGAGGTTCCGGTCGACTACCGTCCTTATATAATTATATCCTTGAAAGGTAATGTCGGGAATATTGCCGACGACCGCCTGCCGGAGCAGTTCCTGTATCATTTCCGGCTGCTCACCTGGCGCGACCTCCAGCACCACGTCTATATCCGGATTGGCTGCCTCAAACTTCTTCACCGCCTCCTCAAACATCGGCTTGAAGATCGAGATCGCCTGGCCGACACGCAGCGTCGTCTTCTCCGCTGAGGCCGGTGAGGTCATCAGTGAGAGGGCGGCGAAGCCCCCCAGAAGTGCATTTCGCATATAGGACATTCCTGCACCTTTCAGTATGGCCATGAACGCCGAGGCACGATCGAATATCGCGTGGCCGGCGGAAACGCGCGGTCTACAATGGGACTGAACCTGCCTATTTCAGGTATTGCGCGACCTTGGCTTGCAAGGTCTGCAGCGCTGTCGACGGCTCTTCGCGCAACGTCACGACTCGATCCATCGTGTCGTTGATCTCCTTGTCGATCCGCGCAGAGTTGGGTCCTGGAAACGCGTACCAAGCTGATGCGAACGGAACCGTGTCGATCGCGGCTTGCATTTTCGGCTGCTTCTCGAGCGCCGCCTTCAGCGCATCGCTGCGGTCGATCGCCACAACGTTTGTCGGCACATAGGACGTGTTTGCAACGACCCCGACCTGACCCTCGGCTTCGACCAGGAACTTCATGAAGCGCCATGCCGCTTTCTGGCGTTCGGCATCCTTGGCGAGCATCAGTGCGGCGATACCCGCCGCCGGAATCTTGCCCCTTTCGGAGATTGGAAAGCGCGCGACTCCGAGATTGAACTTTCCGGCGACCTCGCCCTCAAGCCGCGATAGCACGCTACTTGCGTCGGTCACGAAGCCGACATTGCCAGCGACGAACGCCTGGCGAGCCTGATCGCGACTCATTGGCGTCAGGCCCTGACCAAACTTGCCGAACCTCTCCAGAAGCTCGAAAGCATGAAGCCCTTCCGGACCGCCGAAATCGGGCGCGTTGGTGGCGGGATCCGCCAATCTCCCCCCCTCGCCGTTCAGGAGCGCCTGGAAGACCCAGGAGTCCGGGCGGATGTACCCGCCAACAACTTCCGGATTCTTCTGATGTAACTGCTCGCCGAGGGCGATCAGGCCGTCCCAGGTCGTCGGGAAGGGCTTGCCGCCCAGCACATCCCCAACCAGCTGCTTGTTGTAGTAGACTACCAGGAAAGAATAGGCGACGCCGAGGCCATAGACCTTGCCGTGCACTTTGGAGGCGACGTTGCCAGAGATCTCGGTCTCGCTCCACTCGCGGTCGCTCGAGAGAAAACTGTCCAGCGGGACGGCGAGATCACGATCGGCGACTGTCTGGATGAAGTTATAACCCTGGAACGTGACGTCGGGCAGTTCGCCGATCAGCGACTTGCGCAGAAGATCTTGGATCATATCTCCCTGGTCACCGGCCGGTACATCCAGAGTGACCTTGATGTCGGGGTTCTTTGCCTCAAAATCTCGAACGAAAGTCTCGAACATCGGCTTGAAAATGGCCGGCGTCGCAGAGACCGTCAGTTTGGTCTCTGCATTTGCATTGCCAGCCCAAAGCGCAAATGAGAATAGACTTGCTCCTAGTAGAATCAGTGTCTGCTTCATGGGGTTGTCCTTCACGAGGTTAGATGCTGAACGGCCGGGGTTTGGGTGCCTCCGAACTCCGGCCACTTTTCTTGTTGGTCGAGATGAAGCGTCGCTCCTCAGTCGACCGGATATGCGCTTACGGCCGCAGCCGCTGCTCCTTCATTTCAGTCCGCTGACGGTCAGACCTTCGATGAAGCGACGTTGTGCGATCAGGAATGCAATCAACAGCGGCGCCACGATCAGCGTGGCCGCGGCCATCAACGGTCCATAGGAGTTCCCAGCTTCCTCGCTTCGAAACAGCATTATGCCTGCCGGCGGGGTCAGCAGTTGCTGGTCCTGGATGAAGATGAGCGGTAAGAACAGGTCGTTCCAGCGACTCACGACCGACAGTATTCCGAATGCGATGACGGCAGACATCGATGAAGGGATCATGATCCGCCACACGATTGACAGCTCGCTCATGCCGTCAAGTCGGGCGGCGTGGATGAGGTCGTCGGGAACTGCCTTGAAGAACTGTCGCAACAGGAAGATCCCGAAAGGGGATATAACACCCGGCAGGATGAGCGCCGAGTACGTGTTCAGCACGCCGATCTTGTTGAACATGATGAACAGCGGAATCGCCAGGACCTGGTAAGGGATCAACAGCCCGATCAGCACGAGACCGAAGATCAAGTCGCGGCCGCGGAACTCCAGCTTTGCGAGCGCGTAGGCGGCGGGCGCAGCGATGGCGATCTGGATGAAGAGCACGACAAAGCATATGAAGGCTCCATTCGCCATGAAGCGCAGCAGCGGCACGTCGCTCAGCGCGCGACCGTAGTTCTCGGCGAGATAGAGTGTCGAAGGCAGCAGGCTGATCTGCTGCTGGAACGCCTCCTGCGGCGATTTCAGCGACAGGCTTATCATCCATATGAAGGGAAGCAGGATGAATGCGCTCGTTCCCAATAGGACGGCGTGCCGCGAGGCGAGGTTCACGAAGGACAGATTGCGCGTGCTCATGAGTAGTGAATCCGTCTGTCCAGGATCTTCGCCTGGAGGAAGATGATGGCTATGACGATCAAGAGGAAAACCACGGTCATCGCTGAGCCATAGCCCGTGCGGAAATATTGGAAGCTCTCGACGTAGAGTGTGTGGAGCAGGAGTTCAGAGGCATTGCCAGGGCCACCTTCCGTGAGCACTGTGACAGTGTCGAAGGTCTCGAGCGCCTTCAGCGTGATGACGATCAGCAGAAACATGGCAACCGGACCGAGCATCGGCAGCGTCACAAAGCGCAGGCGGTCGAGCGGATGGTCGACGCCGTCAATTTCGGCCGCCTGATAGAGATCGCCTGGGATTGCCTTCAGCCCGGCCAGGAACAGAACCATCGCATAGCCGAGGTGCTGCCAGACACCGATCACGCAGAGCGTGACGAGCACAAGGTTGGGATCGTGCAGGAAGTTCCAGCGCCCCAGCCCCAACATCTCCACCAGGCGGGTGATGAGCCCGATCGTGGGATGTAGCAGCGCCTCCCATGCGATCGCCATTGCCGCCAGGGTAGCCATGACAGGTAAGAAGTGGATCGCGCGGTAGAAGGCTTGGAAGCGCTTGTCCGCCTCGATGACCAGCGCCACGAAGAGGCCAAGCGCCAGGACGGTCGGAACGACAACCAGGACATATATGAACGTGTTCGCGAGCGACGCACGGAAGACGGGGTCACTGAAGAGTTCAACGAAATTCGCCAGCCCAATGAAAGAGAAGCTCGGCGCGCCAAACTGCCAGTCCGTTACCGAGAGGACAAAGACTGCGAGCGATGGTGCAATGAGCAGGACGATCAGGAGCACGAAGGCGGGAGCCACGAGGGCGTAGCCCGACATCGATCCAAATGTCTCCACCACGGTGAAACGCTTGACTGCGGCGGCTTGATTATTGACGATGGTAGCCATCAGCCTGTCACCTGTTTCAGGATGCTTGCCGTCCATCGTGGTCGTACCCGATTGCCGTCCGCATCGAAGATCAGCATGTCCTCGCGCGGAAAGCCGAGGCGGACCATCGAGCCGTTCGAAAGCCTAGCGACTTGCGCCGGCGCGGCGCGCGCGATGACTGTGGTCACGCGGTCGACCAGTGTCGCATGCACGAAAGCGTCGGATCCGAGGCTCTCGACGTAACTCACCCTGGCGAGCAGCCCGTCCTCATTCTCCGGAAGTATCTTCAGCGCCTCCGGCCTCACCGCGACGGTCACAGCCGCCCCGTCAGGCAGAGGGAGCTGCCAGGAACCGACGACCTTCGTGTCAAGCACCTCTATCTCAGCCCTACCCGCGACAATCGCCGGAATGGCATTGATCTGCGGGCTGCCGATGAACTTGGCGACCTCCAGGTTGTCGGGATCATTGTAGACCTCCTGCGGGCGCGCGAGTTGGAGGATGTCGCCCGACCTCATCACCGCGACGCGGTCCGACATCGTCATGGCCTCCGCCTGGTCGTGCGTCACATAAATGAAAGTTGTGCCGAGCTTGCGATGGAGATTGGTGATCTCCTCGCGCATCTGTACCCGAAGCTTGGCGTCGAGATTGGACAGCGGCTCGTCCATGAGAAACACGTCGGGCTGCCTCACCATCGCTCGTCCCAGCGCGACGCGTTGGCGCTGACCACCAGACATCTGCGAGGGCTTGCGCCGCAGCATAGGCTCCAGGCCAAGTGTCTGGGCGACCGATCTTACGTCAGCAGCGATGGCAGATCGGGTCGCGCGAGAACCAGGCATCCATCTGCCCACGATTGGCAGGCGCTGCATTGGCGTCAGGCGACGCATCACCAGCGGCAACGCGATGTTTTCCTCGACGGTCATGTACGGGTAAAGAGCGTAAGATTGAAAAACCATCGCGACATTGCGCAACTTCGGCCGCACGGAATCGACCACATTCCCGGCGATTGAGATCGAACCGGAGGTCTGGCGCTCGAGGCCAGCGATGATCCGGAGCAAGGTCGATTTCCCGCAGCCCGACGGCCCCACCAATGTGAGAAACTCACCGTCCCTGATATCGAGCGAGATCCTGTTCAGGACGGAGAGATTTCCGAACGACTTTGTGATTTCTTCCGCTGTGACTGTAGCCATCTGGGTTCCCCATTGTTTCTTTTTAGTCGGTCCTGGCCGCTTCCGTCATCGTCACGCCGTCCGCTGAGGAGCGTCAAGAGTCGATTGTTATATAACTCTATTACTCTATAACATATGACTTGCGTATGACGGTAGAGTCCGGTTAGCAAGTTTCTTGCCTACGAAGGCGCCTCGCAATTCTGATTCGGGAGGAAACTCTGAACCGCGACGGATTGGATCTCTGGCGACAGGTTAGCAGCACGATCGCAGAGGAAATCGGCAAAGGTGGCTTCGCTGTCGGCGAGAGGCTGCCTGCGAGCACCTCGCTTGCGGCACGCTTTGGTGTCCACCAGCATACGGTCCTGAAGGCAATTTCCCATCTTCAGTCCGAGGGCATCGTTCGGGTTGAAAGGGGCAGAGGTACGTTCGTAACCGAACAACCCATCGGCTTTCGCCTCGGCGCCAGGACGTGGTTCGAACAGAACCTGCTCGAAAGCAATCACGCCCCTTCGCGGAAAGTCCTCTCTGTTACACGCCTGCCGGCCCCGCCTGATCTCAGCAGGGCGCTGAAGATTGAAACGGGGTCCGAATTGCTCCTGGCGACTTTGATCGGTGAGGCCGACACGGTGCCAGTGTATCTCGGAAAGCACTTCTTTCCCGTCTCGCGGATGCCGGGCATTCAACGGATTTTCCAGGAACTCGGTAGTGAAGCGTCCGACCAAGTTATTTTCAGCAACATTCTCGGGAAAGCCGGCTTCAACGATTTCCGCCGGCAAAATGTCCGCATTCGGGCAAGGCTTCCCGATTCCAATGAGGCTCATCATCTGCGGATCGGCCGAAGCGTGCCTTTGGTCGAAACAATCATAACGCTCGTGGACCCCGAAGGTATTCCACTCGTTCACGCGTTCGCCGCCTATTGCAGCGACCGCATCGAACTCGTGCTCGATATCTGAGCGGATACCCTCAAGGAGCGCGCTCAAGAACCGCACTCCCGTACAGTATCGCAGATCGAGGCAACGGCACTTGTTATATCGGCATCGCCGATCGCAGCATGTGTGACAAAACGTATCCTGCCTTTTCCATAGGGCGAGGCGTTGACGTCTTTTGCCCGGAGCGCTTTTAGGACAGTGTTCGCCCATGCTTCCGCGGGACCGGCCATCATGACGATGTTCGTCTGGGGACGGTTCACCGCAATTGTGGAGGGAAGCTGGTCGGCGAGCAACTCCGCCAGCCGCGCGGCACGCAAATGATCGGCCTCGAGTCTGTGCCGAAAGTTCCGGACTGCGGCGCGCGCTCCGGCGGCGAACATCCCCACGGGCCGCCACCAGCCGCCAAACATCTTCCGCACCCGAGCGGCTTCTTCAATGAAGTCCTTTTTCCCGAGTATCACGGCTCCTGTCGGGGCGCCGACTGCCTTGTTCAGGTTCACTGAAAGGCTGGAAGCGCCGAAGACGAGCGAGGACGGTGCGGCTTGAGTTGCGACTGCAGCGTTCCAAATTCTGGCGCCATCCATATGAACCGGAACGCCGGCGCTCTCACAAAGCGTCCCAACTTGCTGAACCCAACCTGCCGGCGAAACCGTGCCGCCGGCATGATTGTGTGTGTTCTCAAGCCACACCAGCGCGACCTGTCGGTCTATCGATGATCTTGGCGTGCTGCCCAGTGCCGCACGAACCAATTCCTCGGAAAGATGGCCATCCACGCCCTCGACGCCGCGAACGACCGCCCCGCTCAGGCCGGCCGTCGACGCGGACTCGTTGATCGCGACATGGGCCTCCTTGTCGGCAATGATGACCTGCCCGGCAGAACACCAGATGCGAACGGCGATCTGATTGGCCATCGTGCCCGTGGGTACGAAGAGCGCGTCCTCAAACCCAAAAAGCTGTGCCAGATCTTCTTCGAGAGCTCGTTGGTTGACATCCTCACCATGGGCGAAACCGCGGGGATCGGAAGCAGCGTCGACCATCGCGCTCAACACATCGGGAGACCAGCCGCCTAGGATGTCGCTGCGTAGATCAATCATAGGCAGGCCTCATTGCCATGGAGTGGAGTAAGTCTTCTTGTTCGTATAGGCGGCCATCGCTTCCTGGACGCCCTCCTTGTAACCAAGGCCCGAATCCTTGATGCCGCCGAAGGGAGAAATCTCCAGCCGATAGCCCGGAACCTCGTCCACATTCACCGTTCCGACCTCGAGTTCGCTAATAAAGCGCGCCGCGTAGTCGAGGCGATTCGTGCATATCCCCGAAGACAACCCGTAGGCGGTAGAGTTCGATATCCGGATCACTTCGCCTATGTCGTTGGGACAGCGGATGATCGGGATGACAGGTCCAAAGGTCTCTTCGTGCACGAGTTCGCAATCGTAGGGAACATGATCGACCACGGTTGGGGGGAAGAGTGCGCCCTGCCTGCCTGCGCCGTGCAAAACAACCGCACCCAACTCAACGGCCTCGCTGACGCGTCGCTCAAACAACTGCGCGGACCGCTCATTGATAACGGTTCCGACGTCGGTCTCCGGGGCCATTGGGTCGCCGCACCGCAGGGTCTTCGCCTTTGCAACCACTTTCTCGGCGAAATGATCCGCCACTGTATTGACCACGAGAATCCGCTTGACCGCGGTGCATCGCTGTCCGGAGTTCCTGGTCGCACCGGTAACCGCCAGTTCCGCCGCGCGATCGAGATCGGCGTCCTCCATGACAATCAGAGGATCATTGCCGCCAAGTTCAAGGATGACGCGCTTGTATCCAGCGGTCCGAGCAATATATTTGCCGACGCGAACCGAGCCGGTGAAGGTGACTAGGTCGGCGTCCGGATCGGTGATCATGGCATCTCCCATCCGGGCTGGATTTCCGGTGACGACCGACAGCATTTCGGGAGGCAGGCCGGCTTCATAGAGGATGTCCGCCAGAGCCAGCGCGGTGAGAGGTGTCAACTCCGTGGGCTTCAGCACCACCCGGTTGTTAGTTGCAATTGCCGGCGCAATCTTATGAGATACCATGTTGAGCGGATGATTGAACGGCGTGATGGCTGAGATCACGCCGAGCAGAGGGGTCCGCGCGGTATAGATCTTGCGCGCCTTTCCGTTGGGGCTGATGTCACAGGAAAAAATCTCGCCATCGTCGCGCACGGCAAGCTGGGCGGCGAATGAGTAGACGTCGTAGGCCCTACTGACCTCATATGTGGAATCCTTCCAACTGAGGCCGGACTCCGCCGTTATGATGCCGGCGATCTCGTTGGCCCGCGCCGTCAGGAGTTCGGCAGTCCTGAACAGTATCTGCTGGCGTTCGTAGCGGGTCAGCTTGGACTTGAAGGATCGCGCCTTTTCGAAGGCCTCCCTGACGTGTTCCGGACGTGCCGACGGGACGGTGCCGACGACCTTGTTGGTGTAGGGATTGACGACATCAATCGTCTCGTCGGTGGTGACGGCGCGACCGGCAACGCGCATGGTTTCTCGACGGAAAGCCGGGGAAGTCGGCTGGTTCATACCATCCATGGCCATTTCTCAGTTGACGCGGTTCAGTGCCAAGTCGAAGATGTCGAAGTTGCGCAGCGAATGCCCCGCTTGCATCTCGGTCTTCCTGTTCAGAATCATCGGGACAGTTTGCTCCGTGAGACCGCCATGGGACCGCAGCGGACCCGACAGACCGCTGAGATCATGGCGGTCGGGGCTAGTTCCGATGACCTTATGCCTGGAAGAAATGGCGACGATGTCGCCGATGCGGTCTGCCGGCAACTCGAAACGAGCGCAAGCCTCTGCACGTGACACAGCAAGCTCAATGCCGCCGACCTCGGCGAGATCGCTTAGAATTTGCCGCTCGTCGCAGCCTTTTGGCAGGTAAATCGTGGCGAACGAACCGAGCGCGCCGTGATGACCTACGTAAGGATCGGTTATGGGAAGGATAACTCGTGCCCTGCCTTTCCCCAGGCGGTCATCGAACCAATCCTGAAGGTAAACAACGTCAGGTCCTCCGTCGGGAAGGTGTTTGTCGTTCATGCCGTGGTCTGCCGTAAGCGCCAGGACACAACCCAGAGCATCGAGTTGCCCGACGTAACGGTCTATCATAGCGTAGAAGGAGTTCGCCTCCTTCGACCCGGGTGCCGCTTTGTGTTGGACGTAGTCGGTGGTCGAAAGATACATAAGATCGGGGCGAATTGCCTGCAGCAGTCTGACGCCTGCCGCGAAAACGAATTCAGACAGATCCGCGGAGTAGACTTCCGGCAACGGCAAACCAACGAAGCTCAGCACGTCGGCTGCGCCGTTTCTGGCAACGGTCGCCTGGTCCGCTTTTTCCGCGGAGAAGGCGACCGCTCGACCGGTCGAAAAGTCGAGCCCGTGTCCGAGCAAGGCACACAGCTTGTCTTTGGCCGTCACAACAGCCACCTTGGCGCCCGCTTCGTGAAAGGCCTTCATGATAGTATCGGCCCGCATGAAGCGTGCGTCGTTCATCATGATCTCTTTGCCCGAATCCGCATCGTAAAAGTAGTTGCCGGCAATGCCATGCACAGCGGGCGGGCGACCGGTAATGATCGAGATGTTGTTCGGGTTGGTGAAGCTCGGGATGACGCTCGTGGCGGAAAGGCTTGAGCCGGTTTTCATAAGGCGCTCGATATTCGGCACCAGATTTTGATCCATTGCCTTGCTGATATAGTCCGGCTCGGACCCGTCGATACAAATTGCGACTACTGGAATGGATGGCCAAGAATATTTTCTGCCATTAGCCTGGACGATCTTCGTGCCGGGCTTCGTATCGACATTTACAAGCATGATGGACGTCTTCTCGTTGATACCCATGTTGGAGCGTTTAGCCAGCCACTTGCTGGGTCGCGTGCATGCGACGCCGGCTGGCCTCCACATGATCGACCATGGCTCGATTTGCGGCTTCGGGATCACCAGTTTCAATCGCGGCAACGATTTTGCGGTGCTCGCCCAAGGAAATGGACAGCGTTTCGCTTCGAGCAAGCGTCGTGTGCCTGAACATCGTCAGTGTCATCACGAGGCTCGAATAAATTTCCTTCAACCTCTTATTGCCCGTTAGACCAACGACGCACTGATGAAAGCGGAAATTCAATTCGGAATACTTCCGGACATCCATATCCGCGCTCGCCAGCTCCATGTCCGCGATGATGGCGCGTAGAATGTTTCGTTCGGCATCCGTCACTTGGGCGGCCACGATTTGCCCAGCCAGTCCTTCCAGCGCAGAGCGAACGGCATACGCATCGTCGGCCTCCTCAATCGTCACGTGACGGACAAAGACCCCTCGGTTTTTTTCGACGCGAACGAGTCCCTGCTCTTCCAAGGCGCGAAAAGCCTCCCGGATAGGACCACGGCTCACCCCGAGTCGATCAGCCATTTCGGCTTCGCCCAGGCGCTCTCCAGGCCGCAATTCACCGGAAAGGATCAGTCTTTCCATTTCGGTTTGCGCGAGGGACGCAAGCGAGTGGGCGCGCATCAGCGCAATCGGGTTTGGGAGGGCGTTTTCAGTTTCCATGATCTTTATTCAGCATCAATTTTCCAGATTGTCAACAACATACAACATGGAATATGGAAAAGACAACATGTGACATGGAAACAGGCGTGGCGAGGAGACAGTCGACGTGCATGAGCAGTTTCTCTCATTCGTGGGGACCAAGCTTGCCGAGATGGATACCGAGGGCCTGCGCAAGCACGAACGGCCACTCGTCGGGCCACAAGGGGGGCGGATTAATGTCCTGTCCGACAGTGGCCGCAGGGATGCCGTCAATCTCTGCGCGAACAACTACCTCGGTCTCGCGAACCACCCGGAGATCATCTCAGCTGCTCATGCCGCGCTCGAAAGGTTTGGCTTTGGCATGGCTTCGGTGCGCTTTATCTGCGGCACGCAAACATTGCATCGGGAGCTTGAACAATCGATCGCACGATACCTGTGCAAGGACGATGCGATCCTTTTCGCAGCCTGCTTCGACGCGAACGGCGGAGTGTTCGAGCCGTTGCTCGGCGCAGAGGACGCGATCATTTCTGATGCGCTCAATCACGCATCGATCATCGATGGCATCCGGCTCTGCAGGGCAAAGCGCTATCGCTACACCAACGGCGACATCGACGAACTCGTTGACCGCCTCAAGGAGGCTGATGCTGGCGGCGCGCGTTTCAAGTTGATCGTCACTGACGGCGTCTTCTCAATGGATGGCTATGTCGCGAATCTCCCCGCCATCTGCGAGGTGGCAGATCGCTATGGGGCTCTCGTGATGGTCGATGATTGCCATGCGACGGGCCATCTTGGCCACGAAGGTCGTGGAACGCCGACGCTGACCGGCGTTGGGCAGCGCGTCGATATCGTAACGGGAACCTTGGGAAAAAGTTTAGGCGGCGCAATGGGCGGCTTCGTTGCCGCCGCGCAACCCATTGTCGATCTGCTGCGGCAACGCGCGCGGCCCTATCTCTTCTCCAACAGCCTTGCCCCGGCGATCACCGCTGGGTCCATCAAGGCGATCGAGATAGCGGAAAAGGCGGATGGCCGGCGGGCAAAGCTGGCAGCTCACGCAAGACGTTTCCGTGCCGGTCTCGAAAAGGCAGGCTTCGAACTACTCCCCGGCGAGACGCCAATCATTCCCGTGATGCTTCACGAGGCACAGCTTGCTCAGAAGATGGGCGCGGCACTGGACGAACGCGGCGTCTATGTTGCCGGCTTCTTCTATCCTGTCGTGCCGCGCGGCAAGGCTCGCATCAGGACACAGATGTCGGCAGCGCTGACAGAGGCGGATGTCGATTTCGCCATTGATGCCTTCAAGGACGCCGGCTTGGCGATCGGAATAATCTGATGATTGAAAGGGGCGTATTGATGCGAGCACTTGTGAAAGCCATGGCCGAGCCAGGACTCTGGCTGGATGAGCAGCCCATACCAGCGATCGGACCGGATGACGTGCTGATCAAAATCAACAAGACCGGGATCTGTGGCACCGACATCCATATCTATGCATGGGACGAATGGGCACGGCGTACCGTTCCTGTGCCGATGGTGGTGGGGCATGAATATGCCGGCGTGATCATCGAGATTGGCTCAAGCGTTCGCAACCTCAGGGTCGGCCAACGTGTATCCGGGGAAGGACACGTCATCGGCATGAATAGCCGCGCCGCCCGCGGCGGTCGCTTTCATCTCGATCCGGAAACGAGAGGTATTGGAGTGAACATACCAGGCGCGTTCGCCGAGTATCTCAGGCTGCCCGGCTTCAATGTCGTGCCGCTTCCCGACGATATCGATGATGAGCTCGGCGCCATCCTCGATCCGCTTGGCAACGCGGTCCACACCGCACTCTCATTCGATTTGATCGGTGAGGATGTGTTGATCACCGGTGCGGGACCGATCGGCATCATGAGCGCTGCGGTCGCCCGTCATGTCGGCGCCAGGCATGTGGTGATCACCGACATCAATCCGGCCCGACTGGCGCTGGCCGCTGAGGTTGCAGACGTGCTGCCGGTCAACGTTGCCGAGGAAGATCTCGGATCGGTCAAGGCGCGGCTTGGGATGAGGGAGGGCTTCGACATTGGGCTTGAAATGAGCGGCGCACCTGCCGCCTTCGATCAAATGGTCGATCACCTCGTCATGGGCGGCAGGATTGCCATGCTCGGCATCCCCGCACGGCCCGCGCCCGTCGACTGGACCAAGGTCGTCTTCAAGATGCTGACGGTAAAGGGTGTCTACGGTCGCGAGATGTTCGAGACCTGGCACAAGATGCTGTCCATGCTGCAAAGCGGCCTCGACGTCCGCAAGGTCATCACGCACCGGCTGCCGGTTCGAGACTATCAGCTGGGATTCGAAGCCATGCGGAGCGGCAATTCTGGAAAAGTCATTCTCGATTGGAACCCCTGAGATGAATTGGCCGACGCAGGTTCCAAGCCGAAAACCGACGTGAGTTGAAATGCCATGCTTGATCTTGTTGGTGCAGTAGCACTGCTGCTTTGGGGCCTTCGGATGGTAAAGACCGGCGTGAGCCGGGCGTTTGGCGCCCGACTGCGCCGCTGGATTGCTGCGGGTACTCGCAATCGGATGCTGGCGTTCGGCGTGGGCCTCGCAGCAACCATGGCGCTGCAGAGCAGCACGGCAACCGCTCTGATGACGGCCGCGTTCGCCGGCGGCGGCTTTATGAGTTCGGCGATGGCTCAGGCAATCATGCTCGGCGCCAATGTCGGCACAAGCTTTGTCACACGCATCCTTGCCTTCGACATTCATTGGCTGGCGCCACTGCTGGTCGCGGTTGGCTTCGTCATGTTCACTTTCAACGAAGCCAAGCCGCTCAAGGGCATCGCCCGCGCTGTGCTCGGCCTCGGCCTGATGCTGCTGTCATTGCGCTTGCTTGGCCAGGCGACCGAGCCGATGCGACATTCGCAGGTGCTGCTGGCACTGATGGCTTCCCTGGACGCCGTGCCGGTGCTTGCCGTCATCGTTGCGGCCGTACTTGCGATAGCCTCCTCGTCCAGCCTCGCGGTAGTGCTCCTTGCCATGTCGCTGGCCGCCAGCGGAACCGTCGGACCCGGACTCGGCATTGCTCTCGTCCTTGGCGCCAATCTCGGTGGGGCCGTGCCGCCGGTGATCGCCACCCTCGGTCACGGCCCATTCGCCCGACGCGTCACAGTCGGCAATCTCCTTGTCCGTCTCATTGGTTGCGGGATTGCGCTGCCCTTTGCCGGACAGGCCGCTCTCGCCTTACTGACCATCACCAACAGTCCCGCCCTGCTTGTCGTCGACGCCCATATCATCTTCAATCTGGTCCTCGCTGCGGTGATGTTGCCGTTGCTCGGCCCGTTCTCCTTGCTCATGCGCCGCATCTTGCCTGAGGCTGTTTTGCCCGATGACGGTCCCCGCCACCTCGATGCCGGCATTCTAGACAAGCCAACGATGGCGCTCGCAGCCGCCGCCCGCGAGACGCTGCGCATCGGTGATTGCGTGGCTTCCATGCTCGAAACCAATCTCGAAGCCCTGAGAAGGAATGACACCAGGCGCTGTGCCGGCATTGCAGCCATGGACGACGAGGTCGATCGTCTGAACAGCGCCGTAAAGCTCTATCTCGCCAAGCTCAACCGCACAGCCCTTGCCGAGAAAGACGAACAACGGTCGGCCGAGATCATCTCTTACGCCATCAACCTCGAGCACGTTGGCGACATTGTAGACCGGAATCTTCGCCAAATGGTCGAGAGGAAGATCAAGAGCCAGCTCACCTTCTCTGTCGAGGGCGCCGCAGAGATCGAGGCGTTCTACGTCGCCACGATCGAGAACCTGCGTATGGCCCAGAGTATCCTTGTCTCCGGCGATGAGAAGCTGGCTCGCCGCCTGGTCGAAGCTAAGCTGGAAATCCGGCATTTCGAAGAGCGTTCCGCCGCCAATCACATGAGCCGTTTGCGGGATGGCCAGGTCGAGAGCGTTCAAACCAGTTCGCTCCACCTCGACATCCTGCGTGACCTCAAACGCATCAACGCCCATATCGCCGCAATCGCCTATCCGATCCTCAAGCAGGCCGGCGTATTGCGGGAATCCCGTCTGGTTTAGCGATTGGCTGAACCGGGCCTGCTCCCAGACAGTCTACCGGGCGGCGATGCAACGCCACCAACGGTCACATCACCGACCTCGCCGGCGGCAATGGCAACTTACGACGTGAAGCACTTTCGAGGTACGCATCAACGACACTCGCTCGTCTGGGAATGATCAAAGGGCATGTGCTCAGGTCAGCAGTATCTGCTGCACCGGAATACCTTAGGCAGGGGCCGCCGGACCTTGAGCCGTCAGGCGGATTTCCTCATAAAATAGAGGCCCGGCAGCTTGTCCGTGAATCCCCATTTTTCATAGAAAGGCACCATGTCCTCCAGGCAATAGAGTTCCCGGTGCTTGACGTCGACGAGTGCCGGATCGTTCAGCACGGTCTCCATCAACAGGGCGCCCAATCCCGTGCCACGCCATGTCGCCTTGACGATGATGTCGAAGATCATCGCCTTGTAGACGCCGTCGGTGGTGGTGCGGGCGAATGCGACGAGATCGTCACCCTCGGGATCCACGAACGCGAACATCGGCCCACCCATTTGCAAGGCTCTTTCGGTGTCTGCCCGGGTTCGGCCCTTTGTCCACCATTCGGTCTGGAACAGGGCAACCAGTTGGTCGATCTGCGAGGATGTAAGCGACCGCTTCAGGACGAGCCGGCTTTTGTCTTGAGTGAGGGTCATGACGTTCCCAGTGAGCACTGTTGGTGAATTCCGATTTCGCGTTTCGTTCGCGAAAAAACGTTTCGTCAGGCAGCCAAGCTTTTCAGTTGAACAAGATCGCCTTCCGGGATTGGAATGCCGAAGCGCTCTGCCTTGAGGCGGTTGGCGTAGCGTCGTTGACCCGGCAATCTGTCCTGGCCGGCATCGATCAATCGTGAGCAAAGATGAGAGACCCGCTCGGCATATCCAGCGTTGCCGCCACGCGCTGGGTCGATGACCAAAATCAATTGTCCGGCCTTCGGCGTCTGCGCGCCAACATGATCGCCAAAGTCGTTTTCGAAGGACAATTCACCGCCGGTCAAGGCGCCGGCCAGGAGCTCAACCATCAGCGCGATGGACGAGCCCTTGTAGCCGCCGAAAGTATTGAGCGCTCCACCGGCCAGGATCGCATGCGGATCGGTGGAGGGTCTTCCCGCACTGTCGACCCCCGTCCCAGGCGGAAGCGGGGTGCTGGCAAGAGCGTGCAGTCTGACCTCGCCATTGGCCATCACGCTTGTCGCCTGATCGAAGACGAGCGGTTCGCCGCCCGCGACAGGCGTTGCGAAGGCAATGGGATTTGTTCCATACACCGGCTTGTGGCCACCATGCGGCACGACATTGGCCAAACCGTTGACGAAGGCGAGAGCCAGGAGGCCTTCACGGGCGAACGGCTCTACATCGGGCCAGAGAGCGCTGAAATGGTGGGAATTTCGAATGGCGACGACAGCGATGCCTGTGCTGTCCACCGCAGCCTTGATCGCCTGCGCGCCGGCTGCCAGCGCTGGTTGAGCGAAGCCGTTGCGAGCATCGACGCGAATGAAGGAAGAGCTGACCGGATTGACGTCTGGCGTGGCCTTTCCGTCGACCCATCCGGTTGCGAGCGATGCCATATACCCAGGAATTCGAAATATGCCGTGGCTGATCGCGCCGTCTCGCTCACAGCCGGCGCAATTCGCGGCGAGACTATCGGCAACGATGCCCGATGTTCCGTTGTTGAGAAAAATGTCCCGAAGGAGCAATCGGAGCTCATCGAAACTGATGTGGAAGTCAGCCTGTGCCGTCGTCATTGCGGCACCTCGAGAAATTTCCGCAGGCAGTTTTCGAGAAGGCGCGAAACACTGTTGTCGTAGCCATTGTGCGAAAGGCTGCCGCAAAAGGTGATCGAACCGACGGAGAACAGGCCTCCGCCATTGTCCGCCAACCCAAAGACAATGTTCGAGCGGATGCCGCCATAAGGTCGTGGACCGCCATCGAAAACCCCGGGCAGCAGCAGTTCTTCAAAGGTCGTTTCGAACGTTGAACCATGGCCTTCGGACGCGGCTACCACGCGCACAAAATCTGGGGTTCCGAGACTCGCGGCAGCTTGGTCGATTTCAAATCCCGCAGCGCCGCCGCCGGAGAGGCCGAAGTCCCCTATGTTTTGATCGCTCGGGATACCGTCGAACAGGAATGCAAGATCGGCTTCAAACGACTCCTTGGTGCGGACATAGTAGGTGCCTTCAAAGGCGCCTTCGGCGGTGAAGCCGACGCCGGCCACCTTTTGGGGCGCAATGCCGTTGCGCCGCCACAGCCCGCCATATTCGCCGTCGAGCTGGTTGTAGTATTCGCCGGCCTCGCTGGCCCAGACCCGCATGCCGCCTTCGGCCCGGCGGATCTCGATCATGTGGGGTTCAGCCGGATTGCGACCGATCTTCCAGTAGAAGCCGTTGCCGCCCAGATACATCAGCTTGCCGCCGCCTTCCCTGTAGGAGATGAGGGCTTCAAGCGTCCGACGTGTGTGGTATTCCGGATGCGTCCCCGTGAGGACCACATCGTATCCGGACAGTGCGGTCGCGCCATCGCGGTCCAAATCTTCGTCGGTCAAGACATCGAACGAGAAGCCTTTGGCCCTCAGCCAATCGGTCAGATGGGAATCCGCGGAAAAATGGCGCATCCCCGATCCGTTTTCGTCGAAATAAGTGAGATATCGCGGTCGCATTGTCATGATCGGCCGCAACCGCGATGACAGGGTTATGCCCGATCCGTCCGGATGGCGATTGTAAGTTGAGTGACCAAAGGCGCCGATATTATCGGGATTGTGGGGATAGGCGTTCCACTCTTCCACCCGCGCCTGCAGCGCGCCGGAGAAATTACCCCGGGCGTGGTTGGCGTAGGCCATGTAGGTGAACGTTGGCGCCAAGAACAAAATTCTCTGCCTGGGCGATTGCGGATCGCACAAGACATAAAACGGAATGGTGTCGGCGCCGATCCCGTTGTCGACCGACAAACCGTAGACGCCCGAGGGCATGCCCGCCGGCACCTCGACCGCTATCGTCGTTTCCCACCCGCAATCGCTCAGATCGTCGGAATGGAAGGTGATTGCCGCATAGTCCTGCGGCGCAACCTTCCAATCCATGTTGCGACCGGTCCAGCTCGACGACCGCACCGCGCGCATCGGCATGTTGACCAGCGTCAGACGCCGCGATCGGTCGATATCGTCCTCGATCCACTCGTGACCGGTGTTGGCAAAGGTCCAACTGGCGAGGACGTTTCCATTCGCGTCGCTCACCCGCGGTGCTTCGATCGATCCGTTGAAGCAATCTTCGGCATGTCCAATCCAGACCGCGGCAAAGCAGATATGATTGACACTGCGAAGCACATTCACGACGTCGGTTGCCACCGCTGCGACTTCTGAATTTTCGCCATTGTGGGTAGTCGACCTGTGGACCGAAACACCGTTGTTGTCGAATGCAACTTCGAGGTCGGTCCATTCGTTCAAGCGCAGAGCGAGCTTCAGGTCGACAGTCGTCTGGGGCTGCCGCAAGGTCTTCACAAAGAGAGCTCCGTCGACCAGAACCAGGGCCAGGCCCTTTGAGCCATCGGAATTCTGCAGCGAGAAAATTGTCTGAGTAACAGCGCCTGAGAGCCTTGGCTTGACAATCAGTCGAACGACCAGGCCCGAAGTTTCCAAGCGTTGCGGGATGGGTCCGATGGCACAGGAGCCCAAACGAGCCCTCTGCTCGATTGCCGGATACCGCTGCTTCAATCCAAATTCGACGCTTTCGCTTTTCGCTCCCGGGCCGGCCGGATTGGGATCGCAGCAGTCGAGTCTGACAACACTTGCCGCCACATCCCGATTGCCACCGGACGAGATCTTGAACTCGAGAACTTCGCCCGCTTTTGCGCTCAGCGGCGCAACGTAGCCGATGACTGCCGGCAGAGGATGCTGGAGGTTGAGCATGTCGTACCAGGGTTAGAGCAACAAGCCGCCATTCGACCAACGCGGGCCTGAGCTTGCAAAGACACGGGGCCCGCGCTATCTTTAAATCGAATATCGTATACGCTATTCGCTTGTCAACAGGCCCTGCCCTAGCGGTTGCCAAATGCGCAATCCCAAGCCAATTCTTCCGGGAATATTGTATACGGACTGGATAGTGTGTCAGACGAAGTTGGTCATCCCGTGATTCCACTCACGTGCAGCAAGTTGTGAACCTGGAGGTTCCATTGCCCTTAAATCCTGCGGGTCTGCCCTCTCTCGGCTCAGCGCCGACGGCCTCCGACCTCATCGCCAAGCACATACGCGAAGCCATTGTCACAGGCGAGTTCGACGAAGGCGAGCCGATCCGGCAGGACGATGTCGCAAAGCTTTTCGACGTCAGCAAGATACCCGTTCGCGAGGCTCTGAAGCGTCTTGAAGCCGAAGGCCTGGTGGAGTTCCAGCGAAACCGCGGCGCCGTCGTCAAAAGTGTCTCCGAGCCCGAAATCGCGCAGATCTTCGAGGTACGAGCGATGCTGGAGTCGAACGCGCTGAAATTGTCTGTGCCACACATGACGGCAAAGACGTTCCAGCGGGCAGAGCAATATTGCGATGCGTTCGCGCGTGAGACCAATGTGGCTCGATGGGCTGAGCTCAACTGGCAATTTCACTCCTGCCTGTATGAGGATGCCGACCGGCCCTTCCTCATGAACCTCATCCGGTCCGTCAACGACCGGATCGAGCGCTATCTGCGCATCCAGCTCACGCTGTCGGGCGGGACCGGCGTCGACGACAGGGAACATCGCGAAATTCTCGCTGCATGTCGCGATGGCGATGCTGATCGCGCAGCACGATTGCTGCACGACCACATCACCAAGGCATGCGCATCCCTGCTGGCGAACATTCGCAAATAGACGCTTCGCGACCGATGGCGACACTTTCGCGACTTTCTCCTCTTGACGCCCTTCGTTTATCGTATACGATATTCCATATGAGCATCAGATACGGCTCTGTAGCATTCACTTTGGATCAGCGCGTCCAGGTGGATGTGGAGGAACCCTGCCTGCCACTCCGCGATGGACTGGCGAGAGACACCGCTTTGGGGAGTAACATGAAGTACGAAAGGTCTTTGAACACGGTCGAGCTGCACACCTGCGGTGAGACGTTCCGGCTTGTCACGCAAGGGCTGCCGAAAATCCCCGGCAAGACCATTGTGGAGCGTGCTGCCTGGCTGAAGCAAAATGCGGATCATTACAGACGCGCTGTGATGCTGGAACCGCGCGGCCACAAGGACCTCTACGGCGGCTATTTGACCCCGCCTGTGAGTGAACGTGCCGATTTCGGCATCATCTTCCTCAACAACACGGATTACAGCCCGCATTGCGGCCATGGCGTTATCGCACTCGCAACCGCTGCCGTGGAGTTGGGCTGGATCGAGCGGGTGTCCCCGGAGACCCGCGTCGGCATCGATGCGCCCTGCGGTTTCATCGAAGCTTTTGTCGAATGGGATGGCGAAAGGGTCGGCTCCGTTCGGTTCGTGAATGTGCCCTCATTCGTCTTCAAGCAGAACGTCACTGTTGAGACGCCGACGTTCGGACAGGTCACCGGCGATATTGCCTATGGCGGCGCAACCTATTTCTACGTCGACGGGCGCCGACATGACGTTGCCATCCGTGAAAAGGATCTGCAGCGAGTCATGCAGCTTGGTTACGAGATCAAGGCTGCCATCAACGCCAGGATGCCTTTTGTTCATCCCGAAATTCCTGAGTTCAACGATGTGTATGGGGTGATGGTCTACGGCGCACCGCGTCACCAGGGATCAACGCAGGCCAATTGCTGCGTCTACGCCGATCGGGCAATCGATCGATCTCCGACCGGATCGGGGACGGCCGGCCGGCTCGCGCAACTCTACCTGCGTGGAGAACTGTCCTCCGGAGAGACCCTGGTGAACGAATCGATCATCGGGACGATCTTCAAGGGACGCGTTCTCGGCGAGACGAAGGTCGGGCAGTTCGATGCTGTCATTCCCGAAGTGAGCGGGCGAGCCGCCATCTGCGGCTTCGCGAACTGGGTCATCGATGAGGCCGATCCGCTCACTTATGGCTTCCTTGTACAATAGAATCGTATACGATATTCTAGATACGATATCAGCCAATCAACTCCATAAGGCTGCAACTCAAACAAAAGAGAGGAACTGAAATGCGCATTGCTCCCTTCGTTTTCGCCGCCGCCCTGGCCTCAGGGCTCGCGACCGCTGCACATGCCGATCAGCTCGACGACATCATCTCGGCTGGCAAGCTGCGTTGCGCGATCGAGCTCGACTTCCCGCCGAACGGCGCACGTGACAAGGACAACAAGCCGATCGGCTTCGACGTCGATTACTGCAACGACCTGGCCAAGGCGCTTGGCGTGGAAGCCGAGATCGTCGACACGCCTGATCCCGATCGAATTCCGGCCATTCTTTCAGGGCGGGCCGATGTCGGCATCGCCGTTGCATCCGACACGCTCGAACGAGCAAAGACGATCGGTTTTTCCATCCCCTATTTCGTCTTCAAGACCATCGTTCTGGTGCGGGAGGATTCCGGCATCAAGAACCCGACTGACATCAAGGGACACACCGTCGGCGGGCCGGCGGGCGCCTATGAGACGCTTGCCCTTGCAGAGAGCGTCAAAGGGTTCAGTGACCCGAACGGCAAGATGCTGACCTTCCAGTCGCAATCGGACACCTTCCTGGCATTGAGCCAGAAGCAGATCGACGCGACCTACACCACCTCGACCATCGCCACCGCCATCATTCAGTCAGGCAAATATCCCGGGCTGAAGATCGTCGGCGACGCTCCTGTCGATGCCGATTATTGCGCGATCCTGGTGCAGCGCCACGAGCAGGGATTGCTCAATTACGTGAACCTGTTCCTGAACCGGCAGGTCCGTTCTGGTCGCTACGCCGAACTCTACAAGAAATGGGTAGGGACGGAAGGCGGCCCGGCCCCCGATCTGACCGTTGCTGGCGTCTATCGATAACAAGCCCGCACCGTCGCGGACGCAGTCTGTGATTGCGTCCGCGACGCTCGCCGACACCAACCCGTATCCGCAAGAAGGGGCCTAGCATGGCATACACCTTCCAGTGGCGTCCCGTGCTCCGCTCGCTGCCAGAGACGTTGTGGGGCGCGTTGGTGACCCTAGAAATCGCGGCCTTGGCGATGGCCATTGGCACCGTTTTCGCCATTCTCTTGGCGCTCGCAAAAAGATCGGGCGGAAAGACGCTCACGGCTCTTGCCGACATATGGATCGAGACCGCGCGAAACACCCCTGCCCTGTTTCAAATCTACCTGATCTATTTCGGGCTCGGATCGTTTGGCCTTCGAGTCGACTCCTACTCCGCGCTGCTGCTGGGCATCACCTTCAACAATGCCGGCTACCTCGCTGAAACCTTTCGCGGCGGCTTCTCCGCTGTGCCGGAGACCCAGACACGCGCGGCGCGCTCCTTGGGCTTGGGGCAAATCCGCACCATGTGGCACATCGTATTGCCGCAAATGCTGCGCGCTGTCTTCCACGCCATGACCAACCAGATGGTCTGGTCGATCCTTATGACATCGCTGGGGACGATCGTCGGCCTGACGAGTGACCTGACCGGCGTCACGCAGCAATTGAACGTCGTGACATATCGGACCTTCGAATATTTCTTCGTTGCAGCTTGCCTCTACTACCTCATCTCAAAAATTTTCACGCTGTGCGCACGCCTGATTGCGTCGCGCCTGTTCCGGTACTGAGGAGCTGCACATGTTTTTTGGCGCCTCACTGTCCTGGAGCGACATTCTCTTCATGCTGAATGGCGCTGTTACCACCATCGCCATCACCTTGGCCTCCGTCGCTATCGGCACTGTGCTTGGCGTTCTGTTCGGCCTCGCCAGGGCCGGTTCGCCCTGGTGGGTCAGCTGGCCGATCGGTGGGGTCCTCGACATCTTCCGCTCGGTTCCGCTGCTCATCCAGCTGGTTCTGTTCAATTCGTTCAACAGCATGTTCCGTCTTCACTGGCCGACCTATCTGGTGGCCTGCCTTTGCCTGGGCATCTACGCGGCGGCGTTCTGCACGGAAATCGTCAGAAGCGGCGTGACTGCAGTCCCCACCACCACGCGGCGGGCCGCCCGATCGCTTGGGCTGACCTGGTTTCAGGAAGTCGTGTCCATCACCTTGCCCATGGCAACCAGGATCGTGTTCCCGAGCTGGATCGGTCTGGCACTCGGGGTGATGAAGGACACTGCCCTGGTGCTCTGGATCGGCATCGTTGAACTCCTGCGAAGTTCGCAGATCGTCACGACCAGAGTGCAGGAACCGCTCCTGATCCTGTCCATCGCCGGCGTGATCTATTTCCTGATGAGCTTCCCGATCGCGAGGCTCGGAGCACAGCTCGAGAAGAGGTGGCGGATACAATGATCGAGATAGAAGACGTTCACAAGAACTTCGGCGCTCTGCACGTTCTCAGGGGCGTCAGCCTGAATGTGAACAAGGGCGAAGTGTTGTCGATGATCGGCGGATCGGGCTCCGGCAAATCGACCATGCTGATGTGCATCAACGGTCTTGAGGGCATTCAGAAAGGCCGCATCAGCGTCGACGGCATCGATGTCCATGGCAAGAGTACGGATCTGAACAAACTCCGCCGCAGGATCGGCATTGTGTTCCAGCAGTGGAACGCCTTTCCACATCTCACCGTGCTTGAAAACGTCATGCTCGCCCCCAGAAAGGTCTTGGGCAAGTCGAAGCAGGAAGCGGAGGCCATCGCCGTCCAGCAGCTCGGCCATGTCGGTCTCGGCGAAAAGCTCAAGGCGTTTCCGTCGCGTCTTTCCGGCGGCCAGCAGCAGAGAATGGCGATTGCCCGCGCGCTCGCCATGTCGCCCGACTATATGCTGTTCGACGAGGTGACGTCAGCGCTTGATCCCCAGCTCGTAGGCGAGGTTTTGGACACGCTTCGCATGCTCTCGAAAGAGGGAATGACGATGATCGTGGTGACACACGAAATGCGTTTCGCACGCGAAGTGTCGGATCGTGTCGCCTTCTTCTGCCAGGGGCAAATCCACGAAATCGGCACGCCAGTGCAGATCTTCGACAGCCCGCAAAAATCCGAGACCGCCGATTTCCTGCGCTCGGTCCTGTGACCATGCTCAAAATCGCCGATGCCAATACAACGTCGCGTCACCTGGACTACGGTCGATTGGTAGAGGCGCTTGATCGCGGATTTGCCCAAGGCTGCGTCGTCCCCGTTCGCCACCACCACACGATCGAAAAGGAAGGCCAGCCCGACGCAACTTTGCTTCTGATGCCTGCTTGGAGCAGCGGCTCCGATGAAGTCAGATATATTGGGGTCAAGCTCGTGACCGTATTCCCCGGCAACACGGCCAAAGGCTTGCCCGGTCTAACGTCAACGTATGTGCTTTACGATGGCGACACGGGACAGCAATTGGCTATGCTGGATGGCGGCGTCATCACTGCGCGGCGGACGGTGGCGACCTCAGCGCTTGCAGCGCGCTACCTTTCCCGGGAGAACTCCCGAAACCTGCTCGTCCTGGGCTCAGGCCGCGTGGCAAGTCTCATCCCCGAGGCCTATCGCGTCGTCCGTCCGATTGCCGAGGTGTCCGTCTGGGATATCAATCAGGAGAGCGCCGCCCGTATGGTTGCTGATCTCACCGACAAAGGATTTTCGGCGTCGATCGAGAGCGACCTCGAAGCGGGCGTCAGAAATGCCGACATAGTCAGTGCGGCGACACTTGCAACGTCGCCATTGATCCAAGGCGCATGGCTCTCACCCGGGACCCATGTCGACCTGATCGGAGGATTCACGCCGAAGATGCGCGAGGCTGACTCCGAGGCCATGCTGCGTGCAGCCGTCTATGTGGACACCCCAGAGGCGTTGCACGAGGCTGGAGACTTGAGCGAGCCGATCGCGAGCGCGCTGATCTCGCCAAATCATATCCGCGGCACCCTTGCAGAGCTTACGAGGGGAACGATCAGCGGGCGGAACAATCCACAACAGATCACTCTTTTCAAAGCGGTGGGCTCAGGCCTGGCTGATCTCGTTGCAGCTAAATTGGTGTTTGGTTCGCTTTGACACAGTGCATAGTTTTCAAGCCTGACGACAGCCTGCACTGTGATGGCGTTCTCCAGGTCGAGGAGTTTGGCTTTCAGGTTGCGCCAGTGCACCAAGAGAAGCTTCGTGCGGTAGCAACTTTCCGACTTGATGTAGGCCTGGCGGAACCAGTCCGTGCGCATCAGAGGGGCGATCCCCACCGCAGTTGCGCCGACATTGCGGCGCGCACATACTTGGTTTCCAAGCGCACCGTCAGCACGAGTTCAATATACCTTGTGCAGCGCTGCAGCTTCTTCAAATGCACCGCCATGCAAAACGTAACTGGTGAATTGACGGCATTGCAATTGCCACGCGTCATCGCGGTGTCGAACACTTGAACATGTCTTTGGAGTGGATATTCGCAGCGAGCCGTGGCGAACAAACAGAAGGGCTGGCATAGCCAGGACATCGCCGTTTTTGATCTGGCGTTGGATATGGACCGCCAGGCGCTCACGGCTGAATTTATCGATCACCGTCTGCATGTGGAGAGTCTTGCGGTCATGGGCGCGATCGGCTGTTATGACGAAGCGTCGGTTGAACTGTCGCGCCGGCTCACAACCGGAATGGCGTTTCCTGCGGCGTCGAAAACATGGATATCCCGTCGCCGCGCGGTGAAATCGACGCTCTGCGAGCGCGCAATGGAACTCTCCCCATCCACCTTGACCAGGAACTTCTCGCTGACGCCGGGCAGATCCACATAGAGGATCTGCACCTCGCCGAGATGCTCGACGAGATCGACGGTTCCGGTAAATGCCGGCTCGGCCCCTTTTCCCTCGGCGATCCGCAGGTTTTCCGGGCGGATGCCGATGCTGACGGCCTCACCTTTCGAAAGCCTGCCGGGTTCCGCCGCCAGTTCGAGGGTGACGCCGCAATCGAGCCGGCAACGCGCCGACGTCCCGGTGCGGTCGACGACCGTTCCCTTCAGGATGTTCATCGCCGGCGAGCCGATGAACTGGGCGACGAAGAGGTTCGCCGGCTTCCGGTATAGTTCGGTCGGCGTGCCCAGCTGCTCGATGCCACCGTCCTTGAACACGACGATCCGGTCCGCCAGCGTCATCGCCTCGACTTGGTCGTGGGTGACGTAGATCATTGTCACGTCGGGCATGCTCCGCTTCAGCTTGGCAATCTCGATGCGGGTGGCGACGCGCAGTGAGGCATCGAGGTTGGAGAGCGGCTCGTCGAACAGGAAGACACGCGGATTGCGCACGATGGCGCGGCCGATCGCCACGCGCTGCCGCTGTCCGCCGGAGAGCGCCCTAGGCTGGCGTTGCAGGTATTTGTCGAGCTGGAGGATTTCGGCCGCCTTGCGCACCCGCTCATCGATCTCGGCCTTCGACATCCCGGCGATGCGCAGCCCGAAAGCCATGTTCTCGTAGACCGTCATATGCGGGTAGAGCGCATAAGACTGGAACACCATCGAGATGCCACGCTTCGAGGGCGCGACGGCATTGATCCGCTCGCCGTCGATGACGAGGTCGCCGGAGGTGATCTTCTCGAGGCCGGCGATCGAGCGCAGCAACGTGGACTTCCCACAGCCCGACGGACCGACGAAGACGATGAATTCACCCGACTTTATCTCAAGGTCGATGCCGTGCAGGACTTCCAGGTCACCATAAACCTTGCGAATGTTTCTCAGCGACAAATCGGCCATCATTCCCATTCCATTGGTTGATTTCAGACGCATGCGCCATCAGGGAGCGAGCCCGGCCAGGAATCGCGTCACTGCATCCGGCCGCCTGTTGAGGATTTCGAGATCGTTCTTTCGCCGGATGGCGTGACGCACGACCCGCGCGCCGAGATAGCGCAGGGGCTCGGGCGGAAGCCGGGTGCGCTTGCCGATGCCGACCAGCCCGCACCGGCTCCACGCGTCGTCACGCCCGAGGACGAGGCTTGCCATGATGCGGCCGGCGACGGGCGTCTGCGCGATGCCCGTGCCGTTGAAACCCATCGCGTAGAAGATATTCGCGTGGTCCTTCAAATGCCCGAAGACTGGCAGGTGCTCTGCCGTGCAGTCGATCGGGCCGCTCCAGTCGCAGAGCACCGGCACGTCCTTGAATTGCGGATAGACCCGGTGCAGCTCCCGGATGTTTTCCGCTCCTCCGTCGCTGCCACGGTTGAACCGGTCATCGATGCGGTCGTCATAGGCGATGCCGCCCGTGCCGCGCCCGAAGATGACGGCACCTTCCGGCGTGCGCTGGTAATAGAGCACATGGTGCTGGGCGTCGCAGATCGAGGCGCCGTCGGTCCAGCCGATCCGCTCGAGAATGTCCGGCACGGGCGCGGTAGCGATGACCTGGCTGCTCACCACGTAGAGATAGGGATGCAGCTCCGGAATGGCCGAAAGCCAGGCATTGGCCGCGAGCACGACCTTGCCGGCGGAAAGCACGCCGCCGGCCGAGCGCAGTCGTGGCCGCGGACCGAGCGAGATGTCGACGACCGGGCTTCGCTCGTGGATAACCACACCCCTTTCAAGGGCAAGTCGGCGTAGGCCGATGGCGAGTTTCGCGGGCTGCACGGTCCCCGCCCTCTCTTCGACGATGCCGACATAGGAGGCATCCGAGCCGGTGCGGCGCAGGATGTCGGCACGCTGAAGCGGATGGAAGCGCTGTTCGCCAAGCGCGAGGCAGAGGTCGCGGGCCGCGGCCCAGGCTCCTTCCTGCGCGGTCGAACTTGCCGTCCATAGCCAGCCGTCGAGCCTGAGGCCCATCTCCATGGTGCCGGAGGTTTGGAGGCCGTTCAGCTCCTCGATGGCGTCGGCGGTCGACCGGCACAGCATCAGGGCATCGTCCTCGCCGACAAGCGCGCGCAGCATATCGATCTCGGCGAACCAGCTATGAACCTGCCCGCCATTGCGGCCCGACGCGCCGGAGCCGCAGAAATCGGCTTCGAGCACGGTGACGCGCGTTTCAGGCGCCTGCTCCTTGATACGCAGGGCGGTCCACAGGCCGGCATAGCCGCCGCCGACGATCGCCACGTCGCAGTCCGCCGCGCCCTGCAAGGGCGGGGTGGCGGCGTCGGCCTCTATGCTGCGCAGCCAGTAGGAGCGATCGGCCTTCGCCGCCGCGACCGGTGGCCGCATCGTGATGGTGTTCATGCTCCAGTCCTCTGCGTGCCGCGGATGACATCGTCATACTTGGCGAGCAGCCATTGCGGGATCGCCCGGATGGGCTGCGGGAAGCCGCCTAGATGGGTGCAGGTTTCCGATGCCCTTTCGGCGGCGAGCCCAAGAGCGTCCCTGCCCGAACGCTCCTCGAAGAAGCGCGACGTGATGAAGGTCGCGATGAAGCTGTCCCCCGCGCCGCAGGTGTCGACGACGGCGACCGGCACCGAACGCGCCTCGGTGACGCTGCCACCATCATCGTAGAAGGAGCCGCGCTTGCCGCAGGTGATCACGATCCGGCGCGCGCCCGCGGCCCTGAACCGCGCGATCAGCGGTTCCACGGACTCGGCCGGATCGTCCGGGCCGGAGGCGAAGACCAGCGGCACACCTTCCAGCGAAAGGCCGAAATGCCGGGTGGACACATCGATGCTGAAGGGCATGCTATCCGCGACGAGCCTGCGGACGAGCTTTTCGCTGGCGTTCGTCCCGAGATGCACCCAATCGGCCTGCCGCAGCGCCTCGTAGCGTTCGGCACTCGGAACGTAGTCCTCTCCCACGCCTAGCGATTCTAGAACGAAGCGCCGTTCGCCGGCATCGTCCGTGAGCAGCGTTACGGCGGAAGCGCCGGGTCGGATTTCGACATCGTTCCCGTCGAGCCCAGCCTCCTCGATGGCCGCGAGCATGATGTCGGCTTCCGCATCCTGCCCCAGCGCCCCGAAGTAGCGGGCGTTCAACCCATGCCGCCGCCATTGCACGGCGACATTGAGCGCGTTGCCGCCCACCGTGACGAAACCCTTGGTCAGGTAGGCGTCGAGACAATTGTCGCCGACGGCGATCAGCTTGGGATTGGCCTTCGTCATTCTTCGTCAGCCCGATCGAGATGAGGTGCGATCGCGTCCAGGCATCGCCGCCAGGCGGAAACGGGATCGAGCGCATAGGACCCGTTGCCGAAGGGCTCGAAGGTCAGCGTGCCGGCAAAGCCCTGCGCGCCAAGCTGCCCGAGATGATGGGCGAGCGGCAGGTTGCCGTCGCCCCAGACAAGATGCCCCGCCGGCGTCCCGTCGACGACATGGACATGCGCGACGCGCTTTCCGAACCGCTCAAAATAATCGCCGACGCTGTCGCCCGCTGTCGCCATGGCAACGAGATCGAGAACCACGTCGACATCGTCGCCATCGAGCGCGCGCCAGAGAGCGTGAAGCTGATCCGCATTGGTGACGATGTTGCTTTCGAGGCGCTGCAGCGGCTCCAGAAGGCAGGAAACGCCGAGCGACCTCGCATGCGCCGCGATCCGGTTGATCGACGCGACCGAATGCGCCCAGGCGGTTTGCCTGCTTTCGCATTCGAAGCCTCGGCCCGGCGTCAGGAAAAGATATGTCGCGCCGAGTTCCGCGCTGATATCGGCCGCGCGCATGAAGCGCTCGACGCTGGCCTCCCGATAGGCGCTGTCGCCGGAAGCGATGTTGATCGGATAGAGAACCTGCTCCGGCGTGAAGCAGCGAACGCTCAGGCCGTTGTCGTCGAGGATCGACTTTACCTCGGCGAGCCGTGCGCGGTTGTCGTGGAAAAGGTCGAGATGCGGGGCGATGCCCCAGAATTCCATCCGGTCGAATCCCATGACGCTGAGCTTTTCGGCTGCCCAGCGGAAGGGGTGGTGCTGAAAGGCGAAATTCGCACCGATAAGCTGTCTGCGTTTCAACATGGACCTTGGCCTATTTTCCCATGCCCTCGGCAAGCCCGCGGATGAAGAAACGCTGAGCGGCGAAAAAGACCATGACGATGGGGAGCGCCGAGAGCGTCATGGCGGCGAAGACGACGGCGTAGTTCGTGCCGTGTTTCGCCATGATGGAGGTCAGACCGACCGGCAGCGTCTGAAGGTCCGCGCCGCTGGTGAAGATCATCGCGAAGAGATACTCGTTCCAGGCGAAGAGCACGTGCAGGATGACGCAGGACACCAGGATCGGCTTGCACAGCGGCAGCGTCACCTTCCAGAAGATCTGGCCTTCGCTGGCGCCATCCATGATGGCGGCCTCGTCGAGGTCGCGCGGCAGGCCAAGCATGTAGGCGCGGATCAGGAAGGTCGTGAAGGGGATGCGGAAAGCGGTGTAGAGGATGATCAGCGCCCAGTAGGTATTGTAGAGGCCGAGGTCCTGCATCATGCGCACCAGCGGGATGACGGCGACCGTCGGGCTCAGCATCAGGCCGCCAAGCACGATGCCGACGAAGAACGGCTTGCCCGGGAGCTTCGAGCGGGTCAGGCCGTAGGCGGTCCAGGCACTGACCAGCACGGTGCAGAAGGCCGATCCGATCGTGACGATGACGCTTGTCGCGATATAGTTGCGAATGCCCTGATTCCAGGCGGCGATGTAGTTCGTGATGTTGAAGCCGCTTGGCAGCGCGAACGGATTGCCGAAGATCTCCGCGTTGGTCTTGAAGCCGTTCAGGGCCATCCAGAACAGCGGATAGAGCACGACGATGCCGAGGCTGGTAAGGAAGGTGACGAGGCAGACCTTCGCCAGCACGGCGACGAAGTCCGTGCGCTCCATCTGGCGCGGCTGATAGGAGTGGCTCACAGCTCGACCCTCCGCCTTTTCGTGTACCAGAGCTGTGCAAAGCCGGTCATGAGCGTGATGACGAAGATGACCGATGCGATCGCCGCGCCGTAGCCGAAGTCGTTCTCGATGAAACCCTGCTGATAGAGCCATGTGCCGAGCACCTGGCTGCTGTTGTTGGGCCCGCCACCGGTCATCACCATGACCTCGTTGAAGACCTGGAACGCGCCGGTGATGGTGATGATCACCATCAGGCCCGTCATCTCCCGGGTCAGGGGAAAGGTGATGCTCCACAGGCGTCGCCAGGTTCCCGCCCCGTCGATGGTCGCCGCGTCGTAGAGGTCGCGCGGGATCTTCTGGATGGCGATGGCGAACAGCAGCGTCGAATAGCCGAAGCCCTGCCATTGGCTCATGGCTATGATGGCATAGATGGCCGTCCCTTCCTCGCCGAGCCAGGCACGCGACCATCCTGCAAGGCCGACCTGCGTCAGCGCCGAATCCAGAAGGCCTATGTCGGGCTGATAGATGAAGTAGAAGAGAAGGCCGGTCACGGTGATCGAGATGGCCGACGGCACGAAATAGACGGCGCGCCAGAAGCGACGCCATCTCTCCTCGGCGAGCCCTTCGATCAACGCCGCCAGCACGAAGGCGCCGAAGACCTGGAAGACGACCGAGATGACGGCATAGAGCGTGTTGTTGACGATCGAGATCCAGACCACCGGATCGGCTTGCAGGCGGCGATAGTTTTCCAGTCCGACGAAAGCGGTTTCGCCGGTGAAGATGTCCTGGTTCTTCGTGCTGACGACAAAGTTGTCGATGATGGGATAGTAGACGAACCAGAGGATCAGCACGAAGGCGGCGAGGATCCAGCGGAACGACCAAACGGCGGCCAGAGGGCCGAGCCAGTCCCTCTTGGACCGGCTCGGCCCGGCAATGCCGATTTTGACGGCTTCACCCTTGTGCCCAGGCTGCATGGCGGTCATCGCTGGCCAAATCCTACTTCGACGGAGCTGCCGCTTCCTTCACCCGTTCCATGACCTGTTCCGGGGTCATCGAGCCGCCGATCAGCGCCTGCAGGCCGGACAGCCAGGCAGCCGCCACGCGCGGCGGGTTCGCGGTATCGAGCCAGGGCATGAGATAGGAGGAATCCGCGATCACCTTCAGGCCGTCGACAACGGTCGGGTTCATGGTCTCCGCCGAATAGCCGCCGACCGTTGCGCTCGGCTGGCCGTAAGGCGTTGCCGACAGGACCTTACCGTTTTCGGCCGAGGTGACGAAGCGCATGAAATCGATCGCGAGAGGGACGTTCTTCGAGGCCGCGTTGATCATGTAGCCCTCCGGCGCGCCTTCGATGGCTTTTACGTCGCCCTTGGCGTCCTTCGGGACCGGCAGCTTGAAGAAACCGAAATCCTCGCGCTTGAGCGCGCCGTCGGCCGTCGACTGATCAAACTCGATGATCTCCTGATAGTACATCGCGGACTTGCCGTTGCTGAACTGCTGCAAGGCCGAGGCATACGAGGAACCGTTCGTGCCCGATCCGTCCGAGCACTCGTCGATCAGCTGTTTGTACTGCTTCAGGCTCTCGACATAGCCCGGATCGGTATATTCGGCGGTGGCCGGAACGAAGTCCTTCTCGAGGGTCGCCTGGGGCACATTATAGGCAAGGAGTTGCCCCGCATAATGGACGCCCGGCCAACCTTCCTTATTGCCGAAGGAGATCGGCGTGACGCCGGCCTTCTTGAGGGCCGCGCAGGCACTCAGCATGTCGTCGAAGGTCTTGGGCTCGGCAATGCCGGCCTTTTGGAACAGGCTCTTGTTGTAGCCCATGAACTTGGCGTCCAGATAAAGCGGAATGCCGTAGAGCTTGCCATTGTACTGGAAGGCGGAGACGGCAGCGGTCGCGAGCGTCTTGCCCCATTCCGTGTTCGGCCCGATGACGGGGGTCAGATCGACGGCGCGGTTGCCGCGCACGAAGTTCTCGCCCCAGCTGCCTGTCCACGTGAAGTAGACGTCCGGCAGCGAATTGGACGCGACGAGCGCCTTGGTCTTGCCCTTTACGCTGTCGTCGCTCTCCTGGATGAGTTCGACCTTCACGCCGGGATGAAGCGCTTCATATTTCTTGGCGGTGTCGACGAAGAAAGGAGAAAGCTGCTGCAGGCCGAATTTCGTCAGTACGCTGAGCGTGCCCGAATAATCGACCTTCGCATTGGGATCAGCGACGACCGGGCCGGCAGCGGATGCGGCACTGACGCCGCCGATGACGAAGGCGGCGGCAACGATGGCCGCGAGGCTGGGCGTGCTCAAGAAAATATTGGCTTTCATTTCGCAGTTCCTCTCTGTTGATTTTGTCTCGTCAGGCATGCGTTCCGGCGGTGGCGCCGGACCGCAAAGCTCAATATTCGACGCGCTTGTAGTAGCGACGCGTGGTCAGCGGGTGGTCGCGCAGCACCTCCAGATGCGCGCTGAGGCGCTCCAGCATGGTTGCGAGGACGATCGGCGAGATGAGGCCGCGCGTTTTGGCCGAGATACCCGGCAGGGTGGCGGAAGCCGCATCGAGGACGCGCACCTTGTTGGTGTAGCGCTTGGCGAAGTTCTCCACCCGGTCGGTCAGCGGACGGAACGCGTCCTCGCCCTTGAAGATGAACAGGCTGACGCCCGGCTCCACCAGTTCGAGCGTGCCGTGGAAGAAGTCGGATGCCTGCACCGGGCGGGTGCGGATCCACTGCATCTCCTCGAGGATGCACATGCCGTAATAGTGCGCTTCCGGCCAGACGGAGCCGGCGCCGGTGAAGATATGGTAGGTTTCGTCCTTGATCTCCCTTGCGAGGGCGGCGGCTTCGGCCTCGTAGCCTTCCTTCACCGAAACCAGCAGCTTCGGCAGCAGCGCCAGCTCGGCCACGGTCGCGTCGAAATCGGCAAATTCGCCGCGCTCGGCCAAGAGGGCCAGCACGATGAGAAGGGTCTGGAGGTAGAAGGATTCCGAAGAGGTGTCGTCCTCGGCAAAGTTGGTGAAGTTGTAGTCGGCGTCGCGGCCGAGCGGGGTATCCTTGTGGCCGGTGAGCGACAACGTCTTGACGCCGCGCTCCTTCAGGAAGGCGAGAAGCTGCACGCTTTCCTTGGTGGTGCCGGAGAGTGAGGGCAGAACGACCAGCGCCTTACCGTCGAGGCCCGCCGGCGGCTCCAGCACCACCTGGGCGGGATAGGCCGCGGAAACCGGGAAAAGCGTCGTGTTGCGCGCAAGCTCAATGGCCGGCAGGGTCAGAAACTGCACGCCGCCGGTTCCCATGAAGAAGATGCGTTCCAGACCGCCGTCCAGCAGGTCGCGCATCAGGACACGCACGTCCTTGGCGATTGCAACCGCGCCGCTTTGGATCTTCACAAAGCGATCCCTATCGAAATTGAGCATTTGAAACTTCCCGTTTTGCGTTCCGCACTTGCCCCCGAACCACGCGGGCGTCCTCACTCAATGATCTTGAGACTATGACCTTGAGAATGTGTGTGAGATCGATCTCACACACATTTAGCGCACGAGAATTCCGTATTGGCAAGTAGGCTTTCAAAAAAATAGGACACACGTTTTCGAGGTTCAGCCGCCGCGCCGACTGACCGAACCACGAATGATCAGCTTGGTTTCGAACCGGACTTTTCGCGGTGGATCGGTTTTCCCGGCAAGCCGATCGAACAGGAGCCGGGCCGCCGCGCGTCCTATTTCCGAGACCGGCTGCGAGACGACGGTGATCTGCGGATCGGTGAATGTCGCCAGGTTGAAATCGTCGAATCCGATCAGCGAAACGTCATGGGGAATGGAAATCCCCATCGAACGAAAGGCAAGAAGCGCGCCCTGCGTCATGAGGCTGTCGACCGTGAAAAGCGCCGTCGGCGGTGTCTTCTGGCTGAATAAACGTATCGTTGCGTCGACAGCATGCTCGACCGTCGATTGCGAGACCGCGATCATCCGTTCGTCGGACCCGATGCCGCCGGCCGCAAGCGCCGTCTGGTAGCCGGTCATGCGCGCGCGGGAGGTGAAGATGCGCATATCGTCCTGCAGCAGCCCAATACGGCGGTGGCCCATGGCGATCAGATATTCGACCGCTTTGCGCGCTCCTCCCTCATTGTCGACCACGACACTATCGCAGTCGACGCCCTCGGCGACACGGTCGATCAGGATCAGTGGCACGTTTTCCGCGATCAGGCCTTGCAGATGCGCATTGTTCTCGGCTGATGTCGGTGCAACGATGAAGCCTCGGATAGAAAGCGACTGGAGACTCGCCAAGAGCGAGATCTCTTGATCCAGTTCCTCCTCGCTGCTGCCGATGACGAGATTATGCCCCCATTCGCGGGCAAGCACTTCGATGTCATGGGCTATGCGCGCGAAGAACGGGTTCTGGATGTCGCCGAGAATGCAGCCGACAATCGGCAGCTGCCCATTGCGCAATGCCTGCGCCAGGCGATTGCCTCGATAGCCGAGCTTTCCCGCCGCCGCCTGCACCTTCTTGGCAGTCTCGTCGCCAACATAGCCATAGCTGTTCAGGGCGCGGGCCGCGGTTGCGCGCGATACATGCGCAAGTGCCGCCACATCCTTCAAAGTTGCCGGTTTGCTCCGCGCCATACGACCCTTCGATTCTTCGGGCAGGACCCTTCCTGCGGTCGCTGTTGTAGCTTCGGGTCTCCGGCTAGCAAAGGCCCCTGTCGCGATGGAAAAGGCCGCAGCCTACTTCGCGAGGCAAGTGACATGAGGTTCTCTTTCATCGCGAGGCACCGGAGCAAAGAGAAGTACGAGGAACGGCATACAATCGGTACGCCCGCTCGGACCTGCTATGCCCTTGGCTTCTGGCTCGGCAATCGCCGCGGCGACATCGCCAACCTTGAGTGGGATGATCTCGTCACGGAGGAGATCGAATTGTTCGACGGCTCGCTCGAATTGGAAGAACCGAAATCGCCATGGCGGAAGGGAGATGTTCATACCGGTCGTTGACAAGTTGGCGACAACCTTGGAACCGCTTGACCGGTCGAAGGGGGGCACTGTCCTCAAGACCGCGTATGGGAAGCCGTTCTCGGAAATGAGCCTGACAGGCATGATGCAACACTGGACGCGGCAAGCGGATATCGCCGAAGGATATACGCTGCATGGGCTACGCCGCACCTTCGGAACCTATCTGGCAGAATGCAACATCCAAGCGCGCGTCCATCATGGACGCCGTGGGTCATTCCTCGATGACGGTGACCGACGACAAAGTGCGCGACGCTAACAAGAAGCGGATCGCCGTCGATATCGCGCGAGCCGTCAACCTGCGTGAGGAAAAGCGCGGTCAGATGAAGCGGCGGACGAGTTTGCGGATCGTAAGGTGATAAAGGAATCGCGGAATGGCTAAGAGAGGCGCCTTTGATCATTTTCAGGCAGTTCGCCCCGCCCGTGGGCAAGGTGTGGGGCAAGCCGTGGGCAAAGCCACATTTTTGCCAATAAAATCAATGGTTATGGTGGGCCCGGAGGGACTCGAACCCCCAACCAAGCGGTTATGAGCCGCCGGCTCTAACCATTGAGCTACAGGCCCCACGCCGGCTGGATTAATGTTTTTCGCATCGCGGCACAAGGCTTTCGCGACGGGCTTTCGCTGATCGCCCAAATCAACCCATAATCGCGCTCTACGCGACGCTTGCGACCTGATCGCATACCACGGAGATTTTCATGACCAGACATCTTTTGCCCCTCGCGCTCGCCGCTGCAATCGCTTTTCCGGCGATGGCTGGAGCCGCCGATTCGCCGACGCCCGCCCGCATCATCGTATCGGGCGAAGGCGAAGCGACCACACCTCCCGACCTGGCGTTGCTGTCGCTCAGCGTCATGCGCGAGGCCAAGACGGCGCGCGCGGCGCTCGATGCCAACAACGACGCCATGGCCGCGGTGATCGCGGCGATGAAGGCGGCCGGCATCAAGGATCGCGACCTGCAGACCGCCGGCATCCAGATCAATCCGCGCTACAACTTCACCAACAAGCCCGACGGCAGCCAGGAGGCCGAACTCGTCGCCTACCAGGTCACCAACACGCTGGCGGTTCGCGTGCGCGACATCGACAAGACGGGCGAGATCCTCGACAAGGCTGTGTCTCTCGGCGTCAACCAGGGCGGCGGCATCTCCTTCACCAACGACAATCCTGATGCCACCATCACCGAAGCCCGCAAGAAGGCGGTTGCCAACGCCATCGCCAAGGCCAAGACGCTGGCCGAGGCCGCCGGCGTCAGCATCGGCCGGGTGCTGGAAATCTCCGATCAGAACGTCGCTCCGGCGCCGATGGCGATCAACGCCAAGGCATTCGACGCGGCCCGGTCGGCGGTGCCGACCCAGGCCGGCGAAAACGCCTACAATGTCCAGGTGACCGTCACCTTCGAGCTGAAATGACAGCCGGCTGAAGCAACGATCATCCGTCGCCGGCGGTGCCGGGGACGGATGACCTGCAGTCGATACGATGCAAGGAAAAACCCCGCGGGATCGCTCCCGCGGGGTTTTTCGAGCCGCGCCCGTCCGATCGGACGGGGGCTCCGCCATCAAGAGGCTTCAGCGGTTGATGATCGGGCAGCCGCGCTCATTGGCGAAGACGATGACGACGCGATCGCCATACTGGCGGCCCATCACCTTCACCACGCGGCGGTTGGCGTCGACGATGCGGGCACGGCGCAGCCCCATGCGCTCGGCCTTGTCGAGGGCGCGGTCGGGCGAGCAGCCACGGCGCCAGTCGTCGCGGCGCTCGTCACGGCGGTGGCGATAGCCGTCATCACCGGCATAGACGCCGAAGCGCGGATCCTGGTTGTTGCCGAAGCCGAGATAGAGGCTGTCGGCATGGGCGGGAATGGCGGCCAGCGTGCCGAGGCCGACCAGCGCCGAAAGGGCTGCCGTCTTGATCTTGGTGTACATGCTTCTCTCTCCTTGTTGCGGGCTTGCGCCCGTCCTCGTGAAACCGATGGCGGGACAATGCACTGGCCTGTCTGAACTATTTACGAACTCGCCGTTCATCTGCGGTTCATGTGGCGGCAAGAAAAACCTCCGCCGGTCTTCGAACAACAACAATATGGCCCCGATGCCCCGATTCCTGGCGGACACCAGCCTCAAGGCTCGTCGTCGAGTATATAGTCAAAGTAATCTTCGGGCTCGGCCAGTTCGGTCTCGCTCGCCTTGACCCGGCCGCGCATCGAGATACCGGCCTCGTGCACGGTCTCGGCACTGCCCGACACCAGCCGGTGCCACCAATAGAGATCACGGCCCTCGGCCACCAGCCGATAGGCGCAGGTGCTGGGCAGCCAGCTGATGGTGCGCACATTCTGCGGCGTCAGGCCGACGCAATCGGGAACGCGCGCCAGCCGGTTAGCATAGTCGGCGCAGCGGCAACTCTGCGCATCGAACAGCCGGCAGCCGACACTTGTCCAGTAGATCTCGCCCGTATCCTCGTCCTCGAGCTTCGACAGGCAGCATTTGCCGCAACCATCGCACAGTGATTCCCACTCGGTCGGGCTCATCGCTTCCAGCGTCTTTGTTTTCCAGAATGGCGTTTCCATCTCGCGGATGTGGCCCCGGCCGCCGCCGAGGTCAAGCGCGGTAAGGGCTGGAATCGGACCTTAGGCTGGTCTAATGACACGAAGTTGCCTTCAAAAGGCCGGCCAATCGCCCTGTACGGCATCTATCCCCACCAAACTGGAACCAATCGGTCCAAGATCGGTTTCGGCAAGGATGGGACCCCACAAGGAGAGTTTTCGATGAAACGCCAACCACGGATTCTGGCAGGCACAGCACTTGGCCTGCTGATGGCATCCGCGCCGTTGGGCGCGTTCCCGCTTCAGGGAAGTGCCGCGTTCGACCCCATGCAGCGCGGTGGAACGCCGCTGATCCTGGCCCAGGACGCACCCGCCGACGAGGGACAACAGAGCGACCAGGAGCAGCGGCGCAAGAAGAAGCGCGATCAGCAGCAGACCGAGCAGGCCCCCGCCGAGAAGGCAGCGCCGGCAGCCGAGCAGGCCGCTCCAGCCGCTGAGGAACAGCAGCCGCGCAAGAAGAGGCGCGACCAGCAGCAACAGGCCGAACAGGCTCCCGCCGAACAGACCGCACCGGCCGCCGAGGAACAGCAGCCGCGCAGGAAGAAGCGCGACCAGCAGCAACAGACCGAGCAGGCGCCGGCCGAACAGGCCGCACCGGCCGCCGAGGAACAGCAGCCGCGCAAGAAGAAGCGCGACCAGCAGCAGCAGACCGAGCAGGCGCCGGCCGAACAGGCCGCACCAGCCGCCGAGGAGCAGCAGCCGCGCAAGAAGAAGCGCGACCAGCAGCAACAGACCGAGCAGGCGCCGGCCGAACAGGCCGCACCAGCCGCCCAGGAGCAGCAGCCGCGCAAGAAGAAGCGCGACCAGCAGCAGCAGACCGAGCAGGCGCCGGCCGAACAGGCTCCCGCGGGGCAGGCAGAGCCCGCCAACGACAACCAGCCGACAAAGCCCGGCAGGAAACACAAGGCGGACCAGCAGAAAGAGGCGCCCGCCGTCCCGGCAGTGACGCCGGAAGCCGTTCCGACGCCGAAGGAAGCTCCGGCCGGCGAAGCGACGACGCCCAAGGCTGAAACGGCTCCGGCCGGCGAACAGCCGGCGACACAGGGCGAGCAGCCCCAGGACAAGACAAAGAAGCACGGCAAGAAGCCGACGGGCGAACAGCCCGCGAATGGCGAACAGCCGGCCACGGGCGCACAGCCAGCCACTGGCGAACAGCCGGTCAATGGCGAACAGCCGGCAAATGGCGGCAAGGCCGCGCCTGTCCAGGGCGAAAATCCCGTACAAGGCGAAGCTCCCGCCGACAAGAACGCTGCCCCCCTCCTCGACAGCCAGAAGGACGCCGAACGCAAGGGCGGCGGCCGCAAGCATGGCGACAAGAACGGCCAGCAGAATGGCGAGCAGCAGAATGGTGGCCAGAACGCCCAGCAAGGCGGTGATCAGGGGCAGAAGCCTGTGGTCGCTCCCGTCGACCAGGGGCCGCCTCCAACCGACGACAAGGCAGCCCAGCAGGAGATCAAGCCCGAAAAGTTTGTCCCGGTGACGGAAGAGAAGGGCAAACGCCGCGACCGTGCGCCCGATGAGAACATCCGCGACCGCCGCCGCCCCCAGGGCGTTGACGTGCTCAAGGAGATCGGCAACCGCGTCATCATCCAGCTCGGCGGCCAGACGATCGTCCAGAGCAATGACGGTCCGCGTATGAATCGCGGTGCCAGGGACGTCTACTACGAGGACCTGCCGCAGAACCGTACGCGCGAGACGGTCGAGCGCGACAACGGCATCCGGATCGTCACCATCCGCAACCGCTATGGCGATGTCATCCAGCGTTCACGCATCACGCCTGACGGGCGCGAATATGTTCTGAGCTATGTCGACGAGCAGGACTATCAGGATGAGGGCGACTGGCGCGATCCCGGCGATGACCTGCCGCCGATGCGGCTGACCATCCCGCGCCGTGACTACATCCTCGATTCCGAGGACGTGGAAAGCCCGGACGACTACTACACCTTCCTCGAACAGCCGCCGGTGGAGAGGGTCCAGCGCCTCTATTCGATCGACGAGGTCAAGCGCTCGGCCCGTGTGCGCGACATTGCGCGCCGCGTCGACCTCGACACGCTGAACTTCGAATTCGGCTCGTCCTCGATCTCCGACACCGAGGTGCAGAAGCTTGAGGGCGTCGCCAACGCCATGGAGAAGCTGTTGAAGAAGAACCCGGCCGAGACCTTCCTGATCGAGGGCCACACCGACGCCGTCGGCACGCCGGAGGCAAACCTTGCTCTGTCGGACCGCCGTGCCGAAGCGGTTGCCGAAGCGCTGACCAATGCCTTCGGCATCCCGCCGGAGAACCTGACGACGCAGGGCTATGGCGAGGAGTATCTGAAGGTAAACACCTCGGCGCCCAACCGTGAGAACCGGCGTGTCGCCATCCGCCGTATCACCTCGCTGGTAGCACCCGTTGCCAGCAACAATTAGATCATGATTTCAAAATCATGACCTGATTTGCGGACTCAACGCTGGAAGCGCCCATCCCCGGCTCGGCCGGGGATGGGAAAGGTTCGGATCCGGAGCTTCGGCTCAAGAAGATTTGTCCCGGCATTAAAGCCGGCTCATTGAATCGCGGGCCCGCTCACCCCAGATTCAGGACTGGGCGTTCCCTGCCCCGTCCCGACTCCAGCGGGACGCATTGAGCCCCGCCGGCCCTCTCCGGCGGGGTTTTTTGCTATCTTGCAAAAAGCGTTCGCGTGGTCGAAATACGGCCTGATCACCGACCCGAGAACAACTGGAACCACTCTATGAAGCGTCTCGAACTCGCCATCGAATCGATCATACTCGCCTCGCGCTGGCTTCTGGTCGCCTTCTATATCGGTCTTGGCCTGGCATTGGCCGTCTATGCGCTGTCGTTCGCCAAGAAGCTCTACGAGTTCATCACCATGGTGTTCCTGCTCGGCGACACCGACACAATCCTGAAGATGCTCGGCCTGATCGATGCGGCCCTCGTCGCCTCGCTGGTGGTGATGGTCATCATCTCCGGCTACGAGAACTTCGTCAGCCGCTTCGACGACCCGGATGGCAGCGGCGTGCATTGGCTGGGCACGATCGATGTCGGATCGCTCAAGGTCAAGGTCGCCTCGACCATCGTCGCCATCTCCTCCATCCACCTCTTGCAGGTGTTCCTCAACTCGTCCTCCTATTCGACCGACCAGTTGATGTGGCTGACCATCATCCACCTCACCTTCGTCGTGTCGGCGCTGATGCTGGCCTATATCGACCGGCTGATGGGCCTGAGCAAAGGCAAGAAGGACGAGATAGGCTGATACTCGACGCGGACTGGCCAAAGCCTCCCCAACTTCGTCATCAACTCTGAGGAATGGTGGCGTCTCTGAGCCTGGCGTTTAGGGTGACGACGATCTTTCGCATGACTGCAGCGATGGCCACCATTGGCTTTTTGCCGTTGGCGATGAGGTGTTTGTAGAAGGTTGCGAACTCGCCCCTTCCGGCAGCGGCGTGCAATGCGGGCATGTAGAGCATGCTCCTGATCTCCGGTCGTCCGCCACGGATTTTGCGGTAGCCTTGCTTTTGTCCGCTGTCGTTTGGATGAGGCGCGAGCCCTGCAAGCGCGGCAGCCTTTCGACGTGTCATGGTGCCGAGTTCGGGCAAGATGGCCAGCAGCTTGGCGGCCACGATTGGGCCGAGACTGTCCATGGCCGTGCAGATGGCGGCTCGATGCTTGAGGGCGCTGCTGTTGGCGATCAGCTCGCGCATGGCTGCATCGATCGCCTGGATCTGACGCTCGACGACTTTGATCACGGCCTCGAAGGAGGCGGCGAGGTCTCGAGCACTAGGTGCCTTGGCGCGGTTCTTCTCGGCGATCTTGATGGCGATGAGCTCCTGGCGGCGGCGCACCAAGGCGCGCAAGCGGGTCTCGTCGGGGTCCGGAGCCTGCCAAAGGGTCAGCTTTTCCCAGCGTTCGCGGCCGTAGGCCCTCAACATCGCGGCATCGATGGCATCGCTCTTCCCGTGGGTGCCGTAGGAGCGGATGAAGCTCTTGACCTTGAGCGTGTCGGCGCGATGGCAGGCGATGCCGGCACGCAGGCACTCTTCGAGCAGCAGGCCTTCATGGCCACCGGTCGGTTCACAGACCACAAGGTCTGCCTGCTTGTGGCTCTTGAGGAAGGCGCGGATCGTGCGTCGCTGGTTGTCGATGACATGGGTGGTGGTGCCATCGGCGGCGGTGATGGTGTCCTTGGCGATATCGAGGCCGAGGCACAGTTTCGGTTGTTGATGCAAGAAGGCCATGCTGGTGGTATCCTTGTCAGGCTTCGGATTGTTTGCGGGCGTGGCGCGAGCCAGCGGCCAATCAACTCTCCAAGCGATGGCGGACAAAGACGGCAGGGACCATGATGACGTCGGGTGTTGCCCGATCCCAGGGACGGTCGCCTGCCGCCGGGACTGCCGGTTGTGATGGGCCGCAGTCCCGGCCGCCAGACTACCCGATCCTTCTCAAACAATCCTAGGGCGGAGCAGCCGCGCAGCGGCGTCGCGGAGACCCTGGGATCCATTCCGTGACCTTAGACGTGTAGTGCAGCGGTGCAGAATTCTGGACCGTAGTGACGCTTTGGAGTCCCGGCATGGATCCCGGGGTCTGCGCCGCGTCGCTGCGCTCCTTGCTTCGCTCTAGGATGACGAAGCTACGGCTGTTGGAGCCAATCTCGAAATGAAGTGCTCTGCGTCGAAGGGCTAGTAGATATTCTTGATCTTGCTGTCCGTCCGCGCAAACACCTCGTCCGGCACGAAAAAGTCGCCAGCCAGCGGTCCGGTCGCATCGGGCGCATAGACCGAAAAGTCGCTGACGCCCTCGGCGCGCAGCACTTCCTCGTCGATGTAGAAATTGCCTGATGCCTCGCGCGACGGCCGCATGAAGATGGCATGCGCGGCGTCGGCCATGATGTCGGGCGACCGGCTCATTGCCGCCACCGTGGCGCCACCCAGCAGATTGCGCACCGCCGCCGTATCGATGGTCGAGATCGGCCACAGCGAATTGACCGCGATACCGTCCTTGGCGAATTCGGCGCTCATGCCCAGCGTGCACATCGACATGCCGAACTTGGCCATGGTGTAGGCGACATGGTTCTTGAACCACTTGGCCTTCATGTCGAGCGGCGGCGCCAGATTCAGGATGTGAGGATTGCTGGCTAACTTCAGGTGCGGAATGCACATTTTGGAGACCAGGAAGGTGCCCCGCGTGTTGATCTGGTGCATCAGATCATAGCGCTTCATGTCGGTCTCCAGCGTGCCGGTGAGCTGGATGGCGCTGGCGTTGTTGACGCAGATGTCGATGCCGCCGAATCTTTCGACGGTCCTTGCAACCGCCTCGGCGACCTGCGCCTCCTCGCGGATGTCACACAGCACGGGCAGCGCCTTGCCGCCGGCCTGCTCGATCTCTTCGGCGGCGGTATAGATCGTGCCGGGCAGCTTCGGATGCGGCTCGGCGGTCTTGGCCGCGATCGTCACATTGGCGCCGTCGCGCGCCGCGCGCAGCGCGATCGCCAGTCCGATGCCGCGCGATCCGCCGGAGATGAACAGCGTCTTTCCCTTGAGCGACATTTTTCCCTCCGGTGGCTTTGGCTCTTTGCGCGATCCTTGCCTGTGGCGCTGCGGGATACAAGAGGCTGAGGTACTATGCCATGGTGACGTTGCGGAGGGTCTCACAGAACTTGGGTTCCTCGCCCCCACATATGTGCTACGCCATGCACACATTTTCTGTGACTTGCATGACTTGATCGGTGCGAGGCTTGATTGCCATGTGGTTCCCCCAATCCGTCGCTGCTTCGCAGCGCCACCTTTCCCCCCTCCGGAGGGAAAGGAAGGGAGCCTAGCAAGATAAGCGTTGACGGCAAAAAGCCTGGCGCCTTTCCTCTACCCCGTCGATCGGGGGAGAGGTGGCTCGGCGAAGCCGAGACGGAGTGGGGGTCGACCAGCGCCGCATAAGAAAATGCATGCGCAAGCTGCCATGCACGCTATCGCCAAGACCAGCTGCTTGGAATGTGTGCATCCCGTAGCATGTTTGCGGGGGCGAGGAACCCAAGCTTTTCTAAACCAGCACCAGCCCCTGCCGCATCGCAATCGCAATGGCGTCGGTACGATTTGCAGCCCCCAGCTTGATCAGGATCGCGGCGACGTGGAACTTCGCCGTGTGCACGGAGATACTGAGCCGCCGCGCGATCACCTTGTTGGGCGCGCCTTCGGCGAGCAGCGCCAGCACTTCCGCCTCGCGCGGCGAAAGTGCCGGGCGAACGGCATGGTCGTCGGCCGGTTCATCCTCGAACGGCGCACCCTCGCCCGTATGGAAATCCTCATCGCGTCCGTGGCCGCCATCGCCGGTGACGCGATAGCCGGCCGCCGCCAGCCGCGCCGCCGCGGCGATCAGCAGATCATCGGCGCCAGCGGGCATTATGGCGAACACCTCGCCGGCGGGCCGCTCGCCGCCAGCACGCCCCAGCAACACCCGTGGAACCGAGGCCGGCACGGCATCTCCGCTCCTGTCGTCGATGATGGCGACGTCGGCCCTGCCGCCGCCGGCCACCACCGGCAGCAGGTCATCGCTGGCGGCAAGCGTGGCGGCCAGGCGCTCGGCGCGCGCGGCATCGCCAAGCGCGATCAGCACCACAAGCCGCCGCGAAGCAGCACCGTCACTCATGATCCGGTCGCTGGAGAGCGCTTCCATCAATCCTCTCAGCTCAGCGGCTTTTCGCCGATGGTCAATGTCACATCGCGCTGTTCACCGCCGCGCACCACGCCAAGCGTCACGGAAACCCCGGCGCTGTCAGGGCCGAGCCTGCGGATCAGGTCGCGCGGGCCATGCACCGCCTCGCCATTCCAAGCCACGATGATGTCGCCGAGGGAAAGGCCAGCGGCCTTGGCCGGGCCATTGTCGTCGAGGCTCATCACCATCGCGCCCTTCGCGTCACGGTCGCGCACCGGATGCAGGCCCGCGCCGAGGTAACCGCGGGCGACGTGCCCCTTCTCGCGCAGGGTCGCGACCGCGCGTTCGATCGTCTCATAGGGCATGACCAGCGCCCGGCCGCGCGGCCCGAACAGAAGCATGCCGATCAGCCCGCCCTTGGCGTCGAGCACCGGACCGCCCTCGAAACGGCCGCCGGCGCCGACGGCCAGATTGATGCGCCGGTCGATCGTGCCGCCGCGCATCGAGCGCCAGGCCGGGCCGACTTCGCCGACCGAGCCCGACACGGCCAGCGCCGAGCCCTGGCTGTTGCCGATGGCAATGGCGACATTGCCGGGCCGTACCGCGTCGGCCTTGGCCAGCGGCGCGGCATTCACGGCAGTGGCCGGCTTCAGCAGGGCAACGCCCGTCGAAGGATCGCGGCCGGTGAGCTCGGCCTTCACCGTCTCGCCCGAAGCCAGCGTCAGCTCGATCTCCTCGCCGGCCTCGACCGCCTCCTCGGCGGTGACGAAATAGCCGTCGCTCCAGTGGAAGGCGCTTGCCGTGCGGTGATGATGGGTCGTGAAGCTCGCGGTCGCCGGCGCCGCTTGTGCCGCAAGGTCGGCAACGGCTTGCGAAAACGCATTCAGATTGAAGTCACTCATGATGGTCTCCTGGGGTTCGTCATGTCCCAGATATCGCCCGACGGCGCCCCTGGAGGTACTCGCCTGACGGCTAGTTGGCGGTTTGACTGGCCATCTGGTCAGGTCGCGGCGGTTCCGGCCGCTCCGCACATATAGTGCGTGTTGCCCAAAAGTGCTCAGCGGTTTTGGGACAACGATATGCACAAGACAAAAGGCGTCGTTACGCCTGAAAACACGGAGCCCGCCCATGGCCCTCGCCGCCGCCAAATTCCAATCCGATGACACGCTGCTCGACGCCTATTCCATGACGGTCGCCGACGCTGTCGACCGCATCGGCCCGGCCGTCTGCCGCATCGAACGCATTGGTGGCCAGGGCGGCCATGGTTCCGGCTTCGTGATTGCGCCGGACGGGCTGGTCGTCACCAACTTCCATGTCGTGGGTGACGCAAAAACAGTGCGCGTGTCGATGCCCGACGGCGCTTCCAGCGAGGGCCGCGTGCTCGGCCGCGATCCCGACACCGATATCGCCCTGGTGCGGGCCGACGGCAGCTTTGCCGATGTCGCGCCGCTGGGCGATTCCAAGCGGCTCAGGCGCGGCCAGATCGCCATTGCCATCGGCAATCCGCTCGGCTTCGAATGGACGGTCACGTCAGGCGTCGTCTCCGCACTTGGCCGCTCGATGCGCGCCTCGACCGGCCGGCTGATCGACGACGTCATCCAGACCGATGCGGCACTCAATCCCGGCAATTCCGGCGGGCCGCTGGTGTCGTCGGCGGGCGAAGTCATCGGCGTCAACACCGCCATGATCCACGGCGCGCAAGGCATCGCCTTCGCGGTCGCCTCCAACACGGCCAATTTCGTCATCTCGGAGATCATCCGCTTCGGCCGCGTGCGACGCGCCTTCATCGGCATCTCGGCCGACACCACCAATCTGCCGCGCCGCGCCGCCCTGCTGTCGCAGGTGTCGACCAGCACGGCAGTGCGGCTGCGCAGCGTCGAGAAGAATGGCCCGGCGGACAAGGCCGGCCTCAAGGAGGGCGACATCATCGCGGCAATAGACGGGCGCCCGGTCACCGGCGTCGACGACCTCGTGCGCATGCTCGACGCCGAGCGCATCGGCCGCGAGACGCTGTGCACGGTGGTGCGCCGCACCGGCGTCAGCCAGGTGGCGGTGACGCCGGTGGCACGGGCGGGCTGATCGCCTATCGCTGCTGGAAAACGCGCGTCAGCGCCGCCCCTCATCCGCCTGCCGCCACCTTCTCCCCGTATATTGACGGGGAGAAGGTGGCTGGGCGCAACCTCGGCGCTCTTCTTGCAAGGTTGATGGCTGGCGAAATCGCCGATGAGGGCGTCTTTCTCCCCGTCACTATACGGGGAGAAATGCCCGGCAGGGCAATGAGGGGCAGCGCGGACTTCAGCGATAAATAAATCTGGCCACAGCCCTCCCGGAACAGTCGCTCACACCCCCGCGGCGCCCTCGGCGTACTGCGCCAGAAATTCCTCGCTGGGCGGGATCGGTTTGATGACGTCGATCAGCACGCCGTTGGGATCCCTGGTGATGAAATGGCGCTGGCCGAAGGGTTCGTCGCGCAGTGTTCGCAGAACCGGCAGGCCGGCGGCCAGAACCCGCTGGTAGACCGCATCAGGATCGCGAACCTCGAAATTGATCAGCAGGCCCGAGATGCGCCCTCGCCCCTCTTCCGGGATGGTTTCGTGGTCGCCCTGGACGATGCCCAGATTGACCCGCTTGTTCTCGGCGGATTGCAGATGCACGTACCAGTCGCTTTCAAACAGCGGCTGGAAGCCGAAATGCTTGACGTAGAAGGCCGCCGTGCCGGCAACGTCGCCGGTCATCAGCACCGGGTAATAGCTGGTGGTCTTCATCTTTCCTTCTCCCTGGGCATAACATACAGTCTGTATGTAAGTCGAATTAACATACAGGCTGTATGTATGCAACAGGATTCCGGACGCCGTTCCAACCGCGACCGCACCGAGGCAACACGCGCCGATTTGATCGCGGCGGCGCGGAAGCTGTTCACCGAGAAATCCTATGCCGAGACCGGCACGCCGGAGATCGTCGTCGCGGCCGGCGTGACGCGCGGCGCGCTCTACCACCACTTCGCCGACAAGCAGGCGCTGTTTGCCGCCGTGGTCGAGCAGGAGGCGCAGGCGGTGGCGGACGAGATCGACCGCGCCTCGCCACCCTCGCTCGAAGCCCGCGATGCGCTCATCGCCGGATCCGACGCCTATCTCGCCGCCATGCGCCTGCCCGGCCGCACGCGGCTGTTGCTGCTCGACGGCCCGGCCGTGCTCGGCCGCGTCGCCATGGATGCGGTCGACAACCGCCACGGCAACCGCTCGCTGCGCGAAGGCCTGGTCGCGGCGATGCGGGCCAACATGGTGGCGAGATTGCCTGTGGATGCACTGACCGCGATGCTTGCCTCCGCCTTCGACCGCGCCGCGCTCGCCATCGAGGCCGGCGCTTCAGCCGAGGATTATCGCGCCGTGCTCATGGCGCTGATTGACGGATTGTCTCCAGCTCCTCGCCAGGCACCTCGCCCGGCTCGAACTCGTTGAAGCAGCCGAGCCCGCGTTTGAACCGTTCGATCAGCCAGGCGGCGGCCGGCTTCGGGCTGCGATCGGTGCGGTGCATGGCAAACAGCGGCGAATTCACTTCCTTGTAGGGTTCGAGATCAAGTTCAACGAGGCGGCCGGCAGCCAGGTCGTCGGCGATCAGCCAACGCGGCAGCCCGCCCCAGCCCAGCCCCTCGCGCATCAGCATGTGTTTGGTGCGCACGTCCGTCAGCCGCCATGTCCGGTAGGCAAAGACGCCATAGTCGCGCCCCTTGGTGCGCTCGGACTGGTCGGTGACGACAAGCTGGATATGCTCGCGCACATCCTCGATCGCCACGGGCTTCGGCAATTGTGCCAACGGGTGGCTGGGTGCAGCGGCCGGAACCAGTGTCATGAAGCCAATGCGAATGAGATGCACGTCGACCTCGCCGAGAAGGCCACCAATGCCAAGATCGGCTTGTCCGCTGACGACGTGATCTGGAATCACGCCGAGCGTGCCGATATGCAGGCGCAGCATCACGGTCGGAAACTGCGCCTCGAATGCCTTCAGCACGCGCACCAGCACCGGTGCGGGCAACTGCACATCGACCGACAGCGCGACTTCCGCCTCAAGCCCATGATGGTGGCCATCGACCCGAGAGCGCATGCGCTGCAGGACGCCGATCATGCGCCTTGCATCCTCCAGCATCGCCCGGCCTATCTCGGTCAGCTGCGGCTCGCGGGTGCCCTCGCGTTCGAAAAGCTTCAGCCCAAGCTGCGCCTCGAGATTGGCGATGCCATAGCTGATGACCGATTGGGCCCGGTTGAGCTTGCGGCCGGCGGCCGAGAAGCTTCCGGTATCGGCGACGGCGACAAGGATCTGAAGCTGATCGAGGGTCGGATTTGGCTGCATCAATGTATCTATTTTGTGGATGGATCGTATAGAAAATATACCAGTTTATCTGATGGGTTAATAGCCCCATATGTGGCGGGACAATTCATTCCACTGGAGAGACCCGCTATGTCCATTCTTCTTGTAACCTCGAGCCCGCGTGGCGCTGCCTCGCATTCAACCCGCATCGCCACCGAATTCGCCGAGAAACTCCTCGCGGCCGATCCGTCGAACACGCTTGTCGTGCGCGACCTCGTCGCCAACCCGCTGCCGCATATCGATGCCGACTATTCAACCGGCATCTACACGCCCGCCGAAGCCCGCACACCGCGCCAGGCTGAAGTCGTCGGCGTCTCCGACGTCGTGCTCGACGAGCTGTTCGCCGCCGACACGGTGATCTTGGCCACCGGCTTCATCAACTTCAACATCTCCTCGACGCTGAAGTCCTGGGTCGATCACATCGCCCGTTCCGGCAGGAGCTTTGCCTATGGCGAGAACGGCCCCAAGGGTCTCGTCACCGGCAAGAAGGTCTATATCGTGCTGGCTTCGGGCGGCATCTATTCGGAAGGCGCTGCCGTCCAGTTCGATCACGCGGTTCCCTATCTGCGCGGCGTGCTCGGCTTCCTGGGCATGACCGATGTCGACGTCATCCGCATCGAAGGCGTCGGCATGGGCCCTGACGCGGTGACATCAGCGCTCGCCAAGGCGACCGCCAAGGTCGACGCGGTGGTGGCGACGACCGCAAAAGGGCAGGTCGCAGCGGCTGCGTAAGCGTCAGCCATTCTAGACCTGACTTGAAAAGGCAGGCGCTCCGGCGCCTGCCTTTTTTGTTGTTCCACGAACGTCGACTGGAACGGAGCAGCGCGTATATTGGGACGCGCCGCGATATCGCCACGTAACCTTGTGCGCGCTGTCGTCGAATCCTCTTCACATGTGTCTGATTATTCAGATAAGTCCAGTTTTAAGTTTTTTGCCAAGTATAGCATGCGCAAGTCACATGCGTTAAAAATGACAAGCTACCTCAAAACCTCTGACGGAGACTTGTTTGTCCGAATTCCCAGTTCTCGGCATTGACCTTGGCACGACCAACTCGTTGGTAGCTCATTTTACCGACGAAGGCCCCATATTGATCCCCAATGCTGTCGGCGGTTTTCTGACGCCTTCTGCCGTAGGGCTTAGCGACAGTGGTGACTTGCTGGTCGGCCAGGCCGCCAAGGACAGGCTCGTGTCCAATCCCGATTTAAGCACGGCACGATTCAAGCGTTATATGGGCACGGACCATATGGTTCGTCTCGGACGCAAGACATTTCGCCCGGAAGAGTTGTCCGCGTTCATTCTGCGCTCCTTGAAAGCAGACGCCGAGGCGCATCTCCAGCGCCCTATTGACGATGCGGTTATTTCCGTGCCGGCCTACTTCAACGACGTGCAACGCAAGGCAACGATCGCTGCCGCACAACTCGCGGGCCTTAAGGTAAGCCGGCTGATCAATGAGCCGACCGCGGCGGCCTTGGCTTATGGGCTGCATCGCAAGGGCGATGAAAGCACCTTTCTTGTCGTGGATCTTGGCGGCGGCACATTCGACGTTTCAATTCTGGAGATGTTTTCTGGCGTCATGGAGGTGCGGGCGTCGGCCGGGGACGCATTTCTGGGCGGAGAAGACTTCACGGATATCCTTGTAGCGTTGCTGGCCAAGGATCTTGGCCGTGATGATTTGGGAAAGGGAGATCTGTCACGGCTGCGTGCGCTGGCTGACGAAGCAAAGCACAAGCTTTCAATCAGCCAAGACGCAGATATCCGATATGTCCTGGACGGCGAACAGAAGCATCTTTCTCTCTCTGCCGATCGCTTTGAGGAGGCAACGACGCAGTTAGTCAACCGGATGAAGGCCCCTTTACAGCGCGCGATGCGCGACGCAAACCTGGGCAACGACCAGATCGATCGTATCATACTCGTTGGCGGCGCAACGAGAATGCCAATCATCAAGTCTGCAATAACCAAGCTTTTCAAGCGTTTTCCAGAACATGATCACGACCCCGATCATGTCGTGGCCCTGGGCGCGGCGGTACAGGCCGGGCTTGCTTCCCGGCATCAGGCACTCGACGACATCGTCATGACCGATGTTGCACCCTTCACCTTGGGTATCGAGACAAGCCATCGAGTTGGACCGAACGACCCGACGCTGCCCGGGTATTTTGCTCCAATCATCGAGCGCAACACGGTTATTCCAGCGAGCCGGGTTGAGCGTTTCCATGCTGTAGCTCCCGGCCAGAAAGAAGTGAAACTCAATGTCTTTCAGGGTGAGGCGCCGCTGGTACGCGACAATGTTAAGATAGGCACATTGAGCGTTCCTATTCCCGTCAACCGCAATGCAAATGAAGCGGTCGATGTTCGATTTACCTACGATACGTCCGGAGTGCTCGAAGTCATCGCAACGGTCGTCACCGATGGCAAGGCTCATCGACTTGTCATAGAAGGCAATCCGGGCGCTCTTTCGCAAAAAGACATTCTGCAACGCCTGGCGGAACTTGAACGGATCAAGATCCATCCACGCGAAGAAGCGGTTAACGCAGCGCTTGTCGCGCGCATCACGAAAGCTTTTGAAAATGCCTTGGGTCCGCAACGCAAGGTGTTGTCGACATGGCTTGGGGAATTCGAGGCGATCCTTGCCCGGCAATATCCCAAGGAAATCGCCGCCGCGCGATCCCAGATTACGGAAGAGCTCGAAGCGTTAGAGAATTACGATGTCTATTAATGCGTTTTCCATGCTCGGAATATCCGACCGGGAAGACGTCACCGAAGGCGAAATCAAGCGCGCATACGCTACAAAACTCAAACTGATCAACGTCAATGAAGATCGCGACGGCTTCATTGCATTGCGTCAGGCATTCGAGCAGGCGCGCGATCAAGTCAAAAGACGGGAGTATTTCAGGGAAATTACTTCGCCTAACGAGACACAAATTGCCGAAGACACCGACGCGACCGCGTTGAAGAACGTGCCACTATCCGACGAGAGTGCGGTTCCCACTATCCTCGAAGCACACGCTTTGCGGACCATGGAAGATGATATCGAGACGCTCCTTATCGAAAACATCGAACCAAATGCGTCGAAAGAAACGGCTCTTGCCCGCACGGCTTCAATTGCCATCGAAGCGCCCGCCCTGCGCGCCATGAAAGCTGTCGAAACACTTATCGCCGAACCATCGAAATGGCAGAGAATAGACAGTTGGCTGGCAATTCTGGATGGCGAGTTCCTACAGACGATCGATGACATTCAAGAGTTTGAAACCCGCATGCGGGCCTATGTTTGCGAGCAATCAGGCTTTGGCGAGCGGCAGCGTCCGTTGGCCGAGCCCTGGATGACGCCGCGCCTGCTTGACTTGCTTGACGAACGATTTCGCTGGACACGCAATCGCGGATCGAACCATTGGGAGCGTCAACAGCTTGACTGGTTGCACGCGCTAATCGATCCTGAGACGGCACCCCAATATCGTATTGCGTCCACGCCGCGACAGGACCCTGAGCCCGAAACGATCGCACCATCGAGCCAAACCACCGGTTCGGCGGGTCGATCACCTGTTACCGGGTGGCTATGGGTTATGATCATCTTTGTGCTCATCAAACTTGCCGCCGCTCTTTCGGGCTCAAATGAGCCCGCGAAAACATTCCCGCGACCCGATGCCACACAACAAGTACCCGCAGGCGTTCTTGGCGATCTCTGTCGTAATCTGTCGTTTGACGGATGTTTCAAAAAGATGACTGGGATACCGAAGCCATAAGCCAAAAAATTATCGAACGGAAATCGGGGGAAGATAAACAATCGGTGCCATGTTGGCACCGCAGGCCCTCGAGAGCGGCTCCAAGGGCCTCGTCACAGGCAAGGAGGTCTATATCGTGCTGGCTTCGGGCGGCATCTATTCCGAGGGCGCGGCCGTGCAGTTCGATCACGCCATTACCTATCTGCGCGGCGTGCTCGGCTTCCTCGGCATGACCGATGTCGACGTCATCCGCATCGAAGGTGTCGGCATGGGCCCTGACGCGGTGACATCAGCGCTCGCCAAGGCGACCGCCAAGGTCGACGCCGTGGTGGCTGGCCAGCAGATTGCCGCGGCTGCCTAAAGCACCGAGCATCTAAATTCGAAGGCAGGCGCCCGCGCCTGCCTTTCTTTTTTCAGACGTCCTTTGCCTGAGCGACCGTCGCCTCTTGCGTCACTTCGGACAGCGGCGGCAGTACAACAGCCGGATGGCGGCCTTCGCGCAGCATCAGCCCAAGGCTGTAATCGACAGCCAGCTTCATCGCGCCGAGCGCCGTGCCGCCGTCTTCCAGCGAGCTGACGGCGATCCGCGTCGGCCAGGCAAGTTCCGCCGCGACATGCGCGACATTGTCTGTCATCAGCGGGTTTCTGCCGACGCCGCCGCCAAGCACGATCAGCCCGGGGTCGAGCATGCCGATGCAGCCCGCCGCCAGCCTGCCGATATCGGCGGCATGGCGCGCCACGGCCGCCACCGCCGGCGGCGAGCCCTCCAGGGCACGCGCGAACAGATCCTTGGCCGAGTCCGGCGGTGCTCCTTCCTGTGCTGGCCAGTCGACACGGCAGCGCTCGATCAGCGCCCGCGAGCCGAGATAGTGTTCCAGCCCCTCACGATAGGGCGTCTCGCTGGTCGACCACGGAAACGGCATGCGGCCGATTTCGCCGGCCGCACCGCCGGCGCCGCGAAACAGGCGCCCCTCGGTGATGAAGCCGAGGCCGACCCGCACGCCAACCTGCAGGAAGGCGAAGGTCTGGTGGCCTTGCGCGGCGCCAAAATGCATTTCGCCAATGGCCGCGCAGTTGACGTTGTTTTCCAGGATGATCGGCACCTCGATGCTGCGGCGCAGCAGGCCAAGCACGGCCGACGGCCCACCAGGGCGGTCAAAACGATCGTTGGACACGATGCGCGGCACGGCCACCGCAATGGCGCGCAGCGCGCGAAAACTCCTGGCCACCCCAGCCATTGTGGCACGCGCCGCCGACAGCACGACGGCACCGACCTCGTCGGCATCGCCGGCTATCGTTTCCGGGATCGGTTCTTCCGCGGACGCCAGCTTCTGTGCGTCCATCGAATAGGCGACGGCGCGCACCTGCGCGGCGCCGACATCGATGCCGATCGCATAGCCCGCACCCGGGCCGATGCCGTAGATCGTCGCCGTGCGGCCGATGGCGCCGCGCTCCAGTCCACGCGAGGCGACGAGGCCGAGCGCGCTCAGTTCCGAGACCGCCGCCGACATGGTCGGCTTCGACAGGTCGAGCATGGCGCCGAGCTTCGGCCGTGTCACCGGCCCGTGCGAAGCGAGCAGGCGCAGCACGGCGCGGGCGCTGTCGGTCAGATTGGGGATTTCCACAGCCGCCATCTCAGCCGTTCGACCTTTGCCCGAAATCCTGCCTCCAGTCGGTGAAAGCGAGATTGCCGCCCCGACTCGAAAGCCGCATCCCTCCCTCAATGCCCTATTGCCAGCCGGTTTGGCAATTTCCACGCCATCCGAGCAGAGACGTCAGACTTCCGTCGGCGACCACGGCTTCAGTTTGGTGTCGGTCTGGCGATAGCGGAAGGTGATGTCGGTGAGCCCGGCCGCGTCCTGCATGTCGCCGACGACGAGTTGGATGGCGATGATTTCCAATATGGCGTCCGCCATGGCGTTGCCGAGCGCCGGGATGGAGATCACCACCAGCCTTTCGGCATCGGCGACATCCGTGCGCCTCGTCACCAGCACGCAAGGACAGCCGAAGCCGGCCATGTCCTGCGCGATCTTGACCTCGCGGCCGTCGCCGAGGGCGATCACGCCGGTGGCCGCATCCTGCGATTCCATCGGCCCATGCAGATAGTTCAGCGTATCCCATCCCGAGGCGGGCACCCGAACGGCTTCGCGGATCAGCATCGCCGCCTCGCCGGCATTGGCGAAGCCGACACCGGCGCCGACAATATCGATTGACGTGCTGCCCTGCAGCAGCCGCGCCGCTTGCCCGGCCGCCCGCTGCGCGCCTGAGAGGACGGTGGCGACCGCACCGGGCAACCGCGTCCAGTCGAAACCGTTGCCGGCAAGCCTGTCGATCAGCATGCCGAGCGCCAGCAAGGTCCCTGTGTAGCCCGTCGAACTGGCCCCATTGTCGGCACCCGAATCCGCGGCCAGCACCGCGCCGGTCAGATCAACCAGCGGATTGTCGCTGCCCCGGCAGACCGCCAGGCGCGGCGCCGCTGATGCCTCGCGCATGACATCGTAGATTTCGCGGCTCTGCCCCGAAGCCGAGAGCGCGATGAAGGCGTCGGCGGCTTCATCCGTGCGGCCATAGAGATCGGTCGGCGTATAGGCGAAAGCCCTGATGCCGGAAGCGCGCAGGTACAGCGCGCCGGCCAGCGCCGCCTGATAGCTGGCGCCGATGCCCGCAAGCCCGATCGTCTTGCCGGCAAAAGCGCTGAGATCGAGCCCCTCGAGCGCCGCGGCCACCGAACCCCGGCCGATCTCGAGACTTTCCGTCTGGCGCGCCACCGCCTGGCGATAACCGATACGCTTCTGCATTCAAATGGCTCCAATTTGTGAGGACAACCCTTGCCCGACGAGCAGTCGCCTGGCCAAGGCGACCGCGCCAAGCACCGGCGGCTCGCGCAACAGCAGCACCTGGGTCGACGGCGACACTTTTGCCATGGCCTCGACGAATGCCGTCATCAGCATCGGCTGCTCTGAAATGACACCGCCACCGGCCACGACAAGGGCGGGATTGGCCCCGCGTTCGATCAACAGTTCGACCAACGCGGCAAGCCCTGCCCCACCTTCCTGGATGACGCGGGTTGCCAGCATCGAGCCGGCGATCGCCGCATCGAACACGGCGTTGGCATAACGGCCCCAGACCGCGGCACCGCGGATTTCGTTGAGCAGGATACCGAGCTTGGTCTGGTCGTCGGTGTTGAGTTCGCGCATCAGCGCGCCAATCAGCGGATCGCCCTGCTGACCCCGATCGAGGCTGTGCCGGATCGCCTTCGCGGCCTCGCGCACCAGCGCCGGCGCGCTGCCCTCGTCGCCGAGGATCCAGCCCCAGCCGCCGGCCGCCAGCATCTTGCCGTCGGCCGTCCGCGCCACCGCGATGGAGCCGGTGCCGGAGACGACACCGATGCCATCGACATGGCCGGCGGCCGGCACCATCAGTTCGGCGTCATTGACCACCTGCACCGAACCGCCGGTCCTGTCCGCCAGCAGCGCCTGGAAGCGCAGGCATTGTTCCCCCGTGTCGCAGCCATGGGCGCCGACCGCCAACGCGGCGGGCGCGACGCCGCCACACAGATTGGTGACGATGCCGGCCAATGTCGTCGCATCGGTCTCCATCTGGCGAATGCGCCAGCTCTCCGTCACCAGCACCTCGTCGGCGATCATGCGCTCGCCCAGATACGCCATGATGCGCGTCTTGGTGCCGCCGATATCCACGCCTGCAATGATTTTCTGGGTCACCGATATCCACCGCGCACGCCGGACGAAGCGGGCTGCCGCGTCCAATTCACATTAGTTAGGAAACTTTACAAACTATCTTTCCAGACGGCAAGAACTATGATTTGATAATCGTCGTAAAAAGCGCATCAAGCGCGATTGGGAGATTGCAACATGAGCAGGAGAAGGATTGGGCTGGCCCTCGCGGCCGCGTCTTTCGCATGGGGATTGGCAGCCGGTGTGGCGCATGCAACCGACATCTCGTTCTGGACCTGGCGCCAGGAAGACAAGGCCGCCTACAACGAACTTTTCGCCGATTTCACCAAGGAGAACCCGGACATCCATGTGAAGTTCGAGTCGTTCCCGGATGAGAACTATCCGACCATCGTCTCGACGGCGCTGGCCGCCGGCAAGGGCGGCGACGTCATCCACACCCACGCCTATGGCTGGCTCGAGCAGTTCGTGAAGGCCGGCTATTTCGAGCCGCAGGATCTGACCACGGTGCCCTCGCTCGCCAACCAGCCCGCCGATGCGCTGGTGGCCGGCACCTACCGCGCCGACAAGAAGGTCTATTCGCTGCCCTTCGCTTCGCAGACGCTCGGCCTGTTCATCAACAAGGACGTCTTTGCCAAGGCCGGGCTGACACCGCCGACCACATGGGATGAGTTCATTACCGTCAGCAAGGCGCTGAAGGACAAGGGTATTTATCCCCTCGCCAATGGCACGGGCACCAGCTGGTTCAACGAGATGTTCGTGGCCATCTTCACCAACCCGTTCCTCGGCCAGGATTTCGTCAGCGACCTGACGTCGGGCAAGACCACCTTCAAGGATCCGCGCTATGTCGCGGCGCTCGGCAAGCTGCTCGAACTGCGCGACTACATGCCTCCCGGTTTCGAAGGCATCGACTACGACACCGCGGGCCAGCTGTTCATCAGCGGCAAGGCGGCGATGCTGGCCGGCGGCAGCTTCGACATCGCCACCTACAGGAGCCAGAACCCGGCCATCAACATGGACTTCGTCGCCCCGCCCATGGCCAAGGCCGGCGATACACCGCAGGTGACCAAGTTCTTCGATGGCGGTTATGCGGTCAACGCCAAGTCGGCCAACAAGGAGGCAGCACTCAAGCTGGTCAACTGGATGGGCACCAAGGAGTTCGGCGACAAGTTCTCCGCCCTTCTCGGCAACATCTCGCCCATCAAGGGCGTCGTCATCAAGGACGAGCTGCTCGCCCACGTCGCCAAGTTGAACGAAACCGCCATGCCGCATATCAATGTCGTCTACTTCCGTTTCGAGAAGCCGACGGGATCGGAACTGCTGCAGGGCGACATCACCAAGATGATGTCGGGTTCGATCACCCCGGACCAGCTGGCCGCCGACCTGACCGACGGCCTCGCCAAATGGTACAAGCCTTTCCAGGGCAAGTGACATGAACATCGGCCGGCGCCACACCACAAAAGCCTTTCCGTGGCGCCGGTCACTCTGGATCGCGTCCCTGCTGACACCGGCCCTGGTGGTCATGGTGCTGTTCGTGCTGTGGCCTCTGCTCTCGGCTTTCCGCCTTGCCTTCTATGAGTTCAACGGCTTGCAGCCGACCGGATTCATCGGCTTTGAAAACTTCCGCAAGGTGCTGTTTGAACAGCCTTATAGCGGCTGGACCTACAATGCGCTGAAACACAACATCATCGTTTTCGTGGCGCTGATGGTGTTCGAGAACGGCACCGCCTTCCTGCTCGCCTATTCGCTGCTGAAGGCGCTGCCCGGTCACCGCATCCACCAGGTCATCGTCTTTCTTCCGGTCGTGCTGTCGGCGGTCATCGTCGGCTTCCTGTGGAAGCTGTTCCTGCATCCGCTGTTCGGTCTGGTGAACCAGACGCTGGCGCTTGTCGGCATCGGCGCCGTCCCCTGGCTCGGCAATGAATCGACGGCGCTGGGCAGCGTCCTGTTCGCTAACATCTGGCACTGGCTCGGCTTCCCGACACTGGTGCTGCTCGCCGGCATGCAGCGCATCAGCAAGGAAGTGATCGAGGCCGCCCGCCTCGACGGCGCCGGCGACTATGTGCTGATGACCCGCATCATCTGGCCGCTGATCGCGCCGAGCGTCACCATCGTCACCATCCTGACCTTCATCGGCAGCTTCAACTGGTTCGAGATCCCCTATGTCATGGCCGGCCTCACCGGTTCGCCCGGCGGCGCGACGGACGTGCTCGGCCTCTATTTCTACCGCACCGCCTTCGGCTCGACGACGACAGGCATCCAGGATTTCGGCCAGGGCAGCGCGCTGGCGGTGATGATGTTCATCATCGTTGCCGGCGTCACCGCAATCGCGCTTCGCTACCTGCGCCGTCGTGAGATCGAACTGTGAGCACAGCGGTCGGCACCAGGGAACCCGGCGAGCTGTTGAAGAACGGCGCCATCCAGCTGATGCTGGCGATCAACGCCGTCATCATGATCTATCCGCTGTTCATCATGGTGATGTCGTCCTTCAAGACCAATGCCGAGATCTTCAGCTCGCCCTTCGCTTTGCCGGCGCACTTCTCGCTGGCCAATGCCGAGCGGGTGTGGAGCGAAACCAATTTCGTGCGCTACCTCGCCAATTCCGTCGGCATCACGGCGGCCGCGGTGGCGCTGATCCTGCTGTTCAGCACCATGGCCGCCTATGCGATCGCCCGCTACCAGTTCCGGCTGAGCGCGCTGGTGCTGATGTTCTTCCTGAGCGGCATGACCGTGCCGCTGAAGCTGGCGATCATTCCACTGTTCATCCAGCTGGATTCGCTTGGCCTCGTCGACAGCTATGCCGGCCTGGTGCTGGTCTATGTCGCCATGGGCATTCCCTCGGCGGTGTTCATCATGACCGGCTTCCTCAGGACCTTGCCGCGCGAACTGGAAGAGTCCGCGCGCATGGACGGCGCCAGCGAATTCCGCATCATGCGTTCCATCATGCTGCCGCTGGCGCGCCCGGCACTGGTCATCGTCGCGATCCAGAACGCGGTTCCGATCTGGAACGACTTCTTCTTTCCGCTGGTGCTGATCACCTCGGACAATCTCAAGACGCTGCCGCAGGGCCTCACCGTCTTCGTCGGCGAGTTCACCACTGACTGGGGCGTGCTGTTCACCGGGCTGACGCTTGCCGCACTGCCGATCACCCTGCTCTATATCGTGCTGTCGAAGCAGTTCATCTCGGGCATCACCCAGGGCGCGGTGAAATAGGCGCGGTCAAACAAACGAGGATCCTTTCAAGTGGCGAACCAGAACAAGATCATCATCACCTGCGCGGTCACCGGCTCGATCCACACGCCGTCCATGTCGCCGCATCTGCCGGTGAGCGCGCAAGAGATCGCCGACGCCGCGATCGGGGCGGCCGAGGCCGGTGCGGCCATCGTCCATCTGCATGCGCGCAATCCCGCCGATGGCCGGCCCGACCAGTCGACCGAGGCCTTCGCGCCCTTCCTGAAAGTGATCAAGCAGCGCTCCAACTGCGTGGTCAACATCACCACCGGCGGCGCCGCGACGATGAGCGTCGAGGAGCGGGTCAAGCCGGCGGCGACCTTTGCGCCGGAAGTTGCCTCCCTCAACATGGGCTCGATGAATTTCGGCCTCTATCCCATGCTCGAACGCTTCAAGACCTTCGAGCACGATTGGGAACGGCCCTATCTCGAAGGCTCGCGCGACCGCATCTTCCGCAACACCTTTGGCGACATCGAACACATCCTGCGCACCTGCGCTGAGAACGGCACGCGTTTCGAGATCGAATGTTACGACATCGGCCATCTCTACACGTTGGCCCATTTCGTCGAGCGCGGCCTGGTCAAGGCGCCGTTCTTCGTCCAGAGCGTGTTCGGCATACTGGGCGGCATCGGCACCCATCCGGAGGATGTCGCGCATATGAAGCGCACCGCCGACCGCCTGTTCGGACAGGACTACCGATGGTCGGTGCTGGGTGCTGGACGTAGCCAGTTGCCGATCGCCACCCAGGCGATTGCGCTCGGCGGCAATGTGCGCGTCGGCCTGGAGGACTCGCTGTGGATCGGCAAGGGCCAACTGGCGAAATCCAACGCCGAGCAGGTGAAGAAGGTGCGCCAGATCATCGAGGGGCTCGGCGCCTCGGTCGCCACCCCTGACGAGGCGCGGCAGATCTTGCAGCTCAAGGGCGGCGACAAGGTCTCTTTCTGAGGAACGATAAATGAGTGCGGTCACCATATCCGATGTCGAGAAGGCCTATGGCAAGGCGCGGGTTATCCACGGCGTGTCGGTCGATATCGCGTCGGGCGAATTCGTCATTCTTGTCGGCCCGTCCGGCTGCGGCAAGTCGACCTTGCTCAGGATGATCGCCGGGCTGGAGGACATCAGCGCCGGCGAAATCGCGCTCGACGGCAAAATCATCAACGATGTCGCGCCGAAGTCGCGCGACATCGCCATGGTGTTCCAGAACTACGCGCTCTATCCACATATGACGGTGCGCGAGAACATGGCTTTCGCGCTCACCCTGAAGAAGACCGACAAGAGCGAGACCGACGCCAAGATCACGCGCGCCGCGACGATCCTCGGGCTACAGGACCTGCTGGACCGCTACCCGCGCCAGCTCTCCGGCGGCCAGCGCCAGCGTGTCGCCATGGGCCGCGCCATCGTGCGCGATCCAAAGGTCTTCCTGTTCGACGAGCCGCTCTCCAACCTCGACGCCAAGCTGCGCGTGCAGATGCGCACCGAAATCAAGGCGCTGCACCAGCGCCTGGGAACCACCATCGTCTATGTCACCCACGACCAGGTCGAGGCCATGACCATGGCCGACAAGATCGTCGTCATGAATGGCGGCATCGTCGAACAGGTCGGCGCCCCGCTCGATCTGTATGACCGGCCGGCCAATCTGTTCGTTGCCCAGTTCATCGGCTCGCCGTCGATGAACATCCTGCAGGGCCGCACGACCGCGGACGGCTTCACGGCCAGCGACGGCACCGTGTTTCCCTTGCCGGCGCTGGAGCAGGGCGAAAGCGCTTCAGCCTGGGGCATCCGCCCCGAACATCTCAAGCTCGCCGACAGCGGCGTGCCGGCCGTGGTCGAAGTGGTCGAGCCGACCGGATCTGAAACGCTGGTCATGGCCAGGGCCGGCAACAACACGCTGAGCGCGCTGTTGCGCGAGCGGAGTCCCGTAATGCCTGGCCAGCAGGTTTTCCTGGCGCCGGACCTGACCCAATTGCATCTGTTCAACACCAAGGGTCGGCGCATCACGTCCACGATCCAGTAGACGCAGGCGCCACGCCGGTTTTTGGAGGGGCTAGCCTATGAAATGCCTCAGCAGCCCCGCCGCGGCGACCCCGATCAACACGGTCGGCAGCATGGAAAGGCGCGTCGCGGCGACGAAGGTGATCGCCAGCGCCAGAAGATCGGCCGGGTTCCGCGACACGAAGGCCGGCGCGATGACCGAGATCAGCACGCAGCCGGGAGCCGCCTCCATCACCGCCGTGGCGCGCGCGCTGAGCACCCGGTTGCGCAGCACGACATAGCCGCCGATCCGCGTGAGATATGTGACGCCGGCCATCAGCACGATGGCGAGCAGGGTTGCCATGTCGATCATGCGTCACCTGCCATCAGCCAGGCAGCAAGCAGCCCCGACACCGCGCCCGCCGCGACATACCAGGCGCCGGGAACGAAGAGATAGACAAGGGCTGCGACGACCAGGCTGACCAGCCACGGCCGCGCCGCCGAAACACTTTTCCACATGCCGCGCATCAGCACCAGGAAGACGGCCGGAAACGCCATGTCGAAACCATAGGTCTCGACATGGCCGAGCATCGGGCCGAGCAAGGCGCCCAGCGTGGTGAAGGAAACCCAGGTCAGATACATCGCCAGGGCCGCGCCCATGTAGTAGCGGGGGCTGAAGGCTGGCGTGATGCCCGCCGCCGCACGTCGTTTGGCGTCGGCCAGACCCAGCGCCCAGCTTTCGTCGCACAGGAAGAACAGCGCCGGAAACACCTTGCCTCGCGGCAGGTCGCGCAGGAACGGTGCCAGAGCCGCGCCCATTAGCAAATGCCGGCTATTGACCAGGAAGGTGATGGCGACGATGAGCAGGATATGCGGCGGCGACGTCCACAGCTGGATCGCCGCGAATTCCGAGCCGCCGGCGAAATTCAGCCCCGTCATCATGGACAATTCGACCGGGCTCAATCCTTTCTGGGTCGCCTGGGCACCAAGCACCAATGCATAGGGAATGGTGCCGAACAGCACCGGCGCGCAGGACGCCACGCCGCGGCGGAACTCTGACCCCGAACCATCGCCCGCCGCTTCGACTGCCTGTGAAATGCTCATGGCTTGCCGTCGGCGGCCTCGCGGCCGCCGCTTCCCTGCGTTTGAACTCTCGTGATACCGGCGGCAAATATACCTACACTTCTCCGCAATTTGGTTGCGAAGATTGTTGTGTGTCGTTCAATTTTGGCATCTGATGTCACGTATGGCCAATAAAATGGAATTGTGAGCCATGAAGCTGGACGACATCGACAAACGCATCCTGCGCGCGCTACAGCGCGACGGCCGCATGGCCAACAACGATCTGGCCAACGAGGTCGGCCTGTCGCCCTCGCCTTGCCTGCGGCGCGTCAAGCTGCTGGAGGAAGCCGGCGTAATCGACCGCTATGTCGCCGTGCTCAACCCGGCCAGCATCGGCAAGGGCCTCACCTTCTTCACCCGCATCTGGCTGAAGGCGCAGGACGAGGACACGATCGAGCATTTCGCCACCGAAGTGGCCAAACTGCCCCAGGTCATGGAATGCTATCTGATGCTGGGTGACTGCGATGCCATGGTGCGCATCGTGGCGGCCAGCATCGACGACTACCGCCGCTTCCAGTCGGAGCATCTGAGCCGCATCAAGGGCGTCCAGAACGTCAAGACCGACGTCCCCAGCCAGACGATCAAATACACGCTGGAACTGCCGATCTGACGGGTGCCCGCAAGGCGCAGGGGCGCCTGGAAACAGCGCGATTCCAAACTGGATAAAAAATGCAACCAGATTGTAGGATCGGCCCCGACGGAAGCGTCCTTCGGACGCAAGCAGCGCTCGACGCTGCGCTCTGGCATGGGAGATTTGCATGAACCTTTCCTATCGTTGGGTCATCGTCGCGGCAGGCGCGCTGATGTCCTGTGTCGCCATCGGCACGATGTTTTCGCTGGCGATTTTTCTTGAACCGATGGCGCTCGACACGCAGTGGTCGCGCGCCGGCATTTCGAGCGCCATGACGCTCAACTTCCTGGTCATGGGCCTTGGCGGCTTCGCCTGGGGTGCCCTTTCGGACCGCTTCGGCGCCCGCCTCGTCGTGACGATCGGTGCCGTGCTGCTCGGGCTGGCGCTGGTGCTGGCCAGCCGCGCCGGCTCGCTCCTGACCTTCCAGATCACCTACGGTGTCCTCGTCGGACTTGCGGCCAGTGCCTTCTTCGCGCCGATGATCGCGCTGACCACGGGTTGGTTCGATACCCACCGCGGCCTCGCGGTTTCGCTGGTCTCGGCCGGCATGGGGGTTGCCCCGATGACGATCTCGCCCTTCGCCCGCTGGCTCATCTCGGCCTATGAATGGCGCGCCGCCATGTTCGACATCGGCATCATGGCCTGGGTGCTGCTGCTGCCTGCGGTGTTGTTGGTGCGTCAGCCGCCCAAGCCCGCTGCTGCCGATGCGGCTTCCGCGCCCGCCGCCGAGGGTGCGGGCATGAGCGTCGGCCAGGCGTTGCGCTCGCCGCAGTTCATCGTGCTCGGGCTGACCTTTTTCGCTTGCTGCGCGGCCCATTCCGGCCCGATCTTCCATATGGTGAGCTACGCCATGCTGTGCGGCGTCGCGCCCATGGCGGCGGTTACGATCTACAGCGTCGAGGGTCTCGCCGGCCTGGGTGGCAGGCTTCTCTACGGCGTGCTGGCCGACCGGCTCGGCGTCAAGCCGGTGCTGGTCGCCGGCCTCGCGATCCAGGCGATCGTTATCGCCGCCTATCTCTCGATCAGCCAGCTCGACCAGTTCTATATGCTGGCCGTCATCTTCGGCGCCACCTATGGCGGCGTCATGCCGCTCTATGCCGTGCTGGCGCGCGAATATTTCGGCCAGCGCATCCTCGGCACCGTGTTCGGCGCCGCCACCATGCTGTCCAGCCTCGGCATGGCCTTGGGACCGCTCGCCGGCGGCATGATATTCGACGCCTACGCCAGCTATCGCTGGCTGTTCATCGGCTCGGCCCTGATCGGGCTCGGAGCGGCGGGCATAGCAATCGCCTTCCCGCCGCTGCCACGACGGGAATTGCAGATGGCCTGAAGCAACGGGACGGGCGGAGGTGACAAGTCATCGGCGCCCGCCTTGGTCGAAGGTCCCCGCCTTGGTCGAAGATCAATGCCCGAACCAGCGGGCCTTGCGGCTGGAGCCGAAATTCACCTTGTCGACCCGCAAGGCCTCCGATGGTTCGTAGAAAGCACCAGTGGGTTTTGGACCGGAGAAGAAATCCACATCCACCCTGGCGATCCGGTTGGCACCGAACTCGATGTAGCAGGATCCCGCGCCCGGGTTCCTCGCCGTCGGTTCCTCATGGCGGAGCCTGGCGATCAGGTTCGCCGCAACGGTGCGTGCGGCGCCCTCGGCAAAGACGCCCGCCTTCGGCGCGCCCGTATTGGCCAGATCCCCCAAAGCGTAGACGCCGGGAAAGCGGGTTTCGAGTGTGCGCGGATCGATGGTGACCCAGCCGCCCTCGGTGATGCCGGCCTCGACGACGACATCGGGCGCGCGGTTCCGGGGCACGCCCAGGAACAGATCGCAGGGCAGTTCGCCGCCATTGTCGAGCGTCACAACCTTGCGGCCCTCGTCCACGGAAACCACGCGGGTGCTGGGGATGAAGGTGATGCCGCGCTCGGCGAAGGCGGCCAGAAGCGCCTTCGACGTTTCGGGAGAAGGCGGCACCGGGCTCGACATCGAGTTCACATAGGTGATCTGGCAGTCGCCCCGGACGCCCCTCTCGGTCAGGTAGTCATGCAGCATCAAGGCGCATTCGCTGGGCGCGGGCGGGCATTTGTAAGGCGCGCCGCAGACACCGATCACGGCATGGCCGTGGGTGAAACCGGGCAGCACCTTGGCCATGTGGGCGGCGCCCGGAACCGAGTAGAATTCGTTGCGGCCGAGCGTGATGCCGGGTGTGGCCGAGACGTCATAGTCGGCGCCGAGAGCGATCACCAGTATGTCCGCCTCGTGCACAGCTTTGTCCGTCGTCACGCGCCGCCGTTCGGGGTCGATGGCGGTGACGGTCTCGCGCTTCATCGTGACGCCGGCCTTGGCATAGTCGGCGTAAGGCAGCCGCACGGCCGCTTCGGTTGCGCGGCCGAACATCAGATCAAGCTTGGCAAAGCCGAACACGAAGGAATCCGACTTGTCGATCAGGGTGACAGCAATGCTGTCACCCAAAGCTTCGGACAAGGACGTGCTGAGCTCGAGCCCGCCGAAACCGGCGCCAAGGATAAGAATACGGGTCTTCATGGGTAACCTCCTGTTGCCTGGGCCTCGAGCAAGGCTCAGGCGTTGCCGCGAGGCTGCGGCACGATACGAATGTAAGGCTTGGGCTGCTTCCAGCCCTCGGGATAGAGCACCTTGGCTTCATCGTTCGAAACCGAACCCGCGATGATCACGTCGTCGCCCTGCCGCCAGTTCACCGGCGTGGCGACGCGATGCTTGGCGGTCAGTTGCATGGAGTCGACCACACGCAGGATCTCGTCGAAGTTTCGCCCGGTGGTCATCGGATAGGCGATCATCAGCTTGACCTTCTTGTCGGGCCCGATGACGTAGACATGGCGCACCGTCTGGTTGTCGGCCGCGCTGTCGCCGGCCGTGGCGGGCAGCATATCGTAGAGCTTGGCAACGGCCAGCATCGGGTCGCCTATCATCGGGAAATTCGGCGCGTGTCCCTGGGTCTCGGCAATGTCATCAGCCCATCCGGCATGACGTTCGACCGGATCGACGGAGAGCCCGATGATCTTGACGCCGCGCTTGTCGAACTCGGGCTTCAGCTTGGCCATGTAACCGAGTTCGGTCGTGCAGACCGGGGTAAAGTCCTTGGGATGGGAAAACAGGATTCCCCAGGATGTACCCAGCCATTCGTGGAAGTTGATCGGGCCCTGTGTGGTCTCGGCGGTGAAATCGGGCGCGGTGTCGGCGATACGAAGAGACATTTGATCCTCCTGTGAGTGGTCGGAATTGACTACGGGTGCAGCTTAGGCAACCTATGTTCCGCCAGCGTTCCCCGCCCCACAGGTGCTTGTGACGGCCGATTTCGGGCGTGCGGGCCTCGCATCCTGGAAGGGGCTTTCGATTGCGTGTCCGAATTCAATTGCTTGGCGGCTTCAGCGTCAGTCTGGGCGATCAGCTCATCCCGGCCACGGCGTGGCGGCGGGACCGTGGCGCGGCACTGGTGAAGCTGCTGGCCGTCACCCGTTCCCACCGCATTCACCGCGAACAGGTGATGGAGGCGTTCTGGCCGGATCTCGATCCCGAGGCCGCGGGTGCCAACCTGCGCAAGGCCATCCATTTTGCCCGCCGCGCGCTTGGCGCCAATGACCTCATCGAGCAGACGGCCGATGTCATCGCGCTGGCCCCCGCTGGCGATCTCGAAATCGACGTCGATGCATTCGAGGCCGCCGCCAGGCTTGCCTTGCGCGGCGAAGATCCCGCCGCCTGCGAAGCTGCCGCCGATCTCTATTTGGGAGACCTGCTGCCGGACGATCCCTATGTCGACTGGTTCGAAACGCCCCGCCAGGCCCTGCGGCAGCGCTATGCCGAGGTGCTGCGGGCCGGCAAGCTCTGGCAGCGCCTGATCGGACTGGACCCGGCCGACGAGCAGGCGCAATGCGCCTTGATGCAGGCGGCGCTCGACGCCGGCAACCGGGCCGAAGCGATCAGGCTGTTCAATCAGCTGAGCGAGTGCCTGCGGATCGACCTCGGCGTCGGCCCGGGCGCGCAGACTGTGAAGCTCTACGAAAAGGCGCTGGCCGTGCCCTCTATCGACCCTGTCGGCCTGAGCGACCGCATCCGCGCCTCGCTGGCCTGGGGCCTGCTGCACCTGCAAAGCGGCGACTTCGCCAAGGCCGGCCAGGTTGGCCGGGAAACCCGCGAACTGGCAATGGGCGCGGGGTTGGCCCGCGAGGTTGGCGAGGCCAGCGCCCTGATCGGCCTGGTGGCCCACATGCAGGGCCAGTGGCGCGAACTGTTCAGGGCGGAGTTCATCGAATGGGTCCGCTCCAAGCCAGCCTTCGTCTCCAACGTTTTTGACGGGCATCTGTGCCTGGCCGAATTCTGCCTCTGCAGTGCCAAGGGCCACCACGACATCGCCGCCTCCGCCCGAGAGCTCCTGTCGGTGGCCGAGGGCGCCGGCTCGGTCGCCGGGCGCGGCCTCGCCTCGCTCGTGCTGGGCGAAGCAGCGCTCTTCTCGGGCCAGTTGGCCGAGGCCGAACGCATGTTGACCGAGGCCGAAAGACTCTACGCGCAGGTGGGAGCCGTGGCCGGCCGCGTACTGGCGCTCCAGCGCCTGACGGAACTCGCGCTTGCCCGCCGCCAGAAATGGCAGGCGGGACGGTTGATCCACCGCGCCACCACCCTTGCCCAGTCTTCCTGGCTGGCGCCGCACCTGCTGATCAGCCTGAAAGGGCTTGAGGTGCGCGCCGCCACCACCTCCCAGAGGATCGCCGAGACCATTCGCGAAGGTGACCGCATGCTGTCATCGGGCTGCAATTGCCAGCCTTGCTCGATGACGTTTCGCACCGCGGCCGCGATGGCCCTGGCCGAGGCTGGCGAGATCGAACAGGTCAACCGCCAGCTCGACGAGGCTGAGCGGGTCGCCGGCATGTGGAACGGCGGCCCTTGGGTGGCTGCCGTGTGGGAAGCGCGCGGCGTGCAGCGCCGGGCCGAGCGTAACGAAACCAGGGCCGTGGCGGCGTTCGAGGAGGCAGCCACGCGCTTTGCGGCTCTCGGCAGGCCGATCGACGAGGTGCGCTGTCGGGCACGGATGGCAAATCCGGGCTAGCATCGCCCAACAGCACGATTCCATCTTGAAAAATCGAATAATCCCACTCGCTTAACCCGGATTGTTCATTCGCGAAAAATAACTTTGCAGCACCGCGCGAAACTTCTGCATCGTCTTTTCGGTGGTCGGCGCATCGGCCGCCGCGAAGCCCATGACAAGACCGTTCTGCTCCGTGCCATGGCGGTACTGGATCGACAGCGCCGAGACGTTGATGCCTTGCTGGAGGGCCGCCTCGGCAACCGCCCTGTCGCTGCATCTGCCGCGGAAAATCCCGACGACCTGGATGCCGGATTCGGTGGTGTGGAAATCCAGCCATTCCCCGAGATGCCGTTGCGCGCTTTCAAGGAAGAACTGCCGCCTCTCCGCGTAGAGACGCCGCATGCGCCTGAGATGGCGGGTGAAATGCCCCTCATTCATGAAATCCGCGAGCGCGGCCTGGGTGAGCAAGGGGGCGAACTGGCCGCTGACGCTCAGCGCCGAGACGATCGTGTGATCGATCGCCTTGGGCGCCACCATGAAGCCGAGGCGCATGGCCGGGAAGAGGATCTTGGCGAAGGTCCCGACATACACCACGCGGTTTGACGCGCCGATGCCTTGCAGGGCCGGAATAGGCTGTCCCTGAAACCGGTATTCGCCGTCATAGTCGTCCTCGATGATCCATGAGCGCCAGGTCTCGGCCATGTGCAGCAGATTGAGCCGCTGTTCCATCGGCATGGTCATGCCGAGCGGGTGATGGCATGAGGGCGTCACGAAAATCATGCGCGGAATGACAGGCGGCGGATCGAGATTCCAGCCTGCATTGCTGACGCGCAGCGGCGCCAGTTTCGCCCCGGCCGAGACAAAGGCCGAACCGGCGCCATAATAGCCCGGCTCCTCCATCCATACCGTGTCGCCCTCATCGATCAGCAACCGGGCCAGCAGATCGAAGGCCGACTGGGCGCCATTGGTCACCACGATCTGCTCGGCGGTGCACTTCACGCCCCGCGAGGCGGTAAGGTAGCGCGCTATCGCCTCGCAAAGCGGCGGATAGCCTTTGACGTGATAGGTGCCGAAAAGATCGATATGCGCGAATTTGGCACGGCGGCTGAGCAGTTTCGACCAGGTGTTGAACGGAAAATTATCCGGATCCGGCATGCCGGGATGAAAGGCGAGCATGCCCGGCCGGCCATGATGATAGGGTTGGGCGAGCATCGTCTGCCCTCGCAGCGACAACGGATTGGCGTCCTCGACGGACACATGTTCCGCTGCCACTGAACGGGTCGGCAGGTCCATGACCACCGAGGGCCTGCGTGGCCGTATGGCCAGGTAGCCCTCCAGCGCGAGCTGGTCGCAAGCGGCAATCACCGTGTTGCGTCCCACATTCAGGTCCCGCGCCATGACCCGTGTCGAGGGCAGCGCATGGCCGCTCGGCAGCACGCGCCGTTCGATCAGGCCGCGCAACTGGACATAGAGCTGCCGGTGCAGATTGGCGGGACTGTCGCGATCCAGGGCAATGCCGTCGATGGGAAAACTAGTCTTCATCTGGTTCCCAAAAATCAATGGAATCTGGCTCTAACAATAGAACCAAAGGCGTCCTAGGCTCAAGAAAAAAAGCGTTCGGATTCAGATGGGGCTGGCCGATGCAGTGCATGAAAGTGGGAGTGATCGGGGCGGGCGGTGTCGCCCAGGTCGAGCACATACCGAACCTGCTCAAGCTGCACCGGCAGTTCAAGATCGTTGGCGTCTACGATCCGTCGCGCAAGGTCCGTGCCTTCGTCGGCGAGGAATTCGGCCTCGAGACATTCCCTGATCTCGACGCGCTTCTCGCGATGCCGCTCGATGCCGTGGTCATCGCCTCGCCGGACGCGCTGCACCGCGAACAGAGTCTCGCCGCCTTCGCCCGGGGGCTGCATGTCTTCTGCGAAAAGCCGCTTTGCTACAGCGCCGCGGACATCGACGAATTGATCGCCGCCAGGGATCGCGCCGGAAAGGTGCTCCAGGTCGGCTACATGAAGCGTTTCGACCCGAGCTACGAGGCGGCGCTGAAAATGCTGCCGGGCACGGCGCGGACGCTTCGCTACATTTCGGTCGAGGTCAACGATCCCGACGCCTGGCCCTTCATCCGGCACACCTCCACTTGCCGGGGTGACGACGTCGCGGAGGGGTTGGTTGCCTCGACCGAAGCCAGGCAGCGTGAGCAGGTGGACCGCGCGGTGCCCGGCATCAGTGATCCCGACGCCTTTCGCGGCTTTGTCGGCGCCTATTGTTCCTCGATCGTCCATGACGTGAACGCCGTCCATGGGCTGCTCGATGCGCTCGGCGTCGCCGACGGCGAAATTGTCGGCGCCTCGCTTTTCGCCAGAGGCGAAGGCGGCCAGGGCACTGTCCGGCTGCTCGACGGCCAGGCGCTGTGGACCATGGCGCATGTCGCCGTTCCGAGGCTGCCCGATTATCGCGAGCGCATCACGCTCTACTTCGACGACGCCTCGCTCGAATTGGAATTCCCCTCGCCCTATCTCAACCACCAGCCGACGCGGCTGACGGTTCGCACCGGCAGCGGGCATACGCTTTCCAGCGCGGACATCCGCAGCGGCTACCAGGAGGCGTTCGTCGAGGAGTTGAAAGGCTTCTGGTCGGCGATCGTCGAAGGCACGCCCGTGCGCAACACCGCCGAGCATGCCCGCCGCGACATGACGCTGCTGGCCGGCCTCGCCCGCCATCACCTTGCCCAGTCGAAGCAATCAGGAGTTCGCCCGTGAAGGTTCGCATCGGCATCAATCCGATCACCTGGACCAATGACGACGTGCCGGAACTCGGCGGCGACACGCCGCTGGAAGTGTGTCTCGCCGAAACCAGGCAAGCCGGCTATTCCGGCACCGAGCTTGGCGGGAAGTTTCCGCGCCAGTCGGCCGATCTGAAGCCGATCATGCAGCGCCTTGGCCTTGCGGTGATTTCCGGCTGGTATGATGGCCGCTGCGACGAGAAGGATGTCGGCGCGGAGATGGATGCCATCACGCCGCATCTCCAGCTTTTGAAGGACATGGGCGCCACCCATGTCGTCTATGCCGACACCTCGCGCGGGCGCCACAACGCCATCTGGGGGCCGATCTCGCAGCGCCCTGCGCTCAGCCCGGACGAATGGCCGGCCTATGGCCGCAAGCTGACTGTACTTGCTGAAAGAATGTCGGATTTCGGCGTGCGCATGGCCTTTCACCACCACATGGGAACCATCGTCGAGACCGATGCCGAGGTCGGCCTGTTGATGCGCCACACCGGGCAAGCGGTCGGCCTGCTCTACGACACCGGCCATTCCATCTTTTCGGGCGGCGACCCGCTGGCCCTGGTCAAGGCCCATGTCAAACGCATCGTGCATGTGCATTGCAAGGACGCACGCAAACCCGTGCTTGATCGCGCCCGCGCCGAGGACATGAGTTTCATGGGTGCGGTCATGGAAGGGATCTTCACCGTTCCCGGCGACGGCTTCATCGACTATCCCGCCATTTTGCGCGTGCTGGCCGACAATGATTACAGCGGCTGGCTGGTCGTCGAGGCCGAGCAGGATCCCAGCAAGGCCAATCCGCTGACTTATGCGACAATGGGCTTCCAGAACCTGTCGCGCATGGCGAAGGGAGCCGGATTTACCGTCATCGAATGATTGGGGCCGCGTGCGGCCCCCAGGGAACCAGTGCTGAGGAATGGAACTGGAATAAAGGGGCAACTGGAACCGTCGACCGTAATTGCGGCGGCGGAAAACAAACAGGAGGTTCTATGTTTTCGCTTGCGAAATTAATAAAGCCTGCGCTCGGCCTGATGGCCGGCTTCACGATGATGGCGGCGGCCACGACCCTTGCGGCCGCCGACGAGACGCGCGTGGTGTTCGTCACCCATGGCCAGAGCGGCGACCCCTACTGGTCGGTGGTCAAGAACGGCATGGACGATGCCGCCAAGACCCTGGGCGTCAAGGCCGAATACCTGGCGCCCGAAACCTTCGACATGGCCAAGATGGCGCAGATGATCGACGCCATCACGGCCTCGAAGCCAGACGGCATGGTTGTCTCGATCCCCGACGCGGCCGCCCTTTCGACGCCGGTCAAGAACGCGGTCGCCGCCGGCATCCCGGTGATCGTCATCGATTCCGGCGGCTCGAAGCTGACCCATGACCTTGGCGGCCTGCTGTTCATGGGGCAGGATGAATTCCAGGCGGGCGTCATGGCCGGCGAGCGCATCAAGGCGCTCGGCCTCACCAAGGCGGTCTGCGCCAACCACGAGGTCGGCAATTCGAGCCTTGACGATCGCTGCGCCGGCTTTGCCAAGGGTCTGGGCGTCGACGTTCCGGTGATGAACGGCGTCATCGACCCGACCGAAATGAAGAACCGCGTGATCGCCTACATGACCGCTCATGCCGACACACAGTTCATCCTCGCCGTCGGCGCCAGCGGTGCCGAACCGACGCTGGCCGCCCTTGATGAAATGGGCCTCTCGGGCAAGGTGAAGACCGGCACGTTCGATCTCTCGCCCACGATCCTGCAGGCGGTCGTCGCCGGCAAGATGGAATGGGGCATCGACGCCCAGCAATATGCCATGGGCTATATCCCGGTCGCGATGTTCGACCTCTGGAAGAAGTACAAGATCATGCCGATCGCCGACTATCCGACCGGCCCCGGCTTCGTCACCAAGGACACCGCCGCCTCGGTTATCGAGCTGTCGAAACTCGGCAAGCGCTGACACTGGCGGCCGGGGCTTCGCTCCGGCCGCTTCATCAGAGCAATTCCAGGAAAGTGTGAGCCGTTTCCGTCCGGAATTGCGTCAAGGCAGGGAGATAGAGCCGTTCAGCGTTTCCGTGAAACGATGAACGGCTCTATGTGAAGGGTAACGCAGCCATGGTTTCAGAGATTCGCGACGAGCGGGTCCGGTCCGTGTCACGCCTGAGCCGCCTGTTGAGCAGGCCGGAACTTGGCGCGGCGGCCGGCACCGTGCTGGTCTTCGTGTTCTTCGCCGTCACGGCGGGAAGCTCGGGACTTTTCAGTGCCAAGGGCATCGTCAACTTCCTCGAAGTCTCGGCCCAGCTTGGCATTCTCGCCGCCCCCGTGGCCCTGCTGATGATCGCCGGCGAGTTCGACCTGTCGGTCGGCTCGATGATCGGCTTTGCCGGCATCCTCATCGCTATCCCTTCGGTGTTCTGGGGCTGGCCGATCTGGCTTTCGCTGCTGTTCACCTTCGCCGTCTGCGGCGGCATCGGCGCGCTCAACGGGCTTGCCGTCGTCAGGACCGGCCTCCCCTCCTTCATCGTGACACTCGGCAGCCTGTTCATGCTGCGCGGCCTCACGCTTGGCCTCACGCGCGGCATCTCAGGGCGAACCCAGGTGTCGGGCGTGCATGAACTGGCGTTGCACGATCCGCTCAACAGCCTGTTCTCGGGACAGGTGTTCTCCGGCCTGATCGCCTGGCTTTCCGACATCGGCCTGATCGGCAAGCGGGCCGACGGCCTGCCCTCGATATCAGGCATTCCGGTGTCGATCGTGTGGTGGATCGTGCTGACACTGGCCTGCACCTGGCTCTTGACGCGCAGCCGCTTCGGCAACTGGATCTTCGCCGCCGGCGGGGAAGCCAATGCCGCGCGCAATCTCGGCGTGCCGGTGGCGCGCACCAAGATCACGCTGTTCGTCATGACGGCACTCGCGGCGGCCCTGTTCGCGGCGATCCAGGTGCTGGTCACGGGCTCGGCCGACACGCTGCGCGGCACGCAGAAGGAATTCGAGGCCATCATCGCCGTCGTCATCGGCGGCACGCTCCTCACTGGCGGCTATGGATCGGCCATCGGCGCCATGTTCGGCGCCCTGATCTTCGGCGTGGTACAGATGGGCATCTTCTACACCGGCATCGATACGGACTGGTTCAAGCTGTTCATGGGCGCCATGATGGTCATCGCGGTGCTGTTCAACAGCTATGTGCGCAACCGCGCCATGAGGAGCCGGTGATGGCCGAGCCCTATGTCGAACTGAAATCAGTCAGCAAATATTTCGGCTCGGTCGTGGCACTCAAGGACGTGTCCTTCGATGTCTGCCCCGGCGAGGTGCATTGCCTGCTCGGCGACAATGGCGCCGGCAAGTCGACGCTGATCAAGACGCTGTCGGGCGTCTACACGCCGGACGAAGGCGAGATCCGCGTGCAGGGCAAGCCGACACGGTTCGCCTCGCCCGCCGATACGCGCGACAGCGGCATCGCAACGGTCTACCAGGACCTGGCGCTGGTGCCGCTGATGAGCGTGGCGCGCAACTTCTTCCTCGGGCGCGAACCGATGCGCAAGTTCGGGCCGATCAGCCAGTTCGACGCCGACTTCGCCAACCGCACCGCCTATGACGAGATGTCGGCCATGGGGATCCAGCTGCGCGATCCCGAACAGCCCGTCGGCACGCTGTCAGGCGGCGAACGGCAATGCCTGGCCATTGCGCGTGCCGTCTATTTCGGCGCCAAGGTTCTGATCCTCGACGAGCCGACATCGGCGCTGGGGGTCCATCAGGCATCCGTGGTCCTGAAGCTCATCGTGCAGTCCAAGGCGCGCGGCATCGGCGTCATCTTCATTTCCCACAACGTCCATCACGCCTATGTCGTGGGCGACCGCTTCACGCTCTTGAAGCGTGGCCGGAGCACCGGCACCTACGCCAAGAGCGAAATCAACCGCGACCAGCTGCTCAACCTGATGGCCGGCGGCAAGGAACTGGTGGACCTGGAACAGGAGCTGGCAAAGTCGGCCAAGAACGGTACGGCTTGAGGCGCGGCGCGCCTTGCAGGCAACGAAATGGCGCATGACTGCCCAGCGGCTCGAAGCCCTTGGCGCCAGGCGTCACGCGCGGATGCGACGAAAAAGCGTTTCCACAATCACGTCGAAGCGTTCCGGGTCATCAAACGCCCGGGCCGCAAGCATGGCTCCGTATACGGTCGCCATGAATGCTTGTGCCTCGATGTCGGGGGACGCCTCGAGACGCACCGCCCCCTGCTCCACACCGAGTTCGAACAGCCGCTCCAGCCATTTGCCGAGATCGGTGAAATGGCCACGAACGGAAAGCGCCACCTCTTCGGGTAGGCCCGGCAATTCGGCGGCCAGCACGGCAGCCAGGCAAAAGGGAGCGGACTGGTCCTTGATACAGCGTTCCCAATACCCGGTGTAAAACCGCAGCTGATCCATCGCCACCGGCGAGCCTTCGTCCAGCGCCGCAAGCTGAGCCCGGATACCGGCGCGCGCTTGTTCGACAACGGCCACCACCAGATCGACCTTCGACGGAAAGTGATGGTGAATGCTGGCCTTGCGGATGCCAAAGCGCTCCGAAAGATCGGCATAGCTGAAGCCGTTATAGCCGACACGCATGATGAGTTGGGCGGCTCCGCCAACCAACTTGCCCGCGGTGTCACTGAGTGCGATGTTCATTGTCTACCTTCCAATAGGTCGAGGTAGGAAATTTTGCCGATCCTTGCAAGATTTGTCCGATTTGGCGGGCCAAGGGCGCGCCAATCCTTTCGACAGGAAATGCGCCGTCCCTCATGAAGACGGCGCATGACCGGTCAGTGGGAAAAAGCAGGGTGGGCTCCTTCAAGGGCGCACCTTAGCTGGCGGTTCGCGGAGACTTGCGAAGGATGTCGCTGACCGTCAGCCATACCGCCGACACCAGGAAGTAGAATGCGCCAAACGCGGCATAGGGTGCGACATTCGTGATGCCGATATCTTCAATGCCTCCGGCCATCTTGACGAAAAAGAGGCCCGCCAACGCTGATTGAGCGCCGCTCAGGATCATCGCCCACTGCGCGCCATTGGTCTTCCAGCGCCGCACCGCGGTAATCAGTTGAAACACGCCGGACAGCACGGCCCAGACGCCATAGACCGCGAGCACTGTGTTCATGCTCCTGGTGAGCGCGACAGCGACCGCCAGGGTGGTAAGCGCGCTGATGACAAAGTTCAGCAACTGGGACTTGTTGCGGCTCAGCCCGCCCGTGCGCTGGGCATCGAGGAAGTTCGCCAGGGCGTCCCAGGCGGGATACGCTACCAGCATGATCGCGGCCAGCGGCGGCATGGTCCTGGCGACGGTGAAGGCCAGTGCGACCCATGCCGCGGAGACGGTGAACCGCACAAAATAATAGCTTTTGAGCCATGTGTTCGAAGCTTGAGCGAGGGTGTCGGCTTTTTGAGAAGGCATGCTTGTTTGTCCAATGCTGGTTGATGATGTCTACCTACTAGAAGGTAGACGGACCGGAGTCAACAAGCAAGATCGGCTGAATGCGAACCATGTCGGCAGCGGCAACCGCCCCCTGGTCAGGCTCCGTATGTGGCGATCGGCAGGCCGAACATGCCGGGCTCGGGCTTCACGCCCAGGCCCGGCCGCTGCGGCACGGCGATATGCCCTTCGCGAATGACGACCGGATTGCCGGGGTCGAAATGCCCGTCGATATACTCCTGGGCGATCCATGCGCCTTCCATGCGGCGCGGCTCGACGGTCGCCGCGAGATGAACGCAGGCCGCCGCGATGATGTCGCCTCCCCAGGCATCGTCGCAGCTGTGCGGCAGCGAGCGGATGGCGCAAAGGTCGCGCACCGTCGTCATCTTGGTGAGGCCGCCAAGACGCGTGACCTTGAAGCCGAAACCATCCGCAATGCCCAGCGAGATCGCCCGCAGCACCACGTTCTGGTCCTCGGTGCTTTCGTCGAGATAGACCGGATGTGTCACGCGGCCCTTCAGCGTCGCGACCTCGTCCATCGTGTTGCAGGGCTGTTCGAGGACGAACGGGATCGCCTGGCAGAGCCTGTCGAGATGGATTGCCGCGGCCGCCGTCAGGCCTCTGTTGCCGTCCACCGCGATGCGCGCCTTGTAGCCGACCGCCTCCCAGACCTTGTGGACAGTGGCCACGTCCTCTTCGAGATTACGCCCGGAAATCTTGACCTGCAGACGCGGATAGCCTGCCCTCACCTTGTCGGCCGCGATCCTGGCCGTTTCATCGGGCGGGCCGACGATCAGCGAATAGTAGGCCGGCACGCGATCCGTCAGCGCGCCGCCCAGAAGCGTCGACACCGGCACGCCGAGCTTCTGGCCGAGGAGGTCGAGAAAGGCCATGTCGAACGCGGCCTTGGCGTAGCCGTGTCCGTTCAGGCGCTCATCCATCCGCTTCGCCAGAAGCCTGATCGAGGCAATCTCCGCACCGATCAGGCCTGGGGCAATTTCGGCGATCGCGGCGCGGGCGCCGAGCGCGTGATGCGGCTGGTAGACCGGCCCGATCGGACAGGTCTCGCCCCAGCCGGTCAGGCCGTCATCCGTCACGATCTCGACCAGGGTACTGTCCAGCGACTTTACGTCGTCGCTGGCCATCCGGTAGGCGCCGCCCTTGACGGGCAACTGCGCCGTGTAGACGTTGATCCGGTCGATGCGCATCTTCGCTCAGCCCTTGCCGATCAACTGCGCGCCCTGGCCGAGCTGGGGTCGTAGGGCGAGTCCGCGATCACCTCGGCGACCTTCCATTCGCCCAGGATCGCCACGTCGAGCTTGGTGCCGGGCTTGCCGAGGCGCTCGGGCAACAGCGCCAGCGCAACATCATGCCCGAGCGTATAGCCATAGCCGCCCGATGTGATGCGCCCGACGAGATCGCCGTCGATGTAGAGGCCCTCGTTGGCAAGCGTGCTGGCGCCGTCGGTCTCTATTTTGAGCGTCACCGATCGGCGCTGGTCGTTACGATCCTTGTATTTCAGCACCGCCTCACGGCCGACGAAATCGCCCTTGTCGACGCGGATGAATCGCTCGAGCCCGCTCTCCAGCGCGTTGAGCTCGGGATTCATGTCGCGGTACATGGCGCGGTAGGATTTCTCCAGCCGCAGCGATTCCAGCGCATGCAGCCCGACGAGCCGCATGCCGTGTTTCTCGCCCTCTCCCAGGATAGCGTCGAGCAATTGCCGCTGGTAGGCCATGGGATGATAGAGCTCCCATCCGAGCTCGCCTTCGTAGTTGACGCGCAGCATCCGCACGTCGCTGGCAAGCGCCACGCTGCCGGTCTTCACGCCGAACCAGGGAAAGGCGGCGTTCGACAGGTCGATCTCGGTCAGCGCCTGCAGCACATCTCGCGCCTTCGGCCCAACGACAGTGAAACAACCGCGCTCATTGGTGACGTTCTTCAGGCTGACACCGCCGTCGGCGGGAAGCAGCTTTGAGAGATCGTCGAAATTCCAGCGCTCCGCGCGCGGCGTCGAGATGAGATAGAAGCCGTCATCGGTGAGGCGCGCCACCATGTATTCCGCCTGCACCCCGCCCGCAGGGGTGAGGTGATGCGCCAGGACAGCCTTGCCGACTGCTGGCAGGCGGTTGGCAAGGATCCCGTCGAGCCAGGCGGCCGCGTTTGGTCCCGAGACCTCGAACTTGGTCATCGGCGTCATCTCGACCAGGCCGACGGCATTGCGCACGGCCTGCACTTCCTCGCCGACGAAAACGCCCTTGGCGGTCCAGCGCCAGCTATACTGGTCCTTGGCCTCGACGCCCTTGGGTGCGAACCAGTTGGGCATCTCCCAGCCGTTGAGCACGCCCCAGACCGCGCCCAACTCGCTCAGCCGCGCATAGGATGGCGCTGTCTTCTGCGGCCGGGCGGCAGGCATGTCCTGTCCGGGATATTTCTGCTCCGCATGCGTGCCCCAGGCCTCGCGGACTTTCTCGCGCGTCCAGGCCTTGTTGGCGTAGTCGCCGAAGCGGCGAGGATCCAGATCCGAGGTGTCGAGGCTGTTGCCGCCCTCGACGATCCGCTCCGACAGATAGTAGCCGATCGTGCCGCCCCACAGTATGCCGCCCGGCACGCCCTCGGCCAGCCACACATTGGGCAAGCCCCAGGCCGGTCCCATCAGCGGAAGCTCGTCCGCCGTCATCTGGAAGGGGCCGCGGACATTGGCCTTGATGCCAGCGCGTCCCAGTGACGGCACAAGTTGCGTTGCCTGCTCCCAGTTCCATGACACCGCCTCGAAATCCTCTTCGACGAGGTCGGCGCCGAACCAGGCGGGAACGCCATCCTCGGCAAACAGCTTGAGGTGTTCGGTCCGCTCATAGGGCCCGAACATGAAGCCGTCGCCCTCCTCGCGCAGATAGCCCTCAAAACCTTCGTCGCGCAGGATCGGCATTTCCGCCCGTCCCTGCTTTTTGCGCTCCACGACCTCCGGCACCGACTCGGTGATCCAGTACTGGTGCAGGATCGGGATGGCGGGGATCTCGAGGCCGAGCAGCGCGCCGGTCTGGCGCGCGTAATTGCCGGTCGCGCAGACCACATGCTGGCAGGTGATGTCGCCTTTGTTCGTCTGGACCCGCCATTCGCCGCCCGCGGTCCGCTGAAAGCCGGTGACCTCCGTGTTCAGGTAGATCTTGGCGCCCAGATCCCGCGCGCCCTTGGCCATGGCATGGGTCACGTCGGCCGGCGCGATATGGCCGTCATCGGGATGATAGAGCGCGCCGAGCATATGCTTGTTGTCGAGAAGCGGGCACAGCGCCCTCGCCTCCGCCGGCGACAGCAGATGCGCCCGCATGCCCTGAACGTCGGCGACGCTCATATAGCTCTTGTATTCGTCGAGCCGGTCCCTGGAATTGGCGATGCGCAGCTGGCCGCATTTGTGCCATCCGACAGGCTGCCCGGTCTCGGCCTCCAGCCGTTCATAGATCTCGATGGTCTTGTTGATCATCCGGCCGATATTGATGTTGCGGGCGTAGGATGGGACGAGGCCCGCCGCATGCCAGGTCGAGCCGGCCGTCAGTTGCGTGCGTTCGAGCAGCGCGACGTCGGTCCAGCCGCGCTTTGCCAGGCCGTAAAGGATGCCCGCGCCGACGCACCCGCCGCCAACAATCACCACCCGCGCATGTGTCTGCATCGATCCACCAAATCCCTGGCATTTTCAAAGAACCATCGTCGAGGCTACAGGCGGCGAAAGCCCCTGTAACGTCTTCAAAAACTGGGGATCATGATAAGCTGGATTTATGCAGCTGGGTCCTTTCGATAGTGCATATGCGCCGTCGCTAAAGTCCTTGCCCATGCGTTGCCGCTGCCGGCTGGTAACACTATAGATGTACCATCGTGCGCGAAGATATTCATACGAAGGGCATTCCTGTTCTCTGCGTTTCATGCGAAGCGCGGCATCGCGGCATTTGCGGCGCCCTCACCCCCGATCAGCTTGTCGTCCTGTCCAGGTCGACGAAACGGCACAAGGCGGAGACCGGCAAGGAATTGATGAGCGACGCCGGAAGCGTCGACCGGTTCTCCAACGTTCTTTCCGGTGTCGTGAAACTCACCAAGACGCTGTCCGACGGCCGCCAGCAGATCGTCGGCCTGCAGTTCGCTCCCGATTTTCTGGGCAGGCCGTTCCAGGCCGAGAGCACATTGACCGCGGAAGCCGCGACCAATGTCGAGCTGTGCTCTTTTCCGCGCCAGACGCTGGAGCGGATGTTGAAAGAACAACCCGACCTCGAGCATCGGCTGCTCGAACAGAAATTGCGCGAACTCGACCAGGCGCGCGACTGGATGGTGGCGCTCGGCCGCAAGACCGCCGCCGAGAAGATCGCGAGCTTCCTGTTGATGATCGCGCGCAACATCGATCCGGCCGCTGGCCCGGAACACCGCGCCGCCGCTTTCGACCTGCCGCTGTCGCGCGCCGAGATCGCGGATTTCCTCGGCCTGACCATCGAAACGGTGAGCCGGCAATTGACCAGGCTGCGGGGCGACAACGTCATTCGCATCGACAACAACCGTCACATTGTCGTCGGCGACCTCGCGCGCCTGGCAGCGCGTTCCGGGGACTGATCGCCAACCAGACGCGATGCGATGAAGCGCTCAGCGCTGCCCGAGAATCCCCGGCAGCACATGGTCGCGCTCGAAGGCGATATGGCGCCGCATGGATTCGAACAGCGCGCGCAGCATGTAGCCGAGCGCCTCCGGGTTCTCGATAGGCCTCCCGTGGCCATGCGCAAGCAGGACCTCACTAAGATCAGCCGCCGCGCAGTCGTCCTCCAGATGCTCCATCTTGAGCCGCGCGACGATGTCTTCCCCGCCCTGGAGCCGCGCGAAGGCGGGGAAGACAGTCTCTTCCTCGAAGCGATGGCACTCTCGCAGCACCGGCAACAGATCGGCCGCCACGGCAAGGCACTGGAAGCGGTCAACGCGCGACGGCAGGTCGTCGGCGATACCTTCAAGCATGTGACAGAGCGCAAGCATCCGCACATGCGCCCGCTTCATGTCAGCCGGCCCGCGCAGCGGCCCGAGATAAGACTCGCTCATGATGCCTCCTCCACCACGGCGGGCTCAAGGCGTGGGCAGGGCAACGGTTTCCTTGGCGGGCTCCTCGCGGACGGTGCGCAGCTCATACCAGAGCGCATTGAGGATGCCGACGGAAGCGGCCAGTCCGAGGCCGAGGATCCAGGCAAAATACCACATGGTGAAAACTCCGGTTGAATCAGTAGGCCGAAGAGCCGGCCTTCTCGACGCTCTTCTCGCCGACCTTGCCCCACAGCACGCTGTAGACCCACCCTGTGTAGGCAAGGATCAGCGGCAGGAAGATCACCGTGGCGATCAGCATGTTGCGCAGCGTGGCGCGGCTCGAAGAGGCATCGAACACGGTCAGCGAATGGCTGGGATTGCTGCTCGACGGCAGAAGGATGGGGAACATGGCAAGCCCCACCGTCGCGATGATCATCGCGACGCCGAACTGCGAGGCAAGGAAGGTCCAGCCTTCACGGCGGGTCCGGAAGCCGATGGCCGCCAGCAGCGGTGCGACGACACCGAGCGCCGGCACGACCCAGAGCAGCGGATGAGCATGGAAATTCGCCAGCCAGGCACCGCTGTCCGCCGACACCGTCTTGAGCAGCGGATTGGACGGCCCGTCCCACACGATCGGCGAGGTCACGCGGTAGCCGCCGAGCAGGCCGAGCCAGACCAGCACGCCACCGCCGGCGAAGAGCAGCGAAGTGATGACAGCGGACCTGGCGCCGATCGCACGCGCACGGTCCTCGACAATGCCTTCCGCCTTGAACGCGAGCCAAGCCGCGCCGTGGGTTATCAGCATGGCGACCGAGACGAGGCCGCAATAGAGCGCGAGCGGGTTGAGCAGGCCGAACAGGCTGCCTTCATAGATGGGACGCAGATCCGGCGTGAAATGGAACGGCACGCCTTGCAGCGTATTGCCAAGGGCAACGCCGAAGATGAGCGCCGGCACCGCGCCGCCCACGAAGAGCGCCCAGTCCCAGCGCCTGCGCCAGGCGGGATCGGGCCGCTTCGAGCGATACTTGAAGGCAACGGGTCGCAGGATCAGCGCCAGAAGCACCAGAAACATGGCAAGGTAGAAACCGGAGAAGCTCAGCGCGTAGAGCGCCGGCCACGCCGCGAAGATGGCGCCGCCGCCGAGGATGAACCACACCTGGTTGCCTTCCCAGACCGGGCCGATCGTGTTGATCGCCACACGCCGTTCGGCATCGGTCCTGGCGACGAAGGGCAGCAACGCGCCCACGCCCATGTCGAAACCGTCGGTCGCGGCGAAGCCGATCAGGAGGATGCCGAGCAGGATCCACCAGATCACGCGCAGCGTTTCATAGTCGAAGAGAAAGTCGATCATCGTCGTGATCCTTTTTCACTCTGCGGGTTGCAGTGCGGGGTCGGCGTTCGGGCGCAGGTCGTCGATGACGCTGGCGATCTCGGGCCCCTTGCGGATGGCGGCCAGCATCAGCTTGACCTCGATGAGGGCGAGCACGCCATAGACGAGCGTGAAGCCTGAGATGGTGAGCGCCAGGTCGGTGACGCCAAGCTCGGAGGTGGCGAGGAAGGTCGGCAGCACGCCATCGATGATCCAGGGCTGGCGTCCGAACTCCGCCACGAACCAGCCGACCTCGATGGCGATCCAGGGCAGCGGCATGGCGATGAGCGCGGCACGAAACAGCCAGCGCGGCGCTTCGGTCTCCCGTGTCGTGTGCCACAGCGACACCGCGAACAGCGCGGCGAGCACGAAACCGCAGGCCACCATCAGCCGGAAGCCGAAGAAGAGCAGCGGCACGTAGGGCACGGTCGACCAGGCGGCATCCTTGATCTGCTGCTCGCTCGCCTGCCTCGGATCCGGCAGGTACCGCTTGAGGAGCAGCGCATAGCCGAGATCCTTGGAGCTGGCATCGAAGGCGGCGCGGGCGGCGGTATCGGTGCGATCCGCTTTGATCTTCTCCAGCGCGTCATAGGCGGCGATGCCGTTGCGGATGCGCATTTCGGCATGGGCGACAAGTTCATCGATGCCGGCGATCTGCCTGTCGATCGAGCGCGTGCCGATGATGCCCATCACCCACGGGATGCGGATGGCGAAATGCGTCTGGCGGTCGCTTTGACTGGGAATGCCGAATGCCGTGAACGACGCCGGCGCGGGCTCCGTCTCCCACATGGCCTCGATGGCCGCGAGCTTCATTTTCTGGTTGTCGGTCAGCGCATAGCCGCTTTCGTCGCCGAGCACGATCACCGAGAGTGACGAGGCCAGGCCGAAGGCCGAGGCGATGACGAAAGAGCGCTTGGCGAGTTCGACATGGCGTCCGCGCAGCATGTACCAGGCCGAAACGCCGAGCACGAAGGTGGCGGCGCAGACATAGCCGGCCGAAACGGTGTGCACGAACTTCGCCTGCGCAACCGGATTGAAGATCACCGCCATGAAGTCGGTGACCTCCATGCGCATCGTGTCCGGGTTGAAGGCCGAGCCGACCGGGTTCTGCATCCAGCCGTTTGCGATCAGGATCCAGAGCGCGGAGAAATTGGTGCCAAGCGCCATCAACCACGTCACGATCATATGCGCGCGCGCCGACAGCCTGTCCCAGCCGAAGAAGAACAGCCCGACAAAGGTGGCCTCCAGGAAGAAGGCCATCAGGCCCTCGATGGCGAGCGGCGCGCCGAATACGTCGCCGACATAGTGCGAGTAGTAGGCCCAGTTCATGCCGAACTGGAATTCCATGGTGATGCCGGTGGCGACGCCGAGGGCGAAATTGATGCCGAACAGCACGCCCCAGAACTTGGTCATGTCGCGCCAGATGGTGCGGCGGGTCATGACATAGACGGTCTCCATCATGGCGATCAGGATGGAGAGGCCCAGCGTCAGCGGCACGAACAGGAAATGGTACAGGGCCGTCAGCGCGAACTGCAGCCGGGACAGGTCGACGAGGAGAAAGTCGGGCATGGGAGCATCCTTTCTGGATACCCGCTCATAACGCGCCGCAAAGATCCGCGGCTTGATCTGGATCAATTCGTTTCATCATTGCGCGTGCGAGAACCGGGGCATGAAAACGTCAGCCGCTCCCGCTCCGGATCCGAAGGTCGCCCCCTCCGGCCCCGCCCTTTTCCAGGCACTGTCGATCGGCGAACGGCTGGCAAAGCGCGGCTTGCGTCGGCTGCTCATCCTGCAAGTCGCGCGCACCGGGTTGCGCCTCGGCTTCGCCGCGTCGGCGGCGATCGCTACCGGACGGCTGGTGATGGGCGATCCCGTCGACCCATGGCTGGTCGCGGCTGTGGTCGTGCTTCTCGCTTCTTCCTGCCTCGCCGGGCTCGCGTCCGACAGGGCGCAGGCGTCGGCCGAAACCGCCGTCTCGGCGGGGTTGCGCGGGCATGCGGGCGAGCGCCTGAACGACATGCCGGCGCGGCAACTGCAATCGCTGTCGGTCGGCGGCGTCATCGTCTCGATGCAGCGACATCCCGAGGCGGTGGCCGGCCTTGTCGTCGGTCATCGCGCGGCCAGCACGATGATGGGTGCCGGACCGCTGCTTGCGGCCATCGCACTCTTCCTCGTCTCCTGGCAGGCGGCGCTGCTGGTCATCTGCCTGACGCCGGTGATGATCCTGTTCCTCGCGCTGGTGGGCAATGCCATCCGCCGGCGCGCCGACGCCCAGGAACGCGCCTTCGGCCGGTTGGCGGGCCAGTTCGCCGACCGCATCCGCACGCTGCCCACGATCCTCGCCAACCACGCGATGGCCAGCGAGGACGCCAAGTTGGCCCGCCGCCTCGAAGCCTATGCGGACAAGACGATGGGCGTGCTGCGCATTGCTTTCATCAATGCCGGCATCATCGACTTCTTCGCATCGCTGTCGATCGCCATCCTCGCCGTCTTCCTCGGCCTTGGTCACCTGAAGCTCGCGATGATCCCCGGCTTCTCCAACCTCGCGCTCTGGCAGAGCCTGTTCATCCTGATGATCGCGCCGGAATATTTCGCACCCTTCCGGCGCTTTTCGGAACAATATCACGCCAAGGCGGAAGGCCTCGCCGCGGCGGCCGCACTTGACCGGCTGCTCGGTGCCGAGCCGGTCGCGGCAAGGACCTTGCCGATTCTCGACCGCCTGTCCCTGGCGTTGCCGGAACAGGGCCTCGTCGCCGTTGTCGGCCCGAGCGGATCGGGCAAGTCGACATTGCTGCGCCGACTGGCCGGGCTCGAGCCAGGCGGATCGCTCGACGCCGATGCACTCGCCGGCCGGGAAATCGCCTGGGTTTCCACCGACAGCTGCGTGCCCGAAGGAACGCTTGCCGAAGCCCTTTCATGGAGTATCGCCGCGCCTGCCGGGGACAATCTCGAGGCAGCCGCCGGCGCGATCGGCCTGCTCGACGACGCGCTGTTGCCGGGCGGCCTCGAAGCCAGGCTGGACCGGGGCGGAGCCAACCTTTCCGGTGGGCAACGGCTGCGCATCGCGGTCGCCCGCGCGCAGCTTTCCGGCCGGACCGTGCTTGCCGATGAACCCACGGCAAAGCTCGACCGCCAGACGGCCGAAGCGGTGCGACGCATGCTGCTTGCGATCTCGCGGTCGCGGCTGGTCGTCGTGGCCACCCATGACCGCGATCTCGCCGCCGCCGCGGACATGACGGTCGATCTCACTCCCAACGATGCCATCGAGGTGGCGGCATGAACACTCTCCTTCACTCCTCGAGCCGGAAGTCGTGGCGGCTGGCGACGGGCTTTGCGTTCTCGGCACTCTGCTGCGGCGTATTGCTCGGCGGTGTTTCCGCCTGGCTGTTGGGATCGGTGGCGATCGCCGGCCTTTCCGCCACCGCCTTCACCTTCAACTTCCACATACCGGCCGCACTGGTCAGGCTGTTCGCGGTGGGCCGCACGGCCGCCCGCTATGGCGAGCGGCTGGCCGGCCACAAGGCAGCACTTGCGGACCAGGTCGCGCATCGCGTCGAACTGTTCGCCGCGATGGCGGCGGCGCCTGCCGTACGCCGGGCCGGGTGGCAGCTCGGCGATGACGCAAGGCTGGCCGACTATCTCGACGATGTCGAGGACCTCGACTACGCCCGGCTGCGTGCCGGACTGCCGGCGCTGACGCTGGCCTGCGGCCTCGCCGTCCTCATCGCGGGTTCGGCGATGCTCGCACCGCTCTCCCTTCTACCGATCATGCTTCTGCTGCTCGCCATCCTGTTCGCGGGGAACCGGGTGGCCAAGGCTGGCGCCATGGCTTGGGAGCGCGCCAGGTCGATGCGTCGCGGGGGCGCAGGCAGGCTTGGCACCGCCATGGCGTCAGCCGTTCCGCTCAAGGCCGAGGGTGCCTGGCGCCATGAGTGTGGCGAAGCGCTTGCCGCGCTTTCCCGCGCGGACGGCGAGATGCTTGCGCTTCGCCGCCTGCAGGCCGGGCTTGACACGCTCGGCGCCGCCCTCGGACCGCTTGCCGGCATCAGCGTGATGGCCGCCGCCTGGTATGCCGGACGGCAGGGCACGGAGCTTCTCCTGCCGATGCTGCTCGCGTTCTCGTGGCTGGCGCTGGGCGAAGCGCTGAACGGCGCGTCGCGCATGCTGGTGGCCGTGCTTCGCCGCAATGCCGCCCGGGCCGAGATCGGCAAGTGGACCGAGGTCGCTTCGGCGGACAGGCAAGCGCACATGCCGGACGAACCGCGCCAACTGCGCCACGGCGCCCTGCAGCGCCGCGCGCCGGACGGCCGGCCCATTGGGGCGCCGGTCGCACTCACGCTCGAAAGAGGTCGGCCGACGGTGCTCGTTGGCGCCAGCGGCTCGGGCAAGACCAGCCTGCTCAAGCAGGTTGCCGGCTGGATCGCAGAGGATGGATTTGCCGCCGGCGACCGCATCCTGTCGGCAGGCGAGCGGCGGGCGCTCTCGGCACTGGTGTTGCATGATGCGGTCATCCTCGAGGACACCGTGCGCGCCAACCTCTTCGTCGGCGACGCGCCGGACGCGGCCCTGTGGCGTGCGCTGGAAGCCGTCGAGATGGACAGCCGAATCCGTGAAGCCGGCGGGCTGGATGCCTGGATCAGGCAGGACCGGTTTTCGCTCGGCGAGGTGCAGCGCATCAACCTCGCGCGCGCCTGGCTGTCCGCCATGCCGCTGGTGCTGCTCGACGAGCCGACGGAACATCTCGACGACGAGCAGGGCGAGCGCATCCTGGAGCGGCTGCTCGGCCACCTGAGCGACCGGATCGTCGCCATTTCCACCCATCGCGCGTTCCCGCTTCGCGACATAGGCACAATCGAGCTGAAATCTTGACCCCCGGCAAGGATGGGCCTCTCATGGCCTGGTCGATTGCCTCGCGTTTCGACGGCTGTCTGGCCTCCGGCAATGCCCGGCATTCGGGTGCGGTTTGAACGGGCAAGGCGTTACAGAGTTTGCTCCGCGAGCAAGCCTCTGGCTAAGCTTGGCCGCGCCAGCATTGGCGGCCTCTGGTGCAATGCGGGCGGTCGCCTCGACCAGTCCGCCTAACCGAAGATCCGATCGCCCTGTTCATCCACCAGTTGGATGCCCTTCTTGATCGAAATGTCGACGGCGTCGTCGAGCCCGGCGAAACGGTCGGCGCGAATGAATTTGTGCTCTTTCATTACGCCGTCGACCTCCTTGGAAACGACACCGCAGGTCTGGTACTGGCCGTCGGTCTTGTAGGGCGTGGCGCTGATCAGGAAACCCTTGTGCTCGACCTGCTTGGCTGGCGCCGCACTTTTGGGCTCGGCCGTCTCACCGCCGCCGCCACCACCGAAAAGACGCTTCAGAAAAGACATTGCTCAAATCTCCTTGTTCGTCCTGCAAACCACGGTCTGTTCGCGATTCACGACGCTGTTGTCCCAGCATGCGCGAATGTGCCGCCACGTTCCAGCCCCCTGATGAAGACGGCGACCAGGAGCTCGATCTGCTGGTCGATCTCGTCAGCCTGCCGGCGAACGGATCTCGCCGCATAGCCGCTGGTGACGATGCCATGCACGCTTGACCACAAGGTGCGCGCGGCGATCCGGCGCGTGTCGGCGTCGAGGTCGAAATCGCCGCCGGCGAGCACGCCGGCAATGATCTCGAACAACTGGTCGAGCCGCGCCTCGTAGGCATCCGGTTCGGCCAGTGTCGGGCGCCGCCTGTTGAAGGCAAGCAATGCGGGCCAGCTGCCCGGATGCGCCTCGACGAAGCGCACATAGGCGCCGGCCAGCGCCAGCAGGCGCTGGCGCACATCGGTGATGCCGCGCTGGCTGAGATCGACCATCGCCGCCGCCCCTGCCGCACCCAGCCGGTCGAGCAGCCGCATGTTGACGGCGCGGTGCACCCCGTCGAGATCGGAAAACAGATTGTAGACCGAGCCGACCGAGATGCCCGCCTGCTCGGCGATGGTCCTCGCCTTCAGATTGTCCATGCCGCCCTCGTTGAGTAGCACTTCGGCAATCGCCAGCACCCGCTCGCCCGTCTCTTCCTTGTCCAGTGCCATATCAGTCCTTGTGGATGCGAATGCCTTGCGCGGCACGCTGGTTCGAACCGCGATTTGCCTCTGTTTACCATATGTATGGTTTCGTGAACAGCGTTCAAAAACCTCTTGAACAACGTTCATTTCCTGTTATGTTGGCTTCGTGAACATTGTTCACGCAACAATTCGAAGGGAGAAGAACCATGCTTAGCCTGATCAGAACATTGCTCGACGGCGCCAGCGCGCGGGCCGAGGACGGCCTGAAGGATCGCTTCGCCATCGACCTTCTGGCGCAGCGCATCCGCGACGCCGAGGCGGGCCTTGCCGCCGCCAAGCAGACGCTTGCCACGCTGATCGTGCGCCACCGTGCCGAGCAGGCCGGTCTCGACCAGCTCGACCGCCGCCATGCCGATCTGGAAACCCGCACGATCAGCGCATTGGCCGCCGGCAATGGCGGACTTGCCGAAAGTGGTGCCGCGGCTGTCGCCGAGTTGGAGAATGAACGCGAGGTCCGCCGCGCCACCGTGCAGGGCCTTGGCGAAAAGACGTTGCGGATGCGCGTTTCGGTGGAGCGGGCGCATCGCCGCATCATCGACCTCAACCAGGGCATGATCTCGGCCCGGGCCATCGATGCCGAGCGCAAGGCGCAGTCACGCCTCGTCAGGTCGATCGGCCATTCGGCGAGTCTCAACGACGCCGAGGAGCTTTTGGCCCGCATCAAGGGAGCCGGCGACCCATTCGAGGAGGCCGGCATTCTCGACGAGATCGACGGCGAGCTGCGTCACGAAGCAATCCGCGACCGCCTTGCCGACGCCGGGCACGGCGCGGCGGTGAAGGTACGCGCCAAGGACGTGCTCGAGCGCCTGAAGACCATCAACTGAAAACCGCCTTGCAGACCTGACTTCCATCAAATCCATCAAACCAACGGAGAACACCCATGAACGCCAATCAGACCTACATCATGTTCAACACCGCTGCGGTCGGTGCCGCCTATTTCATGCTCGGCCTGTCGCTGTGGCTGGCGCCGGTAGACCAGTCGACCAAGGGCTACTGGGCCATGGGCATCCTGCTCTTGACCGGCAGTTTGGTGAACCTGGTCAAGTACCGCACCGACGAGCGCCTGTCGGCCGAGATGACCGCCAAGATCGAGAAGGCCCGCAACGAAAAGCTGATCAGCGAGTATGTCGGCAAGGAATGATGCCGGCCTGCCCTGGCGCAGAAAAGCCCGGGTCGCCCCGGGCTTTTTTGTGCATTCTACGCGACGAGATCAGCGGTGCGTCAGCGCTTCCAGCGCTTCCGCCGCGGCTTCGAGGATGGCGATCGCCTCGGCCTGCTTTTCAGCCGGGGCATCGACGATGTCGCCGAGCGCAGCGCGCAGACGGTGGCGGATGGCGCGGAATTCGTCACGCGTTTCCGAACGCTCGCCACGGCCGCCACGGCCACCGCGACGGTCCTCGCCATCGTCGTTCCAGCCGAACCAGTCGCGCGCCTTGGCCATCTTGCGGCCGAAGCGTTCGAGGTGGTCGAGGACGCCATCGATCATCTCGCGGTTATCGGCGAGATGCGCCTGCCCGGCCTCGGTGATGGAGAACACCTTCTTGTTGCCTTCGCTCGACGAGACGGCATAGCCGGCCTCTTCCAGGAAGGTCAGCGTCGGGTAGACCACGCCAGGGCTCGGGCTGTAGATGCCGCTGGTGCGCTCCTCCAGCGCCTTGATGATGTCGTAGCCGTGGCGCGGCGCCTCGGCCAGCAGCGACAACGTGATCAGCTTGAGGTCGCCGTCGGCCAGCATCCGCCCGGCGCGGAACATGTCCCCCGGCCCGCCGCGGCCGCCACCGCGACCGCCGTGCCCGAACGGGCCAAAGCCGCCACCCCCTCTGCCACCGAACTTGCCGGCCATGTGCATGAACATGCGTTCGCCGAAATGGCCGCGTCCGAAATGATTATCCTTGTGCATTGATTGCTCCTTGAGTTCTATCTTACGATATATCTTAATTAGGCGCGCGCCCCCGTCGAGTCAAGATATATCTTACGATGTATCTGGACGCCATGCCAGAGGCTTGCTTTCGCCGGAACGCGCGGATAGAAGGCGCTTCGAGGGTCGATGACCGCTCCGTAAGCGTCTGACGTCAAGCAACGCATCCAACCCCGGTCCTTCCGGGCAGTGACGCCGAGACCGGCGAATGGATGCCACATGCGAACGACCGGACACTTCAGGGAAACTCCCAAAATGACTGCAAGACATCAGCGCAGGAAGCTGCCTGCGCGCTATGCCGCGATCCTCAGCCCCTTGGTGCTGTCGCTGTTGATGACCTTCATCGTCTCGTTCATCTCGACGCTGAAGAGCCTCGGTCTCCACCCCAGCCTGCCATCCATCTGGATGACCGCCTGGGGCCTGTCCTGGCTGGTGGCGTTTCCGACGTTGCTGCTGGTGCTTCCCATAGTGCGCCGCATCGTCGGCGCGCTATGCGAACCGGCTGGCCGATAAGGCCGGCGGACAAAGGTTCGGGGTCCGGAGACACCCTCCGGCCCCGTGCGCATCACCGCGTGCTACCAGCGGCCCTTGCGGCGGTTCCAGGCGTAGAGCAGATCAGCGAACCGGTCATAGGCAAGGCGCGTCAGCGGCAAGGTCAACCGGTTGCCGAAAAGCGTGGCCAGCCAGCCCTCGCCCGTTGTTATCTGCCACACGGCGATGGCGACATCGGCGCCGACCAGCAAGCGGCCATCCGCATCGGTGGCGTGCAGCCGCCGGCGGATGTCCTCCAGCGAGGCGCCTTGTCCGGCCAGGGCCGCCGGCTCCAGATTGATGTCGCGAAATTCGATCCGCCCGGCCCTGACCGCCTCGATCAGCCGCCGCTTCTGCCTGGTAATGCCGGCATCGCAGACGGGGCACCGCGTGTTGTACCAAACGGTCAGGTCAGGCCTTGGGGTTTGCTTGAGCATGATCTTGGCATGCTCAGCCGTGGCCGTGCCTGTGGTGCAGGTCCGGATAATGCGGATGGCGGTGGCGCATCGGCGCATGCCGGTGCCAGTGCGAATGCGGCTCGCTCACCGGCCCGTCATGATCGTGCTGGTGGTGTTCGTCATGCACATGGCTGTGCTCATGGTCCAGCGCCTCGTGGTCATGCTCATGGTCGTGGCGCTCCGACAGATGCAGCCACAGGCCGATGCCCATCAGAAGGCCGGCCAACGCCAGCTTGAAGGTGACGGCATCGCCCAGCATGACGATGGCCAGCAGCGCACCGATGAACGGAGCCAGCGAGTAATAGGCGCCTGTCCGCGCGGTACCAAGATGGCGCAACGCCAGGATGAACATCACAAGGCTGACGCCGATGCCAAGGAAGCCGACGGCGGCCGTGGCAACGACAATGGATACCGCGGGAAACGACGCTCCGGCAGCAAGCGCCAACCCGACATTGGCCGCGCCCGCCACCAGCCCTTTCAGCATGGCGATCACCACCGGGTCGGTCGCCGAGATCTTGCGGGTGAAATTGTTGTCCAGTCCCCATGCCAGGCAGGCCCCGGCGACGAGCAGCGCACCGAGATTGAAGGCGACACCCTCGCCCTGCCATGACAACAGTACCGCCCCCGCCAGGATGGCGAAGGCGCCAACAAGCAGCCGCCGGTCGACATTCTCGCGATAGACGAGCCAGGCGATCGCCATCGTCGCCAGCCCTTCCAGGTTGAGCAGCAGCGCTGAACTGGATGCCGTGTTGAGGCTGAGGCCGAACATCAACAGCACCGGCGCGAGGATGCCGCCCATGCCGATCGCCAGCGCCAGCCAGGGGAAATCCCTGGCGGCCAGCTGCGCTTCGCCGGCCGCGGCCTGTTTGCCGCGAAGCAGGCGATAGAGAGCAAGGCCGATGCCGGCGCCGAGATAGAGCAGGCCAGCCAGCATGAAGGGGCTGACGCTGTTGAGCAGCAGCTTGGAAAGGGGCGGCGTGGCGCCAAACAATGCAGCCGAAAACAGGGCAAGCGGCACGCCGGGCCACAGATGGGAATGCGAGTGCGGCTCTGACATGGTCCTATCCTTGTATCCAGGCGGCGACGTGGCTGTTATTTGCGGCGCATCGCGGCCTTTGGGCCGATGCATTTATTGTCGCGAAACAGCGCCCATTCCTCGCACAGGCGCCCATTAGGCAAGCGGCAGAAGCCATATTCGTTGCCGGCCTTGTCTTTCCTGATCGTCAGGCGGCCGCCAATCTCGCCGCAATGGACCGAGGCGGGATTGGCCATGCCGACAGGTTTTGTCGCGGCGGCGCCGACGTCGATCGGCATCAGCGATATCAAGGCAAGAGCACCGGCCAGTATCGAAAAATTGTTCATCGCGATCCCTCCTGGCCGCATATCTACCACGGCGAGGCATCCTGTCCCGAGGCAACTGTCAAATATGTCGGAACGCGCGCCGGATCAGATGCCATCAAGGCGGCACCTGATCCGGTTGTCCGCAAACACTATCCGAGCGAAGTGATGATCTCGCGATAGGCGAATTCGGGGAAGGCCTTGAGCGTTCGCGTCCGGATATTACCGCTCGCCGCCAGCATCAGCGAGAAACGCGCCAGCACCGCGTCGTCGGGGGCTTCGACCACGGCCACCATGTCGTATTCGCCCATGGTCAGATAGAACGACTTGAACGAGCCGCCCATATCTCCCAACTGCTTCCTGGCGGCGTCGAGCCGTTTGGGTGAATCGCGCACGTTTCTGGCGCCCTGCTCCGTCCAGTTCATCAGCACGATGTAGCTTGTCATGGCTCACCTCCCTCCGGGGCCACGGAGCACGGCGGCTTCGCCGGGGCGGGCATCCGGGTTGTCGCCCAGAAAATGCATCCGACGTGAAATTATCCTCCTGCGGCGAACGTCCTGCAAGGACGCATCCACGCCATCATTTGCGGGCTGGAAGTGACACTCGGCGGCGACCAGGGAAAGCCGGTTTAAAAACCCGCCTGATTGCTGCAATCTCCTTCGTGGCCATGGTGGAAATCCCAGGCTGATGTCCAAGACCGATGTACAAGACCGATCAGCCGCCCGAGGGCTTCATGCGCGAGACAACAGACCTGCCGCCCGCATCGATCGAAATTCCCTCCGCATGGACCGGCGAGGACATGGCGAAGCATCCCGACCGTTGGCTGGTCGAACTGGACGCTCGCGACGTCGCCGAACTGGAGTTGGCGGCAACCAGCTTTCTCGCCGGCTCGCACGATATAGGCGGCCTGGCCACGGCCGATTTCCCCTTGCCTCGGCTTGCCGGCCATCTTGCCGCCCTACGCGGAAAACTGATCGCCGGCATCGGGTTCGAGGTGCTGCGCGGCCTCCCGGTCGAGAGATATTCCGCTGAAATGGCGGCAACCATCTTCTGCGGCGTTGGCGCGCATCTGGGAAGCGCACGGTCCCAGAATGCCCAGGGCCATATTCTCGGCCATGTCCGCGACATCGGCGCCGACGCCAGGGACACCACGACACGCATCTACCAGATGTCGTCGGCCTGCTCTGCCTGCGCGATGCCATGCAGGGCGGCGAATCCCTGCTGGTCAGCACGGTGACGATCTACAATGAGATGCGCAAAAGCCGACCCGATCTGGTCCGACTGCTGTTCGATCCGATCGCCACCGACCGGCGCGGCGAGATCCCGGAAGGCGAAAAACCCTACTTCGAAATCCCGGTCCTCAACTGGCATGCGGGACTGCTGACCGGCATCTACCAGCGCCAGTACATCGACAGCGCGCAGCGCTTCCCGGATGCCATGCGGCTGAGCGCCGCCCATGTCGAAGCGCTGGATCTCTTCGACAGCCTTGCCAACGATCCGAAGCTGAACCTGTCGATGCGACTCCGGCCCGGCGACATGCAGTTCGTCTACAATCATTCGCTGCTTCACGACCGCATGGGGTTTCGCGATTGGCCGGCCCCGGAGAAGCGGCGCCACATGCTGCGCCTGTGGCTATCGGTTCCCGGCGACCGCCCGCTGCCCGAATGTTTCAGGCAGCGTTACGGCTCGATCGAGATCGGCGACCGGGGCGGCATCATCGTCAAGGGGACGCGGCTGAACGTGCCGTTGTAGAGCAATTCCCACAAAAGTCTGAAAACGGCTTTCCGTTGATGCCTGAAAACGAAAAAGGGCGCCAATCGGCGCCCTCAATTCTTCGCGGCGGATAAAACTCAGCTATCGAGGAAGCTGCGCAGCTTGCGGCTCCGGCTCGGGTGCTTGAGCTTGCGCAGCGCCTTGGCTTCGATCTGGCGGATACGCTCGCGGGTGACCGAGAACTGCTGGCCGACTTCTTCCAGCGTGTGGTCGGTGTTCATGCCGATGCCGAAGCGCATGCGCAGGACACGCTCCTCGCGCGGCGTCAGCGAGGCCAGAACGCGCGTGGTGGTCTCGCGCAGATTGGCCTGGATCGCCGCGTCGATCGGCAGGATCGCCATCTTGTCCTCGATGAAATCGCCCAGATGCGAATCCTCCTCGTCGCCGACCGGCGTTTCGAGCGAGATCGGCTCCTTGGCGATCTTCAAGACCTTGCGCACTTTTTCGAGCGGCATGGCGAGCTTTTCGGCCAGTTCTTCCGGCGTCGGCTCGCGGCCGATCTCGTGCAGCATCTGGCGCGAGGTCCGCACGATCTTGTTGATCGTCTCGATCATATGCACCGGGATGCGGATGGTGCGGGCCTGGTCGGCGATCGAACGCGTGATCGCCTGCCGGATCCACCATGTCGCGTAGGTCGAGAACTTGTAACCGCGGCGGTATTCGAACTTATCGACCGCCTTCATCAGGCCGATATTGCCTTCCTGGATCAGGTCGAGGAACTGCAGGCCGCGATTGGTGTATTTCTTGGCGATGGAGATGACGAGGCGCAGATTGGCCTCGACCATTTCCTTCTTGGCGATCGCGGCTTCGCGCTCGCCCTTCTGCACCTGGTTAACGATCTTGCGGAATTCCAGGATCGAGATCGCCGTTTCGGTGGCCAGGTGCTGGATCTCGGCGCGCAGGTCCTTGATCGCATCCTTCTCGTTCTTGGTGAATTCCTTCCAGCCACGCGAGGTCAGGTTGGCGATCGAGCGCGTCCAGTTCGGGTCGAGCTCCGAGCCTTGATATTCCTTCAGGAACTCCTCGCGCCGCACGCCGTAGCTTTCGGCCAGCCGCAACAGCTTGCCCTCGTTCTGCACCAGGCGCTTGTTGATGTCGTAGAGCTGCTCGACCAGCGCCTCGATGCGCGCGGTGTTGAGCGACAGCGACTTCACCGCCTTGATCAGCTGGTCCTTCAGCTCCTTCAGCCGGCGGTCCTGGCTGGGCGACAGCGTGCCGGCTGCGGCCAGACGGTTCTCGACCTGCTGGTCCTGCAGCTTGCGCAGCTTCTTGTAGGTGTCGGCGATGACGTCGAGCGTCTCCATCACCTGCGGACGCAGTTCGGCTTCCATCGCCGCCAGCGACAGGCTGGCCTCGTCCTCGTCTTCCTCGTCGTCGTCCCCGATGCCGCGCGTATCGGCGCCGACATTGGTGATGTCGTCCTCATCGTCGCGCCCGCGACGCGGCTTTTCCTCGGCCTTGGGCGCTTCCTCGATGCGCTCGACCACCGGCGCCTGCTTGGCTTCGGGGCCGGCATAGGTGGCTTCGAGATCGATGATCTCGCGCAGCAGGATCTTGGATTCGTTGAGTTCGTCGCGCCAGATGATGATGGCCTGGAAGGTCAGCGGGCTCTCGCACAGGCCCGCGATCATCGTCTCGCGGCCGGCCTCGATTCGCTTGGCGATGGCGATTTCGCCTTCGCGCGACAGCAGCTCGACCGAGCCCATCTCGCGCAGATACATGCGCACGGGATCGTCGGTGCGGTCGGTCGGCTCTTTCTTGGTGGTGGTGGCGGCGACCGCCGTACCGGTCTGTTCGGCCAGTTCGTTGGCGTCTTCCTCGGCGTCCGCCGCGGTGTCGCCGGCCTCGGCCTCTTCGCCCTGCTCGTCATCCTCGACGACATTGATGCCCATGTCGGACAGCATTGCCATCGTGTCCTCGATCTGCTCGGAGGTCACTTCCTCGGAAGGCAGCACCGAATTCAGCTCGTCCATCGTGACATAGCCGCGCTTCTTGGCGGCCTTGATCATCTTCTTGACAGCATCATCGGAAAGGTCGAGCAGAGGGCCATCGGTGGCGCCTTCGCGTTCGGTCTCGACCTCTTCCTTTTCCTTAGTCGCCATAATTTTTATCTTCTCCTAGCGGCCAAACTTTGGGGCCGCGTAAGCTGTCGGACCAGTCAAATCGGATACGCTCGTTTTTTGAAACGCGCCTCACCGGGCCACTAACCGCATCATCTCTTTTGTTTGGTGCATGCCGTCACCCCAAAACCGGTTCCATTCTTGGGTGACCACTCTTGGGCGACATGCATTAAGTCCAGATTAACCCTGATATCTGTGGCAGGCGGCCTGCCTGTCCAGTGACCAGTACCTCACATCGCTCATTTCCCGTCGGCGCGGGTGCGGGTTAACGTTTCGAATCGTCCTGATTCCGCCATTCTGTCGGAAGGTCAAGCGCCTCTGGCATGATTCGCATGAAAAAAGCGAATCAATTACCCGACTTAGCGCGCCCTGCCCCTTGGGGAAGCCCGGCCACGCTCTCATTCCTGTACTCAGCTGCACTTAGGCTCGCCCGGCCCTGCCCGACGAAACGCCAAATCCTTCGATCAGCGCTTCCGTCGCCTGTACATCCTGAAATTGCGCCTGAATTTCGATCAGATGGCGGAAGTTTTCGTCCGAAGGATCCGCTTCGAGAGCCGCTTCCGCCTGTTTCAGTTCCTTATGTAAGGTGCGCGCGCTGCGCTGCAAGTGCAGGGCCTGGTTCAGAGCATCGCGGGCATCGTCGAGTGCAGCCGTCTCCAGCGCCGGCCATTGCCGCGCCCGCCGGATCAGGCCGACGGCGCGCTCCCAGATCTCCGCGCAGCCGGCACGCTCGATCGTCGTCACCACGGCATGGCGGTCATTGGCCATGTCATGCGCCATCGCGTCGAGGATGGCGGCATGCAGCCGCTGCAGCTCGGAATTGGCGAGGTCGAGAAACTCGACATGCGCGAAATTCTCGTCGATCAGCGCCGGATGGTTGACCAGCGCCACGATGATCGTCGCCTCGCGCACCGACATGCCCTCGCTGCCGCGCTTGACCAGCGCCGACTGGCCGAGGCTTTCGGTGATCGCCATGCGGCCGCCGCCAGGCTTGGCGAATTGTCCGCCGGGTGCGGCTGCCTTGCCCTGCCCCGGTTTCCACTCCTGGCGCCCTTGCCGGACATCGCGCTGTGAGCCGAAAAAGCTCTTTTCCCGCTCACGCATTTCCTGCTGGTAGTGATAGCGCGTGCTTTCGTCGCGGATGCGGCTGGTCAACTCCCGCAGCGTCTTTCCCAGTTCCGCCCGCCGTTCCGGCGTGTCGAAGACGCCGCCAGCTGTCTCGCGCATCCACAACAGGTCGACCAGCGGCCGCGCATCGGCAAGCACCGCGCGGAAAGCGTCCGGCCCCTCGGCCTTGACGAGGTCGTCGGGATCCTTGCCTTCCGGCAGCAGTGCGAAGCGCGCCGAGCGCCCGGCCTGCACCGAGGGCAATGCCAGATCCGCGGCACGCCACGCCGCCTTCAGCCCGGCCTTGTCGCCGTCGAAGCACAGCATCGGCTCCGGCGCCATGCGCCACAACAGCTCGAGCTGGTTCTCGGTGAGCGCGGTGCCGAGCGGCGCCACGACATTCTCGAAACCGGCCTGCGCTAGCGCGATCACGTCCATGTAGCCTTCGACGGCAATCACCGTGCCGCCCTTGGCCAGAGCCTTGCGGGCACGGGCGAAATTGTAGAGCACATTGCCCTTGTGGAAGAGCTCCGTGTCGGGAGAATTCATGTATTTGGCCAGCGCATCGGGGGCCAGCGCCCGGCCGCCAAAGGCGATGATCTTGCCGCGCGAATCCGGGATCGGAAACATGATGCGATCGCGGAACCAGTCATAGGAGACCGGAATGTCGTCGCCATGGCGCACCAGCCCGCAGGCCTCGATATCGGCTTTCGGCACGCCCTTTGCCGCGAGATGCTCTTTCAAGGCATTGCGGCTGTCGGGCGCGAAGCCGAGCCGGAACGAATGCTGCGTCGCCGGCGTCAGCCCGCGGTCGCGCAGATACGCGCGGGCCTTGGCGCCCTCGGGTCCCTGCAGCCGTTCCTGGAAGAAGGCGGTCGCCATTTCCATGACGTCGGTCAGGCTGGCGCGTTCCTTCTCGCGCCGTTCCTCCTGGACGTCGCGGACTGGCATCGGGACGCCTGCCATGTCGGCGATCTTCTCGACCGCTTCGGGAAAGCTCATTCCGTCGAGTTCGGTGAGGAATTTGAAATGGTCGCCCGAGACCGAGCACCCGAAGCAATGGTAGCGGCCCTTCTTGTCCTCGCAGTGGAAGGACGGGCTCTTCTCGCCATGGAACGGACAACAGGCCCAATAGTCGCCGCGCGACGTATTGGTCTTCTTGCGATCCCACGCGACGCGCTGGCCGACAACAGATGAAATCGGCACGCGGTCGCGGATCTCGTCGAGAAAGGCGGGCGGAAAGCGCATTGAGGGAACTCGTTTCCCCACCATATAAGCATACCAGCGAAATCCGACGACCCCCAATACGGGCCATACCCGGTTTCCACAGGGCAAAAGGCGGCGGAGCAGAGATTCCGTCGATCAATCGCCTTCGTCGACCAGACTCTCGACCGGCAGTTCGAGAGCACGAGCCAGCCGCAGCCAAAGCGCGACGTCCCCGCCGCGCTTTCCATTCTCGATTTCCGAGAGATAGTTCTGGGTCACGCCAACGGAGGCGGCAAGCACGGCCTGGGTCTGCTTGCGATATCTGCGCCAGAAGGCGAGTGGAGAGGTTGCGACCACAAGATCGCGTGCCTCATCCGGCGCAAGGCCAGGAAGCTGACCCGCACGAAACCCACCAAGCGCCTGCGCATGCTCCAGTGATTCACGCAAAGCGTCCAGTTCGCTGCGCGGCAGGATAGCCAGTTCCTCGCCGCCCGGGGTCGTGACATAGGCAATGTTGTTCATCTCTGCATTCCTTCAATCATAGACCGATCCGCGCGGTCCGATCTTGGTGACGATGATCTCCTGATCCGTCTCCTCGAACACCACCCGATAGTCGCCGACCCTCAAACGCAGGGCAGTCGACCCTTGCAAGGCCTTGACCATATTGGCAAGGCTGCTCGGGTCATCGGCGTATGCCTCTATCTTCGACAGGATTCTCTCCGCGTCCGCCCGATGCTTTCGCAGTGCCTTGGCAGCCAGAGGGAGAAGGATAACCCGCTTCACTCCCAGAATATCGCATATTGCGATATTTGAGGCAAGCCGACTTCATCGTGCAAAAGGCTGGATGCAAACGGAAAAAAGAAAGGCGGCCTTTGCGGACCGCCCTTCCCAGCTCAATCCAGCGATCGAACCTTACTGCGCGGCAAGCGCGCCGAAGATGACGCCGGAGAGGATGCCGACCAGCACGTAGTCGTTGCCGACGCGGATCCATTCCTGGCCGCGGCCGGGACGATGCAGGCCGTAGCGGCCATAGTCGCGGATCGGCTGGTGCTGCCTCCAGCCGGAATATTTCTGGCCGTTGCGCCAGTTGTTGCGCTTCACGACGACCTTCTTCTTGTAGACGCGCTTCCTCACGTCGTTGTGGTGGCCCGGCTTCTGCCAGTCGACCTTGGTGTAATTCGACTGCGGCGCGACCGGCGCATTCATCGGCGCGGCCTGACCGGTCATGGAGGTGGCGGCCAGCATCGCGACAGCGAGAGCGGAAAGGACTATGCGTTTCATGAGAAGTCTCCTTGGTTGTCGATGCCCGAGGAATAGCGACCAAGGGATGAACTGAAACTGAACGGCAGCATTACAATTGTGTAATGAAATCCTCCGCTTATTTCGAATATTTGAACATGATCGCAAAGACAGCGGCCACAAGCATGGCCAACCGGCCGCCGCCCCGCCCCGCCGCGACCCGGCGATGCAACCATTTGCGCACCCGTCCATTTCCCGACACGGCCTGTCGCCCTGCGGCGGCCCCTTGAAATCGACAAGATTTTATTATCCGGCTAAAATATTCCGGCTATAGATGACGACTGCCATGACCATGATTCGTACCCTTGCTTTCCTTTCCGATCGCCGCGCCGTCCGCACCGCGCGCCCCGCCCGCATGCAGGCGCCGCAATGAGCGGTTCCGTCGTCCTTCTGCATCTGGCCGGCGCGGTCGCGCTAATGCTGTTTGCCACCCGCATGGTCAAGACTGGCGTCGAACGCGCTTATGGTGATGTGCTGCGCCATCGTCTGCGCGCCACCATGCGCAATCCAATCATGGCGGTGCTGGCCGGCACCGGCCTTGCGATCGCGCTGCAAAGCTCGACCGCCGTGACGCTTCTGGTGGGCTCGTTCGCCGGTTCCGGCATCGTTTCGGGTGCCGCCGGCCAACTGGCCGTGCGTGGCGCCGAGATCGGCTCGGCGCTGGTGGTCAAGCTGCTGACCTTCGACCTCACGCTCTTGGTGCCGCTCTGCCTGATCACCGGCACGGTGATGTTCATGGCCACCGAACGGCGCGACTGGCGCCAGACCGGCCGCATCCTGGTCGGCATCGGCCTTTTGATCCTGTCGCTGGAAATGATCGGCCAGGCGTCTGAGCCGCTGCGCAACAGCCAGCTCATGCCGGTCATCATCAATTACTTCTCCAGTGATTCCATCACCGCCTACCTGCTGGCGGCGCTGATCACATGGCTGTTCCAGTCGAGCATCGCGGCGGTTCTGCTGATGGCGACGCTGGCCGGCCGTGGCCTGATCAGCCCGGAACTCGGCGTCGTGCTCATCCTCGGCGTCAATCTCGGCTCTTCCATCATCGCGCCGATGCTGACCCGCTCGGCCGGACCCGCCGTACGCGTCGTGCCGATCGGCAATCTCCTGATGCGCGGGCTTGGCTCCCTGGTCATGCTGATCCTGTTCATGATCTTCCGGCCGCATGTCGGCTTCCTCGGCGCGACGGCCGCGGATCAGATCGTCAACGCCCACATCCTGTTCAACGTCATCATCCTGTTGGCGGGCCTGCCGCTGGCCGGTTTCGTCTACCGCGCTTCCGAGAAGATCGTGGCGCTTGGCACCAAGCCGGAGCCGACGGCCTCGCTCGACGTCGTCGAGTTGTCCGCGCTCAACGAGAGCGCGCTCGACGTGCCGAGCCAGGCGCTGGCCAACGCCACGCGCGAGGTGGTGCGGGTCTGCGAGACGGTCGAGATCATGCTGAAACGCATCATCGAGCTCTATGAGAGCGCCGACGCCGACAAGATCAAGGCGCTGGCCGCCCTCGACGACCGCGTCGACCGCAAGCATGCCGCCATAAAACTCTACCTCGCCAAGGTCACCAAGAACCCGCTGACCGAGGACGAGGCGCTGCGTTGCCAGGAGTTGATCGGCGCCTGCGTCAAGCTCGAGCAGGTCGGCGACATCATCGTGCGCAACATGCTGGTGCATGTGAAGAAGAAGTTCGATCGCGGGCTGGAATTCACCGACGAAGGCTGGAGCGAATTGTGCGCCTTCCACAGCTCGGTGCTGGCCAATGCAAGGCTTGCCTTCAACGTGCTGGTCTCGCGCGACCCCGAAACCGCCCGCCAGCTGGTGCTGGAAAAGGACCAGTTGCGCGACCGCGAGAAGGAAACCAGCGCCAGCCATTTCCTGCGGCTGCGCGAAGGCACCGCCAAGAGCGTCGAGACCAGTTCGATCCATCTCGACACCATTCGCGACCTGAAGCAGATCAACTCGCTGCTGGCGTCGATGGCCTACCCGGTGCTCGAAGAGCGCGGCCTCCTGACGGGGTCAAGGTTGAAGGCGAGCTGAAGTCACCCCACCGGCTGCCGTACTCACTTGACGGCAAAATACCTTTGCTCCGCTTCCGCCAGTCAGGATAAGGATCGGCTGCCCAGGCTTTCGGAGGAATCGATGGACACCCATTCGCGCAGTTTTGCCAAGGCGCTGTCCTGGCGCATGACCGGCACCATCGATACGCTGATCATTTCCCTGGTCGTGACCGGAAGCGTCAAGCTCGCCGCGGCCATCGGCATAACCGAGGTCTTCACCAAGTCCCTGCTCTACTATTTCCACGAGCGGGCGTGGCTGAAGATCCCCTATGGCCGCAAGACCACAGCCTGAAGCTGCCGGTCAAGAAAACCTAAAGTCGCGACGAAAATTTCTGGATTGCTCCCGCGGTCCATCCGTGGTTTGAGGCCGTTCCAGCCAAGGCTTCCCCCATGTCGCTTCCGCTTATCGCCCTGTTCATCGCCGCTTTCGCTTTCGGCACCACCGAATTCGTCATTGCCGGCGTGCTGCCGCAAGTGGCGCAAGGGCTTGGCGTCTCGGTCCCATCCGCTGGCTATCTCGTTTCCGGCTATGCTTGCGGCATCGCCATTGGCGGCCCGCTGCTGACGCTCGCGACCAAGCCCTTGCCACGCAAGACCTTGCTGCTCGGCCTCGCCGTCGCCTTCACCATCGGCCAGGCGGCCTGCGCGCTGGCGCCAGACTTCACTTCCATGCTGCTTCTGCGCATTGCCGTCGCGGTTGCGCACGGCGCCTATTTCGGCGTCGCCATGGTGGTCGCTGTCGGCCTCGTTCCCGAAGACAAACGCGGCATGGCGGTGGCGGTCATCCTGTCCGGCCTCACCGTCTCCAACGTCATCGGCGTCCCGGCCGGCACTGCGATCGGCAACATCTGGGGCTGGCGCGCCACCTTCTGGGTGATGTGCGGGTTGGGCGTGGCGGCAACTCTTGCCATGGCCGCACTGTTGCCGCGCACCACCGGCTCATCGGCCAAGCCCGCCGGCCTTGCCCGTGAGGTCCGCGTGCTCGCACGCCAGCAGGTCTGGACCTCGTTGATCCTGATGCTCATGCTGATGCTCGGCCAGTTCTGCCTGTTCACCTATATCACCCCGACTTTGCTGGAGGTCACCGGACTCGACGAGAACCTGGTGCCGTGGGTGTTGCTGCTCAACGGCGTCGGCGCCACGCTCGGCGTCTTCCTCGGCGGCAAGCTGTCCGACTGGAAGCTGATGCCGTCGCTGATCACGATGCTTGGCCTACAGGCGGTGACGTTGGCGGTGATCTACGTCGTCAGCCCCTACCCCGTGCCGATGGTCATCGCGATCGTCATCTGGGGCGGCCTCAACTTCGCCATCGGCACGCCGATCCAGACCCGCATCCTGGCGTGGACGGCGGATGCCGCCAACCTCGCCTCCTCGCTGATCCCGTCCGGGTTCAATGTCGGCATCGCGCTTGCCGCGTCGCTGGGCGCCGCCATGCTCAATGCCGGCTACGGCTACCGCAGCCTGCCGGTGGTCGGAGCTTTGGCGATGCTGGTCGCAGTGGTCGTGGCCGTCGTCTCCCAGGTCTGGGAAGGGCGCAGCAACGCCACACCGCCGCTCACGGCCCCGGCCGAGTAGCCCACCACAAACCCTCACCCGCGCCAGCGCAAGAGGCGCATGGCGTTGGCGGTGACCAGCACCGTGGCGCCGGTGTCGGCCAGGATCGCCGGCCAGAGGCCGGTGATGCCCAAGATGGTCGTGACCAGGAAGACTGCCTTCAGCCCCAGCGCCACGGTGATATTCTGGCCGATATTTGCCATCACCGCACGCGACAGCCGCACCATCCGGACAACGTCCGTGACGCGGCCATGCAGGATCGCCGCATCCGCCGTTTCCAGCGCCACATCGGTGCCGCCGCCCATGGCGATGCCGATGTCGGCGGCGGCGAGCGCCGGTGCGTCATTGATGCCGTCACCGACCTTGGCCACTGTCAGCCCTTCGCGCTGCAATTCGCCGACGATGCGCTGCTTGTCTTGCGGCAGCAATTCCGCCCGCGCCTCGATGCCGAGCGAGACGGCGATGGCTTCAGCGGTACGACGATTGTCGCCGGTCAGCATCACCGCGCGGATGCCCTCGGCCTTCAGCGCCGCGATGCCCGCCGCCGCGTCCGGCCGCGGCTCGTCACGCATGGCGATCAGCCCGGCCACCACGCCATCGGCCACCAGCACCGACACGGTCTTGCCCTGGCCGTTGAGGCTGTCGATGGCAAGGCGCTGCGCTTGCGTCATGTCGGCGCGGTCACCCGCCGCCGGGCCCGAACCGAGGAAGACGGCGACGCCGCCGACGCTGCCCTCGACCCCCTTGCCGGAGATCGCCTTTGCTGCCAGCGCCGGCGGCACCGGTGCCTTGTCCGCCGTTGCCCTGTCCAGGATCGCCACCGCCAGCGGATGGCTGGAGCCCTGCTCGAGTGCCGCCGCCAGCGCCAGCACGCTGCGTTCGTCGCGGCCATAGGCGACGATGTCGGTCACGACAGGCTTGCCCGCGGTCAGCGTGCCGGTCTTGTCGAAGGCCACCGCCGTGATCCGGCGAAACCCTTCCAGCACCGCGCCGCCCTTCATCAGCAGGCCCCGCCGGGCGCCGGTTGCCAGCCCCGCGGCGATCGCGGCCGGCGTCGAGATGACCAGCGCGCAGGGACAGCCGATCAAAAGGATCGCCAGTCCCTTGTAGATCCATTCGTTCCAGTCGCCGCCGGCGACGAGCGGCGGCAGCAGCGCCACCAGCGCGCCGACCGCCAGCACTCCTGGCGTGTAATAGCGCGAGAAGCGATCGATGAAGCGCTCGGTCGGCGCCTTGGCCTCCTGCGCCTCCTCCACCAGCCGCACGACGCGGGCGATGGTGTTGTCGGAAGCGGCCGCCGTGACCCGCACCTTCAGCACGCCATCGCTGTTGATCGTACCGGCGAAGACGGGCTCTCCAACGCTCTTGCGCTTCGGCGTGCTCTCGCCGGTCACCGGCGCCTCGTCAATGTCGCTCGAACCCTCTGTTATCTCGCCGTCGGCCGGAATGCGGTCGCCCGGCCGCACCGTGATGACGTCGCCGACAGCAAGCTGTTCGGCGGGAACTTCAACCGTGCCGCCTTCCCGCTCGACCAGCGCCGTCTTCGGCACCAGATCGGCCAGCCCCTGGATGCTGGCCCGCGCACGGCCGGCGGCGACACCCTCGAGAAGCTCCCCGATCAGGAACAGCACCACGACAGCTGCCGCTTCTTCCGTGGCACCGATCATCACGGCCCCAACAGCGGCGATGGTCATCAGCATCTCGATCGAGAACGGCGTGCCGGCCAGTGCCGCCATCAGCGCACGCCGCGCGATCGGAACGAGACCGACCAGCAAGGCAGCCAGGAAGACCCAGCGCTCGGTCGTGGGATACAGATGACCGATGCCATAGGCGGCCAGAAGCGCTGCCGCGCAGGCCAGCGTCAGCGCCGCGCGACGGCTGCGCCACCACGCCTGCCCAGGCTCTGCATGGCTGTGGAGATGGGATGACCCTGCGGCCTCCTTGGTGATTTGTTGGCCGCCGCCATGGTCGTGACCTTCGTGATCATGGCTTTCGTGGTCATGGCTTTCATGGTCATGGCCTTCGTGGTCATGAGCGGCATGATCATGCACCCTGGCCGCCGGCCCACCGGTCCGGGCCTCCGCCTTGACGATGCCGTAGCCCAGCCGCGCCACCTGCTGCAGCACCTTGTCATCGTTGAGCGGACCGCCATGGCTGACGGTCATCGAGGCGCCGGTCACCGAAACCGAGACATCGGCCACACCGTCGAGGCGGCGCACCGCCGTATCGATCTTGGCCGCGCAGGAGGCGCAATCCATGCCGCCGATCCTGAACCGTGTCTGCTTTAGAGGAGCCGTCATCACATCACCTGTCTGTTCTTTCATCGGCCTGGCGCGTCGGGCCTTGAACCTTGATGTCAGCCAATGTAATTGCTCTAGTCACTAGAGCTTCAAGAGGCAAAAACATGTTTTCGATCGGTGATCTCTCCCGCCGCACCGGGGTCAAGGTGCCGACCATCCGCTATTACGAGCAGATGGGCCTGGTCGCGGCGCCCGAGCGCTCGGAAGGCAACCAGCGTCGCTACTCCAGGCAGGAACTGGAACGGCTGGCCTTCATCCGCCACGCCCGCGACCTGGGCTTCGCCGTCGAGGACATCCGCTCGCTGATCGAGCTCAGCAGCCATCCCGAGCAGCCTTGCGGCCATGCCGACAAGATCGCGCAGGAGCAGCTGGTTTCCGTGCGCGAAAAGATCGCCCAGCTGAAGCGGCTGGAAACCGAGCTGGAGCGTATCGCTTCTTGCTGCGACGGCAACACGGTCGGCGACTGCTACGTCATCCGCGCGCTGTCCGACCACGCGCTCTGCGCCGATGAGCACATCTGACGCATGACCGGAACTGTCAGGGATTTCGGCTTGACCTGTGGCACCTTGCCGCCGGGCGCGCTGAATGCGATCACCGACGTGCCCGGTGTGCGCGTCGGCCACCGCACGCTGCGCGGCGGCGACATCAACACCGGCGTGACCGCGATCTTGCCGCATGGCGGAAATCTGTTCCGCAAGAAGGTGACGGCGGCAAGCCATGTCATCAACGGTTTCGGCAAGACAGTCGGCCTGACGCAGGTGCAGGAACTCGGCACCATCGAAACGCCTGTTCTCTTGACCAACACGCTCTCGGTCGGCACCTGCGCCACGGCGCTGATCCGCGACGCCATCCGCCAGAATCCGGATATCGGACGCACCACCGGAACCGTCAATCCGGTGGTCGGCGAATGCAATGACGGTCCGCTGAACGACATCCAGGCCCTGGCGGTAACCGAAGAACACGCCCTCGCCGCACTGGCGGATGCTCACGAAGGCGCGGTCGAACAGGGCAATGTCGGCGCCGGAACGGGAATGAGCTGCTTCGGCTTCAAGGGCGGCATCGGCTCGGCGTCCAGGAGAATCGCGCTTGGCGACGAACATCACCTTGGCGTTCTCGTGCTCTCGAATTTCGGCAGGCCGGGCGACCTCATTCTTCCCGATGGGCGCCGGCCCGATCCCAGACGGCTGGCCGAGGCCGAACGCGGCTCGATCATGGTCGTGCTGGCAACCGATGTGCCGCTCGAACACCGCCAGCTCGAAAGAGTGGCACGCCGCGCCGGAGCCGGCATCGCCACGCTTGGCTCCTTCTGGGGCCATGGCAGCGGCGACATCGCCATTGCCTTCAGCACCGGCAATCTGGTCGACCACGATGAAGGCAGCGATCTTGTACCACTGCTGGCGCTCAACGAAGCGCGCATCGACCTCCTTTTTCGGGCGGCGGCGGAAGCCACCCAGGAGTCCGTACTGAACTCCATGCTGTCGGCCGAGGCCTTCACCGGCAGGGCCGGCAAGCACCGCGCATCGCTGGCCGACTGGCTGCGCGCTCAGGCCTAAAGCAATTCCAGGAAAAGTGTGTAACGGTTTTTCCCGGGACAAGCGCGTAGCGCTTGCCCTTGGGAATTGCGTCAAAACAAATAGTTAGAGCGGTTCTGCGATTCCGTGAAACGCTGAACCGCTCTGGCGACGGGGCGGCCTACAAATCGATCCGGAACCGCAGGCTCTCCACCCCGCCATAGGCGGCGTCCTCGAAGAAGCGCTCGACGAGCTTGCCGCCATTGGCCAGGATCACCTTGTGTGACGCCGGATTGCCCGGCTTGGCGGTGATCTCGACATAGGGAAGGCCGACCGCCCTTGCCTCGTCGAGCATCAGCCGCAAGGCTTCGGTGGCGTAGCCGCGCCGCTGCTTCCAGGGCACCACCGCATAGCCGATATGGCCAAGCACATGCGACGGCAGCATCGCCGTCCCCTTCTGCCAGCGAAAGCCGATCGAGCCTGACGCCTCGCCATCCCAGATCCAGCGGCGGAATCCCGGCAGGCGCGACACTTGCGTGCCATCGGGCAAGGTGATCGGGCCGCCCCTGGCTTCGGGATCATCGAGGCTGGCCAGAAAGGCCACCGGATCATCCTCTATGGCGGCAAGTTGCTCGCGCGTTGCCTCCATGAGCCGGACATTGTCCGGCGACCAGCCGCGCTCGAGCGCCGCCTTGTAGGACGGCAGATGTTCAAGCGCCGGTTTGACGATCTCGACCATGATCCATGCTCTCCCAGTCACGCAGGGATAGCCTTGGCCGCTGAAGCGCTCAAGCCGCCCGGAAGCGGATCTCGCCCTCGTTCAGGAAGCAGGCCTTGTCGAACAGGGACAGATCAAGCGGGTTGGGCAGGCGAACATCCCTGATATCCGGGACCGGCTTCTTCGCGGGATCGTAGGACCGGTCGATCTGCGAGATGAAGACCAGGATCACGCCGCTATCGCGCGCGAAAGCCTTCAGCGTGCGGACCTGGTCCATCAGGCCGGGATTCTCTCGTTTCTGATCGAGCAGCTGCAGATAATCGATGACCGCCAGCGTGCCGCGCGGCGCCGACCCCAACACGCTCACGATATAACCGGCGCTGATGGCATCGGAAGTGTCGAACTCGAACAGCCGGTCGAAACGGGCCGGGTCGACGCCGATGGCGCGGAACCGCTCCAGCACATCGCGTTGCGTATATTCCAGCGTGAAAAACACGCTGCGATGGCCCGACTTCATCGCTTCGACTGCCAGTTCGAGGCTCATCAGCGTCTTGCCATGGCCCGGTCGCGCGCCGACCAGAACCAGATCACCAGGTGTCAGTTGCGCGAACAACCTGCTGGCGGGCGCCGTCTCGGACAGCTTCGCCGCAAGCAGGCTCCAACTGGCAAATCCCTCTCGCGCGGCAATCCGGTCAAGCGCCTGGTGGAGCGGGATTTTTGCCTCGCGCGACAACAGCCTGGCTTGACGCTTCAGATGGTAGACGGGCGCGGATAGAATCATCTCAAAAACCTCCTGGTGCGAGCAGTTTCCGCAACCCCTCCTTATGCCTGGTGCTCGAACAGTCGGTTCGGTGATGAGAGTGCCCCGCATGAACGAATGCTTTCCCGGTGGAGGGAGGAGGCGTGGGCCACGCCAGAATCAGATGATAGCCCAATCCGAACCGACGTAGAATTGGCGGGGCGAAAATCGTTGCACCCCGCACGGGCACCGGGAGACTTCAGCCAGCGTTTGCCAGGGCGGCCGCATCCTGGCCTGCCGGAAAACGGAGTTTGCCCGAAGTGTCGTGGACAGCGGCCCAGATGGCCTCGGCAACGTCGCTTTCCTTGGTGGTCAGCGCGGGCTGGGCGAAGGCCGCGAAGATAGGGGCCGCGAAATCGGCATAGGCCTCCGGGATCATGTCTTCGATGCGCACCGAAGTATTTTGCGTAAACCGTGTTGTCGGCGCGTATCCCGGCTCGACCAGCTTTGCGCGGATACCGAAATAGGCAAGTTCGTGCGCGAGCGATCCGGTGAAGCCCTCGATGGCCTGCTTGCTGGCGGTGTAGGCGGCCGCCAGGGGCATTGCAGCGAGGGTGACGCTTGAGGTCACGTTGACGATCGCGCCGGACCGGCGCTCGCGCATCTGCGGAATCACGGCCTGCGCCATGGCCATCACGCCAAGCGTATTGGTCTCGAAGACCTTGCGGATGTGCGACATGGTCGTCGCTTCAAAGGCGCCGACCACGCCGACGCCCGCATTGTTGACAAGAACATCGATCGGACCGGCGGCTTCGACCGTCGCCGAGATGCTGGCCTCGCTGGTGACGTCCAGCGGCAGGATCCTCAGGCGCTCCGAGCGCGGCAGTATGTCCTCCCGCGGTGTCCGCATGGTGGCGATGACGTTCCACCCGTTTACGAGAAAATGGCGGGCTGTCTCAAGGCCATAGCCAGATGAACAGCCGGTGATCAGGATCGTTTGCATGCTAAGCTCCGTTGGTTTCAATGCGCCTTTTGTAGGCTTGCCAACGCAGACGATCTATAATCAATAGTCCTATTTTTATTTCCAACCGTCCAAAAATAACTCATACTGGGCGGGAGTAAGTGAACCTTGAAGAGGCCAGCCGCGCGAGGCACAGCTTATGCGGTCAAGCGAGCGCCACCGTCGCGGGCGAACTTTCCCGGTGAACAACCAAGCCGTTTCCTGAAAGCAGTGCTGAAGGCGCTGGCGGACTCGTAGCCGATCTCACCGGCTATTTTGTCCAGGGTTTTCGAGCCGCGAATGAGAGCATCCTTCGCCAGCGCCATGCGCCAGCGGGCCAGGTACTCGATCGGGCCGCAACCGAGCACGTCCACGAAGCGAGCCGCGAAGGCCGACCGAGAGAGCCCCGCGATCCTGGCGAGTTCCGCTACCGTCCAACCCGCCCGGACATCCTCGTGCATGGCGCGGAGCACGCGCGCCATCGCCGGATCCCGCATCCCACCGAGCAGGCCGGCCGCGCCGGAACCGATGCCACGCCATCGCAGCGCTTCGACGAGCAGAACCTCGAGCAGTCGCTGCAAGACCATTTCCTTGCCCGGATCTTCGTTCTCGCATTCCTCCATGATGAGGCCGATGACCCTGCCAAGCCTGGAGGAACGCCCCTGCGATCCCGGCACGTGGATGACGCTCGGAAGGAGCGCGAGCAGAAGCGCGGCATTGACCGGCTCGATTCGAAACGTCCCGCCGAGCGCGACAAAATCCGGGTCTCCATCTTGCTCGCCATGCTGGATGGCAACGTCCATCGGCGTCCGAAGCTCACAGTCGGTGCCTGGATGGCTGCTGAGCGAGAAAGCTGGCGTGGAAGGCAGCAGGAGGAAGTCTCCCTTCTCGAACTTGACCGGATCCTGGCCCGCAAAGGCGATCCAGCACGCGCCCTCCACGATTATTGTAAAGCCAGGCGCATCATAAGCGGCGTAACGCACGCCCCATCGGCCACGCCCCTTGATGGGCTTGGAAATCGCCGTGCTGGGCTGCAAAAGGGCAATGATGTCACTGAGGGGATCCATTTCAGACGATCCATAATTATTTTGCGCTCGGTAGTTATAGATCGTCCTCCCAGCCTGTCCAGCTTGGCTTGGTGGCGCAGGCGTCCCAGCAGTGCGCCATCCCGCTGGCCGATGGCAAAACGATCGCTGCAGGCAAGCTAAACAAGATGTGTCTCGCCGATGGGCGCGGGACATTTTATGATTGGTCGCGGACATGACGCCGCAAGGATTCGCATGGCTTCGGCAGGAGAATTGATCCGGTGCGGTTGAGATCTGTCCCATTGGGTGTGGTCGTCACCCTCAGCCTTCTTGTCATCGTCATCGCCTTGATGGCGACGGCCCGATCCTTCGCCGCTTTGCAGCCATCAGCTGTTCCGGCCTGGCTGCAGGCCCATGTCGGCGACAGCGACGGCCAGATCTCGGCCGTGGTGCTGGAGCGGGCGCGTGCGCTCTACCTGAAAAAGGTGGCGCAAGGCGCGGTCAGGAATCCCTGTTACTTCGCCATGGACGCGACACGTCCCGGCGATCTCGGCAATGGCGTGCTGGGTCGCCGGTACTATGTCGTCTGCGAGGCCAGCCAATCGTTTCGCGCCATCGCGTCAGGTCACGGCAGCGGAAAAAACCTGAAAGGCACGGCCGATTTTTCAAATGGCAGGCGCTGCTCCAAGAACTTCGGCAACGCCATGGATTCGGAGCTGACCGCCGGCGGCGCCTATGTCACCCGCGAGGCGAAGACCTCCTTCAAGGGCTTTTACAGCACCGGCGCGAAACAGGATGCCGCCTTCCTGCGCACCTTCATCCAGTTCGACGGCGAGGGCGAAGCCGCCAATGCGAGACAACGGGTGATCGGCGGCCATGCCGCGCAAGTGCTGCGCGCCACGTGCATGCGCAAAAGCCCGAACAGCTCCTATGCCGACCATGATGGCCTGGTGCCGTTCGGCAAGCTGGTCGAGTATGCCGGTGGCCGCAGCAATGGCTGCACCAGCTGGTCGCCGGCGGACGCGCGGCAGATCATCGCGATGGTGAAGGACAATCCGACGACACTCTACATCTATCCGGAATCGCGCGACATCGCCGCCGTCGCGCAGGCGGCCAAAGGCCATTCGCCATCCGGCGAGGCGCCCTATTGGAACACATCATGCCTCAAGGAAATCGGCGCGCCGAAATTCTGGCCGCGAAAAACCCTCGAGCCGGTGATCGCCCAGTACAAGAAGGATCACCCCGCCCCACCCGTGCAGCCGCTGCCGATGTGCAAGGCGCCGTGAGGTCGCTGCTCCAGGTCGCGAGACAGCAGACCCCACGAGACCAGACTCTCGGCCAGCGCAAGAAATCGAGTACGGCCTCTATGAACTCTGCCCGATACTCCACGTTCGACAGGTAACCGCAGGCAGGACAAGCAGCTTCGCGCCGGCACGGCTGCGGCGATCAATTCGCCATGGCTGGCCGCCGTCACCGTGTCGTGCTGGCCGGCGATCACCAGCGCCGGCCGGTTGATCAGCGCTACCGTACTCCGAGGGTCGGCATCGCGAACGGCGGCGAACAGGCCAGCCAAACCTTTCCGGTCGAGACCGATGACCGGTTCGTTGGCCGTCGCCGATCATCGTGCTCGCGCGACAGTTTTCGGGGTTGTGCCAAAGGCGCGGCGAAAGGCGTGGGTGAAAGCACTCTGCGACATGTAGCCGAGCTTACTGCCGATGCCTGCTATGTCAGCATCGCCACGGGCCAACGCCGCATGAGCGAGAGCAAGGCGCCACGCCCGCACATAGCCGAGCGGCGGCTGTCCCACTTGGCGGGTGAACGCTGCCGAGAAGGCTGCTCGCGACATGCCGGCCACACTGGCGAGTTGCGCCACCGTCCATGGCCGGGCAACATCTCCATGAACGGCGCGGAGCACGCGGCCGAGCCCTGGATTCGAGAGTGCGCCAAGCCATCCGGTCTGGATGCCCTGTGCTCCTTCCGCGTAGGCGCGGATCGCCTCCACCAGAAGCACATCGGCCAGGCGGGCGCTCACGATCTGACTTCCCATGGCGGCCCGTTCCATTTCGCCATTCAAAAGCGTGAGGATTGTCGTCACCGCACCAGATGCCGTCGAGGACCGAGGAACCAGCAGGAAGCCCGGCAGCATGTCGAGCAGGAAGTCCGCGTTTCCCGGCGAGAACGTGACGCTTCCACCAAGGACGATTGTCTCGTCGCCACCAAGACGCACGGCGTCGCGGCCGTCATAGAGGGCTCGACCGTCGAGAGGCGGCAGTGTCGGGTCGCTGGCCACCGCGTAGGTCGTGCGTCCGATCAGGCAGACGTCACCTGCGCTCATCGGTTGAGCGTCTTGCCCCGGCACGGTCAACCAGATGGTTCCTCTCAACAGCGCCACGAACTTCAGTCGATCAAGAGCCGGAAATTCGAGGGCCCACTGTCCCGTGGCTTCCAGCCGGGTGCGGCGAGTCACTGTCGCGCCGAGGGCGAGCAGCACGTCGGATAGAGGATCAGTCGTCGTGTTAGACGATTGCGATAAAATCATGGACATTCCGCTATATAAAATCTTGCCCGATGCCTTATCTCTGTCGTGAAGGAGAATTGCAATGAGCATAGTGGACAAGGTCATCGCCATCACAGGCGCAAGCAGCGGGATTGGGCGTGCGACAGCAAAACTTCTCGCGCGACGTGGGGCGTTCGTCGTGCTCGGCGCCCGCCGCAAGGATGAACTGGCCGCCGTAGTCGACGAGATCACGGCCGCGGGGGGCAAGGCCGTATACAAGACGACCGACGTCCGCCAGCGCGGCGATCTCGAGGCCCTCGTCGGTTTGGCGATCGAGCAGTACGGCAAGCTCGACGTCATCGTGAACAATGCAGGGATTGGGCCCATATCGCGCTTCGATGCTCTGCGCGTGGAAGACTGGGACGCCATGATCGACGTCAATCTGCGCGGCACGCTCTATGGCATCGCTGCTGCGCTGCCAGTGTTTCAACGTCGGCGGTCAGGGCACATCATCAATATTGTCTCGACGGCCGGGATCAAAATCCTCCCGACCATGGGCGTCTATGCGGCGACGAAGAATGCCGTGCGCACCATCACCGAAGCCCTGAGGCAGGAGAGTGGACCACACCTCAGGGTTACCGAAATATCACCAGGCATGATCTCGACGAACTTTGCAGATTCAATGACTGATCCTGCCGTCAAGGAAGCCATGGGCAGGCGCATCGGCCACCTCGCCATCTCGCCCGATGCTATCGCTCGCGGTGTCGCCTACGCGATCGAGCAACCGGCCGATGTGGACGTCGGCAGCATCGTCATACGGCCGACGGCTCAGGATTGATGATTGGTTTCATGTGATGGATCGACAGCCGCTTCCTGCCTCCCTCGGCAAGCGGGTCAAAGTTTCACGACCGATCAAGGCGTTGAAAATGAACCGACGTGATATGACAGGCGCAACGTTGACGGCAACTCCGCTGCTGGGGATCACTGCGATGAGCACCGTGCAGCCGACGCAGCGGAGAACCTGCGAGAGACACGACCACTCGCGCACAGATGGATCCAGGTCGAGAAGGTAACCGACATCGCGGACCAGGTGGCTCCTGAACATTGGTGGCGCCTACGGCCAGGACGCCTGGGCTCACTGCAGAAGCCCTTTGACGATGCCGCTCGCCTTGCCGAAATCCATCTGGCCGGCGTATTTCTGCTTCAGCGCGGCGATCACCTTGCCCATGTCCTTCTGGCTGGCGGCACCGGTCTCGGCAATCGCCTGGCGCGCCGCGGCCGTGATCGCGGCATCATCGAGCTGGGTCGGCAGGAAGCCGCGGATGATCTCCATCTCGCCGCGCTCCTGCGCCGCCAGCTCCGGCCGCTTGCCGTCTTCGAACGCCTTGGCCGATTCCTCGCGCTGCTTCACCATCTTGGCCAGGATCTGCAGGATCTCCTCGTCGCTGGCGGGATCCTTGCCGGCACCGCGATTGGCGATGTCGCGGTCATGGATGGCGGCCTGGATCAGCCGCAATGTCGGCAGACGGTGCTTGTCCTGCGCCTTCATCGCGCTCTTCAGGGATTCGGCGATTTTTCCGCGCATGATGCTTTCTCCTTCGGTCGGCGCGGACAATAGCGCCGGGGCCTGGCCAAGGCAAACCCAGATATTGTGGTTCAAGCCTCTGATATTGCTTGATGAAATAAATCAGGGCGGCATTTCGCATGATCATTGACCGCCCTGCCCCCTTCCCCTATGTACTGGGCCTTGCATGAACTGAAGCTTGAATGCGTGGAGGCCGCGAAATCGCCGCTCCGCGCCGTTTGCTGCGCGGATGGCCCGCCGGGCCTTTGCAGCGCGCAGCCTCATAGGAGTACCGCCATGGCCGAGACGACGCCCGCGCTGACCCCACCTTGGGCCACCGAAAAGCCGACCGCCCTTCTGGTGCTGGCCGACGGGACCGTCATCGAGGGCCGCGGGCTCGGTGCAACCGGCTCCGCCGTCGCCGAAGTCTGCTTCAACACCGCACTCACCGGCTATCAGGAAATCCTCACCGACCCCTCCTATGCCGGCCAGATCGTCACCTTCACCTTCCCGCATATCGGCAACATCGGCACCAATGGCGAGGACATCGAGGATCTCAACCCGGCCGCCCGCGCCGGCGCCGTCGGCGCCGTGTTCAAGGCCGATGTCACCAACCCGTCCAACTACCGCGCCGCCGGCGATCTCGACCAGTGGCTGAAGAGGCGCGGCATCGTCGCACTGTCGGGCATCGACACCCGCGCGCTGACCGCGCTGATCCGCGAAAAGGGCATGCCCAACGCCGTCATCGCGCATGCGCCGGACGGCGTCTTTGACCTCGACGACCTGAAGCAGCGCGCCGCCGCATGGTCGGGCCTGATCGGGCTCGACCTCGCCAAGGAGGTCACCTCGGGCCAGTCCTCGGTCTGGCGCGAGACGCCTTGGGTGTGGAACGAAGGCTTTGGCGAACAGACTGATCCGTCGCTGCACATCGTGGCCATCGACTACGGCGTCAAGCGTAACATTTTGCGGCTGCTCGCCGGCCTTGGCGCCAAGGTGACCGTGGTTCCGGCCAAGACTGGTGCCGAGGAAATCCTCGCAATGCAGCCCGACGGCATCTTCCTCTCCAACGGCCCCGGCGATCCGGAAGCCACCGGCGACTATGCCGTGCCGGTCATCCAGGATCTGTTGAAGACCGACATCCCGGTGTTCGGCATCTGCCTCGGCCACCAGATGCTGGCGCTAGCACTCGGCGGCCGGACCGCCAAGATGCACCAGGGCCATCATGGCGCCAACCATCCGGTCAAGGACCACACCACCGGCAAGGTCGAGATCGTGTCGATGAATCACGGCTTCGCCGTCGATGCCGACTCGTTGCCCGAGGGCGTCGAGGAAACCCATGTCTCCCTGTTCGACGGCTCGAACTGCGGCATCGCGCTCACCGGCCGTCCGGTGTTCTCGGTCCAGCATCACCCCGAGGCCTCGCCGGGCCCGCAGGATTCGCACTATCTGTTCCGCCGCTTCGTCAACCTGATCCGGCAAAAGCGCGGCGAGGAATTGCTGGCCGAGCGGGCTTAACTCGATCCGAGCGGCGATACAGCGTCTTTCTCCCCGTCACTACACGGGGAGTTGAGGAGCGGTGCGCGAAGCGGACGAAAAGCCAATTGCTTGGCTTTTCGAGTGACGAACGCCCGGCAGGGCAATGAGGGGCGGCCCGAACGCCTCACAACCTCGGCAAATGCCCCACCCTCACGCCACCGGCCGGCCTTCACTCGCCTCCAATATGGCGAACCATTGCTGGCGGTCGAGCACGATATCGAGCGCCTTGACCATGGCGGCCAACCGTTCCGGCTTCATCGAACCGAGCACCGGCACCAGCCGGGCCGGATGGCGCAGCAGCCAGGCGATGGCAACAGTGGCGAGATCACCGGCGCCGACTTCGGCGGCAACCGCCGCGAGTGCTGCCCGCACCCGAGCTTCCCGGACTTCCTTGCCGGTGAACAGCGAGCCGCCGCCGAGCGGCGACCAGATCATCGGCGCGTAGCCCAGGCGCTGCGCGTGGTCGAGACTGCCATCGGCCAATGCGGACGTCTTCAGCACCGACATCTCGATCTGGTTTGTGGCGAGCGCAAACGGCAGCCGCGAGGCCAGGAGATCGAACTGCGACGGCGTGAAATTGGAAACGCCGACCGCCCTCACCTTGCCGGCCTTGACCAACGCGGCCAGTGCCGCCGCCGTCTCGTCGGCATCCATCAGCGGATCGGGCCGGTGCAGCAGCAACAGGTCGAGATAGTCGGTGCCGAGATTGCCGAGCGAGCGGTCGACCGAGGCGGTTATGTGGGCGGCGCTGGTGTCATAGTGCTTCAGCCGGTTTCGCGGCTGGTTGGCCGAGGCCAGCATGATGTCGCATTTCGAGATCAGCTCGATCTCCTCGCGCTTGCCTTTCCAGCGCGACAGCCCGGCGCCGAACGCCGCCTCCACCTCGTAATTCCCGTAGATGTCGGCGTGGTCGAAACTGGTCAGGCCGAGATCGACAGCGGCACCGATCAGCCTCCCGACCTGATCGGCATCAGGGCGGGCGTCGCCGTCGAGCAGGCGCCAGGCACCGAAGACCAGCCGCGACAGCGACACCCCGTCCTTGGTCAGCACTATGCGGCTGTGATGGCTCATATCCGCGCTCCATCTTCCGCGACGTCGGTCGTGGCATTTGTGATCGCCGCCGGTCTCGCCACCCTGGTGACGAAGACGATGAGCGCCAGCACCAGGAAGCACGCACCGACCAGATAGGGTGCGCCACCGAAGGTCACGGGCGCGCCGGGCCCCGTGAACCAGGAAAAGATCGCCGTGTAGAGCAGCGGCGTGATGATGGAGGTGATCGAGAAGATCGAGGTCATCGCGCCCTGCAGTTCGCCTTGTGCGGAAGGCGGCACCTTGGCGGCGGCGAGGCTCCTCAATGGCGGATCGGCCAAGGCCTCCAGGCAACCCACGACGATCACCGCGTAGACCATCCAGCCCTGCGTGGCGAAGGCATAGCCGAAGGCGCTGGCCGCCGTGAAGGTCAGCCCGATTGCCGCCGTCTTCCATTCACCGAGCTTCGTGACCACGCGCGGCAGCACCGTTGCCATGACGATCGCGCCACACAGGCCAAAGGCGCCGAGCGAGAAGCCGATCTGCTGCTGGCTCCAGCCATAGCGATAGCTGGATACGAACGACCACACCGCCGGGTACATCATGTGGCCGAGCGTCATCAGGAAGAAGACGAGCCCGATCCAGCCGATGCCTTGATATTGGCGCATCTGCAGAAGCGTGCCGACCGGGTTGGCGCGTTTCCACTCGAAGCGGCGGCGATGCTTTTCATCGAGCGTTTCCGGCAGAAAGACCATCGCGATCAGGAAGTTCACGAAAGCGAGCCCGGCGGCGAAATAGAACGGCACGCGCGGTCCGAACGTGCCGAGCAATCCGCCCAGCACCGGTCCGATGACGAAGCCGACGCCGAAGGCGATGCCAAGCAGACCGAAATTCTTTGCCCGGTTCTCGTCGTTCGAGATGTCGGCGATGAAGGCCGATGTCGTCGAATAGCTGGCGCCCGAAATGCCGGCCAGCACACGCCCGATGAACAGCATCGGATAGGACCAGGCGATAGCGCAGATCAGATTGTCGATGGAAAAGGTCAGCACCGAGGCAAGCAGGATCGGCCGCCGCCCGAAGCGGTCGCTCAGGCCGCCCATGATGGGTGCGAAGAAGAACTGCATGGCGGCGTAGACGAAGAACAGCCAGCCGCCCTCGATGGCCGCCTCGCTGATGCCGACCCCGGTCAATTCCTGCAAATAGGCGGGCAGCACCGGCATGATGATGCCGAACCCGATAATGTCGAGCAGCAGCGTGGTGAAAACCAGCGCGAGGCCCCGCCTGGCGGTTTTGGGATCGATCATGATGGTCAAGCTCCTCCGGCCGCCCTGGGGCGCAGGCGGACGCACCTTATAGGCGAGCCCGCCAAAAGGAACAATGCGAGAACAGGCGGGAATCGCCGATCCTGACACTCCCTGACGGCGTCTTCGCCGTCAGTGTATTGCCATGATGCGAGTGCTCAGATCGGGCCGCTCAGCGTGTTGCAGTCCGAAAGCTTGCCGCTCTTGTAGCCGCGCGCCAGCCAGGTCTGGCGCTGCTGCGAGGTCCCGTGGTTGAAGCTTTCCGGCACGACATAGCCCTGCATCTTCTTCTGCAGCGTGTCGTCGCCGATCTGCTTGGCGGCGTTCAGCGCGCTTTCGATGTCGCCCTGCTCCAATATGCCCTTCTGCGCGGTGTAGTGAGCCCACACGCCGGCGAAGCAATCGGCCTGCAGTTCGATGCGCACCGACAGCTGGTTGGCGTCGGCTTCGCTCATGCCTTGCCGCATCTGGTTGAACTTGGACATGATGCCGGTCAGGTTCTGCACGTGGTGGCCGACCTCATGGGCGACCACATAGGCCCGGGCGAACTCGCCGGAAGCGCCGAACTGCTGGTCGAGCTGCTGGAAGAAGGTCATGTCGAGATAGACCTTGTGGTCACCGGGACAATAGAACGGCCCCGCGGCCGCCGAGGCAAAGCCGCACGCCGAACGCACCTGGCCGGAAAACAGCACCAGCTTGGGGTCCTCATAGGTCAGCCCTTGCGACTTGAAGATGCCGGTCCAGGTGTCCTCGGTCTCGGCCAGCACGGTTGCGACGAACTGCTTCATCTCGTCATTGGCGGGTGCCGTGCCGCTGTCCTGGCCACCGCTGTTGTCAGTGATCTGGCCGCCACCACCCGGCAACAGGCCACCATCGCCACCGCCCAGGATCGCCGAGGGATCGAAGCCGAAATACCATCCGGCGATCACCACCAGGATGACGAAGAGGATACTGCCGCCGCCACCGGTACGGCCGCCGATGGGGAGACGGAACTGGCCGCCGCCGCCGATCCCACCACCGCCGCTGTCGCTGCGGTCGTCCTCGATATTGTCACTCTGACGACGGCCTCTCCAGAGCATGGCAACTCCTCGCGCTGCAAACTTTCCCGTTGCTCCGGCAGGCCGGCTCAACCCAACAAACAATTAGCCCAATGGTTGCGCCAAGTCACAGCATTTTTCGAGACCGCCGGGGCGCCTGGCATGGTGCTCTGGCCGAGAGCCCGCAAGGCCTGTAGCATCGCCCGCAAACCGGGGGCGTGCGAGACTTGAAGAGGGTCGGTCAATTCCTGTCGCTGCTGGCAGCACTGTTCTGCCTTGGCCTGCCAGGCGCCGGCGCGGTGACGCTGGATTCCAGCGTTGCCGTCACCGACCCCGCCACCTTGCAGGCACTTGAGCGTGGCGGCCTGTCGATCAGCCGGCTGCTCGGACCCGCGCTCGGTCTCACCCGCGACGTCGACAATCACGGCCTGTTTTCAGTACCGGCGCTGGCCACGGTGCGCGACACGGTCAAGCAGGAGATATCGGACGAACCGAAGACTAGTCCCGACCCCTATGTCGCGGCCATGGCCAGATCGAGCGACACCAGCCAGAAGTTCAACCCCAGATATATCGACGACGACGGCTCGACGCTCGACCTGACAGGCGTCGTCAACCGCATGGATCGCGGCTATCTCGGCCACACCGAATGCGGCGAGATCAGGCTGATCTACCGCTTCCACTATTCGGTCGCCGAGAAGCCGGCCAAGGGAAAGGTCGCACAGCGCATCTCATCGCGCCTGCCGCTGACCATGAGCCTGGTGTTCAATGCCAAGCCGACGCGAGCGCAGGCCCGTGCCTCGAAGGATTTGCCAAGTGCCGCCGACGTATCCTGCTCCGACGTCGCACAGCGCTGGCTGGCAGCCGGCCAGAAGGACCTGCCGCCCGAGCAGTTGGCCGCCTGGCTGCGTTCCGACGAAGGGCCGCTGTCCGGCGCGATGCTGAATTCCTCGCAGATCATGCGGCTCGAACTCAACATGCAGGTGCTGCGGCTGTCGGCCTCGACGCGGCGCGATTTCGGCGGCCATGCCGAATATCTCCTGAAGATCTTCAAATGGGACCCGGCGACCTCGAGCTTCCATGAAGCGAAGATGGAGAACCAGATCGACCGGGCGACGGTACTGGCCGACGTCAAGTCCTTCGCCAAATGGCTGCTCACCGACCGCAACATCTACGACCTCGACCATGGCCGGCTCGTGATCGACGAGAAGTTCCTGAGCAAGAGCGCCGTGTCCGTCGCGCCCGGAGGCTTGAGCCGCTCGCAAAACAACATCGCCTATGGGCTGGTCGACGACGCCGAGATCGACAAGGCGCTGCGGGACTATGTCGCCCGGGGCAACACGCTCGCCAGCATCAAGTCGGTGGCCGGCTTCAATTTACGGCTCAACGAAATGAGCTGCACCGGCTGCCACCAGACGCATGGCATTGCCGGCTTCCATTACACCGGCGCCGACCCCGCCAGTGAACCGCGCCGCAATGCCGTCTTCGTGCCGGGCTCGGCGGTGTTCTTCGCCGACCTGCCGCGCCGCCGCGCCATCGTCGAGCAATTCGCCGCCGGCGGCCAACCGGATTTCACCCGAGGCTTCGCCGCCCGTCCGGACCAGAAATATGCCGAAGCGCTGAAGGGCACCGACCTCTACAATGGCTGGGGCTCGATCTGTTATCGCGGTGACGACGCAAGCTTCAAGGACTGGACCTGCGGTGCCGGCCTGCGTTGCGCCGGCGTCCATGAAAGCGCCATCCATCCGGGTTTCGGCACCTGCGTCAGCGAGAAGGGCACCGCGGTCGGCGATCCCGTCGAGTTCGGCGAGATAAAAATGTCGACATGGGGCAACGACCAGTATTGCCGCCTGTCGCCGGCCACCGCCAAGGCATGCGCCATCGACCCGGCGCGTGACAAGAAGCCGGTGGTGAAACTCGCCGGCTATGGCGCCGCGCGGCAGCGCTACGACAACCCCGAACAGAAGACCGGCGGCTTTCCCGGCGGCATGCTGCGCAAGGCGACCTGCGACAGGCTTCCCGATGAAGCGACATGCGGCCGGCTGGCCAAGACCGGCTTCAACGACTGCGTCGCATCCGGCAAGGACCACAAATTCTGCACCAGGGAATTCACCAAGACCGCCGGCCTGCGCGCCTGCGACAAGGCACACCCCTGCCGCGAGGACTATATCTGCACCGCCGGCTATGACGATTTGCCGGAGGCCAAGCCTGGCGAGGGCACCTGCATCCCGCCCTACTTCATCTTCCAGTTCCGCGTCGACGGCCATCCCAGAAGCTGGGTGCAGGATGTGCGGGAGTGAACATGCGGGCGCCTTGACGCCGGCCCGGCCTCAGCCCTTCTGCTTGGCGCCGGCGCTCTTGCCGTCGGAGCTTTTCGAACGTTCCTCGAAGCGCGCGGCGCCCTTCTTCAGGGGATGACCGGTCTCGGCCTCGGTCTTGCGCTCGTCCTTCGCTGCCGCCTTCTTCAATCCCTTGGCCGCCTGCTTGCCCTTGGCGGTCGGTGCCTGTTCGACGCCCATCGCTTCCTCCCTTGGCGCGAGAATCGCGCACTGTCAGGAGCAACGTGCGTAAGGTGCGGTGGTTCCGGCCGCCGTCCGAGAACGGCTGAGCGGCCTAGCGCGGCGCGGTCATGGCCTTGCGAAATGCTTCCAGCGTCTCGGCACTGACATGGTGCTCGATGCCCTCGGCATCGATGCGCGCCGTTTCGGCGCTGACGCCCAGCGAACGCAAGAAGGCTTCCACCGTCTGGTGGCGGATGCGGCTTTCTTCCGCCACCTTGCGGCCGGCATCGGTCAAGAACACGCCGCGATAGGGTTTTCTCGAAACGAGCCCGTCGGCGCACAGTCGCGTCAGCATCTTGGCCACTGTCGGCTGGGCGACGCCGAGCCGCGCGGCGATGTCGACCTGGCGCGCCTCGTTGCCGTCCTCGATCAGGTCGGCGATCAGCTCGACATAGTCCTCGACCAGCGCGCTGCGGCGCGCTTCGCGCGTCTGCCTGAACCCTTCCGAATGGACATCGGCGTCGGGCAATGGCTCGCGCGGAACCGGTCTGTTCTTCAGCGCCAATGCGCGCTCCTCCTCGGGAGTTTGGCCGTCGGCGCTTTTATAGCACGGGCTCTGATTCTTCAGGCCGTTTATTTGCATTCCGCCACGGGCGCAACCGGCGTTTCCGATTGGCGCCTGCACACGCGGTTCGAAGCGTCCGCTAAAAAGCACCGACAATGAAATATAGCCTATTGCATAATGTTGAGCCATGGCATAGGTTGCGGACATCCCCTGGAAGTCGCGGAAAGCCTTTCCATGTCAGAAACAGACGTTACAGCCACCCGGTCCGAATGGCGGTTCGCCGGACGGGACGAGGATGACCAGCCCAGCCTGCGCGAGGTCAATTCCTCCGTCGCGGTGCCGAGTTCCGGCGTCTGGTTCCGCCGTCTGTTCGCCTTCATGGGCCCCGGCTACATGGTTTCGGTCGGCTATATGGACCCCGGCAACTGGGCGACCGACCTCGCCGGCGGCGCCCAGTTCGGCTACACGCTTTTGTTCGTCATCATGCTGTCCAACTTGATGGCGATCCTGCTGCAGGCGCTGGCCGCTCGCCTCGGCATCGCCACCGGGCGCGATCTCGCCCAGGCCTGCCGCGCCTATTATCCGCGCCCTGTCAATTTCGTGCTGTGGATCGCCTGCGAACTCGCCATCATCGCCTGTGACCTCGCCGAAGTCATCGGCACGGCGATCGCATTGCAGCTGCTGTTCGGCATTCCGCTGATCGGCGGCGCCATACTCACCGCGCTCGACGCCTTCCTGGTGCTGCTCCTGATGAACAAGGGGTTCCGCTATCTCGAAGCCTTCGTCATCGCGCTTTTGGTCATCATCTTCAGCTGCTTTGCCATCCAGATCTTCGTCGCCGCCCCACCGGCCGGCACGATCCTGCATTCGATGTTCGTGCCGTCACCGGAGATCGTCACCAATCCGGCGATGCTCTACATTGCGATCGGCATCATCGGCGCCACCGTCATGCCGCACAATCTCTATTTGCACTCCTCGATCGTGCAGACCCGCGCCTATGAGCGCACGGAAAAAGGCAAGCGCGACGCCGTCAAATGGGCGACGATGGACTCCACCATCGCCCTGATGCTGGCGCTGTTCGTCAACGCCGCCATCCTGATCGTGTCGGCTGTCGCCTTCCACGATACCGGCCACCAGGATGTCGCCGAGATCGGCCAGGCCTTCGAGTTGCTGTCGCCGCTGCTGGGCCTGGGCATCGCCTCGATCCTGTTCGCCGTGGCGCTGCTTGCCTCCGGCCTCAACTCGACGGTGACGGCGACGCTTGCCGGCCAGATCATCATGGAAGGGTTCCTGCGCCTGCGCATCCCCAACTGGGCTCGGCGGCTTCTGACGCGCGGCCTCGCCATCATCCCGGTGGTGGTCGTCACCGCGCTCTACGGCGAAAAGGGCACTGGCCAGTTGCTGGTGTTCAGCCAGGTCATCCTGTCCATGCAGTTGCCCTTCGCGGTCATTCCGCTGGTGCAGTTCGTCTCCGACCGCAAGAAGATGGGCAGCCTCGCCATCCCGCGCGCCGTGGCGGCCCTCGCCTGGGTGGTCGCCGCGGTCATCCTCGTGCTCAATTTCAAGCTGCTCTACGACACTATGTTCGGGGTCGGCTAAAGGCTCCATCGGACCGCGAGACAAACCGCCAAATCGCGCTATCTTGCCGCCATGAGCACGATAGAAGACATCAGGAGATTCTACGCGCGACTGATGGCGGCCAATGCCGCCTCATCGGATCCACGCCTGGAAGAGGTTTTCGCCAGCGTGCCGCGCGAGGCCTTCCTTGGCCCCGGACCATGGACGATCGTCGCCGGCAACGGCAGGGTCACGACGCCCAGCGCCGACCCCTCCCATATTTACCAGAACGTGCTGGTGGCGCTCGATGCCGACAAGGGCATCAACAATGGCGAGCCGTTCCTGCACGCCATGTGGATTGGAAAACTGGCACCGAAACTCGGTGAGACCGTCACCCATATCGGTGCCGGCACCGGCTACTACACAGCCCTGCTCGCCAGGCTGGTGTCGCCCGGCGGCACCGTCACCGCTTTCGAACTCGACGAGAAGTTGGCCGATCTGGCGCGCAGAAATCTCAAAGCTTACGGCAACGCGACTGTCGTCCATGGCGACGCCGTGACCACGCCCTTGCCGCCATCCGACATCATCTATGTCAACGCCGGCGTCGTCGCCCCTCCGGCCGGATGGCTGAAGGCATTGCGCCCCGGCGGCCGCATGATCTTCCCCTGGCGCCCGGCCGAGCGCGTCCCGCTGGCGGTGATGGTGACCCGCACCCAGAAGGGCTTCGCCTGCGATCCCTTCATGCGCTCCTGGTTCATCCCATGCTTCGGCGCCTCGGTTGCGGATCTTGCGGCGAAGATCCCGACCCGGGAGCAAGCCGCGCGCAGCCGCTCGATATGGCTGACGAGCGACAAGGCGCCGGACCGCACCGCCACGGCCATCTTCGGCGACGTCTGGTTCTCATCGAAGAATCTCCGCGCCAAACCCGGCACCTGACGGATCGATGGGCAGGCTTTTCGGAAATTTCGCGAACCCTGTCGGGATGGCCGAGGGCGGCCCGTCCTTGGGCCATGGTCCGGCCGCGACGGCGTGGATGGAACAAGGGAGAGTACCATGAGGAAGATCATCGCCGCCACCTTCGTCAGCCTGGACGGCGTCATGCAGGCGCCGGGCGGGCCGGAGGAGGATCCGGTCGGCGGCTTCAAGTTCGGCGGCTGGACCTTCCATTACTTCGACGAGGTGGGCGGCGCGGCAATGGAGGAACTCTTCTCCAAACCCTTCGCCCTGCTGCTCGGCCGCAGGACCTATGACATCTTCGCCGCGTACTGGCCGTATCAGAAAGATCCGATCGCGGATGCCTTCAATCCGGCGACCAAATATGTAGCGACGCATCGGCCTGACACCCTCACCTGGCAGAACACGCAATCGCTTGGGCCCGACATCGTCGCGACACTGCGCCGCCTCAAGCAGGAGGATGGACCTGACCTGCTCATCCAGGGATCGGGCAATCTGATCCAGACCCTGCTCGCAAACGGGCTGATCGACGAGATCCGGCTGATGATCTTCCCGCTGCTGCTGGGCAAGGGCAAGCGGCTGTTCGGCGATGACGCCATGCCGGCCGCCTTCAGGCTTGCCAGGTCGCGGACCTCCAGCACCGGCGTCATCATCGCGACCTACGAGCGATCAGGCGAAATCGAGGTCGGCTCCTTTGTCACCGGGGAGCCGTCCGACGCCGAACTCGAACGGTGCAGGAACTGGAAATAGAGGAGCATAAAACAAACCTGAAGTGTGCCGCGATGCACTTCAGGACAGGCTTGCCTGGGCGTAGGGCGTGCCTGCCATGGCGGCTTCGATACCCCTGGTTCCCTTGTCTATAACCGAGAGAAAGATGGATTTCGCCTTCTCGGCATCCTGGCTCTCTTGATAGACCCGATGCGCCTGGATGAAAGCCACGGTCCAACTTGCCAGGACCAGATTGGCCGCCAAATGAGCATCGGGATCAGTCGGTTCTCTCCCCACGCTTTCGGCGAGTGCCACCGTGACGGTCTGTGCGAGTTCGTCGCGTATTGCCCTTGCCCGCGCAATAAGGGTCGGGCTTTTCTCGATCGTCTCCACGAAGCTCTGGCTTCCTGGAAAGAAGACTATGTAGATGGGGTCTTCCGTAGCGGCCCGATGAGCGAACCGGCGTATCGCCTCGATTGGAGCGACATTGGTATCACGCTGGCGCAAGGCATCGAGAAGCTTCTCGCGGCCTTCTTCGTCGCGATCGAAGAACATGTCTTCCTTGCGCGGAAAATGATTGAACACCGTCATCCGCCCGACGTCGGCGGCCTCCGCGATCTCGTCCACCGTCACATTGTCGAAGCCGCGTTCAATGAACAGGAGCGTGGCAGCATCGGAGATGGCTTGCCGCGTCACAAGGCGCTTCCGGGTCCGGCGGTCAATCGGCATTGACAAGCTTCAAGGCTCCATTTATGTACTCAGTACAACATAAGATTCGATATATATTGATCTTACGTACATGATCGGATGGAATATATGAAAACGCAAGCCGCGACGGTAACCGCGCCAGACAGAGCCGTACTCGTTTCAGGTGCCAGTTTCGCAGGACTGGCAACCGCATATTGGATGAACAAGCTCGGCTACGCCGTGACGGTTGTTGAGGTCTCAAAAGGCCTCAAGAAAGGCGGGACACCGGTCAATATCGGTGGTGATGTCATAGACATCGTGAAGCGCATGGGCCTGTTCGAACAGATCCAGGCAAACTGCCTGGTGATGGAAGGCACAGAATTCAAAAATTCCGACGATGCGACCGAAGGATGGTTCCATCGTGAGCCCGGCAACGAAGGATCCGACGAGGACTGGGAAATCGAGCGCGATACCTTGCTGGATATCATGTTCGATGCCGTGAAAGACGACGTTGAATTCGTTTTCAACAACAGCATCGAAGGGCTGGAAGAAACAGCGGACGATGTCCGAGTCTCCTTCAGGGACGGCACTCGACGCTCATTTTCCTTGATATTCGGCTGCGACGGCAATCATTCTCTTGTTCGAAAAATCCAATTCGGAGACGAATCCGGATACACGCATTTCCTTGGTCAATATTTCTCCATAACGATCGTCAACAAGCTGTTGATCAAGGAAAATACCACTCAGATGTATAACGTCCCGGGCAAGGCAGTGATGCTTAACGCCTACAACAACAAGACGGACATAGTTCTTTGCTTTTTATCCGCCAGCGAGATTCCGTACAACTATCGCGACGAGAAGCGACAGAGGGAAATTATCGCCCAACAGTTCGCCGGACAGGATTGGAGAATACCGGAGCTGTTGGAGGAAGTGGAGCATTCCAGGACGTTCTACTTTGACAAGGTATGCCAGATAAAAATGCCGTCATGGACAAAGGGCCGGGTGGCGCTGGTAGGCGATGCCGCGTACTGCGCCTCGCCAGCCGCGGGCATGGGTGGATCGCTGGCCATAATCGGCGCAGCCGCCTTGGCCGGCGCGTTTGAGAAGCATGGCGGGAACTTCGAACTGGCATTCCAGCACTACAACCAGACCTTTCGCCCCTATATCGAGAAGGTGCAAGCGGACGCGGCACGCAATCTGGACGTGCTTGTTCCACAAACCGAAGAAGCCATTCGCCAAAGAAACACGCAGCCTAAACCCTGGTAATGGATCCTGGCGGCGGCAGCCCTTCTCGACAACCTTCAGGCCGCGACAGGCAGTCGCGCCAGCCCATCGCGAATATGCCGCGCGAATTCCTGCGCCGCCGGCCCGACGCCGTGCCTTGGCAAATGCAGATTGATCGAAAAATTCGGCAGCGGCGGCAGGCCGGTTTCGAACGGCAGGATATCGAGATCGGCCGGCACGGTCGAAGCCAGCCATGCGGTGACGGCAAGGTCGGAGCGCACGGTTGCGGTCGTTGCGTCGATATTGCCGTTCTCGAACACGGTACGCCATTCCAGCCCATGCTCGTTGAGCGCCGCCAGCACCACCGGCCGGAAGGCGCAGGTGTCGGCGACGATCGACACCGGCAGCGGCCGCTTGGCGCGCGCAGTGCCGCCTCTGGCGCCGACCCAGACCAGCCGGTCCACGGCCAGGCATTCGCCTGATGTCGGGCCGACCCGTTCCTCGATCACCGCGAGGTCGATGGTTCCGGCCGCGAGCGCTGACGCCAGTTCCGGCGACGAGGCGCAGACCAGCGAGATCTCGACCTGCGGATAGGTCTCCGCATAGACCTTCAGCACCGGCGCGAGCAAGGTTCCGACCAGATCATAGGGCACGCCGAGCCGCACCTGCCCCGCCACCGCCGAGCCCGCCATCTCCGCCCAGATCTCGTCGTTGAGGCTGAGCAGGCGCTTGGCCTTGTCGAACAGCCGCTCGCCCGACCGCGTCAGGCGCAGGCCGCGCCGGTCGCGTTCGAACAGGCCGCAGCCGAGCGTCTCCTCCAGCCGCTTCACCTGCTGGCTGACGGCGCCTTGCGTCAGGTGCAGCGCATTGGCGGCCGCCGTCATGCTGGCCTTGTCGGCGACGGTGACGAAGGTGCGCATCAGCGCCGTATCGAGATTGCGGATCATATCCGCATTATAAATGCTAATGCCCGATATCACAAACATTGCATTTACTGATGTCGGCCCAAGCCTACCATGGAGCTTCCAAGAAGGACGCCCCATGCTCCAGCCTATCCTGCCGCTCATCCTGTTTGCCTTCGTGGCCACGGCCACGCCAGGCATCGCCACGACCTTGTCCACCGCTTCGGGCGCACAGTTTGGCTTTCGCCGGTCCGTTCCGCTGATGATCGGCAGTGCCGCCGGCCTCGCCACCGTGACAGGCGCGGCCGCCGCTGGGCTCGCCGGCCTGCTGCTTGCGGTGCCTTCGCTGCAACTGGCGATGAAGATCGCCGGCTCGCTCTATCTCCTTTGGCTGGCGCTCAAGATCGGCCGCGCCGGGCCGCCCAATCTCGACGTGACCATGGCCAGGCCGAACAGCTTCCTCGGCGGTGCCGGTATCCAGTGGATGAACCCCAAGGGCTGGGCGATGGGGCTGGGCGCGGCGGCCTCGTTCGCCGCCCTGGCCGACGGCCCGGGACAGCTGGCCTTGCTGCTCGGCTCGACCTTCGGCCTCACCGCCGCCATCTCGCTGTCCGTCTGGTGCTTGGCCGGCATGGTGCTGGCCCGGTTGCTCAAGACCGAATGGCAATGGCGCGCGCTCAACATCGTGCTGGCGCTGGTGCTGGCCGCGTCGATCATTCCGATGTGGCGGTCGGCTTAGAGGCGATGGCGGCCTTGCAGAACCTAGGGGGCTTGCCCCCGACAAAGCGCTTATGCTGTGCTGGTCGACCCCCACTCCGTCTCGGCTTCGCCGAGCCACCTCTCCCCCGATCGACGGGGTAGAGGAAAGGCGCCAAGCTTTTTGCCGTCAACGCTCCCTTCCTTTCCCTCCGGAGGGGGGAAAGGTGGCGCTGCGAAGCAGCGACGGATTGGGGGAACCACGTGGCAATCAAGCCTCGCGCCGATCAGTCACGCCAGTCACAGAAAATGTGTGCATAGCGTAGCGACAGAGCGGGGGACAGAGGTGGTCTTCAAACCCCGTAGCGCGCCGCCGGCTTGTCGGCGTGCAGGCTGCCGTAGAAGGCCTGCCGGGCACCAAGGAAAGTGTCCAGCTTGCCGGCATCGGCAAGGGCGGGCACGGTGACGGCTTCGCCCTTGGCCAGGCCGACGAGCGCCGCATCGACCATATCGTCGGCGGACATGATGATTTCCTTCGGGAGCTGGTCGATATCGCTGCCGGCGAGTTCCCAGAAATCGGTCCGGGTCGCGCCCGGCAGCACCACCTGCACCTTCACATTGGTGCCCGCGACCTCGCGGTGCAGGGCCTCGGTGAAGTTGACGACATAGGCCTTGGTGCCGCTGTAGATGCCGCCGAACGAGGTCTCATAGGCAAGCACCGAGGCGATGTTGACGATGGCGCCGCGGTTGCGCGCCAGAAGACCCGGCAGCACGGCCCGGGTCAAACGGGTCAAGGCGATGACATTGACCTTGATCATGCGTTCGGCCGCGTCGGCGTCGGCCGTCGCCACCACCTGCTGGCCGCCAAGGCCGGCATTGTTGACGAGCAGCGTCACGCTGTCGTCGGCCGATATCAGCCGTTCCACACGGCGCACGTCGTCGTCATCGGACAGATCGGCTGTGATGAAGCTGACCTTGCGATCGTAGGCGTAGCGCAGCTTCTCGGCCAGTTCCTCGAGCCGGTCGGCGCGGCGCGCCACCAGAACGAGATCATACCCCTGCCCGGCCAGCCGGTCCGCATAGACCGCGCCGATGCCCGATGAGGCGCCGGTGACGACCGCCGTGCCCTTGTTTGCCTGTCCACTCATTGTCCTGTTCCTTCTATCTCGAACTGTTCGCTTCGACCTGGCCGCCGGCACCGTGGACGTCAGCCCTCACCTTGCCGGCAAGCCGCCTGATTGATTTAGTGGTATATGCCACTATTTATGAAGTAGGCATATGCCACTATCTTGTCAATGAGCGCATCCGGGATTATTTGTCAGGCAGCAGCCGGACATCACGTCCGCGCCGCCGAGGGAATCGTCATGTCGAAAGAGGCCCTGCCCGGACTGTCGCTCTGCAACAACGCCATGCTGCGTCGCGCGACGCGCAAGATTGGCCAGTACTACGATGATGTGCTGGCGCCCTCGGGCCTGAAAGCCACGCAGCAGGGCCTGCTCTATCAGATCCACATCTCCAACGAGCCGGCGATGGGCGCCATTGCGTCTGCCCTGATCATGGACCTGTCGGCGCTGGGCCACACGCTGAAGCCGCTGATCCGCGACGGCTATGTCGAGACCTTCGCCGATCCGTCCGACCGCCGCATCAAGCGGGTGCGGCTGACGCCCCGAGGGTTGGTCAAGCTCGATGAGGCGATGAAGCTGTGGCAGGTCGCCCAGCAGCGTTTCGAAGACATGGTCGGCAAGGAGAAGGCAGCGAAGTTGCGCGCGGCGCTGGATGATATTTCCGCGCTGGATTTTGATCTTCCGCCAGCCAGCTGAGCTGGCCGGCGGGTTCAAGACAGGTCCTACTCAGCCGGCATCGCGACCGGCCGTGCCGCCCAGCGGCCGGCCAGCACGATGCCGAGCCCGATCAGCGGGAAGGCAGCGGCCACCAGGCCGAGGTCGGCCGGCGCGCCGTAGCGCAGCACGCCGCCACCAACCACCGCGCCTAGCGCCACGCCGAGATAGAGCGCCGAACCGTTGAGCGACAGCACGATCGGGGCCGCATCGGGCGCCAGCTTTATGATGCGGCTGGCCTGCGCCGGCGGGAAAGCCCAGCCGACGATGCCCCACGGCACCATCATCGCCATCAGCGCCGGGCCGGCAATATGCTGCGGCAGGAAGGTCGGCACGACCGACAGCATCACCAGCATGGCCGCGCTCAGCGTCAACGACCAGCCGACGGTGCGCGTGGCGCCGAAACGGTCGGCCGCTTGGCCGCCGGCGATGTTGCCGATGACCGCGCCGACGCCGAAGGCGAGCAGCATGCCGGGCAGCGCGATCTGGCTCAGTCCGGCGCCTTCGATGGCAAGCGGCGCGACATAGGCAAAGACGGTGAAGGCGCCGGTCAGCGCCAGCAATGTCGTCACCAGGATCGGCATCACACCAGGCCGCATCGCCGCGGCAAGCCGGCGCCTGAGCGGCAGCCTAGTGCCGACGATGCCGCGCGGCAGCCGGTACCACAGGATCGCGCCGGCGAGCGCGCCAAGCCCGGCAATGGCATAGAAAGTGCCGCGCCAGCCGGCGAAGGCCGCCACCAGCGCGCCAAGCGGCGCACCGACAGCGACGGCCACGGTGGTGCCGCCGACGACGACGGCGATGGCACGAGCCCGGTGATGGTCATCGACCAGCGCCACCGCCGTGCCCTGCGCGGTCGCGGCGAACAGGCCGGACGACAACGCCATGATGATGCGCGCCGCCAATAACACTTCGAAGGATGAGCTCAAGGCGGCAACAACGTTGCCGATGACGAAGAACACCAGCGTCCACAAGATGACGCGGCGCCGGTCCCATTCGCCCGTCAGCGTCGCCAGGATCGGCGTGCCGACCGCATAGGCGAGCGCGAAGGCGGTGATCAGCGAGCCGGCGAGCGGGATGGAAATGCCGGCATCCCTGGCGATGTCGGGCAGAAGGCTGGAGATGACGAAGCCTTCGGTCGAGATCGTGAACGATCCGAGCGCGAGCCAGAAGAGCCGCTTGTCCATGGCAGATGTCCTTAGTTCAAAAGTTGTTGAACAATTGGACATAACAGGCCATGATGTCAATGAAGCCAGGGGAAAATAGCTGAACCATCCTGACAGCCCTGTGTCAGCACGGGTCCCAGAACGGAGAAACAGTGTGCACGGCCACGGCGGGATAGACGCGTTGAAATCGGCCCGAACTGTGCTTAGGTTCCAGCCATGAGCTTGCCACACCCCAATACGGACCAGATCAGCCTGCCCATCGTGCTTGGCGTGCTCGGAGACCCGACGCGGCTTGCCATCGTGCGCTATCTCGCCAGCAAGGAAGGCGTGGCGCTGAACTGCAGCCAGTTCCTCGACCTCGGCTCCAAGACCAATCTCAGCTACCACCTCGCCAAGCTGCGCGAGGCCGGCGTCACCCGCGCCGAAGTGGTTGGCACCAACCGCATGATCACGCTGCGCCGCGCCGACCTCGACGCCCGCTTCCCCGGCCTGCTCGACAGCGTCATCGCCGCGGCCGTGGATGACCCCGCACTGCCGGCGGTCGGCGGCCACGATATCGAGATCCCGGCCTGACTTCGCAGGACCTGAGTTCCTCGCCCCGACGGGAGTGGTGGAGAGGTGGCTCGGCATGCACACATTTCCAAACGGCTGGTCTTTGGCGTTAGCGTGCATGGCAGCTTGGCGCATGCATTGTCTTATGCTGCACTGGTCGACCCCCACTCCGTCTCGGCTTCGCCGAGACACCTAGCCGGGGCGAGCCACGGGTCTCGCCCGTCCTTCGGCCCCCCGACGGGGTAGAGGAAGGGCGCGCCAGGCTTTTTGCTGTCGACGCTCATCCAGCTAGGCTCCCTTCCTTTCCCTCCGGAGGGGGAAAGGTGGCGCTGCGAAGCAGCGACGGATTGGGGGAACCACGTGGCAATCAAGCCTAGGGCTGATCAGTCACGCCAATCACGGAAGATTTGTGCAGCGTAGCCATTTCATGGGGCGAGGAACCCAAGTCCTGATAAGTTTGCCCCTTCCGACCAGTCATTCGCCAACCCACGGAGCCCCTAAAATGCGCATTGCCGTCCTCGCCGATATCCACGGCAATGTCCTGGCGCTCGACGCCGTGCTGGAGGACCTGGCGCAACGCGGCGGTGCCGACCTCACCGTCAATCTCGGCGACAGCGTTTCCGGCCCGCTCTGGCCGCGCGAGACGTTTGCCCGGCTTGAGGCGCTGAACCTGCCGACGGTGCGCGGCAACCACGACCGCCGCGTCGCCGCCGATCCCGCGGACGAGACCATGTGGGCGTCCGACGTCTACGCAAAGGAGCGGCTGACCGAGGCGCAGCGCCAGGTCCTCTTCGCCCAGCCGCTGACGCTGGAGATCGCGCCCGGCATCGTCGCCTTCCACGCCCGCCCCGGCCACGATGAAAAATATCTGCTCGACGCGGTCGTTGATGGCCAGCTGGTGCGCGCGCCGCTGGCTGCGATCCGGCGGCGGCTGAAGACACTCGACCCGGCCTGCCGCATCGCGCTCTGCGGCCACAGCCACCGCCCGGAGCTGATCCGCGTCCCCAGCGGTCCCGTCATCTTCAATCCGGGCAGCATCGGCTGCCCCGCCTATGATGATTCCACCCCGCCAGCGCATGTTTCCGAACAGGGCTCGCCGCATGCGCGCTACGGCATCGTCACATTGGGCGGCGAAGGCCGGCCGGACCGTTTCGAGGCCATTGCCGTCGACTACGACCACGGGGCGGCGGCGCGACAGGCCGAACAGGCGGGACGTCCGGAATGGGCCCATGCGCTCCGGACCGGCTTCATGCCGTAAGCCTCCCCGCACGGCCAAAATCCATGATCCTGACCCACGAATCCGCACCGCCGCCGGGGCTTTGGAAGCAACGGCAGGGCTCCTCCCGCCCGACTATCACCATGGCTCGCTTGAATTTTCGGACTTACATGGCGGCGCTTCGTCCCTTATAAAACCGGCCGGGCACGCGGCGGAACCGCCACGGCATGGTGATTTGAGTATCGGCGCACGGCCAAATGAAGAGGCGCACAGTTACGCTCCGAAAAAGTTTGCATGCGCTGATTGCGGCTCCGTTGCTGATGGCGGCGTGGCCGGCTGTCGCGCCTGCCCAGGCCGAAGAGGCGCCGTTCATCTCCATCGTCACCGGCCTCGCCCCCGACGACCTGCTCAATATCCGCGCCAAGCCATCGGCGATCGGCAAGACCGAAACCCGTCTGGCTGCCGGTGCAAGCGTCAGGAACCTTGGCTGCAACGACATTGGCGGGCACCCATGGTGCAAGGTCGAGTCGGACAATCCCAAAGCCACCGGCTGGGCGCCCGCGCGCTACCTCGTTCCCGTCAATCCGGCAACCGTGCCAACCCCAGACCAGGCAGCGGATGCGCCAACCGCCGCGACCGCCGCTGCCGATGCGGCCGTGCCCGCTGCCGGCGACCCAGCCGCGGCGACACCTCCTGCCGCCCAGGCATCGAGCAGCGCCACGACGCCGCCCGACCTGACGGCAAGGCTGGGCGGCGTGGCCCAACCCGTTGCCCCTGAAGCTCCGGTGAAATCCGCCGCCACCATCGCCATGCAGGATGCCTACGGCCTGGCCCTCGCGGCGAGTGAAACGCCGTCGACCGGGGAAATCCCGGCCCCCGACGGCGATGCCGGCACGGCCGCGGACAGCGGCTCGGCGGCGGGATCCGTTCCCGTTCCCACGCCGCGGCCGGAATCCGCCGATGCCGCGCCCGCCGTCGACACGCAGACCGTTGCCGAACTGCCGCCACAACCCGCCGCCCTTGCCTCTGGCGGCACCCTCGCGATTCCCTGCGCCCGCTATGTCGGCCAGCCGATGACGCCCTGCGCGGCAACCGTCGTGCACAAGGGCGCCGACAAGGCCGACGTCACGGTGACCTGGCCCGACGGTGGCAGCCGCGTCATCTCCTTCTATGCCGGCCTGCCGGCCGGCTCGAACGCCAAGAGCGATTTCCGCTTCACCCGCGAGGGCAGCCTCAGCATGATCCGCATCGGCGTCTCCGAACGCTTTGAGATCACGGACACGGTGGCGTTCGGGCACTAAGTGCCAGGGGAGTAAGGCAGTAGGGCAGTAAGGCAATATGTTTAAAGGGCACTCGAGCCCCTACCTACTGCCCTACTGCCCTACTGCCCTACTGCCCTACTGCCCTACTGCCTCATTTTCGGGGTTACATCTCCCAAAACTCTTCCCTATAAGGCCCACCTAGCCTGATACCAGAATCGCGAGCACAACCGGCCGGGTCTTCCCGTCCCGGTTTTTTGTGCAAGCCGCCCGCCGAACGGACCTATGACATGCCAAGACGCACCGACATCAAGTCGATCCTGATCATCGGGGCCGGCCCCATCGTCATCGGCCAGGCCTGCGAGTTCGATTATTCCGGCACCCAGGCCTGCAAGGCGCTGAAGGAAGAGGGCTTCCGCGTCATCCTGGTCAATTCCAACCCGGCCACCATCATGACCGACCCGGAACTGGCCGACGCCACCTATATCGAGCCGATCACGCCCGAGGTGGTCGCCAAGATCATCGCCAAGGAGCGGCCCGACGCGCTGCTGCCGACCATGGGCGGCCAGACCGCGCTCAACACCGCGCTGTCGCTGCGCCGCATGGGCGTGCTCGAGCGCTACAATGTCGAGATGATCGGCGCCGACGCCACGGCCATCGACAAGGCCGAGGACCGCGCGCTGTTCCGCGAGGCGATGAGCAAGATCGGCCTGGAAACGCCGAAGTCAATGCTGGCCAACGCCACCGACGTCAAGAATGCCGACCGCAAGACGCATGAGGCCGAGCGCGCCGCGGTCAAGGCCGAGGCCCCGGCCGATCTCGACGCCGCGCTCGACGCGCTGGAAACCCGCTGGAACCTCGGCGAGGGCGACCGCAAGCAGCGCTACATCAGCCATGGCATGGCGATCGCCGCCCAGGCGCTCGACCATGTCGGCCTGCCCGCCATCATCCGTCCCTCCTTCACCATGGGCGGCACCGGCGGCGGCATCGCCTACAACAGGGCCGAATTCTACGAGATCGTCCAGTCCGGCCTCGATGCCTCTCCGACCACCGAAGTGCTGATCGAGGAAAGCGTGCTCGGCTGGAAGGAGTATGAGATGGAGGTCGTCCGCGACAAGGCGGACAATTGCATCATCGTCTGCTCGATCGAGAACATCGACCCGATGGGCGTGCATACGGGCGACTCGATCACCGTCGCCCCTGCCCTGACGCTCACCGACAAGGAATACCAGATGATGCGCAACGCCTCGATCGCGGTGCTGCGCGAGATCGGCGTCGAGACCGGCGGCTCTAACGTGCAGTTCGCCGTCAACCCGGCCGACGGCCGCCTGGTCGTCATCGAGATGAACCCGCGCGTCTCGCGCAGCTCCGCCCTGGCTTCGAAGGCGACCGGCTTCCCCATCGCCAAGATCGCTGCCAAGCTCGCCGTCGGCTACACGCTGGACGAGCTGGAGAATGACATCACCGGCGGCGCCACGCCCGCCTCCTTCGAGCCGTCGATCGATTACGTCGTCACCAAGATCCCGCGCTTTGCCTTCGAGAAATTCCCCGGTGCCGAGCCGGTGCTAACCACCGCCATGAAGTCGGTGGGCGAAGTCATGGCCATCGGCCGCACCTTCCAGGAATCGCTGCAGAAGGCGCTGCGTGGTCTCGAAACCGGCCTCACCGGCCTCGACGAGATCGAGATCCCCGGTCTCGGCCATGGGGCGACAGTCGCCAACCATGCCGACGACCGCAACGCTATCCGCGCCGCCCTTGGCACGCCGACGCCCGACCGGCTGCGCATGGTGGCGCAGGCGATCCGCATGGGCACCTCGCTGGAAGACGTGCACGCCATGTGCAAGATCGACCCGTGGTTCCTCGAACAGATCGCCGGCATCCTGGCCATGGAAGCCCGCATCCGCGAGCACGGCATTCCACAGGATGCGGTCAATCTGCGCATGCTCAAGGCCATGGGCTTCTCCGACGCCCGCCTCGCCTCGCTGACGAAGACCGACGCCGAAGTGATTCAGAAGATTCGCGAAAAGCTCGACGTTCATCCAGTTTATAAACGCATCGACACCTGCGCCGCCGAGTTCGCCTCGCCCACCGCCTACATGTACTCGACCTATGAAGTGCCCTTCGCCGGCGCGCTCGCCAACGAGGCGCAGGTCTCGTCGCGCAAGAAGGTCGTCATCCTCGGCGGCGGCCCGAACCGCATCGGCCAGGGCATCGAGTTCGACTATTGCTGCTGCCACGCCGCCTTTGCGCTGCGCGACGCCGGCTATGAAGCGATCATGATCAACTGCAATCCGGAGACGGTCTCGACCGACTACGACACGTCGGACCGGCTCTATTTCGACCCGTTGACGGCGGAGGACGTGCTGGAGATCCTGCGCGCCGAGCAGGCGTCGGGCGAACTGGTCGGCGTCATCGTGCAGTTCGGCGGCCAGACGCCGCTGAAGCTCGCCGACGCTTTGGAGAAGGCCGGCATCCCGATCCTCGGCACCTCGCCCGACATGATCGATCTGGCGGAAGACCGCGACCGCTTCCAGAAGCTGTTGCACAAGCTCAACCTCAGCCAGCCGAAGAACGGCATCGCCTATTCGGTCGAGCAGGCCCGCCTCGTCGCGGGCGAGCTCGGCTTCCCGCTGGTGGTGCGCCCGTCCTATGTGCTCGGCGGTCGCGCCATGCAGATCATCCATGACGAGGGCATGCTGCAGACCTACCTGCTCGACACCGTGCCCGGCCTGGTGCCGGAGGACATCAAGCAGAAATACCCCAACGACAAGACCGGCCAGATCAACACGCTCTTGGGCAAGAACCCGCTGCTGTTCGACACCTATCTCAGTGGCGCCATCGAGGTCGATGTCGACTGCCTCTGCGACGGCAAGGCGACCTTCGTGTCCGGCATTCTCGAACATATCGAGGAGGCAGGCATCCATTCGGGCGATAGCGCCTGCTCGCTCCCGGTTCACTCGCTGCCTTCGGAGCTGGTCGACGAGCTGGAGCGCCAGACGGCGGCGCTGGCCCGCGCGCTCAATGTCGGCGGCCTGATGAACGTGCAGTACGCGATCAAGGACGGCACGGTCTATGTGCTGGAGGTCAACCCGCGCGCCTCGCGCACCGTGCCCTTCGTCGCCAAGACCATCGGCCGTCCCATCGCGAAAATCGCCGCCCGCATCATGGCCGGCGAGACGCTGGAAGACGCCTTCGCCCATTACGGCGCGATGCCCGATCCGAGGAACCCCGGTCACATTGCGGTCAAGGAAGCCGTCTTCCCCTTCGCCCGCTTCCCCGGCGTCGACATATTGCTCGGCCCGGAAATGCGCTCGACCGGCGAAGTCATGGGCCTCGACCGCGACTTCGCGCTTGCCTTCGCCAAGAGCCAGCTCGGCGCCGGCGTCGACCTGCCGCGCTCCGGCACACTGTTCGTCTCGGTGCGCGACGAGGACAAGAAGGGCATCTTGCCGGCGGTGAAGCGCCTCGCCGGCCTCGGCTTCAAGGTGCTGGCCACCTCAGGCACCGCCCGCTTCCTCGCCGAAAACGGCGTCGACGCCCAGAAGATCAACAAGGTGCTGGAAGGCCGCCCCCACATCGAGGACGCCATCCGCAACCGCCAGGTCCAGATCGTCTTCAACACCACGGACGGCCAGAAGGCGGTGTCGGACTCGAAGTCGCTGCGTCGCGCGACGCTGATGCAGAAAGTGCCGTATTATACGACGCTGTCCGGTGCGGCTGCAGTTGCGGAGGCGATTGCGGCGCTGAAGGCGGGGAGCCTGGAGGTCAGGCCGCTGCAGGAGTATTTTGCTTGACGCTGTTCAAGTCGAGCTTGGTTGTCATCATGTCGACCGGCGGCGTTGCCGAGATGAACACGAAGCCATTGGCCTTCACCGCTGTCGAGCAAGGCAGGCCGAGCGCCCGCACCTTGGCCGACATGACCGGCACTTCGATGACTTCCTTCTTCATGGCAATCTCGCCCCGTTTGCGGGGAGCTTATAGCGCTACCGGCCGAACGCCAGCGCCGAGGCATGGTCCAGAACTCACGCCACTGCCACACACTCGATCTCGATATCGAACTCCATTGGCCATGACGCCACCGGCACAAAACTCCGCGCCGGCGGGTTGGTCGAAAAATACTTGGCATAAACCCGGTTGATCGCGTTGTAGAAGCCGGAATTGACGGCGTAGATACGCACCATCACCACATTGTCCAGCGAGGTGCCCGCCGCTTCCAGGCAATGTTTCAGCGCTTTCAGCGACGCCTCGGTCTGGGTCTCGATGTCGCCGCGCACCATCTCGCCGGTCACCATGTCGACCGGCGGCGTTGCCGAGATGAACACGAAGCCGTTGGCCCTCACCGCTGTCGAACAAGGCAGGCCGAGCGCCCGCACCTTGTCCGACATGACCGGCACTTCGATGACTTCCTTCTTCATGGCAATCTCCCCGTTTGCGGCGAGCTTATAGCGCTACCGGCCGAACACCAGCGCCGAGGCATGGTCCAGGGCTCACGCCACCGCCACGCACTCGATCTCGATGTCGAACTCCATGGGCCATGACGCCACCGGCACGAAAGTCCGCGACGGCGGGTTTTCGGGAAAGTGCCGGGCATAAACCCGGTTGATGGCGTTGTAGAAGCCGGAATTGACGGCGTAGATGCGCACCATCACGACATTCTCCAGCGAGGTGCCTGCCGCTTCCAGGCAATGCTTCAGCGCCTTGAGCGAGGCTTCGGTCTGCGTTTCGATGTCGCCCTTGACCAGCCTGCCGGTCGAGATATCGAGCGGCGGCGTGCCGGACACGAAGACCAGGCCCGCGCCCTTGGTGACGAGCGACAGCGGCACGCCGAGCGCCCGCACGGCCGCCGACAGCACCGGCACTTCGATGATTTCTTTTTTCATGGCGATGCTCCCTGGGGTTGGCAGGGAGCTTATCGCGCTAGCGGCCGAACGCCAGCGCCTCTTCCTTCTCCCCTTGTGGGAGAAGGTGGATCGGCGCGCAGCGCCGAGACGGATGAGGGGTGTTCCAGCGGAGTGAGGCGTTGGCGCTCCCTGGAACACCCCTCATCCGTCGCCTTCGGCGACACCTTCTCCCACAGGGGGAGAAGGAAGGCCAGCGCTCACCCCTGCCCCGGATACGGCGTGCCGTCCTTATGCAAAAACCGGCCATCCGAACTCGGGCTCATCATGTCGATGTCGGAGCAGGTGATGACATCGTCCGGATTGCGCGAGCCGACCTCCAGATAGAGCGCTGTCACCGACGACCGGTTGATCATGTGATGGCCGTTGCCGCTGTTCTTGGCGAAGGCAGCACTATCGCCCGCCTTGAGCAGCGTCTCGCCGCCATCCTCGACCAGCGTCAACTCGCCCTCCAGCACATAGACAAGCTCGTCCTCATGGCTGTGCCAATGGCGCTGGCTCGACCAGCCGCCGGGCGGAAGCGTCATCAGGTTGACGCCGAAATCGGTGAGGCCGCCGGCGTCCCCCAGGCGCCGGCGCGTGCGGGTGGCGCAAGGGGCGTCGAAGGGCGCGGGATAGCCGGAGCCCTTGCGGACGGGCACGGCCGAGAGGTCGATCTTGGGCATGGGATGCTCCCTCGGATTGGTGGCGGCAGTGTAATGCACTGCGGGCGTGGGCACAGAGCCACTTTGCGGCAGCGGGTTTGCCAGGGGCTGATGGAGCGGTGAAGGTTCACGTCGCGCTCTACGGCGCCCCCCTCTGTCCTGCCGGACATCTCCCCCCACAGGTGGGGAGATCGGCAGCTTTGGCGCCGGCTCTTTTCTTCGCGATGATGAAAATTGGCGAAGCCCGTGATAACGGCCAATCTCCCCCCTCGTGGGGGAGATGTCCGGCAGGACAGAGGGGGCACCGTAGAGCGCCGACCTCGTTCTCTAATCCACCGCCACCAGAAAGGAAAACAGGCTCACGACTGCAGCGTCACCTCGCCCTCATCCTCGCCGTCCCAGTAATGCGCGCGCGTGGCCTCGATCTTGATCATCGCCAGTCCCGGCGTGTCGGTGCCCTGCTCGAACCATTCGTCGATGTCTTCGTTCCAATGTTCCTCGAACGCTGCCTTGTCGCGGATGATCTGGGCCTTGCCCGCGACGGCGACCCAGAAACCATCGTCGCCCTTGAAGGCCAAGGAAACATTGGCGTCGCGCTCGATCTCGGCCACCACCTCCGACTTTTCCCAGGTGAAGTAGTAGGACGAGCCGTCATACTCGACGTCCTGGTTGTTGCTCATCGGCCGGCCGGCAATGGCGCCGTCCTCGGAATGGGTGGACAGCATGGCGACATCGATGTCGCGCATCTTCTCGGCAATTTCGGCAAGGCTGCGGTTGGGCATGGTGTGCTCCTGTCAAAGGGGTTGGCTAGGGCAACGTGCGATCTCCCCTTTGGTTCTCAGGAATTTTCCGGGCGCCAAACATTCATCCGCCAACAATCATTGGCGCGGCAATGCGGGCATGCGGAAGCTGCGCACCGTCACACGCATGGCCTGTCCATCTCGACGCTATGGGCGACGAGGCCCCAGCAGAAAGGCTGTCATCACTGCACTCACGCATGCCACCGCCAACAACGCAACGGCGCCCGAAGAGCTGGCCTCCTGGCGAATTGAAACAGTTTGTCCTGGAGTGGGCGCATTTTGAACCAGCCCGTTCAGGTCGGACCTGCTGCCATGTCGAACGGAATAGGCGCGGGTCAACTCTGCGCCGAACAGAAAGATTTCCGATGAATAGTAGACCCAGAGCAGTATGACGAGCAGCCCTCCGGCCGCACCATATGACGATGCGATCGCACTTGTGCCGATATACCAACCGATAAGCGACTTCCCCAACGTGAACAGTGCGGCGGTCACGACAGCACCGATCCCGACATCCCGCCACTCCAAGTCACGATCCGGCAAGACTTTGTAGATAGCGGCAAACATCACGGAGATCAGGGAAAAGGAAATCAAGGTGTTGGCCGCGCTCAGAACAAACTCGCCGAATGGCAATTGAGCGCTGATCATGTTGCCCAGAGCCGAGATCGCGGCGCTCGCAACCAGGGATACCAGCAACATGAAGCCGAGTGCGGCGACCAGGCCGAGACTTGCCGCACGCGCACGCAGGAGACGCGACAGCGAACTCCCTTTCGTTTCAACTTTCCATATTGCATTCAGGGCCTGCTGCATCTCGCCAAAGACCGCGGAGGCGGTGACGAGCAAGGTGGCCACACCAACGATGGCCGCCAGGGTCCCCGATGATTTGCTGGATGCCCCTTCGAGCGCTGTCTGAAGCAGCGCCGCGCTTTCTGAACCCATCAGCCCCGATATCTGGGCAGACAAAGCCAACTGCGCTGCGTCATGACCGAATGCGATGCCAGCTATCGCAACGACAATTATCAGAACTGGGGCCAGCGACGTGGCGGCATAAAAGGCCATCGCCGCGCCATGACTAAGGGCATTGTCGTTGACAAAGCCAACCACGCTTTCGCGCACCAGGTCCCATATGTTTCTAGTTGTGAGTCGCAATTCGAATCCGTGAAGGGTCGCACACCGTCTACTATCAATGCGGCGCATCTTCCGATGTTCCAGCCGACCTGAGCGAGCGCTTCACCAGCGACGTGAGGCGCACGATCAATGGTGCGGAAACCATGCGCAAGGCAAGCAGGAAGAACCCCCTTCTCCCCTTGTGGGAGAAGGTGGCCGAGCGAAGCTCGGTCGGATGAGGGGTGTTCCAGCTTGGCGATGCGCCTGTTCAAAACCCCTTCAATACCGGAAGACGAAGCAGAACGACTGCCGCCTCGTTTTCTTCTCAGCGAGAGAAGGCACCTCCATCAGCGCCATGGCTGCAAACTTGTGTCCCGAACATAGGCGATGATGGTGTCACAGACTGAATCCATCTCTCGCAACACATCATCATTCCAGAAGCGTAACACGCGGAACCCTCGCAACTTCAGTTCGGCGCCCCGCTCACGATCGTGGACAGAGTCTGCGTGCTGGCTACCGTCTATCTCAACGATCAGCATTGCCTCCGCGCATAGAAAGTCAGCAATGAAACGTCCAATCGGCACTTGGCGGCGGAACTTGATCCGATCCAGTTTTCGACCGCGCAACTCATGCCAAAGCTTGTCCTCGGCCTCGGTCGGCTCGTGCCGCAAGGTTCGGGCAAAACGTCTCTTTTCTGGCAGGACAGGTTGGTGTGGCATTGCGAGACAATAAGTGAGGTTGGCGTTCACTGGAACACCCCTCATCCGACCTCGCTTCGCGAGGCCACCTTCTCCCACAAGGGGAGAAGGGAGGCCGCACCACCCTCAATGGCAACACCCCACCCCGTACTGCAGCTGCTCATTCCAATCCGGCCTGCCCTCCGGCGTGAAATCCATCAGGTTCCACAGGATCTCGCAGGTGCCGATGGCGCGCGGGTCCTGGCCGGGCTCCGTCGGCGCGAAGCCGAGCTCCGACGACCAGAAATGGCGGATGCCATCACCGTCCCGGTGGAACACCGACAGCAGCGGGATCTGCGCGCCGTCGGCATCCTCGGCATTGTAGTCACGCTTGAAGCTGTTGGCGGCCGACGACACCAGCCGCATGTTGCGCCAGCCGCGATCGCGGCCGAGCGTGACGAGGTTTTCCAGCGCGGTTCTCGCGACCACGGCAAAATTGAAGCCCGCCGCTTCGAGATGCCCGACCGCGCCGTCGAACTGGTCGAGCAGCGCCGTGCAGGACGGGCATGGCTGGTCCGGCCGGGCGAGCCTGGCCGTGCGGCCTGATATCGCCACATCGCGAGTTTCCAGCGGATGGCGCGGAAACATCATGTTGTACAGGATAAGCGAATCCCTGTCGGGCGCGAACAGCTCCGACAGTTTCACCTTCGCCGGACTGCCGCCGGCATCGAGCGCATCGAAGACATAGTCCTGGCGGATCAGCCCGCCCGGCGGCAGCGCACGGCGCGCCTCGGCCACGGCTTCCATGGCACGGCGCAACTCGATTTCCTTCTTCAGGAGCTTTTCGCGTGCGGTGCGGTATCTGGCGGATTCGTTGGGAAAGGTGATCATGATCGGCTCCTTGGGTCCGCGCGCCGGCGTCCCGGCGCGGTTGCTCTGCAACCCAAGGACGTCTGGCCGCGATCGGTTCCGACATTCTTGCGCGGCTTGCGGCGACGGGGCAGCACGCCTTCCCGAAGACCCTACTGCGCTGTCGGCACCGGACAGTTCAATTCGCCTTCAGGGCAGTTGAGATAACCCTGGAAATCCTTGAGCCTGTTGTTGGTGAGCGATGTCCGGCAATTGGTGACGACCATCGGATAGACGCTGCCCGCCATGTCGATCGGGCCGCCCTGGAACTTGCATTCGGAGTCGCGGAAGGCGACCCAGGCACGTTGCGCATCGACCAGCAATTTCTTCGATGCCGCATCGTCCTTGAACCGCGTCTGGATCTGCTTGTAGGCCTCGTTGAGTTTCTTGTCGGCCGCATCGAAATCCTTGCCGGCGCATTGATCCATCGTCGCCTGGTCCTGCGCATTGGCGCAATCGGCGGCCCGCGCGGCGCCGGCAAGGAGCGGGGCCGCAAGGACCAGGGTGGCAAGGGTGGAGAGCAGAAGCCGCATCATGTTTCCTCCGGTTTCAGTCGAGACCGGAGCTTAACCGTCAAGCCACCTCGGGCAAGATGCGACGTGCCACCTTGGTGGATAGTTTCTTTCGCCTGTTGGAACCCCACCGCCTTTCCCGCATTGCTTCCATCGGCTAGGGCTTGCGGGACTGGGGAGAAGAATGCACGACGCCGACGAGATCGACCTGCGCTGCCCGCAAGTGGTGGCCGACAATGCCGCCAGGGGGCTCAGGCTGCGCGAGCGGTTCGGCCGTGGCGGCACCGAGATCGGCGTCGCACGGGCAACCGAGCTGAAGAACCGCGAGAAGCTCGCGCCGTCCACCATCCGCCGCATGGTCAGCTATTTCGCGCGCCACGAGGTCGACAAACGCGGTAAAAACTACGGCAATGAGGACAACCCGTCAGCCGGCCATATCGCGTGGCTGCTGTGGGGCGGCGATGAGGGCCGCGCCTGGGCGCTCGAGCTCAAGAAGAAGATCGGCAATGCGCCGGATATCTAGAAAGAAGGCCGCGCACAGTACGGCAGGCCCCGGAACCCCGCACCGGGACCTGCCGTGGAGGGGCAGGCACATGCCGGTGCGGCCTCCTCCTGTGCCCAGCTGATCTGCGGTCCCGGATCAGCTGAAGGCGTTATGACGCTTCGTTAGCATGGGCAGGCAACCGCCTCTGTGAAGCAGTTCACAGAGCGCTGGGGTTTCCGCTCGGCGGCGGGAAAATTGGCCGGCACCAATTGACGCGAAGCGATCAGGAAGAGCGTGAACGGTTGTTCCCGGGAAAAACGCGGTGCGCTTTCCCTAGTCTAGCCTTCCCAGGCGACCGGCGTCATCCCCAGCCGCTCGTAGAGCCGTACCGCGGCGGGATTCTCGACCGTATTGGTCTTCAGGTCGACACGGTCAGCGCCCCGGTCGCGAAAGCTGGCAAAGGCATGCCACATCAGCGCTTCGCCGATGCCCTTGCCGCGCGCCTCGGGATGAACGGCGAGGTCCTTGACGAAGGCCGACGTCCAGCACAGTGCTGCCGCCGCCAGCCGGCCCTTGGCGTCGATGACGAGGAAGCACAATTCCGGGTCGAACTCGGGGTCGCCTGAGATGCGCGGCCACCATTCGTCGAACGGGCCGTCGGCGCCGTCGTCGAACACCTCGCTCAGCAGCGCATGCAAGGGCGGCGCGTCACCGGGCTCGAAGCTGCGCATCACAAAACCGTCCGGCCAATGCGGTGCAACGAGCGTCTCGTCGAGGATCTTGCGCAGCCGGATGTCGTTGAAGGCCGGCGGGCGCGGTTCAGGCATCGCGCTCAGGCGTCTGGCTGCAGACGCCGCCGCTTGCGGTCGACACCGAGGCCGGTCGCCTTGAGCAGGCCCTTGCGCTTGGCGTCGAAATAATAGCCGGTCTGGTAGAGCCAGTCGGCCTTCTTGGCGTTGCCGTCGGACACCAGCCAGGCGCCACGCAGATATTTGACCGCGTATTTGAGATTGGTCTCGGCGTCGAACAGGCCCTTGGCCGGCCCGTCATAGCCCATGCCGCGCGCCGTCGCGTGCTTTATCTGCATCAGTCCCCAATGGCCATTGTTGTAGGCCTTGGGGTTGTAGGTGCTTTCACGGTTGACGACATGGCGCACCAGATCCACCGGCACCTCATAGAGCGCGGCGTATTTGACGATCAGTCGGTCGACGTCGCCGCGCATGCCCGTGTGCTCTTCCGGTGCGGCAGGGCTGAGCGGCGCCGACGGGAACTGCACGAGGGAAGCCGGGTTCTGCGGCACCACATAGGCCACCTGCTGCACGCCGGGCATGGCTTTCTGGCCGCCAGCGACCGCCGGCACGACGAGGCCGGCTGTCGTATAGGTCTCGGCGGACTTGATCACGGGCTGAGCTGCCTTCACCGGCTGGCCTGCCTTGGAGGGCGGCGGCGCCTGCCAGGCACTGGGGCTGGCGATCATGATGGCGGGCACGGCCGGAGCCGTCGGCGTCGCGCCGGCAAAGGCCGCGGTCGCGGCGGCCGGATGGCTGGCTGGCGCGACTGCTGCCTCACCTTCCGAAATGACGGCGCCAGGTGCGAGTTCGGCGGTCTGGACGGGGGCGATGCCGGAGGATTGCGGCAGCACCGAAACAGTGTCCGGCAGCGGTATGGTGAAGCCGGCATCGGTACCGGCGACAGTCGCGGTCTCGGTCAGGGCGGGCGCGGCTTTCATCTGCGAGGTCGAGGTGCAGCCGCTCATGCTGGCCGCCGCCATGATCACGCCGATCGCGATAAGGGTATGTTTTGCTGGCAAGCCGCGCTCTGGTCCGGTTTGTCGGGTCGTTAAGATTTCCCTTACACCAGCGATTCCTGGGGGGCAATCGGGGCCATCGGGTGGTTTTCGGGTGGCGGGGCGGGGGCGGCGATGCCATATTGTTCCTGATATGTACCGGATGGAATCCCGGATTTCGCCGCTTTGCGGAAAGGAGCGCATCATGGAAACGACATCTTCGATCACAGCCGGCCACGCAGTGTTAGAAACAGTGATCGGTTTCATGGGCATTGCCTGGAGCGAAAAGGGCCTGATCCGGCTCTGCCTGCCTGAACGCAGCCGCGAAGCGGTGGAGCGTCGGCTGATGCGCCATGCCGGCGTTTCCGCCTCCATCGCCCAGCCGTCATGGGTGGTCGACCTGATCGCCTCGATCAAGGCTTACGCCGCCGGCGAGGACGTCGATTTCTCCGGCGTCCCGGTCGATCTCGACGGCGTCGACGAGTTCCGCCTCGCCATCTACGACGCGGCACGCAAACTCAGCTATGGCGAGACCACCACCTATGGCGAACTGGCCAAGCGCGCCGGCCATGCCGGCCTGCCGCGCGAAACGGGTGCCGCCCTTGGCGCCAATCCGGTACCGCTGGTCATTCCTTGCCACCGCATCCTTGCGGCCGGCGGCAAGATCGGCGGCTTTTCCGCGCCCGGCGGTTCGGTCACCAAGGAGAAGATGCTGGCCATGGAAGGCGTGCGCGTCGGCCCGCCGCCTCCGGCGCAGGTGTCCTTCGGGTTCTAGAGGGCCTTGGTCTTGAGGCGTGTTGAGATTCAGGTCCGGCCGAGCCGAGAGCGCTCGCAGACCGGCGTCACCTGAACGTCAGTACAGCTTAGTGACGGCGCGGGAAGCGGCGGCGGAAATGGTCATTGTCCGGACGCTTGCAGTTGTAGACCGGGCAGGACTTGGTGTCGGCGCTCGGCACATAGGCCCGCGTCCTCACCTCGCCCATGGTGCAGAACTGCTGGCTCTGCACATAGCGGTCGTAAAGCGGCAGCCCCGGCACGCGCGTCGACTGGTAGCGCAGGATGACCGCGCCCTGGCGCGCAATCGTCGACTGCACCTTGCCGCAGCTCATATGCGTCGGGTCGTAGCGCGAGATTGCCTGCGCCTCGGCGGCCACCAGCGTCAGGCAGGCGGCAAGCAGAATGGTTTTCATGGTCCTCTCCACTGATCCGCGCCCCAAGGACAGCGCGATCTGTGGCAACGGTTTCACCAGATTGGGGCGGCCGTTGGGCAGTCCCGCAATCACGGCTTTCTCACACAGTCTTGTTTTTGGTGCGAAAGCAGCCTATATCAGCCCCATTGATATTTCGGCCGATCGATCCGGGCCTCGCGATCTTCGCGTTTGCTGACGTCTATCTCCAAAATCTCGATGCACACCGGCTGGACTTCGGTCTGGTCAAACCAAAGCAAATGCAAGGACTATTTTTATGGCAACTGGAACGGTCAAGTGGTTCAACGCCACCAAGGGCTTCGGCTTCATCCAGCCTGACGCGGGCGGCGCGGACGTTTTCGTCCACATCTCCGCTGTCGAGCGCGCTGGACTGTCGACCCTGGTCGAAGGCCAGAAGATCAACTTCGAGATCGAGCAGGACCGCCGCACTGGCAAGTCGTCCGCTGGATCTCTGAGCAAGGCAGCCTGATTTTTGCGAATGGCGCGCGCCGGGCGATAGCTCGGGGCGCGCGGCAAGTCACGGATGTACTGACGGTCGCGCGAGAAGCGCGCCCGGAGCGGAAAGACCCGATACGCTGGAACAGCAGATAGCTGCCAGCCCGGATCGGACGCTCCCGATCAGGCTACCAAGCATGGAAGGCGGGATTTATCCCGCCTTTTTTGTTTGTCTGGGGTTGAGCCATTTCGCTTCGCAACGCCGATCATGTTATTTTCAATTCATGACCAAGCTCGAACAGATCGAAAGATCCATCGCAGCCCTAAGCCCCAAAGAGCTGAAGGCCTTTGCCAAATGGTTCGCGGCGTTCCAGGCAGATGTATGGGATATGCAGATCGAGGCCGACGCAAAGGCAGGTCGACTGGACGGGTTTGCCGAAAAGGCGTTGGCCGAGGTTCGAGCCGGAAACTTTCGACGTCTTTAGCCGCGGCGCCGAGACCTTTTCAAGAATTCGCTCTGGCGAGTCAGATAGCGTGGTTTTCGAGAACCGGAGCGGAGCGTACATTTAAGTACGTGAGCACCGGAAGCACAGAAAACCGCGCTAGGTGGCCGCCAGAGTAGAATTATTGAGAAGGTCTCAACCCACCCACTCGATCGGCACATGCTCCGGATCCGCCTCGACGCGGCCAAGCCAGGTCACGACCGCCGGATAGGCGTCGAGCTGGAAGCCGCCCTGCTCGGCCGTATGCGTGTAGGCATAGAGCGCGATGTCGGCGACGCTGAAGGCGTTGCCGGCGAAGAAGGCGTTGTGCTCCAGATACTTGTTCATCACGCCCAGCGCCTTGTTGCCGCGCTCCAGCGTCACGGCCAGCCGCTCGGGCGTGGCGTCCCTGGCCCGCTCGGGAAAGGTCAGCAGCGCCTTGCGCACGGCGATGTAGGGCTCGTGGCTGTATTGCTCGAAGAACAGCCATTGATAGGCGAGCCCGCGCTCGTATCTGTCCGCCGGCAGGAAGCGCGTGCCTTCGGCCAGATAGAGCAGGATGGCGTTGGATTCGGCCAGCCGGCGGCCATCGTCGAGTTCGAGCAGCGGCACCATCGCGTTGGGGTTCTTGGCCACGAAGTCGGCCTTTCGCGTGTCGCCGGTATGCGAACTCACCTCGATCGTGGTGAAGGCGAGGCCAAGCTTGGCCATCAGCAGGCGCGGCTTGTAGCAATTGCCGCTGTCGATCATGCTGTAGAGTATCATGGACGATCCCCGGAGCTGCCTTGAGCAGGGGATTATCGCAGCCGCCGTGCCTTCAACCAATGATTTGTTTTGGCGCGACCATCAGCGGCGCTGATGAGAGCGTCCTTCTCCCCGTAAACGGCAGAAGGACGCTGTGGCACCGCTTTCGCCAATCGTCGAGGTCGCCTAGCCGAACAGCGGCACGACATTGTTGTTCTCCTTGCCCAGCAGCGCATCGATGGCGATCGGCTTTTCGTCGAAGATGGTGCCGGCCAGCGCCGGCCGGGCCAGAAGGAAACCCTGCAGCAGGTCGACACCGCCGTCGAGCGCGACGCGCAGATGGGCGGGCTGCTCGATGCCTTCGACCAGCACCCTGGCGCCGCGATCGTGCAGGCTGGACACAAGCGGCCTGAAGAAGCGTTCTGCGGCGGCGTGGCGACAGAACTCACCAAACCAGCCGCCATCGATCTTCACGATATCGGGCTGGAGCAGGCTCACCCGCTCCTCGGTCGAGTGGCCGGTGCCGAAATCGTCGATGGCGATGCGGATGCCGTCGCGCCGCATTTCGCGCACCAGCCGGGCCAGAAGCGCGTTGTCCGCCGCCTGTTCGGTGATTTCGCAGACCAGCATGCCGGGGGCGAGGCCGAGTTCGCCGAGATGCCGGCTCATCAGCCGGATCTCGGCCAGCGCCCGCCCGGGGTGGTCGTTGACCATCGGATTGTAGTTGAAGAACAGGTCGAGCCCGTCGACGCCGATGTTTTGGAAATTCCTGAGATGCAGAACCCGGCACATGGTTTCGACAAACAGCCTGTCCGATGCCGCAATGCTTTCGAAGAACGCCCGCGGCGACCCTGCCCGGCCGTCACGGTGCGGCTCGATCAGCCCTTCGACCGCCACCGCGTGCAGCGTGCCGCCGAGCGGCGCGAAAATCGGCTGGTAGGCGCTGCGCAGGCGGAAGTCGCCATGGACGCCGTATTCGATGCCGACCTCGTCGACGAAGATCGCGTCGCCGACATTGCGCCGTCGCTCGATCCTCATGGCGTTACCCGGCGCCCGAAGGCTTTCGTCGATCGCGCCGTACGCGGGGCGACGGTGTGGGCAGTGGGCGCATCACTTGCAGCGGCAACAGAGCCCGGACTGCTTTTTGTGAAAACACGGAAACTCGTCGGCGCCAGCTCGGGCCGCGCCAGTACGAAGCCTTGCACCATCGAGGCGCCGGACTTCTCGGCGAGTTCCAGTTGCCACCCCTCTTCGATACCCTCGAACACCGTGCGGATGCCTTGCTCTTCGAAGCTCTTCACCATGGAGGTCAGCAGGGCGAAACCGGCGCCGGATTCCATCAGCTGCGTGATCCAGAGGGCATCGAACTTGACGATGTCGGGCCTCAACTCCTTGATACGGTTGATGTCGGAATCGTCGGCGCCATAGTCGTCGACGGCGATGCGAAAACCGTTGCCGCGCAGCGCCGCGACGAAACCGTGCAGCGTCTCCTGCGATGCCGATCTCTGCTCGGTCACCTCGCACACGACGCGGCCCGGATCGATGCCGGCCTCGTGCAGCACCAGCCGCATTTCACGCAAGGCATTGTCGGCGACCGCCCGCTCGGTGAACACCGACGGGTCGAAATTGACGAAGATCGATGCCTCCCGCGGCAGGCAGGCGCCGGCGTTGAGGAGATGCAGCGTCCTGGTCAGCGCCTCGACATGCAAGCGGTCGGCGGCCGGACAGGTCGAAAAGAAGGTCATCGGCGATTGCGCCTCGCCGTCACGGAACGGCCGGATCAGTCCTTCGAAGGCGGCAACCGACAGCTTGCCCTCCTTGAAGGCGAAGATCGGCTGGAAGGCACTTTGCAGCGTGTAGAGGCCCCAGACACCTGACGAGGTGCCGTCATCATGACGGATGATGTGGGCAAGCCCGATGCTGCGCGACACGGTTCCTCGCTCCGCGGATTGGCGGAATGGATTGCGATCCTGCCATGCAAGCCTCTACCGCCCGTTAATGAATTAAGTGTTGCAGATCACGCCTCCATTGACCGCGCCGTCGCACCTGGCCCAGCCGAGAAGGCTTGCACTGGCGGGAATGATGCGACATGAGAAGCGCCGCGGCCGCTCCTGGCCGCGCCGATCTTCTCAGGAGAGATAAAAGGTCATGGCCTTTCTTGCCGACACCCTTTCCCGCGTAAAGCCTTCCGCCACCATCGCGGTGACGCAGAAAGCGCGCGAGCTGAAAAATGCCGGCCGTGACATTATCGGCCTTGGCGCCGGCGAACCGGATTTCGACACGCCAGACAACATCAAGAACGCGGCGATCGAGGCGATCCGGCGCGGCGAGACCAAGTACCCGCCCGTGTCGGGCATCGTGCCGCTGCGCGAGGCGATCGCGAAGAAATTCAAGCGCGAGAACAATCTCGATTACAAGCCCGAGCAGACCATTGTCGGCACCGGCGGCAAGCAGATCCTGTTCAACGCTTTCATGGCGACGCTGAACGCCGGCGACGAGGTCGTCATCCCCCGCCCCTACTGGGTCAGCTACCCTGAAATGGTGGCGATCTGCGGCGGCACGTCGGTGTTCGCCGACACCTCGATCGACAACGGTTTCAAATTGACGGCCGAGGTGCTGGAGAAGGCGATCACGCCGAAGACCAAATGGCTGCTGATGAACTCGCCGTCCAACCCGTCGGGCGCGGCCTACACCGAGGCCGAACTGCGCGCGCTGGCCGATGTGTTGCTCAAGCATCCGCATGTCTGGACGCTGACCGACGACATGTACGAGCACCTGACCTATGGCGACTTCGTCTTCAAGACCATCGCCGAGGTCGAACCGAAGCTCTACGAGCGTACGCTGACCATGAACGGCGTGTCGAAAGCCTATGCCATGACCGGCTGGCGCATCGGCTATGCGGCTGGTCCGGTCCAGTTGATCAAGGCGATGGACATGATCCAGGGCCAGCAGACATCGGGCGCATGCACCATCGCGCAATGGGCTTCGGTCGAGGCGCTCAACGGCCCGCAGGACTTCATCGCCAGGAACAAGGCGATCTTCCAGGGCCGGCGCGATCTGGTCGTGTCGATGCTCAACCAGGCGCGCGGCATCACGTGCCCGTCGCCGGAAGGCGCCTTCTATGTCTATCCGTCCTGCGCCCAGCTGATCGGCAAGAAGACCAGGGCCGGCAAGGTGATCGACACCGACGAAGCCTTCTGCTCGGAATTGCTCGAGGCGGAAGGTGTGGCGGTGGTCTTCGGCTCGGCCTTCGGCCTCGGCCCCAACTTCCGCATCTCCTACGCCACCTCGGACGCGCTGCTGGAGGAAGCCTGCACGCGCATCCAGCGTTTCACGGCATCGCTGACCTGATCAACCCCATCTGAAGACAACAGAAAACCCGGCGTCATCGCCGGGTTTTGCGTAGGCTCAGCCTCGGCGCTCAGTTGCCGTACTGCTCGCCCGAAACCGCTTCCAGCCAGTCGACAGCGACGCCGTCGAGCGCTTCCTGCATGGCGATATGCGTCATCGCCGATTTCGGCGCTGCACCATGCCAGTGCTTCTCACCAGGCGCGAACCAGATGGTGTCGCCGGCCCTGATCTCCTGCATCGGGCCACCCCATGCCTGGGCAAGGCCGGCGCCAGAGGTGACGTAGAGCGTCTGGCCGAACGGATGCGTGTGCCAGTGGGTGCGCGCGCCCGGCTCGAAGCTCACCAGCGTCGCCCTCAGCCGCGCCGGAGCCTCCGTCTCGATGATCGGCGTCTGCAGAACCCGGCCGGTGAAGTATTTGTCCGGCGCTATGATGGTCGGCACGCTGCCGCAAGCAATGATCTTCATCGTCTGATCCTGAAATTGGTGGTGAAGCGACCCGCTCATCGGGGCAAACCGCATTCTCGGCCGATATCACCCAAGGCGCAACCGGCCGTTCGGCCCGCCATCACGAAGACGCGGTTTTCTCTCCTTAACCATGAACCTTTCCCGCATGGCGCAACAAGGCGAAACAAGGGCGAATTCAATGTCTTCTTAACGGCTGCGCACTAGCCGTGAGCCTGCATTGCAGGGGGCGATGAGATGAGCATACTGGCGACGATCAAGGACCATAGCGGCCGGATCTACCGCGCCATCCAGGCTCTGCTTTTGATCAGCATCGGCGCCGCGTTGCTTGGCACCGCCGAGATGTCGGAAAACCTGCCCTCCAACAGCGCCTACGCGGTCTCGATCCTGGCCACGGGGCTCGCCTTGCTGGCGCTGATGTACATGCGCAGCAGCGTCGTTCACAGCCTGAAATCCGCCGCCGCCGCCGAGGCGGAAAAGCATCATTTCCTGACCAGGGACGCGATGACCGGGGCGATGACCCGCCGCTATTTCCTGGAAGCGCTCGGCAACAGCCTGGGCACCATGCGCGACCGGCGCGATGCGGCCTTGCTTTTGATCGACCTCGACCATTTCAAGCAGCTCAACGACACCTTCGGTCATCAGTTCGGCGACCGCACCCTGGCGCATCTCGTCAAGACCACCGAGCGCATCTTTGCCGGCGGCATGGTCGGCCGGCTCGGCGGCGACGAATTCGGCGTCATCATCCCGCACGGCGATCTCGCCGCCATCAACAAGGATATCAGGCAATTGCTGGATGCCATGCGGGCCGGCAAATCACACGAAGGCAAGACCATTCCGCTCTCCATCTCAATTGGCGTGGCACTGGCGCCGGCCCATGCCTCGAACACGACGGAACTGATGCTGGTTGCCGACCTGGCGCTCTATGAGAGCAAGGCGGCGGGCCGTGGCCGCGTCACCGTGTTCGACGAGGAGATGCTGTCCGACAAGCGCTACCGCCGCCTGGTCGAGCGGGAATTGCGCGCCGCGGTCTATCTCGGCGAGCTCGAGCTGCACTACCAGCCTATCGTCAACCCGGACGGGTCCATTTATGCGTTCGAGGGCCTGATCCGCTGGCGCCATCCGGTTCGCGGCCTGATCTCCCCGGCCGAGTTCATCCCCATCGCCGAACGCTCGACCCTGATCGACATGCTCGGCGAATGGGTGTTCAAGCGGGCTTGCGCCGATATCGGCCATTTCCCCGGGCGCCGCATCTCGATCAATGTCTCTGGCGAGCAGCTGAAGCGCGACGAGATCGTCACCATGTGCGACCGCGTGCTTAAGGAAACCGGCCGTTCGGCGGCTCAATTCATCATCGAGATCACCGAGACGGTGGCAACCGCCGCAACGCCAGAGATCCTGCGACGCCTCGAAGCGTTGCGCGGCCTCGGCTTCCACATCGCGCTCGACGATTTCGGCACCGGCCATTGCGGCTTCAATTATCTGAAGACCTTGCCCATCGACAGCATCAAGATCGATCGCTCCTACATCCGCAGCCTTGCCCATGACCAGGTGGCGCAGATCTTCGTTTCGGCGCTGGCGCAGATCGCGCGCATCCAGGACGTCACCATCGTGGCGGAGGGTGTCGAGACACAAGAAGAGTTCACGCTGGCCAAGGCCGCCGGCTGCAACCGTTTCCAGGGCTATTTCTTCGGCAGGCCGGCGCCGCGCGACAAGATGGGCCCCTTGCGCGCCATCGATGATGCCGGACCCATGGCGCTGAGCGCCTGAGGGCACTGTGCGGGCACCCGATTTCTATTTTCCTTGCCCTGCCGGCAAACAAGTGGGACGATGCGACAGGGCAGGTGGCGACAAGAAAAGAACCCCGCCCGCGACGGTCGAACAGGCCGGCCGCCGCTCAGGACCGATTGACCACGCCTGAACCATGCATGCCAGTCGGTCCCTAGGGAAACGCCTGAGTGGAGGTCAGCCATGGGTACTCGCGCCGGAGGACGACGCACGGGACCGAAATGCATTGCCATAGTCGGTCCCTTTGCAAGCGGTAAGACGACACTTCTCGAAGCCATATTGGCCCGTACGGGCGCCATTCCCCGCCAGAACCCGGTCTCCTCGGGCAGTACTGTCTCAGATCATTCGCCGGAAGCACGCGCCCACGCCATGAGCGTCGAGGCGACCGTCGCCACCACCGAATTCATGGGCGAGCAGATCACCTTCGTCGATTGTCCCGGCTCGATCGAATTCTCCTTCGAGGCCGAGCCGGTGCTGGCCGCCTGCGACCTCGCGGTGGTCGTGGCCGAGGCCGACGAAAAGAAGATTCCCGCCCTGCAGCTCATCATGCGCAAGCTCGACGATCTCGGCGTGCCGCGCATCCTGTTCCTCAACAAGGTCGACAAGGCGATAGCGGGCGTGCGCGACACGCTGAAGATGCTGCAGCCGGCAAGCTCGGTGCCGCTTCTGCTGCGCCAGATTCCACTTCGCAAGGACGGCGTCGTCATCGGTTCGATCGATCTGGCGCTGGAGCGTGCCTACATCTACCGCGAGTACGCCGAAAGCGAGGTGGCCCAGATACCGGGCGACGACAAGGCGCGCGAACTGGAAGCACGCTTCTCCATGCTGGAGACCCTGGCCGACCATGACGACCAGCTGATGGAACAGCTGCTCGAGGAGATCGAGCCGCCGAAGGACGCCATCTTCGACGACCTTGCCGCCGACCTGCGCGATGGCGTGGTGACGCCGGTGCTGATCGGCACCGCCGAGAAGGGCAATGGCGTGCTGCGCCTCTTGAAGACGATCCGCCACGACGCACCCGACATCGAGGCCACCCGCAAGCGGCTTGGCGCCCCCGACGGTGGCGCCACCCTGGTCCAGGTGATGAAGACGATCCACACACCGCATGGCGGCAAGCTGTCGGTGTCGCGCATCCTGTCCGGCCAGGTCGCCGACAGTTCTGAACTCTGGCTGCCCGGCGGTGAGACGGCGAAGGTTTCCGGCATCTACAAGATGCTCGGCAAGGACCAGTTCAAGCTCACCGCCGCGAAGGCTGGCGACACCGTGGCGCTGGGCAAGCTTGACGAGGTCAAGACCGGCCAGACGCTGACCTCGGCCAAGGGCGGCACCAAACAGCTGTTCGCATTCGAGCCACCGCAGCCGGTATTCGCTTTCGCGCTGCGGCCGAAGGAGCGCAAGGACGAGGTCAAGATGTCGGCCGCCATCCAGCGGCTGGCGGAGGAAGATCCCTCGCTCAGCCTGCGCCACAACCAGGACTCGGCCGAGACGGTGCTGTCTGGCCATGGCGAGATGCATCTGCGGGTCGTGCGCGAGCGGCTGGAGGGCAAGAACCAGATCCCGGTCGAAGGCCATGCCCCGGCCGTGCCCTATCGCGAGACGATCCGCAAATCGGCGCAGCAGCGTGGCCGCCACAAGAAGCAGTCGGGCGGCCATGGCCAGTTCGGCGACGTGGTGATCGAGATCAAGCCGCTGCCGCGCGGCTCCGGCTTCCAGTTTACCGACACCATCACCGGCGGCGTCGTGCCCAAGACCTACATCCAGTCGGTCGAAACAGGCATACGCGATTACTTGAAGACCGGCCCGCTCGGCTTCCCCGTGGTCGACGTCGCCGTCAACCTGTCGGACGGCTCCTATCATGCGGTCGATTCCTCCGACATGGCCTTCCAGATGGCTGCGAAGCTCGCCATGAAGGAAGGCATGGCCGCCTGCTCGCCGGTGCTTCTGGAGCCGGTGATGAAAGTCGAGATCGTCACGCCGTCGGACGCGACCTCGAAGATCATCGCGCTCATCCCGCAGCGGCGCGGCCAGATCCTCGGCTATGACGCCCGGCCCGGCTGGCCCGGATGGGATGTCGTCGAGGCGACCATGCCGCAAGCCGAGATCGGCGACCTGATCATTGAGCTGCGCTCGGCAACGGCGGGCGTCGCCAGCTATCGCGCCGCCTTCGACCACATGGCCGAACTCACCGGCCGTCTCGCCGACGAAGCGATGAACACCAACGGCAAGGCCGCCTGATTTCGCCGCTATCCGCCACCTCTCGCCGTGTACGGGGAGAGGTGGCTGACGGGACAGTGAGGGGTGGCGTCAACGTTGGGGAAGCTCATGACCAGAGGGACCGGCGCATGCCGCCCGGATGTGAGCCGCAGCCTCGGGACAGTGACATGCATAAAACCAAAAACGACGCCCGGGGGGCCGGACGCCGTTTTGTTTGCGGACCGTTTTCTTGGGAGGAGAAACGGCAGGTCCGCCGCATATGCCGTCGCCGGATTTCGGCGGAAAGAGGTTCGGACGCGGTAGCCGCCTGAGCCCGGGCCGTCCGAGTGATGCCCCCATCCCTCGTCCGAACCACACCGCGTCCTAGCCTCTACATAGCATCGGAAGGCTTCGTTGTCATGTTACCAGAGGTTACATGACACTGTTACGTGGCAATTCTGGTGAATTCCTCGGTCGCCCCGGCAAGGTCCGGGCAACAAAAAAGCCGGATCAACGAAGATCCGGCTGAGTTTGATTGGAAGTGCCTGTTAAGGCTAACCTCCAGAGGGGAACACTCGAGGGCGCTAATGGGAGGAGAACGCGCCCAGGAGATGATCTATATATCTGCTCATCATGCCCAAGAAACAAGCATCTATTTTGCAACACACGCATGCAAAAAGACGCAGGCTGTGGTCTAACCCATTCCGAAAGCCAATAGGACCAGCAGAATTCGCAGAACGGAGCGCGCCGGGGACCATTTGTCGTTGTGAAAAACGTCAATCCAGGCCGATTTTGCTCCAAAATGCCGAAAACTCCTGATGACCTGGAATCAGGCAGCGGCCGTTCAATTCTGAGGCAACCAGGCGGGAAGCAGCCAATGCGTCCTTTTTCAGCCATTGCCGGCAGCGGCGTTTTCCTGATCGCGGCGCCCGGTGTGGTTGCCGGACTTGTCCCCTGGCTGCTCAGCGACCGTTGGGGCTTGCCGTGGTCCACCATACCGGGCTTTGTCCTTGCCGGCGGCCTCCTCATCGTCGCCGCGGCCGCCGTGCTGCTGCATGCCTTCGCCCGCTTCGCGCTGGAGGGGTTGGGCACGCCGGCCCCCATCGCGCCGACCGAGAAGCTGGTGATCGGCGGCGTCTATCGCCATGTCCGCAACCCAATGTATGTCGCCGTGCTGTCGATCATCCTTGGCCAGGCACTGCTGTTCTCGAACTGGACGCTTGTCGCCTATGCCGCCATCGGCGCCATTGTCATGGGCTCCTTCGTCAGCTTCTACGAGGAGCCGACGCTCGCAAGCCGCTACGGCGCCGACTATGAAACCTACCGCCGCAACGTCCCTGGCTGGCTGCCGCGCCTGACACCCTGGCGGGGCTGACGGGCAGCGAGCAGCGCCACCCAGGGCATGTCGAGGTTCAGGTCAGGCCGAATGCCCTCAAAAGGACCAGCTTCTGGCCTTGGCAATGATGAAGTCGCGGAACACGTGCAGCTTGGCCTGGTTCTTCATCGCGTCGGGATAGGCGAAATAGGTGTCGAAGGACGGCACCTCGGTTTCCGGCAGCAACTGCACCAGGCCGGAGTCCTTGCTGATCACATAGTCCGGCAACATGGCGATGCCGGCGCCGCCCTGCACGGCGCGCTTGATCGACAATATGTCGTTGATCTGCAGCGACGGCACACGCTGGCCGCCCTCGAAATCGCCGACCGTCTCCAGCCAGTTCAACTCCGACAGATGCGACGGCACCGGCAGGCCGAAGGTGACGATGCGATGGTTTCTGAGCTCGGCGACCGAGGCCGGCTTGCCATGCTTGGCGACATAGGACGGCGCCGCGTACAGGTGGAAATGCACGGTGAACAGGCGGCGCTGGATCAGGTCCGGCTGCTGCGGCTGGCGCAGCCGGATGGCGCAGTCGGCCTGGCGCATGGTGAGGTCGAGTTCCTCGTTGGCGAGGATCAGCTGCAGGCTGATTTCGGGATAGAGCTCGATGAATTCCTGCACCCGCTCGGTCAGCCAGCCCGCGCCGAGGCCGACGGTCGTCGTCACGCGGAGCACGCCGGAAGGCCGATCCTTTGTCTCGGTCAGGCGCGACTTGATGGTCTCGAGCTTCATCAGCACGTCATGCGCCGTGCGGAACAGCATCTCGCCCTGCTCGGTCAGCACCAGGCCGCGCGCATGCCGATTGAACAGCGGCACGCCGACATCATGCTCGAGCGCACTGACCTGCCGCGATATCGCCGATTGCGACAGGTGCAATGTCTCGGCCGCGTGCGTAAACGACCCCGCTTCCGCCGCAGCGTGAAACACGCGTAGCTTGTCCCAGTCCAACGCCATGATTCCCCTCGTTCTGTTTGGCGTCTGAATGAAAAATCAGGCTTTTACACGGCGTCTTTAAGCCGTTTTTTTAACAACCTACAGCGGCATCTATTCCGCTGCTTCGCGATGCACCTCGATGCCGGCCAGATACTTTTCCGCCTCGAGCGCGGCCATGCAGCCAAGCCCCGCCGCCGTCACCGCCTGGCGATAGACATCGTCGGTCACGTCGCCGGCGGCGAACACGCCGGGCACGTCGGTGCGGGTCGAATCCGGTGCCGTCCAGAGGTAGCCGTTCGGCTTCTGCTTCAGCTTGCCGACGAACAGTTCGACGGCCGGTGCGTGGCCGATCGCCACGAACACGCCATCCACCTTGAGGTGGCTTTCGGCGCCGGTCACCGCATGCTTGAGCTTCAGCCCCTCGACTGAAGGCGGCAGCGGCGCCTTGCCGGGGCGACCGGTGATCTCGTCGACGATCGTGTCCCAGATGACGCGGACATTCTCCTTCTGCAACAGCCGCTCGCGCAGGATGCGCTCGGCGCGGAAGTCGCTGCGCCGGTGGATGACCGTCACGCTCTTGGCGAGATTCGACAGATAGAGCGCTTCCTCCACCGCCGAATTGCCGCCACCAACCACAGCGACATCCTTGCCGCGATAGAAGAAGCCGTCGCAGGTGGCACAGGCCGAGACGCCGAAGCCCATGAAATCCTGCTCGGTCGGAATTCCCAGCCACTTGGCCTGCGCGCCGGTGGCGATGATCAGCGCGTCGGCGGTATAAGTCGTGCCGGAATCGCCCTTGGCGCGGAACGGCCGCACGTTGAGGTCAACCTCGGTGATGATGTCGTTGATGATGTCGGTGCCGACATGCTCGGCCTGCTTCAGCATCTGTTCCATCAGCCACGGGCCCTGGATCGGGTCGGCGAAACCGGGATAGTTCTCGACATCGGTGGTGATCATCAGCTGGCCGCCCTGCTGCAGGCCGGCGACGAGCATCGGCTTCAGCATGGCGCGCGCGGCGTAGACCGCCGCGGTATAGCCGGCAGGGCCGGAACCGATGATGAGAACAGGCGCGTGCTTGGTGGTCATTTAAAGCCTCAGCGGGGCGGACAATCGGGGGTGCCTTGGAGAAAGACGTGGAATTCGCGCTTAATGTAAGGGTTGCCAACCACGCCAGCAAGACGAACGGGCCGTCGTCCCCGGAAAGCTTCGGCCCAAGCGGTTATTCGCATGATCGCCGCTTTCGTTACGGTTCAAAAATCGCGTTGATGAGGGCTGGCGCCAACACAAAAGTCGTTTAATTACAAAATCGCGAAAGATTCTTGCGCCGAGCAGAGACAACCATGCCCCTGAAAGCCGACCTCGACGCCATCGACTGGAAGATCCTGCGCGAATTGCAGGCCGACGGACGCATGACCAATGTCGAGTTGTCGAACCGCGTTGGCATTTCCGCCCCACCCTGCCTGCGCCGGGTCAAGCGGCTGGAGGAAGCCGGCATCATCCGCGGCTACCGCGCGCTGCTCAACGCCCCGGCGCTCGGCCTCGATGTCGTCGCCTTCTGCCTAGTCGGCCTGCATCATCAGGCCGATGCCGAACTGCGCACCTTCGCCGAGCGCACGCGCGGCTGGCCGATCGTGCGCGATGCCTGGATGGTCTCGGGCGAATCCGATTTCCTGCTGCACTGCGTGGCAAGCGACCTCGGTGCCTTCCAGACCTTTGTCATCGAGGAACTGACCTCGACGCCGAATGTCGACACGGTGCGCACCGCGCTCACCATCCGCCGGGTCAAGGATGAAGGCCTGGTCTCCTTCGAGCGCCCCTGAACCGGACGACCGCCCGCGCGCCCGCGAATTCCTGGTCTCCGCCACACCGGTGCCGCGTTGGTATTCGACAGAGGCTGATGTACAAGGCTGGACGGCTCTGCCGGACTTCGCCGCTGAACTGACCGCCTGATTGGTTTCTCAAGCAATTGCTGGAAAAATGTGTAACGGTTTTCCGCCCGGGATTGCGTAAGAACAGATGGCAAAAGCAGCGTCTGCTCCGGGGACGGCCCGCCATGGGAAGGGGACCATGACTCGATTTGCAAGCCCGGTCTCGGCGCTCATCATCTGCGTGGACGAGGCCGATATGATCGGCCCGTGCCTGGAAAGCATCGATTTCTGCGCCGAGATCATCGTTGTCGATTCCGGCTCGACCGACGGCACCGTCGAATGCGTGAAAGGCTATATCGCCAAGGGCTACCCGATAAAGCTGCTGCACAATGACTGGCCAGGCTTTCCCCGTCAGCGGCAATTCTCGCTCGACCATGCCACGCAGCCCTGGTGTCTTTCGATCGACCCGGACGAGCGCGTCGATGACCAGCTACGGCAGTCGATCGTGGCCATCACGCAGGCGGCCGACAACAAGATCAGCGGTTGGTACATCCGCCGCCGCGATTGGCTGAAGGGCTACGGCTATGCGCACCGCTGGGTTCTGCACAACAGGCTGATGCGGCTTTTCCGCCGGGAAGGCGCCACCATGGATCTCACCGCGCGGGTGCACGAAGCTTTCCACGTGCCGGGCGAGACCGGCACGATCGAAGAGGGTGTCCTGTTGCATCGCCGCGAAATATCGGTCGAAGAGGATCTTGCCCGGGCCAACGCCTATTCCGGCCTCAAGGCCGTCACGCTGGTCGAGAAGGGCAAGAAGCCCGGCCTAGTGCGGCTGGTGCTGTCGCCGTTCGGCAATTTCCTGAAATTCTACCTGGCCAAGCGCTACTTCCTGTGCGGCCGGCACGGTTTCGTCTACTCGATGTCGGTGATGATCTATTCCTTCGCCACCGAAGCCAAGCTCTACGAAGCCTCTGAACGCAACGATCCTGTATGAGCTGCCTGTCCTGGCTCAGGACCTGTTGTACCGGCCGAGCATTTCAATGGCTGCGAGCAGGCCACCGAGGTCGCTGCTGTCCCGCAGGGGCCTGATGGCGAAGCCGGGTTGAACCGCCGCCTCGCCGTCTACCAGCCAGCCCTGTGCCAGGCCAGCACGCTTTCCCGCCTGCATGTCGGCCAGCTTGTCGCCGACGATCAGCGAGCGCTGGAGATCGAGGTCAAGGCGTTTACCCGCCTCGATCAGCATGCCCGCATTGGGCTTGCGCATCGGATGATCCGATACGCCCAGTGGCCCGACACCCGCCTCGTGGTAGGCGCAGGCAAGCACCATGTCGACGAACACGCCCTGATCGTGCAGCAGATCGAGGACGCGGCCGTTCACGGCGGCGAAGACGTTCCAGCCGAAATAGCCGCGCGCTATGCCGGACTGGTTGGTGACCACGACAACCGGAATCCCGGCCTCGTTCGCGGCTGCGATCGCCGGCAGCATCGGCGGCCTGAGCTCGATCTCGACCGGATCGCTGGGATAGTCGGTATCGATGTTGATGGTGCCATCGCGGTCGAGGAACAGCGCCGGCACGTGCTGCGGAAAAACCCGGTCGCCGATCCGCTCGACCCATACCCCCGGCTCGACCAGCGGGTGCGATACCCTGTCAGCCATTGTGCAGGCGCGTTTCGACCACCTCGCACAGATGGTGGTAAAGGCACAGATGCCCCTGCTGGATGATCGGCGTCGAGGTCGACGGCACGTTGAGCAGGATATCGCATAGCGGCTTGAGCTTGCCGCCGGTGTCGCCGGTCAGGCCGATCACCGTCATGTCCATCATCCGCGCCTGTTCGGCGGCGGCGAGAATGCTCGGCGAATTGCCGCTGGTCGAGATCGCCAGAAGCACGCCACCGGCCGAGCCATGCGCCTCGACCTGGCGCGAAAACACCGTGTCGAAGCCGTAATCATTGCCCCAGGCGGTCAGCACCGCCGCGTTGGCCGGCAGCGCTATGACATTGTAGGCCTTGCGCTCCTTGAGGAAACGGCCGACGAGTTCGCCGGCTATGTGGATGGCATCGCTGGCCGAACCGCCATTGCCGGCGATCAGGAAGGCCTTGCCCGACGAAAGCGCCGTCACCACGGCGCTCGCCGCGCGCTCCATCTCGCTGGTCAGGTCACGCTCGACCATCGCCGTGATCGCGGCCGCCGAGCGGACCAGATAGTCATTCAGTTCAGACATGAAACCCTCAGTTGGTGCTGCCGCCCGCGCGCAGTTTTCCGATGGTGCCGGTGGTGCTCTTGCCGGCGACGAGATCGACCAGCACGACGCGTCCGCCGGCCTTTTGCACCACATCGGCGCCCACCACCGTCTCGATCGTATAGTCCGCGCCCTTGACCAGTATGTCGGGCAGAAGCGCCTCGATCAGCGCCAGCGGCGTATCCTCCTCGAACACCACGACCGCGTCGACCGAGGCCAGGGCCGCGAGCACGCAGGCGCGGTCATGCTGGTCATTGACCGGGCGGCCCGGCCCCTTCAGCCGCCGCACCGAGGCATCGCTGTTCAAGCCAAGCACCAGCCGGTCGCACTGGCTGCGCGCCGCGTGCAAGAGGCTGACATGGCCGGCATGCAGGATGTCGAAACAGCCATTGGTGAAGCCGACGCTCAGGCCCTCTTCCTTCCAGGCCGCCACCATGCGCGCGGCCGACGCGGCATCGAGGATGGCGTCCTTGTGGGCGGTCGGTCCATGCGAGCGGAACAGCGCGCCGGTGAGTTCCTCGACCGTCAGCCGCGCGGTGCCGCGTTTTCCCACGACAACCCCGCCGGCGGCATTGGCGATCGAGGCCGCCGCGACGGGATCGGCACCCGACGCGAGCGCCAGCGCGAACGTTGCAATCACCGTATCGCCCGCGCCCGAGACGTCGAACACTTCGCGCGCCTGGGTGGCGATGTGGCGGGCCTCATCCGGACCGACGACGCTCATGCCTTTTTCACTGCGTGTGGCGACGACAAAGTCGAAGCCGTGCGCCGAGATCAGCTCACGGGCCGCCGCGACAATCTCGTCATCGGCGAACACCGCATGGCCGACGGCCTCGCCAAGCTCCTTGCGGTTGGGGGTGATGGCGGTCGCGCCCGCATAGCGCGCATAGTCCCTGCCCTTCGGGTCGACCAGCACCGGCTTGCCCGCCTCGCGGCAGATGGCGATCAGTTCGGCGGCGACGCCATCAAGCAGGATGCCCTTGCCGTAATCGGACAGGATGACGATGTCGGCCGCCGTGAGTGCGGCGCGAAAATGCCGGATCAACCCGGCCCGCTCCGTTTCGCCGAGCGGCTTGATCTCTTCTTCGTCGAAGCGCAGCACCTGCTGGTTCAGTGCGCTGAAACGGCTCTTCGACGAGGTCATGCGACCACCCTGCTGCGCCAGGCCTGCCGTGTCGGCGCCAAGCTCGCCGAGCATCCGCACCAGGCTGTCGCCGGCCGTGTCGGTACCGATCACCGAGACCGGAACGGCATGCGCGCCGAGCGAGATGATGTTGGCCACAACATTGCCGGCGCCGCCCATCGCCGAGGTCTCGCCGCGCCCGTGCAGCACCGGGATCGGCGCTTCCGGAGAAATGCGCTCGATGACGCCGTTGACGAAGCGGTCGAGGATGATGTCGCCGACCACCAGCACGGCGACGTCGCCAAAGCGCGCAATGGCACGGTGCAGGGGTTCGGGTGAAGGCGGATTGTGCTTGATCATGTCACTGGCAACGCGCTGGGAAAACCGTCTCTGGAATATAGGGGTCGGCTGGCGGCCGTTCATGCCTGCCGATATACCGCAATTCGACCCGGCGCAACGGCGATGCCCGTCAGCTCTTCTGCAGGGCAACGTGGACGCCGAGCCCGACCAGCACCGCGCCACCGGCCCGCTGCATAAGGCGCTGCGCCCGGCTCGACCGCCGCAGCCGGCCGATCACGAGGCCGGCCAGGAACACGCAGACAACATCGGCCGACGAGAACATCAGGTTGACGATAGTGCCCATCACGACGAATTGCAGCCAGACCGGGAAGGCCGCCGAGGCGTCGATGAACTGCGGCAGGAAAGCCATGAAGAAGATCGCGGTTTTCGGATTGAGCACCTCGACGGTGATGCTTTCGAAAAAAGCGCGTCGCGCCGATTTGCGCTCGATCGCGGGCAGTGCCACGTCGCCCTCGACGCGCTTGCGGAACAGCGAGACACCGAGCCAGATCAGATAGAGCGCGCCGACCAGCTTGACCGCCATGTAAAGCGGCGGCACGGCGTGGAACAGCACAGACAGGCCGGCGGCGGCGGCAAAGACATGCACGTAGCCGCCAAGATGAATGCCGAGTGCGGCCGTCAGGCCTGACCAGCGCCCACGCGCCATCGTCTGCGCCGCGGCATAAAGCATGGCCGGACCTGGGATATAGGCGAAGATCGCCGTCGTGGCGAAAAATGCGATGAGCAATTCGGTCGACGGCATTTTTTTCCCTTATGATCCTGGCCTGTCCCGGTCGCAGGCCGTTCAGTCAGCCCGTGGGATGGCTTTGGATTGGCTTGTGCGAACAGCCGCTATGAAAGCCGACATGACTTTTTTGTGGAATGACGGACTGAAGGCGCCGATGCGCGCACCCGGTTCGAAATAGGCCGACGATTCCAGGATATCGTGACTGTACTCGTCGACTATGACCCAAAGGGGAATAGGGTCAAGGCCGGCACGGTGGCGTTCAATTTCCGGAACGCCAACGGCTAAGCGGTCACGGCCCGGCTGCGCGGAGGTGATTGCAAGGATGAAAAGGTTCGTGCCTCCGGCTTTCCCCGGGAGAACGGCGACGAAGGCGACAGGCCTCGTCTTGCGGCCTTCGGTCTCGCCGTCTCCATGTTGGCGATGCCATAGATATGGATATCGCCACACGTCCGCGGCAACAGGCTTAATCACGGTCCAATTCCGCGGCGTACTCTTCGAGTATCTCGACATGTTCGGATGGTGCATCCTCCGCCGCATAAGCGCGCCGGCTGTCGTTGGCGAATCGAGCTTCGTAAGCCTCGATGCTCATCAGTACGTATCTCGGCTTGTTGTGGCGAGTGATGGAGACGGGCTGCTGGCTGGCAGCCGCAAGCACGTCGCCGAGATTCTGTTTCAGATCGGTCGATGGATAGTGTTTCATTGGACACTCCGTTTTGCCCATAATAGACAAAATGGACAAAACAGACAACCACCTGCTTTGTCGACAGCCCGGCTGGCCTCCCTTATAAGGACCGGAATCGCAAGCAACCAGAGGCCTTCATGATCATCGTCACGGGCGGCGCCGGCATGATCGGCTCTAACATCGTCGCCGCGCTCAACGCCGAGGGCCATGACGACATCCTCGTCGTCGACGATCTCACCGACGGCCACAAGATCGCCAATCTCGCCGATCTCAGCATAGCCGACTACCTCGACAAGGATGACTTCCTGCCACGTCTGGAGGCCGGCGGGCTCGGCCGCATCGAGGCCGTCTTCCATCAGGGCGCCTGTTCGACCACCACGGAGTGGAACGGCAAGTTCATGATGGAGGTGAACTACGCCTACTCGAAGCGGCTGCTGCATCAGTGTCTCGCGCTGCGCGTGCCGTTCCTCTACGCCTCTTCCGCGTCCGTCTACGGTGGCGGGTCCGAGTTTCGCGAGGAAGCTGAGCTTGAGCGGCCGCTCAACGTCTATGCCTATTCCAAGAAACTGTTCGACGACTATGTCAGGCGCACCGTCTTCGACACCGATCATTCGCCTGTGGCCGGCTTGCGCTACTTCAACGTCTACGGACCGCGCGAGGCGCACAAGGGCCCCATGGCCTCGGTTGCCTTCCATCTGTTCAACCAGGTCGAGCAAGGCCAGAACCCGAAACTGTTTGGCGCCTATGAAGGCTTCGGACCCGGCGAGCAAAGCCGCGACTTCATCCATGTCGGCGATGTCGCGGACGTTAATCTGTGGCTTTGGAACCGCGGTTCGAGCGGCATTTTCAATTGCGGAACCGGCCGCGCCCAGCCTTTCCGTGCCATCGCCGAGACGGTCATCGACACGCTTGGCAAGGGCGAGATCGAGTTCATCCCCTTCCCCGACCACCTCAAGGGCAGCTACCAGAGCTTTACGCAAGCTGATATGTCCCGTTTGCGCGCGGCCGGTTATAATGGCCAATTCCGGACAGTGGAAACCGGTGTCAGAGACTATGTCGAATGGCTGAAAGCCCAACGATCCTCGTGATCGGCCCACGCTGGGTTGGCGACATGGTGATGGCGCAGTGCCTGTTCTCGGCGCTGAAGGAGCTGCATCCCAACGCCGCGATCGACGTGCTGGCGCCGGCCTGGGCCGCACCGCTGGTCAAGCGCATGCCCGAGATCCGCCAGCAGATCGACTTTCCGCTGAAGCCCGGCGCGCTCGAATTCACCCATCGCCGCCGCTTCGGCCGCCTGCTGCGCGGCCGCTATGACATGGCCTATATCCTGCCGGGCAGCTGGAAATCGGCGCTGATCCCGTTCTTTGCCCGCATCCCGCGCCGTTTCGGCCATCTGCGCGAAATGCGCTACGGCCTTCTGACCGACATCGTGCCGCTGCCGGACGCTGTGAAACGGCGCACCGCGCAGGCCTATTTCAGCCTCGCCAAGGGCGGCAGTTTTCGCGCGCCTCATCTGACCGTGGATGCAGGCAACCAGGCCACTTTGCTCCACCGTTTCGGACTGACCCCACAGGGATTTGTGGCTCTGATGCCTGGCGCCGAATTCGGCCCGGCCAAGCGTTGGCCGAGTGAAAGCTATGCCGGCCTGGCCCGCGAGTTCATGGGCAAGGGATTGAAGGTCGCGCTGTTCGGCTCGAAGAACGACCGCGCCGTGACGGCGGAGATCGCAGCCCTTGCCCCCGGTGCCGTCGACCTCGCCGGCCAGACGCGACTGGAGGACGCCATCGACCTGATCGCGGCGGCAAGGCTCGCCGTCTCCAACGACAGCGGGCTGATGCATGTCGCCGCGGGCGTCGGCACGCCGATCGTCGCCGTCTATGGCTCGACCTCGCCTGACAATACGCCACCGCTGGCGGAACGCCGCGAACTGGTCTGGCTTCACCTCTCCTGTTCGCCCTGCCACCAGAAGATCTGTCCCCTCGGTCATCTCAACTGCCTGAAGACATTGGAAGTCGGCCAGGTTGCCGCGGCGGCGGACCGGTTGCTTGAACTTCCGGCAGCGGCATGAAGGTCCTGATCGTCAAGACATCGTCGATGGGCGATGTCATCCACACCTTTCCTGCCGTCGAGGATGCCAGCCTGAACCGGCCGGACGTATCCTTCGACTGGTGCGTCGAAGAGGCGTTCGCCGGCATTGTCGGCCTGCACCCGGCGATCGCTGGGATTCACACGGTGGCGATCCGGCGCTGGCGCAAGGCGCTCTTCAATGGCGGTACCTGGAGCGAGGCAGCCGCGTTGCGCCGCACGTTGCGCGAATGCTGCTATGATCTGGTCATCGACGCGCAGGGCCTGCTGAAATCGGCCCTGGTGGCGCGGCAGGCCGGCGCGCCGATCGCCGGCTTCGACCGGTCGAGCGCGCGCGAACCCTCGGCGACACTGTTTTATGACGTCACCTACACCGTGCCGCGCGAGCTGCACGCCATCGAGCGGACGAGGCGGCTGTTCGGGCTGGCGCTCGGCTATCAGCCCGATCTGTCGACGCTCAACTCCGGCATCGTGCCGCCACCCGGCACTCTGGCCAACGCCATCGGAAAAACCGCCTTCCTGCTGCACGGCACCAGCCGCGAGGACAAGAAATGGCCCGTCGAAGATTGGATCGGAACGGCCCGCCTGCTGGTCGAGCGCGGCATGATTCCGGTTACCACCTGGTCGAACGAACGTGAAAAGGCCGTGGCGGAAGCGATCGGCAAGGCCGTGCCGTCCACGGTAGTAGTGCCAAGGTCACCGCTGGCTGACATCGCCGCCATCCTCGGCCGCTCGACGCTGGTGATCGGCGCGGATACGGGATTGACCCATCTCGCCAGCGCCTTCGGCCTGCCAACCGTCGCGGTATTCCTGGCGACGGAGCCGGGTTTGACGGGTCCGCGCGGACCCTATGCATCGACACTGCTTGCCGCTCCTGGTGGGCGTTTGGCGCCGGCTGAGGTGGTGGCGGAGGCTGAGAGATTGCTGGAGCTTGGACAGGTAGCCAGTAGAAGTTGATTTGCTCAATCAATTCAATCGGAAGGCCAGCGCCGCCCCTCATCCGCCTGCCGGCACCTTCTCCCCGTATAGTGACGGGGAGAAGGCAGCTGTGCGCAGCGCCCGGCGCACCTTCTTGCAATATTGAAAAATTAGCGAAACCGCCGATGAAGGCGTCTTTCTCCCCGTCACTATACGGGGAGAAATGCCCGGCAGGGCAATGAGGGGCAGCACCAACCTTGGATTGGCATAATGCAACTCAGGGCCAAGCCCTGCCCAAATCCCTTAAATGAACTGCACCTGGACGATCTCATAGCCCCTGGCACCGCCGGGCGCATTGACCTCGATGGCGTCGCCGACTTCCTTGCCGATCAGCGCACGCGCGATCGGCGAGGAGATCGAGATACGGCCGGACTTCACGTCGGCTTCCTGGTCGCCGACGATCTGGTAGGTCTTCTTTTCCTCGGTGTCCTCGTCGACCAGCACCACCGTGGCGCCGAACTTGACCTTGTCGCCGCTGAGCTTGGTGACGTCGATGACTTCGGCGCGCGCGATCAGGTCCTCGAGCTCGTTGACTCGGCCCTCATTCAGGCTCTGCGCCTCTTTCGCGGCATGATATTCGGCATTTTCGGACAAGTCGCCATGCGAGCGCGCTTCCGAGATCGCCTCGATGATGCGCGGCCGCTCTTCCTGCTGGCGCCAACGCAGTTCTTCCTTCAATGACGCGAACCCCTCGCCTGTCATCGGGACCTTGTTCATGATGCCTGACCTTTCCTGCCGCCACCCCCGCGTTTCGGGGAAAGCCTTGTCGATGGGTACAAAAAGAAAACGGTCCGGCAGCCTCGGGCTAACGGAACCGTTTCACCACAATTTCCCCCAATATAGCAATGTCAGCGGGTTTTTCACGCCCAAAAATCGGTTTTGCAAAAATCATCCCCGCTTTCACCGAGAGAGGAGGCAGCCAATGAGGCTGGAGGCAACAAAAAAGCGACCGCGATCGCTCGCGGCCGCTTCGACAAGCCCTGGGAGCCTGATCAGCTCCGCATGAAATGCTCGATCTGCTCGGACAGCATGCCGTATTCGCGCGAATCCTTGCCGGTCCGCTTCTCGATTTCCATCAGCTGCTGCTGGGCACCGGCCAGGTCACCGATCTGCAGGTGCGCCTCGCCGAGATATTCACGCACCAGCGTGTAGTTCGGGTCGATGCGCAACGCTTCCTCGTAGTAGCCGAGGCCAACGGTGACACGTCCGGAATGGCGGTGTGAATAGCCGAGATAGTTGAGAATGCGCGGATCCTGCTTGTTGGCGGCAAGGGTAAGCACCGAGATCGCCTCGTCATAGCGCCCGGCCATAGCCAGCGCATGGCCTGCATCATAGATGCTATCGTCGTCCAGCATGCCTTCCTGGGGGGCGACACACTTTTTCTTCTTCTTGTCCCACACCTCTCCCTTCTTGCACTGGGTGACGGTCTGGTCGCTGCCACCACTGCTACTGCCCGCCGCGAACACCGGGACAGCGAAGAACTGCAGCGCGACAAGGGCAGTCGCGGCCTGGATCAGCATTCTTTTATGCATCGAAGCCTCCTTGAGGGGTGAGAATGCAACACTAACGCCAAGCGCCCCGCGTTTCATCCCGGAAAAAAATTCGAGTGGAGAACATCAGGTGACGGATGCCGCAAATCCGCTATCATCCGGCAAACGACTGACGGAGATGGCCCGTGCAGCGGCGGCTTGAAAAGGACTGGGAACTCTCGATCGGCCCCGATACCGTGCGCCTGTTCATCCTCAAGGCCAAGGCGCTGAGTGCCGCCGTCAACGAGGATTATGTCGACGGCGCCGAACACGAGATCGAGTTCGATGGGGACACGCGCGACAATCATCATCATGACGGCCTTGCCGAGGAAAGTTCGGAAAACCTGACCGAGGAAGAGCTGCGCGAACTGATCAACGACCTTAACGTCGACGAAGCAGCTGAACTCGTCGCTCTCGCGTGGGTCGGCCGCGGCGACTACGATGCCGCCGAATGGGCGGATGCGCTTGCCGCGGCGCGCGAACGCGCCAACAAGCGCACGGCAAAATACCTGCTTGGCATGCCGCTGCTCGCCGACTGGCTGGAGGAAGGCCTCGAAGCGATCGGCGCGTAACGCCGAAGTAACCGATTGTGATCGCCGCAAGCGCCCATCCAGGCAACTTCGGCATGCCGGCGCCGTTTCGGAGCGATGGCAACGCTGAGCTTTTCCCGATTTTGCATCCTGGCGCTGCCTCTGGCGGCGGCGGTCCTGCTGGTGACGCCGGCCGACGCCAGGCATCGTCACAGGTATAGCCAGCCGCAATCACCCAGGATGGCGCAGCCATTGACGCAGCACCTGGACCAGCCGCTTAGGCCGAAGGGCAAGCAGCGCGTGAGATCAAGGGGCAGGCAGCCGCAAAAGACGCAACAGGAAACGCCGGACGAGCGGACTTCGCCCGCCGATGTCCCGGTGCCCGAGCCGCGTCCCGCGGACGCTCAAAAGACCGGCGCCGCAACGGGGGAAGAGCAAAAGACGGAAAAGGCCCCGGACGCATCCAGCCAGCTTAATGAAGAAAAGTCTCGTCAGGCAAGGGAGGCACGTCCCGAGCCGTCAACCCCCGAACCTTCAGCCCGAGAGCCATCAGCCGAAACCGAAAGCGAGCCGGAGCCGCCACCGGAGGTGCCGATCCCGACACAAAGGCCCGACAACACCGCGGAACCTCAGGCCGAGCCGCCTGATGTGGCACCGCAGCCGCCAGAAAAACCGGCGGATGCCGGCGACAGGAAGATGCTTCCCGACCCGCGCTCGGCCGACCGGCCCGGTGAAAACATGCCTGCCGAGGAAGTCGCCTGCCGCGAGCGGCTGAAGGCGCTTGGCGTCGAATTCGAGGAGCACAAGGCTGAAAGCGATCCCGAGATCGGCTGCTCGATCCCCTATCCGATCGTCATCAAGACGCTCAACAAGTCGGTCGCCATCGGTCCCGGCACCGAGCTGAATTGCTCGATGGCCGAGGCAGCCGCCCGCTTCACCGCCGATGTTGTTCAGCCGGCAGCCAAGGCCGAGTTCGGCACGGAGGTGAAATCGATCAGCCAGGCCTCGGCCTTCGTCTGCCGGCCGCGCCACGGCACCAGGAAACTGTCGGAGCATGCCTTCGGCAACGCGCTCGACATCGCCGGCTTCACCTTGTCGGACGGCAGGAAAATCGAGATCGGCCCGTCACCGCCGGAGAAGGACGCCAAATTTCTCAACGCCGTGCGCAAGGCCGCCTGCGGGCCGTTCAAGACGGTGCTCGGGCCGGGTGCCGACGCCGATCACGCCTTGCATTTCCATCTCGATCTCGAGCCACGCAGGCACGGCGGCACGTTCTGCCAATAGGCGCACAGGCAGCGCGCCGCAATTCAGCCTCAGGAATGAACGCGGGCGCTGAGTTTTCCTTTACCCTTGATCGTTAAAATACCGGATATCTGGGAACAGGGATTCCGCCGATGGCCGGAACATTCCGCGCCGCCGCCAGGGTTGCGCGCCGATCAAAATCCGTAATCATGGTGGCCGCCAGTCTGGCGCTGGCCGCGGTCTCGGCCTGCAACACCGGCAGCGTGCTGTCATTGCAGCCGGCCGTCGATGTCGGCGCGCAAACGTCGGCGGTGCCGCAATATACGGGCATGCAACGGCTTGTCCCCTCCAACCCCTACATGACGCAGGCCGCCTATCCGCGCATGGACGAGCCGATGTCGCCGGTCGAGCAGATACCGGCCAGCGAAACCGATTGCCGCCAGCAACTGAAACGCCTCGACGTCGCCTATACCGACCTGGCGCCGATCCACGAAGGCCAGTGCGGCATCGACTATCCGGTCAAGGTCACTTCCATCGGCAGCATCCAGATGAAGCCGGCCGCAACGCTGACCTGCGACATGGCCGCCACCTTCGCCGCCTGGACGAAGAACGAACTCGTTCCTTCCGCCCGCTGGCGCTATTTTTCCGGCGTCAAGACCATCCACCAGGGCTCCAGCTATTCCTGCCGCAACATCGCCGGCGAAGGCGTGCTGTCCGAGCACGGCAAGGGCAACGCGCTTGACGTCATGAGCATCGAGCTCAACAATGGCGACGACATCGACGTGCGCAAGCCCGGCCTCTTCGCCTTCCGCACCCGCGGCTTCCTCAACAATGTGCGCGCCGACGGCTGCCAGTATTTCACCACCGTGCTCGGCCCTGGCTACAATTACGATCACCGCAACCATTTCCACTTCGACATCAAGAACCGCAAGAACGGCTATCGCGCCTGCCGGTAAGAAGATATCACTCGGGATCGGCGCCTGAGCTTGAAGCAGTGATCTGCTGAGCCACCAGATTCTGGATGCGCCAGAGATTCCTGTCCCGGATGCCGCTTTCCTCAAGCTTGCTGACGGTTCGGAAAAGATACTGCGCCGATGAGCCCCAGTGCCCGGCTGCCCGCGAGAGCGTATCCGCTACCTGCTCCAACGGCAGTCGTCCTGCATAGGCCCTGCCGTCTGGAGCAGCGACGAATGCCAGGGCACGCAGCGACCCTTCGTTTGTCCTGACCTTGATCCAGCAAGGCACGTTGGTTGGTGGGTTGGCATCGATCTCCCGGCGCATCAGGAGGCCGAGTTGCCCGAAATGATCTTCGTCGGGCAGCCGGTAGACGATGCCATTGCAACTGCCGCCACGGTCCAGCGCCAGCATCAAGGCAGGCAATTCGCGCGTCCCACGCCAACGTGTCAGTTTGAGGCAGAATGAACGATGCCATCCCGACGCCGTGGCGGGACGCTGCTCGACATGGACGAACTCGGGATTCCAGATCAACGAGCCATAGGCGAAGACCCAGAGAGTTTCGGGCCGGTACTGCGAAAGCAGCTGTTCGACCAAGGCATCGAACTCCGCATCGGTGTGCTCGCTGGTTCCAGGTTCGGGACCGGGGTCGGGTTCGACACGCTCGACCCGCGCGACAAGATCGGCGGTCAACGCCATTGACCTGCGCCCCAGCCTCATTCCTGCCCACCCAATGCAAAAGATGGCCGACGATAGACCAACCGCATGCGGTTGGCCATTGATTTTCAAGGCCTGTCAGAGGACAGCTACGCACGGATCGAGCCGCAGCAAATGGGCCAACGAAGCATAAAGCGCCGTATAGCAATCTGGGTAGCTGCCTTGCTGGCCGCCTGGCTCGCGCTTGCCTATTTCGCGGCGCCGGAATTCTGGACATTCCGGGAGCGCGGCTTTCGCGACCAGCGCTTCGAGATGGTGACGCACACGCCGCAAGGCATTCCCGGCGACCCGATCAATGTCGGCCTGGTCGGCACCGAGAGAGAGGTGGTCCATGCCTTCGCCGTCGCCGGTTGGGACACCGCCGATGCCGTCACCTTGAGAACCGCCATCGATATCGGCGAAAGTGTCCTGTTTTCGCGTCCCTATCCCGATGCGCCGATGAGCCGCCTCCTGTTCGAAGGCCGCGCCCAGGATCTCGCTTTCGAAAAGCCGGTCGGCGACAGTGCGGACCGACGCCACCATGTCCGTTTCTGGCAGACGGAAACGGTCGGCGATGACGGCCGTCCACTCTGGTTGGGAGCCGCCAGCTTCGATCGCGGCGTCGGCCTCAGCCACGACACGGGTGCGATCACCCATCACATCGGTCCCGACATCGATGCCGAGCGCGACTTCCTGATCAGCGACCTGAACGCGGCCGGTCTGCTGGCATCGACCAGCGATATGGCGGGCATCGGCGCCACCAGGACCGGCCGCAATGGCGGCGGCGACCCCTATTTCACCGATGGCAAGGCAATCATTGGCGTGCTGAAACAGCCACGGTGAGAGACGGCAAGGTCAGGCCGTGCTGATCTTGTCGAACGACCCCTTTTCCGGATGCTGAAAGGCCCGCGAAACCTTGTCAAAGCCGAAGACCGCCTCAGGCAGGGCGATCTCGAAATGGTCCTGCCGGACTGTCCGCTTCAAAACGTCGTCGTGCACGCCGTCTGGCCAGTGACGCGTGCGCTTGCGCCAAAAGTACGGGTTGTCGTCGACGCTCTCGTCGAACATTTTTCGGCGCCGTCGTGGGATAATGTCTGAAAGACACGCGTCATATTCTAAAAATGATGACCCGCTATTTTCGAGCGCCCCGCCGCAATGCTATTGAGCCCTCATGCTATACGTTGAAATCGCTATCGTGGTCGTCCTCATCTGTGTGAACGGCCTTCTGGCAATGTCAGAACTCGCCATCGTTTCATCGCGCCCGGCACGGCTCAAGGCGATGATCGACCGTGGCGTCAACGGCGCCGGCCGGGCGCTGGATCTTGGCTCTAATCCCGGCAAGTTCCTGTCCTCGGTGCAGATCGGCATCACGCTGGTCGGCGTGCTTTCCGGCGCCTTCTCCGGCGCCACGCTGGGCGACAGGCTGTCCGTGTTCCTGGCCTCGGCGGGCATGCGCGAAAGCGTCGCCGATCCGCTCGGCGTCGGCATCGTCGTTGCCATCATCACCTATTTCTCGCTGATCGTCGGCGAACTGGTGCCCAAGCAGATCGCGCTGCGCGACCCCGAGCGCGTCGCCGCCCGCGCGGCGCCGGCCATGACCATCCTTGCCACCATCTCGGCACCGCTGGTCTTCCTGCTCGACATTTCCGGCCGCGCCATATTGTGGCTGCTTGGCCAGCGCGGCGAAAGCGAGGAGAAGGTCACCGACGAGGAGATCAAGATGCTGGTCGCCGAGGCCGAGCATCACGGCACCATCGAATCCGACGAGCGGCGCATGATCGCCGGCGTCATGCGGCTTGGCGACCGTGCGGTGCGCGCGGTCATGACGCCGCGCACCGAGGTCGACTGGATCAATCTGCAGTCCGACGACACGACGATCCGCAAGCTGCTGATGGAAACCCAGCATTCGCGCCTGCCGGCGGGCGATGGCGGCGTCGACGTGATGGTCGGCGTCGTCCAGACGCGCGACGTGCTGGCCGCGATCCTTGCCGGCCGCACGCTCGACCCGCGCAAGCATGTGCGCGCCGCCCCCATCGTCTACGACCAGGCCGACGCGCTGGACGTGCTGCATAAACTCAAGGAATCCGATGTGCCGATGGCGCTGGTGCATGACGAGTACGGCCATTTCGAAGGCATCGTCACGCCCGCCGATATTCTCGAAGCCATCACCGGCGTGTTCCGCGCCGACCTCGATGCCGGCGACGAGGAAAACGCCGTCAAGCGCGAGGACGGCTCATGGCTGCTCGCCGGCTACATGCAGGCCGACGAGATGGCCGAGATTCTGGGCTTCGACCTGCCCGAAAACCGCGACTACGAGACCGTCGCCGGCTATGTGCTGTCGCACATGCACCATCTGCCGGCGACCGGCGAATGCGTCGACGCCCAAGGCTGGCGCTTCGAGGTGGTCGACCTCGACGGCCGCCGCATCGACAAGCTGATCGCCACCCGCCTGCCCGGCACCCACCGCGAAGCGGTGCGGTGACCGCCAAGAATATGCATTCGGCTTGATCAAACCGCGGCTTCGATCGGCTCGGCCAGCCTGGGGTTCGAGCGCGCGGCGATCAGGCAGCTTGCCACGATGAGGCCGGCTCCGGCCAGCGTGGTCCAGGTCACCGCCTCGTCGAAGAAGAACCAGCCGAGCGCGATCGCCCAGATGAAGGCCGAATATTCGGTCGGGATCAAATATTGCGCTTCGGCACGCGCATAGGCCCAGCTCATCAGGAACTGGCCGGCGAGCGACAGTGCCGTCACCCCGGCGAGCGGAAGCCAGAGATCGCCAGGCAGCGCAATGGCGAGCCAGGGTGCTGCAAGTCCCAGGGTGACCGCAACGCCAAGGTTCTGGAACAGCATGATCTCGACCGGCTTGGCCAACAGCGCCTGTTGCCGGGCGAGGATCAGATTGTAGGCATAGAACACCGTCGACGCGAGCACCGCCGCGGTGCCGAGCAGGGCATCCCCGGCATAGGTTTTCTGCCCGAACTGGCCGGCCACGATGATCACGACACCCGCAATGCCGGCAAGAGAGGCCCAGATCGCCTTGCGTTGTATCCTTTCGCCGAGCAGCAGCACGGCCAGCAGGAGCGCGAACAGCGGCGCCACGAAACTGAGCCCGATCGCCTCCGCCAGCGGCAGCCTCGCGAGCCCCCAGAAGAAGCACAGCAGGACAAAGCTGACGACCACCGCACGCAGCACATGCAGCCTCAGCACCGAGGGTGTTGGAAGCGAGCGCGGCCCCGCCAACCAGCCCGCGCCGGCGACCAAGGTCGCCAGCATGCTGCGCCACAGCACTGTGTTGTACACGCCGACCGCGATGACCAGCACCTTCATCGCCGCGTCCATGCCGGACAGCAGGAAGATGCCAAACACGCAGACAAGCACCGGGATCGTTGGGGAGATTGCGCCGGCCAGGCTGGATGACTTCACGGATTTGCTCGAGTGAGGGATCGCAGCCTGACATATCAGGGCAAACTGGCAGGGCCAGATGGCAGCCTCGCCCATATGGCGGTCCAACACCCTCGGCCTTTGGCGTGACCGGGGATTTGAACTTTTTTGCCACTCCTGTCGATTTCGCCATCCCCCGTTCGTCGTATGATCGAACCAACCCAACCAAGGAGAAGACCATGCGGTTCATGATGCTGATGATCCCCGGCGGCTACGCAGAGGCGGCGCCCGATGTCAGGCCCGGCGCCGAGGCGGTGGACGGGATGATGCGATACAATGAGGAGCTCAAGAAGGCTGGCGTGCTGCTGGCGCTCGACGGGCTGCATCCGCCGTCCGAGGGAGCGCGGGTCAGCTTCAAGGGCGGAAAGCCTGTTGTCACCGATGGGCCCTTCGCGGAGGTCAAGGAAGTGCTGGGCGGCTATTGGGTGATCGACGTGCGCTCGCGTGAAGAGGCCATAGAATGGGCCCGCCGCTGCCCCGCCGGCGCGAATGACCTGATCGAGGTTCGACGCGTCTTTGAGATGAGCGATTTCCCCGAGGACGTCCAGAAGGTAGCTGAAGGTTTTGGCGAGCTGAAGAGTTGACGGCTATAGCCACCATCGAAGCGGCCACCATCGAAGCGGTTTGGCGGATCGAGCAGCCGAAGCTCACCGCCAGGCTCGCCCGCTATCTCAGGGATATCGGACTGGCCGAGGAGATCGCGGGGGATGCCTTCCTGCTGGCGCTGGAGCGCTGGCCCCGGGACGGCATTCCGCGCAATCCGGCCGCCTGGCTGACCCGGGTCGCGGGGAATCGGGCGCTCGACCGGCTGCGCCGCACCACCATGATCGATGGCAAGCACCGCGAACTTGCCATCGACCTCGCCGGTCTGGAGCGCGAGATGCCCGATATCGAGGCCGCGCTCGACGAGGATATTGACGATGATCTTTTGCGGTTGATCTTCACCGCTTGCCATCCCGTATTGCCCGCCGAGCAGCGCGCGGCACTTGCTCTGCGGCTGCTGGGCGGGCTGTCGACGCCTCAGATCGCCCGCGCCTTCCTGGTGCCCGAAGCCACCGTCGCCCAGCGCATCGTGCGCGCCAAGCGGACCCTTCGCGATGCCGCCATCCCGTTCGAGACGCCGCGCGGGCAGGAGCGGCGCGAACGCCTCGCCGCGGTGCTTGAGGTGGTCTATCTCACCTTCAACGAAGGCTATGTGGCGACCACGGGGCCGGACTGGCTGCGCGCCGATCTCTGCGCCGAAGCGCAGCGCCTCGGCCGTTCGCTGGCGGCGCTGATGCCTGATGAGCCCGAGGTGCAGGGGCTAGTGTCACTGATGGACCTCAACGCCTCGCGCTTCCCCGCCCGCACCGGCAAAGCGGGCGAACCGATCCTGCTGCTTGACCAGGACCGCACCCGATGGAACTGGTCGCTGATCCGGCGCGGCCTCGACGGCCTGAACCGGGCGCTGGCCCTGGCGCCGACACCGGGGCCCTATCTCTTGCAGGCGATGATCGCCGCCTGCCATGCCCGCGCGGCAACCGCCGCCGACACCGACTGGATCGCGATATCAGCCTATTATCAGGCCCTTGCCTTGGTGGCCCCCTCGCCCATCGTCGAGATCAACCGCGCGGTGGCCGTCGGCATGGCGTTCGGACCCGCGCAGGGGCTGGCTATCGTCGAGGCGCTGAAGGACGAGCCGAGGCTGAAGGACTCGCATCTCTTGCCAACGGTGCGCGGCGATCTCCTGGAGAAACTGGGATATCAGGCGGAAGCCCGCGCCGCGTTCCGACAGGCCGCGGAATTGACCGGCAATGACAGGGAGCGCGCGCTGCTGCTTGCCCGCGCGGGCGACTAGCCCACATGCCCGCACTCTGCTGGTGGTGTGGTGAGTTTGGCCTCAATGGGCGTCCGGCGGCGGCGCCTTCGGCGCGACATTGCGCAGGAACGGAACAAGCGCGGTCGCGATGACGAAGGCGACCATGATCACCAGGAACGCATCCGCGTAAGCCATGGTCGATGCCTCGCGGTAGGCCAGCGCCCAGAGTTGCTTCAGCGAAGCCGTGTGACCATCTGCGACGGCGCCGGGCAATTGGCCATAGCGCAGCGCGACATTGTCGACGAGCCGCATCGCGGCCTCGTTCTGTGGCGTCAGATGCGAGGCGATCGTCAGGAAATGGAAGTTGGTGCGGTCGTTCAGGATCGCGCCGCAAATGGCGATGCCGACAGCACCGCCGAGATTGCGCATCGTGTTGAACAGGCCGCTGGCATATTTCAGCCGTTCGGGCGGCAGGCTGCCGAGGCCGAGATTGACGCTCGGCGCCACCGCGAAGACCTGTGGGAAGCCGCGGAACAGTTGCGGGATGAGAAGCTCGGCCGCGCCCCACTGGCTGGTGATGGCGCTGAAACTCCACATCGACGCGCCGAAGGAGGCAAGCCCGAACATCATCAGCCAGCGCGTGTCGAAGCGCTTGGCCAGAAAGATGTAGACCGGAACGCCGATCATCGAGGCGACGCCGGTGGAGAACACCGCCACCCCGGTCTGGAATGCGTCGTAGCCGCGGACATAGCCGAGGAACAGCGGCGTCAGGTAGATCGTGGCGAAGATGCCGATGCCGGTGACGAAGGACAGGAAGCAGCCAATGGCGAAATTGCGGTTGCCGAAGGCGCGGAAGTCGACCACCGGCTGCGAGTAGGTCAGGCTGCGGATGATGAACAGAACCATGGTAACGCTGGCAACGATGGCGCCGTTGCGGATCGTCGCATCGTCGAACCAGTTCCAGCGCGTACCCTCCTCCAGAACGTACTCCGCCGTGCCGAGACTGACGGCCATCAGCACCATGCCGATATAGTCGGCGCCCTTCAGCAGCGACGGATCGGCCTTGTCGATCTTGACCAGCAACGCGACGAGCACGGTGATGATGGTGCCTGGAATGACGTTGACATAGAACAGCCAGTGCCAGCTCAGCGTGTCGGTGATCCAGCCGCCGATGACGGGCCCGAGCGTCGGCGCGATCGAAGCGATACTGCCGACCACCGCGGCCGCGTAGACCCGCCTTGGCCCCTGGAAATAGTGGAACGACGAGGTGAAGACCGTCGGGATCATCGACGCGCCGAGCAGCCCTTGCAGCGCGCGGAACACGATCATGCTTTCGATGCTCCAGGCGAAGCCGCACAGCATGCTGGCGAGCGTAAAGCCGGCCGCCGAGAAGGTGAACAGCCAGCGTGTCGAAAACACCCGGGTGAGCCAGCCCGACAGCGGAATGACGATGATTTCCGCCACCAGATAGGAGGTCTGCACCCAGCCGATCTGGTCCTGCGCCGCCGACAGGCCGCCGCCGATATCCTGCAGCGATGAGGCGACGATCTGGATGTCGAGCAGCGCGATGAACATCCCCACGCACATCACCATGAACGGCAGGATGCTGGCGATGAAGGATTGTGGTTCGGCGCGCTCGGGCATGGCGTCCTCAGTGCGAGCCGGTATCGACCGTCACGACGGTGGACAGGCCCGGCCGCAGCGCGACCTTGTGCGCCTGATCCGGGTCGATGGTGATCCGGACGGGAACGCGCTGGACGATCTTGGTGAAATTGCCGGTCGCGTTCTGCGCCGGGATGACGCTGAAGATCGCCCCGGTCGCCGGTCCCAGGCTGCTGACATGGCCCTTGAGCGGCGCGTCGGGGGCAATGTCGGTATAGACCGTCGCCGTCTGGCCGTCCGCCATGCTGCGCAGCTGGTCTTCCTTGAAATTGGCGTCGACCCACAGGCCCGTCTCCGGGACGATCGTCAGGAGATAGCTGCCCGGCGAGACATAGGTGCCGACCTGCGCCAGCCGGTTGCCGACGAGGCCGTCGATGGGCGAGCGGATCTGCGTGAAGCCGAGATCGAGCTCAGCCGTATCGAGATCGGCCTTGGCGGCCGCCACGGCGGCGGTCGCCTCCGTAATCTGCGTGTTGAGCACGTTGAGCTGTTGTTTGGCGGCTGCAAGCCCGGCGCGCGAGGCGGCGACGGAAGCCTTGGCCTGGCCGTCGGCGGCGAGACTTCTCTGCGCGTCCTGCTGCGAGCCGGTCTTGGTGCTGGCCAGCACCGCATAGCGTTGAGCGTCCTGTGTGGTGAACGTTGCGGCGGCACTCTTGGCTTCGAGATCAGCCTGCGCTTGTTCGATCAGCGAATTCTGCAGCGAGACCTGGGCGCGGAGATTGTCGAGCGCCGACTGCTGCTGCTGGACGGATGCCTGCGCACGCTCCACCGCCGCCTTGAAAGGCCGGTCGTCGATGCGGATGATGAGCTGGCCGGCGGCGACATGCTGGTTGTCCTCGACGAGGATCTGATCGATGTGCCCGGCGACTCGTGGCGCCAGCGGCGTGACATTGCCGCCGACATAGGCATCGTCGGTCGACATCAGGAAACGGCCGGCCTGCCACCACTGAAAACCATACCAGCCGGCGACGCCGATCGCGATCGCGGCGCCCAGCATGACGAACGGCTTGCGCCGGTTCTTTGCAGGCGCGGGAATCTGGACGACCGACGGCTGCGCTGGCTGCAACTCGGCAGCGGAGAGAACCTTGTTCATTTGCCCCGCGCCTCTTCGCGGCTTTGATCAACCAAAGTGTTGTCGATCAGCGGCAGGCCGGAGCCCTCGCTGCTGAAGCGATAGCGCCGCCGCATGCGATCGGTGGCCTTGGGCGCCGTCGCCATGGTGAAGCCCTCGCTGTCGAGTTGCCTGCCGCTCTCGCGGTCGACCAGCACGGGCTCGGCCCAGCGCCCGTCGGCCTTGTCCACCACCACCAGGCTCGGGCCCTCGGGCGCGAGATGCTTGTTGCCCCAGGCGAGCAGGGAGAGCAGCACCGGGCGGAAATCGCGCGCCTTGGCGGTCAGCACATATTCATGGCGAAGCGGCCGCTCGCAGTAGGCGCGTTTTTCGAACAGCCCACGCTCGACCAGGCTGTTCAGGCGGCGCGTCAGAATGTTGGGCGCGATCTCCAGGCTCTTTTGAAACTGATCGAAGCGCGTCAGCCCCTGGAATGCGTCCCTGAGCAACAGGATGCTCCACCACTCGCCAACCTCGTCGAGGCTGCGCGCTATGGGGCACGGGCGTGTTTCGAAGCTTGTTTTTGCAACCATGGCCGGAGTCTCTTTCAATATGAAAGTGACTATTAGCCAAGTTAGTTGCATTATGCAAGTCACTCAGGCGTGATCACTGGACCGGGCACGGTGTGGCGACTTCGGATCGGCAGGAAAGATGCCCGTGACGTGCCGTCAGGATGACGTGGTCAGATGCTGGCGGGCTTGACGCAGGACGGTGTCCGAAAGGCCGGGGTCGTTGACGAACCGTGCAATGGTCACGGCACCGATCATCGTCGACAGCATTACCAGGGCCTCATTCCTGGCGTCGGCAGGCGACAGGCCCTGAAGCCGACCGGCAATCGTGTCCACCAGATCGAGAAAGCCCGACGTCACGACCTCGCGAACGGCGTCGCCCCCACGCGCCACATCGCTGCCCAGCGCGACAAACGGACAACCGCCCGCCAGATTGTCGCGATACTCGGGCGACAGATAGTCCGTAATCGCCTCATCCAGTCCGTCCTTTCCGGGCGCGGCCGCGATGGTGTCCCTGATCCCCGCCACCATCGTCTCGATGGCCAGCGCCAGTGATTCCTCGACCACCTGCTCCTTCGATCCGAAGTGCTTGTAGAAACCGCCATGCGTCAGTCCGGCAGCGCCCATCAGGTCGGCCAGGCCGGTTCCGTCAATACCGTTGCGGCGAAACTCGGCGGATGCGGCTGCCACGATGCGCTTGCGGGTTTCCGCCGCCTCTTCTCTGGATTTTCTCATGCCGTTCACCCTTTCACCGCGCCGCGGCCACAGCGGTCGCCGCTATAGATGCCAAGTGAAATCTAATCCCGGGAACGTCCCTTCGCCAGTGCCAGCGCGGCTTTTTCGTGCCCGCCTCGTGAAGATCACGACGTCGCTTGACATTTTAGATTTCATACAACATCTAATTTAGATGTCGACTATTCTCTAAGAGGCTCGACTGTCGTCCCCTTCCCCAGCCCTTGAAAGGCAGTCATCATGTCCCAGACCATCCTCATCACCGGCGCCAGCACCGGCTTCGGCCGCGACACGGCGGAGACGCTTGCCCGCGCCGGCCACCGCGTCTTCGCCTCCATGCGCGACATTGCCGGCCGCAACCGCTCGCATGCGGAAGCGCTGCGCGCCAAGGGAATCCAAACCGTGGAGATCGACGTGACCGACGACGCCTCCGTCGAGCGCGGCGTGGCCTCGGTGCTGGCTGAGGCGAGGCGTCTCGACGTCCTCGTCAACAATGCCGGCATCGGCTCCGCCGGCATCTCCGAATCCTTCACCACCGAGCAGCTGCGCGCGCTCTTCGATGTGAACGTGCTCGGTATCCAGCGGACAATGCGGGCGGTGCTCCCGGCATTCCGCCACCAGGGTGAAGGCCTGGTGATCAATCTCGGCTCGATCCTCGGTCGGCTGACCTTCCCGTTTTTCGGTCTCTACGGCGCGTCGAAATTCGCGCTCGAGGCGTTGACGGAAGGTTATCGCTACGAGCTGTCGCAACTGGGCATCGACGTCGTCCTCGTCCAGCCGAGCAACTATCCGACGAGCATCTTCGCCAGCGCCCAGCAGCCCGGCGACCCTGCCCGCGATGCTGGCTATGGCGAGATCGGCGGCATACCGGCCAAGATGGTGGGCACATTGATGGAACTCTTCCAGAGCGAGAACGCCCCCGATCCGCACGACGTGGCCGAGGCTATTGTCCGCATCGTGGAGCTGCCTGGCGGTGCGCGCCCGCCGCGCGTGGTCGTCGGCCAATCCTTCGGCGCCGACGACATCAACGCCCAAACGGCGCCGATCCAGGCCAAGCTGCTTGAGGGTCTTGGCCTCGGCTTTCTCGACAGACCCCGGAAGGTTCCTGCGGCGGCTTGAGTGTATAATGCGGGCTGGCATCATGCCGGCCCGCACCGCATGTGACCACAGGCGGTGGATGGTGTAGCCGCGGATTAGGCTAAGGCACCAGCACCACCTTCCCTGTCGCGCGGCGCTCCTCCAGCAGTCGGTGCGCCGCGCCGGCCTGGTCGAGTGGGAAGCGGCCGCCGATCGCGATCCGCAGCCGCCCGCTCGCCGCCAGTTGGAACAGCTCGGACAGGCTGGCTCGCAGCACATCCGCGGACAATAGCGGCAGCAGCGCGAACCCCCTGAGCGACTGGTTGCGGCCGATCATGGCTTCCAGATCGGACGCCGCGAGCCCGTAGCGGCCGAGCGCCGCGAACACCAGGTCGCCGCCCGCGGCCAACGCCTGCAACGATGCCGCCGTCAGCGCGCCACCGACTGTGTCGTAGATGATGTCGACGCCGTCGCCGCCCGTAAGCCCGCGGACACGGGCCGGCCAATCCGGCTGGCTGTAGTCGACCACGCTATCGGCACCGAGCGACAAGGCAAAATCCAACTTGGCCTTGTCGCTGGCGGCCGCGATCACCTTGCTTGCCCCCTTTTTTCTGGCAAGCTGGACAAGCAGCGATCCGACGCCGCCCGACGCGGCCGGCACCAGCACCGACTTGGCCCCCGGCGGGCTTTGGCGCAGCAGAAGCAGGGTCGTCAGCCCTTGCACCATGAGGGCTGTCGCCTGTTCGAACGGGACGGCATCCGGCAGCGGCACAACGAGATCGGCCGGCACCGTCACCTGCTCGGCATAGCCGCCATGTGGACGCCGCGAGACGAACAGCGGCACCGCCACGCGGTGTCCGAGCAGCCCCGCATCCACCTCTTGGCCAACGGCCTCGACCATCCCCGCCACTTCCACGCCGGGAAACATCGGCAGTTGCGGCGTTACGGCGTAGCGGTCCGCGCGCATCAGCACCTCGAAGAAGTTTATGCCCGCCGCCTTCACCCGGACCAGCACCTCGCCGGCCTGAGGCGCCGGTTCCGGCAACTCGACGACCTCCAGCACCTCGGGACCGCCGAAGCGGCTGAATTGAACGGCTTTCATGGCAAACTCCAATCGCACTGGCATCGCTGGTGGTTTGCCACTATCTGCGAGGTGACGACTACACACTCATTTGTCCGCTGCTGACCAGGAGGTGACCATGGCCGGTCCAGCCAGGAAGATGCCGATCAAGCGACTGCCGATGCTGCCGGCCGAACGGGCGCTGAAGGTGATCGCCGGGCGCTGGAAGGCGGTCATCCTCTACCATCTCTTCGATAGTCCAAGGCGGCTGTCGGCGCTGAAGGCGATGATGCCTGATATCACCCAGAAAGTGCTGATCCAGCAGCTGCGCGAAATGGAGGAGCACGGGCTGGTCAGCCGCGAGATCTTCGCCGAAGTGCCCGCCCGCGTCGAATATTCGGCGACCAGCCTCGGCCTCAGCCTCGAGCCGATCCTGCTTGCGCTCTGTCAGTGGGGCCAGCACCACGCCGACGAGCTAAACGAGAAGCATCGCCTCGCCGACTGCATCATCCGGCCAAGGCAGGCGCAGCACGCACACACGGCCTGAATCGAATTGACAGGACGGGTTGCCGACGCCGGTTGCCCATCGCAGACTGTCTCCCGAAAGGATCGGCAAATGCACCGCATAACTTCGGGCGAACTTCATTCCACCTATACTCTTGGCGACCTGCGCATCACCGCCTTGCGTGACGGCTATGTCGACATGCCGGTCGGTCGGCTCCGGCAACGCGGCGACAAGCCATTTGGCGATGACTTGCCGGAACAGGTCCCATTGTTTGGCGGTCAGCTCAGGCTCTCCGTCAACGCCTTCGCGATTGACGATGGGAATGAGATAATACTCATCGATACCGGCGCCGCGAATGCCTGGCACCCGACCATGGGCCGGCTTCCCCAGGCGCTGGACGAAGCCGGCATCGATGTCGAAAAAGTCCGCACCGTCTGCTTCACCCATACGCATCTCGACCACATCCATGGGCTTGTGCTTGCCGACGGCCGGGACGCTTTCCCGCGCCTGGCTCGCCTGCTCGTTCCCAGGGAGGAACTCGGCCTCTTCCGCACCGAAGCGCGGCTCGAGCGATTTCACGAGATGGCGCAATCTTTCGAAGCCGGAAACCATCTCGGAGCCCATGTCGACATTATCGGCGCTCATGGCCACGAGGTCGGTCACAGCTGCTTTCGCGTTTCGAGCGGCGGCGAACACATTTTGATCTGGGGCGACACCGTCCATGTCCCATCGCTTCAGTTCGACCGGCCTGAGGTGACGTGGGAATTCGATGAGGATCAGGACCAGGCGCGCGAGAGCCGGTTGCGGCTGCTGGCGCTTGCGGCCGACGATCAATGCTTCGTTGCCGGCGCGCATCTGGACTCACCCGGCATTGGCCGTGTCGTGCGGTCTGGCGGCAGCTTTCGATTTGAACCGCTATAGCCGCTATACGCTATAATTGAAAAGGGCGGCGCAAGCGCCGCCCCGTATCCCTTGGGAGGATAATTCGACCGGCGGTCAAGCCGCCTTGATTTCTTCGTCTACCACGTCGGCGTCGCGCGCCTTCTTCAGAGCCTTGGCCCACCAGGCGACGTCATTGACCAGCGCCGTGGCGGCCTGGTTCAGGTGCTCGAGGTCTTCGAGCTTCTTCTCGCCCTGGCGCACGGCGAGGAAGTCGCCCCAGGCGATATGGACAGCCGACTTGACCGGCGCCATCTGCAACTCGACGGCATGGAGACGGAGCTGCTCGACGGCGCGGGCGCCACCAACGCTGCCGTAACCGACGAAGCCGGCCGGCTTCTTGTTCCATTCGTTGGCGGCGTAGTCGATGGCGTTCTTCAGCACGGCCGTCGGGCCGTGATTGTATTCGGCGGCGGTGAAGATGAAGCCGTCATATTCGGCGACCTTCTTCTGCCAGCGCTGCGCCACCTCGTTGGTCGACGGCACCCAGGCGGAAGAGGCCACTTCGTCGAAGAAGGGCAGCGGGAAGTCACGCAAGTCGACGATCTCGACGTCGATGTCGGCATGTGACTTGGCGATCTTTGCGATCCATTGTGTGGGCACATCGGCGAAGCGCGCGGCGCGCGTCGAACCGACGATGATGGCGATTTTCGGCTTTGACATGGGGGCTCTCCATTCCAGTAAAATGCTGGTATCGTTTAGATACCGGAGCTATATGAGATACTGTCAACTCGCGACGCAAGGAGGCACCTTTTTGTTACTGAGGCACCCGCACCGCACCGAAGACTGCCGCGCCATTTCCGAAATCCTGCAGCGTGTCGGCGACAAATGGACCGTTCTTGTGGTCGGCAAACTCGGCGACGGACCGTTGCGTTTCAATGAGCTGCGCGCCGCTGTCGGCGGCATCTCGCAAAAGATGCTGACCACGACCTTGCGCGGGCTGGAACGCGACGGCTTCGTCACCCGCACCGTGTTTCCGACCATCCCTCCGCGCGTCGACTACGAACTGACGGAACTCGGCCACGAACTGCTGATCCCGGTCAGCGCGCTTGGCGAATGGGCGCGCAGGAACACGCAGCGTGTGCGGGCGGCACGCGAGAAATTCGACGGCATGCACGGCTGAAACCCTTGCACGGCAAGGTGTCGGGTGCTTCGCGTTGCGTGAAGTTGTCTGATGGCCGGGAATTCGTGGCTCTCTAGACGAGGCCTCGCAACCTTGTCCAATGGCGCTTGTGGCCGACCAATGCTCGGCGCTGCTTCGATGAAGACAATCGTAAATCCAAGATGACCATTCAGCTTCCTGGCGCCAAGCTCTCGCAAGGCGCCGGGCTGCAGATCGCGCATGTCGCGGCTGGCTGCCTGACGCCCTTGCTGGCACGCAGGCAGGAGGTGCGCGGAAGGTCCTCTTTGACTGCCGCATAGGCGGTTACGCCAAGCAGGCAGATCACGGCGACAAGGGCTGCCACCAGCCAGCTGTTCAGTATGTGTTGACGCATTGTCGCCCCTCCAACGCCGGCACAATCAGACGTGAAGGCAACCATTGGATGTCGCGGAGCGCATCGTCCGCGCGGATGATGTTACAATTGCCCCTTGGACTGGGAGAACGGGGACTGGGAGAACGGGGGGCTTTTCGTCAACTCTCGGCCGGCACGGCCTTCGGCTTGCCCTCGCCGTCCAGCGCCACCATGATGAAATCGGCGTGCGTCACCTTTTCCATCAGGTCGGAAAGATAGCGCTGCGCCCAGGCCTCGACCTTCAGCGTCATCGAGGTACGGCCGACGCGTTCGACATGGGTGTAGATGCACAGCGTGTCGCCGATCTTCATCGGCTTGGCGAAGGACATCTCCTTGACCGCCGCCGTCACCACGCGGCCCCTGGCCCGCTCGGCGGCGCGGATGCCGCAGGCAAGGTCCATCTGCGCCATCACCCAGCCGCCGAAAATGTCGCCGGCCGCATTGGCGTCCGAAGGCATGGCGAGCGTGCGCAGCGTCAGGTCTCCGATCGGCCGTCCGTCCGCGTAGTGCACCATGCGAGAAATCCCCTGAGGTCGATGGCTCGAGATCGATTGCCCTCGATCCCGTAGCGTCACGGCGCGAACGCGTCAACGCGCCATCGGCGGCCGGTCGACGCACACCGTATTTGCAGCCCGCCTGCCCGCTAGAAATAGCGCGCGAGGTTCGTCCTGATGCGGTCGAGAACCGTGGCGCCGGAAACGTCGGGAATAAACGCCTTGCCCGTGATCGCCTCATAGGCCTGCGCATAGATGTGAGAAGCCTGTTCGACGATCTCGTCGGGAATCCTGGGGATCGGGTCCTTGTAGGGATCGCAGCGCGCCGCCACCCAGGAGCGGATGAAATCCTTGTCGAAGCTGTCCGGCCGGGTGCCGCTTGCCAGGGCCTGTCCATAGCTCGCCGCGATCCAGTACCGGCTGCTGTCGGGCGTATGGATTTCGTCGGCAAGAATTATGGTGCCGTTCTTGTCGGTGCCGAATTCGTATTTCGTGTCGGCCAGGATCAGTCCGCGCTCGGCCGCGCGTGCCTGGCCGCGGGCGAACAGCCGCAAGGCGTAATCCGAGACAGCGTCCCATTGCGCCTGGGTGAGCAGGCCCTGCCCGATGATTTCGGCCCGCGACAGCGGCTCGTCATGGCCGCCATCCGCGGCCTTGCTGGTTGGCGTGATCACCGGCTCGGCAAGCTTCTCATTGTCGCGCAGGCCGTCCGGCAGCCGCATTCCATACATGTCGCGCTCGCCGCGCTTGTAGCGGGTCAGGATCGAGGTGCTGGTGGTGCCCGCCAGATAGCCGCGCACGACGATCTCGACCGGCAGGATGTCGAGCCTGGTGCCGACGACGACGTTTGGGTCGGGGTATTCGAGCACATGGTTCGGGCAGATATCGGCGGTTTCCTCGAACCAGTAGCGTGCCGTCTGGGTGAGGATCTCGCCCTTGAACGGGATCGAGGTCAGGATGATGTCGAACGCGCTGAGACGGTCGGTGGCGATGATGATGCGCCGCCCGTCCGCGAGGTCGTAGTTTTCGCGGACCTTGCCCTTGTAGTGGCCCGGCAGCTCGGGAATGAAGGCATCCGACAGGGTCCGCATATGATTTCCTGCCTTCCGCAGAGTGGCCAGAACAAACGAATGCCCTCGCATAAGCTGTCGACCCCATGCATATCAAGCGCGATTGTCGGGATTCCCCGCAACTCGACCCGGCATCCCAGTCGCATTTTTCACAACGCATGCCGGAAGGCGCGGCGACGCGGCGAACCCGTCGCGTCTAGGCTGCGGCCAGATTTCCGGAGCCACCCATTTCCATCATGCAGACTTTTGACTTCATCATCGTCGGCTCCGGCTCGGCTGGCTCGGTGCTCGCCGACAAACTCTCGGCCTCGGGCCGTTTCTCGGTGCTGGTGCTGGAAGCCGGCGGCACGGACCGCCGTTTCTACGTGCAGATGCCGCTTGGCTACGGCAAGACCTTCTTCGATCCCGCCGTCAACTGGAACTACAAGACCGAGGCTGATCCCGGCCTTGGCGGCAATGTCGACCATTGGCCGCGCGGCAAGCTGCTCGGCGGGTCGAGCTCGATCAACGCCATGGTCTGGATCCGCGGCGCGCGCGAGGATTTCGACGACTGGCGCGCCGCCGGCAATCCCGGCTGGGGTTATGACGATTTGCTGCCCGCCTTCAAGGCGCTCGAGGACAATGAGGCGGGCGCCGATAGGTGGCGCGGCACCGGTGGCCCCCTGCACATCAGCAACACGGCCAACGCCGTCCACCCGCTGACCAAGCGCTATCTCGCCGCCGGCCAGCAGGCCGGCCTGCCGCTCAACCCTGATTTCAATGGTGCTGCCCAGGAAGGTGTCGGCACCTACCAGATCTCGACCAGGAACGGCCGCCGCATGTCCGCCGCCCGCGCCTTCCTGCGCCCGGCCATGAAGCGCGCAAACGTCCGCGTCGAGACCAACGCACTGGCGACCCGCATCCTGTTCGAGGGCAAGCGCGCCGTCGGCGTCGAATATCTGCAGAACGGTCAGACGAAGACGGCTCGCGCCGGCCGCGAAGTCATCCTGTCAGCCGGCTCGATCAACTCGCCGCAGCTCATGCAGCTTTCCGGCATCGGTCCGGCGGCTTTGCTCAAGGGGCTGGGCATCCCGGTCGTCCATGCCAACGAGAATGTCGGCGCCAATCTGCAGGACCATGTCGGCATCAACTACACCTTCAAGGGCAATGTGCCGACACTGAACCAGATCCTGCGCCCGTGGTGGGGCAAGCTGCTGGTCGGCATGCAGTACATCCTGACCCGCTCCGGTCCGCTGTCGCTGTCGATGAACCATGGCGGCGGCTTCTTCCGCACCGACCCGGCATTTACGCGCCCCAACATGCAGCTTTATTTCCAGGCGTTCTCGACCGTCATCCCGAAGAGCGGCGAGCGGCCGATCCTGACGCCTGATCCCTGGCCGGGCTTCTCAATCGGCCTGTCCAACTGCCGTCCGTCGAGCCGGGGCGAGATCATGATCCGCTCCAGCAATCCGCTGGAATATCCAAGGATCGTCGCCAACGCCTATTCCACCAACGCCGACGTCGAGGAGATGCTGGCGGCGGTGAAGTTCGTGCGCAAGATCGCCTCGATGCCGGCCATGGCGGAAATCATTCGGGAAGAGGTCCTGCCCGGCCCGTCGATCCAGTCCGACGCCGACCTGATCACGGATTTCAGGAAACGCTCCGGCACCGTCTATCACCCGGTTTCGACCTGCCGCATGGGGCCTGATCCCTCGCGCTCCGTCGTCGATCCGCGCCTCAAGGTGCATGGGCTCGAAGGCCTGCGCGTCATCGACGCCTCGATCTTTCCCGACAACATAACCGGCAACACCAACGCCGCCTCGGTCATGACCGGATGGAAAGGCGCAGAACTGGTTCTGGAGGACCAAAAATGAAGATCACCGACGTCAAGACCTGGGTTGTCGGCAACCCGCCGCCCGGCATCGGCGGCAAGTATTTCATCTTCGTCAAGCTGACCACCGACGGCGGCGTGGTCGGCTATGGCGAGGCCTACAACGCCACCTTCTCCGCCCATGTCACCGCCAAGCTGGTCGAGGACATGGCCGAACGCTATCTGATCGGCCACGATCCGCACGACATCGAGAACTTCTTCCGCCGCGCCTATTCCTCCGGCTTCACCCAGCGTCCCGACGTGACCGGCATGGGTTGTTTCTCGGCACTCGAAATGGCCTGCTGGGACATCGTCGGCAAGGAAGCCGGCAAGCCGGTCTACAAGCTGCTCGGCGGCCAGGTGCATGAGACGCTGCGCTCCTACACCTATCTCTACCCGCACACCGGCAGTGTCCATTCCGAGGACGCGCCGGACGGCAGGAACGTCTACAACGACCCCGAAATGGCGGCCGCCTGCGCGCTCGAATATGTCGAGCAGGGGTTCAATGCCGTCAAGCTCGACCCGGCCGGTCCCTACACCGCCTTCGACGGCCACCAGCCGCGCCTGCTCGACATCGATGTCTCCACCCGCATGGTCAAGGCGATCCGCGAGGCGGTGGGAAACCGAGCCGACATCCTCTTCGGCACGCATGGTCAATTCACCGCTTCCGGCGCGCTGCGCATGGCCCGCGCCATCGAGCCCTATGATCCCCTGTGGTTCGAGGAGCCGGTGCCGCCCGACATGCCGGAGGTTATGGCCCAAGTTGCCCGCGCGACCTCGATCCCGATCGCCACCGGCGAGCGGCTGACGACCAAGTTCGAATTCGCCCGCGTCATCGAGAACCGCGCCGCGACCATCCTGCAGCCGGATCTTGGCCGCTCCGGCGGCATTCTCGAAACCAAGAAGATCGCCGCCATGGCCGAGGCCTATCACATCCAGATCGCGCCGCACTGCTATTGCGGGCCAATCGTCGGTGCCGCCAACATTCAGCTGGCGGTGACGCTGCCCAACTTCCTCATCCTGGAATCGCTGAAGCAGTGGGACGGTTTCCACGCCACGCTGCTCAAGAAGAAGATCGAGTGGCAGGACGGCAATGTCATCCCGTCGAAGGAACCGGGGCTGGGCGTCGAGCTCAACGAAGCGGTGTGCGAGGCGCATCCGTACACCGGCAAGGACCTGCATCTGCAGATGATGCAGACGCCGTTGATGCCGTGAGCGAAAGCTACGCCTTCATCGGCCTCGGCCATCTCGGCGGCAACCTTGCCGCCAGCCTGATCCGCAACGGCTTTGCGGTCACGGTCTTCGACCGCGACCCGGCGGCGGTCGAGCGCCTCGTTGCGCTCGGCGCCACCGCCGCGAGCAGTCCCGCGGAAGCGGCCGCCCGCGCCGGCAACGCCATCTCTTGCCTGCCCTCGCCAAAGGTCAGCGAAGCAGTGCTGGCCGGCCCAGGCGGGTTGCTCGAAGGCCTGCCGGCGGGCGGGACCTGGATCGAGATGTCGACCAATGGCCGCGACGAGATCGTGCGGCTTGCCGCCCTCGCCTCGGCCAGGGGCGTGGAGACGCTGGAGTGCCCGGTCACCGGCGGCGTGCATCTGGCGGCGGTTGGAAAAATCACCGCCCTGGTCGGCGGCGATGCCGCGCTCTACGAACGCCATCGCGCGGCGATCGAGGCGATGTGCGCGCGCTCCTTCCTGATGGGGCCGATCGGCTCGGCGGCGGTGATCAAGGTCATCACCAACATGCTGGCCTTCATCCATCTCGTCGCCGCCGGCGAAGCGCTGATGCTGGCCAAGCAGGGCGGGCTCGACCTTGCCCAATCCTATCACGCCATCGTTGCCTCCTCCGGCAACAGCTTCGTCCATGAGACCGAAAGCCAGCTCGTCCTCAACGGCTCCTACGACATCGGCTTCACCATGGACCTGGCGCTGAAGGACCTTGGCTTCGCGCTGGGCATGGCCGAACAATCCGGCGTGCCGCTCGACCTCGCCACGCGCGTCAACGCGATTTTTGAGCAAGGCAAGGCGGCTTATGGCGGCGGCGCCTGGTCGACACAGATCGTCAAACTGCTTGAGGATGCCGTTGGTACCGACCTGCGCGCGCCGGGTTTCCCGGCCAAATTGGAAATCTGACCAGAAGCCAGAAAACAAAGCGATTTCAATAGTTTGAATCGATAGCCGGATTCAGGTTCGAAAACACTTGAATCAATCTGGCAACGCCTTGATTCAATATCTGAGCGTCAGCGCACCAGGCAGGATCTCGAAGGTTGCCGGTATGCGCCCGGGCGACTCGCCGTCTATGTCGACCAACGCGTCGTTCTCTGCCCCATCACCCAGCGGTTCGACAACCACTTTCTTGCCGCGCAGGATCGTGATTGCCGGATGGTTGCGATGCCGGCCGCCATAGAGCAGCCTGATATCCCAGATCAGCTTCAGCTTGCCCGCCGCGCGCAGGATGACGATGTCGAACTCTCCGTCGGTCAGTTCGGCATCGGGCGCGATCATCATGCCGCCGCCGAAGAACCTGCCGTTGGCCACCGCCACCAGCGCCATGCGTGCTTCGACAGGTGTGCCGTCGTCGACCGTGATCCGGACATCCTGGAAGCGGTAGCGGATGAACTCGACCACGGTGCGCCACAGGAACAGCGTCTTGGCCGACATCTTGCCCTTGCGCTTGTCGGCATTGACGGCGCGGTCGGTAGCGCCTGACAGGCCAAGGCTGGCGATGTTGATGAAGTGGCGGCTCGCCAGCGCCCCATGATCGTCGATGTAGCAGATGCGGCCGGCATCTATAGCCCTGGCCTTCGCCTCCGCGATCCGCTTCAGGGTCGCGTCCACCGCCTTCGGCAGACCGAGCCCGCGCGCGAAATCGATACCGGTGCCGCATGGCAGAAGGCCGAGTTCGGTCGTCCTGCCGCTCTCCTGGAATGCCTGCAGCAATCCATCGGCCACCTCGCTTGCCGTGCCGTCGCCGCCGGCAGCGATCACCAGGTCAAAGCCACTTGCCGCGAGGTCGATCGCCAGGCGTTCGGCGTCGCCCTCGGCCTGCGTCTCGCGCAGCTCGAAATCGCCAAAATGCTTTTTCAGCGAGGCGGCAACGTCAGGCCAATGCCGCTTCAGCCAGCCGCCACCGGCAATCGGATTGAGAACCACCCCGACCTTCAATGCATATCCTCCCCCGGACGGCGCCTTGCAGGCGGCACCCGATCCTTTGCCGGCATTGAAACCCGCCCCCGCCGGCGGAGCAAGGGGCGCTGTCGTTGCGAGCGTTGAAAAGCGGGCAGGCTGTCTAAGACAGCCAGCGCCGGAATTCCGGGCTTGTGGCAAACGGTCCCCGATAATCCCGCTATCCACAGGCCCTTGGCCATTCCCCGAGACCCTTACCCGGCGTACGTTAAACCCATCTCAGGCGGCTACCGATCGCCAAGCCGAAAGGCGGAAGTGAAAGGCGGATTTCCTGAGGCCCGTACGGCCCGAAGCGAGAGCAGGCTTGCCTGTTTTGAGGGACGGTAGCCGAGACCTACGGGGCCGCGGAAAGCGTGCCAACGCCGACGGCGGACCGATGCTGCCATGAAGGACGGCAAGAACCTTCGATGGCACGCAGGGCAAGGCCTGCAAGGGCCAAGACCGGCGTGGTCTGGAACGGACGCTGCCTTCGGGTGGTGGCTGGCAGGACCGTCAAAATCAAGGCCGGCATGGCGCGACGACTTTACGGAAGTTGCTGCCGCGACCGTGTCCTGATCTGACAGGGAGGCGCTGGGAGAAATCCCGGCGCCGACTGTCTTTGAGGTCTATTCCCACAATTTTTACGGTGTTTTCGGCTGGGGCTGCAACCGGCGGCAAAATCGGCTAACGTTCGATGTCGTCAGAGTCCGTTTGAAAACGAGCTCGTAGAAGGGGGAGACTTCATGACGCTCATCCAGAAGCTTGCCGTTGGCTATGCCTTCCTGTTCTTCGCCGTCGTTGCCATCGGCTACATACCGGCGTTCAACGATGCCAACGGCAATCTGTTCGGCCTGTTCTCATTGCAATGGTACGACGACCTGCTGCACGCCTTCTCCGGCGTCTGGGCGCTGGCCGCTGCCTTCATCTCGCATCGCCAGGCGGTGTTCTATTTCAAGCTGTTCGGCTCGGTCTATCTGTTCGACGGCGTGCTCGGACTGATCACCGGTTCCGGCTGCCTCGATGCCGGCATCTTCATCAACGGCTTCCGCTCCCTCAACGACATCGAATTCCCCGCCCGCTTCTTCGCCAACCTGCCGCATATCGTCATTGGCGGCTTCGCCGTCTATGTCGGCTTCTGGCTGTCGAAGCGCATACACGACCACTTCGCCACGGCCTGACCGGCCATGTTCGTGTTCCGCTGGCTGAAGCGCCTCATCAAGACGATCCTCTGGCTGATCGTCATCGTCATCCTGATCCCGGTCGCGGGGCTCGCCTACGGCTTCCTGACGACCCCGTCGCTCGACAAGACGCCGCTGCCCGGCATCGCCGATGGCGCGCCACCCAAGGCGCTGGCCGACAAGGTCCGCGCTGAGATCCCCGGCTACCAGCGGCCGGAGGAATCGACTTTCCTCACCTATCCGGAATGGGCGATCGTCTACGCCGCGCGCGAATATGCCGGCTTCATCGCCAAGGACCAGCCGAGCGGCTTTCCCTACTGGTCCTATGTCGGCCGCTTCTGGCAGGACTACGCCACGGTGATCCGCGCCAGTTCTCCCTACAAGTTCAACTACGCCAACCACCAGATGCTGGTCATCATCGGCACCAGCCACTCGATCGAGCATATATTGCAATGGGCCTATGAGAACACGGTCGGCCGCATCACCGAGGCGACATCGGCCAAGCGCACCGCCGCCGACATCTACCAGGCCAAGGTGGCGGCCGAATACGCAGGCTTTCTCGACCAGGTGCCGTGGTACCAATTCCCTTATGGGGAGAAACGCGCCGGCCTGTTTGCCGTGCAGCCTGCGCCAGGAGACAGCTCCGTACGCACCAGCGAGCGCAAGCTCGCCTTCGGTCTCGCCGACACCATCAAGCAGGGCTATGCCGACCTGATAAAGCAGGCGCTCGGCGCGACCTCTGACCCGGCCTTCCTCGACATCCATGTCTGGGCCAAGGGACCGGTCGGCGAGGCCACCCGCAACGAGCCCGACACCTTGCTGGAACGCGACATGGGAGCCGACGGCACCGTCTTCGTCACCAAGCGCTATCAGGTCTTCACCGACATGATCCCGCGCCTGATCGACAAGGGTGTCTCCTTCGTCGAGATCGGCGGCAATGACGAGATCATGGTCACAATGCTCTCGACCGACGCGATCGCCGTTCCGGAAGGCATGCGCATCCTGTTCAGCTATCCGCTGCCGGCCGACACCGCGACGCGCCGCACCGGCATGGTCGTTGCCGTGCGCAAGCTGCATCTGGTGCTGCCGTCACTGATCAAGGCCGGCGCCAGGCTCGAACACGTCTACGACTACTGAGGCGATAGCCCAATGCATGTCGCCCAAAAGTGACCTCGGTTTTGGGAGAACGACATGCATAAAAACAAAGATCTAAAGCGCGTCGCATGAATCCGTTTCAACGCGACGTGCTTTAGCCATGCGTCGACTGATCCGGATTGTCGGCTGGCTCGCCCTCACGCTGGTCGTGCTGATCGTTGTCGCGCCCGTCGGCTTTCGCGGCGCCGCGGCCTTGCGCGAAACGCGGTCACCACAGGAGGCCGCTCCGCCGGGAGCCTTGTTCGCGACCGTCGGCGGGCTGAAGATGCACTATCAGGTCTGGGGCCCGCAGGAAGGGCCACCGCTGCTTCTGTTCCACGGCACGGTCTCCTGGGCCGAAACCTACCGCGATATCGCCGCTCCGCTGGGCGAACAGGGCTTTCGCGTGATCGCGGTCGATATGCCGCCCTTCGGCTATTCGGAAAGACCGGCCAACCAGGACTATTCGCGCGCCGCCCACGCAAAGCGCGTCCTCGGCTTCGCCGACGCGCTCGGCCTTCGCCATTTCAGCGTCGGTGTTCACTCCTATGGCGGCGGCGGTGTGATCGAGGCCGCTTTCTCGGCCCCGGATCGCATCGACGCGCTGATCCTGCTCGACGTGGCGCTTGGCCTCGGCCAGACCGAGGCGCCGGCCTTGCCGTTCGCCTCCCTGCTCGACAGGGACTGGCCGCGCCAGCTCCTGACCGCCTCGACCTTTACCAATCCGTTCATGACCGCATTCGGTTTGCGCCAGTTCATCGAGAATGACGATCTCGTCACGGCGGAGCGCATTGCGATCTACACGCGCCCGTTGAACGTCGAGGGCACCACCAATGCCGTTGGCCACTGGCTGCTCAGCGGCCTCTACAATGACGAGCGGAAATCGCTTGCCGCCAATCGGGCGAATTATCGCGCCTTCATGCCGCCGGTTCTCGTCATCTGGGGGCGAGATGACACGACCACGCCCCTCGCACAGGGCCAGGAGATCGCCTCGCTGTTTCCACATGCCGAGCTGGCCGTTCTCGATGGCGTCAACCACATCCCGCAGGTCGAGCGCCCGCAAGACGTGGTGCGGCTGATCGCCAATTTTCTCAAACGGAGCTTGCCGGCAGCCCAATAGACACGCGCCGCCATGCTCATTCCACAATCGCGGCCAAATCCCGCCTTGTTCGCGCGCGATGGAGGGTGCAAGCCGCCTGAAAGCCCGGCATGCACCTGAATGGGCGCCCGGGCGGCATCTCGAAGGGACAAGACCGTGATCAAGACCGCCCTTGTCGCCATGACCATTGTCGGCTGCGACTGCGACGCCAAACTGTGCGAATATATCGGCGAGACGCCCGCCAAATGGTCGACCATCGCCGAATGCGAAGCCGCGATGAAGAGCCAGATCTTGCACGAGCGCAACTTCGACTATCCGCTGGTCTCCGGCATCTGCCGCGCCAAGGGTTCGTCGTCGTCCTCGCATCTGGCCGCGATTGCATCCCAGCCGGAACTGAAGCCGGCCAGCAGGGTCGTCAGGACAGAAAGCCCGCTGCCGCCGGAACTGAGCCATCGGCCGAGCGTCCCGGTCGGCTCGCCGACGACGGCGGTCGAAGCGGACGCTGCCCGGCCTGTCGCCTATGAACAGGTGGTCGATGGCGGAACCGGCGTGCTCTATCGCACCAAGAACGGCTATGCCGTGGTCAAGACCGATCTCGGCCGCGCGGCTTCCGCGACCGCCGACGCGGCCAAACGCTCGGTGAACTGGCTGGCCGGCCTGGTGCCGACGGGACTGTAGCCCCCTACATCTTCAGCTTCAGGCTCTCCCAGAACTTGTCGATCAGCGGCTGTTCGGTGGCCGCATCCTCGCCGGCGACGCGCGTGATGAACAAGAGCCCCTGATCGGCGAGGCCGTAGCCGACGATCTCGAAATGAGCGGTATCGGTGCGCGTCTTCACCTCGGCGCGGATGCCGGTCAGTTCCTTGCCGTCGGCAAGCTTGCGCGTCGTCGGCTGCTGCGTCAGCTCCGCACCGGCCTGCACCGATTCCCTCGTCATCTCCTGCAGCATCAGCTGGTTGAGCGACACCGGGTTCATCTTGCCGTATTCCTGCACCACGACGATCGTGCCCAGCGCCGAGGCCATCAGATATTGCGTGATGTTTTCGCCCAGATCGGTCTTGGTCACCGAAATGCCGCTTGGATGGACGAAGGAGAAACTGTCGCCGGAAAAGGTGGCAAAGTCGTTGCGCTCGAGCGTCACCTTGCTCTGCTTGCCGCCTGGCAGCGTAATGGTCGTGCTCTCACCGGGATCGATATCGACCGCCACGCCGTCGATGGTCAGCCTGAACGCCTTGAGGTCCTCGGCCCCTGCCGGTCCAGCGCACAGCGCGATAAGAGTGAGGGCTGCCGCTGATACCATACGCATTGATTGTTCTCCTGCTCTATTCCTGAGCAGTTCCCCAGGGAAGCGCTTCACACTTTTCCTGGAACTGCTTCCTGCGCCACCCCGCTCAGCGCCTTGATGGCACGGTAGAAGGTCGAGGAAAACAGTTCCGTAGGGTCATGTTGCCGCTTCGCCGCCAGGAAGGCCGGCAGTTCGGGATAGGAGGCCAGCAACTCCCTGGCCGTGTAATGCAGCTGGTAGGGCAGGAAGAAGCGCCCGCCATGCTTGATCGTCACATCGACCAGCGCCCGTGTCAGCGCCCGCATCCTGGCATTGCCGTCGGCATCGGTGGGCTGGTTGATGTAGAGCACCAGCGAATAGGCGGGCTCCGGCGCGTAGGTCAGCGCCACATCCTCCTTGTGGACGATGCGCACCGAGGCATTGAGCACCGGCAGTTGCTGGTTGCGCAGGATCTCACGCGCTTCGCTGATGAACCCGACATAGGCAGCGCGTGGAATAAAATATTCGTGCAGGATGTCGGTTTCGTCAGCCAGATCGTTGAACAGATACGGCACCGAATCGTGCATCGGATTGTTGCGGGTGACGAAGCAGGCCTCGCCTTGCGCCATGGCGGAGGTGCGCGCCACCGTGCAGCTTTCGAACTTCGGCTCCAGCGTCTTTTCGGTGAACCACTTCAACTCCTGGAACACGCTGCCCCATTTCGCCAGATTGATGATCACCCGCTTCAGTCCGACGCCCTCCGGTTCGCCGATTTCAGGCTGGCCGGCCGGCGGCTGGTCGGCCACCTTGTCGTAGCGATAGACGATCATGTCCTCGAGGAAATTGCCCGGTGCCGTCGACAGGTGACCGTAGAACAGGCCGATATCCTTGTTCGGCTCCAGCACCTCGGCGAAGAATTTCGGGAAATCGTCGGATTTGATCATTTCGCGCGAGGTGCGGTAGACGGCGTTGTCGACGATATCGAGCGTCGCCTCCAGCACCACGCCGAACAGGCCGTAACCGCCGACGACATGGCGGAACAGGTCCGTGTTCTCGCTCGGCGAGCACGTGGACACCGACCCATCGGCCAGCATCACCCGCATGGAGCGGATCGAGCCGGCCACTGAGCCCGCCTGATGGTCCATGCCATGCGCGTTGACCGACAGCGAGCCACCGACCGAAAAGATGTCGGTCGATTGCATCGCCTTCACCGCGAAGCGCGGATGCAGCAGGTTCTGGATGTCATGCCAGCGCGCGCCCGGCTGCAAGGTCATGGTCCTGGCCGCGGCGTCGACGGTGACCTTGTTGAATTTCCTGAGGTCTAGCACCAGGGCGTTGTCGTCGAAGGCATGCCCGCCCATCGAATGACGGATGGCGGCCAGCGATACTTTCAGCCCGTTGGCGCGTGCGAAGGCCAACGCCTTGGCGATATGATCTTCCTCGCTGACCTCGACCACGCCATAGACCGGCGTCCGCGACAGGCCGCTGGCATCATTGATATCGCCGCCCCTGGCCGACCAGGGCAGCGAGGGGTCATAGGCTGGCGGACTGGCGATCGGCTTCAGCGGCAGGGCAATGCCGTCGATATCGGCGATGCGTCCGGCATTCTTCGGCCCGGAAGGCCCGCGCGCCAGCCGCGCCATGGTGGTGCCACCCCACAGCACCGCGCCGCCGACCACCGCCGCGCCGAGCACCAGCCGGCGCGACAGGCGAAACCCTTTATGTTCGTCAGCCATGCGGATCCCCCATTGCCCAAGGGATAGCGCGGCTCTTTGGCGAAAACCATAGGGGCGCCAGGCAGAGCCATGGCGCCACTTCGGCAACAGGGCGGCTGATGTTGCGATATCACAGGGCTAGTCTCGCACGTTGCGCTGCCCTCATCCGCCTGCTGGCACCTCTCCCTGTTTACGGCAGGGCTATCAGATATGGATTCTTTCGAAGAGGGACCCCCACCCTAACCCTCCCCACAAGGGGGAGGGAACGCTGCCGCGCGCCCTGACATCTTCCTGATCAAGCCTCGGTAACTTCCTGAAATCAGCGCTTACAGAGTCCCTCTCCCCCTTGTGGGGAGGGGTTAGGGGTGGGGGTACGTGCCGGGCAAACCTTCGAGAAGTTTCATATGCGATTGCCCTACCGTGAACGGGGAGAAGGGAGAAGCCTCTACGAAGCCTTCTTGATCGACGTCACCATGCCGGTCTTGTCATCGACGGTTACCGCCACCTTGGCGCCGACCTTCAATTTGCCGATCTTCGCTTCCGGCGACAGCTGGTAGATCTTGCCGTCGTCGAGCGTGATCGACTTGGTCGTCGGATCGACCGCCTGGATGGTGCCCTGGACGGACGCGGCATAGGCCGTGCCGAGGAAGGCGAGCAGAGCGGCGGTGGTTGCGAGGGTCTTCTTCATCGATAGCACTCCGTGCTGTTTCAATTTTCCGGGTCGCCTTGACTGGGCCGGACGACCCGAAACTGAAACGGAAAGCCTGCCGCCCGCAAATCACATTCGGTGAATTTTAGCAAAGGAAATCATAGGCTTAATTCCGACACATTGCATGCGGCCGACGCGATTTCCAGCCGTATCGTTGGCCTCGACGCCCGCCGTTCGTCCACGAAAAGAATCGCTTAGCAGATTGCGGCGGCCCCCTCGCGGCCATCACGCAGCCGCCACAATCCACCCCGGATTGCATCACGCAACAGCCTGCCGATCTTCCATTGATACAAGTTTTGTTTCACGGATCAGCTCAACCAGGACTGCAAAAAAGGGGAAAACTCTCGCTATGGTTGCAAACTCGAAATAAATGCAGGATCATTCCAACGCTGCGACGAGGGGGCCACCATGAAACTGGCAGTTCGAACCATCATATCCCTGATGCTGGCGCTTGCGCCGGGATTGGCAGGCGCACAAGGCGCTGATCCGGGCGATGACAAGACGGTTACCTTCGCCCCGGGCGATCCTGAAATGACGGCGGCGACCGCGCATGCACTCGCCGGCCTGGATGAATTCCTCGCCCTGGCCGAAGCGCCTCCCTCCGGCACCGAGCGGTTCAAATTGAAGGTCAAGGTGCGTGACGGCAACGTCACCGAGCACTTCTGGGTCATCCCGTTCCGCCGCACCGAGACCGGCTTTGCCGGCATATTGGCGAACCAGCCGGAAGAAGTTCGCAATGTCGTCCTCGGCCAGAATATCGAATTCACCAGAGACGATGTTTCCGATTGGGGCTACACCCGGGACGGACGGCAGGTCGGCAGCTTCACCGTCTGTGTCATGTTCAAGAGAATGCCCAAGGAAGAAGCAGACTACATGCGCGGCAAATACGGATTTGACTGCTGATCGTGACGGCCGACTAGCTGGCTTCGTCTTTCACCCCGATCTTGCGCACTAGTGCTGCCGTCGCCAGCATGGCGCCCATGTCCGAGATCATCGGCGCCACATGCCTGGTGTAGTCGAGCGGCACCGAAATCTCGGGCAGCTCGAAGAAGTTCTTCGCCTGCGGCAACAGCAGGAAACCGTCGCTGCCATTGAGCGCGACGCGGGCCGGATCGTCCGGCCAGGTCTCGCCCAGCCATTTCAGCGCCTGCGCCAGCCGGCCGGTCACCAGCGGCCGTGCCGCCTCGACATTGTCGGTGCGGAATTCATAAGCCGCGTCGAGCAAGGGGGCCCCCGATGACAGCTCCTGCAGCTTGGACCCGAACAGGCCGCGGAAGAAGCCGACGACAGCGTTTGTGCGCCGCGTCGCCACCAGGATTCCCGGGAACGGCTCGACAGCCTCGAAGGCGACGATGACGCCCTTGAAGGCGGTCGATGAGCCCTTGCCGGTCCCTTCCCGCAGTTCCGCTTCGTAAAGCTCGAACGGAAACTCTTCGTAGCGGCCGGAAACGACATCGTCGAAGGCTTGCCGGTTGAAAGCCCCGACCGCCTCGCGCGGCAGCCGGTCGAACGAGTTCGGCCTGCCGCCATGCTGGTAACGCACCTCGCGGATGAAGCCGAAGATGATCGGCAGCAGCGTGTCGCGGAACGATTGCTGCAGCCGCGTCGCCGGCTTGATGGCCTGGAAGTAGAGCAGGATCGAAGCGGCGAAGCCGATGACATAGAGGAACACATGCGGCGTCGAGAACCATTGCTCGTTGGGGTCGGCGACCTTGTTGAACAGCCAGGCGATCACCACCACCGCCACCAATGTCAGGCCGACGAACAGCGGCACCCGCCAGCGCACCTGCCGCACCGCCGAGGCCCGCGCCGCCTCATAGGCCTCGATGTTCTTCCGGATGCCGGCGATGACAGTGTCATCAGGCATGAAATCCGCTGTTTCCACCGCCACCCCCGCTGCCAATACTATCGCATGATAGCTGCATTTCCGGGAAAGTCGCCAGCCGTAGGCAACGAGCGCGACCTTCCCTTCTCCCCTTGTGGGAGAAGGTGGCCTCACGAAGTGAGGTCGGATGAGGGGTGTTCCAGGGAACACCAACGTCTCACTCCGCTGGAACACCCCTCATCCGTCTCGGCGCTATCGCGCCGATCCACCTTCTCCCACAAGGGGAGAAGGGAAAACCGCGCGCAACCGCCCCTCGACCTTCCTCCTCATCGCACCGTCCAACCCCTCCACCGGCACCAGCCACTCGTGATCACGGTCCCGCAGCCGCACGAACGGATGCATCCGGTAAGCCGCTACAGCACCACGCGTCCCCTCCTCCGCGCTGACATCGACGACGAAAATCCCGCCAATGCGCCCCGGCCACGGCTGCCGGGCAAGCGCGGTGCCAAGGAAATCGCCGAGCCCGTAAGCGACGATCGCATCGCCGATCCGTTCCACCGGCTGCACCACATGCGCATGATGGCCGGCGATCAGCCCGACGCCCTGCCCGGCCAGGCGCCTGGCCAATGCCCGCGTCCCGGCGCGCGGAAAATGCCGGAACTCCCAGTCCCAATGCGGCACCGCGCAGAGAAGATCGACGCGCGGCCAGCCGGCCAGATCGCTGCCCATCGACACACGCCCGGCAAACAGGCTCTCATCTGCATTGCGCCACAGCGTGAAAGCCGCCAGGCCGACCTCCAGCGGCCCCACCTTGACCGTCTGCACCGGGCCATTGGCGGCCAGGCCGATGGTGCGGATGCCGAGCCGCTTCAGTGCCGCCACCGTCTCGTCGAAACCCGCGACACCCTGGTCGAGCACATGATTGTTGGCCAGCGAAAGCACGAGCTTTTCGCGCGCAAGACCGGTCGCGGCGAGCGCCTCGGCCAGAAACCGCTCGTTCATCGCGTGGTGCGTGCCGAGCCTCGTGCCCAGCACCGCGCTCGGCCTGTCCACGACAGGGCTTTCGCAATTGCCGATCACAAGGTCGGCGCCGCCAAGCAACGCCTTGATCACCGGGTCGCAGTCCGGCGCACGGCGGTTGGCCACCGCCGAAATGTCGCCGACGAAGGCCAGCCGCACGGTCTGTCTGGGTAGCGGCTCCATGAGCGTTCCCGACGCCGGTGCAAACCCATCAGCGCCACCGCCAAGTGACGGTTTCAGGAAACGCGGCAGCCAGGACAATTTGTAGGAAAGCGGATAGTTCGACACGCGACGCCCAATCGTTTGCCTTGTGTAGACGGTATGCCGGACAGGTTGAAGCGTGTCCGTCGACAATCGCACATCTTCGACGATGACCCGCTGGGCCACACCGACACCGACGGGCGCGACGCCACAAATGGTGTATATTTGCTCGGCGCGACACATATGTTTTGGGGGAAAGATGAACCGAATTTCGAGCCTGCTGACATCCGCCTTCATTGTGCTTTTGCCCTTGTCTTCCGCCGGCGCCGCCATGCCCGACGCGGCAACCGCGCTGTTCGAGGCGAAGACCGTGGCCGCGCGCGACAGCGCCCTGTCGACGCTGGAGGCCGCCGCGGCGAAAGATCCGGCATCGGCCTATGCCGCCGGCGCCGGCGAATTCTTCACGGCACTTGAGTTGCTCGCCAGCGGCCTGCACCGGCACGGCTTCGAAAGCCCGCAATCCTTCATGCTGCCGCTGATGCAGTTGCCCGTGCCGCCCAATCCCGACCCCGAGCCGCTGACCTACGAAGAGTTCCGCGCCATACTGGTTGCCTTCCGCGACCGGCTGGAAAAATCCGCCACCACGCTGGGCTCGGTGCCGGCCGATGCCGATATCGGCATGGTCATCGACCTTACCCATGTCGGCATCGACCTCAACGAGGACGGCACCATCGCCCCGGATGAGAGCATGGCGGCGATCATGGCCGCGCTGTCGCGTAGCAGTATCTCGCAAGGCGATAGCGCACCCGCGCTCACCTTCCGCTTCGACCGCGCCGATGGCTATTGGCTGCAGGGCTATGCCGAGTTCCTGATGGCACAGGCCGATTTCTGGCTGGCGCATGATTTCAAAAACACTTTCGATGGCTCGTTCCACATGCTGTTCCCGCGCGCCAGGCTGCCGTTGCAGGACATTCTCGTGCCGCCGCCGAGCGAGATGGGCTCGAACATCTTCTCCTCTGAATGGCGCATCGCCGATTTCATCTCGATGGTGCACATGATCAACTGGCCGGTGGTCGAGCCGGAACGCCGCAAGGCGGCGCGCCAGGAATTGCTCGAAATGATCCGGCTGTCGCGCGAGGACTGGAAGGCGATCCGCGCCGAGACGGACAATGACCGCGAATGGCTGCCCGGCCCACAACAGAAGGGCGCGAACCCGCTCACCGGCCTCGAAGTCGGCGAGGAGCAGGTACAAGCCTGGCTCGCCACCTTGACCATGGCCGAGGACCTGCTCGAAGGCCGGGCGCTGCTGCCGCATTTCCGCATCACCGGCAAGGGCATCAACATGAAGCGCTTCTTCGACGAGCCGAAGCCTTTCGACCTGGTGCTGTCGATCACCGGCCCCGGAATCGCGCCCTATCTCGAGACCGGCAGGATCCTGACCAGCGAGGATTTCGACCAGATCCAACGAGAGTTCGGCGGCGGCGGGTTTTTGACGTTCGCGCTGTGGTTTAACTAAGAAAAGTCATCTCAAGTCGAGAGGAGCGCGCTGCAAGGCGTGTTGAGATTCAGGTCAGGCCGAGTCGAAAACGGTGGGTTCCGAGAACCGGAGCGAAGCGTACTTTTGGGTACGTGAGCACCGGAAGCGCAGGAAACAATCGTTTGCAGACCGGCATCACCTGAATATCAATGCGCCTTAGAAAATCGCCCCCTGATACAGCACCGCCTCGGCCTCCTCGGGCGCGAACCGTCTGGCCAGCGACCGAAACGCGCTATGCACGCCGTCGCGGTCGATGTTGCAGCTTCTGAGATGCCGCACTGCAAGCGTTGGATCAAAGGCGCTTCGGCCATGCAGGACGCGCTGGTTGTCGAAGACCAGCACTTCGCCGGGCTGCAACTGGTGCTGGAACTGGTTCTGGGGATCGCAGATCAGCCGCGTCAGTTCGGCCAGCGCTTCGATCAACCCATCGATCCGGTCCAGGGGCGCCCATTGCGGCGCCAGGCAGCGATCATTGTAGCGGATGCCGGTGACGGCGCCCGCCACATCGAGGCTGATGACATGCGCCTCGGCGCTGAAGAACACCTCGCCTTCATGTTCGCGGTGGAAGGTAACGCCGTGCCGCGTCAAGAGATCGAACAGGTCGGGCGTGCGCGTCCGCATCCGTTCGGCGACATGAAAGCCGTCGACCATCAGCGACGTACCGCCGGCGCCGGCGCCCGTGCGGATGGCATGGAAGAAGATGAAGCCCGGCGGCGCGTAGCGGAACGGCTCGTCCGTGTGCGGGATCTGCGCCCGCGCCGTCTCGCCCGCCACCCGCGCATCCGGCCGCGAGATCAGGTCGAACACCTTGCCGTAACTGGTCTCGCGGATCGGCCCATAGCGGCCCGCGACCCGCGCCGTTGCTTCCGTCTCGGCCGGAACGCCGGTCAGCATAGCGATGCCGTGATCCCTTAGCGCCCGGAGCGACTGGAACAGCGCTTCGTCATCCGCCACCACCGCGTCGAAAGCGAAGCGGCCGAGCCGTGCGGTGAGATCGTTGTTCCAAAGTTGCGGCCGGAAACGGACCGGACCCGAGCCGCCGACATGCCCTGCCAGGAAGGTCGGATCGTAATGCGACACATGCCCGTCCTGCCAGATGGCCGTGACCTGCCCCGGCACGGAGACATCGAAACTTTCCGCATGGATTGCCTTGTCGACATCGGCCGGCGTCAGCCACCTCTTGCCCGATGCGGTGTCGCCGCATTGCTCGCATTCGCAGGCCAGCCGCAGCCAGCGCGTCGAGAGTTTCGCCGATCGGCCGTCCGCCAGCTCGACGGCAATGCGTGCGCCTTCCGCGCGCATGGCGCGGATTGGCGCGACGGCATGTCTTCGCTGTTGCTTTGGCGTGTCGAGCATCTGGTGTCCCCTGCGGTTGAATTTCTTCGACCAACCTAGGCAAGGAAAATCCAGCACTCAAACGATTTCCCTTCTCCAAGTATTGAGGTAAATTCAAAACATGATGACGCTGAGGGATCTGCCGCTTTCCGGATTACGGGCGCTGGTGGCCGCCGCCAGGGCCGGCAGCCTGACGCGCGCGGCCGAGGAGTTGGGCGTCACGCCCGGCGCTATCGGCCATCAGATCCGGCAGTTGGAAGAGCGGCTCGGCGTCAAGCTGGTGCGGCGCGAGGGCAACGGCATCGTGCTCACCCGCGCCGCCGAGGCCGCCTTGCCCGATATCGATCGCGGTTTCGATGCGCTGGCCTCCGGCATGCGCCGGCTGCGCTTCGAACGCCAGACCGAAACCTTCACCATCTCGGCCGATCCATCTTTCGCCTCGCTCTGGCTGGCGCCGCGCCTGGCCATGGTGAGGCCGGCCCTGGGGCGGCTCGAGGTTCGCATCGTCGCGTCCGTTGCGCTCGATGTAATGGCCGAGGAAGGCGTCGACCTTGCCATCAGCTATCGCAAGGGATCGGCATCCGACATCGCCTCACTCGACCTCTTCACCGAGCGGGTCATCCCCGCCTGCGCACCGGCGCAGGTCCAGGATCATGCCGGGCCGGACAGGGCCGACGTGCTGGACAGGATGCCGCTGCTGCATATCGACCCGATGATGGGCGATGATGTCTATCCCACATGGCGGGACTGGTTCGTTGCGGCGGCGCGGCAAAGGAAGGACATTGACCAGGGTCCGCGCTTCGGATTGACCATCGTCGCCGCGCAAGCGGCGATCGCCGGCATGGGCGCGCTGCTGGCCAGCGAACTGGTGCTGCGCCGCCATCTCGACGCTGGCCATCTCATCGAGATCGCGCGCGAAGTACCGGCACTGACCATCAGGCGCCGCATCGTCTGGCCCGAACACGGCCCGAAGGCGCGCCGCGCCGCGACGGTGGCGGCGGCGCTTCTGGCGGCGGCCGGCACCGGCATCGATGGCGCCCTGCCGCGATAAAACCCTGATGGATGCGGCCCGAAGCGCGCTTTAGAAAAACAGCCGCTGTAGCCGTAGAAGCCCGGCCAGGGCGCCGGCAATGAGCGCGTTCGAGATCACGCCGATCGCCGCGGTCGTCCAGGCGATGTCGCCGGACTGGCCAAGGACCATGAACGGAAATCCGGCGGCGATGACGACAATCGCCACGAGCAACCCAAGCCAGCCAACGCTTGGCCGCTTGGCCACCCGGCTGAGGAAATAGGCGATCCCGACAAGCAGTATCCTGAGCGGGTCCAATATCTGGGCAATGACGATGGCGGTCAGAAGCATGGCCGGGAACTGAACCTCCAAATCTAGCGCTGGAACCCAGGCAGCCGGGCAAGCAACCACTGCAGCGGGTTGCCGACGAAGGCGCGGGTGACGAACGTGTCGTGCGCGGCATCGGAGGCAAGCAAGGCAACCGTCCCGGCTTCGAGGCGGCGTGGCGGATCGGAACTGGCGTTAATGCCCTGGCCCGCCAGCAACTGCCTGATCTCTGCATTGCCGGAGGCCGAGGATTTGCCATAAGCGCTGACGAAGAAACGCTTCCGGTGCTGCACGATCCAGTTGGCGAAGATGTCGGCCTCGTCGAAGACGGCGTCGAGCAGGAGGACGCCGAGCAGGCGGCCGCTGATGTCGCCATTCCTGAGTACGAAAGCCGTCGGGTTGTAGCCGCCGCTATAGGCGACCAGCACCACAGGCATGGCGTCGAACCTTGCCGCCGTGGCGCCGCTCAACTTGGCCAGGCCTTGCGCTGCCTCGGCCATGAATCTGGCAAAATAGCCCGGTGTCCAGAAATTGCCGGCGCTGGAATCCTGTGCATTGCTGGCGAATTGCGGCGCCACCAGCACAGCGTTGAGGCCGGACGCTTCGACCTGCGCGACGACCCGCTGGCGCCCGACGACATCGCGCTGCAAGGTCGCGCCGTTGCCATGGAAGAACACGACGATGACCGCCGGCTTTGCCGGATCGAACCCTTTTGGCACGGCCAGCAGCGTCGAGCGGTCGGAATAGGTCTCGTCTTCCCAATAGATGCCGCCGCGCGGCGAGGTGTGGCCACGCCTCCCGTCCGCCGCCGTCACGTCGAGAAAAGGCGCGGAGCCATCGGGCAGCTTGCCCCGGTAAGGAAAGGGTGACGCCTTGAACGGCACGATGGTCGAGATGGTCTTGTGCAAGCGCGCGCCCTGGCTTGCCGCCGGAAACGCCGCCGTGGCCAGCAGTCCGGCAACGATGGCGCGCCGGTCCGGCATCAGGCCGCCACCAGCCGCACACCAGGCGCCTTCGACGGCAACAGCACGGCGAAGAAGGCCGGGATGGCGATGAGATAGGCGATCGCCGACCATTGCAGCACGGCGCTCAGCCCGAAGCTGGTGGCGATGATCGGCACGGCAGCGGAGCCGATGACCGAGAAACAGCCATTGATGCCCCAGGCCCAGACGAACAGATGCTCCTTGCCGAGCCGCGCCAGCCAGGTCATGGCGGTGGCCATCGGCATGCCCATCAGGAAGGCCGGCGGCGACACCAGCAGGAAGCAGAGCAGCAGTCGCACCGCATAGGGGTAGGCGCCGATCCGGTCGAGCACCGGCGACAGATAGAAGCCATAGGCGAACAGCAGCACGCAGACCGCCAGCAGCACGACGGGCAGCAGCGTCCTGGCGCGGTCGAAGATGCGCTCGGCGAACAGGCTGCCGAGCCCGGAAAACACCAGCATCGAGGAGATCAGCACCGAGGCCGACACGGTCGGATTGGCGAGCGCCACGGTGAAGCGGCTGATCAGCCCGACCTCGACCATGATGTAACCGAGGCCGAGACAGGCGAAATAGAGGATGGTGCCGAGCTTGCCGCGCGAGCGCGAGAACACGATGCGCCAGCCGAAAATGACCGGCAGCAGCACCAGCGATGCGGCCGTGATGCAGGCGATCCCGAGCGTCGCCCAGATCAGCAGGTAGCCCCAATCGTCCTGGAACAGGTCGAGCCGGTCCAGCGTGCGCGGCAGGTCGGCGACCTTCACATAGGCCGCGAAATAGGGCTGGTCGTTGCTCAGCGCGCGTGCGTCGAAGACATAATCGTTGGCAAGCTTCTGCCAGCCACCGGTCAAGAGCGCATGCCAGCTCATGCGCTGCAGTTCCGTCGCCGGCAACACCTGCGGGCCGACCTCACCGCCGGCGCCCGCACAGGCATCGAGCGTCGGATCGGCAGGCGCCGTCGGATCGCAGTCGGGGTTTGCGGGCGCGGTAGCGTCGGCTGGCGCCGTCGCATCGGCGGCGGGCTGCGTCAGCGTCGCGTCCTGTCCGCTGCCGAAGATCGAGGCGCGGTAATCGTCGAGCACCTTTTGCGCGCCCGAACCGTCATAAATCATTCCCGGATAATAGACTTCCTCCCAGGACATCGACCTGGTGTAGTCGCGCAGCGTCTTGATTTCGGCCTCGGTGAAGCCGCCGCGCTTGAACAGCACCGTTGTTGTCGACAGGTAGCTCGACACGGCGAAGATGTCGTTGGCCGCGCCTTGGCTGTCGAACGTCCTGGCCGCCTCGGCGATGGTCGAATAAAGCTTCAGCACCGATTTCGGTGGCTCTTCCTTGTTCCACAAGGTCACCGACAGCACGCCGCCATCGGCCAGCGCGTGCATGTAGCTCAGCATCGCCTCATGCGTGTAGGCGTATTTTTCCGAAATGGCGAAGCCGCCGGGGTTGGACAGGCCGACGCTGTCGGCGAGGCTGAGGTCGATGACGTCGTAGCGCTCTGTCGTGTTGGCGAGGAACAGTCGCCCGTCATAGTCGATCACCTTGAGCCGCGGCTCGGCCAGGATGTCGCCGGTCACGTCCTTCAGCACCGGATCGCGGAACGCCCGCAACGTCATCGGGTTGCTCTCAGCGACGGTCACCGAGGTCGATCCGGCATTGAGTGCGGCCTGCGTCGAGATACCGCCGCCGAACTGCACGACGAATGTCTTGGGCTTGTCCTTGATCACATAGGGATAGTGCATCGGCAGGTAGCGGAAATAGACCTGCTCGGCCGGCGCCAGATTGCGCATGATGCCTTCCGGCCCGTCGCCGTCGCGGTACATGCCGACATAGGTGTTGGCTGGCACTTCGGGCATGCCGAAAGCGGCATTGTCGCTCAGGCCCGGCGCGAAATGCATGTAGGAACTGGCATAGACTTGCAGGTCGCCGAATGGCGAGACGCTGCGGTAGATGCGCTTGCCGTCGGGAAAGTTGCGGGCATAGGCGACACCCTTGTACTGCGACACGGCGATGTCGGGTATGCCAAGCAGGCCGGGCAGCACGAGATAGCCTGATATCGACAGCGCCGCGACGACCACGCCGGCGACGACACTCTTCCAGGCGCCGAAGGCGAAGAACCACAGCAGCGACCCGGCCGCCCACAAAAGCAGAGGCACGACGATGATGGTTTCCGGCGCGAACAGATAAAGCGACACCAGAACCACGAGGCCGGCCAGCCCCGAGCCGGTAAGGTCGGCGAAATAGACCCGGCCGAACGCGGTGCGGCTTTTCAGGAAGACGATGCCGAGAAAGAAGGCGCCGGCCAGGAACGGCAGGAGATAGAGCAGGAAATTGGCGAGCAGCCGCCATTTCTGCGCCGGGTCGGAAACCAGGAAAATGGCGTTGAACGGCACTGTCTGGGCAATGAGGTTGGAGCCGACCGCGAGCGGGCCGATCAGCAGCAGGGCCACGGTGGCGGCACCTTGCCAATGGCGGTCGAACCAACCCTTGCCGGCGAAGATCACGACGCTGGACAGCGAGAAGCCGAGCATGGCGAGGCTGACCACCAGCGAGCCGAAATGCGACCAGCTGCCGACAGCGAAGACCCGCATCACCGCGATCTGCAGCGCGATGATCGCGCCGGCGATCAGCCCGACCGCCAGATAGTGCGCGAGCCGCGGCGCCTCCAGCGAGGCGATGCTTGGCCGAGAGGTCGATACGACAGCCGTCATTCAAGCCCCTTGATGCGGCGGTTCAGCTCAACAGGCTTGGACCGGCGCGGCAACTCATCCGTTGTGCGTGCCGACGATCTGGTCGCCTTCCAGCTTGGTGAACGGCACGAACGGCACCACCTTGCCATTGTAGATGTCCGAGCGGACGATGTTGAACGTGCCGTCGGCAAGCTGCTGCTTGATCACCTTGAGCACATGCTGGGCACCCGGCGGACCGACCGGAATGACCATGACGCCATTGGGCTTGAGTTGCTGCAGCAGCGACGGCGGGATGTGGTCGATGCCGCAGGTGACGATGATCTTGTCGAACGGGCCGACGCTCTCCCAGCCATAATAGCCGTCGGCACTGCGGCTGGTGACGGAGCCGAACACGCTGTAGCCGCGATCGATCAGCGCGTCATAGGTGCGGCGGGTGCGCTGGGCCAGCGGATTGATGATCTCGATCGTGTGTACCTTGTCGGTGAGATTGGCCAGATAGGCCGACTGGTAGCCGGAGCCGGTGCCGACCTCGAGCACGGCTTCGCCAAACTGCACGTCGATAGCCGTCGTCATGCGCCCGACGAGGTGCGGGCCGGAAATGGTCACGCCGTAGCCGATGTCGAGGAAGGCATGATCATAGGCGCGCGCCAGATTCTGCGGCAGCACGAATTCCTCGCGCGGCGTGGCGAGGAAAGCGCGCTTGTTGCGGTCGTCCAGCACGTCCTTGTTGTAGACCATGATCTGGAAGCGATCGAATCGCTCGGCCAGGAACTTCGGATCCTCGCCTCGATTGGCCACCATCCAGTCGATGAACGATTTTTTGTCGTTGAATGGGAGTTCGGCGTTGCGGTCGTAGGGGACCGGCACATTGGCCCTGACCGAGGCCGGAAGAATGGAAAACGCCGCAGCACCCGCCGACAGCGCCAAGAAGTCCCGACGCTTCATGGAAAAAGCCTCCAAAAGTGGCCTTTGCCACCCCAAAACCAAGCACTTTAATCCGATTGCACCGCCTCCCAAAACGAGTCAATGGCCGTCGGAAGGCAGCCGCCCGGCCTGGGATTTTGTGGCAGTAGGGCAACAGTTTGGCCGGTCGACGGGGCCTTTTTCAGCCGAAGCGATCGGCAAGCACCATCACCCGGCGTGATCCCGGGTGGCTTTTTGCTGATTTGGCGCAGGCCGTTTTGCTTGACTCGGCCGCCAAAAACAGGCAGCAAACTTGCTTCGGAAGGGCTGCAATACCGCGTGCATGATCGTGGACGAGCCTTTTTTGGCACAAAGTCCACGTCTCTTGGTTGGTTTTGAGAGGGATTGGTTAACCAACTTTGTCCATATTTTGAAGCAATCGGCAACCAACGACAGGCGCGGCAAACGCGTCGGGGACCACCTGGGATCACTCACAGAATGGTCGTCGCGGCTGACAAGGCCACGTACGGGGAAAACCGATTGGAGCAAGATTGGTTGCATGGCGTTGTCGAGTAAACGAAAAATAATCTGGGACCAGCGCGAGGGCGGCGAGTTCGTCGATGCGCCGCGCACCCCTTCCTTCAACCCGCAACGGATCGTCCGCTGGGTCGCGGTGCCCGGTGTCAGCGCTGCCGTCGGCCTCTGGCTGATCGGCACAATGGCCGGCCTCAGTTCCGTCGGCGCCTCGCTTTCGGCGACATCGGGCGGCCTGCCGCAGACGCTGTCCATGCCTGGCTCGCTGGCGCTGGCCGATCCGCTGAAGCAGCATTTCCTCAGATCCTCGGCGCCCTTCGTGCTCGCCAATGCCCATGGCGGCGCGCAGGCCCTGCATGACCACGCAGTGCAATGCGGCGCCAGTTGCTTCAAGCTGGCCCGCGTGAGCCCGCTGGCGGAGAAATCCGCGCGCCTCGTGGCGCAGGCAAAGCCGGAACAGCCAATTTTGAAGTCGAAGGCGCAGGAGCGTTTCGAACGCGTGGAAGCGTCGCTGTCGCCGACCAAGCTTGCCGCCGTCTTTGCCGGTGCCGGCAAGCCTGTTGCCACGGCCGACGCCCGCCCGGTGATTTCCAAGGCCGCGCCGCATATTACCGAGGCATCGCTGGTGCCCTCCGTTCAGGTCATGGCCAGCCTGTCTGATGACATGCCGGCTCCGGCAGCGGAACGTTTCGCTCGTGCCGACACCGGTTCCGTTGTCGTGCAGACCGCGCCCGCGCCGATGGGCCTTGCCCAGTCGGAGACGCCTGACAACGCGCAACTGGCGCTGGCCCTCGTGCAGTCGATGCCCGTCGAGGACGAAGCATTCGCCTCGCCGCTGCCGATGACCGAATCCTCAGCCGATGTCGCGGTTGCGCCTGTCGAGACCCAGCAGGAACAGCCCGGCGACGCCGCCTCCTTGCCGGATGCGCTGACCGACGACGTGCCGCTGCCGACCCGTCGCCCGCAATATGACGCGCCGCAACCCAAGGCCGTGGAGCAGGATGAGCCGGCTCCGCAGCCCAGGATTGCCCAGCCCAAGCTCGCCCAGCAGAAGCCGGCGCCGCAGGCAAAGCCGGTCCAGCAAGCCCAGCCTGCAAGGCCGGCCCGGGCCGGCCGGTCTGGCGAAGGCGGCGACGTGCTGGCCTACGCCAAGCCGGACACGCCCTCTGGCGGCCTTGGCCAGGCATTCAGGAACCTGTTCAACGGGCCGACCGCCGGAAGCGGGGCCGGCCACGGCGTCGCCGTCTATGACATCAGCGCCAAGACCGTCTACATGCCCGACGGCCAGCGGCTCGAGGCACATTCGGGCCTCGGCGCCATGGTCGATCAGCCGCGCTATGTCGACGTCAAGGATCGCGGCCCGACGCCGCCCAACACCTACAATCTGTCGCTGCGCGAATCCCGCTTCCATGGTGTCGAGGCCATACGCCTGACGCCGGTGAATGGCGGCAACAAGTACAACCGCAACGGCCTGCTCGCCCACACCTACATGCTGCGCGGCGGCCGCGCCGAGTCCAATGGCTGTGTCGTCTTCCGGGACTATGCCCGCTTCCTCGCCGCCTTCAAGAAGGGCAAGGTCACGCGGCTCGTCGTGGTGCCGCGCCTGAACGGATCGGCGACCCGCGTGGCGACGGACAACGCACGCGGCGCCTGACCGCGACAGGCAGGCAATCCTTGGCACTGCCTCCTCCTGACAGCCTTCTGTCAGGAGCTGCATCCGGGCATGTGGCTTGCCTCATCGCGCTCTTTCCATTTTCGCCAAGACCTCCCATATTCGGGTCATGGCCAAATCCCCCGATAAAAGAACGCCGCCGACGGCGAATGACGACCGCGCCGCGACGAAGCGGCGCAGCCCGCTGACCGATTTCCTCGACGCCTCGGAACCGCTGCACAGGGGCGGCTTCGCCGAGATGCCGCAGCCTGAACTCTCGGGCACGCCGCTGACCGGTTCGATCGCCGATTGGGCCGAACAGATCGAGCAGGAGGCAGAACGCGAAGGGCGCCAGGTCGGCAAGGGCGACGGCGGCAAATCGCCAAAGCCGTCGAAGAAGATCCCCGAACGCTCCGCCGCGCCCGGACGCACGGCACGCGGCACCTCGATGGGCGGCGCGGCCACCGCCCGCGAACGCGCGGCGGCGGGCCTCAATCCGGTCGCCGGCCTCGATGTTTCGCTGGAAGAAGCCGAGACGATGACGTCGAGCGGCGTCACCGCTACGGTCGCCGCTCTGTCGGCACTGATCGAATCCGGCAACCCGCTGCACAAGGACGGCGTCCTGTGGACTCCGCACCGCCCCGCCCGGCCGGAAAAGTCCGAAGGCGGCATCGCCATCAAGATGGTGTCGGATTTCGAACCGGCCGGCGACCAGCCGACCGCGATCAAGGATCTTGTCGAAGGCGTCGACAACAGCGACCGCACCCAGGTGCTGCTTGGCGTCACCGGTTCCGGCAAGACCTTCACCATGGCCAAGGTGATCGAGGAGACGCAGCGCCCCGCACTGATCCTGGCGCCCAACAAGACGCTGGCCGCGCAGCTCTATTCCGAGTTCAAGAAATTCTTTCCCGACAACGCGGTGGAGTATTTCGTCTCCTATTACGACTACTACCAGCCGGAAGCCTACGTCCCGCGCACCGACACCTTCATCGAGAAGGAATCCTCGATCAACGAGCAGATCGACCGGATGCGCCATTCGGCGACACGGTCTCTGCTCGAGCGCGATGACGTAATCATCGTCGCCTCGGTGTCCTGCATCTACGGTATCGGCTCGGTCGAGACCTATACGGCGATGACCTTCCAGATGCAGATCGGCGACCGGCTCGACCAGCGCGCTTTGCTCGCCGATCTCGTCGCCCAGCAATACAAGCGCCAGGACATCAATTTCGTGCGCGGCTCGTTTCGCGTGCGCGGCGACACGATCGAGATCTTTCCGGCCCACTTGGAAGACCGCGCCTGGCGCATCTCGATGTTCGGCGACGAGATCGAGCAGATCACCGAGTTCGATCCGCTGACCGGCCAGAAGACCGGCGAGCTGAAAAGCGTCAAGATCTACGCCAACTCGCACTATGTGACGCCGCGCCCGACGCTGAACCAGGCGATCAAGTCGATCAAGGAAGAACTCAAGCACCGGCTGGTGGAACTGGAGCGGGCCGGCCGCCTGCTCGAAGCGCAGCGGCTGGAGCAGCGCACCCGTTTCGACCTCGAAATGCTGGAAGCCACCGGCTCCTGCGCCGGCATCGAGAACTATTCGCGCTACCTCACCGGCCGCCAGCCGGGCGATCCGCCGCCGACCCTGTTCGAATACATTCCCGACAATGCGCTGGTCTTCATCGACGAAAGCCACGTCACCGTGCCGCAGATCGGCGGCATGTATCGCGGCGACTTCAGGCGCAAGGCGACGCTGGCCGAATATGGCTTCCGCCTGCCCTCCTGCATGGACAACCGGCCGCTGCGTTTCGAGGAATGGGACGCCATGCGCCCGCTTTCCGTCGCCGTCTCGGCGACACCCGGCGGCTGGGAAATGGAGCAGGCCGGCGGCGTCTTCGCCGAGCAGGTCATCCGCCCGACCGGCCTGATCGACCCGCCGGTCGAGGTGCGCCCGGCGAAAAGCCAGGTCGACGATGTCGTCGGTGAGATCCGCGAGACCACCGCCGCCGGCTACCGCACGCTGGTCACGGTGCTGACCAAGCGCATGGCCGAGGATTTGACGGAGTACCTGCACGAGCAGGGCGTGCGCGTGCGCTACATGCACTCCGACATCGACACGCTCGAGCGCATCGAGATCCTGCGCGATTTGCGCCTCGGCGCCTTCGACGTGCTGGTCGGCATCAACCTTCTGCGCGAGGGCCTCGACATCCCCGAATGCGGCTTCGTCGCCATTCTCGACGCCGACAAGGAAGGATTCCTGCGTTCGGAGACCTCGCTGATCCAGACCATCGGCCGCGCCGCCCGCAACGTCGACGGCAAGGTCATCCTCTATGCGGACCAGGTCACCGGCTCGATGGAGCGCGCGATGGCCGAGACCAACCGCCGCCGCGAAAAGCAGATGGAATGGAACGCCGCCAACGGCATCACGCCGGAATCGGTCAAGTCGCGCATCTCGGACATTCTCGACTCGGTCTACGAAAAGGACCACGTCCGCGCCGACATCTCGCAGTTCACCGACAGCGCCGGCGCCATGATGGGCAACAACCTCAAGGCCCATCTGGACGCCATGGAGAAGCAGATGCGCGACGCCGCCGCCAATCTCGACTTCGAGAAGGCCGCCCGCATACGCGACGAGATCAAGCGTCTGCGCGAGATGGAACTCTCGATCTCCGAAGACCCGCTTGCCAAATACGCCGACATGGAAAGCCCGGTCTCGGGCCGCGAAAAAGGCAAGCACAACAAGGGCGTGGCCAAGCACCGCACGGCGGAGGAACAGGAGCGTTTCCGCAAACTCGACGAAGCACGTGCCGCCGAAGAGGTAGCCAAGGCGGCCCGGCCCAACCTCTTCCGCAAGCCGGCGCTTGACGAGATGGGCGCCGATGGCGCCGTGCCGGTGAAGAAGCCGCTCTTCGCCAAACCATCGATTGACGACATGGGTCCGGGCACCGACATGCCGACGCCTGCGGGTGCCGTATCGCGCTCGCTGTTCAAGAAACAGTCGGCGCAGGAAGCACACGGCTCCGATTTCGGCATTCCTGGCGAGCCGGTCAAACCGCTGTTCAAGAAAAACTCGCTCGACGAGATGACGGTGCGGCGGACTGAAAAGCCGGTCGAAGGAAAAGTACCGACGAAGCCCCAGCCGATCTCCCCCCTTGTGGGGGAGATGCCCGGCAGGGCAGAGGGGGGCGCGAAGGATGGCGACGCCAAACCAATCGTTCGCCAGCGCGCGGGCATCGGCTCCTACGAGGACCCAGGCGACGCCCGCCGCGAAAAGCGCCGGCCGGGCAAGACAGGCAGGCCGGGGAAGTAGAGCGCCTCTTCCTTCTCCCTCTTGTGGGAGAAGGTGGATCGGCGCGTAGCGCCGAGACGGTTGAGGGGTGTTCCAGCGGAGCGAGGCGTTGGTGTTCCCTGGAACACCCTCATCCGACCGAGTTTTGCTCGGCCACCTTCTCCCACAAGGGGAGAAGGAAAAGCGCTCCACTTGCCTCCACCCCCGCCTTTGGTGTAATCGCTACCCACACTCAATCGTCTTGTCTTGAAAGGAGGGCTCACGTGTTTACGTTTTTTCGTCACCATCGTCAGCGTGGCCCGATTTCTGCCCTGCGAGCTAGCTTGCAGGGCTGACCAGGGACGGTCCGGGGTTTTTCCCGCTTCGATTTTTTGGTCTGCCCTTCGTGGTGCGCAACGCCGAGCCTGATGGCCAGCACGTGCACCGTCAAAGTGCATCCGGAGATGTCTCCGGCAAGACCAGAGAAATCCAAAATGGCCCTGATCAGCCTCAAAACCCTCGGCGTCACCATGAGTGCGCCGCTTTTCGCTCACCTCGACCTCACCATCGGCATTGGCGACCGGCTCGGCATAGTCGCCGCCAATGGCCGTGGCAAGTCGACCTTGCTGAAATGCCTGACCGGCGAGATGCAACCGACCTCCGGCGACATCACCCGCACGCGCGGCCTGCGCGTCGGCCATGTCGAGCAGGCCGTTGCCCCTGCCCTGCTCGGCCGCACCTTCCATCAGGTGGTGGCCGACGCCTTGCCGCCCGAGCAGGCCGACAGCGAGATGTGGCGCGTCGACGTGGTGCTGGATTCGCTCGACGTGCCCGAACCGATGCGCGAACGGGAAATGCGGGCGCTGAGCGGCGGCTGGCAGAGGCTGGCGCTGATTGCCCGCGTCTGGGTCACCGATCCCGACGTGCTGCTGCTCGACGAGCCGACCAACCATCTCGACCTTGCCCGCATCAGCCAGCTGGAAGGCTGGCTGAACGCCCTGCCGCGCGAAGTGCCTGTTGTCATCGCCAGCCACGACCGCGCCTTCCTCGACGCCACCACCAACCGGACGCTGTTCCTGCGGCCGGAGCAGTCGCCGGTGTTCTCGCTGCCCTACTCCCGCGCCAGACAGGCGCTCGACGAAGTCGACGCCTCGATGGCACGCAAGTTCGAGCGTGACATGAAGGTCGTCCAGCAGTTGCGAAAGCAAGCCGCCAAGCTCAACAACATCGGCATCAATTCCGGCAGCGACCTTTTGACGGTGAAAACCAGGCAACTCAAGGAACGGGCGGAAAAGCTGGAAGAGGCGGCGGTATCAGCGCATCGCGAGAAATCGGCCGGCGCAATAAAACTGGCCAATCGCGGCACCCACGCCAAGGTGCTGATCACGCTCGACGACGCGGCGGTGGAAACGCCGGACGGTACGCTGCTGTTCAGGACAGGCAAGCGCCACATCTGCCAGGGCGACCGCATCGTGCTGCTCGGCCGCAATGGCGTCGGCAAGTCGCGCTTCGTCAGCCTGATCCGCAACGCCATCGTCGAGCCCGACAAGGTCGCGAATGTGAAGGTGACGCCCTCGACGGTGCTCGGCTACAGCGACCAGGCGCTGTCGGGCATCAGCGGCGACGACACGCCGCTGGCAATGGTCTCGCGCCGTTACGATGTCGGCGAGCAGCGCGCCCGCGCGCTGCTCGCCGGCGCCGGCGTGGTCATCGAGATGCAGGAGAAAAAGATCGGCGTTCTGTCCGGCGGCCAGAAGGCACGGCTGATGATGCTGGCGCTGAGGCTCGCCAACCCCAACTTCTACCTGCTCGACGAACCGACCAACCATCTCGATATCGATGGCCAGGAAGCGCTGGAGGAAGAATTGCTCAAGCACCAGGCCAGCTGCGTCCTCGCCTCGCACGACCGCTCCTTCATCCGCGCCATCGGCAACCGCTTCTGGCTGATCGAGAAGCGGCGCCTGACCGAGGTCGAAGACCCCGAGGACTTTTTCCGCGAAGTGGCTGAAGGCACCAGTTAGGCGACGAAACAGAATTCCAGCTTGCCGTCGGCAGGTTGGAGTTTCGTATCATTTCATGAGACGTCTCCGTTGACTTCCGAAACGTATCATGTCATGGTACGTCCATTGGATTCGGCAGATGATACGCTCGTTCAAGGACAAGACCAGTGAGGCCGTTTCGAACGGCAAGGCTCCGAAGGGATTTCCCTCGGACCTTGTCCGAGCGGCCCAACGGAAACTGTTCATGATCGACAACGCGACCGAGCTGTCGGACCTGAAGACGCCTCCAGGCAACAGGCTTGAGCCCCTGAAAGGCAACCGTGCCGGTCAGCATTCGATCCGCATCAACGATCAGTTTCGTATCTGCTTTCGCTGGGTGGACGGACAAGCCGAGAATGTCGAAATAACCGACTACCACTGAAGGACAGGTGTCAAATGCTGAACATCAATCCGCCTATCCATCCCGGAGAAATCCTCCGCGAGGAGTATCTCACACCGCTTGGCCTGAAGCCTTATACGCTTGCCAAAAAGCTGCATGTGCCGCGCACGCGTATCGAGCGCCTGGCGAGCGAGGCGACACCGGTAACGCCTGACACCGCGCTGCGCCTTGCGAAATTCTTCGGAACCACGCCGCAGTTCTGGATGAACATGCAAGCGAGCTACGACCTTGCCGTGGAGGGTGAGGCCAAGAAAGCCGACCTTGAAACGATCGAGCGCATGGAGGCTGCTGCTTGACGTAGTCCGCCGCACTTTCCCGCCAGCCGAAAAAGGCGCATCCTGAAGGTTCCGCAAGCCGAGGGAGGAGACCGGTCATGCGCGCGGTGGACGTCGTCAAAACCCTTTATGATGCCTATGCGAAACGCGACATCGTGGGCGCGCTGGCCCACTGCTCCGACGATGTCGTCTTCCGCTGGGTCGCCGAACCGCAGGCGCCTTATATCGGGACGGGCAACGGCAAGCATGAATTCCTTGCCCGCCTCATGGCGCTCGACGGTGATTTCGAATACCGGAACTTCGTCCCGGTGGAGATTATCGACGGTGGCGACAAGGTCGCGGCGCAGGTCGAAATCCATTTGACGCGAAAAACCACCGGCAAGGAATTCGTCATGCGCGCCGCCAACTTCTGGACCCTGCGCGACGGCAAGGTCATCGAGATGGTGGAGTATTACGACACGGCACTGGCCGCCTCGGTCATCTGAAATAATATCGACGACCTGTCGGATCGCCTGAACCTGCCTCGTCCTTGGGATGCCTACACGATGATGCCGGCATCAACCCAGGGAGATCCTTGTCATGTCCGTCCTTTCATCCATCGGTCGCATCGCAACCCAATATGCGGCGGCACGTGCCCGCCATCGCAGCGAACGCATCCTGCTCTCGCTGCCAGCCGAACTGCGCAAGGACATCGGCTTTCCGGAACTCTTCGACGCGCAGAACAGCCGTCGTGCAACCACCTTCACGACCAAGGTCATATGACCGCGGCCAGCCTGTCCATGCGATTGTCGCTCAAAACCTCCGGTTGCCCGGTGTGTCCGGGCCCGGCCCGCTAAAAAATTTTCGCGGCCGTGTAGAATTGCCGTCACCTCGTGCGTCCTAGGCTTTGCAAGGCCAAGCCAAACGCAAAGAGGAGCAAGACATGACCGACCAGACCCCACCACGAGCCGAAGTGCTTGGCGGACTGACCCCCTATCTGCAGGTCGACGGCGCCATCAAGGCCGCCGAATTCTACAAGAAGGCATTTGGAGCCGAGGAAGTCTTTGCCTATCCGGCCGACGAAAAAGGCCGCACCATGCACATCCACCTCCACATCAACGGCTCGACGCTGATGCTGGGCGACGCTTATCCCGAACACGGCCACCCGCATAAGGATGCGCAGGGCTACACGCTGCAGCTCCATCTCGGCAACCACGATATCGACGGCTGGTGGCAACGCGCCGTCGATGCCGGCTGCGAAATCGTGACGCCGCTGCAGGTGATGTTCTGGGGCGACCGCTGGGGCCAGGTGAAGGATCCCTTCGGCGTCGCCTGGGCGATGAACGCGCCGGTGAAATAGGTTCCCTGGCGAGCAGGCGTCGCCCGACAGGGCCGACGCGCTCACCGCGCCGGGTCGTACCCCCGCCGACCCGGCGCTCATTTTTCAACAGAGGAGTTTATCATGTCCTATGTCGATGGTTTCGTGCTTGCCGTGCCAAAAGCCAAACTCGACGATTATAAGAAGCTCGCCAACCTCGCGGGCCACATATGGATGGAACACGGCGCGCTGGCCTATGTCGAATGCATCGGCGACGACGTGCCCTATGGCGAGGTGACTTCGTTTCCGCGTGCCGTCCAGGCAACGGACGACGAGATCGTCGTCTTTGCCTGGGCGGTTTATGAATCCAGGCAAAGCCGCGATGCGGTGATGGCCAAGGTGATGGCCGACCCGCGTTTGACACCCGACTGGGGCCCCATGCCCTTCGATATGAAGCGCATGATCTTCGGCGGCTTCCAGCCGTTCATCGAGCTTTGAGCAGCTGAGCCCTCTCAGCTTCGTCATCCACGGGCGGAGCAGCCGCGAAGCGGCGTCGCGAAGACCCGAGGATCCATGCCGCGACCTCGATAGAAGGACGCAGCTGAGCAGAATTCTGTACCGTTTTCAAGGCTTTAACGTCGCGGCATGGATCCTATGGTCTGCGCCGCGTCGCTTTGCTCCTTGCTCCGCCATAGGATGACGAAGCGGTGAGGGCTCCGGCCCATCGGCGAACGATGCGCTAATCCAGCCTATCCAGCAGCGGCTTCAGCCGATCCCCATAGCGTTTCCACAGATCGACCGAGCCTTGATACATCGGCTGGCGCACCTGCGCGGCGGAAGCCGTGCGCACCGGCCGGTCGGTATCGTGGAAGGACAGCACGGCATCGTCCCATGGCAGGCCGAGATAGTCGATGAGGGCCCGGCTCTGCCCTTCCTGATCGGCGACGAAATCCTCGTAGCGCACATCATGCACGACGCCGGGCAGAACGCTGTGCCAATGCGCCATGATGTCGGTGTAGAGATTGTGGAAGTCGGCGAGTTCGCCCAAATCGTAGCCGTAGCGGTGGCTGTCGCCCCGGAAATGCACCTTGTAGATCGACAGGCAGGTTGCCGCCGCATCGCGGGCGCAGTGGATGATCCTGGCCTTCGGCATCATCATGTGGATGAAGCCGATAAGCAGGAAGTTGCCCGGCATCTTGTCGGTGACGTGGCTGATATGCGGATAGCGGGCATGCAGCATGTCGAGATAGGCTTGGCCTGCCTCGGCAAAATCCGAATCGTCCACGTCCGATACACCCCAGGGGAAGCCACCCGGCATGGTCGACGGGAACTGATTCCCGACCACCTTCTTCAGGATGCTGAGCTCGCCCGCACCATAGACCTTCGGATGGCTGGCGATGATCTGTTCGACCAGCGTCGTGCCCGAACGCGGCATGCCGACGACGAAGATCGGCGCGTCATCGGTGATTGGGCTCGGTCTGTGCCTTTGGAAGAAGCCGGCATCGAACACCGTCTTCATCGCCTCGAAATCCGCACGCGTCCTGACGGGATCGTAGTTGATAACCTTGCGGCGAATAGCATTGCCTTCGGCGAAATAATCGAACGCCCTGTCATAGTCCTTCAAATCGTCATTGGCCTTGCCGAGGCCGAAGGACAGCTGCATGCGTGCCAGGCTGTCCTGCGGCGCCTTGGCGTGCTGGGCTTCCATGCCGGCCAATTCAGCATCGCGCTCCTTCTGGCGCTTGACCTGCGTCAGCATCAGCCAGGCCGTGGCCATGCCGGGATTGATCGCCAGCGCCTGCCGGAACAGATCGGCCGCTTCGTCGAGCTTGCCCTTTTCCATAAGCCCGACGCCGAGCCCGTGCAGCAGGTCGGCATCCTTGGGGCGAATGGTCAGCGACTCGCGAAAAGCCGCCAGCGCCTCATCCAGCCGCCCGGCTTCCTGCAGGGTTTCGGCGAGCCCGATGCGGGCGCGCACATGGAATGGATTGCGCGCGACCGTGCCGCGATAGATCTCTTCGGCCTCCTCGAACTGGCCGAGCTGATTCAGCGACGAGCCGAGATTGTCGCGCGCCGCGAGCTGGTCCGGCCGCAGATCGACCGCGCCACGGAAGAAATCGATGGCCGCGGCAATGCGGCCGAGGTCGCGCATCACCGTGCCGAAATTGTTGAGGAAATCGGGATTCGTGGGCTGCAGGCTCACGGACTGTTCGAGGAGATCCAGTCCTTCCTCACTGCGTCCGGTCTGATGCAGCAGCAGCCCCAGGAAATGTGCCGCGGCGGCGTGTCTGGGCTGACGCGCCAACACCTGCCGGTAGATTGACTCAGCCTCTTGCCGGCGCCCTGCCTGGTGCAGTTGCAGCGCCTGCTGCACATACTGGTCGAGGCCCAGCGGCGGCTGTCCGCCCGCGCCAGACCTGGCTCCCGCACCCGCCGCTCGTCTCTGATCTCTGTTAATGGGAAACCTGCCGTGTTTGTCCGCCTCCCGCGATCTAGGCCATTGGCGCGGCAGGTTCAAGTCTCCGTGTGGTTCCGCGGCCTTTCCATCGCCATGAATGCGATCAGATCAGGCGGTTGGTCTCGGCGACCTGTCTGGCCCGCCTTATGGTGCCAACGGTATCGGCGATCGTTCGCCTTGCCGCCTCATCGCTTCTGATGGTCAGCCGTGCCGACTTGACGATCATCGGCTGGCCGGTCGGGCCAACGGCAATGGCGTGTATGGTGCCCGGCTTGGCGATAGGGTTGATCGCGACGGTCTTCCCTCTTGAGCCTCTTGTGGAATTCATGGTTTTTGTCCTCATTTCGGAGTAACTAAAATGACGCGCAAGCGAAATACCGTTGCGAATTTTCAATATTTTTTGGAAATAATCTGAACGATAGCAGAATTGTGCGAATATTCATAGCGATCTGTTTTTCGATCCAAGTCGGAAAATTTCGGAAATCTACTTGAATAGACAGCCATACCGCTATATATAACAGAGATCGTTTTGGCCAGAATTGGCATCTCGCGGCGTCAGAGGTTCTCGACCCGCCAAATCTCATTCCAAATCGTTGCTACCGGACGCGCCGCACCTTCGCCGCGCGACGATCTCTCAATACGCGAAAGACTGGATATGAACACCGGAACCGTGAAGTTCTACAATGGCCAGAAGGGCTTCGGCTTCATTCAGCCGGCCGATGGCGGCAAGGACGTTTTCGTCCATGTCAGCGCGCTGGAGCGCGCCGGTTTCCCGGGTCTTGCGGAAGGCCAGAAGCTTCAGTTCGAACTGGAGCGTGACGGCAAGGGCCGCGAGTCGGCCGCCAATCTGCAACTGATCTGATCAGGCCGAATTCGATGAACGCTGACCACGGATGTACTGGCAGCTCTCGAAACAGGCTTATTTCCAGCGATTGCCGGAAATAGGAAAGCGGGGCTTGTCCCCGCTTTTTTTGCATTCAGGCAGCGGTTTTACCTGACGCCCAACGCGTGGGCACATCAAGGCCAGGACAATGTCGGACCGAACCACCCATTCCATCGCGCATTTCGCTGCCCCCTTCATGCTTGGCGGACTGGAAGGGCCGTTGCCGGCCGGCGACTACGACATCGATCAGGACGAAGAACTGATCGAGGGCGTGTCGCGCATTGCCTGGCGCCGCGTCGCCACCTTCATTCACCTGCCGGCAAGGGCGGTGAAGAACCCGAACACCAGCCAGCTTGTCGCCATCGACCACCTCGAACTCGAAAACGCGCTGAAGCGCGACCGGGAGAATGCAGCATGATCCGTTTCCAGCAGAATGCGCGCCCGCGCACAGACACACCCTCTCATCTCTTCGCCATCGGCCAGACCGTGCGCATGAAAGGCCGTGGCGGCCTCCTCCTCAAGACGGCCGAACTGTTCGAGATCAAGAGCAGGCTGCCGGTCAAGGACGGCTCGCCGCAATACCGTATCCGCAGTGACCAGGAGACCCACGAACGGGTCACCACGGAAGACAATCTCGAACCGGCCGGCAATCCGGTGGCTGGCAACAATCCGGCGGCCTGAGACCTCAGCAACGTCAGACAACCCGCACGAGGAGAGACAATATGGCCAAGGGCCAACAGCGCAGCAACCGCGAAACACGCAAACCCAAGAAGGACAAGGTGGTGGCCAAGCCCGCCTCTCCTTTCGGCTCGTCGGTCAAGCAGGCCGAGAGCGGCCTGAAGCCGAAATCGAAGGGCTGACAGCCTGGGTGCTTCGCGCGCCCCATCCCTGCTCCGAAGCAGGCGACGAACTGACACAAAAGGCCTTGCCAAGTCCTGCCACGGAGGCTTGCTTGAACTTCGTCATCGAGTTCTACCGGTCGCGCGACGCCGAGGAAGCGACGCTCGACAGGGTTTCGCTGGAAGCACCGACGCTACGCGCCGCCCTGCAGGGCGCGGCCGCTCTGTTCCATAGCCTGCCCATGCCGCAAATCCCCGACCGCCTGCGCATTTCGGATGAGCATGGCAGCGAGCTTTATGCCGGTCCGGCCGACGGAGCGTATCCGGTCTAGCGCATTTCACCGAAACGGCGAGCCGCTCCAACTCTTTGTTTCGACGCAACTCCGGACGGAAGACCGTTCACACTTTTCCTGGAATTGCTCCAGGCAGCCACACCTGCATCATTGCCGCGCAACCGCAACCGGCCCGCGACGTTGACCCTGCACATCGACACGCAGGAGCCGCCAATGTCCCTCACCGCCTTTGCCATCAACTGTTCCCTGAAAGCCTCGGGCGACAAGGAAAAATCCTCCACCGACAAGATCGTCGCCGATCTGCTTTCGGCGCTCAAGCCGCATGGGGTGAAGGGCGAGGTCGTGCGCGCCCTCGATCACGACATCAAGGCCGGTGTGCTCTCCGATATGGGCAAGGGCGACGACTGGCCCGCCCTGCGCGAGAAAATCATCTCCGCCGATATCTTTATCCTCGGCCTGCCGATCTGGATGGGGCAACCCTCCAGCGTCGCCAAGCGCGTCATGGAGCGCATGGACGCTTTTCTCTCCGAAACCGACGACAAGGGCCGCATGCCGGCCGCCGGCAAGGTCGCGCTGGTGGCGATCGTCGGCAACGAGGATGGTGCGCACCATTGCCATGCCGAATGCTTCCAGGCGCTCAACGATGTCGGCTTCACCATACCGGCCAATGGCGGCGTCTACTGGGTGGGCGAAGCCATGGGCGACGTCAACTATGTCGACCTGCCGGCGACCCCCGAAAAGGTCGCCGGAATGATCGAGATGGCGGCATCAAATGCGGCACATCTGGCTGCCCTGCTGAAGGGCAAAGCCTATATCGGCGTGGACAAGTAACGGAGTTCCCGCCTCCTCAGCATGGCCCATCGCCGACAATGCGGTAGTCCGCGGCGCGGGCTTCGCAGGCATTGGGGAAGCTGCGCGTCTCGCCGTGACGGCGGGCGCAGACCGGAGCGTATTCGCGGGTGCAGAACGTCTGCTCTCCCCCGCCGCCGCCACCACCTCCGTCGCGGCAAGGACCGTCGCGCACGATGCGGTAACCGGCGCGGTCGGCAAGGCAGGCATTGGCGAAGGTCTGGCGATCGCCGCCGCGCCGGGCACAGACCGGTTCGTATTGCCTGGTGCAGAATTGCGGTTCGGGACGCGGCGGGCGTGGACGAGGCCCCGGCCCGTCATCGACGACGACGGTACAGGCGGCCAGCAGCGCCGACAGGAACAGGACGGCAAACCCTTGCCGCGAAAAGACTGACGCCAGGAATTTCATGCTGATCTCTCCCTCGATCCCATCCCCGATAGCGATCCTCGCCATTCGCTTTTCAAATGCAACCCCGTTCGCGGCTATCCACACGGCAATCGGCGCGGTTGGGCCATGGCGGGCATTCGATCGCACCGCTGGCCACCCTGGCCCATGCGTGACCCCGTCCGTGGGCCGATGACCGCCCGGGCAAGCAGGCCTATCTGCGGCCGGTCGACGCTCAGATCGGTCGATTCTTGCGTCGGGATGCGCCCAGTGTGGCGGCCCGCGGCGCTATCTTGCAACCTTCACGTTTCCGTGCGATAAATTCCGTGTTCGGGCATTTGCGACCCGGAGAGCGGAACGTTTTGGACGACCTTTCCCCGATACTGTGAATCTCTGACGGCCCCGTTTTCGGCGGGGGGTTTGACCATGCGCCAATGCATGACTGCCGAAGCAACCACCGGGAACTGCCCTCGACGCCAGGTGGCGGGCAGGACCACCAAAGACTGAACGGGTGAAGGAGTTTCCCCAATGGCCCAGACCGGCACCGTTAAATTCTTCAACGCGACCAAAGGCTTCGGTTTCATCACGCCCGACGGCGGCGCCAAGGACGTGTTCGTCCATATTTCCGCGATCGAGGCATCGGGCCTGCGCACGCTCGTCGACGGCCAGAAGGTCACCTTCGACGTCGAGCCGGATCGCATGGGCAAGGGCCCGAAGGCGGTCAACCTCCGCGCTGCCTGAACCATCGGCACGCCGCGCGTCCTTGAGGGCGAGCGAACGAGGTTCCAGAGCTTGCCCAGCCTCTGGGCACGCAGACAGATTTTGAAAGGCGCGGCGGTTTTCGTCGCGCCTTTTTCATGCCCGCGATGCAGCATGAATGCATGTCGCCCCAAAGTGGATCCGGGTTTGGATCGACGACATGCATCATAACAAGGGCTTAAAGCGTGACGCGCTTTAAGTGCCTAAAAAACTTTCTCTTGCCGATGACGCTAAAATAAAGGACAAATTTCCTCTCGGGCATTTGCCGGCCCGAGACTGGAGTTTATGGGATCAAAGGAGCTTCCCATGCCGCAGACCGGCACCGTCAAATTCTTCAACCATGCCAAAGGCTTCGGCTTCATCACGCCTGACGATGGCGCGAAGGATGTCTTCGTCCATATTTCGGCCGTGCAGGCGTCGGGTCTTCCCGGTCTCGAAGATGGGCAGAAAGTAACATTCGACACCGAGCCGGACAAGCGCGGCAAGGGGCCCAAGGCCGTCAACCTGTCGGTGGGCTGAGCCGACTTCACGCTGTCGGCTCCGGCAGGGCGGCCCAGCTCATTTCGAGCGTGGTTCTTGACGCCCTCTCGGACAGGCGGGGCGAAATCCGTTCAGCCTCCGTTCAGCCACGGTCGCATATTAGTCTTGGGTAAAGCCGGACCGCATCCCCTGAAAAACTGCACGGCCCGGTACGAAGGAGACCAAGATGAACAGAATTTTCAAGACAGCCGTGCTGTCCGCCGCCATGGCCGCGACCATGCTCGTGGCCCTGCCCGCGGCCAATGCCGATGAGTGGCGCCATCACCGCCACCACGGAAACGGCGACGCCATTGCCGCCGGCGTGCTTGGCCTCGCAGCCGGCGCCCTGATCGGTGGCGCGCTGGCCAATGACCAGCCACCGCCTTACGCTGACCGCTACTACGATGACGGTTATTACGATCGTGACGTGCGGATCCGCCCGGCTCCGATCCGCCGCTACTATGCGGAGCCGCGGGTGGTCTATGCCGATCGCTATGCCGAACCGTGGACGCGTGACTGGTACGAGTACTGCTCGGACCGCTACCGCACCTTCAACTCCCGCACCGGCACCTTCACCGGCAATGACGGCGAGCAGCATTTCTGCACTGCCAACTAAGTGCATGTCGCCCAAAAGTGCGCAGCGGTTTTGGGACAACGACTTGCACCAAACAAAGCGCGAAAGCGCTTAGGGCTTCCCTGCCCCAGAAAAAAAGCGCTGACCGCAAGGCCAGCGCTTTTTTGTTGGGCGCCCGGATGTGTTGAAATTCAGGTCAGGAATGGATTGGTCCTGCGCTCCTCGCCAAAGCGGCCACCGGGACCGTGGCCGCAGATGAAGCCGATATCGTCGCCCAGCGGCAACAGCTTGTCCTTGATCGAGGCGATGAGCGTCGCATGGTCGCCGCCCGGCAGGTCGGTGCGGCCGACCGAGCCCCGGAACAGCACGTCGCCGACATGGGCGAACTTGGCCGCGCGGTTGTAGTAGACGACGTGGCCCGGCGCGTGGCCGGGACAATGCAGCACCTCGAAGACGTGGCCGCCGAACGACACGGTCTCGCCCTCGGTGAGGAACCGGTCGGGCACACAGTCGCGTGAGCCGACAATGCCATAGCGCTTGCCCTGGTTCTCCAGATTGTCGAGCAAGGGCTTGTCGGCTTCGTGCGGACCGATGATGTCGATGCCGAGCGCCTCCTTCAATTCCATGGCACCGCCGGCATGGTCGATATGGCCATGCGTGATCCAGATTGCCTCGGCCCTGATCGCATTGTCCTTCAGCACCGCCAGCACCTTGTCGATGTCGCCACCCGGATCGACGACGACACCACGCTTCTCGTCCATGTCGAACAGGATGGTGCAGTTCTGCTGAAACTGAGTGACCGGCACGATGCCGGCATTGAGCTGACCCATGATCGTCCTTTCGTATCCCTGGCGTGATGTAGAGGTGCCGGCGAAACGCGTCCACCCCTCGAAAGACGAACAGTCAGTCGTCTGAAAAACAGAAATGGGCGGCCGAAGCCGCCCATTTGAACAAACCTGAGACCGTCAGGCTTACTTCTTCATGGCTCCCATGACCGCGCCGATGATGCCGGTCAGGATCGCGCCGCCGCCGGCGCCACCGACGATGTTCTGCAGGTTAAGCGAGCTGCCCAGCCCGCTCGTCGCCGCCGCGGCCGCAGCGGGATCAATCCCGTGGCCGAGCAGGCTGCCCAGGATCGCCGCGCCGCCGACGCCGCCAACGGCTCCACCCAGGATTTTGGGAAGCTGCCCCAGCGCCGCCGTCTTGATTGCCGCGCCGACCGCCTGACCACCGATGATGCCCGTAATGATCTGGATGATGATCGGAAGAAGCGTGTTCATGTCCATATGATTAGTCCCTCCATAGCTGCCAGCCTCCCGGGCCGACACCATCATGAGACGCCGAATTGGATGAAAGTCAAATGCAGAAACGCTGAAATAAAAGGGGCGGCTCGAAAACCGCCCCTGCTTGCATGAAAAGCTGTGACTATCGTTATTCTGCGGCGATCGCGTGCTTGGGCTGAACCGCGGCAGAATAGTCGTTCATAAGGTTCTTGGCGATTTCGCCGACCTCGAATCGGTAGGGGCCGATCTCCGAAACCGGCGTTACTTCCGCCGCCGTTCCAGTCAGGAAGCATTGCTCGAAGCCTTCGAGTTCTTCCGGCATGATGGCGCGTTCGATCACTTCCAGGCCGCGATCCTTGGCCAGGCCAATGACCGTGCGGCGGGTGATGCCGTCGAGGAAGCAGTCGGGCTTGGGCGTATGGATCTTGCCGTCCTTGACGAAGAAGATGTTTGCGCCCGTTGCCTCCGCCACTTGCCCGCGCCAGTCGAGCATCATGGCGTCGGCATAGCCCTTTGCTTCGGCTGCATGCTTGGACATGGTGCAGATCATGTAAAGGCCGGCGGCCTTCGACCGCGACGGCGCTGTGCGCGGGTCAGGCCGGCGCCACTCCGCCACGTCGAGGCGAATGCCCTTCAGCTTCTGCGCCGGATCGAAATAGCTCGGCCACTGCCAGATGGCGATGGCGACGTTGATGCGGTTGTTCTGCGCCGAAACGCCCATCTGCTCGCTGCCGCGCCAGGCGATCGGCCGGACATAGGCGTCCTGGAAGCCCTGCTTCTTCAACAGCGTGGCCGAGGCATCGTTGAGCTCGGCGACCGAATAGGGAATCTTGAAGCCGAGCAGTCGCGCCGATTCATGCAGGCGCTCGGTGTGCTCGTTGAGCTTGAAGATCTCGCCGCCATAGGCGCGCTCGCCCTCGAAGACCGCGCTGGCGTAGTGCAGGCCGTGGGTCAGCACGTGGATCTTGGCGTCGCCCCATTGGACGAACTCGCCATTCATCCAGATGAAGCCGTCCAGTTGGTCGAAGGGAACGGATGCCATGGTAACCTCCCGCGGGCCACGGCCCGCATATCTCAGTGTCGTTGCGTGTTCTTTTTGGCCGCGCCATGCGATTTGAGGCGCCGGCCGGTGTCTCGAAGCGTAGGCGGATAATCGCGCTCTGGCAAACTCAGGAAATTCCGGAAAAACCGGCCTGACTTGCCTTTTCGTTCGCAATCCGCCCAAAAGCTTGTCAAAAATTATCATTGCAGGGAAATTACGTCAATAGTACTGACATAATCTCCCGTTCCCATGGAGAAATGATGACGGATCGAAGCCCTTCTGCCGGAAAACCGATCAGGACCGCGATGTCAGTCGAGGACGGCATCGACTTCGCCATCATCGAACTGTTTTTCTTCGCCTATCGCGACTTCACCTCCGATCCCGACCAGATCCTGGCCGACTATGGCTTCGGCCGTGCCCACCACCGGGTGCTGCATTTCGTCAACCGCAGGCCGGGCCTGACGGTCGCCGAACTGCTCGAGGTGCTGAAGATCACCAAGCAGAGCCTGGCGCGGGTGCTCAAGCAACTGATCGACACCGACCATGTCGTGCAATTGCAAGGCCCGCGCGACCGCCGCCAGCGCGAGCTCTACCCGACAGCCAAGGGCCGGGCGCTGGCACTGGCGCTGGCGCGGCCACAGTCGCGCCGCATCCGTGCTGCATTGGAAGATTCCGGCGCCGCCGAACGGACCTTGGTGGAACGCTTCCTCGAAGCGATGGTCAATCCGGAACTGAGAGCTCAGATCGACGTTGGGTCCGCAAAAATGTCAGGGAAAAGCCATGGAGAGCACTGAGAGGGTCGATCAGGCGGCCGCACCGGACGACGACGCGCCGCATCTGCTTGTGGTCGACGATGACACACGCATCCGCAATCTTCTCAAGCAGTATCTGACCGAAAACGGCTTTCGCGTGACCGTCGCCGGCAATGCCGGCGAAGCCAGGCGCAAGCTCGCCGGCCTCGATTTCGACCTGCTTGTACTCGATGTCATGATGCCCGGCGAAAGCGGCGTCGATCTCACTAAATCGCTGCGCGCCGAAAAGAACGTGCCGATCCTGATGCTGACCGCACTTTCGGAGACCGACAGCCGCATCTCCGGACTGGAGGCCGGCGCCGACGATTACCTGCCCAAGCCCTTCGACCCGCGCGAGCTGATCCTGCGCATCAACAACATCCTGCGCCGTGGCGGCCCGGCGACGACGCCGAAGGTCGAACAGCTGGTCTTCGGTCCCTACACCTTCCAGATCGCCAGGCGCGAACTGAAGCGAGGCGGCGAGGCGCTGAAGCTGACCGACCGCGAGCAGGAGATCCTGGCGATCTTCGCGGCGCGGGCCGGCGAGACCATCCCGCGCCACGAACTGGTCGGCGACGATTCGGAAGTCGGCGAGCGCACCATCGACGTGCAGATCAACAGGCTGCGCCGCAAGATCGAGCGCGATCCGTCCAACCCCGTCTGGCTGCAGACCGTGCGCGGTATTGGGTATCGGCTCAGCGTGGAATAGAATGGCGGCTGCGGCTCTGGAGCATGATCCCGAAAAGTGGGAACCGGTTTTCGGAAAAGATCATGCTTCAACAAAGAGTTGGATCAGTAAGGCGATTGAACCAGACGTCCTTCTGATCTAGTGCCGTGGACGAAATGAAAAGAGCCAATGGCGACGACGGAACTGGAAGAGCCGGGGCCTGACGGCTTGAGCGCACGCGCCACGCGAGCGCTCAAGGCGGTGCCGCGCATCTGGAACCGGTTCTGGCGCCTCGTCTCGCTTTACATGCCCAAGCGCCTCTATGCGCGCTCGCTGATCATCGTCATCGCGCCGATGATCCTTTTGCAATCGGTGGTCGCCTTCGTTTTCATGGAACGCCACTGGGCAACGGTGACGCAGCGCCTGTCGCAGGCCACCGTGCGTGACATAGCCGCCATCATCGACCTGATCGAGACCTACCCGCACGACGCCGATTACGCCAACATCATCCGCATCGCGCAGGACCGCATGCAGTTGAAGGTCGATTTGCTGCCGCCGGATCCCTTGCCGCCGCCCGGCCCGAAACCGTTCTTCTCGATCCTCGACGACGTTCTCTCGGCCGAGATCACCCGCCAGATCAACCGGCCGTTCTGGATCGACACGGTCGGCAATTCCAACATCGTCGAGGTGCGCGTCCAGCTCGAAGGCAAGGTGCTGCGCGTCTTCGTGCGCCGTAGCCAGGCCTATGCCTCCAACACCCATATCTTCCTGATCTGGATGGTCGGCACCTCGCTGGTGCTGTTGATGATCGCCATCCCCTTCCTGCGCAACCAGATCCGGCCGATCCTCACGCTCGCCGAGGCCGCCGAAAGCTTCGGCAAGGGCCGGCCGATGCCGCGCGATTTTCGCCCGCGCGGCGCCGAGGAAGTCCGCCGTGCCGGCTTTGCCTTCATCCAGATGCGCGAGCGCATCGAGCGCCAGATAGAACAGCGCACCGCCATGCTGACCGGCGTCAGCCATGATCTCAGGACCATCCTCACCCGCTTCAAGCTGCAGCTGGCACTGGCAGGCGGCAAGACCGAGACCAAGGCGGCGCTCAACCAGGACATCGATGACATGCAGTCGATGCTGGAAGGCTATCTCGCCTTTGCCCGCGGCGAAGCCTCCGAGGACCCGGGACGTTTCGATCTCGAGGCTTATTTCCAGAAGCTCGGCGAGGAAGCCGCCTTGCGCAAATGCAAGCTGTCGACGACGCTTTCCGGCGACCCGACGGTGCATGTACGGCCAAACGCCTTCGCGCGGCTGCTGTCCAATGTCATCGGGAACGCATTCCGCTATGCCAAGACGGTGGAGGTCAATGCCAACCACGGCCGTGGCTCGCTTGTGGTCACCGTCGACGACGATGGTCCCGGCATTCCAGTCGACAGGCGCGAGCACGTGTTCAAGCCCTTCGTGCGACTGGACGAGGCTCGCAACCTCGATGCCAGCGGCACCGGGCTCGGCCTGTCGATCGCCCGCGACATCGCCCGCAGCCATGGCGGCGACATCACCCTCGACGACAGTCCGCTCGGCGGCCTGCGCGCGGTCATCAAGGTCCCGGCCTAGGCGAGCCCAAGTACCAGGCGAAGCATCAGGCTTCATCCGCCCGTCATGAAATCATGGTGAAGAGCGCGCATGAAGCGCGCGACCACACTTGATTCGGGCCAACCGCCTCACTTCGACCCCGTGCCCACCCGGGTGCGCTGGAGCGAAGCGAGGGCGGCAGGCTGGTCGCCGTTCCGGCATCGTCTCAAGGCAATCGTCGACCTTTCCAGCAAAGGGCCGCCATGCGCATATTGATGGTCACCGACGCCTGGCGCCCGCAAGTCAACGGCGTCGTCCACACGCTCGAGCGGCTCACCGAAACGCTCAAATCCTTCGACGTCGCGGTGGATTTCCTGACGCCCAACATCTTTCGCACGCTGCCCCTGCCGACCTATCCCGACATCCGCCTAGCGCTGACCACGCCCGGCCATGTCGCGAAGCTGATCGACGGCTACAAGGCCGACCACGTCCACATCGTCACCGAGGGGCCGCTCGGCATCATGGCACGCCGCTATTGCCGCAATGCCGGCCGGCCATTCACCACCAGCTATCACACCCGCTTCCCCGAGTATCTGAGCGCCCGCCTGCCGGTGCCGGAGAGCTGGGCCTATCGCTGGCTGCGCGATTTCCACAATTCCGGCCAGGGCACGCTGGTGGCCACCCAGTCGCTCGCCGACGACCTTTCGGCGCGCGGCTTCAACAAGCTGAGGCCATGGACGCGCGGCGTCGACACCGACCACTTCCGTCCCGACAAGAGGAAGGATCTCGGCTTCCCCGGTCCGGTGTTTCTCTGCGTCGGCCGCGTCGCCATCGAAAAGAACCTGCCTGCCTTCCTCGACCTCGACCTGCCCGGCAGCAAGGTGGTGGTCGGCGAGGGGCCGGAGCTTGCCAAGCTCAAGGCGCGCTACCCCAACGCGCATTTCCTTGGCCACCGCCCCAATGACGAACTGGCGGAGATCTACGCCTCGGCCGATGTCTTCGTCTTCCCCAGCCGCACCGACACGTTCGGCAACGTCATCATCGAGGCGCTGGCCAGCGGCACGCCGGTCGCCGCCTATCCGGTGACCGGCCCGATCGACATTGTCGGCGACGGCTTTGGCGGCGCGGTCTCCAACGATTTGCGCGAAGCCTCGCTTGCAGCGCTCAACGTCAGCCGCGACCAGGCCCGCGAACGCGCCATGCGCTACAGTTGGAAAGCCTGCGCGGAGATGTTCATGGATACGGTCGAGGAAGCGCTGGGTACAACGCGCAAGCTGGCGGCCTGAAGCCTGGCGCACAGGATGTATTGAGATTCAGGTCAGGCCGAGCCGAGAATGGTGGGCTCCGAGAACCGGAGCGGAGCGTACTTTTGGGTACGTAAGCTCAGTTCTACTGCGACGCAGTAGAACTGGGGAAGCGCAGGAGACCGCCGCTCGCAAGCCCGCCTCACCTGAATATCGATACATCCTAGAACAGGCGCCCGCCGTCCGGCACCTTGCGCTCGATGGCGCCCAGCACCACGGCGCCCTCCTCGTCGGGAAAACCGAGCGTCAGCACTTCCGACATGAACGGTCCGATCTGGCGTGGCGGGAAATTGACCACCGCGAACACCTGTCGGCCGACCAGCGTATCCGGCGCATAATATTTGGTGATCTGCGCCGAGGATTTCTTCACCCCGATGTCGGGTCCGAAATCGATCTTCAGCTTGATAGCCGGTTTGCGCGCTTCCGGAAACGGTTCGGCCTCGACGATCGTGCCGGCGCGGATGTCGATACGATCGAAATCGGCAAAACTGATCTCGGGCTTACGCTCGCGGCTTGAACTCATTTCGATACTACCAAGGTTCAGGCGTTGCCGTAGGTCTCGAACAGCACACCCGCCAGCGCATCCTTGGCCGAGGTTCCCGACCAGACGACGAACTGGAAAGCCTGGAAATAGCATTCGCAGGCTTCCAGCGCCGAGGACAAAAGCACCTCGACCTGCTGGCTTGAGGGTTCGACCCCGCCGGCCAGCAGCAGCGACTGGCGGAACATGATCGCGCCCTCCTGCTCCCAGAGGTCGAAATGGCCGAACAGCATCTGTTCGTTGATCAGCGACAACAGCCGCATCACTTCCAGCGCGCGGGTCTCCGGCACCTTGATGTCGAAGGCGCAGGCCAGATGCAGCGCTTCGAAATCCTCCATCCAGGAGAATGAGACATGATAGTCGGTCCAGCTTCCCGCGACCGAGATCGAAATTTCATCATCGCCGGCCCGTTCGAAGGACCAGTCATTGTTGTGGGCCACCTGCTCGATAACATCCACCGGATGGATTTCGCGGGAGAATTCGAGTTCGAGAAGTTCCATGGAATGCTTCCTGTCGTTCTGAGGAGCGCCGCCACACGCTCCGCGGGAGGGCACACACAACGAACAATCTGATCTAGAACTCGGACGGCCAGGACTTTCTTCGCGCTAAAGACTACTTCTCGACGCAAAGACCCCAGACCGGACCCCACCGCCCGGCCGCATGACCCTGCTCCGAATCATGCAACAAATTCAGTCTATTGATCGGGAGTCGCGTGAACAGCCCAATTTTTCGCACTGCGTCATTCGCATGTGGAAAGGCGCTGTCACAAAGATTCATGCAATGCCGTTAAGCGATTCACGGCAAAGCGCTTTTCAAGCTCGGACTATGTGGAAAAGTTTAACGATTATTTTTTTGCGCGGGGCTTCGCCGCCGCCGCTGGTGCGGCATCGCCGGCCAGTTCGGCGAGCCTCGCTTCGAGCGCCTCGATGCGGGCGGCAAGGCGGGCATTCTCGTCCCGGGCCTTGGCGGCCATCTCGCGCGCGGCCTCGAATTCCTCGCGCTGCACCACGTCCATCGAATTGAGGATACGCTCCGCCTGGCCCTTGAAGGCGGTCTCCACCTCGCGCCGAACGCCTTGCGCGGCCCCGGCTGCGTCGGTCATCAGCTTGGCGAATTCATCGAGAATGCGGTTCGGTCCGGTCGACATGGCAAATCCTCGCTTGCTCGAAATGACGTAGTGGCGCGGGGCGAGGAATGCAAGAACGTTGAGGGCTGGTGCGGCCTCTGCGTTGCTATGGCGCATGGGCGCTGCCATGCCGGCGGGAAGCTCTCGAACCGACCCAAGCTATACTTGAGAACGCCAAATCGCCTATGGTGTTGTCGTCTCCTATTGCATCAGAACGCTCCAATCAGGGTCACCCAATGGCAACGCCCCCGCGCCGACCGACGAATCCGTTCGCAGCCGCCGAAGCGGCCTTCAAGCCGGTCAAGAAGCCGGCAGCGCCAGTTCGCGAACCCTCGACCGCCCCGAATGTCCGCGAGCTTGTCTCGATCCGAATCGACCGGGCGGTGCTCGACCATTTCCAGGAAGACGGGCCCGGCTGGCAGGACAGGATCAACGACGCATTGCGGCAATGGGTGGCCGCCAAGGGGTGAGTTGACCACGCACGGCGCGACGGCTCGCAATGGTGATCCGTCGCGACACTTGACGGCGACCGGCTTGCCTTGACCCTGCCAAAACCCTGCCGCATGGTCCGCGCCCGAATGCGAACGCAACCGAGAGCTCCCCGTTGAACGAATATTTCCTGCTGCCGCTGGCCTCGTTGCCTTTCCCCAACATCAACCCGATCCTCATCCAGATCGGGCCGCTGGCGGTGCACTGGTACGGCGTCGGCTACATTGTCGGCATCCTGTTTGCCTGGTGGTACGCCAAGCGGCTTGCGGCCAACCCGAAACTGTGGCCCGACGGCGTGCTGCCGATGAAGCCCGAGGACCTCGATGATTTCATCGTCTGGGCGGCGATCGGCGTCGTGCTCGGAGGCCGCACCGGCTATGTCCTGTTCTACGACCTGGCGCGCTATATCCAGCATCCGCTCGACATCTTCGCGGTCTGGCAGGGCGGCATGTCCTTCCATGGCGGCCTGCTCGGCGTCATCCTCGCCATGACGCTGTTTTCCATCAAGCGCGGCATCCGCACCTGGTCGCTGTTCGATGTCGTGGCCGCCGGCGTGCCGGTCGGGCTCGGCCTGGTGCGCGTCGCAAACTTCATCAATTCCGAGCTCTGGGGCCGTCCGACCGACGTGCCCTGGGCGATAGAATTCCCCAATGGCGGGCCGTTCACCCGCCATCCGAGCCAGCTCTACGAGGCCCTGCTCGAAGGCCTGGTGTTGTTCCTGGTCCTGCGCATCCTGACCCATTCGCGCCTCAAGCTGAAGACGCCGCGCTTCGTCGGCGGCGCCTTCATCTGCGGCTACGGTCTGTCGCGCGTCTTTGTCGAATTCTTCCGCGAACCCGACCAGCAGCTCGGCTACCTCCTTGGCACCAACTGGCTGACCATGGGCATGATCCTGTCGACCCCGATGGTGCTGATCGGCATCTGGGCGATGGTAACAGCCAAGCCGGTGACGCAAGCGCAGCCGCAGGCGACATGACGCGGCTGAAGACCCGTATCGTCGACCTGATCGAGGCGCTGGGCCCCCTTCCCGTCAACGAATACATGGCGCTGTGCCTGTTCGACCCCGCTGACGGCTACTACACGACGCGCGAACCGTTCGGCGCCGCCGGCGACTTCATCACCGCGCCGGAGATCAGCCAGATGTTCGGCGAACTCGTCGCCGTGTGGCTTTACCAGGCTTGGACAGCGATCGGCCGGCCGATGCCGGTCACCATCGCCGAGATCGGCCCCGGTCGCGGCACGCTGATGAAGGACATGCTGCGCACGCTGTCGCGGCTTGATCCGACCCTGGCCAATGGCGCCGCCTTCGCCATGATCGAGACCAGTCCACGCCTGACCGAAGTCCAGAAACAGACGCTCGGCGCCACACCTTTTGCGGTTCGCTGGCACGAGACCATCGACACCTTGCCTCATCAGCCGCTGCTTATCGTCGGCAACGAACTGTTCGACGCCATACCGATCCGCCAGTTCGTCCGCGCCGGCACCGGCTGGCGCGAGCGCATGGTGAGCCTGGATGACGAGAACACCCTTTGTTTCTTCGCCGGCGCCGGCTCGGTCGACCCGACGCTGCTGCCCGTCGACGCGGCTGAAGCGCCGCAAGGGGCGATCGTCGAGGTGGCGCCCGCCCGCACCGCCCTGATGGCGGCCATTGCCGAACGCATGGCCCTAAACGGCGGCGCCGGGCTGTTCCTCGACTATGGCCACCTGCTGCCGGGTGTCGGCGACACGCTGCAGGCCTTGCGTAGACACAATCACGAAGATGTGCTGGCCAATCCAGGCGAGGCCGACCTCACCTCGCATGTCGATTTCTCCGCCCTTGCCGCGATCGTGCGCGCGCATGGTCTCGACGCCCATCTGTCGACACAGGGCGGTTTCCTGCTCGGCATGGGCATACTCGAGCGCGCCGGCCGGCTTGGCGCCGATGCCGGCCAGGCCGCTCGCGACAAGATCACCGAGGATGTCGAGCGCCTCGCCGGGCCGCAGGCTATGGGCGAACTGTTCAAGGTGCTTGCCGTCGTGCCGCGCGGCGCCGCCGTTCGGCCCTTCGCGACAGCGGATTGACTTTTCGCCGCTGCCCCTTCCAATCTCCCGTTCGGCAAAAGAGCGGCCGAACCGCCGGCCGCCTCGCTTCTGCTTTTTCTTGACGAAACCGCCCATACGGACAACAACGCCCGCATGCTGAATCAGACCAAACCGGATCCCGTTCGGTCCCCGCTGCTGGACAAGGCGCAGGCACAAGGCATCCGCCACGGCTATTTCACCCGCGCAGGCGGCGTCTCGACCGGCATCTACCAGGGCCTCAACATCGGCACCGGATCGGATGACGATCAGACGCTGGTGGCCGAGAACCGCGCCCGTGTCGCCGCCTGGATGGGCGTGCCGACGAACCATCTGTTGACCGCCTGGCAGATCCATTCCCCCGACGTCGTCATCGCCAGGGAACCCTTTGCCGGACAACGGCCCAAGGCCGATGCCATCGTCACCGACCGTCCTGGCATCGCCATCGGCGCCTCGACCGCCGACTGCGGCCCGGTGCTGTTCGCGGATGCCGGGGCCCGCATCATCGGCGCGGCGCATGCCGGCTGGAAAGGCGCCTTCACCGGCGTGCTGGAAAACACCATCGCAGCCATGGAAGGCCTGGGTGCCCGGCGCGAAAACATCGTCGCCGTGCTCGGCCCCTCGATCGGCCCTGACAATTACGAGGTCGGGCCGGAATTCATTGCCCGCTTCGTCGAGGCCGACGCCGAAAACATCGGCTACTTCGCGCCCTCCACCACATCAGGCCACGCCATGTTCGATCTCGCCAGCTATACGGTCGACCGGCTGGCAAGGGCCGGCGTGACCGCCGAGGGTCTTGGCCGCTGCACCTATGCCGAGGAAGATCTGTTCTACTCCTACCGGCGCACCACGCACCGCAAGGAGCCCGATTACGGCCGGCAGGTTTCGGCCATCGTTTTGGAGAATGAATAATGGCGCTGCATTTTGAACGGTCGGAATTTGACGCGCGGCGCGACCGGCTGATGATCGAGATGGCCGAGAAGAAACTCGACGCCATCCTGCTGTTCGCGCAGGAAAGCATGTACTGGCTAACCGGCTACGACACGTTCGGCTTCTGTTTCTTCCAGTGCCTGGTGGTGAAGGCCGACGGCTCGATGGTGCTCTTGACCCGCTCGGCCGACCTGCGCCAGGCGCGCCACACCTCCATCATTGACAACATCGTGCTGTGGACCGACCGTAATGGCGCCAACCCGGCGGTCGACCTGCGCAATTTGCTCAACGATCTCAATTTGCTTGGCGCCCGCATCGGCGTCGAATACGACACCCACGGGCTGACCGCGTACAATGGCCGCCGGCTGGACGAGCAGTTGCAGACCTTTGGCCAGATCGCCGACGCGTCCGGCATCGTCGGGCGGCTGCGCCTGTTCAAGAGCCCGGCCGAAATCGCCAAGGCCGAGAAGGCCGCCAACCTCTCCGACGATGCGCTGGACGCGGCGCTGCCCCTGATCAAGCAGGGCGGCGACGAGGCCCTGATCCTGGCTGCCATGCAGGGCGCGGTCTTTGCCGGCGGCGGCGACTATCCGGCCAATGAATTCATCATCGGCTCCGGTGTCGATGCGCTGCTCTGCCGCTACAAGGCGGGCCGGCGCAAGCTGACCAAGAACGACCAGCTGACGCTCGAATGGGCCGGCGTGTTCCATCATTACCATGCGCCGATGATGCGTACGGTGCTGACCGGCAAGGTTTCGAAGCGCCACCAGGAACTGTTCGACGCAGCGCGCGCGGCTCTTCTCGCCGTCGAAAAGGCGATGACGCCGGGCAACAGCTTCGGCGACGTCTTCGACGCGCATGCCCGCACCATGGAGGCACACGGCCTGACCAAGCACCGGCTGAACGCCTGCGGCTACTCCGTCGGCGCCCGCTTCACGCCGTCCTGGATGGACATGCCGATGTTCTACCAGGGCAACCCCGAGCCGATCGCGCCGCACATGACGCTGTTCGCCCACATGATCATCATGGATTCCGAGACCGAGACGGCAATGACGCTTGGCCGCACCTACCTGACCACCGAATCCCAGCCGAAGCCGCTGTCCCGCCATGATCTCGACTTGATCGTACAGTGAATCCATAATGGGAGGCGTTCTTCGCCAAGGAGTTAGAAGGCAAATGAGACGATCGCATGTGACGACCGTGTCATTGCTTGTGGCATTGGCTCTTGCCGCCTGCACCAACGCAAAGGACGTTCTCGAACCTTCCGCCATCACCCCGCCGGCGACCTCGACGACGGCGGCGCCGGGCAGCACGGCGGCCACCATTCCCGCCCCATCGGCAGCTGCGCCTGCGACCACCACGGCGGGGGCGTCCGCGACCACCACCACGCCGCTTACCTCAGCCCAAAGTGCCGCCATCCTGTCGAAGACCCGGCTGCAGATCGCGCCGATCGTCGGCGCTTCGGTGGAGGCCGCGACCCCGCTGACGGCGGAACTGCAGACGCGCGCCAGGCAGCGCGGCATCACGCTTGCCGGCAGCGCCGACCAGACCGCGACTCATGTGCTGAAAGGTTACTTCTCGGCCATTTCGGAGGGCAAGGACACCACCGTCATCTATGTCTGGGACGTCTACGACCCGGCCGGCAACCGCCTGCACCGCATCAACGGCCAGATGAAGGCGCCTTCGGTCAATTCCGGCGCCGGCGCTGGCGCCGACAGCTGGAAGGGCGTCTCGCCGGCCACCATGCAGGCGATCGCCGACCAGACCATCGACCAGTTCGCGGCATTTCTGGGCGGCAAGGCAGGCTGACAAGGCATGCTCGAGTGTTGCCTCTCGGCGATGGCACGAACCTTTCTTCAGCTTAGCCGGCGGATTCCCGATCTCGGCGCTTGCAATACCAGCGCGGGCCGCTAAAAGCCCGATTAAAAGGTGCGGGAGAGTCTGTCAGGCCTTCCCATCCCCCACCAGGAACGGTGCATGAAACTCTTCGCGGGCAATTCCAACAGGGTGCTGGCCGAAGCGGTCGCCCGCTATCTCAACATCCCGCTGGGCAAGGCCAGCGTCAGGCGCTTCGCCGACCAGGAAATCTTCGTCGAAATCCAGGAAAACGTGCGCGGCGAGGATGTCTTCATCCTGCAGTCGACCTCGTTCCCGACCAACGATCATCTGATGGAACTGCTCATCATGATCGATGCCTTCATGCGCTCCTCGGCCCGGCGCATCACGGCGGTGATTCCTTACTTCGGCTATGCCAGGCAGGATCGCCGTGCCTCGGGCCGCACGCCGATCTCGGCCAAGCTGGTCGCCAACATGATCACCCGCGCCGGTGTCGACCGCGTTCTGACGCTCGACCTGCATGCCGGCCAGATCCAGGGCTTCTTCGACATCCCGACCGACAATCTGTTCTCGGTGCCGGTGATGGCCCGCGACGTGAAGGCGAAATACAAGCAGCTCGGCAACGTCGTGGTGGTGTCGCCCGACATTGGCGGCGTGGTCAGGGCCCGCGCATTGGCCAAGCGCTTCGACGCGCAACTGGCCATCGTCGACAAGCGCCGTGAGCGCCCGGGCGAATCGGAAGTGATGAACATCATCGGCGCGGTGGCCGGCAAGGATTGCCTGCTGATCGACGATATCGTCGATTCCGGCGGTACGCTGTGCAACGCCGCCGATGCGCTCCTGGCCAACGGCGCCACCAGCGTCACCGCCTATATCACCCATGGCGTGCTGTCGGGTGGCGCTGTCGCCCGTATCAGCGGCTCGAAGCTGCAGGAACTGGTGATCACCGATTCCATCCAGCCGACGCAAGGCGTGCTCGACGCCCCCAACATCCGCGTCATCTCGATCGCCGACCTGATGGGCGAGGCGATCTCGCGCACGGCGACCGAGGAATCGGTGTCGAGCCTGTTTGACTAGTCTGGAGCGTTTCACCATTTCATGGAAACGGCGAACCGCTCCAACTCTTCGTTCTGACGCAATTCCCAAGGGCAAGCGCTACGCGCTTGTCCCGGGAAAACCGCCCACACTTTTCCTGGAATTGCTCTAGACTAGAGCGTTTCACGGAATCGCAGAACCGCTCTAACTATTTGTTTTTACGCAATTCCCAAGGGCAAGCGCTACGCGCTTGTCCCGGGAAAACCGCCCACACTTTTCCTGGAATTGCTCTAGGCTGCAGGACCTTCCAGCCGCGCCGGCACGTTTGGCCGACGAACACTTTCGCCATTGTCGCGCGCGCCGCGCATATAGCCGCGCGGCGAGGAGCCCAGCATGCGCTTGAACATGGTGATGAAGGCCGGCACGCTGTCATAGCCCAAGTCGAGCGCCACCCTGGTGATGGGCTCGCCATCGGCGAGCCTCGGCAGCGCCGCGAACAGGCACGCCTGTTGGCGCCATGTCGACAAGGACAGGCCGGTCTGGCGCTGGAAGGCGCGCGTGAAGGAGCGCCGGCTCATGCCGACGGCATCGGCCCATTCGTCGATCGTTGCATGCGGCGAAGGCGCCGCGACGAAGCGACGGCACAGCGCCGCCAGCCTCGGATCGGACGGGAATGGAAGCCCGAGCGGCCGTTCCGGCAAGGTCGGGATCTCATGCAGCAGCAGGTTCATGATCAACCCGCCGCGTCCTTCCAACTCGCCGCCTTGCGGCAATTTCTCCGACTCCACGATCAGGCTGTGCATCAGTTCGGTGACGCCGACGACGCGCAAGCCTTCCGGTAGCCCGGGGATCGCACCCGGCATGACATAGACCGAGCGCATCGAGACGTCGCCCAGCATCTCGACGGAATGTTCGATGCCGGCCGGAATCCACATTGCATGGTCGGGCGGCACCATCCAGCGCCCGTGCCGCGTCTTTACCAGCACGACGCCGACCAAAGCGTGCAGCAGCTGGCTGCGGCTGTGTCGATGTTGCGGCACGTGGTAGCCGTCAGGATATTCGGTCGGCAAGGCCACCGCCGGCCCGGCCACTTGTTCCAGCCACTGCCAGCGGCTCTCGTGCAACTTGCCGAGATCGGCGTTGCCGGCGTGGAAGATTTCTCTGCCATGTGGCATCGGCTATGGCCCACTCGCGAAACTATTGGACCAAACCACGAAAGAAGTCGCCCTGCAAGCAGCTTATAAGGCAACCGTCCCTAAGGCTGCCGCAGGAGCGGCCGCCAGATTACCTGCGGGCGTGCCCGCCAAAAAGACCACGGAGCCACCCTTGACCGATACGACAGCCACCAGCGTCGCGCCATCAACGAGCGCCAGTCACGCTTCAGCCCAGGCGACGGCCTTCACCGTCATCCTGGCGGTGAGCCTGTGCCACTGCATCAACGACATCATGCAGTCGCTGCTATCGGCCATCTACCCGCTTCTGAAAGACAATTACGGCCTCGACTTCTGGCAGATCGGCCTTTTGACCTTCACCTTCCAGGTCACGGCATCCCTGCTGCAGCCGATCATCGGCATGATCACCGACAAGCGGCCGATGCCCTATTCCCTGCCTTACGGCATGGCGGCGTCGCTGATCGGGCTGGTTGTACTGGCCTATGCGGGGCACTACTACCTGCTCCTCATCGGCGCCTCGCTGATCGGCATCGGCTCGGCGATCTTCCACCCCGAATCCTCGCGCATCGCCCGCTTCGCGTCCGGCGGCCGGTTTGGCCTGGCACAGTCGCTGTTCCAGGTCGGCGGCAATTTCGGCCAGTCCATGGGCCCCTTGCTGGCCGCCTTCATCGTCGTGCCGTTCGGCCAGACCAGCATCGCCTGGTTCGCCGTCGGCTCGCTGATCGGCATCGTCATCCTGTGGCAGGTCGGCGGCTGGTACAGCCGTCTGCGCGCCGCGCAAGGCAACCGCAAGGCGGCAAGCTTCGTCTCCCCCTTCCCGCGCCGCAAGGTGATGTCGGCATTGATCGTGCTGACCCTGCTGGTGCTCAGCAAGAACGCCTATATCGCCAGCCTCGCCAGCTACTATACCTTCTACTCCATCCATAAGTTCGGGGTGTCGGTGCAGATGAGCCAGGTGATGCTGTTCCTGTTCCTCGGCGCCTCGGCGCTCGGCATCCTGCTCGGCGGCCCATTCGGCGACCGCTACGGACAGAAGGCGATGATCTGGTTCTCGATCGTCGGTGTCCTGCCCTTCACGCTGGCGCTCCCCTACGCCAATCTGGAATGGACGATGGTGCTGACCGTGCTGATCGGACTGATCCTGTCGTCGGCCTTCTCCAACATCGTCGTCTTCGCACAGGAACTGGTGCCGGGCCGCGTCGGCATGATCGCCGGCATCTTCTTCGGCTTCGCCTTCGGCATGGGCGGCATCGCGGCCGCCGTGCTCGGCGTCGTCGCCGACATGAAAGGCATCGATTTCGTCTTCCAGATCTGCTCGTATTTGCCGTTCCTGGGCCTGCTGACGGTGTTCCTGCCGAACATGAAGGAAGCGAGAAAAGCCTAGAGCAATTCCAGGAAAAGTGTGAAACGGTTTTCCCGGGACAAGCGCGTAGCGCTTGCCCTTGGGAATTGCGTCAAAACAAAGAGCTCTAGGGACGTAGGCGTCGATAAGATGAGACGCCGCGTTGCCCGCCCTTTCACACGGCGAAGCAAGGCTTCCAGCCAGGTTTTGGGCATGGCAACTCGTTCAGTAAACGGGCGCGTCAGCCGCCGGCGGGGTCGAGAAAAACAAAAAGCGACTGGATGAGGTTGCCGTGGAAATGCGCGACATCGATTCCGGTGACGGCGACGGGGCCGTTGAGCGGCCCGGATTGCCAGCGCAACCGCCCGACGCCATGATGGCCGACGGCAGGGCCCGTCGCCGTGAAGGCAAAGGTCGGCGGCAGGCTCGACAGCAGCTTACTCACCGAATGATTAATGGCGGCATGGCCCGTTGCCGAAGCATCCGGCTCGTAAAGCACGGCATCGCCGGCATAGAGTTCGCGGATCGCCACAAGGCGCCGGTCGGCGTCGCGTTCGCCGAATACCCGCGTAAGGTTAGCCTGCATCAGGCCGTTGTAGTCGATCGATTCCGCGTTCATCTTCCATCCTCCGGATCACGAATGCCGGAGCCGGCGGACGGCACAAGGCTCGATCCAATGTCTCTCGCCTGTCCGGTCAAGAAACTATCGTTCACGGCCGCGCGCAATGCAACGCCCGGCTGACGTCCAACTGCGACAGGTCGCCAGCGCTGCCAGGCGCGCATTCGGCATGAGCACCGTCTGAAGCCGACCGAAGCACCCGCCGCAATGGCGGGTGCCGCTTTATACCGGGTGCGGCCTATGCCTTGAAGAAGGCCAACAGGTCGGCGTTGATGACATCGGCGTGGGTGGTCGCCATGCCGTGCGGGAAACCCTTGTAGACCTTGAGCTCGCCCTTCTTGAGCAGCTTGATCGACAGCAGCGCCGAGTCGGCGATGGGGACGATCTGGTCGTCATCGCCATGCATGACCAGCACCGGCACGTCGATTGCCTTCAGATCCTCGGTGAAGTCGGTTTCCGAGAACGCCTTGATGCAATCATAATGCGCCTTGGTGCCGCCCATCATGCCCTGACGCCACCAATTGTCGACGACGCCCTGCGAAACCTCGGCACCCGGACGGTTGAAGCCATAGAACGGACCGGCCGGAACGTCGCGGAAGAACTGGGCGCGATTGGCCGCCTGGGCAGTGCGGAACCCGTCGAAGACTTCTATCGGCAGGCCGCCGGGGTTGGCCGCGGTCTTGAGCATGATCGGCGGCACCGCGCCGATCAGCACCGCCTTGGCGACGCGGCCGCCCGAACCATACCGTGCCACATAGCGTGCCACTTCGCCGCCGCCGGTCGAATGGCCGACATGGATGGCGTTCTTGAGGTCGAGATGCGCCGCGAGTTCAGCGACATCGGCGGCGTAGGTGTCCATCTCGTTGCCGATATCCGTCTGCGTCGAGCGGCCATGGCCGCGCCGGTCATGGGCGATGACGCGGTAGCCTTGTGCCAGAAAGAACAGCATCTGGGCGTCCCAGTCATCGCTGCTCAGCGGCCAGCCATGATGGAAGACGATGGGCTGGCCGGTTCCCCAATCCTTGTAGAAAATCTGCGTGCCGTCCTTGGTGGTGATCGTGCCGCTGCCGGAACCAGATTTTGTCTGCGAAGCCATCTCAATCTCCTTTGATTGTTTTCGCGATAAACAATATCGCGATATCTATATGGCTAGCGCAGCCTTGAACCCCTGTCTACAAAAATATGTATCGCGATATCATTTTTCGTGGTAGCGAATTTCCTACGTCGGCAAACAAGGAACGCGTCGTGCCTCTCCCGTTGGACAACCAGCTCTGCTTCACACTCTATGCCACCAGCATGGCGATCAACCGCACCTACAAGCCGATGCTGGACGAGATGGGGATCACCTATCCGCAGTATCTCGTGCTGAACGCACTGGGCGAGGCCGATGGCATGTCGGTCGGCGGCATCGCCCACCGGCTGGCCTTGGAATCAAGCACCGTCACGCCGCTGGTCAAGCGCATGGAACAGGCTGGCCTTGTCACCCGCCAGCGCAGCCAGACCGACGAGCGCCAGGTCCAGGTCGACCTGACACCGGCCGGGCGCGCGCTGCTCGTCCAGTGCAACTGCCTGAACGAGACGCTGATCGAGCGTTCGGGCATGACGCTCGCCGAGCTCGATACCCTGAACCGCCAGGTCCAGGCGCTGCGCGACGCGTTGAGCGGCAATCTGGCCGCCACCAGCTGAAGCTTGAGTGCCTCGGCGCAGCTTGAACTGCGCTCGCGGCGGATGCGGCGCGAAAGCGGATTGCGTTTGCGTCATGGCAACGTCGATTGGCTTGATGAGTGCGGGCCAGCCAATCGCAGCGCTCGTTGCACGGACTTGCAATCAAACGGAACCGAAATACTTACTTCGTTCGCCCTCTTGTGTTCAGACCCGCGCGAACGAAACTGGAGCTATGATTCGCGCGGAATTGACCTATGGGCCCTCTATTCCTGTAGGGTATAGCCCGAGAAATTCTGCGGCAAAGGTGCGGTAATGGGTGTCAACAGCCCCAAGATAAGTGGCTTCGTCATAACCTATAACAGTGGAGAAATTCTCAAGACTTGCTTGCGCTCCTTGCGCTTTGTCGATGAGCTCATTGTTGTCGACAAATCATCCACTGACGGCACGGCTGCCGTCGCGGCCGGCTTTGCCGACAAAGTCATCTCCGTGCCCTGGTCGCCATTGCCCACCGAGACGCGGTTTGTCGCCTACGATGCATGTTCACACGACTTCATACTCTATCTGGATCACGACGAATGCCTCAGCGTCGAGGCTATTCGCTGGGTAAGGGAAAATGCCGGCTCCCATCCGGCTGGCGTGTTTCGCATGCCCAAGCGCGAATACATTATGGGACGCCACGACGATGATGCATATTACTGGCCGTCCTACAATGTGCGCGCCTTTCGCCGCGGCGCGGCGGAATTCGTCTCGACGCTGCATGAAGAGGTTGGGCGAATAACGGGCGAAGTCTACGATGTCCCGCATGATGGAGGCGTGTGCATCCACAATCTGTCGCATCGGGATGCGCATCAATGGATTGAAAAAACCAATCGTTATACGAGCGAGCGAGACAGGGTCTCGTTCTTCGACGCCAGCACCCCCTTGGAGACTTTCGGACAAGAACGCATAGCGTACTGGCTGGCTCAATCCAGGTCGCGGTCGGACTACGTTGTCGCCACCGCGCTGCTGCGGGCGGTCTACGACATAGTGGACCGGGTAAAGCTATGGGAAGCGCAGGATGGCCTTGATGGCGACGCTGCATTCGCCGCCGTCTGCGCGGAATTGGAGGCAACCTACGATATTGCCGACCGAGCGAAGCTTTGGGAGACCCGCGGCGGGCCTGAGGGAGAGGCAATATTCGCCGCCGTCCGCAAGGAGATGGAAGCATTTCATAACCCGTTGAGGTCCGACCGCCGTCAAACGTCCGCCCAGGCCGCCGGACCGGCAGTTCGACCGAAGCGGCCATCCCGTCTCAAGAAGACCCTGAGAAAAATCCGCTCGCGCTTGACGGGAAGAACGCGTTGACGCCGGAAACCGGCGCGTCCGGATTCGCCATGCACACCCAGCCGCTTCGTGTTTTGACCCTTCTGGTGCGTCACGGAACCGAGAAGTATCCGACCGCATGGCGGGACTTGCGAGCCATGTTCGCCCACCAGATGCCGGACGTGGCGCATCGCATGCTCGTGATCGACAATTCGCTGCCAGTCGGTCATGGCTCTGATCTCGATTGCGGGGTCGAACTGATCGGCGCGTCGAACGAAGATTGGGAGTTCTCCGCGTGGGACTTCGGCATCAACCGTATCGGCGCCGAACTTCATCACTACGATCTCATTCACTTGGCCACTTCGGCTTTCGCAGCATCGACATCCGACCATCTCAAGTTGATTGATGGTGGCTCGTTGCGGGCGTTACTTAGCTTGCAAGGGGCGCTGGGCTGCATTGATTTTCACGGCGAGGCCATCTCGATTTTCGGAATCGCTTCGCAGACCTGGCTCCGCAGCTCGTTCATCCTGATGCATCCGCGGCAACTCAGCAGCCTGGGATCCTTGGTAAGCGTCGGGAGGAACGCACCGATTTTCAGCGGCAACCCTCGGCAACCCTTTCGTGATGACGCACCGATCTCGCAAGAATATCAGCAGTTTTTGCTGCGTTGGCTCACCGGCGACAGAGCCGGCAAAGAGGTAGTCTGGCATTCAAGGTTCGATCTTACGGCGGAAACGCTACCGTTTTTCGAAAGCAAGGCCCGGGCTATTCTCAATGAGCAGATGCTCACCAACCGGCTGCGGGCCAATGGATGCGCGCTTGTCGACGTGCCATGGCTGGCGCGGAAGGCTCGGACGGCAAGCACGGAATCCGCGAATGATATTCCTGATTGGCGCGTGCAAATTACCTTCCGGGCACGATCCAAACGCACTTTGACCCAAAAGCTTCGCCGCTGGTTGTCAAAACCTATGTCGCGGCAATGATGCCTGCCATCGGTCGTTGCCTCTCCCAACGCAGGCTTGGCGACTCCTTGGCGGACTGTCGGATGATGAGACTATCCGGGTATATCGTCGATCCTGGAACTGCCTTTCAAGCCTTACAGCCCAACCGCTTGCGCCTCTCGCTGCCTTCCGCTATAGAGCCGCCACCCGCGTAGACACCCTTGGAGGCAACGCGGCGGAAGGCTGCCTTCCCTTGTGATCCCGAACAAAGGTCCGTCTCAAAGCGGTAGCCTTCATTCGGAAATCCAGGACCGGCGGCTTTCGACGTTTACGGCTAGGGCACATTGCCCACCGCGAACGCTCCATAACACGCGAAAGGAAAAGCCATGAGCCACGATACTTACGAGCTCAAGGCCGAAGCGCGCGAACAGGTCGGTAAGGGGTCCGCCCGTGCAGTTCGCCGCAACGGTAAAGTGCCTGCAGTAATCTATGGTGACAAGCAGCCTCCCCTGGCGATCGCTCTCACCTACAAGGACATCTACTACAAGATCCATGGCGGCGGGTTCCTGACCACGGTCGCCACGATCGATGTCGACGGCAAGAAGATCCAGGTCCTGCCGAAGGACTTCCAGCTCGACCCGGTCAAGGATTTCCCTGTCCATGTCGACTTCCTGCGCATCGGCAAGGACACCGAGGTCAATGTTGACGTGCCTGTCCACTTCATCAATGAGGACAAGTCGCCCGGCATCAAGCGCGGCGGCGTGCTCAACATCGTGCGTCACGAAGTCGAGTTCCACTGCCCGGCCAATGCGATCCCGGAATTCATCACCGTCGATCTCACCGGCACCAATATCGGCGACTCGATCCACATCTCGGCGGTCAAGCTGCCGGCCGGCGTCAAGCCGGTGATCTCCGATCGCGATTTCACCATCGCGACCATTGCCGGTTCGTCGGCGATGAAGCCGGAGACGGAAGAGACGGCCGAGGCCGCACCTGAGGCGGCTCCCGCCGCCGAAGAGAAGTAACTCTTTCCCGCCCGGAGCAGACGATGCTTGTCTTTGCAGGCCTCGGCAATCCGGGCGCGAAATACGCTGATAACCGGCACAATGTCGGCTTCATGGCGGCGGACGCTATCGCCCGCCGCCATTCCTTTTCGCCCTGGTCGAAGAAATTCCAGGGGCTGATCGCCGAGGGCACGCTCGGTGGCGAAAAGATCATCCTGATCAAGCCGCAGACCTTCATGAACCTGTCCGGCCAGTCGGTCGGCGAAGCACTGCGCTTCTACAAGCTCGACGTTTCCGCGCTCACCGTCTTCTATGACGAGATCGACCTTGCCGAAGGCAAGCTTCGCATCAAGACCGGCGGCGGCGCCGGCGGCCATAATGGTATCCGCTCGATCGATGGCCATGTTGGCAACGCCTATCGCCGCGTGCGCATCGGCGTCGGCCACCCCGGTGTCAAGGAAATGGTCCAGCACCATGTGCTCGGCGACTTCGCCAAGGCCGACCGCGAATGGCTCGATCCCTTGCTCGACGCGATCGCAGACAACGCCGCCATGATCGTCAAGGGCGACGAATCCGGCTTCATGAACAAGGCCGCCCTCGCCGTCCAGGGCAAGGCCGCGCCCGAACCGGAAAAGCCGGCGCGGAAGCAGGAACCCAAGCAGCAAAGTCACGTCCGCCAGGCGCGTCCGCAGCAGCCGGCGGTCAAATTGCCGGAATCCGGCCCGATGGCCGCCATGCTGAAGAAACTCTTCGGCAACAAGGACTGAGCGCCACGCATGCAGCCTTACAGGGCTTGACGTTGATCACCCCTATCGCCCATAGCCCTCATCAAATTTCGTTTTCCCGATAGGACCGGACACAATGGGTTTCAAATGCGGCATCGTTGGCTTGCCCAACGTCGGCAAGTCGACGCTCTTCAACGCGTTGACCAGGACGGCGGCGGCGCAGGCCGCCAACTATCCGTTCTGCACCATCGAACCGAACACCGGCGAGGTGGCGGTGCCCGATCCGCGCCTGCAGAAGATCGCGGCCATCGGCAAGTCGAAGGAGATCATTCCGACCCGCATCTCCTTCGTCGACATTGCCGGCCTGGTGCGCGGCGCCTCCAAGGGCGAAGGGCTGGGCAACCAGTTCCTCGCCAACATCCGCGAGGTCGACGCCATCGTGCACGTCCTGCGCTGCTTCGAGGATGACGACATCACCCATGTCGAGGGCCGCATCGACCCTGTCGCCGACGCCGAGACGGTCGAGACCGAGCTGATGCTCGCCGACCTCGACAGCCTGGAGCGCCGCATCGTCCAGATCCGCAAGCGCGCCGGCAGCAAGGACAAGGAAGCGGTGACCGTGCTGCCGATGATGGAGGCCGCGCTCGAACTGCTGCAGGCGGGCAAACCGACCCGCGTGCTGCTCAAAGGCATCTCGGCCGAAGACTTGCGCATCCTGCAGGGCTTGAACCTCCTGACGTCGCACCCCGTGCTCTATGTCTGCAACGTCGCCGAGGCCGATGCCGCCACCGGCAACGAGCACACCAGGGCCGTGGAGAAGATGGCCGCCGCGCAGGGTGCCGGCACGGTGGTGATCTCGGCCGCGATCGAGGCCGAAGTCGCGCAGCTCTCCGATGAGGAAGAGATGGAATTCCTGTCCTCCCTCGGCCTCGACGAGCCGGGCCTCAACAAGGTGATCCGCGCCGGCTATGAGCTTTTGCATCTCATCACCTATTTCACCGTCGGGCCGAAGGAGACGCGCGCCTGGACCATCCACAAGGGCGACAAGGCCCCGCAGGCCGCCGGCGTCATCCACACCGACTTCGAACGCGGCTTCATCCGCGCCCAGACCATCGCCTACAACGACTTCGTCACGCTGGGCGGCGAAGTGGCGGCCAAGGAAGCCGGCAAGGCACGCGACGAAGGCAAGGAATATGTCGTCCAGGACGGCGACATCATGCTGTTCAAGTTCAACACCTGAACAGCCGCGTCGCATTCCCGACAGGGTGAGTCCGTACGCGGCTGCCATCAGCCGGTCCTTTCCGCTATCCAATCAATGAAGCGGAAGGGCGAACATGAACAGGACGATCCCAACCCTGGTCGGTTTCTCGGCCATTCTGACCTGGTCCTTCCTCGCGCTGCTTTCGACCGCGGCCGGACCGATTCCGCCCTTTCAACTCGCCGCCATGACATTTCTGCTCGGCGGCTCCATCGGAGCGGCCAGCTGGATCGTTCGGCCCTCGGCGATCAAGTCGCTGCGGCAGCCATGGCAGGTCTGGGCAATCGGCACGGCAGGGCTGTGCATCTACCATTGCGCCTACTTTTTCGCGATCCAGTCGGCCCCGCCCGTCGAAGTGAGCCTGATCGCCTATCTCTGGCCGTTGCTGATCGTTGTCTTCGCTGCCTTCCTGCCGGGAGAACGGCTTAAACCTCACCACATTGCCGGTGTGGTCCTCGGCCTGGCAGGCGCCATCGTCGTCATCACGAAGGGCGGCAGCGTCGGGCTTGCCGACGGTGTGAAGCCGGGCCACGTCATCGCGCTGTTCTGTGCCTTCGTCTGGTCCGGTTATTCCGTCCTGTCGCGCCGCTTTGGCCAGGTCCCGACCGATGTGGTCGCGGTTTACTGCCTCATCACCGCGGCGGTCGCCCTCACGCTGCATCTCACGCTTGAGACCACGGTCTGGCCGCAAACACCGACGCAATGGAGCGCCATCGCCGTTCTGGGCGTGATCCCTCTCGGCGCCGGCTTTTACGCATGGGACTATGGCTGCAAGCACGGAGACATCATGATCCTGGGCGCGATCTCGTATGCCGCCCCCCTGTTCTCGGTGATCGTGCTGCTGCTGGCGGGCTTCGGCGTCTTCCACTGGTCCGTGGCGCTCGCTTGCGCGCTGATCACCGTTGGCGCGCTGATTGCCGCCAAGGACATGTTGCTCAAGCCGAAAAGAGCGGCCGCAGCGGAGACAGCAGCGCGCGCCTAGTCCAGGTCGATTCGAGCGACGCCACGCTTCTATTGCCCCGCCACCATCCGGCCGCTCACCCAGACCGAGGCGATATTCGCCCGCGTCGCGTTGAGCACGATCTTCTGGAAAACATCGTCAAGCGTGTCGTCGGCGGCGTTGATGTGGATGTTCGAGGCGCGCGCCCCGGTATCGATCAACAGCGCGTCGAATTCGTGCCCGACGCGAAAACTGCCTGTCGGCAGGTCGAGCGCTTCGGCACCGCCCGCGGTTGCCAGCCAGAACGCCTCCTGATGCGTGATCGGCTCGCCGGGCGCGCCGCGCTGCTCCGGCGGCAGGCCGGCATGCACACCGCTTTGCAGCGTCCTCGACGCCGACAGAGCATGCCGGCAGCCGTCCAACAGGGACGGGCTGTAGCCTCCCGAAATATCCGTTCCCAACCCGACATGCATCTGCCGGTCGAGCGCCGCGCGCAGCGGAAACGCCGCATTGGCGAAGTAGACATTGGAGAGCGGGCAATGGGCGACGCCGGCACCCTTCTCCTTGATAAGGTCCATGTCCTGCCCGTCGATGAAATTCGAATGCGCCAGGATGGTGTGCCGGGTGAGCAGGCCGAAACCGTCCAGGCTGGCCGCATCGGTCTGACCGAAGCGCTCCTCCACGAATTGCTTTGCCCAGTCACTCTCCGAACAATGCGTCTGCACATGGCAGCCGAATTCGATCGCGAGTTCACCCAGCCCCTGCAAGGCCGCATCCGTGCAGCTCGGGATGAAGCGCGGCGTGATCACCGGCTGGACCAGCGGCCTCTCGCCAGGATCCAGTGACTGGACCGCCACGATGAAACGCCTGGTGTCCGAAACGGCACTCGCCGCATCGGCGTCGCGGTAGAAGGGCGGGCACTGCCGGGCATCGTCCATCGCCACCTTGCCAACCAGGGCGCGCTGGCCCTTTTCCATGCAAATCCCGGCAAGCGCCAGGCTCGCCTCGACATGGATGGTGGCGAAATAGAGCGCGGTGGTGGTGCCGTTGGCCAGGAGATTGTCCACCAGATCGGCATAGACCTCGCGGGCATAGTCGACGTCAGCGTAGCGGGCCTCGAGCGGAAATGTATATTTCTGCAGCCAGACTTCGAGCGGCACGTCCAGCGCCTTGCCCATCTGCGGCCATTGCGGCGCATGGATGTGCAGGTCGACCAGGCCGGGCAGCAGGAACTGGCCGGCAGCAAGCCGCACCAGCGTACCGGACAGGCGGGCATCGCTTTCCCGCGCCGCATGGTCCGGATGGCCGGGCGCCAGGATCTCGGCGATCCGCCCCTGCGCATCGATGCTGAAGAGATGATCTTCCAGCACCTCCAGCCTGCCGCGCTCCGGCGTGTGTAAGGCAGTGCCGAGCAGCGTGAAAGGTTCTCTTGTCATCTGTCGCTCCGGTTGCGCTGGCGCGTGAGACCGTCACTGCGTGGCCCACTAAAAAGCAGTTGGCAAACCTTTGTGCCGCTGTCCTTTGCCGGCGACTGATCACATGATCGTGTAGAGATTTCCAGAGGGGACATCATGGAACGCGTTGCGCCAGAAATCACTTTGATCGCCCAGCCGGACGATCCGTTGCCCCTGGGCAAGGCCGCCCTGCTCGGCCTCCAGCATGTGCTGGCGATGGACGTCTACATCGTGCCGTTCATCATCGCATCGGTGCTCGCCTTCAGCGTCGGCGATGCCGGCGCCTTCATCCAGTCGGCCTTCGTGGCGGCGGGCATCGCGACGCTGATCCAGTCGCAACTCCTGATGCGGCTGCCTGTGGTGCAAGGACCCTCCTTCGTCCCGATCGGGGCGGTGCTGGCGATCGCTTTCGGCGCCGGCGGCGGCATTGGCGGGCTGTCGGCGGTGATCGGCGCGCTCATTCCCGGCGCCATACTGGTCATGCTGCTCGGATCGCCGACAAGGATCTTCCATAGCCTCGTCAACCGTTTCGTGCCGCCCATCGTCGGCGGCGCCATCATCATCGTGGTCGGCGTCGCCTTGATGCCGGTGGCACTCAAGGAAAGCGTCTTCGCCGTCCACGGCCCCGCCACCGTCGGCGGCAACATCATCCTCGCCTTCATCGCCGCGGCGGTGCTTGTCGGCTGCATGCTGACCGGCATGGCACTCGGCGCGAAGGGCGCGTGGCTGCGCCTGCTTTCCGTCATCATCGCGCTTGTGGCCGGCAGCGTCGCAGCCGCCTTCACGGGCCAGCTGGACATGACGGGCGTTTCCGCCGCGACCTGGTTTTCCATGCCGCGCATTGCATTCCTCAACCTCGACGTGACCTTCTCGCTGTCGGCGACGCTGACGATGCTGATCGTCTACATCGTCGTCCTTGCCGAGACCACCGGCACCTGGTTCGCGGTCGGCGCCGTCATCGACAAGCCGCTGTCGGATGACCAGCTCGACAGGGGCGCCACCGGCGAAGGCCTCGGCTGCCTGATCAGCGCCCTGCTGTGCAGCACGCCGGTCACCGGTTACTCGTCCAATGCCGGCATCATCGCCATCACCGGCATCGCCAGCCGCGCCGCCTTTGCCGCTGCCGGCATCTTCCTGGTGCTGTTCGGGCTGATCGGCAAGCTCTCGGCGGTCATCGCCTCGATCCCGGGGCCGGTCATCGGCGGCGTCTTCGGCGTTCTCTGCGTCGTCATCGCCATGAACGGTTTTCGCGTGGTGCGCGGCACGCCGCTGACCGAGAGGAACATGCTGGTCATCGGCCTGCCGATCCTGATGGCACTGTTTGCCACGCTGGCGCCACCGGATTTCGTCAAGACGCTTCCGGATATCGTGCAGTACATTCTGGGTTCATCCATCGCCTTCGGCGCCGTCTGGGCCATCGTGCTCCACCAGATCCTGCCGAACGCCCGATAGAGAGACCGGGAGGCCGGGCACCACAGGCCCGGCCTCCCCAATCCCCGGCCTCCCGATCCTTGTCGATGAACTTCGCCCCCGAAAATGAACTGCCGCAGGAACTGAAGAACAGGCTCTCCGGCTATCGCTGGCACCGGCAAACCATCGGCAGATCACAGGCCGGCGTGTTCCGACTGATAGCCGGCGGCAAGCCGGCCTTGTTCCTGAAATGCGAGCGGAACGGTCCCTTTGCCGAACTCGCCGATGAAGCCGCGCGGTTGCGCTGGCTTGCCGCGCAGGGCATCGCTTGCCCCGATGTGATCGCCCTGGAAAGCCATGCCGGTCACGACTGGCTGCTGATGTCGGCCGTCGCCGGCGAGGATTTGGCGTCGGCGCCGATCGATCCGGCTGATGTCATCGAGATCATGGCCAGCGCGCTTCGCGATCTGCACGCGGTGGATATCGGCTCCTGTCCCTTCGACCATCGCCTCTTCAGGCGGATCGCGGCCGCGCGATCCCGCATGGAGGTCGGCGAGGTCGACGAAAGCGATTTCGACGATGAGAGGCAGGGCTGGACCGCCGCAAAAGCCTTCGCCGAGCTTGAGGCGTTGAGGCCAACAACCGAGGATCTCGTCGTCACCCATGGCGATGCCTGCCTGCCGAATGTCATGGCTGCCCGGGGCCGTTTCAGCGGTTTCATCGATTGCGGCCGGCTGGGCGTCGCCGATCGCCACCAGGATCTGGCGCTCGCCTGCTCGAGCATCCGCTATAACATCGGCGAGACCTGGATAGAGCCTTTTCTCGAACGCTACGGACCGCCGCAAACGGAGCCGGCGAAGCTCTCCTGGTATCGGCTCCTCGACGAGTTTTTCTGAGCGGCCGATACCAGCCTGTCCCTGGTGGGGCTTGTCTTGATTTTGTCATGTCACGGGTCTAAGCGGCTGGCACACGGTCGCGCACACGACGAAGAGCCGTGCAATCCGACACGACGCGCAATCCGAACGCACCTTCGCAGGGGAGATCTGGCGATGATCAAGGCATTTGTCGTGGACAATGACCGCCTGCGCGTCGTCGACGACCTGCTGGCGGATGGTGACAGGGTCGTCTGGGCCGATCTGGTCAATCCGACCAAGGAGGAAGAGGCCACCATCGAAAGCTGGCTCGGCGTCGCCATCCCGAGCCGCGAGGAGATGGAGGAGATCGAGATTTCCAGCCGCCTCTACATCGAGGACGGCGCCTACTTCATGACCGCCACCTTGCCCGCGCAGACCGAGGTCGACGATCCCCTGATGTCGCCGGTCACCTTCGCGCTCGCCGGCAACAGGCTGATCACCATTCGCTATCATGAACCCAAGGCGTTCAAGACCTTCCCGCAGCGCGCCGAGAAGGTGGCAACCGGCTGCACCAGCGGCGACACCATCCTGATTGGCCTGCTGGAGGCGATCGTCGACCGTCTCGCCGACATCCTCGAGCGCGCCGGCCGCGACATCGAGGGGGTTTCGCGCGACATATTCCAGGCACGCTCGACCAAGGTGTCGAAGCGCAACCGCGACTTTCAGGAATTGCTCAAAGCCATCGGCCGCAAGGAGGATATCGCCTCTTCCGTGCGCGACAGCCTGATCTCGCTGCAGCGCCTTGCCGGCTTCCTCGCCCATGTCGCCACCCAGACCAAGATGAGCAAGGACGTGCGCGCCCGCATCAAGACCTTGTCGCGCGACGTGCTGTCGCTCGCCGACCACGCCACCTTCCTGTCGCAGAAGATCTCCTTCCTGCTCGACGCCACGCTCGGCATGATCTCGATCGAGCAGAACGCCATCATCAAGATCTTCTCGGTCGCAGCCGTCATCTTCCTGCCGCCGACGCTGGTCGCCTCGATCTACGGCATGAATTTCGATATCATTCCCGAACTGAAATGGCAGCTTGGCTATCCCTTCGCCATCGGCCTGATGATCCTGTCGGCGATCCTGCCCTTCTGGTATTTCCGCCGCCGCGGCTGGCTCTGACCGCTGCCGCCGGCAGCCTTTCCCCGGCGCTGGCTTACCAGAAAGGACTTGACCAAATTGCCCGTGGCCTGCATCCGGGTTTGCCGATCCATGCGGGTCGCGCGTTCCGCAGGGATTGCAGACCATGACCGGAAAGACATGGGCCTATGAGGATTTCGTCGAGGGTGCCTCGTTCGACCTCGGCACCAAACAGGTAACCGCCGCCGAGATCATCGAATTCGCCAGCGAATTCGATGCCCAGCCCATGCATCTCGACGAGGAAGCCGGCAAGGCCAGCATCCTGGGCGGCCTCTCGGCCTCCGGCTGGCACACCTGCGCCATGTTCATGCGCATGTGGTGCGACACATTCCTTTTGGACTCCACCTGCCAGGGTGCGCCCGGCGTCGACCAGGTCAGGTGGAAGAAGCCGGTCCTGGCCGGCGACAGGCTGGTCGGCACCATGGTCGTGCTTGCCAAGCGCCTGTCGAAGTCGAAGCCGCATCTCGGTTTCATCACCTTGCGCAGCGAGCTGGTCAACCAGCGTGGCGAAAGCGTCTTCGAGCTTGAGAACTCCGTCATGTTCCTGACGCGTGACGCGGCGGGGAATATGGCATGACCCTGGACGAATTCTTCCGCATCGGCACCACCGTCACGCTCGGCTCACACAAGTTCGAAGCCGAGGCGATCAAGACGTTTGCCCGCAAATACGACCCTCAGATCTTCCACATCGACGAGGAGGCGGCCAGGAAAAGCCTGCTCGGCGGGCTTTGCGCCTCCGGCTGGCACACCGCCGCCACCTGGATGAAGCTCAACCTCGAAAGCCGGATGGGCGCCGAGTGGACCGGTCCGGGCCCGGCGCCCGAATTCGGCCCTTCGCCCGGCTTCAAGAATCTGAAATGGCTGAAACCGGTCTTCGCCGGCGAGACCGTCACCTTCACCCGCACCGCGCTGTCCCACCGTCCGGTCTCGTCGCGTCCAGGCTGGCGGCTTTTGTCGCTGCGTTCGGAGGCTTTCGATTCGACCGGCGACAAGGTGCTGGAGTTCGAGAGCGCCGTGCTGGTGAAGGTGGAGTAGTGGCAACGCTTCTTCCTTCTCCCCCTGTGGGAGAAGGTGGATCGGCGCGTTAGCGCCGAGACGGATGAGGGGTGTTCCAGCGGAGTGAGACGTTGATGTTCTCTGGAACACCCCTCATCCGACCTCGCTTCGCGAGGCCACCTTCTCCCACAAGGGGAGAAGGAAGAACCGCTCCCTTAATGTCCCTCGAACCCGATCAGCGTCCTTACCGGAACACCCAGCGCCTCGAGCTTGGCGCGCCCGCCCAGATCCGGCAGGTCGATGACGAAGCATGCCGCCAGTATATCGGCGCCGATCTGGCGCAGAAGCCTGACCGCCGCTTCCGCCGTGCCTCCGGTGGCGATCAGATCGTCGACCAGGATCACCTTTTCGCCCGGTGAAACGCCGTCCTTGTGCATCTCCATCTCGTCCAGCCCGTATTCCAGGCTGTAGGCGACGCGCACCGTCTCATAGGGCAGCTTGCCCTTCTTGCGGATCGGCACGAAGCCGGCCGAGAGCTGATGGGCGACGGCGCCCCCCAGGATGAAGCCGCGGGCCTCGATGCCGGCGATCTTGTCGATCTTCTGCCCGGCATAGGGATGCACCAGCTCGTCGATGGCGCGGCGAAAAGCGCGCGCATTGCCGAGCAGCGTGGTGATGTCGCGAAACAGGATGCCTGGCTTGGGGTAATCCGGAATGGTGCGGATGGCCGAGAGCAGCGTCTCTTCTAGGGAGGATTTCATGGGCAATTGTTCCGTTGCCTTACAGTTTTGCCGGTAAGCGGCCGAAAAGAAAAGGGCGCCTTTCGGCGCCCTTGCATTTTCAGGTGCCGGCGCTGCTTAGTGCGCCACGCCTTCCCACACCTTGCGCTTGGTCATGTAGACGAGCGCGCCGAACAGAAGCAGGAACACCAGCACACGGAAGCCCATCTTCTTGCGGGCCTCCATATGCGGCTCGGCTGCCCATGTCAGGAAGGCCGCCACGTCGCGGGAATACTGGTCGACGGTCTGCGGCGAGCCGTCATCATAGGTCACCTGGCCGTCGGAGAGCGGCTTGGGCATCTTCAGCGACACGCCCGACATGAAGTACGGGTTGTAGTGCGTGCCTTCCGGGATGACCATGCCGGCCGGCGGCGTCTGGTCGTAGCCGGTCAGCAGCGAATGGATGTAGTCGGGACCGCCGGCGTCATACTGTGTGAAGATGTCGAAGACGAACTGCGGAAAGCCGCGCTCGACGCCGCGCGCCTTGGCCAGCAGCGACATGTCTGGCGGGGCAGCGCCGCCATTGGAGGCGGCAGCGGCTTGCTCATTGGCGAACGGCGCCGGGAAATGGTCCGACGGCTTGCCGGGACGGTCGAACATGTCGCCGGCATCGTTGGGGCCGTCATGGATGGTGTATTCGGCCGCCAGCGTCTTGATCTGCGCGTCGTTGTAGCCGAGGTCCGACAGCGTGCGGAACGCCACCAGGTTCATCGAATGGCAGGCCGAGCAGACTTCCTTGTAGACCTTCAGGCCGCGCTGCAGCTGCGCCTTGTCATAGGTGCCGAACGGACCGGTGAAGCTCCAGTCCATTTCCTTAGGCTCGTTGATCGGGAAATGCGTCGGAGCCGCCGCATTGTGCGCCTCCTCGGCCGCGAACGCCCAAGTACCTGCAGCCACAGTGCCGGCGGCCACAAGGCCGACCAGCGCAAGCGAGGTGAGAATCTTTTTCATGCCAAATCCCCTTAGATTCTCTACCGCTCAGCCCTTGGTCTGTGGTGCGGCCGTGGCGCCCGCCGGATGCCCGCTGCCACCCTTGTTCTTCTCCAGCACCGCCTCGGTAATCGAGTTCGGCAGCCTGCGCGGCGTCTCGATCAGGCCGAGAACCGGCATGATGATCAGGAAGAAGGCGAAGTAGAACAGCGTTGCCATCTGCGCCATGAACACATAGCTGCCTTCCGCCGGCTGCGAGCCCAGCCAGCCAAGCAGGATGGCATCGGCCACGAACAGCCAGAAGAACAGCTTGTACCAGGGCCGGTAGACGGCCGAGCGCACCTTGGAAGTGTCGAGCCACGGCACCAGGAACAGCATGGCGATGGCGCCGAACATGCACAGCACGCCGCCGAGCTTGGAGTTGATCGGCCCGATGTTGAAGGTGATGGCGCGCAGGATCGCGTAGAACGGCAGGAAGTACCATTCAGGGACGATGTGGGCTGGGGTCTTCAGCGGGTTGGCGACCGTGTAGTTGTCCGGATGGCCGAGATAGTTCGGCAGGTAGAAGACGAAATAGGCGAAGAAGAACAGGAACACGATCATGCCGAACGCGTCCTTGATAGTCGCGTAAGGCGTGAAGGCGACGGTGTCGGTCTTCGACTTGACCTCGATGCCGGTCGGGTTCGACTGGCCCACGACATGCAGCGCCCAGACGTGCAGCACGACAACGCCTGCGATCATGAACGGCAGCAGATAGTGCAGCGCGAAGAAGCGGCCGAGCGTCGGATTGTCGACGGCGAAGCCACCAAGCAGCAATTGCTGGATCCACTCGCCGACCAGCGGTATGGCGCTGAAGAAGCCGGTGATGACGGTGGCGCCCCAGAAGCTCATCTGCCCCCATGGCAGCACGTAGCCCATGAAGCCGGTCGCCATCATCAGGAGGTAGATGATGCAGCCCAGGATCCACAGCAGTTCGCGCGGTGTCTTGTAGGAGCCGTAATAGAGGCCTCGGAAAATGTGGATATAGACGGCGACGAAGAAGAACGAGGCGCCGTTGGCATGCATGTAGCGCAACAGCCAGCCGGAATTCACGTCGCGCATGATCTTCTCGACCGAATCGAAGGCGAGCGTGGTGTCGTTCGAGTAGTGCATGGCCAGCACGATGCCGGTCAGGATCTGAGCCACCAGCATGATCGACAGGATGCCGCCGAAGGTCCACGCATAGTTGAGGTTGCGCGGCACCGGATAGGCGACAAAGCTGTCATAAACCAGCCGCGGCAGCGGCATGCGGGCGTCGAACCAGCGTCCGAGACCGGTTTTGGGCGTATAGGTCGAGTGTCCCTCGCTCATCGAAATATCCCCTGCCTCAACCGATAAGGATCTTGGTATCGGAAATGAACTTGAATACCGGCACAGCCATGTTCTCTGGCGCCGGGCCTCTCCGGATGCGGCCGGCGGTATCGTATTGCGAACCATGGCATGGGCAGAACCAGCCGCCGAAATCGCCTTCCTGGCCGAGCGGGATGCAACCCAGATGCGTGCAGACCTGAACCATCACCATCCAGGCTTCCTTGCCGGGCGTGGTGCGGTTGGCGTCGGTCGCCGGCGCGTCCGCGGGCAGATTGGCGTTGCGGGCGATCGGATCCTTGAGATCGGAAAGGTTGACGGCCTCGCCGTCCTTCATTTCCTTTTCGGTGCGGTTGCGCACCACCACCGGCTTGCCGCGCCACTTGACGATCAAGGACATGCCCGGCGTCAGCGAGGCGACGTCGACTTCAACCGAGGCGAGCGCCAGCGTCGAGGCATCGGGGCGCATCTGGTCGATGAACGGCCAGGCGACGGCACCGGCTCCGACCACGGCCGCCATGCCGGTGGCGACGTAAAGAAAATCTCGACGATTGGGATCGTGGATGTCGGTTGCGCTCACGGGTGCCTGATCCTTTCGCCTCTTCCGCGCCGGTGGCCGAGCCTTGTTCCCCGCTCAATCACGCCAACCCGACAGCGCATGGCGAACAGGCTAGCGAATTCCTCCGGCATTTGGACTTCGGTTTATGCGTGAAGCCCGTTTTTGTCCAGACGGGTCAAGGCACAAGGGCAGATTGTCGCGGGGACAAAATCCCCTATTGCGCGGCAAGGCGGGCAACGGCCGCGAAAGGAGGCTAAACAACCGGGAAATATCAGCAAAATCCGGCGTCCTTGTTTACCTCGACACAGGACACCGGTGTGATCTATCTTCCCTGGCATGGCGCACGTCATCGACCGCGAGGAATGGGCCGTTCGTTCCGACCGCTGGAAGGGCGAGCTGCAATGCGGTGCCTACGGCTCCAACTCCTGCCTGATCTTCAACTACCTGCCCGATGTCGGCGGCGGCCCGCGGCTGCACTCCCATCCCTATGCGGAGATTTTCATCATCCGCCAGGGCACCGGCCTGTTCACCATCGGCGATAAGGAAATCGAGGCCTCCGCCGGCCAGATTGTCATCGTGCCACCTCACACGCCGCACAAATTCACCAATCTCGGTCCGGGGCCGCTGGAGACCACCGACATCCACGAGAACGGCAGCTTCATCACGAAATGGCTGGAGTGATCCCTACATGGCGCCGAGCCTGACCAGGACGGCTTTGGGGATGTCGTATTCGCGGATCACGGCGTCGTGCTTTCGCAGGCCGCACAGTTCTCGCTGGATGAAATAGCCATGCACCGCGGCGGCCGCCTCCTTGAGCAGAAGGGGGCGCAACTGTTCGTCGCCATTGTCGCGCAGTCTGGCCAGGGTTTCTTCCACGCGCCGTCCGGCACGGCCGAGCGCGGCCGCCTTCTCGGCCAGGACCTCATGGCCAAGCGCGTCGAAGGCCGCTTCAGCGGCCGAGGTGCCGGCAAGATGAGATGGCGGACGCAAGGACATTTCAGTTCCCCTTTCCGAACACCATGCGGTGGGTGACGAATTCTTCGCCTTCCACGCGCTGAAAGCCAAGCCGTTCATAGAAAATGAAGGCTTCCGGCGGCGCGCGGGTGTTCAACACGGTGAAATAGCGGCGTGCCCGATCGATGACGGTCTCGACCAGCATGCGGCCAAGGCCGGCGCGACGGTGGGGCGCGCCGACGAACAGGTGCCGGACCCGGCCATGCTCCCTGCCCTCGACATAAGGATCAATGTTCAGCCCGCACACACCGGCGAGTTCGGCGCCATGCCATGCCCCGAACAGCGCCTCGCCTCGCTTCAGGAACTTGTTGCGGCCGCCAGAGCTATTCCCCCGTGTCCAGCCATCCGCCAGCCGCACCAGCATCCAATAGCCTTCCAGCCGGCTCTCGTCCTTCAGCTTGTCGAAGGCCGGCGTGGTCGGCTGCAGCCGCTTGATCTCATAACCGATCCCTGGGCTGGCCCTGAGCGTTCCACCCATGCGCCTACTCCGCCGGCCGCGTCTCTTCGAGCACGCTTTCCTCGTGATAGAGGAAGCCGCCGGACTGCCGCTTCCACAGCCGCGCATAGAGCCCGTCGAGCGCCACCAGTTCGTCATGCGTGCCTTGTTCGACGATCCGGCCGCCATCCAGCACCACCAGGCGGTCGAGCGCGGCGATCGTCGACAGCCGGTGGGCGATGGCGATGACCGTCTTGTTCTCCATCAGCCGGGTGAGGTTCTCCTGGATCGCCGCCTCAATGTCGGAATCGAGCGCCGAGGTCGCCTCGTCGAGGATCAGGATCGGCGCGTCCTTGAGGAAGACACGCGCGATCGCCACCCGCTGGCGCTGGCCGCCCGACAGTTTCACGCCGCGCTCACCGACAAAGGCCTCGTAGCCGGCACGGTCCCGGTTGTCCCGCAGACCCAGGATGAAATCATGCGCCTCGGCCTTCCTGGCCGCCGCGATCACCTCGGCATCGGTCGCGTCGGGCATGCCGAGCTTGATGTTGTCGCGCAGCGAGCGGTGGAACAGGGCGGTGTCCTGGCTGACGACGCCGATATTGGCGCGCAACGAGTTCTGCGTCACCTGGGAAACATTCTGGCCATCGATGGTTATGGAGCCGCTTTCCAGGTCGTAGAGCCGCAGGATCAGATTGGCGAGCGTCGTCTTGCCCGCACCCGACGGCCCGACCAGCCCGACCTTCTCGCCCGGCCGCACGACAAGGTCGATGCCGTTCAGCACCCCGAACCCCTTGCCGTAGTGGAACTCGACATTCTTCACGTCGATGCGCCCGCCGGCGACGACGAGCTCCTTCGCATCGGGTGCGTCGGTGAGCCCGAGCGGCTGCGAGATCAGCGCCTTGGAATTCTCCAGCACGCCGAGATTCCGCAGAATGCTGTTGAGCTGCATCATCAGCCGCCCGAGCAGCATGTTGAGCCTGAGCACCAGCGACAGCGTGAAGGCGACCGCGCCGACTGTGATCGAGCCCTCGACCCAGAGATAGACGGCAAAACAGCCGATCGCCGTGATCATGATGCCCGACAAGGTCGTCAGCGCCATGCGCACGCCGGTCAGCCTGCGGGTGAAAGGACGCAGCGCGTCGAGATAGATGTCGAAGCCGTTCCTGATGTAGCGGTCGTCGCCATCGGCCGCGAACAGCTTCAGCGTCTGCACGTTGGAATAGGAATCGACGATGCGGCCATTGATCATCGAGCCCGCCTCGGCGGTCGCCTCGGCGTGCTTGCGGATCGCCGGCAAATAGAGCCTGGCCAGCCAGCCAAAGGCCACGATCCAGATCACCACCAGCGCCGCCAGCCTGAGATCGAGCCCCGCGACCAGCGCCAGCGTCGTGACCGTATAGACGAGCATGAACCAGACGACCTCGATGAAGCTCTCCATCAGGTCGCCGGTGGCCTGGCCCGCCTGCCAGACCTTGGTGGCGATGCGGCCGGCGAAATCGTTCTGGAAGAATGCGTAGGACTGGCGCGAGACGTGGCGATGCGCCTGCCAGCGCACCAGATTGTAGAAACCGGGCGTGATGGTCTGCTCGTCGACCAGCGCCGACAGGCCGACGACGATGGTGCGGATGACCAGCACCACCACGACCATGAAGACAAGCTCCGGGCCGGCGGCGGTCCACAGCGCATGCCAGCTGCGCTCGCCGGGAAGCTGGTCGAGAATATCGACCAGCCGCCCGACGAAGTAGAACAGGCCGGCTTCGACCAGCGGCGCGATGCCGCCGATGACCAGCATGGCGAAGAAGGCGAATTTCGCCTGGCCGACATAATGCCAGAGGAAACCGCCGACGCTCGCCGGTGGCCGAAGATTCGCCGGCTCCCTGAACGGATAGACCCAGTTCTCGAACCAGCGATAGACGGCTGTCATCATTCGGCAGCTCGGCCCTTTGCAATTGCGTCGTTGGCGACTTCGGCCGGTATATCCTCGAGCAGGAACCCGCCCGACTGGCGTTGCCAGAGCTGCGCGTAAAGCCCGCCTTTGGCGACCAGTTCGTCGTGCGAACCTTCCTCGATGACACGACCCTGATCCATCACCACAAGCCTGTCCATCGCCGCGATGGTCGACAGCCGGTGCGCGATCGCGATGACGGTCTTGCCCTGCATGAGCTTGTAGAGATTCTCCTGGATGGCCGCTTCGGCCTCGGAATCCAGCGCCGACGTCGCCTCGTCAAGGATAAGTATCGGTGCATCCTTCAACATAACGCGAGCGATGGCGATGCGTTGCCGCTGGCCGCCGGACAATTTGACACCACGGTCGCCGACATAGGCGTCAAACCCCTTGCGGCCGTTGTGGTCCGAAAGTCCGCCGATGAAGTCCAGAGCCTCTGCCCGCCGCGCCGCCTCGACGAGCATCTCGTCGGTGGCGTCGGGGCGGCCATAGAGGATGTTCTCGCGCACCGAACGATGCAAAAGCGAGGTGTCCTGCGTGACCATGCCGATCTGGGCCCGCAGCGAATCCTGTTTCACGCCGGCGATCTCCTGGCCGTCGATCAGGATCCGGCCGCCCTCCAGGTCGTAGAAGCGCAGCAAGAGATTGACCAGCGTCGACTTGCCGGCGCCCGAGCGGCCGACAATGCCGACCTTCTCGCCGGACTTCACCGCCAGCGACAGGTTTTCGATGACGCCTTTCTGCTTGCCGTAGTGGAAGCGGATATCCTCGAAACGGATCTCACCCTTGGAAACGGCGATCTCCTTCGCATCCGGCCTGTCCTCGACAAGGCGCGGCAGCGAGATCGAGGCGATGCCGTCATGCACCGTGCCTATGTTCTCGAACAGGCCCGACATTTCCCACATGATCCATTGCGACATGCCCCACATCCTGAGCACCAGGCCGATGACCACGGCGACCGCGCCGATCGTCACCACTTGCCCCATCCACAGCCACAACGAGATGACGGTGACCGAGAACAGGAGCAGCGCGTTCAGTATGTAGAGTGTGCCGAAAAGCACCGTCACCAGCCGCATCGACCGGTAGACCGTGTCGAGGAAGCCCATCATGCCTTCCCTGGCGAAAGTGGCCTCACGGCGCGCATGGGAAAACAGCTTGACCGTCTGGATGTTGGAGTAGCTGTCGACAACGCGGCCGGTCATGATCGAGCGCGCATTGGCCTGCTCCTCGCCGACCTTGCCCAGCCGGGGAATGAAGAAGCGCAGCAGCAGTATGTAGCCGACCAGCCAGACGCCCAGCGGCGCGGCCAGCCGCCAGTCCGCCGAACCGACGATGAACAGCATGCCGAGGAAGTAGACGATGACGTAGTTCAGGACGTCGATCACCTTGATGACGCATTCGCGCACGGCGAGCGCCGTCTGCATCAGCTTGGTGGCGATGCGGCCGGCGAACTCGTCCTGGTAAAAGCTCATCGACTGCTTGAGCAGGTAGCGGTGCACCTGCCAGCGGATGCGCATGGGATAGTTGCCCATCAGCGTCTGCTGGTTGAGCAGCGAATGCAGCCACACCGTGCCCGGCAGCGCGAACAGCACGATGAAGGCCATGCCGGCGAGCTTCCAGCCCTCCGTCTGCAGGAAGGTTTCGCGATTCTGCCCCGACAGCCAGTCGACGATGCGGCCAAGGAAGCCGAACATCCACACTTCCGCGATGGCGATCGCCGTCACCAGCACCGCATCGATGAGGATATAGGGCCATGCCCCGCGCGTATAATGCAGGCAGAAGGCAACCAGGGTCTTGGGCGGCTCGACCGGTTCCGCTGCGGGGAACGGATCGAGCCTTCTTTCAAACCAGCTAAACAACAACATAAGTCATGCCTGTAAAATCTGTTTTCCGCTCACGCGGCTTGGCGACGTACGAAGTCCCCGGCCCGCATGGCGCCGAGGGCCGACGGTCCGGAATCACCCGGACCGTCGGCCCTGCTTCGCGCTATATAGGGGTTCGCGGGCTTTTCGCCGACAGGCTCGTTTGCCGATCCTGACGGCGCGGTATCGACAAGCCGGATTTTCGCGCCCGGTCGGATCAGCCGGATGATCCGGCGCACCAGCGACGGCCGGCTCGGATCGGGAACCGCGCGCGAGAAATCGACATCCGGCAGCATGCCGCGATGCGGGCGGCGGCGGACTTCGGCATGGACCGCCGACGAGTAGGTGTCGCCTATCAGCAGCGCCCAGGTCGGCAGCCGGTGGATATGCAGGCTCCTGGAGCCCGGTATTCTGTAGGGATCGAACATCGGTCCGTCCTCCGTGTGAAAATAGAGATAAAAAGGCGAAGCAACATCCTCCGCCGGCATTCGGCCGGAGGCGTGGGTTGCGTCGGTCCGGACACGACGCCAGGCATCGGTCTGGACATGTTCAGATTGGGCGTTCAGCCCTTTTGACTTTTTGAAAAACATCGCAGGATTCCTTCGAGAGCCGAAAAGGTGTTTCGGCGGGAATCGGTGCGATCAAGTCTTAGAGAGTCAGGAGAATCGTCGTACCGAAACCGCCGGCAGGCGTACAAGCCCACGAGAGGGGCGCTGGATGTGCATGGTCATCATGAATTACCCCTCCATCGGTTCGGGTTGACAATGCTGGCCGTATACCCGACTTCGCAAAATATGGCCACCCGCAGGTCCAGGAATTTCCAAAACCGAGAGGCCCCTGTGGCCGATCTGCCACTTATTAGAAGGACGCGGAAATGAACAATCGTCTCCGCATCGCGCTCTACCAGCCTGACATTGCCGGCAATACCGGGACAATCCTGCGCTTCGCCGCTTGCCTCGGGCTCGGCGTCGACATCATCGAGCCGGCCGGCTTTCCGCTCTCCGACAAGGCGCTCAAGCGCGCCGGCATGGACTATCTCGAAATGGCGGCCCTGACCCGCCATGTCGACTGGCAGGCCTTCGAGGATTGGCGCAAGGCCGGCGCGCACCGGCTGGTGCTGCTGTCGACTAAAGCCACGGCCGCCTATACCGGCTTTACCTTCGCCGACGGCGACATCCTCTTGTTTGGCCGCGAATCCGCAGGCGTGCCGGATCCTGTCCATCAGGCGGCGGATGCGCGGCTGACCATCCCCATGCAGGGCACCGCGCGCAGCATAAACGTCGCGTTGTCCGTCGCCATGGTGGCGGGCGAAGCCATCCGGCAGCTCGGATAGGATCGGCGGCCCGTCGACAGCGCCCTTGCCGTTGCCGACGACAGTGGTTTCTCCGGTCATTCTCACCCAGGCGCACATCGCCTTCTCCTGTCATTTGCCCGATCAGCATTTCTTCGCTACAAGCTCAACTTAACTTGAGGTCAAGCGGAAAAGTCGGAAATGGCTCCAGTAACGGAATTGACGGTCGGCCAGGTGGCCATGCGCAGCGGCGTCGCGGTATCGGCGCTGCATTTCTATGAAGCGCGCGGGCTGATCCGCAGCCATCGCACGTCGGGCAACCAGCGGCGCTACGGCCGCGATGTGCTTCGGCGGGTGGCGATCATCCGGATCGCCCAGGAGGTCGGCATCTCGCTTGCCGAGATCGGCGAGGCACTGGCATCACTGCCGGAAGGCCGCACGCCGACGCGCGACGACTGGAGCCTGCTTTCAACAGCCTGGCGCGATGGGCTCGACCACAAGATCGCTCAGTTGAAGAAACTGCGCGACGGGCTGACCGACTGTATCGGCTGCGGCTGCATGTCTATCGACAAATGCCCGTTGAGGAACAAGGGCGACCGGCTGGCAAGGGAAGGCACCGGCGCGAGACGGCTGGTGGCACGCTGAGTGGAATGCGGCGCGACAAAGGAGGCAGGTGAGTGCTGGGACATCTGATTCAAGCAGAGGAAGGGACGCAGCTGATCACGATCTACCGGGTCGACTCCGGCGGCATGCCAACCCTGTACACCTCAGTGAGTTTCGAGGAGGCGCGGAACATGGGGTTCGAGAAATTCGGCCGGCTACTTGGCGAGAACCTGATCTTGGATTCTCCAGGATTGCGCGACCTGTTCTCGTTGTGACAGCAATCAATCCGCCGCCGGCAACCGCCTGATGGTGAACTCGATCAGGTCGCCCGGGCGCTCGAACCAGCTTTCGATCTCGGTCCAGTAGGCTTGCTTGGGAAAGCGCTCGAACCATTCCTTGGCCTTGAGCCGCGCATCGGAGCGCGGCAGGACGAAGGTTTCGCGCAGGAAACCGTCGCGCGGCATGCGTGCGCGCTCGGCCCGGCTTTGATCGAGCCTTTTCTTCAAGCCATCCAGCGGCGGTCTTGCCGGGGTGCGCACGAAAAAACTCCTTGCACCGCAGCGCATGATCCGAAACCGGGTTTCGGGAAGGATCACGCGCAAAACCAAAGTCCAGCAGCGTTCCCTGCGCGTCCAATAGACGCGCGGCGCCGCGGCGGGACTTGACCCTGTTCCTCAAGAGATTAGGGATCGCGCCCGGAAAAGACGAGTCTTTTGTCGACTCACCGCCCCGCAATCGGAGACGGCACTTGGAACGACCCGAAATACCTGCCGGCCTGCCCGCCGACATCGAAGAGAAGAAGATGAAGGCCCGCTTGTGGTTCGAGGCGCTGCGCGAACGCATCTGCGGCGCCTTCGAGCAGATCGAGCAGGATCTCCAGGGTCCACTGGCCTCATGGTCCCCGGGCCGTTTCGAGAAGACGCCCTGGGAGCGTGACCAGGGCAAGGGCGGCGGCGGCACCATGTCGATGATGCATGGCCGCGTCTTCGAGAAGGTCGGCGTCCACACCTCGACCGTTTATGGCGAGTTCTCGCCTGAATTCAGGAAGCAGATGCCCGGCGCCGAGGAAGACCCGCGCTTCTGGGCATCCGGCATTTCGCTGATCGCGCACCCCTGGAATCCCAACGTGCCGGCCGTGCACATGAACACGCGCATGGTGGTGACCTCGCGCCAATGGTTCGGCGGCGGCGCCGACCTGACCCCGGTGCTCGACCGTCGCCGCACCCAGGACGATCCCGACACTGTCGCCTTCCACCGCGCCATGCAGTTCGCGTGCGAGAAGAACGCCGGCGTCGCCGACCATCCGAAATTCAAGACCTGGTGCGACGAGTACTTCTTCTTAGCCCACCGCAACGAGCCGCGCGGCACCGGCGGCATCTTCTTCGACTGGCTGCATTCGGGCGAGGAGAAAGGCGGCTGGAATGCCGACTTCAACTTCGTCCAGGATGTCGGGCGCTCCTTTCTTGTCGTCTACGGCCACCTCGTGCGCGCCAACTTCAACGAGAACTGGACCGACGGCGACCGCGACGAACAGCTCATCCGCCGTGGCCGCTACGTCGAATTCAACCTGCTTTACGATCGCGGCACCATCTTCGGCCTGAAAACCGGCGGCAATGTCGCCTCGATCCTGTCCAGCCTGCCGCCGGAAGTCCGCTGGCCGTAAATGTCAGGTAAGCGCAAGGCGCACGGAGCTTTGATGCAACCAGACCGCCGCTTACGTGTTATCGTCTTTGCTCCGCTCACGGTCCAAAGGCCTCACTTGTAATCGACCGTGGGCCAAAGAGTGGCGGAGCCTTGACCGGCTCCACGGAGGAAAAGGAGAAATCCGATGAAGCAATTCCACTGCGGGTCGCTCGTTCCCGGCTGTGACTGGCACACCCGTGCCGACGAGGAAGCCGAAGTGATGCGCCGTGCCGTCGAGCATATGCGCGAGACGCATGGCGAGACTGTTATCCGCGAAACGATGATCGAGGCGATCCGCTCGCGCATCGAAAAAGTCCGCGACGCAGCCTGACTTGAAGCATTCCCCGAGGAATCGCTGCTAGAGGCAATTCCAGGAAAAGTGTGAGCGGTTTTCCCGGGACAAGCGCGTAGCGCTTGCCCTTGGGAATTGCGTCAAAACAAGGGGTTAGAGCGGTTCGCCGTTTGCGTGAAACGGTGAAATGCTCTAATACCCTATCCGGCGTTCAGGGCTTGCGCGGCGCGTTCGAGCAGCGCGCCGCGGTCCGGCGCAAATCCGGCGTCGATCCATTCCGCCTCGAGGTTCTTGAGGATTTCGCCCAGCTTCGGCCCTGGGGTCGCGCCGAGCGCCGTCAGATCGGCCCCTTTCAGCGGAAACACCGGCTTTTCCCATTTGAGCGCGAAGGCCAGCAGGCGCGAAAAGCCGCCGGCCTCCAGCAGCGCGTCATTGTTCTCGACAGCGCGCACCCGCGCCGCCGCAAGCGACAGCCGCAGGCGATCGACAAACCCTTTCCGGTCGCCGCGATAGAGCCGCTTGGCCAGTTCGCCCTCGGTGATCTTCGGCTCGACGGCGGTCGTGAGTGCCCAATGGCGCAGGCGGTGTGCTTCATCAGTCGAAAACCGGAGCCGCTCGGCAAGCGTTTGCATGCGCGCGGCATCCGGCGGCACGATCGCCTCCAGCCGCAGCAGCGGATCCGCCGCCCAGCCGAGATCCTTTTCGGCCTTGGTCAGCCCATGGATGGCATCGATGCCCCATTTCTCGCTTTCCGGCAGCGCGGTGGTCAGCACACTTGCCTGCCGCATCCACAGCAGCGCCCGCGACGGGTCAGGTGCCGACAAGAGCTTCTTCAGCTCGGACCAGACGCGCTCCGCCGAAAGCTGGACCAAACCCTCCTTCAGCCGGGCGCAGGCCTTCAGCCCTTCGGCGTCCGGCCGGCCCTCGCCATACCAGGCGAAAAAGCGGAAGAAACGCAGGATGCGCAGATAATCCTCACGGATGCGCGCCTCCGGATCACCGATGAAGCGAAGAAGGCGCGCCTCGATGTCGGCGATGCCGCCGACCAGGTCGACGACCGAGCCATCGGCATCGGCATAGAGCGCGTTTATGGTGAAGTCGCGCCGCTCTGCGTCCAGCTTCCAGTCGCGTCCGAACGACACCTTGGCGCGGCGGCCGTCGGTCTCTACATCGGCGCGCAAGGTGGTGACTTCATAGGGCTTGCCGCCGGCGACGACGGTGATCGTACCGTGCTCGATGCCGGTTGGCACCGGCTTGAAACCTTCCGCCCCAGCCCGGCGGATGGTTTCCTCGGGCAAACAGGTGGTGGCGATATCGACGTCGGCGACCGGTTGGCCCATCAGCGTGTTGCGCACGGCGCCGCCCGCGACGCGCGCCTCTTCGCCCCCTTCAGCCAGGGCGGCAAGCAGGCGCTGCAAATGCTTGTCGGTGAGCCAGTCGGCCCTGCCCGCGATCGAAACACTCACGCATAAAGCCTTTCATAGAGCGTACGGATGATGCCGGCGGTGACGCCCCAGATGCGCCGGTCGCCATAGGGCATGTCATAGAAGAACCATTCGAGATCGTTCCACATGCGGCTGTCGCGCTTGTGGTTCAACGGGTCCATCAGGAAGTGCAACGGCACTTCGAAGGCGGCATCGACCTCGTCGGCGTTCAAGGTCAGCTGGAAACCGGGCCGGACGATGCCGAGCACCGGCGCGATCCTGTAGCCGCTGCCGGCGACATAGTCCGGCATGCGGCCGATGATCTCGATGCGGTCCCGGCCAAGCCCGATCTCCTCGAAGGTCTCGCGCAGCGCCGCCGCTTCCGGGCTTGCGTCGGTCGGGTCGATGGTGCCGCCGGGAAAGGCCACCTGTCCCGAATGGCTGCGCAGCTTTTCGGCCCGTTTGGTCAGGAGAACCGTGGCCTCACCATCATGATCGACCACCGGGATCAGCACCGCCGCATTGCGCAGCGCCTTGCCCTGGCTGAGGCGCGGATGGCCAGGATTGAAGCGATGGTCGCCATAGTCGTCACCGGCATGCGCTTGCGGCTGCGCTGCAAAGCGCGCGCGGAAATCCGCCGATGAAAACGGCGCCGGTGACACCTGGTCCATCATGCGCTCAGCCGCTTCAGCTGGCCAGCCGGCATGATTGGAAACACGGCACCCTTCGAGCGGACCGCGAACATGGTCTCGCCGCCGACCTCGATCTCCTCGCCATGCCCGACCAGTTCGTACATGACAGGCCGTGCCACCAGCGCTTCCAGCCGGCCGCGTACCAGCACATAGGGCTTCAGGCCGCCGGTCTCGTTCTCGTCGACGAAGCGCAGCGGCCGCTCCGGTCCGGCCTCGACCACGTCGCCGACATTGGTGCGGAAGGTGATGATCTGTTCCTCGCCGCTGCCCGAAACATCCAGTTCGACGGCGATGAACGGCGCGTCGGCCACCCGGATGCCGACTTTCTCCACCGGCGTCACCAGATAGGTCCTGCCGTCCGCGTCCTTGCGCAGCACCGAGGAGAAAAGCTGCACCAGCGGCATGCGGCCGATCGGCGTTCCCAGGTAAAACCAGGTGCCGTCGGCCTTGATCTCCATGTCGAGATCGCCGCAAAAGTCGGGATTCCAGCGTTCGACGGGGGCCGCGCCCTTGCCGGCCCGCGCCGCGCGCGAGATCAGCGCCTCCAGGCCGCGTGCCTCGGTTGCCTGCGTAAGGCTTTGTTGGCGATGTTCGTCGTGTTCCGTCATCGTCACGAAATAGTCACTGTTGTTCCGCTTGTCAGCCTAAGTCTGCGATTTAAGTTCGACCATAGGCGCTACGCGAGGCCGAATCGCGGCAACCTATGATATGGTGCGGGCCGGTATTTCCAACCAAAGGGATCGATACGACATGAGCGTGATGGTCAAGGAAAGCCCGATCAGCGAAACGGACATGATCGCTGAGGCCGAGAAGGCGCTGGCTGACATTTCCAGGATCCGCGACGGGGTCGGCCGGGTGATCTTCGGCCAGGAGAACGTCGTCGAGCGCACTCTGGTGGCGCTGCTGGCCGGCGGCCACGCGCTGCTGGTCGGCGTGCCGGGCCTTGCCAAGACCAAGCTGGTCGAGACGCTGGGCGTCGTGCTCGGCCTCGATTCGCGCCGCATCCAGTTCACGCCCGACCTGATGCCATCGGACATTCTCGGCTCCGAGGTGATGGAGCAGGACGAGACCGGCAAGCGCTCCTTCCGCTTCATCTCAGGGCCGATCTTCGCCCAGTTGCTGATGGCCGACGAGATCAACCGCGCCTCGCCACGCACGCAGTCGGCGCTGCTGCAGGCCATGCAGGAATATCACGTCACCATCGCCGGCGCCCGCTACGATCTGCCCGCGCCCTTTCACGTGCTGGCGACGCAGAATCCGCTGGAGCAGGAAGGCACCTATCCGCTGCCCGAAGCCCAGCTCGACCGCTTCCTGATGCAGGTCGACATCCTCTATCCCGAAATCGAGGCTGAACGCCGCATCCTCCTGGAAACCACCGGCATCGAGGACGCGAAGGCCCAGAACGTGCTGCAGCCGGCACGGCTGAAGGAGATCCAGACGCTGATCCGCCGCATGCCGGTGCCCGAAAGCGTCGTCGAGGCGATCCTGACCCTGGTGCGCTCGGCGCGTCCGGGCCAGGGCAATGCCGAGACCGACAAGCATGTCGCCTGGGGCCCCGGCCCGCGCGCCAGCCAGGCACTGATGTTGTGCACGCGCGCCCGCGCGCTCTACGATGGGCGGCTGGCGCCTTCGATCGACGATGTGCGAGCCCTGGCCGAGCCGGTGCTGCAGCATCGTATGGCACTGACCTTCGCCGCCCGCGCCGAGGGCACCAGCGTGCGCGATGTCGTGGCGAAGCTTGTGAAAGGGATTTGATGACGCGTATCGGCGAGGTCCAGGCTCCGGCAGCGACGCGCGACGCGCTCGCCCGTGGCCGGTTGCGGGCTTCGCTTGTGCCCGACCTGCTGGTCGAGGCGCGCCGCATCGTCAACACCGTGATCGCCGGCTGGCATGGCCGCCGCAAGCGCGGCATCGGCGAGAATTTCTGGCAGTTCCGGCCCTATGTCGAGGGCGATTCCTCGCGCATCGACTGGCGCCGCTCGGCGCGCGACGACCACACCTATGTGCGCGACCGCGAATGGGAAGCCGCCCATACGGTGTGGCTGTGGGCAGATCCCTCGCCGTCCATGCTCTACAAGTCGACCGGTGCCAGCGTTTCCAAGCAGTCGCGCGCGTTGGTGCTGGCGCTGGCCATGGCCGAGTTGTTGTCGCGCAGCGGCGAGCGCATCGCCTGGCCGGGACTGACCGATCCATTCACGGCCCGCAACGGCGCCGAGCGCATAGCCGCCCAGTTGATGCATGCCGGCGACCTGCCGGCCAAGCCTGATCTGTCGGACATCAGGCGGTTCTGCGACATCGTCATCGCCAGCGACTTCCTCGATCCGGTCGAAGAGACGATGGAATGGCTCGACGTGCTTGCCCGCCACGGCGTGCGCGCGCATCTGATCGAGGTCGCCGACCCGGCCGAGGAAACCTTCCCCTATGCCGGCCGCACCGAGTTCACCGATCCCGAGACCGGCGAAAAACTGACCGCCGGGCGTGCCGAAATGCTCGGCGACGAGTATCGCCTGCTCTACACCGCCCGCCGCGCGGAATTGGCCGGCTGGTGCAAGCGGCTCGGCTGGAGTTTCACCGTCAACCACACCGATCGGCTGGCGTCCGACGCACTGGTGCGCCTGCACATGGCGATGACCGCCGATGGCTCCTTTACCGGGCTGAACGCAGGCAGTGGTCAGCCGGGGAAGGCTGTCGCATGAGTTGGCTGCCGCTCTCCTTTGGCGCTCCGATGGTGCTGTGGGGCCTGCTAGCATTGCCGGTGATATGGTGGCTGCTCAGGCTGACGCCGCCCAAGCCGCAGAGCGAGATCTTCCCGCCGCTGAAGATCCTGGCGCGGGTGCTGAAGCGCGAGGAGACGCCGCAGCAGAGCCCATGGTGGCTGACGTTGCTCAGGCTGCTGATGGCCGCGCTCATCGTCGCGGCATTGGCCGAACCGGTCTTCAACCCGCGCGAGAAGTTGCCGGCCGAGGGTGCAGCCCTTGCGCTGGTCATCGACAATGACTGGGCCAGTGCCGCCGACTGGAACAAGCGCGTCGCCACCGCCGAACGGCTGATCGCCGACGCCGGCTCGAACGGCGTGCCGGTCATCATCGCCTTCACCGCCGAAAAGGCCAATGCGGAGATCGGCCCCTTCGATGCCGCCGCCGCACTCGACCGCCTGCGCGCCGCCAAGCCGCGGCCAATCCCGACCGATCGGCCCGCCGTCTATGCCCGCGTCGCCGGCGTTCTGGAGGGCCTGCCCGGCGCCAGCGTCGCCGTGCTCGCCGACGGCCTGGCGGCCAAGGGCGACGAGGCCGCCTTCAACACGCTGTTGTCGAAAAATGCCGCCCGCATCGTCTGGGCAACCGCCGACCGGCTTTCGCTGACCGGCCTGACCGCCGCCGACAACCAGGTCGACGGCTTTGCCCTCACCGCCATCCGCGCCCCGGGCGACCCGGCCCCCGCGCAGGTCACCGCCGGCGCCTTCGACGACAAGGGCCGCCGCATCGCCGATGCGACGCTGACCTTCGCGCCCGGCGAAGCCACCGCCACCGGCACCATGGCGGTGCCGTTCGAGCTGCGCAATGACTTCGCCTCGATCGCGCTCGACGGCGAGCGCCAGGCGGGCGCGGTGCGCGTGCTCGACGAAAGCTCCAAGCGCCGCCGTGTCGGGCTGCTGTCGCAGGCCGAGGCAGACCAGGCGCAGCCGCTTCTGTCGCCGCTCTACTACATCAGGCGCGCGCTGCAGCCTTTCGCCGACCTGGTCGAACCCTCCAGTGCCGATCTCGCCGACGCCATTCCGCAGATCCTCGACCAGAAGCCGGCGATGATCATCATGGCCGACATCGGCACCATTCCCGCACAGGTCCGGCAAAGGCTGGTCGACTGGGTCGACAATGGCGGTACGCTCGTGCGTTTCGCCGGCTCGCGGCTGGCGGCCGCCGGCAATGACGACGATTTGCTGCCGGTTCGCCTGCGCATCGGCGAGCGTTCGCTCGGCGGCGCGCTGTCATGGACGTCGCCGCAGCCGGTCACCGAATTCCCCAAGGCCGGCCCCTTCGCCGATCTGGCGCCGCCCACCGAGGTCACCGTGAGCAGGCAGGTGCTGGCCGAGCCGACACCCGACATCGTCGAGCGCACCTGGGCGGCGCTCGCCGATGGCACGCCGCTGGTCACCGGGCTGAAGAAAGGCAAGGGCACGCTGGTGCTGTTCCACGTCACGCCCGAGGCGACATGGTCGAACCTGCCGATCTCGGGCAGCTTCGTCGAGATGCTGCGCCGCATCGTCCAGCTGTCGCGCAACCAGGGCGCGGCGATCGCCAATGCCGAAGCCGCCGCCACCTCGCTGGCCCCCTACCGCATGATCGCGGCCGACGGCTCACTGGTGCCGCCGACGCCGGATGCCCGGCCGCTGGTGCCGGGAGCCGGCCCGCTGCCGGTCACCTTCGAGAACCCGCCTGGCCTCTATGGTTCCGAGACCGGCGTCTTCGCCCACAATCTGCTTGATGCCGCAACCACGTTCGAGCCATTGGCGCGCCCGCAAGTCGCCGTTCCGGTCACCACGATCCAGTATGCTTTCGACGAATCCCGCAACCTGAAAGGCGCGCTGGTCGCAGCCGCACTGGTGCTGATGCTGCTCGACACGCTGGCGGTATTCTGGATGGGCGGCCTGTTTTCACGCCGGCCGCGCCGTGCCGGCGCCGTGGCCACCACCACGGCAGTCCTGATTGCCCTTGGCACGCTGTTCGGCCATGCCGACTACGCCCGCGCCGACGATGCCAAGCCGGGCGACGAGGCAGCGATCGCGGCGATCTCCAAGACCCGCATCGCCTATGTGCTGACTGGCGTGCCGGGCGTCGATTCGATCAGCCGCGCCGGGCTTGAGGGCCTGACGCGCTTCCTGATCGAGAAGACCGCGCTCGAACCGGGCGCGCCGGCCGGCGTCGATATTTCGAAGGACGAGCTATCCTTCTATCCGCTGATCTACTGGCCGATCGATCCGGCGGCACCAATGCCGAGCCAGGCCGCGATCGCCCGCATCGATGCCTATATGCAGCAAGGTGGCACGGTGCTGTTCGACACGCGCGACCAGTTCGCCAACGGCATCGGCGCCGATTCCACCAGCCCGGCGACCGAGCGGCTGCGCGACATCCTCGGCAACCTCAACGTGCCGCCGCTGGAGCCGGTGCCGTCGGACCACGTGCTGACCAAGTCCTTCTTCATCCTGCCCGAATTTCCCGGCCGTTTCGCCGGCAGCCCGCTCTGGGTCGAGGCATCGCTCGACGCCAGCAACGCCGATAACCGGCCGGTGCGCACCGGCGACGGCGTCTCGCCGATCATGATCACCGCCAATGATTTCGCCGGCGCCTGGGCGGTCGACGAGAACGGCGACCCTCTGCTGCCGACCGTGCCGGCCGATCCGATGCAGCGCATCTACGCGCTGCGCGCCGGCGTCAACATCATGATGTACATGCTGACCGGCAACTACAAATCCGACCAGGTGCATGTGCCCATATTGCTCGAACGATTGGGGCAATAGCGGATGAACTGGTCCATCTCCCTCGAACCGCTGATCTCCTGGCCGCTGCTCGCCTTGGTGCTGGTGCCTCTGGCACTGCTTGCGCTCGTCGGCCTGTGGTTTCGCCAGCGCGGCGGCGTCCTGCGCTTCGTCGCCCTGATGGCGCTGGCTGCCGCTTTGTTCAACCCGGTTTTCCTCAATGAGGAGCGCGAGCCGCTGAAGAGCGTCGTTGCGCTGATCGTCGACCGCAGCCAGAGCCAGGACATCGGCGACCGCACCAGGCAGACCGATGAGGCGCTGGCCGGGCTGCAGCAACGTCTTGGCCGCTTCAAGCAGTTCGACGTCCGCGTCGTCGAGGCCGGCAAGTCCGATGCCGCCGAGGAGCGCACCGAAACCCGGCTGTTCGGTGCGCTGGAAGGCGCCTTCCGCGACGTGCCGCCCTCGCGCATCGGCGGCGCCATCATGATCACCGATGGCGAGGTGCATGACGCGCCTTCGGGCGCGCCCGACTTCAACGCCCCGCTGCACGCGCTGATCACCGGCAACGACCACGAAAAGGACCGCCGCATCCGCTTCGAGAACGCGCCGCGCTTCGGCCTTGTCGGCAAGCCGCTCGACATGACCTACCGCGTCATCTCGACGGAAAACGAGGCCGGCCCGGTCGATGTGCGCGTTTCCGTCAATGGCGAGCAGGTCGCCGTCGAGCATGCCACTGTCGGCCAGACCATGCCGCTCCAGGTGACCATTCCGGGCGCCGGCCGCAACATCATCGAACTCGCCATCGACCGCGAACCGGGCGAACTCACCGACACCAACAACCGCGCCATCGCGCTGGTCGACGGCATCCGCGAGAATTTGCGCGTGCTGCTGGTTTCCGGCGAGCCGCATGCCGGCGAGCGCACCTGGCGCAACCTGTTGAAATCCGACGCCTCTGTCGATCTCGTCCACTTCACCATTCTGCGGCCGCCGGAGAAGCAGGACGGTACGCCGATCAACGAATTGTCGCTAATCGCCTTCCCGACCCGCGAGCTGTTTGTCGAGAAGATCAAGGATTTCGACCTCATCATCTTCGACCGCTACCAGCACCGCGACGTGCTGCCGATCCTCTATTACGACTACATCTCCGAATATGTCGAAAAGGGCGGCGCCCTGTTGATCGCCGCCGGCCCCGAATATGCCGGCGAGGCTTCGATCGCGCGCACCCCGCTGATGTCGGCCCTGCCCGCCATGCCGACCGGCGAGGTGGTCGAAAAAGCGTTCTATCCGCGCCTGACCGACCTTGGCCAGCGTCATCCGGTGACGCGCGGCCTCGACGGTTCGGCCACCGAGCCGCCGCATTGGAGCCGCTGGTTCCGCACCATCGGCGTACAGAATCCGCAAGGCGAAGTGGTGATGAAGGGCGCCGACAACCGGCCCCTGCTCCTGCTCGACCGCAAGGGCGAAGGCCGCGTCGGCATGCTGTTGTCCGACCAGGGCTGGCTGTGGGCGCGCGGCTTCGAGGGCGGCGGCCCGCATGTCCAGCTCTACCGGCGCATCGCCCACTGGCTGATGAAGGAACCGGAGCTCGAGGAAGAGCGGCTGACCGCCGAGGGACGCGGCATGGTGCTGGAGATCCGCCGCCAGACGATGGCCGACGATCCCGGCCCCGCGCAGATCATCACGCCCTCCGGCAAGACCGTGACCGTCAAGCTCGACAAATCCGAGCCCGGTGTCTTCCTGGGCAGCGTTCAGACCAATGAGATCGGCCTGTTCCAGGTCGCCAATGGCGATCTCACCGCGCTTGCCCATGTCGGACCGGTCAACGCCCCGGAATTCGCTGACGTCATCTCCACCGAGGACCGGCTGAAGGCGCCGGCTGAAGCCACTGGCGGCAGCGTGCGCCGGCTGGCCTCGTCCACGGCCCCCGGCGACGGCGTGACCCTACCTTCCATCGTGCCGGTGCGCTCGGCCGGCGATGCCTCCGGCAGCGACTGGATCGGCCTGCGCACCACCGACGATAGCGTCCTGAAGGCCGTCTCGCGCGTGCCCCTGTTCGGCGGCTTCCTCGGCCTCGGCCTGCTGCTCCTGGCGATGGGCTCGATGTGGTACCGCGAGGGACGGTAGAGCCTCTTGCCTTCTCCCCTTGTGGGGTGAGCAGCCGGTTCGCGAAGCGAATTCATCGTGCCAGTGGCACGATGAAAGCCCGGCGAACGCCGGGACGCTGCGAAGCAGCGGGGACCCGGCAGGTGGATCGGCCACCACCTGGCCCTTCGCAGGCTCAGGGCGTTCGAAACTCGAAAAGCCAAGCAATTGGCTTTTCGTCCGCTGCGCGGACCGCTTCTCACCCCACAAGGGGAGAAGGGAAGAACCCTCCTCTACTCCTCCGGCTCCGTCGTGAACATCAGGGGATAGCCCTTGGCCTTGCCTGCATCGGTGGCCCGCGTCGCCTTGGTCTCGGCGACATCCTTGGTAAACACCGCGACCACGCAGACACCGCGCCGGTGCGCGGTGATCATGATTCGGTGCGCCTGGTCTTCGCTGAGCTTGAATTCGCCCTTCAGCACCGTCACCACGAATTCGCGCGGTGTGAAATCGTCATTGATGAGGATGACCTTGTAGAGCTTTGGCCGTTCGGTTTGCGGCTTGACCTGGACGCGCGGTTTTGTGGTGATCTCTGGCATCGGAACCGACAGTCTCGCGATCTGGCTTCGCCGCGTATTTTGCCACGGGCGGCAGCGATCGTCCATTTTGATTGGCGTGCGGGACCGCCGGCGGGCGGGCCCGGTCATTCACAATCATGTGGGAGATCGTCGACCGCGGTTCAACGGCCCTGGCGGCCGAAGACGCGGCGGTTTGCGCCAGCGTCCGCCCGGCGTTCCATCCAGGCCGCGATCGGCCATCCGGCAACGCAGACCAGCGTCACGGCAAGAAGCACGATCAGCAGCCACGCCTGGACAGGTGTGATGTAGTCCCAGTTGCTGGAGATTATCGGCGCGAACAGCGAGGGCTCGGTGCGGCCACTGGCAGGATCGGGCACGGGGCTCGCGGTGAGCAGAATCAGCGCCCTGGCGACACCGGTGGCAACCAGGCCGCCAATCACCATTGAACGCAAAATGGACGAAAGCCGCTTCTTCATGCGGATTGTCCTACACGGCCGGCGTTGAAAACGGGTTAAGTCAGATCGAGATTGCTGGCTGTGGGCCGCCGGTGCTCAGCCGCTCGATCGGGTGCCTGACAGAAGGCCGCCCCAGCCAGTGCGGCTGGAGCGGCCTTGATAGGAAAGTGTCGTCGGACCCGGATCAGGCCTTCGGAGCAGCCTTGTCCTTGGCCTTCTTCACGGTCTTCTTGGCAGGAGCCTTCTTGTGCTTGACCTTCTTGACGACCTTCTTCACCGGGGGCTTGGCGGTGGCGTCAGCAGCCGGAGCGGTGGTGGTCGTCGTGGTCGAGGCAGCCGGAGCAGCGGTCGTGGTGGCAGCGGCGTTGCCGAGAGCGGGCATCGCGAAAGCCAGGGCAACGGCGAGACCGGTGGCGGACAGGATGGACTTTTTCATGGCTTCATTTCCTTTTTATGCGGGTCGATTCTGAGTGTCACTGGACCGGGTCGTTCGGTGCCACTCCAAGCAGCTTCAGAGCATTGGCGAGCATCCGGATGCCCTGTGCCTGTTTCTTGGCGGCGCAGTACCGGTTGCCCTTTCTCTGAAGTGCCTTTGCCGCGGTGACCTGCGTTGCCGTGGCGTGGGTTTCGAGGGCTTCATCAAATTGGTGGCTGAGATTGGCGCACCGTTCGCTCCGGGTGAGCGGCGCCTTTGCGTCCGATTGTCCAACAGCGGCAGTGACCAGGCCAAGACCCAGCAACGCACCCAACAAACTGATCGACAACCTTGGCATCGGTTTTTCCGTAAACCCGGAGATTAGCGTCGCAGCCGATAACCTGACCGCCACGGCACCGTTATGCCGCCTTACCTTTTCAGGAGTTTTTCCCGATTGTAGAATTTTGTTTCTGGATTGTGTCTGCCGGGACCCCACCGCTTTCCATGTGGAGAAGGCGGAATTCGTTCTCCCTTGAAATCCAAGGCACTGGCCAACATATGGCCCGAATTCTATCGTGTGGCTCACCTGCCAGGAATGGCTTGGCCGGCAACCGGGACAGGGTACCTCGTGAAATCCGACGCACACATACTGATCGTCGACGACGACAAGGGCATCCGCGACCTGCTTCAGGAGTTCTTCCAGAAGCGGGGCCTGCACACTTCGGTTGCCGCCGACGGCACCGAGATGGAGACCATCCTGCGCCGCTCGCAGGTGGACCTCATCGTGCTCGACGTGATGCTGCCCGGCAAGAGCGGGCTGGAATTGTGCCGCGACCTGCGCGCTCAGTACACGACGCCGATCATCATGCTGACCGCCGTGACCGAGACCACCGACCGCGTGGTCGGCCTGGAGATGGGCGCCGACGACTATGTGCCCAAGCCCTTCGATCCGCGCGAACTCCTGGCCCGGATCCGTGCCGTGCTGCGGCGCAATGGCGCCGCCGAGCCGAAACGCGCCGCGACCAAGCAGATCTACCGTTTCGCCGGCTGGACGATGGACTGTTCGCGGCGACGGCTGACCGCGCCCGACGATGTCAGGGTCGAGCTGACCATGGCCGAATTCAACCTGCTGCAGACCTTCGTCAAGAGCGCCCAGCGCGTGCTGACCCGCGACCAGCTCATCGAGCTGTCCGGTGGCGACAGCGACTATTCCTTCGACCGCAGCATCGACATCCTCGTCAGCCGGCTGCGGCGCAAGATGGAAGATGACCCCAAAACGCCCAAGCTGATCCTGACGGTGCGCAGCGGCGGCTACCAGTTCCTGCCCGAGACGACCTCCGAATGAGACGTCTCCTGCCGCGGACCTTGCCTGCCTGGGTGCTGCTTATTGTCATTGCCGGCCTTCTGATCAGTCAGGTTGCGACCCTCTATATCGTGTCGCGCGACCGCGCCGCCGCCAACGACGTGGTCGACCTCTACCGCCTCAACGACCGCGCCTTCTCGCTGGTGCAGCTGATGAGCGGCGCCACGCCCGAGGAGCGCAAGGCAACCGCGGCAGGCCTGTTCAACTCGACTTACGCCCTTACCGTCTCTGACACGCCCGCCGTCACCTCCTCGATCGCCGGCGACGACGAGCTGGCCGAACTCGAGGACATTCTCGTCGGCCGGCTGTCGAAGTTCGGCGTCACCGACGCGCGCGTGCGACGCGATCCGGCGACGCGCGAGGCCGACGACGCCAGCGGCACCGCATCCGGCCCCGATATCGGCCAGGTGGAGCGCGACCTTCTGGTGCTCGCCGCCGATTTCGCCCAGAGCGACAAGCTGACGGCCTCCTTGCGCTTCGCCGACGGCCAGTGGCTGAACTTCACCGAGCCGATCACGCCGATTGGCCCGATCCTGAGCTTCGACAGCCTGCCGCTCTATGCGCTTATCGCCGGGCTGGTGGTGATCATGTCGATCTGGTCGCTGCGCCGGCTGACCGCGCCCTACCGGATGATGGAAACCGCCGTGAACAGGATCGGCAAGGACCTGAAGAGCCCGCCGATCGCCGAAAGCGGCAGCCGCGAGGTTCAGGCTGCCGCGAGAGCAATCAACGCCATGCAGGCCAGGCTGCGCGAATATGTCGAGGACCGCGAGCATCTTGCCGCCGCACTGGCGCACGACCTGCGCACGCCGATGACGCGCATGCGGCTGCGGCTAGAATTGTTGCGCAAATCGGCGGTTCGCGAGGCGCTGGCGCATGATCTTGCCGATGTCGAGAGCATCGCCAGTTCGGTGATCGACTTCGCCACCTTCGAGGTGAACGAGGAAAAGACCGAGCGCATCGACTTCTGGTCGCTCGTGGAATCGATCGCCGACCCCTACCCGGAGGTCTCGTTCGACAATGACGACACCCGTTCGCGCGGCCTGATCTGCATCGCGCGCCCTGTCGCGCTCAGGCGCTGTGTAACCAATCTGGTGCAGAACGCCGTCACCTACGGCAAGAAGGCGCATCTCAGCTTGCACCGCTCGGACGGCACGATCACGCTGACCATCCGCGACGAAGGACCTGGTATACCGCAGGCCCAGATCGATGCCGTGTTCGGCTCTTTCGTTCGCCTCGAACAGTCCCGCAACCGCCAGACCGGCGGCCTTGGGCTGGGCCTCACCATCGCCCGCAACATCGCGCGCGCCGCCGGCGGCGAGATCCGCCTGTCCAACCATCCGGACGGTGGATTGCTGACGGAGCTGCGCCTGCCGCTGGCGGCCTGACGCGGGAATTGCGTCAAACAGGAGATTGCGGGGCGTCTACCGGCGCAACACCGCGCTCAGCACATCCCTGATACCAATGGCGCCGACGAAGCGGGACTGGTCGTCGAACAGCGCTACCGGTGCGGTCTGCGAGCGGTGCATGGCCAGCATCACGGTTTTCAGCGACGTGCCGGGGGTGGCCCAGAAGACTTGCGCCGCTTCCTCCGACTGGGTCTCGACATCGGCGCAAGATACCCACACCGCCGGCTTGCCGTCGCGCTCGGCCGCCGCCACCAGCCCGTGCTCGTCGATCTTGAAGCGCGTCGTCTTGCGCCGGTCGAGCCACACCCAGCCGTCCTTGCCTTCTTCGAGGTCGCGGCGGTCGCGCATCACGTTCCAGGCGGTAAGCACCGAGAGCGGGTTCACATTGGCGATGAAGTCGCGGACATAGTCGTTGGCGGGCCGCAGCACGATGTCCTCCGGCGCGCCTGTCTGGACGATACGCCCGCCCTCCATGATGGTGATGTGGCTGCCGATCTTCAGCGCCTCCTCGAGGTCATGGCTGACGAAGATGATGGTCTTCTTCAACTCGGCCTGCAGCTGCAGCAATTCGTCCTGCAGCTTGGTGCGGATCAGCGGGTCGAGCGCCGAGAACGGCTCGTCCATCAGCAGGATCGGCGCCTCGGTGGCGAAGGCGCGGGCGAGACCGACGCGCTGCTGCATGCCGCCCGACAGTTCATGCGCGTATTTCTTCGACCACTGGTCGAGATTGACCAGCTTGAGCTGCTTGTGCACGCGTTCCTTGCGCTCGGCTTCCGGCACGCCGGCAAGTTCGAGGCCAAGCCCGACATTTTCCTCGACCGTGCGCCATGGCAGCAGGCCGAACTGCTGGAAGACCATCGCCACCTGCTTCTGGCGTAGGCGCCGCAAGGTCGGCTCGTCGCAGGTGACCACGTCGACAATCTTGTCGCCGTCCTTGACCAGAACCTGGCCGCGCGACACCACGTTGAGCCGGTTGACGGCCCTGAGCAGCGTCGACTTGCCGGAGCCCGACAGGCCCATCAGCACCGAGATTTCGCCCTCATGCACCGTCAAGCTGGCGTCGGCGCAGCCCAGCACATTGCCGGTCTTTTCGAGGATTTCGGCGCGCGTGGCGCCCTTGTCGATCATCGCCAGCGAACCGGCCTGGTCGGCGCCGAAGACGATATCGACGTTCTTGAAATCGACGGCGACGGTCATTTCTTGCCTCCAACGCCAATGCGGGTCATTCGGTCGAGCACGATGGCGAGCACGACGATCGCCAGGCCCGCTTCAAGCCCGAGGTCGATGCGACGCGAGCCGAGCGCGCGGTTGATTTCGGTGCCCAGGCCGCCGGCGCCGATCAGGGCCGCGAACACCACCATCGACAGCGACAGCATGATCGACTGCGTCAATCCCGCCATGATGGTGGGCAGCGCCGAGGGCAGTTCCACCTTCCACAGAAGCTGCCTTTTGGTCGCGCCGAACGCCTCGCCGGCCTCGATGATCGACTTCGGCACCGAGACGACGCCCAGATGCGTGAGCCGGACCGCGGTCGGGATGACGAAGATGATGGTGACGATGAGGCCGGGCGCGTTACCGAGACCGAACAGGGTCAACACCGGGATCAGGTAGACGAAGGTCGGCAGCGTCTGCATCAGATCGAGCACCGGCAGCATGACGCGGTAGACCTTTGGCTTGTGCGCCGCCCAGATGCCGAGCGGCACGCCGATGGCCATGGCCATGGCGGCGGCGGCGACGACCAGCACCAGCGTCTGCACCGTCTGCTTCCACAGGTTCTGGTTGATGATGAAGATCAGGCCAAGGAAGACGCCGATGGCGAGCGGCCGCGAGCGCTGCAGCAGCCAGGCGATGACAGCGATGACCAGCGCCAGCAGCACCGGCGGCACCATCAGCAGGATGTCGACCAGCCCGTCGAGGATGAAATTCAGGCCGTTGGAAAAGGCTCTGAAGATGGTGTCGAAATTGTCGGTCAGGAAACCGAAAAAGGACTTTCCCCAGGCCCCGATCGGGATCTTGTGATCGACCATGAATTTGGAAATCGGATCCATCTCACCCCTCTCCACCGGAGCTCTGCTTTCGGCCCCGTGCTGTCGCAACGTCATCTTGTCACAGGATGTGAAAAAGGGCAGCCCTTTGTTAAACGGCTGCCCATCTTCATCCGGTCATGCCGGATGCAAAGTCGGCTCAGCTTCCGAGGGCGGTCTTGATCGCCGCTGCCGCATCGCCGCCGTCGAAGGTGGTCACGCCGGCGATCCAGGGCGCAATCGCGTCGGGATTCTTCTTCAGCCAGTCGGTGGCGACCGTCTGGGCGTCGCCGCCCTTGAGGATCGCGTCCATCATCTGGCCTTCCATGTCCAGATTGAACTTGAGGTTGGCGATGAACTTGCCGGCATTCGGGCATTCGGTGGTGTAGCCCTTGCGCACATTGGTGAATACGGTGGCGGCGCCGAAGCCGCTGTCGCCCATGCCGTCCAGATAGGTGATCTTCATGGCGCCCATCACCGGATGCGGCGTCCAGCCGAGGAAGGCGATCCACTCATTGTTCTTCATCGACTGCTCGGCCTGGGTCAGCATGCCGGCCTCCGAGGACTCGACCAGCTCGAAGCCGTCGAGATTGTCCTTCGGGTTCTTGATCATGTCGAGGATGATGCGGTTGCCGTCATTGCCGGCCTCGATGCCGTAGATCTTGCCGTTGAACTTGTCCTTGAACTTGCCAAGGTCGGTCAGCGACTTGACGCCGGCGTCCGCGACATAGGTCGGCACGACGATGCCGTAGCCGGCACCGGTCAGGTTCGTGCTGATGGTCTCGACCGAACCATCGGCGGTGTAGTCCTTGATGTCGTTGGTCATCGACGGCATCCAGTTGCCGAGGAAGACGTCGAGGTCCTTGTTCTTGAGCGAAGCCATGGTCACCGGCACCGACAGCTGGATCACCTTCGGCTCGTAGCCGAGCGCGGTGAGCAGCACCGAGGCAACCCCGGTGGTGGCCTGGATGTCGGTCCAGCCGACATCGGAAAGACGCACGGTCTTGCAGCTTTCGGCGTCACCGGCGAAGGCGGCGCTCGTGGACAACAGAGCCGCCAGCCCGAGGCCGGCGACGAAGGAATTCATACGCGACATAGACAGTCTCCCATTGTGATTCTTTGGCGAAGCGTAGTTACGGTTTCTCTGCCCGCCTTGTTTCGTCAGCCAAACACCATTCTGTTTTGGATTCAAGCGTCAAGGCAATCACGATCAACGGCGCGGACTGGCCAATCAGCGACACGGTTGACGCTTTTATCGTGCCAAGTGTTTTTTTGAGAGGCTTGGCATCTTTTTCGGAAGCGAGCCGGCTTTTTCAGGGGAATGCCGCGGCGGCCCCTCCCCGCACCGAGGCAACTCGGCTTAAGGTCTGTTTAGATTCAGGTCAGGCCGAGACGAAAATGGTGGTGCCCGAGAACCGGAGCGGAGCATACGTTTGGGTATGTGAGCACCGGAAGCGCAGGGAGCCGCCATTTGCAGGCCGGCATCACCTGAATCTAAACAGACCTTAAAGGGCGGCATGGCCAAACTCTACTTCAACTACGCAACGATGAATGCGGGCAAGACGACGATGTTGCTGCAGGCATCGTACAATTATCGCGAGCGCGGCATGACCACGATGCTGTTCGTCGCCGGCCACTACCGCAAGGGCGACAGTGGCCTGATCTCGTCGCGCATCGGGCTGGAGACGGAAGCCGAGATGTTTCGCGATGGCGACGACCTGTTCGCCCGCGTCGCCGAGCATCACGACCACACGACGGTGCATTGCGTTTTCGTCGACGAGGCGCAGTTCCTCGAGGAGGAGCAGGTCTGGCAATTGGCCCGCATAGCCGACCGGCTGAACATTCCGGTGATGTGCTACGGCCTGCGCACCGATTTCCAGGGCAAGCTGTTTTCCGGCTCGCGTGCGCTGCTGGCGATCGCCGACGACCTGCGCGAGGTGCGCACCATCTGCCGCTGCGGCCGCAAGGCGACGATGGTCGTGCGTCTCGGCGCCGACGGCAAGGTTGCGCGCCAGGGCGACCAGGTGGCGATCGGCAAGGACGTCTATGTCTCGCTCTGCCGCCGCCACTGGGAGGAAGAAATGGGACGCGCCGCGCCCGACGATTTCATCGGCTTCATGGAACCCTGAACACGCTTCCCTGTGATCCGCGTCAGGCTGGCGAGACACGCCGTCGCGGAAACCGCCAGCCCAACCGGACACCGAGCGTCGCCACTGCGATCAGTACCATGCCGGCGGCCTGTGCCGGCCCAAGCGGATGCCCGTAGATCGCCCAGTCGATGATGATGGCAACGACCGGATAGATAAAGGTGATGATGCCTATCACCGGCGTCGTCAGGCGCGGAAAGGCTGAGTTCATCAGCACATAGGCTATACCGGTGTGCAGCACGCCAATGCTGACCAGCCAGCCCCATGAATGCGCGGGAACATGCTGGCCGATCCCGGCGAAGGGCGCGAGCATGACAATTCCGACGATCGTCTGGCAAAGCACGGTGACCTCTGCGCGCTGCTGGCCCAGACCCTTGGCCAGGATCGTCGCCACCGCATAGAGCAGCGCGGCGACCAGTGTCAGTGCGATGCCCAGCGCCCATGACGTGCTGGCTTGCGCATGGGAAACCACCAGCCCGCTGGCCAGCACCACGCCAAGGAACGCGCCGAGCATCCACAGCATCTGGTCGAGCGAGATACGCTCCTTCAGGAAGACCACCCCGATGATGACCACGAAGAAGGGTTGGACGTGATAGACGATCGTCGTCGTGGCGATCGACGTCATGGCGAAGCCGGCGAAGAAGGCCGTCCAGCTCAGCACCATGCAGGCCCCGGCAAGCGCTGCCAGCGCAAGGCGGGACAGGGACAGGGTGCGGTCCGGCAGATAGCCACGCAGAAGGCACCAAGCGCCGAGGAACGCGGCGCCGAACACGCAGCGCCAGAAGACGACGGTGACGGGATGCAATCCCGATTCTGTGACGAAGGCACCGACCGTGCCGGCGATCGTCATCGCAAAGGCGAGGCTCGCGGCCGGAAAACGAGAAGCTGACAGGTCCTTCATCGACGTTTCCTCAAGCGCGCGAGCCCCATCTGGCCAGCAATACAGCTTTCAAACAAGCGAATAGATTTGGAGCAACCTATTCGATATGCTGATAGCACCATGGCCGCTCCGCTTGACCTCAACCTGTTGAAAACCTTTGTCGCTGTCGTCGAGAGCGGCAGCCTGTCCAACGCGGCACCGCGGGTTGGCCGCAGCCAGTCAGCCGTCAGCATGCAGATGCAGCGGCTGGAGGAGATGGTCGGCAACCAGCTTCTGGTGCGCGGTCCCCGAACCGTCACGCCCAACGCGATCGGCGAGGATTTCGTGATCTATGCGCGCCGGCTGCTGAAATTGTCGGATGAGGCATGGGCGAGCGTCACCCGGCCAAGGGAGACAGGCAGCGTGCGCCTTGGCGTGCCGGACGACTATGCCGCGTTCCTGCTGCCACCCGTCCTGTCACGCTTCGCCGAGGATCATCCGCTGGTGACGGTGGAACTGATCTGCGAACAGTCGACCGCACTGGTGAAAACCCTGGCGGAAGGGCGGCTCGATCTGGCGATCGTCACCCGGCTGCCGGAGCAGCCGCTTGACGTGATCCGGCTGGAACGCTTCGTCTGGGTCGCCTCGCCCAACCACGTCGCCTGGCAGACCGATCCCTTGCCCGTCGCTTTGTTCGAGCCGGGCTGCGCCGCCAGGATGAGTGTCCTGCAGGCGCTTGGCGACGCCGATCGCGCCTATCGTTGCACCTATTCCAGCGCCTCGCTGCTGGGCCTGGTCGCGGTCGTGCAGGCCGGCCTGGCGGTCGCCGGTTTGGCGCAGCGCAGCGTGCCGCCGTCGCTGCGCATCATCGGCGGCAATGAAGGGCTTCCAGTACTGCCGGATCTCGAAATCGGCATCCTGCGCAACCCGCTGTCGACGACGCCGGCGGTCGATCGGCTGCACGATTTCCTGCGCCGCGATCTGGCGCAGCAGGCCTGAGGTCATCGTTCGGTTGCAGGAGATCGGCCAGAGGTCCGCCTTGCCAACCCGCCACGATGCAGCGTTTGTTAAGGCCTCGGTCCTATAAGGCCGTCAGCCAAGCTCTTCGGGGTCAGCCATGCTTCGAGCCGTTTCCACAGCCAGTCTTCTTCTGCTTGCCAGCTCCATTGCCGCCCACGCCGGCGGCGACCCCGCGCAGGGCAAGCACGTCTTCAACCGGTGCATCGCCTGCCATGAAGCGGCCAGCGACCGCGACAAGGTCGGCCCGCATCTCATGGGTGTGGTCGGCCGCACCGCCGGTACAGCCGAGAGCTTCCTTGGCCATTATTCCGAAGCGATGAAGAGCGCGGGCGCTGCCGGTCTCGTCTGGGACGAGGCAAATCTTGCCGAATATCTCAAGGCTCCCAAGCTCAAGGTTCCCGGCAACAAAATGGCTTTTGGCGGCCTGACCAACGACGACGACATCGCCAATGTCATTGCCTATCTGAAGGCCGATCCGAAGCCCTGAATGCGCGCCGGTGCGGCTGCGGCCGCGTCAATCTGTTTGCCTGCAACCGGTTAAATTCCCTGTCGAATTCAGCATTTCCGCGCCGGCGGGGGCTGACTGTTTTGCCCGCATGAAAGTTCAATGACAGTTGAACCAGCCCCGGCAGACCGGCTAATCACGCCATGACCCCACCTGCATTGTCTTTCAAGGCCTTGGCGGATTCTTTTGTTTTCATGCGACCCTTGTCTTCACGTCTTTCAATCCCCGGAAGCCCCACATATATTCGCCGCTGTTCGCAACCAGCGACCGGAAGCCGAAGCGGGAGACCCCTATGGCGACATTGCAGAATTTCGACGCCGAAATTGCCAAGACCAAGCAGGTCGTCCAGGATATGCGAACCAAGATCGAGCAGTCCGGCACCGTGCTCGATACACTCGCCACCGCCGACAAGAAGATCGGCGATGCCAATTTCGACATCGAGAACGCCCGCATCGAGGACGTGCTGAAGCAGCAGAAGGTGATGGAAGGCAACATCGCCGACCTGATCATCGGCCTCGAGGATGCCACCAACGTCTTCGGCGCCGAGTTCGAGAGCATGAAGAACTATTCCGGTTGGGAAAATTTCGTCGGCATCTTTTCCGCGCAGCGCAAGCAGCGCCTGCGCACCGACCGCGTCCGCAACATGTCGCTGGCCGGCAATCTGCAGGAATTGCTGGCCAAGTCCGACACCATCGTCGGTATCCTGAAGGCGCAGAAAGAGGTCCTCGACCAGCGCTACAAAACCTCCGAGGCCAGCCTGGCGCAGGTCATCGAGCGCCGCAAGACCACCATGTCCAACCTCGAAGCCGTGCAGAAGCGCATCGAGGAGCTCAACCCGATGCTGCTCGACATCGAAAACAAGATCTCCGCCTCGACCAATCAGAAGGACCGCACGCAGCTCGAGGGCGAGCGCTCGGTGCTCGCCACCGAATACAACGAGAAGCAGGCCAAGGAGCAGGAACTGCTGGCGGAGAGCCAGACGCTGGAGCGCTACACCTCGATGTTCCAGACCTTCGTCGATTCGCTCAACAACCAGATCGCCGCGCAGTCGACGCTGATCAACAAGCTGACCATCGATACCGAGCAGCGCATCGTGCTCTACAAGGCGCTGGAAGATTCGCTGAAGACGGCGGCCCAGCAGGACGTCGCCCACAAGATCAACACGCTGGGCAGCCAGGTCGACAACACGGCGGAAGAAACCATGGCCGGCATCGGTGCCGCCTCGCAGAAGCACATTGGCGACCTGCTCGAGATGCATGAGAAGAACATGGTCGCCAGCGCCGATATCCAGCGCCGCAAGAAGCTGGCCGACGACGCCTTTGCCCGCCGCTTCGATGAAGTGCTGAAGAAGCACAATTCGGCCAATTACGTGCAGTCATAATTGCCGCGCGCACCGGTGCGACAATCCCAGGGCTGACAGCATGACCCCCGAAAACGACGCGGCGGCGCGGTATTTCTCGGCAATAACGGCCGCGCTCAGCGGCCTTGAAGTGTTCATGCGCGACGACCGCTCGCCGCTCTACCGGCACGGCATCGTCGCCAAGATCGTCGCCGAATATATCGCCCGGCTCGACAAATCCTTCTCCTGCTGGCGCAACCGGCTGGGCTTCATGGACACGTTCCGCATTTCGCGCGCCGAAAGCGGTTTCCCGGTGTTCCAGAACCTGCTCGAACTGGAGAACGACCGCCGGCAGGCTGATGCACGCCTTGCCAACATCCCGCTGGCCGGCGAGCTGCGCGAGGAAATGGCCGACTTCATCCTGCGCCACAAGGAATTCCCCGAAGCGTTGCAGAAGTCGATGGCCGAGCGGCTCTACCTCGAGGACGTCAAGAGCGAACAGACCTTCGGTCCCTTCACGCTGGCGCAGACCGCCAAGGTCTCGGTCAATCCGAAGACGGCACGGCCCTATTATCTCGTCCATTGGGCCACCTTCGACGGCAGCGCCAACCTGCCGCTGGTCTACATGGTGACGGTGGAGGATTCTTCTGAAAGCATGATCCGCCAGCTCGTCGACCGGGACGGCAAGCTCAACGAAAAGGTCGACATCCCGTTGCCGGTCGACGGCCTGCTCAATCCCGAGCTTGCGCACCGTTTCGACGATTTCACCGAGAAGAATTCCGCCTACACGCTGTCGCCGGCGACGATCGCGGTCAATCTCGACAAGGATTTCGAGCCCCTGCACCCCAAGCAGTTGCGCCGTGTCGTGCTCGGCCCCTTCTATTCCGCGGGGATTACCGACAACAATTCGACGGTGACGGAAGTGCTGGCCAAGGTGCGCAAGCCGGAAAACGCCTGGCTGCTGACCTGGACCATCCAGGAGGTCTATTCCAAGGGTGAGAAGCCCGGCCGCAAAGGGCTGTTTTCCAGCGAGAAGACGACGCAGGAATTCTTCATCAACACCGACGACCTGGAAGCCGCGCGCCAGGGCGTGTCGAGTTACGAGAACCATGCGCTGATCCCGCACGAGGCCTACCAGGCGCTCTACGCCGCCGGCGAGGCACAGAAGATCTTCGGCGGCTACAAGGTCCACATCCTGTCCAACGGACAGGTCATCTCAGACGTCTGACCGTAACACCACGGAGCATCCTTCATGGACACCGGCCTGACCACCATCCCGGAAGCGGCGATCGAGAAGCACCGCGCCACCGCGCAGAGCTTCATCACCCGCATCGTCGTGCTGGAGGATCCCTCGCGCGAATTCGGCACGGCATTGGCCGGCACCAATCGGCGCTTCGTCTCCACCGTCTCGGTCGGCTCGGTGCGCCGCACGCGCGAGGTCGAACTGTCGAAGACCGTCGGCGCCGTCCATCCCGACGACCAGTTGCTGACCATCCCGCAGCACACGCTTCTGTTTCGCGCCCGGCGCGGCACGGCGATCGCGCTCGCCGTATCGGATGTTTTCGCCGAAGGCTCGGACCTCGAAAGCCTGCAGGCGAAAAACACCCGCGCCCCGCTCGAGGGCGACGAGGCGTCGGCCTTCAAGAAACTCCTTTCGGCCTCGGCCTACATCTCGGCCTTCAGCCTCGCCTCCTATCTGTTCCAGCTTATCGATAGCGACGGCGAGGCGCCCAACGACATCCCCGAGCCGGATTTTCTCTTCGACACGCCGCAGGATGCGGTGAAGTCGATCCTGGCCGGCCTCGACAAGGCGATAGCGGGCTCGAAGGACGATGCCGACCTGGTGACGCGGACACGCGCCTTCGCCCGCGTCGCCATCGATAGGTTGCTGGCGCGCAAAAGCCGCTTCGACGGCATCGGCCCGTTCGAGAACGCCCATATCCGCATCGACGCCGACGACTTCACCCTCGACGGTTTCGACGTCGCGCCCGGCAAGCGCTCCAAGCCGCTGGTCATGACCTTCAAGAAGCCCGAAGAGGTCGTCGGCAACCACATCGCCAAATACCAGTCGGTCAAGCTCGCCAAGATGCTGATGGCCTATGATTTCGAGCGCGAGCTGAACCCGTTCGTCGAGCTCGGCGGCTTCCTCTTCACCTTCATCGGCGACGGCGCGCCCGGCACCGGCAAGACGACGCTGATCCAGATGATCGCCGGCCTCGTCAACGGCTACTGCCAGGTCGCCGGCTATCCCTTCGCCTATGAGAATTTCGGCGTCGACCAGATTTCGTCCTACCAGGGCAAGTCAGGCCAGAACTGCCGGCAGTTCATCAACAATGTCTTGAACCCGCGCGTCATCGGCTTCGGCACCATCGACGACATCGACCAGGTGGCGGCGCGCCGCTCCGACGACCGCGCCTCGGCCGGCCAGCAGGAGATCACCGGCGTCCTGATGGACGCCTTCGCCGGCGCGGCTACAGTTGTGCGCGGCAACTGCTCGTTCGGCATGTTCTCCAACTATCCCGAAAACGTCGATGATGCGCTGCGCCAGCGCGCCGGCGCCCGCTGGCTGGTCGACGGACCCCAGACCCGCGACGACTATATCGACATCTTCGTGCTGCTCGCCGGCAAGAACCACAAGATACCGCTCGGCGACCACGAACTCTACGCCGCGCAGGAGATCCAGCGCGCCGTTACCGAGGCTTATGAGGAGCACGAGAAGCCGCAGGAAGACGGGCTGATGAAGGTCTATGAGCGCTATATGGAGGAAAATGGCGCGCCCAAGACGATGGCAGACATCGGCACCTACCTGCACCTGATCAAGGATGCCGAGCCCCGTTTCACCGGCCGCGCCATCAAGAACGTCACCGACGCCATCAAGATGCGCGCCATGGACATCGAGCTACCCGACGACTGGTTCGAAAAGCCTGAAGCCTTCATGCACAAGGGCTACGACGAGAAGAAGGCGATGATCGAGGAACTGCGCGGTCCGTTCTCGATGGACATGGTCATGCAGGAGATCAACCGCTACGCCGACTCGGAGTTCCGCTATTCCGACAAGTCCGACGACGCAGCCGTGGAGAAGCTGCTGCGCGACGCCCGCCTGCGCGAGAGGGCGGCACGCGAGATGGAGGAGATGAAGAAGAAGGGCAGTTGGAATGCCTAAAGGTACGCAATGACCCCCGCCAAAAAACCCGACCTCCTTCGCGACAACGAGCTGATCTACGGCCGGCTGCTCACCGTCGACGAGCCGCATCTCATCCAGCGCTACAACAAGGCGCTTGCCGCCTTCGGCCTCAAGCCGACCAAGCTCAAGAGTTTCCAGATCGACCGCACCGGGTTCTCGCCCGAAGTGGCCGAGGAATGCGGCGACTACGATTATCTCGACCCCAACGAGGTCAATCGCCGCTTCATCATCCTGACGCCGTCGCAGATCGAACTGCCGGTGGTGCACACCGCCTTCTCCAACACCTCGCAGCTGATGTTCGAGTTCATGTCCAAGAACCAGCGCGCCATCGACGCGCTGACCATCAAGGACGTCATCTACGGCGAGATCGAGGACTCCGTTCCCAAGGTCAACGACATCGAGGACTTGCTGTCTATCAACCAGGTCGAGTTCAAGGTGCTGTCGGCGGAGGATGTGCTGGGCAAGGCCGCCGAACTCGGCAAGCTGGTCGACCGGCTGAAGCAGGAGCCGGACGCCTGGCGCGACAATGCCATGCTGACGCGCATGGTGGACCTGGCGAAGGTTTGCGGCGATATCCGCGAGAACGCGCTGGTGCCCGACCAGGTGATCTTCCGCCACAATGCCTACTGGACCAGCCATTTCGGCGGGCTCTATGTGTTCGTCGATCCCGACATGACGACGGTGATCAGCGATCCTGCCGCCCCCGGCTTCCGCCGCTCGCGGCCGTGGCAGGTGAGCTATCTCTCGATCAAGGACGCCGACAAGGTGTTCAAGTTCCTGGCCAGCACCGGCCGCATCGAACTGCCGCGCGCCTCCTGGATCGAGGCGTCGGGCTATCTCGAGCATCGGGCAGAGATGGTGGTGCGTGCACTGATCCGCGACGCCGAGCCGAACCGCAATTTGACCGATGTCGACAAGGTCTGGCTGCAGACCTGGATCCAGAGCCACGCCGATCTGATCACCAGGGACGGCAACTTTCCCTTCCTAAACGCCGCCAAGCGCGAAATCGCCCAGCTTGGCCATCTCAAGATCGAGGATGTGTTCCCGCAGCAGCGCTTCCTGGTGATCCGCGCCAAGCCGGATCATCCCGACGCCTGGCTGACCAACCGGCTGATCTCGGATTTCGTGCCGACCGACTTCGTCTCGCGCTACATTTTCAACAAGCAGGGCTTCTACAAGGACTATGACGGCTTCAGCGACGCCTGGCGATCGCATGTTGTGGACGTTCTGAAAACCACATATTTGAAGGACAAGGTGGCGTTTCGCACACGCCTCTACGGCCTGACTGACTAGACCGAGATGAACCCGTCATTTCGTTCTGACTTATTGTTTTGGCGCATGATGTTATCCAAAAAGTCTGCAACTTTTTGGCATCATGCTGGGGGGTGACACAGCCATGCTCGATCCGATCGTCAATTTCTTCACCCGGATTTTCCAATGGATCGGCCGCGGCATCGGCCTTTTGATCGGCGTCATCCTGTGGCCTTTCATGTGGGCCGGACGCTGGTATACGCAACGCGGCTGGATCCTCAAGGCGGTGGTCGGCCTGGCGCTGCTGGTCTTGATCGGCCTCTACGCCAACTTCTTCTACGCCACCCAGTGGTGGAACAATTTCAACCCCAACTATCCGGACACCTACACTTTCGAGAAGCGCAACGTTTCCGCCGGTGAGCAGGTGACCGCGGGCACCGGCACCGACACGGCCAAGACTTGCGGAAATTCGGGCATTGCCCAGGTGGCCGCGGACCTGACCGACTTCAACGTCAACCAGAATGCCTGGATCTCGTCGATGATCCTCTACAAGCTTGGCCTGTTCGGCATCGACTGGGACAACACGCCCTGGATGGACAACAAGGCCTCGTTCCAGCGTGGCATCAATCAGGCGGTGCGGCGCACGGCGACCGAGCTTGCCGACAATCTCGGCCGCGTGCGCACGACCTCGCAGATCGATGCCGACCTGCAGGACGCGCGCGGCAATCTGCAGTTCGACGAATACACCTGGTATTTCGGCGTGAGCCCGTTCGGTCCGAAGACGCCGACGCCGAGCTATTATCGTGACGCCGTGCGCAAGCTGCGCTCGTTCAACGCTCGGCTGGCCACTTGCCAGGCCACTTTCGATGCCCGCGCCGACAATCTGAAGCAGTATATCGACCGCATCGCATCGGATATCGGCTCGACTTCCGCCATCCTGAAGGAGCGCGCCGAGAACCACAACAATGGCTGGTTCGACACCCGCGCCGACGACCGCTACTGGTTCGCCTACGGCCAGCTCTATGCCTATTACGGGCTGATGAAGGGCGCCCAGGCCGATTTCGAGGACGTCCTCAAGGAAAAGCACCTGCAGAGCCTGTGGGACACGATGGACGCGCAATTCGTCTCGGCCCTGCGCATCCAGCCCTTCATCATCGCCAATGGCCGCGAGGATGGCTGGCTGCTGCCGACGCATCTGACGACGATGGGCTTCTACATCCTGCGCGTGCGCTCCAACATGGTCGAAATCAGCAACGTGCTGACGCAGTAGCGTTCGCCAGCCGCAATGCATGTCGCCCAAAAGTGGTCCCGGTTTTGGGAGAACGGCATGCGCAAGACAAAAGGCTGAAGCGCGCAGCGCTTTAGTCTGGCGATGGCGAATTTGCGCCGTCGCTTCTGTCGCATTCCGTGCATTGTGCGGCTGTTTTGAGACGGCGGAAGCGCCCCTGCTCTGGCTTCTATACGGCGCGGCAAGCGGAGCCAGAAAGAACCGAGAGCAGGTCGGCCGACCGCAGAGGAATTTTCTCTATAGGAAACATAGTTGCATGAAAGTTGACGCCACGGCAGCGACAGGGTTAGAACATGCCCGCGCTCCCGGTTCCAACCTGCGTGCGATAGAGATCAACCCCGTCCCCTCCACCGTCCAATCCAGAGGAAAGCCGTCATGGCCGAAGTGAAGTCCGACATCGAGATCGCGCGCGCCGCCAAGAAAAAGCAGATCCAGGAGATCGGCCAGAAGATCGGCATCCCGACCGAGCATCTGCTGCCCTATGGCCATGACAAGGCCAAGATATCGGCCGAGTTCATAAAGTCGGTGAAGGGCAACAAGGACGGCAAGCTGATCCTGGTCACCGCCATCAACCCGACCCCGGCCGGCGAAGGCAAGACCACCACCACGGTCGGCCTCGGCGACGGCCTCAACCGCATCGGCAAGAAGGCGATCGTCTGCATTCGCGAGGCCTCGCTTGGCCCGAATTTCGGCGTCAAGGGCGGTGCCGCCGGCGGCGGCTACGCACAGGTCGTGCCGATGGAGGACATGAACCTCCATTTCACCGGCGACTTCCATGCCATCACAACGGCGCACAATCTGCTTTCGGCGCTGATCGACAACCACATCTACTGGGGCAATGAGCTCGGCATCGACACCCGCCGCGTGGTGTGGCGCCGCGTCATGGACATGAACGACCGGGCGCTGCGCGAAATCATCTGCTCGCTCGGCGGCGTTGCCAACGGTTTCCCGCGCGAGGCCGGCTTCGACATCACCGTCGCTTCCGAAGTCATGGCGATCCTGTGCCTCGCCACCGACCTGAAGGATCTGGAAAAGCGTCTCGGCGACATCATCGTCGCCTATCGCCGCGACAAGTCACCGGTCTATGCCCGCGACCTCAAGGCCGACGGCGCCATGGCCGTGCTTCTCAAGGACGCCATGCAGCCCAATCTGGTGCAGACGCTGGAGAACAACCCGGCGTTCGTCCATGGCGGCCCGTTCGCCAACATCGCCCATGGCTGCAACTCGGTCGTCGCCACCACGACGGCGCTGAAGCTCGCCGACTATGTCGTCACAGAAGCCGGTTTCGGCGCCGACCTCGGTGCTGAGAAATTCTTCGACATCAAGTGCCGCAAGGCGGGCCTCAAGCCGGCGGCCGCCGTCATCGTCGCCACCGTGCGCGCCATGAAGATGAATGGCGGCGTCAAGAAGGAAGACCTCGGCAAGGAAAACATCGAGGCGGTGAAGAAGGGCTGCGCCAATCTTGGCCGCCACATCGAGAATATCAGGCAGTTCGGCGTGCCGGCGGTGGTTGCCATCAACCACTTCTATTCCGACACCGACGCCGAAATCCAGGCGATGAAGGACTATGTCGCCTCGATGGGCGAGGAAGCCATCCTGTGCAAGCATTGGGCCCACGGCTCGGCCGGCATCGAGGACCTCGCCAACAAGGTGGTGGCGCTGGCCGAATCCGGCGCCTCGCAGTTCGCGCCGCTCTATCCCGACGCCATGCCGCTGTTCGAGAAAATCAACACCATCGTCCAGCGCATCTATCGCGGCTCGGAGGCGATCGCCGACAAGTCGGTGCGCGACCAGTTGCACGCCTGGGAGCAGGCCGGCTACGGCAATCTGCCGGTCTGCATGGCCAAGACCCAGTACTCGTTCTCGACCGACCCGAACCTGCGCGGCGCGCCGACCGGCCACACCGTGCCGGTCCGCGAGGTCAGGCTTTCGGCGGGTGCGGGCTTCGTCGTCATCATCTGCGGCGAGGTCATGACCATGCCCGGCCTGCCCAAGGCGCCGTCCTCGGAAAAGATATTCCTCAACGAGGCCGGCCAGATCGAAGGCCTGTTCTAAAATCCTTCAATTCCAAATGGCAAAGGGCGCCGCAGCGATGCGGCGCCCTTTGTGTTTGCGGATATTCCTACGCGGCGTTGCGCGCCAGCGCCCGCTGATTGGAGGCGTAGATCGTATCGCGTTCCGGGAGGGCACCGGTCTTCAGGCACTCGGCCCATTCGGCGGTCTTCAGCACCGCGGCGAAGCGAGACTGCAGGATGATCGTGACCACGCGGTGGATCTCCTCCGCCGAGGCGTAGCCGGCGCTGTTGGCATAGGGAACCGAGCCGGTCGCGTCGGACAGGAACTCGACGGCAAACCCCATATGCACGGCATGGATAATGGTCGACAGGTCGCAATTATGCGTCATGTAGCCAACGACCGTGATCGTATCGATGGCATTGGCGCGCAGCCAGTCCTCGAGGTCGGTACCGGTGAAGGCCGAGGGCAGCATCTTCTCGACATAGTGGTCGCGGCCGCGCCTGGCGATCTCCGGATGCAGTTCGCCGCCATGGCTGCCCTTGGCGAAGATCGGTGACGTCTCGGGCGCCATCTGCTTGATAACAACCACCTTGATGCCGGCGGCGGCCGCGGCGTCCATGGCGCGCGCCACATTGACAACGCTGTCGCGGAACGGCGGATGCTGGATGGCCAGGTTGCCGCCATCGTAATCGTTCTGGACATCCACGACGACGAGTGCGCGGCGCGGTGTGGTGTTGGCTCTGTCAGACATGGTGTTTTCCTTCGGGCTTGAATGCGATGGGCCGAAAATAGACCGGTCGACGAGCAGCCAAAAGTGGCCCGATTGACATCATTCGAAAGAATTGGGACAATTCAACTTCCATACTGGAAACGCCCATGACCGCCCCGATCATTGCAGTGCTTGCCTTCGACGGCATCAGCCCGTTCCATCTCTCCGTGCCTTGCCTGGTGTTCGGCGCCGACCGCACGAGGCTCGGCCTGCCGCGTTTCGACTTCCGCGTCTGCGGGGCCGAGGCAGGCATGATCGAGACGGATGCCGGGCTGAGCATCCTTGTCCCGCATGGGCTCTCCGCGCTCGATGACGCCGACATCGTCATCATTCCGAGCTGGAAGGATCTCGAAGCCCCGCTGGCCAGGCCGATCAACGAAGCACTCGGCCGCGCGCACCGGCGCGGGGCGCTGATCGTCGGCCTGTGCCTCGGCACCTTTGCCATCGCCGCGGCCGGCCTGCTGTCGGGCCGCAAGGCGACCACGCATTGGGCCTATACGGACCAGTTGCAGGCCCTGCACCCCGACATTTCAGTCGATGCCGATGTGCTCTATGTCGATGACGGGGACATCGTCACCTCCGCCGGGGTCGCGGCCGGGCTGGACTGCTGCCTGCATATCGTGCGCGCCCGCTATGGCGCCGAGGCGGCACTGCGGCTCGCCCGGCACGTCGTGCTCTCACCGCACCGTCAGGGCGGGCAGGCACAGTTCATCGAACGCCCCGTGGCAAGAAGCGCGAATGCCGACCGCTTCACCCAGGCGCTTGACGCGGTGCGCACGACGCTCGGCGAAACACACAGCCTCGACAGCGTCGCCGAATTGGCCGGCCTCACCCGGCGCACCTTCACCCGCCGCTTCCAGAAATCGATCGGCACCAGTTTTGGCGATTGGCTGACCAGCCAGCGTATCGAACTGGCGCAACGGTTGCTGGAAGCCACGGAGAAATCGATGGATATCGTGGCCTTCGAGGCCGGCTTCGGCAGCGCCACATCGCTGCGCCAGCATTTCGCTGCAAGGCTGAGGACATCGCCGGCTCAATACCGGCGGGAGTTTTCCAGGCGGGCCGATCAGGACACGCGCGTGGCGCACGTCCTTTCATCCTGAACGGCGAAGGCGCCGTATCGATACGGCGCCTTTGCATTTCCAACCGCCGCGATCAGGCAACGTCTTCCGGCGATGGCGCACGCTTGCGGCCAGTGACCATGGCGCGAACCAGATTCTCGTGGTGACGCAGGCTGGCCAGCAGCACGCCGCCGACATGAAGCCCGATCAGCACCAGGATGCCATTGCCCAGGATCTTGTGCGTGCCCTCGACCCAGGCCACGCCCCACCAGGCATCGGTGGTCTGCATCCAGCCGGTCAGCGCGATCCCTGCCACGCAAGCCAGAAGGGCCAGCACCATGGCGCCGCCGGCAGGATTGTGGCCTAGATAGCGCCTCTCATCACCCTGCGCCACGTCGGCGAGATAAGCGCTCACCGCGCGCGGCCCGCGAACGAACTGACGGAAGCGCGTGTATCCCGATCCCGCCAACCCGGCGATCAAGCGCGAGGCTATCAGAACGCCCGCGCTGTAGCCCGCCAGCTCATGCACCTTCATGATCTCGCCGGAGGACAGCCACGCCACCGCGACGCACAGGACCAGCGACCAGTGAAAGAGGCGGACGTAAGGGCTCCAGACCTTGACCAATTGTTCTCGTGTCGAAACGGTGGCGTTCATGGCGATCAACCGTCGTCGGAATCGGCGCCGACCGACTCGAGCGTCTTGGGATTGAACACGCCTTCCAGCTTCTTGCCGTTGGCGTCGAGCGCCTTGGCTTCATAGCAGCCATTCTCCGTCTTGATGCTGCGAACCTTCCAACCCTCGCTTTCAAGCTTCTTCTGCAGCGCCTCGCGCGGCTGCCACTGATCGGTCGGCACATCGCATTTGTCCGCGGCGAAGGCTGGCCCGGCAACAGCCATCACCAGCGCGGTCAGGATCAAGGTCTTCATCTTGTTTTCTCCATCGGCCAATTCCGATGTCGCGGAACTTGGCTGTGGAACCTGACAGCCACCTGAACGCCCCTCGCCTCGTGCAAAAGCGGCGATTGGCTTTCGTTCAGCTTCCTGTCAGCCTTGTGCAGCATGAAGGCGGCGTGTTGCCGTGAACACGGAGGTAAGGTGCGCGTCCTGCTGATCGAAGACGACCCCGTGCTGGGCGAGGCGGTGCGCGATCACGTTGCCGCCGATGGCCATGCCGTGGACTGGAGCATCACGCTGGGCGAGGCCAACGAGCACCTGCATGTCGTCTCCTATGAACTCATCCTGCTCGACCTCCATCTCCCCGACGGCAAAGGCCTCGAATTCCTGAAGACACTGCGCCGCGGGGGCACCGATACGCCGGTCATCATCCTGACCGCGCGCGACCAGCTCTCGGACCGCATAGAGGGGCTGAATTCCGGGGCGGACGACTATCTGGTCAAGCCGTTCGATCTGGGCGAGCTATCCGCACGCCTGGCAGCGGTTGCGCGCCGCTACGCGGGAAACCCGAACCCTTTGCTCCGGCTCGGGCCGGTCGAGATCGATCAGGCTTCACGCCGCGTTGTCGTCGACGGCGTGGAGGCCATGCTGACGTCCCGCGAATGGGCGGTGCTGGAGCAGTTCCTGCGCCGGCCCGGCATGACGGTCGGCAAGAACCAGATCGAGGACGCGCTCTATGCCTTCGGCGCGGAGATCGAAAGCAACACCGTCGAAGTCTATGTCAGCCGCCTGCGCAAGAAGATCGGGCGCCAGACGATCACGACCGTAAGGGGGCTGGGCTACCGCCTGGCATCGCCATGAGGGTCCTCAACAGCCTTGCCGGTCGCGTCGTTGCCTCGCTGATCCTGGTTACGGTGGCCCTTGGCCTGATTGCCGCGGCCACCGGAAGCATCACCCTGCATCGGGAGATCAACGAAGCCATGGACAGCTCGATGCAGGAAGCAGCCCGCCGCCTGCTGCCGCTCGTCATCGACGATCTCTTCGGGCGCGACACGTCGCAATCACCGCGCGGGCTGGCAGAGGCCGTTCCGGATGATGACGGCGGCCGCATGGTCTACCAGGTCCGCGATGGCGCCGGCCGCATCCTGATGCATTCCTATGGTGCGCCAACCCAGCCGCTGACCGCCCGGTTGGCGCAAGGGTTCTCGGAAGAAGCCGGCTGGCGCATCTACACCGAGCCCGCGGTCAGCGGCACGGTCTTTGTTCAGGTCGCCGAACTCGACACGCGGCGCAACGAGGAAACATTCGAAGCCGCGACCGGGTTCCTGGTGCCGATGATCATCCTCATCCCGTTGAGTGCAATCGTCGCTTGGCTGACCGTGGCGCGCTCGCTCAGGCCAATCGCCACACTGCGCGGGGAGATCAGCGCCCGCCACGGCGACAATCTGGCGCCCATCCACGCCGAGGAGCTGCCCTCCGAACTTGCCGCCATTGCCAAGTCGGTCAACAGCCTGATGCGGCGCCTCGACATGGCACTCGACGCCGAAAAAGAATTCACCGCCAATGCCGCGCATGAATTGCGCACGCCGATCGCCGGCGCGCTGGCCCAGACGGAGCGCCTGATTGCCGAAGCTCCCGACGAGGCCTCGCGAAAACGCCCACGCCAGATCAAGCGGGCCCTGTCCGACCTCGCCGACCTGTCGGAAAAGCTGATGCAACTGGCGCGCGCCGATGCCGGAGTGGCGGTCGCCGGCAAGCCAGCCGATCTTGCCGAGGTCGCGGCACTGGTGGTCGAAGACTTCGAGCAGCGCGGCCAGAACAAGGGCCGCCTTCGCCTTGAAACGCCGAAGGCCAAGGCATACGCCGCGATCGACACCGATGCGCTGGCCATCGTCCTGCGCAACCTCATCGAGAATGCCTTGCGGCATGGCGCCGAAGGCGGCGAAGTTGTCGTGCGCATCGACGAGGACGCCCGGCTCAGTGTGATCAACCAAGGTCTGGTGGTTCCGGCCCCGGAGAGCTTGATCAAACGGTTCGAACGCGGCGCGACTCGTGCCGAGGGGTCAGGTCTCGGATTGGCGATCGTCAACAAGATCCTGCAACAGATCGATGCGACGCTGGTCCTGAACTCGCCAGCATCCGGCCGGCAGGATGGTTTTGAGGCAACGATCCGGTTTCCCAAGGTGTAACGTCAACGGCGTTTGACCGGTCGCGCCGGATTGCCGACCACCGTCTCGTTCGCGGGCACATCACGCGTCACCACGGCGCCGGCGCCGACGATGGCGCCCTCGCCGATGCTGACGCCGCCAAGGATGATGGCGCTGCCGCCGATCCACGCATGGGCGCCGATCTCGACCGGCCTGGCGATCTCAAGCCCCGCCTGTCGCCCCGCAGCTTCCTTGTGGTGCTCGGCGCAATAGATCTGCACATTGGGGCCAAGCAGCGTTCCCTTGCCGATGCGCACGCTTGCCGTGTCGAGGATGGTGCAGCCGGCATTGAGGAAGACGCCGTCGCCGAGAACGATGTTGAAGCCGTAGGCGCAGTGGAACGGCGCCTCGATGCGCGCGCCTTCCCCCACGCTACCAAGCAATGCCTTCAGGCCCGGCCCGAGATTGCCACGCTGCCGCGGCGGCAGGCAATTGTGCTCGAACACGGCTTCGCGCGCCGCGACGCGCAGCGCCTCCAGCTCGTCATCGAGGCAAGTGTACCATTCGCCGGCCGCCATCTTCGCGCGCTCGCTTCCAGCCATGGCGTGGTCTCCCATTGACGTCTTTGAAAAGCACGAGTGCGGCCAGCAGGAAAGCGCCAATCCCAGTACTGGTCAAATATCGGACCTATGGTAGCCTGTAGTCTCAAGGCCGTCCTGGCCAGTGATCGAGGGGGATCAACATGCTCTTGCTTCTTGCACTTCTGATCGGTGTCATTGCCGGCCTGCGCGCCATGACAGCGCCGGCCGCGGTCGCCTGGGGCGCCTATCTGGGCTGGCTGCCGGTTGCCGGCACCTGGGCCAGCTTCATGAGCCATTGGGCCGCTGTCGGCATCTTCACCATCCTGGCCATCGTCGAACTCGTCACCGACCAGCTACCGTCGACGCCAAGCCGCAAGGTGCCACAGCAATTCGGCGCCCGCATCCTGCTTGGTGCTTTCAGCGGCGCGGTGATCGGTGCGACCGGCGGTTCCACCATAGGCGGCCTGATCGCCGGCGCCATCGGCGCGGTCATCGGCACGTTGGGCGGCGCCGAAGCGCGCGGCCGGCTGGCGGCCGCCTTCGGCAAGGATCCGCCCGCCGCCTTCATCGAGGACGCGGTGGCGATCATCGGTGGCCTGCTGATCGTTGCGGCGGTCGTATGACGGCAAAAACCTTCGACGCCATCATCATCGGCGCCGGCCAGGCGGGGTCGCCATTGGCGGGGCGGCTGTCCGCCGCTGGCATGAGCGTGGCGCTGATCGAGCGCAAGCTGGTCGGCGGCACCTGCGTCAACACGGGCTGCATGCCGACCAAGACCATGGTTGCCAGCGCCTATGCCGCGCATCTGGCGCGGCGCGCCGCCGATTATGGCGTCACGCTCGGCGGCCCGGTCGGTGTGGATTATCAACGGATCAAGGCGCGCAAGGACAAGGTCACCAACGATGCCCGCGGCAATCTGGAGACATGGATCGCCGGCATGAAGGACTGTACCCTCTACCGCGGCCATGCGCGCTTCGAATCCGCCAACACGGTGCGTGTCGGCGACGACCTTTTGAGCGCCGAAAAGATCTTCCTCAACACGGGCGGCCGCGCCTCGGTGCCCGATTTGCCCGGCATCCACGACATCGACTACCTGACCAATTCCTCGATGATGGATCTCGACGTGCTGCCACGCCACCTCATCGTGGTCGGCGGCAGCTACATCTCGCTCGAATTCGCGCAGATGTTCCGCCGCTTCGGCTCGGACGTCACCGTGATCGAGAAGAGCCCGCGCCTGACCGGCCGCGAGGACGAGGATGTCTCGGCCACCATCCTCTCCATCCTCGAGAATGAAGGCATCGCGGTCCATGTCGGCGCCGACGACATCGGCTTCGCCAAGCGAGGCGACGACATCGCGGTGACCTTCTCGGCCAGCAAGCCGGCGGCCGTCGGTTCTCATGTGCTGCTGGCGCTGGGACGCACCCCTAACACCGACGATCTCGGCCTCGACAAAGCCGGCGTCGCGGTCGACAAGCGCGGCTTCGTCATCGTCGACGATCAGCTGCGCACCAGCGTACCCGGTATCTGGGCGATGGGCGACTGCAACGGCAAGGGCGCCTTCACCCACACCTCCTACAACGACTACGAGATCGTCGCGGCCAATCTGCTCGACAATGATCCGCGCAAGGTCAGCGACCGCATCGAGGCCTATGCGCTCTACATCGACCCGCCGCTCGGCCGCTGCGGCATGACCGAGGCAGCCGTAAAGAATTCCGGACGCCGCGCGCTGGTCGGCCAGCGACCGATGACGCGTGTCGGCCGCGCCGTCGAAAAGGGCGAGACGCAAGGGTTCATGAAGATCCTTGTCGATGCCGACACGCGCGAAATCCTCGGCTGTTCGGTGCTCGGCCCCGGCGGCGACGAGGCGGTGCATTGCGTGCTCGACCTGATGTACGCCAAGGCACCCGTCGACACTCTGGCGCGCGCGGTGCACATCCACCCCACCGTCTCGGAGCTGCTGCCCACGATTGCCCAGGAGTTGAAGCCGCTGGTCTGAACAGTCGTCTCCGCTGGCGCCGGCATCCCGAATGCCCTCATCTTTTCGGCTGACTCCTGTGCAGGCTCACGCGTTTGCTGAAATTCCGGGCTGGAACCGCTTGCACATTGCCTGATGCACGCAGTTCCGCCAGCAGCTTGCGCGGCGAGCGGCCGAATTCGTCCGCGAAGCAGCGTGAGAAGGCGGAGAGCGACCGGAAGCCCGAGGCGAAGGCAATTTCGGAGATGCCCATGTCACTCTGGAACAACAGTTGCTTTGCGTGATTGAGGCGCAGCTTTCGATAATAGGCCATCGGCGCCTCGCCGGTCGCCAGATGAAAAACGCGAGCGAACTGGCGTTCCGAAAACCCCGCACGACGGGCCAGCGCGTGAAGCGCAAGCGGCGCCTCCACGGTCTGCCGCATGATGTGCAGGATTGTCTCCAGATCGGCATCGCCATGGCGTTCCGAGGGGCTTGCCGTGGAACCGTCCGGCGGTGAGAGAACGGCATCGGGCGATACCATGTCGCTGGCGACATCCCTGGCAATCGCCGCGTTGCAGTGCTTTTCGATCAGCATCAGCAGAAGTTCGACGGTCGCCATGCCGCCGGCACAAGTGATGATCGAACGGTCGACCACGACGGGCCGGTCCTGGACCTTTGTTTCGGGAAACTGCTCGCGAAATGCTGCCGCCGCGCCCGGATGGACAGTGATGGTGCGGTCCCGGATCAGCCGCGCTTCCGCAAGCAGGAAGACACCGCTGTCGATGGCGCCGAGAACCGTGCCCTTGCCGCCTGCGCGGACCAGCCAGCGCCGCATGTGCGGCGTCACGGTCCGCGCCTGATCGTCACCGGCAACGATGAATGCATAGGCAAGCTCCGGCGCGTCGTTGAGAGCGGCATCGCAATCCACGGCAATGCCATTGCTGGCTTCGACGGCCTGGCCATCCTCGCTGAGGATCTGCCAGTCGAAGGCGCGCCGCCCCGCATATTTGTTGGCGAGCCGCAGCGCCTCCATTGCCAGCACGACCACGTACATCGGGAACAGGCGAACCAAGACAAAACCAAAACGGACGGGCATGGACAGGCTCATCGTACAAAGTTGTCATTTTCCGACACATGGCCAGAAATGTCAAAATAGCTGTCAGTCGCGTGGGATAGTCGGTCATCTCCAAGGAGGAACCCAGATGCAAGGAAACCACCCCCGCATTGCCGATGCCGACATGGAATGGCCGTTGCGGGTCGACCTCGCCGCGGCGTTCAGGCTGGCGGCACAGTTCAACTGGCACGAGTCGGTCGGCAACCATTTCAGCGTCGCTATCTCGCCAGACGGAAAGCGTTTCCTGATGAATCCGCGCTGGCGGCATTTCTCGGGGATCAAGGCTAGCGACCTGCTGGCGCTCGACGCCGAAGACCGGGAAACGATGCAGCGGCCGGACGCGCCCGACCGGTCAGCCTGGGCCATTCATGGCCAGTTGCATGCGCGGCTGCCACAGGCGCGTTGCATAGTGCATCTCCACCCGCCCTACGCGACGGCGGTGGCGGCGCTTGCCGATCCATCTCTGAAACCGATCGACCAGAACACCGCCCGTTTCTACGACCGCATTGCCATCGATCTTGCGTTTGGCGGCATCGCCGATGACGCCGCCGAAGGCGCACGCCTTGCCGGTGCGCTCGGCAACCGCCGGATTCTCATGATGGGCAACCACGGCGTCCTGGTGACGGCGCCCACCATCGCGGAAGCCTTCGAGGACCTCTATTTCCTCGAGCGGGCGTGCCAGACCCTGATCCTCGCCTATTCCAGCGGCCAGGCATTGAACATCATGTCACCGCAGCTGGCAGAGCGCACGGCGCTCGACTGGGAGGATTATTCCGGCATGAGCTTCGCCCATTTCGAGGCGTTGAAGCGCAGCCTCGACAGGCAAGATTCCACCTACGCGGCTTGATGTTGTTCGCACCGGTCTGGTGCGCTCGAATCTGAGGTGACCGATGGTTTTTGAGAACTTCCACACGCAAACCGTGACCCTCGACGAAGTCACGATCCACTACCGCATCGGCGGCAAAGGACCGCCCTTGCTGCTCTTGCACGGCTGCCCGCAAAGCCACCTGATGTGGCACAAGCTGGTAGCGGTCCTGTCGCGCGAATTTACGGTCGTGGCGAGCGACCTTCGCGGTTATGGCGACAGCAGCAAACCACAAGGATTGCCAGATCATTCGAATTATTCGTTTCGGGCGATGGCGGCGGACCAGAACGAGCTTATGGCGCGGCTTGGCTACGGGAGCTTCTCGGCCATCGGCCATGATCGCGGAGCGCGGGTCCTGCACCGCATGGCACTGGATTTTCCCGGTCGGCTGCAAAGGCTGGCCTTTCTCGACATTCTGCCGACGACGGTCCTTTACGAACAGACGGACAGGCACTTCGCGAACGCGTATTGGGAATGGTTTTTCTTCACCCAGGGCCAGGGTTTTCCGGAAAAGCTGCTGAGCGCCGATCCCGAAAGTTTCCTGCGCTATGAACTCGGCCATCTCGTCGATGACGGCACGATCGATCCCGAGGTCTGGAACGAATATCTGCGCGTCCTGCAGGACAAGGCGTCGATGCATGGTATGTGCGAGGACTATCGCGCCGGCGCCACGATCGATCTTGCCCATGACGCGGCTGATGCCGGCCGGCGCATCGAAATGCCTTTGCTGCTTTTGTGGGGCGCACGCAATCCGGTGTGGAAGCGCTTCGACATGATCGGGGTATGGGAGCGGTTTGCACATGACGTCGCCGGCCGCGCAATCGAAGCGGGGCATTATCTCGCCGAGGAGGCGCCGGATCGCGTGCTGGCTGAGCTTCTTCCATTCATGAGGCGAGCCGGTCGCGTCTAGAGCAATTCCAGGAAAAGTGTGCAACGGTTTTCCGTCCGGAATTGCATAAAAAGAAATAGTTAGAGCGGTTCTGCGATTCCGTGAAACGCTGAACCGCTCTAGATCCCGCATCTTCGCCCAGGGCCCCTGGTCTGAAACCTATTCGGCTTCCGGTCCGGTCAGCTTCGCCTCCAACCGGCCGAGCAAGAGCATTGCGCTTCTCAGTTCAGCGTCACCGATATCGCTGAGCAGCTCGGCGCGCAGCACCGCCAGCAGGCGCTCGATCTCGGTCACACGGCCGCGCCCGGCATCGGTGAGCGACAGGATCTTGGCCCGCCTGTCGGCGGCATCCTCGGTGCGCGTCACCAGCCCCTCCTCGACCAGCAGGTCGACGATGCGTACCAGGGACGGCCCCTCGAAGCCAAGATGATCGGCAAGGACACCCTGGCGCCGATTGTCACCCAGCCGCGACAGCATCACGAGTGGCATGGCGGTGGCATGCGACAGGCCGCAATCGTCGAGCGCCTTGTCGGCCGCGCGCCGCCAAAGCCTTGCGACTGATATAACCAGTTGGCCAAATCTGGCACGATCCGGGTCTTGCTTGGACATGGTGAAAAAGATAACATGCTATTTATTAGGTTGCGATAAAATTCTTTTCCCTGGCGAAGCCCCAGTCGCCAAGAACCGGAAGCCGACGACCGAGCTCCAAAGATCGCCCTGACGGCCCTTTTCGGCCGCCGCGACCGCGAGGCGCCGCCCCCCGGAAAAGCGTGAGGACCGATATGTCGAAACAAGATTCCAACAGCTCCGGCGGCATCTGGCTGCTCGTGCTTTTCGGCCTGGTGCTGATGATCATCGGCCTGCCGCTGCTCTATGGCGGCGTCCAGCTCATCGGTCTTGGCGGCTCCTGGTATTATGCGCTGGCCGGCGCCGGCATCATCGTTTCCGGTTTCCTCTTCGCCTTGCGCCGGCGCGCAGGCTTCTGGCTCTACCTCCTCATCTTCCTTGTCACCATTGCCTGGGCATTGTGGGAGGCCGGACTGAACTTCTGGCCGCTGGTGCCGCGGCTGGTCGCGCCGGCGGTGCTGGCCGTGATCGCCCTCCTGCTGGCGCCGCTGTTCCCGTCATCCGGCGGCGGCAAGCGCGGCCCGTTCGCCGTTGCCGGTGTCCTCGTGCTCGGCCTGATCGCCACTGCCGCCTACGCCTTCCAGCCACATGGCGTGATCCGCGACATGGCCGTCGCCAGCGAAGCGCCGCCGCTTGCCGCGGCCGCCTCCAGCACCGACTGGCGCCATTACGGCCGCACGCCCGCCGGCACGCGCTATGCGCCGATCGGCCAGATCAACAAGGACAATGTGAAGGACCTCAAGGTCGCCTGGACCTTCCGCACCGGCGATATACCGGTCAAGGGCGCCGAGGACCAGAATACGCCGCTGCAGATCGGCGACACGGTCTACACCTGCTCCTCGAAAAATGTCGTCAACGCGCTCAACGCCGAAACCGGCGAGCCGCGCTGGAAATTCGACCCGAAAGCTTCGGCGCCGCTGTGGCAGCGCTGCCGGGGCGTCAGCTACTACGAGCCGGCGGCCGATGCCGCGGCCGGTGGCGCCCCAGCGGTCTGTGCCGGGCGCATCGTCATGACCACCATCGATGCGCGGCTGATCGAGATCGATGCCAAGACCGGCCAGCCTTGCCCGGATTTCGGCCAGGGCGGCACCGTCGACCTCAAGCAAGGCATGGGCGAGGTGAAGGCCGGTTTCTACTTCCAGACTTCTGCGCCCACCGTCATGCGCGACCTAATCATGGTCGGCGGCTGGGTCTGGGACAATGTCGAGACCGGCGAGCCGTCAGGCGCCGTCAGGGCCTTCAGCGCCAGGACAGGCGAGCTGATATGGGCCTGGGACCTCGGCAATCCGGCGATCACCAAACTGCCGCCGGAAGGCCAGAGCTACACGCGCGGCACGCCCAACGTCTGGTCGACGCCGAGCTATGACGACGCGCTTGGCCTCGTCTATTTGCCGACCGGCAACGCCACGCCCGACTTCTTCGGAGCCGAGCGCAGCAAGGCGGCGGAGGATTACACCGCTTCGGTCGTCGCGCTCGATATCGCCACGGGCCGCGAGCGCTGGAAATTCCAGACCGTGCATCATGACCTCTGGGACTATGACCTTCCCTCGCAGCCGGCGCTCTATGACGTGCCCGACGGCAAGGGCGGAAAGGTGCCGGCGCTGATCCAGGTCACCAAGCGCGGCCAGATCTTCATGCTCGACCGCCGCGACGGCAAGGCGATCGCCGAGGTGCAGGAAAAGCCGGTGCCGCAGGATGGCGGCGCGAAGGAGGATTTCCTGTCGCCGACCCAGCCCTATTCGGTCGGCATGCCTTCGATCGGCGATAAGCCATTCACCGAAGCCAGCATGTGGGGCGCCACTCCGTTCGACCAGCTCTATTGCCGTATCGGCTTCAAGAAGCTGCGCTACGAGGGCGAGTTCACACCGCCGGGCCCGACGCGTTCGCTGCAGTTTCCCGGCTACTATGGCGGCATGAACTGGGGCAGCGCCTCGATCGACGAGGCCAACGGCTACCTGATCGTCAACGACATCCGCATGCCGCAATTCGTCGAATTGCTGCCGCGCGCGGTGGCCGACAATTATGGCCCCTCGGCGGCGCATGACGGTCTGGGCACCCAGCTCGGCACGCCGTATGGCGCGCTCAAGAACGGCTTCATGTCGCCGCTCGGCGTGCCCTGCCACCAGCCGCCCTACGGCACGATCAGCGCCATCGACCTGAACACGCGAAAACTCGTCTGGCAGGTTCCGGCCGGCACGCTGCAGGACACCGGCCCGCTTGAGATGAAGACCGGCCTGCGGATCCCGATCGGCATGCCCTCGCTCGGCGGCCCTGTGACGACTGCGGGCGGGCTCGTCTTCTATGCCGGCACGCAGGATTATTATCTGCGCGCCATCGACGTCGCCACCGGCGAGGAGCTTTGGAAAGGCCGCCTGCCGGTCGGCGCGCAGGCGACGCCGATGACCTACACCTCGCCCGCAAGCGGCCGCCAGTTCGTCGTCGTGTCGGCGGGCGGCGCGCGTCAGTCGCCCGATCGTGGCGACTACATCATCGCCTATGCCTTGCCAAAGGCGCCATGATCGGGAAAGGCTCGTTCCCCAAGGCTGATCGCAAACGAGGCGCTGCGGCGCCTCGTTTCAATCTGCTCCACGCTTTCTGCATCGCTGCAATGCAGCAATATACATTGCGCCCGGCACGGCTCCTCGCGCAGACTCAGAATTGAACCGATTCAGTCTGGACGCCCCATGCCCTTGCCGATCCTTGCGCTTGCCATTGCGTCTTTCTGCATCGGCACCACCGAGTTCGTCATCATGGGCCTGCTGCCGGAGGTCGCCGCCGACCTTCGCGTGTCGATCCCGTCGGCCGGCTTGCTGGTCACGGGCTATGCACTGGGCGTCGTCTTCGGCGCGCCGATCGTCGCCATGGCCACCGCGCATCTGCCGCGCAAGCCGGTGCTGGTCGGGCTGACGGCTTCATTCGTCGTCGGCAATCTGTTTTGCGCCATCGCGCCTGATTATTGGACGCTGATGGCGGCGCGTGTCTTCACCGCTTTTGGGCACGGCGCCTTCTTCGGCATCGGCTCGGTCGTTGCCGCCAGCCTGGTGCCGCGCAACAAGCGCGCCAGCGCCATGGCGCTGATGTTCGCCGGCCTGACGCTTTCGAACATTCTGGGCGTTCCTGCTGGCACAGCCCTTGGCGAAGCATTCGGCTGGCGCTCCACATTCATCGCCGTTGTCGGCATCGGTCTGATCTCGGTCGCGGCCATCGCCTGGCTGGTGCCGTCGGATGTCGCTGAGCCGAGCGGCGGTGGCTTGCGCGGCGAGCTGCGCGTGCTGGGCAGGTTGCAGGTCTGGCTGGCGATGCTGATCGCCTCGCTGGCCTCGGCCAGCCTGTTTGCCGTGTTCACCTACATCAAGCCCTATCTGACCGACGTGTCGGGCCTGTCCACCTCGGCCGTTACCTGGGTGCTCCTGCTGTTCGGCGCCGGCATGACGATCGGCAACATCATTGGTGGGCGGCTGGCCGACTGGAAGCTGATGCCGACCGTCATCGGCACGCTGCTTTTGATGGCGGTGCTGTTCGTCGGTTTCATGCAGTTCGGCGCCATCGCAAGTGTGGCCATCGGCATCGTCTTCCTGTGGGGCTTGCTCATTTTCGTCGTCGTGCCGCCGCTGCAGATCCGCGTCGTCGAGGCGGCCTCGGAAGGGCCGAACCTTGCCGCCACGCTGAACCAGGGCGCCTTCAATGTCGGCAATGCCGGCGGCGCCTGGATTGGCGGCGTGGCCCTGTCGGCAGGCGTTTCTTACGCCAATCTGCCGCTGGTCGGCGCGGTGCTCGCCTTGCTGGCTGTCACCGTGGCAGTGCTGTCGCAGGCATTGGACCGGCGCGCGCCCGTCCCGCTCCAGGCTGCCGCGGAATAGACGTCTCTTTCGTCAGAGGGACAGAAATCTTGCGCCCATAGCGCGGCCTGCTGGACCAATCGACATCGATGGCCTCAAATGGGCATGTCTTCTTGCTCTTGATGGAGGAAGTCATGCAGAAATCGATCGAACGCATCGCCGGTGATAGCGAAGGCGTTTCCTACGAATTCCCGGTGTTCCACTTCACAGGCAGCGACAAGGCGGCGCCCTCGGCCTATCTGCAGGCGGCACTCCATGCCGGCGAACTGCCAGGCGTCGTCGCCATCGACGCGCTGATGCCGGCGCTGAACAAGGCGGAGGCCGAAGGCCGCATCAGGGGCAGCATAACCATCGTGCCGTGGGCCAACCCGATCGGCCGCGCGCAATATCATTTCGGCGAGCACCAGGGCCGCTTCCATCTGGGTACTCGCACCAATTTCAACCGCGGCTTTCCGCTGCTTGCCGCGCCCGACACCAAGCTCTTGCCGGACACCGCGTTTGGCGGCGCCGACCAGCGGCTGAAGTCACGCCTGGTGCAGTTGTCGCTGGGCCACGACATCGTGCTCGACCTGCATTGCGATGACGAGGGCCTTGCCTATCTCTACGTCCACACCAGCCTGTGGCCTGATATGGCCGATTGCGCCGCCGCCATGGGTGTCGATGCGGTCGTGCTGTGGAGCGAGGATACCGACGGCACCTTTGAGGGCGCCTCGATCATGCCGTACCAGAACGTTCCCGCCGATGTGGCGAGGTTCGACCGGCGCGTCGCCACCACGGTCGAATATCGCGGCATCATCGACGTCGATGGCGCCCTGGCCAAAGCCGACGCCGAAGGCCTCTACCGGCTGCTGGTGGCGCGCGGCGTGATCGCCGACAGCACGCTCCCCGCACCCGGCCCTTTCACCGGCACTGTGGCCCCCCTGGAAAACATCGACATGATGCCCGCGCCACGGGCCGGTGCTGTGCTCTATGACGTGAAGCCCGGCGACCGTGTCGCCAGGGGCACGCGCCTCGCCACCATCGTCCACGCGCCGGGCGAAGCCGATGGCCGCGCGGAAGTGTTCGCGCCGCAGGACGGCATCATCCTGACCCGCCGCTCGCGCCGCATCGTCCGCGCCGGCGAGGACCTTCTGAAGCTGGTCGGCGACAGGAAGAGCGCCGACGCAAGGTCGGGTACGCTGGAGGATTGAGGAGCTTGCCTAGTAGTTTGCCGAAGCGTCCCAAAGCTTCGTCATTCTAGGGCGAAGCAAGGAGCGAAGCGACGCGGCGCAGACCCTAGAATCCATGCCGTTACATCTGAGCGCCGCAGCGGTGCAGAATTCTGCTCCGCTGCACTCCACGTCTAAGGTCACGGAATGGATCCCAGGGTCTCCGCGACGGAGCTTCGCTCCTGCTTCGCCCTAGGATGATGAAGTAGGAGGTCTCCGCTCGCCCCCTACTGCCTGCCATGTGCAGCACCTCTAACCAGAAATCGCCAGCCGCGCTTTCGCCTCCAGCCATTCGGCCATCTGCCGGTAAGGCACCGGGCCATGGCTGATGCGGGCGACGCCGAGTTCGGCCAGCCGCTGGCGCGGCGGCACATGTGCCAATGCGATGATGTTGACCGGCAGGGCCGTGGCCTTGCAGAGCGTCTCGATCAAGCCCTCGTCGCCAAGACCCGGTGCGAAAAAGCCATTCGCTCCGGCCTTTTCATACGCCTGCGCCCGCTCGATGGCCTGATCGAGCAGTTCGTCGTCATGCGCGTCCGGCTTCGCCTTGAGAAAAATGTCGGTGCGTGCGTTTAGGAATGCCGGAATGCCGGAAGCCTTCACGGCAGCGGCGGCGGCTTCAATGCGCGTTACCTGGACGACGATGTCGTGCAGGCCACTGCCGCCGACAATCTGGTCTTCGAAATTGAAACCGATGGCACCGGCGCGCAATGCCAACGTCACCGTGCGAGCAACGAATTCGGGATCGACGCCGTAGCCACCCTCGAGGTCCATCGTCACCGGCAGGTCGACCGCCGCCACGATACGCTTGATGTTGTCGAGTGCCAGTTCCAGCGGGATCTTCTCGCCATCGGCATAGCCGAACGCTGCCGCGACCGGCCAGCTTCCGGTGGCGATCGCCTTGGCGCCGGCCTTCTCCACGATCTTGGCCGAGCCCGGATCCCAGGCATTGTAGAGAACGATCGGGTTGCCCTTCACGTGAAGGGAATGGAACGTCCGCGCACGCTCGGCCTGTTCGGTCATTGGTGTTTCCCGTTTTCGTATTGTTGAAGGTCCAGCCTAGACGCGACCGCCGGCTCTGGCGATGTGCCATGAGCCTGGGAACCGGCGGCCACCGAAGAGGCTTTTCAAATCAGTTGCGCATCCAGTTTTTCGCCGCTATGGATTTCGCCATGAACATGCGTTCGACCAAGACCATTTGGTGGTGGGCCTGCTGACAGCGGCCTGTTCGAACGCGCGTGCGTGAAAAGAGAGGGTGGCCGCAACGGAAAGTCCGGGCGGCCATTTGTTTTTTTCCAAGCCAGTCCCGGGTCCGTTGCCCCAACAAGCCAGATGGAGACGGCAATGACGATGAAGGTTCTGGAGAACGGCGCTGAAAGCTTCGTGACCGCGGGTGGCATCACCATCACCCGCGAGCGCCACGACCGGCCCTATGCAGGCGCGATCGACACTTATGTCGACGGGCTGAATTCGCGCCGCGGTGCCGTGTTTTCCTCGAATTACGAATATCCCGGCCGCTATACGCGTTGGGACACGGCCATCATCGATCCGCCTCTGGTCATCTCCGCGCGCGGTCGCGCCATGCGCATCGAGGCGCTGAACGGGCGTGGCGAAGCCCTGTTGCCGGTCGTCGGCAAGACGCTGGTTGGCCTTGCAGACGTCACCATCGCCGAGACGACCAGGAAGCTGATCCGCCTCGATGTCGCCAAACCGGGCCGTGTCTTCACCGAAGAGGAGCGCAGCCGCGTGCCTTCGGTCTTTACTGTGCTGCGTGCCATCACCGCTTTGTTCAAGACAGCGGAAGACGCCAATCTCGGCCTCTATGGCGCCTTCGGCTACGACCTCGCCTTCCAGTTCGACCCAGTCGACTACAAGCTCGAGCGCAAGCCGAGCCAGCGCGATCTCGTGCTGTTCCTGCCTGACGAGATCCTGGTCGTCGACCATTATTCGGCCAAGGCCTGGACCGACCGCTACGACTATTCAGGCGAGGGTTTTTCCACCGAAGGCCTGCCGCGCGACGAAATCGCCGAGCCGTTCCAGACCGCCGACCGCATCCCGCCGCGCGGCGACCATGAGCCCGGCGAATATGCCAACCTTGTGCGGCGCGCGATGGACTCGTTCAAGCGCGGCGACCTGTTCGAGGTCGTTCCCGGCCAGATGTTCTACGAGCGGTGCGAGACGCAGCCATCCGAGATTTCGCGCAAGCTGAAGTCGATCAACCCTTCGCCCTATTCGTTCTTCATCAATCTGGGCGAAGGCGAATACCTGATCGGCGCCTCGCCGGAAATGTTCGTGCGCGTCAACGGCCGCCGTGTCGAGACCTGCCCGATCTCGGGCACCATCAAGCGCGGCGACGACGCCATTTCCGATAGCGAGCAGATCCTGAAGCTGCTCAACTCCAAGAAGGACGAGTCCGAGCTCACAATGTGCTCGGACGTCGACCGCAACGACAAGTCGCGCGTCTGCGAGCCGGGCTCGGTGCGCGTCATCGGCCGCCGCCAGATCGAGATGTATTCGCGCCTGATCCATACCGTGGATCACATCGAGGGCCGGCTGCGCGAAGGCATGGATGCCTTCGATGCCTTTCTCTCGCATGCCTGGGCGGTCACCGTCACCGGCGCGCCGAAACTGTGGGCGATGCGCTTCATCGAGCAGAACGAGAAAAGCCCCCGCGCCTGGTATGGCGGCGCCATCGGCATGGTCAATTTCAACGGCGACATGAACACCGGCCTGACCTTGCGCACCATCCGCATCAAGGACGGCATCGCCGAGGTGCGCGCCGGCGCCACATTGCTCTTCGACAGCATTCCCGAGGAAGAAGAAGCCGAAACCGAATTGAAGGCATCCGCCATGCTCTCCGCCATCCGCGACGCCAAGACGGGCAATTCCACCAGCACCGAGCGCACCACCGCGCGCGTCGGCGACGGCGTCAACATCCTGCTCGTCGATCATGAGGATAGTTTCGTCCACACGCTGGCCAACTACTTCCGCCAGACCGGCGCCAATGTCTCGACCGTGCGCACGCCGGTGCCGGAGGAAGTCTTCGAGCGGCTGAAGCCGGATCTCGTCGTGCTGTCGCCCGGACCCGGCACGCCGAAGGATTTCGACTGCGCCGCCACCATCAAGAAGGCGCGCGCCCGCGACCTGCCGATCTTCGGCGTCTGCCTCGGCCTGCAGGCACTGGCCGAGGCCTATGGCGGGGAATTGCGCCAGTTGCACATCCCGATGCACGGCAAGCCCTCGCGCATCCGCGTCTCAAAGCCGGGCATCATCTTCTCCGGCCTGCCCAAGGAAGTCACCGTCGGCCGCTACCATTCGATCTTCGCCGATCCGGTGCGGCTGCCCGACGACTTCATCGTCACGGCGGAAACAGAGGACGGCGTGATCATGGCCTTCGAACATCGCAAGGAGCCGATCGCCGCGGTGCAGTTCCACCCGGAATCGATCATGACGCTCGGCCACAATGCCGGCATGCGCATCATCGAGAACATCGTCGCCCATTTGCCGCGCAAGGCCAAGGAAAAGGCAGCCTGACGAAATGGCCGAAGCCGAGAACGCCATGATGATCGCGACGAAAGCCGCCGGCAAGCGCAAGGTCGCCAACCTTGCCTTCTGGTCGATCGTGATCGCCTTTGTCGTGCTCGCGTTGAAGGTCGCCGCCTGGTACGTCACCGGCTCCGTCGCGCTCTATTCGGACGCGCTGGAATCCATCGTCAACGTCATTGCCTCGGTCGCCGCCTTCTGGGCGATCCAGGTCAGCTACAAGCCGGCCGACCAGGACCACCCGTTCGGCCATCACAAGGCCGAGTATTTCTCGGCCGTACTGGAAGGCGTGCTGATCGTCGTCGCCGCCCTTTTGATCCTGAACGAGGTCTGGCGCTCCTGGCAAACGCCGGCGCCGCTTGAGCAGCCCTGGAAAGGACTTGCCATCAATGGCGTCGCGACCGCCATCAATGCCTTCTGGGCCTGGACGCTGATCCGAGTCGGCCGGGCCGAGAAATCGCCGGCGCTGGTCGCCGACGGCAATCATATCATGACCGATGTGGTGACCTCGATCGGCGTCTTCGGCGGCCTGGTCGGCGCAATCCTGACCGGCTGGCAGATCCTCGATCCGGCACTTGCCGTCATCGTCGCGCTCAACATCCTGTGGCAGGGCTGGCACGTCATCGGCTCGTCGATGAACGGGCTGATGGACCGCGCCGTCGACACGCAGGAACATATGCGCATCCGCGACATCATCTCGGCCAACTGCAAGGGCGCGCTGGAGGTGCACGACCTCAAGACACGCATCGCCGGCCGCGCCACCTTCATCGAGTTCCATCTGGTCGTCGACGCCGACATGTCCGTCGGCGCCAGCCACGTCATCTGCGACCGCATCGAGGACGCGCTGAAAGCCGAAATCCCCTCGGTGCGCGTCACCATCCATGTCGAGCCAGATGATGAGGCGAAACTGCCCAAGGGCACGACGGCCGTGCCGTTCGCGTAGCCTCGCGCTAGCCTGAGGCCTGTCGAGATTCAGGTCAGGCCGAGTCGAGAATGGTGGCTTCCGAGAACCGGAGCGGAGCGTACTCAAAGTACGTGAGCACCGGAAGCGCAGGAAGCCGCCATTCGCAGGCCGGCCTCACCTGAATATCGGCAGGCCTCAAGGTGCGCAGGCCGATTGCGGCATTGGCTCCAGCCGATAGACCTTGTCGTCCGACTTCGTCTTGCCGTCGGCGGCCTTGGAGCACAGATCGACGATCGCCAGGCTGCTATTGGGATTGGCCAGCATCATCATGCCGTTGGCGCCGCGCTTGAGGTAGATTTCCTTCTGCGCGATGTCGCAGGCAAAATCGCTCATCTTCGAGCTTGCCGCGCAACGCCACTGGTCGGCCTCGCCCTGGCAGGAATAGGTCTGCGTGACCTTGGTCCCATTCTTTCTGGTCGTCACTGACACGGCAATGTCGGCGCCGTCGGGCCAGTTGGCGGCGTCGCCGCTGGAGGCGAAGGATGCCAGCTCCACCGGTCCGCGGAAAACCCGGATCGACTGCGTCAGCTGGTTGGGGTGCGAACTCATATGGGCCGCGTCATAGTCGCGCCCATAGCAGAAGGGCTGGTCTGGCTTCAGCCGCACGCGCAACGGGTCCCCAAGCGCCGGATCAATGGGATCGATGCGTGCGAACTCGGCCTTGCAGGTCGCGGCCGGCATCGGGTCAAGGCGGAAATTGTCATCCTCCGAGCCGAGCGCCTGGCGGTTGTATTCCGCCTTGCCGAGTTGCTCCTCCGAGTCCGGATCGAGGTAGATATCGGAAGACAGATCTGAGAGGAGCAGCCGGCCCTTGTCGTCGACTTTCAGCGAGGCCAGCGTACGGTCGCAATCCATGCCACAGCGGATCGGGCCTGATGTGCCGTCCTCGGATTCATGATTGCACCAGCCGCCGGCCCATTCCGGCGCCTTGGCGCCACGCACCGTGGTGGAGAGAAAGCCATTGTAGGACGTGTCGGCGTTTGCCGTGGGCTCTTCGTTCGGCCGGCTGACCGGGTCATGGCCGTAGTAGAAGAAGATCCGCGCCACCTTCTGCTTCGGATGCGCCTTGAGATGGGCTGCGTCATAGACCCGCCCGAAACAGGCGTCCGCTCCGTTCGGGCTGAGTTCCCTGAGTTTAAGCGTGTCGCCGGCGACTGCCGTGCCTGATAGCAAACCGAGCAGCACCACGCCAAATCCAGCGCCCGCAATCGTCCTCCATTCCCCTGCCCTGAACGTCATGTGATCCCTCCTCGCATCGACAGGACGTAGCGTCAATTTATGCTAGTATTGCGGCCGGAGCCACGCAAATCGCGGTGAAATTGGAGGAGGAAGCCATGCGCCGGCGTGACATGTTCCGCGCGGTTCTTGCCGGAACCGGAACGTTTCTTGGCTTGCGGGCGGTGCAGGCGGCGGCCATCGAGCCCGCCAGGCTGAAGGTCGCCTATCACCTGAGCGATGTGGACAAGGTCAATTTCGTGCTCGGCAACATCAAGAACCACTATGAGGGCACCGGCGGCAATGTCGACATCGTGCTGGTCGTGCATGGCCCGGCCCTGGCCGCCTTCAAGTCTAAGGGCATATCAGCCGCGGTCTCCGGCCGCTTCGCCGGCCTGGTGCGGCAGGGGCTCGAGCCGCAAGCCTGCGCCAACACCATGCAAGGCATGGACATTTCGCTCACCGACCTGCTCGACGGCTTCCATGCCGCCGACAAGGGCGGCGTCGTCAAGCTCGCGGAACTGCAAAGCCAGGGCTATGCCTATCTCCGGCCATAGTGCACAGTCTCGACCATGGGACCTGGAACGGCTGGTCCCGTTGAACGCTCCGGAGGACCGACAGTGCCCACCACGACCGCGCTTACCATCCCCGATCTCGCCGGCAAGGCGGTGCTGGTCACCGGCGCCTCGACCGGCATAGGCGCGGCACTCGCACTGGCCTATGCCGCGCAGAAATCCAAGGTGGCGCTGCATTACAATTCGAGCCAGGAGGCCGCCGAGAAACTTGGCAAGACCATTCGCGACAGCGGCGGCGAGGTCTTCCTCGTCCAGGGCGATTTTTCCCTGCCCGCCGATGTCGAACGCGTCGTCGAGGACAGTGCGCGGCATTTCGGCCGTCTCGACGGACTGGTCAACAATGCCGGCGGCATGCTCGGCCGCATACCCTACGCCGAGCAGACCGAAGCGCATTACGACGCGGTGATGGACCTCAACGCCCGCTCGGTGCTGACCGCCTCCCGCAAGGCAATCCCGTGGCTGAAGAAGCAGGGCGGCTTCATCGTCAACACCTCCTCGATCGCCGCGCGCAATGGCGCGGGCGGCGGTGCCGGTCTCTACGGTTCGGCCAAGGCCTTCGTCTCCAATGTGACACGCGGCATGGCCAAGGAGCTGATCGGCTTCGGCATCCGCGTCAACGCCGTGGCGCCCGGTACCATTCTCACCCCGTTCCACGAGCGCTATTCGACCGAGGAGCAGATCAAGGGCATGGTCGCCACAATTCCGCAGGGGCGGGCTGGCACGGCGCAAGACTGCGTCGGCGCCTATCTGTTCCTCTCATCGGACCTGTTGAGCGGCTACATCACCGGCCAGGTGATCGAGGTGAATGGCGGCCAGTTGATGCCGTGACCCGTGAATTGCATACTGGCGCCCTGCATACTCCTTTCGCGCCAATCCCAGGGGGAGACAAGGAATGTACGGACTGATCGGCAAGATGCGGGCAGCGCGCGGCCAGCGCGACGCGGTCATGGATGTGCTGCGCGCCAGCACCGGCGCCCTGCCCGGCTGCCTGAGCTACATCGTCGCCACCGATCCGGCCGATGCCGACGCGATCTGGGTGACCGAAGTGTGGACGGATCAGGCAAGCCACAAGGCTTCCCTGCAGCTTCCGGAAGTCCAGGCGGCCATCGCCAAGGCCCGCCCCTTCATCGCCGGCTTCGAGTTCCAAGTGGAGACCCACCCCGTCGGCGGCTTCGGGTTGGTCGACGGCAAGACGAGCTGAGCCGGACAGCTAAGGCCCGCACAGTGTCGGTCATTGAGGAGCAACCTTTGACGCGGACGGTCAACATTCGCGATGCGAAAGCCCATCCGTCGCGCCTCGTAAGACAGGTAGCCAAAGGTGAGTCGTTCATCATCACCAACGCCGGCAAGCCATTGGCCAGAATCGTGCCTATCGATCAGCCCGCACCGCAGAAGCGACGGGTTGGTTTTATGACCGGCCTTTCCGTCGCTGAAGATTTCGACCGCATGGGTCGCGATGAGATCGAGCAACGGTTCGGCGCCGACATATGAAAGCTGTTACTCGGCGCCTGGACGCGTGAAACCATCATTTTTTCGGTAAACCGTGGTTCGCATTTTCACGCGCCAGGTCTAAGACCAAACTATGGATTCCTCGGCCGAGTCTCCACCCCAGGACCAGCCCGCCACCGAGCGCATGGCGCGGATGGGCAAGCCTTGGCAATGGCTGGTTCTGCTCACCATCTCCGCTCTGTTTGCCGGTGCGCTCGAACTCGCCGCTCTGCCGGCGGCGCTGCTGATCGGGCCGATGCTGGCGGCGATCGTCGCTGGCACCAATGGCGCCACGGTGCGCGTGCCGCGCCTGCTGTTCGGCTCCGCCCAGGCCATTGTCGGCTGTCTCGTCGCCGCGTCGATCTCGGCCGACATCTTTCCCGTCTTCTACGCAGAGTGGCCGCTGTTCCTGGGCGTTGTGATCGCAACGGTCGCGGCCTCCAGCCTGCTTGGCTGGCTGATCAGCCGCTGGCGCATCCTGCCCGGCACCACCGCCGTCTGGGGCTCCTCGCCGGGTGCCGCCACCGCCATGGTGCTGATGGCCGGCGCCTTCGGCGCCGACCAGCGGCTTGTCGCTTTCATGCAGTATCTGCGCGTCATTTTCGTTTCGATGACGGCCGCCATCGTCGCCAAGATGTGGGTCGACACATCGGGCATCGAAATCCCGCCCATCATCTGGTTTCCGCCGATCGATGCCCAGGCCTTCGCCGCCACGTCAGGCATCGCGCTGGTCGGCGGCCTGGCGGGCAAGCTCTGCCGGCTGCCCTCGCCCTCCTTCCTCGGCACCTTCATCTTCGGCAGCGTCATCCATCTCGGTCTTGGCGTCGAGATGCAGTTGCCGCCCTGGCTGCTGGCTATCAGCTACGCCATGGTCGGCTGGTCGATCGGGCTGAATTTCACCAGGCCGATCCTGCGCCATGCGACGCGGGCCTTGCCCCAGATCATCGCCTCGATCGTGGCGCTGATCGCATTCTGCGGCGGGCTCGCCTTCCTGATCAGCCATCTCCTGGGCATCGATCCGCTGACGGCCTATCTGGCGACCAGCCCCGGCGGCATGGACAGCGTGGCCATCATTGCCGCCGCGGCGCAGAACGTCGACATCTCCTTCGTCATGGCGCTGCAGTCAGCGCGCTTCCTGATCGTGCTGCTCGTCGGCCCGAGCGTCGCGCGTCTGGTGGCCAGAAGCATCCGGGACTGATCGGCTTCAGCGCATCGGCGCCCTATTCCTCGCCGCCGCCGTTCTCGCCTTGCGCGCCGCGACGCCAATAGGCGGTGACCATATGCCTGTCGCGTGGCAGGCCCCACTCCTTGCGCACGATCTTGCGCAGTTCGCGGAAATCGGTGAATTCGCATCCGGCCCAGACGAAGAGGCCGTCGGCAAGTGCTGCGTGACTGCGCTCGCGCAGGGCGGCCGGCAGCAGGCCGGCGGTGCCAGCTTCACGGCCGTGCCGGTAGAACCAGCTGATATCGATGTTCTCGCCTTGCGGCAGCGCGATCCGGTCGTCCGGCCCATCGACCTCGATGAGCGCCTCGGCTCGGCTTGCCGGCGGCAGATGCTCGAGGATCCGGCCGATGGCGGGCAGCGCGGTGTCGTCGCCGACCAGAAGCAGGGTTCCTGCCTCCGGCGCATCGCCGCCCCCGGGCCCGATCATGCCGATCACGTCTCCCGCCCGTGCATTCTGCGCGAAGATGGCGGCCGGCGTATCCTGGCCGGGATGCAGCACGAAATCGACATCGAACCAGCCGCTTGCCGCATCGATCGCCCGGATCGTGTAGACCCGTATGGTGAGCGCATCCTCCCCCGCGGGCCAGACAAGCAGGCCGTCAGGGCCCACGGAGGGCCAGACCGGCCGCCGGCCGCGCGGCGGCAACAGCAGCCGCATGTGCAGGCCGCCATGGGTGAAGCGGTCGAGATCCGTGCCTGCGAAGCGCAGGCGCTGCATGTGCGGCGAAATCGGCGCCGACGACATCACCGTGATCTCGCGGAAGAAGACCGGCGTGCCGGCGTCGCTGCCATCGCCTTGCCAGCGCAATCCGCTGGCCGTGCCGAGATGCCGCGCGACATGGCCGGCAACCGTCATCTTCATGTAGGAGAGGCAGGTCTCGTCGATCGCCGCGACACGGATGAGCATGGCGTCGCCCTCGCGCATCGCGCTCACCGACCCGTAATACAGGCGAAGCTCCCATCGATCGGCGGCGCCGGTTTCGATCTCGAATTCGCGGTGCTCGGCGCGTAGACGCTCGATCGCCGACCTGATCGCCTCGTCGCTGATGCGGGTCTGCGCACTCAACTGGTCCATCGCTGAAATCCCTCGATAGCGCTTCAAACGAAGCCGCCGAAAGATCCTGGCCTCGTTGCCATCACGGGGCATGCCACAGCGCCGCCGGGGTTTCCATCAAAAACTTGACTTAAGTAATCATATTTTTATCGGACCGCCGGAGAAGACACTATCCGGCCTCTGCCGGCTCGGCTTTGCCATCGTCGAGGTCGAAGCGGAGACGTCCGGCCTCGATCCGCACGCGCAAGTGGCGATACCTCGCGAGATAGCGAACTCCGACGAGAGCCGCCGCAAAGCCGGCAATGGCGGCCACGCCGAGCGCCCAGCGTGGGCCGACATCATCGGCCACCCAGCCGACTACCGGCGCGCCTAGAGCGGTGCCGCCCAGCGTTATGGCCAGCAGGATCGCCATCACGCGTCCACGCATGGCAGGTTCGGTTGAAAGCTGCACCAGGCCGATCGTCGAGGTGGTCATCGTCTGCGCCGAGACGCCGATGACAACGAGCGCCAGGCCGAACAGCCAGTAATTGGGCATGATCGCGGCCAGGCTGAAGCCAAAGCCGAAGATCGCGGCGCCCGCCAGAAGAAACGCCAGGCGGGGCTGCTCGCGCCGGGCCGCCAGCAATGCGCCGGTGACCGATCCGATCGCCATGGTCGACATCAACAGCCCGTACTGGCCGGCGCCCGCGTGAAAGACGGAAACGGACATGGTTGAAATGAAGATCGGGAAGTTGAGCCCGAACGTACCAATCAGGAAAAGCATCAAAAGGATGGCTTTGAGGTCAGGACGCTTCCAGACATAGGCAAAACCCTCGGCAAGCCTGCCGCGGCTCCGCTGCGTCTTGTCCTTCAGGTGAAGCTCACCGAGGCGCAGCAGGCCGAGCGAGGCAAGGACCGCGGCAAACGATGCCGCGTTGATCAGGAACACCCAGCCGGAGCCGACGGAGGCGATCAGGGCGCCGGCGACGGCAGGCCCGATCATGCGCGCGACATTGAACGAGGTGGAATTCAACGCCACGGCATTCGACAGGTCTGTCTCGCCGACCAGATCGGAGACGAATGTCTGACGGGCCGGCGCGTCGAACGCCGTCGTGCAGCCAAGCAGGAATGCGAACACATAGACGTGCCACAATTGCACGAGCCCGGCGACGGTGAGCAGGCCAAGGCCGAGCGCGAGCAGGCCCATGGCGGCTTGCGTGGCGAGCAGCAGCTTGCGCCGGTCGAGATGATCGGCGGCAAAGCCCGTCCATGGCAGCAGCAGGATCTGCGGCGCGAACTGCAGCGCCATCACCACGCCCATGGCGGTCGCGTTGTTGTGGGTCAGTTGGGTCAGCACCAGCCAGTCCTGGGCGGTGCGCTGCATCCAGGTTCCCACATTGGACACGATCGCGCCACCGGCCCAGATCCGGTAGTTGAAATTGGCCAGCGAACGGAACGTGCCTTTTGTCTGACCGCTCATCCGTCAACCGGGGCATTGCCGCCGTTGAAGCGGCCGAACATGCGTGCCGTCGCCACCCCCATGAGGAGGGTGCCCAACCCCAACGCGACGACATCAGCCGTGGATCGCAGGTCGAAATCTCCGACACGCACCACCAGCAGGTAACCGATGGCCAGGTTCAGAAATCCCCACAGGGTATTCACTGTCGAGGAGGAATGGCCCTGGCCGCGCGGCTTGGCGAAGGGACTTTGAAAAGGCCGCCCCATCACGCCGCTGACGAAATGCGGCACGGCATTCGTCAGCACGGCGCCACCAAGGAAATAGGACACGTAGTCGATCCATTGCATGTCAGGCACTCCCCTTGGCCAGGAGATCGAGGATGTCCTGTGTCCTGCCGTTTTCGCCCAGCCTCGGGAAAATATTCGCAGTGCTGTTGGTGTGGGCATCGAGGCTCATGTCGGTCATGGCATCGACGGCGAGCGTGACGTTGAACCCGAGATCGCGCGCGTGACGGGCGGTCGCTTCGACGCCCATGCTGGTGGAGACGCCGGCGATCACCACCTGGGTGACGCCCTCGCCCTTCAGCCAGGCTTCGAGATCGGTGTTGACGAAGGCGTCCACGGTGCGTTTGGTCACGATGTGATCCTCCCGCTGCTGCTTCAGTTCGGGGACAAGATCAGTCCAGCCGGCGGGAAATTCCCGCACGCGCGGCGCCTGCTCCGTCCGGCCCGAAGGCGCGCCGGCGACGTTGACGAGCACGACCGGCAAGGCGCGGCCGCGGAACGCGTCGGCGAGCGCGCCGGCCCGCTGTATGACGTCGCCGACCGGATGGGCACAGGGTAGCGAAACAATGCCCTTTTGCAGATCGATGACGATGAGTGCGGTCTTCGGGTCAAGCGTGGTGACTGCCATTATGCTTCCTTTCGGCGATCGAACGGCTGCGTGGATCGTGGATATTGAAGGGTCAGGAGTCGGCGAGCCGTTTCAACAATTCGACGGCGCCCGCGAGTTGCTTCTGCTCCTCGCGGTCAAGGTTCGCCTGGATGGCGCGGAACAACCAGTCCTGTCGGGCCGCCCGCCCGGTCGCAATCATGTCCCGGCAGGCAGCCGTAAGCGACAGGAGGATCTGCCGGCCATCGGCCGGATCCGGCGCGCCTTCCACCAGACCGGCCAGTTGCAGCGCTGACACAATGGCGCCCATCGACTGCGGACGCATGTCCTGGGCGCGCGCCAGCGTCGTCACCGTCGCCGGCCCCTCGCGCTCGAGATGCAGCAGCGCCGACTTCTGCGACGTGGTCAGATCACCGGTATCGGCCTGTTCGCGCAGCCGCCGGATCAGCCTGCCGGCCACCACCCGAAGCTCGGCCGCCAGGGCTAGCGCATGCGCGGCTTCGGGGTCGTCCTGCGGGGGCAATTGATCTTTCATGGCCGCTTTGTAGTAGATATGAAGCTAAACTTCAAAGTTTAACTTCATATCAGAAATCACAAGACCGTGACCCCTGGCCGGCCGAAGACCGTGACCCCTGGCCGGCCGAAGACCGTGACCCCTGGCCGGCCGAAGGCCGTGACCCTGGCCGGCCGAAGGCCGTGACCCTGGCCGGCCGAAGGCCGTGACCCTGGCCGGCCGAAGGCCGTGCCACGCCGGCCGGCCTATCGCGCCACGGAGAGGCGCTCGGGAAGGAAATCGACGAAGACGCGCACCTTCGGCGACAGATGGCGATTGGAAGGCCACAGCATCCGGAATTGGCCACGGCCGTCGACATGATCGTCCAGCACGATCCGCAGCTTGCCGTCGCGCAGCGCCTCGCGGACCAGGAAATCGGGCATGCAGGCGATGCCGAGGCCAGCCATCGTGGCGCCCTTCAAGGCTTCCATATTGTTGCAGGTCAGCATCGAGCGGATCTGCGGTTCGGCGGCGCCGGTGATGAACGGCCACTCCAGCAGTCTGCCGCTGTTGAGAAAGCGGAAGTTGATGCCGAAATGCCTGATGAGATCTGCCGGCGCGCCGGGAGTGCCATGGCGGTCGAGATAGGACGGCGCCGCGCACAAAAGCATGCGAAACGGCGCAACGGGTCTCGACACCAATCGTGAATCGGGCAGCTGGCCGCTTCGAATGGCGACGTCGATGCCCTCTTCAATGACGTCGACGATGCGATCGTTGAAATCGATATCGAGCTCGATCTCGGGGTAGCGCTCCATGAACTCCGACAACACCGGCAGCAGCAGATGGTAGGTGACGATCGGGGTCGACACGCGCAGCCGGCCGTGCGGCGTCTCTCGTGCCCGCGACAGCATCGCTTCGGCATCGTCAATGTCGTCGAGGATGCGCCGAACCCGTTCGTTGAACAGCCTACCCTCTTCCGTCAGCCCGATGCGTCGCGTGCTGCGTTGCAGGAGCCGCACGCCGAGCTCTTGTTCGAGCCTCGCGACACTCTTGCCGACGGCGGAGGCAGAGATGCCGAGCGCCCGGCCGGCAGCGATGAAACTGCCGAGTTCGGCGGTGCGGGCGAAGGCCATGAGGCCGCTGAGACGATCCATCGCATTCTTCCATTCGAGCGTTTTAGTCCGGTATATCAGGAGATATAATACCATTTTTCCTGAAAGGCCGTCGACCTATCTTGTCGTTACGACCGGCGCCGCAACCCGTGCGCCATGCCGGCCGATGCTGCTTCAGATAGGAAAATCCATGACCTTGCAGACCATAACCGGCTCGACCGCGAGATGGCTCGTGCTCTTGTCGGTATGCCTTGCCGCGATGACCATGCCCTTGACCTTCACCGGCCCGGCCGTCGCGCTCTCCCGCATTGCCGCCGATCTCGGCGGCAGCCCGATCGCGCTCAACTGGGTCACGAACGCCTTCATGCTGACCTTTGGCGCCGGCCTGATGGCATCGGGAGCGCTGGCCGACAACCACGGCCGCAAGCGCGTCTTCCTTACCGGCCTCTGCCTCTATGTCGTGGCATCACTCGGCGCGATGCTGGCGCCCGACATCGTCTGGTTCGACATGTTCAGGGCCGCGCAAGGGATCGGCAGTGCCTTGGCCTTCGCCGGCGGCGCCTCGGCACTTGCCCAGGAATTCGAAGGGCCGCTGCGGCTGCGCGCCTTCTCCTTCCTCGGCACCAGTTTCGGCATCGGCCTGGCCTTCGGCCCCATCGCCTCGGGCCTGCTCATCTCCGCACTCGGCTGGCGGTCGATCTTTGTTCTGGTTGTAGTACTTGCGATCGCCGCGGCAACCCTCGGCCTGCGCACCATCAGGGAATCGCGCGACCCGGATGCAACCGGGCTCGACTGGGCGGGAGCCGGCACATTCACCGTCGCGCTGGCCGCGCTGACCTTTGGCGTGCTGCAGGCGCCGCAGACCGGCTGGGCCGATCCCGTCGTCATCGTGTTGCTCGCGGCGGCAGTCCTCTTCTTCGCCGCCTTCGTCATCGTCGAGCGGCGCGTGCGCCGGCCGATGCTTGATCTCACCCTGTTTCGCTTTCCCCGCTTCGTCGGCGTCCAGTTCCTGGCGGCGGCGCCTGCCTACGGCTTCGTCGTCCTGCTCGTGCTCCTGCCGATCCGTTTCATCGGCATTGAAGGGATGAGCGAGGTCAAGGCCGGGCAATTGATGATCTGCCTGTCGGGGCCGCTGCTGATCCTGCCCTTGCTCGCCGGTCAGCTGGCGCGCTGGGTCGCTCCGGCCACGATCTGCGGCGTCGGTCTGCTCATCGCTGCCGCCGGCCTCGTCTGGCTGAGCCTGACACCGCCGGTTGCGGTCGCTCTGGTGGCGCCGCTGATGCTGATCGGCGTCGGCATCGCTCTGCCCTGGGGATTGATGGACGGGCTCGCCGTCAGCGTCGTGCCGAAGGAGCGCGCCGGCATGGCGGTCGGCATCTTCAACACCACCCGCGTCGCCTGCGAGGGCGTGGCGCTGGCCATCGTCATGGCGACCCTGTCGGGCTTCACCGCGGCACAACTCGCCACTCGAGGCGCATCTCCCAGGGATACGGCCTCCGCGGCGCAGTTGCTGGTCACCGGCAATGTCGGTGAAACGGCGCAACATCTGCCATTGGCCAATGCCGGCGCTCTGGTCGAGGCCTATGAGACGGCGTTCGACCGGCTGCTGATCGTGCTGGCCGTAATCACCATCGTCACCGCCCTTGTCGTCTTCCTCGGCCTGCGCCGCGGATCGGCGGCGGAACACGAGGCAGTCCCGCTGCCGGCGTGCCAGGAGGCATGATCGTCCGCGACGACATCAGGTGATGACGAGGCTCGCTATGCGGTCTCCATCCAGCGTGAAAGTCATGTCGCCCTCGCCGTTGAAGCCCTTGCCCTTGACGGCGATGCGGACGCGATAAGTGCCGTCCGCCGGCGTGATGCTGACGATGCTCAGATGTGACTTCACGCCGATATTGTCCGACTGGTTCCAGCGCGCGATCTGCTCGCGGCCCTGGAACGATCGTCCCCAGTCGCTCAGGAACGCGTCGTCGGCAAAGCTATCGAGAAAGGCTTCCGTGTCACCCTTGTTGGTGGCATCGACAAAGCGGCGGAGGGGGTCGGGTGTGTTCATTCGTCAGCGCCCAAGGTGCATTGAGATTCAGGTCAGGCCGAGTCGAAAACGATGGTTTCCGAGAACCGGAGCGGAGCGTACTTGAAGTAGGTGAGCACCGGAAGCGCAGGAAACCTTCGTTTGCAGACCGGCATCACCTGAATATCAATGCACCTTAATCGAGCCGATGCATCAGGTCATCATCCAGCCACCGGCCGAAGAAATAGACCAGCTGCTTGTGCCACCATGGCCAGTCATGGCTGACATCGCCACCCCAATAGTCGACCCAGGCCGGAATCGACTTGTCGCGCAATATCTGCTCCAGCTGGCGCGTCTCGACCAGCATGCGCTCTTCCCAGGCGCCCTGCCCGCAGCAGAAGATCAGCCTCAGCGCCTTCAGCCGGGCCAGCAGCTTGGGGTCGACGATGCCGGGCAGATAATCGAGCGGCGAGTTGTAGAAGATGTCGCCCTCCAGCGCCTTGCCGAAGAAATCGCGGGCCGAATAGACGCCCGACAGCGAGATGACGCCGCTGGCCAGCTCCGGAAAGCGGAAGACGAAGTTCGAAGAGTGGTAGCCGCCCATCGAACAGCCTGAAAACAACGGCTTCAGCTTGCGCCCGCCATTGGCGGCCGCCGCGGTGGACAAAAATTCCGGCAGCGCCTCCTCGCGCACATAGCGGAAATAGGCCTCGTGCCGGGCGATGCGGTGCGCGGCGTCGTGATGCTTGTCGAAGAAGGATTCCGAATCGATGCCGTCGACCGTGAACAGCTGGATGCGGCCGGTGTCGATGAATTCGGCCAGTGCGCCCACCCCGCCGGAATCCTCGAACTGATAGAACCGTCCCTGCGAGGTCGGGAACACCACCACCGGTCGGCCGGCATGGCCGTAGCGCTTGTATTCCATGTCGCGGCCGAGATTGCGGGCGAAATGCTTGTGATAGGAGATGTCCATCGCCTTCAAGCCTTTTCAGCGTGGATATAGGCGACCGCCTCACGCAGATCAGCCTGATCCTTCGAGCGCATCTGGTAGGCGTAATTTCCCATGGCGCGGCTGAAAACCTCTTCTATCGGCTGATGGTGGACGATCTTGTCGCGGTGCGCCGCTAGCACGTCCTCATGACTGTGCAAATAGTGGAGGTGCCGCTTGCGGCTGGCATAGGCGGTGAAATATTTGCCCTCATAGGGCCCGCCGGCAGCGTCCTTGACCACCATATCGGCCCATGCCGCGTAGACGTCGATATCGAACGTGTAGTTGATCGCGTCGGTCATCCAGGCGCCGGGCGGCCGCATGTTGACCTCCAGCGCGATGATCCGGTCGTCCCTGGTCTCGAACAGCTCGATGTGGAAGAAGCGTTCGCGCACGTCGAACGCCTTCAGGATCTTGCGTCCGGCCTCCTCGACAACAGGTCGGATCCGGGGAAAGCAGGTGTAGCTCATGTGGCGGTCCTTGTTGACCACCTCCATGACGCTCTGGTCATAGCGGTGGCTGGCCGCCAGCACCACCTCGCCGTTGCGGTTGACCAGCCCGTCATAGGTCACCACCAGCCCTTCGATGAATTGCTCCATGACGAAGGTCACGTCCTCGGGCTTGTCCCGGAAGAACTGGTCGAGTTCCTTGGCGTTGGAGATCTTGAAGGTATTCGAGGCACCGGAGCCCGAATCCGGCTTCACCACGACGGGATAGCCGACGCGGCGGATGAAGGTCATGGCGCCGGCGCGGTCGGAGCATTTGCGCTGCGCGATCGTCTCGACGCCGCTCTTGCGGAAGAAGGCGCGCATGCGGCTCTTGCGCTTCAGGTTCTTCACGAAATCGAGCTTGGTGCCGTAGATGTTGAAATCGGTGCGGATGTTGGCTTCCAGTTCCAGCCAGTGCTCGTTGAGCGATTCGAAGCGGTCGATGCGGCCCCATTTGTGGATGAAATGGCCTATCGCCCGGAACACCGCATCATAGTCCTCCATGTCGGCGACGCGGTAATATTCCGAAAGTGCTGCTTTCAGCTTGCCGTCCAGCGCGTCGTAAGGCGCGTCGCCAATGCCGAGCACGGTGGCGCCCGCCTTCTTCAGCCGGTCGCAGAAATCAGCGCCGTTGGCGGGGAAATGCGGCGAGAAGAACACGAAATTCATGGACGACCCCCTTCCCGGCGATGGCGCACCGCAGCCCCGCCGGCGCCCAAGTCTGGCGCATTTGCGGCGCGCGGGAAAGAGCATCCGCATTGAGGATAGTGGTCGACCGATCCCGGCCCGCTTGCCTCTCACGGGCCGCTCCTGTATGAGAGCCGGCATGAACACGCGCGCCACCACCGCTTCCCGTCAGACCGGCTTTGCCGGCGAGACCGTGCGCGCGCTTGCCTCGACCCTGCTTCTTCTCGGCCTTATCGGCGATCGCCGGGTTCGCTGAAGGAGCGCCCGGCGGTCGAACCGCCGCGCAAGCGCATGCTCCTTGGCAGTCATATCAAGCGAACGAAAATCTGGTAAAGGCGCCACTCGCCACCCATCCGTCCAAGACGGATCCGAGGGCCGCCGGGAGAACAAGACGATGAACGCACGAGAAGAAATCCGCCCTGATGCCGCGGTAGCCGGCAAGAATGCTCCGAAGGGCATGACCGAGTCAGCCCAGGGCATGCCGGATGCGGCCCGCAAATATCAGCCCTATCCGACCGTAGGCCTCACCGACCGGACCTGGCCCTCGAAAGTGATCGACAAGGCGCCGATCTGGTGCTCGGTCGATTTGCGCGACGGCAACCAGGCGCTGATCGATCCGATGGGCCATGAGCGCAAGGCGCGCATGTTCGGCCTGCTGCTCGACATGGGCTTCAAGGAAATCGAGATCGGCTTCCCCTCGGCCTCGCAGACCGATTTCGACTTCGCCCGCTGGTGCATCGAGGAAGGCAACGTCCCCGCCGACGTATCGCTGCAGGTGCTGGTGCAGTGCCGGCCCGAGTTGATCACCCGCACCTTCGAAGCGCTGAAGGGCGCCACCAACCCGATCGTGCATTTCTACAATTCGACAAGCGAATTGCAGCGCCGCGTCGTCTTCGAAAAAGATGTCGGCGGCATCAAGCGCATCGCCACCGACGCCGCCAAGATGATCACCGACATGGCGGCCAAGGCCGGCGGCGGCTACCGTTTCGAATATTCGCCGGAGAGCTTCACCGGCACCGAGCTCGAAGTGGCGCTGGAGATCTGCAACGCCGTCACCGAGATCGTCAGGCCGACTTCAGACAACAAGCTGATCATCAACCTGCCGTCGACGGTCGAGATGTCGACGCCCAACGTCTATGCCGACCGCATCGAATGGATGTGCCGCAATCTCGACAACCGCGAAAATCTGATCATCTCGCTGCATCCGCACAATGACCGCGGCACCGGCATCGCCACCACCGAGCTCGGCCTGATGGCCGGCGCCGACCGCGTCGAAGGCACGCTGTTCGGCAATGGCGAGCGCACCGGCAATGTCGACATCGTCACCCTGGCGCTCAACATGTACACGCAAGGCGTCGATCCCGGCATCGACTGCTCCGACATCAACCGGATGAAGGACGTCTACGAGTACTCGAACCAGTTGAAGATCCCCGAGCGCCACCCCTATGTCGGCGAACTCGTCTACACTGCCTTTTCCGGCTCGCACCAGGATGCCATCAACAAGGGCATGAAGGCCTTGAAGAAGGCCAACACCAGCCTGTGGGAAGTGCCTTATCTGCCGATCGACCCGGCCGATGTCGGCCGCAGCTACGAAGCGATCATCCGCATCAACTCGCAGTCGGGCAAGGGCGGCATCGCCTATGTGCTGCAGGCCGATTACGGCTTGAACCTGCCGCGCAATTTGCAGATCGAGTTCAGCCAGGCGATCCAGGCGATCACCGACGCCGAAGGCAAGGAGGTTCCGGTCAAGCGCATTCATGAACGCTTCCTCGAGACCTATGTCGACCAGCCGGGCGCGCGCCTGAAATTCCTCGACCACCACACCTATCCCGATACCGAGGTGAAGGGCCGGCGCGTTGTCGAGGCGGTCATCCTCGACAACGGCAAGGAAGTGACCATATCCGGCACCGGCACCGGTCCGATCGACGGCTTCGTCGACGCGCTGTCGCGTCATGTCGGCGTCGAGATGTCGGTGCTCGATTACTCCGAGCACTCGATGCAGCGCGGCTCGAATGCGTCGGCCATTTCCTATGTCGAGATGGAATATCCCGGCGGCAAACTGTTCGGCGCCGGCATCAACACCAACATCGTCGCCGCATCGCTGGAAGCGGTGACTTCGGCCGCCAACCGCATCGTCGGCCGCAAGGCGCGGTAGCATTTGCCGGTTATCGGCGCGAGAGATTCGACCGGCTCTCGCGCCGCTATTTTTTCAAGCCGGAACAAGAGCTTGTCCACATCCAACCGCGTCGTCCCGTGACCGGCGGCGGCCCCCGTCATTAACCACCGGAAAATTATCCGGTTAGGTACGCGATCGCATAAGGGCTGCATACTTGTGTGGCGATGCGGGCACTATATGATCGCGCCTCAACCTGTGCCGACTTCGAGAGGATCGACACTTGCAGCATGCCACGCCTGCCGCCCCCGCAGTGCGCGAGACACTGGAGCGACTGCTTGCCAGCGAAACGTTCGGAAGATCCGAGCGCGCGCGCAAGCTGATCCGTTATCTCGTCGAACGCGAGCAGGCCGGCGAAGCCGACAGGCTCAAGGGCTTTTCCATCGCCATGGATGTCTTCGGCAAGGATGGCGATTTCGATCCGTCGACCGATGCCGTGGTGCGAGTGCAGGCAGGCAGGCTGCGCGAACTGCTACAGCAGTATTTCGCCAATGAGGGCATCGCCGAACCGGTCCGCATCGCCATTCCACGCGGCGGCTACGTGCCGGCTTATGAGCTCAACGCGATCCGTTTGCCGGAAACCGTTGAGCCTGCCGGACAGGCCAAACCGGCGACCGCTCTGTCCGAACCATCCGGTGATCCTGCCCCCGCCGTGGCGTTGCCTGCCGTACCTTCTGCCACCCCCTCGGTGGCGCGCCATCTCAGGTTCTTCTGGATGGCGATCGCCCTGGTCATCGCCATGCTCGGCGTTCTGATCATGCGTCAGGGCAGCGGCGCGCTGCTCGCCGGCGGCGACATGCCGGCCGCGGTCGAGACTGCCGGCCTGACCAGCAGCATCGCATCGTCGCCCGCGAGCGAGGCCTTGCCGCTCGTCTATATCGCCGTCAAGGCCAGCGGCGCCGACGCCAGCCGCGTCGCCGCGGCGCTGCGCGCCGGTCTGAGCGGCTTCGACACGATCGACTTCATCGGCCGCGACACGGTCGACAAGACCGATTCGGCCGCCAGCGCGGCAAGCTTCATCTTCGATGTCCTGCCTGGACCGGATGCTGGCGACGTGACCATCGAATTGCAGAGCGTGGCGACCGGACGGGTGCTTTTGTCGCGCAACCTGACCACCGCCGACAGCGCGCCATCGGCCGTCGAGGACCGTATCGCCGGCATACTGAGTTCGGCCCTTCCCGCGTCCGGCACCATCTACAGCTATATCGAGCAGAGCGGCATTCAGACCGCCCTGACGCAGTGCCTGTTGCTCAACGACAAATATTATCTCGACCAGAACGCCAAGACGCACGAGGCCGCCTATCGCTGCCTAGAAACCCTTGCCGACAACGGCGCCAGATCGCCGCTGGTCTATTCGGAGCTCGCCTCGCTGCATCTGGAGGCCGTGAACGACCACTACGCCTATCCGCCGGACGCGACGATAGAGAAGGCGGTGACATTCGCGCATCGCGCCGTGCAGATGGGGCCGACCAGCCCCTATGCGCATCGCTCCTACGGTTACATCAATTCGCGTATCGGCAATGCCGACGAGGCCCTGCGCTGGATGCGCAAGGCCTATGACCTCAACCCCTACGATCTCGCCATGGCCGCCGCTTATGGCTATGGGCTGATCTTCACCGGGCGGTATGCCGAGGGGACGCCGATCCTGGCCCATGCGGTGGACGCCTCCAGCGGCCATCCGACCTGGTGGGATTTCGGGCTGTTCGCCGGCGAACTCATGCTCGGCGACACGAACAAGGCGGCCATCGCCAGTTCCGCCCTGCGAACGACCGCAACGAAATCGCACTATCTCGCCGCCCGGCTGATCGGCGCCAGGATCTCCGGCCAGGACGGTCAAGCGCGAAAGCTGATCGATGAGCTGAGCGCCAAGTTTCCGAGATTCGCCGCCAATCCGCGCGCGACCTTCATCGACCGAAAATATCCGGCCGACCTGACCGAACGCCTGGTCGGCGCCTTGCGCGCCGCCGGACTCGGCAACGCCAGCTGATGTCCAATAGACCGGGCCTATTTGGACCAATGGGACAGTTGGACGCCCGCGCGCTGCGGATAAAGCCGCAATCGCGCTGATTTAGCCGGCTTTGCCGGCAAAGCCATGGAATGGCATGCTCGCGCCCAGGCGCCAGTCGCGAAAACTTTACTGGTCATCCGGCTGGACAAGGAGCAATCCAGCCACATTTCGAGTTTTCCCGCAATCTAACACCTTCCGCGATCATGATCTCATCGCTCCATGCCACCGAACAGGGTGTTGGCTCGAAGACCATCGTCCTGCTGCACGGTTTCGGCGGCTGCTCCGACGGCTGGCGAGACGTGGTCGCCTCGCTCGCGCCTTCCGTGCGCACGCTTGCTTACGACTTGCCGGGGCACGGCCTGTCGCTCGATTTTCCGGGCGCCGGGCCCGCAAAGGTCGCGGCAAGGGCCGTTCTTGCCGACCTTGCGGCGCGCGCGGGCAAACGGATCCATCTCGTTGGCCATTCGATGGGCGGAGCGGTGGCGACCCTGATGGCGCTGGCCGAGCCCGAAAAGGTGGCCTCGCTGACCCTGCTGGCGCCCGGCGGCTTCGGCCCGGAAATCAACGGGCCACTGTTGCGCCGCTATGCCGGCGCACACAGCCCATCCGAGATCCGCGCCTGCCTTGCCGCCATGTCGGGGCCACGGGCACCGCCTTTTGATCACGCCGCCGACACCCTCTGCGACATGCGCAAACGGCCCGGGCAACTGGAAAAACTCGTCGAGATCGCCGCCGCCATGACCAGGGACGACCGGCAAGGCGTCATCCCGCGCGACCAGTTGGAGAGGCTGGCCATGCCGGTGATGGTGGTGTGGGGCAGTGATGACGCGGTGCTGCCCTTCACCCAGGCGGACGACCTGCCGGCGCGCTTTCATGTGCATCACGTGCTGGAGGCCGGCCATATGCTGGTCGAGGAAGCACCCGATCTGGTGGCTGATATCATCCAGCGCAACATGAACCGTCGCGCCAGGCCCATTCGCCCGAGGCTCGCCACCGCGACTGGTTGAGTTCTTCCCGCGCAACGGTGTCCCGCGCCGCGCGCCGTCTATCTCGCCAGTGCATTTTGCCGGCGGCTGTGTTAACTGCGTGTTAACCAACCCCGCGAGGCAGACGCCGATGAAGGACGCAGGCGAAAAGATCGATCCGTCGAGAAAACTGTCCGATGCCATCCGTGATGTGAAGAACGCCTTCGCCGACCGCGACGATGTCGTTGTCGACATGCGCGAGGCGCATCGCATGCGCCTCGATCTCCTGGCAGCCGAACTTGCGCCTGTCTTCGCCGACGTGCCCGCCGACATGGACAATTTCGACTTCGTCGTTTCCTCGGGGCTGCAGCCGCGCCTGTGGATCGACGCCGTCAGCCATGTCGCGATGGGGCGCGACCGCCGCACCTACCGCTTCCTCAAGGACACCCGTATTGGCCGTGTGGTGCTTGCCGAATCGACCGAGATGAAGCCGGTTGCCGATTCCGTGACGCGCTATGTCGCCGAGCGCATCGTCGAGCGGCAAAGGATGATGGAAGGCGGGGCCGAACCGGCCGTCGCCGGCATGAAGCGCGCCCAGGTGGCGGAAGCCGAGCCGCCGCTGCGCTCGACGACGCGCGGCAAGGGCTGGTCGGCCTTCCTGTCAGGCCTTGGCCTGATCGCCGCCGGCGCCCTGGTCGGCCTGGCGGTGTCGGTCGCCCTGTTCTGGGACCGCCTCGTGGCCATGGTGTTCAGCCTGCGGCAATAGAAGCGCTGGCCTCCACACCCAGTTCCATGGTCTGCAGATCGGTAGGCGGCATCGCCGGCCCGGTCAGGCCGCGCCGTGTCAGGCGGATGCGCCAATTGCCCTTTTCGCCATCGATGTCGAACAGATTGTACTGTGCCGCTGGATGCTTGCCCCCCGGCGCCTGACCGGCGGCGGCGACGCCGACCACCGGGACCTTGGCGTCGCGCGGGCCGATCTGGAACAGTGACGGTAGATGCGAATGTCCGTGCAGGACCAGTTCCGCGCCGTGCCGGCGGATGATCTTGTGGAAGCGGGCGATGCCGAACAGCCGCTTGTGCTGCGAGACGGCGCCGCGCACCGGCGGATGGTGGATCATGATCGCGCGAAACAGGCCTTGCGCGGCGGTGTCGCGAAGGATCTTGCCAAGCCGCTCCGCCTGCCCCTCCATGAAGAAGCCGTTGGCCATGAAGGGAGCCGTGGCACGCGCCGTCGAGACGCCGATCAGCGCGACATTGCCGCGCACGCGCAGATAGGGGAATGCGTTGCGGTCGACCGGTGCGTTGACGCCGTCGCCGCTCATCCAGGCCGCCCATGCGCGGCAGACCTTGTCGAAGGCGCCAGGCACATAGGCGTCGTGGTTCCCCGGAACCACCGAAACATCATGCGGCGATCCCAGCGTCTCCAGCCAGTGTTTGGCCATCTCGATCTCGCCGTCGAGCGCCAGATTGACCAGGTCGCCGGTGACGGCGAGATGGTCGGGGTTCTGCGCCTTGATATCGGCGGTGATGGCATCGATGACGGCGTCATGCATGTGGCGGCGGCGGTTGCGCTGCCAGTTGACGTAGCCGAGCACGCGCTTGGAGGCGAGATCGCGATAGGATACATCGGGGAGCGGCCCCAGATGGACATCGGAAATATGCGCGAGCCTGAACATCCATCCCTCATAGGCGACCAGCGCCCCGCTTTCCACTCAAGGTTTCCTTATCACCCACGGTTTCGCACCTGATGGCAAATCCGGAAGACGCCTTCCGCCAGACCGGCTGGGCGGGTTTGAGGTCCAGGCTGTTCCACCTCTATTTCGTGCTGCGGCGGCCGATGACGCTCGGCGTGCGCGGCCTGATCCATGACGCTGCCAACAATTCCGTTTTCCTCATCCGACACACCTATGTGCCGGGCTGGCAGCTTCCCGGCGGTGGCGTCGAAACGGGCGAAACGCTTGCCGAGGCGCTGGCGCGCGAACTGGCCGAGGAAGGCAACATCGCGCTGACCGCGCCGCCGGTTCTCAAATCGATGCATTTCAACCGCCGTTCCAGCCGCCGCGACCATGTCGGCTTGTACCTGATCGAGCACTTCAGCCAGACAGCACCGAAGCAGCCGGACCACGAGATCGCCGAGGCCGGTTTCTTCCCGCTGGATCGCTTACCCAGGGACACGACGCCGGCGACGCTGCGGCGGATCGCCGAGGTTTTTCGGGGTGAGTCGACATCGCCCTACTGGTAGATCAGGCCCGCTCCCCGAACCGGACCCGGTCATGCGGCGCGCCATAGTCCAGTTCCGGCCCTAGCGGCACGATCCGTGTCGGATTGATCGTTTCGTGACTGCCGTAATAATGCGCCTTGATGTGATGCAGGTTCACCGTGCCGGCGACACCAGGCACCTGATAGAGGTCGCGCAAATAGTTCGACAGGTTCGGATAGTCGGCGATTCGGCGCAGATTGCACTTGAAATGGCCGACATAGACCGGGTCGAAACGCACCAGCGTGGTGAACAGCCGCCAGTCGGCCTCGGTGATGCGATCGCCCGCCAGATAGCGTTGCCTGGAAAGGCGATCCTCCAGCGTATCGAGCGCCGAAAACAGTTCGCCGAACGCTTCCTCATAGGCCGCCTGGGTGGTGGCGAAGCCCGCACGGTAGACGCCGTTGTTGATGGCGGGATAGACCAGCGCGTTGATCGCATCGATCTCGCCCCGCAACGCTTCAGGATAGAAATCGAGGCCGGCGTCGCCCCATTCGTCGAAGGCTGAATTGAGCATCCGGATGATTTCGGAAGACTCATTTGAGACAATGGTCTGCTCCTTCTTGTCCCACAGCACCGGCACCGTCACTCGGCCCGAATAGGTGGGATCTGCCCTGGTATAGATCTCGTGCAGGAAATCGAGGCCGTAGAGCGTGTCGCCGGTGGCGCCGTCTTCGGCAAGAAACGTCCAGCCATTCGCGCCCATGAAATGATGCACAACCGAGACCGAGATGATGCCTTCGAGCTTCTTCAGCGCGCGAAAGATCAGCGTCCGGTGCGCCCACGGACAGGCGAGCGAGACATAGAGGTGATAACGGCCGGGTTCGGCCTTGAACCCGCGGCCACGGTCTCCGGCGGGCGTTCCGTCGCGCGTGATCCAGTCGCGCCATTGCGATTGCGGACGCACGAACTTGCCGCCGCTTTCCTTGGTGCCGTACCAGCGGTCCTGCCATTTGCCGTCGACCAGCAATCCCATGAGATGTCCTTTCGCGTTTCCACCTCATGTAGAGCGCGATGCGGCAGGCCGGAAATCATTCAGGGCTGAACAGATTGTCAATCAGTAGGGCCAGCGAAGGCGCCGATTGCGGCGGCCGAAAATTGATGCTAGCGGACACTCCGCATGTTCGACTTTGCTTTGATCCGGTTTGACCGACGACGAAAGGGCGCCCGCGCTTGAAGCGCTGACTGGCGAATGCTGCCGTTCGCAGCAACCTTTCCTCCTCTACCGGAACGCAAAGACCATGAGCCTTGCCGACGTTAAATACCTGCCGGAAACTCCGGCGCACGACCCTGAAATCGAAGCCATCAATGACGAGGCCTTCGGGCCTGGCCGTTTCGTGCTTGCCGCCTACAAGATCCGCGAGGCCGGCGGCCATGAGCGTGGATTGTCCTTTGTCGCGGTCGACGGCGATATCGTCGTCGCCTCGGTACGCATGACCCGCATTGCCGCCGGTGCCGGCCGCGCGCTGATGCTCGGGCCGCTTGCCGTGCGGCCCGCCTTCAAGAATCTCGGCATCGGCCGCCGGCTGGTGGCGATCGCGCTGGAGGCGGCCGCAAAGTCCGGGGCGCCGGCCGTCATACTGGTCGGCGACGAACCCTATTACGGGCCGCTCGGCTTCAAGCGCATCCCGCGCGGCCAGATCTCGATGCCGCGCCCCGTCGACCTCGACCGCCTTTTGTCGCACGAGATCACGCCGGGCGCGGTTGCCAGGCTCACGGGCGAGGTCGGCCATGCCAGCCAGGCCAGGCTCGCCGAGCACGTCTAGGCGATGGCTTGACCTGGTCCTTCGATCCGGGCCTTGATCCGTCCTGTTCTCCTGGAGCAATTCCAGGAAAAATGTGAAACGGTTTTCCCACGGGACTTGAACCGCTTTAGGAGAGGATGACGCCATGAATCCGAACGGCCAGATCGCGATCGTGACCGGCGGCGGCTCCGGCCTTGGTGAGGCAACGGCGCGTGCGCTTGCCGCCAAGGGCGCTCGCGTCGCCATCTTCGACGTCGGCATCGACCGCGCTGCCAAGGTCGCGGCCGACATCGCCGGCATTGCCGTGCAATGCGACGTCAGCAGCGCCGACAGTGGCACTGCGGCCGTCGCCGAGACGGCGAGCAAGCTGGGCGAGCCGCGCATCCTGGTCAATTGCGCCGGCATCGCCATCGGCGTGAAGACGATCGGCAAGGATGGGCCCCATCCACTCGACCAATACCGCAAGGTGATCGAGGTCAACCTGATCGGCACCTTCAACATGATCCGCCTCGTCGCCGACCGCGCCGCCAGGCTCGAGCCGCTGCAGGGCGGCGAGCGTGGCGTCATCGTCAACACCGCTTCGGTCGCCGCCTATGACGGCCAGATCGGCCAGGCCGCGTACTCCGCCTCCAAGGGCGGCGTGGTCGGCATGACATTGCCTGTAGCGCGCGACCTGGCCCGTTCCGGCATTCGGGTCTGCACCATCGCGCCCGGCATCTTCAAGACCCCGATGATGGCGGGCATGCCGCAGGACGTGCAGGATTCACTGGGCGCCGCCGTGCCCTTCCCGTCGCGCCTCGGCGAACCATCCGAATATGCCGACCTTGCCCTGCACATCATAGAAAACCAGATGCTGAACGGCGAAACCATCCGCCTCGACGGCGCCATCCGCATGGCGCCGAGGTAAGGCATGCCGCCCATGAGCCTGCCCACGCCTCGAGCCACGAGTGCGAGCGAGTTCCGGGATGGCGACATGCATTGGAACACTTGCCAAGACAGGCCTCATCGTCTGATAAGTGGAATAGAAAAATCAACTTAGCAGGGCGAGAACCTTGGACGACCGAAAGAAGGATGTGATCCGCGAGACCGACGCCGAGGCAATCCGATTGGCGAAAACGCTTCTGCGCAGTGCCCGCTTCGGCGCACTGGCGGTGCTGGAGGCGCAGACCGGGTCGCCGCTTGCAAGCCGGGTCGGTGTCGCCACCGACATCGACGGCGTGCCGCTGATCCTGGTCTCGATGCTCTCGGCGCATACGCCTGCCATCCTGGCCGATCCACGCTGTTCCCTGCTGCTCGGCGAGCCCGGCAAGGGCGACCCGCTGGCGCATCCGCGCTTAACCCTGATCTGCCGGGCGTCGCGGCTGGAGCGTGGCTCTGACGCGCATGCCCGTGCCGAGCGCCGCTATCTCAACCGCAATCCCAAGGCGAGCCTCTATGCCGGGCTCGGCGACTTCTCGATCTTTCGCCTCGAGCCGGAGCGCGCCAGCCTCAATGGCGGTTTCGGCAAGGCCTATCTGCTCGATCGGTCCGATCTCGTCACCAGCGGGCCCATCGTCGAAGAGCTTGCGGCGAGCGAACAATCCGCCGTCGAGCACATGAATGCGGACCATCTCGACGCGATCGCGGTTTATGCGCATCACTATGCCGGGGCATCTGGCGACGGCTGGAGCATCGCGGGTTTGGACGCCGATGGCATGGATTTGGTGTCGAAAGACAATGTTTGCCGGGTATTCTTTCCGCAACCCCTGGTGGCAGCGCGGGACCTGCGACCCGTTCTGGTCGCCATGGCCAGGAGCGGCCGGGCTGCCGGGCAGGCAACCAACGAAACTTAATTGCATTTGATCGAAAGCAACACTTGAGATTTGAAAGAAATGTTCTACCCTTTGTGAAGGGCGCTGACTCGTCGGTTGCCTTTCGCTATTGAATTTATGGATTCAGGCACCATTGCCCCCATGGCGCCTCGATGAGCAAACAGCATGGGGCATTCATGGTCTCGACAAAGCTAATCGCCAACGCCGAATCGGCTGCCGAATTTCTGATGCTGATGGGCAACGAAAAACGGTTGTTGATCATGAGCCATCTGATCGACGGTGAAATGTCGGTCGGCGCTATCGCCGAAAAGGTGATGCTCAGCCAATCCGCCCTCTCGCAGCATCTGGCCAAGTTGCGGGCGCTCGACCTTGTGGAAACCCGCCGCGACCGCCAGATGATCTACTACTCCTGCAACTCCGATGCGGTGCGGGAGTTGCTTGTCGTGCTGGATGGTATTTTCGGCGGCGGCAAGGAGGATCTGTCCCAGATGGCACAGAGATTGCGCCGCGCCGGCACTTGACCGGACGCGGCTGCGGCCGTCTACCTCGCTGACGATTTCCAGAACATGGCTTGCGCGTCTTCCTCGACGCACAAACCACGCTCTTGATGTTTGAGCGGAGGATATGGACCCAATTCGCATCGAAGACCCGGGCGATCCCAGGGTCGCCGCCTATCTTGATATCCGCGAACGCGATCTCGCCGGCCGGCAAGGGCGTTTCGTCGCCGAAGGCAAGGTGGTGCTCGACCTGCTTCTGTCGTCCGGCCGCTTCGGCGCCGAATCCGTTCTGGTCCTGGAAAACCGGCTCGGCGGCCTCAGGGACATCCTGTACAAGGCGCCGGTGGACCTGCCGGTTTTCGTCGTCACCGGTGCGGTGATGGACGCGATCGCCGGCTTCCACATGCATCGCGGCATCCTGGCCATCGGCCGCAAGCAGACGCCGCAAGCGGCCGGGGCATTGCTGGATGCCTTGCCCGGCCGAGCCCTGGTGGTGGTGCTTGTCGGCATCGCCAACCACGACAATATGGGTTCGATCTTTCGCAATGCCGCCGCCTTCGGCGCCGATGCGGTGCTCATGGACGCGACATGCTGCGATCCGCTGTACCGCAAGGCGATTCGCGTTTCTGTCGGCGCCGCGCTCAAGATCCCGTTCGCATCCTTCAGCGACGCCCCTGGCTTTGTCGCAACGCTCGCCGAACGGGGCTTTGAACAATTCGCCCTGTCGCCGCGCGGACGAACCGACATACGTGATGCAAGGCCGACCGAACGCCTGGCGCTCTATCTCGGCACCGAGGGCGAAGGCCTGCCCGAAAACCTGCTAGCTAGCCTGCAGACCGTGCGGATCACAATGTCGAAAGGCTTCGACAGCCTGAACGTCGCCGCCGCCTCGGCCATCGCCCTGCATCATTTCTCACACCGTTGAACAAGCGTGACGGCGGCACCCCGCTTAAGGTGATGTTGAGATTCAGGTCAGGCCGAGCCGAAAATGGTGGTTTTCGAGAACCGGAGCGGAGCGTACTTTTGGGTACTTGAACACCGGAAGCGCAGAAAGCCGCCGTTTGCAGCCCCGCATCAGCTGAATCTCAACACACCTTAGTTCGTGGCCGCTTTCTGCAAGGCCCGCACGCGGTCGGCGAGACTGAGGTCGCCGCCGTCGGATCGGCTGTCCTGCGGGCCCGCCAGCGCTTTCGCGATCGGCGAATCGGGCCCCTCGAGCTTGGCCGTCAGGTGGACGACTTCAGCCGCCAACTCGTTCATCTGCTCGCGCAGCGCGGCACTGCCGTTCACCGAACCCGACGATGCCACGGCGCCGAGATCCGCCTTGAGCCGCTTGTTCTCGCGCGCCAGCGCCGTCAGCCTGGCCTCCAGCCGTTCGCGATCGCTGTCGAGCTTGGCGATCGCCTGGTCCAGGTCGTCGCGCCTCTTGGCCTCGTCATCCCCTGCCGCGTCATCCGGCCTGCCGACCAGTCGCAAGGCCGGTGCGCCGTCCTCGCCCTTCGCCTTTTCGCGCAGCCGCACCAGTTCCTTCTCGCGACGGTCGAGCTTGTCCTCGCGGTCGGCGAGCGTCGCCAGCAGCCGTTCGACCTTCTTGTCGAGTTCGGCCGCCCTTTTCTTCTCCGCCTTCAGGGCATCGCGCGCGGCCTTGCTTTCGGCCGCGATTTCCTGATGACGCCGATCCGCTTCCTTGCGCTGGCCGCGCAGCAGCGAGATGTCGCTGGCGAGCTTCTGCAATTCGGACTCGCGCGCCACGAGCTCGATTTGCCGGCTGCTGGAGGAAAAACTGGCATCGTCGTACATGTGCTCCAGCTTTTCGAGTTCGAGCGCCCGCTTCTCCAGCTTGCGCTCGGTTTCCTTGAGCCGCTCCGAAAGCTGGTGCAGTTCCTCTTCGCGCTGCCGCAATGCTTCGCTTTTGGCGCCGAGTTCCGCGAGCGCGTGATTCTTGTCCGTGCGCTCGACCGCCAGCCCCTTCAACGCCTCGCGGCCGCGACTGATCTCGACGAGTTGTTCGGCCGCCTTCTCGCGCAACGCCGTGACGTTCATCTCGAGGCGGCGTGTCGACATGGCGTACTCGGCCCGGATCCGGTCCTTGTCGGCCTGGATCTCGGCCTGCGTCAGCGGAATAGAGGCCTCGATGCGCCTGCGGGTCAGGGAGACCGCACGCCGCCAGACGGCCGGGGCCACGATCAGCGCCAGAAAGCCGGCGCAGAGAAAGCCGAGGGCAAAGAACAGGACCGACTGAACCAAAAGACAACCCGCTATCGGCGGCAACCACCTGGACTGGACCGCATCATATTGGCATGGCGGAAATCCGGCGCTGCGGCAAGAGCCTGCCGCGGCGCATGGAGCATCACGGACCTACAATTCCCACGGAAAAGCCGGCATTGCGGTCACGGCGAACTGGAATCAGAACGGATTCCAGGTCGCCCGCTCGGTCAGCTTCAGGTAGCCGAGATTGACGCCGAGCCGGGCGCCGACACCGGTGCGGATCGGCACCAGAAGCACATTGTTGTTCTTCAGTACGTTGAAGCCGACACCCGCCACCACATAGGCCGAACCGGCCACGCCGCCATAGCGGTTGTAGAGGTTGCCGACATCGTCGAGATTGTAGACCAGCATCATCACCCGGGAGCCCTCGCCGCCGAAATCCCAGCCCAGCGACGGGCCTTGCCAGAACACTTTGTGGTCGCCGGCATTCTTGGTGTAGAGCGTGCCTTCGCCATAGGTCAGGCCGCCGATCAGCGCACCCGACCCCTCCTCACCGAGGAGATAGCCATTGGGCAAGCCGTAGGAGGCGAAGATCTTCTCCACGACCGTGGCGAGTCCACCCGATGTCGCGCCGAAGAACTTGTGACCGGAATCGACAATCTCCTGAGCGGTATATTCCTGAGCCCGCAGGGCTGAAGTCGAGAAGACGAGGACGCCCATGAGCGTGATCGCCATTGAGAGGACACGGAGGACACTCCGGTCATAGATTCGGGAAAACATGCTTCCAATCTCCGTCATGGAGCACTTTCGCCGACGCCTCGCATCCGGTCCGGCTCTTTAGGCGGCCGTTAAGGATGACAGTTAAGGGCAAACTATGCCGTAATTCTTTTTCAACCATTAACTCCCACAGGAAGATGGCGGTTCGAAGGCTGGCTTTGGGGTCGCGCGCGCCGGCGGCCTGCGCGAACACGCCATTTGCCAGACGACAATTTTGGGTTTGTTGCTGTACCTACGAGTGCTGTGTATTCAGAAAGCCTCGGGTTGGAGCATGATTCGTGTGCGCAGGCGCGATAATCAATCGCTCGGCCGCGAATTGTGGGATTTTGCAGGGATTTTCACCGATGGCCGATCTGTTCACCCTTTCCGCGCCTGACCTGGCGGCGCTTCTGTGCAGCCGCGTCTGCCACGACATCATCTCGCCGGTCGGCGCGATCAACAACGGGCTTGAACTGCTTGACGAGGGCGGCGCCGACGAAGACGCCATGCGGCTCATCCGCCAGAGCGCCAAGAACGCCTCGGCCCGGCTGCAGTTCGCCCGCATCGCCTTCGGCGCGGCCGGTTCGGCCGGCATGCTGATCGACACCGGTGACGCCGAAGCGGTGGCGATCGCCTTCCTCAAGAATGAAAAGCCGGAACTGACCTGGAACGGGGCCCGTGCGCTGCTGCCCAAGAACAAGGTCAAGCTGCTGCTCAACCTGATCCTGGTCGCCAATGCCGCCATTCCGCGTGGCGGCAAGCTGGTCGTCACCCTCGAGAATCTCGAAACCGAGCCGCGCATTTCCCTGTCGGCAAGCGGCCCGATGCTGCGCGTGCCGCCGAAATTCCTCGAACTGCATTCCGGCCACAAGCCGGAAGAGCCGATCGATGCGCATTCGGTGCAGCCCTACTACACGCTGCTTCTGGCCCGCGAGGCCGGCATGACGATATCGATCCACGCGACGGCGGAAGAAATCGTACTTTCGGCAGCCTGAGCGGCCTGCCGGCTTGCTCGCAGGGCAAAGTATTTCAGCAGCGTAATATTGTCGTGATGGCTCGACTGGGAGCGCCATCGAAGCATCCGCAAGGAAAAGCCTCTCAAACGCATGTTTGCAAAAATTTTACCCAATGGCTTTCCGGGTTCTTTACCAGATTGGTCTAGGGTGCGCAGCAGATGCCCCGCACGACCGGATTGCCCAAGGGCAAAGAGGACCCGGAATGAAACGCTGCATGTTCGTCGACGATTCAAGCGTCATCAGGAAGGTTGCAAAACGCATCCTGGGCGGTTCCGACATGGTGGTCATCGAAGCGGCCAGCGGGCTTGATGCACTGGAGATGTGCGCCGCCGACATGCCCGACATCATCGTCGTCGACGGTGCCCTGCCGGATGTCCAGGCGGTCGACCTCATCCGCCGCGTACGCGCCATGGAGAGCCCGATAAAGCCGCAGATCCTGATCTCGCTGGTCGAACTCGATATCGCGTCGATCATGCGGGCCAAGCGCGCAGGCGCCCAGGGCTATCTCCTGAAGCCGTTCAACCGCCCGCAGCTGCTCGAGCGCTTTCGCACGCTGAAGATCGCAGCCTGAGACGCGGAACGTTTCACGGAAACGCCGAACCGCCATATCTCATTGTTTTGCATGCAATTCCGGACGGAAAACCGTGTCACGCTTTTCCTGGAATTGCTCTGGCAGCCACCGTCATTGCCATCGCTGACGCAAAAACCCGGCCGAAGCCGGGTTTTTTGTCGAAGATGGCAATAGCGGTCGGCTCAGGCGCTGACGCGGATGTCCTCGGGTTCGCGCAGCACATAGCCGCGGCCCCAGACCGTCTCGATGTAGTTCTGGCCACCGGACGCGGCGTCGAGCTTCTTGCGCAGCTTGCAGATGAAGACGTCGATGATCTTCAGCTCCGGCTCGTCCATGCCGCCATAGAGATGGTTGAGGAACATTTCCTTGGTGAGCGTGGTGCCCTTGCGCAGCGAGAGCAACTCCAGCATCTGGTATTCCTTGCCGGTCAGGTGCACGCGCTGGCCGCCGACCTCAACGGTCTTGGCGTCGAGGTTGACCACCAGGTCACCCGTGGTGATGACCGACTGGGCATGGCCCTTGGAGCGCCGCACGATGGCGTGGATGCGCGCCACCAGCTCGTCCTTGTGGAACGGCTTGGTCATGTAGTCGTCGGCACCGAAGCCCAGGCCGCGGACCTTGTCCTCGATGCCGGCCATGCCGGAGAGGATGAGGATAGGCGTCTTCACCTTGGAGAGACGAAGCGTTCTCAAGACCTCGTAGCCGGACATATCGGGCAGGTTGAGATCGAGAAGGATGATGTCGTAGTCGTAGAGTTTGCCCAGATCGACACCCTCTTCACCGAGGTCCGTCGTATAGACATTGAAACTTTCCGATTTCAGCATCAGTTCGATGCTTTGTGCGGTTGCACTGTCATCTTCTATCAGCAGAACACGCATTTCATTCCCCTTTTCTGCTGCCGGACCATTTCACGACCCGTCCTGCCCCGGAGCAGTGGTTGCCTTGTGCAGAGGCTGCCATCGAATGGTTAACAAAACCTAATTTCCCGTCCATGACGGTATCAGATTTTTTAACCCCTTTCTACACCCTCTTGAATCTAATAACGAATCCTAGACCCAAATTCCTAATGCAACACATTAATAACCTGGACTAAGCGACTCCAGGGACTCATCGACGCGCCTTCGCTTCGGCGACCGGAATTTTTACCCGGCCTTAAGCCCTGACCCGTATGATTAACAATGCCCGTAAACGAATGGTTACCGCCGGCAAAAAACTTTAGGGTTTTGTTTCCCATAGTTCGGGGAAAGCCGGTGGACACGGGCAACGCCTGGGCGTTTCCAGGTGGTTTGGACGATATGTGCGGGTGTGCGTTTCCGGGAGTACCGAATCATGAAGTCACGTGAAAACCTCGTTCGGCTGAAACAGTTTCAGGTGAATGAGAAGCGGCGGCAGCTGCTGCAACTCGACATGATGATCGCCGAGTTCGAACGCATGGCCGTCGAACTGGAGCTTCAAATCACCGCCGAGGAAAAGAAAGCCGGCATCACCGACATCAATCATTTCGCCTATCCGACCTTCGCCAAGGCGGCACGCTTGCGCCGCGACAACCTCAGAAATTCGCAAAGCGACCTCGCACAACAGCGAAGCGCTGCCGAATCACTACTCGGCGAAGCTGAAGCGGAGCTTTCCAAGGCCGAAATGCTGGAATCGCGCGACACCAAGATTCGCGAAGCCGAGACCGGCGGCCGCAGCGCCATGATCGGTTGAACAGGCCGAGATCGTCGGCATGTCCGCGGGCGCGTAGCTGGAGCAATTCCAGGAAAGTGCCTGGCGGTTTTCCGTACGGACTTGCGTAAGAACAAGAAAGAATGCGGTTTCCGGGAAACGGCGAGCTGCCCTAGGCGGCCCATTCCCCTTCATTCGCCGCAATCGCCCTGGCTCGCGCATCCTTGATGTCTGGGGCGTGCTGTTCCGCCCAGGCCCTGATCTGGGTCAGCAGTCCCGCCAAGTTCTGGCCGAGTTCGGTCAATTCATATTCGACGCGCGGCGGAATGACCGGGAAGATCTCACGCCGCACCAGGCCGTCACGCTCCAGCACGCGTAGCGTCTGCGTCAGCATCTTAGGCGTGATGCCTTCGAGCTTGCGGGCAAGCTCGCCATTGCGCAGACGGCCTTTGCGCAACGCGCAGACCACCAGGTAGACCCATTTGCTGGCCAGCATCTCCAGCACGGTATGCGACGGACATGTCCGCCGGAACGCGTCATAGCCGAAGGGGGAGGCATCTTCACTATCCATGAGGTACCTATATATCAAGAAGGTACATACTGGACAAGGGAATATTACTATCCAAATGATAGCGGCAGCAACCAAGCAGGAGACATCCCATGCGTGCCGTTATCCAGAATTCCGTCGGCGGACCCGACGTCCTTGTCATTGCCGATCAGCCCGACCCGACGGCAAAGCCCGGTGAAGTGCTGGTCCGCGTCAAGGCCGCCGGCATCAATCCGGTCGATGGCGCCGTACGCGCCGGCTACTATCCGCTGCTTGGCGAACCTCCCTTCATCCTCGGCTGGGATATTTCGGGAACCGTCGAGGCATTGGGCGCCGGCGTCACGGATCTCAAGATCGGCGACGAGGTATTCGGCATGCCGCGGTTCCCTAAGCAGGCGGCGGCCTACGCCGAACTGGCCGCCGTGCCAGCCGACGAAATCGCGCTGAAGCCGAAGGCGGCGGACCACATCCAGGCAGGCGCATTGCCGCTGGCCGGCCTGACCGCCTGGCAGGGCCTCGTCCGCCATGGCGCATTGAAGCCGGGCCAGCGGGTTCTGGTGCATGCGGGCGCCGGCGGCGTCGGCCATGTGGCGGTGCAGATCGCCAAGGCGCGCGGCGCTTATGTCATCGCCACCGCCAGCCCGAACAAGCTCGATTTCGTCCGCAAGCTCGGCGCCGACGAGGTCATCGACTACACCCAGGGCGATTTTACCAGCCGGATCAGCGACATCGATCTGGTGCTGGACCCGATGGGCGGCGAGCACGCCGAACACTCTTTGAAGGTCATCAGGAATGGCGGTGTGCTGGTGTCCTTGCTGAACCTGAACGACACCACCAGGGCACTGGCAAGCGCGCGCGACATCCGGGTCGAGCGCATGTCCGTCGTGCCTGACCGCGAAGGCCTTGTGGAGCTTGGTCGGTTGATCGACGCGAACAAGCTTGCCGTTCATGTGGCAAGGAGCTTTCCGCTCGAAGAGGCGGGTGCCGCCCACGCCTTTCTCGCCACCAGGCCGATCGGCAAGGTGGCGCTGACGGTCTGACCCGCGGGAAATTGCCTCAGGACCAGGAACCTGCCTGGAAAAGCAAAAGGGCGCGGAGTGCCGCGCCCTTTGACTGTACCAGGCCGGCTCTAGTGCCGGTATTGCTGGATGCGCGTGGTGCGCAGCCCGGCAAGGCCATATTCGTCGATCGACGCCTGCCAGGACAGGAATTCCTCGGTGGTCAGCTTGTAGCGCTGGCATGCCTCCTCGAGGCTCAAAAGCCCGCCGCGCACCGCCGCGACAACTTCCGCCTTGCGCCGGATAACCCAGCGACGCGTATTCGTCGGCGGCAGATCGGCAATCGTAAGAGGGCTGCCGTCAGGCCCAATAACATACTTGACTCTAGGTCTAACCAGATCGGTCATCGTACTCTCTACAAAAAACTCAAAGACCCAATCCCCGCCACGTTACCGCCACAGCTTTAAAAATTGCCTAAGCAGACCCTAATGACTAGGTAAGGATCGTGAACAGCGCGTTAGTCTTTTCGCAGGCATTTGAAACATCGGGCTCGACGCCTTGAATTGGTTGGGAAAAATCCGACGGATGGCGGATCGTTCGCAATCCGTGAATGGGCCTGCAAGCTGGCGTCGTGGGAAAGCTTGACCTATATTCTCGACATTGGCATTCAGACGCCGCGCAGAATGAAAGCATCATGAACAGTCTCGACCTTCCCGGACGTCCCGAAAACACCCGCATCGTCGTCGCCATGTCGGGCGGCGTGGATTCGTCCGTGGTCGCGGGCCTGTTGAAGCGCGAGGGCTATGATGTCGTCGGCGTCACCTTGCAGCTTTACGACCATGGCGCGGCAACGCACCGGGCCGGCTCATGCTGCGCCGGACAGGACATCGACGATGCCCGCCGCGTCTCCGAGACGCTGGGCATTCCCCACTATGTGCTCGACTATGAGGAGCGTTTCCGCAAGGCGGTCATCGACCCCTTCGCCGAGAGCTATGTCGCCGGCGAGACCCCCATTCCTTGCGTCTCCTGCAACCAGACGGTGAAGTTCGCCGATCTCCTGGCCACCGCCAAGGAGCTTGGCGCCGACGCGCTCGCCACCGGCCACTACATCCGCTCCGGCGCCAATGGCGCCCACCGCGCACTCTACCGGCCGGTCGATGCCGACCGCGACCAGAGCTATTTCCTGTTTGCCACCACGCAGGCGCAGATCGACTATCTGCGCTTTCCCCTGGGCGCCCTGTCGAAGCCGCAGGTTCGCGCGATTGCCGAGGAGATGGGACTGACGGTGGCCGCCAAGCAGGACAGCCAGGACATCTGCTTCGTGCCGCAGGGCAAATATTCCGACATCATCGCCAAGCTGAAGCCGTCCGCCGCCAATCCGGGCGACATCGTCCACATCGATGGCCGCGTGCTTGGCCGCCATGAGGGCATCCTGCGCTACACGATCGGCCAGCGCCGCGGCATCGGCATCGCCTCCGGCGAGCCGCTCTATGTCGTCCATCTCGACGCCGAACGGGCCCGCGTCGTGGTCGGCCCGCGCGAGGCGCTGGAGACGCACAAGATCTATCTGCGCAACATGAACTGGCTTGGCGACGGTCCGCTCGCCAACGTGCCCGCCAGCGGCATCGAACTGTTCGCCAAGGTGCGCTCCACCAGGCCGCCGCGTCCAGCGGTGCTGCGCCATGCGGCAGGCGTGACATCAGTCGAATTGGCTGACGGCGAATCCGGCATCGCGCCCGGACAGGCGTGCGTGCTCTATTCCGATGACGGCAACGAAGCCCGCATCTTCGGCGGTGGTTTCATCGAGCGCTCCGAGCGTGGCGCCGAGGCCGAGGCCATGCTGACGAAGCTGGCGGCAAGGCCGGCGCAAATTCCCGCCGAATAGGCGACCACCTGCCCTGTCGCGCCAAGAGTACGGCGCGGCCTTCCTTCAAGATTTGGTGTGGGTGACCGTGCCCGCCGTCAGGATGCGCAGCACCCTGATCGCTTCCTCGCCGCTGGTGCGCGGTTCGGCGCGCGTCTCGATGCAGTGGATGAAATGCTCCAGCTCGCGCGTCAACGGCATGCCTTGCGCGACCGCGACATAGGATGGCTCGTTGGTGGTGAACGCCCATTGGCCGCTGTCCTGCCAGACCGCGTGGCGGTAGACGGCAAGCTTGCGCTCCCACGGCTCGACATCGTCGAACACCGCCATTGCCTTGGTGCCGACCACTGTCAGCCGCCGCTCGCGGTAGGGATTGAGCCGCGAGGTGAAAAGATGGCTGCGCAGGCCGTTGGGAAAGCGCATGTGCAGATGCGCGAAGTCGCTGAGATTGTCGAGGAGTGCGGCGCCCTCGCCGCGCACCTCGATCGGCTCGGTGCCGGTGATGGCCAGGATCATCGACAAATCATGCGGCGCCAGATCCCACAGCGCATCGTTCTCGGTGTGGAACTTGCCAAGGCCGAGCCGGTGCGAATGTATGTAGCGGACCTCGCCGAGCTCGCCATTGTCGATCAGCCCCTTCAGCGTCTCGAAGGCGGGATGGAAACGCAGGACATGGCCGACCATGAAGACGCGGCCATTGTCCTTGGCCGCCTGCACCGCACGCTCGGCATCCGGCACCGTCAGCGCGATCGGCTTTTCCACCAGCAGGTCCTTGCCGCTCTCGGCGGCGCGCACGGAAAGGTCGGCATGGAACTGCGGCGGCAAGGCCATGACGATGGCGTCGATGTCGTCGCGGCCGAACAGCTGGTCCGGCTCGATCGCCAGGCAATCCTGTTCGCTGGCAAAGCCTTCGGCTCGCGCCCGGTTGGCGTCGGAAACCGCATACAGCGCGCCAAGCGCCTTGAGGGTGCGGATATGGTTTGAGCCCCAGTATCCGCAACCGAGGACTGCAATGCGCGGCTTCATCTGTTTCAAACTCTAAAAACTCGTGGCCGAGACATAGCGACGTGCCCCTTCGAACTCAACCCCGGCGGTTGCAACCAAATGTCCACGCGGCAAAGCTTTTTTCGGCAATGAGAATATGCGGCGATATGGAATGCTTCGAAGCTTGACAGGCTCGCCCTCCCAACCTTATATCCGCGCGACCTTGGCGAACGCCTCGAAATGCCTTTCGATTTAAGGTGGATTTCGGGCCTTTCGCCGCCCTGGCGGGGTAGCTCAGTTGGTTAGAGCACGGGAATCATAATCCTGGGGTCGGGGGTTCAAGTCCCTCTCCCGCTACCATAACTGCCATGTAACCATCTGATATCAATAAATATTTTTAGCCAGAAGGGTTGGAGACACCTGTGTCGACAATCCTGATTTGCCTTAAGCTATTGATACTAAAGGCATTTGTCCCGGGGGTTCAAAACCCCACCGCTACCAGTTTCCCAGATGGCACGCGCAGCATCGCCCCGCCTAGCGGCCTTGGCACGGATTCCGTTCTGGTTTGAGGGCCAGCGCAAACACAATCCAATTCAGATGTCTCGTTTTTGGGCCGGCTGGTGCCGCCCCAACCTCGGCATAAAAAAGTGGCTGGTGTCCGGCGTGTCCTGGGAAACGCCCATTCGGCCTCGGCATCGAGCGCGACATCCGCTGGACGGCTACCAAGAAGTTATCCGCTTACGCGGCCCAGTCGGCCCGAAGCCGCGATTTTCGCGAGGTCGTTGCCAAGCAGAAACGCGACGGGGAACTGCTATCGCTAGCCCATGTCTCGCCGCTCGAAATATCGCTGGCCGAAATCCTTAGCGTAGGCTTCCGCCCCCTCCCGCAAACGCTCCCTCAATCGCTGCCCGATATTGGCGAGCATGGCAACGCCCTCGATCATCATGATAGCGTCCTGGCGACGTGCCCGACGCGATCATCAGGCAGCGTCGCCAGAGTTAGGGCTACCGCGCGAATGAGGAAGACAAGTAAGTTAGCGCCTTTGAACCTGGAAACCGTCTGACACTAATCGACCTGCCGTCCCTCGCATGATCAGCCTGTGTTGGACGAAATCGAACCCTGTGCGCATTTCAGGGTCTTTAAGCGCTTGCAGGAGGCGATGAGTTGCGCGCTTGTACGCTCCTCCGCTACCGCCAATCTGCCCGCGCATTTCGAAACGACGGATCCCGCCCGATCCAAGTCAGGCTGAATAGCCACATCGGTGGCGAACGGATCGGCAATGGTTTCTGCTACCAACTGGGCGGCGACCCAGCCGAGGTGACCGTAGCCGGAGTTCACACTCGAGATCGACGGCATGACTTCAGGAAGCCATGACTTCGCCGTGCCTTCAAAACTTCGCCTTCAGGCCGAATTCGCCGCCGAAGGCATGGTCGCTGCCATCGAACTTCCGCTGGAATTCGAGATTTCCATAAAGTGAAACGTTCTTTGCCACCTCTGCGTCGAGGCCGAGATCGATCTTGAAGGAGGCACCCTTGTTGTCCGCTTCGAACGGCACATAGCCGTCCGCGGAGGAGAACTCCGTCTTCGGCTGCCCGAGGAATTCATTGAGGACGCCTGCCCTGATCCAGGCTGTGGCCTGGCGCCGGTCGCCCGCGGGCGTGCCGGCCGGCGTGAGCTCCCAGTCCCGCGACAGGCGCACGCTCAAGCGGCCGACGAGGCTCTGCGCATCGCTGAAGCGGATCTGGGCGCCGGGATCGCTCGTGTCGTCCAGCTTGATCGTCTGGTAGGTCAATTGCGCCTGCGGCTCGAGCACGAAGCCGTTGTCGAGATGGAAGGGATAGCCCCCTTCCAGCGAGGCGGCGAAACCGAGACCGTTCGTCTTCGTGTCGGGCAGCCGCCCCGAGGCCGTTATGTCGTACCAGGTGCCCTGGGCGACGCCGTCGAGATACCAGCCGGTCGCTCCGTAATGGGTCCAGTAACCGCCGAGCGTCACTCCGTTCAGCCTGTCGGTGCCGGCATCCGAACCGTCGAAATGGTCGACATCGGCGCTGATGTGGCCATAGGCGAAATAAAGGCCCGCGCTGTCGAAGCTGCCGCCGGCATTCTCGGCGCGATAGAGGTCCATGCCCGTCTGCAGCGCGAAGATGTCGTAGTCGTAGCTTGGCCCGCCGCTGCCGTAGATGCCGAGCGCGCCGCCGTCCCTGGAGCCGGTGGTGCCGATCAGGCGCCCCCACGCAAGGCGGTCTGGGGCGTTGGCCTGGACGGAGGGATCGCTTCCGCCGAACGAACGCCGTCCGCCCATGCGCTCGTCCAAGGAATCGAGCAGCGTATTGCCGTAGTCGAGGGCCAGCGAAGGAATGGCCGTGTCGAGGGAGGTCTCCGGTCGGTAGTCGGGCGTCGACCCGGGAGCGTTGAGGCATTCCGGGAAAGTCGGCTGAAGATTGCAGTCCAGAATGGACCTGAGGAACCAGTCGTCGTCGGAGCCGCCGGCAAGCCCGCCGCGATAAAGCGAATATTCATAGGGACCCGCAACGGCGGGCGCGCCCAGCGAGAAGGCGGCGGCCATCGTCGTCGCGCCATTCACGGCATCGACGACGCGGATGCCGTCACCCGCGGTGACGGTGCCACCGCCGCCGACATTGGTGATGCGGATCGATGTGCTGCCGCTTGCCTGTCCGGCGTCGATGACCAGCCTGTCGGTGGGCGAGGAATCGCCGCCAAGCTGCGTGTTGAGAGAGAGCACCCCGTTCGCTCCGACATAGTTGCCGGCAACCGTCAGGGGGGTGCCGGGCGCGCCACCGGTGCGGATCAGCCCCGCATTGGTCAGCCCGGGAAGTATCTGGTCGAAGCCGGCAAGGTCGAGCGTCCCACCGGAGGCAACGGAGACCTGCGAATTGGGGCTGAACGCGTTCGAGGCGCCTGCCTGCAGCGTGCCCGACGATACCAGCGTGGAACCGCCATAAGTATTGGCCGCGCTGTTCAGCACCAGGGTGCCGGTGCCGGTCTTGGTGAGGGAGCCGCCGCCGGAAATGCCTGTGTTGATTGTCAAGGTGGTATCGGCCCCGGTCTCGAACGTGCCACCCGCCGGCCCGAGCGTGGCGGCGCGGTCGGTATCGAAGCTTTCGGTGGTCCTGAGCGTGCCGCCGTCGAGGGTAAGCGCACCGCCGCTCGCGCCGAGATTGGCGTCGCTCGAGACCTGTATCGCGCCACCGTTGATGGCCGTGCCGCCGGTATAGGTGTTGGCGCCATTCAGCACCAGCGTGCCGAGATCGGTCTTGACCAGCGTCGAGTCGCCGGTGAGGACGGAATTGACGATAGCTGTGTAGCCGGCGCCGTCGGCGGTTCCATCGCCCACACGGACGGTCGTGCGTCCCGCCTGACCTGCCAGCGTGACCGGATCGCCCTCGACCACATAGCCGTCGCTGGCGAACTGCACGCCCGAGACAGTGATGTCGCCCAAGCTGTCGTCGACCGTGACCGTGCCCGGCGCCGCCATGAACACGGCGAAGGCTGCGTCGGTGAAAGGCGCGTTGGGCACACCGTTCGCGCTCGTCCAGCTGTCGTTGCCGGCCGAACTCTGCCAGACGCCGTCGCCGCCATTGACGGCGCCGTCATTCTTCGGACCCGCGGCCCCATCCCAATAATTGAGGGTGAGACCCGAGGTGTTGATAAGATTGACCTGGTTCGCGACCGACGTCTGCACGCCGAAACCGGCGGAGGGGATGGCGCCGATCAGAAGGCCATTGTTGGTGAGCGCACCGGCGTAGCTGATCACGCGGTAGACACCCGGGTCGAGACTGCCGCCGGGGGACAGCGTGACGTCGATCGTGCCGTCCAGCACCAGATCGCCATCCACGACCGTCAGATCGTTGTAGGGGCCGCCAACCACATTGGCCTGGCCGAAGCCGTAGGCAAGCCGCGATCCCGCCGAAAGCGTCAGGTCCTGCCCGATCGTCAGCACACCGGGCACGTTGCTGGCGTTACCCGGGGAAAGTCGGCCGTTATCAGCCACGGTCACGCTGCCGCCAAGCGTGCCCGCGCCGCCAAGCGTCGCGCCGCTCGCAACGGTTGTCGGGCCCGTCGCCGCGCTCTGGTTCCCCTCGACATAGAGCGCCCCGGCCGAGACGGTCGTCGGCCCGGCGTAGCTGTTGGCGCCCGAAAGGGTCAGCGAACCGGTTCCGGTCTTGGTGAGACCGCCGGCGCCGCCAACGACCCCGCCGACCGCCAGGTCGCCCAGCGTCTCGAACGTCCCGCCATTCGTTTCGAGCGTGACCCCACGCGCCGTGGTGAAGCTGTCGGTGGTGCGCAAAGTGCCGCCGTCGAAGCTCAATCCGCCGCTCGCCGCGCCGAGATTGGCGTCCGAAGCGACCTGCAGCACACCGCCATTGATCGCCGTTCCGCCGGTATATGTATTGGCGCCGGTCAGGACCAGCGTGCCGAGATCGGATTTGGCAAGCGTCGCGCCGCCGGCCAGCACCGAATCGATTGTCGTGGTCATGCCCGTGCCGGCCGCCGTTCCGTCGCCGACGCGGATGACGGAGATCGGCCCGACGAGGTTGATGGGATCGCCCTGGACCACGTAGCCATCCACCGCGAACTGCATGCCCGAGGCATTGACGGCGCCGAGCGAGTTGTCGACCGTCACCGTGCCCGCGGTGCCCTGGAAGATGGCGAAGGCCGCGTCGGCGAACGGCGCGTTCGGCGTGCCGTTCGCCGTCGTCCAGTTGTCGTTGCCGGCCGCATTCTGCCAGACGCCGTCACCGCCGTTGATGACGCCATCGTTCTTGGGTCCGGCCGCGCCATCCCAGAAGTCGAGCGTCAGGCCCGAAGTGTTGACCAGATTGACCTGGTTCGCGATCGAAGTCTGCACGACAAAGCCGGGGGATGGCATGGCGCCGATCTGGAGGCCGTTGTTGGTGAGCCCGCCGGCATAGCTGATGACACGGTAGACGCCCGGATCGATGCTGCCGCCGCTTGGAACCGTTACGTTTATCGTGCCGTCGAGCACGAGATCGCCATCGACCACGGTGAGGTCGTTCAGCGGGCCGCCAACCACATTGGCCTGCCCGAAATTGTAGGCGAGCTGCGAGCCGCCGGAAAGCGCCAAGTCCTGCGCGATCGTGAGCGTGCCGGGCGCCGTGCCCGCGCCACCGGGTGCAAGCGTGCCGCCATTGGCGACCGCAACGCTGCCGCCGATTGTGCCGGTGCCTCCGAGCGTCGCATTCGCGGCGACGTTGACCGGGCCGGTCGCCGCGCTCTGGTCGCCATCGACAAGCAGGGCGCCGGCCGACACGCTCGTCGTCCCGGCATAACTGTTGGCCCCTGTCAGGATCGTCGTGCCGGAGCCTGCCTGTGTGAAGGACCCGCTGCCCGAGATGACCCCGGCCAGCGTCAGCGTGTCGGAGCGGTTGGCGACAAGCAGGCTGTTGTCGACGATGTCGCCCGCAAGGCTGCCGCTGGTGCCGCCGGCGCCGACCTGGAGCGTGCCTGCGTCGATCGTGGTGCCGCCGGTGTGGCTGGCCTCTCCCGTCAGGACAAGCGTTCCGCTGCCAGTCTTGGCCAGTGCTCCGGCGCCGGCGATGGCGCCGCTGAGCGTGAGAGACGTTGCCGGCGCGGTCTCGAATGTCCCGCCATTGGTCTGCAGCGTGACCTCGCGCGCCGTCGTGAAGCTGCTGGTGGTGCGCAAGGTGCCGCCGTTGAAATTTAATCCGCCGGCTGCCGCGCCGAGATTGGCATTCGACGCGACCTGCAGCACGCCACCGTTGATCGCCGTGCCGCCGGTATATGTATTGGCGGCCGTCAGGACCAGCGTGCCGAGATCGGACTTGGTGAGGGTCGTGTTCCCGGTCAGCACCGAGGCGACCGTCGCCGTCATGGCCGCGCCGTCCGGGGTGCCGTCGCCGACGCGGATAAGCGAGCCGGGCGAGCCGACCAGATTGATGGCGTCACCTTGCACGACATAGCCATCGACCGCGAACTGCATGCCCTGGACATCGACCGCCCCGAGCGAGGCATCGACAGTCACGGTGCCGGGAGCACCGGTGAAGATGGCGAAGGCCGCATCGGCGAAGGGCGCGTTCGGCGAGCCGCTGTCCGTCGTCCAGTTGTCGTTGCCGTTGCTGTTCTGCCAGAGGCCGTCGCCTCCGTTGACGACGCCGTCATTCTTGGGTCCGGCCGCGCCATCCCAATAGTTGAGCGTCAGGCCGGTGGTGTTGACGAGGTTGACCTGGCCCGCCACGGAGGTCTGCACGAAATAGGTGGGTGACGGGATGGTGCCGACTGTGAGGCCATTATCCGTCAGCGTCCCCGCATAGTTGAATACCCGATAGACGCCCGGATCGAAGGAGCCGCCGCTGGGCACGGTCACGTTGATGGTGCCGTCGAGCACGAGATTGCCGCCAACCTCGGTGAGGTCATTGAGGGGGCCGCCGGGCACGTTCGCCTGGCCGAACTCATACTGCAGGACCGAGCCCGAGGAGAGATTGAGATCGCCCGCGATGGTGAGCGTGCCGGGCGCGCCGCTGGCGCTGCCGGGTGTCAGCACGCCGCCGTCGGCGACCGTCACGCTGCCGCCTATGGTACCGGTGCCGCCAAGCGCCGCGCCGTCGGCCACCGTGGTGGGACCGGTCGCGGCGCTCTGGTCGCCGTTCACCAGCAATGTGCCGGCCTGCACGTCGGTTGGCCCCGAATAGGCATTCGTCCCCGACAGGGCAAGCGTGCCCTCGCCGGTCTTGGTGAGACCGCCGGCGCCGTCGATCACGCCATCATGGGTGAGCGTCGTGCCCGAGAGCGTGTCGAACGTGCCTCCCTGCTGGCCAAGCACCGTGGTGCGCGCGGTCGTCATGTCGGCCGTCGTGGCGAGCGTGCCGCCGTCGACGCGAAGGCCGCCGGACGCATTGCCGAGGTTGTCGTCGCTGGAAATCTGGAGGGTACCGGATTCGATCGCGGTGCCGCCCGAATAGCTGTTGGCTTTGTCGATGATCAGAGTGCCCAGGCCAGCCTGGACCAGCTGGCCGGTACCGGAGACGACGCTTGCCAGGGTCTCGGTGTCGGAGCGGTTGATGACCAGAGTGCCATTGTCGACGATATCGCCGGCCACGCTGCCTGTCGTGCCGCCATTGCCGAGTTGCAAGGTGCCCTGGCTGATCAGGGTCTCGCCGGTATAAGTGTTGTCTCCTTCGAAGATGGTGGTGCCGGTGCCCGCCTGCTCGAATGAACCGGGTCCGGAGATGACGCCGCTGAGCAGCAGGCTGTCCGAACGGTCCACCGCGAGTTGTGCGTTGTTGACCACGTCGCCGACAATGCTGCCGCTGGTACCGCCGTCGCCGAGTTGGAGGCGGCCCTCGTTGATTGTGGTTCCTCCGGTATAGGTGCCGGTGCCGGTGACAATCAGCGTGCCGGCGCCGTCCTTTATGGTGGCGCCCGTGCCGGAGATCGAACCGCTGTAGAGGATGTCGTCGGAGCGGTTTAGGATCACGGTGCCGTTGTTGAGGATGTCGCCGAATATCTGCCCGGACGTGCCGCCGTTGCCAATCTGCAGGGTACCGTCGGCAACGGTGGTGCCGCCGGTATAGGTGTTGGTGCCGGTCAGGATCGTCTTGCCGGGACCGAGCTGTTCGAGCGAACCGGAACCGCTGACCACTCCCGCGAAGGTCACTTCGTCCGAACGGTTGAACGCCAGGACGCCATTGTCGGTGACATCGCCGACGATGCCGCCCGCCGTGCCGCCATCGCCGAGCTGCAGCGTGCCGTTTTCGATCATCGTGCCGCCGGTATAGGTGTTGTCGGCCTGCAGCACGACCGTCCCCGTGCCTCTCTGGATCAACTGCCCGGTGCCCGAGATGGTGCCGGGCGTCAGCTTGGTGTCGGACCGATCGATGACAAGAGTGGCGTTGTCGACGATGTTGCCGTCCACATGGCCCGTCGTGCCTCCATTGCCGATCTGCAGCGTGCCGGCGCTGATCGTCGTGCCGCCGCTGTAGGTTTCGTTGGCGGTCAGGATGGTGGTGCCGGTGCCTGCCTGTTCGAAGGAGCCGGTGCCGGAGATGGTGCCGTCAATGGTAAGCTGGTCCGAGCGCTTGACGACGAGGCTGCCATTGTCGACGATATCGCCCGTCACGCTGCCTGTCGTGCCGCCATTGCCGAGCTGCAGCGTGCCCGCCTCGATCGTCGTGCCGCCCATGTAGACGTTGTCGTTTGCCAGGACGAGCGTGCCGTCGCCGGCCTTGGCGAGCGAGCCGCTGCCGTCGATGGCGCTCATGATGGTGGTCGTGGTGCCGGTGACGGTGTCGAGCGTGCCGCCGTTCGACCCCACTGTGATGGGGCGCGTCTTGGTGAGGCTGGCGGTCATGCGCAGCGTGCCGCCGTCGAGCGTCAGCAGGCTGTCCGGCGAGCCGAGCGCGGTGTCGGTCGCGATCTGGATGACACCGCCCTCGATCCGCGTGCCGCCGGTATAGGTGTTGTCGCCGCTCAGGATCAGCGTGCCGGCGTCCGTCTTGTTCAGCAGGACATCGCCTGTCAGCGGCGCGGAGATGGTGGCGGTCATGCCGGCGCCCGCCGCGGTGCCGTCTCCAACGCGGATGGTCGCCTCGCCGGGCGCGTCGGGCGAACTGATGAGCTGGATCGCAGCGCCCTGGACCACATAGCCGTCGACGCCGAACTGCATGCCGGAGGAAATCACCGGACCGGAATCGAGTGAGACCGTCACCGTCCCGGGAGCGCCGAGGAAGATGGCGAATTGGCTGTCGGCCCAGGGCGCGTTCACCGCGCCGGCCGGATCTGTCCAGTTGGAGGTCGCGGCTGGGCCCGAATGACGCCAGGTGCCATCACCGCCCTCGATGACATTGTCGTTCTTGTTGTCGACCGCCTCGCCGTCCCAATAATTGAGATCGCCTCCGGAGACGTTGATGAGGTTCACCTGGCCCGGGATCACCGTCTGGACGATGAAGTCGGTGAGCGGACGGCTTATGCTGGAGCCGTCGGTTGTATATCCACCGATCGTCAGGCCGTTGTTTGTCAGCGCGCCGCCGTAGTTGAATATCCGGTAAACGCCGGGTCCAAGGTTCTGGCCCTGGTCGACAACGTCGATCGTGCCGCCGAGCGTCAAATTGCCGTTGACGACGGTGAGGTCGTTGCCGGCGCCGCCCACCACCGTGCTGGTTATGTTGTAGAGCAGCTTCGAATTGGAACTGAGCGTCAGGTCGCCGTTGATGGTCAGCGTGCCGGCAACCAGGGAGTCGGGGCCGGGAGAGAGGGTAGCGCCATCCTCCATCGTGACGTCGCCGCCGATGATGCCGTTGCCGCCCAGGCGTGTGCCATTCATCGCCACGGTCGGCCCGGTCGCCGCGCTCTGGTCGCCGTCGATATAGAGGCGTCCGCCGGAAACGGTCGTCGAACCGGAATAGTTGTTGGTTCCGGTCAGGATCGTGGTGCCCGACCCGGTCTGGGTAACCGAGCCACTACCGGAGATGACGCCGGCGAGTGTCCACTCGTCCGAGCGGTTGAACGCCAGCGCGCTGTCATCGACGATCGGCCCGACGACGCTGCCCGCCGTGCCGCCATTGCCGATCTGCAGTGTGCCGGCGCTGATCGTCGTGCCGCCGGTATAGCTGTTGTCCGCCGTCAGGATCGTCGTGCCCGTGCCCGCCTGAACGAGCGCGCCGGTGCCGGAGATCGCATCCAGGCTGAGCTGATTGGAACGGTCGACGCGCAAGGTGCCGTTGTCGACGATCGGGCCGACCACGCCGCCGGCCGTGCCGCCATTGCCGAGCTGAAGCGTGCCGGCGGCGATGGTGGTGCCGCCGGCATAGCTGGCGTTCGCGGTGAGCAGCAGCGTCCCGTCGCCGCTCTTGGTGAGCGCGCCGGCGCCGGCGACGCCTGTTGTCAGCGTAAGCTGAGCGCCCGTCGCGGTATCGATCCGACCGCCGCTGCCGGTAACGGTAACCACCCGCCCCGACGTGAAGGACGCGGAGGCGCCGAGCGCGCCGCCGTTCAGCGTAATGGCTGTTCCCGCCGCGCCGAGGCTGGCGTCGCTCGAAACCTGCACCATGCCGCCGTCGATCTGAGTGCCGCCGGTATAGCTGTTGGCGCCGGTCAGGATCAGCGTGCCGGCATCGGTCTTGTCCAGGCTCGAATTGCCGGTGAGGGTCGCGGAGATCGTCGCCGTGATGTTCACCGCATTGGTCGTGCCGTCGCCGACGCGGATGACCGAGGCATTCGAGGGGCCCGCCAGGATGATCGGATCACCCTGGACGACATAGCCGCTGGACGCGAATTGCATGCCGGAGGCGATGACCGCGCCGCTGTCGCTGCTGACGGTCACGGTGCCGGGCGTGGCGGAGAAGATGGCGAAGCCGCCGTCGGACCAGGGAGCGTTGACGGTGCCGTTGGGATCCGTCCAGTTGGCGGTCGCGGCCGGACCGGCATGGCGCCAGATACCGTCGCCGCCGTCGACAGCGCCATTATTCTTGGGTCCGTCCGTGCCGTCCCAATAGTCCAGCGAAAGGCCGCTGGTGTTGATGAGATTCACCTGCCCAGCGACCGCCGTCTGGACGCTGAAGCCCGTGAGGGGCCGCGTTGTCGTGCCGTCTATGGTCGCGTACCCGCCGATATCGAGGCCGTTGTCCGTGAGCGTTCCGGTGTAGTTGATGACACGGTAGACGCCGGGGCCGAGAGTCTGCTGCTGCTCCAGCACCTTGATCGTACCGTCCAGAACGAGATTGCCATTGACGTTGATCAGGTCGTTGAGCGCCCCGCCGACGGTCGTGTCGACCATGTTGAGGAAGAGATCCGAATTGCTGTTGAGCGTAAGGTTCCCGACGTCGAGAGTACCCGGCGCGCCCGAGACGGCTCCGGCCGTCAGCCTGCCGCCATTGTTGATGATCACATCGCCGCCCAGCGTGCCGTCACCGCTCAACCGCGCACCGCTCTGCACGATGGTGGTACCGGTGGCGGCGCTCAGATCGCCGTTGACGAAGACGCTGCCCTCATTGACGTTGAGGCCGCCGGTGAAGCTGCTGGTCCCGTCCAGGAAGATATCGCCGGCCCCCGTCTTCGTGTAGCTGCCGCTGCCGGTGATGGAACCATCGTAGTTTACCTCGACCCCGTCGAGCACCTGCACGGTGCCACCCGAAGGCCCGAGGACCGTGTCGCGCGTCGCGGTGACGTTCTGGGTGATGCGCAGCGTGCCCCCGTCAAGCGTGAACGTCCCGGATGAAGCGCCCAGTGAAGCGTCATTTGCGATTTCGATAACGCCGCCCGTCACCAGCGTCCCGCCCGTATAGCTGCTGGTGCCGGTCAGGATCAGGGCGCCATCGCCGGTCTTGGTGAGTTGTCCGCTGCCCGAAATGATGCTGTTGTCGGTGAGCGTGGTTCCGGCGACGGTTTCCAGCGTGCCACCGCCAGCGCCAAGCGTGGTTGGGCGGGATGTCGTCATATCGGCGGTGGTGCGCAAGGTGCCACCATCGAGGACGAGCGGCCCGACCGCGGCCCCCAGGTTGGCGTTGCTGAAGACCTGCAGCACGCCCCCCGTGATCGTCGTGCCGGTATAGCTATTGGCGGTGCCGGTGAGAATGACGGTGCCGTCGCCCGACTTGGTGAGCGCGCCGGTCCCGGTGATCCTGCCGTTGTCGGTCAGCGTCGTGCCGGCCGCGGCGCTGAGCGTGCCGCCCAGCGGACCGAGGACCGTGGTGCGCGCGGTGGTGACGTCGGCGGTAACGCCCAGCGCGCCGCCATTGATCGACAGTCCGCCCGAGGCGGCGCCGAGATTGGCGTTGGAGGAGATCAGGACCGTTCCCGAATTGATGGCGGTCCCACCCGAATAGGTGTTGGTGCCCGAAAGCGTCAGGGTGCCGCCAAGCGTTTTCTCCACGGAGCCCGTGCCGGAAATGACGCCGGAATAGGTGCCGGCCGTATCCTGCACGAAGCGCACCAGCCCGTTATCCGTAACGGCGGGCGGCAGGCTCTGGGCGCGCGCCTCCAGCGTGCCGGCGGCGTTGACGGTAACGCTGCCGCTGAAATTGGCATTGTTGCCGGTAAGCGCCAGCGTGCCCTGGTTGACGAACATCTGCAGCGGCGCATTGCCGCCATTGGCGCCCACGGCGCCGGTCAGCGTCCAGGTGCCGTCGCCGGTCTTGGTCAAGGTCTGGAAATTGCGGATGTCGCCGGACAGGCTGTCCGAGGAACCCGCCTCGCCGCTCAGGGTCAACGTGTTGGTGCCGCCGCCGCCGTTGAAGCTGCCGGTGATGACGGAGCCGGCTTCCAGCGTCAGATTGTCGTTGCCGCCGGCGAAGGACAGGCTGCCCTCCACCCTCGCGCCGGTGCGGTTGATGAAGTTGACGTTGCCGTTGCTGCTGTTGCCGATAACGTTGGAGTTGGCGCCAAGCTGGGTGCGGATGATGCCGTAATTGTCGATCGTATTGGTGCCGCCGGTCGTCTTGTCCTCGAACCAGATCGCGGCGCCGCTGCGCGAGGTGATCGTGCCGCGGTTGGTGATGATGTTGCCGGTCCCCATGACGTTGATCGGCTCGCCATTGTTCTGGGTGCCGTTCGCGGTGACGACCGCGCCGGTGCCAATGGTGAGCGTGCCGTTCGACCCGAACTCGATCGTGTTGGGACCGGTGCCCCACAAACCGGTCGTGCTGGTGGAGGACGTGCCATTGTTGGTGACGCTGGCGTTGTTGCCTATGGTGATCGTTGAATTGTCGCCCAGGCTGATCGCGTTTTGATTTCCGACGGTGATCTGGGCGCCTGGGTTGACCGTTACCACGGCACCTGAGGCGGTGCTGGGACCGTTGCCGATCCGCGTCGTCTGGGCACCACCGGTCGTAGTGCAGGTCCAGGTCGGCGGATTGCCGGCCTGCGAGCAGGTCGCCCACGCATAGGTGGGGGCAGACAGCGATAACCCAGCCGCGCCGGCAAGCGCGAGCAAGCTGGTCCGTGTGGCCCGTGACGTGGGGTGTATCCGATCGCTTGCAGTGCCGAGGATCTGGTTGGGTGCAACGACAGGCATTGCGGGACCTATGGTCCCGACCGGTTGCCCGGCGCCGCTCCAGGATCGCCGGGGGCGAAGATGTCGCCGGTTATTTCCGCCGTGCGCCAGCCGCAGGTGCTGTTGCCTGTCAAGACGTTGATACCGGCCGCACGTTGGGCCATCTGACCGCCACTGACAATCCGGCTGTCGAAGGCAGGTGTACTTTCGCCGTCCGCGCCATCTGTGGCTGCATCGCAGCCGACATCCAACCCATTCAAACCCTGAGGGAGCGAGGTGGGCTCCAGGTTGTTGCTCATGGCGGCGACGGAGGAGCTATGTGCGGCAAACGCCGGAGCACACGCAAAACGCAGGGAGGTCAACATCCCTGCCGCCACCGCTTCCCTTCCAAGAGATGGCCGCATGCATCTCCTCACTCCAGGATTCCGGATAAGCAAGACTAGCAGTTGAAGAAGATCCAGGCAAGAAAGGCGGATCTGATAAAAATCTTACACTTTACGCTAATACGACCGCAGTAAATGGATTAACAGAAATTGCTAATATACACCTTCAATTTGGAACGATGGATTTGCATCCAAACTAAATAATATGGCTTTATTCAACGTTGAATCGTATTGATTCTATTATGTTTTGTGATCGGCACGGGCGATTCCGGATACTATCACCTCGATCGCAGATGCGTTGCGACGGCCGAACATTCGTGAGCCGGTCTTCAGCGTGTGGACTCCACCCAAGGTTCTTAGCGGTCTGCCGGCGAAGCGGTGCAACAGGTCACGAGCGAGAGCGCGTGGACCGAGGCGCTTCAAGATTAGGAAGCTCGACGCGACGAAACGTTCCTCGATCCTCGCTAAGTCGATGAGATGCAAGCTCGCTTTCTCAGCCGCAGCAGCGAAGCCGGAACTGGTGGTTCGATGAGTAGGGGGAAAGGCGGTAGCGCTCTCCCGCTACCACTTTCTCCACACTGTTTTGACGCCGTCGGGGTACTCTCGCCCAAGGGTGCGGTGAGACGCTCCGCGACTTCAACTTCACCGATCCTCGATGATCTCGAAACACAGAAGCGGCCGTCAACAACTCGATGCCAATCGACACTGTGCATCTGTTCGCAGGAGCGGGAACTCCGGCTCGCGAAGGTGCGGCTACTCGCTCAGTATGATCCCGGATGCCACGATTTGCGCTGTGCGCTCGGTTAGTTTTTCGCGTTTCACAAGCGTGGGTTTGACGTAGGTTTTCTTCATGGTCACGCTCCGATGGCAGTGGCACCGGGACTAAACGACCGCGGCGCGGCAACGTTCCATGGGACCCGGCAAGGCGACGCTGGAGCACGCAGAACCGATGTTTTGCCCTGGCCAATCCCGTGGCGCTGACGCCTATCCAAAGTGCTGACCGAGCTATGGGCGCCACCTGCGAATGCGAAGCATGATCGGCCGCATTGCCTTCTGCAATCGCTCGCTGGATAGTCCCGGCAATGTTCGACACCATTGCGACTCACTGGAGCCAAATCCTGGCAATCATCTCGGTGGTGATGGCGACCGTCGGTATCGCCCACGCCGTCATGACCAAGGAAGATGTCCGCGCCGCCACCGGCTGGGTGGGCGTAATGGTGCTGTCACCGATCCTCGGCGTGCTGATCTATGCCGTGGCCGGCATCAACCGCATTCGCCGCGCCACGATCACCGCGCAGCGCCCGCTTGCCGGCGATGCGGTGGCCGCCAAGCACGAGGGTGACGTCGCTGCCGAGGAGGCACTCATTGTCGAACGGTACGGGCAGCGCTTCACCGGTCTGCGGACACTGGGCGACAGGGTGGCGCGGCGCGCGCTCAACCCAGGCAATGCCATCGACGTACTGGAGACCGGCGACGAGGCCTATGCCGCCATGTGCGCGGCCATCGATGGCGCCGAACGCAGCCTCCTGCTCGAGACTTACATTTTCGACAATGACGCCGTCGGCCTGCTTTTCGTCGAATCGCTGGCCGGTGCCGTCCGGCGCGGCGTCACCGTTCGTGTGCTGATCGACGCCGTCGGCGCCCGCTATTCGGTCCCCAGCATCCTGGGTCATCTGCGCGAGGCCGACATTCCCGCCGACGTCTTCAACGGCAACATCGTCATGGGCCTGCGCCTGCCTTACGCCAATCTCAGGACCCACCGGAAGATCCTTGTGGTCGACGGCACGGTTGCCTTTACCGGCGGCATGAACATCCGCAAGGGTTTTTCCGCCGAGTTCGCAGGCTCCAACAGCGCAAGGGACACGCATTTCAAGGTCACCGGGCCTGTCGTCGCCGACCTGTTCTCGGTTGCCGCCGAAGACTGGCGCTTCGCCACCAACGAGGCCCTGAAGGGCGATGCCTGGCGAATTGCCCCGCTGTCGCCGCCACCTGGCCAGCCGATGCTGGTGCGGGCGGTTGCATCCGGGCCTGATGCCAGCAATGAGACCAACCACAAACTGCTGATCGGTGCGTTCTCGGTCGCGCGCAAGTCGATCCGCCTGATGTCGCCCTATTTCCTGCCGGACCGGGAGCTGATCAGCGCGTTGATCACCGCCGCCCGACGCGGCGTCGAGATCGATGTCGTGGTGCCCGCGGTGAACAATCTCTTCCTTGTCGACCGCGCCATGACCGCGCAATTCGACCAGATCCTGAAGAACTATTGCCGCATATGGCGCACGGAAGGCCCATTCGACCATTCCAAGCTGCTTTCGATCGACGGCGTCTGGGCCTATGTCGGCTCGTCCAATCTCGACGCCCGGTCGTTGCGGCTCAACTTCGAGATCGATCTGGAGGTCCTCGACGCGGGCTTTGCCCACGAGATCGAAACCCGGATTGGATCGGCAATCGAAACGGCCATCCCTGTCACCCTGGACTCCTTGCGGGCCCGGCCCTTCATCATCCGGCTGTTCGACCGTATCCTGTGGCTGGGATCACCCTATCTCTAGAAGGCCTGACTTTAACAAAACGACGTGTTTGCCGGATAGTTTGAAGTCGATCATGGAACATAGGCGCAAAGACTCTATTTGAAGTGCATGGTGAAGGCAGCAGGAATGGCAAGCACACGATGCGAATGAACGGACGCAGCCTTCCGGCAAGCATGCTTTTGACCATCCGCGACCGGCGGATGCGGAAAGCAAACGCGGCTGCGCACAAGGCGACCGCCGCCACCGGCACGCTGGTCGCTTCCTACAATGTCCATAAATGTATCGGTGTCGACCGGAAGTTCGACCCTGAGCGGACCAGCCGCGTCATCCGCGAAATCGACCCCGATGTCATTGCCCTGCAGGAGGCCGACAACCGTTTCGGCGACCGTGACGGCCTCCTGGACCTGCCCCGCCTCGAGCGCGAAACCGGCCTCGTGCCGGTGCCGATTTCGGCCACCGGCAAGGGTCACGGCTGGCATGGCAATGTCCTGCTGTTCAAGAGGGGTGTCGTCCGTGACGTGCATCAGATCAGGCTTCCGGGCCTGGAACCGCGCGGCGCGGTGGTGGCGGAGATCGACCTCGATGGAAACCGGACATTGCGTGTCATCGCCGCCCATCTCGGCTTGCTGCGCCATTCGCGCTCCCAGCAGGCTCGCGTCGTGCTGGACATCATGAGCAGCGCCGATGAGAAGCCGACCCTGCTGCTTGGCGACCTTAACGAGTGGCGGCTTGGAAACCGCTCCGCGCTCAACACGCTGCATGCGACTTTCGGGCCGCAACCGCCGGCGGTCCCCACCTTCCCCTCCAACCTGCCGCTCTTGGCGCTCGACCGGATCATGACCAATCGGCACGGAATGATAGCGGCGGTCGAAGCGCACGATACGCCGCTATCGCGCGTTGCCTCCGATCATCTACCGCTAACAGCCTTCGTGCGCCTGGATCATATGGTTTCGGCCGATAACGCAATGTCTCCTGCGTCGCAAAGTGTGTAGATTTACAGTGGAACGCTCGGTTCTTCCGCGAGTTGATACGTCGAGTTTAAGTCCTGAACTCGCAGGAGGACGAAATGAAAAAATTGATTTTAGCTTCCCTTTTGGCATTGACGGCGACAGCGGCAGTCATTGCGCCAACGCAAGCCGCTAGCGTGATTATCCAGTCCGACGACGGCAACCGATATTCACCGGATGACGAGTCCGATAATGGCGGAATTGTTGTTCGCCGGCACCATGACCGCCGTTATGACAATCAGTATGATGGCGACCAGAACGTCCAGTATGACAATGACGGCGAATACCGGCGCCACCACCGGCATCACCGCTGCCACACCGAAACGGTCGTGCATTGGCGCCATCATCACAGGGTGATCGAGGACGTTCGCGTCTGCGGCTAAAACCCCGGTTTGCTCGGTTCCGCCAGAACCTGATCCTCGGCGGAGAGTGAGTATCGCGACGGCGATGGCATAGCCACGGTTCTTACATGGACGTGGCTATACCGCATTGCACAATTTCGCGGCCTTGCCCACAATGCGGGCATGGTCCGATCCTCCCTAGCCGTCCTGGTGATCGACGAAAATCGCATCCGCGCCTCGATCATCGAGGCGGGACTGCGCGAGGCTGGCCATGAACGGGTCACCATCATCCATGACGTGACCGGCATCGCGCGACGGATCGCCGAGATCGAGCCGGATGTCATCGTCATCGACCTCGAAAACCCCAACCGTGACATGCTCGAAAACATGTTCCAGCTGTCGCGTGCCGTGAAGCGGCCGATCGCCATGTTCGTCGACCGCTCGGACCAGGCCTCGATCGAGGCAGCGGTCGATGCCGGCGTGTCCGCCTATGTCGTCGACGGGCTCAGGCAAGAGCGCGTCAAGCCGATCCTCGACATGGCGGTGAGCCGCTTCAATGCTTTCTCGCGCATGGCACGCGAGCTGGAAGAGGCGCGCAGCGAGCTAGAGGGTCGCAAGGTCATTGACCGCGCCAAGGGCATATTGATGAAGTCGCGCGGCCTCTCCGAAGACGCCGCCTACACGCTGTTGCGCAAGACGGCGATGAACCAGAACCGCAAGATCAGCGAGATCGCCCAGAGCCTGGTGACTGCCGCCGGGCTGCTCGGACCGGCGGAGGACGAATGAGCATGGGTGCCGAGCATCAGATCACCGCCGGCTTCATGCCGCTTTTCGACAGCGCCGTGCTGGTCGCGGCAAGCCAGCTTGGCTTCGCCGCGCGCGAAGGCATAGATCTCACGCTGCACCGCGAGACGTCCTGGGCCAACATCCGCGACCGTATCGCCATCGGCCATTTCCATCTCGCGCATATGCTGGGGCCGATGCCGCTCGCCTGCAATCTCGGGCTGACGCCGCTCGCTTCCGAAACCATCGTGCCCTTCTCGCTCGGGCTTGGCGGCAATTGCGTCACCATTTCCAACGCAGTCTGGGCCGGCATGGCCGCGCATGGCGCGGAACCCGATCTTGATCCGGCGCGAGCCGGAGCGGCACTTGGCGGCTTCATCCGCGAGCGGGCGGCGGGCGGGCGCGAGCCGTTACGCTTCGCCGTCGTGCATCCGCATTCCGGGCACAATTACGAACTGCGCTACTGGCTGGCCGCCTGCGGCATCGATCCCGACCGCGAAATCGAGATTGTCATCGTACCGCCGCCGTTCATGGCCGACGCGCTGGCCACTGGGCGCATCGACGGCTACTGCGTCGGCGAACCCTGGAACAGCGCCGCGGTGGCCGCCGGCACCGGCCATATCGTCACCGTCAAGGCGCAGATATGGCGCAACAGTCCGGAGAAGGTGATCGGCGTGCGCAAGGCCTGGGCGGACGAGAATCCCGGGGCTCTGGCCGCGCTGCTGCGCGCGCTGCATCATTCGGCGCGCTGGTGCCAGGATCCGGTCAACCACGCCGAGCTGGCCGCCGTGATGGCGCAGCCCGCCTTCCTCGGCCTGCCGCCGGCCGTGCAGATGCCGATCCTGACCGGTCATCTCCGATTGGGCGGCACAGCGCAACGAGATGTTGACGACTTCTTCCTGCCCTTCGACAAGGCGGCGAACTTTCCGTGGAAGAGCCATGCGCTGTGGTTCTACACGCAGATGGTGCGCTGGGGGCATGTGGCGCACACACCTGAAAATCTCGCCATTGCGCGCGACTGCTACAGGCCCGACCTCTACCGCGCGGCGATGAAGCCGCTCGGCGTGGCACTTCCCGGCGCCAATGCCAAGGTCGAGGGCGCGCTCAAGCTCGCCACCGCGGTCGGCGCGACCGGGGCGGGCCTTGTGCTCGGCCCGGACGGTTTCTTCGACGGCCAGATCTTCGATCCTGACGAGATCGACGCCTACATTGCCGGTCAGAAATCGGCCCGCGCGGAAGCCTGATCATTCCAGCGCCATTCTTGTGCATTGCACAAAAATTGTGCGCTCGATAGTTCTGATGAACAATCTTTGACCTGCGCGGCCTGCGGGGCCGCGCGGCGACGATCGCTTTGCATCACTGATTTCATTGATTTTTTTCTGCCACCCGAAACTGGCACGGTTCCTGCTTTGAATTAGCCGAGCCCTTCTCGGGCACTCGAACAGGCGTCCAATGGCGGGCGCCCACAGGCAAAGCTGCCGCTCAGGTCAAGACGCGATCCGGATTTCCGGGCGCGAAGACCTGGCCGGCGGCTTTTTTGTTTTGGCCGATACGCAATCGACGGCGCTGGTCCCAGGCGGCGTCAACCGGAGACGACGATGGCAATACGGATCGGAACTGTCACCACCCTCAAGGATTTCACACGCCGCGATTTTCTGGCGAGCAGCGCGCTGACGGCGGTGCTGTTCACCGCCGCGCTCCTGCTCTTTCCCGCAGGCGTCAAGACTGACGGCAAGGGTCCCGAAGTGACCGCGCAAAGCTCGGTTTCAACCAGCTCGCCGATGTCGCGCCGCTGACAATAGCGAACGAACAGACAAGGGCGGCGCCTCCCGCGCCGCATACCGGAGTCGACAAATGACCGCAAATCTCCCAGCCGCGCCCAGCCCGGACAATGCTCCCCGGCAGGCGCTCGTGATGTCCACCATCGCCTTCACCATCTGCTTCGCGGTGTGGACGATCTTTTCGATCATCGGCGTGCGCATCAAGCAGGAGCTTGGGCTGAACGAGACTGAGTTCGGCCTGCTCGTCGGCACGCCGATCCTGACTGGTTCGCTCGTGCGCATGGTGCTCGGCGTCTGGACCGACCGTTTTGGCGGACGGCTGGTCTACACCGCGACCATGCTTGCCGCGGCGGTCGCGACCTTCCTGCTGGCCTTTGCGCACACCTACGGGCAGATGCTGGTCGCAGCACTTGGCGTCGGGCTCGCCGGCGGCTCTTTCGCCGTTGGCGTGTCCTATGTCTCGCGCTTCTTCCCCGCCGATAGGCAGGGCACGGCCCTTGGCATCTTCGGCGCCGGCAATGTCGGGGCCGCGGTCACCAAGTTCCTGGCGCCGTTCGTGCTGCTCTCCTGGGGCTGGCAGTCGGTCGCGATGATCTGGGCGGCCGCACTCGTCGTCATGGCCGCTATCTTCTGGTTCACCACCGGCGACGATCCGGTCATCCGCGAGCGCCGTGCCGGCAAGGCAGCACCGACCAGAAGCTTCTGGCAGGAATTCGCACCGCTCAAGAACCTGCAGGTCTGGCGCTTCGCCTTCTACTATTTCTTCGCCTTCGGCGCGTTCGTGGCGCTGTCGCTGTGGCTGCCGCGCTACCTGATCGGCGTTTACGGGTTCGGGCTTGCGACCGCCGGCATGATCGGCGCCGCCTATTCGATTCCCGCGAGCGTCTTCCGCGCCTATGGCGGCGTAATTTCCGACCGGATCGGCGCCCGTACCGTGCTCTATTCGACCTTCGCCGTCAGTGCCGTCGCGACTCTCGTTCTGTCTCTCCCCTCGGCAGACTACGTCGTACGCGGCATCAGCGGGCCGATCGCCTTCCATTTCGAGATCGGCCCGCTCGCCTTCATCGCCGTTGCCTGCGTGCTCGGCTTCTTCATGAGCCTCGGCAAGGCTGCGGTCTACAAGCACATCCCCGCCTACTATCCGCAGAATGTCGGCGCTGTAGGAGGCGTCGTGGGCATGATCGGCGGGCTCGGCGGCTTTGTCCTTCCGATCGCCTTCGGCGCGCTCAACGACCTCACCGGCGTCTGGTCGAGCTGCTTCATGCTGCTGTTCCTGATCGTCGTCGCCTGCCTTGCCTGGATGCATGTCTCCATCCGGCGCATGGAGCGTGCGGCACCTGCTGAAGCTTCACCCCTTTCCTACGCGGCTGAGTGAGACTGGATATGACCGAGAAACTCGTCATCATCGGCAACGGCATGGCCCCCGGGCGCATGCTGGAGCATCTGCTGGAAAAGGCGCCCGGCCGCTACCAGGTCACCATCTTCAACGCCGAGCCGCGCGTGAACTACGACCGCATCATGCTGTCGCCTGTTCTGTCGGGCGAGAAGGATTATGAGGAGATCATCATCCATGGTGACGGCTGGTACATCAAGCACGGCATCACCCTCTACAAGGGCCACAAGATCGTTGCCATCGACCGGCAAGCAAAGACCGTCACCTCCGATCATGGCGTCACAGAGCCTTACGACAAGCTTGTCATCGCCACCGGTTCGGTGCCGTTCATCATTCCGGTGCCCGGTCACAATCTGCCCGGCGTGCTGACCTACCGCGATCTCGACGATGTACGCGCCATGATGCTTGCCGCCCAGTCGCGGGCCAAGGCCGTGGTCATCGGCGGCGGCCTGCTCGGGCTGGAGGCGGCGGCCGGACTGAATGCGCAAGGCATGGACGTCACCGTGCTTCATGTCATGCCGACGCTGATGGAGCGCCAGCTCGATCCGGCCGCCGGCTACCTGCTGCAGCGCGCGGTGGAGCAACGCGGCATCAAGGTCATCACCAAGGCCAACACGCAGGCAATCAGCGGCAACGGCAAGGTCGAGCAGGTGGAACTCGCCGACGGCACCGTGATTCCGGCGACGCTGGTGGTGATGGCGGTCGGCATCAGGCCGAATGCGGCACTGGCGAAAGAGGCTGGTATCGCCGTCAACAGAGGCATCGTCGTCGACGCCGGCATGCGCAGCAACGACCCCGACATCTACGCGCTCGGCGAATGCGCCGAGGTCAACGGCATGGTCTACGGGCTGGTCGCACCGCTCTACGAGATGGCGCGTGTTGCGGCGAGCCAGCTCGCCGGCGACGAGGCTGCCGCCTTCGTCCATTCCGACACGCCGACCAAGCTCAAGGTCACCGGCATCGAGCTGTTCTCGCTTGGCGACTTCGCCGATGGCGACGACCGCCAGGAGATCGTGCTGCGCGATGCTTCGGCCGGTGTCTACAAGCGTCTGGTGCTCCGGGATGACCGCATCATCGGCACCGTGCTTTACGGCGAGACCGCTGACGGCGCCTGGTTCAACGACCTCAAGAAGAAGCAGACCGATATTTCGGAGATGCGCGACACGCTTATTTTCGGTCAGTCATACCAGGGGGGTGCCCCGCTGGACCCTATGGCGGCCGTTGCAGCCTTGCCGGATGATGCGGAAATCTGCGGCTGCAATGGCGTCTGTAAGAGCAAGATCACCAGCATGATCACGGCCAAGGGCCTGACTTCGCTCGACGATGTCAGGGCGCACACCAAGGCGTCGGCCTCCTGCGGCTCCTGCACCGGGCTGGTCGAGAAGCTGATGGTGCTGACCCTTGGCGACACCTACAACCCGGCCGCCGTGCAGCCCATGTGCGCCTGCACCACGCTCGGCCATGACGAGGTGCGCCGGCTGATCAAGGCCAAGCACCTGAAGACCATTCCGGCCGTCATGCAGGAGCTGGAGTGGAAGACCTCCTGCGGCTGCGCCAAATGCCGGCCCGCCCTTAACTACTATCTCGTCTGCGACTGGCCGGACGACTACGCTGACGACTATCAGTCGCGCTTCATCAACGAGCGTGTCCACGCCAACATCCAGAAGGACGGCACCTATTCAGTGGTGCCGCGCATGTGGGGCGGGGTGACCAACGCCGCCGAACTGCGCGCCATCGCCGACGTCGTCGACAAGTTCGAGATCCCGATGGTCAAGGTCACCGGCGGCCAGCGCATCGACATGCTGGGCATCCGCAAGGAAGACCTGCCGGCGGTGTGGGCCGATCTCGGCCAGGCCGGCTTCGTCTCCGGTCATGCCTATGCCAAGGGCCTGCGCACGGTGAAGACCTGCGTCGGCTCGGACTGGTGCCGCTTCGGCACGCAGGATTCGACGGGGCTCGGCATCCGCATCGAAAAATTCATGTGGGGCTCATGGACCCCGGCCAAGCTCAAGATGGCGGTGTCGGGCTGTCCCAGGAATTGCGCCGAAGCGACCTGCAAGGATGTCGGCGTCATCTGCGTCGACTCTGGCTACGAAATCCATTTCGCGGGCGCGGCAGGCCTCGACATCAAGGGCACCGAAGTGCTGGGCCTGGTCAAGACCGAGGACGAGGCGCTGGAGCACATCGTGGCGCTGACACAGATGTACCGCGAGCAGGGCCGCTATCTCGAGCGCATCTACAAATGGGCCAAGCGCATTGGCATCCCCGAGATCAAGCGCCAGATCATGGACGACGATGCCAAGCGCAAGGCCTATTACGACCGCTTCGTCTTTTCCCAGAAATTCGCCCAGGTCGACCCGTGGTCGGAACGCGTCTCCGGCAAGGACAAGCACGAGTTTCGGCCGATGGCTTCGGTCGGGTTTGCGCAGGCGGCGGAGTGATGGAGATGTCAGCGGCGCAATCCCATCAAGCAAAGGCAGCTCAATGACCTGGGTCGCCATCGGCACCATCTCCGACATCCCCCGCCGTGGCGCGCGCTGCGTCGCCACCCCGCAACGCAAGGTCGCCGTCTTCCGCACCCAGGACGACCAGGTCTTCGCCATCGACGATCACTGCCCGCACAAAGGCGGTCCGCTGAGCCAGGGCATCGTCCATGGCGCGGCGGTGACCTGTCCCTTGCACAATTGGGTGATCTCGCTGGAGACGGGCAAGGCGCTCGGCGCCGACGAAGGCGTGGTGCGCACCATCCCGGTCAAGGTCGAGGGCGAACGCCTGTTCCTGGCACTGGAAACGCTGGCGAGCCATGCGGCCTGAACACATGCAGATTGACGAGGCGCGCGAGGTGAGGACCACCTGCCCCTATTGCGGGGTGGGCTGCGGCGTGCTGGCGAAGGTCGCCGCGGACGGACAAGTGTCCGTTCGCGGCGACCCCGATCATCCCGCGAATTTCGGCCGCCTCTGCTCCAAGGGCTCGGCGCTGGCCGAGACCATCGGCCTCGACGGCAGGCTGCTCCACCCCGAAATCCAAGGCCGCCGCGCAGGGTGGGACGAAGCACTCGACCGCGTCGCCTCGACCTTCTCGCAAACCATCGCCGAGCACGGGCCGGACGCGGTCGCCTTCTATGTCTCGGGCCAGTTGCTGACCGAGGACTATTATCTCGCCAACAAGCTGATGAAGGGTTTTGTCGGCTCGACCAACATCGACACCAATTCTCGCCTGTGCATGGCCTCATCCGTCGCCGGCCACCGCCGCGCCTTCGGTTCCGACACGGTGCCGGGAACATACGAGGATCTGGAGCTCGCCGATCTCATCGTGCTCGTCGGCTCCAACCTCGCCTGGTGCCACCCCGTGCTCTACCAGCGCATCGCGGCGGCCCGGGAAAAACGGCCCGGGATGAAGATCGTGCTTGTCGACCCGCGCCGCACCATGACCGCTGACATAGCCGACATGCATCTGGCGATCGCGCCCGATGGCGACGTCGCTCTGTTCACCGGCCTGCTCGCCTGGCTCGGCCAGCACAACGCGCTCGACCGCGCCTATATCACGGCGCACACGACGGGCTTCGGACAAGCCCTTTTCGCCGCCTCCACGCTCGATCTTGCCGGTGTTGCCACGGCCACCGGCCTTAGCGAAGACGAGCTTGGCCGTTTCTACAGCCTGTTTGCCGCCACCTCCAGGACAGTGACGGTCTACAGCCAGGGTGTGAACCAGTCGTCGTCGGGCACCGACAAGGTCAATGCCATCATCAACTGCCATCTCGCCACCGGCCGCATCGGCAAGCCGGGAGCCGGGCCGTTCTCCGTGACCGGCCAGCCCAACGCCATGGGTGGCCGTGAGGTCGGCGGCATGGCGAATATGCTCGCCGCCCATATGGAGATCGAGAACCCCGAGCACCGTGGCCGCGTGCGGCGCTTCTGGAACGCGCCTGATATCGCGCAGAAGCCCGGCCTGAAGGCGGTCGAGATGTTTCAGGCCGTGGCCGACGGGCGCGTCAAGGCGCTGTGGATCATGGCCACCAACCCTGTCGATTCGATGCCGGACGCCGACGCCGTCGAAGCGGCGATCAAGGCTTGCCCGTTCGTCGTGGTGTCGGACGTGCTGGCCTGCACGGACACCGTGCGCCATGCCCATGTACGGCTGCCGGCCACTGCCTGGGGCGAAAAGGACGGCACCGTCACCAATTCGGAACGCCGCATCTCGCGCCAGCGCGCCTTTCTGCCCCCACCCGGTGAGGCGCGGCCCGACTGGTGGATTGTCGCCGAAGTGGCGCGACGGATGGGATTTGCCGAGGCGTTCGCGCATGCTTCGCCGACGGAGATTTTTGGCGAGCACGCCGCGCTGTCTGGGTTTGAGAATGACGGTGCGCGGGACTTCGATATTGGGTTTTATGCGGGGGTAGATGCTGAGGAATACGGCGCGCTGGCTCCATTCCAGTGGCCAGCGCCGAGCCAAGGCACCCCCCTCTGGCCTGCCGGCCATCTCCCCCTCAAGGGGGGAGATCAGCCCTCATTGCTGCCTTCGCCAATCGTCAACGTTGCAGAAGGGGCTGCGGGCTCGAAACTGCCAATCTCCCCCCTTGAGGGGGAGATGTCCGGCAGGACAGAGGGGGGCGTTCAAGCTCGACGCCCACTGGAGAGGGTCGTTCAAACTGTGCCTCCGCTGGAGGCGGTCGCCTCCACCGAACGCCACCCCACCCGCTTCTTCGCCAGCGGCAATTTCTACACACCCGACCGCAAAGCCCGCTTCATCGCCATCCGTCCCACCACCGACATCCGCGTCATCAACGATTTCCCGCTCGTCCTCAACACCGGCCGCATCCGCGACCACTGGCACACCATGACGCGCACCGGCAAAAGCCCGCGTCTGTCCCAGCACATTGCCGAGCCCTTCGTCGAAATCCACCCCGTGGACGCGCAGCACCACGGCATCGGCGACGCCGACATCGTGCGTATCTCCAGCCGACACGGCGAGGTGCTGGTCCGCGCCCTGATCACGTCCCGCCAGCGCCGGGGCAGCGTCTTCGCACCAATGCACTGGACCGACCAGTTCGCGGCAAGGGGCCGGCTCGACGCACTGACCGCGCAGCTCGTCGATCCGGTCTCGGGCCAACCCGCGCTGAAACATGTCGCCGCACGCATGGAGAAGTTTGCCGCCAAGGCTTTTGGTTTTGCCGTGACGCGGCAACGCCCCGCGACCATTGCCGCAGACTATTGGGCGATTGCCCGCTGCAAGGGTGGCTGGCGGGTAGAGCTTGCCTTCGCTGACGACGGCATCGACTGGACTGGGTTTGCCCAATCCTTGTTCGCCACGTCGCCCGATGCTCAGATGCTCGCCTATCACGACCGCGACGCCGGCCGGCACCGCATCGCCGCCTTCGATGGCGAGCACCTCATGGGCGCCTTGTTCGTCGCGCCCGGCCCGGTCGCGGTGTCGCGTGGCTGGGCGGCTGAACAGCTCGAGCAGGTTCACGCCAGCCAGCGCGAACGCTTCAGAATCGTCGCCGGCCGCGCCGGTGCCGATCGGCCAGATGCAGGCGCCACCGTCTGCTCCTGTTTCAACGTCGGAGCCAACCAGATCGTGGCGGCAGTGGCAGCCGGCTGCACCACCGTCGAAGCCATCGGCGGTGCGCTAAAGGCCGGCACCAATTGCGGCTCCTGCCGGTCGGAGATCCGCGCCCTCATCCAGGCCAATCGCGTTCAGGCGGCCGAGTGAACGGCGTCCTAAAGCAATTCCAGGAAAAGTGTGAAGCGGTTTTCCCGGGCAAAGCGCATAGCGCTTTGCCCTTCGGAATTGCGTTAAAATAAGAGTCAGCTCACAAAATAGCGCTGCCATTCGAAGTCGGTGATGTGCGAGGCCTGCCAGGCGTCGAACGCCGCCTGCTCTGCGCGCCGGCTTTCGGCATAGTTGTCGCGGAAGGCCTCGCCGAACGCCTCGGCGCAGAAGTCCGACGCGGCGAATGCCTCGATGGAGGCATTGAGCGTGCGCGGCAGTTTCGGCTTGTCGAGAGTGGCGAGGTTCGACGTCACCGGCGCTTCCAGTGGCAGGTCCTTTTCAATGCCCTCGCAGCCCGCCGCGAGGATCGCCGCGATCGACAGATAGGGATTGATGTCGGCACCCGGCGCACGATGCTCCAGCCGGCAGGCGCCGTCATTGGGCGTTGTGATGGCGCGGATTGGCGCGGTGCGGTTCTCGAAGCCCCAGGCGACATCTTCCGGTGACCAGGCGCCACGGTCGAAGCGGCGGTAGGAATTGACCGTCGGCCGGAACAGGAGATGCGTTTCCTGCATCCGGTTGAGCACGCCCGCGAGGAATTTCTCGGCGACCGGCGTCAGCCTGTTCGGGCCAGCGGCGAAGGCCGGCTTGCCGTCGCGCCACAGGCTGACATGGTGATGCGCGCCACAGGCGCTTTCCTTGCCCGGCGGCTGGAAGCGGGTCATGAAGGTGGCGACCAGGCCCCGCTCGGCGCAGAGCTCGCGCAGATGCAGCTTGGCGCGCATGGCATCATCGGCCGCCTGCAGCGGGGTCTTCGGCGTCAGCGCATATTCATACATGCCGTAGCCATATTCGGTGACCAGCGAGGCAACGCCGATGCCGATGCTCTTCATCCGGGTGATGAACTCGGCGGCGAAATCCTGATACTCGCCGCTGCGCACCAGATCATAGTTGATCAGCGAATGGCCCCATGGCTTGAGCTCACGATAGCGCCCGGCGCGCATCAGATCGTGGTCGGCATGGAAGATACCAAACTCGTATTCCAGCGCGAACATCGGCTCGTAGCCGAGCGCCTTGGCGCGCTCCTCGACGCGAGCCAGCACGCCGCGCGGATCGAACGGACAGACCGCGCCATCGAGCATGTAGGAGCGGGTGATGGCCGAGGCGAATTTCGGCTTCCAGCCATGCCGCACCACGGTCGCGGGATCGATGATCCCCTTGATATTGGGAAAGCCGTTCTCCTCATTGGCGCTGGGCGATGCGAAGGCGACATCGCCCATCGGCTGGCCGTCGCCATGGGTGACGCAATAGAGGATGGCGTTGATGGATTCGCCATGCGTCGACAGCTTCAGCGGTGCGATCTTGGAGCGGAACGCGCCCGACGTGTCGACCGTATGCACCTCGATGAACTCGACCCCGTCGGCCGCGAGTTTCTTCTGCAACGCCTCGAGCTGGGGCGCGTAAGCCGCGGCCTTGTCCTCAAATTCCACTTTCAGTCCTCCACCAAGAATGCCGGGCGCCGCTATTTCGCGTTGCGCCTCAAAAATCGCGACAACAATTCGTCGAGCTCGTAGCGGCCGCTGATGCCGCTCGGCCGGAACGCCATGCACAGCACGATGACGACGCCGAGCGCCACGCCGGACAGGCCGAGCAATTGCGGCAGCTGGACGCTGCCGATCGTCACGCCGGATTCGATGCTGCGGATGAATTCCAGCCCGACCGAAAGCACGATCACGCCGGTCACCGCGCCCGTCACCGTGGCCATGCCGCCCAGGATCAGCATCGCCAGCGTGTTGAAGATCATCTGGAAGTAGAAGAGCTTTGGGCTGATCGTGCCGGCGAAATAGGCATAGAGCACACCGGCAAGGCCGCAGATCAGCGCCGACAGCACCCACGACATCAGCCGCAGCTTTTTCGCGTCGATGCCGAGCGCAGCGGCGGCTTGCGGACTCTGGGCGCTCGCCCGCAGCTGCAGGCCCCAGCGGCTATCCTTGAACAGCCGCGCCAGCACGATCACTACGACCGAAAACACCAGCATCCAGGGCAGGCCAACCACCTTTGGGATGCCGAAGAAGGCCTGGTTGCCCTTGAACAGATCGGTCCAGTTGAGAAACACCGAATGCACGATGATCAGCAGCGCCAGGCTGACGATGGTCGCGGCGACGCCCGACAAGCGGCTGATGACCTTGCCGCTGATAGCGGCGACGATGCCGACCACAACGAGAGCGATCAACGCAGAGGACACCGGGTCGAGCTGCAGCGTCGCGAAACCGAACGGCGCGTTGGGGATCGACAGCTTCTTCATCGCCAGCGGCGTCGAGAGAATGGCGACGCCATAGGCGCCAAGGCCGACAAAGGCGCTGTGGCCGAGATTGGCGATGTTGGAGTTGCCCATGAACACTTGCAGGCCGACGACGACGATCAGGTTCACGAAGGCGCCGAGCGCCAGATAGGTGTAGTAGGTCGGCGCGAAATTGAGGATCGCGAGCCCGATCACCAGCACCGGCAGCGACGTCACCAACCCGCCCATAAGCGAGCGCTTCAGGGCGCTGTTGGGCCGTGTGACAGCCGCAACCGGATGCGCAGTGGTTTCGATAGTCTGCGACACCCTAGATCTCCTTGTCGCCAAGTTCGACCCGCTGGCCGAGCAGGCCTTCCGGCCGGTAGACCAGCAGCGCGACGATGATCACGTAGGTGAGCGCATCCTTGAAGCCCCCATATTCCTGCGGCAAGGCAACCAGCAGCCCGACTTCGATGAAGCCGAGCAGCATGCCGCCGGCCGCCGCCCCCGCCAGCGAGCCGAAGCCGCCGATGACGCAGGCGACGAAGGCCTTCAACACCAGGCCGAAACCAAGATCGGGCGAGACGCTGCCGCGCCGCGCGATGATGAACACGGCCGCGATGCCGGCCAGTGCGCCCGAAATGGCGAAGGCGGTGGCGATCACCCGGTTGGCCTTGATGCCCATCAGCCGCACCGTGGCGAAATCGCGCGATGCCGCGCGGATCGCCAGGCCAAGCGTCGAGCGGTTGAGGAAGAGCACCAGCGCCAGAATGGTCAGGCCGGAAACGATGAGTTCCATCACCTGCAGCGACGACACCGCGAACGGGCCGAAGAACCACATCTGGTTCAGCCCGTTGAGGATCGAGACCGACTGCGGCTTGGGCGAGATCAGCAGCATGAACAGGTTCTGCACGACGATCGAGACGCCGAAGGCGGTGAGCAGTCCTGTCGTCGTCGGCGCGTAGCGCACCGGCCGGAACGCGACGCGTTCGAAGGCGACCGCCGCAAGGGCGGCGGCGGCGACGGCAAGCAGCACGGCCACGAATGGCGAGGTCAGGCCAAGGGCGGCCGCCAGGAACACGCTGTAGGCAGAGACGCCGATGATTTCGCCATGCGCGAAATTGACCAGGCCCATGATGGAGAACACCACCGCCAGGCCGAGCGCGACCAGTGAATATTCCGCGCCGAAGGCCAGCGCGTTGAGAAGCTGCTGCAGGGCATAGTCCATGTCGCCGCCTACCCGCCAATATAGAGGTTGAAGAGGCCATGTTCGTCGGCAAGCTCGGCCGGCGGCCCGTCGTAGCGAAGCGTCCCGGCGCTGACGACATAGACGCGGTCGGCGAAGCGCAGCGCCTGCTTGGCGTTCTGCTCGACCACCAGCAGCGTCAGCCCTTCCCGCTTGAGTTCGCCGATGAAATCGAAGATCTGCACGACGATCTTCGGCGCCAGCCCGAGCGACGGCTCGTCGAGCAGCAAGAGCTTCGGCCGCGACATCAGAGAGCGGGCGATGGCGAGCATCTGCTGCTCGCCGCCCGAAAGCGTACCGGCCGCTTGGCCGTAGCGCTCGGACAGCACTGGAAACAGCGCCAGGAAGCGCTCGATATCGCCGCGCACGCCCTTGGGATCGCGTCGTGTCGCTGCACCCAGCCGCAGGTTTTCGCCCACGGTCAGATTGGCGAAGATGTGCCGGCCCTCCGGCGTCGAAGTCAGGCCGGCGCGGATACGATCCTCGGTGCGGACACGCGAGATGTCCTGGCCGTCAAGCACGATGCGACCGGAGGCCGGCGTGACCAGGCCGGTCAGCGCGTTGATGGTCGAACTCTTGCCGGCGCCGTTGGGACCGAGCAAGGCGACAAGTTCGCCCCGCCCGACCTTCAGGCTGAGGTCGCGCACCGCGCTCACCGCGCCGTAGCGGACGACCAGATTGTCGACGCTCAGCACGACTGGGCCTGCCAGGCTCTCATCATCATCATCGCCTGCTGCCCGTCAGTTCAGCGCCGGCACGAAGGTCGGCGGCGTGTCGGTGATCAGCACCCGCTTGCCGTTGGAGAAGCCCATCACCGGCACGGCTTTCACCGGATAACCCTTCTTCTCGGCGAAGGAGATGGTGGGCGCGGTGGTGCCGGGATAGCCGCCCGGTGCGCGGATCGCCTCACGCAAGGCAGCGGGTTCGACGGTGCCGGATTTCTTGGCCGCCTCGTAGCTGATCTGCACCATGTCGGCGCCGAGCGCGTCGAAGATGCCGTTGATCTTGTAGCCATCGGCCTTGCACTGGGCGAGGAACTTGTCGATCGGGCTGTCGATGCCGGTCGCGCCATGGGTGGCGAACATCACCTTCTCCAGCGACGCCGGATCACCGACGGTGCCTTCCAGGGACTTGTCGTCGAAGGCATCGCAGCCGGCGACCCAGCCGTCATAACCATTGGCGCGCAGCTGGCGGATGAAGATGCCGACGTCGGGCAGCACGCCGCAAATATGGATGGCGTCCGGCTTCTGCGGCAGCGCCTTGATGCTGGCGATCTGCGGCGACCAGTCGGTGGTACCCCAGGAATAGTTGAACTTGCCGACGACCTTGCCGCCGAGATGCTCGAACACCTCGCCGAACCATTCCGGCAGCTTTTCCGAATAGGATCCGGCATCGGGCGAGACCATCAATGCCACGCTGCGCGCGCCCTTGCCGTAAAGCGCGTTGGCTGTGGCCGCCGCGTTGATCGGATCGGGCACCGCGCCGGCGATGAAATTGTCGAGCCCTGCCTGCTGCATTTCAAGCTGCGTGTTCGGCGCCGAAAACACGGTGGCGCCGTAGGGTGCCGCGATCTGAGCGGTCGGGATCAGCGCGTCGGGGAACGGCACGCCGGTGATGATCTGCGCGCCCGCATCGAGGAATTTCTGGCCGAGCGACACCGAGAGCTGCGGGTCGGAGCGATTGTCCTCGATCATCAGCTCGACCTTGGGATCGCCTGCTGCAGCCGCCTTGTTCAGCTTGTCGGCCATGCAGCGCGCGCCCTCGGCTTCGCTGTAAGGTGCATAGGTGCCGGTCATCGCCACGGCGAGCCCGATCTTCAGGTCGGCGGCCTCAGCATGCGCCACCTGCAAAAGCCCCGCCGCGACGACCGCGGCTCCCAAGATCATCTTCTCCATTTGAACCCCTCCTTCTCCCTTGTTGTTGCTGGCCCGGGCGCCGTCACGATGTGGCGGACTGCCCGACATAAACCTCGATGACGCGCGGATCGCGCCACACCTCTTCGGTCTGTCCGGAGGCGATCACCTGGCCCTGGTCCATGACGCAGAGCCGGTCGCAGAGCCGGTTGATGAAGCGCAGATCGTGGTCGATGACGATGGTGGCGCAGCCGACATCGCTGCGAATGCCTTCGATCGCCACGGCAAGCGTCTCGGACTCGCCTTCGTTGAGGCCCGCGGCCGGCTCGTCGAGCAAAAGCAGCGATGGGCCCAGCGCCAGCGCTCTGGCGATTTCGAGCCGGCGCTGGCTGCCGTAGGACAGCGTGCCGGCCGGGACGTCGGCAAAACCATCGAGCTGATACTGGGCGAGCAGCTGGTCGATGCCGATGCGCGCCGCCGCATCCGGGCGAACCGCCTGGCAGGTGATATGGGCGACCTCGACATTCTGCCGGACGGTCAGATCCTTGAACAGGCGGATGGTCTGAAAAGTGCGCGCGACCCCGGCGCGAGCGCAATGCTCGGGACCATGGCCGGTGATCTCCTGGCCTCCCAGCCGGACACTCCCGGTATCGGGCTTGAGCACGCCGGAGATGGCATTGACCAGCGTGGATTTCCCCGCGCCATTGGGGCCGATCAGGCCGAGGATTTCGCCGGCCTCACAGGACAGCGACGCATTGCGCAATGCCTGCACGCCGCCAAAGGTCTTGCTGACTGCCTCAACCGACAGCATCGGTCACATCTCCCATCCCGGTCGATGGCTATTTCTCCTGTCGGCCGGTCAAATGGATGCTAGACCTCCGACTTTTCCATAACAAGCATTTTTTTCCATTTTAGAAAATATTCTTGAGATGAGGAGCTGTGCGGTCAGCTTGGGCTCAAATCCCCGCGCCGGCGGGAAGCCCGTCGCGCGGCACGGTGTTCGACATGAGCATGACGACGGGCTCGTCGCCAAGCGCGATATAGGCGTGCTGCATTTCGCCGTCAAACAGGATGCTGTCGCCCGGCAGCAGCACCGTCGGATCATAGTGGATCGTGTGCAGTTCCAGGCTGCCGCTCAGCACGTGGATGAACTCTTCGCCCGAATGGCTGCGCCAGCCGCCATTCTCCTCGAAACTCTTCGCGCGCAGCGTGACGCGCCAGAAAATGTTGGTCTTGTCGCGGAAATCGCTGCACAGGACCTCGAATTCCATGGCATTGCCCTGGTGCAGGATGCCGCTGCCGGCGCGCGTGATGGAACGGCGTGCCTGCATGCCGGGCTTGGGGCTGAACAGGAAGGAAGCCACCGGCACATGCAGCACGCCGGCGATCATCAGCGCGACATCGACCGTCAGCCGCGCCTTGCCGTTCTCGAGTTTGGACAGTTGCGACACAGACAGGCCGGAGCGTTCGCTGAGATCTCGCAGCGTGATATTCTGCTCCTTGCGCGCGTCGCGGATCTTGCTGCCCACATTGCCCTGCATCGCCCACGCCCTTGGCTGTCGTGTTTCCAATTCGACAAGCTCTAGCGGGGCCGCCTTGGGGCGTCCAGCCTCTAGAGCAATTCCAGGAAAAGTGTGCGGCGGTTTTCCGTTCGGAATTGCGTCAAAACAAGGAGATAAAGCGGGTCGCCGTTCGGCGAACCGCTTTAGACGGCTACGGCTGGTTTCGGCCATAGCGACATCGCAACAGTTGCAAAGACGGTTTCGAGCGTGCGGCTGACAAGCTCGAATGTTTCCGGATCGGAAAGCAGGTCGTTGCGGACCTCGAGGTAGAGGCAAGGCCTGCCCTGCTCCAGTCCGTGCCGGTTCAACGTGTAGCCGATCGCCTGGCGCCAGTCATAGGGTTCGTTGTCGCCGATCCTCAAGCCCGCTTCCGCACCGTGCGCGCCAAGCATCTTCAGCACCGAGGTGACGAAGGCAGACGGCTCCCGCCACAAGACGCCGATGTCGACATTGCGCCTGACACCGCCCATCACCGGGGTGAAGGAATGCACCGAGACCAGCGCCTGCCGGCCGGCTGCGGCCTCGACGATTGCCTGTTCGACCGGCGCCCAGGCGATGGACTTGCGCAGCCTGACATCGGTGGCATCCGGCGCGACATTGCCGGGCACCGGGATGCCGCCGAGATCCGGACGCATGAAGTCCCACTCGTCGGCCGGCCTGTTGTAGTCCAGGAACAGCCGCGAGTAGTGCGCGAGAACGGCCGGCGCCCGTAACGTGCGCGACAGCCTGCGGGTCAAGGCGTCGATGCCGATGTCGACCGCGAAATGCGTGCCGAGATAGGGCCCTGGCAGGCCAAGGTCATGCCAGGGCGAGGGCACGACATCGCCGGCGTGCTCGGCGATCAGCAGGTAGGGGCTGGCGGCATCGATGTGCAGCCGCTCGACGCCGGCCGCGGCCAGCGCGGCGATGGCCGCATCGTCAAGCCCTGCAAGGCCCGCGACGTTCATCGCACCAGGCTCCGGATCAACCGATGACGGAGCGGACATGGTAAGCCTTCGCCGCTGTCGCCTCCGCCAGTCCGGCGCGGCCATTGGTGCGGCCAAGGCCGGAGTTCTTGATGCCGCCCCAGGGCAGATGCAGGTCGGCGTGATCGCAGCGGTTGAGATAGACCGTGCCGGCCTCGACTTCGTCAAGCAGCGCCACGCCGCGCTCGATATCCCTGGTCCAGATCGAGGCGCTCAGCCCGAAATCGCTGTCGTTCATCAGGCGGATAGCCTCATCATCGCTGCCGACCGACTGGATGCAGGCTACCGGCCCGAACAGCTCGTCGCGCATGATCTGCATGGTGTGATCGACCCCGACCAGCACCTCCGGCGCGACATAGGCGGCGCCGAGGCCGGAGGCCTTGAGCGCGCCATCCTGCTGCATCAGGCGCCTAGCCCCTGCCCGCACCGCGCTTTCGGTAAGAGCGCGAATGGTGTCGGCCGCACTCGCCCGCACCACAGGGCCGATCATCGGCTTCTCGTCGAAGGGATGGCCAATGGTCCATTTGGCGGTCTCGGCGACCAGGGCTTCGACGAAGCGGTCATGGATTGCCTTGTCGACATAGATGCGCTCGACCGAGCAGCAGGACTGGCCGGCATTGGAGTAGGTGCCCTCCGCGATCTGCGGGATCGTCGCCTCGATGTCGGCATCGGCCCTGACATAGGTCGGGTCCTTGCCGCCGAGTTCGAGATGCACCTGTGTGAAGGTGCCGGCGGCGGCGGCATGGACACGCCTTCCGCCATTGACCGAGCCGATGAAATTCACCGCGTTGAAGGCACCCGACGCGATCAGCTTCTCGGCATCGGCATGGTCGAGATGCAGGCTCTGGAACACGCCCTCGGGACCGCCGGCGGCACGGAAGGCTTCCTCGGCCAGTTCGGCGATCAGCGGCGTTTGCGGTGAGTGCTTGAAGATCACGACATTGCCCGCCGCGAGCGGCGACGTCACGAGATAGCCGAGCATGGCGGTCGGGTAGTTCCAGGCGCAGATCGACAGATGCAGGCCACCTGCCACGGGCTTGGCATAGCGGCGGATGTTTTCATCCGAAGGATACGGCACATCGGCCAGCGTTTCCGGTGCGACGCCGGCCAGCAGTTCGCCAACCAACGCCAGGCGCGGCGTCTCGTCGGCCTGCCACAGCGGCCGGCCGATCTGCCACGCCACCATTTCAGCGAGCGGCGTTGCCCGCGCTTTCATCTCCTCGCCGAAGCGCAGCAGGATCGCCAGCCGCTCTGCCAGCGGCGTGCGCCGCCACGACGGCAGCGCGGCACGTGCCCGGCTCAGCGCGGTCTCGATGGCCGCCCCGTCCGCATAGGCGCGCGTCGTGTAGGTCGAGCCGTCGACGGGAGAAGTCACGGAAAAGGTCCGCGCGCCGGAATGCAGGTTCATGGTCGTGAAATCCATCTGAGATGAGAGGTCATTCGGGGCACGATATCGCGATTTTCCATTTTGGCAAATTTTTTCTAATACCGCTTGATGGAATTTTTATCCGCCCCTATTGTCCCGACATCGCGCATTGGCGGCAGCACATGAGGGAGTTGAGATGATCGCTTACGATTTCACCGGCAGGCATGCGGTGGTCGCCGGCGCGGGCGGCGGCATGGGCGAGGCGATCACGCTGGCCCTGCTCGATGCCGGCGCCTCCGTCACCGCCATCGACGTCAAGGCCCGTCCGGCGTCGCTGGCCGCCTATGACGACAAGCTCACCTTCGCGCAGGGCGATCTGACCGACGCCGCCTTCGTCGAACAAGTCGTCGATACGGCGGGCCGCGAACGCGGCGGCATCGACTATCTCGCCAATGTCGCGGGCGTGCTGTGGTTTGGCCGCGACAAATCGGCCTTGGAGATGGACCTCGACGTCTGGGACGAGGTTTTCAACATCAATCTGAAGTCCTTCGTCCACACCGCACGCTCGGTCGTTCCGCATATGCGCTCGGGCGGGCGCGGCGGCGCCATGGTGCATTTCTCGACCATCCAGTGGTATCGCGGCGACGCCAATCCACAGGACGCCTACCAGGCCTCGAAGGCAGGTGTGTGCGCGCTCTCCAAATCACTCGCCATGCAACTCGCCGGCGAGCGCATCCGCTCCAACGCCATCTGCCCCGGCATGGCGTTGACGCCACTGCAGGCGCGCTGGGACACCGAGGAAAAGCGCTCGGCCGTGGCGAGCTACGCACCGCTCGGTCGCATCGGCACGCCGCAGGACATGGCCAACGCCGCGCTGTTCCTCCTCTCCGACGCGGCGAGCTACATCACCGGCATCGAGCTTGCCGTCGATGGCGGCCTGTTGATGCGCATGTAGAAGGCGCCCACCAGGGCGCGATGGCGCGACCGAAGCGAACGGCCGCAGAGCCGTTCGAACCTGTCCAAGTGTTAATTCGACTTGGGCCGGTTTCGGCCATATTGGTTCACGGGGGTGAAAGACGCCGCCATGGACCAGCAATTGGAAATGCCCCTGCAGACGACCGTCGCGCAACGCCGTTCGCGCGGCTGGATCCCCTGGCTGATCTTCATTGCGATCGTTGCCGCCACGGGGGCTTATCTCTATCAGCGGCCGCATGTCGAGGCCAGGCAGCCCGGCGGCAGACGCGGCGCGCAGCCGACGACGATCGGCGCCGCCGCCATCGAAAAGGGCACGATAGACGTCACCCTCAATGCCCTCGGCACGGTGACCTCGCTCTCCACCGTCACGGTCAAGCCGCAGGTCACCGGTCCGCTCGTCCAGGTGAATTTCAAGGAGGGCCAGGACGTCAAGAAGGGCGACCTGCTGGCGCAGATCGATCCCCGCCCCTACCAGGCGGCGCTCGCCCAGGCCCAGGGCCAGCTGGTACGCGACCAGGCCATGCTCAGGGATGCCCAGCTCGACCTCGTTCGCGACCAGAAGCTGGTGGCCCAGGGGACGGCGACACCCCAGACCCTCGACGCGCAGGTCGCCCTTGTCGCGCAGGATCAGGGTTCCATCCAGGTCGACCAGGCGATGATACAGACCGCCACCCTCAATCTCGATTATTGCCGCATCCTGGCTCCGGTCGACGGACGGGCCGGCCTGCGCCAGGTTGATCAGGGCAACTACGTAACCCCCAGCGATGCCAACGGCATCGTCGTCATCACGCAGGTCCAGCCGATCAGCGTGCTGTTCACCGTGCCCGAGGATGAATTGCCCGCAATCGCGCAGCGCATGCAGCAGGGGGCCACGCTGCCCGCCACCGCCTTCGACCGCGCCGGAGCCAAGAAGCTTGCCGACGGCCAGCTCGAGACCTTCGACAGCCAGATCGACCCAAGCACCGGCACCATCAAGCTGAGGGCGGGCTTCGCCAATGAGGCGCGTGTCCTCTATCCGAACCAGTTCGTCAACGTCGCGCTTCTCGTCGACGAGCACAAGGACGTGGCGATCGCCCCGGTATCGGCGATCCAGCGCGGCCTGCCCGGCACCTTCGTCTACCTGGTCAATCCCGACAGCACGGTTTCCGTGCGCAAGGTCACGCTCGGCGTCACCAATGGCGAGCATGTCGAGATACTCGCCGGCCTGAACCCCGGCGAGCGTGTCGTCGTCGACGGCGCCGACAAACTCCGCGACGGCGCCCATATCAACCTCGGACAGGACGGCCAGGCGCCAGCCCCGGCACAGCCCTCAACACAGGCGCCAGCACAGACACCTCCGCAGGCATCCGCTGCCTTGCCCGCCGGTACAGCGCCCCAGGCGCAGGCGCCGACACCCGACCAACCCACGTCCGATACGCCGAAGCCGGACGACACGGGCAGGCACAAGGGCCAGGGACGCAAGCACCGTCACGCGGAGTCCGGGCAGCAGCAATGAGCCCGTCTCGAGCCTTCATCCTGCGGCCGGTGGCGACGTCGCTGTTCATGGTCGCCATCATGCTGTCCGGCCTGCTCGCCTATCGTTATCTGCCCGTCTCGGCCCTGCCCGAGGTCGACTATCCGACCATCCAGGTGCAGACCTTCTATCCCGGCGCCAGCCCCGACGTCATGACGTCATCGGTCACAGCACCCCTGGAGGTCCAGCTCGGCCAGATCGCCAACCTCAACCAGATGAACTCGGTAAGCTCGGCCGGCTCCTCGGTCATCACGCTGCAGTTCAGCCTGGCGATCTCGCTCGATGTCGCCGAACAGGAGGTGCAGGCCGCCATCAACGCCGCCGGCAATCTCTTGCCGGCCGACCTGCCGGCGCCACCGATCTATGCCAAGGTCAATCCGGCGGACGCGCCAGTGCTGACGCTGGGCCTGACCTCGGCCACGATGCCGCTGCGCGACGTGCAGCAGCTTGCCGACACCCGGCTGGCGCAGAAGATATCGCAGCTGCCGGGGGTCGGGCTGGTCAGCCTCAGTGGCGGCCAGCGCCCCGCCGTGCGCGTCCAGGCCGACCCGCGCAAGCTCGCGGCCTATGGCCTCAACCTCGACGACCTGCGCACCACCTTGGGCAGCGCCAACGTCAACACGCCCAAGGGCAATTTCGACGGACCGTCGCGCGCCTATACGATCAACGCCAACGACCAGCTGAAGAGCGCCGACGAATACCGTTCGCTGATCGTCGCCTACAAGGACGGCGCCCCGGTGCGGCTGAGCGATGTGGCCGATGTGGTCGACGCCACCGAGAACAACCGGCTGGCGGCCTGGATGAACAGCACGCCGGCGATCATCCTCAACATCCAGCGCCAGCCGGGAGCCAACGTCATCGACGTGGTCGACCGCATCAAGGCGCTGCTGCCGCAGCTCCAGGCCTCGCTGCCGAACGCCATCGACGTAAAGGTGCTGACCGACCGCACCACGACCATCCGCGCCTCCGTGCGCGACGTCGAATACGAGCTGACGCTGTCGATCATCCTGGTCGTGCTGGTCATCTTCGTCTTCCTGCGCAGCGCGCGCGCCACGCTGATCCCCAGCCTCTCGGTTCCCCTGTCGCTGGTCGGCACGCTGGGCGTCATGTATCTGTTCGGCTTCAGCCTCGACAATCTGTCGCTGATGGCGCTGACCATCGCCACCGGCTTCGTCGTCGACGACGCCATCGTCGTCATCGAGAACGTCGCGCGCTATGTCGAGGAAGGCGCGACTCCGCTGCAGGCGGCGCTGAAAGGGTCGCAGCAGATCGGCTTCACCATCATCTCGCTGACCGTCTCGCTGATCGCGGTGCTGATCCCGCTTCTGTTCATGGGCGATGTCGTCGGCCGGCTGTTCCGCGAATTCTCCATCACGCTCGCCACCACCATCCTGATCTCGGCCGTGGTATCGCTGACCCTGGTGCCGATGGCCTGCGCCAAACTGCTGAAGCCCTTGTCGGCGGTGCATGAGAACGCCCTGCAGCGCGCCAGCCACGATTTCTTCGACTGGGTGATCCGCGGCTACGGCCGGGCACTGACCTGGGTGCTCGACCGGCAGACATTGATGCTCGTGGTGGCGGCGGCGACCCTGGTGCTGACGGCGGTGCTCTACGTGGTCATCCCCAAGGGGTTCTTCCCGGTGCAGGACACCGGCGTCATCCAGGCCATATCAGAGGCGCCGCAGTCGATCTCCTATGCCGCCATGGCGCAGCGCCAGCAGCAGCTGGCTGCCATCATCCTTAGGGATCCCGATGTCGACAGCCTGTCGTCCTTCATCGGCGTCGACGGCACCAACACCACGCTCAATGTCGGCCGCATCCTGATCAACCTCAAGCCGCATGAGGAGCGCACCGCCGATATCACCGCCGTCATCGCGCGCCTGAAACAGGAAGCCGCTTCGGTGGCTGGCGTCACCCTCTACATGCAGCCGGTCCAGGATTTGACCATCGACGGCCAGGTCAGCCGCACCCAGTATCAATTCGTGCTCCAGGACGCCAATGCCGACGAATTGGGCGAATGGACGCCGAAGCTGCTCGCCAGGCTGAACACGCTGCCGCAGCTCGCCGATGTCGCCAGCGACCTGTCGAACAGCGGCTTTGCCGTCTTTGTCGACATCGACCGCGACCAGGCCGCCCGCTTCGGCATCACGCCGGCGACCGTCGACAATGCGCTTTACGACGCTTTCGGCCAGCGCATGGTCTCGACCATCTACACCACGTCAAGCCAGTACCGCGTCATTCTCGAGGCCGCCCCGTCCGAACAGGACTCGCTGAAGGCGCTGTCCTCCGTCTACCTGCCTTCGTCAACGGGTGGCGCGCCGGTGCCACTGTCGGTGGTGGCGACCACCCATATCGCCACCTCGCCGCTGCAGATCACCCATATGGGGCAATTCCCGGCCACCACCGTCTCGTTCAACCTGGCGCCGGGCGCGTCGCTCGGCGAGGCGGTCACCGCGATCCAGCAGGCGCAGGCCGACATCGGCATGCCGCTCAGCATCATCACCAGCTTCCAGGGCGCCGCCCGAGCCTTCCAGGCTTCGCTCGACAACACGCTGTTCCTGATCCTGGCGGCGGTGGTGACCGTCTACATCGTGCTCGGCGTGCTCTATGAGAGCTTCATCCACCCCATCACCATCCTGTCGACGCTGCCTTCGGCCGGCATCGGCGCGCTGCTGGCGCTGATGATCGCCGGCCAGGACCTGACCATCATCTCGATCATCGGCATCATCCTGTTGATCGGCGTGGTCAAGAAGAACGCCATCATGATGATCGACTTCGCGCTCGACGCGCAGCGCCATGAGGGCAAGACGCCGCGCGAGGCCATCTACCAGGCCTGCCTGCTGCGCTTCCGCCCGATCCTGATGACGACGCTGGCGGCAATGCTGGGCGCCTTGCCGCTGATGCTGGGTACCGGCGTCGGCTCGGAACTGCGCCATCCCCTGGGCGTCTCCATTGTCGGCGGCCTGCTGCTCAGCCAGTTGCTGACCCTGTTCACCACGCCGGTGATCTATCTCTGGTTCGACCGCCTCGCCGCCCGCCTGCGAGGCATCGAACCCAACCTTCCCGGTGCCCCCGATCGTCCCCGCATCCAGGGCATGGACGCCAGGCCATGAACCTGTCGGTTCCCTTCATCCGGCGGCCGGTGGCAACGACGCTGCTGACCTTCGGCCTGCTGGCGGCCGGACTGGTGGCGTTTCCGCAATTGCCGGTGGCACCGCTGCCGGCGGTCGACTACCCCGTCATCTCGGTATCGGCCTCGCTGCCGGGGGCCAGTCCCCAGGTGGTGGCCAACACCGTCGCCAGCCCGCTCGAGCGGCATCTCGGCGAAATCGCCGACGTCAATGAAATGACCTCGTCGAGCAGCGTCGGCAGCGCCCGCATCACCTTGCAGTTCGGGCTGGACCGTGACATCGACGGCGCCGCGCGTGACGTCCAGGCGGCGATCAACGCCGCGCGCGCCGACCTGCCGTCCAGCCTGCGCTCCAACCCGACCTATCGCAAGGTCAATCCCGCCGATGCCCCGATCCTCATCCTGTCGATGACATCGGACACCCTGTCCAAGGGTCAGCTCTTCGATGCCGCAAGCACCGTGCTGGCGCAGAAACTCTCGCAGGTCGACGGCATCGGCGAGGTGTCGGTGGGCGGCAGCTCGCTGCCGGCCGTGCGCGTCGAACTCAACCCGCAGGTACTCTACGATTATGGCATCGGGCTGGAGGATGTGCGCGCGGCCCTTGCCTCCGCCAACGCCCACAGCCCCAAGGGCGCGATCGATGTCGGCCAGCAACGGTATCAGATCTACGCCAACGACCAGGCCAACCAGGCGGACGCCTACCGCTCACTCATCGTCGCCTACCGCAATGGCGCGCCGGTCAGGCTCTCCGATGTCGGCCAGGTCAATGATTCCGTCGAGAACATCCGCAATGCCGGTCTCGCCAACGGCAAGCCGGGCGTGCTGATCATCCTCAACCGCTCGCCCAACGCCAACATCATCGCGACGGTGGACCGGGTGAAGGCGCTGTTGCCGACGCTGCGCGCCTCCATCTCGCCGGCCATCGACCTGTCGCTGGCGGTCGACCGCTCGACCACCATCCGCGCCTCGCTGAGCGAGGTCGCGCGGACGCTGATGATCGCCATCGGCCTGGTGATCCTCGTCGTCTTCGCCTTCCTGCGCGACGTGCGCTCGGCGCTGGTGCCGATCGTGGCAGTGCCCGTGTCCCTGGTCGGCACGCTGGGCGCCATGTACCTCATGGGCTTCAGCATCGACAATCTGTCGCTGATGGCGATGACGGTCGCCACCGGCTTTGTCGTCGACGATGCCATCGTCGTGCTTGAAAACATCGCCCGCCACACCGCTTCCGGCATGGGCCGCATGGAGGCGGCCATCAAGGGCTCCCAGGAAGTCGGCTTCACCGTACTGTCGATGAGCCTGTCGCTGATCGCCGTCTTCATCCCGATCCTGCTGATGGGCGGCATCGTTGGCCGGCTGTTCCGCGAATTCGCCATAACGCTGTCGGCGGCGATCCTGGTCTCGCTCGCAATATCGCTGACCACCACGCCGATGATGTGCTCGATCCTGCTGCGCCCCGAAGGGCAACGCGAACACGGCCAGCTCTACCGCTTCAGCGAACGTATCTTCGAGGGCATGCTGAATTTCTATCGCTGGTCGCTGTCCTGGGCGCTCGACAATCCGCTGCTGATCATGGCCGTGCTTGCGGCCACGCTCTGCCTCAACGGCTACCTCTATGTCACCATCCCGAAGGGCTTCTTCCCGCAGCAGGACACCGGACGGCTGACCGGCTCGATCCAGGCCGACCAGGCAACCTCTTTCCAGTCGATGTCGCAGAAACTCAGCCAGTACGCGGCCATCGTCGGCAAGGATCCGGCCGTCGACACAGCCGTCGGCTTCACCGGCGGCGGCCAGACCAATTCCGGCTTCATGTTCGTGTCGCTGAAGCCGCTGGCCGAGCGCAAGATCTCCGCCGACCAGGTCATCGGCCGGCTGCGGCGCGAACTGGCTGATGTGCCGGGCGCCACGCTGTTCCTGCAGGCCGTGCAGGATATCCGCGTCGGCGGGCGCCAGTCGAACGCGCAATACCAGTACACATTGCAAGGTGACAGTTTCGACGAGCTGGCGGAGTGGGCGCCGAAGCTCGCCGCCGCGCTGCAAACAGAGCCCAGGCTCACCGACGTCAACTCCGACCAGCAGAACAAAGGCCTGGAAGCCGACGTCACCATCGACCGTGATACGGCGACGCGCCTCGGCGTATCAGCCAGCCAGATCGACAACACGCTCTACGACGCCTTCGGCCAGCGCCAGGTGTCGACCATCTACGTGGCGCGCAACCAGTACCACGTCATCATGGAGGTGGCGCCGCAATACTGGCAGAACCCGGACGCGCTGAACAAGGTCTATGTCAGCACCTCCGGCGGTTCGGTGCATGGTTCGCAGGCCAGCAATGCGGTCGCCGGCACATTCGCTGTATCAGGCCGGTCCACCTCGGCACAGTCGATCGCCGCCGACGCGGCGCGCAACCAGGCCAACAATTCCATCACCAGCACCGGCAGGACGGCGGCCTCGACCGGATCGGCGGTCAGCACCGGAGCCGAGACCATGGTGCCGTTGTCGGCCGTCGCGCATTACGGCCCCGGCAGCACGCCGCTGTCGGTCAACCATCAGGGCCTGTTCGTCGCCACCACCCTGTCCTTCAATCTGGCGCCCGGCGTCGCGCTCAGCGAAGGCGTCGCGGCCATCAACGCCGCTGCCGACCGCATCGGCATGCCGGCCACCATCCATGGCAGTTTCCAGGGCACGGCGCGCGTCTTCCAGGACTCGCTGTCCGATCAGCCGCTGCTGATCCTCGCCGCGCTGATCGCCGTCTATGTCGTGCTCGGCATTCTCTACGAGAGTTACGCCCACCCGCTGACCATTCTGTCGACCTTGCCTTCGGCCGGTGTCGGCGCCTTGCTGGCGCTGACCCTGTTCAACATCGAGTTTTCGATCATGGCGCTGATCGGCATCATCCTCCTGATCGGCATCGTCAAGAAGAACGCGATCATGATGATCGACTTCGCGCTGGCTGCCGAGCGCAACGAAGGCAAGCCGGCGCATGACGCCATCTACCAGGCGTGCCTGCTGCGCTTTCGCCCGATCATGATGACGACCATGGCGGCATTGTTCGGCGCCGTGCCATTGGCGATCGGCCTTGGCGAGGGCGCGGAACTGCGCCAGCCGCTTGGCATCGCCATCGTCGGCGGCCTGATCCTGAGCCAGATCCTGACCCTCTACACGACGCCGGTCATCTACATCTATGTCGACCGCTTCAGTCGCTGGTGCCGGCAATTGCGTTCACGGGCACGGTATCCCCGGCAACCAACTGTGCAAGCCGGGGAGTGAGCCGGCTCACCCCGCCGATCACAACCTGTCAACTTTCCGTTCCTCTGCCATGCCGGGCCCCGGAACATCCCTATATCGACTTTGCGGGCCACGAACCACCGGCGATGACAGGATCATCGCGACGCGACGGGAGCAGATTGCCCGCGATCGGAAAGCGATAGCCTTACCGCTTTTCCCGTTGAAGGGAGGCGCAACCATGCGCGGTTTCACACCAAAGATCATAGCAATTGCATCGCTCCTGGCGGCAGTGCCACTATCGAGTGCTTACGCGGTGCATCGCCACCGGGTCGAACCTGGCGGCATGTCCGTCGAGTCACGGGCGGTCCTGGATCAGTTGCAGGGCGTCAAGCAGGGGATTGTCGAGGCAATGGATGCAAAGGCGATCACCCCTGAGCAGGAGCACGATCTGATGACGCAGGCCGACAGCATCCATCGCTCGGCCACCGGTGGCGGCGCATACCAGAGCTTGCTCGGCCAGATCGAGAGACTGGATCAGCAACTGCAGACCGATTCAGGCGGCGGCACCTACATCGGCGACGGCGCCGATGGCGGCTATTACCCGAACGGCTGACGCGGGCTGATCATCATCGCACGGCGCCTCGGACAGGTTTCCGTGGCGCCGGATTTTTTCATCGAGCCTCGCGAACGAGCAAGGCAGGAGCCTGCCGGACCACGGCAATTTGCGCAAATGGAAGCGGTTTCGGCCAGGCCTTGGCCGAAGGCCAAGCCAACAAGCCGAACATCCTCGACCAGCATCGGCCTGTTGCCACCCACCGGCGGGCCGGTGAAGAAGGCCGTCACCGGCCCGCCAGCACCATGTGCATAGGCTTGTAGCCCCCTGCACTGGCTGCTTGCGATGAAGCCCGCACCGGCATAGGTGATATCGTTCGAGTTTGCCGCGCTCGAAGATCAATCCAACGGGCGCTCGTTCGACTGACGGTGATTGGGAGGATTTTTCCAAGCCATGGCAATCAGTTAGCAGACCGAACCGTGAACCTGTCGCCGTGGATCCATATCTCGGCTGGCGCTGTTCTTCGCAATTGGTACGTCTGGACACAAATACTGAAGATTGGAAAATGAGGAACGCAATCTCGCCATCAGAGTTGTTTCAAAACTTCAGGAGATCCGCGCTGAAATTGGAAGACATAGCGGCCCATCCGGCCTTGCACCGCTACGTTCAGGAACAGTCGCAGTCCCTGATCCGAATCTATGAGGAAACACCGCGACTGGCTTCCATCTTTGCCACGCAGCAGCGCTGGCTTATGGGCCATGTCGGCCTTGCCATGCACTTCAGGCGCGATCCGAACGACCGCCGCAAGGAACTGACAGTCTCGCGTTTCATCGAGGTCGTGCACAAGAACGCGGTGGCCAGCCGCAACACGGCGGACGCCTTCATCAAGGAGATGCTGCACTACAACATCGCGGAGTATGTGGCGGGCGGGGACGGTCGCACGCATCCCCTGCAGCCGACGGCGGCCACCATTGAGAGATTCACCGGCTGGGTCATTGCCCATCTGCGCACGCTTGACCATATCGATGGCGGCGACCGGTTGGCCAGATTCCTGGACCGGCCCGACATGCTTGCCACGCTGCAGCCCCTGATAGCCGACGGCCTGCTGGCCTCGAAGCCGGTGCGTGAACCCAACCAGACCTTTTCCCTGTTCATCTGGCTCAACAATGGCGGCATCGTCATGGACTGGCTGATGTCCGGCATCGATCCCGATCACGCCGGCCTGGAGCGAATCCCGACCGGCGTGGTTTCGATCGGCGACTTCGCCAGATGGCTCAAGCTGTCGCGGACCCATCTCGGCCGCAAACTGCGCACCGCCGAGGAATTAGGCAGCATTGGCTGGGTTGGCCAGCGCGGCCATTCGGTGATGTGGGTGTCGCACGGGTTCTATGAGGAGTACATGACTGTCCAGGCCGCCAAGCTGGCCGTTGTCGATACCGCCTTCGAGACCTGTTTTCCGCCATCGCGAGGCGGTGGCTGAGCAGCGGCGCGAAGCCATGAAGCACTCCCGCGATTTGTACCCACTGTGCGCATTCACTCACTGTTGACGGCCGGCGTCTGGACACAAGGCGCGAAGACTGAAAATGTGTCCTCGCGTCTTCGCGACAAGGGGTCTTATCGCAGCGGGGGGAATGGCGCTGACGTTGGAAGAAATTGCCGCTCATCCGGCACTGCATCGCTGTATCCGCGTCCAGGCACAGGCGATGAACCAGACTTATGAGATGAATCCGCGGCTCGCGTCGGTGTTTGCCACGCAGCAACGCTGGCTCATGGCCCATATCGGTCTCGCCTTGCATTTCAGGCGGGAGCCCGACGACTATCGTAAGGAACTGACGGCAGCCCGTTTCCTCGACGCGATCCGGCAGAATTCGGTGGCCAGCCGCAACACCGCCGACGCCTTCGTCAAGGAAATGCTGCACTACGGTTTCATCGAGTATGTGCCCACGGCACAGGACGGCCGCATCCGTCCCATGCAGCCGGCCGCGGCCTCGCTGGAGCCGGTCACCCTCTGGCTGATGGCGCATCTGCAGACGCTGGACGGTCTCGACGGTGCGAACCGCCTGGCCCTGTTCCTGGCCAGGCCGGACGCGCTCGCCATGCTGCAGCCACGGATTGCCGATGGCTTGCTCTCGTCCAACCCGGTGCGCGAGCCCAAGCAGACCTTTTCCCTGTTCACCTGGCTCAACAATGGCGGCGTCGTCATGGACTGGCTGATATCGGGCGTCGATCCCGAGCATGCCGGCCTCGATCGGATCCCGACCGGCGTCGTCTCGATCGGCGATTTCGCGAAATGGCTGAAACTGTCGCGCACTCACCTTGCACGCAAGCTTCGCGCCGCCGAAGACCTCGGCAGTGTCGGCTGGCTCGGCCAACGGGGCCAGTCGGTCATGTGGGTGTCGCGCGATTTCTATGGGGAATACATGGCCGCCCAGGCGGTGAAGCTGGCGATCATGGATGCCGCTTTCACCGAAACCTTTGGTTCGACGGCAGCCCGCTGACCCGTGCGTCGTCTGCCGCACGGGGGATGCACGAATCCGTCATGCCCGCTAGCGCTCCAATCGCCGCTATGCGCGGCGCCATGATTGGAGAGGGACCTGCATGAAAGACGTTATGAAAAGCCGACCCTGGACAAGCGCGAACGATTGTCCAGCGTCAGTGCGGCATGTACGCCCTCCACCTGTGTCGATTGATGCTCGCCGAGCCCAATCGACACTAGCCTTGGACACCCCCCGGCGGTCTCAATCGATGTCGAATGAGACGCCCTGGGCCAGTGGCAGCGCCTTGGAGTAGTTCACCGTGTTGGTGGCGCGCCGCATATAGGCCCTCCACGCATCCGAGCCGCTCTCGCGGCCGCCGCCGGTTTCCTTTTCGCCGCCGAAGGCACCGCCGATCTCGGCCCCCGACGTGCCGATGTTGACGTTGGCGATGCCGCAGTCCGAACCGTCGACGCCGAGGAAGCGCTCCGATTCCTGCAGGTCGCGCGTGAAGATCGACGACGACAGGCCCGCACCCACCGCATTGTGCTCGTCGAGCACGGCGTCGAAGTCGGAATATTTCATCACATAGAGGATCGGCGCGAAGGTCTCTTCGGTCACCGGCGAGACCTGCTTCGGCATTTCGACAAGGGCGGGATGCACATAATAGGCATCGGGATGACCGTTCTCGACCCGCGTGCCGCCGGTCACCTTGCCGCCATGGGCCGTGGCCTCCTTCAACGACTTCTGCATGGCCTCGTAGGCGGCCTTGTCGATCAGCGGCCCGACCAGCGAGGAGGTCTCCAGCGGATTGCCGACCGAAACGCTCTGATAGGCCTTCTTCAGCCGCGGCAGCAGCGCGTCATAGACGCTCTCATGCACGAACAGGCGCCGCAGCGTCGTGCAGCGCTGTCCGGCCGTGCCCATGGCGCCGAAGGCAATCGCTCGCAACGCCATGTCGAGGTCGGCGCTGGGCGCCACGATGCCGGCATTGTTGCCGCCGAGTTCCAGCACCGCGCGCGCAAAGCGCTTGGCCAGCCTTGGCCCGACCTCCCTGCCCATGCGCGTCGAGCCGGTGGCCGACACCAGCGGCACCTTGGGATGATCGACCAGGACTTCGCCGACGGCGCGATCGCCGATCAGCACCTGGAGCAGGCCCTGCGGCGCGTCGGCGCCGAAACGCTTGACGGCGCGCGCAAAGATCGCCTCGCAGGCAAGTGCGGTCAGCGGCGTCTTCTCCGACGGCTTCCACACCACCGCATCACCGCAGACCAGCGCCAGGGCTGCGTTCCACGACCACACCGCGACCGGGAAGTTGAAGGCGGAGATGACGCCGACGACGCCGAGCGGATGCCAGGTTTCCATCATGCGATGGCCTGGGCGTTCGGTGGCGATGGTGAGACCATACAATTGCCGCGACAGGCCGACGGCGAAATCGCAGATGTCGATCATCTCCTGCACTTCGCCGAGCCCCTCGGACGGGATCTTGCCGACCTCGATCGACACCAGCCGGCCGAGCTCGGCCTTGTGGATACGCAATTCCTCGCCGAGCAGCCGCACCAGTTCGCCGCGCTTGGGCCCCGGCACCAGCCGCCAGGACTGGAACGCCTTGTGCGCGGCATCGATCGACCTGGCCGCATCGGCCGGCGAGATCGTTTTCAGCGCCGCGATCTCTTCACCCGTCACCGGGCTCTTCACGATCAGGTCGCCGCCGGCAAGCGCCTCCCTGGCAACACCCAGTTTCGCCAGAAGCTCAGCCGTTTCCTTCGCTATCGTCATTTTTGTCCCTTTCAGATCCCGTCGTCATCATATGGCGTCGGGTCAAAGCCTCGCGCCATTTCGCCCGCGTGCCAAAGGCACTCGAGGCACAGTCATGGCGTGGCCTTACTCGTTTCAGGGGAAAATCGCCACCCCGGCATGGTCCAAGCCCAAATTACAAGATTGAGCCAGAGACGATTGAGCCAGACCGGCGAATGCTGCTCAGTTGGCCTTTTTCGCCGGCGTGCGTACGGCACCGTCTTTCATCAAACGGTCGATATGCATGCGGATATGGGCCGCTTCCGCGGCCGTGTTGGCAAGCGCGATAGCCCGGTCGAAGGCGATCCGCGCCTCCTCGCCCCGGTCGAGTTGCATCAGCAGTCCGCCCTTGAGGCCGAAGAAATGGAAATAGCCGGAAAGCCTCGGCTCCAGCGGCTCGATCATGGCAAGGGCGGCTTCCGGGCCGCGCACCTTGGAGACCGCCACCGCGCGGTTGAGCGTGATGACCGGCGACGGCTGCATCTGTTCGAGCAGGCCATAGAGCAGGTCTATCTCCACCCAGTCGGTGTCCTCGGCCTTATCAGCCCGCGCATGCAGGGCGGCGATCGCCGCCTGCACCTGGTAGGGGCCGGGCTTGCGATGGCGCAAAGCCTTGTCGACAAGGGCCAGCCCCTCGTCGATCATCTTGCGGCTCCACAGGCCGCGATCCTGGTCCTCGAGCAGCACGATCTCGCCGTCTTCGTCGAAACGGGCCGGTGCGCGCGCATGCTGGAGCAGGAGCAGCGCCGTCAGCCCCATGATTTCCGGCTCGGTCTGGAACAGCCGCAGCAACAGCCGGGCCAGCCGGATCGCCTCCTCGCAGAGCGGCGCGCGGGCCGGTGCCTCGCCGCTGTTGGTGGAATAGCCCTCGTTGAAGATAAGGTAGACCATGGCCGCCACCGCCGCGAGCCGCTCGGAGCGCTCGACGGCGCCCGGCGTCTCGAACGGCATACCGGCGTCGGCGATGCGCGCCTTGGCGCGGGTGATGCGCTGTTCCATGGCGCTCTCGCCAACCAGGAAGGCGCGCGCGATCTGCTTGACCGTCAGGCCGGAAACGATGCGCAGCGCGACCGCGATCTGCTGCGTTGCCGGCAGGTCCGGATGGCAGCAGATGAAGAGCAGCCGCAATATGTCGTCGCGGTAATGCGCTCCGTCCAGCCGCTCGGCGATATCGCTTTCGGCATCGTCCAGATCGGAGATCTGGTCTTCTTCGGGCATCGGCGCCTGCTTGGCGCGCTTGCGCACCGCGTCGATGCCGCTGTTGCGGCCGACGAAGATCAGCCAGGCCGCCGGATCGCGCGGCGGCCCGTTCTGTGGCCAGTTCTTCAACGCCCTGAGACAGGCATCCTGGAAAGCTTCCTCCGCCGTATCGAGATCGCGGAAATAGCGCAGCAGCGCACCCATCGCCTGCGGGCGGGCGGCGCTGATCGCTGAGCTGATCCAGGCAAGTTCGGTCATACGGCAACCCCGGTGGGATTGAACACCGAGACCGGCCGTATCTCATAGGATCCACCGCTCGGATTGACCTCGGAAAGCTCACGGGCGAACTCGACGGCCTCGTCGAGATCGGCGCATTCGAGCGTATAGAAACCGAGGAACTGCTCCTTGGTCTCTGCGAACGGGCCGTCAATGACGATCGATTCGCCCTTGACCTTCCGCAGCGTCGTCGCCGCCGTCGTCGGCAGAAGCCGCGCCACGGGACCAAGCCGGCCGGCCTTGGCGTATTTCTCCTGGACGCCGAGGAGATTGGCCATGACTTCGTCGTCCTGCGCCTTGCTCCACGAGCTGACGACGTCTTCGGAGGCATAGCAGAGGATGGCGTAGAGCATGGCTGGTCCTTTCTGTATCAAAGGACGAAACAGTAGGGCCGATCCCGACACGACGTCGATAAAAAAATCCCGAGATGGCGGCTGACAATTGCCGTCAGTCACCGTTCGTGCGTTTCAACCATCTCAGCACGAGCGCCTCCTCCTCATCGAGACCCTCGATGGACCGCTTGCGCTTGTTGGCCTCCGCCATTTCGGCAAGCAGCCGCCCCTGCAGCCAGGCCTCGAAGACCTGCGGGTGGATATAGCATTTGCGGCAGACCGCGCGGGTGTTGCCCAGCCGCTCGGCGACCTTGTCGATGACACTGTTCATCACGCGCTTTTGCTGTGCCTGGCTTTCGGGCAGCTCCGTCTGCGCAAACAGCGACGCGGCATGGATGGTGCCGCCCCATGTGCGGAAATGCTTCGAGCTGAAGGCATCGCCAACCGCCTGGCGGATATAGCGGTTGACGTCGTCGGAGCGGACCGGGCGCCTGTTGCCGTCCTCGTCGAGATACTGGAACAGCTTCTGGCCCGGCAGATCCTGTGCACCCCGTACGATCCCCGCAATGCGGCGGTCCACCAGCTTCAGTTTCCATTCCTTGCCGGACTTGCCCTTGAAGGCAAAGCGCAGGCTCGATCCCCTGATGTCGACATGGCGGTCGCGCAATGTCGTCAGGCCGAAGCTCTTGTTGTCACGCGCATAGGCGGCATTGCCGACGCGGATCATCGTGTTGTCGAGCAGCCAGACGACCGCGGCGACGACACGCTCAAACGGCAGGCCGCGGCGGCGGAAATCGCGATCTATGGTGCGCCGGAGCTCCGGAAGGCTTTCGGCGAAGGCGACGAGGCTTGAATATTTGGCACCGTCGCGTTCCTCGGCCCATTGCGGATGATAGCGATACTGCTTGCGTCCGCGCTGGTCCCTTCCGGTCGCCTGGATATGCCCATCCGCGTCGGGCGAGATCCAGACATCCGTCCAAGCCGGCGGAATGACGATCGCCTCGATCCGTGCCCTGGTGGCATCCGAGACTGCTTTCCCGTCCGGCCCCTTGTAGGAAAACCGCTTGCCTGCCTTCAGCCGGCGGATGCCGGGCTCGGCATCGCTGACATAGGTCAGTGCGGCATCCCTTGCCGAAAGCTGCGCGCCATTCTTCGCTTCACCGCCAGCCGATCGGCTGTAGGTTGATCCGGATTTCTGCAGCATGACGGCTCCATGCAGATGTCGGTAGATAAGCCGTTGGCTGACTGCTGGTTCCACAGCCATCCGAAAAGTCCGCGATGCGGCGCCGAACGGGCGCCGAATTGCTCTAGAGCACGCCTTGCAGTTCTATCTGCTGAGCCGACAGCCGGCGGCGCACGGCGAGCTTGAGCTTGTAGCGCAGGCAGCGCCATGCCTCCGAGCGTCGCTTGGGCGCGACCGCCGCCACCGCCAGGAAGCGCGCGGCGGTGTCCAGGTCGCCACGGGCGTAGTGGACGCGGGCGATCTTGAGGGCGACGAGTCCCTCCCTGGCCTTGAGCGCCGAGACCGGGATGCTGCAATCCGTGAGCGTGCGCAGTTCGCGACGCCACTCCAGGAAGCGCCGCACCGGGTTGATCGCAAAACGATCGTCCGAACGGGTGGGCGAAACCTCATAGACCATGACCGGCTGCGGCATCATGGCCAGCGAGGCCTTGCTCATCAGTCGCGCCCAGAACAGCGTGTCCTCGTCATAGGCAAGCCCCACAGGAAACCGCGTCTCGCCGATCAGGCGCCGGGACGCCAGCACGCTGCCCACCGCGACCGAACGTATGTCGCCTTTCACATAGGCGGAAGCGTTTGCCAGGCAGGCGGCCTGGTAGCCGTTCGGCACCTTGATCTGCCGATCCTCACCGCTCACGCGTCGTCGATAGGCGCCAACGATCATGTCGGCTTTCGGCTGGCTCTCGGCCTGCCGCAGCAGTGCGCGCAATCCGCCATCAAGATGCAGATCGTCGGCGTCGATCAGGTAGACCCAGGTATGGAGTGCCTCGGCCAGCGCCACGTTGCGGGCGCCGCCGGCGTCGCGGCAATTGGCCGGCAGCACACGCAGCGGCAAGGACAGTTGCGCCGCGGCCCGCAGCGCCGTCGCCGCCGTGCCGTCCGTCGATGCATCGTCGACCAGCAGGACCTCGCCGATAACCTCGGCCTCGCCGGCGAGTGACGCCAGTGTCGTGGCGATTGTGGCCGCTGCATTGTGGGCAGGAATGACGACGCTGACCGCTTTCAATTACAAAATCCCGCGCTCGCGCGCCTTGGCAGTACGATGATTGTCCCTCGGAACGAATACAGACTAGCGGCCCGTTCGATGTTTGAGAAGTCGCCTTCGACAATCCAGAATTGCAACAACGGGACGGTTCGGCGTTTCGCTCGCATTCACACCTTTTCGAGCGCGACCGGAATGACGTCGACGGCCTGCTCGCCCACCTGACCGCCCGTGGTCTTGAGAACGCCGACGATCGGCGCGACATCGGAATAGTCGCGGCCATAGCCGACGGTGATATGGTCGTTGCTCGCCCGCATGCCGTTGGTCGGATCGAACTCCTGCCAGCCGGCGTCACGCCCGCACCAGACCTTGACCCAGGCATGCATGGCATCGGCGCCTTCCAGCCGGGGCTTCCCCTTGGGTGGAATGGTGCGCAGGAAGCCGCTGACATAGCCGGCCGGAATGCCGAGCCCGCGCAGACCGGCGATCATGATGTGCGAAAAATCCTGGCACACGCCGCGCTTCAGCTTGAAGGCATCGCTGGCCCGGGTCCGCACCGTGGTCGCCTCACCGTCATAGGTGAAGTCGCGATGGATGCGATTGCAGAGATTCATCGCCGTACCGGCGGCCGAGCCGGCAATGCTGTCCCCCGCATAGGCGGTTATCGCCGCATCGATGCCGGAGTGAGCGCTTCCCGCCAGAAAATGGTGCGGCGCATCAGGCGCCAGCGACCGCACCGCGGCCAGCTCCTGCCTCAGCCGGGCGATATCGGGCGACACGTCGAGTCCGGGTTCCGGCCGCGACACCGAAACGCGTGCGCTCATACGGATGTCGAGCGCGTCATGCGCGTCGCGAAAGGCGATGGACGTGACGCTGTTGCCGAAGAAGTCCAAAAAATCCGACCGTTCATTCGGCGCCGGCGTGAATGACAGGGATGCGGCGATGACGCGTTGCACACCGGAAATCGTCGACGGCAGCACGCGGATCTGATGGCGGCCGCCGCCGGCCGCGGCTGCGTAGTCGTAATGGAGATGGAGCCTGATGTCGTAGAGCATGCGCTGCTTTTCTTGTTTGCCGCAGGTTCTTGTCGCAGAACCGTGCGACACTTTTGCGGAGCCTGCCTAGAGCATGATGCCGAAAACTGTGAAGCGGTTTCCGGACGACGTCATGCTCTATCTCCTAATTTAGAGTCGGATGATTGATCTGAAATCATCCGGCTCTAACCGAAATAGGCCTTGGCGAGGCTGTTGTAGAGCCCCCCGATCTCATAGGCGAGCTCGTCCAGCGCCTTTGCCGTCATGTCCGATGGCTCCTTGATGGCGATGGCCGTGTTGAGCTGCAGGATCTCCTTTGCCGCCGGCGACATATGCCCCTCGCCGCCAAGCGACGGCAACAGGCCGATCTCCGCCTTCAGCCTTTCGAGCTGGAACAGGATGGAGCGCGGATTGAGTGGGTCGAGCGCCAGAAGATCGATCACCGTGCGCCGGCCAGCCTGCACCGGATACTGCCGGCGGTGGGTCATGACGCTGTCGCCGATCTCGAGCATCATGTCGAGCGCCCCATCCGGCGCCTTGGAGCCGGTCAGCCGGGACAGCGTACGGGCAATCTGGATGCCGCGCTCCAGCCGCCGGCCGATCTCGAGGAAACGCCAGCCGGCGAAGCGGTACATGTTCTCGTGCAGCAGGCCGGAAAAGCCGGCGAGCTTGCGCAGGATCACCGTCATTGCCCGTGTCGCATCGTCGCCCGGCGCCACCGTCTTGGCGAACTGATGGATGGTCTTCGACAGGTCCTTCAGCGCCAGCCAGCCATCGGGCGAGAAGCGGTCGCGGATCTGTCCTGCGCTGTAGACCGCGCTGTCGAGCGTTCCGATCAGCCCCAACGGGATCGCTGTCGCAACGTCGATGCCGAACGGTTCGAGATAGTCCCTGATGTCGGCCAGCAGCGGCATATCCGGATCGGAGGTCTCGGCCAGCCGCACATGATAGGCGCGCAGGATGCGCACCGTGTCTTCCGAGCGCTCGATATAGCGCCCGAGCCAGGTCAGGTTCTCCGCCGCGCGGCTGGGCAGGCTGCCCGGCCGGGTGCGGCTGAAGCTGTCGCCCTCCTGCGGCAACAGCGTTTCACGCTCAACCGGCCTGTCGCTGACCACCCAGACGTCAGCCGCCTGGCCGCCGCGCTGCATGGCGATCGCGGTCGGGTCGAGCGACAGGCCGACGCGGGCGAACCCGCCCGGCATCACCGTCCAGCCCTCGGGCGTGCGTGCCAGATAAACGCGCAAGCTGGCCGGCCGCGGCTCCAGCCAGCCGCCGACAAAGACCGGTGTCGTCGACAGCGTCACCGCTTCCTGGCCGACGAAGGCGCCGCCGTCGCGTTCGATGCGCGCCACCAGTTCGGCCCGCTCGCCGGCCGACAGCGTCGAGCCCAGCGTGGTCTGGCCATCATCCTCGAAGGCTAGTCTCGTCGAGAGCGCCGGGCCGACCACCATGCGGTCGATATTGGCAAGCACATGGGCGCGTTCCGTCGCCTGCCCGCACCACCAGGTCGCGACGCTCGGCAGCAGCAGCTCCTCGCCGCGCAATTCGCGCGCGATCTTGGGCAGGAAAGCAAGCAGCGCCCGCGTTTCCATCAGGCCTGAGCCCAGCGCGTTGACGGTCGCAACCGCACCCTGGCGGATCGCTTCCACCAGCCCCGGCGTGCCGATCTGCGAGTCCGAGCGCAATTCGAGCGGATCGGCGAAGGCGGCATCGAGACGGCGCCAGAGCACGCTGATCGGCATCAGGCCGGAAACGGTGCGCACCATCAGCCTGCCGCCGGAAACAGTGAGGTCCTCGCCCTCGAGCAGCATGATGCCGAGGTAACGGGCGATATAGGCGTGTTCGTAGTAGGTTTCGTTGAGCGGCCCCGGCGTCAGGATGGCGACGCGGCCGTCGGTTTCCCTGGCCATGCCGATCAGCGCATCGCGGAAGCGTCGGAAGAAGCCGGCAAGCCGGTGCACGTGCATCTCGCCATAGATGTCGGACAGCGCGCGCGTGGTGGCGACGCGGTTCTCCAGCGCGAAGCCGGCGCCCGATGGCGCTTGCGTGCGGTCGCCCAGCACCCACCAGCGGCCATCGGGCCCACGGCCGAGCTCGAAAGCACAGAAATGCAGGAAATGGCCACCGGCCGGCGTGGTACCGACCACGGGCCGCAAATATTCGGGGCTGGCCGCGATCAATCCCGCCGGCAGGATGCCTTTTTCGACCAGCCGGTTGCGCCCATGGATATCGGCGATGGTTTCCTCGAACAGCTCCGCCCTCTGGATGAGCCCGGCGCTGATCGCGGCCCATTCGGCGTCTTCGATGAGCAAGGGCACATGCGCCAGCGGCCATTCGCGCTCATTGGCGCCGGCCTTGTCGTAGACGCGGTAATAGACGCCGGCATCGCGCAGATACTGGTCGGCGCGGGCGAAACGCTGGCCGAGCTTTTCAGACCCTATTTCGTCGAGCGCCTCGATGAACTGCTTCCACGCCGGACGGGGATTGCCTGACGCGTCGACCATTTCGTCGACGACACCGTCGATCGGCTGGTAGTGCTCCAGCAGGCTGTGGATCTGCGGCTTGCCGCGTACCCTCTTGTGATTCCCCTTTGCCATGTCCGATCACAGTCTGGGTGGACGCCGAAGGTCAAGGGTCATCGGGAAATCTTCCGCCGGTTGTTCTTCACGCGGCACATAGCCTGATGGCGTGTGGCCGCGCGGTTCGAAGCGGGCGAGCCGCCGCGCTTCCGCCTCGTTGCCGTTGACCGGGAACGTATCGTAGTTGCGCCCGCCGGGATGCGCGACATGGTAGACGCAGCCGCCGACCGCCCTGCCCGACCAGCGGTCGTAGATGTCGAACACCAGCGGCGTGTTGACCGGCAGCGCCGGGTGCAGGCCAGACGCCGGCTGCCAGGCCTTGAAGCGCACACCCGCCACCGCCACCTCGCGATTGTCCGTCACCTTCATCGGCACGATGCGGCCGTTGCAGACGATCGCATGGCGTTCCGGATTGAGCCCTTCGGTCTTGACCTGCAGCCGTTCGACCGAGGAATCGACAAAGCGCACGGTACCGCCGATCGCGCCCTGCTCGCCCATGACATGCCATGGCTCCAGCGCCTGGCGCAATTCCAGCTTGATGCCGGCATGCCGCACCTCGCCGCAGAAGGGAAAGCGGAATTCGAGCTGGGCGTCGAACCATTCAGGCCGGAATTCGAAACCGTTGAGCTTGAGATCGTCGAGCACGTCGAGAAAATCAGCCCAGACATGATGCGGCAGCATGAAGCGGTCATGCAGCGAAGTGCCCCAGCGCACGAAACGGCCGTCGAGCGGGTTCTTCCAGGCACGGGCGATGATGGCACGGACCAGAAGCTGCTGCGCAAGGCTCATGCGCGCGTTGGGCGGCATTTCGAAGCCGCGGAACTCGACCAGGCCGAGCCGGCCGGTCGGCCCATCCGGCGAAAACAGCTTGTCGATGCAGATTTCCGAGCGATGCGTGTTGCCGGTCACGTCCGTCAACAGGTTGCGGAACAGCCGGTCGACCAGCCACGGCAGGGGTGCCGCGCCCTGGTCGGGATGCGGCACCTGCGCCATGGCGATTTCGAGTTCGTAGAGCGAATCGTGGCGCGCCTCGTCGAAGCGCGGCGCCTGGCTGGTCGGGCCGATGAACAGGCCCGAAAACAGGTAGGACAGCGACGGATGCCGCTGCCATTGCAGCACCAGGCTCTTCAACAGATCGGGCCGGCGCAGGAACGGGCTGTCGTTTGGTGTCGCGCCGCCGACGACGACATGATTGCCACCGCCAGTGCCCGTGTGGCGGCCGTCGATCATGAATTTGTCGGCGCCAAGCCGCGTCAGCCGCGCTTCCTCATAGATTGCCGTCGTCGTCGCCACGCAATCCTGCCAGTTGGAAGCCGGATGGATGTTGACCTCGATGACGCCGGGATCGGGCGCGACGCGGATGACATTGAGGCGCGGATCATGCGGCGGGCCATAGCCCTCGATGTGGACGGGAAGGCCGATGGCTCGCGCAGCGTTCTCGGCGGCCGCGACCAGTTCGAGATAGTCCTCCAGTGCTTCAACCGGCGGCATGAACACGCAGAGCCGTCCATCGCGCGGCTCAACCGAGAGCGCGGTGCGCACCGCGCCACCAATCTCGGTGATCTCCTGTTCGACCCGGTCCTGCTGGCCGGTCGCCGCGGTGAACGACACCGCCTGCTGCCGGCGCGCCATCTCGTCGGCGCCTTCAAGTTCGGCAGGCGCGGCGGAGGGCAAGATGGCTTCACGCGCGGGCAGCGCTCCGCGCGGCAGCGACGGATCGACGGGCACGATGTAGGGGAATTGCGCCGGTGGCACATAAGGCAGCGTGCCGAGCGGCAAGCGATAACCGACCGGTGAATCGCCAGGCACCAGGAACAGCCGCCCGCGTCGCGTCTTCCATTTTTCCGAACGCCAGCGTGGCCCGGATGCCTGGCTGTTCCAGCGCTGCACCGGCAGCACATAGCCGGACGGCTTGGTCAGCCCGCGCTCGAACACTTTGGCCATGCGGCTGCGCTCTTCCGGATCCTCCAGCTTGGAATTGGACGGATCGACATTCTCCGGCAGCTTGCCTTCCTTGAGCAGCCACTCGGCCGGGTCCTCATAAGCTTCGCTGACCATCGACGTGTCGATGCCGAGTTCCCCGGCGATCGCGGTGAGAAGGCTTTCGGCCTGTTTCGGGCCGATATCGGCCGAACTCTTTTCGCGCGCGATCAGCGACGGGTCGCTCCACACAGGCTCGCCATCGGCACGCCAGTAGAGCGAAAAGGTCCAGCGCGGCAGGCTTTCACCGGGATACCATTTGCCCTGGCCGTAATGGAGGAAGCCGCCCGGCGCGAAACGTTCGCGCAGCCGACGGATCAGCGCATCGGCCTTTTCGCGTTTGGTCGGCCCGACGGCGGCGGTGTTCCATTCGGCCGACTCGAAATCATCGATCGACACGAAGGTCGGCTCGCCGCCCATCGTCAGCCGCACATCGCCTTCGCCAAGTGCTGCATCGACCCTGTTGCCGAGCGCGTCGAGCGCCCGCCAGCTTTCATCCGAGAACGGCTTGGTGATGCGCGGATGCTCGGCGATGCGGTCGACCCGCATGTCGAAGCCGAATTCGACATTGGCAAAGCTCGCCATGCCGGAAATGGGGGCCGCATTGCGGAAATGCGGTGTCGCGGCGAGCGGCACATGGCTCTCGCCGGTGAGCAGGCCGGAGGTCGGGTCGAAGCCGATCCAGCCGGCGCCGGGAAGATAGACCTCGCACCAGGCATGCAGATCCGTGAAGTCGACTGATGTGCCGGCCGGCCCATCGAGCGCGATGAGGTCGGGTTTGAGCTGGATCAGATAGCCCGACACGAAGCGCGCGGCGATGCCGAGATTGCGCAGGATCTGCACCAGCAACCAGCTAGAGTCCCGGCACGATCCCTTGCCGGCGGCCAGCGTTTCCTCCGGCGAGAACACGCCGGTCTCCATGCGCACGATATAGGCGATCTCACGTTGCAACCGGGCATTCAGGTCGACAAGGAAATTGACCGTGTTCTTCTGGGTGGTGTCAACGGTTTTCAGGAAAGCCGAAAGCAGCGGGCCCGCCGGTTCCGGCGTCCGGTAGATAGCGAGGTCATCCCTGATCTCTTCCGGGTATTCGAATGGGAATGTCTCGGCCGACGGTTCGACGAAGAAATCGAACGGATTGTAGACCGTCATGTCGGCGACGAGGTCGACCTCGATCTTGAGCTCGCTCACCGGCTCGGGAAAGACGAAGCGGGCAAGGAAGTTGCCGTAGGGATCCTGCTGCAAATTGATGAAATGGTTCGCCGGCTCGACCTTGAGCGAGTGGCTCAAGACCTTGGTACGGGAATGCGGTGCCGGCTGCAGCCTGATGATCTGGGGCCCGAGAACCACCGGCCGGTCATATTTGTAGTGGGTCAGGTGGTAGACGGCTGCCAGAATTGCCATGGGGCCCCGGAGATCGGCGTTTATTCAGCCGAACCCTGACACATCTGGCCGCCATTCTCCAAGCGGATGTTGCGCTGCACCTAAATTAAAGGACCGGTTGCCGGCTTAAAGTCGCTCAAAAGAACGCCTGTATCCCGGTCTGGGCCCGCCCCAGGATCAGCGCATGCACGTCGTGCGTGCCCTCATAGGTGTTGACGGTCTCCAGGTTCTGCGCGTGGCGCATGACGTGGTAGCCGATCTGGATGCCGTTGCCGCCATGCATGTCGCGGGCCTGGCGGGCGATGTCGAGCGCCTTGCCGCAATTGTTGCGCTTGACGATCGAGATCATCTCCGGCACCATCTTGCCTTCGTCGAGCAGGCGCCCGACGCGCAAGGATGCCTGCAGCCCGAGCGCGATCTCAGTCTGCATGTCGGCGAGCTTCTTCTGGTAAAGCTGCGTGCCGGCCAGCGGCTTGCCGAACTGCTTGCGGTCAAGGCCATACTGGCGGGCGCGATGCCAGCAATCTTCCGCCGCCCCCATCGAGCCCCAGGAAATGCCATAACGAGCCCGGTTGAGGCAGCCGAACGGGCCGCCCAGGCCCTTGGCGTTGGGCAGCAGCGCGTCTTCGCCGACCTCGACGCCTTCCATCACCACCTCGCCAGTGATCGACGCCCGCAGCGACAGCTTCCCGCCGATCTTCGGCGCAGACAGCCCCTTCATGCCCTTTTCGAGCACGAAACCGCGGATCTCGTCCTTGCCGTTCTCGCCCTTCAGCTTCGCCCAGACGACGAACACGTCGGCGACCGGCGCGTTGGAAATCCACATCTTGGAACCGGAGAGCTTGTAGCCGCTAGCGGTCTTCTCGGCGCGCGTCTTCATGCCGCCCGGATCGGAGCCGGCATCCGGCTCGGTCAGGCCGAAGCAGCCGATCCACTCGCCGCTGGCGAGCTTGGGCAGGTACCTCTTGCGCTGTTCGTCCGAGCCATAGGCGTAGATCGGATACATCACCAGCGACGACTGCACCGACATCATCGAGCGATAGCCGGAATCGACGCGTTCGACTTCCCGCGCGACCAGCCCGTAGGTCACATAGTTGGCGCCGAGCCCGCCAAATTCTTCCGGGATGTTGATGCCGAGCAGGCCGGCAGCGCCCATCTCGCGAAAGATGGCGGTGTCGAAGGTCTCGTTGAGGTAGGCGTCCTCGATGCGCGGCGCGAGCTTGTCGGCGGCAAAAGCCGCTGCACCATCGCGCACCATGCGCTCATCTTCGGAAAGCTGCTCCTCGATCAGGAACGGATCTTCCCAGACGAAGGCATTCTTGTCGGCGGCCATGGCTCTCTCCCGGACTCTATGCATGCCGGCGAAGGAGTTCAGGATCCTTGGCAACAACGGCATGCGTGAAGCAAAATCTTGGTCCGGCTTATCGACCCGGGGCCTGAAAAAATCAAACGAAATTGCTTCACCAATCAATGAGCGTTAGGAATGGATCATGAGTGTCCAGCGCCGCCTCCTGCCTAACATCAGCGCCCTCGCTGCCTTCGAAGCGGTGGCGCGGCTTGGGTCTTTTACCGCCGCTGCCCAGGAGCTGGATTTGACTCAAGGCGCTGTAAGCCGGCAGATCAAGCTGTTGGAGGATCAGTTTGGCCGCCGGCTGTTCGAGCGCGACAGCCGTAATGTCCGGTTGTCGACGGCGGGCGAAATCTACGCCGAAGCGGTGCGTTCGGCACTTGGCCAGCTGCGCGACGCAGCCCTTGGATTGATGAGCAATCGGCATAGTGGCATCTTGAACCTCGCCATTCTGCCGACCTTCGGCACGCGCTGGCTGATGCCGATGATCCCCGATTTCGTCGAGAACAACCCCGACATCACCATCAACTTCGTCACCCGCGTCGGCCGTTTCGACTTCGCCAGGGAGAGGCTGGACGCCGCCATCCACTATGGCCTGCCCGATTGGCCGGACGCCGACTCGACCCTCCTGGTGCGCGAAACGGTGGCGCCGGTGGTGTCGCCCGAATTCCTCGCCGGCCGCGCCATCGCCACGCCGGCTGATATCGGCCGCCTGCCCTTGCTGCATATGGCAACGCGTCCCGGTGCCTGGACCGAATGGTTCGAGCATCAGGGCCTGAGCGCGCCGACCGGGCCCGGCATGCAGTTCGAGCAGTTCGGCACCGCCGCCCAGGCCTGCATGGAAGGGCTTGGCGTCGCGCTCCTGCCGCTGCTCCTCATCGCAGGCGAATTGCAGCGCGGCCAGCTTGTGCCGGCCCCCGGCCAGCCCATGCAAAGCCGCAGCGCCTATTATCTCGTCGTTCCGCACGACAAGCGCGGCCATCCGCCCGTCGCCAGTTTTCGCGACTGGCTGCTGAGCCAGGTCGAGAAGGAGCCGGCTGTTCTGGCGTGGTAATTACTTCCGCTTCAGCGCATCCGCCAACGCAGCACCAAACGCGCCCTGCTGGGCCGGCCGCTCCGGCTGGCGCTGCGGTGCCGGGCCACGTGGCGCCGGCCTGCCGCCGCCATTGTCGCGTGGCCCACCTTTTGACGCTCCCTCACCGCCGTCCTTGCGCATGGAAAGCGCGATGCGCTTGCGCTTGATATCGACATCGACGACGCGCACCTTCACTACGTCGCCCGCCTTGACCACCTCATGCGCGTCCTTGATGAAACGGTCGGCCAGTTGCGAGACATGCACCAGGCCGTCCTGGTGCACCCCGATATCGACAAAGGCGCCGAAGGCCGCGACATTGGTGACGGTGCCTTCCAGCAGCATGCCGGGCTTCAGATCCTTGATGTCATCAATGCCGTCGGCAAAGGTCGCCGTCTTGAAGCCGGGGCGCGGGTCGCGGCCAGGCTTTTCCAGCTCGGCAAGAATGTCGCGCACCGTCGGCAGGCCGAAACGCTCGTCGACGAAGACGCGCGGGTCGAGCGCCTTGAGTGCGGCGCTGTCGCCCATCAGCGAACGCACATCGCGGCCGCAGGCGGCGACGATCTTCTTGGCGACCCCGTAGGCTTCCGGGTGGACCGACGAGGCATCGAGCGGCTCGCTGCCATTGGCAATGCGCAGGAAGCCGGCGGATTGCTCGAACGCGCGCGGCCCAAGCCGTGGCACCTTGAGAAGGTCCTTGCGGCTGGCAAACGGCCCGGTGGCGTCGCGATGCGCGACGATGGCGTCGGCGAGCGACGCGCCAAGGCCCGAAACGCGCGCCAGCAATGGCGCCGAAGCGGTGTTGAGATCGACGCCGACGGCGTTGACCGCGTCCTCGACCACCGCCTCCAGCGAGCGGCCGAGCCGATACTGGTCGACGTCATGCTGATACTGGCCGACGCCGATCGACTTCGGTTCGATCTTGACCAGTTCGGCGAGCGGATCCTGCAAGCGCCGCGCGATCGACACCGCGCCGCGCAGCGATACGTCCAGACCGGGGAATTCCGCCGCCGCCGTTGCCGACGCCGAGTAGACCGAGGCGCCCGCCTCGCTGACGATGACCTTGAGCGGCTTGGGTCCGCCATCGGAAGGCATGTCGGACAGCATGTCCGCCACCAGCTTTTCCGTCTCGCGGCTGCCGGTGCCGTTGCCAATGGAAATCAGCTCGACCTTGTGCAGTCGGATGAGTTTGGCGAGTTCGGCCTGCGTGCCGCGCACATCGTTCTTCGGCGGGAACGGATAGACCGTCGTCGTTGTCAGCACCTTGCCGGTGCCGTCGATCACGGCAACCTTGACGCCGGTCCGGATGCCGGGGTCAAGGCCCATCGTGGCACGCGACCCGGCGGGCGCGGCGAGCAGCAAGTCCTTGAGATTGCGGGCGAAGACATGGATCGCCTCCTCCTCGGCCCGTTCGCGCAGATCGCGCATCAGGTCGAGCGTCAGGTGCAGCGACAGTTTTATCCGCCAGGTCCAGCCGGCGACGTCCATCAGCCAGCGGTCGCCCGGCAGGCTGGCGCCGATGGCATAGGCGTTGGCGATCATCCGCTCGACCGGCTTCACCGGCGACGTGTCGTCGGCGTCGACCTCGATGTCGAGCGACAGCACCTCTTCGTTGCGGCCGCGCAACATGGCCAGTGCACGGTGGCTCGGCACATTTGCCCAGCGCTCGACATGGTCGAAATAGTCCGAGAATTTCGCCCCGGCCTCCTGCTTGCCGTCGACCACTTTGGCGCGCATGAAAGCGCGTTCCTTCATGTAGGTGCGCAGCTTGCCGACCAGGTCGGCATTCTCGGCGAATTGTTCAGAGAGAATATCGCGCGCGCCCTCAAGGGCCGCCTTGGCGTCGGCCACCTCCTCGGTGACATAGGCCAGCGCCAGTTCGGCGGGCACCAGTGAACGGTCCGCAAGAATGGCCTCCGCCAGCGGCCCCAGCCCGCGCTCCCTGGCGATCTCGGCCTTGGTACGGCGCTTGGGCTTGTAGGGCAGATAGATGTCTTCCAGCTCCGCCTTGGTAGCGGCGGCGGCGATCTTGGTCTCAAGCTCCTGCGTCAGCTTGCCCTGTTCGCGGATCGAGCCAAGGATGGTGTCGCGGCGCGCGTCGAGCTCACGCAGATAGGCGAGCCGCTCGGCAAGGTCGCGCAATTGCGTATCGTCAAGCCCGCCGGTCACCTCCTTGCGGTAACGTGCCACGAACGGCACCGTCGCGCCCTCGTCGAGCAGTTCGATCGCCGCGGCCGCCTGTTCGGGCCGGGCAGCGATCTCGGCCGCGATGATGGCTGCGATGCGCTTGATGTCGGATGCCATGTCATTCCCACTCTTGTCGAAAAGAGCGGCGACCATAGGCGCAGACATCCGGTCCGCCAACCGCCGCGCCTCCATCAGCCCGGCGGTCCACAGGAAAGCGCGCGCTAATGTGGCTGCGGAGCCGCTTAGACCATCCGGCTCAACGCTTCGAAAAACGCGACGAGTTCAAGATCCAGCGGGTCGTCGACCGGCTCCGGTTGCGACGACATCTTGGAGATCACCACTTCGGTGCTGGGATCGACATAAAGCCATTGGCCATGGATGCCGATGCCGCAATAGGCACCGTTCTCATGTCCGGTCTGGTACCATTTGTTGCGATAACGGCCCTTGGGAAACAGCGGCAGCATCGCGCCGCGCTGCCAGGCTTCCGCGCTGCCGCCGGTGCTTGTCGTGTCGCGCACCCAGGCCTCTGACACGATGCGGCGTCCATTGGCGGTGCCCCCTTGCCGCATCATTTCGCCGACGCGCGCCAGGTCGCGCGGCGTCACCGAAATGCCGCCGGCGGTGCGCGCCGTGCCTTCCATGTCGACGCCGATCGAGGCTTCGCTGACGGCGCCAAGCGGCAGCCACAGCTTCTCGCGCATCAGGTCGGTGAAGCGCTGGCCGGAAGCCCGCTCCAGCAACAGGCCGAGCAGGTCTGAATTGGGCGAGCGATAGCGGAAGGTCTGGCCATGCGGCTCGGCCAGGCGCTGCAGGGTCAGGATGAATTGGCGCAGGCTTTCCGTGCCGCCGCCCGGATTCCACAGCGTGGCGCGACGGTAGCGCGCGAAAGCGCTTTCCGGATCAAGATAGGCTTCCTCGAAATCGAGGCTGACGCTCATGTCGAGCACATGCCGGCAACTCGCATCGCCATAGGCCGAGCCGGCGGCTTCGGGGATGTAGGTCGTCACCGGCGCTTCCGGATCGAACACGCCCTCGCCTTCCAATATGCCGGCGATGACGGCGGTGACCGACTTGCTGATCGAGAAGATGATGTGGCGGGCGCCAAAATCCATATGCGGCGCGAACCAGTCGCCGATCACCTTGCCGCCCTTCATCACCGTCAGCGCATCGGTGCTGGAGCGCACCAGGAATTCCGCCATCGTCTCCGGAGCGCTGGCAAGCGAAACCTTTTCACCAAGCAAGCCACCGAAATCCCGCGCGGGTGCCTCGGCACTACCCGATGTAGCGGTCACGCGCGCTGTCGGCACCAGTTCGCCCAGATTCTGGAACGACCATCGATTGAACGGGTTCACGCGCCAGTTGGAAAGCAGCACCTCGTTGCGGCGAAAGCCGTAGCGGGTCTCGAACGCGGTCTTGCCGGTCATGGCGTTTCCTTCCAGGTCGTTTCTTGTGGGGGCTCAGATCAGCGCGGCGGCGATGGCGTGCACCGCCTTCAGCGTCGCTGTGGAATAGCCGAGATTGCTGAAATCCGGCCAGGTCGAAAGCTTCACCACGACCATTCCTGTGTTCCAGTCCATATGGATCATTTGCCCGAACACACCCCGGCACATCAGTGCGCGCGAGTTGGCATCCTCGATCCAGAACTGATTGCGATAGCTGCCTTCCGGCAGGCTGGTGGAGAAATCCGGCCCGTGCTTGCCGTTGCGTGTCGCTTCGACCCAGCCGGCCGGCACGATGCCGCCGCCATTGTCGAGGATCATCTGGCCGAAGCGGGCATAGTCGCGCAGCGTCGCATTGAAGCCGCCATCGGCCAGCGCATAACCGGCGCTGTCGACGGTGAAGCAGGCGCTTTCATCGGCACCGAGCTTTTGCCAGAGTTCTTCCGAAACCAGCTGCGCCAGCCGCTTGCCGGTCACGCGCTCCATGATGAAGGCGAGCACGTCGGTCTCGATCGAGCGGTATTCAAATCCAGTGCCATGCGGGCGAACCGTGTCCTTCAGGCCCAGGATCAGCTCGAACATGTGCGAGGGCCAGCGGAAATCCGGATCGCTGCCTGGCGGCACCGGCTTCCATCCGGTGGCGACGTCGACCTGGCCGATATCGGAATAGCGGTCGGTATATTCCTCGGAAAAACGCACGCCCGTCGTCATGTCGAGCACATGCTGGACGCTGGCCCCGGCCCAGCCGGTGGCGCCGAGTTCAGGTAGATAGTCGGTGACCGGCCTGGCCGGATCGATCAGGCCGCGTCCAGCCAATATGCCGAACACCGAGCCGGTGACGGACTTGGCCATCGACTGCGACAGATGCAGCGTGCGCTCGTCCATGCCGTTGAAATAGCGCTCATAGGCTATCTTGCCGTCCTTGAGCACGAGGAAGCCATCCGTGTAGGTCTCGTCCAACAACCCGGCGAGGGTTGTCGGCTTGCCCTCGCTGTCCTCGACCGCCAGCCCGTCAAGATCGACCTCGGCGCGTTCGAGACGATGGCGATGGCCGTTGCCGCGCCAGACTTCGGCTGTCGGCAGAATTTCCCTGATGTGCTGGAACGCCCAGCGGTTCCACGGCGGCCGGTCCCAGTCGAGCTTCGGAGGGACCATGGCGGGCGGCGAGCCCTGCATGATCGGCGGCCGCGGATCGCTGTTGCGATAGGAGTCCATGAAAGGCCATTCCCGGAAAAGAAAAGACCCGGCGTGTACCGCCGGGTCTCTCACGCAGCGATTACTTCTGCAGTTCGGTCCAGATCTTGGTGTAGAGCTCCTGCGTTTCCGGCGCGCACATCTTCTGGAACTCGCCATGCGGCTTGGCGTCGGCCGGAATGACGACTTCCGGCGCGTCCTTCATGTCGGCCGGCATGTACTTGTCAGAGCCGGTGATGGCGTTGGCATAGCGGTGGAAGGCCGAGAGGCCCGCCGCGTTTTCCGGATCCATGATGAAGTTCTGGAACAGCTTGGCGTTCTCGACGTTCTTGGCTTCCTTGAGAACGACGACGTTGTCGCTCCACAGGCCAAAGCCTTCCTTCGGATAGTTGTAGTGGATGGCCGGGTTGGCCAGGCGCTGACGCAATGCCGAGCCGTTCCAGTCGCTGGTCGCCTTGAAGTCGCCGGCACCCATCTTCTCGATGGTGTTGTATTCCATCGCGATCCAGTTCGGCTTGGCCGCCACCAAGAGGTCGCGCACCTTCTTCAGCACAGCCTTGTCGTCCGTGCACTGCTCGCCGCCGACATATTTGATCGCCGCGAAGATCACGTCACCCATCTCGGGAACGACGTTGACCTTGCCTTTCAGCTCGTCCGGCGTGTTGAAGACGATACCCCACGTGTTGGCCGGCCCCTTGTAGGCATCGGTGTTGACGACGACGCCGATCGTGCCCCAGGCCCATGGCACGGAATATTTGCGGCCCGGATCGAACTCGGGATTGGCCCATTCAGGAGCGACGTTCTTGAAATTCTCCATCTTGCCCGGATCGGTCTCGAGCAGGAGACCTTCCTTGATCCAGATCGGCACGTAGGTCTGCGAGGGCACGGCGATGTCGAAGCCGGTGCCGCCCTGCCGGACCTTGGCGAGCGCGGTGTCATTGGAATCGTAGTCGGTGATGGTCACCTTGATGTTGTATTTGTCCTCGAACTTCTTGATCACGTCGGGGCTGGTGTAGTTGCCCCAATTGTAGATGTTGAGCACGCCGTCGGCGCGGGCGAGGCCCGTCGAAGCGAGCAGCGCCAACCCCATGGCGGTCGCTGTTGTCTTCCAGTTCATCGTTCTATCTCCCATTTCAGGTTCAGTCTCGTTTCCTGCTGACAAAGAAAAACAACGTGACGATCGCGACCGAAAGCAGCAGGAAAGCGGTCGATATCGCGTTGATCTCGGGTGTAACGCCACGGCGGATCTGGCCGAGCATGTAGGTGGGTAGCGTGTCCTGGCCGCCCGATTTGACGAATTCGGTGATGACGACGTCGTCGAGCGAGATGACGAAGGCCAGCATCAGGCCGGCCAGGATGCCCGGCCACAGAAGCGGCAGCGTGATGCGGCGGAAGGTCTTCCACGGCGTTGCGTAGAGATCGGCCGCGGCACGCTCCAGCGTCAGGTCCATGTTCTCCAGCCGCGCCCGGATCGGCAGGTAGGCGAACGGGATGCAGAACGCCGTATGCGCGGCGATCAGGTAGCCGAGGCCGGAATAGCCGGTGAAGATCTTGATGCGCGAGAAGAAGATCAGCAGCGCAACGCCGGTGACGATCTCGGGCACCATCAGCGGCTGGTTGATCGCCGCGTATTTGAAGGTAAGGCCGGGATAGGAGGCGGTACGCGTGGTGGCGAGCGCAGCCATGGTGGCGAAGATCGTCGACAGCACCGCCGCGATGGCGCCGATCTGGAACGAGCGCAGCGTTGCATCGATGACCTGCGTGTTCTGGTATGCCGACTGGAACCATCTCATCGAGAAACCGCCCCATTCGGATGTCGAACTCGCCGCGTTGAACGCGTAGACGACCAGCACGATGATCGGCAGATAGAGCACGACGAAACAGGTTGCCGCGATCGCGGTGAAGCCAGGCTGGTGCTTGATGGAGAAGTTGCTAGCCATGACGCACCCCTGACTTGCCGGCATTGCGCACATAGGCAAGCAGCGCCACCATGACGATGATCATCACCGTGATCGACAGCGCCGAGCCGAGCGGCCAGTTGCGGCCCTGCCCGAACTGCAATTCGATCAGGTTGGACAGCATCATGTTCTTGCCGCCGCCAAGCACGCTTGGCGTCACATAGGCGCCGAGGGCTGGAATGAAGACAAGGATGGAGCCGGCGATGACGCCGGGTTTGACCAACGGGAAAATGATCTTCCGCAGCACCTTGAAGCGTGTCGCGTAGAGATCATAGCCCGCCTCGACCAGGCGAAAGTCGAGCTTCTCCATGCTGGCGTAAATCGGCAGCACCATCAGCGGCAGGTAGACATAGGCCATGCCGATCAGGATCGCGGTGTCGGTGTAGAGGATCTGGATCGGCGCCGAGATGATGCCGAGCTTCAAAAGGATGGTGTTGATGATGCCTTCGTTGCGGATGATCTGCAGCACGGCGAAGGTGCGGATCAGCAGGTTGGTCCAGAACGGGATGGTGATCAGGAACAGCCAGAGGTCACGGGTCTTTTCGCTGCGCGTGGCCATGAAATAGGCGGTCGGGAACCCGAGCGCCAAGGTCGCCAGCGTCGTTACCACCGCAAGCTTGATCGAGCGCCAGAAGATGGTGACATGCGCCGCCGCGAGCGAAAGCGTGTCGTCGAAAATATCGCGTTCCAGGAACACCGATGTCCATGCGTCGGACGAGAACTGCCATTTCACGTCGCCATAGGCGCCGGGCGTCAGGAACGAATAGACGAGCACGATAAGCAACGGGCCGGTGGCGGCGAGCAGGATGACCAGCAGCGCCGGCGCCGACAAAAGCCAGCGGTCACGGACATCGCGCCGTTCGGCGGCCTTGGCGACTTCTTCCGCGGTGGCCATCAGTCCCTCAGCACTTGCGCGGCGTCGTTGCCGATCAGGACGCCGACCTTGTCGCCGCGTTCGAAACCGCAGCCTGCGCTGCGCGTGTTCTGCTGGCGCACGGTGAAGGCTTCGCCGCTGTCGAGTTGGACATGGATATGCGTGTCGGTGCCGAAATAGACGATGTTTTCGACCGTGCCCGACAGATCGCCCTTGTCCTTGGTCAGCTTGGCATGCTCGGGCCGCACCACCACGGTGGCGTTGTCCTTCGGCTGGAACCCTTCGGCAACGGTGGCCTCGATGGTCGTGCCGGATTTGAGCGTCGCGCGCGCCTTGCCATTGCCGGCGCCCGATATGGCGGCGGTGAGGAAGTTGGTCTCGCCGATGAAGTCGGCGACGAAGCGTTCCGCCGGCTTGTCGTAGATGTCCCAGGGCGAGCCGACTTGCAGGATCTTGCCCGACGACATCACCGCGATGCGGTCCGACATGGTCAGCGCTTCTTCCTGGTCATGGGTGACGAAGATGAATGTGATGCCGGTTTCGTGCTGCAGCCGCTTCAACTCGATCTGCATCTCCTTGCGCAGCTTGTAGTCGAGCGCGGAGAGCGGTTCGTCGAGCAACAGCACTTTCGGCTGCGGCGCGAGCGCCCGTGCCAGCGCAACGCGCTGCTGCTGGCCACCGGAAATCTGGGCCGTGCGGCGGCCCGCCAGCGCTTCCATCTTGACCAGCTTCAGCATCTCGGCGACGCGCGCCTTGATCTCGGCCTTGGGCTTGCCCAGCATCTCCAGGCCAAACCCGATATTGTCGGCCACGGTCATGTGCGGGAACAACGCATAGGACTGGAAGACGGTGTTGACCGGCCGCTTGAACGGCGGCAGCGGCGCGATGTCCTGGCCGTAGAGCAGGATTTCACCGGCGGTTGGAAAGTCGAAGCCGGCGATCAGCCGCAAAAGGGTGGTCTTGCCGCAGCCGGAAGGTCCCAGCAGCGTGAAAAACTCGTTCTCGCGAATGGACACCGAGACCTTGTCGAGGGCAGCGACCTGCCCCTCACCCGATCCGAAAATTTTACTGACGTTTACTACTTCAATCGCATTCCGACCCGGTTTGTCCGGCACGATTACGCCTCACTGTTGACCCCGCTCTTGCTGGCGGAGCTGTTCCCCTGTTCGATGTGACCACACGCCCGGTAGGTTGGCAAGCCCGGCATTGAATCACAGTTCAGTCCGTCTTTAGCCAGCAAGCCTCATGCCATTGTCAGGCCTGATAGGTGATCTTGCCACCGCAGATCGTCGTCACCGGGCGCACCTTGTGCAGATCGGCCGGCGCCGTTTTCTCGATGTCATCAGACAAAACCACCAGATCGGCCATATAGCCTGATTTCAGCGCGCCTTTGCGATGTTCGGCGAATTCGGCATAGGCGCCCTCGACCGTGTAGGCGGCGATCGATTCCTGGAGCGAGAAACTCTGGTCCGGATCGCTTTCTGCCCACGGTTTGCGCATCACTGCCGCCTGAATGCCCAGGATCGGGTCGATCGGCGACACCGGCCAATCCGAGGCGAAGACGACACGCGCGCCGGCGTTCTTCAGGGTCCGCCAGGCATAGCTCAGCGGCCAGCGGGCCGGCCCGATCCGCGACACGGTCGGCTCGAGCGGGAAATCCATGGCGCCGGGCGGATGCGGCGGCTGCATCGAGGCGATGACGCCGAGTTCGGCAAAACGCGGCACGTCCGCGGTGGTGGTGACCTCGATGTGTTCGATGCGGTGACGGCTGTCGCGCTTGCCATTGGCTTTTTGCGCCGCCTCGTAGCCGTCGAGCACCGCACGCACCGCGCCGTCGCCGATCGAGTGGACGGCGATCTGCAGCCCACGCCTGTCGACGGCGACCGCCAGATCGATGAACTGCTGCGGCGTGAACAGCGGCTCGCCGACCCAGTCCGGACGGTCGGCGTAGGGCTCGACCATGACGGCCGTCCACGAATCGAGCACGCCGTCATAGAACACCTTGACCATGCCCGACGACAGCCACTCGCTGCTGTAGCGCTCGGCCATGACGGACGCCTTGTCGAGCATGTCGAGCGTCATGAAATTCTTGTAGTGGAAGGGGATCTGCACGCGGCAGGGCAAGCCCTCCTCGGCGTCGATCTCGGCCAGCAGTTCGAGCTGGTAGAGATTGCCGTCCATGTTCTGGATGGAGGTGATGCCGTGGCGCGCGCACCAGGCGAGGCCGCGCCGCATGATGTCGCGGTCGGCGGCGCGTTCGGCGGCCGAGGGCATCGGGTCCGGCTCGCCGCCGGTCGCCAGCCCCAGCCTCACCCGGCCCTCGCCGGCAAGATCGAGCACCGGACCGAAGGCCTCACCCTCGCGCAATTCGCCCGCCGCCAGGCCATCGTCGCCCATGACGATCTCATTGCCCGGACCGAGCGCGCGTCCATGCAGGATGCCGGCCATCTCCAGCGCCTTGGTGTTGGCCCACATCGTGTGATGATCGGGCGCGGCCATGCAGAACGGACGATCGGGCAAAATGGCGTCGAGATGGTGGCGCGTCACCCGTTCGCTGCCGAGCACCGTATAGTCGACACCCTGCCCGACCAGCATCGGGGCATTGGGCTTTTTCGATGCATAGTCGCGGATCGCCTTCTGCAGCGCCTCGAAGCCATGGACACCGCCAAGCTGAAGATGCGCGAGCTCGGCCCCTCCCGAGAACAGATGCATGTGGGCTTCGATGAAACCGGGCAGGACCGAACCGCCCTTGGCGTCGATCACTTCTGTGGCCGAGCCCTTGAGCTCTTCGATTGCAGCGCGGCTGCCGATGGCGATGATGGCGCCGTCCTTGACGGCAACGGCCTCGGCAACGGGATTGCCTCCGTCCATGGTCAGCACACGACCATTGATGACGATCAGATCCGCATTGTGATCCGCACCCGTAACAGACATCGCGACTCCGCGCTTTTGATGACCGACTGACACCGACAACACCGCACCCAACGGTCTGCCGCTCCAGCGAAGCGGCGCCATGGGACAAAAAACAATGTCAGTACGCCGGCTCTGAAATTCCCCTTGTGATCTCAAGAGACAGCGTGGATAAAGAATGCGACTGATTATTCGCGTTTGTCAACATGCGGAATTTAGAATGTATTGTGGACAGCACCCCGCGCCTGTGTTGGGACCAGGCGGGGAACGAGGGCATCGAGCAGTGAAGCGCAGTCTCGACCGCAAGACCAGGATAGCGCTCGAGCCGCGCAAGCAGCCGCGGCAGCAACGGTCGAGCAGGGTTGTCGACCGGATTCTCGACGCGGCGCTGATCCTGACGCGAGAGCAAGGAACCAGGACGCCGACGACGCTCGCCATAGCGCAGCGCGCGGGCCTGTCGGTCGGTTCGGTCTATCAATACTTTCCCAACAAGGAGGCCATCCTTCTGGACCTCGCCCGGCGCTGGCTGTCCTCCTTTCCCGAGGTGATCGAGAAGCGCATCAAGGTCCCCCGGCCCACCAACCGCGAGGAGTTCCGGCGCGAAGTTCGCAAGCTCTTCATCGACACATCCAGCATCTATCTTGAAAACGCGACCCTGATGCCGGTGATCGAGGCGATATCCGGCAACGCCGATCTCAGGCCGATCCAGGACGAATATGACGAGCAGATCATCGCGCTTTACGCAGCCTGGCTGCGGCATGTGAATCCTGCTCTCGAAGACAAGATCGCCAAACGGCTCGGCCTGGTGATGATGGAGGTCGGGCACGCCTGCCGGCTGGTCGGACTGAAGAGAGATCGCAGGACATTCGACCTCATCGAGGACGACGTCGAAGCCATGTGGCTGGCTCTGGTGAGCCCCTATCTCAACCTAGACTGATTTCGCATTTCGAGAGGAATTTCATGAAGACTGTCTATTCACCGCTTCATGCTGGCCATGCCGGCCAGATGGAACTGGTCACATCGGCCATCGTGCCGGGTTTCGAAAAACCCTCGCGTGCCGAATTCATCAAGGCGCGGGTTGAAAGCGAGAAGCTCGGTCCGATCGTCCTGCCGCTCGAGCACGACCTTGCCGCCGCCAAGCGCGTCCACAGGGCTGACTATATCGACTTCCTGCCGACGGTCTGGCCGCAATGGGTGGAATCCGGTTTCCAGGGTTCGGCGATGCCGTTCACCTGGCCGACGCGTGGCCTGCGCGGCGACGTGCCGCCAAAGCGCATCGACGCCCTGCTCGGCTATTATTCCTTCGACGGCGGCGCCACCTTCGTCGAAGGCACATGGGCAGCGATCAAGTCCTCCTACGACGTGGCGCTGACCGCGGCCGGCCTGGTCAAGGGTGGCGAAAGGTCTGCCTTCGCGCTCTGCCGCCCGCCCGGCCACCATGCCGGCGCCGGCTTCATGGGCGGCTATTGCTACATCAACAACGCCGCCGTCGCAGCGCAATGGTTTCTCGACCAGGGCGCGGCCCGCGTCTCCATCCTTGACGTCGATTACCACCACGGCAACGGCACGCAGGAAATCTTCTACGACCGCGCCGACGTGCAGGTCCTCAACCTGCATGGCGACCCGATGGTCGAATATCCGTTCTTCCTCGGCCATGCGGACGAACGCGGCGCGGGCGCGGGCGAAGGTTTCAACATCAACTACCCCATGCCGTTCGGCACCGGCTGGGACGCGTGGAACGCCTCGCTGGAGGATGCCTGCGCCAGGCTCGCCGCCTACGCGCCCGACATCGTCGTCGTCTCGCTTGGCGTCGACACCTTCGAGAAGGACCCGATCAGCCAGTTCAAGCTGAAGAGCGCGGACTATCCCAAGATCGGCCGCCGCATCGCCAAGCTTGGCCTGCCGACGCTGTTCGTCCAGGAAGGCGGCTACGCCGTCGAGGAGATCGGCATCAATGCCGTCGGCGTGTTGACCGGTTTCGAGGATCGGTAAGCCTGCAAACCCGGAGCGGATAACAACAGGCAAGAAAAGGGCGGCATATCAGCCCTTTTCTTTTCGCCAGCTACGTCGCGGCGCCGGCGCTCGGTGTCCCCATGGGTGCGGCAGCCTTGCGTGAACGGCCGAGATAATAGACCGCCGCCGCAACTATGATACCGGCCGCCAATATGCCCGCGGCCAGAACCGGCCGATACCAGAACCAGGCAATCGCAATCGTCGTCGTGCCGACCAGGATCGCCAGGAAGGAGGCGATGATGCCGGTTCCCATCCGCGCCATGCTGCCGAGGAGCGGGATGACGTCGAGGATCACGCCGATCGGGCTGAGGAAGAGCGCGAAACCGATCGTCAACAACAGCAGGCCGGCGGCGCGCAGCAGCCAGGTGATCAGCGTGTTGGCGCTCACCGCGTCGGCGAACATCTTGTCGGCCGGCACCTGGCCGGTATCGACCATCAGCAGCGCATCGCCGGCTTGCGTCTGGTATGGTTCGAACCGGCTGCCGGCCTGGCGCGCCACAATGCTGACGACGCCGAGCGGCGCCAGTTCGTAGCCGATGCGGTAGTCGCCTAGCGCGGGCGTTGTGTTGTCGCTGCCGAGATAGATCTTGCCATCAACGATGCTGAGCGGCTTCGTCCCGGTATAGGCGGCCTTGATCGCCGCCGACTGACTGGCCGACAGCGAATAGGCCTTGTCGCCGTCGATGCGATCCAGCACCGGCGTGTCCAGATCAAAGGCGACAAGCTTGCCTTGTGGAATCTGGAAGGCACGGCTGTGGATCGCCATTGGCGGATTCTGATGGCCGTCCGGCTTCTTGAAATCCGACGAGTCGATCTGGCTGTCGTCCCAGACCTTCGAATAGCTGTAGGTGGTCTCCGTCTCCTCGCCGCCGCCAAGCTTCTTGGTGGTCTCGGATTTGGACTCTTCCTTCCACTGGTACATCTCGACGTTGCGCGACAGACGCAGCCCTTGCGCTGCGATCCCGAAATCCGGATCGGACAGGCCGCTATCCGCGGTCACCGGCCCGCTGACATGCACCAGCTTTCCGTCATTGCCGGCATCGACGCTGTCGGCGTTGATCGAGACCACGGCGCCCGCCCCTTCGGCCAGCGAACGCGCCGTTTGCACCGCGCGGCCCTCGTTCCAGAACAGCCCGATCACCATCAGCACGATCAGCAGCAGACCGAAGATGACCCCGCCAACCGCCCGCTTGATCCGCCCGAACCACGAGACGGATGTGACTTCCCGAAATGAATCGCTCATCGTTTCCCCCGAAACAAAAGATGCCAGGAGCCCGCGTGCCACGGCTGCGGACACAACCGTATCCGTCCTGCAGCTCACGAACTCGATTGCCGGAGGTGCCCACCCCTTCGGCGCTCGCGAATCTATCGCAACCTGCCGGTCGCCGATATGGGCGGCTTGCGCAGTCCCGGTATTTTCACGCCCTCGAAGGCCGCGAAAATGGTCCCCTGAGTCGCGCCTGAGTCCATCGGATTCGATTTTGTCAAATCGCGTTTGATGTCAGATTCATCTACGGGTAGATTAGACCCGAATCAGCCGGTCCTCGGGGGGCGCGGCGACCACCCAAAGTCTCACGTTCCGGAATCTTCCGGCGCCAGACGCGGACGGCTTCGCGTTCCCTGAATGGATTCCGTCTGGTTGGGCGCGGCCCCGCGCCTCGTGTGTGTCTCGTAAAAGTAACGCGTTTTCGGGTTCGGCGGCTGGCTCTCCAGCATCCGGGCATCAGAAACGATTCCGGCCAAAAGCAACAAATGAGCAGTCCCGCCGCGCCTCTTCAATCCGACACATTGGGCTCGCGCCTGGCGTCGCGCGGTGATCTGACCAGCTTCTTCATGGAGCTGACCGCCGAGATCGGCGCCGACAGCTACATGCTGGTTGCCATCGTCCATGACCAGGACCGCAACGACGCGCGCATCGTCTCCTCCAACTGGATCTTCGACGCCATTGAACTGATCGGCAAGCGGCTGATCGCCGGCCTTGCCCAAGGCGCGCTTACCGTCGCGCCCGGCATCCGGCCCAGACCGCTGGTGGCGGCACAGGCGCCCGACGTCGACGGGCTGGTTTCCGGCGAAGAGGCCCGTCTCCTCGACGTGCTCGGCCATGCCGAGATCTATTCGCTCAGGCTGAATGTCGGCCGCCAGCGCCTGTTTGCTCTGTTCTCAGCGGCGACATCAGGCCAGATCGACCAGCCGGCGCTGATGAAGGCGCAATTGAAATGCTGCTACGCGCTCTCGCACATTCCGCAGCTGATCGCCGCCGCGGCCATGCAGGATCCGCTCTCGGATCGTGAGCGCGAATGCCTGTTCTGGGTTTCGGAAGGCAAGACCACCGATGAAGTGGCGGTCATCCTTGGCGTCTCCTCCAACACCGTCAACAGCTACATCACCCACGCCATCCAGAAATTCGCTGCCAGCAACCGTGCGATGGCCATCGCCACGGCGATCAGGAGTGGCATCATTTGAAACAGGCCGACATCAAGGACGCCGCGGAGGCGATCTTCAACGATCAGCGCAGCCCCTTCGGCGCCTTCTCGCTCGGCTCCGAAACACATCACGCGGTCACCATTCCCGATGCCGTGCGCCGCTGCCGGTGGATCGCGGTCGATATCAACGCCTCGGCCTTCGGCCTGTTCTTCGTCAGCCCGTCGCCGGAACGCGCACGGCTGGTTCCGTGTTTCGATTCCGACTATCCCGGCATCGCCGTGGCGACGAAGTTTATCTCGGGCGCCAATGGCGAGGAGATCGTGCGCCACGCTCACAACTCGACGGAGCCACGCTGGTGGACGGATGACGGGCTCGCCGCGATGACCGAGACGTTCGGCAACCTCGCCTGGACCGAGCAGATGGCGCCGCTGGCGCCCGGCACCAGCGGCATCGCCTTTCCCGTCCATGCCGATCGCGGTCAGTGCGGCCTTGTCGTCTTCCTGGGGTCGGAGATCGCGCTGCCGCAGGATGCACTCTACGAAATCCACGCCCGCTGCTTTTCCCTGTTCGCCGCGGTCGCCCGCATCCGTCCAGGTGATACCGGCAGGATGCGTGCCATCTCCAAGCGCGAGTTGGAGTGCCTGAAGCTGACCGCCAACGGCAACACCAGCGAGGAGATCGCGCGGCTCCTGAAGCTGTCCGTGCACACAGCCAATCAGTATCTGACCCAGTCGACCCAGAAGCTCAACGCCGTCAACCGCAACCAGGCGGTCGCCAAGGCGCTGCGGCTCGGTCTGATCGAATAATGAAACGATGAGGCGCTCAACGTCTGTTGAGATTGAGACCCGGCCGAGCCGCGATCGAAGACCGGCGCGAAACGACCAAACCGGTGGATAACGAGAGCCGGAGCGGAGCGTAGGTTCAGGTATGTGAGCACCCGAAACACGGGGAGCCCTTTTGCAGGCCGGTCTCGCCGGACCCACGACAGACCTCAGAAAGCCATGGGCTCCACCTTGCGGATACGGGCCTCTTCGATCACCGCTTCCAGCAGCGCCGTATTGTGCTCGGGATCCTCGCCAGGCTTTTCGAACGACACGTAATTGACCACGACCGAGTTACCGGCCTCGCTCAGCGTCAGCTGGAAATAGACGGTCACCCCGGGTGGCCGCAACTCCAGATCGAGCACGATGCGCGGGCTGCCGCTCCAGTCGACATGCGCCTCGCCGCCGTGGCCGAGCCTGAGCGTGCCGGGCATGAAGAACAGCTCCACCGCTGAATCGACCAGGTCCGACAGGCACGCGAAATGCTCCAGCCGGATGAAGGCGATATAGTCGGCGACATCGATCAGCCGCAATTCGCCAACCACCTGTTCGATGGCGTTGGCGACGATGATCTCGCGGGATTTTGCGTGCGGTTGGCGATTCATGAAATCTGTCTGCGCTCAGCCTTTTTCGAGTAGACGATCCGCACCAGTTCGGCGACGGCCTGGTAGAATTGCGACGGGATCACATTATCGACCGAAACTTGCTTGTACATGGAGCGGGCGAGCGCCACGTCCTCGAAGATCGGAATGTTGTGCTCCTTCGCGATCTCGCGGATTTTCAGCGCCACCAGATCCTGCCCCTTGGCAACCACGAGCGGCGCCGCATCCTCGTCGCGCACATATTTCAGGGCGATCGAGAAGTGGGTCGGGTTGGCGATGATCAGCGTCGCGCGCGGCACCGCCGTCATCATCCGCTTGCGCGCGCGGTCACGCGCCAGCGAACGCAGCCGGGACTTGACGATCGGATCGCCCTCGGACTGTTTGAACTCGTCCTTGACCTCCTGCTTGCTCATGCGCAGGTCCTGCCTCCAGTGGAAGCGCGACCAAACGATGTCGATTGCCGCGATCAGCCCCATGACGAAGACGATCGCCACCAGTATGTCGACCGCGATGCCGCGGATGACGAGACCGAAGGCGACTGGATTGGTGATCATCCCGGCGAGCAGCTTGCGGTGATCCTCCGACAGCGTGAAGGTGAGCACGGCGATGGCGAAACCGACCTTTGCCAGGGATTTCAGGAACTCGACCCAGCCCTGGGCACCGAACATCCGGTTCCAGCCCTTGGTGATCGAAATGCGCGAAAGCTGCGGCCTGATTCGCTCGCCGACGAATTGCGGCATGTTCTGGAGCACCGAGGCGCCGATGCCGGCGACGGTCAGAAGCACCAGCAGGCTGACGATCGCGCGGCCCACTTCCAGCATGACAATCTTGTAGAGCTCGATGACATCGGTCTCGGTGTCCATCGGCCAGGCTTCGGGCTTCTCGAGGAACATCGACAGGAACATGCCGAGATTGATGACCGCGTCCTTGGCATAGAAGACGGTGAACACCAGTATGGCGACGAAGGAGGCCAGGATCGCGGTTTCCCTCGAATGGGGCAGCTTGCCCTGTTCGATGGTGTCGCGGATCTTCTTCTCCGTCGCCTCTTCGGTTTTCGAGTCCTTGTCGGTCGCGTCGGACATAATTTAGAGCATGGTGCCGAAAAGTGTGGAGCGGTTTTCGGATGACATCATGCTCTAATCCTTTGATTTAGAGGCAGATTCCGACTTCAGGTCGATTCGACCTGAAATCATCCGGCTCTAGGCGGCGTTCTGCGTCGACGGAAGCTCGAATGCGCCTTCGCGCGACAGCCGGATCGTCGTCGACACGATCGTCTTGCGCGCCGCCATGATATCGGCGAGGGGTACCCCCTCCGAACCCTGTCCGAGTTCGGCCTCGATCATGCGTCGCGACCGTGCGCCGATGGCCGACAGGACCGCTTCGGCGAGTGCCGCCGAGGTGCCGCGCAGCGCCAGCGTGACGAGCTCGGTCGACAGTCCGTCGAACAGCAGCACGCGCGCCTTCTGCGTGAGCAATGGCAGGTCGTCGAAAGCGAAAAGCCTTGCCCGCACACCGTCGAGATCGGGCGTGCCGGCGGCCTCCAGATCCTGCATGACCTCCTCGAGCAGCGGCTTGTCCAGCTCGTTGAGCACGCTGGCGACGCGCGCTTGTCCCGCCGACGTGTCCTTGGTCGAGGTTTCCGCCAGCACGCTGGCGCGCAGCCGGTTCTCGACGATCCTGGCGGCGGCGTCCGGAACGTTGGCCATCGTCACCATGCGCTTGATGATTTCGCCGCGCATCGGCTTCGTCAGTGTCAAAAGCACGCTCGCCGCCGCTTGCGGCGCCAGCTTCGACAACACCATGGCCGCCGTCTGCGGATGTTCGCCGGCGAGGAAGGAGCCGAGCCGCGAGGGTTCGAGCTTTTCAAGATCCGGCCAGATCGGCGGTGGCCCTTCCGGCGCCGCCTCCGGTTTCTTGTTGCCCATGATCGCGTTCATCTCTTCGGGCGACAGGGATTCGTTGAGGATGGTGTCCATCCTGTCGGCGGAATCGAGCAGGCCGGCACCCTCGGTGAATTCGGCCTCGAATTCTGCGACGATGCGCTCGAGATCGCTTTGCGGAATGGTTCTCAATAGCCGAGCGCCCTCGATCAGCGCCTTCAACTCTTCCTGCTTGAAGAATTTCAACAGGCGGCTGGCGGATGGCTTGCCCATCGCCACCAATATGGCGGCGGCCTTCTGCGCGCGCGTCAAGGTCGTCAGCGGTGTCATGCTGCCTCTCGCCTCCGCTGCAACCGGCAAGCCCCACCAGCCATGTCTAGGCGCCCTTCGTGCCGGCGATGATTTCAGTCAGCCTGATGCCGAAGCGCGACGGATCGCTTTCGAGCACCGTGATCTCGCCGCGCGCGATCTTGCGGCCATTGACCACGACGTCGACTGGCTCGCCGATGCGGCGGTTGAGCGCCACCGTCGAGCCCTTCTGCAGCGCCATCAGGTCGGAGACCGGCATCTCGGTGCTGCCGAGGATGATCTGGACATCGACCGGGATGTTCATGATCACGTTCGAATTGGCCGATGAAGCGGCCCTGAACGCCGCGTCCGGACGTTGCTCTTCTTCATGCAGGACGCCGCGCAACTCCTCAATGGCACGGTCGAGCTGCTCGTCGGGCTGGTCGTCTGGTTGATCGAGGGCGGCTTCCACCTTGGTCTTGGCCATGCGTCGTCTCCAAATGCTCAGGCACGCCCGGCGGAAGCCGGCATCAGCCCATCGATAAAGTCCTGACCGGCATCGTAGGGATGCTTGATCCGGACGGTGTAATTTTGCCCCAGCTTGCCGAACTCGCACACGAACAACGTCTTGCCGCGCGCGCCGAGGCGTGCCCGCGACTGCGCCGTTTCCTCGAATTCGATGACCTGGCCGATTTCGAAATCGGCGAGGTCGCCGAGTGTCAGGCGGGCCAGCGGCATGGTGGCCTCGAGCTCCACGGTGGAGCGCATCACCTCTTCCGAAAAGCGCTGGCGCCAGCTCGCGCTCTGGTCGTCCTCGCCGCCGGCGGCAGCGCTATCGCGGCTGGCCAGAACGACACGCTGCGGCATCGTCACCGTGACGGTGCCGCTGTCCACCGGTGTCGAGATACCAAAGACGATGCGGACCGCCGCGCCGTCGCGCAGCACGTGCCGCTTCGCCTCGGTGCCCGACGCCGCCCGCGGCACGGGAAGGCGCAGGTCGAGCGAGCGCCGTCCCGATCCGTTGAGGGCTTGCGCGACCTGCTGGAACACCATGGTAGAGACATCGATCTCGATCTGCGACAGATCGCGCTCTATCGGCGATGCCGGCATCTCCGGGTCGCCGCCGAACAGCGTGCAGACCGCGATCGCGATCGCCGGTGCATCGATCACCAGGGTCATGGCATCGGAGGACATGGACGACGCGACGACAGTCATGGCGAAGGTATCGCCAGCGCGCGATCGTGCCTCCGAGACGCGGCTCACCTCGACGGCCCTGAGATCGATGGTGACCGGGACGCCAAGCTCACTGGTCAGGCTCTTCTGCAGCAGCGGCGCGGCGCGCTCGGCCATGCCGCGGCCGGTGCCGATGACCTGGCCCGCCTCGCCGCTGTCGCCGACCAGGCGCTCGATGATCAGCGAGCGGACCTCCGAGGGGCTGCCCGGACTGGTCATGACAGTGCTGGTACCAAGCTGTCGCGCATCGCTCAGGCGGCCTTCTTCTCGGCGGAAGCGGTGTTCATCGTGCTCTGCTCGACGGCATCGATCGTCGGCCGTTCATAGGATGAGATGGTCTTGCGGCCGAACTCGATCGCCACCTGCGGCAGCGCGCCGTTCATGTAGGCGAGCAGCGTCTGCTTGACGATGATGTAGAGGCGGTTCTTCTTCTCGCGCACCGTCTTGATCTTGGTGGCCACGGGCCCGACCACGGCATAGGACAGGAAGATGCCGAGGAAGGTGCCGACCAGCGCGGCGCCGATCAGGCCGCCGAGGATTTCCGGCGACTGGTCGAGCGCGCCCATCGCCTTGACCACGCCCAGCACCGCGGCGACGATGCCCAGCGCCGGCAGGCCGTCGCCGACCGCGACCAGCGCGTGATAGGCCTTCATCTTGTCGCTCTTGATGGTCTGGATTTCTTCATCCATCAGCGCCTCGATCTCGTGCGAGCGGGCATTGCCGATGATGATGATGCGGCAGTAGTCGCAGATGAAGGCCATCAGATCGTGATTCTTGAGCACCGTCGGAAAGGCCTGGAAGATGGCTGATTCTTCCGGATTGTCGATATGCGCCTCGACCTCGCTGCGCGACTTCGAGCGCAGTTCGCGCATCAGGCTGTGCAGCACGCCGAGCGTTTCCAGATAATCCTGTTCCTTCGGCACCGCCTGCTTGAAGGCTTCCAGAATGCCCTTGCCGGTATCCTTGACCGTCTTCATCGGATTGGCGACCAGGAAGGTGCCCAACGCAGCGCCGCAGATGACCACGGCCTCCCAGGGCTGGACCAGCACGTGCAGATGCCCGCCCATGGCCATGAAGCCGCCGAGGACGCAGCCGAGCGTCACCACAAGTCCGATCAGAATGCCCACGGCAGGTCCTTCCGCATTTCACACCAGGTGCAAGGGATAGTCCCCGTGCCTTGTGTGAGGCTTGAATCCGAGCTGCCGTGGAACCGAATGTCAGGGCGATTCAGTTTCGCGCAAGGAAGTGCGGCTATTGTGCCGGCATAGCTTCGGCCGGAGGCACGTTCTTGCTCAATACCTTTACCAGCTACCAGTTGATCACCAAGGACATCAACAAGTCTATCGACCGCATCGAGCAACAGCCGACGGTTGATCGCGACACCAAATATTATCTCGCCAACATCACCAAGGTGAAATCGATCGACGATTTCGTCAACAATGACCGGCTGTTCAAATATGCCATGAAGGCCTACGGGCTGGAGAACATGGACTACGCCAAGGCCTTCATGGTCAAGGCGCTCAAGGAAGGTGTCACCGACCCCAACAGTTTCGCCAACAAGCTGACCGACAAGCGCTATGCCCAGTTCGTCAGCGCCTTCAATTTCGCCGCCAACGGCGCCGACGCCACCATCTACAACAAGGCGCAGCAGCTGGTGACAAAGAACTACGCCACGCAGGCTCAGATCGCCGGCGTCGATCCGAATTCAGACTATGTGAGGGGCGAGACGACGTATTATCTCGCCAACATCACCAAGGTGAAGTCCATCGACGACCTGATGTCGAACGACCGGCTCTACACCTATGCACTGGCGGCGTTCGGTCTCGATTCGGCGACCGAGGACAAGGACCTCATCAAACAGGTCCTGCAGGGTGGCGTGCGCGACCCCGACAGCGTCGCCAACAAGCAGACGGATCCGGCCTACGCGGCACTGGCCTCGGCCTTCAATTTCGAGCAGTACGGCGAGAACGCCACCACCATCAATGCGGCGCAACAGCCGACCGTCGACAAATACATGCGCCAGACGCTGGAGGAGGATGCCGGCAAGACCAATGAGGGCGTGCGGCTGGCGCTCTATTTCCAGCGCAAGGCGCCCGACATCACCAGCTGGTACGACGTGCTGGCCGACACGGCGCTCGCCAGCGTCGTTCGAACCGCGCTGGGCCTGCCCGATTCCTTCGCCACCGCCGACATCGACAAGCAGGCGCAGTTGTTCGAGCAGAAGCTCAACCTCACTGATTTCACCGATCCCGCGAAGCTCAGCAAGTTCCTGACGCGCTTCACCAGCATGTACGAGATCAACAACCCGACCTCGACCGCGGTGTCGTCCATCAGCGTGCTCTTTGCCAAGCCAGTCACGTCGGGCATCTCCACCGACCTGATGATGGCCATGCAGAAGTTGAAGTTCTGACCATGCAAGACAGTCTCTACGTCGCCCTTTCTGCGCAGATGGCGCTCGAGCGCCGGCTCGACACGATCGCCGACAATGTCGCCAACGCCAACACCGTGGGCTTCCGCGCCACCGGCGTGAAATTCGAGGACGTTGTGTCGGGCACCGGGCAGAAATCGGTATCCTTCGCCTCGTCCGGCAAGACCTATCTTTCCGGTGCCCACGGATCCCTGACCGAGACCGGCAATCCATTCGATTTCGCCATCCAGGGCGACGCCTGGTTCGCCATCGACACGCCGGCCGGCACCGTCATGACCCGCGACGGCCGCTTCTCGATGAACGAGAATGGCGAGCTGATGTCGATCGAAGGCCATCCGGTGCTCGACGCCGGCGGCGCGCCGATCCAGCTCGACCCTCGCAACGGCCCGCCCAAGGCCGGCGCCGACGGCTCGCTGCGCCAGAATGACCAGCTAGTCGGCTCGATCGGCCTCTACAACTTCGACCCGGGCGAGAATTTCGTGCGCTACGGCAATTCAGGCATCGTGCCTTCGCGCACTCCCGATCCCGTCACCGATCGCTCCGATGTCGGCATCGCCCAGGGGTTCGTCGAGGAATCCAACGTCAATCCGGTGATGGAGATGACCCGCCTGATCATGGTCCAGCGTGCCTTCGAGAACACCGCCGCCCTGATGCGGCAGACGGATTCCTCCACCGACGAGGCGATCAAGACGCTCGGCTCGAAGTCGTAGCATGCCGCTCGGCCAGTCCTCCATCCGCGCACCCGAAATTCAGCTCCAGCCGGCGCCGGAAGATCGGCTTGCCGCGTTGGAGCGGGTATGGCGCCGCTTCAGCAGCGCCGATGGGCTGGTCAAGCGTGGCGGTCTGGTCACCGAAGTCACGCCCACGCATTACAAGGTGCGCGGCCTTTCGGATTTCGCCAGGCTGGGCGACATCGTCGAGCAGCGCGGCCAGGCCGGCACGCGCCGCGGCGAGATCGTCAAGATCAGCCGCGACGAGGTCGTCATCGCTCCCTTCGAACGCAGCGCCGATGCCGGTATCGGCGATGCCGTGTTTCGCAGGGGTCCGCTCGCGGTGGCGCCGCACGCCTCATGGCGCGGACGTGCCATCGACGCGCTCACCAGGGCGATCGATGGTGGCCCGCCGCTGATCAGGGGCGACGACATGTCGGGCGGCACCACGCCCGGTGCCATGGCACGGCAACGCGTTGGCACCGCCTTCATGACCGGCGTCAAGGTCATCGACATATTCACGCCGCTCTGCTTCGGCCAGCGCATGGGTGTCTTCGCGGGCTCGGGCGTCGGCAAGTCGACGCTGCTCGCCATGCTCGCCGGCGCCGACGCGTTCGACACCGTCGTCGTCGCGCTGATCGGCGAACGCGGCCGCGAAGTCCGCGAATTCCTCGAGGACACGATCGGCGACAGCATGGCCAAGACCGTGGCCGTCGTCGCCACCAGTGACGAGAGCGCCATGATGCGCCGGCGCGCGCCCGACACAGCCATGCGGGTCGCCGAGCACTTTCGCGACCAAGGCCATCGCGTGCTCCTGGTGTTGGATTCGATCACCCGCTTTGCCCATGCCTTGCGCGAGGTGGCGACAGGCACCGGCGAGCCCCCGGTCGCGCGCGGCTATCCCGCATCGGTTTTCACCGAACTGCCCAAGCTGCTCGAGCGCGCCGGGCCTGGCGCGGAAGGCAAGGGCTCGATCACCGCCATCATTTCCGTGCTGGTCGACGGCGATGACCACAACGATCCGGTCGCCGATTCCGTGCGCGGCATCCTCGACGGCCATGTCGTTCTCGACCGTGCGATCGCCGAACAGGGTCGCTATCCACCGGTCAATCCGCTGTCGTCCATATCGCGCCTGGCCGGCAAGGCCTGGAGCGTCGAACAGCGCGCCTTGGTGACGCGGCTGAAATCGATGATCGCCCGCTTCGAGGACACGCGCGACATTCGCCTGCTCGGCGCGTATCAGGGCGGCGCCGACGCCGAGCTCGACATCGCCGTGCGCCAGGTGCCACTGATCTACGAGGCGCTGACGCAATCGCCCAGGGACCGCCCTTCGGCCGATCCGTTCTCCGATCTTGCCCGCCATCTCAAGGGAAAGCTGAATGCCGAACCAGGAGACTGAACGCCAGTATACCGAGCGCATCCTGAGCGAGATGCTTGCCGAGGCGAAGGCAGCCGAGGAAGCGCGGGCCGAGGAAGAGAGAAGCGCCAAGGCAAAGGCCGCCAGCGCCATAGCCGCCAAGACCGCGGCTGTGCTGGCCAGGGCCGCCAAACCCGCTCTGCCCAGAGCCAAGCCGGCTGTACCCAGATCAGAGCCGGATCTCCCCAGATCCCAGCCTGTTCTTACTCAGACTGCCGTGCCCGCCATGCATGTGGTTCCCCGCGTCGAGGCTGCCGAGGCGACGCAGGCAAGCCGCGAATCGTTGATCGACGGCCTGTTTCCCGTCACCGAATGGCCGCAACCGCCAAAGCCGCAATTTCCGAAATTGGCCAGGAAGGCAGACCGGCGAAGCGACTTCGTCATCGCCGCGCTCGGCGTCACGCTCGGCCTGATCTGCGCCCTGTTTCCCTGGTATATCTTCTTCAACCAGGACCAATTCGGCGTTCAGGCGATCAAGTTTGGCGGCACCGGCACCAATTCGGGACGCGAGGGCGGCGGCGTGGTCGCCGAGCGCAGCGCGCCGCTGACGACCAGGGATGTTCCCAACACCAGCATCGACCTGTTCGCCACCGGAACGGTGCCGGATGACGCCACGCCGGCACAGCCGCCCGGCGACCAGCCCTTCCCCGCCGATGTCGCGAAATTCCGCATGGTTCATGTCGCCAACGGTCGCGCCATGATCGAGGACGATACCGGCCTGTGGATGGTTCAGCGCGGCTCGACGCTGCCGGACTCGAGCACGGTCTCGTCGATCGAGCAGCGCAACGGCAAATGGGTCATGCTGACCAGCACCAACCAGGTGATCCCGCTTTCCCGGTAAGGCCGTCGCGGTTGTGCCCTGCCCTGGATCAAGGAGAGAGGGCATGATGTCGACCGAAAACCGGCTCACGCTTTTCGGCGTCATGCACTAGCCGCTGTCCGCAAGGTCCGCGCAAGACTGGCGGCCTAGTCTTTGGGCACATGCCCGGAGATTCCCATGGAGCCTGTTTCCCTTTTCGATCTCGCCGCCAAGCAAGCGCAGTGGCTTTCCGTGCGCCAGTCGGCGATCGCCGGCAACATCGCCAACGCCAACACGCCGGGCTACACGGCAAACGATGTCGAACCCTTCGAGAAGGTGCTCGACCGTACCGCGGTGTCGCTGCAGGCCACCGAGGCCGGCCATCTCGGCAGCGCGGCGACCAATGCCGGCTTCACCATCAAGCCGCAGGAAGATGACGGCGTGGTCATGCCGTCCAAGAACACCGTCGTGCTTGAAGACCAGCTTCTCAAGGCCGGCGAAGTACGCCGCTCCTTCGAACTCAACACGGCGATCGTCAAGGCCTTCCACTCGATGATGATGATGGCGGTGAAGAGCTGATCATGGACGCGCTGACCGCAGCCCTGAAAGTCGCAGCATCCGGCCTCGGCGCCCAGTCCGAGCGCCTGCGCGTGGTTTCGGAAAACCTCGCCAATGCCCAGTCGACCGGCACCACGCCCGGCGCCGACCCCTATCGCCGCAAGACCATCAGCTTCGTCTCCGAACTCGACCGGGCGTCCGGCAGCTCGACGGTTGAAGTGAACTCGATCGATCGCGATCCGAGTAATTTTCCCATTGAATTCCAGCCCGGCAACGAGGCCGCCGACGAGAAGGGCTACGTCAAGATGCCCAATGTCAACGTGCTGATCGAAATGGCCGACATGACCGAGGCCAACCGCTCCTACGAGGCCAACCTGCAAGTCGTGAAGCAGGCGCGGGACCTCATTTCAATGACCATCGACCTGATGAGGAACCAATGATCGTGAATGGCATCGGTGCGCTTAACCTGAAGCCCGGACTGGGCGACACGGCGACGGACCTGCTTCAGGGCGGTGTCGCGCCGGCCACGGCCGGCAACCTTGGCACCTCCTTCGCGGAAGCGGTGAGCCAGGCGGCGTCCAAGACCGTCAACACGCTGCAGAATGCCGAGCAGGTGTCGCTGCAGGCGCTCAAGGGCGATGCCGATACCCGTCAGGTCGTCGATGCCGTGATGAGCGCCCAGCAGGCACTTCAGACCGCCGTCGCCATCCGCGACAAGGTCGTTTCGGCCTATCTCGAAGTCAGTCGCATGGGCATCTGAGGAGTAGGTCATGAAAGCACTCGCCATCGCCGCCACCGGCATGAATGCCCAGCAGACGAACCTGGAAGTCATCGCCAACAACATCGCCAACATCAACACCACCGGCTACAAGCGTGCCCGCGCCGAATTCTCCGACCTGCTCTATCAGGTCGACCGCACGCAGGGCGTGCCCAACCGCTCCAACGCCTCGCTGGTGCCGGAGGGCGTCTCGATCGGCCTCGGCGTCAAGACGACGGCCGTGCGCAACGTGCATACACAGGGCGAACTGACCAGCACCGGCAACAGTTTCGACATGGCGCTGACCGGCAGGGGCTGGTTCCAGATCGAGGGCGCCGATGGCGGCACGCTCTACACCCGCGCCGGGGCCTTCAACACCAACGCCACCGGCCAGCTGGTGACGGTGGATGGCGCCAGTGTCATTCCGGCCATCACCGTGCCGGTCGACGCCGTCGAGGTCATCGTCAACAAGACCGGTCAGGTCTTTGCCCGCATCGACGGCCAGACCGACCTGCAGAATCTCGGCCAGCTCCAGATCGTCAACTTCGCCAACGAGGCCGGCCTCGCACCGCTCGGCGACAATCTGTTCCAGGAAACGACGGCCTCCGGCCCGGCCAATGTCGGCGTGCCCGGCGACCCCGGCTTCGCCACCATCCAGCAGGGCTATCTCGAGGCTTCCAACGTCGACCCTGTCAAGGAAATCACCGAGCTGATCTCGGCGCAGCGCGCCTATGAGATGAACTCCAAGGTGATCCAGGCCGCCGACGACATGGCCTCGGTCGTCTCCAAGAACATCAGGTAACGGATGATGGTCATGCCGATCTCCTGCTCCGCATTCCGCCGCACCGCGCTGATCCTTGCGCTGGTAGCCGGCGGCATGCCGGCTTTCGCCCAGGAATCGGCAAATCAGTCGGCAAATCAATCGGCGACGCAGATCGCCAGCAATCAGACTGCCGGCGAGGTCGTGCTGATCCCCAACCGGGTCATCTATCCCGGCGAAACGATCGAGCTTGCCGCCCTGAAGCAGGTGACGCTGATCCCGGGCAAGCACAAGCCCGAAGCGATGGCGACCCGCACCGAGGAGCTTCAGGGCAAGATCGCCAAGCGCACGCTGCTGCCCGGCCGCTACATCCCGACCGCCGCTATCCGCGAGGCCTGGCTGGTCGAACAGGGTGCCGCGGTGCAGGTCTTCTTTGTCGCAGGCGGACTGACGATCACCGCAACCGCCGTAACGTTGCAGCCTGGTTCGGCCGGCGACCTCATCAAGGTTCGCAACAGCGACAGCGGCAAGATCCTCTCCGGCACGGTGATGGCCGACGGAACCATCCAGGTCAGCGCTTCATGATGCGCCCGCTTGCCCTTCTGCTCGCGGCCGCGCTGGGCCTGCAGCCGGCGCTCGCCGACGGCCTGACACCCAAGGCCAAGCGCGATCTCGCCGCCAAGAATGGCGGCGTCTACGACGATCCGGAATATAATCCGGCGACCACCACCCGCATGTTCCGCGTCTCGCCCGGGCCAAGCTCGCTGCCGCCCGGCCAGGTCGCCTCGCGCATCAAGGACATCGCCCAGCTGCAGAGTTCGCGCGACAACCAGCTGGTCGGCTACGGCCTCGTCATCGGGCTCGCCGGGTCCGGCGACAGCCTGCGCAATTCGCCGTTCACCGAGCAGTCTATCCGCGCCATGCTCGAAAATCTCGGTATCGCCACCGAAGGTGGCAGCGCGCGCGCCAAGAACGTCGCCGCCGTCATCGTCACCGCCAACATGCCGCCCTATGTGCAGTCGGGCGCCCGCATCGACATCGACGTCTCTTCGATGGGCGACGCCACCTCGCTTACCGGCGGCACGCTGATCATGACACCACTGAAAGCGGCGGATGGCGAGATCTACGCCGTCGGCCAGGGCGCGGTGATCGTTTCGGGTTTCACCGCCCAGGGTCAGGCCGAGCAAGTGACGCAAGGCGTGCCGACCGCCGGCCGGGTGCCGAACGGCGCCATCGTCGAGCGGGAGGTGAAAGCCGAATTCGACGACCAGTCGACGCTGACGCTGCAATTGCGCAACCCCGATTTTTCGACCGCCATCCGCATCGCCGACGCGATCAACGACTACACCAGCCAGCGCTTCGGCATGCGCGTGGCGGCCGAGCGCGATTCCCGTACCGTCCAGATCAGACGGCCGAAGAGCGTTTCGGCGGCCCGCTTCTATGCCGAGATCGAGAATCTGGTGGTCGAATCCGACACGCCGGCCCGCGTCGTCATCGACGAGCGCACCGGCACCATCGTCATCGGCAACGACGTCAAGATCTCTCGCGTCGCCATCAGCCATGGCACGCTGACGGTGCGCATCACCGAAGCGCCGCGCGTCGTGCAGCCCGAACCCTTCTCCAAGGGTGAGACCGCCGTCGAGCCGTTCACCGCCATCGACGTCAGCCGGCCCAACGCCCGCGTCGCCGTGCTTGACGGCCCCGACCTGCAAACCCTCGTTTCCGGCCTCAACCGCCTCGGCGTCAAGCCGGATGGCATCATTGCCATCCTGCAAGGCATCAAGTCGGCCGGCGCCCTGCAAGCCGATCTGGTTCTCCAATAGGCGATGCCGATGATCTCGTCTCCCTCATCCCATGAAAGGCGCCGCCCTCGCGCAATCCTGTTCGCGGCCGCGGCTCTAGCGGCCATGTCCGTTTCCGGCGGAGCACATGGTGAGGATACTGTTCGCCAGGTTCTGCCAGGAGCGCAGCCCGCGGTGGCACCGCAGCAATTGGCGCGGGAGAAAGCGCCCGACCAGAGCGAGATCGAGCGCTTCTGTTCCAACATCGCCGACGCCGCGCGCGACCGCCGCTACGCCTTGCAGGCCGAGGAGTTGAAGCAGCTCCAGGCCGGCATCGACGAGCGCATGAAAGCGCTGGACGCCAAGAAAGCCGAATACGAGACCTGGCTAAAGCGGCGCGAGGTATTCCTCGCCCGGGCCGAGGACGGCGTCGTCAAGATCTATGCCGGCATGAAACCCGATGCGGCGGCCGAACGGCTGGCAATGGTCAACGCCGACCTGGCGGCGGCCATCCTGATGAAGCTCGATTCGCGCAAGGCCGGCGTCATTCTCAACGAAATGGACCAGAAGGCGGCGGCGACGCTCACCGGAATCATGGCCAGCGCAGCCCGAAGGGTAGATCCGTCATGATCCGCAGAATGTTCATCCTGTGCGCGGTCGCGGCACTGTCCGGCTGCGGAACCAACCTCAAGGAGGTCGGCAAGGAACCGTCGCTGTCGCCGGTGGGCTCCGGTATCGACGGCGGCAGCGCCGGATCCATGTACAAATATCCCGAGACGCCGCGGCAGCCGGTGAAGAAGTTCTCGCTGTGGGACGATCGGCAGAGCCGGCTGTTCACCGATCCCCGCGCGCTATCCCAAGGCGACATCCTGACCGTCAAGATCAAGATCAACGACCGCGCCAACTTCAAGAACCAGAACGACAGAAGCCGCACCGCCAACCGCAAGCTCGGTTTCGACATCAGCGCGCAATGGGACAAGGTCGGCAGCACCGCCGGCAAGGGCTCCGGAGCGCTCAACTCCCAGACGGACACGACCGCCGATGGCGAGATAAAGCGATCGGAAACGCTCGAGCTCAACGTCGCGGCTGTCGTTACGGACGTCCTGCCCAACGGCAATCTGATGATCAGCGGCTCGCAGGAAGTGCGCGTCAACTATGAACTCAGGGTGCTGACCATCGCCGGCATCGTGCGGCCGGCCGATATCGGCGCCGAGAACACGATCCCCTATGAGCGTATCGCCGAGGCGCGCATCTCCTACGGCGGACGCGGCCGCATAAGCGAGGTTCAGCAGCCGGCCTATGGCCAGCAGGTTCTCGACCAGGTTCTTCCGTTCTAGGAATTGGAGAACAAAACGCCATGGCCAATATCGAACAGGTTCAGCCCCGCAAAGGTCCTTCCCTTGTGGTCCAGGGCGCCATGCTGCTGGTGGTGACGGCCGCCGCCATCGGCATGGGCTGGATGTCGGGCGGCTATCTCAAGGGTGTCGGCGCACCGTCATCGGTGCCGGTTGCGCCCGAGAATGAAGGCAAGGTCGCGGAGCCTGCCGCCGCGCGCGAACCCGGCACGGGACCGACGCTGGTCGCGCTGGCGCCGATCACCACCAACATGGCCTCGCCCTCCGACACCTGGATCAGGATGGAAGTATCCGTGGTCTACGATGCACCGCAGCCGCCAACGATGACGGAGGACATCCATCAGGACCTTCTGGCCTTCGTGCGTACGCTGAAGATGCATCAGATCGAGGGCGCCAGCGGTTACCAGCACCTGAAGGCGGATCTCGAGGAACGCGCCTCGATCCGCAGCCAGGGGCATGCCAAGCAAATTCTCATCAGGACATTGCTGCTCGAATGAGAAAATTCCTTCTCGCTATCGCATTGATCGGTGCCGCCACCTCCGTCGCGGCGGCGCAGCAGCTGGACCTTGGCGGCATCGGCAAGGCCGACGGCACCACCGTCGGCTACATCATCCAGATGTTCGGCCTGCTGACCGTGCTGTCGGTGGCGCCGGGATTGCTGATCATGGTGACGAGCTTCACCCGTTTCGTCATCGCCTTCTCAATCTTGCGCGCCGGCATCGGCCTGCAGTCGACGCCGGCGAACCTCATCCTGATTTCGCTGTCGCTGTTCATGACCTTCTATGTCATGGCGCCGACCTTCGATCAGGCCTGGAACACCGGCGTCAAGCCGCTGATGGACAACCAGATCAGCCAGACCGAGGCCTTCGAGAAGATCTCGGATCCGTTCCGCACCTTCATGCTGCACAATGTGCGCGACAAGGATTTCGATCTCTTCGCCGACCTCGCCCGCGAGCGCGGCCAGGTCGTTGCCAAGGAGACGGTCGACCTGCGCATCCTGGTGCCCGCCTTCATGATCTCCGAGATCCGCCGCGGATTCGAGATCGGCTTCCTGATCGTGCTGCCATTCCTGGTCATCGATCTGATCGTCGCCACCATCACAATGGCGATGGGCATGATGATGCTGCCGCCCACCGTGGTGTCGCTGCCTTTCAAGATCCTGTTCTTCGTCCTGATCGACGGCTGGAACCTGCTCGTCGGCAGCCTGGTGCGCTCCTTCACCTGATTCTTTTTCCGTCGCGCACTGGCGAAGGACGCCATCCCCGACAGGGGTTGGGCGGTGCGGGAGCCGTGATCGAATTCTCCCGAATTATTTTCGATTAACCGTCCGATTTAGTCCTTTGGTAGGGACTTGCCGCCATAGTCGCTCGCAGATGGCGGGTGACCCAAACGCAACGGTCATTGGCATGATGCCGCTCCGTCATACCGGACAAACCGGTATGTCAAAAAAACCTGTAAAATTAGGGTACGAGTAGCCATGGCCAGTATCATGACCAATGCCTCGGCGCTGACCGCGCTGCAGAGCTTGAACGCCACACAGAAGAACCTCGACACCACCCAGGCCCGCATCTCGACGGGCTATCGCGTCTCCCAGGCTTCGGACAACGCCGCTTACTGGTCGATCGCCACCACGATGCGCTCCGACAACCAGGCCATGTCCACCGTTTCGGACGCGCTCGGCCTCGGCGCTTCCAAGGTCGACACCGCCTACACCGGCATGGACAGCGCGATCACCACCATCAACCAGATCCAGCAGAAGCTGACCGCATCTTACGGCCAGACGGATGCTTCCAAGGAAAAGACCCAGGTTGAAATCGCCGCTCTTCAGAAGCAGTTGAAGGCCTACGCCGATGGCGCCACCTTCTCCGGCACCAACATGCTGTCGGTAAACAGCGGCGCGACGGCCACCGCCGCCGCGGACGTCAAGATCGTTTCGGCCTTCAACCGCAGCTCCGCCGGTGCGGTTTCGATCTCGACGATCGACGTCAACGTGGAAAGCATCAAGCTGTATGAAGCCGGCACCGCTGCGACCGTGTCGAAGGGTATCCTCGACTCCAATCGCCTCGGCACCACCGGCGCGGAAGTTGCCACGGCTTCGGCGCCGACCCTGGGCGCTGCCGCCGCGGCTACCGACACCTATTCGGTCGCCAGCCTGGCCATCTTCTCGGGCACCACTGCTGCCAGCGACACCCAGATCCAGCAGATGATGACCGTCGTCGATGCCGCGCTCAAGGACATGACGGGCGCCGCCACCAAGCTCGGCGCCGCCAAGAGCTCCATCGACCTGCAGAAGACCTTCACCTCGAGCCTGATGGACTCCATCGATCGCGGCGTCGGCCAGCTCGTCGATGCCGACATGAACAAGGAATCGACCCGCCTCCAGGCTCTGCAGGTTCAGCAGCAGCTGGGCGTCCAGGCGCTGTCGATCGCCAACGGTTCGTCGCAGTCGATCCTGTCGCTCTTCCGCGGCTGATCGCTCTCAAACGGCTACATCGTCAGACGGGCCGCGCCAAAAGCGCGGCCCGTTTTGCGTTTGCTCCAGCCCCACGCAACCCTCATTCCTTAACCCTCGAAAGCGCGCCTTTAACAGGGCGTTAACCATAACGCGCTAGTCATGGTTAACCATAGCTTACAACGGATTGGCGAATCGGCCCGGTCGGGTCGACGGCAATCGATGGGGCGGGCCAGCGGCTCGCGAGGGCAACGCCGGTTTTTGAGAAGCCGGCCTGGGAAAAGGAGCGAGTTTCTTGGCGAGCATCATGACAAACGCTGCGGCGTTGACTGCACTTCAAAGCCTCAACGCCACCAACAAATCGCTTGAGCAGACACAGTCCCGAATCTCGACGGGCTACAGGGTCTCGGAGGCCGCCGACAACGCCGCCTACTGGTCGATCGCCACGACGATGCGCTCCGACAACCAGGCGCTGTCGACGGTGCAGGATGCGCTTGGCCTCGGCGCCTCGAAGGTCGACACCGCCTATACCGGCATGAACAATGTCCTGACGACGATCGGCCAGATCAAGACCAAGCTACTTTCCACCGTCGGCCAGACGGACGCCGCCAAGGCAAAGACGCAGACGGAAATCACCGCGCTCCAGGCACAGATGAAGTCCTTTGCCGATGCCGCCACCTTTTCGGGTTCGAATTTCCTTTCGGTGACGTCGACGCAAGTCACTGCCGCCAATGACGGCGTCCAGCCCGACGCCAAGATCGTCTCATCCTTCAATCGCTCCTCGTCAGGCGCCATCTCGCTCGGAACGATCGACATCGATGTCGAAAGCACGAAACTGTTCGATTCCGGTCTCCCCACCGCCGTCAAGAACCAGGGCACGCTCGACCGCAAGACTTCCGTATACGCGACAGCGGCCGCGCAGACCCTTTACGACAAGGCCTATGCGACCGCGCTTGCCGGTGGCGCCACCGACATCGCCGCCAACACCGCTGGCCAGACGGCGGCTGGCGCGACGGTTGCCAAGATCGACAACGTTTCCGCCTTCAATCTCGACATCACGGCATCGGGCGTAACCGACGACATCATCACCCAGATGATCGGCAAGATCGACAACGTCATGAGCCAGCTGACCGACCAGGCCACCATCCTCGGTTCGGCAAAAAGCAGCATCGACCTTCAGAAGACCTTCACGCAGAGCCTGATGGACTCCATCGACCGCGGCGTCGGCCAGCTCGTCGATGCCGACATGAACAAGGAATCGACCCGGCTGCAGGCGCTGCAGGTCCAGCAGCAGCTGGGCATCCAGTCCCTGTCGATCGCCAACAGCTCCTCGCAGTCGATCCTGTCGCTGTTCAAGAACGGCTAATTCAGCCGTAACCGACGGCTACCCCTGCTTCCAATCCACGGGCCGCGCCGCAAGCGCGGCCCGATTTCATTTTCGCACAAGCTTCGAGGGCTAGTGTTCCGGCGGACAATCATGCTGGGAGTCGCTTCTATCGTGCCGGAACAGATCCAGAGCATCATCTCGAATCTCCGCGATTTTGGTGTGAAGCGCCTCGCCATGCTCGCGGGCATCGCCGTTCTGGTGATGGGCGTTATCGGCATCGCCTCGGTCTACCTCAACCGTCCCGCCTACGACACGCTCTATGTCGGGCTCGATCGCTCCGACGTGAACCAGATCGGCCTGGTACTGGGCGAGGCCGGCATCGGCTTCGACGTCGGTTCGGACGGGACCTCCGTTCTGGTGCCTGCCGGCACCACGGCGCAGGCACGCATGCTGCTTGCCGAAAAAGGCCTGCCGACCAGTTCCAATGCCGGCTACGAGTTGTTCGATAATGTCGGCGCGATGGGCCTCACCTCGTTCATGCAGCAGATCACCCGCGTGCGTGCGCTCGAAGGCGAGATCGCCCGCACCATCCAGTCCATATCGGGCATCAAGGCGGCGCGCGTCCACATCGTCATGTCCGAGCGTGCCAATTTCCGCCGCGACGAACAGCAGCCCTCGGCATCGGTCGTCATCCGCTATGCCGGCATCGACGCCGAGAAAAGCGCCCAGTCGATCCGCCATCTCGTTGCCGCCGCCGTCCCCGGCCTTTCGGCCGACAAGGTGACGGTGCTCGATTCGAACGGAAACCTGCTGGCCGCCGGCGATGATCCCTCCAACACCAGCGCGGCCCGCACGCTGGGCGTCGAGCAGACCGTGGAGGCGCAGATCGGCGACAACATCCGCCGCGCGCTCACCCCCTATCTCGGGCCCGACAATTTCCGCGCCAGCGTCAAGGCCGATGTCAACACCGACACCCGCCAGACCGAAGAGACGATCTTTGATCCGGAGTCGCGCGTCGAACGCTCGGTGCAGTCGGTGCGCGCCAATGAGAACAGCAACCAGAAGCAGGCCTCCACCCCGGCCAGCGTCGAACAGAACCTGCCGGAGACCCAGGCGACCAGCACCGAGGGTCCGCAGACCTCCTCGGCCAACGACCGCAAGGAAGAGATCACCAACTACGAGATCAACTCCAAGAAGATCGCCACCGTCTCCAACGGCTACACCGTCACCAAGATGTCGATCGCCGTGGTCGTCAACCAGGACCGGCTGAAGACGATCCTGGGCAAGGACGCCACCCCGGAGCAGATCGCCAAGCGCGTCGCCGAGATCCAGAAGATGGTAAGTTCCGCCACCGGCTTCGACGACAAGCGCGGCGACGTCATCGACGTCTCCGCGGTCGAGTTCATCGACGGACTGGATGGCGAGGCGATCCCACAGGCTGGAATGCTGGATTCCATCGGCCAGCACGCCGGCACGCTGATCAACGCCGGCGCCTTCATCGTGGTGGTGTTCCTTGTGGCCTTCTTCGGCCTGCGGCCGATGGCGGCGGCGCTGACGGCAAAGGCGACGCCCGCTTTGTCGGGTCCCAATTTCGATGAAGTCCAGCGTTCGCTGCCGACACCGGAGGCAACCGCTTCCGCCGATGCGGGTGCCGCCATCGGCGCCTTGCCCGGCGCGCGGCCCGGCGTCACCCCGCTCGACGATCTTCGCCAGAAGATCAGGCCGGCGCCGCAGGAGCGGCTTGCCCGCATGGTCGACCTCAATGAGGAGCGCACCGCGCAGATCTTGCGCAAATGGGCGGCCCAGGAAGTCGCGGCGTAACCCATGGCCTCCGCAGCCCTTTTCGATCTTCTCCCTGATTTCGGCACGCGCGCGCCGCGCATCAGCCAGCCCCAGGCCACGTCCGAGCACAAGCCGGAAGCATCCGCACCGCCGGCCGATATCGGCACGCTTATCGCCGAGGCGGTCGCCCAGGCGGAGGCAACGCTGGCGGAACGCCTTGTATCTGCCCATGACGCGGCGCTGGAAGCGGAACGCCAGGCCAATGCCGAGGAAGCACGGATCTTTCTCGAAAGCTTCGGCGGTGACGTCGGCCACGCCGTTTCGACACGCATCGATGCCATGGAGGCGCGCGTGACGGATCTTGTCGCCGCCACGGTCGCCCGCATCATCGGCGGTGTCGTCAGCGACGATCTGCAGAAGCGCTCGCTTGAAGCACTTGCCGGCGCGGTTCGTGAAGCGGTCGGCGATGGCGAAGCGGTGCGCATCGCCGTCCGCGGACCGCTGTCGCTGTTCGAAACGCTGAAGGCATCGCTTGGACCACGCGCTGCTAATCTCGACTTCATCGAGGCGCCCGGCTTCGACCTGACGGTGACCATTGACGAGGCCGTGTTCGAGACACGCATGGCCGAATGGTCGGCAACCCTTTCCGAGGTCTTGTCATGAGTGTCGCCGAGGCCGATCACGGCAGGCACGAGATCATCATCGTGCGGCATGCCCATGGTGACCACGACGAAGGCCACCATGGTGGCGTCTGGAAGATCGCCTTCGCCGACTTCATGACCGCCATGATGTGCTTCTTCCTGGTCATGTGGCTGATCAACGCCGCCAACGAACAGACCAAGGCGGCCGTCGCCAGCTACTTCAACCCCGTCAAGCTGGTCGACCGCAATTCAAGCCGCAAGGGCCTGGAAGACCTTGGCGACGGGCCGAGTGCGATTGGCACGACTGCCCAAAACCCGCAAAAGACCACTGCCAAGGCTGGTCAGGGCGGCAATGGCGAGGCGGGTTCATCCGACCGCAAGCAGGAAAAGCAGGAGCCACAGCAGCCGCAACAGTCAGACGATCATCTCTTCGCCGACCCTTACGCCGTGCTGTCGGAAATCGCCACCGACACCGGCGTCATGCAGAATGTCAGCCAGAAGGGCGATGGCGGCGCGCAGAGCGCCGGTCCCGCGACGGGCGCCTCGGGCGGCGCATCCTACCGCGATCCCTTCGAACCCGATTTCTGGTCGCAGCAGGTGGCCACGCCCGCCGCCGAGGCGAGTGCGCAGCGCGCCAAGATCGAGGGCGACCCTCTCAAGCCAGGCGAAAAGGCCGCCGAGACGCAAGTTGCCAAGGTCAAGGCCGTGCCGCCCGCCCCGCCGGTCGAGGACGCGCCGCTCGAGCCCCTGGCGAAGGATGGCAAGGAGGTTGCCGCGGCTATGGCCAAGGCCGGCGAAACCAAAGCCAGCGATGCCAAGGCAGCGGATGGCAAGGTCACGGATGCCAAGGCGGCCGATGCGCCCCGGCCGGATGCAACCGTCGAGAAGCAAGAGGCTGCAAAGCCCGAGACTGCTGAAAAGGCAGCCACCGCCGCCGCGCTGAAGGCGGCCGCCGACGTCAAGCAGCAGCTGGCTGATGCTTTCAAGCCCGGCGACAAGCTTCATGATGGCGTCTCGGTCGAGGCCACAGACAAGGGCGTGGTCATCTCGATCACCGATCAGCTCGACTTCGGCATGTTCGAAGTCGGATCGGCTGTGCCGAGCCGCGAACTGGTGCTGGCAATGGAAAAGATCGGTCGCATCGTCAACGGCCAGAAGGGCACCATCAGCATCAACGGCCACACCGATGCGCGCCCCTTCCGCAGCGCCAGCTATGACAATTGGCGGTTGTCGACGGCGCGCGCGCATTCGGCCTACTACATGCTCGTGCGCGGCGGCGTCGACGAACGCCGTATCACCGAGGTCGCCGGCTTCGCTGACCGCCAGCCGAAGGATCCCGCCGACCCCATGTCGGCGGTCAACCGCCGCATCGAGATCCTGATGGCGACCGGCGGATGAAGCGCGCGGCCATCACCAGCCGGCTGATGGGCCTGTTGCTGCTGGCCGCAGGCTATCCGTCGGCCGGCTTTGCCCAGGACACGCTGCAGCCTTACCAGCTGGTGCGCTCGCTGCAGCTTATCCAGGATCGGATCGCCGCCGGCGATCACGCCGCGATGCCGATGCAGGCCAAGCTGCTCGAGATGACCGACGCGCGCCTGCGCGCAGCGGACGCAGAGGACTTCAAGGATCCCAGGAATTTTCGTGCGCTGCTGGTCTACGGCATGAGCGGCGGCAATCCATCTACCGTCGAGGCGGCGGTCTCCCGCGCCAACCCGGTGGATGCCCAGGATCTCTCGATTGCCAAGGGCATCATCAACTATCTGGTTGGCCGGCCCGCCGGCGCCATTGAAGTCCTGAAGCCAATCGACCCCATGACATTGCCAAGCGACCTCGGGGCCTTTCTTGCGCTGGTCAAAGGATCGCTGATGGCGACGGACGACCCGGCGGCGGCGCTCACGCTGCTCGACGAGGCCAAGCTGCTCAGCCCCGGCACCCTCGTCGAGGAAGCCGCCTTGCGGCGCTCGGTCGGCATCGCCGTGGCCCAAGGCGATGCCGTGCGGTTCGCGCTTACGTCCACCCAGTATGTCGAGCGCTATCTCTATTCGCCCTATGCCAGCCAGTTCGCCGATTCCTTCGTTTCCGGCGTCATCGCGCTGCACATGTCGATCAGCCAGGACAAGTTGGCCGATATCACCTCGATGATGGATCCCGAGCGCGAGAAGGTCATTTATCTGCGCATTGCCCGCCGTGCCGCGATCGACGGCCTCAGCGAGTTGTCGGCCTTCGCCTCGGCGCGGGCCGAACAGGGCCGCGACGGCAACACCAATCAGGGCGATCCGCGCGCCCAGCTCTACTCCAGCCTGTCCACGGTGACGTCGGGCACGATCGAGGACGTTCGCACCAAGCTTGGCAAGATCGACCGCAGCAGGCTGTCGGACGGTGACCGTGCCCTGCTCGACGCCGCCCAAGCCATCGCCGGTGAGGTGGTGGCGCCGCCTGCTTCCCTTCCGGCAGCAAATGCGGCACCGGCAACCGTTGCACCGCGTTCCGAGACCGAGGTTACCGCCACGCAGGCCGCCGACGAGGCCGGATTGCCGCCCGTCGAGGGTGCGGTCTCCGAACAGCCTGCCGTTGCGCCATCCGGCGGCACGGCTGCGGCCGCACCGAGCGCGCCAACGCCTCCGGCCGACTCGGCGACGGTCCTGCCGGCATCGGCGCCGGCAAACACTGCCGGTTCCGACACGACCGACCCGACCGACGCCGCCATGATGAAAACCCGCCGACAGCTCGACCTTATCGACCAGATGCTTGGAGCCGCCCCGAAATGACCCCCAGCCTCGGCCCGGCCCTGCCAGGATTTACCGCCACGCGCACGGAGCAGCCAGCCGTGCCCGGAAAGAAGGATGATGCTGGTTTCGGCAGGATGGTGCATCGCGGCGCAAGCCAGGCGGAAAAGCAGCCGACGACCGAGTCCGGGGCACGCGATCCACGCTGGAGCAAACTTGCCGCCGGCCTTGCGGCGCAAACCGGCGAGGACGAACCGATGCCGGCTGGCAAGGCGAGGACCGCAGCGACCGGATTGACGGCTGCGAAATCCATGAAGGACGGCAAGGAAGTCGAGGCGGACAAGGACGCCGACACCGAAACGCCGACGACCGACGCCGGCGCAACGCCGCTCGACGACCATCTGCCTTTGCTGATGGCGTTTCATGACCTGCGCCATTTCTCGACATCGGCCAAGTCGGCCGACGCGGGCCAGGCCGGACAGGAATCGGCGCTCGACGGGCAGATCTTGCCCAAGGCCTATCGGGCGACCTCCACCGGGCATGACGACCTCGAACCGATGACGAAGTCGGAGCGGGCATCGCTCGTCGACGGACCGCTGACAAAGCTCGACGGCCAGTCCGTCCGCGACGCCGGAGCTGGCGTATCGCGGCATGACAATGCAATCGCTCCCGGCCCGCTACCCGAGACGACGGCCGCCGAGGTGCCTGGCGCCGGGTCGAAGCAGGCGGCGCCACAGATGAAATCCATCGCCGACGTCCAGTCCTCGTTGCGGCTGGAGCCAGGAAAGCAGCTCCCGGCGTCGGCGCGCATCGACGTGGTCTCCGAGCGCAGCTTCCCTGCCCCGCCTCAGGCTCCCATGAGCCAGGCGGCGCTCAGCATAATCAACGCCGTAGCGGCAGATGGTGGCCCGCGGCAGGCGTTTTCGACGACCTCCGCGGCCACCCAGACGACCGGCTCTGTTGCCGTTCCGACACATGTGTTGAAGATCGAACTTCACCCGGCCGAACTGGGCATGGTCACCGCCCATCTTCGCCTCTCCGGAGAACAACTCTCGATTGAACTGAAGCCCGAAACGCACGATGCCTACCGCCGGCTTTCCAGCGACAGCGAGGCGATCGTCAAGTCGCTGCGCGGGCTGGGCTTCGAGGTTGACAAGGTCACCATCATGCAACCGTCGGTGGCCGTTCCGGCTACAACCCGGGCGGATGCAACCGCCTCGCCCGCCGCCGCGCCTGGCCGCGACCAGTCCTCCTTCCAGCCTGGAAACTCTGGCGGTGGCAACAGTGGAGCCGGCGGCCAGCAACCGGGCCAGCAGTCCGCAAGGGGTAACCATGATGACGCGCAGGATTACGGCCGCGCCGCTTCGCCATCTCGCGAGCGCGCTGGCGGCGATATATTTATCTAGCCTCGCGAACGCCGCCCTCGCCGCCACCAATCCCTGCGAGCCCGAGATCCTGCGCGCCGCCGACCGCTACGGCGTGCCCGCCGGCATCCTCTATGCCGTCGGCCTGACCGAGACGGGAAAGAAAGGCAGCCTTCAGCCTAATGCATTGAATATAGAAGGAAAAGCGGTCTTCCCAAGGAGTCGGACCGAGGCCCTTGCCACCTTCGCCAACGCGCAGCGCGAGGGCAAGACACTGATCGATCTCGGCTGCATGCAGATCAACCACCACTACCACGCCTCGCATTTCCGCAGCGTCGAGGACATGCTGGACCCGCGCCAGAACGTCGACTACGCGGCGCGTTTCCTGGCCAGTCTCCATGCCCGCCACGAAACCTGGTCGATGGCCGTCGCCCGTTATCATGCCGGCCCGGACAACGACCCGGCGCAGAAGGTCTATGTCTGCCGCGTGATCGCCAACATGGTCGCCACCGGCTTTGGCAGATGGACAACCAACGCCCGCGCCTTCTGCAACCAGTGAGCGCATTCTCTGGTTCTAATGTACCGATTCCACTGCTTTGGGCTTGCCGTTTTGACTTGCCCGGAACTTCCCGCCGCAAGCATATCTGGCTGCACGCTAATGCAACCGATACGATTCCAGACTCCCAAGAAACTAGTTACAAGAAATGACGGTTGTTCACGATTCCCACCAGCGGTTACGCCTTTCCCCACGGGGCAGATGTGCTGATTCGGAAGGCGGGGCCGATGATCGTGATCGTTGACGAGCGAGAGCTCGTGACTGAGGGATACAATTCACTTTTTGATCGCGAGGGCGTCGCCTGCGCGGGCTTCGCGCCCGGCGAATTCGGCGAATGGGTGAACTCGGCCGCCGATACCGACCTGCGTTCGGTGCGGGCCTTCCTGATCGGCGACTGCCGCGAAGGCGCCATCTCGCCGCGCCAGATCCGCGACCGCACCGGCGCTCCTGTCATTGCGCTCAGCGAGCAGCATTCGCTGGAGAACACGCTGCGGTTGTTCGAGAGCGGCGTCGACGACGTCATCCGCAAGCCCGTCCATATCAGAGAGATCCTGGCCCGTATCACCGCCATCCGCCGTCGCGCCCATGAGGATGTCGCCTACACCGAGATCGGCGCCATGCGCATCTTCATGGACGGCCGCGATCCCGAGATCGACGGCCAACCGTTGCCCTTGCCGCGACGCGAACGCCGCATCCTTGAATATCTGGCGAGCAATCGCGGCCGCCGCGTCACCAAGACCCAGGTCTTCAACGCCATCTACGGCATCTTCGACGAAGAGGTCGAGGAGAACGTTGTCGAAAGCCACATCAGCAAATTGCGCAAGAAGCTGCGCGAGAAGCTGGGCACCGACCCGATCGATTCCAAGCGCTTCCTCGGCTACCGGCTCGTGTTCTGATGCCGTGCCGCGCCAGCCTCGCGCAAGACAGGGCGCGTAGCCTCGTTGCCAGTGGCATGGATATTGCGGAGACATCTCGATGAGCCTCTACGGAATGATGCGGACCGGCGTTTCCGGCATGAACGCCCAGGCAAACCGCCTGTCGACGACAGCCGACAACATCGCCAACTCCGACACCAACGGCTACAAGCGATCCTCCACCGAATTTTCGACGCTGATCATGCCGTCGACGGGAGGCGCCTATAATTCCGGCGGCATCACCACGACGATCCGGCAGTCGGTCAGCGATCCGGGCGTACTTCAATACACGACATCGGTTTCCGACCTTGCCGTCAGCGGCGACGGCTTCTTTGTCGTCCAGGACCCGAGCGGCACGCCTTTCCTGACCCGCGCTGGCGCTTTCGTTCCCGATGCACAGGGCAGGCTGGTCAACGCGGCCGGCTTCCAGCTCATGGCCTACAGCTACGAAAACGGCGTGCCGGCGGCGACGGTGAACGGCTTTGAAGGACTGGTCCCGGTTGTCATCTCCGACCAGGGAATGACCGCAACGCCGAGCACCGAGGGCAACTACACCGGCAACCTGTCGGCCGGCGCGACCCCGGTCGTCGCCGCCAACCTGCCCTCCACCAACTCGGCGGGCGCGCAGTACACTTCGAAATCCTCGATGGTCGCCTACGACAATCTCGGCAACAAGAAGCTGCTCGACGTCTATTTCACCAACACCGGCGCCGGCACCTGGCAGGTGGCGGTTTTCGACCAGTCCAAGGCGACGCCGGGAACATCGTTCCCCTACACAGGTGGCGCGCTCGGCACAGCCAACCTGACCTTCGACACCACCACCGGCAAGCTCACCGGCGCCACCACGGGCGTTACCTTTACCGTACCGGGCGGCGCCAGCCTCAATCTCGACCTGTCGGCGATGACCCAGCTCGGCACCGGCTTCACGGTTTCCGACGCGAAGGTCAACGGCAACGCGCCGAGCACCATCGACAAGGTCCAGATCGGCAAGGACGGCACCATCTACGCCCAGTACAAGGATGGCTCCACCAAGGCGCTCTACAAGATTCCGCTGGCCGATGTGCAGAGCCCCGACCAGCTCAAGGCCCTCCCCGGCAACGTCTACGCGCAGGGCACCGAATCCGGCGCGGTCCGCGTCGGCTTTGCCAATGAAGGCAAGCTGGGCTCGATCATCTCCGGCGCGCTCGAGAATTCCAACGTCGACATCGCCGAAGAGCTGACCGACATGATCGCGGCGCAGCGCAGCTACACCGCCAATTCGAAAGTCTTCCAGACCGGTTCCGACCTGATGGACGTCCTTGTCAACCTGAAGAGATAAACCGGGCGTGGCCCGTGAAAGACCAGCATGTCGTTATCTTCCGCATTGAGCATCGCCCAATCGGCGCTTATGAACACCGCGCGGCAGACCAGCGTTGTCTCGCGCAACGTCGCAGACGCCTCCAATCCAGACTACACGCGCCGCATCGCCGTCGTCACCAGCACGGCGCCCGGCGCGCGTTCGGTTGATATCCAGCGCGTAACCAACGACCTGCTCTTTAGGCAAAATCTCAGCGCCTTGTCGGCGTATAGCGGCCAGAACGCGCTCTACAGCGGCATGGATCAGCTGGACGTTTCGGTCAACGGCGTCGACAACGCCTCCTCGCCCTCGACCGCTATCGCCAATCTGCAGCAGGCGCTGCAACTCTACGCCACCTCGCCGTCCAACCAGAATCTCGGCTCCAGCGTCATCGACGCGGCCAAGCAGGTCGTGCGCTCCCTGAATGAAGGCTCCCAGGCCATTCAGAGTTTCCGCACCCAGACCGACAGCCAGATCGACACGGCGGTCAAGGACCTCAATTCGCTGCTCAGCCAGTTCCAGGACGCCAACCAGGCGGTTATTTCCGGGACCCGTTCCGGCACCGATGTTTCCGACGCGCTCGACCAGCGCGACGCGCTGCTGAAAAAGATCGCGGACTATGTTCCGGTATCGACCTTCACGCGCGGCGACAACGACATGGTCATCACGACGGGTGATGGCACCACGCTGTTCGAGACCATACCGCGCACGGTGAGCTTCACCCCGTCGGCAGGCTATGCCGCCGGAGCCGCCGGCAACACCGTCTATATCGACAACGTGCCGGTCTCCGCGGGAGCCGGCGGCAACACCAGCGCCAGCGGCAAGCTTGCCGGCCTGCTGCAATTGCGCGACGGCGTCGCCTCGACCATGCAGAGCCAGCTCGACGAGACCGCGCGCGGCCTGATCACGGCCTTTGCCGAGACCGCCACATCGATGCCCAATGCCGCCGGCCTGTTCACCTGGTCCGGCGCGCCGGCGGTGCCGGCCGCGGGCACCCTGGTCAATGGCCTGGCTTCCACGATCAGCATCAATACGGCGATGGATCCGAGCACCGGCGGCAATCCGACCCTGCTGCGCGACGGCGGCGCCAACGGCGCTGCCTACGTCTCCAACACAAGCGGCGGCGCCTCCTATTCCAGCCTTCTGGTCGCCTATGGCGATCGGCTCGACCAGCCGATGACGTTCGATCCCGCCGCCGGCATTTCGGCGACCTCCAGCGTTTCCGACTACGCCGCCAATTCGATCGGCTGGCTCCAGGGCATGCGCCAGCAGGCTTCGACCGCCGCCGACGCGAAGGAGGCACTGGCGCAGCGCAGCTCCGAGGCGCTGTCCAATGCGACCGGCGTCAATGTCGACCAGGAAATGTCGCTACTGCTCGACCTCGAACACACCTATCAGGCATCAGCCCGGATGATGAAGACCGTCGACGACATGATGACGGCCCTGTTGAACGCGGTGGGATAATCCATGACCTCAGTTTCCTCGGCCGCCCTCTCCAATGCCATGCGCTATCAGCAGATGCGCATGCAGGCCGACCTCGTCAAAGCAACGAAGGAATCATCGACCGGCAAGGTCGCCGATGTCGGCCTGGCATTGGGCGGACGCACCGCCCAGTCCGTCACCTTTTCGCGCGACCTCGACCGGCTGAACGTCATCGTCGATTCCAACGGGCTGGTCACCGCCCGGCTTGCGTCGACCCAGACCGCGCTCGGCCAGCTCTCCGGCGTGGCGCAGACCTTCCTGTCCAGCCTGACCACCGCGTCTTCGGGCGACAACTCCGACAGCCTGACCCAATCGACCGGCCAGACGACGATCCAGCAGCTTGCCTCGATCCTCAACACCAGCGTCAACGGCGAGTATCTGTTCGCCGGCACCAACACCGACGTCAAGCCGATCAACGATTTCACCGCCGCCGGCTCAACGGCCAAGGCCGCCTTCGATGCCTCCTTCGTCGCCAAATTCGGCTTCACGCCCGATGATCCGGCCGCCGCCAATATCACCACCGCCCAGATGGACGACTTCATCACCAACGATGTTACGCCGCAATTCCTCGGCGCGGGCTGGCAGGCCAACATGTCGAACGCCACCGACCAGCAGATCGTCAGCCGCATCGCCCTCAACGAAACCACCGCCACCTCGACCAGCGCCAACAGCGACGGCATCAAGAAGCTCGCAATGGCCGCCGCCATTGTCTCCAGCCTGATGTCCACCAACATCAGCCAGGCGGCGAAGGACAGCATCGTCAGCCACTCGCAGACACTGGTCGGCGAGGCGCTGAGCGGCATCGCCCAGGTCCAGTCCGAAACCGGCATCGTGCAGAAGCGTGTCTCCGATGCCAGCGACCGCATGAAGACGCAGGTCGACCTGTTCGAACGGCACATCCTCGATCTCGAGGCCGTCGACCCGGCCGAAGCCGCGACCCGCGTCGCCGATCTGACGCAGCATATCGAGACGTCCTTCGCTCTGACGGCGCGCCTGCAGCAGCTCAGCCTGTTGAATTACCTGACCTGACAACTCCCAGCGGAACGGTAGAGCCAACGATGTACCAATTTTCCTATGCCGACGTCCAAAGCACCTCCGTCTCGGACGCCAAGGACCGTGAGCGCGAACTCCTGACCCGCTCGATCGACATGCTGGCTGCGGCGGCAGTGGCCGGCCAGGATTCGATGGAGGCGGTGGAGGCGCTGCATTTCACCAATCGCGTCTGGACCACCTTCGTCGAGGATCTCGGCTCCAGCGACAATGCGCTTCCCAAGGAATTGCGCGCCAACCTGATTTCCATCGGCCTATGGCTGCTGCGCGAGGCGGAGGACATCCGCCAGGGCCGCACCAACAATTTCGAAGGGCTGATCGAAGTGTCCCAGATCATCCGCGACGGCATTCAATGACCAACACGCTGAAGATATCGCTGAAGCCCAACGAGAAGATCTACATCAACGGTGCCGTCATCCGCGTCGACCGCAAGGTCACCGTTGAACTGATGAACGACGTGCAGTTCCTGCTCGAAAGCCATGTGATCCAAGCCGACCAGGCATCGACGCCGCTCAGGCAGCTGTATTTCATCGTTCAGGTCATGCTGATCAACCCGGCCGGTGCTGGCGAGGCGCGCGAGATGTTCCGCCGCTCATTGCCGCTGCTCATCGCGAGTTTCGAGGACGCCGATATCTGCAGCGCTCTGAAGCAGATCGACCGCATGGTCGGCGAGGATCATATCTACGAGGCATTGAAGGCGATCCGTTCGCTTTATCCTCTCGAACGCCGCGCGCTTGGCGGCAATGACGATGTTCCGGGCGCACCGCGCCCACTGGCCGTGGGAGCACGCTACTGATGACCGTGGACATGACGACGACGATACCGGTTGGCGCCAATTCGACGACCACGTCGACCTCGAAGACAGCGGTCGACTACCAGTCCTTCCTGAAGCTTCTGATCGCCGAGATGAAGAACCAGGATCCGACCAAGCCGATGGATTCGACCCAGTACGTCGCCCAGCTCGCCACCTTCTCGCAGGTCGAGCAATCGGTGCAGACCAACACCAAGCTCGACCAGATCATGCAGTCCTCGGCGCTGTCGCAGGCTGATGCGCTGATCGGCCGTTCGATCACGTCGGCCGACGGCAAGACCACCGGCATCGTGTCTTCGGTGACGCTCGCCAGCAGCGGACTGATCGCAGTGCTGCAGGATGGCACCCAGATCCCCGTCGGCGCAGGCGTGTCGATCAAGCCGGCAAGCTAGGCCAACCTCCCACATGAACGAGGCCGACGCACTCGACATCGTCCAGTACGCGGTGTGGACGGTGCTGACCGCCTCCGCGCCGGTTGTGCTGGTCGCCATGGCGGTCGGCATCGGCATTGCCCTCATCCAGGCGCTGACGCAGGTCCAGGAAATCACCTTGACCTTCGTGCCGAAGATCGTCGCCATCATGCTGGTGGTGGCGCTCACGGGTCCGTTCATCGGCGGCCAGATATCGGCCTTTACCAACGTCATCTTCGAGCGCATCCAGAACGGGTTCTGACGCAACCTGCAGGGGATGCACGGGGGGCCGTCCGCGACGTCCATCATCCGGCAAGTCGTAGGGCTCTATAGCGGCATTCGTCGCAAGGGCCTCTCGCAAAACCCCGGACCACCCCGGACCGACCGGCGGACCATGTGCGCCATGGCCGGCGTCCGGCCGTGAGCGATGGCTTGGCTTTTCGCGATGCGGAGGTGTGGCCCTCCTCTATCCCCTTGTTGGACCATGATCTTCCTCGCATCGCATTCGCCCTTTGCGGCGCGATGCCATAGTTTCGGCAAACGATGCGGAGAAACGGATCACCGCAAGGATCAGCACGCTGTGGCGGGGACCCATCCATGATTGACGAGAAACCGGATAGCGAAGGCGCTTCGGCGCTGGCGCCCTTCCGGCATGGCATTTTCCGAGCCGTCTGGTCCGCAAGTCTCGTTTCCAATTTCGGTGGTCTGATCCAGGGCGTCGGTGCCGCCTGGATGATGACCACGATCGCCACCTCGCCCTATCAGGTCGCCCTGGTCCAGGCCTCGACCACCTTGCCGATCATGCTGTTCGCGCTTGTCGCCGGCGCCATCGCCGACAGCTTCGACCGCCGCAAGGTGATGCTGGTCGCGCAGACCTTCATGCTCGTCGTCTCGGTGCTCCTGACGGTGTTCACCTGGTATGGCCTGATCACGCCCTGGACGCTGCTTGCCTTCACCTTCCTGATCGACAGCGGCACGGCGCTCAACAGCCCATCCTGGCAGGCGTCCGTCGGCGACATGGTTCCCCGCAACAAGGTGCCCGCGGCCGTTGCGCTGAACTCCATGGGGTTCAACCTGACGCGCAGCGTCGGCCCGGCGATCGGCGGCATCATCGTCGCGGCCGCCGGCGCCGCGGCCGCCTTCGCGGCGAACGCGGTCAGCTATATCGGCCTTATCGTCGTGATGGCGCGGTGGAAGCCTGACGTGCCGGTATCGACCTTGCCGCGCGAGTCGCTGGGTGCTGCCATGGGCGCCGGCCTGCGTTATGTCGCCATGTCGCCCAACATCGGCAAGGTGCTGGTCAGGGGTGCCGCCTTCGGCTTCAGCGCCGGCGCCGTCCTGGCGCTCTTGCCGCTCGTCGCACGCGATGTCGTCAAGGGCGACGCCTTGACCTACGGCATCATGCTTGGCTCGTTCGGAATCGGTGCCGTCGGCGGCGCGCTGATCAGCGTGCGGCTGCGGCAAATGCTCTCCAGCGAGACGATGGTGCGCTGTGCCTTCGCCGGCTTCGCCGTCTGCGCCTTCAACGCCGCGATCAGCCATCACGCATGGCAGACGTCGCTCGGCCTGCTGGTTGGCGGCGCCTGCTGGGTGATCGCGCTGTCGCACTTCAACGTCACCGTGCAGATGGCGACGCCACGCTGGGTGGTCGGCCGGGTGCTGTCGGTCTACCAGACCGCGACCTTCGGCGGCATCGCGCTGGGCAGCTGGATCTGGGGCGTCGTGGCCGATGCGCATGGCGCCGAGACGGCGCTGATCGCGGCCGCCATCGCCATGCTCGCCGGCGGCGCCATCGGCCTGGTGCTACCGCTGCCGCAGCAGCAGGTGCTGAACCTCGACCCGCTCAACCGTTTCAAGGAGCCGCATCTGGCGCTCGACCTGAAGCCGCGCAGCGGGCCTATCGCCATCATGATCGAGTACATCATCCGCCACGAGGACGAGGCGGAATTCCTCGCCACCATGGCCGAACGCGGCCGCATCCGCCGCCGCGACGGCGCCCGCAACTGGACACTGGCGCGCGATCTCGAAAATCCGACCATATGGATCGAGCACTACCACACGCCGACCTGGCTCGAATATGTCAGGCACAACGGCCGCATCACCCATGCCGACGCCATGGTTGGCGATCGCTTGCGGGCACTGCACAGCGGTGACGAACCGCCGCGCGTACGCCGTGTCATCGAGCGTCCGACCACCGCCGGCACGGCACTGGTGATGGCCAAGGGGCCGATCGAGCACTGATTTCGATACGCCGCTGACGTCCGTCGATCACCCCGCCGACTGGATCATGTAGAGCTTGCGCGTGGTTTCCCGGATCCGCCATTCGCCCTTCCATCCCCGCGGCAGCACGAGAAGGTCGCCTGGTCCCAGTTCACGCGCCTCGCCATCGGCGCGGCTCACCTCCACCCGTCCGGAAATGATGTGGCAAATCTCCGACGAATCCGACCGGTCGGCGGTGAAGCGGCCGGGCGTGCACTCCCAGATACCGATATCGACGGTGCCGTCCGGTGACTGGAAAAGCGAACGCGCCGCTTCGACCTGATCTCCCTCGATGGAAGTGGGCTTGGGTGAGAACGCGCCGATGTCGGTCTTGGCGAGATCGTGGAAGGTCGAAAGGTCGATCAAGTTGGACTCCATGAACAAAGCAATTCCAGGAAAAGTGTCCAGCGGTTTTCCGTCCGGAATTGCGTAAAGACAAATTGCTGGAGCGGTTCAGCGAACGCTGAACCGCTTCAGTGACCCGTAATGCTGTCGGCGAGCGCGGCCAGTCTCGACGTATGCGCAAGCCCGGCGGCTTCGCGTCCGTCAGCGATGCGATAAAGCTGATACATCGAATGCACGCCGAGCCAGCGGAACGGCTCCGGCTCCCATGGCCTGACCTTGCGGTTGACCCAGGGCAGCTTCGTCAGCTCCGTCTGCTGGCCGAGGATCAGGTCAGCCAGCGTGCGCCCCGAAAGATTGGAGCTCGACACGCCAAGTCCGACATAGCCGCCGGCCCAGCCGATACGGGTGGCGGGATCGAGGCCAACGGTCGTGCACCAGTCGCGCGGTACGCCGAGCACGCCGCACCAGGCGTGCTCGATACGGCAGTTCGCCGTCTGCGGCAGCAACGTCGTCAGGATCTGATGCAGTTGATCGATCGTGGCCTGCTGCGTCTGCCCATTGATGTCGGTGCGCGAGCCGTAGCGATAGGGCACGCCGCGCCCGCCCATGGTGATGCGTCCCTCGCGCGTGCGCTGGGCATAGCAGTAGGCGTGGGCGGCGTTGCCGAGAAGCTCGTGACCTTCCCAGCCGATCTGGCGCCAAAGCGCCTCCGACAGCGGCTCGGTCACGATCTGCGCGCTGTTGAGCGCCAGCCAGGTCCGTTCCTCGCCGGGAATGCCTGCGGTAAAACCCTCCGTCGCGCGGATGACGGTCTCCGCCCGCACCGTGCCGCGGTCGGTCGTCACGGTGCCCTTGGCTATGGACGTCACCGTCGTCTGTTCGTAGATCGGCACGCCCAGGCGCTCGACGGCGGCGGCAAGCCCGCGCACCAGCTTGGCCGGCTGCACCCGCGCCTGGCCATGGACGACGAAGCCGCCCATGACATTGCGCACGTCGATGCGCGCCCGCGTCGCTGCTTGATCCAGCATCTCGACGCGGTCCGGATCGACGTCCCAGGCGCGGATCGTTTCGCATTCCTCGCGCGCGCGTTCGAGCTGCGCCGGGTTGGTGGCCACCGTCAGATTGTCGACGCGGCGGATATCGGCATCGATACCTTCCGCGCTCGCCACCCGGATCACCTCGTCGACGCAGCCCGCCATGGCCGCCTGCATGGCGCTCACCCCTTGCCGGGTCGAGGTCTTGAGATATTTTTCGCGCGACCAGGAGAAGCCACCGGACAGCCAGCCGCCATTGCGGCCCGAAGCGCCGAAGCCGGCAAACTCGCGCTCGATCAGCACGACGCGCAGCGACGGCCTGGCCTTCTTCAGATAATAGGCCGTCCATAGCCCGGTATAGCCGGCGCCGACGATCGCGACATCGGCCTCGACATCGCCGGGCAAGGGCGGCCGGGGCGTGGGAACCCCGCCCAGATCCGCATACCAGAACGATATGTCGCCGTTGCGTTTGGCTTGCATGGGATGACTTTCGGTAGAGCAATTCCAGGAAAAGTGTGAAGCGGTTTTCCGTCCGGAATTGCGTTAAAACAAAAAGATGATCAGGTCAGCGTCGCGTCGGCGGTGCTGTCATCGGCCAGAAGCTTGGCATCGGCACCGTCGAAGCAAAGCTCCACCTTCTCGCCCAGGCCAAAACTCTCGCCGGTCAGCGGCGAGCGCACGATCGCCGTGGAGCCGTCGGCGAGCCTGACTTCATATTTCGATCCCGAACCGAGATAGATGGCTTCCGCGATCGTCCCCGGCAGCCGGTTGGTGGTGCCCGCAGCGCTCTGGCCTGGCCGACGGATGGCGAGTTTTTCTGGACGCAGCAACATGACCGGACGGGCTTCGCCCGCCATCCGCCGCGGCGCTGTCACCGTCTCGCCGGCGATGGTCAGCGCCGTGCTTGCGCCGTCGCTTCGCGCCTCTCCGCGCAGCACCGTGGAATCGCCGATGAAGCGGCCGACGAACAGCGTCGTCGGTTCGTCGTAGAGCTCGCGGCCGGTGCCGACCTGCTCGATCCGTCCGCGATTGAACACGGCGATGCGGTCCGACAGGACCAGCGCCTCCTCCTGGTCGTGCGTCACGTAGACGAAGGTGGTGCCGAGCTCGCGATGGATGCGCTTGATCTCGAGCTGCAGCCATTCGCGCAGCTTCTTGTCGAGCGCGCCGAGCGGCTCGTCCATCAAAAGCAGCGGCGGATCGAAGACGATCGCGCGGGCCAGCGCCACGCGCTGCTGCTGGCCGCCCGACAGCTCGCTGGGGTAACGATGCGCGAAGTCGCCCATCTTGACCATGTCCAGCGCTCTTGCCACGCGCGCCTTTCGCTCTGCCGGGTCGACGCCACGCAGCGTCAGCGGATAGGCGACGTTGCGGCCGACGCTCATATGCGGGAAAAGCGCGTAGTGCTGGAAGACAACGCCGATGTTGCGCTTGTGCGCCGGCACGCCGACCACGCTCTTGCCGCCGACCTGCAGCTTGCCACTGGTCACGTCGGTAAAGCCGGCCACGACGTTCAGCGTCGTGGTCTTGCCGGAACCGCTCGGGCCAAGCAGCGTCATGAACTCGCCGGGCTCGATCCGCAGCGAAACGCCATCCAGCGCCTTGAAGCCGCCATAGGCCTTGCTGATCGATTCGAGATCGATCGCCGCACCCTTGCTCTCCTGTCCCGGCTTCATGGGCGTCCTTTCCGCTCGTGGCCAAGAAGAAGCATGCCGCCGCCGATCAGGATCGTAGTGGCCAAAAGCAGGATCGTGCCGACGGCGGCAACCGTCGGGTCGGCGTCGCGGGTGATGGAGGAGAATATCTGCACGGGCAAGGTCTTGAGATAGGGGTTGGTGATGAACAGCGACACGACGATCTCGTCGAAAGAGGTGGCGAAGGCGAAGAGCAGGCCCGACAGCATGCCGGGCAGGATCAGCGGCAGCGTCACAGTACGGAACGCGGTCAGCGCTCCCGCGCCGAGGCTTGCCGCCGCCGTCTCGAGGCGCCTGTCGAACACTTCGAGACTGGCGGAAACCGCGATCAGCACGAAGGGAAGTGCAAGGATGGTGTGGGCAAGCACGAAGCCCAGCAGCGTGCCGACGAGATGGGTGTCGAGATAGACGGCGTAGATGCCGATGGCCAGCACCACGCCCGGCACCACCATCGGCGTCAGCATCAGCATCCGCAACAGGTTGGCGGGCCCTGCCTTCATGCGATCGAGGCCGAAGGCCGCGAGCGTGCCAAGCACCGTGGCCAGCACCGCCACCACGGAGGCGACCTTCAGCGAGTTGAGGAAGCTCGACGACCAGTCCGGATTGGTGAAGAAGTTCTGGTACCACTGCCAGGAGAAGCCTTGCGGCGGGAAGGCGAGCGACTTGTTCTCGTTGAACGACATCGGCACCACGACCAGCGTCGGCGCGACAAGCCATATCGCCACCAGCAGGCAGACGAGGCCGAGGATCACGCGGGTGAGCGGCTTCATCTCCATCAGCTCCGTCCCGCTTCCCGGTACCGCGAGCGCATCACGGGTGCCGCGAGCGCCAGAAGCACGAACGTGGTGACGAGCAGCACCACGCCCATGGCACCGCCGCGGCCCCATTGCAGCAGGCTGAGCACCTGGGTCTGCACCAGCGTCGACAGCATGGTCGAGCGCGGCCCGCCGAGCAGCGCCGGCGTGATGTAGAAGCCCAGAGCCAGGATGAACACGATGATCGCGCCCGCATAGACGCCGGGCAGCGACAGCGGCAGGTAGACGGTAAAGAACGCACGCGAAGGTCGCGCGCCGAGGCTTTGCGCAGCCCGCATCAGCCTGAGGTCGATGCCCTTCATCACCGAGTAGAGCGGCAGGATCATGAAGGGCAGAAGCACTTGCGCCATGCCGATCACCACGCCGGTCTGGGTACGGATCAGCCGGATGCCGTCAAAACCGGCCGCGCGCAGCAGCGAATTGATGACGCCCGAATCCTGCAAAAGGATCACCCAGGACAGCGTGCGCACGACGCCGCTTACCCAGAACGGGATCAGCACGCAGAGCACCAGGACGAGCCGCACGCGCGGCCCGACGGCGGTCATCAGATAGGCGTAAGGGTAAGCGCAGATCACGCAGACGATCGTCACCCAGGCCGAGATGGTGAAAGTGCGCTGTAGCACCGTGAGATTGATGGGCGCGCCGAAGAACCATGCGTAATTCTGCACGCCCCATTGCGGTTCCGACAGGCTGCGCAGCACGATGGTGAGCAGCGGATAACCTATCACCGCGGCAAGCAACACCAGCGCCGGCAGCGTGAGCGCGAACGGCCGCCATGCCCATCCGGCCCGTCTCGGGGCGGATGGCGTCGTCGGTTCGTGCGCGCTCACGGGCCTTGCCTTCTTGGTCAGCCGGTCAGTTGCCGGCCATCAGCGCCGACCACTTCTCCTGCGCCACCGCGAAATTCGGGACCCAGAACTTGAAGTTCTGCTTGTAGCCCTGCTTCTGGCGGTCCGGAGTATTGGTCAGGAAGGCGGCAACGGAAGCGTCGACCTTGGGCTGCGCGTCGCTGTTGATCGGGGTATAGGACGTCTGCTCCGCCAGGACTTCCTGGGCATGCTTGCCGAGATAGGCATTGAGCAGCGCATAGGACGCGTCCGTGTCCTTGACGCCGACCGGGATCGTCATCTGGTCCATCACCACCAGCCAATCCTGCCAGGCGGGCGCATATTTGGCGCCGTTCTTGACCGCGGTCATGGCGCGGCCGGTCCACATCATCAGCATATCGGCTTCGCCGGATTCGGCGAGCTGCTGCGATTCGGCACCCGTCTTCCAGAAAATCGTGTCGGGGCCGAGCTTGCGGACCACGTCGATGGCCTTGTCGATATCGGCCACCGTCATTGCCTTCGGGTCGCCGCCGGCAACCTTGAACGCCTGTTCGAGCAAGCCGCCGGTCGGGCTGCCAGAGCCGTCGATTCCGCGCACGCCGGGGAACTTTGACGTGTCGAAGAAGTCGGCCCAGCTCTTGGGCGGATTATCCTTGTACTTCTCGGTGTTGTACATCAGCACGACGCCGTAGTTCATCGCCGGCACCGAGCATTCGCCGACCTGACCTTCCGGGATTTTCGAGACGTCGAGCTTGGTCAAATCCAGCTTCTGGAACAGCTTGCCGCAATAGACGTAAGGCGGCAGGTCGTCGGTATCGACAACGTCCCAGGTGACGTTGCCGGACTCGACCTGCGCCTGCAACTTGGCGATCTCGGTCGGGCCGTCATTGAGCAGCTTGACGCCGGACTTGTCGGCGAATTCCTTCAGCGCGGCCGCCTGGCCGTCCTGGTAGATGCCGCCATAGGAAACGAGCGTCAGGGTCTTGCCCTTGAGCGAGCCTTCCTTCACCTCGCCCGCCACCGGCTTGTCCTGCGCAAAGGCCGCGCCGGCCACAACGCCAAGCGCCAGAATGGCGCCAAGGCCTGCAAATCTCGATTTAAACATCACACTAACTCTCCCATTCATGCCCGCGTTTTGATCGGACTACCTGGCCGCGAGCGGTTTCCAGGCCGTATATTGTTCGAGTTCGGCGCGCGCCGAGGTCGGCGGCGCGATGATCCACATCACTTCGGCTCGGCCACTGCCGATGTTCTCTGAGCGATGCGGTGTCGACGTCGTGTATTCGATGCTGTCGCCCTCCTCGAGCACGTGGCGCGCCTCACCCAGCGAGACCTCGACGATCCCGCGCAGCACGACGAGCATCTCGTGCGCGTCGCCATGAGTGTAGCGATCGGGCCCGGTCGAACCGCCAATGTCGAATTCGCCGACATAGACTTCCATGTCGCTCAGCGGCGGGCGCGACAACAGCATCTTGCGGCAGCCGTCGCTGGGCGGCAGGCTCGGCCGCTCGCTTCGTCTCAGGACGCCATGATTTTGCGCCGCGCTTTCCTCGAACAACATGGCGACGCTGACGCCAAGCGCCGAAGCCATCTGGTTGAGCGAAGCGGTGCTGGCCCCGGTCAGGCCGCGTTCGAGCTGGCTGATGAAACTGGCGCTGGTTCCAGTCGCCTCCGCAAGCTCCCGCAATGACAACCTGCGGGCGAGGCGAAGGCTCTTGAGGCGCATGCCCAGCACTTCATGTGCATGGGTCGCGGCGGGCGCGTCGCCCGTCTTTACCGAAGCCGCGCCAGAGGCCTTGCGCATGCTGTCTCCTCGCTTCACTTAACAATGTGTACAGTACCACTGCACAACTGGCAAGCCACGCGTGGCGCCAGGACCTCGCCAATGGCTGGGCCAGGCTTGCAAGCTGGGATGATCTGTAGGCTGAAGTAAGCCGCAACCGTCGGAACGCGTAGGGAGCCCTACCCCTCGCCGGACAGATCCCGACGCGCCTTTTCGAGCTCCTCGGCATAGCGCCGCATGAGGTGTCCCTCGGTCAGCAGCCCCAGCACGATGTGGTCGGTGAAATCCTCGACAACGGCCAGTTCCTCGGCGCCGGCGCGCTGGAACGTCTCGGCGGCGGCCTGCACGTTCATGCTGGGCACCAGAACCGCATCCTTGTACTGAGCAAGATCGCGTACCGGCACGTCGCCGCCGGAGGGATCGCTGTGCAGTTCGGCCACGATCAGCACGCCGACATACTGATCGCCCGGGTCGACGGCGATGACGCGTTGGCCGGATCCGAGCGGAATCTGCTTGCGGAAGGCGGCCAGTGTCGTCGAGGCATCGATGGTCTTGATGTCCTTGCGCATCATCGAGCCGACGGTGAGGCTGCGCATCCAGCCGACATCGTGGGCGCTGCGGATCGTTTCGCCACGCAGATGGAAGCGCCATGTCGAGAACGAATAACCGAATGTCTCGCGCACCAGGATCGCCGCCATGATCGAGGCCGCCAGCACGACGCCGGTCAGTGTCAGGTCACGGGTCGATTCCAGCGCCAGGAAGGTCATCGTCAGCGGACCGCCGACGACACCGACGGCAAGCGAGGTCATGCCAACGACGGCGGCGACCGAGGGGTCGATACCGGTTGCCGGCGAGACCAGCGCCATCACGCCGGCGAATGCCTTGCCGAGCAGCGCACCGAGGAACAGCGACGCAAAGAACAGGCCGCCGCGAAAGCCCGAACCAAGCGAGATCGCCGACGCCGCCAATTTCAGCACGAAGACGCTGGCCACCACGGTCAGACCATAGTTCATGGCGAACTCGCGATGCAGCGCGCCGTGGCCGCTGGACAGGACCTGCGGTGTGATCAGCCCCAGGAGGCCGACGATGACGCCGCCGATGACGGGGCGCAGCGAGGCATCGACCGACAGCCTGTTGAAACCGCGTTCGATCAGCGTCACCAGCTGCATGATGGCGATTGAAGCGGCGCCGCCGAGCAGCCCGAGCAGCAGGAACGGCACGTACTGGCTGGCGGTGAGTTGCGGCAGTCCTGAAAGCTCGAGCGGAAACGGCACGCCGCCGAACATTTCAGCCGTCAGCGAAGCGCAGATCGCGGCCGTCATGACCGGCGCGACATTGGCGACCGAGTAGATGCCGATGACCAGCTCGAAGCCATAGAAGGCACCGGTCAGCGGCGCATCGAAGGCGGCGGCGATGGCGCCGGCCGCGCCACAGCCGACGAGGACGCGGACATCATTGCGGCGCAGCCTGAAGATGCGCGCCAGCCGCGATGCCAGGCCAGAGCCGACCTGCGTGTAGCCGGCTTCCAGTCCGACCGACGCGCCGAAGCCGCTGGAGATCATGGTCTGGCCGGCGATGATGAACGTGTCGGTCAGCGACATGCGCCCGCCATAGAGCGCGTTGGCCTCGATCGGATCGACCGGAGTGCGGAATTTACGCAATCGCAGCCAGATCACCGTCAGCCCGAGCAGCGCGCCGCCGATCGCCGGTATCAGCGCCTGAACCGGATTGGCGAGCGAGAACATGCCGGACAGCCGGCCGCCGGGTTGGACGCCGAACAGGAGCCCGTGCAAATCCTGCACGATCTGGCTCATCGCGGTGACCAGTATGCCCGCCATGACGCCGACGACGCCGGCGAGGATGACCACGGCAATGCCGCGCGCCTCGAGCAGAGGAATGGATCTCAGAAGCACCGCGCGCAGCCGGCGGGCGTAGACTTCGCTGTGGTTTCTGGAAAGCACCGGGGCGGCTCGCCGACATCAAAAGGCAGAACCGCCTGATACGCCGGGCGGCACGACATGACAACCACAATGGCGACATCAAAGGCGCCATTGTGGCCGTGAAACCAGCTGATTTCGTCTTGCAGCCTTCTGATCGCGAGGCAGCCGGCTCCGCGGTCAGTCCGGTATGGTCAGCGGCCCGCAATCGTCATCGGCGACGAAGGTCGCCAAGAGTTCGGCGGGCTCGGTGGTGCTGGCATTCTCGGCGAAGAGATGGACCGCGCCGGGCGGCTCGAACCATGTCTGTCCCTTGGTGAAGACCGCGGCCGGGCTGCCTTCGAGCTGCGAGCGCAGCGTGCCCTTCAGGACGAAGGCGCTGACCGAGCCCGGATGCCGGTGACGAGGCGTAAAACCGTTCGGTGGAAATGCCACGATCACCGTGGTGATCGACTTGCCCGGCACGTCAGGCAGTTTTTCGCAGGAGACCGGCGTGACGACCGTCTTTGGCCGCGCCCCGGCAACACCGTTCACATCGGCATTTGCCATCTGCACATGCATTTCCATGCCTTTCGACACGACGCCTGTGAAACCGGGGCCGGCCCACTTTGCCGCGAGCGCGAACAAAACCCCGACAGCGCTGGCCGCGATGACAAATTGGCCGGCGCGCGGACGAGCTTGATTGCCGATCATCTCGATATCTCCGCATTCACGCAGGCAAACGGAAATCAGCACGCCAACCCAGCTCCTCGACCGCCCTTTGCGTCGAGACAGCCTGGTTGGGTTCCGCCACGTTGAAGACGCCGGGCGCCCCCTTTTCGAGTGCGAGCAGCGCCGCATGGGCAGCAGCATCGACATGCACAGGCGAGGCGCCGGTAGCCGCATCGGTTCCCGTTCCCGGTCCATAGAGCTGGCCATATCGCAGGACGACACCGGCGAATGGTGCGTTGAGAACAGCCTTTTCCAAGGCGATGACGCCACCGACGCTGATGCCGCGAGTGCCGCTCGCCCCGCCGTCCAGCGGGTCGGCTTCGCCATGCGGCTCTGGTCCTGGCGCATAGGCCCAGGCGATGCTTTGGGCGACCATGCGCCGGGCGCCGGACGCGGCGGCCGCCGCGACCAGATTGCGGGTACCCTCCTCGCGGATGCGGGCATTGCGAACGACCGCCGCGCCCATCCGGCTCGGATCCAGCCCCGGCGGCAGGTCTGTCAGCTGATGGACGACGATGTCCGGCCGGGCGGCAAGCATGCAGCGCGAGAGGGCCTCGGCATCGAAGACATCCACGATCACCGGTTCGACGCCGAGGGCACGCAATGTCGCGGCCTTGTCAGGACTGCGCGTGGTACCCGTCACATGATGGCCGGCGGCCAGAAGCTGCGGGATCAGCCGCTGCCCGATGGCGCCGGAAGCGCCTGCAAGGAAAATTCGATGCCCCATCGTCATGAACTCCACATCGTCGTAGTATCAGCACACGAATAACATATAAGAGCTCTGATATCATGCGCAAGGCAAATCCGACAGTTCCGGCTCCGGGCGAAGGCAAACGCGGCGAGGAAGGCTATCTCGGCTATCTCCTGCGGCAGGCCGCCGGCGCGCATCGGCTGAGGGTCGACAGGGCGCTGGCCGATCTCGGCGTGACGCAGCCGCAATTTGCCACGCTGACCATGCTTGGCGCCTATCCCGGCCTCTCCAACGCCGATCTGGCCCGGTTGGCGCTGCTCACCCCGCAAACGCTCAGCGTCATCGTCGCCAATCTCGAACGGGCCGGTTCGCTGGTACGCAGGCCGCATGCCGTCCATGGCCGTATCCAGCATATCGAGCTCAGCGACAGCGGACAGGCGCTGCTGCGGGAATGCCGCGAGCGGGTGCATGCCATCGAGCGCGAACTGACCGAAGGCCTGTCGTCCGAGGAAGAAAGAGCCGTCAGGCGCTGGCTGGTCGGCGTCGCCACGGCTGACACATCCGTGCCCTGATCGTTTGCCGGCGGCTGACGATTGTCGAGCGGCGGCCGATCAGGTTGTCATCGGCTCACCGGCTTCATAGAGCACGAGGTTGCGCTCGCCTATGCCAAGCGCCGGCCAGCTCGAGCGCCACTCGGCGATGTGCGGCGAGCGGAAATGCGCATCGAGCGCCGCCTTGTCGCGCCAGACCTCGGTCACCCGGATCAGCCCGGCGTCGAGCACATCCCGCGCGTAGGAGTATTCGAGGCAGCCAGTCTCGGCACGGCTGCCCGAGATCATGCGCTCCATCGCGGACCTTGCCTCCTCGAACCTGTTGGGCGGCAGACGGATCGTGCCGATGATCAGCAGCATGGGCTTTCCTTCTTGCGAGATGGTCTATCCGCCTACTGCATGTCGCTCGAAAGTGGCCGCGGTTTTGGGAAGACGACATGCATAAAACAAGGTCTCCCACCCTCGCGCAAGCTTGGCCAGCTACCCTCGCCGGGCTGTCGTATGCGCGGCAGCCCATGGTTCGAGGACTTAAATGGCGATCAGCGAAAGCATCCAGCCCGGCGCGGTGGCCAAGAACGGCCGCGACATCTTCTTCGCGCTCGGCATCGTCATCATCCTGGCCGTGCTGTTCCTGCCGATCCCGGCCTTCCTCATCGACATCGGTCTCGCTTTCTCGATCGCGCTTTCGGTGCTGATCCTGATGGTGGCGCTGTGGATCCAGCGGCCGCTCGATTTCTCCTCGTTCCCGACCGTGCTGCTGATCGCCACCATGCTGCGGCTATCGCTCAACATCGCCACCACGCGCATGATCCTGTCACATGGCAATGAGGGCACGCATGCCGCCGGATACGTGATTGCCGGCTTCTCCAAGCTGGTGATGGCCAGCGACTTCGTCATCGGCCTCATCGTCTTCATGATCCTGATCGTGGTGAACTTCATCGTCATCACCAAGGGTGCCACGCGTATCGCCGAGGTCGGCGCCCGCTTCACCCTCGACGCCATCCCGGGCAAGCAGATGTCGATCGACGCCGATCTCTCCGCCGGCATGATCGACGACAAGACCGCGCAGTTGCGCCGCCGCGAACTGGAAGAAGAATCCTCCTTCTTCGGCTCGATGGACGGCGCCTCGAAATTCGTGCGCGGCGATGCCATCGCCGGTCTCATCATCACCGCCATCAACATCGTCGGCGGCATCGCCATCGGCTACATCAGGCACGGCATGGGCATGGGCGAGGCCGCCGACGTGTTCATCAAGCTGTCGGTCGGCGACGGCCTGGTCACCCAGATTCCGGCGCTGATCGTCTCGCTCGCCGCCGGCCTGCTGGTTTCCAAGGGCGGCACCCGCGGCTCGACCAACCAGGCCGTGTTCGGCCAGCTGGGCGCCCATCCGCGCGCGCTTTACGTCGCGGCGGCGTTGCTGGTGCTGCTCGGCCTGATGCCCGGCCTGCCGCTGTTTCCATTCTTCGCGCTGGCCGGCGGCATGGCCGGCCTCGGCTACATCATTCCGCTGCGCGCCAACCGGGCAGTCGCCGAGGCCGAGGCGCTGAAGGCCCAGGAGAAAGTGTCCAAGGCCGAGGAAGAGAAGAACTCGGTCAAGGCTTCGCTCGCCACCGCCGAGATCGAACTGCTGATCGGCAAGCAGCTGTCGACCCGCCTCCTGGTCTCACATCAGGAGCTGGTCTTCCGCATGGCCAAGATGCGCAAGAAATTCGCCCAGCAATACGGCTTCGTCGTGCCGGAAGTGCGCGTTGCCGACGACTTCGCCATTCCGCCGAAGAGCTACCAGATCAAGGTGCACGGCACGGTGGTGGCCGAATATTCGATGCGCGTCGGTGAGATCATGGTGCTGCTCGGCAGCCGCGACGTGCCAGAAATACCAGGCGAGGAAATCCGCGAGCCGGCCTTCGGCATGCGCGCCTATTCCGTCATGGAAACCTTCGCCGAGGATTTGAAGCGCGAGAACTACACCTTCGCCGACAACATGTCGGTGCTGCTCACGCATCTTTCCGAAGTCATCCGCAACAACCTGCCGCAGCTCCTGTCCTACAAGGACATGAAGGCCCTGCTCGAACGCCAGGACCAGGAGTACCGCAAGCTCGCCGATGAGATCTGCACCACGCACATCTCCTATCCCGGCCTGCAGGCGGTGCTGAAGCTGCTGCTCGCCGAGCGCGTCTCGATCCGCAACCTGCACCTTATCATCGAGGCCATCGCCGAGATCGCGCCGCATGTGCGCCGCACAGAGCAGATCGTCGAACATGTCCGCATCCGCATGGCGCAGCAGATCTGCGGCGACCTTTCGGAAGGCGGCGTGCTCAAGGTGCTGCGCCTCGGCAACCGCTGGGACCTCGCCTTCCACCAAAGCCTCAAGCGCGACGCCAAGGGCGAGGTGCGCGAGTTCGACATCGATCCGCGCCAGCTCGAGGAATTCGGCCAGGACGCCACCAAGGCGATCAAGAAATTCCTCGAGGCTGGCGAGCGCTTCGTCCTTGTCACCGCCCCGGACGCCCGCCCCTATGTGCGCATGATCATCGAGCGCCTGTTCACCACGCTGCCGGTGCTCTCCCATGTCGAAATCGCCAAGGGCGTCGAGATCAAGGTGCTCGGAACCATATCGTGAGCGTTCTCTCGCAGAGCGTCGTCATCGCGGCGTTCCTGGCCTTCTGCCGCATCGGCGCCTGCTTCATGCTGATGCCGGGCCTGTCCAGCGCCCGCGTGCCGGTCCAGGTCCGGCTGTTCGTGGCGGTCGCTGCCACTGGCGGCCTGCTCGCCTTCCTGTGGGACCGCATCATTCCCTTCGTCGATCCGCGCCCGCAGATCCTGGTGCCGATGATCATCTCGGAGCTTCTGGTCGGCGGGCTGATCGGTGCCATGACCAGGCTCTACATGGAGGCGCTGCGCTTCATGGGCTCGGCCATCGCCATGCTGATCGGCTATGGCGGCTCGGGCGGACCGGCGATCGAGGAACCGGAACCGCAGGCCGCCCTTGCCGCGATCATCTCGTTCTCGGCCCTGCTGATGCTGTTCGTCTTCGATTTCGACCACGAGATCGTGCGCGCGCTGGTGGCATCCTACACGGTCGCGCCGGTCAACGTCTTCTTCAACCCCCAGGCGGCGCTCGTCGACATCACCGACACCGTGTCGGATACCTTCTTCCTGGTCATCCGCCTCGGCAGCCCGTTTGTCGCCTATGCCATTCTGGTCAATCTGACGATCGGCTTCGTCAACAAGCTGACCCCGCAGATCCCGATCTATTTCATCTCCCAGCCCTTCGTCATCGCCGGCGGCATGATCATCTTCTATTTCGCCGTCGGCACCATGCTGTCGCTGTTCGTCGACGGCTTCGTCGACCTGACTCTGGCGAGGTGACATGAGCACGCGCAAGGACCGCCTGCGGAAACTGGTCAAGGTGCAGGAGCAGCTGAAGGCGCTGCACGAGACCCGCCACGCCACCTTCCTTGCCGCGGCAAACGCCGCCGAGGTCGAGGCTAGGGAATTGATTGGCCATTTCGACCAGGACAATTCCCTCTCCGGCCTGTTCCCCGATCTCTATCACCGCCGCATCGCCCAGGCGGTGGTACGCCAGGAGAAGAGCCTGGAAAGCGCCAGGCAGGAGGTCGGCCTTATCGCCACGGCAAATGCGCGCACCAATATGGTCGAGCGCGCCTACAAGGATGTGCGCAACCGCGACGAACGCGAACGCTCCGACCGCGAGCGGCTTGATTTGATCGCGCAGAAGCGGGGCGAGGAGTAGCTGAGGGAATTTGGCGAGGACCCGATTGTCCTCGGGCAACCGTCCTGGTTCGTCGAACAAGGTTGCGTTTCGCATTTCCACCGGTGCGGTCTGCCGGCGCCGTTGCATCGGCGCAGACTCAGGTCAAAAATGCCCCCATGGAAGCAGTCCGATTTCCCAGGCTCACGACACCAAGGCTCGTGCTTCGGGCGCCGAGCGAAAGCGATATCCCGGCATGGTTCGCGCGCGCGACGGATGTCGAATCCGCCTCGCTGGCCGGCGATCCCGTTCCCGACGACATAGACGCGGGCGAGCAATGGTTCGCCCGTTCGCGTCAGCGGTTCGCCGACGGCAAGGCGATCCAATGGTCCATGGACCAAACAGGAGTATCGGACGCGATCGGAACGATAACCCTGTCCTTCGACGCAACCGGCGCCAGGGCAGCCGCATTGGGATTTGTGCTGGCGCGTGCGTGTTGGGGGCACGGACTGGGCAGCGAGGCGGCGCGCGAAGTGCTGCGCTACGCCTTTGAAACCCTGGAGCTCGAACAGGTGACGGCAGAGGCGGCGACGCGCAATTTCGCGTCGCTGCGAATATTGGCGAAGCTCGGCTTCAAACATATCGAGAGCTTCATCGATGAGTCCGACGGCGAGCGCTGCGAACGTTTTGCGCTCGACGCAGGCAACGGATGTTCACTGCGGGCGGTCTAGGTCCGCAACGAAACATCCGCTTGCGGCTCGGCAACCTTCGGGGTTTCAGGGCTCGGATGAAACCGTGCGCCTTTCAGCCACAATTTCAGTGCCTCCCAGTGAATGCCGAAAATGATTTTCAAGGTCATCAGCGGAAACTTGATCAGGCATGCGCAAAGGTTCAGCGTGGCAAGCGGGCGCGCGCTTCCGGCAAAGGTCGCCGACAGCAATGGCTCGCCATTTTCAGTCTCATGGATGCGAAGCCTGACCGTCCTGCCGGGCGGCAGGATGCGAAAATGATAGCGCGCATCCATGCCGATGAAGGGCGAGACGTGAAAGAGCTTGGCTTTTGTCTGGCGCACCCCTCCGGGGCCGAGTTCGCCGCACATGATCGGCGCGACGTAGAAATGCCGCCCGCCGAAGGTATTGCGCACGGCATAGATCAAGGCGATCAGCGCGCCGGCCTCGTCGTAGCAGAAATAGACCGAGATCGGATTGAAGACGTAGCCGAAGATACGGGGATAGGCGAGCAACAACACACGCGCCGCCGGCTTGCCAAGGCCTGCATCGGCAAGCAGCCTGTCGGCGAAAACCCGAAGGGTTTCGCCTGGAATCCCGACGTGGTCACTCTCACGGAAAGAGACTGGGCCGGGCCGGTTGACCCCCAGCAGCCATGTCATGCGGTCGAGTTCGGGAAGCCTGTCTATGTCGACCAGCAATGAGAACACGCGATAGACAAAGCGGTGGCCGAACGGCTTCAGCCGGGCATGCATGACCTCACCCGGATAGAGCACGCCCGCCGCCAGTGGCGGCGGACCATTTTGCTCCAGGGTGGTGACGCGTTGCTCCATAGCTCGCAAAGGCCTTTATTCCGCAGCCATGAGCGCCTTGGGCAAAGCCTCCACGCCGCGCCGCCACGGCACTTCAGCACCAAGTGCAATCGCCGCGTTAAGGCCCGACCGTAAACCGTCTTCATGAAAGCCGTGGCCGGTCCATGCACCGGCGAAATAGGTGCCGCGCGCGCCCTGTATGTCATCGAGGCGGGCTTGCGCGGACAAGGCGCGAGCGTCGTATTGGGGATGGTCGAACATCCATTCGCCGAAGACCAGTTCCGGGCGCGGCTCGACGACCGGATTGAGTGAAACGAAGAGCGGCTTTGCGGCATCGATCCCTTGCAGGCGGTTCATCCAGTAGGTGACCGACACCTCCGGTTCTGCACTGTCACAAGAGCAGCGCAGATAATTCCAGGCCGCCCAGGCGGCCCGCCGCTTCGGCATCAGGCGGGGATCTCTGTGCAGCACGACCCGGTTGGGCCGATACGGTATGGCTGACAGGATCGATTCTTCGACGCTCGATACATCGCCGAGCATGGCAAGTGCCTGGTCGCTGTGGCCGGCAATGATGACATTGTCGAAGCGCTCCGGCGTGTCATTGCCGGCCCAGACGGTAATGCCGAACGCATCGCGCACCATCGTCTTGACCGGCGATGACAGGCGCAAAGCCGACCCGAGGGGCGCCAAGAGTTTTTGCAGGTAGTTGCGGGAACCGCCGCTCACCGTGCGCCACATCGGCCGCGTATCATTGTCGATCAACCGATGGTTCTCGAAGAAGCTGATGAAGCTTGCGGCCGGATAGTCCAGCATTTTGGCGCGCGGAGTCGACCAGATCGCCGCCGCCATCGGCATGAGATAATTGTCGCGAAAACCCGCGGAGAAGCCGCGGGTGCGAAGATAATCTCCGATCGAGACGTTGCCCAAGGTGCCGGAGTCGCGCTCGGCGATGCACGCCTTGTTGAAGCGCAGGATTTCCCGCAGCATCCACAGGAAGCCGGGCGAAAAGACATTGCGCTTCTGGGCGAATATGGTGCGCAGCGTCGAGCCGCACCATTCGAGTTTGCCACCGTCGAGCGAAAGCGAAAAGCCCATGTCGCTCTCATGCGTGGCCACGCCAAGATGCGAAAACAGCGCGGTCAGATCCGGATAGGCCAGCTCATTGTAGACGATGAAGCCGGTGTCAACCGAAATCGGTGTGCCGTCATAGTCGATGTCGACTGTGGCTGTATGGCCGCCGGCGCGGTGGGATGCCTCGTAAAGAGTAACGTCTGCGCTCGCATGCAAAGCCCATGCGGCGGCAGCGCCGGAAATCCCTGAACCGATGACAGCGATTTTCTTCTTGCCGTCCGGACGACCACGACTGATAGGCACGATGTTCATCGAGAATCCTTGTTGGAAATCAATCCTGTAAGGCACTGGCAGCGCCCGGAGGTAACTTTGTAGATACGGGAGGATGCGGCGTGAGTTTCACTGTGAGGTCGAGCTATTTCATCGCGAGGTGAAGAGGTGCCGAACTGAACCGGTCGCTCGCACGGTCAGCGGGCGCGAGACCAGTTGACCGACTTGCAAACCAGCCCGCCAGCAACGCAGCCACGCGTGACCAGCCTCTGCCCGGCCACCTTGAGCTGGATCGCATAGGTCAGCGCGCGTTTTGCATCGAAGGCCTTGCCGGCCAGCGTGTCGGCGGACTTCGGCCGCAGCGTCATCACAAGCCTGTCGCCTACGGCTTCGCCGCCGCTGGTATCCCTGATCCAGACATTGGTCGCGCAGATGTTCGAGCCGCATGGAGCGATCCGGACCTTCGCATTGCCATCACCGCGATTCCACGTGCCGCTGGGGTCAGGCGCCGATGCCGCAAACGCCGATCCGCAGAGCGGGACGCAAAATACCAGAACTGCCGCCGCTGCCAGTCGGTTCATCACTCACCCTGTCATCTGTTTGCGAAGGTACGGTCGACAGGCAGAGTGAGTTTCGTCCCCTCGAAACTATCGCCGATAAAAACCGTTGCTGAACGACAGCCAACGCGAATTCGGGAGCGAAAATGATCAAGACCTACGGCATCGCCTATCTGACGACGGCGATCGTGTTCCTGTGTGTCGACGCCGTCTGGCTGTCGGTGATGGCCAGCCGGCTTTACAAGCCGTTGCTGGGGCCGATCCTGCTCGACAGTTTCGACGTCAAGGCGGCAGCACTTTTCTACATCATCTACATCGGCGGCGCGGTCTATTTCGCGGTGCAGCCAGCCTTGCAGACCGGATCGTGGGCGACCGCGGCGGTGCACGGCGCTGTGTTCGGCTTCTGCGCCTACGCCACCTACGATCTGACCAACCAGGCGACGCTGAGGAACTGGCCCGTCGCGGTCACCATCGCGGATATCTTTTGGGGAACCGTGCTCACCGCTATCGCGGCAACAGCGGGGTTTCTCGTCTGCAGTGCTCTGTCGCGAACGGCGTAGCGGCCGTAAGTGCTTGGCCGAGAGGCCAATCAGGTTCATCACGAGAAGACCGATGAAGGCTGTAAGCGTGCCGGCGCTAAGTGCGTTCATTTTCAGAAAACCCGCATATTCCTCGATCGAATAGAGGTGGATGGGTGCGCCGTAGCGCCCATGCAGGACCGTGAAGGCCAGCATACCGACGATCGCTATGGCGATCGCAATGATCCGTTCACTCGGTCGGAACAGCACGAAGCCGAGCAGCACGCAAGGGAGCAGAAAAACCTCCACGCCAGAGGCGACGCCGAACACCTTGGCGCTCAGCACCGTATTGCCTATCCCGGCGAGCGGCAGCAGCGCACGGCCGGCCCGGGCGTTGATGCGCCCAACAGCCGGCACCGCGAGGAAGAACGGCGTCGAGATGAATGTGTAGAAGGTCGGCGCAATATCGGGACCGACCGCCCAGTAGACATAGAGCGGATAGAAGGGCTGGTTCCACAGCACGACAAGCGCGACCAGATTGGCGGCGGCAACGAGAGGATCGTCATCGGCGAAGTAGGCCTTCGCCGCCTGCCAGCCTGCCCCCAGCACTCTCGATCGGGCCGGCGTTGCCAATCTACCTGGCCGCCCGCAGGCGATAGTGGCTGACGCCCCATTCCTCGCCGTTCGCATGTCCGAACAACCCGGCGGTCGCGAGGAAGAACAGACGCCAGCGCCGGCGCCAGATCAAGGCGTCCTTGCCGTAGACCTGAGCAAGGATGCGGTCGATCTCGGGCAGGTTGGTGTCGAGATTGGCAAGCCACTGGTTTGCGGTGCGCTGGTAGTTGCGCCCATTCCATCGCCATTCCTGCTCGACCTCGAACAGTGCTGGAAAATGCCGGATCAGTTCGTGGCTCGGCATGATGCCGCCCGTGAAGAAGTGCTGCGCGATCCAGTCGGACTTGTCGCGATGGTCGAAACGGTAGGACCGGCTCTTGTGGGTGAAGACATGGATGAAGAGCCGCCCTTCCCGCGTCAGCCAGGAATGCACGCGTTCGAGCAGCTTTTGCCAGTTCGACATGTGCTCGAACATCTCGACCGAAACGATCCGGTCGAACATGCCGTTCGGATGAAAGCTGTTCATGTCGGCGGTTGTGACGCGGATGTTTGCGAGGCCCTTCTCCCGGGCCCGCGCTTCGATATATGCCCTTTGAGGGGCAGAGTTGGAGACCGCGGTGACCTTGGCGGCGGGAAAACGCTCTCCCATGAACAGCGTCAGCGAACCCCAGCCGCAGCCGAGTTCCAGGATGTCCTGGCCGTCTGCCAGATCGGCGTGCGCGACGGTCTCCTCCAGCGCAAGCACCTCGGCCCGCTCCAAGGTCTCGTTACCACGCTGGTAGAAGCATGAGGAGTACTTGCGCCGCGGCCCGAGAACCAGGCCAAAGAAAGCCGGCGGCAATTCGTAATGCTGCTCGTTGGCGGCGTCCGTGTGCTCTGCAATCGGATGGTCTGCCATGGTATGGACGAAGGCCTGCTCATGCGTGGCGGGGCTCTCCAGCAGGTTTCGGCGGGTGCGTCCGACCAGAAAATCAATCCCCGTCCGGGTCACGGGATCAGGAAACCGGTTGCGTTCGACGGTACGTATGGCGGATGCGATGAGGCTCATGATGCCGGACCTTTCGAAGTTCGTGTAGGGGTATGGCGGGGCAGTCCCGGCCAGAATGCATTGACGCGCGCCTGGTAGGCACGGAACGCGTCGCCACGTGATTTCAGCATGTGCGCTTCGAGCGGCGGGATGCCGGACACATGGACCAGGAGCCAGTACATGAAGAGCGGACCGGACACGGCCACCCAGCCCCATGCGTAGGCGCCGGTCAAATCCAGTGCGATCACGACATAGGCCAGCCAGCCGAACCACTCGAAGAAGTAGTTGGGATGGCGCGAAAGTCCCCAAAGCCCGGCGTCACAGACTTTCCCTTTGTTGGCCGGGTTTTCGCGAAACCGTGCGAGCTGGCGGTCGGCCACGCCTTCGCCAAGGATGGCAATCACCAAAATGACGATGCCTAGCCAGTCGCCGATTTGCAGTTGCGGTACCGGATTGCGGGCGGCAGCGAAGATCGAAAGTGAGAGCAGCAAGGCAGCGCAGGCCTGCACCTGCAGAAACCAGAACAGCCGGCGCGGAAAATCCCCACCCCATTCGCTGCGCAGTTGCGCGTAACGCGGATCGTCACCACCGTTCAGGGTCCTGACGACTATATGCAGGCCAAGCCGGATCGACCAGATCGCCGCGAGCAGGGCGACGATCGGCGGCCTTGTCGACGCGTGCTGCCAGCCGGGCAATGGAACAATCGCCATGGCGATGCCGGCGGCGCCCACCGCAAACGACCAGATCGCATCCACCCAGCCGGACTTGCCGCTTCTAATCGCAACCACCCAGGCGACCGACATGGCGAGAAAAACGCAAATGCCGACACCGATAAACAAGATTGCAAACGTCACAATATGGCCCTGCACGATCACTGTGATCTGTTGGGTGAGTTACGGGTCGACACGGTGGCAAGTTTCTCGCGCCCTTGCAGTTTTGCCGGACGCGCATCGCGGCCGAACGGCAAAATGCAAACCGGCAAGCCTGCCACAAGCTTGTTGAGGCATGGTCTGGCCAAGGAAACCTGGCAAAAAGGCGGACCTTCTTGGCCATTTCTCCACCCAGCGACATCGTTATGGATGTCGCCCGAGCCGCGGAGCCAGCGGACATCGAGGCTGCCCGTGCCGCGCTGACGAAGCGTGCGGGCGGCGCTGCCGGCACGTTCTCGGTCGACACCGCCGCATCGGTCGATGCCGGCTCGATCCTGTCGCGCGCCACCGCCGAGCATGCGGCCGGAACCGATCCGGCCAAGAAATTCAAGAAGTTCGAGGCGATGGTCCTGCAAACCTTCATCCAGAACATGCTGCCCAAGGACACCGAGGGCGTCTACGGCACGGGTCTTGCCGGCGACATGTGGAAATCGCAGCTGGCCGAGCGCGTCGCCGACGTCATGGCCGAGCGCGGCGGCATCGGGATCGCCAAGTCGCTGCTCGCCGACCACTATCTCGACGGCAAGCGCAAGGTGCCGATCGGCCCGGTTTCAAATGGACCGGAAAAGACCGAGATCGATCAGCAAACCCGTCTGTCCACCTCGCTCGTCCAGGAATTGCAGCGCAAGGCCGCAAGGTCGATGACCGGCGACGAGACAACCATAAAAACAGACACGAAGATCTAGACTGGGAAACACCATGGCCGACTCTTCCGAATTCACCGCCAACCTGCCAGCGCGCACGACCGCGCCGGAGGCTCCGATCCCGTTCGCGCGGCCTGGAAACCTTGCCGCCATCATTGGCCGCATCGAGGAGGTGGTCGAGGAAGAGACCGCCGGCATCCGCAGCGATACCGGCTATGACCTCAAGGCCTCCAACGCCCGCAAGAGCCGCTATCTCTACGAACTGACCCGCGCCATGAAGGGCGGCAGCGAAGCCGAGTTCCTCGAACAGCACCGCGAGGGCCTGACCCGGCTGCGCCAGAAACTGGTGAAGAACGAGGCGGCGATCCTGGCGCATCTGAGCGCCGTCAACGAGGTCGCCAACCTGTTGCGCAGCGCCATCCAGCGCGCCGAAACCGACGGCACCTACTCCGCCGGCGAGTTCGGCCGGATGAAGGGCTAGAGCATGATTCCGAAAAGTGGATGCCGGTTTTTGGAAAAGATCATGCTCAAACAAAGAGATAGAGCCCCATCCCGATTGAATCGGGATGGAACAGGCTCTAGAGCGCGGTGATGCCGGGCTCGAGTTCCGAATGATAAAGGTCATCGCCATCGCGGTCTGGGTCTGCGCCGCCACGCTCGGCGCGGTCTTCTATTCGTTCCAGGCCGCGGGCGACCGCGGCGTCGGCGAGAAACCCAAGCCGATGCTGGGTGGGCTGGATTACGTCAAGACCGACATCATTTCGGTGCCGCTGATCCACGATTCCAGGATCGACGGCTACTTCCTGGCCAAGCTCGTCTACACCGTCGAGCCGGAGCAGATAAAAAAACTGTCGATTCCGGCCGAGGCGCTGATCACCGACGAGGTCTACAGCTATCTCTACGCACACCCCCAGATCGACTTCGGCAAGAAGGAGGCGATAGACCTCGACGCCTTCCGCGCCGCGATCCGCGACACCGTCAACACCCGCGTCGGCTCAACCCTCGTGCATGAGGTTCTGATCGACCAGGTCAATTTCCTGAGCAAGGACGAGATCCGCGACAACTGGCTGCGCCGCCGGCAGGATGCCGGCACCACGGCGCCCGAGGCGGCCAAGCCGGCCAGCGCGCATTGAGCGGCACTGGCCGGCATGGCTGGTCCCGACACTTCACCCGGTGCGGCGATAGGAACCAGTCTCCGCAATCCGCGTTGACGTAAACGTCAATCCAAAGCTATATGCGCCAGCGACCATGATCGCGAAGTGCTGCGTGGGCTTCAGCCGGACCGAAATGCCCTGCGCGATAGATGCAACCAGACAGGGAGAACAGCGTGAGCGTTCAGGAGATTGCCGAGAAGATCAAGTCGCGCGTGGCCAGCAGCGGATTCGATCGTTCCGTGAAATTCGACACCGGCAGCGACGGCGTCATCGTCATCGACGGCGCGACCGTCTCGAACACCGATGCCCCGACCGACTGCACCATCAAGCTCTCGCTCGACGATCTCGACTCGCTGATTGCCGGTGATCTGAACCCGACCATGGCGTTCATGACCGGCAAGATCAAAGTCGAAGGCGACATGACCGTCGCCATGGCGCTCAGCCAGTTGATTGGCTGAGCCGACTCCATTGCAGCGATGGGCTCATGGCCCACGAACAACGCCGCCTTTTCGGGCGGCGTTTTGTTTTGAGCAGGCTTGGCGCTTAGGCCGCCATTGTCGGCGCCGGCGCCTTCAGCTTGCGACCGGAAGCCTTCAGCGTGCCGTGCGCGCCGTCGAGCGCGCCGCCCACCAGCTCTAGCGCCAGAAGGCGGTGCCGCTCATAAGGTCCCGGCATGGCGAGCGAACCGGTCCTGGCGGCCGAGAAGCCGAAACGTCCATAGTAGGGCGCATCGCCAACTAGCAGGATCGCCGCGTGACCGAGACGCGCTGCTTCGGCCACGGCATGCCGCATCAGCGCCGAGCCGATGCCTGCATTCTTGAGCGACGGATCGACGGCGAGCGGGCCAAGCAGCAGCGCTGCCGGACCACCCTCGCCCAGCGTGACATCCCACAGCCGCACCGTGCCGACCACGCCGCCCGACGCATCGCGCGCGACGAAGGCCAGGCCTTCCGAGGGCCGGCGGCCACGCCGCAGCTTCTCCGATGATTTGGTCTTGCGCTTCGGCCCCATGGCACGATCGAGCAAGGCTTCGCGCATAGCCATGTCGGCGGCGGTTTCGGCGACCATGGAGAAGGCCGGCGCATGAGCTACGATTTCAACTGACATTTCCATTTCCGCAATCCTTCACGAGCGGAGATCTGTTCCACAAGCGAGACCCGGGTGGACGACAAGCGCCCACCTGGGATGATCCGACCGGCTCTCAGCGCATTTTCAGGCGAAGTTGTGACCGGTTCGCCGTTCGAAAATGCGCTGAGAAAGCGCCGTCAGATCACGTAGGATCGGAGAGGCTCGAAGCCGTTGAACGCGACCGCCGAGTAGGTGGTCGTGTAGGCGCCGGTGCCTTCGATCAGCACCTCGTCGCCGATGGTCAGCGACAAGGGCAGCGGATATGGCGTCTTCTCGTACATCACATCGGCCGAATCGCAGGTCGGGCCGGCGAGCACGCAAGGCGCGGTCTCCGAGCCGTCATGGCGGGTGACGAGGGGGTAGCGGATCGCCTCGTCCATGGTCTCGGCGAGGCCGCCGAATTTGCCGATGTCGAGGAACACCCAGCGCACATTGTCATTGTCCGCCTTCTTGGAGATCAGCACGACTTCCGACTTGATGACACCGGCATTGCCGACCATGCCGCGACCCGGCTCGATGATGGTCTCGGGCAGCGCGTTGCCGAAATGCTTGCGCAGCGCCGAGAAGATCGCCTGGCCGTAGGCCTGTGCCACCGGCACGTCCTTGAGGTAACGGGTCGGGAAACCGCCGCCCATATTGACCATCTTCAAGACGATGCCTTCCTCGGCGAGCGTGGCGAACACCTTCTTGGCGTCGGCCAGCGCGCGGTCCCAGGCGGTCAGGTCGGTCTGCTGCGAGCCGACGTGGAACGACACGCCATAGGCATCGAGACCAAGGCCCTTGGCATGACGCAGCACGTCGACGGCCATGGCAGGCACGCAGCCGAACTTGCGCGACAGCGGCCACTCGGCGCCTTCGCCGTCGGTCAGCACGCGGCAGAACACGCGCGCGCCGGGAGCGACGCGGGCGATCTTCTCGACCTCTTCGACGCAGTCGACCGCGAACAGGCGGATGCCGAGCTGGTAGGCGCGTGCGATGTCACGCTCCTTCTTGATGGTGTTGCCGAAGGAGATGCGGTCCGCGGGCGCACCCGCGTCCATCGCCATCTCGACTTCGGCAACGGAAGCGGTGTCGAAGGACGAGCCCATCGCAGCAAGGAGGCGCAGGATTTCCGGCGCCGGGTTTGCTTTCACCGCATAGTAGATCTTGGAATCGGGCAGCGCCTTCTCGAAGGCGCGGAAATTGTCGCGCACGACATCGAGGTCGACGACCAGGCAGGGGCCGGACGGACGTCGGGTGGCGAGGAAGTCGAGGATGCGCTGAGTAGCCATCGGGTTTCTCCATCACGCCTTTCGGCGCACACAAGGGTGCGGACGCGGGCTGTCGGCCTCGCGAACACGCGGTCAAACAAAGGCGGGACGAAAATTCCATGGAACCAGCCGGTGGAGACCCCGGAACCATGAAACGCCGTCTCGCGGCGATGAACCTAGCCTTGCCCGGCTTCGGTTCGCTTTGTCTGCCTTGGCTTGGATTGGGAGAACCCCGTTCCGCACTGCCGGCAATGAAGGTGTGCCTCTTCAGTAACCCCGGTCTTTGGACAACCGGCAGAGAACCAGAAAGGCCCGCACCGTCGTTGCTTCAAGGTGTCCTCGGTCTGGCGGTTGGCCGCTAAACCGACTGGAGGGGTTAGCTCCAGTTACCTTACCGATTTCCCTCACCATTCGAGGATCGGCGGACACCCACAGGCACGTGCGACTTTGGGCAAGCGCGATATAGGAGCGAAGGGTTTCACAATCAATAAAAATCGTATCGCAGGTTGTAAAATTTCTGGCATCGAACAATGTTGGGAAAACCGTATCCGGATATCGAACGATGACAGGCACGCACGGCCCCTACAACGCCTTCCTCGATCTTCGCCAGATGCCGGTGGCGCACGCCGAACTCGGCCCGCTCGCCGGCCTGCGGCTGGCCGTCAAGGACATCTACGATGTTGCCGGCTACCGCACCGGCTGTGGCAATTTGCGGAAGTTCGCCGAGGGCCAGGCCGCCTCGCGCACGGCGCACGCCGTGCAGACGATTCTCGAGGCCGGAGCACGCTTCGCCGGCAAGACCCAGACCGACGAGCTTGCCTTCGCGCTGTTCGGCCAGAACGCGCATTTTCCGTTTCCGGTGAATCCCGCGGCCCCCGACCGCGTCACCGGCGGCTCCTCGTCGGGGTCGGCATCGGCGGTGGCGGGCAGGCTGGCCGACATTGCCACCGGCTCCGACACCGGCGGCTCGATCCGTGCGCCGGCGAGTTTTTGCGGGCTGATCGGGCTGCGCACCACGCATGGCCGCATTTCGCTCGATGGCACGATGAAGCTGGCACCAAGCTTCGACACATTCGGCTGGTTCGCCGACGACATCGAGACCTACGAGACCGTCGGCAAACTGCTGCTTGGCCGCGACCCTCACCTGCATTCGCTGGACCGCCCGCTGTCGCTCACCTGGCTGGACGAGATGGTGGCGCGCCCTGCGCTCATCGAATATGCCAGGATGAAGGCACTGGCGGGCGCGGTTTTCGGTGCGCTGGCGACGCCAACGACGTACTTCTCTTCTTCCCCGGATGAACTCTATTGGTGCTTTCGCCGCCTGCAGGCCAAGGAAGCCTGGGGCGTGCATGGCGAATGGATCACCAGCGGCGAGCGCGACCTTGGCCCCGGCGTCGAGGAGCGTTTCGGCTTCGGCCGCGCCGTCGACGACCGGACAGCGCAGGCCGAGAAGGTGCGCCGGCTGACCTTTCGCGGCGAACTGACCGCCCTGCTCGGCAAGGACGGCTTCCTCATCCTGCCGACGGTGCCGGGCCCGGCGCCCTATGTCGACTCGACGCCGGAGCAGTTCCAGGCCTATCGCGAGCGAGCCCTGCATCTTCTGTGTCTGGCCGGGCTCTCAGGCTTTCCACAGATCACCTTGCCCATCGGCTCTGTCGCCGGCGCACCGTTCGGCCTGTCGCTGCTTGGCCCTTCCGGCAGCGACGTTGCCCTGATACGGCTCGGCCGAAAACTTCTCGACGCAGCAAAGAGGGCCTGAACCATGGACACACTGACCCGCATGCGCGCCTTCATCGACGTCGTCGAGGCCGAGGGCTTTTCGGCGGCGGCGCGCAAGATCGGCCGCTCCAAGGCGTTGCTGTCGAAATATGTGCGCGAACTGGAAGACGAACTCGGCGCGCTGCTGCTCAACCGCACCACGCGCCAGTTCTCGATGACCGAGGCCGGCCACACCTACTACCGGCGCGCCTCGGAGATCGTGCGCGAGGTCGACAGCCTGGCGGACGCCGTGCGCGAATCCTCCGGCGACGTGCGCGGCAGGATCAAATTGTCGGCGCCGCGCACTTTCGCCGATGCGCCGATCGGCCAGTCGCTGATCGACTTCGCCAAGCAGCACCCCGACATCGTGCTCGACATCCAGCTCGACGACCGCTTCGTCGACCTGGTCGAGGAAGGCTTCGACCTCGCGGTGCGCATCTCGCGCCTGGAGAATTCGTCGCTGATCGCCAGGCGGCTGGCGCCATTCTCGATAAAACTCTGCGCCTCTCCCGAACTGATCGCCAAGCATGGCATGCCGACGCGGCCGCAGGATCTCGGCCACATGCCCTGCATCGTCGACACCAATGGCCGCGGGCTGAACAACTGGCCGTTCAAGGGCGACAACAACGATCAGCTGAGCGTCGCGGTGTCGGGTCCGATCGAGGTCAACAGCCCGATGGCGGCGCGGGCCGCCGCCATTTCCGGACTTGGCTTTTGCATCTTGCCGGATTTCATCGCCGCTCCCGATCTCAAGAGCGGCCAGCTGGTGACGGCGCTCGATGACCGAATCCTGTCGGGCGGCGGCATCTTCGCCGTCTACCCGCACCGCCGCTATCTGCCGGCCAAGGTCCGCGTTTTCGTCGACTTCCTGGTGCAGTGGTTCAGGACGCGTGAGATCGCGTGAGCGGCCTCGAATTCTCGCAGCGTGCCCGTCGTTACCTCAAGACCGCTGCGCACTTTTGGCTGACACGCTTTGAGCTTGGTGCGTGTCATCGTCCCAAAACCGCTGCGCACTTTTGGGTGACACGCTTTGGGCTTGGTGCGTGTCGTCGCCCCAAAACCGCTGCGCACTTTTGGGTGACACGCACTGGCGGTCCCAATTTCGCCCCCTTTCTGGTGACCTTCGGTTCCTCTCCAAAGCCAAGGGAATCGCGACCGGGAATGCATCTCAAGCGGCACGCAATCACACTGGCTTCGGCCTTGGTGGCGACCTTCGCCGCCACGGGACCGGCTTACGTGCATCCGCACGTCTTCGCCGAGGCGCGGCTCGATGTGATCCTGTCCCCGGATCACCAAAGTGTGAAAGCGCTGCGCCATCTCTGGCGCTTCGACGACCTGTTTTCGAGTACTGTCATGATGGAGTTCGACAAAAACTCGGACCTGAAGCTTGACGACAAGGAGCTGAAGGATGTCGCCGACACCGTCCATGCCTCTCTGGCCGAATTCAACTATTTCCAGCTCGTCACGCAGAACGGCAAGGACGTGACGATGGTGCCGCCTCCACACCTGATGGCCAATTTCGACAACGACCAGCTGATCATCCTGTTCGAGTCCGAACCCAAGGCGCCGATCAAGCTGACCGGCACGATCGACATCGGCGTCTATGATCCGACTTTCTACACGGCGATCGACTTCACCGAGGATTCCAACATCACGGTCGAGGGCCTGCCGTCGAATTGCACCAGCAAGGTGATCCGTCCGGATCCGGATGAGGCCATCAAGGAAAACCAGAAGACACTGACGGATGCCTTCTTCAACGACCCGACAGGCACCGACATGAGCAAGATCTTTGCCACCAAGCTCGAACTGACCTGTCAGCCAGAAGGATGAAGCCGGTGACGAAACCGTCCCTGCGTTTGGCATTCGGCCTGTTGGCCCTCACCTTTGCCGCGATGCATTTCGCCAACGCCGCGCACGCCCAGAGTTCGCTCGGCATCGGCGTCAATGACGGCATGGCGCCGACCACCGGTCCGTTCGCCCACATCCTGATGTGGATCAACCTGCGGCAGCAGGAATTCTACCGCGCTCTTGCCGGCGCCATGAAGGCGATGCGCCAGGATGGCAGCAAAATCTGGATCCTGATCGGCCTGTCCTTCGCCTATGGCATTTTCCATGCCGCCGGCCCCGGCCACGGCAAGGCGGTGATCTCGTCCTACATGGTCGCCAATGAAGTGGCGCTGCGGCGCGGCATCCTGTTGTCCTTCGTCTCGGCCCTGCTGCAGGGCCTGACGGCGATCGTGGTCATGCTGCTCGCCTATTTCGTCCTGCGCGGCACCACCATCTCGATGACAGACGCGGCCTGGTTCATGGAGATCATGAGCTTTGCCCTGGTCACCCTGTTCGGCGCCTGGCTGTTGTGGCGCAAGCTCGGCCCTTCCATCCTGCGCCTGTTCGGCCGAGCACCTGCCTACAGTCTTTCCGCGGCTCATGCGGGCCACTCCCATGCCGGTCATTCCCACGCCGGCCATTCGCATGCCGCGCACAGCCATTCGGCGCATGCCCGTTCGCACGCGCTGCAGGTGCATGACGATCACAACCATGTTCATGACCATTCGCACGACCATCACGGCCATGGCGCGGATGACCACCATCATGATCACGGCACACACGATCATGGACATCACGACCATGCGCATCACGATCATGCGGCGGGCGAGGTCTGCGAAACCTGCGGCCACTCGCATGCGCCCGATCCGGCGCTGCTGTCGGGTGATCGCTTCGACTGGCGCACCGCCTGGTCGGCGGTGGCGGCCGTAGGCATCCGCCCCTGCTCCGGCGCGCTGATCGTGCTCAGCTTCGCGCTGCTCAACGGGCTCTGGCTCGGCGGCCTGCTGTCGGTGCTGGCCATGTCGCTGGGCACCGCCATTACCGTCTCGGCCCTGGCGACGCTCGCCGTGACCGCCAAGAACTGGGCGGTGTATTTCGCAGGCGACGGCCGTATGGGCAACCGCATCCATTCGATCGTCGAGATCGGCGGCGCCGCCTTTGTCTTCCTGTTCGGATTGCTGCTTTTGTCGGCGAGCTTGACGGGCAGCGTCTAGGCCATCCCATAAGAATGGGATGGGGATGGTAAACTCCTAACCGGGAATCTTGCCGCCCAGCTCGTCCTCGATATGGGCCCGGATGATCTCGTCAAAACTCTTCTCGGCGCTGAAGCCGAGTTCTCGTGAGCGTCTTGCCTCGAAGCGGGTCGGCCAACCCTTGACGATCGCCCAGATCGTCTCGTCTGGCACCTCGCGGATCAGGCCTGCCGTCTTCGGCCCGGCGATGCGCTCCAGCGCCTCGATCTGCTCGCCGACGGTAACGGCGACGCCAGGCATCGTCAGGTTGCGGCGCGGCCCGACGGCGGCACCGTCGATCTCGGCCGCATGGATCAGGAAGTTCACCGCCGAGCGCGGGCTGGCATGGGTGTGCACGACCGAGCGCGGCACCGGCAGGATCGCCTCCTGGCCACTCAACGGCTCGCGGATGATGCCGGAGAAGAAGCCAGAGGCCGCCTTGTTCGGCTTGCCGGGCCGCACGCAGATCGTCGGCAGCCGGATCCCGATACCGTCGAAGAAGCCGCGCCTGGAATAATCGGCCAGCAGCGCCTCGCTCATCTGCTTCTGCGTTCCATAGGAGGTCAGCGGCGTCGGATGGAACTCATCGGGGATGACATCCGGGAACGGCGCGCCGAACACCGCGATCGACGAGGTAAAGACGACGCGCGGCGCAAAACCCGCCAGGCGGACGGCATCGAACAGGGCGCGCGTACCGTCGAGATTGACGCGGTAGCCAAGATCGAAATTCGATTCCGCCTCGCCCGACACGATGCCGGCGAGATGGAAAATGACATCCGGCCGCGACGCCACCAAGCTCTCGGCGGCGCCCGCTTCTGCAAGGTCGCCGGTATGGGTGTCGATGCTCACGCCATCCATGGCCGGGGCCTGCGGTGGCACGATGTCATGCAAATCGAGCGCGGTGATCTTTTTGCCGCGCAGCGTGCCGTCCTTGGCCAGCCTGGCGATGAGCTTGCGGCCGACCATGCCCGCGGCGCCGGTGATCAGAATGCGCATGTCAGATATCCCTTACTTGCCCTGATTTTTGCGCTGGCTGCGCGCGCGCAGCCAGAACACGAGGAAAAACGCCAGCACGAAAACGATGCCGAAGATGCCGGCCAGCACGGTCGAAAAACTGCCGAGTGCCAGCATCACAGTCGGCAGGTAGAAGGCCGCGATGCCGAACAGAAGCATGATCCACAGCGCGGCAATAGCCGCGTTCCTGGTGTCGCGGTCCATCATGCGGCACCGGGACAGCAGGCGTTCGTCGGGCTGGCTTTCAAAGCTTTGGAACTCCTGAGGCAAGGCCGATCGATATCAACGGATCGAACCTAGTGGTGGTGGTCGTGATGCGGGGCCGTATCGTGCCCATGATCGTGGTCGTCGCCCTCGTCGGCGCATTGGCCGAATTCCGGCTCCACGGTGGCATGGCTGATGCCGTGCTCGCTGGCAAGCCGCTTCTTTATGGTGCTGACCGCCTGATGCGCGTCGACGCCCTCGTCGAGGCAGGCATGCAGTGTGGCCATGTTGCTTGAGCCGTCGATGGACCAGATATGCATATGGTGCACTTCGCGCACGCCTTTCACCGTTACCGCGAGATCACTGGCGATGAGATCCCGGTCGAGGCTTGGCGGCACGCCCTCCAGCAGCACGTGCGCTGCGGCGCGCATCAGCGACCATGCCGTCGACAGGATCAGCAGCGAGACCAGCACCGACAGGATCGGGTCGATCGGCGTCCAGCCGGTCGCCAGGATCACCAATGCCGCCACGATCGCCGCCGCCGAGCCGAGCAGGTCGCCCAGTACATGCAGGATGGCGCCGCGCATGTTGAGGCTCTCGCGGTCGCCGCCATGCAGCACCAGGAAGGAGGCGATATTGACCAGGAGGCCGAGGATCGCCACCGCCAGCATCGGTCCGCCCAGCACCGGCGCAGGCATTTGCAGGCGCCTCCATGCCTCGTAGACGATCCACAGCGCGATGACGAAGATGGCGATGCCGTTGGTGTAGGCCACCAGGGTCTTGACCCGGCCGAAACCGTAGGTGAGTTGGCCGGTCGCCGGCCGCCCCGCAAGGTGGAAGGCATACCAGGCAAGGCCAAGCGCGATGGCGTCGGCAAGCATGTGGCCGGCATCGGCCAGCAGGGCCAGCGACCCGGTGAAGAGGCCGCCAAGCGCTTCCGCCACCATGAACCCTGCCGTCAGGCAGGCCGCGACCAGCACACGCTTCTTGTCGGTGGAGCCATGCACGTGACCGGCACCGCCATGATCATGGCCGCCGTGGTCGTGGGAATGGGTATGCGCCAAATGGCAAACTCCCGTTGAGCCCTGAATTCAGCTCACGCCCCGAACTGCGAGCGAAAATCCTCGAGCCGCCGCTTCTGCTGGCCGTCGCCATCGAAATTGGCCGGATCGAGCCACGCCTCATAGGCCTTGCGAAGGGCCGGCCATTCCTTGTCGATGATCGAATACCATGCGGTGTCGCGGTTTTCACCCTTGACGATGAGGTGCTGGCGGAAAATGCCCTCGAACTTGAAGCCGAACCGCTCCGCGGCGCGCTTCGACGGTTCGTTGCGGTTGTTGCATTTCCATTCGTAGCGGCGATAGCCAAGGTCGTCGAAGACATATTTCATGAACAGGAACTGCGCTTCCGTCGCGCCCGGCTTGCGCGAGATCAGCGGCCCCCAATAGATGTTGCCGATCTCGATGACGCCGTAAGCGGGATCGATGCGCATCAGCGTCTGGCGTCCGGCGACCTTGCCGCTGGCCTTGTCGATGACGGCAAAGAACAGCGGATCCTCGCTGGCCTCGACCTTGTCCAGCCAGGGCTGGAAGGCGGCGCGGGTTTCCGGCGGATAGTCGGGCAGCCAGGCGAAGCGGCCGTCGACATCGGACACGGAAGACGCTTCATAGAGCCCATCACCGTGCCTTGCGGCGCTCAGCGGTTCAAGCCGGACATAGCGACCGTCGATCGCCTTGCGCTCCGGACGCGGGCGAGGCTGCCAATTCGCGAGATTTTCCGACACCGAAGACTCCAATCCGTTTGACTTTTGCGGGCCGAAGCTCACAAAAACACGACCTCACAGCAAGAACCACATGGACGGGAAAAATGCTCCACACGATTTCGGCCTTCGACCGTCTCGGCGAGGAAAATGCCTTCGCGGTGCTCGCGAGGGCGACCGCACTTGCCCAACAGGGCCGCGACATCGTCAATCTCGGCATCGGCCAGCCGGACTTCAAGACGCCACAGCATATCGTCGAGGCTGCGATCAAGGCGCTGCGTGACGGCCATCACGGCTACACACCCGCCAACGGGATTCTGGCAACGCGCGAAGCGGTGGTTCGCCGCACGCTGACCACCACGGGCGTCGAGGTCTCGCCCGAGACGGTGATGATCCTGCCCGGCGGCAAGCCGACCATGTTCGCCGCCATCCTGATGTTCGGCGAACCCGGCGCGGAAATCCTCTATCCGGATCCCGGTTTTCCCATCTACCGCTCGATGATCGAATTCACCGGTGCCGCCCCCATTCCCGTGCCGATGCGCGAGGAAAACGGCTTTGCCTTCTCGGCGGAAGAAACGCTGGCGCTGATCACCCCGAAGACCAGGCTCTTGATCCTCAACTCGCCGGCCAACCCGACCGGCGGCGTCACGCCGCGTGCCGAGATCGAAAAGCTGGTCAAGGGACTGGAGAAGCATCCTGATGTCGCGATCCTCTCCGACGAGATCTACGACGTCATGACCTATGACGGCGAGACGCATTGCTCGCTGCTCGGCTATCCCGAGATCCGCGATCGGCTGATCGTGCTCAATGGCTGGTCCAAGACATGGGCGATGACCGGGTGGCGCATGGGCTGGTCGATCTGGCCGAACGGCGACAAGGGCGCGCGTCTCTACGACAAGGTGCGCAAGCTGGCGGTCAATTGCTGGTCCTGCGTCAACGCGCCGAGCCAGTTCGCCGGCATCGCCGCCATCGACGGCCCGCAGGACGACGTCGACACCATGATGCGCGCCTTCGACCGCCGCAGGAAGGTCGTGGTCGAGGGACTGAACGCTCTGCCAAACATTTCCTGCATCACGCCCAAGGGCGCATTCTACGCCTTCCCCAACGTGTCGAAGACCGGCTGGAAGGCAAAGAAGCTCGCCTCCGCTTTGCTCGACGACGCCGGCGTGGCGCTGATCGGCGGCCCCGATTTCGGCATTCTCGGCGAAGGCTATGTCAGGCTCTCCTACGCCAATTCCGAGGAGAACATCTTGCGCGCGCTGGAGCGGATCGGGGCGTTCCTGGCCAAGTAGGCCTCAAAGCAGGCCGGAGCCATTTTCGGATGGTTTGCGGCCGGCCGCCATGTCGATGTCATGATCCGTCCGGAGGCTCACGGCCAAGACTGTGCGTCCATGTCGGGAACGGTTACGGTCCTGAGATCAGGATCGAACCGGGATGCCCTTAGATGTTTTATGCAATCCTTGCCTATCACGTGGAAGACGCGATCAAGGCGCTGACGCCGCAAGAAGATGCGGCGCTGATGGCCGAGCTGTTCAAGATCAACACCCGGCTTCATGAGGAAGGCACGCTTGGACCGTCCGCCCGTCTGGGAGCGACACAGGATGCCTGCACCTTGCGCGGCCCTGGCGACGGCGTGATCATCGACGGCCCGTTCGCCGAGACCAAGGAACAGTTGCTCGGCCTCTATGTCGTCGACTGCGCCACGCGGGACGAGGCAATCGCCATCGCCCGCGACCTTCGCCGCGTCAATCCGACCGCCGTCTACGAGATCAGGCCCATTCTGCTCTTCAAGCCCGGCGTACCGCTGGCGGGAAAATGAAGCGGCGAAAGCCCTGCCGGTGCCCTCCGCTCAACCACGCCCGACGAACGGCATCTTGGTCGCCATCACGGTCATGAACAGCACATTGGCGTCGAGCGGCAGGCTCGCCATGTGCACGACGGCGTCGGCGACGCGCTGGACGTCCATCACCGCTTCGGCGGCGATGGAGCCGTTGGCCTGCGGCACGCCGACGGTCATCGGCTGCGCCATGTCGGTCAGCGCGTTGCCGATGTCGATCTGGCCGCAAGCGATGTCATAGGGTCGCCCGTCGAGCGCCAGCGTCTTCGTCAGTCCTGTGATGGCATGCTTGGTCGCCGTATAGGGCACCGAGCCCGGGCGCGGCGCATAGGCTGACACAGAGCCGTTGTTGATGATGCGGCCGCCCATCGGCCGCTGCTTGCGCATGGCGCCGAAGGCGGCGCGGGCGCACAGGAACGAACCGGTGAGATTGACGCCGACGATATCATTCCAGACCTCGACCGGGATCTCGTCGATCGGCGTCGACTTGTAACCCATGCCGGCATTGTTGAAGAGCAGGTCGACACGGCCGAAGGCCTCCGCCACCGTCTCGAACAGATCGTCGACCTCGCCGGCCTTGCTGATGTCGCAGGCGACCGCCAAAGCCCTGGCCTCGGTCCGGCCGGCCTCGGCGATGGCGGCATCCAGCACCGACTTGCGGCGTCCGCAGAACACGGTGTTCCAGCCGGTCTTGAGCAGCGCCGTGGCAACGCTCTTGCCGATACCCGTCCCGGCGCCGGTGACGATGGCGGTTTTTTGCTCGGTCATGACAGATATCCTCCGGCTGCGCCGCGCGTGCCTGATTTTCAGGGATTTTGCTCGGCAGAAGGCATCGCAAATGACGGCAGCGATGGCAAGCGCGGCCGCCAGGAGGTAGTGCCTCAGGTTGAAATTTGACCGCCAGCTTGGTCTATAACGGAGAGGAGCTGTTTCGCGAGCATCGCGCGAATCATTTTCTCCATCTCACTGATGTCCTCCTCGCCATTGCGAGCAGCCTCATCGGCCATTTCGAGAGCTTCAATGTAATGGCTGTTATCGGTCTCAATCTGTTGAGGGATGGCCGGGAACCCTGGCATTACGTAACCCAATTTAATGCTCAACAATACGTATGATAGTGCTCTCGAGGTGCGGCCGTTTCCATCTGTGAAGGGATGAATCCAATTCAGCCTCCACATGGCATACGCCGACAGGTAAAATGCAGTTCGCTCATGCCAATTGTCGTTTATGTAATCACAAAATTCGGTGAGATGAGTTGTCACCAAATGGGGCGGCGGCGGCGTATGCTTGCTCTTATGAATGCCGACAGGGTTTTTGCGTATTTCCCCAGGCTCCGCTTCAATTCCCTTAACAGCCTCTCGCTGTAGGTCCAAAATTAAAGGAACCCGAAGGGCGAATGGCCGATCGGGTTCCAAATAGTATCGAATGACATCTAGCGTTAGGTCGTACTGGCGGAATCCATTTTCGATCTCAAGCTGTGTGTTGTGATCGACCGCCACGCTTTACCCTCTATCAGCCGTGGACAGCTTCTCTCGGCACACGATGTGAGATTTCTTCCACCAGTTCACGCGTCACATTGCTATTTTCGATCTTCGTGTTTCCGTACACGAAGCTGTTGCGCTGTTCGTTGCGCTGCTCGTCGTTCATGTGAACGCCCTTTGCTAGCTCAACGAGTCTAGAAAGGTTGTGGTCGTCCATTCGTGCCTCCTGCTGATTTGTCACTAGAACATAGTGTGTACGCAAGAAGTTGCCAATGCGCTAATCGCCACTGGCACGCTTTTTGTACGGCCCACGCTTTCCCGGCTTCCACGCTATCGCGTCCATCTTCGCGCAAAGATCGCTCATCGACCAAAACGTGTGCGACGGCGCGGTCCGCGACATGCGCGACATCAATTTCAAACTGAGACACTACCCGCCGGGGTATGCCCTCGAAAAGTGGAACCAGGTTTTCGAAGAAAGCCCGGCAAGGGCCGACAAAAAGGGCGGTCATTGGCGACCGCCCTGATCTGAACCGGGCTTGGGAGGAGGAAAAGCCGATCCGACTGTGTAGAATCATGCGCTTCCTGAGTTAACGAAAGGTAAACGGCTCTCTGTGCCGTTTTGGCCTACCAGCGCGGGTTGGGCGAGGTGCCTGCCTTGCCAGCCGGAACCTTGGCCGCCGAAACCGTCGCCTCGACATGGTCGACCAGCGCGTCCGGCAAACCGAGCCGGCCGGCCAGCAGGTCGAGATAGCCGCGCTCGGCGCGTGTATCGGGATCGATGGTGAGCCGCGATGCGGTGTAGAGCTCGAGCTTCTGCGCGTCGGTCCGGGCACCCGCGACCAGCGTGTCGAGGTCGAGCGGGCTTTCCAGCTCCGCCATCAGGAATTTCTCGGCATCGGCGCCGATCCCCGCAAGGCTGAGCTTGCCGGCGATCTTCTTGCGCTCCTCGACGTCGACATGGCCGTCGGCCTTGGCCGCCGAGATCATCGCGCGAACCAGCGTCAGCGTGAACTCATCCTCGCCTTGCGGCGCCTGCGAAGGGTGGAAGGCGGTGTCCTTGGGCGGCGGCAGCAATTCCGGTTCGCCGGCCGCGGGCGCCTGCTCCGGGGTATTGCCGGCCTTGTAGTTCTGGTAGGCCTTGTAGGCGAGACCTCCGATCGCGGCCAGGCCGCCGAGCTTCACCGCGGTGCCTGTCACCTGACGCCCGGCGCCGGTTCCAAGCAGCACGGCCGCGAGCGCGCCGGCCGCAAGCGGATTGTCCTTGGCCATCTGCACGGCCTGGCCAGCCTTGTCGCGGACGGTGCCGCTGGTGCCGGGAATTTGCGAGCCGAGCAGATCGTCGAGAAGCTTCTTGGGATCGAACATTCAGTGCCTCCAGCATGTGCCCGGCCGAACGGGCAGGTTTCGAACGCCGAAGACGTAGGTCCCGGAACTTGACATTGCAATGACAGGCCGCCGCTTTGCCGCGGCTCTGGAGCCTCAGTCAGGACCCGATATGCGGCCCCTTGCCCCGCACCTCGGCAAGCTCGACCTGCCGCTGGCGCTCGGCATAACGCTGACGGTCCTCGTCCGACCGGGCATCGAAGCAATGCGGGCACGAGACACCGGCCGCATATTTCGGCGACGCCAGCTCGCTTGCCGTCAGCGGATGGCGGCAAGCACGGCAGAGTTCCGCGTCTCCCTCGGCGAGGCCGTGCGAAACGGAAACCCGCTCGTCGAAGACGAAGCACTCGCCTTGCCACAGGCTCTGCGCGGCCGGAACCTCCTCGAGATATTTGAGAATGCCGCCCTTGAGGTGGAACACGTCCTCGAAGCCGAGCGACTTCACATAGGCCGTCGCCTTTTCGCAGCGAATGCCGCCGGTGCAGAACATCGCCACCTTGCGGCCTTCGAGCTCGGCTCGATGCGCTTCCACCCAGGCCGGGAATTCGCGAAAGCTCGCGGTCGCCGGATCGACCGCGCCCTTGAAGGTGCCGATCGAAACTTCGTAGGCGTTGCGCGTGTCGATGACGATCGTGTCGGGCTCGGAAATCAGCGCGTTCCAATCCGCCGGTGCCACATAGGTGCCCGCACTCGTCGCCGGGTCGATGGTCTCGATGCCCATGGTGACGATCTCGCGCTTCAGCCGCACCTTCATGCGGTGGAAGGGCATTTCCGCGGCGCCGCTGTACTTGACCTCGAGGCCCGCCAGCCCGTCGATGGCTTCGATATGATCGATCAGTTCGGCGATCGCTGCTTCGCTGCCCGCGACCGTGCCGTTGATGCCTTCATGCGCCAGGAGTAGCGTGCCCTTGATGCCACGGCCGCAGCAGAAGGCGGCGAGCGGCGCGCGCAGTTCGTCAAAGGCATCGAGCCGGGCAAACCGGTAGAGCGCGGCGACGCGGACGGGCTGGGTTGGTGTGGACGGTGTCATTGCCAGAGCAACTAGACGCTCGTAAATGCTGTTTCAAGGTCAAACGGGCTTTGGTGCCTGTCATGGCCCTGTCGGGGAAGAGCCGATAAACTGTCCGACAGCGCGTGACATCGCGACGCGACCGGTTTCGTGGACAGGCAAACACCCGTCTGCTAATCGGTTGAAATGAACTAGAGCGCGCCACGCCGAGACGGATTCACGCGACGCGCTTAGGATACGGAGAGACAGATGCCCAGCAAGACCGAAACACTCCTGTCGCTCCTCAATGGCCAGCCGGTCATACCGGTGCTGAAGATCGCCAATGTTGCCGATGCGGTGCCGCTGGCCCGTGCCCTGGCACGTGGCGGCCTGCCGGCGATCGAGATCACGCTGAGGACCGCCGATGCGTTGGAAGCGATCCGCCGCGTTGCCGCCGAAGTCGAGGACGCCATTGTCGGCGCCGGCACCATTCTCGACGCCCGCCAGTTCGCCGAAGCGGGAGCCGCTGGATCGAAATTCATTGTCAGCCCCGGCATCACCAGCCAGCTTCTGGCCGCGGCGAAAGACAGCGCCGTCCCGTTGCTGCCCGGCGCCATCACGCCCGGCGAGATCATGGCCGCGCGCGAGGCTGGCCTGCGCTTCCTGAAATTCTTCCCTGCCGAGCAGTCCGGCGGCATCGCCTCGCTGAAGGCCTTCGCCTCGCCGCTCGCCGACGTCAAATTCTGCCCGACCGGCGGCATCACCGGCAAGAATGCCGCCGATTATCTCAGCCTGCCCAATGTCATCTGCGTCGGCGGCTCCTGGGTCGCGCCTGACGACATGGTCAAGGCGGGCAAGTGGGACGAGATCGAAGCGCTTGCACGTGAAGCGAGCAAGCTCAGGAAATAACCGATCACCAGGGCAGCGGACCGTTCTCATCGAAATACCCGCCGGTGGGCCCGCCCGCCTGCAGCGTCGCCAATTGCACGATGATCCCGGCAGCCTGCTGCACCGTACGCCCGCCCCGATGCGCATTGAGGTCCGTCGCGGTGTAGCCGGGAGCGGCGGCGTTGACCATGATGCCGCGCGGCGAGAGCTCCCGGGCGAAGGCCACGGTGATGGCATTGAGCGCTGTTTTCGAGCTGCCATAGCTCATCACATTGGGCGACTGGCTGTTGCCGGCGGCGCGCGCGATCGAGCCGAGGTAGCTGCTGACCATGACGATGCGGGCGGCGGGCGATGCCAGGAGCAGCGGCAGGAATGCCTGGGTGACGCGAACCGGGCCGAAGACGTTGACGTCATAGGTGGCCTTCATATCGGCGACATCCTCGCGGCTCGGGGGCCGTTCGTAGCGGCCGTCCGGTCCCAGCGCGTCGACATAGCCGGGGGCAATGCCGGCATTGTTGACCAGCGCGTCGAGGCTGGATACCTGCGCTGTCAGGGCCTTGGCCGCGGCCGCCACGCTGTCGTCGCTGGCGACGTCCAGCTCGAGCCATTTGACGTCGAACCCTTCGTTGCGCAACGCCTTTGCCGCGGCCTCCCCGCGCCCGGCATCGCGGGCGCCGGCCCAGACCTTGAACCCTTTTGTCCCCAGCCGGCGAGCGGTCTCGAGGCCGATACCCTTGTTGGCGCCGGTGACCAGCGCATTCCTCTGCGTCGTCATATCGATGTCTCCTTCTTTGGTGACCTAGAGATGACGTGCCTCGGCCGGTTTCGCGCGCCGGATACTCGCGTCCTCTTGCCTAATCCTCTCAACCAGTTGCGCGGGCCACCCGGATCGGCAATGCTGAAGAATGGAAGAGGTTTTGCAGGAATTGATCGGCATCGCCGGCCGCCATGCGCATGGGCGGCGCACGAAAACGGCGATCCCGCGCGTCACGATCGGCCTTAGCGAGGTTGCGACCCCGCCGCTGCCCGAGCTTTGCCAACCGACGGCGCTGTTCGTGCTGCAGGGGACCAAGACGGTGCTGATCGGCGACCGCACGCTTCGCTATGGTCCTGGCAGCTATTTCATCTATGCGGTGGAGACGCCGGCCACCAGCCAGCTCATCGAGGCGAGCAGCGCCCGTCCCTACACGGCCATAGCCTTCGCTCTCGATGTCGGTCTGATCGCCGCCCTGATCATCGACCACAAGCCGGCGGTCGACGGCGACGGCTTCGTGACCAACCGGGCCGATGACGAACTGCTCGATGCATGGCGCCGCATGCTGCGGCTGCTCGACCGCCCAACCGAAATCCCCGTGCTCGCGCCCATGCTCGAACGCGAGATCGCATTCCGCTTGCTGCAGGGTCCGCAAGGGGCGAAGTTGCGGCAGCTCGCGCACGCTGATGGCCGCCTGTCACAGATACGCCGCGCCACCGCCTGGATACGAGCACACTACAACGAACCCATCGATGTGACGGAGCTGGCCGAACTCGCGCATATGAGCAATGCCTCGTTCCATCGCCATTTCAAGGCGGCGACCGCCATGAGCCCGATCCAGTATCAGAAGCAGGTGCGTCTGCTGGAGGCTCGTCATCTGCTGATCGCGGAGCCGGGCAGCGCCACGCGTGTCGCCTTTGCCGTCGGCTATGAAAGCGCTTCCCAGTTCAGCCGGGAATATGCGCGCCATTTCGGATTTCCGCCGGCGCGCGACGCAGCGCGGCTTCTGGCCAGGGGCGAAGCAGCCACGCTGGAAATCGACTAAAGCGCTCGGAACCAAGCGTAAGCGCTGCGTGGGCTGGCACATGAAAAGCCCGGCCGACTCTCGTCGACCGGGCCAATTCTCCCGGATCCCAGCGGTTCCGGATCAGCGGCAGACCTTGACCTTCTCGGTCACCCTGTGATGGTGCACCCAGTGCGTGACCAGCTTGGTCCTGCAGTGATGCTTGCCATTCTTGATGATCACGGTTTCGGCTTGCGATGGAGCGATCCCGGCAGATGCTGCAACCAATGCCAGAACGGATGCCAGTAGAATTCTCTTCATGAATTTCCCCAGGGTTGGAACGTACCCACGCTAACCCGCAAACAGCCAGGCCGTTCCGGCCTCACGAGAAGTTCAGCCGCGCGTGATCCGCGGGGTTGGGCGCCTCACGCATCACGCCCGGACAGCAAAAAGCCGCGCTGGTCGCCCGGCGCGGCTTTGTCTCGTCTGGCCAGCAGGCTATTTCGTCTGGAAGCGTGCCACCGACATGAACTTGACGGCGTTGCCCGTGAACCGGTTGGCGTCGGCCACCTGGTTGCTCGGCTGGAAGCCGGCCGTATAGACCTCGCTCGGCGGCGTATGGACGATGTTGTAGGCGTAGCCCGGCGCCGTCGTCGCACTCGAAGCGGTGGCGACGTTCTCGCCGCTGGTCAGCGCCCAACGGGCGGCCTGAGGCGCCGCGGCGACCACCATGGCCCTGGGGCCGGGCTTCTGGTCACGGGCGGTGGCCCTGGCTTCCTTGCGGGTCGTCTTCACGCCGGCGCCGATCGCGGCGGCCGGATCGGAACCGGCCGGGCGGGCGGCAACCGCCTGGCGTGGCGATGCGGCATCGACACCTGACGGATCGTTGAAGGCCGAGCGCGGTTCTTCCGACAGCGATGCAACCTTGTATTCGTCGGCATTGCCGACCTGGGCATTGGCCTCGTCCAGCACAGCCTTGACGGCGTCCGGCTTGGCCGGCTCGGGACGCGCCGTCGGCAGCACCGAGAACGCATCGGACGCGGTCTTGCCCTGTTCGGCCGTATCCGCCAGCGCCATCAGCACATCCTTGCTGGGCGGCGGTGCGAGATCGGCCGGAAGCGTGCGTTCGGGACGCCACGTCGGCAAGGGGATGTTGTTGACGGCAACCTGCGCCGGATCGGCCGCCGCGGCCGCCGCCGTCACAGTGGTGGGATCAGCCTTGCTGAACGGCATGTTCGCCGGCGCCTGCGCGGTCGCCACGGCCTGTTCGGTCGTCGCAGTCGCGTCCGCCATGGCGAACGGAACATTCTCAGGCTGCGCACCGACATCGGCCTTCGGCCGCGGCGCGAAATCGGGCAGCGGAATCTCCTTGGCCGGCAGCGCGGCGATGATCGTTTCCGGCGTGTCCTTCACCGGTTCCGGAGCCTGCTCGTCGGCAATCTGCGGGATGTTGGCGCGCTGTGCGTTCTCGGGCGCCACGATGGCGATGCCCGGCAGGTTGCTGCTCTTGGCGGTCGCGGCCGGCTTCAGGTTTCTAGGCTTGGGCGCAGGGGCAGCCGAAGCGGTCTCGACGTCGGCGCTGTCGTCGGCTTCATCGTCGCCGCCACCGCCGAAGAAGGCGGAGAGGAAGCCACCGGACTTCTTGCCGCTGCCGCCGGCGCTCGCAAGCTCGACATTGGGCGTACCGGCACCCTTGCGCGCCTTGTAGGCGGCCATTGCCTGTTCATAGCCCGGCAGCGGCCGGCCGTCGCTCGGCACATGCAGGGTCTTGCCGTTGGGGAACAGGCTGACCAGTTCCTGCCGGCTGATGCCGGGCCAGTGGCGCACATTGCCGACATCCATATGGACGAACGGCGAACCGGAGGTCGGATAGTAGCCGACGCCGCCGCCCTGCATCTTCAGGCCGATGTTGCGCAGCTTCTTCAGCGGCACGCCGGGAATGTAGAAATCCATCGCCTTGCCGAGCATGTGCTGGCTCTTCTCGGCGACACCGCGGCTGCGGCTGCGCAGCATCGAGTTGGTCGACGGGGAACGGTAGCCGCAGACGACCTGGATATAGTCGGTGGCGCCGCTTTCGCGATATGCCTCCCAGACCAGGTCCAGCAGGCGCGGATCCATCTTGGTCGGCTCGTTGCGGCGCCAGTCGCGCAGGATGATGTTGATCTTCCTCAGGCCCTCCGGATCGTAGCGGCCATTGCGCTTGTAGACGATCTCCGCCTTCTCGTGCGTGTGGAGGTGGTAGAGCTTCAGCGAACGAACTTCGGCCTGGGCGCCGGTGGCGGCCGCGGCAACAAAACCAAAAGCGACAATCACCGCTGCCAGCCATCTCGGCCAGACGCTCAGATGATGATGCCGCCCGTTTGTGAGTCGTTCGATTCTGTTCAAATCAAAAGGCCTTGCAGGCTGCCGTTTGTCCCCGGATTTGCCCAAACGGACGTGTGGTTTTCACATCCGAATATCAATCCTAATGGTTAATCATCGCTTATTGAAGCCGAAATGCGGTAACACCATGGCGATATCCCGTCAAAAATTGTTCACAAGGTTTCTTGGTAAACCGCTGGTTTAGATCAGGATTCCGGCTTTTGACAGAACACGATCTGTTACCATTAGCCTTAATGCGTGAACAGAGCTGTCCACGGGCTTGCCATATTCCGGCCGAACCCCGCTGACAGCGGGACAAACTCTGGCATCGCAAGCTGGTCCCGGCCTTGCGTCCGATGCATGTTGCCCAAACGTGGCCTCGGTTTCGGGGCGAACGACATGCAAGGGGACATGGCCTGACACGCGGCGGCTATCCGGTTCGGCGCGATGCGATTTAGGACGCCAGCCGTTCCACGCGGCCGGTCTCCGGGTCGATGCCGTATTCCTTGAGCTTGCGGTAAAGCGTCGAACGGCCGATGCCGAGGCGGCGCGCGACTTCGCTCATCTGGCCGTTGTAATGGTCGATGGCGAGCTTGATCATCTCGAGTTCGACGTCGGCGAGCGCCCGCACATTGCCGCGTTCGTCGAGCGCCCGCAGGGTGCCGAAGCGAGGCTGAAGCTGCGGGGGCAGTTCGGCCTCGGTCATCGAGGCTGCCTCGCCGGCCAGGATATCATCGTCGCGAGGTTCCAGCGGCGGTGGCGTGGCGACATCCGTTTCGAGATTGACGGTGCCTTCGACCTGCGCCCGGATCTGTGGAAAATCATCGACATCGAGCACGTCGCCTTCACACAACACCGAAGCGCGGAAGACGGCGTTTTCCAGCTGCCGGATGTTGCCGGGCCAGTCATAGGCCTGCAGCACGGCAAGTGCCGGCGCCGAAATGCCTTGCAGGCGATGGCGCGGGTCGGCCGGTGCCACCTTCTCCATGAAATGCGTGACCAGGTGCGGAATGTCGTCGCGGCGGTCGCGCAGCGGCGGCACGAAGATCGGATAGACATTCAGCCGGTAGAACAGATCCTCGCGGAACTTGCCGTCCTTGACCTGCTGCAGGAGGTTGCGGTGCGTCGCCGAAATCAGCCTTATGTCGACCTTGACGGTCGAGCGGCCGCCGACCGGATCGACCTCGCCCTCCTGCACGGCGCGCAACAGCTTGACCTGGACGTCGAGTGGCAAGTCGCCGATCTCGTCGAGGAACAGCGTGCCCGTATGCGCTTCGATGAACTTGCCGGTGTGCTTGTCGGTGGCGCCGGTGAACGAGCCCTTCTCGTGGCCGAACAGGATCGATTCGACCAGATTGTCGGGGATGGCGCCGCAATTGACGGTGACGAAAGGCTTCGAGCGGCGGTCGCCGCTGCCCTGGATGGCGCGTGCCACCAGCTCCTTGCCGACGCCGGATTCGCCTTCGATCAGGATCGGGATGTTGGAGGCGGCCGCTTTCTGGCCAAGCCGTATCACCCTGTCCATGGCCGGGCTGTGGGTGATCATGTCCCTGAAGGTCAGCAGCCCGCCGCGCCTGCGCGATGTGCGCTTGACCTCGCCCCCGACCGCTTCGACCTTGAGCGCGTTGGCGATCGACGCCTGCAACCTGTCGGGCGACGCCGGCTTGACGACGAAATCGAAGGCGCCATGGCGCATCGCCGACACAACGGTTTCGATGCCGCCCTGCGCGGTCTGGACGATGACCGGGACGGTGATGTCGCGTTCACGCATCGCCTTCAGCACGCCGATGCCGTCGAGGCCGGGCATGACCAGGTCGAGGATCACCACCGAAACGTCGCGGGCCGTTGGCCCGTCGAGCACTTCAAGGCCGGCGGCACCGCCGTCGACGACGATTGCCGGGTGGCCGAAGCGCGTCACCGCGGCCTCGAGCAGCCGGCGCTGCACGGGATCGTCATCGACTATGAGTATGGAACCTGTCATGACTGTCTTGATTTGCCCGCGCCCGAAATCCCCATGGATCATCTTGGCACAGGGTTCTAAACAAGGTTTCAAAAAACCCGGTGAACGAATTCCTTAGGATTTGACCGGCTTCTCCATTCTCCCCGATTCTGGCCACTTGATTCTGACCCCGTGATTCACAGAAGGTATGTCGATGCGCATGATGTTTGGTCGGCGGCTTGCGGCACCAGCGTCCGGTCAGGGCGCGGCCGAGCTTGGCGATCTGCCGGAATGGAACCTTGCCGACCTCTATGCCGGCATGGAAGCCCCGGAACTGAAGCGTGACATCGCTAGGGCCGCCGCCGACGCGATCGCTTTCGAGACCCGCTGGAAGGGTACGCTCGCCGCCGAGGCCGGGCGCGGCAGCGCCGGCAGGTTGGGCGAGGCGCTGGTCGCCTACGAGGCGCTGGAGGAACTGATCGGCCGCATCGTCTCCTATGCCGGCCTGGTCTACGCCGGCAACACCGCCGACCCGCAGCGCGCCAAGCTCTATGGCGACATCCAGGAGAGGATGACCGACGCCAGTGCGCATCTTCTGTTCTTCGCGCTCGAACTGAACCTGATCGATGACGCCGCGATCGAAAGCGCGCTCGCCGGCGATCCCGCTTTCGGCCACTACCGGCCCTGGGTGCTCGACCTGCGCATGGACAAGCCCTACCAGCTCGAGGATCGAGTCGAGCAGCTTTTCCATGAGAAGTCGATCACTGGACGCGGCGCCTGGAACCGCCTGTTCGACGAGACGATGACCGACCTTCGCTTCGACATCGATGGCGAGGAATTGACACTCGAGCCGGCGCTCAACCGTTTGCAGGATGCCGACGGCGAGGTGCGCCGCCGCGCCGCCGAGGCGCTGGCCGCGACCTTCCGCAAGAATTTGCGCACCTTCACGCTGATCACCAACACGCTGGCCAAGGACAAGGAAATATCCGACCGCTGGCGCGGCTTCGAGGACATCGCCGATTCACGCCATCTCGCCAACCGTGTCGAGCGCGGCGTGGTCGATGCGCTGGCCGCCGCGGTGCGCGAGGCCTATCCGCGCCTGTCGCACCGCTACTACGCCATGAAGGCGCGGTGGCTCGGCATGGAGGTGATGAACCACTGGGATCGCAACGCACCACTGCCGGAGACGCCGCAAGCGGTGATCGGCTGGGACGAGGCCAGGAACACCGTGCTGTCCGCCTATCAGAGCTTCTCGCCCGAGATGGCCGAGATCGCGCGCACCTTCTTCGACCGCAACTGGATCGACGCGCCGGTAAGGCCCGGCAAGTCGCCTGGCGCCTTTGCCCATCCGACCGTGCCGTCGGCGCACCCCTATGTGTTGCTCAACTACATGGGCAAGCCGCGCGATGTGATGACGCTGGCGCATGAGCTCGGCCACGGCGTGCATCAGGTGCTGGCCGCCGGCCAGGGCGCGCTGATGGCCTCGACGCCGCTCACACTGGCCGAGACCGCTTCCGTCTTCGGCGAGATGCTGACCTTCCGCTCGCTGCTCGAGCGGACCACCGACAGGCGTGAGCGCAAGGCCATGCTCGCCCAGAAGGTCGAGGACATGATCAACACGGTGGTGCGCCAGATCGCCTTCTACGAATTCGAGCGCAAGGTGCATGCCGAGCGCCGCAACGGCGAACTGACGTCCGACAGGCTCGGCCAGTTCTGGCTGGAAGTGCAGGCCGAAAGCCTGGGGCCCGCGATCAAGCTGCGCGAAGGCTACGAGGTCTTCTGGACCTACATCCCGCACTTCATCCATTCGCCCTTCTACGTCTATGCCTATGCTTTCGGCGACTGCCTGGTGAACTCGCTCTACGCCGTCTACCAGAACGCCGAGCGCGGCTTCCAGGACAAGTATTTCGAGATGCTGCGCGCCGGCGGCACAAAGCATCATTCGCAGCTTCTGGCGCCCTTCGGCCTCGACGCCACCGATCCCGCCTTCTGGCAGATCGGGCTTGGCGTGATCAGCGGCCTGATCGACGAGCTGGAATCCCTCGACAGCTGAGACGCGTCTCGCATCGGCAGAACAGTTTAGCCGGAATGCATGTTGGGATTGCAGTATTCTTGCGCTAAATATTTGTTCTTGAAGAACTCTAGGCAGAAGTTTTTCCCATAGCTTTCCGTAAGCTCTATGATAGCCTTCGCTCCAAGCTCAGCCGGAGCGCATGCGGATCGGCGAGGGAAATCCTAGCCGGCCGTGCCGCTCAGGCGAACGCGACAACGGCCGTTGGCCATGGGCAAGCAAAGCCGATTGCCAACAGCTCGAACCGAAGCCGGCTGTTCTGCGAACCCGCGGAAACATCACCGAGTAGTCCATCGCCGAAGGTCATGACCCACGGCAGACGGATCTGACTGGAGAGAGACAATGGGCACTTTTTTCTATGTGGTCCTGGCGTTCCTGGTAGGCGTGTTGGTTGGCTGGTTCATCTGGGGTCGCCTGCGTGGCGAACTCGACAGCCTTCGCGGCGACCTCGACCGAACCCGCGGCGAGCGCGACCGGCTGCGTGCCGACAGCGACCGGCTGACCGGCGAACTGAATGCATGCGGCAAGACCCGCGCCGACCTCGAGCGCCAGTTGCGCGACGCGCAGGCTTCAACGGGTGGCGGAGGAAAGGCCGCCAGCCAACCCCCGGCAGCCCTGCTGTCGACGCCGGCCGCCGCCAAATCCGCTCCGCCCGCGGCCAAGGCTGCGCCTGCCAAACCTGCCGCGCCAGCAAAAGCCGCCGCCACCAAGTCGGCGGCGCCGAAGCCAGCGGTCGCCAAACCCGCTGCAAGCAAAACCGCGGCCTCCGCCGCTTCCTCGGCAAAGAGCTCGGCCCCGCCCAAGCCGGCAGCCGCCAAGAAGGCCGCACCGGCGGCAGCCAAGCCTGCGACGGGCAAGCCCGACAATCTGCGCCGGCTGATCGGTATCGGCCCGGTCAACGAGAAGCTGCTCAAGGCGCAGGGCGTCACCACCTTCGCCCAGATCGCCGCCTGGACGGCGGCCGACATCAAGCGGATCGAGGACGTGATGAACTTCGACGGCCGCATCGCGCGCGAACACTGGATCGAGCAAGCCAAGCTGCTCGCCGCCGGTGACGAGAAGGAATTCGCCAAGCAGTTTCCGACAGCCGGGACTGCCAGCAACACCTGAACCGCACAGGCAGATCACCAAGCCGGCGGGGCCACAGGCCCCGCCGATTTCTTTTTGGCGGACAAGGCCGCCAAGAGGTCGGCTTTGAGGGGCAAGGTGCCGTTCCCTCGATTGCACGCGGGCGGCCCCCCATATAGAGCGATCGACGGCTTCATCGATCCTGGTCCCCATGTCCCTGCCCGCCGCCATTTTCCGCAACGACGAAAGCGCGCGTCAGCTCGTTTTCGACCGGCCGGCCGACATCATCGTGGCGCATGAGGCGCGTGATTTCCTGCCGGCGCTGGAAGCAGCGCAGGCCGCGCACGACGCCGGCAAATGGCTGGCCGGCTATTTCTCCTATGAGGCGGGCTACCTGCTCGAGCCGAAACTCGTTCCCTTGCTGCCGGGCCGGCGCCGCGCACCGCTGATCTGCCTGGGCGTCTTCGACGCTCCGGTCGAGGACGCCGTGCCGCCACGCAACGCAACGGCCACCAACGGCCCGATCTTCGATGCAAGGGCGGCCTGGTCGTTCGAGGATTACGAGAAGCGTTTCTCGCGGCTGCATCAACACATCAGGCAAGGCGATTGCTACCAGGGCAATCTGACCTTCCCGGTGCAGGCGCAATGGTCTGGCGACCCGCTTGCCGCCTTCGATGCGCTGACCGAACGCCAGCCGGTGAAGTATGGCGCACTGGTGGCGCTTGGCGATCCCATCGTGCTGTCGCGCTCGCCCGAACTGTTCTTCGAGATCAATGCCGCCGGGATGATCGAGACGCATCCGATGAAGGGCACGGCCCCGCGCGGCGCGACCAGGGACGAGGACGAGCGGCAGAAGACCTTCCTGCGCCATGACGAGAAGAACCAGGCCGAGAACCGGATGATCGTCGACCTCTTGCGCAACGACATCTCGCTGATCAGCGAGGTCGGCACGCTGGAGGTGCCCGAACTGTTCCGCATCGAGAGCTACCCGACCGTCCACCAGATGGTGAGCGACGTCAGGGCGAAGCTGCTGCCTGGCCTCACCATCCGCCAGATCTTCGCGGCTTTGTTTCCCTGTGGCTCGATCACCGGGGCGCCGAAGATCCGCGCCATGGAGATCCTGCACGATCTGGAAGGCACGCCGCGCGACGTCTATTGCGGCGCCATCGGCTGGATCGCGCCCGGCGGCACGATGCGCTTTTCCGTGGCGATCCGCACCATATCGCTCTTTGCCAGCGGCGAGGCCGTCTACAATGTCGGCGGCGGCATCGTCTTCGATTCGACGGCGCAGGAGGAGTATCAGGAGTGTCTGCTCAAGGCCCGCTTCGCGACGGGGACCCCGCCGATTTCGAGCTGATCGAGACCATGCGCTGGCAGCCCGAGACCGGCTTCCTGCGCTTCGACCGCCACCTTGCGCGCCTCTATGGCTCGGCGGCGGAACTCGGCTTTGACTGCGATCCGCAAAAGGTTGGCGCCGTGCTGGGCGACGCGGTCGACGGCGCCCGTACCGCCATGCGCACGCGGCTCGCCTTGGCGCGCAACGGCGAAGCCACCGCCTCGGCGCAACCCTACGAACCGCTCGCCGCCGACAAGGTCTGGGTGCTGCGGCTGGCACGGACCAGGCTCGATTCGAGCAATACGCTGCTGCGCCACAAGACAAGCCGGCGCCAGCTCTACACCCATGCCCGATCCGAATATCTCGTCACCCAGGCCGACGAGGTGATCCTGGCCAATGAGCGCGGCGAGATCTGCGAAGGCACCATCACCAATGTCTTCGCCGATTTCGGCGACGGCGTGCTGGCTACGCCCCGGCTGGACTGCGGCCTGCTGCCTGGCGTATTGCGCGCAGCGCTTCTGGATGAAGGCCGGGCGGCGGAAGCAATCTACACCTTTGACGATCTGAAGTCGGCCAAGGCTCTCTTTGTCGGCAATTCGCTGCGCGGCTTGATCCCCGCAAGGCTGGTGTGACCGGGAGAACGCCATGTTCGTCGTTTCGCTGAACTACAAGGTGCCTCTGACCGAGATCGACCGCCTGCAGGCGGCGCATGTCGAATGGCTGAAGGCCTGCTATGCAGAGGGCGTCTTCATTGCCTCCGGACCGAAGAAGCCGAGGACCGGCGGCATCATCGTCGCCCAATGCTCGCGCGAGATCCTCGATGCCAGGCTGGCCACGGACCCCTTCGCCAAGGCAGGCGCCGCGGACTACGACGTCACCGAATTCCTGGCGAGGATGACCGCCGCCGCTCTCGAAGCCTTCAAGGAAGCATGAGCTTGGTCGAAGCCCTGCCCACCCATACCCCCTATGACGGTTCCTCGAAGCTGTTCAACATCGGGCTGAAGCCGCTGGACCCCGCGAACTGGATCGAGGTCGATGGTCATCTCCTGCCCTATCTCGCCGAGAAGCGCCGGCTTTATGCCGAGATTCCCGAACGGGTTTTCGTAGAGGAAGACGGCACGCGAGACGCCCAGCAGGAAGTGCTCGACTTGCTCGGCGCCTATCTGCCGGAGCGATTTCCGCGCACCCATCGCCGCACCGATGCGGGCATCGAGCTGGTGGGCGCCGCGAACCACCCTGCTTTGCCTATGGGTCTCGCCGACGCGCCGCTGGTCGCGGCCTCGCTGCTGGTCCAGGAGGACCTGATCCTGATGCGCCGCGACGACAGCGGCTGGCGGCTCGCCGCCGGCTCGCTGTGCTTTCCCTCGTCCTGGTCGCTGCTCGAAAAATTCGGCAAGCCGTTGCAACAGATTCACGAGCCGGTGCCCGGCTTCGGCCCGGGCACGCGTCCCGCCGAACTCATCAACCGCATGTTCGACGGCCTGCAGGGCCAGGCGGTCGAGCGCTTCAACTGGTCGATCCAGGCCGACAATGCGCTCTACCATCCCTTGTCCAATGTCGAGCGCATCGACCGTGCCACCAGCCGGCCGACACGGTTCCCCGATGGTGACGTCAAGGCGCACGCCTTCATCCGCGTCGAGCGCCAGACGCTGCGCAAGCTGCCCGCCTCGCGCGACATCCTGTTCACCATCCGCATCCACCTCGACCCGCTCGCCGTGCTGGAGCGGCACCCGGATCGGGCGACGCTTGCTCTGTCCTTTGCCGCCCAGCTCGAAGCGCTCGATCTCGACCAGCTCGACTACAAGGGCCTGACATCGGACCGCGACCGGCTGATCGAACATTTGAAGACGATGGCCGGCTGAAGCCGGCTACAGGCTGCCCGCCAGGAAATCGACGAATGTCCTTGCCCTGACGCTGGCCTTGCGTCCGGCTGGAAACAGCGCCCACAATTCGACAGGCGGCAGCGCCCAGTCGACCAGGATCGGCCGCACGGCACCGCTGCGCAGCTCCGCGTCGAACATCCATTCGGAGCCGACCGTGAAGCCGATGCCGGCAAGCACCGCCTCACGTATCCCTTCGGCGGAAGTCACGCGCAGCCGCCCTTGGCCGGCAAGCGAAACCTCTTCGGCGCCGCGCCGGAACGTCCAGCGGCTGGAAGTGCCTGCCCGGACGAAGAGGATCGCCTCGTGCCGCGACAGCTCATCCGGCGCGATGGGTTCGCCCTCGCGTGCCAGGTAGGAGGGTGCCGCTACCACCAGACGACGACAGGTGGCGATCTTGCGCCCGATATGAGCGGGGGCGAAGCTTTCACCCAGACGCAGCATGACATCCACCCCTTCCTCGACGAGGTCGACGTTCCTGTCGTCCATCGCCACCTCGACGTCTAGCCTTGGGTGAGCGTCCAGGAAGGCTTTCAGCTTCGGCACGACATGCAGGCGGCCGAAGGTTACCGACGTACCGATGCGCAGCAAACCGGTAAGCGCCGCCGCGGTGCCACGCGCCGCGTTCTCCGCTTCGTCGGCCTCGTCGACCGCGCGCTTGGCGCCTTCATAGAAGCTGAGGCCGGCATCGGTCGGCGACAGACCTCGGGTGGTGCGCGACAGCAGGCGAACGCCGAGCCGCTCCTCAAGCTGCGCGATGGCCTTCGAGACGGCTGGCTGCCCGACGCGCAAATGTCGCGCGGCCGCCGAGAACGAGCCGGTTTCGATGACCCTTATAAAGGTGTTCATCACCATGAGCCTGTCCATTTATTCCACCTTGGAATTAGTTATATGGTTTTGTTCACTCTACCTGACCCATCCAGGAATGGCCAATTGGCGGTTGTCAAATCCATCCATCCATTCGGAGAACCAAAATGGGCAAGCTCAACAACAAGGTCGCCATCGTCACCGGCGCCGCGCGAGGCATCGGTGCGGGCATCGCCAAACGGCTGGCGGCGGAAGGCGCCGCTGTCGTCGTCAACTACGCCTCCAGCCGCGAGGCTGCGGAACGCACGGTCAAGGAGATCGTCGCCGCCGGCGGCAAGGCGACCGCGGTTCAGGGCAACGTGGCCGAGGCCGCCGAAGTCGAGAAGATGTTCGAGGCCGCCGAGATCGCATTCGGCAAGCCAAGCATTCTGATCAACAACGCCGCGACCGCCAGCTTCGGCACTTTCGAGGAAGCCAGTGAGGCGGACTATCGGCGGCTGTTCGACACCAACGTGCTGGGCACGATCCTGACCACCAAGGCGGCCATGCGCCACTTCCCCGAGACTGGCGGCAGCATCGTCAATATCGGCACGATCTCGAGCTGGAATCCGGTGCCGAACACCAGCCTCTATTCCGCCAGCAAAGCGGCGATCGATACGCTGACGCTCAGCCTGTCGAGAGAACTCGGAGTCCGCAACATCCGTGTCAACATCGTGGCTCCTGGCTATACCCACACCGAAATGACCGAAGGCATGGTCGGCACCGATTTCGGCAATATGCTGATCGCCGGCGTCCCCCTTGGCCAGCGCTTCGGCAAGCCGGACGACATCGCCCCGACAGTGGCCTTCCTCGCCTCGGACGAGGCGGCGTGGCTGACCGGCGAACGCATCAACGCGTCCGGCGGCGCTCGTTGATACGACGCCGGCTCAACATCCGCCATCGGGCAGGCAATGGCCTCCCGGTGGCCTCGCGGAGCACTTCCAAAGCGGCGTTCCCAGGCGTTTCGCTGCTTTTCCCTTTATTGTGACAATGATCTATGGTTTGTCGCGCCGCGGCCAAGCGGCTGTTCTGGAGTGATTTTTAAGGAGTGCTCGATAAAATGGCGAATGAAAACTGGCCAGTCTACGGCGAGATCACCGGCCCTGTGGTGATGATCGGCTTCGGCTCGATCGGACGGGGAACGCTGCCTCTCATCGAGCGCCATTTCAAGTTCGACAAGTCGCGCATGACGGTCCTTGATCCGCGCGACACCGACCGCAAGCTGCTCGACGAGCGCGGCATCGCCTTCGTCCAGGAAGCAGTGACCGAGAAGAACTACAAGAAGCTTCTGACGCCGTTGCTGACCAATGGCGGCGGCCAGGGCTTTTGCGTCAATTTGTCGGTCGACACCGGCTCGGTCGACCTGATGCGGCTCTGCCGCAAGCTCGGCGTGCTCTACATCGACACCGTCGTCGAGCCGTGGCTTGGATTCTATTTCGACGCCAACGCCGACAATGCCAGCCGCACCAACTATGCGCTGCGCGAATCGCTGATCAAGGAAAAGCAGGACAAACCGGGCGGCGCTACGGCGGTTTCCACCTGCGGCGCCAATCCCGGCATGGTCTCGTGGTTCGTCAAGCAGGCGCTGGTGAACCTCGCCACCGATCTTGGCCTTGAGTTTTCCGAGCCCGCACAGGAAGACCGCGAGGGCTGGGCGAAGCTGATGAGGAAGGCCGGCGTCAAGGGCATCCATATCGCCGAACGCGACACCCAGCGCGCCAAGAAACCAAAGCCGATGGATGTGTTCTGGAACACCTGGTCGGTCGAGGGCTTCATCTCCGAAGGCCTGCAGCCGGCCGAACTCGGCTGGGGCACGCATGAGAAATGGATGCCGAAGAACGCCAAGAAGCACAAGCACGGCTCCAAGGCCGCGATCTACCTGGAGCAGCCCGGCGCCAACACGCGCGTGCGCTCCTGGTGCCCGACGCCGGGCCCACAATACGGCCTGCTGGTGACGCACAACGAGGCGATCTCGATCGCCGATTTCTTCACCGTGCGCTCCAAGAAGGGCAAGGTGCAATACCGGCCGACCTGCCATTACGCCTACCATCCCTGCAACGACGCGATGCTGTCGCTGGACGAGATGTTCGGTGCCGCCGGCAAGCCTCAGCCGGTGCACCATGTGCTTGACGAGAACGAGCTGGTCGACGGCGTCGACGAACTCGGCGTCCTGCTCTACGGCCACGACAAGAATGCCTACTGGTTCGGCTCGCACCTCTCGCTCGCCGAGGCGCGCAAGCTGGCGCCTTATCAGAACGCCACTGGCATGCAGGTCACCTCGGCGGTTCTGGCAGGCATGGTCTGGGCCCTGGAAAATCCGGACGCCGGCATCGTCGAGGCGGACGAGATGGACTACCGGCGCTGTCTGGAAGTGCAGTCGCCCTATCTCGGGCCGGTCGAAGGCCATTACACCGACTGGACGCCGCTCGACAAACGCCCGGGGCTCTTCCCCGAGGACCTCGACCGCAGCGATCCGTGGCAATTCCGCAACATCCTCGTCCGATAGCATCGCGCACACCCTGCGCCATTGCCTTGCAATCGCCCGGAAATCGGGCGATTGAAGAGATGCGGCCTGGGGCAGCGTGCGTCTTGCGGGACGCACGCCCGTTCCAGCACTTTGGACGTTCGCATCATGCCTTCCAAAATCGAATCCGATTTTTGGGCCGGTGCGTTTGGAGAGGATTTCAGATGACTATTGCGCGCAAAATTCTTTCGATGGGCGTGGCGGGTTCCTTTGCCGTGATGCTCGCTGCCTGCACCACAAGCGGTCCCGATGCACCGCCGATGGCAGCCGCGCCGAAAGGCGTCGAGGGCTCGTGGATCGATGCCAAGGGCACCGGCCTGTCGACGCTGACAGGTGGTAAATTCACGACCGTCGCCACCGACACCGGCCAGAAGCTGGCCGATGGCAGCTACACGATGACCGGCGCCACCTCGGTCGAGATCAACGGCACGTCGCTGATCCGCCAGACGCCGGTTAGCTTCAACTGCCTGCTGGTGTCCACCAGCCAGCTGAACTGCACCAGTTCATCCGGCCAGAACTTCGTGCTAACGCGACGCGCCTGAACCGGCGAACACAGGACTCATCGGGACGGCGGCCACTGGCCGCCGTTCTTTTTTGCGCCCCGGGCTTTCACCAGAACTTTCGCCAGAAAATACCCCAGGTTTTTCGCCAGAAAATACCCCCGGTTTTTCGCAAGAAAATACCGACGGCATTTCTGCTTGCGTCAGCCGGAACGCGATGGGAACATGGTCAAAACGCTGGCTGTTATATCCCAGTCAAGCAAGGGCGTTAAACGCTTCTGATCAGCCTACCGGGAGACGAAGATGAAGAAGATTGCCGCCATTCTGGCCCTGTCCGCATCGGCGCTTGGCCTGTCGGCCGGCGCATCTTTTGCCGACTACACATTGAACATTCTGCATTTCAATGACTGGCACAGCCGCATCGAAGGCAACAACAAATACGAGTCGACCTGTTCGGCCGACGAGGAGACCAAGGGCGAGTGCATCGGCGGCGCCGGCCGGTTGATCACGGCGATCGCCCAGGAACGCAAGAAGCTCGAAGGGCAGAACGTGCTGCTTCTCAATGCGGGTGACAGTTTCCAGGGATCGCTGTTCTACACCACCTACAAGGGCGCCGTCGAAGAGGAATTCCTCAATCAGTTGAAGCCCGACGCTGTGACGCTCGGCAACCACGAATTCGACGACGGCGAGAGCGCGCTGGTGCCTTACCTGGACAAGGCGAAGTTCCCGATCGTCAGTGCCAATGTCGTGCCCAACGACAAGTCCGGCGCGGCAGGCAAGATCAAGCCGTCGATCGTCGTCGAGGTCGGCGGACAGAAGATCGGCATTGTCGGTGCCGTCACCAACGACACGCCCGAGCTCGCTTCCCCCGGCCCGAACATCGCCATCGCGGACGACGTCAAGTCGATCACGGCGGAAGTCGAGAAGCTGAAGGCGCAAGGCGTCAACAAGATAATCGCGGTGACCCATATCGGCTACAACAGGGAGCGCGATGTCATCGCCAGGATCCCGGGCATCGACGTGGTTGTCGGCGGCCACAGCCATACGCTTTTGTCCAACACCGATCCGAAGGCGCTAGGCCCCTACCCGACGATGGTCGACAACCCGGACGGCTACAAGGTGCCGGTGGTGCAGGCGGCGTCCTATTCGAAATATCTCGGCGAGTTCAAGGTGGTGTTCGACGACAATGGCGTCGTCAAGTCGGCGAGCGGCGACCCCATCTATCTCGACAAGTCGATCACGCCCGATCCCGCCGTGCTCGCCCGCATCAAGGAACTCGGCGCGCCGATCGAGGCCCTGAAGAACAAGGAAGTGGCCGAGACCACCGACGTCATCGACGGCAGCCGCGAGAATTGCCGCGCCAAGGAATGCGCGATGGGCAACCTCGTCTCCGACGCCATACTCGACCGCGTCAAGGGACAGGGCGTCGAGATCGTCATCTCCAATGGCGGCGGGCTGCGCGCCTCGATCGACAAGGGCACCGTCACCATGGGTGAGGTGCTGACCGTGCTGCCCTTCCAGAACACGCTGGCCACCTTCCAGATTTCCGGCAAGGACCTGGTCGCCGGCCTCGAAGGCGGTCTTAGCCAGATCGAGGACGGCGCCGGCCGCTTCCCGCAGGTGGCGGGCCTCAAATATTCCTTCGACAAGTCGGTCGCGCCCAATGCGGGCCGCGTCAAGTCCGTCGAGGTCATGGAGAACGGCGCCTGGGTGCCGATCAATCCCGACAAGGACTATCTCGTCGCCACCAACAATTACGTGCGCCAGGGCGGCGACGGCTACAAGGTCTTCGCCGACAAGGCCAAGAACGCCTATGATTACGGCCCCGGCCTCGAACAGGTCGTTGCCGACTACCTCGGTGCCCACCGGCCTTACACACCCAAGCTCGACGGCCGCATCACCGAGATCGCCGCGACTGTCGCGGCGGCGCCCGCCGCCGAGCCGGCCAAGCCAGCCGAACCCGCAAAGCCGGCGGAGACAGCGCCGGCCGAGGCCGCGAAACCGGCAGAACCGGCAAAGCCCGCCGATGCCGCACCCGCGATGCCCGAACTGCCTGCCAACTCAGGCGACATCGCCAACACGCCACCGGCAATCTCGACAGAGGCAGCGCCTCCCCCGCCGGCACCCGCTGCTCCAGCCCCTGCACCAGCCGAACCGGCAAAACCGGCCGAAGCTGCTCCTGCGCCAGCGGCACCCGCCCCGGCGGAACCCGCGAAGCCCGCGGAACCGGCAAAACCGGCCGACGCCGCACCGGCAACAGGCAGCCATGTCATCGTTACCGGCGATACCTACTGGGATCTGGCAAAGAAGGCCTATGGCGACGCCACCAAGTGGAAACTCATCTATGACGCCAACAAGGGTCAAAGGCCGCACCGGCTTACCCCCGGCGCGACGCTGACCATCCCGCCGAAATAACACCGCTTCAGGGTTCTTTGACGCAAAACCCGTCCGGGAAACCGGGCGGGTTTTGCGTTTTCAGGTAAGGTGCGGCCAGACGCTGCATTGAAAACCGGCGTGGCATCGCTAGTTTCGCGCCGTGTTCGGAGACCAATTATGACGCTTTCCACTCCTGTCGACCCCAAAGCCGTGAAGGCCTCCGGTCCGCAGCCTACCGGATCCCAACCGGCCGAGGCCGGCAAGGTCGGCGTCATGCTGGTCAATCTCGGCACGCCCGACGGCACCGAGTTCAAGCCGATGTGGCGTTATCTCAGGGAATTCCTGTCCGATCCGCGCGTCATCGAGCTCAACAAGGCGATCTGGTATCCGATCCTCTATGGGCTCGTGCTCACCACGCGGCCGAAGAAGTCGGGGGCCAATTACGCCAGGATCTGGAACCAGGAGAAGAACGAGTCGCCGCTGCGCACCTACACGCGCGCCCAGGGCGAAAAGCTGGCCGAGACGTTGCGCGACCTTCCCAATGTCGTCGTCGACTGGGCGATGCGCTACGGCAGCCCTTCGACGGCAAGCGTGGCCCAAAGGCTGGTCGCCCAGGGTTGCGACCGCATAGTTTCGTTTCCGCTCTACCCGCAGTACTCCGCCACCACGACGGCCACGGCCAATGACCAGCTGTTTCGCGCGCTGATGAAGATGCGGGCGGCGCCGGCCATCCGCAGCGTGCCGCCCTATTATGCCGAGCCCGTCTACATCGAAGCGCTGGCCCACTCGATCAAGCGGCATCTGGCGAGCCTCGATTTCGAGCCGGAGGTGGTCATCACCTCTTATCACGGCATCCCGAAACCCTATTCCGACAAGGGCGACCCCTACCAGGCGCATTGCCTGGAAACGACGCGGCTGCTGCGCCAAAAGCTCGGCTGGAGCGAGAGCAGGCTCATCACCACCTTCCAGTCGCGTTTCGGCGCCCAGGAATGGCTACAGCCTTACACCGACAAGACCGTGGAGAAACTCGGCAAGGACGGCGTGAAATCGATCGCCATCGTCAATCCCGGCTTTTCGGTCGACTGCATCGAGACGCTGGACGAGATCGGCCGCGAGGCGGCCGAGACGTTTCATCACGCCGGCGGCAAGAATTTCGCCCATATCCCTTGCCTCAACGACAGCGCCGAGGGCATGGCGGTGATCGAGGCGATGGTGCGACGCGAACTGTCCGGCTGGGTCTAGAAGAAATTCCAGGAAAAGTGTGAAACGGTTTTCCGTCCGGAATTTCGTCAAACAAAGAGTTAGAGCGGCTCGCCGTTTCCGTGAAGCGGTGAGCCCCTCTAACACCGGAACAACAGCCGCTCCGGAGCGTTGAGCCGCACCTTCCGGAGAATTCGATGCCCCGCAAACTCGACCTCAGAACTGGCCGGACCGTCTGGTCCGCCTACCGGGCGCCGGCCGTGCCGACGTCGGCGCTGACCCGGGACGTCAAGACCGACGTCCTGATCATCGGCATGGGCATCAGCGGCGCCATGATGGCCGAGGCGCTGACGGCGGATGGTCACTCCGTGATCTGCATCGACCGGCGTGGGCCGCTCAAGGGTTCGACCGCAGCGACCACCGCGCTCGTTCAGTTCGAAATCGACCAGCCGCTTTCCATGCTCTCGAAGATGATCGGCAGGGCCCGCGCCGAGCAGGCCTGGCGGCGCTCGCGGCTCGCGGTTTCCAACCTGGCTGGCCGTATCGAGGATCTCGCAATCGACTGCCGCCTGCGCCTCACCCAGTCGCTCTATCTGGCTGGCACGATGCTCGGCCCCTCGGAACTTCGCGATGAAGCCGAAGCGCGGCGGCAAGCGGGCATTGCCGCGTCCTATCTGACACCGCGGCCTCTGGCGGAGACATTCGGCATCGACCGCGATGGCGCCATCCTCAGCCATGGCAATATCGCGCTCGACCCGCGCAAGCTGACGGCCGGGTTGTTGCTCAAGGCGCTGGCGCGAAAGGCACGGTTTTACACTCCCGTTGAAGCGACGGCGATCAAGGACAGTACCGACGAGGTGGTCGTGGCCACAAAGGACGGCCCGACCATCACCGCACGGCAGGTTGTTCTGGCCACCGGCTATGAACTGGTCGACATCGTGCCGGCGGCCGCACACCAGATCATCTCGACCTGGGCGATCGCAACCCGCCCGCAACCGCGAAAGCTCTGGCCGGGCGCGGCGTTCATCTGGGAAGCGTCGGACCCCTATCTCTACGTCAGGGCGACCGCCGACGGTCGCGTCATCTGCGGCGGCGAGGACGAGGATTTTGTCGACGAGACGCGGCGCGATGAACTGATCGCCGACAAGGCCGCACGCATCGCCGAAAAGCTTGGCCTTGTATTTCCGCAACTCGATGTCAGGCCCGAATTCGCCTGGACCGGCTCCTTCGGCACAACCACCACCGGTCTGCCCTATATCGGAGCCATCCCCAGGCATCCTCGCATCCATGCCGTCATGGGTTATGGCGGCAATGGCATCACTTTCTCGCGCATCGCTTCCGAAATTGTTTCCGCTTCGATCAAAGGGATGGCCGACACGGATGCAGAGCTGTTCGCCTTCAACCGTTGATTGCAAACCTACAAACAATCCCTCATCACCTGATTGTAACGCACCTGAAACACACTTAAGTCTTTGGTGAAGTCGGCTGCGCGGGAATGGCTCTCGCGGCCCGCTTCTGAGGGAGAGCCAAATGGATTTCAGTGGTTTCGATATTGCGATCATTGTTCTTGTCGCGCTTGTCGTGCTGGTGCTGTTCAAAGGCATCAAGACAATTCCGCAAGGCTATAACTATACCGTCGAACGCTTTGGTCGTTATACCAAGACACTGAGCCCCGGCCTCAACATCATCACGCCGTTCGTCGACCGTATTGGCGCCAAGATGAACATGATGGAACAGGTGCTCGACGTTCCGAGCCAGGAGATCATCACCCGCGACAACGCCATCGTCGGTGTCGACGGCATCGCCTTCTACCAGATCCTCAATGCGGCACAGGCCGCCTATCAGGTTGCCGGCCTGCAGAACGCCATCCTCAACCTGACTATGACCAATATCCGTACCGTCATGGGCTCGATGGACCTCGATGAGCTCTTGTCGAACCGCGACGCCATCAACGAGCGCCTGCTGCGCGTCGTCGACGAGGCGGCGCATCCGTGGGGTATCAAGATCACACGCGTCGAGATCAAGGACATCAACCCGCCGGCAAACCTCATCGAATCGATGGGCCGCCAGATGACCGCCGAGCGTAACAAGCGTGCGCAGATCCTCGCCGCCGAAGGCCTCAAGCAGTCGCAGATCCTGGAGGCCGAAGGCCGCAAGGAAGCCGCTTTCCGCGACGCCGAGGCGCGCGAACGTTCGGCCGAGGCCGAAGCCCGCGCCACCCAGGTGGTGTCTGAAGCCATTTCCAAGGGCGACGTGCAGGCGCTGAACTATTTCGTCGCCCAGAAATACACCGAGGCCCTGACCAGAATCGGTTCGGCCACCAACAGCAAGGTGGTGCTGATGCCGCTGGAAGCCTCGTCGCTGATCGGCACGCTTGGCGGCATTGGCGAGATCGCCAAGGAAGTCTTCCGCAGCGAAGGCACGACCGGCGCCCAGCGCCAGGCCGCCCGCCCGCCCGTCGTGCGGCCGAACGAAAACTGAGTCCATAGGAGGTCCCTCTTATGTTCGATCGCGTCATCTCCGAACTCGGACCCTGGACCTGGATGGTTCTGGGCTTCGTCCTGCTGGTCATGGAAATCATCGCGCCGGGCATCTTCATGCTCTGGATCGGCATTGCTGCCCTGATCATCGCCGCAATATCGCTGCTGATCTGGGATGCGGCGATCTGGACCTGGCAGGTTCAGGTCCTCGCCTTCCTGGCACTGTCGCTGCTCTCGGCCTATGTCGGCAAGCGATGGGTCAGCCGGCGCCACGACCCGACGGACCAGCCGCTGCTCAATCGGCGCGGCGCCCAACTGGTCGGCAGGATGGCAACGCTTGCCGAACCGATCCGGGACGGCCGTGGCCGCATCAAGCTTGGCGACACGCTATGGCGTGTCTCCGGCCCCGACCTGCCGGCCGGCACGCAGGTGCGTGTCACCGGGGCAGCCGATACCGACCTGGAACTGACGGTGGAGCGGGTCTGATTTTTTCACAGCAGACCACCTCGCTAGAGCAATTCCAGGAAAAGTGTGAAACGGTTTTCCGTCCGGAATTGCGTAAAAACAAATAGTTAGAGCGGTTCTGCGATTCCGTGAAACGCTCTAGGTGTGTCGAGATTCAGGTCAGGCCGAGTCGAAAGCGGTGGCTTCCGAGAACCGGAGCGGAGCGTATTTTTGTACGTGAGCTCAGTTCTACTGCGACGCAGTAGAACGAGGAAGCGCAGGAGGCCGCCGTTTGCAGACCGGCCTCACCTGAATATCGGCATGCCTAGGCAGCGCCGATGCGCAGCAGGTCGTGGAAATGCACCACGCCGAGCGGCATGTTGTTTTTGGTCACCACCAGCGCGCCGATATTGTGCTCGTTGAGCAGCGCGATCGCGGTGCCCGCAAGCGTCTGCGGGTCAACGGTCTTCGGGGTGCGGGTCATCACCTCGTCGACGATGACGTCGGCCAGGTTGCGGTGAAGGTTGCGCGCCACGTCGCCGTCGGTGATGATCCCGGCCAATTCGCCATTAGTGTCGACGATCAGGACGCAGCCGACCTTCTTCTGCGACAGCGTCATCACCGCTTCCGGCATCTTGGTGCCGAGCGCGGCCAGCGGCATCTGGTCGCCGACCCGCATGATCTCGGAGACCATGGTCAGGTTGGCGCCGAGCTGGCCGCCGGGATGGAAGGTGCGGAAATGGTCCGGCGTGAAGCCGCGCGCCTCGAGCAGAGCGATCGCCAGCGCGTCGCCGACGACCAGTTGCAGCAGCGTCGACGTCGTCGGCGCCAAGCCGTGCGGGCAGGCCTCCGGGGCGCGCGGCAAAAGCAGCACGACGTCGGCGGCGCGCGCCAGCGCCGATGTCTCTCCGGATGTGACGGCGATAAGCGGAATGGAGAAGCGCCTGGAATAGGCGACGATGCCCATCATCTCCTTGCTCTCGCCCGACCAGGAGATGGCGATGATGGCGTCGTCCCTGGCGATCATGCCGAGATCGCCATGGTTGGCCTCGACGGGATGGACGAAGAAGGCCGGTGTGCCGGTCGAGGCCAGCGTGGCCGCGATCTTCGAGCCGATATGGCCGCTTTTGCCGACGCCGGTGACGATCAGCCGGCCTTCGATGTTCGAGATCATGTCGACAGCCTGCGCGAAAGGCGCGGCCAGTCCATTCTCGAGCGCTTCGGCAAGGGCGGCGATCCCCGCCTGCTCGGTCGCCACCGTTCTCAGGGCCGAATCAATCGACGCTTGCCGGTCCAGGGGCTTCTTATCGAGAGGTCTCGCATGCATGGATGATGCGATTAGCGCTTTGCCGTCCGCCTGTCCAACGGAAATGGCACCGATGCCCCCGGGCGGGGATTTGCCACGCGCCGCGCGATCCCCGCTTTAACCGGCCGAACGGCAACCGCCTCAACCCTCCGTTAACCATCCCCATTTACGGTTCGGTAAGTATGGCGCGCATAGCGCCGCGCAAGCAGTGGTGGCGATGTCCGGGGCCCAGCCAGAAAAATCAAGAGGACGACAGGGCAAGGCGGTATGCGCCTTGTTGCTGGCGACCAGCATCTTTGCGCTGACGCGTCCGGGCCTGCTTCATGCCCAGGAAACGGAGCTGCGCGGCGAGGTTTCGGAATCGGCGATCCTGTCCGACCAGCAACGCAAGGCAAGGCAACTCGCCCTTGCCGCCCAGGGCCAGCAGGCGCCGGCCGCGCAGGACGATACGCCGCCACGCACCTATTTGCCGGCCAGCGCCGGCGCCGTCCCCGACGACACCGACACGAACGCCGCCACCGGCAGCATTTTCGATCCACCGCAGGCGACCGACGACGCCTCGACCGACACTCCGACGCCACCCAAGCCTCGGCGCCGTCCATCGACCGCCAGGCAGACTGCCGCGGATCAGGACAAGACCAGGACGGACGCCAGAACGACCGGCAAATCGAAAAAGAAAAAGAACACGACGGCCGCGACCAGCGACACCGCCGCCGCCGCGACAGACGATGCCGACAACGCCACGACCGATCAGGAAGCAGCCAACCGCCGCGCCCTGACCGTGGACAGCGCCGACAGGCAGAAACTCGACCCTGGCGCCGAGCGCACCGCCGCCATCGAAGGCCAGAACAAGAAAGCCGAGGACGATCCATTCGCCGCCACCGGCGTCAAATGGGGATCCTTCGTCATCCGGCCGTCGATCGAACAGGGTCTGACCGCCACCACGAACGGCGATTCGAGCAGTGCCGGCACATCGGCACTGCTGTCGGAAACGGCATTGCGCTTTTCCGCCATCTCCGACTGGCGCGAGAACTCCGCCACCATCGACGGCTATGGCCTGTTCCGCGAGACCGTGTCGGGCTACCCGGTCCACGACGCGCAGGGCCGCATTGAAGGCCAGCTCAATGTCGATCTCGACAATGAACTGCGCGCCATCGCCAAGCTCGGCTACGAAGCCGTGCCGGAAACGGCGTCATCGCCCAACGCCATTGCCGGCGTCAGTACCCAGCCGCTGCGCCAGACGATCGACGGCAGCCTCGGTGTCGAAAAGGCCGCCGGCAAGATGCAGTACACGTTGACCGGCGCGGTCTCGCACGACTTCTATGGCGACGCGGAGCTTTCGGACGGCACCTCGCTGTCGCAGAAGGATCAGGACAACACGCTCTATACGGCGACCTTGCGCACCGGCTACGAAATCTCTCCGGCCCTCACCCCGTTCACCGAAATCGAGGCCGGCCGCCGGGTCTACGATCAGCGCATCGACAATGAAGGCTTCGAGCGCTCCTCGACGCGGCTCGGCGCGCGCGCCGGCCTGCAACTCGACATGGGTGAGAAGCTGTCGGGTGAATTCTCCGCCGGTTGGCTGAGGGAAGCTATCGATGACAAGAGCCTGGAAGCGATTTCGGGCGCCACCGTCAACGCCGACCTCAAATGGTCGCCGCAGCGCGGAACCACGATCGGCCTGACAGGCAAGACCACCGTCGAAACCACGACCACCGCGGGCGAAAGCGGCGATATCCTCTATTCCGGCCGCCTGACGGGGGAACGGCTGATCCGTGCCAACCTCACCGCAAATGCGGCTCTGGGGCTCGACTGGCGAGACTATATCGGCATCGATGGCCATGACAGGATATTGAGCGCCGAGGCCGGACTGACCTGGTGGCTGAACCGCTATGCCGGTCTCACCAGCCGGGTGAGAACCGAGAAGCTGACCAGCAACCTGCCCGGCCGCGACTACACCGCCAACAGCATCTACCTTGGCCTCAAAGTGCAGCGCTGAACGCATTCGCGCCAAGGGTATGTCGAGATTCAGGTCAGGCCAAGCCGAGAATGGTGGTGTTCGAGAACCGGAGCGGAGCGTACTTTTCGTACGTGAGCACCGGAAGCGCAGAACGCCGCCATTCGCAGGCCGGCCTCACCTGAATATCGGCGTACCCTAAAACGCGGCCCCACGCCGCTCCGATGGCTTCATCTCATCGAGAAGCGTGCGGATGACACCGGCCATGTTCTCGTTCATGTCGCTGCGCCACAGCGCGAAGGCGACATTGGCCTCGACGAAACCTTCCGGCGAACCGCAGTCGAAGGTGCGGCCCTGATAGTGATAGCCGTAGAAGGCCTGCTGCTTCTCCAGCTTCAGCATCGCGTCGGTGAGCTGGATCTCGTTGCCGGCGCCCTTTTCCTGGCCTTCGAGGATCTTGAAGATCTCGGGCTGCAGGATGTAGCGGCCGTTGATGTAAAGGTTGGAGGGTGCTGTGCCGGTTTTCGGCTTCTCCACCATCTCGGTGATGCGGAAGCCGTGATGCGTATCCTCGCCACGGCCGACGATGCCATACTTGTGGGCCTCAGCCGGATCGCATTCCTGCACGGCGATGATGTTGTTGCCGGTTTCCTCGTAGAGCTCGACCATCGACTTCATGCAGCTCTTTTCCGACTGCATGATCATGTCGGGCAACAAAAGCGCGAACGGCTCGTCGCCGACCAGTTCGCGCGCGCACCAGACGGCATGGCCGAGCCCCATCGGCACCTGCTGGCGGGTGAAGCTGGTCTGCCCCGGCGCCGGCTGCAGCCGCTGCAGGCGGGCCAGCTGCTCGTCCTTGCCGCGCTGGGCCAGTGTGTCATAGAGCTCGAACTGGATATCGAAATGGTCCTCGATGACCGCCTTGTTGCGGCCGGTCACGAAGATGAAATGCTCGATGCCCGCTTCCCGCGCCTCATCCACCACATACTGGATGACCGGCCGGTCGACGACGGTCAGCATCTCCTTGGGAACAGCCTTGGTGGCGGGGAGGAACCGCGTGCCGAGACCGGCGACCGGGAAAACTGCCTTGCGAACTCTCTTCATGCTTTCAATTATCCGTTTGCAGGCCGGCTCCGCAATCCCCGCCTGGCGACATTTTCACGCCGGAATTGAAGATTACTGGAGCGGGTGAGGGAAACTTCCACCGGTTAAAGCATCGAGGTGTCTTTTCGTTCCAGGCGACGCCTATGGTAAACTAATTCCTAACCCGGTTCGGCGATGAATGGTCTTTCCTGAGACAGAGAAGGAGGAAAACATGTCCGTTCGCAATGCCGCAAAACGTTTGACCAGCGTCATGACGGCAGCCAGCCTCTCGCTCGCCCTGCTGATGCCCACCGGTCCGGCTTTCGCTGACGCCGGTTTCCGGCAATGGGTCGCCGGCTTCCGCGCCACTGCTGTCGCGGGCGGCGTTTCCGGCGCGGTCTACGACCAGGCTTTCCGGGACATCAAGGAGCCCGATCCGGTGGTGCTGGAAAAGGCGCGCACCCAGCCCGAATTCACCGCGCCCGCCTGGGATTATTTCGACAACCGCGTCCACGACCAGTCCGTCGCCGTCGGACAGCAGATGGCGAAAAAGTGGAAGCCTTGGCTGGACAGGATCGAGGCGAGGTTCGGCGTCGACCGCTACATTCTGCTCGCCATCTGGTCGATGGAATCGAACTATGGCGAAATCCTCAAGCGCGACGACATCATGCGCAATGTCATTCGTTCGCTGGCGACTTTGGGGTATGGCGACCCGAAACGGTCCAAATATGCCCGCACCCAGTTGGTCGCGGCCCTGAAGATCCTGCAGACCGGCGACATCGACGAAAGCCACCTGATGGGCTCCTGGGCTGGCGCCATGGGCCAGACCCAGTTCATCCCCACCAGCTACCAGCATTATGCCGTCGACATGGACGGCAACGGCAAGCGCGACATCTGGAATTCCATCCCCGATGCGCTGGCGACGTCAGCCAATCTGTTGAAGAAGAATGGCTGGCAGGCCGGCAAGACCTGGGGCTACGAAGTCGCCATACCGGCCGGCAAACTGCCGGGCGGCTCGAAGACGCTGGCGCAATGGCAATCGCTCGGCGTCGTCAGGGCCAGCGGCAAGCCGTTCAAGAACCTCACCGACAAGGCGACGCTGAAGGTGCCGGACGGCCGTGGCGGCCCGGCTTTCCTGATGATCAGGAATTTCTCGGTCATCAAGGCCTACAACAACGCCGACAAATATGCCCTTGCCGTTGGTCTTCTCGCCGACGAGATCGCCGGTGGCAACGGCCTTGTCCAGGACTGGAAGCGGCCCTTCACCAAGCTCTCCTTCGAGGAAAGGCAGGAGTTGCAGAAGCGGCTTTCGCAGCACGGGCTTTACGACGGCAAGTTCGACGGCAAGATCGGCGACGGGTCGAAAACCGCCATCATGGCCTATCAGGCAAAGGTCGGCTTGACCCAGGACGGCTATCCGAGCATGGAAGTGCTCAAATGGCTCAGGCAAAAATAGAGCCAGCCACGCCGCCGCGCGCATTTTTGGCGCACGCATCCGGCGCCATGGCACTTTGAACTTGCGCCCGGCCGCAAAACCGGCTCCGGTTTGCGGGATCGGGCGCAAGGGGATGGAGGAGTGATTGGTTTCGGCCGCGCGTATCGCGATCCTTGTTCGTCGCACGCCGATCCTTTTTCTGGCGATCGTCCTGCTGGCGGTCGGCGCCGCCGCTGCCTTCCATGCGCCGGCCATGGCACAGGAACAGCCGCAGCAAAACCGTGGCTGGTCGTTGCGCGATCTGCTTTTCCCGCGCCGCAGCGAGCGCGTCGAGCCACCGCTCGATATCGAAAAGGCAAAACCAAAACCCAAGCCCAAGAAACCGCGGGCCCCGCGCCCGCCGGCGGAGCCTGAAACCCCAGTCGTCGAAAAGGCGCCGGACGCCCGCACCGTGCTGGTGGTCGGCGACTTCATGGCGTCCGGCCTTGCCGAAGGCCTGGACACCGCCTTCGCCGACAATCCCGGCGTCAGGATCGTCGTGCGCAGCAATGGCTCGTCTGGCTTCGTGCGCGATGACTTCTACAACTGGCCCGAACAGATCAAATCGCTGATCGAGACCGAGAAGCCGGCCGCGGTGGTGGTCATGCTGGGCTCCAACGATCGCCAGCAGATGAAGGTGGGGGACGTGCGCGAGCAACCCCGGTCCGAGAACTGGACCAAGGAATATGAGCGCCGGACCGACGCACTCGGCAAGGCTATCGCCGCCGCCAAGGTGCCCTTCCTTTGGGTCGGCATGCCGGCCTTCCGGGTGCCGAAGATGACCTCCGACATGCTGGCCTTCAACGACATCTATCACCAGGCCGCTGAAAGCCATGGCGGCGAATTCGTCGATGTCTGGGATGGGTTCGTCGATGAGAACGGCGCCTTCGTCACCACCGGCCCCGACATGAACGGCCAGCCTGTGCGGCTGCGCGCCGATGACGGCATCAACGTCTCCAAGGCCGGCAAGCGCAAGCTCGCCTTCTACACCGAAAAGCCGCTGATGAAGATCCTGGGCCTGGCCGCGCCCGGCAGCATGGCCCCGGCGACGGCACCGGCGGGTGCGCCCGTCGAGGCCCCGGCGCCGGCCGCGGCACCCATCGTGATCGACCGCACCGCACCCATGCTGCTCAGCGACCCCGCACTCGACGGCGGCACCGAACTGCTCGGCGCCGCGCCGCCGGCAAAAGCCAATCCGGCTCTTCCGGGGGAACGACTGGTGATCGAGGGCAAGGCTTCCGAGGCGTCGCCAGGACGCGCCGACGATTTTTCCTGGCCGCCCAAGGCCGAGCCGCCGGCGACAGCCGCTGCGGCCGACACGACGACGGCGATCACCCCTTAGTAGCGGAGCCTCCGGGACCGTTTCGAAACTCGCTCCTGCGAGTCATATGATGGTGTTTTCGAGAACCGGAGCAGAGCGTACATTTAAGTACGTGAGCACCGGAAGCACAGAAAACGCCCTCAGATGGCCGCAGGAGTAGAGTTTCCAAACGGTATCAGCGTGGCAATACGGTCGACCCCATCAGCGCCTCGTCGATCGAGCGCGCCGCCTGGCGGCCCTCGCGGATCGCCCAGACGACCAGGGACTGGCCGCGGCGGACATCGCCCGCCGCATAGAGCCGGTCGACGCTGGTCCGGTAGTCGCGGTCATTGGCCTCGACATTCCGGGAGCGTCGGCTGTCAGTGATGATTTTCATCTCACCTTCCAGCTCCTTCGCCACGCCGGCCGTCGCCGGGCCGGCAAAACCGATGGCGATGAAGGCGAGATCGGCGCGGATGACGAATTCGGTGCCGGCGATCGGCTTGCGCTTCTCGTCAACCTCGCAGCATTTGACGCCGGTCAACTGGCCGTCTTCGCCGATGAACTCGAGTGTCGCCACCTGGAACTCGCGCTCCGCACCCTCGGCCTGCGAGGACGAGGTGCGCATCTTGGTCGCCCAATAGGGCCAGACCGCGAGCTTGTCTTCCTTCTCCGGCGGCTGCGGGCGGATGTCGAGCTGGGTGACCCGCACCGCGCCCTGGCGGAAGGCGGTGCCGACGCAGTCGGACGCGGTATCGCCGCCACCGACGACGACGACATGCTGTCCGCCGGCGATGATTGGATGCGACGGCCACGCCACCGACTGGATCGGCTCGCCGCCGACGCGGCGGTTCTGCTGCACCAGATAAGGCATGGCGTCATGCACGCCGCCGAGATCGTCTCCCGGAATATTGGCCGCGCGCGGCGTTTCCGAGCCACCGCAATAGAGCACGGCATCATGTTCGGCGAGCAGTTCGGCGACAGGCTTGTCGACGCCGACATTGACGCCGCAATGGAAGGTCACGCCCTCGCCCTGCATCTGTTCGATGCGCCGGTCGATATAGTGCTTCTCGATCTTGAAGTCGGGAATGCCATAGCGCATCAGCCCGCCCGGGCGGCTTTCGCGCTCGTAGACATGGACGTCATGGCCGGCGCGGCCGAGCTGCTGCGCAGCCGCCATGCCGGCCGGGCCGGAGCCGATGATGGCAACCCGCTTGCCAGTCTTCTTCTCCGGCGGATAGGGCCTGATATGGCCAGTCTCATAGGCCTTGTCGGCGATAGCCTGTTCCACCGTCTTGATGGCGACCGGAATGTCCTCGAGGTTCAGCGTGCAGGCTTCCTCGCAGGGCGCGGGACAGATGCGGCCGGTGAATTCCGGGAAATTGTTGGTCGAATGCAGGTTGCGGATCGCGTTGTCCCAGTCCCGGTTGTAGACGAGGTCGTTCCAGTCCGGGATCTGGTTATGGATGGGGCAGCCTGTCGGCCCGTGGCAGAACGGAATGCCGCAATCCATGCAGCGCGCGGCCTGTTTCTCGACCTCCTTGTCCGACATCGGCAGCGTGAATTCGCGGAAATGCCGGATGCGGTCGGAGGCCGGCTGGTACTTGTGCACCTGCCGGTCGATTTCGAGAAAGCCTGTTACCTTGCCCATAGTCCAGTTCCTGCTGTCCAGATGGTGCGGTTCTCGCCGCACCCGTTAACCTCTTGAGGCAGCCATGGCAACCTTGCCCCGGAGGTCAAACTGTCGATGAAGGTGGGCCGGGAAGCCTGGGCTCCCCGGCAGTTCTCATAGGTCTATTCGGCCGCTACGCCCATGCGCATGCGCTCCATCTCGATCAGCGCGCGGCGATATTCGACCGGCATGATCTTGCGGAATTTCGGCCGGAACGTCGTCCAGTCGTCGAGGATCTCGCGGCCGCGCACCGAACCCGTGTAGTGCACGTGGTTCGAGATCAGCTGGTAGAGCCGCTCCTCGTCATGGCTGGTCATGTCGCCCGTGACGTCGACGCGGCCCTTGTGGTCGAGGTCGCCGCCATGGTGCAGCAGCTTTTCCATCAAATCGTCTTCTTCCGGCACTGGCTCCAGCTCGACCATCGCCATGTTGCAGCGCTCGGCGAAATCACCCGCCTCGTCCAGCACATAGGCGACACCGCCCGACATGCCGGCGGCGAAGTTGCGGCCGGTCTTGCCGATGACGACGACGACACCGCCGGTCATGTATTCGCAGCCATGGTCGCCGACGCCTTCGACGACGGCAGCGACGCCCGAATTGCGCACCGCGAAACGCTCGCCGGCGACACCGGCGAAATAGGCTTCGCCCTCGGTAGCGCCATAGAGCACCGTATTGCCCACGATGATTGAGTCGGCAGCGACGATCCTGGCCTCTTCCGGTGGCCGGATGACAAGGCGTCCGCCCGACAGGCCCTTGCCTACATAGTCGTTGCCGGCGCCGACGAGTTCGAACGAGACGCCGCGCGCCAGGAAGGCGCCGAAGGACTGGCCGGCGGTGCCGGTCAGCTTGACCTGGATGGTGTCCTCGCGCAGGCCCTTGTGCTTGAAGCGCTTGGCGACTTCGCCCGACAGCATGGCGCCCGTCGAACGGTCGACATTGCGGATGTCGACCTCGATCTTGACCGGCTGCTTGGCCTCCAGCGCGGGCCTGGCCAGTTCGATCAGCTTGCGGTCGAGCACGTCGTCGATCGGATGCTTCTGGCGTTCGGTCCAGTGCGCCGCTTCATGCGGCACATCGGGCTTGTAGAACATCTTGGAGAAGTCGAGGCCCTGCGCCTTCCAGTGCTGGATCACGTCGCGCTTCTCCAGAAGGTCGGCGTCGCCGATGATCTGGTCGATATGGGTGAAGCCCATTTCGGCCAGCAGCGCCCTCACCTCTTCCGCCACGTAGAAGAAGAAGTTGATGACATGTTCGGGCGTGCCCTTGAAGCGCTTGCGCAGCACCGGGTCCTGGGTGGCGACGCCAACCGGGCAGGTGTTGAGGTGGCACTTGCGCATCATGATGCAGCCGGCCGCGATCAGCGGTGCGGTCGAGAAGCCGAACTCGTCGGCGCCGAGCAGCGCGCCGATGATGACGTCGCGCCCGGTGCGCAAGCCGCCATCGACCTGCAGCGCGACTCTGCTGCGCAGACCGTTAAGCACCAGCGTCTGGTGCGTTTCGGCCAGGCCCATTTCCCAGGGGGAGCCGGCATGCTTGAGCGAGGTCAGCGGCGAGGCACCCGTGCCGCCATCATAACCCGAGATGGTGATGTGGTCGGCGCGCGCCTTGGCGACACCCGCCGCGACCGTGCCGACACCGACTTCCGAGACCAGCTTGACCGATACATCGGCCGCCGGATTGACGTTCTTCAGATCGTAGATCAGCTGCGCCAGATCCTCGATCGAATAGATGTCGTGATGCGGCGGCGGCGAGATCAGGCCGACGCCAGGCGTCGAGTGCCGGACCTTGGCAATGGTCGCGTCGACCTTGTGGCCGGGCAACTGACCGCCCTCGCCAGGCTTGGCGCCCTGCGCGACCTTGATCTGCATGACATCGGAATTGACGAGGTATTCTGCCGTCACGCCAAAGCGGCCCGAGGCGACCTGCTTGATCGCCGAGCGTTCCGGGTTCTTGCCGCCGCCAGGCAGCGGCAGATAGCGATCGGCCTCTTCGCCGCCCTCGCCGGTGTTCGACTTGCCGCCGATCTGGTTCATGGCGCGCGCCAGCGTGGTGTGCGCCTCACGCGAGATCGAACCGAACGACATCGCCCCGGTCGAGAAGCGCTTGACGATGTCGGCCGCCGGCATGACGTCGTCGAGCGCGACCTTCTTGCGCCCAGTCTCGTCCGCCAGCCTGATCTTGAACAGGCCACGGATGGTCTGCGCGCGGGCCGTCTCGCTGTCGATCTGCGCGGAATAGTCCTTGAACGTCTCCCACGAGCCCTGGCGCACGGCGTGCTGCAAGGTGGCGACCGCGTCGGGCGACCACATATGCGCCTCGCCGCGCATGCGGAAGAGGTACTCGCCACCGACATCCAGGCTGCTGCGCAACACCGGATCGCTGCCGAAACCATCCGTATGGCGGCTGACGGTCTCGCCCGCGACCTCATCCAGCCCGACGCCTTCGATCAGCGTCGCGGTGCCGGTGAAATACTGCTGCACGAAATCGGTCTTCAGCCCGATGGCGTCGAAGATCTGCGCGCCGCAATAGGACTGGTAGGTCGAGATGCCCATCTTGGACATCACCTTGAGGATGCCCTTGCCGATCGACTTGATGTAGCGCGACACGACCTCGTAGGCATCTACCTCTTCCGGCAGCTCGCCGCGCTTGTGCATATCGAGCAGCGTGTCGAAGGCAAGGTAAGGGTTGATCGCTTCGGCGCCGTAGCCGGCGAGACAGCAGAAATGATGCACTTCGCGCGGCTCGCCGGATTCCACGACCAGGCCGACGGAGGTGCGCAGCCCCTTGCGGATCAGGTGATGATGCACAGCGGCCGTCGCCAGCAGGGCGGGAATCGCGATCCGATCCGGCCCGACCTGGCGGTCGGACAGGATGATGATGTTGTAGCCGCCGGCAACCGCCGCCTCCGCGCGTTCGCAGAGCCGGTCGATGGCGCCCTGCATGCCGGCGGCGCCTTCGTTCGAACCATAGGTGATGTCGATCGTCTTGGTGTCGAAACGGTCCTCGGTGTGGCCGATGGAGCGGATCTTTTCGAGATCGCCATTGGTCAGGATCGGCTGGCGCACTTCGAGCCGCTTGCGGCGCGAACTGCCCACAAGATCGAAAATGTTCGGCCGCGGCCCGATGAAGGACACCAGGCTCATCACCAGTTCCTCGCGGATCGGATCGATGGGCGGATTGGTGACCTGGGCGAAGTTCTGCTTGAAATAGGTGTAGAGCAGCTTCGACTTGTCCGACATCGCCGAGATCGGCGTGTCGGTGCCCATCGAGCCGACGGCTTCCTGGCCGGTGGTCGCCATCGGCGACATCAACAGCTTGGTGTCTTCCTGGGTGTAGCCGAATGCCTGCTGGCGATCGAGCAGGCTGACATCCTTGCGCAGCGCGCGCGGTTCGACCGGCTTGAGATCTTCCAGGATGAGCTGCGTGTTGGCGAGCCAGGTCTTGTAGGGATGCTTGGTGGCGATCTCCGACTTGATCTCCTCGTCAGGCACGATGCGGCCCTTGGCAAGGTCGATCAAGAGCATGCGGCCGGGCTGCAGCCGCCACTTCTGGACGATCTTCTCCTCCGGCACCGGCAGCACGCCGGCCTCCGAAGCCATGATGACGCGGTCATCGTCGGTGACGATGTAGCGTGCCGGGCGCAGGCCGTTGCGGTCGAGCGTGGCGCCGATCTGGCGGCCATCGGTGAAGGCAACCGCGGCCGGCCCGTCCCACGGCTCCATCAGCGCCGCATGGTATTCATAGAAAGCCTTGCGGTCGGCATCCATGAGCTTGTTGCCGGCCCAGGCTTCCGGGATCAGCATCATCATGGCGTGGCTGAGGCTGTAGCCGCCCTGGAACAGGAACTCGAGCGCATTGTCGAAACACGCCGTGTCGGACTGGCCGTCATAGGAGATCGGCCACAGCTTCGAGATGTTGTTGCCGAACAGTTCGGAATCGACGGACGCCTGGCGCGCAGCCATCCAGTTGTTGTTGCCGCGCACCGTGTTGATCTCGCCATTGTGCGCGACCATGCGGTAGGGATGCGCCAGCTTCCACGACGGGAAGGTGTTGGTCGAGAAACGCTGGTGCACCAGGATCAGCGCCGTCTCGAACCGGGGGTCCTTGAGATCCTTGTAATAGGCGCCGACCTGATAGGCCAGGAACATGCCCTTGTAGACGATGGTGCGCGCCGACAGTGACACGCAATAGGCGCCGATATCCTTGTTGTCGTTCTCGGCATAGATGCGGCCCGAAATGACCTTGCGCAGCAGATAGAGCCGGGCCTCGTATTCTTCATCATCGGGAATGTCCGCCGTGCGCCCGATGAACACCTGGCGGTGGAACGGCTCGGACGCCACGATGTCGGGCGCCTTCGACAGCGACGAATTGTCGACGGGCACGTCGCGGAAACCGAGCAGAGGCAGCCCCTCGGACTGCGCCGATTCGGCGATGATGTCCTCGATATGGGCGCGTAGCGCCGCGTCCTGCGGCATGAACCAGTGCCCGACGCCATACTGGCCAGCCGGCGGCAGTTCGATGCCGTTGGCGGCCATTTCCTCGCGGAAGAACTGGTCGGGAAGCTGCACCAGCACACCCGCGCCGTCGCCGACCAGCGGGTCGGCGCCGACGGCGCCGCGGTGCGTCAGGTTTTCGAGCACGGCAAGGCCGTCCTTGACGATCTGATGCGACTTCACGCCCTTCATGTTGACGATGAAGCCGACGCCACAGGCGTCATGCTCGTTGCGCGGATCGTAGAGGCCCTGAGAGGCAAAACCGGTTCGGCCAATGTCGGTTCGAGGTGTATTTTTGACGGCAGCCGCTTTCGTCTGCGCGGCCTGGCCGTTCGTCGCAGAGAGCGTCATGTCCGTCATTGTCCTGTCCTCCATTCCAGCCCTTCAGGCGCTGGCCATTCTTCGGTCGCTAATTTGCCTCGGCAAGCGCTTGGCTCACCCTGATCCTTGCGGCACGTCTTGCGAAATCCTTGCCGAACCAGGCGGCTTTCCGCATGGTTCGCATCTGGTATCGTACAGGCCAGCGTCTGGCCGTCCACCTGTCGCTCGCGGCAACAGCCGGAGAGGCCAATATTTTACGCCAATCCAGCCTGTTTTGTGCGACAAAATAAGACAGCACTACTGTCCTAAATTTTTATGGCAGAATTCCCTGGCGCACACAAGACCGATTCACAAAAAACTTGAGGCTTCCGCGACATAAAATTACGTGAAGTTGAGAGAAAACGTAAGCTTCAGTCGCCGTTTCCCGCCTGCCGCCACGGCTGGCTTTAACGGTTTTCCAGCATCTGGCTCTTGCGGTTGACGCGTTAAACCGGTCAACTCCGCGCCGATTTCCCCAACACAGGCAGATGCATGTTCTTCGCTTCCGACAATTGGGCAGGCGCCCATCCCAATATCGTTGCCGGCCTGTCGGCCGCGTCCGCCGGCTTTGCCGCCGCCTACGGCGACAGCGCGCTCGACCAGGCAGTCTACCAGCGCTTCAGCGAGATTTTCGAACGCGAGGTCGCGGTGTTCTTCGTGGCGACCGGCACCGCCGCCAATTCGCTGTCGCTGACCACTTTCAACAAGCCTGGTGGTATTTCCTTCGCCCACCGCGAATCGCATGTCATCGAAGACGAGTGCGGTGCGCCGGAATATTTTTCCGGCGGCGCGCGGCTGCATGCCATCGACGGCGCGCTCGGCAAGATCGACCCGCACAATCTGGAGCGAACCATTGGCCGCTTCGCGCCCGAAATAGTCCATTGGGGACGGCCGATGGCGGTTTCGATCACCCAGTCGACCGAGGTTGGCACCATCTATGGTCTGAACGAGATCGAGACGATTTCGGCCATCGCCAAGCAGCATTCCGTGCCCTTGCACATGGATGGCGCCCGCTTTGCCAATGCGCTGGTTGCGCTCGAGACGACGCCGGCCGAAATGACCTGGAAACGCGGTGTCGACATCCTGTCCTTCGGCGGCACCAAGAACGGCTGCTGGTGCGCCGAGGCGATCGTGCTGTTCGACCTCGACCGCGCCAGGGAGTTGGCCTTCCTGCGCAAGCGCGCCGCCCAGCTGTTTTCCAAGTCGCGCTTCGTCGCGGCGCAGTTCGAAGCCTACTTCAAGGACGATCAGTGGCTCGATACCGCGCGCCACGCCAACGCCATGGCCGCACGTCTCGCGGCGGCAATCGAGGATTCGGCCCATGCGAAGCTGGCTTGGCTGCCGCAGGCCAACGAGGTGTTCGCGGTGATCAAGAAAGCCGAAGCCGACAGGCTGCAAGCCGCCGGTGCCGCCTTCTACGACTGGCACAAGCCGCATGGATTTGACGGCCATGTCGGCGAGGACGAGCTGCTCTATCGCTTCGTCACCAGCTTTGCGACGTCAGCCGAGGAAGTCGACCGCTTTGGCCAGTTGATCGCCGGATAGGCGACCTGCGGACAACAAAAAAGCGGCGCCTTTCGGCGCCGCTTCCGTCTCGGGAGGAGACTTAAACGTTAGGCAGCGGTCTTGGCCTCGATCTGCTTGGCCTTGGCCGGGGCCGAGGTGATCGCGATCTTGCGCGGCTTCAGTTCCTCGGGAATGTTGCGCTTGAGATCGACGAAGAGCAGGCCGTTCTTCAGCGCGGCGCCGACGACTTCAACGTGGTCGGCAAGCTGGAAGCGGCGCTCGAAGGCCCTGGAGGCAATGCCGCGATAGAGCAGCTCGGAGCCTTCGCCGGTGCCCTCGTCCTTGCGCTCACCCTTGACGGTCAGCACGTTGCGGTGGGCTTCAATCGAGATCTCTTCGTCCGAGAAGCCGGCGACAGCCATCGAAATTCGGTAGGAATCCTCACCGGTACGCTCGATGTTGTAGGGCGGATAGGTCTGCGCGCCATCCGGCTGCGCAAGCGAATCCAGCATGGTGAAGAGACGGTCGAAGCCGACGGTCGAACGGTAAAGCGGGGAAAAATCAACGTGACGCATGAGGTGTTCTCCTGTTGAGCAACATGGTTTGCGTATGGTCGGTGCGAAACCCTTGAGCGGCGTTTCGGGAAGACCAGCGGCCCCGACATTGGCGACCGCATTCCACATTTGGGGAGCGCCCGAATGCATTTCAAGTTTCGCCGAATGGCAAAAAACCACGCCGCCCGCCCCCTTGATGAACGGCAGATGAACCGGACCTTCGGCGCGCGTTCAGACGTGTGCCGCTAGAGTGACCTCAAGATCAAGGATTGGCGGCGCCGGATTGCTTGAAGCAATTCCAGGAAAAGTGTGAAGCGGTTTTCCGTCCGGAATTGCGTCAAACAAAGGCGCCGCAACGAGGCCGAACCGGGTGTTAACGTCCCTTCCTCCCGGATCGACAGGGGCCGGAAGTACGCTCTCAAGCGGCTTCCGGCTTTCCCGTTGCCGGTCTCCCCTCGCCCGGAATTCCTTTGCTTTTGACGCATTGGCGTCTATCACCTTGACGAGGCCAGCCGCGAAAGGCTGGTGAGACGCCGAGCACAAAGCGCCGAATGACGGACCTTCTCCACGACACGCCGCTTTTCCACGAAACCGAGGGCAATCCGCGACCGGAAAACGCCACCGGCGGCTTCTTCGTCACGCGCGATCGCAAGAAGATCCGCTATGGCCTGTTCGCGGCGGTGGCGCGGCCGATGCGCGGCACGGTGGTGCTGCTGTCCGGCCGCAACGAGTGCATCGAGAAATATTTCGAGACCATCCGCGACCTTGCCGCCCGAGGCTTTGGTGTCGCCACGCTCGACTGGCGCGGCCAGGGCGATTCCGACCGGCTGATCCGCGATCGCCAGCGCGGCTATGTCAGGTCCTTCCGCGATTATACCGCGGACCTCGAGCAGTTCTTCGAGGAGATCGTGCTGCCTGACTGTCGCGGGCCGTATTATATCCTGGCCCACTCGGCGGGTGCGGTGATCACGCTGCTTGCCGCGCCGTCCATGGTGAACCGTGTGCGCCGCATGGTGCTGATCGCGCCGTTCCTGACCTTGCCCGACCTGCCGGTCTCGATCGGGACGGTCCGCCGTGTATGTTCGTTTTTCTGTGCACTGGGGCTCGGCCGGCTCTACGCCGCGTGGGGTCCGCGGCCGAGACAGACACTGCCATTCGAGGCCAACAAGGTGACGTCTGACCCTCAGCGCTATCGGCGCAACACGCGCATCTACGAAGAGCATCCGCAATTGGCGCTTGGCGGCCCGACGATCCGCTGGCTGCAGGCAGCGGCGAAGGCGTCGGAAGCGATCAGCGACCCCGACTTCATGGCCCGGATCCAGGTGCCCTTGCTAATCATCGCCGCCGGTACCGACCAGGTCGTCTCGACCAAGGCGGTCGAAACCTATGCCAGAAGTCTGCGGCTCGGTTCCCTGCTGATGATCGACGGTTCCAAGCATGAAATCCTGCAGGAAGTCGACCTCTACCGCGAGCAATTCCTGGCCGCCTTCGACGCCTTCATTCCCGGCTCCGACGACCCGACGGCCTGACCATGGCGCTGTCCTCCATGGGCAGGCATAGCTGACACAGCGTTGTCAGGAAGGGGGCTTCGTCCAGCCGAGCAGCACGCAAAGTGCTAAAGATTCTGACAGCCCGGTCCACCCGGGAATGCTCATCTGCATGCGTCGAATTGAACGCCATGGAGATGAGATCATGACCGAGAAAACCTGCGCCGCCTGCGATTGCCAGCTGGACGCCAACCCGATCCGCGTCAAGGTCGGCGGCAAGACCGTCGAGGTCTGCTGCGAGGAATGCGCCAAGGCGCTGAATGAAGCCGGCGCCTCGGCGTCCGGCGTGAGCGAGGATTGAGCCATGCGCCCCGATCATGCCGCGGCGCAACGCCTGGCTGGCCCAGGCCCGGCGCCGGTAATCCGCACCGAAACCCTCCGGCGGACCCTGCTCGCCCAATGCGTTGCCGTGGCCAGATGGCTTGGCCGTCAGATGGAGAAACGCCGAAGCCGCCTTGCCTTGCTCGAAATGAGCGATGAACAACTCAAGGACATCGGCCTGTCACGCGGCCAGGTCTATTCGGAGTTCAAGCGCCAATTGCGGAACTGAGAGGCGTTTTCGAGAAGTCTCCTGACAGGAATGGGCAGGCCGTTCACGTAAAGTGCCCATCGCGATGCCGGAGTGATTTTTCGGCGTGAGAAGAAAGCGCAACGGCCATGTCGCAATTCACGGTTCAGCCGCTTCTCGATACCGGCATCGTCAAGGTGCGGGACGTCGTCTGCAGCGGCGAATGCCGTCACAGGAGCGATGAGGAATGCACGTCGTCCACGCATTTGGTGTTTCCTTATCGAGGCGTCTTCGTGCGCCATGTCGGCCGCAATGACGCTGTCGCGGAAGCCAACCAGCTGCTGTTCTTCAATGAGGCCGAGCCCTATCAGGTCAGCCACCCCGTCGAGGGCGGTGATGCCTGCCTCGATCTCGTCATGGAGGAAGGCCAGTTGCGCGAACTGGCGCCGAAGGAGCAGTTGCGCCCAGCCGACCGCCTGGCGTTTCGGCGCCAGCGCCGGCGCATCGACCCGCGTGCGCAGGCACTGGTGGCAATGCTGCGCCACAGCCTGAGCCGCAATATCGCCGAAACACTGGAAGCCGAGACGCTTGCCCTGACACTGGTGCGGCGCTCGCTCGGCGAGCGCACCTCGCATGTCGCGGGTGCCAGCCCGGGACGGCAGAAGCTGGTCGACCGGGCCAAGCTCGTGCTGTCGTCGGACCTGTCGCGGCGCTGGACGCTGGCCGGGATTGCCGCCGAGGTCGGCGTTTCGCCGGTCTATCTGACCCAGGTGTTCCAGCAGGTCGAGGCCATGCCGCTCTATCGCTATCATCTGCGCCTGCGTCTGGCGCGCGGGCTCGACCTGCTCGGCCGCTACGACAATCTGACCACGCTGGGCATGGACCTCGGCTTTTCCAGCCACAGCCATTTCAGCGCGTCGTTCAAGCAGGTGTATGGCCGTACGCCCGCGGAATTCCAGCGCTCGATCAGATCGCGCTGAGGCCGATCAGCCGCGCAGGGCAGCCATGGCGGCCGCGTGAAGCTCCGGCGTCGCCGCCGCCAACACATCGCCACCCTTTTCCGCCGGTCCGCCGTCGAAGGTGGTGACGACACCACCCGCCTTCTCGATGATCGGGATCAGCGCCACGATGTCGTAGGGCTTCAGGCCGGGGTCGGCGACGATGTCGACGCTTCCCGAGGCGATCATGGCGAAAGCATAGCAATCGGCACCGTAGCGGGCGAGCTGGACCTGTTTCTCGAACGCGTCATAGCGCGTGCGCGCCTCGCCCTTGAACAGCGCCGGCGTGGTGGTGAACAGCGTTGCCTCGTCGAGCCTTGTCGTCTTGCGGGTGGAAAGTTTGCGCGGTCCGCCCGGCCCTTCATAGTGCGAACCGGAGGCGTTGGCGTAGAACAGTTCGCCGGTGAAGGGCTGCGCCATCATGCCGGCAACCGCGTCGCCGTCGACCGTCAGCCCGACCAGCGTCCCCCACACCGGCAGGCCGGAGATGAAGGCCCGCGTGCCGTCGATCGGATCGATCACCCAGACATGCCGGCTGGAGATGTTCTCGCTGCCGTGCTCCTCACCGAGAATGCCATGGTCGGGATAATGCGCCGATATCAGCGCCCTGATGGCGCGTTCCGTCTCGCGATCGGCTTCCGTGACCGGATCGAAACTGCCCTGCTCCTTGTTGGCCACCGCACCCTGGGCGCGAAAGCGCGGCAGGGTTTCCGCCGCTGCCGCCTGCGCGATGCGGCGCATGAAATCGATGCTGACGTCCAACTGATTCTCCCGCATTGCAGAGTGCCCAACCGGGCTCTGCCGACACTTTCCCGCCAAAACAAGCCTGTTTATCGATTTATTCGTCGCGACGGCTGTTGCCCAAATGTCACATCAACGTCATCGAAACGCAGTTTCCACATCACTCTGAATTAAAAAAGCCTGAAGATCGCTTGACATTTGTGCACCGCACAATACCCTCGACCTCGGACAGGTTTTCCTGTCCATGCCCTCCTTGGGCGTTTCCTCCCTAGACTTCGACCGTATCGTGCAAACGATGCGGTCTTTTTTTACACTGCGGTTTCAATGGCATGTCACCCAAGAGCGCCTGGCGGTTTCGGGACAACGACATGCACGAACAAGACCCGATTTCACTCCGCCGCCAGCGGCAGGTCGATGAAGTGATGGTCAGGCATTGCCATCAGATCCGCTGAAAATCGCGTCAGGTCATCGGCCAGCGCGTCGAAGCCGGCGGCCTTCTCAAACGTCCGCTCATTCATGTAGAGCCCGCGATTGACCTCGATCTGCAACGCATGCAGATGGCGCGCCGGGCGGCCATAGTGCTCGGTGATGAAGCCGCCTGCATAAGGCTTGTTGTGGGCGACGGTATAGCCCATGGCGGTCAGCAGGCCGATCGCGGTCTCGGTCAGGGCAGCGGTGGCCGAAATGCCGAAACGGTCGCCGATGATGAAATCGGGCCGCAGTCCGCTGTCGCCGACGCGGATGCTCGCCGGCATCGAATGGCAGTCGATCAGCACGGCAAAGCCGAAACGGGCATGGGTCCTGGTCAAAAGCCGCTTCAGCGTTTCGTGATAGGGTTTGTACACGGCCTCGATGCGGGCAACGGCTTCGGCCAGAGGCAAGCGGCCGGAATAGATGTCGAGCCCCTCGCCCACCAGCTTCGGCACGGTGCCAAGCCCGCCCGCCACCCGCGCCGAGCGGATGTTGCAGAAGGATGGCACCGGCTCGGCGAACATGCGCGGGTCGAGTTCCCATGGCTCGCGATTGACGTCGAGATAGGCTCGCGGGAAATTCGCCGCCAGCATCGGCGCGCCCAGCGCCACGGCGCCGCCGAACAATTCATCGACGTAGCAATCCTCCGAGCGGCGGATGGCGTTGCGGTCGAGCCTTGCCATGGCAAGGAAGCGTTCCGGATAGTAGCGGCCGCTATGTGGTGAGTTGAACAGGAAGGGGACGCGCTGCTCGGCGCCCGATCGGATTTCGAAGGGTTGAACGACCGAAAAATCCTCGGCTGCCGTCTTCAATTTGCACGAACCCGAAAACACCAATGCATCATCGCATGAAAGTGCCACCTTGCTGGCCGCATGTCCAGCATTTCGCCGTCCTCATCGCCTTGCCAAATGCGGATAATGCTTCGCCGCGTTCACTTGATGTTTACCGTCACCTCCTCATATACAGGATGGTTAACGGGCTGCCCGGGCGGCAGTCTCGGGCGGGTGATTCGGACGGGATATCATGGCACGCATTCTTCTGGCGGAAGACGACGACGATATGCGTCGGTTCCTCGTCAAGGCGCTGGAACGCGCCGGCTACCAGGTCAGCGATTTCGACAACGGCGCCAGCGCCTATGAGCGGCTGCGCGAGGAACCGTTCTCGCTCCTGCTGACCGACATCGTCATGCCGGAGATGGACGGCATCGAGCTGGCACGACGCGCCACCGAGATCGATCCCGACCTCAAGGTCATGTTCATCACCGGTTTCGCCGCCGTTGCGCTGAACCCGGATTCCAAGGCGCCGAAAGACGCAAAGGTGCTGTCGAAGCCCTTCCACCTGCGCGATCTCGTCAATGAGGTCGAGAAGATGCTGCAGGCGGCCTGAGCCGCTTTCCACAAGGGCATCGCCGCTGCGGCGAGACGACGCCTTCTTTCCTTTTTCCTGCTATTGACGCGCCGGACCAAAAGTGGTGTATGCGCGGCTTCGGATGGGCGTGTAGCTCAGCGGGAGAGCACTGCATTGACATTGCAGGGGTCACAGGTTCAATCCCTGTCACGCCCACCATCCTTTCAGATACTTGGCTAAGACCTTGTGCCGGTTGGCCCAGAAACCCGGTCCAACCTCGGCCGCGTTCTTCTGAAGATCAACGTGGTGGTGGCCACGGACCTCATCGCCACGCCGCGCCCCATTTGGCTCACGACATTCAAATGGATCGATACGGGTTCACCGGCCTGCCCGGCGGCTTCGTCACGCGCGATGTCGTCGAGCATCTTCCATCGGCGCAAGTGTGCGCTGATTCGCCCTCCCGGCCGCACCGGCGGCTGACGCTTGTTCGTTTCCGCAACGCCCCTCCCCAATGCATCGCGCCGCATTGGCTGCCGACCCGACCCACTCTTTTCGCTTGGGGTCCAGGTAGAGGCGGCTGTCGCGAAAACCAGCAGCCGGGGGATCGCACACCGGCCTCCTTCATATGAATGAAGCTACGGGTTTCAGATCAGCACATATTGCTGGAACTGAAGGCCCATGAGGCATCAGGTTAGTTAGGCTGCTAAAGGCCCACCCGCCATTGCGTGGCCGCCGGACAACCGCATACGCATGGCAGGTGGCTGCAGACTATGATTACCTGGTGGAGCACGGAGCATACCGGAAGACCAACCTCGCCAACTGATCAAGCGCAATGGCAGCGATCTTGAAACGCTGATGCTACGCCAGGGGATCGGTTCAACGTGGCGAGGAGTATCGCGGCTGGAGTTCGAAGAACTGCAGCGCATGCGAGCGTTTGGCCAATGGTTCCGTCGTCGGTCGACGCACGAACCAAGCTGTACCAGCGAACGCTTCGCTGACCGCCGGCCACCGAATAAGGCCCCGATGCGGGGCGGCAGCTTCTTGGAACGCTGTCTGAACGGCCGTCTTCCAGGGGCGGCCGAGTGGGTTGTCCGCAGTTCGGAATCGTCTCCGAGACCGGTGCACGTCCAACGCAACGATCACCGCGGCCTTGTCGTCAAAACTCTACAAAATACGGGGGGTCGTCATGCCTGGCGCGGGTGAACGCATCGATCAGGCTCCGGCCCATCATCGCAGTCGCTGGGGCGTTACAGCCATATGTGTCAAATTGACCATGATCGCCATTTTCGTGGCGGTCACCAATTTCGATTTCTGGGATCGCGTCGGGAATCTGTTCGCCAACGGGCGCTTCACCACGCTGGCTCCATTCCTCGCAATCTGGGGACTGGCCATGGTGGCGTTGTTGTTTGCGTCATTCCAGCCCCGGCTCGTCACACGCCTGTTATGGGCCGTGCCGCTTGCACTGTCGAGCGCGGCAGCCTGGGTCTATTTCCAGGTAAGTCACGCCGATCTGTCGGTCTTCGATATCCTTTCCCTCTGGGCAAGCCGCAATTCCATCGGCGAGGCCGCCGGTTTCTACGATCGGCTGATCTGGCCCGCCGTGGCGATCATGGCCTTTGGCGTGACGTCGATTTCGATTCCACCGGCAGTGACAGGCGCCCGGCTCTCGATATGGGTAAGGCGCATGGCGTGGCTCCCGTTGCTGCCGATCCTGATTATCGCGGCCGTGGTCTATGCCAAGGACGGAGGCGGCTCCTCCGGCCTGCCGAAGCAGTTTGCTCCGCTGGCTCTGTCCGCGATGGCCGCGGAGCGGATCGTGACACAAGGCGCCCCGGAGCGACGCGCCGTCACATGGAACGCCACGGCGCAGGCCAGGCCTCGCAACATCGTCATGATGATCGACGAAAGCGTTCGCGCCGATTTCGTCGATCTCTCGCCTGGCAATTCGTACACACCGAACATCGCCGCCCTCGCCGACAGATTCGTCGATTTCGGTCCCGCCGTGTCCGGCGGCGACTGCAGTGTTTATTCGAACGCCATACTGCGCCTCACGGCGTCGCGCCGCGATCTCGCCCATTCCGTCAACACCAACCCAACGATCTGGCAGTACGCGAAGAAGGCCGGATACCGGACGGTATATATCGACGCGCAGTCGACCGCCAAGGCAGCCGTCCTCCTGGGGAGCACGAATTTCATGACGGTGCGAGAAAAGCGCGACATCGACAAGACCTATTTCATGGACGACGTACGGATGGACCGCGCCGATTTCCGGTTGATCGACATCCTGCGCGGCGAGCTGGCCGGCAGCCAGCCAGTCTTCATTTACGCCAATAAGAACGGCGCTCATTTTCCCTATGACTGGTCCTATCCTGCATCGGAAGCCGTCTACGGACCGACAGTCGCGTCGGCCGGCAAGGACACGGCCATGACACGCTTGGCGTCGTACCGCAATGCGGTCCGCTGGTCGGTCGACCTCTTCATGAAAAAGCTGTTCGAGAGCGCCGATCTTTCGAATACCGCGATGATCTATACGTCCGACCACGGACAGGCGCTGAACGTCGGCAAATCGACCCACTGCACCATCTATGATCCCGATCCGCGTGTGGGTCTTGTTCCATTGATGGCCTATGCCGCCGATCCGGCGCTGAGGGCGCGTTTCGCAGCCGGCGCCGCGGCCAATCGCGACAAGGCGAGCCATTTCCAGATCGTCCCCACCGTGCTGGAGCTGATGGGGTATCGTCCCGCCGACATCGCGTCCGAATACGACGAGTCGCTCTTCGCCGCGACGTCCCGCTCCCCGCAATTCACCAGCGGTGACATCTTCGGGTTGTTCTCCGACTCCGTGCATTGGAATTCGATAGATCTGTCACTGAACTACCTCGAGCCTGATGCACAAAGATTGCTGCCGGATATGGCGTCAGCGAAGGCTGATGGCCCCTGACGGGGGTTACATTGCAATGAGCTTGGCGGGCTTGATCCCGGACACCTGATCACGCCAGTGGGCCAGCAGGTGGTACCTGTATCGCCTGTCATAGATCGGGTCTCCGATGCGGCGCTCGGCAATCGCACCGTGAGGCGTCAGATCCAGAACGTCTTCAGCCGGCCGAGCCGCCACCGTGCCTTCGCCAGCCGACCGGATTTCGGCTTCTTGCCAAGCTCGACCCGCCGCCTGATTCTCCTGAAGATCGCATTTCCAGGCTCGATCTTCACCAGCCTTGCCGCCATCTCCACCGCCGACTTCCTGTCGTCCAGCACTTCGAGCAGGACATAGGCCGAGCACGCCATGGCGTAGGGATAGCCGGCCCTTGCCGCCGCGAGGAAGACCTCGAAATCCCTGGCCATCGTCAGGAAGCCGCCAATCCGGTCGGTCAGGATATCCATCATCGGCAACGGAATTTTGGAGCGCAGCCGGGATTGGCTGATCATCAGCGATTTCAGCATGGCCTCGCCGGCCGGATAGTTGCCTTCGCGGAAATGCGCCGCCGCCAGCTTCAGGTCATAAGCGTCGTTTTCCGGATCCAGCGCCTGGGCTTTTTCCAGCAACTCCCTCGCCCGCGCCGGATCGATCTTGTCTTCCAGCGACAGGAACGACCATTGGTAGCCAAAGGCGGCTTCAAGGGGATGATAGTCGGCTTGATGCGCCTGCAATTCCTGCATGATGATTTCCGACGCGCGCGGCTTGCTGAACAGCGCGCTGATGTCCAGGCACGGGACCTCGCCCATGACGGACGCCACCGCCGCGTAGATGCTGTTGCCGGCATGGATTTGCTGGCACCTTGCCATCAGCGCCATCTCGAAGAATGCGCTGAGCGCCTCCTCTCCCTTGAAGTCCGCGGCACCGAAATCGTCGGTCCGCATTGCCCCGGTTTGCGCGCTGACATAATCGAGCGTCGCGCGGTCCTGGCCGACAAGGAGCGTCGTCAGGCCCTTCGACGAGAGCTCCGACACAACTGCCTTGGCCAGGGTCGAAGGGATGACCTTGTCGGCGAAAACCAGCCTTCTGCGATGGTGGCCGTAGACGATATCGCCACTGCGCAGATGCAAGGCGGCCATCGGGCCGGGAAAGCGGCATTTGCCGGCGGCATCCAGGGCCTGCCGCACGGCCGGCGCGAACCCGAAGGCCCGCAGCGCTTCGGACCGAGCCGGTTGAACACCCTGGTCACGGAAGAAATCGAGAACGTCGAAGTCGTCGCAGATCCAGCCGCGCAGCTTTCCCCCTCTTGCCGCCGCTTCAAGGTCCGACGGTGCGAAGGCCGTGCCGCCAAGGACACCGAAGTCGGCAACCTTGATCGTATCGCCCAGCCAGTGCTTGTCGATGAAATCCGCGGAGAAGATCTTCCCGACCACGTCGACCGTATGCGATTCCTGATCGATGATATCCCGGCTGCTCCAGATGAAACCGAAGCGGTAGCCGAGCCTGTCGGCAAGGGCTTTCGCATTGGCCATCGCCAGCAGTCGGCCTCCCAGCCCATCTTCCCTGTTGACGACAATCAGCATCGATCCTCCGTCACGCGGCCCCGAGCCGGACGTCGCCCTTTTCAATATGGCGGAGAAACCATGCATATGTCTGTTCCAATCCACCGCGAGGTCCGAACGCGTCAACCGCCGGCCAGTTGCCGCACGGACGGGCTGTCGCTTGCCGTCGCGCTTGCCCGGACCGCCGATTCGATTTCCTGGAAAAGCCGATTGGCGGGTTCCGTCTTGAGAGACAGCGTGGCCATCGCCAAGGCGGCCTCGGTTCTGCCCAGAGCCGCGTGAAGGATCTGGGCCGAGCATGCCGCGGCGTAGGGGCATCCTGCCTTGGCCGCGGCAAGGTAGAGTTCGAAGTCACCGGCCATGATGTGGCCGCGCGCCGAGGGGCGGGTCAGAACCTGCAGAATCCGCATCGGATTTTCGGCGCGGGCGTCGACCTCCTTGAGCATGAACGCTTTCAGAACCGCCTCGCCGCCTTGATAATTCCGGTCTCGAAAATAGCCGGCCGCCATCTTCAATGCATAGGCGGGGTTTTGTGGATCGAGCGCGGCCGCCTTTTCGAGAATTCCCCTCGCCTGCGCCGGGCTGGTGCTGTGTTCCGTCAGCACGAAGGCCGACTGATAACCAAAGGCGGCCTCCAGCGGATGGTAATCGGATTGCCGAGCCTTCAATTCGTCGAGAATGACCGTCGCTGTCCCGCGATTGCCGAACAAGGCTCTTGGCCTGATGACCCGGATGCCGCCCATCACCGACGAGATTGTCGCGAAGACGCTGCTTCCCGCATGGATCTGTCGACACCGAGCCATCAATGCCATTTCGAAAAACGCCTTGAGCGTCTCGTCTTCAAACTGGCTCGCGCCGAAATCGTCGGCGAGGAAGGCTCCGGTCTCCGATTTCAGATAGTCGAGCGTTGCCCGGTCCTGGCCGATCACCAGCGTCGCCAGGCCTTTTGACGCCAGTTTCGATACGATCGCCTTGGCTAGAGGTGCTGGAATGACCTTGTCGCAAAACTCCAGCTCCGAGCGATAATTCCCGTGGATGATGTCGCCGCTGCGCAGATGCAGCGCGGCCATCGGCCGGGAAAACCGAGGCTTGCCGGCGGCGGCGATCGTGGCTCTCACGGATTCGGAAAAGCCAAACGTGCCAAACGTCCGATGCCTCGATCGGGCCGACCTGTTGGCGGGCAGCATCGTCCTGAACCAGCCCTGCCGGAACGATCTCAGGATGCGGAAATCATCGCAGATCCACCCCTGGAAGCCGTTTTGAAGGGCGTCGGCCGCCAGGCTGGACCGGGTGAACCGAGTTCCATCGAGGACGCCGAACCGGGCAGTGTCGATCTTCTCACCCAGCCAGTGTCTTTCGATGAACTCGGCGGCAAAAACCTTGTCGACGGAATCGACTATATGGAATTGCATGTCGTCGATGGACCGGCGGTTCCAGGTGAAGCCGAAACGGCACCCCATTTTGTCGGCGAGACATTTGGCATTGACCATGGCAAGCAGGCGTCCTCCAAGGCCATCCGCCCTGGTCGCCGCCAATGTCTTCGTCGAGAAATCACTCAAGCGGCATTAACTTTCCAGTGCTGTCAGCCGGACCTGGCCGGCTTCGATATGCCGGAGGAACCATGCATAGGTCTGCTCCAGCCCGCTGTGCAGCGAGTACCGGGGACGCCATCCCGTGGCAAACAGCCGCGAAACGTCCAGCAACTTGCGCGGTGTGCCATCCGGCTTGGTCGCATCGAACGTGATCTCCACGTCTCCGCCGACGATCGAGGCGACCGTCCTGGCCAATTCGGCGATGGTGATGTCCTGACCCGAACCGACATTGACATGGCTTTCCCCGTTGTATGTTTTCAGGAGGGAGACCAGGGCATCGGCTGCATCGTCAACATGCAGGAACTCGCGCATCGGCGTGCCCGATCCCCACACCTGCAGGGTCTTGTGGCCGGCCTGCTTTGCTTCATGTGCCTTGCGCATCAACGCAGGTATGACGTGGCTGGATTCAAGGTGAAAATTGTCACCTGGACCATAGAGATTGGTTGGCATCGCCGAGATGTAGTTGACGCCGTATTGACGCCGATAGGCCTGACACAGTTTCAACCCGGCGATCTTGGCGATCGCATACCATTCATTGGTGGGTTCGAGCGGGCCGGTCAGCAAGGCCTCCTCGGGGATCGGCTGCGGCGCCAGTTTTGGATAGATGCAGGATGAACCGAGGAACAGCAATTTGCCCACTTCGGTGCGGAAGGCGCCCTCGATGAGATTGGTCTGCACCGCGACATTGTCATAGAGGAAATCGGCCGGAAACCGGTCATTCGCAAGGATGCCGCCGACCTTGGCCGCAGCCATCACCACGGCATCCGGCCGACGGTCGGCCATCCAGCGCCGCACGCCGGCCTGATCGAGGAGATCGAGTTCGGCGCGCGTCGCGGTCAGGATCTCGCAGTCCTCGACCGCCAGCCTGCGCACGACGGCAGACCCGACCATGCCACGATGCCCGGCCACGAAAACCCGCTTGCCTTTGAGATCGAAGGTCTCGTTCATCGCACTGCCTCCGTCAGGAACGGCCACTGGGCCTGTTGTCGGCGCGGGCCAGATCCGACCGCACCATCTCCGCCACCAGATCCTTGAACCCGGTCACATGCGACCAGCCGAGCCTGGTCCTGGCCTTGGACGGGTCGCCGACAAGCAGGTCGACTTCCGCCGGCCTGAAATAGCGCGGATCGATACGCACCAGAACGGCGCCCGAGCCGGCGTCGACGCCAATCTCGTCCACACCGTGCCCCTGCCAGCGAATGGTCCTCCCGGTCTCGGCAAAGGCCAGTTCGGCGAATTCGCGCACCGAGTGCTCCTCGCCGGTCGCCAGCACGAAATCGTCGGCCTCGTCGTGCTGCAGGATACGCCACATGCCCTCGACATAGTCGCGTGCATGACCCCAGTCGCGCCTGGCATCGATGTTGCCGAGATAGAGCGTTTCCTGGCGGCCATGGTGGATCGAGGCAACTGCTCGCGTGATCTTGCGGGTCACGAAGGTTTCCCCGCGGACCGGGCTCTCATGGTTGAACAGGATGCCGTTGGCCGCGAACATGCCGTAGGCCTCGCGATAGTTTACCGTCGCCCAGTAGGCATAGAGCTTGGCGGCCGCATAGGGTGAGCGGGGACGGAAGGGCGTCGTCTCGCGCTGCGGCACCTCGAGGGTCTTGCCGTAAAGTTCCGAAGTCGAGGCCTGGTAGAAGCGCACCGTCTTTTCCAGGCGCAGGATGCGGATTGCCTCGAGCAGCCTGAGCGTCCCCAGGGCATCGGCATTGGCCGTGTATTCAGGTGTCTCGAAACTGACCTGGACATGGCTCTGGGCGCCGAGATTGTAGATTTCGCAGGGCTGCGTCTCCTGCACCAGCCGGATCAGGTTCGTGGCGTCGGTGAGATCGCCATAGTGCAGGAAGAAGCTGGTGTCGCCTTCATGCGGGTCGACATGGATATCGTCGATACGCTCGGTGTTGAACGAGGACGAACGGCGCTTGACGCCGTGAACGATATAGCCCTTTCGCAGCAGCAACTGCGCGAGATAGGCCCCGTCCTGGCCGGTTACCCCGGTTATGAGGGCCACTTTGTCTGCCATCGGCTACTGGTCCACTGATCCGCGCTTCCCCAATACGGGCTGAGACCAATATCGCAAATCTCCCAAGCGGGGGATACTTCTAGCCGAATTTCATGCGGCTCAGACGCCCGCCACGGCGCACAGGCTCTTCATCCGCGATATGGCAAGGTCGGGATCGGCCAGCAGGCCTGCCTGGTCGGCAAGGCGGAAGACCTCCGCATAGTGGCGGATGCCGCGCGCCGACTGCATGCCGCCGATCATCGTGAAATGATCCTGGTGGCCGTTCAGCCAGGCCATGAAGACGATGCCGGCCTTGTAATATTCGGTCGGCGCCTCGAAGATCTTTCGTGACAGCGGCACCGTCGGCGCCATCAGCGCGTCATAGCCGGCCCGGTCGCCCTCGGCGAGCCTTGCCAGGGCGGCATTGGCGACCGGCGCGATGGCGTCGAAAATGCCGAGCAAGGCGTGCGAATGCCCACGGCCGTCTCCGGCGATCAGTTCGGGATAGTTGAAGTCGTCGCCAGTGAACATCACGACGCCGTGCGGCAGCCTATCGCGGAGCGCAACCTCCTTGCCGGCATCGAGCAGCGATATCTTTATGCCTTCGACCTTGTTTGCGTGACGTTCGATGATGGCGACCACCGTATCGAGCGCGGTCTCGAAATCGTCGCTGCCCCAATAGCCCTTCAAGGCCGGGTCGAACATGTCGCCCAGCCAGTGCAGGATGACCTTGCCGGAGGCCTGGGCGAGAATCCGGTCGTAAACGGTGGCGTAGTCGTCCGGTCCCTTCGCCACCGCCGCCAATGCGCGGCTGGCCATCATGATCGCCTTGCCGCCTTGTCCTTCGATGAAAGCGAACTGCTCCTCATAGGCGGCGATCACATCGTCCAGTGTCCTGGCCGACGCCGGCGCCAGATGGTCGGTTCCGGCGCCCGAGGCAAGACCGGCGCCATCGACCGTGCGGGACTCGGCGATCGACCTGCGGATCAAGTCCCGTGCGCTTGGCCAGTCGAAACCCATGCCGCGCTGCGACGTATCCATCGCCTCGGCAATGCGGAAGCCGAGCCGCCACAGATGATGGCGGAACGCCATCGTCCTGTCCCAGTCGACCACGGGCCGCGACCATGGATCGGTCATTTCATGGGCATCGGCAACGACATGCGCGGCGGCATAGGCGATGCGCGAAAACCGCGCGCCGATTACCGGCTGCACCGGCTGTCCGACAAGCGCGTAGCGGCTGCTGTAGCCACCCTCACCAGGCAAGGCAATATCCATCGAGCTCTCCCTTTACCGCGCCTATAAATGGAACGTTCCAATAAATCAAGAACCTTTAAGATTCACGAGCGGCCGTCTGTAAAATGTTGCATCGCAGCACGCCGCTCGTTGCTGAACAGGGCCTATAGCGCCAAACTATCGATTCTTCAGGCCGAGAAAAAATCCCGATTGACTCTCGATTGGAGCAGTGATTAGAACGTTCCAATAAACTTGAACCGAAACCGGGAGGAGATATCGGGATGGCCAGCCGGGCCAAGGCGACGATCTTCGACATTGCCCGCGAGGCAGGCGTGTCCAAATCGACGGTGTCGCTCGTGCTCCAGGGCAGCGGGCTGATCCGGCCCGAGACGGCGGTCAAGGTGCGCAAGGCGATCGAGGATGTCGGCTATGTCTACAACCGCGGCGCCGCCAATCTGCGCAAGGCCCATTCCAACGTCATCGGCATGGTCATCAATGATCTCACCAATCCGTTCTTCGCCGAACTGGCGGTTGGCATGGAGCGCGTCTTCCAGTCGGCCGGCATCGTGCCCTTCATCGCCAATACGGCGGAGAATCCGGTACGCCAGGAAGAGGTGCTGAAGTCGCTGATGGAGCAAGGCGTCGCCGGCCTCATCGTGTCACCGGCGCGCGGCACCACGCCGGGCGCTTTCCGGCGGCTGGAGATGGCTGGCGTGCCGGTTGTCTTCGCCATGCGCCGCTTGCCTGAAAGCCGCATCCCGGTGATCGCGCCCGACAATCATCGCGGCGCCTATCTTGCCGCTGCTCATCTCATAGGCAAAGGCCATCGCCGGCTGGCCTTCTTCGGCGGCACATCGGACCTGGTGGTCTATCAGGAACGGCTGGGCGGCTTTCGCGAAGCCTGCGAGACGCTGGGCATCGCCACTCGCGACGTGCTCGTCATCGAGGGCGAGACCAGCCGCAAGGGCGGCATTGCTTGCCTGGAAACCGCACTCGCAATGGCCGAGCCGCCGACATCGGCGCTTTGCTTCAACGATGCCGTCGCCTTCGGCGTGATGCTGGCATTGCGCAAGCGCCGGCTTGAGCCGGGACCAGATTTCGCCGTCGTCGGCTTCGACGACGTGGTCGAGGCCGAACATTACATGCCGGCGCTGACCAGCGTCGCGGTTGACACAGCCGGTCTCGGCGAACGCGCCGCACACGTCATGCTCAAGATGATCCAGTCGCGCACCACGCGTGCCGAAGACCATATCGGCGCGGTCAATCTCGTTGTCAGGGAAAGCTGCGGCCCGGATCGCCGCACACGAAACAGGCCTGCAGGAACGGGAGGCGCGGCATGAGCGTCAAGTGGGGACTGATCGGCGCCAGCACGATCGCCAGGCAATTCATGATCAATGCCATTCGTGCGCAAGAGGATGGCGAGGTCGCGACGGTGATGAGTTCCAGCCCGGAACGCGCCACGGCCTATGCGCGGGAAAATGGCATTCCAGCCGCCGTGTCGAGCCTCGATGCCTTGCTTGGATCCGGCATCGACGCCGTCTACATCTCGACCACCAACGAGTTGCATCTCGAGCAGGCGCTTGCCGCCATCAAGGCCGGAAAGCATGTGCTGTGCGAGAAGCCGCTGGCGCTGACCAGCGCCGACGCGCGCAAGATGGTCGCGGCCGCCAGCGCCGCCGGCGTCGTGCTCGGCACCAACCATCATCTGCGCAACGCCGGTGCGCATCGCGCCATGCGGGACGCCATCGCCACCGGCCGCATCGGCAAGCCGATCGCCGCACGCGTTTTCCATTCCGTCTACCTGCCGGAGAACCTGCAGGGCTGGCGCATCACCAAGCCGGAAGCGGGCGGCGGCGTGGTGCTCGACATCACCGTGCACGATGCCGACACGCTGCGCTTCGTGCTCGGCGACGATCCGGTCGAGGTATCGGCCTTCACGCAAGCCGCCGGCATGGCCGGTAGCGGGCTGGAAGACGGCGCCATGTGCATCTGGCGCTTCAAATCGGGCCTTATCGCCCAGTCGCATGAGGGCTTCACCACCAAATTCGCCGGCACCGGTTTCGAGGTGCACGGCTCGGAAGGCTCGCTGATCGCCGGCAATGTCATGACCCAGAAGCCGGTCGGCTCGGTCATTCTGCGCACCGCCAAGGGCGAGGAGGAGCTTCGCTTCGACCGCGAGGATCTCTACGTCAGGTCCGTGCGTCAGTTCCATGCCGCGATCCACGGCGACGGCCGGCCCTCCGCCACCGGGGAAGACGGCATCTGGTCGCTCACCGCGGCAGAGGCGGCATTGCAATCGGCTAGCTCCGGCAAGGCCGTCAAGATCGACCCGAAACTCGGGAGCATGAAGTGAGCAAGGTCGTTTCCGCGGCGCAGGCAGCCAGCCTGATCAAGGACGGCATGGTCGTGTCCGTGTCGTCATCGAGCGGCCTTGGCTGTCCGGACGCGGTGCTGGCCGCCATCGGCGAACGTTTCGACGCGGAAGGTCACCCGAAGAACATCACCACGCTGCACCCCATCGCCGCCGGCGACATGTATGGCATCAAGGGCATCGATCACCTTGCCAAGCCCGGCCTTTTGAAGCGCACTTTGTGCGGCTCCTATCCATCCGGCCCCTCCTCCGCCGAGCCGCCGCAGATCTGGAAAATGATCGGCGACAATTCAGTCGCCGCCTACAATGTGCCGTCCGGCATCCTGTTCGACATGCACCGCGAAGCCGCCGCCAAGCGGCCGGGCGTATTGACCAAGGTCGGTCTCGACACGTTTGCCGATCCGCGCCATCAGGGCTGCGCCATGAACGCGGCGGCAAGCGAGCCGATCGTTTCCGTGCAGCAATTCGACGGCGAGGAATGGCTCTATTTCCGCTCGATCGTGCCGCAGGTGTCGATCATCCGCGCCACCACGGCGGACGAGCGCGGCAACCTCACCTATGAGCATGAAGGCGCCTATCTTGGCGGCCTCGAGCAGGCGCTCGCCGCCCGCAACAATGGCGGCGTCGTCATCGCGCAGGTCAAGCGTGTCGTCGAGAACGGCACGCTGAAGCCGCATGATGTGCGCGTGCCCGGTGTGCTGGTCGACCATATTGTTGTCGCGCCCGACCAGTTGCAGACGACGCTGACGCCTTACGACCCGGCGATTTCGGGCGAGATCTTCCGGCCTCTGTCGACCTTCCGCAATGCCGAGATGAACGTGCAGAAGGTGATCGCCCGCCGCGTCGCCATGGAATTGCGCGACGGCATGGCCGTCAACATCGGCTTCGGCATCTCGGCCAATGTGCCGCGCATCCTTCTGGAAGAAGGCCAGCACGGCAAGGTCACCTGGGTGATCGAGCAGGGCGCGGTCGGCGGCGTGCCGCTGCTCGACTTCAAGTTCGGCTGTGCCTCCAATGCCGAGGCGATCATGCCCTCGCCGCACCAGTTCATCTATTTCCAGGCCGGCGGCTTCGACGCCTCGCTGCTGTCCTTCCTGCAGATCGACCGCCACGGCTCGGTCAACGTGTCGAAACTCTCAGCCCGGCCGCATGTCACCGCCGGCGCCGGCGGCTTTGTCGACATCACGTCGCGGGCAAAGAAGATCGTCTTCTCCGGCTTCTTCAATGCCGGCGCGAAACTCTCATTGGCCGATGGCGGCATCCGCATCGACCAGGAGGGCAAGGTGAAGAAGGTCGTCAACGAGGTCGAGCATATCTCCTTCTCCGGCACGCGCGCGGTCGCCCAGGGTCAGGACATCACCTATGTCACCGAGCGCTGCGTGATAAAGCTGACGCCTGACGGGCTGATGGTGACGGAACTGGCACCGGGGATCGATCTCGAGCGCGACGTGCTGGCGCAGTCGGAAACACCGCTTGGCGTCGCCAACGACCTCAAGGTGACTCCGGCCGCGCTCTATCAGGATCGGCCAATCGGCCTGTCGCTCAATGGCGGCGCCTCGCTCGGAGGCACGCATGGCTGAGCCTCTCGTCACCTTCGAACAGGACGGCGCCATCGGCATCGTCACCTTGCGGCGGCCGGAAAAATTCAACGCGCTGGATATTCCGATGCTGCGGGCGCTGGAAACGGCGCTCGACACGGCCGAGGCCGCTGATGGCGTGCGCGTCGTGCTGCTGCGCGGCGAAGGCAAGGGCTTTTGCGCCGGCGGCGATGTCGAGGCGTGGGCGCAGATGAACGCGGCCGACTTCCAGGTGCAATGGGTGCGCTACGGCCACCGGGTGTTCGACCGGCTGGCGCGGCTGCGGCAGCCGACAATCGCCGTGCTGTCGGGCCATGCGCTGGGCGGCGGGCTGGAGCTTGCCGTCGCCTGCGATTTTCGCGTCGCCGAGGCGCAGGTGAAACTGGGTTTCCCCGAAACCTCGATCGGCGTCGTGCCCGGCTGGTCCGGCACGCAGCGCGCCGTACGCCGCTTCGGCGCCCAGACCGTGCGCCGCTTGGCGTTGGGTGGCGAGATACTTCTCGCCCTCGAAGCGCTGGCCCTTGGCATGGTCGATAGGGTGGTTGAAACCGGCAACGGCTTTGCCGAGGCCAAAAGCTGGGCCGAAAAAATCGCCGAGCGCGGGCCGTTGGCGACCGAAGCCGCCAAGCTGATGATCGCCGTGGCCGAAGGCGAGGACAGTGCGGCGGCAACGGAAGCACTGGCCAGCGGTTTCATCGCGCTCTCCGGAGACCTCAAGGCTGGTGTAAGCGCCTTCAAGACCAAGCAGAAACCAGCATTTTCAAGAAGCTAGAGAAAAAATCCTGATGAACGCCCCCCTCAACATCGCCATGCCCGCCGAGGCGTCAGCCGCGCCGAAAACCTATCGGCTGCTGATCGACGGCAAGCATGTCGATGCGCGCGACGGCCGCACGATCGAGCGCAAGAGCCCTGGCCATGGCTTCACCGTTTCGCGCTATGCGCAGGCCGGCGAGGCCGAGGTGGAAGCGGCCGTGCAAGCCGCGCACAGGGCGTTCGAGACCGGCCCCTGGCCGCGCATGAAGGCCTCCGAGCGCGCCGCGATCCTTTTCAGGGCGGCCGACCTGATCGAGACGCGGCTGGAAGACATCGCCCGGCTCGATGCACTGGAATCGGGCAAGCCGATCGCCCAGGCGCGTGGCGAGATCGGCGGCGCCGTCGACATCTGGCGCTATGCCGCCTCGCTCGCCCGCACGCTGCACGGCGAGAGCTACGCCAATCTCGGCGACGCCATGCTGGGCGTGGTCGTGCGCGAACCGATCGGCGTCGTCTCGATCATCACGCCGTGGAATTTCCCGTTCCTGATCGTCAGCCAGAAACTGCCCTTCGCGCTTGCCGCCGGCTGCACGGCCGTGGTCAAGCCGAGCGAGATGACCTCGGCCTCGACCTTCGTGCTCGGCGACATCCTGCTTGAGGCCGGCCTGCCCGCCGGCGTCGTCAACATCGTTGCCGGCCTGGGCGGTGATGTCGGTGCGCCGATGGTCAGCCATCCCCTGGTCGAGATGGTGTCGTTCACCGGCTCTACCCGCGTCGGCAAGATGACGATGGCGTCCGCTGCGCAGTCGCTCAAGAAGGTCTCGATGGAGCTCGGCGGCAAGAACGGCCAGATCGTCTTCCCCGATGCCGATCTCGAAGCGGCCGCCGACGCGGCGGTGTTCGGCGGCTTCTTCAATGCCGGCGAATGCTGCAATGCCGGCAGCCGGCTGATCGTGCACGAGGCGATAGCCGACGATTTTCTTGCCACCGTAAAGGCACTTACGTCGAGAGTAGCAGTGGGAGATCCACTGGACGATCGAACCAAGGTCGGCGCGATGATCTCGTCCGACCATCTGGCCAAGGTGACCGGTTACGTAACGGCAGCTGCAAGCGGCGGCAGCAATGTCTACAGCGGCGGCGGGCAATTGGCCTCCAATGCCGGCCAATATCTCAACCCGACCATCATCCGCGGCGTCACCGAGGACATGGCCATCGCACGCGAAGAAGTGTTCGGGCCGGTGCTCTCCGTGCTGACTTTTGAAACGATTGAAAAGGCGTTGCACATCGCCAACAACACGCCCTATGGTCTGTCTGCGGGCGTGTGGAGCGCCAGCATCGACACTTGCATGTCGGTGGCGCGTGGGGTGCGTTCGGGGACGGTTTGGGTGAACACATTCATGGAAGGTTATCCCGAGCTGCCTTTCGGAGGCTACAAGCAGTCCGGTCTTGGACGCGAACTCGGCAAACGCGCCGTCGAGGACTATACCGAGGAAAAGACAATCCAGTTTCATCGCGGCCAGCGCACAGGATGGTGGGTCGGCTGAGTTTGGAAGAACCCGGTGGGCTTCCACCGGTCGTGTAATGCAACAAGGGAGGAAGTACATGTTGCGCAAACTGCTTATCGGAACGGCTCTCGCATCGGGTCTGGCCTTCGCCGCCCATGCCGAGGACGTCAAGGAAGTGCAGATGCTGCATTGGTGGACGTCGGGCGGCGAAGCGGCTGCCCTCAACGTCTTGAAGGGCGATCTGGCCAAGGAAGGCTATGCCTGGAAGGACGTGCCGGTGGCCGGCGGTGGCGGCGACGCCGCCATGACCGCGCTGAAGGCAATGGTCGCGGCCGGCAATTATCCGACCGCCTCGCAGATGCTCGGCTACACCGTGCTCGACTATGCGGCGGCCGGCGTCATGGGCGACCTGACCGAGACGGCGAAGAAGGAAGGCTGGGACAAGTCGGTTCCGGCCGCCCTGCAGAAATTCTCGGTCTATGAGGGCAAGTGGGTCGCGGCTCCGGTCAACGTCCACTCGGTCAACTGGCTGTGGATCAACAAGGCCGTCATGGACAAGATCGGCGGCACCGAGCCGAAGACCTTCGACGACTTCGTTGCCTTGCTCGACAAGGCCAAGGCTGCAGGCGTGATCCCGCTCGCTCTCGGCGGCCAGAACTGGCAGGAAGCCACGATGTTCGACTCGGTCGTGCTGTCGACCGGCGGACCCGAGTTCTACAAGAAGGCCTTCAACGACCTCGACGACGCTTCGCTCAAGTCCGACACGATGAAGAAGTCGTTCGACAATTTGGCCAAGCTCGTCACCTATGTCGACCCGAACTTCTCGGGCCGTGACTGGAACCTTGCCACCGCCATGGTCATCAAGGGCGATGCTCTGGTGCAGGTCATGGGCGACTGGGCCAAGGGCGAGTTCCACGCCGCCAAAAAGACCCCGGGCACGGACTTCCTGTGCTACCGCTTCCCGGGCACTGACGGCTCCGTGATCTACAACTCCGACATGTTCGGCATGTTCAACGTTCCGGACGACCGCAAGGCCGCCCAGGTCGCACTGGCCACCGCCACCTTGTCGAAGAGCTTCCAGTCGGCCTTCAACGTCGTCAAGGGTTCGGTTCCGGCCCGTACCGACGTTCCCGACACCGACTTCGACGCTTGCGGCAAGAAGGGCATCGCCGACCTGAAGGCAGCCAATGACGGCGGCACGCTGTTCGGCTCGCTGGCTCAGGGCTATGGCGCGCCTCCGGCGGTCGCCAATGCCTACAAGGACGTCGTCTCGAAGTTCGTCCATGGCCAGATCAAGACCTCGGACGAAGCCGTGACCGAACTGGTCAAGGCGATCGACGACGCCAAGTAAGCGCCGGCCTCGAAAACACCTTCCCCGCTTCGGCGGGGAAGGTTTCATCCCACGATTGGCCGGCTCGACACCATGCCGACCAAGGACCCGTCCGCACGGGCCGCCTTGCCGCCTGACGGCAGCGCAGAGACGACCCGAAAACGGGAGGAGCTCATGAGCACGCTAGCAACAAGCCAGATCAAGCTGACGCCGGAGCATGCACGCCCCCGTGCCTCTGTGCGCTCGCGCCTGCAGGACGCCTTGCCGAAGATCGTACTGGCGCCGAGCTTCGCCATCACCATCGTCTTCGTCTACGGCTTCATCCTGTGGACGATCTATCTGTCCTTCACCAATTCCAAGACCTTCCCGTCCTATGTCATCACCGGCGCGCGCGCCTATCAGCGGCTGTGGGGCTGGACCTTCGACACCGACCCGCCGTCGAGCTGGTACACGTCGATCACCAACATGGGCATTTTCGGCTTTCTCTACATCCTGATCTGCCTGGCGCTCGGCCTGTTCCTGGCCATCCTGCTCGACCAGAAGATTCGCGGCGAAGGCGTGCTGCGGCCGATCTACCTCTATCCCATGGCGCTGTCCTTCATCGTCACCGGCGTCGCCTGGAAATGGTTCCTCGATCCAGGACTCGGCCTCGAGCAGACCTTGCATCAATGGGGCTGGACGAGCTTCCATTTCGACTGGATCAAGAACAAGGACTTCGTCATCTACACCGTGGTCATCGCCGGTGTCTGGCAGGCCTCCGGCTTCATCATGGCGATGTTCCTGGCCGGCCTGCGCGGCATTGACGGCGAGATCATGAAGGCGGCGCAGATCGACGGCGCCACCACCTTCCAGCTCTACCGCCGCATCGTCATTCCGCTGCTGCGGCCGATCTTCCTGTCGGCCTTCATCGTGCTCGCCCACCTCGCCATCAAGTCCTACGATCTGGTGGTCGCACTGACCAGCGGCGGCCCCGGCGGCTCGGCCTGGCTGCCGTCCAACTTCATGTATGAGTACACATTCAAGCGCAACGAGATGGCTGTCGGTTCGGCCAGTGCCGTGATCATGCTGATGACCATCGTCGCCATCATCGTGCCCTATCTCTATTCCGAACTCAGGGAGAAGCCGCGATGAGCGCTGTCACCACTCCCGCCCGCCAGGCTTCAGGCGGCGTCAACGTCAAACTCGTCAACCGCATCGTCATCTACGGGCTTCTGGCGCTGTTTGCGCTGTTCTACCTGATGCCGCTGTTCGTCATGCTGGTCACCTCGTTCAAGACCATGGACGAGATCCAGAACGGCAACATGCTGGCGCTGCCCAAGGCGCCGACCTTCGACCCGTGGCTGAAGGCCTGGGGCGAGACCTGCGTCGGTCTCACCTGCGCCGGCATCAAGGGCTATTTCTGGAACTCCATCAAGATGGTGGTTCCGGCCGTGCTGATCTCGACCATGCTCGGGGCACTCAATGGCTACGTGCTGACCAAATGGCGTTTTCGCGGCGCGACACTGGTGTTCGGGCTGATGCTGTTCGCCTGCTTCATCCCGTTCCAGTCGGTGCTTCTGCCGATGGCGACGATCCTCGGCAGCCTCGGCCGCTTCGGCGTCTCGCTGCAGAACTCGGTCGGCACCAGCTTCGGCCTCGGCAATCCGACGGTCAACCTTGTCTTCGTCCATGTCGTCTACGGCATCGGCTTCACCACTTTGTTCTTCCGCAACTATTACGAGGCCTTCCCGACCGAATTGATCAAGGCCGCACAAGTCGACGGCGCCTCCTTCTTCCAGATCTTCCGCCGCATCATGCTGCCGAACTCGATGCCGATCTTCGTCGTCACCGTCATCTACCAGTTCACCAACATCTGGAACGACTTCCTGTTCGCTTCCGCCTACGCCGGCACCGGTGACGCCATGCCGATGACGGTGGCGCTCAACAACGTCGTCAACACCTCGACCGGCGTCGTCGAATACAACGTCAACATGGCAGCCGCGATGATCGCGGCTCTGCCCACCCTGATCGTCTATGTCGTCGCCGGCCGCTATTTCGTGCGCGGGCTGATGGCGGGCGCGGTCAAGGGCTGACCACATTCAGAAGGAACGACCATGGCTTTTCTGGAAATTGATGGGCTGAAGAAGCGCTTCGGGAATGTTGAGATCCTGAAGGGCATCAATGTCGAACTCGAAAAGGGCGGCTTCCTGGTGCTGGTCGGCCCGTCAGGCTGCGGCAAGTCCACTCTGCTCAACACCATCGCCGGCCTGGAGCAGATCACGGAGGGCGAGATCCGCGTCGACGGCCGCGCCATCAACGATCTGCACCCGTCCAAGCGCGACATCGCCATGGTGTTCCAGAGCTATGCTCTCTACCCGAACATGACGGTGGCCGGGAACATCTCCTTCGGCATGGAAATGCGCGGCGTACCCGCCGACGAGCGCCAGAAGGCGATCGACAAGGTGGCCAAGGTCCTGCAGATCGGCCATCTCCTGCAGCGCAAGCCAAGCCAGCTTTCGGGCGGCCAGCGCCAGCGTGTCGCCATGGGCCGGGCGCTGGTGCGCGACCCCAAACTGTTCCTGTTCGACGAGCCGCTGTCCAACCTCGACGCCAAGCTGCGCGTCGACATGCGCATCGAGATCAAGCGCCTCCACGCCACGACAGGCACAACCATCGTCTACGTCACCCACGATCAGATCGAGGCGATGACGCTGGCCACCAAGATCGCCGTGATGCGAGACGGCGAGGTGCAGCAATTCGGCACGCCGGCCGAGATCTACAATAACCCGAGCAATGTCTTCGTCGCCGACTTCATGGGTTCGCCGGCGATGAACCTGATCCCGGCGACCATCGGCGGCAACGGCAGCGATCTGGCTGTCGTGCTCGACCGCGAGGCGCGGCAGCCTATATCGCTGCCGATGGCCAATGCGCCAGCCGGACTGTCGGCGTTCAAGGGCAAGCCGGTCATCTTCGGCGTCCGGCCGGAGGCCCTGACCGATCCGGAGGGCGCGGAGCGCAACGCCTCGCATATCGCCACCGCCGACTGCCACATCGAGGTTGTCGAACCGGCAGGCTCGGACACCTTCGCCGTCACCAATCTCGGCGGCAAGGGCGTGGTCGCGCGTCTGCGCGCCGACGCCAACATCCAGCCGGGCACCAACACGCCACTTGCCTTCAACCTGACCAAGGCTGTGTTCTTCGATCCGGCGACCGAGAACCGCATACGCTGATGTATGCCGCCCAAAAGTGGATCCGGTTTTGGGGCAACGATATGCATCAAAACAAAAACCTGAAGCGCGTCGGGACGCGATTTAGGCCATGACAAATCCGGACATCGTCATCATCGGCTCCGGCATCGGCGGCGCCACGATCGCCTCCGGTCTGGCCGGCAGCGGCGCCTTGATCCTGATGCTGGAGCGCGGCGAGCCCTTGCCGGCAACGCCGCATGCGCGCGACACGCGCTCTATCTTCGTCGACGGCCACTACCGGCCGAAGGAGATGTGGCGCGAAGCCGGCGGAGCCGCCTTCAATCCTGGCAATTACTATTATGTGGGCGGGAATTCGAAATTCTACGGGGCGGTGCTTATCCGCTACCGCAAGGAAGATTTCTCCGCCATGGAGCATTTCGGCGGGGTCTCGCCGGCATGGCCGTTTTCCTATGACGAGTTCGAACCCTGGTATTCGAAGGCAGAGCAGCTCTTTCGTGTGCGCGGCACGCTGGGGGAAGACCCGACCGAGCCGTTCCACTCGATCCCCTACGCCTACAAGCCAGTGCCCGACGAAACGCCGATCGCGCGTGCCCGCGCCGAACTCAAGGGGCTGGGCCTGCATCCGGCCTCGCTGCCGCTCGGCGTCGACATCGACACCTGGCTGAAAGAAGGCAGGACCGGCTGGGACGCTTTTCCAAACACCGGTCAAGGCAAGATGGACGCCCAGACGGCACCGCTCGCGGCGGCGTTGAAGGACAGCAACATCCGGCTCGAGACCGGCTGCTATGTCGAATATCTCGAAGCGGCGCCCGATGGTAAAACCATCGCCGCCATTCACTACCGGCAGAAGGGCGAGGCGAAGAAAGTCACGCCAAAACTGGTCATCCTGTCCGCCGGCGCGGTCAACTCTGCCGTCATCCTGCTGCGTTCGCCATCATCCAGCAACGGCAAGGGCGGCAAGGGCCTTGCCAACCGCTCCGACCAGGTCGGCCGCAATTTCATGAACCACAATTCCAGCGCCATGCTGGCCATCGACCCGCGCCGCAGAAATGATGCCGTCTACCAGAAGACGCTGATGCTGAACGACTACTACCTCTCGGACGGCAAGGGCGGCAAACCACTGGGCAATGTCCAACTGCTCGGCAAGATCGACGGCAACATGCTGAAGGCCAATGTGAAGACGATGCCGAGATTCGCGCTGGATTACATGGCCGGCCATGCCGTCGACTGGTACCTGATGTGCGAGGACCTGCCCGATCCGGAAAGCCGCATCATGGTCGACGGCAAGGACATCGTCATGCAGTGGCGGCGCTCCAACATGCAGTCGCTCGACGGGCTGACCAAGGTGATGCGCGAAAACTTCCGCGCCTGCGGCTATCCCATCGTGCTGTCGCGCCCCTTCGACAAACGCACGCCCTCGCACCAGTGCGGCACGATCAAGATGGGCGGCGATCCGGCGACCTCGCCGCTCGATCCATTCTGCCGGTCGTTTGACCACCAGAACCTGTTCGTCGTCGACGGCAGTTTTTTGCCGACATCGGCCGCGGTGAACCCGGCCCTGTCGATCGCAGCGCAAGCGCTGCGGGTGGCCGAACATATCCGCAAGAGCGAGCTTGCCGCATGACCCGCCCCGCGGCCATCGTCACCGGCGGCGCGCGCGGCATTGGTCTTGCCTGTGCCCAGGCCCTGGCCGATGCCGGCTTCGACATTCTGGTCGCCGATCTGGCCGAACAGGCGCCGGACGATCTGGCGACCGACATCACGGCACGCGGCGCGAAATTCGCTTATGTCCGTTGCGACATCGCCGATCTTGCCAGCCACGCGGCACTCGTCGATGCCACATTGCGTGCCTTCGGCCGCATCGACTGCCTCGTCAACAATGCCGGCGTCGGTGCCGTGGTGCGCGGCGACCTGATGGAGCTGAAACCGGAGAATTTCGACCGTACGCTCGGCATAAACCTGCGCGGCACCGTGTTTCTCAGCCAGGCCGTCGCCAAGGCGATGCTGGCCACACCGGGCGACCGCACACAATCGATCATCACCATCACCTCGGTCAGCGCTGACATGGCCTCGCCGGAACGCTCCGACTACTGCATCTCCAAGGCCGGCCTTTCCATGTGGGTGAAGAACCTGGCGCTCAGGCTTGCCCCGGAGAACATCGGCGTCTTCGAGCTGCGGCCGGGCATTATCCGCACCGACATGACGGCAGGCGTGACCGCCAAATACGATGCCTTGATCGAGGGCGGACTGGTGCCGGCCAAACGCTGGGGCGAGGCATCCGACATCGGCTCGGTGGTGGCGACGCTTGCCACCGGCAAGCTCGGCTTTTCGACCGGCTCGATCATCAATGTCGATGGCGCGCTCTCCGTGCCGCGATTGTAGGTGGAAACGACATGACCGATTACATCATCGTGGGCGCCGGCCCGGCCGGCTGTGTTCTGGCCAACCGGTTGAGCGAGGATCCGGGCAATTCCGTGCTGCTGCTCGAAGCCGGCGGCAAGGACTGGCATCCCTACATCCATATGCCGGCGGGCTTCGCCAAGATGACCAAGGGCATCGCGTCCTGGGGCTGGTCGACCGTGCCGCAGAAAAACATGAAGGACCGCGTCTTCTGGTACACGCAAGCCAAGGTGGTCGGCGGCGGCTCCTCCATCAACGCCCAGATCTACACGCGCGGCAACGCCCGCGACTACGACGCCTGGGAGAAGGAAGAGGGCCTCGCCGGCTGGGGCTATCGCGATGTGCTGCCCTACTTCAAACGCGCCGAGAACAACCAGCGCTACGCCAACGATTTCCACGGTGACCAGGGACCGCTGGGCGTGTCGAATCCGATCTCGCCGCTGCCGATCTGCGAGGCCTATTTCCGCGCCGGCCAGGAGATGGGTATTCCCTTCAATCCGGATTTCAACGGCGCTGCCCAAGAAGGCGTCGGCTATTACCAGCTGACGCAGAAGGACGCCCGGCGCTCATCCGCTTCGGTCGCCTATCTCAAGCCGATCCGCGCGCGCAAGAACCTCACCGTCCGAACCGACGTGCTGGTCACCCGCATCATTGTCGAGAAGGGCCGCGCCATTGGCGTCGAGATCGTCGACAGACCCGGGAGCGAGAAGAAAATCCTGCGTGCCGAGCGCGAGGTGATCGTCTCGTCCGGCGCCATCGGCTCGCCGAAACTGTTGATGCAATCGGGCATCGGTCCGGCCGATCATTTGAAATCGGTCGGCGTCACGCCGGTGCACGACCTGCCCGGCGTCGGCTCCAACATGCAGGACCATCTCGATCTGTTCGTCATCGCCGAGTGCACCGGCGACCATACTTACGACAACTACGCCAAGCTGCACCGCACGGCCTGGGCTGGCCTGCAGTACCTGCTGCTCAAGAAGGGGCCGGTGGCTTCCAGCCTGTTCGAGACCGGCGGCTTCTGGTACGCCGATCCGACCGCCGCCTCGCCCGACATCCAGTTCCATCTCGGCCTGGGCTCGGGCATCGAGGCCGGCGTCGAGAAGCTGAACAACCCTGGTGTTACCTTGAACTCGGCCTTCCTGCGGCCGCGCTCGCGCGGCACCGTGCGGCTGAAGAGCGCCGACCCGGCCGACCATCCGCTGATCGACCCGAACTACTGGTCCGACCCCTATGATCGGGCCATGTCACTGAAGGGGCTGCGGCTGGCGCGCGAGATCATGCGGCAGAAGGCGCTTGCCCCCTACGTGCTGCGCGAAGTGCTGCCTGGCCCGTCGCTGGCCAGCGATGACGAGCTGGTCGACTATGCCTGCCGCACCTCGAAGACCGATCACCATCCTGTAGGCACCTGTCGCATGGGCCATGATGACATGGCCGTGGTGACACCGGACCTGCGGCTGCGCGGTATCGAAGGCTTGCGCGTCTGCGACGCCTCGGTGATGCCGCGCGTGCCCTCCTCCAACACCAATGCACCGACGATCATGGTCGGCGAAAAGGGCGCCGACCTGATCCTCGGTCGCGAACCGCTGCCACCGGCTGTGTTTTCCGGAAACCGGGCTGCTTGAAAGGAAACAAAATGATCAGGCACTGTGTCTTCGTCAGGTTTCGCGATGATGTCCCCGACAGCGAGCGCGCGGCGATCCATGCCGACCTGGAAGCGCTGCGACAGGTGATCGACGGCATGGACACCGTCCACTTCAGCGCCAATGTCAGCCCGGAGCCTTTTGCGCGCGGCTTCAATCACGGCTTCACCATCGATTTCCGCGATGCCGCCGCGCGCGACGCCTATCTCGTGCATGAGGCGCACCAGCGCGCCGGCGCAAGACTGGTCGCCGCACTCGAAGGCGGCACCGATGGATTGATGGTCTTCGATCTCGATCTTACGAAAAAGTGACCGGCGGCTCTTCGAAAGCCGGCTGATCGCTGTTCTCTTTTGCGAGCAGGGCGACATATCGTTCCTTTGGGGGACCAAAGGAGGATGCCTTGAATCTCACTGGTGAGCAGAAGAAAACCGTTCTGGCCTCATTTCTGGGCTGGACGCTCGACGCTTTTGATTTCTTCCTTCTGACATTCCTGCTCACCGATATTGCGAGTGAATTCCACACAGATGTCCCGGCAGTCTCAAAGGCACTGTTCCTGACCTTGGCGACGCGCTTCATCGGCGCGTTCTTCTTTGGCATGCTCGCCGATAAATATGGGCGCAAACCCATGCTCATGCTCAACATCGTCAGCTATTCGGTGATCGGCGCGCTCGCCGCCTTCTCGCCCAATCTCGGCATTTTCCTAGCGCTGCGCGCTCTGTTCGGCATAGCCATGGGCGGCGAATGGGGGCTCGGCAGTTCGCTTGCCATGGAATCCATCCCGCCGAGTGCCCGCGGCATGGTCTCGGGCATCCTGCAATGCGGCTATCCGGCAGGTTACCTCTTGGCGGCGGTGGTCTATGGCCTGCTTTATCAGCAGACCATCGGCGGCTATACGATCGGCTGGCGCGCCATGTTCCTGCTCTCCTTCGTGCCGGCGCTGATCGTGCTCTTCATCCGCTCGCATGTGCCGGAATCGCCCGCCTTCGTCGAGGCGCAGAAATCGGTGAAGCCGGGGCTGCTGGAAACGCTGCAGAAGCACTGGGGCGTCGCGCTCTATGCCGTCGTCCTGATGATGTTCTTCAACTTCTTCAGCCATGGCACGCAGGATCTCTACCCGACCTTCCTGAAGAAGCAGCACGGCTTCGACCCGCACACGGTGAGCTGGATTACCATCGTCGCCAATCTCGGCGCCATTGTCGGCGGCCTGGCGTTCGGCGCGCTGTCCGAGAAGATCGGCCGCGTCAACGCCATCACGCTTGCCTGCCTGATCGCCCTGCCGTCGATCCCGCTCTGGGCCTACAGCACGACGCCCTTCATGCTCGCCATCGGCGCCTTCGTCATGCAAGTCGCGGTCCAGGGTGCCTGGGGCGTCATCCCTGTGCATCTCAACGAACTGTCGCCGGGTGCGGTCCGCGCGACGTTGCCCGGCTTCATCTACCAGGCGGGCAATCTCGCGGCGTCCTATGGTGGTCCTTATCAGGCAAGCATAGCCGAGGCGCCCGGCGGCAGCTACGGCTACGCGCTGGCGCTTTTCGCCGGCGTGGTCGCCGTCTGCATCATCGTCGTCATCCGCTTCAGCCCGGAACGGCGCGGCCAGGTGATGACGGTGCTGAGTTAGAGGCGGCTAGCCCAGCCGCAGCGCAATGACACCCGCAACAATGCTGAGCGCGGCCGCGCCGCGCCAACCCGTCATCTTCTCCCCGAGCGCGTAGACCGAGATCATCATGGCGAACAGGATCGAGGTCTCGCGCAGCGACGCCACCGAGGCGATCGGCGCCTTGGTCATCGCCCACATCACGATCCAGTAGGCCGCACCGCTGAGCACGCCGGTGAACAGCCCGGTCTTCCAGTCGCGCGCCAGAACCGGAAGCGCCTTGGGCCCACGAAAAATCAGGCACAGCACCAGCGCGCCAAAAGCATCGCAGATGAATAGCCAGGCGGCATAGCTCTGCGCCGTTGCCGCCAGCCGCGCGCCGCTGCCGTCGGACAGAGTGTAGCTGGCGATGAAGACCGAGGTGCCGAAGGCAAAACCGACCGCACGCAGATTGAGCTTCTCCAGATGCGCGCCGCCGCGAAACGACATCACCAGCGTGCCGGCCGACAAAAGCAGGATTCCGACAATGGCGAGCGGCGCGGGCACTTCGGCGACGACGAACATGCCTCCAATCGCGGCCAGCAAAGGTGCCGTGCCGCGCGCCAGAGGATAGGTCTGGGCGAAATCGCCGGCCTGGTAGGCGCCGATCAGGAATGTACGGTAGCCCATGTGGAAGATGACCGAGGCGATGATGTAGGGCCACACCTCGGCCTTCGGCACTTCGACGAAGGGAAGCACCACGAGTGCGGCGGCACCCATGCCGAGCGTCATCAGCGTGATCGACAGGAAGCGGTCGAGATGGACCTTGACCAGCGCGTTCCAGATCGCGTGCATGGCAGCGGCGGCAAGCACCGCGAAGAAGACGAAAAGCGTCATTTCAGGTCTATCGACCTCCCAAGCCGAAGGGCGTCTCGAGATCGATATCGATCCGGACCGGGAAGTGGTCGGACGCCACCTCGCCTATGTCGGATCCCACCGAGCGCACCCGTCCGGCGAACACCCCGCCGACGAAACAGTGGTCGAGCCGGCGCTTTGCCAGTCTGCCGTCAATGATCTTCTCATGCGTGTGGAAATCCGCCGCCGGTTCGCTGGCAACGGAAGCCGCATCGACGAAGCCGTCGAGATAGGCGGCACCGCGATGATAGGGCGTGCTGCCGACGATGCGGCGGTATTCGGCGCTGCCCGGCTCCATGTTGAAATCGCCCATCCAGATCGCCGCCAGCGGATTTTCCGGCTCGGCCTCGCCGCTGGTCCAGTTGCGCGAAGGTTCGTCATCAGTGCCGCTCCACGGCCCGCCGTCAGATAGCGCGCGGCGATGCTCGGCCAGCAGATAGTCGATCTGTTCAAGCCGCTCTTCCGCGGCGATATGGGCGAGATGCAGGGAAAACACCCGCACCGGGCCGGCGGGCGTGCGGATCATGCATTCGAGTGCCGCGTTGCGGGTGTTGAGCGGCCGCAGCGTCCGGCGCATCGGCAGCGCATGCAGCCGAGACCAGACGATCGGCAGCCTTGACAGCACCATGGTGCCGAACTGCCGGCGCCGGTTGATCAGGCGGCCATCGCGCCGCTCGCTGGCATCCATGTCGAAGGCCGGCCCGTAGACCCAGTGATAGCCGGGCAGCAGGCGCGACAGCAGTTCCGGCTGGTCGTCGAAATTGCTGCGCTGCCAGTGGCGTTCGACCTCCTGAAGCGCAATGATGTCGGCACCGTCGACGACCCGCGCCGCGCGCGAAAGATCGTAGCGCCCGTCGCCGCCGAACCCGTACTGGATGTTGTAGCTGACCAGCTTCATTGCTTATCCGGCTCACTTTCGGTGATGGCAGTAGCGGTTCGGTGGATTGGTTGCAATGTGCAGGAGAATGGAAGCGGCTTGTGCCAGAAGCCTCCCCTGCGCCTGCTGTGCGAGATCATGCACCGATACCTTTGCAGGTCGTTGTCCCCCACGCGCCGAAAAACGGTGCGTGGAATCCTTTTCCGTAACTTCGGTCAGACATGGCTCCCGTAACTGGCCAGACTGAGGTAGTTAAGCTCGATACTCACAACGAAATTGAAGCCAATTGCACGGTTGGGAACAGGCAGCCTCAACACATCCGGGAATGTCTTGTCACCTAAGAGTCTGGCACCGAATAGGGGATTTGTGTCACCGATAATCAGCGAGATAAGCCATTTCTACTGATGGCCGGACAAAACCATACGGGCCAAAATCAGGTGTCACGAAGGCTCCGCGAGCAATAAGTGGCTGAATTGCTTTCCAATTTATCGGATGACCACTATCCCTTAGCTTGACTATTTCTTTCTGAAACTTCGGATTACCAGAGTCTCGCATGTCTATAAGATACTGAAGAGACACTTCCTGAGGGGTTGCTTCGAGGTATGCCGCTACGTTTCCCAGGTTAGAGCCGATCCATGCTGCAAGTCGGGCTGTCTCTAACAGCACCATCGCCTCAGGAAACCCGGCACTTACAACGTCGAAAGCTCTGTTGCGGAGATTTGTTCCCAAAAGAAGGAGTCTGCCCTCAACCAGAACCTCCCAGATCGGCTCGTGTCTAGGGTGAGGCTTACCGGACCAATATCTCTCCATCCAGTTCTGTTCATCAGGGAAGCTAATCCAGTTGGCATCGTGCTGAATGCCCGATGTGGTTGCTTCTGCAAGACTGAGCTCAGTCAGATTTTCGGCGGTAAACGATCCGCCCCATGAACTTGCTAGTTCGGCGCTTCGACGATCAACAAAGACATACATGCCTCGTAGCCTAGAGACGGCCTGGGGGAATCGAGCGGCGCGGACACGCTCCAAGGCAAACTCTCGCGACGCGCGCTCGCGGGAGTTCGCGGCCAACATCGTGGCCATCCATACGGATAGAAAGCCCGGTTCGGCAGGCGCCTGCACGAGCACGCCACGGTATGCGGCCCAGGCGCAAACTGGATTCTCCAAATTGAGGTAACATCACGAGTCGGTCTGATAGATCATCATCGGCACCTTGACTTAGGCGAGCTATGCCGCCCGCCACAGAGAATTGCTGGTAGCCATTGCATCAAGCGTCACAACCTTTCTGAGGCCTAATCCGTCGTCAGCGGCTGGAACCGGCCCGCCGGTGAGGCCGCCAGTTCCGCCCAGTCGATCTCTTCCTCCAGCCGATGATAGGCCTCGTCGCCGATCGTGCCGTTGCGGCGCAACTCCTCCAGCGTGTCGCGCTGGCGATTGATGGCATAGAGGCGCAACCGGTCATATTCGGTTGCCGCTTGTGCGTCCTCCGGGTTTTCCGCGATAACACGCTGGGCCTCATACTGCTCGCGCACGACAGCCGCCGCGGCTGACGTCTTGCGGCTCAACACGTCGAGTGCGGCCTGCATGACGGCGACGCGCGCTTGCGCCACCTCATTGTCGACCGTTCTGTCCGGGTCGAAGTTGAGTATCCGCAGCAAGGGCTTCAGCGTCATCCCCTGCAACACCAGCGTGCCCAGGACCACGGCGAAGGCGGCAAGCACGATCGGATCGCGGCCGGGAAAGCCGGCCGGCAGGGCAATGGCCACCACCAGCGTCACAAGCCCGCGCATGCCGCACCAGCCGACAAGCACCGCGCCGCGAAACGTCGGCGCGTCCCGCCTCCGGTCTTCGCCGCCGAAGCGGGCGAACCACCGGATGATGGCAACGTAACTCGCAACCCAGGCGAGGCGTGCCACGATGACGACAACCAGCACCGTCGCGGCAAAGAGAAAGGCTTCGCCCTGCCCTTCGCCGGAGAGCCGGCCGACGATCGAACGCGCCTGCAGGCCCATCAGCACGAAAGCCAGCACGTTGAGCACGAACACCGCCGACTCCCAGACCGAATAGGTGCTGACGCGGCGTCTCGCCGACATGCGGCGCGGCGCCCGGCGCGCGATGGTGATGGCGTAGACGACGATGGTGATGATGGCGGAAAGACCGAGCCTGTCGGCCAGGATCCAAACGCCGAATGTTCCGGCAAACTGCACCACGGTGCTACTCGCCGCATCCTCGATGCGGGTGAGCGTCAGCAGCGAGAAGCGACCAAGCACATACCCCGCGACCAGACTGCCGATGGTCGACAGCAAGATCGTCGGAATGGCATTGCTCAGCATGATCGAGCCGAGCGCCGCCGAAACGGCCAGCCGGTAGATCAGGAGGGCCGTGGCATCGTTAAGCAGGCTCTCGCCCTGCAGGATGGCGGTGATGCGGTGCGGCACCTTGAATTGCCCCAGTACGGCGGATGCCGCCACCGCGTCCGGCGGCGCGACGATGGCGCCGAGCGCGATCGCCGCCGCTATTGGCAGGCCGGCCATCTTCCAGCCCACGAAGGCAACGACGACAGTGGTGAAGACAACGGCGCCAAGTGCCAGCAGCACCAGCGACAGCCTGTAGCGCTTCAGGTCGCGCAGCGAGGTGTCATAGGCGGCATCGAGAAGCACCGGCGCGATGAACAGCGCAAGCGCCAGCTCCGGATCGATCTCGATCATCGGCGCACCGGGCACGAAGGCGATCGCAACCCCGGCCAAGGCCAGCAGCGACGGATAGGGTATCTCCAGCCGCCGCGACAGCGCTGTCAGCGCGACGGCAGTCAAAAGCAGGACAAGCGTCAGTTCGAAAAGAGCCATGAGCGGTGCTTCCGTGAGACGGGATTGCCGGCGCGGATATGCCTGCAGGATGCGGTGGATTGGCCATCAAACTCAAGCCCTCTGGCAGTAGGCGTCAAACCACCTCCCGCTTAAAAGACCGGTATGATCCTCATCGGCCAATATGACTCGCCTTTCGTGCGCCGTGTCGGCATCGCGCTGACCCTGTATGGCATCTCCTTCGAACACCGTCCGTGGTCGGCCTTCGGCGATGCCGAGAAGATCCGTCCCTACAATCCGCTGACGCGGGTGCCGACCCTGGTGCTGGACAATGGCGAGGTGCTGATCGAAAGCCATTTGATGCTCGACTATCTCGACAGCCTTGTTCCGGCCGATCGCAGGATGTTTCCGGTGAGCGAGCCCATGCGTCATCAGGCGCTGAAGGTCTCAGCCCTGGCCACCGGGCTCGGCGACAAGGCGGTCAGCCTGTTCTACGAGAAGCGGCTGCACGAGAAGATTTCCCATGTCTGGGTCGGGCGCTGCCGCATGCAGATAGAGGCGGTGCTCGCCGTGCTGGAGGCCGAACGGGCCGAACGTCCGACAGCGTATTGGTTCGGCGACCATATCGGTCATGCCGATATCGCGGTCGCCGCGGTGCTGCGTTTTATCGGCGAGGCGCATCCAGGCCTGGTGTCGCTGGCCGATTTCCCGGCCCTCGGCGCACACGCCAAGCGTATGGAAGCCTTGGCCGTCTTTCAGGAGATATCGCAGCCGTTCATCGCGCCGGCTTGAGGTCAGCGCTCAACGGCATTTCAATGAAGGACCAGCATATCCCCCGACGAGAACGAAATCTCGGCCTTCTCGCCGACAGCGGGCGGCGGGGTGGCGGAGTTGTTAAAGGTGTCGAGCGACACCGTGTTGCCGCCGATGCCGACGCGAACGCGGATCACCGAGCCGAGGAAGTGCACTTCGGAAATCTCTCCGGTCAAGCTGGAGTCTCGACCGGGCTGGCGGCCGAGCGAGATCGCTTCCGGCCGCAGCGCCAGCGACAGCGTGTCGCCCGACTTCGAGCCGTTGAGCTTGCCCTTGAGAGAGACTTCCTGCGTGTTGACCTGCACCTTGCCGGACGCGGCATCGGTGACCTTGCCCTCGAGCACGTTCAGCGTGCCGACGAAATTCGCCACGAACTTGGTTGCCGGCCGGTTGTAGATCTCGAATGGGGTGGCGACCTGCTCGGCCTTGCCGCCATACATGACGGCGATGCGGTCGGAGATCGACAGCGCCTCTTCCTGGTCATGGGTGACGAAGATGGTGGTGATGCCGAGCTTCTTCTGGATGGAGCGTATTTCCTCGCGCAGCGACACGCGCACCTTGGCGTCCAGCGCCGACAGCGGCTCGTCGAGCAGCAGCAGCTTCGGTTTCGGCGCGATCGCGCGCGCCAGCGCGATGCGCTGCTGCTGGCCGCCTGAGAGCTGGTAGGGATAGCGGTCGGCCATCTGCGGCAGCTTGATCATGTCGAGCATCTCGGCGACGCGCTTGTCGGCATCTGCCTTCGACATGCCGGCGACCTTCAGTCCGAAAGCGATGTTCTGTGCCACGGTCAGGTTCGGGAACAGCGCGTAGGCCTGGAACACCATGCCGACATTGCGCTGGTTGGGCTTCAGCCGCGTAATGTCCTTGCCGGCAACGACGATCTTGCCGGCCGACGGCTCCTCGAAGCCGGCGACCATGCGCAGCACCGTCGTCTTGCCGCAGCCGGACGGTCCGAGGAACGAGACGAATTCGCCCGGCTCGACGTCGAGGCTGAAATCCTGGACCACGGTGTTGGAACCGTAGGACTTTCGCACATGCTGGATGGACAGAAATGGCTCGGCCATGGCTTTTTCTCTCAGGTCAGTTCGGTCGGTTCGCCGATTTCGGCGCGAAGCGGGACAGGATCTGGATGAGCGACATGCAGCCCCAGGTAATGGCGAAAGCGATGATGGCAAGGGCCGCGGGCTCATAAGCACGGTTGGCGCCGATATTCTGCAGGTAAGGACCAAAGGCCGGGCGGTTGAGCAGGCTCGCCATGGTGAACTCGCCAATGACGATGGCAAAGGTGAGGAAGGCGCCCGACAGCACGGCAATCAGGACATTGGGCAGGATGACACGGCCAATGATCGTGCCCCAGCCGGCACCCAGGATCTGAGCCGCTTCCGTCAAGGTGCGCACATCGATGGTGCGAAGGCCGGTGTCGACGGCACGATACATGTAAGGCAGCGACAGCGTTGCATAACCGATGACCAGCAGGGCGTTCGCACCCATATTGCTTCCCAGGAACGGCAGCGGCGAATTCGAACCGTACATCCTGATATAGCCGAAAACGATGACGATGGCTGGAATGACCAGCGGCAGCAAGGTGATGAATTCGACGATCGGCCTGAGCTGCGGCAGACGCAGCCTTATCCAATAGGCAGCCGGCACCACGATCAGCACGCCGAGTATGATGGTGAAGATGGCCGCGATCACCGAATACAGGAAGGTCGACTGGAAGCGCGCGTCGCCGAGCACGATCCGATAGGCGTCGAAGGAATGAACGCCGCGGCGCATGCGCAACGAGAACTCGACCGTCGCCATCAGCGGTATGAAGAAATAAGCCGCGCCGACAACGAAGATGACCCAGGCCCAGAACTTACCCGACTTCATTTCAGCCACCTTTCGGAGCGAGTCCGGAACCAGATGTAGAAGACGTTGGCCAAGCCCGTGATGACGATCATGCCGAAGGCGATGGCGTAGCCAAGCTGCGGATTGTGCAGCACGTCACCATTGATCTGCGAATAGAGCTTGATGGGAACGATGTTGAGCGCCGGGCCGGCAAACGCGTAAGCCGTGGCGATGGCGCCGAACGCATTGGCGAACAAGAGGATGACGGTGCCGAGAAAACTCGGCCATATCACCGGGATGACCACCATGCGCCAATACTGCGACTGCGTGGCGCCAAGCGTGGCCGCCGCCTCGCCCCATTCCTTCTTCAATCCGTCGATGGCCGGCACGATGATGACCACCATCAGCGGGATCTGGAAGAACAGATAGACCGCGATCAGGCCCGATGTGGTGAGGAAATTGAAGCCCATCGCATAGATGTTGATATTGAGGACGTCACGCAAAAGCGTGGTGACGATGCCGACGCGGCCAAGCGTTGCCAGAAACGCGAACGCCAGCGGCAAGCCCGCGAAATTCGACGCGACGCCCGAAAAAGTCAGTGTCGCGGAGCGCGTCCAGCTTGGCAGCCCGCCACGCACGATCGCGATGGCTATTGCGAGGCCGGCAAAGGCGCCGATGATGGCCGACCAGAAACTGATCTTGATCGAAACCCAATAGGAGGCGCTGATCGACGGGTCGGTGACCAGCTGCAGGATGTTGTCCAGGGTGAACGAGCCGTCACCGCGTTGAAACGCGCCCAGCACGAGATAAAGCGTGGGCAGGATCAGGAACATCAGGGCAAAGATGAAGAACGGCGCCACGCCGATCCATTGCGTCGGCAGGCGGAAGGCGGTCGCCTCGTTCGGCGGCGCGGGTTTGGTGGCAAGTGCCTGATTTGAAAGCGTAAGATCGGTCATGCGCCGGCTACCGTCTTCGAGGGAAAGCCGGGCGGCCTCGCGGCCGCCCGGTGGATTTCAAGTCTTACTTGACGTTGGCGCCGACAACGGCGTCCCAGTTCTTGCTGATCGCTTCCTTGGCCTTGCCCTGCTCGTCGAGCGTCGGGAACGCGGCCGAGGCATAGGATTCCGCCGGCGGCAGCTTGGCCAGCACGTCCGCGGGGATCTTGCCGTTCTTGGCGAGATCGTTGAAGCGGATCGGGTGGCAATAGCCCTTCAGCCAGCCGATCTGGCCTTCGTCGGAATAGAGGTATTCCATCCACAGCTTGGCTGCGTTCGGATGCGGCGCAAAGGCGCTGATCGCCTGCACGTAGACACCGGCGACCACGCCGGTCTTCGGCACGATGACGTCGACGGGCGGGTTGCCCTTCAGCGTATCGCGGCCGGCGAGCGCATTGTAGTCCCAGTTGATCAGGATCGGGGTCTGGCCCTGGGCGAGCGTTGCCGGCTTGCCGACGACCGGAACGAAATTGCCGGCGGCGTTGAGCTTCTTGAAGAAGTCGAGGCCAGCGGTGCCGGCGGCTTCACCAGCAGCCGCGCCACCGGAAAGGCCAGCAGCGTAGACGGCCTGGATGGCCTGGTTGGAAGCGCGCGGATCACCGGCAAGCGCCACCGAATTGGCGAATTCCGGCTTCAGGAGATCGGCCCAGTCCTTGGGCGATTCCTTGACCAGGTCCTTGTTCACCATGAACGAGAGAACGCCGTAATAGTCACCGTACCAGGCGCCATCTGCATCCTTGGCGCTATCCGGGATCGAGTCCCAGGTCGACACCTTGTAAGGCAGCAGCAGGCCATCGGCCTTGGCGGTCGGGCCGAAGGACAGGCCAACGTCGATGACGTCGGGTGCCTGCGGGCCCTTGTTGTCCTTGTTGGCCTTGATTGCCTCGACCTCGTCGCCGGAGCCGGCATCGGGGTTGAGCTCGTTGATGGTGATTTCCGGATACTTCGCCTTGAAGCCGGCGATGACGTCGCCGTAGCCGCACCAGTCGTGCGGCAGCGCGATGGTGGTGAGCTGGCCCTCGGCCTTCGCGGCCTTGACGAGATCGTCCAGCGAAGCCGCGGACGAAATCACCGACGACACCATGAGGGTCGCGGCCGAAAGGGAAAGCACCTTCCCCGTGAATTTGAACATGTGTTCTCTCCGTTGAACTGACGCTGTTGAACGCCTGCGATGCGGTATCGTTTTCATGTGACAGCCAGATGAAAGCTTTGTGAAACCCTTGGCCGGCAGCAGAAAAAGTTAACTCTTTTTAACCGACTGTAGCAATTAGCCGTCACTTATTTTTCCGGCTAATCACCTTGTGCCTTGCATTTCATCCTTCCCCCTTGGTTTGCCCTGATTTTCCAGATCAATTTTCTGGCAGTCACACGCCGTCAGATCGTGCCGGCGATGGCGTTTTCCAGCAGCGTCAGCGCCGCCTTCTTTGTCAGCTTGACCGGGTTGCCGCCGGCCGTCGGATCGACCACCGCCATGTCCGCGATCAGCGCCTTGCGCTTCTTGTCCATGTCGAGGCCCTTGATCAGGCCCGGCAGCGCGTGCGGCACCTTCAACTCCTTGCGCAGCTTGATGATGGCCTTGGCAAAGCCATCGAAGCCTCCCTTGATGCCGCAATAGGCGGCGAGCCGGGCAATACGCTCCTCGATCGAGTCGCGATTGAAGGCCAGCACATAGGGTATGAACACGGCATTGGTCATGCCGTGATGGGTATCGTAGAGCGCGCCGACCGGATGCGACAGCGAGTGGATGGCGCCCAGCCCCTTCTGGAAGGCGGTGGCGCCCATGGCGGCCGCACTCATCATATGGGCGCGCGCGACGAGGTCCTTGCCGTTGGCGAAGGCCTTCGGCAGGTTCTCGAACACCAGGCGAATGCCTTCCACCGCGATGCCGTCGGCCATCGGATGGTAGCCCGGCGCACAATAGGCTTCGAGGCAGTGGGCAAGCGCATCCATGCCGGTGCCGGCGGTGATGAAGCCAGGCATCCCAACCGACAGCTCCGGATCGGCGATCACGATCGCAGGCAGCAGCTTCGGATGGAAGATGACCTTCTTGGTGTGCGTCTCCTCATTGGTGATGACGCCGGCGCGGCCGACTTCCGATCCGGTGCCAGCCGTGGTCGGAACCGCTATGATCGGAGCGATGGTGTCGGAGTTGGCGCGCGTCCACCAGTCGCCGACATCCTCGAAATCCCATACCGGCCGCGTCTGGCCAGCCTGGAAGGCGATCAGCTTGCCGAGATCGAGCGCCGAACCGCCGCCGAAGGCGATGACGCCGTCATGCTTGCCCTTTTTGAACACGGCAATGCCGGCGGTGAGGTTGGACTCGACCGGGTTCGGCCTCACCTCCGAGAACACGCCGTAGGGCACCTTGGCATCGTCGAGAATCTTCAGCGTCGAGGCGACGACCGGCAGTTTCGCCAGGCCGGGATCGGTGACGAAGAGCGGCCGCTTGATGCCGGTGGCCGCCAACACCTCCGGCAATTCCTTGATGCGCCCGGCGCCGAAGCGGACGGTGGTGGGGTAGTTCCATTTGGAGATCAGCTTGGACATTGCTTGTCTTTCGAAAAATCAGATGGCTTCGCGCAGGTGGAAGGATTTCGGCCGGGTCAGATTGTCGTAGCCGATGGCTGACAGTGCCGCACCCTTGCCGGTGTCCTTGACACCGGTCCAGACCAGGGCCGGATCGAGATAGTCGCAGCGGTTCATGAACACAGTGCCGGTCTCGACCCGGTTGCCGATCGCCACCGCATGCTCGGTATCCCTGGTCCAGATCGAGGCCGTCAGCCCATAGGGGCTGTCGTTCATCAGCGCGATCGCTTCCTCGTCATTGCGCACCTTCATGATACCGACGATCGGGCCAAAGCTCTCCTCGCGCATGACGCTCATCTGGTGGTCGACTTGCGTCAGCACCTCCGGCGCCAGATAGGGCGAGCCTGCCTTGTCGTTAGCCACCTTCATGTTGATGTGCGCCTTGGCGCCCTTGCGCAGTGCCTCGGCCTTCTGCTCGCGGATCAGGTCGGCAAAGCGCGCCTGCGCCATCGGCCCCATCGTGGTGGCCTGCTCCAGCGGATTGCCGACGACATAGTTCTTGGTCTCGGCGATGAAGCCCTCGACGAACTCGTCATAGACCTTCTCGTGCACATAGACGCGCTCGATGCCGCAGCAGCACTGGCCGGAATTGTAGAAGGCGCCGTCGACCAGGTTGGCGACAGCGTGATCCAGCTTGGCGTCGGGCAGCACATAGGCCGGATCCTTGCCGCCAAGCTCAAGGCCGAGCGTCATGAAGGTGCCCGCCGCCGCCTTTTCAATGGCGCGGCCGCCGCCGACCGAACCGGTGAAATTGACATGGTCGATCTTGCCCGAGCCGAGCAGCTTCTCGGTCTGGACATGGTTGAGCACGATGTTCTGGAACACGCCCTTGGGCAGGCCGGCCTTGTCGAAGGCTTGGCTGAAGCGCTCGCCGACCAGCAGCGTCTGCGCCGCATGCTTGAGGATGACGGCGTTGCCGGCCATCAGCGCCGGCACGATCGTGTTGACGGCGGTCAGATAGGGATAGTTCCACGGCGCGATCACCATGACCACACCGAGCGGATCCTTCTTCACATAGCGCCGAAAGCCATCCTTCGGGTTGGATGCCGGCACGGATTTCAGCGCCGCCTCGGCGATCTCGACCATGTAATTGGTGCGTTCCTTGACGCCGCCGAACTCGCCGCCATAGCGCACCGGACGCCCCATCTGCCAGGCGATCTCGGGCACGATCTCATCGGTCATCGCCACCAGCGCTTCGAGCATCGCCAGCATATACTTGCCGCGCTCGACGATCGGCGTCTCGGCCCATTTCTCCTGCGCCGCCTTGGCGCGCTCGACAGCGGCATTGATCGCCTGGTCCGTTGCCACGGGCCGCTCGGCATAGATCGAGCCGTCTATGGGGGTAATGAGTTTGACCGTTTCGGTCATTTTTTAAGTCCTCGCACTTTTACAACAATCGAAAATCACATGGCTTGGCGCTAACCCCATCCGCCTGCCGGCACCTTCTCCCGCAGTGGCGAGGAAGGGAAGCGCTCCAACGCTGGCGCACCCTTTCCCATTCTCGCCGGGAAAGAGTGAGGGGCAGCGCCGGGCGTTGGCTGCTAACCTAGTACCGCTCGAACCCTCTGTGCAGTTCCCAATCCGTAATGCGGCGGTCGTATTCGAACTGCTCCCATTTTGCCGTGTGGACATAATGCTCGAGCACGTCCTCGCCGAGCGCCTGCTTCAGCATCTTCGACTTGGCCAGCGTCTCGGTGGCGTCGCGCAACGTCTTCGGGATCTCCGGCAAGCGAGATGCCTGATAGGCATCGCCGACGAAAGGCTTCTGCAACTCCAGCTTCTCATCGATGCCGGCAAGGCCGGCGGCGATCAGCGCCGCGAAGGCGAGGTAGGGGTTCAGGTCGGCGCCGCCGATGCGGCACTCCATGCGGATGCCCTTGGTGCCCTCGCCGCACAGGCGGAAGCCGGCGGTGCGGTTGTCCTCGCTCCACATGATCTTGGTCGGCGCGAAGGTGCCGGCCTGGAACCGCTTGTACGAGTTGATGTAGGGCGCCAGGAACCAGGTGAATTCCTTGGCATATTTCAGTTGTCCGGCCGCCCATTGCTGGCCGAGCGTCGACAGCGTCCAGTCGGCCTTCTTGTCGAAGAACAGCGGCGTCTTGCCGTCAGCGCTCCACAGCGAATTGTGGATGTGGCTGGAATTGCCGGCGAGCCCGTAATTGTATTTGGACATGAACGAGATCGCCTTGCCTTCGGACTCGGCGATCTCCTTGGCGCCGTTCTTCAGGATGACGTGCCGGTCGGCCATGTCGAGCGCTTCGGCGTAGCGCACATTGATCTCTTCCTGGCCCGGGCCCCATTCGCCCTTGGAGTTCTCGATCGGGATACCGGCCGCTTCCATCTCGTTGCGAAGCCGGCGCATGACACCTTCTTCCTTGGTGGTGATGCCGATCTGGTAGTCACCGATATAGGGCGAAGCGGTATCGAGGCCCTGCCAGTGCTTCTTGCGAGCGGAATCGTAGGTCTCGTTGAACAGATAGAATTCGAGCTCGGAAGCGAAGTAGCCGATATAGCCGCGCTCCTGCAGCCGCTTGACCTGCTTCTTCAGGATCGCGCGCGGCGAATGCGGCAGGTCGTCATGGGTGTGGTGGTCAAGTACGTCACAGATCACCAGCGCGGTTTTTTCCAGCCACGGGATGCGCCGCAGCGTGGCAAGGTCCGGCTTCATGACGAAATCGCCATAGCCCTTCGACCAGCTCGCCGCCTTGTAGCCGGGCACCGGCTCCATATCGATGTCGGCGGCCAGGAGATAGTTGCAGCCATGCGTTTCGTCATGCGCGGAATCGACGAAGTACTGCGCCAGGAACCGTTTTCCCGCCAACCGGCCCTGCATGTCGACGATGCAGGCCAGCACCGTGTCGATCTCGCCGCTGGAGACCGCTTTCTTCAACTGATCGAACGAGAAATTTCCGGCCATTCCTTTGGCGCTCCAGTGCTTGGTCGTTGAAAGGGATAAACGAAACCATGGCCGGCACGATGCCGGCCATGGCCTTGATGGTCGAGATCAGTGACCGCCGGTTTCGCCGACCGCCTGTTCCGCCGCCTTGATCGCTGCCTGGCGCGCCGCGATGATGTCGCCGAGCGGCGGCCCCTGGAAGCGGTTGCGTTCGAAGGCGAACCACACGATCGCCGTCAGAATGAAGAAGCCGACGGTGATGTAGAGCGCCCAGTCGTTCGGCGGCTGGATGCCGATGATGAAGATCAGGATCATCGATACGATCGACAGGAAGGCGAACAGCATGAACACGCCGCGCCCCATGTTCCACGGCCCCATCTTGTCCCACTTCGGCGTGCCCCAGGCCAGCATGCCGAGCACGATCGGCACGGTGAAGGACAGGAACAGGAAGATGACGGTGCAGGACACGACGATGGTGTAGGCCGAGGTGCCGGCGACCGAAACCAGCGTCGAGCCCCAGACGAACAGCACCGACAGGATCGATGCCGTCCAGATCGCCGCCACCGGCGTGCGGTAGGTCGGGCTGACCTTGGCGAGTGTCGCCGAGCCGGGCAGGCCGCCGTCACGCGAGAAGGCGAAGATCATGCGCGACGCCGAAGTGACGGTGGCGAGACCGCACAGAAGCTGCGCGATGAACACGACGAGATAGACGAACTCCTTGAGGCCGGAGGGAACGCGTTGGTCGAAGGCCCAGAAGAACACGTTCCAGCCCTGCTTGGCGGCATCGTCCATGTTCGGGATCATCAGCACGAAAGCGGCGAGGAACAGATAGCCGAAGAGGGCCGACCAGACGACCGACATAACCATGGCGCGCGGCACGGAAGAGGCCGCCTTGATGGTTTCTTCCGATGTATGCGCCGAAGCATCATACCCGGTGATCGTGTAGATCGGCAGCAACAGGCCGAGCGCGAACACCCAGGCATTCGACACCGACGGCCAGACACCGCCGCCTGCATCACCGGAGTAGTTGTGGAAGGTGAAGAGACGGCTGACATCCCAATGCTCGGCGAAAATCAGGCAGACCACCGCGATCAGAATCGCGCCGAAGAAAATCAGATAACCGGAGAAGTCGGTCAGCTTCGCCGTCAGCTTGATACCGAGATGGTTGATCAGCGCCTGGAGGCCGGTGATGACGACCAGGAATATCATCTGGTTGGTCAGCGAGCCGTCAATTCCCAGCGCCGGCCCGAAAGCGCCGATGAAGAACGTCCAGGTGCCGACATTGATGGCGCCGAGAACGGTGATCAGGCCGAGCAGGTTAAGCCAGGCCGTGACCCAGCCGGTGCCGCGATTGCCTAGGATCGAACCCCAGTGATAGAGCCCGCCGGCGGTCGGATAGGCCGAGCTGATCTGCGACATGGCAACCGCGAAGGTCAGCGACACGAAGCAGCCGACCAGCCAGCCGATGCCGATGCCGATGCCGCCGGCACCAGAGGTGCCTTGCGCCAGCGAATTGATGCCGCCCGACAGGATGCAGATGATCGAGAAGGAAACCGCGAAATTCGAAAAGCGGCTGAGCCGCCGCTCCAGTTCCTGGGCATAGCCCATGCTGTGGAGGTGCTTTACGTCCTCCGCCTTGTCAACGTCTGTATAACCCGGTGCTGCCATTGGAAGTCCCCTGTTTGTTTTTCAGCTGGCCGATTGGACTGACTTTCTGACTGAATGCGATCTGGGCCGCGTGGCCTCCTCTGGTTCCAGATCCGAAAAAATGCCCGTGAGCAGATCCGCCCATTTCCGCTGCCCGGTCTCTCCGGAGATTTCATCGTTGCGGATTTCGATCATCGCGCAGGGCAGCCCGCGCGAGCGCGCATGCCGTTCCAGCGTGAAATAGACGCGGTCGGCTGGCGAATAGGGTTCGTTGACGCCGACGGTAATGCCGGCAAGCCGCCCGAGCGCCGATATCAGCGGCGAGGCCAGCCGGCGGTCCTCATCGTGGATGATGCCGATATGCCAGGGCCGGTTGCGGCCCTTGTAGACGGGCGTGAAGGAATGCACGGAAACCAGCCGGGTCTCCTGGCCGCGCGCCAGCCGTTCCTCGACGATGCGCTCGATGGCGCCGTGAAACGGCTGCCATGACAGGGCGACCCGCGCCGCGCGCTGCTTGTCGGTCAGGCTGGCATTGCCGGGAATGACCGTCGTTTCGCTGACCGGCGGCACCAGGTCCGGCGCATCGAGCGGCCGGTTGCAGTCGATGACGAGGCGCGAGATTCTGGTTTCGACCAGCGTCGCATCCAGCGCCTGCGCCATGCGCAGCGCAACCGGCAGCGCGCCGGGATCCCAGGCGATGTGGCGGGACAGGTCCTCGGCGGCAAGGCCGAGCGTACCGAATTCGGCGGGCAGGAAATTGGAAGCGTGATCGCAGGTCAGCACGAAGGGGCTTGATCCGCCAGGGTTGGTCACCCCCACGGTATCAGACGATGCAAGGCTGGCGGGCCGTGCTTTCTCCATAGTCTGCCGTCCCCGGGGAGCGCTGTATCGTATGTTACGTATTTTGCCTCATTGCGTCCCTGTGGATGATTTCATACAGTTTGCCCGGCTTTGTCAAATGCGATCTCGTGGGCAGGGCCAGCGGGTGGGGGAAAACATGATTTCCAGCATTGCCGAACTGATCGCCGACCGCATCGGAGCGATGCCGGCCGGCGAACGGCGCGCGGCCCAGACGCTGATTGCGAGCTATCCGATGATCGGCCTGAAGACGGTCGCCGAATTCTCGGCCGCGGCCGGTGTCTCCTCGCCGACGATCCTGCGCTTCGTGGCCCGGCTCGGCTTCCAGAACTATCCGGAATTCCAGTCGACCCTGCAGGACGAACTGGCGGCGCAATTGCAATCGCCGGCGATACGAACCCTCAACCCGCCCTCGCCCGGCGGCGGCACTGTCTCGCCGATGCTGGAAGCGACGCTCGACAATATGCGCGAGACCTTCCGCCACCTCTCCGACAGGCAGCTTGCCGATATCGCGGCGCGGCTCGCCGATCGGCGTGGCAAGACATTTCTGATCGGCGGCCGCTTCACCGACCCGCTGGCGCGTTACATGGCCGCCCATCTTGCCGTTATCCAGCCCGATGTCTTTCACCTCGCCGGCCAGGAGAGCATGTGGCGCGACCGGCTGATCGACATGGGCAAGCGCGACGTGCTGGTGATCTTCGACATCAGGCGCTACCAGGACAGTCTCGTCCGCTTCGCCGAGAAGGCGCATCAGCGCGGCGTCCAGATCGTGTTGTTCACCGATCAGTGGCTGTCGCCGATCGCCCGGTTTGCCCGCCATGTCATCGCCGGACGAACCGCCGTGCCGTCGGCATGGGATTCTTCGGCGGCACTTTTCGTCGTCGCCGAAACGTTGATCGGCGCCGTCACAAGACAGCTCGAAGCCGACGGTGCCCGTCGCATCCGCGAGATGGAAGGCCTGCGTTAGGCATCCGCTCCAACCGGGCGTCGCGGATTTCACGTTACCGAGATTTAATGTGCACGATTGCGTGATAATTGCCATAAACCGGTGATATCGGGTGTGGCGTGGCCGGTTTTCGCTGCCAGCCCGTATCGTCGCTGCATCCGCTTTCACCTGGAACCGGCAGACGATTCTTGCCGCTGGAGTATCGATGCCGAGCTGGAAACAGATTGTCCTTGCGTTTGTGATCGTGGTCGCCGCCGCGGCCGCGTGGGCGCGCTTCTACCCCAGCGCCCCGCAAGTGCTGGCGCGCTGGGGCATCGACTGGGCCTATGGCGCGACACCTCCAACGAAAGAAACGGCGGCAGGTGGCTCCCGGCAGACGGGGGGCAACCGCGCCCAGATTGCCACCATCGTTGCATCGCCGGCCGCCTCGGCTGTTATCAACGATCGCCTGCAGGCGATCGGCACCGGCCGCGCCAACGCTTCGGTGACCGTCAATCCCTACAGTTCCGGCCGCCTTGCCGAACTGCTGGTCGAGTCCGGCAGCCATGTCGACAAGGGACAGATCATCGCGACGCTCGATTCCGAGACCGAGGTCATCGCCCAGAACCGGGCGAAACTCGCTTTGCAGGATGCGCAATCCAAGCTCGATCGCGTCAAGTCGCTGCGCGCCTCGAATGCCGCCACCCCGGTGGCGGTGGCCGACGCCGAGGTGACCTTGTCGAATGCCAAGCTGGCGCTCCAGGATGCCGAGCTTGCGCTGCAGCGCCGCTCCATCCTGGCACCGATCGCCGGCACCGTCGGCATCCTGCCGATATCGGCCGGCAACTATGTGACCAACCAGTCGGCGATCGCCACCCTCGACGACCGCTCCTCGATCCTGGTGGATTTCCAGGTGCCCGAGCGCTTCGCCGCCGCCGTCAAGGTCGGCGCTCAATTGACCGCGACGCCGATCGCCAATCCCAGCAACGCCTATACCGGCACGGTTTCGGCCATCGACAACCACATCGACGAGAAGAGCCGCACGCTGCTGGTCAAGGCCAAGATAGCCAATCCCGCCGATTCGCTGCGCGCCGGCATGTCGTTCTCCATCACCATGAAATTCCCCGGTGAGACCTATCCGGCCGTCAGCCCGCTGGCGATCCTGTGGGGGTCGGACGGCGCCTATGTCTGGCAGATCGAGGACGGCAAAGCCAAACGCGTGCCGGTGCGCATCATCCAGCGCAACACCGAGACCGTTCTGATCGACGCGGAGATCGACAGCGGCGACATGGTGGTCACCGAAGGCACCCAGAGCGTCAGCGAAGGCGGTGAGGTCCGCATCGCCGGCCAGGAACAGCGCGCCGCCAACACCGCCGAAGGCTCATGACCGGATCCGCCAACGCCGCCAGCGATACCGGCTTCACCGCCCTGTTCATTCGCAGGCCGGTCATGGCCTTCGTGCTCAACGTGCTTATCGCGGTTGCCGGTCTCGCGGCCTTTTACGGCGTCGAAATCCGTGAATTGCCTGATGTCGATCGCGCGGTGGTCACCGTTTCGACCACTTTCGAGGGTGCGGCCGCCGAGACCGTCGACCGCGAACTGACCGACACGATCGAGGGCGCCGTCGCCCGTGTCTCCGGCGTCAAGTCGATCTCTTCTTCCTCCTCCTTCGGCTCGAGCCGTGTCACCATCGAGTTCAACGATGGTGTCGACCTCAATGTCGCCGCCTCCGACGTGCGCGATGCCGTTGGCCGCGTCGCCAACCAGATGCCGGACACGGCCGATCCGCCCCGCATCGTCAAGGCCGATGCCAATTCCGATGCAGTGATGCGCCTGGCGGTGACCTCGGACAACATGTCGATCCAGGACATGACCGTGGTGGTCCAGGACCAGATCGAGGATGAACTGGCCGCCGTGCCTGGCGTCGCCGACGTCCAGGTCTATGGCGACCGCGACAAGATCTTCCGCATCGACGTCGACCAGAACAAGCTCGCCAGCCTCGGCTTCACCGTGGCCGATCTCAGGGCAGCCCTTGCCTCGGTTGCTTTCGATTCGCCCGCCGGTTCGATCACCACGACCAACCAGGACCTGATCGTCCGCACCACCGCCGACGTGACCACGCCCGAGGAATTCGAAAACATCATCATCGGCGGCACGACGCGCATCCGCGATGTCGCCACTGTCACGCTCGGCCCCGATGTCGGCCAGACCACGCTGCGTTCCGATGGCAAGACCGGCATCGGTATCGGCATCATCCGCCAGGCGGAATCGAACACGCTTGATATTTCGACCGGCGTCCAGGCCGCCGTCGCCAAGCTGCAGGAGAACCTGCCCAAGGGCATGGCGATCAAGATCACCAGCGACGACGCCGTCTTCGTCAAGGGCGCCGTGCACGAGGTCGAGATCGCGCTTGGCCTGTCGGTCACCATGGTGCTGATCGTCATCTACGTCTTCCTGCTCGACTGGCGCGCGACGCTGATCCCGGGCCTGTCGATGCCGGTCGCCATGATCGGCACCATCGCCGCCATCTATCTGGCCGGCTTCTCGGTCAACATCCTGACGCTGCTCGCCCTCGTGCTGGCCACGGGCCTTGTCGTCGACGATGCCATCGTCGTTCTGGAAAATATCGTGCGACGGCGCAACGAAGGCATGGGACCACGCGCCGCCGCCGTGCTCGGCGCCCAGGAGGTGTTCTTCGCCGTCGTCGCCACGACGTTGACGCTGGTTGCCGTCTTCGTGCCGATCTCGTTCCTGCCGGGCCAGACCGGCGGCCTGTTCCGCGAATTCGGCTTCGTGCTTGCCATGTCGGTGCTCCTGTCCTGCGTGGTGGCGCTGACGCTTTGCCCGATGCTCGCCTCGCGCATGCTGACCAACGCATCGCTCCACCATGAAGGCGGCCAGGGCATCGGCGCCCGTATCGGCGGCGCGTTGAATGCCGCCTACAAGCGCGCGCTGCACGCCTGCCTCGACGCGCCCTGGATCGTGGTTCTGGTCGCTGTGCTGTTTGCCGGCACCGCCTTCACTTTGTTCGGCACCATCCGCCAGGAACTGACACCGACCGAGGACCGCGCGGCGGTGCTGTTGCGCATCAATGCCCCTCAAGGCGTCAGCCTCGACTATACGACGCAGCAGATGCAGAAGATCGAGAAGCTGATCCAGCCGATGCGCGATTCCGGCGAGATACGCTCAACCTTCGAGAATGCCGGCCAGAACGGTTCCTACAATTCCGGCTTCATGGTGATGACGCTTGCCCCTTGGAACGAGCGCAGCCGCAGCCAGCAGGAGATCATGGCCGAGATCAGCCAGCTGACCAAGCAGGTGCCGAGCGTGCGCATCTTCCCGGTGCAGCCCAACAGCCTTGGCATCCGCGGCGCCGGCAACGGCCTGCAGTTCGCGCTGGTCGGCAACGACCGCAAGGCGCTCGGCGACGCGGCGGTCAAGATCATCGCCGAGATGCAGAAGGACCCGCGCTTCCAGACGCCGCGCCTGTCGATCGATCCGACGCAGCCGCAGCTGGCCGTCGCCATCGACCGCGAGCGCGCCTCCGATCTCGGCATCGACATTACGGGGCTCGCCAACACGATGCAGGCCATGCTCGACGGCAATGATGTCGTCGATGTCTACATCGCCGACCGCAGCTATGGCGTGAAGCTGGTCTCCACCACCAACCCGATCAACGATCCGACCGATCTGGAAAACGTCTTCCTCAAGACGGGCGACGGCCGCTTCGTGCCGATGTCGACCATCGCCAAGCTGACCGAACGCGCCGTGCCGCCGTCTCTGTCGCGCGAGCAGCAGCAGCCATCGGTGGCCATCACCTCCAACCTCTCGGGCAATTTCGCGCTTGGCGACGCTCTGACCCGCGCCGAGGAGATCGCCACGCCGCTGCTGCCGGCGGGCAGCCGTATCCTGCCGCTGGCCGAGGCCGCGACGCTGGGCGAGACCAACAGCGCCATGGTCACCATCTTCGGCTTCGCGCTGGTCATCATCCTTCTGGTGCTGGCCGCGCAGTTCGAAAGCTTCGTCAGCGCCGTCATCATCATGGCGACGGTGCCGCTCGGCCTCGCCTGTGCGATCTTTGCCTTGCTGCTGTCAGGCACCAGCCTCAACGCCTACAGCCAGATCGGCCTGGTGCTGCTGGTCGGCGTCATGGCCAAGAACGGCATCCTGATCGTCGAATTCGCCAACCAGCTGCGCGACCGTGGGCTCGGCGTGCGCGAAGCGATCGAGCAGGCTTCGACCATTCGCTTGCGGCCGGTGATGATGACAATGATCTGCACCATACTTGGCGGTGTGCCGCTGGTGCTGGCCGCCGGCGCCGGTGCCGAGGCGCGCGTGGCGCTCGGCTGGGTGATCGTCGGCGGGTTGGGGCTGGCCACCATCTCGACGCTGTTCCTGACGCCCGTCGCCTACCTGCTGCTTGGCCGCTTCGTCACGCCAAAGACCCATGAGGAGGCACGCCTCAAGCGTGAGCTCGAGGAAGCCGCCTACACCAATATGGAGCCGGCGGAGTAGGCAAGGTCCGGGAAGCGGGATGGCTGTTTTCCGCTCGTGGCTTCGTCAGACAAGACAGGGCCGCTATTTCAGCAGCCGGCCTTCGATCGACCAGCGCGCGGCGAGGAAATTCAGCACTGCCGCCACGATGACGCCGCCGATCTTCGCCGGCCACACACCGGCGATGCCGGCGAAGAGTGCGATCGACAGGCTGGAAACGCCGAGCGAAATCAGCGCCCCAAGCGAGACGAAACGCAGGAAAGCGTCATGCAGCCGGATGGCGTGGTTGCGCTCGAACGACCAGAAGCCATTGGCCACGAAAGAGAAGACGACGGCGATGGACCATGAGACGACATTGGCCGGCAGCGGCGGGACATGCAGCTTGAGCAGCAGGAAAAAGCCGGCAAGGTCGATGGCCGTGTTCGCCAGCCCGACAATGGCAAAGCGCACGATCTTGCTGCCGGTCGAACGGCGGGGCTGCTCCGCGCCGCTCATCCCTTGCCGTCCATGATCTCGACACCGGCGCGGGCCAGGCTCGCGCCGAGAGCGTCCGAAGCCAGGACCGAGAATTCCACCTCGCGCACGCTTTGCATCGGGTCGCGTGCCCGCAGCGTCTCGTCGACATGGCCGGGATGGCACATGAACAGGCCCCGTTCCGGCAGTGCTTCGACGGCGGCTTGCAGAACCGGGGCAAATCTCTCGGGTTGCCGCCAGTCGTAGATGCCGGCGAGCGGCTCGAAAATGATGAAGCCGGCTCGCGCCATCGACCGGTTGAAGCCGGCGGCCAGGGCAGCGATTGCCGCGACTTTAGGCGCCACGGCGGCCTTGCCGATCGCCGGAGCACCGCGCAACGCCGGTCTGGCGCCTTCGGAAAAACGTGCCCGCAGCCATGCGCGCACGGCCGGCAGGAAATGCACGTGCTGGTGCCCGTCGATGAAGTCAGGCTGGCGGCCCAACGCCTCGACGAAGCGGTTGTACTGCGCATCGAGCTCGGCATGGACGTCCCACGCGTCGACGCGGCCGCGCAGGACCGGCAATGCCAGCGAACGCAGCGGCGGCAGCCGGCCTTCCGGCGCCAGGCTCGACCGGCCGGTGATGGCCGGCTGGTCGGTAAGGGTCAGGTGCAGACCGACCGCCGCGCGGCCGCACAGCGGCTTGATACGCGCCGCCGCGTCAGGCCATTCCGGAAAGCCGGTCATGCAGCTGGTGCCGGTCAGGCGGCCGCGATCGAGCAGGTCGAGAATCCCGGCGCAGACGCCGGGCGCCAGGCCGTAATCGTCGGCGATCAGGCGGATGCGCCGCGTCATGTTCCGGAAGCGCCCGGCGGCCGGTCGGGGGCCATCTCGCCGCGCATGACATCGCGCACGATATAGACCGGCCGGTCCTTGCTTTCCGAGAGCGTGACCCAGACATATTCGCCAATCAGGCCAAGCAAGGTGAGGTTGAGGCCGCCCAGCAGGACGACGGCGACCATAAGGCTGGGATAGCCGGGGACGGCGATGCCGTAGAACATCACCTCGAAGAAGACCTTGGCTCCGTAGACGAGGCCCGCCAACGCCGCCAGCATCCCACTCAGGCTGATGATGCGCAACGGAATGACGGAAAAGGAGGTAAAGCCTTCCAACGAGAAGGCGATCAGGTTGAGCCGACTCCATTTCGACGTCCCGGTGACACGGTTCTCCGGCGAATATTGTATGGCTTTCTGGCGGAAGCCGGCCCAGGCGAACAGGCCCTTGTTGAAGCGCCGCTTGTCGCGCAGGCTCGTCAGCGCGCGCACCACGGCACCACGCATGACGCGAAAATCTCCCGCATTCTCGGGAATGTCGAAACGCTGGCTGCTGTTGATCAGGCTGTAGAAAAGCCGCGCCAGCTGGCTGCGCCGCCAGCTCGCCTCGCGGCGGTCGTTCTGCGCGTAGACCACATCGATATCGGGGTTCTCCACCAGCTCTGCGATCATCTTCAGGCTGGTGTCCATCGAATGCTGGAGGTCGGCGTCCATGACCAGCGCCATGTCGCCGCGCGACCGGTCGAGGCCGGCGAGCACCGCGACCTCCTTGCCGAAATTGCGGCTGAGCCGCACGATCTCCCAGGAACCCGACAGCGCCCGCGAAAACCGCTCGGCGCCATCGTCGCGACTGCCGTCGTCGACCAGGATCTTGTGGAGTTCCATGCCGAAACGCTGCGCCACCGCGGCTTCAAGCTTGTCGAGCAATGCGGCAAAAGCCGATGCCGATTGCGCCTCATTGAGGAACGGCGCCACGATATCGAGAACGGGCCGCGACTCAGCCATTTGCGACAGGCCTTTCATTCATCACCTTGTCTCGCCTCATCATGTCTCGCGCCCCCTTGTCACCGGATCTCGCCCAAAACCACCAGATCAGGGAACCGGCGATAAGGGTGACCGCGATCGGCCGGAACCAGGGGTACGTGAAATCCTGGATATGGCGCTCGACGCCCGTCAATCCTGTCAGGAGCAGCATAACGGACAGCACCGAGGCCAACATGCCGCCTCGTTCCTCGCGCCACAACAGGGCAATAGCGAGGCCGGCGGGCACGGCGATCATGGCATAGGTGTTGGGCTCGACGCGCGGGTTGAAGACGCACATGTAGAACGTCGCCGTCAGGAAGATGGCGAGACCAGCCGTTCCGCGTTCGAGCTTGCGGTCAAACCAGATGACGGCTGAAAGCGTAAACAGGGCCATGACGATGCGCACGATCGTGGCGCCGAATTCCGGGATGGGCAGCCCCATTTTGGTGAACGGCGCCGTGAAGTCGGTGGGGACAAAATGGCTGGTGTTGTCGACCGCCATCGCGGTCAGCATCCCGGCGAAAGCACGATATTGGTCGTTGAGATAGCCGGCGGGCGCGAAAGCGTAGGGTAAGGCGAGCACGAACAGTACCGCCAGCACGAGCACCGGTATCAGCCGGAAACGCAGGGCTCCCACCAGCAAGAGCATGATGATCGCGGTCGGCTTGGCTATGATGGCAAGCGAAGCCCAGAAGAAGGTTTCGGCGCGCCGCCCTTCGAGCGCCGACAAAGTGACAAGCCAGCAGGCACCGGTCAAAAGGATTGTCGCCTGGCCGTTACGGATCGCACCCAGCGCCATCGGCAGGGCAAGGAACAGCCCGAAGGAAAGCAGCCACGGCAATTCCCCGCCGCCGAGTTTGCGCACCTGCCGCATCGCGGCGAAGGTCAGCGCCGCGAAACCGATAGTATGCCACACCAGGCCGCCCAGATGCGGGCCGAGCTTCACCACCGGAACATAGAGCGCGGCAAAGGCCGGCGCATAGAGATATCCCATCTCGGACTGGATATTGTAGAGCGGCCGGCGGGTCAGCAGCGCCTCGCTGCCGTCTATATAGGCTTGCCAGACCGTCCGCGTATGGGGTGACCACAAGACCAGGACAAGAACGACCAGGAACGCTCCGATCCACAGGCCAAATCCCAAACGGTCGAAAACCGGCTTGGACATCGTCATCAAGACACCCCAACAACATCCGGGACAGGCTCAGTCCAGCACTGTCCCGGCATTCGATGGCGGCGGCATATCACGGACAAAGCAGCACGGCATAGGGGGCTGAAAGACGCGGCCATCAACTTCGCGGGACGTCGCGGATGGTCGGGCATGGCAACGATCTCGCTGGGAAAGGTGTTCAGAAAGCCTTCTTTTTCGCGCTTTCGCACGCCTTCGAACGGCATCAAGGCCGAATGAACACCTTGCCATTGGGCTTGGCGAGTTCCGCTGGCACCCGCGCGATTGCCTCGGCGAGCGGCACGACAGCCGTGACGTCGGTCGACCAGCGCCCGTCGGAAAAACGCTTCTGCGCTTCCAGGATCGCGGGAGCGCGCCGCTCCTTGAATTGCCGCATCCATTCGCTCAGCCAGAAGCCTTCGATATGCTTGTGCTGGAAGATCAGTTGGCCGGGCTCGCGGATGACGGTGGCGTCCGTGTCGAGCCGGCCATAGATGATCCAGCGCGCCCGTTTCGGCATGGCATTGAAGATGGCGGAAGCCAGCGGCCCGGTGACCGCATCGAGGAAGATGCGCGGCTGTTCGGCCTTCATCACCTCGCGCAGCGTGGCCTCGAAATCCGGCGCTTTCTCGTTGAGCACATGGGCAGCACCGATCTCCTTCAACAGCGCGATCTGCTCGTCGCGGCGAACGGTGACGACGGGCCGGAAGCCTTCCTCCCTGGCGAGGTCGATGATCAGCTTGCAGAGCTGGCTGGCGCCGGCTGTCATGACGAAGGCCTTTTCGCCCTCCTGTTTGACGATGTCGAACATGGCGATCGCGGTGAGCGGATTGACGATCATCGCCGCGCCGTCCTCGTCGCGCACGGTGTCGAGCAGCGGAATGCAGGCCGCTGCCTCGGCGACGGCATATTCGGCCCACGAGCCCCAATTGCTGAGGCCGGTGGCGAAGGCGACGCGCTTGCCGACGAGGCTTTTCGGATAAGGCTCGTCGCCACCGGCGACGATAGTGCCGACCCCCTCGAAGCCGGCTGGCCGGCCCTTGGCACGCGGCTGGCCGTACTGGCCCTTGATGAAGGCGACGTCTGATGGATTGATCGAGGCAAGGCTGACCTTGATCAGCACCTGGCTCGGTCCGGGCGCCGGCACCGCGATGCTACCCGGCTCGAGATAGGGTTCCATCGCCTCGAGCACGCTGCCGCTCGGTGTCCTGGTGTAGCCGTCACCGACCAGTAGCAGCGCCTTCATTTCGGAGGGAATGGTCATTGTCACACTCCTTGTTCGTCGGCGAAATCCGCGAATACAGCGGCCGAGCTGCTCAGATCTTCTCCTGCGTGTATTTCCTCAGCTCCGTCCGCGCCACCTGGCGGCGATGCACGGCGTCGGGGCCGTCGGCGAGACGCAGCGTGCGCAGATGCGTCCATGAGCGCGCCAGCGGCGTGTCCTGGCTGATGCCTTGCGCGCCGAACATCTGCACCGCCTCGTCGGTGATCCTCAGCGCGACGCGCGGCGCGATGACCTTGATCTGGCTGATCCAGGGGGCGGCCGCGCGCGCATCGCCCTGGTCGATCATCCACGCCGCCTTGAGGCAGAGCAGCCGGGCCATCTCGATTTCCATGCGGCATTCGGCGATGATGTCGAAATTGGCGCCGAGTTTCGCCAGGGGCTGGCCGAAGGCCTCGCGCCGCACCGAACGCTGGCACAGCATCTCCAGTGCCATCTCGGCCTGGCCGATGGCGCGCATGCAGTGATGGATACGGCCGGGGCCGAGCCGTCCTTGCGCGATCTCGAACCCCCTGCCCTCGCCAAGAATGAGGTTCGAGGCCGGGACCCGGACATTGTCGAAGCGAAGGTGCATGTGGCCATGGGGCGCATCATCGTCCCCATAGACCTGCATGGCGCGAACCTTGGTCACGCCCTTTGTATCCGAAGGCACCAGGATCATCGAATGGCGGCGGTGCTGCGGTTCCTCGTCACCACCGGTCCGCACCATGACGATATAGATCGCGCAGCGCGGGTCGCCGGCGCCTGACGCCCACCACTTTTCGCCGTTGAGGACGTAGTCGTCGCCCTGCCGCTCGCAGCGCATCGAAATGTTGGTGGCGTCGGATGACGCCACGTCCGGTTCGGTCATCAGATAGGCCGAGCGGATCTTGCCCTCGAGCAACGGTTCCAGCCACGCTTTCTTATGGTCGGCCGAACCGTAGCGTTCCAGCACTTCCATGTTGCCGGTGTCGGGCGCCGAGCAGTTGAAGGTCTCGGCCCCCAAATGCGCCTTGCCCATCTCTTCGGCCAGATAGGCGTATTCGACAGTGGAAAGACCGTAGCCGCGATCCGAGCCGGTCAACCAGAAATTCCACAGGCCGCGCTCCCTTGCGGTCTTCTTCAGCCCTTCGAGGATCTCGCTTTGGCGCGCGCTGTAGACCCAGCGGTCGCCTGCCTTGCCCACTTCGCCCAAGAATTCCTTGTCGAGTGGCATGATCTCGTCGCGCACCATGGCTGCGACGCGTGCGTGGATCGGCTTCAGCCGCTCGGTCATGCCGAGATTCATCTCCGTCATCGGTCGCTAACCCTTCATGCAGGCCGGGCATTTTACCCGTGGCAAGGATGACCGTACTTCGGATAGCCTTGTCAACGCGAACTCTTTGCCCGACGACGAGGCGAAGCTTGGAGGATTGGAATGGCCTATCTCGACGAGCTGTTTTCTGTGGCCGGCAAGACGGCTCTGGTAACGGGCGCGGCAACGGGCATCGGCCGCATGGCGGCAACCGCGTTGGTGAGAGCCGGCGCCGACGTGATGATCGCTTCGCGCAAGGGCGAGGATTGCATCAAGGTCGCCGCGGAACTGAACGGGCTTGGCGCGCCGGGCCGGGCCGATGGCTTTGCCGGCGACGTCTCAAGTGAGGCCGGCATCGCCGCACTCGTCGCCGAGGTCAAGGCGCGGACCGGAAAACTCGATATTCTGATCAACAATGCCGGCGTTTCCTGGGGCGCGCCGCTGGAGAGTTTCCCTTATTCGGCATGGGCGAAGGTTTTCGGCGTCAATGTCACCGCGGTCTTCCATCTGACGCGCGAATTGCTGCCGCTGCTCGAAGCCGCCGCCAGCGATAGCGATCCGGCCCGGGTGATCAATCTGGGTTCGGTGATGGGCACGCAGCCGCTGGCCGACGATGCCTATTCCTACACGGCGTCCAAGGCCGCGGTGCATCACCTGACGCGTACGCTCGCGCTCGAGTTCGCCGCCCGCCGCATCACCGTCAACGCCTTTGCCCCCGGCCCCTTCCAGAGCCGCATGACGGCTTTCGCCACCGGCACGGATGAACAGGCCAGCCATGTCGGCGGCCACGTTCCGATCGGCCGTATCGGCGCACCGGATGACATTGCCGGCGCAACACTCTATTTGTGCAGCCGTGCAGGCAGCTATGTCACCGGCGCCATCCTCCCGATCGACGGCGGGCAGTCGGTGCAGCATGGATTGACCTTGTTCAAGGAATGACATTTTCCGGCCGCAGAAGCCGGAGGTGAACTGGAGGACATGAGCGTGGAACCAATCAGTCTCGATGTGCTTCTGGCCAGTGTCGGCAAGGAAGTCGGCGTCTCACCGTGGCGGGTGGTCACGCAACGCATGATCGACCAGTTCGCCGACGCCACCGACGACCACCAGTTCATCCACTGCGACCCCGAGCGGGCCAAGCGCGAAACGCCGTTCGGCGGCACCATCGCGCATGGCTTCCTGTCGCTGTCGCTGCTTTCGGCGATGACGTTCGAGACCATGCCGCCGCTGGAAAACGGCAAGATGGGCGTCAACCATGGCTTCGATTCGCTGCGCTTCCTGGCCCCGGTGAAGACCGGCGCGCGCATACGCACCCGCTTCGTGCTGGCCGATGTCAAGGTGAGACCCTCGGGTTGGGTGCAGACGGCGCACGACGTGACGATCGAGATCGAGGGCTCGAAGAAGCCGGCGCTGACCGCTCGCTGGCTGACGCTGACCCTGATCGAACGCCAGCCCGAGACCGCATGAGCGACGCCAACGCGCTCGACCAGGCAGCGCTTGCGCCTTATCTCGAGGCGGAAATCCCGGGCTTTTGCGGGCTCGCGTCAATCGAAAAGTTCAAATCCGGCCAGTCCAATCCGACCTATCTCCTGACGGCGGCCAGCGGCCGCTACGTGCTGCGTGCCAAGCCGCCCGGGCAATTGCTGAAATCGGCGCATCAGGTCGACCGCGAATTCCGCGTGATGAAGGCGCTGGCCGTCACCGCCGTGCCGGTACCCGAAATGCTGCATCTGTCGGCGGAGGACTCGCCGATCGGTCGCATGTTCTACGTCATGGATTTCCTCGACGGCCGCATCTTCTGGGATCCGGCGCTGCCTGAAGCGCGCGACAATGATGAGCGCGCCGCGATCTACGACGCCATGAACTCCACGCTCGCGGCCCTGCACGATGTCGAGGTCGAGGCCGTGGGTCTCGCCGATTTCGGCCGGCCGGGCAATTATTTCGAACGGCAGCTGGCACGCTGGACCAGCCAGTATCGTGCCTCGGAGACCGGCACCATTGCCGACATGGACCGGCTGATTGCCTGGCTGGAGACGCACATGCCCGCGGATGACGGCCGTGTCTCTCTGGTGCATGGCGACTACCGGCTGGACAATCTGATCTTCGCGCCGGACCAGCCAAGGGTTCTGGCGGTGCTCGACTGGGAACTGTCGACGTCAGGCCATCCCTTCGCCGACATCGCCTATCAATGCATGCAATGGCGTCTGCCGCATGCTTCTGGCTTTCGCGGCCTGGGCGGTATCGACCGCGCCGCGCTCGGGCTACCCTCCGAAGAGGCCTATGTCGCCGCCTATTGCCGCCGGCGCGGGCTGGATGGCATCGGCAACTGGACCTTCTTCCTCGCTTTCTCTTTCTTCCGGTTGGCGGCGATCTGCCAGGGCGTCTACAGGCGCGCGCTGGATGGCAATGCCTCCAACCCCGAAAAGGCCAGGACCTATGGCGAGGCGGTGAAGCTGCTTTCGCGTCTCGCCGCGGAACTGATCGACAAGCAGAGATGATGGGGAGCCATGATGGGCCGCTTTGACGGAGCAACGGTGCTGATCACGGGTGCCGCCGGCGGGCTTGGCCGTGGTGCGGCCAAGGGCTTTGCCGCCGAAGGCGCCCGACTAGTGCTGTCGGACATCGACGAAAGGGCGCTCGCCGATCTTGCCGCGACCTTGCCGTCCGAAACGGCGATCCTGGCCGGCAACATCACGGACGAAAAACTGTCCGAGGATCTGGTCGGGCTGGCGGTCGAGAAATTCGGCCGGCTGGATGTCGCCGTCAACAATGCCGGCATCGTCCAGAGTTTCGTGCGCCTGCCACAGGTGCCGTCGGACGAAGCTCGCCGCGTGCTGGAGATCGACCTGCTTGGCGTCTTCTACGCCATGAAGCACCAGATCCCGCAGATGGAACGACAGTTCAGGTCTACGGCCAGGGGCGGCGCCATCGTCAACATCGCCTCGGCCGCCGGCCTGTCCGGCGCGCCGAAACTCTCGATCTACGCCGCCGCCAAGCATGGCGTCGTCGGCCTGACCCGCTCGGCGGCAATCGAATATGCCAGCAAGGGCTTGCGCATCAACGCCATCTGCCCGGCGCATACAAGGACGGCGATGGTGGACAGTTTCGTGCGCGTCTCCGGCGCATCGGAGGCGGAAGCCCTGGCCGAGCTGACACGCGGCGTACCGATGCGGCGCGTGGCCGAAGTCGACGAAATCACCACCGCCATCCTGTTCGCCGCCGACCCGGCCAACTCGTTCATGACCGGCCATGCACTCGCCGTCGACGGCGGTGTCGGTGCCATCTGACGCCTGCCGTTTGGGAACCTGCGACGCCCTTGTCCGTTTCCGTACAGCGTATATAATTTAGCCACGCACCAACCCAACGAGGCACGGGATCTTGCCGCCGAGCGTCCAGACACGCCGCGAAAAACAAAAGGCCGAACTGCGCTCCGAACTGGTCGAGGCCGCGCACAAGCTTGTCCAGGAAGAAGGCTATGAAGGCCTGACCATTCGCAAGCTGGCCAAGCGGGTCGGCTATGCGCCGATGTCGGTCTATTCCTACTTCGCCGACAAGCAGGACATCCTGTTCGCGCTGGCAGAGGACGCCTTCGAAACGCTTGCCCGCCGCATCGAGGAGCATCCGTCCGACGATCCGATCGAGGCCTTGCAGGCGGTGATGACCGAATATGCCGCCTTCGGGCTCGGCAATCCCAATGAATACCGCACCGTTTTCATGACCGAAAAGACCAGGCCGCCGGAAGGTCGGAGTTTTCAAGAAATGCACGAGGCCAACCCGGCGATGAAGGTGCTGATCACGCGGGTCGAAGCCTGCGTCGCCGCCGGAAAATTGCAAGGCGATCCGCGCGCCATCGCCACCATGCTGTGGGCGGTCGGCCACGGCACGATCTCGCTGCTGATCACCTTTCCCTTCTATCCCTTCGGCGACCCGCATGCTTTCGTGAAACGCATGTGCGATTTCCAACTGGCCGCACTCAGCACGCAGAACGTGCCGCCATTGACCGACGCAACGGTCAACTGCTGAACGACATCTGCTTCGTTTTCACGCTTCCTCGCCACCCTTTCGAACCAAACCGAGGGCAGATTCTTGGTTAACAATAAATTTATCGTACGCGTACGATCTTGACTTGCACTTCGTGATCGGCGGTCGTATTTGTACGCAATACCGTACATGTACGACAAAAAATTCAACCGTCGAAATCGGAGACTGACGATGAAAAAGGCACTCCTCACCCTCGCCGCAGTGCTGGCCCTTTCCGGCTCGGCCTTCGCCGCCGGTGCCACCCAGCCGGTCAAGCACCCGCCGGCCGCGACCTGCGTCGACACCAAGACCAATGTGAAGCTCGATTGCGCATCGACCGGCTCGGTCGAGAAGAAGGCCGCCACGGAAAACAAGGCCGAAGGCAAGGGCCCGCGCCTTGGCATCAGCATCAATCCCTGGATCGTGCCTAGCGCGTTCTAAGAGCAATTCCAGGAAAAGTGTGCAGCGGTTTTCCCGGGACAAGCGCGGAGCGCTTGCCCTTGGGAATTGCGTCCAAACAAAAAGTTACGCCGAAACGCGCCTGGCCGGCGCAAGCCGGCCGGGCGGCCATGTCAGCCTGTTGTAATCTGCAGCTTGGCAGCTGAACTCTCGAAGGCGGCGTCGATCAGCCTCTGCATGTCGGCGGCGCGCCGGAAGGACGGATCGCCGTTCTGCCGGCTATCCAGCGCATCGGCGAAGCGCCGGGCGTTGCGCTTGACGTCAGGCGGCGCCAGCGTCCGCCAGCGCTGCTCGTCGATATCCGCGCCAAGGCACGCGGACAGGCTCGATACTTTGCCGTCGGTCTCGACCTTGATGGCCCCGTTGGTGCCGTGCAGCGCCAGCGACAGATCATTGGCATGGCCCGTCGTGTAGCGGCTCGCAACGATCGTGGCGAGTGCGCCGGACGTCAGCCGCGCCGTCATAGCCACGCTGTCATTGGCGTCGAGCACGTAGTCACCGATCTGGTCGCCTTCGGCCTTCGGAAACGTCACCAGATCGGCATGCAGGCTCACGATATCCTGGGCGGCGCCATAGGTGGCGAAGTCGAGGATGTGGATGCCGACATCGCCCAGCACGCCGGTCGAACCATGCCGGCTCGACAGGCGCCACAGCCATTTGTCCTCGACCCGCCAGTCACCCCAGGATTTACTGACCAGCCAGCTCTGCCGGTAGCTCGCCTCGACATGGCGCAACGCGCCGATCTTCCCGGCCTGCACCATGCGCCGCGCTTCCTGGATCGCCGGCGAATTGCGATAGGTCAGGTTGACCATGTTGATGACGCCGGCCGCTTCAGCGGCTTCCGTCATCGCCAGCGCGTCGGCATGGTTGGGCGCCAGCGGCTTTTCGCAGAAGACATGCTTGCCGGCGGCCAGCAGCGCCAGCGTCGTTGCCTTGTGCACACCGTCCGGCGTCGCGTTGATGGCGGCGTCGAACGCGCCCCAGGCGATCGCCGCCTCCAGGCTCTCGAAAAAGTCGCCGATCTTGTTGGCGGCCGCGAATGCAGCCGCGCGGCCCGGCACCTGATCGACGCAAGCGACGATGATGCAACCGGGTAACGTTGCGAACTCCTCGACATGATGCCCGGCAATACCGCCGGTGCCGAGCAGAAGAAGTCGATGCATCAGTTGAGGCCCTTGTCGCCATCGGCATGCAGGCGCAGGCCCTTCTGCACGATCTTCTCCTTGGCCTTGTCCGTCGGCACGTTGGGTGCATTGGTGATGCCCGACCATGCGGGCGCCGGATTGTGTGCCCAGTGCACGGCGTTACGCAGCACCTGCTGCACGCCCTCGTTGTGATAGATCGGATAGGTCTCGTGGCCGGGCGAGAAATAGAAGATGCGGCCCGCGCCGCGCTGGTAGGTCAGCCCGGACCGGAACACCTCGCCGCCCTCGTACCAGGAGATGAACACCGTCTCCAGCGGCTCCGGCACCGCGAACGGCTCGCCATACATTTCCGTTTCGCCGATCTCCAGGCATTCGCCGATGCCTTGCGCGATCGGGTGGCTGCGGTTGATCGCCCAGACGCGCTCGCGTTCGCCCGCCTCGCGCCATTTCAGCGAACAGGGCGTGCCCATCAGCCGCTTGAAGATCTTCGAGTAGTGGCCGGAATGCAGCACGATCAGCCCCATCCCTTCCCAGACCCGCTTCTGCACCCGCTCGACGATCTCGTCCTTGACCTCGCCATGCGCGGCATGCCCCCACCATAAAAGCACATCGGTGGCGGCGAGGCGCTTCTCGCTCAAACCGTGTTCGGGTTCCTGCAGAGTTGCGGTGGTCGCCTTGATGCCCTGGTCCTGGTTGAGCGCCGCGGCAATCGTGCCATGCATGGTCAGTGGATAGAGGTCGCGCACGGCGGCATTGGTCTGCTCATGGACGTTCTCGCCCCAGACAACAGCTTTTATCGGCATTATTCCTCTCCAAAGCGCTTTGAATATCGCATCTGCGGAGGCCTTGGGAAGATGCCTAGCGACCAAAATTACGGAAAATCAGGGCTTGCGGGTTTTCCGGCCAGGCACGGTCTTGGCCTTGCCGGGCTTGGCGGGCGCGCCGGGGATAGCCGAACTGGTGATCGACACCGGATCGCTGGCCGGGAAAGTATCCTCCAGGCCTTCCTCGAGTTCCTCTTCGGCGTCGGCCTCACGCCGCTCGTGTTCGAGCGAACGGACCGCCGCGGTCTTGGCTTTGGACTGCGGCGACTTCGGCGCGGACTTCGACGGCATCGGCGTTTCTCCCTCGAGCTGTCGCCGCACAACGGACGCGGGCGGCAAACGTTCCGGGGTCAGCCAGCCGCGTCGCGGGCTCCCTCGGAGAGGAAAGTAAAGACATAGTCCGAGAAGGAACGCCAGCACTCGACCCGGAAGGCATCATCGGCGGTGCGCAACAGCACGATCTCGGCCTTGCCCAGGATGGTGCGCGAGGCCGCCCCGACCGGGAAGGCTTCGAGCGACAGATCCTGCGGGCAGCCCGAATTGATCGCGGTTTCAGCCGCCGGGCCGGCGACGGATATCGCGATGTTGCGGTGCGAGATGCCGACCGCCGAATGCAGCGCGGCAACCCCTGCGCAATCAGCGAGTGGATCGTTGCCAGCCTCGTCGATCACCAGCCACTCGTCAGGGCCGAGCCACAGCGCGGTGCGTCCGCCCTTCGAGACGGAAGTTTTCGGCTTCTTTGGCAAGGTCAGGCCAAGCGCCTTGGAAAGCGCGGCGACCGATGCCTCCGGCGCGCGCAGCGAGATGCGCTCGGCCGGCGGCAGCACTTCAACCTTCACGCCGGCCCCCGATGTGGCGCGGCCGGCCAATGCCGGGCGGCGGTCCACCGAAGGCGATGCGGCCGCAGCCGTCTTCTTTGCAGCAGCCTTAGCCATTGAGGCGGCCTCCCGTCTCGTCGAAGAACACCATGCCGGTAACCTCCACTTCGATCACCCCGTTCGGCATCGGCACGTAGAGCGTATCGCCCATGCGTTCGCGACCGCCGGCGACCAGCGCCAGCGCGATCGAGCGGCCGCAATTCTGCGACCAGTAGCTGGAGGTGACATGGCCGATCATCTTCATCGGGATCGCCTGCTTGGGATCCTCGACGATCTGCGCCCCCTCTTCCAGCACCACCTTGGGATCCTTGGTTTTCAGGCCGACCAGCTGCTTGCGCCCCTTGGCGACCAGATCCGGCCGCGCCATGCCGCGGATGCCGACGAAGTCGGCCTTCTTCTTGCCGACCGCCCAGTCGAGACCGGCATCGTTTGGCGTCACCGTACCGTCCGTATCCTGGCCGACGATGATGTAGCCCTTCTCAGCGCGCAGAACGTGCATGGACTCCGTGCCGTAGGCGGCAGCGCCATGTTTCTGACCCTCGGCCCACAGCGCCTCCCACACGGCCTGGCCATAGTCGGCCGGCACGTTGACCTCGAAGCCGCGCTCGCCGGTGAACGACATGCGAAACAGCCTTGTCGGCACGCCGCAGATCCTGCCTTCGCGCACTGACATATGCGGCAGCGCCTCGTCCGACATGTCGATGCCTTCGACCAGCGGCGCGATGATGTCGCGCGACTTGGGACCCTGCACCGCGATGACCGCCCACTGTTCGGTGATCGAAGTCAGCCAGACATTCAAGTGCGGGAACTCGGTCTGGAGATAGTCTTCCATATGGTTCATGACGCGCGGCGCCCCGCCCGTCGTCGTCGTCACATGGAAGCGGTCCGGCGCCAGCCTGCCGACGACACCGTCATCATAGATGAAGCCGTCCTCGCGCAGCATGATGCCGTAGCGGCAACGGCCGGGCTCCAGCTTCTCCCACGGATTGGTGTAGAGCAGCTCCATGAACTTCGCCGCATCCGGCCCGACCACCTCGATCTTGCCGAGCGTCGAGGCGTCGAACAGGCCCGCCGTCGTGCGGACCGCGACGCACTCGCGGTCGACCGCCGCATGCATGTCCTCGCCCGCCTTGGGGAAATACCAGGCGCGCTTCCACTGGCCGACATCCTCGAACACGGCGCCTTGCGCTTCGGCCCACGGATGCGTCGCCGTCTTGCGTGTCGGATCGAACAGCGGACCGCGCGCATGGCTGACGATCGCGCCGAAAGTGACCGGCGTATAGGGCGCACGGAAGGTGGTCAGGCCGACTTCGGGGATCGGCTTGCCCAGCGTCTCGGCGGCAATCGCCAGGCCATGCATGTTGGAGGTCTTGCCCTGATCGGTGGCCATGCCATTGGTGGTGAAGCGCTTGACGTGCTCGATCGAGCGCATGCCTTCATGCACCGCCTGGCGTATGTCCTTGGCGGTGACATCGTTCTGGAAATCGACGAACGCCTTCACCGTCGTGTCCGGCCCGGCGCCGGGTGCGGCACCCAGCATGCCGCGCGACCAGCTCTCCGAGGCATCGACCTTCGGCTTGGTGCCCTTGCCCGCCTTAACGCTGGAATCCTTCGCACCCGCATCCTTCGCCGCCTTAGCACCGGCGGCATAGGCCTCGTCCACCGTCGCAGCCAGCCCATCCGTGCCATTGCAGGCGCCGACCGAGACGCAGTCCTGCGCATAGGTGCCGGGCACGAAGCGCTTGGTCTCGTCGTTGAAGGCAACCTTGCCGCGCGACTGCGAGAACAGATGCACCGACGGTGTCCAGCCGGCCGACATCAGGATCGCATCGACGGGAATGGTACGCTCGCCGCCACCATTCTTCGGCTGCACCGTCATCGACGACACGCGCAATTTGCCGCCGGCGCGGATCACGGCGCGGCCGAAATTGATCTCGATGCCAAGCGCCCGCGCCTCGTCGATCACCGGTCCAGTCGGATTGTCGCGCAGATCGACGATCGCCGCGACGTTGACGCCGGCCTTCTTGAGGTCGATCGCCGCCGCATAGGCTGAATCATTGGCGGTGTAGACGCCGACATCCCTGCCGACCGCGACGCCATAATGGTTGAGGAAAATGCGCGCCGCGCCCGCCAGCATGATGCCCGGCCGGTCATTGTTGGCGAACACCATGTGGCGTTCGATGGCGCCGGAGGCCAGCACGACGCGCTTGGCACGGATCTGCCACAGCCGCTCGCGCGGCAGGTCATGGCCGGGGGCTTTCAGGTGATCGCTGACGCGCTCGACCAGGCCGACGAAATTCTGCGCGTAGTAGCCAAAGGCCGTCGTGCGCGAGAGCACGCGGACATTGTCCATGGCGGCGAGCTTCGCCACCGCCGCTTGAGCCCAGGCAAAACCGTTCTGTCCGTCGATCTTCGCGCCGGTCTCGAAACGCAGGCTGCCGCCGAACTCGGCTTGCTCGTCGGCCAGGATGACGCGCACGCCGGTTTCGGCCGCGGCCAATGCCGCCGCGATGCCGGCGGCACCACCGCCCAACACCAGCACGTCGCAATGCGCGTAGCGCGAGGAATAATGGTCGGGATCGGGCTTGTCCGGAGAAACACCGAGGCCGGCGGCTTCGCGGATCTTGGGCTCGTAAAGGCTCTTCCAGGCTGCTTTCGGCCACATGAAGGTCTTGTAGTAGAAGCCGGCCGAAAATAGCGGCGACGCCAGGTCGTTGACCGCGCCGACGTCGAAGGACAGCGACGGCCAGCGGTTCTGCGAGTTGGCGGCGAGCCCGTCATAGAGTTCCTGCACGGTGGCGCGCACGTTCGGCGTCTTGCGCGCATCGTCCCGCACGATCTGCACCAGTGCGTTGGGCTCTTCCGCGCCGGCCGACAGGAAGCCGCGCGGGCGGTGATACTTGAACGAGCGGCCGACCAGATGCACGCCATTGGCAAGCAGTGCCGACGCCAGCGTATCACCCTCGATGCCGGTATGGGACTGGCCGTCGAAGCTGAACCGCGCCGTCTTGGCCTGGCTGAGGCGACCGGCGCCCGGAATGCGGAACGCGCCGCTCATTTGGCAACCACTTCGTTGGAGTTTTTGGGCAGCTTGGCGGGTTTGGGTTCGCCGGCCTTGTAGGTCATGACGAACTTGTCGGTGACGGTGTCGCGCACCGCGTTGAAGAAGCGCGCGCAGCCATGCATGTGCCGCCAGCGTTCATAGATGATGCCCTTGGGGTTCGAGCGGATGAAGAAGAATTTCTCGAAGTCGTCGTCGCTCTCGCCGGCCATGTTGGCTGAGCGTGCTATATGCGCCTCGCCGGCGTTGCGGAATTCGAGTTCCGGGCGCTCTTCCTCGCAATAGGGGCAGCGGATGAGAAGCATTCTGTTCGTTCCTACAATTCGCCGTGGCCGACGCGGGCGGCGGGGGGTTGGTCGCAAAGCTTCTGGCCCATTGCCGCAAACGGCGCGACGAGCCGGATGCGCTCCTCGACACTCGCGGCCGGACGAAACAGGTCGCGATACGCCATGTTGCCGATGGTGAGTTGCACCGGATCGGTCGTGACGATGACGCGGCGTGGCTCGAATGGATCGTCCTCGCCGAGATCGGCAGGCCTGTTCTCCACGAACATCACCACCTTCTGGCCGCCGCTCCACACGCAGGCCAATATGCCGTCGTCAACGGAAAACGGCCAGTTGGCCTCGTTTCCGGCGCGGCTGATCGGCTGCGTGCGCACCTCTTCCGGCGACGGCAAATGGAACATGCCCTGTTCCCCCGCCAGCATCAGCGGCATCGCGACAGCCATTTCGGCCATCATCATCAGTGCGCCACCGCCGCTGCCGCCGCCTCGTCGATCAGGCGGCCGGTGCGGAAGCGCTCGATGGTGAAGGGCGCATTGATCGGGTGCGGATCGTCCTTGGCGATCGTGTGGGCAAAGACATGGCCCGACCCGGGTGTTGCCTTGAAGCCGCCCGTGCCCCAGCCACAATTGACATAGAGGCCCGGTACCGGGGTCTTGGCCAGGATCGGCGAGCGGTCGGGCGTGACGTCGACGATGCCGCCCCAGGAGCGCAGCATCTTCATGCGCGTGAAGATCGGGAACATTTCGCAGATGGCGTCGAGCGTGTGCTGCAGAATGTGCAGGCCGCCGGTCTGCGAATAGGAGACATACTGGTCGGTGCCGGCGCCGATCACCAGCTCGCCCTTGTCGGACTGCGAGATATAGGCGTGCACCGTGTTCGACATCACCACGCAGGGCACGACCGGCTTGATCGGCTCCGACACCAGCGCCTGCAGCGGATAGCTTTCCAGCGGCATGCGCACGCCGGCCATATTCATGATGACCGAGGAATGGCCCGCGGCAACCACGCCGACCTTCTTGGCGCCAATGAAGCCGCGCGTCGTGTCGACACCCATGACCGCGCCGTTCGGCGCGCGCTTGACGCCGGTGACCTCGCAATTCTGGATGATGTGGACGCCGCGCGCCGAGGCGCCGCGCGCATAGCCCCAGGCAACGGCGTCGTGGCGCGCCGTGCCGCCACGGCGCTGCAGGGCAGCCCCGACGACCGGGTAGCGTGCGTCCTTCGAGATGTTGAGCGGCGGGCAGAATTCCTTCGCCTGCTCCGGTGTCAGCCACTCATTGTCGATGCCGTTCAGCCGGTTGGCATGGACATGGCGCTTCAGCACCTGGATGTCGTGCACATTATGCGCCAGCATCATGACGCCGCGCGCCGAATACATGACGTTGTAGTTGAGCTCCTGGGAGAGCCCATCCCACAGCTTCAGCGCATGGTCGTAGATGCCGGCGCTCTCGTCATAGAGGTAGTTGGAGCGGATGATGGTGGTGTTGCGGCCGGTGTTGCCGCCGCCGAGCCAGCCCTTTTCCAGAACCGCGACATTGGTGATGCCGTGCACCGTGGCGAGATAATAGGCGGTGGCCAGGCCATGGCCGCCGGCGCCGACGATGATGACATCGTATTCCTTCTTGGGCTCGGGCGAGGACCATTGCTCCTCCCAGCCCTTGTGGCCGCGCATGGCCTCGCGGGCGATGGCGAATACCGAATATTTTTTCAACGTCCCAGCCTCGCGCCAACAGATCTCGCGGATTGCAGCCGGGCTTTTCTTGGGCCCGGCGCGCGAGGTGTATCACTAGCGAAACAGCGCTTCCACCCTTGCGCTGTTTGCGACGGCGCTTGCCGTTTTGCGCCGCGACGAAAAAGACCCATGCGAGGGCGTCGAGACATTGGCCGGTTCGGTGGCTTCCGTCGATCAACCGGACGTGAAGGGTTTTTGCCGCCAACAGGCCTGTTCGTCCAAGTGACGCAGCTTGCCGGTCTTGCTTTTTCCGCGCGATTTGGCGATTCCGTCTCCTGTCGAAACGGGTCCCGAAACCATGATGCTGATCCGAACCTATGTGGCCGCGAGCGCAATCGAGGGCGTCGGCATGTTTGCCGCCGAACCGATCCGGAAAGGCGCCTCGATCTGGCGGCTCGACCCGGATTTCGACCGGCTGATCCCGATGGACAAATACGAGGCCGCACCGCAGCCTCTCAAGGAATTGCTCGATCGCTACGCCTATCCGAGCCCTGATCGGCCGGGTTTCATGGTCTATGAGGTCGACAATGGCCGCTTCATGAACCATTCGGCGACGCCGAATACCGACTTTTCACAGTATGGCGGCGCGACCGCGACGCGCGACATCGCCGCGGGCGAGGAGATCACCTGCGACTACGGCGAATTCTTCGAGGATTTCGAGCGGCTGCACCTGGCCACGGCGTAGTCGGCGCCCTATCTCGGCGCTACCGTGGCAATTTGACAGACGTCCTGCATTTCGACTGTGGACAGCGCGGCCTGATTCTGCTATCAGCCGCCACAATTCGTGGTGTCGACCGCCGCGGAGGCTAGTGGCTATGGCCACTTGCCTGATGATATCAAACCCGAAAGACAGGATTGCCCGTGCAGGTACTCGTCCGCGACAATAACGTTGATCAGGCGCTTCGCGCGCTCAAGAAGAAGATGCAGCGCGAAGGCATTTTTCGCGAAATGAAGATGCGCGGTCACTACGAGAAGCCTTCCGAGAAGCGCGCCCGCGAAAAGGCCGAGGCCGTCCGCCGCGCCCGCAAGCTGGCCCGCAAGCGCGCCCAGCGCGAAGGCCTGCTGCCGATGACGCCGCGTCCGGTGGCTGCCGGCGGCGCTGCCGGTGCAGCGCGTCCGCCGCGCTGATTATCGCCAATATTTCGTCCTTTTCGAAGGATACTGAGGTGGCGCGATGCGGAATCGCCGCCACCTTTTTGTTTAGAGCGACTCGCGACCATCTGGGCGCACAAATCACGCTCTGACAGTTTATGACATTGTGACCCGGCCCGGAGGGGGGAACCGGACCTGAACGACGGCGCAAGTGAGGACAGGGCAGACATGAACGCAACAAGCGTGGAGCGCGGGACCGCATTGCGTGGTTTCGCCCTGACAGCGGCCCTGCTTTCCCTGGTGCTTGCCGGCTGCCAGACATCGGGCCCGACCGGCGAGTTCAACAACATCGACAAGGCGCAGGGATCGAGCGAGAACATCTCCTCGCTGTCGACGGTGATCCAGCGCAATCCCCAGGATCCGGAAGGCTACAATGTGCGCGGTTCGGCCTATGGCCGTGGCGGCCAGTACCAGGCGGCGCTCAAGGACTTCAACCAGGCCATCCAGCTCAACCCGAATTTCTACCAGGCCTATTCCAACCGGGCTCTCATCCAGCGCTTCCTCGGCAACCAGGAAGCCGCTCTCGCCGACTACAACCGATCGATCCAGATCAACGGCAATTATGATGCCGCCTATATCGGCCGCGGCAATCTCTACCGCAAGGCGGGCCGGACCCAGGATGCTTTCAGCGACTTCCAGAAGGCGATCCAGCTCGATACGACGGACGCCCGCGCCTACCACAATCGCGGCCTGATCTATCAGAGCCAGGGCCAGCACAAATTCGCCATTGAGGACTTCTCGACCGCCATCTCGCTGGCGCCGGATGCGGCAGAGCCCTACAACGGCCGTGGCCTCTCCTATCTGGCGACGGGCGACGAGGACAATGCCTTCTCCGACTTCAACATGGCCATCAAGCTCGACGGCAAGAACGCCGAGGCCTGGGCCAACCAGGCGCTGATCTACGAGCGGCGCGGCGACAAGGCCAAGGCGGCGAAGTCCTATCGCGAGGCCGTGCGCCTCGACCCCAGCTATCAGCCGGCCAAGGATGGCCTCGCCCGCGTCAGCTGACCTCGGCTTCGGTCGATCCCGATATTACAGCGCCATCCCGCGTGTCCAAAAGGACACGCGGCGCTGAAGATCGCCCGCAATCCGGCAACCGTGCATTAACCCCTGCGGCAGGCCGTTAACCCTTGCCTTGTTCGCGCCAAGTTTTCAGCGGAACGGTCTGGCCATTCAAGCCGTTATTTCCAAGCGATTTGCGAAAGGACCCTCCCATGATCAAGAAACTCGTCTGCGCCGCTGCCCTTGCAACGACCGTGTTCGCTGCCGCCCCGGCCAGCGCCGGCAGGCTGCAGCTCGGCACGCTCGACTGCACCATCGACGGCGGCACCGCCTATATCGTGGCCTCCAACAAGGGCGTGTCCTGCGTCTTCCGTCCTCACCATCACGGACCGTCGGAGATTTATACCGGCGTCATCTCCAAGATCGGCGTCGATCTCGGCCAGACGCATCAGGGCCAGCTCGTCTGGGCCGTGCTGGCCGCAACCCGCGACCGTGACGCGGGTGACCTTGCCGGCAGCTATTACGGCGTCAACGCCGAGGCGAGCGTCGTGACCGGCGGCGGCGCCAATCTGCTGGTCGGCGGCTTCGACAGCGCCTTCATGCTGGAGCCGCTCAGCGTCCAGGCGCAGACCGGCGTCAACCTCGCCGTGGCTGTAACCTCGCTTCAGCTGATCCACTCGCTCAAGTGATCGCAAGGAGCTACTCGCTCCTCTCTACCTTGCGGCGCGGAACCATATAGGATGGTTCCGCGCCGTTTGATTTTTCGAGCAATTCCAGGACAAGTGTGAAACGGTTTTCCGTCTGGAATCGCGTCAAAAAAGATAGAGCGGTTCCGAACCGCGGGGAACGCCATGCCGAAGACAGCCATCGCCGCTGCCGTGATCGCACTCGTGCTTGGCGCGGCACCAGCGCAGGCGCAGGACCGCGGCATCGAACTCGGTACCCTTGAATGCGCCATATCAGGCGGCACCGGCTTCATCTTCGGTTCGTCCAAGGACCTCAGCTGCACCTTCACTCCGGCCGACAAGACCTTCGCGCCTGAGGCCTATTTCGGTGCCGTCAACAAATACGGCCTCGACATCGGCACGACCAAGCAGGCGGTGATGCAATGGCTCGTGCTGACGCCGCTGAAGAACATCTACGCGCCCGGTGCGCTGGCGGGCGACTATATCGGCGCCAGCGCGGAGGTCACGGCGGCCGTTGGAGCCGGCGCCAATCTTCTGGTCGGCGGCTCTTCGCAGGCTTTCACCCTCCAGCCACTCAGCCTGCAGACCCAGACCGGCGTCAATCTCGCCATCGGCGTCAGCCAGTTCCAACTGCGCAGCATCGAGAACTGATCGCGTCAAGGGCGGTCGCTTGTCGTTTCGTCATCAACTCTGAGGAATGGTGGCGTCTCTGAGCCTGGCGTTTAGGGTGACGACGAAGTTGCGAGGCTTCGGCCAATCTCGAACGTTGCGATGATCCACCGAAACGAACCGCTTGAACTCAACCGTGGTTGAGGTCTTACAAACCTGCCCCGACTGAGCAGCGCCTGGATACGGCGCTATCGCCGCGCATGGTCCTGCCGGAAAGCCTTGCTGGCTTCTGGTGCCGTACGCCGCGATCGAGATATGCAAAGCATAGGGTGGATATGACTGAAATCAGCACAAACAGGGTCGACTGGCGCGCATTGTGGGCGAGCGGCGACCTGGCGCGCTTCTGCTTCATCAGCCTCGGCATCCTGCTGCACGCTACCAATGAGACGATGGTGGCGACCGTCATGCCGGCCATGGTCGGTGAAATGGCCGGCGTACAGCTCGTCGGCTGGTCGCTGGCGGTCTACGAACTCGGCGCCATCGTCGCCGGCGCCGCGGCCGGACGCATGGTGAGCTATGTGGCGCTGCGCACCAACATGGTGGTCGCGGCCCTGCTCTACGCGGCCGGCGCGCTGATCTGCGCCACCTCTCCCTCCATGCAACTGTTCCTCGCCGGCCGTCTGATCGAAGGGCTGGGCGGCGGCGCGCTTGTATCGCTGGCCTTCGTCTCGGTCGAGCGGCTGTTTTCACGCGCCATCTGGCCGCAGCTTTTCGGCATCATGTCGGCGATCTGGGGCGTCGCCGCCTTCAGCGGCCCGTTGCTGGGCGCGATCATGACCGAGCTCCTGTCGTGGCGCTGGGCCTTCGGCGTCTTCACCTTCGGCGGCACCGCCATGGCTCTGGCCAGCTTCCTCGTTCTGAACACTCCGGAAGCGAAGCGACCTATCGCCGGCGCGGGCAAGGCTCCTCCCTTCCCGTTCGCTGCGCTTGGCTGTCTTGCCGTCGCCGTGGTGCTGATCGCCTCGGCCGGCGTCGATATCGCGCTGCTGCGCTCCTCGCTGCTGATCGTGCTGGGCCTGGCCGGCCTGGCGCTGTTCTTCTACGTCGACGCGCTGAAGCCGCGCTCACGGCTTTTCCCGGCCCGGCTGTTCTCGTGGCGGACGCCGGTGGGCGCGGGCATGACCATGGTCGCCGCCTTTTCCATCGCGACCTGTTCCTTCGGCGTCTACGGACCGCTGCTTTTGACCAGCCTGCATGACATTCCGCTGCTGACCACCGGCTACATTATCGCTGCCGAATCTATCGCCTGGTCGATCCTGTCGATCCTTGTCGCCAACGCCCCGCCTCAGCGCGAGCGGCTGATCATTGTGTGCGGCGCCTTGATGATCGCGGCGGGCATCGCCGGCTTCGCCTACACGATACCGTTGGGCTCGATCCCGCTGATCCTGGTCTGCGCCCTGCTGCAAGGCGGCGGCTTCGGCATCGCCTGGCCGTTCCTGACCCGCGTCATCGTCGCCTCCGCTCCGGACGACGAACAGACCATCGCCTCGGCCGCGGTGCCGACCATGCAGCGTATCGGCTATGCCGTGGGCGCCGCTCTCGCCGGCATCGTCGCCAATGCCAGCGGCTTTTCGCAGGGGCTGAACCACGACGCGGCGGCCAATGTCGCGAGCTGGCTCTTTCTGGCCTTCGTCCCGCTTGGCATTCTCGGCTGCCTGGCGGCCTTGCGGGCATCATCGACGGCAAACCGGCCGCTGGAAGCCATTGGCTGACGCCGAGTTCAATCGAAGGAGATTGTCCTACTCGACCCGCAAACGATAGCCGACACCGGTTTCGGTGGTGATGTAGCGTGGCTGGTCCGGGGTCTTCTCGATCTTCTGCCTGAGCTGCCTGACATAGACCCTGAGATATTGCACGTCGGTCGAGTCCCCCCAGATCTGCTTCAGGATGAAGTGGTGGGTCAGCACCTTGCCGGCATGCTGCACCAGGATGCGCAATATGTCGTATTCCTTCGGCGAGAGCTTTATCTCCTTGCCCTCGACCTTGACGATGCGCTTGACCAGATCGACGCTGAGGTCACCGCTCTGGAAAATCGGCTTCTCGCCCTGCTGCTGGAATTTGTGCCGCAGCGCCACGCGGATGCGCGCCACCAGTTCGTTCATGCCGAATGGCTTGGTGACATAGTCGTCGGCGCCGAGTTCCAGCGCGTTGACGATACCGGCCTCATCGGTGCGGCTGGAGAGGATGACCACGGGAATGTCGACGCCCTCGTCACGCCATTTGCGCAGGAGATCATGGCCCCCCATGCCGGGCAGGCCGAGGTCGAGCAGCACCAGGTCCGGCTTTTCCTGTTCCATCAGCTCGATCGCCACCTTGGCGTTCGGCGCCTCGCTGACCGAATAGCCCTGGCTGCCAAGCCCGACCCGCAGCAGCTTGCGGATCGGCGGCTCGTCATCGACAACCAGTATCCTGACATTCGAGTTGGTCATCACGGCTGATCCACGCTGGTCTCTTCGCCACGATTGTCGGCATCGGGCATTTCCGCCGGCACCGGCATCCTGATGGTGAAAGCAGCACCGGGGCGGTCGGTCCGGTTGGCGGCCGAGATCGTGCCACCCATCGATTCGACGAAGCCACGGCAGATCGACAGACCAAGCCCGGTGCCGGCGCGCACCTGGTCACCCTTGCGCACCCGATAAAAAGTGTCAAAGACGCGTTCCAGGTCCTGCGCCGGGATGCCTGGTCCCTCATCCATGATCTGCACGATGACGGACCCATTGTCGGCCCATCCCTGCACGCGGATCGTCGAGCCGGGCGGGGAATATTTCGACGCATTGTCGAGAAGGTTGAACAGAACCTGTTCGAACAGCACGGGATCGAGCTTCAGCATCGGCAGATCGGATGGAATATCGACCTCGATCTTGTGTTCGCTGGTGATCTTGCGGGCGCGGTTGAGCGCCGTGCCGACGATATCCCCGACATAATGGAGGGCGTAATTCGGCTCCATCGCACCGGATTCGATCTTGGTCATGTCGAGCAGGTTGGCGATGAAGCGGTTCAGCCGCTCCGATTCGTCGATCACCGTCGACAGAAGCTCCACCCGGTCCTGCTCGGGCAGATCGGGTGCGAATTCCTTGAGCGTGCCGGCCGCTCCCATGATGGCCGAGAGCGGCGTTTTCAGATCATGCGAAATCGAAGTCAGCAAAGCCGAGCGCAACCGGTCGGCTTCCGCGGCGAGCTTGGCGCGGTCGACATCGGCGACGAGCTGGATGCGTTCGATCGCCACCGCCGCCTGATCGGCCAGCGCGTCGAGCAGGCGCTGTTGCTCGGGCGTCAGCAGCGGGCCCTGCTTGTCGTTGTCGAGGCCAACGACACCGATCGCGGTGCGCCCCGTGCGCAAGGGAAGGTAGAGGCGCTTGGCGCCAGGCAGCGTGTCGGCGCCGCGCCCGGCGGCGCGGTTGTGCTCCCAGGCCCAGCGGGCTGCGGCGATGTCGGCCTCGGCCAGCGTATCGTCGGGCGGATAGCCGGCCTTGACGGTAATCGAGCCGTCTTCCGGCAGCAGCAACACCACGCGCAGCTTCAGCATCGAAGCGATCTGGAAGGCGGTGGCCCACAGCACATCGTCGAGCGTGCCGGCGCCGGCGAGCTTCTTGGAGAAGAGATAAATATCTTCCGTCGCCCGCGCCCGCGAGCGGGCGGCGACCGCCTGGCGCTGCACGCGCGCCGTCAGGTTGCTGGCAATGACGGCAACGACCAGGAACACGCCAAGCGCGACAATGCTCTCCGGATCCCGGATCGTGAGCGTATAGCGTGGCTCGAGGAAGAAATAGTTGAAGGCAAGGGCGCTGACGACACAGGCATAGAGAGCCGGCCAGAGACCGCCGGTCACCGCCGATGTCAGCACCCCGATGAGGAAGATGATGGCGAGGTTGCGAACGTCGAGAAACTGGTCGAGCAGGACGGCGAAGGCCAGCGAGCCGGCGACAAACCCCGTAGCCTTGAGATAGGGCCATATCTGGAATTGCCATTGCTCGTCGGCCGCCCTGACGCTTCTCGAACTAGCCTCGGCGTCCCGCTCGGTACCCGAAATGACGTGGACGCTGATATCGCCGGCATTGCGGATCAGGTCATAGGTAAGCGAGCCCTCGATCAGCTCGCGCCAGCGCGACCGCGTCGGCCTGCCGACCACGATATGGGTGAAATTGTTCGCCGTCGCATGGCGCACAATGTCCTGCGCGACATTCTGGCCGGGAATGGTCGTCACCTCGGCGCCGAGTTGTTCGGCAAGGCGCAGGAGCGTGGCGAGCCGGTCCTTGTCTTCCTCGGACATGCCAGCCGAGCGTGGCGTATCGACATGAAGCGCCGTCCATGGCGCACGAAGCCGGTCGGCCAGCCTGCGTGCGTAGCGAATGCGGGCCGCACCGCCCGGTCTTGCGTCGACGCAGACGAGCACCCTCTCGCCCGCGGCCCAGGGACCCTGGATGGCATGGGACTGCATGTGATTGAGCAATTGCTCGTCGACACGCTGGGCCGTGCGGCGCAGCGCCAGTTCCCGCAGTGCCGTCAGATTGCCTGACGAGAAATAATTCTCGATGGCGCGCTGCGCGGTGTTGGGGAAATAGACCTTGCCCTCCTCCAGTCGCTTGATCAGGTCGTCGGGCGTCAGATCGATGATTTCGACGTCATCGGCCTGGTCGATGATGGAATCGGGAACCGTTTCACGCACCCTGACTCGCGTGATCTGCGCCACGACGTCATTCAGGCTTTCGACATGCTGGATGTTGAGCGTCGTGTAGACGTCGATGCCCCGCGCCAGTATCTCCTGGACGTCGAGATAGCGCTTGGGGTGACGGCTGCCGGGTGCGTTGGTGTGGGCGAGTTCGTCGACGAGAACCAGCGCCGGGCGCCGGGCGAGGATGGCATCGATATCCATCTCCTCGAGGATGCGCCCCTTGTAGTCGACCTTGCGGCGGGGGATGACTTCATACCCCTCGACCAGGGCCTGGGTTTCCCTGCGGCCATGCGTCTCGACGATGCCGATCACCACATCGATGCCGTCGGTCAGCCGGGCGCGGCCCGACATCAGCATTTCGTAGGTCTTGCCGACACCGGGCGCGGCGCCGAGGAATATCCGCAGCCGGCCGCGCCCCTCCCGCTCGGCATGCTCGAGCAGCGCGTCGGGGGAAGGTCTGTTTTCGCTGCTTCTTTCTTCCGGCATCAAGAACCGATCATGAATGGCGCCGGGGATGCTGTCGATCCCCGGCACCGGCCATCACTTATTTCGCGGCGTCCAGCGCCATGTTGAGCGTCAGCACATTGACCGCCGGCTCTCCCATGAAGCCGAGTTCCCTTGCCTCGACCTGGCCGTCGACAAGCGCCTTGACCTTGGCCTCGTCGAGGCCCCTGGCCTTGGCCACACGCGGCACCTGGAAATAGGCGGCCTGCGGGCTGATCTGCGGATCGAGGCCGCTGCCTGACGTCGTCACCAGGTCCATCGGCACGGGTTGGTTCGGATTCTCCGCCTTCAGCTTCTCGGTGTCGCCCTTGATGCGGTCGATCAGCTTGGGATTGGTCGGGCCGAGATTGGAACCGCTGGAGGCGCCGGCATCATAGCCGTTGCCGGCGGCCGAAGGCCTGCCATGGAAATACTTGTCGCTGGCGAAGACCTGGCCGATCAGCTCGGAGCCGATGACCTTGCCGTCCTTCTCGATCAGGCTGCCATTGGCCTGACGCGGGAACAGCGCCTGGGCGATGCCGGTCATGCCCAGGGGATAGACCAGGCCGGTCAGCACGGTGAAGAAGACGATCATGATGATCGCGGGTCTGATTTGCTTGAGCATCGGAATGATCCTTATGCAAGGCCAAGGGCCGTGACGGCCATGTCGATTATCTTGATGCCGACGAACGGCACGATGATGCCGCCGAGGCCGTAGACGAGAAGGTTGCGGCTGAGCAGCGCGCCGGCACCGATCGCCCGGTATTTGACGCCGCGCAGCGACAGCGGGATCAGCGCGATGATGATCAGCGCGTTGAAGATGATGGCGGACAGGATGGCGCTCTGCGGCGTCGCCAGATGCATGATGTTGAGCGCCTGCAACGGGCCGGTTGTCTGGCCGGGCGCGACATAGAAGACGGCGAACATGGCCGGGATGATGGCGAAATACTTGGCCACGTCGTTGGCGATCGAGAAGGTGGTCAGCGAGCCGCGCGTCATCAGCAGCGCCTTGCCGATCTCGACGATCTCGATCAGCTTGGTCGGATCGCTGTCGAGGTCGACCATGTTGCCGGCCTCTCGCGCCGCCACCGTGCCGGTGTTCATGGCGACACCGACATCGGCCTGCGCCAGCGCCGGCGCGTCGTTGGTGCCGTCGCCGCACATGGCAACCAGCTTGCCCTTGGCCTGCTCGTCGCGGATCAGCTTCAGCTTGTCCTCGGGCGTCGCCTGGGCAAGGAAATCGTCGACGCCGGCCTCCGCCGCGATTGCCGCCGCCGTCATCGGGTTGTCGCCGGTGATCATCACCGTGCGGATGCCCATCTTGCGCAGCTCGGCGAAACGCTCGCGTATGCCGCCCTTGACGATGTCCTTGAGGTGCACGATGCCGAGCAGGCGCCCGTCCCGCTCGACCGCCAGCGGCGTGCCGCCGGACTTGGCGACCTCGTCGGCGATTGCCTGCAGATCCCTGACCGTATCGCTGTTCGGCCGCGTCGCGTGGCCGGCTGACGTCGACTGGTTGACATGGGCGAGCACGGAATCGACCGCGCCCTTGCGCACCGAGGAGCCATCGATGTCGACACCGCTCATCCGGGTCTGCGCCGTGAAAGGCACGAAGGTGGCGTGCAAAGTCGCCATGTCGCGGGCGCGGATGGCATATTTCTCCTTGGCCAGCACGACGATCGAACGGCCTTCCGGCGTCTCGTCGGCGAGCGAGGCAAGCTGCGCGGCGTCGGCCAGTTCCTGCTCGGTGACACCCTTGACGGGACGGAATTCCGTCGCCTGGCGGTTGCCGAGCGTGATCGTGCCGGTCTTGTCGAGCAACAGCGTGTCGACGTCGCCGGCCGCCTCCACGGCACGGCCGGACATGGCGAGCACATTGAAGCGCACCAGCCGGTCCATGCCGGCGATGCCGATGGCCGACAACAGCGCTCCGATGGTGGTCGGGATCAGGGTGACGAACAGGGCAACCAGAACGGTCACCGAGATATAGCCGCCCGAATAGGAGGCAAAGCTCGGGATCGTCGCCGTGGCCAGCACGAAGATCAGCGTCATGCCGACCAAGAGGATGTTGAGCGCGATTTCGTTGGGCGTCTTCTGGCGTTCGGCACCTTCGACCAGCGAGATCATGCGGTCGAGGAAGGTGTGGCCGGAGGCGGCGGTGATGCGCACGCGGATCCAGTCGGACAGCACCTGCGTGCCGCCGGTGACGGCCGAGCGGTCGCCGCCGGATTCGCGGATGACGGGGGCCGACTCACCGGTGATCGCCGCCTCGTTGACCGAGGCGACGCCTTCCACCACTTCGCCGTCGGACGGGATGATGTCTCCAGCTTCGACCAGGACCATGTCGCCGACCTTCAGGCTGGTGCCGGGCACGAGCTTGAACTTGGTCCTGTCTTCGCCGGCCAGAAGCTTAGCCTGGGTCTCGGTGCGCGCCTTGCGCAGTGAATCCGCCTGAGCCTTGCCGCGCCCCTCGGCGACGGCTTCGGCGAAATTGGCGAACAGCACCGTGAACCACAGCCAGATGATGATCTGCAATGTGAAGCGCAGATCGCCGCCGCCGACGATGAGATCCCTGATGAACAGCACCGATGTCAGCGCCGAGACGACGGCGACGACGAACATCACCGGGTTGCGGGCCAGCGTACGCGGGTCGAGCTTGCGGAAGGCACCGCCAATGGCGGGCCAGAGAATGCCGGCATCCATGATGCTGGCCGATTTCGTGTGACTCATTTTGAAGCTCCGGCTTCAGTGTTGGTGGGCGGCACCGGTCGGTTGGATGCCGAAAAGGGTGGGCCGTAGACCAGCAGCCAGATCACAATCATGACCGCCGCAATGCCAAGGAATGTGGACACGGTCGGGAAGGGAGGAGGCTTCGCCTCCCCCTCATTGCCGGCTGGCCGCCGGGTCCTGCGGCGCATGGTGCTGAACCAGGGCATGATCGCCTCAGAAGGTCTGCCCGTGGATCATCGCCAGGTGCTCGACGATCGGCCCGACGGCGAGCGCCGGGAAGAAGGTCAGGCCGCCGACGATGACGATGACACCGACCAGCAGCCCGACGAACAGCGGACCGTCTGTCGGGAACGTGCCGGCCGAGGCGGGCACCGTCTTCTTGGCCGCCAGCGCGCCGGCGATGGCAAGCGCGGGGATGATGACCAAGAAGCGGCCCATCAGCATGCCGATGCCGATGGTGATGTTGTACCAGGGCGTGTTGCCGGTGAGGCCGCCAAAGGCCGAACCGTTGTTCGCCGCGGCCGAGGTGTAGGCATAGAGCACTTCGGAGAAGCCGTGCGGGCCGCCATTGGCCATCGAAGCCACGGCGCTGGGCAGGACAACGGCGATAGCCGTGAAGATCAGCATCGCCAGCGGCAGGCACAGTATGGCCAGCATCGCCATCTTGACCTCCTTGGCCTCGATCTTCTTGCCGAGATATTCGGGCGTGCGGCCGACCATCAGGCCGGCAACGAAGACGGCGACCACGATGAACATCAGGATGCCGTAGAAGCCGGCGCCGACGCCGCCGACGATGACTTCGCCGAGCTGCATGTTGATGAGCGGGATCATGCCGCCAAGCGCGGTGAAGCTGTCATGCATGGCGTTGACCGCACCGCAGGATGCGGCCGTCGTGACGACAGCGAACAGCGCCGAGAGCGCGATGCCGAAGCGGGTTTCCTTGCCTTCCATGTTGCCGCCGTCGATGCCCAGCGCATGGACCAGCGGATTGCCCGCGGCCTCCGCCCAGTAGCAGACGGCGACGCCGGCGATGAACAGCGCGCCCATGGAGGCGAGGATCGCCCAGCCCTGGCGCTGGTTGCCGACCATGCGGCCAAAGACGTTGGTCAGCGCGGCACCCAGCGCGAAGATGGTCACCATCTGGATCAGATTGGAGATCGCGTCGGGATTCTCGAACGGATGCGCCGCATTGGCATTGAAGAACCCGCCACCATTGGTGCCGAGCATCTTGATGGCGACCTGGGAGGCGACCGGGCCGAGAGCGATCGTCTGCTTGGCGCCTTCCAGCGTGGTAGCGTCGACGTAAGGCCCAAGCGTCTGCGGCATGCCGAGCCAGACATAGACAAGCGTCAGCACGATGCACAGCGGCAGGAGCAGGTAGAGCGTGCAGCGGGTCATGTCGACCCAGAAATTGCCGATCGATTTGCCGGAGGCACGGGCAAATCCACGGATCAGCGCAACCGCAATCGCGATGCCGGTGGCCGCCGAAACGAAATTCTGAACGGTCAGCCCCGCCATCTGCACGAGATAGGACATGGTGCTTTCGCCGCCATAGTTCTGCCAGTTGGTGTTGGTGACGAAGCTGGCGGCGGTGTTGAAAGCAAGCGCCGGATCGACCGCGCTCATGCCGGCCGGGTTGTAGGGCAGGCTGCCCTGCAGGCGCTGCAGGAGGTAAAGCACCAGGAAGCCTGCAACGTTGAAGAGCAGCAGGGCCACCGCATAGCTGGTCCAGTGCTGCTCCTCGCGTTCGCTGGTTCCGCAAACGCGGTAAAGTCCGCGCTCGAGCGGGCCGAAGATCGGCGAAAGCAGTGTGCGATCGCCGTTGAAGACGCGGTGCATGTAGAAGCCAAGCGGCTTCGTCAGCAAAACGATGATCCCGCAGAAGACCAGGATCTGTATCCAACCGTTGAGTGTCATGGCTGTGGCTTTCCGTGCCTTCAGAAGCGTTCTGGACGAACGAGCGCATAGGTCAGGTAGGCGAGCAGGAACAAGGTCACGCCGCCACCGAGGATGTAATCGAAAAGCATGATGCGATCCTTCAGCTCAAATTCTGTCGCAGGCTTTGACGTAGACCAAGGACAGGGCGAAGAACAAAAGCCCTATCCCGACAACAATGATGTCCATTGTGCTTCTTCCTTGCTTCCGCTTTTTACTTCGCACCTGCCGGATGCAGGCGGACAATTACGTGAAACGGCGCGCCGCACTTCGAGCAGTGACAGCGTTCGACGTTTTCCAATAGGGAATATGGACCCGATCGCCATAAAGGTTCGAGACGGCCAAGGGCGGAAAGAAATAGGAATTTTATAAAGGTTTTCCGCTTCGCAACGGCGGGAACGAATCTTGCGGCCGGAGATTGTCGACCTTGAGGGATCACCAAAGGAGATGACAATGGCAAAGCAGAAAATGCTCGACGACCTCTTTCACGACACGTTGAAGGACATCTATTTCGCCGAAAAGAAGATATTGGCGACGCTGCCGAAAATGGCCAAGGCCGCGCAAAGCGCCGAATTGAAGGCCGCCTTTGAAAAGCACCGCACCGAGACCGAGGGCCATGTTGCGAGGCTGGAGAAAGTCTTCGGCGTCATCGGCAAGAAGCCGGTCGGCAAGACCTGCGCGGCCATCATGGGCATCACCGAGGAAGGTGCCGAAATCATGGAGGAGTACAAGGGATCGCCCGCGCTCGACGCCGGCCTGCTGGCCGCCGCGCAGGCGGTCGAACACTATGAGATCTCACGCTATGGCACGCTGAGGACGTGGGCCGGTGAACTCGGCCTGACCGAGGCCGTGACACTGCTCGAAGCGACGCTGAAGGAAGAGAAGGCGACTGATGAAGCGTTGACGCAGATCGCGGAGTCGGCGGTCAACGTCGCGGCGGAAGCAGCATAGATCCGCAAAGATCGGGGCAGCCCTGAGGCGTGCAAGATTCAGGTCAGGCCGCGCGGAAAGCCATCCTTTGCAGGCCGGCCTCACCTGGACATCAACATACCTTAGCGTGGTTCACGCATCATGCTGAGGTAGGTTGGATCGAACTCGGCGATTTCCTGCAGCCGGTGCCAGTCGAGGATGGTCACCGTGTGGTTCGCCCAACTGACAACGCCGACCTTTCGCAGGGCGCCGATGACCCGGTTCATGTGCACCACCGAGAGGCCAAGCACGTCGGCCATCTCTGCTTGCGAGAGCGGCAGATGGAAGCTCATCCCGTTGGTCCGTTGCACCACTTGCAGCCGCACGAAAAGCTCACAGACGAGATGGGCCAGATGCGAGGTCTTGGAGCGCCGCCCCATGGCGACGATCCATTCGCGGTGGATGGCGCCGTCGACCAGCGTGTCCAGCCATAAGAGCCGTGTGAGATGCGGCGCCTGCTCGGTGATGGTGCGAAGCCGGGCGTGATCGGCGAACATGACATGGCAAGGCGACAAAGCGACGATGCCGTGATCCATGGTCTTCAGCAGGAAGGCGTGGAGATCGACGAAGTCACCGGGCACCTGCAACGAGGTGAACTGCCGGCCGCCATCCTCCAGCACCTTGTAGCGCGCCGCCAGCCCGTCAAGGATCAGCGTCGAATAGGTCGGCCGCGACCCGGAAGCGACGATGTCCTGGCCGATGGCGAAATGCCGTTCGAAGGTCATGGCGCCGGCCAGCAGCGCCTTCTCGGCGTCTGACAGCGCGTCATGCTGGCCCAGGTTGAGGTAGAGGGATTCAAGCACCGCAATCTCCCGCGAAAGGGCTTCGGAAGCCATCGCCATGTGTTCTGTCGGGAGCAAAGGCGGCTCGGGATGCACTAAGCCTTTGGCCGCTGATAGGCATTAACATTTGTTAGAGCTGCTTGTTCCGCAGCAAATGCCGCCGCTGATGGAACAACTGTCCAGTCTGCGAATTGTCGATTGAATATCTCGCCATTTCATCAGTCTGAGGTCCAGCCCATCATGCCTCGATATTATCTTGACCTTTACAATGGCGACGGTCTCACGGTGGATGATGACGGCCAGGTCTTCGAAACGCGCGAGCGCATGCGGCGCGAGGCAATCCGCATCCTGCCTGACATCGTCCGCGACGAGATCATCGAAAACGACCACACCGCCATCACGGTCAAGGTCCGCGACGAGGGCGGACGCCAGATCTTCGAGGCGTCGCTCGTCGTCTCGTCCGGTTGGTGTGACTGACAGCTCTTCGCTTCAGGCATCGGCGGCAAAAAGTCTACCGACCATCATTTGTAATCGCGACCCTTGCCGCAACGCTGCACAATGTGGAGCCGGCGCATGATGGAGGCGGCGATTGTTCCGAACCAACGCCCCGTGGGATGGAGGTAGCAGCACATGGTCCGTGCAAAGGTCGACACCCAGCGTGACGAGCGCGCCAAGCGTGAATCGCAGATCGTGATTGACGCCGAGCGCGCGGCTCGCGAGGCAAAGACAGCCAGGCTGAGAGAATTGCGCCTTGCGGCGCAGTCAGCGCCGGGGCCTGATCCGGCGAGGCCCAAGCCGACGCGCCGGGACGCACATTCGAAAGGTTGATGCCCCAAAGGCGCCGCGCAACATTATCGATGAATAGCTGTGATCTTTGCGATCTTCGCGCGGCAAAGGCGAAAGCCCGGCTTGGGAGGGCCAAGCCGGGCTTTCCATGATGGCCAATGCGGAATTGGCCACCACAACGGCGGTGGCCTCGAACTCAGGCGGCGTAGCCGCCATAGCCGCGCGCGACGGCGCGCGCCACGATGACCGGCTCGATCTCCGGCCAGAGGATGCCGGCGGCTTTCGCGAATTCGACGAGCGCATGGCGCGCCTCATCCCTGGTGATGCAGCCTTCCAGCGCGAGGCCGCACGCCTCGACGGCATTGCGATGGAGGGGACCGCGGCGCGAGGTCGTCCAATTGGTCAGGAAGTCGTGCATTTCGGCCAACGAGGCGATCTCGCGCTTGAAGCCGAGGCCGACGGTCAGTGCGACCGGTGAGTGAAACAGCTTGTCGTGCATGAAGCGGGCTCCTGATTGTCGCAGCGCCAGGAGAGATATCCGGGCTGGTCCACGAATGGGACGCCGTGAAACGCGCGGAGGGCCAAGAGGTTCCGGGCCAGGAGTTGCCAGTCGAGAAAACGGCGATTGCCCGCTTGCCGCTTTTCGGCAGCCACCGTTCGCGCCAGTCAGGCGTATACAAAACCTCGCTCACCTGGCCCGGCCACGCACACGGTGGAGCCGGTTGAGATGTCGCCAGCTATCGGCTATCGACAACCATGAGGGACTTTCAGGCTTGGAAAATTTCCGGGTTTTGCCCGATTTGCCAGAAAAATACGGAATTTGTGGCAAAGGGCGCCTGGCTGCGTGACGAGTTGGTCTGCACATCCTGCCCGCAGGGATCAATCCCCCGGGAACGAGCACTGGCGCTCATCCTCAACGAGCTGAGACCCGACTGGCGCGGCTTGCATATCCATGAGTCTTCGCCCGTAAGCAGGGGCATATCGGCGGTCATGAAACGTGACGCGCGACACTACATTGCGTCTCAGTACTTCCCGGATCAGCCATTTGGCTCGATGCACAAGGGGGTCCGCAACGAGGATCTCGAAAATCTGACTTTTGGTGATTGCAGCTTTGATATCACGGTGACGCTTGACGTGATGGAGCACGTGTATCATCCGGACAAGGTAGTTTCCGAGGTCTTCAGAACTCTGAGACCCGGTGGAATTTACATCTGTACTTTTCCGGTCCGGAAATCTCAGACCAGCGCGTGGGAACGCAGGTTCATCCAGCATGAGGATGGAACGAGAGAGCATTTGAAGGAGCCGGAAATCCACGGAAATCCGGTTAGCAACGAAGGTTCGATCGTGACCGTCGACTACGGCTACGATCTGCATCTGGCCATCGCGGAGTGGGCGGCATTTGATGTTCGCGTGTATCGCTTCGCCGATCGCACGCACGGCATCCTTGGCGAATACACAGACCTGATCGTCTGCACAAAGCCTGCTTCAGCCAAGGGAGACAGGACGGCAATCGAACGAACGCGGCCGGAAACGAGGCTTGATCGCTGGCTTGATCGCCTTGTCAAACGGGCTCGCTCACTTGGCCGTTGATCAACCGGTCCGTCAGATTGCCCACGCGCATCCCCAAATTGACCGCGGAGCCAATTCTGGACCGCGAACCATATCGCCAGCGCGATCAGCGCAACGATTGCCGCGTATTCTATTAAACGACGAGGAGCAGGCATGAACGACGCTCGGGCTGAATAGGACTGCTTGGAGACATAGGCCCGCATGCCGAAAGGGGAATAGCCGATTCGGCTTGTTGGGTTGCGGTGGTAGTCGCAACCAACTCCGCGGCAGCTCGTTGACCTATGCTGGTTGATCCCAGCACTCGGACCCTGGCCCGCTGCCATTACCTATCCGGCAGTGGGCCTTTTTGACGCCTGTTGACTCGCGAAGCCGGGGCAACGATTTTGCTCCGCTGCGGACAGGGACATAAAAATGGCCTCATACGTCAGGCAAAGACTTGCGGAAATCAAGGCAAACCCCGCTCTGCGGTGGCGCCGGACCAAACGCCTTACGCTGCGCAAGCAGGCGGGCGTCGCGGCGCGGTGGGTTGCTGTCCTGGCGCAGGACAAGCGCCTGTTGATAGTTATTCATTTGGTGGATCAGGAAAGAACGGTGACCGATCTGGTCTCCCGGGTGGGCGGCAGTCAGACCACCCTTTCAAAACATCTCAGCGTGCTTGTTGAACACGGGATTGTGGAATGCCGCGCCGAAGGCACCTGGCATTACTATTCCTGCAAGTCGGAAGACGCCAAGGCTGTCATCCGGCTGCTGGATGATCTGGCCCGAAATGACATGCTTCCCGGGGCACCCTCAAATCCGCCGGGTTGACAATTTTGGTTCGCGCAAGGCACGTTGCCGGCTTGAGGGACAACCGGGGGATTCCCATGAAGAAAATTTACGAGAAGCCGATCCTGACCAGACGTGAGCGTTTGGCGGCGGTAGCGGCGCAGGCAGTTTCACCAACGTCTAAGGGGTTCTAGGAATGAAGAAAATCTACGAAAAGCCCGTGCTCACGAAACGCGACCGCCTTTCGACCGTCACTGCTGCATCGGGTCCTTCAATCACACCGCCGCTTGGTTGATCTCTTAAAGCAAAGCATTGAAGGCCCGCCGGCTCCGACCGGCGGGCCTTTTGCTTTTTGGCTGCGCATTAATGCTTGCCGCCGGCGGCTTCTTCGCGGTTGGCGCAAATTTCCCGCCGAAGGCAATGCCTGGGGTTGCCAAAGGGCGCGCTCGCAGTGCCGATCATTTACAGCGAAGCTCGAATTTTTAGGTGTGAAGCGAAACACCGTTTACTTCGACGGCTATGGCTTGCGGTTCCTGTGGAATGGCGGAGAGAGCGGGATTCGAACCCGCGTTACGGTCTCCCGTAAACACACTTTCCAGGCGTGCGCCTTCAACCACTCGGCCACCTCTCCGTCCTTGCCTTCGCGCCGGCCGGTTTCGCCGCGCGGGTTGGGGAGATGCTCTCCCTTGGGGCTTCGGTGCGGAATGTCCGCGCCGTGGACGCCGCCCAACCAGCGGACATCCTTCCCCGGCACCTGAGCCGTCAAAGCAACAGGCGCGGGGCTCATCTAGTCGATCCCGCGCCGAATGCCAAGCCATAACGGCAGTCTATTCGCTTTGCCGGACACATGGTGTTTCGCAAGGCCGCTGTCGCGCCCGTTTTCGGGGTGCCCGCGCCGCGAATGATGTGCACAGCCAAGCCAGCAAGGCCGGCCGTGCTTGACTTCGCCGCCGGCCGCCTGTCGAGTGAAGCTGAGGCTTTGCGGGGGGCATCGTCCGGACATGACATCAGGTGAGCAACCGGGCAGTGGACAGATGCCGGCCGGGCGCGCGGGCAACGACCTGTCCTACGTCCCCGTGGGCTGGCTCATCTTCGTCATGGCGTGGTCGGTCTATGGCCTGGCGTCGGCCTGGTGGCTGGTCGGAAATTCCGGCCTGCCGGACAAGATCTTCTATTTCCTCCTTGGCGGGCTCGTCGCCAATGTCATCACCATCCTGTGGGGTCTTTATCTGCTCGGCCTCGCCTTTGGCCGCTCCGGGCGCTTCCCACGCCATTTCACCATCTGGCAGGTCGCCACCATCGTGTGGCTGCTGGCAAGGCAGGCCTATGTGCTTACCGTGCCGGATTTCGTCTTCTCCGCCAGGGGCCTGAGCATCACCGCCATCGAGATCGGCATCGGCCTGCTGTGCATCTACCTGCTGCGCCGCGGCTCCGGCGCCGAGACCGTTTATGCCAAGCAGCAAACCGAGGCGCCGCCGGTTTTCGTTTCGATTGTCGCCGCCTTGCTCGGCATCATCCTCGGCGCCGTTGTCGGCGCCCTGGGCGGCTTCTTCGCCGGTTCCGTGATCGCCGAGGTCGCCGAGGTCAGCTGCTTCGAGGGCGGCTGCGGCTATTTCGCCGCCTTCATCGGCCTCGCCGGACTGGTGGTCGGCGCGATCGGCGGCGGTATTCTCGCAGTCTGGTTCGTTCACCGGCGCGGACGCAAGCCGATGGCGTAGGGGCGGAAGGCCCAAGCCTTCAAATTCGCGTATCGCGGTTGCGGGCAGGTCCAGCGCATTCTATTTCTCGTTCGGGACACGTGCCGGAGATCCCAGGGAAAGCGTCTGGGATCGGCCGGGGGAGAGCTTGATGTTTCGCTTCATTTTTCGTCTTGCCGCCATGATCGCGCTGTCGGTCTCCGTCATCATGGCGGTGCTCGACACGACGCGCACGGTGGCGGCTTCGGCCCTGGTGCTGACCCCGCTCAACGCCAGCTGGCTGGCCGTCTCGCCGGACACGCGGGCGGCGTTCGAAACCTTTGTCCGCGCCAAGGCCGGCCCGCTTCTGTGGGATGGCGCCGTCGCCTGGGTGCTCAACCAGCCCGGCTTTGCCGTGTTCGCGGTGCTGGCCTTCCTGCTTTACGCCATCGGCCACAGGCGCCAGCGGCGCACAGGCCAATTCGCCACCAATTGATCGATTTCTTGCACCCCGCCAAGGGAAGGAAGGCCGCGCATGTTCTTTCTGAGCGACATGCTGAACCGGAAACTCAATCTGCCGAAGCCGTCCGAGGCGCTGCCCGGCCGCGCCAGGGCGATCGCGACCGCGCCCAGGCACTTTGTTTCCAAACGGCCGCTCAAGGGCCCCTATCCCGATGGGCTGGAGACGGCGATGTTCGGGCTCGGCTGCTTCTGGGGCGCGGAGCGCATGTTTTGGCAGACCGAAGGCGTCTGGGTCACAGCCGTCGGCTATGCCGGCGGCATCACGCCCAACCCGACCTATCAGGAAACCTGCACCGGTCTGACCGGCCATGCCGAAGTGGTGCTGGTCGTCTTCGACCCGGAAACCGTCTCCTATGCCGACCTTCTGCGGCTGTTCTGGGAAAGCCACGACCCGACTCAAGGCATGCGCCAGGGCAATGATGTCGGCACCGCCTACCGCTCCGCGATCTATACATCGGGCGATGCGCAATTCCAGGCGGCGGGCGCTTCGCGCGAGGCCTACCAGGCCTCGCTGCGGGGTGCCGGCCACGGCGGTATCACCACCGAGATCGCACCGGCGCCCGCCTTCTACTTCGCCGAAGCCGACCATCAGCAATATCTGGCGAAAAACCCTCACGGCTACTGCAACCTCAAGGGCACCGGCATAGCCTGCGCCATGCCGGCCGCCGCCTCCTGACGGCCAGGGCAATTCCAGGAAAAGTGCGAAGCGGTTCCCAGGCAAAGCGCATGGCGCTCTGCCAACAGGAATTGCGTCAAAACACGAAGTTAGAGCGGTTCGGCGTATCCGTGAAACGATGAACCGCTCGATCGCGCAAGGATCGGACTGCTGCACGGCCTGCCCGTGGCACGCTTTTCCAAAAGGTCAAAATTCCGCGTGAATTTTGTTTCGGGCCGTGCCAGATTGCCGCCGAGCGGGAGGAAATACACTCCTGGCTGACGTCGCATGCCTGCCGCAGAACCGGGCGGGCAGGCGAGGCGTAACGGAAAAAATAACCGACAGGGTGTGGATCACATGAAACGTATCGTTCTCGGCCTCCTGGCCGCAACCGCAATGGTTCTTCCGGCTTTCGCCGCCGATGTCCAGCCGGCCATCCTCTATGATCTGGGCGGCAAGTTCGACAAATCCTTCAACGAGGCCGCCTACCATGGCGCCGAGAAGTTCAAGGCCGAGACCGGCACGCCCTATGTCGAATTCGAGGTGTCCAACGCCTCGCAGCGCGAGCAGGCGCTGCGCCGCTTCGCCGAGGACGGCCACAACCCTATCGTCATGGCCGGCTTCGCCTGGGAGGACGCGCTGAAGAAGGTCGCGGCCGAATATCCCGATCTCAACTTCGCCATCATCGACGATGCCGTCGACCTGCCCAATGTCCGCTCGCTGGTGTTCAAGGAGAATGAAGGTTCCTACCTCGTCGGCATCATGGCGGCGATGGCATCGAAGTCCAAGAAGGTCTCCTTCATCGGCGGCATGGACATCCCGCTGATCCGCAAGTTCGAATGCGGCTATGTCGGCGGCGCCAAGGCGGCCGGCGCGACCGAAGTCATCCAGAACATGACCGGCGACACGCCGGCTGCCTGGAACGATCCGGCCAAGGGCGGTGAAATCGCCAAGACGCAGATCGACCAGGGCTCCGACGTGGTCTACGCCGCGGCCGGCGGCACCGGCGTCGGCGTGCTGCAGGCGGCGGCTGATGCCGGCAAGCTCGGCATCGGCGTCGATTCCAACCAGAACGGCCTGCAGCCCGGCAAGGTGCTGACCTCGATGATGAAGCGCGTCGACGTTGCCGTCTACACCGCCTTCATGGACGGTAAGAACGGCACCTTCAAGGGCGGTCTCGAGAACCTCGGCCTCAAGGAAGGTGGCGTCGATTATGCCATGGACGACAACAACAAGGCGCTGGTGACCGACGAGATGAAGGCCGCCGTCGAAAAGGCCAAGGCCGACATCATCGCCGGCAAGATCCAGGTGCACGACTACACGGCTGACAACGCCTGCCCGTATTGATCGGCAGACACCAATTTGCGAACCGCCGGGCCTTGTCCCGGCGGTTTTGTTTTTGGGGGCTGGAGGTTGGGGCAGGCCAGTGGCATAGCACAGCGCCAGGGAGCGCCCTATGCGATTATCCTGGAGGTCGAGGCAGGAACGCACTGCCCGTCGACCAAACCCCCACGAGGTAGCCCAGCGCGAAGACCGCGATCAGCACGACGGCGATGACGGCGCCGCGCCGGCCGCCAAGCGAATGCACGCCGATGCCGTTAGGCCGGCGCTCCAGACTGCGGATCACCGGCGTTGATTTCGACCCGTCCACGTCCAGCCCAACACTGCGCATCTGCGGCAACTCGGCGAGGCGTTGCGTGACCAGCGTCCAATGATTGGCGGGCAAGGCGGGTTTTTCGACCCGGTCGAAAACATGCATGCGTTCGGCAAGCCGCACCACCGCGTCGCGGAAGGCAGGATCGATCTCCAGATCGCGCTCTGCCCGTTCACGCTCGGCATCGTTCATCAGGCCGAGCACATAGTCGCCGGCCCGTGCGATGCGATCGCTTTCACTGGCCATGGCTCCCGCCCCCTCCCCTACCAGTGCGGCGGCTTGGTCACAGGCACGTCGGGTGCCGCCTGTTCCTCCAACGCCAGGAAGCGTTCGGTCAGCGCGTCAAGCTTGCGCTGCATGCGCTCGATCACCGTCCACTGCTCGGCGATCTGGCCCGACAATTCCTCGATGGTCTTCTCCTGCTCGGCGGCGCGGATTTCCAGCGTCGTCAGCCGGTCGGCGGGCATGGTCATGCAAAGTCCCCAGTTTCGTACCGCGATGCCTTGCGCCACAAGTGTCAAATCGGCTTCGCCATATTAGCGAATGTGAGAGCGTCGGCCACGTTCGAAATTGACAAGCGCGCGGGGATTTGTCGAGAGTGGGCTCTGCTCGGGCCAATTGGCATGAGCGGAGCGTCATGCTAGGCATTTTGACCAAGCGATAAAAAAATAAGAGTGGGACAAGGCTGCATGGTGCAAGCGGCAATCGAACTGATTGGCATCAACAAGAGTTTTGGCGCGGTTCGCGCCAACCGCGACATCAATCTGGAGATCGCGCGCGGCACCATCCACGGCATTGTCGGCGAAAACGGCGCCGGCAAGTCGACGCTGATGTCGATCCTCTATGGCTTCTACCAGGCCGACAGCGGGGAGATCCATGTCGGCGGCAAGCCGGCTTCGATCAAGACACCCAATGACGCCATCGCGCTCGGCATCGGCATGGTGCACCAGCATTTCATGCTGGTCGACAACTTCTCGGTGCTGGAAAACATCATCCTCGGCGCGGAGAACGATGCTCTCCTCAAGAGCAGCATCGCCAAGGCGCGTTCGGAACTGGAGCGGCTGGAGCGCGAATACGGGCTGGAGGTCGATCCCGACGCCATCATCGAGGAACTGCCGGTCGGCCTGCAGCAGCGCGTCGAGATCCTCAAGGCACTCTATCGCGGCGCCGAGATCCTGATCCTCGATGAGCCGACGGGCGTGTTGACGCCGGCCGAGGCCGACCACCTGTTCCGCATCCTCAGGCAGTTGAAGGAACAGGGGAAGACGGTGGTGCTGATCACCCACAAGCTGCGCGAGATCATGGCCATCACCGATACCGTGTCGGTGATGCGCCAGGGCACGATGGTGGCGACCAGGGAGACGAAGAAGACCACCGCCGAGGAACTGGCCGAACTGATGGTCGGGCGGCGCGTGCTCTTGAGGGTCGAGAAGGGCGAGGCGCAAGCCGGCGCCGTCAAGCTCGCGGTCGAGAAGCTGACCGTCAAGGATACGCGCGGCGTCACCATGGTCGACGACATCTCCTTCGACGTGCGCGCCGGCGAGATCGTCGGCATTGCCGGTGTCGCCGGCAATGGTCAATCCGAACTGCTGGAGGCGATTTCCGGCATCAGGCGTGCCGTTTCCGGCTCGGTCATGCTCGACGGCAAGCCGATCGACCTGACGGGGGCGGCAGATCCCGGCGAACTGCGCGACCGGGGGCTGGCCCACGTGCCGGAGGATCGCCACCATGTCGGCCTGGTGCTGGCCTTCGAGGAGCACGAGAATTCGATCCTCGGCTATCACGACGACCCCCGCTATCTCAAAGGGCCGTTCCTCAACGTCGATGCCATAATGGCCGATGCCAGGGACAAGATCGAGAAATACGATATCCGTCCGGGCAATCCGCGCCTGAAGACCGCCAATTTCTCCGGCGGCAACCAGCAGAAGATCGTGCTGGCGCGGGAGATCGAACAGGATCCCGGCGTGCTGATCGTCGGCCAGCCGACGCGCGGCGTCGATGTCGGCGCCATCGAATTCATCCACAAGCGCCTGATCGCCATGCGCGACCAGGGCAAGGCAGTGCTGGTTGTATCGGTCGAGCTCGACGAGATCCGCTCGCTCTCCGACCGCATCCTGGTGATGTTTGCCGGCCGCATCGTCGGCGAGCGCGGTCCGGAGGCGACCGAGGGCGAGCTTGGCCTGCTGATGGCGGGTGTCGAGCACCAGGAGGCCGCCCTTTGAGCACGCCTTACGCCAAATTGCCGGCCTGGGCCGACTATGGGCTGATCCCGCTGATCAACCTGTCGGTGGCGTTCATCGTCGCCGGTTTCGTCGTGCTTCTGGTCGGCGAAAATCCATTCCGCGCCGCCGTCATCCTGGTCGAGGGCGCCTTCGGCAAGGGAACAGGCATCGCCTTCACCCTGTTTTATGCCACCACCTTCATCTTCACCGGGCTTTCGGTGGCGGTGGCGGCGCATTGCGGCCTGTTCAACATCGGCACCGAGGGGCAGGCCTACATTGCCGGTCTCGGCATCGCCATCGTCTGCCTGTCCTTCGACAGCGTGCTGCCCTGGTGGCTGACCTTCCCGCTGGCCATCGTCGCATCGGCGCTGGTGGGCGCCTTGTGGGCGCTGATCCCCGCCTATCTGCAGGCCAGGCGCGGCTCGCACATCGTCATCACCACCATCATGTTCAATTTCATCGCCGCCTCGATCATGGTCTACCTGCTGGTCGGGCCGTTGAAGCCGGCCGGGTCGCAAGCCCCGCAAACCCGCAACTTCCTCGCCGGCGCCGAACTGCCGAAGCTCAACTGGATCATCGAACTGTTCGGCGCCAAGATCCGTTCGGCGCCGCTCAACGTCACCTTCCTGCTGGCGCTGGTCATGGCCTTCCTGGTCTGGCTGCTGATCTGGCGCACCAGGCTCGGCTACGAGATGCGCACCTATGGCCACAGCCCCAAGGCGGCGCGCTATGCCGGCATCTCGGAAACCCGCATCATCATCACCGCGATGATGATCTCGGGCGCGCTGGCCGGCATGATGGCGCTCAACCCGGTGATGGGCGACCAGCACAATGTCGCGATCGACTTCGTCTCCGGCGCCGGCTTCGTCGGCATCGCCGTGGCGCTGATGGGGCGCCTGCATCCGGTCGGCATCGTGCTGGCGGCGATCCTGTTCGGCATGCTCTATCAGGGCGGCGCCGAACTCGCCTTCGAGATGCCGGCCATCAGCCGCGACATGATCGTCATCATTCAAGGCTTGGTGATCCTGTTCGCCGGCGCGCTCGAACACATGTTCAGGCCCTATATCCAGGCGCTGTTCGCCTCGTTCAGTCCGCGGTCGGTCGGCATGGAAGCGGTCAAGGGAAAGGGCGCCTGAGATGGATCTTCTCAACGCTGTCGTCCAGGTCCTCGACTCCACCATCCGCCTTTCGGTGCCGCTGCTGCTCGCCTGCCTTGCCGGCCTGTTCTCCGAGCGGTCCGGCATCTTCGACATCGGGCTGGAAGGCAAGATGCTGGTCGGCGCCTTCGCCGGGGCCGCCGCGGCCTCGGTCTTCCACTCAGCCTTTCTCGGCCTTGGCATGGCCATCCTGATCTCGGTCGCCTTCGCCATGGTGCACGGCTTCGCCTCCATCACCCATCGCGGCAACCAGATCGTCTCCGGCGTGGCCATCAACTTCATCGCCGCCGGATCGACCATCATCCTGGGCCAGGCCTGGTTCCAGCAGGGCGGGCGCACCCCGGCCCTGCAGCCGGGCGAACGGTTTGAATCGATAACGGCTGATGTGATCTCGAACTTCCTGTCCACCTACAGCTTCAGCACCGCAAGCCTCGCCGATGTCCTGGCTTCGATCCGCGGGCTCATCCTTTACCTGCCGGCGCTGCTGTTCGATGCGCTCGCCAGGATCCCCGGCTTCGGCCCGGTGTTCGCCGAGCTTGTGCTTGGTCATTCCATCCTCGTCTACTTCGCCTTCGCGATGGTGCCGTTCACCTGGTGGGTGCTGTTTCGCACCCGCTTCGGCCTCAGGCTGCGCGCCGTCGGCGAGAACCCGGCCGCAGTCGACACCGCCGGCATCTCGGTCGCCTGGCTGCGCTATCGCGCGCTGATCTGCACCGGCATCCTGACCGGCGTCGCCGGCGCCTATCTGTCGATGGTGCAGAATGGCGGCTTCGTGAAGGACATGACCGCCGGCAAGGGCTACATCGCGCTCGCAGCACTGATCTTCGCCAAATGGAAACCGGTCAACGCCATGTTCGCCTGCCTGCTGTTCGGCTTCCTCGATGCCGCGGCAATACGCCTGCAGGGCTCGCCGCTGCCGATTATCGGCAAGGTGCCCGTGCAGTTCATGCAGGCGCTGCCCTATATCCTCACCGTCATCCTGCTCGCCGGCTTCATCGGCAAGGCAATCCCGCCGCGCGCCGGCGGCGTGCCCTACGTCAAGGAACGCTAATGCATGTCGCCCAAAAGTGACCTCGGTTTTGGGAGAACGACATGCACAAGACAAAAAATTGAAGCGCGTCGCCTGGATCCGTTTCGACGCGACGCGCTTTAAGGGCCGACGGCTCGGCGCAAGGATGCGCCGGGTTTTGGACACGATCATCGGAGAGAACAACTGAGATGTCGCATGATCTGTTCGAAGCGGCCAGGACCGCCATGGCCAAGGCCTATGCGCCCTACTCGAAATTTCCGGTGGGTGCCGCCTTGCGCACCGAGGACGGACGCGTCTTCACCGGCGCCAACATCGAGGTTGCCTCCTACCCGGAGGGCTGGTGCGCCGAGACGACAGCGCTTGGCCACTACATCATGGCTGGCGGCGGCAAGATCGTCGAAATCGCCGTCCTTGCCGAACGCATGGCCAAATGCTCGCCTTGCGGCGGCTGCCGCCAGCGGCTGGCCGAATTCTGCCAGCCGGACACAAAACTCTATCTCTGCGACAATACCGGCGTCGTCGAGACCGTGACCATGGGCGACATGCTGCCTTATGGTTTTCGCGGCGACATCTTGAAATGATGGGCTGGCTGCAATGACCGAAAAGGCGGTGGACCATCTTATCGAAAGGCTGGACGGGCTGGCGCCGTCGACGGCGCTGGTGCTGGGTTCGGGCCTCGGCGGGCTTGTCGACCGGATCGAGCATCCGGTACGCGTGTCCTATGCCGACCTGCCTGGCTTTCCCAGGAGCGGCGTCAGCGGCCATGCCGGCGAGGTGGTGGCGGGACTGTTTGCCGGCACGCCGGTGCTGATGCTGTCCGGCCGCGCCCATTACTACGAGCATGGCAACGCGGCGGCGATGCGCCCGGTGCTGGAAGTGCTCGCCGGCATCGGCATCACGAAACTGATCCTCACCAATGCCGCCGGTTCGGTCGATCCCGACATGTCGCCGGGATCGGTGATGCTGATCACGGACCACATCAATTTCTCGGGCACCAACCCGCTGATCGGCGAGCCGAGCGACCGCCGCTTTGTCGGCTTGACCGAAGCCTATGATGCCGGCATCCGCAAGGCCATCGAGCGCGCGGCCAAGGCGACCGGCACTGCATTGCACAAGGGCGTCTATATGTGGTTTTCCGGCCCGTGTTTCGAAACGCCGGCCGAGATCCGCATGGCGCGCGTCATGGGCGCCAACGCCGTCGGCATGTCGACCGTGCCGGAAGTCATTCTCGCCCGCTTCCTCGGGCTGCGCGTCGCCGCCTGCTCGGTCATCACCAATCTGGCCGCCGGCATGACTGGAGCCGAGCTTTCACACCAGGAGACCAAGGATATGGCGCCGGTTGGCGGCTCGCGGCTGGCAACGGTCCTGCAGCGCGTGTTCCGCGACGGACTGCTGGAGAGCTGATGCTTCCCCAGGAAATCATCCGCCACAAGCGAGACGGCCAGAGGCTGCCGGCTCGTGAAATCGCCGCCTTCATCGACGGTGTGACATCGGGCGCCGTCACCGATGGCCAGGCTGCGGCTTTCGCCATGGCGGTGTTCTTCAACGGCATGAACCGCGACGAGGCCGTGGCGCTGACGCTCGCCATGCGCGATTCCGGCAACGTGCTCGACTGGTCGGACCTGCCGGGGCCTGTCACCGACAAGCATTCGACAGGCGGCGTCGGCGACAATGTCTCGCTGATGCTGGCGCCGATCGTCGCCGCCTGCGGCGCCTATGTGCCGATGATCTCGGGCCGCGGCCTTGGCCATACCGGCGGCACGCTGGACAAGATGGATGCGATATCAGGCTATGTCAGCCAGCCCGACATCGCGCTGTTTCGCCGGGCGGTGCTGGAAACGGGCTGCGCCATCATCGGCCAGACCGGCGATCTCGCGCCTGCCGACCGCCGGCTCTATGCCATCCGCGACGTCACCGGCACCGTGGAATCGGTGCCGCTGATAACCGCCTCGATCCTGTCGAAGAAGCTGGCCGCCGGCCTGGGCTCGCTGGTGCTCGACGTCAAGGTCGGCAATGGCGCCTTCATGGAGAAGTCGCGCGACGCGACCGCGCTCGCCAACAGCCTCGTAGAGGTGGCCAGCGGCGCCGGGCTGAAGGTTTCTGCGCTGATCACCGGCATGAACGAACCACTGGCCTCGGCGGCCGGCAATGCCGTCGAAGTCCGCAACGCCGTCGACTTCCTGACCGGCCGTCTGCGCGACCGGCGCCTGGAAGATGTGACGCTGGCGCTGGCCGCCGAAATGCTGCAGTCGGCGGGACTGGTGTCGTCCAATCAGGATGGCCTGCGGCGCGCCACGGAGACACTTACCAGCGGCCGCGCCGCCGCCACCTTCGCGCGCATGGTGGCGGTGCTCGGCGGTCCCGCCGATTTCATCGAGAAGCCGGAAAAGTATCTGCCGGAACCGGCAACGGAATTCGCGGTCAAGGCAACGGCGGACGGCTTCGTCACCGGCATCGCCACCCGCGACATCGGCCTTGCGGTGGTTGGCCTGGGGGGCGGGCGCACAAGGCCTGACGACAGGATCGACCCCAGCGTTGGCATCACCAGGCTGCTGCCAATAGGTGCGGAAGTCCATGCCGGAGATGCCCTGGCGCTGGTCCACGCCCGCTCGCCCTCTGACGCGGAGGCGGCCGCCGCGACTGTGGTTTCGGCCTATGCCATCGGCACTTCGAAACCACCGGCGGACAAAACCGTCATCCGGCGGATCCTGCCGCGCGGCTGACTACTGGACGAGCAGCAGAGTGCCGTTCTCGGCCTGGTATTTGCCGAGCCGGTTGAGGAAGCTCATGCCGATCAGGTTGGTGCGCAACGCCTTGTCGTCGAGCACGATGGCCTGCACATCGTCGACGCTGATGCTGCCGATCTGCAGGCGATCGATCATCACCACGGCCGCCTTGATCGAGCCGTTGGCGGTGCTGACCTCGTGGCTGAAATCGGACGGGTTGAGCGACAGCCCGATCCTGCGCGCCGTCGACGTGTTGACCGCGACCAATGTCGCGCCGGTGTCGATCATGCCGTCGACCTGACGGCCGTTGAGTTTGAAGGTCGACGAGAAGTGTCCGCGCCCGTCCGCGGCAACGACGACCTTGCGGCCGGTCGGCAGCGGCGCCACAGGCTTGTCGGGAACCGACGCCAGATTGGCATCCGGTTGCGTCTGCGCCTCGGGCCTGGCCGTCACCGTCGATTTCAGCAGGTTTTCGAAAATCTGCGGATTCGATTGATAGACGACAGGGATCGATGCCGACGTACCGGCAAAGACGCTGAAGATGAGAAGCTTGCGCAGCATGGATCGGCCTTTGTTACGGTCGATCCTTTAACGCCGGATGGTGTTTGCCGCTTTAACGCGCGGCGAAACCATGTCTTTGCGTAAACGCTTGGTAAATCCTGCTAGCCAACTTTGCCTGTATTATTTCGTCCCGTACATGCGATCGCCGGCGTCACCGAGACCCGGCATGATGTAGCCCTTCTCGTTCAGCTGCCGGTCGATGGACGCGGTGAAGACCGGAACGTCCGGATGCGCCTTGGTGAAGCGCTCGATGCCTTCGGGTGCCGCCAGCAGGCACAGGAAACGGATGTTGGTGGCGCCGCGCCCTTTCAGCTTGTCGATCGCCGCGATCGCCGAATTGGCAGTCGCCAGCATCGGGTCGACCACGATCACCAGCCGGTCGGCAAGATCGCTTGGCGCCTTGAAGAAATATTCGACCGCCTCCAGCGTCTCATGGTCGCGATAAAGGCCGATATGGGCAACGCGCGCCGCTGGCACCAGGTCCAGCAGGCCTTCCAGCAAGCCGTTGCCGGCGCGCAGCACCGAAGCGAAGACCAGTTTCTTGCCCTCCAGCGTCGGCGCTTCCATGGTCTCGATGGGCGTTTCGATGGTCGTCGTCGTCAGTTCGAGATTGCGCGTGACCTCGTAGCCGAGCAGCAGCGATATCTCGCGCAAGAGCCGCCGGAAGCCGGCCGTCGAAGTCTCCTTCTTGCGCATGATGGTCAGCTTGTGCTGGACAAGCGGGTGGTCGACGACGGTGACGCCCTTCATGATGTTCTCCTGATGCGTGTCGCCCGAAACCGCGCGCATGGATCCTTTCGGACGTGTCGCGCTTCAAGCTACCTGGCCGAACCCTAGCGACAATGGACCGGCCAAGGAACCGCTTGGCCGCCACCGACCACAGCTTTGTCGGAAGAAATCAGCGCGCCGCGCCGTTCAGCCGGGCCAGAAGTGCCGCCTTGGTCTTTCTGTCGACGAAGGCGGCCTCGATGGCGGTCCTTGTGACGGCTGTCAGCGCCTTCTCGTTCATCGAGAAATGCTCCGCCGCGATATCGTATTCGCGCTTCAGCGAGGTCCAGAAATAGGGCGGATCGTCGGAGTTCAGCGTCACCTTGCAGCCTGCCGCCTGCAGGGCGGGAAACGGATGATCGGCAAAACTGTCGAACACCTTGAGCGCGATGTTGGAGCCGGGGCAGCATTCCAGAACGATGCCTTCGTCGGCGATACGCCGGACAAGGTCCGGATTCTCGATGGCACGCACGCCGTGGCCGATACGGGAGGGCTTGATATGGTCGAGCGCCGCCTGCACGGTTTCCCACCCCGTCAGTTCGCCGGCATGGACGGTGATGCCGAGCCCGGCCTCGCGGGCGATCTCGAAAGCCCTGACATAGTCCTCCATGTCGCCCATGCGCTCGTCGCCGGCGACGCCGAAGCCGGTGACCAGCGGATGCCCGCAGCGCGCCGCGAAGCGCGCCGCCTGTTCGATCGACTCGACGCCGACATGGCGCACGCCGGTGACGATCATGCGGCCCTCTATGCCGGTCTTGGCCTTGGCGCGAAGCATGCCTTCGCCGAGCGCGTCCGTATAGGCCTTGGGCGACAGCCCGGCTTTCGTCGCATGGTCCGGCGAAGTGAACACTTCGGAGTAGATCGCCCCGTCGCGGGCAAGGCTGGTCAGATAGTGGTCGGCCAGCCGCGCATAGTCCTCCTCGGTGCGGAACAGGTCGGCGGAAAAGTCATAAGCGGCGAGAAACGAGGTAAAGTCGTGCCAAACGAAGGAGCCGTTCTGGATATAGGGCGAAGTGTCCTTGCCGTATTTCTGCGCCTGCCGGATGACGAGTTCGGGCGCCGCTGCCCCTTCCACGTGGCAGTGCAATTCCGCTTTCAAAGGCATTCAAACATCCCGTCGGTCAGTCCAGGTCTTGAAAACCCACCACCTGGAAGCGCGGCTGAACACCGCGCCTTAAACAATAGCGCCCACAGCATCGATCGGCTATGGTCCCGCCGGTTTTATGACGGATCAAAAAAATGTCAGTTGAGAGAACCACGGCCGCGGGCGGCATGGAAACCTCCTATGGTTTCAAGCGTGTGGGGGAAGGCGAGAAGCAGTCCCTGGTCAACGATGTTTTCCACAAGGTCGCCAACCGCTACGACCTGATGAACGACCTGATGTCGGGTGGCCTGCACCGGCTGTGGAAGGACGCCATGGTCACCTGGCTCAATCCACCGAAGCGCGCGGGCTGGAAGGTCCTGGATGTGGCCGGCGGCACCGGCGACATCGCCTTCCGCATCGTCGATGCCAGCCATGGCAACGCGCATGCGACCGTGCTCGACATCAACGGCTCGATGCTCGCCGTCGGCCGCGACCGGGCACAGAAAAAGGGCTTGTCCGGCAACACCGATTTCGTCGAGGCCAATGCCGAGGAATTGCCCTTCGCCGATGCCACATTCGACGCCTACACCATCGCTTTCGGCATCCGCAACGTGCCGCGCATCGATGTCGCGCTGAGCGAAGCGTTCCGCGTGCTGAGGCCCGGCGGCCGGTTCCTGTGCCTCGAATTTTCCGAGGTCGAGATGCCGCTGCTCGACAAGGCCTACGAAGCCTGGTCGTTCAACGCCATTCCCAAGATCGGCAAGATGGTCACCGGAGACGGCGAACCCTATGCCTATCTGGTTGAATCGATCGCGAAATTCCCCAACCAGCAGAACTTCGCGGCGATGATTTCCCGCGCCGGTTTCGATCGCGTTTCCTTCCGCAACTATTCCGGCGGCATCGCGGCACTGCATTCGGGCTGGAAGCTTTGAGGCTGCACCGCATTTCCCATCCTCGGTATAGCTCGTGCCGGTCGCAAGGACCGGCCAGGGTGCAGCCATGAGCAGCGTCGGGGCTGGTTTCAGGCTCGCACGCGCCGGCTGGGTGCTGGTGCGCGAGGGTGTTATCGCCGCCTTGCCGGGCGAGGAACTGTCCGGCCTGCCGAAATTCGGCTGGCGGCTGGCGCGGCTGTTCACCCGCCGCCGCGCTCTGGACTATGAGCGCAGCGACCGCTTGGCCAAGGCCGTGGTCAGGCTCGGGCCCTCCTATGTCAAGCTCGGCCAGTTCCTGGCGACACGGCCCGACGTCGTCGGCAACGACATGGCACTCGACCTCGCCATGTTGCAGGACAAGATGCACACCTTCCCGAAGGCCGAGGCGGTGGCGGCGATCCAGGCCTCGCTCGGGCGCAAGGTGGGCGATCTCTACGCTGAATTCGGCGACCCGGTCGCCGCCGCTTCCATCGCCCAGGTCCATACCGCCGAAACCATCCACGACGGCACTGCCACCAAGGTGGCGGTGAAGGTGATCCGGCCCGGCGTGCGCCGCCGCTTCTTCCAAGACCTCGAAAGCTATTTCCTCGCCGCCCGGCTGCAGGAGAAGTACATCCCCTCCTCGCGCCGGCTGCGGCCCGTCGAGGTCACCGAGACGCTGGCGCAGACCACCAAGATCGAGATGGATTTGCGTCTCGAGGCGGCGGCACTCTCCGAACTTGGCGAGAACACGAAGGACGACCCGGGCTTTCGCGTGCCCTCCGTCGACTGGGAACGCACCGGCCGCGACGTGCTGACCATGGAATGGGTCGACGGCGTCAAGATGAACAACATCGCAGGCCTCGAAGCCGCTGGCCACGACCTCAAGGCGATCGCCGCCAACCTCATCCAGTCGTTCCTGCGCCACACTTTGCGCGACGGCTTCTTCCACGCCGACATGCATCCCGGCAATTTGTTCGTCGAGGCCAACGGCACCATCGTCGCCGTCGATCTCGGCATTGCGGGGCGCCTCGGCAAGAAGGAGCGCCGCTTCCTCGCCGAAATCCTCTACGGCTTCATCACGCGCGACTATCTGCGCGTCGCCGAAGTGCATTTCGAAGCCGGCTACGTGCCGCGCCAGCACAATGTCGCGGCTTTCGCGCAGGCGATTCGCGCCATTGGCGAGCCGATCCATGGCCAGCCTGCCGAGACCATTTCGATGGCCAAGCTTCTGACGCTTCTGTTCGAGGTGACCGAACTCTTCGACATGGCGACCCGGCCCGAACTGATCCTGCTGCAGAAGACCATGGTGGTGGTCGAGGGCGTGGCGCGTACGCTCGACCCGGCCTTCAACATGTGGAAGACGGCCGAGCCGGTTGTCGGCGGCTGGATCGCCGGCAACCTTGGCCCACGCGGCATGATGGTCGACGCGCGCGATGGCGCCAAGGCGCTGCTGACGCTCGCCCGCCAGGCGCCCGAGCTTGCCGCGCGCACCGACCGGCTATCGCGCGAGATCGACCTGATGGCCGAGCATGGCCTGCGCTTCGATGAGACCACCGCCCGCGCCATCGGCAAGGCCGAAGCGCGCTACAGCCGCTCCGGCCGGGTGGCGCTGTGGGTGATCGCGCTGACGCTGGTCTATATCGCCTGGAAGATTCTTTAGTTTTATCTTGCGCAATAGCGGCCATTGAGGCTGAACGATAGGCTCTCTCTATGGGCAAGCATTTCTCGGAACAGGAGATAGACACCTTCCTGGATCTTTATCTAGCGAAATATCCAGATGCTTTGCAGAGGATGCAATTTGTGATGCAGCATCCATTTCGAGACAACAAGACGTTGATTAATAGAAACTTGTCGGAAATTCGCGAAATTTCGACTTTGCTCGAATTTTTCAACAAGTATGCAAAAACCGAGCCCAATGCGTTTCACCATTTGACGCAGGATGTCTCGGGGCGTGTGGCCGATGGCTTAGGTCCGATTGGATCGCGAAGAGTCGAATTAGACTGATTGTCAGCGGCTTGCTCTACCGTGATTGCATTGCTATCGTTGCCTTCAGCAAGGTCGAGCAGAGTGCAATCACATGGCCAGCATCACCATCCGTAGCCTCGACGACAATGTGAAGGATCTGCTGCGGCAGCTCGCGGCGGAGAATGGCTGCTCGATGGAAGAGCAGGCGCGGCTGATGATCCGGGCAGCGGTCGAGGGCCGATCAGGGCACGCGGACCGCATCGAGCAGATCGAGCAGACGCTGCGTGCGCTGGCAGGTTCAGACCAGCAAGCGACTGCGGCTATCGCGGCTTCCGGCAAGACGTCACCGCGTGGTTCCTTGTCCGGCAAGCGCATCCTGCTCATCATCGGCGGCGGCATTGCCGCCTACAAGGCGCTCGACCTGATCCGCCGGCTGCGCGAGCGCGGCGCGGCGGTGCGGGTGGTGATGACATCGGCGGCGCAGGAATTCGTCACCACCCTGTCCGCCGGCGCGCTCTCGGCCGACCATGTCTTCACCGAACTGTTCGACCGCAATGATGAACACGATGTCGGCCATATCAGGCTGTCGCGCGAGGCGGACCTTCTGGTGGTCGCGCCCGCCACCGCGGACCTGATGGCCAAGCTCGCCAACGGCCATGCCAACGATCTGGCTTCGACCGTGCTTCTCGCCACCGACAAGCCGGTGCTGATCGCGCCGGCGATGAACCCCAGAATGTGGGCGCATCCGGCCACCCGCCGCAACCGCGCGACATTGGTCAAGGACGGCATCGCTTTCGTTGGCCCGGCCAGAGGCGAGATGGCCGAGAGCCATGAGGCCGGCGAAGGCCGCATGGCCGAGCCGCTGGAGATCGTCGCCGCGGTCGAGGCGCTGCTCGAGGCCGGCCCCAGGCCGCTGGCGGGGCGCAAGATCATCGTCACCTCCGGCCCGACACACGAGCCGATCGACCCTGTGCGCTATATCGCCAACCGTTCGTCCGGCAAGCAGGGCCACGCCATCGCCGCGGCATTGGCAAGGCTCGGCGCCGATGTGCGCCTCGTCTCCGGTCCCGTGAGCATTGCCGATCCAGCCGGCGTGAAGACCATCCATGTCGAACGGGCGCAAGAGATGCGCGACGCCGTCGAACAGCTTCTGCCCGCCGACGCCGCCGTGTTCGTCGCCGCCGTTGCCGACTGGCGCAGCGAGAATTCGGCCGGCGAAAAGATCAAGAAGGTGGCGGGTGAAGGCCCCCCGGTGCTGCGCATGGTGGAGAACCCAGACATCCTTGCCGGCGTCGGTCATCACAGCCAGCGGCCCGGCCTTGTCGTCGGCTTCGCCGCCGAGACGCAGGATCTTCTGCGCAACGCCGAGGCCAAGCTGAGGAAGAAAGGCGCCGATTTCATCGTCGCCAACGATGTGTCGCACGAGAGCGGCATCGGCCCCTCCGGCGTCATGGGTGGCGATCGCAACCGGGTGCGGATCGTGTCGAAGGCCGGCGTCGAGAAATGGCCCGAAATGACCAAGGACGAGGTGGCGGCGCGGCTCGCCGCCCTCATTGCCGAGCGGTTGAAAACAACAGTCGTTTGACGCGCAACGGATAAGATACGCGGCGCCTGTTGGACGCCGCGTACCAGATACCGCTCTGAGCCGTCAGTTTGACAAGAGTTCCGATGTGCGGGCGAGCGCCCCGCTGAAGCCGTTGAGCGGAATGGAAAAGCTCACCGCTTGCCCGGTATCGGCCGCGAAGGCGTCGATCTTCAGCGTGGTGCCGTTCTTGAGCAGCGGCGTGATATTGGCGTCGAACGCCACCGGCACCAGGCAGCCGACCACCTGGCAGGTGTTGAACGCCAGGCTGCCGTCTAGCTTCTGGTCGTCGATTGTCAGGGTGACACCCTTGGCGAGCGCCAGTCCAAACGGCAGGGCGAGCGTGCCGGTCGCATCGTCGCCGGTCTTGCTCGACAGCTCGATCGCCAGCAGCCGCTGGTTGCTCTGCTTGTTGAACTGCTGATGCGACAGGCTGCAGACCTTGGCTGTGCCCGATATCTGGCAATTGACCGTCCAGTCGCCATGGGTTTCGGACAAGGCCGATGCACCACCCGGCAGTTGCGGCGCATCGGCGGCGGGCGGCTTCGCCACCACCTTGTCACCCTTGGTCTGCGCGGCCATGGCCGGCAGACCGACAATGCAGGCCGCACTCAGCACTGCCGCGAAATACGCGTATTTCCTCATCAAGACCCCTCCCGCCCGGCTCGGTCCCGGGCCAGCTAGAAGCTGACCTTGAGAGACGCGCTGACTGCGTTCTGTTTCACCATTTCGCCGAAGGCGCCGTTGTACCTGACGGACATGCCGACGCCATTGACGCCATTCAGCTCAAGCCCGGCGCCAACCCGATAGAGCGGCGAATCGACCGTTTCCGTCAAGTGCAATGCGGGGTTGCCGGGCAGATTCTGCGCCGCCGCGAAACCGCCTTCGATTTCCCAGTCCTTGTTGGAGAACTCCACCCCGGCCTTTCCGTAGAGGCGAAGGCTGGCAATATCGCTGAGCGCGATATCGGTACCGATCTCGAGCGCGGGTGTCGCCGAATAGTATGTATTTGCACTGCCGTCGAAGTTGAAGGCGGCGACCGAGCCCTCTTCCTTTCCGGAAACGCGCAGCCAGCGCGCGTCGAACTGCAGCGTGGGCTGCAGGTAGAACGCACCCATCTGCTGGGTAGCGCCGAACCGCGCCGAGCCGCCGAACATGGCGGTTTTCTGGGTGTAGGTAACGCTGTTGCCGATGCCCGGCAGCATTTCCTCGTCCAGATAGTGCCCGTCCAAAGTCTCGCCGGGGATGAAGAACGCCGGATCGATATGGGTGTCGCGTTCGCCGTTGAACGAACCAGTTCCGCCGCCAAGCGCAAAGTCGGCAAAATAGTTATGGTTGGTGTATTTGGCCAGCGCGTAAGCCTGCCAGGCTTCACCGGTGGTCTGTGAGAGCAATTGTCCGTTGAACCCGATCTTGGAATCGAACTCTGTACGCCCGATCGTGGCACCGAGCGACCAGTTCTGGCCGACCTCGCCGATGCCGCCAAGCGACATCGTCTTCAAGACGTCATCACGGCTTGTGGTTCCAGCACCCGCATCGCGGCTGTATTCGGCTTGCGGGCTGATCGACGCCCAGATGCAGCGGCCATCGGCGTTCTTGTAGGCTGGCACGCCGGTGCACGCGCGCGCCGCCTCCAGCATCATGTCGGTTTCGCGATTGATCATGTCGAACGTATGCACGGCATAGTGCGGCGTCAGCCGGGTCAACGCCTCGCCAATCTCTGCTTTGCTCGGCAAGAAGCGCACCAGATTGATCAGCCGCGCCATCGGATTGTCCGGGCTGGACGACGCCTCGACGTCATCGAGATATTGCGCCATCTGGTACACGCCCGGATCATTGACGCCGGACTGCGGATCGTGCGCGAGTTGCAGGAAGGTCTGGTTGTCGGTGGTCAGTACCAGATCGGTACCGTGTTCGACCTTGAATATGAAATTGAAGCCCGCCGCCGGATGGTCCACGGGCATCGTTGCCACGATCTGCGAATTCCCCGCCATGGAAGAGCCCGTGGCTATCGTATAGGCGGTAAACAGCTTGTCGATGGACAGGAAGTTGAGCGGCGCGGTGCCATCGAACTTGCCTGCTCCTGTCAACGCGAGAGCATCAGTGGTCTGGCTGTTGAGGTCGATGTCGGTAACGAAACGGCCGGAACCATCCTGGGTGAATCCGCCGCCGACGCCGACCTTCGCAACCACGCCGATGCCCTGGTTGGTATACAACCCGTCATTGGTGTACATCCCGCCGGCGAGATTGATGGTCTTGAGCCCGACCATCGAGGCATCGGCGAAATTGTGGAAGCTGTTGTTGCCGCCGCCGAGATCGATGTTGCCGATGACGCGTCCGAGCGTGTCGCCCAGCGGCGAATTGTCGACATGGTCGTCACCCGAAGTGCCGGTGATGGCCAGCGGGCTGAAGTCGTCGAGCAGGGATTCCAGGATTGCGTTCGTCGGCACCACCGGACCTGGCGCCAGCAGGAAGGTCTGGAACGCCTGGAACTGCGAAGCCTGAATCTCGAATGTCGGCGTCGCTCCCATCGCATAGAGCAGGCTGTGGTTGGTCAGCGTGTTGCTCGCGCCGCCGACGAGCATGGCCGCGACGCCGGCACCGGCGCCGCCGATCGTGTATTGGCCATTCAGGTTTATGGTGATGTTGCCTTTTGCGCCCTTGGCCGTGCTCTCACCGTAGACGGCCACCGAATCCGCGCCCTGCGCGAACAGGCTGTCTCCGGCGGTCAGATCGACCGCGTGCGCATCACCGTCGCCGGTCGCGCTCTGTCCAAACATCGCATACGAACTCGCACCCTTCACCCAGACCTGGCTCATGGCCGTTGCCGACGCCGCCGCCGCGTCGCCGATGCCACCGCCGGAACCGGCGGCGCCGGTGGAGAGGGTGCCGGCCAGACCGCCGCCGCCGCCGACCGCTTGGGCCACGATGCCGTGTGCCCGCTCGCCATCAGTGACGATCGCGCCATCTTGCTCGATGGTCACCGTGCCGCCATTGCCCTTGGCGCCTGCAAACGTGTTGAACCCGATGGTGTTGTTGTCGATGCCGCTTCCGCCATCCGCCGTGGCCCCGAAGCGCCCGAAGCCGGCGCCGCCGATGCCGCCACCGCCGCCGACCGACTGCGCGATGATGGCGACCGCATCGACACCATGCGTGGTGATGGTGCCGGTGCGGATCACGGTCACATCGCCGCCATCGCCCCCGTTGCCGCCAAGGCCGCCGATGCCGAGCGCGTTCGAGGTTTTGCCTTTTGCGTCGCCGCCCACACCGCCGCCGCCCCCGACCGACTGCGCCACGACACCATGCGCGCGATCGCCAAAGGTTTCGATCGAGCCGGAAACCTCAACCCTGACATCGCCGCCATCACCACCATTGCCACCCTTGCCGCCGAGGCTGAGGGCAAAGGAATCGGACCCGGCGAAGTCGGACGAAACCGTTCCGCCATAACCGCCGCCGCCGCCGATGGACTGGGCGAAGATGCCGTATGAGCCATCCTTGTGTGTGATGATCTCACCATCGTTGGTGACGGTGACCTTGCCGCCATCGGCCTTGTTGTCGGGGCCGCCGATCACCGGGATCGGAATCCCGTTGGGTACGCTGGCGCCGCCACCGATTGTCATGTCCGCTTCCGATGCGCCGGTCGCGGCGCCCGACGCGCCGCCGCCGCCGCCGACCGACTGGGCAAAGATGCCGTGCGAGATATAGCCCAGCGTTTCAATCCTGCCGGAGTTGTTGACCTCGACCTCGCCGCCGGTGCTGCCGCTGCCGCCTTGGCCGCCGATATACATGGTGACTGCCGTCTCGGCCTTGCCGGTCTCCGTCGAGCCCGCGCCGCCCGCGCCGCCGCCGCCGCCCACCGACTGTGCGAAGATACCGTGCGAGTTGTCGTCCTGTGTCAGGATCGAGCCGCTCTTCAAGTTCTGGACGTGAACCTTGTCGCTGCTACCGCCGGCACCGCCGGCGCCACCGAGGCTCAGCGTGATGGCGATCTTCGAATCGTTGGATGACGTGCCCGACGCGCCGCCGACGCCGCCGGAGCCGCCGATCGACTGCGCCAGGATACCGTGGGAATTGGCCTTGTCCGTTTGAATGATGCCGCCGTTTTCGACATTGACTTTGCCGCCATTGCCGCCGACGTCACCCGCGCCGCCAAGCGACAGGTTTACCGCGACTTCACCGCCATCGCTCTTGCCCTTGCTTTCGCCGGCACCACCTGCGCCGCCGCCGCCGCCGACCGACTGTGCGAAGATGCCGATTGAACGCTCCTGCTTGGTCCATATCGTTGCGCCGGCCAAGTTGGAGACATCGACCTGGTTGCCATTGCCACCCTTGCCGCCCGCGCCGCCGAGCGAGCCGCCGATAGCGTAAGTACCGAGCACGCCAGAGCTGGACGATCCGCCGACCCCGCCGCCACCACCGATCGAATTGGCGCTGATGCCATAGGAATCGGCGCCGTCTGTGATGATCAGATTGCGGTTGGTGACCGAAACCGTGCCGCCGTTGCCGGCGCCGCCGGCGCCGAGCGCGATCGCCGCGCCGATACCAACCGAGGTTTCCCCGGCGTCGCCTTTGCCGACGATGTCCTCTTTGGTCGAAGCCGAGCCGCCACCGCCGCCACCACCGCCGATGGACATGGCGAGGATGCCGACCGAGTTGAACCCGCTCGTGCGGATCTCGCCCGAATTGTCGACCGCGACACCGACCTTGCCGTCGAAACAAGTGGCATTGCCGCCCGCATCCGCGGCGCAGGCGGCATCGTTGCCTTCGCCGCCACTGCCGCCGATGCTGACATTTGCGGTAACGCTGGTGCCGGCGGTGCCGCCGACATGAAATGCCTGCGTGTTTGTTGCACCGCCCATGCCGCCGCCGCCGCCGATCGATTGGGCAACAATGGCGGACGAATAATCGCCGTCGGTGGTCAGATTGGCGGAGTTCGTGACATCCACGGCACCGGATTTGTTGCCTGTGCCACCCGCGCCACCGACAGCAACATTGGCCGCGACGTTGACGCCATTTTCCGTGCCGAGATCGGCCGTCGCGCCATTGGTCGCCCCGCCATTACCGCCGCCGCCGCCGATCGACTGGGCAACGATCGCAGCGCTCATGTCGCCGCCCGTTTTGATCGTCATGGCGTTGTGAACAGACACATCGCCACTGATGTTGCCCTTGCCACCGCCGCCGCCGATGGTGACCGTCGCATTGATACTGGCATTGACCCCGAAGCCGCCCGCGGCTCCCCAGGAATCGCCGCCATTGCCGCCGCTGCCCGCCACCGATTGTGCGAGGATGCCGATCGCGTTGGCGCCTTTGGTAACGATGCTGCCGCCGCCATTCATGCCGCTGTCGACGATGACGCGGTCGCTCTTGCCACCATCACCACCCCAGCCGCCAACCGTGACACCGAGTGAAACGCTGACCCCGGTGCTGGCTGCACCCGAAATCGTAGCGGCGCGGCCGCCATTACCGCCGCCGCCGCCAATCGACTGGGCGACGATGCCGCCGGAACCGGCTGCGTCCGTGTCGGCAATCAGGTTGCCATCGGCTCGAACCGTTACCTTGCCGCCATTGCCTCCGTTGCCGCCCTCGCCGCCCACGGCAACCCCGACCGAGGCGGACACGTAGAGACCGGCGCTGACCGCGCCTGAATAGGCCGAGCCACCATTGCCGCCACTGCCGCCTACCGATTGCGCGAGGATGGCCTTCGAGCCCATGCCGCCGACATGAATGTCACCTTTGTGGGTAACCGTGACCTGGTTGCTGAGATTGCCATCGCCGCCACCGCCGCCGATCGCCACGGAAGCAGCGCCGAACACACCGACAGCAAACGTTCCGACAGATCCGCCATTGCCGCCGCCGCCGCCGACCGATTGAGCCAGGATACCGTGAGAGAGAGAACCCTTCGTCGTGATGTTGGTGGTGTTCTTGACCTCTGCCTCGCCTGCGGCACCGCCGGCCCCGCCTTTACCCCCGATGCCTACCGCGGCAAAGGCGCCGGCCGCCATCGCGAACCCGCCATCACCGCCCGAGCCGCCGACCGACTGCGCGAAGATGCCGATCGACATATCCCTGTCTGTGTTGATCTGGCCTGTGTTTTCGACATAGACCTTCTTGCTTCCACCGCCCGACGCGCCATCGCCGCCAAGCGAGAAGGACGGCCCGCCAATCGAGACGGCAAAGCCGCCTGAACCGCCGCCGCCACCGATCGATTGCGCCAGGATGCCGTGAGACTGGACACCTTCGGTGTGAACTGTCGCGCCATTGGTGACATCGACGGTCCAGCCCGCACCGCCGCCGCCGCCCTTGCCACCGATGGTGACGTTGGCACCGAGGCCGGCCGAGGCCGTGCCGCCGCCATTGCCGCCACCGCCACCGATCGACTGGGCGATGATGCCGGTGGAGCGGTCGCCCAAGGTGTGAATCAATCCTGAATGGATGCCGACCGTCACCGCCTTGGCATCGCTGGCCGTGCCGGCCTTGCCGCCAATGCTGACTGCAGCCACCAAACCTGCGCCATTCAACGAAAAGCCGCCATTGCCGCCGCCGCCGCCCACCGACTGCACGATGACGCCAGCCGAATCCGACTGATGGGTCGTGACATTGAGTGCTGTCGTCGAGAAGAATTTTGCCGTCCCGGCTTCGCCGCCCCCGGCACCTGAACCACCGATGCCTACGCTTGCATTGACGCTCAGGCCGAACTGGCCGCCGCCATTACCGCCACCGCCGCCGATCGACTGCACGATGATACCGGCTGACCTTTCGCGAAAAGTCTCGACCGAACCGTTATAAGTGGCTTCCGTCGCCACCCCCTTGCCGGCAGCGCCACCTTTTCCGCCCATGCCGAAGCCGGCAATCGCCGACAACGTGCCGGCAAAGCCGCCATTGCCGCCACCGCCGCCGACCGACTGTACGATCAGGCCAGCCGAATCCGCGCCGTCCGTGATGATCGATTGCATCGCGCCCTCGGCCGTGCGCAACGTGACGGTATCGGCATCGCCGCCGCCTGCACCGTTGCCGCCGATACCCACACTGGCGCCGAAGCTGGCAGCGCCGGAAAAGCCGCCATTGCCGCCGCCGCCGCCGATCGATTGGGCGACGATGCCTGTCGCGCGATCGCCGGACGTGTTGACGCTGCCGCCGACCGTCGCGTCGACGACGCCGCCCTTGCCTGCAGCGCCGCCACTGCCGCCGACACTCACTGCCGCGGCTGTAGAGCCGGAAAGCGCAAAACCGCCATTGCCGCCGCCACCGCCGACCGACTGCACGAGCACGCCAATGGAATCGTCCCCGAGCGTGGTGACCTTGGCGTTCGCAACTTTATAGTTCACGCTGTCGCCGTCACCGGCGGCATTGCCCGAGCCGCCTACCGACACGCCCACCAAACCGCCGATGGCAACGGCGCCGCCGCCATTGCCGCCGCCGCCGCCAACCGACTGTGCGATGATGCCGCTCGCGGAGCGGCCGTTCGTTTCAACGGTCACACCGGCGCCGGCTTGGTTGACGTTGACCACGCCACCCTTGCCGCCAGTGCCGCCACCGCCGCCGATGGCGACCGAGATCGCGGGGGCTACGCCGATGGCATAGCCGCCATTGCCGCCGCCGCCACCGACCGACTGGATCAGGATGCCATGCGCGCCATCGCCGCCGTTTCCATCGACGCCGGTCTTGATGACGCCGCCAATATTGCCGGTGGCCGTACCGCCCTGGCCGCCGCCACTTGCCTTGCCACCGATCGAAACGAGACCGAATGCGCCGCCGCCATCGCCGCCGCCGCCGCCAACCGACTCGACCAGCATGCCAATGGCGCCTAGGCCGCTGGTGGTGATGTTGCCGGTATTGGTACCCGTTGCCGTCCGGCCGTCATTGCCATTCGTACCCGCGCCACCCCCGCCGAACAGACCGAGGCCGCCGCCGCCATCGCCGCCGCCGCCGCCAACCGACTGCACGACCATGCCGCTGGCAAAATCTCCCCGGGTGGTAATGGTCCCCGAATTTATCCCCTCGGCATTGCCGCCGATTGTCGGCACACCGCCGTTGCCGCCCTCGCCGACGATACCGAAACCACTTGCGCCATCACCGGCGACGCCGCCCGCCGAACGCACAAGCATACCCTTCGAGAAAGTCCCATCCGTCGAAATGGAGCCGGCATTATCGCCTTTTGCGTCGCCGCCATTGCCGCCATTGCCGCCATTGCCGCCCTTGCCGGCACCGATCGCACCACCCAAACCGCCATTGCCGCCGCGCCCACCGCTGGAATTGACGGTGATGCCGTTCGAATTGTTGCCATGCGTGATGATGTTGCTTTCGGTCGTGGTGGTGACGGTCGCCGTTCCGCCATCGCCGCCCCGCCCGCCGACACCGCCCTTGCCGCCGACCGCGACGGCGAATGCCCATGCACCGTTACCGCCATCGCCACCGCTGGCGTCACCCGATATGCCGGGAGCATTGTCTCCTGATGTCTCGAGGGCTCCAGATGCATTGTTTGTTATATCGACCGTTCCGCCCTTCGCGCCGTCGCCGCCTTTACCGCCCTTGATCTCCACAAAAGGCGGGACGGCAGTTGCATGGACAGCCGAGCCGCCATCTCCGCCGCGCCCACCCCGGGCGCTGCCCACGAACGCGGCCTCGCCAGAGGTCGTGCGGCCAACACTATTCGTACCCGTGGCCGGCGCGGTCGGCGACTTGCCGCCCTCGGCGTCGGCACTACCGATCCCGTCGTCACCATCATCGCCCCGCGCCCCATCCGTATTGATGGACAATTGTTGCGCATGGGCCGGGGACTGAGCGTGAAGCGAAACGAGCCCGACGAGCGCCGTCGCGCCGAGCAGGAGGGCAAGTCGTCTTTGAAGAACGGCAGGATGCTTGCCCACCTGCCCGGATAACCCCTCTTGCGGGACCTCGCGGGTCTGACCCGACTTGTTTGGGTCTCCGCCAGCCAAGCCACAAGGCCAGCGCGCGACAGTACGCTTTGAAAACAAAGCCATGCACTTCCCCCTTTAGGCAGGCGCTCTCAATCCCTCCTTGAGTTTGGTGCCCCCGCCATGGTCAGCCCACGCAATATGCCGGCATCCTGCAATAAGGTTCGATGCAGCGAGGCCAGCGTATCCGCATTCCCACTTGTGGAGTTCTGGCTCAATTAGACCACGTTAACTTGTGCCAGATTAGATCGAGAACTTACGTAAGGGACACTGACCAAAGCCTCCGGCCTTTCATAGTCGTCATATGACGGCAATCTGCGGTCACGGACCGGATGACGGTATGATTGATTTATGGGAGATCCATGCATGGCCATGACATCGCCGACAGGCCGCCCTATATATTGGGAATGAACAAGATCTTTTCGCAGAATGGGCGCATGTCCGCGCGTAGACGACCGTTGATTCTGGCATCGGCTTCGCTGGTCGCGGTGGTCATGGCGGGCCTTGCCCTGCCCGCTTCCGCGCAGGTGCTCAATCCCGCTGCCAAAAGTAACGCGCTGATCCAGCAGAATGACCTGCAGACCTTGCAAAACAGGATTCAGCGGCAGCAATTTCAGCAGCAGCAACAGCAATATCGTGCCCAGGATCGCGTGATCGTCCAGCAGCCGCAGCCGGTGGTGCCGCAGGTCAGGCCGAGCTGCCAGACGCAGATAATCGGCAGCACCGCCGTGAGCACCTGCCGCTGACAGGCCGACTACCCTTTTATTTAGCCGACTTACATGATAGGGGCGTTCGGGTACCCCTGCGGCAGTTTGGGTTTTGCAAAGGCGCCGTATCACGCTATGGGGCACTGCACCGACTGGATTTTTACGAATGGCAGCCACCAAGAAAAAGGCCGTGCGCAAGGCCAAGAAAGGCGAGCGAATCCGCCAGGTCGCGGCGATCCCCTTTCGGTTGACCGCAACCGGTGATTTCGAAGTCATGCTGGTCACTTCGAGAACGACGAGACGCTTCATCGTTCCCAAGGGTTGGCCTATGAAAGGCAAGAGTGGACGCAAGGCAGCCACCATCGAGGCGCAGGAGGAAGCCGGCGTGCTCGGCAAGGCGCTGAGGGAGCCGGCCGGCACCTATTCCTACTGGAAACGGTTGGCCAACCGCTTCGTCCGCGTCGACGTCATCGTCTATCTGCTTGAAGTGACCGAAGAGCTTGCTGACTGGCAGGAGGCCAAACGCCGCCAGCGCGCCTGGCTGGCGCCGGCCGACGCGGCGATGCTCATCGACGAACCCGATCTGTCGACGCTGGTGAAGACCCTGAAGCTTCCCGAACCCATGCCGCCGGGCCAAGCGTAAGCAATTCGAGAAGCCTGGAACGGTTTTCCAGGGAAAAGCGCATGGCGTTTTCCCGTGGGAATTGCGTCGAGGCAAGAAACTCTGAGCGTCACTCGCCAGCCTCATTCGGCGGAGGCGCAGCCCTGACCCGCTCGGTTACGGGCCCGAAAAGGATCGATAAGCTTCGAATACAAACTGATTCAACTTGAAGCAGTCACTTGACGTTGCGTAATATTCAGCCGCCCAAATCTAGAAATGGCTTTATAGGGAACGGAACTATTTATTTGCTGTTAAGTGCCCCGTGATAACCGGTTGCTGTCGCCATTTGCGCGACATGAGGGGAAGAAAATCGTCTCAACCGACAGGTGAAACAGTCGGACAGACACGCTGACAGGATCATGGCACGTCCGTGAATTCGAAGACGCCGTCATCGATGGATGCCAGCCCCCGTCTTCTCGGGCTCGTCTGGCCGTTTATCGCCGTCGTGCTCATCCAGGCGCTGGTCGCCAGCCTCAGCCTGTACACGCTTTCGGCGGTTCGCGCCTATGTCGGCGGGGAGAGCCAGTGGTCCAAGGGGCAAAAGCACGCCATCTATTTCCTCAGCCTGTATGCGGACACCGGCAATGAGGAGTTCTTCACCGAGTATCGCGAGGCGATCGCCGTTCCGCTGGCCGATCGCTCGGCGCGCCTGGCGCTCGAGCAGCCCGAGCCCGATACAGAGGCAGCGCGCGCAGGCTTTCTGCAAGGCAGAAACCACCCGGACGACGTCACCGGGCTGATCTGGCTGTTCCAGAATTTCCGGAAGTTCAGCTATCTCGATACCGCTATTCGGCACTGGGCGGCGGCCGACACGATGATCCTCGCCATCCAGCGGCTCGGCGACACCATGCATGCGGCGCTGGGCAAGGGGCCGGCGTCGGCAGCCGAGATCAGCGCCTGGAAAGCGGAAATCCATCGGCTCGATCGTCAGGTCACCCCATTGTCCAAGGCCTTCTCGGACAGTCTGGGCGAGGGATCGCGCTTCATCCGGATGCTGCTCACCTTTGCCAATCTCGTCACCGCCGCCTTGCTGATCCTGCTGGCCGTGTGGCGCACCCGCAAGCTTCTGGCACAGCGCCAGGCCTTCCAGCTGGCGCTCAATGCCGAGCGCGAGCGCGCCCAGGTTACGCTGGCTTCGATCGGCCAGGCCGTCATCAGCACCGGCCGTGACGGGCGGCTGGACTACATGAACGCGGTGGCCGAGAAACTGCTGGCCTGCCCGCTCGGCATTGCCAGGGGAAAACCGGTCGCATCGCTGTTTCGCCTCGTCGACAAGGATACCAGCGTCGAGGATTCGCAGCTGGTCGAGCGTCTCCTGGCCGGCGAACCACGCCGTTCCAGCGCCCGTCCGCAATTGCTGCAGCGGCTGGACGGCTCTGTTGTTCCCGTCGCGCTGACCGGCGCGCCGCTGATCGTTTCAGGTGAAATCGTCGGCGCGGTGCTCGCCTTCCACGACATGACGCGCGAAGAGGACTACATCGAGCGGCTTTCATGGCAGGCTTCGCATGACGCGTTGACCGGGCTCGCCAACCGGCGTGATTTCGAAAGCCGGCTGGAAAGGACGATCGTCGAACTGCAAGGCAAGCCCCGGCAGCACGCCTTGATGTATCTCGATCTCGATCAGTTCAAGCTGGTCAACGATACGTGCGGCCACGCCGCGGGTGACCAGTTGCTGCGCCAGATTTCCTCACTGCTGACCCGCGAATTGCGGTCCGGCGACGTACTCGCCCGGCTGGGCGGCGACGAGTTCGGCGTGCTGCTGGTTGATTGCGATGCCACCAACGCAGCCGACATCGCCGAAAGGCTGCGCACGGCGGTGCAGGATCTGCATTTCGCCTGGGACGGAAGACCCTTCAACACCAGCGTCAGTATCGGCATGGTGGAGATCGCCAACGCGCAGGTGACGATCGAAGAGACGCTGCGGGCCGCCGACGTCGCCTGCTACATGGCCAAGGAAAAGGGCCGCAACCGCGTCCAGATCCACAGCGATGGCGACATGGCCTTGCGCGAGCGCTTCGGCGAGATGGCCTGGGTACAGCGACTGCACGCCGCGCTGGAGCAAAACCGCTTCAGGCTTCACGCCCAGGAAATCTGGCCGCTCAACGACGACGTCGTCGAGGCGGGAGCGCATATCGAGATCTTGCTGCGGCTGACCGACGAAGACGGCAGCTTCGTCACCCCGCAGAGCTTCATTCCCGCTGCCGAGCGCTACGGCCTGATGCCGTCGATCGACCGCTGGGTGGTGCGCAACACCTTCCGCATCCTGGCCGCCCGGCAGGCCGATCCGCGCACGCCGCCGATCGCCACATGCGCCATCAATCTTTCCGGAGCGACTTTCGGCGACGAGACGTTTCTCGGCTTCCTGCGCGAGCAATTTCTCGTCCATGGCATTTCGCCTGCCATGATCTGCCTGGAGATCACCGAAACCAGCGCTATCGCCAATCTCACCAACGCCATGCGCTTCATTGCCGATCTGCGTGGGCTGGGCTGCCGCTTCGCGCTCGACGATTTCGGCTCCGGCATGTCATCCTTCGCCTATCTGAAGCACCTGCCCGTCGACTACCTCAAGATCGACGGCAGCTTCGTCAAGGACATGCTTGACGACCGCATCGACCGCGCCATGGTCGAGATGATCCACCACATCGGCAAGGTCATGGGCAAGCGTACCATCGCCGAGTTCGTCGAGAGCGACGATATCGCCGCCGCCCTGAAGACCATCGGCGTCGACTATGCCCAGGGCTATGGGATCGCCAGGCCGACGCCGTTCGATGCCTCGACGGTGCTGCTGGTCCGGAGCGTCACGCCGGCCGCGCAAAGCGCCGACCCATGGGCCGACCTTGCGCGGAAACTGCGCCGCAAGGCGGGGTAAAGGCCCCAATTCCAGTTCAGGTCAGCCGCTCCAGCAGCACTGTCGGGGCATCGTGATAAGTGGTCCGCAACACTTCGCGATAGCCAACCTTGCCAGCGACATTCAACGATGCGGTGTTCTCCGGATCGATGATGCAGACGGTTTTCGTACGGCCAAAGGTTTCTTCCCCCCAGGCCAGCACACGGCCGACCACCTCGGTGGCGAGACCGGCGCCGTGCACGGCCGGAGCCAGTGCCCATCCGGCCTCGGGAATGCCTTCGATCGAAGGTTGCATGTCACGCTTCAGATCGTGAAACCCGGCCTCGCCGACGAAGCGGCCCGTCGCCTTCTCCTCGATCGCCCAGAAACCGTAGCCGAGCAGCGACCACAGGCCGGCATGACGCAGGAAGCGCATCCAGCTTTCCTCGCGCGTGCGCGGCTTGCCGCCGATGAAGCGGGTGACGGCCGGGTTTGCCCACATCGTGGCATAGGCGTCGAAATCCTCCAGCCGGTGCGCCCTTAGAATGGTTCGTTCCGTCTCGATGACCGGAGCGCCGTGCGGATTGTTCATGGGATTGCCTCGCTGAAGTTATCCGCGCTTAGCAAATAGCCCCCGCGGTGCAAGGGCCAGCGCGAAACGCGCCATCATCCAGAAAAGCCGCATGGCCGGTACTGTGGGTCCGCTATGGGAATTCCGCCCGACAGTGTTATTTTCCCGGCAGGCTGATTTCAGCACACTGCGACGCGATCTTCTCCGACGCGGGCTGGTGCTCAAACCCAAGGGAAGAAGCATGGACACGACCGACCTTGTGCTTGCCATTGTCCATCATCTGCTGGTGTTTTCCCTGGCGGGGATAATCGGCGCCGAATTCGTGCTGATCCGCGGCGACCTGCCCGCCGCGACGCTCAAGCGGCTCGCCGGCATTGACCGCCACTATGGCATCATCGCCGCGCTGATCATCATCGTCGGCATCGGCCGCGTCTTCTGGGGCCTCAAGGGGTGGGAGTTCTACGTCTACAACTGGGTGTTCTGGGCCAAGATGATGGCCTTTGGCATTGTCGGCCTGCTGTCGATCGTCCCGACCGTGCGCTTCATTTCCTGGAACAGGCAGGCCAGCGCCAACCCCTCCTTCGCCGTGCCGGCAAGCGAACTGGCCTCGGTGAAGACCTACATCCGCGCGGAAGCCTTCGTCTTCCTCCTGATCCCGGTCTTCGCGGCGGCGATGGCGCGCGGTTACGGCTACTGATCGTCAGCTGGTGCGGTTTCAAGTGGAGCGATCGGCACCAGGGGCGCCGGAATGCTGGTCGTCTTCTCCTCGGCCTTGCAGATATCGGCGATGACACAGGCCGGGCAGTCCGGCTTGCGCGCCTTGCAGACATAGCGGCCATGCAGGATCAGCCAGTGATGCGCATGGCGCATATACTCGTCCGGGATGATCTTCAGCAGCCCCTGCTCGACCTGTTCCGGCGTCTTGCCGGGCGCCAGGCCAAGCCGGTTGCCGATCCGGAAAATATGCGTATCGACCGCCATCGTATGCTGGCCGAAGGCCATGTTGAGCACGACATTGGCGGTCTTGCGCCCGACGCCCGGCAGCTTGACCAGTTCATCGCGGTCATCAGGCACCTCCCCGCCATGGTCGCGGATCAGCGCCTCCGACAGCGCGATGACGTTCTTGGCCTTGTTGCGCCAGAGGCCGATGGTCCTGATGTATTCGCCGACCTTGGCCTCACCCAGAGCCACCATCTTCCATGGCGTATCGGCGGCCTTGAACAGCGCCCGTGTCGCCTTGTTGACGCCGGCATCCGTCGCCTGCGCGGACAGCACCACAGCCACCAGAAGCGTGAAGGCGTTGACATGTTCGAGCTCGCCCTTTGGCTCCGGCCGCTGGACAGAAAAGCGCCGGAAGATCTCATGCACTTCCGCCGGCGTATAGCGTGACGTCCGCCGCACGGGCCGTGGACGCGGCTTGGCGTTCGATCCGTCACGTCGTCCGGCCGGCAGCTTTTTTTCGGGCATGGTAGAATCTTTGGACTTGGGGCTCGCCATTTCCCTCCTATAATATCCCGTCATGAGCGACACAAACGCCTCGTTCCAGGCTGACGAGCCCTTCTTTCACGCATTGCTGACCCCACACCGGTCGCTGGGCAGGACGGGCTTCCTGATCCTGATGGGCGCGCTGCTGTTCGGCTGGCTGGTGACAGGCGCGTTTTTCCTGTCGCGTGGTGCATGGCCGGTGTTCGGCTTCTTCGGCCTCGACGTGGTCGCCGTTTACATCGCCTTCCGCGCCAATTATCGGGCCGCCCGCGCCCGCGAGGAGGTGTCGGTGTCCCGCACCAGCCTCGACATCCGCAAGACAGCCCCTTCGGGAAAATCGGAAGCGCATCGCTTCAATCCGTTCTGGGCACGATTTTCGGTCGCCCGTCACGCCGAGATCGGCATCACCAAGATGATCGTGGAAGCGCAAGGCCAGAACGTGCCGATCGGCGGCTTTCTCGATCCCGATTCCCGCGAGAGCTTTGCCACCGCCTTTTCGCGCGCATTGGCGACCGCAAAGGCGCGCTGAATCTAGAAGCGATAGCGCAGAAGCCTGCCTACCTTTCGCAGCGCCGGAATGTGTTTCCACAACCGAACGAACAGCTTGGCGGACCAGCCCATGCGGGCGGCGTGTTCAGGCTTGTAGGCGGAAATATCCTCGACGAACCGCAGTTTCGGAACCGCCAGTTCCAGCTCGTGCGGATCGTCGATCGCCCAGTGGACCTCGGCACCCGTGACCTTGATGGTCGGATTGAGGCGAAGCAGCGTCAGGCCGAAACGGCTGTAGGCGTCGAACATCAGCTCGCCGCCGGCAAGATGCGAAACAAGCCGCGAAACCAGGCGCAGCCCCTCGTCGGCGGGGAGATAGGGCGTCAGCCCTTCCGCCACCACGATGGCCGGGCGGTTGCGCGGCACCTCGGCCAGCCAGCCGGGTTCGGTCACCGACGAAGCGATGAGATGGTAATGGTCGCGGGACGGGTAGAGCTTGCGCCTGAGTTCGATGACCTGGGGATAGTCGACGTCGAACCAGTCGACGCCTGGCGGTGGATCGACACGGAAGACGCGCGTATCGAGCCCGCAACCCAGATGCAGCACGATGGCGCCGGGATTTCTGGCCAGGAAGTCCTCAACGCGGACATCCAGTGTCTTGGCCCGGATCGCCAGGCCGATGCCGAGATTCTCATCGACCTTGAGCCTGGAGAAATCATAGTCGATCTTGCGCACCGCCTCGTCGGCGAAATGATCCGCAAGCAGTGAATGGGGCAGCCGGCTCTCCAGCGCCTTGCCGTAGAGCGTCATCAGCAAGGTTTCCTTTGCCCCGGTCAGGTGCACTTTCTGGCCAGCCATGAGCGACTCCTGGACACGAGCCCCGAATCTATCTGGGCATGCGCGGCAAGAAGGCAAGTTTCGGGTGGCGGTCGCCGCCCCAAGGGGCGATATTCCTGGCCAAGGAGATCGTTCGATGAGCACACACACAGCAGTCCTCAAGAAGGACATCACACCGCAAGGCAGCGACTACGAGATCGTGCGCCGCGCCATCGAGAAGATCAGCCTCGACTATCGCGACCAGCCCTCGCTCGAGGAGCTTGCGGAAGAGGTCGGGGAGACGCCGACAGGCCTGCAAAAACTCTTCACCCGCTGGGCCGGCCTGTCGCCAAAAGCCTTCCTGCAGGCGGTGACCCTCGACCACGCTCGCCGGCTGCTCGATTCCGGCATGCCGCTGCTCGAAACCTCGTTCGAACTGGGCATGTCCGGCCCCGGCCGGCTGCATGACCTGTTTGTCACCCACGAGGCGATGTCGCCGGGCGACTACAAGACGCGCGGCGCCGGCCTCACCATCCGCTACGGCTATCACCCCTCGCCTTTCGGTACCGCCCTGATCATGGCCACTGACCGTGGCCTTGCCGGCCTCGCCTTCAGCGACCCGGGCGAGGAGCGTGCGTCGTTCGCCGACATGTCCAGCCGCTGGCCCAACGCCGTCTATGTCGAGGACATGGCCGCGACCGGCCCTTACGCCGCGCGCATCTTCGATCCGACATTGTGGCTGCCCGACCAACCGCTGCATGTCGTCATGATCGGCACCGACTTCCAGGTCCGGGTCTGGGAGGCGCTGCTGCGGATTCCGATGGGCAAGGCCCGCACCTATTCCTCGATCGCCGCCAGCATCGGCGCGCCGAGCGCCAGCCGCGCGGTCGGTGCCGCCAATGGCGCCAACCCGCTCTCCTTCGTGGTGCCTTGCCATCGCGCCATCGGCAAGTCCGGCGATCTCACCGGCTATCACTGGGGCCTGACCCGCAAGCGCGCCATCCTGGGATGGGAGGCAGGGCAAGTGTCGTCGTGAAATATCGTTTTTCCGGTTTTCGCCGGAAAAATTTACAGATATTACGTGATGAAAAGTATTACTTGAGTTTTATGCGGAATTCATGACACAACCGGGGACAACCTTTGGTTTTTCATGAAACGTTATTTCCGCAACTTATTTAAGTTTACGCTAAATTAACCACGATAAAGCGATCATGACTCCTATCACTTCGGGTTGATCCGACTTGGCAGGAGGTCTCGATGAAATTGTTGCGCACCGCCTTCGGTGCGGCCTTGCTGGCTGCGTGCCTGGACCAGGCCGCAATGGCCACAACGCAAAATGTCATTTTCAACGGCACGATCACTCCGACCTGCACGCTCGTCATTGCCACCAACGGCACGATGACGGTCAGCCCCGACCTCCAGTCGCTGAGTTCCCACAACAGCGGCGGCTCGGCCGGAACCGTCACGCTGACGACGACAGGCGGCGTGTCGCTGAGCGTCGACCCGGTTACCACCACGACGGTGCCGTCGGCCGACACGACATCGACCACCTGGACACCAACCTATTCTTCCGCCGGTGCGCACTCCATCGTCGAGACCGGCTCGGCGACCCCCATCAGCACACCCGGCGCCGACCTTGTCTCGGTCCATCTCGCCGGCACCAAGGGCGGCAGCAACCGCTTCGCCAACGGAAACTACCAGGCAACGGTAACGCTGCGCTGCGAATAGCGCCGTCGCGAAGGAGAGGGTCTTGAAACATGCACGAATCCTGGCGACGGCACTGGCCGTCGGGCTGGCGCCTATTGCAGCCAAGGCGCAGTCGATGTCGCCCATGCGCGGTGAGGTCAACAGTTTCACCGATGCCTTCGCGGTTCGCGTCTTCCCGGCCAATCCATACGATCAGAAGATCAGGGTCGAAATCCATGTCTACGACCAGGATTTTCAGCCGGTGGACGCCAGGATCTCTCCAAGTGTGTTCCAGCTGGGTTCCCAGGCTTCCCGTCCTGTCCTTGTGGTCGTGCCCTTCGGCGGCGCTGCCGAGCGTAAAGTGCGTATCTGCACCGAAAGCATCCCCTTTCCCAATCAACAGACGCAGATAAGGGCACAGATATGCGGAAAGTTTTTTGGGCACCGCAAATCCTGACGCTGGCGCTCGCGGTTGCAGTGACAAACACGGTTCCAACCCTGGCCCAGGACCAGATCTACAATCTCAATCAGAACGAGAACGGCTTCAATTTGCCCGGTGTCACCTTGCCTCAGGGCCAGGACGAGGTCCATGCCGCGGACGGCACCACTTGCCGCTCCGCCGTTTCCGGTTCCGGTGCCTATGTCGATCTCGGCGTTATCAGAGGCAACAACCAGACGGACAACGGTGTCGCCACCTACGGCCGGGTGGTGATCCCGATCGGGCGTACGCCGAAGCGTCTCGACTGCAGCCGGCTCTACGAACTTGAGGTCCAGCGCCTGCAACTGGAGCTGAAGCTGCTCAAGATGGGTCTCGGCGGCGACGGCCAGACGGCCAGCGTGGCCGCCGGCGCTCCTGCTCCCGCTTCTGCGGCCGCATCACCGGGATGGGCCAACGAAGGCTGGAGCCTCAGGACCGGAAATGGCGATGGCAAGAAAAAGAAGAAGAAATAACCGCGCGCTGCTCGCGGTGGCGGCACTTGCCGGCTTCAGCCAGCCCGTGTCGGCGGCAATCATCGGCACTTGCACCATCATGGTCGGGGCATCGGGAACGATGGCCGCAAATCCCGCCATCAGTATACTGAGTTCCAAGCAGGCAGGCGGATCGAGCGCCAGCGCCACCGTGGTGGCAAGCTCCCTGGTATGCTCCCTACTCAATCTGCTGGACTGCTATTCGGTTTCGGCGCCGGCGCCGGCCGCGTTCTCGTCCGCGCCGAGCGGCGGCGGCACAAACGTGACCTTCGCCTCGGTCTTCCGCCTCGACGGCTCGGGAGCCGACATCAACGGAAGTGTGCCGCAGAAGCTTGTCAATGGCACCCACGCCATGCAGATCGACCTCATCGCCACCAAATCGAGCGGTATCTTTCCCGCCGGCAGCTATCAGGGCACCGTCACCGTGCGTTGTGAATAGGCCACGATACCACAAAGCGAGCTGGACCATTCGCGCGGTCTGGCAAGCCGCTACCTTACAGGTTAGCTTCCCGCGCGATTGGAACGGCCCGTCTTCGCCCCCACGCGCCGCGGACGTTCCAGAATCTTGAATTCATGCTGGCAGGAGGCCTTGCTTGATTATCGTCATCGGCTCGATCAACCTCGACCTTATCGCCAAAGTCGACCGCCTGCCGAGCCCCGGCGAAACGGTGAGCGGCTCCGGTTTCGCCACGGCGCCCGGCGGCAAGGGCGCCAACCAGGCGCTGGCCGCCGCACGCGCCGGTGCCCCGGTGCGCATGGTCGGCGCCGTCGGCAAGGACAGTTTCGCCGGAGAGGCGCTGGCATTGCTGCGCGAGGCCAAGGTCGACCTCTCGGGCGTGGGCGAAACCTTTGCCTCGACCGGAACGGCGCTGATCATGGTCGGTGACGACGGCGAGAACATCATCGCCGTGGTCCCCGGCGCCAATGCTTCCGTGGTGCCCGGCGACCTTTCCAAGGCCTTCCTGAAAAAGGGCGACGTCGTGCTGCTCCAGCACGAGATCCCGCTGGCGACCGTCGATGCCGCGCTCGACCAGGCGCGGGCGGTCGGCGCCATCACCGTGCTCAACACCGCTCCTTTCCAGGGCGACGCGGCGGCTTTCCTCGGCAAGGCCGATTATGCCGTCGCCAACGAGACCGAGTTCGACCTTTATGGCGAGGCGCTGGCGCTGAACGGCCGCGACCGTGCGGCACGCATGCGCGACTTCGCCGCGAAAACCGGCCGCACCATCGTCGTCACGCTCGGCGGCGACGGCGTCATGGCGGCGACGCCGACCGACTTCCTGACCGTTGCGGCCATGAAGATCACTCCTGTCGACACGGTCGGCGCCGGTGACACCTTCTGCGGTTATTTCGCTGCCGGCCTGTCGTCCGGCCTCACGCTCGAAAAGGCACTGGCGCGCGCCGGTACGGCTGGCTCGCTGGCCTGCCTGAAGCCGGGCGCCCAACCGGCGATCCCGCTGGCCAGGGATGTCGATCAGGCGTTGCAGAAAGTCAGCTGAGATGATGCGCCCCCGGACCAAACATGCCGTGCCGCCGGCCGGCGACATCTGCCGCCTGTCCGCTGTCGAACTGGCCGACGCGATCCGCCACAGGAAGCTTTCGGTACGTGAGGTGGTCACGGCCTTCCTCGACCGCATCGAAGCGGTCAACCCGCTGGTCAACGCCATCGTCTCACTGCGCGATCGCGGCGACATCCTGCACGAGGCGGATGCTGCCGATAGCAGGCAGGCGAGCGAAACCGGAACGCTCTTCGGCTTGCCGATCGCCATCAAGGACCTTGCCTCGACCACTGGGCTCAGGACCTCCTTCGGCTCGCCGATCTTCGCCGATTTCGTGCCTCAGGAAGACGATTTCTTCGTCGAGCGCATCCGCGATGCCGGCGCCATCATTATCGGCAAGACCAATGTCCCCGAATTCGGACTTGGCTCCAACACCTACAACAACGTTTTCGGACCGACGCTGAACGCTTTCGATCCGGCGCTCACCGCCGGCGGGTCGAGCGGCGGCGCGGCGGTGGCACTGGCGCTCGACATGGTGCCCGTCGCCGACGGCAGCGACTTCGGCGGCTCGCTGCGCAACCCGGCCGCCTGGAACAATGTCTACGGCTTCCGCCCGTCGCAGGGGCTCGTGCCCGCCGGGCCGGATTTCGAGGTCTTCCATGCGCAGATGGGCGTCGAGGGTCCGATGGGCCGCAATGTCGCCGACATGGCTCTGCTGCTCGACGTGCAGGCGGGTTATCATCCGCAGGCACCACTGTCCTATGAGAAACCGGGCTCGTTCCTCGAAGGGCTCGCAACGCCCTCGACTGGCGGTCGCGTCGCCTGGCTCAGCGACCTCGGCGGCCATTTGCCGGTCGAACCCGGCATCCTCGAACTGTGCGAGGCAGCGCTAGGCCGGCTCGCGGGCCAGTCCTTCGCGATTGAACCCCTGCTGCCCGATTTTGACTTCGAGGCGCTGTGGCAGGCCTTCGTGACGCTGCGCCAGGCCAGCAGCGGCTGCGCCCTACAGGCCCACTACGACGACCCCTCCAAGCGCGGCCTGCTGAAGCCGGAAGCCATATGGGAAATCGAGAACGCAATGCGGCTGACGGCGCCGCAGATCCGCGCGGCCTCGGTCATCCGCACTTCCTGGCATCGCACGCTGCTGTCGATCTTCGACCGCTTCGATCTCATCGCGCTGCCGACGGCGCAGGTCTTTCCCTTCGATGTCACCACGCACTGGCCAAGCGAGGTCGCCGGACGGTCGATGGACAGCTATCACCGCTGGATGCAGGTTTCCGCCTTCGCCACGCTGGGCGGCTGCCCGGCGGTCAACGTGCCGGTCGGCTTCGACGAAAAGGGCCGGCCAATGGGCATGCAGCTGATCGGCCGGCCGCGCGGCGACCTCGCGGTGCTGAAGGCCGCGGCTGCCTATGAGGCGACGCTACCCTGGCAGGCTGGCGCCTGACCCGCGTGCAACAACGCACCACTTCGCCCATGTCTTGCGCGGAGGCTGTCGTCATGCATTGATTGTCCCCAGTCGCGCCGCGTCAGCGGCATTCCAAGGGAAAAGCCATGTCGCTGGAACTCTACGCCGCCTATGTTCTCGCTTGCATCGTCATCATCCTGGTTCCTGGTCCGACGGTCACGCTGATCATCGCCAACAGCATCCGCCACGGAACCCGCGCCGGTCTCGCCAATGTCGCCGGCACGCAGGCTGGCCTTGCCATCATGATCGCCATTGTCGGCATCGGCCTCAACACGCTGATCGCGGGCATGGGCCACTGGTTCGAATGGGTCAGGCTGATCGGCGCCGCTTATCTGATCTGGATGGGTGTGCAGATGTTCCGCTCCAAGGGCACGCTGAATGCCGACGGAACAGCGCGGAAGCCGCGTGGCGGTTTCTTCCTGCAAGGCCTGCTGGTAGCGCTCAGCAATCCCAAGACGCTGGTGTTCTTCGGCGCGTTCTTTCCGCAGTTCATCGCGCCGCAAGGCAACTACTCACTGCAGATCGTCGTCATGGGCCTCACCGCCATGATCTTCGCCGCCATGTCGGATTCGACCTATGCACTCGCCGCCGGCCGCGCCGGGCGCCTGCTGTCGGCCAGCCGCATCAAGCTCATGTCCCGGATCAGCGGCAGCTTCCTGGTCGGCGGCGGCCTGTGGCTGGCGTTTTCGAGGTCGAAGTAACGGCGCCCCTTCCCTGGCCCCGTTCACGGGGAAAGGGTGGTCGCGAAGCGATCGGGTGAGGGGCAGCGCTGAGGATGCAGGCGAAATATCGGCGTTTGCGCCGCCCCTCATCTCCCTGCCGGGGCCTTCTCCCCGTGAACGGGGAGAAGGAAGTTTTCACAGCCGCCCCAGCCTCTCCACCAGCAGGGCGAAGAAGCCGTCATGGTCGATGTCGCGCATCACCATGGCGTTCTTTTCCCGCTTGGTCACGCCCCACCAGTCGATCACGGTCATGCCCATGGTCAGCTCGGAGGTGGTTTCCACGCTGACATTGCAGTTGCGGCCCTTGAACAGGTCCGGCTTCAACAGATAGGCGATGACACAGGGATCGTGCAGCGGGCCGCCATCGGTGCCGTACTTGCCCTCGTCGTAGCGTTCGAAGAATTCCAGCATCTCGGCGGTAGCCGTGCCGACCTTGGTGCCGAGCTTGCGGAAGGCCTGCGTGCGCTTGGCGGTGGTCAGCGCCTTGTGGGTGACGTCGAGCGGCATCATCACGATCGGGATGCCGGACTTGAACACCAGATCGGCGGCCTGCGGATCGACATAAATGTTGAATTCGGCCGCCGGAGTGACGTTGCCGCCCTCGAAGAAGCCGCCGCCCATCAGCACGATTTCCTTGATGCGCGGGGCGATGCGCGGTTCGCGGATCAGCGCCAGCGCGATGTTGGTCAACGGCCCGAGCGGGCAGAGCGTGATGGTGCCGCTCTCTTCCTTCATCAGCGTCTCGACGATGAAGTCGACGGCATACTGCTCCTGCAGCTGCATCGTGGGCTCGGGCAATTGCGGCCCGTTGAGGCCTGTCTTGCCATGCACTTCCTCGGCGGTGACCAGTTGGCGCGCCAGGGGGCGGATGGCCCCGGCATAGACCTTGATATCGGGCCGGCCGGCCAGTTCGCAGATCTTGCGGGCATTCTTTTCGGTGAGCTTCAGCGGCACGTTGCCGGCAACGGCGGTGATGCCGACGATCTCCAATTCGCTGCTGCCAAGTGCCAGCAGAATGGCGACGGCATCGTCCTGGCCGGGGTCGGTGTCGATGATGATCTTGCGTGGTTGGGGCATTTCAATTCCTTGTTTGGGTGGCCGTGAGCTCACCGGACCGATCGCACGCGTGAAGGGCGCCGAACCGGCTGCAAGCTGCCGAAGCGACCGACCGGGAACGGTCCCGGCCCCAGCGCTTCTCCCTGCATCCGCGCGTCGCTTCAAGCGCCATCTCGATTATTCCTGTGAGTCCAAGGCCTGGTCTTTTTGGGCGGGTCTTCTGGTGGCTTGAACTTGGTCGCGGGGCGGACCATATCAAGAGCATCGGGAAAAATGCCATCCGGGTTTTTCCAGTTTATGTCGCTCTTGAGAGGACAGTGTAACATGAGCCGAATGACGCCTTTCTCCAGCCCGCTTCTCCTTGGTTTCGATGCCATGGAAAAGACCTTGGAGCGCTTGGCGAAATCCGGTGACAGCTATCCTCCGTACAACATCGAGCGCCTCAGCGGCACTGACGGCAAAGCCGAAAGGCTGCGCATCACGCTCGCCGTCGCCGGTTTCGCCGAAAGCGACCTCGATGTGACAACGGAGGAAAACCAGTTGGTCGTGCGCGGCCGTCAGACCGACGACACCGAGCGCGAATTCCTTCATCGCGGCATCGCCGCGCGCCAGTTCCAGCGCTGTTTCGTGCTGGCCGACGGCATGCGGGTGATCGCGGCGGAGCTGAAGAACGGCCTTTTGTCGATCGACCTCGATCGGCCTGAGTCCGAACGGCTGGTACGGAAAATAAACATATCGGTGAAAGACTGATCTTCACCGATGGCTCTCATGCGGGATGGCCTTGAGCGGCGTCCTCGCGCCAAGGAGGCTTGAAATGACCAGAACTGAAGAGAATATCACCATGACCAGCGGTGAATTCGCCCATCTCGGCGAAGGCTCGGTCGCTTATCTGCGCAAGGTCTCGAGCGACGACCTGCTCGGCCGCTTCCCGAACATCGGTGAAATCGCGCCCGGCCTGGAACTGTGGGCGCTGTTTTCCGCCAACGGTCAGCCGATCCTGCTTTCCGATGCGCGTGACCGCGCACTGGCCGGTGCCATGGAAAACGACCTGACCACCGTCGCCATTCACTAAGCGCCATTCACCAGGGCGATTGACTGAAACGAAAAGGGCCGCTCACGGCGGCCCTTGGAGATTCCATTCAAAATGGCCTCAGGCCGCGTGCGAGGCCTGCGTGTCCGACAAAAGCGCGTGGATCGCCGTGGCGTCGCGCGTCCCCCTGATTTTGGCGACCGTGTCGGCGTCACGCAGCACGCGGGCGATGCGCGACAGGGCCTTGAGATGATCGGCGCCCGCCCCTTCCGGCGCCAGGAGCAGAAACACCAGATCGACAGGCTGGTCATCCAGCGACTCGAAATCGACCGGCGTTTCCAGCCGGGCGAAGACACCGGCGATGCGCTTCACGCCGGCGAGCTTGCCATGCGGAATGGCGATGCCGTTGCCGACGCCGGTCGAGCCCAGCCGTTCGCGCTGCAGGATGGTGTCGAACACTTCCCGCTCCGGAATGCCCGAAATCGCCGCCGCCCGTTCGGACAGCAATTGCAGAAGCTGCTTCTTGGAGTTCGCCTTCAACGCCGGCAAAATCGCCGGAACGCTGATAAGATCGCTCAGATCCATGCTTGAAAATCCCTTGTTCGCCTGCCGTCGCCAGTCCCCACCCCTCGTGCGGCTGGCTTTTATCCCTGCGCGACCTTGGTCGTGGACGGGTCGATCCAGCCAATGTTTCCGTCGGGCCGGCGATAGACGATATTGAGATGGTCGGTTCCGGCATTTCGGAAAACGAACACCGGACTGTCCTTGGTATCGAGCTCGATGACCGCCGAGGCCACCGACATGGTCTTCAGCGTCATGGTCGATTCGGCGACGATGGCCGGCGCGAAATCCTCCGGGATTTCCTCGTCGTCATCGGCGAGCGGCGCCATCACCGTATAGGCGATGTCGGTCAACTCACCATTGCCATTGCCTGAATTGTGCGATTTGAGACGGCGCTTGTAGCGCCGAAGCCGGGTCTCCAGCCGGTCGGCCGCGGCCTCGAAGGCGAGCGTCGGATCCTGGGCGTCGCCGGTAGCCTGCAGTGAGGCGCCGGAATCCAGCCGGATCATGCAATCCGCCGAATAGCGCGAGCCCGATTTGATGACGGTGACGTGTCCGGCAAAGCCGCGATCGAAATATTTGCCGATCGCTTCGCCGACACGATCGTTGATGCGCGTGCGGAACGCATCGCCGATATCCATGTGTTTTCCCGATATGCGCAGATTCATCTGAAAACTGACCTTCCTTGCTCAGGCTTCAAACTGGCCTGAGTTTATACTTGTGGTCCGTGCGCACAAGCTTTGCGGCGTCACTGGCGCCGATTTAAATCCGAACTTTCCGGTTGATCACAAGCCGCCTTTTTGACCGTCCCGAGGCCATTGTCGTGACGGACCATCCGCTAGCGGGCGTCGGGCCCGTCTCATGCGGGCGGGCTTCTAGCCACTTCCCCAGGGCTTGTCAATGAAGCTCGAAAGCTGTGGAAAATCAGGAGCGCATGGAGCGGTTCATCGTTTCACGGAAACGCCGAGCCACTCCACCTCTTTGCCTTGACGCGATTCCTGTGGGAAAACCGCTTTACACTTTTCCTGGAATTGCCTTAGCGGCCGGCGCTGGCGAGTGCCCGCTTTTCGCGCCGGCGCTGCACGGAAGACGGAATATTCATGCCTTCCCGGTACTTGGCGACCGTGCGCCGAGCGATATCGACCCCGCTTTCCCGGAGCATGTCGACGATCGCGTCGTCGGACAGAACGTCGACCGGCTTCTCCTCGTCGATCAGCTGCTTGATGCGGTCCCGCACCGCTTCCGAGGAATGCGCGTCGCCGCCGCCCGACGCGGCGATCGAGGCGGTGAAGAAATAACGCAGCTCGAACACGCCGCGCGGGGTCAGCATGTATTTGTTGGCGGTGACGCGGCTGACGGTCGATTCGTGCATGCCGATGGCGTCGGCCACCGTGCGCAAATTGAGCGGCTTCAGCTGGCGCACGCCATGGACCAGGAACGCATCCTGCTGGCGAACGATTTCCGAGGCTACTTTGAGGATCGTCTTTGCCCGCTGGTCGAGGCTGCGCGTCAGCCAGTTGGCGTTTTGCAGGCACTCGGCGAGGAAATCCTTTTCCGCCTGGTTCTTCGCATGCGGCGACACCTGGGCGAAATAGATATGGTCGACCAGCACGCGCGGCAGCGTTTCGGCGTTGAGTTCGACGGTCCAGCTGCCGTCATTGGCCGCGCGCACCTCGACATCGGCGACGATGGCGTCGCTCGCACCGCCCGAAAACGCCATGCCCGGGCGCGGATCGAGGGCCCGGATCTCGGCCAGCATGTCGAGCAAATCCTCCTCGTCGACGCCGCAGATCCGCTTCAGCGTCTGGAAATCGCGCCGCGCCAGGAGCTCCAGATTGGCGACCAGGGCCTTCATCGCCGGGTCGAGGCGGTCGCGCACCGCAAGCTGCAGCGAAAGGCATTCGGCAAGGTCGCGGGCGAACAGGCCGGCTGGTTCGAAAGTCTGGCACACCGCCAGCACCTTGGCCACGCTCGCAGCGTCAGTGCCCAGACGCGTGGCGATCTCCGCGAGATCGACCCTGACATAGCCGGTCTCGTCCAGGCCATCGGCGAGTTCGCCTGCGATCAGCCGCGCCGCGGGATCGGCAAAGGCCAGTGCCACCTGCTCGCCGACATGGTCGCGCAAGGTGATGGCGCTCGCCGCCATGTCGCCGGCGTCGAGCCCCTCGGACGACGAGCCGCCGCCACTGCCCGAAGCCGACTTCCATTGCGCCGTCAGGTCAGGCCCGAGCCGCTCGCTGGTGCCGGGATCGTCGGGAAACAGGTTTTCCAGCGACGTATCGAGTTTTTCCGAAATCGCCTCGGCACTCCATCCCGCCTCCTTCTCGAACCAGTCGCCATCGGCGGCCGCTTGCGGCTCCGCGTCGATCTTCTGCGCCTGGTCGCTCGCGGCGTCGTCCTGCGGCTCGGCGCGCTCCAGAAGCGGGTTGCGCTCGATTTCCTCGTCGATGAAGTGCTCGAGCTCGACATGGGTGAACTGCAGCAGCCGAATCGACTGCATCAGCTGCGGCGTCATCACCAGCGACTGCGACTGTCGGAGCTGTAGTTTCGCCGCCAACGCCATGGTTCGGTTTCAAACGCCTCCTCTACGCGTCCGGACTCCCGGAAATGAATTTCACGGCCGGCCATAGAAACTGGCCCGGCTTTTGCTTGTCAAGGCAAAGCTAGCAAAAGCCGCTTACCGGAGCGTTATGCCGGAGCAAAATCACCGAAAATCAGGCTCTCAAGCGCAAAAAATCGTGTCAGGAAACAAATTTCACGCCCAAGGCAATTCCGGACGGAAAACCGCGTCAGGGCTTCCCGTCCCGAATTGCGCGGGAAAAGTCAGAGCGTAAAACCCTCGCCGAGATAAAGCCGCCGCACATCCGGGTTCGCCACCACTTCGTCGGCGCGGCCATGGGTCAGCACCTGGCCGGCGTGGATGATGTAGGCGCGGTCGATCAGACCGAGCGTCTCACGTACATTATGGTCGGTGATGAGGACACCGATGCCGCGCGCCGTCAGGTGGCGGACCAGTTGCTGGATATCGGCGACGGCGATCGGATCGATGCCGGCAAAGGGCTCGTCGAGCAGCATGTAGGCCGGGCGCGTCGCCAGCGCACGCGCGATCTCCAGGCGCCGCCTCTCGCCGCCGGAAAGCGACATGGATGGCGCCTTGCGCAGATGGCTGATGTGAAACTCTTCGAGCAGTTCGTCGAGATTGCGCTCGCGCACCTTGCGGTCCTTTTCGACCACTTCGAGCACGGCACGGATATTCTGTTCGACGTTGAGGCCGCGGAAGATCGACGCCTCCTGCGGCAGATAGCCGATGCCGAGGCGCGCACGGCGGTACATCGGCATCGAGGTGACGTCGAAGCCGTCGATCTCGATCGTGCCTTCATCCACCGGTACAAGGCCGGTGACCATGTAGAAACAGGTCGTCTTGCCGGCGCCATTGGGACCGAGCAGCCCGACGGCTTCGCCGGCACGCACGCCAAGCGTGACGCCACTGACCACCTTGCGGCCCTTGTAGCTCTTGGTCAGCCCCTTGGCGATCAAGGTTCCCTTGAACTTGGTCTTGTCGACGGTGATCGTGGCCGGAGCCGAAACCTTAGCCGCGGCTCGTCCCGGAAGACGCGCCGTCAGCGATGACAGGCTGGCCATCAGGGGTTCGTCGCTCCGGATTTCGGCGCATCCGACTTCGGCGGCGGGGTGATCGACATCTGGACACGTTGGCCAGCGCATGGATCAACCTGGGCCAGCCCGCTTTTCATCTGCACGGTGAGCTTGCAGCCGACCAGGACGTTGTCGTTCTGAGACAGAACGACCTTCTTGCCCGAAAGCACCAGCACCTGGCTCTTCATGTCGAAGCTGCCCTGATCGCCGGTCGCGACCTGCTGATCCGACTTGATGTAGACCTTGTCGGAGATCTCCAGATGGTCGATGTTGGCCGAGCCGGTCATCGCCGCGCCGGCGGCTTCCGTGCCCTTGGCCGCGGCATTGGGATCCTTGATGTAATAGACCATCATCTTGCCGGCCTTCATCAGCGTCGGCCCTTGGACGACGGTGACATTGCCCGTGAAGATGGCGACATTCTCGGCCTGCCGGACTTCCAGCTTGTCGCTTTCGATCTGGATCGGCTTGTCGCCCGCCAGTTTCAGGCCCGACACCTGACTGGTGGCGCCGGACTGTGCCAGCGACGGCACGAGGCCCAGCAGGAGCATCGCCGAAGTTGCGGCCGCAAGCCGTGTCGAACTATTGAGCCACATTCGCTTCTTCGCCCTTTGCCTCAGCCGCCTTCAGAGCGGCGGGATCGATGTTGACGCGCACCCTGTTCTCGAACACCAGGACCTTGCCATTGTCCTGGACCGTCAGGGAATTCGCTGTGATCTGTGACCCGCCACGGCTGACATCGACGGGATCATCCGTCTTCATAGTGCCTTTGCCCATGTCGAGGAAGACCGATTTGAACTTGGCTTGCATGCCGTCGGTCGTGGTGATCACGACGTCGCTGTTCAACTTCATCGTGTTGCCGTCGCGATCGTAGGTACCGCGCGACGCTTTGACAGCCGCCACATTGTCTGGCCCGACCGGCACTTTGGCGTCTATGCCTTCGAGCTCGATGATGCCTTGCGTGCTGACGTCCTGGATCGCCCGCAAGGCCGTCATTGAATAGGGCTGCTTCTGCTTGGTGAAACCGTTGAGCTTGGGATTGGCCATCACCAGCTTGCCGTTGGAAAAAGCGGTGCCGTCCGCCTGCACCGCGACGGAGACGGGTGCGGCCAGATAGGAATAGACCGGGAAGGCGACGGCGATCAGCGCCGCGGCCAGGGGCACGGCGAATTTGAGCACGCGCACGCGGCGCGAATGACGCTGGGCGCGGTCGAACGCCTCGCCCCGCGTCCAGCCATCCGCCGGGGGAGCCAACTCCATCTCGGGGCTGGTCGGTTCATTCGATCGCGCTAACATGACTGCTTTCTTCTAGACCCCTGTCCGCCAGGGAGCACCGCCTATAGGTGGGGGGCCGGCGCCTTCAAGCAAGCACAAGCCCATGAAAACCGCAAAAATGTGACAACTGTGGTTGTACAAACGAAAACGAGGTCAGCACAACAACCGATACTTCATAGCAGAAATGCACGTCCTTGCGCCGTTTTTTCATCACTGCCGTCTCTCCCCTTACCTTGCGTCCCTTGCGCAGGCCAGTCACAAAACAGACAGCGTTGGGATTGCCGAAGACGGAACTGCTTCCCGATAAGGACATCATGGTCTAAAAGCGTCTCTTCCCGCCGATTGTGAGGCTGACCATGGCATTGAGAGCCGACGACCTGATCGACCGCCGCCGCTTGCGGCGCAAGCTGACATTCTGGCGTGTTGTGGCCATCGGCATCGTGGCACTCGGGGTGATTGCGCTGTCGGCCTGGCTCTACGGCGACGATCTCGGCGGCTCGGCCGTCGACCATATAGCCAAGGTCAGGATCGAAGGCACCATCACCGAGGACGAGGAACTGATCAAGCGGCTGGAGAACATCCGCGAGTCGTCGAAGGTGAAAGGCGTGATCCTGGCGATCGATTCACCCGGCGGCACCACCGTCGGTGGCGAATCGATCTACGAGGAAGTGCGCAAGCTGGCCGCCGACAAGCCGGTGGTGGCGGAAGTCGGCACGCTCGCCGCATCGGCGGGCTATATGATTGCCAGTGCGGCCGATCACATCGTAGCCCGCAAGACCTCGATCGTCGGCTCGATCGGCGTGCTGATCCAGTACCCTGACGTCAGCGGCCTGATGGACAAGCTCGGCGTCAAGCTGGAGGAAGTGAAATCCTCGCCGCTCAAGGCTTCTCCCTCTCCCTTCAAGCCGACCAATGACGACGAGCGCGCCATGGTCCGCAAGCTTATCCTCGACAGCTACTACTGGTTTGTCGGCATCGTCGCCGAGCGCCGCAAGATGACGCACGAACAGGCGCTGGCGCTTGCCGACGGGTCGATCTTCACCGGCCGCCAGGGCGTTTCCAACGGATTGATCGACGCCGTCGGCGGCGAGACCGAGGCGATCAACTGGCTGGCGACCAAGGGGGTCGACGCCAAGCTCAAGGTGGTCGAGTGGCAGGACACGGAACGGCGCGGCAGTTTCCTGTGGTCAAAAGCCATGGTGAAAACGATCGGCAGCGCCCTCGGCCTGCCGGATTACAGCGGTGATGTCATCCACGAACTTGGGGCCGACCGCTTGTTTCTTGACGGCCTCGTTTCCGTCTGGCACCCTTGAGCGCCGTTTGGGACAGCTGAAAAAGCCAATAAAATCATCCTCATAATTTTGACCGAACTGCTTTCACGGGGACCCGTCTGATGATCAAGTCCGAACTTGTGCAGATTATTGCCACGCGCAATCCGCATCTTTTCCTGCGCGACGTCGAAAACATCGTCGGCGCGATCTTCGATGAGATCACCGACGCCCTTGCCGAAGGCAACCGGGTCGAGCTGCGCGGCTTCGGTGCTTTTTCGGTGAAAAACCGCCCCGCCCGCACCGGCCGCAACCCGCGCACCGGCGAATCCGTCGAGGTCGAGGAAAAATGGGTGCCGTTCTTCAAGACCGGCAAGGAACTGCGCGAAAGGCTGAACGGCGGCAAGTAGGCGCGGCGTCAGCGCCAGACGGCCTTGTCCGGCCCGCTTGCACGGAAGAAATCATGCTCAATCGCTTCATGCTCATCGTGGTCTTCGTGCCCCTGGCGATCATCCTGATCGCGCTTGCCGTCGCCAACCGCGAACTCGTCGCCTTCACGCTGGACCCGTTCAATCCCGGCAATCCGAAGCTGACGCTTACCTTGCCGCTGTTCATTTTCCTCTTCCTGGCGCTCGCCATCGGCATGATCGTCGGCAGCCTGGCAACCTGGGTGAAGCAGGGCCGCTACCGCAAGCTGGCGCGCCAGCGCGGCGTCGAGGCGGAAAACCTGCGGCAGGCAATCAGTCGCACGCCGTCGGCAACACCGGGACCGATCCAGGGATCGGCCCAGGGATCGGCATTGCCAAAACCGACCAATTGAGCGGCCTGCCGGCGCCTTTCCTCCCACGGAGCTTTTCATGCTGACCATTTCGGCCGCCGAGGTCGACCGTGCGCTGACCTTTCCCGGATTGGTCGAGACGTTGCGCGCGGCTTTCCGTGACGGGGCGGTACAGCCCGTCAGGCATCATCACGCGGTCGAACGGCCCGACGGCGAGGCCTCGACCCTGCTGCTGATGCCGGCATGGACCGATTTCAACGCCGCCGGCACCTCCTCCGGTGGCCATATCGGCGTCAAGATCGTCACCGTCTCGCCTGACAACAACGCCATCGGCAAGCCCGCCGTGATGGGGCTTTATCTCCTGCTCAACGGCAGCACCGGCGAACCGGAAGCCTTGATCGACGGCCAGCGCCTGACTCAGTGGCGCACGGCTTGTGCTTCGGCGCTGGCGGCGTCCTACCTCGCCCGCGACGATGCCTCGCGGCTGCTTGTGATCGGTGCTGGCGCCCTGTCGCCGTTCCTCGCCAGGGCGCATTCGGCGGTGCGGCCGATAAAAACCATCCGCATCTGGAACCGCACCCCCGCCAACGCTGAGAAAGTCGCGGCCGATTTGTGCGCCGAAGGCTTCGCCGCCAGCGCCGCGACCGACCTCGATGCCGAGCTTGGTCAGGCCGACATCGTCTCCTCGGCGACAATCACCACCACGCCGCTGATCAAGGGCGCGCTGCTGCGGCCTGGAACCCATGTCGACCTGGTCGGCGGCTTCACCCCGACAATGCGCGAAAGCGATGATGACGCGGTCGCCCGTGCCCGGGTCTATGTCGACACCCGCGCCGGCGCCACCAGGGAAGCCGGCGACATCGTCCAGCCACTGGCCTCCAGCCTGCTGAAGCCGGACGCCATCGTCGCCGATTTGCACGAACTGGCGCGCGGCCAGAAGAAAGGCCGCACAAGCCTTGGCGAGATCACGCTGTTCAAGTCGGTCGGCGCGGCACTCGAGGACCTTGCCGCCGGCATTGCCGTTTATAACGTGCTGAAGGCCTAGCTCACCGTCCCCCGCTTTTCGGCAGCCATCGCGTCGGCGATCAGGCGAAAATCGTGATCGGTGACTTCGAACAGGCCGAAGCGCAGCTGATATCCCCAGTTCGCCTTGCCGGCGGTGAAGTCCAGCCGGTCGAGCAGCGGCTTGATCGGCGCTTCTTCAGCCGCCATCCACTCGACGTCGCGGCGGAACGGCGTGAAGCCGCCGCCCATTTCGCCTTGATAAGGCTCTCCTTCCCGCACGGTGCCGATTGCGGTGAAAGCCTGCAGGCCATCCTTTTCGCCCAAAACCGTGGTCGGCGAATAATAGATGACACCATCGCCGGGCTTGACGCGACGCAACGGCGCCGCCTTGCCGTGGTTGACCTGCATGAAGCCGTCCGTGCGGCCGCGCCGGACATGTTGCGCCGACGCCACTGCGATCCAATACGCGCTCATTTCTTTTCCCCATCCGACAGCCAGTAGACACGCAGGCGGTGATTGTCGGGATCGAGCGCAACGAAAGTGCGGCCGAAATCCATGTCGGTCGGCGCCTGCAGGATCTTCAAGCTACGCCCCGACCAGTCGGCATGGGCGGCGTCGACCGCCTCCGGCGTCTTCAGTGCAAACACGATCTCAGCGCCGCCACCCGCCGCCTCTGCCGCCGGCTCCACGGTATGACGCGACCAGAGGCCGAGCTTGAAGCCGTTGTCGAGCACGAACATCACGAAGGTCGGCGCGCTTTCGACCGGCTCGCGACCAAGCAGCGCGCTGTAGAAGGCACCACTCCGCAGCGGCTGGTCGACATAGAGGATGACGAGATTAGGGGTGGTCATGTGTACTCTCCAGAGTTCAGCGTTTCGGTGCGCTGAACCTAGAACAGGATGCTGTCAGATTCTGGCAGTAGCCTTATGGCCCACGCGGCTTGTCGAGTGTCGCCCGCCATTCCATGAGCAGCACCTGGCGGCGACGCGGATAGCGCGTATCGATGGGGTTGAGGCCGGATATGCGATCGGTGCGAAAATGCCGGAAATCCTGCCGCATCTCGCACCACGCCACCACCACCCGCACCTTGTCGAAGAAACCGAGTGCGAACGGCCAGACGACGCGTTGCGAGGCCACACCGCCGGCGTCGCGGTAGAGAAAGCCGAGTTTTCGCTCGTTGCGGATGGCCTGCCGCACCGTGCCGAGATCGATGCCCTCCATGGCTTGCGCCGGCGGCCCGACCAGCAGGGTGGAGGCGTCGAGATCCTCGCGCAGATCATCCGGCAGCACGGCCGCGATCTTGGCCAGCGCATTGGCGGCCGCAGCCGAGAGACGCTGGTCCGGCTGCTTGGCGACCCAGCGCGAGCCCAGCACGATCGCCTCGATCTCGTCGTCGCTGAACATCAGCGGCGGCAGCATGAAGCCGGGCTTGAGTACATAGCCCAGGCCCGCCTCCCCCTCGATCGGCGCGCCCTGCCCCTGCAGCGTGGCGATGTCGCGATAGAGCGTGCGGATCGAAATCCCGAGCTCATCGGCCAGCGCCTGTCCGCTCACCGGCCGGCGGTGTCGGCGCAGGCACTGGATGAGGTCGAGGAGGCGTTCGGAGCGGGACATCCAGCAGATTTGCCTGTTTCTTTGACATCGGTCCATCTCTGACCGACATGAACAGGAGCGGCGGCAGCGGCAGACTTGGTTGCGAAGCTGGTTGCCCTATGCCAAAAGCGGCACGCCGCTCGGAGATGCCCCCGCTTGAAGTCTTTTCGCGACAAACGCCGCGACAGCCGCCCGCCCGCCAAAGGCGGAGCCGGAGAGGTGCGTCCGCACGAGGCGCGTGGCACGGCACGGCCGGACGCCAGGCCGCGCGAAGCGCGTGACTTGAAAGCGGAGAGCCAGCCCGCGCCGAAGTCGGCACCGCGCATCCTTGCCCGTCGTGACGGTGTCCTGCCGGCCGAGCAGCTTCCGCTCATCCTCGAAGTGGCCCCGAATGCCGATTATGCGCTGCTCGACAGCGGTGCCGGCCAGAAACTTGAACAATACGGCCCCTACCGCATCGTACGGCCCGAGGGGCAGGCGATCTGGCAGAAGGCCCTGCCGGCCAGGGACTGGGAACGCGCCGACGCCATCTTCACCGGCGACACCGACGAGGAAGGCATCGGCCGCTGGCGCTTCCCCAAGACGCCGCTTGGCGAAACCTGGCCGATGAAGCATGACGGCATCGACTATCTCGGCCGTTTCACCTCGTTTCGCCATGTCGGCGTATTTCCCGAGCAGGCCTCGCACTGGGACCACATGGCCGGGCTGATCGCGGCGGCCAGGCGGCCGGTCAAGGTGCTGAACCTGTTCGGCTACACTGGTCTTGCCTCCTTGGTGGCGGCCCGCGCCGGCGCCGAGGTCACCCATGTCGATGCCTCGAAGAAGGCGATCGGCTGGGCGCGTGAAAACCAGGAGATGGCCGGACTCGGCGGCAAGCCGATCCGCTGGATCGTCGACGATGCGGTGAAATTCGCCGAGCGCGAGGAGCGCCGCGGCAGCCGCTACGACATCGTGCTTTTCGATCCGCCGGCCTATGGCCGCGGCCCCAAGGGCGAGGTCTGGCAATTGTTCGAGGATCTGCCGGCGCTCACCGACCTCTGCCGCGCGATCCTGACGCCGAAACCGCTTGCCGTGGTGCTGACCGCCTATTCGATCCGCGCCTCCTTCTTCGCCATCCACGCTTTGATGCGCGACACTTTTGCCGGCATGGGCGGCAAGGTTGAATCGGGCGAGTTGATCATCCGTGAAAAGTCAGCCGGCAGGGCGCTTTCGACCTCATTGTTTTCGCGTTGGGTGGCCTGAATGCCCGGGAGTCCTGAATGAACGAGCGGCACGCAGGCGCACCCGGCCAGGTGAAGGAAGTCACCAGCCTCGCCAACCCGCTGGTCAAGGACATCAAGGCTCTCGCCCTGAAGAAATTCCGCGACCAGCAGAACGCCTTCATGGCCGAGGGGCTGAAGCTGGTCATCGATGCGCTCGACCTTGGCTGGCAGATCAGGACGCTCGTGTTCGCCAAGGCAGGGCGTGGCAACGCGGCCGTGGAAAAGGTCGCGGCACGCACGGTTGCCGCCGGCGGCACGGTGCTCGAAGTGTCGGAGAAGGTGCTTGTCGCCATCACCCGCCGTGACAATCCGCAAATGGTGGTCGGCGTCTTCTCGCAGAAATTCCTGGCCCTGAAGGACATCCGCGCTGACAATGGCGACGTCTGGGTGGCGCTCGACAGGGTGCGCGATCCCGGCAATCTCGGCACCGTCATCCGCACCGTCGATGCCGTCGGCGCCAAGGGCATCATCCTGGTCGGCGACACCACCGACCCGTTTTCCGTGGAAACGGTGCGCGCCACCATGGGGTCCATTTTCGCCGTGCCGGTGGCCAAGGCGACGACAGAGGCTTTCCTGGCCTGGCGTGGCGGGTTTTCAGGCCTCGTCGCCGGCACGCATCTGAAGGGTGCCGTCGATTACCGCTCGGTCGATTTTTCCCGTGGGCCGGTTCTGCTGATGATGGGCAATGAGCAGCAGGGCCTGCCCGAAAGCCTGGCGGCGAGTTGCGACCGATTGCTCAGAATCCCGCAAGCGGGCCGTGCCGATTCGCTCAATCTCGCCGTCGCCACCGGCATCATGCTGTTCGAGATCCGGCGCGGCGCGCTGAAGCTCGAGCCAATCGCCGACCAGCAATGAAGCCAGCAATGAAGGTTGCCAGCCCGTGAGATCATGGTCCCCCTACGCGCTGCTCGTCGTCGCGGCCATAGCGCTCGATCAGTGGATAAAGCATCTGGTCGAGACCGGCCTGCCGTTTCAGGAAAAAGTCGATCTGGTGCCGTTCCTGGCGCTGTTTCGCACCTATAACACCGGCATCGCCTTTTCGATGTTTTCCTCCTTCGGCGACACCGGCCTGGTGATCATCGCCGTGCTGGTCGTTGCCTTCGTGCTCTATCTCGCCACCCGCACGCCATCGGGCCATGTCATCGCCCGCACCGGCTTCGCCCTGATCATCGGTGGCGCTTTGGGCAATCTGATCGACCGCGCCGTCTACGGCCACGTCATCGATTACATCCTGTTCCACACGCCAGTCTGGTCCTTTGCCGTCTTCAATCTCGCCGACGCCTTCATTTCCGTGGGCGCGGCCCTGGTCGTCTTCGACGAACTCATCGGCTGGCGTCGCGAGCCCAAGTCTTCGAACGCCAAGCCTTCCAAAGATTGACCCCGCGCGGCCATCGCCGCACAGTCCAGACCGACAAGCAAGCTCGCGGAGAAAAAGATGTCCGAAACCTTCAAAGCCATCCTCATCTCGCGCGACGCCGACAAGAAACAGTCGGTCGCCGTGACGGATCTCACCGAAGCCGATCTGATGGAGGGCGACGTCACCGTCGCGGTCGAGGCGACGACGGTGAACTACAAGGACGGGTTGGCCATCACCGGCAAGGCGCCGGTGGTCCGCCGCTGGCCCCTTGTGCCGGGCGTCGATCTGGCCGGAACAGTGATTTCGTCCTCCAATCCCGACTGGCGCAAGGGAGACAAGGTCATCCTGAACGGCTGGGGCGTCGGCGAAACGCATTTCGGCGCCTATGCGGGGCGCGCCCGCGTCAAGGGCGACTGGCTGGTGCCGCTGCCGGATGGCATCAGCGCGCACGACGCGATGGCGGTCGGCACCGCCGGCTATACCGCCATGCTCTGCGTCATGGCGCTGGAGCGGCACGGCATCCTGCCCGACCGCGGCCCGGTTGTGGTGACCGGTGCCGCCGGCGGCGTCGGTTCGGTCGCGGTCTCCATCCTGTCCAGCCTCGGTTACCACGTCATTGCATCGACCGGCCGCAATGCCGAAAGCCCTTATCTGATCAACCTCGGCGCCGCCGAGGTGATTTCGCGCGACGAACTCAGCCAGCCCGCCAAGCCGCTGGCCAAGGAGCGTTGGGCCGGCGGCATCGATTCGGTCGGCAGCCATACGCTGGCCAACGTCCTGTCGATGACCTCCTACGGCGGCGCCGTCGCGGCCTGCGGCCTGGCCGGTGGAATGGATCTGCCATCGAGCGTCGCCCCCTTCATCCTGCGCGGCGTCTCGCTGCTTGGCATCGATTCGGTGATGGCGCCAAAGGCCGTGCGCCTCGAGGCCTGGCGCCGCATTGGCTCCGATCTCGACCTGCAGAAGCTTGCCAGCCTGTCCACGACCATCGGCTTCGACGGCATCGTCGACACGGCACGCGACATCGTCGACGGCAAGATCCGCGGACGCGTCGTCGTCGACATGTAACGTCCTCGCGGATCGTCGCCGGCGGACTGAAGTGCCAAATCCGGTGGCGAAGCCGCCGCTACCGGGACAAAAACGCCCTATCCGCTAAAATTCGAACGATCCGCCGCAATTTTCCATAATCTCTGTCTGGCAAGGGTTTCGCATGATCGCGGAATCCGACAGCCAGCAGGCAAGCAAGGGCGACGACGTCGATGCGGTGGCCGCGCCGACGGCGGCGCGGCGCTTTATCGCCGCGCCGCCGCTGGTGCCCGAGCAGCAATTGGCCAGGCGTGAAGGGCTGCCCCTGCTCACCTTCGTTGCCATCATGATACTGGCCGGCCTTGCGCATCTGACCGGGGCGCCGATCTTCATCAGCCTCGCATTGCTGGCAACCGGCCTCGCCGGCCTTGCGCTGCATCTGCATGCCAGACGCAGCGTCCAGCGCACCGTGGTGCTGCTGGACGAGACCACCGCCCGCAGCCGCGCCGAGATCGAGACGCTTGCCGACCGCATGTGGGAAATGCAGGAAAGCGAGGAGCGCTTTCGCGGTCTCATCGACGCGCTTGGCGATCTTGTCATCCATCGCGATCGCGACGGCAATATCGTCTATGCCAACAAGGTGTTCGCCGATCTCGTCGAAGCCGATCATCGCGATCTTGCCGGCAAGACCCTGGCCGAACTCGGCATCGAGGTCGGCATCGTTCCCGATGCCGCCTTTTCCGATCACGAGTGCCTGAGTTCCACCGATGTCGCCATCCGCACGCCGGGCGGCTCGCGCTGGTTCTCGTGGATCGAACTGTCTGTGCGCGACAAGGACAGCGGCTCGGTTTCGCATCGCGCCATCGCCCGCGACATCACCGCCCGCAAGCGCGCCGAATCCTCGCTGATCACCGCGCGCGAAAGAGCCGAATTCGCAAGCCAGGCGAAATCGCGCTTTCTCGCCACCGTAAGCCATGAAATCCGCACGCCGATGAACGGCATCATGGGCATGGCCAGGCTGCTCGCCGACACCAGCCTGTCGCCGGAGCAGCAGACCTATGTCGGCGCCATCTCGACCTCGGCCAGTGCCTTGCTCGCCCTGATCGAGGACCTGCTCGACTATTCCAAGATCGAGGCCGGTCGCTTCGACCCGGAACCGCAGCCGATGTCGGTGCGCGAGATCGCCGACAACATTATCGAATTGCTCGCCGCGCGCGCCTTTGCCAAGGATATCGGCCTCGGCTGCCATGTCGAGCCGGATGTCCCGCAGATGATCACCGCCGACCCGGGCCGGGTCAGGCAGGTGTTGCTCAACCTCATCGGCAACGCCATCAAGTTCACCGACAGCGGCGGCGTGCTGGTCAGCGTCGCGCGCGCCCGCACCGAGACCAGCGATCGCATCTGCTTCACCATCGCCGACACCGGTCCCGGCCTGCGCGACGAGGACATGGAGCGCATTTTCGAGGAGTTCGAGCAGGCCGACGGCACCTCGACGCGCACGCATGGCGGGGCGGGACTGGGACTTGCCATCTCCAAGCGCCTGGTGACTGCCATGGGCGGCACGATTTCGGTCTCCAGCCGGCTTGGCCAAGGGTCGGAATTTGTCTTCGAAATCCCGGCCACGGAGGCCACCGACGCGCCGCAAGGCCGGCAGAATGCGCTTGCCGGCAGGCACGCGGTGATCCTGTCCAGGAACGCCGTCGAGGCCGACGCCATCGCCCGCACCATCCGCGCCAATGGCGGTACGGCCGGTATCGCCGCCACCGTGGCGCAGGCCGCGTCCCTGGCCGACGGCTGTGACGTGCTCCTGGTCGACGCCGCCATGGAAGAAAGCGACGGGAGGCTGCTCAGGCGGCTGCGCCTAAGCGGCTTTTCCGATTGCGAAGCCGTCACGCTGATAGCGCCGACGGACCGCGGCATGCTTGGCGAGTTCCGCGCCAGCGGCTACGCGACGTTCCTTGCCCGGCCGGTGCGCGGAGGAACACTTTTGCGTGTCCTTTTGACCAGCCATGGGCCGGCGCTTGCGCAGCCGCAGCCGGAGAAGCGCCGCGCCCCGGCGCTCCGCACCTCGACCGACCGACAGCAGGGCCTGTCCGTGCTGATCGCCGAGGACAACGACATCAATGCCATGCTGGCCCGCGCCACGCTGTTGAAGGCAGGGCACCGCGTCAAGGTGGTCGGCAATGGCAAGGCCGCCGTGGAGGCCGTCACCAGCGCCGGGCACAAGCATCGCTTCGACGTGGTGCTGATGGACCTGCACATGCCGGTCATGGATGGGCTGGACGCGATTGCCGCGATACGCCGCCATGAGGAGGAAATGTCGGTCCCGCCGGTGCCGATCATGGTGCTGTCGGCCGACAGCCAGGAAAAGACCCGCCATGCGGTGCTCGCCCACGGCGCCAGCGGCTTCGTCACCAAGCCGCTCGACCCCGATGCGCTGGTCAACGCCGTCGAGGGCCAGGTCGCCGCTTGAACCGGTTTTCTGGCCCGCGGCCGATGCATGTCAACCAAAAGTGACCCCGGTTTTGCCGGGAGGACATGCATGAAAACAAGAAGCCTGAAGCACGGCATCGCGGCCCGCGTAGGCGCGACACGCTTCATGTCTTCTCATCTAACGTAGCCGGTTGACCGTTTTCGCCAGCCGACGAAGTATTGCCCGCGACGCCGTATCACGGTACTGTCACAATCCTGTTGCACCTACACCGTATCCCCGTGCCAAGAGGGATGGCTCGAAGGAGAATCACTCGTGCATACAGTTATGCCGGAATGTGACACTCGGCCGAACGCCAGCAGCGCCTTGCTTGCCGGACGTAATGTCGATTCCGTCATAAAAGGCGCAGCGCTCGGCCGTATAGGCAACCTCGAAGTGCGGCTCGCCCGCAACGAGGCCGAGATCGCGGCCGCGCAGGAAGTGCGCTACCGGGTATTTTACGACGAGCTTGGCGCCAGGAAGGACCTGTTCCAGGCGCAGGATCGCCGCGACGCCGACCGGTTCGATCCGCTCTGCGATCACCTTCTGGTCTTGGACACCACGCTTTCCGGCCCCGAACATCGCCGCATCGTCGGCACGTATCGGCTGCTGCGGCAAGAAATCGCGGCCACCGCCGGAGGCTTTTATTCCGAAGGCGAATTCGAGCTGACCAAGCTCATCGCCCGCCATCCCGGCCAGCGTTTTCTCGAACTCGGCCGCTCCTGTGTTTTGCCGCAATACCGCTCGAAGCGCACCATCGAGGCGCTGTGGCAAGGCATCTGGGCCTACATCAATCACTACGAAATCGGCGTGATGACCGGCTGCGCTTCCTTCCACGGCACTGTGCCGGCCGCGCATGCCGAGGCGCTGACCTATCTTGCCCATCACTGCCGTACCAACTCCGCCTGGGACGTGCGCGCGGTTTCCGATCGGTACTGCTCCATGGACCTGATGCCGATCGAGGCGGTCAACGCCAAGGCGGCGATCGCGGCGATGCCGCCTCTGGTCAAGGGCTATCTGAGGGTCGGCGCCCGCATCGGCGACGGCTGCGTCATCGACCGTGAATTCTCGACGGTCGACGTGTTCGTGGTTATGCCGGTCAAGGAGATCGGCGCCCGCTACGTCAACTACTATGGCGGGGAAGCGCAGCGTTTCGCGGCTTGAAGTGAGCGGTGAGTAGTGAACGCTACGCCGCGACATCACGGGCTGCCTATCGACTACTGACTATTTCCTACTCACTCACGGAATATCCTCCGGCCGCCTTCCCGGCCGGCTCCTGTACGACGGAAACGACCAGCCAAAACGCAGCGCGCCACCGCGCACGGCAAACGCCACGACGAAGCCGGCCAACCCCGAGACAATCTGCGGCAATCCGGCGACATCGCCCAGAGTGAAGATGGCGCCGCCGGCCAGGGCCGCCGTGACGTAGATTTCCGGCCGCAGCAGCACGGAAGGCTCACCGGCCAGGAGATCGCGCAATATGCCGCCAAAGGTCGCGGTCAGCATGCCGGTGATGATCGAAACCACGGGCGAACCGGTGATTGCCAGGCCCCTTGCCGCGCCCATCACCGAAAAGGCGGCCAGCCCGATGGCGTCGAGCCACAGCAGCAGCTTGTAGCGGGATTCGACACGGTGCCCGGTGAAGAAGACCAGGACCGCAACGACAGCGCAGATGAGCACATAGTCGCGGTTTCCCACCCAGAAGACCGGCACATTGAGGATGAGGTCGCGAAACGTGCCGCCGCCAATGCCGGTGACGCTGGCCAGGAACAGGAAACCGATAATGTCGAGTTGCTTGTGCGACGCAGCCAACGCCCCGGTCGCCGCGAAAACGGCAACGCCGGCATAGTCGAGAAGGGCGATGGGATTTAAGGGCATGAGGCAATAGGGGTTAGGCAGTAGGGCTTTGCACGTATGAATAGCACGAAGCCGCGCGATTGATACGACTGCCTTACTTCCCCTACTGCCTACTGCCTACTGCCTACTGCCTACTGCCTATCAAGCATCTTTCTCCGCCTGCTCATTCACTGGCCCCGGCTCGACCGGCGCCTCGGCGGCGATTTTCGGGCCACCCTTGGCGACGCCCACCATGGCCGGGCGCAGCACCCGTTCGCCGATCGAATAGCCCGGCTGCACGACCTGGACCACCGTGTTGGCCGGAACGTCGGGATTGGGCACTTCGAACATTGCCTGGTGGAAATTGGGATCGAACTTTTCGCCTTCCGGCGCGAGTTTCTTGACCCCGTGCCGTTCCAGTGCCGACAGCATGGCGCGCTCGGTCAAGTCTACGCCCTCGATGAGCGCCTTGAAGCCGGCATCACCCGACGCCTTGGCCTCGGCGGGAATGGCGTCCAGTGCGCGGCGCAGATTGTCCGACACCGACAGCATGTCGCGGGCGAAATTCGCAACCGCATAGGTGCGCGCGTCATGCACGTCGCGTGCGGTGCGGCGGCGCAGGTTCTCCATCTCGGCCGCGACGCGCAGCGCACGGTCCTTGAGCTCCTCATTTTCCTTCAGCAGCCGCACAAGCGCTTCATAATCGCCGTCGATACTGCCTTCCGTGCGCTCGGCATTGGCCTCTGCCGCATCGACTTCACTGGGCGCGCGTTCGTCTTTTGCCTGGTCGCTCATCGCCGTTTCCCGTCATCTCGAATGGTATGGATTTTGAGCCCGATATCGAGGTTTGGCGGCCAAAAATCAAGGGGTAAGCCACCGGACCGGCCTGAACCGTGACCAATGGCGTTACTTCGATTTTAATTCAAACTTTACCTTACCTGCCGGCTTCGCTTGCCACAGAAGCGTGATGCGGGAACCATTCCCTTGCTGGAGGAGTTTCGAAGCCGACACAGGATTTTGAAATGATGACTCGCGACAAGGCAGAAAAAGGAGAAAAGCTCGCCACCGAAGTCAGGCGCCAGTTCGGTGCCGAGGCGATGACACGCTTTCTGCGTACCTTGCCTTCTTTCCGCACCGAAGCCGACATTCCCAACCGATTCAGCGAGTTGCTTGACCGGCTGGACCGGCTGGAGAGAAACAGCCTTGGTGGCGGCCGCCGATAGCCACCTGGCCGGCCTCCGCGCATTGCGGAATTTGGAAGACCAGGCAGGAATGGCGTGTCGCGCGACAATTACACACAGTAATTTCGCGTGACTGCCATCTTGCGGGAGGGGAGCGCCTCCGACTATGCTTCCTGATGAACATGATTTCCCCCGACGCGGCCGCCAACAGCAAGCGGGCCTGGCTGAAGATCCTGGCGCGCTACAAGAAGCCGGACCGGCGGCGCAGCGCCGTCGAACTCGCGATCACCCTCATTCCTTTCGCCACGCTCTGGGCCATGTCCGCGGCCGCTTATGCCTACGGCCATTGGTGGGGGCTGGTCCTGATCCTTCCGGCGGCCGGGTTCCTGGTGCGGATCTTCATGATCCAGCATGATTGCGGCCATGGCTCCTTCTTCGCCAACCGCTATGCCGACGACTGGATCGGCCGCGCACTCGGCGTCCTGACGCTGACGCCCTACGATTGCTGGCGCCGCGCCCACGCGACCCATCATGCCAGCGCCGGCAATCTCGACGAGCGCGGCATGGGCGACATCCTCACGTTGACCGTTGCCGAATACCGCGGATTGTCCTGGCGCGGGCGCCTTGGCTATCGTCTCTATCGCCACCCGCTGGTGATGTTCGGTCTGGGACCGATCTGGCTGTTCATCTTTTCGCAAAGGCTGCCCGTCGGCATGATGCGCGGCGGCTTGACGCCCTGGGTATCATCCATGACCACCAATCTCGCCATCGCGCTTGCGGCGGCCCTGCTCATCTGGGCCGTCGGCCCCGGTGCGTTCCTGGTGGTCCATCTGCCGATCGTCGTTCTCGCCGGCTCGGCCGGCATCTGGCTGTTCTATGTCCAGCACCAGTTCGAGGAGACGGAATGGGCAAAGGATGACGATTGGGAATTCCAGCATGCCGCCCTGCATGGCTCGTCCTATTACGACCTGCCGCCGGTGCTGAACTGGTTCACCGGCAATATCGGCGTCCACCACGTCCATCACCTCTCCGCCAAGGTGCCGGGCTACCGGCTGCAGGAAGTGTTGCGGGATTATCCGGAACTGCGCGGCATTGGCCGTGTCACGCTGCTCGACAGCCTGCGTTGCGTCAAACTGGCATTGTGGGACGAAAACCGCCGCAAGCTGGTGTCGTTCCGTGAGGCCCGAGCTGCGGCGTAGGAAGACTGCCGCGCCATGGCGCGACAGTCTGCCACCTGATCAAGCTGCCTGGCGCTCGTCGCGCATCAGGATCTCGCCGTGGCGGATCTCGGTGCCCAGCACCTTCAGGCATTCCCGGATGAAGTTGGACAGGCCCGGCCAGCCCTTGGCTGAAACGAGATTGCCATCGACATGGGCACCGGTCGGCGCGACATCGATGTAGATGCCGCCGGCCAGCGTCACCTCCGGCTCACAATAGTGCAGCGCCGCGACTTCCCTGCCCCGCACCACGCCATCGACGGCAATCAGGATCTGCACGCCATGGCAGATGGTGAAGATCAGTTTGCCGGCCTCGTGGAAATGCCGCACCAGCGCCTGCACGCGCTTGTCGATGCGGATGTATTCGGGACCGCGTCCGCCCGCTGCGTAGACGGCGTCGTACTTGGCCGGATCCACCTCGGAAAACGTCTTGTTGAGGATGTAGTCGTGGCCGGGCTTTTCCGTGTAGGTCTGGTGACCCTCGAAGTCGTGCAGCGAGGTCTTCAGCACATCGCCGGCCTTCTTGTCGGGGCAGACCACATGCACCGTGTGGCCGACGGCATGCATGGCCTGTTCAAAGACGAAAATCTCGTATTCCTCGCTGAATTCGCCAACGAGCATCAATATTTTCTTGCCAGCCATTCCCGGTTCCTCCCTTGTGGCCCATTTATTTCGGGTCGCGAAATAATAGACTTATCCTAAGGGCAGGACGAAAAAAGGAAAAGCGCAAATCGCCAATTGGGACGACCAGTTTTCTTTCCCGGAGGGCGGAGCAAGCCCTTCATGGCGCATGAAAACAGTATCCCGGGCCGACCTGGACCGGAGTCAAGCGGCTGCCCTGATCATATCCGCCGCCTTTTCAGCGATCATGATGGTCGGCGCGTTGGTGTTGCCGCCGATCAGCGTCGGCATCACCGAGGCGTCGACGACCCGCAACCCCTGCAGTCCGCGCACCCGCAATTGCGGATCGACCACCGCCATCTCGTCGACGCCCATCTTGCAAGAGCCGGCCGGGTGGTAGATCGTGTCGGCGCGGGCACGGATGTGGGACATCAACTCCGCGTCGCTCGAAACACCGGCGGTGTAGATTTCCTTGTGGCGATATCTGGCCAGCGCCGGTGCCTCCAGGATAGAGCGCATCATCCTGGCCCCCTTGAGCAAAAGCTCGGCGTCGCGTTCGTCCGAAAGAAAGCGTGGATCGATGCGCGGAGGTGCCATGGGATCATGCGTCGACAGCCCGACCTCGCCGCGAGAATGCGGCCGCAGCACGCAGACATGGCAGGAAAAGCCATATCCCATATGCAGCTTGCGGCCATGATCATCAACGATCGCGATGCAGAAATGCAGTTGCAGGTCGGGCCGTTCCATCACCGGATCGGATTTGAGGAAGGCGCCGCCTTCGGCATAGGGCGTAGCGATCATCCCGCCCCCATCTTTCCGCCAGCGCAGCATGTGCCGCAGCAGGCCAGGCAGGCCGCGCAGGCCGATGCCCATCATGTCGGCATCTTTCGACGTCCAGCCCATGATGAAATCGAGGTGGTCCTGCAGGTTCTTGCCAACACCGGGCAGTTCATGGATGACCGGAATACCATGCATGGCAAGCTCGGCGGCCGGGCCAATGCCTGACAGCAGCAGGAGCTGAGGCGAACCGAAGGCGCCACCACAGACGATCACCTCGCGCCTGGCTTTCGCAACGGCTTCGCCCTTCCCCGCGCGATACCGCACGCCGGCGGCGCGCTTGCCGTCGAGGATGACCGCAGTGGCATGCGCTCCAGTGATGACGGTGAGGTTCGACCTGTTCATGGCCGGTTGCAGATAGGCAGCGGCCGCCGAGCAGCGCTCGCCATTGCGGCGTTCGCCCCAGAATTGCGTCACCTGATAAAGTCCGGCACCTTCCTGCTCGGCCCCGTTGAAATCATCGTTGCGGCGGATCTGGTTTTCGCCGCAGGCCTCGACAAAAGCCCGGGAGAGCGGACGGGGCTCTTGCTGCTCGGCAACCCGCAGCGGACCGTCACCGCCATGCAGGGCATCAGCGCCGCGTTGATTGCCTTCCGCCCGCCGGAAATAGGGCAGCACCTCGTCCCATGACCAGCCGTCGCAGCCGAGGTCGGCCCATTCGTCATAGTCGCCGCGGTGCCCGCGCGTATAGAGCATGGCATTGATGGCGCTGGATCCGCCCAGCGCCTTGCCGCGCGGCTGGTAGCCCTTGCGGCCGCCAAGCCCCTGCTGCGGCACCGTCTCGAACGCCCAGTTGTTGATCTTCGGCCGGCCCGGCAACAAGGCGATGATGCCTGCCGGCGCGCGGACAAGCAGGTTGCTGCCCGTGCCGCCGGCTTCGATCAGGCAGACCGTTTTCGATGGATCTTCGGACAGCCGCGCGGCAAGCGTGCAGCCAGCGGACCCACCGCCGGCGATGACATAGTCGAAATCCATGACTTCCTCCCTTGCACCCGGCGGATGTTTCCGTCCGGATGACCAAGAGAAAGCTCGATTACGGCCTATGTAAAGACGTGCGGAATTACCCCAACGTCAGCTGTTGCGAAGGCGCCGCCAGGAATATTTCGGGCCCTTGGGCTCCGGCACGGCGGCTGGCTGATAGTAAAGACCCAGCCCGCCGGTGCGGCCTTCCTCCAGGCGTTTCAGCAGCACGGGATTGGAGATCTCGAACTCATCGAAACCAAGGCGCAGCATATGCGGCAAGGGATCGACCAGCACCTGGCCGGTGGCGCGAACGGCACCTTCGAAATGATAGCGGCTGCGCAGCAGTTCGGCCTTGGAGAAGGAGCGCCCGTCGCTGAAGGCCGGGAAGACCAGCGCCACCAGCGACAGCTGGTCGAGCAGGTCGGCGATCTTCTCGAGCTGATCGCCTGGCTGCAACACGACACCGAGCCGCTCCTTGGCGGACCGGCGCACCTCCGGATCAAGGTCGAGGAATGCCTGCAGCGGCAGGATGAAGCGGCCATTGCCGGAAAGCGCGTCCGCATTCTCGGCATGAGCCCACTCGTCCTCACGAAACCCCTCCGGGGTCCAGAGCCGGATCTCCGGTGTCGTCGTTTCGGTCATCAAGAATTCCTAAATATTCAAACGAGCCAAGGATGTGTTGAGACTGAGGTCAGGCTGCACCGAGAATGGCGGCTTCCGAAGCGGAGCGTACTTGAAGTACGTGAGCACCGGAAGCGCGGCAAGCCGCCGTTGGCAAGGCCAGCCTCACCTGATTATCAGCATATCCTATAGGGATGCGTCGGTCAGCGACTTCTCCAGCCCCGACAGGTGAATGCCGCACTCGGTCTTGGCGTGACCGGCCCAGCGGCCGCTGCGCGCGTCCTCGCCCGGCTGTACGGGCTGCGTGCACGGAAAGCAGCCGATCGACAGATAGCCATAGGCGACCAGCGGATTTTCGCGCAGCACATGGGCGCGCATGTAGTCGGCCTGGTCCGATGTCGTCCAGTGCGCCAGCGGATTGATGCGGATGCGCGCGCCGACCGCCTCGAACACCGGCAGCGCAGCCCGCGTCGAGGCCTGGAAGCGCTTGCGGCCGGTCAACCAGGCGCGGAACGGTGCCACGCCGCGCGCCAAGGGCTCGACCTTGCGTACATCGCAGCAGGCATCGGTGCTGCTCTGGTGCAGATTGCCTGTCGGGTCGATCCGCTCGAGTGCGGCTTCCTCGGGCTTGATCACCTGGATGTTGGTCAGCCCGAAATCGGCAACGAGCGCGTCGCGATAGCCGAGCGTCTCCTCGAAATGCTTGCCGGTATCGAGGAAGATGACGGGCAGCGACCGGTCGATCTCGGCGATCATGTGCAGCAACACAGCCGAGTCCGCGCCGAAGGACGACACGGCGGCGATCTCGTCGTGAAACAGTTCGCGAACCGAGCGTTCGATGATCTCGAGCGGCTTCAGGTGACCGTAAAGCGCATCGAACCCCGCCGCCTTGGCGGCGACGCCGTCATCGACATCGGCGATACGGTCAAGCGGCCTTGGCTTCGCCAGCATAGAGCGCCTCCTTGAACGGCGCGGGACCGACACGGCGGTAGGCGTCGATGAACTTTTCCTGTGGGTTGAGCCGAAGGCCGAGATAGGTCTCGACGATCTGTTCGATGGCGTCGGTGATCTCTTCCGACGAGAAGCCGCGGCCGATGATCTCGCCGACCGACGTGTTTTCGTCGGCCGAGCCGCCCAGCGTCACCTGATAGAGTTCGGAGCCCTTCTTCTCGACGCCGAGAATGCCGATATGGCCGACATGGTGATGGCCGCAGGCATTGATGCAGCCGGAGATCTTCAGCTTCAACTCGCCGATCTCGCGCTGCCGTTCAAGCGAGGCAAAGCGTTGCGAGATTTCCTGCGCGATCGGGATCGAGCGTGCCGTCGCCAGCGCGCAATAGTCGAGGCCCGGGCACGAGATGATGTCGGATATCAAATTGGAATTGGCTGTCGCCAGCCCGATATCGACCAGCGCGTCATAGACCGCCTTGAGGTCGGCGCGCGCAACATGCGGCAGGATCAGGTTTTGCTCATGGCTGACGCGCAGCTCGTCGAAGGCATATTTTTCGGCGATGTCGGCGACCGCTTCCATCTGGCTGTCCGACGCATCGCCCGGCACCTCGCCGATGCCCTTGAGCGAGATCGTCACCGCCGCGTAGTCGGGATGGCGGTGGGTCACCACGTTCTGGTCGAGCCATTCCGAGAAACCCTTGGAATCGAGACGCGCCAGCTTGACCGCTGCGTCGCCGTTCGGCCGCTCGGTCAGTTCCGGTGGCGCGAAATAGGCTTCGATGGCACGGATGTCGGCTTCCGGCAGTTTCAGTTCGGCGTCCTTCAGTTCCTGCCACTCGGCCTCGACCTGACGGGTGATCTCATCGACGCCGGTCTCGTGGACGAGGATCTTGATGCGCGCCTTGTACTTGTTGTCGCGGCGGCCATAGAGATTGTAAACGCGCAGGATCGCCGTGCAGTAGGATAGCAGGTCGGCTTCCGGCAGGAAGTCGCGGATCTTTCTTGCCACCATCGGCGTGCGGCCCTGGCCGCCACCGATATAGACGGCAAAGCCCAGCTCGCCGGCCGCGTTCTTCTTCAGGTGCAGGCCGATATCATGGGTCTGGATGGCGGCGCGGTCGCGCTCGGCACCGGTCACCGCGATCTTGAATTTCCTGGGCAGGAACGAGAATTCCGGATGCACCGACGACCATTGCCGCAGGATTTCCGCATAGGGGCGCGGGTCGGCGGCTTCGTCGGCCGCGGCACCGGCGAAATGGTCGGCGGTGACATTGCGGATGCAGTTGCCGCTGGTCTGGATGGCATGCATCTCGACGCTTGCCAGATCAGCCAGGATCGCCGGAATGTCCGACAGCGCCGGCCAGTTGAACTGGATGTTCTGGCGCGTGGTGAAATGGCCGTAGCCCTTGTCGTACTTGCGGGCGATGTGGCCAAGCATGCGCAACTGCTTGCTGTTCAGCGTGCCATAGGGCACCGCTATGCGCAGCATGTAGGCGTGCAGTTGCAGGTAGACGCCGTTCATCAGCCTGAGCGGCCGGAACTGGTCCTCTGTGATCTCGCCGGACAGCCGGCGCTGGACCTGGTCGCTGAACTCGGCGACGCGGGCCTGGACAAAATCGTGGTCGAACTCATCGTAACGGTACATGTTTCGTCTTTCAGGGCGCGTCCGCCCGTTTCATCTAATTCCTGGCTATGCGGCCCGCTCGGCCTGCTTGCCGAGATCGCCGCGAATGGTCGGCCCGGCGGCGCGGATCTTCTCGCGCAATCGCACCGGCTCGACCACGCCGTCGACGACGTCCGCGTCGATCAGATTGACGTCGACCACTTCATTGTCGGCATAGGCCTTGGCGCCGATCGCCTCCAGGCGGTCCTCGGCAGCCTTGTCATGAGCAAGGTCCGCATGGCCCACCGTCTCGGCCCAGCCGCCATCGGCGTACCAGACGGCGATGCCATCGGTCAGGCGGTTGGCGGTCAGTATCTTCATGGCTGAACTCTCTCAGTGGCGGCGGTTGCCGCACCCGCATGCTTGTGTGCCGCGAGCGGCTCGGACCGTTCGAAATTGGCGCCGGCGACGGCATCGCCGATAATTGTCATGACCGGCCCGGAAAGATCGCCACGCGCTTCCAGCGATGGCAGGTCGGCCAGCGTGCCGTGGAAGCGGCGCCGATTGGCAAGGCTGGCATTCTCGACCACCGCGACCGCCGTGTCCGGCGACAACCCGGCCTCGATCAGGCGGCCGGCGACTTCGGCCGCGACCGAGCGCCCCATATAGACGGCAACGGTGGCGCCGGAAATCGCAAGCTTGGCCCAGTCGGGCAACGAATTGCCCTTGAGGTCGTGGCCGGTGGTGAACACCATCGACGAGGACACCCCGCGCAAGGTGAGCGGCAGTTCGAAATCGGCGGCGGCGGCGAAGGCCGCGGTGACACCCGGAACCACCTCATAAGCGATGCCGGCATCGCGCAACGCCGCCATCTCCTCGCCGGCGCGGCCGAACACCAGCGGATCGCCCGACTTCAGCCGCACGACGCGCTTGCCCTCCCGGCCGAGCTCGACCAGCAGCGCGTTGATCTCGGCCTGGCTCTTGGTGTGGCAGCCCTTGCGCTTGCCGACACCCAGGCGCTCGGCATCGCGGCGGCCCATCGCAACCACCGCCTCCGGCACCAGCGCGTCATGGACGATGACGTCGGCTTCCATCAGCAGGCGGTGCGCCCGCAGCGTCAGAAGGTCCTCGGCACCCGGACCGGCGCCCACCAGGGCGATGTGGCCCGAAGCCGGTGCGTTCGACAACAGAAGATCCACGGCGGCGTCATGCGCCCGCGACAACTGGCCGGCTTCCACGGCATGGGCAGGCGCACCCTGGAAAAAACTGCTCCAGAAGCGGCGGCGGGCATTGCCTTTCGGCAGCAATTTCTCGGCGGCACCGCGCAGTGAAGCGGCAAGCGTCGCCAGCGATCCAAGCGACGGCGACAGCATCTGGTCGATGCGGCCACGCAGCATCTGGGCCAGCACCGGGCCCGCACCCTCGGTGCCAATCGCGATGGCGACCGGCGCGCGGTTGACGAGCGCCGGGGTGAAGAAATCGCAGAGCTCCGGCCGGTCGACGGCATTGACCGGAATGCCCAGTTTGCGCGCGTCGGCGGCGACGCGGCGGTCGAGCGTCTCGTCGCCGCTGGCGGCAAATACCATGACCGCGCCGTCGAGCTGCGAGGCATCGTAAGCCGCCGCGACATGGCTGGCGCCGGACTGAGCGATGAAGGCGAGCAGTTCCGGCTCGGCATTTTCGGTGATGATGCGCAAGACCGCGCTCGACTGTCCGATCAGCCGTGCTTTGGCCAGGGCTTCCTCACCGCCGCCGACAATGGCCACGGCTTCGCCCTCGACCCGCACGAAGACGGGGAAGGCATTGAGCTTGGCATTGGCCTGCGGCATGTGAAAAGCAATCCGGGAACAGTGTCGCAGTTTTACGCCCGGGCGCGAAAAACCAGAAGCAAAGCACTCGCGCATCCTGTGATGGCAGGCAATCGCTTTTTCGCAACTGCGAAAGGCAGGAGAAAAATATTCCACATCCTGGGTGTGGGCGAACTCAAGTCGCTGAAGCAGGCCTTGATTTCAGGTCTTTTTAGCCGCGGGCTCGCTATCTCGCAAAACAGTTTTTTCTAATTTCTACCAATTTAGTAGATTAAAGCCGCCAGCCAACAATTCTCAACCTTCGGCCTCGGGCAGCGGGCGTTCAGCAGACCTTGGCGGTGGGAACATTACCGCTTCGCAAGGCGTTCCCATCTCGCCCGCCATCCAAAACCGAAACCGCGGCGGAGTGCCGCGCAGGCCATCACGCAGCAGAGAAAGGAACCCGTCATCATGGGCACGATCAAGCTGAAGCACGGCATCTGGATCATGGTGGCCGATGGCGAAAAAGCGCTCTTCCTCAAGAATATCGGCGACAACAAGTTTCCCAACCTTGAGGTCGTGCAGATGATGGAGCAGGACAATCCGCCCACCCGCGAACAGGGGACCGACAGTCCAGGCCGGTACAATGACGGCCCGTCTGTGCATCGCAGCGCCGTCGAGGAGACCGACTGGCACCGGATCGGCAAGGAACGCTTCGCCGATGACATTGCCGCCCGGCTCTACAAGCTCGCGCATGGCGGGGCATTCGACGAGATCGTCCTTGTCGCGCCGCCAATGGTGCTCGGGACCATGCGCAAGAAATTGCACAAGGAGGTCGAGGGCAAAGTGGCCGCCGAAATTCCCAAGACGCTGACCAATCACGCCATATTCGAGATCGAGGCCTTGCTGCGGGCCGCCTGATCGCCGGCGACCGACTGCCGCGAAAACCGGGCGACAACATCGCGGGACTTCCGGCAGGCCGGCGGCTTTTCAGCCGCCGGCCGAGTATTTGCCGCCGCACCGTCGATTTTCGCGGCCTGCGGGTTGCATCAACGTCACCCCTTCCACCATATTGCAAAACAGGCGACGGCTTCGGGCGGCGCATATCCGACATCGCTAGCTTGAAAGGCGCTCCATAGACAATGCCGCATGACACGCCCCTTATCGCCACCATCGTCGCCGGTCTGGGGCTGGCTTTCGTCTTCGGAGCTCTCGCCAATCGGTTCCGAATTCCGCCGCTGGTCGGTTATCTCGTAGCCGGCGTGCTGGTCGGGCCGAACACGCCCGGTTTCGTCGCCGATGCCGGCCTTGCCAATGAACTGGCCGAAATCGGCGTCATCCTGCTGATGTTCGGCGTCGGCCTGCATTTCTCGCTCAAGGACCTGCTGTCGGTGCGCGCCATCGCCGTGCCCGGCGCCATCGTCCAGATCGGCTTCGCCACGGCACTCGGCGCCGGGCTGTCCTGGATGCTCGGCTGGTCGGTGGGCGCGGGCCTGGTGTTCGGCCTGGCGCTGTCGGTCGCCTCGACCGTGGTGCTGCTGCGCGCGCTTCAGGAACGCCGGCTTATCGAGACCGAGCGCGGCCGCATCGCCGTCGGCTGGCTGATCGTCGAGGACCTGGCCATGGTGCTGGCGCTGGTGCTGCTGCCGGCCCTTGCCGGCGTGCTGGGTGGCCAGGAACAGGCCGAAGCCCATGTCAGCGGCCTGCTGTCGTTGCCGGCCAGCTACGGCATCTGGGGCATCGTCGGCATTACGCTGGCCAAGGTCGCCGCCTTCGTCGTCGTCATGCTGGTGGTCGGCCGCCGGGTCATTCCCTGGATCCTGCACTACGTCGCCCATACCGGGTCTCGCGAACTGTTCCGCCTCTCCGTGCTCGCCATTGCGCTCGGCGTCGCCTTCGGCGCGGCAAAACTGTTCGGCGTCTCGCTGGCGCTCGGCGCCTTCTTCGCCGGCATGATCATGAGCGAATCCGAGCTCAGCCACCGCGCGGCGGAAGAATCGCTGCCGCTGCGCGATGCATTCTCGGTGCTGTTCTTCGTTTCGGTCGGCATGCTGTTCGACCCGTTCAGCCTGATCAGCAACGGCCTGCCGATCCTGGCGACGCTGGCCATCATCGTCATCGGCAAGTCGCTGGCCGCGTTCGTCATCGTCGTCGCCTTCGGCTATCCCCTGGCCACGGCCCTGATGATTTCGGCAAGCCTTGCCCAGATCGGCGAATTCTCCTTCATCCTGGCCGAGCTCGGCGTCGGGCTGAAACTTCTGCCCGAGCAGGGCCGCGACCTGATCCTGGCCGGCGCCATCCTGTCGATCGTGCTCAACCCGCTGATGTTCCTGATCATCGACTGGATGAAACCTTGGCTGGAAGCCCGCGCCGCCAAGACGGCACCGCCGGCGGACGCAAAGCCCGTCGGCCCGGCGACGGAACCAGGCCGGGTGGCTTCGGTTGCCGCCACGTCCAGGAAGGAAGACGGCCCGCCGCCGAGGACGACACTTGCCGGCCATGCCATCCTGATCGGCTACGGCCGTGTCGGCAGCCTTGTCGGTGCCGCGCTGAAAGATGCTGCCCTGCCCTTCCTCGTCATTGAGGACGCCGACAAGACGCTGGCCAGGCTGAAAGCGGACGGCATCGAAACCGTCGCCGGCAATGCGGCCAACGCCGAAGTGTTCGCCGCCGCCAATCCCGAAGGCGCCAGCCGGCTGATCCTCGCCATCCCCAACGCGTTCGAGGCCGGCCAGATCGTACTGCGCGCGCGCGCCGCCAAACCCGGCATCAACGTCGTCGCCCGCGCCCATTCCGATGCCGAGGTCGAGCATCTCAAAGGGCTCGGCGCCGACACGGTGATCATGGGCGAACGGGAGATCGCGCGCGGGATCGTGGAAGAGGTGCTCGGTAACAAGCCATCCGCGACTGAACCGTCCGCCGCCTGATCACGTCACGAAAGCAGACCCGCCATTGCGTGCGATGCTGCTGAGATACTGTGCGGGAGGCTTGCCGAGCGCTTTTTTGAACATGGTGATGAAGGCGGTGACGGACTCATAACCCAGATCGCCCGAAACCCGCTGAACGCTTGCCCCGGAAGCCAGCTCCCTTATCGCGACGATCAAGTGCAATTGCTGGCGCCAGCGGCCGAAGCTTAGCCCAGTCTCCTTTACGACGAGACGGGCAAGACTGCTCTCGCTGAGTGCAACGCGGCTGGCCCACTCCGCCAGCGTGCTGCGGTCAGCCGGATCGTCCGCCAACGCTTGGGCGATCCGTCGCAAGCGCGGCTCGGAAGACAGAGGCAGATGCAATTGCTGGACCGGCATGTCAGGCAGTTCGGCGAGCAGGACACTTCCCAGGAAAGCGCACCTCGCGTCGTCAGGTGCGCAGTCCGACAGTTCGATGATGAGTTCGCGTAGCAGCGGCGAGATCGAAAGCGTACAGCACCGATCCGGCAGTTCGGCCGCGCCCGGCTCGATGTAAACGAAGAAAATCCGCGCATTGGCCGTGGCGATGTTGCTGTGCCGCATGCGGCTTGGCACCCACACGCCGCAATGTGGCGGCACCATCCAGAGGCCACTGGGAACGCGGCAGGTGACGCCGCCGCCGAGCGCGAAGACGAGTTGTCCCTTGCGATGCCAATGCTGCGACACCTCGGCCTTGGTTTCGGTGACGTCGACGCGCACCGCGATCGCCGGAGCAAGGACGTCGTCGACATCGAAATCGAGCCATGGGTAGCGGAGAGGTTGTCTCATGATTGCCCGCTTTTAGCGATCGATTGATTTTATATCTAGATTATTCGATCGCACAAAATCGGTAGGCTCGGGGTCGTTTTCGCCACCATTGGCAAAGGTGTACCCATGCTCGCGCTCACCGTCTGTTCCGACAACGCAGCCAGATTGAAACTCACCGAGGTGGACGAGCCGCGCCCTTGCGCGAACGAAGCGCTGATCGCCGTCCACGCAACCTCGTTGAACCGCGGCGAACTGCGCCTGCTGGCCATACGCGCGAACGGCTGGATACCTGGCCAGGACGTCGTTGGGATCGTGGAGCAGGCGGCGGCTGATGGCTCCGGGCCTGCCGTGGGCACAAGGGTCGTGGCCCTGGTCGACGAAGCCGGCTGGGCCGAACGTGTCGCCGTTCCGACCGACCGTCTCGCCGTCCTGCCCGATGAGGTCGGCTTCGTCTCGGCGGCCACGCTTCCGGTCGCGGGCACGACGGCGCTGAGGACGTTGCGCCATGGCGGTGACCTCGCCGGCCTAAAGGTGCTGATCACCGGCGCGAGCGGCGCGGTCGGCCGTTTCCAGATCCAGATCGCCCGCGAGCAAGGCGCCTCGGTGACCGCGATCGCAGCCGCCCGGCATGCCGGGGATCTCCGCGATCTCGGCGCCGAGCAGGTGGTCGAGGCGATCGAACTGGCCGAAGGCCCTTTCTCGCTGATCACCGAGTCCGTCGGCGGCGAAAGCCTCGCCCACGCGATAGAACGCGTCGCACCCGGCGGGACCATCGTGATGTTCGGTTCGAGCAGTGGCGCACTCACCCCGGTTGGCTTCCGCCAGTTCGTTCCGGGCCATGAGGGGGCGAGGCTTCAGACCTTCGCCTACTACACGTCCGGCTCAGGCATCGGCGCCGACATCGCCGCGCTGCTCGCCCTGGTCGCGGCTGGCCGGCTGGAACCCCGCGTAGCCCTGACCGTGCCGTGGACTGATATCGCTCAGGCCCTGGACGCCCTGCGGCAGCGCAGCTTCAGCGGCAAGGCCGTTCTCACGATCGCAGGATGAGCCCCCCGCCTCACACGTGCTGGCCGCCATTGATGTGGATTTCCGAGCCGGTCACATAGGAGGCCTGCTGCGAGCACAGGAAGAAGATGATGTCCGCGACCTCGGCCGTGGTGCCGAGACGCCTGAGCGGAATGGTCTCGACGATCTTGTCCGTGCCCGGCGACAGGATCGCGGTGTCGATCTCGCCCGGCGCGATGGCGTTGACGCGGATGCCGTGCGGGCCGAAATCATGCGCCATCTCGCGCGTCAGCGAGCCAAGAGCCGCCTTCGAGGTTGCATAGGCGGTACCGGCAAAAGGATGCACGCGCGTGCCGGCGATCGAGGTGACGTTGACGATCGAGCCCTTGGCCGCGGCCAACTCCTTGAACAACCCCCGCGCAAGCATGATCGGCGCGAAGAAATTGACCTGGAAGACGTCGCGCCAGACATGCATCGGCGTGTCGATCGAGTTCATACGGCTGTTGCCGTCCTTGAGCTTGGGCGAGATACCGGCATTGTTGACCAGCGCATGCAACTGGCCGCCATGCGCTTCCAGCCGATGGCGGATTTCCGAGACGGCGATGCCGACATCTTCCTGGTCGGCAAGATCGACCTTGATGTGGTCCTCGGGGCCCGCGGGCCACGGGCAGTCCTCGGCGAAGGCCTGGCGCGAACAAGTGATGACTCGCCAGCCCTCGCGCGAAAAGCGCTTGACCGTGGCGTGGCCGATGCCGCGGCTGGCGCCGGTCAGCACGATGGTTTTTCTGGTGTCGGGTTCAGCCATGTCACGGTCTCCGGCCGGAGATGTAGCCGAACACCGTGGCGCTGGCGAGAGGCGGATTGACGCCGCTCGGGAAGACAGTCTCAGCCGCCGCCCAGAATATCCAGGATCGAGGTCTGCCGCTTCTTGAGCGGGCCACCGACGCTGCCTGGTGGCACGGGATGCCCGACCGAAGCGGTGGTGCCGTCGTCCGCGGGCATGTTGAAGCCGTCGGCATCGACGGTCTGGGCAGGCCGCGCCACGCGGGCCGGCGCCGCCGGTTGCGCGGTTGGCGCCTGCTGGCCAACGGATACCGACGGAACCGGCGCCTGCTGGTTGTTGTCGGCCGAAGGTATGTCGTCGGGCACGATCGTATCGGCCGGCGTCGACTTCCAGGTGCCGGGCAGCGGCCGCACCGGCACGCCTTCATGCGCGGCGACCATGAACTCATGCCAGGCCTGCGCCGGTAAAGCGCCGCCGGTCACCTTCTTCATCGCCGTGCCGTCGTCATTGCCGAACCACACGCCGGTGGTGAGATTGGCGGTGTAGCCGACGAACCACGCATCGCGCGAATTCTGGCTGGTGCCGGTCTTGCCCGCCGACGGCCAGGCGAAGGCCGCCTTCTTTGCCGAGCCGAACTCGACCGTGCCCATCATCATCGAATTCATCATGCCGACGATCTCGGGCTTGACGACACGCGGCGCGTTGCCGCCACCGCTGTCATAGAGCACCTTGCCCTCGGCGGTGGTGATGCGGCGGATGAAATGGATGTCCGGCTTGTAGCCGCCATTGGCGAACGGCACATAGGCCGAGGTCAGCTCAAGCGGCGTCACTTCCGAAGTGCCGAGCGCAATCGAGGTGTTGGCCTGCAAATCGGACTGGATGCCCATGCGGTGCGCGGCCTCGACCACCGCGTTCGGCCCGACCTCCATGGTCAGCTGCGCGGCGACCGAGTTCAGCGATTTGGCCAGCGCCGTCGCCAGCGTCACCTTGCCAAAGTACTTGCCGCCGTAATTGTCTGGTGTCCAGTTGCCGATCTTGATCGGCGCGTCGTTGCGCACACTGTCGGGCGTGCGGCCCGCCTCAAGGGCGGCCATATAGACAAACGGCTTGAACGCCGAGCCGGGCTGGCGGCGCGCTTCCGAGGCGCGGTCGAACTGGCTGGTCGAATAGTCATAGCCGCCGACCATGGCACGCACCGCGCCGGAATCGTCGATCGACACCAGCGCGCCCTGGGTGACGTTGAGCTTCTTGCCGCTGTCGTCGATCAGTTTGCGGATCGATTGCTCGGCAAGTTTCTGCAGGTTCAGGTCGACGGTGGAGTCGATGACGATATCGCCGCGCACATCGCCGATCAAGTCGGGCAGTTCTTCCATGATGGCGTCGGCGACATAGTTTTCCGAGCCGGTCCAGTAGGAGGGCGAGCGCGTCGCCGGCGCGCTGAGCGCTGTCTTCAGCTCCTTGTCGCTGATCTTGCCCTCCTCGCGCATGGCGGCGAGCACGAGCTGCGAACGTTCCTCGGCGGCCTTCGGATCGCGCGCCGGCGACAACCGCGACGGCGCTTTCAGCAAGCCGGCCAGCAGGGCTGCTTCCGACAGGGTGACGTCGCGAGCGCTCTTGCCGAAATAGCGCCGAGAAGCCGCCTCGACGCCATAGGCGCCGGAGCCGAAATAGACCCGGTTGAGGTACATTTCGAGGATCTGGTCCTTGGTGTGCTTGTGCTCCAGCCACAGCGCCAGAAGCACCTCCTGCACCTTGCGCTCCAGTGTACGGTCGGGCTTCAGGAACAGGTTTTTCGCCAATTGCTGCGTCAGCGTCGAGCCGCCTTGCGAGAAATGCCCGCCGAGCAGGTTCGTCACCATGGCGCGCGAAAGGCCGATCGGGTCGACGCCGAAATGCGAATAGAACCGGCGATCCTCGATGGCGATGACGGCTTCCGGAATATAGGGCGACATTTCGTGCAGGCCGACGGCTTCACCACCGCTCATGCCGCGATTGGCAAGCAACTGACCATCGGCCGAAACAATCTTGATGTTGGGAGCGCGGTCGGGGATCGACCAGGTCGTGGCCGCCGGCATCTTGGCGCCGTAGTAGATGACGACGCCGGCCACCGCGATACCGCCCCAGATGGCGAGCACGAAGCACCAGTAGAACAGCCGGCCGAGCACGCCGAACAGGCCGCGCCGGCTTCTGCCACGCCCACCGCGCGACGATTTCGCCTTCGACGATTTGCGTTTGGCGGAGGCTTTGCGGTTGCTTGGCACGACGCGGTCCTCCTCGCTCACCGAAAGACCCGGTTGGGATCGCGCCTGTGGCGGTCCCTCGAAACTGGGCTCGATGCGGCTGTCTCTGCGGTTCGCCATGCGCTGTGCTTGATATCCCCGGGGCCAATGGCGTCCGGGTTGAAGAGTAGATGCGGCGATTTAAGGGCGGGTTAAGTCGGAAAAATTCAAAACGATTGATAGTCAAATGCCTGGGATCCGGCATTTAGCGCTCGGTTCGAGACCTGCTTTTGCCGCTGGCAGGCGGCCCACCACGATGGAGCAATCCTCGCCGTGGCATTTTTGCCTGGGGCGCGAAGCCCAAGCCACTGTCAACCGCGACACAGACGGTCGCGGACATGTTCCGCGTTAGGGCGCGATCGCAAATGGTTGCAACTTCGCGTTCGACCGCGCCCTAGATCACCCGTCACCAGATGATCACCTGGTGGACATGCGTCAGCCGATCGCCGCACGAACCGAGAGCGCTGCCCTGGACGATTGCATAACCTCGCCGACATGACAGTAACAGACGATCTCGTGCAGTTGGTGGTCGGTCAGCTCGAAGAAGCGCTTGGCTTCGCCATAGCTGTCGTCTTTCAGACCCTCGTCGTGCAATATGGGGTCCGTGAAGGCAACCGCTATCGGCGAGCCATCGCCTCGCATGACATCGCGCTCGGGCGGCGCACGGTATTCTGTCCCGGCAAGCGCGGTGAGCAGCCGGCTGGGCTCACGTTCAAGAAGTTCTGCCCAACGGACAAGACGCTGGGTACGACTCATTACCGGCTGTGTGGTGCTGACCTCGGCAACTGCATGCAGTTGGTCCAGTGTTTGGTGCTTCATGGCAACCTCCTACTCGTTAGGTTGGTTGGCCCCAAACGCCCTATGCCGACATCATAGCGCCGAAGCGTCGATCCGTCATTCTAATTCCATGCCGGAGTGATCGCTGTTCCGGTGCTACGCCGATGCAATGGCCTCGTCTTGCCGGCAATTTGCAACGCCACCGAGTATCGACGGCAGCGCGAAAAAGGCCAGCGTCCGCTCCTCGCAGGTTAACGCCACGACGCTGTTCGACCGGTCGATGTCGAGGCCTTTCGGGCCGCCTTCCTCGGGGCTGGCCCTGCCGCGCAGGAAGGTTTCCTCGTCGAGCACGGCAACCGAGCGCACCGGCGCGCGATGCCCGCTCCAGCCACCGTCGCCGGCGTAGACGTTTACCACCCGGCTGCCTGCATCGGCGACGATGATATGCCGGTCATCCCTGGTGAAACGCACACCATGCGGATAGCCCGCGTTCCGCAGGACCCCGGCGGGTTCGGTATCAGGCCCAAGCGACGCGGACATACGGTAGAGTTTCACGTCCTGGGTGCCGTGGCTGCTGACCGCGATCCACCGACCGTCATGGCTGAGCGCAATACCGTCCGGTATATCGAGACCACGCTCCAGCAGCCGCTGATTGCCTGTCGTGCGATAGCCAAGCCACCGGTTGATCACATGGCGGGTCACCAGATGCGTGTAGTTGTTGCAGACCAGAAGGCTGACGCGGCCGCGCGACTCGGGCCTGACGGCAATCGAACCCGGGGAATTCAGTTTGCAAAGCCGCCTGCCCCGGACTCGGCGAATGGCTGATATCTCGCGGCTTTGACCGGCCGGCTCCTCGCGGGGCAGGCCGAATATAGCGACCATCCCGTCGCGGTTGGCGATCGCCAGGGTGCGGTCATCGATGAAATCCAGGCCATGGATTTCGCCCATATTGTCCGACGTCAGCTGCATGAAATCGCGGATCGTCACATCGGGACCATCAGGTCCGGCCTCGATGTCGATGCGCAGGACCAACAAGCGCTTGCACGCATAGCCGGCAATTGCCAGCAATCGATTGTCCGGTGAGAAGCGCAGGTCTTCCGTGCGTCCGATCGCCGAAAGCGCCGCCCGCACCGCCGCGTTCGCCTTGAAGTCTATCCCGGCGATCATCCGTTCTCCGCACGGGAGGTCGAACGATGCAGGAAATAGAGAATTGTCTTGCTGCCCCCGGCCCATTTGATGGCTGTCTGCCCCCGCTTTTGCCGGCGCCGACTAAGCCTGATGGCGCCCTGGACGGTCAAGCGGAATGCGGGAACTCTAGGGCGACGGCAACGCCGCGCAGCCCCGGATTTCGGGCCGCCAGCCATGTCCCCCGCCTTTATCGATCAACTCTGCCCGCCATCCGGAAATCAAGCGGCATGACAACCCCAAATCGGCGGCTGGCTCAGTTCTGCTGGATCGAAATGCCCTTGTCGTCAATCTTGAGCTCGACGCCTTTCGGCTTCGTCTGCTCGCGGTAGACATAGGCGCCAAGCGCGATGACAACGACGACGAGCGCGCCAATGAGGAGGTAGAGTGTGTTCTGCTTCACGGCGCGCCCTTTGTCGTTTCGAGCCTCAGGCTCGCTTCAGAACCTTGACCAGCACCAAAAGGATGATGGCGCCGATCGTGGCGTGGATGATGGAAGCTATGATGCCGCCGCCGATGGAGAAACCGATCCGCGGGAACAGCCAGCCGGCGATGAAGGCGCCGACGATGCCGACGATGATGTTGCCGATCAGGCCGAAGCCGAAACCGGAAACGATGAGACCGGCAAGCCAGCCGGCGATGGCACCAATGATGATGAAGACGAGAAGGCTTTCGACGCCCATGGCGATTTCCTCCGAGCAAGAGGGCGAACGCGGAGCGGAAGGCTCCGAATCGACCTCGATATCAACGGCTTCAGGCTATTCGAAAGCAGCTGGTCCCGCCAGCGGCGCTCATTGATCGTCGTCGTCGCTGGACGTCGGCCGCCAGCTGGTCGGCTCGACCTTCTTTTGCGTATGGCTGTCGGTATAGACCCACCAGCCGTCATCGCGGTATTGCCCGATGGATTCGTTGAGCACGCCGTCGCTGTCCTTCCAGGTAATGGTGACCTTGGAGCCATCGGTCGGCGCGGTCGATATCGGCTTCCTGTCCACCATTTCGTCCCCCTTTTCGAGCAATTCCGGGACGTATGTAGCGGTATCCCGTCCGGAATCGCGAAAGCAAGTAATTCAAGCCCACAGAACGCGACGGCCGGCATCTGGTTCCAACCGGCCGGAGGCGCGGGTCGCCGCGAAGACGGTCAGCTGTGAGCGAAGATATCCTCTTCGTCCCAGCCCATCAGGTCAAGCTTGGCCCGCGTCGGCAGGAAGCGGAAGCAGGCATCGGCCTCCTTGGTCCGCCCATCGCGTGCCAATCGCCCGGCCAGCACGTCGCGCAGCCGGTGCAGATACAGCACGTCGGAAGCGGCATATTCGAGCTGTTCGGGAGACAGCGTCTCGGCCGCCCAGTCCGACGATTGCTGCGCCTTGGACAGGCCGACGCCGAGCAACTCGAAGCAGATGTCCTTCAACCCGTGGCGGTCGGTATAGGTGCGCGTCAGCCGCGACGCGATCTTGGTGCAGAACACCGGCTCCGGCATCACCCCGAAGGCATTGTAAAGCACGGCGAGATCGAAGCGCCCGTAGTGGAACAGCTTCGTCACGCTGCGGTTCCTGAGCAGGCTGACGAGGTTCGGCGCCTTCTTCTGGCCGGGTGCGATCTGGATGACGTCGGCGCTGCCGTCGCCGGGCGAGATCTGCACCACGCAGAGCCGGTCGCGATGCGGGTTCAGCCCCAGCGTCTCGGTATCGATGGCCACTGCCCCGACATTGTAATGCATGAGGTCGGGCAGATCCTGCTTGTGGAAACGAATGTCGGCCATTGTCTTCTCCGGTCGCGGCGTACCCCGTCCTCGCCGCGATCCGGTGAAAAATCAACAGGAAAACGACTTTCCCGCGCTCAGCGCGTCAGCGCGTCCAGAATGCGGGCCCAGGAGCGCTGCCCCTTGTGGAAGGAGTTCAGCTCGTATTTCTCGTTGGGCGAGTGGATGCGGTCGTCGTCGAGGCCGAACCCGACCAGCAGCGATTCCATGCCGAGATAGGTCTGGAAGTCGCCGACCACGGGGATCGAACCGCCGCTGCCGGTCGTCACCGCGGGCTTGGGCCATTCGTCGGACAGCGCATCCTTGGCCTTGGCCAGGAACGGTGAGTCGTAGGAAAGCTGGATTGCCGGCGAACCGCCATGGGCGTGGAATTCGACCGAGCAGTCGGCCGGGATGCGGTCTTCGACGAACTTGCGGAAGGCGGCGCGGATTCTCTTTGGATCCTGCTTGTGGACCAGGCGGAACGACACCTTGGCGGAGGCTTCCGCCGCGATCACAGTCTTGAACCCCTTGCCGGTGTAGCCGCCAATGATGCCGTTGAACTCGGCTGTCGGCCGAGCCCAGGTCAATTCCAGCACCGAGCGGCCCTTTTCGCCTGATGGGATCGACAGGCCGACAGGTCCAAGGAAGGTCTCGGCCGTCTCGCCCAGCGTCTCCCAGGATTTCAGCACCTGCGACGGCGTCTCCTCGACACCGTCATAGAAACCCGGAATGGTGATGTGGCCATCCTTGTCGTGGATGTCGGCCAGCACCTTGGCCAGGATGCGGATCGGGTTGGCGGCGGCCCCGCCATAGAGCCCCGAATGCAGGTCGCGGTCGGCGGCCTTCACCGTGATCTCCTCGCCGACAAGCCCGCGCAGTGCCACGCAGATCGACGGCGTGTCACGGTTCCACATGCCGGTATCGCAGACCAGCGCGAAGTCAGCCTTGAGCTCTTCGGCATTGGCCTCAAGGAACGGTTTCAGCGACGGCGAGCCGGATTCCTCCTCACCCTCGAACAGGATGGTGATACGGCACGGCAGGTTGCCATGCTCCTGCTTCCAGGCGCGGCAAGCCTCGACAAAAGTCATCAACTGGCCCTTGTCGTCGGCCGAGCCACGCCCCGTGATCACCTTGTGGTCGGGGCCGACCTCCTTGATCGCTGGCGCGAACGGATCGTTTTCCCAGAGTTCGATCGGATCGACCGGCTGCACGTCGTAATGGCCATAGAACAACACATGCGGCGAACCAGCCGGCCCGTCATGATGCGCAACCACCATCGGATGTCCTGGGGTGTCGCGCACGCTGGCATCGAAGCCGATCAGCTTGAGCTCCGCCACCAGCCATTCCGCCGCTTTGCGGCAGTCGGTGGCATAGGCGGGATCGGTGGAGATCGACTTGATCCTGAGCAGGCCGAACAGGCGCTCCAGGCTCTGGTCGAGATTCTGGTCGAGGCGGTCGAGGACGGAGGAAACTGCGGACATTTGGCAAGCCTTTCGATTCAGTGCCGGAACCGTAAAGGCAGAGCGGGCAAACGAAAAGCCCGGGACCATTGGACCACGGCCCGCAACAGCCGCCGCAAGGCAAAAAAAGACCGCCGTGGTGGAGGGGGAACCACGGCGGCCTCGTACTCGAAACGATGCGGCAGCCCGGAGAGGGGGGATAGGCTGCCGCAGTTGTCCGGGATAGGCGGGGGACGGGCCTTGCTCCGGACTTCGGCGAAAACTGCCGATGACGTGTATTTGGGTCTGTGAAGGTGGCGATTCAAGGGCATCAACGTTACACTTTTGTAACGTGCCCGTGAGCGGATCTGTATAACCCAATCTGTCAGGGTGTTGACGGAACCGATATCCGGCGATGTCTTTGGCATGGACCAAGCGATCGCGCCGCGCTATCCCTGCCGGCATGAAAAAAGGCGACCATCTCTTCCTCATCGACGGTTCCGGCTACATCTTCCGGGCCTATCACGCCCTGCCGCCGCTGACCCGCAAGTCCGACGGCCTGCCGGTCGGCGCTGTTTCCGGTTTCTGCAACATGCTGTGGAAGCTGATGCAGGATGCCCGCAACACCGATGTAGGTATTGTGCCGACGCATTTCGCGGTCATCTTCGACTATTCCTCGAAGACCTTCCGCAATGATCTCTACCCCGAATACAAGGCCAACCGTTCGGCGCCGCCCGAGGACCTGATCCCGCAATTCGGCCTGATCCGCCAGGCGACCAAGGCGTTCAACCTGCCCTGTATCGAGATGGAAGGCTTCGAGGCCGACGATCTCATCGCCACCTATTGCCGGCTGGCTCGCGAAGCCGGCGGCGACACCACCATCATCTCCTCCGACAAGGATTTGATGCAGCTGGTCGGTGATACGGTCGGCATGTACGACCCGATGAAGGATCGCCAGATCGGCATTCCCGAGGTCATCGAGAAATGGGGCGTGCCGCCGGAAAAGATGGTCGATCTGCAGGCGTTGACCGGCGATTCGGTCGACAATGTGCCTGGCGTGCCCGGCATCGGGCCGAAGACGGCGGCGCAGTTGCTGGAGCAGTTCGGCGACCTCGACGGGCTGCTGGCCCGCGCCGGCGAGATCAAGCAGGACAAAAGGCGCGAATCGATCATCGCCAATACCGACAAGGCGCTGATCTCGCGCCAGTTGGTGACGCTGAAGAACGACGTGCCGGTGGCCGAGGGGCTGGACGATTTCGCCCTCCACGCGCCGGACGGGCCGAAGCTGATCGGCTTCTTGAAGACCATGGAATTCACCTCGCTGACCCGCCGCGTGGCGGAAGCGACCGGCACCGAGGCAGGCGACGTCCAGGCCGTCGCGGTGACCGTCGAGCGCGCCGACAATGCACATGGCCCCGATGTGGGCGCCGGATCGCCGGTTGTGGCCCGGAGCGGTGCGGCCACTGGGCCAGGTCAAGCCGAGGACGCAACGGTGCCCGCGACGGACGTCGCGAAGCAAGGCGATACCCCTTCCCTGCTCTCGGCCTTGCGGCTGGAGCGCGCGGCAACCCGCAAGATCGACACCTCGGCCTATCCCTGCATTCGCGATATCTCGACGCTGAAAGCATGGGTCGCCGAGGCACGGGAGGCCGGCGTCGCCGCCTTCGACGTCAGGGCGACATCGGCCGATCCCATGCAGGCCGAACTGATCGGCATGGCGATCGCCACGGCGCCCGGCCGCGCCGGCTACATTCCCTTCGCCCACAAGAGCGGCAATGGTGATCTGCTCGGCGGCGGCACGCTCGAAAACCAGATCCCGCTTCGCGAGGCTCTGGCGGCGCTGAAGCCGCTGCTCGAGGACAAATCGGTCCTCAAGATCGCGCAGAACCTGAAATACGACCTGGTCATCATGAGCCGCTACGGCATCGATGTCGCGCCGTTCGACGACACCATGCTGATCTCCTACGTCCTCGATGCCGGCACCCCGCATGGTCACGGCATGGACGCGCTGGCCGAGAAATGGCTTGGCCACACCCCGCTCCAGCTCAAGGATGTGACCGGTTCGGGCAAGAGCTCGGTCGGTTTCGACCAGGTCGACATCGACAGGGCGACCGCGCACGCCGCCGAAGACGCCGACGTGACGCTGCGGCTCTGGCTGGTGCTGAAGCCCCGACTTGCCGCCAAGGGCCTGGTCTCGGTCTATGAGCGGCTGGAGCGGCCGCTGGTGCCGGTGCTGGCGCGCATGGAACAGCGCGGCATCTCGGTCGACCGGCAGATCCTGTCCAGGCTGTCGGGCGAACTGGCGCAAGGTGCCGCCCGGCTCGAAGAGGAAATCTATCAGCTCATCGGTGAACGCATCAACATCGGCTCGCCCAAGCAGCTCGGCGACATATTGTTCGGCCGCATGGGCCTGCCCGGCGGCTCCAAGACCAAAACCGGGCAATGGTCGACCTCGGCGCAGCTGCTGGAAGACCTTGCCGCCGAAGGCCACGAACTGCCGCGCAAGATCGTCGACTGGCGCCAGCTCACCAAGCTGAAATCGACCTATACCGATGCGCTGCCCGGCTTCATCCATCCCGACACCAAGCGCGTCCACACCTCCTACGCGCTGGCCGCGACGACGACGGGCCGGCTGTCATCCTCCGACCCGAACCTGCAGAACATTCCGGTGCGCACCGCCGAAGGCCGCAAGATCAGGACCGCCTTCATCGCCGACAAGGGCAATCGGCTGGTCTCGGCCGACTACAGCCAGATCGAACTGCGCGTGCTTGCCCATGTCGCCGAGATCCCGCAGCTGCGGCAGGCTTTCGCCGATGGCGCCGATATCCACGCCATCACCGCATCGGAAATGTTCAACGTTCCCGTGGAAGGCATGCCTTCCGAGATACGCCGCCGCGCCAAGGCGATCAATTTCGGCATCATCTACGGCATCTCGGCCTTCGGCCTCGCCAACCAGCTGTCGATCCCGCGCGAGGAAGCCAGCAACTACATCAAGAAGTACTTCGAACGCTTCCCAGGCATCCGCGATTATATCGAGGAAACCAAGGCCTATGCCCGTGAGCACGGCTTCGTCGAAACGATCTTCGGCCGCCGCATCCATTATCCCGATATCCGCTCGTCCAACCCGTCGCTGCGCGCTTTCAACGAGCGCGCCTCGATCAATGCCCGCCTGCAAGGCACCGCCGCCGACATCATCCGCCGCGCCATGGTGCGCATGGAGGAAGCGCTGGAGAAGGCCAAGCTGTCGGCCCGCATGCTCTTGCAGGTGCATGACGAACTGATCTTCGAAACGGTCGAGGCGGAAGTCGAGGCGACGATCCCCGTCGTGCGCCACGTCATGGAAAACGCGGCAATGCCGGCGGTGTCGATGTCGGTCCCGCTGCATGTCGATGCGCGGGCGGCGAACAACTGGGACGAGGCGCATTGACGTGGAGGCAATGCTGCCGTTCTCGACGGCCACATTCCTGTCGTTCGCGCTTGCGTCCCTGCTGATCGAACTGACGCCAGGCCCCAACATGACCTATCTGGCGCTGGTCTCGGCGAGCGACGGTCGCCGCGCCGGCTTCGCCACCGTGGCCGGCATCGCGGTGGGCCTCGCGTTCATCGGCGGCATCGCTGCCTTGGGCGTTGCCGAACTGATCCAGGCTTCATCCCTGCTTTACGAAGGGCTCCGCTGGGCAGGCATACTGTTCCTGCTTTATCTCGCCTGGGAGGGCTGGACCGCTGGGACCGATGTGGTCTCGAGCAATAGCGATCCGGGCGGGAAATATTTCTTGCGCGGGCTTGTCACCAATCTCCTCAATCCGAAGGCGGCGATCTTCTATGTCGCCGTACTGCCGACCTTCGTCGAGGCTGGACGACCGATACTTGCCCAAACTGTCGTGCTGACCTTGATCTATGTGGCTGTGGCGACAGCCATCCATGCACTGATTGTCATATTGGCCGGAGCCCTCCAGCCATTCCTAAACGATCCACGGCTGGAGCGGACCAGCCGGCGGCTGCTTTCGGCCTTGCTGGCGCTCGTTGCGTTCTGGTTCGCCTGGTCGACCGCGCGTTAAGGCATGATGCTGAAAACCGGAATCCGGTTTTCGCAAGAGATCAGGCTGAAACAAGGAAAGAGCCTCATCCAGATTCCATCGGCATGGAACAGGCACTAGGCCGCTTCGGCCCGGCACTTGGCACATGTGCCGCGAAACTCGATCACCGCCTTCTTGGCGGCGAAGCCGGTCGAACTCACCCATTCGTTCAGCCGGTGGTCGACGTCGTGATCCGACATTTCGTTCACCTGCCCGCACGTGTCGCAGATCGCGAAAGCTGTCATCGAATGACTGTGGTCGTGCGGCTCGGCGCAGGCGACGAAGGAATTGATGCTTTCCAGCCGGTGCACGAAGCCGGACTTCACCAGCGTGTCGAGTGCGCGATAGACCTGCAGCGGCGCGCGGAAGCCGCGCTCACGCAACTGGTCGAGCAAGGTATAGGCGCTGAGCGGTCCGCTGGCGGTCTCGAGCTTCTCGAGCACGCACAACTGGTTTTTCGTCAGCACATCCCTCGCAGCCATGGTCCTGTTCCAACTTGTTCTGCGCCATCCGCAGGCTGTTTGCCGGTGCAAACGTTCCAATGCCATTCAGATAGCGACGAACCGTCGTCTTTGCTACTCTTCTGTTGTTGTCCAGAACCAATCGACGGCGTTCCGGCACATTTGATGATGGCAGGCCTGATGGCGTAGCGACATTCAAAATACTGACAAAATCCTCAACGAGGGTAATCTCGCTTGGGAAATTCGATCGGGCTTGGGGAAGCAATATGATCAAATTGACACGTCGGACGCTGCTTGTCGGCACGTCCGCGCTGATGGCGGCCGGTACGGTTTCGTTCCGGGCACTTGCGGCATCGCGCACCTATCATGCGCTGCTGGTGGCCTGCACCGAATATCCTGCCCTGCCGCAGAGAAACTGGCTGATCGGGCCGAAGAATGATGCTGGCCTGGTGCACGAATATCTGCTGAAAAACGTGCCGGACCCGGTGCGGTTCGCGCCGGAGAACGTCACGCTGCTCGCCAAGGATGTGCCCGGCGCCAAAGACTTGCCGACCCATGCGGCGATCAAGGCGGCCCTGGCAGACCTTGCGGCCAAGGTTCAGCGCGACGATTTCGTCTATCTGCATCTGTCGGGCCATGGCGCCCAGCAGCCTGAAATGGTCAAGGGCGACGAGACCGACGGGCTCGACGAGATTTTCCTGCCGGTCGACATCGAGAAGTGGATCAACCGCGATGCCGGCGTGCCGAACGCGCTGGTCGACAATGAGATCGGCGACGCGCTCGATGCGATCCGCGACAAGGGTGCGTTTGTCTGGGCCGTGTTCGACTGCTGCCATTCCGGCACCGCGACCCGAGCCGTCGAGGTCGATGACGAGCTGGAGCGCAAGGTCGAATTCGCCGATCTGGTCGGCGGCGACGAGGCCGCAAGGGCGGCGGCCGTCAAGACCTATGAGGACACTGTCGCAAGCGCGTCGCGCGGCCTTGACGAGAATGGCGCGCGCAAGCCCGCCTTCAACCTGACGCCGACCGGCGCCGAGCCGATCACCAAGGGCAAGCTGGTTGCCTTCTACGCCGCTCAGACGGTGGAGACGACGCCGGAGATGCCGCTGCCCAAGGGTACGGCGGACGCGCCACGCTTTGGCCTTTTCACCTTCACCATCCTGTCGAAGCTCGCCGAAAATCCAAACGTCACCTATCGCCAGCTTGGCCAGGCCGTTCTGCAGCAATATTCGGCCGACAGCCGCACCCGGCCGACGCCGCTGTTCGAGGGCGAACTCGACGCGCGCGTCTTCGGCACCGACAAGACGGACGCGGTCATGCAGTGGCCCATCGTCGTCAAGGACGGTGAGGCGTCGATCGGCGCCGGGCTGCTGCATCGCCTGACGCCCGGCAGCAAGCTTGCCATCCTGCCTTCGGCGCTGTCGCCGCTATCCGACGCAGTCGGCTATCTCGAAGTGCGGTCGGCAAAGAACCTGGAGAGCCAGGTCAAGCCGGTCGAGTTCGAGAAGAAGCCTGCGCTGAAGCTCGCCGACATTCCCGCCAACGCCTATGCGCGGGTGGCGGAGATCGCCGTCGACTACAAGCTCACCGTGGCGCGGCCGGCCGCGACCAAGGGACTGGAGAAGGAAACCACGCTGGTCAATTCGGTTCTCGACGAACTGGCCGCGGCGCAGGAAACCGGCTTCAACATCGAACTGGTCGATCCCGGCAAGAGCGCCGAGTTGCGCTTCGCCGTGATGCGCGAGAACGCCATTGCAGGCGCCGCCGGGGACGCCTCCGACGAACCGGCGCTGTGGTTCCTGCCGGCGTCCGGCGACGTGACCTTGAAGGACGGCAGCAAGCCGCCGCTGGTCATCATCCATCGCGACGACCGCCAGAAGCTGGTCGACGCCACGACCAGGAATTTGCGCACCATCTTCCGCGCCACCGGCCTTTCGCGGCTGGCGGCGGCCTCCGATTACAAGCCCGAGGATGTCGACGTCCAGTTCCAGGTCAAACGCCGCGACAAGGATGGGCTCGAACCGTTGCAGGCTTCCGCGGTGCCGCGCGTCTCGCCCGGCGATGAGGTGCATGTGCTGGCCAAGAACAGTTCGGACCAGTTGGTCGACATCAACGTACTCTATGTCGGCAGCGACTATTCGATCACCCACATCGTCGCCGAGCGCCTCGCGCCGCGGGCCACGCTGGAGGAAGGGCTGCTCGCCTTCACCGACACCAGCTTCGGCATGGAGCGGATGATCGCGGTGCTGACCGAGGCGCCGCCGGAAAGCGAAAAGGAAGATCTGAGCTTCCTGGCGCAGGAAGGCGTCACGTCGATAACGCGCGGCCTCGGCCCCGCCAGCTTCTCCGACATGCTCGCCGATATCGGCATGGCGCCGCCGACCCGCTCGGTGATGCGGCTTGCCGACAAGGGCGGCCCGAAGGGCGCGGTGATGATCTTCCCGATGGAGACGGTGCCGCGCGCCTGAGCTCCGCCACCAGGCCGCACGGCCCTGGTGCCGGCTCTTGCGCGATTGGCGCGATATGAGAACATTCCCAGCCGCGGCCAAGAGCCCAGCGGCAGGATGAAACAGATAGGATCGATTGTGACGAAGTCTATTTTCTCCTGGCGCGGAACGGTTGCCGGACTTGCCGGCGGCCTGTTGCTGATTGCCAATGCCTCGGCCCAGGACAGCTGCGGCCTCTGCGCCAAGCAGGTGATCATCAATTCGGAACTGGCAACGTGCTTCCTCGACCAGTACGACCAGTTCGCCAAAACCAGCAGTGACGCGGTGGTGGTGGATCTCTCGAGCTGCGCCTCACGCGGCGTGGTCGAAGCCTTGCCTTCGCCCAACAAGGCGCTGGCGGAGCCGGATGTGCAGTTCATTGTTTCGCGCCCGCAGCTCGCATGCCTGAAAAAGCAGCTTGAGGCGCCGGGCGTGGTGCTTGATCCCTCCGTCACCATCGAACTGGACAGCTGCAAATGAAGAAGCCGGGGGGCACGACAAAGCAGACACAGGCGGCCGCGCCCGCCAAGGCGCCAGCGGCGAAGCAGACGCTGCCGGAGACCACGGAAGGTTTCCCCTGGCCAAGCAGCCATGAGATCAAGAAGGAGAGCAATCCCTTTACCGATCGCGACTGGCGCATGCTCGTCTATGCCTGGTCGGGCATGCTGGTGCGTTTCGCCATCATCTTCACCCTGGCATTCTCGGTCTACCAGTTCCTGGCCAACCAGGAACAGAAGCGCGTCGAACAGACCATGTCGCTGGTCGAACTCTGGGAAACCAAGGACTACCAGCAGGCGCAGCGGGCCTTGAAGGATCGTCTCTCTGCCCTCAACGCCAAATACGACAATCTGCTCAGCGCCAACCCCTCGCCGACGGAAGAACAGGTTTTCCGGCAACGCATCGGTATCGAGGCGATGACAGCCTCGGGTGGTGACATGCCCCTCGCCGATTTCGGCGAGAATTTCGACCGCATCGTCTACTTCCTCAACCGTCTGTCCTTTTGCGTCGATGGCGACCTGTGTTCGCGCAAGGTGACCGACGCTTATTTCCGTGACTATGCCGTCTCGTTCTGGAGTTATTTTGCCGGCTATATCGACAAGCAGCGCAAGGCGGGTTCGCCTACTTTCGCCACGGCGATCGAGGCTTATGTTCGCAATGGGCAACCGGCGGCTGAAGCGAAATAGCGATGGGAAAAGCCAAGATCAGCGTCCGCCTCATGCGTGCCTGCTGCTGGTTGGCCATGGCTGGAGCGTTGCTCACGGCCCCGGTCGCCCGCGCCGAGGACGCCCCGGATTTCCACCTCGACCTCGATACCGGAGGCCATACCGCACGGATTGCCGACCTCGCCTTCACTCCTGACGGCGAGGACCTCGTCTCGGCATCCGACGACAAGACCATCCGCATCTGGGATTGGCAGAGCGGGGTGACCCTGCGCACCATACGCGGCTATCTCGGCGGTGGCAGCGACGGCAAGATCTTCGCGGTGGCCGTCTCGCCGGACGGCAAGACGATCGCCGCCGGAGGCTATTTCGGCGCCGGCCTCGGCGACAGGCCGCCCTATGGCGACATCAGGCTGTTCGACTTCGCCACCGGCAAGGTCAAGGCCGTGCTCAAGGCCGCCGACTACGCGACCTATGACCTCGCCTTCTCTCCCGATGGCAAGACCCTGGCTGCCGGTGGTGGCGACGGCGTCGTCTATCTCTGGCGGCTCGACGACAAATCCGCGAACGGCTGGACGCTGGACAGGAAGCTCGATGCCGATTCCTGGCACATCGACAAGCTGGCCTTCGCCGCTGCGGGAACCCGGCTGGCGGCAACGACGACCGACAACGGCATCCGGCTCTGGGATGTCGCCAAGGGCGAGGAAATTGCCTTGCCCGATGAGGCCGAACAATTGCGGAACATCAGCGTCCTGGCATTGGCCGTCTCGCAGGACGGCAGCCTGTTCGCCACCGGCGGCAAGGACGGGCAGGTCCAGCTTTGGCGCGCCTCCGACGGCACGCTGGTGCGCGCCATGCCGAAGCAGGATTTCCTCATCGGCTCGCTGACTTTTGCAAAGGGGTCACGGCTGGTCGCCTCTTGCGGCTACCGCTGCGCCGACAAGCACCGCTCCACCGTCTGGAACACCGCCACCGGCGAGAAGCTGCTCGACTACAGCGGCCATGACGGCAGCGTCTATGCCAGCGCCGCCAGTGCCGACGGCTCGCTGGTGGCGACCGCCGGCGGCACCCGCAACGCCATCCAGGTCTGGGACCCGGCGACCGGCGAACGCAAGGCCTTGCTGCAGGGTTTGGGCGAACCGGTGACCGCGATCGGCATCGATCCGACAAACGGCGTCATCGCCTGGGGCAATGCCAACCCCTGCCCCGAGCGCGTGGCTTGCCCGGAGCAGCTGGGCGCATTGGACAAAAGGCTGGAACTGCCCACCACCGAGCGGTTCTTCGATGACCCTCAGCCCCTCACCGAGCCAGACTCGTTTACCCGCGCGGCACTTGCCGACGGCCAGTGGTCGCTGCACGCCGCGGCGGGCGGCAAGGACGCGCTGGAAAATGCGGTGCTGGAGATCGCCAATGGCGGCAAGGTGGTGCGCTCGATCGAGAACGATGCCACCAACGGCTTTGCCCATTCCGCCTTCACGCTGATCGATAGCGGGCTTGGCCTGATCACCGGCGGCAGTGACGGCACGCTGCTGGAATACAAGGCCGCGACCGCCAGGGTCTCCGGCGAATTCACCGGCCATACCGGCGAGATCAATGCCATGGTCGCGTCGGAGAAAGCCGGCCTGCTCGTCACCGGCAGTGCCGACCAGACAGTGAGGTTGTGGAACCTGAAGACGCACGAGCTGATCGTGTCGATGTTCTTTGCCGGCTCGCAATGGATCGCCTGGATGCCGCAGGGCTACTATTATTCCTCCGACGAAGGCGACAAGCTGATCGGCTGGCACGTCAACCAGGGCCGCGACCATGAAGGCCGCTTCATCCGCGCCGGCCAGTTGAAGAAATACCTCTGGAGCCCGGAAATGGTGCGCCGGGCGATCATCCTGCGCAGCGCCAAACAGTCGGTCAAGGAGATGCGGCCGGGCGTCGACAACGAGCTGCAGAAGCTCCTGCAGCGCAAGCCGCCGGAATTCGGCATCCGCCTCGCCGCCGACCAGAGCAAGGTTCGCGACGGTTACGTCGCCGTCGAGATAACAGGCGCCAAGGAAGCCGGCACCGATGTCGCCGGCTTCTCGATCCTGTCGAACAGCCGCAATGTCGGCGACATCACCACGCGCTCGGCGGACGGCAACAGCACCATCGTCGAGGTGCCGGTCGAGGACGGCCAAAACACCATCCGCATCACCGGCACCAACGAGTATGGCTATCTGACCGAGCGCAGCGTGGCGGCGCTGGCGAGAAAGACCGAGAAGGCCGAGGCCAAGGGCAAGCTCTATGTCGCGGTCATCGGCGTCGACAAATATCCGTTCCTGACCGACGCCTGTTCCGGCCGCGCCTGCGATTTGCGCTACCCCGTCGACGATGCCACCGAGTTCCTCAAGGTGGTCGCACAGAAATCGGCGCCTTTGTTCTCGTCGATGGAATCGCTGGTGCTGGTCAACCGCGAAGCGCTAGACGAGAACCCCGACAAGGCCCAGCAGACCTACACGGTCGCCAGCGCCGACACCATCATGGAGCCGGATTCGCATACGATCGACGACCAGCTTGCGGACTTTCTCGACAAGCCCGGCGAGCACGACACCACCATCGTCTTCGTCGCCGGCCATGGCATCAACATCGACGAGGACTACTATTTCATCCCGACCGACGGCCGCAAGCAGGATGCCGATCGCTGGAAGCGCTCCTCGCTTGTCGACTGGGGTGACATCCAGAAATCGGTCGAGCGGGCCAAGGGCATGCGCTTCATGCTGCTCGACACCTGCCACGCGGCCAATGCCTTCAACCCGCGCCTGGAAAAGGATGCGCAGGACGCACGCATCGTCGTCTTTTCAGCCACGGCCGCCAACAACACCGCCGCGGAACTGCCGGAGCTCGGCCACGGCGTCTTCACCTATTCGATCCTCGAAGGCTTGCGCGGCAAGGCAAGAACATCCGATGGCGGTGTGACGCTGTTTGGGCTTGCCGATTTCATTTCACGCGAGGTGGTGCGGCTGACCTCTTCGAAGCAGAAGCCGTTCTACTATGTCGGCGGCGTGGAGAATATCGTGTTGGCCGAGCCGTGAGGAGGCCGGGCCTGCGCCAAGGCATCCCCCTCGCGCGATCGTGGCCCGGTATCGCGGCAATGCTGCTATTGCTCCTCACGCTGCCTCTCCCCACCTTCGCCGCCCCTGTCGTCTGCCCACCCGGCACGGAAGACTTTCCGCCTTTCTACGACGACGCGACACTCTTCAGGGATGCCGTCGCCAGCGTCGCCGATGTCCAGCCATCCAGCCAGCGGCTGACCGGCATCACGGTACCGCATCATCTGCTGGCCGCCGACCTGGTGGCGCTTGGTTTCCGAGCCGCGTCCGGCTTCCGCTACAAGCGCATCGTCATCCTGTCGCCGGACCATTTCCACAAGACGCACAAGCTCTACGCCACCACGGCGCGCGGCTTCGACACCGTGCTCGGCCCCGTGGCAGCCGACAGCGATGCGGTGCGCCTTCTGGAAGCACATGGCGACATGGTCGAAGAGTCCTGCCTGTTCGACAAGGAACATGGCGTGCGCGCCATGCTGCCGTTCCTGCATCACTATTTCCCCGAGGCGAAGATCGTGCCGGTGGCGATGTCGGTGAAGGCGAAACGCGGCGACTGGGACAGGCTGGCCGAGGCGCTCAAAGCCATCGTCGATCGGGACACGCTGATCGTCGAATCCACCGATTTCTCACACTATCTGCCGCAGCATGACGCGCGCCGCTTCGACCAGCAGACGCTGAACATGCTGGCCGCAGGCTCGCTCGACGGCATCGCCGCGCTTCGCCAGCCCGATCATGCCGATTCCGTCGGCGCGCTCTACATCCAGACCAGGCTGCAGCGCGAATTGTTCGGCGCCCAGCCGCTGGTTGTCGCCAACGAGAATTCGCAGGAACACACGTCCGACTATGTCGAGCGGACCACCAGCTATGTGGTGGCGCTGTTCGGAGCCTTCGGCCCCGGCTTCAACAACCCGGCGCGGCCAAAAGACAGGATCTACTATCTCGCCGGCGACGTGAATTTCGGCCGCGCCATGAAGAAGATCCTGCTGCGCGACACCGTTGCCGACAAGATCGTCGACAGCATCCTGGCGCTGACCGGATCGCGGCCGCTGATCGTCAATCTCGAAGGTGTCATCCTGCCCAACGTGCCGGAAGCGATCGACGACATGACGCTGGCCATGCCGGAGGATCTCGCCGCCAGCATGCTGAAGCGGCTGCATGTCGCCGGCGTCGGCCTGGCCAACAATCATGCCTACGATCTCGGCCCATCAGGCTATGCCGAGACGCTGCGCGCCCTGGACGCGGCCGGCATCCCGCATTTCGGCCAGGGAGAAACGCTGGCGCTTGCCGATCTCGATCTTGTCGGCCTCACCGACATCGACACCAACGGCTCGAAGAACACCGACCTCTTGACCCCTGCCTTGCTCGACCGGCTGCTGCACGACAATGCGCGGCGTCCGGTGGTCGCCTTCGTTCATTGGGGCCGTGAGTACAAGACAGAACCGTCGCCGCGCGAAGACATGCTTGCCGACCAGATGCGCCTGCGCGGCGTCTCGGCCATTGTCGGCGGCCATCCGCATGTGTCGAGCGAGGCGATCGTCCCGCTTGCCGGCGGCGACGTGGCGGAGGTCTATTCGCTCGGCAATTTCCTGTTCGACCAGAGCGCGCAACGCTCGTCAGGATCGATGCTGGAACTGCGCGTCTTCCCCCAGGGCACGATCTTCACCAGGCTCATCCCGCTGCCCAACTATTTCGAGATGGGCCGGACGTAGCATTGCCCGATCAAGGTATGTTGAGATTCAGGTCAGGCCGAGCCGAAAATGGCTGATACCGAGAACCGGAGCGGAGCGTACTTTTCGTACGTGAGCTCAGTTCTACTGCAACGCAGTAGAACGGGGAAGCGCAGGTATCAGCCATTTGCAGGCCGGCATCACCTGAATATCGACATACCTTAGCAACTGCCCATCTGGCGGGGCAGATAGCACGCCGCCGGTTCGGTCCTGGTCTCGAACAGCGACTGCTTCGGCCGGAAATAGAAGAAGGTCACCGGCTTGCTCTCGCGCACGCTGCCGTCGGCAAAATGCGCGGCGATGCTGAAACGATGGATCGACGACATCGCCGACCACATCTTCAGCCGCGCCGTGTAGGCGCTGACATTCTTGTTGCCGCGCACTGGCATGGCGATCGTGTAGTCATGCTTGCCGATCGGAAATTCGATGTTCTGGTAGCGCATCGCTTCCGGGTTGCCGCCACCGCCATCACCGCATTCGGCCATCGATTCGGGGATCTCGAAGACCGCCATGGTCATCTGGGCACGGAAGGGCTCGCTCTGCTGGAAGACATTGCCCTGATCGTCGGCCCAGGAATAATCGAACTTGCCGATCGCGTTCAGCGTCATTGCCTGGTTGAAATTGCCGAGATAGTCGCCGACCTCGCCGAACTTGACCTTGTTGGCGAGCTGGCTGCGGCAGACATTCAGGCTGTCGGCCGAGGGGCAGGAAAAACGCCCCGTCTCCAGGCTGGCCGTATCGACGCCGGCCTCGTCGAGTACGCTCTTGATCGACACGTCGACGCCCTCGCCGAAACCGCCGATGTCCTTGGTGAACATGCGGCTTGGCTGGCCGGTCGGATTGCCCTCCTCGTCCACGGCGGTGAACTGGATCGACATCTTCATGTCCTTGGCATCGCCCCAGCCATTGTTGATGATCGAGAAATCCGGCCTGAAGCCGATGCAGCCGAAATGTTCCGAGATCGACAGCATCGGCTTGCGATAGGCGTCGCTGGCGGCGACCTTCATTTCCAGACTGTCGAGCTTGACCCTGGACTGATCCTTGGTGCCGAGGTCGACTTCGGCAAAGGCCGGGCTATTCTCCCAGTCCGGACCGTCATAGACATTGCTGGTCCTGACCTGCCCGGTGCCGTTCCAGGCATCGTTGTAGAGGTTGTCCTCCGGATAGATCGCGATGTCGTCGTCGCGCACCAGATGCTGGTATTTCAAGTCGGCCTGCTGGGTCATGCGCTGATCGACCACAACGCCGATCTCGACCTTGTCGGCGTCGCCGCCACCCGCCTGCGCCTTGAGCAGGCCGCCGACCCTGGCATCGGCCAGCACGTCGGGACGCGAGCCTCCGACCTCCTTGCCCATTACCCACTGCGATGTATAGACCGTGCCGCCGGCGAGCCGTGTGGTGCCTTTGCCGTTCTTCAATCCATCGACAAAAGAGCCGGCAAAGATCTCGCCGGTTTTCGACAGCAACCGGCCCCCGCCATTCGGGACGCCGCCAACGAATTGGCCCTCATAGCGGTTGCCGTCTGCATCGACACGAATGCCCTGCCCGTTGAGTACCCCGGCGGACCAGTGCCCGTCGAACACCTCGCCCGAACGCAGGTCGAGCCGGCCCTGCCCATCGGGGCGGCCGTTTCTGACGTCGCCGAAATAGCTGGAATAGACCGTCTTCGGGTCATAGCTCGCCGAGCCACGCACCCGCCACACCAACCTGCCCTTGCCGTTGATGGTGCCGTCTTCGGCTATCGTCCGGTCGGGCGACTGGCCGGCCGCCGGCTCCCAAACGAAATCGAGGTTCTTCTCCGGATGGAAATCCCAGACACGCACGGTCCTGCGCAGCACGGAGCGTGTGTCGGCCTGATAGAGGATCTGCACCCGCTCCGCCCAGGCACCGCCAACAGGGGCGGGATCGGCAAAAGCCGTCGAAAGCATCAACGCGCCCAGCATCGATGCGGCCACGACCCCGAACATTGCCCTTGCCCGCGCCATCCTCTTGAACCCCCTGGATGCCTCGCCCCCTTGGCAGGCCAAGCGTAATCGGCGAGCCTGCCTCGTGCAAGAGAAGCCCGTGCTGAACGATCGGCACGAAAAAAGGCGACGGGATTGATCCGCCGCCTCTTTTCGCAACCGCGCGAGCGCGTGTTATTTATACAGGCTGTTGATCCACTGGACGTTTGCGGCGTTCAGGCGCACGGCGGTATTCGCGTCGGGGCTTTCCGCCACGTTGACGCCGGTGATGATGCGCTGCTTGGAGTTGGTGTCATAGGCATAGACCGAGCTGCCGCTCGACCCCGGGAACGTATCGCAGTCATACTGGAAATATTCCGGAGCGATGTTCTCGGCATGCACTTCGCAGCTTGTCTTCCACATCGTGCCCATCGGCTTGTCACCGGGGTAGCCGACGAGGTTGGCGGTGAAGTCACCGAGATCGTCATAGTTGGAATAGCCAAGCCAGCCAAGGTTGGTGCCGACATCCTGCTTCAGCGTGATGATGCCCAGGTCCCACGGGATCACCGAGCCGTAATAGCCCTGGTAGTTGTCGATGAAGCCCTGCAGCACATAGGCGCTTTCATAGCTGAAGGCACCGAAGGGTGCGTCGTCGGCAGTGCTGCCATTGAGGCCCGGCACGAACAGATATTCCGAGAGCCAGTCCTTGTCCTCATGGCTGTAGAGGCAGTGCGCCGCGGTGAGCACCGTGCGCGGGCCGATCAGCGTTGCCGAGCAGCTGCCATAGCTGCCGGTCTTCGGCGACTTGGCTTCGAGATAGCCGATTGCCGAGAACGGATAGGTCTTGGTGTTCTTGACCTGCTCGCGATCATCGGGGCCGAAAACCTGACGTCCGGCTTCGCCCTCGCCGAGCCCGGGGTCTTCGGTCTTGCGCTGGACCCCATCCGCTCCATTGGCCGGAGCGTTCAGTTCCTTGATGATGAGATCGCGCAGAGCTTCGCTCGGCTCGATCTTGATCTCCTTGCCATCGGCGGACCGTCCGACGATGCCATAGGATTTGACAGCCGTCGCCTCGTCAGCAAGCGGCGCGGCGCGGCTGTCTTCGTCGGTAAGCTTCGGCGTGGTGATCGGTTTCGCCCGACCGGCCTTGAAGTCGCCTGAAGATACATCCCGCATACTTTCGCCATTACCGGCACTGGCGGAGCCAGGATCGGCGGCGAAGACCGGGACCGTCCACATTGCGGTGGAAAGCAATGCGGATGCTATCATAAGGTTTGTCAGTTTTGTCATGGTGAGACTCTCCCAAAAGTCAGCAAGGACTGGATCAAAATACAGAAATATTGTCGAGATCGTGGTGACGCCGAAAAATGAGTTTGCTCGCCGGCATCCCCTGCGAGCGTTCTTCTAGGCTGTCATTTTCAAGGCCCCCGCCAAAAAAATTCTGCACGGGTATATTGCCTAAAATAATCCAAGATTGGCAATGACAAATCGCTTCCACGTAGCCCGTGGGGGGCTATAGGATTTTGTGCGGGTTCTGCTCGCGGGCACGGTTAGCAAAAGTGGGATTCGGTTTTGTGACCGATCGCGCACCGTTTCGATGCGGCGCGCGTGCGGATCGTTGAACCGGCAACACCTCCTTGCACAATGCCCGGCGTCGATCCGCACGGGAGAAATGTCTCAGGAGGTTCAGGTGCACATCACAAATCGGTTCGGGCCAATCGCTGCCGCATCGCTGCTTGGCGTTGCTGCTACCGTTGCATTCATCAACACTGTTCGGGCGGACGAGAGCACCGTCAGGCCGGAAGCGGCCATCTCGCCGATGCAGCGGGTGACCGATGCCAGGGCCAAGGCAGCGGCGGAGAACCCCGACGGCGCCGACCGCGTTTATGGCGGCAACCAGGCCGAAAAGGGCGCCTATCCGTTCCAGGTCGCGCTGCTCACCACCGCCAGGCTGGACGAGAACCCGGCTTCGCAGGCCAATGCGCAATTCTGCGGCGGCAGCCTGATCGCGCCGCAATGGGTGCTGACGGCGGCGCACTGCCTCAACGACAAGGGCGAGCCGATCTCGCCGGACTCGGTCACGGTGCTGACCGGTGCCACCGACCTCAGCGAAGGCAAGCGCCATAAAGTGGTGGAGGTCATCGTCAACGAGGGTTACAGCGAGCAGACGCTCGACAACGACCTCGGCCTGCTCCGGCTTGCCGAGCCGGCCGACGCGCCGACCATCAAGCTTGCCCGCGAATCGACCCCCGACAACGGCAAGACCACCGTAACCGGCTGGGGCAAGATGCAGGACGGAACGTTCCCGACCACGCTGATGGTCGCCGATCTCGATCTGCAGCCGAACAGTGCCTGCAACAGCGGCATCAAGGCCATCTACGCGCATGACCTGAAGGCGGCACTTGGCGATCTGTCCCATCGCATGCGCTATTCCGAAAAGGGCATCGATGCCGCCGCCAATGCGATCGCCGCCGACATGACCGATCCGTTGACCGGCAACATGATCTGCGCCGGTACCACCAATGGTGTGCGTGATGCCTGCAATGGCGACAGCGGCGGCCCGCTGTTCATGACCGGCGCCGACGGCCCGGTCCAGGTCGGTGTCGTCAGCTGGGGCGAAGGCCCGGCCGACGGCAGCGCGGCCTGCGGCCACAAGGACGCCTATGGCATCTACACGCGGCTGGCCAACTACAGCGGCTGGATCGAGGCGAAGATGAAGACCCCTGCTCCCGCGCCGGCAAAGCCGAAGGCAGGCCTGGGTACAGCTCAGAAACCGGCAACGCCCTGAAGCCCCGCCATTTGCGTCCACGTGAAAACGGCGGGACATGTCCCGCCGTTTTGTTTGCCGGCTTGCCAGGCGAGCCTGTCTCTTGGCGAGCCTACTTTCTCGCGGGGCCTTTGCGCTCGGCGGAGGCCGCCCACAGATTGATGTCGGATTCGCGCGCGTAGCCATCGATCTCAGCCAATTCGGCGTCGCTGAAGTCGAGCATCTTCAGCGCGCCGACGCAGTCCTCGACCTGTTCCGGCCGGCTGGCGCCGATCAGTGCCGACGTTACCTTGCCCTTGCGCAGCACCCAGGCCAGCGCCATCTGCGCCAGCGTCTGGCCTCGCTTGCCGGCAATGACGTTGAGTGCCTTGATGTTGGCGATGGTCTTGTCATTGATGAAAGCTGTCTTCAGCGACTTGCCCTGCGTGGCGCGGCTGCCCTCGGGGATACCACCGAGATATTTGTCGGTCAGCATACCCTGGGCCAACGGCGAGAACACGATCGAGCCGACGCCGAGCCCTTCCAGCGTGTCGAGCAACCCATCTTCCTCGACCCAGCGGTTCAGCATCGAATAGCTCGGCTGGTGAATGACACAGGGTGTGCCGAGCTGCCTTAATATGTCGGCCGCCTCGCGGGTGCGTTGCGAGTTGTAGGACGAGATGCCGGCATAGAGCGCCTTGCCTGAGCGCACCGCATGGTCGAGCGCCCCCATGGTTTCCTCGAGCGGCGTGTCGGGATCGAAGCGGTGCGAATAGAAGATGTCGACATAGTCGAGCCCCATCCGCTTCAGGCTCTGGTCGAGACTGGCCAGCATGTATTTGCGCCCGCCCCATTCGCCGTAGGGCCCGGCCCACATTTCATAGCCTGCCTTGGTCGAGATGATCAGCTCGTCCCGGTAGCCGGCGAAATCGGTGCGCAGGATTTCGCCGAAGGCGGTCTCGGCCGAACCGGGCGGCGGCCCGTAATTGTTGGCGAGGTCGAAATGGGTGATGCCGAGATCGAACGCCTTGCGGACGATCGCCTGCTTGGTCTGGTGCGGCGTGTCGTTACCGAAATTGTGCCACAGACCGAGCGAGATCGCCGGCAGCTTGAGGCCGGACCATCCGCAACGGTTGTAGATCATTTTTTCATAGCGATTTTCGGCGGCGACATAGGGCATGGGGAAATCCTCGGATTTGAAAAAGGACGGGCACGGCAATTGCGTGCGCAATGGCCAAGCCCAGCGCCCCACCCTTTAGCCTCTCCCCGAGCAAACGGGGAGAGGGGCAACCAAAATTATCGATAATCTCTGGAGCCTACTTCTTCTTCGCCAGCAGCTCCTTGGCTGCCTTGACGCCAAGCGCGGCCGGCCGCTCGCAGGTCGTCTGCATGGCGACGAATTTTCCCGTCTCGCCGGAGCGCAGGATACCGGTCATGACATCGACGGCATGCAGCGCCAGTTCCATCGAACAGCGGTGCGGCCGCCCCTCGACGATCGCCAGCGCCATATCGGCGAGGCCTGACGTGCGATAATTGGCCATCATGCCCTGGCCGTGCATTTCATTCGGGACGCCAAGCGGGTGCTTCCATTTCGGCAGCTTCTTGACCGGCTTGCCCTCCTCGGTGAAGCGTACCTCGCCGCCGAAAAAGTTCGGATCCGGCACGAACACCGTGCCCGCCTCGCCATAGAGCTCCATCGGCGCGTGGCCATGGGCCCATACATCCCAGCTGGTGTTGAGCGTCACCACGGCACCGTTCTCGAATTCCAGAACGGCATGGATAGTGGTCGGCGTGTTGACCGGGATTTTTTCGCCCGCGCGCGGTTTCGATGAAATCGTCCGCTCCTTGGCGGGCGTCGTCGCGAAGGCCGCCACCTGCTTCACCGGCCCGATCAGCTGGATCAGGTTGGTGATGTAGTACGGCCCGATATCGAGCACCGGTCCGGCGCCCGGCTGGAAGAAGAAATCCGGGTTGGGGTGCCAGTGTTCCATGCCGTGGCCCATGACATGGCAGGTACCGCTGGTGATCTTGCCGAGCTTCCCCTCATCGATCAGCTCGCGCACCAGCTGGTGCGCGCCACCGAGGAAAGTGTCGGGCGCCGAGCCGATGCGCAGCCCCTTCTTCTCGGCGCGTGCCTTGAGATCCTGGCCCTCCTTGAGCGAGAGCACGAACGGCTTTTCCGAATAGACGTGCTTGCCGGCGTCGAGCACCTGTTTCGACACTTCGTAATGCACCGCCGGGATCGTCAGGTTGACGATGATGTCGATGTCGTCGGCCTTGAGCAGGTCCTCGACGGTCTCGGCGCGCAGTTTGAATTCCTTCGCCCGCGCCCTGGCCGCGTCCATGTTGATGTCGGCGCAGGCACGCATCTCGATGCCGCGAAACAGCGGCGCCAGCGAGAAATACGCCTTCGAGATGTTGCCGCAGCCGATAACGCCAATACCCAGTTTCTTTGCCATGGTGATCGGTCCTAGTAATTCTTGACGGTTGCGATCGAACGTCGGGCGAAACGCTCGATGTCGTTGGGGTTGTCCTGTTCCATGACAAAGTATTTTGCCGCGCTCTTGGCCCGCAGCAGCTTGATCAGGCCTGCCCAGTCGATGGTGCCATGACCGACATCCGACCATCCGTCCTCATCCAGGCCCTCGCCCGGCCTGGCGATGTCCTTCACATGCACGGCGACGATGCGCTTGCCATGCTTTTCGATCCAGGGCTGTGGATCGGCGCCGCCGCGCACCACCCAGGCGAGATCCATCTCCCAGCCGATACCGGGGGCGGAAGACAGGATGTGATCCTGCGGCACCGAGCCGTCGGCAAGTGCCTTGAATTCGAAATCATGGTTGTGCCAGGCAAAACCATAACCGGCCTTCGAGGCCGCCTCGCCAACCTTGGCCAGGCGCTCGCCGAAGCCGCGCCAGCCGGCGGCGTCTAACGGCCTGTCCTCCGCCATCAGGTAGGGGCAGATCAAAAGCTTGATGCCGAGCGCCTCGGCGATGCTGCGCACGCCGTCGAAATCCTTCTCCAGCGCATCGATGGAGAAATGCCCGGTCGGCATGGAAAGGCCGTTCTTGTCGAGTTCGGCGCGGAAGGCCTTGGGATCTTCATAGACGCCGCCGAAGCCTTCGACTTGCGTATAGCCAAGCTTGCCGAGTGTGGCGAGCACGCCCTCCCAGGGTTGGAAATTGCGGGCGCTGTAAAGTTGGAATGACCAGTTCATCGTCTCTGTCCGTTTGCTTGTGGAGTGTCTTTGGAAGGATGGTTCTGGAAGCTACATACGGTTGCCGGATGGGGTATCGAACAGCGAGGCGCGGGCCGGGTCGAAGCCGATCCGGACCGGGTCGCCGGTGCGCAGCGTCTTTTCCGCCTCGACGCGGAAGGAAAAATTACGGCCGCCGAGCTTTGTCCACACCAGTGTATCGGAGCCCATCGGCTCGACGATCTCAACCGCCGACTCGGCCGTGAATGGCATTGCCTTGGCCGCATCTCCAAAGGCGATGTGCTCGGGCCTGATGCCGAACACGCAGGGTTTGCCAGCGCCGCCGCCATCCTTGTCGAACTCATATCGGTCGAGCCGTATCGAAACGCCATCGGCGGCGAACGCAGGGCTATCGCCCGTTTCCAGTTGACCCTCGATGAAATTCATCGCCGGCGAACCCAGGAACCCGGCGACAAACCGGTTGACCGGCCGGTTGTAGATGGTTTGCGGCGCGTCCAACTGCTGGATGACGCCGCCCTTCATCACCGCGATGCGATCGGCGAGCGTCATCGCCTCGATCTGGTCGTGGGTGACGTAGATCATGGTGTTCTGCAATTTGCGGTGCAAGAGCTTGATCTCGACGCGCAGTTCCGAGCGCAGCTTGGCGTCGAGGTTGGACAGCGGCTCGTCGAACAGGAAGACGTCGACATCGCGCACCAGTGCCCGCCCGATCGCAACGCGCTGGCGCTGGCCGCCGGAAAGCGCGGAGGGCTTGCGTTGCAGCAGCGGCTCGATCTGCAGGATCTCCGCGGCACGCGCGATGCGCCTGGCGATCTCGTCCCTGGGCACGCCCGCGACACGCAGGCCGAAGGACAGGTTCTTCTCCACCGTCATTTGCGGATAGAGCGCATAGGACTGGAACACCATGCCGATGCCGCGATCCTTGGGCTCTTCCCAGGTGACGTTCTTGCCCTTGATGAACACGCGGCCCTTCGAAATGTCGAGCAGCCCGGCAATGCAGTTGAGCAAGGTCGACTTGCCGCAGCCGGAGGGGCCCAAAAGCACGATGAACTCGCCCTCGGCGATATCGAGATTGAGTGTCTGCAGAACCGACACCGCGCCATAGTTCAGCGACAGGTCCTGGATCGATACGCTGGGGTTTGCGATTTCGGCCATCCTCACCCTTTCACCGCGCCGGCAGCGATGCCACGCACGAAAAGCCTGCCGGAAATGAAGTAGATGACGAGCGGGACCAGTCCGGTCAGGATGGTGGCCGCCATGTTGACGTTGTATTCCTTCACGCCCTGCACCGAATTGACGATGTTGTTGAGCTGCACCGTCATCGGATAGGTGTCGGGGCGCGTGTAGACGACGCCGAACAGGAAGTCGTTCCAGATGCCCGTGACCTGCAGGATGACGGCGACGACGAAGATCGGCAGCGACATCGGCAGCATGATGCGCAGGTAGATGCCCCAGAAACCGGCGCCATCGACACGCGCCGCCCGGAACAATTCCTCCGGCATGGAGGTGAAATAGTTGCGGAACAGAAGCGTTAGGATCGGCATGCCGAAAATCGAGTGGACGACCACCAGTCCGCTGAGGCTGCCATAGAGCCCGATCTCGCGCAGGATGATGACGATCGGATAGATCATCACCTGGTAGGGGATGAAGGCGCCAACGATCAGGATGATGAAGAAGGTGTCGGCGCCCTTGAAGCGCCAGTTGGCCAGGGCGTAGCCGTTTACGGACGCGATCGCGATCGACAGGATCACCGAGGGGACGGTGATGCGAACGGAGTTCCAGAAGCCGCGCGAAAGCCCATCGCAATTGAGGCCGGTGCAGGCCGTCGACCACGCCTTGACCCATGGCTCGAAAGTGATCTCGAGCGGTGGCGAAAAGATGTTGCCGAGGCGAATTTCCGGCATGCCCTTGAGCGAGGTGACGATCATCACATAGAGCGGCAAGAGGTAGTAGAGCGCCACGACAATGAGCGTGCCGTAGAGAAAGATGTTGCGGCGCGAGAACATGTGGCGCGGCTTCGATCCGCTCGGCCCCGAGGCGTCGGCACGAATGGCGCCGGACGGCGCGGACAGGGAAACGGCATGGTCAGACACGCTTCCTGCCTCCGAATTCGAGATAGGCCCACGGCACGATGACGATCATCACCGAGAGCAGCATCATGGTCGAGGCGGCAAAGCCCTGGCCGAGATTCTGGGCGAAGAACATGTAGTCGTAGACATATTTTGCCGGCACTTCGGAGGCGATGCCCGGCCCGCCACTGGTCTGGGCGACGACGAGGTCGTAGACCTTGACGATGCCCGACGCGATGATGACCAGCGTGGTGATGAAGACCGGCCGCATCATCGGGATGATGATGAACAGATAGGTCTTCCACATCGGTATCCCGTCCACCCGGGCGGCCTTCCAGATATCCTCGTCTATGCCGCGCAGGCCGGCCAGCATCAGGCACATGATGAGCCCGGTGCCTTGCCAGAGCGCCGCGATCGATATGCCGTAGATGACGATGCTGGAATTGTAGAGCGGATCGAAATTGAAGCTCGTCCAGCCAAGGCTTCGTATCACGCCCTGGATTCCGAAATCCGGATTGAGCAGCCATTGCCAGACAAGGCCGGTCACGATGAAGGACAACGCGAAGGGATAGAGGAAGATGGTGCGAAACGTGTCCTCGAAGCGGATCTTCTGGTCGAGCAGCGCCGCCAGGATGAAACCGATCACCAGCGAGAACACCAGCGAGATCACGCCGTAGATCAGAAGATTCTCGATCGAAACCAGCCAGCGCGGCGTCGCCCACAACCGGTAATACTGGTCGAGGCCGACGAAATTCAGCCGCGGCAGCAGCTTCGAATTGGTGAAGGAATAGAGCACCGTCCACGCCGTGCCGCCGACGAATACCACCAGCGCGGTGAGGATCATCGGGATCGAAGCGATCTTCGCATTGAGGTTGCGAAAAAGCTGGTTCGGGCGTTCGCTCTTGCTCATCTCGCCAGCCGCGTTGAAAGGGGTAAGGTGGTCACTCCCGGTCCTGCGCCTGCAAGACCGGGAGTTGGGAGGACCCGGGCGGTCAGTCAGCCGTGGCGATGATGTCGGCGAAGCGCTTCTGCGCCTCTTCCACGGTCATCTCCGGCTTGGCGAAGAACTCGGAGAACAGGTCCTCCTTCTGCTTCTGGCTGTCCTGCGAAAGCAGCTGGTCGGTCCAGGGGATGACGGCGCCCTTGGCCAGGATGGCGAGGCCTTTCTTCATGCAATCGTTGGCTGCGTTGAGGTCGACGTCGCCACGCACCGGCAGCGAGCCTTTCTTGAGATTGAAGGCGACCTGCGTCTTGGGATCGAGCAAGGTCTCGGCCAGCACTTCCTGCGCCTTGGCCTTCTCGCCATCCTTGAGCAACGGGAAGTAGAAGGCATCGCCACCGGTGGCGATGACCTCGTTCAGGCCAAGGCCGGGAAGGCAGGTATAGTCCTTGCCGGCGGTCTTGCCGGCGACCTGGAACTCGCCTTGCGCCCAATCGCCCATAATCTGGCCGCCGGCCTTGCCGGTGATGACCATGTTGGTGGCCTGGTTCCAGTCCTGCACATTGGTGTTCTTGGCCATCTTGCGCGCATCGTCGGCCGCTTTGAACACCTTGGCGACTTCCGGACCGGCCGCGAACTTGGCGTCCTTGTCCTTGTAGACCTTGAGGAAGGTGTCGGTGCCGCCGACCGCGGCAAGCAGCACGTCGAAGGCGCCGGACGACTGCCAGGCCTGCCCTCCCACCGCCAGCGGGACAATGCCTGCCTTCTCCAACGCCGGCGCCGCCGCCACATACTCATTCCAGTCCTTCGGCACCGGCACGCCGGCCTTCTCGAACGCGGCGTTCGACAGCCACAGCCACTGCCAGGAATGGATGTTGACTGGCACGCAGTAGATCTTGCCGTCGATGGTGCAGCTGTCGAGCAGGCTCTTCGGCCGCACGACCTCGGTCCATTTGCCCTTGGTGGCGACATCGGTCAGGTCGCGCATCAGGCCGGCCTGCACCAGTTCCTCCGCTTGCCGTCCGTGATTGAACTGGGTGGCGCCCATCGGGTCGCCGCCGGTGATGCGGCTGATCATGATCGGCCGTGCGGTGCCGCCGGACCCGGCAATCGCGCCGTCGACCCAGTGATTGCCTGTGGCATCGAAGGCTTTGGCGAGTTCCGCGACCGCCGCCGCCTCGCCACCGGAAGTCCACCAATGAGTGACTTCCAGGTCCGTCGCTGCCGCCGGGCCGGCGAACTGCAGCGCGGCCGTTGCCGCCAGCGCGGCGGTCAGAAATTTGTATCGCATTTCGGTTCCTCCCAGAATCTGAAACGTTACAGATTTTCGATACGGCAATTGCGCGGATGGCGCAACCCCAGGCGTAAACCCGACAGGTATTTTTTCGAGCCTCGAATAAAATGCTCCCATCGGCTGCTGCATTGTGCGCCGCAATATGAGCAATCGCAGCGCAAAACAGGCCGTAGCCACATGAAAATCGGCAAGGAACTGCCGAAATGGCGTTTGACCTTGGATTCTCAAGGGAATTTCACGGCCACCCAAATTCGTCATCGGCGCGACGAGATTGGCAATCTGTAACGTTTCAGTATATTGACGCATTGCCGGGCTTGAAATCGTGCTTCGTGGCAATCGCGAAGATTGCCGGGCCGCCCGGCGACTGCTATGCGCCTGACGGGCGGGACGAATGGACAGACAGCGTACGGACAGGAACGAGGAAGCGTCGGCGCAGGAACGGCCGACGTTGAAGACGCTCGCCTTCATGACCGGGCTTGGCGTCACCACCGTGTCTCGTGCGCTGAAGGACGCGCCGGAGATCGGCGCCGAGACCAGGCGGCGTGTCCAGCTCGTCGCCAAGCAGATCGGCTACCGCCCGAACCGCGCCGGCGTCAGGCTCAGAACCGGCAAGACCAATGTCATCAGTCTTGTGCTGAACACCGAGCACGAGCTCATGAGCTTCGTCTCGGATATCATCTATGGCGTGACCGAGGTCATCGCCGATACGCCCTACCACCTGATCGTCACGCCATACTCGCGCTCGCAGGATCCGCTGGATCCGGTGCGCTATCTGGTCGAGACCGGATCAGCCGACGGCGTCATCATCTCCCGCACGCAGCCGAACGATCCCCGGGCCCGCTACATGCTGGAGCGCGGCATTCCCTTTGCCACGCATGGCCGCACCGACATGGGGCTGGTGCATCCCTATCATGATTTCGACAACTACGCCTTTGCGAACGAGGCTGTGCGCTATCTCGCCGGCAGGGGCCGCAGCCGCCTTGCCCTTGTCACGCCGCCCGTTGGCCTCACCTATTACGGCCATACGGTGAACGGCTTCGTCGATGCTCTGAGCGAAGTCGGCGCCAGCGAGGTGCCGTTCAACACCGTTTCCATCGATCAATCGATCGAGCAGATCAGGATGCGGACCGCGCAGTTGATGCGGCGCAAGGACCGGCCGGACGGTTTTGTCAGCAGCGCCGCCGCCGCCACGCTCGCCATCGTGGCCGGCATCGAGGATGCCGGCCTCAAGCTCGGCCGCGACGTCGACGTGGTGTCGAAACAATCCTCGGAGTTGCTGCATTTGTTCCGGCGGGAACTGCTCGTCGTCAACGAGAGCTTCCGGCTGGCCGGCTCCGAGCTTGCCCGCGCCGTGCTCGGCTGGATCGGTGGCGCCGCACCCGGCTCATTGCAGACGCTGAGCAAGCCGAGCGAGGTTTTGCCCTATCGCGGCTGACCTGGCGCGACCTGAGCATCAGCTCAGGCCAAACCGCCATCTACAGGCCGGCCCTGCTTCAGCCAGCCGCGCCGCTGCCCCAGGGACCGTGGAAAGCCCCCTGCTCGCCGATGCGTTCGAAGCCGTGCGCGCCGAAGAAGTCGCGCTGCGCCTGGATCAGGTTCGAGGTGCCGCGGCCCTGGCGATAGCTGTCGAAATAGGCAAGCGCGGAAGACAGCGCCGGCACCGGCGCGCCGGCTTCGGAAGCCCTTGCCACGATACGCCGCAGCGACGGATGCGCCTCCTGCATCAAGCTGATGAAAGCCGGCGCCATCAAAAGGTTGGTCGAAGCGCCGCCGCTGCTGAAGGCTTCTGCCATCGTATCCAGCATCTGCGAACGGATAATGCAGCCGGCGCGCCAGATCTTGGCGATGGTCGGCATCGGCAGGTTCCAGTTGAACTCCTTCGAGGCACCGCTCATCACGGCAAAACCCTGCGCGTAGGCGGCGATCTTGCCGGCGAACAGCGCCAGTTCGAGGTCTTTCAGCAGTGCGTCCTTGTCACCAGAAATCTTCGACACGCCGATAGTGCCATAGGCTTTTTCCGCCGCCAGCCGCTCATCCTTGATCGACGACAGCACGCGCGCCGCCACCGCGGCCTCGATCGCGGTTGCCGGAATGCCGAGCTGCTGTGCCTCGATGACGGACCATTTGCCGGTGCCCTTCTGCCCGGCACAATCGAGGATGATGTCGACCACCGGCTTGCCGGTCTTGGGATCGTCGGCCGCCAGCACCTTGGCGGTGATCTCGATCAGGTAGGAGTTGAGCCGGCCCTTGTTCCAGTTTTCGAAGACCGTGCCGATCTCCTTCGGCCCCATGCCCAGACCATCGCGCAGAATGCCGTAGATCTCGGCGATCATCTGCATGTCGGCATATTCGATGCCGTTGTGGATGGTCTTGACGAAATGCCCGGCGCCATCGGTGCCGAGCCATGCCGCGCACGGTTCGTCCTTGAACTTGGCGGAGATGGCGGTCAGCACCTTCTCGACCCGCTTCCAACTATCTTCCGTGCCGCCGACCATGATCGACGGGCCATGGCGCGCGCCCTCCTCGCCACCGGACACGCCCATGCCGATGAAGGTCAGGCCGGAGCCCGACAGCTCGGAGAAGCGCCGCATCGTATCGCGGAAATTGGCATTGCCGGCATCGATGACGATGTCGTTGTTGGACAGCACGCCGCGCAAGGCTTCGATCTGTTCGTCGACCGGCTTGCCGGCCAGCACCATGATGATGATCGGACGCGGCGGCCGGATCGCGGCGGCCAGTTCCTCCAGGCTGTAGCAGGGGACAACCATGTTCTTCAGCGCGCCGGCATTCTCGACGAAGGCGTCGGTGCGCGCCCGGGTGCGGTTGAAGACGGCGATGCGGTGCCCGTGTTCGGCGATGTTCAGCGCCAGGTTGGAGCCCATCGTGCCAAGGCCGATCAGGCCGATTTCGGCTTGTTCCATCGTTTCTTCCCTGCTTTCGGATCTTGTTGGTTGGAGCCGCGATTTGGTGGGATGCCCAGTCTTCCCAAGTTGCCCACTCTTCCCAAGATGATTGACGGCCCTTTCGGGCCGCGTCAACCGCCTCGCCGATTTGTGTTGCAAGCAGGACACTGGACCGCGTCGCAAGCGGCCATATAGACCATCACGGCCTGATGTCCACCGGCGCTTCGATCTTCACCATCTCGAAGTCCGAGACCAGTATGTCGAGGCGCACTGTCCAGCGGCCGGGAATCGGGATGACGAGGTTGTCCACGCGCCAGCTGCCGTCGCCGGGTTTGGTCGCCGCGCGCTTCAGCGGTTCGATGCCGGAATCGGGTTTCGACAGCACCAGCGTCACTTCCTTGGCGTCGAGCGGCCCGAAATCACCGGTCATGATGATCATCGAGGCGGCGACCGAGCCAGCATGGCCCGGCGTGATGCTGAGATCGGCCATCGCCTGCAGCGTGTGGATGTGAACCGAGACCGGCTGCGCCGCCGCGATCGCCAGGGCGCGCGGCGGTGGCGTGAAGCGCCAGCCGGCAGCAACCCCGAAGATTGCCAGTACGATCAGCATTTCGGCGCCGATCGAGCGGGTGAGCCTGCGCTGCACTTCCGTTGATCCCGCCTCGGCCGAGGCGGTGAGCCTCCAGCGATTGATGGCGGCCAGCGTGAACAGGAAGATCAGCAGCACGAGCTTGACCAGCAGCAGCCGGCCATAGGCGGTGCCGATCAGCGCCGAGGGCGTCTGCACCTGGATGACGGCCAATACGATCCCGGCTACCGCGAGCATGGCCACGGCAGGCAGGATCGCCCGCGAGAAGCGACGCAGAAAACCGACAGCGTCGGTCGTCCGATGCTTGAGCGCGAGACCGAGCGGCACCAGGGCGCCGGCCCAGAAGGCGATGCCGGCGCCATGCACAAACACCATGGGCCGCGTCAGCCATTGCGGCTCGGCCGCGCTGGCGTGACCGCTGGCGGCGAGCGCGACGCCGACGCCGGCAAGGCCGGCAAGGGCAAACGGCTTGGCGGCCACACGCGGTCCGGCCAGCGACAGCAGACCGAGTCCCAGCGCGATCAGGGCGACCAGCACCGTCCAGCCAAAGCTGGTGCCCAGCCCGGTCCGCCAGATCACCGGCTGCACCAGATGGGGGAGCGGCGCTCCCAGCGCATCGAGCCCCTGAAAGCCGAGCGACAAGGGCGCCGCCACCAGCCCGCACAGGATCGCCGCCGCGACAAATCGCTGACCGGCGCGGCCATCCCCGGCCAGCCAGGCAAGGGCGAAAGCGCCGCCGACACCGAGGAAAAGGCCCGCATAGAGGAGGATCTTGCCGATCCAGATCGCCGATCGCTGCGGCCAGTCGACCGCTTCGGACACGACGGGCGGCTCGCTTGGCGCGCCAACGGAAAACAAGAGCGAGCCGCCAACCGGATGGCCGTCGGCGGAAATGACACGCCAGCTCAGCACATGCGTGCCGGATTTGAGGGCCTGCGGATTGTCGATCTCGACCGTCTGGTCGCTAAGGCGGAAGGATGTCAGCGCAACCGGCGTGCCGTCGGGCTTTATCAGCGTCAGCACCAGGGGCGAAACCGGCTCGCTGAAGGTCAGCGAAAACTGTGCCGGAGCCTGCATCAGCACCGCACCGTCGGCCGGGTCGGTCTTGATCAGCGCGGCATGGGCAAAGGCCTGATTTGTCGAAGCGATGACAATGAACGCCACGGCCAGCAGCCCGCAGGCGATCCAGCCTACGAGCTTGCCGGTGGTATCGGCCATCCGAAACGGTATTGCGGTCATGCCATGCCATGGGAATGCGGTGCGCTCCGGCAAGCAGAGCGCACCAGGGAAAGTTATTTCTTCGGTGTCAGCTTTATGCCGGGCGCCGGGTTCTCCAGTGCGTCTTCATCCTGCCCGGCTGCCGGGATCTCGATCCAGCGGTCGGTGGCGCCGTCGCATTCCTGCACCACGGGGAAATAGAGCTTCTGGCCGACGGGCAGATCCGCCGTCAGCGTCGCGCGGAAGACGAACTCGTCGTAGAATTCATCCGGCAGATTGCCTCCGCTCCAGTCGACTTCCTTGACGCCGTCGCTCACCGCCTGACCATAGAGCTGGTAGGATTTTTCATATTTGCCCTTCTTGGTCTGCAGCGTCCAGCCAGGCTTCGGCATAGGCTTCACCGCGATCACACCTTCCGGAATCTGCACGCGCACGGCGGTCGTCGCCTTGCCGTCGCAGCCATGCGGCACGCGCAGCACTGCCTTGTAGGTCGAGCCGACGGGTGCCTCCTGGGTTTCGAGCGTGATGTGCGCGAAGGCGGCATTGGTCCCCAGCGCGAGAAGCGCGCCAGCCGCCAAAAGATACTTGTTCATGATGGTCCCTCTGATTTCAAAATTCTGGAATTGGCCGGATCAATTGGCGTGGTCGTCCATACCGCCGCCCATGCCCTCCACGGCGAACTCGATATTGACCGTGCCGGCCTTCTCGAAGGTCAGCGTGGCGGCGAATTTCTCGCCTTGCTTGGGTTGCCGCTTCAGGCCGATGAACATCAGGTGATAGCCGCCCGGCGCCAGAGCCACCTTGCCGCCGGCGGGGACATCCAGGCCGCCGGTAACCGGCCGCATGGTCATGACGCCGTCCTTGACGCCCATCTCATGCAGCTCGGCCTTGTCCGAAATGTCGGAGGAAATCGACACGAGCCGGTCCGGCGCGCTGCCATTGTTGATGATGGTGAAATAGCCGCCGGCCACCTTGGCGCCCGCCGGCGTGGCGCGCGACCAGGGATGCTCGATTTCGAGATCGCCGACCTTGAACTCATGCGCCAGGACTGACTGGGCGCCGACGAACATGATCGCAAACGCCAGCGTGACACGGCCGAGATGCTCCCGGAAACGAGATAGAGTGCGGCTGAACAGAGTGCCCGCCGCTATGGGGGAAAAATGGGACATGGTTGCTCCATGAAGTGATGATCGCGCCGTCGCCGGTCGCGAGCCGTTTAATCTTTGGATGGGTGCGCCCGCGAAAGGTTCCGCCGGGCAAGCAGCTCAGGCCGCCAGCGGCGGCGCGCGCGGGTTCGACGGCGAGCGTTCGCGCGCCAAGTCGAGATGAATGCTCGCCGGAAAGACGAAGGCGACCGCTTCAAAGGACAGGCTGCCCAGGGCCAGCCCGGCATTGGCAGGCGGCGCGAAGGCCGATGAAAACATGCCGCAGCCAAGCGAGCAGCAGGCTGGCAGATGGGACGGGTGCTGGTCGCCGCCGGGGAGCTGGGTGGCACCGTCGCGGGTACAGATGACGTTGCCGAAAGCATCGAGCTGCGCGGCATTCGGGCCGGTGCCGAAGGCGAACGCGCCGAGCGTCGACTGGAGCAGCAGCAGACAGGCCGCAACAAGCGCGGCCGGCATGCTCCAGCGTCTCGCCTTCTTGCTCAAATGACTTGCCTGTTCAAACCATCTGCCTCTTCGAGCAGTCCTCGTAAGGATACCTATCACGCAACCGGCGACCGGAAAATCGCCAATTCGAGGCTGCGGCAACGCAGCACGACTGATCCATGTCGCCCAAAGCATGCCCTCGGGCCCGACCCGGGGGTGCGCAGCGGCATTGGGACAATGACACGCATAAAACAGAAATTCGAGCCGCGATGCTGCCTCCCCAACGCGGCTCAGGGTTTTTGCGGCAAACGGCTTTCGGGAATCGAGGTCAGCAATGTCTGGCGCGCCGACTTCAGGTGCTTGCGGCAGGCGGCGTCGACCTTGCCGAGGTCGCGCGACTTGAGCGCCTCGATATAGGCAAGATGCTCACCGACCGCGACTTCATTGCGCTCGCGCTCCTGCGCCTTGTTCCACTGGTAGTGGTAATGGAAGATCATGGCGATGACGTCGTAGAAATCGACGATGAAGCGGTTGCGCGAGGCGCGGTGGATCAGCCGGTGGAAGCGCTCGTCCAGTTCCGAAAACTCGTTGAAGCGCGTGGCGATCTCGCGTGCCAGCTGGCGATGTTCGTCCTCCAGGCGGTCTAGATCGGCCCAGACCGGGCTGTCCTGCGGCAAAGCCGCGAAGGCAGCGGCCGAGCGCAGCTCGAACATCTCGCGGATTTCGGTCAGCTCCAGCGCGAAGGCCCGCGTAAAGCCTTTCAGCACCCAATGGCTGTTGCGGCGCTTCTCGATCAAGCCGAAGCGCGAGAAGCGGATGAGGAACTCGCGCACGCTGGTCGTGCCGACGCCGATCTCACGCGCCAGTTCGAGCTCGTTGATCTGCATGCCGGCTTCGGCGCCGCCCGCGAGCAGCCGCCGCATGAACGATCGCTCGATGATCTCGGCCAGCGTGTCGGTCTCTTCCTCGGGGAAGAAATCGCCGGGTCCGGGGTCCCGCAGCACCGTCTTGGCGCGCTTGTTCCAGGCGATCAGCCCGGTTTCCTCCATGCGTGCCAGGATGCTTCGCACGGTGGTGCGGCTGACCCCGAGCAGCGCGCCCAGTTCCGGCTCCGACGGCAGGCTGCGCGTCTCGTCAAGCAGCCTGAGGCACCTGTTGTAGGCGTCCTTGTAGACGTTGTTGCTCTTCGACATCCCCTGACCCATTCATGCCGGCGCTTGCGGCGGCCGGCTTGAAGCGCAATATGACGTTCCCATGACCCTGAAAAGCAGGAATCGCTTTCGCCGGGTCCGGTCCATTGTTTGCGGCGCCACCATTTGCCCAGGAGCACCCTGTAACGCCGCGAAAAAATAATTGACGCAAAACTGTTTTTTCACGATAAAAGACATTAACTCTTAACAGGCGCGTGTCAATCCGCGCATCCCAGGATCACCCAGGAAACCGCCCGTGAACGTGTCGAACACCATCCTTCTGTCCCCCGCCGACAATGTCGCCGTTGCCAATGGCCGCATCGAGATCGGCACCGTCCTGCCGGGCGGCGCGCTTGCCACCGCCGTCATCGAGCCCGGCCACAAGGTCGCGATCAAGCCGATTGCCGCCGGTGAAGCCGTGGTGAAATATGCCCAGGCGATCGGCCGCGCCACGCAGTACATCGCGCCCGGCGAGCATGTCCATTCGCACAATCTGGTTTTCGAGGCCGGCCGTTTGCCGGTGGTGCCGCCGAGCGAGGCCGAGCACGCGACCGAGGCCGATCGCGCTCGCACCTTCATGGGCTACCGCCGCGCCGACGGCCGCGCCGGCACGCGAAACTTCATCGGCATCATCGCCAGCGTCAATTGTTCGGCCACAGTCTGCCATTCGATCGCCGACACGGCCAACCGGACCTTGCTGCCGAAATATCCAGGCATCGACGGCTTCGTGCCCATCGTCCACGGCCAGGGCTGCGGCATGAGCGGCACTGGCGACGGCATGATGGTGCTGCACCGCACGCTCGCCGGTTATGCCCGCCACCCGAATTTCGGCGGCGTGCTGATGGTCGGCCTCGGCTGCGAGGTCAATCAGCTCACCCTTTACGGCCAGAAGGGCGTCGCCGCCGGCAAACGCCACTTCAACATCCAGGACGCCGGCGGATCGCGCAAATCGGTGGAAAAGGCGATGGGCGTGCTGGCCGAGATCGCCGAGGAAGTCGGCCAGTTGAAGCGCGAGCCGATCCCGGTCAGCGAGATCGTCGTCGGCCTGCAATGCGGCGGCTCCGACGGCATGTCGGGCATCACGGCCAATCCGGCGCTGGGTGCTGCCGTGGACATACTGGCCGGCGTCGGCGGCATCGGCATCCTCTCCGAGACCACGGAAATCTACGGCGCCGAGCATCTGCTCGCCTATCGCGCGGCGACGCCAGAAATCGCCAAGAAGCTCGATGGCTATGTGAAGTGGTGGGAAGATCATGTCGCCAAGCATGGCGCCTCGATCGACAACAACCCTTCGCCCGGCAACAAGCGCGGCGGCCTCACCACCATCCTGGAAAAGTCGCTGGGCGCGGTCGCCAAGGGGGGCCAGACGCCGCTCAACGGCGTGTTCGGCTATGCCGAAAAGGTCACCGGCAACGGGCTGGTGTTCATGGACACTCCCGGCTACGACCCGGTCTCGGCCACCGGCCAGGTCGCGGGTGGCGCCAATGTCATCGTCTTCACCACCGGTCGCGGTTCGTGCTTCGGCTGCCGGCCGACACCTTCGATCAAGGTCGCCACCAACTCCACCATGTATCACCAGATGGAAGAGGACATGGACGTCAATTGCGGCGTCATCGCCTCGGGCGAAAAGACCATCGCCGGCATGGGCCGCGAAATCTTCGAACTGATCGTCGAGACGGCTTCGGGCCGCAAGACCAAGAGCGAGGATTTTGGCTATGGCGACAACGAGTTCGTGCCCTGGCATCTCGGCGCGACGCTCTAACTTTTTGTTTCTGCGCAATTCCCAAGGAAACCGCTACACACTTTTCCTGGAATTGCTCAGCATTCACCTGACATGTGGTAGACTGCCGGGCGGGACAGCGGCCGGCAACGGGGAGGGTTTGCATGGAAAAACGCCGCATCGGCCAGACGGCGCTCGAGGTCACAGAGGTCAGCTTCGGCGGCGCCGCGATCGGCGGCCTCTACCGCGCCTGCTCACGCGAGGCGGCGATGGAGACGCTGCAAGGCGCCTGGGAGGCCGGCCTGCGCTATTTCGACACCGCACCCTTCTATGGTTTCGGCCTGTCGGAGCGACGCTTCGGCGATTTCCTGCGCTACAAGCCGCGCGATTCCTACGTGCTGTCCACCAAGGTCGGACGCCTGTTCCGCCCGGTGCCTGAAGACCAGGTGCCCGATCACTCCTATGTCGATCCACTGCCGTTCGCGCTCGACTACGACTATTCCTACGACGGCATCATGCGGTCGGTCGACTTCAGCTACGCACGGCTTGGCCTGAACAAGATCGATATCCTGTATGTGCACGACATCGGCGTCTACACGCATGGCGTAGAGAAGACAAAACTGCATTTTCGCCAGCTGATGGACGGCGGGCTCAAGGCGCTCGAGGACCTGAAGCGGGCCGGCACGATTTCCGCTTATGGGCTCGGCGTCAACGAAGTCCAGATCTGCCTTGACGTGATGCGCCGGGCGCCGCTCGACTGCATCCTGCTCGCGAGCCGCTATTCCCTGCTCGACCGCAGCGCGGAAGCCGAATTGCTGCCGCTGTGCCTGAAGCAACAGACGTCGCTGGTGATCGGCGGCGTTTTCAACTCCGGCATATTGGCGACCGGACCGGTGCAGGGCGCGCATTTCGATTACCAGCCCGCGAGCCGCGATGTGCTCGACCGGGTCGATGCCATGGAGAAGATCGCCGGCGAAGGCGGTTATCCGCTGGCGGCCGCCGCCTTCCAGTTTCCCTTGCACGAGCCGACGGTCGCCACCGTGCTGACCGGGACCGCAAAACTTGCGAACCTGACCCGCAACCTCGAACTGCTCGACATCGACGTGCCGCAGACGGAATATCAGAAATATCGTCCCTACACGGTGGTGCAGGGCCTGGCGTGACGCCGGCACCCATCAGCGCTGATGAGAGGGGCTCGACTTCACAAATCCGCGACCCCGAAGAAAGAATGAATGTTCCATATTGACTAACACATGGAATTAATATTCCATGTGTTAGTGGAACGGAACGGGAGCGTTGGCCGCGTCCAGGGAGGAGCGGCATGAGTCTGTGCCTGCCATGGGAGGTCGGGTGCGAAACACCGCTTGCATCGTCCAGATCGATGCACTATCAAAACATCGTAAATGTTTTTTATTGATAAAGTTCTGTTTGGGCCGCGCCTATCCGAACGGAGCTTCCGTAACGTTCACCGGGCGACTTAGGGAGGAATCCTATGAAATTCGTGACCAGCATTCTCAACCGCCGTGCCGTGATGGCGATGGCGGCAGCTTCGATGCTCGCCGGCGTCATGCATTCGGCGCCGGTTTCGGCGGCGGACGTGACCATTCCGATCATCGTCAAGGACACCACGTCCTTCTACTGGCAGATCGTGCTCGCCGGTGCCCGCAAGGCCGGCAAGGATCTCGGCGTCAACGTGCCGGAACTCGGCGCCCAGGCTGAAACCGACGTCAACGGCCAGATCTCCATCCTCGAGAACGCCGTCGCCGGCAACCCGGCCGCAGTCGTCATCGCGCCGACCGAAGCCAAGGCGCTCGGCAAGCCGATCGACGAGGCCGCAAGCAAGGTCAAGGTCATCGGCATCGACTCCAGCGCCGACTCCAAGGCCTTCACCTCGTTCCTGACCACCGACAACGTCCAGGGCGGCCGCGTCGCCGCGGACGGTCTTGCGGCGGCCATCGGCGCGGCCAATGGCGGCAAGGTCGAAGGCAAGGTTGCCCTGATCACCGCACTGCCCGGCGCCGGCTCGCTCGAGCAGCGCGCCCAGGGCTTCAAGGAACAGCTCAAGGCCAAGTATCCCGGCCTCGAACTGGTCGCCGACAAATATGCCGACGGTCAGGCCACCACCGGCCTCAACATCGCGACCGACCTGATCACCGCCAATCCCGACCTGAAGGGCATCTTCGCCTCCAACCTGATCATGGCGCAGGGCGTCGGCCAGGCGATCGCCGAGAACAAGCTTGCCGGCAAGGTCGGATTGATCGGCTTCGACAGCGACGAGAAGCTGATCAAGTTCCTGAATGACGGTGTCATTTCCGGCCTCGTCGTCCAGGATCCCTACCGGATGGGCTATGACGGTATCAAGACCGCGCTCGCCGCTTCCAAGGGCGAGAAGGTCGAGGCCAATGTCGACACCGGCGCCAACCTCGTCACCAAGGCCAACATGAAGGATCCCAAGATCGACGCGCTGCTCAACCCGAAGCTCAACTGAGCCTCGGCGCAGCCGCACGGTTTCCGGGGCCTCGTGCCCCGGAAACAACAGCCATATCGCTTGGAAATCCGCCAGCCTGGGCTAGGCTGCTCCGGCGGGCGTTTTAAGAGCCTTGCCGCGCACCGGATTGTGAGACCAATCTGGGAGGCCAATCTGGGAGGATTGTCATGACACCGACGGCGCAAGACCTGCATCCTGCCCCTGTGCTGGAGCCTGGCAGGACGATCCTCGAACTGCGCGGCCTGGAGAAGAAATATCCCGGCACCCACGCGCTGAAGCCGGTGACGCTGGCCTTCAAGGCAGGCGAAATCCACGCCATCGTCGGCGAGAACGGCGCCGGCAAATCCACACTGATCAAGCTCCTGACCGGCGTCATGCCGCGCACCTCCGGCGAGGTCGTCTGGGAAGGCAAGCCAGCGGCGCTGGCGACCCCGCATGAAGCGATGGCGCTCGGCATCAACGCCGTGCACCAGGAAGTCGTGCTCTGCCGGCATTTGACGGTCGCCGCCAACATGTTCCTCGGCGAGGAGAATTCGCGCTTCGGCATCCTGCAGCAGCGCGCCATGGTCAAGGAAGCGCAGAAGATTATCGACGATCTCGGCTTCGACCTGCCGGCGCATGTCGTGCTCGGCGACCTCACCATCGGCCAGCAGCAGTTGATCGCCGCCGCCCGCGCCACCGTGCGCGGCACCAAATTCCTGATCTTCGATGAGCCGACCGCCTACCTCACCCGCAAGGAGGCTGACCAGCTCTTCACCCTGATCCGCCGGCTGAAGTCCGAAGGCGTGACCATCATCTACATCAGCCACCGCATGGAGGAAGTGTTCGAGCTGGCCGATCGCGTCTCCGTGCTGCGTGACGGCACGCTGGTCGGCACCAGGAACATCAGTGAGACCAACGACGCCGAACTGGTCAAGCTGATGATCAACCGCTCGATCGAGCAGGTCTATCACAAGGAACATTTCACCCCCGGCGCCGCGATCGTCGAGGCCAGGAACCTGTCGGGCAAGGGCTTCGAAAATGTCTCGATGACGGTCCGCGCCGGCGAGATCGTCGGGCTCTACGGGCTGATCGGCGCCGGACGCAGCGAGTTCGTCACCACGCTCTACGGGCGCCACCGCAAATCGGCCGGCGAGATTTTGTGGGAAGGCAAGCCGGTTCAGATCAACTCCGAGCATGACGCCATCAAGCTCGGCATGGCGCTGGCGCCGGAAAGCCGCCGCGACCAGGGCCTTTGCCTCAACCTGCCGGTCGGCCTCAATCTCAACCTGCCGATCTACAAGCGCATCTCCAACAACCTGCTGATCTCCGGCGCGCAGGAAAAGACCCAGGCCGACCGCCAGATCGCCGATCTGCGCATCAAGACGCCGACACGCAATGCGCTGGCCTCCAGCCTGTCGGGCGGCAACCAGCAGAAGATAGTCATCGGCAAATGGCTGGCGCATGGCGCCAAGCTGTTCATCTTCGACGAGCCGACGGTCGGCGTCGATGTCGGCACCAAGGCCGAGATCTACCGCCTGTTCGGAGCGCTCCTGTCGAAGGGCGCCGGCATCATCCTGATCTCGTCCTATCTGCCGGAAGTCTATGAGCTGGCCGACACGCTGCATGTGTTCCGCCGCGGCAAGCTGGTGGCGACACATGGGTTCCGCACCGCCGATCACGAGGAAATTCTGACACAGGCGCTCGCCGAGAAACAAGAAAGGCTGGGAGGAAAGATATGAGCACCGAGGCGATTCCTGCCGAAAAACCCAAGCGCAATTACAACGCCCTGTTCGGGCTGACGCTGTTGGCGCTGCTGGTGCTGCTCTGGGTCATCCTGTCGCTGTCGACATCGAGCTTCGCCTCGGCCAACAACATCTCGAACCTTCTGCGTCAGGGTTCGATGATCGCCATCCTGGCGGTCGGCCAGACCTTCGTCATCATAACCGGCGGCATCGATCTGTCCGTCGGTGCCGTGGTCGGTTTTGCCACCGTCATCGCCGCGATGCTGATCAATGCCGGCATACCGGTTTTCCTGGCCATCCTGATCACGCTGCTGGTCGGCGTCGCCATCGGCCTGTTCCATGGCTTCGGCATCGTCAAGATGGGGCTGCCGCCCTTCATCATCACGCTGGCGACGCTGACCTCACTGCGCGGCATCGGCCTTTTGATGACCAACGGCAATTCGATCTCCATCAACAACGATGCCTTCCAGGAATTCTCGCGCAACTCCTTCCTCGGCGTCCCCAATTTGTTCTGGATGGTGATCCTGGTCGGCATTCCGGCCTACATCTTCCTGCATCACAGCCGCTGGGGCCGCTATCTCTTCTCGGTCGGCTCCAACGCCGAGGCCTCGCGCCTGTCCGGCGTTAACGTCCAGCGCACCATCTACATGGCCTATACGCTGTCGGGCCTCTGCGCGGCCTTTGTCGGCGTGCTCTTGGCCTCGCGCATCGGCATCGGCAACCCGACCCAGGCCGAAGGCTGGGAGTTGCAGGCGATCGCGTCCTCGGTGATCGGCGGCACCTCGCTGTTCGGCGCGGTCGGCTCGGTGCACGGCCCGCTGCTCGGCGCCTTCATTCTCGCCACCATCAACAACGGCGCCAACCTGCTCAACGTCAACGCCTTCTGGCAGCGCATCATCACCGGCGCGCTGATCATCGTCATCGTCTATTTCGACGGTCTGCGCCGCCGCGGCGGTAAATAGCAACAAACCGAAAGCGATCGCCGGCCTGTCTGAAGCATTCCAGGAAAGTGTGAAACGGTTTTCCGCGCGGAATTGCGTCAATCGTTTCAGGCCGGCGATTTCATTGGAGACTGGATTGAAAACATGAAAGCCGTCGTCTGCCGCTCGCCCGGCGAACTCGTCCTGGAAGACCGTCCCCAGCCTGGCGCGCCGCCTGCCGGCTGGGCGCTGGTCGCGGTCAGCCATGTCGGCATCTGCGGCACCGACTACCACATCTTCGAGGGCAAGCACCCCTTCCTCGCCTACCCCCGCATCATGGGCCATGAGGTGTCGGGAACCATCGTCGAGACCGGCGAGGGCGTCGACCTTGCCATTGGCGAACCGGTCGTCATCAACCCCTATCTCTCCTGCGGCAAGTGCATCGCCTGCAGGCACGGCAAGCCGAATTGCTGTGTCAGGATCGAGGTGCTCGGCGTCCACCGCGACGGCGCCATGTGCGAACGCATTCTTGTCCCGGCGCAGAATCTCTATCCGGCCGATGGCCTGTCGCTGGCCGACGCCGCCGCCGTCGAATTCCTGGCCATCGGCGCGCATGCCGTGCGGCGCGCCCGCGCCGATCCCGGTGCCCGTACGCTGGTTATTGGCGCCGGCCCGATCGGGCTCGGTACCGCCATCTTCGCCCGCATCGCCGAGCTTGATGTGACCCTGCTCGACATGAGCAGCGAAAGGCTCGCCTTCGCCGCAACCGAACTCGGCTTCAAGACCCTCGATGGCTCGCGTAGCGCGGTGCCCGATCTGGTCAGGGAAGCGACATCAGGCGAAGGCTTCGACGTGGTCTTCGACGCCACCGGCAACACCCAATCGGTGCAGTCGGCCTTCGCCCATGTCGCCCACGGCGGGACGCTGGTGCTGGTCAGCGTCGTCAAGGACGACATCGTCTTTTCCGACCCTGAATTCCACAAGCGTGAAATGACGCTGATCGGCAGCCGCAACGCCTTGCGCGCCGACTTCGACCATGTCGCTGCCTCGATCCGCAACGGTGCCGTGCCATTGGCCAAGCTCGTCACCCACCGCACCACGCTCGACGGCACGCCGCGCGATCTGGCCCGCTGGGCGCATGAGAAATCCGGCCTGATCAAGGCTGTGATCGAGGTGGTGTCCTAATACGGCAAGCGGTGAACCGGCCCGAATTGAGGACGCGCAGCGCAGTCGACCCCCACTCCGTCTCGGCTTCGCTGAGCCACCTCTCCCCCGATCGACCGGGTAGAGGAAGGGCACTAACCTATTGCAGCCACCGCTCCTCCAGAGATGCTCCCTTCCTTTCCCTCCGGAGGGGAGAAAGGTGGCGCTGCGAAGCAGCGACGGATTGGCGGAAGCCGATCCTCGAACGAGCAGCCGCCGACAGTTAGGCACGACCGGGCTGGTCACGGTCTCGTAAGAGGCCGGCATTCCCTACAGCGCCGACAGCTTCAACTCCACCCTCTCGGCCGGAAACCGCGATTCTGAAAACTGGATAGGCTGGCCGTCCGGCGTGACGTTGACGGCCACCGTGACCAGCACGATAGCGCCCGGCTGCAGGTCCAGGTCGGCAAGATCGGCGGCATCGGCATGGCGCGCCGACAGCACGGTCGATTGCCGGAGATAATCGTCTATCCCGAAACGAGCCAGCGACGCCGTGACAGACCCGGTCTCGGCCATCGCCTTGTCGATGCCGGCAAAGCGCCTGGCATCGAACCATCCAGCAGCGCGCGACACAGGCCGCCCATCGGCCTCGCCGCGTGTCTCGAGCCTAATCACCTCGGCCCCCCTGGCCAACCCAAGGCCCTCGGCGACACGCTGGCTTGCCGGCTCGACCGATGAGGCAAGCAGCACGATATGCCGTTCCGATGTCTGCCCTTGCAAGCCTGTTGAAAAGCGCGTGCGCGCGCCGATCGGATAGGACAGCCGTTTGCGCGACAAGACGAAGGTGCCGCGCCCCTGCTCGGCCCGCAGCACCCCTTCCTGCACGAGCGCCGATATGGCGCTGCGCACCGTGTGACGGTTGACACCATAGCGCTCGGCGAGCGCCACCTCCGGGGGCAGCGCGGCATTCTCGGCGAAATCCCCGGTGGCGATGGCCTGCAGGATCCTGTCGGCGATCTGGCGCCACAGCGAGACGCCGCTGCGCCGTTCGATACTGTCGGCTTCCTGTCGTCCGGTCATGAATTTGCCCCCGCCTTCCATCGCCTGTCATCCACGCGTCATGGACTCGCGCTAGGTAATATGTATAATTTGTATAGTTGTCTATATCAATAGACAAATTTGGCAAAGAGGAATGCTGCTGATGCGAGGACAGGAAGCCCGCGACCAGGCCGAACGCAAGGCCGCCATGGCGACTTTGGCGCAATCGAGCGGCGACGACATCGTCCGGCTCTGGAACGAGGCTGGCCTGCCTTCGCAAGCCGAACTGCTGCGTGGTCCCGAGACCGGGCTGGTGACGCTGCGCGGTCGTATCGGCGGCGGCGGCGCACCATTCAATGTCGGCGAGGCGACCGTCACCCGCGCCACCGTCCGGTTGCCGTCCGGTCAGGTCGGCCATTGCTACGCGCTTGGTCGCGACAAGCAGAAGGCAAAGCTGGCGGCAATAGCCGACGCGCTGTGGCAGGACCCTGCCAGCCGCGCCGAAGTCGAGACCAGGCTGATCGCGCCTCTGAGGTCGGCGCTTACCGCCGCGAACGAAAAACGCCGCGCCGAGACGGCGGCAACGAAGGTGGATTTCTTCACCATGGTTCGCGGAGAAGACTGATGGATATCGCAGCACAATCGATCGAGGGCGGCTTCGCCGATCCGGTCTTCAATGCCCAGACCGTGTTCCGCGCAATCATGGACGCGATGGCGCGGCCAGGCATGGTGCAGCCTTTGCCTGCCCTGGCCCGTCCGCCGGCACCGCTCTCGGCAACGTCAGGCGCGGTGGCACTGGCGCTGTGCGACAACGACACGCCGCTCTGGCTCGACCCGGCCCTGCACACCTCCTCCGCGATCGGCTCCTGGCTTGGTTTCCACACCGGCGCGCCGCTGGCCAACACGCCGGCCGACGCGCATTTCGCGTTTGTCGCAACACCGGCCGAGATGATGGCGCTCGACGGTTTTGCGCAAGGCACGCAGGATTATCCCGACAGATCGACCACGCTGATCCTCCAGGTCAGCGACCTCGTGTCAGGTGCGCCGCTCTTGCTTGAAGGCCCCGGCATCGAAACCAGCGCCGTGATCGCGCCGGCGCAGATGCCGCGTCATTTCATCGAGCAGTGGAAACAGAACAACAAGCGCTTTCCGCGCGGTGTCGACGTCATCCTCGCCACATCGCAAGGCATAGCCTGCCTTCCGCGCACGACACGTATCAAGACGATGGAGGCGTAAGATGTATGTCGCGGTAAAAGGCGGCGAGGCCGCAATCGCCAATGCCCACAGCCTCCTCGCCGACCGCCGGCGCGGCGACCGTTCGGTGCCCGCGCTGCGTCTAGACCAGATCGTCGAGCAGCTGTCGCTCGGCGTCGATCGGGTGATGAGCGAAGGCTCGCTCTATGACCGTGAACTGGCGGCACTTGCCATCGTCCAGGCGCGCGGCGACATGATCGAGGCGATCTTCCTGGTGCGCGCCTATCGCACCACGCTGCCGCGCTTCGGCTATTCCAGACCGATCGACACCGGCGCCATGCGGGTCGAACGGCGCGTGTCGGCAACCTACAAGGACCTGCCCGGCGGCCAGCTTCTCGGCCCGACCTTCGACTACACCCACCGGCTGCTCGATCCCGAGCTTGCCGCCGGCGCCGATGTCGCCGAGCCCCTGCGGCGCGAGACGGAAGCGCAGGCCATGCCGCGCGTCTCGGCGATCCTCGCCCGCGAAGGCCTGATCGAACCGGATGGCGAGATGCCGCAGGATCATGCCCCTGGCGACATCACCCGCGAGCCGCTGGAATTCCCGATGGCGCGCGACATCCGCCTGCAGGCCCTGTCGCGCGGTGACGAAGGTTTCCTGCTGGCGCTCGGCTATTCCACCCAGCGCGGCTACGCCCGCAACCATCCCTTCGTCGGCGAAATCCGCATCGGCGAGGTCGAGCTGGAACTCGACATTCCGGAACTGCCTTTCGCCGCCCCGCTCGGCACGGTGCGGGTCACCGAATGCCAGATGGTCAATCAGTTCAAGGGATCGGCCAAGGCACCGCCGCAATTCACCCGCGGCTACGGCCTCGTCTTCGGCCAGAGCGAGCGCAAGGCGATGGCCATGGCGCTCTGCGACCGGGCTCTGCGCGCCTCCGAACTCGGCGAGGACATAGTCGCCGCCGCCCAGGACGAGGAGTTCGTCATCTCGCATTCCGACAACGTCCAGGCGACCGGCTTCGTCGAGCATCTGAAGCTGCCGCATTATGTCGACTTCCAGGCCGAACTCGACCTCGTGCGCCGCATGCGCGCTGAGTATGAGGCCCGGGAGAACCCCGCCAAGGCTGAAGAAAAGCGGGAGGCAGCGGAATGATCGAAGGCCTGTCCCACATGACCTTCATCGTCAGGGATCTCGACCGGATGACCGAGATCCTGACCGGAGTTTTCGAAGCGCGCGAAGTCTATGCCAGCGATGCCGAACAGTTCTCGCTGTCGCGCGAAAAATTCTTCCTGATCGGCGACATCTGGATCGCCATCATGGAAGGCGAGGCGCTGCCGGAGCGCAGCTACAACCACATCGCCTTCAAGATCGATGACACCGATTTCGACCACTACGCCGAGCGTGTCGCCAAGCTCGGCCTCGACATGCGTCCGCCGCGTCCGCGCGTCGAGGGTGAAGGCCGCTCGATCTATTTCTACGACGACGACAATCACATGTTCGAACTGCACACCGGCACGCTTGCGGACCGCCTGGAGCGCTATGCCAAGGGATTGGAGGCAGCATCATGACCGACATCGCCACCTACAACTTTGCCTATCTCGACGAGCAGACCAAGCGGATGATCCGCCGGGCGATCCTCAAGGGCATCGCCATCCCCGGCTATCAGGTGCCGTTCGCTTCGCGCGAAATGCCGATGCCCTATGGCTGGGGCACCGGCGGCGTCCAGGTCACTGCCTCGATCATCGGCCCAGATGATGTGCTGAAGGTCATCGACCAGGGTGCCGACGACACCACCAACGCGGTCTCGATCCGCGCCTTCTTCAAGAAGGTCGCCAATGTCGCGGTGACCACCGATACCGCCAGCGCCACCATCATCCAGACCCGCCACCGCATCCCCGAGCATCCGCTGACCGCGGGCCAGGTGCTGGTCTACCAGGTGCCGATCCCCGAGCCGCTGCGCTTCCTCGAACCGCGCGAAACGGAAACGCGGAAAATGCATGCGCTGGAGGAATACGGCCTCATGCATGTGAAGCTTTACGAGGACATCGCCAAGCACGGCCGCATCGCCACCACCTATGCCTATCCGGTGAAGGTCGAAGGCCGCTATGTGATGGACCCCTCGCCGACGCCGAAATTCGACAATCCCAAGATGCACCGCTCGCCCGCCTTGCAGCTGTTCGGCGCCGGCCGCGAAAAGCGCATCTACGCGGTGCCGCCCTTCACCGAGGTCGTCAGCCTCGACTTCGAGGATCACCCCTTCGAGGTGCAGACCTTCGACCAGCCCTGCGCACTGTGCGCCGCCGAGAATGTCTATCTCGACGAAGTCATCCTCGATGACCATGGCGGCCACATGTTCGTCTGCTCCGACACCGACCACTGCGAGAAGCGGCGAGCCGACGGCCATCGCGGCCACCTTGCCCCCGATGCCCATCATGCCTCGGAAAAAATGGAGCCGGCACAATGACCGACGAACCGTTGCTGCGCGTCTCGGCGCTCTCCAAATTCTACGGTTCGCGCGTCGGCTGCGACAACGTCTCCTTCGACCTGTGGCCCGGTGAAGTCCTGGCTGTCGTCGGCGAATCCGGCTCCGGCAAGACGACGCTGCTCAACTGTCTGTCGACGCGGCTGCTGCCGTCCTCCGGCACCGCCAGCTACCGCATGCGTGACGGCCAGTTCCGTGAGCTCTACCGCATGAGCGAGGCCGAACGCCGCTTCCTGATGCGCACCGACTGGGGCTTCGTCCACCAGAACCCGGCCGATGGCCTGCGCATGACGGTATCGGCCGGCGCCAATGTCGGCGAACGGCTGATGGCGGTCGGCGACCGCCACTACGGCAAGATCCGCGCCACGGCCGTCGATTGGCTGTCGCGCGTCGAGATCGAGCAGGACCGCATCGACGACGAGCCCCGCGCCTTTTCCGGCGGCATGCGCCAGCGCCTGCAGATCGCCCGCAACCTCGTCACCGGGCCACGGCTGGTGTTCATGGATGAGCCGACCGGCGGCCTCGACGTCTCGGTGCAGGCGCGCCTGCTTGATCTGCTGCGCGGGCTGGTCACCGATCTTGGGCTGGCGGCCATCGTCGTCACCCACGACCTTGCCGTCGCACGTCTTCTGTCGCAGCGCATGATGGTGATGAAGGACGGCCGCGTCGTCGAAAGCGGACTCACCGACCGCGTCCTCGACGATCCCCGCGCCCCTTACACGCAGCTTCTCGTTTCCTCGATTTTGCAGGTGTAGCCGCATGATCCCGAAAAGTGGAAGCCGGTTTTCGGACCGGATCATGCGGCAAGACAAAGGACACTGATCATGCCAACCCCGCTCGTTGTTTCCGACGTCGCCAAGAGCTTCACCATGCACCTGCGCGACGGCATCAAGCTGCCCGTCGTCGCTGGCGTCTCGTTCTCGATCAAGGCTGGCGAATGCACGGTGCTAGGCGGCCCGTCCGGTGCAGGCAAGAGCTCGATCCTGAAGATGCTCTACGGCAACTATGCCGTCGATGAAGGCCAGATCATCGTCAGGCACGACGACGGGCTGATCGATCTCGCCAATGCCAGCCCGCGCACCGTGCTTGCCGTGCGCCGGCAAACGATCGGCTATGTCAGCCAGTTCCTGCGCACCGTGCCGCGCGTTTCGGCGCTTGATGTCGTCGCGGAGCCGCTGGTCGAACGCGGCGAGGAGCGCGAGGCGGCCAGAGGCAAGGCGCGCGCACTGCTGGCGAAGCTCAACCTGCCGGAAAAACTCTGGGCTCTGCCGCCGGCGACCTTCTCCGGCGGCGAGCAGCAGCGCGTCAACATCGCGCGCGGCTTCATCACCGAACACCCCATCCTGCTGCTCGACGAGCCGACCGCCTCGCTCGATGCCACCAACCGCGACGTGGTGATCGAACTCATCGCCGCCAAGAAGGCGGCGGATGTCGCCCTGCTCGGCATCTTCCACGATCACGATGTGCGCGAGGCGGTTGCCGACCGCATCATCGACGTCACCGCCTTTGCTCCGGGAAAACTCGCCGCATGACCAGGAAATTGTCGGAGACGCCGCTGATCCACCCGACGGCGGAGGTACACAACTCGACGCTTGGCCGCTGGACCGAGATCGCCGACCGCAGCCGGGTCTCGGAAAGCGAACTCGGCGACTATTCCTACATGATGCAGGACTGCGCCGTCTGGTGCGCGACGATCGGCAAGTTCGCCAACATCGCCGCAAGCGTGCGCCTCAACGCCACCAACCACCCGACCTGGCGGCCGACGCTGCACCATTTCACCTACCGCGCCTCGGACTATTGGGACGATGCCGAGCATGAGAGCGAGTTCTTCGCTGAGCGCCGCGCCAAGCGCGTCAGCATCGGCCACGACACCTGGCTCGGTCACGGTTCGACCGTCCTGCCCGGCGTTACTGTCGGCGATGGCGCGGCGGTTGGCGCCGGCGCCGTCGTGTCGAAGGATGTCGCGCCTTACACCATCGTCGCCGGCGTGCCGGCAAAGCCGATCCGCGAGCGCTTCGACCGCCGCACCGCCGAACGCTACCAGGCGCTTGCCTGGTGGGACTGGGACCATGCCAGGCTGCGCGCGTCACTTGACGATTTTCGCGAACTTTCAGCCGAGGCGTTCCTGGAGAAATACGAGGGGTAGGGCAGTTCCAGCAAAGATGGCTCCCTTGCATCATCATCGGGGAGCCTGTTCACATCCTTGACACAGGACTCGGACAGGACGCCATCTCCCCAAGGAGATCGCCATGCTCGACACAGTCAAACCCTCACTCGCCGGATTCTTTGCCGGCTCCAATCCGATGCCGCCGGCGCATCTCGGCACGCGCTACGACACCTCAGGCAATTTTCTGACCGAGCCAGGCAACACCGTCGTCAGCCACCTGGTCGGAGGTTCGCCATCCGAGGCTGTGGTGCTTGGCGTGCGTGAGAAGATGCTGGCGATGCCTGACGCCGACCGGCTCGCCTTCACGCCTGCCTCCAGCCTGCACATGACCCTATTCCAGGGCATCATCGAATATCGCCGCCGCCTGCCATACTGGCCGCAGGACGTGCCGCTCGACACCAGCATCGATGCGATGACTCGCCTTTATCTGGAACGCCTGAAGGGTTTCGAGGGGCTCGGCCCCTTCAACATCAAGGTGGTCGAGGTCGTGCCGACCGGCCTCACCGTTGCCGGCGCAACGGACGAGGATGTGCGGGTCATGTGTAAGTGGCGCGATGCACTGGCGGTTCCGTTCGGCTACCGGCATCCCGATCACGACGCTTACGTCTTCCACATCACCTTCGCCTACCAGATCCAGCGTCTCGCCGACGACAGGGCCGCGGCCTGGCAGGCGCTGTTCGACGATTGCCTGGCGCTTTTCGCAAGGCAGGCTCCGACAATCGAGATCAAGGCGCCCGCTTTCTGCGCTTTCCGCGACATGAAGCATTTCGAGGAATTGCTGGTGCTCGGCTGATTGTCCGCAAGGTGCCAATGCATGGCGCCCGAAAGTGACCTCGGTTTTGGGAGAACGATATGCATAATTACAAAGACCTGAAGCGCATCGCATGAATTCGTTTCAGCGCGATGCGCTTCAGCCGCCAAGCCTGTGGAGCGTAACAAAACTGACATGCTGGCGACACGGCAGGTTCATGTGGCTGCGTTAGGCGAATGCCTGACGATCAATATGGACCGGACTGGAACCAGCCCATGTCAGCAAGCTCTGCCACGCTCGAAATCCGCGGTGTCAGCCGACGATTTGGCAAGAACACCGCCGTCAGCGACGTCACCATCTCGATCCCGCAGGGTCAGATGGTCGGCGTCATCGGCCGTTCGGGCGCCGGCAAATCCACCCTTCTTCGCATGATCAACCGTCTTGTCGACCCCAGCCAGGGGTCGATTTTTTTTGACGGCGCCGAGGTCTCCCAGTTGCGCGGCTCACCGTTGCGGCACTGGCAGCGCGACTGCGCCATGATCTTCCAGCAGTTCAACTTGGTGCCGCGCCTCGATGTGCTGACCAATGTGCTGCTCGGCAAGTTGAACCATCGTTCGACCCTGTCGAACCTTCTCGGCATGTTTTCGCGCGCCGAATGCGCCGAGGCAGTCGCCGCCCTGGAGCGGCTCGACATCGCCCGTACCGCTCTGCAGCCAGCCGGCACGCTGTCAGGCGGACAGCAGCAGCGCGTCGCCATCGCCCGCGCCATGATGCAGCAGCCAAAGGTTATCCTCGCCGACGAGCCGATCGCCTCGCTCGACCCGCTCAACGCCAAGGTGGTGATGGATTCCCTGCAGGACATCAACCTGCGCGAAGGCATCACCGTCGTCACCAATCTGCATACGCTCGATACCGCGCGCGCCTATTGCAACCGCATCATCGGCATGGCCGCCGGCAAGGTCGTCTTCGACGGCCCGCCCGAAGAGCTGAACCGTGAGGCCGTGCGCCTCGTCTATGGCGCCGACAGCAATGGCGCGGAGATATCGGAGGCCATCACCTCCACCAGCGTTGCCTTCAAGCAAAAGATCGCAGCATCCGCCGGACCGCTCGAACCCGCATTCCCGGGTTACTGAGTTCAAGAAAGAGCGGCCTGGATCGTCCGCCCGCGTGAAGGGCATTTGTCAAGATCAAGAACGTTGCCGGCGCGGGGCCGGAACTTACAGGAGAGACATCAAATGTTCAGGAAAATGGTTTTCGGCGCCGTTTCGGTGCTCGCCATGGCGACCAGCATGGCCCACGCCGCCGATCTGAAGGAATTCCGCGTCGGCATCCTCGGCGGTGAAAACGAAACCGACCGGCTGCGCAACTACCAGTGCCTGGCCGACCATCTGAAGGCCGAATTCGGCTTCGAGAAGGTCTCGCTGTTCCCCGCCGCCGACTATGACGGCGTCATCCAGGGCCTGCTCGGTGGCACGCTCGACTTCGCCGAACTCGGCGCCTCCGGCTATGCCAGCGTCTATATCAAGGATCCGAAGGCGGTCACCCCGATCCTCACCACCCAGCAGACCGACGGCGCGACCGGCTATTATTCGATCGGCCTGGCGCTCAAGTCTTCCGGCATCACCGACATCAAGTCGGCCAAGGGCAAGAAGCTCGGCTATGCCGATCCGGATTCGACCTCCGGCTACCTGATCCCGCTGACCCAGATTCCGAAGGACACCGGCGCCTCCAACGAGACCTATTTCGCCTCGACCCAGTTCAACGGCGGCCATGAGAACAACATCCTGGCCGTGCGCGACGGCAAGGTCGATGTCGCTGTCGACGATTCCTCGGGCATCGGCGACTTCAAGAACGGCTTCACCTCCGGCACCTTCCACAAGGTCGTCGCCAAGGGTGCTGTCGACCCGAACGACTTCGTCGAAGTCTGGCGCTCGGGCCTGATCCCGAACGGCCCGCTGGTCGTGCGCACCGCGCTCGGCGACGAGATGACCGCCAAGCTCGCCGCCTTCTTCACCGAACTGCCGAAGAAGGACAAGGCTTGCTTCGAAGGCGTCGAAGGTGGCGATTTCACCGGCTACGTTCCGGTGAAGCCGGATTTCTACAACGTCATCGTCGAAGCCCGTAAGGCAGCCATCGGCGGCTAACGGCGAAATCAAGAAGGGCGGTGTTCAAAAACACCGCCCTTTTTGCATCTCCGATCATGACCCTTTCCGTGACAGCTCCCTCCGGCGCCCCTCATCCGATGGCCGATGCCTGGCGACGCCAGACGTCGCTGCGCAGGCTCTATACCGTGCTCGGCGTTGGCCTGCTGCTCGCCGCGATGTTCGCCAGCATGTGGTTCGCCGACGAAGCCAATGCAGGGCACTTCTTCGACCGGCTGCCGCATATCCTGGATTTCCTGAGCTGGCTGGTCCCCAAGGACTGGAACGACGTCTGGCGGGCACTGTTCGACATTGCCTCGCCGCATGATACCGGCACCCAGGAATACAATTTCCCGCTCGGCCGCATCTATGTCTGGGGCGGGTTCTACATTCCCGAATATTTCGAGCTGATGCTGACCACGGTGAACGTGGCGCTGGTTTCGACCTTCATCGGCTTCATCTTCGCCGTGCCCTTTTCCTTCATCGCGGCCCGCAACCTGACGCCCCATCCGGCGCTGCGGCTGATCGTCAAGCGCTTCATGGAGCTGCTGCGCGCCTTCCCCGAGATCGTCATTGCCGGCCTGTTCGCGGCAATTGTCTCCATCGGTCCGATCGCCGCCATCATCGCCATCGGCCTGCATTCGATCGGCGCGCTCGGCAAGCTGTTCTACGAGATCAACGAGAACATCGACATGCGTGCCGAGGAAGGCCTTCGCGCGGTCGGCGCCAACTGGTTCGAGCGGGTGCGCTTTGCCGGCCTGCCGCAGGTGCTGCCCAATTTCACGTCCTACACGCTGCTGCGCGTCGAGATCAATGTCCGCGCCTCGACCATCATCGGCGCCGTCGGCGGCGGCGGCATCGGCGAGGAGTTGAAGCTCTCCATCTCGCGCGGCTTCGGCGCCAAGACACTGGCGCTGGTGCTGCTCTTGTTCACGACCATCTTCATCATCGACCAGTTTTCCGCCTGGCTGCGCCGCAAGCTGGTCGGCGAGCAAGCCTTTCTGATGGGGGCTTAGGCCATGACCCCGAACCGAAGGACCGCGTTAGCGAAAAGTGGCATCCGGTTTTCTCGGACAAACGGGAACCGTTTTGTCCAAGAGGTCATGGCCAAATGGAAAGACAAACGACCATGACCGCCGAGGAAATGCTGTCGATCGAGGAGCGCTATCCCCAGGTGTTCCGGCGGCCGTTGCACAAGCGCTTCGCCCCGCTCTTTCTGTTTGTCGGCATCCTGACTTACCTCATCTATGTCCTGTGGTTCTTCAACCTGCCGCAAGTGCTGCGGGAATCGCACTGGGAGCGTCTGCCGCTCTTCCTGACACAATGGATCAGCTACGATTTGCAGCCGGAATTCCGCCTCGACCAGCCGGAGATCACGCCAAAATACCCGCGTTTTTCGGCCCTTGGCGAGAACCCGAACCCCGACTGGGTGATCAAGAACCCGGACGGCACCTTCACCGTGCTGATCGACGGCCCGGCAAAATCCGTCACCTTCGACAAGGCGCAGGCGACGATCACGGCCAACGGCGAGACCGTGCCTGTTGCGCTGACCAGCGGCAAGCCGGTGATATCAGGTCCGGTGCCGGACTGGATCACCGCGCATGACGACGAGGTGGTCGCCAAGATGGGCTTCGTCGGCGAGGTGCGTGTCACCGTAGACCGCGTCAAGGTGCGCAAGCGCTTCCTCGGCTGGGCGAATTTCGTCTTCGACACACGCTCGCCCTTCTTCGGCAAATCGGCGGGCGAAGTGCTCTCGCTGATCGTGTCGGGGCCCGAGCTGAAGCCGGGCACGTCGAACCTGGCGCTGGCCGGCGACAACATCTGGAACAACGCCCAGTGGCAACACGGCGACGTCTGGACGAAGCTTTTGCAAACCATCGTCATGGCGTTTCTGGGCACCCTGCTCGGCGGCATCGTCGCCTTCCCGCTTGCCTTCTTCGCCGCCCGCAACATCACGCCGAGCGGCGTGCTCGGCCAGGTCCTCAAGCGCTTCTTCGACTTCATGCGCTCGGTCGACATGCTGATCTGGGCCTTGTTCTTCACCCGCGCCTTCGGCCCCGGCCCGCTCGCTGGTAGTGCCGCGATCTTCTTCACCGAGATCGGCACGCTCGGCAAAACCTATTCCGAGGCGCTGGAAAACATCGACGACAAGCCGCGCGAAGGTGTGTTGTCGACTGGCGCCAACGGTCTCCTAGTGCAGCGCTACGGTGTGATGCCGGAAGTCATTCCGGTCTTCATCAGCCAGACCCTCTACCAGTGGGAATCCAACACCAGGGGCGCCACCATCATCGGCGCCGTCGGCGCCGGCGGCATCGGCCTGAAATTGTGGGAAGCGATGCGCACCAACTCCAACTGGGCCAACGTCTTCTACATGGTGCTGCTGATCCTGCTCGTCGTCTTCATCTTCGACAACATATCCAACTTCCTGCGCCGGCGGCTGAGCCGCACGATCCACGACTACAACCGGATCCAGGCCGAGCAGGGTTAGGTCGTCCTGTGGTGCACGATTAGGAGAGGTCGGCGGGACAGCGCCCCCTCTGTCCTGCCGGCGCTCGTCAGACGGCGTCCCGACACCCTAAGCCGCTTTCTTCCACCCGTTCTTGATATGCTTGTAGCCCTCGCGATAAACCGCTTCCGGCGTTTCCGAGAAATCGCGCCACACCTTGGTCGCCGCCGCCAAATCCTTCAGCGAGCGCCCAAACGCCTCGATCGTCAGCCAGTCGTCATAGCCGCTCTTGCGGATCGCGGCGAACGTCTCTTTCCACGGAATATTGCCGCGCCCCGGCACGCCGCGATCATTTTCCGATATGTGGATGTGCACGACATTCCTGTGGTGCTTCGTATAGGCGCCGATCGGGTCGGCCTCCTCGATATTGGCATGAAAGGTGTCGTACATCGCCTTGATGTGCGGCCGGTCGATGGCATCGATGTGCTCCGACAGATCAGCCATCGTGTTGAGAAGATAGCATTCGAAGCGGTTCAGCGCCTCCAGCCCGATGGTGACGTTGCGCTTGCCGGCGTGGTCGCCAATGGCGCGCTGCGAGGCGACGGAACGGTTCTTCTCGGCGGCCGTCGGCCCGGAGCCGGAAAACGCGCCCAGCGTCGAATGCAGCGGTCCGCTGAGCGTCCTTGCGCCAAGCGCGTCGGCGCAATCGACAGCCCATTTCATGTACTCGACACCCGCCTTGCGGGTCGCGGCATCGGCCGAGATCAGGTTCATTGAGGGATCGCCCATCGCAGATACCGCGGTCCGTTCCAAGCCGATGCGGTCGAGCAGTTCGCCGAGCTTCCTGTAGTCGTCGGGCATGCCGGCAAAGATCGGAATCTCGACACCGTCGAAACCGGTGGCCTTGATGTCGCGAAGCAGTGGCTCGTGCTTCTTCGACACCGCGGTCGTCCACAAGAACATGCACATGCCGATTTTCATCGACGCCCCTCCCCCCTTTTTAGGCCCTACCGGGGTGTTGAGCTTCAGGTCAGGCCGAGCCGAAAATGGTGGTTTCCGGGAACCGGAGCGGAGCGTACTTTTCGTACGCGGGCACCGGAAGCACAGGAAACTGTCATTTGCAGGCCGGCATCACCTGAAGATCGGCATTCCGGTCAGAGCTTGGTCCACGCTCCATTCTTCTTCGACGACTTCACGCAGGCCTCGATGAAGGCCATGCCTTCGACGCCGTCCTGGATGGTCGGGAAGACGACCTCCTTTGCCGGCTTGCCACCCTTGCGGCGCGCCGCGCGGATGGCGCGCGCCGCCTCCTGATAGATATTGGCGAAGCCTTCGAGATAGCCCTCGGGATGACCTGACGGAACGCGGCTGACACGGCCCGCGACCGGCAGCGCGCCGGCACCGTTGCGCGTGATCAACTGCTTGGGCTGGCCGAACGGCGTGTACCAGAGATAGTTCGGGTCGGCCTGCACCCATTCCAGCCCGCCCTTCGAACCATAGATACGCAGCTTCAGTCCGTTTTCGTGTCCGGGCGCCACCTGGCTCGCCCAGATCATGCCCTTGGCGGGATGCGTCTTGCCGGCGGGCTTGAAGCGCAGCATGACGTTGACATTGTCGTCGAGCAGCCGCCCCGGCACGAAGGCATCGAGATCGGCCGACAGCGAATCGAGCTCCAGCCCGGAGACGAAGCGGGCGAGATTGTAGGCATGGGTGCCGATATCGCCCAGCGCGCCACCAGCGCCCGCCTGCTTGGGATCGCCGCGCCATGAGGCCTGCTTCTGGCCTGTGGCGGCGAGATCCTCGGTCAGCCAGTCCTGCGGATATTCCGATTGCACGATGCGGATGTCGCCGAGCACGCCCTTTGCCACCATTTCGCGTGCCTGCCGCACCATCGGATAGGCGGTATAATTGTGGGTCAGCACGAACACCTTGCCGGTCTTCTCGACGACCGCGGCGAGCTTCTTCGCCTCGGCCAGCGTCGTCGCCAGCGGCTTGTCGCAGATCACGTGGATGCCGGCCTCGAGGAAGGCCTTGGCTGCCGGCACATGCACATTGTTGGGCGTGACGATGGCCACCGCCTCGATGCCGTCGGGACGCTTCGCCTCGGCCTTGGCCATCTCGGCGTAGGACGCGTAGCTGCGGTCCGGATCGAGGCCGAGTTCGGCGGCCGAAGCCTTGGCACGCGCCGGGTCGGACGACAGTGCGCCGGCAACCAGCAAGAAATCATTGTCCATGCGCGCCGCGATGCGGTGCACCGCGCCGATGAAGGCGCCTTGCCCGCCGCCGACCATGCCGTAGCGGATCGGGCCGCCTCCCGTTTCCGACTTCGATGCGCCGACCATGTTCTTCTCCCTGGTGCTATTTACCTCTCCTCGAGGAGGGGTCGATCCGCGCAGCGGATCTGGTGGGGTCGTAGAGGCGGAGTTCGGCACGAACCGACCTCACCCGGCCCTTCGGGCCACTCCCCTCGAGGGGAGGGGCAAGCCGCGCTAGATGCCCATCATCGCGCGCAGCAGCTTCTTGTCGGTGGTGCCGCCGGCAAAGTCGTCGAATGCCTTTTCCGTCACGCGGATGATGTGGTGCTGGATGAAGGGTGCGCCTTCGGCCGCGCCGTCTTCGGGATGCTTCAGGCAGCACTCCCACTCCAGGACCGCCCAGGAATCATAATTGTACTGCGTCAGCTTGGAGAAGATGCCGCCGAAATCCACCTGCCCGTCACCGAGCGAGCGGAAGCGGCCGGCGCGGTTGGTCCAGCTCTGATAGCCGGAATAGACGCCTTGCCGGCCGGTCGGATTGAACTCGGCGTCCTTCACGTGGAACGCCTTGATGCGCTCGTGGTAGATGTCGATGAATTCGAGATAGTCGAGCTGCTGCAGGAGGAAGTGCGACGGGTCGTAGTTGATGTTGCAGCGCTTGTGGCCGCCGACCGCATCGAGGAACATCTCGAAGGTGGTGCCGTCGAACACGTCCTCGGAGGGATGAATTTCGTAGCCGACATCGACGCCATTGTCCTCATACACATCGAGGATCGGCTTCCAGCGTTTGCCGAGTTCGCCAAAGGCCTCCTCGATCAGTCCGGCCGGCCGCTGCGGGAACGGATAGAGATAAGGGAAAGCCAGCGAACCGGTAAACGACACCGAGGCATTCAGCCCGAGATTGCGCGATGCCTTGGCGCCGAACTTCATCTGCTCGACCGCCCATTTCTGCCGCGCCTTGGGATTGTTGTGGACCGAGGCCGGTGCGAAGCCGTCGAACTGCGTATCATAGGCCGGATGTACCGCCACCAACTGCCCCTGCAGATGCGTCGACAGTTCGGTGATCTCGACGCCGGCATCGGCACAGATGCCCTTGACCTCGTCGCAATAGGTCTTGGAAGAGGCTGCCTTCTTGAGGTCGAACAGGCGCCCGTCCCAGGTCGGGATCTGCACGCCTTTATAGCCGAGACCGGCGGCCCATTTGGTGATCGAGGCCAGCGAATTGAATGGCGCCGCGTCACCCGCGAACTGCGCCAGAAACAGCCCAGGGCCCTTCATTGTCGTCGGCATCGGCATCCTCCCTCATTTTGTCGCGACCAAGCATAGCGCCGATTGGAAGCAGGGCCAGCCATTTTGGTCTTTTCGCACCGGGCGCTTTGCAGGCACTGCCATTCTGGTATTACCAAATAGCGGAATTTGGTCAAGCCTCGCAATGCATCTTCAAAGCCGTCGGCACACCCGAAATATCGTCATATATCGCAATACAATCAATGGAATAATTCACACAAGAAGTTGCGCTTCCGCACTTCTTGCCGTTCCAGGCAATTTGCTGTAGACCTCACTTCAGGCCCAATTGGTCGAACCAGTTTGCAGGAAAAGGCTGGGGGTGCCTTGGGGAGGAACCCTTGCGTCGCCTTTCGGCGATGCATGTCGCAGGCAAACCATACGGACGAATTTGGGAAGGACAGACCATGCATCTTTCGACGCACAACTGGATGCGCGCGGAACCCCTGGAGACTACCCTCAAGCGCATCAAGAAGTTCGGCTATGAGTCGATAGAGATTTCCGGTGAGCCCGAACAGTACAAGACCAAGGAGACGCGGGCGCTGCTGAAGGAGCATGGCATCCGCTGCTGGGGCGCGGTGACCTTGATGCTGGGCGAACGCAACCTTGCCGCCAAGAACCAGGGCCAGCGCGAGCGCTCGGTGCAGTACGTCAAGGACGTGCTGACCATGGTCAGCGAGCTTGACGGCGAGATCATCACGCTCGTCCCCGCCACCGTCGGCAAGGTGGTGCCGGACGGCACCGAGGAAGAGGAATGGAAGTGGGTGGTCGACGCGACCCGCGAGTGCTTCACCCATGCCAAGAAGGTCGGCGTCAAGATCGCCGTCGAACCGCTCAACCGCTTCGAGACCTACCTGTTCAATCGTGGCGCCCAGGCGCTGGCGCTGGCCGATGCCGTGAGCCCCGAATGCGGCGTCTGCCTCGACGCCTACCACATCCACATGGAGGAATTTAACGTCTACGACGCCATCCGTAAGATCGGAAAGCGGCTGTTCGACTTCCATGTCGCCGACAACAACCGCTTCGCCGCCGGCCTCGGCCAGATCGACTGGCCGAAGATCGTCGCCACCTTGAAGGAAGTTGGCTACGACGGCGCGCTGACCAACGAGTTCGTCGCTCCGGTCGACCGCACGCCGGCGGCGCCCTATCCCGAAATGGTCGAGCGCCACCCGGTCGATATCTCGCCTGAGCAGCTGAAATTCATCCAGGATCACGGCTCCAGCGTGCTGACCGAGAAATTCTACACCGACCAGATGCGCATCACCGCCGAAACGCTGCTGCCGCTGATCAAGTAGTCGACACTTTTTGGGAAATTTGCCCTTCCGCCCTGACCGGCGGCAGGGCTGGGGAAAAACATGCGCATCAAGACCGTCCAAGCCTGGTGGGTCCGCATCCCGATCGAAGCCGCTCGGCAGCACCGCAGCGACTTCGGCCAGGTGACGACCTTCGACGCCGCCATCCTGCGCATCGAAACCGATGACGGGCTGGTCGGCTGGGGCGAAGGCAAGAACGCCGCCGGCAGCGCCGGCAGCTACGGCGCCCTCGTCCACATGCTGAACCATGAGGTCGGCCCGCAGCTGATCGGCCGGGATCCGGCCGATATCGGAATCATCTGGGAGATGCTCTACAACGGCGTGCGCCACGACAGTGCCGCGCGCACCGGCCACGCCATGCCGCAGCTCGCCCGGCGCGGCATGAGCATCGCCGCCATCAGCGCGATTGACATCGCGCTCTGGGACATCCTGGGCAAGTCGCTCGGCGTGCCGGTCTGGCGGCTGCTCGGCGGCCGCAAGGTCGACCGCATGCAGGCCTATGCCTCGGGCGGCTGGGCGTCCGCGGATGCCATCGGCGAGCAATTGAAATCCTACATAGCCCGGGGCGGCTTCAAGGCGCTGAAGATGCGGGTCGGCGCCATGGATGGGGCAGCACACGTCTCCGCCGCCCGTGTGCGCGCCGCACGCCAGGCGCTCGGCCCCGATGTCGAACTGATGGTCGACGCCCACGGCACCTATACGGTGGCGGAAGCCAAGCGCTTCATCCACCTTGTCAACGACCTCGATCTCGCCTGGTTCGAGGAGCCGATCATTGCCGACGACAAGCCGGGCATGGCGGAAGTGCGGGCCTCCGGCGCTGTTCCGATCGCCACCGGCGAGAGTGAGGCGACGCGTTACGCCTTCCGCGATCTTGCCGTGCTCAAATCAGCCGATATCTTCCAGCCCGATCCCGCCTTCTGCGGCGGCATCAGCGAGGCGATGAAGATCGGCACCATCGCCAGCGCCTTCAATCTGCGCTTTGCGCCACATCTGTGGGCCGGCGCGCCCTGCTTCTTCGCCGGCTTGCATGTCTGCGCCGCCTCGCCGTCGAGTTTCATCGTCGAATATTCGCTCGGCGCCAACCCGATGATCCATGATCTGATCGAAGAGACTGTCGAAGCAACGGACGGTATGATAGCGATCCCGGAAAAGCCCGGATTGGGGTTCACCATTTCTGAGCGATTCCTGGAGGCGCACGCGCAACGCAGTTGACGATGAAAGAAAAGAACCTCCTCGCGGAACTCGCCGCCTATCTGTTCTCCCACTCGGACAGCGAGACCGGCCGCACGCCGTCGGAGCGTGAACTGGCCGAGCATTTCGGCGTCAGCCGCGGCCAGATCCGCGAGGCGCTGGCCATTCTGGAAGCCATGCGCATCGTCGAGCGTCGGGCGAAGTCCGGCATCTACATCGACACCAAGCAGGCGAGCGTCGAGGCGCTGGCCCTGTTCGCGCGCGCCGGCCTGCCGCTCGATCCGCTGCAGATCTACGAGACGGTCGAGTTGCGCAAGATCCACGAAATCAAGGCCGCCGAGCTTGCCTGCTCGCGCGCCACCGAGGAGAATTTCGAGCGGCTGCGTGAAATCCTCAGGGCTTCCGAGGAGCGCATCGCCGCCGGCGAAGGCCTCGCCAAGGAAGACCGCGAGTTTCACCTCGAGATCGTTCGCGCCACCAAGAACAGCGTCTTCCACAACATCTGCAGCGTCTACTATCTGATGGGCGAACAGCGCCTGCCGATCTACTTCAACGATCCCGAACGCAGCGTTCGCTCGCATGCCGAGCACGTGCAGATCTACGAGGCTCTGCTGCGCCGCGACGGCAACCTCGCCCAGGCGCTGATGAGTGCCCACCTTCAAGGCGCGGAGAGCTATTGGAAGGGGCTGATCGAGGGCGGCAACGCGGTTGCCGCGAGCCCGGCGCTCGAAAAGGCCTGACCGTGGTCCAGTCCGTGCCAAAGATCCTGTCGACCCATCCGCTGCACCCGCGCGCCTCGGCCAAGCTCGCCGGTGCCGGTCAACTCGTCATCGCTTCGGCCCTCGATGCCGCCACCTTGACCCGGGAGGCGAAGGATTCCGACATCGTCATCGTGCGCGCGCCGTTGCCACCAGCCCTGTTTGAGGGTGCCTGGAAGCTGCGGGCGGCGATCCGCCATGGCGCCGGGCTCGACATGATACCAATGGAAGCGGCGGCCGCCGCCGGCGTGCTGGTGGCCAACGTGCCGGCGGTCAATGCGCGCTCGGTCGCAGAACACGTCATGTTCACCGCGCTGGCGCTGCTGCGGCAATTCCGCAGGGTCGACCGCGACCTGCGCGCCAAAGGCTGGCTCGCCGGACGCGAGCATGCCAACGCCAATATCGAGCTTGCCGGCAAGACCATCGGCGTCGTCGGCCTCGGCGCCGTCGGCCAGGCCGTCGGCCATATCGCGGCGCATGGTTTCGACCTGAAGGTGGTGGCAACGACGCGCAGCATGCAGCCGGCGCCGGACAAAGTCGGCTTCCTGTCGATCGACGCGCTGGTCGAGCAGAGCGACATCATCGTGCTGTGCTGTCCGCTGACGCCGGAGACGCGTGGCCTGATCAGCCGTGAGCGCATCGCCCGCATGAAACCCAACGCGCTTTTGATCAACGTTTCGCGTGGGCCGGTCGTCGATGACGACGCCCTGATCGAGGCCTTGCGGGAGCGCCGCATCGGCGGCGCCGCGCTCGACGTGTTCTCGACGCAGCCGCTGCCGTCCAATCATCCCTATTTCGGCTTCGACAACGTCATCATCACCCCGCATATGGCAGGGATTACCGAGGAATCGATGATGCGCATGGGCGTCGGCGCGGCGGGCGAAGCCTTGCTCGTGCTGGCCGGCAAGCTACCGGTCAATCTGCGCAATCCGGAAGTTGTCGATCATTACCGGAGACGGTTTCCACTCGACATCTAGAGCATCGCGGTTTCGCCCCAATTCTTCGCGACGGTGCGGCCATGTCCGGTCTTCGCCTCGCATTTCTGATTGCCGCAGCCTCGTCCATCTGCGCCTTGCCGGCAGTCGCCGCAGCCGAGAGCAGCTATGTCTATTGTGACAATGGGCTGCGCTGCTTCAAGGCGCCCTGCCCATCGAACAGCGCGCTTGATCTTGCCACTGGCACGATCATCAAGGGTGTGTCGATCGACACCAGCGGTTTGCCGCAGGCCGACAAGGCGATAACGGATCAGTCCGACGTGCTGTACAGCGGGGAGATCGTCGTCAGGGGCTCGATCGAGCACCGCACCCAGACCATCACCGGCAAGGACCACAGCCTGCCCTGGCTGGTCGCGACCCGCATCGTGCGCACCGCCAAGGACAGCGAACGCAAGCATTGTTCGTCACACTGATCCGCAATTCGCGGCTCCCTACCGATCAATCAGCCAGCAGCCTCTCCACCTCGGCGGCAATCCGCAGCAGATGCCGATCGTGGCCATTGCGTGCGACCAGCATCAGCCCCGCCGGCAGCGCCATATCGGGCATCGGCAGCGAGATCGCGCAGAGGTCGAACTGGTTGGCGACCTGGGTGTTGCGCAACAGCAGGCCTTCGACGTGATCGCGCAACTCGGCATTCTCGGCCATGGAGACGATGGTCGGCGCCGCCACCGGCGTGGTCGGCAGCGCCAGCACATCGATCGCCGTCAGCCGCTCATCCATGGCGGCGACAAGCGCGCGGCGGCGGCGCAAGGCCCTGATATAGACCGGCACCGGCAGCATCGCCGCTCGCGACAAAGGCCCGCTGACATGCGGGTCGACTGGCGCCGATGCGCCTGTCGCCAGCCAGTCGGCATGCACCTCGGCCCCTTCCATGGCAGCGATCGAGCCACGTTTGGTCGCCGCGCGCAGATCGGCAATCATGTCGTCGATCGACAGATCCGCAATGCGCGCGCCAGCCTGTTCGATCTTGCCGAGACAACGCTCGAACGACGTCATGACCTCACCTTCCGTGTCGCCGAAAAGAACGCCGCGCGGCACACCAACGCGAAGTCCCGCGAGCGATACGGCCACCAGCTCGGTCGGCACCTCGCCGGCCATCACGGCATCGGTGGCGGCACATTGCGCGACGGTTCGGGCAAGCGGCCCGATCGAGTCCAAGGTGCCAGACAGCGGAAAGGCGCCGGCCAGCGGCACGCGCCGCGCCGTCGGCTTGAAGCCGACGACGCCATTGAGCGCGGCAGGAATGCGGATCGACCCGCCGGTGTCGGATCCGATCGAGACGTCGCTCGTCCCCTCGCCGACGGAAACGCCGGCGCCGGACGACGAACCGCCGGGGATGCGGGTGGCGTCAGCGGCATTGCCTGGCGTGCCGTAGTGCATGTTGTCGCCGATCGCGGTGAAGGCGAATTCGGTCATGTTGGTCTTGCCGATGATGACCGCACCGGCTTGCCGCAGACGAAGGACGATGGCGGCGTCACCCGACGCGGGCGCGGCGGTTCTGAGCATCAGCGAGCCCGCCGTCGTTTGTTCGCCCGCGACATCGAACAGATCCTTGATCGAGACGATGGTGCCGTCGAGCGGCCCAAGCGTCACACCGGCGCGCTTGCGGGCATCGCTGGCGGCCGCCGCGGCCCGCGCGGGTTCGGCATAGAGCCTGGTGAAGACCTTCTCGTCGGCCGCACGATTGGCAAGACGTGACAGGATGATTTCGAGACGGTCACGGATGGATTGCATGTCGATGTCGGACTCCGCCAGAATGCAACGTCTTTAAAGCAATTCCAGGAAAAGTGTGTGCGGTTTTCCCCGGGCAAAGCGCATGGCGCTTTGCCCTTGGGAATTGCGAAAAAACAAAGACTTAACGCAGCCGGTTGGGCCTGCGAAAGGGATAACCCGGCCAGCGTGCCTTTGCACCTGCCAGCGATAGGAAGATACTGATGCTGTACAAAGGCAGCTGTCACTGCGGCAAGGTCGGCCTGGAATTCAAGGCGGAACTGACCGGTGCCATCAGGTGCAATTGTTCGATCTGCTCACGCAAGGGCGCCCTGCTGTGCGCCATCCCGCATGAGAGCCTGACGGTCCTGGCCTGGGGCGATGATCTGGGCACCTACACATTCGGCAGCCACACCATGGCGCACCGCTTCTGCCGCACCTGCGGCATCCACCCTTTCGCCGAGGATATCCGCGAAAGCGGCGAACGCAACGCTTACATCAACCTCAACTGCGTCGCCGATATCGACCCGTCCACCTTGCCGGTCTTCGATTTCGACGGGCGTTCGGCCTGAGCGACCCCAGACCGCATCACCGGTAACCCGTTGCGTCGGCTGGCTTGCCGGCGTCCTGGACCTCCGGCACATAGCGCCAGGCATCGGGCCGCGAACCGTCGAGATCGGTAAAGCCGTAGACCTGCGCCAGCCCGCCGCTGGACAGCGACTGCCCGTTCCAGCGTGAGCGATCAGGATCCGCAGCCAACGCGGCAACGGCGCGCCCAACGAAGCGCGGCGTCTCCGAAATGATGAAATGCGGCACCTTTGCCGTCGCATCACGCCAATTTTCCTCGCGTACTCCAAAAGCCTCCAGCATCATCTCCGATCGCAGCCAGCCGGGCGTCAACGAGACTGAGGTGGCTCCGTGTTTCGCAAGGTCCTTGGCATGGGCCCAGGCCATGCGGTTCACCGCAACCTTGGCGAGATCGTAGAAAGGCGACAGGCGGTAGTGATCGGCATTGTATTCGGCGGTGCCGTCCGTGACTTCGACCAGCAGCCCGCCCGGCTGCTCGATCATGAGGGGCAGCGCATGGTGGGCGGTGATCAGATGCGTGTCTATGGCCAGACGCAGCATGCGCAAACCGTTCTCCAGATTGTGGTCCCAGACTGGCTTGTCCCATTCGAAGAGCTTTTCACCGCCCCAGATGTCGTTGACCAGGATATCGAGACGGCCCTGTTCGGTGCGGATGCGCTCGACCAGCCTGCGCACATCGTCGGACACGAGATGGTCGACCTGCACGGCGATGCCCCTGCCGCCGGTCGCCGTGACCATTTCCGCCGTCTCCTCGATTGTTTCGGGCCGCGCATACTCCGATTGCTGCGCGCGCGTGCTCCGCCCGGTGACATAGACAGTGGCGCCGGCAGCGCCGAGCTCGACCGCTATGCCGCGCCCGGCACCTCGTGTGCCACCGGCAACCAGGGCAACTTTTCCTTGCAACGTCATTGAACTCTCCCAAGAACGGCATGCATCGATCAAATAAGGATGGCTTGCGCCACGTCCATCATATATAAATGATCGTTCGGTTATAATGGAATGTCAAGATGACCCGTCCCAAGACCCAATCCGACGAGCAGGTACTGGAGAGCGCATTGCGGCTGATGCACGAGCATGGCCCGGAGGCGCTTACCTTCGAGCGCCTGGCAAAGGCCTGCGGCCTCTCCGGTGCAACACTGGTGCAGCGCTTTGGCAATAAGGCGCGGTTGAAGCAGCGCACCTTGCTGCATGCCTGGGACGGCCTCGACGACAGGACCAGGATGCTGGCCGCCAGCGTGCCCAAGACTCCGGCCGGCGCCATTGAATTGCTGGTGGCGTTGTCGCAAGGCTATGGCGGCATCGAAGCCTATGCCGAAGGCCTGCTCGTCTTGCGCGAGGATTTGCGAGACCCCGTGCTCAGGACGCGCGGTGCGGCCTGGAAGACAGCCCTTTGCAATGCACTGGCGGCTTGTTTCGCGGCAACGCCCACACCTCCGCGGGACATCGGCCTGCTGATGGCGTCGCACTGGCAAGGCTCCCTCCTTTGGTGGAGCTTCGATCCGGCAGTTGAAGTCGCCACCTATATCGAGGACAGCCTCAACCGCTTCGTTGCTGCCATCACAACGGCAGCGGCCCGAGAACCATGATGGTTCTCGGGCCGCTGGGCAGGTCAGGGATGGGAGACTATTCGGCCTGCTTCGGGCCGCGCAGGAACACGACGATCGCCGCCAGCAGCGTTGCGATGCCGCAATAGGCGAAGGCGCTGGCCACGCCGGTATGGTCGACCAGCAAGCCGCCGAAGACGGCGCCCAGCGCGATCGCCACCTGGAAGGTCGCCACCATCAAGCCGCCGGCACTTTCGGCCTGGTCCGGCGCTGCCCGCACCAGCCAGCTCTGCAGCCCGACCGGCACCGCGCCGAAGGCAAAACCCCAGGCGGCGACGGCGGTGGCGGCAATCGTCGGCGAAGCGCCAAAGATCAGCATCGAGGCGGCGGCCAGCGCAATCAGCAAGGGCGCCAGGGCAACGGCCGCCTTGAGGTTACGCTCCGCCAGGATGCCGCCGGCGATATTGCCGAAGAAACCGCCTACGCCATAGGCCAGCAGCACCAGCGAGATCGTCTCGATGTCGAGCACCGGCACCTTTTCGAGGAAGGGGCGCACATAGGTGAAGCCGGCAAAATGCCCGGACGCGACCAGCAGCACGACCAGCAGCGCCACCCGGATCGACGGCCGCTCCAGCACATCGAGCAAGGTGCGGAAGCTTGCGACACCCACCGGTGGCAGCTTCGGAATGGTGGCCAATTGCACCAGCAGCGCCAAGGCGCCGACGATGGTGGCAATCATGAACGCCGTGCGCCATCCCCAGATGTCGCCGACATAGGCGCCGACCGGAGCGGCGGTGACGGTGGCCAGCGAGACCCCGGTCAGGATGATCGACATGGCGCGCGGCATCAGCCGCATCGGCACCAGCCGCAACGCCATGGCCGCCGACATCGCCCAGAAGCCGCCGAGCGCAACGCCGAGCACGACGCGGGCAAGCAGAAGCATGGACAGCGATGAGGCAAAGGTGGCCAGGAGGTTGGACAGGATGAGGAATGCCGTAAGCATCCACATCACGAACCTGCGGTCCATGCGCCTTGTGATGATGGCCATGGTGGGCGCTGCGATGGCGCCGACTATGGCGGTTGCCGTCACCGCTTGCCCGGCCACGCCTTCGCTGACACCGAGATCGCGCGCCATCGGCGTCAGCAGGCTGGCGGGCAGGAATTCGGCGGTGACGAGGCCGAAAACGCCAAGCGCCAGCGAAACCACGGCACCCCATGCCGGCTCGGCTCGCTCATCGGTTTCTGTGGGGTTCAGAAGTGCGGCGTCGATGACGCCTGTCGCGGGTTCGGCCATGGTCAGTCTCCGATTTGTTTGCGGCGCAACATTTGGCTGCGATGCAACATAGGGAGTGACGGGTTGGAGTTTCCATGCTAGAAACCCCATCATGCATGACCGTTCGTCCAAAATCCCGATTACCGGCGACCCGCTGACGGACATATTGCGGGGCCTGCGTCTCGACGGTGTCGAGTATGGCCGCTGCGAAATGAAGGAGCCTTGGGGTATCCAGTTCCCGGCTCAGCCCGGAGCGCGGTTTCATTTCATCGGCCGCAAGGGCTGCTGGCTCAAGCAGCCATCCGGCGAATGGGTGCAGCTCAATGCTGGCGACGCGGTGCTGCTTCCACGAGGCGAGGCGCATGTGCTGGCCAGCGAACCCGGGGCGCAGGCCTGGCCGATCCATGGCTACGAGCTCGAGGAAGTCTGCAAGGATGTCTATTGCACGTCAAACGCGGAGATGTGCGACAAGAATTGTCAGCCCGGAACGCTGCTTTTCTGCGCCGCGATGTATTTCAACATCGACGGCCTGCACCCCCTGCTCGGCATGATGCCGGACGTGATGCGCACGCACGAGCTGGAAGCCTACGAGCCCGGCATTCCACACCTGCTGGAGTCCATGGCGCGCGAAGTGACGATGGAGCGTGTCGGCTCCGGCGGCATCCTGGCACGGCTGGCCGATGTGCTTGCCGCCACCGTCATCCGCTCCTGGGTCGAACGTGGTTGCGGCGACTCCTCCGGCTGGATCGCCGCGGTCAAGGACCGCGACATCGGTCGCGTGCTGGCCGCCATCCATCTCGAACCTGACCATGACTGGACGGTCGAGTCGCTGGCCCGGATGATGGGCGCCTCGCGCTCGGGTTTTGCCGAACGTTTCGCCACCATCGTCGGCGAAACGCCGGCAAGATATGTCACCCAGGTCAGGATGCATCAGGCGCGTCAGTGGCTGGTCCGCGACCGGATGAAAATATCAGTCGTTGCCGCCCGCCTTGGCTATGAATCGGACGCCGCCTTCAGCCGTGCCTTCAAGCGGGTCATCGGCGCGGCGCCCAGCCACCTTCGCGCCGAGGAACAGGCCGAAATCCGCCAGGCCAGTTGAGCCAGTATCCTTCGTAGCAAGGCTACCCGGCTGATCAGAAACAGCGCGTCACCCGGCGTGGCGCAAGCTGACACCGCTGCCCTTGTCGAACAGCACCACCTTGTCCGGGTTCCAGGCAAAACGCACCGGCTGTTCGATCGCGACATCGGTCCTGGCCGGCACCGTTGCGCGCAGTGTTGTGTCGCCGACGCGCAGCGTCAGGATCTTCTCGACGCCATGATTTTCCACGTCATGGACACGCGCCTCGACCGGAGCGCCGCTTTCCAGATAGACATCTTCGGGACGGATGCCGAAGACGAGCGGGCGACCGTCGGTCGCCGCACTCGTCTTGGCTCCCCCAGAAAGCGGCAGCTCGAAATTCATCGGTGCCATCACCGCGCGGTTGTTGACCAGCTTGCCGTCGATGAGGTTCATCGGCGGCGAGCCGACGAAGCTTGCCACATAGGTGTCGCGCGGGTTGTTGTAGATCTCGTGCGGCGTGCCGGTCTGGACGATGCGGCCATGGTTGAGCACGCCAACCTTGTCGCCCATCGACATCGCCTCGATCTGGTCGTGGGTGACGAACAGGAACGTGGCGCCGAGCTGTATCTGCAGGTTCTTCAGTTCCGTGCGCAGCGCCTCGCGCAATTTGGCATCGAGCGCCGACAGCGGCTCGTCCATCAGGAACACGCGCGGCTTGCGCACGATGGCGCGGCCGATCGAGACGCGCTGCATCTCGCCGCCGGACAGGCGGTCGGTCTTGCGGTCGAGCAGGTGCTCGATGCGCAGTGTGCGGGCAGCGCGGTCGACGCGGTCCTTGATCTCGGCATCGGGCAGCCGGCGGATCTTTGGCTTCAGCGGGAATTCGAGGTTTTCACGCACCGTGTAGCGCGGATAGAGCGAATATTGCTGCAGCACCAGCGCCACGTCACGTTCGGCCGCGCCCCAGTCGGCAACGTCGACGCCGTCGATGAGGACCTGCCCCTCGCTCGGTTTCTCGAGGCCTGCGATCAGCCGCAGCGTCGTCGTCTTGCCGGCGCCCGTCTCGCCGAGCAACACGAAGAACTCGCCATCGGCGATGTCGAGATCGAGCCCGGTCAGGGCCGTGTGATTACCGAAACTCTTGGAGATATTCTTGAGCTGGATATGGGCCATCACAATCTCACTTCCAGCGACTTGCCGCTTGCCTTGTCGAAGAAATGCGCCTGCGTCGGATCGATCCGCGCAAAGACCTTCTCGCCGGGCCCCGAGATGAAGCCGCTCTTGGTACGGGCGCGCAGCATCTTGGAGCCGACCTTCAGGTCGACGATATCGAAGGACCCCAGCGGTTCGACGATCTGCGTCTCGACGGCCATGAAGCCGTCGGCCGCGTCACGGCGAATGAGCACGCCTTCCGGACGGATGCCGAGCGCCAGCTGGCCGCCGGCATGGCCGTTGAGCTTCGACAGCAGAGCGCGCGGAAACTCGAAGCCGGTGGCCGCGTCACCGACCGTCACCGATGCGGACGCGGCTTTCTCGGCCACCGCCGCGTCGGCGACATTCATCACCGGGCTGCCGACGAATTGCGCCACGAACAGATTGGCCGGGCGCGAATAGACCTCGTCGGGCGTGCCCACCTGCTGCAGCACGCCTTCATGCATGATGACGATGCGGTCGGCGAGGCTCATCGCCTCGATCTGGTCGTGCGTGACATAGATCGTGGTCGAGCCCTGCTTGATGTGCAGCCGCTTGATCTCGGCCCGCATCTCCTCGCGCAACTTGGCATCGAGCGCGCCGATCGGCTCGTCCATCAGCATAGCCTTCGGCCGCCGCACCAGCGCCCGGCCGATGGCGACGCGCTGCATGTCGCCGCCCGAAAGTGCCGATGGCTTCTTGCCGAGCAGATCCGATATCTGCAGGGTCTTGGCGACCGAGCGCACCTCGCTGTCGATCTCGGCCTTGCTTTTGCGCGTGGCGCGCAAGGGGAAGGCGATGTTCTCGTAGACGCTCATATGCGGGTAGAGCGAGAACGACTGGAACACCATGGCGATGTCGCGGTCGGCGGCCTTCAGATGCTGGACCGGCTTGCCGTCGATGAGGATGTCGCCCTCGTCGATCGTCTCCAGCCCGGCGATCGCGCGCAGCGTCGTCGTCTTGCCGCAGCCCGATTGGCCGAGCAGCACGATGAACTCGTTGTCGGCAATCTTGAGGTTGAGGTCCTTGATGACCTGGACGGCGCCGAAGAATTTCTGCACGCCGCGAAGCTCTATCTGGGTCAATGCTCTGCTCCCGGATTTCGCGCGGCATGGCCGGTGCCGGCTTCCTCCTCAGGCGCGATTTTCGAGGTGATGTTGAAGCCGATCAGCCCGATCAGGATGATGGTCAGGCCGTATGTGTGCAGCAGCATGTTCCAGGGCTGGCACAGTGCCACGATGCCGAGCACCATGAGCACCTGCGAACCAGGCTCCAGGTATTTCTGATTGATGGCGCGAAAGCTCATTTGCGGATCGCTCCGAAGGACATGCCGCGCAGCAAATGATTGCGGAGCAGGAAGGTGAAGATGGCGACCGGCAGCAGGAACAGGAACGTTCCGGCGGCGATCACCGTCCAGTCGGGCAGGCCGGAACCGACCTGGCTGGGGATGAAGGGCGGCGCTGTCTGCGCACGGCGATTGGTCATGATCAGCGCGAAGGCGTACTCGTTCCACGCCGTGATGAAGCAGAACACCGCGGTGGCGGCGATGCCGGTAGCGGCCTCCGGCAGCACGATCTTGAAGAAGGCCTCCATGCGCGTGTAACCGTCGACGAGGGCCGCTTCCTCATATTCTTTCGGAATCTCGTCCATGAAACCCTTCATCAGCCACACCGAGAAGGACAGGTTGAAGGCGGTGTAGAGAATGATCAGGCCGATATGGGTGTCGTTGAGGCCGACCGCGCGGTACATGAGGAACATCGGGATCGCCACCACCACCGGCGGCAGCATGCGTGTCGACAGGATGAAGAAGAGCAGATCCGCCTCTCCCTTCACCTTGAAGCGCGAGAAGCCGTAGGCGGTGAACGTGCCCATGCCGACCGCCAGCACTGTCGAGGTGATGGCGATGATCAGCGAATTCAGGAAGCGGCTCGGATAGCCCGACCACTGCACCTGGCCCTTGCCGTCGCGCACGATCTTCTCGCCGCCATCGAAAACGACCCGCTCCCACCATGGCGCCGCCGCGTATTCTTCGGGCGTCGGCGGGCTGCGCAATTGCGAGCGTTTGGTGAACAGCTTCACGAAAGGCGAGATTTCCGGCTGGAAGACGACCGTCGGCGGGATGGTCGTGGCCAGGTTGCGCGGCTTGAATGCCGTCGAGGCGATCCAGTAGATTGGGGCGAGGAAGATGATCGTCACCACCAGCACGGCGACGATGGCGACGCGGTTGAAGCCGATCTCGGAAGAAGTGCGGACGGCGGCCATCTCAGCGCTCCTTCACCTTGTTGAGGTATTTGACGTAGATGTTGGTGATGGCCAGCACCATGATCAGCACGATGTAGGCCATCGCGCAGGAGCGCCCGGTCTGCCATTCCTGGAACGCCATCTTGTAGAGCCGGATCGAGATCAGTTCGGCCGTCGGCTGGCTGGTCAGGATGTAGGCGAGGTCGAAAGTCTTGAAGGCTTCCATGGTCCGGAAGATGACCGCGATCATGAGGATCGGCGCCACCAGCGGCAGTGTGATGCGGAAGAACGTATAGAACGGCCCGGCGCGGTCGATCGCGGCGGCCTCGTAGAGATGTTTCGGCACCGCCGAGAGACCCGCCAGCGACAACAGCATGACGAAGGGCGACCACATCCAGATGTCGGTCAGCGCGACGGCGTAGAGCGCCATCTTGGGATCGGCCAGCCACTCGAAATTGCCGAGCCCGAGCGCATAATTGATGACGCCCCATGACGGGTCGTAGAGAAGCTTCCAGAACAAGCCGACAACAGCCATCGACAGCATCATCGGCAGCAGCAGCAGCGTGGTGATAAGGCCCTTGAGCGGGATATCGCGGTTGAGCAGCATCGCCACGCCGAAGCCGACAAGCAGCTGACCGGCGACCGAGATGATGACATATTTCGCCGTGATGGCGAAGTTGGACCAGACATAGGGATCGTTGAGCAGGTCGCGATAGTTCTGCAGCCCCACGAAATTCGCCGGCGCGTTGGTCGAGGCGCGGAAGTCGGTGAAGGAATAGCCAAGCGAATAGATCAGCGGAAAGATGTTGAAGACGATCAGGAACAGGACCGTCGGAACAATGAAGAGGTTGCGGATCGAAATGTCGCTCAGGCCGCGCGTGGCCGCCCGCGAGGACCTGTCCAGCGTTGTGATCATCGTGGTCGCCAAGACCCCTCTCCCATTTGCAGAAAAAGAAACGGAGGAGGCACCAACGCCCCCTCCGTGAGGCATGATTGTTACTGAACGCGGCCGTACTTCTTGAACGTCGCGTTCCAGTCGGCGGCCAGCGCGTCCAGCGTTTCCTTGGCGGTGCCGTCGCCGCCGATCATGTAGGGATAGATGCGCTGGTTGAGCTGCTGCAGCAGTTCGGCGTATTCCGGCACCGCCCAGAAGTCCTTCACCTTGAACATGGTCTCGTAGAAGGCCTTGTTGTAAGGCGTTGCGCTCTGGAATTCCGGCGATTTGAGCACCGCCGCGCTGCAGGTATAACCGCCAAGGGCCGCCCACTTCTTCTGGGTCTCGTCCTTGATGAACCATTCAAGGAACTTCATCGCCTCGTCCTGCTTCTTCGAATACGAGATGACGGAGATGCCCTGACCACCGAGTGCGGCGAACTGGTCGCCATTCGGTCCCGGCGGGTTGGCGAAGAAGCCGGTGTTTTTGGCGTTCGGGTTCGACGCCTCGTTTATCAGCGAGGGGAAGAAGGCGAAGAAGTTCATGCTCATCGCCGCCAGGTTCTCGGTGATCGCCTGGTTGTCCTCGACGAAGAACGATTTGGCCCAGCCGGGAGGCGTGAACTTGTAGAGTTCCTTGTAGGCGTCGAGCGCGGCTACGGCCTTGTCGGAATTGATGTGGCCATCGACCTTGTAGGTCGCATAGTCACCCAGCTCGCCGCCGTAGGAGAACAGCGCGTTCTCGAAGCCCATTGCCATCGCATCATAGGAATTGTCGGTATAGATCGCGATGCCGTAGCGCTTCTGGTCGGGCCGATAGAAGAACTCGGCTATGTCGCGCAGCGCCTTGAAATCCTTCGGCACATCGAGGTCGTAGCCATATTTGGCCTTGAACGCTTCCTTCTCCTTGGGATCCTCGAACCAGTCCTTGCGGTAGGACCAGCCGACAGCGTCGCCTTCGAGCGGAATGGCCCAGTACTTGCCGCTGTTGCCGGGATATTCGGCGTAATATTTCACCGTCGCCGGTGCCATGACATTGCCGAGATCGTGCTTCTTGAAGAAGTCCGTCAGGTCGACATAGTGGCCACCGGTCGAGCCGGCGCCCAGCCATTGCGAGTCGCCGACGACCAGGTCATAGGCGTCGCCATGGGCGTTGAACTCGGTGAAGGCCTTCGTCTGGAAGTCGGCCCACGGCGTGGTCTCCACCGTGATCTTGACGCCGGTTTCCTTCTCGTATTCGTTGCCGAGTTCCTGCAGGTAATTGGCTGGATCCCATTCCGCCCAGAAGATGGTGAGCGACTTTTCCTGCGCGTAGACTGACGTTCCGCAGGCAAGCGTTAAGCCGATACCAGCAAGCACGCTGGTCACTAACTTGCGCATAATGATTTCCTCCCTTGTGCGCATTCTACCCTGTCATGCGAGCCGGCAACGGGGCCGGCTCCGGTAGTTCCTCCCGTGATCGCACCTTTCCGGTTTCGGGCCTCCTCGCCCTGCCGGAAAATGGATCGCAGCCCTCACTTTTGATCCACTTTTCTTTTCTAATCTGGTATTACCAATTTTGCATCGTCGTCAAGCCCTTTCTTGGAAGACGGGCTTGGTCATTCCGACGGAATTCAGGCTTTATCTGCCTGTTTTCCAATGATTTTCCTACTCAGTGATACACAGGGGCGTTGCACAGATCCCTGCGTCAGGGACAATATTGATAGTCGGCATGCAAATCTGGTCGAACCAGATGGGTCCTACTTCACGACCACGCTTGAACCGTCGCCACCTCCTTCACCAATCGATTCCGCCACCGCCGCGCGCACCAGGGCGCCTGCCGCCCATTGCGCGACGGACCGCGTCTTGCGGCTGTCCAGACCCCAGATATCCTTGAGCACGATCAGCACCTCGACACCGAAGATCAGCGACAGCGCCTGCGCCAGGCGCTTGAAGTCGCGCGGCGGCAAATGGCCCTTGAGCGGGGCAATCGCCTGCTGCAGCAGATCGACGCGATGACCGCGGGTGAAGGCCGGCTCACCGCCCAGCGTACCGGCCTGGCGTCGCGCCCATTGATCGAGCGACAGTTTCAGTGCCGCCTTGAACGTCGCCTCAAAAGCCTCGATGCGCGGCATCGCCGTGTCGAACAGATCCGCGACCCGGCGCTCGGCGTCCGCAGAGGTCGATTGCCAGGTCAGGATTGGTCCCAGCCCCTCGTCGACGACGGCCTGCACCAGTGCCGCCTGACTGGGGAAATAGCGATAGGCGGTGGCGCGGGAAACCTCCGCCGCTTCCGCCAGCTCGCTCACCGACGGCGTGACGCCCGCCTGCATCAGCCGTGTCGCCGTCTCAAGCATCAGCCGTTTCGTGCGCGCCCGGGGTCCACGCTCGGCGGCCAGGCCGGTTCCCCGCTCCGTGTCGTCGCCTGCAGTGGCTCGTTGACGTGAGATATCCATATCAATATGATACGCGCGTCTCAAAAATTTGCAATGACCTGGGAACCGCCCATGAAGCGCATCTACGTCGTGGGCACCGCCGACACCAAGGGCGAGGAACTTGCCTTCCTGGCCGACGCTATCGCCGCCACGGGCGCTGCCGTTTCTCGCGTTGATGTCGGAACACGCGCTTCAACCGTTCCCGTCGACATCAGCGCGAAGCAGGTGGCCGGTCATCATCCTGACGGCAGTGCGGCCGTGCTCGGCGGCGATGACCGTGGCGCCGCGGTTGCCGCCATGGGTGTCGCCTTCACCCGCTTCGTCCAATCGCGAAACGACATCGCCGCCCTGATCGGCATAGGCGGCGGCGGCGGCACCTCGATCATCACGTCGGGCATGCGCGCGCTGCCGCTCGGCCTGCCGAAAATCATGGTCTCGACGCTGGCCTCCGGTGACACGGCGCCTTATGTCGACGTCTCGGACATCATCATGATGCCATCGGTGACCGACATGGCGGGACTGAATCGGCTTTCCCGCGTCGTGCTGCACAACGCCGCCCAGGCGATAGCGGGCATGGCGGCGAGCCCGGCGCCGGCGCCCGACGGCAAGCCGTCGATCGGGCTCACCATGTTCGGCGTCACCACGCCTTGCGTGACGGCGATCGCCGACCAGCTCCGCTCCGGATATGACTGCATGGTCTTCCACGCCACCGGCACCGGCGGCCGCAGCATGGAGAAGCTGGCCGACAGCGGCCTGCTGTCCGGCGTCCTGGACATCACCACCACCGAGGTCTGCGATCTCCTATTCGGCGGAGTGCTGCCGGCAACGGAGGATCGCTTCGGCGCGATTGCCCGCGGCAAGCTACCCTACATCGGTTCGGTCGGCGCGCTCGACATGGTCAACTTCTGGGCGCCGTCGACCATACCGGAACGCTATCGCGGCCGGCTGTTCTACGAGCACAATCCCAACGTCACGCTGATGCGCACAAGCGCGGACGAATGCCGCGCGATCGGCGAGTGGATCGGCACCAGGCTCGCCCTCTGCGAGGGATCGGTGCATTTTCTCATTCCTGAAAAAGGCGTCTCGGCACTCGACATCGAAGGTGGCGCCTTCTTCGATCGAGAAGCCGACGCCGCCCTGTTCGAAGCCATCGAGCGCTCGATCAAGCCAAGTGCCAACCGTCGCGTCACGCGCTTGCCATTGCACATCAACGACCCCGAATTCGCCAGGGCCGCGGTCGCGGCTTTTCTCGAAATAGCCAGACACTGAGGTTCCAAGAAATGCCCGCAATACCGCGCAAGGACATACTGAAGAAATTCCGTGGAATGATCGACAAGGGCGTGCCGATCGTCGGCGGCGGGGCCGGCACCGGCCTGTCGGCCAAGGCCGAGGAGGCCGGCGGCATCGACCTTATCATCATCTACAATTCCGGCCGCTATCGCATGGCCGGCCGTGGCTCCGCCGCCGGCCTGCTCGCCTATGGCAACGCCAACGAGATCGTCAAGGAAATGGCCTATGAGGTGCTGCCGGTGGTCAAGAAGACGCCGGTGCTGGCCGGCGTCAACGGCACCGACCCCTTCGTCATCATGCCGCTGCTGCTGGCCGAACTGAAGACGATGGGCTTTTCCGGCGTGCAGAATTTCCCGACCATCGGCCTGTTCGACGGCACCATGCGGCAGAGTTTCGAGGAAACCGGCATGGGCTTCGGGCTCGAGGTCGACATGATCGCCGAGGCGCACAAGCTTGACCTCTTGACCACGCCCTATGTCTTCAACCCCGACGAGGCGCGCGCCATGACCAAGGCCGGCGCCGACATCGTGGTTGCCCATATGGGCGTGACGACGGGCGGCTCGATCGGCGCCACCTCGGCCAAGTCGCTCGACGACTGCGTGGTCGCGATCGACGCCATCGCCGAGGCGGCACGCTCGGTACGCAAGGATGTCATCCTGCTTTGCCATGGCGGCCCGATCTCGATGCCGGATGACGCCCGCTACATTCTGTCTCGCGCCAAGGGCCTGCATGGCTTCTACGGCGCGAGTTCGATGGAACGGCTGCCGGCGGAAGCCGCGATCGCCAGACAGACGGCCGATTTCAAGGCTGTCACACTGGGCGGCGACAAAGCGACCACGAAGAAAAAGAAGGGATGAGAGAGAGATGACCGACAAGAGCAAGGTGTTTGTCTATCCGAAGGACGTCAGCGCCTTCGGCTTCGACTGGGGCAGGCTGGCGCTGACGGTGGCGCCGGAAGTGAATGGCGCGACCCGCTTTTCCGGCGGCGTCGTCGACCTGCCTTCCGGCAAGGGCCACACCCGCCACAACCATCCGGGCGCCGAGGAGATCATCTTCGTCATCTCCGGCCATGGCGAACAGATGGTCGAGGACGAAAAGGGCAATGCGGTGGTCGCCAAGGTCGGCCCCGGCTGCACCATCTACGTGCCTGAGAGCCGTTTCCACTCGACGCTGAATACCGGCGACGAACCGATGCAACTCTTCGTCGTTTACTCGCCGGCCGGGCCGGAGCTGGTTTTACGGGAGCTGCCGGATTTCAAGCTGCTCCCGGCGGGCGCATAGATTTCCAAATCGTAGAAATTTGCACATAAACGCCTTCGAATATCCGGCTTCGAGGCGAAACCATGGGCTACGAGATAGCTGACTTTCCGCTCAGAAAAGGACGTATTCTTGCGCCGGTCCTTAGTGATAATTCCGATAGTGGGCGCGCTATCGATTTGGATTGCCTGGGATCACTATAGGGATGCTTTTTATACGAAAGCGCTACCCGACAAAATTCAGACATATAGCGTCAACACACAGGGAAGCGACGCAGTGCTTCTTCTGGGGAAGGCATGTGGCGGAGTCATTTTCGACCTGACCGATGAAACACTTTCCGCAATTGGCCAACAGGGGTTAGCGTTTTTCCAAAATGCCCGTCAGGGTAGGGGCTATCCGGCCACGGATCGGAACGCCTACTACTTCAGCTATGCGGAATGGCAGAAGACGCCGGTACCACAAGGCTGGGTCGGCCCAGAGGGCTTTTTCTCGCTATCTTTGCAGTGCATGAACAATTCACGCGAAACGGACAAAGCCATATCCGATGCGTTAAAAATGCCTGGCTCGTATTTCACGACAAAGCTGTCCGGAGAGCTTGTCGTTATACCGAGCCTGAAAATAGCAATTCTTGCGTACTACAATTAAGCCACCCCGCCCCTGTTCCACCCCCTCCCGCGATCGCCAAACATCACATAACCGCTGTCGGTCACCGCAAGCGTATCCTCCAGCTTGATGAAGCCGCGCGTCGGGTGGAGCATGGTCGTCTCGACCGACAGCACCATGTTTTTCTCCAGCGGCTTGGCCGCGTAGGTGCCTTCATAGGCCACCGGGTGGTTGGTCATCAGGAACGGCGCCTCATGCGTGATCAGGCCCATGCCGTGCGCGAAGAAATCCGTGTAGGCCGCGACCTTCGATGACTTCAGCACGCCCTCGGCATGCGAAATCATGTCGCCGCCCAGCGTGCCCGCCCTCACCTTCGAGAAGGCGGCCTGCTGCACTGTCTCGACTTCGGCCAGGAGATCCTCCAGCTCGGCATCCGGCTCGCCCAGAGTGCCCATGCGGCAGAGGTCGCCGATATAGCCGTGATAATTGCCACCGGAATCGATCGACAGCACCTCACCCTTTTTCCACGCCTGCGGCGATGCCGCGCGGTTGTGGCTGGAGCCCAGGGTCAGCAGGCAATATTCGAAATGCGCGCCGCGATTGGTTTCCTCGCGCCGCAGATGTTCGATCATCTCGGCCTTGGTCGTGCCTTCGCGCGCCCAGGCGATGGTCGCCAGCATGGAATCGGTGATCAGCTCGGAGGCGGTGCGCAGTTTCTCCAGTTCCGCATCGGTCTTGATGGCGCGCATGCTCTCCAGCATCGTTGTCGCATCGATCAGCTTGGCGTCGGGCAGCGCCTTGCGGATCAGCGCATAGGCGTCCGACGGCAGGAAGCCCGGCTCGATGCCGATGCGCGCCCCATCCTTGCCGATCTTCCTGACATGCTCGACAGCCAGGTTCGCGGCATCCAGCGTGCCCCAACAGGCGGCATGCAGCGTCGGCGTCCAGAACGGGTTGTTCTGGTGCTCGCCGCCCTCCATGCGGTTGCCGATATAGGCGGCGTGATCCGGACCGCCCTTTTCGTAGACGACGATGGGCAGGTAACGGCTGTGGCCGATCGCATCCATGGCGGCGAAGAAGATGAACTTGTAGCCGCCCAGCAGGTACTGCGTGTTGTGCTTGGAAGTTGCGAGCAGCACATCGATGCCGGCCTCCTCCATCAGCCGGTCGACCCTCGCCTGGTCAAAAGGGATATTGCTGACGGCATTCTTGCCCGGCGCAATGTTCATGTCTCTCTCCCTGAATTTGCCTGGGATCGATGCTGTTTCGCCCATATCCCTTGGCGGTGGATCAAATCTGCACCATTTTGCCCACTCTGGTCTAGCCAGAAATACGCGACCGGCGCTTCTGAACGGTCACCAACTCGTCATCTGTCGCATATGCGCCAAATCTGGTCCTACCAGATTGTTTGGCTTGAGCCCGTTCTCTCAAACTGGTCCAGCGGACGAAAATTTCAAAGCCAAGCAAGGATGCGCCAATTCCGTCTCTGGCGAAACCCTCGGCAAGGCTCATAATCGCCGCCGCAAGGATGCCGATGCCGGCATCCGAGGGGTGTTGTCGCGCCCGGTCGGGTCGCGGAGAGGACGGAGTTCGATCATGCCAGGTTCCACGATTTCCAGACGCACGATGCTTGCCGGCTCGGCGATGCTTCTGGCTTCCACGGCCATGCCGACATTGGGCTGGGCGCAGACGCCGAAGAAGGGTGGACGGCTGGTATTGGCCGCGGACTCCGAACCGCGCAACCTCAACCCGGCGATCGTCGCCTCGAACGGCGTCTTCTTCATCTCCAGCAAGATCGTCGAAACGCTGGCCGAAGCCTCCTTCGATGGCAAGGACGGGCTCGCGCCACGCCTGGCGCTGAGCTGGGAAGGTTCCGCCGATGGACTTTCAGTGACGTTCAAACTGCGCGAAGGCGTCAAATGGCATGACGGCAAGCCGTTCACCGCTGCCGACGTCGCCTTCTCGGCGCTGCAGATCTGGAAGCCGCTGCAGAATCTCGGCCGCACCGTGTTCAAGGACCTTGCGGCCGTCGACACTCCGGACGATTTCACCGCCGTCTTCAAATTCGCCAAGCCGACGCCGTTCCAGCTGATCCGCAACGCGCTGCCGGCGCTGTCGAGCGTCGTGCCGAAACACGTCTACGAAGTCGGCAAGATCGAGGACAACCCGGCCAACACCGCCCCCATCGGCACCGGCCCATTCAAATTCGGCGATTACAAGGCCGGCCAGTATTACCGGCTGATCAAGAACACCGATTACTGGGGCAAGGACGAGCCCTATCTCGACGAGATCATCTACCAGGTTCTGCCCGACCGGACGTCGGCGGCGAGCGCGCTCGAAGCCGAAGAGATCCAGCTCGCCGCCTTTTCCGCAGTGCCGCTGGCCGACCTCGACCGCATCTCCAAGGTGCCGGGCCTGAAGGTGATCTCCAAGGGCTATGAGGGGCTGACCTATCAGCTCGTCGTCGAGATCAACCATCGCCGCAAGGAACTGGCCGATCTGAAAGTGCGCCAGGCCATCGCGCATGCCATCGATAAGGATTTCGTCGTCAAGACGGTGTTCCTCGGCTATGCCGCGACAGCCACCGGCCCGGTGCCCAAGAACGATCCGCAATTCTACACCGCCAATGTGCCGATCTATGCCTTCGACGTTGCCAAGGCCAACGCGCTGCTCGACGAAGCTGGCTACAAGAAAGGCCCGGACGGCAAGCGCTTCACGCTGAAACTTTTGCCGGCGCCCTATTTCAACGAGACCAAGCAGTTCGGCGACTATCTGCGCCAGGCGCTGGCAGCCATCGGTATCGACGCGCAGCTGGTCAACAACGACTCCGCCGCGCACATCAAGGCGGTCTACACCGACCACGCCTTCGACCTCGCCGTCGGCCCGCCCGTATTCCGCGGCGACCCGGCGATCTCGACCACCATCCTGGTGCAGAGCGGCATTCCCGACGGCGTGCCGTTCTCCAACCAGGGTGGCTACAAGAACGATGCGCTCGACGCGCTGATCACCAAGGCCTCGGAAACGCTCGACACCACGGCCCGCACCGACCTCTACAAGGAGTTCCAGAAGGAGGTGGCGGCCGACCTGCCGCTGATCAACGTCGCCGAATGGAGTTTCATCAGCGTTGCCCGCGACACGGTGGGCAACATCGCCAACAATCCGCGCTGGGCGGTGTCTAACTGGGCGGACACGTATCTGGCGGGCTAGTGTACTCTCAAGGCTTGCGCATCGTGTAGTCGGGTGCTCAGCTTCCACGGTGAGAGTTCCGTCGCGCCCCCCTCTGTCCTACCGGACATCTCCCCCACAAGGGGGGAGATTGGCAGTTTTTGCGCCTCGCTCAATCCTGCAGCGTTGGAAATTAGCGAAGACAGAGACAACAGCTGATCTCCCCCCTTGTGGGGGAGATGTCCGGCAGGACAGAGGGGGGCGCCGTAGAACTCGACCCTTATGGCTTAATCCGAGTGCGGCTTTCCCATGAACCGCGCCCTCACCCTCATCCGCCGCCGCCTCCTCGGCAGCATCTTCGTGCTGCTGATCGTCGTCATCGGCACCTTCCTCTTGCTCGAGGCCGCACCCGGCGACGCGGTCGACGCCTACATCGTCTCGACCGGCGGCGACGCCGGCATGATCGAATTGCTGCGCCATCGCTGGGGCCTCGACCAATCGGAACTGACGCGGCTGGCCAGCTACCTCTGGGCGCTGCTGCATCTGGATCTCGGCCAGTCGGTGACCTTCTCCAGGCCGATCCGCGACGTCATCCTCGAGCGCCTGCCCAACACGCTGCTGTTGATGGTCAGCGCCACCGCGCTGTCCTTCGGCCTCGGCTCGGCACTCGGCATCTATGCCGGCGCCAGGCCCGGCAGCGCCCGCGACCGCTTCCTGTCGATCGGTTCGCTGGCGCTCTATGCCGTGCCGGGTTTCTGGCTCGGCCTAGTGCTGATCGTGGTCTTTGCCGTCGACCTGCGCTGGCTGCCGATCGGCGGTATCGAGACGCTCGCCTCGGACAAGACCGGCCTCGACCGTGCGGCCGACATCGCCGTCCATCTCGTCTTGCCGGTTTGCGCCCTTGGCTTCATCTATCTGGCGCTCTACCTGCGCATGATGCGCGCCGGCATGGCCGAGGCCTGGCGCCAGGATTTCGTGCTGGCCGCCCGCGCCAGGGGGCTTTCGCGTCGCCGCATCGTGCTCGCCCACGTCGCCCGCAACGCGCTGCTGCCACTGGTCACCATGCTTGGCCTGCAGTCGGCGCAGATGCTCGGCGGCAGCGTCGTCATCGAGAGCGTCTTTTCCGTGCCCGGCCTCGGCCGGCTGGCGCAGGAAGCGGTGGCTTCGCGCGACACGCCCCTGCTGCTCGGCATCATCCTCACCAGCGCCGTCCTGGTCATCATCATCAACCTTCTCGTCGACATCGCCTATGCCTTCCTCGACCCGCGCGTTGGTGCCGGCGAGGCCAGCGCATGAACCCGCTGCGCCGCTTTCTGCGCACGCCCGAGGCCGTCGCCGGCGCCATCCTCTTGGCCGCGCTGATTGCGATGGCGCTCATCGCGCCGCTGCTGTTTCCAGGTGACCCGCAAGCCATCGCCGGCCCGGCGCTGCTGCCGCCTTTCCAGGATTGGTCGCTGCCACTCGGCACCGACCGGCTCGGCCGCGACGTGCTGGCGGAGCTTTTCCATGGCGCCCGCACCTCCCTGGTTGTCGGCCTAGCAGCGGCGGCGGCGGCACTCGCCATCGGCGCGGTGATAGGTACGCTGGCCGGCTTTGCCGGCGGCCTCGCCGACGAGGTGCTGATGCGCATCACCGATGCCTTCCAGACAGTACCCAGCTTCCTGCTCGCGCTGGCCTTCGTCAGCGTCGTCGGCCCGTCGCTCGGCATTGTCGTTGTGGCAATAGCGCTCGGCACCTGGACCGGACCGGCTCGAATAGCCCGCGCCGAAGTCCTCTCCATTCGCGAACGCGATTATGTCGCCAGTGCGCGCGCCATCGGCATGCACCCGCTCGAAATCGCCTTTCGCGAGGTGCTGCCTAACGCCTTGCCGCCGGTGCTGGCGATGTCCTCGGTGATCGTCGCCGCCGCCATCCTCACCGAGGCGGCCTTGTCGTTTCTCGGCCTTGGCGATCCCAACCTTGTCACCTGGGGCGGGATGATCGCCGAAGGCCGCGCGGTTCTGCGCACCGCGCCCTTCCTGTCGATCGTCCCGGGCATCGCCCTGGTGCTCACCGTGCTCGGCGTCTATCTCGCCGGCGAAGGCATCGTCGAGACGACGGCGGTCAGGAGAGGCCTGTCGTGACCGTGCTGGCTTCGAACCGCGACCTGACGGTGACCTACCGCCGCGACGGTCGCGAAGTGGCAGCGCTGAAAGGCGTCGGCTTCGATATTGTGGCTGGCGAGCGTCTGGCGATTATCGGCGAAAGCGGTTCAGGGAAAAGCACGCTGGCGTTGGCGATTGCGGGGCTTTTGCCGGCGAGCGCCAGGGTTGAAGGGCGGATCGATTGGTTCTGGCGAACACAACCAATCTTGGGCACCGTAGAGCGCCAACTTCGTCATCTTCGCGGTGGAGTTCCCCTCCTCGGTCGCGACATCGGCTTCGTCTTTCAGGACCCTTCCGCCAGCCTCGACCCCGTCATGACCATCGGCAAACAGATCGCCGAAGTCGCCCGCACTCATCTCGGCCTTACCTGGCCTCAGGCATACGCGAAGGCAAAGACCTTGCTCCAGCGCGTCCACCTGCCCGACCCGGACTCGGCCCTGCATGCCTTTCCGCATCAACTCTCCGGCGGCCAGAAGCAGCGCGTGGCGATTGCCGCCGCGATCGCTGCCGAACCGAAACTGCTGATCGCCGACGAAGCGACCAGCGCGCTCGACACCATCGTGCAGGCCGAGATCGTCGACTTGATCCGCAGGCTGGTGGCCGAGGATGGCATGACGCTGCTGTTCATCAGCCACGACATCGCGCTGGCGGCAGATCTCGCCGAGCGCATCGCCGTCTTCCGCCACGGCCAGCTGGTCGAGCTTGGCACGGCGGCGCGGATTGTCGGCGCGCCGGCCCAGCCCTACACCCGCGCGCTGCTCGACGCCCATATCGGCCTCGACGCCGAACCGCTGCTGAACCGAAGCGAGCTCCACGGATGAGCTTGCTCTCGGTGTCCAATCTCACCAAACGCTACCGTCGCAGCGGCAAGACCGTCATTGCGGCCGACGATGTCTCTTTTCATATCGAGCCCGGCGAAACATTGGCGCTGGCCGGCCCCTCCGGCAGCGGCAAGTCGACGATCGCGCGGCTGGTGCTGCGCCTGATCGAACCGGACGCCGGTCGCATCGAATTCGAAGGCGATGATTTCCTGGCCTTGAGTGGCGCTGCGCTTAGAGCACGCCGCGCTCGCCTGCAAATGGTGTTCCAGGATCCGCTTGCCGCCTTCAATCCGCGCGCCACGGTGGCGCGCGTGCTCGACGATCCCTTGCGCATCCATGGTATCGCCTCTCGCACTGAACGCCCGCGCCGCATTGCTGCCTTGCTCGAGCGTGTCGGGCTGACGGCCGATCTGGCGCCGCGCGCCATCCATGAAATTTCCGGCGGCCAGCGGCAGCGTGTAGCCATCGCCCGCGCCATCGCCACGAAGCCATCGCTGATCGTACTCGACGAGGCCGTGTCGGCACTCGACGTTTCGATACGCGGCCAGATCCTCGACCTGTTGCTTGACCTGCAAAGACAGGAACGGATCGCCTATCTCTTCATTTCCCATGATCTCGGCGTCGTCCGCGCGGTCGCCCACCGCGTCATCCTGCTCGATGCCGGGCGGATTGCCGAGAGCGGCGACGCCCGTGCCGTCATCGACGCACCGCAATCGGCCATTGGCAAGGCGTTGGTGGCAGCTGCGCCAAGGCTCAAAAGAACCACACAGGACGCATCATGACCGACCCAGAAGCCAGAGCCGAGAAACTGTCGCGCGAACTCGATTCCGCCTTCCGCAACCGCGCCGATCTCTACCGCCTCTTCCTCGACGAACTGACCGGAGAGCTGGGCACCGAGAAGGCGGAGGCGATCATGATCCGCGCCATCGAACAGCGCGGCAAGGAAGTGGCCGCGGCTGCCTTCGCCAGCTTCGGCGCCAATGATGCGCGCGCCATCGGCGAGGCCTTCCTGGCCGTCAGCCCGGATGGCGGCCAGATGTATCCGACCGATGTCGAGCGCGGCGATGACCGCATCGCCTTCAAGGTCAAACGCTGCCCGCTGAAGGATGCCTGGGTCGAGGCCGGCGTCGGCGATGAAAAGCTCGCCACGCTCTGCCGCATCGCCGGCGCCTTCGACCGTGGCCTGTTCGAGGCGACCGGCGTGCGCTTCGACAACGTCACCTGGACGCCGGGCCACGGCTCCGGCTGCTGCCACATCGCATTGACCAACCGCGATGCCGCCTAAGCAATCGACGGTCTAAGGTGTGTTGAGATTCAGGTCAGGCCGAGTCGAAAACGATGGCTTCCGAGAACCGGAGCGGAGCGTACTTAAAGTACGCGAGCACCGGAAGCGCAGGAGGCCGTCGTTTGCAGACCGGCATCACCTGAATATCAATCCACCTTAGCCGCCAACCATCAGTTTGACGACTTCGTCATGATTGGTCTCGGAGATCTTGCGCTCACCGGCCTGGACGCCGCGCCGCAGCACGACGATGCGATCCGAGGCCGCAAAGATGTCCTGCAGATTATGCGAGATGAAGATCACGCCGCGCCCTTGCGCCTTGAGCTGGTGGATCAGCGAAATGACCTTGCGCTGCTCCGGCACGCCAAGCGCGGCGGTCGGCTCGTCCATGATCAGGATCTGTGCATCCCAGTAGACGGCGCGGCCGATGGCGACGGCCTGGCGCTGGCCGCCGGAGAAGTTGCTGACCGGGGCCTCGAGCCGGCTGACATGGAAGTCCAGCCGGCCCATCGTCGCCTTGGCCGCCTCGGCCATGGCCTTGCGGTCTAGCACCGGCAGGAAGCCGAACGCCTTGCGCATCGGTTCGCGGCCGAGGAATATGTTGGCGCCGATCGACAGATTATCGGCGAGCGCGAGATCCTGGTAGATCGTCTCGATGCCCTTTTCGCGCGCCTCTTGCGGCGTCGCGAACGTCACCGGCTGGCCCCTGAGCAGGATTTCGCCGCCCGTCGGCTGGAACACCCCCGATATCGCCTTGATCAGCGTCGTCTTGCCGGCACCGTTGTCACCGGCCAGCGCCACCACTTCGCCCGGTCGCACGGCCATGGAGAAGTCGTTGAGCGCGCGCACGGCGCCGAAGTGCTTGGACAGGTTTCGAACCTCCAGCAGGGGCGTGGTCTGGTTGCTGCTATTCATCCTGACGGGCTCCACTGAACCGGCGTTGCGCCTGGTCGATAAGGACGGAAATGATGATGACGACGCCGACGGCGATGAACTGCCAGAACGGCTCGACATTGACGAAGACCAGCCCGTACTGGATGACCGCGATTACCAGCGCGCCGGCGACCGTGCCGAAGATGGTGCCGGAACCGCCGAACAGGCTGGCGCCGCCGATCACCACCGCCGCGACGCTGTCGAGCAGCAAGGGCTCGCCGGCTTGCGCCGCACCCGCCGTGAAGCGCGCGGCATAGAGCGCGCCGCCAAGGCCGGCACACATTGCCGACAGCACATAGAGCCGCAATATGTGGCCCCTGATATCGATACCGGAGCGACGCGCCGCCTGCACATTGGCGCCGATGGCATAATTGTGCTGGCCGAACCGGGTCTGGCTGAGCAGATAGTGCATCACGACGACGAAGATAGCGGTGATCAGCACCAGATAGGGCACGCCAAGGACCTTGCCGTTGCCGAGCAGCGCGAACCAGGAATTCTGCACCGGCACGGTCGTGCCGCCGGCAAGCAGGAACGCAGCACCGCGCGCGACGCCGAACATGCCGAGCGTGCCGATGAAGGGCGGCACCCTGAGGCGCGAGATGAGCAGGCCGTTGATGACGCCGGGCACGCCGGCAACGATGACCGCGGCGAGGATGCCCGCCAGCATGGCCAGCGGCAAGGGGATGGCAGCACCCGCCATGTTGGTGGCGTGCGCGGCGACGACGGCGGCAAGCCCCATGATGAAGCCGAGCGACAGGTCGATACCGCCCGAAATGATGACAAAGGTCTGCCCGGTCGCCAGCAGCAGCGGCGCCACGGCGAATATCGCGATGGACTGCAGGTTGAACGGATTGAGGACGAAGGTCACACCGAAGGCGAGCCTCGACCAGATCTCGAAACAGACGATCAGGCCGGCGAGGAACAGCCAGGCGCGCGCTTCGGCGATACGTCCGATCAGGCTTCTGGCCGGATCGCCGTGGTCGGCCTGAGGGGCGACATGCTTCTCGGCCGGTTGGGCTGGTGATGTCGAGGTCATGGATACTCCGCGGTGCGGCTGCCTTCAAACAGGTCCCGCCTCTGGCGAGGACCGGCACAGGCTCCTCCCGTTGAGCGGGAGGAGCCAAGCACGTCTGGACTTACTCGGAGTAGAGATACTTCGAGATGTTCGGGTCCGCGATGTTGGACTTGTTCATGATCGTGAAGCCGGTGCCGATCGTGACCGGGATCGAGTGGCCGGTCAGGTGGGCGTAGGCCGAGACAACGCCATAATAACCGATCTCGGCGGGATGCTGGGCAATCGCCACGTCGACCAGGCCGGTGTTGATGTTGTCGACGATGCTGGTCGGAGCATCGAAGGCAACCACCTTGACGGTGCCCGTCTGGCCGGCCTGCTTGACGCCATTGGCGGCACCCAGCGCCGAGAACAGATTGGCGCCGAACACGCCGACCAGGTCGGGATTGCGCGCGAACACCGCCTGCAGCTGCGAAGCCGCCTTGTTGGCGTCGTCGTCATTGAACTGGGTCTCCAGCACGGTGATGCCGGGATGATTTGCCATCTCCTTCTTGAAGCCCTCCTCGCGCTGGTCGGTGGTCGAGACGCCAGGCTTGACGTTCGAGACATAGACCTTGCCCTTGTCGCCAATGGCGGTTGCCAGCGCGCGCGCCGCGATCTCGCCGCCGAGAACATTGTCCGAGGCGATGTAGGACAGCGGGAAATCGGCATCGCCGGCACCGGTCTGGTAGACACCGCTGCCGATGAAGGTGTCGACGGTGATGACCGGAATGCCGGCATCATTGGCCTTGCGCAACGGCTCGACCAACTGGACCTTGTCGGTCGGTGCGATCAGGATCGCGTCCGGCTTCTTGGCGATGACCGCGTCAAGCACCGGCACCTGTGTGACCGGGTTGAAGTCCGAAGCTCCCTGGAAAACCAGGTTCACGCCGAGCGCGTCAGCCGCTGCCTGGGCACCCTTGCGCATGGTGATGTAGAAGCCGTCGGTGGTGAGGCCCGGAATGAGCGCGATGGTGTATTTCTTGTCCTGCGCCTGCGCGGGCGCGATCAACACCGTCGCGCTGACGGCGAGCGCCGCGAGCGCGGCAACGATCTTCTTCATGACATCCTCCTCATTATTGGCAGATCTGCCGTTGCGAGTGACATTGGAATGGCCGTCATCCGTGCAGAGACGGATGCCAACGGCCGTGAACGCCTGTTTGCCTTTCGCGGGCAGCTCCTCCCAAGCGCCCTCCAGTCAACATGTCGGCCGGTCAGCCGACCGGCGCACTGGGCCACAGCCCCGTCCTCTGCCTCCGAGAGGTCCGACAAACTGTGCCCCGCGCCACGCTTTGCCAGCGGGCGTTCGAACTTGTAATACTTTGCAGAAATAAATTGCAACCCGGTTTTTCCGAGCTTGCAGCGCCGGGATATTCACACAGTCCAACATCTGACCGCTCCGTGGAGCCCCGGCCAACTATTGCTCCGCGCCTTCGGCGACACAACCTATTTCGCGGCAGCGCCCTGGAGCCACCTCCAGAAGGGCAGCGTCAACGCGCTATTGCCGCCGGTCTATGTCTGCGAGAGGGTGGCCAGAATGGCCTGCGCGGTCTTGGTATCCGTCACCAGCGTGTTGATGAGTCCGGCGCGAACGGCGGCAATGATCGCCGTCGCCTTCTCCGGCGATGCGGCAACGCCGATGACCAGCGGCACGGCTCGCAGCTGCGCCGGCGACATTGCGATCATCCGGCTCTCCCCTTCCCAAGCGATCAGCGTGCCCTCGGCATCAAAATAATGGCGAAGCACGTCGCCGGCCGCATGAACGAGCGCCTGCTCACTGGGCGTGGCGGCACTTGCCTCCGGGGCATTGATGGCGTGCGGCAAGCCGATGCCAACGATCGCGACATCGGTCCTCTCCCACAAAGCGACGGCATCGCGAATGGCGGTGTCGCGCAGGAAGACCTCTCGCAATTCGGTGGACGGCAGATAAGGCGCATGGATGAAATGCGGTGTGCCGCCGAACTCCTCGGCGGCGAGTCGCACGAATTCGTTGACCTGAAAATGCGCCGCCTGCTGCTGCATGCCGCCGGTGGCGGCCACGGTCAGCACGCCCGGCATGCGCGGCAGGCCGGCCCGGATGACCTCGCGCACCGCGCGTCCCCAGCCGATGGCGACGACGGAGCCCGCCACCAGTTGCGCCTGCCTGAGCAGACCGCCAAGCGGCGCCGCGAGCGCCGCCAGCGTACCCGCCGCCGGCGTCTCCACCACCGCGGCATCCCGCAATTTCAAGCCGTCGACCAGCTGCCTTGTGATGTCCTCCGGTGTCGCAAGGTCGAGAACCTCGATGCGGACAATACCCTCGGCCCGCGCCCGCTGCAGCAGACGCGAAATCGTCGCGGTGGAGACACCGAGCTGCCGGGCGATGTCGACCTGCGACATCTCCTCCACGTAATGCAGCTTGGCCACCGTGTGCAGCATCGTCCGCGATGGGGTGGCATCCTGGATGGGAGAAACAGACAGCTTGCAATTCCTTTCAGCAACGTGTTACACACACATACGCCGACGGGAGTTATCGCGCAAATCCAGCCAACTCGCAACTTGCCGCCGATCCCTGGTCACAAGGCCGGCGAGGCGTCGTTCGCGAGGGCGGATGGCGCAGCACCTCGGCAAATCTCCCTGTCTGCCGGCAAGGCGGGCAGAACCGAATATTCTTGTTTTCACGGATCCGCGCCCTTCGTGAGAGAGCGCCAACATCGGATTGAGACCATGACGAAGATGACCACCGCGGAACTGCGCGGCTATCAGCAGATATGCGGCAAGGACGGGGCCATGGTGGCCATAGCCTGCGACCAGCGCGGCGGCATGCGGACCTTGCTGGCGTCCGACCCGGCCGAACAGGCCAGGATCACCAACGACATGCTTGGCGACACCAAGGCGGATATCACGCGCTACCTCGCCAGTGCCGCATCCTGCGTGCTGCTCGACCCGCTCTGCGCGGTGCCGCGCATTGTCGACGAGGGTGTGCTGAACCGCGATACGGCGCTTCTCATCGGCCTCGACGCTTCCGGTTTCGACGTCTCGCCCGAGGGTTACCGTCTGTCGCGCCTGGTTCCAGACATCGACGCGCGCCGTGTCCGCGCACTCGGCGGCACGGGCGGCAAGATCATGGTGTATCTGCGGGCCGACAAGCCTGAAGCCAACGAGCACAACATCGCCATCCTGCGCCAGTGCATCGCCGATTTCGGGCAGGAAGACCTGCTGCTGGTCGTCGAGTTCCTGACCTATCAGCTCGAAGGCGAAAGCCCCGAGGACTATGCGGCCAAGACACCGTGGCTGGTCGAGGAAGGCACCAGGATTTCGCTCGACTGCGGCGCCAAGGTGCTGAAGCTTCCCTACCCCGGAACGCCGCAAGCTTGCGCCAACATCACCAAAATGGCCGGTGAGGTGCCTTGGGCCGTGCTTTCGGCCGGCGTCAACCACGCCACCTTCCTCGGCCAGGTCGAGATCGCCATGCAGAACGGCGCCTCGGGCGTCATCGCCGGCCGCTCGCTTTGGAAGGACTGCATCTCGCTCGACCGTGACATCCAGCGCGAAAGGCTTAAGACCATCGCGGTGCCGCGATTGCGTGAGATCCAGGCCGTGATCGGGCACTACCGGCAAAAAGCCGCTGCCTGATAGTCGAATTTGGACTAGAGCTATTCCAGCAAAAGTGTGAAGCGGTTTGCGTCCGGAATTGCGTGAAAACAAATGCAGGACGCCATGCCTCTCAGCATAGGAATCGACATCGGCGGCACCAATCTGCGTGCCGCCCGCATCGCCGAGACCGGTGAGATCCTCAAGCGCGTTTCCGAAAAGAGCGCGCCCGACCCCGAGCTGGTGCTCGGCCGCATCGCCGACATGGTGCGCCTTCTCGACACGCCTGATGTGAAGGCCATCGGCGTCGGTGTTCCCGGCCGCGTCGACGCGCGGCGCGGCGCGGTCCTGTCAGGCGGCTATGTCAACCTCGCCTCGGTTGCACTGGCGCGGCGCCTGGAAGACATGACGGGCAAGCCTGTCGTCATCGACAATGACTGCAACATGGCGCTGGCCGCCGAGATGGCGCTCGGCGCCGGGCGTGGTCACGGCAACATTGTCATGTTCACTATCGGCACCGGCATTGGCGGCGCTGTCGCCCAGGATCGGCGGATCACGCGTGGCTCGGCAACGGCAGGGCAGCTTGGCCACATCACTGTCGACGTCGATGGCGAGGTCTGCGCCTGCGGCCGCCGCGGCTGCGTCGAGACCACCAGTTCGGGCACGGCGCTCGGCCGTCACATTGCACGCGCCGGGCTCGGCCCCGGCATTTCGGTCGATCAGCTCTTTGCCCGCGATACGGCGGGCGACACCACCGCGCGCGGCGTACTGGATGCCTGGGCGAGGCCGCTGCGCGCCGCCATCGACACCGCCGTTGCGGTGCTCGATCCCGACCTGGTGCTGCTTGGCGGCGGCCTCGGCCGGGCGGCGCACCTAGCGCTCGGCCGCGCACCGGCGCTGGCGCCCTGGTATCAATGCCAGGTCGAACCCGCGCAGCTCGGTGATGACGCCGGTGTGATCGGAGCCGGCCTGCAGGCCCTGGCGGGGGAGCCGCATGCCGTTTCGGTTGCCCCCTCGGCCCTGTCCGGCCAGATCAAGCGCGCGGTGCTCGTCAACGGAATCCCCGCCAGCGGCAAGAGCACCGTCTCGCGCGGCATCGCCGATCGCATGGGCTGGCCCTTGCTGGCGCTCGACACGATCAAGAACCCGTTTCTCGAAGTGCTCGGCGGCGGCGACCGCCTGTTCAACCGCACGCTCGGCCGCGCCAGCTACCAGGCGATCTGGTCCGTCGTCGGCGAAGCTCCCGCCGGGACCACCGTAATCGTCGACGCCTGGTTCGGCTTCCAGCCACGCGAGGTTCTGGAGGATCATCTGCGAAAAGCCGGTGTCGGGCAGACCGTTGAAGTATGGTGCCACGCGCCAGGCGAAGTGCTTGCCGAGCGATACGGCGCCCGACTCGACCAGCGCCCCGCCGGCCATCCCGGTGCCGCCTATATTCCCGAACTGATCGAGCTCGCCAAGCGCGCCGAGCCGTTGCGGCGCGGGCCGCTCTTCAACGTCGACACCACGAAACCGATCGACTTCGATGCGATCACGGCCTGGCTGCGAGCCAAAATGGCTGGCGACGCATAGATAGCCGGGCGGTCCCGTTCAGCCGCCCAGGACGTGGAGTTCCGTGCCAGCCGCTTCGATGACGGCGCGCAGCGCCGGCTGCGGCTCACGATCGGTGACGATGTCGGAAAGCTCGCCGATTGCGCAGACGCGTTCGAGGCTGTTGCGGCCGAACTTGTCATGGGTCACCACAAGCGCTGTCGACAGCGCTCGTGCAATCATTGCTCGTTTCACGGCGGCCGCCCCCGAGATCATGTCGCTGGGCCCATCCACGGACAGGCTTGAGGCGCCGATGATCGCAACATCGGCATTGTAGCGCCTGACGAATTCCACAGTGTCCTCGCCGAGCACGCTGGCTTCGCGGCTGTCATAGGTGCCGGGGCACAGGATAACCCGGAAGGTTGGATTGGCGCCGGCCACCGAGGCGACACCGATGGAGTTGGTGATGATGGTCAGGTCGCGCCTTAGCTGCGAGAGATTGCGCGCCGCCTCGTAAGTCGTCGAGCCGCCGTCGATCATCACGATCTGGCCTTTCTCAACCAGCCCGGCTACGCCACGCCCGATCCGGGCGCGCTCCTCGATCATGGTCTGGCTGCGCTCGGCGATCACAGGCTCGGATGTCACCAGCGAGATCGTCGCGCCGCCATAGGTCCGGTTGAGCAATCCCGCGTCGCCAAGCTCGATAAGATCGCGCCGAATCGTTTCGCCGGCGACACCAAGGCGCATTGCGAGCCTGGAGATACGGATGGAGGCCGAGCGCCGCACTTCCGACAGAATGAGCTCATGCCGCTCCTTCTTCGATAGCCGGCTTTGTTCCATGATCGATCCTCCGCGAAATTGACACTATTAACCATGCCGAAGCGGATGGGAAAGGAGTCTCGCGGGGCCCGGCTGATTTGCCTCGGGTCGAGCGGTTCAAGCCGGATGCCGGCTGACAAGTGCAAGCGCTGCTGATCAGATGACGTCCTGACGAATCGCCGCAAAACGACGGAGATCGCAATGCATGTCGTGACATTGCTGAAGGCTGATATGTTCGACGTCGAGATCGACGGCAAGCCCGCTTCGATCGCGCAGGCCTTGCCGGACTGGAACCCGCATGACCGGTTCGGCCTGGTGATCGACGATGCGCTTGGCGGCATCGGTGCCACCCATCTGCTGCAGATCGCCATCACCTCCTTCTACGACATCAAGCCAAGCCGCCGCACCGAGCTCACGGTCTATCCGGAGATCTATGCCTTCCACATCGGCAAGGGTCATGGCGCGCATGCACCATATGATTTCTGGCCGGCCCGGCGTGAGGTGATCACCTCGCGCGATCATCGCGAGGTACTCGACGCCATCAATGATCGCGGCATCACGAGGCTGGCCGTTCCCGACCGCGCACCGCGCGATGTCGTGCATCGGCCGAAGGAGGTCGATGCCGCGCTGGACCGCATTGCCTCGGCATTCGTTTACAGTCCGTCGGGCCGGGTCCCGGATCCCGACCTGGTCATTTCTGGCAACGACAAGCGGACCGAATACAATCCCAACAGTGCCTTGCGACCGCGCTACACCGACAGCCGGCCGGCTTCTGTTTCAACGGCGGCCAAGCCGGTCAAGGAACTCGACTCGTCCTACCAGGACTGGCTTCGCAAGCGCGAGCACGATTTGACCGCCGAGGAACGCGCCTTTGTCGAACGCCGCCGCCAAGAGTTGAGACGGGACGGCCTCGTCACCGAAACCTATCGCCGCGTCGGCGTCCGTGAGGCCTTGATGCGATTGGCATCGGCCGGGCTCGGCTGAGGCCGGCTTTCCGCCCTTGCCCGAGGCGAGAAGCGTGCCGATGCCGACGCCGTCGGGGATGCTTGGTTTGGGATTTTTATGGTGGGTCGATTTTCTGGTCATAGGCGCAGTGAAGGCGGGAGGGAGGGAACCTGACCGGCATTATTCGTCTGGGCCTGGTTTTGGATGGCGGCTCTGATTCGGCCTTCGCCGTTGGGCCGGGCGTTTGGGACTGGCTTGGGTCTGGGCTTTGCCGGGCCGCGTCAGCGGAGGCTGAGCCCCCGGATGCTGGGAGCGGATTGATGGCGGCGGCCGCCTTCCGAGACGGGAACGGCCCGCGGGCTGTGAGCCAGGCGGGCTGATTTCGGGTGTTGTGGTTCATCCGGATAGCAAAACGGCCCGCCGGCGGGGATGCCGGGCGGGCCGTTTGTGATGTTGGTTTTGGGGCAGAATTTGAGTTTTCTGTCCCGCGGCGTCGGCTTTGCCTCCTTGGGGCCCCTGATGGCGGGTTAAAATCGGCCGGCCCCACGGCAAAATGCAAAAGAGCCCGCACGATGGCGGGCTCTTTTGTATTTGGTTGCGGGGACAGGATTTGAACCTGTGACCTTCAGGTTATGAGCCTGACGAGCTACCGGGCTGCTCCACCCCGCGTCAACCCTAGGCAAGCGCTTGCTTGCTGACCTAGGCAAGCGTTTTCTTGCCGAACTAAGCAAGCGTTTGCTTGCTGATCCGAGCAAGCGTTTGCTTGCTTTGGACGTAAGCGCACACCTACGAATAGGATGGCCTACAAATAGGTAGATGGCTCACCAAATGAAAGGGCCGCTTACGCGGCCCGTGTTTCCCGTTGGCGGGCCTTGTTCGTAGAGAGAAGATTTCATCACGTCGCCCCAAAAATCGGCTTCGATTTTTGGAAAGTACGATGTGACACATAAAACGTGCGTTTAGCAGACCTGGCAGCGACCTACTCTCCCGCGTCTTGAGACGAAGTACCATCAGCGCTGGAGCGTTTCACGGCCGAGTTCGGAATGGGATCGGGTGCAGCCGCTCCGCCATAACCACCAGGTCGGCAAAACGCACGTTATTCGAGAAGCTTTTGAGCAAAGAGCACGAAGAGGCGTCGGCAGCGGAGCTGTCGGGTGCCTCTCGGGGCTGTTCGCTGGTCTTTATGTGCCTGTCATCCTCCATTGGAGCGATGAGCATAAGGAATGAGAACGATCAAGCCGATCGAACTATTAGTACCGGTAAGCTTCAAGCGTTGCCGCTCTTCCACACCCGGCCTATCAACGTGGTCGTCTTCCACGGTTCTCAGGGAATACTCGTTTTAAGGTGGGTTTCCCGCTTAGATGCCTTCAGCGGTTATCCCGTCCGGATATAGCTACCCTGCTATGCGGCTGGCGCCACAACAGGTCCACCAGAGATCCGTCCATCCCGGTCCTCTCGTACTAGGGACAGATCCTTTCAATATTCCTACACCCACGGCAGATAGGGACCGAACTGTCTCACGACGTTCTGAACCCAACTCACGTACCGCTTTAAATGGCGAACAGCCATACCCTTGGGACCTGCTCCAGCCCCAGGATGCGATGAGTCGACATCGAGGTGCCAAACAACCCCGTCGATATGGACTCTTGGGGGTCATCAGCCTGTTATCCCCGGCGTACCTTTTATCCGTTGAGCGATGGCCCTTCCACGCGGGACCACCGGATCACTATGACCGACTTTCGTCTCTGCTCGACTTGTCAGTCTCGCAGTCAGGCAGGCTTATGCCATTGCACTCAGCGAACGATTTCCGACCGTTCTGAGCCCACCATCGCGCGCCTCCGTTACTCTTTAGGAGGCGACCGCCCCAGTCAAACTACCCACCATACATTGTCCCGGACCCGGATAACGGGCCGCGGTTAGACATCCATAGTAATAAGGGTGGTATTTCAAGGGTGGCTCCACCTGAGCTGGCGCCCAGGTTTCAAAGCCTACCACCTATCCTACACATGCCACTACGAATGCCAATGTAAAGCTATAGTAAAGGTGCACGGGGTCTTTCCGTCTAACCGCAGGAACCCCGCATCTTCACGGGGAATTCAATTTCACTGAGTCTATGCTGGAGACAGCGGGGAAGTCGTTACGCCATTCGTGCAGGTCGGAACTTACCCGACAAGGAATTTCGCTACCTTAGGACCGTTATAGTTACGGCCGCCGTTTACTGGGGCTTCGATTCAGAGCTTGCACCCCTCCTCTTAACCTTCCAGCACCGGGCAGGCGTCAGACCCTATACGTCGTCTTGCGACTTCGCAGAGCCCTGTGTTTTTGATAAACAGTCGCTACCCCCTGGTCTGTGCCACCCTCCTCTACTTGCGTAGAAAAGGGTCACGCTTCTTCCGAAGTTACGCGTGCAATTTGCCGAGTTCCTTCAGCATAGTTCTCTCAAGCGCCTTGGTATACTCTACCAGACCACCAGTGTCGGTTTCGGGTACGGTTTATAAGGAGGAGCTATTTCCTGGAACCACGCAGCAGCCCGTTCAATCCGATAAGATTGGACTACCTCAATGATCCGTCACTACCTCCAAGCCCACGAATATTAACGTGGTTCCCATCGACTACGCGTTTCCGCCTCGTCTTAGGGGCCGGCTAACCCTGCTCAGATTAGCTTTAAGCAGGAACCCTTGGTCTTTCGGCGGGGGAGTCTCTCACTCCCCTTACGTTACTCATGTCAGCATTCGCACTTCTGATACCTCCACCACCCCTCACGGGTATGGCTTCATCAGCTTACAGAACGCTCCGCTACCGCTCGTATTGCTACGAACCCTAAGCTTCGGTGTATGGCTTTAGCCCCGTTACATTTTCGGCGCAAAGACCCTTATTTAGACCAGTGAGCTGTTACGCTTTCTTTAAATGATGGCTGCTTCTAAGCCAACATCCTGGTTGTTTTGGGATCCTCACATCCTTTCCCACTTAGCCATAACTTGGGGACCTTAGCTGTAGGTCAGGGTTGTTTCCCTTTTCACGACGGACGTTAGCACCCGCCGTGTGTCTGCCGACTAGTACTCCCAGGTATTCGGAGTTTGGTTAGGTTTGGTAATCCGGTGAGGACCCCTAGCCCATCCAGTGCTCTACCCCCTGGGGTATTCGGTCGACGCTCTACCTAAATAGATTTCGCGGAGAACCAGCTATTTCCGAGTTTGATTGGCCTTTCACCCCTAGCCACAAGTCATCCCGAACTATTGCAACAGTTATGGGTTCGGTCCTCCAGTAAGTGTTACCTTACCTTCAACCTGCTCATGGCTAGATCACTCGGTTTCGGGTCTAATGCGACGAACTGAACGCCCTGTTCAGACTCGCTTTCGCTGCGCCTACACCTAGCGGTTTAAGCTTGCTCGTCACACTAAGTCGCTGACCCATTATACAAAAGGTACGTGGTCACCCTTGCGGGCTCCCACTGTTTGTAGGCAATCGGTTTCAGGTACTCTTTCACTCCCCTTGTCGGGGTGCTTTTCACCTTTCCCTCACGGTACTAGTTCGCTATCGGTCATGCACGAGTACTTAGGCTTGGAGGGTGGTCCCCCCAATTTCAGACAGGATTTCACGTGTCCCGCCTTACTCGAGGACGATTGATTGCATTACGCGTACGGGGCTGTCACCCACTATGGCCCTACTTTCCAGAAGGTTCCGCTTGTCTCTCAATCGCCACTGGCCTGGTCCGGGTTCGCTCGCCACTACTTCCGGAGTCTCGGTTGATGTCCTTTCCTACGGGTACTTAGATGTTTCAGTTCCCCGCGTTCGCCACTTTACCCCTATGTAT